>JADJUE010000013.1 GCA_016710785.1 Candidatus Epilinea brevis | reverse complement strand
CGATCGTGCGTTTCTGAGCGTCGTGACCTCTAGGCGAGGTTCAGTTCGGCATCAGCCAGCGACCGGCGTCGAACCGCCGAACCGAACTCGAGGTCTGGCTAAATGCCGACCTGCTGAGCCAGTTTGGCGATCGCATGCTCGCGCTGGACGGTGACACGATGCTCACCTGGGGTCGCCTGACGGCGGAACAACGACAACGCGGCGAACCGATGGGGTCATGGACTCCCTCATCGCCGCAACCGCGATCCAGCACCAAATGGTGCTGGTGACTCGCAATGGACCGATTTCCGCTTCACGGGGCTCAGCCTGTTCAATCCGTGGAGCATTGACTCGCTGTTTGTCGCTCAGCGCCTGACATCGCACCCTGTCAGCCGTTCCGCGATGCGCGGTCGCCAGCGGTACAAAAGCAGCGAGCACCTTTTCGTACACGGGTCGCCGAAAAGCGACGGCCCGGTTCATGAGTTCGCCGGGGGCAGGAACTGGAAGGCCTCGAACTCGACGCCATCCGGGCGCACCAGGGCGCCGGGGTCAGACGCAGCAGGAACCAGCGCTGAACCTGACCCCAGCCCACTTTCGGGCGCCGGTACTCCAGGGCAGTTCATACGCGAGCCATTCGGGGAACTCGGCGACGATGGTCACGTCGTCGGCCGTCAGCCCGGTCTCCTCGGCGAGTTCGCGCATCACAGCCGATGCGGGCGTCTCGCCTTCCGATGCCGCCTTGGGGGCATCTGCCAGGCGTTGTCCGTGGTCCCCTTGCGCTTGAGGGCGAGCACATGGCCTTGGGCATCGACGACGCAGGCGCCGACGTTGGCGCGGAAGTAGGCGCTTGTCATCCGGGGTCACCCTTCGTGATTCATGGTCATGGTTGACGGCGGTGGCCTGGCAAGCGGCGGCGCCTGGGCAACCTTCGCGCCGCCGCCAGCAAGGGTTCGTTGTCGCCCAACAGGTCTTCGGTCTGCAGGCATCTTCGGGCGTCGTCGGCCGCACGCCGAGGTCCTCGATGGGCAGGTTGTCCGGAGCGTCCGGCGCGCAGGGCCCGCGCACCGACAGGGCAAGCTTACGCTTTGCCACGAGCGGCGTCAATGGCTTCCTCTGACCTCGATACGTCTTCGGGCAGAGGAAGGGCGGACCGTTCCCAGTACCCAGGACGTCCGGAACTGCTCCACCTTGGTGGTCGTCGGGCAAAATGGGCGCTATGGTGTCAAGCGTCGAAGCCGACTCCGGCTGGCCAGCACAACGCCTCGACCGGGGATGGCATCGTCCAGGAGTTCCGGCCGCGCATGTCCCCGACTTACATCTGAAGCCGGCAATGTCCGGCACTCCGGAACCAGAGCAAGGCCAGTTGACGCAAAGGAGAAACCGCCATGCACGCGACTTTCCAAGAGATCCTTTCGATCCGAACACCGCCGACGACGACCTGTGGCGCAAGTTCCACGTCTACCGCCGCGCTCGCTGGGAGGAGCGGGGGGATCCCAACTGGCCCTTCTCCCCGGATGACAACTATGCGGACTCCTTGCGGGCCTTGCATCGTGACGAGGACGATGCGCATTACCACTTCGTCGTGGCGCAAGGCGATCAGGTCATCGCCTCCTTTGGCGGCTGGGCATGTCGGCCGGGCAGCGCCAATCACGGGGCAAACGGTCACATCCTCCGATCCTCAGGGACCGTCTTGAAGTCCTGGCGTCGCCGCGGCATCGGCCGAAGCTGGCTGGAGCGCACCTTGGAGTGGATGCCGCTGACCGGCGCCACCACGCTCACCGTTTGGGTGGATGACCCGGATGGGCACCCATTCATGCGCGCCATCTGCGGCGAGCCCCGGCAGATCGACCGCCTCAGCCGCACGGATCTCCTGGTGATGGACTGGGCGATGGTGGACCGGTGGGTGGCTGCGGCGCGCGAGACTGCACCCGGTTATGTCGTCGAGATCTACGAGAACCGCCTGCCGGAAGTCCTCTGGCCCGAGTACTGCGCGGCGGTGGAGGAACTGCAGCGCCACGCGCCACGCGATGGACTGGACATGGGCGACTGGCGGTTCACGCCCAAAGACCTGGCGACCCATTACGAAGCGGTGGCCATCCAAAAGGCCGAACATCACGTGGTACTGGTGCGGGATCCGCAGGGGGAGATCGTGGCGGTCACCGATGCGGGCTGGTACCCCTACCTGCCGGACCAGCTGCAGCAGTTCTTCACCGGGGTGCATCCGCGAACCCGTTCCCTGGGGCTGGGCAAGCTGATCAAGGCCCGCATGCTGCAGTTCGCCCGCCTCCGCTACGCCCCCCACAAGCTCAGATGGGTGCACACGTGCAACGCTACCAGCAACGCGGCGATGCTGAGCATCAACGAGCGCCTGGGCTTCGAGGAGCACCTGGTCACGGGGACCTACCAGGCGGGGAAGACGGAGATCGAAGCGTACCTGGGGCGGTGAGGTGGCAGCTGCGCGGGCGCGGCGGATGGAGCGGCGCCCGAGCTGGCGGCCGCCTTCAGGCGCATTCGGAACCTGGCATAGGCGCCCGGAATGGGTTGCCGGGTCCCACGGGCTGTGGCGATTGGCGTCTCGGAAAGAAGTGTCAGCCTTCACGGCGGGGGATCCGGGATTTGATGCCTTCATAAGGTGCTTATGATGCCTTCATAAGGTAGTTATGAAGGCATCATAAGCCCTACGATTACGGCAGCATCTGCCGGCGTTTACGGCAGCATCGGCTCGCGATTACGGCATCATTACTTGTGGATGTCGGCGGCATCCGCGTGAACTGCCGCCGTCGCGCTTCAGCAAGGGTATAGGCACCGATGGTTGCGGTCGCTGATATCGCAAAGGTGGGGATCCCGTGGCGGCGCGGCGGTAGCGGTTGTCCGGTCGTCGGGCCGACGATTGACAGGCTGCGGATCCATCGGGCTCGCCAAGGTCGACGCGTCCTGGAACAGCCCGGACAGCCGCCGCATCCCGTGGCGCAGCCGCAGCAGCCCAGGCTGTCGTCGGCCGTCAGGCTGAAGACTGGCGTTGCAGTGGTATCATTGGATACTCTCGGATCCTGAACTGACGCTAGTCGGCTCCGGTCCTAGGCACCAAGATCGCTGCATGCTGGGAGCCGGATGATTATCGCCCCCCTACCATATATCGTCTCAGAGCAAGGCGAACGCACCGCGGTCGTGTTGGATTGGGCTGCCTACTTGATGCTTCGTGGGACGGCCTCAGGCGACGCCGATCTGCTTGATGGACTGGATGATGCCGAGTTGAACGGCCTCGCTGAGGGCATGCTCGCACCGGCCTTCCAAGCCCGGATGACGGAGCTTCTGGAGCGCAACGACCAGGGACAACTCACAGACCCTGAAACGCGGGAACTGGACGATCTCCTCGCCCGAGTGGATGCCCTCAACACCTTGAAGGCCAGAGCTATCTACACCCTGCAGGTCAGCGAAGGGGCACGCTGATTGGCGGTTTCAGCCGCACTTCGTCGCCAGATCCGGGCGCTGACGCCAACCGGTGCGCTTACTGCCGTGCGCCGGAAGCACTGTCTGTCGCCACCTTTGAGATCGACCACATCGTCCCGGCCAGCGCCGATGGGCAGACGGTGGCGTCGAACCTTTGCTTGGCGTGCCCCCTATGCAATCGGTCCAAGGGCGTTTGGCAAACAGCCCTGGATGCATCGACAGGGAGCGTCGTGCCTCTGTTCAACCCGCGTCGCGACACATGGGCCGCTCACTTCGCTTGGGATGACGAGGTTGTCGCTATAGGCGGCTTGACGCCGACCGGCCGGGCGACGGTGCTGGCGCTGCGGATGAACCGACCTCGAGATCGTACGACTCCGACGGCTATGGCTGAAGATCGGCGTTCAACTGGCGGACTGACCATGGAGTCCGCTGGCTAACCCACATGGGCACAGCCTGTCGCGAACAGGCCACCCTCAGCCCATCGCCGCGTCCAGGGTCAGCACGACGTTGCCCGTCTTCTGCCAGCTCTCGACGTACCGAGTTGCCGCGACCACCTCCTCGATCGGGTACGTGCGGTCTACGACGGGCCTGTACCGCCCCTCCTCGACGAGCGCCTTGACGAGGAGCACCTTCTCCCGCGAATAGCCCATGCCCGGTTTCATGCCTACGACTTTCCTGCCCCCGAGCCACCTCGTGGCGATCGCGAACGCCACGTTGAGCAGTCCGTCGGTCGGCACGAAGCGTCCCGCGGACGAGCGATGGGCGCGAACGGAGATACGAATGCTTCCCGACGGCATCAAGGATCACGTCGTAGGTCGCGCCGTTGCGCGTAAAGTCCTCCACGGCGTAGTCGATCACCGCGTCGGCGCCCAGCGTGCGCATGAGCTCCACGTTCTTCGCGGTGCATACCGCCGTGACGTGGGCGCCGAGGTACCGGCCCAGCTGGACCGCGGCGGTGCCACAGGATCCCGATGCCCCGTAGACGAGCAGGCGTGTCCCGGCTCCGACACCGCCGGCGGCGAGGTGCCCCCAGGCCTGGCTCACGCCGTCGCACACCGCCGCCGCGCCATGGAAAGTCGTACCTTCCGGGATGTGCGCGATCAGGCCGGCCTCACGGACGCAGATGTAGTCGGCGTGGGCGCCGCTTCGGAGGCCGAACACCCGGTCCCCCTCGGCGAAGGCCGTGACCCCGGTGCCCGCCGCTTCGACCACGCCAGCGAACTCCAGGCCCAGCACCCTCCGCTTCGGGCGGCGCAGGCCGAGCAGGAAGCGCCAGACGAACGGTTGGGCACGGCGCATGTGGCAGTCGGTCTGGGTCACCGTGGTGGCATGCACCCGCACGAGCACCTCGCCGGCCGCCGGAGTCGGCGCCGGGGCCTCCTCGATGCGAAGCACTTCGGGAGGCCCGTAGCGATCGTGGACTACAACCCTCATCGGCCGGCGCCGTCGAGGGTGATTGACGACAGTCCCGTGGCTGTGCAGCATTAAGGCCTCCTGTGCATCGTTCGGCCGATCGCCGAAGCCGATCGGCTATTTGCGCTCACTGGACCGTACGCACCCAGGGTGCCCCATGTTGCACAGCACGCCGCCCGCGGCTTCCCCGCCGCGCCGCCGCGGTGGTACGCAAGTCCATGACGGACTTCATTCTGGACAGGGCGTGCGATGCGGCGGAGCTGACCCTGCTCGACCAGCGCCTCTTCATGGTCTCCGGTAGTCAGTTGCAGGACTTCTTGGACTTGCTGGATCGACCGTCACGGGAACATCCCCGCCTGAAAGAGCAGCTGGATGCGGGATGTTCATCGACAATGAGCTGAGGGGAGGGCGCTGCTGACGCATCGCACCGATGACTGCGGTCCTATGGGTTGCACAAGTGGGGATCGGCCACGGTCAGATCATGGGCTTGATCGCTGGCGGCGAACTCGTTACCGTCAACCTACAGAATCGGAATTGAGGTAGGGGAGGGCAGAGCGTCTCGCGCAACAGCATGCTCTCGCGATAGCAACAGCCCAGTGTTTCGTTCGTAGTAGCGGCTGTTGCGAACGAAGTACTGGGCTGTTGCCAACGCAACACTGGGCTGTTAGGAAGCCAACAGCATGCTGAAACCAACGCCTCTCAAAGCAGTTGCCAAAGCCCGGAAGAGGCATGACACGCGGAGGTCGTCGCCCTGCGGCTTTCCGATGCGGTAGCCGGATGCGCTTAAGTATATCGTCAGGATTCGGCGCTCGGAAGCCCTTTTTGCCGCAGTCAGCCGCTCCCGCCCGCCGATCGCATGTCGGACGCCGCACGAGGCCAGGTATGTATGGGAGACGTCGCTCCGCGCTGCTGCCAGGGCAGCTTCGCACTAAATGGCCGATTTCCGCCCGCTCCCCCGCCAGGATTCCAGGGTTGTGACCTTGGCGGTGGGGATCCCGTGGCGGCGCGGCGGTCGCGCTGGTCCGGTCTTCGGGCCGCGAAGCGACGCGGCCCAGGTTCGCGGTGCCGACCTGGCGAATGTCGCGACAATTTGGGACCGCCGGGGCAATACCGGTTGCATCCAATCGCGAGGACTGTGTTACACTACGCGCGAAGCTTTCGTCATTCGAGTCACCGACCGTATCGGCGCCCCACGGCGCCCCCTGTCAGCGCTATAGGTTGCTCTCCTCTCTGCTCTGCGTATCAGTCTGTTAGGTCGATTCGAGGTCGCTGCCGGTCCGGACCGTCTGGCCCTGGAAGGTCGCCGCTTGCAGGAGCTGCTGGCCTTCCTGCTGCTTCACCGCGGCCATCCTTCGCCGCGGGAGGTGCTGGCGGACACCATCTGGGGCCCCCGCTAACAACGTCGCTGCTATAATGCCATCCACCGACCAGGCTTTCGCTGATCCGACTCCCTTGACCACTGGAATTCTCCCGACCGGGTTGTTGTGACGAAGAGGCAAGTAGGAGCTTGGATGAGGCGATTTCCGCAGAGTGGTGCGTTTCGTTGGTCTGGGCTGCTGGCCGTTCTGATCGTGGCGGTCGGTGCCATTGCCGTCTTCAATCCACGCCTGAGTCTTAATCGAATGTCATTGGCCACGCCAACATTTTCGTTGGCGGCGAACCACATTCAAGATCGTGGGCCGTCATCGGCCTCATCGCCATTGCCCATCGTAGCTGGTGCGACCAGGCAGTACTATTTCCCCATCTTCGCCACACCAAACCCCGATATCTCAGCAGCGGATCGATTGGAGCATCTGCAAAGAGTACGGTCACACTTTGTCTGCAATGCTGATGAGGCTGTCGCTTTCGTCAAGGACGTGACCCACACTGACAATTGGAAACAGCATGTCGCCAAGCGCACAAGCTTGATACAGTTGGAGCGATGGCAAGACGGTCTTGAGCCGCTTGACCCGTCGCTTGAGAACTCGCCGCTCGTTTGGATCGTCGGGTTCGAGACGGCGACAGACCTCGCCAAGGATAGCGTATACGGTTGGCTGCCCGGAGATCATGAGGCTGTTTCGGACACGCGCTACATGCGCATCGTCTTCTCGGAAGAGAAGGAGGTCATTTCTACGAGTGCCGACACGCCGAGCTACGACCGAGAGACGGGCAACGAGATCTTTCCCTACTCCGGCTTTGAAGCGCTTCCGAATCTACCTTCTCAGGCCGAATCTCAGGAGCCCTACTTCAGCGGCCTGTGTTCAATGCCATCGGGGTGACGGACGTCGATCCGTGTCTGATCTCGCTTGCTCCGCCAATAGCGTGGACTGCGCATGGCGAGACCCACACCCGGCCACCGCCGACGCCCGGGGGAAGCTGGAACCGGCCCGGCCCCATCTCAGAGCTGCCGGATGCGTCAGGCCGGGACGAGTTCGCGCTACTGAAGCCGCCGGACTGCTCTCCTCACCGCCCCACCTGCCGATAAAACGCCTCCCGCAGCTCCCCCTGCTCCCTAAACGCCCCCCGCCGTGCCGTGGTCACCATGTTCACCCCCTGCTTCTTCACCCCGCGCAGCGAGCAGCAGCTGTGGGCGCCCTCGACCATCACCATGCCCCCGCGTGGGTCCAGGGCCTGCATCAGGGCGTCGGCGATCTGGCCCGTCAGGCGCTCTTGCACCTGCAGGCGGCGGGCGAACATGTCCACCACCCGCGGGATCTTGCTCAGGCCCACCACCTTGCCCTTGGGCAGGTAGGCCACGTGGGCCGTGCCCGTGAAGGGCAGCATGTGGTGCTCGCAGAGCGAGCTGAAGCTGATGCCCGCCACCGTGATCAGCTCGCCCTCGTCGTAGTCCACGTCGAAGAGCGCGTCGTTGAGCAGCGTGTCCAGGTTCTGGCTGTAGCCCGCCAGCAGCTCTTCGTACATCCGCGCCACCCGCTGCGGCGTCTTCAGCAGGCCGTCGCGCTCCGGGTCTTCGCCCACCGCGCGCAGCAGCACGCGGATGGCGTCCGCGATCTCCGCCCGGCGCGCATCCGTCAGGTCCAGCAGCGCCACCGGCTGGTCTTCATCGTCTTCCGGCATGGGCAGCCAGGCCGGAGTCGGCATACCGAGCCGGTTCCCTCCTGATCCGTTCATCGTCCCATGGCCCTTGTCACGTGGCCCGTGGCCGTTGTCGCGGCGTTCATGCCCTGCGTTCATGGTCTCGTTCAATTCCTTCGTGAAGTGGCGCCGAAAAGTGAGTCGGCGCCGATTGCGATCAGGCGATCAGCAAATTCAGATGCTGATGGAGGACAGGCTATTACCCCCCGCCCCCCAAGCCAAGGCCCGCCCCGCGATACTGGACCCGTTCAGCGAGGCGTGGACCGCCCTTACCCAACCGGTTCCGGATCCCGCTCCGGCATCGCCAGCCCCCCGCGCTCCGCCCAGGCCAGGCGCACCGCCGCCGCGGCGAAGATCGAGCCCGTGGCGATCACCAGGTCATCCGGCCCCGCCAGGGCCAGGGCGCGATCCAGGGCCGCCGCCGCGTCCGCCGCCGGGGCCACCGTCACGTCCGCCGGCGCGCGCATGACCGCCAGCTGCTCCCTCGCCACGTCCGCCAGGGCCTGTGCCGAGAGCGCCCGTGGATGCGGGGCGCGGATGCAGGTGACCGAGGCCGCATCCGCCAGCAAGACCGCCAAGACCCCCCGGATGTCCTTGTCCGCCGAACAGCCCACAATCCAATGCCGCCGCCAGCGCGGGTAACGCTCCGCCAGGGCCTGCGCCAGGGCCAAGGCCGCCGGCGGGTTGTGGGCGCCGTCGATCACCAGGAGCGGGCCCGGACCGCCCAGCACCACGCTGCTCTCGAAGCGCTCCAGGCGCGCCGGCCAGCGCACCGCCGCCAGGCCCGCCTGCATCGCCGCCGCGTCCGTCCGCCAGCCCAAGGCGCCCAGTACGCGCAGGGCCAGGGCCGCCGTCGCGGCGTTGGCGCGCTGGAAGTCGCCCGCCAGGCTCAGCTCCAGCTCCAGCTCCAGCGCCGGCAGCTTCACCGGCTTGGACGGCACCACCGCCCGGCTACCCGTCGGCCGGGCAGCTTCAGCGATCGCCGGCATCCCGTCAGCGTCCGGCCGGCGGGCAGGCCCCGCGCTTTCCCGGGCCGCATCCCCATCCACCTCCAGCGCCGCCAGCCGCAGCCGGAAGCGCTGACCCACCCGCGTCGACCGCGCAGTATCCCAGCGCGCCAGCGTTTCCGTCGCCAGCAGCTGGCATGGCGTTTGGGCCGCCGCCTCGCGCAACACATCCATCACCTCCGGCAGCTGCGGCGCCGCCACCACCGGCCGGCCCCGCTTGAAGATGCCCACCTTGTCACCGGCGATCGCCGCCGGCGTGTCGCCCAGCACCGCCGCATGGTCCATGCCCACCGGCATGATCACGCAGAGTTCCGGCGCCGTCAGCACGTTCGTCGTGTCCAGCCGCCCGCCCAGGCCCACCTCGATCACCGCGATGTCCACCCCTGAGGCCGCAAAGTGGTCGAAGGCCAGGGCCGTCAGGGCTTCGAAGGTCGTCAGGCCCTCCAGGGACGCCAGCAGCGCCGCGTGGCCGTTCAGCCAGGCGATCACCTCGTCCTCGCCGATCATCCGCCCATCCACCTGGATGCGCTCACGCACCGTGTGCAGATGCGGCGAGCTGAACAGGCCCACCTTGTGCCGGGCGGCCCGCAGGCCCGCCGCGATCATCGCGCAGGTGGAGCCCTTGCCGTTGGTGCCGCCCACATGCACCGCCCTCCAGCGCAGCTGCGGCTCGCCCAGGGCCGTCAGCAGCCGGCGCATGCGGTCCAGCTCGAAGCTCAGGCTTGTGCCCGGAGGCCGCGTCTCCCAGTTCGTCAGGCCGTAGAGGGCATCCAGGGCCCCTTGCCAGGTGCTGATCATCGTTGTGCTTGTGTCCTCGCCCTCGCCGTGCTACGCTCCGACTACGATGTGGCGAGAGATCATAGCATTCGCGGCTGCGGCCCTCTTCATGCTCCCCCTGGTCGGTTGCCGCGGCGCCCAGCCGCTGTCCGACCTGCGCGTAGAGCCCGCGGCCATCACCCCCGACGGCGATGGCAACGCCGATGTGGCGCGCATCAGCTACAGCGTCGGCCGGCCCGCCCGCTTGACCATCCAGCTCGTCGGGCCTGACGGCCAGACCCATCCCTTTCGCGACGACCTGCCGCGGCAGCCCGGCAGCTACGAGGCCCTCTTTGGCGGCGTCATCGACGGCCGCATGCTGCCCGATGGCGATTACAGCCTGCGCGTGAGCGTCCGCCCCGACGACGGGTCGGCGGCCGCCGAGGCCCAGGCCGCGCTGGCCATCACCGGCGGCGATACAACGCCGCCGCGCCTGGAGGGCCTCGCCCTGGCGCCCGACAGCTTCTCCCCCACCAGGACGGGATGGGCGACCGCGTCAAGCTCAGCTACAGCCTCAGCGAGGCGGCGGCCGTGCGCCTGTGGCTCGAGACCGCCGACGGCACCTTCGTCCAGGACATCCTGGAAGATCTCGACTCGGCCGACAAGGCCGGCCAGGTGGGGCCGCATACCTATGACTTCGACGGCGGCGTCGACGCCGACTCGCCCCCGCCGCCCGACGGCGACTACCTCGTGCTGGCCGAGGCCCGCGACAGCTCCGGCAACGTCACCCGCCAGAGCCTGCCCCTGGCCATCCGTCAGGGCGGCCAGCCGCGCGCGGCCCTGGTCGGCGACGTCGATTGGAGCGATTCCGTCGTCTCCGTGGGCGCCACCCTGTGGTTCACCGTGACCGTGCGCAACGTGGGGGCCACGCCCCTGCGCAGCTTCGGCCCCCCGCCCGGCTACGTCTACGACAGCAACCGCTCCTTCAACCAGCGCGCGCCGCGCGGCACCTGGATTCTGGCCCGCCAGGGCCGGCCCACGTCGTCCGCCGCGGCCGAGGGGAACGCTGCCGTCGCCTACCGCGCCGCCAGCCGCTGGGTTCCCGAGGGCCCGACCGCTGAGCTGCTGCTGGAGCTGCAGCCCGTAGACCCGCTGGCCGCGGCGGCCAGGCGCGATCCCTTCGGCCCGGCCGCGGGGTCAAGCGCCTCCGGCGCCTCCGGCGCATCGGGCGCGTCCACGACGACTGCGGCAACCGGGGCGATCGAGCCGACCGAGCGACCGAGGCGACCGCGGCGACCGACGCCCTTGCTGCGATCACCTCCGCCACCGCCCCGCTCTGCGGCCAGGTGCGCTCCGGCGGCGCGGCGGCCGGCGGCGCCGAGGTCTTCGCCTTCGACGCCACCGCCGGCAAGGGGCGCCGCGCCGTGGCCGACGCGGCTGGTCGCTTCTGCTTCCCTCCGCTGGCCGACCGGGCCCCCGAACCCTTCGCCCCCAGCCCCGGCGCCCTGCGCATCGGCCTGGCCTGCGACGCCTTGGAGAGCGACGTGGACTACCCCTTCCGCTGGCAGCTGGGGGCCATGGAGACCTTGGACGTCTGCGACGTCGCCGGTCGCCTGTACCTCTGCCTGGCCCCGGGCGCCGAGACCGTGGTCTCCGGGGGCCTGCGCTTCGTGCAGCGCCCCAACCGCCGCGGCACCAAGGTCTACCTCAGCCTGCAGCACGAGGACGTGCGCATGATCCAGGGGCCCTTCGGCATCAAGGGGCTGACCGTGGAGGGGGAGTGAGCCCCCTCCCCAGCACGCCCCCACCTCCCGGCACCCTCGCCGTCGTCATCGTCAGCTACAACACCCGCGACCTGCTGGCCCGCTGCCTCGACAGCCTGCGCCTCGAGCTGGACGCCGCCGGCATCGGCGCCGAGGTCCAGGTGGTGGACAATGCCTCCAGCGACGGCTCGGCCGCCATGGTGGCCGATCGCTTCCCCTGGGTGCGCGTGACCGCCCTGGCCGACAACCGCGGCTTCACCGCCGGCAACAACGTCGTCCTAGGCCCCTTGGCGCGCGGCCAAGGTGCGTCGCCGGATTGGGTCCTGCTCCTGAACCCCGACACCGAGGTCCGACCCGGAGCGCTACAGACGCTCCTGGACGCTGCCGCCGCGGATCCGCGCATCGCCGTTGCCGGCCCCGCCCTCGTCTACCCCGACGACGGCTTCCAGCACGCCGCCTTCGCCTTTCCCGGCATCGCGCAGGCGGCGCTGGACCTCTTCCCGCCGCGCGGCAGGCTGGGCCGCCGCCTCCCTGGAGTCCCGCCTCAACGGACGCTATCCGCGCCACCGCTACCGCGCCGGGAAGCCCTTCAACGTCGACTTCGTCCTGGGCGCCTGCATGCTGGTGCGTGTCGCCGCCCTGCGGCAGGTGGGTCCGCTGGACGAAGGCTACTTCATGTACGCCGAGGAGGTGGACTGGTGCCGGCGCTTCGCCCGCGCCGGCTGGCGCGTCGTCTGCGTGCCGGCCGCCACCGTCATGCACCACGGCGGGGCGGCCAGCGGCCAGTTCCGGGCACGCTCCTGGAGCATCCTCTGGCGCAGCCGCCGCCGCTACCTGCGCCTGCACGAGCCGGCCTGGCGCGCCGATGTCGTCGACCTGCTGCTGAAGGTCGCCTTCGCGCGGCTGCGGCGGGCAGACGAGCGGGCTCTCGCCGCCGGAACCTTGAGTGGCTCAGAAGCCCTGGAGCGACGAACGGCCTATGCGGCGGCCCTCGGCCCCACGGATGATGCGCCGCCCCAGATGGATGCCCCGCCCCTGGGGGATTCATGATCGGCCGCGATCAGAGCGCTGACCGCGTCAACAGCGGCACCAGCGGCACCACCAGCACCATCACCGCGGTCGTCCTCACCCTGAACGAGGCGCGCCACCTGCCCGACTGCCTGGCCAGCCTGCGGAGCATCGGCCCCATCCTGGTGCTGGATTCCGGCAGCGGCGACGAGACCGTGGCCATCGCCCGCGCCGCCGGCGCGCGGGTGGCGACGCGGCCCTTCGTCAACTACAGCATCCAGCGCCAGGCCGCCCTGGACCTGGTGGACACGCCCTGGGTCCTCTTCGTCGATGCCGACGAGCGCGTCCCGCCCGAATTGGCCGCGGCCGTGACCCAGGCCGCCCTGCGCGCCGACGCCGATGCCCCCGCCGCCTACTGGATCGCCCGCCGCAACCTCTTCTGGGGCCACGCCCTGCGCGGCGGCGGCTGGTGGCCGGACCACCAGCTGCGCCTGCTGCGCGTGGACCGCGCCCACTACGACCCCGCCCGCGCGGTGCACGAGCTGGCCGAGATCCAGGGCAGCACCGGGCGCATCGACAGCCCGTTCACGCACATCAACTACGAATCCTGGGCCGAGTTCATCGCCAAGCAGCGCGCCTACGCCCGCCTGGAGGCCGGCCGCCGCCGCGCCGCCGGAGTACGCGTGCGCCCGCACAACCTCATCCTGCAACCCCTGCGCGAGTTCCAGCGCCGCTTCATCACCGACCACGGCTACCGCGACGGCCTGCTCGGCCTGCGCCTGGCGCTGGCCATGGCCTGGACTGAGTGGGTCACCCTATGGGGAACGCGTCGCAATCCTCTTGTCTGAGCCAAGTAGGGCTGCAACGGAGCGAAGGAAAAGCCCCCTACCCCCCGGCGAGTGCAAACGCTCTCCCCTCCTCCCCCAGAGGGAGGAGACGCCTGCTCCTCCCCCAGCGGGGGAGGTCGGGAGGGGGCCGCCGTGGCTGTCGCCGTCGCTCGACGCGATGGCCCATCAGTTCGCGGTCGAAGCCTGGCTGGCACAGGATGGCTGGAGCCGTCGGGTACCTGTTGGTGGCGGGGGTGACGGCCACGGCGCCCCCCTCCCGACCTCCCCCCGCTGGGGGGAGGAGCAGGCGTCTGCTCCCCCTGGGGGGAGTCGGACATGGGCGCGGGGCCGCCCGGAAAAGCATGGCGGTGGGTGTGTTTTCCTAGCAGTCGGGCATTGTCCAGTGGGTTCTATCTCACCCAACGGACCCATGGAACCCATGGAACCCATAGAACCCATGGGATACGATGGACTGCTGGACCTTAGGACCTTCGGGACAGCCCGCCCTCTACCCCCCCGCCGCCAACCTTGCCGCCGAATCGATGTAGGTCAGCCATTCCGTGGCCGCCGCCTGGATCGGCTGCAGGATGGTGGCCGGGTAGATGCCGATCCAGAAGATCAGCACCACCAGGGGCAGCAAGGTCAGCATCTCCGGCCCCGTCAGGTCCGGCAGACCCGCGGACTTGCCGCGCACCGGCCCGAAGAACACCCGCTGGTACAGCCACAGCATGTAGGCCGCGCCCAGCACCACCCCGAAGGCCGCCAGGCCGCCGGCCAGCATGTTGGCCCGGAAGCCGCCCAGGAGGCTCAGCCATTCGCCGACGAAGCCGTTGGTGCCCGGCAGGCCGACGCTGGAGAAGAGCACCACCAGGAAGACCACGCTGAAGCGTGGCATCACCTGCCATAGCCCGCCGAAGTCGGCGATCTGCCGGCTGTGGGCCCGTTCATACAGCATGCCCACCAACAGGAAGAGCGCCCCCGTAGAAAGGCCGTGGTTGATCATCTGCAGGGCGCCGCCGGCCAGGCCCTGCTCGTTGAAGCTGAAGATGCCCAGGATGACGATGCCCATGTGGCTGACCGAGGAATAGGCCACCAGCTTCTTCATGTCCGTCTGGGCGAAGGCCACCCAGGCCCCGTACCAGATGCCGATGACCGCCAGCAGCAGGAAGGCCGGCGCCGCCGCCACCGCCGCCTTGGGAAAGAGCGGCAGGCAGAAGCGCAGGAGGCCGTAGCCGCCCATCTTGAGCAGGACCCCCGCCAGGATGACCGACACCGCGGTGGGGGCCTGCACATGGGCGTCCGGCAGCCAGCTGTGGAAGGGGAAGAGCGGCACCTTCACCGCGAAGGCCAGGGCGAAGGCCCCGAAGAGCAGCGCCTGCGTCGCCAACGGCAGGCTGGGGGCGGCCAGAAGGGTGAAGAAGTGGTAGGGATGACAGTCCGGTGCCGAACCACAGACCGGGCGGCCCATCAGCTGCCCGAGGGCCACCAGGGCCACCAGCATCAGGGCCGATCCCGCCAGGGTGTAGAGCACGAACTTGAAGGTGGCGTAGATGCGCTCGCGGCCGCCCCAGATGGCGATGAGGAAGATCATCGGGATGAGCGAGGCTTCCCAGAACACGTAGAAGAGGAAGAGGTCCAGGGCGGTGAAGACGCCCAACATCCCGGTCTGCAGGATCAGCATCCAGATGCCGTACTCGCGCACCCGATGGCCCACATGCAGGCTGCTGAACAGCAGGGCCAGAAAGCCCAGCAGGGCGGTCAGGAGCACCAGCACGACGGAGATGCCATCCACCCCCAGCTGGTAGCTGATGCCGCCGGGCAGCCAGTTCAGGGGCAGGCGCTCGGGGTCGGCGAACTGAAATCCGGCGCCCAGGCGCATGCCATGCTGGATGCTCTGGGTGGCCGGGTCCGCCCACCCGCGATCGAAGCTGCCGAAGAGGACGAGGGCCAGCACGAGATCCAGACCGGCGATGAACAGGGCCGTGGCGTGGATCAGACCGTCCTGGCGCTTGGGCAGCAGCGCGAGCAGCCCCGCGCCCACCAAGGGCAGGAAGACGATCAGGGAGAGCAGGGGGAAGCCCAGGGCGTTGCTGGTTGTCAGTAGCATGGTTGAATCCAGGGTTCCGGTGGGGGGACAGCGCCGATCGGCCCGCCGGCGCTCGAACGCCGCGCATTGTAACCCGACCGATCCGGCTTGGCCAGCAGGCGGGAATCCGCCGAAGGTCGCAGCCGCGGCCCGGCCAAAGTCGGAGGCGGCGTCAGATCGCGGCAGGCACAATCAGCGGCGAGGCAGAGCAATTTCGCAGGCGTCGGCGGTTCCACCGGGGGCAGCTCCGGTGGTGGTCGCCCTTCGCTCCCACCCCCAAGAGGACGGCAAGCTCCATGATCCACGAACTCAGCGGCGACATCCTCCTTTCCCAGGCCAAGGCCGTAGCCCACGGCGTGGCTCCCAACGACCACTTCGGCTCCGGCTTGGCCCTGGCGCTACGCGAGCGCTGGCCGGCGATGGTGAAGGACTTCCGGCATTACTGCCGCGAATCGCATCCCAAGGAAGGCGAGTTGTGGGCCTGGGCCGGCGCCGACGGCAAGCGCATCGTCAGCCTGTTCACCCAGAGCGCCGCGCCGCATGAAGGGGCTCGGCCGGGCAAGGCCTCCACCGAACACGTGAACCATGCCCTGCGTGCGCTGCGCCACACGGTGATCGAGGAAGGCTTCAGCAGCTTGGCCCTGCCGCGTCTGGCCACCGGCGTGGGCGGCCTGGATTGGGAGGACGTGAAGCCGCTGATCCAGCATCACCTGGGCGATCTGGCCATCCCGGTCTATGTCTACAGCCATTACCAACCCGGCATGGCCGCGACGGAGCCCAGGGTCTGACGTCAGCCCCCTTCGCCGGCCAGCAGGCGATCGAAGGCGGCTCGAAACGTCGCCTCGCGCACCGGACCGGCCCAGGATTCGACGACCTTGCCCTGGCCGTCAAGAAGGTAGAAACGCGGCTGGCCGCGCGAACCCAGACGGTCGGCCAGGGCCTGGTTGGCCGGGTCCTCCACGTCCAGGTAGTTGAAACCGATCCTATCGCCGTAATCCTTCTCCAGCCCGTGAACCACGGGCCCCATGGCCTGGCAGGCCATTCACCAGAAGGCGAAGAACTCCACCAGTTGCGGCTGGCCTTGCGCCAGGGCGACGGTGGCTGGATCGGTGGCATGCAAGCCCATCCGCCCCTTCACCATGAAGCCGCCGTAGGCGGCCAGGAGCAGGGCGGGCAGGAGGTAGGGTCGCAGTCGTCGAAACATGTCGGTCCTTATCAAGTGGGCGTGATGGCTGTCGGCACCGTGAGGCCGGCCGTGGGGCCCAATGCTAGCGCATGCCGTAGGCTGCTGTTGCCGCAAGGGGTGCGATCGGAGGCCGCGGGCGCATCAAGGGATGCGAACAGCCCGCCCCTTCCCCCCCGCCAGGAGGCCGCATGAGCCGCATCCCCTCGTCGGAGATCACCCCGCTGCAGCAGTACCTCGACCGCCGTCGCCTGCTGGCCGGGCTGGGGGCCGTCGGCCTGGGCGGATTGGCGGCGGCCTGCGGCGTCAGCGGCTCGGGCGGCGGCTCCGGTTCGGATTCGGACGCCACCGGCGCCGCGGCGCAGCCCACGCCACTGGAGCTCCGCGCGGGGTCGACCACCGACGAGTTTGGCGACGCCTTGACGCCCTTGGAAGCCGTGACCGGCTACAACAACTTCTACGAGTTCTCCACCAACAAGGAGTCCGTGGCCGGCATGGCAGGCAGCCTGGTCACCCGGCCCTGGACCCTGGATGTCGGGGGGCTCGTGGCCAAGCCGCGCACCTATGACCTTGACGAACTGACCCAACGCTTCGGCAGCGAGGAGCGCATCTACCGCCTGCGCTGCGTGGAGGGCTGGTCCATGGTCATCCCCTGGCAGGGCTTCCCCCTGGCCGCGCTCCTGGCCGAGGCCCAGCCCCTGGGCAAGGCGACCCATGTGCGCCTGGAGACCGTGTTCCGCCCCGAACAGCTGCCGGGGCAGCGCTCGGCCTTCTACAGCTGGCCCTATGTCGAGGGGCTGCGCCTGGACGAGGCCATGCATGACCTGGCCATCCTGTCCACGGGGCTGTATGGCAAAGACCTCTTGCCGCAGAACGGAGCGCCCTTGCGCCTCGTCGTCCCCTGGAAGTACGGCTTCAAGAGCATCAAGAGCATCGTGCGCATCGACCTGGTGGACGAGCCGCCGACCAGCCTGTGGATGAACGCCGCGCCGGGCGAGTATGGTTTCTACGCCAACGTCAACCCCGAGGTGGACCACCCCCGCTGGACCCAGGCCAACGAACGCCGCATCGGGGACCTCGGCCGCCGCCGGACGCGGATGTTCAACGGCTACGCCGATGCCACCGGTTACGGCCGCCAGGCATCAGGGCGCGGCAAGTCGGTGGCCGAGCTCTATGCCGGGATGGACTTGAGCCGCAACTTCTGACGCGCGTCGGGCGTCGACGCAAGCCCCGGGGCGGCCGCCGAACCGGTAACGATCCAGACCGCTCAGACGGGCGACGATGAGGTCGACGCCGATCGCTCAGCGCGGTCGCACCAGCAAGGGCAGGTAGGCCGCGGCGCCCCCCGGGCGCAGGCGCTGCGCCTGGCCCGCCACCGGCTGGCCGGCGTTGTCCGGGTAGATGGCCAGGCCTTCCCACGGCACCGGACTCTCAGCGTCAACCGGCAGCAGCGGTATCTCCAGCGCGGCGCCACCTTCCAGCCGCGCCTGCCAGGCGGCGGGTTCGAGGGCCGCGTGCCGCGGGTCGAAGCGGTAGCGAGGCCCCCCGGTGGCAGTGGCGCCATCCGGCGCCCAATCCAGGTCCGGCCGCAGGTACCAGTCCTCCGTCATCCCGCGCCGGTTGAGCGCCAGGCGGAAGGGTTGCCCCTCGGTCAGACCGAGGTCGGCCAGCGGGACGGAGAAGCGCAGGACGCCGCTGCCCAAGGGCGCTCCGGGCAACACCTGGATCCGTTCGGCGCCGGCGGTCGCGGTCACCGCATCCCAAGGCGCCAGACCCCAGGCCAGCTCGGGCCCCTGGATGCCTGCTCCGCCCAGGATACCCGCCGAGCCGTGGCGCAGCCGCAGGTCGAAACGGCCGTCCTCGTCGCGGTCCAGGTACAGCGTGGTCAGCACCGTATGCGCGAGCAGCGTGGCCTCGCGCGCCACCAGGGCCAGGTCCAGGATGCCGGTGGCGGGGCGCTCGCGCAGGCCCAGTTGCCAGAGATCGGCGCCCAGCGCGAGGTCCGGCTCGTCAGGGTCCACCGGCGCGGGCTTGCCGTCCAGCTCCGGCAGGGCATAGAGCTCGACGCCGCCCGCGTGGGCGCCCGCCGTGAAACGCAGGGTGGGAGGGGATGCCCCATCGACCACCCTGCCGCGCAGGGCGGCGGCCCGCCGCGGGATCACCTGCACCGGCATCCGGGCCGCGGGGATCTCGGTACGCGGCCGCCCGTTGGCGTCCACCGCCCGCAGCTCCACCTGGCCGTCGACCTCCAGGCGGTCCATCACGAAGGCCTGCGGCTGCTCGTCCGGGCCGATGCCGACCGACAGCTGGGCGGCGGTCAGGCGCAGGCCGACCTCCAGGCTCACCTCGCCGCCGGCCGGCACCAGCACCGGCTCGGGCGGCAGCAGCAGTTCCAATCCCACAGCGGCCGCGGGGTTCCGCCAGCTGCCGACCAGGCTGACCAGCAACGGCTCGGCGGCCAGGTTGGACACGACCACCGCGCGGCGCAGCACAGTCTCCGGAAGCGTCAGCTCCACCAGCCCGAAGCCCAGTTCGGCGAACTCGCCGCCGCGGGGCAGCAGCAGGGCGTTGCCCGCGGCCAGCAGGTCCAGCCGGCCGGCGCCGGCCGCGCTGAGCCCGGCCTCGCCGCCGCTACCGTTGGCGGCCTTCACCCCGCGGGCCGCCGTGGACACCAGCAGGGCCGCGATGTCCCGCGAACCCAGCCCCAGGGCCTGGGCGCGGTTGCGCTGGGCCAGCACGGCCGCCGCGCCCGCGACATGCGGGCTGGACATGGAGGTGCCGCTGAGGGTCCGCCCGCCGCTGCCGCTGCCCATGGCCGCGGAGACGATGCTGGTGCCGGGGGCGGCCAGGTTGGGCTTGAGGGCGCCGTGCAGGCTGGGGCCGCGGGAGCTGCTGGCAGAGAGCTGGTCCACCGCGGCGGCGCCCGATCCGGAGCTGGCGGTATTGGCCACGGCCAAGGTGGGCGGGCTGGCCCCCGGCGCCCCCAGGATGAAGGCCTGGCCGCCGGCGTTGCCCGCGGAGCCCACGACGACGATGCCGGCCGCCACCGCGCCGGCCACCGCCCGTTCGAGGATGAGGGCGCCTTGGCCCCAGGGCTCGCTCAGGCTCATGTTGACGACATCGATATGGCTGGGGGCCGTGCCGGGAACCGCGCGGCCCAGGTTGACCAGGGCGCACCAGTCCAGGGCGTCCAGCACCACATCGACCGCCTCGTCGGTGGCCAGCCCGGGGCCGATGGGCGGGCCGTAGACCTTGAGGGCCACCAGGCGCGCCCCCGGAGCGATGCCGGCGGCCAGGTTGCCCGTGGCCTCGCCGGCGGCGATGCCCGCCACATGGCTGCCATGACCCTGCTGGTCCAGAGGGTCGAGATCGGGATGGGGGGTGCCGGAGCAGAGGCCGGCCGACTCCTTGTCGGGCGTGCAGATCCGCGGATGGGTGTAGTTGGCGCCGACGAAGTCGTAGCCGCCGATGACCTTGGCGTTGGGGAAGATCGGCTGTCCGTTCCAGGTGTCATCGATGCGCTCGGCGGCCACCGCGGCCTGCTGGTAGGCCGCGGCCAGGCCCACACCGCCAAGGGCCGCATGCGTGTAGTCGATGCCGGTATCGATGACCGCGATGACCGATCCCTGACCGTCCCAACCGCTTTGCGCGCGCAGGGCCGGGGCGCCGACCCGCGGTCCGCTGGCCGCCAGATCCGGTCGCATCTGCGGCGCGGGCCACACCGCCGCCACCTCCGGAAGGGCTCGCAGGCGCGGCGCCAGCGCCGCCGGAGCATGCACCAGGAGACCGCTCTGGAAGGCTCGCTGGCGTCCGACCACCCGCCCACCCAGGGCGGCTACCTGGGCCGCGGTCCGGTCTTGCGCCACGACGATGGCCGCCTCGGCCCGATCCAGGAGACCGCGCTCAGCCCGGGCAGCGGCGCGCACGCCGGCCACGTCGCGCATGTCGCCCACGGCTCCCGCGTCTCCCACGCCTCCCACGCCTCCCACGCCTCCCAAAGCGCCACGCCGCGCCGTCAAGGTCTCCAGCAGGCCCGGCTGATCCAGCACCAGGATCAGGCTGCTGTTCGCCGCCGCCCCATACGGGGGTGGCGCCGCGGCCCGCGCGGCGCCGGCCAGACCGAACACGACGGCGGCCGGCAGCGACAGGCGCATGAAACGGACGATGGTGGCGGTAGGCTGCATGATGCGCTCTCTCGGAAGCTCGCGATGGAACAGGGCGGGTGCGGGGGCGCTAGAATCAGGGGCGCGGCGACCTGCCGCGAGGAATCATATCACAGGGGGAACCCCTTGCATTTGCGCACCCCGGCGGGCGCCGAGGCCCGCATGAGCCGCCCTTCCCGCCACCGGCCCGCGGCTCGGATCCTTGCCCTGCAGTTGCTGGTGGCCATCGGCCTAGGCGCCTGCCGCCGCGACCCCGCCGACGACGCCGCCTCCGAGCCCACCGAAGTCGCGGTGATCCCGGCCCAGAGCATGGCGAGCCCTACCGCGCCGCCACCCGGCTCGCTGACGGCCATCGAGGTGACCACCCCGGATCTGCGGGCCACCATCGAGGCGGAGTTGATGGCCACCCTGGTGGCCTTGGCCAGCGCCTCGCCGACCGCGACGGCCACGTCCCCCGCGGTGCTCGGCCAGTCGGCGCTGACCCTCGACAAACCGGAGCCCGGCTGCGAGCTGCCCACCCAGACCCTGGGCCTCAGCCTACGGGTGGACCCGGCGGCGCCGCAGCCCACCGCCCCAGCCGTTCCGTACTTCGATACCTACCGCGTGTTGGTGACCGAGCATCGCGCCGCGGAAGGCATCTTCCGCCTGCAGTCGCAGGACCCGCCGCTGCCCTTCGCCCTGGAGCTGGGCTACGGCGGCGAAGCCAGCCTGGGCACCCGGAGCGATGGCACAGCACTGATCGGGGCGCCGCCGCCCCTGGCCGTTGGCGCCGTCTACACCATCACCCATTATGACGACCTGCACCTACCCCAGCCGGCCGGCGAAGGCCTGCGCATCGACGACGAACGTGGACTGTTGGTGCTGGGCGTCAACCTGCGCGAGAGCCAGGGGGCGGCGACCCGCGTGCTGGGCGGCGACCGCGCCGGCTGGTCGGTCGAGACCCTGTCTTCTGCCTGCCGCTTCGCGCAGCTGGACAGCTGCGGCTACGAGCGGCGCGCGGCACCGATGCGCTTCCGCCGTCCGGAAGGCGCGATGGCGGTGTTGAGCGCCCCGGGCGAGCAGCTGCTGGAGGCAGCGGGCGCCGCCGGGTACCGGGTGATCCTGGCCACCAGCCACCTGCGACTGTGGCGCGGCGACCTGCCCTGCGCGGACCCCGCGGACTGGGTCCAGTCCTTCCGCATCACCCGGGAGGACTGAATCCCATGTCCCCAACTGCCTCGTCGCCCGCATCATCAGCTCCCATCGCCTTGCATGATCGCTTCGGGCGGGCCATCGACTACCTGCGCATCAGCTTGACGGACCGCTGCAACCTGCGCTGCGCCTACTGCATGCCCACCGAGGGCCTGAGTTTTGCGCCCGACGCCGAGCTGCTGGACGCCGCCGAGATCGAGACGGTGGTGCGCGCGGCGGCCGAGCTGGGCTTCCGCAAGGTGCGGTTGACCGGCGGCGAGCCGCTGCTGCGCACCGACGTGGTGGACATCGTCCGGCGCATCGCCGCCGTCGACGGCATCGCCGATATCTCCCTGACCACCAACGGCATTCGATTGCCGCAGCTGGCCGCGCCGCTCAAAGCGGCCGGCTTGCGACGGGTGAACGTGCACATCGACACCCTGCAGCCCGAAAACCTCAAGCGCCTCATGCGCTGGGGGCGGCTGGAAGACCTGTGGGCCGGGCTCGGCGCGGCCGAGGCGGCGGGGCTCGTCCCCATCAAGGTCAACGCGGTCATCGCCCGGGGTTTCAACGATGAGGACGTGGTGGGGCTGGCCGCCCTCAGCCTGGACCATGACTGGACGGTGCGCTTCATCGAGCTGATGCCCCTCGGGTCAGGTCAGGAATCGCGCTTCGCCATCGACCGCTATGTGCCCAACCATGAGGTCAAGGCGCGGATTGTGGCCGCCCTGGGTCCGTTGGAGGCCTTGCCCAATGCGGATCTGGCCGACGAGTCGCGCAACTTCCGGCTGGCCGGCGCCCCCGGCCGGGTGGGCTTCATCTCGCCGGTCAGCGAACCCTACTGCGGCACCTGCAACCGCATGCGGCTGACGGCCGACGGCAAGCTGCACCTCTGCCTGCTGCACGACGACGAACTGGACCTGCGCGCCGCCTTGCGCGGCGGCGGCGGCCCGGAGGCCCTCAGGGCGATTCTGGCCCGCGCGGTGGCTGCCAAGCCCACGGGGCATGCCCTCAACCGCGGCATCCACACGGAAGCGCGCCGGATGCATGCCATCGGGGGTTGATGGTCGAAATCAGGCCGACGGCTGATGGGACTGGCCGTTTACGGCCGGCCGACGGCTGATGGGGCCGACGGCCGGCACGAGCGTAGCGCTGGGCGGCAGTCAGCGCGAGAGCCAAGGTAGCAGCAGGATGCCCTCGTCAGGCAAGGTCCGGGTGGCGGTCGGCGGGACCGAGGGGACGGCGGTCGGGGTTCGGGTGGCCGGCGACCCGGTGGGGGTGAGCAAGGGCGCGGCGGTCGGCAGCGATGAACCCGCGTCCGGTACGGTCACGCTCAGTGGATCCAGATACAGCTGCCCCTGCTGTCCGCCGATCAGCCGATAGTCGACCCGCGTCCAGAGGTCGACGGGCTGACGCCCGGGCCAGCGCGCCTTGAGCGACAGGCTGACATCGAAGGCGCCGTCACCCACGAAGGGAAACAGCCAGACCAGCGGATCGGGCTCGAAGCTGGCCGGCGGCACGGCCGAACCGGGCACGACTTCCAAGGCCGCGCCGGTCTGCTCCCGCAGGTCGGCGGACATGGGCGCCCGACCGGCGATCGCCGCACCGAGACGGCTGAAGAAGGCCGGCAGCTGCCCGCTGTCGGACAGGTCGCTGTAATAGCCCGGACGGCTGACGATGTCGCTGAGCACCTGGTCGCAGGCCGACGCCAGGCAGAGCGCGGCGATCTCGTTCTGCTCAGACGCCTTCAACCGGTCGGCGGCGGCCACCAGCGATTCGGTCCCCAGACTGTTGCGACCATCGGTCAACAGGAAGACGAGGCGCTTGGCCCCGGGCCTGGCGGCGGCCAGCAACTCGGCCGCGGCGGTGAGTCCGAGGCCAATGTTGGTGATGCCGCCGGGGTCGGTTGCGGCCAATGCCGCCGAGATCGCCGAAGGCTGGGTCCCCAGCGGCCGGGAGGCGAGCACCTGGTCGCTGAAGGCCACCAGGCCGATGCGCAAACCGGGCGCGGCGGCCTCCGCCAGCAGCCGATCCACGCCGGCGCGCAGGTCCAGGATGCGCTGCCCGCGCATGGAGTCGGAATGGTCCAACACCAGCACCAGCTCCAGATCCTGGGCCTGCGGCTGGCAGATCAGGGTGGCGCTGGTACGGCTGCGGACCGTCTCATCCAGGGCTGCCGCCGCGGGATCCGCCTGGCGGATCACCTGCGCGGCGCGGCAGGGTCCCGTATCCGCCGGCGGCTGCACATCGATGACCGGTGGCGTGATGGCCGCCGTACCGACCCGGCCGTCGGAGTCAACCCACACCGCTTCCCAGAGGTCCGTCACCGGCCAACGACCGACGGCCCGCGCCCAGGTGGGCGCCGTCAGGTCCAATGGGCCTACCAGCGGCTGCGGCACGGTCTGTAGTCCGGTCCCGCGCTGGTGGAGGTAGAAGGGGTCGTCGGCACCGTTCGGGGCGCTGTCGTAGAAGGCGCCATGCAGGTCAAAGCGCACGGTGATCCGGCGCAGGCTGGGCTGGCCCAGGCGGGTGGACATCTCCAGCAGCGTCGCTTCCAGGTCCACCGCCAGCGGGGTATGCCGGAGCCACGCCGGACCGCTGGCGATGCTGCTCAGACGCGGGTTGCAGACCTCCGGGCCCGACAGGCAGGCCACGAAGGTGGAGACGCCCTCAAGCTGCAGCCAGGCGCCCGCTCTGAACCAAGGGTCGTCGGCGCCGGGCCGGGGGAACGAACCCTGGCCGTCGGTGAGCAGGATGGTCACCGGCTGGGCCTGCTCGCGCCGGCCGTCCAGCACCTGGCGGGCCAGATCCAGGGCAGCTCCCAAGCCGGTCTCGCCTGCCGGTCGCGCCGCCGCTACCGCGGCCAGCAGCGCCGCCCGATCCTGTCCCAGGGGCGCGCTGAGGCGCGGCGTGGTCTGCATATCGATGAGCGCGACACGGTGCAGGCTCAGGTCGACCGCCTCCAGAAAGGCGTTGAGGCCCTTGTTCAGCTCCTGCGTCCGGATACCGGTCGACATCGAGGCGGAGCGGTCCACCACCAGCACCACATCCGCCGCGCGCGGTCCGCCTGGACATTCGGCCTGCAGACGCAGGTCCAGGTCGAAGCCGTCGTCCAGTCCCAGCCGGCCGGGGGCATGGGTCAGAGCCTGCAGATGGCAGGCGCTGGGCAGCGGCAGCTGGGTCTGGGTGTCGACGGTCCGCTCCGCGCTGATGGTATCGAGGAAACGTTCACCGCTGGTGGTGACGCCCTCCAACACGACATGGGTCAACGCCACAACGGCGTCGCCGCGATCCAAGGGACGCAGGCGCCAGGCGAGGGTCACGGGATCTTGCTGCTCGGTCAGGTCCCAGCCGATGAACGGCGAGGTTCGCTGCCCGTAGCGCCAGCCCATGGTCGACGACGGCGGGTTCGCGCTCTGGAAGACATAGGCGGACGCCGCGCCGTACACCGCCGACAATCGAACCGTCGCCAATGCCGGCAGCGCGGGACGTAGCATCCGCGCCCCGAGGTTCGCGGTCAGGGCGGCGGCATCGGCGACGTCGGCCGTCTCCGTCCAGGGCAGCGGCAGGCAGGCCGCCCCAAGGCAGTAGCGCAACAGCTCGATGCCATCCTCATGGGCCGCGCCGGCTTCCAGATCGATGGTCTGAGCCCGGCCCAAGGGAGCGGACGCATGGCCGACCACGACGATGTGGCGGCGCCCGACGACTTTGGCGCGGATGGGGTCAGGGGCCACATAGACCGCGCGAGCGACCTGCAGGAGTTCGTCCAAGGGCACGGGGGAGACGCCGCTGCCACCGAAGGCCCGCAGCGTCGCTTGCACCAGGGGCCGGTCGGCCGTCGGCAACAGCTCCTTGACCTGCCCCGATGGCAGCCGGCCGTCGCCGCTCACCACGCCGATGCTGCCGAAATCCGCCGGCAGGGCGGCGATCAGGTCGGCCAGCGCCGCGCCCAGGCGCCCGTCAGCCGCCGCGTTGCCGGTGGGTTGCAGGACCAGCTCCAGGTGGCGCCGCTCCCGCGTGCCCGCGCATCGCGGGTCGAGCGTGACCGACAGGCCAAGGGTCTCGCCCAAGGGCAGGGTGTCGCGATCCAGCGTGGCCGCGACCGTCGGCTCGCAGACTGCCGTGGTAGCGGCGCGGGCCAGCGGCGCTGACCAAGGACCGGGCAACAGCAGCAATCCGGCCCCGGCAAGCAGACGCGACAGCCACTTCCCCTGCCTCCGACCTGCCGACGCAACGCCAACATGAACGGCCATCCCGCACCTCCATGATCCCCAGCGACGCATTCGGCCCGGCATCCGAGCCACGTGACGATTATAACACGCGCGGGCAACGCTTCTCGACAGGACCTCCGAAAGCGACCATGGACGAAGCGGCCGGTCCGCCGCAGCTCAGACCCAGGCCTCCGGGCTGTCGATCGCGATGTCCAGGGCCACGTCGAGCACCGGGGCGCTATGGGTCAGCCAGCCGGCGGAGATCAGGTCGACCCCGGTGGCGGCCACCGTTGCCACCGTGTCCGGGCGGATGCCGCCCGATGCCTCGGTGAGCGCCCGTCCCTTGGCCAGGGCCGCCGCGCGGCGCAGGGTGTCCAGGTCCATGTTGTCCAGTAGCAGGACGTCCACCCCCAGCGCCAGAGCCTCTTCCACCTGGTCAAGGGTCTCCACCTCCACCTCGATGCGCACGAGATGGCCGGCGTAGGCCCGCGCCCGGGCCACGGCCGGGGCCACGCCGCCGGCCACATGGCGATGGTTGTCCTTGATCAGGATGGCGTCGTCCAGCCCAAAGCGGTGGTTCTGCGCCCCGCCGGCGCGCACCGCGTACTTCTCCAAAGCGCGCAGCAAGGGCGTGGTCTTGCGGGTGCAGACGATGCGCGCCCCGAAAGGCGCCGCGGCCGCCGCCATGTCGCGCGCCGCGCCGGCGATGCCGCACATCCGCCCCAGGAAGTTCAGCGCCACCCGCTCCGCGCTCAGCATGCTGCGCGCCGGACCGCGCACCTCGGCCAAGACGGTTCCGGCAGCCGCGTCCAGGCCGTCGCGATGCCGCAGCCGCACGTCGAGGCGCCCGTCCAGCAGGCGGAAGGCGGCGGCAAACACATCCAGGCCGGCGATCCGGCCCTCCTGGCGCGCCACCAGCCGGGCTGTCGCCCGCAGGTCGTCGGGGATGATGGCATCGCTGGTCAGATCGCCCGCTCGGCCAAGATCCTCGCGCAGGGCAGCGCGCACCAGGTCTTCGTAGAGCAGGGGCTGCAGCGGGGCCAAGGTCGCCGGAGATCTCACCGCCACCATCCTTCCGGCCGCCAATGCGGCCCGGCGACCCGCTCGACCGCGGCCAGCACATCCTCCGCCTCCAGGCTCACCTCATCCAGGTCGCCCTCCACCACGATGTCCTGGCGCTCCAGCCGTACCCGGATGCGCCGCGCCTGCAAGGGGTCGGTCGATGGGAAGTCCGCACGGTAATGGGCACCGCGGCTTTCCCGCCGCGCCAGCGAGCAGGCCGCCACCAACTGCCCCAGGCAGACGAGGTTGCGCAGTTCGCCGGCGGTGCGGGAGGGCGGCAGGGCGGCAGCCGCCGACTCCCAGGACCCCGCGGTCGCCAGCAAGGCACGTAGGCCGGCGGCATCGCGAACCAGTCCGGCGTGATCCCACATCAACCGCCGGACGCTCCGACGCAACTCGGCGGCCGCCGCCAGGGCCGGTTCGGGCGCCGGCAGCGCGGGGCGGAGCAGATCGTCCGGTATCTCCGCCACCGGGGCTTGCGCCATGTCTTCAGCGGTTCGGGCGCCGAAGACCAGCGCCTCCAGCAACGAGTTGGACGCCAGGCGGTTGGCGCCATGGGCGCCGCTGGACGCGGCCTCGCCGCAAGCCCACAGGCCCGGCAAGGAGCTCCTTCCCCAGGCGTCCACGTCGATGCCGCCCATGAAGTAATGGGCCGCTGGGGAGACCGGGATGGGCTGCCGGCGAGGGTCGATGCCGGCGGCCTGGCAAGCGGCGAAGACGGTTGGGAAGCGCGCGGGAAAGGCATCGCCGATGGCTGCGCGGGCGTCCAGGAACACGCGGTGGCCCGCCGTCTGGCAGCGCCAGATGCCCCTGGCCACCACGTCGCGCGGCGCCAGCTCGGCCAGCTCATGCACCTCGGTCATGAAGCGCCGGCCGGTCTCGTCGATCAGGACGGCACCCTCGCCGCGCAAGGCCTCGGTGACCAGGGGCATGCGCTCCGGCGCATCACCCTCGACCTCCGTCGTCACCAGGGCCGTGGGATGGAATTGCACGAACTCCATATCCGCCAGGACGGCGCCGGCGCGAGCGGCCATGGCGATGCCGTCACCGGTGACCTCCGGCGGGTTGGTGGTAAACGCGAAGAGCTGACCGCAGCCGCCCGTGGCTATGGCCACCTGCGGCGCCTGCAACTGCATCCAGCATGCGCCGCCACCATCCCCGGCGGAGCTACCGTCAGCGGTCCGCAGGGCCAGCAGACCCGTCACCCGGCCGTCGGCCAGCAGGAGGTCCCAGGCAAAGGTGCGCTCCAACACGGTGATCGCGGGATGGGCCTGTACCGCGGCGGTCAGGGCCCGCACCACCTCGGCGCCTGTGGCGTCGCCGCGGGTGTGGAGGATGCGCCGGCGGCCGTGGGCGGCCTCGCGGCCCAGGGCCAGCGCACCCTCAGCATCACGGTCGAATCCGGCGCCCAGCTGGATCAGGCGGCGAATGGCGGCGGGACCTTCCTCGGTCAGGATGTCCACCACGCGCGGATCGCAGAGGCCGGCGCCGGCCGCCAGGGTATCGCGAGCATGCAGCAGGGGCGCGTCATCCGGTCCCATGGCCGCCGCGATGCCGCCCTGCGCCCATTGGCTGGAGCCTCCGCCCAGGGCTGTCTTGGTGACCAGCAGCACCCTGCGCCCCATCGCCGCCAGCCCCAAGGCCGTCGACAGGCCGGCCACGCCGCTGCCGACGACGATGGCATGGCTGTTCAGGCGCTCGACGCGATCCTCCTCGGCCAGGCACGGTGCATCGCTCTGTGGCGCCTCGATTTCGCGGATGGCCACGCGATCAGCCCTTCGCCCCGCGGCCGACCGCCAGCATCCGCTCGACAGCCAGCCGCGCCCGATCGGCGACGGCGGGATCCACCAACACCTCGTGGGTCATGGTCTGCAGGCTGCGCAGGATCTTGGGCAGGGTGATACGCTGCATGTGCGGACAGAGATTGCAGGGCCGCACGAACTCCGTCTGCGGGCTGCTGATGGCCACGTTGTCGCTCATGGAGCATTCGGTGATCAGCACCACGCGAGCCGGCCGCTCGTCATCCACGAACTTGATCATGCCGCTGGTGGAGCCCACATAGTCGGCCTCGGCCAGCACCTCCGGGGGGCATTCGGGATGGGCCAGGATCTGGATGCCCGGATGGACGGCGCGCAAGTCCCGCAGTTCCTGCGGGGTGAACAGCTCGTGCACCATGCAGTGGCCCTTCCAGAGGATGAGCTCCACCTTGGTCTGCGTGGCCACCCACTGGCCCAGGAACTCGTCGGGGAGGAAGATGACCCGGTCCACGCCCAGGGATTCCACCACCTCGACCGCGTTGGCCGAAGTGCAGCAGACGTCGCTCTCCGCCTTGACGTCCGCGGAGGTGTTCACGTAGGTGACCACGGGGACGCCCGGGTAACGCTCCCGTAGGAGGCGCACGTCGGCCCCGGTGATGGATTCGGCAAGCGAGCAGCCCGCGAGCGGGTCCGGGATCAGCACCGTCTTGCCCATGTTGATGATCTTGGCCGTCTCGGCCATGAAGTGCACGCCGCACATGACGATGATCTGGGCTTCGGTGTCGGCGGCCATGCGCGCCAAGGCCAGGGAATCGCCGCGAAGGTCGGCAACGCCATGGAAGATGGTGGGCGGCATGTAGTTGTGAGCCAGGATGACCGCGCCCAACTGCTTCTTGAGGCGGTTGATGGCCGCGATCGTCGGCGCCAGGGTCGGCCATTCGACGGCCGGGACGACCGTCCGCAGCTTGTCGTAGATGGGAGCGGTCTCGAGGGCCACGGCCGGGGAGAAGCTCAGATCGATGTCCGTAAGGGTGTTGGCGGTGAAGCCGGTCGAGCTCGCGACGGCGGGCGTTGGCATCGAGGCACTCCTGCTAGGTCGGTCGATCGAAAAACGGTCAAAGGGCTTATTCTCGCTTTGAGAATAATCGTATGGCCGAAAGAAAAGGCCCTGAGGCCGTGATGATCGCGGCTGATTATCGTCCGCGTGGTCGGCAGGGTCAATCCTGGTTCATGAGAACGACGCCCCCCCGCCCCGTCGGCGGCGCGCCAGGCCCAAGCCAGGGGCGCGGCGTTCTTTCAGGACCTCACGGCGGAAGCGGTAGCGGCGGGCGGGTCGGCCGCCGGTCGGCGCAAACTTGCCGGTGTCCTCGACCAGGCCGCTGCCATCCAACAGCCGCCGGAAGTTGGCGGCGTGGAGGCATTGGCCGGTCAGCGACTCCACCACGCGCTGCAGCTCGCTGAGGGTGAAGGCCGGCGGGAGCAACTCAAAGACCACAGGGCGATAGCGCAGCTTGCCGCGCAGGCGACCCAGGGCGGTGGCCAGGATGCGGCGGTGGTCGTGCAGCATGGCTTGCCCCAGCAAGGTGGCGCGGGCCAGGGGTGGCGTAACGGTGTCGGGGGGCGCGGACGGTGAAATGGCGGGCAAACCCTGCCAGGGAGCGTGGCGCAGGGTGACGCCGTTCGCCCGACGCAGGGCGGCATCCACATGGGCCTCGGCCACCAGACCCAGCTCGTAGAGCAGCTCATAACGATCCAGGACCCGATCGGCATCCCAGGAGGCGGGGCCCAGACCGAAGGCGATGTCGGCGCGCTCGCGGCGGGCGGCGCGGGTCGTGGCGTCGGGCGCGTCGGCCACCCAGTTTGCCAGGCTGGGGACGATGACCTCGAGGACCGGCGCGGGCCGACCGGCGCGCCAATCCTCCCATGGCAGGAGACGATAGATATCGCGCCAGTGGGCGCCGGCGCGGACGGAAGCCTGCTCAGCGTCGACGATGGCCAGGTAGGCTACAGCGACGGCCCGCGCGCCGGCCAGCTCGCGCGGGTCGCGATACTGGTCGCCGAAGGTGTACAGCTGCTCGATCCAGTCCAGCTCCAAGCCGGTCTGGCGCTGCACCCAGCCTAGGAGTCCACGCTCCAGGGTGGCGTCGCGCAATGGGTCCAAGGGGCCAAAGGGCAGGGCATCCGATGCCGCGGCGTCCGCTCCGACGGTCAGCCCCAGGGCGACCGCGGTCGACTGCCATGGATCCGGGGGAGCGGCGATGACCAGAACCTGCGGCGCCGCCTGACGCACGGTGAACAGGACAGCGCAGAGGCTGACCTCCACGGGGTCGTTCCGGGTTGGGGTAGGCGGGACCATGGAGACTCATGATAGCGCGGCGACTTGGGTCGGCGACCGGCATCCCACCAGACTCGCGGGTACAGCCGGCCGGTCGCTACGATTAAGAACGCTGGTACCGGCGTATCCTCCTGCGACCGGCCCGCGTCTCAGTTTCCAGAGACTGATATTGGAGTTCAGCCCTTGACGGAATCCCTATTGCGAGAGCGTGCCGTCGCGCTCGACCCCGCGGCCCTGGCCGAGATCTACGATCGCTACTCCGGAAAGATCTACAGCTACATCTACCACCGTGTCGGTGACGGGGGGATGGCTGAGGATCTGGCTAGCGATGTCTTCGTGCGCATGCTGGAAGCCATCCGCAGTGATCGGGCGTGGTCCACCAGCCTTCAAGGCTGGCTGTATCGCATCGCGCATAACCTCGTGGTGGACCAGTTCCGTCGCAGCGGCGGCCGGGAAAGCGTCGAGCTGGACGAAGGATGGATGGCCGCCGAGAGCAGCATCCACAGTTTCGAGAATCTGTTCGCATCCAACCAGTTGCAGCAGGGCATGCGCGTCCTTACGGACGAGCAGCAGCAGGTGGTGGTTCTCAAGTTCGTCGAGGGTCTCAGCAACACGGAAGTGGCCGAGATCCTGGACAAGACCGAAGGGGCCATCAAGGCCTTGCAGCACCGGGCGCTCTCTGCGCTGCGGCGGGTCGTGCCGAACCCGGTCGAGGCGTAGACGCCCATGTGGCCAACAGGTATGAGTTGATGAACGCCCCCCAACCCAGCCAGGACACGCAGCGAGCCGTCGAATGGCTCGACCGCTGCCTGGCGCGCATGCGGCGCGGCCTGCCATTGGAGCGGGCCGGGTCGGATGCCCCGGAGCAGGCCCAGGAGCTGGCACCGCTCCTGGCCTTGGCGCAGAGCCTGACCCGCTGGGGCGCGCAGCCCATTCCGGCGCCGCCCGCAGACCTGCTCCCCGGCCGCGTCCGCTTCCTGGAAGCCGCGGCCTGTCAGGCGGCAATGTCGGGCAGCGCCGCCGGCGAGATCAACCCTGATCGCCTTGACGCCGCGGTCGCGCAGCTGGCCGCCGGCCGCTCTCCCGAAGAAGCCCTCGCGCATCTCAACGGCGACCGGATTGCGCTGCGCCCCCTCGTCCAGCTCGTCGATCAATTGCGCTCGTCCATCCTCATGCCGCCGCCTGCGCCCCATGGCCTGCGCCCGGGCCGCGCGCTCCTACTGGCCGCCGCCGCCCAACTCCGGATGGCCGCGGCGGCTGAAGCGGCGCCGCCGTCGACGGTGTGGATCGCGTTGGACGACGCCCTGGAGCGCCAGTCGCACGGCTTGCAGCCCGCGACCGGCCTCGATCCCAACCTGGCCAGCCAGGTCATGCCCCTGGCCGCCCTTGCCGCAGCCCTGCAGACAGAATCGCTGACAGTGCCGCCACCGCCGGGCGGCCTGACAGCCGGTCGCCATCGGTTCCTCGCACAAGCAGAGCGCCTACGCCTTGCAGAGCAACGGCTCCCAGCCACTGCCCGGCCCGCTCCGAAGCGATCAGCCGGATCCTGGTGGACCGGTGTTTTCGGCGGCTCCTTGCGCCTGGCAGCCTCGGCCGCCGCCGCCCTGGCGCTCTTCTTCGGCGGGACGCGAGCCCTGGAGACGTCGGCCAGTCAGTCTTTGCCCGGCGACCTGCTGTATCCGGTCAAACGCGCCAACGAGGGCTTTGGATCGGATGTTGGTGGCTTTCGACAAGCAGGAGCTGCATCGTCTGCGCGTCGAACAGGCGGGCCGGCGCGCCCAGGAGATCTCGCAACTGGCCGTCGTCGGCCGGGACAGCGAGCGATGGCTGGACGGTGCCTTCCTCGGCCTTGAGACCACGGCCACCGGCGGAGACACGCCGCAGGGCATCCTCCGACTGCGCGTACCCGCGCAGGGTGACCCCGCCACGGTGCTGGAGGTGGTCTGGAACGGGCGATCCCGCTTCGTCATCGGCGATCCGAGCATCCCGGGCGCCGCGGCAGATGATCTCGGCGACCTCACGATCGGCCAGGCCCTGCGGCTGCGGCTGCTTACTGGACCGAACAACGACCTGCCGCTGCTGCTGATCCTCCGAACCACCGGCTCGCCCCCGGTGCCGACCCCCGCCCTCCTTCCAGCGACGGCGATTCCGGCTGCCAGCGCGACACCTCCAGGCCAGACCGTCACGCCGGTTCGCCCTCTGTCCAGCCGAACGCCGCTGGCTACCGTGCGGCCACCCGCCAGCGAGACTCCGGCCGCCACCGCTACCCTGGCGTCCGCGCCGGTGAACACCGGCGAGGTGCCGGCCGCCGCGGCAACCGCCGACCGGGGCCTGAGCCGCGTGGAAGGGATGGTGGTGGCCAAGCCAGACCCGGCCACCTTGTGGACGCTGCGCGAGTTCAATGGAGCATCGACCGTCGACGTCGACGTCTCCGACATCGACCCGGCCCTGCGCGACAGCATTTCCGTGGGTGACGCGGTGCGCATCAGCTACCTCCGGGGCAGCGCACCACGGCGCGCCGTACGGATCCTTGTGCTGCAGTCGCAGGCCTGTCCGCTGCAGAGCGCCGTAGGCACCTTGCGATCCTTCGACGGCGATCTTCTGGTCCTGGACGACGGACGAAGCTTCCGGGTCGGCCGGTCCGCTCGCGTCGTCGGCGATCTGCAGCCGGGAGCCGAGCTGAGCCTGAGCTTCCGCGATTGCGGTTCCGGGCTGCAGGTGGAGTCCGTCGAGGCGAGCGCTCGCAGCGCCTTCGTCGGCACTGGTCTGGTGGGAGGCCTGGTAGCCATGGACGGCGGGATTCGCTTCGACCTGCTGATGGACGACGGTACCCGGCAGGTCAGAGCAGACGGGCAGACGCTCGTCGGCGGCCGCGGCCTTGACGGCGTGGCGTCGTTGATCCCCGGGCTGCTGGTGCGCGTCATCGGGCAGGAGGACAAGAACGGTATGGTACTCGCCGTGCGCATCGAGATCCTGGCGCTGGTGCAGACTCCCGCCGCGTCGGCAACGGCAGAGCCATCGCCATCGATGACCCCGGTGCCCCCCACCCAGCAGCCGACGGCGGCCGTGGAGACCTTTCCGCTTCCGATAGATCCCGCCCGCGCCATCTGGCGCGGGGACGCTCCGTCGCGTTGACGCCCGAATGACCGCCGGATCCCAGGCCGGGGCTTTTGGTCAGCAAGCTCGATACCGCTAACATTGGTCCGGGGGGAAGGTTGGAAGCTATCGGCCAGGCCGATAGCCCAGGGTGCCGTCGCGGCGACGAAGAACGGTCAGGCAGGTCATGAAGTCATCATCCTCCCCATCTGGAAATCACCCCTTTCGGCGGCCTGCGTCGCTGGCGTGGCCGACTTGGCTGCTGGTGGCTGGCTGCTTCGGCGCCATGAGTGGCCTGCGCCCATCTCCCCTGTCGGTAGACGCCGGCTTGGTCGCCGACGCTGCCTCGCCGGCGCCGGCGGTGATCGCCGAGGACCTGCCCGGAAACCCATGTCGGTTGACGGCCGACCCTCTGGTCCGCACCGACGAGCCCGGAGGCATCCGCTTCGATGGGCGGGTGCGGGGCATCGGCCGTTCGATCGTGAGCTTGCGGGTACTCCAGGCATCCTGGCGTGGGCCTTACCGTCTCCGCTCGATCGAATTGGACGGCAAGGTCGTTGCCACCGGGCTCGGCAGCCCGGCCCTGGTGTCGCTCGGCGGGCCGGAAGGCATGGCTGTTGCCCCAGGCACCTCGCAGACCCTGGTGCTCTACTTCGTCCCCGACCCCGATGCAGCCCCGGAACTGTTCGCGCTGGGACCGGTGCTCTTCCTGTCCGAGGACGGCTGCGCTCTGCCGCTCTTCGAAGGCCTCGCCTTCCCCGATGGCCGCTGCGGCCTGGCGATACCATCGCCCACCGTGCCTAAAGATCGGCCGGACCAGCTGGAGATCGTTCTGGAGAACCGCGGCAAGCAGGCCTTCCAGCCCAATGCGATGGAACTGGTGTGGCCCGTCGCTCTAAATGGGTCGCTGCGGGGCTGGCAGGTCAGTTACCGGCCACCGCTGCTGGCCGCCTGGTCCGCCGTTGTCCGTCCCGGTCCGGTGATCGACGGCGAAACCGCGGCTCCACTGCAACAGCTTCCCACACCCCCGCCGGGCTTGGAGCTTGGCCGGCCCCCCTTGTTGTTGCCGCTGGGTGCCATCTCGCGCGGATTGCTGCCGGCGGGAGGCCTGCCCCCGCGCGGTTCCCTGGTCATCACCTTGAGCTTTCAGCGACCCGTGGCGGCCGATGGATACCGCGTCAGCATCGGCACCGATGAAGGTTGTCGCAGCAACTGGTCGGACTTGCCGCAGGACAACGGCTGCGCCGTGAGCCTCCAGCGACTCAAGCTCGACCAGCGCACCGTGGCATTGCAGCTGGGCAACGCGGGCGGCCTGACGACCACCTTGCGTAGCCTGGGCTTCCAATGGGATCAGCGCAACGCCGGCGCATTGGCGGAGGTCTGGATCGGGGGCAAGCTGCTTCGAACGGCAAAGGCGAAGGATTCTCCCTTCACCGTCATCCTGGATCCTCCCTATCCCGTGCTTCCCGGCCATTTCACGGATCTCGCGCTCGTCTTTGCGGCGGCCGAAGGCCCGGGCATCGCCGATGGCGCGGCGACGCGGCGGCCTTCCGATGACCCCGGCAACAGCCTGGGCCTGGGTGATCTGGCCGTGTTGGCGCGTTTCAGCGATGGCTGTGGCGCGGTGCTCAGCACCGTCCGCCCGGATGAGCAGCTCGGTTGCCATGTCTCTGGCACGGACCTCGTGCCTGATACCGGAACCCCGTCGGACACCACTGACATGGTCTCGGTCCTCAGCAACGACGGCGCCAGCGCACGATTGAGGCAGATCGCTTTACGCTGGCCGGTTCACAATGGCGCGCTGACCGGGGTATGGCTGGATGACGATCCCATCCTGCGCGAAGCGCTCCCGCATGATCCCAACGCCGCGCGGTTGCTTACGGTACCCACCGATCTGCCGCCCTTGGAGCGCAACCGCAATGCCCATCTGCGCCTGCAATTCGAAAGGCCCGCGGCCCGGTTGGGTTATACAGCGCTGTTGAGCTTCGTGGACGGCACGGACGCCCCTTGCTCGGAGATCCGCGTGTCTTCCCCGGCGCAGGAGCCGGATTGCCAACTCGGCACCGAGATCAAGGTTGTCGACGACAGCCGGGCCGACCTGACGATTCAGAATCGCGGGCAGGATCCCTTGACCCTTGGTGACATCCAGGTCGACTGGCCCAAGGTGGACGGCTGGCAGCTCACCAGGCTACTGGGGGCGAGCATCGTGCGCAACGGGGTGGATGAGTTGGATCTCGGGCTCGAGCCCAACCTCGCCCCGCCGGTGGCGGTCCGAATGGCCGATCTGAAGCTGCCGCCGGTCTCCGTCCCGGCCCGCTCCGACTCGGTGCGTTTGAGCTTACGCTTCACTCAGCTGCGTGACCCTGGCCTGCTCAAGGACGCACTCAAGGTCTCGCTGGCTTTCGCCGAGGGTTGCCGCACGGCCTATCCAAGGGATGGCAGCCTCCCTGGACCGCGTCGGGCGGTCATCGATGCCACCGTGATCAAGCTGCCGGATGCGGCCACGCTCTACACGGGCGGCTGGCAGCTGCGCGACCCCCAGGGGGCGCTCTGGTCGGTGGAGGTCAGCACCGACACGGTACTGCTGCCACCCAGCTTCGTCCCGCGGATCGGTGATCGGGTGGAAGCTGAACTCGAGGCCGACGCCGCCGGCCTGTGGTGGGCGACGCAGGTCACGCTGCGCAGCGGGCGTCCGGAGCGCAAGCTGGTTGGCGAGGTCAATGCCATTGAGCCGGGACTGCAGCCCGGGGACTTGCCCGAATGGCTCATGGTGGACGATCACCGGGTGCTGTTGGTAGACGGATTCTCCCAGGTAGATCGCATGGCAGACCTCCTGCTCGGCGCCACAGTGCTCGTCGAAGGCATCATCGATCGACAGAACCGATTTGTGGCCTCGCGGGTGGATCTCGTGACGCCGGCCGTCCTTCGTTCTGAGCCCATCACCTTTCGCGGCGTGATCCAGGGTGGCGCGCCGACCGGTCCCAACGCGCCTTTCCCCAACGTCGTGATGGGTTGGACGGTAACGCCCTACGCGGTCTTCGCCGGAACCGAGCTGGCGACCAGGCTCGGCTCGCTGACGCAATTGCTGGGTCGCTCGGTAGAAGTGCGCGGCGAGCGCATGGGCGACAATGTGCTGGCCACGGACATCCAGCTGCTGGCAGCGCCGGCCATCACGGAGCGCTTGGACGGCACCTTGGTCGGCCTGCCCGCCAGCGGATTGCAGGGCGACTGGACCATCGAGCGCGAGGTCGAAGGACAGCGGGTTCAAGAGGTGGTGCATGTGCCCAACCTGGCGGTGATCGACACGCGCGAAGCACCGGCACTGCTCGGCAACCGGGTGCAGGCCGTGGTGAGAGAAGCCCAAGGCGACCGAACGGTTCTGGGCATTCGCGTACTGTGGCCTTGACGCCCTTGCCGTTCGTTGTTCCTTTCAACATCCATCCATCGCCAGGGTTCATCCAGGCCGTCAGCCCCCACTGAGAGCACCGACACCCTTGAGTCTGACTGGTCTCCCTCAGCCGAATCGGGACGCGCGGCCGCTGCTGCGCGTCTTCGTGATGCTGGTGGCCGGCTGCCTCGCCGTGCTGGGAACCCATCGCAACGTTCTCACACCGCGCGAAGCCGGGGATCTGGGGCTGGCCTTCGGCGACGCGCCGTTGAACCTCAGCAATTCGCCCGGCGCCGGTGCCGAAAGTCCGCGGCTGGTGGTGACCGAAGGCGGCTCGGTGCACGTGGTGTGGCAGGAGGACGCCGACTCGAGCTTGGGAAGCGACCTGATCACCCGCCGCAAGGTCCCTGCCGGTGCTTGGTCCGCGCCGGCGGTGCTGGAGTATTCGGGACGCCAGCCGGCCATCACCAGCTTCGACAAGGACGAAGTGGCCGTCGCCTACGTGGGCGGCTATTCCGAGCCGGATGGCAGTCTCAAGATGGGGATCTACGTCAAGGCCTATGACCCCAGCCAACATCGCTGGCCGCTCGCGGGCAAGCCTGTCCCTGGTGGCGATGGCGGCGTGCAGCCGGATGTCGTCCAGGCCGAAGGCCGGCTGTGGCTGGTGTGGGTGGACACGAGCACGGGCAGCCGGCGTACAGCCTGGCAGTCACGTTTCCCGTCCGGAACCCCGGCTCCCAGGGGCAGCACCTTCGATGGCATCATCAACAACGCCCAGTCGCCACGAATCGCGGCCGCCGTTGACCAGGTCGGCAGCGCAGACCTACACGTAGCCTGGATGGACGAGAGCGCCCAGGATTCCTGGATCACGCATCTATGGATGGCCGCCGCCGCGCCCACCCCCCAGGTCAACGGGGATCTCGGGCCGTACTATGCCCAGGGTCTCCCGCGCCTACCCGACATCGCCGCCTCAGACCGAAGCACGATCTGCCTGGCATGGCAGGAGGTGGTGCCGTTGCCACCGCCGGACCGGCGCCAGGATATCGTTCGGAGCTGCTCCCCCTGGCAGGAGGCCTTCAGCGAGAGTGAGACGGGCCGGCCGGCTGCCGATCCCAGCATCGACATGGATCGCCAGCTGGGTCTGCTACTCGCCTGGCGCCAAGAGGATGGCGGTACGCCGGGTGCAGGCCGCGGGCTTCGATACCGTCAGGAGCTCCCTCCGCATCAGGGCAACATCTGGGAAGGCGAAGCCAGTCAGCCGGACATCGTCTATGACCGAGCCTCTGGCGACGTCCATGCGGTTTGGCTGGCCCGGGTCCCGGGCAGCGACTTCACGGATGTGTTCTACGCCCGGTGGCGACCGTTGCTTCCATCACCCAGTCCCAGCGTCACCGTTACGGCATCGATGACCGCCAGCGCCACGCGCTCGCCCGTTCCGACGCGGTCGCCCAGCGCCACCCGCACACCGACGGTCGACCCGCGCCGCACGCCGGAGGCCACGCCCACACGCGGGACCCCGGCGACCCCGACACGCACCCCGACCGGTTCGCGCACCCCGATCGAGACGGCTACCCGAACCACGCCGACGCCGAGATACCGCCTGTACTGCCCCCGATTGGAACAGCACGTCGACTGAGTTCGGAGGTTCGGTGGTACGTCGAGGCAACAACGATTGCCTCGGTCGGCCCGGTTCAGCAATGCAGTTCCAGGCGCTGAGCCGCACCGATCGACGGAGTCCAGGCGAGACAAGACCCTGTCGGTATCGCTTATCGCACCACGAGGTGCTGTCGCCCGCTGTCAGGGCAGCTTATAGCGCAGCACCAGCCCATCCGCGCCCACCGCCCAGCCATCACGGCCATCGTCGCTCATCCAAAGGCCATTGACCTGGCGGGGCTGCACCGGGCCGCGCAAGGTGGTCCAGCGGTTGCCGTCCCAAGCGAAGAAGCCGCCGAGACTGGTGGCAGCAAAGATACGCTCGAGTGAGACGATGCGGATGGCGTTGATCGTGGCGCCCAAGGTCACCGGTTTCTGGGCCATCGGCGTCCATCCCAAACCATCGAACAGCTGTACGTTGCCGTTGTCACCACCCATCACACCCAACTGTGGGGACGCGATGTGCATGGCCCGCATGGGTCCCACGGTGGGGCCCGGGTTCCAGCGGCCACCGTCCCATATATACAGTCGGCCACTACCAGAGCCCTGAATGGCGTAGCCGCTGGTCAGACCCACCATGCCCACGGCAGTGAAGTCACGGCCCGTGTTGCGATCATCCGGGCTAGGAGCGATCCAGGACTGACCGTTGTAGTAGAGCCGGTTGCCGCGCAGGTTGCCAACCACCCAGCCGCGCCGATTGCCCCCGTCCTCGACGGCCGCCAGTCCGCTCCAATTGTCGGGAATCCCGCCGGTGTTTGAAGTCACCCAGCGACCGCTGCGCATCTCCATCACCAAGCCGTTGTCTCCGGCAAGAAAGCCTCGGTCGCGCGACAGCATCTGCACCGTGCGCAGGTTTTCCGTGCTGCCAAGGTTCTCCTCCAGAAGCTCCTTGCCGTCCCAGAACCAGGCTTTGCCACCAGCGCCTACCATCCACACATTATCGGCCGCGGTCCCGTGAACGGCATAGAGGGTGTCGTTGGGCAGGTGCGCGCCGGGAGCACTGTACGGCAACCAGCTGCCCAAGGGAGCCAGGGCAGCGGTAGCCGTCGCGGGGGCGGTAGGAATCGTGGTCTGCGTCGGTGGCGGGGGGCTGCTCGGACTGGCCGTCGGCGTGGCCGTGGAGGATGGTCGCGGGGCAGTAGTCGCCGTCGCGGGGGCCAAGGTCGGCGACGGGGAAGCTGGTAGCGAAGGCGTGGCGCGAACGGTTGCCGTAGCGAAGACGGACTCCGTCGCGGAAGGCGTCGCTTCAACCGGGCGGGTTGCGGTGGCCTGCGCCACGGTGGTTGCTGTCGGAACTACGCAATCCCGGCACAAGCCCTCGCTCGCCACCGCGGGCATGAGGACGCGACAATTGCCGGCGCCACTCTGACAGCGACCATAGGTTGTAGGGCTGGGCGTGACGGTGAACGTGGCAGTCGCTGTGGGCGTGGCCGTCGCTGTCGGCTGGGGCGTCGGCGATGGCTCGCTCGGCTTTCGCGTGCGCGTGGCGGTGGCGGTGGGCGTCGGGGGAAGATAGGCCTGAAAAGCACTGATCCCGGACTGGAGGCTGCCTATCCAGGTGTCCTTCCCGGCCGACGCGATGGCCGAGATCTCGATGTCCACCAAGCCACTATTGGCCTGCGTGTAGGTGGTCCAGTCCGTACCGTCGAAGACCTTCACGCCGCCCGTCGGCGGCACGATTCCCGCTCCGGCGCGATTGGTCCCCACCCAGATATGGCCCTTGTCGTCCTGTGCGATGGCCGAGACCCGGCCGTCATCCGGAAAGATCAGGCTCTGCCAGCTGTCGTTGCTGCAACTGTCCAAGGGGCACCAGTTCAACGCGGCGTCCAGTCCATAGCCCTGCAACCAGTGAAAGCTCGCTTCGGCATTCCAGCCGCCCGCCCACACACGGCCCCCGGTTCGATCTACGTGAAGGGCGTTCAGCTCCCCGCCCGTCGTGGGTTGGCCCTTGTCGCGGGTGGCCGCGTAAGCCACCAGGCGAGCGCCACCATTACGGGTCCAGGCCGACCATCGTGCTCCGTCCCAACGCGACACGCCCCCGCCCAGGGTATTGCGCTGCAGCTGGCCGCTGACATCCTGGCTGACCTCGACCACCGAGTGGTGGGCCGCCCAGATGGCGCCGGTCTGTGGGTCCACCGCCAGGCGATTGGTGCCATTGCTGCCCAAGGTCTGGCCCACCGGTAGGCGGGCGCGGTTGTAGACGGTCCAACTTCCGGCATTCGGGTCCAGGACGGCCAGCCCGGCGCCCTCCGACTTGCCGTCGCCGGTGCCGATCCATATCCGGCCGTCCAACCCGGCGGCGACAGCCCCTACCTCTTGATCCGGAATAGGGCTGTTGTCACGGTTGTAAACCTTCCAGAGTCGGCCGTCCCAATGGGACAGTCCCCCGTCCATCCAGCAGGCAGCCTGCGCCTGACGGTCGGACGGACAGCCGCGAGACTGCCAGATGGTCTCTCGCCCACCCAGCCAGACCCCCCCTTGCGGATCGACGGCGATCTGCGCCGCGGCATCGCTGGACGGTCCTCGTTCCAGTCGCCGGATAGGGCTGCCGGCATCTGCCTGGGCCACCAGGCCAGGACTGATCTCCATCCAGGGTCCCAGGCCCGCGCTGGCTGGCTTGAAGCCCTTCACCTGGTAGATGGTCTCATCATCGCCGATCTGGATCAGGCCTGGGAGGCTGGGAAAAGCCGCATCGAAATCGGCTCGGTCTGCCACCGCCACCGGAAGCAGACCCTGTCCGCGGCGAACCGCACCGGTGACGACCCCCATGGGCGTTGCCGCGCCCACCCGAGGCCAACGACGCCAGCTGCGACCGTCGAACATCGCGACGCCACGGCGAGCCGTGGCAACCCACCATTCGCCGCGCTGCGGCTGGAAGGCCATGTCGGCGATGCGGTTGGAGGGCAGACCGCTGTCGGCATGGCGCAGCATTCGCCAGGATTCGCCCTGCAGGGTGTACCGACGCAGACCGTCGCCGTCCCCCAACTTGTCGTCGCGACTGCCCATCCAAGCACCCGACGGATCCACCGCCAGGGCCGACACCAGGAGGCTGGTATCGCCGGCCCGCCCATCAACGTCCAACACAGTCCATTCGTCGTCCACATTGGCCGTTGGACAGTCCCTGCAGGCCGAAGAGTCGTCGAAAGTGCCCCGGTGGTTGAGGATGGCGATGCCCAGGCCTCCCCCAGTACCGTCGCCCTGCCCCATCCAGATGCGACCGTCCGCTCCGGCGGCGATGGACCAGACGGTGTTGCCGCGCAAACCTCCTGGCTGTCCCTGCTGCCGTGGCCGCAGGTAGTATGCCTGTCCCCCCTGGCAACCCTTGACCTGCAGGCCATGACGCATGACCAGGGCACCATGGCCGATGGTGCCGACCCACATGCGACCGGCAAGGTCTGCGGCCAGTCCGGTCACATGTGCAGGGAAGCAGGCCGCGCTGTCCTCCGTGCTGGCCCAGACCCCCCAATCAGCGCCCTTGCGGGCAGCCAGTCCGCCTCCCGTTTGAATCCACGAACCTTGATCGCCGGGACAGGCTTCGCCGCCGCAATCGCGGTCCTGCCATACGTGGTACGGACGGGTTCCAACCCAGAGGGTGCCGTCCGGAAGCGTCGCCAAGGCCGTGACATTTTCAGAGGGAAGTGTGGTGTACACCTCGCGAGCCGGGCTCCCGTCCCTGGTCACGTGGGTGATATCGGTGAACAACCCTTCCGATGGATGGTATCGGGCCAATCCGCCCAACGAAAAGGCGCCTGCTTCGCCTGTTCTCGGATTGGGCCGCTCGGGATCCCAACGTTGTGCAAAACCCACCCAGATACCGCCCTGACCATCGAGCGCCAATGCCGTAACACGCGCCGATGGCAGGTCGACAGACAGGCGCGGGGTCAGCGCAGACCAGCGGTCAGCACCGGGCGGCAACCAGGAAAGCCCTCCGTCCGTCGCGGCCCAGACTGTGCCATCAATGTCTCGCAGCAGGGCATTGACATGGTTCGACGGCAGCCCGTCCTGCGGCGCCAGATACTGCCGGTAGCCGCCGTCGCCGGGAGTCCAGCGCAAGACGCCGCCGCCCAGACTGGCCACCCACAGCCGATCGCCATCGGGAAGTACTTGAGCCACGCGGTCCCCGTTGGCGAAACTGTGCCAGCTTCCTCCGGCCAAGGGTCCGGGGGAGGACGCAGTGCTGCTGTCATCGCCCCGCGCCAAGCCACCGACCAAGGTGACGAGCGCTGCGGCTGCGAGAGCCAGATCGCGAAGCATCCGGATCGGTCGCGACTTGGCGATGAATGCGGCTGGGGGCGTCTGGGCTATCCGCACAAAGAAGTCCTGGGCTGAGGCGACTCACTCGTTCGGGCAAGCGCCGATCGAATCAGCGAGGGAAACCATCGCCTATATGACGGGACAATGTCGGCAGTTGTTATGCCGCACCCGGTTCCAGGCGGCCCATCACCTGGCCTTCGACTCACCCGACTCTTGCCGTAGGGACACGTCGGCCACGATCGGCGACAACAGCCCGATGAGGTCTGCGACTGAGATCTCCAGGTTGATGCCCCGTCGACCAGCGCTCACCAGGATGCTGCCTTGGGGCACCGTCAGAGCCGAGCGGTCCAAGACCGTTCGCCATCCCTTGCTCAGGAGCGCCAGCGCTCCGATGCCTCCGACCCGCAGCCCCGTCAGGGACTCCGCCTGGGCCTGAGTGGCCATGGCCACCTGCTTCACCCCAAGCACCCGGGCGAGCGACTTGAGATCCAGGCTGGACGGGGCGGCCAACATGGCCAGGACGGGCTTGCCGCCAGCCGGAATGGCGACCAGGGTCTTGTATACCCTCGCCGGATCCACGCCGACCTGTGCGGCTACTTCGATAGCGGAGAGGTGCTCAGCAGCGAAGTGGTGCATGGCGAATGGAATCCGCGCCCGCTCGAGAACACGCATGCAGTTCAACTTCTCCAAGTCGCCACACCTCCTTCGGACGAGCCGATCGAGACGGTCCGAGTCCGCGCCAACTCGCAACCGCGGTCATCTGCCGCAGCTGCAGCATCCCAGCGATCCGCTTCCGCCATCCAAAGCCAGAAGGCCACCCCAGCCGCCAGGCAGGCAAGTGTCGGAGCGGGAGTCCATGACGGACCCGGATCCCACGCCGCCCAGGGCTGTCCCAACAGGCTCAACCGTACGCCCGCGACGTTCCAGCCGCTGCCGGCGACCCATGCGGCCGGTGCCCATTCCAGCAACGCCAGGCGGGCCGCTGCGAGCGGCCGCCGCCCCGAGCATCGCCATCCGCAGACGATGGCATCCGCCGCACCGACGCCACGCATCGCCAAAGCGGTAGCGGGACTGAGGCGCAGCGACAGGAAGGCGAGCGTCAGTGAGGAAAGGACCGCAAGAGAAGCAGACTCAGGGCGAGGGACCCACAGCGACGGCAGGCCAACGACGAGCGCGGAAAGTCCGAGCCGAACCAGACCAACCATCATGAGGTCGCGGCAGCGATGCCCTATGTCGCGCAAGGTCCCCTTCGATCGCCCGCTCCAGGCCGCGATCCCGATCGCGACACAGACACCGGACAACCTCCCGGTGAGCGCGAGCAACTCCGCCTCCGAGTAGCGGAAATCGGCAACCGTCCGGCCCAAGCCGGCGAGGACCTGCGGCAGTCGCTGGGTTCCTAGAGGGCCCACCACTGATGCCATGACGCGCAGCCAGGCCTGTTCCCTTCCAGTAGATCCGGTCATGCATGCACGGATCGGGCGAGGAGAACCGCACTGCGGCTGTCGGCAGACGCGGATCGGGGATGCGCTGTGGCGATGGGACAACGGGATGCCATGCACCAGTTTAGCGGTCCGGCGTCCCACGCCATCCCGTTCTCCGTCAAACCAGGTGCAATCAGGTTGCACTCCGACCGACCACGAACGTAATTCGCATCGCAGCCCGCTTGACATGGGCTCGTCTGGATTCGATAATGGAGGGTGTAGCCGGATCGGATTCCCCGACGGCCTTCATAACCTGCGCGGGGACTGCACCTGGCGCGGCCAACCATGAGGAGAGCACGCGATGAGCGACACCTTGACCCGCCGTAATTTCATTCAGCGCCTGGCCGTCGTCGGCACGGTCGTCGTCGGAGCCGGTGCTCTGGCAGCCTGCGGGACCGAGGGCGCCGGTACGGATACTGACGATGCCACCGCCCTTGCCTGCACGGACGTTTCGGCACTGACTGAGGATGAGAAGACCACGCGGACGACGCTGAACTACGTCGACGCGTCGGTCACTGAAGGCAAGAACTGCACGAACTGCCAGCAGTTCCAGCCGGATGCTGCCAATGCCACCGCAAGCTGCGGCAAGTGCCTGGTAGTCCCAGGGTCCATCAACCCCGGAGGCTACTGCGACAGCTGGGCTGAGAAGACCGCCTGATCGGGCCTGCGGCGACGCAGGCTTCCGAGGACCCCGCCCTGTTGACGCCTGGGCGGGGTCCTTTTTTTGCCTTCACTGCGCCTGGTATCGGGTGCCGTCTCGTTCGGGTATGTACTGTCGTCAACGGACTTGACTCCGAACAGTTGTTCTTATAGAATGTGAACATCTGTTCTAAGCGACTTCGCCACCACGGCTTCACGAGGGCGCGGCCGCATCCGTAGCCTGTTCCAAGGGCAACGGAATCAATGAGTCAGGAGTCCGACCATGACCGCCCATGTCAGCAGTTACGCCCCCCATGGCTCCGGCCACAGCAACTACCGCTCACCAGCATCCTTGCCCCGCTCGGTCCGCGGTGGATCCGTCACCTCAGTGGGGCTCCTGGTTCTGGGTCTCGTGATGCTCGGTGCGGCCGCCCTGCCGCAGAACCTGGCCGCTACAACCACCGACGCTGTAGAAGCAGTAGCCAGCGCTCCTCCTCTAGCGCCCCCCATGCCTTTCAGCGTGCAAGCCCTGGGTTCGACCGAACGCGCCGTCCCCCTTTACGACGCTCCGGGGGCGGTGGTGGCCAGTCAGGAGATCCCGTCGGGCGCGTCGGTCGAGATAGGCGGACAGTTGCGCGTGGCTTCCGGGCTCGGCCTGCATGCCCTCAACTGGGTTCGGATCGTCGATTCCGACGGCTACCGCTACGGTTTCGTTACCGCCGATGCCATACGGCTCACTGCCGGCGAGCCAGCCCTTCTGGATAGTGCAGACCTTCGTCCGGAGCGTTGGTCACAGCCTCAGTCCGCAGCCTCGTACAGCGGTGGCGAGACGATCGTAGCGACGAGCGAGTCCTCTGTTGACAGCCTCGCCCTGACGTCCTCCAGCCGTTCCTCGTCGCCAGATATCGCATGGCTGCCGCAGTCCGTTCAGCGCTGGTGGCCAGATGTCGCCCGGATTGCAGCCAGGCACAAAGTGGATCCTGAACTTGTGGCCATCATCATCCTGGTGGAGTCCGGTGGCGACCCAGAGGCACGCAGCTCAGCGGGTGCCACCGGGCTGATGCAACTGATGCCTGCTACGGCGACGGAAGTCGCCCAGCAGCTGGGAATGAGCGCCTTCAACCTCAGCCGGCTGACCGACCCATTGACCAATGTCGAGTTAGGCACCGCATACATCGCGCAACAACTGGGCCGCTTCGGCCAAAGCGCGGACCCAGATTGGCAGAGGTCGGTCGAACTGGCCGCGGCGGCCTACAACGGCGGACCCGGAACCGTCCTCGCGATGCTCGCCGGAAAGCGGTCTCTGCCCGCCGAAACGGCTCATTACGTGGACTGGGTGGGAGGGATGTGGCGTGATCGACGCTCCGATGAGTCGAGCACCTTCAGTCGCTGGTGGTCGGCCGGCGGTCAGCGTCTGGTGCAGAACGCTGAACGGCGGCTAGCGGCTGGTAGGTAGTCGGTCGCCCAGGTGCCGGAGCGCGTTGGCTATAATGGGGATTCACCACCTACCCATCGGAGCCAGCGATGACCGTGCCTCGACCGTTGCCGCCGGACAGCGGCATCCGCCGCTGCAACCCTGAGACCCTCGGGTTCGCAAGCACAGCGGAACTCGAGCCGTTGGTGGAAATCATCGGTCAGCCCAGGGCAGTGGAGGCGGTTCGCTTCGGGGTGGAGATCGATCGTCGCGGCTACCACATCTTCGCCCACGGTCCGGGCGGTTCTGGCAAGTCCACCACCTTGCGGCTCTTCCTCAACCAGGTGGCCTCATTGCGACCCGCTGCGGATGATCTGTGTTACATCTTCAATTTCGAGGAACCCTATCGTCCGCGATTCCTCCGCCTACCGGCGGGGAGGGGCGCGGAGCTGAGCGCCGAACTCAATCGCGTGGTTGAAGAGCTGCTCATCGCCCTACCCGCGGCCTTCGAGACCGATGCGGCCGCCAACCGCCGTCAAGACCTGATTCATACATTCGAGAGTCGCAGTCAAGACCTCTTCGAAACGGTGCGAACCACTGTCGCCACAGACGGCATCGGGCTCCTGCAGACACCGGAAGGGCTGACCGTTGCGCCACTCTCGGTTGACGGGCCGATGACGCGGGAGGCCTTCGCCGCCTTGCCTGAGCCTGATCGTGTGCGGTTGCGAGACGCCTTGCAGCGCGCCGAGGCGGTGCTGGAGACCGCCACCCGGTCGCAGCGCCTGCTGGAGCGTGAGGCGGCCGACGCGAATGCGACCCTGGATCGGGATATCGCGGCCAAAGAGGTGAACCACCGGATTGCCGAACTCGACGATGACTTCGCAGAGTTGCCGGACGTCATGACTTACCTCAGCAAGGTCAGAGACGACATTCTGGACCACTTGGAGCTGCTCCGGCCTCCGAACGGCGATGGCGATGAAAGCGAAGGCTCGTCGGTCGCCGGCCTTGATTCGGCCGCGCGGGCTCGCGTGCGTCGCAGGTCGGACATTCGGCTGCGGCGCTGGGCCGCGAACGTGCTCGTGGATCATGCCGGGACCACCGGGGCGCCAGTGCATTTCGAGCGCTTGCCCACCCTGGCCAACCTGGTTGGACGGATCGAGTATGAGCAACGGGGCGGTTCAGCCATGACCGACCACACGCTCATCAAGCCCGGGGCCTTGCACCGCGCCAACGGCGGCTACCTCGTCCTGGAGGCTGAAGACCTGCTAGCCCAGCCCTACGCCTGGGACGCTCTGAAGCGGGCTCTGCGGCATCAGGAGGTGCGAATCGAGCCTCCGAACTCGGACCAGAATCCCATCACGGCGATCAGCCTGGATCCCCAGCCCATGACCCTGGGCTGCAAGGTCATTCTGACCGGCTCCACCAGTCTGTACTTTGCTCTCCATCAGGCCGACAACGACCTGGCCGAGCTGTTCAAGGTCAGTGCTGAATTCGCGGCGAGTATGGACCGAACGCCGGAATCCGAGTTGCTTCTGGCACGCTTCGTCGCCAACACCTGCCGCAACGAGAACATTCGGCACTTGGACGCGCCCGCCGTGGCGCGGTTGATCGAGTACAGCGCCCGCGATGCTGACAACGGAGCGCGGCTCTCGAACCACTTCCTCGATCTGACGAACGTGATGCACGAGGCGGATTATTGGGCGGGAAAGTCCGGTCGTGCAACGATCGCCGCAGGCGATGTCAACCAGGCCTTGCACCAGCGAGAGTCCCGTTCCGACCTTTCGCGGCAGCGCATGCTGGAAGCCGTCGACTACGGCCTTTTGACCTGTTTCACGGAGGGGATGGCGGTTGGTCAGGTGAATGGGCTGACTGTTCTGACTCGGGGGGAGTTCAGTTTCGGGATGCCCTCCAGGATCACCGCGGTGGTTGGCCTGGGCACTGGTCTGGTCTCGGACATCGAGGGCGAGGTGGCCCTCAGCGGCGCCTTTCACAGCAAGGGTGTCCGTATCTTGGAGGGGTTCCTGCGCGGACGCTACCTCTCGGGCGAACCCTTCAGCATCGCGGCGAGCATTACCTTCGAGCAGTCCTATGCGCTTGTCGATGGAGATAGCGCTTCTACAGCCGAATTGGCGGCTCTGCTGTCGGCCTTGACCGAGATGCCCTTGCGGCAAGACCTGGCTGTCACCGGGGCCCTGGACCAAATGGGGAGGGTCCAGCCAATCGGCGGTATCAACGAGAAGGTAGAAGGCTTCTTCAGGGTCTGCCGGCAGAACGGACTGACCGGGACTCAGGGGGTCCTTCTGCCCCTCGCCAACGTCCAGCAGCTGATGTTGAGCGACGACGTCTTGGAGGCCATTCAGGCAAGACGCTTCTACTTATTCCCAATCGCCACGGTAGACGAGGCGATGGCCTTGCTGACCGGACACCCTGCGGGCGAACGACAGGCTGACGGACAGTACCCGGCGGGGACGGTCAACGGAGCGGTCGAACTCCGTCTGCGCAAGCTCGTGGAGCGACGGCTGCAACTGTCTACCTCCGACGTACTTGCGTCGTAGGGCGACTCGCGACGGGTGCGCGGATTCCCCTTCGCCAGGCTCGTCGTCCGGCATTCAGCTTCGGCCGAAGGGGTTGTGGCGTCGTGGCCATCGGTTTGACAAGTGAGATTCGGTCAGCGCACAATGCAGGTCGTTGCCGACCGGCCGGCCGATTGACCGGGTCGGCCGGAGCGGCGCCAGCATAAGGGGCTCTTCGCCATGCCTGCCAGGTTCTTCCTGGATCTGATCCAAGCCTGCGGCCGCTACGACCGGCGGTGGGTCGAGTGTGCCGACGTCAACCTCTTGCCAGAGTCTATGGACATGGATGCTTCCGGTGTCGGTTGTATGGAGCACGGGATACGTAGTGGCGGATTGGTCGACTCATGACTGAGTCCACGGACGCTGCGGTCGTCGAGGCCGCCGGCCGCGGAGACCACGCCGCCTTTGCGCAGCTCTACCGCGGACACCTTGCGCTGGTCTATCGAGCCGTCCTGTTCCAGGTTCGGCAGCGAGAGCTGGCCGAGGACATCTGCCAAGAGGTGTTTCTGCAAGCCCACCGATCACTCGGCGAGTTGCGCGATCCGGACCGCTTCCGGGTCTGGTTGTTGCGTATCGCGCAGAATCGCGTGCGAAATCACTGGCGCGATCAGGCACGGCGCCCAGCGCCTCCAGTCGACCGTGAACCTGTGGATACGGCGGTTTCGCTTGAAGGGGACCCGCGGGCTACTGCGGAGCAGCTTCTTCTCAGCCAGGAAGTGATGACAGCCATGGAAAGCCTGACCGCCCTTCAGCGGCAGGTGGTCACCCTTCGGTTCATTGTCGGCCTCAGCGCCGCCGAGACGGGAGGGATTCTGGACCGTTCGGAGAACGCCGTGCACAACCTGCAACATCATGGTCTGGCTGCCCTCAGACGGCAGCTTTCGGCAAACGAGCAGCGCGGAACGGCGCACCGATGAGCGACGCCTCCGACCGGGACTTCGCTCGGGCTCTGGAAGTGGCGCTGGCCTCCGATTCAGGGGGGGGCGCTCCTGCATCGCCCGTTCAGGGCGAGCTTGCCGACCTCTTGGCTACCGCCGGGCATGTCAGACGGCTGCAGGCTTTGCCCGCGCCACTCGGCTTGGCCGAACGGCTGGCGGCTCGCCTGGCTCTGGAACCCGGCGGACCCAGGCGACCCGAGCCATCGGCGGAATCTCCAGGTCCGGCACCTAAGCCTGCCGTCGCGCCGCCCGGCCGGACCCGCGCGGCCGTGGTCCTTGCGGCGTTGGCCGCGCTCGCCATCTTGGTTTGGCTGGCGGTCAGGGAAGAGTCCGGAACCTCTGTGGCTCCTTCGATGCCGACAGTCGGCGCAACTGCCATTCGACCTGCCGCGACGGCGATCGCCAGCGTTTCCGCCAGCGCGACCCACACGCCCAGCGCCACAGCTGGCGCGGCGGCCTCGGCCCGCTCGACGCTCGGCACAGCGTTACCGCAGCATCGGGCCGTGACACGCAGCGCCACGATGACGCCTACCTCGACCATGCTCCCGCCTCAACCCGCCGCTCCGGACCAGGAAGACCCAACAGCCAGAGCCACAGCAACTGTTCGTCACTCGGAAACGCCGCCACCGGTAACCCAGACGGCCGTCCCGACTGACACACCCGTCATCGTGCCGTCCAAAACCGACCTGCCTCCCACGAGTCCACCCGCGAGTCCGACGTTCAAGCCCACCGAACAGCGCGAGTCTACCAGGACGCCGACACCCGGGCGGGATGTATCCGAGACACCCGAAATCAAGCCAACCGAGGAGCCCACCAGGGTGGTCGATCCGGGACGCATGCCCCCCGGCAGGCGTTAGCGATGCGCATCGCCATCCTGACCAGCGGCGGCGACGCCCCGGGTATGAATGCGGCCATTCGGGCCGTGGTGCGCGCGGGCAGCCAGCGCAACTGGGACGTTGTTGGCGTTCTCGAGGGCTTCCGTGGCTTGATGGCAGGTGACTTCCAGCCCTTGGACAGCCGCGCGGTCGGCGGCATCATGCAGCTGGGCGGCACGATGTTGCGCTCGGCTCGAGCACCAGAGTTCAGCGGCGCGGTCGGTCAGGAAGCAGCGCTCCAGCAGTTGGCGCAGCGGAACATCGACGGCCTCGTGGTGGTGGGTGGCAATGGAAGTCAGCGGGGCTCGCTGGCTCTCAGCCGCTTGGGGTTCCCGGTGGTCGGTCTGGCATCGACCATCGACAACGACCTTTGGGGGGTCGACGTCAGCCTCGGCGTGGACACGGCCCTGAATGTGGTGCTGGAGTCGCTCGACCGCATCCGGAGCACCGCCAGCTCCCACGGGCGCATCTTCCTGGTTGAGGTGATGGGACGGGACTGCGGCTATCTAGCCCTGAACGCCGGCATCGCCGGAGGGGCCGAGATCATCGCCATTCCAGAAACAGACAGCGACGAGCTGGACCTCATGGTCGAATTGCGTGATGCCTTCGACCGCAAAGGGTATGCGGTGGGCGTGGTAGCCGAAGGTTGGCGTGGCGGCGCCGCGGGCCTCGCCAGGGCCTTTGCGGAAGCACAACTGGATGACAATGCCCCTCGGGTTCGCTTGACCATCCTTGGCCATGTGCAGCGTGGTGGCACCCCGACTTACGCCGACCGCATGCTTGGGACGCGACTCGGCGCCGCCGCAGTGGCTTGCCTGGCGCATGGCGAACACGGTGTGCTCCTGGGCTCGCACGAGGGACGCCTTCGCGCACTGACCTTGGAGCAGGTGGGAAGCCGGCAGAAAGACCTTGACGCTGAGTTGCTGCTCATTGCCCAGACCTTGCGGGATTGATCGCTTCCGGTCGGTCGAACAGACCTGGGGAGGTCGGCCGGGGAGCTACGGCGGGGCGCCCTCTCGGGCCACCCCGCCCTTGCATTCTCCTACTGATAAGCGCTCATACCGTGGGCGGACTCGCGTCGTCTGAAGAATCCGCAGGAGACGACGGCGCAGTCGGCGGGACTACGGTAGAGATCTGGGATCTCTCCGTGTCCGGAGCAGCCGGCGCTGCCGCCAGGGCTGCGCGAAGCCGATCGCGCATGACATCCACCTCCGGGCTGCGCGGGAGATCGCCACCCAACGACACCCCCATCCGCTCCGAGAGCAGCAGGGTGAGCAGGGCCTCGATCACCGAGCCCGTGCCGCCGCCCTGCGCTCCAGCACCGGCAGAAGCGCCGATCAGGATCTTGGGCACCACATCGACCTTCGAATGCTGGATGGCGTCGGCGAAGCGCGACATCACTTCTCGTGCCACCTGGAACTGCGGCCCGCCGTAAGCCCTGACCTGTTCCTCGATGGCCAAGGCCTGGGCGATGCCGATGCGCGCGGACTTCTCCGCCTCCGCCTCGGCGAGAGCACGGATCTGCGCGGCCTGCTGCAAGGCGCGCTGGTAGTCCGCCTTGCCCTGATTGGTCAACACGGTGATGTTGAGTTCGGATTCCGTCAGCAGTTGCTGTTGGCGAGCACGGGACTCGGCCTCGCGCAGCATCCGTTCCTGAACCGCTGCCTTCTCCTGCCGCTGGTAGGTCTCCACCTGCTCCTCGGCGATCTGGCGGTTGCGCAGCTGGGTGAGGATGACCTCGATCTTGTTGTCACCCGGCGAAGAGGTGGGCGTGCCGATCAGCACCTCTTCCAGGTGCAGGTTGTAATGCGCAAACTTGCTCTTCATCTCCTCCGAGGACTGCATCTGGATGACCGAACGGTCCTGGATGAGCTGGATGAGCGTCCGCGTCTGGCCGATGTTCTTGAAGTAGGCGCTGACCATCGGGTCCAGGGTCTGCTCCACCAGGCGCTTGATGTCCCCGAAACGCTGGATCACCAGAGGCGCCTCGCGGTAGTCGATGTGGATGACGACCGATAGAGGCAGGTTGGGCTCGAAAGCGTCCTTGGTGATCAGGCTCACCTCGGCCAGGTTCTCGTCGTAGCGGTGCACGCCGGACTCTGAGCGGCTCCATTTCAGGATGATGTTCGTGGTGGGCACGCTCACGACCTTGCCGGCGTAGGTATTGAAGGCGTACTTCCCCGGTAGGAGCGGCTCGCTCCAGACGCCCCGGAAACCGGGTGACACCAGCTCGCCGTGCCGGTAGGTCTCACCGGAGATGTCCTGGCCGGATTGGCCGGTGTAAGACACCACCACCCCAGCGTAGCCCACCTCGATCACCGTCTTGGGGACCATCTCCACCGTGGCAAAGAGGCGATTGATGAAGTAGCTGCCTTCCACCAGCACCTGCAGCTGGCGACCGCGCATGCCGCCGGCGGCCAGAAAGCGGTCGGCGTCCTGAAAACTGTTGTGGAATGTGTCCGAATGCTCCCGGTCCTCACCGACGGTGGGCGCAATGATCTCGCCGGGGGGCAGCGAAGGCCCGTCGTGAACGGTCACGACACCCATTGAATCGTCAGCATCCTTGATCACCACCGGCCTGAATCCGTCGCGCTGCTCGATGACCGTGGCCATCTCGTTGATCATGGCCTTATCTTCCGCGGACAGCGGCATCGCGAAGACCTCGTCCTCGGTGATGACCACGAACTGAGCCAGGTTGATGGCGTAGGTGCCCTCGCGCAGCACCTGCCGCTGCGGTCCGCGCTGCCCGCCGCCGCGCAAGAAGGCGCCGGCATCCTGGAAGTCCACCACCTGAGCATTGCTGGCCAGCACCTGGCCGGGCTGGAGCTGCTGGCCGTCACGGGCAAAGACATAGCCCATCTTGCCCTGCGGAATGGTCACGAGCGATGTGGTGTGCACCCGGTATTGCACCGGCATCAGGAAGTGCAGGCCGCCACGCAGCAATTGCGGTTGGAAACCGGCCTCCCCGGCCTGGGCGATGAAACCCTGCTTCAAGGAGCCGCGCCCGCTGAAGCGCTTCTCCACGATGCCCACCCGGTTGTTGGGGATCAGGCGGATGCCGGTGATGGACCCCAAGAGGAAGTAGATAGCCACGACCAATACCAGCGTTCCGAGAACATATTGCATGACGGTGCCTCCTGCACCTGCCCCGTCAGCGCAATCGGAGCGACGACGCCGCCCGGTCCGATGGGGCCCTGCCGTCGCTTACGCCGAGCCGGCGCCACCGGTAGCAACGCCGGTAGGCGGCACAGGCCAGCTACTCCACGGCCTGGTCTTGCGGCAGTTCCACGCTGGCCAGGCCCGGCCGCGGGATGCCACCCACCAAGGCCTCCGCCCAGACCTCGTCGATCCGCTCCACGCCGACGAAGTGCATCGCTTCCCGCACTTCTAAGGGCACCTCGTCCAGGTCGGCCAGATTGCGCGCGGGAAGGATGATGGTCCGCAGTCCGGCGCGGTGAGCCGCGAGTACCTTCTCCTTGACGCCGCCGATAGGCAGTACCCGCCCACGCAGGGTGATCTCGCCGGTCATTCCGACGTCGGGGCGCACCGAACGGCCGGAGATCAGACTCAATAGCGCGGTGGCCATGGTCACGCCGGCTGAAGGGCCATCCTTGGGGGTGGCGCCCGCCGGAACATGCAGATGCAGGTCATGGCCGGCGAACCAGCCAGGCTCGATGCCCAGGTCCTCGGCGCGCGAGCGCACATAGCTGAGGGCGGCCTGCGCGCTTTCACGCATGACATCGCCCAGCTGTCCCGTCACCAGGAAGCCTCTGCCACCCGCGGCGGCGCTGGCCTCCACGAAGAGAACATCTCCACCCACCGCGGTATAGGCGAGCCCCGTGGCCACGCCGGGCACCGCCGTACGCTCAGCCACCTCGTCGAAGAAGCGCGGCTGGCCGAGATGGGTTGGCACCTGGACGGCCGAAACGGTGATGGCCTCCTTCTCTCCACCGGCCACCAGCACAGCGGCTTTGCGCGCTACCTTGCCGATCTGTCGCTCCAGGCCGCGCACTCCGGCCTCCCGGGTATAGCGACGGATGATTTCGCTCAGCGCCGCATCTTCCAGGGTCAGTTCGCCGGGACGCAATCCGTTCTCGGTCAGTTGCCGTGGGACGAGATAGCCCTTGGCGATCGCGACCTTCTCCGTCTCGGTATAGCCACTCAACTCGATCACCTCCATCCGGTCGCGCAGCGGACCGGCCACCTGGGCCAGCACATTGCCGGTGCAGATGAAGAGCACCTCGCTCAAGTTGAAGGGCATGTCCAGGTAGAGGTCTCGGAACTCGCGGTTCTGATGCGGATCCAGCACTTCTAGCAGCGCGCTCTCCGGATCACCGCGGAAGCTCGAGCCCAGTTTGTCGATCTCGTCCAGCATGAACACGGGATTGCGGGTCCCGGCGCGCTTGAGGCCCTGGATGATGCGGCCGGGCATGGCCCCGATGTAGGTGCGGCGATGCCCGCGTATCTCCGCCTCGTCATGCAACCCACCCAGGCTCATGCGCACGAACTGGCGGCCCAAGGCGCGGGCCACAGATCGGCCCAGGCTGGTCTTGCCAACGCCTGGAGGACCGAACAGGGCCAGAATGGCCCCGGACAGCTCGCTGCCCTCACCTTCCACTCGCTCGCGGCGCAGCTTCTGGACGGCGAGGTACTCCAGGATGCGAGACTTCACGTCCTTCAATCCGAAGTGGTCGGCATCCAGCACTGAGCGGGCATGGGCGATGTCCAGGTTGTCATCGCTGTAGGTGTTCCATGGCAAGCTGGCGATCCAATCCAGGTAGCCGCGAATGACGCCGTACTCAGCCGAAGCTTCCGGCAATGCCTTGAGCCGCCCCAGTTCCCGGAAAGCTTCCTCCCGCGCCTCTTTGGGCAGCTGCAGCGCTTCCAGGCGGGCTTCGATCTCTGTGGCGTAGGCCTGGCTCTCATCGCGCTCGCCCAACTCCTTCTGAATGGCCTTCAGCTGCTGGCGGAGGTAGTACTCGCGCTGCACCTTGTCCATTTCGCCGCGCGCCTCCTGTTGGATGCGCCGGCCGATCTCCAGCACCTCAAGCTCGCGCGACAGGAATCCGATCAGCGACCGCAGACGGTCCGCGGCGTCCGGCATTTCCAGGATCTCCTGAGCCAGCGGCGAGTCGATGCGCAGGTTGGAGGCGATGAAGTAGGACAAGGCCCGTGGATCCTCGATATGCTCCGCCGCCCCGAGCAACTCATCAGGCAGGTACGGCACCAGATTGACCATCCGTGAGAAGAGCTCTCGCGCGCTCTTCTCCAGCGCCTCCAATTCGACGCCGGGCTCCGGTCGCTCATCCGGCAGCACCTCCACTCGAGCCTTGAGGTAGGGCTCGGTATCGGTCCAGGACAGGATGCGGATGCGCTTGAGGCCCTGCACGAAGATGGCGACGTTTCCTTCCGAGCTGCGCACCATGCGGTGCAGATAGACTGCCGTCCCTACCTGGTAGACGTCATCCGGACCTGGCTCGTCCTTCTCGGGGTCTTTCGAGGCCAAAAGGGCGATGACCCGTTCGCCCACCGTCGCGGCATCGACCAGCCGCCGGGAACGGGGCTGAGCGACGCCCAACGGCATGAAGCTCAGGGGGAAGGCAACCGCGTTGCGCAAGGGCAGGACGGCAAGCTCATCGGGTATCGCCGGCTCATCTTCCTCCGGATGACCCTCCGCGCCAGGTTGGATATGAACAGGAACCGAGCGCCCTGGTTCGTCCTCAGGATTTGCATCGTTGCTCAGGGACGGCATCCATTCCGCGCTCACGGGCTGCCGTCCTGGGCGCGGGACAACTCGACGAAGATGAAGCCGTGGCGGTAGGCGGCGCGCACGGCATCCACGTTCACCGGCCAGGGAAGCTCGACGTCGCTGCGGAAGCTGCCGCCCGGGATCTCCACCTGGAGGCAAGCAGTGCTGTGGCCCAAGCCCGGCACCGGCCGTCGGACGCCGGACACGGTGAGGCGCCTGGGGCGCAGGATGATCCGGAAGTCATCCGCCGCCAGCCCGGCCACCTCGATCTGTATGACGAGACCCTCGACCGTCTCGTAGACATTGGTGGGGGGACGCCACACAAAGGGATTGTCCGGCCGCATGGCTGGGCCGGTCATCCACCAGGCCGTCATCCGTCGCCCCATGGGTACGACAACGCTGGTGCTCTTCGTCGCCATCGCTTCTTGCCTCCTGGACCAACCGCCTGTGCCGGTCCGAGCATTGCCGTAGCGAGAATGCCGAACCGCCAGCGACAGTCTAGCACAGCGCCAATACATCCCTCGCGCCTTGTGCGCCGGCGCTCCTACGCGGTATGATGGGCCCACGGGCAGTTCCGCGCTCGTGCATTTCGACTTTGGACATCGCAACGCGCAACTATCTGGCGGTGGCCGTGTTACATACAGTAGAACCTCATGACGATGTGCTTGTGGCTGAAGCCAGGTTGAACGCTGAGGCTTTCGGTCGGCTCTACGATCGCTATGGCGACGCGATCTACAACTACATCCGTTACCGCATCGCCAACACCAGCGATGCCGAGGATCTGACCGCCCAGACGTTTCATCGCGCTCTGGTCAGCCTGTCCACCTATGAGAGCCGCGGTCACCCCTTTGCGGCCTGGCTCTACCGCATCGCCCACAATCTGGTGGCCAACTGGCATCGGCGCCAGGGTCGCCACAGGCAGACCCCGTGGGAGGATCTGGCTGACGATCCCGCCGCACAGGCGGGCACTTCCGACGACAGCGACGCCGATACCCTGTTCAACCGACAGCTGCTGCTGTCCGCCATGCGACTTCTGGAGGAGGATCGCCAGGCGTTGCTGGTCTACAAATTCAGTCAAGGATTGAGCAACGCCGAGATCGCCGCCATTCTGGGGCGAACGGAGGGCGCGATCAAGAGCCTCTACCACCGTACCTTGAGCGAGCTGCGTGCGCAGCTGAATGCCGGCCCCGATGGGGCCACAACGACGGGACAAGCATCATGATGGGCAACAGCCAACGGGCAACGGACGCCGAGACCAGCTTGAACGCCCATGCCGAACTTCTGCGGCAGGGCGACCGCACCGCCGCACGGCGACTGGCGGCGGCGCAGACGGATGACCTGCGTCTACTGATGGGCTTGGCCTATTCGCTGGATGCCGCGTTGCCGCCCCGGTCAATGGACCAGCCGGGTCGGGACCGTTTGCGCCGGCAGTTGGTGGCCGCCGCGAGCCAACAGCAAGGTCAGCTTCGACGACAGGCGCCGCTTGCTGAGCGCGGCGTGGACTTGGGGCGGCGATCCCTGATGGTGTTGAGGCGCCCGGATGCATTGCGCCTGCTTGGCGCCGGCACCGCCGTGGTCGCGACCTTGAGCGTGGTCATGCTGGTCCGTCGACGCCAGGGGATCCGGCAGACGCGCCAGGTGGCCCTGGGTCTCGGCTGAGCGTTGCGCTACCGCTCTATCGAGGGCCGACAAGGGCAGACAGTCGGCGGGTGAGCCACTTCGGGCGGTCCGGACCTCGTGGGTCGGCGGCTTCTGGCAGCGGCACTCGTCTACAGTCGCCGCAGGCCGTCATTGCGCCCTGTGCTAAGATCTGAACATGCCCCCTGTCACCATCCATCCTGTGGCCATCCAAGCCTTCGGGCTGACGCGTCGCTTCGGAACCATGACCGCCGTCGACCGGCTTGACCTTGCGGTGCCCGCCGGTTGCATCTTCGGCTTTCTTGGCCCCAACGGAGCCGGCAAGACCACCACGTTGAAGATGCTCACGGGCCTGATGATGCCCAGCGAGGGACGGGCGGTGGTCGCAGGACTCGACGTGGCCAACGAGCGCCTGGCCCTGAAGGCGCGCATCGGCGTGGTTCCGGAGCAATTGGGGCTGTACGAACGCCTGAGCCTGCGCGAGCACCTGGAGCTGGTGGGCCGTTTGCACGGGCTGCCGGCAGCGACGATCGAGAGACGATCGGCGGCGCTTCTGGAGCGCATGGACCTGGCCGACAAGGCCGGTAGCCTGGTGGTCGACGGCTCGACCGGCATGCGCAAGAAACTGTCCTTGGCCTGCGCCCTGCTGCCGGATCCACAGGTCCTGTTTCTGGATGAGCCCTTCGAAGGTGTGGATCCGGTCTCGACTCGGGCCATCAAGGATCTGCTGCGCGCCCTTGTGGACGAGCGCGGCGTGACGGTGTTCTTCAGCACCCACATGATGGAATTGGTTGAACGGCTCTGCGATCGGGCGGCGATCATCCAGAACGGTCGATTGGTCGCCGAAGGCGGCTTGGCGGACCTGCGAGCGGCCGCCGGCCTGGAAGCCACGGCGACGCTGGAAAACGTGTTTCTGGCTCTGGTGGGCGCCGACAAGCCCTCGTCGGCCGCCCTGTCATGGCTCGACGAGTGAATGAGGCCGGAGCGGCCCTGAAGACGGTGGGCCATCTGTTCTGGCTGCAACGTCGCCTCCTCCTCAACGGCCTCCTGCGCGGCGACGCCCGCAGCCGCGGACGCCTACTGCTCACCGGACTGATCCTGTTGGGCACCTTGCCCTACCTGGCCGTGGGCACGGTGGGCCTCTACATCGCCTTGCGGTCGGTGGACCCAGGCACGGCCGAACGCATCCTGGCCGTGGGCATGGGCGCGTTGTTGATGTTCTGGGCCATGGCACCGCTGACGGGGCAGCCGCTTCTCGAAAACGTGGGTTACCTGCGGCTGCTGCACCAGCCGTTGAGCTTGCTGAGCCTGGCCTTGGGCGGACAGTTCAGCGGCCTGTTCAGCCTGTTGGGCGTCATCAGCGCACCCGTACTGTTGGCCGCTGCCCTGGGCACGGCTCGCGGTCCTATCCAGACCATGGCCGCCCTCCTGACAATGGTGCTGGTCGGGTGGATCATGCTGACCCTGAAAGCAGTATCCACCTTGCTGGCCGACCTGGCCAGTGAGGATCGTCGCCTGCGCACGCTCGCGTCATTTCTGCTGATGGTTGGCTTCTTGGTGGTCTATTTCGATCAGATGGGTCTGCAACGGATGGCCGCCAACAGCTCGCCGGGCTTCTTCCGGCCCGACGCTCTGTCGACCAAGCTGGCCACCTGGCTACCTGCCGGCTGGGCCGCCCACGCCCTCCTGAGTCTGTCGCGCGGCGACATGGGCGCGTGGATGGCCATGACCTTGCTGCTGGCGGTTCTGGGGGCCGCCCTGGTGCCACTGCAACTGCTGCTGCTGCGCCGCCTGCTTTGGGGCGACCTGCTTCGCGGCGGGGCCATGGCAACCGGCCCTGCCGGCACGCTCCGCGAACGGCCGATTCTGCCCGGTCTGGGCGCCCAGCGCAGCCGGATCCTTTGGGGCCTGTTGCGCAAGGACTGGCTGACCCTGCAGCGCAGCCCGATGACGCTGCGGCTTTCGATCGTGCCCATCCTCTTCGGCTTCATGGCCTGGCAGGTCAGCCGATCAGCCGACATGGAGCACGCGCCACCGGCTTTGATCGCCCTGGCCATCGGGGGCATGGCCGGCTTTGTCAGCGGCAGCATGGGCAACAACCGCTTCGGAATGTATGACCATGTGGGCACGGGCACGCTGCTGGCCAGCCCCGCTCCGCGCCACCTGATCCTGTTCAGCCATGGCCTGCTGCAGCTCGTGACCACCGGCGTCATCGCCTTGGCCTGCGCAGCAGGCAGTTATCTTGCTCGACCGTCGCTTCTGGCGCCGCTCCTCATCCTGTCAGCCGCAGCGGCCGCGGGTCTGGTGATCACCGGCCTGGGCCAGTTGTGCAGCGTGCGTTTTCCAACCTATGTCGACCTGGAACGCGGCCGAGCGGAGACCAACCAGTCGAGCTTCGCCGGCGTGCTGGTCATCCTCTTCGGCAGCCCCCTGCTCCTGGCCCCGTCCATGGGCGTCCTTGTCGCCGCCGCGCTCTTGCGGCCGTCATGGCTCCCAGCATGCATCCTGGCCGCGTTGATCTACGGGTCGGTCCTCTACCTCATTCTCCTCACCGTGTCCGCCCGCATGCTACCGGACCGTGAGCCCACAATGCTGAAGGTACTCGTCGATGGCCGCTGAAGGAAACACGCCGCGCCGCCGCAAAGCGGTGCCCAAGAACAGACCGACGGACGGCGAATCGGCCGGCTTGCCGGAAACGGTAGTCAAGAAGAAGCCTCGTGGTTCCGGGCCAATGCCGGTGGCCGCAAACGCAATCGCGGCTGGCTCTCCAAAGCAGGGCGCCGAAGCCAAGCCGCCATCCGCCGACCGGCCGAAAGCCAGGAAGGCAGACCCGGCGGATGCCGTAGAGCCGGCCCCCGACCTTTCGGCCCCGCGGTCCGAAACGAAAACTGACCTGCCGCCTCCCGCACCGCGACCCTACGGTCCTTCACATCGGACCCGACCGCGACTGCCGATGGGCAACCGTCCAGACCGCCGCGGTCCTGGTAGTGAACGGCCCCAGTCCGGACGACCGACGAGCGACCGTCCCGACCGTCCAGACCGCCGCGGTCCCGGCGGCGATCGCCCGCAGTCCGGGCGGCCGATGGGCGACCGACCCGACCGCCCCGACCGCCGCGGTCCCAGCGGTGATCGTCCCCAGTCCGGACGCCCCACGGGCGACCGCCCCGACCGTCCCGACCGCCGCGGCCCCACCGCCGCGGCCCCAGCGGCGATCGCCCGCAGTCCGGACGGCCGATGGGCGACCGACCCGACCGTCCCGATCGCCGCGGCCCCGGCGGCGATCGCCCGCAGTCCGGACGGCCGATGGGCGACCGCCCCGACCGCCGCGGTCCCAGCGGTGATCGTCCCCAGTCCGGACGCCCCACGGGCGACCGCCCCGACCGCCGCGGCCCCGGCGGCGATCGTCCCCAGTCCGGTCGGCCGATGAGCGATCGGCCGGACCGCCGCGGCCCCAGCGGTGATCGTCCCCAGTCCGGACGGCCGATGGGCGATCGGCCCGACCACCGCGGCATGGGCGAGGAGCGCGGAACGGCCCGTCCTTGGGACCGGTCGCGGGTGGCCGATACCCGTTCGGCAGGGGGCGCCGAGGAGCCGGTTCGCGGCGATCGGCTGCACGTAGAAGGCCCGCTCAACGCCCGCTCCTGGGCCCTGGCCGCGCTGCGGCGCATCGAAGAGGACAGGGCCTACGTGGCCCGTCTGGAGCCGGACGCCGGCCTCGGGCCCGGCGCGCGGCGCACGGCGACGGATTATGTGGCGGGGGTCACCCGTTGGCGGCGCTGGCTGGACCACCTGATCGACGCCACGTTCAGTGGGCAGCCGGAGAACCTGGATCAGCGGGCGCGCCAGGTACTGCGCCTCGGGATCTACGAGCTGCTCTACGCCTCCACGCCGCCCCATGCGGCGGTTCACGCGGCGGTGAGCCTGGCCAAGGATGTCGGCGCGGAGAAGGCGATGGGCTTGGTGAACGCCGTGCTGCGCAACCTGGACAACCGCCGCGACGACCTGCCGCAGCCGGCCACCGGCGATCCTTTGGAAGACCTGGCCATCCGCCATTCGCATCCCAGCTGGCTGGTGAAGCGTTGGCGCGACCGCTTCGGCATCGATCAGCTGACCGCCCTGCTCAACTGGAACAACGCCCGACCCAGCCACGGGCTGAGGGTGAACCGACTGCGCACGACAGTAGCCGATGTCGCCGGCGAGCTGGCCGAGCTCGAAGCCCCGCAGGAGCCTTCGACCTGGCTGCCGGACGACCTGATCCGGGTGACGCGCCTGCAACCGGTGCTGGCCGCGGGCCTTCTCACCCGCGGGCTCTGCGTGGTGCAGGACGAGGCTGCGGCGCTGGTGGTCCGCGTGCTCGACCCTCAACGCGGCGAGTCGATCATCGACGTCTGCGCCGCTCCAGGCGGCAAGGCGACCTACGCCGCTGAGCTGATGAAGGACCGTGGCCAGGTGCTGGCGCTGGACGTACATCCCGGCAAGGTCAAGCTGATCGAGGCGGCGGCCGCCCGCCTGGGCCTGAAGAGCGTCCGCTGCGCGGTGGCGGACCTGCTCTCCTTGCACGAGTTGCGCGACGAGTCCGGCCAACCGCTTGCCAGACAGGCAGACCGGGTCCTCCTGGACGCCCCCTGCAGCGGCACCGGCGTGATGGCCCGTCGTGCGGACCTACGCTGGAACCGGGAACCTGGCGACCTGGCGACCCTGTGCAAGACGCAGGACGCCATGCTGGATGCGGCGGCGGCCCTGGTGCGCCCGGATGGCCTGCTGGTCTACAGCACCTGCAGCCTGGAACCCGAAGAGAACGAGGCCCGCGTGGACGCCTTCCTGGAGCGCCATCCGGACTTCGGCCTGGAGTCGGCGGCGGGCCTGATCCCGGCCGACCTGGTGGATGAACGGGGCTTCTACCGCAGCCTGCCGCAGCGTCACGGGATCGACGGCGGATTCGCGGCGCGCCTCAGGCGCAATCGGATGGTGGCGCGGCGCTAGGGTCGCGCCGGAGCAGGCCCGGCTTCCCAATCCAACCGACGCCTGCTATTCTGCCCGCATGAACAAACGTTCGCTCGAAGCACAGCTCTCGTTGTTCGACACACCGTCCAAGGCGGCGTCGGCTGCGTCGTTGCCGACCGTGGCACCAGCCTCGGGCGCCGCGGTCGGCGGTGACGAGGAACCGCTACCCGCGGCGCGCGAGGGTGATCCGGACGCAGTGGTTTCCACCGCCACCAGCCCCTCCCCCTACCTCGCGCCGCTCCCCATACCGACGGCCGCCAGCAGCCTGCAGGGCGCCGCCTCGGCCTTCGACGAGCATCTCGGGCGCCTGGCCAAGACGGTCAACACGCGGCGCGCCTTCGCCAGCGACCTGCGGCTGCTAGCAGAGTTCCTAGGCCCCGACAAGGCGCTGGCAGCCATCAGCACCGACGACCTGAACCGTTTCCTGACCTGGATGCTGGCGTACCGCGGCGAACCCTGCAGCCCCAAGACCTACGCCCGTCGCCTGACGACCCTGAAGGTGTTCTTCGGCTGGCTGCACGCAGCCGGGGCTCTGCCAAGAGACATCGCCCTCACGCTGGTGCACAGGAGAGCGCAGGCGCCGCTGGCCCGGGTGCTGACGGACAGGGAGGCGGCCACGCTGCTCGCCGTCGCGGACGGACTGGCCAGCGGTGAAGCCCGCGACCCGCGTCCGGCCTTCATGCTGCGCCTGCTCCTGGACACGGGACTCAAGAAGGGTGAGTTGGTGCGTCTACGTACGGATGACCTCAACCTGGATGCGGACCCGCCCAGCATCCTGGTGCGCTACGACCAGCCGCGCTTCGCCCGCAAGGAGCGCCGCGTGCCGGTTGGGCCCAAGGTGTCCGGCCTCTTTCCGGCCTACCTGCTGCGCTACCGAACGGCCGAGCGCCTTTTCCCATGGACGGACCGCAACCTGGAGTACGTGCTGGCCGACCTGGCACGGGCCGCCGGTCTGGGTGACGAGGTCAGCTTCGAGACCCTGCGCTGGACCGCGGCCCTGCGCGCCTGGCGCTCGGGCCTCGCCCCCGACGACCTCCGCGAACTCCTGGGCCTCTCGCCCATCACCTGGGTGGAGACGGAGAAGAAGCTGCGGCTGCTGGCGGACGGGTTGGGTGCGGCGGGCGTGGGTCGGTGGTTCGGGTAGACCGCTCGAGCGACCAGCCTTCGACCGCGATCCTCAGTCAAGCGCTCACGTCGGCCGCTGGCAGGACCTGTCAAGTCACCCGCACCAGCTCCCCCCAGTTCACCCCGACCGCGACATCCACCGCCAGCGACACGCCCGGCAGCGGCACGCAGCCGGTCATGATGGCCCGCGTCAGCGCCGCCACGGCGTCGATCTCATCGGGGGGGACCTCGAGCAACAGTTCATCGTGGACCTGCAGCAGCAGCCGGGCGCGATAGCCGCCCACCTTGAGCGCTGCCGACAAGTCGATCATCGCCCGTTTGGTGATGTCTGCGGCCCCACCCTGAATGGGGGCGTTGAGGGCTTCCCGCTCCATTCGCGCCCTTGTGTTGGCATCGACACCCGAGCCTTCGCGCAGCATCGGGAAGTAGCGGCGGCGGCCCAGCAAGGTGGACACGTAGCCAGTCTGGGCGCAGTCCGCCAGCTGGCGGTCGAAATAGGCCTTGACCCCCGCGTAGCGCGTGAAGTAGCGGTCGATGAAGGCGGCCGACTCCGACCGCGACCAGCCCGTCGAACGCGAGAGGCCGAAGGCGCCCATGCCGTAGACGATGCCGAAGTTGACGATCTTGGCCAGACGGCGCTCATTGGCGGTCACTGCCGACGGGTCTTTCTGGAACAGGTAGGCCGCCGTGTCGGCGTGCACGTCGCCACCCTCGGCGTAGACGGCCGTAAGCGCTTCGTCGCCCGAGAGCGCCGCCAGGATACGCAACTCCATCTGACTGTAGTCCGCCGCCAGGATCAGCCAGCCCTGCTCCGCCACGAAGGCCCGGCGGATCTGGCCGCCCAACTCGGAGCGCACCGGAATGTTCTGCAGGTTGGGTTCGGTAGACGACAGGCGCCCGGTCACGGTGCCTGTTTGCTGCCAGCTGGTGTGAATGCGCAGGGTCTCGTAGTTGATCATGAGCGGCAGGGCTTCCACATAGGTACCCAGGAGCTTGCGTACATGCCGGTGGTCCTGGATGGTCTGGATGATGGGGTACTGCGCCGCCAGGTCCGCCAGGGCGTCGGCGTTGGTGGAGAAGCCGGTGTCCGTCTTGCGCGTGGGCGGGATGCCCAGCTCGCCGAACAGCACCTCTGAGAGCTGCTTGGGAGAAGCCAGGTTGAAGCGATGCCCAACGCCCGCGAAGATCTGGTCCTCCAGGGCCGCCGCCCGCGCGTTGAGGTCCCGGGCGATCTCCGCCAGCACCTCGGCGTCCACGCGGATGCCGGTGCGCTCCATCTCCGCCAGCACCCACATCAGGGGCATCTCCAGCTGCTCGAAGAGTTCCCGCGCCCCGCGTTCTTCCAAGTGCGGCGCCGCCCAATGCGCCAGGCGGAGCGTCATGTCCACATCGGCCCCGGCATAGGCCGCCGCATCGACGGGGTCCACCTCAGCCATCGTCCGCTGCCCCTTGCCCTTGCCGATCAACGCCGAGATGGGCGTCATCTCCACGCCCAGTTCGGTAAAGGCCAGGTCCTTGAGACCCAGACCGCGCCGTCCCGGATCCACCAGCCAGGCTGCCACCAGGGTGTCGAAGACCGGTGCGGACACCGGCAGGCCGGCGCGCAGCAGAACGGTCAGATCGTACTTGGCATGGTGAGCCACCTTGATGGCCGGCCCCTGCAGCACCGGACCCAGCAACCTGAGCACCTCGGCCCATGGGAGATTGCGATCGGGGAGCGCAGCCGGCGGATCACCGTCAGGTGGACCATCGAGCGGATCGGTGGCGTTGGCCCCCGCCGCCGGCGCCGGCTCCGGTCGCGCCGACGCCGAAGTCCATGGTCAGCTGCGCATGGGCGGCCGGCGCCGCGGACGGATCCCCTTCCGCAGCCGTCGCACCATGGCCCACCGCGATGTACCAGCCCCGCCCCACCGCATCCGAGATGGCGATGCCCACCAGCCGGGCGCGCATGGGGTCCACGCCGGTGGTTTCGGTGTCAAACGCCAGGCGGGGGGCTGCGGCCCACGTCGCCGTCAGGTCCTCCAGCTCGGCCAGATCGGCGACCAGGCGGTAGTCGCCCGACGGCGCGGCCGGCGCCGGAGCGGCCGGGGCGTCACCAGGCGCGGAAGCGTCGAGGGCCGGCAAGCGATCCATGAGGTTGCGAAAGGACAAGCGGCGGAAGATGGCCAACACCGCCTCCCGATCATAACCGGTGAGCGCCACCTGCTCCATATCCAGGGTGACGGGCAGGTCGCGCATGATGCGGCAGAGGCGGGCTGAGAGGCGCGCCTGATCCGCCTGGGCGATCAGGTTGTCGCGCAGGCGTCCGGGCTTGAATCCGGGCGCGGCGGCGAGCACTCCATCCACTGTTCCATGGGCTTGGATCAGTTCGGTTGCACCCTTTTCGCCGATGCCGCTGACGCCGAGGATGTTGTCCGAGCTGTCCCCCTTGAGGCCCTTCCACTCCGCCAGGTCGACCGGTTCGACACCATAGCGCTCGCGAACCCGGGCGGCGTCGTAGATCTCCACTTCCGACATGCGCCGGCCACTGATCGCCACGCGCGTATGCGGGCCTACCATCTGCAGGAGATCGCTGTCCCCGGTGATGACCAGGCTGTCCACCCCCGCCGTTTCGGCCTGCGCGGTCAAGGTACCCAGCACGTCATCCGCCTCGAAACCATCCAGGGTGTAAACGGGGATGTTGAACGCAGCCACGATTTCTGCGATGCGCTGCAGCTGCACGTCGAGCTCCGGCGGCCGCTCGGCGCGGTTGGCCTTGTAGGGCGGATACAGCGCCTCCCGCCCACTCCTGCCACGGTCGAAGGCCACCGCCAGATGCGTGGGGCGATGGGTGTTCAACGCGGCCAGAAGCATGTTGGTGAAGCCGAAGGTGGCGCCGGTAGGCTCGCCATCGGGAGCGCTCATGGGTTCGCGCAGGGCATGGTAGGCCCGATAGGCCAAGGCATGACCATCGACGAGGAGGAGAAGGGGAGGCTTCGCGGATCGCTCGGACATGGGGCTAGTCTCCTGGGCGGGAGGGATCATAGCAGGGCAGGCGTGGAACGAGATCGTCTACAATTCCCCCCCATGCCCCCCAGTCCCCTCCCCTCTGCCATGGCCTCCGCTCGCGTCGTCCTGGAGGCCTGCCCGCCCCTGGTCGCCCACCAGGACCAGGCATACGCCATCCTGGAGGAAAGCCTGAAGGCCTACACGCGGTATCAGGTGCTGGGCGTTCCGGACATCCAGGACTCGGCGGAGTTCGGGCGGTCGCGGCGGCGGGTGGGCAGCCTGGAGTTCGCGGCCTGGCTGAGGGAGCGTAGCGACCGGCCGCTCTGCCTCTACAAGGTTGCCGTGGCCACACCTCGCCCGAGCCTCGACAGCTGGCTGGAGCGGGCCGCCGAGCTGGGCTGCGGCGACGTCTTCGTGGTGGGCGGCGACACCAGCGGCAAGGACTACGGCGACGAAGTGCTCTCGGTGGGCGGCGGTACCAAGGCGGCCATGCGCCGCGGCTTCCATTGCGGGGGCATCATCATCCCTACTCGCCGCCGCGAGTTCGTCGGCCGCCCGGCCACGCTCGACGAGATCGCGCGCATCCAGGACAAGATCCATACCTGGGGCATGCGCTTCTTCTCCACCCAGCTGCTCTATGAAGCCGAGTGGATGAGCTGCCTGCTGATGGACATGACCCGCGCCCTGGCCCCCGAGGACTTCCCCAAGCTCTTCCTGACCTTCTCGCCCTTCGTCTGCGAAGAAGACCTGAACTTCGCGGTGAAGTACCTGGGCGTCTACGTGCCGCCCGACGTGGAGCGCATGCTGCGCGGCGCGCGCAACATGGCCGAGGCCTCCATGGCCCAGCTGACCCTGATCTGGGAGCGCCTCTCCACTTTTGCCGGCGAGATCGGCATCCCCGCCGACCGCCTCGGCGTCAACGTGGAGTACATCAACAGCCGCGACCCGCGCAACGTACGCGCGGCCTTCGAGCTGGCAGAGGCATTCGGGCGGCTGCTTGGCGTGCCAGGCTGAGGTGGCCCCTTCACGGGGTTCCGCTCTCAGCGAATGGGCCTGGCCGATCGCTTGGCCAACTGGGTTGACGTCCGAATTCGGTCGCGATATACTGCCCGCGGGGAAGGCGGATCTCGCAATCCCTCGACGAATCGCGACTGACCCGACCAAGGAGAAGAGCGACATGAGACTTACGAGCAGCATTGGCATGATCCTGTTGTCGATCTACCTGATCTTGACCGGCCTCGGGGCCTTCATCCCGGCCATTGCAGGTCTGGGAACGGTGATGGCGATCCTCGCGCTGGTGGCTGGCCTCATGATCCTGGTCGGCCGCTAGACCCAGTTCGAGCGCCATCGGCCGATCCCGTTCGATAACGGATCGGTCGCAACGACGAATCGCCGGGAGTGCGGGCTGGTCGCCACCGCGTTGAATCAGGAACGCGAAAGGCCCGCACTCCCGATGGCCGCGCCGCCGATGTGTCTTGTCCCCGAGCCCCACTCCGAACAGCGGTCTACCGCGTCCGGCGCAGGCTGACGTCGGACCCTCTCCCCCAAACGGTTGGCTTTCAGACCCGCTGAAAGGCGGATGCTGCTTGTTGCTTGGGGCTGTAGACTGTAGAGAGCAGGTCTTGCGCCAGATCCGACCTGGATCCGGCGCCGGTCCGCTTGAAATTCCACGTGCAGATTCCACCGGAGGAGAACCGTCATGAAGCAGCACATTCTGATGCTCGGTCTACTGGCCATGGTTGGCGGCGCGTGCCGCAGCCCGGGGCCGGAAGGCGCCGACAGCCTGCAGGAAGCCGGCGCTACAGCCGATGTCGCTGTGGCAACTGCCGGATCGAACCTGGCGACAGCCGGATCGGAAGCCGGCGACGCCATTGCAGGCGCCGCCCAGGACATCGAGAACCGCCTCTCGGCGCAGGTCTGGCAGTGGGAAGGTTCGACGGGGCCGGGTGACAGCTCGACCATGTCGCCTATGCCCAGCGACTACACGGTCACCTTCGTGCCCGGCGGCTCGGTGGCGGTCAAGGCCGACTGCAAGACTGCAGGCGGCACCTACACGGCCGACGATACCCGACTGATCTTCGACCTGAAGGTCATCTCCACCGACGCTTGCGCCGAGGGCTCGATGGCCGACGCCTTCATCGAGCAGCTGCAGAAGTCCGACACCTACCTGGTAGAGGGTGAGGAGTTGACGATCGGTCTGGTCAACAACGAAGGCGCGATGAACTTCAAGGACTGAGCACCGACGACCTGCATCGTCACGCGGCCGGATTCAGGGAGCGCATCGAATCGCCCTTGGATCCGGCCGTTGCTCGTCCTGCCAATCAGGTGGCACGGAAGCGAACGGGGAGCGGCTCTCCCCAATACCAGCGCGGCCAAAGGGACGAACGGAGCGCTCCAGCGCTGGTTCAGAGCTCGGTTGACGACGCCTCGTTGCCGAACTGCTCCAGGTAGTCCTCCTGCGCCGCCACAATGACCCGTGCGGCGTGGTCGCGGTCATAGACCCGCCGGATGGCCACGGCCTCTTGTTGACCGGGGACCAGCTTGTAGGTCAGGAAGTAATGCTGCAGGCGCTCCAGCAGGATGGCCGGAATCTCGGCGATGGTCTGTGCCGCTCCCCAGATCAGGTCGCCTTCCAGGACGGCGACGATCTTGTCGTCGGCTTCGCCGTGATCGATCATCTGCAGACCGCCGACGGGCCGAACGGTCAACAGCACCTCGGCCCGCGCGATCGGCCGCTCGCTGATGACGCAGATGTCCAACGGATCACCGTCGCCGCGCTGCGAACCCTCGCTCAGACCACAGACCCGCGTACCGCAATAGGTGCGCGGGATGAAACCATATAGGCTGGGCGGCTGCGATGAGGTTCGCTGCGGGCGGTCCACGCGCAGGTACCCGCTGGCCTTGTCCACCTCATACTTCACCAGGTCGAAGGGCGTGATCTCGATGTAGGCCGAAACCCGTTCCGGAGCCTGGGGGCCGGCGGGCAGCCCGTGCCAGGGATGGGGTCGGAAGTGGTGGAACTGCGCATGGGTCATGGCGCGACTCCTAGCCAACCGCAGGCAGGCCGGCGATGAAGCGCTCGATGGCGGCGTTCACTTCCGCCGGCTTTTCCATCGGCGCCAGATGTCCGGCTTCCGGCACGACATGGTAGTCGGCCCCGTGGATGGCTTCGGCGATCTCGCGCATTTCCGCCGCGCTGGAGATGGGGTCATGCTCGCCCACCAGCACCAGGCATGGCACGCGGAGGGTCGGCAACAGGGCTCGCGCGTCGCTGCGCGCGGCCATGGCGTGCAGGGCGGCGGCGATACCCGCGGGCGGGCAGGCCAGCATCATCGCTCGCGTCTGGGCGACGAGCTCCGGGTTCGCGGCAGCGGTCCCGGGCCCGAACATCTTGGGCAGCATGGCTTCCGCCGTCACGCCCGCGCCATGTTCCAGCACCTTGGCCGCTGTCTGGGCCCGCCCGGCTGCGGCCTCGGGGCTGTCGGCCACGGCGCGCGTGTCGCAGAGGATCAGGCCCCGCACCCGATCGGGAAAGCGCTTGCAGAACTGGAACGCCACGTAGCCGCCCATCGAGAATCCCGCCAACACCACAGGCTCGCTGACACCCAGGCCATCCAGGAGGGCGCCGATGTCATCCGCCATACGCTCCATGGTCACGGGGCCGCTGCCGAGGTCGCTCTGCCCGAACCCGCGCAGGTCGGGCGCGATGACCTGGACCCTGGCCGACAGGGCGTCGATCTGATGCCGCCACATGTCGTGGTCCAGCGGGAAGCCGTGCAGCAGGACCAGCGGCATCCCCGCATCACCCTTCAACTCGACCGCCATGCGGATGTCGCCCAACTGGACTTGACTCATACGATGCTCACTTTCTTCCTGGGGGAGATGGGTGGTCAGCGGTGGGATGATCCATCGCGTTGCCCCATCCAGTTGGCTGGCCAAGGCAACGATGCAACATCCAAGGGCGAACCCTGCTCCGACATGATAGCGCTCGAGACCTGTCCCCTGACTCCATCCGCCAGTCGTCGGGCCTGCGATCTGCCCATGCGGTGGAGGGGAAGATCGGCCAGATGGCCTTTGTCCGCCCTCAGCCGCGGTGATACCATCGCCATGGGGCTCCGCAGGAGCCTTGTCGCGCGCCTGGACGCCGGTCCGGGCTCATGCATCCATCCTTGCGCCTTAGCCCTTACGGAGGTCCCTCCCATGACCAGTCGCTCCCTTCTGCTCGGTGGCCTGTTGGCCGCCTTCACGCTCAGCAGTGGCATGTCCATCGCCGACGCTCAGACCGCCGCACCAACGATGGCCACCGAGCCGATCACTACCATCGCCCCGACCGTGGCCGTCGCTCCAACAATGACCGTTGCCCCTACCGTGGCCATCGCTCCAACAATGGCTGTCGCCCCCACCACCGCCGCCGCTCCGGTCATGGTCGCGCCCACCACGGCCGCCGCAGCGGTCGTGACCGCCGCGCGCCAGACCGTCGTCAGCGAAGCCAGCGTCAGCATCCCCGCGGGAGGCGAGGCCCGACTGCCCTTCAACGCCTTCTGCTTGAATTTCGGGGAGCCCTTCCCCAAGTCCGTGAACGTTTCCAGCGGTCGGACCACCGATGATGCCGTCAAGGTGCTGAAGGCCGCGGCCTTGAGCGGCACCGGCAGCAGCGATGTCCTGCAGACCCAGCTGGCCGTTTGGAACGCCATCGCCGGCAAGTACGGCTACTACGAGACCGACGTGGACCTCAGCGGGGCCAAGGCCTTGACGGCGAGCGCCAAGGACCAGAGCACCGCCGCCTTGAGCAGCAAGGGCGTGCCGCTTGACGAAGCCATCCGTGATGGCAAGGTCTCGGCGAGCGTGGAAGGCTGGATGGAAGCCTCGGCCCCCAAGGCCCTGCCCGGCGACGCGCCGTATTACGGCAGCGGAACGCTGGTGATCAAGAACCTGGGCAGCTCAGCGCTGGAGGTCTATGCGCCGCTGGGCCTGGTGCTCAAGGCCGCCATGCCCGCCGAGCAGGACATGGGCATCTACGCCGTCAAGACCTCCACCGTGGTCGAACAGCCCAAGGGCCTACCCCAGACCGGCGGCGGTCCCAAACTCGCCATGGCTCCCTCGCCCATCCTGGTCCTCGTCCCCTTGGTCGCCCTGCTGGCCCTCGTGCTGTTGGGCGCGCGGAACTCGGTGCCGAACAAGGTCGAGGACGGGCCGACGCCGGGCGCCTGGTAAGTCGCCCAGCCCGCAGGCCTTGATTCAATCGCTCCCCAGGTCCAAGGTCCAACTGGGCCCGTAGCGTCCGGGCGCCACCCCGACGCCGGCGTAGCGATAACGCGGCCCCAAGACATTGTCGCGGTGCAGGTCGTCGTCCGTCCAGGACGCCACGGCCTGCGCCGCGGTCTTGTTGCCGCAGGCGATGTTCTCCCCGGTGAACACCCCGTTGAAGCCCGCAGCTCGCATGCGTTCCGTGGCGTTGCGGCCGTCGCTGCCCTGGTGATCGCAGAAGTCGCCGGCCGCCATGTCCGCGCTGTGCGCCTGCGCGGAGGCCAGGAGCGCGGGGGCCATCTGCAGCTCGGGCAGGCCCGCCTCACGGCGAAGGGCGTTGACCTCGTCCAATACCGCTAAGGAAGCATCGAGCATCAGGTCCTGGGCCGGCTCGTCGGCCGTGGCCGCATCGGTGGGGACCTCCGGTGCGGGAAGGTCCGTCGCGACCGGCGCCGGCGGCAGCCGGGTCGGCGGCTCCTCAGGCAGGCCATCGGTCGCGGTCGCGTCTCCCGATGGCGCCTCAGGGGTCGCCGCAGCGGGCAGCAAGGGCGGAGCCTTGCCGGGCTCGTCCTGCTGCAGCAGGGTCCAGGCCACGAACAACAGGACCATCAGGCCCAAGAGCGGCAGCGGTTGCTGCAAGCCGGTGCGACGCGACCGCTTCATCGGCCGACCATGGGGGCGAACAGCCGCCCGTGTGGACCGACGGGTGTCGTAGCAGTCGGCGGCAGGTCGGGCGTGCAGGTCGCGAGCTGCGGGTATGTCGGCTGAATGATCACCGCGACGTTGTTCGTCTCGTCCGACTCGGCGACGCGGTTGTCGGGATCGACCGCAACCTCGCGCGGTAGGTCCCTCAGCGCCGGCAGACAGACCGTCTTGCCGCCGTCGAGCTGGTCGATCGCCACATCCTCGGATCCGCCGGAGCGTCGAATCTGAACGACGAAGCCCATCGCCGCGGCATCTCCGTCATTGGCCACGCACAGCCGCAGTCCGACGGGAGGGACTGGCCGACCGTCGACCCCGGTGCAGCGCGGGAAGACGTAGTTGTATAGAGGTCGCAGGTCGGGCCGGCGGGACGCCGGTGTCAGGACCGGCGTGCAGGTCGGGGGCGGCGTCAGGGTCACCTGGGCGATGCGCCTGCCGACACCCAGCTGGTCGCTGCCGAAGCGGTCGGCGACGACGACACGCACATGGCGGACGGGCGCATCGAAGGGCTCGATGTCGACGTGCGCGCCTGGGGCCAGGTGGGTGACCTCGCGCGGCGCGGCGCCGCTGTCGGCATGGACGGCCAGCCGCAGCGCCGGGCTGTCGCCGACGTTTGCCACGCGGACGTGGACCCGCGGGGCGGTCAAGGCCGGCGGGCAGGCGTCATCTAAGCCCATGTGGCGGTACTCGGCGCGATCGATGACGACAATCGGCTCGGGCTGGGGCGTGCGGGTGGGTCCTGGCGTGCAGGTCGCCGGCGCGGTGGCGCGCAGGAAGTTGATGGTGTTGTTGGACTCGTCGTGCTCGGGCACGGAGTTGTCAGCGTCGATGGTGGACGACATCGGCCAGTCGACCTTGCCGTCGTTGATCGCCCGGTGGGAGTCAGCCGGCAGGTCAGGGATCGACCAGTCGGGGGGACCGACGCGGAACGGCCCGGCGGCCAACTCGCCGTCGTTGGCCACACGTACCCCGGAATTGACCTTGGTCGGCAGATGGGAAGGCCAGCAGCCGAAGCCTTGGGTGTCGATGAAGCCCTTCCAGCCGCTGCCTGAAAGCTCGGCCAGCGGCGTCGGATGCGGCACGCAGGTGGGGAGGGCGACGGCTTGCAGCGTCGGTACGGGCACCGGCGGCAGCCAGTTGTCGTCCTCGCTCGACTCAGCCACGGCATCGAGCGCGTCAACGACCAGCCCGATGCCGGGTGCCACATCGACAGGAGCGCAGAGCGTCTCGTTCACCGCCAGCCCGCCGGTCGCGAGGAGCGGGCGCGTCGGGGCATTGTCGGCGACGACGATGAAGGGGCCGGACGGCGCATTGCCGTCGTTCTCGACGCATAGGTGGAGGCCTTGCTGGATGCCGCCGCCGTCACCGTTGATGCAACGCTGAACCGTCGAGATGTTGCGACCCTTGACCAGCCAGTAGCCGCGCGAGACGACGAGGTTGGGCCGCGGGTCGGGCGTGACCGTGACGTCCTGTAGGAGCCCGACAGGCTGCCGGCGATCGGACGTGAGGCGCGCACCTCGTGGCGCGGCCCACCCCGATGAGCGTGCCGAAGCAGCGAATTGGACGCCCGTCGCCGCGATTGCGGCAAGGCTCAGCAGGGCGATGGCGGGCAGTCGGTAGGTGCGCATAGCAGGCTCCTCATCCATTCTCGACCAGGCAAGTCATCGTCCAGCCACCTTTGACCGGATCATCGGCCTGCCCTTCAGCCACACACCAGTGGGTTGACCGTAGGCCCAACCCGGTTCCGCGTCAACCTCCCGTTCACGAACCCGTGTGGACGGGGAGCCTGAGCCGCCTGAACGAGGTATCATTCCACCCCATGCCTACCACCCTCATCGCCGCAGTCCTGCACCCGTACCAGGACCAGGTGCTGGCCCTGGCCGACGCCGTGGAACTGCCCACGGCCCGCCTCGCAACCGCGCATTGGCATGCCGAGCATGGGCCCTTGGGCGACGCCTTGGCGGCCGCGCTCGGGCGACCGGTCCGGCTGCTGCGGCGGCTGGCCGCCAAGGATGAGCCGGATCCATCCGGCGACGCTGCCCTAGCGGAGCGGCGGGTGCTGTTCCTGGCGGAACTGGTGGGCGAAGCGCCGGATCGGGCCCCCGCCGGCTGGCACTGGATCGGCCCGGCCGCGACGGCGGAAATCGCGGACGAATGGACGCGCTCGGCCATGCGAGACCTCTTCCCGGCGCTGGCCGAGCGCCCGACCCCGACGTTCAGGCCGCCCTGGGCCGTCGAACGCTCTGGCTGGTGGAGCGAGCTGCGCGGCTGGATGGACGACGCGCTGGCGCGGTCCGGCCGGGCGCCCCGCGGCGAGCCGCGTCCGGTGAAGGTTTGGTGCCTCGCCGCTGTGTACCAGCAGGAGACCGATCAGGGATCGGCCTACCTCAAGGTAGCCGCCCCCGCGCCGCCGCTCTTCGTCGACGAGGCGCGCATGACCGCGGACCTGGCCCGGCGCTTTCCGGATTGCATGCCGCGGGTGCTGGCCGCGCGGCCCGGACCCGGCTGGCTGCTCATGGAGGACGACGGGCCGACCCTCATCCAGTACAAGTCGCTCTCCGCCACCGAGCGCCGCGCGCTCACCCTGCGCCTGGCCCGCGACCATGCCGCGTTGCAGTTGGCCAGCGCCGGCCAGGTGGATGGCCTGTTGGCCGCCGGCTGCATCGACCGGCGCCTGGAAGGGCTGGCGGACGAAGTGTCGCCGCTGCTGGCGGATCCGCTCACCGCGGCGGCGGTTGAACCCGCTGAACTGGAGCGCCTACGCCGGGCCGAAGGAGAGATCCGCCGCGCCATCGACCGCCTGGCCGCGCTCGCCCTGCCCGCGGCCCTGGTGCATGGCGACCTGCATTTCGGCAATGCCTTGCTGCGCGGCGACACTCCGGTGTTTATCGACTGGACCGACGCCTGCATCGGACCGCCGATGGTGGATCTCCTGGTTCCATTCAGGGCCGAGGACCCGGAACTGGCAGCCGAATGGCGGGCCGTCTACCTGGAGGTCTGGCAGTCCTTGGTTTCGCGGGACCGCCTGGAAGAGGCCTGGAGGCTCAACGAGATCATCCTGCCCTTGCACCATTGCGTGTCCTACCGCAGCCTGCTGCGGCATGTCGAGCCGGCGGATCGCCGCGACCTGAACGGGGGGCTGGGCCGCTTCGCGCCAGCCCTCGCCGCGGCCGTAGGTCCCTGAGCAGGACCGCTCGGCCGTGCCCCATCGGAATTCGCACCGCGATCCGCCGGGAGCACCGCCGCAACGATCGGGACCCGAGGGCCACATGACGCAGCCACCATCCGGCACCGTCACCTTCCTCTTCACCGATATCGAAGGCAGCACCGAGCGCTGGGACCGCCACCCAGCGGCCATGCGCGCCGCCCTCGAGCGTCATGACGCGCTGCTGCGTGCCGCCGTCGAGCGGCAGGGCGGTTTCGTGTTCAAGACTGTCGGCGACGCGTTCTGCGTGGCCTTTCGCGACCCGCGCGCCGGCCTGGCAGCGGCCGTGGACGCCCAGCGGGCCGTGACATCGGAGGAGTGGACGCGCTTCGGCGACGGCTTCCCGCCCATCAAGGTGCGCATGGGCCTGCATACCGGCGAGGCCGCCGAGCGCGAGGGGGACTACTTCGGTCCACCGGTCAACCGCTGCGCGCGGATCGAGGCCGCCGCCAACGGCGCACAGCTCCTGGTCTCAGCGGTGTCGCGCGCTCTGCTCGAGACCTTGGAGCCCCTTCCAGGCCTGCGCTTTCGCGACCTGGGCGAGCACCGCCTGCGCGACCTGGGGCAGGCCGAACGGATCGCCCAGGTGGTCATCGCCGGCCTGCCGGACGACACGCGCGCGCTGCGCAGCGCCGGCGCCATCGGGGCGGAAGACCGCGTCATGGTCGTCGACTGGCGCGAGACCGGCGCGGACCCTTCGCCCAATTCGGGCGCCACGGTGCTGAACCGGACGGTGCCCGAGACTTTCGAGGCCCTTTCCCAGGTGCTGCGCGGTGATCAGGGCCAGGTCGTGCTGACCAAGGAGCAGGTACTGGCCGCGGCGCGGCACAAGCCAGCCAGCCAGCGGGAGTACCGTCTCGGCCGGGTCGCCGAATGGAGCCAGCCGCGTTACCGCCTCGACAAGCGCTTCGTGGGCCTGACCCTGCTCCTCGATCAGGGGGAGCAGGCACCGCAAGGTCGCTGGGAGGAAGCAGCCGAACGCGGCGGAGACCTGCAGGCGCTCCTGGCCGCCTTGCCGGATCCGGCACTCGTCCTGCTGGGTCCCCCGGGCAGCGGCAAGAGCACCTTGCTGCGTCGGCTGGAGCTGGACCTAGCCGTCGACGCCCTGCGCGCCGGTGACCCGGACCGCGCGCCGCTGACCTTCTTCATCGGCCTCAATCAGTACGCGGCGGATCCGGGCAAACCCCCGCCACCGCCTGACCGCTGGCTCGCCGATCGCTGGGCCGCCCGCAACCCGGAGCTTCCGCCCTTCAAAGATCTCCTTGGCCAGGGCCGGCTCATCTTGCTGCTCGACGCGCTCAACGAGATGCCGGCGACCGGCGAACAGGACCTGCACGCACGGGTGCAGCTGTGGAAGATCTGGCTGCAGCGGCTGGCGGCGGAGCGCCCGGGCAACCGCGTCATCTTCAGCTGCCGCGGCCTCGACTACAGTCAGCCCCTCTCGACACCCGATTTGCGCGTACCGCAGGTCAGGATCGAACCCTTGGCCGACCGGCAGGTGCGCGACTTCCTGGTGCAGAACTGCCCGGCACGTTGGCGCGAGGTCTGGCAGACAGTCGAGGGATCGCCGCAGCTGGAGCTGCTCCGAAGCCCTTACTTCCTGTCGCTGCTCGTCGAGCAGGTGGAAGCCACAGGCGCGATGCCTGTCGGACGCGCGGCCTTGTTCACCGGCTTCGTCCGGCAAGCCTTGCGCCGCGAGGTGGAGCGGGGCCATCCGCTCTTCGAACCAGGCGCGCTCGTCGATGCCCGGGACAGACGGCGCCTGACCAGCGGCGTGTGGCGCTCGTCCTGGGATCTGCCGGAGCGCGGTCCGCTCCTGCCCAAGCTTGCCGACCTCGCCTTTGGCATGCAGCGCGGGCGCGCGGACGGCGGGGCGTCACAGGTGCGCATCCGTTATGACGATGCCTTGGCACTGCTGGACTGCGACGACGACGAGCGCATCGTCGCCGCCGGCGAGGCTCTGGCCGTGCTCGACGAGGACGAAGCGGCAGACACCCTGCTCTACGTGCACCAGCTGTTGCAGGAGTACTTCGCGGCACGGCGGCTGGCAGCGGCGCCTGGCCTCGCGGCGGATCTCGCACGCGGCGCCTGGCGCGAGGCGGAGATCCAGCCATCGCTGGCGGCCCTGCTCGACAGCCTCGACCCCGCCGACCCCCTGCCGCCGCTGCCTCAGACGGGTTGGGAGGAGACCGCCCTGCTTGCGGCGGCCATGGCCGACCCCCCGGACGCCTTTGTGGCCGGTCTCTTGGAGGCCAACCTCGTCCTGGCCGGGCGCTGCGCCATGCAGGACGACGTGCGGGACCGCCTGCCACGCGCCATGCTCGACAGGCTGCGCTGGGCGCTCGTGGACCGCAGCCGCGATCCCGGGGCGGACCTGCGCGAGCGGATCGCCGCCGGCTTTGTATGGGGCGACCTTGGCGATCCGCGCCTGTCACGCCGCGTCGGTCCCCACGGCGACTACCTCCTGCCGCCCTTGGTGACGATCCCGGGTGGAGCCTACCCCATCGGCGACGATACGCCCATCGCCTGGTCGGCACCTGGAGCCAGCGGCACCAGCGAGGCGCATTTGCCCCGGCATGCAGTGCCCATCGCGTCCTTCCAGATCGGCGTGACCCCGGTGACCAACGCCGAATGGGCCTGCTTCATGGCCGCGGGCGGCTATGGAGACGAGCGCTGGTGGGACACCGACGACGGCCGCCGCTGGCAGCGCGGCGAACTGCCCGATGAAGCCTCGCGGGCCAACAACCGCGACTGGCGGCGGCGCTTTCGCGAACAGCCGGGCGCCTTCGAACGGCTGGTGGCCGAAGGCCGGATGGGTTCGGAGGAGGCGGTCGAGCGCTGGCGCGGGTGGATCGCCATCGACGACGATGCCTTCGAGGCCATCCTCGCCACCCGCTCGCGCTACCACCAGGAGGTCGAACCGGCGTATTGGCGGGATTCCCGGCACAACCGCCGCGCGCAGCCGGTGGTCGGGGTGTCCTGGTACGAGGCTCGCGCCTATTGCCGTTGGCTTGCGGCCCAGAGCGGCCTGGCGTTCCGCCTGCCGACGGAGGTGGAATGGGAGGCCGCCGCGCGCGGCCTTGCGGGCCGGCGCTTCGCCTGGGGCGATGCCTTCGATCGCCTCTGGGCCAACACCAGCGAGGCAAGGCTGCGGCAGGCCAGCCCCGTGGGCGTCTTTCCTTCGGGCGACACCCCCGAGGGTCTGGTGGACATCACCGGCAACGTCGATGAATGGACCTCAAGCTTATGGGCCGGGGAGCATCCCTATGAGCCGGCCTTCGGCTATCCCTACGATCCCGACGACGGTCGCGAAGACCCCGCCGCAGCGGCCCGCGAGCGGCGGATCGTGCGCGGCGGCTCCTCGCTCTTCGACCGCAGCCTGGCCCTGGCGGTGTACCGCGATGGCACGTATCCAGACGCGCGTCCGGATGCGGTGGGCTTTCGTCTGGCCCGGTCACCGGTGCCGAGCCCTCGGCACCAGAATCGGTCCGGCTGAGCGGCCTGCTCCAGCCGGTGATGAAATCGCCGATGCAGCCTAGGTTCGGCGAGAGGCCCGCGGGGGCTTCGACGCCTTTGGCGCAGCCGGCCTCACCGCCTGCTTGACCCCCGCCGCCTTCGCCGACCCGCCGTCGCCCGCGTTGCCCCAGGGCGTGCCTACCTTGGGCAGCAGGTAGCGGTCCGCGCCGTACCAACCGGCCACCTTCCAGGCCAGCATGAGCAGCACGGCGATGGCGAAGAGCATCCCGTTGGTGCTGGCTGCGCCGGCCATCACGAAGTTCCAGTTCATGAAGGCGCCGACGAAGGCCGCGATGCCCACGAAGGCGCCGAGGATCAAGGCGATGCCGATGAGCAGCTCACCGTAGGCCACCAATGGCGCGAACCAGGTGTAGGCATCGGCATCCAACAGCATCTGGATGAAGCTGCGGTACCAGTCGTAGGCGATCGGCGGGCGGCCGGTCTCGGGGATCTTGACCGCGTTCGTCCAGAAACCCTGCAGCGCCGAACCGCCGTCCAACCATCCCGCCCCGCCGTCCGCCACCTTGTGCCAGCCGGCCAGGGCCCAGTCGTAACCCAGGTAGACGCGCGCGATCAACCAGAACCAGGCCATGCGGGTGTTGCCGAACAAGAACTGCGCCAGGGGTGGATCGGGGACGATGATGTCGCCCCGCGTGTTCGTCATGGTGGACGCCATGGTGAAGACCTCCTGAGGTCGTGGGAACGGGCATGTAGGGCGCGGAGTTGCGATCGCCGCCTCGGCAGCATAGACCCGCCTCTGCTGTTGGTCAACCGGGCCCGCGACGCGCCCGATTTCGGTCCCCACCCGCCCGCCTGCTACGATCAAAGGTCGTTGTCTGGAATCGGCCAGGCGCGCAGCGCGGCATACCGAGGTCTCCCATGAGCGATCATCAAGTCATCTATTCCATGTCCCGGGTGGGCAAGATCCACCCGCCGAACAAGCAGGTGCTGCGGGACATCACGCTCGGCTTCTTCCGTGGGGCCAAGATCGGCGTGCTGGGCCTCAACGGCGCCGGCAAGAGCACCCTCCTGCGCATCATGGCCGGCCAGGATGAGGACTTCGTCGGCGAGACCACCCTGTCTCCGGGCATCACCCGCGGCTTCCTGCCCCAGGAGCCGCAGCTGGACCCCGAGAAGACCGTGCGCCAGGTGGTGGTCGAGGCCGCCGGGCCAGTGGCCGCGGCCTTGGAGGAGTACAACCAGATCGGCGACCGCTTCGCGGATCCCATGGAAGCCGATGAGATGGACCGCCTCATCTCCCGTCAGGCCGAGCTGCAGGAGCTCATCGACCGCGAGAACGCCTGGGACCTAGACAGCCGCCTCGAGCTGGCCATGGACGCCCTGCGCTGCCCCCCGCCGGAAGCGTCGATCGCCATCCTCTCCGGAGGCGAAAAGCGCCGCGTAGCCCTTTGCCGCCTGCTGCTGCAGAAGCCCGACATCCTGCTGCTCGACGAGCCCACCAACCACCTGGACGCCGAGAGTGTCGCCTGGCTGGAGCGGCATCTGCAGCAGTACGAGGGCACCGTCATCGCCGTCACCCATGACCGCTACTTCCTGGACAACGTCGCCGGCTGGATCCTGGAACTGGACCGCGGCTTCGGCATCCCCTGGAAGGGCAACTACTCCTCGTGGCTGGAGCAGAAGCAGGCCCGCCTGGCGAGCGAGGAGAAGGCCGAGGGCCAGCGCCAGAAGACCCTCGAGCGCGAGCTGGAATGGATCCACCTGACCCCCCGCGCCCGGCAGGCCAAGGGCAAGGCGCGCCTGCGCGCCTACAACGAGCTGCTGGAGCAGAGCTACGAGAAGGCCCAGCAAGACCTGGAGATCTTCATCCCGCCGGGGCCGCGCCTGGGCGACATCGTCATCCGCGCCGAGGGCGTCAGCAAGGGCTACGGCGACCGGCTGCTCATCGACAACATGAGCTTCGACCTGCCGCCGGGGGCCATCGTGGGCATCATCGGCGGCAACGGCGCCGGAAAGACCACCCTCTTCCGCATGATCGTGGGCCAGGAGCAGCCCGACAGCGGCAGCATCACCGTCGGCAGTACGGTGAAGCTGGCCTACGTGGACCAGAGCCGCGACAGCCTCGACGGCGAGAAGAACGTGTGGCAGGAGATCTCCGGTGGCCAGGAGCAGATGTCCCTGGGCGAGAAGCTGATCAACTCCCGGGCCTACGTCGGCCGCTTCAACTTCCTGGGCTCCGACCAGCAAAAGAAGGTCGGCGACCTCTCGGGCGGCGAGCGCAACCGTGTGCACCTGGCCAAGCTGCTCAGCTCGGGGGCCAACGTGCTGCTGCTCGACGAGCCCACCAACGACCTGGACGTGAACACCCTGCGCGCCCTGGAAGACGCCCTGGTGTCCTTCGCCGGCTGCACCCTGGTCATCAGCCACGACCGCTGGTTCCTGGACCGCGTGGCCACGCATATCATGGCCTTCGAGAGCGACAGCCAGGTGTTCTGGTTCGACGGCAACTACTCGGATTACGAGGAGGACCGCCGCAAGCGCCTCGGCGCCGGCGCCGACCGCCCGCACCGCATGAGCTACCGCCGCCTGACCCGCGCTTGAGCCGCATCGCTACCGCACCTGACACCAACCCGCGCAGCAGCCAAGGAGTCCAGGCATGACCGTGGTACCGGCGATCAACCCCCGCCAGGCCGCCGTCGACATCGACCCGGCCTTCACCGACCGCTGGTCCCCGCGGGCCTTCGATGACGCGCCCCTGGACGACGCGCAGGTGGCGGCGCTCTTCGAGGCCGCCCGCTGGGCGCCCTCCAGCAGCAACGAGCAGCCCTGGGTTTTCCTCTTCGCCCGTTCGGCGGAAGACAGGGCGCGCTTTGCCGACCTGCTCTCCGGCGGCAACCGCAACTGGGCCCCAAAGGCCCCGCTGCTCCTCTTCCTGGCCACGCGGCGGACCATCGCCCGCAACGGCCGCGTCAACCGCCACGCCGGCTTCGACGCCGGCGCGGCCTGGATGAGCCTGGCCCTGCAGGCCCGCCGCCTGGGCCTGCACGCCCACGCCATGGGCGGCTTCGACCAGGAGCGGGCCTACGTGGAGCTGGGCTTGGACCCGGCGACGCATGAACTCATGGCCGCCATCGCCGTCGGACGGCGGGCGGACCCAGTGGATGTGCTGCCGGAAGACCTGGTGGAGCGCGAGCGGCCCAACGGGCGGGTGGAGACGGCCAGCTTCGTGTTCGAAGGGCGGATGCCCGCGGATCCCGAACCCGTCGCCGGCTGAGGCGAACGCGGGTTCAGCTGCCGGCGGGGACGGGATCGGCCGCTGGAGTGGAAGCGGGACGCACCGCGGGTTCAGCCGCCTGAACGTCCCCGCAGCAGCGGCCGCAGCAGCAGCACCGCCGTGACCGCGGAATCCGCCAGCAGGAAGAGCAGCGCGGGGTTGCCCCAAGCCACGCCCTCCGGGAAGCGCAGCAGCTGCACCGGCAGCAACACGGCCACCAGTATCAGCAGCAAAGAGGCCACCCGCACGCGCCGCCAATCGCCTTCCCAGGCCATCCACAGCTGGGTGATCCCCGCGGCCAGGACCATGTTGGCCAGGGAGCGCGCGGTGAGCGGCGTCAGCTTGAAGGGCGCGTGGTCTACCAGGAGGGCCGGTGCCACCCAGACCAGGATGGCCCCGGCCACCAGGATGCCGCCGTTGAGACGCAGGTAGCGGCGAGTCGGGGCGTCGAAGGGATGGCTGATGCCCGTGCCCACCGGCGCGGCGTCCCGCTGGTGGCGCAGGTAGGCCCAGCCGAAGATGGGTGGCGGCAGCACATAGCTGAGCATCCAGACGATGAAGGGCCGGCTGCCAACGGCGAACTTGTCCCAGTGAAGGAAGGTCATCAGGGTCATCATCGTGGCGAAGACCGCCAGCGGGATGGCCAGCACCCGCAGCTCCTGCCAGGTCTTCATCGTCAAGGCCCAGACGGTGGGCAGGAAGCTGGCGGCGTAGAAGACGCCCAAGGTGGCGGCCATGGCCACCACGGGGATGGGCCAGGCGAAGCCCGCGGGGTCGGTCAGGCCGGCGCGGGCGGGATTCAGGAAGGTGGCGCCGCTGGCGACGGCGGCGAAGAAGACCTCGGCGCCGATCCAGGCCCGCAGGAGCGGGTGGATGGGCGTGGCATTGCGGGGATCGGCGCTGCTCACGTGAGCCTCCGTAGCTGGGGGACCACGCCGCGGACCGTCAAGACGGCCGCGATGAGCAGCAGGCCGCCGAACCAGATCCAGGGCGCGACGCGGTTGAAGTCGAAGAGGTCGCGGTGGCGGACGCTGGCGGAAAGCGCCGCCAGGGCGAAGACCAAGCTGGACCACAGGAAGCCGCTGCGCTCCCGGTGATCCGCCGTTCGGGCCGCCAGCAGCGCGCCCAGGCCCAAGGCCAGGAAGGGGGCGCTGTAGATCTGACCGAGGATCGGCGGCAGCTTCCAGGGCCATAGGGCAGCGCCGGCCTGCGGGGCCAGCAGCAGCAGCAGCGCTACGGCGACGACTGCCAGACCCAGGCCGGTCAGAAGGCGGCTCAGGGACCGGTCGGACGCATCTGCGGTGGCGACGGACAGCGGTCGATCGCCGCGCCGCCACAGCAACCAGGCCGCCTGCAGCGGGAACCAGGTATAGGCCAGCCACCAGGCTGCCAGCGGGCGCAGGGGCTGCCGGCCCCAGTCGAAGATCTCCAGGTGCCGGAGGGAGATCAGCTCCAGCATGGCCGTCCACACCAAAATCATCCAGACGCAGACGCGCTGCTCCCGCCAGGTCTGGCCGCGGCGCAGGGCCAGCAGCAGGATCACGCCGGCCGCCAGGTACAGGGAGCCGATGAAGCGGGCATGCAGCGGCGGGATGGTCAGATTGAAGGGCAGGGCATGGTTGAAGTCCTTGGCCATGCCCGGGATGTCCACCCCCAAGCCAGCCGGAAAGAGCAGGCCCCAGAAGGCGATGTACAGGGTGAAGGCCGCCACCACCCACAGGAAGCGGCGCTCCCAGGTGCCTAGGGGGCGCTGCGTGGCCGCGGCGTCCCGCGGCTCGGCATGCGGACCCTTCACGCGGCCCCCCGGCCCAACCAGGCCGAGGCCAGCGCCAATCCGCCGAGGACGATATGAATCGGATGGTCGAAGGGCTGCAGGCCCAGACCCAGCTGCAGGTCGGTGACCGCGCCCCAGACGCCGAGAGTGGTGTAGATGAGCCCGAAGCCCAGCATGAACCGCCAAGGGCCGTCCGTGGGTCCCTTGACCAGGATCCACAACGCCAAGAGCCCGGTGGCGACATGCAGCAGCGAATGGGGCGCGATCATCTGCGTGCGCTGGAGGATGGCCGGCGCGGCACGATCGACGGCCGGGACCAGGCGCGCCAGGAGGGTGATCCCACCCTGCAGCAGGAGGCCGCAGACGTATAGGGCTGTGATGCCACGAAGCTGGCGGCGAGAGAGGACCATGCATCGGCTCCAGCGGAAGGAAACGGAATCACGTCGGTCACCCAGTGGTGGAGGCTGTCTGGAGGCCGGAGGATAACCCCGGTTGCCGCCGCTGGCCAGCCCGGTCCCGGTTACCCGCCGCGGATTCAATGGCCCGCCGTAGATTCGGCGCCCCGCGTGTATCATCTGCATCCTCATGACCATTCCCGCCGGAGCCGGCTACCTGACGCTCATCGCCTGTCTGGCGGCCTTGCCCGTCGCCGCCCTGGCCTGGCAACGGGCGCGCGACGGCCGACGGCTGCGCCTGCAGCCCGGCCGCGCCCTCCTCTGTATCGCCCTGCCCTTTCTGGCCCTGGTCTGGGCGGACCGCCTCCGCGGCACACCGGCGCTCATGGGCCTCTCGGCTGTACTCTACGGCTTGCTGGCCGGCAAGGCCGGCATGCGCCGCTTCCACCAGCTGCGATTCGGACCGCAGGTGCAGGTCGCCTTGCCCGGGTTGGCGGATGAGGACGCCGGACTGCTGCACCTGTTCTTCATGATCCTGGCCGTGGCCTGCATCACCGTGGGCATCATCCTGGCCACCTGGCCGCAACCCGTTTGAACCGGGTTCGCCGAGCCGCGAACAAAGGACAGCGCATGCGCAGCCGGCATCTGGGCCTTGCGGCCGCCTCGACCCTCCTCGCCCTGGCCTTGCTGGACGGAGCCACCCGCGCCCAGCCGGCCCCCCTGCCGGACGCCGCCGCCCTGAACGCCGCCTGTCAGGGCATCGACCCCTATGTGGCCGTCGCCGTCCAGGGCGGCTGGCGGCCCGAGGACCAGCCGGCAACGGAACCCGCCCTGCTGTTGGCCCGCCAGTCCCTGGGCGAGCGCTCCCCCAGCCTGGCCAGACGCGCCCAGCTGGGGGACATCTACGGCCTGGCCTACGACGGCGGGCGCGGCGTTGTCTATGCCGGCGCCTGGCATCGCAGCGGTGGCCGCTTCGGGCCGGGCGGACCGGGCGCCGTGTATCGCGTAGGTCTGGCCGACGGCCAGGTGACGCTGCTCGCCCAGCTGCCGGCCGGCCCGGACCGGCACGCCGCCGCCGACGGCTCGGGCGCGGCGGAGAACCCGGACTGGGCCGGCAAGACCGGTCTGGGCGATCTGGACCTGGCCCTGGACGGCAGCCAACTCTTCGTCGCCAACCTCTTCGACGGCAAGGTCTACCGCCTGAGCCTGCCAAGCGGCCAGGTGTTGGGCGCCTTCGCCCATGGTTCGGTGCGCGAGCGCTGGTCGCGCGACGCGCGCATGCTCGGCCTGGGGGTCGAAGGCGACTGGCTGTACCATGGCCTGGTGAACAGCCGCGAGGACGACAGCGTCCTCGGCCTGCTGGAAGGCCGCGTGTACCGCTCGCGCGTCGATGGCGCCGAGATGGCCCAGGTGCTGCGCTTCGGCCTGGGCACCGACAGCAGCTACCAGCGCGGCGCCCCCTGGGGCCCCTGGACCACCGAGGCGGCCAACAGCTCGCCCGACCAGCCGCTGGTGGCCGACATCGCCTTTCTTCCCTCGGGCCTCCCCGTGGTGGGCCTGCGCGACCGCCGCGTAGACCTGGATCCGGATTGCGTCTGGCAGCCGGGCTGCCCCGGCGGCGCCAGCCTGGGCGACCTGCTCCCGGCCCGCGAACGCGAGGGCGGCAGCGGTTGGGAGCTCATACGCAGCCCGCAATGGTTCCGGGACAGCGACGCCGCCGGCCTGGAGACGGCCTGGGGCGCCGTGGCGCCCCTGCCCGGCCTGGGCTGGCTGGTCGCCCCGGCGCGCCCGCCGGACCCCGGTTACCCCGGCCCCGCCCTGGCCCTGGACAGCTTCGACGCCGGCTCGGGCATGCGCCTGCGCTCCGGCCGGATACTGGAAGGCGCCGCCGCTCCCAGCCGACTGGCCGCCGGCGACGTCGCCGTGCTCTGCGATCCGGGCAACCAGGTAGAACCGGAGGTGCTGGTCACCCTGACCGTGGAGGCGGCCCAGGCGGCCACGGCCACCGCTGCCGCCCGCGACGCCGCGCGGGCCACCCAGGTGGTGGCCACACGCACGGCCCACGCCCCCACCCAGGAGGTCCGGCGCACGGCGGCGGCGGAGACCGCCACCGCCTTGCAACCCATCCTGACCGCCGAAGCGCCGACCATCGAGGCCGGCCGCCTGCGCGCCTTGGCCACGGCCGCCGTCGAGGTGCCCCGCCAACTCACCCTGGTGGCGCCCACTGCGGTGGCCATCGGCACGGCGGCGGCCAAGGCGACGGCGCCGCCGCCCTCCACCGCCACCGCCTACGCCCACGCCTACCAGCACGTCAAGGACAGCTGCCAGGGCGGCAACCCCTACCTGGCGGTCACCCAGTTCGTGCCCATGACGGATGGCTCGGGCAACGCCTACGGCCAGGCCTGGCTGAAGGGGCAGGCCGCGGTGGTGGCCCTCAACGACACGGTGGGCGATGACCTGGCCCTGCACCACAACCTGGCCTTCCAGGACCAGGTGGGCGCGGTCTTCGGCGTCGCCATGGACCTCACCCGCGACCGCATCTACCTGGGCGCCTACACCAAGCGCCTGGCGGGTTACGGGCCCTTGGGCCCGGGTGGCATCTACCAGGTGGACCTGGCGCGGGGCACGGTGCTGCCCTGGGCCGCGCTGCCGGCCGGCCGCGACAGCCATCGCTTCAACCAGGGCTTCGACCAGGCCGCGGCCAACAGTGTGGGGGTCACCGCCCTGGGCGACCTGGAGCTGACCACCGCCGGCGACCAGCTCTTCGCCGTCAACCTGAGCGACGGCTACGTGTATCGCTTCGCCGTGCCCTCCGGGCGGCTGCTAGGCGCCTTTCCCCACGGCGCGGCCGGCCTGGACTGGGCCGAAGACGCCCGCCCCTTCGCCCTGGCCTGGAAGGAGGGCTGGCTCTTCCACGGCGTGGTGGACAGCCGCACGCGCGATGCCCAGGCCACCAACAACCCCGCGCCGCGCCCACTGGCGGCCTATGTCTACCGCAGCCGGCCGGACGGCTCCGAGATGACCGAGGTGTTGCGCGTGGACCTCGACTACGGCCGACAGCCGGTCTGGAACCCCTGGCCGCGCGTCGTGGACGACGGACAGACCATCGACCAGCCCATGTTGGTGGACATCGAGTTCCGGGAGGATGGCGACCTGGTGCTGGGGCTGCGCGATCGCCAGGCCGACAGTCGGGTGCTGATCGCCGCCGGCGGCGACATGGTCTTGACCATGAAGGCCGGCGAGCGCTACATGCCCTTGACCGTTCCCGAGTTCTATCAGGACAACCTCCTGCATGCCGAGTCCTCCTGGGGCACCCTGGCCTCCCTGCCCTGGCTGGACCAGGTGGTGTCCACCGTGATCGACCCGATCCAGATCTACAGCGGCGGTCTGGCCTGGTACGACAACGTCAGTGGCTACGACGTCACCCGCGAGACGGTCTACGCCGGCGCCAACCAGACCTTCGGCAAGGCGGCGGGCCTGGGGGACATCGAGTCGCTCTGCTTCGCTCTGACGCCCACCCCCACGGTGCCCGCGGCCACGGCGACAGCGTCGTCGACATCCACGAGCAGCCCGAGCGCCACGGCCACCGTCACGGCCTCGGCCACGGCCTCCCCCACCGTGACCCGCACGCCCACGCCCGGGCATTACGCGATCTACCTGCCCTTTACCGAGCGGCTGCTCTGCCGGCCGGAGAGCGTCTTCACCGATGCCGTACTTGTGCTGGACATGTCGACGAGCATGTACCGCGAGACCCGCGGGGGGCGCAGCAAGCACGCGGCGGCCTTGGACGCGGCCCGCGCCTTCGTGGCCCAGATGAAGCTGGAGCCCAACGCCTACGGCGCCCGGGATCGGGTGGCTGTCGTGGGCTTCAACGACGCGGCCTGGACGGAGATCGGGCTGTCGGGCGACCGCGGCGCCGTGCTGGCGGCCCTCGACCGCCTGCCGGGGCGCATCGCCCAGGGCACGCGCATCGATTTGTCCTTGGCCCAGGGACAGGATGCGCTCGCCCGCGGGCCACGCCTGGGCAACAACCAGCCGGTCATGATCCTGCTCACCGACGGCCTGCCCAACCGTGTGCCCTTCGGGCCGGGGTCCATCGCCCCGGAATGCCCCAACCAGGAATGCACGGTGCTGAAGCAGGCTTCGGCGGCCAAGGCCGCGGGCTCGCGGATCTTCAGCATCGGCCTGGGCGAGACGGACGACGTGCTGGACCAGCTGCTGGGCGCGGTGGCTTCGACCCGCGCCGACTACTACTTCGCCCCCGACGGCGAGGACCTGGCCGACATCTACCGCGGCATCGCCGGGCGGCTGACGGCATGCCCTTGACGCCCCCTCCCCCAGAAGAGGGGGCGACAGCGTCCGATGACCGCCAAGGAAGGAGCCCGCATGCTGCCGATCCCCCATGACCGCCGCTCGCCGGCGCATCCGTCGCGACGACAATCCGGCCTCAGGCGCCTGACGGCGGCGCTGGCCCTGTCCTCGGCGCTGCTCGGCGCGCTGGTCGGCCCGGCCGCCGCCGACGAGCCGGTCGCCCGCATCTACCTGCCCCTGGCCCTGCGCGGGATCAGGATGGCGGACCTGCCCGGCATGCCCACCCCGGTTCCGCCGACGGCAACCGCCACGCCCTTGCCGCCCACGGAAACCCCGACGCCCCCGCCGCCCACGGCGACGCCAACGGCCACCGCGACAGCCCCGCCCAGCGCCACGCCGCTCAAGCCCCTGCCCGCCGCCCTGGTCGAGGCCAACCGCCACCGGGCTCTGGCCGGCTTGGGCCCGGTCACGGAGAACGAGGTCTGGAGCCGCGGGGGCGAACTGCATGCCCGCTACATGGTGAAGAACGACGAGGTGGGCCATTCCGAGGACCCGACCAAGCCCTTCTACAGCGCCGAGGGCCTCGACGCGGCCAAGAACGGCAACGTCTTCGTGTCCTCGATGGCCAGCACCGACAGCCGGGTACCGGTGAACTTCTGGATGACCGGCACCTTCCACATGGTGGCGGTGCTCGACCCGGAGCTGACGGTCAGCGGCTTCGGCGAGTACCGCGAGGCGGGCAGCGGCTGGGCCTACGGGGCGACGCTGGAGGTGGGCCGGGGCCGGAAGAAGCTGCCGGATGGCTTCCGCTTCCCGGTCCGCTACCCCGAAGAGGGCGAGACCCTACCCAACCTGAGCTTCGGCGGCAACGAGTTCCCCGATCCGCTGACGAGCTGCCCGGGCTATAAGGCGCCCACCGGCGCGCCCATCGTCCTGATGATCGGCGCCGGCGACCGCAAGCCCGCCGTCAGCTTCTCCGCGCTCGTCGATGGCGAGGGCAGCCAGTACCCCCACTGCCTGTTGGACGAGACGCGTTACGTCAACCCCAACAGCGGCACGCAGAGCACGGGACGGGTGGTGCTGGACAGCCGCGACGCCATCGTCCTCCTGCCGCGCGCACCGCTGAAGGCCGGCCTGCAGTACCGGGTGACGATCGTCGAGGGCGGCACCACCCACAGCTGGTCCTTCCGCACGGCGGGCGGCCTGCTGGCGCAGTCGGCCTGGCGGCGACTGGAAAGGGCGGGCCTGGCGCTGATGGGCGGGTGGTGACCTTGCCTCACGCGCCCTGGTCCCACGTCAGAAGATCTCCACGTGATCATCCCGGATCCCGGTAGGGGCGAAGCATCCGCCGCATCCAGACCCGATGACCTGTTTGTCTCAGCGCGGATGCTTCGCCCGGCAGCGCGACCACCCCCGTTCCCCCCATTCCCCCGCCATCATCCCCGCCGCCCCAGCCGACCGGTCTCCAGCCCCCCGACCACCAGCCGCCGCTGCCACCAAAGCAAGCCCGCCGCCAGCAGCAGCAGCATCCAGGTCTCCGGCTCCGGCACGGCCGTGACCGCCAGCAGGGCCGGCTCGTCCGCGGCCCCATCGTTCTCGCGCTCGAAACGGTCCTGATCCGCTTCCAGCGCGTCCAGGCGCTGCCGCTGCCGTTCATCGATCAGGACGATCATCGAGGAGAAGGGGCTGACGACGCCCTCGGCCTTGGCCAGGGCCTGCAGCCGGTCGCGTTCGGCGTTGTCGACCTCGGCGTTGCCGGCGGCGCGGATCTGGGCGAGGATCAGCTGGCGGGCGGCGGCCTTGCGGAGCGGCGTGCTCGGCCCGGCATCCGCCGGCGCTCCGGCCGCCCGGTCGACCATGAAGGTCCAGCCGTCGACCTGATCCAGCAGGTCCCCCGCCGCGTCCGCGCGCTGCCGCAGCCCCCAGCGCCGCAGGGCCTCGGCCACCGACCCGGCCACCCCGCCGCCGGAGGCAAGGACGGCGTCCAGGGTTCCATCGTCGTAACCCTGAGGCAGGCGGTCGCCCAGGTGCACCAGCCACAGGGGTCCGCCGCGCCAGGAGGCAGTCGTCGAGGTGTTCGCGGCGCCGAGCAGGTAGGGGCTGTCATCGGTCAGCACCAGGACAGCGTCATGGCCTCCGTCGGGATCCAGGTCACGCAGCTGGCGCAGCAGTTCCGCTGGATCCTGGCCGCCGAAGGCCAGGAGCTGCTCCGGGCGCAGCGCAGCCAGGGCGACGCGCGACGCCGGCTCGCCCCGCGGCGCGGCGCTGCTGAGGATGACATCGACGGAGCCCGGCGACGCCGCGGCCGACAGCTGGGCCAGCGCCGCGTCCAGCTCGGCGCGCCGCCCCGCCATGCTGCGGGAGCGATCGACGAGCACCGCCAGCCGGCGCGGCCGCGGAAGGTCACCGTCCGCGGCCGCTGACGCGGCGGGTCGCGCCTCCACGCGCCAGGCGCCATAACCCATGGTGACGCCCTCTGGCGAGCGGGCGGCGGCGGCGGGCTCGGCCGGCAGGTTGTCCGGCAGCCAGACGTCCCCTTTCGGCGCCGCGACGCCCTCCGGCAAGGTCCATGCGGTGCTCCCGTCCCAGTAGGCGTTGCGCCGCTCGGCCAGCCGCGGCAGGGGCCAGACCCGCGGCCCGTCCGGCTCACTGTTCGCGTCGCCGGCGGCGGCCGCTGCGATCCCGTCAACCCCGTCGATCCCGTCCACCGCCTGGATAGGCCGCGCCGGCACCACGAAGGTCATCCACAGGTGCAGACGTGGCCCGGCGATCGGTTCGTTCCGCTCTCCTTCGACACGTCGCCACGTCCGGGCCGGCACCGGTAAGACGCGCAGGCGGTACTGCCGTGGTCCTATCTGCTCCAGCAGCGCCGGGTCGACGCGACGCGCCCGTTCTTCCTTGTAGACTTGCTGCGCGGCGCCGCGTGGGGCCACGCGAAAGGCCGCCGCCTGCGCGCGGTCCTCCGTCTCGCCCAGCCACAGGCCGCTGACCGCCGCGCTCTCTGGCAGGTTGAAGTGATAGACCACCTCCTGCTGCTGCGTGGTCTGGTTCTGGTAGACCTCGTGCAGCTCCAGCTCGGCCCAGCCGTCGGCCGCGGCGCGGATCGACAGGTCGCGCCGGCTGACGAGCACCTCGCGGTCATCGATGGCCAGGCGGTCCAGCGACGCCTGCTGCAGGTTCCAGTTGGCCGAGACCGTGCGCAGGATGGTCTCCCGCTCGGCCAGGTCGATGGGGGCGTCGAAGAAATCCTGGTAGAGTTCGGCGGCGCGGCGAGGGTCTGACTGCAGCACCGCCATTTTTTGGGACGCCTTGCCAGGGGTTCCGTAGGCTGCCGGAGCCTGCGCCGGCTGGTAGTACATGGGGCCGGCCACGAGCTCGTAGGCGGCCTGCACCTGCCTGGCCGCTTCGTCGCTGATCAGCTTGCGTCCGCCGAAGGACATCGCCCAGTAGACATGATGGATATGGCCCACCTCACCCCGGGCGCTCCGATAGCGTTGGCCCGCCAGGTAGGCGTTGAGCAAGCCCTCGCGAATGGCGCCCGAGCGCTCGAGCAGGGCCTGCGTTTCCACGGTGTCCGCCGGCGGCCGCTCCAAGGCGGCGAAGGCCCCGGCCTGCGGCTGCCGCGACGCCAGCACCAGCGCCAACACCGCGGCGACCGCCGTCCCCAGGCCCAAGGCCGCGGTCTGCCGCCGCCCGAAGCGCGCCGCCAGGTCCCGGCCCGCTCGCCGCCATGCGGCCAGCCAATGCCCGACGGACAGGACCGGCAGGGCAAACACCAGGACGGCGGTCAAGATCGCGGTCGGCGGCAGGAGCAGCCCGAACAGCACCTGCGACCAGCCTTCGTGCCAGAGGTCGTTCCAGTAGTTCCGCAATGCCTCCAGCGGATGGGCCAGGGTGTCGCGCGCCACCTCCACCATCTTCAGCCCGAAGGGCGGCAGGTAGAAGGCCGCCCAGACCGCGGCGTAGACGCCGGCCAAAGCCAACAGGCAAAGGCCCGTCCAGCGGGCCAGTTGCGCCTCCCGTCCCCGCGCGGCGATGCCCGGGTCAAGCAGCTGCCATAGGTAGGTAGATAGGCCGAGGAACATCAGGGCCAGCAGCAGGGCCATCGCCGGGTTGGCCTCGCGAAAGCCGAAGACGCGCAGGGCCAGAAGGCCCATGAGCGGACCTTCCACGGCAAAGCCCAGGGCGAAGAGCCCCCGCCCGTCGCCGCGCAGCCGCCAGTAGCCCAGGAGCAGGGCAACCAGCGGGACGGCCGTCAGAACCGCGATCAGGCCGACGAAGGTCCAGGGCACGTCACCCTGGCCGGCCGTGCGCAGCAGTTCCGGCAGCAGGGCCGGGCCGAAGCCCAGCAGCATGAAGGCCACGAAGATCAGGTTCCAGGTCCAGAAGAGGCCCGCACCCAGGGGGTCCCAGCCGATCCACGAGCGGCCGGGAAGTCTGCGCTTGATCATGGGGTCGATCCTTTCCAGCCCGCGTCGATGGCGCGGCGCAATGCGTTGACCAGATCGGTTGTCGCCGGACCCTCGGCATCGACGGGTCCGTCAAAGAGAACTGAGGCCAGCACCCAAGGTTCCCGATGCGGCGGCAGGTCGGCCCAGATCCGCGCCGCGTAGTCGCCCGTCATCCGTCCGCTAGCGCTCTGGAACCAATAGAGCGCGCCATGGCTGGGTCGGCCGTCGGCGCCGCCCAGGGTGACCTGGCGCAGGCCGCCGCCGCCCTCGAGGACCACCGGACTGCTGTCCAGCTGCTTCAGGCCGTAGACCTCGAAGCAGCGCTCGGGCGCGTGGTGGGCCCGCCAGGTGCCAGCGCGCACCAGGATCAGCGATCCCCGCAGCTCCCCATGCCGGAAGCGCACGCGCTCCACGGCATCGGCGCCGTCGGCGGCCAGCCAGGCCGCGTCCGACGGCTTGAGGGGCAGGGCCTTCACCGCCAGCGTTGCCGGCCAGACCCAGGGCGAGGCCGTCCCGCCACCGCTCGCGGCGGCGCGAGCGAGTATAGGAGGGCGCGGGCGGTAGGCAAGGTTCAGCAGCAGCAGGGCGAGCAGGATGGCGGCGGTCACCGACAGGCGGTCCGGCATGGCGTAGGGCTCGGACGGACCAGTCTTCCATCTGTCGCCGTCCACCGCCCGCGCGGTGCCCGGCCCGCGCAGGCAGCGCAGACCCACCAATGCCGCCGCGGCGAAGCCCAGGACGCCCAGCGGCAGGTGCAGCCAGCCGGCGACGACGGGCTGCCCCAGGCCCAGGCCCACCTCGGCCAGCACGGTCACCCGCAGCAGGTTGGCCAGGATCAGGAGCAGGTTCTGCACGGCAGCGGCCAGCACCAGGCGCCAACCGAGGCCGGCGCCGCTCAGCCAGGCGGCGGCCAGGAGCAACAGGGACCCCGTCCACAAGCCCTTGACCCCGCTGCAGGCCAGGTCCACCGCGGCCACCTGGTTCTCCAAGAGCAGGATGGCCTCCGCACCGCCGCCCGCCGGCACCCGCCCGCCGAGGATCGTCGCGGCGGCCCCCGCCGTCCACAGCCGCAGCGGATAGCCCACGAAGGTGTCCAGGTGGTAGCCGAAAGGCAGGGTGGCCACCAGCAGCAGCAGCACCGGCCAGCCTCGGCGCCAGGCGGAAGGAGCCACCCACAGGCCGGCCAGGCCATAGCTGCCCAAGGCGAACAGGGCGTCCTCCAGGATGTGGATGTCCAGGAAGCGGGCCACACCCAGGTAGGCTAGGGCCGCGCCCAGGGCCAAGAGCGCCGGCGCCGGCCGCGGCCGAGGGGCGCGAGCCCAGTCGGCGAACGATGGCCGGCGACCGCGGGCGCGCCAGGCCAGGAGCCCCAGGATCCCGATCAAGGCGACCAAGCTGACGCTCATGTCCTGACGCGCGTAGATCTTGCCCAGATGCGCGAGGACGGAACGGAAGAGCCAGAGCCACAGGCCCCAGATGGCGAGGTTGGCCAAGGCGGCGGTCGGCCCTGGTCGCCGGCCGACAAACAGACGGAATGCCATCGGCGGATGATAGCCCGTAGGGGCGGGTTTGAACCACCACCGGAAACCCCCACCGTCCCGACCGGCAAACCCGCCCTGTCGTACACCGCCCGGAAACCCCCACCGTCCCGACCGTTGCGCGCAAACCGGCAGGGCGGGTTTACCAGCCGGGCGGCCGTGGGGTTCTCGATCGTGCCGCAAACCCGCCCCTACGGGACCATCGCAAAAGGCCCCCGCCGTTGCCGGCGGGGGCCTGGATCGCGTGCGGCGGTCGCGGTCGTCAGGACCGCGGGTGGGCAGGGCCTAGTAGCGGGCCCAGGAGCCCGACCACTGCCACTGGTACTGGTAGCAGCGGCAGCTGTAGGAGTACGTGTAGTTGCGGGTCCAGAAGTAGGCCGGCTTCATCGAGCACTGGTTGTAGCAGGGGTTGTAGCCCCCGCAGCTGTTGTAGCTGCTGTAAGGCAGGAAGTAGTACGAGCCCTGGTTGGGGTAGCAGTAGTTGTTGAAGTAATTGCTGTTGTAGGTGTACATGTTGTTGAGCGAGCTGCTCATCCAGGGGTAGCCGATGTAGGCGGCCATGGAGTTGCAGAGCCCGTAGTACTGACCGCTGCGGCCGTAGGTGTTCCAGGTGTTGTACGAGTTGTAGTACATCGCGCCCGAGTTGTAGCGCCAGGAGCACCAGTCCGGCACGTCGTTGTCGGCGACGGCACCCTCACCGGGCTCAGACGCCTTGCCCTTGCCGCCCGGGTTGCCCGGAGCCGGCATGTTCACCGAGCCCACGAAGTTGCCCGTGGCGGTGACCTTCAGGTTGGCGTCGACCGTGATCTGACCCGAGCTGATGAGCTGGTTGGAGAAGGTGAGGGCCTTGCGGTAGTTGTCCAGGAACTCTGGCGACACGCCCAACTGCTCGGCCGTGACGTCGGCGTTCAGCTGCACCAGACCCTGGCCATCGAGGGACAGATGCTCGTCGATGCGGGCGCTGATCTGCTCGACCTCAGCCATCTCCTGCGGATCGACGACCATGTCAAAGGTGCCGGCCTCGACCGGAACCGACGGGGCGATGCCCTTGGTGATGCCTTCGGCATGGGTCATGGGCAGGCCCATGGCCAAGCCCAGGCCGAACGCGGCGAGGCTCAGACAGGTAGCGGCGAAAAGACGGTGCTTCATGGTGTGGTGTCCCCTCCTTGGAGAAACAGGATACCCGGATAAGGATGGTTGCGTGGCCGCCTGACGCGGCACCACGCGATGCAAGGGGGGCAGGGACTGTTGTCGCAGGCGACGCAATCATACTAACGCAGCGCGGGCCGTCCAGTTACGGGCGTTTGCGCGGAATGCCGGTCGCAGCGATCGCCGCCGGCCGCCCCTACCCGTCCGAGGGCGACAGCCGGCGGCCTCCGGGCTACAATCTGCCTTCGAGCCGCCTACCAGGACGCCGGAAGGCCCGGTGTCCTCACCTCTCCAGGAGCCTTCAACCATGGCCGTCATCACGGGATTCCGCTTCACCACCGAGAATGAGCGCAACGCATTCGTCGCCGGTTTGGATTTCGCGGACAGCGACGACCTGGTCGTGATGCTCCCCGAAGAGCCACTCGACGAAGAAGGCTTCTGGCCGGTCTTCGTCCTGGACGATTCCGAGGAGCCCGAGACCCAGCCCGACGACGCCGAGGTCTTCCCCACCTGGAAGGACGGCCTGCCCACCGATCTCTCCTTCATCAGCCGTCAGGATGAGGACGAGGACGCGGACTGGGATGACGACGAGGACGACGAGGACGACGAAGAGGCCGCGGAAGCTGAAGCGAGCGGCCCCGCCAAGAAGTAGAGAGCGGTTGAGTCGAGCCGCCGCAAGACCTGACCGCGGCGGTGAACGCCGGGCCGCCGATGCCCGGCGTTCACCGGTCGACCGGTAGGGCGCTCAGGTGCCGCTGTCAGCCCACGCCGGCCGGCGCGGCGCCATCCACCTGGATGTAGCCGTCGCTGTTCGCCACCAGGGGCGGGCTGAGCTGTTGCCAGCCGGAGCCGGCCATGTTCGGTCCGCGCAGCTCCAGATGCCCGCGGCCCCCCGCCCCGGGATGGGTCCGCGCCGCTACGCCCGGCAGCAGCAGCCCCAGCGAATCGGGCTCCCGGTGGCCGTTGACCGGGTTGCACAGCACCAGGCCCGCGGCGTGAGCCGGGGCCAGGCCCTGGCAGACGTCCAGGCCGGTCGCGGCCTCGAAGGCCAGGCGATCCGGCGCCGCCAAGGGGTCGCCCACGATCCAGCCCCGCACGCTGCCCAGATCGGCTTCCGGCAGATGCGGATCCTGCACCAGGGCATGCATGGCGGCGCCGTCGGCGAAGGCGTAGGCGATGGGCATCCAGCGGCTCAGGTCGGTGATCACCGCCCCGTCCCAATGGGGCAGGAGCACGACCCGCGCCCGAGCCAGGGGCGCGGCCCCCAGCACGGTCACCAGACCGAAGGGGGATGCCAGGGGCAGGAGCGGCAGCCAGCTGTCCTCCCCCGGCACGGTATCGGCCAGCCACGCCCGCAACATCAAGGCGCCGCTGACCAGCTGGGCATGGTTGAAGGCCACCGTCCCGCCGCCGGCCAACGGAAGTTCCAGCGCGGGGTCCTCGGGACCCACCGCCGGATCGTCGCCGCCCTTCGCCCCGCGGATGAAGCGCTCCCAGCGCTGCAGCCGGGCGCCCTGCGTCTCGCGTCCCAAGGCGCCACGGCCCAGCAGGCCGCCCATCCGCGCCATGATCCGCGGCAGCAGCGGGAGGTCGTGGACGGGGTCCACCATGACCAGCGGCGCCGTCGCCGCCAGCGCCGTCCTGAGATCGGTTCGCGCGCCCGACCAGGTGATGGCCAGGCGCAGCGGCTGGTCGGCCAGGGTGGCCAGCAGACCCGCGGTCGGCGCAGCGTCCGGTAGGGCCAGCACCACGCCGCCGGCGCGCATGATGCCCAGCAGCACATCGCAGGTGCCGGGAGCGTTGGGCAAGGCCACGGCGACGCGATCGCCGCGCTGCAGCCCGAAGCGGCGGAAGGCCTGGGCCGCCGTCGAGACGCGGGCATTCAGCTGCGCATAGCTGCTGCGGCGGCGGTAGTAGACCAGCGCTGTCTGCCCCGGCGCCGCCCCGGCAGCCTCGACCAGCAGCTGCGGAAAGGACCGGTCGGCCGGGGAAAGCCCTTGGGGGACGCCTGGTTCGTAGCGGCCGCGCCAGGGAATGGGGGGCGTTGCCATGAGGGTAGGTCGCAGAGCATACCACCGCGTACCGCTGCCACCAAGCCCCCGGCCCGGCGGCCGGCAATCTGGCGGGCCAGGTCGTCGCACCCATACCGGTCCCGCCCCCGCGATGACAATCACCCGTCGCCGGCATCCCATCGTCGGACGGGTTCGCCCTGGCCTCGCTTGGCGCAAGGCGCCCGCTCGCCTATCATTCAGGGTCGGTCAGGGCAGGGTCCGCGAGGTCCCGCCCTGCCATCGCGCCCGACGGGTCGCGACATCACACAGGTCCCCATTCATGCCTTTCGTGCCGGCCTTCAGCGCCGGACATCGGGACCGAGGAACCAACGAGAGGAGCCTTACCCCATGAGCATCGCCACCATGCGCGAGCTGCTCGAAGCCGGCGTGCACTTCGGGCATTACACCCGCCGCTGGAATCCCAAGATGCGGCCGTACATCTTCACCGAGCGCAACGGGATCCACATCATCGACCTGGCGCAGACGGTGAAGGCCATTGATGCCGCCACCGCTTTCCTGCGCGACACCGTGGCCAACGGCGGCACCGTGCTCTTCGTCGGCACCAAGAAGCAGGCCATCGAGACCATCAAGGCCGGCGCCGAGTCGGTGAGCATGCCCTATGTCACCCACCGCTGGCTGGGCGGCATGCTGACCAACTGGCGCACCATGAAGCAGCGGGTGGGCACCCTGATCGAGCTGGAGGGCCGCCGCGACCGCGGCGAGTTCCACATGCTCACCAAGAAGGAAGTGCTGCTGCTGGAGCGCGAGATCGACAAGCTCAACACGCGCCTGGGCGGCATCAAGAACATGGGCGAGCTGCCCGACGCGATCTTCATCGTGGACACCAACCGCGAGGCCATCGCCGTCAAGGAGGCCAGCTACCTGGGCATCCCCATCGTCGCCGTGGTGGACACCAACTGCGATCCGGATCCCATCCGCTTCGTCATCCCGTCCAACGACGACGCCATCCGCGCCCTGAAGTTGATGGTCGACCGCGTCAGCTCGGCCATCAACGAAGGGCTGACCAGGCGCGAGAGCACCATGTCCGACCATATGGCGGGCCAGGACGCCATGGAGGATGTGGATCTCAGCCAGCGCACCTTCGACCCGAACGAGGGCGACGAAGAGGGCTGAGCCGGCCGCTTCGCAGTTGACGACCGCCCCTTTCACGCCGCCGAACCCAGAACCATCACCGAAGCGAGGTACCCATGGCGATCAGCACCGACATGATCCGCGAGCTGCGCGGGCGCACCGGAGCCGGCATCCTGGACGTCAAGAACGCCCTGGATGAGACCGGCGGCGACACCGAGGCCGCCATCCGCCTGTTGCGCGAGCGCGGCCTGGCCAAAGCGGCCAAGAAGGCCGAGCGCGAGGCCTCGCAGGGCCGCGTCCTGTCCTATATCCACGGCGATCCGGGCCGCATCGGCGTGCTGCTGGAGCTGAACTGCGAGACCGATTTCGTCGCCCGCACCGATGCCTTCCGCGATCTGGCGCATGGTCTGGCCCTGCACATCGCCGCCGCCAACCCGCTCTTCGTCTCCGAGGACCAGGTGCCGGAGGCCGATGCGCAGAAGGAGCGGGAGATCTACGCCGCGCAGATGGCCGACCAGAAGAAGCCCCCGGAGATCATGGCCAAGATCCTCGACGGCAAGATCAGCAAGTGGATGGATGAGACGGTCATGCTGCGGCAGGCCTACGTGCGGGACAACGACGTCAGCGTGGGCGACATGATCAAGCGCTCCATCGCCGAGCTGGGCGAGAACATCGTCGTGCGGCGCTTCGTGCGCTTTGCGCTGGGCGACAAGGAATGATGACGATGGGCGGGGGGGCTTCCGACGGCTGCGATCAAACGCATGGGCGTAACCCCGCCCCGTCACACCTTGCGAACCCTGAGACGCTCCGCTACCGCCGCGTCCTGTTGAAGCTTTCCGGCGAGGCTCTGGCCGGGCCCAACGGCTACGGGATCGATCCCGAAGCGGCCCAGACCCTGGCCCGTACGGTCGCGGAAGTGGTGGCGGCGGGCGCCCAGGTAGCCATCGTGATCGGTGGCGGCAACATCTGGCGCGGCGCCGGCGTCAGCCGGATGGACCGCGCCACCGCCGACCAGATGGGCATGCTGGCCACGGTGATGAACGCCCTGGCGCTGCAGGACGCCCTGGAAAACCTGGGCCTCAAGGTGCGGGTGCAGACCGCGGTGGAGATGCGGGCTCTCGCCGAGCCCTACATCCGCCGTCGCGCCATGCACCAGCTGGACAAGGGCTATGTGGTCATCCTGGGGGCCGGGACGGGCAACCCCTTCTTCACCACCGACACCGCGGCCGCACTCAGGGCGATGGAGCTGGGGGCCGACGTGCTGGTGAAGGCCACCAAGGTGGACGGCATCTACGAAGCAGATCCCAAGACGCATCCGGAGGCCCGCCGTTTCGAACGCGTCAGCTACGGCGAGGCGCTCTCCCGCGGCCTGCGGATCATGGACCTCACCGCTTTCACCCTCTGCCAGGAACACGACCTGCCCATCATCGTTCTGGACCTGTGGCGGCGGGGCGGCATCGTCGCCGCCTTGCGCGGCGAGCCGGTGGGCACCTGTGTGGGACCAGACAGCGTCGTCATCGCCGGCGTCGCCTGACCATCGCATCGCAAGAGGAGGTTTCCGTGACCGACGAACTCATCCAGGATGCCCGCGAGCGCATGAAGGGGGCCGTCGACTCCCTGGACCACGACCTGGCGGGCTACCGGACCGGAAGGGCCTCCACGGCCTTGGTGGATCGACTGGTGGTCGACTATTACGGCGTGCCCACGCCCCTGAACCAGATGGCGACCCTGGCCGCCCCCGAGCCGCGGATGATCACCATCCGCCCCTGGGACCAGCGGTCGCTGCCGAGCATCGAGAAGGCCATCGTCGGCAGCGGCATCGGCATCACGCCGTCCAACGACGGCCAGTTGATCCGCCTGCCCATCCCGCCGCTTTCGGCGGAGCGGCGCGAGGATCTGGTGAAGATCGCCCATCGCCGCGCCGAGGAGGCCCGCGTGGCCGTCCGCAACGTGCGGCGCGACGTGCTGCATGATTGCGACCAGCTGGACCTGCCGGAAGACGAGCACCATCGGGTGAAGGAGCGCGTGCAGCAGCTCACCGATTCGTTCGTCAAGGAGATCGAGGCGCATCACGATCGAAAGGTCGCGGAAATCCGCGAGGTCTGAGGCCCATGGCTGAGCGTTCCGCCGCGCCCGGCGGGCCGCCGGAGGGGCGGCTGCCGCGGCATGTGGCCATCATCATGGACGGCAACGGCCGCTGGGCACGCTCCCGCGGCCTGCCGCGTCTGGCCGGCCACCGCGCCGGCACGACGGCGCTGAAGCGCACCATCGAGGCCTGCATCGAGCTGCGCATCCCCTACCTGACCATCTACGCCTTCTCCACCGAGAACTGGAAGCGCCCAGCGCATGAGGTGCGCGGCCTCATGTTCCTGCTGGAAGAGGTCATCGACCGCCAGCTGGACGAGCTGATCGAGGGCGGCGTGCGCATCCGCCACGTGGGCTGGCTGGACCAGGTGCCCAGCCATGTCCAGCAGGCCATCCGCCGGGCGGTGGAGCGCACGGTCGGCGGCGATCGCCTGACGCTCTGCCTGGCCTTCAACTACGGGGCTCGCGCCGAGATCGTTCGGGCGGTCCAGGCCATCGTCCGCGAAGGCCTGCCCGCCGAGGCCATCGACGAGGCGACCATCGATCAGCATCTGGAGACCCGCGACATCCCGGACCCGGACTTGATCATCCGCACCAGCGGGGAGATGCGCCTGTCCAACTTCCTGCTGTGGCAGGCGGCCTATGCCGAGATCTACTGCACGCCCACCCTGTGGCCGGACTTCGACCGCGACGCCCTGCAAGCGGCCCTGGACAGCTACGCCGCGCGCGATCGCCGCTTCGGCGAGGTGCACGGCGATCGCCCCGTGGACCGGCGGCTGACGCCGGCGACCCGCGGCGACGGCAGCTGAAACGCGCTGTCCGGCAACGGCGACGAGACCCATGAGAACGCGCGCGATCAGCGGCCTCCTCTACGTGGCGATCCTGCTGCTGCTGGCCACCAGAGGCGGCAGCGCCTGGACGGCCCTGGTCAGCCTGCTCTGTCTGCTGGCGGTGCATGAGGCCCTGGCCCTGGCGCGGGCCTGCGGCGCCGACGCCCATCGCCCGGTTGCCCTGGCCGGGGCCCTGGCGATGCCGGTCGCCTGGCAGGTCGGCGGCCCGCCCGCCCTCGTCCCGGCGCTGGTCCTGGTCGTGTTGGCCGCCGGCATCGACCAGATCCGCCGTAGGCCGGAGGCGCGGCGTCTGGTCGACTGGCTGGCCACCATCGCCTTGCCCGTCGCCATCGCCTTGCCTCTGGCCCATCTCGTCGGCCTGCGGCAGCTGAGCTGGCCCCACCCGCAGGCGGCGGGTCCGGCCTGGCTGCTGGTCGTCCTGGGGCTGGTCTGGGCCAACGACTCCGCGGCCTATCTGGCCGGCCGCGCCTTCGGCCGCCGCCCCTTCTTTGCCTCCATCAGCCCCAAGAAGACCTGGGAGGGCGCCGTCGCCGGCATGCTCGCCTGCGGGCTGCTGGGGGCGGGCCTCCCTCGGCTGGCTGGGGCCGGGTTCTCGCTGACAGCCTGGCAGGGCCTGTGGATCGGCCTCGTGGTCGCCCTTGCCGGAACCACGGGCGACCTGATGGAATCGGTCATGAAGCGGCAGGCCGGGGTGAAGGATTCCGGTACGCTCATGCCCGGGCATGGGGGCATCCTGGACCGCGTGGACAGCTTGATCTGGGTGGCGCCGGTCGCCTTCTACCTGATCGCCTGGCTGACCGGCGGAGCGTGAGCGGGTGTCCGCCGCCATCATCGACGGGCTGAGCGAAGGGCTGCGCCGACTCAACCTCATCGTCGCAGCCATCACCATGCTGATGGCTGTCAGCCTGGCGGCGTACCTCGTCTTCTACCATGGACGCAGCCGCGCCGCGCGGGCCTTCGCCGCCCTGTTGGCCCTGCTGACCTGGATCTCGTTGGGCGACCTCTTCCTGTCCACCGCCCGCCTGGAAGCGGCGCATCCGGCGGCGGCCTTCTGGCTGCGCTTCCAATGGCTAGGGATCGCCTTCGTGGCGCCGGTGTACCTGTGGTTCAGCGCCACCGTCCGCTCCAGTCTCGGCGAGCGGCCGGGCGCGCGCCGCGGGGTGACGCTGCTGGGGCTGGCGGTCGGCGGGATCGTGCTGGCGCTGATCCTGCGCACCGAGCTGCTGGCCGGCAAGCCGGTCGGCCAGCCCGGCGCCCTGCGCCTGGCGGCCGGCCCGCTCTTTGCGGCCTTCGGCCTGGTCTACTGGCTGCTCTGCGCCTGGGCGGCCTGGGGCCTGTGGCGCGCGGCCGGTCGCAGCCGCCAGTCACGGCCGCGCATGCTGTGGCTGGCGCCCAGCCTGGTGGCGCCGGTCTACGCCTTTCCCTGGCTCAGCCTGGTCCCCGCCGCCCAGGCGCCGTCACCCACCGCCTTCCGCCTCTTCATCACCGTGGCCAACATCGGCACGGCGGCCCTGCTGCTGGTGGTGGCCTATTCCCTGGCCTTCCAGGGCACCTTGGTGCCGGACAGGGCCATCAAGCGCGAGCTGGCCAAGTACCTCATCCAGACGGTGCTGCCCGGCGCCTGCATCCTGGCCACCGCCCAGTTGGTGCCGGAGCGCCTGCAGCAAAGCCTGGGCCTGCCGCGCGACCTCGTGTTCATGGCGGCCACGGTCTTCGGCATCGTGGGCTACCAGATCGTGGTGCGGCTGCTCAAGCCCTTGATCGACCGCCTGATCTACGGCAGCGGCGGGGCGGACGCCATCTGGCTGCGGCGGCTCGACGAGCGGCTGCTGACCGGCGAGGACCTCAGCCAGCTCTTGAACGGCATCCTGGCCGCGCTCTGCGAACTGTGGCGGGTGGACGCCGGCGGCATCCTGGCGGTGGTGGAAGACCGCGCGACCCTGGACCTCTGGAACGGCGACGTGGGCGCCCGCGGGCCGCTGCTGGACGCCATGGACGAGACGGCGGTGGCGGCCATTCTCGACGGGGGCGGCTTCCAGCCGCTGGCGGGCTTTCTCTGCCGCGCCCTGCGCGACGACGAGGGCGCCGCCCGGGGCCTGCTGGTGCTGGCCGCTCCGGCCGAGGCGCTGCTCTCGCCGGCGGCGGCGGACACCGAACTGCTGGTGAGCGGCGCGGAGCGCGCGCTGGCGGACCGGGCGGCCCAACAGCGGGTACTCTCCGCCCTGCGCGCCCTTGAGCCGGAGTTGACGCGCATGCAGCAGCTGCGCGGGCGCACGCGGCAGGAAACGCCCGCGGACCTGGCGGTGGGACTGTCGGCCCCGGGCGATCCGTCGGCCTCCGACGAGCTGGTGGCCTGGGTCAGGGAAGCCCTGGTGCATTACTGGGGCGGCCCCAAGCTCACCGACAGCCCCCTTCTGCGGCTGCCGCTCGTCCGCGAGGCCCTCTCGCGCAACGAGGGCAACACGGCCAAGGCCATGCGCGCGGTGCTGGATCAGGCGCTGGAACGGCTGAAGCCGGACGGGGATCGCAGCCTGACGGCCAGCCAGTGGATGCTGTACAACATCCTGGAACTGAAGTTCGTGCGCGGGCTCAAGGTGCGGGACATCGCCGGACGCCTGGCGATGAGCGAGTCGGACCTGTACCGCAAGCAGCGCGTGGCCATCGAGGCCCTGGCGGAGCAGCTGGTGGCGCTGGACCACGGGCCGCTGGACGGGGACGACCTGGCAGCGCAGGCGGACCCGGCATGAGCGCGCCCGCGCAGGGGCGTCCGCAGCCGCTGCCGGACCGGGTGCTTGCCGGCCACGGACCAGCGATCGCCCTGCTGCATGCCAATGGCTTTCCGCCTGACTCCTACCGCGCCCTGGCCGCGTCACTGGCCCCCTGGGGCGAGGTGCGCGGGCTCTTGCAGCGCCCGCTCTGGCCGGGCGAGCCGACGGCGTCCTTTGAAGACTGGCGGCTGCTCGGCGCCGACGCCTTGGCCTGGATGGACCAGATCAGCCCTGACGCGCCGCTACGGGCCATCGGCCACAGCCTCGGCGCGGTGGCGCTGCTCTATGCGGCGCTGGAGGCTCCGCGGCGCTTCGAGAGCCTGGTGCTGGTCGAGCCGGTCTTCCTGCCCCCGAGCCTGCTGGCGCGTCTGGCGGCCGGCGGCCAGGACGCGAGCGCGCGCCTGCCCTTGGTGCAGGGCGCCCTGCAGCGGCGCGACCATTGGCCGGACCGCGCCGCGGTCTTCACCCACCTGCGGCCCAAGCCGGTCTTCAGCCGCTTCAGCGACGCGGCGCTGTGGGATTATGTAGCGGCCGGCACGATCCCGATCGAACCCGGCGACCGCGGCGACCGCGGGGCCTCCGGCGACCCAGGCGCCCCCGGCGTGACCCTGACCTGCCCCCGTGAATGGGAGGCGCGGATCTATGCCACGCCGCCCCTGGATGTCTGGGAAGTCCTGGCGGGTCTGACGGTTCCTACCCTGGGCCTGCGGGGCGCCGACACCGACACGCTGCTGCCGGAAGCCTGGGCATTGTGGCAAGGGCTGCAGCCGCGGGCCCGCTTTGGCGAGCTGCCGGGGCTGGGGCATCTGCTGCCGCTGGAGGACGGCGCCGCGGTAGGCGCGGCGATCGCGGGTTGGTGGCGGACGGGCGGCACATAGGCGCCGACTACTACCTTGGTGGTAGTGGCCAGGGTGGATTTGGCGCAAGGTAGTAGGCGCTGGGCGGCGATCGACGCCAATGGAGCATTGAGGGCCGCGCTGGGGGCCGGTACACTGGTAGCGTCCCTTTCGGAGCCAAGCCAGCCGAAGGGTGGATGGAACACCGAATCAGCAACCCACCTCGACGAGACATAGGAGAATTGATCATGATGAAGAAGGTAGTGGTCCTGGCCTCGATGGCCACCGTGGCCGCAGTGCTCGTAGCCGGCGTCGCCGGTTTCGGCGCCAACAACACCCCGGCCGTGTATGCCAGCCGCCTGGCGGGCATTCAGGGCGCCGGCGGCAGCGGCATCCAGATCCAGAACCTGGACGCTTCGCAGGACGCCCAGATCGTCGCCGACTTCTACAACCAGAAGGGCTCGGCCGCGGTCACCATCAACCGCCCGAACGTGGCTGCCGGCTCGGCCGCCAACATCTACCTGCCCACCGAGACTTCGCTGACGAACGGCGCCTACGCCGCCATCATCAGCGCTGACCGCCAGATCGCGGCCATCGCCCGCACCGACTGGAGCACCAGCGGCGGCGCGGCCATCTACAGCAACGTGATCCCGGGCAACGAGATTTCGGTGCCGCTGGCGGCCAAGGGCTACAGTGGTCAGACCACCCTGGCCAGCATCCAGAACACGGACACGGGCCAGCAGGCGACGGTCACGGTCGAGTTCTTCAAGGCCGGTTCCGCCACCGCCCTGGTGAGCACGCAGAAGAACATCGGCCCCGGCACCTCGGTCACGGTTGACCTGGGCAAGGACGCCGCCTTCTCGTCGGTGCCCGCGGGCACCCTGGGCGCCCTGGTCGTGAAGAGCGCCACCATCCCGGTGGGCGTGCAGGCCTTCATGGACATCGAGAACATCACCAAGGCCGTCTACGCCTACGAAGGCGTCCCGGCTGAGCAGGCGGCGGCCACCTTGTACGCCCCGCTGTTCCGCAACGACTTCTACGGCACCAGCGGCATCTCCGTGGTCAACCCGGGCACCAGCCCGGTGCAGGTGACGGTCACCTACGTCGCTTCGGCCGGCATCCCGGGCCTCGGCTGCACGGGTCAGACGGTCCACGGCGGCAAGGCCTTCACGATCGATGCCAAGAGCTCGGCGGTCTTCTACCAGGGCAACATCGCCGCGCTGCCGACCGGCGCGAGCGGCCTGGCGCCGAAGTGCGTGGGCGCGGCCAAGATCGAGGCCACGGGTGGCAACATCCTGGCCATCGTCAACGACGCCGACCTGGGCAAGACGGCCAACAGCCCCGGCGCCGGCACCTCGGCGGCCTACAACGCTTTCTCGGCCGCCGCGGGCGCCAAGAAGGTCGCGCTGCCGCTGTTCCGCAACAAGCACACGAACCTGGACCTGTCCACGGGCATCCAGGCGATGAACATCGGCGACGCTCCGGCGAACGTGTCCATCGAGTTCAAGAACTCCAGCGGCCAGCTGATCAGCGTCACCGGCACCAGCCAGACCGTGGCCCCGTTGGCCTCGGGCAACTGGTTCCCGCCGCTCATCGCCGGCATGCCGACCAACGTCTACGGCTCGGCCTCGATCACCAGCGACCAGCCGGTCGTGGTCATCGTCAACGACGCCTCCGGCAACGGCAAGGTGGACGCGGCCATCTACAGCGGCATCAAGGCCGACTGATCCGGCTCCCCTTCCACCTCTGACTGGCTTCTCACAGGCCCCGCCCCTCGTAAGGGGGGCGGGGCCTGCTTCTTTCTCGGGCTGTCGTCGCCCGCAAGCGCCTGCGATTCAGGGTAATGGGGGTGGATTTGGGTGGCCTCAGTCAGATCATTGGAATCCCTCCTCCCGGATTCCAATGATCTGACTGAAGCCGATGCGGACTATCTGCATCAACTCGACGCCGAGGCAACGGAGACGGGGCAGAACCGTTTCCACAATCCAGCAACTGGCGTGGCAATCGGAGTGGCAGTATTCGATGCTGAAACAGGAGAGTTGTTAGAGAGTGGTGTCTTCAATGACTCGCCCGACGCAGTTCGACCGCCGAATCTAGATGTGTACGCTGCCATCGACAGTCTCGACTCTCGCAATTGAGGACTTCCAGATGGCGTGCCATCTCCAGGCCGACGACTGACCGGCGGTAGCCCGCTGAACACCTGCCCGTAGTCAGGTGACGTCCAGGGCTTTGGTCAGCTTTCTTCGGACTCCTGGCAGGCACCGCACCCTGCGCCAGGCGGCCACATAGTGCGAAGCTGCCCGGTCAGTACAGCGACACCATGCTCCCCGCTCATTCCTGGCCTTGTAGGGTGTCCGACTTGGGACCAGCGGGCGGAGAGCTGCGGACCGCGGCGCCAGCGGCTGTCAGACCGCCGAATCTTGACGATATACTTAAGGGCGTTCGGCCATTCTGCCGGCAGGCCGTTGGTCGACGCCGACTGCGCGGCATGGCGCTGTCGGGCATTGGCAGCAGCCCCGAATGGTGTTCGCATCAGCATGCAGTCGGCTTCGGAACAGCCCAGTGTTGCGTTCGCAACAGCATGCTGTTTCCATCGCAACACTGGGCTGCTTCGTTCGCTAGAGCATGCTGTTACCAACGCAATACTGGGCTGTTGCGAGTGCAAGAGCATGCTGTTGCGCATGACCACCTGGCCTCCATGCCTCAATTCCGGTTTGGGAGGTTGACAGTAACGCAAGACAACACTCCGAACGCTACAGTCTGGGCGGAGGATTCATAGGCGAAGGGCCCCTCATGGACTCGCACCGCCCGGCAACGGGACCCTGATTCCAAAGACCTGACGGTGGCCGATTTGGGTAGCCATTCGGAGTATCTTGTCCATGCAAGGCTGACTGCCTGACACAACGTCCCGCGCAAGGAAAACGAGACCGACGACCATAGGTGTATCCTGAGGTGAGAAGTTACCACACCACACGCCCCAGGAGGAACCCATGACCGCCAGTCTCAAGCTGCATTGTACGGTGCTGCGGTGCGTGCGCCAAGCAAACCCAACGGAGGACCATCGGCGCCAGCGAACGTTCGCGTGGGCCGTAGCGGCGGTGATCCTGACGGGGAGCGCATCGCTGGGACAGTGGATCGGCACGGTGGTGACCAAGGCGCAGGCGGCCAGCACATGGCGCCGACTGTGGCGGCTGATGAACAACACCCTTCTGGACGTCGCCAGCTACTACGAGCCGTACATTTGTCAACCGTCGCCCCAAAGGTTCACTCTGAGCGTCGGCCAAATTTTCATCGGACCTGGGGATGAGGGGATGGCGGGGCAGGGGCAATGTACGGGCTGGCAGTCGGCTACTGTTGCCACGGGCCGTGATCATTGCCGCCTTGGAGGTAGATGGCGAAAGTGCCGTGGCCGGCGATCTCCATCGGCGGGAGGACGAGCTGGCCGCCGGCTTGAACTGCTGCGACGACGGCCGCTTCGGGCTGTGACGGTGAGGGAGCGCGCGGCCCCAGGAGGATCGGCCGAGCGCCGGACGCGGGGATATTGGGACAGGCAGCGGGCTGAATTGGGGTAGCCATTCGGTGCATCTGGCCAACGCAAGGGGCCGAACCGGTACGGGCCTGTCTGGTCAGCATGCGGCCCCCTCGAGCATCTGTCGCGCCGCCGGCAGTCTCGATGACGGAAGGGTGCAGGCGACTTCCAGACTTCTCATCCTCTCTTTGGCAGCGGTTCAGGAGAACCTGTCAGAGTGATGCTGCGAACGCCGGCGGGAACCGGCCCACTGCGCCCGCGTTGCGTACCTGGGCAACGGGCGGTCGGTTCACGCAGCTTACTGGGGGTTTCTGATGGATCTGACGTTCATCCTCACCGAACAGTGCAACCTGCGCTGCCGATACTGCTATCAGAAGGACTTCCACGACACCCGCATGCCGGTGGACGTCGCTGTGAAGGCCATTCGGGCGGCAATCCGCCAGGGAGCCGATTCGTTGGCCCTAACCTTCTTTGGCGGAGAGCCCCTGCTCGAAGCCCCGGCCCTGTTCGAGATCATGGCCGAAGCCCGCCGGCTGGAGGCGGAACAGCGCGTCCCCATTACCGCCAAAGTGCCAACCAACGGGCTGCTGCTGGACGACTCGATCCTGCGGCAGGCGGCCGAGCAGAGGGTCTTCATCTCACTCAGCTTCGACGGAGTCGAACCGGCTCAGAACGCCGGGCGTCTGACCCCGTTCGGCGAGGGGAGCTTTGCCGCTGTCGAGCGGGCGCTCAAGAGACTGCTTGCGTGGGGACATCCATTCGCGGTCTACTCAGTCGTGACGCCGGCCAACGTAAAGCACCTTGCCGCCAGCCGACAGTACCTGTGGGAGTCGGGTGTCCGCATCATCATCAACGCCCTCGACTACGCCGCCGACTGGGACGAACGGGCGGTCCGCGAACTTCAATCGCAATACCAGCTGGTCGGCAAGCTCTATCGCAAGCTGCTGAAGCGTAAGGAGTCCTTCTACCTTGAGCCATTCGACTCGCGGATCGCCCAGTGGACGCGGGCCGGCGAGTCCCGGCATTGCACGCCGGGCGTCTCGCAGTTGACGATCGCCCCCGATGGCACGCTGTACGGCTGCGTCGAGTACTTCTATCGCCGGCTGTCGAGCCTGGGCCACGTCGACAGCTGGCTCAACCGCGAATCCGTCAAAGCCGCCGCGCGAGACCGTAGCGCTGTGCCGGAGGAATGCCGCGACTGCGGGGTCCGCGAACGCTGCAACAACATGTGCGCATGCATCAACCTCCGCGGTACCGGCCGGGTGAACATGCCCCCGGAGTCGCTCTGCCTGACGGAGCAGCAGACGCTGTTCACCGTCGACGACCTGGCCCAGCGGCTCTTCAAGGAACGGGTGCCCGGCTTTCTGTTGAAGAACTACAGTCAGAGTTTCCACATGCTCTCGGGAATCGAGAAGCTGTTCGAAGAAATGGGAGTAACGCATGAGCTCGCTAAAACCAGTACCTCGCAGCTACTGCCCTGACTACCCGCGCTTCCTGACCGAAGCCGACATCCGGGAGATTCTGCGCCCCAGTCTGCTGGCCCGCTTTTCGCGCGAGACGCTGCTGGCGGGCGCGATGCTGACGGGGCTTACCGCCGGGGGCTGCTCGCGCGGGGCATCGGACCCAGCTCCGGCCGCCAGCGGACAGGGGGCCACGGGTGGGTCGCAGCAGGTGCAACGGACTGATGCCGAAGATCCACCGCTGAAAGCCCTGGGGAACAACACCACGCGCGGCAGCGCGGACCTGCGGCAGCGGGTTGACCGGCTGGTCGGCGAGATCCTGGGCAGCAACAAGAGGGGCTACTGGAACGAGCTTACGTCGCTGCGCACCGATACCACGTTGAGCTCGAATCCAGCCGTCAAGTCGCCCATGATCCCTATCTCGTTTGGCAACTCCTACGTGGGGGTCTTCGACACCGAGGCCGCCCGCGACGCGACGCGGCGTCTGTTCACGGCCTATGGCATCGAGCTCAAGGAGAACGTGCCCATCAGACAAGGCGGCTACGAGTTCGTGGCTGATGGGTTCGACCTCGAGCGCGGGATCGGGTTTGAACTGACGATGCCCGAAGTGGCGCAGCCTGGACAGGAGCCGACGGCCCAAGACGCGTCCTCCAGGCTCGATACCGAGGAGATGCAGGCGCTCGACAAGGACCTGACGGCGGGCAAGATCCGCATGTTCGTGGCCCAGGCCGAGAACTACCCGAACATGGACGGCGATCTCTACACCCCGATGGAGTATTACTTGTCCTCAGTGATCGACTACCTGAACTGGGTGCACGGCGACCAGGTGGTCGACACGACCCAAGTCCTGGGGCTGGAGCCGGGGCTGGCCTATGCCGGCAACTGGCGGAAGCTGCATCCCGAACTGCCCGGCTTTGAAGGCTACCTCGATCCGATGCCGACGCTCAAGGTCGACGGCGGACAGATCGACATGGCGGACGAGTGGGCCGGTTTTGGGCAGTCCTCCGTCAAGGTCACACTTAATCCCCAGGGCAAGCTGGTCTATACGCCGCCGGCTGACGCGCCGGTGTTTCTGGCCCAGGAGACCCAGTTCGCCTGCCATCTCTATGTGCCTGGCGAAGCCGCTGCGGCGACGTTCCTGATTGAAGTCACCGGCACGAACGACAAGACCTGGTCGATCCGCCAGAAGGTCGAAAGCCGCTGGTTACGCCCCAAGGTTCACGCCAAGACCGGGGATCTGCCGTTTGAACAGCTCAAGAGTGTTTCGTTCTCGGTCGAGAGCGACAAGCCGGTCACGTTCTACCTCGACGATGTCAGCCTCTCGCGCGCTCCGAACGGAGCGCCGGTCAAGAAGTGATCGTGCTCCCATTCCCTACAGGGAGAGGAAGCGTGCAGCGACAGAGGGCTTCACTCACCGGTCCGTTGCCCGGCCCTTGCCAGTCAGCCCCCGGACTCCACCAGTCAGCTGCCCCTATCCGCCACCGCTCCCACCTGTGAGTGGAAGTTCTTGAAGTCGGCGCATGTCGGCTCGGTGCGCTCAGGCTGGCTCACTCCTTGCACAAGTTGGCGCAATGAAGACTGCCACTTCTCGGCGGCAAGTCCAGCCTCAGTGTGGTCTGTTGACCCGATCACTGTGGTCCATTGACCCGACAGGTGGCCGTTCACAGACCTGGGTGTGGTTTATGACCCGCCCTGACACGAGACCAGACGACCCAGTCGCGATTCCGAGGTGGCCGGCGCAGGCGACCCCACGGCTGCCTGTTTAGCGCTTGGATCCTGGTTGGGAAGGTTGCTCAAACTCCTTGACGCCTGATCTGCTGGAACTCACGCCGGGTTGTTGCAGGTGCTGCGCCCGGTACAGCGTGAAGCATCTCAGCCAGTCACCCATTTGGGAGTGAAACTGAGACGATCAACCAACATCGGTCCTCGGTTGGCTAGCATTGATACTGGCATGGTAGTGGGTATCATCTTCATCAGTAGAGAACTTCCCCGCAACTCGACGGCATGCCTGCGCGCCGTTTCCATAGCCAGTCAATGGCAATTCCAAACAATGGAGCACACATCGTCAACGAGTGATCATTCACATTTCCCAACGATCGAGGCCAGACTCATGCAAAAAGTATAAGCTTGTGGGAATGAAAGTGAGATTGCAGAAGCCATAACGGACAGGCTTGACATGTCCGCCAATCCAGTGTGGGTGGTGGTTTACAGAACGATACGAGCCTCCCGAACTGATTGTACGGTGGCGGTGCCATGATGCCCGATCTCTATCAAGGTGACGATGGAGAAGCGTTTGCTGGCCAGATGGAACTAGCCGCGGCTCTTGTATCATAGGCGAACACAGGTGAGGTTCTGCTTCATTGGCGTGGAAGCGACCAATCAGTGCCTGTACGATAGGGTATTGGCCTTTCCCACAACTCCCGCGCCTCGACTCCCTGACTCTAACTGTTCATAGAGCCCAGGGCCCGTTGGCAGCCACTCAATTCGGTGTAGTCAGAAGGGAATGTCCGGGAAGACTGAGCGAGCCTTGGGAGGTGACTTCAGGACTTCTCGACAAGGGATACATGCAATTGGCAATCATGCACTGTTGCCCGCATGGCGCTGAGCAGAGCCACAAGATGGTCGCCGAAGTCGGATACTTCCCGGCATTCTAGGGAACCGAGCTGGTAAGTCCCATGAGCTGCAGGATCTCGAATGCGTCCGCCGTCGGTCGAGAGCCCGGCGGTCCTACGGTAGGGGACGTCGTGTAGCCGAATTCAGTTCTGCAATTGTATACATAGTCCTGCACACGAATGACATCGGCAGGCTCCAGACGCCCAAGCTTACTCAATATCCATACCGCGTTTCGTGTCGATCGCATCGATGGTTCTACCTCACCTGGTTCACCACTTGTAAATCCTCCAGAACTGTGCTGCATCTCGCGAACAATTTGCTCGATATCTCCTGGATCTCTGATAGATCCGTAAAGCGCTAGTTCCAATTCAACTGCTGTCGTGGCTCCGACTGACGGATTGGACTCGCCCCTCTCGATCTTGCCGTAGAGGTGGTCGAGGTACTGTTCGAGCATCACTCTGACTTTGTTGTTCGGAGTACCTCCACATTCCCGAATGAGCGTAGCCATGGCAGATGCAATGATGTCAGAATCGAGAGAGCTTTTCTCCTCATCAAGCAATTCCTCAGACACCTCTGTGAGCCACAGGTCGACCTCATCCTCCGGAGGCTTCATTCCCAGCAGCTCCAATCCAACGCATGCAAATTTTGCTCCCGCCGGATATTTGTGAAGTTCTTCGGAAGTCACGTTCAATCGAAACAGATCCGCCACCTTGTTACGATCATAGTCAGCGAAGTTCACCACATCAGCGATCCGCAGCGCTGCGATTTGTGCTTGATAATCTATCTCACTCACGCTCCTCATCATATTCGACCAACCCTCATATCCACGGAGCCTTCGTAGCACGCGGACAATCCTGGCTCGGCTGATGGTATCCGTTCTCTCAGTCAGAACAAGCAATGCAACCTCTATATGCAATTCCCGTGGTATGTTTCGAAAGAACCACGCTTCACGACTATCTAGAAGCGAATCGAGATGGAGCACGTTACTAGGCTTCCCTCTTGAGAATTCGCTGACTGCATGAACTTCGTCCGGCAGCATTGCACCACGGAGCTCACGAATGACCTTGCTGGCACTAATGACGCTGCGCACATCTGAGTCGGACGATTCTGTAGCGTACAATAGGTACTCACGAGCATATGACAGCGCCCCCGGTGGGAGCTTCTCACGCTCCACGCTAACGACATGCTCCATCGCAGTGATTACGTGAGGGCTATTCCGATTGGAATCGACTAGCCCTCTGTTGACGACTCGAATGCACGCACCTGTTGTCTCAACGCTCTCTTGCGCTCCTAGAGACCGAAGTGCAGCGAGTGCTACACGTGTCGTCTCAAGTGCATCATCGGAATCGGGCAAGCCAGGAACGTCTGAAAACTGACAGTCCCCCACAGACTTTGCCTCGATGAACGATCGTGTGAGACTGGGTAATCGAGGCGGCTGCCTCAGCACATCCAGAGCGAGGATAGCCTCGCTTGTGCTATAGAGTCGTGAATCAGGATCCTGGGGATCTCTATAGCTGCCGTCAGGTTTACGCAGGGAATCTATCCATGCTCCCACGCCAAGAGGCGGCTCATGATCTAGGTTGAGTATACGAATGATCTCAAGTGCGTGATATGTATGAGCAAGGTGCGCCTCAAGAACCCGCTGTGGATCGTGAATCTGAAACCACGCAAGTTCACCGTCACCAATATAGGTTGAGTCTAGAAACGAGAAGAGCGTCTCGTGAAGTCCAGCATCGTCGAGACCCGATTGGCCAATGTTAGAATCAATCAGACCATTCGGAAGAAATATGGATCTCACCCCCACGTTTGCGTGTGAGGTGGGATACTCAGCTATCGATCGTCTCTCAGCGCAGGCACCAAGCACAAAGGGGACCCACAATACCAATCCAACCAAGGTAGCCTTGGTTCGGCAATAGCTCATGTCAGCCACAGTTCGTGCTCCTATGACATCGACCCAACCTCGCGCACTGCCATTTGTGCAGAGTGCCTGTTTCTCGTATCACCTTTCTCGCGCAATTGGCAAAGATGAAGGTAACCAGTTCAGGCCTGTCCGGCCGGTCACTTGCCTGATGTTCCGAGGGAGTATAGGCTGTAGGACATGACCACGCAAGGGGTTCATGTCAACCGTCGCCCCGAAGTTTCACTCTGAGCGTCGGCCAAAGTTTCATCGGACCAGGGGATGAGGGGATGGCGGGGCAGGGGGCAATGCACGGGCTGGCAGTCGGCTACAGTTGCCACAGGCCGTGATCATTGCCGCCTTGGAGGTAGATGGCGAAGGTGCCGTGGCCGGGAATCTCCATCGGCGGGAGGGCGAGTTGGCCGCCGGCTTGAACCGCTGCGGCGACGGCCGCATCGATATCGTCCACCAGCCAATAGGGCCGCACCACCGGCTCCTCAGTCTCACGCAACGGCGCACGCACTCCCACGAGTCCACCGCCCGCCAGAGGGGCGGTTCGCGCATTGCCATGCCCAGCGTCTGCTTCGCCGAATTGCACTTTGTGTGCAGCGGCGTATGCGGCACACACCGCGTCGACTTCCCTCGTCACGATCTCGAGATACTGAATCTTCATGGTTCTCCCCTGCCTTAGGTCCGGGTGCTGAGTGGTCGACAATCATTTCAGCCGCGTGCCCATGTGTCAAGCGCCATCCGGTCAAGACCTGACAGGACTGGAGGTGACCTCGCATCGTCAGGAGGGATCAGGCAGTCGCTGCCAGGTCATCCGGGCGCAGCCCCTTGGCGTGGGTCGTCAGCCCCAGCGCGAAGAGACCACACCAGACCGCTACGCTGATCCCGCCAGCCCATGGTTCTGCCTTTGTACAAGCCATTCGGCACACGCCTGAGCGGTCTGGAGATTGCGCCGGCGCCTCGATCTCACCACTGCCGCAGCAGTACCGACACCCCGCCGCCGGTCGTGGCCAGCCAGGCGTTGCCGACGGGATCGAAGGCGATGTCGACCACGATCGGGGCTGAAAGACCCTGCGAGGTGCCCCAGCTTCGCCATGTGCCGTCCCCCCCGCGCCGGGACACGCCGTCAGCCGTGCCCACCCACAAGGCTCCGTCGGGGGCGATGCTCACGGTGCGGATCTCGTTCGAGGGTAGCCCGTCGGCCATGGTCAAGGTCGTCCAGGCGCCACCGTCGTCGGCTTCGATCAGAGATCTCACAGAGTCATTCAGCCAGGAAGCCCCGGATTGCACCCTGGCCGGCACCAGGTGGCCGAGCCCCTTGTGGGTCGCGAACCAGATGTTGCCCGACGCGTCGACGGCGATCGCGCGCACTTCGTTCGACGGGAGGCCGTCGGAAGCATCGTAGTGCGCCCATTGCCCGGCCTGGTCACGGCGGTGCACACCGGTGCCGACGTGCCCCCCTCTCTTCCCAATCTCGTAGGTGGACAGCCAAATGCCCTCCGCATTATCGAGAGCGACAGTCCGAACGCCCTCACCAGCGGCCATGTCGGGCACGTCCACTAGTTGGCACGGCCCGTCGCCAACCAAGTGGCACAAACCACCCTCGCGCCGCGTCGAGCTGAAGTCGGGTTGAGTCGGCCCGGCGCCAACCCACACGCTCCCATCCGCGGGGTCCACCACCGCCGCTTCCACCAGCGGGCCGGGCAGACCGTCGGCGGTGTGGAAGGTACGCCAGCTTCCGTCAGTTCCTTGCCGTGCCAGACCGTCAAATGTGGCTGCCCAGAGCTGGCCGCGGGCATCGGGGACGAGGTCGCGGACATAGGCGTCGTCCAGTCGATCGACGACGATCAGGGTCGACATGGTCCCATCGGATTCGATGCGCTCGATGCGCTGGTTCGTCCAGCCAACCAGGATCCCGCCGCGTGGATCGACAGCGAGCGCCAATCGGGAACGGCCGCCAGAGATAAACGGTAATGGATAGGCGTCAATGCTCCCATCGGTTCGACGCCTCCAAAGGACTTCTCGAGATCCCACCACGCCGATCCACAGGCTGCCGTCAGGATCTGCCAGCAACGTGGACACCCGGGCGGAGCCCGACCGCATTTGGATCTCGGATGAATGTAGACCACACCCCGGAAGGACTACGGCGGTCGAGGCCGTTTCTCGTACCGAACCAGATACTGCCGTCGCGATCCTCTTCGATCGCTTGAACCGCGCCGTTCAGCCCATCTACCGCGGTGAAGCGGGTCAAAGTTCCGTCTGCGGCAAGGCGGGTTGCCCCCCCACCCTCGCCAAGTGGCCATCCGTAGTGACCCACCCATAGGTTGCCTGCCCGATCGATTGACAAGGCCGTAATCCCATCGTTGATCAACCCGTCGGATACCGAGAAGGTTTGCCAGTGCCCGGAGGGATCGCGATGCAGCACCTCCGCCGGGGCTTGTGACCGGGTGATTCGCATCCGTTGGGTCCCGCCGCCCGGCAATGCCCACCCATGCGCCACCCTGACGGTCGAAATCGATGTCGATCACGATTCTCGACATCGAGGGGTCCGGGAGTGTCACGGCTTCCCAGCGCCCATCAGCGAGTTGCCGGCTGAGGCCGTTGCTACCGCCGACCCACATTGCACCAGCAGGGTCCACAGCCATATCCTGAATGCTTCCGACGTCCAGCCCGTCGGCCTTGTCGTAGCGCCGACGATCCGGGGTGGTGAGATCGACTCGCCAGAGCGCGGCATAGTCGGTCATCCACATCCGATTCTGTGGATCGGTCACCAGCACGTCGCTGTCAACACCAATGTCGCTGGTTGGCGGTGCTCCAACCCAAGTGCCATCACGCCGACGCTCGATCAGGTTACCCGATGTCAGCCACACCCGCCCGGTCGAGTCGCTGGCGACGGCGGCGACATCCCTGCCGACCGGTGGGTCGTCGGTATGAAAGCGGCGCCAGTTGCCCGCTTCGCTCAGTTGGAAGAAGCCGGCGTCAGAACCGTCGGCGTGGAAGTAGTTGCTCCCGTCGCCGCCGAACGCCATGGTTGCCCGATAGAACGGGTCCCATAGCACGTCGAGACTTGAGTCTCGCGCCAACATCTCCCCATCCGCATCCTGCCGAAAGACAGTCCATCGGCCATCCGGAGCCCATCGCGCAAATGCGTACCGGCTGAAGAACCATCGGTTGCCGCGGTCATCGATGGCGATCGAGTCGACGGTTCGGGGCCCCGGCTCCCAGACCTCTTCCGGCCACGGGAGCGTTGTCCAGCCGGACTCGGGCGTCCCCTGGATGATACGCAAGCTCGACTGAAGGCTGTCGCCCTCGACCATCAGCACGGTCCCATCAGGCGCTACGGCGATGGAACGGATGATGTCCGTCGGGAATCCATTTGCCCGGTCGTGGTTTGTCAGTTGACCGTCGGCAGCCAGATGGCTGATCCCGAAGTACGCGTCTTCCCCCCTGGTGTCGCGGTCGCCGTAATGGATCCACACGCCGCCCTGTCGATCGGACGTGACTCCCCGCAACGACTGACCCGGCAGACCGTCGACTACCTGGTAGCTGCGCCATCCTGCGCGTGGCGACCAGCGATTGAGACCGCCGTCCACGGAGCTAGACTGTAGGTCATAGGCCACCCACACGTTGCCGGCATCATCGGCAACGATGTCCTGCAAATACCCACCCGTCAAACCATCGGCGGTGCCGAAGGTCTGCCGCGAGCCGTCGGGTGCGAGTCGCTGGACAGCGAAGTAGTCATCTCCACGGCGTACCGGCCCGAACCAAACGCCGCCCTCCGCATCCACCGCTACCAGATTGATCGGCTGATGGGAGTAGACGATATGGGTGCTGTCGTCGGGATACCACTTCACCAATCCGCCCTCGGTGGCCGCCCATAGGACGCCGGAACGCTTGTCAACCGCGATATCATGCACCGCATTGGTGTTGCCGAAGTAGATCCACCCCGAGCCGGGCTGCTGCGCGGCCGTCGCCAGGTCCGACCGAGTGAACCTGCCGACGAGCGGGAGGTGCGCCTTGTGCGCGCCGGGGGCCAGTTGCGCGGATGTCGGACGGTCCGAGCCTGGCACCGTGGCAGCGACCATCCCCAAGATCGTGAGCGCACCCAAGATCACCATGAACCAGAAGAATCGGCGCATAGAAGCAACTCCTCGTGACAAGGAACCCCTGGAGTCGGCACTCCGTCCGAGGGGATTGTCGGCTCACACCTGCCCGATGGCAAGTCCGAGGAAGCCCAGCGGTAAGTCGCCCGCATGTGCGTCGGCGAAGCCGGCTTCGCGCCCTCTGTCGCGCTCACGGATCCTCACCCAGCCCCGCGTAGTAGCCGGCCACCCGCTCTCGTGCGCCGGCGCGCGTGTAGACGTCGGGCTGGCGGGAGTCGATGGCGCCCACGATCACCGCCGCCACCTCTTCGGCAGACTGCGAGTCGGGGAGCTTTCGCGAGTCGGGGCCGCCATGCAGGGCGTTCACCCCGAACTCGGTGCGCACCACGCCCGGCGAGACCAGGGTGAACTGGATATCGGGGTGCTCGGCCTGCACCTCGGTGCGGATGTTGGCGGTGAGCGCGTTCACGAAGTGCTTGGCGCCGGTGTAGGCCGAGCGAAGGGGCGCGAAGGGAACGCGGCCCAGCATCGAGGACACGTTGACCACCTGCCCGCTGCCGCGTTCGCGGAAGTGGGGCAGGATCTCCTGCATGCCGTAGAGCACCGACTTCACGTTGACGCGCACCATCTCGTCCAGGTCCTCGTCAGTGAGCAGCGAGGGCAGGCGGGTGATGCCCTGCCCAGCGTTATTGACCCACATCCACCCGCCCGAAGCGCTCCAGAGCCTCACGCACCACCCGCCGCAAGTCCTCGCGCCGCGTCACGTCGGCCACCGCCACCAGCGCACGATCGCCGCAGCGCGCCGCTACTGCCTGCAGCTCGGGCTCGCGCCGCGCCACCAGCACCACCGCGTCGCCGCGAGCGCCCAGCGCCTGGGCCAGTGCGGCGCCGATGCCGGCGCTGGCACCGGTGATCACCACCACTTTGTCGCTCATCGCAGACTCCTTGTTCGGGTCGGGGGCAAGGTTCGCGCCTTGCCCGCCAGCATAGACCCCGCCCGCCGCCTCGTCAACACCTTGGGCGCGGCCCAACGGGCTGCGGGGTGGCGTTGGATGGCGGCATCGGTCAACGGGCGCGGCGGGGACTAGCCGGGTCGATCGGGGTCCATCAGCCCTCGCGGTCGGGCAATGTGCCGATCGACTGGGTTGAGTGGCTGGTTCGTGTGGCTAGAGCGTGCTGCGGGCGGCCCGCCGCGGTCAGAACGATCAGGGAATCAACGTGATACACCACATGCGCGGCGTGGGCCGACGAGCATGTGTCGGCCGCGTAATCCACAGGATCTGCCGAGTGGTACAGGGGCCGCTCCCTCCAGGGGGCATAAGGGCGGGTGTCCGAAAACATGCCCCAAAACGGTGGAATGAGGAGCACGGTCATTCCGCTGAACAAGGATGTTTGCAGCCCATCGTCTCTGAGCCCCGTAGCTCTGCCTGCTGCTCCTTCTCCATGGTTTGAAGGTTGCTCTCTAACTCGACGACCCAAGGCGCAGAGGCCGCTTCATGGGCTCCGAGGGGCTCTTATGGGGGGCTGTTGGTCGTTCATGCTGTAGGCTCCGTTGCTTCAGCCCCCGGGACCCAGCCTCCGCCTCTCGCGGATGTGGTTGACCGGCTCATCGCCTGGGCTCCTGGGCTCGAGAGGTACGGCGGCCAACGTGCCAGCGGGCGGTCGCCCCAGAGGTCAGGACGAACAGACTGCTCCTCCCGGCGGCCACATGGGCCTGACCTTTCACGATGACCATGTCGGAACCTGTCACAGGCCGGACAAGCAACTTCACTCAGGAGTAGAGCGGAAACTGAGGAGATCGAGAGCCCCCCGAGGGCTGATGCTCTGTGTCGAGCCGTGACGAGCAAGGGACCGGAGTTGCTTGTCACCGGTGATCAGGTACTCAGCCTGGCCGTATGCGGCGGTCGCCAGGACGTGGTCGTCTTCCGGATCGCCGGTGACCGCTACCGTATCCGGGGGAGAGACCACTCGCGCCTGGGTTCGAAGGAGCAGTACAACGGCCTGCACGTCCAAGACCCCCCCCGCGCCCCTCTTGCCGGTGTGCGCCCTCGGGGCGCCGTGCCCCGCGGAGATCATCGGTTGGCGTGCGGAGCCCGCGCCGATCTCGTCGGATGCTTCCAGGGGACTCAAGCAACGCATCACCGTCGCGTTCGCCGTCCGAGCGGTCGGAGATCGCCATGACGCGGCGGAACAGCAGGCGGCGCACCTCTTCCCTTGTGCTGTTGGCAACGATGAAGCTCTCGACATCCTGTCTGGGGATACGGTAGGCGCGCCCGACGCGCGTGGCGGCGAGCTTCCTTTGCCGGATGAGCCGGTAGACCGTCTCGGTGGCCAGCTGGAGGTAGTCGGCGACCTGTTCTGGCGTCATGACGTCACGGATGGCTGTCTGCTGCATAGTAGACGGTGGCGCTGGGCGGCGCCTGGGGCAGGGCGGCCCAGCCGGCGGTAGGGCGGCGAAGTTCGAAGAGGCCCGCCGGGCCTGCCGCGATGTAGATCGCATCGGCGGCCCCGTTGAAGGTCAGGTCCGGGACCCAGACCCTGGCCGGCAAGGCCACTTGTACCTGCGGGCGCAACCCGTCCGCGTGGATGCCCAGGAGTTGCAGCTGACCATCCTTGGTGATCAGGGCCAGGACATCGCCGACGGACGAGATGCCGAGGGTTGCCGCGAACAGCAGGTGAGGTCCCGCCAGACTACCTCGCGTTGCCAGGCCCACAGTGGTGCAGGGGGCTGGGACGGCATCCTGTCAAGTCAGGGCGAAGACCTCCACATGGACCGGGCCTGGAGCGGGCCAACTGGAGATCGCAATCCAAGCCCGGTCGATCTCGGACCACCACGTCCGCCTCACCCCATGGCGCGAGGCCAATTCCATGCGGCTGCCGTCGCGCTTGTCGGCGACAGTCACGGTCAGGCAGTTTCGTAACCCGCAGGCTGCGCGGTCGTCCCCAAAGTTGCTGAGCGACGACGTGGGTTGCATCCTGATCAACGGCCAACAACTGTCCTGGCGTGCGCCAATACCTGACTGCCCTCGCTTCAGCCCCGCGAGGCCAGGTCCAGAGCTCGATCTGCTGCTCAAAATGATCCAGTCGACTGGAGCGGTTAGGATGACCAGGTCCTCGCCCAGCAAGCTGAAGGGCCGCCGCGCGGTCTCGACCGCAGTAACGCCCAGGTCCCTTGCTTCGGCTCCTGGCAGAATGTCGGGATCCCCTACGGGCTGAAGTCGGATGCCGCGTCCACCGACCGTCTGGTTCAGCAGCACCATGCGGTTCCCATCGACCGCCAAGGCCCCCACATCGAGTCCCTGTGCCAGATAGGGCCCAGCCCTCGGGTTTGCCGCATCGCCCACCAGAATCGCCCGGGCGTTGTTGCTGCCACCGGCCGAGACGGTTCCGCGGGGCATCCCAGGCCAGGTAGGCGGGCGTTCCGATGCCCGAATACAGGCCTACCGGAGCCAGACTTGGCACCGAGCCGGCTACCCCAGGTCGAGGCGCGCCGTTCGCCGCGGCGCTGCTGATCCAGAAGGTCTTGTCGGTAACGGCCGTAGCCGAGCTGTACGGGCCACGGTGATCGAATGCCTCGGGGCCTTTGGCCAGCGTCGGGAAGTCCGGCGGGTGACTGAGGTCGACTACCACGGGGGAGACCGCGTCGGAGGTGTTTCCGGCACAGGAGGCGAACAAGCGGTCCTGATGGATGGTCAGGCCGATCGCCTGGCTGCAGCCCCACTTTCCTTGCACCGCAAGGCTCAGGCCCAAGCCCTTCGGATGCCAGGACGCCAGGCGCCCGCCGAGCACCGACCACAGCACCTCGCCATCCCAGTGGAGGCCACCTTCAACCTGGCCCGATCACCTCCGGGTACCCGCTGCGCCTGCAGCAGGATGGGGCCGCCGCTTTCATCCGCGCGCAGCACCAGGAGGTCGTTCTGCTCGATGGAGCCGTCGCGCCCAAGGCCGCGGCGGTAGCTCAGCAGGAAGAGCCGATCACCGCGGCCCGCGAGGCTCACGATCCTGTCGCGCCCGCGCCGAAGAGGTTGTAGCGCTCGGGCATGGTGCCTGGCTTGGGGCAGTGGCATCCAGCGCCAAACACCGCACCCTCGCCGTCTGCCACCCAGAGCCTACCGCCGGCGATGGCCAGGCCGAAGCGAGGGTCATAGTCGTTGCCCACCCCCACCCGCGTCAGCTCCCGCGGCTGCGTCGGGTCGCTGATGTCCAGCTGCACCGCCATCGGGCCCGCCAGCACCCAAGCGCGAGCGCTGCCCTCCTCGAGCACCAGCCCGAAGAGGACGCCCGGCAGCACCTCCGTCTGCCCCAAGACCCGCGGCTGCTCGCGGTCGCTGAGGTCCAAGGCCTGCAAGCGCGGGCCGACGCAGAGCCAGACCACCGTGCCGACGGTCTGGGCGCAGTTCATGGCCCCGCCCACCTGCCGGTAGGGGAGGTCCAGCAGGCCGGCCTGGGCCCGCACCGGCGGCGCGCCGCCGCCCGGCCGCCCCGCGCCGCTTGCTCCGGCGAAGGCCGCGCCATCGCCCCGAGCGCCAGCAGGGCGAGGGCGCGCCGGGGGACCACGCCTGCGTGGGGGCCGGCGCCCGAGGCCCAGCCGCGCGGTGGCGGCAGCCGCGCCGACCTCCGCTGCGCCTTCCATCTCATCCCAACCCGATGCGCGATCTCCACCCAGCATGCCCCTGACCTCCAAGCGGCGCGCTCCTCGCGCTGTCACCGCGGGCCCGCGCGCACCGCACCCTGCGCGCGGTAGCGCCTCAGTGTATCAGGATCGCGGCTTAGGCAAAACGGACCCCGGGCAATCGCAACGTCGCTCGCAAAGGAAATGACGGGCGCTCGGCAGGTGGGTCCGATCGCGGGCGGCGGGACCCGTCACAGGCCCTGGGGTGTTCCGAAGTCCGTCCGGTGGGCGTTCCAGGCTGAGACATCGTGTGGGCGCATTCGGAGGTGATGCCAGGCTGGGCGCTTCACCTCCAACACGGGCATCCCGCCTCACTTCCCTCGGCCCCCCCACCACTGGCGCAACTCGTCGCAAGCGCTGCGCCCACCCCCCTTCCCACGCCCCAACCGCCCCCCCGTCGCTCACTGGCGGAGGCAAGCCGCCCCCCGCCCCACCACCCAACGCGACAGGCCAGCCGGGGCGCGCCCCCATCCGCTTCCGCAGCGCCCTCGGGCAGCCCCCGCGGCCCCCGAGATCATCGGGCGCGGCCTGCGCCGCCCCGATGGTGCCGTCCGGAACTTCCCCCCCCCCCCCCCCCGCCGCCGCCCGCCGCGGGGGGGAGGAGGACTCGAGCATCGCCATCACCCGTGCTCGCCGAGGGCTCGCCGAAACTCGAAGGGCCCGCCCGCCGGTCGGAAAGATCGCCATGACGCGGCCGGAAGGCCCGAAGCCCGCGTCAGGCCTCTTCGCGAAGCCGCGCTGCTGTTGGCGAGCGAGAATGATGGCCCAGCTCACCAGCTCCGCCATTTTACGGAACATTCTCCGGGCCATCCAATCTGTCCACGCGCATCGACGAAGTCGCCAGGGACGGGGACTCGCCAGCTGAGCAGGAAGTCCAGCTCGTCCGGTGAGGCAAACTCCGTTCGGCGGGGTTCCTGCCGGACTTTGGCCCCACACCCCAGGCCGCGGACTGCTTCGAGAGCTGGAGTCTCACGGTGGACAGATGGGCTGGGTGGATCTGGCGACCTGCTCTGGCGCATCATGACGTGCGCTTTGGGGATGGAGCTGCCGCGACCACCGAGGCGGGCTTCCAGGACAGATAGCGCTTCAAGCCATCGAGCAGCATCTGGACCGCCAGGGCCACCAGAAGCAGGCCCATCAAGCGTTCCAAGGCGAGCAGGCCGCGCTCGCCCAAGAGGCGGTGCAAGGCGCCGGATGCCAGGAGGATGACGGCGCTGAAGCTCCAGGCGGTCAACAAGGCCCCGGCCAGGAACAGCGGTTGTGCTCCGGGTTGACCGGCCAGAAGCAGCAAGGTGGCCAATGCCGAAGGCCCTGCGACCATAGGAATGGCCAGGGGGCACCACCAAGGGCTCACCCGACAGCTCATGGGCATCGCGCGGAGCGCCGGGGAAAAGCATGCGCAGGGAGATGAGGAAGAGCACGATGCCGCCGGCGATGGCGATGCTCTCATCGCGCAGACCCAGAAAGCCGACCACCTGGCGCCCGAAGAACAAGAAGCCCATCAGCGCGGCCAGGGCGATGAGCAGCTCTCGTAGCAGCACCCGTCGCCGCCGCTCCGGGGCGACAAGCGCCAGGGTGGACACGAAGGACGGTACGTTGCCCAGCGGGTCCATCACCAGGAAGAGGAGAACGGCGGTGGAAGAGAAGGTCATCGGTAGGCTGCCTCGGTGGCATCATACCAGCATCCGCCGGACAACGGAACCCATCGGCCGGCCGCGCATCATCGTGGCGCGGTACCGCGTTCCCACCCCGATCGGGCCCTCCGTCAGCTTCTCCACCTTGAGCATCGTCAGGTTGTACCGCGGGGCGTTGCGCTCGTCGGCCCCGAGGTCGAAGACCGCTTCGATGGGGCGGGCGATCACGATCTCACCGTCGATGTGCACGGTCATCCAAGTGTCCTTCAAGGGCGGCGCTCGCCCTGGGAGCAGTATCGTTCGGTGGGGCTAGCCCGGCAGGGCGAGCTCAGGCGGTCGCCGCCGCTTGCCGGATGCCTTACAATTCCCTCATGCCCGCATCCAAGACCCTGCCGCGTCGCCGGAGACAGCCGGCCACGATCGTACTGGCCGCGACGCTTGCTCTGTTGGTGGGCCTGGCCTCCTCACTGGGGCCGGCGGCCTCTGGCCCAACCGAGCACGCCGCGCGCGGCGCCCCCCCGAGCGCGGGCCGGCTTTCTCGGCGCTGGTCTATTACCCGCCCTCGCGGCCGGGCGAAGGTGCGGCCCTCGACAGCTCGGCGGGGCCCTACGGGGCGGTCGCCTTCGGGCACGGCTTCTTCCGGGAGCCGATCCGCTACGCGGGCCTCCTGGCCCACCTGGCAACCTGGGGACTGGTGGTCATCGCCACCGAGTCCCAGGCGGGCCTGGCGCCGGACCACGGCCAGTTCGCCGCCGACCTCTCGGCCACGTTGACCTACCTGGAGGAGGCGAGCGCCGACGGGAGTTCCTGGCTGCGGGAGGCGGTGCGCGTCGACCGCTTCGGGGCCTCCGGACATTCGATGGGCGGGGGCGCCAGCATTCTGGCCACAGCAGCGGACCGGCGCATCCGCGCCCTGGCCAACCTGGCCGCCGCCGAAACCCGGCCCTCCGCCCTGGATGCCATGCGCGAGGTGGCGGTGCCGGTGCAGCTGATCGTCGGCAGCGAGGACGGCATCGTGGCGCCGGCCAGCACGCAGAAGCTCTTCGAGGCCGCGCGGCCGCCGCGCCTGTTCACGACCCTCGTCGGGGGCTACCACTGCGGATTCGAGAGCGATCCCTTCCCCATCGGCTGCGACCGCGGTAGCCTGCCCGCGGCGGAGCAGTTGGCGCTCAGCAGGCACCTGCTGACGGCCTTCTTCCTACTCTACCTCGGCGACGACGGCGACTGGGACGCGGTCTGGGGCGGCCCGCCGGGCGGCGACCCGCGGCTGCGGCAGACGGGCGAGCCGGGGGCAAGGCCGACGGAGACGGTCGAGGCGCCGGGCACGCCGACCACGGGAACGCCCGCAACCACCATCCCCGCCACCGCCAGCGCCCCGACGCCAACCGCTACCACGACGGCCACCGCCACCGAATCAGCGACTGCCACCGCTCCGCCCAGCGCGACCGCGGCGGCCACAACCGGCACAGCCGCGCCGCAAGGCGCCGCCTGGCTCCCCTGGCTGGCTCGCGCGGTGCCGGCCGCGGCGGAACCTTGACGCCCGCCCGGCAACCTGCGAGCAGGCCCGGCGCCATGGGGCTGGGCCGTGTCTCTGCTACACCGGGTCCATCGTCGTTCCGTGGGAGGTTACGGCCGTGATCACCGGCGGCGAAGCGCGATGGCGACAGGACGCATGAAACCACGGCTCCATGGTCAACCCGACGGGCGGTATGGCGCTTCGGTACTCGACTCCCCTCTAACAATCAACCCATCGGTGTCATGAGCTGGAAGTAGTTGCCGTCCGGGTCCGCCAGCGTCGCGATCCAGCCGTCGCCCATCTCGTACGGCTCGGCCACGGACGTGGCGCCGTGGCCCAAGATCCGCGCATAGTCGCCCTTCACGTCGGCCGACTCGAGGTTGAACATCATCCGGCCCGGGTTGATGGCCTTGCCGACCATCGCCGAATGCCGCAGCACACCCAGGAAGCCCGCACCCGCCTGCCAGCCATGGAAGCCGTTGTCGGCATCCTCCATGTCCGCCGGCTTGTCGAAGACCTTGGCGTAGAAGGACGCCAGCGCCTCAGGCTCCATGGTGCTGATCATGACCGAGTTCAGGTTCAACATGGGGAGTCAGTCCTTTCGTGGGGGGAGGAGCGACGACATGGCTGCTCTCGCACATGGCCTTATCGTTCAGGCACTCGCCCGGCTTGCACCAATTCCACCAACTGACGCCGGTATTCCGGCGGGTACGGGGCGTGTGTTCTCGGCATGGTGGACTCCTTTCACCCAAAGGGTGCGGTGTCCACCATCTCGGGTCAACTCCACGATTCCGAGACTACGGGCTGTCGCGTTGAAGTCATCGGCCACAGGCGGCTCCACAAGGGATCGATGATCGGTCAGGCTATGCCTAGCGCGGGTAGATGGCCCGGCAACGGTCCGCGTCAGCCGGTGGGGGAATCGCTGACCGCGCCGCGGTCCGGGCGGCTGCGGCCGCGTTCGCGTCCGCACCGATGAAAGCACCCACACTGGCCACCTGTGTCTGGACGTCGTCCGAGGACCAGCGGCAGGCAAGCGCAAGCTTGTCGCGCCACCCGAGCAGCCAGCTGAGTGGCAATGGGGCGTTGGGTGGGTCCACGAGATCGAATTCTACAGTCGATACCGTCACCTGACGGCGCGCCAGTCGCTCCGCGAGGAGTTGCATGGCTCTCTTGTTGCGCACGTTCTGGGTCGACGATCGCGCCGCCAGTAGGGCCTCCATCGGTCCGAACAACGAGAACCCGATCCCCTTGATCCCTCTGGGGTCCGTCTGTGGCAGCGGCTTGATACCACTACCCTGGTTCGTTCCCGATCCTGCTGACGCCAAGCTGGGTGACCATTGACCCCAGCGGATCTGAACGAACAAGACCTGGGTGGGCTGCGTGTCCGGCGGCAATGCCGCCTCGAGCCAGGCCTGGAGGGCGACCGCACCATCGTTGTCGAAGAAGCCACCGTCGGTGACATGGAATGGCAGCTCCCCGGGGCGCACCATCGCTGGGCGGGCCATCGGGCTGACGTAGGGAAAGCTTGCCGAGAGCCTTGCGGCAGTCACGACGGAGAGGTCGCGACCGGGATAGAGGTCATCAAGGGTTGCATAGCCAGGATAGGACGCCCCCGGAGGCATGGGTACCGGGTGGATCTGCCCGGGCGTAAGAAGCAGCTGTTGGCCATCCTCGACGGTCATGGCATTGAAGATCGGAACGGGAATCTCGCCCTTCCCAATTCTCTCCTGCCAACTCCCGAGCGTAGCGTCCGCCGATGCCGCCAGCAGGCCGTTGATCGGGCGGGCCTGGGTTCGCAGGGTCGACCGCCAAGCCTCCTCGAGCGCCCAGGCCCGATCGATGCGCGCGTCAAAGTACTGCTCGGAGCCCGAGAATGGTGAGCGCAACAGGCGGTGCAGATCGGGGTAGGCGAAGCCCCAGGCCACGTTTCGCAGGCCGGTTCGCTCGGCCGCGGCCACGATGGCCGAACGCAGCTGCGCTCGGTTGTGGCTCCGAAGGGGGGCCGCCAGGTAGAACATCGTCCCCACGCTGCCACCCGAGACGCCGCTGATCGCCGCCAGACGGTCGGTGAACCGCGTGCCGTAGGCGGCTTCGAGCCCGGTGAGCACGCGTGCGGTCCAAGAGGCCGACGTGATTCCACCCCCACTGGCCGCCACCACGATCAGCCGTCGTTCCGGTCCCGCCCCAATGACGCGCTGTGCAACCCGGGCCGGCGAAGCCGCCTCATCGCTTGCCTCGCGGTCGTCTTCCTGCGACAAGGTCTGGGTCCCGTCGACAGCCGCGGAGACGAGCGGGAAGGTGTGGTCCACGTCGGCCTGGAACCGGCTGAAGGCCAGCGCTATGACCAGGACGCTCAACGTTGGTAGCCGCCATCGGTCCAAGAAGAAGGTCATGCCCGTCAAGAACAAGCACGAGACGGAGATCACGAACATGATGCTTGCCAACGGTGGCAGACATTTCCAGCCAAATGCGTTGGCTGTCAGGCATCCGTCGGCGCCAAGCCTGTCCGGCCTGAACATGGTACCGACCAGGCCGTACACTACGGTGAAGAACAACAGTTGCAGAGCGCGAACATCGGCCCCGGAAGGATGCGTCCATTCTTCCGGAAGTAGCGCCGCCGAAGATCCGCGTTATCGCCTTCCCAAACATTCGGCGGTTGATGTCGAACTCCCGGCCTACGGCGCCTGCCTTCGCCTGCCAGCGCTTCCAGCGCTCCATGCGGCGCCGACGCAGGTGACGGTCCAAGAATCCGAAGGCGCTGGCCACGGCCACATAGAGCAGCAGGAACAAGCCGCTACCGGCCAGCAGCGAAACGGCATAGGACGGCGGAACATAGCCGGCCTCGCGCAGATCGGATGTCGTCACGCGCCAGGCCCTTGCGAGCAGGGGCGCCGCGACGACCGCCACCGCCGCAAAGCGCCAGGCCCAGAATCGACGCATTGGCGGATGACCCACCCAATGATCGAGCCAGGCCAGGACACGCGCGACCACTGCTGAAGGGTTCGGCTGCTGGGCGGTTGGCCTCGAACCAGCGTCGTCTCGGCTGAGCTGACGATGACCCAGGCTGTGATCGCAGGAAGGTCACCGTAGCCTATTTCCCATCGGCTGAGCACGAATAGACCGCGAAACATCTTGCTAAACGCGCGGCGATCGACCGAGCTCGAACAAGAGCATCATCAGGCCAGAGAAGGCCAACGGGACCCGAATACCCATCGCGTAACGAATGAACCAGTCCAACACGTCGCTGCCATCGCGCGCGAAGCCCTGGATCAGGGACCACGCCGACAACCGGTTGTGCCCCGGATTCCCTTCCACACCATCACCACCTTTCCTTGAACAGCCTCGCCGGACGCACGCTGGAAGCCAGCGCCGGGCAGGCAATGAGGACGAACTGCAGGCCGCGGCGGTCGGCTAAGCAGGGGGTTAGTCCCCACACGGACGTTGGTGCAGACAAATGGCACCCTCCTTGAGTCCGTGCTATGCTTGGCGCAGTGAACAGGAGAGGGAGATGAGGAACCCAACAGGCTTCGTTGGTCTCGGTGTGGCGCTGGGAGTTGCCATCGGGGCAGCGACCGGCAACGTCGCCGTAGGGGTTGCGATGGGGGTCGTGATCGGTGCCGTGATCGGCGCAGCTAGAGCCAGGCGGGCTTTGCCACCAGCTGCCTAGAGGTCAATCCAGTCCATGGCCGCTGTCGCCAGCCACCATCTTCAGATTCATTGTCTCAGAGGCCGGCGGGATCCGTCCACCAACTCGGGGAAAGACCACCGATCCGCTCGCTTCGCCCCCTATCACCTGTCCAACGCAGAGGACAACTCCGGAACATGATTCCATACGGCGACCCCGACCTGCAGCGCATGCTCTTGGATCTGGAGTCGGACCTGGTAGAGCGCAAGGAGTCTTTCAAGGGAGATGCGCCTACCAAGGTCCGGGAAGCGGTCTGCGCGATCGCGAATGACCTGCCTGGCCACAACCGCCCCAGGGTGGACTTCGATGTTCGTCCAGTAGCGGCGGCATCGCTGAGCAACCTGGACCGCCGGCGTTTCGAGGACGATTACTTGCCGGCGGCGTTCGCTCCCGACGTGATCGCGGCCAACGACCGCAGTTACGAACAGCGGCTCGCGGCCACCAAGATGGTGGTAGCGGCCGATGACCCCATACCTACCGTGTTGGGTCTGTTGGTACTGAGCTCGCGTCCTCGCGACCAGCTGCCGGGGGCATACATCCAGTTCCTGCGGGTCGCGGGTCGGGACCTGTCGGACCCCGTGGTGGACGAGTTGGTCTTGGACGGGACGGTGGCTGAGCAGCTGCGACGGATCGATGACAAGCTGGCCTCCCACAACCGCACCGCAGTGGATATCACGGGCGCGGATCGCGAACGCCGCAGGTCCCTCTACCCGCCGCCGGCCTTGCAGCAGCTGTTGCGCAACGCTGTCATGCACCGAAGTTACGAGGCGACGAACGCCCCTGTCCGTGTGACCTGGTTCGACGACCGCATCGAGATCAGCAGCCCGGGCGGGCCTTACGGGGCGGTGACAGCCGACAACTTTGGCGAGCCTGGGGTGAGCGACTATCGCAATCCCAGCCTGGCCGAGGCGTTGCGGGTTCTGGGCTTCGTGCAGCGCTTCGGCGCGGGAATCACCATCGCTCGCCGGGCATTGGAGGACAACGGCAGCCCACCGCCCGCCTTCGACGTCAGCCCCACCTTGATCCGCGTCACGCTCTGGCCCCGGTCCTTGCCCTGAGCGTCAACGACGATGACGGAGACGACGACCCCGAAGACGACATTGACGGTTGGATGAGCCCTGCCTACACTCTTGGCGTGGCAATTGAAGTTCCCAGTTTCCAGATCTCCCTCCGCCCCCTCACCCCTGCCGACGCATCCGCCTGCGTCGCCCTCGACCGCGCCGCGTTTCCCGAGCTGCCCGCCGACCCAGTTCGCTTCGCCGCGGCTCAGGCCGTCGCCGGCGCCGATCCGGCGTATCGCGCGGTCGTCGCGGAAGTGGACGATCAGGTGGTCGGCTACGGCCAGGCCGAACTGGGTCCGATCTTCGGCGACCGGGCGTTCGAGCTCTACGGCATCGTCGCCCCCGTCCACCGAGGGCGCGGGGTCGGTGGGGTCATTTACGATGCCCTCAGCCGCCATGCCGAGGCGCAAGGCGCGGTCAGGCTGCACGTGCAGGTGCGCTCGGACATGGACGACGCGCTAGCGTTTCTCGCCCGACGCGGATTCGGCGAGGCATGGCAGGGCCTGCGGATGTCCCTCGACCTTAGCGCCTGGGACCCAGCGCCATGGCTTTCCCGGCTGCGGCGTGACGATGGCATCGTCATCGCGTCGGTGGCCCAACTGGCGGCGGTGCCAGATTGGCCGCACCGGCTTTGGGCGCTCGAGGAGGCCATCGAGGCCCAGGTGCCCCAGCCGCCCGGCAGCGTCCATACGCCCAGACCCTTCGACGACTGGGCGACGGGGACCATCGGCGACGAAGCGGGCCGGCGGGCTGGTCCGCGATGGCTCCTTCGTCGCGGTGACCGCCGACGGCGATTGGGTGGCGTTGGCGGCGACGCGGCGCGGCGAGGAGCCGGGCGTGCTCGAGGGCATGCTGACCGGTGTCGCCGCCGCATGGCAGCGGCGCGGTCTCGGCATGGCCGTGAAGGTGGCAGCGACTCACTGGGCCAAGGCTGCGGGATGGGAGCGCCTCTACGTCGGCACCGCCGGGGTGAACGCCGGGATGCGCGCGATCAACGACGCGCTCGGATTCAAGCCCATGCCAGGCTGGTCCCGGTGGATGAAACCAGTTGCGAGCGCAGGAGCTTCGGCGCCGCGTTGACACCGGGCATGTTCCCATTCCGCGCGCTTGTCGATGTACCGCTTGTCGTTCCGCGGGGCCTGATGAGGCGGTTGACCGTACAGAAGCCTATGCTTCCAGCATCGGGATCGCCATTCCGAGGACCTTGGTCACCGAACCGCGCTGTTCGAGCGCCCCCCAGAATTCTCCGAACGAACTCGGGAGCTGAATATCAGCAATTGCGCCGGATTGTGACGGTCTTGTGCATCTTGACCGCAATGCTTGTTGCCGCCGAAGGGCCAACACCGACCGTCCTGGCGAGCCCGGACGCGACCGCCCCCGATCTGGCTTCGGCCCGCAGCTTCGGCGTCCTGGGCGGCTCGACCGTGACCAACACCGGTGTGACCACCGTCACCGGAGATGTGGGCGTCTCGCCTGGTCCTTCGGTCACCGGCTTTCCTCCCGGCATCATGGTCAACGGAACGATTCACCAGAATGATGCCACGGCAATTCAAGCCCATGCGGATGCCGACCTTGCCTACGACGACCTGGTGAACCAGACCTGCGACACCGATCTGAGCGGTCAGGATCTGGGCGGAATGACGCTCACGCCGGGCAGCTATTGCTTCAGTTCGTCGGCGGACTTGAACGGCATTCTGACCCTCAATGCCCAGTCCAATCCCCGCCCATCTTCTTGTTCCAGATCGGGACCACGCTCACGACGGCAAGCAACGCGTCGGTGGTCATGACCAACGGCGGTTTGGCCTGCAAGGTGTATTGGCAGGTCGGCAGTTCGGCGACCCTCGGAACCAACACCGCCTTCGCCGGGAACCTGCTCGCCGATCAAAGCATCACCATGACGACCAACAGCAGCCTGAGCGGTAGGGCCTTGGCCATCAATGCCGCGGTGACCCTGGATACCAACAGCGTCTCCAACGCGGCCTGCTTCGGCCCGCTCGCGATCACGGTTCAGGGCTTTCGTGCTCAACCTCCGGGGCGAAAAGTTTTGATCTGGCGCCGCGCTTTGCTCCTGATTCTGGGCCTCCTCTTCATGCGAAGGCCCGTTCAGGCCATCGTGGATCCGTGCAGCTATGACGGCAAGGCTCAGGCCACGTAGGCGTCCATCCGGTCGCCACGAAAGCCGGCCCCTGTCCACGCGCTGGCAACTGAACCCTCGGTTGGCATGGCATCTGACGCCACACGACGTGAGGCCAAAGAGCGCGGTCGAGCTGCACGTGCAGGTGCGCTCGGACTTGGCCGACGCGCGCTCACCTCACCCGGCGCGGTTTCGGCGGGCGTGGCAGGGCCTGCGGATGTCCCTCGACCTCAGCGCCTGGGACCCCGGCGCCATGGCTATCCCGGCTGCTGCGTGACGATGGCATCGTCATCGCGTCGGTGGTAACTGGCGGCGGTGCCGATTGGCCTCCGGCTTTGGGCGCTGGAGGAGGCCATTGGGGCCCAGGTGCCCCAGCCGCCCGGCGGCGATACATACGCAGCCCGTTCGACGACTGGGCAGCAGGGACCATCGGCGACGAAGCGGCCCGGCAGGCTGGTCCGATAAGCTCCTTCGTCGCGGTGACCGCCGACGGCGATTGGAGTGGCGTTGGCGACGCGGCGCGAAGGCCGGGCGATGCTCGAAGGGCATGCTGACCGGTGTCGCCGCCGCATGGCAGCGGCGCGGTCTCGGCATGGCCGTGAAGGTGGCAGCGACTCACTGGGCCAAGGCGGCAGGATGGGAGCGCCTCAACGTCGGCACCGCCGGGGTGAACGCCGGGATGCGCGCGATCAACGACGCGCTCGGATTCAAGCCCATGCCGGGCTGGTCGCGGTGGATGAAGCCGGTGGCGGGCCCAGGTGTGTCAGCGCCGCGTTGACATCGGGCGTATTCCCATTCCGCGTTCTTGTCGGTGTGCCGCCGCTCCTCCCCCCATCAACCCATCGGCGTCATCAGCTGGAAGTAGTTGCCGTCCGGGTCGGCCAAGGTCGCGATCCAGGCCTCGCCCATCTCATACGGCGCGGCGACGCCTCGTGGCGCCGTGGCCCATGATCCGCTCGTAGTCGCCCTTCACGTCGGCCGACTCGAGGTTGAACATCATCCGGCCTGTTGATGGCCTTGCCGACCATCGCCGAATGCCGCAGCACGCCCAGGAAGCCCGCGCCCGCCGCCAGCCATGTGAATCCGTTGTCGGCATCCTCCATGTCCGCCGGGCTTGTCAAAGACCTTGGCGTAGAAGCGGCCAACGCCTCAAACGCCTGGTGCTGATCGTGACCGAGTTCAGGTTCAACATGGGGTCAGTCCTTTCGTGGGGGGAGGAGCGGCCAGTCCGGGCTCGTTAGGCCAGGCACCCACGATAGCCGCCTAGGGCGCGTCGGCCAGAGCCTTGGCCTACCGGAGGCTTGTGGCTCGTCTAGCGGTGACCCAGTGACCGGTGACCCGCTACCGCCGCTTGCCATGTGGTGGGCGCGTTTACACTCACTTCGGGCCTCGAGCTTCGTCCTTGATCTCGCGCCGAGTAGAATGAACCTGCTCGACCGCTCAAGGCGCCGAGCCCCCTGCCGAGAGCAGGGGACTTCATCAAGAACGCCCGAGAGATCCGGCTCGACGACGGGCGGCAACCGACCACCAGGCACGGTGCCCCTGCCGGATACGTTGGACAGGAGACCCGCTGTGACCACTTCCCCGCCCCTGGCGCCGCCCTGGGTTCGCCCCCGCCGATCGTCCCCTGCCCACCGACTGCGACAACTACCTTACGGGCCGCCGTGCATTGGGTCCAGAGCGCCCGCCTCAAGCCGGCCCTGGACAGCCATGCACCGTCAGCGACGTGGCCGACGACGGCACCATCACCTTCGCCGACGGCAGCACTTGCTGGCATCACGATCCCCATCGGCTGCGCATCGCCCTGGCCAAGTCGCCAACTGGGCCCTGCTCTGCGCCCTCGGCGTCCTACGCGTCAAGACGTCGTCGACCGGATGGTGAGCCATTGCTTCAGCGTGGACAGCGCTGCCAGCCCCTGCCTCCTGCCCCGCCTGGTCCCCGGCGAGAGCATCGCCGCCGAGACCGCCCGCCGCGGCGGGGCGACGCGCGATCTCGATCTGCCGCTAGGGGAGTTGGGTCAAAAACCGCGGAGCAAGGCGGCGGCGAGCGGCAAGCGGGGGTGGATAGGAGGAGGATTCGCCGCGGCCCACCCGAAAACTCTGCTGAATCAGTACCCCGGCAGGATTCGGAACCTGCGACCAGCGGATTAGAAGGCTGCTCTATCCCCGAGCTACGGGGGCGCAATGTAGGCCAGGTAAGCAATGGTCTCGGTATCTAGCTGGTCATCCGTTCGGCCTGTGGCATCAGTCTTGGCTTCACCGAGGCGTCCTTTCTCCGCCGCCATCGGCCACTTCTGTTTCGCCGCCCGGCTTTGACCCAAGGCTGTCCATTATATCAGCGTCAGCATCGCGCGCCCTCGGTCCACTTCTGTCTTGGGTCGTTCAGCCTCCGACCCAATGGTGGTTAGACAAAACGCGCCCAAGTCCGGTCCTTCCGACAAGGTTGATGCGCCCTGACCAGGCCAGGTGTATGGTGCCTGGTCAGGCATTCCAATCGGATTCGACTGAGGCCATCGAACACCTGGATGCAAAGTGAAAGGGCGTAGACACACAGATGAAGAAGTCACGCCACCCCCACCCTTTGCCGCGAAAAAGGGACGGCAAGATCGCCAACCGAATCTACATGGCGCTGACCATCCTCGTGACGCTGGCGATGCTCGCCGCCGCATCCGGCTCCGGTTCAGAGCCACGTGACACCATCAGGCGCAGCCGCTCCCCGCCTGGGTCGATGTCGCGGCGAACGTTCTGTCGCTCTTGATCGGTGTCCTCGTGCTGCTGCCGCGCACCTGCGTCCTCGGGAGCATGCTTGCCGTCGTGAACATGCTCCTCCATGGTCGTCAACTACACCGTCGACGGCATGGCGTACTTTAAGAAGGTCAGTCCATTCAACGTGACCACCATCCTGGTCGCCTCGATCCTTGCTTGCCATTATGCGGATGATCTTCCCAATCCCTTCAACGGCCAGCCAGCTGCCACAGACAAGAACGACGACTGAGCCGGCGGGCGAAGCATCCAGCGATTCCAGACCGCAAGAGGTAACCAGCGTGAACGTACGGCAAGGCTGCTGCGCACCGGCGGCTATCCTGTCTGTGGTCTTGTCACTCGCTGCATACGGGTTGCAGATAATGACGACGCGATGGTCGCGTCAGGTGGTGAGAAGCGCCACAAGTCCCAGGCAAGCGCGCATCGCCCTGAAACCGACATGCCCAGCCCTATCGCTCTCGACCCGAGCCGGGGACAGGAGATCGGCTCTCGGTGTTCGAGGCCTTCTAGCCCCCACCAGGAAGGCGGCGAGGAGAGCGATACGCCGGCAGCGGTGCCTGAGGTCTTCAAGTCGACAGGTCCATCCGTTCCGCGCGACGCAACGTTACATCGCGCGGGCAGCATGGTGTCCTGTCCTTCACCAAGGACCTGGAGCAGGTTTGACGTTCACGTCGCCATCGAGAACGTGGCTACTAAGGACATCGTGATGTTCCACATCCATTGCGGCAAGCTCGGCCAGTTGGGGCCCATCCTGATCAACGTCGTCCTCAGGTGGGATCTCCAAAGGTACTGGGCTGACCACGTACGACCTTTGAGCTGACTCATCAAGGATATTTGAGGCCGGGAACGCGGACGGCTCGGGCCTCGTGGGCGCCGTGACGAACGGCTGCCCCATCACCCCTGCGATTCCGACCGACAAGGTGAAGACCATTGCCGGCATGGAGGCGATCGCGCGCGAAGGCGAACTGTACTTCAACCTGCACACGGCTGGGCAGACCTTCTTCGGTGACATCCGCGGGCAGTTGCGTCAGGTGAAGTGACCCGCAAGTCTGTAAAGATGAGCCCAGGCCCTGGACTCCTCGCCTCTTGAGTGTCCAGGAGGTGCCCATGTAAGCTCAGAGAGGTCCATCGGTTCAGTCAACTCCAGCCCTGCTCTATTCCCAGACTACGGGGCTTGAACTGGGCTGCGCGATGACTGGTATCGTCACGCACCTCGGCAACGCGGCCCGCACAGGGCCGTCGACAGGTCACCAACCCGAAGCCGTGTCCTGCCCGCGCTCGACCCGCCCGATCCGTTCGGACGCTCCACCGCGTTCGCCCTACCGCGCGGTCGGACCCTCAGCCGAAGCAGATCAGCCCCGCCAGCAAGCGCCACCCAGCCCAGCACATCCAGCAACAGCAGCCGGTCCTTCAGCAGCATCTCCTCCGGCGCCCTCGCCAAGGCCCTTTGACATGGATCAGGTACAGGTAGCGAAACACCGCGTAGATCGACGAAGGGCACCGTCAGCAGCAGCAGGTTGGGCTGAGACGTTCTGCGGACGGTAGGGCGTGTTCACTGCGTAGAGGGCGTAGGACACCGTGGTGGCGTGCCATGTGATCGTCAGGAAGGTGTCCAGGAGGCTCACCGAGTATTCCTCCTCTTCTTTTCCAGGCTTGGCAGGCCGGGGGCGCGTCGCCCGACATCGAGAGCAGCTTCCCGCCGGCGCTTGGCGAAACCCTGGAAGGTTGCCAGGAAGATCGTCGACAGGTAGAGGTAGGCTGAGATCTTTACATCTGCGGCCGCCCCATCTACGAGCACCCGCAGCACGAATCCCCCGCGATCGTCATCACGTCGATGGATCACCATATGCTTCAACACAAAGGTGTAGGCCAGTTGCATCAGGAAGTAGGTCAAGAGGATGTTGCCCACCAGGTAGGGCGAGGCTTGTGGCCGCACCTACAGGTAGCCGCCGCCGATCCCCAGCACCGTCAGGCCTGCCGCCAGCAGCTAACATCCCAGGCCTGGCGAGATCTCTCCCGCGCCAAAGACGAAACCGCTTCACCGGATGGCGGCGATCGCCCTCCACATCCATCAGGTCGTTGACCACATAGACCCCGCCGCTGGAGACCACGCAGAACAGCAGGGCCGTGAGCAGCGCCGCCTGGGTCTTGGGAACGTCGTGCGAGGCCGCCGGTCGTGCTAATTAACGGCGGCCAGGACGAAGGCGTTCTTCGTCCACTTTAAAGCCGCGGGCGCATGGTTGCCAGGATGGCTCGCGCCAGGCCACGGCGCTGTTGCAGGGGTGCATCCACGACCGCGACAGGTGGCAGCGCCTCTTGCTCGGGTCATCGATGACGATAGACAAACGGCCCGCCCGCGGCGCGCAGCAGCGACTCGACCAACTGTTGGTAGATC
>JADJUE010000012.1 GCA_016710785.1 Candidatus Epilinea brevis | reverse complement strand
GGGCTCATCCGCCGCGGCGAGAGTGCTGCGCGGCTGGCAGACACGGGCGACGGTGCTGAAGTCGCCGGGAGCTACCTAGGGGGGAGTCGGGGCTGGAAGTGTGGCTGCCATGAGGGCGGACGCATGGGTCGGATGGCCTGCGACGGGGCCGCGCGGACCTGTTTTCCCGGTGCCAGGGACCCCTGAGCCGAGGACCCCTGAGCCGAGGCCTGCTGAGCCGGGCCCCGCGGTCCTGAAGGGACGCTCACGCCATGCGCCTGCACAACCCGGGTATCCCCTGTGCAACGTCAGGGTGACCCCACAGGGCCGACCCGGAGGCCTTCACCCTGCGCGGCCGGCTGCACCGAGGTGGCCAGCCTGGAGGAGCACCGCGAGCCGCGTCTGGACTGGTGGAGCCCCCTGGGCGAGACGCACCGGTACTACTGGCTGGTGGCCACGGAGCGCGACCTGATCTGCGAGCTCTGCCAGGACCAGGCCGACGGCTCCTGGCGGCTGGTGCGGGAGCTGGACTGAGGCGGCGGCGAACAGGCGGCGCCGGACGGAAAAAGCCTTGACAGGCGAAGGCACTTTCCACGTGAGCTGGCCCCTTCGCTTGCCGCCCGAAACGTAGCTCAACGGCGGGGCAGTGGACTCTTAATCCATTGGTTGAAGGTTCAAATCCTTCCCGTCAGGACACCGAGAACCCTTGCCGCGGCAAGGGTTCTTCCCTGAAACTGGCGGGCTGGCGGCAGTGGCATCCAGATTTGGCAAAAGCCCGGCGGGGATCGGGAGCCGATGCTGGCACCGTGCGGCGGACGCCTGTCCGTAAGCGGCCGCGCAACGGTTAACGATGGTGAGCGACGATGCGAAGCGTGACGGGTGCGTCGGGCTACGCCAGCATCCTTGCTGCGGCAGGCGCTGTCACCTGCCGGTATCGTCCCCTCGGTTGCGGGTCGTCGGCCCGCTCAGGAGGCCACCATGTGCCAGATCTACCGCAGCCTTCTCTTGACGACCATCGTGGCCCTCGGCTCGGGCCCTGGGCCTTGCGGCAAGCCCGCCGCCGCCGACCGGCCGCCGCCGCCCGCCACCAGCGACTGCGTCGTGCGGCCGCGCAAGTCTGTCTCCCCGGACGTCCTGCTCTTGGGCGAGACAGCGACGGTCACGCTCGGCTTTGATGTCGACTGCACCGTCGAGGCGTCACCGATGCATGTGGTGCTGGTCCTCGACAGCTCGGCGTCGATCGACAGTGAATCCCTGACGCAATTGCAGGCGGCGGCGAGGCACTTCATTCGCGGCTTGCTTCTGCCCGAGCTTCCAACCGCCCGGATCGGCATCGTCTCCTTCGGCCATGGCGCCCGGACCCTGTGCCCGCTGACGAGGGATCTCGCCAAGCTGGAGATCTGCCTCAAGCGCCTACGCACCAAGGGCGACAGCGGTACCGACCGTGGCCTCACCCAGGGCCTCAGCCTGCTCATGCGCGCCCGCGAAACGACCGCAAGTCGCCGCAACCCTTACGAGATCATGGTGCTCATCGGCAATGGGCGGAGCGACCATGGCTGCCGAGCCGTTCAAGCCGTGACGCGGCGCATCCAAGAGGCAGAAGTCCTGCGGATCAGCGTCTGCATCGACGATGCCTGTGCCTCGAGCTGCATGGGGAAGGTGGCCAGTTCGCGCCGCGACTTCATCCAGGCCCATCAGGCCGATCGTTTCGTCAGCATGTTTCAGCCTGGACCCTATTGCCCGATCTATGAGGTGCTCCGCCGGCTGGACCTGGTGGACAGGCTCTCGCCCGATGTGGCCTTGGTCGTTGATTCCGCCGTACCGGCCGCCGCCCTGTCCCCGGACGGCCGGACCCTCAGTTGGTCCTTTGCCGATCTGCCGCGCGAGGGCGTGACGGTCAGCTACCGCATCCGCCCCTTGGCTACGGGTACCTTGTCCACCAGCATGCAAACCACCGCCACCTTCGTCGACCACCGCGCCTTGCCCGGCACGGTCGACTTCCCCCTCTCCCGGCTGACCGTTCTGGCCCCCGCCCATCGCCCTTGACCCCTGCCAGCCGGCCGCCGATCATCCCCCGACCGCATCCGGCGTAGCCAAGCGGATAGGAATGCCCATCGCCACGCTGAGCGTGGCGCCCGCCCCTCCGCGGCCGCTCGCGGGTCTCTTGACATCCGCCGCTCCTCCTGAGACCATAGGGCCGCGCTCACCACGGAGGACCCCATGGCCAAGACCTGCATCGAGACCGGCACGGACGGCACCTGGATCTTCTGCGACCAGGACGAGGGAGCCAGGGCTTCCAACCTGGTGCTGTTCGTGCATGGCTACGCGGGGGATGCGGACGAGACCTGGCAACGCTTCCTCAACCTGATGCTGCAGGCGGACAAGGGCTTCTTTGCGGGCTACGACATCGCCTCGTTTGGCTATGACACGGCCATGCTGGTCAACCGCATGGAAGGGGCGGCCGGATGACGAGCGCCAACGCCATGGAGGCGGCCGGGCACTGCCTGTCGCCCATCGGTAGCGCGATACGCGAAAAAGGCATAAGATGACCGCAAGGGTGACCTGGACCGTCCCAGTCTGGGGCGAGGCTCATGGGGCTTGATGAGGTCAGATCCGCGGGTCGCGTTGTCCTGAGTCACCGATGCTGTCTTACCGTTCTGCGCAGTGATCGTCACGAGCCTGGTGCGTTACCAAAGGAGCCGATAAGACCATGAGGAACAGACCACTGGTCCCGCTCATTCTGTCGATGTCGATGGGGTCCGCCAGGACGGGGGGCCCGGTCGCCGATCAGCCGCGGTCGCGGCGGCCGAAGCGTCGATGCCCGGCGCTGGCTGTGTTTGCGACCATGCTCCCCGGCGTGCTGCTGACCCAAGGTTGTGAGACGCCCCTTCCGGGCGCCAACTCCGTCAGCCACCAGGATTGTCTGTTCCCGGACCATCCGGCGCTGCTGCTGCCCGGCTTCGACCCGGCGCTGATGCGGGTCATCGATTACAAGCGATCGGACTTCGACAAGGACGGTCACATGGACGTGGTGCTCCTGACCGCTACGCAACTGTCCGCCACGGAAGCCGTGCAAGGGGGATCCTCCACCCTGGACGTGCTCAGCTGCCAGGCTCCTGGCGAGTGGAAAAGCCTGTTGCACGCCAGTCTGATGCCGCTCGAGGACACGCGGCTCCTGGTCTGCGACTGCAACTGGTTGGATGACCCTGTCGCGGCCGATCAGGCGGCCGCGCTGGGAGACCAAGGCAGTTCGATCATCGTGCTCTCCAGGTCTACGGGCGCGTCCGGATGGACGATGGCCCTGGCCGCCTTCGGGTTCAGTCGCGCAGTGGTGAGACCGCTGTTCAACGAGGAGGTGCACAATGGAGAGGCAGGCATCGAGGAAGACCGGTTTGTCGTGAAACGCCTGCCCACGGGCCTCGAATCTGCGCAGGGGATGCCGATCACCCGGTGGACCTATCGGCGAAGTGCCACTGACGGCGCGTTCACACGCCTCGATCTGCCCTCTGATCCGGGCGGCCTGAGCGCAGCGGTGGCCCCCGCGCAGGACGGATCGGCGTCCGCCGCGGCCGCGACGGCCATGCCCGCGCCGGCCTTCACGGAGCTGTCCTTCTGCACCGAGGACGGCTTTGATCCCCTGCAGGACCGCTGTCGGGAGTCGCGGTCGTTGTTCGATGGCGATACCAAGCGACTGTTCTATTCCTGGTACCCCACGGGGACGCAGGCCGGCATGCTGTACGGCCAGACCTGGTGGCTGGACGGGGTGACGCAGTCGATGATGTCCAGCCCGCCGCAGCCGGCCAAGATGTGGGACGGTTTCATCTGGCGCAACGCGGAGTACAACTACGACTTCATCGACGGCTGCAGCAGGGATGACAAGAAGGTCTGCGCGGATTCCCTGGTGGCGGGCGAGTACAGCGTGGCGCTCACGCTGGACGGCGTCCGTGTTGCTGCTGGTCAATTCACGATCGGCCGCTGAGGCTCGCTGCTCAGGCCCTTGACAGCCTCGGCTGTTGCGGCTCTAATCGCCCGCCATGTCTACCGGTCGCCTGATCGATCAGCCCACGGTGGCGGCGCTGCTTCGGCACCGCTGCTATGCCGGCCTCTGCGGGCGCCTGGTGGATGCGTATGGCGCAAACACGCAGCGGATCCTGGATCTGGCGGGAAAGGCCGATGTGCCTGCCACGGCGTTGCCCTCCAGCGCGCCGGCAGAAGACCTGTGGCCGCAGCTGCTGGCGGAGGCGCTGAACAGGAAGCGGCTTCCGGCACTCATCAAGCGGGTGCTGGCGGACGACAGCGTCCGCGGGCACCACGCCATGATCGGGTCGCTGGCGGAGTTGGACGTGGCGGCGGAGTTGGATGCCTACGTCCGGCGCATTCGGACGGAGCAGTTGCGGTTGCTGGAGGAGCAGTACGTAGACCTCTCGGCAGCGCCCGACCGGCGGCCGCGGTCCGACTCGCTGGTAGACTACGGCCTGGAGTTCGCCGGGGGCTGGGAGTCGCTGCCGGAGGTGGAGGGCCGCTACCAAGGCGCCGGCCAGCACGAGATGCAGACTCAGCCGGTGCCGCATGTGCGCGAGCGGCTGATGACGGTGAGCCGCTGCGTGCTCCTGGGCGAACCGGGCAGCGGCAAGACCTGGACACTGGCGAGGCTGCTCCTGGCTTATGCCGATGCGTGGCTGGCGGCGGCGGAAGGCGATCGCAACGGCCTGTCCCTGCCGGTCTGGGTGTCCCTGCGCAAGTTTCGCGGCGCGACGGAGGCGGGCGAGGCGCAGGCGCTCAAGGACTACATGCGGCTCCCGCTAGGACCGCTGGCGCCGCTTTGGGACGAACTGCAGTTGACCCACCCGCTCGTGGTCCTGCTGGACGCTTTCAACGAGATGCCGCGCACGTCACCGACAGGCGCGGACCTGGTGGCCGACGTGAAGCACGAGCTTCGCCAGCTGCGCCGCTTCGTGCTGTCCTGCCGGGCGCGGGACTATGGCAACGAGCTGGGCGACGTGCAGGACCTGGAGCAGCTGCGCCTGCAGGACCTGGACCCACCGAAGATGCTCGCAGTGATCCGCTCGCGGTTCAGGGACGAGCGGGCGGAGAACCTGTGGGCGAAGATGGGAGGGGACGACGCCTTCCTCCGGGCCTGGGGACCTGGTTGCTGGTCAAGGGGAAGACCATGCCAGGCGCTTCTGGGTGCGAGGGGCTGGCGTGGGATGATTTCCAACCAGCGGCGACCGGGCGACCCGGCCCGATGCCGGCTATGATTGGGACGCCTTTCGGCCTGGCAGGCGAGCCACGAAGGCGCCCGCTTGATCCTGCTGGCCCGCAACCCCTTCCTGCTGGGCAACCTCTGCCGGCTGTACGGGGCCAAACGCAACTGCCGGACAGCCGGGCGGGGCTGTTCAGTGACTTGACCCAGGAGCTGCTGGGCCATGAAATCAAGCGCTGCGATAGCATTGGACAACCCTGGCCGGCGGAAGCCAAAGGTAGGGTGCTCGCCGCCTTGACGGATGTGGCCTTGGCGATGCAGACGGCGAAGGAGACTGTCATCGGTCGTGAAGAGGCTGAAGCCGCCATCCAGCACGAGGATCGCGCCTGGCTGCTCGGCGCCGCCCTGGACGCCCGCTTGCTGCGCGAGGATGGGGCGCAGGTGACCTTCGAGCATCAGCTCTTCCAGGAATACTTCGCGGCGCGGCGCTCTGGAGGATCTGGAAGCCGGCCGGTCGCCGGCCGGCTACTTCCAGGCCGGCGCGGGCTGGTGGGATCCGCACGTGTGGCGGGAGACCTGGGTGATCCTGGGCGAGCTGCTGGGCGACGGCGCCGCCGGCCCCAACCGCGTGACGCGCTGGCTGGCGGAGCTGAGCCCGGAGGTGGGGCTGGAGGTTGTCCTGCGCAGCGGCGCGGGCTTCAGACCAAAGATGTCGAGCCGGAGAGCCGGCGATTGCTGGCAGACAGTGCCTGGGCCAAGACGACGGAAGCCCATCCCTATGGCCGGGCGGCGGCCTACCGAGTGCTGGGCGTGCTGGATGCGGATGACCGCAAGGGGGTGGGCGTCCTGCCGCCGGATGCAAACGGGATCGCACTGCCGGACATCGACTGGGTGTCGATCCCTGGAGGGGGCCTTCATTTACCAGAAGGGCGAACCGGATGCCCGAGTGGTAACGCTGCCGCCCTTCGAGATCGCTCGCTACCCGGTGACCTGGGCCCAGTTCCAGGCCTTTGTGGACGACCCTGGCGGCTACAGCAGCGCGGCTTGGTGGGCGGGGCTCGACAAACAAAGCGACAGGCCCGATGAGGCTCAGTGGCCCATCGCCAACCATCCACGAGAGAGCGTCGATTGGGACGAGGCGGTGGCTTTCGGCCGCTGGCTGACGCTCCGCTTGCGGGCAAAGGCCACTGACTGCTTTGCTAGAGGCGCCGCCTGCCGACGGAGGAGGAATGGGAGCGAGCAGCGCGGGGTACGGAGGGGCGCGAGTATCCATGGGGCGCGGGTTATCGATCGGGACTGGCGAACATCAACGAGACTGGGCATTCGGGGGCCACAAGGTCGGTCGATCTATTTGGCCCGGACCAGTGCTGTCGGATGCATACCCGGACGGCGCAACACCTGAGGGCATCCAGGACATGGCTGGCAATGTGGGAATGGTGCATGAATGAGTTCTAAGAGGGATTCTGGGGCTGCCGCGGGGGTCGGGGGGGTGGGACCTTGTCTTGCCCCGCCTCCTCCGCGTTCCGGGCGCCCCTGGCGCCGCCCCACGCCCCCCACCCATCCCCCAGCTTTCTTGACCGCGTCGACCGCCGCTGGGCCAGCCGAGGCGGGCTGGCCCGCGCCCTGGCCCGCGGCCGGGGAGCAAGGTGGAGATCCTGCTGGACAGCGCCGGCGTGGACAAGTTGGAGATCAACTGGGCCTCGCCAGACCTGTCGGTGAACGACCTTGGAAGCGGCCATGGAGGTGGCCCTTGCTGCCGGCCATGCGCCCTGGTGGAGGCGGTGCTCAGCGACAAAGGTAGAGCCGGCTTCCACGAGGCCATCCGAGACCTGATCGCTCCCGGTGGCAAGGAGGCGGCTGCCGCCGACGTTGGCGACGATCCATCCGGCCACCCGACTGCCCCGCGACTACGCCCGCTCCGCGCCTCCTCCGCCCGGCCTGCCGCCGAGCTGCCGGCCGATCTCGTGACCCGGATGCTGGCCATCGCACCGGCGGCGCAAGACCTCACCGCCTACCGCCTGGCCCGCGTGGCCTGGTGGCGCCGCCCGCGGCTGGAACAGGACTTGGACCGGCGCTTCACCCGGCTCACCCTGGTGATGGACCAGGGCGAGAAAACCCTGGGGCAGCGCTGGCAGCCGGGGTCGGACCGCTACACGGACCTGCGCAAGGTGCTGGCGGCGGTGGACGGGATGCACCCGGTATTGGTGCTGCTGGGCGAGCCAGGGGCTGGCAAGACAACCTTACTCCGGCGCCTGGAGCTGGACCTGGTCATGGATACGCTTGGCGCGGCCCAGCCGGCGTCGGCAGCGGCCCCCATCACCTTCTACCAGCAGCTCTCGGATTTCAAGGAGCGGGATACCGAGATGACGCCGCGAGCCTGGCTGGCGCAGCGCTGGGCGGACGCCTGGCCGCGGCTGCCGGGCTTGGAGGCCATGCTGGCCTCGCCGCGGCCCGTGTTCTTGCTGTTGGATGCGCTCAACGAGATGCCGCATGGCGGCCAGGCGGACTACGAGGCCCGCCTTAGCGAGTGGCGTACGGACCTGCTGCGCTGGACGCAGGAGCGGCCGGCCCTGCGCGTGCTCTTCTCCTGTCGCTCACTGGACTACAGCGAGCCGCTCAGCTGCGACGACCTGCCGGTGCCACAGGTGCAGATCAACCGTTTGGACGATGAGCAGATCCAGGAATTCCTGGCCCATTATCTGCCGGAGCGGGCCGAAGCCGTGTGGCGGCAGCTTGCCGAAGACGAGCGGCAGGTGGACCTGTTCCGCACGCCCTACTACCTGCGTCTCTTGACGCAGCAGGTGGGACAGTACGGCGTCATCCCGCCGGGCCGGGCGGCGCTGTTCACGGGCTTCGTGCGGCAGGCGCTGCGCCGGGAGTTGCGCCGGGAGCGGGACCACGCGCGGAGGCTGCTGACCGCGGGCGACCTGCTGAGCGACCGGACCGAAGCGGGTGCGAGCGACGCTGGCCCCCGCATGCCTGCCGGAGGTGGGCCGCTGGTGGGCGGCCTGGCGCGGCTGCCTTACGGTATGCAGGGCGGGGCGCGACAGTCGATAGCCAGATCACAGTGGCTGGCAAGAGGCCCTGAACCTGCTGGCGCCCCCGTGAGGATCTGTTGGAAGCCGGCGCCGCCCTGGGCGTACTGGAGCCGGACGAACTGCGCGAGTCGGTGAAGTTCAGCCATCAGCTGCTGCAGGAGTATTTCGCCGCCCGCCTCCTGGCCCAAGCGCCCGGCGCGGGCCTGGTGCGCGCCCCTGGCGGTGGGGAGGTGCCGGAGCGCCTGGCGGACACAGATCGCCCGGCTACGGACAGCGAGCCGCTGCCGCCCCTCCGGCCGGGCTGGGAGGAAACCAGCTTGCTGGCGGCGGAGATGCTCCTGCGGGCGGCGGCGGACTACGTCCGCAAGCTCGTGCGCCAACCTGCCGCTGCCGGCCGCCGTGCCTCTGCCGCCCTGGACCTGCCGGAGGCCCTGCGGGACGAAGTCCGCCAGGCTTTAGTGAACCGCACCCAGGACGAGCGCGCCGACCTTCGGGCCCGCATCGCGGCTGGCCTGGAGCTGGGCAAGGCCGGACCCGCGTTTCGAGCGGCGGGAGGGGCCGCATGGCGCGTACCTGATGCCGCCGCTGATCACGATACCGGCGGGCACGTACCCCATCGGATCGGATGCTCCGGATGCATACACCGACGAGAGTCCCGCCCATGAACTGACCCTGCCGGCATACCGCATCGGCCAGTTTCCAGTGACCAACGCGGAGTACGCCTGCTTTGTGGAGGCGGGGCTACGACGAGGAGCGCTGGTGGGAGACGGAGGATTCGCGGGCGTGGCGGCGGGGGGGGAGGCGAGCGTGAGAGCAGGCGGAACGCGAGTTCACGCCGCATCCCGGGGGACGGTGATCGTTGGTGTCGGGTGTCTCGGCATCACCCGGAGCAGCAAAGAACCTTGACCGCATTCGCAAGCTCAGCCCTGAGCGATTGCGCGGTCATCGCCGGTTGGTACCCCAGAAGCATGAGTTTCCGGGTACTGGACGGACAGCGCATTCAACAACCCGGCCCAACCCGTCGTGGCGTGTGCTGGTACGAAGCGCGGGCCTATTGCGCCTGGCTGTCGGCCCAATGCGGTTTGACGGTGACGTTACCTGCTGAGCCGGAATGGGAGGCAGCGGCACGCGGGCCAGCCGGTCGCATCTTTCCCTTCGGGCCGGTCTTTGACTCGGCGCACGCCAACACCTTCGAGAGTCTCGTCGCAGACGCCCTGGTGTGTATCCTCCGGCCAGACACCGGAAGGTATGGCGGATCTCTGCGGCAACGTCTGGGAGTGGACGCGCAGCCTTTGGGGCAGGACGGGTACGACCTGGACTTCCCTTATCCGTATGTCGCCACCGATGGGCGGGAGGATGCCCTGGCGCCCTTTGGAGCCGCGCGGGTGGTGCGGGGCGGGTCGTGGTACCTCGATCATCTCCTCGCCCGTGCCTCCTACCGCCTGGAATCTTCCGTTCGACCGTTGCGCGATGTCATCGGCTTCCGGTTGGTGGTTTCGTCCCCATCTCTCCTGTGCCGCTGGCCGCTGGTGCCGCGTAGCGGCAATGGCGTTGACGTGGTCGGGGCGTGGGGGTGGTCGCGGTCTTGGCCCAGGTCTTGGTTGTGCCTTCGATTGAAGCTTGGGCCATCGTCGTGGTCGTTGCCGTGGTCGTTCACCCCCTTGCCGCACGGAGCGCGGCCGCCGGTGGCGGTTGAGAATGCACGGGATCAGGGCTTCCTGGTGGCGCGGGGCGGTCTACCCGGCAGCTTTCGGCCCAGCATCATCGATCGCAGCCGCCAGGTGTCGCCATAGCGCACATGGTTCACCCAGCCCTTCACCCCAGCGTCCAGCTCGGCGAAGGTGATGGCGCCGGCGCAGTAGGCGGCCCAGGCGGCGGTCGAACTTCACCACGTTGCGCGCCTTGACGCGGCGGCGGTTGGGCCACACCACGAAGCCCAGCCACGGGATGCCGTCGGCAACCTGCGCCGCTTGGGCGCAGTGCTCATGGATGCGCAAGCGCAGGGCTTGCAGGCGATCCACGATGGCCCGCTTCCACGCCCACACCTAGGCCTTGCTGTCGCTGAACAGGGCCAGGTCGTCTACGTAGCGCAGGTAGGCCTTGCAGCGCAGCTCGCGCTTGATGAAGTGATCCAGAGGATCCATGTAACAGTTGGACCAGTGCTGGCTGGTCAGGTTGCCGATGGGCAGGCCCCGCGGGCGCAGGGCGGTCAGCAGGTCGTCGCCGGGCAGCCACACGGGCGCGGCGGGGTTTTCGTGGATGCCGGCGCCGCTGGCGATGATGGCGTCCACCAAGGCCATCACATCGTCCTCCGGGATGCGGCGGGCCATGATGTCGTGCAGCACCGCATGGTCCAGGCTGGGGAAGTGGCGCACGATGTCCAGGCGCAGAACATAGCGGTGGGCCTGGGCGAAGGCCTGAAGGCGGTCCACCGCCGCGTGGGTGCCCTTGCCGATGCGGTTGGCGTAGCTGTCGGCGATGAAGCCGCGCTCGAAGCGCGGCTCGATGATGTTGCACAGGGCGTGGTGCAGCACCCGATCGCGGAAGGGGCGGCCCTCAGAGGCCCCCCGGGCGGGCCACCCCCCCCCCCGCCCGGCGGCCGCGGCCGCGGAGCCCCCCCCGCGCGCCCCCCCCCCCCCGCCCGCCCCCCCCCCCCCCCGCGGGCCCCCGCCCGCGGCTGGCGCGCGCGGCCGGCCCCCCTGGCCCCCCCGCGCGGCCGCGCTACCCACAGGAGGAACTCCATGACCCAGGACCTGGTGCTCTTCACCCGAACCTTCGACCTCTTGGAATGGCTGCTGCCGAAGGCGGAGAAGTTCCCGCGGCAGTTCCGCGCCACGGTGGTGCAGCGGTTGATGGATGCCGTGCTGGACTTCAACGAGGCCATTCACGATGCCCACCGCCAGGGCGGCAGCACCCGCGAGCGCCACCTGCGCCAGGCCGACGCCCACCTGGACACGCTGCGCGTCTACCTGCGCCTGGCCCACCACTGGCGCTGGTTGTCCACCAGCCAGTACGGGCACGTGAGCGCCATGGTGGCCGAGATCGGTCGCCTGCTGGGCGGCTGGCTGAAGGTGGACAAGACCGACAAAGGGTGAGGCGCCTCAAGGCCTGAGCCCAGGAGGCGCCTCGGTTTGCTATGTGCCCGACGGTTGCGCCCCAAGGGGGTGCCCCCGTGCGGACGGGACGCGCCTGCGCCATCTCTGACCTTCGCCTGGGCCCGCCAACCGTAGTCAGCGGACAACGCCGGAAGCCCAAACCCCGCCTGCCGCAAGCGGCCCCGGCCGGGTGAGCCCGCAACTGGCCGCGCCCCTGGGGGGAAGGCGGCCCGCGCCGTAGAAGGGGGACAGAGGTGTGGGACGAAACCACCAACCGGAAGCCGATGTTATCGTTACGGTTGTTCGGATGATTCCTGTTGCGGTAGGAGGCACGTGCGTTGTGATGATCGTTGTTCCACGACCCGCCCCGCACCACCCGCGCGGCTCGTCGCCAGGCGGCCCCACCGGCCCATACGGCGGCCGGCGGCGGGGAGCTTGCCATGGGTGGTGCGGATGGCAAGCAGCGGGTGGCGGCCGCCGTTTTTCGCAGCCGATTTTAACCGGCGACCGCGCTCCGCGCGGTGAGGGTCAAGGAGACGGCCACGGCTGAAGCCACGACCACGACCACAACGAACGTCAACGTCATTGCCGCTACGCGGCACCAGCGGCCAGCGGCACAGGAGAGATGGGGGACGAAACCACCAACCGGAAGCCGAGGCTAACGAGACGGTAGTTCGGATGATACCTGAAGCGGTAGGAGGCGCGGGCGAGGTGATGATCGTAGTTCCACGATCCGCCCCGCACCACCCGCGCGGCACCAGGCGGGGCCATGGCGTCCTCCCGTCCATCGGTGGCGACATATGGATAGGGGAAGTCCAGGGCCTGGTCTGGTCGGCCCCATAGACTGGGCGTCCATTCCCAGACATTGCCGCAAAGGTCCATGGCGCCGTAAGGACTGCGCCCAGCCGGGAAGCAGCCCAAGGCACTGGCCGACCCTATCTCGGATTCACTATAGTTGGCGAGATTGCTTTCAATGGCGTCTCCCCATGGGAAGATGCGTTGCACCATAGGGTTGGCCGAGGTTGCACTCCCGCCATCTTGCGCGCCGAAGCTAGATCGGCGAGGCGCGTTGGTCGTGGCTGCTCCGGCAAGGACTCGCCACCTCTGGCTGCTTTCTCCCATTCAGGTTCGTTGGGGAGTCGGATGGACCAGCCCGGGGCGAGCCATCCCCGCTCCTGTGCCAGTTCAGTCAGCCAGTGCGTGTAGGCCACGGCCTCGTACCAGCTTACCATCATAACTGGGTGGTTGGGCAGGGAGAAGGGTCCTGCTGTCATCTCGATGGGACGGGTCAGCACGGTGGCCCCTGGCTCATTCGCCACTCGAAAGCCTTCGACGGTCCACAGTCCGGCGGCCTTGGCCTCGGGCCACCAACGTGGGTCGGTGTAGCCTTCCGCCGCAGCGAAAGCCAGGAACTGGGCGTTGCTGACCGGATGAACGCCGATCCAGTACGCATACGTCACGTCGTACCACCCGCCGGGTTTCTCCCAGTCGAATACGTCGTGATCAGCGGCAGCGGCGCCCATCCAAATCGGCCCGCCGGCACTGCGCAGAACTGCATGCCCTCCAGGGACATCACCTCGTCCCGCTCGTCGCCCAGGTGCCCAAGCGCGCGACCGGCGGCGGCGCGTTCTACGGCTGGAAGCGGGCCGGAGAGCACCGTGACGAGCTTGGGCTTGATGTCTCTGAGGTAGCGCGGCCCGCCGCCGCTCGTGTTTTGGGAGATCTTCGCCGTACCGATCAGGCTGGCATAGGTGCCTGACCACTGGACACAGCGATCTGCAAGTTGAGGGTCGGCCTCCTCGCAGCGCTCCAACCCATAGATCAACTGCAGCAGGACCTTGCGCCCCAGTTTCTTCTCGCCCGTACATCAACTCCTCGACACCAAGCATGGCGGCTTCCGTCCAGAAGTCACCGCCCTTGGCGTGTTCCACATAGGCTTCATGCGGAAGATATTCACTGACCAGGTAGCACCCGGCCAGATACTCCTGGAATTGCCGATGCGCAAACCGTAGACATCCGGCTTCCCCGCCCTCGCCGCGCGGCCGACGAGCAATCCGCCCGATTGTCACGTAGTCCAGAAAGTCCGCGGCCAGATCAGAATCGCCAAGGTATTCAGCGCCTTCCAGGATGTGCCATGCCACCCCGCGCGGCAAGTCGGCGCGCTCCGGTGGCTTGGCCGACGGGGCTTCTCTTGCCAGGATCGCGCCGTATGCAATGCGCTTCGTAGGCCAGTCGTTCCAGGCAGTTGTTCAGGAGGCTTTGATCCTTGAGGACTTCGCCCAGCTTCGCGGAAGGGGGGGTTGCCAGTTCTCACCTTGTGTTCCTGCCACCGAAGAAGCAGCACCTTGATTGCGCGTTTGAACAGCATTACCCGTTCGCGGGGTAGATCCCTCTCCTCCTGGTGAACGATGGCCATGGTGGTCATGAGCAAGGGGTTCTCAGACAACTTCAGCAGGTCAGGCTGCAGTGCTGCAGTAGCCAATCTCTGTCCCCGATCGTCGGCCTCCTTCTTGGTTAGCCCCTCGACCTTCATCCTGGCCCGCGCTCGATACCATCGGTAAGCGAAGTTACGGATTTGATCTCTTGTGAATCCAGCCAATTCGAAGTCCGCAAAGCCGTTGAGGCGGGCGTCGCCGGTATAGGACAGGATACGGCAGGTGACGATCACCCGTGCCACCTTGTACAGCTTGATGCCCGCCTTGATCGTCTCGCGCAGCAATGCACGATTGGCGGGCGGGACCTCGTCTAACCCGTCCAGCACCAAGATGCATTGCCCTTGAACAAGATCGCGCAGGTCACTGATTGCGGACCCAGATCCAGGATCTCCAGCTCTGTGAGCACCTGGTCGCGCAAGGCGTCGGCCAGCTGCCTCGTGCGCCGGGTCCAGCTGCATCAATTGACCCCGTCCCGCCAAGCGCTCCGACAGATCTCTCAGGGTCACGAAGATGGGGAGCAGCCGTGGATCCAAACCGCTCCGAGGCGCGCCCGGGAACGCCCGCATAGGCATGGACGGAGATCAGCTGCTTGACGAACGTACTCTTCCCGGATCCCGGATCTCCCTTGATCACGAGGCGCTCATGGTCGCGCTGCCTTCAGCGCCATGTACGGCTCTACGTTCTCTGGTGTGTCGCCGGTCCTGCCGCGCAGGCGGCGCTCGCCGTCCGACGCCTGCAGGTCTGCACCGTGCACCAAATGGCCCGTATTTGGGTCGAAGAGGGCAGTCGTGTTCATTTCGATATAGACATCTTCCAACAGCATATCCTCGCCCCCACCACCGGACTGCCCCATGGCTGTCAGTGGCAAGGATTGGCAGTGTGTGAAAAGTGCTTCCAAGTAGCGGCGCGTAGCTTTGTCTGGAACGGGTCCGATTTTGAGGATGGCATCCCTGATAAGTTTGTAGGCCTCATCTGTCGTGTTGGCTGGCTTGGGAATGGCAGAATGGCTGCCGGAAACCAAGTCGTAGCGCTCCTTGGTCCACAACAGATCACCCATTACCTGGGTCAAGGGCGCCACCCAATCACGGTGTCCAACGTAGTTGAAGATTGTAGGTAGATGACTTCCCTGTTCGCTGTCCTCCGTGATGATGGCCAGCCAGCGATCCAGCGTCGCCGCCAACTCCTTGCTGTCCTTGCGGATCTGCCAGGCCAGGTAGTTGATGGGCTTGGTCACCGTCGCAACGACTTTCGCTATGTTTGCCGCTGCCTTCTGTGGCGGAGCCGCACCATGATGCGGAACGCCAAGAAAATGGAGTTGCTGTATGCGCCCGTAGAGCTGGCGCTCCTCCTCCCATTGGGAGTCATGCAAGACCAGCAGGAGACGCCGAGCCAGGAGGCCACCCAAGGAATGGGCGATGATGAAGATGTTCTCCGCCTTGTTGCCCTGTGTCTTAAGGAAGGTCTTGAACAAGTCGGTCAGAGAATCCAGGTCTTCCCGATTGGCCACTTTTCGGGTGTCATAGCCAAAGGACGCCAATTGATAACCCTGTTCGAAGCCTTGCCCATGCTGTAGGATCAGGTTGGGGAAACGCTCCCACGTGCCATCCGGGTCACCTGAGTAGCCGTGTGCGAAGACGATCAGGTTGGGCTCCGGTGATCCTGGGTCGGCGAAGGCGAAGCTGCCGGAGGTACCTGCGATCGGGAACCAGTTCTTTGCCACGGTGTCATACTCCTGTCAGCCGTTTCGCTCATCGACGTGTGCTTCAAGTAGCGCGATTGTCGCATGCATTGTCGGATGGGGCAATGGTGCGGCAGCACCGCGCTATGCATTCGCGACCACCACCCCCGCCGCCCTCAACCCCGCCGCCACCCGCCCGATCGCCACCCCCTGGTTGCGGTACTCCCGCCCCGCCCCCGCCCCCGGCCCACCGACCGTCGTCCACTTATGGTGCACGGCCACCACCTGCCAGCGGGCGTTGAACACCGGCGAGCCGGAGGAGCCGCCTTCGGTATCCGTTAAATACTGTACGCGGTCCGCGCCCACGTGCCGCACCAGGTTGCGCGTCAGGCCGATTTCCTTGGGGCGACCGCCCGGATGCTGCACGATGAACACCGGGTCGTCCACCGTCACCGGGCCGCCCGCCAGCGGCAGGCGTGGGTAGGCGGCGTCCGGTGCTTCGGCGAGGCGGATCACCGCCCAGTCGTCGGCCTTGTCGCCCACAATGCTGGCCGGCAGGCCGACGAAGCCATGCCCTTCGCGAAGCTTGCCGCTGAAGCTCTCTTCGTAGTCCAGCAGTAGATCCACCTCGGTGGCGCGCGCGTCACCGTGGTCCTGGTCGTAGAGCACATGGTGGTTCGTCAGCAGCAGGTCTGGGCCGATGAGGAAGCCCGTGCCGTGGTAGCGGCCGCTGGGGAAGGTGCCGTGATGCGTCCCACCGCCCGGCTCACCCGCAGTCCCTCCTCCAGGAAGGCGATGCCAAGCAATGTGGAGCGGTCGCCCAGCAGGCGCTCCAGCTCGCCTTCCGCCAGCGGCGCCTCTTCCTGCCAGTCCAGGCGCATGGCCGTGCCGCCCGCGGCGGCTACCACCGGGCGTGGGCCCAGCAGTTCCTCCAGGCGGGGATGGAAGGCCGCCTTGGTCTTGTCCGCCAGCACCGCGTCCATCAGCGTTCGGAAGCTGCCGCGGTTGTAGACCGCCTCCAGGATGCCGTGCCAGGCGTCGAGCATGGACCCATCCCAAGGTATGTACGCCGGAAGCGCTTCATCCACCCGCTGTACCAGCGCGATGGCCTCGGTGGACCGGAAGTACACGATGGCCAGAAGCCGGTGCAGCTCCTGCACCTCCGGGCGGGGCCAGGGGAAGGCGCCGGCGCCCAGGCCCGGGCGCAGGTCCCACAGGCCGCCCTGATGCACTGTCAGTTCAGCACCCGTCGTCCCGGTCGTCATGGCCACCTCGCTTCATCGGCCGGCGCGAGACAGCCCCGCGTCGGTCCTGGTGGCGCAGTATACCCAATCGCCGCCCCCGGTTCCATCGGGCGCGGCTATCCGCAGAGCCCTCCGCGGGGATGTGCCCGCCGACACCTGGAGATACCGCGAATCGTCACGGGCGAACCATCTGCGGTCCCCTGCGGTCCCCTGCGGATGGTTTTCAAGTACGCTGCGTACTTGATCCCCTGAGCCTGGGGAATGACCTTCGAAAGCCCCAGTTGAACCGACCAAGTACGCAGCGTACTTGCTCGCCTTCTCGAGGTGATCCAGATCGGCACCGTGGAGAAGGGTCCGCGGGGGCGACGAGGAATGGCAGGGCGGCCCTGGAGAGACCGTGCGCCGGCGCCAGAGGGTCACCGTTGGCAAGGGCGGCGGCGGGCGGCGCTGCGGGTCAGGTGGCCAGACGCCCTTGACGCCCACCTCTTGCGTATTCCGGCCATGGGCCAGTGCATGCACCTTGCGAGCGGAGGGTATGGAAGCCGACCGGATTACAGGTCGTCCAGGTCGTCGTCGGCGCCGTATTCGGCAGCCAGCTCATCCTGCAGCAGTTCAGGAGGCTGGACTCCGGCTGCAGGATGGCGCGCAGACGCTGGCGCAGCAGTTCTCGCCTGGCGGCCAGGAATGCGGGAAAGTCGGCGAAGTCGAGATGTTCCCGCGGGATGAGGTGCATATCGCAGTAATGCGCCAGGCCAGCCGGCTCCTTCTCCCGCGAAAGGAGCCAGGATTCGAACTCCTTGTCGGATTTCTCCTCGTTGACCAGGCCAGGCAGCAGCTGCAGGTTGGCCAGAATATCCTTGTTTTCCAGCCATGCGGGCCAGCGATCCAGGGGGATCCCGAGCTTTTCGAGGCGGTCCTTCTTGAACCGGGACTGCGGGAAGATGTGGTCAAGGTGGAAGATCTGGTCGAACTGGATCCAGGGATACAGCAGGGCCAGGATGGCGAAGGTGTCCTGGTTGCCGAAGCGCTTGTCCAGGAGCCCCTCGATCTGCGCGTCGTCGAAGACCATGGACCGCACGGAGGTCCGCAGGTTGGCGTAGATGGCCTCAGCCGGAAAGCGGGTGTGGGAGGCGGCGATGATGTTTCGCATGCGCCGCAGCAGGCTGTCGGCCTGGCCGGAGAAGGTCCGTTTGAGTTGCGAGCGCACCAACCACAGGCGGATGGCCTCGCGGTCGTCTCGGGCGGCATCGCTGGTCACGATGGACTCGGGGCTGCCACGCCGCAGCAGGTAGTAGGCGATGGGAATCAAGGCGGTATGCGACGAGAGCCGGTCGCGGTTGAAGCCCAGGCTGGCCGCAAGGCGGGCCGTAAGCCTCAGAGCCTTTTCGATCTCGTCCCAATGCGCCTCCACCTGAAGCATGTTCTGGCGGTTGAAGTTGCTGGCGCGGAACTCCAAGGCGCCCAGGTCGGCGAGGACCATGGCGGCCTTCATCACCAGGTCCTTGCTGAAGTTGAAGCCCGCACCGGTCCTGTTCAGCTCGTCCACCAGGTAATGCACCTTGTCGCGGTCATTGCCGGATTCCCACTGCGCGGTGGCGATGGACAGCAGCATGTCCGACGAGCTGAGCGGCGTGCCGCCGGCGTTCACGCGGATGAAGATGTTGAGCACCTTGTCCAGGTCTGCGCTGGTCTCCAGGAAGTAGTTGACCACCCGGTCCCGCATGATGACCTGCCAGAGCTGGACGAGGGTGTTCGAAGGGTGCTTGATGTCCTCACCGATGAGATCGTGCTCCATGCAGTAGTTGTACGCGTCGTGTACATCCCGAAACTTCAGGATGTCACCCACCAGGAACCAATGGGCGTCCGCCGTGGTCTGAGCTTCGGCATCCCGTAGCATCTTGAACTCGAAGGCGAGATCGCCTTCCTCCTTGGGCGGCGCCAACAGGTTGAGGTAGAGCCGCCGCTTGGGAAAGGCGTCGCGGCTGGTCCGCCACATGTAGGGCATCTTGTAGGCGTAGGTGCCTTTCAGGCCGATATTGATGGCGGTGAGCCGCTGCTGGCCGTCCAGGATGGCGGTCACATCGCTGTTGCCCGACAGCTTGATGGGCAGGTTATGGCGCTGGGTGTCCTGGTGGTAGCTGCTCAGGAAGCTGTAGTACTGGTAGTCGTTCACCCGGTCGGCAGCGATGCGCCAGAACAGAAAGGAGCCGATGGGGTAGCCCCGCATCAGGGAGTCGAAGAGCTTGGTGATCTGCCCGGCCTTCCAGATGAACTCGCGCTGGATGGCCGGCAGCACGTACTCGTTCCGCTGGATGGATTCGATGGCTTGGGCAATGGTGATCGGCGTCTGAAAGCTCATCGTCCTACTCTCCCTGCATGATGGCGTCGGCCATGGGGATGGATGGTCCTTGGGGTGACGGCTGCGGCACGAAAGCCAGGATACGACAGGTAGAAGGGTCGGTCAAAGGCCGATGACCGTGGTGGTCTCCTCTCAGGGCTGGGGGCGGCGGCGTTCGCGTCCGGGACGCGGATTGCCGCCTGCCCTGCCGCCCCCTGATCCCCGATCGATCCGTTTTAATATAGGGCCACGCGCAGCAGGGCCGCCGACGACCGGCCGCGGGCAGGACGGAATGGGGCACAGCAACCGAGCAGCAGCCCCTTCGCGAGAAACGTTCTGGCGGCTTCCGCTCAGAATCACGCCGTAGAACTTGCGCCATCACGCCGTAGAAGTTGCGCCATCACGCCGTAAAACTTGTCCGTTCTAGCCGTAATCCGCGCTCCCGCAGCGGGGAAAACCCCAGGTATCCTGGCAGTCAAGCACAGCTACACTGCTACCCTAGCTCAGCTATGGTAGCACCCAATTGCAGGTACATGCCTAGTATAACCTGAGATCCCCGTCGTCACCCGACCGCTGTCGGCGCGGACCGGTGCGCGGCGCCGCTTTGCCCGATCGCGGCGCGGCCACCACCCGCGTCGCGCCGGAAATCGACCTTCTGAGGCTGCCGACAAGCGCACTTCCTGGCCCCATCATACCCCCTCGGCAGGCCCTCCGCAATAGGCAATTTCCAGCCTCGTTCTCCTGCCGGAGGCAGGGCCCCGCGGCCGTTGGCCCGCTTCCGCTACCGCCCACGGTTCGCCCCGGACTCGCCCCCGCCCCCGCGCTCCTCACCCCCTCCCTCCGCTCCCCCTCGCCTCCAGTCACACCCCTCCACCCCCCGACGTTCTCCTGTCACCACCCCGCCCCTTGACGCTCCGCCGCGGCTCTGATACGGTGCTGCCGGTCCCACCGGCCGGCGCCCGACCTCCCGCCCCAGAGGCTGTCATCCGCCGCTGCCACCGTGGCGCCGCGGAAGCGGCGGTGGGTCCGCCAAGAGGAGTCCCGTCACCATGGTCGACCGCAACGCTCACGAGAACCGCAGCCGTCGCAAGGCCCGCGCCCGCGCCTCCGTCCCGGCTCCGGCTTCAGCCCTGGCCCTCACCCTCGGCCTCCTGCTCCTCGCCGCCTTCACCCTGTTGCAGCAGGCCCCCGCGCCCGCCACCGCCCAAACCCAACCCGCCCTGACCTTGACCGGCGCGCGCAGCGCCAGCGGTCCCGGCGGCCTCGTGACCTTTACCCTCGGCCTCAAGAACAACGGTGCCGCCGACAGCGCCGTCAGCCTGGCCGCGCCCGACAGCGCCTGGCCCGCCCATCTGCCCGCGCCGTTCAGCCTGGCCGCCGGCGCGTCGCGGTCGCTCGTGGTGGGCTACGAGGTGCCCTTCGCCCTGCGCGACGGCGACGTCCAGGAGCTGTCCCTCACCGTGCTGGCCGACGGCGCCGAAGCCGTCCAGGCCCAGTTGGCCGCCTGGGCCGGTGGGCGGGTGCGCCTGGGCAAGCAGACCGGCTGCCGCTTCGACCTGGACCTGGACGGCGCCGTGACCCTGGATGACGTCGACCGCGTGGAGGGCGCCCTGGGGCGGTTGTCCGCCCAGCCCGGCTTCGATGCCAACCTCGATCTGGACCATAGCGGGGCCATCGACCGCCGCGACGTCGAGACCGTCGTGGACCATCTGCGGCCCGCCTGCGCGCCGCTGCTGGCCACCGTCGACACGGCGGCCCTGCAGCAGGCCGTGACCCTGCCCGGCCTGCGCCGGCACCTCGAGCGCCTGCAGGCCATCGCCGACGCCAACGGCGGCAACCGCGCCGCGCGCACGCCCGGCTACGCCGCCTCCGTGGACTATGTGGCCGGCGTGCTCGCGGGCGCCGGCTACAGCGTCACCCGCCAGGCCTTCGACATCCCCACCTTCGTCGAGAAGGCGCCGCCCAGCCTGGCGCGCCTCGCGCCCGACCCCCTGTCCTTCGCCGCCGACCAGATCGCCACCCTGACCTCTTCCGGCTCCGGCGTCGTCACCGCCACCCTCGCGGGCGTCGACCTCGTCATCCCGCCCGGCATGGACGCCAACAGCTCCACCAGCGGCTGCCAGGACGAGGACTTCGCCGGCTTCCCCCGGGGCGCCGTGGCCCTGATCCAGCGCGGCAGCTGCAACTTCAGCGACAAGGTCAACCGCGCCGTGGCCGCCGGCGCCGCCGCCGTCATCCTCTTCAACGAGGGCCAGACCGGGCGGACCGAGGTCGTCCGCAGCTCCGCCGGCGCGGCGCGCCAGATCCCGCTTCTGGGCGCCAGCTACGCCGTGGGCGAGAGCCTGGCCGCCTCCTTGGCTGGCGGCGCGGCGGTGACAGTGCGGGTGGCCGCCTGGGGCGTCATCGAGCCGCGGATATCCTGGAACCTGCTGGCCGAGACCGCCGCCGGCCGCGAAGACCGCGTCGTCCTCTTGGGCGGGCATCTGGATTCCGTGCCCGCCGGCGCCGGCATCAACGACAACGGCAGCGGCTCCGCCGCCATCCTGGAGACCGCCGTGCAGGTGGCCGCCCTCGGCATCCGCCCCGCCCACAAGCTGCGCTTCGCCTTCTGGGGCGGGGAGGAGCTGGGGCTGTTGGGCTCGCGGCATTACGTGCAGAGCCTGGATGAGGCGGCGCGCGCCGACATCCTGGCCAACCTCAACTTCGACATGATCGGCTCGCCCAACCCCTTCCGGGGCATCTACGACGGCGACGGCTCCTTCGGCGACAAGGCCACCGCCGGCCCCACCGGGTCGGGGGAGATCGAGCAGGTCTTCGCCGGCTTCTTCGACGGGCGCCAGCTGCCCCATGACCCCACCGCCTTCGACGGCCGCTCCGATTACGGGCCCTTCATCGCCGCCGGCATCCCCGCCGGCGGCCTCTTCACCGGGGCCGAGGACGACAAGGACGAGGCGATGGCCGCGCGCTACGGCGGCAAGGCCGGCGAGGCCTTCGATCCCTGCTACCATCGGGCCTGCGACAGCATCGCCAACGTCGACTGGGCGATGCTGGACGAGATGGCCGACGCCGTGGCCCATACCGCCCTGACCTTGGCCATGGACCGCAGCCTGCCCGTGGTCAGCGGTCGCTTCGGCCGCCTGGGGCTGGCGGATCCGCGGCCCGTCTTCCGCGGGCTGGCGCTGCCTTGGCTGGGGCGGCCGTGAGGGCTCCTGGTAGGGCGCCCGTCGGGGCTCAACGCCCGACCCGCCCCCGGCCTCCGACCCGCCCCCACCCCCCGGCCCCCTCCCCCAAAACGGCTGGGAGAGGGGGAGCATCGGCTCCCGCGGTCGGCGCCCAGGGCGCCGGTCCGGTTTTGCTCCACATCCGCATCCCCACACCCATCCGGAGGCCCGCATGAACCGCAGCAGCATCCGCATCCTCCTCGCTGTACTCGTCGCCGCGCTGGTGTTGGCCCTCTTGTGGCAGGCTCGGGCGGGTCGCGAGGCCGTCGCGCCGGACGCCGCGCCCGACGCGGCCGCGACCTCCGCCGCCGGCGTCGACCCGACGCCGGCCGACGCATCGGCCGATGCACCGGCCGCCATGTCTCCCGCGCCGGTCGCCGAGGTCGCCGTGCAGCCCCTGCCCCTGGCCGGCCCGGCGGCGGATCGCCTGGCCGAGTTCTCCAGCCTGACCCGCTACGGCAACGACTTCATCCTCCTGCCCCAGTACCCCGGCCGCTTCGGCGACGCCGCGGCGCCGGTGGTGGAGGAGGCGACGACCAAGGGCGAGGGCCAGCTCTTCGCCCTGGCCGTGGACGACGTGCTCGCGCGCATCGACGGCCAGAGCGCCGAGCCCTTGACGCCGCGGCCCGTGGCCTTCAAGGCGCCGGAGAGCGTCACCGGCCTGAAGGGCTTCGAGGGCTTCGAGGCCATCGCCTTCCTGGAGGATCAGGTCTTCCTGACCGTCGAGACCCAGGATGACGAGCGCACACGAGGCTTCGTCGTCTCCGGCAGCTTCGAGGTGGACGACGCCGACCACATCACCAGCATCCAGCTGGACGAGCGCGCCCCCCTGGAGATCCCCCTGCCGGCCAACCTCGACAACATGAGCCTCGAGAGCCTGCTGGTGACCCCCAGCGGCCTGCTCACCTTCTTCGAGGCCAACGGCGCCAAGGTCAACCCCCAGCCCCTGGACCAGCGCCTGGGCTTCGACCTCAGCCTCAAGGACCAGCTGCCTTTCCCCGTCTTGGAGTACCGCATCACCGACGCCACCGAGCTGGACGCCGACGGCTGCTTCTGGGCCATCAACTACCGCTTCCCCGGCGACGACGAGACCCTCCCGCCCGCCGAGGACGCCATCGCCGCCCGCTGGGGCCAAGGCCCCACCCATGCGACCTTCCCCCAGGTGGAGCGGCTGATCCCCCTCTGCTACGCCGACGGCCGTCTGAACCTGGCCGACCGCGCCCCCATCCAGCTGCAGCTCGTCGACGCCGAGACCAGCCGCAACTGGGAGGGCATCGAGCGCCTGGACGACCGCGGCTTCCTGCTGGTCACCGACAAGTTCCCGGGGACCGAGCTGGGCTTCGTGGCGGCGCCGCGGTAGGGTGGGCAAGGGGGGCGAACCGCATTCCCGTAGGGGCGGGACCGCCGGGCGTCTTGATGCGCCGACACCTGGACGGCTCGTCCCGGCTGGCTCGCCCTGGGTTCACGTTTGAGGAGGGCCGGGCGAACGCGGGGTTGGATCGAGCGTGTGGTGACGGCCACGGCGGCCCCCTCCCGACCTCCCCCCGCTGGGGGGAGGAGCAGGCGTCTCCTCCCTTTGGGAGGAGTCGGTCATGAACCGAGGTCTACCCGCCAGAGCTTGGAAATCGGCCTGATTTCATAGCAGAGCGCTTCATAGCAGAGCGCCGACGCGACTTCTGTCCCCCCCGGAGCAAGCAAACGCTTGTCCCTTCTCCCAAAGGGAGAAGACGCCTGCTCCTCCCCCCAGCGGGGGGAGACGCCTGCTCCTCCCCCCAGCGGGGGGAGGTCGGGAGGGGGGCCGCCGTGGCCGTCACCCCCGCCACCGACAGAGCCGCACCACCCGAAACGTATCGCCTACCCGCCCCCCTCACCCCTTCGCCCCCCTCACCCCTTCGCCACGTCACCCTTGCGCTTCGCCCAGTCCTCGTCGCTCTCCAGGGTGACCACGCGGAAGCGCTCGGCGTAGGCCGCGCCCGTGCCCGCGGCGGCCATGCTGTTCCATTCGCGCACCCGCGGCTCGGGGTCCCAGCCCTTCATCTGGCTCTCGTGCTTGCGTAGGGCGGAGAGCTTCAGGTCGATGGTGTCCGTGATGTCCACCGCCACCTCGCCCTGACGGAAGGAGGTCACGAAGACCTTGCGCGGCTTGTGGGCCCGGAGGCCTTCGGTTGCCAGCTCCTCGAAGAGGTTCGGCTGCCCCGCGGCGGGGAAGATGGCGTCCACCGCCGCCGTGCCCGCCGCGCGGTGGTCCGGGTGGTTGATGTAGCCGTCGCCCACCCACATGACCGTGGGGTCCATGCAGATCACCGCCTCCGGCCGGAAGCGGCGGATCTCACGCACCAGCTTGCGCCTGAGGTCGATGCTGTTCTCCAGCATCCCGTCCGGCTCGCGCAGGTAGACCACGTCGTTCACGCCCACCGCCGCCGCCGCGGCCGTCTGCTCCACCTCGCGGATGGCCGCCGCCTGAGCCTTGGTCATGCCCGCTTCGGCGATGCCCACGTCGCCGCTGGTGCACAGCACGTAGCAGACCTCGGCGCCGCCTTTCACCCAGGCGGCCACGGTGCCGGCGCTGCCGAACTCGATGTCGTCGGGATGCGCCACGATGACCATCGCGCGCTCGGGAACATAGCTGCTCAGGCTCATGGGTCGGTGCTCCAAGGGATGGGTGGCCGGGGCGATGTGGGAACGGGAGGGAGATTATAGGTCAGCAGCTGGGGCCGGGACGGACGGCCAGGCCCCGCGTCCCTCGGATCCTCAGCTCCTCAGCCCCGCACCCCCAGGCTGTCGCCCGCGTAATGCAGGCCCAGCGGTTCGATGGCCACCCCCGGCGGACCCGCTTCCACCACGCCCGCGTCCCAGGCGGCCAGGCCCAGCGCCGCGGCCACCGCCACCGCCCGCGCCGCCTGCTCCGGTGGCAGGAAGACGGCGAAGCCGGCGCCCATGTTCAGGTTGCCGTAGGCCTCCTGGGGGCTCAGGCCGCCGGCGCGGGCCAGGAAGCTCAGCACCGGCGGGACCGGCGGGAGCGTGTGCAGGCGGTAGCTCAAATCGCGTGGGGCGCGCATGAGCTTGCGCCAGCCATGCCCGGTGATGTTGACCAGGTAGCGCAGGTCCAGCCCGGCGTCGAAGAGCGCCGCCACCAGGCGGGGGTACAGGTGGGTGGGGCGCAGGAGGGCCTCGCCCAGCGCCGTCCCGTCGCCGATGTCCGTGGCGTAGCCCGCCGGCAGGCCGGCGGCCACCCGCCGCGCCAGGCTGAGCCCGTTGGCGTGGATGCCGCTGGATTCCACCAGCACGATGGCGTCGCCCACCGCCAGGCGGTCGCCCAGCACCAGGCGCTCCTTGGGCTCGATCACCCCCACGCAGGCGCCCGCCAGGTCGATGGTGCCGGGTTGGATGATGCCCGAGAGGGCGGGGGTCTCGCCGCCACCCCAGGTGGCGCCCGCGGCCTCGCAGGCGCCGGCCCAGCCCGTCACCAGGTCGGCGGCGCGCTCGCGGTCGGCGAACCAGGTGGAATCCCCGATGGCCCAGTAGGCCGTCACCACCTGCGGCGCCGCGCCGACGACGATGATGTCGTTGACGATCATGGCCACCGTGTCCTGGGCCAGGGCGTCGTAATGGCTGCGGCCGCTCAGGGGGCGTACGGCGTCGGCCACCAGGCTCTTGGTGCCCAGGCCTTCCATGACCATCGCCCGGTAGCGCGGGCCCTCGTCCCAGACGAAGGCGCTCTCGCCCCGGCTGGCCGCCAGCTCCCGATGCCCCCAGCGTTCCAGCTGGGCGGCCGTGCCGGCGGCGGCGCGCTGGGCCAGCACCTTGGCCGGGTCGATGGCGCTGTAGTCCACGCCGGCGGCGGCATAGGTGAGCGGCGGCTGGGGATCGGACATGGCGGTGCCTCGGGAGCGGGTCGCGGATGGGGGATGCCGATGGACGGTCGCTTGATGGTACCGCGCTTTCAAGCGTCAGGCGACTCGTCCTCGGTCAGGCCCGCCAGGGTCAGTTGCCGCGGCGCCGCCCGGCCGTCCAGCAGCAGCCAGGGGAGGGCGCGCTTCGCGTCGATGCCCAGGCCGCGCAGCTGGGCGGCATCGCGCACAGGGCCTGCGCGGCGGGCGCGCAGGATGGCCTCCACGGCGCGGGGGCCCAGCCCCGGCACGCGCAGCAGCTGCTCGCGGTCGGCGCGGTTGACCTCCAGCGGGAAGCTATCGCGATGGCGACGGGCGTAGGCCAGCTTGGGGTCCACGCCGCGGCTGAGGTTGCCGCCGCCGTCCAAGGGAATGTCGGCGCGACTGAAGCCGTACTGGCGCATGAGAAAGTCCGCCTGGTAGAGGCGGTGCTGGCGGCGGGGGTCTTCGGCCGGCTGCCCGTCCAGAGGCGTGTCGGGCACGGGGCGAAAGGCGCTGAAATAGCTGCGCGACAGGCCCACCTCGCGGTAGAGCCGGTCGGTGGTGTCCAGGATCTCGGCGTCGCTCTCCCCCGCCGCCCCCACCACGAACTGGGTCACCTGGCTGACCCGGCGCCCCAGGCGGCGGATGACGCGGGCGGCCCGGCGCAGGGGGGCCACCAAGTCCTGGTTGATGTCCTTGGTGCCCGTCAGCCGGGCCAGGCGCGCGGCGTTGGGCGCCTCCAGGTTGACGCTGATGCGGTCGGCCAGCCGCACCGCGGCCTCCACCGCTGCCTCGCTGGCCCCGGGCATCAGCTTGAGGTGCAGGAAGCCGGTGTAGCCCAGGCGCCGGCGCAGGATCTCGGCGGTGGCCACGATCTGGCCCATCGAATGGTCCTGGTGGCCCACCACGCCGCTGGACAGGAAGAGCCCCTGGATCAGGCCGGCGCGGTGCAGCTCGTCCGTCAGCCGCGCCAGCTCCTCCGGACGGTAGGCCTCGCGGCGGAAGCTGCGGCCGGCGCGGAAGGGGCAGTAGAAGCAGTCCTTGGCGCAGGCGTTGGTCTGCAGCACGCGCAGCACGGGGATGGGCCCGCGCCCCGGATGCTGCGCGGTGGTGATGTGGCGACGGACGTCGCCGTGGTGGTAGCGCTGCTCGGCCCGCGCGAGGCCGGGCGCCGAGCCGTCGCCATCGGGCATCGGCCGGTCGCTCTGCTGGCAGAGGTCCAGCTGGGCCCCGGGGCCCAGGATGTTCAGCTTCTCCTCGGGGGCGCGGGACATGCACAGAGCATAGCGAACGGATGTTCGTAAGTCAATCCGATGGGCGATTCCAGACCGTCGATCCGCAGGGCGCCGAGCGGCGCCCTTGACCGCATCGCTCCAAGAAGGCGCGGGCGGTGGTCACCTGACCACCGCCCGCAGCATCCGAACCTGTTTGACAAGCACCGAACCCCACCAACACCACCACCCCGCCAAGGTGATTGAAGGTCAGGGCCCCTCGCCTCAGGGAAGCGTCCAGGTACCGCCCGCAGCGGGAACCGTGTAGGTGCCCACCGTGGAGCCATCGACAGCCACTGCGGTGTAAGCGCTGCCCTCGTAGGTGCCCGGAATGGGCTCCGTTTCGCCGGGGGCGACGATCCACTGGTAGTTTGCGATGTCCAACTTGCAGTTGTAGTCGTGCCAGACCACCCGCAGCGGCTCGGCCGTCGTGTTGACGACCGAGATGTCTACCGGCGGCGCGCCGGGCGGGGATTTCGAACACTGCGGCTTGGGGGCGATCGCCGCCGGCGCGCTGACCTTGGGCAGGGTGAGGGAGTCCAGGGCCGCCTTGTTGAGGTCACGGTCGCGTGGCTCGAGCACCTTCGAGTAGATCTGGACCACAGACCCGTCGGGCTGCCCGAAGGTCATCATCTCGCGAGCGGCCGACGGGTTGCCCCCGCAGTTGCTATCGGTCACCAAGATGCCCGCACCAAACTTCGGATGGCTGACCGGCTGCGGGCTGCTCGTGTTCGAGCACAGCGTCGACTTCCCGTTGGCGATGACCGCGTTCACGTCCAGCGCCTGGCCGGGCGTTGCCGGCCAAACCTGCTTGACGGCTACCTCGGGAATCGTGTAGGTGGTGGCCTTGTCCTTCGACACCGCTCGGCTGGGAGAGGCGGAGTACTGCTGATAGATCGCCCGCTGTCCGCCAATGTCAATCCACGACCAGAAGTTCTCCGTCTCCCAGCCCGCCGGATGGGCCATCGAGATGCGCCCGTCTGGGGACGTGGACGGCTGCACGCTGTAGGGCGTCCCGACGGGCGCCGCTCCGGCGGCCGCTGTGCCGGTTACGGGCGCTGTCGCGGACACCGATGTCGTTGCGGGCGATGCACCGGCCGCTGGCGTCAGGCCGCCGGCCGCGGGCGACGAGGCCGGCAGACCCGGCGAGCCGACGGTCACCTGGACCACGGTACCGGAAGCATCCTTGACCTGGAAGCTGACCTGCGGCTGCGGCGCGGGGCTCACCACCGATATCTTGGCCGGGTCGAAGTCCGCCCAGGAGCGGCCCACGTAGGTGATCGCCACCGTGGACGGCTGGGGCGACAGCAGCGGGTTGCCGCAGAAGCAGCGGGCCCGCGGCACGCCGTAGGGGTCCACCAGCACCGCCGTCCCCTTCTGCAGCACGTCCTGGCGGGGTGTCGCCTGGCCCTTCACGAAGCCGTGGTTGGTCACCCGGGTGTCGGCCAGGAGCACGATGGGGGTCAAGGTGTTGACGAAGGCCGGAATGCTCTGCGTGGTGAGCGGCCCGCCGGCGAAGCGCAGGGTGGGATCGGCGTTCAGGGCCGCAACCCAGGCCGCGGCCTTCTCGGCATTGGCGCCCAGGAAGCTGACCAGTTGGGGCACGTTGCAGGCCGCGTCGTTGCGCGAGCCGCCGTAGAGGCCGGGCTGGGCGCCGCTGCTGGCCTGGATGGCGGCCTGAGCCGGCGGCTTGACCGCGGCTTTCTCGACGACCACGGGGGCGGCCAGGGTGGGGTCGGGCGGGGGGGCCAGCGGCGTGGCCGCGAAGGGGTCCGGGCCGACCTCCGCCGCCGGCTGCAGGAAGATCTCGCCTGGCGCCAGGGTCAGGCCCTCGAAGGTTTCGCCGGGCGCCGTGGTCGTGCCCTTGTCGGCCTGCTTCAGGTAGTACCAGGTGCCGGCGCCGCCGAGGCCCAGCAACAGCAGGGCTGACAGCAGCAGGGTCGGCAAGGAGGAGCGGGACTGGGGTTGCATCTGGGGCATTCCTCTTGGGTGGGACTGGAGTCACATGGGTTTGCGAGAAAAGTATCCCAGGTCGGCAGCTGAGTCAAAATGAGCTCAGGGCGGTGGCGGATCCCGATTGGAGCGACTCGGCCATCGATCTGAAGTCGAGATATCTCGACCCTAGCCCTCCAGATACCGCTCCACCATCGCGATCAGCTCCAGGGCCTGCAGGGGCTTGGAGAGGTAGTCGTCGCAGCCTTGGGCCAGGAAGCGCTCGCGGTCGCCGTGCATGGCCGAGGCGGTCAGGGCGACCACCGGGATCTCGCGCAGGGCCGCGTCGCCGCGGATGCGCGCCAGCACCTCCAGGCCGTCGATGTCCGGCAGGCTGATGTCCAACAGGACCACCGCCGGGCGCTCCTGGCGCATCTGCCGCAGCCCGGAGAGGCCATCCTCCGCCTCCACCACGCGGATGCCGCGCGAGGCCAGGATCTTGCCCACCAGGCGCCGGTTGTGGAAGTTGTCCTCGATGTACAGGACGAAAGGCGCCCTGAGGTCGCCCTTCGCGCCGGTACCGTCTGCCGCCGGGCTCATCGTTCGGGCCTCATGGCCAGGCCGGCAGGCTTTCCGGCTGCGGCAGCTCGGATGGGCTGCGCCCCGCTTCCAGGGCGCCCTCCAGGGGCAGGCGCACCGTGAACACCGAACCCGCGCCCACCTGGCTGTGGACGCCCACCTGGCCGCCGTGCAGCTCTACCAGATGGCGGGTGATGGCCAGGCCCAGGCCCGTGCCATCGCTGCTGCGGGTGGCAGAGCCGTCCACCTGCCGGAACTTGTCGAAGATGGCGCCCAGCACCTCGGGCGCGATGCCGATGCCGCTGTCCTCCACCGCCAGGCAGATGTCGTTGCCCTGGCGGTAGGCGCGCAGGGTGATGCTGCCCGCATGGGTGAACTTGACGGCGTTGGAGAGCAGGTTGCCCAGGATCTGCCGCATGCGCACCGGGTCGGCCCACAAGGGCGGCAGGTTCGGCTCCACCACGACATGCAGCGCGACCGGATTGCGCAGCAGCAAGCCGGCATTGCGCACCTTGACATCCTCCATCAGCGCCGATACGTCGATGGCCTCGCGGTCCAGCTGCATCCGCCCGGCCTCGATCTTGGCCAGATCCAGGACGTCGTTGATCAGGATCAGCAGCTGCTGGCCGTTGTCGTAGATGGCCTGGATGTCCTTGGCCGATTCGCCGTCGAGGTCGCCGTTGATGCCCATGAGCAGCAGCTCGGCATAGCCGATGATGGAGTTGAGCGGCGTGCGCAGCTCGTGGCTCATGTTGGCCAGGAACTCGCTCTTGAGGCGGTCCACCTCCCTGAGGCGCAGGTTGGCGGCCTTCAGGGCATCGAAGATGCGCGCGTTCTCGATGGCCACCGCGATCTGCCCCGCCAGGGTGCTGAAGGTGTCCAGCTCGGAGGCGGTGAAGCGGAAGGGTCGGTCGTCCTGCACATCCAGCACCCCCATCAGGCCGTCGCGGCCCAACAGCGGGATGGCCACCTCGGAGCGGGTGGCCGGCAGCAGGGGGTTGGGCAGGAAGCGGGCATCGTCCCGCACCTCGTCCACCTGGACGGAGCGCCGCTCCCGCGCCGCGTGGGCGACGATGCCCTGGGGCGCGTGCAGGGGGATGCTGTGGCCGCCTTCCACCATCGCCTTGCCGATGCCGCCCGAGCCGGCCCGCACCACCAGATGCCCGGTCTCCGCCTCGTAGAGGTAGAAATGCACGTGGTAGAGGTGGAAGCGCTCCTGCATCAGGGCGACGGTCTGGTCCATCAGCACCTGCGGATCCAGGATGCCGGTCAGCCGCTCGGCGGTCTCGGCGGCGGTGCGCAGCTGGCGGGTGAAGCGCTCCCGTTCCTCCTCGGCCCGCCGGCGTTCGGTGATGTCCATCAGCACGCCGGCGAGGTAGGGCTCGCCTTCCGGCGGCGAGACCGAGACGGCGTAATCCTGTAGCCAGATGGTGCGGCCGTCGGCGCGCCGGCAGCGGAACTCCTGGGTGAGCACGCCCTGGCGCCCGCGCGCGATCCAGCGGTCGAAGCTGCGGCGCACGCGGCGGATGTCCTCGGGGTGGATCAGGTGCAGGAAGAACTGCTGGTCGGAGCGGAAGGAGGCCGCCGGGTAGCCCAGCAGCCCCTCGATGTTGCCGACGATGGAGCCGCCTTCGCCGCGGGTCTCGTAGAGCACGATCTGCGGCAGGTAGGCCAGGATCGCGTCCAGGCGGCGCTGCACCTGCTGGTAGCGGTCGGCCGTCGCCCGCAGGGTGGCCAGGGCCTGGCTGCGCTCTTCCACCTCCACCTGCAGGCGGGCGTTGGCCTGCTCCAGCTCGGCGGTCCGCTGGTCGATCTCTACCCGGAGGTTGGCCCGCGCCAGGTCCAGCCGGCGGTTGGCCTGGCGGCCGCGCAGCAGCTGGCTGCGCATCTCAGAGGACAACAGCACCGTCAGGGCGGCGAACAGGCTGAAGAGCCCCGCGCTGCGCAGGGCCAGGGCGCGGTTCAGGCTGCTGGCGGCCGGCGTCGCCCAGGCGCCCAAGGCCACGGTGACCAGGCAGAGCAGGGCGAAGGCGAGGGCCGTGCGCCGTTCCAGCAGGAGGGTCGCCAGGGCGACCAGGAAGATGAACGCCGCCGGGAAGGCCGTCAGGGCCAGGGCCGGACCGATGGGGATCCAGGCCGCGGACAGGACGGCCCAGAGCCCGAAGGTCTGCAAGCCGGCCGCCACGGCAAAACGGCCCCGGCGGGCGATGACCAGCACCGCCATTTCCAGGACCAGGACCAGCAGAGACAGCCAGAGACGCAGTTCGGTGCTCTGGGATGCGGCGTCACGGGTGGGCCACAGCGCCAGGGTCAGGGCCATCAGGCCCAGGCCGACGGCCAGCACCTGCAGGAGCACCGCAACACGGCCGCGGGATTCCAGTTCCAACACGGTTTGAACGGGCCTCGGTAACCATAGAGGGGCAAGCGAAATAGGAACTGCCCCTCACGATACACCTTCAGACTGGCGAGGTCAATAACAGATTAAGACGGCGGTCCTGGCGTCCTGAGCCGCGCGCCGCGAGGCCGTAGCCGAAGGGCTTGACCAGAGACCCCGCGATGCGGTATGCTTGGGTTATCTCAGAGTTAAGAGACCGATGGCTGCCCCTGGCCGAGGGCCGGCGTCGATCCGATACCCCCGTTCGGCTTGCGGACCAGAAAAGGGCAGGGTGGAGCATGGGCGCAATGACAGGACGACGGTGGCCGCATCTCATGGTGCTCGGCCTGCTGGGCACGGCCATCCTGGCCGGCTGCTCGGCCGGCGGCGAGCCCAAGGGCGAGGCGGAAGGCAAGCTGGAACGGGTGCTGGAGAGCCTGCCGGTGCTCTTTCCCACCGTGCCCATCGAGCTGGGTGCCGATGGCCGGGTGGCCAAGGTGGCCGGCTTTCCTTCCAAGACCATCGACGCCCTGGCGGAGGACCTGACCGGCAACCCGCTCTTCGGACGCATCGTCTACATGGACCAGGACGCCTTGGCCTGGCTGGACCGGCGCGACATCCAGCACCTGACCGTGGCCCTGCAGCCGGAGGGGATCCTGCTGCTGGTCAACGGCATGCCCTTGCCGTCGCTGGCCTGGGAGGGCGAGTCCCTGGACAACCTCGTGGACCTCCTGGGCAAGCTGAGCGATGACGGCAGCACTGCCTTCCACCTCATCTCGACGGAAGGTCAGGCGTCCGTGGCGGCCCTGGTCCCGGCCATCAGCAAGCTCAACCTGCAGCTGGACATCCTCCTGCCCGACCTGCCGGAGGAAGGCGCCAGCCCGCGGCGCAAGATCGCCACCCCCACCCGCCGCCAGGTGCGCAGCTTGATCGCCCGGCAGGCGGACGGCCCGGGCGAGGCCTCGGCGGTGCAGCAGCTGGACCTGGCCGTCCATTACGAGCCGGTGTCCCTGAAGGGCAAGGTGACCGGCTGGGTGCCTTCCTTCGCCGGCTTCAGCACCGTCGACCTGCAGCGCATGCTGCGCGGCATGCAGCTGGACCGCGGCGGCAAGCTCAAGATCCCGCAGCTGATGCTGCGCAAGGACCTGCAGCAGCGCCTGGCGCTGGAGGGCATCAAGCAGGCGGGGCTGGAGATGCGCGAGGAAGGCCTCTTCGTGGAGATCAACGGCAAGCAGCTGCCGCATCTGGCCTGGGACGAGGACCGCCTGAGCAACCTCTCCAGCCTGCTGGAGCAGCTCTATCCGGAGGATGAGGCCCTGCCCGACGAGGCGCTCTGGGTGCCCGCTCTGCGCGACACGGCGCCCACCCTCAACGATTATGATCTGCGGCTGCGGGTGGGGTTCCCGCTGAACTAGTCGCGCATGTGCGGCAAGCACACCCGCCAGAATATGAAACTGCGGCTGGAGCGCGGCGCATTTTCATAGCAGGGTAGGGCAGGGTAAGCGGATCCGGTAGAGACGAGCGGATCAGATAGGGGCGCGGACGGTGTAGGGGCGAAGCATCCGCTGATCGACGGTCGGAATCCCGAACCACCTGCGGCGGATGCTTCGCCCCTACGGTATGCTGTTGCCCCTCGGCGTCCGGCGCATGAATGCCGTTGGCCCGCCGGTCAGCCGCCGCCGATGGCGCCCCGCAGGTCGCAGGGCAGCTGCTCGGAGATCTGGCGGTAGATGTCGGCCAGCTGCTCGGCGGTGGGCGAGGGGTAGAAGCGCGCCGGCGAGCTGGCCACCTCGCGCAGCAGCGCCACGTCGATCCGTAGGCCCAGGCCGATGGTGTACACCAGGGCCCCGAGGTTCTTGACGACCGCGGCCGCGGCCAGCACGTCGGCGTTGCCGGGTCGCTCCGGGTTGTTCTGGATGCCGTCGGTGAGCAGGATGACCACGGGCTTGGCCTCCGGGCGCCCGCTCTGGCCCAGGGCGGCGGCGGCGGCTTGCAGGCCCAGGTCGATGCGCGTGCCCTCCTGGCTCTGCAGGGCGGCCAGGCCGGCGGCCAGCGCCGCGCGGTCGTCGGTCAGGGCGGTGAGAAGCGTGGCGTCGCGGTTGAAGCTCACCAGGGCCAGCTGGTCGCGAAGCGGCCCCAGGGTGGAGCGGTCGATGAACAGCTGCGCCGCCAGACGCGCGGCCTCCAGCTTGGTCTGGGCGCCGCCGGTGGTCTCGCGCATGCTGCTGGAGCTGTCCAATACCAGCACGATGTCCAGGGGCTTGTCCACCGGAATGCATTGCTGGCGGAGCAGGAGCGGCAGGTAGACGCGGCCCGGATGGGATTCGGGGGCCCATACCTCCACCTGGGGGATGGGGAAGACGAGGCGGCCATCGTTGCCCAGGGCGTCGCGGTAGGCGGCGTCGGCCCGCACGTTGGTGGGCCAGATGCCCACCTCGAGGGGGCGCAGGCGGAAGCCCAGGCTGATGGGCTCGTCGGCCGCCCGCGGGCCCAGGCTCCAGGTGAGGGTGCGCCGCTGCGGGTCGTAGACCGCGCTGGGGCGCGCCGAATCCACGACGTAGTCCATGTTGGCGGGAATCTCATCGACGATGCTGATGGCGGCGAAGAGCCCCGGTTCGGGGATGAAGTCGGTCAGGCTGTCGACGAGCGCGGACAGCTCCATCGGCGACGGGTCGATGAGCACATGCTCCCGGTCGCCGCCGACGAGGGCGGTCAGCTGATCGGTGAAGGGCGGCTGGAACTCGCGGTTGGGCAGCACCAGGGCGTAGAGCTCGATCCCGTCGGCCAGGGCCGCTTCGGCGTCCGCCGTCGGGTCGTCCTTCAGCGAGCCGTCGCTGACCATCACGATGACCTGGCGCTCGAGGGGCTTGCCCCGCAGGCCGCGCAGCTCCTGATGGGCGGTGCTGATGCCCGCCGTGGAGCGGGTGTCGCCCAGGGCTTCCAGGCCGGCGATGGTCTGGGACAGCTTGCCCAGCTCGCCGGTCAGGGGCTGCAGCAGGGTGGCGCCGTCGTCGAAGGTGACCAGGGCCACCTCGCTGGAGCGGGGGTCAAGGCCTTGCAGCAGCTCGCCCACGGCGGCCTTGGCCCGCGCCAGGGCGCTGTCGTAGTTCATGGAGCGCGAGGTGTCCACAACCACCGCCACCTGCACCGGGGTCTGGCGCCCGGGGCAGCGGCCGGCGACGGTCAGGCTGACGTCGACGGTGTTGCCCAGGGGGATGCGGCGGGGGGCGGCCCATTTGTCGGGCACGGCGGTGCAGGCGGTGGCCGCCGGCGGCGGCGCCTCCTCGGGCACGTAGGGCTCGCCCTTGAAGATCCACAGGCCCGAGCGCAAGATCTGGAACTGGTTGGAGATCCAGGCCGGCTGGGCCGAGTCCGGCAGCTCCTCGTGATGCAGGAAGCTCACGTACACGGCCTCGTCCTGGTCGACGGTGATGTCCAGGGCCCAGATGCCGCGGTCGGGCATGGGCCAGGAGGCCAACAGGCGGCCGTCGGCACGGTAGCGGTAGGCCCAGCGGCCGCGACCGAGCACGTAGACGTCGCCCGACGGGCCGGTGGCGATGGCCGCCGGACCATCATGGGTGGGCCAGGCGCCCAGGTCTTCGCCGTCGATGCCGCGCACCAGCACGCGGTTGGCCCCGCGGTCGGCCAGGAACACCCGGTCGCCGCGGATGGCCAGGTCTACGGGCACGGAGTTGCCGCCGCCATCCACCGTCCAGCTGCTGACGGGCTTGCCGGTGTCGTCCAGCACGAAGACCTTGCCGCGCACCTTGTCGAAGGCCGCCACCCGGCCGCTGTCGGCCGACACGGCGCTGAGCAGGAAGGGCTCCTCGGGGCTCTCGTCCAGCTGCGGCCAGGCGCCCCATTCGGGCAGGAAATGGTCCGGCCGGCGCTGGATCTGCCCGAAGTCCATGGAATAGACGGCCTTGCCGTCCATGGCCACGTCGCGGGTGTACCAGGTGCGGCCGCCGGCGCACATGCCGGTCTGGGAGCTGAGGGGCGATGTGGGCGGCTGCACCTGTCCATGCCGCGTCCAGCGCTGGATGGTCTGCGGCAGCACGAGCTGGTTGGTGCCCTGGTACTGGCGCGCGGCGCCCTGCCCGAAGGACTGGTAGCGGCCCAACAGGACGGCCAGATCCTCGCCGGCGGCGATGCGCGCGGGGTAGGCGGGGCCCTCCAGCTCGGGGACGTCGGTCATGCCGTGGAAGCTGGGCGTGTCGGGCCGGGCCTGGGGCCGATCGAAGATCATGGCCCCCTGCCAGTAGCAATGCTGGAAGCTGGCCACGACCTTGCCGTTGGTGGGCACATCCAGGTGGATGACGGGATGGTTGTCGAAGTAGGCGGCGTAGACCCGGCCGATGGGGCCCACCCACAGGGGCTCCTTGTCGTCGCGCAGCTGGAAGATCTCCACGTTGCGGGAGACGAAGATGCCGGCCGGCCCCACGGCGATGTCCTCGGCGTTGAAGAAGGGCACGATCTCCCGCAGCCGATGGTTGGGTTCGAAGATGGCCACGCCGTTGTCCCATTGGGGAGCCGAGGGCGTGGGGGTGATGGCCTGGGCGGGCGCGGCACTGGCACCGGCACCGAGCCGCTCGGGCTCGGGGCCGCGGCGCGAGGGCTCCTCGGTGGGCTGGGGGCCGCAGTAGGGGTTGGTGAGCGCCGAGGGGATGGCGTTGATGACGTGCAGGACGCCGTCCAGGTCCAGATCCAATCCGGTGGGGATGCTGCCGTGGCTGGCGAAGTCGATGGTCTCGAGGTAGTTCCCCTGGGGGTCCAGGACGTCGACGCCGGCGTCGCGGATGGACACGTCCCCGGGCTGGGGCTCGCAGCTGAAGAAGAGGATCATGGCCACGGCGCTGCGCGCGAGGTAGATGCGGCCGTCGTCGCGCAGGGCGATGTCCAGGTAGCGGCCCTCGTGGGGGCTGCTGAAGGATTCGGGCTCGAAGACGAAGCGCGCCAGGGCCTCGCCGTTGGGCGACAGCTTGTCGATGCGGGCCTTGAAGCGGATCTGGTTGGTGACCTTGTCCAGGTACAGGCCGTCGGACAGCACATAGGGGTTGCCGTCGAAGCCGACGTCCAGGCGCTTGAGGGTCCAGCCGATCTGCTCGGGGTTGTTGGGGCCGCTGAGGTCGGGCACGGGCATGACCCTGAGGGGCGTCCCGTCGGGCGCCAGGGCATGCAGGGCCTGATGCCGGTCGTCCAGCACGTAGATCGTGCCGTCGGGCGCCGAGCTGACATCGGCGATGCGACCATAATGCCCGGCCCTGAGGGCCCAGGGCTCTTTCTCCCAGGTGTCGACCAGCTGGTAGCGGTAGGCCGGCGGCGGGGCGGCCTGCTGGTCGGGCGCGGCGACGGCGGGCGCGGCGGCAGGCCCCATGAGGAGGGCCGGCGCTAGGGCCAGGGCCGCCGCGAGGCGACGGCGTAACAACGACAGGGCGGCAATCCGGGGGAGCTTCATCGCGATGACCTCCAAGGTGAACCGGGCGCATCAGGCCGCACGACCGCGCGCGGCGCTGCTCGTCTGCCGGATCGGACCGGTTGGTTCTACTATACCATAGGGTGTCGCGATGCCGCAGGGCGGTTCCCTGGAGCGGGCGATCGGTTCCCCGGAGCGGACGAACAAGGAGCAACGGACCATGCTGATCTACACGGTGACCTGCGAATACGAGGGCGACGACCCGGCCGCTTGGCGCACCTACCTGGCCTGGCTGATGGAGGGCCACCTGGCGGAGGTCTGCGCCGGCGGCGCCCTAGAGGCCTGGCTGCTGCTGCCGGACAGGGATGCGGACCCGGCCGCCGCCGCCCGCCCCCTGGCCCGCGCCGTCTACCGCTTCGCCTCCCGCGCGGCCTTCGCGGATTACGAGCGGGACGCGGCGCCGCGCCTGCGCGCCGAAGGGCTGCGGCGCTTCCCGGCGGCGGCGGGCTTCCGCTTCAGCCGCGAGCTGGCGGCGGTGGCGGCGGTGGCGGGGGGGAGCGCATAAGCGGTGATGTTGCGTCAGGGGATCGCGCGACGAAATCAGGGTTGACCGGTGGTCGTGCGCAGAACTATCCTGCTGTTGCCGTCGTATGTCGTGATGAATTCTGGTCCTTGGGCTGGTCGCGCCGCTGTCTGGCAGCGGTGGACGTCGCCCTGCCGTTGCGCATGTCCCGGAGGTGTATGGTGAACCGAATTTGCCGGACCGGATGGTTGATCGCCTTGGCCGCGTACCTCGCCGGCGGGTCGGCCACCGCCGCCCACCTGGCTCGAGTTGCCGTCCCGAGTCGCGCCGCGCAGGATCCGTCGGATTGGGCGCGGGTGGACACCGGCAGGTTCTCGGTGGCCCTCCCGCCCGGCTGGCGTTATGAAGCCCTTCAGGGCGAAGATTCCTTCGTGGGCCGCTTCGTCGGTGATGGCTTGACGGTACATTTTGACTACGGCTGGTTCTGGAACTCAGTGCCGCGCGATACCAGCGCCCACGAACTGCGGCAGGAGCGGGTGGATGAACGGGTCGCCAGCCTGTACGTCCCGCGCGATCCGCGCCAGGTGCTGGCCCTGTATATCGAACACGTGGACGACATGGATCGCTGGTGGTCACCGACGCATCTCAGTCTGGTGGGCCTCGATGTGCCGCTGGACCGGCAGGCGCTGGTCCTCCAGGTGATGCGGTCAGTGGTCTTTCCCCGGCAGCTCGCCACGGGGGGCCGCTGGGAGGCGGTGACGCCGCCGCCAGGGGCGGACCAGCTGCTGGACCTGGACCTGGATCTCATGAGCGGTTCCGGCGAGGGCTGGCTTGCCGGTCGGCGCTTCCGCCCCGGAGAGGACCTGATCCCGTCCGCGGCGCTGTTTCGCCGGACGGCTTCCGGATGGGAGGATCACGCCCTGGACAAGCCGCTCGCCATGAACGCGGTCTCCGGCGACTGGGCCACGGAGTTGCTGGCGGGACAGCTGTACACCTACGACCGCACCGCCAAGCGCTGGCAGCTCGAGCGCACGGCGGCGGACAGGTTGAGCGACGTGAAGGTGGCCGGCAGTCCGCCAACCGGTTGGGCTGTCGGCCGCAGCGGCCTGCTGCGCATCGCCGATGGCCATTCGACAGAGAGCGATGGCGGCTGGGGCACGGCTACGGGCAATAGCCTCGATCTGCTGCTACGCGACCCGCTACCGGCGGAGAAGCGGGCCGGGCGCGCCAGCGACGCCATCGCCGTGGGCTCCGCGGGCGCCATCAGCCGCTTCGATGGGCAGCGCTGGCAGGCGATGGCCGGGAGCCCGGGCGACTTCCAGGCCCTGGGAGTAGACCAGGTCGGCGTGGACGAGGCCTGGATCGTGGGCAGCGCCCAGGGCAGCGGAGCCATGCGGCACCTGCGGGGCGACGTGGTCAGTACGGTGCCCGTGGACGCCGCCGAAGCCCTGTGGTCGGTGGACATGCTCTCACCGACGGAGGGCTGGGCGGTCGGTGGCCCGCAGGAAGGTCGGAGCCCCGGCGTGATCCTCCGCTACCGCGATGGCACCTGGGAAGCCCAGCCCCCGCCCTGCGACTGCCACCTCCACGCCGTGCAGGCGATGGCCGACGGCCAGGCCTGGGCCGTGGGCTGGCGCCGCGACGCGGAAGGACGGGACCATGGCATCCTGCTGCATTACGTGCCGGAGATTCCGACAGTCACGCCGACGGCGGAGGGCGCGATGGGCACGGCGACAGGCACGGCGACGGTGACAGCGACGGTGACCGTGACGGTAGCGCATCCGACAAGCACGCCGACCGTTGAGCGTAAACCGTCGCCGACGGCGGGGGCGGACGGGCGGACGGCGTACTTGCCGTGGCTGAGGCGGTAGGCGGGCCGACCTACGTCGAAGCCGCTAGGCCGGAATTCGCGAAGCGCTGAAGGAGTTAGCCATGCCACGAGTCGGAGCAGGTCTCTTCGCCATCGTCTTCCTGTCTGGATCTATGCTGGCTGTGTCCGCGAACATCGCCGACTCAGCGACGGTGGAGGGGGCCAGGCAACCGTACCTCAACATTGTTGGTGAGGCCCCGTTGGTGCTTGCCAGAACCCCCTTTCCCATCACTCGTCAGCCGCTGAGCGCAACCCAGGGAGGCGAGGAGGTCGCTTTCCTGGACTTCGAAGGCGCTGTGTTCCCGCCCAATGGGTGGACCCTGTTCGACAATGTGAACCTGAAGGCGGGGCGCGAGTCACGTCACGCGTGGAGTCGTCAGACATGTGAACGGGCCTCCATCGTCGGCGGCACCGCAAGCGCCTGGTGTTCCGGAGGGGGACTCGATGGGGTCAAGAACCCCTGTGGCACCAACGTCGGACTGGGTACTGAGCCATGGCTCCAGCATCCCGGCATTGACATCAGCGCCTATCCCGCAGGCATCCAAATCGACCTAACAGTCTTCATGGACACGCCCGTCGGGCAGCGCATACTGTATGTCTGCGCTGCGGAAGGAGGCAGTAGGGATTTCAGCTGCGTCACCTTGAGCCTGCCCAACGAACAACTGCGTGCCACTTGGCTCGCATTGCAGGCGCCGATCTATCTCCCGGACACGGCGGGTCTGTCTACGGTGCAGGTGGCCTTTGTCTACAACGACAGGGACGGGGCCGGCGACTACCCGGGCGTCTTCATCGACAACGTGAAGATCGAGGGTCTGTTAGAAATGCCCCCAACGGCCGAGACTTCGCCGACGGCGACTCGTCGCGTTACTCCCACCCGCACACCGACTCGCCCGCGCCAGACGGCAACCCCTAGCCGAACGCCTACACGCCTGAGAACTACGGCCACACCGACGACCCGTCCAACGCCGACGCGTGGCCGGTGGCGGACCTACATTCCCGATATCGGGAGGGCGCCAACCCTTACCCGGACGCCGACACTTACAGCGACCGCAACGCAGCCGCCCCCGACGTCTATTCCGACACAACCCCCGTGGCCCGTCACAGGTGACCTGGTCATCGAACAAGCCAACCTGCTCACTGACAAGGATGGTGACAAGAAGATTGTGGGACGCTTCCGGAATAACGTCCCTCGCTGGACGCACAACATCGACGTCAACATAGACATGGACTTGTTCGGGCCAGGAGGACGGGCCCTTGGCACAGCCAGTGGACTGGTTGCCATCAAGGCCAGCGGATGGGGGGCTGTGTCCTGCTTCGATACGTATCTTGACGACAACGAACAAGCTGCGGAGTCCTTCCGGATCCGAACATCAGTCGATGACTTCTTCGGCGACATTGGACCCCGAGTTCACCTTGAACCGTTCGACGTGTCAATGGTCCCAGTATCAGACAGTTCTTATAAAGTGGTTGGCCAGGTGCGAAACCCTCATGCCTTTCCGGTTGAGGACACAGGAATGATGGCGATCACCGTCTTTGACGGTACCGGAATGGCAGTAGAGTGCGCCGATGTGAGCACGAGTGTGCTGCAGCCTGGACAGTCACAAGTCTTCGAGACGAACTGGCTGCATGAAAAGGTTGGGCATCTGGCGGCCTGGGTCGAAGTGCAGGGCTTCGTCCGGCCGCTCGGCTCGAATGGATCTGGCCGCTGAACGGGAACCTCAAGACGAAACCGAACTCCCGTCAAGGCAACGATGTGGGATACGCCACAATCCTGTCATAGACATCGGACCTATCTGGCGCAATGATCGATTTGGCCAACAGGTCGCCTTTCGTCGCGTCAAATACCATCACAGCGCGAGACGTGCCATCCGGCCACATGAACGACTCCCCCGCTTCTCCCAGGAAGTACTGCCGCATTTCAGCGCTTGTCTGAATGAACTCTGTATGACTGAGGTTGCCAGCGACACCCAGGATAACAACCCATACAGGGTCGCTTTGGATATTGACATCCCGATTCGTCCAGGATTCAGGAATACCATCAGCACTGCCAGAGATCGCGTCGTACTCACCCATGCCCATGAGCCGCGCCTCGGCGATCACCTCGTGTGGGCTGTCAGTCCATTCCGACAGATAGGCCCGCGCCGCAGCCACTGCCTCCACTTTCCCGACAGCAGGATCCCCCGCAATTATCCGACGCGAGTCGTTGCCGTCACTGCGCATGGTGTCTACAAATCGTCGCGCTGTCATGGCTCCGATCGTTACAATGGCGATCACAAGTACAGTGGTCCTCTTGGCGTTCATGAAGACATATCCTGGTGTCGCCTCGGCGCAACCGATCCCACCGTTCGAAAGCGAGCGGCTTCAAGCGTACAGGCGATTGCGGGCGATCCGGTCGCGGAGCATGACGGACGATGATGCGCCATGAGGCGTGATGCCGAATCACAGGACGCCTTGTTCGCTCCAATCGGATACTACTACCATCGTGGCTTGAGGACAAGAAGGCAAGAACGACATCAGGCGTCCCTGGGCGATGATCCTCGTGGTGCCTTTGGGGCAGGTCTCAACCGACGTGGGGCGACGACAGGATCGGGTGAAGGGACGAAGGGTTGACCGGCGGTGGCGGGAGAGTCTATCCTCCTTGGTGTCGTAGCTGAGACTCAGGTTGGCCCTTGGGCCGGTCGCGCCGTTGCTTGGCGTGGCTGCGGTACCCGTCGCATCGTCGAGTAGGACCCGATGGGCCGAGAGTGGGTGGGCCCTGGCAGGTTCTCGGTGTGGACGACCATGCCGGTGTGGACGAGGCGTGGATCGTGGCGAGCGGTTCGCAATGGTGACCATCGAATGGCGGCATCGGAGGTCCGGTCATGCTCAAGCATCAGGATCGAATGCGTATGGGCCGCTACGGGCGCCCCGTCTTGTTCGTCGGAAGCATCGCGGCCGTCCTGCTCGCTGCGCTTGCCATCCTGCCGGCAATGGATGGTCCGAAAGAGGGAATCGGGCAGCCGCATGCCATGGATTTTGCGTATCCAACCTCGATGGAGGATTTCGTTGCTGAGTCGGCAATCGTGATCAGCGGCACCATTGTGAATCGGTCCTTCTTGGGTTGGACCACGGTGAACTACTCGGGCCCGGACGACACGTTGCTCATCGAAGCGCCAGACGTCCGGTCGATCAAAGCGACGCCCTATGTTGAGATCACCGCGGAAACCGAATCAGGCAAGGAGACGATCAGGGTTCACAACGCCAGCCGCGGCTGGCAAGCGTACTCGGCCTATACCATCCGCGTCGACCATGTCTTCAAGTCCGACGGATCGATCGCCCCGAACCACGAGATCACGCTGCACAAGCTGGGCACCTTGGATGGGGCGAACGCGCACGGCGGCCCGACCCCGCCGCTGGACGTGGGCGATTCGTTCCTGTTCGCGCTGGTCAAGGCACCCGATGGCATCCACTACGCCCAGCACTTCGCCGGAGCCAGCTGCCTGACGCTCGGCGGAGCGACGGGGGGCAGGGGCGATGTCTACGAGACTTGGAACAAGCCGGAAGTGGTCCGCTTCAGCGAGCACAGGAAGGTGGACGACTTCTTGGCGGAGTTGGAGGATGCGCTGCCGCGGTAGCCAGCCTGCCACTACCTCGTGCAGCACTTTGCAGCCTTCACCGTGGTGCGCGACAGGATCGAGGCCACTGTACGCGCCTCGGAGGGGCATCTCCATGTCAAGCGATCAGAGACTGTACAGTCTTGCCATTTCCTTGTCGCTTCTTGGGACAGCATCATGCTCGTTGGTGAGCAGAGGGGAGTCCCGAGTCGATCGCAGCGTTTCGCAATCAGCGGAAGAGGGATATCCAACGAGGCAGAGAGCTCTGTCTATCCTCCGGGTTGGATACCAGTCGCTGACGTTGCGTCAAGAGTCGAGATTGTCGACTTGCTGCCATCTCGATATGAGACCGAGGATGGTCTGCGCCCCCGACTCACCCACGTAGATCTTTGGCCAGTGGCGACTACCTGCCCCGCCCCAATGCGTAGTCATGTGATCCTGGATGGCATCTATGATCCCGAGTCTGTTCTAGACACCGTGGGTGATATCGAGATTGGGGACGCCGGAATACTGTTTGGGCATCGATCTGCCGGCAGTCGTGGTGTTGGAGCATGGGAGCCATACTACGATCCAACGTGGTCACTACCCGTCGGCTATAGCCCATCTGTACGCTTCTTGCGAGAAACAGTGATGGGCTTGCGTCAATCTGGTCAGGGGATTGAGGCACTTGATGTTCGTGATTGGTGCGAGCTATCAGCTGGCAATTGCGTGAATGCGAGATCAGGATGGTCCGCGACTATTCCAGAGTTCGAGGCTATGATCGAGGCAGAGCTTGCTCTCCCGATGGAGCCGACACCTGGACCCAACTCTTCGTACCCGTGAGCGTGAGTGACGTAGTTGCCACTATTCCCACCGCCACGTCAGAGGCGCAGATGGGGCTAGGGCGCCTCTTCCACAAACGGTGGAGTTAGAAGTGGGGTTACAAGCCCGTCGCTCGCCCCACGGAAAGCCCGGAAACCCATGCTATGACTAGGCTGGGGAATCAGGATTCGAACCTGAACCGGCGGATCCAAAGACCGCTGTCCTACCGTTAGACGATTCCCCATCGAAGCGCGGGGAGCCTTTCTCAAGGCCCCCCGCGCTGGGTCTGCTTTGTGGTTGTCGGTCGGGCCGGGGGCGCGGGCGCCGTCCCGATGCCCGAGGTGGCCCGCGCTAGTTGAGGTAGGCCTTGAGCATCCGCGCGCGCAGCGGCATGCGCAGCTTGCGCAGGGCTTCCTTCTCGATCTGCCGGACCCGCTCGCGGGTGAGCCCGAAGATCTTGCCCACTTCCTTGAGCGTGTAGGAGCGGTGGCCGCGCAGGCCGTAGCGCAGCTCCAGCACGCGCTGCTCGCGGGCCGTCAAGCCCTGCAGCACGTCCTCCACGTCGCTGCGCAAGAGGTCCAGGGAGGCCGACTCCAGCGGATCTTCGCTGGCCTCGTCCTCGATGAACTGCCCCAGCTCGCTCTCGCCCTCGTGGCCGACCGGCTTCTCCAGGCTGATGCTGCGCCGGCTCGCCTTGAGCGCCAGCTCCACCTTCTCCACGTCCATCTCCAGCTCCGCGGCGATCTCCGCGGCGTTGGGGCGCCTGCCCAGCTCCGTCTCCAGGGCATGGGCCACCGCGTAGACCTTGCGGATGCGGTCGTTCATGTGCACCGGCACCCGGATCGTCCGGCCCTGGTCCGCCAGACCGCGCGTCAGGGACTGGCGGATCCACCAGGTGGCGTAGGTGCTGAACTTGTTGCCGCGGCGCCAGTCGAACTTCTCGACCGCGCGCATCAGGCCCAGGTTGCCTTCCTGGATCAGGTCCAGGAAGGGCACGCCCTGGCCCAGGTAGCGCTTGGCCATGCTGATCACCAGGCGGCTGTTGGCCTGCGTCAGCTCCTGCTTGGCCAGTTCGCCGTCAGCGATCAGATGCTGCAGCTCGGTGCGCACGCGGTCGCTGACCTGCTTGCCTTCCACCACGTCCACCAGGGCCCGGGCGGCGTCGCGACCCGATTCGATGCGCTTGGCCAGGTCGATCTCCTGGCTGGCGTCCAGGAGGTCGATCGAGCCGACCTCGCGGAAGTAGAGGCTGATCGAGTCGTCCGAATCGATCCCCTCATAGTCCACCAGATGCGAGGGAGCGGCGCCCAGCGGGTTTTCGGCCTCGTAGTCGATCTCGATCCCTTCGTCCTCGAGCAAGGCATAGGCCATGTCCAGGTCGTTGGCCGCTTCCGGCCAGATCTCGACGATGTCCGAGGTCGACAGGAGACCCTGCTCCTCGTAGCGCTGCGCCAGCGCTTCCAGGATGGCGCGATCCATCACGTTCGTCTGGTCATGCATATTGGTCCACATGTGTTACGTGCCCCTTTCACCATGCGCCGCGCTTGCGCGGCGCCCTTCGCCCTACAGGTCCAACGATTTCGGTTCAACATGATAAACGCCCGGCTCACCGACGCGAGCTGGGCGACCTGGCACCTCACGGGTCATTGCCCGGCACGACGGGGCGCCACGGGATGAGAGCTTAACAAAAGCGCGACATCCTGTCAAGGGTTGCGCTTCGCCGCTCCGCCCTTCGGCCAGGGCCGTCCGCCAGCAAGCCAACACCACCGAGCGCCGCCCGCTGACCGTATAGACGTTGCCACACGACCTCGCCTTACCACCGTCTCAGTCTAACGGTTGAAGACCCCACAATTGAAGACCCCGCCATGAGGGTTTCATGAGGACGGCGCGGCGGACCATTGCAGGGTGTAGAGGCGGTGGTAGGCGCCGCGGGCCGCCAGCAGCTCGGCATGCGAGCCCGACTCGACGATGCGGCCGTCCTCCACCACGAGGATGCGGTCGGCGCTGATGACCGTGCTCAGACGGTGGGCGATGACGAAGGCCGTCCGCCCCGCCAGCAGCCTCAGCAGGGCGCGCTGGATCAGCTGCTCGGTCTCCGTGTCGACGCTGGACGTGGCTTCGTCCAGGATGAGGATGCGCGGGTCGGCCAAGAGGGCGCGGGCGAAGGCCACCAGCTGCCGCTGCCCCACCGAGAGCTTGCTCCCCCGTTCGCCGACCTCGGTGGCATAGCCCGCCGGCAGGCGCATGATGAAGTCGTGGGCGCCCACCGCGCGCGCCGCATCCTCCACCGCCGCCTGGTCGGCGTTCAGGCGCCCGTAGCGGATGTTCTCGGCGACCGAGCCGCTGAACAGGAAGGTCTCCTGCAGGACGATGCCCATCTGCGACCGCAGGCTGGCCTGGGTCACCGCATCCAGCGGATGGCCGTCGATGCTGATCTCCCCCGACGAGCGGTCGTAGAAGCGCGCCACCAGGTTGATGATGCTGGACTTGCCGGCCCCCGTCTCGCCCACGATGGCCACCGTGCTGCCCGCCGGCACCAGCAGGTCGATGCCCTTCAGCACCGGCTGCTCGTCGTAGCCGAACCACAGATCGCGGAAGCGGACCTCGCCGCGGATCGGCGGCAGGGCATAGGCGTCCGGGGCGTCGCGCACCTCCGGCTCCAGGTCCAGCAGCTCGAAGATGCGCTCGCTGGCGGCCATCGTGGCCAACAGCTGGTTGTAGCGGCGCGAGAGCTCCCGGATGGGCTCGAAGAAGCGGTCCACCAAGAGGGCGAAGGCCGTCAGGTCGCCGGCCGACAGGCTGCGGTCGCCCGACAAGGCGCTGTAGAGCAGGACCAGGGCCAGGGCCACCGCGCCCAAGAGGTCCACCGACGGGAAGAAGACCGCCGAGAGACGCGCCGCGCGCAGGTTGGCCGCCAGATGGCGGCGGTTGAGGTCGTCGAAGATGCGGACGTTGGTCGGTTCGCGGGTGTAGCTCTGCACCACGCGCATGCCCGTCACCGTCTCGTTGAGGTACCCGTTGATGATGGCGATGCGCCGGCGCACCTCCCGCCAGGCATCGCGCGCCCGCGCGCTCCAGGCCCGCGTCATCAGGACCATGGGCGGCAGCACCAGCATGACCAGGAGGGTCAGCTTCAGGTTGCGCAGCCCCAGGGAGATGAGAATGGCGGTGAGCAGGAAGAGGCTGCGCGCCGTGCCGACGATGGACCAGGTGACGAACTCCTGCAGCACCGACACGTCGCCGATGATCCGACTCATCAGGCGGCCCACCTTGTAGGTGTCGAAGAAGCGCATGGAGAGCGTCTGCAGGTGGTCGAAGAGCGCCCGCCGGATGTCGACCACGATCCGCGTCCCGACGTCGGCCAGGATGACCAGGCGGGCGCGGTTGGTGACCCATTCCACCCCCAGCACCAGCGCCATGATGCCGATGATCCCCTGAGGCGCGCCGCCATGCCCGCGCCCCCCGCGCCGGCCGTGTCGATCGCCGCGCCGATGAGGTTGGGGGTGGCCACCGAGGCCGCGCTGCTGACGCTCATCAGCAGGATCGCCAGCAGCAGCCGGCGGCGGTAGGGCCTGACGAAGGCCATCAGGCGGCTGAAGAGCCCGGCGTCGAAGGCCCGGAAGCGCTGGCTCGCTTGTTCGTTGTCGAAGATCTCGTCCAGACCAGGGCGCGGCGAGCGGCCGGGCTCCGGGCCGGCACCGGCGCTCGGCGGCCGGGCCGGCGCCATGTCGGAGGTGCCGCGCGCCGTGCGCTCAGGCTTGACGGGGGTCATGAGCGCCCCTCCTCCCGCGCTTCGGCGGCCAGGGTCTCCTGATCCTTCAACTGCAGGTCGTAGATGCGGGCGTAGAGGCCGCCGGCCGCCAGAAGCTGCGCGTGGCTGCCCCGCTCGACGATGCGTCCACCGTCCAGCACCAGGATCAGGTCCGCGCGCTTGAGGGTCAACAGCCGCTGGGCGATGATGAAGGTCGTCCGGCCCTGCATCAGCTCCGAGAGCGCTTCGCGGATCTGGTGCTCCGTCTCCGTGTCCACCGCGCTCATGGCATCGTCCAGGATCAGGATGCGTGGCTGCATGACCAGGGCGCGGGCGATGGCCACGCGCTGCCGCTGGCCGCCCGACAAGGTGACGCCGCGCTCGCCGATGATGGTGTCGTAGCCTTCCGGCAGGCGCAGGATGAAGTCGTGCGCCCGCGCGGCGCGCGCGGCGGCCACCACCGCCTCGTCGTCGGCATCCAGCCGGCCGTAGGCGATGTTGTCGCGGATGGTGGCGGAGAAGAGGAAGCTGTCCTGCAGCACCGTCGCGATCTGGGCGCGCAGGCTCTCCAGGGTCACCTGGCGCACGTCGTGGCCGTCGACCAGCACGGCGCCGCCCGTGACATCGTAGAAACGGGGGATCAGGTTGACCACCGAGGACTTGCCGGAGCCCGTGGGGCCGAAGAGGGCCACCACCTGGTTGGGCTCAGCCGCGAAGTCCAGGTTGAAGAGCACCGGCTGTTCGCCGTAGCCGAAGCTCACATCCACGAAGGCCACGCGGCCCGATAGCGGGGGCAGGACCAGGGCGGCGGCGGCCTCGGCCACCTCGGGCGGGGTGTCCAGGATCTCGTAGAGCCGCTTGCCGGCGGCCACCGCCTCGCTGGAGCGGTTGACCAGAAAGCCCAGGTTCTGGGTGGGCGCTCCCAGCTGGGTGATCCAGAAGGCGATGCTGGCCAGGCTGCCCACGCTGAGGGTGCCGGCGAGCACCTGCTGCCCGCCCACCAGGAGGGTCAGGGCCAGGGTCAGGCCGACCACGGCGTTCATGGTGGGGAAGAAATCGGCGAAGGCATGGATGGCCCGGATGCGGCGCTGCAGGAAGACCTCGTTCTCCTCGGCGTAGCGCGCGATCTCCCAGGGCTCGCGGGCGAAGGCCTTCACCACCCGCATGCCGGTGAAGTTCTCCTGGGCGCGGGTGCTGATCACCCCCTCCTGATCCTGCACCGCCCGGAAGCGCGGTTCGATCACCTGGCCGAAGCGCAGGGTGACCAGCAGCAGCAACAGCATCGGCGAGAGGGCCACCAAGGCCAGCGCCGGCGCCTGCCACACAAGGATGCCGGCCACCGACAGGAAGAGGATCGGCACGCTGACCGCCTCCAGCAGGCCCTCGCCCAGGAAGGTCTGGATCTTGCCGATGTCGCCGATGGCGCGGCTCATCAGGTCGCCGGACTGCGCCCGGTCGTGAAATCCGAAGGACAGGCGCTGCAGGTGGTTGAAGAAGGCGTTGCGCAGATCGAAGGCCACCCGCTGGCTGAGCCAGGCGCCCAGGTACATCTCCGCCAGGCTGAACGCCCCGCGCAGCAGGGCGATGGCCACCAGCAGGGCGGCGGCCACCAGCAGGGCGTCGGTGCCGCGCAGGTCCAGGCGGGCCAGCAGCGCGGCGGCGACGGGCAGTCGGTCCAGGATGCCGCCGCCGCTCCGGCCCGCCCCCAGGGCCAGGTCGATGGCCCAGCCCAGGATGGCGGGAACGGCCAGCCCCAGCAAGGTGGACCCGGCCATGGCCAGGTAGGCGCCCAGCACTCGGCCCCGATAGGGTCGCAGGAAGCCCAGGAGGCGGAGGCTGACCCGCGCGAACTCGGGCATCAGCTTAGGTCCGCCACCACCTCGTCCTCGGCGTCTTCATCCCCGGCCGTCTCGTCCCCGGTCTCATCGTCCCCGGGTCACCCCATCGAGTTCGCCCTGGTCGCTCTCGCCCGCGATCAGCGCGGTGCCGATCGGGTCGCCCTCGCCCGTCTCGATCTCGAATGCCTCGGTCTCGTCTGTCTCGGCCGCTGGACTGCGGTCCACCCAGTAGGCCAGGGAGGCCACCCGATCGCCCTCGTCCGGGCGCATGATGATGACCCCGCGCGTGATGCGGCTCATGCGGCTGATCGCGTCGGTGGTGGTGCGCATGACGATGCCGGCCGCGGTGATCAGCGCCAGGTCGCCGCCGTCGCTCACCACCCGCGCGTCGACGATCTCCCCGATCTCTTCCACGCGCCCGGCGGCCAGGGTCATGATGCCCTGGGTGTGGCGGCTGGTCGTGCGGTACTGGGACAGCGGGCTGCGCTTGCCCACGCCTCGCTCGGTGATCACCAGCAGGTCCGCGTCCGGGTCCACCAGGTCCATCGTGGCGATGGCGTCGCTCTCCTTGAGGCGGATGGCCATGACGCCCGCCGCGGCGCGGCCCATGGGGCGCACGTCCTGCTCGCGGAAGCGCAGGGCCCGGCCGCGCCGGGTCACCATGATCAGCTCGCCCTTGCCGGTGGTGGCCTTGACCCAGCGCAGGGTGTCCCCTTCGTCCAACACGATGGCGATCAGGCCGCTGGAGCGGACGCTCTCGTAGGCGCTGAGCACCGTGCGCTTGATGCGGCCCCGCTCCGTGGCCATGACCAGGAAACCGCCGGCCAGCCAGGTCTCGGCCTTGACCGGAAGGGCCACCGTCACCCGTTCGCCGGGCGTCAGCTGGATGAGGTTCACCAAGGGTGTGCCGGCGGATTCGCGGCTGGTCTCCGGCACCTGCCAGGCCCGCATCTGGAAGACGCGGCCGCGGTCGGTGAAGAAGAGCAGGGTGTCCCGGGTGCCGGCGATGAAGTTGTCGCGCACCTGGTCGTCCATCTTCGTCCGGGCGCCGATGATGCCCCGCCCGCCCCGCTGCTGCGAGCGGTAGGTGTCGGTCGGGAGGCGCTTGATGTAGCCGCGCTGGGTCACGGTGATCAGCGTGTCGCGGATGGGGATCAGGTCCTCGTCGGCCAGTTCGCGCGCGTCGGCCTCGATGGTGGTGCGCCGCGGGTCGCCGTAGGCCTCCTTGAGGGCCTGGATCTCGGCCCGGATCACCGCCAGCACCATGTCCCGATCCTGCAGCAGGGATTCCAGGTAGGCGATGCGTTCCGAGATCGCCTTGTACTCCTCTTCGATCTTCTCCTGCTCCAGGGCGGCCAGGCGCCTGAGCTGCATGTCCAGGATGGCCTGGGCCTGGACCTCGGAGAGGCTGAAGCCGCTGATCAGGTTGGCCTTGGCCTCCGGCACGTCGGGCGAGCGCCGGATGGTGGCGATCACCTCGTCCAGATGGGCGATGGCGATGCGCAGGCCCTCCAGGATATGCTGCCGTTGCCGGGCCCGCTCCAGCTCGTAGCGCGTGCGCCGCTCCACCACGTCGATGCGGTGGTTCACGTAGATCTCGAGCAGGCGCTTGAGCGACAGCACCTGGGGCTCGCCGTCGACCAGGGCCAGCATGTTCACCCCGAAGGTGTGCTGCAGCATGCTGTACTTGTAGAGTTGGTTGAGGGTGATGTGCGGATCGCCGTTGCGCTTGATCTCGATGACGATGCGAATCCCGTGGCGGTCGGATTCGTCGCGCAGGTCGCTGATCGTCTCGATCTTGCGGCTGCGCACCAGGTCGGCGATGCGCTCGAGCAAGGTGGTCTTGTTGACCTGGAAGGGGATCTCGGTGACGATGACCGCCTCGCGGCCCGGGCGGATCTCCTCCACGTGGGCCCGCGAGCGGATGAGCACCCGCCCACGCCCCGTGCCGTAGGCGCTCTTGATGCCATCCAGCCCCAGGATCGTGGCCCCGGTGGGGAAGTCCGGCCCGGGGATGAAATGCCGCAGATCCTCCGGCGTGATGTCCTCCACCGCGTCCCAATGGTCGATGAGGTGGCAGAGGGCGTCGCAGACCTCGCCCAGGTTATGGGGCGGGATGTTGGTGGCCATGCCCACGGCGATGCCCGAGGCGCCGTTGACCAGCAGGTTGGGAATGCGGGCGGGCAGGACGGTGGGTTCCTGCCGGGTATCGTCGAAGTTGGGCCGGGTGTCCACCGTGTCCATGTCGATGTCGGCCAGCATCTCCATGGCCGTGCGCGCCGGGCGCGCCTCGGTGTAACGGTAGGCTGCGGGCGGATCGCCGTCGATCGAGCCGAAGTTGCCCTGCCCGTCCACCAGGGGGTAGCGCATGGAGAAGTCCTGCGCCAGGCGCACCATGGCGTCATACACCGCCGAATCGCCGTGCGGATGGTACTTGCCCAGCACGTCGCCGACGGTGGCGGCGCTCTTGCGGTACGCCCGGTCCGGCCGCAGGCCGTTGTCGTACATGGTGTACAGGATGCGTCGCTGAACGGGCTTGAGGCCGTCGCGCGCGTCCGGCAGCGCGCGCGAGGTGATCACGCTCATGGCGTAATCCAGATAGGCCTCGCGTACCTCGCGCTCGATGTTGACGAGCTTGACCGCTCCGATGTCCATGTCTGGTCCTTGAGCGCTCACATGCGGGTGAGCCGAAGAAATGGCGATGCACACCGCCGCCGCCGCCCGCGCCTGGCGAGCAGTCGGCGAACGACCGCGCCGGCTTGCGCGACGTTTCTGCATGTCGCCCGCGCAAGGGGCGAATTATAGCACCTTTCTTGCCTGCCGTCGGCCGATGGAAGCCGTCCGGGCGGCCATGGGCTAGAATTGGCCGCATGCAGAGCGAAACCCGCGGCCCGGAACGGGTGCTGGTGGTGGTGGCCCATCCGGATGATGCCGAGTTCGCCGCCGGCGGCACCCTGGCGCGGTGGTGCGCCCAGGGGTGGACGGTGGATCTGGTGGTGGTGACCGACGGCTCGCGCGGCTCCGCCGATCCGCAGATGACGCCCTCGCGGCTGACCGAACTGCGGGCGGCCGAGCAGCGCGCGGCGGCCGCGGTCCTGGGGCTGAGCCGGGTGGACTTCCTGGGCTGGCCGGACGGCGAGGTGCAGCCGGACCTGCGCCTCAGACATGCCATCACCCGCGAGATCCGCCGCCGCCGCCCGGACCTGGTGCTGACCCATGACCCGGCCACCCTGTACTGGGACCACCACATCAACCATCCCGACCACCGCGCCGTGGGCCAGGCCACCCTGGACGCGGTCTTCCCCACGGCGCGCGACCGCCTCAACGCCCCGCAGCTGCTGGCCGACGGGCTTGAGCCCCACGTCGTGCGCACCGTCTACCTGGCCGGTGCCCTGCAGCCGGACACCTGGGAGGACATCTCCACGGGTTTCGAACGCAAGCTGGCGGCGCTGCGCGAGCATCGCAGCCAGATCCCCGACATGGAAGCCCTGCAGCGGCGGCTCCTGGAACGCCACCGCGGCCTGGCCGAAGGCCAGGGCATGGCGCTTGCCGAGGTGTTCAAGGTGATTCGGCTGAGCTGAGTAGCGCATCACGGAGGCGATTGAGCGTAGCCGGTTGGTGGGCTGGGTCTCGACGCCGTCAGGGCTGCGGTACGACTATTGCTGGGCAGGACACAGCGGCGGCGCATGCACCGCCGTCATCACGTGGACCGCGCGCCGCGGAGCCGAACCCCGCGCCAAGGAAGGGAACCCCATCATGCCATTCAGCAAGACCCCCCAGCGCCTCGGCGTGGCCGCCCTCCTGCTGCTCTCCGGCGCGGGACTGGCAGCCTGCGGCCGTGCCGGCCTGGCCGCCGAGCCGCTCTATCCCGGCATCGAGGCGCAGCTGGTGCCCACCTTCACCGCCTTGCCCCCGCCTTCGGCCACCATCACCCCGCTGCCTTCGGCCACCCCTACCGAAGCCTACCGGACGGCGACCCCGGACATCTTCCAGTCCTCCGGGCGGGCCGTGCTGCTGGAGATCCCGGCCATCAACGTGCGCGCCACCATCGAGGAGGTGGGCCTGCTGCCCAACGGCCAGGTGGACGTGCCTCGGGTGGCCATGAACGTCGCCTGGTTCCGGGACAGCGCCCTGCCCGGGCAGAAAGGCAAGCCCTCGGTGATCGACGGCCACCTGGACTCCCCCACCGGGCCGGCGGTCTTCTACAAGCTGCGCTTCCTCATCCCCGGTGACGAGATGGTCGTCACCTATGAGAACGGCGACCGCTATGTGTTCGTCGTGGAGGGCAAGGAGCGCTACCGCCACGACCAGGCGCCGCTGGCCAAGATCTTCGGCCGCAACCCCGGGCGCATGCTCAACCTGATCACCTGCGACGGGGCCTGGGACACCGGCGCCGCCAACTACGAGCAGCGCCTGGTGGTCTATGCGCGGCTGAAGGACAGCGAGTAGGGCCTACGCCACTGAGCCGGCGCAGGCCGGCTTCGTCTGCGGAGCCGCGGTTTCAAACGCCGGGGCTGGCCTTCAGGCCAGCAGGCCCGCCCGCCGCAGGTTCTCGCGGATGCGCGCCTCGGGGGGGCGCTCGTCGGGCTGGAAGGGCGTGCCCGTCAGGCGCTCCAGGGCCAGCCGGTAGAGGCGGCTCATGCGTTCCGCCAGCTCCGGCGGCAGGGGCGGCGGCGGACCCTCGCCGCGGTAGCCCTGGGCCACGTACCAGCGGCGCAGGAACTCCTTGTCGAAGGTCTCCGGCTCTTCGCCCGCCTGGAGGCGCTCCGCGTAGCTGGCCGCTTCCCAGTAGCGGGAGCTGTCCACCGTGTGCAGCTCGTCCACCAGCAGCAACTCGCCTTCGGCCATCCCGAACTCGTACTTGGTATCCACCAGGATCAGGCCGCGGGCGGCCGCCAGCTCCTGGCCGCGGGCGAAGAGACCCAGCGACGCACGCTCCATCTGCGCATAGATCGCGGGTGGCACCAGGCCACCGGCCAGGATCTCCTCCCGGCTGATCTGGGCGTCGTGCCCGCCGTCCTGGGCCTTGGTGGTAGGGGTGATGACCGGCGCCGGCAAGCGCTGGTTCTTGTGCAGGCCCTCCGGGAAGTCGAGGCCGTAGATCCGGCGCCGGCCCTGGGCGTAGTTGGTCCACAGCGCCGTGTCGGTCACGCCGGTGATGTAGCCCCGCACCACCATCTCCACCGGCCAGACCTGGGCCCCGCGCACCAACAAGGTGTTGGGGTCCGGCCGGCTGATGAGGTGGTTGGCGATGACGTCGCCGGTGCGCTCGAACCACCACACGGCCATGGCGGTCAGGATCTGGCCCTTGTAGGGGATGGTGCCCAGCACGCGGTCGAAGGCGCTCTGGCGATCGGTGGTCACGATGAGCCGCTGCGAGCCAAGCTGCCAGATGTCGCGAACCTTGCCTTGGATGCGCGGGCCCAGGGGCAGGTCGATGCTCTCGAGCGTGGGGGGCATGGAAGGGCTCCACTCAGGGGTCGGGAGGGTGCAACGCACGCGCCGCCGCCGACTGCGGGGCGTCGTCGTCGATCGCCCCCATTGTACCCGTTCCGGGTTACGCGCTCCAGGGCGCCGCGCCGCCGGGGCAGGCGACCACCCGATCGACCCGCTCCAGGTGGGGTGCGGGCTGCCCTCAGGGCAAGGGGCGTGTCGGCGCCGTGGCGGGAGCCGGCCCGGCGGGGCCGAGATCGCGCAGATCGGCGGCGTCATGCAGCACGATCTGCGGCACGCCGCGGAAGGACTCGACGCGTCCCTGGATGACCACGCAGCGCCCGGTCAGAACGCGGGCGGGCGCTGGGGGGAATGCGCCGTACAGATCGGGGAAGATGGCGACGTAGAAATGCCCCTGGTAGGGCTCGTGGCTGTTGAGGAAGGTGACCTTGCCGGTGTCCTTCGCGCCCACGACCGCGAACTCGATGGCGCTGAACTGGTCCAGATGCGCGGCCGCGTCGGCGGCCGCGATGGCCCCGGCCGCGCGCGAACCGCAGGGGGCCATCGGGTCGTCATCCCCGGCGGAGGGCGCCGCGGAGACGGCGGCCTTCGCGTCCGCATCAGCCGGTGGCGCGGCGGTGGTCAGGGCGGCGGTGGTCGGCGCGGCGGAGAGCGGAGCGGAGGCGGTTGGGACGGAGGTGGTTGGGACGGAGGCGAGTAGGGCGGTGGCGATCGGGAGGGTGGCGAACGGGGAAGGTCCGGCGGCTGCGCTCACTGCCCGGTCCTCCGCCGTCCCGGTCGGGGCGGCAACGGTGGCGGCCGCGGTGGCCGGCGCCCGCGCCGCCGGGAAGCGGGGCACGGTGGCCATCCGGTCATCGGCCACGCCCAGCGCCGCGACGCCCAGACCCGCTCCCAGCAGCCACGGCGCGACGCGCCGCAGGCCGCGGACCCAGGGACGTGCGGGCGCCCGGTCCTCGCGGGACCCGCCCCCTCCCTCCGGGATCCTCTCCCAATGCGATGGGGCGAGGGGGAGCGGCCGCCCGGTAAGGAGGCCGCCAAACGGGGCTGCATCCGGTTGCAGCGGACTGCGCGCCAGAGCCTGCGCCGCCGCCGCGCGCAGCTCCACCGGGCCGATACCCTCGCGGACCAAGGCCAGGAGATGCCCCGGGTCCAGGCGCGCCACCTCGGCCAGGGCCAGGCCGGCGTAGCTGCCGAAGGGCATGACCGGGGCGCCGAGCGCCAGGGCCGACCCGACCTCGCCGGTCGCCGCGGATGCACCTGGCGCTGGCGTCTCGGTCTCGTGGTTCATGGACTTCCCTCTGAGGCGCCCGCCGTCGCCTTTGCTCCGGGGCGATCGAAGACGGCCAAGGAGGTGGGCCTGGCCTGGCCCCACAGACCCAGGCGCGCCTCGCGCGCCGCGGCGGCGGCGGCGGCCAGCGCCTCGTGATGGCCCCGGTCGGGGGGAATGGACAGGGGCCAGGCCAGACCCTCCGCCAGCAGGCGCGCCGCGACCAGATCCCCGCCCAGCCAGACATGGCGGAGCAGCCGGCCGTAATGGTCGCGGTCGCTTTGGTCCCGCTCCAGGCCTACGGTGCGCCCCGCGACAAGGTCCTTCAGCCGCATCGCGGCCTCTGGCCCCCAGGGCTGCGGGCCGGCCATGTCGGGGTGACGGGTCTCTGGGCTGTCCAGGCCCAGGATGCGCACCCGCCGGCCGTCGGCCAGCAGCAAGGTGTCCCCGTCCACGGCCGCGGTGACCTGAACGGCCTCGGTGCCCGCCGGGAGCGGAAGCGCGGCGCTGTCGACGGTGGCGTCGGCCGCCTGCCAGCGCCGTCCCAGCCCGAGAGCCAACACCACGACCGCCGCGACCAGGGCCTGGCGCAGGGCACCGATGGCGTCAGATCGAAGGGTCCGCGAGGGGCGGGAAGGGGACATGCCCCCATCATAGGTACGGGGCGCCTGGGCCGAAAGGGGGTCGGCGCCGAACTTGCGCCGATATTGCGCCAGGCGGGGTCCGGTGCGCCAGGTCCGGTGCGAGGTCCGGTGCGTGAGGTCCGGTCTCCAGCTCCGGTCTCCAGGTCCGGTCTCAAGCTCCGGTGCGTCAGCTCCGGCAGAGCGCGCCGGGCGTCAGGGGGCCAGCCGCTCCATCAACCAGCCGCCGGCGGACTCCGGGGCCTGCCGGTAGCGCAGCCGGTCATGCACGCGCCCGGGGCGGCCCTGCCAGAACTCGATGGCCTGAGGGCGAAGGCGGTAGCCGCCCCAATGCGGGGGGCGGGGGATCGGCGCGCCCTGGAAGCGGCGCGTCGCCTCCTCCAGGCGCGTCTCCAGCCACGCGCGGTCGGGGATGACCTGGCTCTGGGGCGAGACCCAGGCGCCCAGCTGGCTCTCCCGCGGCCGCAGGGCGAAGTAGCCGTCGGCTTCTTCCTCCGGAACCGGCGTCACCGGGCCCTCCACCCGCACCTGGCGCTGCAGCGGCGGCCAGTGGAAGACGAGGGCCGCCCAGGGCGCGGCGGCCAGGTCCGCGGCCTTGCGGCTCTGCCGGTTGGTGTAGAAATCGAAGCCCTTGAGGGCGGCGGCGCGCAGCAGGACCATGCGCGCCGCCGGTCGTCCATCCGTTCCCACCGTGGCCAAGGTCATGGCGTTGGGCTCCTCCAGCACGGTCGCGGCCTCGGCCAGCCAGCGGTTGAACTGGGTGATGGGGTCTTGATCGACATCCGTCTCCGAGAGCGCGGCCCGTCGGTAGTCCAGGCGGGTGTCGGTGGCTGGCTGGGCTGCCACCGGATCGGGGTCCGGGTCCGGAGCTGGATCGGAGGGCATCGGTATCAGCCCACCGTCAGGCGGGCGAAGCGCTTCTTGCCCAGACGCAGCATGATGCCGTCGGCGCCCACGTCGCCTTGGCGCAGCAGGGACAGGGCGTCGGTCGCCTGCCGCTCGTTGACCCACACAGCGCCTTCGGCGATCTTCTGCCGCGCCTCGGCGTTGGAGCGCGCCAGACCGGCGCGCACCAGGGCTTCGGTCAGTCGCAGGCCTTCGGCCAGCTCGGCGGCGCTCACCGCGGCGGAAGGCATGGCCGCCAGGTCCCCGCCGCCGCCGCTGAAGAGGGCCTGCGCCGCAGCGCGGGCTTCCCCGGCGGCTTCGTCGCCATGGACGATGCGCGTCTGCTCGAAGGCCAGCACCTGCTTGGCCTCCCGCCGGGCGGCGCCCTCAAGGGCACCCAGCGCCTCGACCTCCTCCAAGGGCAGGAAGGTCATCAACCTGAGCAGCCGCGGCAGGTCCTCGTCCTGGCAGTTGACCCAGTACTGGTAGTAGTCGTAGGGCGAGGTCATGGCCGCATCCAGCCACAGGGCGCCCTTCTCGGTCTTGCCCATCTTGCGGCCGTCGGCGGTGGTCAGGAGGCTGTAGGTCATGGCCTGGGCCCGCGTGCCCTCCAGCCGCCGCACCAGGTCCACCCCGGCCAGGATGTTGGACCACTGGTCGTCGCCGCCGGTCTGCAGCAGGCAGCCCTCCTGGCGGTGCAGGTGCAGGAAGTCGTAGGCCTGCAGGATCTGGTAGTTCAGCTCGATGAAGCTCAGGCCGGCCTCGCGCTCCAGGCGGACGCGGTAGGTCTCGGCGCTCAGCATGCGGTTGACCGAGAAATGGCGCCCGATCTCCCGCAGGAAGGGAAGGTAGCGCAGCTCCAGCAGCCAGTCGGCGTTGTTGACGCCCAGGGCGAGGTTGCGGCGCACGCCCAGGAAGCGGTCCAGCTGGTCGAAGATGGCCTCGGCGTAGCCGCGGACGGTGGCCTCGTCCACCATGCGCCGCGTCTCGTCCTTGCCGGTGGGATCGCCGATCAAGGTCGTGCCGCCGCCGAGGAGGACGATGGGCCGATGGCCGGCGCGTTGCAGGTGCATCATGGCCATGATCGGCACCAGATGTCCGGCGTGCAGGCTGGCGGCGGTGCAGTCGAAGCCGTTGTAGAAGGTGACCGGACCGCCGTCCAGCAGCTCCCGTACCGCGGCCTCATCCGTGCATTGCTGGACGAAGCCGCGGGCCTTCAGGGTCTCGAACACCGCCGCGCTCATGGCGCGCCCGACTCCGTGGGCAGCCCGGCGTCCTGCCAGGCGAGGATGCCGCCCTGCAGGTTGTGCACGTCCGTGTAGCCCTGGCTGCGTAGCCAGGTGGCGGCCTGGCCGCTGCGGTTGCCAGTGCGGCAGGTGAGGATGACGGTCTTGTCCGTGGGGATCTCCGCCACCCGGTCCGGCACCTCGCTCAGGGGGATGAGGGTCACGCCGGGGATATGGGCCTCGGCATATTCGCTGGGCTCGCGGACGTCGATGACCACCACATCCGGCTGGGACTTCAACCGCTCCAGGGTGGCGGCGTCGATGGTCTCGGCCAGGTCGGAGGCGGCAGGCGGCGCCGCGGCCTCGGCGGTCGCCGGGCTGGCGCCCTGGTCCTGCGGGGCGAAGGTGGCCGGGGCGGGCGGCGCGCTGGAGCCGGCGCCCGGATCCTCGGTGGCAGAGGGCCGGCAGCCGGTGGCCAACAGGGCGAGGGACAGCGCGGCGAGGGAGAGTGGTGCGAGGGACAATGTCGCCAGGGTCGGCGGGACGTCGTTGCGCGGGGCCTTGCGGTGGTTGGGGATCATGCGGGTCAGCTCCTGAGCTGGAAGAGGCGGCCACCGAAGTCGAGTCTCGCCACGCGGCCGCGCGGGCGCCGGGAACTATAGCAGGGGCCGGCCGCGGTCATTGTCGATGCGGGGCGCAGACCCGGTTCGACCTGGTTTGACGGACGCCGGGTCTGCCGCCCACCGCTCACGATGCCGGCCAGCCGATGAAGCCTCCGAAGCGCCCCGTCCGCCCAGCTTCCGCCCGGTGAGAGAAGAAGCGGTCCACCTGTGCGGCCGTGGAGGCCTTGTCGACCTGGATCCGCCGTGGGTCGAGCCCGGCGCGCAGGAGCAGCAGCCGGTTGGCCTCGGGCAGGTCGACGGTGGCGCGGTCGCCCTGACCCGGGCGGACGATCCCGGCAGCGTCCGGACCCACCAGGGCCGCCCGGAAAGCGGCAGTCACCTCCGGACCCACCTCGAAGTCGGCCGGGCCGATGCTGGGACCGATCAACGCCCGCAGATCGTCCGGCCGCGTCCCGAAAGCCGCGACCATCGCCCGCACGGAGTTGCCCGCGACATCGCCCGCCGTCCCCCGCCAACCGGCATGCGCCACGCCGATGGCTCCGGACACCGGATCCGCCAGGAGGATGGGGGCGCAGTCGGCCACCAACACGCCCAGGAGCAGGCCGGGCGTGGCGGTGATCAGGGCGTCGGCGCCCGGCACGGCGGACGCGCTGTCCTCGGATCCGCGGCCGGCGTCGGCCGCGCCCACCCGGGCGACGTTGGCTCCGTGGACCTGCGCCGCCAGGACCAGCTGGCCGGGGCCAAAGCCGAGGGCCTTCAGGACGAGGGCGCGGTTGGCCAGTACCCGCTGGGGATCGTCGCCCACATGCAGGCCCAGGTTGAGGCCGGCGAAGGGCGCCTGGCTGGTACCACCAAACCGGGTGGTCACGGCGTGGACCAGACCGGAGACGGTATCCAACAAGGGGTAACGGATCACCGCGAGCATGAGGGTGATGATTCTGGGCCGCGACGTCAAGCGGGTCAACTGCATCCCAGACGATCAACTCCTGGGTGGAGGGGATATCGGGCATGCTTGAAAGGGGGCGGGGGGCGAGATGCTATGATGACCCCGACCATGGCCGCATGGTTTCAGCCGCGGTGGCCATCAGCCGTCGCCTCAGATTGATCGGAGGGCAGACCATGATCAGAACAGTCTCCGGCACCTTCCGAAACGGTGCGGTACAGTTGGCAGAGGTTCCCATTGGCATCAAGGAGTCCCGCGTCCTCGTCACCTTTCTGGATGACGGATCGCTGACGCTGCCGGAACGCGGTATCGACGCCGCAATGGCGGCCGAGTTGCGCACGGCGCTCGCGTGCTTTGCCGACGAATGGGACAGCCCGGAAATGGCAATCTACGATGACTACGAAGCAGCCAAGCGCAAGCGTTAGGCGCGGAGATGTCGTCCTGGTGCTCTTTCCCAACTCCGACCTCCATACAGCCAGACTTCGGCCGGCCTTGGTGGTGCAGCGAGACGGATTGGACACCGGGCTTTCCCAGCTTGTTCTCGCGATGATCACCAGCCGAACGTTTCGCGCTGGGCATGAGAGCCGGGTCGCCGTAACCCTGGATACGCAGGAGGGCCAGGCAACGGGGTTGCTGACCGACTCGGTTGTCATGACCGACAACATGGCTACCGTAGCCGAGGTGGCCATCGACCGCCGCATCGGCGTCTTGCCCATGGCCACAATCGACGCCGCTTTGCGCCATACGCTCGGCCTGTAGGCGTTCCACACCCACATGACCCGAGATCCCACCATCCTGGTGATCGGCGCCGGCGTGAGCGGTCTGGCCACGGCCCTGCGCCTGGTCGAGGCCGGGTACGCGGTGCGGGTGCTGGCCGCCGAGGGCAGTCCCCACACCACTTCGGACATCGCCGCCGCCATCTGGTACCCCTTTCGCAGCGAGGACAGCGGGCGCGCCAGGGCCTGGGCCTCTGAGACCCGCCATTGGCTGGAGGGCCTGGCCGCGGCGGAGCCGGAGGCCGGGGTGACCCTGGTCGAGGGCGTCGCCATGCACGACGAGCCGGGCCTGCCGCCTGAATGGGGGGACGATGTGGCCGGCTTCCGCGCGGCGCGGGAATCCGAGTTGCCGTCTGGGACAGCCGCCGGCTGGGTCTTCCGCGTGCCTGTCGTGCGCATGCCCATGCACCTGGCCTGGCTGGCGGAGCGCCTGGCCGAGCGCGGCGTATCCGTGCAGCTGGATCAACGTCTGTCCGCGGCGGACCTGGTCGCGGCCGTCGGTCGCCACCGGGCGGTGGTGAACTGCAGCGGTCTGGGCGCGCGGCAGCTGGTGGCCGACGACAGCCTGCAGCCCATCCGCGGGCAGATCGTCCGGGTGAGCCCCGGTCACGCCGACCGCTTCGTCCAGGCGGCCGACGATCCGCGGGCCGTGAGCTATATCATCCCGCGCCCCGATTGCACCGTGCTTGGCGGTACCACAGAGCCCGGGGAATGGTCCCTGGAAGCCGATCCGGCCGTGACCGACGCCATCCTCGCCCGCTGCCGGGCCTTGGTTCCCGCCCTGGCGGCGGCTGAGATCCTGAGCGTGGCCGTCGGGCTGCGCCCCGGACGCCCCACCGTGCGCGTGGAGGCGGAGCACGCTGATGGTGGCCTTCTGGTGCACAATTACGGGCACGGCGGCGCCGGGCTCACCCTCAGCCGGGGCTGTGCTTCGGCGGTACTAGGCCTGATCGACGCCGCGGGCTGAGATCCCCCCGCCATCGGCCTGGGCCGACCCGCGACCCGGCCGCTCCACCCTCGACGACCACCATCGCCATCCAAGCGCTCAGACGCCACAGCAGAAGGAACACCCTCATGCAATACCGACGCCTCGGCCAATCGGGCCTCAAGATCAGCGCTGTGTCCCTGGGAGGTTGGTTGACCTTCGGCTCGCAGGTGGACGAGGCCGGGGTGAAGCAGGTGGTGGCGGCGGCCGTCGACGGCGGGGTGAACTTCATCGACCTGGCCGACGTCTACGCCAAGGGCGAGGCGGAGCGCGTTTTCGGCAAGGCCCTGGCCGGCTACCGGCGCCAGGACCTGGTGATCAGCAGCAAGGCCTTCTGGCCCATGACGGACAACATCAACGACCGCGGGCTGTCGCGCAAGCACCTCTTCGAATCCGTCGAGGGTTCGCTGAGGCGTCTGGGCACGGATTACCTGGACATCTACTTCTGCCACCGCTTCGACGAGGAGACCTCCGTCGAAGAGGTGGTCATGGCCATGGACGACCTCTGCCGGCAGGGCAAGATCCTGTACTGGGGCACTTCGGTGTGGACGGCGGCGCAGATCACCGAGGCCGCCCTGACCGCCCGCCGCCTGGGCGCCCATCCGCCGCGGGCGGAGCAGCCGCGCTACAACCTGCTGGACCGCCACATCGAGCCTGAGATCCTGCCCACCTGCCTGGCGCAGGGCATCGGCATCGTCTGCTGGAGCCCCCTGGGGCAAGGCCTGCTCACCGGCAAGTACAACGATGGCCTGCCGGCCGGCAGCCGCGCCGGCGAGCTGGAATGGGTGCGACAGGGCATCACGGAGACCAGTGTGGCCCGGGTGCGTCGGCTGGCCGACGTCGCCGCCGACCTGGGTCTGCCCCTCGGCCAGATGGCCCTGGCCTGGTGCCTCCGGCAGGAGGGGGTGTCCTCGGTGATCACCGGGGCGCGCACGGCGGCCCAGGTGCAGGAGAATCTGGCGGCGGCGGAGCTCAAGCTCGACGAGGCGACCCTGGCGCGCATCGAGGACATCGTCGAGCCCGCCCCGGCGCTGTTGAAGATGTGAGGCTCGGAGCGCTCAGAAGGCCACCCGGTCGCGCAGCGGCTCGCTGAAGGATTCGCCCGTCGGGCCGCATAAGGCGGTCAGCCTGCCGCCGTAGACGCAGCCGGTATCGATCTGCACGTAGCCCAGGTCCGGGCGGCGGCGCGGCCGACCCACCGGCGTATGCCCCGACAGGTGCAGCCGGTCGGGGTCGGCGGGACGGTCCGGCGGGCGGCGGTTCCAGATCAGGGCGTCGCAGGCCTGCTTGACCTCCCGCGCCGTCGGTCCGCCTTCCGCCCCGTCGCCCGCCCCGTCGCCCGGGCCTTCGGCAAGCCGCGCCAGGGCCAGGGCGGCCGCCGTGGCCAGGGCATGGGTGACCACGAAGCGGTCGTCCTGCCAGACCACCGGCAGGTCCAGCAGGAAGGCCAGGTCTTCGGGATCGATCCGCCAGCCGGCCTCGTCCAAAGGGTCGCAGCCGTAGGCCGCGAGGGTCTGGTAGCCGCCCTGGGTCAGCCACAGCGCCTTGCGGTAGGCGCGGTAGTCGCGGGGCGTCAGCCAGCGCGCCGACTTCTCGCCCGCGGCGATCAGGTCGTCCACATGCATGAGTCGCGCCGGCCAGCAGAGCGGCTCCGGGCCGAAGACCGACAGGCTCTCCAGCAGCAGGACGTCGTGGTTGCCCAGGACCGCGGCATGGGTGCCGGCGGCGGCGCCCAGGCGAAAATGGCGCACGACGGCGGGCGAGGATGGCCCGCGGTCCACCAGGTCGCCGACAGAGACGATGACCGGCCGTGCGCCGTGGCGCGCCGCATGGGCCTGGATGCGGTCCTCCAGGGCGCGGTAGCTGTCCCAGCAACCGTGGATGTCACCGACGAAGTAGGGCCAGATGAGGGTCATGGCGCGAAGGGTGCCTCCACCGTCGTGCTCCACCCGCTGCGACCGGATGTCGCGAGCGACTCCTGGAACCCGACGGTTCGGTCAGCGCACATCCTGGGCTTGGGTCGCCGGGCTGCGTTCCTGGGCCGCGCGGGCTACCCGCCGGCGGTCCCGCGGGCTGATCCGCATCTCCACCTCGTCATGGGCGCCCTGAGACAGGGAGAAGCGCCGCAGTTGCCGGGAGGATGCGAAGCCGGCGGCGGCGAAGGACCGTTGGGCACGGATATTGTCGGGAAAGGTGTAGAGGACGATCTGCGACAGGTCCATGACGCTGAAGGCATGGTCGACCAGCAGACCGACCGCCTCGCGGCCCAGACCGCGGCCCCAGGCCGGGCGCTCGCCGATCATGATGCCCAGCTCCGCGCGGTCGGATTGCAGCAGGACGCCTCCGGGGGCGCTGATGCCCAAGGGGTCAACCTGCTGATGCAGCCCGAAGAGCCCGATCCGGCCGATGATGCGGCCAGTCTCGTCGAGGATGGCGTAGAGCTGGTCCGTCTCCATGGGCTTGCGCTGCACCTGCTGCTGGAACAACTCGCAGAAGCGGCGGTAATCCAGGCTCAAGGGCTGGGTACCACACATGGACAGCAGGTCGCTGTCCAGGGACCAGGCGTAGAGCGCCTGTAGCTCGCGCTCGTCGAAGCCGTGCTGGTAGGGTCGCAGCTGCACGCGCGGCCCCTGCAGGACAGCAGGTTGGAGCGGCGAGCCGATCATCCCTCGGCCCGTTTGTAGAACGGGCGCTTCACCACGCGGGCCGGTACCGCTCGGCCGCGGATGTCCACGGCCAGCTCGGTGCCCAGCGCGGCATGGGCCACCGGCACGAAGCCCATCCCGACGGCCTTGTCCAGGGTGGGCGACAGCAGACCGCTGGTGACCTCGCCCACCGGCTGGCCCCCGGCCAGGATGGGGTAGCCCTGGCGCGGAATGCCGCGGTCCAGGAGCTCCAGACAGACCATCTTGCGCGCCGGGCCCTCCAGGCGCTCGCGTCGCAGGCGCTCCAGCCCGTTCATCGCCGGCTTGTCCAGCTTGACGAAGAAGCCCAGCCCCGCCTCGAGGGCGCTGATGTCGTCGCCCAGTTCGTGCCCATAGAGCGGCATGCAAGCCTCGATGCGCAGGCTGTCCCGCGATCCCAGGCCGCAGGGCTGGATCTCGTGGGCCGCACCCGCCTTCAGGGCGGCGTTCCAGACCGCGGTGATGTCCTCGTTGGCGGCCATCACCTCGAAGCCGTCCTCCCCGGTGTAGCCGGTGCGGGAGACCAGGGCCTGCACACCGGCCACTTCACCGCGGGCGAAATGGTAGTAAGGCATGTGCCAGACATCCATGGCCGTCAGCTCCGACAGGATCAGGGCGGACCGCGGGCCCTGAAGGGCGATGAGGGCGGTGCTGGGGCTGCGGTCGTCGATCTTCACCCGCTCTCCCGGCCCCACCTGGGAGCGCAACCAGGCCAGATCCTTGTCGATGTTGCCGGCGTTGACGACCAGGAGATAGACCGCGCCGCCCTTCTTGCCGGCCGGCAGGCGGTAGACCAGGAGGTCGTCGACGGTGCCTCCCGCGGCGTTGGTCAGCAGCGAGTAATGCGCCTGCCCCACTTCCAGGAGCGCCGCGTCGTTGGTCAACACCCGCCGCAGGAAGGCCGTGCTATCCGCTTCATGGACGATGAACTCGCCCATGTGGCTGACGTCGAACAGCCCTGCCCGTTGACGCACGGCGTGGTGTTCGGCCTGGATGCCGGCGTACCAGACGGGCATCTCCCAGCCCCCGAACTCGATCATGCGGGCGCCGAGCGCCACGTGGGCCTGGTGCAAGGGGGTGCGCTTCAAGGCGGATGCTCCTCGGGGTCCGTCCGGACGGGTGGTGGTTGTCGGTTTCCGGCCGGGCGCCGCCAAAGCCGCACCCGCACCGAGAGCCGACAGGCGTCGATTGTAGCCGCCTGCGGGCGGGCCGCAAAAGGGCGCCGAACGGGCGCCCGGGGCCTGTCGCCGCTGCCGGATGCCTGACGGCTGGCAGATCGTGGGCTATGCTTACGCCCTCTATCCCCCGGCTTCGGTTGCCCTTCGGCGATGGGAGTACCTCATGCGTTACCTGGATCGAATGCTGATCGGCCTGGGCCTCATCATCCTGGCCTTTGGCGCCCTCTACCTGGGCAGCCCCCTGCGCACGGGCCAGGCGGACGCCAACCCGGGCTTCGCCTACGGCTTTTGCCTGCTCTTTGCCCTGGGCTTCATCATCGGGGCGATGGGGCTCCTGGGCTCCAAGGACGACTACCCGGGACTGCTGAGCGGTCTGGTCCTCTACTTCATGGTCGGAGCGCTGATCACCGTGTTCCTGTACGTCAAGAAAGAGGGCCATTGGACCTTGGCCGAGGCCGATGACCCGCAGTTCTGGATCTTCTGGCTGCGGCGCATGGCTCTGTGGCCCCTGGAGTTGATCCGCATGACCGGCCTCTTGGGCTATCGCCTGAGCGCATGATCCAGATGACCCGGCCGCGGTCGACGAGCGGATGCCCCTGATGCCGCAGATCCCGCCCCTGCCCCTCTTGGATGGGCCCACGCTCACCGTGGCCCTCGCGGCGACGGCGCTGGTCGCCCTGCTGTCCCTGGTCCTCGCGCTGGGATCGCTGCGACGCGCGGGCCGCATGCTGCGGCATTACCGAACGCTGACCTCAGGCGCCGAGGGCCGCGATCTGGCGGCCTTGCTGGAGGAGGCGACGGCCCGGCTGCAATCCGCCGAGCGCCGTCTGGCAGAACTGGACCGCCGCACGGCGGGCCTGGACGACGACCTGCGCCGCATCGGCGAGGCCGAATCGGCGATCCGCCAGCTGCGGTCGGACACAGCGGACCTGGGCGTTCAGGCCCGTCGCTTGAGCGGCGCTGAAGGCGGGCTGCACCACCTGCAAGGCCGGTCCAATACCCTTGAGTCGCGACTCCAGCTGGCCCTGAAGCATGTGGGGCTGATCCGCTACCGGGCCTACGAAGACATGGGCGGAGACCAGAGCTTCGCCTTGGCGATCCTTGACGACGCTCAGAGCGGGGTGGTCCTCTCCGGCCTCCACGGCCGCAGCGGCGACCGCGTCTTCGCCAAGCCGGTGCAGGCCGGCCGCTCGAGCTACGCCTTGAGCCAGGAGGAACAGTTGGCCATCGCCCAGGCCGCTGGGGCCGGTCCGGGGCTCGGGGGCGGCCCGCGGTCCATGGACGGGGAGGAACGATGATCGACTGGCAACATCACCAGGCGGAGCGCCGCCTGTCCCTGCATCTGTCCTCGGGCGCGGCCTGGCTGCTGGGCGGCCTTCTGGTCCTGTGGCTGCTGGGCGGCTTGGGACTGCTGCGCCAGAACCAGCGCCTGAAGACCGAGATCTCCGCCGTCCAGGAGGACCTGTCTGAGGTCCAGTCGCGGGAGCAGGATCTGGAGGACGCCGTCGTCAGCCAGCACCACCGCCTGCAGACGGATGCCCAGGACATCGATGAGCTGCAGAACGTCGGGGGGCAGTTGGCCCAGATCGAGATCCAGTTGGACGGCATCGACTTCCTGGCCAACCGCCTGCGCGAATCGCTGGGCCTGCCTCCGGGTAGTGGGACCTGGGACCCAGCCGCGGTGGCGACCCCCCAGGGCGGGCCCGACGGCGGCGCGAACGCCGAGGCTTCTCGGCTGGCCTTGGTCCAGCGGCGTATCCTCGCGGGGACCGCGGAGCTGCTGAAGCTGCAGGCGGCCATGGAACGGCGGGGACAGAGCGTGGCGGCGCGGCGCGCCGCGGCCGCCAACCTGGACCCGCGTATCTACGGCCTGCCGGGCAACTGGCCGGCGCGTGGCTCGGTGACCTCCGGCTATGGTTGGCGTAGCTTCCGGGGGCGCCCCAACTTCCATTCCGGGGTCGACGTCGCCCTGCCTTTGGGCACAGGCGTGCAGGCCACCGGCGCCGGCCTGGTCCTGGGCAGCGGCTGGCAGCCCAGCTACGGCTGGTGCGTTCTGATCCAGCATGCGGACGGCTACAGCACCCTGTACGCCCACCTGCAACAGACGTTGGCTCAGAACGGGCAGATCGTAAAACAGGGCGACTGGGTCGGGCTCTCCGGCAGTTCCGGCAACAGCACCGGCCCCCACCTGCATTACGAACTGTGGAAGGACGGGGCAACCATCGACCCGCGCCCCAGCATGGACGGGGCAGGCGCCCGGTGATCCCCCCACTGCCCGGCCGGGAAGCCGCCTGGGATCTCGTCTGCGCCCATACCGCCAGCCCCGGCCTGCGCCGGCACATGCTGGCGGTGGAGGCGGCGATGCGCCATTGCGCCCGCCTGCGCGGCGAGGATGAGGCGCTCTGGGGCTGCGTCGGGCTGCTGCATGATTTCGATTACGAGGCCCATCCGGAAGGGCATCCGCTGACAGGCGAGCCGCTCCTGGCGGCCGCCGGTTGGCCGCTGCCGGTCCGCCGAGCCATCCTCTCGCATGCTGAGAACAGCGGGGTGCCGCGGCAAAGCCCGCTGGAGTTGGGCCTGCATGCCTGCGACGAGATCACCGGGCTCATCGTCGCCACCGCCTTGGTGCGTCCGGATCGGGACCTGCGCCAGGTCACGGTGACCAGCGTGATGAAGAAATGGCGCAATCCGGCCTTCGCCGCCGGCGTGGATCGCGAGGAGATGGCGCGCGCCGCGGATGCGTTCGGCGTTCCTTTGGAGGCGCATGTGGGCGAGGTGCTGGCCGCCATGCAGGCGGTCGCGGAGGACCTGGGTCTGGCCGGGGCATAACGGGAAGCGCTCGACGGCCGTTCTTCCCCCGCCGCCCCGCTCGCCCCGCCCGTGGAGGCCACGTCGCCGTGAACCGCAAGCCCCGCTGGTCCTTTCTGCTCGTCGCCCTGACCTGCTTCATGCTGGTCGGCATGGCCGCGCTGGCCCGCGCCGATACGCCGCTCTCGCCCGGTCGGCTGGTCTTCACCGCTGTCCTGCCCGATGGGTCCCAGGAGCTCTACACCGGCGCGCCGGACGGCCGCGACCGCCGGCTGCTCACCGCCGCCGACGGCGTGTCGGCCTTCGACCCGCGCTGGTCGCCGGGCGGCGACCGGGTGGTCTACGTGGTCAAGACCGCGGCGCAGAACACCAGCATCCGCTTGCTTGACCGCGGTCTGGGCGACGAGATCGTGGTAACGGAGGGTTTCGAGGACTACGATCCTTCCTGGTCGCCGGACGGGACGGAGATCGTCTTCGTGCGCCATGTTGGCTTCCAGGGCGCCATCCAGGTCTCCACCCTGAGCGTTGTCACCGTGGGGCGCAGCGGCGCACGAGATCTGATGCTTCTGGAGGGTGGGGCGCGTTACCTGCGCAATCCTTCCTGGTCGCCGGATGGTGGACGCATCGCCTTCGAGGTGCGCCAGGCGGCGGGCGGGGCGGATGTCTATCTGCTGCGGCTGGCGGACGGTGCCATCGAGCGATTGGTGACCCCCGCCGGCTGGGATGATGTGGAACCGGCCTGGTCGCCGTCGGGGAAGCTGCTGGCCTTCGCCAGCGGTCCCGGTCGGGAGGCGACCGACCGCAGCCGGCACGACCTCTGGCTGGCGGATATGGAACGGGGCAGCACGGGCAGCCTGTGGATCGACGAGACCCATGACCTGCGCCGACCGGCCTGGTCGCCGGACGGCCTGTTCCTGGCTTTCGACGCAGCAGACCCCGACGGGGTGCTCAGCCTGCGGACCTTGGACTGGCGCGAGGCCCGACTGGGGCCGGAGCCGGGGCCCGGCTTCCAGGTGGACTGGGGCCGGCTGCCTGATGGGCGGCCCAGCGCCACGCCCCCGACGGCCGGACCGACGGCCACCGAATTCGTGCCCCCGACGCCGATCAATACCGGCACCCCGATCGTCGCCCCCACCCTGCCTGTGCTGCCCACGCTGGTACCCTTCCCCACCTTCCCCCCCGCGGAGCCCCCGGCCCCCGGCCCCGGACCCACCTTCGCCCGGCCCACGGCCAGCCCGACCGTCACCCAGATGGCCAGCCCCAGCCCGGAGCCTGAGACAACCGCGACGGCCACCGGTAAGCCCGGAATGCCCGGGGGGCGGATCTGGCTGCCGCTGGTCCTGCGCGACGGTCTGCTGGCCGAACCCTTGCCCTGAGGCGGGTTTCGTCAGGCGGAGGTCAGGAGATCGTCCCTGCTTCGACCGGCCGCTGCCCGGCCCTGGCAAGGCCCTGGTCAAGGTCGCCCGGCTGGGGACGGCTATCCTGGACGGCGTTGCCACCGTTGGCGGTGGTTGCGGTCGCGCCTTGAGCGGCGGAACCTTGAACCGGATCTTGAACAAGCTTTTGCGCAACAGCCCCGAACGCCTCATCCCGGAAACATCGTTGAACGGTACGAACGCCCTGAAAGTCTTACCGCTGGATTCAGCATCAACACCCTGTAAGGAGATTCTTGAACCATGATTCGCACACTTCCCGTCACCCTGATGGCCCTGTTGTTCGCCCTGGCCCTGGCCGGGCGCCCCATGACCGCCTCCGCCGATGCCGTGGACGACGACCCCTACCGCTACGGCATGCCGGGCCTGATGGGCTTCATCCACAACTGGAACACCGAGGCCGGGGCCTTCCTGAGTTCTGCGGCCGCCAAGCCGGAGATGGCCTGCAGCGCCGAGCAGCGCGAGTTGGTCCGCCGCGGTCAGTCGATGGTCAGTGACCTGGTCGGCAGCGGCGTCTATGCCCCTGACAACCTCCAGCCGGCCCACCAGCATGCGACCGAGGGTCTGCTGCGGGCCGTCGAAGGGATGAAGTCCGCCGGCGAGGACTGCTCCGGTGGCACGGTGGCCGAGGGTCTGAAGCGCTTCCAGCGCGGCAGGTTCCGCTATGAGCTCTACGCCGGCGCCATCACGCGCTACATCGATCGGACGCCGCTGGGCTTCTGAGCCCCGGCCGGTACGCGACGACACCGACGGGGGTGGCCACGGCCGCCCCCGTTTTCTTTGGCGAATGGAGGACGGCCACCTTGGCTTGCGCGTTCGGCCGTCCCGGTCTATACCCTGGGTATCATGTGCGGCCGATTCACACTCAGCGTCTCCGCCGAGGATCTGGCCAGGCTCTTTGCCCTGGCTCCTTCCCAGGTCCCCCCGCTCCTGCCGCGCTACAACATCGCTCCCACCCAGCCCGTGGTCGTCGTGCGCACCGACCGTGCGGGCGACCGCGAGGCGGTCTTCATGCGCTGGGGGCTCATCCCCAGTTGGGCGCGGGACCCGGCCATCGGCGGACGCATGATCAACGCGCGCTCGGAGACGGCAGCGGAGAAGCCGGCGTTTCGCGCCGCCATCCGGCGGCGGCGCTGCCTGGTGCCGGCAGACGGCTTCTACGAATGGCGGGCCGAGGGGCGCATCAAGCAGCCATACTACATCCATCCGGCGGAGGGTGCGTTGCTGGCCATCGCCGGTCTGTGGGAACGTTGGCTTGCGCCCGATGGCGGCGACATCGAGACCTGCACGCTCCTGACCACTGCTGCCAACGAAGCCGTCGCCGCGCTGCACGACCGCATGCCCGTCATCCTCGCTCCGCAGGACTTCAGCCGCTGGCTCGACCCGGCGGTGACCGATCCGGCGGCCATCGCAGATCTCCTGCGCCCCGTTGCGCCGGACCGGCTGACCTGGCAACCCGTCAGCACCCGCGTCAACCGGGTGGGCGAGGATGATGCGGACCTGTTGCGGTCGGTGGCGGCGGATGCGGGCTGAGGGCCACCCAAGGACGCTCAAAGCTCACCGAACCTATCTACAGGGCCGCGAGTCGGACCGTGTTTGGACTGCCTGCGGCATCGATCGGTGATACCATCGCCCCCCCATGACCCTCATCTGCATCGGCCTTTCGCATCACAGCGCGCCCGTGGAACTGCGGGAGCAGTTGACGTTTCCTGCCGAACGGCTACCGCAGGCCCTGGGCATGCTGGCAGCCGGTATCGGCCAGCATGACGGGCTGCGGGAAGCGACGCTGCTGTCCACCTGCAACCGCACCGAGCTCTACGTCCTGGTGGATGCGGCTCCCCCCGGCGCCATCCCGATGCTCGCGGAGCGGTTGATTGCCCTGGGCGGCGCGGATGCGGCGGCCGTCGGGCCGCATCTGTACACCTTGACCGGCCCCGCCGTGGTCCGCCATCTCATGCGCGTGGCCGTGGGCTTGGACGCCATGGTCGTCGGCGAGGCCGAAATCCAGGGACAGGTGCGGCAGGCCAGCGAGGCGGCGGCGACGGCCGGGGCGGCGGGCGTCATGCTCGACGGATTGTTCACCGCCGCCCGACGCGCCGCGCGCCGCGCCCGGCACGAGACGCGGATCGGCCAGGGTGCGGCCAGCGTCCCTTCGGCGGCGGTCCAGCTGGCGGAGCGGATCACCGGCGGCCTTGCGGAACGGGAGATCCTGCTCGTGGGCGCCGGCAAGATGGGGCTCCTCACCGCCCAGCAGCTGCTGCGCCTGGGTGCGGCGCGGATCGTGGTCAGCAACCGCTCCTTCGCGCGGGCCAGGGATCTGGCCGGGCAATGGGGCGGCCAGGCCCTGCCCCTCGCCCGGGTCGCGGAGGCGCTCCGGCGGGCGGATGTGGTGCTGAGCTCCACCGGCGCGCCCGGATTCGTGATCCGCAAGGCCGAGGTGCAGGCCGCGCTGGCCGAGCGGGAGTCGCCGCATCCACTGCTGCTCATCGACATGGCGGTGCCGCGCGATGTGGACCCCGCCGTGCGCGGCCTGCCGGGCGTCACCCTGGTGGACCTTGACGACATCCAGGCCCGGGTGGCGGCCACCTTGGAGGAGCGACATCTGGATATCCCCCGGGTGGAGGCGCTGATCGATGAAGAGACGTCCGCCTTCATGCGCCTCCTGGCGCAGCGCGACGTCCAGCCGACCGTCGCCGGACTGCATCGCTGGGCGGAGGCCGTCGGGCGCGCCGAGTTGGCGCATGCCTTGCGCCGCCTCGGACCGCTGGCGCCCGAGGGCCGTGCGGTCCTGGAAGCGATGGTCCAGGGTCTCGTGGGCAAGATGATCCATCCGGCCATCGCCGAACTCAAACGCCAGGCGGGCAAGCCGCAGGGCAAGGCCGTGGCCGAAGAGATCGCCAGGCTCTTCGGCCTGACGCCGTCAGGGGTCGGCGAGCCGCAGACGGTATGGTCCCTGCCCCCGGCGGAGGGTCTGGTCGAGGCGTCGTCAGGCTCCCGCGCCGCCCTCCTGCCCGAGGAGCGGGGCTGATGGAGCGGCTGCGGATCGCCTCGCGGGGCAGCGCCCTGGCCCTGGCCCAGAGTCGGGCGGTCGCCGAGTCCCTCCGTCAGGCCTGGCCGGATCGGGATCTGGACATCGAGACGGTCATCGTGCGCACCCGCGGGGACGCGGTTCTCGACCGGCCGGTGGCCCAGATCGGCCAGGGGGTCTTCGTCACCGAGGTGCAGACCGCCCTCCTGGAGGATCGGGCCGATCTGGCCGTCCATTCCTACAAGGATCTGCCCACCGCGCCCACGCCCGGTCTGGTGGTGGCCGCCGTCCCCCGTCGGGCGGATCCGCGCGACGCCCTGATCACCCGCGGCGGGCGGGCGCTGCAGTACCTGCCCGAAGGCAGCCGCATCGGCACCGGCAGCGGCCGGCGGGGCGGACAGCTGCTTCGCCGCCGCCCCGACCTCGCCATCCTGCCGCTGCGGGGCAACGTCGACACCCGACTGGCCCAGCTGGAGACCGGGGATTACGACGGCATCATCCTGGCGGCCGCCGGCCTGCGGCGTCTGGGCTTGGCGGAGCGGATCACGGAATGCTTCGATGTGGATCAGATGATCCCGGCCCCGGCCCAGGGCGCCCTGGCCCTGGAGGTCCGCGAGGGTGACAGCCGGCTGCGCGAGATCCTGGCCCCCCTCCACGATGAGCCCAGCGCCTACGCCGTGCTGGCGGAGCGCAGCTGCCTGGCGGCCCTGGGTGGCGGATGTAGCGTGCCCATCGGCATCCATGCCCTGCTGGCGGAGGGCCGCATGACCATCTTCGGCGTGGTCCTGACCGTCGACGGGACGCGCACAGCACGCATGCGCTGGTCGGGTCCCATGCGCGAGGCGCGGGAGATCGGCGAGACCTTGGCCGCCCTCCTGGTGTCGATCGGTGCCGACCGGATCATCGGTGGCGAGCCGATGCCGCCCACCGTGCGCTTCGCCAATCGGCCGCCGAAAGACTTCGTCGACTCGGATGAAGACGTGCCGCTGCTGTCGCTTCGCCCGCGGGGACCGGGGACCAACGGGGCGGGCGGCAAGGGATGACGGCTTCCTTGCTCGGTCGGCGGGTGCTCTTGATCCGGCCGGCCGACAAAGGCCGCGTCGACGACCCGCTGCTGACGGCCCTCCGCGCGGCGGGAGCGCAGACGACCGCCCTGGCCAGCACCCGATTCGCGCCGCCGGCGGACGAGGCGGCCCTGACACACACGCGCGCGCAATTGGAGGCGGGCGGCGTCTGGGATTGGGCGGTCTTCACCAGCCCGCGCGCCGTGGCTGCCCTGGCTCCGGCCACGGCGGCGCCGTGGCCGGGCCTGCGGGTGGCTGCGGTAGGCCCGGTCACGGCCGCCGCCCTGGGGCGCGCCGGCCAGACATGCGAGCTGGCGCTGGAGGCGGGGGGGGCCGCGGCTTTGGGCCGCGCCCTGGCGCCGCGGCTGACGAAGGGGGCGCGGGTTCTCCTGCCCCTGGGCAATCTGGCCAGGTCGGACCTCGCGGATGCCTTGGTGGGATCGGGCGCCCTCGCGCAGCGGGTGGAAGCCTACCGGACGTTCGCCAGCCCGCTCGCGGCGGCGGATCTGGCTGCCTTCGAGAACCGGCCGGACGTCATCCTGTTCACCAGCGGGTCGGGGGCGGCGGCCCTGCTGGCCGGCCTCGGCGAGCAGGGCCTGGCCCTGCCGCTGGGTTCCGTCATCGCCTGCCTGGGGCCGCGCACCGCGCGCGATCTGGCCGCTCTGGGATTGCGGGTGGACGTTGTCATCCCGGCGACCAGCGGCGCGGCGCTGGTCGCCGCGCTGGCCGAGGCCTTGGCCGCCCTCGTACCCTCACCGATTTCCACGGCGAGGCAACCGCGGCCCGCGGCTGCCCTCGCTCCACCCCCGAGAGGTGCCTGAAGCCCATGTGGGACCGATTCCTTCATGCCTGCCACGGCCGGCCCGTCGACCGCACCCCGGTCTGGTTCATGCGCCAGGCGGGCCGCTACATGCCTGAATACCGTGCGCTCAGAGAGCGCTACGGCATCCTGGATTTGATCAAGGCCCCGGAACTGGCCACCGAGGTGACCTTGCAGCCGGTGCGCGCCCTGCCCGTGGACGCGGCGATCATCTTCGCCGACATCCTGACCCTGCTGGAAGGCTTGGGGCTGCAGTTGGCGTTCATCCGCGGCGAGGGGCCCGTGATCCACAACCCGATCCGCAGCGCCGCCGACGTGGCGGCGCTGTCCGATCCGCCCATCGAGGAGAGCCTGGGCTACACCCTGGAGGCCATCCGCCTGGTCCGCGCCGAGCTGGACGGCAAATGCCCGCTGATCGGCTTCTCCGGTGCACCCTTCACCTTGGCCAGCTACGCCATCGAGGGCGGGGCCTCGCGCAACTACGAGCGGGCCAAAGGCTTGATGTGGGCTGATCCGCCCAGTTGGGACCGCCTGATGACCCTTCTGGCGGAGCGGGTCGGGCGCTACCTCGCGGCCCAGGCGGCGGCCGGTGCCCAGGTTCTGCAACTTTTCGACAGCTGGGCGGGCGCCTTGAGCCCGGCCGACTACCGGCGCCATGTGCTGCCCTATAGCCGGCGGGCTATCGAGATCGCTCGCGGGTCCGGTGTGCCGGTCATCCACTTTTCCACCGGCACCGGCACCTACCTGGAGGCGGTGGCCGAGGCCGGCGGCGACGTCATCGGTCTGGATTGGCGGGTGGATCTGGCCGAGGCCTGGCGGCGACTGGGCGATGCCCGGCCGGTGCAGGGCAACCTGGATCCGGTGCTCCTACAGGCCCCCTGGTCGGTGCTGCAGGCTGCCGCGGATGCGATCCTGGCCGCCGCGGCCGGCCGGCCCGGCCACGTCTTCAACCTGGGCCACGGCATCCTGCCGGCCACCCCGGTGGATCAGGTGCGGCGGCTGGTCGAGCATGTGCATCAGGCCTCGGAGCGGCTCCTTTGAGCATCCCTGACGTCGGCGGCGCCGCGCCGCTGCGCGTCGCCGTCGTCGGCGGCGGTATCTCGGGGCTGGCCGTCGCGCATGCCTTGCTGCGGCGCGCACGGGCCGCCGGGCGAGCGCTCGACCTGCGTCTCTACGAGGCCGGCGACCGCCTGGGCGGCAAGATCAGCACCGAGCGGCAGGACGGCTGGGTGACGGAAGGGGGGCCTGATTCCTTCCTCCTGGCCAAGCCGGCGGCGCTCGATCTCTGCCGCGAGCTGGGCCTGGGCGACCGGCTCATCCCCACCAATGCCGCGGCCCGAACGGTCTACGTGCTGTCCGGAGGCTGCCTGAAGCGCTTGCCGGGCGGCCTCCGGCTGACGGCGCCCACGGCTTGGGGGCCTTTCCTCCGCTCGGACCTGATCAGCTGGCCCGGCAAGTTGCGCATGGCCCTGGACCTGGTCCTGCCGGCCAGGAACGTGGCTGGGGACGAGAGCATCGGCGCCTTCGTGCGCCGCCGCCTGGGGCAGGAGGCCCTGGCGAAGCTGGCCGATCCCATGATGGCCGGGATCTACATGGGCGACCCCGAGCAGCTCAGCCTGCGAGCCACTTTTCCCCAACTGGCGGAAATGGAGCAGCAGCACGGCTCGGTGATCCGCGGCCTCCGGCGCGGCGCGCGCGATGCGCGCCGCCGCGCCGCCGCGGCGCCCGGCGGCGGTCCCTTGGCCGGCAGCCTCTTCTTCAGCCTGCGCGGCGGCAGCGGCGAGCTGGTCGACGCCCTGGCCAAGGCCATCGGCTCCGAGATCATCCACCTGAGGCAGGCCGTGCAGGCGGTGGATCCCATTACCGTTGCCGGGGAGGTCCAAAGCGACCGGATCGGTTACCGCCTGCGGCTGGCGGATGGCGGGGAATGGCTCGCCGACCGGCTGATCCTGGCCGGCTCCGCGCCGGCAAGCGCCAGCTTGCTGGCCCCCTGGGCGCCAGACATCGCCGCCGGCATCGGCGCCATCCCTCACGCTTCATCGGCCCTGGTCAACCTGGGATATGACGCATCCGCGTTCGACAGGCCCCTGGATGGCTACGGTTACGTGGTGGCCGCCGGCGAACCCCATCCCATCCGCGCCTGCAGCTGGACCTCCACCAAGCTGGACGGGCGCGCCCCCGCAGGCAAGGTGCTGCTGCGAGCCTTCTTCGGCGGGGTGGGCTTCGAGGCGGAGACGCGGTTGCCGGACGAAGAGCTGGTCGCGCGGGCCCAGGCCGCCTGGTCTTTGCTCTTGGGATTGCATGGAAAGCCGGAGTTGGTGCGCGTCAGCCGCTGGCCGGGCGGGAACCCGCAGGTCGCTCCGGGCCATCAAGCGCTGGTGGCCCGGCTGGTCGCCGGGCTGCCGGAAGGGCTTTCGCTGCTGGGCGCCGCCTTCCACGGCGTCGGGGTTCCGGACTGTGTGCGGGCGGCCGAAGCGTGTGCGGCGGCGATCCTGCCGGAACAGAAAGCTTAAAGATTCCAGGGATGGACGCCCAGGGTCTTGACAGTCCGTGCTGAATTGAGTATCTTTCTTGCACGAATTAACCTTTTTGTAACCGCGTCTTCTTGACTGTGGCCGGTGGCCCCGGCGGTCCGGTCGCGGGCAGAGCAACCCTATTCCTTCCAAGGAGGACAGAACCCCATGAAGCATCGGATTTGGATTGTGGCGATGGCCCTGGTCTTCGCGTTCGGCCTGTTCGCGGGCGGCGCGCCCACGATCGCCAGCGCCAACGGCGGCACGGTGCATTGCGTGAAGTACGGCGAGACCCTCTACGGCATCGGCGCCTACTACGGCGTCTCGGCCAATGCCATCGCGCAGCAGAACGGCCTCTGGAACCCCAACTACATCCGTGCGGGCATGTGCCTGCACATCCCGGCCGGTTGGAACGGCGGCCAGCACGGTGGACATGGCGGTTGGAACGGCGGCCAGCAGGGCGGCCAGCCCGGCGGGCATGGCGGTTGGAACGGCGGTCAGCAGGGTGGCCAGCACGGCGGCCACGGGGGCTGGGACGGCGCTTGCGCTCCCGGGTCCCATTGTGTGAAGTACGGCGAGACCCTCTGGGGCATCGCCTACCGCCACGGTATCTCGGTGCATGCCATCGCCAAGGCCAACGGCATCTGGAACTACAACTACATCCGCGCCGGGCAGTGTCTGGTGATCCCCAGCTGGTGATCGCCGCCGGCCGCGTCGCGGCCTGAGACCGGATCCGGCGGAGGATCCGTGTCTGAACCAAGAGCAGCTTCAGAGGCCGGACCTTGCGCGAGGTCCGGCCTCTTCTTGTTCTGGTATCGCACCACAATGGATTGTGAGAGTAGCCGGTGGGTGTGCCGGATCTCGAGTCCTTCATTGGCCGCGAGGTCATGCCACCGCTACCCTCACGCTTCATGGAGGTGTGGTGCTGGTACAGTTGGGCGCAAATGGTGACGTGGTTTCAGGCACCATCGACCCAGCTGTCCTAGCCGGTTCGCGTCCTTCGCGGTTCCGGCCGCGCCAGCGGTCTTCAGGTCAGCCCCAGCGCCGTCAGCACGCGGCCGACCTGCTGCCCGAAGGCGGGATCGGCCCTGAGCGCGGGGACGCGGGGGCGGGGCAGGTCGATGTCGATCCGCGCCGCCGGCCGCGCCGGGCGCGGGCTGAGCACCAGCACCCGGTCCGCCAGGTACACCGCTTCCTCCGGGCTGTGGGTGACGGTCAGAAGGGTCCATCCGAAGCGCTCGCGCATGGCCGCCAGCCAGTCCTGCAATCCAAGGCGCGTCAGGGCGTCCAGGGCGCCGAAGGGCTCGTCCAGCAGCAGGGTGTCATGGCCGGCCAGCACCGTGCGGAGGAGGGCGGCGCGCTGGCGCATGCCGCCGGAGAGCTGCGCCGGCCAGGCGTCCTCGAAGCCCGCCAGGCCGAAGAGCGGCAGCAGTTCCCGGGCCTGTTCGCGCGCTGCGGCAGGGGGGACGCCCTGCAGCTCGGGCCCCAGAATGAGGTTGTCGATCAGTCGACGCCAGGGCAGAAGCAGGTCCCGCTGCGGCATGAAGCCGAGCTTCCCCGCCGCTGTCAGCGGCTCGCCGTCCAGCAGCACGCGTCCGGCGTCCGGCGCCAGCAACCCGGCGGCGATCGCCAGCACCGTGCTCTTGCCGCAGCCCGATGGACCCAGCAGCGCCAGACTTTCGCCCACCGCCAGCTCCAGGGACAGGTCCTGGACCGCGGTCAGGTCGCCGAAGCTCTTGCCGACGCCTTCCAGCCGCAGCCGCGATGGGGTCACGGCAGGAAGCGGTTGTCGAAGGCTAGGGTGGTGTCCAGGGGCGCCGCGAGCACGGCCTGCGCCAGCAGCCAGTCGGCGTAGCCCTGCCAGACCTCCGGACGCTGCTGTCCCCAGCGCGGCGCGTCGTCCTGGTAGCGGGGCGAGAGCCAGGCCTGGCTCTCGCGGACCAGGCCGGCGTCCAGTTCCGGCACAGCCTTCAGCAGCTCCGCGGCCGCCACTGCGGGATCGGCGATGGCATCGGCGTAGCCCCGGGCCACCGCAGCGACGAAGGCGCGCACGACCTCGGGCCGCGCGTCGATCATGGCCTGGCGGCCGATGAGGATGGGTGTGTAGTAGTCGGGGATGCAGTCCTGGTGGTCGGCCAGGCGGACGAGGTCCAGCTGCAGTCCGGAGCGCCGCGCCTGCATCCCCTGCCAGCCTTCGAAGATCCAGGCCAGGTCGATCTGCTCCGCGGCCAGGAGCGCCAGGGGGTCCGACAGGCCCAGGTTGATCTCCTCCACCGCCGCGGGTGGCTGGGCCATTCCCCGGGCGACGGCGTCGCAGGCCATCAGGGCGTTCAAGGTGGGCATCTCGAAGGGGGTGCCGAAGCCGCCGTAGCGTCGGCCGGCGTAGTCGGCCGCCGAGCGCACCCCCAGCGTACCGCGCGCGGCGAAGGCGGAGCTGTTATGCTGGATGATGGCCGCCAGGCTGACCAGCGGCGCGCCTTGGGCGCGGGCCAGGGTGAGCGCCTCCTGGAAGCTGATCCCGAAATCGGCGACGCCCGTGGTCAGGGCCTGCTCGGGATAGACCTCGCCGGGTTCGATGATGGTGACCGCCAGGCCCGCCGCTTGAAAGTAACCGTGCGCCTGGGCCACGTAGATGCCGGTGTGGTTGGTGTTGGGCTGGTAGTCCAGCATGAGGGTGATAGGAGCGGGGGTGGCCACCGCGCTTCCGGCGGCTTCACCGGTGGTGACGGAGGCGCCGTCGGGCGTGGTTCCGGGCACGGACGGGTTGGCGCAGGCGCCCAGGCTCAACAGGCCCGGCAGGACGACACCCAGGATCAGCGGTCGGCAGGGGAACGGGGGGGGGATCAAGCGGCACCTCCGTGGATGAGGGCGAGGATGGCGGGGACGGGGCGTCAACTGGCCCGCCGCCAGGGCATGGCGCGGCGCTCGGCAGCGACGGCCGCGCCATAGAGGGCCATGGACAGGAGGGTGGTCACCAGCATGCCGGCGAAGACCTGGTCGATGCGCAGGGCGTTCCGGGAGCGCAGCATATAGAGGCCCAGGCCCTGGCTGCCGCCCACCCATTCACCGATGGTGGCGCTGACGATGCCGTAGGTGACGGCGATCTTGAGGCCGGAGAAGAAGGCGGGCAGGGCGGCAGGCAGGCGCAGGAGGCGCCAGGTCTGCGGGGGCCGGGCCCCCAGACTGGCGAAGAGGTCCAGGTAGGCGCGGTCCACGCCGGCCAGGCCGTCGGCCAGGCTGATGGCCAGGGGGAAGAAGCAGGCCAGGGCCACTACCAACACCTTGGGCGTCAATCCGAAGCCGAACCACATGACCAGCAGCGGCGCCACGGCCAGCACCTGCACGGTCTGCGACGCCACCAGGAGCGGCTGCAGGGCGCGGCGCAGGGGCGGCAGGCCGGCCAAGGCCATGGCCAGCGGGACGGCCAGGGCCAAGGCCAGCGCCAGCCCGAGGGCGGTCTCCAGCAGGGTGACGGCGATGGCCGGACGCAGGGAGGACCAACTGGCGATGGCGGCCTGCAGCACCCGGACGGGGCCGGGCAGCACGATGGGCGGCTGGCCGGCGGCCAGGAGGGACCAGAGGGCCACGAGGGCCAGGACGGCGATGACTGGCGGCAGGGCGGCGGAGACGGCCGCGCGCCGGGCGCTTGGGGATGGCGGCATGGCGATGGCTCCCGTGCACCGGTCGTTCGCGCCGGGCATCCGTAGCGGGGCTTGCCCCAGGCCGGTGCCGGAAAACACGAACGCCACACCAAAGGGAGGGTGTGGCGTGCCTGGGGGGCCGGACATCCGTCTTCCGCCCGCTCTGTGCTCCCTCCGCCGGCATGACCCGGTTCAGGTTCGGCGGGTCGGCGCCGCCGGCCGCAAGGCCCCCGCGCCCTCTCAGCCCGGCGAGGCCCGCCTTTTCGGGCGGACCGGCCCGGGCTCCCCGGTTGGTTGTGGGGGGATTATAGCGCAGGAGGAGTGGTCAGCCGCCCCCCGGTACGCCGTCGAAGAAGTCGACGATGCCGGTCTCCAGGGAATATTCGGCGCCGACGACGAGGAAGCCGGCATCCTGGATCAGCTGCTCGAGAATCTCGGACCCGTGGCGCAGGTGGTCGGCGGCCACGCGGACGTTGGCCCGCACGGCCTGCCGCACCAAGGCTTCGTGATCATCCTTCAGCCCGGTGGCCAGCAAGGCCTCCACCGAGGGCCGCACGCGGTCGACGATGGAGCGCAGGTTGCGCGACTGGTATCCGGCGGGCTGCTCCAGGGCTTCGAGGGTGGCCAGCACGGCGCCGCATTGGGAATGGCCCAGCACCACCACCAGGGGGGTGCCGAAGCGCTCCGCGGCGAACTCCACGCTGCCGATCTGCGAGGGGGCGACGATGTTGCCGGCCACGCGGATGACGAAGAGGTCGCCCAGGCCCTGGTCGAAGACGATCTCGGCCGGCACCCGAGAATCGGAGCAGCCAAGGATGATGGCGAAGGGTGCCTGGCCAGCGGTCAGGGCGCTGCGCCGCGCCTGGTTGTCGAGCAGGGTGCCGCTGGGCGTTCCGGCGGCGAAGCGGCGGTTGCCTTCCCGCAAGCGGGCGAGGGCTTCGGTGGCGGGGATCATGGGGTGGTCCTTGGCGCTGTCGGCGGTTGCCGGCTGGAACTACTTCACATCCCGGCCGGCATGCTCTTGCAGCCGGAAGGCGACGATCCGGCGGATCAGGTCCACGGGCAGCGGCTGGTCCAGCGGGAATTGCACCGAGCCCTTGCCGGTCTTGAAGGCCGAGAGTTCCTCCTTGAAGGCCTCGATACCGGTGGGCACAGGGTAGAAGCCGATGTGCCGGGCATAACCGGCGAAGTGCGCCAGATGCCGCCCCTTCAGGTCGAAGGTGGGGATGGCGTAGCTGATCGTCTCGGTGGCCTCGGGCGCGGCTTCCCGGATGAGGGCGCGTATGGCCTGCAGCGCCTCCTGGGTGGCGGCAGGGAAGCCCGCGATGTAGGCGTCGATGGTGGCGGCCGTCGATCGGGCGGTCATGCTCCTGCTCCTATGCGCGTCATCTCACGCTCCCTTGTGGTAGTCGGGATTTTCGCTGCGGGCCTTGAGGCCCGCCGCCTCGTAGGCCATGTAGCGCACGGTGATGTCGCGGGTCAGGCGACCTAGGAGATGTCCGAGGAGGCCTTCATGCTCGATGGTCAGCCGCGCCCGGCTGCCGCCGCCGTCCAAGGGCTCCACGCGGTGGTGGGCCAGCACGCGGAAGCCGGGGCCGACGCTGGTCCAGCTGAAGCCGCGGTCGGGCTCGATGGCCGTGATGGTCCAGACCGCCGGGGGGAGCTTGGGCTGGCGCACCAGCACCCGGCTGCCAACGGCGAAAGGCGCGCCCTGCAGGCGCTTGACGCTGCGGATGGACGGCGTCCATTCGGCCCAGCGGTCGATGTCGCTGATGACCTGCCACACGCGCTCCGCCGGCGCGGCGATGGCGATGGACAGGTCGAAAGGGTGCTGGGGATCGGAGATCGAGGAGGTCATGGGGAGCACCTGCCGGTTGTCTACGGATGGCTGCGAGAGCGGACTGGGGTTGGGTCGGCCGCGAGTGCCCAGGATGTTATAGCAGCTGTCGCGGCGGGGAGCCGGCCGCCGGCTGGATCAGGCCGCGATCTCCAGGATCGCTTGGACCACCGCTGGAACATCGTCGCTGAGATCGATGCGCAACAGGTGGTCGGCTTCACCCGCCGCGGGCGGTGCTGTGTCGGGATCACCGGATGCTCGCTGCTGCCGGGTCAGAACCTCCGCGAAGCTGGTGGACGACCGCAGCACATCGGTGCTGCGGTCAGACGTGGCCACGCGTTGGCGAAGCAGGTCATCAGCGATACGGAAGTCGACCAACACGGTCCTGAAGCCGGCGCGATCCAGCCGGTCCACCAGCATGGCCCGTGCCGCTCGTGAGCGATTGGCGTTGCAGAAGATGATGTGCGCCGATGTGCGTTCGATGGCGTGGTCGACGATGGCCCGGGTCAGAGCAAACTTCAGATGGTTCGGCCCTTCGGTGGGGACGATGCTCGCATAATGCGTGTTGAGAAACGCGGCATGCAGGTCCTGGTCAATGACAACGGCGTTCGGCAGCCGGGCCTGCAGTCGGTGCGCGAACGTGGTCTTGCCACTATGGGTCATGCCGACGGTGATGACCGCCAGGCGCTTCGCACTGGTCATCCGGCGCAGGCCCGCAGGATGGCGGCGATGTCGATCTTCTGGACCTGAGCCATAGGGCACCTGCTCCTTGGTGTGTGTCGGTTTGTCGACGCGGTCGCAGGGGAATGGGGGCCGCGGCTCCCTACCGGTCCTGAAACGGGAAGGTGTACATGACGAAGGGCGCCTCGTCCTCCTGGCCGCCGGCCTTCTCGTACAGGGCCCTGGCGGCCTGGTTGCCCGGCTCCGTGGCCACCCAGGCCTCGGTGCAGTCCAGGTCCCGGCCCAGGGCCAGCAGTTCGGACATCAGCCGCCGGCCGATGCCCAGGCCCTGGTGGCTCGGGGCCACACCCACCTCGTTGATGAAGAGCTGCGCCGCCTTGTCGGGATGGATGTAATGCACGGCGGACGCCATGCCCACCACCACCCCGTCAGCATCGATGGCCACGGCCAGATGATGGCGCGGATCGTCGAGGAACTCCCGGGCGAGCGCCCCGTCCACCGGCTTGTCGAAGACATCCGCCGCCACCCGCTCAAGGATGGCGGCGTCGGTCGGCCCGAGCAGCCTCACGGTGATCGACGGCGCGCTCATGGGACTGTCTCCACACCGTGAGGGTGTTCGCATGGCTTGGTCCAGGTGCGCATGGTCGATCGCTTGCCTCAGTGCGCCGCGGTCGGCCTGCATGACCGAGAGCCGCTGGAAGACCGTGGGCCGGAACCGCGCGATCAAACGTGCTGGTCCACCAGGACGGGGTTTCCGTCCGGGTCGACGGCGATGAAGCTGGCGGGTCCAGTGCTGTTCTCATCGGCCTCGGTCATCAGGGTCACGCCGGCGGCCTTCAGCTGGCGCTGGAGTTCGCGCACGTCGGTGAAGCTGTCCAGCTTGCTGGCGCCCTGGTCCCAGCCGGGGTTGAAGGTGAGGATGTTCTTCTCGAACATGCCCTGGAAGAGGCCGATCACGTGCGAGCCGTTCTTCAGGATCAGCCAATTCTGCGCGGCATCGCCGCCGAAGCTCTGGAAACCGAGCTTCTCGTAGAAGCGCCTGGACGCCTCGATATCCTTGACTGCCAGGCTGATCGAAAACGCGCCGAGTTCCATTCGCTGCTCCTCTGAGGGGGTTCGCGGAGGCCGACCATTCGGGCCATGCCCATCCACGGGAAGGCATGGCCTCGGACGAGCGGATCATAGCCTGAAGCGGCCGCGGCGGCCAGAGATGCGCGCCATTGATTAAAGCGGATGGATCGGACTCTGCGGCCACCTTGACACCGCCCACTGGCGATATCCGAACGGGTGTGCAGTCACGCAAGCCGCTGCCGCGCCGTCTATAATCCCCGCGCCCCACGAGCCTGTCCTGCCGACCCGCGCTTCCCCAGGAGCCTCCGCCCCCATGCCCGCTCCCAGCCCCATCCCCCTCACCCCCGACCTCCTCTGGGCTCTCCCCCGTGTGGGGGCGCCCGAGCCGGCGCCGGACGGCTCCTGGGCCGTGGTGCCCGTCACCACGATCCGCCCTGATGCCGCCGAGGGCAGCACCCGATTGTGGCGGGTGGCCGAAGGCGAGGAGCCCCGGCCCCTGACCGCCGAGGGGGTCAGCGCCAGCGGGGCCGCCGTGGATCCCACTGGACGCCGGCTGGCCTTCCTGCGCAAGCCCGGCGGGGCGAAGGGCGGGCCGACCAACCCGGCCAACCCCGGCGCGCCGCGCTTCCCCGACCAGCCCCAGGTCTACCTGCTGCCCCTGGACGGCGGCGAGGCACGGCGGCTGACCGACCTGCCACTGGGCGTCGCCGCCCTGCGCTGGCTGCCTGACGGGCGGCGCCTGGTCATCCTCGCCGGCCTTCAATTCGAACCGCTCGCCCCCGACGCGCCTACCCTGGACGGCACGGCCGCCCTCCTGGAGGCGCGGGAGAAGGCACCCGTCAAGGCGATGGTCACCGAGGACCGGGTCTACCGCTACTGGGACCGCTGGCTGACCGACGGGAAGCTGCACCACCCCATGCTGCTGGATACCGCGAGCGGCGAGCTGACCGACCTCTGTCCCGGCATGCGCCGCTGGCTGGGGATGATGGACGTGGCCGACAGCCTCGTCGTCAGTCCCGATGGCCGGGAGATCGCCTTCAACGCCTGCCGCTCCGAGCCGCCCTACAGCCCCCTCATCTTCGGCGTCTACACCGTGGCCATCCCCGAGCCCGGTCAGGCGCCCGCGCCGCCCCAGCTGGTGGACCCGCAGCACGAGGGTCCCGCCAGCCGCGCCGCCTACTCCCCCGACGGGCGCTGGCTGGTCTACGGCATCCAGCGTCAGATCGGCTTCTACGCCGACCGCGTGCGGCTGGTGGCCCTCGAGCGCACCACCGGTGAGCGCCGCGTGCTCACCGAGGCCTGGGACGCCTCCGCCGACGACTGGGCCTTCCTGGACGCGAGCAACCTGGTCATCGCCGCCGAGGCCGAAGGGCGCAAGGCCCTGTACACCCTGGACCTGGCGGAGGCCTGGGACAACCCGTCGGTCCACGCCCCGCGCGAGCGCCTGCGCGGCGGCTGGTACGGGCGGATCACCGTGGCGGCCGGCCGCGTCTTCGCCACCGCCGAAAGCCTCGTCCTGCCGCCCGAAGCCGCGCGGCTGGATGTCGTCGCCGGTACCGTCACGCCTCTCAGCCGCTTCACCGCGCCGCTTTTGGAGACGCTTTCTCTGGCCGCCGTCGCCGAGCAGCGCATCAGCGGCGCCGAGGGCCATGACGTGCAGATGTTCGTCCTCAGCCCGCCCGATGCGCCTCCTGGCCCGCTGCCCCTGGTGCACCTCGTGCACGGCGGGCCCCACGGCGTCTTCGGCGACCAATGGCATTGGCGCTGGAATCCCCACGTATTCACCGCGGCCGGTTACCGCGTGGCCATGGTCAACTTCCACGGTTCCACTGGCTTCGGCGAGGCCTTCACCCGCTCCATCCTCGGCCGCTGGGGCGACCAGCCCGCCGCCGACATCCTGGCCGCCACCGATGCCCTCATGGCCCAGGGCCTGGCCGATCCCCAGCGTATGGCCCTGGCCGGCGGCTCCTACGGCGGCTACCTCGTCAGCTGGCTTGCCGGTTGCACCGACCGCTTCAAGGCCATCGTCAACCATGCCGGCGTCTGCGACTTCCAGACCCAGTTCGCCTCGGACGTCACCCAGGGGCGTCGGTTGTCGATGGGCGGCGAGCTGTGGGACGATCTGGCCGGACTGGATCGCTACAACCCCATCCGCCAGGCCGCCGGCTTCAAGACCCCCATGCTCGTCATCCATGGCGTCAAGGACTACCGCGTGCCCTACAACCAGGGCCTGACCATCTACAACGTCTACCAGGCCCTGGGTCTGCCGTCCCGCCTCGTCGTCTACCCCGACGAGAACCACTGGATCCTCAAGCCCCACAACAGCCGCCACTGGTACGGCGAGGTCCTCGGCTGGCTGGCGCGCTGGCTGGGGCCATCCGCCCAAGGAGGCTTCTCATGACCAGCCCTACCGCAACCCACCCCACCAACCTGGACCCCGAGACCGTCCGCGCCTTCGTCATCGCTGGGCACGGCAACCTGGAGACGGTGCAGGCGATGCTCGCCGAGACGCCCGCCCTGCGCGACGCCGCCCATGAATGGCGCCCCGGCGACACCGAGACCGCCCTGGCCGGGGCCGCGCACGTGGGCAACGCGCCTATCGCCGAGTACCTGCTGACAGAGGGCGCGCCCCTGACCATCCATGCCGCAGCCATGCTCGGCCGCCGCGACGACGTGGCGGCGCTCCTGGATGCCTCGCCCGAACTCCTGCAGGCCCCAGGCGCCCACGGCATCCCTTTGTTGGCCCATGCGGCCCTTAGCGGCAGCGCCGAGCTGGTGGCCGATCTCCACGGCCGGGGCGCGCGCGAGGGCGTGGCCATGGCCCTGGGCATGGCCGCTGGTCGCGGCGATGCGGCCACCGTGCGCTGGCTGCTGGATAACGACCAGCCCGACCTCGCCTGGACCAACGTTCGCGGCCAGACCGCCCTCGAGGTCGCTCGGGCCGCCGGGCACGACGCCGTGGTGGCGGCGCTGGAGGAGTGCTCGTAGCGGCCTCCGCGCCGCATCTCGTCGTCGTCGGCGCCGGCGTCGGGGGGCTGACGGCCGCCGCCCTGCTGCTCAAGGCCGGCTGGCGGGTCACCGTGCTGGAGGCCCAGGCCTATGCCGGCGGCTGCGCCGGCAGCTTCCCGTACCAGGGCTACCGCTTCGATGCCGGGGCCACCCTGGCCGGCGGCTTCCAGGAAGGCGGTCCGCACGCGCGGCTCGCCGAGGACCTGGGCTTGAGCTGGGACCTCCTGCCCGTGGATCCCGCCTGGGTGGTGCACCTGCCGGGCGGCCCGCCGGTACGGCAGTGGGCGGATGCCGCGGCCTGGGAGGCGGAACACCGGGCGGCCTTCCCGGGCGCGGAAGGCTTCTGGACGCTGCAGCGGCGCCTGGCCGACGTCAGCTGGGACCTCTCGCGCGGCGACCTGCCCTGGCCGCCGGAGACCGGCCGCGAGTTCCTGGACCTGACCGCTTCCCTTCGGCCCCGGCATGCGGCCGCCCTGCCCTATGTCCTGCGGCGCATGGGCGGCCTCCTGCCGCCGGGGGACGACCGCCTGCGCACCTTCGTCGATGCCGGGCTGCTGATCGCCGCGCAATGCAGCGCCGCCGAGGCCGGCGCGCTCTACGGCGCGGCCGCCCTGGATCTGCCCCGACGAGGCGTGGCGACGCCGCGCGGCGGCATGGGCGGCATCGCCGCCACCCTGGTGGCCTGGATCCGCGGCCATGGAGGGCAGGTGCTGTTCAAGCATGCCGTCGAGCGCCTGGAGCTGGCCGGCGGGCGGGTGCGCGGTGTGGTGGCGCGCGAGGGGCGGCGAGGTACGCGGCGCCTGGCCTGCGACGCCCTCGCTGGCCAACCAGACGCCCTGGTCGCTGCTGAAGCTGCTGGGCGAGGACGCGCCGCCGGCGCTCCGGCGCCGGACGCAAGGCCTCCCGCCCACCTGGGGCGCCTTCATGCTCTACCTGGGCCTGGACGCCGCGGCCCTGCCGCCGGGCGCCGCCGAGCACCACCAGGTGGTCATGGACCTGGGCCGACCCCTGGGCGAGGGCAACTCCGTCTTCCTGTCCGTCTCCCCCGCGGCCGACACTTCGCGGGCTCCCTGGGGGATGCGCGCGGCCAACCTGTCCAGCCATACTGCCGTGGCTCCCTGGTGGCGGCTGCGGCAGCTCCCGGATGGTGGCGCGGCTTACGAGGCGCGCCGGCAGCGCTACCAGGAGGCCATGTTGGCCGCGGCCGAACGGGCGCTGCCCGGCCTGCGCGGGGCTGTTCGCCTGCAGCTGCCGGCCACACCGGTGACCTATGCCCATTGGACCGCCCGGGCGGACGGCATGGTCGGCGGCTTCCCGCAGGGCGATCTGTGGCGAGCCCGGGGGCCGCGCGCGGGCCTGGGCCGGCAGCTGGCCAACCTCTGGCAGGTAGGCGACAGCGTCTTCCCCGGCCAGAGCACGGCCGGTGTGACCTTGGGCGGCATGCGCGTGGCGCGGGCGGTGCTGGCGGGGTGGCGGCGGGGGTAGGCCGCCCCTCGCGCCTCGCTTCACGAGCCTGTATCCTTGGGTCCACATGCCCACTCTCACCCGCTGGTACGTCCGCAGCGCCCTTGTCTGCTTCGTCGCCGCACTGGCCTTGGGCGTCTTGACCGCCCTGCGCGGCGTCGTGGTCCTGCCGAGCGTCGTCGGCGCCCTGGGGCCGGTGTACGTGCACCTGCTGATGGTGGGCTGGGTGACGCAGTTGATCTTCGGCGTGGCCTATTGGATGTTTCCGCGCCCGAGCGCCGCAAGGAGCGATCCATCGTAGGCCTCGGCTGGGTCACCTACGGCCTGCTCAACGCCGGACTGCTGCTGCGTCTCCTCGGCGAGCCGCTGCTGGCGGTGTCGCCGTCAGGCGCAGCGGGCGGCTTGTTGGCGCTGTCTGCCTTGCTGCAATGGCTGGCCGGCCTGGGCTTCGTTGTGACCACCTGGGGTCGGGTGAAGGGAAGGTAGACCATGCCCCGCCTCTCGGTCTACCTCGTGCGCACCGCCCTCTTGCACCTGCTCGTCGGTTTCGGCCTCGGCGGCTTGCTGCTGGCCAACAAGGGCCTGTCCTTCTGGCCGGCCTTGTGGCGCCTGCGCCCCGCTCATATCGAATTGCTTCTGGTGGGTTGGACGGTGCAGTTGACCCTGGGCGTGGCCTACTGGATCCTGCCGCGCTTCCGCGGTGACCGGCCGCGGGGCGACCGTCGCCCCGTCTGGGCCGCCTATATGCTGCTCAACGTGGGCGTGATCGCCCTGGCCCTGGGGCCCTGGACCGCCCGCGCCGGCGAACTGGCTCTGGCCGGCCGCGGCGCCGAGTTGGCGGCGGTGCTGCTCTTCGCCTGGAACGCCTGGCCGCGCGTCAAGGCGGCGGGGGGCTGAGCCTGCGGGGCCTTCATCACTTCTTGATTTCCGCCCGCTACAATGCGCACGGTGTCGTCCTGAGAGCAGCGCCTCGGTGCTTCACCGCCGCAGATCGCCCCCATTGACCCATCGCCCCCCATTGAATACGGAGTCCACCATGTCTCGCAAGATCATCGCCTGGATCGGCGGCCTGAGCCTGGTCGCCATGGGCATCTTCGCCGTCGGCGGCATCGTCGCCCTGCGCCTGCTGGCCGGCGGGATGGCGGGCAGGACGGTGACCGGGTCGCCGGCCCTCGGGCATCTCTTCCAGGTCGGCACGGGAATAGAGGCCGGTGCCGCCTCGGCCGCCGAGGGAGCCGAAGCGGGCGACGACCAGGCCGATGCATCCGTCAGCATCGACGATCAGGCCCGCAAGGACTGTGCCGAGCTGCTGGCGAAGGATCACGGCGTGATCGCCATCCACAAGGCCATGAAGATCGGCTCTGGTGAGCATGCCATGGCTTTCACCTGGGAGGGCGGCGAGGGTCTGCCCGGCATGGAGGCGGCCGGCCTCGCGCCCGTCATCGATCCTCTGGCCGTGGTGGCCGCCGAGCTGAACATGACCGTCGAGGCCCTGCGGGAGGCCCTGAAGGGCGACGGGGGCCTGAAGGCCCTGCTCGAGGCCAAGGGCAAGACCCTGGCGCAGCTGGAGGCGGCGGTGGAGGTGATGGCGCGCAAGGACATGCGCGAACGCCTCCAGGGCAGGGTCGACAGCGGTGAGTTGACGGCCGCCCAGGCCGACGCGCATGCCGCCGCGCTCGAGCTGAAGCTGCTGGACGCCGAGAAGGGCCGCCATGGGCTGAAGGTGGCCATCGAGGTGGACGGTATAGACGGTATGGGCGGTATGGGCGAGAGGTTCCATCGCTTCATCGGCAAGGCCCTGCACGGCAAGGAAGCCTTGGCAGGTGACGAGGACATCGTCATCGGCATGACCGCCGCCACCGCGAGCGGCGCCGCGCCCTTTACCTTCAAGCTGCCCGAGCCCATGAGCCAGGCCGACCAGGACGCGGTGAAGGCCGTGTTGGAGCAGGCGGTGAAGACCGGTGGCCTCAGCCGCGCCCAGGCCGACGCCGCCATCAGCCGCCTCGTCGGCCCGCCGATGCCGATGCTGATCGACGCGGTTCCGGCCGTTCCGGCGGTCCCCGCCGTTCCGGCGGTCCCCGCCGTGCCGGCGCTGCCGCTCGTCCCCGCCGCCCCCTCCGGGCGCTGATCCGTAGGACCCAGACGTGGGCGGCGAGCCGACGACTTCCGGCTCGCCGCCGCGCGGCTTGTCCAGCCATGACCGACCCCATCCCCATCCTCGTCGTCGAGGACGACGCCAAGACCCGGGCCCTCCTGCGCACCTACCTGGAGCGGGAGGGCTTCGCCGTGCAGGACGCCGCTGATGGGTCTGCGGCCTTGGCCCTGGCCGCCGCCCGCCCGCCGGCGCTGGCCATCCTGGACCTCATGCTGCCGGGGCTGGACGGCTTCGCCCTCTGCCGCCGCCTGCGCGAGGCAGCGCCCCTGCCGGTCATCTTCCTGACCGCGCGCAGCACCGAGGACGACAAGGTGGCCGGTCTGCAGCAGGGCGCCGACGACTATGTGACCAAGCCCTTCAGCCCGCGGGAGCTGATGGCCCGCGTCCACGCCCTCCTGCGCCGCGCGTCGTCCGTCGCGGCCCAGGCGACCGAGCCCGTCTTGACCGTGGGTCCCCTGCGGCTGGACGGCCGGCGTCGGCAAGCCGCGCTGGCCGGCCGGCCCGTCGCCCTCACCCCGCGCGAATTCCAGTTGCTGGGCTGTCTGGCGGGCGACCCCGGGCGGGTCTTCAGCCGTGGCGACCTCATCGGCCGGGTCTGGGGCCTGAACTACGACGGTATGGACCGCACGGTGGACGTCCACGTCATGAACCTTCGGCGCAAGATCGAGGCCCTGCCCTGCGGCGCGGGCTTGATCCAGACCGTCTTCGGCGTGGGCTACCGGCTGCGTGAGGATGGAGAGCACGATGACCGGGCGGATGGCTGAGACCGTTGCCGGTGCTGACGCCCGCCCGCGGCGCGGCGCCAGCCTGCGGCTCAAGCTGCTCGGACTCACCGCCAGCGCCGTGGTCCTGGCCTTGGGCATGGCGGCCCTGTTGACCAGCCTGCAGACCCACCGGGCCTTCGACCGCTTCGTGGCTGAGGGCGAGGCGGCGGAGGCCCGCCGCCTGGGCGACATCGTCACCTTCGTCTACCACCAGGGGGGCGGCCTGCCGGCCGTCATGCCCCTGGTGCGGCATCTGGGCGAAGTGCAGGGGCTCAAGATCCAGCTGCGGGTTGACGGCCAGGCGGCGGGCGAGATCGAGACCGCGCCGGTCAGCGGCGAGGCCGGGGCGGGGGTCATCGCCGCGGTGCCGGCGATGCCGGCCGCACCCGTCCGACCGCCCATCGACATCGTGATCGGGGCGCGGGCCGGCGCGGTCGGGGGGGATGCGGCCCATGCCGGCACGACCCTGGCCTGGGAGCGGCGCATGGTGATCACCGGCACGCGGGCTTTGCCGGCCGCCGCCCTGGAGTTCACCCGCGGCTGAGCGCCGCCGCCACGCATTCCGCCTCTGGATCGGTGGTCCTTATGGAGCCGGGGCGGGCTTCCTGGGCAGCTTCCGGCACGCGTTGTTCGGCGCGGCCCTCCTGGGGGGCGCCTTGGCGCTGGTGTTGGGCGCCGGCATGGCACGGCGCGTGCTCGGGCCCATCGAGGCCCTGACGGCGGCGGCCGGGCGCCTGGAGGCCGGCGACCTCAGCCAGCGCGTCGCCGTGCGCTCCGACGATGAGATCGGACAGCTGGGACAGGCCTTCAACGCCATGGCCGGCAGCTTGGAGCGCCAGGAGGCGCTGCGCCGCGGCCTGGTCTCGGACGTGGCCCATGAGCTGCGAACACCCTTGACCAACCTGGGCGGTTACCTCGAGGCTCTCCGCGACGGCGTCCTGCCGGCCAGCCCGGAACAGCTGCGCAGCCTGCACGAGGAGGCGCAGCTGTTGGGACGCCTGGTGGACGACCTGCAGGCCCTGGCCCAGGCCGACGCCGGCGAGCAGCCTCTGGCGCCACGGGATGTGGACGTCGAGGCCCTCATCCGCCAGAGCCTGGATGCCTTCGCGGCGCAGGCCGCCGGACAGCGGGTGGCCTTGGAAGGCGAGATCGCCGCTGATCTGGGCCGCATCCGCCTGGATTCCGACCGCATCGCGCAGGTGCTGCGCAACCTGCTGGCCAATGCCCTGACGCATGCGCCGCCGGGCGGTTGGGTGCGGCTGACGGCCTGCCGTCAGCACCAGGACGGCGCCGCCTGGCTGGTGGTGGCGGTATCCGACAACGGCTCCGGCATCGCACCGGAGCATCTGCCGCATCTCTTCGAGCGCTTCTACCGCGCCGATCCTTCGCGCAGCCGCGCCACCGGCGGCAGCGGCCTGGGGCTGACCATCGCCCGCCAGCTGACCGAGGCCCATGGTGGCAGCCTGACGGCGGAGAGCCGCCCGGGCCAAGGGGCCACCTTCACCATGCGCCTGCCATTTGTCCCTTGGCCTGGTTCTTAGTACCATGAGAATGTTGGCGTTCGATCGCCAACGCAACCTCAGAACCGCCGCGCCCGCCCGGGACGATCACCGGCGGGCGCGTCATTTGTGCCGCCCCAGCAGGCCGCCCCCTGAAGGATGGTTGACCCATGTCTGCATACATTCCCGGATTGGAAGGCGTCGTCGCGGCACGCACCCGCCTGAGTCACGTCGACGGCCAGAACGGCATCCTCATCATCGGCGGAATGCCTCTGGAAACGCTGGCCCCGAACGCCAGCTTCGAGGAGGGCGTCTTCCTGCTCTGGCATGACCGCCTGCCCAACGCCGCCGAGCTGGCCGCCCAGAAAGAGCGGATGGTCGCGGCCCCGCCCGCTGCCGATGACCACCATGGAACTGCTGCGCGGCGCGGCCGCGGTCAAGGCGCCGGTCATCGACGCCCTGCGCATGGCCGTGGCCACCCTGTCCCTGGACGATCCGGAGCCCGCCTCGGAGACCGCCGACGCTCAACTGCGCCGCGCGGAGTCCATCGTCGCCCGTTTCCCGATCATCGTGGCTGTCTACGACCGGCTGCTGAAGGGCCTGCCCTTGATGGAGCAGCGCCCGGACCTGGGCCATGCCGGCAATTTCCTGTACATGCTGACCGGCAAAGAGCCGGATGTCGCGGCCACCCGCGCCCTGGCCACCTACCTGCTGACCGTGATCGACCACGGCATGAATGCCTCCACCTTCACCGCCCGGGTGATCACCTCCACCCGCTCCGACCTCTACTCGGCCGTCACCGGGGCCATCGGTGCCCTCAAGGGTCCGGCCCATGGCGGCGCGCCGGGGCCGGCCCTGGACATGGTCTTCGAGATCGGCACGCCGGAGAATGCGGAGGCCAACATCCGCGGACGCCTGGAGCGCGGCGAGCGTCTGATGGGCTTCGGGCACCGGGTCTACAAGGTGCGCGACCCGCGCGCCGACGTCCTGCAGGAGGCGGCCAAGCGCATGAACGACGCCTCCGGCGACCCCCAGCTGCGCGACCTCTACCTGCTGGCCACCGGCGTGGAGTCCACCGTCCTCCGGCTGCTGGACGAATACAAGCCCGGGCGCAACCTGAAGACCAACGTGGAGTTCTTCACCGCCCTGGTGCTGCACGCGGTGGGCCTGGAGACGGACCTCTTCACGCCCTGCTTCGCCATCGGGCGCTCTGGCGGCTGGACGGCGCATTGCCTGGAGCAGCTGGGCGACAACCGCCTGATCCGTCCCTCCAGCGAGTACACGGGGATCAAGGATCGGCCCTGGGTGGCCATCGAGCAGCGGGGCTGATGATCGTCATGCGGCTCGCTGGCTGGAGAGGGGAGCCGCATGAGCAGACGGGTCGCGTGGGCTGCGGTGCTGCTCTTGCTGGCTGCGGCCCAGGGGTCGCGCCAGGCCTTGGCCCAGGCTGATCGGTCGCCGGCGGCTGGGCTCGCCCGGCCGCGCAGCGTCCGCTGCCGGACAGCGCGGCGATGCTGGATGCCGATGAACGGCTCTACGACCCGGCCAAGGTCCGCGAGCTGCGACTGAGCTTCGAGGGCGCCGACTGGCAGAGCGTCCTGCAGCGGGGGCGGGCGCTGGGCCAGGACGCGCGGGCGCGGCTGACGGTGGACGGCACGGTGCTGGAGACGATCGGCGTGCGCTACAAGGGCAACACCTCCCTTTCGGTGAACGGTCCCAAGAAGCCGCTCAACCTCTCTCTGGACGCCTTCACGGCCGGCCAGCGGTTGTGGGGCTACGACGTCGTCAACCTCAACAACGGCTGGGCGGACCCCTCCCAGTTGCGGGAGGCGGTGGCCTTCACCCTGCTGCGCAACTACATGCCGGTGCCGCAGGTCTCCTTCGCCCGGGTCTACGCCAACAACACCTATGTGGGCGTCTACCTGATGATGGAGCAGATCGACAAGACCTTCGTCGAGGCCTGGTTCGCCGGCCGGGACGGGCTGATCTTCAAGGGCGACAACCCCAAGGACATCACGCTCGAATCCTCCACGCTCAACTACCAGAGCGCTCTCCGCAGCTACAAGACGGGCTATGAACTGAAGACGACCTCAGCCGGCGACGAGGGCTACCAGCTGTTGCAGGAACTGACGCGAGCCCTGGACGCCACGACGGCCCAAGGCGGGCTCTCGGACCAGGACTTTCCGGCGCGCATCCACGATCAGCTGGATGTGGACCTGGCCCTGTGGTACCTGGCGGGCAACAACCTGCTGGGCAACTACGACAGCTACTATGCCGGGCACAACTACTACCTGTACCGCGACGCCCGCGACCCGCGCTTCAGCATCCTCAACTGGGACTGGAACCTGTCCTTCGGCACCTTCCAGAACTGGTTCGGCCGGGTGACCCGCTCGGTGGCGGAGACGGATCCCTTCGACCAGTCCACGCAGCGCAACCGTCCCCTGACCCGGCGCCTCCTCAAGGTGCCGGAGTTCCGGGCGGATTACATCGCCCACCTGCGCACCCTGCGCGACGAGGCCCTGGACGGGGCGCAGATCGGCGAGGTGGCCCGGGCCTACCACGACCTGATCGCCGAAGCGGTGCATGCCGAGCCCCGCCCGCTCTACGCGCCCGAGCTCTTCGACCAGAACCTGGGTGGGGACGTGATGATCAACATGGGCGGGGTGGGGGCCGGGCAGCAGATGAAGGTGCTGGGCCTGCTGCCGCTGGCGGAAGCGCGGCGCGCCTACCTCGCGGACGGGGCGAAGCAGCCGGCCCTGGTGGCCCCCGACCTGCGCCTGGCCGCGCAGACCCTGGAACCGGCGGCGCCGGCGACGGGCCAGGCTGTGCGGGTGACGGCGGCCTTCTCGGGCACGGAGGCCCCCGCGCGCCTGGAGCTGCGCTACCGGGTGGAGCGGGGTCCGGAGACGCGCCTGCCGATGACCGCGGACGGGGCGGGTCGCTGGACGGCCGAGATCCCCAGCCAGCCGGCGGGCCGGGACGTCAGCTACTTCCTGCGGGCGGCGGTCGCCGACGGCCGCTCGGCCTTCTTCCCTGCGGCCAACCTCACCCGGCCCTTCCATTACCGAGTGCAGGGGGTCAGCCTGCCGCGCCGCCCGGCGGGGGACCTGGTCATCAACGAGCTGCTGGCGGACAACCAGGCGGCGCGAAAGGACCCCTACGGTGAGCTGGAGGACTGGGTGGAGGTCTACAACCGCGGCGTGGCGCCGGTGGACCTGGCGGGCTGGTATCTGTCCGACAACCCGGACAGCCCCTGGGACTTCCCTCTACCGCCGCTCAGCCTGCCGGCGAAGGGGCACCTGCTGATCTGGGCCGACGGGCAGCCGGAGCAGGGTGCGGACCATGCCCCCTTCCGCCTGTCGCGCGGCGGCGAGACGGTGGTCCTGGCCCGCCGGGACGCGGTCTACGACGAGGTGGTCTTCGGGCCGCAGGCGGCGGACGAGAGCCACGGGCGGCGCCTGGACGGGTTGGACGACTGGACGGTCTGCTGGCCGGCGAGCCCAGGCGCGGCCAACGACTGTCGCGCGCGGGGCTGGCGGGCCTTCGCGCCCTGGGCGGGCGGCGGACTGCGTTGACGGCCGGACCGCGGGCGAACCGCCTGCTCGCCCGAGCTGTCCCTGTGATGGCCGGTGTTACCGCTCCCGTCCAACTTCGCATGCACAACGATGCGGACCACTTTCACCCTTTGTCGTCGGAGCGGCGGCGCAGCGAGCGCCTGCAGCGTCTGCTGACCCGCGGCGACTGGCCGGCGCGGCTGGCGGGGCAGCTGCCGGGCGGCGGCGGCAGGGTCGGCCTGGTCGACCACGCGCTGGACTGCCCGGAGCCGCTGGGCGCGGCCCACACCTTGACCATCGCCTTCGCCTCGGACTTCCACGCCGGCCCCTTCACGGCCGCGGGCTTGATCGACGGGGCCCTGGCGCGCCTGGAAGAGGCGGACGCGGACCTGTGGCTGCTGGGCGGTGACTTCGTCTCCCTCCACCGGGGCAAGTTGGAGGACCTGGCCGCGCGGCTGGCCGAGCGGCGCCCACCGGCAGGGGTCTACGCGGTCCTGGGCAACCATGACCATTGGGCGGGCGGCCGGGCGGTGGTCCGCATCATGGAGCGGCGGGGCATCCGCGTGCTGCTGAACGAGGGCTTCCACCTGCCGGCTCCCTGGCAGCGCGTCTGGCTGGGCGGCCTGGACGACCATACGGACGGCCGTCCGGACGCGGCGGCGGCGCTGGGCGGAAGCGGCGATGGCCGATCACCGCGCATCGTCCTGATGCATGCCCCCTCGGGCCTGCTGGATCTGGGCGAGGCGCCTTTCACCTTGGCTCTGGCGGGGCACGTGCACGGCGGGCAGATCGCCCTGCCGGGCGGGCGGCCGATCATCGTCCCCTCGGGCGCCCTCTCGCGGCGCTACCCGGGCGGGCGCTACGATCTCGCGGGCGGCAGGACGCTCATCGTCAGCCGCGGGGTGGGCTGCGGCTTCTTGCCGCTCAGGGTGAACGCGCCGGCGGAGGTGCTGAGGGTGCGGCTGCGGGGTGGGTTGTGAGCCGGTCTCGTGGATGGTAGGATGACCGACATGACCACCCGCCACCTCCCTTCCCCGCCCCCCTCGGTACCCTGCGCGCCACCGCCACGGCCGAGGGCATCGTCGGCCTATGGTTCGCCGACAGCGTGATCGACGGATCCTCGCGAGCGTCCGATCGCATCCCACCCTCCGCTGTCGTCCCATTGCCCGACCGCGACCTGGCCGCCGATCCCGCCGCTCTCCGCCACCTCGACCAGCTGGAAGCCGAACTACGAGCTTACGTCGAAGGCCGACTGCAGACCTTCACCGTGCCCCTCCGGCCTTCCGGCACCGCCTTCCAGCGGCAGGTCTGGGAGGCGCTCGCGACCATCCCCTACGGCTGCAGCTGCTCCTACGCGGCCCTCACCGAGCAGCTCGGCTATCCGATCGCCGCGGCGCGGGCCTTGGGGCAGGCCAACGGCCAGAACCCCATCGCCATCCTCATCCCCTGCCACCGCGTGGTGCAGCGCGGCGGGGGCCTGGGCGGCTACGGCGGGGGGCTGGAGCGCAAGGCCTGGCTGCTGGCCCATGAACGGCGGCATGCCCCGCCAGACGATCAACCCGCGGATCCGGCCGAGACCTGGAGCGGGCAGCTGCGGCTGGGGATGTGACGCGGCTGAGGGCATGGGCGGTTGCAGGGCGGCCCTGCGAGCCCGGTCTCACGCGAACATCCCCGCCCAGGCCCGCGCCGCAGGCTAACCCGCAGGCGGACTCCGCGGCCAGGCGCACCGTTCTCCAGGGATTCCGCGGCCCCTCCGCAGGGTTGCCTTGAAGATAGCCTGGGACGCGTTTTCAAGTACGCTAGCGTACTTGATGGGTTCTACCAGGAGTTTCGACCCGATTCCCCAGGTTGACGGGACCAAGTACGCTGGCGTACTTGAAATCGTATCCCAGGGTACTCGCGCTCGTACTCCCTGGACCACGCTTGGCTACACTGTGGAAACCCGGACGCATCCGTGGGCAACTGCGAGCTGGCTCGCAGGCGCAACAGCCAAAACTCTGCGCCCAAGCGGCGTCCGGGTTCCCCGCCCGAGGCCCTGATGTGACCGCCGCCCCCGTTCAGCGCCGCCGCCCGCGCTCCAAAGGCCCCGGCGGCAGGGGATGGCGCGGGCGATCTTCTGGTAGACCGCCGTCAACTGGTCCGTGCCCGGGGCGAAGAAGTAGAGGTTGGGGCGGCTAGCCAGCAGCTGCAGCAGTACCGGGTCCACGTCCGATCCCAGGCCGATGGTGAAGAGGATCACGTTCATGGCCTTCAGCCGGTCCGCGGCCAGGAGCACCTCGGCGGGGCGGGAGGTCGTCGGGCGGCCATCCGTCAGCAGCACCACCACCCCCTGCGCTTCCGGCCGCCGCGCGGGTCCGGCAAGCACCTGCCGCGCCAGCTCCAGGCCGCTGTCGATGCGCGTGCCCGCCTTGCCCGTCAGTCGGCCCAGGGCCGCGCGGGCCACCTGCCGGTCGCCCGTCAGGTCCGTCAGCAGCTTCGCCTCGTTGTGGAACTGCACCAGGGCCACCCGTTCGCTGGGCAGGCCCAGCAGGTCCAGGAATGCCGAGGCCGCGGCCACCATCGCCTCGCGCTTCTTCGGCCCCCCTTGGTGCGTGGGGAACTCCATGCTGGAGGAACTGTCCAGCACCAACACGATGTCGCTCAACCGCGTCTGCGGCGTGCAGCGGTCCACCATGGCGAAAGGCAGGAAGATCGGCTGGGGCCGCCGCGTGGGCGTGCGGCTGGGCCGCGGGCTGGGGGTGGCGGTGAGCGTGCGTGTGGGCGTGGGGCTGCTCGTCGGCGTCAGGGTGGGGGTGGCCGTCGGCGTTACGGTGGGCGAGGGCGTGTCCGACGGCGTGGGCGTCGCGCTTGGCGTCTCCGTCGGCGTGGGCGTGTCGGTGGGCAGGAAGCCCTTGATCCGCACATAGGGCACCGGGAAGTCCAGCCGGCCCGGCGCGTCGCGGCCGTCCACGTGCTCCGTCCAGGCGTCCACGTTGGTCGGCCAGAGCCCCGGGCGCAGGGGTAGCAGCTGGTAGGTCAAGCGGAAGCCCGGCTCGGGCACCGTGCCCAGATCCCAGCTGAGGGTGCGCGAGGCCTCGTCCCATGCGGGCTCGACGGGCCGGCCCGTGCCCGGCAGGAACTGCATGTTGCCCGGCACCCGGTCCTTCACCACCACCGATTTGAACAGCGGCGTGGCCGCGATGCGCCCGGCGATCTGCTGGTAGATCTCGCCCAGCTCGTCCTCCGTGGGGCTGACGTAGAAATGCGTGGCGTCCGTGGCCATGCGGCGGAGCGTGTCGCGGTCGGCGTCGCCCCCCAGGCCGATCGTGAAGACGCGGATGCCGTCGCTGCGGGTGGCGGCGATCACGTCGTCCAGTTGGCGGATGGGCACCGAGCCGATGGAATGGCGCCCGTCCGACAGGAAGATGATCACCCGGGTCAGGTCCGGGCGCACCACCGCCCGGTTCATCGTCTGCCGCGCCTGGCTCAGGCCCTCGACGATGTTGGTGCTGCCGCCCGCCACCACGCCGGCGATGCCGCGGATGGCCCGAACCCGCTCCTCGGTCAAGGGCACCACCTCTTCCGCGCCGTTGGAGAAGGTGGTGACCCCCACCCGCGAGCGCGGCCCGTCCACGTTCAGGACGAAGTTGATGGCCCCGTCTCGGGCGCTCTGCATTTTGCGGCCGTACATCGATCCGGAGCGGTCGAGCGTCAGCACCACGTCCACGTTCTGGTCCTCGCTGGGGCAGCTGCCGTCGACCACCAGCTGCACCTCCACCGGCTGGCCCAGCTCCACCTCTGTGGGCTGCGCGCTCTTGAAGGCGATGGCCCCGCAGCGCCCCCCGCCGCCGAACTGCGGCAGGCCGGCGGGCGTGTCGGTGTCGGGGGCGAAGACCTGCACGAAGCCCTTGGCATCGGCCACGTAGAGCAGGCCCGCGCCGTCCAGGGCCAGGTCGGAGGGCGCGGCGTCGCCAGCCTTCACCGGCCAGGCGCCCAAGGGGGCGCCGGCGGCGTCGAAGGCCAGCACCCAGCCGGCGCGGGTGAGGACGAAGGCCCGGCCCTGGGCATCGGCGGCCACCCGTTCCGGATGGGCGGCCATCGCCTGCTGGGCCAGCAGCTGTCCGTCGCGGCTCCAGACCGTCAGGCGGTAGCGGTAGCGGTCGATGATGAACACCCGCTCGGCCGAGAGCGCCAGGTCCGCGGCGCCCAGGAAGCCGGCGGCCGCCGTGGGCCAGAAGCCCGTGGGCTGCAGGTTGGGGTCGAAGAAGACCACCTGCTGGTTGGCCAGGTCGAAGCTGGCCAGGCTGTCGCCCGCCGCGCCCAGGCCCACCATCCAGCGGCTGCCGCCGGCCTCGGGCGCCCAGGTGGGCGCCAGACCCGTGGCCGGGTCCAGACGCCGGATGCGACCGCTGCGCCACAGGGCGTAGCGCCAGGGGCCGGAGGCCGCCACGTCCGCCGGGGCGGCGATGTCTTCTTCCGGCACCGTGGGCGGATTCCCGGCGTCGAAGCGCAGGTCCGCCAAGGGATGGCCGCTCAGGCTCCAGATCTGGGCCCGCGGCGCCCCGTCGCCCAGCACCACGTCCGCTCCCACCCCGATGCGCCGCGGGGCCAGCAGGCGCCCGAAGGTGTCGGTCTCCTGCCGCAGGACGTAGGCCAGGTCCGGCACCAGGGCCAGGCCCTGCGAGCCTGCCGCCAACAGCACCGGTCCGTCGGACAGGGTTTCGATGTCGGCGACGCGATCAAAGGTCAGTTCGGCCGCGACCTCGCCGCTGGGATGGCTGATCACCAGCCCTCTACCATCCGCGCCGATCAGCCAGTACTGCGCGTCCTGGTAGGACCAGGGGACCGCGATGACCATGCGCGGCGGGCTGGACAGGAGGGTCACCTGCTGCGTGCCCTCGTCGCGCACGCCCAGGGCCTGGCCGCTCTGGGGGTCGGTCACGGCGAAGGTGGCCGTGGGCCGTTCGCCGGCGCCGCCGCCGGTCATGTCGCCGCGGTAGGCCAGGCCCTCCGGCGCGCTCAAGCGGCCGCTCAGGTCGATGCTGCGCTGCAGGGCGCCATCGGCGCTGAAGCCGTAGACCCGCCGGTCGGGGCGGGAGACGACGTAGATCCAGTCGCGCACCACCTCCAGGCCCTGCGGCCCGTTGACCGACCAGCTGGCCAGGGGCGCGCCGTCGGCGGCCAGCACCTGCACGCGGTTGTTGCCCGTATCGGCCACCGCCAGGCGCCCGCCGGGCAGGCCGTCCACATCGCGGGGGTCGGCCAGCTGGCCGGGACCGATGCCGAAGCCGGCCAGGCGGCGCAGGAAGCGGCCGTCGGGGGCGTAGACGCGCAGGCTGTGGTCGCTCAGGTCGGTGACCAGGATCTCGCGGCTTTCGGGGTTCTGCCCCAGACCACCGCTGACATGCCCTTCCGGCCATTCCAGGGCCACATGGGTGGGCGGCGGCTGGCTCTCCCAGGTGGCTTGCAGGCGGTAGTTCAGCGCGGGCGGCGGCTGTTGGGCCCGCAAGGGACGCCCGGCGGCGGTGCTCGCGACGAGGAGGCCCAGGACGAGCGCAGCGCCGGCTCCGGACGCGTGTCGACGCGGCCCCAGATACCGTTCAGCGCGGTGGCGGAACCTTTGAAATCGGCGCGGAGCAACCATAGGATTCAGGCTCCCAAGACAATGACGACACCAATACAGCAAGCGAGGCGACCCATGGCCGCCGCGCGGTTAGCGTACGATTAACCGCGCGGTAGCAGCGGGCGTTACGGTGCGCTGGTCGTGCCGGGTGTGGATGCGTTCAACGTCGTCACCCTGCGACCGCTTGGCCCTTCGCCGTTCCCGTGCTATTAATCTCCCGGTTATGCGTCCGGGCGCGCCGATGGCTGCGACGGACCTCCCTTTCTGCCCCATACCGGGGGCAAACCCATGGAAAGGCCTTTCTTTGCGATGCATCCTTACGAAGCCATGTTCATTCTGCAGCCCGGCCTGGGTGACGAGGGCGTCAACGGGTTCGTGGAAAAGGTGACCGGCCTGCTCACCGAGAACGGCGCCGAGATGGGCGATAGCGGTCAGATGGTCGACCGCAAGGGCACCGTCGTCGCCACGACCGAAGGCTGGAAGACCCGCCGTCTGACCTATCCCATCAAGGGCCGCAACGAGGGCTACTACGCCGTCTTCACCTTCAACGGCACCTCGGCGACCCTGGATGCCCTGGACCGGGGCGTCCGTTACGACGAGAACGTCATCCGCCACATGGTGCTGCGCACCGACGACGCTTGATCCACCGCCTGAACCCCGAGCTTCTCCGGCGGGCGATCGGCCGCGCCGAGAGATGACGGGGATCGGATCCAGCGGGAGCCCGCTCGTCATGCACCAAGGCCTCAACCGCGTCACCCTTATCGGCCGGCTAGCCGGTGACCCCGAAACCCGCCGCGCCCCGTCCGGCGTGGTGGTGGCCACCTTCGTCCTGACCGTTCCGCGCAGTTGGACCGGACCCGAAGGCCAGCCGCAGAGCGCGATCGACAGCTTCAATGTCGTCGCCTGGGGTGAGTTGGCCGAGCGTTGCGACCAGACCCTGAGCGGCGGCGGCCAGGCCTACGTCGAAGGGCGGCTGCAGGTGCGCGGCTGGACCGACTCCGAGGGGCGGCAGCACCAGCAGACGGAGATCGTGGCCGCTCAGGTGCTGTCCCTGGACACCCCAGCCTAGACGCGCGACGCAGCAGACCCTGCCGCCAGACCATCAATCCCCCAGACCCTAACCCCAACGTGGAGCACCTGAACATGACCATCCCTTCTCCCACTTCACCGTCCGGCGCTGCCGGCGGATCTTACGGCCCGCCCGGCGGCCGCGGCGGCCGGAGCGGCGGCGGTAGCTATGGCGGCGGCGGCGGCGGCAGCTACGGCGGCGGCGGCGGTGGCGGCGGCAGCTACGGCGGTGGCGGCGGCAGCAGCTACGGCGGCGGTGGTGGCGGCGGCGGCAGCTACGGTGGCGGTGGCGGCCGCCCGCGCGGCCGCGGCGCCCCGATGCACACCGACCCCAAGAGCATCAGCTACAAGAACATCGACATCCTGGAGCGCTTCGTGGACGAGGGCGGACGCATCCGCTCGCGCCGCCGCAGCCGTGTCGATGCCATCAGCCAGCACCGGATCACCCGGGCCGTCAAGCTGGCGCGTTTCATGGCGCTCCTGCCCTACACGCCCGATCACGTCCGCCTTTACGGCGGGCGTTCCTGAGGGGGGCGGCAATGGCTTCCGGCAAGCGGCGCCGTCTGGCCGGCCTGACGCGACAGGAATCGCCCGTCGAGATCCGCAAGCGACTCCTGCATGAGCGTATGGAACGCAAGCAGAGCAGGAGCATGCTGGCGGTGCTGCTCCCGGTTCTGGGCCTGATCGCCCTGATCGTGGGCTATGGTGCCTATTGGGAGGGTTGGTACAAGCCGCACCAGCCCATCGCCAAGGTCACCCTGGGCGCGGGCGGGCCCTCCGAGACCATAACGGCCCAGGACTTCGTCCCGCGCGTGCAGTACCAGCGCAACCAGATCATCCAGAACCTGGAGAACCTCAAGGGCCTGTCCATCAGCGACCCCAGCATCCTGAACTCCATGGCCAAGAACCAGCGCGATGGCGTGGGTACGGCGGTGCAGGATGTGCTGGTGGACGAGGCGCTGGTGCGCATGGAAGCGCAGAAGCGCGAGGTCGCGGTGACCGATGCGGACATCCAGAGCTACCTGATCAACAACGATTCGCGGCTGAGCCTGGCCCTCTTGGGTTCGCCCACGCCCCTGCCCAGCGCGACGGCGACGGTAGAGGTCAAGGCCACCTCCGCGGCGTCGGCCACACCTTGGCCCACGCCCACCGAGATGAGCGAGGAGGCCATCGCCCTGGCGACCACCGAGCGGGCGACCGTTGTGGCTGCCGTTTCCGCCAGCAAGTTCGAGGGCGCCGTGCGCCAGGAGGTGGAGCCCGGCCTGGTGCAGCTCGGCCTGAGCCGCGAGCAGTACCTCAAGATCATCCGCGAGGCCGTCCTGCGGGAGAACCTCAACAAGGCCATGGGTGCGGAGATCCCGGACCAGGAGCCGCAGCTGGAGGCCGAGTTCCTGCGCTTCGTGGACAAGGCCAGCGCCGAGGCCGCGGCCAAGGCGGCCGCCGGCGGCGCCAGCTGGGCGGATCTGGTCAGCCAATTCGGTCCGCGGGAGGAGCCGGCCGCCGACGCCGCCACCGATCCAGCCGCTGACGAGTCCGGCCGCCGCCGACGCGGCCGCCGCGAGCCCCGAGCCCAGCCCCGAGGCCACCGGCGAGGGCGGACCGATCTTCCTGCAGGCCACAGCCACCGCCGAGGCGGCCGCGACGGATGCGGCCGGCGACGCGGCGGCGCCCGCCGACGAGACCGCTCCGGCCGACGCCGCTCCGGCCGACAGCACCGCGGCGGCCCCGGCGGCGCCCACCGCGGCCGCCACCGCCGTTCCGTCTCCCACTCCCGACCCCTACGCCACCGCCACGAGCACCGAGGCCAAGTGGCTCACCCGCCACGGCCTGAAGACGGACACCGACTTCGGCTTGACCGACGAGGCCGAGCTGGACACCTTGCTGCAGCTGAAGGCCGGCGGCATCTCCGCGGCGCTGCAGTCGTCCAACGGCTTCCTGGTCATCCATGCCAAGAGCGCGGAGGCGGCGCGGGCCGTGGACAAGACGGAGCTGAAGACGCGGCGCGACAACGCCGTGCAGGACTGGCTGACCCTGATCAAGGACGCCAAGACCGATGAGGCCAAACGCGCCAAGATCGACAAGTTCCCCTTCGACGACAAGGTCCCGGCGGAGCCCGTGTGGTTCACCACCTACATGGATGACTTCCTGAACGCTCCGGCACAGCCGACCATCGACATCGCCAACCTGGGCGGCCAGGGCCAGAGCATCAGCATCGGCACGGCGGCGCCTGCCGCGGTCGACGTCGGTGCCCCGGATGCGGCCGCACCGGATGCCGCCGTCCCGGACGCCCCGGCGCCCGAATCCGGCGCGCCGGCAGGGGGAGAGGCCCCACCGGCCGCAACCGGCCAGCCCTGATCCCGTCACCAACAGCCGCGACGCGGGCACGTGTTCCCGAGCCGTATCGGGCGCCGTGCCCGCGTTGTCGTTGCCGGGGAAACCCCGCCCCATCATGATCCCTGAGTTGCGTCAAGAACAGACCGTGGCCGTGGCGGCGCTGCGCGCGGTGGCGGTGCTTTGCCGCGCCTTGCGTGCCGAATGGGGCGCGCGGCCCCAGCAGAAGGCCGACGACAGCCCGATCACCCTGGCGGATCTGGGCGGCCAGGCCTTGGTGGGCCGCGCCTTGGGCACGGCCTTCCCGGGCGACCCCCTGGTGGGGGAGGAGGACAGCGCGCTGTTGGCCGGCCCGGAGGGGAGCGACCTCGCCCGCCGCCTGGCGCCGGCGCTGGTCCGGGCCGCCGGGCTGGGCCAGATCCCGACGACCGCCCAGATCCGCTCTTGGATCGACCGCGGTCGCGCCGATCCGCCGGCGAACGGCCGCTGGTGGACGGTAGACCCCATCGATGGCACCAAGGGCTACGCGGGCGGCGGGCAGTATGCCATCGCCCTGGCCCTGATGCAGGACGGGCGGCCCATCATGGGCCTGCTGGCCTGCCCGGTCCTGCCGCTGAGCGCCCTCCTGGGCGCGGCGGCCATCCCCGCGGGCGGCGACGACCAGGGCGGCGACCGGGATGGGGACAAGTCGGCGGGTGGTGCCCGGGATAGGCGCAAGCCGGCGGGTGGCTCCTTGCTGCTGGGCCTGGCCGGCCAAGGCGCCTGGGCGCGGGACCTGGACGATGGGCAGGCCGCCTGGCAGGCCATCCGGTCCTTGCCTGATGCCGAGCCGCAAGGCCTCCCCTGGTGCGAATCCCTGGCCGCATCCCACAGCGACCAGGACGCCGCGGCGCGGGTGGCTTGCCGCCTGGGTCTGGCGATGCCGCCGCTGCGCCTGGACAGCCAGGTGAAGTACGCCCTGCTGGCCGCGGGTCGCGCCGCCTGCAGCCTGCGCATCCCCCGCTCGGCCTACGTGGAAAAGGTCTGGGACCATGCCGCCGGGGCCTGTCTGCTGGAAGCCGCCGGCGGCCGGGTGTCCGACCTCGTCGGGCGGGATTTTGATTACACGCGGGGTCGCACCCTGGCCGCCAACCGCGGCATGCTCCTGTCCAGCGGACCCTGGCACGGGCATCTGGTGGCGGCGATGGCCGCGGAGCAGGGGCCGTGAGCCAGCTGACCACCCTGCTGTACACGGTGGGCTTCGCCGTGGTGGGCCTGTTCGGCCTGCGTTTCCTGGCCCTGGCCCTCCTGGCTCCCCTGGCCGCTCGCCGCCGCCCCCTGCCGGGAGCCTTGGTGGCGCCGGTGCCGGTGGTCACGGTGCAGCTGCCGCTCTACAACGAGCAAGCGGTGGCCGTGCGGGCCATCGATGCGCTCTGCCGCCTGCGCTGGCCGGCAGGGCGGCTGGAGATCCAGATACTGGACGATTCGACGGACGGCACGACCGGCCTGGCGCGGGATCGCGTGCAGTTCTGGCGTCAGCGGGGGGTGGACATCACGTTGCTGCGCCGCGCGGATCGGGCCGGCTTCAAGGCCGGAGCCCTGGCGGCCGGCCTCGCCCAGGCCCGCGGCCAGGCTCTGGCCCTCTTCGACGCCGACTTCCTGCCGCCGGTCGACTTCCTGGAGCGCTGTCTGCCCTACCTGACGGAGGGCGTGGCCGCGGTGCAGGCCCGTTGGGGCCATCTGAACGCGGGCGACAACTGGCTGACACGAGCCCAGGCCCTGGCCCTGGACGGGCATTTCCTGGTGGAGCAGCCCTGCCAATCACGCCTGGGACTTTTCCTGAACTTCAACGGCACCGCAGGGGTCTGGCGGCGCGAGGCCATCGAAGCGGCCGGCGGCTGGCAGGGCGACACCCTGACCGAGGATTTCGACCTCAGCTACCGGGCGCAGCTGGCGGGCTGGCGCATCGTGGTCCTGCCGGAACTGGTCGCTCCCGGCGAGCTGCCGGCCGACCTGGCGGCCTACCGGCGCCAACAGCGGCGCTGGGCGATGGGCACGGCCCAGGTGCTGCGCAAGCTGGGCGGGGCGCTGCTGCGCGCGCCCATCGGCTTGCCGCGGCGGTTGCTGGCATTCCTGTCGCTCGCCGGCTACGTCTCCCATGTCATCCTGTTGGTCCTGGTCCTGGCCGCGCCCCTGGCCCTGCGGTGGCCGCCCCGCTTTCCGGCCTGGATGGCCCTGGCCAGCCTGGGCCCGCTGGGGCCGCCGGCGCTCTACGTGGCGGCGCTGCAGGGGCTGCCCGGCCGGCGCTGGCGGCGGCTGTTGGACTATCCGTCGCTGATGCTGGTCACGGCGGGCATGGCGCTGGTGGGCGCGGGGGCGGTGGTGGCGGGCCTGAGCGGCCGGAGCGGCACCTTCGAGCGCACGCCGAAGTCGGGGTCGGGGGGGGCGAAGTCGGGGGAGGATGGCGGGCCGGCGGACGTTGACGGCGCGATGCAAGCGGCACCTGAACCGAACGCGGGCCGTGCCGCCTGGCCCGAGGTCGGCCTGGCGCTCTACGCCGGGGCGACGGCTGTCGCCGCGGCGAGGGTCGGGATGGGCTGGCTGGCGGTCTTCTGCGGCATCTTCGGGGTCGGCTTTGCGTTGGTGGCGCTGGGGGATCTGGGACAGCGCCGATCACCGGGGCGCTGGGTCCGCCGGGTGTGGCGGCTCACCACAAGAGCGGCCCCACCCGACGCCCCCGCACATGCGTCAGCTGCTCCTCCACCGGCAGGAAGACCGTGAAGGCGGCGCCCCGGCCCGGCTCGCCGTCCACCTCGATGCGCCCGCCGTGCATGCGCACCAGGTGGCGGCTGATGGCCAGACCAAGACCGGTGCCGCCCGCCCGGCGGGTGAACGAGCCATCCAGCTGCCGGAAGCGTTCGAAGATGGTCTCGCGATCCTCCAAGGCGATGCCCGGACCGGTGTCGCTGACCACGATGGCGATCTCCGGACCTGCCGCGCGGGCAGAGAGATGGACGCTGCCCTGCTCGGTGAACTTGATGGCGTTGGAGAGCAGGTTGGAGAGCACCTGGTGCAGGCGCGCCGCATCGCCCCAGACGCGGGGCAGGCCGGCCTCGGCTTCCCAGGTGAGGCTGAGGCCCTTCGTTGCGGCTGCTTTCTGCCAGACGCCGGCCGCGTCCTGAAGCAGAGCGGCGGGGTCCAGCTGCACGAGGTCCAGCTCCAGGCGGTCCGCCTCGATCTTGGCCAGGTCCAACAGGTCGTTGACGATGCGCAGCAGCACCTGTCCGTTGTCATGGATGGCCCGGACGTCCTGACGGGTCTCTTCGTCCACTGGACCGTTGACGCCGCTGAGGATCAGTTCCGCGTAGCCGATCACCGAGTTGAGCGGGGTGCGCAGCTCGTGGCTGATGGTGGCCAGGAACTCGCTCTTGAGGCGATCCACCTCCTTGGCCCGGTCCACCAAGGCGTCCAGGCGGCGCAGCACGGTGTCCAGGTCGGCGCGGGAGAGGTCCTGGTCGCCGTCTCCCGGCAGGCTGGGTCCGGACCGGACGGGCAACCGTCCCACCTCCGTGGTGGGCTCTGCCTGCCCGCCGCCGCGCCAGAGGGCGCGGCCCAGGAACCCCGTTGCCAGGAGGGCCAGGCCCACGGTCAGCAGGATCGCCAGCAGCCGGCTGGCCGGCAGGAGCGCCGCCTCCGGGGCATCGACATAGACCGTCCACCCCTGTGGCGCGGACCTATCCGATGCGTCGCCCGCAGGCCACAGTGGGGGCAGCTGCCGCGACGCGGCGCGGGCGGCGCCGGCACCTTTCGGCTGGACCCGGCCGGACCAGCCGCCGCCGCTCGCCAGGGCCTGGTCCAACCCCGGCTCGCCCGTGAGGCGCAATCCCTGCCCGGCGAGGGTCGCGTCGCCGGAGCGCGCCAGCAGGAGACCTTCCTCGTCTACCAGCAGCAGGCGGCCGCTGGGGGGGGCCTGGGCGTCCAGGATCGCCCATAGGGCTGCGGCGGAGATCCGCGCGGCCACCACGCCGCCGTCGGAGGTGGGCAGGGACAGGATCAATTCCGGCCGGGCCTCGCTCGAGCCCACCTGCAGGCCCAGGAAGGGACGGCCGGCGCGCGCCTGCAGGTACCAGCTGGCCAAGGGGCGACTGACCTGCGCCGCCAGGAGCGGCGGTGAGCCGGAATGGTCCAGGACCCGCCCATCCATGCCGAAGCGCAGCAGCTCCGCAATCGCCGGCTCTCCCGCCATCAAGTCGCTCAGGCCCGGTCGGCCGTGGGGCGGGAGCTGGCCGGCCAGGCGGACCCTATCGGCCACGACCTGCAGCAGGGCGTCGGTGGCCTGGGCGCCGGCTCGAGCCCGGTCCGCCAAGGCCTGCCGCGCGGCGCGCGCCTCCACGCCTCGCAGCCAGGCGTAGGCCGCCAGACCCAGGGCCAGGCTCAGCAGGCACAGGCCGGCCAATTGCAGCTTGCGAGCGTCGACCATCCGCGGGCAGCTTTCCAAACGCCAAACCCCGGCCTGCAACCGCAAACGGCGCCGCCGGGTTCTTCGAGGTGGGGAGCGTGGCGATCGCGACTGCCGCGGCGAAGCGTCGGGCGAGCGGGGAGGCCGTGATCGCGGTCGATTATACGTGAAGTGGGGCTGCGGACCAGGGACCGGGCGGCAAGCGTCCAGGGCCAGGGCTGATTGCCACGGTGGTCTCAGGTGTGGCGACACAGCGGGAATGGGCCGGGATCGGATAGAATGCTGCCCGGCAAGCGCAAGGCTCCCCGATCCGTTTCGTCCCTCGCCGGAGGAAGATCCATGTCCCAGGCCCGCGTCGTCCGCGCCCCGCGCGGCAACACCCTGTCCTGCAAGGGTTGGCCGCAGGAAGCCGCCCTGCGGATGCTGATGAACAACCTGGACCCGGAGGTGGCGGAGAACCCTGACCAGTTGGTGGTCTACGGCGGCAGGGGGCAGGCGGCCCGCTCCTGGGAGGCCTTCGACGCCATCGTCGCCTGCCTTCGGGCCCTGGAGGGCGACGAGACCCTGCTGGTGCAGTCCGGCAAGCCGGTGGGCGTCCTGCGCACGCACGAGGATGCCCCGCGGGTGCTCATCGCCAACAGCAACCTGGTGCCGCATTGGGCCACCCAGGAGCATTTCGACGCCCTGGCCGCCAAGGGTCTGATGATGTATGGCCAGATGACGGCCGGCTCCTGGATCTACATCGGCACCCAGGGCATCCTGCAAGGCACCTATGAGACCCTGGCCGAGGCCGCGCGCCAGCATTTCGGCGGCTCACTCGCGGGTACCTTGACCTTGACGGCCGGCCTGGGCGGCATGGGCGGGGCGCAGCCCCTGGCGGTGACGATGAACGGCGGCGTGGCGCTCTGCGTGGAGGTGGACCGCCAGCGCATGGAGCGCCGCCTGGAGACGCGCTATCTGGACCGCTGGACGGACGACATGGAGGAGGCCCTGGAGCTGGCCCTGGCGGCCAAGGCCGCCGGGCGGCCGCTGTCCATCGGCCTCCTGGGCAACGCGGCGGAGGTCTTCGGGCAGTTGGCGGAGATGGCCGGGCGCGACGCGCGACTGCGGCCGGACATCGTCACCGACCAGACGCCGGCGCATGATGTGATGAGCTACATCCCGCGGGGCATGAGCCCGGCGGAAGCGGATGCCTTGCGTCGCTCCGAGCCGGCGGCCTATCACGACGCCAGCATGGCCAGCATGGCGGATCACGTGCGGGCGATGCTGGCCCTACAGGCCCAAGGCGCGGTGACCTTCGACTACGGCAACAACCTCCGCCAGCGGGCTTTCGACGCCGGCGTGGCCGATGCCTTCGCCTTTCCGGGCTTCGTGCCGGCGTTCATCCGCCCGCTCTTCTGCGAGGGCAAGGGGCCCTTCCGCTGGGTGGCCCTCTCCGGCGATCCGGCGGACATCGCGGTGACTGACGAGATTGTGCTGGATCTCTTCCCGGAAGATGAGGGCCTGCGCCGTTGGATCACGATGGCCCGCGAGCGGGTGGCCTACCAGGGGCTGCCGGCGCGCATCTGCTGGCTGGGGCAGGGCGAACGCGCCCGCGCCGGCCTGGCCTTCAACCAGGCGGTGGCCGACGGCCGCCTCGCGGCGCCCATCGTCATCGGCCGCGACCATCTGGACACCGGCTCGGTGGCCAGCCCCAGGCGGGAGACGGAGGGCATGCTGGACGGCACGGACGCGGTCAGCGACTGGCCGCTGCTCAACGCCATGGTCAATGTGGCCAGCGGGGCCACCTGGGTCAGCCTGCACCATGGCGGCGGGGTGGGCATCGGCTTCAGCCAGCATGCGGGGCAGGTGACGCTGGCGGACGGCACGCCGGAAGCGGCAAGGCGCCTCGAGCGGGTGCTGACCAACGACCCGGCCATGGGCGTGCTGCGCCACGCCGACGCCGGCTATGAGATCGCCCGCGAAACGGCGGCGAGAGAAGGGCTCCGGATCCCGATGGCCGGGGGCAGCGCATGAAGCGGGTCGCCAGCGGCCTGCTGCCCGCCCAGGCGCACCTGATGGTGGCCTTTCTGGCGCATCAGGGTATCGTCGCCAATGTGGTCGGCGAGCATGCCAGCATGAGCCGGGCGGGCTTGTTTCCCGCGGGCTTGTTTGCCGATCTTTGGGTGCTGGCGGATGCGGACGTCGACCGTGCTCAAGCGCTCCTGGTGGACTACGAGCGGCGAGCGCATGACGAAGAAACCGATCCGCGCGGCGAATGGCGATGCGCGGGCTGCGGGGAGACGCACGAGGGGGTGTTCGAGAGCTGTTGGCATTGTGGGGCTGAGCGTCGGCTGCCGGAAGGGCCTTGAAGATTTCTGCTGCGCGGACGGAGCAGGACCGACGCGATCAAGGTGCCGTCGAGGTCGACGAGGCAACGGCGAAGGCGAACCCTTCCGCCACGCCCGACCGCGTGTCACCCACCGTTCTCAACCCGGCCTCACCGCTTAGCGGCGCTGCACCAGCCCGCTCGCATAGGACCGCGGCCAGGAAGCGCAGCGCGCTTGCGGGGGGCTCCTGGGAGGCGGGGGGGAAGGGGCGCATTCCAGCCCCGCAGCCGAACAGTTGACGCGCGGCTATCGAAACGATAAACTCACCCAGAGTTAGTGCAGCATTAATTCCCCCTATTTGAGGAGCTTGGGCCTATGAACCGTTTGACGCGCCTGGCCTTGGAGCGCCCGTCGATCACCGTATTGATCACCCTCTTCCTCCTGGCCGGTGGCCTCTTCGCCGCCAGCGACCTCAACCAGGAGATGGTGCCGCAGGTGGAGTTTCCGCAGGCCACGGTGGTCACCGTCTGGCCCGGCGCCTCGGCCGACGAGGTCACCAGCGGGATCGTCGAGCCCATGGAATCCGCGTTGGAGGGCATCTCCGACGTACAGGTGGTGGAGGTCAGCTCCTCCGCGTCGGAGAGCTTCGCCGCCACCACCCTCCGGGCTGAGTACGGCACCACGCAGGACGAACTGCGCGACGCCATCGAGGCCGAGTTGAAGGACATCGAGCTACCCGATGACGCCCAGGATCCCCAGGTGGTCCTGTTCAGCTTCAGCGACCTGCCCGTGGTCCAGGCCTCCGTGCGCGGCGCCGACGGCGATCTGGACACCGCGGAGCTGCAGCGCATCGTCAAGGACCAGGTGCTGGACGAGCTGGAGAGCATCGAGGGCGTCAGCAGCGTGGCCCTGGCCGGCGGACGTGAAGAGAAGGTCTTCATCGACATCGACCCCGTCCGGCTGAACCAGAACAACCAGAGCCTGGGCGCCATCAAGGGCGCTCTGCAGGCCAACGACCTCAGCTTCCCCGCCGGTAGCCTGGAGGTGGGCGGCAAGACCATCCCCCTGCAGGTGGTCCACCGTCTGAGCAGCGAGACCGATCTGGCCAACCTGGCCCTCGGCAGCGGCCAGGGTGGTCCGCCCGGCAAGCAGACCGGCGGCAATCAGACCGGCGCTCAGCCCGGGGGCGCTGCCGACTCGACCACAGCCGACAGACCCGCCACCGCCGCCGACAGCCGCGCCACCAGCGTCGCGCGCATCAGGACGGCCACGCCCACCCAGCAACGCAGCTCGGCGCGCCGGTCCAGCACCATCCTGGCCATCAGGCTGCCGGCGGAGGTCGTGGCTCTGGGCTACGCCACCACCCGCGATCTCACCCCCGACGCCGTGAAGACCCTCCAGGCGGCCCGCCCCGACCTGCTGCAGCAGATCGCCGATGAGGTGATCGGGCAGGTGCCGCCGGGCGGCCCTTCGCCGGTGACCGACGCGGTGCTGGAGGCCCTGCCGGCGGACATCCGCCGGCGCTTGCGCGAACGCCTGGACGCGCCCGCCGACGACGGATCCAGCGACGCGGCCGAGCCCACCGCAGAGGCCGCCGCGCCCGCCCCGAGCCAGACGGCGGCCCGCTCGGCCGCGGCCGCCAATGCCGCGACGGCCGTAGATGACGCCGCCGCTTCCGCCGCGCTGGCCGGCGCGACCACCACCGACGCAACCACCGCCGGCGCGACCTCGGCCGGCCTGGCCGGTCTGCTCGCCAGCCAGGACCCGGCAGTCATCGAGCCCCTGGTCAAGGCCGCACCGCAGCTGCTGGGGCAGCTGGATCCCGCGGTGGTCGACGACCTGCTGACCGCCGCGCCGCAGCTGCTGGGCCAGCTGGATCCGCAGACAGTCTCCGACATCCTCGCCGCCAATCCCGAGCTGGCGCAGGCTCTGGACCCGGCCACCATCGAGGGCATCCTCCAGGCGGCGCCGCAGCTGCTGGCCCAGTTGGATCCCGGGGTGGTCAACGACCTGCTGTCCGCCGCCCCAGACCTGGTGGGCCAGTTGGACCCGGCGCTGGTGGAGGGAATCCTCAGCGGCTCACCGGAGCTCCTGGGCGCCCTTGACCCCGACCTCATCGCCGGCCTGGTGGCCGCTGCGCCGGAGGCCCTGGCGCGCTTGGACCCGGATGCCGTCGTAGCCCTGATGGCCAATCTGGACCCCGCGGCCGTGGACGGCGCCCTGCGTGCGGCGCCCGACCTGCTGGACCGCCTCGACCCCGCCCTGATCGATGAGATCCCGGAGGTGGCGCTGCGCCAGATCCCGGTGTCCGTCCTCAGCTCCCTGCCCGCCGCGCTGCGCACGGCCATCATGCGCCGCCTGAGCGGTTCGTTGGCGCCGCTGGTGGGCGGTCGCCGCCTCTTGCAGGCCACCGGAGGCACCGTCCGCTTGGGCGATGTGGCCGAGATCAACCGCGAGCTGGAGCCGGCGGAGACCTTCAACCGCACCGACGGCGACCCGTCGCTGAGCCTGATCCTGTACAAGGACCAGAGCGCCAACACGGTATCGGTGGTCGATGCCGTGCTGGCCAGATTGACGGAACTCGAGGAGAGCGGGGATCTGGACGAGGACCTGAAGTTCAACGTGGTCTTCGAGCAGGGCACCTTCATCGAGGACAGCCTGAAGGGCGTGCGCAACGAGGGCATCCTGGGCGGGCTGTTCGCCGTCCTGGTCATCCTCGTCTTCCTCAACTTCTCCGTGCGCTCCACCCTGGTCACGGCGATCAGCATTCCCATCTCCATCGTCGTGGCCCTGCTTCTCATGCGCCTGCAGGGCCTCACCCTCAACATCCTGTCGTTGGCCGGCCTCACCATCGCCATCGGGCGCGTGGTGGACGACGCCATCGTGGTCATCGAGAACATCTACCGCCACATCCAGGCCGGCGAGGCGGTCTGGGAAGCCGTCGTCAGCGGCACCCGCGAGGTGAGCACGGCCATCACCGCGGCCACCCTGGTGACGGTGGCGGTCTTCCTGCCACTGGGCCTGGTGGGCGGCATCACCAGCGAGTTCTTCAAGCCCTTCGCCTTCACCGCCTCCTACGCCCTCTTGGCCAGCCTCCTGGTAGCCCTGACGGTGGTGCCTTTGGTGGCCGGGCGGCTGATGCGCCGTGACAACCTGCCCGAGGACCGCGAGGGGCTGCTTCTGCGCCTGTACACCCCGACGCTGCGCTGGGCCCTGGAGCACCGCTTCCTCACCCTCCTCCTGGCGCTCCTCTTCTTCATCGGCAGCCTTTCCCTCGTGGGCCTGGTGGACAAGACCTTCCTGCCCAGCTTCGGCGAGCCCGCCATCCAGGTGGAGATGGCCCTGCCGCCGGGCACAGATCTGGCCAGCACCGACGCGGTGTCCCAGGAGGTGGAAGACCTGCTGATGGACTGGGACGGCATCGACACCGTCGAGACCACGGTGGGCCGTGGCAGCCAGTTCTTCGGCCAGTTCTCCGGCGGGGACAGCGCGCGGGCCTACGTCTTCGCTTCCATCGACAAGGCGGAGGCGGCGGGCACGAAGGCCGCGGACGACGCGGACGCCCCGGAGGCGGACGGGGCGGCGGGCGGCCTGTTGGCCGAGTGGTTCGCCCCGGAGGTGGATGCCCAGGCCCTGGCCGCCGACCTGCGCGAGGAGCTCGACGGCCTGCGCGGTGATCTGGTGGACGACGGGCTGATCGCCGACGAAGAAGACCTGACCTTCACGGTGACGGCCGGTTCCGGCGGCGGCCCCCAGGGCAGCCGCTACGACCTGCAGGTCAAGAGCGACGACGAGAACGCCCTCAGCGATGCCAACGACCTGATCCTGGAGGCGCTGGAGGACGAGGACAACTGGACGGATAACCCCAAGTTCACCGAGTTGCCGATCATCAACCTGACCAGCAACCTCAGCGAGGCCCGCTCGGTGGTCCAGGTGCAGGTGGACCCGGCCAAGGCCGTGGCCAAGGGGCTGAGCACCATCCAGGTGGGCCTGGCCCTGCGCGAGATGATCGAGGGCGCGGACCTGGGCGACGTCGAGCTGGTGGACGGTGACACGAAGGAGACCCTGGAGGTCTTCGCCCGCTACCCATCCGATCTGGTCAGTGAGGTCGACGGGCTGCGGCAGCTGGTGATCAACGGCCCGCAGGGCGCCGTGCCGCTGGAGGAGGTGGCCACGATCACCGAGGCGCCGGGCCCGGTGCAGATCACCCGCATCGACGGCGAGCGCGCCGTGGTCATCAGCGGCGAGATCACCACCCAGGACACCTTCGGCGTCCTGGACCAGGCCGACAAGATCGTCGCCCAGGTGGTGGCGGACGAGGACCTCGACGAGGACGTGACGGTCGGCGCCGGCGCCGAGAGCCGCCAACAGCGCGAGGGCTTCCGCGACATGCTGATCGCGCTGCCCATCTCCATCCTGATCGTCTACCTGATCATGGTGCTCACCTTTGGCTCGCTGGTCCATCCCTTTACCATCCTCTTCAGCCTGCCCTTCGCGGTCTCCGGTGCCCTGGCGGCCCTGGCGATCACCGATCGGGCCATCAGCATGTCCAGCCTCATCGGCATGATGATGCTGATCGGCATCGTCACCACCAATGCCATCGTGCTGGTGGACCTGGTGCAGCAGTACCGTGCCCAGGGGATGGATGCCAATACGGCGCTCATGGAGGGCGGCCGGCACCGCCTCAGACCCATCGTCATGACCGCCGTCGCCACGATCTTCGCATTGATCCCGCAAGCCATCGGCTTCACCGAGGGGGCGCTCATCGCCTCGGAGCTGGCGACGACGGTGATCGGCGGCCTCTTGGCGTCGACGGTGCTGACCCTGGTGATCGTCCCCGTGATCTACAGCCTGCTGGACCGCCTGACGGGCGGCGACGCCCAGTACCGGCCGCAGCCACCAGCCGCGCCTCCGGCCGATCCGGTCGATCCGCGGGCGGCGGAAGCGTCGCCGCTCCTCTGATGCGCTGACGCCATCACCGCGCTGCGGGCGGGCCGACAGATCGCCGGCCCGCCCGCAGCGGCCACATCGGGGCGAAGGCGCCTCTTGGCGCCTTCGCCCTCAGCCGTCGCGCTCGGCGGCCGGCGGCAGGCCCAGCGGGCCGCGCAGCCGGTCATAGCTGCGGCCGACCAGCCAGGTACCGACGAGGACGCCGGCAAAGGCCGGCAGGGCGTAGAGCTTGCCCTCGCCGATGTTCACCAGCACCGGACCCGGGCACATCCCGGTCATCGACCAGCCCACGCCGAAGAGCAGGCTGCCCGCAACGGTCCCGCGGTTGAAGGGTTTGGAGCGGATGGCCAGGGGCGCTCCGCCGGCGCGCCGACCGCGCGCCTCCATCCAGCGCAGGCCCAGGCCGGTGACCAGGACCGCCGTGCCCAGGATGCCGTAGAGCTGGAAGCTCTCCAGCAGGAACATGCGCTGGATGATGTCGTAATCGGTGGCCCCGCCGCGGCTGAGAACGAGACCGAAGGCCGTGCCGAGGACGAGGAAGAGGGTGTTCTGGCGCATGGCCGGGGGCTCCTCAGAAGATCAGCCGGTGGACGACGAAGGTGGTCAGCATGCCGCTGGCCAGGAAGCAGAGCATGGCCAGCCAGCTGGCCTTCTCCAGATGGGCCACGCCAAAGACCCCATGCCCGCTGGTGCAGCCCCCCGCGATGCGCGTGCCCACCCCGATCATGAGGCCCCCGGCGAACATCCACAGGCTCTTGGCCAGGGGGCCGGCGCCGATGCTCTGGTCCCACAGGCCCAGGGCCCAGGACGGGTGCCAGCCGCCGCCCAGAAGCGCCGAGAGCAGGCCGCCCAGCAGGAGTCCGGCCAGGAAGGGCAGGCGCCAGGCGCCCGGTCCGTGCAGGCCGGACCGTTTGAAATAGGGTTGGTCGCTGACCAGCGCGCAGAGGTTTTCGTAGCCGGTGGAGATGCCCAGCCGCCGGCCGGTGGTCCACAGCAAGGTCAAGGTGATGACGGCGATGGCGCTACCCGCCAGCCACCAGGGCAGGGGGGTCAGCTGGTTGAGGAGCAGCATGGGGTCGGCCTCCTTGGTTGCCGTGGTTCCGGCGTTTCAGGATCCACGCCGGCGATTGTAGTATCGGAGGTCGATGAAGCCAACGACCCGCCGTTACCGCAGCGCCAGCGAGCTGGCCACCTTCGCCTATTGCCGCAAGTCCTGGTGGCTGCGTCATGGTCTGGGCCACGAACCCGCGGATCACCGGCGTCTGGAGCGGGGCCGGGCGGAGCATGCCCGCTGGGGCCGCACGCTGCGCCGCGCGGACCGCTGGCGTCTGGCGGCCTGGCTCCTGGGATTGCTGGGTCTGGGGCTGCTGCTCTGGGGCTGATCGTCTGCAGTACAGTACAATGCGCACCCCTCGACCATCTGCCCACCCGCCTGCCCGCCTGCCTGCCTACCAAGCGCATACCCGTTTGATCAGAAAGGGCCGGCCCCCCCATGCTGCCTCTCGGCGACGACAACAGCGATCGCGTCATCTTCCCCTGGGTCAACATCGGCCTGATCGCCCTGTGCGTGCTGGTCTTCGTGGTGTTCCAGGGGATGGGAACCGACCAGCAGTTCACCATGGCCTGGTCCGCAGTGCCGGCCGAGATCCTGAGCGGGCAGGACCTGGTGACCGCGGACCAGACGCTCCAGGACCCGGCGTCCGGTCAGGTCTTTGTCATTCCGGGGCTGCAGCCCACGCCCATCTCCGTCTACCTCACCCTGCTGGCCAGCCTGTTCATGCACGGCGGCATCGCCCATCTCTTCGGCAACATGCTGTACCTTTGGATTTTCGGCGACAACATCGAGAACCGGCTGGGACACGGGCGCTACCTGCTCTTCTACCTCGTCGTCGGCGTGATCGCCTCCTTGTCCTTCATCTTCAGCACCTCGGTCTTCGGCGGGGACCCTACCATCCCCAGCCTGGGCGCCTCCGGCGCCATCTCCGGCGTTCAGGGGGCCTACCTGTTGCTCTACCCCCACCGCCGCGTGCGCATGCTCATGTTTCGCTCCGTGGTCGATGTTCCGGCTGTCGCCGCCGTGGGCCTCTGGTTCGTGTTCCAGCTCATCAGCGGCTACGCCTCCATGCAGGGCGGCGGTGACGGCGTGGCCTACGCCGCCCATATCGGCGGCTTCATCGCCGGCCTGGTGCTCGTCCGCCTCTTCACGATGGGCCGGCGACCGGCCGCGACCCCGCAGCGCTACTTCGGTCCTCATGACCGGCTGTCGGGTGGCCGGCGGGTCAGCTGAACCCGCCGGAGTTCAGTCGCTGCAGCCGGAAAGCTCGGCCAGTTCGCGGTAGGCCTGGCTGAGTGAGGACACGTCGTCGCGGCCGTTCAACCGGATGCTGCGTGAGGGGTTCTCCGTCAGGTCGCGCAAGAGCGCCCAATTGGGGTCAACGTCAGCGCCATCCACGGCCAGGGTGAGGATGCGGATACCGGCCCGCCGGGCGCGAAGGGCCGCGGCGCGGACCGCGGTCTCGTCCCCCAGTCCGGTTTGATGGCCGTCGGAAACCAGGGCCAATACCCGCCGCCGGCCCTTGCCGACCGGCCCCAGGATGCCGATCCCCGCCTCGATGGCCCGATCGATCGCCGTCAGATGGCCGGGGCTGACGCCGTGCAGGGCCGACAGGAGGACGGCGCGATCCTGGGTCAGGCCGCTGATCAGCAGCGGCTCGCGGTCGAAGGCCAGCAGCGCCACCCGGTCGCGGTCCAGGTTGACGCTCTCGATGAAGGAGCGGGCCTGCAACAAGGTCATGGCTACCCCCTCCGGGCCCATGCTCGTGGAGCGGTCGATGGCCAGGACGATGTCGGCCGCCTCCGTGCTGACCTGGCATCGTGGACGCTGGACCAGGGGAAGGAAGACCTGCCGCAGCCGATCCTGGCCCTCGTCGCCGCAGGGGTTGACCACCAGGGTTACCGGTTCGGCGATGGCGGCGTCCGCTGTCCGTCCGCGGGCGTCGAGCAGCCGGAGCCGCATGTCCTTGCCCACCGGGTAGACCCCGCTCTTCAGCGCGAACAGGCGCAGCTGCCACCGGAGCCCCGCGCCCGGAACCGGGCCCAGATGGTGGATGCCCGCGGTCTCGGTCTCGCCGGCGAGCGTCTCGCTGTTGCCGCGCAGGTTCGCCGCCAGGGGGTTCTGCAGCTCGACCCCCACCACCTCGCTCCGGCTGCCGTCGGCTTCCATGGGACAGGCGGCCTGGATGCTCAGGGTGAGGGTGACGGTGCCCAGAGGGCAGGCCAGCTTGTCGCTGAGTTCCAAGCGGGTTTCCAAGCGGCAGGGACTGGGCGCCGAGGTTTCCTGCGCCTGTAGCCGTCCGGCGTCGGAACCCATGGACAACCCCAACCCAGCAAGCAGCGCGAGCGACGACAGGGCCGTGATCGCCAGCCGCTGAACGCGTGGGGTGAGGCCGTGGAGGAGGGTCATGACAAGGCGCTCAAGTCCTTGAAGGATACCATGCCTGTAAAGAGGAGGATGGGTCCGGCCTGGCGCCGGCGGGGGCCGGCGGGGCGATCGGGACCGGCGTGATCGAAGGACCTGGCGTGGCCGTGGCCCTGAGGGGCGGCGGCTCGTCAGACTGCGGCTCGGGAGAGGCGGCCGAAGGCGCGTTGGTCGGTTCCGAGGCCGCCGGCGTTTCCAGCAAACCGCCGGGTGGTGTCGCCGTCGCGGCAGGGCATTCGGGCCGGCCGATGGCCCAGCGGATGATCCCGCCACCATCCTGGATGGTCACGGTTCGTCGACCGGGTGTGAGCGGGCAGAAATCGAAGGCCTCGGGCAGGCCGATGGACAGTCCGACGGTGATCGGCATCGTGCCGCAGAGCAGCTGGCTTTCCGACCGGGCGATCGCCCCTCGCCGGTCATGCGAATCGCCTCCGTGCCGTTCTCGCCGGTGGCGTCGATCCAGTAGACCGCGGCACCCGGCAAGGTGAGCCCCGCGGCCGTCGCGGCCGCCACATCAGCTTCATCGAAGCGGCCATCGCAGCCCAGGCAGGCGCGGCCGCCGTCCCCGGCAAGGTCAAGGAAGGCCTCGAAAGTCACCGCGATGCAGGTCGGTGGGGTGCTCGACGGAAGGGGCGCGAGGGTCGCGGCCGGCGGCGGGTCGGCCGGTCGATCTCGAGGCACCGCCGGCGAGCTCGCATCCGGCGGCGAGGCGGCGACCGGGGCGGCGCCGGAACTGGCGGCGTCGGGCGCGCCGAAACCGTCCATCGAATCCGGCGCGGCGGGACGCGAGCGGCTTCCACCGGGTCCGGAAGGGCGTAGGGGGCGGGCGGTCGGGGTTCGTCCGGCAGGGGGATCCATCCCGGCGGCGTTGCCCTCGGAGGCCTGTGCGGTTGCCGGCGGGCCGTCAGCGGCGGCTGACGCCGACCCGGCGGCCACGGATGCGGCCGGGCGGGGGCGGTCGATGGCCGGGAGGGTGACCGCAGGGGCGGTCGCGCGGCTTCGCGGGTGATCGAGCAGCCGCCCGGCCAGGCCCAGGAGGGCCGTCGCCATCAGGCCCAGTACCAACAGCCAGCGGCCCAGCGCCGCGGTGGGTTGCGTCTGGGCGACCGTGGGAATGGCCATCAACCCCGCCAGCAGGCGTCCGGGAACGGGTAGCTCCGGCAGGCCGGCCAGGTAGGCGCGAACCCGCTCCTCGTCGAGCATGGCGACGCGGCAGGCGGCGCAGTCCCGGAGGTGCTGCGACAGGAGCAGCCGCTCCGCGCGGTCCAGTTCGGCCGAGACGCCCATCAGCGCCTGAACGCGTTCGCAACTCATGCCGTGCCCCCGCGCGCCGCGCCCAGCACGGCCGCCAGGGCCTCCCGGGCCCGCTGGCGCCGCTTGCGCGCCGCCTCCGGTGTGATGCCCAGAACCTCCGCGACCTGCGGGGCGGTCAAGCCGGCGTATTCGAACAAGGAGAGCACCGCGCGATGCTCCGCGCCGACCTTGAGCAGGGCCTGATCCAGGACCACCTTGTTCAAGCGCTCATCCTCGCTGGGGCTGGATGCCCGCAACAGGTTGGTCAGGCCCAGGACGTCCCAGGGCCGCCGCTTGCGGCGGCGCAACTCGTCCATGGCCGCGTTGGTGGCGATGCGGTACAACCAGGCGCGGTGGTTGGCCGCGCTGTCCAGGCGCGCCAGCGAGCGATAGGCCCGCAGGTAGACCTCCTGGCAGAGATCCTCCGCCACGCCCGCGTCGCCTACGATGCGCACCAGGTAGTTGTAGATCCGCTGCTGGTAATCGCGCACCAGACCCACGAACAGCGATTCCAGCGCCGGGTCGCCCAATGCGGGCGCCCGATCGCGGGCCTCGGCGGATCGCGGATCGAGGGTCATGACGTTCATCGTATCCTTGTGACGGCGGAGAAGGGAAAGGTGTGACCCGAACGCGACATGGATGACGGTCTCCCCCCCAGGCGGATGAACCACGAGACGGCTGTCGCCGTTAGGATCCTGTAGCACAAGCTTAGACTGGATCGGGCGACCCTCGAAACGGGCGGTCGCCTGGTCGGCACCCATGCTATAGTCTCCATCGGAGCACAGGGATTTTCATGGATTCGACAGCGCCTGCGGCGACCCCCAATCTGGCCGGCCTTCCCGTTGAAGAGCCTGACGACGCGGCTTGCGTGGCCGCCATCCTGCGTGGCGATCGCGGTGCGTTCGCCCTCCTCTACGGGCGGCATAAAGAGCCGCTCTTCCGCACCGCGGTGGCCATCACGCATGAGCGCGGCGCGGCGGAGGAGTTGCTGCAGGAGGCCTTCCTGCGCGCATACCGCTTCATGGAGCGCGTGCAGCTGTCGCCGGGCGCCAGCCTGAGACCCTGGCTGCACCGCATCGTGATCAACCTGTGTTTCGATTGGTGCGCCCGCCGTCGTCATGAGTCCAGCGCCGACGATGACCTGCTGCGGCGCCTGGCTTCCGGATCGGCGTCTCCCGAACGCCAGACGGTGGATCGCGATCAGGCCCGGGGCATCGCCGAGGCCATCAACAGGCTGCCGTTCAAACAGCGCATCGTGGTCATCCTCTTCTACATGCAGGACATGGACCTGCATGAAATCGCCGCCACCCTGGCCTTGCCGGCCGGCACGGTCAAATCCCGCCTGCATTACGGTCGGGTGCGCCTGCGCGAGATCATGGAAGCCGACACCCGGGTGGACCTGCCCCTTCCGGAGAGACTGGCCCATGCGCCCTTCAGCCGCTGAGCAGAGGCGAGATCCTGCCGGGGGACTGGGCGTCGAGCGCTGGCGCCACGACGATCTGGCCGCCTGGCTCAAGCCTGGCTTGGACGAGGTCGGGACCGCCGCACCCGGCGGCCAGGTCTGGCGGTCCATCGAGCGGGAGCTGACCGCGCCCCGGCCCTCGGGTTGGTTGCAGCTGCGCCATGCCTACGCCTCCCTGGGTACGATGATCGCCCTGGCCTATGCCTTGTCGTTCGGCGCGATCTTGCTGACCCAGCGCGGCGCCGGCGCCGAACTGGCCTGCGCGGCCGGCTGTCCCTGGGACCGTCTCAGCGTCGATGAGATCGCCCGTCAGGCCGGGCTGGAGTCGGCCGGCGTCGATGCCTACCCCGGCTGGGTCTTCCAGGTGCGTCGGCCGCGACAGGACCGCGACACCCTGCGGAGCGAGCGCTACGAACGACGTTACCGGCAGGAATGGGGCTCCGTGCCGGAGGCGATGGTGGCCGGCTGGGAAACCACGGGCCTGGCCAACATCGAGATGGACTGATGGGTCCGCCAGCGCCTGATGGCCAGGGGGAGGTCGCGGAGCCCGCGGGGCCGCCCTCGCCGGCGACGATCCCATCGCCGGCAGGCGACGATCGCCCGACCGTCAAGGCCTCGCGCAAGCCATGGCTCTGGGGCTGCGGTGGCCTTCTGGCGCTCGGCTGCTTCTGTGGCCTGTGGGCCCTGGCATTGTTCTGGCTGCTGGGGCGCGTGTACCGGCAGGAGGATGGCCGGGGAGCGGACGCACCCGCAGCGGAACAGGCTCCGGCGGCCGCTTCCGGCGCATCGCCTGCGGAAGGCGCCGCGTCCGGCTCGCCGCGCCGCGGCGGCACACTGGTCCTGCCCGGGGGCGCGCCCAACACCCTGGATCCGGCCTTGGTGCGCGACGTCAGCTCTGCTTCCTACATGTATGAGATCTACAGCGGGCTGGTCACACTGTCGCCGGATCTGCAGGTGGTTCCGGATCTGGCCGAGCGTTGGGAGATCAGCGCGGACGGCCGACGCTACACCTTCCACCTGCGGGATGGGACCACCTTCCACGACGGCGCCGCCCTCACCTCCGACGCCATCGTCTTCGCCATCGAGCGCGCCTGCGACGCCCGGACCGGTTCGGTGGTCGCTCCGGTGTATCTGGGAGACATCGTCGGTTGCCAGGAGAAGCTGGCCGGCGAGCGGCAGACGGTCATCGGCCTGCAGAACCCCGATGCGCGAACGGTCATCATCGACATCGACTCGCCCAAGGCCTACTTTCTGGCCAAGCTCACCTATCCCACGGCCTTCGCCCTGGATCCGCTGCAGCTGGAGCGGGACCAGGACTGGGCGCGCCATCCCAACGGCAGCGGGCCGTTCCGCCTGGCCGAATGGACGGAGGACGAGCAGATCCTGCTGGAGCGCTACGCGGCCTATTACGGCGAGGGCCCTTACCTCGACCGGGTCGTCTTCGACCTTCGGCCCATCTCCGCCGAGACGCGCTACGAGGCCGGCGAGCTGGACGCGATCGGCGTGGGCACCAGCGACATCCAGCGGGTGGCGGACCCCCTGAACCCGCTCTCGGACCAGCTGCAGCTGGGTGTTGGCGAGCTGGGGCTGAGCTACCTGGGATTCGATGTCCGCGTTCCCCCCTTCGACGACCGGTACCTGCGGCGGGCTCTCAACCTGGCGGTGGACAAGGAGCGTTTGTCACGGGTCCTGCTGGAGGGCACCGCGGTCCCGGTCTGGGGCCTGCTCCCTCCGGGCCTGCCGGGTTTCGACCCGGACCTCAGCCCCTACCGTTTCGATGCGGAAGCGGCGCGCGCAGAGCTGAGGGCCTCGCGCTACGGTGGGCCGGAAGCGGTCCCTCCGATCACCTTGTTCGCGAGCGGTGGCGGGGGCGATCCGCTGATGGATGCGGTGGTGGACAGCATCAACGAGGTATTGGGACTGTCGATCCAGATCGAGCAGGCTTCCTGGGAGCTCTTCGAGGAGGAGCTGACGGGCGGGCGCTACCCCTTCTTCGCTCTTGGCTGGAGCGCTGACTACCCGGACGCTCAGGACTTTCTGGACGTGCTGCTGCATTCGGGCAGCGCCCTGAACCATGGCGGCTATGCCAACGCCGAGGCCGACGCGCTGTTGGAGCAGGCGCGGGTGGAGCCCGACGAGACCCGGCGGATCGCGCGCTACCAGGAGGCGGAGCGCCTGATGCTGGAGGATGCCCCCTGGGTGCCGCTCTTCACCGGCCGCGAGGCCTGGCTGGTGGCGCCCTACGTCAAGGGCTTCAGCATCCCGCCCCTGGTCCTGCCGCGCATGCAATGGGTCTGGCTGACGGCGGACGCGCCCAGCCGCTGAGGGCGGCAGGTCCCGCCTGCCGCGGGATTCAAGGAGCGGGCTGGGACGCTGGCTGACGCGTCGGCTGCCCTGTGCTGCTTGCCGGCGGCGGGCTGGTGGGCGGCGCGCCGCCCGTGGTCGGTGGTGAGGCCGTCGCCGTGGGCGACGCGGTGGGTGTCGCAGTGGCCGATGCGGTGGGTGTCGGGGTGACCAGGCGCCAATCCCGCTTGATCGCCTTGAGCAGCTCGGCTGTCAGGCGATCCGAAGCGGGGCGCGTGAGATGGACGCCGTCCGCCTGGCGGATGACCACTTCCTCGCCGGAGGCGTCGCGCTGGAAGGCGGTGAAGCCACCGTCCGGCCCGGCGAAGAGGTCCCAGCTGGGGACGAAGCGCACCCAGGGGCGGGCGGCCGCCGCCGCCGGGACCACCTTGTTGATGGACCGCGCCGTCGTCATGTGGCTCTCGTCCTCCATCGGGGGCATGCCGATCCAGTACAGGCGCAGGTCCGGCCGCTGGACCAGGTCCATCATGACCGCCGCGCGGCCCTGGTACGCTGCCTCCCAGTCGGCATCGCCCACTGTCCACAGGGCGTCTTCGGCGGGGCTGAGCATGTTCTGGTTCTCATTGCCGCCAAAGACGGCCACCACCGCCTCCGGATGCGGCTCGGCGGTCATCAGCTCCGCCAGGCGGGCCGGCCAGTCGAAGTAATCGGGGCGGGTGAGGGCCGTGGCGATCTTGAAATCCAGCCGCGCGCCCAATGGCTCGCCCAGGCCGGCCCGGCGCTGCAGCTCGTAGCCGATGGGCTCGGCGAAGGAATCCCCGATGACCAGGATGCGCAGCGGATCCGCCAGGGTGACCGTGCGCAAGGGGGCGGCGTCGGCTGTGGGGCTGGCGGCGGTGCTGGGGCTGCCGGTCGCCGCGGAGGGGGCGACGGGGCCAGGGCGCCCCTTGAGGCCGGCCGCCGACGGCCCCAGCGCCGCGACGGGCGGCGCGGACGGCGCCGCTCGTCCGAGGCCCCAGGCGCCCAGGGGACCGGCGGCCACGCCGGCGGCCAGCCGGCTGAAGGCCCTCTCCGGTCCGTCCAGTCCGACGGCCTGAACGGTCGCTTGCCAGGCTTGGGCCCCGCCCAGGAGCAAGCGGCGGCGGGCACCGAAGGGCTGCCGCTCCACCAGGTCCGTCATGCGTCCGGAGGCCAGGACCGCTAGCAGCAGCAGGCCCAGCCACAGGGCGACCAGCACCCGCCAATGGACGCTCGGCGACGGGTCCCGGTCGGCGGTTGGCTGGGGCTTGGGTCTGGGGTTGCGGTCTGCGGACATGGGCGGCTCAGAACTGGAAGTAGATGAAAGGAGCCACGCCGCGCGGCCCCAGCATCATGCAGAGGAAGATGAAGACCCCCAGGGCCGCGCCCTGGACGATCAAGGGCAGCCGGCCGAAGCCGCGTTCCGCCCCGGCCAGGGCGCGCCCCGGCAGCTGCTGCCACAGGATCATGCCCCCAGCCACCAGCAGCGGACCCATGACGGATGCCGGCGGCGCCGTCCAGGCCGTGGCCAGGCGCGCGAGCAGGGTGCCGGCCAGCCGGAAGCCCTCCAGCCCGGGACCCTGGGCGCGGAAGAGGATCCAACCCAGGCAGATGAAGTGGAAGGTGATCAGGCGCCCGAGGATCTGTCGCCGGCCACCGTAGCCCAAGGCGCGCTCTACTGCCAGCCCCAGGCCCTGCCACAGCCCCCAGGCCACAAAGGTCAGCGAGGCCCCATGCCACAGACCCCCCAGGGTCATGGTGAGCAGCAGGTTGATGTAGGTGCGCAGCGACCCTTTCCGGCTCCCGCCCAGCGGGATGTAGAGGTAGTCGCGCAGCCAGCGGCTGAGGGTCATGTGCCAGCGCCGCCAGAAATCCTGGATGCTGGCCGCGGCGTAGGGTCGATCGAAGTTCTGCGGGAAGCGGATGCCCAGCAGCAGGGCCAGGCCGATGGCCATGTCGGTGTAGCCGCTAAAGTCGGCGAAGATCTGCACGGCATAGCCGTAGGTGGCGGCCAGGATCTCCAAGGCGCTGAAGCGCTCCGGCGCCCCGAAGACCGGATCCACCAGGGAGGCGGCGAGGTAGCTGGACACCACCACCTTCTTGAACAGCCCGCCGCCGATAAGCCAGGCCGCGCGGCTGGCGTCGGTCTTCGTCAGGCGCCGCTCGCGCGCCAGCTGCGGCACGAACTCGATGGCGCGCACGATGGGCCCGGCCACCACATGGGGGAAGAAGGCCAGGTAGACCGCGAAGTCGAGCGTGGCCACCGGCGCCAGCCCGCGGTACACATCGACCAGGTAGCTGAGGGCCTGGAAGGTGAAGAAGCTGATGCCCACCGGCAGGGCCATCTTGACCAGCGGGAGGCGGTCGGCGACCTCCATCCAGCGCAGAAGGTCGTTGCCCGTCTGGGCGAGGAACAGGGCGTACTTGAACCAGACCAGGATGCCCAGGTTGAACAGCAGGCCGCTGGCGAGGGCCAGCCGCCGCGCCACGCTGCCCGGCAGGGCGCGGCGGATGCCGCGGGCCAGGGCGGCGTTGACCAGGGTCGAGACGGCGAGGAGGGCGGTGTACTGCAGGCCGACGAAGCTGTGGCCCCAGTCGAAGGCGCCATAGAAGACGTAGCTGACCGCCAGGACGAAGCCGCGCCAGGCCGTCGACCGTCGCGCCAATCCCCAACAGACGGGATAGACGATGGCGAAGAAGAGGGCGAACCCCAAGGTGGGAAAGAGCATGCGCCAGTGGGGATGGGCGTCAGGGCAGCCAGCTGAGGGCCCAGCTGCCCGGCGGGACGGTCAAAGGGGCGACCAGCGGATCCCCTCCAGCCAATGGCAGTAGCATGAGCCGCGAGCCGAAGGCCTCGTCCGCCGCGCCCGCCTGGGTCAGGAGCCAGCGGCTGTCGGGGCTGAAGGCCAAGGGCGCGCCGCCGCCGCCGGGGACGAACCAGCGCCGGTCCGGCGCGGCATCGGTCGCCGCCGGGTCCAGCACCAGGATCGCGGTCTCGCCGCCGTCCGCGTCGTCGGTGTAGCCGGCAATGGCCAGGAGGCGGCCGTCGGCGGACCACAGGGGGCGGCCCAGGCTGCCGCCTGGCGGCAAGCGCAAGCGCTCGCGGGCCTCGCCGCTCGCCAGGTCCAGAAGGAGCAGGCGGTCGGCCAGCGGGGCGCCTTCCGGCAGGGCGAGCGTGCCCACACCCGCCACGGGTGCCAGGCCGGCGATCGTGACGGACAGGGTGGTCGACTCGCGACGCTCGAGCAGATCGATGAGGCGCAGGGACGCGATGATCCCGCTGTCTGCGGCCAGTTGAGAGACCACCGCCCGGCCGCGCTCTGGATCATAGGCCGCCAGCACCAGCGCCAGCGGCTGGTCGGGCGGCGCTTCCGCCTGCCAGAGGATCTGCGCCTCCGGGGCATCGGCCGGGTTGCTCACGTCTTCGGACGGCTTCCCCCCACCGGCGGTCGTCACGGAGCGCAGCGACCAGCCGGCCCCTTTGCCGCTGCCTTCGGGCGCCAGCGCCTGCAGGCCGAAACCCAGGCTGGAGCCGTCGGGCGCCCAGCCGAAGCCGGCCAGGCGTTCCTTGCTGGCATCCACCACGGTCAGCACGCGCGCCGGCGCTCCCGGCGCCAGGTCGCGGACGACCAGGGCTTCGATGGCGTCCGTGGGGCTGGAGCGCTGGATGATGCGGTAGGCCACAGACCGGCCGTCCGGCGCCGGCGACCAGTCCGTGACGTTGCCCAGCGGCGAGGTCACCCAGAGCTCGCGCCATTCGCCGCTGGCGGGATCCAGCTGCAGCGCCCGGTTGCGCTGTCCGGCGGCATCGGTGGCCATGACGACCCAGCGACCCGCTGCCATCGCCTGGCTGATGGCAGGGTCGGAGGCCGGCCCGGCGTCGGACCCGCCGACCGTGAGGCCAGCCGGAGGCCGAGGAGGCGAGGCCGTGGCAGCGCCCTGACCGGGTGGCTGGCGGCAGGCCATCACCGCGAGGAGGCCTGGAAGCAGGAGGCCGGCTGCCCGGCATCGAGCCGAAAGGTGCGGGGGCATGGAGCGATTCTAGCACCCTTCGTCCGCGACCCCCTGTGTCCCGTCAGCGCCCTTCGCGGGCGCCGATGGCCGGCGGATCCGCCCAGCAGGCGCCGGCCAGGTCTCCGGGGGCCCAGGGCCCCGGCCATCCGGCGCCTACGGCGGGGCTGCCCGGAGGGATGGCGCCGTCGGCGCGCAGTAAGGGGTCGCGGCCCACGATGCCGCCTGTCTCGGCCACGGGCAGGCCGGGCGCCGAGCGCCCCGGATCGTCCACCGCGAACCACAGGTTGTTCTGGAAGCGGAAGGTTTCCGGCGCCGTGCCCGCTCCCACATTCACGTCGGCGCGGATCTGGCCGCGGCGGAAGACGAAGAGGTTGTTGATCACCCGCCCGGAGCCGGCCGGCGCGAACCGGAATTCGCCTTGGCTGCTGGTCTCCTGCAGGATGCGCATCAGCCAGCGCGTGGGCTCGACGACCGTGTTCTGCGCGGCCAGGCAGTCCACGCAGCCTACGAAGGCCCAGGGCGTGACGCCGCCCTCGATGTGGTTGGCCAGCACCTTGACGCGCCGGGCCTCGGCGTTCTCCGCCGTGTTGTCCAATGGCGGACGGAAGTATTCCAGGCCGGTGGATCCGCCCATGTTGACCGCCCGCTCGCCGGCCCGCAGCATGTGGTTCCAGCGGATCTCGATGTCCGTGGACCCGCCCTTGACCTGCACCGCATTGGCCGAGAGGTCTTGGAAGCGGCTACGGGCGACCAGGCCCTCATGCACGCCCACCATGTCGATACCAGATCCGGAGCCGCCGCCGCCACAGCGCGCGAAGGCCGAGTCGATGACCAGGACGCCGCGGATGCCGCTGAGCTTCAGGCAGTCCTGGTTGCCGCCGCCGCCCACCTGCTCGATGGCCAGGCCGCGGAAGATGAGGGGACCCGCGGCCAGGGGGTCGGCCACCGCGCCGCCGTCATCGGCGTTGATCCCGTTGTCGCTCTGGCCGCTCAGCTCCAGATCATGCACCACCAGCCAGGCGGCCCTGGACAGGTGCAGGGCGGTCCCGCCGCCCTGCACGCGCGGTCGGGCCTCGCCGGGCATGCCGCCCAGCCAGATGGGCGCCGCGGCGGTGCCGCGCAGACCTTCCAGGTAACTGCCGCCGGCGTAGCTGCCCGCGTGCAGGCGGATGGCGGTGCCCGGCTCGGCGGCCCTGGCCGCAGGCCCCAGGCTGCGGAAGGGGCGTGCCGGCGATCCATCGCCGCTGGCGTCGTCGCCGCGCGGGGACACGTGGAGTTCGCGCCGGGGCGCCAGACCATCCTCGAAGGACGCGATGGCATCGCAGGCCTCCGCGCCGGACGTGGGCTGGGCGCTGGGCTGTGGCGGGGGGGAGGCGGTCGGTACGGGGGATGACGAGGGCGCGGCGCCGGGCGTGGCCGAGGGCGGCGTGGTCGCCGGCGGGCGGACGGTGGCAGCCGTCGGGACAGGGCTGCCTGGTGCCGGCGAGGGGATGGGCGCGCGGGACAGGAGCGCCGGCAACCACAGGCGGGCCGGCGGTGGCTCCTGCGCCCTGCCGGCCGAGACGAAGGCCAGGGTCAGCGCGCCCCCGGCGCCGAGGGCCAGCAGCGCCAGGCGGCGGTAGCGAGCGGGGATGCGGATGCTGGGCATGGGCTTGCCTTCCTGGAAATGGCATGGGCTGGCGGTGGCGGGTGGCCCCAGCCCGGCAGGACCGGCAGCATACACCCGGCGTGGGCATCCGGGCGAGCTGCGCGGGCGCGGATTGGCGGTGCCTGTGGACACCCGCCTTTGCGGACGGTATAATGGTCGAGGTTCCACCCAGTCAGGTTCATCCCTGGCGAACCCCGGCCCTTCCCCCACGCCAAGCCGCATCGCCCGGGTCTTCGCCGCCTCCGCCCCCCTGCCCGAGGGCACGGGCGGCCTTACCCTCAGGATCGCCCGCCTTCTCGGTCCGTTGAGCAGAAGCCCGTCTGGCGCCTGCCGCGACACGGGAAGGGGACATCCGAACCGCCCACTTGATGATCAGCGAGACCCCCATCAGCCGTCGGCCCCTTCCTTCGGCCAGTTGTCGCCTCGGGGCGCATCTGGTGCTTCTGGGCGTCGCTGTCGCCCTGCTGACCGACGCCGGCCGGCCGATCGTCGCGGCGCCGCGTCAGGATGGGGCCGAAGCCGCGAAGGGCCCGGCCTTCGTGCGCATCATCGAGGCCGTGGCCCAGGGGGGGCAGCTGAACCTGCCCATGGGTGTGGCGGCCACACCGGACGGCAACCGGATCTTCGTGGTGGATACCGGGAATGCCCGGATCCAGGTCTTCCAGCCGTCCACCGAACCCTATCTGGGTTGGTGGGGGCGGCGCGGCGAGAACTACGGCCAGTTCTGGCAACCCCGCGATGTGGCCGTCAGCCCCGACGGCCGCTATGTCTATGTCGTCGATGCCGGGCGCTCCGTGGTGCTGCAGTACCGGCTGGACGAGAAGTTCTGCGTCAAGGCTCATTGCGAGAACAAGCCCTTCCAGGAATGGGGCGGCCCCGGCAAGGGCCCCGGGCTCTTCCTCAACCCCATCGGCCTGTCGGTGGACAGCCGCGGCAACGTCTACGTGGCGGACGAGGGTGCCAGCGATATCGAGATCTTCACCCCCGACGGCAGCCAGTGGCTGGGTACCCTGGGTGGCCCGGGTAGCGACCCGGACAAGCTCAACCATCCGCGCGACGTGGCCATCGGCCCGGATGACGACGTGTGGGTGGCCGACACCAACCGCAACCGCCTCGTCGTCTTCGGCCGCGACGGCAAGCTCAAACGGCAGCTGAGCAGCCTGGGCAGTCGGGTGGAGGACAAGCTCAACAAGCCCTCCGGCATCGCCGTGAGCCTGGATGGACGCTTCATCATCCGCGACTTCGAGCCCTCCTACACCAGCCCCCGGTTGTGGCGCTCCGGGGCGGACGGCAAGCTGCTCGGTCCGGCCATGGGTCTGGCCGGCGTGGACCCGCGGTTGCAGCTGCACCTGCAGGGAGCGACCTTCCTGCCCAGCGGTGACGCGGTCCTCAGCAACCCCTACGCCGGCACCGACCAGTTGGACAACGGCGATGCCGGCCTGTTGCTGATGCCACCGGACGGGGGCAGCATCACCCCGCTGGCCGGCCTCGGCCGCGACCCGGGTCAGTTCGACCGGCCGCGAGCCGCCGCCTTGGACGACCAGCTGCTGGTCGTCAGCGACAGCGGCAACCGGCGCATCCAGGTGCTGGACGCCGGGCAGGACTTTCGTCCGTTGTACCTGTTCGGCGCCCCCGACTTGGACATGGGCGAGCCGGCCGGGCTGGCCGTCTGGCGAACGGGGCCGAAGCGCGATGAACTGAAGGTCTACGTGGCGGATCCGGATCGCCATCTGGTCCACGTCTTCCTGGCTGACGGCACGTCTCTGGGCGCCTACGGCACGGGTCAGCGGCAACGGAACGCCGAGGGGCTGGACGGTCCCGAAGGCGTCGCGGTGGACGCCGACGGCACGGTCTACATCGCCGACACGGGCAACAACCGCATCGTGCGGCGCGGTCCGGCAGGGGAGATCCTCGGCAGCTTCGGCGGCGCCGGCAAGGATGCCCTGGAGTATCCGCGGGACCTGACGGTGGGTCCGGATGGGCTCTTGTATGTGATCGAGCGCGGTCAGTCGCGGTTGAGCGCCTACACCCTGGAGGGCGCCCTGGTCCACCGTTGGGAGGCTGAGGCCCCCCAACGGGGTGAGGTGCCGCCGGGTTTCCTCCGCGGTCCGATGTCCTTGTCCTCCGACGGCCGATACCTGTACCTGCTGGAGAACGACGACTTCAACCTCCGGCGCGTGACGGTCTTCCGCGCGCCGTCCTTGGAGAAGCCGCTCACCGAGGCGGTGGTGGCGGTCTTCGCCGATGGGGCGGGCGGTGGCCCGGGCCTGGTAGACCGCCCCTTGGGGGTGGCCGCCAACCGGGATGGCCGCGTGCTGGTGGTGGACAGCGGCAACAACCGCCTGCAGCTGTACCGCTGGGGTGGCGCGCCGGTGGCGCCCACGATGACCGTGACGGACACCGCGCTTCCCAGCGCTACCCCCAGCGCCACGCTCACCCCCATGGCCAGCGCCACGGCGACTGCGATCCCCTCGGTCACCCCGCAGCCCACGCCGATCGGCACCCGCCCGGAGCCGACGCCGACGGAGAACCTGCCGACGGCCACGCCTTCGGACAAGCCCACGGCTCCCAGCGCCACGCCTTCCACCCGGCCCACGCGAACCCTGCAGCCGCTCAAGCTGCGCATCTACGTGCCGCGGCTTCTCCGCCCGCGTTGAGCGGACGGTGGCGGGCCTGAGCCGGGCGCCGGCCGGGTCATGTTGACAGCCCCCCTGCCTCGCGATACGATTGGCCGGCCCCACCCCCATGCGCATTCTCTTCCTTCTCACCTACTACTACCCCCACTGGACCGGGCTGACCCGCTACGCCGGGCGCATCGCCGAGGGTCTGGCCGCGCGGGGGCACGACGTGCATGCCCTGGCCGTGCAGCATGACCCGGACCTGCCCCTGGAGGAGGAGATCGGCGGCGTCAGGGTGCATCGCGTGCCGCCGCGCTTCAGCGTCAGCCGCTCGCTCATCGCCCCCGGCCTCCTGCCGCGGTTCCGGCGCCTGTTGCGGGAGGAGGCCATCGATGCCGTCAGCATCCACATCCCCTTCCCCGAGGTCTATCCCGCCACGGCCCTGGCCCGTCAGGCCGGAGCCTCCGTCTTCCTCACCCACAACGGCGACCTCGTCCTTCCCGCGGGGCCGCTCAAGAGGCCCCTGGAGGCGCTCTACTACCAGATGACCGGCGCTGCCGGCCGTCTGGCTACCGGCCTCATCCCCCAGACCCGCGACTACGCCGCTTCCAGCCGCCTGCTCTCGCCCTTGTGGGACAAGCTGCACTTCATCTACGCCCCTGTGGACCTGCCGCCTCCGGATGTGGCGGCCTGCGCCGCCTGGCGCCGGGAGCTGGGCCTTGAGGACCGCTTCCTGGTGGGCTTCGCCGGGCGCTTCGTGGAGGAGAAAGGCTTCGACTTCCTCTTCCAGGCCGTGCCCCAGGTGCTGGCGGCGCGGCCCGATGCCCACTTCGTGTTCGCCGGGGTGCGGGAGATCAGCTATGAGGGCTTCTTCGAGCGCCACCGGGCCGAGGTGGAGGCCCTCGCCGACCATTTCACCTTCCTGGGCCTCCTGACCGAGCCGCAGTCCCTGGCCGACTTCTACGGGATGATCGACTGCTTCGCCCTGCCCAGCCGTTCCGACTGCTTCCCCTCCACGCAGATCGAGGCCGTGCGCAGCGGCGCGCCCCTGGTGACCGCCGACATCCCCGGAGCCCGGGAGATCGTGCGCGTGACCGGGATGGGGGTCATCACCCGCGCCGGCGATCCCACGGCCCTGGCGGCGGGCATCCTGGAGGTGGCCGAGCGGCTCCCCGTCTACCGTGCGCGGCAGACGGTGGCCCTGACCCTCTTCGACCCCGAACGCTGCTTCGAGGCCTATGAGGCGCTGTTTGCCCTCTCGCGCGAACAGGGCGGGGCGGGCCTCAGCGCCGAAGCGGCGCGGCGGATCCCCATCCTGGCCCGATCCGCCGATCAGGTGGCCCCCGCGGTGGTGACCGCGGTGGGAGCCGATGGGCTCTTCCGCCCCCCGCTCGACGACGCCCCGGACCTGCCCGCCGCCGCATCTCCCGCCCCATCCGTGGAGGCCCATCATGCCTGAGCAGGTCGTCCAGCCCCGAATCCGCGGCTTCGTGTGCACCACGGCCCATCCTGGAGGCTGCGCCGTCCAGGTGAGCCGGCAGGCGGCGCAGGTCCGCCGGGATCCCGCCGCCTGGAGCGGCGGGAACCTGCTGGTTCTGGGCTCCTCCACGGGCTACGGCCTGGCCACCCGCGTGACCGGCGCCTTCCGCTACGGCATGTCCAGTCTGGGCGTCTGCTTCGAGCGGCCGCCCAAGGGCGACCGGACGGCGTCAGCCGGCTGGTACAACACCGGGGCCTTTCACGGCCTGACGCGGGCGGCCGGCCTGAAGGCCGAGACCTTGAATGGCGACGCCTTCTCCAACGAGGTGCTGGCGCAGACCATGGACCGGCTCCGCGAGGGCTTCGGGCCCGTGGATCTCCTGGTCTACAGCCTGGCGGCGCCCAAACGCCAGGACCCGGAGACCGGCCAGGTCTACCAGTCGGTGCTCAAGACGGTGGGCCGACAGCTGCCGATCAAGACCGTCAACCTGAACACCGAAGAGGTGGAGGAGGTCGCCCTGGAGGTCGCCACGCCTCAAGAGATCTCGGACACGGTGGCCGTGATGGGCGGAGCGGACCTCCGGCGCTGGGTGGAGGCCCTGCTGGCCGCCGGGCTGCTGGCCCCGGGCGCGCGGGTGGTGGCCTACTCCTACCTAGGCCCCGAGGTGACCTGGCCCATCTACCGCCACGGGACCATCGGCCATGCCAAGGCAGACCTGGAGGTGACCTGCGCCAGCCTGAACGAGACCCTGGCCAAGTTCCTGGGTGGGGGCTGCTACGTCTCCATCAACAAGTCCATCGTCACCCAGGCCTCGGCGGCCATCCCGGCCGTGCCTCTCTACATGAGCCTGCTCTTCGATGTCATGACGCGCGCCGGCACCCATGAGGGGCCGCTGGAGCAGGCCGTGCGCCTGATGGCCGACCATCTGGGCCCGGGCCTGAGGCCCACCACGGACGACGAGGGGCGCATCCGCCTGGACGACCTGGAAATGACCCCGGCGGTGCAGGCGGAGGTGTTGGAGCGGTGGTCCAAGGTCACGACGGAGCGGTTGGCCGAATGGGGCAGCTTCGCGCGCTTCCAGCGCTACTTTCGCCAATGCTTCGGCTTTGACGTAGCAGGCGTGGACTACACCCGGCCGGTGGAGACGGACCTCGGCTGGGATTGAGGAAGCAGCCCCCATGACACCGCCCCTGCCCCCCCAGCCCGAGCTGCCCGTTCCCTCCGCCGCGGCCCTGCGCGCCGAGTTCGTCCTGGACGCCGACGTCGTCTTCCTGAACCACGGGTCTTTCGGCGCTTGCCCCCGTCCGGTGCTGGCCGCCCAGGCCGCCTGGATCGGCGAGATGGAGCGTCAGCCGGTGCTCTTCATCGCCCGCCGCTACCCCCAGCTCATGGAGGTCGCGCGCGACCGCATCGCTCTGGAGCTGGGCACCCGGCCGCTCAACCTCGTCTGGGTGGTCAACAGCACCGTGGGCGTGAACGTGGTGGCCCGCAGCCTGGCGGCGCGGCTGGGTCCGGGCGACGAGGTGCTGGGCTGCGACCACGAGTACGGGGCCTGCGACCGCACCTGGAACTACCTGGCCGCGCAGGGCGGCTTCAGCTACCGCCGGGCGGCCGTTCCGGTGCCAGTGGCATCTCCCGAGGATGTCGTGGAAACCCTCTGGGCCGCCGTGACGCCGCGCACCCGGGTCCTCTTCCTCAGCCACATCACCTCGCCCACCGCCCTGATCCTGCCGGTGGCCGAGCTCTGCCGCCGAGCCCGCGAGGCGGGGATCCTCACCCTGATCGACGGGGCGCACGCGCCGGCACAGCTGGACCTTGACCTGGAAGCCGTGGGCGCCGACTTCTACACCGGCAACTTCCACAAATGGGCCTGCGCACCCAAGGGCGCCGCCTTCCTCTACGCCCGCCCGGAAGCCCAGCCGCTGCTGGACCCCCTGGTCATCAGCTGGGGCTGGGAGCCGGAGATCCCCGGGCCCTCGCCCTTCATCGACCACATCGAGTTCTGGGGCACGCGGGACGTGACGCCTTTCCTGACCGTGCCCGCGGCCCTGGACTTCCAGGCGGATCGCAACTGGGACGCCGTTCGTCTGCGCTGCCGGCGCCTGATCATGGCCACCCGGGAGGCCTTGCTGGGCCTGCCCGGCATCCAGGCCCTGCAGGCGCCCCATCCCGAACTGCTGGGGCAGATGGTCGCCGTGCAGCTGCCGGAGGGCGCGGACGTGCTGGGCCTCAAGGACCGCCTCTACGATCGCCATCGCGTGGAGCTGCCGCTCTACCTCTGGCAGGAGCGGCCGATTCTCCGCGTTTCCATCCAGGGCTACAATGGCGAGGATGACGTGGCCGCATTGCTGGCGGCGCTGCGCGCTGAGCTCTGAGAAGCGGAGTTCGGATCGACCGGGCGGCCGCCCTACAGAACCGAGGAGGCAGAGGATGAGGCAGACGCCCGAAAGGTCCCGCAGGTCCAGGACCGATCCTGACCGCCGACGGCATCTGTCCGTCCTGGTCGCCGCTGGCTGCGCACTGGTTTTCTTGCTGGGTTGGCGGTGGTCGGGCGCGGCCCCGGCCCCGATTCCGGCGGCCCACGCCGCCGTCCCGGACTTTCCCACCAACCTCGGCGCGGACGAATCCGGCGATGTCTGGGTGACCATGGGCACGGATACCGGGGAGATCGGGCTGGACCGCTATTCCTCCGGCCTGGCCTGGCGCGGTGGCTTCATGAGCATCGGCGACATCCATGATCTGGCCGGCATGCCCGGTGGCGGGATGGTCATGGATCTGTCCATCCCCATCCCCGATCAGCCGGACCTGCCCGCCCTCAGCCTCATCAGCCGGCTGAGCGATACCATGGAGCAGTTGATCGCCTGGGACCTGGGCCTGGGCGAGGTGGATTACGTGCGCTCCATCGCCGTCGAGAAGGACGGTACGGTGGATGTGCTGATCGCCGGCGATGCGGGCTTCACCGAGATCCGGCGCTACAGCCCCACCGGCACGGAACTGGACCGCGCGGTCATCGAACCCTGGGCCCTGGATATGGCCCTGGGCGAGGGCGGCATCCGCTACGTGGTCTACGACGATCCCGACAACCCGCGCGTGATGCGCTACAGCATCGACGGCGGGTTGGCCGGATCCTGGAAGCTGCCATCGGTGCCCACGGGCATCGCCGTGGCGCCCGACGGGCGGATCTTCATCCCCGCCCATGAGGGCGTGGGCGACAACAGCCGCGTCGAGCGCTTCAAGGCTGACGGCACGCCCGATGGCGGTTTCAAGGTGACCGGCCGCTGCTGGAAGCTCGCCGCCGGGCCGGATGGCAGCCTCTACGCCATCATCGAGGTGCGCCCCCGCTGGTCGATCCAGCGCCTCAGCGCCACCGGTGGCCAGCGCGGCGTGGTGGAATGGGAGCAGATGCAGCGGCGCCGCGGCGCCCATCCGCCCACGGTGACCGCCCTGCCCCCGCCTCCCTCCGCCACGCCATCGCCCACCGCCACGGCGACCGCCACGGTCACGCCCACCCGCCGGCCGGCCACCCGCACGCCCTCGCCGACGCCCGGAGATGGCGCCAGCCCCACGGCCACGTCGACCGGGCTGCCGCCCGAACCCACGGCAACGCCGGAGGGCGGAGTGGTCCGCGCCCGCATTGTCTTCCCTGTCGTCGGGCGCGGCAGCTGGCCATGACGCGCGTCGGCTTCGGCGCTCTGCCGGCCGGCGCCCGCTGAGGCTCCTTGGGCTTCCTGGCCCCTGCGGCCCTGGGCCTGAGCGGGCTCCTGGGCCTGATCCTGGCCCTGCACATGCTGCGCCCGCGCCAGGAAGAGCGGCGGGTGCCTTCGCTCTTCCTGTGGCGCGAGGTCAGACAGGATCCGCCGGCGGCCCGGCCCTGGAAGCCGCTGCGCCGCAGTCCTCTCCTGCTCCTGCAGCTGCTCGCGCTGAGCCTGCTGGTCCTGGCCCTGTCCCGCCCCTGGCTGTCCAGCGGCCAGGCGGTCAGCGGCGAGCACCTGATCCTCCTCGTGGATCGGTCGGCGACCATGGGCGCCACCGACCTGGCCCCCGACCGCCTGGCCGCGGCGCGGCGCCGCATCCTGGACCTGGTGGCGGGGCAGCCCGGCGCACGCTTCACGGTGATCGCCTTCGACGCCCACCCCGAGCTGCTGACCTCCGGCGAGACGGATCCTGGCCGCATCCGCCAGGCCCTGGAAGGCCTGACCGTCCGGCCGGTGCCCTGCAACGCCTCCGAGGCCCTGGATTTCGCCGCCTCCCTGGCCCTGGGCCAGCCGGAGACCGCGGTGATCCTGTATTCCGACGGTGCCTTCGACCTGGCCGTCCCGCCGCCGGCCGGCCTGGCGCTTCGCTTCCAGCCCCTGGGCGAGGCCACCGAGAACCAGGCCATCAGCGCCCTGAGCCTGACGGAGGGACCGGCCCTGGCCGGGGAGGGAACCGGACGGGGCCCGCTGCTCTTCGCCCAGGCGGCCAATGGCGGCCTGCGGGCCGCGCGCCGGCGCCTGCTGGTGGAGGTGGACGGAAAGCTCCTGGACGCCCGGGACCTGGTCCTGCCGCCGGGCGGCTACGCGGGCTTCACCTTGGCTTTGCCGCCGGAGGCGGCGCGGGTGCGCGCCGCCTTCGCCCAGGCTGACGACCTGCCCCTGGACGACCAGGCCTGGGTGGTCCGGCCGCGGAGCCGCCCGCTCAGGGTCGCCCTGGTCAGCGACGGCAACCGCTTTCTGGAGGCCGCCCTGGGGCTGCTGCCGGCGGTGGACAGCCTGCGCCACAGGGATCCGTCGGAGGCGGAGGAGCCCTGGGATCTCATCGATCTGGCGGTGCTGGACGGACGCCTGCCGGCGCGGTTGCCGGACCGCCCCATGCTGTTGGTGGCCCCCCGCGGGCCGCTGGACGTCGGCGGAGCCGACGCCGTGCGCCCGACGGGCCGGGAGCTGGAATTGCCCCAGCCGGTGATCACCGATCCCGCCCATCCCCTTCTGGTCAACACCGGCTTCGCGGAGGCGGCCATCCTGCGGGCGCAGGCCCTGGAGCTGGGCCCGGGCTGGACGCCCTTGGTGACCACCCAGGCGAGCGGCGCCACCTGGCCCCTGGTGGCCGAGGGCCATCTGAACGGGCAGCGAGCCCTCCTGATGGCCTTCGACCTCCGGGACTCCGACCTGCCGTTGCTGCCCGCCTTTCCGCTCTTCATCGCCGCGGCGGTGGAGGCCCTGAGCCCCCAGGGCCTGGTGGAGGCACCGCGCGACGCCGCGGCGGGCGAACCGCTGACCCTGCGCCTGGCGCCCGGCGTGAAGGCCGCCCGGGTCATCGACCCGGCGGGCGAGGAGACGGTGCTCACGATCGCTTCCGGACAGGCGGACTTTGCCGGCACGGGCCGCCTGGGACTCTACCGCGTGCTGGCGACCGGACCCGACGGCCCGGAGGAAACGGCCTTCGCCGTCAACATGATCTCCGACCGCCCCTTGGACATCCGCCCGCGAGACCCGCTGGCCGCGGCGGTCCCGGCCGCCGGCGCCGCTGCTGCCCCGCTCTTGCCGCCGCCGGCCGGCCGACGCGAGTTCTGGTGGCCCCTGGCCGCGCTGGCCTTGGTGCTGCTCCTGGCCGAATGGGCCTATGACCACCGCCGCGCGCTCAGCGAAAGGCTGGGCCCGCCGCTGCGCCGCTGGTCGACGGCGGCCCGGCGCATCGCCCTGCAAGGAAAGGGATGATCCCCATGACCGCTCCCAGCATGCCGTCGGCCTTGTGCCTGCCCTACGGCGAAGCAGAGCCCCAAGTGGGCGAAGACGTCTGGTTGGCGCCCGGCGTGGTCCTGGTGGGCGAGGTGGTCATCCATGCGCGGGCCACGGTGCTGTTCAACGCGGTGCTGCGCGGCGATATCAACCGCGTGGAGGTGGGCGAGGGCAGCAACATCCAGGACCTCTCCATGCTCCATGTGGCCGATGAATGGCCCTGCATCGTGGGGCGCGAGGTGACGGTGGGCCACATGGCCCTGCTGCACGGCTGCGTGGTGGAGGATTTCTGCCTGATCGGCATGGGCGCCCGGGTGCTCAACGGCGCGGTCATCGGCCGCGGCAGCATCGTCGCCGCCGGCGCCCTGGTGCCCGAGGGCATGCGGGTGCCGCCGGGCAGCCTGGTCGCTGGTCTGCCGGCGCAGGTCAAGCGCGCCCTGCGGCCCGAGGAGGCGGATCCCGGGCGAAAGTGGGCGGCGAAGTACGTCAAGGTGGCCCGCGCCCTGCGCACGGGCCGCGCCTACCGGCCCAACCAGGGGCTGGACGAGCTGGCGGACGAGGCTTGAGCGCACCGCCCCCGAACAAGCGTTCCATGATATAATCCACCTCCCCCGCCCACCGGCGCGACCCTCGGCGCGCCCGGCGCCCGGTTATCCTCATCACCCCCGCATCCCCCGCACCCCTCGCAAGGCCCGCCCCCATGCCCGGCTTTACCCACCTGCACGTGCACAGCGAGTACAGCCTGTTGGACGGGCTGGCGCGAGTGCCGGACCTGGTGAAGGCGGCCAAGGCGCGCGGCTTCGAGGCCCTGGCCCTGACCGACCATGGGGTGATGTTCGGGGCCGTGCAGTTCTACCAGGCGGCCATGAAGCAGGGCATCAAGCCCATCATCGGCTGCGAGCTGTACGTGGCCCGCCGCACCCGCTTCGACCGCGAGGCGGAGGACCGCAAGCCCTTCCACCTGACGGTGCTGGCCCAGAACGCCGTGGGCTACCGCAACCTCCTGCAGCTCGTCAGCCGCGCCCAGCTGGAGGGCTTCTACTACCGCCCGCGCGTGGACCGCGAGCTCTTGGCCCAGTACAACGAGGGGCTGATCGTCTTCTCCGGCTGCCCCGGCGCCGATGCCCCCTCCAAGATCATCGACGGCCGGGTGGATGCCGCGCGGGACAGCCTGGCCTGGTACAAGGAGGTCTTCGGCGACCGCTTCTTCATCGAGCTGCAGAACCACGACATCGAGTTCATCCCGCGGCTCAACACCGAGCTGCTGCGCTTCTCCAAGGAGCTGGACATCCCCTTGGTGGCCACCAACGACGTGCATTACGCCACCGAGAACGATCCGCGGACCCACGAGGTGCTGCTGTGCATCCAGACCGGCACCACCATGAGCGATCCCAAACGGATGAAGATCGGTGACAGCTTCTACCTGCGCACCGAAGCGGAGATGCGGGCCCTCTTCCCCGACCAGCCGGAGGCCATCAGCAACACCGCGCGCATCGCCGAGATGTGCGATGTGTCCTTCACCTTCAACGAGTACAAGCTGCCGCGCTTCCCGGTGCCGGATGGACAGACGGCGGCGGCCTTCCTGCGCCGGCTCTGCGAAGCGGGGGCCTGCGACCGCTACGGTGCCGCCTCGCCCGAGGCCCTGCCCGCGCCGGTGCGCGCCCGGCTGGACTACGAACTGTCGGTCATCGGCCAGATGGGCTTCGACGATTACTTCCTCATCGTCTGGGATCTCTGCCGCTATGCCCGCCAGGAGGGCGTGTGGTGGAACGTCCGCGGCTCGGGCGCCGGGGCCATCGTCTCCTACACCCTCAAGATCACCAACCTGGACCCGCTGCATCACCAGCTGATCTTCGAGCGCTTCCTCAACCCCAGCCGCATCTCCATGCCGGACATCGACCTGGATTTCCCCGACGACCAGCGCGACCAGCTCATCCGCTACACCTTCCAGAAGTATGGTCACGACCGGGTGGCCCAGATCATCACCTTCGGGACCATGGGCGCCCGGGCCGCCATCCGCGACGCCGGCCGGGCCTTGGGGATGGAGCTGGCCACGGTGGACCGCATCGCCAAGCTGGTGCCGGCGCTGCCCGGCAAGCCCTGCTCCATCGACGATGCCTTGCGGCCGCCCACGGAGGAGGCTCCCAGCGAGTTCTACACCCCAGAGCTGCGCGGGGTCTACGATACGGAGGAGGAGGCGACCCAGCTCATCGACACGGCGCGCAGCCTGGAAGGGGTGACGCGGCATGCCAGCACCCATGCCGCCGGCGTGGTGATCAGCGACCGGCCGCTCACCGAATACCTGCCTCTGGCCCGCCCAACGCGCGACAGCGGGCCGGCCGGTGGCGAGGACATCACCCAGATCCTGCCGGTGACGCAGTTCAACATGGGCGACGTAGAGCTGCTCGGCCTGCTCAAGGTGGACTTCCTGGGCCTGGCCACCCTGACGGTGCTGCGCCGCGCGGCGGAGATGATCGAGCGCTACCACGGCAAGCGCTACACCCTGGACGACATCCCCCTGGACGATCCGGGCATCTACCAGCTCCTGACCTCGGGCGACGTGACGGGCGTCTTCCAGGTGGAGGGCGCGGGCATGCGCAAGATGCTGCGCGAGATGCGCCCGCACCGCTTCGAGCACGTGGTGGCGGCCATCGCCCTCTACCGTCCGGGGCCGATGGAGTACATCCCCACCTACATCGCCCGCCTGCACGGCCGGGAAAAGGTGTCCTACCGCCACCCCAGCCTGGAGCCCATCCTGGCGGAGACCTACGGGATCATCGTCTACCAGGAGCAGATCATCCAGATCGCCCGCGACCTGGCCGGCTACAACGCCGGCGAGGCCGACACCATCCGCAAGGCGGTGGGCAAGAAGCTCAAGGAGAAGCTCCTCGAGCATCGGCAGACCTTCATCGATGGTGCGGTGGCCGGCGCCATCCCGGCGGCGGCGGCGGGCGGCATCTTCGACGACATCGAGACCTTCGCCCGCTACGGCTTCAACAAGGCCCACGCCGCCGACTACGCGCTCATCGTCTGCCAGACGGCCTACCTGAAGGCCCATTATCCGGTGGAGTACATGGCCGCGCTGCTGATGGTCGAACGCGGCAATGTAGAGAAGGTGGGCCTGGTCACCGCCGACTGCCGGCGGATGGGCATCGCCCTGCTGGCGCCTTCGGTCAACCATTCGGAGATGGATTTCACCATCGAGACCCTGGACGCCGCGGAGGAGGCCCGCCAGACGGCCCTGGGCCAGCCGCCGCAGCGGCGGCGCGGCATCCGCTTCGGGCTGGCGGCGGTGAAGAACGTCGGCGAAGGGCCGGTGGCGCCCATCGTCAGCGCCCGGGCCACGGGCGGGCCCTTCGCCAGCCTGGACGACCTGGCGCAGCGGGTGGACCTGCGCGCGGTGGGCAAGCGGGCCCTGGAGAGCCTGATCAAGGCCGGAGCTCTGGACGCCTTCGGCAAGCGCGGCCAGCTGATGGCAGTCCTGGACAAGCTGACCGGCTATTCGGGCAGCCACCACCTGGCGGCCCAGGCCGGCCAGATGAGCCTCTTCGGCGCGGACCAACCCTTGGCGGTGGCGTCGGTGCTGGGCCAGCTGCCCAACGTGGCCGAGAACCCGCGCGAAGATCTGGCGGCGGAGAAGGAGCTGATCGGGCTGTACATCAGCGACCATCCGCTGCAGCGCCTGGCGGACGCGGTCAACGACGCGGTGACCACGCTGATCGGCGAGATCGAGGCGCCGATGAACGGCCAGCCGGTGACCATCGCCGGGATGGTCACCGACCTGCGGGTGATCATGACCAAGAAGGGCCAGCCGATGGCCTTCGCCAAGCTGGAGGACCTGCAGGGAGCCATCGAGGTGACGGTCTTCCCGCGCACCTACGCCGAGACCAAGGACCTGTGGCGGCCGGACGCCATCCTGCAGATCGCGGGCAAGGTGGAGGCGCGCGAGGACCGCGTGCAGGTGATCGCCGACCTGGTGCGCGAGTTCGATCCCGAGGTCCGGCTGCGCACGGCGCCGGGGATGGCCGAAGCGGCGCCGGCCGACCCGCCGGCGGTGGATCCGGACCGCGACGACGCGCCCCTGGACGCCCCCCAGGCTGAGGAGGATATCGCTACCTGGGGCGATCTGGCGGGGGAGGACGACCTCTCGCCTTTCCAACAGGGCGCGGGGCCGGTGCCGTCCGCGGCAGCGCCGACCATGACATCGCCGACCCGATCGCCCACGACCCGACCGCCCACGACCCCGCCGTCCGCGGCAGCCATGATTCCCCCGCCGATCGCCATGCCCCCCGCCACCCCGCGCCCGGCGCCGCCTCCCGCCCCGCCGGACGGGGAAGCCGAGCGCAGCAGCGCCCCCTATCGGCTGACGGTGCAGGTGCCGCGCTCGGCGGACCACCAGGCAGACATCAAGCTGCTGGGCCAGGTCTACCAGCTGCTGATCAGCTACAGCGGCCAGGATCGCTTCAGCCTGCGGGTCAAGAACGGCGCGGGTATGGTGGACCTGGACTTCCCCAACAACCAGACCCGCTACTGCGTGGCCCTGATGAAGGCCCTGGATGGCCTGCTGGGCCGTGGGAGGGTGGAGGTGGCGGCGCCGCAGGTGCCGGTCGCGCCGCCGCGCGGCCCGGGAGGGTGGCGGAGCGGCGCCTGACGGCGGCGCGCTTCCTGCGATCGCCGCTTCTCACTCAGCCGGGGAAAGCCTGGAACCGAACGACGGACCGCCCCCCAGGATCCCTCCCATGAAGCTGGCCGTCCTCTCCGACATCCACGCCAACCTGCCGGCCTTCGAGGCGGTCCTGGAGGATGTCCGCGCCTGGCGGCCGGATACGGTGGTCTTCGCCGGCGATGGCGTCAACCGCGGGCCGCGCCCGGCCGAATGTTGGACGCTGCTGGCGGCCCTGGCCGAGGGCGAAGGCTGGCGGCGACTGCGCGGCAACCACGAGGAATACGTGGCCAGCCGGGAGGGGGCGGCGTTGACGCCGCCGGACAGCCCGGCGTTCCTGATCGCCCAGAGCTCGCTGTGGACCTACCAGCGCCTGGGCCTGCCGGCGGCGACCCTCGCGGACCTGCCCTTCAGCCTGAGCCTGCTCGCCCCCGACGGCGGCGAGGTGCGCGTGACGCATGCTTCCATGCTCGGCACGCGTCAGGGGATCTACCCGGACAGCAGCGACGAGGCCATCCGCGAGCGCGTCGGCCGGCCGGCTCCCGGGCTCTTCGCCGCGGGCCATACCCACCGGCCGCTCAGTCCGCCTTGTGGACGACACTGTCGTCGTCAACCCCGGCTCGGTCGGCCTGCCCTTCGACGGCGACCCGCGGGCGTCCTACGCCCGCTGCACCTGGCGCTCCGGCGGCTGGCAGGTAGACATCCGCCGTCTGGACTACGACCGCGCGACGGCCGAGGCGGCCTTCCGGGACACCGGCTTCCTGGACGAGGCCGGCCCCCTGACCTGGCTGATGCTCCGCGAACTGCAGACCGCGCGTTCGCTGATCAACCATTGGCTGACCGCCTACGAGGCGGATTGCCTGGCGGGGCGGATCGGGGTGATGGCGGCGGTGGAGCGGTTCCTGGCGGAGCGGTGAAGGAGCGGAACGGGGCAGTCCCTAAAGCGGACGTTCCAGGCGATCTCGATCCCTCGAGAGGATCACCGTCGCAGTCGGACCGGCTGGAATGTCACGCAAGGACTCTGCTCCTAGAGCCATCCAATCCACCAGCCACTGCTTGGCTTCGGTCAACACAACGGGTGCCGCTGATTCGTTCAGCCACGATCGATAAAGCATCGTGGTAACGGAGTCAAGGGACAGCCCGTCTTGGGCGGCCTTTGTATTGACACTTGAGTAGAGGTTGCCAGGGATGTCCAGGATGATTCTCATGGGTGGTAAAGGACCTGCGTCAGGCGAGTGGGCATGGGCTGCAGTCCCGCACTTCCCGAGCTCTCCCCCGGCCCCGTCCGCATACCAGGTTCGTGGGCCAGCCTATTATGAGCCCCATGCCCGCCACCAACCCCACCCCGCCCCTGCCTTCCCCGCCGTCGGTCTACACTTCGCCTGCCAGCCCGATTGCGGCGCCTGCTGCAGCCGGCCCGGGCAGGTGCGTCTGGATCGGGCTGAAGCACGGGCGATGGCCCTGGCCCTGGCGATGGGCCAGGCCGCCTTCCGCCGGCAGTGGGTGGTCAACGCCGGCGGCTCCCTGCGCCTGGTCGACGGGCCCGACGGCGCCTGCCCCATGCTGGGCGAGGACCTGCGCTGCCGGGTCTACGAGGCGCGCCCGGCGCAATGCCGCCGCTACCCCTTCTGGCCGGAGCTGCTGGCCGATGCCGCCACCTGGGAATGGGAGGCCTTGCGCTGCCCGGGCATCGGCAAAGGGCCGCTGATCTCCGTGGAGGAGATCGCCGTGTGGGGGGCCGCCTGACGGGGCCTCTCCCGCCCCCATGCTATCGTTAGCCCCATGCGCGCAACCGCTCTGCTCCCCCTCGCCATCCTGCTGGCCGCCTGCCAGCCGGTGGACTCCGCTGACGGCCCGCCGTCGGACAGGGCGGCGCAGCCCGGCGCCCTGCGGCTGGAGCTGAGCGCGGAGCCCTTGCGCGGGCCGGCGCCGCTCACGGTGCGCTTCACGGCGCGCCTGTCGGGGGAGCTGCCGGCGGAGGCCACGGACTTCAGCTGCCCTACCGTGGCCTGGGTTCTGGACAGCCGGGACGACGGCCAGGTGGTCATCGCCCCCGCCGAGGGCTGTGTGGAAGGCCGCCCTGTCAGGGTGTACACCCTGGAGCATCGCTATGTGGCGGCGCGGGCCTACGAGGCCCATGTGCGGCTGCTGGCGGTGGACCTGCCGCCCAGCAACACCGTGCAGGTGCTGGTGGAGGGGCCGACCCCCACCAGCGGGCCTGCCGTGGCCCAGAACGGACCGACCATCGTCCTGGCCACCGCCGCGCCGCGGGCCACGCCCCCGCGCGCCGTCACCTCCGTCGCCGGCACCCTGGCCGCCTTCCGGCCGCTAGCGACGCCTCCCGCGCCGGACCGCTCCGTGCCGCTCGCCTCCGCGGCGGCACCGCGCATCCTGCCCGCGGACCTCTACTTCCTGGCCGGCAGCCCTACGGGGCTCTGGCGCCTGCCGGCGTCAGGCCGCTCCATGGAGCGGCTCAGCCCACCGGCGATGGGGGTCATCGCCTACGCGGCGGGCGCCACCGGAGCCGTGGCCTTCAGCAGCCAGCGCGGCCTGCACCTGCGCCTGCCGGGTGGTGGCAGCGCCGTCGTCGACCCGCAGCCCGCCCAGGCTCTGGCCTGGTCGCGCGACGGCCGCCGTCTGGCCTATTCCGACGGCCGGCTGCGCCTGCTGGGCCTGGGGGACAGCCTGCCGCGCGACCTGGGCATCCGCGGCCTGCCCCTGGGTTGGTCGGCCGACGGCCGCTGGCTGCTGGCCCGCGGCCCGGCTCAAGCGGCTCAGGCGGACGAAGTGGATGCGGCGGATGCGGCGCAGGCGCCGGACGAGGACCAGCTGCTGGCCCTGGACCTGAGCGTCGATCCGCCGCGGATCCTCACCCTGCCCTTGCCGCTTCCCGCGGCGGTCGGCTGGCTGCCGGACCGCCCCGCGCTGTGGCTGGCGGGCACCGGACTGCAGCTCTTGACCCTGGGTGATCCCCTGCAGGTGGACCGGCTGCTGCCGCCCGAGAGCCGCCCCCAGACCGTCTTCGCCCGGCCCGACGGCCGGCTGCTGGTGCTGACCGCCGCCGCGGATCCCGGCGGCCGCCGCCTGCTGGCCATCGACCTGCGGGCGGGCAGCGGGCCGGATGGCCAACCGCGCATCCGCCCCCTGGCCCGCTCCGTCGCCGCCGCCGGCGACTGGGCCATCGCTCCCGGAGGCACCTTGGCGGCGCGCGCGGACGAGACCGGGCTGTGGCTGGAGGACCTGGTCGGCGACGGCGAGGTGCCCCTGCTGCGTCAGGCGGCGTCGCGGCCCAGCTGGGTGCTGGCCGGGCGCTGAGGGGCGCGGCGCCTGGGGCCCGGCCTGGCGGGCACGCTTCCTTGCCGCCCCTCGCCCCGCCCCCTATCATCACCCGCATCCGGTCCGCGCGACAGGCCCATGGCCTGTCGCTGCTCGAGGAGCCGCTCAGCGACCCACACCACATCCTGACAGAGGGCAGACGAGCACCAGGTCTCCCCAGCGCGCCGCGCCCGGCTTCGGGGCCTTGCTCCCGTCGGCTGCGCGGCAACCCTTCGGCGGGTGGCGGCCGTCGAAAGGGCGGGGGAGATGACGAGGTGGAGGTTCCCGGACGCTCCGGGCCAAGCGGCGCTTCAGGCGCGGTGAAAATCGATCGATCGGTGGATGCCTCCGGGGCCTGGCACGGCCCCTGGTACGACCCTCTCCCATCCTGCGTCGCCTTGGCGCAGACCAGAGCCGGCCGCAAAGCCACCGGGTGACCGGGGGGACAAGAGGTCGGCGGTGCCAGTTCAAGGCCGTCCCCGTTTGTGGGGGCGACGTGGCGCAGCGCCCGTCGCCCGCTTGCCGGGGGGCCGGCCCCAGCCACGCCGCGCCGGCCGTCGTCTGGCCGCTCGCGGCGCCAACGAACTGGAGAGGGATCCATGTGTGGCATCGTCGGCTATGTGGGCGCGCGCGAAGCCGCGCCCATCCTGATGGACGGCCTGCGCCGGCTGGAATACCGCGGCTACGACTCGGCGGGCATCGCCGTCCTGGGCGCGGGCGACCGCCTGCAGCTGCGCAAGCGCGAGGGCAAGCTGGGCATGTTGGCCGCCGAGCTGGCCGCCGACGGCAGCCCGCGGGGCGGCGTCGGGCTGGGGCATACGCGGTGGGCCACCCACGGGCCGCCCACCACGGCCAACGCCCATCCGCACCATGACGAGCAAGAGCGCATCGCCCTGGTGCATAACGGGATCATCGAGAACCACGCCCGCTTGCGCGAGGGGCTGTTGGCCCGCGGGCACCGCTTCAGCAGCGAGACCGACACCGAGGTGCTGGCGCACCTGATCGAAGAAGGTCTGGACCGCCTGGCCGCGGAGGCGGATGCGGGCGAGCGCCTGGCCGCCGCCGTGCGCTGGGCCCTGGGGCAGGTGGAGGGCGCCTACGGCCTGGCCGTCCTGGCGGCGGACTGCCCCGGGGTGCTCGTGGCCGCGCGGCAGTTCAGCCCCATGGTGCTGGGCCTGGGCACCGGGGAAAGCTTCCTGGCCAGCGACATTCCCGCCATCCTGTCGCAGACGCGGCGGTTCCTGCTTCTGGAGGACGGCGATGTGGCCCTGCTGCGGCCCGCGGGCGTGTCCGTCACCGACCTTGCCGGCCGGTCGGTGGCCCGGGCGACCCTGGCGGTGGACTGGGACGCCGCGGCGGCCGAGAAGGGCGGCTACGCCCATTTCGTGCGCAAGGAGATCGACGAGCAGCCGGAGGCCCTGGCCGACACCCTGCGCGGCCGCCTTCTGGGCTCGGGGCTGGTCCTGCCGGAGCTGGAAGCCTTGGACCTGGCCGCCGTGGAGCGGGTCTGCCTGGTGGCCTGCGGCAGCTCGGCCTACGCCGCCATGCTGGGCAAGTTGTGGCTGGAGCGCTGGGCCCGCTTGCCGGCGGAGGTGGCCATCGCCAGCGAGCTGCGCTACGGCGATGCCGTGCTGGGCCCGGATTGCCTGGTCGTCCTGGTCAGCCAGTCCGGCGAGACCGCGGATACCCTGGCCGCCCTGCGCCTGGCGCGCGCCGCCGGCGCGCCCACCCTGGCGGTGACCAATGTGGTGGGCAGCTCGCTGGCGCGCGGCGCCGCGGCCACCTTGCTGCTGCGCGTGGGGCCGGAGGTGGGGGTGGTAGCTACCAAGACCTTCACCGGCCAGCTGGCCGTCCTGGCCCTGGTGGCCATCGCCCTGGGTCGGCGGCGCGGCGCCCTGGACGCCGCGGCGGAAGCGGCGCTGCTCGACGGCCTGCGCCAGGTGCCGGAGGCCATGGCCCAGGCCCTGGCGGTGGAGCCGCAGGTGGCCGAGCTGGCCGCGAAGATCGCCGCGGCGCGCTCGATGTTCTTCATCGGCCGCCAGTTCAACCACCCCATCGCCATGGAAGCCGCGCTCAAGCTCAAGGAGATCAGCTACATCCACGCCGAGGGCTACCCCGCCGGCGAGCTCAAGCACGGGCCGCTGGCCCTCTTGGACGAGAACCTGCCGGTGCTGGCCTTCGCCACGGCGGCGGCCACCTACCCCAAGCTGCTCTCGAGCATCGAGGAGGTCCGGGCGCGGGGGGCCCGGGTCTACGCCGTGGCCACGGCGGGCGACGAGGCCATCGGCCGGCTGGCGGAGGCGGTGATCCACGTGCCGGCGGTGGCCGAGGAATGGTCACCCTTCGTCAACGTGGTGCCCGCCCAGCTGCTGGCCTACCACGCCGCCCTGGCCCTGGGCCGCGACGTGGACCAGCCGCGCAACCTGGCCAAGAGCGTGACCGTCGAATGAGGCTGGTCTTCCTGGGGCCTTTCGGCCTCGCGCCCAAGGGCACCATGCGCGCCCGGGCCCTGCCGCTGGCACGGGCCCTGGCGCGCCTGGGGCATGAGGTCACCGTCATCATGCCGCCCTGGCAGCGGCCCGAGGAAGCCGACCGCGCCTGGGAGGACGCCGTGCCGGGCCTGCGCCTGGTCAACGTCTCCCTCGGCGGCCTGCGCCTGCCCGGTCTGGGCCACCTGATCGTCGCCGCCCGTATGGCCCGCCTCGCCCTGGCCCTGGAGCCGGATGTGGTCCACGCCTTCAAGCCCAAGGCCTACAGCCACCTGGCCCTGCTCCTGCTGCGCCTGCGGCGCGGCCTGACCGGCGCTGCGGGCCCGCGCCTCATCCTGGACAGCGACGACTGGGAGGGCCCGGGCGGCTGGAACGACCTGGAGCCCTATCCTGCCTGGCAGCGCCGCTTCTTCGCCTGGCAGGAGCGCGCCGGCCTCGGCCGCCACGCCGACGCCGTGACGGTGGCCAGCCGCGCCCTGGAAACACTCGTCTGGTCCCTGGGCGCTCCCCCCGCCCGCGTCCTCTACCTGCCCAACGCCATCGACGACGCCTTCCCTGAGGCTTCCCCTCCCCCCACCGCTTTGGGGGAGGGAGCCGGGGGATCGGCCCCGCCTCCCCGCCTCCCGCGCATCCCCCGGCCACCCTCCTCCTCTACACCCGTTTCTTCGAGTTTGGCCTGGACTTCCTGCTGGAGATGCTGGCCGCCCTGCGCCGGCGGCATCCCGAAGCGCGCCTGCTGGTGGCCGGACAGGGCCTCTTCCAGGAGGAGCGGCGTCTGCCGGCCCTGGCCGCCGCGCGCGGCCTGGAAGGGGCCATCGACGACCGCGGCTGGGTGGAGCCGGCGCAGCTGGCCGCGCTCATGGCCGGCGCCGATGTGGCCATCTACCCCTTCGACGACACCCTGGTCAACCGCAGCAAGTCTTCGGTGAAGCTGCTGGAGCTGCTGGCGGCCGGTCTGCCGGTGGTGGCATCGGCCGTGGGGCAGAACGCGGAGGTCATCGTCGACGGGCAGAGCGGCTTGCTGGTTGCGCCGGGCGACGCCGCGGCCTTCGCCGCGGCGGTGAGCGACCTGCTGGACGATGCCGATCTGCGGGCGCGCCTGGCGGCCGGCGCCCAGGCGCGGGTGCGGGAGCAGTTCCGCTGGTCGCTCCTGGCGCCAAAGGTCCTGGGCCTGTACAGGAGCGAGCGACCATGAGGCCGTCGCTGACCTCCCGCTACCTGCCGCCCCTGGCCTGGATGGCCCTCATCTACGGGTTCAGCGACCGGCCGGACCTGCCGCAGGTGGGCGTGGGTTGGCAGGACTTCGTGGTCAAGAAGAGCCTGCACGCCCTGGCCTATGCCCTGCTCTTCCGGTTCTGGCTGCGGGCCCTGGCCCCCGAGGGGCGGGCCTCGCCGACCGCTGAGGCGCAGGCCCTGGCCATCTGCCTGCTGTGGGCGGCCAGCGACGAATGGCATCAGACCTTCGTGCCGGGGCGCACGGGCCGGGTGCGCGATGTGGCGATCGACGCCGTGGGCGCCTTGGCGGCCATGGCCGTCCTGCGGCGCCGGCGGCCGGATCGCCAGTAACCCCCATCCCCGCCCGCCGCGTTCTACCCCATCCCCGCCCCCTGTCCCGAGGAACGCGAAGCCATGCTGCCCATGCTGCCATCTGCCCATCCCCGCCTGCTGCATCCCGCGCGGCGCCCCGGCGCCCTGGCGCTCCTCTTGGCCGCCATCGGACTGGGTCTGGCCGTCGCGCCGCAGGGCCCGGCCACGGCCCGGCAGGCGCAGACGGGCGCCCAGGCCTGGGCGCGCAGCGCCGTCTGGAACAGCGGCCATGCGCCCGAGAGCCTGCTGGAGCCCGGCGGCGTGGCCCCCGGCGCGGGGGGTAGCTTCCTGGTGGCCGACACGGGCCATGACCGGGTGGTGACCATCGACCCCAATGGGGCCACCCTCAGCAGCTTCGGCGGACGCGGCGACGGGGCCGCGCAGCTGCGCGCGCCGCGGGACCTGGCCGTGGACCTGGGCCGCGACCGCGTCTACGTGGTGGACAGCGGCAACCGCCGCGTGGCCATCTTCCGCCTCGATGGCAGCCCCATCGGGCAATGGCGCTCCGGCGGGCCTTCCTTCGGCTTCGCGCCGCATGCCGTTGCCGTGGCGCCCGCCAGCGGCGAGGTCTACGTCCTCAGCCGCCTGCCCTGGGGCTTCATCGACCGCTTCAGCGCTACCGGGGCCTGGCTGGGCGGTTGGGGCGACACCGGCTCCGCGCCGGGGCAGATGGAGTATCCGGAGGACCTGGCGGTGCTGCCCGACGGACGGGTGGCGGTGGCCGACGCGGGCAACGGCCGTCTGCAGATCTTCAGCGCCGGCGGCCTGCCGGTGGAGCGGGTCATTCCGCTGGCCGGGGTCCGCGCCGTGGCCGTGGACGCCGCCGGCGGGCGTCTGTTGGCCCTCTATCCCGCGGATGCGGCCAGCGCCGTCCTGGACCGCGTCGCCGTCTTCAGCGCTGACGGCAGCCGGCAGGCCGACCTGCCGCCGCCCCCGGCCGGCGAGGCCTTCGCCCCGGCCCGCGGCCTGGCGGTGGGCGGTTCGCGTCTGGCCGTCGCCAGCGGCGGCGGGGCGCCCGACGGCCGTCAGGGCCTGCGGCAGCTGGACCTGGCCAGCGGACGCCTGCTGGCCGCCAGCCTTGCGCGCCCCCTCGACCATCCGGCCTTCCTGGCGCCGGCGGCCTTGGATGTGGCTCCCGACGGCTCCTTGCTGATCATCGACGCCGGCCTGGGGGTGGTGCGCCGCCTGGCGGCCGCCGACGGCCGCCCGCTGGCCCTGCTGGACGCCGGCGGCGGCGAGGACCTGACCGTGGCCGCTGACGGTGCGGTCTACGTGGCCTCGGCCCCGGTGCAGGGCACGGTGGGCCTGCGCAAGCTGACGGCCGCCGGCGCGCGGGTGTGGGACAAGGCCTGCGACTGCCTGAGCGGCCTGGGCCTGGCCGCCGATGGCGGCGCGGTCTACGCCACGGACGCCATGCGCCGCCAGCTGACGGTCTTCGACCAGGACCCCGGGCGGCGCGACCCCATCCGTAGCCACCGGCCCGCCGACGCGCCTTACGGCTGGCTGATCGACCTGGACCTAGGCCCCGACGGCGCCCTCTGGGGCGTGGGCGGCGCAGACCGCCTGGTCCACCGCTTCGAGGCCGCCAACGGTCGCCGCATAGGTGGCTGGGAGATCGCGGCCAACCAGGGCGGCGAGCGCATCTCGGTGGCCCCCGACGGGACCGTCTTCGTGCTGCGCGCCGACGGGCAGGTGGCGGCCTTCAGCGCCGTCGGCGCCCCCTTGGGCCTCATCCAGCCGGACCCGGCGCCGCGCCGCGGTCACGTGCGCCTGCGCGACATCGCCGCCGGGGCCGGCGGCCGCCTCTACGCCATCGACGCCGTGTCGGAATCCATCTTCGTCTACGACCCGGCCGGCGGCGGCCCGCCGCCCACGGCCACCCCGCCGGGCACGCCGCCCTGCACGGTGACGGGCAGCAAGCGCGCCGCGCCGGACATCGTCACCCTGGGGGAATCGGTGTCCATCGAACTGGGCCTGGACATCCAATGCCGGGCCGGCACGCAGCGGCAGGCGGACATCATGCTGGTGCTGGACCGCTCCAGCTCGATGAGCGGGCTCAAGCTGGACGCGGCGCGGGCGGCGGCCAGCCGCTTCGTCTCCCAGCTGGACCTGTCGCGCCACCGCGCCGGCCTGGTCTCCTTCTCCGACCTGGCCTCTCTGGACCAACCTCTGACGGCCGACGGTGCGGCCTTGCGCGCCGTCCTGGACAGCATCCGCTCCGACGGCAGCACGGATATCGGCACGGCCCTGGAGCGGGCCCAGGACCATCTGGCGGAGGCCGGTCGGCCGGGGGCCCTGCCGGTGCTGCTGCTGATGACCGACGGCAAGCCCACCCGCGACGGCCAGCCCTACATCGACGCCCTGCGCACGGCGGCCCGCGCCCGCGGCCGAGGGGGCCTGGTGTACGTGGTGGGCCTGGGCGACGACGTGGTCACCGAGCTGCTGGTGGCCATCGCCGGCGACGCCGAGCGCTACTTCTTCGCCCCTTCGCCGGACCAGCTGACGGGCATCTACAGCCAGCTCAGCGGAACGGTGGGCGAGGTGGTGGCCACCGACCTGACCTTGCGCGACGAGATGGGCGCGGACATGCGCCTGGACCCGGCCTCGATCCAGCCGCCGCCCGCGGCCCAGGACGCGGGGTCGGTGACCTGGCAGCTGCCGGTGGCACCGGCGGGGGGGCTGCGCTTCAGCCTCAGGGTGACGCCGCAGCGCACCGGTCGCCTGCCCACCAACCGCCTGGCCACGGCCAGCTACACCGCGGACGGCCGGCGCTACAGCTTCGACTTTGCCGTGCCCCAGGTGCTGGTGCTGGGCCCGGCCTCACCCACGCCGCCGCCCGTGCCGGGCCGGGTCTACCTGCCGGTGGTCCTGAAGGAGGCCTGCCTGATCAAGCGCCAGGTGGGCGTGGATCTGGTGTTGGCCCTGGACAGCTCCTCCTCGATGCAGGGCGCCAAGCTGGCGGCGGCGGTGGCTGCGGCGCGCGGCCTGCTGGCGGAGATGGAGCCGCGTACCGACCGGGTGGGCCTGGTGAGCTTCGATGGCCAGGCGCGGCGCGAATACGTGATCACCCAGGATTTCGAGGCGGTCAGCCGCCGCTTGGACCAGCTGCTGCTGGGCACGGGCACGCGCATCGACCTGGGCCTGGAGAAGTCACTGGCAGAGCTGGAATCCCGCGGCCGCGAAGGCTCGCGCCGCGCGGTGGTGCTGTTGACGGACGGCCGACCCAGCGAAGGCACCGAGGCGCGCGCCCTGCAGCTGGCCGCCCTGGCGCGGGCCTCGGATGTCTCGCTGTTCACGGTGGGCCTGGGCACTGACGCCGACGGCGCCTTCCTGGGCGCCCTGGCCCGCGACAGCAGCTACGCCTACCTGGCCCCGCGAGGCGAGGACCTGACGGCGATCTATCGGCGGATCGCGGTGAGCTTGCCGTGTCGGTAGGGGACGGTCAACCCGCCCTTACCACGTTTCATCAAGGGTTCCCCGACAAGGGAGTCCGACCATTCCAGCGCCTCGCGTTCCCGCGCTTCGTCCGCAGCCATCTGGGCGTAGCCTTTGTCCAGATCCAGATCGACGACGTAGGGGCGAACCAACTCCTCGATGAAATGGCTGATTCGCCCCGCACCGACGGTGCGGTAGAGCCCGTCGTAGACCTCGGCATCGACGGTGATGGTGAGCTTCTTGTGCATGGGGCAACACCTCCATCACGATTTTACGTATCTATACGTACGAGTTTCAGTCTCTGGTGGATCGGCTCGCAGGTCCACACCCGACACAGCCCTCGCCCGGCCCTGACGCCAAACCGGGGACTCCTTGCGGAGCCCCCGGTCTCGAGTCATCGTCCTCGTCGCGCCAAAGCGCTCCGTTCAGTCCTCGTCGCGCAAGGTCATTCGCACCGCGACCGGTGCCGGCAGCGGTAGGGTATGATGCCGACCGCCGGTGGGCAGGAAGGTCGGCGATCCCAGGAACGAGCGCCAGGTCGCCTTGCGTTCCGCGGACAGCACCGAGCGCTCGCCGGCGTCCGTTCGCGGCGCCGGCACCGGCCGCCACGCCGCGCCGCTTGCGCGCCGCACCCTGCCATCTGCCGCCTGCGCCGCCGTCCCCCGCGGCGAGGCGCCGCGGAAGGCTGCCGGCAGGTAGATGACGGGCTGCTGTTGGGTGGGCGGGTTGGCCCAGCTGGGGGTCTGGTCGATGATCAGATGGCCGCTGGGCGTGGTCAGCTCCAGGCGGACCGCCGCCACGTCGGCCAGGGTCCAGCCGCCGCGCACGGGCACCTCGTCGTCCTTGAAGCTGAAGCGGCCGCCGGCATCGGACTGGCGGGGATGCTGTAGGTGGCGCCCGACTTCAGCCGCAGGCGCAGCTGGACGGGCCGGTTGGCCGGGGCCTGGCCGAAGATGGCGGCGCCCTCCGACCAGTCGAAGGACAGGGGCTCCACCGTGATCTCGGCGCTCTGGCCACCGGCTTCCAGGGTCACGATGTCGCCGGCCTCGATGCGCTCGGGCCCGGACGCGCTCTCCGGCAGACGCAGGCCGAAGGCGCCGTCACCGTTGGCGGTCGCCATGGCGCGGCCGCGCTCCTGGCCGGCGGCGCCCTTCAGGATGACCGTGGCGTCGTCCAGGGGTTGGCCTGGCCGGTCACCCGGTCGCTATGGATGTAGATGCGCGCCAGGGCCCGGTAGGCCTGGCGGAAATAGCGCTGACCGTCGGGGGCGTAGAAGGCGATCTCCACGCCCGAGCCGGGCGCGGCGCCGCCGGGCAGGAAGGTGTCGAAGCTGCCGTCGGCCTCCGTCTGATCGTCGAAGGCGAAGAAGCCGCCGCCGAAGTTGAGGATGCCTTGCGGGCGCTGCGCGGCGCAGGGCTGGGCCGGCTGCACGTAGTAGGTGCCGCCGGCGGGGCCCTTGCCGGTGACCTGCTGCGTGTTCCAGTCGACGTTCAGGTCGAAGACCGGCAGGTCGATGGCCGCCGAGGGCCCGCCCAGCTGAGCGCTCTCGCGCTGGCCGGCGGCGGTCTTCACGGCCTTCTCGGCGGCGTCCAGCAGCAGGCGGCCGAAGAAGCCGTCATAGGGGCCATCTCGGCCGCGGCGGCCGCCAGTTGCGCGCCGCCGGCCTCGAGCTTCACGCTCACCGGCTCGTAGGGTGTGCCGAAGCCGCAGGCGTTGGGCCCGCTATGCTGGGCGTTGAGGATGGGCACGGTGCGCGAGCGCACGACGTAATGCCCCTGGGGCGGGCGGTACAAGAGGGTGAAGCGGCTGCCGGGCCGAACGTCGATGGAGGGCACGAACTCGGTGCTGAAGCGGTTGCCGGCCTGCACGCTGGGCCAGCCCTGGGAGATGCCCAGGGTACCGGCCACGGGGTAGATCAGGCTGGCGAAGAGGGTCAGCTGACCCTGGGCGGGCGCCGAGCCGGAGACGGTGTCGGCGGCTAGGTCCCAACTGAAAGACAGGTCGGGCACGGTGAGGCTGAGCGGATCCTGGGTGGGGTCGGAGGCGGTCACGGTGACCACATCGCCCACCTGCAGGCGCAGGGGCGCGCCGCCGTCATCGGCGAACTGCGCGAACATGGCGCCGTTGGCGTCGGTGCTCGTGTTCTGGCGCGAGAGGGTGCTGGCGCCACGCTTGAGGGTGACGGTCACGTCCAGGTTGGGGGCGATGGAGCCCAGGAGCACGGCCTGGTCCAGGTCCATCAAGAGACCGGGGGCGATGGAGACATCGCTGACGTTATGCCCGCCGATATCGGCGCTGATCTGGATGAAGTCGCCGTGGCGGATGTTGCGCTTGCCGCTGAAGTCATGGCTGAAGTTGCCGGAGGCATCGGAGCGGGTCTCCACCGTCATGTCGAAGTACAGCGGCGAATCGGCCACGCTCAGGGTCACGCGGGTGTCGGGCGCGGTGCGGCCGGTGATGCGGTCGCTCTGCACGAAGGCCACGCTGTCCAGGGGCGGCACCGTGAGGGTCAGCAGCTCGGCGCCCACGGTCACCTGCAGCTTGTCGCCGGTCTGCATCTCTATGGGCGTGCCGGTGACATCGGCCAGCTGCATGAAGAACTGCGGGCCGGAGCCCGAGCCGCCGGGGATGAAGAAGACGCCGTCGCCGCCGAAGACCTGGCCGTTGCCGCTGCCCACGACCTTGCCGTCGGGCGCCTGCAATTCGGCATGGACCGTGCGCCAGGCGGGGCCGTTGCCGAAGACGAAGTTGCCCTGGATGGTGCTGCCCACGCTGACGTTGAGCTGCACGGCCGCCCAGGAGGTGGTGAACTCGGCGTTGCTGCCGCCGGCGACGGTCACGGCGCCGTTGGCGGGGCGCTTGAGGTCCAGCTGGCCGGCCAGGGCGGCGCGGTAGGCGCCGCCGCTGTCGGCGGTGGCGGTGAAGCGCTTCGGGCCGCCCGCGCCATCGACGCGCACGGTCACGACGCTGTCGGCCGGCGCGCGGCCGCCGACGGCGTCACCGTCCACATCGCTGACGGCGGTCAGCTCGGGCACGCGCAGCAGCAAGGGATCGCCGAGGTTGTCGGCAAACGCGATCTCCAGGCTGTCGCCGGCCTGAGGGACGGACCCCGGCGCGCCGAAGAAATAGAGCTGGTAGCGGCCCTGGTCATCGGCCTGGGTGGGGCTCTGGGCCTTGATGGCGCCGGCGGCGCTGCGCAGGGTGACGGTGAGCATCCGGCCGGGCTCGGCCAGGCCCTGGCTGATGGGCAGGTCCACGCCCACGCGCACCCGGGGCAGCACGGCCAGACGGCCCACGCTGACGTTGCTCGAGCTGGGATAGGCGGCGCGCACGCGCCAGCCGGAGCCCAGGTCTACGCGGGGGGCCATGGCGACGCTGAAGGCGCCGGCGCCGTCGGCGGTGGCGCGGAACAGCTCCTGCCGGCCGTCCATGTCCTCGGCGCTGAGGATGACGGCTTCGCCGGCGGGGGCGGTGCCGGTCGCGAGGTCGCTGCTGCGGTCCAAGGTGACGGTGATGTCCTTGACCTGGTTGATGTGGTGGGAGAACCAGTTGATGTGCTGGCCGCCTCCCGTGGCTCTGAGGTCCACGTTGTCGCCCACGGCGATGGGCCGGCCCAAGGGCTGGAGGGACATGAGGAAGCTGCCGTCGCCACCGGCGGTGACGGGCCCGATCTTCACGGGCGATCCGCCGGCGGCGGTGACGGTGGCGCTGACCTCCCAGCCGGCGGTCACGCGCCCGCGCAGGGCCGGCGCGCCGAGGGTGATCTGGGCGTCCACGGTGGCCAGGGCCAGCACGAAACGGCCGCCCTCGGGCGAGTCATAGGTCAGGCTGCCGGTGGCGACGGCGTCGGGATCGCTGAGCTGCGCGCTCAGGTCCACGGTGAAGGCGCCCTGGCTGTCGGCGACAACCTGCTTCTCGATGGCCGCGGGGCTGCCCTGAACCTTCAGGCTGAGCTGCGCGGTTACACCGGGCGGGGCGATGCCCTCCACGGTGGGCAGCTCGACGAGGCTGGCGGCCAGCTGCGGCACGGTCAGGTGCAGGGGCTTGTCGTTGGCCCGCGAAAGCACGATGGTGTCGCCGGGCAGGATGCTGGTCTCACCGGTATAAAAGCCCACCTGGGCCACGCCCTGGGCGTCGCCCACGCCCACGCCCTCGGCCTTGCGGCCCTTGGGGCCGGTCAGCTCGGCGGTCACGAGGGTGGCCGGCAGGGTGCGGAAGAGCAGGCTGCTGCTATAGAGGTTGACGGTGACCTGCGGCGGCGCGGGGCTCTGGGCCTGCGCGGCGGGTCGGCCACCAGGGCCGGCGGGGGCCAGCACGGTGAGGGCCAGGAGGGCGGCGAGCAGGGGGCAGAAGGCGCGGCGATAGGCGGCGCGGCGGGGATGCGGCCAATGTCATCGTGATCTCCTGGGTGGTACGGGTGCTGCTGCAGCGGTGTTTGCTGCTCATACGGGGTGCCGACGGGGTCCTACGAGGATGGACGCCGGCGGGTTGCGGGGCGGCGCGGCGATGGCGGCCACGACCGCGGACGGCAGCCACCGCAACCTGCGTCAGGTTGGACCGTCGGAAGGACGGCTGGGTTTCAGGCGCCGGAAGCGGGAAGACCCAGACCCCGCCCGATCACAGATAGAACGCCGGGCGGATGGGTTTCGTGAACGTTGGGAGCCGGACGCCGCGGCAGGCGCGCCGCCGGTGGACGGGGGCGTGGATGGCAGCGACGGATTGCGCCGGCGCCCATCGCTTATTCAGTATTTGGTCCATATCTCTGAATAAGACATGCTACTATCCAGCAATGCTGAATAAGGAGCTGGCAATGGGGAAGCAGCGCGTGACAGGATCCTACGAAGTCACCGCGGTCGGCGGCGAGCAGGTGCGCGCCTTCCTGCCGCGGCCACTGCCGCCGGACCCGCCCCTGGACCTGAGCGGCCGGCGGCAGCGGCTCCTGGAAGAAGCTTTGCTGTCACTCGGTCGCCTGGACAGCGTATCTACCCTGCTGCCGGATCCCCAGCTCTTCCTCTATGCCTATGTGCGTAAGGAAGCCGTCCTCTCGTCCCAGATCGAGGGCACGCAGTCGTCGCTCTCCGATCTGCTCCTCTTCGAGTTGGAGGCCGCGCCAGGCGTGCCCATCGATGATGTGGTGGACGTGTCGAACTACGTTGCCGCGCTGCAGCACGGCCTGGAACGCCTGGCGTCAGGCTTCCCCTTTTCCAACCGTCTGCTGCGCGAAGTCCACGAAATCCTCCTGGCTCGGGGCCGGGGCAACGACAAGCTGCCGGGCGAGTTCCGCCGATCGCAAAACTGGATTGGCGGCCCACGGCCGGGTCTGGCCCACTTTGTCCCTCCGCCGCCCCATGCGGTGGCCGAATGCATGGGCCAGCTGGAGCGTTTCCTTCATGATGACGGTCCCACGGCTCTGCCGGTGCTTATCCGGACGGGTCTGGCGCATCTGCAATTCGAGACCATCCACCCCTTTCTGGACGGCAACGGTCGCCTGGGTCGGCTGCTGATGACGCTCTACCTCTACCACACGGGCGTTCTGTCCGAGCCGCTGCTCTACCTCAGCCTGCATTTCAAACGCCATCGCGCCGAGTACTACCGCCTGCTGGACCGGGTCCGCAGTGACGGCGACTGGGAGGCCTGGATCGACTTCTTCCTCACCGGCGTGCGAGAAACAGCGGACGGGGCGGTGAAAACGGCCTGCCGGCTGGTGGCCCGCATCGACGCGGATCGGCGGGCCATCGAGGCGCGGGGACGGTCGAGCGGGTCGGCGTTGCGGGTCCACGACCTGCTGCGTGGCCGCCCGCTGACCACCCTGACCGAGGTCTGCCGACGCACGGGGATCTCCTTCCCGGCGGCGACCGCCGGCATGAGCGTGCTCATCGGGATGGACATCGCCCAGGAGCTGACGGGGCAGAAACGCAACCGCGTCTTCGTCTACCGCGACTACCTGGCCATCCTCAACGAGGGGACCGAACCGTTGTAACGCAAGGGCCAGCCGGTCGGCCGTCGGCAGCCCCCACACCAAGGGCTGCACGAGGTTGATGAGGTTGCCGCAGCTGTCCTCGAACACGGCGGTGATGATGGGGCCGGCGTTCGCGGGCTCGCCGCGGAAGACCACGCCCAGGGCCTTGAGGCGCCGCACCTCGGCATCCATGTCGCCGGTGATGAAGACAGTGGCGGGGATGCCGGCGTCAAACAGGGCCTTCTGGAAGCCCCGCGCGGGCTCGAAGCCCATGGGCTCGAGCACGAGCTCGACGCCTTCAGCGCCTTCGGGCGAGCTCACGGTAAGCCAGCGGAACGCGCCCATGTCGATGTCGGTATGGGGAACGAAACCCAGCACCGACGTGTAGAACTGCAAGGCCTTGGCCTGGTCGTCGACCATGACGGACGTGTGGCGGATCTGCATGGGGGCCTCCTGTTGGGGGGCGACGGGGCGCGTCGGCGGGTATCGGCGCCTTATCGGCGGTTTGTCGGCGGCTTATCAGGGCGGACGGGGATCTGACAGCCAGTTGAGCGGGGAACGGTGGTGGCAGGTGGTGGCCACCGACCCGACCTTGCGCGACGAGATGGGCGCGGACATACAGCGCCTGACCCTGGCCTCGATCCAGCCGCCGCCCGCGGCCCAGGACGCGGGTCGGTGACTGCGCGCTGCCGGTGGCACCGGCGGGGGCTGCGCTTCAGGCCTCGTGGTTGACGCAGCGCACCGGTCGCCTGCCCACCAACCGCCTGGCCACGGCCAGCTGGCTTAAGCACCCGGACGGTCGGCACGCTTTCTGCTTGCTCGACTTCGGGCCGTGCCCCAGGGTGTTGGTGCTGGGCCCGGCCTACCCACGCCACCGCCCGTGCCGGGCCGGGTCCACCTTGCCGGTGGTCCTGAAGGAGGCCTTCCGGATTGAGTCGCCGGGTGGGCGTGGATCTGGTGCTGGCCCCGGCCAGCTCCTCCTGATGCAGGGCGCCAAGCTGGCGGTGGCGGTGGCTGCGGCGCGCGGCCTGCTGGCGAGATGGAGCCGCGCACGGACCGCGTGGGCCTGGTGAGCTTCGAGGTCAGGCGCGGCGCGAATACGTGATCAACGAGGATTTTGAGGCGGTCAGCCGCCGCCTGACCAGTTGGTGCTGAGCCCGGGCACGCGCATTGACTAGGGCCTGGAGAAGTCTCTGGGCGAGCTGGAATCCCGCGTCCTGCGAAGGGTTTCGCGCCGCGCGGTGGTGTTGCTGACGGATGGCTTGATCTCTGAGGGCACGGAAGCCCGCGCCCCCGTCGCCGGCCGCCCTGGCGCGGGCCTCGGATGTCTCGCTGTTCACGGTGGTCCTGGGCACCGGGACGCCGACGGCGCTTTCCTGGGGCGCCCTGGCCCGCGACAGCAGCCAGCGCCTACCCGGCCCCGCGAGGCGAGGACCTGACGGCGATCTATCGGCGGACGCGGGAGCTGTTGTTGTTTGTGGTAGGGGACGGTCAACCCGTCCCTACCACTTTTTATCAAGGGTCCCCTGACAAGGAGTCCGACCATTCCAGCGCCTCGCGTTTTCGCGCTTCGCCCGCAGCCATCTGGGAGCAGCCTTTCCAGATCCAGATTGACGACGTAGGGGCGAACCCCAACTCCCCGGAGTGAAATGGTTGGATTCGCCCCGTAACGACGGTAGTGGTAGAGTCCGTCGTAGACCCGGCATCGACGGTGATGGTGAGCTTCGGAGCATGGGGCAACACCTCCATCACGATTTTACGTATCTATACGCATGAGTTTCAGCCCTCAGCGGATCGGCTCGCAGGTCCACACCCGACACAGCCTTCGCCCGGCCCTGACCGCTAAACCGGGGACTCCTTGGGGAGCCCCCGGTCTCGAGTCATCGTCCTCGTCGCGCCAAAGGCTCCGTTCAGTCCTCGTCGCGCAAGGTCATTCGCACCCCGCGACCGGTGCCGGCAGCGGTAGGTATGATGCCGACCGCCGGAGGCAGGAAGGTCGGCGATCCCAGGAACGAGCGCCAGGTCGCTTTTCGGCCCGCGGACAGCACTGAGCGCTCGTCGGGCGTCCGTTCGCGGCGTTGGGCACCGGTCGCCACGCCGCGCCGCTTGAGAGCCCGCACCCTGCCGATCTTGCGTTGCCCGCGCCGCCGTCCCCCGCGGGGAGGCGCCGCGGAAGGCTGCCGGCAGGTAGATGATGGGCTGCTGTTGGGTGGGCGGGTTGGTCCAGCTGGGGTCTGGTCGATGATCAGGTGGCCGCTGGGCGTGGTCAGCTCCAGGCGGACCGCCGCCACGTCGGCCAGGGTCCAGCCGCCGCGCACGGGCACCTCGTCGTCCTTGAAGCTGAAGCGGCCGCCGGCATCGGACTGGCGCGGGATGCTGTAGGTGGCGCCCGACTTCAGCCTGAGGCGCAGCTGCACGGGCCGGTTGGCCGGGGCCTGACCGAAGATGGCCGCGCCCTCCGACCAGTCGAAGGACAGGGGCTCCACCGTGATCTCGGCGCTCTGGCCGCCGGCCTCCAGGGTCACGATGTCGCCGGCCTCGATGCGCTCGGGCCCGGACGCGCTCTCCGGCAGGCGCAGGCCGAAGGCCCCGTCGCCGTTGGCCGCGGCCGTGGCGCGGGAGCGCTCCTGGCCGGCGGCGCCCTTCAGGATGACCGTGGCGTCGTCCAGGGGTTGGCCTGGCCGGTCACCCGGTCGGTATGGATGTAGATGCGCGCCAGGGCCCGGTAGGCCTGGCGGAAATAGCGCTGACCGTCGGGGGCGTAGAAGGCGATCTCCACGCCCGAGCCGGGCGCGGCGCCGCCGGGCAGGAAGGTGTCGAAGCTGCCGTCGGCCTCCGTCTGATCGTCGAAGGCGAAGAAGCCGCCGCCGAAGTTGAGGGATGCCTTGCGGGCGCTGCGCGGCGCAGGGCTGGGCCGGCTGCACGTAGTAGGTGCCGCCGGCGGGGCCCTTGCCGGTGACCTGCTGCGTGTTCCAGTCGACGTTCAGGTCGAAGACCGGCAGGTCGATGGCCGCCGAGGGCCCGCCCAGCTGAGCGCTCTCGCGCTGGCCGGCGGCGGTCTTCACGGCCTTCTCGGCGGCGTCCAGCAGCAGGCGGCCGAAGAAGCCGTCGTAGGGGGCCATCTCGGCCGCGGCGGCCGCCAGCTGCGCGCCGCCGGCCTCGAGCTTCACGCTCACCGGCTCGTAGGGTGTGCCGAAGCCGCAGGCGTTGGGCCCGCTATGCTGGGCGTTGAGGATGGGCACGGTGCGCGAGCGCACGACGTAATGCCCCTGGGGCGGGCGGTACAAGAGGGTGAAGCGGCTGCCGGGCCGAACGTCGATGGAGGGCACGAACTCGGTGCTGAAGCGGTTGCCGGCCTGCACGCTGGGCCAGCCCTGGGAGATGCCCAGGGTACCGGCCACGGGGTAGATCAGGCTGGCGAAGAGGGTCAGCTGACCCTGGGCGGGCGCCGAGCCGGAGACGGTGTCGGCGGCTAGGTCCCAACTGAAGGACAGGTCGGGCACGGTGAGGCTGAGCGGATCCTGGGTGGGGTCGGAGGCGGTCACGGTGACCACATCGCCCACCTGCAGGCGCAGGGGCGCACCGCCGTCATCGGCGAACTGCGCGAACATGGCGCCGTTGGCGTCGGTGCTCGTGTTCTGGCGCGAGAGGGTGCTGGCGCCGCGCTTGAGGGTGACGGTCACGTCCAGGTTGGGGGCGATGGAGCCCAGGAGCACGGCCTGGTCCAGGTCCATCAAGAGGCCGGGGGCGATGGAGACATCGCTGACGTTATGCCCGCCGATATCGGCGCTGATCTGGATGAAGTCGCCGTGCCGGATGTTGCGCTTGCCGCTGAAGTCATGGCTGAAGTTGCCGGCGGCATCGGAGCGGGTCTCCACCGTCATGTCGAAGTACAGCGGCGAATCGGCCACGCTCAGGGTCACGCGGGTGTCGGGCGCGGTGCGGCCGGTGATGCGGTCGCTCTGCACGAAGGCCACGCTGTCCAGGGGCGGCACCGTGAGGGTCAGCAGCTCGGCGCCCACGGTCACCTGCAGCTTGTCGCCGGTCTGCATCTCTATGGGCGTGCCGGTGACATCGGCCAGCTGCATGAAGAACTGCGGGCCGGAGCCCGAGCCGCCGGGGATGAAGAAGACGCCGTCGCCGCCGAAGACCTGGCCGTTGCCGATGCCCACGACCTTGCCGTCGGGCGCCTGCAGTTCGGCGTAGACCGTGCGCCAGGCGGGGCCGTTGCCGAAGACGAAGTTGCCCTGGATGGTGCTGCCCACGCTGACGTTGAGCTGCACGGCCGCCCAGGAGGTGGTGAACTCGGCGTTGCTGCCGCCGGCGACGGTCACGGCGCCGTTGGCGGGGCGCTTGAGGTCCAGCTGGCCGGCCAGGGCGGCGCGGTAGGCGCCGCCGCTGTCGGCGGTGGCGGTGAAGCGCTTCGGGCCGCCCGCGCCATCGACGCGCACGGTCACGACGCTGTCGGCCGGCGCGCGGCCGCCGACGGCGTCACCGTCCACATCGCTGACGGCGGTCAGCTCGGGCACGCGCAGCAGCAAGGGATCGCCGAGGTTGTCGGCAAACGCGATCTCCAGGCTGTCGCCGGCCTGAGGGACGGACCCCGGCGCGCCGAAGAAATAGAGCTGGTAGCGGCCCTGGTCATCGGCCTGGGTGGGGCTTTGGGCCTTGATGGCGCCGGCGGCGCTGCGCAGGGTGACGGTGAGCATCCGGCCGGGCTCGGCCAGGCCCTGGCTGATGGGCAGGTCCACGCCCACGCGCACCCGGGGCAGCACGGCCAGACGGCCCACGCTGACGTTGCTCGAGCTGGGATAGGCGGCGCGCACGCGCCAGCCGGAGCCCAGGTCTACGCGGGGGCCATGGCGACGCTGAAGGCGCCGGCGCCGTCGGCGGTGGCGCGGAACAGCTCCTGCCGGCCGTCCATGTCCTCGGCGCTGAGGATGACGGCTTCGCCGGCGGGGGCGGTGCCGGTCGCGAGGTCGCTGCTGCGGTCCAAGGTGACGGTGATGTCCTTGACCTGGTTGATGTGGTGGGAGAACCAGTTGATGTGCTGGCCGCCTCCCGTGGCTCTGAGGTCCACGTTGTCGCCCACGGCGATGGGCCGGCCCAAGGGCTGGAGGGACATGAGGAAGCTGCCGTCGCCACCGGCGGTGACGGGCCCGATCTTCACGGGCGATCCGCCGGCGGCGGTGACGGTGGCGCTGACCTCCCAGCCGGCGGTCACGCGCCCGCGCAGGGCCGGCGCGCCGAGGGTGATCTGGGCGTCCACGGTGGCCAGGGCCAGCACGAAACGGCCGCCCTCGGGCGAGTCATAAGGTCAGGCTGCCGGTGGCGACGGCGTCGGGATCGCTGAGCTGCGCGCTCAGGTCCACGGTGAAGGCGCCCTGGCTGTCGGCGACAACCTGCTTCTCGATGGCCGCGGGGCTGCCCTGAACCTTCAGGCTGAGCTGCGCGGTTACACCGGGCGGGGCGATGCCCTCCACGGTGGGCAGCTCGACGAGGCTGGCGGCCAGCTGCGGCACGGTCAGGTGCAGGGGCTTGTCGTTGGCCCGCGAAAGCACGATGGTGTCGCCGGGCAGGATGCTGGTCTCACCGGTATAAAGCCCACCTGGGCCACGCCCTGGGCGTCGCCCACGCCTACGCCCTCGGCCTTGCGGCCCTTGGGGCCGGTCAGCTCGGCGGTCACGAGGGTGGCCGGCAGGGTGCGGAAGAGCAGGCTGCTGCTGTAGAGGTTGACGGTGACCTGCGGCGGCGCGGGGCTCTGGGCCTGCGCGGCGGGTCGGCCACCAGGGCCGGCGGGGGCCAGCACGGTGAGGGCCAGGAGGGCGGCGAGCAGGGGCAGAAGGCGCGGCGATAGGCGGCGCGGCGGGGATGCGGCCAATGTCATCGTGATCTCCTGGGTGGTACGGGTGCTGCTGCAGCGGTGTTTGCTGCTCATACGGGGTGCCGACGGGGTCCTACGAGGATGGACGCCGGCGGGTTGCGGGGCGGCGCGGCGATGGCGGCCACGACCGCGGACGGCAGCCACCGCAACCTGCGTCAGGTTGGACCGTCGGAAGGACGGCTGGGTTTCAGGCGCCGGAAGCGGGAAGACCCAGACCCCGCCCGATCACAGATAGAACGCCGGGCGGATGGGTTTCGTGAACGTTGGAGCCGGACGCCGCGGCAGGCGCGCCGCCGGTGGACGGGGGCGTGGATGGCAGCGACGGATTGCGCCGGCGCCCATCGCTTATTCAGTATTTGGCCTATATCTCTGAATAAGACATGCTACTATCCAGCAATGCTGAATATGGAGCTGGCAATGGGGAAGCATCGCGTGACGGGATCCTACGAAGTCAACAGCGGTCGGCGGCGAGCAGGTGCGCGCCTTCCTGCCGCGGCCACTGCCGCCGGACCCGCCCCTGATCTGAGCGTCCGTGGCGGCAGCGGCTCCTGGAAGAAGCATTGCTGTCACCGGTCGCCCGGACAGCGTATCTACCCTGCTGCCGGATCCCCAACTCTTCCTCTATGCCTATGCGCGTAAGGAAGCCGTCCTCTCGTCCCAGATCGAGGGCACGCAGTCGTCGCTCTCCGATCTGCTCCTCTTCGAGTTGGAGGCCGCGCCCGAGGCGCTCCGCATCGGATGGATGTGGTGGACGTGTCGAACTATGTTGCCGCGCCGCAGCACGGCCCGGAACGCCTGGCGTCAGGCTTCCCTTTTCCAACCGTTCGTTGCGCGAAGTCCACGAAATCCTCCTTACCCGGGGCCGGGGCAACGACAAGTCGCCGGGCGAGTTCCGCCGATCGCAAAACTGGGGGGATTGGCGGCCCAAGGCCGGGTCTGGTCTGCTTTTTGTCCCTCCGCCGCCCCATGCGGTGGCCGAATGCATGGGCCAGCTGGAGCGTTTCCTTCATGATGACGGTCCCACGGCTCTGCCGGTGCTCATCCGGACGGGTCTGGCGCATCTGCAATTTTCGCTAGACCATCCACCCTTTCTGGACGGCAACGGTCGCCTGGGTCGGCTGCTGATGACGCCTCCACCTCTACCACACGGGCGTTCTGTCTGAGCCGCTGCTCCTCTACCCCAGCCTGTATTTCGGGAAACGCCATCGCGTCGAGTATTACCGCCTGCTGGACCGGGTCCGCGGTGACGGCGACTGGGAGGCCCGATCGACTTCTTCCTCACCGGCTGTGCGAGAAACAGTGGACGGGCGGTGAAAACGGCCCGCTGGTTGGTGGCCCGCATCGACGCGGATCGGCGTGTCATCGAGGCGCGGGGACGACCGAGCGGGTCGGCGTTGCGGGTCCACGACCCGCCGCGTGGCCGCCCGCTGACCACCCTGACCGAGGTCCGCCGACGCACGGGGATCTCTTCCCGGCGGCGACCGCCGCATGAGCGTGCCTATCGGGATGGATATCGACCAGGAGCTGACGGGGCAGAAACGCAACCGCGTCTTCGTTTACCGCGACTACTCGGCTATCCTCAACGAGGGGACTGAACCGTTGTAACGCAAGGTACAGCTGGTTTGGCCTGTCGGCAGCCCCCTTCACCAAGGCTTGTACGAGGTTGATGAGGTGTTGCCGCAGCTGTCCTCGAACACGGCGGAGATGATGGGGCCGTGGCGTTCGCGGGCTCGCCGCGGCAGACCACGCCCAGGGGCCTTGAGGCGCCGCACCTCGGCATCCATGTCGCCGGTGATGAAGACAGCGGCGGGATGCCGCGTCGTCAAACAGGGCCTTCTGAAGCCCCCGCGCGGGCCTCGAAGCCCATGTGGCTCGAGCACGAGCTCGACGCCTTCAGCGCCTTCGGGCGAGCTCACGGTAAGCCAGCGGAACGCGCCCATGTCGATGTCGGTATGGGGAACGGAAACCCAGCACCGACGTGTAGAACTGCAAGGCCTTGGCCTGGTCGTCGACCATGACGGACGTGTGGCGGATCTGCATGGGGGCCTCTTGTGGGGGGCGACGGGGCGCTATCGGCGCCTTATCGGCGGTTTGTCGGCGGCTTCTCGGCGGACGGGGGATCTGTCAGGCCAGTTGAGCGGAACGGTGGGCGAGGTGGTGGCCACCGACCTGACCGCAGCGACGATGGGCGCGGACATGCGCCTGACCCGGCCTCGATCCAGCCGCCGCCCGCGGCCCAGGACGCGGGTCGGTGACCTGGGCGCAGCGTTGCCGGCGGCACCGGCGGGGGGGCTGCGCTTCAGCCCCAGGGTGACGCCGCAGCGCACCGGTCGCCCGCCCACCAACCGCCTGGCCACGGCCAGCTGCACCGCGGACGGCCGGCGCTAAAGCCGACTTCGCCGTACCCCAGGGTGCTGGTGCTGGCCCGGCCTCACCCACGCCGCCGCCCGTGCCGGCGCCGGGTCTACCTGCCGGTGCTCCTGAAGGGAGGCCTGCCTGATCAAGCGCCGGGTGGGCGGGATCTGGTGCCGGCCCTGGACAGCTCCTCCTCGATGCAGGGCGCTGAGCTGGCGCAGGCGGTGGCCGCGGCGCGGCGGTCCGCTGGCGGAGATGGAGCCGCGCACGGACCGCGTGGGCCTGGTGGAGCTTGATGGCCAGGCGCGGCGCGAATACGTGATCACCCAGGATTTCGAGGCGGTCAGCCGCCGCCTGACCAGTTGGTGCTGAGCCCGGGCACGCGCATCGACCTGGGCCTGAGAAGTCTCTGGGCGAGCTGGAGTCCCGCGGGCGCCGCGCTTTCGCGCCGAGACGGTGGTGCTGTTGGACGGGACGGCCGACCTCGGAGGGCGACGGAAGCCCTCGCGCCCTGTTGCTGGCTGCCCTCGGCGCGGGCCTCGGATGTCCCCGCCGTTCACGGTGGGGCCTGGGCACTGACGCCGACGGCGCTTTCCTGGGCGCCCCGGTCCGCGACAGCAGCTACGCTTACACCCGGCCCCGCGCGAGGCGAGGACCCGACGGCGATCGATCGGCGGATCGCGGTGAGCTTGCCGTGTCGGTAGGGGACGGTCAACCTGCCCTTTTCCACGGGTTTCATCAAGGGTTCCCTTGACAAGGAGTCCGACTATTCCAGCGCCTCGCGTTCCCGCGCTTCGTCCGCAGCCATCTGGGCGTAGTTTTTGTCCAGATCCAGATCGACGACGTAGGGGCGAACCAACTCCTCGGATGAAATGGTTGATTCGCCCCGCACCGATTGTGCGGTAGAGCCCGTCGTAGACCCCGGCATCGACGGTGATGGTGAGCTTCTTGCATGGGGCAACACCTCCATCACGATTTTACGTATCTATACGGTACGAGTTTCAGTCCTGGTGGATCGGCTTGCAGGTCTACACCTTCGACACAGCTCGCCCGGCCCTGACGTTAAACCGGGGACTCCTTGCGGAGCCCCCGTCTCGAGTCATCGTCCTCGTCGCGCCAAAGGCTCCGTTCAGTCCTCGTCGCGCAAGGTCATTCTCGCACCGCGACCGGTGCCGGCAGCGGTAGGTTGATGCCGACCGCCGGTGGGCAGGAAGGTCGGCGATCCCAGGAACGAGCGCCAGGTCGCCTTTTCAAGCCTGCGGATAGCACCGAGCGGCCTGTCGGGGGGGTCCGTCCGCGGCGCCGCGGGACCGGCCGCCACGCCCGCGCCGTTTGAGCGCCGCACCCCGCCATCTTTGCCGCCTGCGTCGTTGTCCCCGCGGCGAGGCGCCGCGGAAGGCCGCCGGCAGGTAGATGATGGGCTGCTGTTGGGTGGGCGGGTTGGCCCAGCTGGGAGTCTGGTCGATGATCAGGCGGCCGCTGGGCGTGGTCAGCCCCAGGCGGACCGCCGCCACGTCGGCCAGGGTCCAGCCGCCGCGCACGGGCACCTCGTCGTCCTTGAAGCCGAAGCGGCCGCCGGCATCGGATTGGCGCGGGATGCTGTGGGTGGCGCCCGACTTCAGCCTGAGGAGCAGCTGCACGGGCCGGCTGGCCGGGGCCTGACCGAAGATGGCCGCGCCCTCCGGACCAGTCGAAGGACAGGGGCTCCACCGTGATCTTGGCGCCTCTGGCCGCCGGCCTCCAGGGTCACGATGTCGCCGGCCTCGATGCGCTTCGGCCCGGACGCGCTCTTCGGCAGGCGCGGGCCGAAGGCCCCGCCGCCGTTGGCCGCGGCCGTGGCGCGGGAGCGCTCCTGGTCGGCGGCGCCCTTTCAGGACGAGAGGCCGTGGCGTCGTCCAGGGGGTTGGCCTGGCCGGTCACCCGGTCGGTGCGGCGAGATGTGTGCCAGGGCCCGGTGGAGGCCCGGCGGAAAGAAGCGCTGACCGTCGGGGCGGTAGAGGCGACCTCCACGCCCGAGCGAGGCGCGGCGCCGCCGGGCAGGAAGGTGTCGGAGTTGCCGTCGGCCTCCGTCTGACTGTCGAAGGCGAAGAAGCCGCTGCCGAAGTTGAGGATGCCTTGCGGAGTCTGCGCGGCGCAGGCTGGGCCGGGCCGCACGTGGTAGGTGCCGCCGGCGGCGCCCTTGGCCGGTGACCTGCTGCGTGTTCCAGTCGATGTTCAGGTCGAAGACTGGCAGGTCGAGGGTTGCCGAGGTCTGCCCATCTGAGGCGCCTCGCGCTGGCCGGGGCGGCGGTCTTCACGTCATTCTCGGCGGCGTCCAGCAGCAGGCGGCCGAAGCAGGCGTCGCAGGGGTCACCGCCGGCCGCGGCGGCGGCCAGTTGGCTTGCCGCCGCCTCGGAGCTTCACGCCTCTCCGGCTCGTAGGGTGTGCCCGAAGCCGCAGGCGTTGGGTCCGCTAAGTGCTGGGCGTTGAGGATGGGCACGGTGCGCGAGCGCACGACGTAATGCTCCTGGGGCGGGCGGTACAAGAGAGGGTGAAGCGGCTGCCGGGCCGAACGTCGATGGAGGGCACGAACTCGGAGCGAAGCGGTTGCCGCCTGCATCGCTGGGCCAGCCCTGGGAGATGCCCAGGGTACCGGCCACGGGTAGATCAGGCTGGCGAAGAGGGTCAGCTGACTCTGGGCGGGCGCCGAGCCGGAGACGGTGTCGGCGGCTATGTGTCCCAACTGAAAGACAGGACGGGCACGGTAGGCTGAGCGGATCCTGGGTGGGTCCGGAGGCGGCACGGTGACCACATCGCCCGGCACCTGCAGGGCGTGCAGGGGCGCGCCGCCGTCATCGGCGAGAACTCAGCGAACATGGCGCCGTTGGCGTCGGTGGTCGTGTTCTGGCGCGAGAGGTAGCTGGCGCTACGCTTGAGGGTGACGGTCACGTCCCAGGTTGGGGGCGATGGAGCCCAGGAGCACGGCTCGGTCCAGGTCCATCAAGAGACCGGGGCGATGGAGACATCGCCGACGTTACGCCCGTCTGTTGAGTCGGCGCTGATCTGGATGAAGTCGCCGTGGCGGATGTTGCGCTTGCCGCCGAAGTCATGGCTGGGGTTGCCGGCGGTATCGGAGCGGGTCTCCACCGCCGCGTCGAAGTACAGCGGCGAATCGGCCACGCTCAGGGTCAGCGCGGGTGTCGGGCGCGGTGCGGCCGGTGGATGCGGTCGTTCTCCACGCGAAGGCCACGGTGTCCAGGGGCGGCACCGTGAGGGTCAGCAGCTCGTCGCCCACGGTCACCTGCAGCTTGTCGCCGGTCTGCATCTCTGTGGGCGTGCCGGTGACACCGGCCAGCTGCATGAAGAACTCGGGCCGGAGCCCGAGTCGCCGGGGATGAAGAAGACGCCGTCGCCGCTGAAGACCCGGCCGCTGCCGCCGCCCACGACCTTGCTGTCGGGCGCCTGCAACCCGGCATGGACCGTTGCAGGCAGGCGGGGCCGTTGCCGAAGACGAAGTTGTTCCTGGATGGTGCTGCCCAGCGACGTTGAGCTGCACGGCCGCCCAGGAGGTGGTGAACTCGGCGTTGTTGCTGCCGGCGACGGTCACGGCGCTGTTGGCGGGGCGCTGAGGTCCAGCTGGTCGGCCAGGGCGGCGCGGAGGCGCCGCCGCCGTCGGCGGTGGTGGTGAAGCGCTTCGGGCCGCCCGCGCCATCGACGCGCACGGTCCGACGCTGTCGGTCGGGCGCGCGGCCGCCGACGGCGTCACTGTCTACGTCGCCGACGGCGGTCAGCTCGGGCACGCGCAGCAGGAGGGGATCGCCGAGGTTGTCGGCAAACGCGATCTCCAGGCTGTCGCCGCCTCCCGAGGGACGGGACCCCGGCGCGCCGAAGCATGGAGCAGCCGGTAGCGCTCCTGGTCATCGGCCTGCGTGGGGCTTTGGGCCTTGATGGGGCCGGCGGCGCTGCGCAGGGTGACGGTGAGCATCCGGTGCCGGGCTCGGCCAGGCCCCGGCTGATGGGCAGGTCCACGCCCACGCGCACCTGGGGCAGCACGGCCAGACGGCCCACGCTGACGTTGTTCGAGTTGGGATAGGCGGGCGCGCACGCGCCAGCCGGAGCCCAGGTCTACGCGGGGGCTATGGCGACGCTGAAGGCGCCGGCGCCGTCGGCGGTGGCGCGGAACAGCTCCGCCGCCGTCCAGTCCTCGGCGTTGAGGATGACGGCTTCGCCGGGCGGGGGCGGTGCCGGTCGCGAGTGTCGTCGCCGCGGTCCAAGGTGACGGTGATGTCCTCGACCTGGTGGATGTGGTGGAGAACCAGGCGTATGTGCTGGCCGCCTCCCGTGGCTCTGAGGTCCACGTTGTCGCCCACGGCGATGGGCCGGCCTGGCGCGGCTGGAGGGACATGAGGAAGCTGCCGTCGCCACTGGCGGTGACGGGCCGGGTTCTTCACGGGCGACCCGCCGGCGGTGGTGACGGTGGCGCTGACCTCCCAGCCGGTCGGTCACGCGCCCGCGCAGGGTCGGCGAGCCGGAGGGGTGATCTGGCGTCCACGGGGGCCAGGGCCAGCACGAAACGGCCGCCCCCGGGCGAGTCATAGGTCAGGCCGCCGGTGGCGACGGCGTCGGGATCGCTGAGCTGCGCGCTCAGGTCCACGGTGAAGGCGCCCTTACTGTCGGCGACAACCTGCTTCCTCGATGGCCGCGGGGCTGCCCTGAACCTTCAGGCTGAGTTGCGCGGTTACACCAGGGGGCGATGCCCTCCACGGTGGGCAGCTCGACGAGGCTGGCGGCCAGCTGCGGCACGGTCAGGTGCAGGGGCTTACCGTTGGCCCGCGTAAAAGCACGATGGTGTCGCCGAGCAGGATGCTGGTTTCGCCGGTATAGAGCCCACCTGGGCCACGCTCTGGGCGTCGCCCACGCCCACGCCCCTCGGCCTTGCGGCCCTTGGGGCCGGTCAGCCCGGCGGTCACGAGGGTGGCCGGGGGTGCGGAAGAGCAGGCTGCTGCTTGTAGAGGTCGACGGTGACCTGCGGCGGCGCGGGGCTCTGGGCCTGCGCGGCGGGTCGGCCACCGTGGGCCGGGCGGGGGCCAGCACGGTGAGGGCCAGGGAGGGCGGCGAGCAGGGGCAGAAGGGCGCGGCGGATAGGCGGCGCGGCGGGATGCGGCCAATGTCATCGTGATCTCCTGGGTGGTACGGGTGTTGCCGCAGCGGTGTTTGCTGGTCATACGGGGTGCCGACGGGGTCCTACGAGGATGGACTCCGGCGGGGTTGCGGGCGGCGCGGCGATGGCGGCCACGACCGCGGACGGCAGCCACCGTAACCTGCGTCAGGTTGGACCGGCTTTGAAGGACGGCTGGGTTTCAGGCGCTGGAAGCGAGAAGACCCAGACCCCGCCCGATCGCAGATAGAACGCCGGGCGGATGGGTTTCGTGAACGTTGGTTGAGCCGCCGCCGCGGCAGGCGCGCCGCCGGTGGATTTGGGGCGGATGGCAGCGACGGATTGGGCTTGCGCCCATCGCTTATTCAGTATTTGGCCTATATCTCTGAATAAGACATGCTACTATCTGGTAATGCTGAATAAGGAGTTGGCAATGGGAAGCATCGCGGACGGATCCTACTGGGTCACCGCGGTCGGCGGCGAGCAGGTGCGCGCCTTTCCTGCCGCGGGCCATCGCCGCCGGACCCGCCCCTGACCTGAGCTGTACGGGCGGCAGCGGCTCCTGGAAGAAGCATTGCTGCCACTGGTCGCCTGGACAGCGCATCTACCCTCGTGCCGGCAACCCCAACTCTTCCTCTATGCTCATGTGCGTAAAGGGGAAGCCGACCTCTCGTCCTGGATCGAGGTGGCACGCAGTCGTCGCTCTCCCGGATCTGCTCCTCTTCGAGTGGAGGCCGAGGCCAGGCGTGCCCATCGATGATGTGGTGGACGTGTCGGACTACGCGCGCCGCGCGCCGCAGTACGGCCTGGAACGCCTGGCGTCAGGCTTCCCTTTTCCAACCGTCTGCCGCGCGAAGTCCACGAAATCCTCCTTGCTCGGGGCCGGGGCAACGACAAGCTGCCGGGCGAGTTCCGCCGATCGCAAAACTGGATTACGGCCCACGGCCGGGTCTTCGCCTACTTTATCCCTCCGCCGCCCCATGCGGTGGCCGAATGCATGGGCCAGTTGAGCGCTTCTTCATGATGACGGTCCCACGGCCTGCCGGTGCTCATCCGGACGGGTCTGGCGCATCTGCACCGGAGACCATCCACCCCTTTCTGGACGGCAACGGTCGCCTGGGTCGGCTTTTCGCTGATGACGCTTCTACCTCTACCACACGGGCGTTCTGTCCGGAGCCGCCGTTTCCTCCAGCCTGCATTTCAAACGCCATCGCGCCGAGTACTACCGCCTGCTGGACCGACCGGGTCCGCAGTGACGGCGACTGGGAGGCCTGGATCGACTCTCCTCACCGGCGTGCAGAAACAGCCGACGGGGCGGTGAAAACGGCTTTCCTGTTGGTGGCCCGCATCGACGCGGATCGGCGGCCATCGAGGCGCGGGGACGGTCGAGCGGGTCGGCGCTGGTGGGTCCACGACCTGGCTGCGCGGCCGCCCGCTGACCACTCCTGACCGAGGTCTG
>JADJUE010000011.1 GCA_016710785.1 Candidatus Epilinea brevis | reverse complement strand
CAGCAAGGTGCCGCCGAAGGCCAAGCGGTCGTGGGAATCATGAACTTGACGATGCGGCAGCCATGTAGCCGGCAGCGCGTCGGCCGTCATGCCCAGGAAGTCCAGGTCGTGCGGCAGGAAGTCTCCGCTGATGGATAGAAATACGGCAAAAGCCACCCGAGAAAGCCAACATGAGCGCTGGAGCATAAGAGCAGAGGGGCGACCGTCATCACCAAAGCCGCGATGAGATCATCCGGTGGCTCCGGCGGTCCGAGAGCGCAGACTCCAGCGTTGCGGACGTCATCGCCAGGAGTACGACTGCAGCCCCGCCAACCGCGGGGTGAGTCGCCAAGCCGTCGAGCCAGGTCAGGCCAGTTGGTGCGGTACCTGCGGACAGCGGTGGTGTTCCAGGTGACAAGGTGTTCCAAGGCCAGCAGGCGAGCGACGTGGCCGTGAAAGAGACGGGTCTGGGTGAGCGTACTCGGAGCGTGGGGATCGGGGGCATGTAGCTGGTCATGAAGGAAGATCCAGCTTCCATGTCCCCGCGGCGGCATAGGCGGCGGGGTACGGAGCTGTCCACGGCCAGGCGGCTGCGGGCAAAGCAGCAACAGCAGCAGCGATGCCCCTCCCCAGAACTATCCACCGCCGCGCCGCGCCGCGGTTGCGACGACGGGCCCACCGCCACCAGCGCAGCTGGGCGGTGACGCCCGTCGCCAATGCCTGCCACCAGGAAGCGCTGGGCCCGCCCCTCGATGTCAACGGACGGGTAGCGGGAAGCGTGATGCTCCAAATGGGTGGCCCGGAAGGCGTGCCCGCTGCGAAGGAGATGACCCCGATCAGGCATAGCAGCCATCGGGGTGTTGAGCCAGCGCGGTGCCGAGCGTCCGATGCACCAGATCGTGGGACACCGACGCGTAGGTGAAGAAGCACCGCCCGATCGCGCACAGCATCGCCAGCGGCCACCAGCCGCCCATCCGGCGACTGGCAGGAAGGAGACCGCGAAGCCAAAGTAGCAGAACCAGGGGATAGCCTTCTCCGCTGGGGAAACCCGCAGGTCCAGACCGAGATCGGCCAATCGTCGGCTTGCGCGAGAGACGGCGATGCCGTGAGCGGTTGCGGGAAACACCGGGCCAGGTCGTTTGATGGGCCACTGTGTGTCGTCCTGGCTTTCAATCCGTCGCGACTCGGGAACAGCCGCCGTGGCAACGTGGCAGATGCCAGGCGGTCAGGCGCGTGGCGCGGAGGACGGTTGCGACGTAAGCCTCCCCCGCCAGGGCTCCCAGTTACCTGGATGACCTGACCGAGCAACCGGGATGCGGCCCACACCACGGCCACGCGCCCACGACGATGCTGGGCGGGATAATGCTTCAAAGCCTTGTCTATCAGTCGATCGGTCGCCAGGCAGCGGGCGAGCGTCCAGGAGTCCTCTCTCCGAAGCTGGTTGGCCGCCCCCGTCCCAGGTTGGTGTCAACGGATGCGCTGCGTCGCCGAGCATCGCCACCCGTCCTCAGGCCGACCAAGACGCGATCGGCCCGGAATCGGCAATCGGATGCTGCAGAACGGCCTCGTCGTCCGAGGCGGCGATGAGCCCTCCACGGGTGCATGCCATCCGTGAAACAAGCCGCCAACAATTCGCGCCGACTCAATGCACTGTAAGGTTCGATCAGGTCGGTGTCCGCCGACGCGTACCAGTAGGTCCGTCCACCGCCCACCGCGGCGATCCCAAAGCGACGGCCGGAGCCCCAGGTCTCGGTAACCCGGCCGTCCGGACCAGCCAGCGGGCGCCCGGTCGACAAGGCACGCCAGCCAACGTAGCCCTGGTCCCGCAATGGCCGCGCCCGGGGGCAGGGCTCGCAGTTGCGACGCCGCGCCGTCCGCCACCACGACCAGCGGAGCCACGACGTCGGCCCGATCGCGGATCCGAACCCGAACGCCGTCCTGCTGCAAAACCAGCGACGTCGCCTCGTGGTCGAGATGCAGCGAATCGGCCGCAAGGGCTCCGGCGAGCACCCGTTGCAGGTCGCTGCGCCGGGTGCTGAGCGCCGGCCGACCGGACGGAACGGACGCAGAACCTGGAGGTCGCGACCCTGCGGGTCCAGAATATGCCACGCCGGTGTGATCAAGGCATGGGCCGCAGTTGAGCGAGCAGATTCAGGGCCTCCAACACAGCCACCGCATTGAGGCGTCAAGAGCAGCCCGGCACCGACTTCCAGCCGCGGCGCCTGCTCAAAGACATGACAGTCCAGACCGTGCTTTTGCAACGCGACAGCGCATGCCAGTCCGCCTATTCCCGCCCAAGATCACGACTGGCTCGCACGGTGATCGGCCCTGTTCGACCGGAGCGGCCTCAGCCCCTGACGTTCATAGCACAAGTCGGCCGCCAGCCTGTAGTCAACCGCCTGACCTTGTGAAGGCTTCATGTTTCGCTGCTGTCGCGCCGGCGACGTCAATCCCTCGGTGGATGCCATCCTGCCAGGTTCCAGTAGCTTCGCAGTTCCAGCGCATCCGGATCTTCGCGCACGCGTCGAGCGACCGCGGGCCGGGATGCGCGCCCCCTGACGGAGGACTCATCCGGCGCCTGCACGCGCGCGTCGAACATGGCCTGCGGGCGGGGCCCACGCCCCTGCCACGGAGCTCGGTGTCTCCGATCGCACCGCACGCGAGCTGTTTGCCTGGCTGGTCGCCGACGGCTGGCTGCTGGTGGCGGGACCTTCACGGCGCGGGCGCTATGCGCTGTCGGCGGGTTATCGGCGGTTTGTCGGCGGTTTATCGGCGGACGGGGATCCGTAACAGTCATTTCGCGGATTCCGGCTGGAGGTTATGCAGACCTTGTGATTCCTGCCCGGACAGGCATCTCCAGTACCGAATAGCAGACATACTCCGGACTTCGTGGGGCTCTTGGTGGCCCCGTTGGGTCGCCTTCGCGTCCTGTTGATCGTTCAAGTGCGTGACTCGGCTCAATGGACGGTTCGTCGATTCGACAGACCAGTCGGCGCACCACTAGATGTAGTGGTCGTGCAAGTCTGCAAAACACAAGGGGAAAATGCGCGAAAGAACTGTACAACATGGTCTTTTCCTGCGGTTCATCGGGCCACCTCTTTCGCGGTGCTGATCTGGGAGGGATGCCGGGCGGCGGCTAGTGCATGCAGCGCTTAAGAGTTCAAACGGGGCCACGAAGCGGACATCGGGCGCAAAAATTGCCGACGGTGATGACTGAGACGGACAGCGGGGCGCGATTTGCGCCGCGGGCGCGGGGGCGCCGGTGACGGACGGCGGCAGGCGCGAAGCCGTAGGCGACATCGGTGTCTCGCTACGGCTACGACGCCCTGCGCTTACGCCTAGGAAGGGCGGCGTTCACGCCTAGGAAGGGCGGTGCTCACGCCTAGGAAGGGCGGTGTTCACGCCTAGGAAGGGCGGTGCTCACGCCTAGGAAGGACGGCGCTTACGCCTAGGAAGGGCGGTGCTCACGCCTAGGAAGGGAGGTGCTCAAGGACCCACCCTCGGCGCCACCGGCAGGGACGGAGAGCCGGATCGTCACTGCTGATCCGGGGGCCGCAGTAACAGCATGCTGTTACGCTCGCAACAGCATGCTCGAGCGTTTGCAACAGCATAGTGTTTCGTACGTAACAGCATGCTGTTACGTTCGCTAAAGCATGCTGTTGCAAACGCTAAAGCATGCTGCTACTCGGCGGAAGCGCCGCTGTTGCCGCGGCGGGGGCGTCAGCGGTCGCGGCAACCCGCGCGCGGCCCCTTAATTAAAGTCGTCAGGATTTGCCCGGCTCAGCCTGCTTCGGCCCATGGCCCGAGGAGCCGGGCCTGTGCCATAATCCGGATCTTGATCGACAGCCGCGGCTGACCTGGAGGGTTTCACGGGGAACGGTCTGCCATTCGGGCAGCCTGGTTGAGGACAGGGGAGGAACGGCTAGATGCAGTCGGAACATTTCACGAAGGCCCTGCTCGCGCTGCTCGAGGAGACCTTCGACAAGGTGCAGGGCTACTACCTGGACCAGCACACGTCGCTGTTCGAGACCTTGGCCGACATCACGGCCGAGGAGGCATCGATCCCGGTGGGCGGCAAGTGCGCCACCCTGGCGGCGCAGGTGAAGCACGTGGCCTTCTACCTGGAGACGGTGGAGCGCTCGGTTCGCGACCCCAACTACCCGCAGGTGGACTGGACGGAGATCTGGCGCACGGTGGGTGGGGTGACGCCCGACGAGTGGCAGGCGATCCAGGATGAGCTGCGGCGCGCCTACGACGGGATCCTGGGCCTGGTCGGCTCGGCGCCGGACTGGCGCGACGAGACGGATATCGGCGGGGCCATCGCCATCGTGGCGCACACGGCGTACCACTTGGGGGAGATCCGGCAGGCGCTGTGCGTGGTTCGGGGAAAATGAAGCCGTAAACAGCGCTTCGTTACGGCTTCATCGGGTCGCGGTTACGGCTTCATCCGAGGCCGATGAAGCCGTAATCGGAGGTAGATGAAGTCATCATTTTTGGCCGATGACGGCATCGGTCTGGTTTTGGCCTTCGGGCGCTCGGCATTTGGGCTGAGACGGGGGCTGCACCATGGGCCGATGCAGGGACGAAGCGGGACGGCTATGCTCCTCTGAAGCATCGTCGATGCCGCGGTGATCTTCTGGCCCATGTCTCGAGGAGACAGGCTTGTGCTACAGTCCGGACCTTGATCGGCAACCGCGGCTGACCTGGAGGGCTTCACCTGATGCAAGGCACCCGGCGTTTCCTGCTTCTGTTTGCCGCAACCATCATCGGCACGACCTTCGTGCATGAGTTGGGCCATGCCTTTGCCGGATGGCTGCAGGGCGTGGCTGTGGTCCCCACTCCGTTCAAGGAGTACGTGCTGCGCCCGGAGCTTGCGTGGCGCGAGTATGCCTGGATCGCGATCGGCGGCGTCGGCGGCTCGGTGCTATCGGTGCTGGGGATCATGGCCTGGTACTTGAGGCGAGACCGCGCGAGCGGCGATGCGGTGCTGGCGGGCGCGATCCTCACCCCCTTGGCCTACACGGTCCGCTACCTGTTGGTGGGAAGGGGCCATGACGGCCTGGAATGGCAGGCGGCCCAGAGTGCGCTGGGGACGGACCCGACGGGCCATGCGGTGGACATTGTCTTCCTGGTCCTGTTTGTCGCCGGCGTCGCGGTCTGGCTGTTTCGGCGACGCGCCGCTCTCAGGGTATCGACCGTGGCGAGGCTCGCAGGGCTGCTGGTGGTCGGCATCGTCTTCATCATCGTCTTCCAGGTGACCAACAACCGGCTGTTCGACCGCTTCTTCCCGAAGACGCGGATCCTGGATGTGCCATCCATGGTGGAAGCGACGGCCAGATGAGCGGGCTGACTGCCTGACACATCGGCTACCGAACCACGAGCACAGGGACTGGGCCGCAAGTTCTAGGCGTTCGGGCCCTGGATAGCAGTCGCTTAAGGGTTGGTGTTCCAATTGGGCCCGCCCTCGATTAGCGACTAGGAATGCCTACAACTCCCAATTGGGAATTACCCCCATTAGCAATTGCTAATCACAGCGCTGAGCACTTGCTACTGAAGGCAGTGGCGATTGGGATCCCGGTAGGTTGCGACCGTGACGCATCGGACTTGTCGAAGCCTCAACCATGCGGACCCCTTGACCCCCCGGCGGACTGCCGCTCTGGGGCTAAACCGGCCGAGGTGTCAGGCAGTCAGGAGGAGTGGGTCCGGCATTCGGGCAGCCTGGCTGACGACAAGCGCAGCGCTCGTAGTCGTCGCCGGCGGCGGCCCGGGCCTGGGCGTGCAGCCGGCGGGCGGCGTCGACGCGGTGCCCGAACTCGGCTTGATGCGGCGAGGTGAGGGGGAGGTGGGTACTCAGACAGAGAACCTCTCAACGCCGAACTGAGCCAGCAGCCGATTGACCAATCACGGCGAGGCCATGGTAGCCATGAGACGCGACCATACGAGCCGCAGCCAACACCGGTGGCTCACTGGCGCGGCGAACGCTCTCGATGTATCATGTGATAGCGCGGGGAGGTAGCTGGCATGACTACTCGCTTCAATTCATGATATCGGCAAGAAATGTGCGTTTCAGGACTGGGTTGCAGCGGGCCGTAGTGACCGTGCAGTGTGCATGAATTTGCATTTGGCTTTGGCGCAACCGCTCAGAGCCGTGCAGAGGCCACCGTTATAACCTCCGACACGGAACCCACTGCCGGGCCTCACAAGGTCGTGCCAGCGGAAAAGGGGTTCGAGGGCAGCCGTCGCGGGGGCCAACGTTATGACTGTTGCCCTGTGCAGACCCGGAGCATGAAAGGGTATCCCGAGATGTCCGGAGAATCGATCTGGCGACCTTTAGCCTTGAGGGGACCGAAACACCTCCCGCCGAATCCGCGCGTCGTAATGGCAATCGGAAAGCACCACACCTTCAATCATGCCGTCGCTGACCTCGTCGATAACTCCATCGACGCCGGGGCGCAATGCGTGCTCATCCGATTCGTCCGATCTGCCAATCGGCTGCTCGGGTTGCTCATTGTGGACAACGGTCATGGGATGGGCGAGGAGGAGATCGACAACGCAATGACCTTGGGCGGCGATCGGGAGTACGCCACTGGTTCCCTCGGTCATTTCGGAATGGGCCTCAATGCAGCGTCACTTGGACAGGCCAAGATCTTTACTGTCTATTCACGCATAACAGCGCGTCAAGCCGTAGGTCGTTCTGCAAGTCTCGCGAATGGCAACCAGGATTTCGAATGTAGAATCGTCGCCCCAGAAGATGCCGCTAGTATTCTCAATACGCATTGGGGGGTGATGGAGACCTCGTCGGGCACCGTGGTTCGCTGGGATCACGTCCGCAAATTTCCCATAGGCGAGGATGCCGGGCGAGTCACGGCGTTCCTCGCGCAAACAACCACTGAGCTGAGGCACCATCTCGGCCTCGTAATGCACCGATTGCTGGAAGCGCGCCAGGTGAACATCTGGATCGACATCTTCGACGCAGATCGGAATGAGGCAGGCCCTCCGGTCCCAGTCGATTTCATCAATCCATTTGCCGCCAGTCCGGCCACCCGAGCTATCCAAAGACACTCGACATTGAACTCGACAGTCATCGACTCGGTCTTGTCTGCCATATCTGGCCCGGTCGCTCGCATGTCAACAGCTACAAGATTCCCCGGAGGCACACCACTCAAGTGGCAGGGCTTCTACTTCTACCGACACCGCAGGCTACTCCAAGCGGGTGGATGGAACGAAATTGCTCTCGATGAGAACGACCTCCAGCTCGCTAGGGTAGAGGTTGACGTCTCGGATGAACTCTCCGAGTTCCTGACCATGAACCCGGAGAAAACAGGCGTTATCATCGGTCAGAAGCTCGTCGATGCCATACGCACGACACAGACACCGGACGGTTGGGACTGGGAGTCCTTCCTCAACGATGCAAGAGGCATGGATAGGAAGTCCCGCAAACGGAGTCGGGACCGAGCGAAAGCCATTCCACCCGGAAGAGGTTTCACGCCACGCCTGAAGCGAGCAATCACCAGCGAACTCACATTCATCAGTGGCGAGGACCCGATTGACTTTCGGTGGGATAAGATTGAGGACGGAGCATTCTTTGCTGTCGACCGAGAGCAACGGACCGTGCGGCTCAATAGGGATTATCGACGTCTAGTTATCGGGGATAGCAACGGCTCTCTCAATGACGCTCCGCTGGTGAAGACGCTTCTCTATCTTCTGGTCGAAAAGCTATTCCACGGACAGTTTTTCGGCACCAGGGACAAAGACAACCTGGATCTTTGGCGAGAGCTGCTCACAGCGGCCGCAGATGAGGAGCAGAAGTGATGGAGAACTTGGGGAGAAGACACTTGAGCAGGTCCGGGCTGAACGAGTACCTCAAGGCAAACGTGCCGGCAGTTCTTGGAATTGGTGATACCCCCGTTGCCCACCTAGTTATTGACCCACCCGCCGGCACGATCGCTGTGCGTTTTCGACAGATCCAAAGCTCGCTTCCGGATGTTTCCGCATACCGGCATTTTGAAGCGAGTCACGTCGCTCGGGACGGTGCAACATGGTGCGAGCTGAAGGTCGTCGCGGAGAGCGACCTCTTGGAGGCATACCCTGTGCTTTGTGCAGTAGTCGATCGAGTACAGCTCGACGGCCTTAGCTTCCACGATGCAGTAGTCGACGCCCTCGATACGTACCGCCACTTGTTCGCGGGTCTCGGCCGTATGAGCGAGGCAGAGGAGATTGGCCTCGTAGGCGAAACCCTAACGGTAATGCACCTCATTCGCCGAATCGGCGCCGTGCATGCCATTGCCGCTTGGCGCGGTCCTACAGCCGAGGAGCATGACTTCGGTCTCGCCGGGTTCGACCTTGAAGTGAAGACCACTACCGCAGAGCGACCTCGGCATTGGATTGGCGACCTTCGACAGCTTGTCCCTTCAGAGACACGTTCGCTCTGGCTACTGTCGATTCAAGTCACTACCGGTGGACTAGGGACAGAGACGCTGCCGAGTATGATAGACCGACTGCGAACGCTCGTCACCGGCGAACCCACCTCCCGACTCGAGTCACTGCTGCACGATGCCGGTTGGCGTGAGCAACAACGAGCACTTTACCGTCGTTCGTTCCGGCTGCGCAATAGACCGGCCGCATACGAAGTCAACTCCTCCTTTCCGGCGATCACTGATGCTACTCTCTCCGCAGCAGGCTTGCAGACCAAGCTCTTTCCTCAAGTACGATACATGATCGACCTATCCGATCGGCCAGCCGATGATCCGCCAACAGAGCTGCTCGGTTTTGCCATGGAGCTGAACAGTGAGTGACATCATCACCGAACCGTACATTGCCGCTCTGGCGGCTGTCGAAGGAGGTAAGCCCCGCGATCTCGAGAAACGTGCTGAACTCGAGGCCGCGGACCGAGGACATGAGACTCCAGGTATCGCCGCATTCGTAGAATGGGTGATCTCGAAGGAACCGAATGACTGGTTGAGGCGGCGGTTCCATCTCTGTCTGGCAAAATGGGATTCCTCGGACCCGAGCGACGTCTGGGCCGCAGGAACGGCCCCGAGAACTACAGACCGGCGCCATCTCGTCTATCAACTCCTGGGGATTCCTGCCCACGACTTCGAGGCCCTCGACAAGAGCATGCCTCTGCCACTGATTCTACAGTAGTAATCAGTACTGAGTTTAGACCTTGGTACACCTCCAAGCGTAGGGCGGCAGATGCCTTTTACTGGACCGCGTACAGCAAGCACCTTCTCTCGGTAAGCAATTGGCCACCAGAATCAGTGGCCTCGCTCGATGACGCTACATCGAAAGTAATCGAACGACTCTCCGACCCTGCGCGGTCCGAGGCATATCGTTCGAAAGGGCTGGTGGTCGGCTATGTCCAAAGCGGCAAGACGGCAAACTTCACCGGGGTCGTAGCGAAGTCGATTGATGCTGGCTATCGCCTCATCATTATCCTCACCGGCACGGTCGATCTCCTCGGAGAGCAAACCCAACGGCGCTTCGATATGGAGCTGGTCGGTCAGGAGAACATCCTTCGCGGCATTGATCCACATGACCCCGACCTCGCGAGGGACGTCGACTATCAACAAGATGACGACTGGAACAGCAGATTCCTGAAACACGGGTTCCTTCCCTCTACAGGGCTATCCGACCTCATCCGTCTAACCGGCCATCACTCCGACTACAAGTCTCTAAAGGCCGGGATTCTCGCTCTCGAGTTCGAGAAATCTGATAGGTCAAAGAAACTCAATCACCCGGTCAATCTCACCTCCTCCAATGCTCGCGTAGTCATCGTCAAGAAGAACCACAGGGTACTTCAGAAATTGGCTCAGGACCTTAAGAAGGCTAAGACCCCGCTTGACGAAATCCCGACCCTAATCATCGACGATGAATCCGATCAAGCATCGGTCAACGTCTCTAACCCACACAAGTGGAAAGCCAACACGCCGGAACGCAACGAACGGAACGCAATCAATCGCGATATCTCCGAACTCCTTGGTATGTTGCCACGCGCGCAGTACGTTGGATACACCGCCACACCATTCGCCAATGTATTCATCGACCCAAGCGATTCTGAGGACATCTTCCCAACTGAGTTCATCATCAGCCTCGAACGGCCACCCGGCTATATGGGGGTCGGTGACTTTCATGACCTTGATCCGGCGATGGAGGGTGTCGAGAAGACCATCGCGAACTCCAACGAGAAGGCTCATGTTAGATCGCTCGAAGCGAGCGGAGACGGGGAGGAAGCGGAGCTGGCAAACGCACTGGACGCGTTCGTGCTCACGGGCGCGATCAAACTCTACCGTCACAGCGTCGACGAATCACTATCCTATCGACACCACACGATGCTGATCCATCAATCCGTCAAACAGGCCGAACACAGGCACGGCCATAATTGTGTAAAGGAACGCTGGGACCAAGCCGGGTTTACTGAGCCGGCTGGCGCGGCTCGACTGAAGGCCCTCTACGAGAGCGACTTCCTACCCGTCTGCCAGGCTCGGCCTGACGGACCCATTCCGTTCAGCTTCGCCGACTTGAAGCCGTTTATCGGCAAAGCTATCAGCCGGATTACGGAAGCAAGCGACAACCCGGTGATCATGGTGAACGGTGATACGGAAATCACTGAGGACGTATCGTTGGACGCCAGACCAGTTTGGCGGATCCTGCTGGGCGGCACCAAGCTCAGTCGGGGCTTCACCGTCGAGGGTCTCTGCATTACCTACTACCGGCAAGACGAAGCAAGCGGATACCCTGATGCAGATGGGGCGCTGGTTCGGCTTCCGCCGTGGCTACCAGGACCTCGTCCGTCTCTATATCGCCCGCAGTGTCGCCGACGGGAAGAGGAGCATCGATCTTTACGAGGCGTTTGAAGCGATTGTGAAAGATGAGGAGTCATTCCGCAATCAATTGCGTGACTACTCAGTTCTTGTTGACGGTAAGCCGTTAATCACTCCGCGAGATATTCCTCCTCTTGTCTTCCAACATCTCCCATGGCTCAGGCCAACGGCGCGTAACAAGATGTTTAACGCTCGGCTGGTAGTGCGTCGCGTTACCGGTTCCCTCGTCATTCCGTACGGCTATCCGGAAGACCCCAAGCAGCGCGAGCACAACTACGGACTGGTCGCTTCGCTTCTCAGGAAGGCGGACGCACTAAGGAAGGGCTGAAAACCCCGGCCAAGAAGAACATAGCTTCCGGAACGTTCAACGCGTATGTAGGTAGTCTTGACCATGGGGACTTCGTGAAAGCGCTCCGTCAACACGCTTGGATCGTGCCCGAGTTTTTTCGATCCTGAGATCAAACACCTCGAGGAACTCAGTGGCGACATCGATGATTGGGTACTCATCATGCCCCAGCTCGAGAACGCTACTCCGGTAGACCTGCCGATTCTCGGAAATCGAAGCCTCATCAAGCGGCGCATGCGCGAGAACCGGAAATTTTGGGTGAGCCCACTGATCGCAAACACCGACCGGCGGCAGAACGACTCGCTGGCGCAAGAGACTCGTACGGTGACGATATCATCGAGGGACTAACGAAGCTTCGCCGAGGGGCCATCCTCGCCTATCCTATGTATGATGGTGACAAGGGGCTACCGTCACCAGCGACCAAGACGAACGTGATTCTCGCTCTCGCATGGATCGTACCCACTTCGGCGCGGCGCGGCGGTCAGCATGTCGTAGAGTTTGTGGCGAGAAACAGTGAAGACGAACGAGCGCCAATCGTCGACAAAGTCGATTGACACCAGGCACCCATCTCATCTACAGGGGGCAATGCTAGTGATAAATCACTGGGTTCATCGCCTATGCAATTTGTCGTGACAGACAGTGCATATTGTCATTAGATTCTCCTCTGTATTCTCGCCCCCGCTCGCGTGGTGTTCAATGTGATGCAGTTCTAGATGTCGTGGATCCGAGGGGTTCCACTCGGCCTGAGTCCAACGACACTGTCGACATTGATACGCATCGCGCCGCAGCACCTCTCTACGGAGATCGTCTGGGATGCGTCTGTCGTGTTCGGGGCTCTGTCTATCTGCTTGAAGAACATAGACCCCAATGTCCAAATCCGGCCGGCCAGTAACTCTTGATGTAATCGGCCAACCAAGTTCGGTCCTCAGTTCGCGCAATCTCCGGGCCCATTCGGATTTATCGCCGGAAACATAGCGAAGCTCTTCGTTTGTAACAGCATGTCCGACATTCCGCTGTAAGTACTTGAGTATTTTGTCGCGAGTCGAAATACCTTCCTCGGATCGCATTGGCGGTGTGCCAGCGATGAGCCGCTTCGCGATCCTCCATGTCCTGCAATAGCACATAGTCGGTTGGCTTCATCGCTTCATACTCGGATGGGACTTCTTCATCGGCATCGCGCATGTCTTTTATCGTCACTCCACTGGCAATCACCCATCCGAACTGGACCCTCAGCTCGCACACGTCGTGCGTAGTCCTTGATTCGGAAACCACCCATAGCTCGTCACTGCCAATGACAAGTCGCGGATACTTGCGGAGATAGAAAAATGCGATCTCTGGCCGCCGATGACGACTCCTCTGGTATCAGTGCGCGTCCAAGATCCTGTAGGCCATGGAAGATCGGCACCAGCGCCAGGACCCTCGAGCGTAGTTCGCCGGACCGCAACTCCAATTCGAAATCACCAATTAGACGCTCGACCTTCCGTCGGGCCATTTCCCCGGATCACCGTGGATCGGCGCAGTATGATCACTCATCATAGAAACCCCTCCAGTCTCAACAGCAAGGCCTCCGCGTTCTGGTCTCACATTCCCAAACCACCAGAACCCCCCAACCCAATCGTCGAAGCTCGTCTAGATACGCACTGTCTCGCGCAATGTTTCCGTCCAGCTTCTTAGCCCAAAAAGCCGCATTGGTCGCTGGTCGTTTTGAACGGGGGCACTGTTCGTGGCCATGCCAGAAGCAACCATGAACCAAGATCGCCTTCTTGTGTCGCGGCAACACAATATCAGGATGGCCTGGCAAATCACGGCCGTGTAGACGAAAGCGATATCCCATCCGATGCACCAGTGATCTCACGGTACGCTCGGGTCTTGTATCGCGACTCCGCACGCGACTCATTATCCAACTACGTTTGTCTTGCGGAAACACATCAGCCATTTGGTTCAGCCTAGTACTGTACTACCACGGAGCTATATGGTTTCGATGCAATGAGCTCACAACCACCGCAACAATGAATCCCAAGAATACTATCCGGTTGCTCTTAATGATATCCTTGGAGTGCGACACTCGCTGATTCAAGCGTGGGGGCAAGATTGTTCGATTGCCCGGATATCTGGAACTATCAGCTAGCCATTGCATGGAGCAGTGGCGGCAATTGCGCAACCTCCCGATCATCTTGCATTGTCAACAACATGTGGACTACATCTGCAACACGAGCCGCCAGTACAGGGGAAAGGCATTTCCGATTTGTTTGGCAATCTCGATCTTGGTGCCCGAGAAGACAAAGTCGTCCGGGAACGACTGCAGGCGGGCTCCCTCGCGATGGGTGATGGGTCTGTGTTGCTCCGGGTGGAGATATCGACCCTTCTCCGGCTTATAGAACTCGGTTCGAATCGTGAAGGAGGGTCGATCCCACCACAAACGACCGAACAGATCCGTCCCTCCGGATGTCTTTCGGATCCAACAATCAGGAGTGAGATCAGGGGCTCTCTCCAATAGGTCAAATCGATTCATGCCTTCATCTGGAATGGCCCTGTAGCGAGCAATGCTCTTCGCGGTCGGTGTACGGCCGAAATGAAGATTCAATGGTGGTGATTCGTCTCGTATTTCACATCCAATAGGTGGAGGAAGGTCGGCGATTGCGTCACGAACTGTCCGCCATCGAGATGCATCCGGAAGACTACCCCTGTCTCCAGCGGCAAGAAAGGAGATTTGAGCGGCCTTCTTGGCCGGATCGTAGTGTGTTTTGCGGGGTGGGAATACGAGAGCCGGGTCCACCGAGCGGCACCCAACTATGAATGCGCGGCGGCGAGTCTGTGCTACGCCATAGTCGGCAGCACAGAGAACGGCACTCCAGACTGTGAATCCCATCTCTTCAACTGCGCCGATAATCTCGCCGTACTCCAGAGAGCCCAGGAGTTGAGGGACATTCTCCATGACGAATACTCTGGCATTAGATCGTTCGACGATATCAAGGTAGGGTCGCCAGAGTTGCTTGCGCGGATCACCTTCGCGGTTCTTGTTCAATAGGCTGAAACCTTGACACGGAGGTCCACCGATAACGACATCGGCTTCCGGTATCTTGGTTGCTGGATCGCTCAAGATCTCGACGATATCCCCGGCAACACAGTGATTGCCAAAATTGGCGTTATAGGTCTTCACACAGTAATCGTTGAAGTCGTTAGCCCATACTGTATTGAAGCTGTGACCGAAACGCTGGGAAAACCCCAGGGTCATCCCCCCAGCACCACAAAACGTGTCAATCAGTCTAAATCGCTTGCGATCTTGAACGAGATCGCCAGTCGACCTATATTGATAAATCCGTTCTTCCTCACGAATACACCACTCACTGTTGTTCGTCGTCAGGGTTCCGTAATACATGATGAATGGTTCATCCCCGCTGATGTTCCCGGCGTCGTTGCAATTGTTACCATCGCGTTACCGGTATCGACGTCTTCCTAACCGATCACGGCCCGCCCAATTCCGCATCCGTGAGATTTGCGACATATGAACAATGGTATCATGTGTCGGCGATGTGGCCAAGGGAGCTTCACAGTCACGATCCGTCGTGATCCGATCTTGGCGGCTCCAAAATCTGCTGCTCCCATTATTCTGCTCGGTTCCCGCTACGCTTGACGTTCGCTGATGGTGGTATGTCCGGTCACCTAGGTCGACTGGACAACGCAGGTTGGTGTCTCCATCACGTGCCGCGGTTCAGTCTTCTGGCTTGCCGCATGGCAGTGGTACTGTTCGTGGGATGGTCTCCTAGTGTGTTGCCCTTGCGGCATACTTCCTAGCCCGCTCCCGTGGCGCCCACCATCACTCCCGATACACCCACCCCCACCAACGCCCCCAGCGCCGTCTCCACCAACCCCACCGCCAGACCGATCAGGATCAGCGACCAGGGCCAGAGGTCGTTGGCGGCGTAGCCCAGGCCACCCGCCAAGAAGACCAACGCCCACACCACCAGGCCAGCCTTCAGCGCGGTCTGCGGGCCCGGTCCGTAGGTGGATCGGAGCTGGGCGTACAACCACACCATCGTGATGCCCATGACCAGGGCGTAGGCAAGGAAGTACGCGAACTGGCTCATGCCCCCGGCCTCGAAGTCCTTGCCCAGCGCCGCCATCGCCGCCTTGATCTGCTCGTTGAAGATGCCGCCGAAGCTGACCATCTCCGTGAGGAGCATCACCACCCCCGCCGCGACTCCCCCGATGATCACCCGATTCCAGTTGACCTTGCCCACAGTGCCCTCCTCGAACGCGCCCATGCGGACCCGCATCGGTCAGGTGGCCGACAACGCCGCGCACTATACGCCCAAGGTCCCGGGCAAGTCAAAGGAGCGTTTGCGGTCTGGCCGCGATCCCACTCACCCCACCACCCCCGCCTCCCTCAGCACCCCCAGCACCACCTCCTCCACATCCACATCCGACCCCACCGCCACGTACACCGCCCCCCGCGCCCGGCACCACGCCGCCACCCCCGCCTGCCAGCGCGCCAGCCGCTCGCCGTAATCCGCCAGGCTGGCCGGGTCCGCGCTCAGGTCCAGAGCCGCGCCCGTCTCGTCGTCCACCAGGCGGAAGTCGCCGTCCAGCTGCGGGTTCAGCTCCTCTGGGCTCAGCACGTGGATCAGGCGCAGCTCGCAGCCGGCCGCGAGCACCTGACGCAGGGCGGCTTCCCAGTTGGGGTCCAACAGGTCCGTGATCAGCACCAGCGGCCCCGTCGTCCGGTGCGCCGACAGGTGCCGCGTCAGGCCCGTCGCCAGGTCCGTGCCGCCGTCCGCCCGCAAGGCAGCCAGCTGCCGAAAGAGCAGCGGCGCCGCCGCCTTGCCCCGCAGGGCGCGGGTGATCGCCGGCCGCGCATCCGTCCCGCCGACCGCCATTCCTCCCCCCGCCGATCGCGCATCCCCCCCGCCGCCCACCAGCCCCGCCACCGCCCATTCGTGGTTGCTCAGCGCCAGGTAGCCCAGGGCCGCCGCCAGGCGGCGACCCAAGTCCAGCTTGCTCGGCGCTGCCCCAGCCCATCGAGCGGCTGCAATCCAGCACGATGTGCAGCAGCGTGTCCTCCTCGGCCACGAAGAGCCGCAGGAAGAGACGGTCCAGGCGGGCGTAGGCCTTCCAGTCGATGCGCCGCGGATCGTCGCCGCGGCTGTAGGCGCGGTAATCCGCAAACTCCACGCTGCCGCCGCGACGCGGGCTGCGGCGCGGGCCCTGCAGGCGCCCCACATGGCCCTCGCGCAGCAGCAGGGCCAGACGGTCCAGACGGGCCAGCAATCGCGGCGGGAGCAGCGGCTCCGCCCCCGCATCCAGCGAAAGTTCGCCCTCCGGATGAGAGGCCGACCCCTCCCGTCCTCCCGTCATCTGGATGGCCGCATCCTTCCGTCCGCCGGCCCACCCGCAGCGTCCACCACCCTAAGCCCCCCGCTTCAGACGGCGGCGGCGACGATCGCCGCCACCACCGCATCCGGCTTCAACCCCTCTACCTGCGCCTCGAAGTTCAGCAGCAGGCGGTGGCGCAGAACAGGCGCCGCCAGCGCCGCCAGATCATCCACCGCCACGTTGAAGCGCCCGTCAAGAAGGGCCCGGATCTTCCCCGCCAGCACCAGCCCCTGCACCGCCCGCGGGCTCGCCCCGTTGGCCACGAAGCGCCGCACCAGGTCTGGGGCGCCCGGCGTCTCCGCGTGGCTCAGCAGCACCAGCCGCGCCGCCGCCTCCGTCACATGCGGGGCGATCGGCACCTCGCGCGCCAGCCGCTGCATCGCCAGGATGTCCTCCGTGCCCGCCACCTTGCGCGCCGCCGGCACATCGCCCGCCGTCGTGCGGTCCGAGATCGCCACCAGCTCCGCCAGACTCGGGAAGGGCAGCAGCAGCTTGAACAGGAAGCGGTCCAGCTGCGCGTCCGGCAAGGGGTACGTGCCTTCAGACTCCAGCGGGTTCTGCGTCGCCAGCACCAGGAAGGGCTCCGCCAGGCGATGCGTCTGGCGGCCCACCGTCACCGAGCGCTCCTGCATCGCCTCCAGGAGCGCGCTCTGCGTCTTCGGGGTGGCGCGGTTGATCTCGTCCGCCAGCACCAGGTTGCTGAAGATCGGCCCCGGCTCAAAGCGCCAGCCCCGCGCGCCGCCCTCGCCCTCCGCCATCACCGTCGTGCCCACGATGTCCGCCGGCATCAGGTCCGGGGTGAACTGGATGCGGCTGAAGCTCGCGTCGATCGCCTCCGCCAAGGTGCGCACGATAAGCGTCTTGCCCAGCCCCGGCACCCCCTCCAGCAGGGCGTTGCCGCCCGCAAGCAAGGTGATCAGCACCGCCCTGAGCGTCTCCTCCTGGCCAACGATCACCGCGGCCAGCTGCGCCAGGATGGCCGCCGCCGTCGCCTGGAACTGCTCCGGGGAGACGCTCCTGCCCGCCTCGGGCGCCATCATCGTGGGCTCGGCTCCCGGCTCAGACCTCGTCCAGCCACACCGGATCCGGGGTGATGTCGTCCTCCGGCCGCGGGCCCGCGTCGTCCATGCCGCTGCCCGTCAGGCGCATCAGCGGCTGCACATGCATGTCCTCCAGCACCAGTGATTGGCAGGACAGCCGGTATTGGCCCAGGTCGCCCTTGCTCTCCAGCTTGTCCGATTCCGCCTGCGTCATCTGGTCCGGCTCGCCGTCCAAGAAGTCCACCCGGCAGGTCGTGCACTTCGCATGCCCGCCGCAGCGGTGCAGGATGTCCACGCCCGCATCCTCGATGGCGTTGACCAGCCGCGTGCCGGCGGTGACAGTGACCGGCCCGTGGCCTTCGATGGTGAGAATGGGCATGGTTCAAGGCTCCTGGGGAAGAGGTGGTGAAGGCAGCAGGGCGCCGATTGTAGCATGGCGGGCTGCGCCCCTACCGCCCTCCGCCCCCCGCCACGAAGTCCAGCACCGTCTGCCGCATCGCGTCATCCACCCGGCCCGCCGCGTGCAGGTGGGCCACGATCTCCGTCAGCGTCAGCACCGCGTGCAGGTGGTAGCCCGCCGCGACCAGGTCCGCCGCGCCGCCGCCCTGGCGGTCGATCAGCACCACCACGTCGCGCACCTTCAGGCCCGCCGCCTCCAAGGGGGCGATCGCCTCGCGCTTCGAGAGGCCGCTCGAGATCAGGTCGTCGATCACCACCACCGTCTCGCCCGCCGCGAAGGGCCCTTCCACGCTCTGCCCCGTGCCGTGCTGCTTCACCGTCGGGCGCGGGTAGACCATCGGGTGGCCCGTCTCCAGGGCCACCGCCGTGCCGATCGGCAGCCCCGCCAGCGGGATCGCCGCCAGGCGGTCGAAGCTCAGGCCGTCCAGGATCCTGCCGTAGGCCTTGGCCACCTGGGCCAAGAGGACCGGGTCGCCGGCCAGCATCCGCAGGTCGATGTACACCGGCGAGGTGGCCCCGCTCTTGAGCGTGAAGCTGCCGAACTTCACCGCGCCCAGGGCGTCCAGGGCCTGCGCGATCTGCGCCGGGGTGGGGGCGGCGGTGGGCTGGCCGCCGGGCAGGGCGTCGGTCGCGGCGCCGGCGGGGGCGGCCCGGCGGGCGGCGGCGGCCGACGCCGGGACGGGCGCGGGGCTCAGGGGGTCCAGGAAGGCGATGGGAGGGTGCATGGCGGTGGGGGCTCCTGGTCATAAGATCGGGTTGAAATGGGTGGAAGGCAGGTGAACCCGTAGGGGCGGGTCTGCCGGGCGAAATGATGCGCCACCCGCTGGACGGTGCAACCCGGCTGGCTCGCCCTCGTCCAACGTGAACCCAGGGCGAGCCAGCCGGGACGAAGGGTGTTGGTGACGGCGTGTCCTCACGCCCGGCAGACCCGCCCCTACGGAATGCGTTCTCCGAACTCGGGTCAGCCCCGCGCCCGGTCGATCGCGTCCCGCGTGCGCAGGGCCGCGGCGCGCGGGTCGGCGGCGAAGATGATCTCCCGCGAGCTGCTGATGAGCAGGCCCCGGCCCAGGGCGTCCAGGCCCGCGCGGACGGAAGCCTCCAGGTCGCCGCCCTGGGCGCCGATGCCCGGCACCAGGAAGGGCAGTTCCGGGGCCGCGGCGCGCACCCGCTCCAGGGCCTCCGGGTAGGTGGCGCCCACGACCAGGCCCAGGTTGCCCTGCGCGTTCCAGCCGCGGGCCAGGGCGGCCAGGTGCAGGTAGAGAGGGCGGCCTTCGATCTCCAGGTGCTGCAGGTCGGCGGCGCCCGGGTTGGAGGTGTGGCAGAGCAGGAAGGCGCCATGGGCCGCGTCCGCCAGGAAGGGCGCCACCGAATCCCCGCCCAGGTAGGGGCTCACCGTCACGGCGTCGGCGCCCAGCACCCCAAAGGCCGCATGGGCGTAGGCCTCGGCCGTCGAGCCGATGTCGCCGCGCTTGGCGTCCAGCACCATGATCCGCCCCGGCGGGCAATGGCCCAGCACCGTGGCCAGGCGCTGGTGGCCGTCCAGGCCCAGGGCCTCGAAGAAGGCCGCGTTGGGCTTGAAGGCCACCGCCGCCTCCCAGGTGGCGTCGATGATCCGGCGGCAGAAATCCTCCACCGGCTCCTCCAGCAACGCCACGCGCGGGTCCAGGCCCACGCAGAGGAGCGAGCCCGTTTTCTCCATCGCTTCGTCCAGGCGGCGGTTGAAAGGCAGGGGGGCGTCGTTCATCGGCTGCTCGGCTTCCTTTCGCGGTCCCGTCTCGATCCGGCTGGATTCAAGCCTTCCCCATGACCCCCGCGAGCAGGGCCATGCGCAGGAACATCCCGTTCTGCACCTGGCGGAAGTAGGCCGCGCGCGGGTCCTTGTCCACCCGCGGGTCGATCTCGCCCACCCGCGGCAGGGGATGCATGACGATCATGTCGCGCCTGGCGGCGGCCATGATCGCCTCGTCGATGACGTAGTAGCCCTTCACCTCTTCATACTGCGCCAGGTCCGAGAAGCGCTCCTTCTGCACCCGGGTGACGTAGAGCACGTCCACCTCGCCGATCACGTCGGCCACGCTGTAGGTCTCCTGCACGTCCAGACCCCGGCCGCGCACCTCGTTCATCAGGTCCAGGGGCAGGCGCAGGATCTCCGGGGAGACGAAGCTCAGCTTCACCTTGTACTGCGCCAGCAGCTGCGTCAGGCTGTGCACCGTGCGTCCGAAGCGCAGGTCGCCCACCATGGCCACATGCAGGCCGTCCAGCTTGCCCAGCTCGTCGCGGATGGTGAAGAGGTCCAGGAGCGCCTGCGTCGGATGCTCGCCCGCCCCGTCGCCGGCGTTGATGATCGGCACCCGGGCCGCGTCCGCCGCCTCCTTGGCGCTGCCGATCACCGGATGGCGCAGGACGATGGCGTCGGCATACTGCTCCAAGGTGACGATGGTGTCCGGCAAGCTCTCGCCCTTGGACACCGAGGAGAACTGCACCCCCTGGGTGATGGGGATCACCGACCCGCCCAGGCGCTCCATCGCGGCGATGAAGCTGGCCGAGGTGCGCGTGGAGGGCTCGAAGAAGAGGGCCGCCAGCACCCGGCGGGCCAGCAGGTCCGTGCCGCCGTCCTCACGCACGATCTCCCGCATGCGCTCCGTCAGGGCGAAGATCGGCTCCAGGTTGCCGCGGTCGAACTGCCGCACGGAGAGGATGTCCTGCCCGGCGAGGTTGAGGGGGGCCAGCATCGTCGTCATGCGTCCATCGCTCCTTTGATGAATTCAGCGGTCGCCAAACAGCACCCGCCCGTCCCCCGCCTCTGCCAGCACCTTGCCGTCTTCGTAGACCAGCTTGCCGCGCAGGAAGGTGCGCCGCACCCGGCCCAGCACGGTCATGCCGGCGAAGGGCGACCAGTCGTGCAGGGTCTGCCAGCCGCGCTCCGGCAGGGTCCAGGCCTCCCCCAGTTCCACCTCCACCGTGCTTGCTGCCGTCGCGTCGTCGGCCGCCGCCTCCAGACCGAAGAGCCGGGCCGGCGTCGTGCTCGTCAGGTCCACCAGCCGCGCCAGACTCAGGCGGCCCTCGGCCACCGCCGTCAGCATCAGGGGCAGGGTTGCCTCCAGGCCCGGCACGCCGGGCGGGGGCTTGTCGCTCAGCTTCTCGGCGCGCGCGTGCGGGGCGTGGTCCGTGGCGATGCAGTCGATGATGTCCATGTGCGCCCACAGCGCCTCGCGGTCGATCGGCCGCGCCAGCGGCGGGCGCATCAGCCCCCATGGACCCAGGCGGGAAAGGTCGCGCTCGTCCAAGAAGAGGTGATGCGGGGCCACCTCGCAGCTGACGGCCATGCCGGCGGCCTTGGCCCGGGCGATCAACTCGATCTCCTCCTTGCGGCTGACATGGGCGATGTGCACATGCTGCCCATGCGCCGCCCCCAGGCCGATGGCCGCCGCCGCCGCCATCTCCTCGGCATGCAGCACGATGGGCTTGCCCCGCGGCCAGGCCGCGAAATGCGTCGCCAGCACGCCCAGATCGTCGATGCGCAGGGGGCCGAAGGTCTCGTTGACGTAGACCTTGAGGCCGCATGCACCGGGGGCGGCCGCGGCGCAGGCCGCGGCGTTGTCCTCCGTGGCCCCCAGGAACAGGCCCACGTCGCAGAGCGCGTCGGCATGGGCGGCGCGGGCCGCCGCCAGACGCGGGCCGTCGGTGGTGGGCGGGTTGGTGTTGGGCATGGCCAGCACCGTGGTCACCCCGCCGGCCAGGGCCGCCGCCGTGCCCGAACGCAGGGTCTCCTTGTGCTCGCCGCCGGGGATGCGCAGGTGCACGTGCACGTCCACCAGGCCCGGCAGCCGGTGCAGGCTCATCGCTCCTCCTCGCGCTGACCCGGGCCTCCGCCGGGTTCGCGGCGGGCTCCGTCCCGGGGCACAAAAAAGCCAGGGACCCAAGTGCCCTGGCTGCTTGCTGCTGCTGCGCGGCCACCGGCCGCGGTGCCGGCCTGGGGCCGGCGCGCTGTCTCGATCATCGAGATCGCGATTGTATGCAGGTGGGGGGCGGGAGGCAAGCCGCGAGGCGAGGCCGGACGCCTCGGTGAAAATAGTCGATAGTTTTGACCATTGCTATGATGAGCGATATGAAGACCATCGCCATCGCCCAGTTCAAATCGCATTGCCTATCCCTTCTGGATCACTTGGATCGAGAGGGCCTGCTGATCACCCGGCACGGCAAGCCAATCGCCCGTGTCGTGCCAGTCGAACGCTCCTGCGCCGACCTCATCGGCAGCCTCGCCGGCCAGATCGACGTGCGGGGCGACATTCTGAGCACCGGATGCCTTATGGCGGAGGTCTGTTCGTGGAAATCGTGCGATTTCCGCGAATGGACCCGTTACGTCCCCCTCAGCGCCCCGCCCCTTCCGCCAGCGTATAGCCCGCCGCCGTCCGCGTGCCCGGCGTCAGGGCGCTGACGATCAGGGTCACCGTGGCGTCGTCGGGGATGCCCGCGAGCTGCAGGTGGGCCGCACCGGCGGCGTCTACCGCGAAGCGCCGCACCGCCAGGGCGCCATGGCTGCGGGCCACCAGCTGCAGCCCCCAGCGCTGGGGGAGGAGGAGGGGCACGCGCTCCCAGCCGTCGGCCTGCCAGGCGGGGTCGTCCGGCGCCAGGGGGACCAGGCGGTCGGTGCCGCCGCCCGTTGCCGGCAGGCTCAGACGCGTGTCGGCCAGGGCCATGCCGCTCTCGCTGACGGCGTCGTCCGTCAGCACCAGCCAGCGCAGGGCAAGGTCCTGGCCGGCGAAGGGGCTCAGGTCCAGCTGCCAGTCTTCCCAGCCTGCGCTCTGGCCGCTGAGGCCATGGCCCAGGTTGTTGCCGTTGGGATCCTCCGCGCGGCTGCCCGCGATGTCCAGGTTGCGCCATTGCCGGCCACCGTCCGTGGAGGCCTGCAGGTAGGCGTAGTCCCAGCCTTCCTCCAGCTGGTACCAGAGCCGGCCCTCCAGGCGGGCCCCGGTCACCGGCGCCTGCGCCAGGTCCAGGCGCAATCCGCCGGCCATGTTCTCGTCGCGGCCCGACCACCAGACCGGGCCGGTCTGCCCCTGGGCGTCGGCCAGCAGCGGCACCTGGCTGTCGCCCTGGAAGCGCAGGTCCAGCTCGCCGCGGCGCACCTGGGCCGTCAGGTCCCAGTAATCCGTGCCGTAGGGGTTCACGTCCGACTCCGTCGGCAGGGCGGGCGGGACCTCGGGGGCCACGCGCAGGTCCACCGCGGCGTCCTGTAGGTAGCGCGGCGGCAGGCGCCCCGCCAGGTCCTCCGGCAGCAGGTTGGCCACCGTCCAGTCCATGAAGAGGTCCTCGAATCGCGGCCGCGCGGGGTCCAGCTCTGCCGCCGCGGCGGCGATGGCCCGCGCGCCGTTGGCCTCCTGGGCCACCAGGCGGCCCAGGAAGGCGTCGCCGTAGCGCCGGCGCAGGTAGGCCGCCAGGGCGAAGGCCGCGGCGTAATGCTCGCTGTTGGCGCCCGCTTCGCTGGTCCATTCGCGCAGCGGCGTGTCCGGCCGGCTCATGAAGAGCCGCCCCGTCTGCACCCCCAGGCCGGCCAGATGCGGCGCCAGTTCCGAGAGGCCCTCGTTCAGCCACACCGATTCGCTGGGGTCATGGCTCCAGTGGATCATGTGCTGGAACTCGTGGGCCAGCAGGGCCAGGTAATCCGGCGAGCCGGGGGTGAAGGCGTTCAGGTTGATGTAGAACATCTCCCGGGCGTTGCTGTGGGCGTCGATGGCCGGCGGCTGCTCGTCGACGCTGTAGAAGTAGCCCGCCACCCCCTCGATGGGCTGGTGGTGCAGGATGTGCACCCGCGCGTCGCCGTCGATGCCCGGCGAGGCCTCCGGGCCGAAGATGGCGCGCAGGGCGGGATAGACGCGGTCGGAAAAGGCCTCGACCCCCGCGCGCAGCGCGGCCTCGTCGGTGGCCTGGTCGGTCTGCAGCCAGCCATAGGCATGTTCCGCCACCACCAGCAGCCGCGCCTCCACCTGCAGGTACGCGCTGCTGTTGATGTCGTGCAGCCAGAAGCGCGCCGTGGCCCCCTCGCGCAGGGCCGCCGGTGTGGGCGAGGGCGCCGCGCCCGCCAGCCGACCCAGCTCCCGCGCCAGCCGCTCCGGGTCGCGGGCCGGAAGGTCTGCGTCCAGCAGGTCGAAGACGCCGTCCGCCTGCCCGTCGGGCGCGGGGTCGATGGGCGCCGGCCCGGTGTCAGGCAGCCCGCCGGTCACGGGCATGGCCGCGATCGGGTCGGCTGCCGCGCCGTCGGCTGCCGGGTAGGGGTCCTCGCGCCCCGCCGGCTCCGGGTAGGCCGCCGCGGGGGAGGCCGCCGTCGGCGTGGCGTCCGCCGGCCGCTCGGGCTCCGGCGCCGTCCGCCGCGCGCGCAGGAGCGCCCAGACCAGGCCGATGGCCAGGAGGGCGGCGAGCAGGATGAGGGCGGGGCGGCGGGCGGGGGAGCTGGCGAGGGGGGGCATGGGGGGGATTATAGGCGGGGGGGTGCGGTTGGGGCTCCGGATGGCGGGAGCGGGCCCGCTTGCATGCCCTGGCGGATGAACCCTGGGTTCAAGACCAACTCCTCCCAGAGGGAGGAGACGCCTTCTCCTCCCCCCAGCGGGGGGAGGTCGGGAGGGGGGCCGCCGTGGCCGTCCCCCCCGCCACCGACAGGGCCGCCGGACCATCCCATCCCCAACGTTCGCAGCACCACCTGGAACATAACGACTCCCGCCATGCTGCGCCCGCCCGGCCCCGACCCCATGGGCCATCGCGTCAGGCGACCGCGACGGCCACGGCGGCCCCCCTCCCGACCTCCCCCCGCTGGGGGGAGGAGAAGGCGTCTCCTCCCTCCGGGAGGAGGGGCAAGCGTTCTCTTTCTCCGGGGGGAAGACTGAAGTCGCGTCGGCGCTCGACTGTGAAACTGGGCCGATTTCCATGCCCTGGCGGGTGAACCCTGGGTTCAAGACCAACTCCTCCCAGAGGGAGGAGACGCCTTCTCCTCCCCCCAGCGGGGGGAGGTCGGGAGGGGGCCGCCGTGGCCGCCCCCCCCGCCACCGACAGGGCCGCCGGACCATCCCATCCCCAACGTTCGCAGCACCACCTGGAACATAACGACTCCCGCCATGCTGCGCCCGCCCGGCCCCGACCCCATGGGCCATCGCGTCAGGCGACCGCGACGGCCACGGCGGCCCCCCTCCCGACCTCCCCCCGCTGGGGGGAGGAGAAGGCGTCTCCTCCCTCTGGGAGGAGGGGCAAGCGTTCTCTTTCTCCGGGGGGAAGACTGAAGTCGCGTCGGCGCTCGACTGTGAAACTGGGCCGATTTCCATGCCCTGGCGGGTGAACCCTGGGTTCAAGACCAACTCCTCCCAGAGGGAGGAGACGCCTTCTCCTCCCCCAGCGGGGGAGGTCGGGAGGGGGCCGCCGTGGCCGTCCCCCCCGCCACCGACAGGGCCGCCGGACCATCCCATCCCCAACGTTCGCAGCACCACCTGGAACATAACGACTCCCGCCATGCTGCGCCCGCCCGGCCCCGACCCCATGGGCCATCGCGTCAGGCGACCGCGACGGCCACGGCGGCCCCCCTCCCGACCTCCCCCCGCTGGGGGGAGGAGAAGGCGTCTCCTCCCTCTGGGAGGAGGGGCAAGCGGTGACCGACAACCCGCCGGGTCAACCACCCACCCGGTCAACCGACAACCCGTCGGGTCGCCCCCCGGCGGCGACCGACAACCCGCAGTCTCAACCACCAGCCAAAGATCGCCACGCCATCGCCCCACCTTTCAAAACATCCGTTCTATACTCACCGCATGCCCAGCCCCCCCCCCCCCCCTACGTCGAGCTGCATTGCCACAGCCATTTCTCCTTCCTGGACGGTGCTTCCTCACCGGCCGAGCTGGCGGCGCGAGCGGCAGAGCTGGGCATGCCCGCCCTGGCCCTGACCGACCACCAGGGGGTGTACGGGGCCGTGCAGCTGCGCGAGGCCTGCCGGGAGCAAGGCATCGCGCCCGTCTATGGTGCGGAGGTGAGCCTGGCCCCGGACGCGCCGGCAGGCCTGCCGGGGGGGCATCTGACCCTCTTGGTGGAGAGCGCGGAAGGCTGGCGGAACCTCTGTCTGCTCTTGACCGCGGCCGGCCTGGCCGGCGCCAAGCGCGAGCGGCCTTTGAGCTGGGAGCAGCTGGCCGAGCATCGCGGCGGGCTGATCTGCCTGAGCGGCTGCGGCGAGCGGGGCGTGCTGGCGGCGGCCGCCGCGCGGGGGGACAGGGCGGGGGCCTTGGCCGCCGGACGGCAGCTGGCCGCCCTCTTCGGACCCGAGCATTTCTATCTGGAGCTGCAGCGCCACCTGCAGGCCGGCGAGCGGCGCCGCGAGGCCGTCCTCATTGCCCTGGCCGGGCATCTGGGCCGCCACATCGTGGCGACCAACAACGTCCATTACGCGCAGCCGGATGGCTTCCGCCTGCAGCATGTGCTCACCTGCATCCGTGAGCGCACCAGCCTGGACCGGGCCGGCGGCCTGCTCTACCCCAGCGCCCAGCGCTACCTCAAGGGCGCGGCCGAGATGGCGGAGACCTTCCCCGATCAGCCCCAGGCCTTGGCCCGCACCGCCCTGATCGCCGAGCGCTGCCGCTTCCAGCTGGACCTGCGCGGGGCGCGCATCCCCCGCCTGGACCTGCCCGCCGGCCGCACGGTGGAGGCCGAGCTGGCAGCGCGCTGCGCGACCGGCCTGAACCTGCGCTACGCCCCGGCCGAGCGCGAGCGGGCGGCGGCGCAGCTGGCGCGGGAGCTGGCCGTCATCCGCGCCCGGGATCTCTGCGGCTACTTCCTGGTGGTGGAGGACCTGGTGGCCTTCGCCCGGCGGGAGGGCATCCTCTGCCAGGGCCGCGGCTCGGCGGCCGGTTCGGTGGCGGCCTATGCCCTGGGCATCGCCCCCGTGGACCCCATCGCCGAAGGCCTGCTCTTCGAGCGCTTCCTCAGCGAGGAGGGCACGGCTACCCCGGACATCGACATCGACTTCGCCGCCGACCGGCGGGAGGAGGTCATCCAGTATGTCTACCGCCGCTACGGGGCGCAGCACGCGGCCATGGTGGCCAACGTGGTCACCTTCCGCGCCCGCTCGGCCCTCTTGGACGTGGGCAAGGCCCTGGGCCTGCCGCCGGCCGTCCTGGAGGCGCTGCGCGGCGGCCTCTATGCCCGCGAGGCCGCGGCGGTGGGGGAGGCGCTCGCCGCGTCGCCGGTGCTCTCCGGTCGCCTGCCGCCGGCCACCCTCGCCCTGCTCGGCGAGCTCTGCGCCGCGATCGACGGCTGCCCGCGCCACCTCTCCATCCACGTGGGAGGCATGGTGGTCACCGCCGAGCCCCTGGCCGGCCTGGTGGCCCTGGAGCCGGCGACCATGGCCGGGCGGGTGGTGCTGCAATGGGACAAGGACGACGTGGAGGACGCCGGGCTGATCAAGATCGACCTTCTGGGCCTGCGCACCCTGGGCCTGGTGGCCGAATGCCTGGCGGCGCTGCCCCTGGCGTCCGAGCAGATCCCCCAGGACGACCCCGAGGTCTGGGAGATGCTGGGCACGGGGGATTCCATCGGCGTCTTCCAGGTGGAGAGCCGGGCGCAGGTCTCCCTGCTGCCGCGCCTGAGGCCCCGCAGCATGCAGGACCTCATCGTCGAGGTGGCCCTGATCCGCCCCGGGCCGGTGCAGGGCGGCATGGCCAAGGCCTTCCTGGCCCGCCGCGCCGGCTTGGAGCCGGTGGAGGTCTGGCATCCGTTGCTGAAGGATCTCCTGGCCGAGACCCAGGGGGTGCTGGTCTTCCAGGAGCAGGTGCTGAAGGTGGCGATGCTCCTGGCCGGCTTCAGCGGCGGCCGGGCGGATGACCTGCGGCGGGCCATGAGCCGCAAGCGCTCCCGCGAGGCCATGGCCCGCCTGGCGGAGGACTTCGTGACCGGCTGCGCGGCGCAGGGGGTGGCGGAGGCGGCGGCCCGCGCCATCTTCACCCGCCTGGCGGGCTTCGCCGGCTACGGCTTCTGCAAGAGCCACGCCGCCGCCTTCGCCCGCCTCACCTGGGTGACGGCCTGGCTGAAGCGCCACCATCCGGCCGTCTTCTACGCCGCCCTGCTCAACCAGCAGCCCATGGGCTTCTACTCCACGGGGGTGGTGGTGGAGGACGCCAAGCGCCACGGCGTCCGCTTCCCGCCGCTGGACGTCAACCGCTCCGCGGCGCGCTGGACGGTGGAGGGCGGCGCCGCGGGCGAGGCCGGCAGCCTGCGGGTGCCCTTGACGCGGCTGAAAGGCCTGGGTGCGGACATGGCAGCGCGCATCGTTGCCGCGCGGGAGGCGGACGGCCCCTTCAGCAGCCTCTGGGACCTCCTGCGCCGCTCCCGCCTGCCGCGGCCGCTGGCCGTGGCCCTGGTGCGCGCCGGCGCCTGCGACGGCCTGCCTGCGGTGGCGGGCGGGGAGGACCAGGGCGCTTTGAGGCCCCCGGCCGCCGCGGCGCAGGGCGTCCTGCCATCGCCGGGCACCACGGCCCAGGAGGTTCTTGCGGTCCCCGCCGCTGCCGACGACATCCCCCCGTCATCCACCCCGGCCCGGGCCACCCTTCTGTGGGCGCTGGGCGAGATGGCCTGGGAGGAAGGGGGCCTGGACTTGCCGCCGGTATCCACCGCCGCCGTCCTGCCGGCCGCCGGCGAGGCGGCCGGCGCCGCCGCCGAGCGCGTCCTGCTGGGCCTGAGCAGCGGCGCGCATCCGCTGGCGCGCCTCAGGCCGCTGCTGGCGCAGGATGGCGTCCTGACGGGCGCCGACCTGGCGGCCCGGCCGCAGGGCACGGCGGTGCGCGTGGCGGGCCGGGTGGAGGTGGTGCAGCGGCCGGGCACGGCCAAGGGCATCTGCTTCGTCTCCCTGGAGGACGAGACCGGCCTGACCAACCTCATCCTGCATCCCCAGACCTACAGCGCCTGCCGCGCGGTCCTGCGCCACGCGGCGGTGGTCCTGGCGGAAGGCCTGCTGCAGCAGGACCACGGCGCGGTGCATGTGCTGGTGCGCCGGCTGGTGGCCTGGGAGGGCGGGCCATGAACCATTGCCATTTACGGTCGCCCCCCATATCATTATCCATTGATGATCAGCTATCCCGACGACCTGACGCATCCTGCCAGCCCGGCCATGCAACGCTACGCGGCGGAGGTCTACCGCCTGCAGGAGCAGCGGCCCTACGTGGGTCTGGCCGAGCTGGCCGAGCATCTGGACGTGTCCGCCCAGGCGGTTTCGCGCATGGTGCAGCGCCTCAAGGAGGCCGGCTACCTGGTGCACAAGCCCTACCGCGGCGTGCGCCTGACGGAGGCCGGGGAGCGCATCAGCCTGCCGGCCATCCGCCGCCACCGCCTGATCGAGGTCTTCCTGGTGAAGGTGATGGGCTACGACTGGTCGGAGACGCACGAGGTGGCGGACGTCTTCGAGCTGGGCGTCAACGAGGTCATCGAGGACCGCATCGACCGCCTGACCGGCCACCCCACGCGCTGTCCGCATGGCGACCCCATCCCCACGCGCGACGGGATCATGGCCCGCCTGGAGGACATGAGCCTCATCCACCTGGCCTCGGGTGAGGCGGGCGTCATCAGCCGGGTGCGCACCCATGACCCGGCGCGCCTGCGCTACCTGGGCTCCATCGGCCTGGTGCCCGGCACGCGCTTCAGCCTGCGCAGCTGCGCGCCCTTCAACGGCCCCCTGCGCCTGACCTACGCCGGTCACGACGAGGTGCTGGGTTACGAGCTGGCCTCCGCCATCTGGGTGGAGCGGACCGCGGACGAGGCCCAGGCCGCGGACTGAGTGAGGCGGCTTGTGCCGACCGCTGTCTGGTGGGTCCGGCGCGACCTGCGCCTGGGTGACAATCCGGCCCTGACGGCCGCCCTGGCCCAGGGTGGACCCTTGATCGCCCTCTACGTCCGCGACCCGGCCATCGTCGGGTCAGCCAACATCGGCCCCCGGCGCGCCGCCTTCCTCCTGGACGGCCTCCGGAACCTGGACCTCCAGCTTCGAGCCTGCGGCGGCGCCCTCCTCCTGCGCGAGGGCGAGCCGGCGGCGGTCTTCGGCCAACTGACCCAGGAGGTGGGCCCGCTCACCGTCTTCGCCCAGGCCGAGCCCACGCCCTACGGCCGCCAGCGCGACGCGGCCGTGGCGCGGCGCATCGACCTGCGCCTCATCGGCAGCCCCAGCCTGCGCGGCCCCGGCGTGGTGTTGAAGGCCGACGGCCGGCCCTACACCGTCTTCACCCCCTACCGCCGCGCCTGGCTGGCGGGCTTCCAGGCCGGGGAAGCGCTGCCGGCGCCCGACCGGCTGCCGCCGCCGCCGGAGGGCCTGACGGGCCTGGCCATCCCGGCCGGCCCGGCCATCGAGACGGCGGTCGCCGCGACCGCCGCCTGTCTTTCTGCCCGGCGAGGCGGAGGCCCTGCGGCGCCTGGCGGCCTTCGCCGCGCCGGGGGACGGGCGCCTGGCCGCCTATGCCACCGGCCGCGACCAGCTGGACGGCGCCGGCAGCAGTGCCCTCTCGCCCTACCTGCGCTGGGGCATGATCTCGGCGCGGCAGGCGGCCCTGGCGGCGCGGGAAGCCGCGGCGCAGCAGGCGGCGGCCGAGGCCCGGCGCGGCGCCGAGACCTGGCAGAGCGAGCTGATCTGGCGGGACTTCTACGCCGATATCCTCTGGCATTTTCCGTGGGTCATCGACCAGAGCTTCGATCCGCGCTACCGCGGCATCCGCTGGTCGGACGACCTGGAGGCCTTCGAGGCCTGGCGCGAGGGCCGCACGGGCTACCCGGTGGTGGACGCGGCCATGCGCCAACTGGCGGCCACGGGCTGGATGCCCAACCGGGCGCGCATGATCACGGCCAGCTTCCTGGTCAAGGACCTGCTCATCGACTGGCGCTGGGGGGAATACCACTTCATGCGCCAGCTGCTGGACTGGGACCTGGCATCCAACAACGGCGGCTGGCAATGGGCCGCGGGCACGGGCACCGACGCGGCGCCCTACTTCCGGGTCTTCAACCCGGTGCGCCAGGGACAGGCCTTCGATCCCGCCGGCGCCTGGGTCCGCCGCTGGCTGCCGGAACTGCGAGGGGTCCCCGACAAGCACATCCACCAGCCCTGGACCCTCTCGAGCGAGGGCCAGGCGGCCGCAGGCTGCCGCATCGGCCGCGACTACCCGGCGCCCATCGTCGACCACGCCTGGGCGCGGGAGCGGGTGCTGGCGGCGTTCGGGGCGGCGCGGCGGGGGGAGTAGGCGCGACCCGGAAGTACACTCGGAAGCGGCGGTCGCCGCCAGACTTCCGAGTCCGCCGGCTAAGCTACTGTCGACCGCAGCGCCCCGTCCAGATCCGCCCAGAGGTCCTCGGGGTCCTCGATGCCGACGCTCAGGCGCAGCAGCGATGGCGGCAGATGCTGCTGGCCGGGCGTCCGCGCCCGTCGCTCCATCGTCGACTCCACCGCGCCCAGGCTGGTGGCATGCTGGATCAGCCTGACGCGGCGGCACACGGCGTCGGCGGCCGCGGCGCCGCCGCGCACATCGAAGGAGATGAGGCTGCCGAAGCCGCGCAGCTGGCTCGCGGCGATGGCATGCGTCGGATGCGACGCCAGCCCGGGATAGCGGGCGCGGGTGACCTCGGGATGGGCCTCCAGGCGGGGGGCCAGGATCTGGGCCGTGCGCTGCGCCCGTTCCAGCCGCAGGGCCATCGTCCGGATGCCGCGGACGGCCAGGAAGGCCTCCAAGGCGCCAGGCGTGGCGCCCGCCAAGGTGCGCGCCTGATCGAGGGCCTCGCGGACGGACGGGTCGCGGGTGGTGGCGATGCCCGCGAGCAGGTCCGAATGCCCGCCGATGAACTTGGTGGCCGACTGCAAGGAGACCGTCGCCCCCAGCGCGAGCGGCTGCTGGTTCAATGGGGTGGCGAAGGTGTTGTCGACGGCGAGGATGGCGCCCGGTTTGCGCGGCGCGGCGCAGATGGCCTGCAGGTCGGCGACGGTCAGCAGCGGGTTGGAGGGCGACTCCAGCCAGACGAGGTCGGCAACGGCGCAGGCCGCGATCCAGGCGGCGGTGTCCGCGCCGCCGATCGTCCGCAGCGACCAGCGCCCCTTCGCCGCACCGGCCGCGGCCAGGCCCGCGACGCCCTGGTAGCAGTCGTCGGGCAGGATCACGGCGGCGCCCGGGGGCAGCTGATCGAAGACCGCGGCCACCGCCGCCATGCCCGAGGCGAAGGCCACCGCCTCGCCGCCCTCGAGACCGCCGACGATCTCCTCGAGCGCTTCCCAGCCAGGCGTGCCGTCGCCGCGGGCGTAGCCGCGCGGGCCCCCGAGCCGGAAGGTCGAGGCCGCCACGAGCGGCACGTTGAGCGGCCCTTCCGGGTCGGTCCCGCGGCCGGCGGCCACCAGCCAGGATTCGGGGTGGAGGCGCTTGTCAGGAGGACTGGCGGCGGAGCTATCAGCCCTCGAACTCAACGCAGCCTTCTCCCGCTCCCGCAATCTTGACGAGGTCGTCGGTGGAGCGGCCACTCATGCCCGCGAAGACCAGCCGTGTGCCCCATGAAGACGCGGCAGCCGCGATCTCGACGAGGTCGTCGGTGGGACGACCGGCAGCATCGAGTCTGAACCCGCCACCGGCATCAGCGATGCGGACGAGATCCGCAGTACTCATACCTTGAAATGACACGCTTCCTCCTGTTATCCGATGGATGGGGCGGCGAAGTCGACCTCGGCCGCCGCCGCGACGCTGTTGGCGCGGCCAGGGTAGCTCAGCCAGGTCATCGCGATGTTGAGCTCGTCGACGATGCTGGCGGCCTCGATCCGCCGCCCGTTGTCGAGATCCATCGAGTCGGTGGTGTGAGCGTCCTCGATCAGCGTCAGGTCGTAGCCGCGGTCCAGCGCGCCATAGGCCGTGGCGCGGATGCACCAGTTGGTCGCCGCTCCCGCCAGCACGATATGGGTCGCGCCGAGCCTGGCGAGATCCTCCTCGAGCGTCGTCTGCTCGAACGATGAGTTGAACTGTTTGTGGATCAGCGGCTCGCCCTCCGCGGGCACCAGCTCGGGCACCCACTGCCATTCGGGGCTGCCCTGCGGCAGCTCCTCATCCGAATGCTGCACCCAGATCACGGGCACGCCCTGGACGCGCGCCCGCGCTACGGCGCGCGACACGTTCTCGATGATCCGCGGTGCTTCCCAGGCCCCGCGCATCACGCCGGCCTGCACGTCGACGACGAGCAGGACGCCCTTGTTGCCTTCGCGTACCGTTGCCATGGCTACTGCCTCCAGGGGATGACGGAAAAGCCAACCCGCGATGCCGGGGACCCTGCCGCGGCAGGGTCCCCGGCCTGCCGCGATCAGGCGAGGTCGAAGCGGTCGAGGTTCATCACCTTGTTCCAGGCCGCCACGAAGTCGCGCAGGAACTTCTCCTGGCCGTCCGCGCAGCCGTAGACCTCGGCCAGGGCCCGCAGTTGGGAGTTCGAGCCGAAGACCAGATCGACCCGGGTGCCGGTCCACTTGAGTTCACCGGTCGTGCGATCGCGGCCCTCGAACAGGTCGTCGGCTTCTGCGGTCGCCTTCCACACCGTGCCCATGTCGAGCAGGTTCACGAAGAAGTCGTTGGTGAGCATCTCTGGACGCTTGGTGAAGACGCCGTGTCGGGACTGCCCGACGTTGGCGTTCAGGACGCGCAGGCCGCCGAGGAGCACTGTCATCTCGGGGGCGGTCAAGGTCAGCAACTGCGCCCGATCGACCAGCAGCTCCTCCGCCGATACGCTGTAGCGGGTCTTGAGGTAGTTGCGGAAGCCATCGGCGACCGGCTCGAGGAATGCGAAGGACTCCGCGTCGGTCTGTTCCGCAGACGCATCCGTGCGGCCGGGCGTGAAGGGAACCTTCACAGGGTGGCCGGCAAGCCTGGCCGCCTGCTCGACAGCGGCGCAGCCGCCCAGGACGATCAGGTCGGCGAGCGAGACCCGCTTGCCGCCGGGCTGCGCGCTGTTGAAGGCCGTCTGGATGCCCTCAAGGGTCTGCAGCACCGTCGCCAGCTGGGCCGGCTGGTTGGCTTCCCAATCCTTCTGCGGGGCGAGACGGATGCGTGCGCCGTTGGCCCCGCCGCGCTTGTCGGAGCCGCGGAAGGTGGAGGCCGAGGCCCAAGCCGCCGAGACCAGTTGGGAGACGGACAGTCCCGAAGCGAGGATCTGGCCCTTGAGGGCGGCGATATCCTGCTCCCCGATCGGCTCGTGATCGGCGGCGGGCACGGGGTCCTGCCAGATCAGCGCCTCTGCCGGAACCTCCGGGCCCAGGTAGCGCGAGCGCGGGCCCATGTCGCGGTGGGTCAGCTTGAACCACGCGCGGGCGAAGGCGTCGGCGAAGGCCTGCGGGTCGGCGTGGAAGCGCCGCGCGATCGGCTCGTAGATCGGGTCGAAGCGCAGCGCCAGGTCGGCGGTGGTCATCATGGGAGGGTGCTTCAGCGTGGGATCGTGGGCGTCCGGAATCAGGTCCGCTTCCGCGACGTCCTTGGCCCGCCACTGCCAGGCGCCGGCCGGGCTCTTGACCAGCTCCCATTCGTGGCCGAACAGCGTGTCGAAGTAGCCGTTGTCCCAGGTGGTGGGGTTGGGCTTCCAGGCGCCTTCGATGCCGCTGGTGGTGGCATCGACGCCCTTGCCCGAGCCGAAGCGGTTGAGCCAGCCCAGGCCCTGCGCCTCGATGGGGGCGGCTTCCGGCTCTGGGCCGACCAGCCCTGGGTCGCCTGCCCCGTGGGTCTTGCCGAAGGTGTGCCCGCCGGCGATCAGCGCCACCGTCTCTTCGTCGTTCATGGCCATGCGGGCGAAGGTCTCGCGGATGTCGCGGCCGGAGGCGACGGGGTCGGGCTGGCCGTTGGGGCCTTCGGGGTTCACGTAGATCAGCCCCATCTGCACGGCGGCCAGCGGGTTCTCGAGCTCGCGGTCACCGCTGTAGCGCTTGTCGCCCAGCCAGGTGTCCTCCTTGCCCCAGTAGATGTCCTCCTCGGGTTCCCAGATGTCCACGCGGCCGCCGCCGAAGCCGAAGGTCTTGAAGCCCATCGACTCCAGCGCGCAGTTGCCGGCCAGGATCATGAGGTCGGCCCAGGAGATGGCGCGCCCGTACTTCTGCTTGATGGGCCAGAGCAGGCGGCGAGCCTTGTCCAGGTTGCCGTTGTCGGGCCAGCTGTTGACCGGCGCGAAACGCTGGTTGCCGCTGCCGCCCCCGCCGCGGCCGTCGGCGGTGCGGTAGGTGCCGGCGCTGTGCCAGGCCATGCGCACGAACAGGCCGCCGTAATGGCCCCAGTCGGCCGGCCACCAGTCCTGCGAATCGGTCATCAGGGCGTAGAGGTCCTGCTTCAAGGCCTTCAGCCAGGTCGAGCTTCTTGAACGCCTCGGCGTAGTCGAAGGCCTCGCCCATGGGGTTGCTCGGGGGAGCATGCTGATGCAGTACCTTGAGGTTCAACTGGTTCGGCCACCAATGCTGGTTCGACGTGCCGCCGCTGGCGGTGGGCTTGTCGATCCCGGCGGTCACCGGGCACTTGCTGTCGCTGTTCAACGCTGCGCTCCTTCACGAAGAGGGCTGGATCTGGTAACGATGCGGAGAGGGTAGGCGGCTTGCCTGCCTGCCGGACCGTAGCAGTATAGGCGGCCGGTCATGACCATGGGAATCACAATGTGTTGCGCAGCAGCCGGAGGCCCGCGTCATAGGCATCGAGCCGGCGCAGCGCGCCGTGGCGCGCGTCCCAGGTCCCGTCCGCGAGGTCGCGCCGCACGGCCGCCATGACGCGCTCCACCACCGCCGAAGGCATGCGGGCGAAGCCGGAAGTGGCCTGGCGCGCCGCGGCGTCGAGCACGCGCTCCGGGTGGGCCCAGAAGGACATCAACGTCCAGTCAGGGGTGTCCCGCGGAACGGGGATGGCCTCCACCTGCGTCCTACCTCCCAGCCAGGCTGCCAGCTGTTCCATGGTCGGAAAGGTGACGCGATCCAGGTCGGCGACCTCGGGCAGGTAGTCGGCCATCAGCCACATCGCGCCGCTGACCTCCGGATCGCAGGTGAGGAGGACGACCGGACCGGTCGCGACACGACGCAGCTCGCGAACCCCTTGCTCCTGGTGTTCGTCCCAGTGGTGCAGGGAGAGTACCGCCATCGCCGCGTCCACGCTGTCATCCGCCAGGGGCAGGCCCTGGGCCATCGCCCGGACCGCCGGCGCCGCCGCCGGGGGGCGCTGCGCCGTCATCACCCTGCTCGGCTCGATGGCGATCACCTCGCGGTCCCGCGGCTCGTAGGAGCCCGTGCCCGCCCCCACGTTGACGACGGAGCGCGCGCCGCCCAAGGCGGCCAGGATGCGCTCCCGCAAGCGCGGGTCCTCGCGGCGGGTGCTCGCGTAGCCGTGACCGATGCGGTCGTAGCGCGGGGGAGCGGCTGTCCCCGTCATCCAGGCTTCTCGCGCCTCGCGTGGCGCTGGGCCGCCAGCGCATGCGCCTCGGCCAGCAGGCCCTGAACCGTCTGCAGGGTGTTCTCGCCGGGGTTGAGCACGCAGACGAAGGACTGCGCCGCGTACTCGGGATGGGGCATGATCCGGTCGAGGGTCGTGAAGTCGTGGTCGCCGAGCACGACGCCCTCGCTGCCGAAGAGGGACTGGAAGGTCTTCCGGCCCACGCCGATGTTCAGGCGGTAAACGCCGGGGCGGTCCAGGTTGGAGACGCGGTCGTGGTCGTTGTCCGAGGCGGCGAGTGTGGCGAAGGGGAGCATGCGGTCGGGGCCGTAGAAGAAGAAGGTGTAGCCGAAGGCCTCGCTGGTCTCGACCTCGGGGAAGGTGGCGGTGATGTAGGTCGCGATCGCGGCTGCATCCATGCTGGTCGAGCCTCCCGGGGACGGTGCGGTCGGCGCTTGAGGCCGAGTCGGATCCCAGCTGCGCCAGGCCCAAAGCGGGGCCAGTTCTAGCGAAGCGCCTTGCGAACGACAAGTTTGAGCCCGGACCAGACCTCGTCCACGGCGCAGACCTTGACGTCGACGAAGCCGAGCGGCAAGGCGACCTCGCGAATGGTGTCCTCGGTCACGGTGGTCGGCCGCTTGGACGCCTTCTTGGGCCAGGACACCCACAGGATGGCATCGGGCTTCAACAGCGGCCGCAGGCGGTGCAACTGCTCTGCCAGGTCCTCCCTGAGCGTGACGAAGACGTGGGCGATGTCCGTCTCCGGTCCGGCGGCGCGTTCGAAGACGACGCCCTCCGGGACAGGCTCGAGCAGGGTGACGAAGCCGTCCGGGGCCTCGAACAGCCAGACACGGCTCCCGGCCCGCAGGCCGAGCTTCCTGGCCAGCGGTGTTCCGGAATAGCCTGCTGTGCTGGGCATGGGGTCGACCTGGCCGGGCCGGTGGGGGGGGGGGCCCCGGGCCGGGCGCGGCCCCCCCGCCCCCCCGGGGGGCCCCCGGGGGGCGGGGGGGGGGGGGCCCCCCCGCCGCGGCCGGCGGCCGCCCCCCCCCCCCCCCCCCCCCCCCCCCCCGCCCCGCCCCCCCCCCCCCGGGGGGGCGGCCGCGCCCCCGGGGGGGGGCCCCCGGGGGGGGGGGGGGGGGGGGGGCGGGCCCCCCCGGGGCCGGGGGGGGGGGGGGGGGGGGGGGCCCCCCCCCCCCCCCGGGGGGGGGGGGGGGCCCCCCGCCGGGGCCCCCCGGGGCCCCCCCCCCCCCCCGGGGGGGGGGCCCCGGCGGGTGTCCTCCCCCCGGGGGGGCACGCCCTACGCCTCGATGAACCTGGCTCTGATGTCCGGCGTCGGCACCATGCAGGCCTCGGAGCGACCGAACCAGCGGTACCGGTTGCGCGCGACGAGATCGTAGGCCCGGTCGCGGATCGGACGGGGAATGAGCCGTGCGGCAGCCAAGGCCTTCCAGGGCCACTTGAAGTACGCGCAAACGCGTACGGCCGCCTCCGACCTGACGAAGGCCTTGCCCCCCGCCAGGAGGACGAAGGTCTTGGCATCCTCCGGATCCAGACCGATCTCCCGCATGAGGCGGGATCCGGCGGTGGACTGCAAGGGGACGAAGCGCAGCCGCGGATCGGCCTCGTGCCGCAGGATGAAGGCGACGGAACGCGCGCAGAGATTGCAGACGCCGTCGAAGATCACCACATCGTCCATCAGAGGTAGCGCCGGACCTGGGCCCGGTAGGCCTGATAGCTCGCGCCGAACTTCTCGGAGAGATAGCGCTCCTCAGGCAGCACGGCGATGACGTGCACAGTCAAAAGGGCGGGAAGCGCGAACAGCGCGATCCAGAGGTTGTTGGCCAGCAGGCCGATGCCGACGGTGATGAGCGTCATCCCCAGGTACATCGGGTTGCGGGTGAAGCGGTACGGTCCCTGCAGGATGAGTTCCGGCGACGGCTTCCACGGAGCCGGTTGCTGACCGGTGCGCATGAACAGCGTGCCCGCCGAGACGATGAGGCCCAAACCAGCCACCAGGACCAGCAGGCCGCCGGCCGCGCTGATCAGCCGATCGACCGGAACCGGGGCGGGTGCCACGAGGTACCGGCAGGCGACGCCGAGGACGAGGCCGCCGACAAAGGCCAGCGGCGGCGGGACGCGGACGCGGGCGCCCTTCTCGATCGGGTCGGATGGATCCATGCGTTCTCCTCATCGGCCAGTTTGCCGCGGATACCGAGATCAGCCTCGCGCTGCCGCCGCTTCCAGCGCCGCCACCGCCGGCAAGGTGCGACCTTCCAGGAACTCCAAGCTGGCCCCGCCCCCCGTGGACACCCAGCCCATGCGGTCCGCGAGGCCGGCAGCCTCCACGGCCGCGGCGCTGTCGCCGCCGCCGACGATGGTCATGGCCCCCGGTAGCTCCGCCAGGAGGCGGGCGATGGCGAAGGTGCCCTCGGCGAAGGGCGCCAGCTCGAAGACGCCCATCGGCCCGTTCCACAGCACCGTACCCGCGCCGGCCAGGCGCGCGCTGAAGTCCGCCACCGTCGCCGGCCCGATGTCCAGAGCCCGCCAACCGGCGGGGACGCCGCCCGCCGCCGGCAGCACCTGCGTGCGCGCTGCGGCGTCGAAGGCGTCGGCGACCACGAAGTCCAGCGGGACCACCAGCTTGGGGCCGGCGGCCGCCGCCAGGCGGCGGGCATCCTCCAGGCGGTCGGTCTCCACCAGCGAATCCCCCATGGCCGTGCCGCTCGCCGCCAGGAAGGTATTGGCCATGCCGCCGCCCACCAGGATCAGGTCGGCGCGGGGGATGAGGGCGTCGATCACCGCGATCTTGTCACCGATCTTGGCCCCGCCCATGATCACCACGAAGGGCCGCCGCGGGGCGGAGAGCGTCTGGCCCAACACCGTCAGTTCGCGCGCCATCAGGCGCCCGGCGTAGGCCGGCAGCCGCTCGGCGATGGCGACCACCGAGGCCGCCGCGCGATGCGCCGTGCCGAAGGCGTCGTTGACGTAGACGTCGGCCAGGCGGGCCAGCTGGTCGGCGAACTGGGCATCGTTGTTCTTCTCACCCGGCCCGAAGCGCAGGTTCTCTAGCAGCAGCACCTGCCCCGGCGCCAGCGCGGCGCAGGCCGCCTCCACCGCCGGGCCCACCGTTTCGTCCAGGGTGCGCACCGGCCGGCCGAGCAGCACCGCCAGGGCCTCGCCCACCGGCTGCATGCGATAGGCCGGGTCCGGCGCGTCCTTGGGTCGGCCCAGGTGGCTCATCAGCACCAGAGCGGCGCCCTTGTCCAGCAGCTCGTTGAGCGTCGGCAGGGCCGCCCGCAGCCGGGTGTCATCCGTCACCCGCCCGTCCTTCAGCGGCACGTTGAAGTCCACGCGCACCAGGACGCGTTTACCGCGGGGGTCCAGCTGGTCGAGGGTGTTGAAGCTAGTCATCGGGATACCGTCCTGTGATCTTGGTCGCTTGGTGCGCCGGGTTCAGAAGCGCTCCGGCTCCGGGATGCCCAGGTCGCGGCAGATCTTGCGAGCGAGGTGATTACTGATCTCGCTGTGCCGCGGCACCGCGCTGCGCTTGCTGGTGACGACATGATGCCACCAGGAATGACTCCCGCCCTCGCGCAGCAGCAGACAGTCATGAGCGGTGAGATGGCGTAGCAGGTCGCGTCGCTTCAAACCGCGATGGGCAATTCCTCGAAGCCCGTTCCGGCCGCACTGAGCGCTTCTTCACGGTTGAACGCGATGGCTTCGGCCAGGGTGGTCTGCAGGGACAGGAGCAGGTCGGCGCGATTCGGTTCCTGGCAGTTGACGCCGGGAACCTCTTCGACCCAACCGATCCACCAGTCACCGTCTTGTTTGATCACCGCCGTGTAGGTCTGCTTCATGGTTCATCGCTCCAATGGGCATGTGCGTCGGGTGTCGTGCAAGCGGCCCGCTGCGTCCGCTCGGGCCGCTTGCTGCTGAGCGTTGGTTCAGGCCCGCGCCACGTGCGCCGCCGTGTCCACCACCCGCGCCGCGTAGCCCGTCACGTTGTCGTACCAGGCGGCCACCTTGACCAGGGGGCCGATGGCGATCGTGGTCGGCAGGTCGATGACCGCCGAATGGCGGCAGCCGCGGAAGTCCGTGCTGACCAGGGGCGCGTCGGACACCGTCATGACCCGGCCCATCGGCCCGGCGGCCGCGGCGCGGAAGGCCTCGTTGACCGTCGCCGGAAGCTGCGGTGAGGTCAGGTGCGCCGTCACCTGCAGGATCGACACCGCCGCGACAGGCACGCGCACCGCATAGCCGCCCAGCCGCCCGGTCATCTCCGGGTACACCTGGGCGATGGCCGTGGCCGCCCGGGTGGTGGTGGGCACGATGCTGGTGGGCGCCGAGCGGGCGCGGCGCAGGTCCAGGTCTGGGGCGTCGATCAACTTCTGCTCGTTGGTGTAGGCGTGAACCGCCGTCATCATGGCGTTCTCCAGACCGAAGGCGTCCTCCAGCACCCGCACCACGGGGGCCAGGGCGTTGGTGGTGTCGGAGCCGGTGGAGATCAGCCGGTGGCGGGCCGGGTCGAAGGCCCCCTCGTTGACCCCGTAGATGATGGTCAGATCCGCGTCGTCACTGGGGGCGGCCAGGAGAACGCGCCGGGCCCCGGCCTCCAGGTGGCCGGCCGCGCGCTGAGCGTTGAGGTTGTCGCCGGAGGCGTCGATGACCAGGTCCACGCCCAATTCCGCCCAGGGCAGGCCGGCCAGGCTGTCCGCGGCGACCAGGCGGTAGCTGCGGCCGTCCACCTCCAGGGCGCCTCCGGCATGGCGCACCCGCGGCTTCCACTGGCCGTAGTTGGAGTCGTACTTCAGCAGGTGGGCCGCCGCCGGGGCGTCCTCCGGCCGCGACAGGCCGATGGCCGCCACCTCCAGGTTGGCCGGCGCCAGATCCCAGAGGGTCTTGAAGATCTGTCGGCCCACGCGGCCGAAGCCGTGGATGGCCACACGGGTGGTCTGGGTCTGGCTCATCCGATCACCTCCGGCAGTTCAGCTTCGGGGGCGCGGGCGATGATGTCGGCGCGCACGTCGGCGTGGGAGCGGCCCTTGATCCGTTCCGTCAGGAAGTAGACCATATCCGCCACGCGGCAGGTGTAGCCCCATTCGTTGTCGTACCACAGCACCGTCTTGACCATGTTGCCCTGGACCATCGTGGCCGGGGCGTCGACGATGCTGGAATGCGGATTGCCCAGGAAATCCACCGAGACCAAGGGCGCGTCGGTCAGGGCCAGGACGCCGCGCATCGGCCCTGCCGCGGCGGCCCGCAGGGCATCGTTCACCGCCGCCGCGCCGCCGGGAGCCCGCTCCACCAGCGCGGTGAAATCCGCCAGGGAGACGGAGGGCGTGGGCACGCGCAGGGCGTCGCCCTGGAAGCGGCCGTTGAGGTCCGGGATCACCAGCCCCACGGCCTTGGCCGCGCCGGTGGACGTGGGCACGATGTTGAAGGCCGCTGCCCGCGAGCGGCGCGGGTCCTTGCCGGCATGGTCCAGCAGCACCTGCGAGGAGGTGTAGGCGTGGATCGTGGAGAGCAGGCCGTGCTGCACCCCGAAGGTGTCGTTGAGCACCTTGGCCGCCGGCGCCAGGCAGTTGGTGGTGCAGCTGGCGTTGGAGACGATGAAGTGCTGCTCCGGGTCGAACTGCTCCTCGTTGACGCCCATCACCAGGGTGGCGTCGGGGCTCTTGCCGGGAGCGGAGATCAGCACCCGCGGCGCGCCGGCCAACAGGTGCTTGCGCGCCGCCTCCCGCGCGGTGAAGATGCCCGTGGCCTCCACCACCAGATCCACCTTGTAGCGCCGCCATTCCGGCACCGGGCCGTAGAGGTTGCGCCCCAGGACCTCGATCTGCCGTCCGTCCACCTCGATGGCGTTGGTGCGCCCCTGGACCACGTGACGGATGTCGGCGTCGAAGTCGCCGTAGAGCGAGTCATGCTTCAGGAGCAGCGCGCGATGGTCGGTGATATGGGAGTTGGTGATACCCACCACCACGATCTCGACCTGGTCCCAGTAGCGTTCGTGAATGGCCTTGACCAGCTGTTTGCCGATCCGGCCGAAGCCGTTGATGGCGATGCGGGTGGTCATCGTCTGGCGGACCTCCATGGATGCGAGAGCGGCCGGATGGTCGGAGTGGTCGCGCGTCTTCAGGGGGGGCGGCAAGGCTGGCGACGGCCGGCGACTCAGGCTTTCCTTCGTGGGGAACGGGGCCGGGGATTGTACCCCATCCGCCATCCGCCATCCCACATTCAGCCTTCCGCCATCCCAAAGAAGCGCCGGATCCGGCCTTGCAGCTCGCGGCGGAGCCCGTGCTCCGACGCCGCGGCCTCCGGATTGCTGCCGGCCTCGCTCACCCGGGCCTTCTGCTCCAGGACGCGGCGCACCAGGATGACGCTCAGCCCCTCGGCGATGGCCGGATCGGCCAGCAGCACCTGGGCGAACAGGTGCTTGCCCACGTCGATGGTCTCGGTCTCCGCCAGGGCCGAAACCGTGGCCGTGCGCGGCTCGCCGGTGAGCAGGCTCATCTCGCCCACGATCTCGCCCGGTCCGCGCTCGGTCACGGGGACCACGCGACCGTCCGGACCGCCCACCGCGACGCCCAGCCGGCCGCGGCTGATGACCAGCAGCGAGTCGCCCGGCGCGCCCTCGCGCAGCAGGATCTCCCCAGGCGCATGCACCTGACGCCGGGCCCCCGCGGCCAGGACGTCGATCTGGTCGTCGCTGAGGGGAGCCAGAAGCGCCAGCGGGCGCAGCACCGCGGCGATGTCCTCGCGCTCGGCGTCGCGGCGGCGCTCGTCCGCGTCAGGGGGTACGGCGCGCAGGTTGACGTCGCGGATGGGGAAGGGGATGGCCATGCCCGCGCGGCGCAGGCCGTACCAGAAGCGGCTCATGATCCGGTCGCGGATGCGCGGTGCCGCCTCGGGGTCGGTGATCCAGTAGCGCAGGCGGTAGCCGATGCTGAAGTCGTCGTAGCTCATGGTGAAAGCCCGCGGTGCCGGGTCGGCCACCACGCCCTCCACCTCACCGGCGGCGGCCAGCAGCACTGCCTTGACCTGCTCCGGCGGGCATTCATAGCCCAGGCCCACGAACACGTCCTGGGCATGGCGCGGGTCCGGCCGGCTGAAGTTGACGATGTCCTCGCCGGTGATCTTGTCGTTGCCGATGACCACCAGGTTGTTCTCGCGCGTGCGCAGGGTGGCGGTGCGCCAGTTCAACTGCTCCACCCGCCCCTCATGCCCCGAGATCTGCACCCAGTCCCCGAGGGAGAAGGGCGACTCGGCCTGCAGCACCAGCCCGGCGACCACGCCGCGCAGCACGTCCTGCAAGGCCAGCCCGATGGCCGCGGAGGCGATGGTGGAGGTGACCAGGACGGTCTTGAGTTGGCCCGGAAAGTAATGGTCCAGAGCCAGAAGGGCCACCACCACAAGGACGGCGACGTTGAAGACGTCCACCAGGAGGCGGGGGAAGGCCCGTCCGCTCCGGCGGGCCAGGTGTCGCTCCCAGACCACGGCGTCCAGCAGGCGCAGCAGCATCTGGATCAGGGCCAGCCACCAGAAGGCGGCCGCCAGGCCATGCCAGGTGCCAGGCCGGCCCAGCGGCCCATCGACCAGCCAGAAGCCCAGGGAAGCCGCCGCGAAGAGCAGCACCGTGCCCATGCCGCGCCGCGTCAGGGCTCGCGCGCCGGCCCGGCCCATGAGCAGGGCAACGAGCAGGGCGGCCGCCAGGGCGGCCAGCAGTTGGGGGCTTCCGAAGGTGGCGGGCATGGTGTGGCCGCAGCATGCCGGAAGGCGCCCCGCTTGTCAATCCTTCAGGGGCACCGCCTTGCCGGTTCAGGACCGCGCGGCCGGCGGTCGCCGCGATCGCCGGAGCAGGAACAGCGCCAGGACGGCGGCGGCCAGGCCCTCGCCCAGCAGCAGGGCCCGCTGGTCGGGGACCACGACGGCGATGGCCTCCGGCAGGCGCTCCCGCCCGCCGGAGCGGTCCAGGGTTTCGATCTGGTAGCGGTAGCGCCCGCCGTAGCGCACCTGGTCGTCGGCGTAGCGGTAGCGACCACCGTCGACGCTGCTGCCCTGGGCGGGGATCATGACCCGGTTGACCTGCACCGTGGGCGCCGCCACTGTCTCGTCGCCGCCCGCAGCGCGGTACAGGTTGAACCCGGCCAGGTCCTGCTCGCTGCCGGTCTCCCAGCTCACGGTGACCTGGGGCGGCCGCCCGGCCTGGGCCAACAGGTAGATGGCGCCCAGCAGCAGGACGGCCGGGGCGACCTTGCCGCCCAGGCGCCCGATCCGGGAGACCGGGGCTTCCGGCGGTGTGCGGTCCACAATGCGGTCCATGGCCTTGATTCTAGCCCGGCGCGGGCCGCGCCCGGGCGCCGCGCGGACTATCATCTGCCGGGCGGACGGCCGGATTCGCGGCCCGCCTTGCCACGGAGCCTGCCATGAACGATCCCCTCCAGGACCTTCCGGACATCGATGCCCTCTGGGATTACAGCGACCCGGACGCGAGCGAGGCGCGGTTCCAGGCATGGCTGACCCGCATCGAGGACCAGGCTCCCGCCGACCATCTGGCCCAGATCCATAGCCAGATCGCCCGTACGCACAGCCTGCGCGCCGACTTCGCCGCGGCCGGCCGCTGGCTGGCGGAGGGCGAGGCCCTCTGCCTGGCGGCGGAGGCGCGGGGCGAGGACGTCCGCACCGCCCGGACGCGCCTGCTCCTGGAGCGCGGCCGCTGCCTGAACAGCGGCGGCGATCCGGCCGGCGCCGTCCCCCCCTTCCTGGCGGCCCTCGCGGCGGCCGAGGCCGCGGGCCTGGAGCACCTGGCCTGCGACGCGGCCCACATGCTGGGCATCGCCCTGCCGGGCGAGGAGGGCCTGGCCTGGAACCGGCGCGCCATCGCCATGGCCGAGGCGGCCCAGGATCCGCGGGCGCGGCGCTGGCTGGGCTCGCTCTACAACAACAGCGCCTGGAGCCTCCACGACCTGGGCCGCTATGACGAAGCCCTGGAGCTGTTCGAGAAGAGTCTGGCCTTTCGCGAGGCCCAGGATCCCGCGGGCGAAGCCGCGCGCATTGCCCGCTGGTGCCGCGCTCGCTGCCTGCGCAGCCTGGGACGGCTGGAGGAGGCCCTGGCCGAGCAGCGCGCTCTGCTGGAAGGGGGACGGGCGGCCCGAGGCGCTGCGGAGGACATCGCTGCGGACGGCGGTGATGCGAACAGCGACGATGCGGACGGCGACGACGGCTTCGTGCAGGAGGAGCTGGGTGAACTGCTACTGGCCCTGGACCATCCCGACGAGGCCCGCGGGCATTTCGCCCGGGCCTATGCGCGGCTCGGCCGGCTGACCGGGCTGGAGACCTTGGACGAGGGGCGGCTGGCGCGGCTGCAGGCGCTGGGGGCGCGGGGGGCCGGGGCGTAAGGGGGTCGGGGCGAGGGTATCGGCGGGGGTGTAGGGGCGAAGCATCCGCCACTAGGTTGCTGGGGAATCCCATCAACCTCCAGCGGATGCTTCGCCCTTGCGGATCGCACCTGGCCGCGGATGCCCAGGATCCTTCATACGGATGGCGCCCCGTCCCACCTGATATGCCCGACCGCCGTCAGCCCCTCCGCTCGTACAAACCCGCATGCCGTTCTGCGATCGCCTCCCAGCCGAAGGCCACCGCCAGCTCCCGAGCGCCGCGGCCGAGGGATGCCGCCAGGTCGGGATTCGCGGCCAGCCGCAGCACCGCTGCGCCGAGGGCCGCCGCGTCGTCCGCAGGGCAGAGCAGGGCGTGGACGCCATCGACCAGCGGGGGTGGGTCAGCGTCGTCAGGGCCGGGGCGCCAACTGGGCGGCGGCGCGGGCGTCGTGGTGACCAGCGGGCGGCCGTGGGCCAGGGCGGCCAGGAGGCTGCCGCGGCGGTAGGAGGCCCCGTCGCCGTAGGGCAGGACCAGCTGGTCCGCCGCGCGCAGCCAGGCCGAGACCTGGGCCGCCGGCAGGTGCCCCGTCCAGAGGACCGCCTCCGCCAGTCCCATCGTCTCGGCGGCGGCGTTGAAGGCGGCCAGCGTGGCGCTGTTGGTCGGATCGCTGGCGCCCACCGCCCCGCCGATCATCACCAGCCGCGCGTCCCGGCCCGCCGCGCGCAATGCCGCCAGGGCGCCCAGCAGCAGCATCCCGCCCTTGCTGGCATTGAGGAAGCCGAAGTAGCCCAAGGCCACCGTGTCGGGGGCCAGACCCGCCGCCGCGCGGAAGGCCGCCCGGTCGAAGCCGGCGGGCGGCGCGTCGGGCAGATTGCTGCCGATGGGCACCAGGGCCTGCCGCGTGCCGTCCCAGCCGCGCGCCGCGAGTTCCTGTGCCAGCGTGACCCGGTCCGCGGCGTTCGTCGTCAGGGCCAGGTGGCTGAAGCGGGCCAGGGCGAGCACCGCAGCGGGCCGCAGGCGACCGGCCTTGGGGAAGAGGTAGGGCTCGCGCAGGTCGTGGTAGGTGACGGCCAGGCGCAGGGCCGGCAGGGCGCGGCTGAGCCGCCAGGGCAGGAGATGGATGGGCAGGCCCAGGCCGAAGGCCGCCGCCTGGTACTGCAGGTGGAGCCAGTCGGCCCGCCAGGATCGGGCGAGCCGCCGCGCCGCGGCCAGGCTGTTCCAGCCCCAACGGGGATCGGCTTGACGGAAGACCGTCACGCTGTTCTCGATCCGGCCGTCAAGCGCCTCCGGCTTCTGCGCCCCCCTTCGCGCGCAGAGCACCGCCACCGCCAGACCTCGCGCCGCCAAGGCTTCTGCCAGGCAGCGGGTGTAGTCGGCCACGCCGCCCTCGTCGGGCGGGTACTCGCCGCTGACCAGGAGGATGCGCGCGGTCACCGCGGCCCGTCCATGGGCGAGGGTGGGGCCCCGGGCGCGATCATCCGAGCCCGTCCCGCAGCAGTTGGCCATAGGCCGCCACCCGCGCCTGCCGTAGCTCGCGCTTGTGGCCCACGAGGCCCTTGAGGCCTTCGAGGACGAGCGCCATGGCGTACTGCGCCAGGATGCCCCAGCGCACCAGCTCGCCGGCCGCCCGCCCGTGATGCAAGGTGATGTAGCGCACACGGGAGCGCTGGAAGAGGCGGTGGCGCAGGCCGGAGACCTGCTCGCTGGACCGCCCCTCGTGGTGCAGCACCCGCGCCGCGGGGCAGAACCAGGTCTCCCAACCGAGGTCGGCCAGGCGGCGGCAAAGGTCCAGCTCCTCAGAGTACATGAAGTAGCCTTCGTCCAGGCCGGCTGCCGCCTCTAAGGCCGCGCGCTGAAACAGCATCGCCGCCCCGGTGACCCAGTCCACCCGCTGTTCCCCGTCCTCCGACGCGTCGGACATCAGGTAGCGGCGGATCGGCTGCAGCCCCGGCCAATGCCAGCCGATGGGCGTGCTCTCCACCAGGGCGGTGATTACCGTGGGGAAGCGGCGGCGCGAGGGTTGGGGCGAACCGTCCCCGTAGAAGAGGGCCGGGCCGGCCACCGCCGCGCGTGGATGCGCCTCCAGGCAGTCCAGCAGCCGGGTCACGGCGTCCGGCGCTACCTCGGTGTCGGGGTTGAGGAGCAGGACCTGCTCGGGCGGCGGGTCGCCGGCCTTCGATGCGTTCTGCTCTGTGCCGTCTCGCGCCGTCCCCTCCGCCGCGGCCCCGACTGCCTGGTCCAGCCGGAGCCCCAGCGCGCGCAGACCCTGGTTGTTCGCCGCCGTGAAGCCGCGGTTGTCAGCGTTGGCGATGACCACCGCTTGCGGGTGCCGACGCCGCAGCATGGCCAACGTGTCGTCGCTGGAGGCATTGTCCACGACCACGACCCGCAGGGGATGGTTGGAGGTCTCCAGGGAGGCCAGGCAGCGGTCCAGGAGGGCGGACACGTTCCAGCTGACGATCACGACGCCGACGGGGGAAGCGGACGGTGGCCCCTCTTCCGCGCACGATCCGGGCGGCCGCCCCCCTCCCAACCCTCCCCCCGCTGGGGGGAGGACTTCGGCTCCTCCCCCCAGCGGGGGGAGGCTGGGAGGGGGGCCGCCGCCCATCAGCGGTCGCGGGTGATGGCGTAGCGGGCGATGGCGGCCAGCAGATCGCGGGCCGGGCCGGGCGCGAAGCCGTCCAGGCCGGCGAGGGCGTCGGCCAGATGGGCCTCGGCCGCCGCCCGGCTGCGCGCGATGACCGCCTCGTCTACGCCGATCGCCGCCACCAGCCGCTCGATGTCCGCCGCTGCCGCCTGACCCTTGGCCCAGGGATCCTCGGCGGGCCGCGCCTCCAGGTATAGGAGCGTAGGCAGGGTCATCTGGCCGGAGCGCAGGTCTGAACCCACGGGCTTGCCCAGGGTAGCTTCGTCGGAGGTGAAGTCCAGAAGGTCGTCGATGATCTGGAAGGCCATGCCCAAAGAACGCCCGAAGCGGCTGAGGTCGCGCACCTGCTCCGGCGCGGCGCCGATCAGCACCGCCGCGCTCTCCGTAGCCGTCTCGAAGAGCGAAGCCGTCTTGCCGTAGATGCGCAGCTCGTACTCTTCGCGGGTAGGCAGGCCGCGCCGGCCGAAGAGCTGGCGCAGCTCCCCGTCGGTCAGCGCTTCGAGGGTCTGGGCGAAGAGCTGCACCACCCGCACCGCCCCCGTGCTGGCCGAGAAGGCCGAGGCGCGGGCGAAGAGCCAGTCGCCGGCCAGGATGGTGGCACCTACGCCCCAGCGGCCGTGCAGGGTGGGTCGCCCGCGCCGCGTCTCCGCGCCGTCCACCAGGTCGTCATGGACCAGGGTGGCGGTGTGCAGGGTCTCGATGGCCGCGGCCAGACGCATGATGGCGTCGTCCGGATAATCCGCGCGGCGCCGACGGCCTTCCTCGCCCATGCCGTCCGCCAGACGCCCGACGGCGAAGACGAGGGCCGGCCTGATGCGCTTGCCCCCGGCGTCGAAGACCGATTCCAGCAGCCCCGCCAGGATGTCGAATCCGATCCCGCTGCGGTCACGCAGGTAGGCCTCCAGCTGCTCCAGATCGGCGGCGAAGGGGGCGATGGCCTCCGGCGCGGCCACCGGGTCGCCGTCCCGCGCGGCCGAGGCCAGGAACGAGAGCCCCTTCACGCCAGCTCCTGCGCCGCGGGTGCAGCGGTGGTCATGGAGGTCGCGGCTAGACCGTCGGCCAGGCCACCGGCGAAGAGCCGCACGGCGTTGGCCGTGGTCGCCGCGGCCAGCTCCGCCAGATCCAGCCCGCGCAGGCCGGCCACGAACTCGGCCGTATGGCGGACGAAGGCCGGCTCGTTGCGCTCCCCGCGCCGCGGGGCGGGCGCCAGGTAGGGCGCGTCCGTCTCCAGGACCAGGGCCTCCAGGGGCAGGCCGGCGGCCACCTCCCGGTTGCGGGCCGCGTTCTTGTAGGTGACGGGCCCGGCCAGGGAGATCATCCAGCCCGCAGCGTGGAGGCGCAGGGCCTCGGCCAGATCGCCCGAATAGCAGTGCATGACCCCCACCGGCCGCTCCGTCGGCCAGCCGGCGCGGTGCCGCTCGGCGGCCCAGGCCAGGAGGATGCGCTCGGCGTCTTCGTGGGCGTCGCGGCAGTGGATGACCACCGGCAGGCCCAAGGTATCGGCAAGGGCCAACTGGTCGCTGAAGACGGCGGCCTGATGCTCGGAGGGACTCACCATCCAATGGTAGTCCAGGCCGATCTCGCCGATGGCCAGCACCTTGGGATGCGCCGCCAGCGCGCGCAGCTCGGCCCGCGCGGCCGCATCGTAGCCGGCGGCGCTGTTGGGGTCCACGCCCACCGTGGCGTAGACCGGAGCATGGGCGTCGGCCAGGTCCACGGCGGCACGGCTCGTGGCCAGGCTCGTGCCGATGCTCACCATGCGCTCCACCCCCGCCGCCGCCGCGCGCGCCAGGAGGGACGCCACCGGCTCCTCCGCGAACTGCGCGGCGTCCAGGTGGCAGTGGCTGTCGATCAGGAAGGGGGCGCGCATGGGCCGCGGTCTCAGGCCTCGACCCCGGCCAGGCGGAGGCCGGCGTCCAGAAAAGCCTGCACCGCATCCGCCCGGGGCGTTTCGGTGTAGACCCGCATGAGGGGCTCCGTGCCCGAGAAACGGATCAGCATCCAACCCTGATCGGCGAACCAGTACTTGTAGCCGTCGCGCCGGTCGATACGCGCCACCGGTACGCCGCCCAGCTCCGTGGGTTCGGCCGCGTCCAGACGGGCGCGCACCGCAGCGCGGTCAGCCTCCCGGAAGCGCACATCACGCCGCTGGTAATGCCAGACGCCGCCCACCTCAGCATAGTAGTCGGCCAGCAGCTCGGACGGCTTGCGCCCCGTCTGGATCATCAGGTCCAGGAGGGCCAGGGCCACCAGGAGGCCGTCGCGTTCGGGCAGGCCGCGGAAGGCGAAGCCGCCGCTTTCTTCTCCACCCAGCATGGCGTCCGTCTCGAGCATCTTGGGGCCGACATACTTGAAGCCCACGCCCGTCTCGTGCACCGGCACGCCATAGCGCGCGCCCAGGAGCTCCAGGGTGGAGGTGGTGGAGAGGGTCTTGATGATGGCGCCGCGCTCGCCGCGGACCTTGAGCATGTAGTAGGCCAGGAGCCCGTAGACCTGCAGCTGGTTGACGAAGCCCCCCGCTTCATCCATCACCCCGATGCGGTCGGCGTCGCCGTCGTTGGCGATGCCCACGTCGGCGCCTGTGGCCCGCACATGGCGCGCGAGGGCGTCAGTGTTCGGCGGAATGGGCTCGGGGCGGCTCATCTCGGGGAAGCTCGGGTTGCGCTCGGCGTGGATGGCCAGGAAGCGGGTGCGGGCTCCCGGTCCCAGCAGCCACTCCAGCCAGCCGATGCCCGCGCCCCACATGGGGTCGTAGGCCACGCGGATCCCGGCGCGGGCGATGCGGTCCAGGTCTACCCGCGTCGCCACGTAGGCCCGGTAGTCGGGGGCGGGGTCGAACAGGCGCACGGCGCCGCTCTGCAGCGCCTCTGCCAGATCCACGCGCCCGATCTCCTCGCCGGGAGCGGGGATGCGCGCCTCCAGCAGCGTCAGGGCCGCGGGGGCCAGGGCGCCGCCTGTGGCGTCGCGCACCTTGAAACCCAGGTCCTCCGGCGGGTTGTGGCTGGCGGTCAGGTTGATGGCCCCGGCCGCCTTGCGGGCCAGGACCGAGTAGCTGATCACCGGCGTGGGCGTGGCGCCCTTGGTCAGCCAGACGGGCACGCCGTGAGCCGCCACAACCTCCGCGGCGGCCTCGGCCATCTCGCGGGCCAGGAAGCGCTGATCATGACCGATGACGATGCCGCGCGCGGCACCGTCGGCGTGGTCGCGGTAGTAGACGGCGGCCGCCGCGGCCACGCGCCGCAGGTTGGCGAAGGTGTAGCCCTCGCCGATGCGCGCCCGCCAGCCGTCGGTGCCGAACTGGATGCTGTCGTCGCTCATGCCAGCTCCCGCTCCTCCTTGAGCAGGCGGACATCGTTGTCCACCATGCGCCGAACCATCTCCGGGAAGCTGACGGTGGGGGACCAGCCCAGCTTCTCCCGGGCCTTGCTGGGGTCGCCGATGAGCAGATCCACCTCCGCCGGGCGCACGAAGCGGTCATCCAGCACCACATGGCCTTCCCAGTCCAGGCCCACGTGGGCGAAGGCGATCTGGCAGAACTCGCGCACCGAATGGGTCTCACCGGTGGCGATCACGTAATCATCGGGCTCCGGCTGCTGCAGCATCAGCCACATGGCCCGTACGTAATCCGGCGCCCAGCCCCAGTCGCGCTGGGAGTCCAGGTTGCCCAGCCGCAGCTCCTGTTGCAGGCCCAGGTGGATGCGGGCGACCGCATCGGTGATCTTGCGGGTCACGAACTCCACGCCGCGGCGCGGGCCTTCATGGTTGAAGAGGATGCCGCTAGTGGCGAAAAGGTCGTAGCTCTCGCGGTAGTTGATGGTGATCCAATGCCCGTAGACCTTGGCCACGCCATAGGGGCTGCGGGGGTAGAAGGGCGTGCTCTCGCGCTGCGGCACCTCCTGCACCTTGCCGAACATCTCGCTGGAGGAGGCCTGGTAGAAGCGGATGCCGGGATCGACGATGCGGATGGCGTCCAGCACCCGGGTGACGCCCAGGGCGGTCACCTCGCCGGTGAAGACGGGCTGGCTCCAGGAGGTCTGCACGAAGCTCTGCGCCGCCAGGTTGTAGACCTCCTGGGGGCGGTGCTCGCGCAGCAGGTGGATCAGGGAGATCTCGTCCAGCAGGTCGCCGGGCACCAGGGTCAGGCGGTCCTGGATGTGACGGATGCGGTCGAAGCGGACGGTGCTGGTCCGGCGGACCATGCCCACGACCTCATAACCCTGCTCCAGCAGGAACTCCGCCAGATGGGAGCCGTCCTGCCCGGTGATGCCGGTGATCAAGGCTTTCTTGGCCATCGTTCAGGTCGTCCTTTCGGGATGCGCGGCGCGGCCGGCCGCGGCCACGCGGGAACGCCAGTCGTCCAGGATCTCGTCCAGGGTCCGTGTCAGAGGAATGGCCGGCAGCCAGCCCAACTCGGCCGCCGCGCGCCCGGCGTCGCAGAGGGTGAGGGGCACTTCCGCGGGTCGCAGGCGCGCCGGATCCACCTCGATGCGCAGCGGCCGGCTGGCGCGGGCCACAAAATGCTCCAGGATGGCGGCGATCGGCAGAGCCTTCCCCTGCCCTAGATTGTAGACCCTGCCGCGCTGTCCGTGCGCTGCTGCCAGGCGGTAGCCGCCAACGATGTCGCGCACGTCGCTGAAGTCGCGCCGTGCGGAGAGATCCCCCACGCGGACGACAGGCTCCTGCAGGCCGGCTTCGATCTCCGCCACCTGGCGGGCGAAAGCCGCGGCCACGAAGCGGTCGTCCTGGCCGGGACCGATGTGGCTGAAAGGCCGGACGCGGACCAGATCCAGGTCCCAGGCCTGAGCGCATTGTGCGGCCAGGAGTTCCTGCGCCACCTTGCTGACCGCGTAAGGATTGCGTGGATCCAGCGGCGCGGCCTCGTCGGTGGGCGTGGGTGCGTCGCCGTAGACCTCGTTGGTGCTGGCGACGATGATCCGTGGGCCACTGGCCGAGCCCAGCCCGGCCTGACGGAGGGCCCGGGCAGCGTCCAGCAGGTTCAGCTGCATGCGGACGTTGCTCTCCAACGTGGGCCAGGGATCCTGCCAGGAGGCGGCCACGGAGCTCTGGGCGGCCAGGTGGAAGATCCAATCCGGCTGCAGGTCCAGCAGCAGCTCCCGCACCGCGGGGCCGTCGCGCAGGTCCACGGGGACGGTGCGGCAGGCCGGGTCCGCCGCCACCGGCGCCGGTCCGGCTTCCTGGTATACTGTGCCCCAGAGTTCGCCGTCGCCATGTGCCCGCAACTCCGCGGCCAGATGGGGTCCGACGAAGCCGCCGAAGCCGGTGATGAGCGCGCGCAAGGTGTCGTGGTTGCTCCCCGCCCGGTCGCCTGCGTCACTGGGTGACTGGGCCGCTGACGGCCGCCCGCCGGGCGGCTGTTGAAGCCGACGCCCAGCCTGCTTTGGATCGACCGGCCATTTTAACCATGCCCAAGCCAAAAGCAATGTATCCTCCCTCCATCCCGCCTCGATCCACCTCCTTTCCGCTGCGCGGCGTCCCATGGTCACAGCGGCGCCTGTGGACCTGAGCGCCGAGGGCCGGGAACTCCTGTCCGCTTGTGGGTCGGCGTCGCCGGCCGAGCGTCAGCGCGCCTACCAGACCCTGGGCCAACGTCTGCAACGGATGCTCTGGCCGCGGGTGGCGGCCGATCCGCGCCTGCAGCACCTGGCGGAGGACTGTGCTCAGGAGGCCATCTTCAAGATCCATCAGCAGCTGGCAGCGGGCAAGGGTCCCGATGACCCGGAGCGCTTCCTGGCCTGGGCGGCGCGCATCGCGGCCAACCGCCTGGTAGACCACATGCGCCTGCTGGAGCCGGCGACGACCGCGGCCCGCGCCCGGCGGGTGGCGCTCAGCCGCCAGGTCAGCCTGGACGCCCCCTTGGGCGGCGACGAGGACCGCCCGCTGAGCGATCTGCTGGCCGACGGCGGGGGGGAGGATGCCGCCCACGCCTTGGAGGCCCAGGAGCTGCTCGGGCTCCTGAGCCGCATCAGCACGATCCGATCGGTCAGCGAGCAATCCCGGACGGTGCTCCTGAGAGGCTACCTCCAGGAGCAGGATGACGAGGATCTGGCGGCGGAGCTGGACACCAACCGCCGCAACATCCATGTCATCCGCTGCCGCGACCTGGAGAAGCTGCGCCATGACGAGGACTTCATGTCGTCGCTGCGTCGTTGGCGGGGGGCCTTGCCTTGATGCAAGCCGCACCTCGGTTTTTCGTCAGGTGTCCATGAACTGTCTGAACGCGCGCCGCGCGCTCTGCGGCTTGGATGACGCACCGGCCTCAGCCATCACGGCCGCCGGGCTGGCCCATGCGCGTACCTGCCCGCGCTGCCGGCGCCTGGGGCTGCGTTTCGCCGACGCCATCCTGGCCGCGGCGGGGGACGAGCTGCCCTGCGCCGAATGCCAGACGCACCTGGATCGGGTGGCCCTGGACGGGTCGTTCACCCCGGGCTCGCTCCGGCGAGAACCAGAGCTGGCGGCGCGGTTGCAGGCCCATCTGGCCGCCTGTCCCGACTGCAGCGCGGAGTTGCTCCTGCTCCGCAGCATGCTGGCCTTGGATCAGACAGCAGTGGCGGGCCTGGAGCCGGTGAGTTTCGACACGCGCTTCGCCCGTGAGGCGCCTGTGTCCCGGCGCGTCCAGGAGCGGTCGCGGCGCTTGCTTCCGGTTCCCGTCTGGCTGCGGGGGGGTCTGGAACGGATGCGCGCGCTGGCCGGCGCCTGGCAGGGCGGGCAGCGTGCCTCGCGGGCCGCCCTGGCGGCCATGACGGCGGTGGTGGTCTTCGTCCTGGCCCGTCTGGTGCTGCAGGACCCGCAGCTGCGCAGCACCCTGGAAGGGATCATGCCTTTCATCCCGCCGGCGGCGACCGCTGATCTGGATAGCCTGCGCGCCCAGGCCACGGCCACGGCGGCGAGCGGGGCGACGCAGACGGCCCGCGCCGCGACGCCCGGCGCTACGGCGCGGGCGTCCGCGCTTCCCGGCGCCGGCAGCCCCAGCCCCATACCGGGCGGTACGGGGACGGCGGCGTTTGAACAGGGGAGGCCCGACGAGGAGGAACGGGAGCCGCAGGCGACGGCCGCGGCCCCGCCGGCGACCGCCGCGCCGGAGACGCCGCTGCCCGGGGGGCAGGATGATCCCTATCCGCCGCTGCTCGATACGCCTGATCCCTACCCGGGCGGTGGTCCCGGCGGCGACCCCGGTAGCGATCCGCCCTATCCGCCGCCCATGCGCGGCGGCCCGGTCGAGCCGGTGGACCCCACCCCATCACCGTGATGAGTACCGTCGTTGAAGTGGCTTCTGCTACCGCTCCCCAGGTTCACCTGCGCGCCCTGGGCTGCCGCCTGAACCAGGCGGAGATGGACGCCCTGGGCGGGCGCCTGATGGCGGAGGGCGTGGCGCTGACTGCCGCCGCCGGCCAGGCCGACATGATCGTACTGAACACCTGCGCCGTCACGGCGGAAGCGGCGCGTGATGCGCGGCGACTGGTCCGGCGCTGGCAACGGACGCGGCCGGAAACGGCCATCGTTTTGACCGGTTGCCAGGCAACCTTGACGCCCGAAGCCCTCGCGGCCCTGCCAGGGGTGGCGGCGGTGGTGGGGAATGGGGCCAAGGACGGGCTGGCGGACTGGATCCTCGAGCGGGCCGGGCGGCCGGCCGCGGGTGGCCGTTCGGCGACCGCGATGGCGGCGGCCGTCCTCCCGCCCGCGCCGGGAAGAACCCGGGCCTTCGTGGCGGTCCAGGACGGCTGCGATCAGGGCTGCGCCTTCTGTGCCACCACCGTGGCCCGGGGCGCCGCGCGCAGTCGCCATCGGGCGGACATTCTGACGCAGATAGGGGCCTTGGTGACGGCCGGTTACCAGGAGGCGGTGCTGACGGGGGTGCAGTTGGGAGCCTACGGCAAGGACCTGGGCTTCGGGGGCGATGGGTTGGCGGGCTTGATCCGGGACATCCTTGACGGCGGGCGTCTGCCGCGCCTGCGCCTGTCCTCGCTGGAGCCCTGGGATCTGCGCCCGTCCTTGAGCGCGCTGTGGGCCGATGATCGCCTGATGCCGCAGCTGCACCTGCCCATCCAGACGGGAAGCGACGCCCTCCGGCGCCGCATGGCTCGCCGGGGGCGTGTGGACACCTTGCGACGGTGGGTGGCGGCGGCCCGCATGGCGGCCCCCGGCCTGGCCCTGGGCACGGACCTCATCGCCGGCCTTCCCGGTGAGACCGACGCGGACCACGGGGCGACGATCAGCCTGATGCGCGAGCTGGGATTCTGCCGCCTGCACGTCTTTCCCTACAGCCCGCGCGAGGGCACCGCGGCGGCGGCGATGGCCGATCAGGTGCCCGAGGCTCGCCGGCGGGAGCGGGCGGCGGAGCTGTCCGCCCTGGGCCGGGAGCTGGCGCGGGAGCATGCGGCAGGCCTGGCGGGGCAGCAACGGCCGGTGCTCTGGGAGGCACCGGGAGCGGAAGTGGACCCTGCCGGGCGGCGTCGCTGGTCCGGCCTGGCCGCGGACGGGACGCGGGTCAACACCTGGAGCGCCACGGATCTGTGGAACCGCATCCTGCCGACGCGGTTGGCATGGGTGGACGATGTGCCTGGAAGGGATGCGTTTGGAGCGGATGTGTCGGGCGCGCGCGCCTTGGGGATGGACCTGCTTGAGACGGACAGGCTTGTGGGGGTCATCGACCTGGCTTGAGGCCGGACGGGCAATCCGTGGTTGATGCGGGGTGACGCAGGCGGACGTTTGCCCGCCGCGGAACCGGCCCGGCGCTTGGCGGTGGCTTCCCGCGCCCCTAGAATGCCCCTGCCGGGAGGGGATGCCGCAGCGCAGATTCAGGAGAATCGCCCATGTCGATGCCGCTCCAGACGTCCGTCTTTCGCGTTGTTGTCACGCGGCCCGTTCCCATTGTCTCCGCGCTGATCCTCTCTGTCGCCGCGCTTGCCGCCACCGTCTCGCCGTTGCGCGCCCAGGACCGCGGCTCCCGCGGCGCTGACGGCATGCCGCTCGTCGCAGTCCCCGCTGGCCCCTTCGTCATGGGCGCCGATGCACCGGAGGGTGCTCCGGACGAGGCGCCCCGCCGCGAGGTCCGGCTCTCGGCCTACCTCATCGACCGGCACGAGGTGACCAACGCCATGTTCGCGCGTTTCGTGGCGAGCACAGGGCATCGAACGCAGGCCGAAGTGGTCGGCTACAGCCATGGCTACGTGGGCGCCGAATACGCGCGGTTGGACGGCGCCTGGTGGCGGGACCCGGACGGTGACGGGCGCCTGGTCGCCGCCGATGCCGACGCGTTTCCCGTGACGGCGGTCAGCTGGAAGGATGCCGATGCCTATTGCCGTTGGGCGGATCGCCGCCTGCCGACCGAAGCCGAATGGGAGAAGGCCGCCCGCGGCATGGACGGTCGGATCTGGCCCTGGGGCTGGGCTGCGCCGGACGGCAGCCAGGCCAACCTGGCGGACCGCCGCACGGCCTTGGTCTGGCGGGAGCAGGCTATCGACGATGGTCATGCGCTGACGGCGCCGGTGGGCAGCCATCCGGCCGGCGCCAGCCCCTGGGGCGCGGTGGACATGGCGGGCAACGTCTGGGAATGGGTGGCGGACAGGTATGCGGCAGACTACGGCGCGCGCGCTCCGCGCCTGGATCCGCCCGGCCCATCCGCGGGCGACGAACGGGTGCTGCGTGGCGGCGGCTACAGCGACAACGCCCCGGCCCTCCGCGCCGCGCGGCGCACCAAGGACGACGAGGCGCACAGCTCGGCCGACGGCGGCTTCCGCTGCGCCATGGATGCGCCCGGCCTGAGCCGCCGCGCCTGGCTGCCCTTCCTGGCTGAGGGCGAGGTGATCAACACCCCGCGGCCGTCCCCTACCCACGTCCCCAGCCGACTCCCCACCCGGACGCCGCCGCCTACGGCCACACCCGACCCATGCCAGGGCTGGAGCGAGCGCTTCGACAGCCTGACGGTCACGGGCCGGCGGGAGACCATGACCGGCGACGCCCACCCCAACATGAACCTCGCGGTGCGCGGCTGGCAGCCGGTGGACGCGCCGCTGGCGTTCCAAGACTACGGCGCCGACGTCGACCAGCTGCAGCCGCCGCGCCTCCTGGAGCTGATCCCCCGGCCACCGGTCTTCCGCTCAGCGCACCGCGTCTACGACTGGGACGGCAACCACCCCTACCGTCGGCAACGGCCCATCACCGACTGGCCGGTGACGCTTCTGGGACTGGCCGCCGATCCGGGCCAGCCTCTGCGTGCGCCCGGCTCGGGCCGGCCCATCAGCCCGGAGCATGCGGTGCTGGTGCATTTTGCCAACGAACAGCGGGTGACCCTGCAGTACACCCGCGACGACATCACGTCGGTGGGCTACACCCTGCACGTGGAGCAGGTCTGCGTCGACCCCGCCCTGGTGGCTCTGTACCGGGATCTGGACCGGCTGGGTCGCGCCAGGCTGCCGGCGCTCCGGCCGGGGCAGGTCTTCGGGCGGGCGCGGCAGGACCAGGTGCTGGTGGCCATCCGTGACTCGGGCCGCTTCATGGACCCGCGCAGCCGGCGCGACTGGTGGGACTGGCGGCCCTGACTGACGCAGGGCCTTGCGGATGGCTTGCCCTTCCGCTGGCGCTCACGTACCCTCTCCCACCTCGCCCGTCCCGATTTTGGGGCGGCCGGGCCGGCAATTCCGTCGACCACCATCGCAAGGCCGTGTTCGAGCGGCCGGGAGCAAGCACGTGAAGCAGACCCTGTATCGGAACCAACCGTTGATCGTTGCTCGAACCGGGTATCGCCCGGTGCCCCTGGTTCTGGCCAGTGCCGCCCTTGCCCTGGCCGGCGCCTTGCTGAGCGCCTGCGGTTCAGGCGAGCCCGCGGAGCCTACGGCCGCCGCGGCTACTGCGGCTCCCACTGCAGAAGCCCTGCCCACCGAAGCCCTGCCCACCGAAGCGCCGCCCACCGAAGCGGCCACTGCCACGGAGGCGCCCACGACCACCGCGGTCGCCACGGAGGCACCCACCCAGGCGCCCAAGCCCACCGTGGCCGCTGTCGTTCCGACGACTGTGCCGGCGGCTACCTCTGTCCCGGTGGCCACGGCTGTCCCGGCCTCGGCCTGGTCCGTGGAGTTCTATCCCGACAACTGGACCTACCAGCTGAAGAAGGACCAGCTCTGCGCCGGCGTCAACTGGAAGGCCATCGGGGTGACGGACATCGTCTTCGGGGCCAAGGACAGCAGCGGCGAAAAGGTGGAAGCCGAAGGCCACCGCGGAAACCTCTGCTTCGGCGAGGATGAGGCGGAGTTCTTCCTGGAATATCGCAAGCCCGACGGCCAGTTGGAGCGCAAGACGATCAAGCTGGAGCGGGACAACTAGGGCGACCTTGCAGTGGTTGGGGCAGGGAAACCGATAACCGAAGGGCCGACAACCCTTGACAAATCAGGCAGGCGGGACAGGAATCGAACCTGCAGCCTGCGGTTTTGGAGACCGCTGCTCTGCCAATTGAGCTACCCGCCTAGGCAGATCAAGGCGCGGATCATAGCATGCCCGGCCCCTTCTCGCAACGCCGGTCAAGGGCGTGGCTACCGTTCGCTGGGGCCGCTTTCCCGCACACGCAGGCTGGCGCTGCTGCGCAGACCGCCCTGATCCGGCTGCAGCCAGGTCCGGCCACCCTGGCGCCTGGCCAGGATCTGAGCCGCCTTCAATTCCGGGCCCAACTCCGGATTGGCCAACGACACAGCCAGTTCAGTCAGCGACTCCACGCCTTCGGGCATGCGGCCGCGGTCCAGCACCTCCAGAACCACATGCCTGTCCTCGCCGCGGGCCGACAGCTGCACGTCGCCGCCCAGAGGGGAGCGCTGGATCGCATGGACGAGCAGGTTGTCCAGCAGCAGGTCCACCACCGCCCCATCGACCTGCAGCGGCAGGGGCACCGCGCACCGTCGCTCGGCCCGGAGCCCCTTCTCCCGCAGCTGGTGCTGCGCGCGATCCATCGCCTGGCCCAGACGTTCGTCCAGATCCACCGGGACGCCGGCCTGGGCGAGATCCCCCCCATCGTCTCCGTCAAGGACCATTGCAAGGTTGGCCAGCATCACCTTCAACCGACTCAGGTTGGCGTCGATCCGCTCCAAATAGCGCTCCACCTGCCCTTCGCCCTGGAATGCGCCCTTGCCCTGTTGAATGAGGTCGCTGTAGCCCAAGATGCTCGTGATGGGGGCGTTCAGGGCCTCGATCAGTTCCGGAATCAATGCCAGGGACGCCGCGTCCAGGCCGCCCGGGTCCGTGCCAAGCACCGCCAGGATGCCACCGATGCCGCCGTCCGCGGCCCGCAGGGCGTGCAGGTCCGACCGCAAATGACTGCTTCCCCAGGGGATGCCTTCCATGCGGGTCCGCGACTCGCCACCAGTCAGGAGGCGCCTGAGGGCCGCGTTGGCTGCGTCGCTGGTCCCCAGACTCTCCGCGAGGGACTCTCCAGGGCGCGGCGCTCGTCCCAACAGGTCGGCAGCCGCAGGATTGGCGTAGCTCAAGAAGCCGCGGTTGTCCGTCAGCAGCAGACCGACCGGCACACGGCTGAGGGCCTCTTGGTAGCCATGTGTCCGGGCCAGGAGCTCCAGGTCCGCTGCGCTGATGGCCGGCTGAACCGGCTGCTCCAGGCGATCCATGCGTGCAGATACCGTCGTCAGCGCGTCCGCCAGGCGACCGATCTGCGTGGCTTGCTCGGCCATCGTTCGGGCCATGACCGGATCTGGCCGGCCAGGTGTCGCGAGGGTTGGCGCCGCTGGTTGGGCGGCGGGACCGGACGGCGTTGGCCGCCCCGGAAGGACGGTCGATAGGCCGGGCAGCAACCCCAACTCCAGGTTGCGCTGCAGCGCGTGGGCGGCCATGCCGATGCCGATGGTCAGGAGCCCCAACCGGCCCCAGACGGGGGCGAAGTCCGCGCCCGCCGCATCCAGGGGGCGGAGCACATCCAGGACGCTGGCAACCAGAAGGCCCCCGACGATTCCGAAGGACCAGGCGCCGGCGGGCCGCCGCGCGACCAGACCCCAGGCCAGGCCCAATGCCAGGAGCGCCTGCCAGGCGTCCCAGGCGCGGGCGGCCGCCATGGGAGGGGCGGTTGCGGGCCGAGCCTGCATCGCCCGAGCCCATTCCGGCGCCCAGCCCAGGTATACCGGCAATACCACCGCGAAGGCCAGCATCATCCCTGTGCGCCAGCGACCACCACCACCCAAGCTGCCGGTCCGCCCCAGAGCCAGCCATCCCACGGTGGCGAGGGTCATGGTTTGCAGCAGCCGGTCAAAGGGACATAGCCATAGCGCGCGGGGGATGCCGATGAAGGAGGTCATTCCCAGCCAGAGCCACCATACGCCCAGGCAGAGGAGCAGTCCGGTCGCCAGCCTGGCCAGGTGTTCCATTCCTGCCGCCTGCTGCGCGGCCGCACGCCGCGCCAGGAAGAGGGTCCCGCCGAGAAGCGCCAGCAGAAGCAGGCGATCCAGACTATGAGCGATGATGTCGATAGGCAGATCGATCAATTCAGTCGCCTGTGAATGGGAGATGCTCAACATGATATGGGTAGGTGGCCTGTTGACGCTGGGGCTGACGACGAGCCTGATTGCCGGATCAGCTCCGATCGATGCTTCCGCAATCGCGACCGGTCTGCTGACCTCGGGCCATTGTATCACACCCGTGGGTTCTCATCCTGGCCCTTCGGAGGCGCAGTCCGCCGACCGCATTGGACGCCGGCATGCGGCTGATGGTCACAGGGCCGGAAAGCCCCAGTCGCGCGACGATCCATTCGACAGGCACATACGTAGAGAGGGGCGGCCACCCTATTGGGCGGCCGCCCCTCTCTCATCTACTTTGTGTGGGTGGGGCGCGGCAGAGCGACGCGGCGCGCTCAGGAGCGACGTCGCTCCATCAGTCGACCTGCGCCGCCCATGGCCGCCAAGCCGGCGGCCAGGAGGGCGCCCAGCGCCAAAGCCCCGCCGCCTGTTTCCGGCAAGGTGTTGGCCGGCTGCTGCGGGCTGACCGCCGCAGGCGCTTGTGTCTGAGCCATGACCGCGTCGTCTTCGTCCTGCTTCACGTCATCCACCATCTCTGCCTTGTCCGCGATCTCAGTGGCCACCGCGGCGGCCTGTTCGCGCACGTCCTTGGGCAGGGTCTCCAGAGCGGCCTCCAGTGCCGTGGTCACGTCGCTCTGGCTGCCGGTGGCCTGGGCGCTCGCCAGGGCCTTCTGCAGGGCGGCCACGACGGCCGGATCAAGGTCGCTGCCGGAGAGACCGGCCACCAGCTTGGCCGCGGCGTCGTCCATGCTGTTATCGTCCGCCGCTTCGCCGACTTCGTCATTGTCGTCGCCGTCATCGTCGTCACCCAGTTCATCGTCCTCGGTCGATGCGGCCGCGTCGTCATCGGTGGAGGCGACGGCCGGGACCATAGTCGCTGTGGGTTCGGTCGTGGCCGTGGCCCGAGCCGTGGCCGTGTCTTTGGCCTCAGTTGCCGTAGCTTCAACATCTCCTTCGTCCTGGAGCGCGAAGTCCACGTCGCTCAGGGTGGCGCCCTCGACTTCCAGGTCTTTGTAGGCCGTGAAGTCCTTCACCGCTACCCAGTCCTTCTCCAATGACACCGTGACGTCGTAGCTGCCGTCTGCCAGATCTTCGAAACTGAACTTACCGTTCTTGTCCGTCTCCGCCGTGCGCTTCAGTTTGCCGGAAAGCTTGACCGTCACGCCATCCAGGCCTTTCTCGCCGGCATCGCGGATGCCATCACCGTCCTCGTCCGCGAAGACCCGGCCCTCGATGGTTCCCTTGTCATCCGTGGCCGCCCGGACTGCAGGATGGAAGGACACCAGACCCAAGGCGACAGCCGTCACCGACGCAAAAACCCACTGCTTCATGTGAACACTCCGTTTTCTCCAAAGAGGATGCTGTGAAACGAACCAAGGAATGCGGTCAGAGAGCCTAACCCGTCGCGGGCAAGGCCGCCGAGGCGTCCGGTGGGTCGGACGCGGCCAGGCGAAGGCCGAGAATGTGGACGTCTTCGATAGGGACCGACGAGGGCGCGCCGGTCAGGAGGTCGACGGCGGAAAGCGATTTGGGGAAGGCGATCACCTCGCGGATGTTCGACTCCCCGGCCAGAATGGCCACGGTGCGGTCCAAGCCCCAGGCGATGCCGCCATGCGGCGGCGCGCCGAAATCGAAGGCCCTCAGCAGATGCCCGAACTGGGACTCGGTCTGTTCGGCCGAGAGCCCCAGGAGGGCGAAGACCCGCTGCTGAATGGCCCGGTCGTGGATGCGGATGGAGCCCCCGCCCAACTCGTAGCCGTTGCAGATGACGTCATAGGCCATCGCCCGCACCTGCCCAGGATCGCTGTCCAGGAGGGCAAGGTCGCGCGGATCGGGGGCGGTGAAGGGATGATGGACGGAGTTCCAGCGGCCCTGGTCCTCGTTCCACTCGAAGAGCGGCGGTTCCACCAGCCAGGCGAAGCAGAGCTCGCCCTCCGGGATCAGGTTCAGCCGGCGGGCCAGATCCTGGCGCAGGCGTCCCAGGCATTTGGCCACCAGGGCCGCATGTCCGGCTACGATGAAGACCGTGTGGCCCGGCTGGGCGCCGGTCAACTCGAAGATGGCGCCTTGTTCCTCGGCGGTCAGCGCCTTGGCGACGGAACCGCGGCTTTCGCCGCCGGCTTCGCGGGTCAGCCAGGCGAGCCCGGCCGCGCCCAGCTCTTTCATCAGCGCTTCGAGCTCGTCGATTTCCCGGCGGGTGAAGGTCTGCGGCGCGGCCACTGCCTTCACCCGGCCGCCGTCAGCCAGGGTGGAGGCGAACACCCGGAAGGCGGTCGCGGCCAGGGCCGGGGCCAGATCCGTCAGCTCCAGGCCGAAGCGCATGTCCGGCTTGTCGGAGCCGTAGCGCTCCATGGCTTCGTGGAAGCTGATATGCGGGAACGGTTCCTGCCGGATGCGCAGTTCAGGCGTCACCGATTTCACCAGATCGAGAAAGAGCCGCTCGTTGAGGGCCATGATGTCCGGAGCTTCGACGAAAGACAGCTCCATGTCCACCTGGGTGAATTCCAGCTCGCGATCGGCCCGCAGATCCTCGTCGCGGAAGCAGCGTGCGATCTGGTAGTAGCGGTCCAGTCCGGCCACCATCAGAAGCTGCTTCAACTGCTGCGGGCTCTGCGGCAGCGCGTAGAACTTGCCTGGATGAACGCGGCTGGGCACCAGGAAATCCCGAGCGCCCTCCGGCGTGGCCTTCATCAGGATGGGGGTCTCCACTTCCACGAAGTCCTCGTCGTTCAGGAAGGCGCGGACGAAGGCCGTGATCTGGTGACGCAGAAGCAGGTTGCGCCGCATGCGCGTGCGGCGTAGGTCCAGGTAGCGGTAGCGAAGGCGTTGGCTGTCGTCGACGTTGATCTCGCGAGCCACCTCGAAGGGCGGCACCTGCGAGGGGTTGAGGACGGTCAGGCTCTGGACGAGGACTTCCACCTCGCCGGTGGCCATGTCCACGTTGGTCTGCCCCTCCGGACGGGCGCGAACCAGTCCTTCAACGGCCACCACCCACTCCGCTGCCAGATCCGACCCGCCGGCGAAGGCCGCGGGAGCTGCCTGCGGATCCAGAACCACCTGGGTCAAACCGTAACGGTCGCGCAGATCGACGAAGGCGAGGCCGCCGTGATTGCGCACGCGGTTCACCCAGCCGGAGAGCCGGACCGTTTGACCGATGTGGGCGGCGCGAAGCTGGCCGCAAGTATGGCTGCGAAGCATCCTGAAGGCTCCAGGAGGGAATTGGCGATGAGCTTCGGACGCAACAGGGGCCCTGGTGGGGCCCCTGCTGGGGGCACCACCGACGTGGCTTACGCGCTCACCTCGGTGGTGTCCAAGGTACGACGGTCATATCCCATGAGACACCACCTCCTTTCCCAAAGGATTGCGAATGAATCCGAACGAACGAGGGATAGGCCAGGTTGTGAAGGGGGCTCAGAGGGTAGTTACTTTTGTATTATGAATGGCTTTGGGTTGCTTGTCAAGCGTTCGCTTCGCCACCACCAATATTGGGCTCATCCAGCCGGGCGAACATGGTGGCACGGGCCTCCTGCACTTGCCCGGCGTCGGACCCGGCCATTATACTCGCGCGCGACCTAACAGTGCCATCACCCTGTTACCAGGAGGAGATCCCCTATGAACCCGTCCCGACTGTCCCTGCTTCTGCTCGGACTCGCGATGCTCGCCGGCCTGAATGCTTGCTCCCGCCCCACCCCCGCGGTGGCGCCTGGCGACGATGCCGCCGCCGCCACCGAAGTTCTGCCGCCCCCCAGCGCGCCGGAAAGCGGCGGCGGAAGCGCGCCAGATACCTCGGATGCCTACCCGGACCCGAATGAGCCCACCGAGGCCCCGACGCCCTACCCTGGCCCCACCACCGCTCCCTGAGCCACGCATGGATGGATCGACAGGCGTCGCGCCCGGCTGTGACGGTGACCGGTTGCGGCCTGATGCCTTGCCAGCCCCGGTGTTTCAGCGGGCCGTGCTCAGCCTGATCGGCGAAGTGGAAGGGGCCGAGGCCAGAAGCCTCGGCCCCTTCCAGATCCAGTTGGACCATGACGGGGCCTGCTGGCGGCTTCGGCTGGACGAACTCTTCAAGCGCTACCGGCATGGTGAGATCGAGGTGGCTGACGCCGCCGAGGAGATCAAGGCGGCTGCGCGGTTGCCCGGCGCCCGGCTGGTGGCGGCCGGGCCGCTGCCGCGGCTCGCCCGCGCGGCCTCCTTGGACCCGAGCACCCTCAGGCTACCCTGCCCCTTCGACCCAGAGCTGTCCGTCTTCTTCGTCTGGGAGCTGCCCCATGCCCACATTCCACTGACTGCGCTGGACCTCCGGCGCGAATACGACGGCGATCTCGAGCGCTTGCAGGAGGAGGCCTTCGACCGGCTCGCCGACAAGACCACCCAGATCCCGGCTGAGAGTCAGGGCGAGGACGCCCGGCGAGCGCTGGGCTACGTCAGCGGTGACGGATTCGATGCCGCAAGGTCCCTGCTGCCGGAACTGCTCCTGGCGATGGCCGAGTGGGTTCCCGGCCGTCTGCACTTCATCATTCCTACCCGCGACCTGCTGCTGGTGTTGGGCGACGAGGATCCGGCCTACCCGGCCGAGGGCGCGGCGCATGCGCGAGCCCTCTTCGAGGCCGCCGGCGAGGAGCGCCTCTCACCGAAACTCTACGTCTTGACAGGGCAAGGACCGCGGATCGTCCAAGCGACGGAGCCATGAGCGCCTACGACGCCATCGTGGTCGGTCTGGGAGCGGCGGGCAGCGCCACCGCCTGGCAACTGGCGGCGCGCGGACTCCGGGTTCTGGGTCTTGACCGCTTCCGGCCGCCGCATGACCACGGCTCCAGCCACGGCCGCTCGCGGATCATCCGCCAGGCCTATTGGGAAGGGCCTTCCTACGTGCCTCTGGTGCTGGATGCCTATGAACGCTGGCATCGGCTGGAGCAGGCCAGCGGGGTCGACCTGCTCAGAATCACCGGTGGCTTGATGATCGGTCCGGCCGACGGCGCGGTCCTGTCCGGTAGCCTGGCCAGTGCCCGTGCCCACAACCTGCCCCACGAGATCCTGGAGGCGGCAGAGATGCGGCGCCGCTTCCCCGACTTCGTCCTGGCCGCTGGCGAGGCCGCGCTGTTCGAGCCGCTGGCCGGTGTGCTGAGGCCCGAGGCGGCAGTGGCCGCTATGCTGGCGCGTGCCGCGGCGGCCGGTGCCCTGCTCCGTTTCGAGGAACCGGTGCTGGACTGGACGGCCACTGCGGAAGGCGGTGTGCGGGTCCGCACCGCAGCCGGGACCGTTGAGGCTGCTCGGCTGGTGCTGGCCGCCGGTTCCTGGATGGCGCAGATCTTGCCCCGAGGCTGCCCGCAGCTGGCCGTCGAACGGCTGGTGGTGGCCTGGTTCGGACGCCCGGCGGGGGCTTCTGGGGCCGGTGCCACGGCTCAGCCCATCTGGATTCGTCAATTGCCGGACGGCCGGGAACTCTATGGGCTGCCGGAGCTGGAGCCTGGGGAAGGACTGAAGGCGGCCTTTCACAACGTGCGGACCCCTTCCGATACCACCGTGGCCGATCAACCGGCCCAGCCGACGGAGCTGGCGGCGATCGACGATGCGCTCAGACGGTACTGTCCCGGCTTGGCCGGCCCGCTGCTGGCTGCGGCCACCTGCCGTTACACCTCGACCGCGGACAGCCACTTCCTCATCGACCGCCTGGAAGGCCAGCCGCAGGTGGTGCTGGTCTCCGCCTGCAGCGGCCATGGCTTCAAGTTCGCGCCCACGATCGGTGCGGCGGCGGCGGACCTGGCGATCAAGGGCCAGACTGACCTGCCGATCAGCGGCTTCTCGCTGGCCCGTCTGTCCGCGGCGCACGGCGGCTGAGCGTCGCCCGTCAGCTGGCCGCCGTCGCCGCCAACCAGCTGCTGACAACCAACAGCAGGCCCAGGGACGCTGCCGCCCACTGACCGCCGCGTCGCCCCCAGTGGCGCTCCACAAGGCCGAAGCAGGCTCCGAGGGGGATTCCGGCCACCAATCCCAGACTGTGCGCCAGGACATCGGTCTGGGGATCGGTACCCAACAAGGCGAGCAGGCCCATGCCGGCCAGCACCGGTAGCCACAGACGCTCGCCGGCCCAGCCCGCCCGGCGCCGGCGGTCCAGCGCCAGGCCGGCCAACAGGCCCACGGCGCCGAAGACCGCGGTGGAAGCCCCGATGCTGCTCCCGGCCACCGGGCGCAAGAAGGCGGTCAGCCAGTTGCCCCCCAGGCCGGAGAGCAGGATGGCCAGGAAGGCCAGCCCGGGGCCCAGGGCCGATGCCACAGCCACCGTCAGCAGCCCGCCGGCGATGGCGTTGGCCAGGACATGGCTCAGGTCGGCGTGTAGCGTCAGGGCGGTGACCGTGCGCCACGGCTGCCCCCCTAGGATCAGGCCGGCTTCGGCGCGCCCGGTCGCCAGCCATCGCGAATCGGGGCGCGCATCGCCGGTCACGGCGAAGAACAGCAGAAGTGCCAAGGCCCAGCCCAGGCCTAGCCAGGCCCCCCCCCTGTAGCGGGCGGCTGGGGGCAGAGACGGGAGTGCTGCGTTCTCCGCCATCCAGTCCGAGAGCTGGGCTGCCGCTCGCTCGGCCTCGTCGGCCGGCACCAGGATCAGGCGCGATCCATCGGCCTCCTGCCCCCATTGGAAGGCGATGTCTGCAGCCTCCAACACCAAAGCCCAGTCGCGCGGATCGGCGCTGATGGGCAGCCGCAGGGCCAGGAGCGGGGGCGACGCAGAGGGCGGGGAAGGGACCATGAGGATGGCAACCCTATGCGACCAATTGCCGTGGAACCAAAACGGACCCGAAAATACACCATGCTGCGGGCCTATAATGACCCGATGGATGTCGAAGCCAATGCCGGATTCCCGTCGCCCGCCGCGCCCGAACGCTGGGTGGGTGAGCGCGTGGTCTGGCTCCGACGCTGGCTCCCGGTGGCCATCGCCCTTACCGTGGTCTTGCATCAGGCCTGGTCGGCGCGTGCTTATGAAGGCTGGAGTTCGTCGGCGCGCTTCGCAGCCGGCATGGTGTTCTATGGCATCGTCGGGCCCGCCGTCACCTGGTGGACCCTGGACTGGATCGCCCGCAGCATCGCCGCCCGCGAGGCCCTGACCGTCGCCAATCATGAACTGACGCAGTTGGATGCGCTCAAGGACGAGTTCGTCCGCCTGGTCAGCCATGAACTGCGAGCGCCTTTGACCAACATCAACGCATCGGTCGAGCTTCTGATCGGCCAGGCGGATGATGTCGGTCAGCGCCGCAAGCTCGAGATCATCGGCCACGAGGCCAGCCGCCTGACGCGGCTGGTGCAGAGCGTCTTGGACGTCAGCCGTATGCAGGCGGGACGACTGGAGCTCCTGCCGGCGCCGGTGGCCACCGCCCACCTCTGCGCCGAGGCAGTGCGGCGCTTTGCCGATGCAGACCATCCCTGCCATATAGAGGTGGAACCCGGAACGGCCCCCGTCCTGGCCGACCTGGACCGCGCGGTGCAGGTGCTGGGCAACCTGCTTGACAACGCCGCCAAGTACTCGCGGACGGGCAGCCGCATCGACCTGTCGGCGGGGCCGCTTCCGCCGATGGACCCGCCGGCGCCCGATGCCTCCGGGGGGCGGCAAGTGCTTTTTTCAGTTGCTGACCGTGGCGTCGGCATCCCCGCAGAGGAGCTGCCGCGCATCTTCGAGCGCTTCCATCGGGTCGAACGTCATGACGCTCGCGAGACCTATGGCCATGGATTGGGCCTCTATATCGCGCGCATGGTCATCGAGGGCCATGGCGGGCGCATCTGGGTCCAGAGCACGCCGGGGGCCGGATCGACTTTTCTCTTCACCTTGCCTGCCGCTCCGGAGGAGCCATGAACGACAACCAAGTGACGACTGAAGGGCCTAGCCTCACCGGCGGCGCCGTCCGCCCGGTGCGCGTCCAGGTCATCGACGATGACGCCAACCTCACCCGTCTTCTGGGCGAATCCCTGGAGAGCGCCGGCTACGAGGTGATCAGCTCCAGCAACGGGCTGGAAGGCATCAAGCAGTTGTACGCTTCGCGCCCGGATCTGGTGATCCTGGATGTGATGATGCCGCGCATGGACGGCTGGGAGACCCTGCGACGGGTGCGGGAGATGTCGGATGTCCCGGTCATCATGCTCACGGCGCGCGACGCCGAGGCCGACCGCTTGCGCGGCTTCGAGATGGGGGCGGACGACTATGTGACCAAACCCTTCTCTCTGGCGGAGATGAACGCCCGGGTGCGGGCCATCCTGGCGCGGGCGGCCCGGACCGGCTCGGACGGCACGCCGCCACCGATGGTGGTGGGAGACCTGGTCATCGACTTTGCCTCGCGGCGGGTACTCAAGCGCGGTGAGGTGCTGCAACTGACGCCGACCGAGTACCGGCTGCTGGCCGCCTTGGCGGAGAGCGCCGGCCGCACCCTCAGCCACGAGCAGCTCCTGGAGAAGGTCTGGGGCGCGGAGTACGTCGAGGAGGCCGGCTACGTCAAGCGCTACATCTGGTACCTGCGCCAGAAGGTGGAGGACGATCCCTCGGTGCCGACCTATGTGGAGACTGTGCGGGGCTTCGGCTATCGCCTGGCCAAATAGCAGAAAGCCAGGGTTGGGCGGCTCAGGCGGCTGGATGCGGTCCGACCAACCCCGCGAGGGCCGCCGCCGCCCAATCCGCCGTCAGATCCAGATGCAGGGGCGTTATCGAAACCCAGCCGGCGGCCAGGGCCGCGAAGTCGGTTCCGGGATCCTCGAGGCCGCTGGGGTCCTCGCCGCCGATCCAGTAGTACGGTCGGCCGCGGGGATCCTGTCGGGTCACCAGCGCGTCACGGTAGACGCGCTGGCCCTGTCGGGTCAGTTTGATGCCGCGGATAGCTCCCGCGGGAAGCGCGGGGATGTTGACGTTGAGCAGCAGCCCTGCCGGCAGGCCGTGGTCCAACACCCACGCCGCCACCTTGGCCGCCATCGCCGCCGCAGGCTCGTAGCCGATCGCCTGGGTGTGCTCGGTGGATACCGCCACGCCGGGGACGCCGAAGATACAGGCTTCCATGGCCGCGGTGACCGTGCCGGAATAGGTGACATCATGGCCCAGGTTGGCATGCGGATTGATACCCGACACCACCAGGTCCACCGGCAGGTCCAGGAGGCCCAGAAGGGCCAGTGCGACGGCGTCCGATGGCGCGCCCGTGCAAGCCAGAGCCGGGCTGCCATCCGCCAGTTGCGTGTCGTGCACCCGCAAGGGCTTGTGCAGGGTCTTGACATGGCCGGAGGCGGACCAGTTGCGCTCCGGTGCCAGCACCGTCACGCGGCCCAGAGGGCGCAGGGCAGCCGCGAGGGCCGCCAGGCCGGGCGCATGGACGCCATCGTCGTTGGTGACCAGTAGATGAGGCATATGCGGAACCATTGTACACCCCGTGGCCCGGGCGTCCGGCGCTCTTGGCGATGGAAGAGCAAGACCGTGAGGGCCGTGCGATGAGCGGCACCGACTTCCTTGCTTCCCTGTTGCTGACTCTGGCGCTGATCATGGCCTTGCGTGCCCGAGCCGCGGAGCGGCGCTTTGGCCTGCCCCGAGCGCGGACGGTAGCCGTGGACCTGGAAGCAGGGCGCAAGCCGGCTGAGACCCTGGTCTCCCAGCGCTACCGGCTGAGCGGCCGGCCGGATCTCATCCTGGCCCGCGGGCAGGCCTGGATCCCGGTGGAGATCAAGCCGACGCGGCGGGCCAGGCGCCCATTGACCGCTGACCGCCTGCAGCTCGCGGCCTACTGCCTGCTGCTGGAAGAGACCACCGGACGCGCCCCGGCGCACGGCATCCTCTGCTATGCATATGAGAGTTGGGAGTTGCCGTACGATGCCAGAGCCCGGGATTGGGTGCTTGAGAGCCTGGCGGCGATGGACGAGGCCGAAGAGGCGGGTGGAGCCGGGCGCAGCCATCAGGAGCCGGGTCGTTGCCGGGCCTGCAATCTGGCGGGAGTGTGTGACGAGCGCTTGGACGTTCCCCGTGGCTGACGGAGTCGATCCGTCACCGGACAAGCTCAGATGCGCGGTGGGTCGTGGGGTAGCCGGCCGGTGGCGGGACGGAAGTAGGCGAATGGCGTCTCAGCCACGAAGTTGGCCACGCGCGAGGTGTAGATGTCCGCATGCCCCTCCGCCTGATGGGCCAGATGGCTCTTGTCGTTGCCAGCGCGTAGGAGCAGGCCCCAACGGGGGTTGTTGAGTCTGCCTGATGCGACGGCCAGCGGGGCGATCTGCTCGTCCAGCAGGACGAGCTGCGCTCGGAGGCCGGCCATCCGGGCGCGAAGATCAGCCGGGTCCGCGGGCGGCGCCACGGTATAGGCGGGGCGGGTCTCAAGACGCAGGCAGTGGAGGCGGAGCTGGGAGTACTCAAGCTCCAGGCCGTTCTTGCGCGCCATCAGGTCGTCCAGGCGGGCCTGGACGGGCAGGAAGCCGGCCATGGCCCGGCGATCCTCCTCCAGCTCGCGCAGGACCAGCGCCGTGCGCCAACGCCTGACGCCCTTGGAGACGTGGACGTCGCCGTACATGTGGTCGCCGACGTAGAGGATCTCGGCGCCGGAAAGCCCCAGCATCTCCTCGACCAAGGCCGCGTTGCCTCCCAGGAAGACACCGCGCAGTCCAGACGTCGCCCGGACGGGCATCAAGCGCCCCTCCGCGTCCAGCACCTGGAAGAGCGGCATGCTCTCCCAGAAGAAGGCCGGCTTGCGTGCGCTCACGATCACCAGATCGAAGAGATCGCGCCAGCCCAGGCCCTTTGGCAGGAAGCGGTCGAAGGCGTAGCTCATCATGGCCTGGGTGTAGGACCATTCAGAATTGGTGATCAAGACCACTCGCTTCCCCGCTGCGCGCTGGTCCATGAGCGCCAGGGGCGCTTCCGGATCCAGGGCGACGAAACGGTCCGGATCGGCGATGATGTCCGCCTTGAGCTGACCTTCCAGATGGGCGGCGTCCAGATGCTGGCGGACCTTCTCGTACAGCTCGCCGTAGCCCAGACCCGGAGGCAGGTGGCCGGCGTCGAGGAGGTCTACCAATTGCGCGTACATGGCTGCCTCAGACAGGGAAAACAGCGTGTTCAGGAAGACCCAGCGGCTGTTGGCCAGGTCCACCAGCGTATCGGCATAGGCCTGGCGCTGGGCGTCCAGGTCCAGCATCCGCGTGCCGTGCGCGGCCAGCTTGACGTAGCCGAATTGGTTGGCCTTGACCAGGTTGCCCAGCTCCCGGTCGATGATCAGGCCGCGGATCACGGCCTGCGGATCGAAGGCCAGGCCCGCCACCGGCCAACCCAACTCGGCCAGGCGGTCGCGCAGGTGGCGGTAGGCGCAATGCTCCCACGCATCCACGTGATAGTGGATCAAGGTGTAATCCATGTCGTAGCCGACGGCCCGCACGGAGCGCAGGTTGAGGGTGCGGTTGCAGAAGACGCCACGTTCCGGTGGAACGCCGGAGGGCTGGGAGGGGCTGGGAATGCGTTCGAGGGCCAGAGTCTGTTCGGGATTCATGGGGAAGAAGTATACAAAGGATGTGGCTCCGATGGCGTTGCGGGCGGCCCGTGCCGCCGCTGGTCAGCGTGGGGTCAGTGAGCGGGAAGCGGGCGGAGAGCGGTCGGCGAGCGACCAGGCCGGTAGCGGTCAAGGACGATGGCTCGAGGAGCGGTACACTGGTGTCACGCTCGAAACAGAGCCTTGACACCCGAAGCAGAGACACGGTTCGCCAGCGGCGACCAGGAGCAGAACACCATGAAGCGCATGATCCAGACCCTGACGGCGACGATGACGGCGGCGGTGGCCTTTCTGACCATCACCCAGGGGGCGCAGGCCAGCAACGCGGACGCGTACCGCGCCGCGATGCGGGAGTTCGCTCCGGTGATCGAATCCTGGACGATGGAGGCCGACGCGACCCTGGCGGCCGCGGCCTTGAAGCCGGAAGCCGCCTGTGAGGCGGCGATGGGCGAGATGGCGCGGCGCGGCGAGTCCATCCGGGCGGATCTGGCCGGCATGGGCGTCGAGGCACCGATGGCGGTGCGCCACAGCCATTTGGCGGTGACGGCCAGCCTGGCGAACATGGCCGGACAGGCGGCGACGGCTTGCGGCCGCGAGGTCGAGGCGCAGCAGGCAGCCGCCGGCAGCTACAAGGCCTTTGCCGGCCCGATGAAGCGCATCCGCCTCTTCGTCCGCTGATGCATACCCCGTCGGTCCGGGGCCGGACAGGCCCCGGAACCGGCATGATCCACCCGGAACCCGTACCGGGAGATTCGCCGAAAGGCGACCTACGGGTGTTATGTGACCAGCCCCGGACAGCGTTCGCTGTCCGGGGCTGGCGCATTTTTCGTCCCCGGCCCATAATCGTCTGGTGATCGCCGGGGGATTCGTCAGGCCATGAGCGTGCAGTTTCTGCGCCCTTGGGTTCTGGCCGCGCTGTTGGTGTTGCCCTGGGTTCTGTGGATCGGCTGGATCGACCGACGCCTCCCCGAGCGCCGACGGCGCTGGAGCCTGGCCGTTCGGACACTCATCCTGATCCTGGTGGCCCTTTCCCTTGCCCGTCCCCGGTTGGTTCGCCCGGTCGACCTGCGCAGCGCCGCTCTCCTTCTGGACCGCTCCGACAGCGTTCCCGCCGCCGAGCAGGCTCGCGCCGAGGCCTTCGCCGTGGCGGCCGCGGCCGCCACCCGCCCGGATCGTCTGCTGGCGCTCGTCAGCTTCGCCGAGCGGGCGATGGTGGAGCGCAGCGCCCGCGAAGGCGCATTGGAGCCCCTGCGGGTCCTTCTGTCGCGTGGGCGCAGTGATATAGGTGCGGGGCTCCGTCTGGGGGCCGCCATCCTGCCGGCCGGGAGCAGCCGACGGTTGGTGTTGCTCTCCGACGGCCGCCACAACAAAGGAGCGCTGGAGTCCGCGGTGACCTTGGCGGCAGTGGCGCGAATCCCCATCGATGTGCTGCCGTTGGCTTCCGCCGCGGATCCGGCGGAGATGCTGGTGGAAGGCCTGGAGCTTCCGGCGGCCAGTCGCGTGGGACAGAGCTTTGAGGTCACAGCGCGCTTGCGAGCCAGTAGTTCCGGGCAGGCCCGGCTCAGGATCTACCGCGGCGCGGAGACGATCCTGGACCGCACGGTGGCGCTGGCCGCCGGCCAGACCCGGCTGGGGGTCACGGTGACGGTGCGCCAGCCCGGTGTGGAGCGGTTCAAGGCCGTCCTTCAGCCGCAGCGCGACGGCCGCACGGAGAACAACGAGGCCGACGGTGTATCCCTGGTAGCCGGGCCGCCGCGACTGCTGCTGGTGACGGCGGACGAGGCCAGGGCCGCGCCGGTGGCGGAGGCGCTGCGCCAGGGGGGGCGAACCGTCGATACTCTGGCGCCCGAGGCCATGCCCTCGACCCTCCTGGGCATGGCGGTCTATCAGGCGGTCATCATCGTCGACACGTCGGCACACCGCGTGTCCCCGGCGGCGATGTCGGCCCTGCAGGCGGCCGTGCGGGATCTGGGCAAGGGACTGGTGATGGTCGGCGGAGACGATGGCTTCGGCGCCGGGGGCTGGCGGGGCACACCCGTCGAGCGGGCCTTGCCGGTGGAGATGGAGGTTCGCGACAAGGAGAAGCGGCCTGGCATCGCCCTGAGCTTCGTGATCGATCAGAGCGGCAGCATGGGCCAGGCTCAGGACGGGCCGAAGGTGGTGACGAGGCTGGACCTGGCCAAGGATGCCGTGCTACAGGCGGTGGGGTTGCTCAAGGCCGAGGACGAGGTGGCGGTGACCGCCTTCGACGACAGCGCGCATCAGATCTGGCCTCGGGGTCCCAACAGCGAGCCGGCCAAGCTGGCGGAGGCCGTGGCCGGCATTCCCGTGGGCGGTGGCACGAACATCCAGGCCGGACTGGCGGCGGCGGTGAGCGACATGGAACAGTCCGACCGGCCCCTGCGGCACATCCTCCTCCTCACAGACGGCTGGTCGGACAGCGCGGGCTACGAACCGCTCCTGAGGCGCATGCAGGTCGCGGAGATCACGCTGTCAGTGGTGGCTGCCGGCGAGGACAGTGCGCCCTACCTGGCGACGATGGCCGCCCGTGGCGGCGGCCGCCATTACGTGGTGCGGGACGCAGCCCAGATCCCCCAGATCTTCGTCGAGGAGACCCTCACCCGGATGGGAACCTACGTGGTCGAGGAGCCTTTCCTCCCCGCGCCGCGAGCGCCCAGGGCCCTCCTTCCCGGGATCGATACCGCAACCCTGCCTCGTGTGGACGGTTACAACGCCACCACCGCGCGGAGCGGGGCCACCGTGGCCCTGGTGTCCCATCTGGACGACCCCCTCCTGGCTCATTGGCAATACGGTCTGGGTCGTGCGGTGGCTTGGACCAGCGACTTCAAGGGCCAATGGGCCGGAGCTTGGATGGGCTGGCCGCAGTTGGGGGCCTTCATCCTGCGCCTGGTCGACTGGACCCTGCCACCCCCTGAGGACGATGACCTGCATCCGGAGATCGACCTTGCGGGCGGTCGGGCGCGCCTCAAGTTACGCGTGGCCGCCGGCGCCGCGGAGGACCTGTCGGTGGAGGTTGTTCTCGCCGCGGACGAGGGCGCGACGCAGCGGGTCACCCTGCGGCAGGTGGCGGCCGGGCTCTTCGAGGCCGATGCCGACCTGCCCGGCCAGGGCGCCTACGTGATGCGGTTTACCGCTCGCTCAGGCGGACGGGCGGTGGGAACGGTAAGCGCCGGTCTGGTGGTGCCCTACAGCCCCGAGTACGCCGATTCGGGTACCGGGCCCACCGACCCGCGCCTCGTGCAATTGGCGCAGCGGACGGGCGGACGGGTGCTGAACCGTGCGGAGCAGGTCTTCGACCCAGTTCGCGAGGCGCGAGCCGCGCGCGAGGTCTGGCCCTTCCTGCTAGCGATGGCCGCCCTGCTGTTCCCCCTGGATGTGGCAGTCCGCCGCTTGCGGCCGGGCCATGTGGACCGCGAAATGCTGCTGCGCTTTCGTCGGGGTCGTCGTCGGACGCCGCCGCTGATCCCGGAGTCCGAGCCCCTGCCTGGCCCGCTCGGCGTGGTGAAGCGGCCGCGGGTTGGCGTCGCGGAGCCGCTGTCGGAGGCCGACCTGGCGCGGCTCCGTGCGGCGAAGAAGCGCATAGGGCCCTGAGGTTGCGGCTGCAGGCGTAGGTTGGTATAGCTGGGTCGATGGTGACGGGAACTGCGCGAGTACCGGCGACCCGCTGTATCAGCGAACCATCACCTGTGCTTCGAAACGTCCCAAGGTCTTCTCTCCGATCCCGGGCACCGCCAGTAAATCCTGCACGGATTGGAAGGGGCCGTTGGCCTGACGATGGGCCAGGATTCGCGCGGCCAAAGCGGGTCCCACGCCAGGGAGGGACTCCAGTTCTGCGGCTCCGGCAGTGTTGAGGTCGATCGGAAATCCGGGATCGCGTGGAAGGGGCTGGCTCTGATCCGCGCCGGGACCCGTGGCCGCCCCGCCGCCGACCGCCGCCGGCGGGGCGAAAGCCGGAGCCCGGGAGAACGGCGTCGGCTCGCCTTGGGCCGGGACGTGGATCTGTAGCCCGTCAGCCAGCGGAGCGGCCAGGTTGATGGCGTCGGCGGCCGCTTCGGCGGCCAGGCCGCCAGCGGCCTCGACCGCGTCGGCGGCCCGGGCGCCGGGGGCCAGGAGCACCAGGCCAGGGCTGGCCACTGCGCCGGTCACGTGGACCTGCCAGCGCAGGGAGGCGACGGTGGCTGCGGGGGGCGGCGAGGGGGCGGGGATCACGCGTAGGGCAGTGGCCGGCGGTGCGGCGCGCTGCCAAACCAGAAGACCGCTCAAGGTCACGCTGGCCAGCAGGGTCAGCAGATGGGCGCGCAGGGCGGCCAGACGCGTGGCGAGACTGGATTCCATGGCGATAGCCTAGGCGATCAGGGGGGCGCTGTCGAGGGGGCAGGCGCCGCTCCGGCGCCAGATTCGCGCCGCTGACCGTCGGGAGACCTACCGTATCCTGACGTCTGGCCGACCCTTGGCCGACACGCACGGAGTTGCTCTGAAAGTCGATGTAGAATGCACTTGAGCCGCACCCGGGGGGGGATAGCATTAGCAGGATTGTCCTGTTTGTGTTGCCAGGCTGCCATAGCCATTTCATTTGGAGAACCCCTATGCACGTCTTTCCCTCGGAGTCGACGGCGGGCGGAGCGTCATTCGCCCCCCCCGTTCCCTCCCTCGCGCGCCGGATGCTCCATTGGCCTGCGGTCCTGGCCCTGCTACTGATCACGGGGGGCTGGAGCCTGCCTTCGCGCGCCGCACCCCATACCCCTCCGGAGGGGGGGCACGACCTGGTGGCCGAATGGACCGGCACCGACGCCGCCAGCCGCGTCGTGGTCGGGCCTGACGGGTTGATCCACGTTCTCGGCGGCGTCTATGTGCGCCACATGCGCCCGGACGGCACCGTCGACGGCTCCACCCGGGTGGAGAACATCAAGGAGTTGGCGGTCGGCCCCAACGGCGACCTCTTCGGCGCCAAGATTCGGGAAGTCATGCAACTCCGGCGTGGCGCCGGAACCGTTGTCTGGCGCAAGGTGCTGCCCGGCAACCAGCACCAGATCATCGGCGAGCGCCCGCCCTTCCTGTCGGCCATCGCCTGGGACGCCGGCATCGATCGCCTGCAGGTGCTTTACGACCAATGGGACGATGTCGAGAACGCCACCCTGATGGATGAGTATGATGGGTACGGAGAGAAGCGCCGCGGCCTGGCCCTGTCCGACAAGACCCACAGCTACTGGGATATGGAAGCCCGCTCCGGTGAGCTGTACCTCTTCGACCGCTCCGTCAACACCGTGGAGGTCTTCCGCGGTGGAAGCCTGGTGGACCTGGTGACCCTGCCGGCCCTGGCCGAGCGCATCAGCGTCGGTCCGGAGGGCAGCATCTACTTCATCCACGAACGCCAATACGTGGTGCGTGCCGACCGACAGGGCCGACCGTTGGAGGTCTGGGACGCCACCGATGTGACGCCGGGCATCCAGTCGTCGATCAGCGACGTGGCCGTGGACGACGTGGGCCGAGTCTATGTCACCGATCCGCTCAAGGCTACAGTCCGTGTCTACGCCCCGGCCCCCGGCCACGCCAACCCGGAGCAACCGCCGATCTCGCCGCTATTCTGCGAGACGGTGCCGGACAAGTGGGCCGCCCCCAGCTTCCTGCGACTCGGCGAGAAGACCAAAGTGACCTTGCGCCTGGGGGGCAACTGCCCTTCGGCTTCCGAGCAGGCCGACATCATGCTGGTGGTAGACCGCTCCAATTCCATGTCCGACAGCGGAAAGATCGGCAACGCGCGCCTGGCCGTGGCCGACTTCATCGACATCGTCATGCCCGCAAGCCAGCCGGGCCAACGGGTGTTCAAGGTGGGCATGGTGATGTTCGGGAACGGACCGCAGTTGCTGGCGCCGCTCAGTTTCGACCGAAACGCCGTTCTCAGTCAGATCGGCAAACTGGAGCCGGCCGGAGGCACGAACATCGCCGATGCCTTGGAGCTGGGCATGAGCGAGGTCCTGGGTCCGGAGCATCGCGCAGACGCCAAGCCCATCATCGTGTTGATGACCGATGGCGTGCCCTTCAACAACACCCGCATGCTCACCGTGGATGTGGCGGACCGCCTGCGGGACGCCGGCATCACCGTCTATTCCATCGGCCTTGGGCAGGACGTGGACCCCAATCTGCTGCGCTTGGTGGCGCGCCGGCCGGAGCTCTACTTCTTCGCCCCCAATGCCGACGATCTGGCGGGGGTCTTCAAGGGCATCGCCCGGCGCATTTCGGCCTCCGTGCTACTCAAGACGGTGACGATCACCGATCACGTGCCAAAAAACATGGCCTACATCGAGGGATCGGCCCAGCCGGTCGCCACCTGGGATGCCGCGTCCCGCACCATCACCTGGCGCTTCGCTCCCGTGCCCTTCAGCGGGGTGGAGATGAGCTTCTGGGTGGAGCCGCTGGATGTAGGAACGCATCCTACCAACACCCGTGCGGACTACGACGGGACCGATGGGTTGGACCAGCCCAACAGCGGGGTCTTCCCCATCCCGACGGTCATCGTCGTCGCGCCGCCGCGGACGCCTGCGCCCACCGTTCCCACGCCCACCCTGACGATCACCGCCATCCCACCCACGGCCACGGCGACCGTCACGCCCACCGATCCGCCGCCGCCGGTCAAGCCGCGGCCCGTCTACATCCCGATCATCTTCAACGACAAGTGCATCGAGCGGCACACGGATGTGATCCTGGTCCTTGACGCCTCCACCACCATGCGCGGGCGCATGGCCGACGGTCGCATCAAGCTGGATGGCGCCAAGGATGCGGCGCGAACCTTCATCGGCCAGCTGGCCCTGGAGAAGGACAACCTGGGCCTCTTCGATCAGGCGTCCATCGTCTGGTACAACGAGACGGCGCGCACGGAGCAGTGGTTGACCAACGATCGATCCGCCCTCCTGGCCGCCATCGACCGCATTCCGACGCCACGCGAGGGCTCGCGTATCGACCTTGGCCTGCAGTACGCGCATCAGCAGCTGATCGTTGGCTCGAAGGTAGGGGCGGGTAACACGCGGGCGGTGGTTCTGCTCTCGGACGGCGAGCCCAACCACACGACCCTCGAGGCCGTGTATGCCGCCGCAGCTGCCATCAAGGGCATCCGCGCGTTGGTCTTCACGGTGGGGTTCAAGGACGTCTACTACCGCGAGGAGGTCCTGCGTCACATCGCGTCCACGCCCGACCGATATTACTTCGCGCCTCGGGCCGAAGACCTGGCGGGCATCTATCGCCAGATCGCCGGTCGTCTGGTCTGCCGTTAGCAGGGATGCGGGCGCAGGGTCTGCCGGCGATCCGTCGGCAAGCGGGGGGCGCCTGTGATGGGCGTCCCCCGTCCTGTGTATAATGCGCCTGCGCCGCCAGTCCCACGCCGGCGCCGGCCACCGCGTCCGCCCTAGCGGCGTGTGTCCGATTGCGGCCCCCCCAGCCCTCCGGAGCGCGATCCATGAAGCTGCATCCCCACTGGCGCCGAGCCCTCCTGCTCGTGGCCTTGGTCTCCGCCTTGAGCGCCTGTCGGAAAAGCGCCCCGATTGATGGCCCCACTCCGAACGCCAACAAGGGAAAGCTGACGGTCCTCCTCCCGCCGGTGGAGCATCGTGTCCTCGAACTTGCTGAGGGCCAGACTCTGGGCAAGGGCGATTCCGTGGATATCCTGCCGGGCAACATGGTCGTCACCGGCGAGGGTGGCCATGCTGACCTGACCTGGCCTGAGTTCATGGCCCTGGATCTGGCGACCGGCACGGACCTGCTGGTGAGCGTGGCCCAGCCGAGTCGATCTCAGGCCTCCTTCGATCAAGCCGCGGGAACGGTTCGCTACCGGCTCGTGGGAGACGACACGGCGGCGCTCTTCACCGTCCAGGCCGCGGCCTGGGCCGTCATCGAGGTTGCGAAGGCGCCGGCGGACATCATCGTCAGCCTCATGCCCGGCCCCGAGCCGGCCGTTTGGGTGGCGGTGGTCAAAGGGAGCGCCGACCTGCGGCGCGGCGCGGAAAAGCTGCGCCTCAAAGGTGGACAGGTGGCGGCCATCACCGAGCAAGGCGCCTTGCCGCCCTTGATGGAGGTGGACCGGGAGGCGCTCAGCGACTGGTATGATGATTATGCCGGCGGCAAAGACCCAGGAGCCCAGCCGGCCGACTTCCTCTTCCGCTGCGCGGTCCGTGGCGAGGGCGCTCAGTTGCGCCCGGCGCCCGGTGGCATCCCGGTCGATGGCGCCATGACCCTGGACGTTGGCGCGGTGGTCCAGGTGGCGGGACGCAGCGCCGACGGCGCCTGGGTCTTCGTCAGGGCAGAAGAAGGCGAGGCCGGCGGCTGGCTGGAGGCCACCGACCTCAACTGCAACGGCCCCGTGGCCAACCTGGCTGTGGATGACGGCGCGCCAGAGGTGACTGCGACCCTGCCGGCCGCGTCGACGCCCACCCGGCTCGCGGCGGTGACGGGCAGCCCCACCCCGCGGCGCACGCCGACGGCCGCGACGGCCACGGTTACCGCTAGCCCCACCCTGACCGCGGCGGTCATCAGCCTGTCAGCCGACAAGACCGATCTGACCGCCGGTGAATGCACCACCCTCCGATGGACGGTCAAGGGCGTCCGCTCCTATTCGCTGAACGGTGTCGGCAAGGCCGGGGACGAGGGCTCAGAGAAGGTCTGTCCCCAGCAGAACACCACGTACAAGCTCACGGCCATCCTTCTTGATGGCAGCGAGTCGAGCCAGGACCTGCGGATCAAAGTCCGCGCCGCCCTGTCCACCGCGGCACCTACCGCCTCGGCCGGGCCGCCCACGACCGTTGCCGCCACGGCGACCGCCAAGCCGACCGCCGGCCCCACCGTGCCGCCCACGGCCATCAGTCTGCCCACAGAATCGCCCGCGCCGACTGACAAGCCCACGGATGTGCCGACCCCGGAACCACAGCCCTCAGCCACCCCGTGACGGTGGCGGGGGCCGCGCTCCGCCGAGTCCGGCTGAATGTGCGCCGCGTGTGCCCGCGTGCACCGGCGTGCGAATATCGTTCAAGGCGCCTTGTTGGCGTCGATCGGCACTGGACAAGGGCCGCGCGACGTGGTAAAAATAACATTTAGAACGCTGGATCTTGTCTCCCATTGGCCTGAAAGCAATTTCCTATCATGACAAGCACGATCTACCAGCCATCGCTGGTTCCATCCACCGAAATCGATGTGGCGACTCCGGTTGGCGCCTTGGCGCAAGGGTCGCAGATGGCGGCTCTCGCCGACATTGCGCGCGCCGCCAGCGGGGCGGCGGACCGAATGGCCTTCCTGCCGGTGGTGGCGCGCTCGGCGGTGGGTATGTTCCAGGCCGCGGCTTGTGAGATCTGGCTGAATGAACAGGGTCCCGTGCTGGCTGCGACCTACCGCTCGCCTGAAGCGCGGGTGGAGACGGGACCGGCGCGGGTCGCGCTGGAGGAAGCCCTTGGCGGCACGCCCGTGCTGGCCGGCGACTGGTACCTGCAGCCCATCCCGGGCCATCCCAGGTCCGGTGGCGTACTGGCGGTGCTGCGGCCCGGTGCCTGGAGCCGCGATGAGGTCGCGCTCCTGGAGACGGTGTCCTCCATGTTGGACCTGGGCATGGAGGTGGCCGTGGCCGGCCGGATGGACGACCAGTCGCGCGATCAGTTCCTGGCCCTCATCGGCCATGACCTGCGCTCTCCGCTTTCGATGGTGCGCGTAGGCGCGCAGCTGGCCAGCCGCAACCTGGATGCCGGCGACCTGCAGAGCGTGCAGCAGGCCTTGAAGATCATCGAGGCCCAGAGCACGCGCCTGGTGGCCCGCCTGGAGGCGCTCTTGGAGGCGGTGGCGGCCGACGGACGCATGCTGCTGCGCCCGGAACCCCTGGACATGGCCCATCTGGCGGCGCAGATGATCGAGCCGCTGCGTCTGGCGGCCGAAGAACAGCAAAGCGGGACCACGTTTGCCGTGGAAGCGGCGCCGGATAGCCCGGCGGCCCGCGGCGATCGGATCCAGATCTGCCAGGTGCTGGAGCACCTGTTGGACAACGCGGCCAAGTACGCTCCCGGCGGGCGGATCACGGTGCGCGTGGAGGGCAGCGGCAACACGGTGCTGACCCATGTGGCCGACACCGGCCCGGGCATCGCTCCGGAGGATATGGAGCGCATCTTCGCGCCCTTCGGTCGCGGTCGCAGCTCTGCCGGCAAGTCCGGCTACGGGCTGGGTCTGTACCTGGCGCGCAACATCACCCAGGCCCATGGCGGCAAGCTGTGGATCTCGCGCAGCTCTCGCTCGGGCACCTGCTTCACCCTCGCCCTGCCCGCCGCCGGCGAAGAGAGCGCCTGATGCGCGTCTCCAGTCCCGGCGCGCCGGTTTTCACGGCGCCTGATACCTTTCGCCCGGGCCGCCGGCCAGCTTCCCCGGCCCTGGTGGCCAGCCCGGAGCCCAGACCAGCCATGAAGCGCAAGCGCATCCTGATCGTGGACGACGAGGCCGACGCCCGGGCATTGCTCACCATGGCGCTCAGGGCCGAGGACATTGAGGTGATCGAGGCTGGCGACGGTCTGACCGCCTTGCGGCTGGCCTACGAGCGCCGCCCGGACCTGATCATCCTCGACATCGCCATGCCCTTGATGGACGGCTGGCTGACCTGCCAGCGTATCCGCGAGGTCTGGGATACCCCCATCATCATGGTGACGGCATCTTCAGAGCTGGAGGCCCGCGTGCGTGGCCTGGAGCTGGGGGCGGACGATTACCTGGCCAAGCCCTATGACATCGACGAGCTGCAGCTGCGGGTACGGGCGGTGATGAAGCGCGCCCAGGACCGGCCCTATCTGGAGCGGCCGGCGCGCTACGCGGATGAGCACCTGATGGTGGACCTGGCCACCCGCGATGTCATCGTGGACAGCCAGCCGGTGGCTCTGACGCCTATCGAGTTCAACCTCCTGCGCTATCTGGTGCAACATCCCAACCAGCCGATTCCCAGCCAGGATCTGCTGACTTCGGTGTGGGGCGAGTCCTACGATGACGGCGAAGCCACGCTCCGGGTGCATCTGCATCATCTGCGACGCAAGATCGAGCCGGACCCCCGTCGCCCACGCTACGTGCGTACCGAACGGGGCATCGGCTACCGCTTCCAGACGCAACACGGCCAGGACTGAGGTCCGGTCGGCCGACGCGCCCGTTGGCCGATCGATCGCCCCGTGCTCTGCGTCCGCGGGACCGCGGCCCGCGCGAGGCGGGCGGGATATAATCAGCCACCAGCCCGGCCGGGGTCCCGTCAGCGAGGTCAGCCGTGTCCCAGAAGCGCAGCATCCTCATCGTCTCGCCGCATGCGGCGCCCAGTGCGGCGCTGGCGCAGGCCCTGAAGCAGGGTGGCTACGAGGTCGTCCGCCATGAGCTGCCAGGCGCGCTGCCCCCGGCTGACCTGGTGCTGATCGATGTCAGCGCCGGCGCCGCCTGGCCCGATGCGGAGACCTTGCCCGCCCGCTTCATGCTGATCGTCGACAATGCAAGCGCCATGCGCCGGGGCTTCGGTCTGGGCGCCGAGGACTGTCTGCTGGCCGACGCGCATCTTGAAGAGGTTGCCGCGCGCTGCGATGCCGTTCTGCGCCGCACGGATACCCGCGTCGGACTGGCCGACGAAGAAGAGGTGGCGGTCTACGTGGACCGGCGGCTCTGGGTCAACTTCGGCTCCCACCAGGTATGGGTGCGCGGCCGCGGCGCCCACCTGACCCCGCGCGAATTCCGCCTGCTGGCCTACCTCATCCGCCACAAGGACGAGACCCTGGACCATGACCGACTCCTGACGTCGGTCTGGGAGCGCCCCATCGTCGAGGAGCGGCCTACCGAGGTACTCAAGCAATACATCTGGCGGTTGCGGCAGAAGATCGAAGAGGACCCCAACACGCCGGATACCATCGTTACCGATCCGGGGGCAGGTTACCGGTTCGTGAGCCGGCTGGACTGAGGGCGCTCCGCGCCCGGCCACCTGTGAGCCTGCCCCGACCCCCCGCTCCAACCTGCTTTGGCGCGCCCTTTCTGCAAGCTCTGGCTGAGGGATCGGTCCTGGCCGCCGCGGTCCTGGCGCCGCTCTACTTCAACCCCCGTTCAGCACGGGTCTTCGAGCCGGACAAGCTGGCCTGGCTGCTGCTGCTGGGCCTGTTGGTGGCCGGCTGCGGTCTGGCCTGGCCACTGATTGCGCCGTTGCCGGTCCATGACGGCTGGCGCGCCAGACTGAGCCGGCCGTTGCCGGTCCTAACCCTCTTGGGTCCGGCCGCCGCCCTGGCGGCGACGGTGTTCTCCGTGGTCCCCGGACCCAGCCTGTGGGGCAGCTACCGCCGTGGACAGGGTCTCCTGGCGGTCATGGGCTTGTGGCTGCTGTTCGCCGCGGCGTACCTATGCCTGCGCCGCGACGCTTCGCGCCGGCGCCTGTGGGTCTTCTTGTTGGTGCCCGCCCTGCCGGTGGCCACCTACAGCCTGCTGCAACGCGCGGGAATCGACAGCCTCAGCTGGAGCACCTTCGGCGCCTCGGCCGCAGAGCGGGCCTTTGCCAGCCTGGGCAATCCCATCTTCCTGGGGGCCTGGTTGGCGGTCCTCGCGCCCTTGGCTCTGGCGCTGTTGCTGGAGGCCTGGCCGCGGCGCGGCGTCGGTCAAGGCCGGCTGACCCTCGGCGCCGCCCTCTGCCTGGCCGCCTGCGCGGCGGGCTTGGGGGCCACCGCCAGCCGCGGGCCGCTCCTGGGCGCAGCGGTGGGCCTGGGACTGGCCGGACTGTTGGCGATGGGACGACGGTGGCCGCGGATGGCCGGCGCCGTGGCCACCCTGAGCGCCCTGGCCGCGTCGATCCTCCTGGTCGCCCTGCTTCTGGTGGGCCCGGGCCCTCTGGCCCTTGGCCGCGGTCGGACGGTGGAGCAGCGGCTCCTGGTCTGGCAGGCCACGGCCGACCTGATGGCGGCGAGCGCTCCGGGACGATGGCTGGTGGGCCACGGGTTGGAGAGCCTGCCCTATGCCGTCGGCCCCCACCTGCCGGAGCGGTTGGTGCAGTTGACCCCCACCCAGTTCTTTGACCGTGCGCACAGCCGGTTGTGGGATGCCCTGGCCTCGGCGGGGCTCGTGGGGTTGCTGGCCAGCCTGGCGATTCCGGCATTGGCGATGGCCATCGGCCTGGCACTCCTGGGTTGGGGAACCTGGCGACGCCTCCTGGCCGCGGGAATGGGCGGCGCGTTGGCTGCCGTCGCCGTGGCTTTCCTTGCGGGCAAGGTGGCCCTCGGCCTGGCCCTGGCGCCGGCCGGCCTGCTGCTGGGACTGATGGGCGCTGCAGGCTTGTCGCTGCGGCGTGGTGTCGCTACGGTCGGAAAGGTCGGGATCATGCGCGTTTCCGGCGAGGCCTGGCTGATCATCGGTGTGGTCGGCGCTCTGGCCGCCCATCTGGTGGAGAGCTCGGTGGGTGTGCCGACCGTGGCCAGTGACCTGGTGGTGCTGCTGTCTGTCGCCTTGCTGGCGGCGATCGACCGGTCGTCGACGGCGAGGGAATCAGATGCGGCGTGGGCGGACGATGCCGTCGCGGCCGCCGGACCCGACGGCTTGCTCGTGGGCCTGGGCCTGGCAGCGATCCTGCTCGCGCCTGTCGCCATCCCCGGCCCGCGGTCCGCCCTGCATCAGCCGGCCCTCTTCCTGATCCCGCTGGCCTATCTGCTGTCCGCGGTCCTGCTGTCCGACGCCGGCCGGCGGCCGGTGACCACGCCTGAAGTCGGCCGCCGCCCACGGGTCGCGAAGCCCGCGCGGGCGGCGGCCTCATGGGCCGTAGCGCCTCGATCCTGGATGCCCATGGCCGCTTGGGGGCTGGCGCCCGCGGTGGCCGTGGTCGTGGGCCGTCTTCTCAGTGGGCGGAACGGCGCGGAGATCGCCGGTTGGGGGGTGGCCCTGCTGGCGACCCTGCTGCTGCGCGCATTGTGGCTGGCCGGTGCCCACGGGGCGCGCCCCAGGTTCGGGGCGGTCACGCTTCCGTTGGCCGGACTCGCTTTCCTCGGCGGCCTGGGCGGCTGGCGGCTGGCTCTGGCCCCGCTCCTGGCCGACAGCAATGTGCGCGCAGGTCAGGAGATGGCCGCCGCGGGCGATTTGGCCGGGGCCGCGGATCGGCTCGCGCGGGCGGCAGCGCTCTGGCCGAATCAGCCGACGATTCTTGACCTGCAGGCCGGCATCGCCCAACTGCGGATGGCGGAGGGGGATGAGATGACGCGCGCGCGTCAGTTCGAAGCGGCGCGCGCGGCATTGGAAGCGGCCTTGAAACTGGCCCCGAGCGATGCCACTGGAAGCCACCTTGGCGACTTGTACCGCGACCGTGGAGATCAGTCCACGCCGGTGGGTGCGGCCGCGCCGTGGTGGACAGCGGCGCGCGGTCAATACCAGGCAACCCTGGAGCGCCAGCCGCTGAGTCCGCTGGCCTGGCTGGGGTTAGCCGGCGCCCAGGAGCGACTGGGCGAGACCGCGCCCGCCGCTGCGGCCTACGACAAGGCCTGGCGCTTGAACGCGGGAGATGCCGCGGCGGCCGCCGGCAGCCTGCGTCTGGCCCTGGCCCGCGGCGACTGGGCAGGGGCCACGGAGCGCCTGGAACGTGCTTTGGGCCCGGAGGGCGTTGATCCGACAGCCTTGACGGAAGCGGTGCTGGACCAGCGGGGCTTCCCAGAGCCGCGGGCGGCTTCCGACCATGCCGCCGTCCTCGTGCTGGCGGCGACGGGCGACAAGGCGTCGGCTGAGGCGCGACTGGCGGGACTGAAGGCGCGGGCGCCGAGGGATGGGTTGCTGGGGCAGGTGGAAGCGTGGCTTAAGCGGTGAGGTTCATGGTCCGACCGCCCCGGTTGCATATTCCTCCCGTTCGCCCGGCGCCGCCAGCGGCAGCCACAGGCGCGGAACCACCGTACGCCAGTCTACCAGCGGGTCGATGACCACGCCTTCCCAGCGCAAGGGAATCGCCTGCCCGCCCAGATCCACCAGCAGGACATCCTGAAGGTCGTAGGCGTCCTCCAGCGGAAAGCGGCGCGGCACGAAGCCCATGCGGGCCAGGATCAGGTCGCCGGCGAGGGGTTCGGCAGGGGCCAGAAGCGAGACCACCAGATGCATCTCGCTCTTGGTCGTGTCCAGTTCGTTGACCACCACGAAGGGCGATGCGCCCCAGACCGAACCCACCTGCGCCTGGATGCCTGGTGTGGAGGGCAAGGCGTCGATGGGACTCAGTTGCGCGGGGTCGTAGCGCAAGGTCAGGTCGGCGCCATACAGCCGCGCTGCCTTGCGCACCACGATGTCCACCATGATGGGGTCGCCCTGGGCGCGGGCCGGCGTCGCGGACCGTCCGCTGCCGATCAGGGCCCAGGTGATCGCGGAGATCAGGAGCGCGCCGAACAGGAGCGGAGCGCTGCTCGGTCCTGATCGTTGCCTGGTTGCAGTCATGGGAGCTTGGATTACCGGGATTCGGGCCATGTGGACCGGTGTCAGCCGGCGGTGCGCATCAGCGGGTCTTCAGCTCTCGCAACAGCTCCTCCAGCCGCAGCCGGAGGGCGGGGGCCAGACGAGGCCGGTCGCGCAGAGCATGCTGCGCCCAGGCGTCCAGATCCGCGGGTTGCAGGACCGGCAGGGCCGCGTCCTGGCGCTGCAGGGTCAGCTTCGCCTGCGGATGGGTGAACAGCACCACGGTGTCGACGGGCACCGCGGCCAGTTCAGCGTCCTTTGCGGCCAGGGCCTCGCGCAGGGCCTTCAGGTCCAGGGCCACCAGTTCGCCCGGATGGCGCACCGGTCGGCGAGCGAAGCGCAGCAGGCGTCGCCAAAGCGGTCGAAGGTCGCGCCAACGCCCCCCGTCGATCAGGGCCGGCCCGTCGTGACCCATGGTATGGAAGACCGTCAGGCCCCAGGGTGCCAGCAGGACATGGTCCGGCGGCAGGGTCCAGTTGTAGAGATGGTAGGGGCGGCCCGTGCAGCGCTTCAGTCCTTCCTGGAGCACCTTGTCCGGGCGCGGGATGGCCACCCAGCGGTCCGCCAGCACCACCCCCATCCAGCTGCAGAGGGTGCCCACCAGGAGGGCGAAGTAGGCGGCGCCGAATTGGCTGCGCAGGTTGAGGACCAGACCCGTCACCAGGACGGCGATGCCCGCTCCGGAGCAGAGCAGCGCTTGACGCCGACGACGAGCGCAGAGGGCCTGGTTGGTGGTGACGTTCATGGTGCCGCACCTGCTCCCCGTGTCGCGGCGTCGGCGCGCGCCACGCCCTCGCCGATGGCTTCCACCATGCCGTTCTCCGCCGCCCGGCAGGCCACGCGGATGGCCGTGAACACCGCTTCCGCGTCCGAGCGCCCGTGACCGATGACCACCACGCCGCGCGTTCCCAGGAGGGTGGCCCCGCCATAGGCGCGGTAGTCCATCTTCGCCCGGGCGCGCTTGAAGGCCCCTTGCATGAGCACACCGCCCAGCAGGCTGAACGGGTCCCCTTTGGCTGATTCGCGCAGGATCTGACTGACCAGGGCACCCACGCCCTCGGCGAACTTGATGAGCACATTGCCGGTGAAGCCGTCGGTCACGGCCACGTCCACCTTGCCTTCGGGAATGTCCCGGCCTTCCACGCCGCCGATGAAGTTGAGGCCGGCGCGCTCCAACAGCGGAAAGGCCTCCTGAACCACCTGGCTTCCCTTGCCGCGCTCCTCGCCGATGGTGATCAGACCCACGCGGGGGTTCTGGATGCCCAGCACCTTTTCGGCGTACACAGCGCCCATGATCGCGAACTGCTGCAGGAACTCCGGCCGCACGTCGGCGTTGGCGCCCACGTCGATCAGCGCGCAAGGACCGTTCAGCGTGGGGAAGGGCACGGCCAGGCCGGCGCGCTTGACGCCGTGCAGGCGGCCGAGGTTCAAGGCGGCGGCCGCCATGCCGGCGCCGGTGTGTCCCATGGTCACAAAGGCCTGTGCGCCGCCGTGGCGCAGGTGTTTCAGGCCGCGGCTGATGGAGTTGTCGGGCCGGCTGCGGATGGCCTCGGCCGGCTGCAGCTCGCCCATCCCGATGACCTCGCCGGCGGGGATGATCTCGATGTCCAGCCCCCTGAGGTCATGTCTGGCCAGCTCTGCCTGCACCAGGTCGGTCGGGCCGGACAATGCCACGCGCAGACCCAGGCGCCGTGCGGAAAGCACGGCACCGGCCACCGCCGGGCCCGGAGCGGTATCCCCGCCCATGGCATCGATCACGACTTGCATGGGGCGCATTCTACCATAGCGCTGCCGCCCGCCCTGGACCGCGCTGCCGCAAGGCCCGGCATCGACGTCTATAATCACGGCACATGCCCGCGGGGATGCCGCGGTGTGGAGGGCGACGGCAAGAAGCCCCGCCGCGATCCAGAAACGAGGTTGCCTGAATGAGCGTTCACCTTTCGCCGCCGCCGGCGCGAGCGATCGCGCTGCCGGAGCGGATCTCGGCCCGCTGGTCCATCTCGATTCGGCCGGCGGCCCTGGTCCTGCTGGCGGCTCTGGTCGGAGTTCCGGTCCTCGCCGCCTCCCGTGGGCCTCGCACCGGGGTGGTCGGCGTGGCGCTCGCCCAGCAGGAGCCGACGCCGATCATCGAACCGCTGCCACCGATCAAGCCCATCTTCCTGCCGCTGGCGGTTCGCACCTACAAGGCCTCGGCGCCGGATCCGCTGGACAGCGAGCGGGTGGGCTACCTGACCGGCATGAGCACCGCGGGCCGCCAGGCCTGCCGTCCGGGCGCCTACGCCCTCCTGGACAAGCCGGAGGGCCGGGTGGACGCCAAGGCCCTGGCCGTGCTCTACACCGGTGCTCAGGGGCTCAACCTGGACCTGTTCGTGGGCGAGGCGGTGAAGGTGAAGGGGGCCCTCCTCCAGTCGGCTTCCGCCTGCCGGGTCTTCACCCCCTGGCTGCTGGAGGTCGAGACGATCGAGCGGATCGATTTGCCGCCGCTGCGGTGAGCGGCAGCCGGGTACCGCTCTCGGGGGCCAACCAGCCGTTGACGCTGCAGGCCCATCGATCTATGCTCATGGCGCGGCCGACGACGGGCTCAGTGGACTTTCCTGTCAACGATCGGAGACCGTTTCCGGACACCCCCTCCCCGACAAAGGAGATCGTTCCCCATGAGCGACGCTGCTCCCGCGCCTGACCTTGCCGCCGCCAACACCGACGACCTGGGCCGCACGCTGATGCGGGTGGCATGGCTGTCCATCCTGCTCGGCATCCTGATCCAGCTGGTGCTCCTGGTGGCCGGCCTGGCGCAGGGCGCGCAACCCTCCTGGGTCAGCCAGCTGGCCGACACCGCAAAGTCCGTCAGCTGGGCCACCCTGGTCTGCGTGGGCGTGGCTGTGGGACGGGCCATTCCCGGCGCGCGCACGGTCAACATGGGGCTCTTGGGTCTGCTGTCGGGGCCGATGGCCTTCAACGTGGCCAAGGTCGTGCACCGTGGCGTGGGAGAGAGCCTCAAGGTGGCGCCGGCCACCGCGGCGGTCATCGTCCTGCCGGCGGCGACCATGGGGCTGATCAAGGCTCTGGAATACGGCGGACTGGGCGCGCTTATCGGCTGGGTCTCGCGCCGGAGTTGGGGGCGGCTGGGCGCCCATGCGGGCACGGGTCTGGCGGTTGGGTTGGTCTTCGGCGGGCTGGTTTACTACCTGACCAATCAATTGAGCATGGAGACCAACGGCCAGCCCTTGGCCATGGCCAGGGCCTTGCCCATCTTCATCAACGAGACAGTCTTTCCGATGGGCTGCGCCGTGGTCCTGTACACCACGGACAGCATCCGGCGGCGGATGGGCTGACCGATGGGAACCAGGACATGACCATGCCCGCCGCCACGAGCACCACCCTGAACGACGGCGACCCGGCCGCCGCCCCGCTTTCCTCCCTAGCGGAAGCCGCGGGCCGGGCCCTCGCCCTGTCCTACCCGCTCCTGGCCTTCTCCACTGGCGGAAGGGCCGTGTACCAGCTCTTCTTCAAAGCGGGTGGGCTTATCCACAGCACGGAGATGGCGCGCTGGCTGGGGCCGACGCTGAGCCTGCTGGCCTGCACGGTGTACCTGGTGGCCACGGTGGGCTTTGCCGTGCGGCGGCGCGGGGCCTGGTGGGTCTCGGTGGTTGCCCTGGCCTTCGAGACGGCGGCTGTGCTGGTGGTGGGCTGGATCACCGTTCAGGGCAGCCCGGCGGCCCAACTCATCGGCCGGACCGCCTGGGGGCATTTCGGGAGCGACTACGGCTACTTCCCCCTGGTCCAGCCGCTGCTGGGCCTCTTCTGGCTGCTGTGGCCTGCCACCCGGGCGGCCTACGGCATCGGTGCAGCTACCGGAGGGCAGGCATGAGCGTGAAGGACCTGGCCTACCTGGCCTTGGCCGATGGCACCCTCTTCCCCGGCCGGCCTTTGGGCGCCTGCGGCCGGCGCACGGGCGAAGCGGTCTTCAACACCAGCATGACCGGCTACCAGGAGATCCTGACCGATCCGTCCTACTGCCGCCAGATCGTGATCATGACCGCGCCGCAGATCGGCAACACCGGGCTGAACGACGAGGACGACGAGAGCGAGCGGATCTGGGCGGCCGGCTTCGTCGTTCGTCGCGCCAGCCTGTCGGTCAGCAGCTGGCGGGCCACCGGTAGCCTGCACGACGGTCTTGCGGCTCAGAATATCGTGGGCATCACCGATGTGGACACCCGCAGCCTGGTACGCCACCTGCGCGAGGGGGGCGCCCAGCACGGGGCCATCGTCTCCGACGGTGGCGGCGCCGAGGAGGCCCTGGCCCTGGCGCGCTCGGCGCCGGACATCAACCGCATGGACCTGGTGGGCGAGGTGAGTTGCGCCGCGCCCTACGCCTGGACCGCGGCGGCTGACGCAGCCTGGTATCCCGGGGTCGCCTTGCCGGCAGTCAGCGGCGCTGCAGGACCGCATGTCGTGGTCTACGACTTCGGGGTCAAGCGCAACACCCTGCGCCTGCTGGTATCCCGCGGCTGCCGGGTGACGGTGGTCCCCGCGCGCACGACGGCGGAGGCGGCCCTGGCGCTCGGTCCTGACGGCGTGCTCCTGTCCAACGGGCCGGGCGACCCGGCCACCCTGGGGGACATCGTGACCGAGATCGGCCGGCTCCTGGGACGGGTGCCTGTCTTCGGCATCTGCCTGGGCCATCAGCTGCTGGGCACGGCGCTGGGCGGCCGCACCTACAAGCTGAAGTTCGGCCACCGTGGCGGCAACCAACCGGTCAAGGGACCCGAGCCTCACGTGGCCATCTCCAGCCAGAACCACGGCTACGCCCTCGACGGCGCGGACCTTGCGCCGGACGTGGCGGTCACGCACCTCTCGCTGAACGACGGCTCGGTGGAAGGCATCCGCTCCGAATCGCGGCGCTGCTTCTCGGTGCAGTACCATCCGGAGGCCGCGCCGGGGCCGCACGACGCGGCGGGCCTGTTCGACACCTTCGTGGCCACGGTGGTCGGTGGGGCGACATCCGAGCTGTAGCTGCCATCCGTGCCTTGAATGCGCTTTGCGACGAAAGACCGATGACAGATCGCTCCTCCGCGCTTACAGTCCTGACCGGATGTGGAAGGCCATGTCCGTTGGATTCGCAAGCCGCATGGAGGAGATACCCATGTCCAGACTCATCGCCTTGCCTCTGATCGCCGTCCTGAGCCTGTCCGCCTGCACGGCGCCTGAGGAAGCCGCCACTGAGGCGCCTACCACGGTGCCCGCGGTCGCCGATGTGCCCGCCGCGGCCCAGCCGGCCGTCCTACCGCCGGTGGATGAGAACAACATCTTGAGCATCGCTATCGCCTCGCCCGACCATACGACCCTGGTCACGGCGGTGAAGGCGGCGGATCTGGTCACCGCCATCGCCGCATCCGGCCCGCTCACGGTCTTCGCGCCCACCAACGCCGCCTTCGAGAAGCTGCCGGATGGCACGGTGGAAGGTCTGCTGGCGCCGGACAAGAAGACCGACCTGGCCAACATCCTCACCTACCACGTGTCGACCTCGGCCTACGACGAGACCAACCTCAAGGATGGTCAGGTGCTGGGCATGGCCAACGGCGGCAAGGTGACCATCCACATCAAGGACGGCAAGCTCATGGTCAACGACGCCAACGTGGTGGCCACCATCAAGGCTTCCAACGGCGTCATTCACGTCATCGACGCGGTGCTGCTGCCGCCGGCGAAGTGAGGCATCCCCTAGCCTGACGACCCTGGCCCGCCTCCCCGGAGGCGGGCCAGTTGCGCATGTCCCGCCAGCGATCCAACCGTCAGGGCTCCATCCGCAAGCTCTGCGCCACCGCGTCGACCAGCGCCAGGTCGCCCACACCGCTGAGGATGACCGGCTGGCCATCGATCACGGCCAGCCACTGGATCGTCGGTCCGGGGCCGCCCTGCGTTGCGGCCATTTCCAGCCGGATGGCCGGCTGGCCGCTGGACAGGGCGACGCGGGCCGCGTCCGGCGGGGCCCATTCCGGATGCGCGCCGGCGAAGGCCTCCAAGGTGGTGGGAGCTTCCTTGACCACCGTCAGGTCGAACTTCGTGCCGGCGGCGGGGATGCCGGCCTGCCCGCCGGGACCGGGGTTCCAGGAGCTGAAGGTGGCCGAGTAGGTCTGGCTGGTCGCCTTGACCGTCTCCGTGGGCTCCGTCAGGCCCCAATCGGCGGGATAATCCACGGTGATGCCGGTCGCGGCGTCGGTGTAGGTGGCCAGGTCGTCGTCGAGGAGGCCCGCGCCGGGCGAGGCCGCGGGCTGGGGAGCTTCCCCGGTCGGCACCATCACGGTCGGGCTGTCGATGCCCGCCGTGCTCGAGTCCGAAGGCGTCGATACGGGCACCGCCGCGGGCGCCGCGCAGGCGTTGCCGGCGACCAGGAGGAGGGCGGCGGCGAGGGCCGCGCCGCGGTGCGGGGGGATGCGCATGGCTGTCTCCTCGTTCGTGTCGCGGGCCGCCTCAGTTGGCGACGATGTTGACCAGCGAGCCTGGCACGACGATGACCTTGCGCACCGTCTTGCCCGCCAGAAAGGGTTGGACTGCCGCTTCGGCCAGGGCCAGCCGCTCCAGCTCGGCGCGGTCGGTGCCGGCCGGCACCTGGATTCGGGCGCGCACCTTGCCCAGCACCTGCACGGCGATCTCCACCGTGTCCGCCGCCAGGTAGCGCGGGTCGGCCGCCGGCCAGGGGGCCGTGGTCACCGAGTCGGCGTGGCCCAGGCGTTCCCACAGCTCCTCGCCCAGGTGCGGAGCCATGGGCGCCAGCATCAGCACCAGGGGCTCGGCTACCGTGCGCGGCAGCTCGGGCAGGCCGGTCAGGGCGTTGGTCAGCTCGATGAGCGCGGCGATGGCCGTGTTGAACTGCAGCGCCGGCATGTCGGCGCTCACCTTGGCGATCGTGCGGTGCAGGAGCCTGAGAAGTTCATCGTCCGCCGGCGCGTCGGTGACGCGCAGGGCGCCTGTCTCCCTGTCTACCATCGCCCGCCAGACGCGCCCCAGGAAGCGGCGGATGCCCACCATGTCCCGCGTGCTCCAGGGCTTGGAGGCCTCCAGGGGGCCCAGGTACATCTCGTAGAGCCGCAGGATGTCCACGCCATGGCTGGCGACGACGTCCTCCGGAGTGACCATGTTCTTCAGGCTCTTGCCCATCTTGCCGTATTCACGGTTCACCGCCTGGCCCTGGTAATGAAAGCTGCCGTCCTGCTCCACCACCTCGTCAGCCGGTACGTGAACGCCCCGATCGTCGGTATAGGCGTAGGCCTGGATCATGCCCTGGTGCACCAGCCGCTGCACCGGCTCGACCGTGCCGACATGGCCCAGGTCGTAGAGCACCTTGTGCCAGAAGCGCACGTAGAGCAGGTGCAGCACCGCGTGCTCCGCGCCGCCCACGTACAGGTCGATGCCCTTGTCGCCCATCCAGTAACGCTCCTTGGCCGGATCCACCAGGGCGCGGTCGTTGCGGGGGTCGAGGTAGCGCAGGTAATACCAGTTGGAGCCGGCCCAGTTGGGCATGGTGTTGAGTTCGCGCTCGTAGGTGATGCCGTCGATGACCACCTTGCGCCAGGATTCGGGCGCACGGGCCAGCGGGGGGCGCGGCGGGGCGTCGGGATCGTCCGAGCCCTCGGGCTTGAAGTCCTCCATGTCCGGCAGGAGCACCGGCAGGTCGGCCTCGTCCACCGGCCGCACGCGGCCGTCCGGGCCGTGCAGGATGGGGAAGGGCTCGCCCCAGTAGCGCTGGCGGCTGAAAAGCCAGTCGCGCAGCCGGTATTGCACCTTGCCCGCGCCCTGCCCCGTGCGCTCCAACCAGGCGATGACCGTCTTCCTGGCTTCCGCGCTGGGCTGGCCGTCCAGGCTGACGGCGTCGGTGGCCGAGTTGACGGCCAGGCCCTCGCCGGTGAAGACCTCGCCGTAATCCGCCACATGGGCCAGGTAGTCCTCGTGCGTGCCCGGGCGGCCGGCGGCCGCGGCCTGCGCGGCCAGCCAGCCCGCGTCCGGCAGCAGCACGGGGACGACCGGCAGGTCGAAGGCGCGGGCGAAGGCGAAGTCGCGCTGGTCATGGGCCGGCACGGCCATGATGGCCCCGGTCCCGTAGCCCATGAGCACGTAGTCGGCGATCCACACGGGGATGCGCTCGCCGGTGGCGGGGTTGACCGCCCGCCCGCCGGTGTCCACGCCCGTCTTGACCTTGCCCTCGGTCTGCCGATCCACCTCGCTGCGTGCGGCGGTCTGGACGCGGTAGGCGGCCACGGCGGCACGCTGCGACGGTAAGGTCAGCTGGTCCACCAGGGGATGCTCAGGCGCCAGCACCATGTAGGTGGCGCCGAAGAGGGTGTCCGGGCGGGTGGTGAAGACCTCGACGGCCGCAGTGCCGGGGCCGTCCGCGACCACGCCGCTGTCCGGACCGCTGGACCTGTCCGCCGTGGCCCCGCCCGCCGCGGCGATGGGGAAGCGCACCCGCGCGCCCACCGAACGGCCGATCCAGTTGCGCTGCATGTGGCGCGTGGCCTCGGGCCAGTCCAGGCCCTCCAGGTCGGCCAGCAGGCGATCGGCGTAGGCGGTGATGCGCAGCATCCACTGCTTCAGGGGGCGGCGGTACACGGGGAAGTTGCCGCGCTCGCTGCGGCCCTCGGCGGTGACCTCCTCGTTGGCCAGCACGGTGCCCAGGCCGGGGCACCAGTTGACCGGTACCTCGGCCAGATAGGCCAGGCGCTGGCGGTCCAGGGCGGCATCCCGCTCGGCGGCGCTCAGCTCCGTCCAGGCGCGGGATCCGTCACCTTCAAGGGCCTCGGCCGTGGCCAGGAGTTTGCCCTCCGTTCCCACGCGCCAGACGCCCTGGGTCAGCTCGGCCTCCAGATCGGCGATGGGTCGGGCAGCCGGCACCCGCGGGTCGTACCAGCTCTTGTAGCATTGCAGGAAGATCCACTGGGTCCACCGGTAGTAGCCGGGGTCCATGGTGCGGATCTCCCGCTCCCAGTCGTAGCCCAGCCCCAGCATCTTCAGCTGCTCCACCATGGTGCTGATGTTGGTCTCGGTGGTCAGGCGCGGATGCACGTTATGCTCGATGGCATACTGCTCCGCCGGCAGGCCGAAGGCGTCGAAGCCCATGGGATGCAGCACGTTGCGGCCGGTCATCCGCAGGTAGCGGGCGTAGATGTCGGTGGCGATGTAGCCCAAGGGATGCCCGATGTGCAGGCCCTTGCCCGAGGGGTAGGGGAACATGTCCAGCACGTAGGCCTTGGGCCGCGAGGCGTCGAAGCCCGCATCGCCGGGGCCGGGGACGCGGTAGGTGCCGCGCGCCTCCCAGAGCGCCTGCCATTTCTTCTCGATGGCTTGGGGATCGTAGCCGTGCATGGGGCCTTCCGCCTTCAGGGGAGCGGGCTTTGTGGCGACCGCCCGGGAATGAATGGCGAATGATAGCCGAGGGGTGGAGGGGGGCGGGCGAGCGACGGGTGGGGGCGGCAGCTGCCGGTCGTTTCCCACGGCGGAGACTTTCGCCCGGCTTCCCGGGTTGCCCAGTCTTCCACCCGTCAGCGCCTGAGTTTCCCGGTCACGGCATCATTTTAGGCATAATTTGGATCGCTGTAACGACCGGCTACTTGACACCGCCGTTACACCGGTCGCTGCCGTAACATGATGCCTTCGATTCTAGCTGGATTGGACCTGGCGCGCATCGACGGAGCGGACCTGGCCACGCCATGAAGGCGCATCAGGTCAACCGAACTCGCGCCCCTCGCGAACGCCGCCTGGAGGCACTCAGTCGGGGCAACTTTCGAGGGCCTTAACGGTGGGTGCTGAAGATGTCCACGCCTGCCCGGCTGGACCGACAGCCGCCTCCGGTCCATGATCATCCCATGGACGAGCACACCCTCCTGGCCGCCGCCCGCTCCGCACGCCTCCAGGCTTACGCCCCCTACAGCGGCTACGCCGTGGGGGCGGCGGTGCTGACCGACGATGGCCGCGTCTTCGGCGGCTGCAACGTGGAGAACGCCATGTATGGGGCCACCGTCTGCGCCGAGCGGGTGGCCGTGACCACGGCGGTGTCCGCCGGCGCCCGCCGCCTGTCGATGGTGGCTGTGGTCACCCTCAATGGCGGCACCCCCTGCGGCTTTTGCCGCCAGGTGCTCGCCGAGTTCGGCCCGCCGGAGCTGCCCATCCTCGTCGCCGCCGCGGATCCCGCGCTGCCCGTCCGGCGCTTCACCCTGGCCCAGTTGCTGCCGGCGGCATGGGGTCCGGAGGATCTGGCGGGAGCCCGGGCGGACTGAGATCTGGAACGCTCCACAGGGCAACCATCGTCAGCACAGCACCGAAGGCCAGACCGGCCACCAGCAGCATTCCGGACGCCGGCGCCAGCCCGATGCGCCGGAAGCGGCTGGCGATGGCTTGCATCCGACCTGGTTCGTAGCGCAAGCGCAGCGCCAGGTCGCCCGGCAGCGGCGCGCCATCGAAGCTGGCCTCCGGACCCGGCCAGGCGTCGCCGCCGCTGGTCCAGACGGTCACCGGATCACCCTCCGCCTGCGGCCGGGCCAGCCGCAGGGCCAGCAGATGGCCCTCGATGCCAATGGCCGGCGCGGGCAGCTCGAAGCGCCGCCAGGCGTTGTCGACCACCGAGGCACACGGGATCTCCCAGGCCGCCAGCCGCCGGCCCCGCCCACCTCCGTCCATCCGCCACGACCCATGCCCCCCACCGCCAAGTTCCCATCCGCCGTCTTGGCATAGTTGGCCAGCACCAGCTCCACCGCCGTCAAGCGGTCCGCCACCGCCGTGAAGCGTTGCTCCAAGACGCGCCCCGCCCGCAAAGGCGGGGCAGGCGTGCGCGTGTCCAGCTGGCCGTCGTCGTGCGGTCCCGACAAGCCCGCCAGGAGCAGGGTCGTGAGCAGCAGCCAGGCCAGGGCGGCGATGGTCGCGGCGCGGTTCACGGGTTCGCAGGCGGCGTCCGGCGAGCAGGGGTTTGCGGCCCGCTCCCGCGCATGCCCATCAGCCACATCTCTTCCCGCTCACACCACCTCGCTGAACTGTCCGCTGTGGCGGTGGAAGAACCAGTAGCCGGCCGTCAGGACGATGACCGCCGTCAACGCCGTGCGGCCCAGAAAGAGCAGGTCCGGCGCCGTCGGCGGCCCCTGGGGCGAGCCGTAGAGGATCACGCGGTAGTTGGCGATGAGGCTGGCCATGGGGTTGAGGATGTAGGCCAGGCGGGAGCCGGTGATGCCCAGCGGACCGAGGCGCGCCGAGAAGTGGTCGTAGTTGGAGGCGTCGTAGAAGATGGGGGTCAAGAAGAACCAGGCCTGCAGGACCACGCCCATGATGATGCCCGTGTCGCGGTAGTACACGTTGGCCGTGGCCAGAAGGAGGACGATGCCCAGGGTGAAGACCGCCTGGATAAAGATGATCACCGGTAGCCACAAGGCGTGGACGGTCAGGGGGATGCCCGCCAGGAGGATGATGGCCGCCAGCACCGGCAGGGCGAAGAGGAAGTTGACCAGCTCCGAGAGCACCAGGCTGAGGGGCAGGATCTCGCGCGGGAAGTAGACCTTGTTGATCAGCGGGGCGTTGGACACCACGCTCATCATGCCCCCCGCCACCGCGGCGCTGAACCAGTTCCAGGGCAGGATGGCTACCAGGATGAAGACATGGTTGTGCCGCACCTGGTTGTTGGGGAAGAAGACCCCGAAGACCAGCGAGAGCACCGCCATCATCAGTAGCGGGTTGATCAAGGACCATAGGAAGCCCAGCACCGAGCTGCGGTAGCGCACCTTCAAGTCTCTGACCACCAGGCTGCGCACCAGATGCCGGTAGCGCCAGAGCTCGGCGGCGCGGCTGCGCAGCGGAATCTCCCGTCCCGGGCGCGTCAGCATGCCGCCGCCCGCGGCCCGACCCGGCACCGAGTTTCGATCCAGCACCGATGGCCCGTCCGGTGCACCTGCCCGCTCCGGCCCTACGGTCGCGCTCACGCCGCCGCCTTCAGGGACCGGCTGCGCAGGGCGCTGTCATAGGCCGCCATCAGGATGTCGCCGCCGCGGGACCAGTCGTAGCTCTCCACTGCGCGCAGCCGCAGGCGCCGCCCCATCGTCGCGGCGCCCTGGGGATCGGCCAGCAGGCCCAGGATGGCTGCGGCAAAGCCCCCCGCGTCGCCGGGCGGCACGCGCAGAGCGCTCTCGCCCAGGTATTCCCGGCAGACCGGCAGGTCGAAGGCCACCGTGGGCAGGCCCATGGCCATGTAGTTCATCAACTTGCCGCTGCCTTCCGTTTCCGCGATCTTCGGCGCGACGGCGATGTCTCCCAGGGCCAGACGCCGTGGGGCCAGGGCGTAGGGCACCCGGCCGGTGAAGGTCACGTGCCCCGCGATGCCCAAGGCCGCCGCCTGGGCGGCGTACTGGTCCATGCCGGGAAAGCCCATGACCAGGAAATGGCTGTCCGGGCGCGCCGCCACCACCTGCCGGGCGGCCTCCATCAGCAGGTCCGTGCCCTGGTGACGGGCCAGCAGCCCCAGGTAGGCGATGACCTGGCGTCCCGGCGGGATGCCCAGGGTGGCGCGCTCAGCCTCGCGCTCAGACGCGGTCAGGACGTCGGGGCGGAAGACCGCGGTGTTGACGAAATCCGGCAGGCTGAAGAGCCGCCGTTGGGGTACGCCGAAATCCTGCCGCAGATGCTCCGCCGCGTTCTGCGAGCTGTGCATGATGACCGATGGCAGGTGGTCGATCAAGCGTTCCAGCCGCCGCATCGGCCCGTAGACGCGTCCGTCGCGGCGCAGGAAGCCGTGGTCGACCATCTCTCCGGTGAGGCTACCCTGAAAGTCGAAGACCAGGGGCTTGTTGAAGACGCGCGCCACCGCCCCGCCGATCAGGGCCCCCTCATGCAGGTGGCCGTGGATGATGTCCGGTCGAAAGGACCAGGCCGCGCGCAGGACGGCGGCGCTAAGGAAGAGGTCCAGCCCCAGCTTGTGCCGGCTGGAGCCGACCTCGAAATCGCGCCGCCAGGGGATGGTCAAGCAGCGGCGGATGTCCAGGCCGGCCATGTCCTGCCCGTTGGCGTAGGTGACGATGCGCACCTGCTGCCCCCGGCCCAGCAGCACCCGCGCCTCCTCCAGGATGCGCACGTGACAGCCGTAGTCGAGGAAGAAGCTGGTGGGGGCAACCATCAGGATGCGCAGCGGTCTGCCCAGGGCGGGCGAACCGATGGGCCGGACCGCGTCGGAGGCGCCGGTGCTGACGGGCGTCGTACCGCGGGTCCCCTGGCTGGATGAGGGCAGGGAGAGGGACTGGGGGATCATGACGGGGGCTATTCTATCGTGTGCTGACGCAGGCGCGAGCCTTTCGCTTGCGCCGCGGCCGGAGTGTCAGCCGCCAGGGGAGGGCCGCGCCCGACCCCAGCGGCCGAAGAAGCGCCGTCCCAGCTCCAGGCTGCGCGGCGCCTCGGCGAGCGCCCGGTCGAAACCGTCCTGCCGATCCTCCGGCTGCTCCCAGGCGGCGCAGCGGGCAAGCGCCTCGTCCAGCCAGGCCTGCCAGGCGTCGCCGCCGGCTTCGAGGGCGTCGCGCAGTTGTGCCAGCGCCAGCTGCTGGGCGTCCAGCCAGCGGAGAAGCCCGGCGGGGTCGGCCTGGGCCAGAGGGGCGACCGCGGCGCTCAGGTCTGCGACATTGCCCAGGCGGGCTAGGAGGGCGGGAGCGCCCAGACGACGCAGGTCACCGACGGAGGGGCTCTGGTCCAAGGCGCCGAGGAAGGCCAACTCCCCCAGGATGGGCAGGAGGAGGGCGCCACCGGCCAGAGCGTCGTGCTCCGCGGCGTCGATGTACAAGGGTCGCGCCTGAAGGGCGCGGAGCAGGCGCTCCAGGGCGGCGACGGCGTCCGGATGGGTTCGGGAGGGGGCGCAGACGCACCAGACAGCGCCGCGGAACGGGGCCCGGGCGTCACCGTCCGGCGCGGCGGATCGCGCGGGGGACAGGATGGGATGCCCTCCGACAAAAGCCACGCCGGCCGGCAGCACCGCCGCGGCGCGTTCCAGGATGGGAGCCTTGAGGGGCGCGATATCGGTGACCATGGCCTCGGCCTTGAGGTGGGGGGCGATCAGCTCCAGGGTCTCCAGGGTCTGGTCCACGGGCTCGCAGAGAAAGACCAGATCGGCTTCCTCCACGGCGGCGGGCAGGGTCCAGACCGCGCGGTCGACGGCCCCCGCGGCCACGGCGGCGCGGGCGCGCTCCGGCTCCCGGTCATGGCCGAGGATGCGGTAGCTGGTCCTGAGCGCGTGCAGGGCCCGGCCGAGGGCCAGCCCGTGAGGCCCCAGGCCGATGACGGCGATGGTGTGTGCGGCGTCCTCAAGGGGAGCCGGCCCCGATGTGTCGTGAAGGTCCATGAACTGTCGATCGCCTCCTGTGGCGAAGCGTATACCTCGGAGTGGCGCCTGGCAACCCTTCGGGGCCGGGGAGGGCACGGGGCTCGGATCGCGGCGTCGGGCTGTCGGCTTGTAAGCACTTGCATCCTTCGCCGACCAAAGATATCCTGAATTCGAGAATCGAGTTCAGTTGGTTTCGGCGGACGGCTCCCCGGCGAGGCGTCCGGTCACAGGCAGATGACCTTATAAGTTGCCCTCAGATGGCGCCTTCGATGCGGGGCGTTCTGTGCGGCTTCCCCTGGATTGGCGGGAGCGAATGATGACGAGTCGACCGGGCTTTAATACGCCCGCCCTTCGCGCCTCGATGGCCCTCAGTGGCCGCCTCCTGGTCGCGCTGGGCCTTGCCGGCGTCGCCTGGCTGCTGCGGCCGACCGCCGCCCAGGCGCAACAGACCGGCAACTTCTGCGTCGAGGACGGACCGGGCGGGGTCGGTAGTTGCAGCGCCAACGATGGTGGGCTCTCGCGCTTCGTGGCCTCGTCGGTGACCGACCCCTGCGTCAACACCTCCGGCGATACCGGAACGGCGGTCTTCGCCATCGACATCACCACCGGCTCGCCGACCCGCTACGACTACGGGTTCTTCGTCGACCTGTCCGGGAGTGCCACCGGGGCGCTTGACGGCGACAACTGCTACCACGACTACCTGCCCAACCCCGTCGCGACAGCGTCGCCTCCCGGCCCGCCCTACCGCAACATCGACACCGACGCCTGTGGCGACGCGGCGGGCAACCAGACCTGGACGCGGGTCACCCAGAGCGTCACCTTCACCTGCGCCGACCGCAACAACGACAACCGCTACGACATGCATGTCTGCGTCGCCTACGACAACAACGCCGGCACCACCTGCAACGGCGTGGGCGACGCGTATCCAGGCACCGGCGCAAAGTGCCAGTGCTTCCAGTTCGATGTCTTCGGGCCCCTGGCCGTCGATCTGACCAACCTGCGTGCGGAGGTTTCCGGCGGCGGGATGCCACTGCAGGGGGCGATGATCGCCCTGCTGCTGGGTGCGGCCTTCATCGGCGTGGTTGGGACGCGGCGGCGACCGGTCTAACCTACTCCGATCCGTTGCTGCGCCAGCCGCTCAACACCGCGATCAGGTCCTCGGCCGTCCGTTCGCCGCGTAGGATGCTGCCCCTGCCGCCCTCGATCACCAGGAAGGTAGGGGTGGTAGGGGCGATATCGCCGCCTTGCAGCACATCGGCTAGCACGGCGCCCATCGCCTCGCGCCCGGCCAGGCAGCTGCGGAACGCTGTCTCGTCGAGGCCCGCTTTCAGAGCCACCGCTGTAAGCGCCTCTTCCGGAGCGGCGACGGACCAGCGATCCACGGCCTGGAACAAGGCGCTGTACATCGGCCAGAAGCGGCCTTGCGCCGTGGCGCACTCGGCCGCCGCCGCGGCGACGGCGGATTGCGGATGCTCCGCAAGCGGGCGGTGCTTGACCACCCAGCGCACCTTCCCGCTGTCGATCATGGCCTCTGCCACCTGTGGATGGGCTTCCAAGGCGTAGTCGCGACAGGGCGGGCATTGGAAGTCCGTGAACTCCACCACCGTGAGCGGCGCGTCGGACTGACCGGCGAAGGCGTCGCCCGCCTGGGTCGACCCCGGCCGCTCCGGGTCGGGCGCCAGGCCCTCGGGGCTGGCCCAGAAGGGCAGCTTGGGCGGCGCGGCCGTCGGGTCAACCGGGGGAGCGTCGCCGGCCAGGAGGGCGTCGAACCAGGCCCGGTAGCGTGCCACGGGCTGGGCGCCGATGAAGGCGTAGGAGGCGGGGGGATCGGCGGCGGTGATCATGAAGCTGGGGGTGCCGTTGAAGCCCAGCGCACGGCCGGCGTCGACGGCGGCCTGCACCCGCCTGACCAGGGCGTCGTCCGCGGCCAGGCAGCTGTCGAAGGCGGGCCTGTCCAGGCCCACCGACGCCGCCAAGCCCCCCAGAAAGATGTCGATGTCGACGGCGCCTGTCGAGGCGCCCTGCTGCGCGAAGAGCGCGTCGTGCAAGGTCCAGTAGGCCTCTGCTCCCTGCGCTCCCGCGCAGAGGGCCGCCGCGGACACTCTGGCGGCGTTGGGATGCAGGCTGACGATGGGGTATTCGCGGAAGACAAAGCGAACCTTGCCCGTGGCCGCATAGTCCTTGAGCAAGGTCGGCTGCACCTGCTGTGCGAAGCGGGCGCAGAAAGGACAGTGGTAGTCGCTGAACTCCTCGACCGTCAGCGGTGCCTGGGGGGCGCCGCGGTAGGGATGGCCTTGGCGGGTGAAGCCCACCGGGATGCCGTCCAGCACGCCGCTGGGGGGCAACGGCGGATCATCCTTCAGGCTGTAGGCGACGGAGGTGGCCCCTGTGCCGGTTGTCGGCTTCCCGGTTGCGTCAGCTGCCCCGGCCTCCGCCGCGACGGGAGGCGTCGCTGGTGCCGCGATCTGCTCGGGCGCGAGGGTCGGCGCATCGACGTGGGCCGAGCGGATCTGGCAGGATCCCGTTCCCAGGCTGGCGAGCGACAAGGTGGCCAGGATCGCGAGTCGTTGGATGACTCGACGCGAGGCTGGCATGGGGGCTCCGTGCATACAGGCACCGTGCTTGTCGTGAGTGATGGGATCGCGGATGTCGGCCGCCGGGCCGGGTCCGCTATGAACCGGTCGGCGGTTGCGGTCGGGCCGGCTGTCAGGACCGCGCATCCGCCCAGGCCAGCTCCGCGTGCCAGCCGGCCAGAGGTGTACCCGACCATTCGGCCGGCGCGCGCTGCTCGTGGTGGCGGACCAGTGCCGCCACCTCTGGTGCCGCACCCGCCGTCTCCACCCAGACGGCGCCGCGCTCCGGATGGTGCGCCACCACCCAGAAGGGCCGCCGCCAGCCGGTGGGGCAAGCGATCAGCCAGCGCCAGAGCGGCGGAACACGGCGTCGCAGGACCACCCGCGCCACCCGGTGGATCAGACCCACCCCCGCGCCGGCCTTGCCCAGGTCATGCAACAGCCCCGCTTGTAGCAACTCCGGCGCCACGGCGCCGCGCGAGCGCAGGTCGGCCAGGACGCGCAGGGCATGCCGGCGGTCCTCCGGCGGCATCTGGCGGAACAACGCCAGCAGGTCAACCGGCAGCACCTCGGCCGCCGGTCCGTCATCGGGCGGGAGGCGGCGGGCGGCCAGGAAGGAGCCGACCTGGCTGATGCGGTAGCGGGCGGCGTTGAGCATTGGTTCAGTCCGTCGGCAAACCGGTCAGCCGGGCGATCAGGTTGAACAGGGCGTCGCTGGGTGGGCGCATGATGGATCCCAACAGGTCCAGGCGCAGGATGCTGCCGCCGAAGATCAGCAGCAAGAGGGCCATGGGGCCGTATTGTTCGTACTTGACCCGCTGGTCATATTCCAGATCGACCAGCCCCATCAGCACCTTGGAACCGTCCAGCGGGGGGATGGGCAACATGTTGAAGACGGCCAAGGCGATGTTCAGGAAGAGGAAGGTGCCGAGAAAGGCCGTCACCGCGGCCGAGGCGACGCCGAAGGCCATGGCCAGCCGCAGGATTCCCGCGGTGATCAGCGCCTGCAGCAGGGTGGACACCGGACCGGCCAGGGATACCCATACCACCCCTTGGCGGCCCAGCCGCTCGGGGTTGATGGGCACTGGCTTCGCCCAGCCGAAGCCGGCGACGAGCATCATCAGGCTGCCCATCGGATCCAGGTGCTTGCGTGGGTCCAGGGTGAGGCGTCCCAGATCGCGGGCCGTCGTGTCGCCCAGCTTGTAGGCGCTCCAGGCATGGGCCCATTCATGCACCGTGAGGGCGATGACCAGGGCCGCGATGCGGGCCAGGAGTTCGCTGGGGCTTTGATCGCCGAAGAGCATGGACGTTCTCCCGATGTATGGCTGTGGGCCGCCAGGCCCGCTTGGATCAGGCCGGCTCGGCTGCGACCGGGCGGTCCGCAGGCGCGGTGTCCGGCGCTGCAGCCAGACCCAGGCTGGCGGCAGCGCTGCGCAGGCTCCGCAGGAAGCCCATGCTGCTCAGGTCCCGCTCCAGGATCTGCTCGATGTAGGCGCCCGTCAGGCGCTCCAGGGCGCCGCGGGTGGCGGGGCTCAGGCGCAGGGCGCCGGCGTCCGACCAGTCACGGGTCTGCAGGAAGCGCAGGACGCGGAAGGCCGTGCCGTCCAGATGCAGGGCATCACCGGGGCGGCCGGCGCAGTCAGGACAGAGCGCGCCACCGCCGGAGGGACTGAAAGCGTTGCCCTCCTCCGCCAGCAGCTGTTGGCAGAGCGCGCAATGAAAGAGCTGCGGCCGATAGCCTGCCAGGCCCAACAGCCGGACTTCGAAATAGCGTGCCACCAGGCTGGGTTCCTCAGCCACGGTCAGGGCGCCCAGCATGGCGGTCAGGAGGTCGAAGACGCCCGGGCTGGGGTTCTCATCGGCGGTCAGGCGATCAGTCAGTTCCGCCAGATGGTAGGCGTAGGCCGTGCGCACCAGGTCCTCCCGCAGGGGCCCGTAAGCGTCCACGGTCTCTGCTTGGGTGACCACCTCGAGGTTGCGACCGCGGGCCAGGAGCAGGCGGCAGCGGGTGAACAGCTCCAGATGGCCGCTCTTGCGGCTGGCGATCCGCCGCACCCCCTTGGCGATGGCGTGCAGCTTGCCGCGCTCGCGGGTGAAAAGCGTCAGGATGCGGTCGGCTTCGCCGTAATCGTGACGACGCAAGACGACCGCTTCGCTGCGCTGCAGGTGGACGCGGCTCATGGGTACGAATGATAGCACCCGGTGGATGGGCTCCCCACGCCACAGCGCCTGGATTCTGATCGCCAGACCCGGAGGCGGCTCCCCAGCGATGCGAAGCCGATGGACCGGCCTCAGGCCGTGGTCAGCAGGATCGTCGGCGCGCCGCCCGTGGAGATCTCCGCGGCATGCTTGCCCACCCTGGCCCCACCGCGGCCGGCGAAATCCGCCTGCAAGGCGTCCATGGAGGGATAATGCAGTTCCACCATCTTGTAGTAGGCCGGCTTGCCGGCCGGAGATCCCAGGACCTTGCAGACCAGCAGCTGGGTCATGCCCGGCAGGTTCTCCTGGCAGAGGGGCACATGCTCTTCAGCGTAGCGGCGCTCGAATTCGTCCTTGTCCGTGGGATGCGGGTACAGCACGACGGCCTTTACGGCGGACATGGGCTCTGACTCCTGAGAGGGTAAGGGGAAGGCGGAAAGCCGCCGTGGACCAGGATGCCAGGCTCGGTCACGGTCGGTTCAACCCGTTCCCGACTGTTGACCGGCCTCCAAGGGGCGGTTGAGCAGCCGGTAGCCGTGGCCGCGCACGCTTTCGACGGCGTCGCCGGACCCGGGCTCGACGTCCTCCAGGCCCTGGCGCAGACGGCTGATGGTCTTCTCGATCATGGCGTCGGTGACGGCATCCTTGCTGTGCTCCGGCCAGACGGCCATCGCGATGTCGTCGCGCGAGAGCAGGCTGCCCTCGTTGGCGGTGAAATAGGCCAGGAACGCCAACTCCTTGGGCGGCAGGTCCAGCGGGTGGATGCCGACCCGCGCGCTGCCGTCATCCACGGCGATGTGGCGCAGGTGCTGGTGGATGAAGTCGCGGAAGGGGCTGGAGAAGATCCGACCTTCGATCAGATAGCCCCGCCGTTCCAGCGAGGTCAGAACCTCGTCGGACAGGCTGACGCCCTGCCCGGCCTCACCGATAGCCAGCCAGGAAAGGGCCTGCCGCTCCGGAGCGGGGAGCTTGTTCCAGGCATCCTCGAAGAGCTTGCCGGTCTGGGAGCGGAACTCGCGCTGCACCGTTTCCAGCTGCGCCGCGCTCAGCCGCGGCTCGCCGCCGGCGGTCACGTAGATGAGCGCCGCCGCCATCTGCATGTAGAAGGGGAAGCGACCGGCGAGGTCCTGGATGACGTCCCGCACGGCCAGGAAGTCGAAATCCGTCAGCTCGGTCTTGTCGCGCAGGAACAGGTCCACCGTGGTGGGCGTGAAGGAGCCCATGTAGTCGCTGCGGAAGGTGTTGAAGAAGGGCGGACCGCCATGCTCGGTGCGGTATTGGCTGAGGTCCGTGCGCGTGCTGGCGATGATGGCCACGTCGTACTCGTTGGCCAGCACCTCGAACCAATCCCAGAAGGCGGGGTCCAGCTCGGCCAACACCTCGAACTCATCGAGCAGCAGCACCAGCCGCTTGTGGCGGTCGGCCAACTGCTCCAGGTAGCTGAGGAGCCAGGCCTGATCCACCGCCGCGGGGTCCACTTCCCCATCCGCCTCCTCGTCCGCGCGCCGCAGGGCCACGGCGATGCGCCGCAGGAGGCCGCCGGGGCTGCCGCCGGCCAACTGGCAGCTGACGAAGACGAAAACCAGGCTGTGGTCCTCTGCCGGTGACAGGTGGCGTGCGCGCACCTCGGGATGCAGCAGCTGGTAGAGCACAGAGGTGTTGCCGCAACGGTGCTCGCCCACCACGGCGACGCGCTGGCTCTGCAGCAGCGCCTGGAAGAGGCCGCGGAGGAGCTTGGACCGCCCATAGAAGTCAGCCGGGTTCTTGATGGGCTTGCCCAGGACGAAGGGGGTGCGATAGGCGCGTTCTTCGCTCATGAGACCCTCCGAGGGTGTATTGCCTGCTGGGCGCCGCCCGGTATGGCGGCGGGACTGGCCGCGCCGGCCGGGCCGCGGACGATCATCCGCGCCCATGCTATCACGGTGGAAAGAAGGCTGTCAACCGGTTTCCGAGGACCGACTACCGCGCCACCCGCAACTCGCCCAGCCGCAGCATGTCCCCCATGGCCCCCGGCCCGCGCACCGGCAGGCGCCAGCCGGACTGGGGGTTGTAGACGGCGGCGGCCAGGGTGTAGCTGCCGGGAGGGAGGTCGGCGGGGAGGGCGATCTCGTGGAGGTCGGTGATCCGCTCCCCGGCTTCCCAACGGTCCGAGCCCCGTTGCCATCCTCCCAGCGGACCGTCGTGCTGGGCCACCGGCAGCTGCTGGCCGTCGAGAACCTGGATGCTCGACCAGTAGGGTACCGGGCTGGCTACCCTGGCGCTGAGCCTGAGGACCACGCGCAGCAGGTCGCCGGCCGCGGGAGCCGCGGGTTCCAGCCAAGCGGCTTCCACCTGGGCCAGGTCGCCCACCCGCGGCAAACTGCCGGCCGGATGACGCGGCGGTTCCGTCCAGCCGGGGGGGGACGGCTGCGGTCCCGGGTAGGAATTCGCCGGGACCGACGAGGGCGGGTCCGCGAAGACCAGGCGCTTGCCCGCTTCCACACCCACGTCCGCCGCGTCCGGAAGTTCCTTGTCGGCTGGAGGCGGCCCGACGGTGATCGTCCCCAAGGCGAAGCCGCCGAGGTCGCGATCCCCACTGGTGATAACGAGTCGCAGCGCCGCTGCGGATGCCGCGGCGCCGTGCGGGACCGCCACGCGGTAGCGCTGCCGCCAGACCACGGGGAGCTTCGCCTCAGCGCTCAACGCGAAGGCGTGGTCGGCGCCGGCATTCGCTGCAGCCTTGCCATCGCCGACTTCAAAGTGCTGGCGGAGTGTCATGAACGGCCAGTTGGGGCTCTCGCCGTCCGCCTGCCACCACAGCTCCAGAGGGAAGCTCGTCCCGGCGGGCACCGACTCGGTCGGCAGGGCGCCGCGGCCGAGTAGGGTCAAACGTGTGCCGGCGCCGGCTTCGACGACCTGTCCTTCGAAGCGTTCCGCCACCCCCGCCCCCTCCGGGATCCCCGTCAGCTTCCCCGCTCTCACCTCGATCTCCCCCGCCAGCGCCCGTCCCTCGTAAGGGTTGCCCGCGGCGTCCAGCAGCTTCATCGCCTCCGAATCGCGGATGTAGCTGCCCAACTCCACCCGGTAGCGCCCCGGTGGCAGGTCGGCCGGCAGCGTCAGAGGGATGCGCTGGCCCACCAGCTCTCCCGGCTCCCAGGCGAAGCTCTTGCGGTCATCGTCCGGGTCGTCGGCGAAGAGGCTGGTGTCGGATTGGGCCCATTCCTGGCCCGCCAGGTCCACCAGGCGCACCGTGGCCACGTATTCCGCGTCCGGCACGGCGGGGCCCTGCCAGGCCGTGGCCACCTGGATGCTGTCCCCGGCGTTGGCGGCCGCGACCAGCGGCTCGGCGCCCAGCAGCTTGGGGCCCTGGGCGAAGTTGCCCAGGATGGGCAAGGGATGGTCTTTGGGGGCGTACAGGGCATAGGCCTGGAAGTCGCGGTGGAAGGGGCCGACCAAGGTGTACTCGGCCTCGCGCCAGGCGATGTAGTCGGCGTAGTCCAGCATGTGGACCAGGTGGCCCGGATCCGTGGCCAGATCCACCTCCACCATCAGCGCCGGCTTGCGCCCTGCCAGCTCCCCTTGGACCCGCGCCCAACTGATCTGCCCGCTCTTGGCGGCGCCGGCGGACATGGAGGCCGCCGAATAGGTCGTGGGGCGCTGGCTGTAGAAATTGAGCTCTGAGAAATCACCGAAGACCAGGTCTTGCGGCTGGGTGCTGAGGCGGATGAGGTCGGCCAGCTTGGGCGTGGCCGTCTCCAACCGGCTGCCCTCGGAGACGTCGCGGGAGAGCCAGGGCAGCACGAAGACCAGGGCCGCGAGAACCGGGAAGACGCGCGCCGCCTGGCCGATGGCCGAGTCGGGTGCCAGGGCCGCCGCCTCGCGCCGCAGGCCCAGGGCCCAGGCGCAGCCCAAAGTGGCCATGGCCGGCATGAGCACCATCACGTGCCGTGTGAAGAGGTCGCGGCCGAGCAGCAGAAAGCCCAGCATCGTCGCGACCTGGCAGCCGAAGAGCAGATGGCGCCGGTCGCGCGTGTGCCAGGCGGCCAGGCCCATCGCCAGGGCTGCCGCCAGCAGCAGCCCGCCCTGGTCCACGTCCACGAACTCGTAGTAGAACCACAGGGTCTTGACGAAGGCGCCCCAGCGCGTCTGGGCGCTGTGCTGCATGAGGTGGTGCTCCAGCACCGCCTCCTCCAGGTTGGGGCTGATCTGGGCGAAGGCGATCATCACCGCCCCCACCACCACCGTCGCCGCCAGGCCGACCGTCAGGCATTCACCCAGCACCCGCCGCCAGGGCCGCCGCCGTTGCCGGCCGTCCAGCAGCAGCCAGAGCAGGCAGCCGGCCAGCGGCAGCACGCCGAAGAGCTTGCACAGGATGGCCAGGCCGAAGGCCAGACCGGCGGCCAGCAGCCACGCCGGCCGTCCGGCTTCAACAGCGGCATCGGCGTCGTCCGGATCCACATCCTTCGCCAGACTGGGATAGGCGCGGACGAAGGCATAGACCCCCACGGCGCACCATAGGAGCATGAAGGGCTCCGAGCGGAAGATGCGCCCGAACAGATAGGACATGGGTTGCAGCAGAAACAGCCCCGCCGCTCCGGCGGCCACCGCCGGACCGAAGAGCCGCCGCGCCGTCTTCCAGGTGAAGACCCCAGCCAGCAGGGTGCTCACCGCCGCCATGGCGCGCAGCGGCCAGACCTGTGGGCCGACCCAACGCATCAGCCAGCCGCCCGGCAGCAGGAAGCCCGGCAGCTGCGGCGTGAGAAAGTCGCGGTACGGCAGCTCGCCGCGGCTGATGCGCCAGGCGGCGTACAGGTAGCTGCCCTCGTCGTCATTGACCAGAAAGCCGGTCAAGCGCCAGGCGTAGAAGAGGGCCAGGGCCGCGAAGGCCAGGAGGGCGATGCGGGTGGTGACCCGGCCGTCGGCCAGGAAGGCCGTCCGCAGGCGGCGCAGGCTGCTGGGCATTGGAGGTCTCGCGGGGGGGTTGATGGGTGTCGAACCGGGCCAGATGATGCCACAGAGACGCGGACGTGGGGCACGAAGGGGCCCGTTCGGCAAGCAGCCGCTGCCGCGGCATGGCGCCCCCGCACGCTACAATTACCGCATATGCCTTCCTCCCCCTGCCCCTACCCCCCTGCTTTCGTGGATGACCAGCGCCGGCGCCTTCTGGTCGCGCGGGACCGGCTGCGAGTCCAACTCGAGGTCGCGGTCGGATCCTCAGCCGGCCTGCCTGACGCAAGCAGGCCCGCCCCGTCCTGGTCCATCCCTGTCGACCATGACACGGACCGGGAGCGAGCGCGCGCTGGACTGTCCTTCGCCCTGCCTCCCGCCGCGCTGAGCGCGGGCCTGGCCGCCAGCGCCGCCGCTGCCCTGACGGCAGTGGACGCCGCCCTGGACCGGCTCGCCGCCGGCTGCTACGGCTGGGACGGCGCTGCAGGGGCGTGGATTCCCGCCGACCGCCTGCGGGCCTTGCCCGGAGCTTTTCACAGCTTGCCCACCTCGATGGAGTTCGTGTGAACCAGCGTCCCTTTAGCTACGGCTACGGCACGATCGCGCGCGCGGCGCTGGCGGTGCTGGCGCTGGATCAAGTCACCAAGGAGATCGTCCGGCGTGCGCTGCCGCAGCAGGGCGACGCCTGGCCGGCGGCCTCGAGCACGGTCGGCAAGGTCTTCCAGTTCCTGCATGCCCACAACACCGGTGTGGCCTTCGGCCTGGCGCAGGGCCGGAATGGGCTGTTCCTGGTCATCGCCTTGCTGGTCGTCGTCCTGTTGCTGGTCTACGCCCGCGGTCTTCCCCCGACCGAGCGCTGGATGCGATTCGCCCTCGGCTGCCAGATAGGCGGCGCCCTGGGCAATGCCGTGGACCGGTTGCGGTTGGGGCATGTGACGGATTTCCTGGACCTGCATTACGGCCGCTGGCATTGGCCCACCTTCAATGTGGCCGACACCGCCATCAACGTGGGGGTGTGGCTTCTGATCCTGCGCCTCTGGCGCATGGACGGCGCCGCAAGCGGGGAGGCGACGTGATCCTGCGGGTGGAGGCCGAGGAAGCCGGCGGCCGCCTCGACCGCTTTCTGGCTGACCGCCTGCCGGGCCAGAGCCGCAGCCTCCTGCAGCGCTGCATCGCCGATGGGCGGGTGACTGTGGGGGGGCAGCCTCTCCGGCAGGCCTCCCGCCGGCTGGGTGCGGGCGAGGTGGTGACCCTGGACCTTCCGGTGCTGGTGACGGTGGGCCCGCCTGAGCCTGACCCCGCGGTGGCGTTCACCGTGCTCTACAGCGACGAAGCGCTGATCGTGGTGGACAAACCGGCCGGCCTGGTGGTGCATCCGGGAGCGGGGCCTGAGCGGGGAACCCTGGTGAATGGGCTCCTGGCGCGCTTCGCGGACCTGGGCCCAGCATTCTTCCTGGCCGTGGATCCCGCGGCGGCCGAGGACGGTGAGGCCGGCGGCGATGCGGAGGCCCTGGCGGCAGAGCTGGCTCGCCCGGGCATCGTCCACCGCCTGGACCGCGACACCTCCGGGGTGATGGTGGTGGCGCGCGGGCCCCAGGCGGCGGCGGCCCTTCGTGCGCAGTTCCAGGCGCGCAGCGTCGAGAAGCGCTATCTGGCTCTGGTGCGCGGCAAGCTCAGCGCCGCCGAAGGCCTGATCGACGCGCCCATCGGTCGGCATCCCGGAATGCGTCAGCGCATGGCGGTCCTCAGCGGCGGCAGAGAGGCCCAGACCCGCTACCGGGTGCTCCTCGAATGGCCGGGTATCAGCTGGATCGAGGCCTTTCCGCGCACCGGGCGCACCCATCAGATCCGCGTGCACCTGGCGTCCATCGGCCATCCGGTGCTGAGCGACCCGGTCTATGGCCTCCCCGATCCGCGCATTGGCCGGCAAGCCTTGCATGCGTCGCGCATCAGCCTGGACCATCCGCAGAGCGGCGAGCGGCTGAGCTTTGAAGCGCCGCTACCGGCCGACCTGGCAGCGGCCCTGGAAGGACTGGGGTTGCCGGAGGGCTGATCAGCCTTCCGCCAGCCGCGCCACCCGCCGGCCGATCTCCACCGCGTAGTTGGTGCCGCGGTCCCAGGGGTACACCTGGCCCATCGTGGCCAGGAAGAGTCCGTTGAGCGGGGTCTGCAGGGGCGGCAGGCGCTTGGAGAAGCCGCGGTCCACCACCGGCTGGGCGTAGGCGGCGCGAGAGACGAAGCGCTCCTTCACCCAGTCAGGCGAGAAGGCCGGGTTGATGCGCGGCAGCGCCGCCGTCCATTGGGCCAGCAGGGCCTCGTCGCTCAGGCCGAAGCTGGGATGGTCTGCCGGCAGGTAGTCGCCCAGGTACAGCAGGTGGTCGCCCCCGTAATGCGCGCGGTCCATGAAGTGGGTATGCTCGACGCAGGCCAGGAAAGGGAACTCCCGTTTGTCCATCGACAGCCAGTAGACCTGGTCCAGGAAGGGCCGATCCAGCACCAGCACGGCCACGATGGCTCCCAGGAAGGGCAGGGCGTTCAGGCCGCCCAGGTAGTCGCGGGGCAGGTCCGGCGTGACCGCCGCCAGCTGATGCGGCGCTCCGGTCCAGATCACCCGGTCGAACGCGGTCTCTACGCCGTCGGCCGTCAGGCCCAGGCGACCGTCGTCCAGGGGGCGGATGCCCGTCACCGGCGTGGCCAGCTTAAGGTCCAGCCCGCGGCGCAGTCCGCCGTCCAGCAGGGCGTCGGCGAAGGCCTGGAAGCCGCCCTCGAAGTACATCAGCTTCGACGTACGGGAATGGATGCGCGCCCAGAGCCAGCTCATGGGCACCTGGTGATAGGCCGGCCCGAACTTGCCGGCCAACAGCGGCTGGAAGATGGTCTCATAGGCGGCGCGGCCCATCCAGCGGCGCATCCAGTCCTCGGCGGTCTGGTTCTCCAAGGCCTCCCAGCCGCTCGTGGCCTTCAGCCAGGCCACCGCCAGGCCCAGGCGCACCCTGTCGGCGAAGGGGATGCCGGGGAAGCGCAGCACCGGCAGAGCGCCGTCGAGGGCATGGGCGCGACCCCGGAAGAACTGCGCGGTGACCGGGCGGCGGGTGATGACCTGAGGCATCACGCCCAGGTCGCCCGCCAGGCGCAGAAGGTCTTGGTCGCTGGTGAACCAATGGTGGTAGTAATGCTCCAGGGTCCAGTCCCAGCGCGGATGGCGGTAGCCCGCGGCCAGGCCGCCGACCTGCAGCCCGGATTCGTAGAGGGTCACCGAATGGCCGCGGCCGGCCAGATCGAAGGCGGCGGACAAGCCGGCGAAGCCGGCGCCGACGATGGCGATGGAACGCATGGTGCAGGACTCCGAAGCTGCTGTCAGGTGTCGAGCCGGGGACGGTCGGGTTCGATCTCCCCGACGGTCTCCGTCTCCGCCATTCCCTGGCGGGCCTGGGACAGGCTGATGTGGGATCGTATCAGGTAGAAGGCGCCCAAGAGGGTGATGGGCAGCCACAGGGCGGCGTGCAGGACCAGGGTGTAGACCACGGCCGTGGAGCGTGCCACCCCGGCTGCGGAGAGGATGGCGATGCCCGGGGCGTCGAAGGTTCCCACATGCCCGGGAGCTCCGGGGATGGTGGTGGCCAGGTTGACCACGCCGTTCATCAACATGAGGGTGAAGAAGCTGACGTTGAAATCGAAGGCGTGCATGACGAACCAGTACTTGCCCGTCTCGAAGAGCCAGACGAGAACGCTGGTGCCGAAGATCATGAAGACTTCCCGGCCGCGCGCCAGGCTGGCCAGCCCTTCGAGGAAGCGCTCGGCGATGCCCAGGACCTTGTCGTGGAAGCGAGCCGGCAGCAGCAGGGTGACCAGCGGACTGTAGACGGCGTGGGCCAGGACCGGCCGCGAGGCGACGAAGAGGAAGACCAGCAGAGCCGCCACGAAAAGGAGGGTGAAGCCGATGATGAAGGGGCGATAGTCCGCCAGCTTGCCGTGAAGGTCCACGAAGGGCAGGGCGGCGAAGACGAAGAGCAGCATCGTCAGGCCGTCGAAGAGCCGCTCGATGATCACCGTGGCCAGACTGCTGCTGACCCGTACGCCGTGCTCGCGCTTGAGGACGTAGCTGCGCAGCACCTCGCCGGCGCGGGCGGGGTAGATGTTGTTGCCCATGTAGCCGATGCAGACGATGCGGAAGAGCCGTTTCATCGGCACGTCCTGCAAGTGGCGCAGCATGTAATGCCACCGCCAGGTGCGGGCCCAGACCCCCAGGAAGTAGACGGCGATGCCGGGCAGCAGCCAGAGGTAGTTGGCCTGGCGGAGGTTGGCAACGGCATCCTCCAGCTTCAGGCCGCGCAGGGCGATGGTCATGAAGATCGCCGAGATGGCCACGCCCAGGGCGAGGCGCCAGCGAGATTGCATTCAGGTCTCCACGGGCGGGACGGTGACGGGTCATCGCAAGCGGGGTTGGATCCGCCCGGACGATCCATGCCAGTGTAACACAGGCCCCAGGGCCGGGACCATGAGGTTGTTCAGAGAAGAGAGACGCGGGACGGTTTCGCGGCGCCTGGACGGCGCGGCGCCCGGCGGGAGGGGCGGTGACAAGAAAAGCGGGCGACCCGATCATCGGATCGCCCGCTCATGGGGGGGCCGCGCGGGATGACCGCGCGAGGGCTGCCCTCAAAGAGAGGTCGGTAGCATCTCGCCTAGGACGCGCTCGACAGCCATGACATGGGGGTGGAAGCTGGGATCATCGACCACCTCGTCATCGCAGGTCCAGACGCCGCTGTCGTAGGTCACCTGGTGCTGGCGGTGGTCGCCGTCCAAGGTGAGGGTGAAGGTGTTGAAATGAAAGCGCCGGTGGTCCTCAGAGTAGCGGGCCGCCTTCTCGATGTTGCCGATCATCGAAGAGTGCATCATGGGGCTAAGCCTTCTCCTTCGTGTTGGGATAGCGGGCGGATCAGGAGTGACAGGAACCGGATGGAACTGAAAACGCGCACCCCCGATGAGGGTGCGCGTCACACGCCGTGTGCTGCCGGGCAGGGCGATCCCCTAGCCGCTTCGAGTCGTCCGCCGCGGCTGGCCGAGATCCTCCCTTGCAGGCAATCATGCGGCGAGTATAGTCCCGCCCGAGGGTGGAGGTCAAGCCCTTTCGGGGCCTTGAGCCGAGATCCTAATCGAAGCCTAAGGTCGATCCTCCAACCCCAGGCGATAGAGCTCGCGCGCCGGTCGGCCGGCGGCGGTAGCCAGTTGCCGCGAAGCCTCCCGCAAGCTCCGTCCCTGGCCACGAAGCTCATCCAAGGCCGCCCGGATCGCCTCCTCCGACCAGGCCGCCCCTTCTTCCGCAGGCGGGGCCCCGGCCAGGACCAGGGTGAACTCCCCGCGTGGCGCAACCGCCGCCCAGTGTTCCAGAGCCTGCGCTACGGAGCCCCGCCAGACCTCCTCATGCAGCTTGGTCAGCTCGCGCGCCACCACCAACACCCGGGTAGGCCCCAGGGCTTCGGCCAGATCGGCCAGGGCGGCGCGCAGCCGCTGTGGGGTCTCGAAGCAGACGAGGGTATGGTGCGCCGAGGCCAACGGCTGCAGCAGGCTCAGCCGTTCGGCGCGCCGGCGCGGCAGGAAGCCCAGAAACTGGTAGCGGTCCGCCGGCAGGCCGGAGGCCGCCAGAGCGCAGCTGACCGCTGACGGCCCAGGGATGGGCGACACCCGATGTCCGGCCGCCAGGGCGGCACTGACCAGCGCCGGTCCGGGATCGGCGACGCCGGGCGTGCCGGCGTCGGTCACCAGGGCCATGTCGCCATCGTCCAGCCGGGCCAGGACGCGGGCCAGAGCCACCGGCGAACTGTGCTCGTGCAAGCTGAGCATCTGGGCCTTGAGGCCGAAGCGGCTGGCCAGCTTGCGGGTGACCCGCGTGTCCTCCGCGGCGATGACCGGCACGGTGGACAGCACTTCCAAGGCGCGCGGCGAGAGATCAGACAGGTTGCCGATTGGCGTGGCCACCACGTGGAGGGTGCTCATGGCATCCGATTATATATGTGGCCCTGCCGTCAGCCTGGGCAACGTCGCCCTTCAGCGGCGGTTCGCCAGGGAAGAGAGCTTTCGGCCGGCCCGTATCTATTGTGACTTACACTCGTTAATTTTACGTATCGACGCAACCGCTGCGTCGGTGCGTAGGATCCTCTAGCGCCGCTGCCGCTCAGCGTGGCGTGCTGTTCCTGTTTCTGCCGTGTCGCGATCCGGTGCCTGGAGCGCGATCGGTGATCAATGTCCACCAGGAGGAAGTCTTGTGATGAATCGAATGGTTCAGTTGGGCCTTCTGGCCCTGCTGGCGCTCGCCGGGACGGTGAGCTCGCTGTCCAGTCCGCGCCTCGCGCTGGCGCAGATGGCTCCCGAGCCCGAATGCGGACGTTATGACAGCGGCGATCTGCGCCCCGACTGGGACGCCGATCCCAGAGACACCTGCCCCAAGCCGGGCAGCTTCAGCGCCGGCGTCCGTTTGGACGGCGTCCCGGGCAGTCTGGTCGATCCGGGCAGCTTGGACGCCACGGATGTGCTGGACGCGGGAGCGCGCTTCCTGAGCACCTTTCCTTTCACCAGCTCCAACAACCAGGGCAACGCTGGTGGTGGCGTCTACTTCGACCTCCTCAACGTGGGCGGCGCGCCGATCAAGATCGCTTACTGGGACACCAACATCACTACGGCCGGCACGTTCAACGTCGACATCTTCTACCGCGCCGGCACGGCCTCCGGCGGGGAAACCTCCGTGGGCACCTGGACGCTGATGGGTAACGATCCGGCGGTCGCGGGCCCGGGCCTCAACCAGCCCGCGCGGGTGAACGTCGGCGGACTGGTGATCAAGCCCGGCGAGCAGTACGGCATTGCCCTCCGCTGCAACAACTGTGCCAATCGCTACACCAACGGCACGGCCGGCCTCTTTCCGCCCGGCAACGTCTTCACCAACGGCGAGTTGGAGATCCACGCCGGCACGACCAACAACATCGCCTTCAGCAGCGCGCCGTTCAACTCGCGGGTCTGGAACGGCACGGTCTACTACGACTTCGATCTGGGCGGCGCGCAGGGCGTGGACCCCAACCGCCAGTTGGGCAGCCAGGTGCACCTGCCGATCCTGAACTTCCAGGGCCAGGACGACGTGTGCCGCACGATGATCGAAGTGCAGTACATCGGCTGCGACCCGTCCAAGGCGGTGCTGGTGACCTGGGGCGAGCCGGGCTTCTGCCCGCCGCAGGCCGCTGGTCCGCTCAAGGTGGAGTGCACCGGCCTCCTCTTTCCCGGCACGTCCTGGATCATGATGGGCGCCCAGATCCCGACGGGGTCCAAGGGCGGCATGCTGTTCAAGTTCACGGCTGAGCAATTGACAGACGTAGGCATCGACCTGGGCTTCGACGATGTCGTGGCCGACCTGATGTGCGAGACGCTCTTCTTCGGCGTGGTCGGCGACGCCGACGATTACCGCCGCTTCAAGAAGGCCTACAACGAGGGCCTGGACTTCGCCGGCATCAACCAGCGCATCGCCGCCGGCACGGGCTTCCTGGCGGTGGAAGTGCTGCGCCACTGCCCAGGCGACGTGACGCCGGGCGTGGAGGTGAGCTCCAAGTACATCGGCATCGCCGCGGCGCACCTGGGGCAGTACGACCCGGTCTTCGGTGGCCACGGCTACTACGTGCCGCTGATCTACGCCAACAAGGCGGGCCTGAACACGGTGATGTACATCCAGAACGGCGGGCTGGAATGCTCCTCCTTGGAGCTGTGGTTCAAGGCGCAGGACGACTGCCTGCGCGCGCGCATCTGCGACGTGGCGACGTTGGCCCCGGGCGAGACCTACCAGTTCGACGCCTCCGACTGCGTCGGCCCGGATTGGCAGGGCGCGGCCTGGATTCGCGCTTCCGAGGTCATGGGCGTGGCGGTGGATATCTACGGCCGCGACATCCTGATGACCTACATCGGTGAGCCGGCGCCTTTCGACTACACGGCCATCGAGGATGGCGATGCCTCGCCGTCCACCGGTGAGAAGATCGCCTACGGTCCGCTGATCTACTCCGAGTACCAGGGTTGGGACACCGGCGTGCAGGTGATGAACCTGAGCCAGGTGTTCAACGCCAAGGTCAAGGTGTACTTCCTGGACCGCTCGGGCGACGTGATCACGACGCTGGTGGACTGGGTCTGCCCGCGCGGTTCGCAGACCTTCTTCCTGCCGGTGGTCGCCGACCTGCCTGGTGCCTGGGTGGGCAGCATCCGGGTGGAGAGCCAGGATTGGTGGACCCCAGGCTCGAACACCGTCGAGGCCCCGGACGTCGTCGGCGTGGCGACGCTCATGAAGTACGGCGACGTGGCCCGCACCGAGACGCAGCAGGCCATCGCCTACAACCTGCTTGTGGAACACAAGAGCTACATCTGGCAGACCGGCGCCGGTGCCGGGGGGCTCTTCAGCGGTGTGGGTCTGATCGCCATCCCCAGCTTGCTGAAGGACCTGGACGGCTCAGGCGTGACCAGCGAAACAGCGATCATGAACCTGGTGGCCAAGCCGGGCTTCACGGACTTCGCCATCTACATCTTCGACCAGAATGGACTCCTGGATTTTGTCTGCCAGAAGCTGCACAGCCGGCAGGTTGAGTACATCGACCTGCAGACCTGGGGCTATGTGAACAACGGCTTCAAGGGCTCAGCGGTCATCTCGGCGACGTTCTGGGAGCATGACGTGTTCGATCCGGATGGCAAGTTCGTCCGCAATCTGGTGGGGCTGGGCGCGGTGATGGTCGAGCGCACGGGCACTCGCCTGGGCGAGGACATCCCCGGAGACGAGGCGGCGGGCTCGCGCGGCATTCCGTTCGCCGCCGAGGAGATCGGCAAGGACTGGTGCCCGGGCGGCTTCGTCCCGCGCTGCCCTGGTCAGCCCGTCTATGCGGCGATCGAGGAGACCTTCGAGGCCCTGTCGACTGCGGTGACTGCCATTCCGGACAGCCAGTTGATCCCCGGCCTGGTCCAGACGGTGACGGTCTCCGGACATCCGGACGACTGCCTGGTCATCGATGTCAACGTGCCGCTCAACATCACGCACACCTTTGCCGCCGACCTGGATGTCAGCCTGGCTCACCTGGGCAAGAGCGCCATCCTGTTCGACGACATCTGCGGCTCCATCGACAACGTGTCGGTCGTCTTGGACGACGACGCCGCGGCCAACATTCAGGGCAACTGCGCCACGCCCGTCGGCCAGGGTCTGGCCCGCAAGACGGAATCAGGCTCGGCGCTCAATGGCTTCGACCGCCTGGCGGCCAACGGCGCGTGGACCTTGACCGTGGTCGATGACGCCGTGGGTGACATCGGCACGCTCAACAGCTGGGGCGTCCAGGGCGTCTGCCGCTACCGGCGACTGCAGCCCTGAACCAGGGGAACTACGGGACGAACGACCCCGCGGGAGCGTTCTGCCCGCTGACCGCCGCAGGATGTATCGCAACGTAATCAAGGAAGGCGCGCCACCGCCCGTGCGGTGGCGCGCCTTTCTCTCTTTGCCGGCAGATCCGATCCGCGGCAATCGTGGTCGGCGGTCGCGGATGCTGGAATTGACGCTCAGCACCCGTATCGTCCGAGGCTCATCTCCCGTTAACTCATTCGCCAAAGGGCTGCACAGGAACCCTGCTCAGGGAACGACCTGCTGTGGGCTCAAGCGATTCGTAGCGACGAAGTCCACAGCAACAAGGCCGTACCGAGCCAAACTCTATGGAGGAACACATGCGACGGTTTATGACGAAGGGCCTGGCGCTCAGCGCTCTGGCGGCAGCGCTCCTGTTGCCGCTGAGCGTGAATGCGCAAGAAGTCGGGCCAGTCAACGGGCATTACCCTGATATCGCCACCGACAGCGCTCGTGGGGGCACGCCGCTCATCACGAACCCGGTCGATATGGTGGACAGCCTGGATGCCCCCAACACCCCGGAACCCTGTGGGACGGTGGCGGTAGCGACACCGTGAACGGACTCACCTCGGAGCGTCGCACGTTCACGACCGGCACCGGTGGCCCGGAAGGCGACCATATCTCCACGATCGCCGACGACTTCATCCTGACCGGCGGCCCGTGGAACATCACGGACATGCGCGCCTGCATGTTCCAGAACACGTCCACCGAGGCGGAAGCCTGGATCTACAACAGCACGGGCACCGCGCCGGTGCTGCCGGTGACGGACGTGCGGGTGGGCCACAGCACCGCTGGCGGCCAGGATCTGCAGTCCATCGTCTTCGTGGACAACGGCACCCGCTGCCGCACGGCCTTCGGTTACCCGGGCCGTGAGTTCTCGTTCAGCCCGACGTCCACGGGCGTCACGTTCTCGCTGCCGGCCGGCGAGTACTGGCTGGCGGTCGTCGGTGGCCCCGCGGCCGGCGGCACCGTCAACGGTCGCGCGTTCCGCGCCCGCTCGACAACGTCCAGCCCCCGGCGGGCAGCGGCTACGCCAAGGATGCCCAGTGGGGCAGCACGGTCTTCGGCGGCGCGCCCTACTGGACCAGCACGAACGCCCAGGGCCAGCGCGACTTCGCGTTCGACATCGACGGCGTCCTCGGCGGCGGCGGTGTGGTTCGTACGGTTGACCCGAACCGGCAGCTGGGCAACCAGGTGCACCTGCCGATCCTGAACTTCCAGGGTCAGGACGACGTTTGCCGCACGATGATCGAAGTGCAGTACATCGGTTGCGATCCGTCGAAGGCCGTCCTGGTGACCTGGGGCGAGCCGGGCTTCTGCCCGCCGCAGGCCGCCGGCCCGCTGAAGGTGGAATGCACGGGCCTGCTGTTCCCGGGCTCTTCGTGGATCATGCAGGGCGCTCAGATCCCGACGGGATCGAAGGGCGGCATGCTGTTCAAGTTCACGGCGAAGCAGCTCAGCGACGTGGGCATCGACCTGGGCTTCGACGATGTCGTGGCCGACCTGATGTGCGAGACCCTCTTCTTCGGTGTGGTCGGCGACGCTGACGACTACCGCCGCTTCAAGAAGGCCTACAACGAGGGCCTGGACTTCGCCGGGATCAACCAGCGCACGGCGACGGGCCAGGGCTTCCTGGCGGTCGAAGTGCTGCGCCACTGCCCGGGCGACGTGACGCCGGGTGTGGAAGTGAGCTCGAAGTACATCGGTATCGCGGCGGCCCACCTGGGCTTCTACGATCCAGTGTTCGGTGGCTTCGGCTACTACGTACCGCTGATCTACGCCAACAAGGCGGGCCTGAACACCGTGATGTACATCCAGAACGGTGGCCTGGAATGCTCCTCGCTGGAGCTGTGGTTCAAGGCGCAGGACGACTGCCTGCGGGCGCGCATCTGCGACGTGGCGACGCTCGCCCCGGGCGAGACCTACCAGTTCGACGCCAGCGACTGCGTCGGCCCGGATTGGCAGGGTTCGGCCTGGATCCGCGCTTCGGAGTGGATGGGCGTTGCGGTTGACATCTACGGCCGCGACATCCTGATGACCTACATCGGTGAGCCGGCGCCGTACAGCTACAACCTGCTGGACGACAAGGGCAAGCCGAAGGTCGTGGCGAGCCCGGAGACGGGTGAGAAGATCGCCTACGGTCCGCTGATCTACAGCGAGTACCAGGGCTGGGACACGGGCGTGCAGGTGATGAACCTGAGCCAGGTGGTGAACGCCAAGATCAAGGTGTACTTCCTGGACCGCTCGGGCGACGTGATCACGACGCTGGTGGACTGGGTCTGCCCGCGCGGTTCGCAGACCTTCTTCCTGCCGGTGGTCGCTGACCTGCCGGGCACCTGGGTGGGTAGCATCCGGGTGGAGAGCCAGGACTGGTGGACGCCGGGTACGAACGGCGTGAACGCCCCGGACGTGGTGGGCGTGGCGACCTTGATGAAGTACGGCGACGTGGCCCGCACGGAGACGCAGCAGGCCATCGCTTACAACCTGTTGGTGGAGCACAAGGCGTACATCTGGCAGGCCGGCGCCGGTGCCGGTGGCCTGTCGAGCGGTGTGGGCCTGATCGCGATCCCGAGCCTGCTGAAGGACCTGGACGGCTCTGGTGTGACGAGCGAGACGGCGATCATGAACCTGGTTGCCAAGCCGGGCTTCACGGACTTCGCCATCTACATCTACGACCAGAACGGTCTCCTGGACTGCATCTGCGAGAAGCTGCACAGCCGGCAGGTAGAGTACATCGACCTGCAGACCTGGGGCTACGTGAACAACGGCTTCAAGGGCTCGGCGGTCATCTCCGCGACGTTCTGGGAGCATGACGTGTTCGATCCGGACGGCCGCTTCGTCCGCAACCTGGTGGGCCTCGGCGCGGTGATGGTTGAGCGCACGGGCACCCGCCTGGGCGAGGACATCCCTGGCGACGAAGCGGCGGGCGACCGCGGCATTCCGTTCGCCCTGACGACGACGGGCAAGACGCCGACGTGGTGCCCGGGCGGGTTCATCCCGCGCTGCCCCGGCCAGCCGGTGTACGTGGCGATCACCGAGGACTTCTCGGCCACCGAGGCCGTGGTGACCACGATCCCGAACGCCGGTCCGCTGCCGCAGACGGTGGTTCGCACCTTGACGGTCGCCGGCAAGCCGGCCGACTGCCTGGTGCTCGACGTGAACGTGCCGATCAACATCACGCACACGTGGTTCGGCGACCTGGACGTCACGTTGGCCCACGCTGGCGCGACCAGCTCGATGTTCAACAACTCGTTGACGCCGTTCTGCACGAGCAACATCAACGTGATCGGGACGCTGGACGATGACTCGGCCACTTCGATGACCGCGTGCACGTCGCCGATGCTGAACAACCAGGCGCGCAAGACGGAGACGGGCACGGGCCTGAAGCCCTTCGACGGTACGGCCGCCAACGGCGCCTGGACCTTGACGGTGTCGGACATCGTGATCGGTGGCACGAACCAGGTCGGCGTGGCCAACACGCTGAACAGCTGGGGCGTCACGGGTCAGTGCCGCTACCGCCGCTTGACCCCCTGATCTGAACCTGAGAACGAAGGCCGGTTCGCCGGCCTTCGCTCCCAGCGACTGACACAAGGTCAGCGAGGGGCGCGTCTCCGCAAGGAGGCGCGCCCCTTTCTTGTTCGGTCCAGGCGCGGGCAACCAGACGAGGTTGACACGGAGACCGGTGACCTGACACCCGAATGGTTTTGGCGGCCAACCATCCCGCCGATCGGGAGGCGTGACGGCCGATGGCGTGAACGATGGTACACTCCCGACCGTGGCTCCACTTCGACTCGGTGATCGCGCCCGCGGCCGTCGCCCGGCGCCCTCTACCCTAGGCGGCGCGGCGGTGTTAGCTTCCATGAATGAATCCACGCATGGAAGCCACGATGCCACGGGCGGACCTTGAACGCGGCATCGTCGGACGACCGCCAGCTTGCGGAGCGGGCGTCCCAAGGCGATCGCGCCGCTTTCGGCCTGCTCTACGAGCGGCATGTCGATGCGGTATTCGCCTACGTGCAGTACCGGGTTCGCGATGTCGGCGTCGCCGAGGATCTGACGCAGGACATCTTCCTGAGCGCCATGCGGGCCATGCCTGGTTTCCGCTGGCAGGGCAGCTTCGCTCCCTGGCTCATGCGCTGTGCCCACAACCGGGTGGTCAACCATTGGCGCAGTCTGGGGCGCCGGGCGCCGGAGTTGGCTATGGATGAGACGAACGACGAGGGGCAGCCCGTGTTCGAGTTGGCCGGTGATGCCGGCGGCTGGCAGGAGGCCCTGGATGGGATCGATGCCGGGCGCGTGGAACGCGCGGTGGCCGGCCTCACGGACCTGCAGCAGCAGGTGGTCGCCTTGCGCTTCGGCGCCGGTCTCAGTCTGGCGGAGACGGCGCAGGCTCTCAGCCGCTCCGAGAACGCGGTCAAGAACCTGCAGCACAACGCCCTTGTTTCGCTTCGTCGTCGCCTGCCTCAGACGCAAGGAGGCTTGTCATGATCGGCCGACCTCCGTCCCCGCGGCGTCCGGACTCCGTACAGGCCCTGCAGGATTGCCTGGCCCAGATGGAGACTGGATTCGACTGCATGGCAGATCTGGTTGATGGCGATGCCGTCCTGGTCGACGAGCTGGTGCCGCTCCTGCGGGTGGTCGAAGCACTCAAACAGCATCGTACTGTGCCCAGCTCGGCTTTTCGCCGCCGCGCTGGTCTGGCGCTGGCCCGGGTGGATATGCCGCAGCGAGGAGCCTTCTGGGCAACCTGGTGGTTGGGTTTCCGCCTGCGTGCCGGAGCCTTGCGTCTGGCGGCCGTGCTGGCTACCATCGCGCTTGCTTTGGGCGGCTTGACCGTGGCCCAGGCAAGTCGCAATCCCGATGGCTGGGCCGGACGCACCCTCGCCCAAGCCTGGCGAGCCGCACGGATTCTGCCGGGGCTGCGGGGATCGCCGACATTCGAGCTGCCGACGCAACGGGCATCGGATCCGCTCCAGCCCCCGCCCCAGGACCCCAAACGTCCGATCGCGTCGGCCTCGCGCCGTAGCGGGTCTGACGGCCAAGTCGCATCGCAGTCGGTGGCGGTCCCGGTCGCCACGCCAGGGGTGCAGTTGGGCCGCAAGCCGCGCGTGCCGGGTCCTGCGGGTGTCTTCGCGGTGCCCACGGCCTCCGCTACGTCGGCAACGCCGCTGCTCGCTGCTGCGAAAGCCCCGACCACCGCCCCGCCGGCTCAGGCGGCGGCTAGTCCCAGCAGCGCGACGCCCGCCGATGGGTCTACACGCCTTCCCCCGGCGAGCGTCATGGCGGTTGCCACTGCGCCTTCCGGATCCCCGCCCACGGCCGCGTCGCCGCCGGGCAGGGCCCTGGTGGCGAGCCTGAGCGGAAGGGTGATCCTGCAAGGTGGGCGGCCGATCGTAAACCTACCCGTCACCGTGTTTCGCCACGATGCCGAGGGCAACGCCCGCTGGTGGGATGCCGTAGCCACGACCCGCACCGATGCCGATGGCCGCTATCAACTGCGGGATCTGTCGCCGGGCAGCTACAAGGTGATGGCCGGCTATGCCTTCCTCTTTGCCCCGCGCCGCTGGTATCCATCGGCCGCGCGTTCGGCGGAGGGGCAAGCGGTGGTGCTGGTTGGCGGGCAGGCGCGTGACGACGTTGACCTGCGCTTCGGCGAGGAAGCGGCAGCGCCACTGCTGATCTGGGCGTTGCTGGGGCGCTGAGCGGCGCGATCAATCCTCCAAAGCGTGGTCCACCCGCTCCCGCTCGCGCAGGAAGATCAGGAACTCGCGCGCCAATTGCCGATGGGCCGGGCTCAGGTCAGCGGCGATGGCGTCAAGGGTGTCCTCGCCGTGGGGGACGCCTTCGGTGGGCACCCAGCCTTCGCTGGCCTGGGCGGCTTCCAGGATCATGGCCACCGCTGTGGTGCGGAAATGCGCGGCCATGTCCTCCAGTTCTACCACCCGTGGGCTGGTCTTGCCGTTCTCGATACCTGAGATGTAGCTTCCGGAGACCCCGATGCGGGTGCCCAGGTCATCCTGAGTGAAGCGGTAACCACGCCGCTTGCGGTGGACCACCTTGCAGATCTCGTCGCTCAGGATGCCCATGTCGGGACCTCGCCTTTCCTGCTCCCCTCAGCGGGCCGCGTCGGCGCTGCTGTCAGCCCCGTGGCCGGACGTAATCCAGCTGTAGGCGTAGCCGGGATTCTCCAGATCCACCGCGTCCGCCGTTACCAGCAGGGGGCGGAAGGTGTCGAACATCACCGCCGTCTCCGCCGTGGCCGGCTTGCCGATGGAGGCCTCCATCGTGCCCGGATGCGGCCCGTGCGGCAGGCCCGAGGGGTGCAGGGTGATGTCGTACTGGCCAACGCCCTTGCGGCTCATGAAGTCGCCGTCGAAGTAGAAGAGCACTTCATCGGAGTTGACGTTGGCATGGTTGTAGGGCGCGGGTATGGACTGCGGATGGTAGTCGAAGAGGCGCGGCACGAAGGAGCAGATGACGAAGCCCTCGCCCTCGAAGGTCTGGTGCACAGGCGGCGGCTGATGGATGCGCCCGGTGATGGGCTCGAAATCCCGGATATTGAAGATCCACGGGTACACATAGCCGTCCCAACCCACGACGTCGAAGGGATGGTGGTCCAACACGTGCCGACTGATCTGGTCGCGCACCTTCACGTGCACCTCGAAGTCGCCCATCTCATCATGGGTCTCCAGCTCCGTGGGGATGCGAAAGTCCCGCTCGCAGAAGGGCGAATGCTCGAGGAGCTGGCCGTACCAGTTGCGGTAGCGCTCGGGCGTCGTGATCTGGCTGCGGCTTTCGAAGACCAGCAGGCGGTTCTCCTGGTCGTTGAAGCGCATCTGCCAGGTGACGCTGAAAGGGATGACGATGTAGTCCCCCGGCTCGAAATCCAACTTGCCGAAGATGCTGTGGAGGGTACCCGTGCCCTCGCTGACGAAGATGCATTCGTAGTTCTGCCCGTTGCGGTAGAAGTAGTCCATGGATTCCGTCGGGCGGGCGATGGCCATGGTGACGTCCTCGTTGCCCACCATGACCCGCCGGCCGGTGACGGCGTCGCCGCCGCCGGCGAAATCCTTGGTCAGGAAGTGGCGGTGGCGGATGGCGCCGTAATCTGCATACGTGACCTTGGCATCGCGCAGGAGCTCGGCGTGCTTGATCTGGGTAGGCTGATGGTGGTGGTAGAGGATGCTCTGGATGCCGGCGAAGCCGTGGACGCCCATGACCTCTTCGCGGAACAGTCCCCCATCCGGCTTGCGGAACTGGATGTGGCGCTTGTGGGGGATCTGCCCCAACTGGTGGTAGTACATGTCAGGTCGCTCCTCAGAGGTTGCCCCGGCGGTCCTGCTCCAGCTCCAGGGATTCAAAGAGCGCCTTGAAGTTTCCCTTGCCGAAGCCGCGCGCACCGTGACGCTCGATGATCTCCACGAAGAGGGTGGGCCGGTCCTGAAGCGGCTGGGTGAAGATCTGCAACAGGTAACCCTCGTCGTCCCGATCTACCAGGATGCCCAGCTCCTTGATGATCGCCATGTCCTCTTCGATCTTGCCCACCCGTTCCGGCAGGAGATCGTAATAGGTGTCCGGCACGCGGAGGAATCGCACCCCGCGGGCACGCAGCTGGCCCACGGCGTGGATGATATCGCCGGTGCTCATGGCGATGTGCTGTACGCCGGGGCCATGGAAGAAGTCCAGGTATTCCTCCACCTGGCTCTTGCGCTTGCCCTCCGCCGGCTCGTTGATGGGGAACTTGATCCGCCCGGTCCCGTTCTCCATGACCTTGCTCATCAGGGCCGAGTACTCGGTGGAGATGTCCTTGTCGTCGAAATGCATCAACTGGCGGAAGCCCATGACCTGATGGTACCAGTTGACCCAGTAGTCCATCTTGCCCAGCTCCACGTTGCCCACCATGTGGTCGATGTGCGCCAGACCGATGGGCGACACCGCTCCCAATGGCTCGCGGGCTATGAAGCCGGGGAGGAAGGGCCCGGTGTAGGCGGAGCGCTCGATGAAGCGGTGTACCGTGTCGCCGTAGACCGCGATGGTGGCCGAGCGAACGACCCCGAAATCGTCGCGGTGCTCGGTGGGGGGCGCGAGTCCGACCGCGCCGCGCGAGGTTGTGGCCTGGTAAGCCTGCTCGACGTCGTCCACCTGGAAGGCGATGACCTTGACGCCGTCGCCGTGCAATTGCTGGTGGGCGCCCACCTCAGAAGCCGGATGGTAGGCGGCGGAGAAGACCAGGCGGATCTTGCCCTGCTGCAGCACGAAGCTGGCGCAATGGCGGTTGCCAGTCTCCAGACCGCTGTAGGCCACGACCTTGAAGCCGAAAGCGTGTTGCCAGAAGTAGGCGGCTTGGAAGGCGTTGCCCACGTAGAACTCCACGTGGTCCAGATCCTTGAGCTTGAGGAAGTCAGCTTCCTCGGTGATGGGGCGGCTCACATCTTCGCGGATGGTCATGGGACGGCTCCTCGCTGCACTGTATAGCGAACGCCCGGCTGTCTGGCCGGAGCGAAGGTCCGATGCGTGAACGGCAGCGGATAGTATACCCGACACGGCGGGGGCCAGCATGCGACCGAAGGCGGATGCGAACCCGCGCCGACGCCGTGAATTGGCGCGAAGTTGTCACCTGACGGGCACCTACCCCCTGGCGGCGGAGGTCGCCGTCGGTTAGGCTCAAGGACGAAGCCTTATGCTGCCCATCACCCGCCTCCTGATCGCCTGGCTGGCCGGCATCGCCCTCGCCGATGCAGCGGCTCCCGGTGCGGGTCCGCCGGCCGCCCTGGCCCTGATCTGCGCCCTGGGCCTTACCATCCGCGGGCGCGGAGCGGCTGCGTCCCTTTCAAGTCCGGCCCCGGCCGTGATCCTGTTCTTGATCCTCGCTCTGACCCTGGGCGCCCTTCGGTTGGAGCTGAGTCGCGAAGATCTGGGTGGGGACCATGCGGCCATGGCCAACGGGCGGGGCGCCGTCACGGTGGTGGGCCGTGTCGTCGCTGAGCCGGACCGCCGCGACCGGGGGACGGAGTACCGGCTGCGGTTGGAGCTTGCGGCGGAGACAGAGCCCTCTGCGCCGCGGCGCGGGCTGGTGCTGGTGCAGGCCGCCCGCTTTCCGCCCTTCGCGTACGGCGATCTGCTGCGTGTCCGCGGCGAGCTGCAAATCCCTCCCGTGCTGGAGGGCTTCGACTATCGGGCCTACCTGGCGCGCCAAGGCATCCACAGCTTGATGCGCCGCCCGCGCATCGAGCGCCTGGCGGGCGGCGGATCCGCCTGGCGCCACGCGCTCATCGCCCTGAGGCAACGGGGACGGCGCATTCTGGCCGCCGGTCTGCCGGAGCCGGAGGCCGCCCTGGCAACTGGCGTCCTCCTGGGCGATGACCGCGGGATCCCCAAGCCCCTCGCCGAGGCCTTCCGGGCCAGCAACACCACCCATGTCATCGCCATCTCCGGCTCCAACATCGCCCTGCTTATCGGTTTCCTGGCCGTCACCTTGGGCCGGCTGCTGGGACGGCGGCGGGCTTTGCCCTGCATTGCGGCCATCCTACTGGCCTACAGCCTGCTGGTGGGCGGCGACGCCGCTGTGGTCCGCGCCGCCCTGATGGGCGGCCTCACCCTTGTGGCGGTGCAATTGGGGCGCGCGGCCGATGCCCAGGCCGGGCTCATGGCCGCCGCGTGGCTGATGACCCTCTGGAACCCGCAGACCCTCTGGGATCTGGGATTCCAGCTGTCCTTCGCCGCTACGGTGGGCCTCATCCGTTTTGCCGGACCGATGGTGGCAGCCTGCCGCGATTGGCTGACGGGGAGCAGGTTGCCCGCCCCCGCCGCCCGCCGCCTGAGCGATCTGGCGGGAGAGATGCTGCTGGTCACCTTGGCCGCCCAGCTGACCACCTGGCCCATCATCGCCCATGTCACGGGACAGGTCTCGGTGGTGGGTCTCTTGGCCAATGCCCTCATCCTGCCCGCCCAACCAGCGCTGATGGGCCTGGGCGCCCTGACTCTGGCCGCGGGTCTGCTCTGGACGCCGCTGGCGCCGCTCCTCGGTCCTCTGGCCTGGCTGCCTGCCACTTGGACGGTGCGCGTGGTGGCTTTTCTGGGCGCCTTGCCGGGGGCCAGCCATGCCTGGCGCATGCCGTTCGCGGCTGTGCTGGCCTGGTACCTGGGGCTGGCAGCACTGTCCCATCGGCGAGGCCGTGCGTGGTTGCTGCACTTCCCGCGAGCACTGGGGCATGCCCTGCGGCGGAGAACCGCTTGTCGCGCGGACAGCCACCGCCTTCTCCACGCCCTCAGCGGCTGGACCGCCGTCGGTCTGCTGGCAGCCGCGGCCTGGCTGGCCTGGACGGCGGCCTGGTTCCGGCCCGACGGCCTGCTGCACCTGCATCTGCTGGACATCGGCCAGGGCGATGCCCTGCTGCTGGTCAGTCCCAACGGCCGGCGGCTGCTGATCGACGGCGGACCGAGTGGGGCGGCGCTCTTGGCCAACATCGGCCGCCTACAGGCACCCTGGGACAAGCGCCTGGACCTGGTGCTGTTGACGCATCCGGACGCGGACCATGTGGGTGGGTTGCCAGAACTGCTCCGGCGCTACCGGGTTGACGGTATCCTGGACCCGGAGCTGGCGGCGGAGTCGCCCGACGCCGAGGAATGGCAGGCTACCCTGGCGGAGCGCCCGGTGCCCCGTCATCGGGCTTCGGCCGGGGGCCGCATCATCCTCGACGAGGCGGCTGGCGTGTCAGGCGATATCCTCTGGCCGCCGGAGCCGCGCCTGACGGGCGTGGCTTCGCCCACCAACGAGAACGCGGTGGTGCTGCGCCTGAACTACGGGGCGACCACCGCCCTCTTCACCGGCGACATCGGGGCGGACGCGGAGGCGGCGCTCATGGCGCGCGGGGCGCCGCTGAGGGCGGAGGTGCTCAAAGTGGGCCATCACGGCAGCGCGGGATCCAGTACGGCGCCCTTTCTGGCCGCGGTCCGCCCGCGGGTGGCCCTGATCGGCGTGGGCAAGGACAACCGCTACGGGCATCCCACGAAGGAGGCGCTGGACCGCTTGGCGGCCACGGGTGATGTCCTGGTGCGCCGCACGGACCAGGACGGCGCAGTGGAGCTGCTGAGCGACGGGCGGGGGTGGTGGCTGCGCTGAGGATGGGGTAGGACGCGTAGGACGCGATGCGCGGCGGATGCGCCCCCTGGAGGTAAGGGCGTCAACCTGCCGGGGCGTCACCCTCTAGTTCGTCTCGCCCCACCGCCAGATCGGCATCCAGCTGCCAGCGCCCGGGGCGGCTCGCCTCGGGTACGGACTGGCGCAGGAGGTTCAGAAAAGCGGAGCGACGCAGAGGGCGGGCGCCCAGCTGCACCACGTGGGGGGTGTGTACCTGGGCGTCCATCAGCCTGAAACCCCAGCGGCCGATCTGCCGCACCAGGGTGATCAGGGCGGCCTTGGAGGCATCGCTCTGCCGGCAGAACATGGACTCACCGGTGAAGATGCCGTTGGTGGCCACCCCGTAGAGCCCGCCCACAAGGTCGTCGCCTTGCCATGTCTCCACGGAATGCGCCCAACCCAGCCGGTGCAGGCGGGTGTAGGCCGCCTGCATCTCCGGCGTGATCCAGGTGCCTCCTTGCCCGACGCGCGGGGCGGACTCGCAGGCGGCGATGACCTGCTCGAAGGCCGTGTCCAGGCTGAAACGGAAGGCCCCCTGCCGCAGGCGGCGCGCCAGCCGGCGCGGCACATGCAGCTCGGTCGGGGGGATGACCCAGCGCGGATCGGGAGAGAACCACAGGAGCGGCATCCCCTCATGCGGCCAGGGGAAGATGCCGCTCTGGTAGGCGGTCAACAGCCGCTGCGGCGCCAGGTCGCCGCCCAGGCACAGCAGGCCGTCGCCGCGGGCGAAGCTTGCGGGAGGAAAGACGGGCTCGGGGCCTAGGCGGTAGACGGGCATGGGGGCAAGCTTACAGCAAACCGTCGGTGGATGAACTGGCTCGCATTGGGGTTGGAGCCGGTATCAGGAGACCCCCTGTTTTCCATGCCAGGGAACCTTTGCCCCCGTTGGGGCCACCCATCCTCACGAAGCGCCTGCGTGGTTGCGCAAGGTTCAGGGATGCCGGACGGGAACCCGTCTGCCATGCCCTGCTGCTGTCCCGGGGGGGCGCGATCAGCTCCCCCGGGCGTGGCGGCGGCCGGCGCGCGCCGCCCCCTCCACCGCCGCGACGTAGCGCGCTGCCATTACCGGCCAACCCTGCTGCGCCAGGAAGCCCTCCTGCGCTCGCCTGGCCATTGCCAGACGCCCCGCTTCGTCCGCCAGCAGATCCGCCAGGGCGGCGGCCAGGGCCACCGCGTCTTCGGGGGGCACAAGGCGCACCTGATCCGCGGCGAAGGCGCCGGTCACCGCCGCCGTCGCCGCGGCCACCGCGGGGATGCCCAAGGCGATGTACTCCATCAGCTTGGTGGGCAGGACCAGGTCGGTGAAGGGGTCGGCGCGGTTGGCCACCACGCCCAGGGTCGCGCCCGCCAGCAGGCCGGCTACCGCCGCCAGCGGGACCTCCCCCGGCAGTTGAACCCGCTCCGTCAGGCCCAGCTCCGCAGCCCGACGGATGAGTCCCGGCCGCGCTTCCCCCTCACCCAGGATCTCCAGGCGCAGGTCCGCGCCACCGGGACGTCCGGTCAGAAGGGCGAAGGCCTCCAGCAGGATGTCGAAGCCGTAGCGCGCCACCACCGTCCCGTGGCTCACGATGCGCCGCGGGCCGGGTGGCGGTGGGGCGGGCGGACGAACCGGAAAGCGTCGGGGGTCCGGGGCATTCAGCACCACGGTGAAGCGCTTCTCAGGCGCGCCGCGGGCGATGGCGCGCGCCAGGCAGGGCTCGCTCACCGCGACGGCCCCGTCGGCGAAGCGGATCGCCGCGGTTTCCACGCGGCCCAAGAGGCGCGGCAGCCAATGGTCCATGCCGACGCCGAAGCGCGAGGCGAATAGCTCCGGCATCGCCTCGTGCAGGTCAAGCAGGATGCCAGTGCCCAAGAGGCGCGCCGGCCAGGCGGCCCATACCAGGGCGTCGGGCAAGGTGTTCACCTGCACCACATCATAGGGGCGCCGCAGCTGCTTAAGGGTGGTCGCCAGGGCGGCCGCGGCGAAGAAGCCGCCGTAATCCAGCAGGTAGCGCCCCGCCCCGCCGCGCCGTCGCCCCAGGGGCAGGCGGTGGACGCGCACGCCGTCCACCGTCTCCCGCGCCGCCTGCTTCGCGCCCGCCGGCCCCGCGTCGCGAAGACAGAGCACCTCCACCGAATGACCGGCGGCCACCAGAGCCAGGGCTTCGCGCTGCACGCGGGGATCTTGGGGGTAGTGACCCTGGCGCAGGATGAGGACCCGCAGCGGGTGCGGTGCCTGCGCTGCCGACTCCGATCCGCTGCTCATGATGGGTTCACGCGCCTGACCGCGGTCCCGCACATTTCCGCATAGATCGCGAACAGCCGCCTCGCGATGCGCTCCTGGTCGAAGGGCTGCACCCGGTCTCGGGCCGCGGCGCCCGGCCCACCGTCCAGGGCGTGGTCCAAGGCCCGAGCGAGGCGTGCTGCCAGGTGTTGGGGGCCGCCCGTCGCCCTGTCGCCGTCGTCCATCGACTCACCGCTCTCCGCGTCTCCGCCGACCACGGCGCAGCCCGGTAGCCCGTCGAGCAGGGCCGCCACATCGCCCACCGCGGTGCTGACGACCGGCAACTGCATGGCCAGGGCCTCCTTCACCACCAATGGCCCCCCTTCGCGGGTGCTGGTCACCAACAAGGCGTCGCAGGCAGCAAGGTGGGCTGGTACCGCTTCCGGTGGCAGGCCGCTGACCTCATGCAGGTCCACCCCTGGGCGCCTCGCTGCCAGGAGGCCCGCAGCCTCACGCGCCAGGCCCAGACGTTTTTCGGGCCGATCGGCGCCCACCCAGGCGACGCGGCGTCGCGCCGCGTCCAGGCCCAGCGCACGGCAGGCCGCCACCCGGTCGCGGGGCTGGAATCGCTGCAGATCGATGCCGCAGGGCAGCACCGCCTCCGCGCCCAGGCCCAGACGTACGGCCATGGCCGGGCTGATGACCAGCGAGCGGTCCGCCAGGCGGCTGACCAGGCGGGCCATGGGCGCCTGCCAGCCCTCGAAGACCTCGATGCCGTGATGGGTCACCAGCAAGGGGCGCGCCGGCCGCCGCGCACCGGCCAAGAGGGACGCCATACCGCTGAGTACGTAATGGGCATGGACCAGTTGGAAGGGCTGCGCCGGACCGTCGCCGTCGGCCGGCGGCAGGCCGCGCCGCAATTGCGCTCGGATGCGCCGGATACCCCAGAGATAATTCAACCTGTCTGCGCGCCCGTCGATGAAGCATACCGCCACGGGCAATCCCAGAGCCCGGAGAGCCGCCACTTGTTGGGCCACGAAGACGCCGAAGCCAGGATCCGCCGCGCTGGGCCACATGTTGGTGACCACCAGGATGGGTGGGAAGATGCGCTGCTCGGCGCTTCGATCGGCGCCCGCGGCGACCAGGGCGCCGCGGCTTGTGGCGATCATGGCCCGGTTCCGAACGCAAGGTCTGGTCCTTCGTCCGGCCCACCGCCCACCGCATTCGGCTCAGATCCCGCTGCATCGGCGATCGCCGAGATGTCCGTTCGACTCGCCCTCCCCAAAGCCCAGGCAAGGCCACCCAAGGCCCAGAAGGGCATGGAAGACAAGGGATCCTCCAGAGCCGGGGAGAAGACGCCCAGCACCAGCACCGCCGCCAGGGCCATCGCCGCAGCCAGGCCCGTGGCGCGGCCAAGCGGATCTGGGGCGCGGGCCAGGCGCCACGCGAGGCGGCCGTAGGCGGCCAGGCAGCTAAGGTAGGCCGCTGCGCCCAGCAGGCCGAATTCGGTGAGCAAGCGGGACCAGAAAACGTCGAGCGGGATATAGGCGCCATTGAGTGGCAGGAAATCGTAGGCGGCGTAGACCGGGCTGGGGTAGCGCACTGCGGTCGCGCCGCCGAAACGACCGGGACCGGTGCCGAGCAGCGGCTGGTCCAGGAAGATCTCCCAGCTCTTGAGGATGTTGTAGACCCGGTATTCGCCGCGGTAGGACCAGCCGCTGTAGCCCATCTGGTACAACCGCCAGCCCTCCCAGACCCCGGCCGTGCGCCGAGCGATCTCCGCGCGCAGGAGGGCCGAGCCGGCGTAGACACCCAAGCCGCCCAGGGCCAGGACCAGGCAGACCGCGAGGGCCAGCACCCAGTGGCGGCGCGAGCGCCCCAGGACCGCCAGGATCAACAGGCCGGCCATGGCCGCCAGCCAGGCTTCGCGCGAGGCGGAGACCACCAGCCCGCCCAGGCAGATCAGGGCCGCCATGCGTACCGGGCGCGTCGCGCGGCCCAGCGAGGCCAAGGCTGGCGGCGACAGGGCCAAAGCCAGGAGGGGGAGGCCGGCCAACACCATCACATGGCCCAGGCTGTTGTGGTTGAAGAAGATGGACGGCGCCTTGGTGCCCTGCCATTGTTGGTGGTAGTCCAGACGCCCCATCAGCCGATAGACGCCGGCCCCTCCCAAGCGCTGGACCAGGGCCACCGCAGCGGAGGCCGCGGTCAGTCCTAACAGCCAGGGCAGGCCGCGCCGCGCCGCCCGCCGGGGGTCGGGGAGCCGCGCTGCCAGGTGGAAGACGGCCAGGCCCTTGGCCAAGGAGAGGACGCCCAATGCCGCGATCCAAGCTGGAACCTGGCGCACGGCGGCCGACAACAGTGCCGCCAGCAGAAAGCCCAGGCTGGGCAGGTCCAGGGGGGTGCGGACAAGCCGGCCACAGCGGAGGGCCTGCCAGGCCAGGCCCGCCATCGCCAGGATCACCATGGCCTCATCCGCCATCTGCAAGGGGGTCAGCCCGGCGGCGACCACCGGATCCTGCAGGAGGACCAGCGCCAGCAATCCAGCCAAGGCCTGACCGGGGAAGCGGCCGGCAACCGCGCTGCCGGCCAGCACCAACAGCCCCGCCGCCAGCCATAGCGGCGCCAGAGGCCAACGCCCGGCGACCAGAGCCACCGCCAAACCACCGCCACCAGCCAGCGCGAGGCCGAGCGGAGGGATCCGCCTGCGGCCGAGGGGCCAGGCCCGCGACGCCATGGGGGTCAGTCGGCGCGGGGGCGGACGGCCAGCACCCAGATCAGGCCCAGCAGGAGGCCCAGGCCGACGGCGGATGCCAGCCAGACCAGGTAACGCGCCCAGGGCAGGCGGTCGCTGGTCATCGCCGGTCCAGCCAGACGAACTTCCGGGGCCTGGGTGGCATTGGCCACCGCCAGCTCATCCGCCTTGCGGGCCAGGGTCAGAAAACGCTCCTCCGCCAGGTTCCGGTCGCGGCGCAGTTCCGCGACCGTGGCCTCGGCCGCGTTCAGGTCGCGACTGGTGTCGTCCAGGCGGTCTTCGGCCTCCGACAGGCCGGCCTCCAACGTGCGGAGGCGACCGTCTATCTGCTCTGCCAGGGCGTCCAGTTCAGCCGGAGTGGGACCATCGGCGGACGAGAAGCTCAGCTGCACAACCAGGGTGTGGCTTGGAACGGCGCCGGCCGTCAGGGCCGCCAGGGCCAACTGCAGGCTAGCCAGCCTGGCTGCGGATCCAGAATCGGGGGCTTCGCGCAGCGCGAGCAGGTCGCCCTTCGCCGCCCGCAGTCGATCGCCGGCCGCCAGGCGGTTGGTATGGGCGTCCCTGAGAGCCTGCAATCGGGCCTGCAGCGACGTCAGCCGTGTCTGGCGATAGCCTGCGGCGAGGTCGGCCTCGGCCTGTTTCAAGGCGGCGGCTGCCTCGTCGCGGGTCCTGCGGATCGGGTCGCCAGCGGCCGAGCCATACAGGCGGGTCATCTGCGCGCTGAACACCTCCGCCCAGGTCTGGGCCAGGAGCGCCGCCGTCGAAGGGCTCGCGCCGGCGGCCTCGATCCGCAGCAGCGCTCCGTCCGCCAAGGCCTCGAAGCGTACAGACGACAGGAGATCCTGGCCGTCCACGCTCCCTACATAGCCGGCCTTGGTCAGGGCCTCGCCCACCAGGCGGGCCATGCCCGCGGATTCCAGCAACTCGCTGTAGACCCGCAGGCTGTTGACCTGGTAGGGGAAGGTCGGGTTGTCCGCTGCCGGCGCGAAACGAGCGTCGAACTGCAGCACGGCGCCGGGGCGGGCGATGGCCAGCATGGCCTCGGCCCGGTAGCGCTGGCCATCGGCCAGGATCAGCAGCAGGGCCGCCAATCCGGTGACCAGGCCGCAGGTCAGGATGACGGTCCGACCGGCGCGGATCCGCCCCCGCAGGGCGGTGAGATCCCAGTCCCCGTCCATGGATCCCGGCGAGTTGTCGTGCATGAGCGAACATTGTCCGGGCGGGACGGCTGGCGGTCAAGCTGACCCGAGTGCGGTGGCCCGTGGAGACGGGACGGCGTCCGGTTGAAACGGGACCGGGTCCGGCGACCCACGGGACCGGGTCCGGCGACCCACGGGACCGGGTCCGGCGACCCACGGGACCGGGTCCGATGACCCACGGGACCGGGTCCGATGACCCACGGGACCGGGTCCGGTGATCCGGGGTCACCGAAACCTATCGCCGCGCCGTTCATCGCCGTCCTGCGCCCGGCAAGCCGGGCCATGCCTGGAGCCGCGCCGCAGCCGCCGCGATGTCCCACGGGTAGCGCGGCATCAGGCGATGGCCGCTGCCCGCGGCGCTGCCCCCCGTCCGCTGCCCGGCGATGCCTACGACGGTCACCGGGAGCGTCTTCAGGGCCTCCGGCAGCTGGACGCCAGTGGTAGTATCCAAGTAGACTGCGGCCGCGCCGGAGCCGTCGTCCAGGGCGAAGCCATAACGCCCGGGATGGGCGGGCCAGCCTTGCAGCCGGAGGAGCCGGCCCTCGACGTCCTCGCCCAAAAGGCCGGTGGCCAGGTCCAGAGGGTCAACCACGTGCCCTTCGCCCAGGCGGCGCAGGTCCGCCGCCCGGGCCAGGCGCAGCTCTCGCTCGCCCTCATGTTCGCCCAGTCGGCCGCGCAGGCGCAGCACGTCGCCCTCCGCCAGCTCCGGCAGGCTGTCGTCCTTGCGGCTGAGGTAGACGCGGATGCCGGCCGTTTCATCGCCGATGTAGAAGGCGCGGGCATCGAAGACGCCCGGCGGCGCCGTCACCCGTCCTTCCACGGTCAGCCGTGTACCGTCCGCTCGCTCGCGCAGGCGCGTCAGGGAGACCAGGGGCCACTCCGCGGCTGAAGCGTCGACGGTGGCCGTCGCGGCAAGTCGGTCGGTCCGCGTGTCGGCGGTGGCGCCGTCCTGGGCGGCCAGGCGGTTGGGGCCTCCGGGGCTGGGATCGCAGGGCTGCTGCCAGGCCGCGCCCGTCTTGACGGCCGGCCGGCAGAGCGAGAGGTCGTAGCCTGGACCCTGCTCCCAAGCGGCGCGGTCGGCCTCCATGCCATCGGGGCGGATGAGGCGTAGCGTGTCGGCGTCGCGCTGCAGGGCGATGCCGGAGGTGGCCCGCGGCAGCACCAGGTAGGCGCCGGCCGCGATGCGTGCGTCGGGCGGGAAGCGGTAGGACCAGCCGGCCGCCGGCCGGTCCTCCACCCGCCAACCCGAAAGACCCAGCGGCCGATCGCCGGCGTTGTGGATCTCGATCCATTCGTCCTGGTAATCCGCCTGGCCGCTCGCGTCCCAGTCCACCGTCAGGGGCGCCGGCAGGACCTCCGAGAGCAGGAGGGGTGGAGGGCCCATTGCGATGCTGCCAGCCGCGCCGGGCGATGGCAGGTCCTGGATCCACCAGTCCTCGGCCGAATCCGTGTCCTGGGCGGCGGGCAGGCGCTCGATGGACGCACCCGGCGGCCCCAGGGGGACCGCCGGATCGAAGGCGTCCAGGTTGTCGCCGTAGCTCACGGCGTCACGCTCCGCTCCCGTGGGGTCGCGCAGGCGCAGGACATCGCCGCCGTTGCCCAGTCCGCCGCCCAGGCTGCCGTCGGCCAGGGCCACCGCGGGGATGCCGCGAGCGACGAAGCCTTGGGTCTGTCCGGCGGTCGCGGCTATGACCAGAAATCCGCCGGGAGGAATGACGGCATCCGGTAGCGGGTCCCACTCCTCGCGGTCACCGATCTGCCAATCGGTCAGACTGAGGGCCGCGCTGCCGGAGTTGTGCAGTTCCAGCCATTCCTCCGCCGCATCGTTGCCGCTGGTGGCGGGGTCGAAGAGGACCTCGCTGATCAAGAGCGGCAAGAGCAGGCCGGTAGCGGTGGGCGAGGCGGCAGCGGTGGGAGAGGCGGCCGAGGTGCCGGCTGCCGGCGGCGGGGTGGTGGCGACCGGAGGGGGCGCCGTGGGGGAGGCGGCCGTCATGCCGGCAGCCGGCGTGGCCTCGGCCGTGGGCTCGCCGCCGGTGGTGGGTGCCGCCGGGGGCGTGGCGGGCGGGGTGGCGGTGGGAGCCGTCTGGGTCGGCGGCTGCAAGCCCCCGGCGCCGTTGGCCGAGCCCGGCGAGGGCGTCAGGCTATCGGTCCAGTCGCCCGTGCCGTCCGGCCAACGGGCCAGACTCTGGTCCGGTTTGGGCTTCTGGTAATCCTGCCGGTCCAGCTCTCCCCCGTCAGGGGCCAGCAGCCGCACCGCATCGGTGTCGTTGTTGAGGACAACGCCGCTCTGGTTCTGAAAGACCAGGAGGTGCCCGCGGGGGCCGATGACTGAGTCATCCGGAAAGACGTAGGGGGTCGAGCCGCCGTCCGGCGCATCGTCCAGCTGCCACCCACGAAGGTAAGCTGGCTGCAGGCCGGGGTTGAACAGCTCGATCCACTCGTCCTTCTGACCGACCTGGCCGTCCCCGTCCCAGTCTACCGCCTTGGGCGCCGCCAGAAACTCGTTGAGCCTGACGGAAACCCCCGGAGGTAGGCTGGGCAGAGGGGCGGGGCTGGGCATCGCGGTGGCTTGCCCGGCTCCGCCTTCCTGCCCGGGGGAGGGCAGGGCCTGGTCCACCCAGTCGGTGGAACGGTCGGTATCGGCCCCCGCGGGGGCACGCTCCAGGCTGTGCCCACCGACCACGTCGGGCGCTGGGGGAGCCAGGGCCGTGGCATCGTCGCCGTAGCTCATGGCATCCCACAGCAGTCCGCCGCCGCCGAACAGGCGCAATCGATCCCCGCTGTTGCCCAGTCCGTTGCCGAGGGCGCCATCGACCACCAGGACCGAGCCGTCGAAGTCTGGATGGTCTGCGGCGAAACCCTCTCCGCCGGCGACGATCAGGAAGGCGCCGGGCTCCAGCCGGCCAGCGGGACCGAGGTCCTCACCTTCCTTGTTGTCGGCCAGCTGCCAGCCTGCCAGAGACACGGCTTCGCTGCCCGCGTTGTAGAGCTCCACCCACTCGTGACCGGCCTCGACCGGTCCGCCCGGCGGATCGTACTGCACCTCGTTGATGAGGACCGCAGGCCCCTGTGCCGACCTCAAGGGGACGTGCAGGGCACGAGCCTCCGGGCCTGGGCCGAAGCGGGTCACGGCGAGGATGATGCCTACGGCGAGGACGCGAAAACGTGGGCTGTGCATGGCTGGCCTCCGGTTGGGAATCGATGTTCCCAGCTTAGAGGGGGCCGGCCGGTTTGGGGAGGGGGTAGGCGCCGCCTCTGCGCCAACCTTGCGCCAATTGGGGGCAGCGGGGGCTGATCCGCTTCCGATCAGCGGTCGGAGGGCGCCATGGGCAATGTTATCCGGCGTAGAAAATCGACGAATGGCAGGAGCGTGGTCTGGCGAGTCAAGGCGTCCCGCCGATCGGAAAGCGACACCAGGCAGCCCGGCTGCGGCGACAAGGCGGCGAAGGATTCCTGAAAGCGGTCCAGCGCCCGGGCCATGCTCGTTCGCGGGCTGGCATTGAGCTTGAACTCGAAGGGCTGCAGGCGGTCGCCGGCTTCCACCAGCAGGTCGACCTCCAGGCCGCCGGAGATCCGCAGGTAGGAGAAGCGGGGCCGTTCCCCGGTGCCCAGGCAGGCCTTGACGGCTTCCTGGATGCAGTGATTCTCGAACAAGGGACCGGCCGTCGGCCCCTGCAGCAGCTGCGCGGCGTCGCTGATGCCGGTGAGGTAGCAGACCAGGCCGATGTCCGTGAAGTAGACCTTGGGGGACTTGACGACGCGTTGGCCGAGGTTGCGGTGAAAGGGCGGCAGGAGGAAGACCATGCGGCTGGCCTCCAGGACGGAGACCCAGCGCTTGATGGTGTTGGCGCTGACCCCCACATCCGTGGCCAAGGCACTGAAGTTGAGTTGCTGGGCGCAGCGAGCGGCCAAGAGTTGCAGAAAGCGCCCGAACTCGCGCAGGCTACCGATGTCGTGGATGCCGCGGATGTCCCGCTCCAGATAGGTCTGGACGAAGGCGGCGTACCAGCGCTTGCTACCGCGCGGGCCATCGCCCCAAGGGAGCAAGGCCGGCTCAGGAAAGAGCCCTCGCAGACCGGCTAGCTCGAAGGCCTCCCGGGCGCTGGTGCCGGCAAAGGGGCTGGCTCCTGCCGACCAGAGCTCTGGCAAGCCGAATGCGCTCAGCTCCAAGATGGCCACCCGACCGGCCAATGACTCGCTCAGGTTGCGCATCAATCCGAACTGCTGGGAGCCGGTCAGAATGAAGCGGCCTCTTCGGGACCGGTCGGCGTCGATGCGCAGTTTCAGCAGCGGCAGAAGCGAGGGAGCTTGCTGGATCTCGTCGATGACCAGAGGCTCGCCCGCAGTCTGCAGAAGCAACTCCGGATCCTCAACAGCGCGCTGCAGGGTCAACGGATCATCCAGGGTCAGGTAGGCATGTCCGGGGAACAGCTGCTTCAGTAGGGTGGTCTTGCCGGTCTGCCGCGGCCCGGTGAGGGCCACGGCCGGGAACTGCGCGACGACTTCGCGCAGGACCGGCTCGATCGCGCGGGGGACGTAGCCTTCCATGGGGGGATGATAGCGCAATTGGAAGACAAGAACCATGTAAATCTGACATGGCGTGGCGGATCTGCATGGATTAAGTGGCGGCTCTTGTCCACGAATCACCAGCGGCCTATCTAGGGGAATTCCATGAATTGCGCTCGACGTCCAAATCTCGACCGCGACTATCCACTCCGCTTAGCCGCAACCCAAGACCGAACGCGCATCTCCACCTCCGTGCGATTGCCCTCGTCCATGGACACAACCGTGACATCTGCCCTGCCGCGCACTCGCTCTGTGTAATCCGTTGGTTTCTGCCGGAGGATCGCCAGGACGGGTACCGACCCGTCCAGTACTGTGTCCAGCGCAATCTGAATAGCTGCCGACCATGAGGCGATGAGACCGATCTCATCCACTACATATAGGCTCACATACGCGGCGGCGAGCAGCTCCCCCTCGGCGATTCGTTCGAACAAAGGGAGGTCGATGCCATAGGGGCCCATACGCTGTGCGGAGACCAGATCGCGATGCGCCAGAATGCCACCAACACCGTCCATGCCGTCGAGACGCCAGCCCATGCGTCGACCCTCGACGATGATCACTTCGCTGATGAAGCCACGAACGATCAGGTCCTCCGACTGACAGGAGGCGACGACCTGCTTGAGTAGCGTGCTCTTGCCGACTCCGGAAGGACCGGTGATCAGCAGATGCCTGTTGGGCGTGTTTGCCAGGGAACCTGCTCCCAGCACCGACTGCCTCCCTTAAACGCCGTCTCGGTTCTCCACCCCCGGCACCCCCGGCAGCGGCAGCCGCGGCCGCGGCCCGAAGCTGGGCTTCTCGGGCGGCGCCTCGCGCAGCAGGCGCTGGATCTCCTCCAGGGCGGCGTCCAGCTGCGGGTCCAGGCCCGCGGCGTGGTCCTGGGGGCGGCTCTCCACCTCGCGGTCGGGGGTGGTGCCCTGGTTCTCCACGCCGAAGCCCACATCCTTGAACCACAGCGAGAACTCCGGCTGCGTGGCGATGCCCCCGTCCACGAAGCTCTCGCGGGGGCGGATGCCGATGACCCCGCCCCAGGTCCGCGTGCCGATGACCAGACCCAGGCGCATCAGCTTGAACGCGTGGCTGAACATGTCGCCGTCCGAGCCTGTCTGCTCGTTGATCAGGAGCACGATCGGTCCGCCCAGCGATTCCAGCGGATAGGGCACTGGCTCCCCCCAGCGCTGCACGTCGTAGCCCAGGCGGCGCCGGGCCAGCTTCTCCAGGATCAACTGGCTCACATGGCCGCCGCTGTTGTAGCGCACATCCACCACCAGTCCGTCGCGGTGCAGCTCGGCCAGAAAGCCGCGGTGGAACTCGGCGTAGCCGTTGGCGCCCATGTCCGGTATGTGCACATAGCCCACCCGGCCGCCCGTGGCCTCGTGCACCCGGCGACGGTTGGCCTCCACCCAGTCCCGGTAGCGGGCCGCCGTCTCCGATACCAGGCAGCGCACCGTACAGAGATAGGGCGCCTCTTCGCCTTCCCGCGGGGCAAAGCGCAGCGCCACCTCCGCTCCCGCGCGGTTGACCAGGGCCTGCGCCGGAGAGCGAACCGAACCCAGCCGCTGGCCGTCGATGGCCAGCAGCCGGTCGCCGGGCACCACCCCCACGCCTACCCGCGCCATCGGCGAGCCCGCCTCCTCGTCCCAGAGGTCGCCGCGCACCAGGCGCTCGACCACGTAGCTGTCCGTGTCCGGCTGGTAGCGCAGGTCCGCCCCCAGAAAGCCCTGGGCGTAGAGCGGCTCCGGGCGATAGTCGCCGCCAAGCTCATAGGCATGTGAGGTGCCCAGCTCGCCCTGCAGCTCCCACATCAGGTCCGAAAACTCCGCCCGCGTGGCAACCCGGGCGATGAGCGGCAGGTAGCGGCGGTAGACCTCCTGCCAGTCCACGCCGCCCATGTCCGGCGTCCAGAAATGGTCGCGCTGCAGGCGCCAGGCCTCGCGCAGCATCTGCGACCATTCCGCGTGGGGCTCCACTGAAACGCGCAGCCGGCTCAGGTTCACCCAACCGCTCTTGCGTCCCGGCGGGCCGTCGCGCGGCGGCTTGTCGCCGGCCTTGATCACCCTGAGGGCCAGGCCTGAGCGGTAGACCAGGGCCTTGCCGTCCTGGCTCACCAGGAAGTCGGAGACGCCCGCCTCCACCAGGTTGCGCTCCTCCAATGTCTCCAGGTCGAAGACCTCCAGGGCGCCGCCCCCGAGGGCCGGGCCTTCGGCCGAACTCTCCAGCCCGCCGTCCAGGGGGCTCTCCAAGGGATAGGTGGAGTACAGCACCTTGCCCTCGATGCCGATGACCGCCCCATACTGGCCCTCGGGCACCGGGAAGGCCAACACCCGATCTTCGATGCCCTCCAGGTCGATGCGCAGAGGCTCCGGCGCCCCGACGGTCGCGGTCGCGCCGGGCGGCGCCCCGCCCGTGCCCGAGGCACCTGGCGCGGCATCGTCGGCTGCCGCGTCCGACCCGGTTCCGCCACGCTCTGAACCTTCCGGGTCAGAGCCCTCCGTTTCGGCCGGAGCCTCCTCGTCGTCCACGCCCTCGTCCAGCAGCAACTCGCCGAGCGGCTTGGGCACCGGTGTGAAGGGCGAGGGCAGGTCTGCCTGCAGGGTGATGAGGTGCGGGCGCATGCCGAAGGGGAAGCCCAGGTCGAAGGTCAGGCTGTCGTAGACCGGAGCGAAGTCCCGCAGGGAGAGGAAGTAGAGATAACGGCCGCCGGGATCAAAGGAGGGCTGCATGTCATGCAGTACCGTGCGCGTGGCAGCGAAGGTAGCCCCGTCTTCCAGGCGGCAGAGCTTCAGGATGGAGGTCTGCGCCGTGTCGGCGAAACCGTAGGCCAGCCAGCGACCGTCCGGCGACCAGGCCACGCCCTTGATGCGGTCGTGGCGGCTGTGGTCCAGAACGCGGGCCGTGCCGGCTGCCAGGTCCACCAGCATCAGCTCCTGGCGATGGTTGGTCAGGGCTACCCGCTCGATGCCGTCCAGGCTGCCGCCAGGCGCCGGTAGCAGTTCGTCCGGGCGACCGATGTCCAGGCCGTCCAGGCGCAGCAAGCCCTGCTGCAGGCTCAGGGCCTCCACCGGGTGGACTTCCAGGGCCTCCTCGCCCGCGGCATCGCTGACCATGACCAGCCGCTCGCCGTCCGCCAGCCAGCTGGCCAGGCGGTAGCGCACCCCGTCCGGCTCCCCGTGCTGGCTGACCGCGCCCTCCCAGTTGCCGCAGCTGAAGGCCTTGCCGCGGCTGACCAGGGCCAAGTAATGTCCTTGCGGATGCAGATCGTAGGATTGCAGGTAATGCTCGGCGCGCACGAAGCGGCGCTTGCGCTGTACCCTGGGGCTCTTCAGGGCGATCTCGATGCGCTCCGTGCGCTCCGCCTGGGGGTCGAAGAGAAACAGGTCCGCTCCGGCATGGTAGACGATGCGCCGGCCGTCGGTGGACGGGTGCCGCACGTAGTAGTCGGCATGGGCCGTGTGCGGCCGCAGGTCGGATCCGTCCAGGGCGCAGGAATAGAGGTTGCCCACTCCCTCGTGGTCGGAGACGAAATAGATGCGTTCGCCCAGCCACAAGGGGTTGGCCAGGTTGCCCGGCAGGCGGATCAGCCGCCGCCATTCGTCTTGGCCGGCAGGATCGATCCACAGGTCGCCGGTCTGGCCGCCGCGATAGCGTTTCCAACGCGCGATGTCCGAGGTGTTGCGTCCGATGACCGCCCCGGCTCGGCTTCCCGTCCGTGGGTCGAAGGTGATGGTCAAGGCTGGGCCAACCGGCAGTCGTTCTGGCTCGCCGCCCTCGGGGCTGACGGCCTGCAGCTCGTAGAGCCCGGCGAAGGGCTGGCCGGCGTTGGTGGCGAAGACGATCTGCCGGCCGTCCGGCGTCCAGGTGGCGCCTTGGTTGGAGGTTCCGGAATAGGTCAGACGGCGCGCCTCACCGCCCGTGGCGGGCATGCAGAAGACCTCCGGCGTGCCTTCGTCGTAGCCCACGTAGGCCAACAGCTCACCATCGGGCGACAGTGCCGGCCACAAAGCCCGGCCCGGATTGGCCGTCAGACGGCGGGCGGTGCCGCCTTCGGCCGATACCGTCCACAGGTCGTCCTCGCAGACGAAGACGATGGTGTCGCGGTGGATGCTGGGATGGCGGTAGTAGCCGGACTCGGACATGGTCCTCCTGGGCCCAGCGGGGGCCTTGCTTTAAGCGAAGGTCAATCATAGCATTGAGTTGCGGGGCGCCTGCCTTCCGATCCGGGCAGAATGCGGTTGCCGGTGTCGTGCTGTTCCGCCTCACGGCGGCTTCCCCGGCGTTTGTGAAAGCGAGTACTTTGATGCACGCACACGATCTGGATCTAGGGCGGACGTTGATGTGGCCACTGAGAATCCGCAGGCTTGGCTGCGCGATCGTCCTCATCCTGGCCCTTCTCCTCCCCGTTCCCGCCCGGGCTCACCCTGCGGCAGACCCCGCCTTCACCTACCGTCTGGCCGATACCTGGGGCCATGTGCCCTGGCAGCCCAAAGCCGGGCGCTTCGGTCAGACCCTGGACATCACGGCCATCCCCGACGGGACCATCCTGGTGCTGGACGGCCGGCAGGAGACCGTGCATGTGCTGGAGCCTGACGGCCGGCCGCGCAGCCTCTTCACCGTGCCGCGCATCGATCTCAACGATAGCGACTGGCGCGCCCTGCGTCTGGACGGCGCGGCTGACGGCAGCTTCTTCCTGCTGGTAGAGGGACCCTTCGCCAGCGACGAGAGCGAGTATCGGCGCTACCGCATCGACCACCTCTGGCCGGACGGGCGGATGATCGGCAGCTTCGAGGTGACGCCCCAGGACGGCCAGCCGGCCGTCTACCGCGACATCGCCGTGCGGTCGGACGGGCGCGTCTACCTGTCGCGGATGGATACCGATGAACCCTTCTTCGACTGGTCCGGGGTCATGCCCACGCCTGCGCCGCCCGATGCCCCCCTGACGCGCAGCGTGGACGTCTTCGAGGGCGAACGGCTGCGCGATCGGCTTCCTGTGTCCTGCCAGCCGGACCGGCTGGACCTGGGTCCGGACGGCCGCCTCTACGTGGCCAACCGTTGCCCGGTGCCCTTGAGCCTGCCGCCCGACCCCGATCCGGGGGAGCCGGAGCCCTCGCGCCGCCGGGTGCCGGCCCAGACGACGGCCCTGCCGCCGACGATGCCGCGGGCCGAGGGTGTGGCCGTCTTCGACCCCACGCAGGCCTATGAGCGCTTCGTGCCCTTCATCAATCCTGAGGACCTGGCCGCCGGGCCGGCGGGGGCATTCATCAGCCGCAACGTGGAGATCTTCGCCCTGGGCGAGGATCAACCGCTCTACGCCGGCCCCACCACGGCCATCAATGCCGCCTATCTGGGCCGGGTCGTCCTCAATCTGGAAGCAAGCGCCGACGGTCGGCTGCTGGCATCCATCAACCATTGCAGCGCCCAGGGGGTGCTGCACATCGCCCGGCCGGCCGAGCGGCCGGCGCAGGCCCGACTGAGCGGCGAGCTGGACCAGCCGGAGCTGGAAGGCCCGGCCAGCCCGCGCCGCTTGACGGCCGGGGCCGCGGACCTGGCCGTGCTGCAGGGCCGCTTCAGCATCTACGGCCCGCGGCCGGACCATGTCTATGTGGAAGAGCCCTACGCCATGGAGCGCCAGACCATCCAGCTCTGGCGCCTGGGCGCGGGGGCCGGCCAGCCGCGAGATCGGCTGCGGCTGCAGCTGGGCCATTGCAGCTCCGGCCCCGGCCGGCCGGCCCGCGATGTGGCCTACGGGGCGCAGGACCTGTTCGTACTGGATCCGGTGAAGCTGCAGCAGCGCCCTCAGGCGGAGCTGCCCGGCTGGACCTACTGGCCCGCAGGCCGCGCCGAGCCGGATGAACAGCCCTTCCTGACGGCCTTGGCGGTGGACCGGGGCCGCGTTGCGGCCTTGGACATCGGGCGGCGGCGGGTCACCCTGCTGGATGAAGCCGGCGGCCGCGTGCTGGACGAATGGCTGACGCCGGACGCCGGCGCCCTGGTGGACATCGCCATGACCGGTGGGCGGATCTACCTGGCCGACACCGCCCGGGCCCGCATCCTGGTGCGCGGACTGGCCGGCGAGGACCTGGGCGACTGGCCGGTGGCCGACGGCCCGCTCAGCCTGGCCGCGGGCCCGGAAGGCGATCTGTACATCCTGGGAGCCGCCGGCTGGGGTCTGCGCTACAGCCCCGAGGGGTTGTTACGGGCCCTGTGGCCCATGCCGCAGCGGGGGGTGCGCGTACACGACCTGAGCGTGGACGCCAACGGTGCGGTCTATGTCTCGTGGACCCGCTTGCTGCCCTTCGACGAGCCGGAGCCGCAGTTCGGCGCCTTCTACCAACAGATCGTGGACGGCGGGATCTGGGTCTTTCAGGCCCAGGGTCTGCCGGAGGCTCCGGCGCGCGAGGCGGGCGCCTGCCTGGCCGCGCCGGACAAGCGCGCCTCACCCGCGCTGATCCAACTGGGCCAGGCGGTGGAGGTGCAGCTGAATGTGGCGGGCGATTGCCCACCCGGCGGGCCGCCGAGCCAGACGGTGTTGGTGATCGACAGCTCCCGCTCGATGGGCTTCGACAGCAGCTGGGACACGGCGCGGGCCATGCTGCTCGACCTGCTTCCGCAGCTGGGGGGCGCGGGTGCGGAGCTGGCGTTGGTCAGCTTCGGCAGCGGCGGGAGCCTGCTGCAGCCGCTGACGCGAGACCGGGACGCCCTGCGCCGCGCCTTGCTGGAGGTCGAGCCGGGAGGCGACACACAGCTGAGCGCCGGGTTGGAGCTGGCGCGGCAGGAGCTGGATGGCCCGCGCGGCAGCCGCGGCGCTCGGCGCGGCATCGTGGTGATCACCGACGGCATGGTCAAGGACGATCCCTCCGCCCTATCCCTCGCCCTGCGCGGCGCCGGCATCAGCCTCTTCGCCCTGCTCTTCACCAACAGCGCCTTTGAATGGGATCAGCAGGACCTGTTCAACAGCCTGGTGGGCGTGCCCAGCCACCTGATCATCGACCCGGCCGCCGCAGACGTCCGGAGCATGCTGGATGCCGCGCAGGGGCAAGCCCGCCCTGCCGGCCTCTTCCAGCGCGTCACGGTGGAGGATCTGATCCCAGCCAACATGGCCTATGTTCCGGATTCGGCACAGCCGCCGGCCGCCTACGACGCCACCCGCCACGCCCTGGTCTGGCGCCTGGGGGCGGTGACGGCCGCCGACGGCTTGCGCCTGACCTACCGATTGATCCCCCGCGAATGCGGCCTCTGGCCCACCAACATCCTGGCCACCGCGGACTACCTTGACGTCCTGGACCATCCGGGACGCCTGGTCTTCCCTGTCCCGCAGGTCAACGTGATCTGCCGCCCGTTGACCGCCCGTGCCTGGCTGCCCTTCCTGGGCCGCGCCGTCTGTCTGCGCCGTGCGCGGCCGGCGGACGTGGTCCTGGTTCTGGACAGTTCGAGCAGCATGGCCGAGTCCGCGGCAGCCGGCGCGGCGCGGACCAAGCTGGACGCGGCGCGCGACGCGGCCACCGCCTTCCTGGATGCCCTGGCCCTGCCCTCGGACCGTGCGGCTGTCGTCGGCTTCGACGGGGCTTCGCGACTGCTGGCGCCGCTGTCGGGCGACCGTGCGGCGCTGGACCTTGCCCTGCGCGGTCTTGAACCCCATCCCGGCACGCGTATCGACCTGGGCCTGGCGGCCGCGGGCGCAGCCCTTGATGCGGGCGCCCGCCCGGAGGCCCTGCGGGTGGTGGTCCTGCTGACGGACGGCCTGCAGAACCAGGAGGCGGCTCCCGACGACGCGGTGGTCGCCGCTGCCGCGGATCTGCGAGCCGGCGGCGCATGGGTCTTCGCCATCGCCCTGGGCGACCGGGTGGACCTGCCGCTGCTGGGCCGGATCACGGCGGACAGGGACCGCGTCTACCACTCGCCGACGGCGGCGGAACTGGCGGGGATCTACCGGGGGTGGCTGCGGCCTTGGATTGTGCGGGGGAGGGGTAGAGGGGGGTCCTGCCGGTCGTTGATTCACCGGCTCAGTGCGGGTCGACCCATTCCACCATCGACGCGGACCCGTCCTCCCCAGATCCGGCGCTCAGCGTGGCGGTGAACTTCAGACTGGCGTCGCCTCGGCAGCGCGGTCAAGGCGTTCCACGCGGCCAGCCGCACGGGTATTCGGCGATCTGTCGGGATCGAGGGGCTTGTTGTTAGCTAGGACTGGGTCTGCCGGGTCGCCTACACCCCCGCCTGGAAGATCGCCTTGCCCACGAAGAAGGGCCCCAGGTTCGTCAGATACAGCGCCGTCTGCTGCGTGCCGCGCATCGTCTGGATGACCACGCTGAGCGGATGCAACGCCTTGCCCAGCACGCCGATGACGAAGTCGTTGTCATGCTTGTCCAGACCGTGGCAGGCCAGACGGATGTCATGCGCCAGATCGGCGCGCCCGAAGCGCATGCCGATGGTGCCGTGCTCCTTCAGGATCTCGCGCTGCTCGCTTTCCTCCAGGCGGGCGAACTGGCCGCTGCGTCTGAGCGGATACCAGATGGCCCAGGGCCAGGCCGGCTCCAGCACCGTGCGCCGTGGGCGGTGGATGAGGGCGTCTTCCAGGTCCGGCTCGTAGCCCAGGGCGTAGGTGCGGCCCAGCATGGTGAACTCCGGCTTGGGCGTCAGCGCCGCGAAGGCCGGATCCTGCAGCAGCCGCCGGACGGGGCCGACGAAGAAGTCCGGATTCTCGCCGACCGTGAGCAGACCCACGCCCCAAGGGTCATTGACATCGGCGTAGAGCACCGCGTCCAAGCCCGATGCGCGCAGGGCGGCGATCAGCGGCTCAGTGTCCGCGCAGTCGCCCCAGGCCAGCAACTGCATGTACAGGCGGCGGTCCAGGGACTGCCGTTGGCCGTCCTTGATGCCGCCCTTCTCGCTGAGGTCCGGCGCCTCGATGGGGCTGGGTCCGGGGGCGGAGGCCCCGGATCCAGCAGCGGGTGGGCGGTTCATGGTCGTCGGCTCGGGCATGGGATCATCCTCGTGTTGCTGGACGGTCGGTCGCGGCGATTGGCCATGGCTCGGGTCTGCTTCGCCAGCGCCCATTTCAGCGGGCGGCGGCCGGGGTCGCGACGGTCCACAGCCCCCACGGATCCTCGCCCGGGCGCGCCGTGATGTCCAGGGGGGAGAGTGAGCGGCCCCAATCGGTCAGGGACTCGGCCGTCGCACCGGCCAGGAAACAGAGCGGCGCCGGTGCCCCTCCGGCGTCCAGGCGGTGGTTGATGGTCGCGGGGGGCAGTTGCTCGAAGGGCAGGTCGGCCATGGTCAACAGGTAGGTGACGGCGCGGCGGGGATGCCCTCCGGCTCGCCAGCGGACCGACTTGAGATCCTCATCCACCAGCACCACCGCGCCCGCTGCGCGACCCCCGCGTGCCGATTCCAGCATGCTCCAGAGCCGGCGGTTGTCGAACTGCTCGGCCATGGCCGAGCGGATGTAGGTCCAGCCGCGCAGCAGGGGCAGGGCGATCAGGGCCGCCATGACCAGGGCCCGCAGGCTCGCCGTCCAGCGGACAGTGCGGAGGGAGGTGCCGGTTGCCGCGCCGCGCTCCGGCAGCCGTTCGGCGAGCACCGCGCCAAGGCTCGCGCTCAGCAGCGGCAGCAGGAAGCCCAGGTAGCGCGCTTCCAGGAAGCCCTGCCAGTTCTGGTTGAAGCGCGGAAGGGCCAGCAGGGCCAGGAGTGTTACCAGCAGCGGCAGGCGGCGACCGACCGGCCGCGCCTCGTCCTCCGCCAGGCCCTTGACCGGCGCCAGGGCCAGCCACAGGGCCGCACCCAGGAAGGCGGTGGCCCACAAGGCGGCCAGGAGCCGCTCGCCAAGGGTTGTGGAAGCGCCCACCAGGCCGAACCCGCCCACAAAGGAGCGCCCCAGCTGCAGGAAGGCCGCATGGGCTCCGGCCGCCCAGGACCCGGCGGCGGCCCAGTTGCCGGAGCTCTGCGCCTCGTGCAGGGTCGCCATGCCGCCGGTCAGGTTGAAGTAGATGACCGGACCATAGGCCAGAGCGGCGCCCAGAAGGGCCAACCAGGGCCCGGAACGGGCCAGCCAGCCCAGCCGTCTGCCCGCGAGGAAGAGCCAGAGGGCCAGGCCGGCAAGGAATACGATGACCGAAGGGTGGGTGTGCAGCGCCACGCCGCCCAGCAGGCCTGCGCCCAGCCAGCGCAAGGCGGCCTCCCGGCCGCCGGCTTCCCTGGTCACCGCGGCCAGCAGGGCCAGAACGCCGAGCGTGGTCCACAATGGCGTGGAGCTGTTGGACCAGGCCACGCGGCTGTTGACCAGCGCAGGGGTGAAGGCCGTGGCCATCAGGGCGCCGCCCAGAAGGCCGGCCGGCAGGCGGCGGTCCGGGCGCGCCAGCCGGGCGGCGAGGGCTACGGTGGCCAGGACGGTGGCCAGGCCCAGGGCGAGGCTCAGGAGCCTGGGCGCTTGAGGGTCCGCCGGCCACAGCTTGATCCAGCCGGCCATCAGCCAGGCCCAGAAGGCGCCGTTGTAGGCGTCGGTGTGCACCAGTGGACGGGTGCCGGCCACCAGGATGTCCCGGGCGTAGAGGACCTCGGCTGACTCGTCGGTCAGATGGGGCACCAGCTGCAGGGCAGGCAGGCGGGCCGCCAGGGCCAAGGCCGCCACAGCCAGAACCACGACCGGCCAGGACAGCCAGGATCCACGGCCTGGGGCGGACCGAGACGTGTTCAAGGATCCAGTGCCTGCAAAAGCGGCTCAAGCTCGGCGACCGAGGCCGAGCCTTCCAGCCGGGCCACCACCCGGCCCTTCTTGTCCAGCAGGTAGACCCAGGGCTCGGTGCTCAGGCCCCAGGCCTGCATCGTCGCCGACAGCTCGCCCGGTTCCGCCATCGAGCGGTAGACCTCGACGTGGATGAAGTTCATCTTGTCTTGCCAGCGGGCCTTGAGGGCCTTGACCTCGCCCATCACGGGCTGGCAGATCTTGCTCTGACAAAGGCCGGGCGTGGCCATCAGCACCAGGGTGGGCCGGCCGCTGGCCCGCGCCTGGTCCACGGTCATCGCATATAGCTCCGGGTCCGGCTGGGGATCCGTGCTGATCTCACGGATGTCCTGCCCCGCTGCCAACACTGGGTTGGTCGTGGGCGGGGGCGTCTCGCCCACGGCCGGGCCGGCTGGATGGCCGGCCACCGTGAAGCGGATGCGCTGAGTCGCCATGGTGCGCCCGTCGGCCAGTCTGCCGGCCACCTCGAGGCCCCAGACGCCGGCCTGTTCGAAGGTGACTGGGGCCACGTAGAGTCCCGCGCCCGCCAGCGGCGAGGCATAGTAATGCGCCTTTGCCTGGGCCGCCTGCAATGCCTTGTCGCCCTGGATGCGGAAGAAAGTCAACGCCAGGTCGGCGTCGGGCAGTAGATCCTTGGCTTCGTCCAACAGGGCGAAGGCAAAGCGCTCCTTGCCCACCGCCAGATCGCTGGAGGCGATGGCGATCTCTACGGGGGGAGCGTCGCCGGCCGTGCCGGCCGCCGTCGGGGGGGGCGGTTGCGCCGCGGGGGAGGCGGGTACGCAACCGGTCAGCAAGAAGGCAACCAGAGCGACAAGCCGGCGGCTGCGCGGTAGCCGGTTCATGAGCGTTCGTCCTCCCAGAGCTTTTCGACTGCCGACAGTGCCTCCGCCGCCGCCTTGCGTGCCGCGCGGCGGCGCACGTACCAGCGTCCGATGAAGACCGTGAGCCCGGCCTTGAGCACCCAGCCGGTCAACAGGATGTGGAAGTGGCGATCGATCCAGGCCAAGAGGCGGGGGCCCAGGGCAGCGGGGCGGACGCTGAAGGTGAAGCTGCCACGGCTGCGGTGGCCGTCACGAGCATCGACCGCCGTCCACTGGGCGGTATAGCCGCCTTCCGGCAGGGACCCCAGCGCCGCGCGCATGATGGAGCGGTCCTGCGGATCGATCGTCGTCGGACCGCGGTCCTGGCGCTGGAAGCCTTCATCGATGACCTGGATGAAGCTGCCTTCGGCCAGGGGCGCGCTGAAGTGCACCGTCACCTCCGACGGACCGCCGTACACCACCTCGCTCGGGCGCGGGCTGCTCTCGACGGTCTCGCTATGCGCCCTGGTCGTCGGCGGCAAGGACAGGCGGCCGAGCAGGGCCACCGCCAGCAGCAGGGCGGCCCGCGACAGGATTCGGACAACGCGGTCGAGCATGGGTTTACGATAGCATACGGGGGGAGGCAGCTCGCCTCCCCCCGTGTGTTTCTGGACCGATGGATCGGCCGTCGGCGTCAGGGTCTGGTCGGCGATGCGGCCGTAGGCCCGGGGGCCGCGTCGTCAGGGGGGGCGCTGACCGCGGGGGCGACTTCGCCGGCTGCATCGGGAACGGCGCCACTGTCTTCGCCGGCCGCATCCGTGGTGGGCAATGCGACGCCGTCCACGCCTTCAGCGGCCGGCGTGCCTTCGGCGACCGGAGTCGCCGTGGGCGCCAGCGGGGCGTTGGCGATCCAGTCCTTCAGGCTGTCCCAGTCGGTGGAGGACAGGATCACGATGCGCTTGTCGCCGGCCTTGCGCACGTAGTACTGAGGGTCGATGGGATGTTTGTCGCCCAACTGCACCACGGTGCTTTCGCCGCCGGAGAGCTTCAGGGTCACGGTCATGCTCGCGGTGGCCAGGCCATAATCTTCCGGCTTGGCCTCTGTGCCCAGATCCCGGAGGACTTCCGGCTTGGCCAGGCGCTCCAGGGTGCTGCCCACGGTTTCGGAGGCCGGGCCCTTGCCTTCTACCTCCCAGCCGCCGGCGGCGCGTTTCAAGACGACCTTGCCGTCCTGGGTGGACACCTCCACTTCCTGCAGCTTGTCCTTGTCCAGATCCAGGAAGGGGGCCGGCGTGGCCGTGGGCATGCCGTGGCTGTAATCCACCGGCTTGGCGTCGCGCTGGGTGTAGGCGAAGATGCCGGCTGCGATGGCCAGCAAGACGATGATCAGGGTGTATCGGGAATTCATGCTGCGTTCGCTTCCTTGCTTTGCGCGATCCGGCTAGCGCCGGCCCCACCAGATCCACAGCCCGATGGCCGCGATGGCCCCGGGGATCAGGAGCAGGGTGGTCAAGGTGACCAGGAGCGGGTTCTGCGGCGGGGTGATGGGTCGGCTGTCAGGCTCCGTTGCGCGGATGGCGATCAGGCTCTCATCCTGGGCCAACCAGCTGACCGAGTTGAGGAAGAGGTCGCCGTTGGCCGTGGCGCCCGGCTGGAACTGCGCCAGGGCCGCGTCGTCAGCCAGGGCCGACGTGCCGAAGACCACCAGCCGGCCGCCCTTCTCGCCGCCTTCGCCGGCCACGGCCAAGGCCAGAGGAGCGGGCTTGTCATCCGGCCCCTGCTCCACTTTCTGGTCCGCGACGCCGGCCAGGTCCGTCTCGCCGTAGACGCCTGGGCCGCTGACCTCCAGCAGCTTTGTGCTGGTCAGGGTCGTGTCCACCGGCGTGCCGACGCTGAACGACTGGGTGCCTACCAGAACAGTCTGGAAGCGATTCAGGTCTTTGGTGGTGGCATGAAACTGGTAGTCCGTGTCTACGACGGCCACTGCCGCCGACAGCTGCCCCAGGCGGTTGGTCTGGATGACAAGGTCCTTGTCGGGCCGGATGTCCCAGAGGCCCAGGAGGTCGTCCAGGCCCGCGTCCTGGTCAGGGCTGATCAGGAGCATCGCCTTGCCCCCGCCCTGGACCCAATCACTGAGCGCCTTGGCCTCCGCCGGCAGGAAGGGCCGGCTAGGCCCGGCCACGATGACCACGTCGGCCTTGATGGTGTCGGTCATGGCTGACAGGTTCAGATTCTCCACCTTGTAGCCTTCCCGCTCCATGGCCTGCCGCACCCCGGCGTAGCTGCACTGCCCTTGCTCACCACCGTCCGTGCCGCATTCGCCATGCCCCGTGGTGAAGGCCACCACGCTTACCTTGGCCCGGGTGGCCTTGACGATGGCGCTCGTCAGCTCCTGTTCGTCGAAGCTGTAGGCGATGGCATGCTTGTCGCCGGATTCCACCACCAGAGCTCGCCCCGGCGGCTGGTCCTGTTCGATCCGCTGCGCCAGGCCGATCAGGGCCGGCACGTCCACCTGAGGGTCCAGGCGCTGGTAGCTCATGGTGGGGTAGCGCTGCTTGTAGCGGTCCACCAGGCGCTCCAGCTCGGCGGCGGCGTTGGCGTCAGCCTGGCTCAAGATGGCCGTGAGCTTCAGTTCCTTGTTCTGGACCTTCAGGTCGTCCAGGATCTGCTTGGTCTGGTTGCTGATGGAGAAGCGCTTGTTCTCCGTCAGGTCCCAGGAGGTGTAGAAGCGGGTGCCGAAGAAGTTGGCCACGCCCAAGAGGGCCAGCATGGCCACAGTCAGCACCAGGGCATTGGATCCGTAGCGGGCCTGTCGGGAGCCGAACAACTCCCGGGCATCCTCCCAGCAGAAGACGGGCCAAGCCAGGGCCAGCACGGCCCCGGCGCCCAGCAGCGCCGTCCCCAGCCATTCCGGCGGCGTGTTGCCGGACGAGCGGGCCAAGGTCGGCGTGACCAGGCTGGAGAGGAGGACGAAAAGTCCGAAGACCGAGATGTACGGTGCGGCCGTGCGCAGCTTGTCCATCAGCGCCACCTCCTCGTTTCCAGGATTCGGGTGGCCAGGAACAGGCAACCGAAGGTCAGGGTCAGGAAATAGATGACATCCCGGGTGTCGATCAGGCCGTCACCGAAATGCATGTAATGATCGGAAAGGCCCATGTAGGCCACGCCCTTGACCCAAGCGGCCTCCGAGCCGATCTGGTTGAGGATGGACAGGAACCACAGGACCAGGACCAGCATGACACCCAGAAATCCAGCCACCACCTGACTTTCGGTCACCGACGAGGTCAGGACGCCCAGGGCCAGAAGGGCGGCGCAGAGCAGCGCCAGACCCAGGTAGCTGGAGAGCATCGGACCCAGATCGAGGCCCTTCTCGCTCAGGCGGCTCATGACGAAGACATGGCTGAGCGTCAGGGCCATCAAGGAGAGCAGCGCCGCGAACGCGCCCAGCCACTTGCCCATGACCACCTGCCAGTCCTGGACCGGGGAGGTCATCAGCAGCTCCAAGGTCCCGGAGCGCTGTTCCTCGGCCAACAAGCGCATCGCCATGAGCGGGGTGACGAAGAGAAGTACCGTGCCGTACAGGCTGAGCAGGGGCATCATGGTGGCCTGCGCCTGGGGCGACTGGATGTAGAGGGTGAAGAGGAGGCCTCCAAAGAGCATGAAGGCCGTGGCGATCACCCAGAAGAGGGTGGAGCTGAAGAAGACGCCCAACTCGCGTCGGGCCACCGTGATCACGTTGCTCATCAGTCGGCCTCCTCCTCGGTGACCATCTCGGCCTCCATGGCCTCTTCCGCGGTATCGCTCGCGGTCAGCTCCAGGAAGACGTCCTCCAAGGTCAGGCGGCTCAGGTTGAGTTCTACCAGGGGCCAGCCATTCCCGACCACCGCGGCGGCGATTGCCGCGCGCGCGTCCGTAGCCGGCTGCACCGTCACCGTGTAGCTGTCGCCGTCGCCCGTCACCTCGGTCACGCCTCGAACCTTGTCCAGGGCCGCGCGCATCTCAGCGGCCGGGACGCTCCGGCCCAAGCCCACCCTCACCTGCTCGCCGCCGCCGAGGCGGGCCGTCAGGCCTTCGGTGGTGTCCTCGGCCACGATCTGGCCGCGCTTGATGATCAGGATCCGGTCACAGAGCTGCTGCGCCTCTGGCAGGATATGGGTGGACAGAAGTACCGTGTGATCCCCACGCAATTCGGCGATCAGCTCCCGCACTTCGCGGATCTGGCGCGGGTCCAGACCGATGGTCGGCTCGTCCAGGATGATCAGCTTCGGGTCGTGCACCAAAGCCTGGGCGATGCCCACCCGTTGGCGGAAGCCTTTGGACAGGTGGCCGATCAGGTCGTCCGCGCGGTGGTCGATGGAAACCTGGCTCATCACCCGCTCCACGGCCGCTCCGCGGTCCTTCACGCCCCTCAGGCGGGCCATGAAATGCAGGTAGTCGCTGACCGTCATCTCCGGGTAGAGCGGCGTGCTCTCCGGTAGGTAGCCGATCAGCTTGCGAGCGGCCATCGAATCGTTGACGATGTCGTGGCCGGCGATGCGCGCGGTGCCGCTCGAGGGCGGCAAATAGCCCGTCAGCATGCGCATCGTGGTGGTCTTGCCGGCGCCGTTGGGGCCTAGGAAACCGACGATCTCGCCCTTGTGGGCAGTGAACGAGACGTCGTTGATCGCGGGGACCGGCCCGTAGTAACGGGTCAGCCGCTCCACCTCGATCATGGGTTCCCCTCTGGCCCCGCGGCTGGCGTTGGAAGGCTCTTGCGCCATGTCCATGCACCCCCTCGGGTAGTTGATGCAGCCGGCATCGCTCAATTCGTCCGGCTACGTGGTTGGGATTGGGTGTTTGTGATCAGGCGCAGGATTATAACCAGACCGGCCTCGCGTTCAACGCGGCCAGCTTAGTCGCACATGAGAAGCCGCCGAGCAAGGCGGACGGCGCTACACGTTCAGCGCCGGCAGGGTGCGGCGGATCAGGGCGTAGTTCTCCAGGGCCTTGCCCGCGCCCAGGGCCACGCAGGCCATGGGGTCGTCAGCCACGTAGAAGGGCACACCGATCTCTTCGGTGAGCAGCACATCCAGGTCGCGCAGCTGGGCGTTGCCGCCGGTCATGATCACCCCGCGGTCGATGATGTCACTGACCAGCTCGGGGGGCGTCTGCTCCAACACCTCGCGGGTGACGTTGATCACGGCCTGGATGGGGTCGGTCAGTGCCTCCACCACCTCGCCGGTGTGCATGACGATGGTCTTTGGCAGTCCGGTCACCTGGTCGCGGCCGCGGACCTCCATCGTCAGCTCGTCCGCGGCGACGTCGGGCTTCAGGGCGCTCCCGATCTGGATCTTCACCTCTTCCGCCGTGCGATCGCCTATCAGGAGGTTGTACTTGCGCTTGATGTAGCTGGTGATGGCGTCGTTGAACTTGTCGCCGCCCACCCGCACCGAGCCGGCCACCACGATGCCGTTTACCGCGATCACCGCCGCCTCCGTGGTGCCGCCGCCCATGTTCAGGACCATGTTACCGGTGGGGGTGCCGACCGGTAGCCCCGCGCCGATGGCCGCGGCCATCGGCTCGGGGATCAGATAGGCGGAGCGGGCTCCCGCCTGCTCCGCCGCCTCGCGCACGGCGCGGCTCTCCACGCTGGTGACGCCTACCGGCACAGAGATCATCACCTGCGGCTTGAAGAACGACATGCGCCCGCAGACTTTGCCGATGAAGTAACGCAGCATGGCCTCAGTCACCACGTAGTCGGCGATGACCCCATCGCGCAGGGGGCGCGAGACCTCGATGGTGTCCGGTGAGCGGCCCATCATCTCCAGGGCCTCGGCACCGACGGCCATGATGCGGTTGTCGTTGACCGAGATGGCCACGACCGAGGGCTCGTTGAGCACGATGCCTCGGCCGCGCTCGTGAACCAGCACGTTGACCGTGCCCAGATCGATGCCGATATGGCGCGTGAACATGTTGCCTCCGCGTCTCGTCGGTGACCGCGTCGACGCGCGCGGTCCCGGGGGATGCCGGCGCGGGTGGACCGCGTCAGGGGAAAGTGCTGCCGGGACTGAAACCAGTTGGGGCGGTCCGGGAAATCATCGCCGTCGCGGCCTGAATGTCAACCCCCCGCCCCGTCGGCCGGGCCCCCGCCGACCTCGCAGCGGGCGCCCAGGGCCCGCAGGTTGGCGGCGAAGTTGGCATAGCCGCGCTCGATGTACTGGCCGCGTTCGACCAGGGTCTCGCCTTCGGCCACCAGCCCGGCGAGGACGACGGCCGCCCCGGCGCGCAGGTCGTGGGCGGCCACCCGGGTGCCACGCAGGTTGCAGGGACCGCGGAAGGTGGCCGTCTGACCGGCGATGGTCACGTCCGCCCCCATCGCCGCCAGTTCGCCGACATAGCGCAAGCGGTCCTCGAACATCGTCTCGTGGATGGTGCTCAGACCCTCGGCCTGGGTCAAGAGGGCGCCAAAGGGCTGTTGCAGGTCCGTGGGGAAGCCGGGATAGGTATAGGTGCGGATGTCCACCGCCCGAAGGCCTTCGCCGGGCGAGACGCGCAGCCAGTGGTTGCCTTCGTCCACGTGCACCCCGGCTTCCCGCAGCTTGGCGGTGACCGCATGCAGATGGCGGGGCACCACGCGGTTGACCGTTACGTCGCCGCGGGTGATGGCCCCCGCCAGCAGGTAGGTCCCGGCTTCAAGGCGGTCCGGCATCAGGCGGTACACGTTGCCGTGGAGGCGCGACACGCCCTGGATGGCCACCGTCGCCGGGCCGATCCAGGCGATGCGGGCGCCCATGCCGCGCAGAAAGTCCACCAGGTCCAACACCTCCGGCTCCGTGCTCGCGTTCTCGATCACGGTCTCGCCCTCAGCCATCGCGGCGGCCATGATGATGTTCTCGGTGCCGGTGTGGCTGGGGTAGTCCAGAATCATGTTCGCGCCCTTGAGGCGCCCGCTGGCGGCGAAGCGACCATCCACGCTGGTCACCTGGGCGCCCAGGTCGATGAAGCCGCGGATGGGCACGTCCAGGGGGCGACTACCGATGACACAGCCTCCTGGCTGCGGGGCCGATGCCTGTCCGAAGCGCGCCAACAGCGGCCCCATCACCAGGAAGCTGCCGCGCAGGCGACTGGCCAGATCCTCCGGTGTCGTGCGGCTCCTGATCTCCGCCGCCTCCACTTCCAAGCGACCCGCCGCGGCGTCAAAGGCCACCCGGGCGCCCAGATGGCGCAGCACGGCCATCATCAGGCGGATGTCGGCGATGTCCGGCACGTTCTCCAGGATGCAGGGCTCGGCGCTCAACAAGGTAGCGGCGATGATCGGCAGGGCGGCGTTCTTGGCCCCCTTGATGTCCACTGTCCCGCGCAAGGGGGCGGCGCCGCAGACACGGAAGAGGGTCTCGCCGCGACCCTCGCCCAGGACAGAGGCGGCGGCGGGCATGCTGGTCGTCATCACGGTCATGAGGGACCTCGTTGGTGATGGCCGGACCCGCGCCGCAGCCATGCGCTGTCAGTATACCGTAATCCCGCCGCGGTCAACCCGTAGCCGCGGACCCGCGGCTACGACGCACCGGGCTGCCGCGGCCCGCCTTGGCCGCCAACATGCTGACCGCCTGGTCCATGGTCACCTTGCCTGGCTCCACGTCCTTGGGCAGGGTGGCGTTGGTCTTGCCGTGCTTGACGTAGGGTCCGTAGCGCCCGGGCATGACGGCTACGGGCTCACCATCGTCCGGATGAGGGCCCAGGATGGCGAGGGCGCTCGCGGTGCTCGCGCCGCTGCCGCCGCGCCCCGCACGGCCGCTCTTCTCCGCCAGCAGCGCCAGGGCGCGATCCAGGTCGACTTTCAGCACATCGTCATCCTTCTTCAGGCTGGCGAAGCTGGTCTCGTGCACCACGTAGGGGCCGAAACGGCCGATCCCGGCCTTGACCGGCTTGCCGGTCTCGGGATGGGTGCCCAGCGTGCGCGGCAAGGCCAGGAGGGCCAGGGCCATGGGTAGGTCCAGTTGCTCTGGCGTCAGGCCCTTGGGCAGGGAGACCCGTGCGGGCTTCGTGACGCTGTCGTCTTCGCCCAATTGCGCATAAGGGCCGAAAGGGCCTTCCTTCAGGAAGACCGACTGGCCGCTGACCGGGTCGGTCCCCAACGATGCCGGTCCGTTCTCGCCCTGGGCGAAGAGCGACTCGGCCAGCTCCGGGGTCAGGTCGGCCGGCGCCAGATCGTCGGGTAGTGCCGCGGTCTGGCGGTCTTCGCCGCTACCGCGCTCCAGGTAGGGTCCGAAGCGTCCGATGCGCACCGAAGCGTCGGGCAGCAGCCGCACGGTGCTGGCCATCCGCGGGTCGACGGTGCCCTGGGCCATCTCCACCAGATGCTCCAATCCCTCCGGACCCTTGAAGAACCGTTCCAGGTAGGTCCGCCATTCCACTTCGCCTTCGGCGATGCGGTCCAGGTCTTCCTCCATGGCGGCCGTGAAGCCGATGTTGACCAGGCTCTGGAAATCCGACTCCAGGAGAGAGGTGACCGCGAAGGCAGTGTAGGTGGGCACCAAGGCGCCGCCCGCCTTGCGCACGTAACCGCGGTCCTGGATGGTGCCCAGGATGGCCGCATAGGTGCTGGGCCGTCCCACGCCATGCGCTTCCAGGGACTTGACCAGGGAGGCCTCGGTGTAGCGCGCCGGCGGCTTGGTCTCGTGGCCGGCGGCTTGCAGGCCCTGCAGGTCCAGGGCTTCGCCCTCGGCCAGCACGGGCAACGGCGCATCCTTGTCCTCGATGGCCGCCTCGGGGTCGTCGGAACCTTCCACGTAGGCACGGAAGAAGCCGGGGAAGATGACCCGTCGCCCGCGAGCGACGAAGCGGGCCTGCGGCGGCACCCCAGCCGCACCGGCGTCCACCTGCACGGTGGCGAACTCCAGCTGGGCATCAGCCATCTGCGTGGCCATGGCCCGCTTCCAGATCAGGTCGTAGAGCTTGGCTTCGCGCCCCGACAGGGGCAGTTGGGCCACCGGCCGCATCTCGCCGCCGGCCGGGCGGATGGCTTCATGGGCCTCCTGGGCGCTGCGCGACTTGGTCTTGAAACGCCGCGGCTCGGCGCTGAGGTAATCCGCGCCGTAGAGCGCCTGGATCCGCTGCCGCGCCCCGGCGATGGCCTCCTCCGACAGGTTGTAGGAATCCGTGCGGTGGTAGGTGATATGACCGTTCTCGTAGAGCGCCTGAGCCACCTGCATGGTCTCGCGGGCCGAGAGGTGCAGCTTGCGCCCCGCCTCCTGCTGCAGGGTGCTGGTGGTGAAAGGCGGATAGGGCTGGCGGCTGGCGCGCCGGGTCTCCAGCTCTGTCACCCGCCACGTCGCGCCCAGCAGCCGCTCCCTCAGGGACAGGGCGGCGGCCTCGTTCAGCACCAGCAGGTCTTTGCCCTCCGGCACCCGGCCGGTGTCCGGATCGAAGTCCTTGCCCGTGGCCACCCGCCGGCCGTCCACCTGGGAGAGCTGGGCGCTGAAGCCGCCCTCGTCGGCGGGGCGCTTGGTCAGCTCCGCGCCCAGGTCCCAGTAGCCGCCCTTGACGAAGGCTGCCCGCTCCCGCTCCCGCTCCACGAGCAGCCGCACGGCCACTGACTGCACGCGGCCGGCGCTGAGCTTGGGAGCGATCTTCTTCCACAGGAGGGGCGAGAGGGTGTATCCCACCAGGCGGTCCAGAATGCGCCGCGTCTCCTGGGCCCGCACCAGGTGGTCGTCTATCTGGCGGGTGCTGGTGAGGGCGCGCTTGATGGCGTCCTTGGTGATCTCATGGAAGACCATACGGCGGATGGGGACCTTCGGGGCGAGGACCTCCACCAGATGCCAGCCGATGCTCTCGCCTTCGCGGTCCTCGTCGGTGGCGATGAAGACTTCGTCCGCCTGCTTCAGCGCGTCCTTCAGCTGTTTGATGGTGTCCTTGCGTTTGGGCGACACCACATACAGCGGCGCGAACCCAGCCTCCACGTCCACGCCCAGGCGGCTCCAGGACGCCTCGCGCATGGCTTTGGGGATCTCAGCTGCAGATGAGGGCAGGTCCCGCACATGGCCCATGCTGGCCAGCACGACGTAGTCCTTGGGCAGGAAGGCGCCGATGGTGCGCGCCTTGGTGGGGGATTCGACGATGACGAGCTTGGTCACGTGTGCTTCTCGAGTTGATGACGCCGGTGGGCGGGGACCATCCTGATGCGGTCGGCCTTGCCCCCGACGACGACGGAGCGGGATCGATCCCGAAGCTGGGGAGAGCCGATGAAGGGCGACCGGACCTCAGTTAATAGCGGCTAAGCATATGCAGCGGGCCGAGCGGCGCCAACCGACGCCCCGCGGGGGGCGGCCGCTTGACGACGGCGGAGGGCTGAATACCATCCCGTGCCATGGACAATCAAAGCATTCCCCAGATTCAGACCGTCGGTGTGATCGGCTGCGGCCTCATGGGTTCCGGCATCGTGGAGGTCTGCGCCCGAGCCGGCTTCCAGGTGGTGGTCAGCGAGGTGAGCCAGGAGGCCCTGCATGCCGGCCTGGGCCGCCTCAGGCAGTCGTTGGACAAGGGCCTGGCGCGCGGTAAGCTGGGCCAGGCGGAGCATGCCGAGGCCCTGGACAGGGTGCGGGGCACGACGGATTTTGAGGACTTCGCTGCCTGCGACCTGGTGATCGAGGCGGTGCTGGAGAACCTGGATGCCAAGCATCAGGTCTTCCGCCGTCTCGACGAGATCTGTCCCTGGCACTGTATCCTGGCTTCCAACACCTCCTCCATCTCCATCACCAAGATCGCGGCGGCCACGGACCGGCCCGACAAGGTGATCGGGGCTCACTTCTTCAACCCGGTGCCGGTGATGCCCCTCCTGGAAATCGTTCGCGGCCTGCAGACCACGGATAGCACCTACCAGGCGCTGCGCGCCTTCGGGGAGCGCCTGGACAAGCGCATCGTGGTGGCGCAGAAGGACAACCCGGGCTTCATCGTCAACCTGCTCTTCGTGCCCTACGGTCTGGACGCCATCCGCGGCCTGGAGCAGGGCGTGGCCAGCATGGAGGATTTCGATACCGCCATGAAGCTGGGCATGAACCATCCGATGGGCCCTTTCGAGCTCATGGACTTCGTCGGCCTTGACACCATGCTCTTCATCGCCGACGCCATGTACGAGGAGACGAAGGACCCGCGCTACGCCGCGCCGCCGCGGCTCAGGCAGATGGTGTCCGCCGGCATGATGGGGCGCAAGAGCGGGCGCGGCTTCTACGACTACCGCAAGACCTGAACGAAGCTCCTGCCGCCCGACAGCGACGACGGGGGGGGCGGGAGATGATGGCCGGCCATAAGGGTCAAGGGCTGATCGTCAGCGAAGGTAGTCGCGTAGCCGGCTGCTGCGCGCCGGGTGGCGCAGCCGGCGGATCGCCTTGGTTTCGATCTGGCGGATGCGCTCGCGCGTGACCCCGAAGCGGGCCCCCACCTCTTCCAGCGTATGTGGTGTGCCGTCCACCAAGCCGAAGCGCAGTTCCAGCACCTCGGCTTCACGCGGGGTCAGGCTGCGCAGCACCTCATCCAACTGCTCGCGCAGCATCTCCCGTCCGGCCAGTTCGTTGGGCTCCATGGACTCGTCCGCCACGAATTCGCCGAAGGAGGAATCCGACTCCTCGCCCATGGGCGTCTCCAGCGAGATGGGCCGCCGCGCCAACTGCAGGATCTGGTCGATCTTCTGCGTCGGTTGGTCCAAGGCCTTGGCGATCTCGTCGATGGTGGGTTCCCGGCCCAGTTCCTGCTCCAACTGGCGCGATGTCTGGTTCAGCCGGGCGATCTGCTCGGACATGTGCACCGGCACGCGGATGGTGCGGCTCTGGTCCGCCAGCGCCCGGGTGATCGCCTGCCGGATCCACCAGGTGGCGTAAGTGCTGAACTTGAAGCCCTTGGTGTAGTCGAACTTCTCCACGGCGCGCATGAGACCCAGGTTGCCCTCCTGGATCAGGTCCTGGAAGGGTACCCCATGGTTGATGTACTTCTTGGCGATATGCACCACCAGGCGGCTGTTGGCCTGGATCAGTTTCTGCCGCGCATGCTCGCCCACTCGCATCTCGCGGATCAAGGTGTCGCGTTCCAGGCCTACCAGCCGCGGCTCCTTGGTCAGCTTCTGGCCGGCCAGGAGCCCGGCCTCGAACTGCATGGCGAGGCTCCGTTCCTCCTCGCCGGTGAGCAAGGGGATGTCACCGATCTCCCGCAGGTACATGCTGATCGTGTCGTCGGTCTCGATGGTACTGAAGTCCGCCATCGCGCTGGGGCGGATCCGGTCCGCCCCGGCGGCAGGCGCTGCCATCGGCTCTTCATCGGGCCCCCGCACCTGGATGCCGGCATCGATGACGGCTTCATAGACCGCTGTCCATGCGGCGTCATCGATCATGTCCGCCTCCTCGATGGCGGCAGAGATATCCTCGCTGCTCACATGTCCCTGATCGCGCGCAAGCGCAATCAGGCTCTCGACGGTGGCGTCGACGACATCTCGGCGGGACATGGTCATAGGTGGGGGTCGATCATAGGGGACTCGTCCTGGGCTACCTGAAGTGTAGCCCAGAGACAGGGTTAGTCAAACTTAATGTTCTTGACGAACGGCGGAAGCCCCGCACACCAGCCTGAGGCCCTGTGCTATACTCGCCCGCCGGCCACCCCAATCATGACCCTCCTACTTCTCGTTCGCCATGCCAGCACGGACTGGGTCGGCCGCGGCCTGGCCGGTCGGATGCCGGGCGTGGGCCTGAGCGACAAGGGTCGGGTCGAGATCGTGGCGTTGCAGGATCGCCTGGCCGGCCATGACCTGGTGGCCCTTTATGCCAGCCCCCTGGAACGGACCATGACCACGGCCGCTGCCATCGCCGTCGGACGTCCCCTTGCCATTCAGCCGCTGCCTGCCGTGCAGGAGGTGGATTTCGGCGAATGGACGGGCCGGACATTGGACGATCTGCGCCGGGACCCGCTGTGGCCGGTGGTCCAGTCCAGTCCCAGCCGCATGCGCTTTCCGGGCGGCGAGTCGCCGCTGGAGGTGCAGGCCCGGGCGATGGCGGCCATCGAGGAGGTCCTGGCTCGCCATCCCGCGGGTGCTGTAGGCGTGGTATCGCACGCCGACGTCATCAAGATCCTGCTGGCCACCTATGCCGGCGCGCCCTTGGACGCCTTCCAGCGCTTCGATGTCGCCCCGGCCTCGATCAGCGCCATCCAGTTCCAGGACGGCCGTCCTACCCTGCTGCTGGTCAACCATTGCGGCGCCCTGCCGCAGCCGATTGCGCCACTGCCTGTAGACGCATCCATCGCCGGCGCCCTCTCCCCCACCCCTGTCGAGGAAGACTCCCATGTCTGACCGCTTTGCATATGATCTTGAGGATGTGGATTCCGTCATGGTGGGCACGGTCGGTCCGCCGGGTCGCCGCAGCTTCCTGCTCCAGGCCGTCCGAGATGGTCGCGCGCTGACGGTGAGCCTGGAGAAGGAGCAGGCTGCCGCCATGGCCGCGGGCCTGGCGCGGTTGCTCAACCTGCTGCGTCGCGAGGATCCGGACCATGCCACGGACCTGCAACCTGCTGGCGGTTCTCGAGACCTGCTCCAGCCCTACGAGGAGGCTTTCCGCGTCGGCAGCATCGGCTTGGGGGTGGATGACAAGCGCCATCGGGTGCTGCTGGTTCTCCATGAGCTGGGTCTGGACGATGATGACGAAGCGGATGTGGACCTGGACCTGCCGCCCGGCGTCAAGGCCCGCCTGGCTCTGCGCTACGAGCAGGCCTTGGATCTGGTTCAACACATTCCCACCGTGGTCGCCGGCGGGCGCCCCAACTGTCCCGCCTGCGGCGAGCCCCTTGACGAGGGACATCGCTGTCAGCGCCGCAATGGGCACCATTAGCGCCGATCCGGGCGATCCGACGACCGGTCCGTCCATCCGGGGGCCGGCGATCGGGGCCGATGACGTGTTATCCTGGTTGCAGACGGCGGATCTGGACCTGGAAGGCCGGATCGCCTGGAGCTCCAACGCCACCTTCCTTTGCCGGCTGCTCTCGCCAGGCGCGGCTGGGGACGAGGACCGGGAGCCGCTGCTGCGCGCGGTCTACAAACCGCGCCAGGGTGAACGGCCACTCTGGGACTTCACGGAGGGGACGCTTTGCCTCCGCGAGCGCGCGGCCTGGCTGGTCGACCAGGCTCTGGGCTGGGAGCTGGTGCCGCCGACGGTGCTGCGCGAGGGGCCTTTCGGCTTCGGGGCGCTGCAGGCCTTCATCCCCCACGACCCGCAGCTGCATTACCTGGCCGCGAAGGGCTGGGACCGCCGTGCCTTGCGCCGCCTGGTGGCTTTCGACGCCCTGATCAACAACGCCGACCGCAAGAGCGGTCACATCCTGGCCGACGAGGAGGGCCGGCTCTGGGCCATCGACCACGGCATCTGCTTTCACGAGGAGCCGAAGCTGCGCACGGTGATCTGGGATTGGGCCGGCGAGCGTCTCCCGGCCGCGGTCCGCGCGGACCTGCGCGTCTTGTCCGCCCGCCTGATCGAGGTCACCGATGATCTCGTCATGGAGCTGGCGACGCTCCTGAGTCCGGCGGAGCTGGCGGCATTGGCTGCGCGTTGCGCTGCCCTGGTGAAAGCGGGCTGCTACCCGGAACCGGATCCGGACCGGCATCACGTGCCCTGGCCGCCGGTATGACGAAGGGCCTGGACACTGGATGGGTAGTCGCGCATGTGCGGCGAGCACACCCGCCAGACCATGAAACTACGGCTGGAGCGCGGCGCATTTTCATAGCAGGGAATGACGATGGATGACCTGCTGGTGGACGAGAGCCTGACGATCCCAGCGGCCGAGCTGGAGCTGCGCTTCGCGCGCGCCGGCGGGCCGGGCGGCCAGCACGTCAACACCACGGAGACGCGGGTGCTGCTGCGCTGGAACCTGCTGCGCTCCGCGGCCCTGACCGAGGACCAGCGCCGGCTGCTCCTGACTGCCCTCGCCTCTCGCCTGGACGGAGAAGGCAACCTGCAGGTGGTGGCCGCCGAGACCCGCAGCCAGTTGGAGAACCGCCAGCGGGCCCGCCTGCGCCTGAGCGCCCTGCTGCTGGCGGCCCTGAACCCTCCTAAACCGCGAAGGCCCACGCGCCCCAAGCGGGCCGCCAAGGAGGAGCGACTGGCAGACAAACGGCGGCGGGCGGAGCTGAAGTCGCTGCGGCGGAGCGCGCCGGGGGGCGAGTGAGGTTGGGCAAGACCGCCGCTGGTCTGGCCGCAACCGGGAGGCGCGAGCACCGGGAAGACCGCTAACGCCACGGGACCATCATCCGCGGACCATCCCGGCCGGAACCCTGAGTCAGTCCGCGAACACCGCGTCCACCGCCAAACCGGCCAACGCCCTCAGCCCCCGCCCCACGGCATCCACAGCCGCCGCGGTACGGTGTTCGGCCGCCCTGGACTGCCGCCCGGCCTGAGCGCCGTCCAGCCGTCCGGCTCGCCGGCATACAGCGGTGGCTCCAGACGCTCCAAGCTGGTGCCAGGGACCAGGATTGGCCAGGGGGCGCGGGGGAGGAACCGAAGGTGCTCCAGGTCGATGAAGAGCGGCGGATCCTGGGGAGGGGCTTGGGGATCGGTCACCGGGAGGGGGCGCAGGAGCGTGGCCGTGGGGCCGTCACCCGGCGGAGCCGGGGACGCTGGACCGTAGACCGGGACTTCATCTGGAACCACGTTGCGCGCGCGGAAGACCATGGGGTCTTCAGCCACCACCAGGATCCGTCCGCCAGCCGGGACGACGGCGCCGATGGGGAAGCGGAAGGGCAGCCGCCCGGCCAACTCCCAGGCCCGGCCGTCCGCGTCCACCAATGGCTGGTCCGTGGCGCTCAGGTTGGCCAACTCCACGAAGGCGGCCGGCCCGCCCTCGACCGGCGCCAGATGGAGCTCGGCCAGGTAGAGTGGGCCTACCCGGGGGGCGGCGTTGGCGGCGCCTTCGCCGCGGCGGAACTCCGCCGGGTCGGCGGGCGCGTCGACGCCAAAGCTGGGGGCGCTCAGGCGCGCCCATTCCAATACGCCGGCGCGGGTCTGCACACGGCCCAGAGCCACGTTCTCCTCCGCCGGGCCGAAGCGGGCGCCGGCGGCGTAGCCCGTGAGCTGCCCCTTGGCATCGGCCGCGGCCAGGTACAGGCCCTCGCCGCGTGAGGACAAGGAGAAGCCGGCACCGCCGTCGCCGCCCTGCCGCAACTGCTCCTCATAGAAGACCAGGAAGCCGCCCGGGGCGATGACCGTGCCGGCTGGAATCTTGAACCTCGCCAGCGCGTCGCGGCTGTCGCTGAGCAGCCAACCGCCGAGGTCCACCGGGCCTAGGTTGGGGTTGTAGAGCTCGATCGCATCCTCGAAAGGAGCTGTGGAGGCCGGCAGCAGTTCGCTCAACAGAATTCGCGGTGTGCGGGCGGGTGGGTCCGACCCGCCGGGCGAGCCGCCCGGCAGGCTGCTGGCGCGCCAGCGCTCCGGCTCAGCGGCGCCCTCGCGGAGGTCCGGGACCAGGCTGAAGCCGTGGCCGTCCGGGGCCAGGGGCCAGAAGTCACCGTCGTCGTAGCGGGCTTCGGCCAAGGGGCGGCCCGTCCCGTCCAAAAGGCGGATCAGTTCTCCGTTGCCGGAGAGGCCCCCGCCGTACTCGCCGATGACCGGCAGGTTTGCGCCGTAGCGCTTCGCCAGGTCTCCCGGATTGTCCGTGACCAGGCCATAGCCGCCGGGCGGGAGCACCGCGCCCGGCGGCAGGGTCAGGTCGACGCCCTGGAAACGGGTACCCGACAGATCCACCGGCACCGTCTCAGTGTTGCGCAACTCCAGGAACTCCGCTTCGCCGGGCTCCGGGTTGTACATCAGCTCAGTGATTTCGATGCGCGGCAGACCCACCACGATCTCGCTCAACGGACCCCACAGCAGACCGCTCTCAGTAACCACCGCCAGGCGCGCTCGCAGGCGCTGGTAGCCGCTGAGACGCAGGGGATGGGTATAACGCTGCGCTTCCACAGCCGGCAGGCCCGTCCACCAGGCCCCTGGTCGGCCCGAGTCTGGCCGCCTCGGGTCTGCCCCGTTGAGCGTGTAGAGGATGTCCCCGCCCTCCAGGCGTTCGGGGCAGCCCTCCGACAGGGGGGCGATGGTCACTCGGCTGTTGCCCCCGGCAGCTTCGGGGGCCTGGGCGTCCATGGCCAGTCCGGGCACCGGCGACAGCAACTGCTCCCGGCACAGCTGCTCGATCACGATGGCGGTGCGCGGCGGGATGGCCTGGTCCAGCAGCCGGTGGCGCTCCGTCAGCCACTCCGGATCGCGGCGTTGGACCGCCTGCAGCTCCGGCTGGCGGTAGGGCTGCCAGAAGGTCAGCCACCAAAGGGCGTTCTCCAGGAAGGTGCGTTCATAGGCGTAGCGCGGGTAGACGTCTCCCCAGCGAGCTGATTCCGCGACGATGGCCCCATCGATTTCGTCCAGGCGCCGCGTGTAGCGCGCGGCGACGGCGGCGGGGGTCAAGGGTCCATCGGTCATCAGGAGGCGGCGAGCCTGGTCAGCGAAGCGCAGGCGGTAGTCCGCGCTGCCTTTCAGCCAGGCATGCAGACCCATCACGCCCATGGTGTTCGCGATGTCCGCGCTATCCGGCCGCCGGGGGTCGCCGCAATGGTGGGCCGCCGAGCCGCAGAGCGGGTCGGCCAGGCGCAGGAAGGCACCGCGCTCGATGTCCCAGACCTGGAAGGCCCAGCGGCCGCCCGGTTGACGCGCCGCTTCGGAGGCCGGATCGACCCGCCGTCGCAAGGCACGCCAGTTCTTGCCCAGCCAGTCGTCGTTGGCGGCGTAGATCTCCAGGATGTGGTAGGCGGCGAAGGCGTCCAGATCCAGGAGGGATTCCGCTTCGGCCAGGCGGCCGGGCTCTTGCGCTGACGCGCCGTCCTTCAGGGCCAAGAGGGTGCGGAAGGCTCCGTCATCGCCGTCCTCTACATCGAAGCTGTTGACCGTCACCGGTTTTCCGTCCAGCAGCTCCTGGATCTCCCGGCCTTTGATCACGTCGTAATCGTCTTCGCCGCCGCCCAGATGGTCGGCGGCGAAGCGGGCCGTGGGCTCCTCGGCCAGGTTGTAGAGTCCCCAGTACAGGCCGTTGAGGTAGAGATGTACGTAGCGGCCGCGCGCTGCCGGCTGGCCCAGGTCCAGCTGCAGGTCGCGGCCCACCTGGTCGTGCGCGTACAAGGCCTTGAGCGGGAAGTAGGTGAAGGCGTCCGCCTGCCCCCCACGCAGCCGCAGGGTCTCGAAGCGATTCACAGGGCTGTCCGGAAAGACAGGGAAGCTCAGTCGCTGCGCGCCGTAGGGCTTGCTGAATCGCAGGCTGAAGCCATGTTTGGGCGTGGAATCCGGCTTGCGGCTCCATTGCCCGGCGATTCGGAGCCCGGCATCGATCTGCAGGGACTGCCGGCCCTGGGTGTCGATCCATTCCATAGAAACGGGGCGCTCCCAGTCCGGGCCTTCCGCCATGGGGTTGGCGTAGATGCCGTCCCGGTCGCCGAAGAGGCCGGGTGCGCCCCAGAGATCCACGGGTTCGCAGATCAAAGAGATGGAGGGCAGGCTGCGCAGGTCTGAGAGGATGCGGCCGGCGGTTGCCGGGTCGTCCACCACCTTGGGGTCCATGCCGTAATCCACGGGCACCGGAAGGCCTTCGCGCTTGCCTTCCGGATAATGCCCCCAGGCCAAGGGGAAGCGACTGGGATCCTGATCGGCTTTCTGGCGCAGCACCTGATCCGGAAAGATGAAGCTGGCGGTGACGACCGGGCTGCTCTGCATGCCGGCTTTGAAAGCCAAGGCCCGCACGATCTGCGTGCTCGTGATGGGCAGGGGTGTCAGGTACAGCTCGCCGTGATCGGGGCCGGGCACGCTGCCGTCCAGGGTGTAGCGAATGCTCGCGCCGGAGCTGTAGCTGCTCAGATCAAGGGCGAAAGACGCGTCCTGGAAGCCCGCTGGCCGGCTGAAGCGCGGCGCGTCTACCACCGTGATGGGCGGCGAAAGCAGCGGCAGGTAGATGACGTGGCGCGGCTCGCCCGCGGCCTGGACTCCGCCGCCGTAGAGCGAGTCGGTCCGCATCGAACCGTCTAGAACCAGGAGGGTGGCCAGGATGGCGGCCGGTCGGAATGGTCGCAGACGCCACCATCGGGGGCCACCGATCCGAACTCGGGTTCCGAACGACCTGCTTCGGCTTTGCATGGGCTCTGCTTCCCGACTGAAAGGGCCTTGCGGCGTCCGGCATCATGAAGGACAGCTAACACGATGCCGAACTGCGACGCTGGATTACAGAGGCCGGATCCGGCAACCCGCCGCGAACGGGATGCCTGACGCGACCGACGCTACAATGGCCCCCGGCTATTGAAGGCCCGGTTAAGGAAACGTGAAATCTAGATCATGGAAACCATCACCCGCTTCGACCGCCGTGAGCTCAAGTTCGTGGTCCATGCCCAGCAGGCCGCCATCATCCGCGCGGCCGTCGCCGCCCGCCTGCTGCCGGATCCGCATGCCGGACCGGATGGCCGCTACCCCATCATCAGCATCTATCTGGACAATGCCGAGCGTGCGATCTACGTCAACAACCTCCTGGGCCTGCCTTCGCGGCGCAAGGTTCGCATCCGTATCTACGGGCAGGCCGGGGACCACCCGGAGGGCCTCAGCTTCGTGGAGATCAAGCACAAGTACACTGGGCGCACCAGCAAGCGGCGCATTGCGCTGACCATCAAGGAAGCCCTGGACCTCACGCGCGGGCGCCCCCTGGCCCGGCGCCTGACGGGCATGGACGCCATCGTTCTGGAAGAGGTGCAGCGCCTGATCGTCGACAAGGGCTTGCGCCCGATCTGCGTCATGCGCTACGACCGGGAGGCCTGGATGGGTCAGGGAGGGGAGGCGGACCTGCGGCTGACCTTTGATACCGGCCTGCGGGCCCGGGCCCGGGCCTTCTACCAGGCGGTGCCGGATGACAACGACTTCGATGTCGACCTGGTGCCGGACGATCAGCGCGTGTTGGAGGTGAAGGTGGACCATGCGGTGCCCTTCTGGCTGGCGCAGCTGCTGGGCGGCCTGGGCTGCCAGCCGCGCTCCTTCAGCAAGTATCAGACAGCGGTGGAGTCGCTGGCCATTCAGCCGAGGGGCCTGAGTGTCGAGCTGCCGCAGGATTGGACGATCGGCCTGGTCGGATCCGCCGGCAAGGATCGACGGGCGGGGCCGGGCGACTCCGCCGGAAAGGCTTGGGCATGGACAGCGCGACCGACACAATGAACCTGTTCTTCGGCACCGGAGCCGCGCCGGCGGTAGCCGACGCCACCGTGGCGACACCGGTCACCCCATTGGAGGTCCTGGGAGCCTTGGCTCTGGCCTTCGCCCTTCTGGCCATCATCGGCTGGGTGTACCAGCGGGTCCATCCGGGTCCTGGCTACCAACAGGACTATGTGCAGACCTTGATCATGTTGGGCATGGTGGTCACGGTGGTCATCATGGTGGTGTCCACGCGCGTACACACTGCCCTGGCGGTCTTCGCGGCCTTCTCCATCATCCGCTTCCGACGCAACGTCAGCCAGTCCATCGATGTGGGCTTCATCTTCCTGGCCATGGCCATCGGCCTGTCCATCGGCGCCCAGGAGTACGGCATCGCCGTCTTCACCACGGCGCTGGTCTCGCTGGTGGTCTGGTTGGTTTCCCGCCTGAACCTCTTCGCCCCGGACCGGCCCAGTCACAGCCTGATCATCCGCGTGACGCCGGACATCGACTTCGAGCAGGTGCTGGCCGAGCCCTTCGCCCGCTATGTGGACAGCGCCAGCTTGCAGTCCATCCAATCGGTGCAGGCGGGGCTGATGACCGAACTGCATTACGCGGTGCGCCTGCGCAAGGACGCCACGCCGCGCGACATCGTGCAGGCGGTGCGCGAGCGCAACGGCAACAACCGGGTGATGCTGTCGTCAGCCGTGCCGGTGTTCGACGACGACTGACGCCGGGTTCGTGGCCCCGCGCCGGTCCGGCCGATGATGCGCTCCGCTGTGCCGAAAGGGGCGACGCCTCAGCGAGCGCTTCGCGCCACCGCCGGTGCCGGCGTCGGATAGCGCCCCGGAAAGGCCCGCAGGCGGATGGCCATGGGCAGGTACGCTGGCCGCGGCAAGGAGGTGGCCGTGGCGGTGACAGTGGCTGGCGCGGTCTTGCTGGGCGTCGGTGTGATCGAGGGGGTGACCTCCTCGGTCGTCGTCGCCGTGGGGCTGGCCGAGGGTGGCAGGGCCGTGGGTGTGGGCACGCCCGGTAGCAGGGGGTCATAGCCCCAGGCCACCGCCAGCATGCCGGCGCGGCTGAAGCCGTCCACCGTCCGGCCCGGGGCGCCGATGGCCAGGTCAACTGCCCCGTCGCCGTTGAGATCGCTGATGGCCAAGGCCGCGCCGAAGGCCAGGTCGCCGGAAGCCGGCAGGGCCAGCGGCGCCAGGCCGGGCGAGAGGCGCAGGGCCAGGCGGCTCTCCGGCCCGCCCGGCCCGCCATACAGCAAGGTGACCGAGCCGGCGCCGGTGAGGCGGTCGATCGCCTCCTTGCTGCTGACCGCCAGGTCAGGCCGCCCGTCGCCGTCCAGGTCACCCACCGCCAGGCCTGTGGCCCAGGCAGCGCGGCTGCTGGGCTCGCCGGGGATGGCACCCGAGCTTTGATCCATCGTCAGGGTGCGGCCCAGCTCGAGCCTGGCCGGCAGGCGCTTCATGGGGTCCATCGGGTCCTCCTCGCCCTCCGTGACCAGAGCCGCGCCGCCGAAGAGGATGACCAGGTCCCCGGCACCACGCACGCCATTCACCGTGGCCCCGGGCGAGCCGATGGCCAGGTCGTCGTAGGCGTCGCCGTCGAAGTCCGCAACCACCAGGGAGGCGCCGAAGAGCCCGCCCCGTTCGGCGTCACCGGCGATCTCCGGCAGGTCGCGGTGGATCTCCACCACCCCCAGATAGCGCCCGTCGCCGGTCATCGGGTCTCGGGTGGAGCCAAAGGCCAACAGGACGCTGCCGGCCTGGGCCACGGCCGCGGCGCTGCCGCCGGGGCCGCCGATGGCCAGGTCCGTCACCCCGTCGCCATTGAAGTCGCCCATGGCCAGGGCGGCGCCCAGTCGCTCGCGGGCCGTGGGCGCCTCGGGCACCTCCTCGTCGGAGCGGTCGACGATGATCTGGCCGGTGGTGACCGGCCCCGAGCCGGCCTGCCCAGGCAGGATCCAAACCCGCCCGGCCGCCTGCTGGCCCTCCAGCACTGTGTCCGGCGCGGCGACCGCCAGATCCGGCACGCCGTCGGCGTTGAAGTCGCCCTTGGCCAGCGTTTCGCCCAGATGGGCACCCACGTCCGCCCGCGGGCCCACAGGCCGCGTGAGGCGTCCGAAGCCGCCGGCGGCGCCGTCCCAGAGCCAGATGGCCCCACTGTTGCCGGCGGTGAAATCCCGGAGGGGATAGCCGATGGCCAGGTCGTCGATGCCGTCGTCGTTCCAGTCGGCGGTGGTGAAGCTGCTTCCCCATTCGCCGTCCTGTTCGGTGCCCGCCTCCTGGTACACCGTGCCTGGGAAGCTGCCGCCGCCGTAACCGACGCCCACCCAGCCCGCCCCGGTTGCCGTGGATCCTTCCAAGGGAGCGCCCAGGGCCAGGTCCGCCCGTCTGTCGCCGTTGAAGTCGCCGGCGGCCATGGCGCGGCCGAAGGCCTGGGGACCGGCGGGGCGCAGGCCAAAGGCCGCCGAACTGTAGGTGCGCCAGGACAGGCCCAGGGCCCGCTCGGCGGGCACCAGGCGCTCGACGGCGATGGCGTCGGCGGCCAGGGCGGCGGCGGCGTAGAGGTCTTTCTCCTCCAGGGCCGGACCCAGATCCAGCTTCAGACCGGCCTGGCGCAGCTGGGCCAGGTTGGCCGCGTCCAAACCGTCCAGGGCTGGGGCGTCCAGCACCAGACCGCCCACGCCGGCCCCCAAGAGGGTCTGCAGGGTGCGGCGGCTCAGGTCCACGGCTCGCAGACGCAGCGCTGCGGGCGGCAGGATGGGCTTGAAGGCCGCCAACACCTCCGCGTCCGGGCTGACCACGGTCACCCGCGCCGCGGCGCCCGCGGCCTGGATGGCGGCCAGGACCGCGGCCGGGGGAGCATCGCGCAGCTCGAGCATCAGGCTGAGGCCGGGGATGGCCAGCGCCTCGGCCAGCCGGGGTACCTTCTCGCCGGCGAAAGCCGCATCGAAGCGCGCTCCGGCGTCGCAGGCGATGACGGTGCTCGCTGGCTGCTGCTTCACCGCGCCGCTGCAGCCGGTGGTGCGATCCAAGGTCTCGTCGCGCAGCAGCACGGGTACCTGGTCCGATGTCGATCGCAGGTCCACCCAGACGCGGGGGAAGCCCGCCTCGGCCGCGGCGCGCAGCGCGGCCAAGGTGTTTTCGGGGGCCACGGCGCTGTAGCCGCCCCAGCCCCAGAGCGCCGCACCGGCCGGCGGGCGCGGTCGTGCGCCCTGGGCGAGCGCCGCGATCGGCGATGAGGTGGGTGGGGGCAGGGGCGCCGTGGCCAGGAACGTTGCGGCGAGGGCCACGAGGAAAGAAAGGCAGAGAACCGGCCGGAGGTGGGCGGCAGGGCGTTGCTTCCTGCCCCGCCCCCCCTCTGAGGTCCCAGCCCCGACAACGGCAGGATGCGGGGCCGATGCCCGTTGGGTGGTCTGGTGGGAATGCTGATTCATCATGACCTCTCCTCCCTGAGCACCGGATCGTCGACGAGCACCGGGCCATCGGCGCAGAGCAGCAACCCGTCCTGCTCACAGCTGCCGCAGATGCCAATGCCGCAGCGCATGTAGGCTTCCCAGGACAGCTGGGCGGGCACGCGGTGCTTGCCGGCCAGATCGGCCAGCGCCGCCAGCATGCCGTGCGGGCCGCAGGCGTACAGGGCGTCAGGGGGATCGGCGTCCATGAGCGGCGCCAGGGCCTCTGTGACCCGTCCGCGCTGTCCCTGGCTACCGTCATCGGTGGTCAGGATGGGATCGATGCCCAGCTGCCGGAAGCCGTCCGCCAGCAGCAGATCGCCCTCCCCCCGCGCCCCGATCGCCACCCGCACGCGGTGGCCGGCGGCCAGAGCGCGGCTGGCCAGGAGCAGCAGGGGCGCCACGCCGTAGCCTCCGCCCACCAGGAGGGCGTCGCGCCCCTGCAGCTGGAAGGGTCGGCCGAATGGCCCGCGCAGCCAGATGCGGTCGCCCGGCGCGAGGGCGTGGACGGCGCGACTGAAGGGGCCGACGGCGGCGATGGTGAAGGCCGCGGGGCTGGCTGCCGCTACGCTGAAGGGCTTCTCATCCAGGCCGGGCAACCAGAGCATGCAGAACTGGCCCGGCTCGGCGTCCACAGGCCCGTCCAGGATGACCGTGCGCGTGCGGTGGTTCTCCTGGCGCAGCGACGCTACCCGATAAGGGCGGGGCAGTCCGTCGGACCTGTCGCCCAGACCGCCGCCGCTGGTCGCGGTGATCATCCGTGTTCCTGCGGGATAGTGGCCCGCGCCGCGGCATGAGGGACGGGCGGCGTGGACGGTGCCTCGGGCCAGAGCACGCGTCCGTGGGCCCGCCCGCGGATCTGGTCCAGAGTGAGGTCCCGCTCGGCCAGCCAGCCGGCCATCTCTGTGGCGATGCGCTCGAAGACCGCCGGTCCTTCGCGGTAGACGGCGGACCCCACGCCCACTGCCGTGGCGCCGGCCATGATCATGCGCAAGGCGTCGGCTCCGCTGGACACCCCTCCTGTGCCGATGATGGGCACATCGACGGCGGCCGAGATCTGGTAGACGGCATAGAGGGCGATGGGCGCCAAGGCCGCGCCGCTGACGCCGCCGGTGCGGTTGGCCAGGACGGGTTGACCGCTCTCCAGATCCACGAGGAGGCCGGGCATGGTGTTGATGGCGCAGATGGCGTCCGCACCGGCGTCCACCACGGCCCGGGCGATCTGGCCCAGGTCGGGCACGTTGGGGGCCAGCTTGATGATGATGGGCACGGACACCTGCTTGCGCACGGCGGCGGTGACTGCCGCCGCCGTGGCGGGGCTGCCGGCGAAGGGCTCGCCGAAGTCCGAGGCCACGTTGGGGCAACTGATGTTGACCTCCAGCAGGTCTGGCGCCGCTTCGGCGATCTGAGCCGCGACGCGTCCGAAGTTCTCCACCCGGTCGGCGAAGATGCTGGCGATGAGCGGTACCCCCAAGGGCGCCAGCTGCGCGCGGGTTTCGATGAGGAGGGCCACCTCGGCCGCCGCCCCCGGGTTGGCCAGGCCGATGGCGTTGAGCAGGCCACCGCCGAAGTCGACGCAGGAGGGGTTGGGATGGCCACTGCGCGGTTGGGTGCCGGCGCTCTTGGCGGTGATGGCACCGGCTCCGGCGCGGGCCGCGCGCACCATCAGGGAAGCGTGGGTGCCGAAGATGCCGGAGGCCAGGACCAGTGGATTGGCCAGCCGTAGCCCGGCGATGCTTACGGCCAGGTCGGGCTTGCTCATGGGTTTTGGAACAGGATCCGGCTCACGAGCCGGGTGCGGCCTGGCGGACGGTGCGCCGGCTGGGCGCGCCGGTGCTGACCTCCCGTGCCAACAGCTCCTCGATCAGCTCCCGTTCGTAGCGTTCGGCTATGGTCTCGCGTGGCCTGAGCAGCATGTAGACGATGATCCCGAAGGCGGGCAGGCCCACCACCAGGACCACGGCGCCGGCACGCAGCAGGCTGTCCCGGCTGCGTGCGCTGATGTCGCGCCAGGCCCAGACGGCCAGGCTGAAGAGCAGGAGCGCCATCGCGGCGCCGAAGCCTGCCGCTGCCAGGCGCATGAGGGGTTTGTAGACCGAGAGAGGAGCCAAGAGGCTGTCCATGGGATCTCCTTGGAGCGGCGAACCGCATCGGCGAATGGAATCGCGGCTTCCGTCCGGTGGGGGGCGGCATTATATCCGGGGCCGGCGGTGGGGGCCAGCAGCTTGTCATCGACCCATTGTTCGTCACCGCGAGCGCGGGGCCTCGCGGCAGACGATCACAAGAACCGGCGGTTAGCCCGGTCCGGCCGCAGCGGCATGCCCAAAGCATCGGCCAGGAGGGGCAGGTAGACCTCGGCCAGGGTCTGGCGGCGCAGGCGCACGGCCCGATCCACGGCATACAGCAGGGCGTTGTAGACCTCGGGGCCGCCCCAGTCGGTGGCCAGCTGCCCTAGGATGGGGGTCATCGCCGCCGCGCCGCCGCTCAGCAGTTCGGCGTCGAGCTCGCCGATGCTTCGGGGATCGCCGGCCTGATGCGCGGGCAGGTCCACGCGCAACAGGTCGTCCATGGCGGCCAGGCGGACGAAGCAGCTGACGATTGCCGGCGATCCGGCCACCTCAGCCCGCTGCAGGATTTCCAGGGAGCCGCCGATGAAGCCGCGGCGGCCAAGCACCACGGGATGGGAAACGCCTCGCTGGTCGCCCGCCCAGCGACCGATCAGGGCGGCGTCGCTCCAGGAAGCGGGGATGTCCAGCCGCCCGTCCAGACCGGCGGATTCCCGCCAGACCTTGGCATGGGTGGCCTCGCGGCTGGTCTTGGCCACGGCGACGATCCCCACACCCGCCGCCTGTGCGGCGCTCATGATGCCCAGGTAGGCATCCAGAACGCGTTGGGGATGATCCGGCAACGCCACATCGGCGTCCAGTCGCAGGGGGTAGAGCTGGGGCAGGAGGCCGTGCAGGGCGCCGTCCAGAAACAACGTGCTTCCCGGCGGCAGGGCGCCCTCGCGCAGCACCTCAGCGGCCAGGGACAGCTCTTGGCCGCGCTGCAGGAGGTCCGCCAGGCGGGCGGCGGTGGTGCGGCCGACAGTGGGCGGCAGCAGCTCGAAGGCGATGCTCGAGCGCTCCAGGCCATCGGTGCCCAGAGCCAGGGCCTGGGCGACGATGAACGTACTCCCGTTGTCCAGATCCAACTGACCCAGGCTGCCGTCTACGGCGCAGGCGGGCTGCAGCGGCGCCCGGTCGGGTAAGGGCGTCCAATGGGCGCGGACCAGATCACCGAGAGCCTGATCGTCGCGCGCGCCTGGGGCGCCAAGCGTGCGTAGCAGTTCGTGACTGCGCCCGGACAGCGCTTGGGCCAGGTCGGCGATGAAGTCCGGCATGGCGGCTCAGAAGTCGGAGCGGCGGGCGCGGAAGGCCATGAAGGTGAGGAAGGTGGCCACCACCTGGAAGGCGGCGAATGGCAGCCGCAAGCGGGTGGTATCGGCGAAGCTCGCCAGCAGGGAGGGGTTCAGGAGGCGGATCGCATCCTTGAGAACCAGGGCTTCCCACATGCTGCCCACCTGCACCAGCAGGCCGACCAGGAACGCGCCCAGCCACAAGAGGTCGGCATTCTGCTTGAAGCTGCTCCATGCGCTCCAGGCGACGATGCAGCAGAGCGCAAGCAGCGCGGCGCTCAAAGCATAGGCTGCGGCCAGCATGTTGAATCGGGTGGCGAGCTCGGGGGCGTTCATGGTGGGGTTCTCCCGGGCGGGGGTGATCTTTCGGATCCGGCAAATGTTGTCCGATCGATCCGTGGATGCGGGGATCCGGGCGGATGGACGACCGGGCCGCGAGCAGATCGGAGCGAGTATAGCGTGGGGCGGGGATGGGGGCCAGGGGGCGCTTGCCCGGCCCCCGGTTGGGACCCATCGCCTCCGCGGATAGCGGAGCGCCGCTCCTCATGACCCCTGATTCAGCGCGCCGACCTCAAGCGGTCGGCTCAGGCCACCACCCCTACCGTCACCCCCGACCCCATGTTCAGGCGCAGCCGCGCCGCGATTCGCGTATCCAGCTGCAACCGGGCCTGGAAGGCGGCGTCGCGGCCCGGATCCTGGCGGCCGCCATGGGCCACGACCAGGGCCCCCTGCGCCAGGACGCCCAGGCTGAGCAGCAGGTCCAGGCGCTCCGCACGGTCTTCCAGGCCCTCATCCATCAGCAGCAGATCGATGCCGCGGCCCAGCTTGGGGGCCAGCCGCTCCACCTCGCCGATGCGCAGTTCCACCCGCTTTGACAGTTCTGCGGCGCGCAGGGCCCGCTGTGCCAGGTTGACCCGGGCCGTGTCCTTCTCGATGGCGATCAGCGATCCACCCGTGGCGGCCAGGGCCGAGGCCAGCCACAGCGAGCTCGCGCCCGCACCGGCGCCCAGCTCCAGGGCCCGCCGGCTGACCCTGGCGGCGGCCAGCACATGCACCAGCGCGCCCACCTCCGGCGGCAGCAGTTCCAAGGAGGCCTTGGCGCCTTCCTGCTCGGCCAGCCGCCCGAGGCCCTTGTTCGCCGCCGCGCTCAGTCCCGCGCGGCAGCTGCCCGCCAACCACAGCCCGCCGGCGGCCAGGCGCAAGGGCGCCAGGACCGGCACCAGGGGGGAGGGTGATGGTCTGTTGGCCGGAACCTCGTCAAGCACCGTCTCATCGGTGGGACCCGCGGGCCTAGCAGCTGCGCCCCCAGGCGCGGAGCCGCCGGTCGACGACTGCATGGCCGGTCGGCGCGCCCCGGCGCCCTTGCCCGCAGCGGGCGTCGCGGTGGCCGGGAGCAGGAAGAGGGCCACCCCAGCGGACATCGCCGTCGCTGCGTCGGCACCCTCCGCCAACAGCGCGAGGCTGACTCCGGCCGGCGGCACGCCATCGTCCGGCAAGGCCATCGGCGCCAGCCCTTTCGGCAGTTGGGATCGCCAGCCGGCATCCCAGGCCGCTTCAGGACCCGGTAGCCAGAGCTTCGATGTGCGCAGGACCCGGGCCAGAAAGGCCAGCAGCGGTGGGGGGGGCAGCGGGCTCACGGGAGCGGGGCCTGCGATGCGGGGGGCGCGGAAGCGGGACTCTCGCCGAAGGGGGCCATCGCCGGGCGGGCCTCGGCCAGGCGGGCCATGAGCGTGTTGTGCAAGCGCCCGTTGGAGGCCACGATGCGCCCCGCGTCGGGCCGCATCGGGCGGCCTTTGTCATCTGTCACCGTCCCGCCGGCCTCGCGCACCAGGAGGATGCCCGGCGCCACGTCCCAGGCTTGGATGCCGCGCTCCCAGTAGGCGTCAAAGCGGCCGGCGGCCACATAGGCCATATCCAAGGCGGCGCTGCCCATGCGGCGGATGCCGCGCACCAGGGGCATGACCGCGGCGAACTGGGTCAGGTTGTTGTCCGGATTGGCTTGTTTGTCGTAGGGGAATCCTGTGGCTACCACCGCCTCCTCCAGGGATCGGCGCGGCGAGACCGCCAGGCGCCGCCCGTTCAGCCATGCCCCGCCCCCACGGCGGCTGGTGAAGATCTCGTCGCGGAGCGGATCAAAGGTAGCGCCCAAGAGCACCTCGTCGCCCACGGTCAAGGCCAGATTGACGGCGAAGACCCCGATGCCGTGCGCGAAGTTGTTCGTGCCGTCCAGGGGGTCGATCAGCCAGCGGGGAGTGGTCGCGGCCGTGGACCCCGCCGCGCCGCCCTCCTCAGCCAGCAGCCCATGTCCGGGGAAGGCGGCCTTCAAGCGGGCGACGATCAGGGCTTCGCTGTCCAGGTCGGTCTGCGTGACCAGGTTGTGGGCGTGGCCCTTGTGAGCGGCGCGGACGTCGCCCGTCGCCTGCCCCAGCTCGTAGCGTTCCCGGAGCAGGGCGCCCGCCGCTCGGGCGATGGCCGCGGCATCAGCCAGCCACTCGTCCAATTGCGCTCCAGGAATGTCCTGGGCGCTCAAGGCCTTCCCCCGGCGGCAGCGGTGGCCAGGGCCGGGGGATCGCTGAAGACGACGGCGAAGCGCTGGTCGGGCTCGGCGCCGGCTTCGACGGTGGCCGGGTCCGACCAGTAACGGGCCTCGTAGGGCTCGCCCGCCGGGAGGGGCGGGAAGCTGAAGAGCATCATCGGTGAGCCCTTTCCCACGGGGATCCATTGCGCGGCGTCGCGCGGCACGAGCGGCGCGACACCGGCTTTGGGTGCCAGGCGCAAGGTTCCCTGCGTCCCGCTGACCACACCCGCCACCCAGACGGCGCTGCCCAGAAGACCCTGAACGCGTTGGTAGAGCTGGGGGCGGGACAACGGCTCGCGGGACAGGCGCGCTGAATCCGGCCGCCCGTCGGCCGTCAGGAAGGCCGGGTTGGTGTCGCGCTGCACCCAAGACGCCCAACGATCCTGGTCGATGAGGAAATTAAGGTCGCGTGTGCCGCGGCCGGCGGCCCCGGTGCTACCGCCTGCCTCGCCGCGGAGCCAGCCAAAGGACTGCTCCAGGTCTTTCAGGAAGTCGCGATCGGTGACGCCCTCGTCGGCGGCCAGGGGGCCGGAGACCGACACCATCACCACGCCCACGGACGAGCCGGGGGCGGCTTCGCGCCGAACGAAGTAGGCGGGCCGGTCTCCGACGGCCTGGTTGGCCCAGACGCGTCCGCCTTCCTGGGCCTGCAAGAAATCTCGCGGTCGCTGGTCGCCCGGAAGCGACGGGAAGTAGTTGTTCTGACCGTCGCTGAACAGGTAGCTGCTGACGCCGACATCGCTCAGGTCGGCGCCTGCCGTGGCCTGGAAGAAGAGCAGGCTGTTCATGCCGTCCGCCGCCCAATACACGATGGGATCCACATCATCCAGACCCTCGCGCAGCGGCTTGCAGTACAAGAGTCCCCTGGCATGCAGCAGTTCCAGGTCGGCGCGCAGGTCATCGGACACCGTGGGCTGGAAGCTGGGGAGCGCCTCGCAGGCCGACGTGCCCAGCATCCGGAACCCCGTCTGGCCGACGATCACCGCCAGCAAGGCCAGGCCCAACAAGAGGTAGATGCGCCAGCGGAGCAGGCGGCGAGCGAGGTCGTAGTACATGCAGAGCCTCCTGGGGAGCAGGGTCAGCCGGTGGGGGGCGCGATACCCAGGTCGAAGACGCCATTGATGGAATCCGTCTTCTCGGGCTGGGCCTTACGCGGGGGCATCCCCTCCCGCGCCAGCCAGCCGGAACCGTCCCGGTCGCCCTTCAGTGCGGCCCAGCCGCCCATGACCAAGGGGTCGCGCTCGGCATCGGCGGGGATCCAGATACCGTCCAGGCGGCGAGAGAAGCCCACGCGGGCGAGGGCCGAGGGGCCACCCTCGCAGGAGGGATGCCCCAACGGATCCCCAGCATTCACGCTGCTGCCTTCAGGGACGCGCTCCAGGGCGGCCAGGTGGGTGTAGGCATGCACCCAACCGGTACCGGCGAAGCCATCCTCATCCAGGTCTACCAGGACGCCTGAGGCACGCGAGCGCAAGACCACGCCGCCAGCCACGGCGCGGACCCAGGCGGGGCTGGGCCCGCAGTCGGCCGGGGCGGCCGGTGGCGGCGCGAAATCGATGGCCGCCGCCGGACCGCCGGCGCCCCAGGGGCTGTGCGGGCCGCGGGTGAGGTACCAGATCTCGCCGGCGGCGAAGGGCAGCGGCAGGGCCAGGGGACGGGCGGGCACGGGCACCACGCGGCCGGCGTCCAAGGCCAAGGGATCCTCGAAGAGGGTCATCCATGCGGCCCAGAAGCGGCTGGGACCCTCCAGGCCGGCCCACAGTGCTCCGGGCGCTGCCGGGGCGGTGGGGCTGGCGACAGGCAATGGGGTGGCCGTGGCCGGATCGCCGGCGTCGACGGCCGGCGCGGTGGGAGCCGCTCCGGGTCGATCCTCTCCCAGGTAGGCCAACAGGGCATAGGTGGCGGCGTTGCTCGCGGGCAAGGCACCCACGCCCTCGATGTCGCGCCGGTTCTGGAAGCGGTGGGCGTAGAAGCGAGCGTTCAAGCTGTCCGCGGCGGCGGCCAGGCCCGGACCCAGGCCGGGCTGGCCGCCGCCCAGAGGATAGGTCTGCTCATCCGGCTGGGGGTTGCTGACCCAACCGCTATGCATCTCGATGAGCGCCAGGAGCAGCCGCGGGCTGATGCCGTAATCCTGGGCCACGTCCTGCACGATGTCGGCGCCGGCGCGCAGCCCTTCGTCGCCCGGCTCGTAATAGCGGGCCAGGTAGCCGCCTTTGGCAACCACGTAGCGGCCCAGGTCCCAGCCGTAGAGCGGCGGCCCGTAGACGAAGTCCCCGTCCGGCAGGAGGACGCCCATTGGCTGCAGGGCGGCCACGCGGCCTTGGCCGCGGGCGTCGGCGCCGCCCAGGAATGCGGCGACCAGGGTCAGGCCGAGGGCCAGGAGGACGGGAGCGATCGCTGGGGAGGGATGGCTGGACATGGTTCAAGCCTCGTGGGCTGGTGGGCCGGGGAACCGGGGAACGGGATCGGCCGGAGGCCAAGTGTACACCAGGGGCGCATGGGCCGGCGCGGCCTCAATCCTCCGGCAGCTCGATCGCCCCGTCCTCCCATACCGTGCCGTCCGCGCTTCGCGCCGGCATGCGCGTCCCCGTGGCCGGCAGGTAGGCGCCCACCAGCCAGGAGATGTCCGCGGCCCGTAACCCCGCCGGCAGCAGCACCCGGTGGCGGTCGGCCACCAGGTCGCCCGCTGCCCAGAGCGAAGTGGGGAAGCGGCCCTCGCCCGGGGGGGCGTCGGCGCCGGCGACCTGGGCGCCGTCGGGGCCGAGGGCGTGGACGAAGACGGTGTAGTCCTGAGGCAGGGCGTCTAGCGCCCGCCAGTAGAGGGTGAGATCGACGGCGACGGATGCATCAGCGGTGGTGACCTCGAAGGCCTCCAGCCGGATCCGATCGCGCCAGGCACCGGCGCCATCCGCCAGACCCAGGACATCGCCCCGCGCTGTGGCCGCCGCCGGCACCGTGGCGCTTGTCCGCGCGCGCACCATCACCCGACCCAGCGACATGTGGTCCCCCACCGCCCGGTCACCCTCGCTGGCAGGCAGGCGGTTCTGGGGCTCGCCATCGCGGTAGAGTCCCACCAGCACTTCGGCTGCGCCGCCCGCCGCATCCGCCGCGACGGGCACCCGCACGGCGTCTCGCCAGGGCCAGTCCGGAAACCACAGCACCGTCGGGTACAAGCCGCGGCGCGGCAGGACATCCGCTTGGCCCAGCATCCGACCGCTGCTGTCGACCAGGTGGACGAAGACGACATAGCCTGCGTCGATCCAGCGCGGCGTGCGCCAGACCAGGCCGACGGTCAGGCTGTCTCCGGCGCCGACGCCACCCCGCGGCAGATCGGCACCCATGAGCTCGATGCCCGATCCGAAGCGCACCGCCAGCGGATGCTCCAGGTTGGAGAGGTCTTGGGCGGTCAGCCTGGACGGCGGACGGAAGGTGGGCCACAGGACGCCGAAGAGCCCATAAAGAGCCAAGGCCAGCATGCCCAGGGTGACCGCCGCGGCGGCGCGGGCTGAATGCCGCTTCGGCGCGAGGGCGATGAGGCCACCGGCGAAGGCGATGCCGAAGGCCGGCAGGGCGGTGAAGAGGTAGCGGCCCTGGGCCACCGTGAGGTCGAAGGTGAACGCCAGGCGGAAGACCGAAGCATAGACCAGCAGCGCTGTAGCGCCGATGACCAGAGCCGCCCAGCCGTCCCGCTCCAGCGCGGCGCGCGTACCCGCCGTGTTCGCAACGCGCCGCTCCCGTCGCCAGCGGGCCGCTGCCAGGCCCAGCCCCAGTGCCGCCAGGGCCGTCAACAGCAGCAGCAGGCGGTAGATGCCGTCGGGCAAGGGCACCGTCACCCAGCCGAAGCGGCCCCAGAAGGATTGCCATTGGATGGCCAGATAATCCGGCAGTTCCTGGCTCAGGGGCACCTTGCGCCGTAGGAAGCCGGCCGCCTCCATCCATGGGCCCCAGCCCAACAGATCCCCTTTGGCGACCAGGTTCCAGGCGAACCACCAGCCGCTGACGGCCGCCAACGGCAGGGCGGTCCACATCGTGGCCCGGACCAGCACCACCGCCGAGCGTGCCCGCCACGCCGCGATCCCCACGGCCAGGACGGCTACCGCCAGGTAGGCGAGGAGCGTGAGCTTGGTGATCAGGCCCAGGCCCAGGAAGGTCCCGAGCAGCAGGAGATCACGCCGGCCTGCGCCCTCCAAGGCCACGCGCAACGCGGCCCAGAGCGCCAGCGCTCCCAAGGCGTTGGCCAGGCCGTCGTTGTTGACGATGCCCTGCATGAAGATCAACTGCGGCAGGAAGGCCACCACGGCGGCCGCCGCCGTGGCCACCTCCGGCCGCTCCGGGAGGGTCAAGCGGGCGGTCGCCCAGGTGGCCCAGACCACGGCCAGGCCCATCAGCAAGGTGAGGAAGCGGGCTCGGCGGACCAGGCGGTACGCCGGGGCGTAGGGAAAGCGGTCGCCCTCTCCATGGCGCATCACGGCCGGCGAAGGCCGCTCCAGGTTGCAGCAATGGGGGTTGGGCACCCAGCTGAGCCCCTCGAATCTACCCGGCCAGGTGGCTACCGCCAGCGCGAGGTAGTAGAGCGGGGGGTGCTTGACCTGGTCGGTGATCAGCCCATGGGCGTCCGCGGGAAGGGGCAGACGCCGCTCCTGTTGCAGGAACTGCACGTAGGCCAGATGCGAGGATTCGTCGATGCCCTCGCCCACGGGCGTGGCCAGGCTGTAGCCCAGGCCCAGCAGGAGATAGGCCAGGGCGATGGCCGGCAGGGCGCTGCGGCCTGGGCCGGTGCGGCGGCGTGGGGGGCTTGCAGCGCCTGTCATGCGGGCGATGGTACCGGAATGCCGACCAGGGTCAATCGCTCGTGGCCGCGAGTCGGCGGGCGAGGCGTCAGACCGACTGGCCCGCCCCCGCGCTCCCGGCTATAATGCGGTCCTGCGCTCCATCGACCCACGACATCTTGTGTCCCGGCCTCCGACAAGGGGCTCGGTCAGTTGGTCCCGAGGGCGTCCTTCGACCACAGCCTCCCCATACCCCTTGGAGCCATCATGGCCATCATGACCCAGGAAGGCCGCCGGCGCGTGCGTGCCGGCAAGCCCGACACCGCTGCGGAGGATTTGCCCCTTGCCGGCGCTACGCCCGCCGGCGCCGACCCCCTGGAGGGCGCCGAGTTCCTGCTATGGGATGCCGATCGCAAGGTGGCCAGCCTGCCGATGCTTCTGGAGAGCCTGCTCTTCGTGGCCGATCAGCCGGTGGCGGTGGGGGATCTGGCGCGGGTCCTGGATCTGCCCCGCCCGGCCGTGGAGCGGGCGCTGAAGGAGCTGGACCACAGCCTGGCGGGCCGCGGGCTGCGCCTGCAGCGCGTCGGTAGCCAGGTGCAGCTGGTCACCGCGCCGGAGGCTGCCGCCTTCATCCAGCGCTTCCTGGGCCTGGAATCCACCGCCAGGCTCTCGCGCGCGGCCCTGGAGACCCTGTCCATCATCGCCTACCGCCAGCCAGCCACCCGGCCAGAGATCGAGGCCCTGCGGGGCGTCAATGCCGAGGGGGCCGTGCGCACCCTGCTGGCCCGTGGCCTGGTCGCGCCCCTGGGCCGCCGGGACACCGTGGGCCAGCCGGTGGAATACGGCACCACCTTCCAGTTCCTGGAGTACTTCGGCATCGGCGGCCTGCATGAGCTTCCGCCGCTGGAGCGGGGCCGGGCGGCCGATGAGGCGCCTGCCGAGGTCTCTGATCTGCCCGGTGCGGCTGCGGTCATCGCGGTCGAGCACGATTTGGCTGAGGTCATTGAGGCCGGCTCGGCCTCCGCCCCTGCCGCCGCCGGTGCCTGAGGCCGAAGGCCGCCGGCCGCGCCGCATCGCCTTGGATGGTCCGGCCGCCGCCGGCAAGACCACCGTCGGCCGCTTGCTGGCGCAGCGGCTGGGCATGCGCTGGCTGGACACCGGCATCCTGTACCGTGCCGTCACTGCCGCTGCCCTGGAAGCCGGCCTGGCACCGGAAGACGAGGCGGCCTTGATGGGCTTGCTGGCGCGGCGGCCTTTGCGCGTCGTGCCCCGCAGCGGCAGCCCCTTGGACCTCACTGTCACACTCGGCGGAGCCGATATGGATCGGGCCCTGCGCGACCCCGCCATCGACGCCAACGTGTCCGCCGTAGCTCGGCATTCTGCCCTGCGGACTGCGCTTCTGGAGCCGCAACGCGCCGTGGCCCGAGAGCATCCGGTGATCATGCTCGGCCGGGACATCGGCACGGTGGTGCTGCCGGACGCCGACCTCAAGCTCTACCTGGATGCCAGTGCGGAAGCGCGCGCCCGACGCCGCCTGCGCGAGCGCCTGGCGCGCGGAGAGGCGACCGCCTTTGCCCAGGTGTTGGCCGCTACGGTCGCCCGGGACGGAAAGGATAGCGGCCGGGCGGTGGCGCCCCTGTCCATCGCTCCCACCGCTGTGGTCGTGGATACGGACCGCTGCGACATGGCCGGGGTGGTGGCTCATCTCCTTGCCCTGGTCGCCCGCTGGCCGGATGCGCTGACCACCCGGGGTGGCCGGGCGGCTTGCGGGCTTCCGCTGCCGCGATGAGCGGGCCAGCCGTCGCGGCTCGCGACTCCCGACCCATGGCCCTCGCCGTCCTCCTGGCGGTCTTGTCCTTCCCGGTCTGCGCCCTCGCAGTGGCCATCCAGCTGCTGGTCGGCACCGACTACGTGCGCTGGACGATGGCCCGGCCCGGTTACCCGCTCTCACCGGGATTCAGCCGCGAGGAGCGGCTGGCCATGGCCGTGCCCTCCACCCGCTTCATCCTTAGCGAGGATCCACCGGAGCTGTTGGCGGCGCTCAGCCATCGCAACGCGCCCCTCTACCAGGCTGACGAGATCGCCCATCTGTTGGACGTGCGCCAGGTCGTCGGCCGTATCCGCTGGCTCGCCCTGCTGCTGGCCACCGCAGCCTTGGCCCTCCTCGCATTGCGGCCCCGCAGTCTGCGTGTCGGTCTGACGCGCGCCCTGGCCGCGGGAGGCGCCTTGGCCCTCGGCCTCCTGCTCTTGTTGGGCCTGGCCGTCCTCATCGCCTGGGATGCGGCCTTCACCGCCATGCACCGCCTCTTCTTCGCCGCCGGCACCTGGCAGTTCGGGGCCGACTCAGCCCTCATCCGCCTCTTCCCGGACCGCTTCTGGTACGATACGGCCCTGGTTCTGGTAGGCTTGCTGGCCCTGCAGAGCCTGGCGGCCCTCGCTGCTTCACGGGCCCTGCGCCCCCGGTCCTGACCATGCCTGAGGCCGATCCGAGCCACGCTGCCGGCGAGCCATCACCATCCGAGGAAGCCTGAGCCATGCACGGCCGAGCCTACACCCTGGCTCTCGAGCCACCCTACAATCCGCGGGTCTACCGCGGCCTGATGCTGGTACTCAACAGCCTGTTCAACAGCTACTGGCGGGTCAAGGTGACGGGCAAGGAGCATTTTCCGCCTCCCGGCCGTCCGGTGCTGGTGGCGCTCTTGCACCATACCAGCTCATTGGACATCTTCGCCATGGGGGTGGCCGTGCAGCGGCCCATGTATTTCCTGACCAAGCGCGAGACCTTCTCGCTGCCGGTGCTGGGCCCGGTCTTCGCTCGGGTCGGTGGCATCGCCGCCAACCGCGACAAGCAGGATCTGCCGGCCATCAAGCAGATGCTGGCCGGGCTGCAGGGCAACCACTGGCTGGCCGTAGCCCCCGAGGGCACGCGCAGCCAGGACGGCAGGCTGCAGCCTTTCGACCCTGGTTTCCTGTGGGTGGCGCAGAAGGCCCGGGCACTGATCCTGCCCGCGGTGCTGTGGGGCGTGGACCAGCGCATGGCCAAGGGCTCCCGGCTACCGCGGCCGGGAAACATCCAGGTGCGCTTCCACGAGGCGCGCGACCCCTTCGCGCCCGGCGCGCCCGACGAGAAGGCTTCGCGCGCGCGATTGGTGGAGATGGCCGCCGAATGGCAGGCGTGGACCCAGGCGCAGCTGGATGCGATGGCGGGGGGCGCGTAGGGCGGGGCCGATCGGGCTGCGCGGTGCGCGGATCACCATTCCGGCAAGGTCCCCCGTGTAGGCGCAGGGCATGCCCTGCGCCTCCTCGCGGGGGACGCATCTACCGCAACGCGTCGTTCATCAGGGTCATCGGCAGGAAGATCCGCCCTTCATCCCGTCCGCCCGGATCCGGCGTGGCCGTGGCAGTGGCCGGCGGACCGCCCGGCGTGGGGCTGCGGCGCGGCGTGATGCCGCCGCCGCCCACGTCCAGGTCCACCGTCTCCACGTAGCGGTGGCCGATCTTGCTGGTCAGCTCCACCCGCACGGTGAACTTGCCGGCGCGCGGATAGGTGACGCGAAGCTCCGAGCGGGTGGTGGACTGGATCCCCTTGCCGTCTCCGGCGTCCCAGCGCCAGCCAGCCACGCCGCTGTGCCCGATGGGCAAGTCTGCTTGCGCCTGCAGGCGGATCTCCCGGCCGGGTGCCTGGCCGTCGGGCGCCGCGATATGGATGGAACGGGGCTCCGGCTCGGTCAGCCAATCGAAGGCCTCGGTCAGCAACTCCACCCGCGTCAGGTGGCTGCGGTCGCCACTGACGGCCTCCACCGGAAAGCCCGCGAAGAGGGCCCGCCAGGTGACGCCCTGGTCGCGGCCGTGAACGGGCTTCTCCAGACTGGGATCACCGCTGACACCGGTCATCACCGCGGCCCCGTCCTCGGTCTCCATGACGGTGCGGATGTAGGGAAAGAGCTGTTGGACCGCGAGATGGCTCCACGAGTTGTCCGGGGCCGGGGGCCGACCCTGGGCGCGTGGGGCGCTGTCCACGGTGTCCAGCGGTTCGCCCAGGTCGATGGCGTAGGCGTTGGCGGCAGCGTCCGGGTCGTTGCCGGTGTTCAGCTGCACCGGCTTGCTGAACACCGCCACCGACTTGAATCCGCCGGACAGTTCCGCATCGTCCTCCGTCAACTCGAAGCCGCCGAAGTAGCGCTTGAGCATATGCGTGCTGCCGGAATTCTGGTTGTTGTTGAACCGGATGCTGTCGGGGAAGTAGGCGCCGCTGGCCAGCATGGTTCCACCGCCCATCAGGTAGTTGGCCAGGCCGGTCATGGTGCTGCGGCCGTTGTCGTAGACCTCCAGGGGCACATTGGAGTCGCCGCCGGCCAGGACGACCATTCGGTAGCGCTGCAGGGTGCTGAGGGTGGGCATGCGGGTACGGCCACCCTCGCCGATGTCCCAGACATCGTAGGTCAGCTCGGCCTGCTGCAGGGCCTTCTCCCAATGCTGGCGGTAATCGGTGGTTTCGGTGAAGACGACCTGATTGCCGTTGGTGGTGAAGCCGCGCCGGGCGTTGATGACCAGGACGTCCTTGGCTTCCTCGAGCAGCCGGCCGGAATAGGTGACGCGCACTGCGTGCTGGGGGCTCTGGAAGAGGATGCGCCCGTCGTAGTAATCCGGGGCGTCCAAGGGGAGGGTGTTGAAGTCGAAGCTCACGATCACCTTGGCCTCGCCGCCGGCCGGAACCGTGACCGCCGCGGGCATCTGCGGCGCCAGGTCCACGTTGCGCGGATGCGGCTGGTGGATCAGCTGGTAGGTAACCGGACCGACCGGCTGCCGCCGAAGATCGCGCAGGCGCAGCGTGAAGGTCACCACCCGTTCATAGCCCATGCCCAGCTCCAGTCCGGGAGGCGTCACCAGCAAGCCCGGATCCATCGCCCGCGCCAGGTTGACCCGCCCCGCTCCCTGTATGGTGGTGGGCGCCGGGCTCAGGGGGTTGGCGGGGTTGGTCACCACCGGATCGGCGGTATTCATGAGCGCGGCCTTGATGTCAGCGGGGCTCAGGTTGGGGAAGGCCTGCCGCAGGACGGCCACGCAGCCGGCGACAGCCGGGCTGGCCATGCTGGTGCCGGTCAGCTCAGCGTAACCGCCGCCGATGACCGCCGACAGGATATTGGTGCCCGGGGCCGAGATATCCGGCTTCATCGGCGAGCCCTGGGGCGCCGGGCCCTGGGCCGTGCTGTCGGCACCCAGGTTGGCGCGCCGCTGGTCGATGACCCGCTCCGGGGTGATGGTGACGGTCAGGTCCACCTGGTTGCGCGCCTCCAGCCAGGTGGCCAGATCTCCGGCCTCCGTGTTCAGCACCAGCAGGGTGGGGGGCAGGTGGTAGAGCTGATCGGGCAGCTGGGCGCGGAAGAGCTGCTTCACCAGGTTGAACAGCGCCACCTGGTTGGCGTCGTACTTGCCAGGGTCCTTGACGTAGACCACGGCCGCCTTGGCTCCGGCCTGTTTGGCCCCCACCACCTGCTGGATGAAGTTCGGGATGTACTGGGCCAGGTTGGCGGGGACGTTGACCACGGGCTTGGTGCAGGTGACCGTATAGTCCAGGTAGGCCACCTTGTCCCGCGCGCCGGTGTTGGCCGTGTCACCACAGATCTCCTTGGCATAGGCGGGCGCGGTGATCCGGGACCAGGGCGACTCGCCGGGCGCGAAGAGCTGGCCACCGTCGATGACCTTCAGGCCATTCTCCAAAGACGGCCCGTCGGCCTCCAGGTTGTAGGCGAAGCGCCGCCCATGCTCGCTGTTGCTGACGGTGATGACCTCGTCGATCATCTGATGCGGTCCGCCAAGGGAGGCCTCGCCCACGGCGCCGGCGTTGCCGCCGGCGGCCACCACCACCACGTTGGCGGCTACGGCGGCCTTGAAGCCGCGGGCGATCGGATGCTGATCCGCGCGCACGATATGCATGAGGGCCGTGCCCCAGCTGTTGTTGATCACGTCCGCCTTGTCGGCAACGGCATCATCGATGGCCTGCAGGATCTCCGGCGTGTAGGCGAAGTCAAAGCGGTAGGCCATGAGGTAGGCGCCGGGCGCCACGCCGGAGAATGCCAGCTCCCCCCAGCCCATCTCGTTGGGTCCGCCGGCGACCACATCGCCGGCGGCGATGCCGGCCACATGCGTGCCGTGGGTATTGTCCGGATAGGGTGTGATCTGGCTGGCATCGGTCTGCCGCGCGATCTCCGGGTTGACGTAGACCCGGGAGACGATGACCTTGTTGTTTACCATGGTGTCGGCCGATCCCGACAGGTCGTCCACCTGGTCGCCCACCCGCCGCGAGGCCTTGGGGAAGCCGGGGGGGGCTTGGAAGCCGGTATCGGCAAACATGGGATGGTCCCCGGCGATACCGGCGTCGATGATGCCGATGCGGATGCCCTTGCCCGCATCAGCGCGGCCGCCCACGCGGGGGTCCGCCCAAGCGCCGGGCAGCTCCATGCGCTCTGCGGCCGTGTCCATGAAGAGCTCCACGGGCTCTTCTTCCGTGACCTTGCGCACACCCGGCAGCCGCTGGGTCAGGGAGGCCTGGTAAGGCGTCATCCGCACGGTCATCCCGTTGAAGCTGACCGCGTAATGCATGAGCACCCGTGCACCGGGCGCCACGCGCTGGATGCGGCCCAGCATCAGATCCTGCTGCTCGCGCAGGTAGCGGACGTAGGCTTGGGCGGCCGGCGAGGCTGCCTCAAGCCGGGCGGCACCGAAGACCCGCGGAAGCTCCGCCTCGGCGATCGCCATCGGCGTCACGCCGCGCGCCGACGCCAGCTCTTGGCGTAGCGCCAGGCGGGCGACGGTGTTGGGATCGGTGGCACTCAGGCCGGGTAGCTGGCCGTCGTAGGTGGCCAAGGGGTCCGCTGTCAGCTCCACGATGTAGCGGCGGCTGGCCTCCAGCGGCAGCAGCGGGGAGGCCGCGCCCGCTGCGGGCAGCAGGGGCGCCAGCAGCAGGCCGAAAGCCGCGAGCGATGAGCGGGTGACGCGGGGCAGGTTGAACATGGCAAGCTCCTGGGATGATGGCGACGAAGATCAGCCGCGGGGCGCGTGACTCACCAGACCGACCCTATCATGCAACGACCTGTCCACAGGGAATGGGACAGGTCGCTGCAGCGGGGATGCTATCACAGTTCCAAAGCAGAAGGGACGCCCACAGGGGCGTCCCTTCTAGACAACGGCTCATGTCCGGCTGCACTGGCGGATCCGGAAGAGATTCGCCGATGGCCCTATTCGGTGGTCTGGCCGTCGCGCAGCGCCAGCACCTGGTCCTTCAGGTCCGCCAAGCTACCGGAAGGCGCCTCCTGGGCATGACTCTCGAAGTTGCCGCCCCGGACGGTGGTGAAGTAGGCCTGCTCCGGATGGCCCATCAGCTGCAGGACGGGCCTGGTGCCCTCGCGCCAGGCCATCTGGGTATTCTGGGCGAAGACGACGATCCGCTGGCCTACCTGCAGGCCCTCCGGACCGTGGTCGCCCGAGCCGATGCCCAGGTTGGTGGCAATCTCCTGCTCGTCCCGGGGGTTCATGCCCACGACGGTCAGCACCACGTCGTGGCCGGCGGCGAGGTTTTGCGTGGTGGTGTCCACGATGGGGTCGTCCACGCGCAGCGTGATCTCGTAATAGGGCAGGGCGGTCTCGGTCTGCCCGCTGCTCATCTCGCGGTCCCAGAAGCTGCCGTCGTCCTGGTTCCAGCGGGTGCCGCCGATGCCCACCACCTGGCCGGCCAGGACGGCGTTGGCCTTGACGGCCATCTGCGGGAAGGTCTGGGTCTGGTACATGAGATGCACCAAAGCCTGCGGTTCGGGGGCCGCGTAATGCCAGGCGGCAAAGCCCAGGGCGACCACGGCGGCGATCATCGCAAACGGCTTCATAGGGTTGGCTCCTTGTCTGCGCAGGTCACGCGTGGCGGTCAGGGGTAGAGGGTGTTGATGCCGTTGCGGTCGTCGGTTTCCAGCGAGCGGGCCCAGGTGCTGCCCATGGTGTAGTAGGGGCACAGGGTGGCGCTGCCGGAGCCGCTGCAGTACTGGGTCTGGGCGTGGCCCTGGCCATGGGCGTGGCCGAACTCATGCGTGCCCACGGACCGACCGTCGACCTGATTGCTGGCGGGTGAGCCGGAGCCCAGGTACCAGTTCTCCGAGGTGTCGAACTTCATCACGAAGCGGGTGATGCGCGTGCCGGAATAATAGATGGTGGTGGTGGCCAAGGTGCGTCCGCCGCCATCGATGTTGCCGCGGACCAGGTCGTTGTTGCTGGCCCCGTCGCTGGTCCAGGTGAACGGTGAGGGGCTGACGTTGGTCCATTGCTGGGCGCTGTAGTCGGCCACCGACTGCCAGTTGCTGGGCAGCCCGCTCTTGTCGTACTTGTTGGTGTTGGTGGGCCATTTCGGGCCCATGCCGGTCCAAGCCTGCGCGGTCGGGACGGCGACCATCAGCAGGCCCAGGAGCGCGAGGGCGCTCCCTGCGGAGAAGCGGGGGAACTTCATTGAGGTGCTCCTAATTCGGGTGAACTCGGGTGAGCGTCCGAACGTCAACCGCTGCACGGTGGGATATCGCGCAGGAGGGCTCAACAGGGGTGGTTGCGTGCGTCCAATCCGTCCCGTGACGCATACAGCAACCCAGAACACGAAACCAGGACCCAGGCTTGGAACGGTCTGTGACCATTCTAACACCCGGCCGCGCCACTTGGCAATAGCATCGCTTGCCAAAAGCCCGGCCCGCCGGCGGACCCAGTCCGCGTCGATGGGCTTCACCTGCCATTCAGTCGCCGAGCGGCCAGAAACGTTGCGGCAGGGGGCAGCGGGCGTTTCCGGCCGATCGGCCGGCGTCGTCAGATCCGACCCTTTTCGCTGTGGTTCGCCTGCGGTTGTTCCGCGGCGATCAGGTGCTCCTTGCGCCATACGAGCTTCAGCCACAGCCGCAGGATGTCGCGGACGACCCGCAGCAGGCGGGGCACGTTGAAGAACTGTGACCGCCCGTACACCCGATGGAAGTGGTGCACCGGCACCTCCACGAAGCTGAAGCCCGCGTCGGTGAACTTCTTGACCATCTCCAGCGGCAAGGTGCCGTCGCGCGACTCCAGGCTGACGGCCTGGAAGCAACTGCGCCGGATCAGGCGGAAGTCGCAGTCCACGTCCCGGATGGGGTAGCCGAACAACCCGCGCATCAGGTGGTGGTAGATGCGGCCGACCACGATGCGCAGCCAGGGATCGTTGCGGCTGATCTTGTAGCCGTTGACGATGTCCACTCCGTCCTGCATCTCGGGGTGCAGGAGGCGAAGCTCATCGGGGTCGTACTGGGCATCGCCGTCGGTGTAGAAGACCAGGTCCTTGCTCGCCGCCGCGAAGCCGGAGCGCAGCGCGCAGCCGTAGCCCTGGTTGACCGGATGCCGGATCACTGTGAGCCGCGGATAGACCCGAGCCAGCTCGTCCAGGAGGACGAGGGCGTGGTCCGCGCTGCCGTCGTCGGTGACGATGACCTCGTAGTCGTCGGTCAGCTCGCGCAGCACCAGCATGACCCGCAGCACCATGCTGGGGATGGTGCCCGCGTCGTTGTAGCAGGGAAAGACCGCCGAGATACTGGGTCTGGTGTTCATGGCCATGGGTTAGGGTGATCGGGTTGTTCCGGCGGGAGTTGGCGACGCGATCTGACCGCCGCCGATGGGCGGAGAGGGGCTCGAACCCCCGACCCCCTCGGTGTAAACGAGGTGCTCTGACCAACTGAGCTATCCGCCCGCTCCGGCTATTCTAGGGGCGGCTCAGGGGGCCGACAAGCGGCGCACGGCAGCGACGCGGACCGGCGCTCCATCCCGGTCGCCTCTGCGGAGGCCCTTTTGCCTGTCCGCCCCGCTCCGGTATAATGCCGCCTCGGGTCCGCCCGTCATCCGACGGTGCGGCCCGCCATCCATCGACGGCCCTGTCCCGAGCCTCGCCCATCGCTCACCCTGATCGCTCACCACCCCTGCCCCACCCCACGGTCTCACCCTGCCGCAGGGGGCAAGCGCCTGGACAGGGCGCCAGTCTGCCGTAATGGCAGACGCAAAGGAGGACCATTTCTTATGCGAAGCCTTCGAATGATGTCCGCTCTGGGGCTGCTCGCGGCCCTGTTCAGCGCTGACGGCGCGGCGGCCGCTCCCTCCCAGGTCACCTACACCATCCGCCCCGGCGACACCCTCGGGGCCATCGGCGCCCGCTGCGGCGTGGGCTACCAGCAGATCGCTGCCGCCAACGGCATCACCAACCCCAACGTCATCGAGGTCGGCAAGCAGCTGAACATTCCCGGCTCCAAGGGCTGTTCCAACGCTGCCGTGGCCGCTCCAGTCGCCAGGGCGGCGGCGCCGAGCGCGGCGGGTTCGGCAGCTGTCCCGGCCGCACCCGTGGCCGCCGGCGCGCCGGCCGGCTTCGGCTACGGCGTGCAGGTGCACGCGCCCGATGGCGATCAGGGCGTGATCGACCGCGTCAAGGGCATGCGCTTCAACTGGGTCAAGCAGCAGGTGGAGTGGTTCCGCTACGAGGGCGCCAAGGGCGAGCGGAACTTCAGCGGCCTGGAGAACCTGGTCAACCAGGCCAACGCCAACGGCGTCAACGTGATGTTCAGCGTGGTGAAGGCTCCGGACTGGGCCCGCCCCGGCAACACCGATCGCTCCGTGGCCGGCCCGCCGGCCAACCCGCAGGACATGGCGGACTTCATGTCCGCCATGGCCGCGCATTTCCGTGGCCGGGTGAAGGCCTACGAGATCTGGAACGAGCAGAACCTGCATTACGAATGGGGCAACGAGCCGCTCTCGGCCGGTCGCTACTCCCAGCTGCTCTGCGCCAACTACCGCGCCATCAAGGCTGCGGATCCGGGCGCCATGGTGATCAGCGGCGCGCTCACGCCCACCGGCGTGAACGACGGCTCGCGAGCCATCGACGATGTCAACTACCTCAGCCAGATGATGGCCACCGGGTCCGGCGGCTGCGCCAACGGCATCGGCGCCCATCCGTCGGGCTACAACAACCCGGCCACGGTCCAGGCTGGCTGGAACAACCCGGCGGAGCCGCAGTTCAAGGGCCATCGCTCCTTCTTCTTTCGCAGCACCCTGGAGGCCTACCGCGGGGTCATGAACCGCTACGGCCAGGGCGCCAAGAAGCTCTGGGTGACGGAGTTCGGCTGGGCCTCGGTGGAGAATCTGGGCACAGGCCCGGCGGGCGGCTACGAGTATGCCGCGCAGAACACCGAGGGCGAGCAGGCCCAGTACCTGCGCGACGCCTTCAACCTGGCCCGCAGCTGGGGCTGGGTGGGTCCGATGTTTGTCTGGAACCTCAACTTCGCGCCGGTGGCCGGCAACGGCGACGAGAAGGCCGCCTTCGGGCTGGTCCGCGGTGATTGGTCGGAGCGGCCGGCCTTCCAGGCCCTGCGCGACATGCCCAAGTAAGGGCTGCGCGAGACGTCTGTATGCAGGAGCCGGAGGCGAAAGCCTCCGGCCCTTGTCTGTCCGGAGGTCTGTCCGGAGTCCGGGTGTCCCGGCACCTGAGGGGGTGGCCCGGGAGGGTGTTTGGGGTGCCCGCCGCCCCTGAAATACACTAGGGGTGGACAAGAAAGCCCGAAAACACTACAATATCTGGCAATCCACTGCGCTTTGCGCGCTTCGAACCTGGCGTTGGGTTTCAGGAGGAAACCATCCGATGAACAAGACTGAAATGATCGACAAGCTGGCCAAGAAGACCGGACTCACCAAGGCGCAGGCTACCGATGCGGTCAACTGCATCTTTTCGACCGACGCGGGCGAGGGCATCATCGCCGTTGAGTTGGACGCTGGCCGCTCTGTGACCGTCCCCGGCTTCGGCACCTTTGACACCTCCAAGCGCGCCGCGCGCGAGGGGCGCAACCCGAAGACCGGCGCCGCCATCACCATCGCCGCCCGCAAGGTGCCCACCTTCCGCGCCGGCAAGGGCCTCAAGGACCGCGTTTTCGTCTGAGCCGATCAGGCCCGTTCCGGGCAGACAACACGCTGTATGCATGATGCGCCGGAAGCATGACGCGCTGTAAGGGCGTTACGCTGATAGAGCGATAGGCTGGAAAACAAGAGCGGAGCGGCCCAGGCCGCCCCGCTCTTTCGTTGTGACAGGCCCGACTCAGGTCGTCCGCTCCCCGGCGGGCCGTTGATCCCGTCGCAGCTGGTCGTCAGCCGCCGCGCGAACGCAGGCTTCGCGCCTCCGCCAGCATGCCCAGGCCAGCCAACGCCATGCCGCCGAAAAGGATCAGCCAGATCCAGGTGCCGGGGGTGGACCACGCCACGCGCTGCGCCGTCTGGTCGATGCTCCAGGTGCCCCAGATGGCGCCCAGGCCCAGGACGGTCTGCAGCAGGCCCGCCATGGCGAGGTCGGCGGCGGCGGCACGGCGCCGAAGTCCCCACAGGACAGCGGTGCCGGCGAAGAAGATGCCGCTATACACCCTTGCGTGGAAGGCATCCACCGGCCAGGGCCAGAAGGCGGTGGCCGCGGCCGGCGCCAGGAAGAGGGCCAGGCCGTAGGCGGTGGTGCCCAGAGCGTAGAGATCGCGCAGCTGTCGCCGGCCGGTTGTGGGCGGCAGGCCAGGTCCGGGCGACCGGCTCACCAATCGGGCGCTGAAGATCAGCGCCGAGCAGAAGCCGATGTAGGTGATCCACCACACGGCGACAGCCACAGGCCGCTCCGCCAGGAAGCTTCCGCGGTGGATGACGCTGGCCAAGGTGGCCACGCCGGTGAAGACCGCCGCCTCCAAGATGAAGCCGCGCGCCGGGCTGATGCGCCCGCTGAACGCCGCATACAGGGCTCCCAGCCAGCCGGCCAGGTAGAAGACGCCGATGAAGCGGGCGTTGAAGGGCTTGATGTCCCAAGGCCAACGGGGGATGCTCACGGCGGGCGCCAGCAAGGCGACGCCCAGAACCACGCCCACGCAGATGGCGATCAGGGTGCCGGCGGCGAAGCGGGGAAGGCGGGGGTTGTCGTCAGCGAGGCTGCGGTTGTGGGTACCTTGTGGTGGCGGATGCCATCTCGATTGGATGCGGGGATACACCGCCCGGGCGGCGCCGACCTGTCGTCACCGGTCCGGATCTGTTTCGGACGCCGACTGTCCGTCGGCCCGGAGCCGGTCCAGGCGCGGCAGGCCAACGCTCTCGCCCATGGCGGCCAGGACGCCGCCCACCGCCGCCAGCAGCATGTTGAGCAGGCCGAAGAGCACTGAGAGCGCCACAGCCGCCTCCGGCTGGCCGGCCAGGAGGCTGGCGTAGAGCGCCTCGCGCACGCCCCAGCCCCCGATGGAGGGCATGATGGTGGACATGGCCACCAGCGGCACGACGATGGCCCAGTGCAGCAGGCCCGGCAGTTCGATGCCCACCGCCTGACCCAGGGCGGCGTTGGTTCCGATGAGCAAGGCCGAGAACACCGTGCCCCAGAAGAGGGCCTTGGCCAGGGAGGCCCGGTCGTACTCGGTGAAGGAGGCGACAAAGCGATCGACGGAGGTGTGGGGGAAGCGGGTCGGCAGCCGCGGGCAGGAAGCGCCGGATCCATGCCGCCAGATGGTCGATCCACAAGAGGGACAGCAGACCGACGAGGCCGGCCGAGCCGATCAGGAGCATGGGCAGGCGCAGGCGTGGTTCGATATGTCCCCAGGCCGAGGGCAGGGCGAAGAGGCCGATGGCCAGCATGGGCAGCAGACCCAGGGCGCGGTCCACCAGGACGGAGCTGAAGGCGCGGGTCTTGCCCAAGCCGTCGCGGGCGGCAGCCAGGCCCCGCACGAGGTCGCCGCCGATGCCGGTGGGCAGGATCTGGTTGAAGAAGGTGCCCACCAGGAAGAGTTCGGTGGCCCGCCATACGGAAAAGGGATGCCCGAGCCCGCTGACCAGGGCCTGCCAGCGACGGCCGCGCACCAGGGTGCCGAGGATGCAATAGAGAAAGACGGCCAGCCCCAGCGCCTGCGGCTTCGTGGCGATGGCGGTTCCAAGGCGTCCGGCGACCTCTTTAGGGTCCACCCCGACGCGGAAGAGGACGATCAGGAGCCCGAGGCTGATTCCCAGACGGAGGAGCGCCGATCTATGGGAGGATTTCAAGCGCTGCGCCTCAGGGTTTGCGGTCGAAGGGGGTCAACTCGACGCTGCTGCCGTCGGATAGGCGGATGGTATGCGTTTCGCCCCGCCGGGCAAGCCCATCGAGCGCGTCCAGCACCGCCTCGGGGTCGTTGCCCGGATAGCGGATCACCCAGACCTTGCGCCAACCTGCGGGCAGCGTCGGGAGCAGCTCGCGCTCCAGGTCCGCCTCCTGCTGGTGGCCCCAGTAGCGGAAGAGGGGTCGCGATCCCGCATACCGCCTTGCGAAGACCGTCTCCCCGCCCGCCAAGAGCAGGTCGCCAGGCCCGGCGCGGGCCTCTACCGCCGCCGTGAGCGGCGCCACCGTAGGGTTGGCATGCACCCAGACCATGGGCAGACCGTTGATCCGGCCCACGAAGAGGGGCTGAGTGCCCGGCGGGTCCTGCAGCATGGCCAGGAGCGGCGCGCTCTCCGGATGCCGGCGCTGGACCTCGCTGCGGTAGAAGACAATGTGGTCCGTGCGCCCTGGTTCGTAACCGGCGATGGAGCGGGTGCCACCGGCATAGAGCGGGGCGAAGTTGGCCAGCCCACGCACCGCGGCCAGCGACTCGGCGGCGTCCGGCTGCCGGTTCAGCCAGCCAGCCGCCAGGTCGTAGCCCTCGCCCCAGCCGACCAAGATCAGGCGCTCCGCCGCCGGTGCGCCGCCCAGAAGGGGGTTGTAGGCCATCAAGGGGTAGCGCAGGCTGTCCGGACCGCTGGCGCGCAGGGCGAGGGCTTGCAGGAGGACCAGGATCATCACCGCGGTGGCTACGGACATGGGGATGCGGCCCGCCACCGCCCGCCCGTCTGACCTCGCCCGCAAGGCACGGCGCAGCAACCGGTCGAGCCAGGGACCGACCGCGCCGCCGGCCAGCAAGACGAGCACCACCGCTGCCGGCAGGCCGTAGCGGTCGAACTTCTTGGGTCCCAGGCTGAGGATCAGGATGAAGAAAAGGGCCCAGGACATCAAGAGGCGCAGGCCGGGAAGTGCTTCGCCGGCGGCGGCGACTTCTGCCCCAGCACCGTCGCGAGCGTCTGGATCACGCCGTGGATTCCCCTTCCGGACCCACCGCCGGCGCAGCCGCGCAAGCGGGCTGCCAAGCAAGATCAACATGACCAGCGGCGCCATCCGGACCAGCAGCGCCACGGGATAGAAGGCCGGGCCGGGATCCGCGGTAGCCTGTCCAGCGAAGAAGTTGCCGCTCTGATGGGGCGCGCCGCCCTCTTCCCTCGCCTTCGCCAGGACGCCCGGGGCGCAGCCGGTTTCCTGGGCTTCGTCGCTGCATTGTCGGAAGAGCGTGCCGACGGGATCGACCCACATCGCGGGCCACAGGGCGCTGTAGGCGAGCACGGCCGCCGCCGTCCAGATCAGGGCCGGTCGCAGGAGCCCTGCCGGGCGGCGCTGGCCGCGGCGCCAGGCGAACAGGACCAGCACGCCGCAGGCGAAGGGACCCAGGACCAGGGCGGAGGACTTGGCCAGGGCGGCCAGACCGGCCAAGGCCCCGGCGGCGATCAGCCAGCGGAAGGCCTCCGGGGCTTCCGGCGAATTGCGCCGCAAGGCGGACCCCAAAGCGATCACCGCCGCCAGGCTGAGCAGGGACACCGGCGCGTCCACATGCAGCACGCGGCTGTGGGCCAGCAGGAAGGGGTCGGTGGCCAGAAGGGCCAAGGCCCCCAGGGCGGCGGCGGACGACCAGGCCAGACCCAGACTGAGCAACAGGAACACCAGCCCCAGCAGGAGGGTCGTCCCCCAAGCCATGCCGCGGCGCAGGCCGAAGAGCGGGGCGGCGAAGCCCTGCATGCGCCCCTCCTGGCCCCGGTCGTCCATCCTGTCGAAATCCGTACCGCCCTGGGTCGCCCGGCAGAGCTCCGGCAGGCGGCCCACCGCGGTGAAGCCGCTGGCGGCCGCGCCCAGCCACATGGTGACGACGCCGGGATGGCCCACCTGGAAGGTATCGGCGAAGCGCCCGTCGACCAGGGCGGCGGCGAAATTCAGGCTGCGGCAGGTCCAACGCAGCTCGTCGGAGGCGATGAAGACGTCCAGGGCGTGCAGGCGCAGGACCAGCGACAGGGCCAAGAGCGGCAAGGCCAGCAGGCTCGCGGACCTGCGGCGCGCGGCGGTTGGGTGGGGGGAGGGCTGGTTCATGGGCGGCTGCTCCCCATTGTACGCCAAGCCCTTCCCAGGACGATCGCCAAGCTCCTGATCGCGTCGACAGCGCAGCGCGCTATCATTCGCCTCCATCCCTTATCCCCAGGAACCTCCATGAGCACCCTTCCCTTGGTCCCACTCGCCGAACGCGCCCTCGTCACCGGCGGCGCCGGTTACTTCGGCGGCGTCCTGGCCCGGCACCTGGCAGACCGCGGCGTCGCCGTCGTGTCCTTCGACCGCCTGGAGGATCCTGAGCCCGATCCCCGGATCACCTACGTGCGGGGAGATCTGCGCGATCCTTTGGCCCTGGCGCGGGCCTTCGCCGAGCAAGGGCCCTTCGGGGCCGTCTTCCACTGCGCGGCCCTGATGCTCCATGAGCGGCCGGATCCCAAGGACCTGTGGGACAGCAACGTGGCCGGCACGCGCAACCTGGCTGACATCTGCGTGGCTCATGGCGTGCGCAAGATCGTGTACACCTCCACCATCTGCGTCTACGGCCGTTCCTATGCGCAGTTGGTGGCGGAGACCGAGCCTACGTGCCCCGTCGACGGTTACGGCCGCTCCAAGCTGGAGGCCGAGCGCGTGCTGGCCGGCTATGCCGGGCGCCTGGAGGCCGATGCCATCCGCTGCCCGACCATCGTCTCTGCCGGGCGTTTGGGCCTGCTGGCCATCCTCTTCGAGTTCATCCAGGAGCAGCGTCGGGTGTATCTGGTGGGCGAGGGCCGCAACCGCTACCAGTTCGTCTACGCTCCGGACCTGGCCGAGGCCTGCCTCCTCGCCTCCCGGGCGCCGGGCTCCCATGTGTACCATGTGGGCAGCGACGGGGTGAAGACCCTGGCTGAGGTCTACGGTGCGGTCATCGAGGAGGCGGGTTCCCGGTCGCGGTTGGTGCGCATTCCCGAGGCGCCGACCATCGCGGCGCTGAAGCTGTTCCACCGGCTGGGTCTCTCGCCCTTGGGCCCCTACCATTCGCGGCTGATCAGCGGCACCTTCGTGTTTGACACCGCAGCCATCAAGCGGGACCTGGGCTGGCAGCCCACCTTGACCAACGATGAGATGCTGCGTGAGGCCTACCGCCATTTCCTGGCGGCCGGCGCCGAGCGGGCAGCGGACCTGCCGGCGCATCGCATGGGGGCCAAGATGGGCATCCTGCGACTGGTGAAGTGGCTGTCCTGAGCGACACGCCGCGGATCCACCTCTTCGTGTCCGATGGTGCGGTGCGCGGACAGCAGATGGCGCTGCAAGGCGCCGAGGCGGCGCGGGCCTTTCAGAAGGGTCTGCGCTCCGGAATGGCCTTCACCGCCCTGGACGGCATGGGCTGGGCCCTGGATGTGGATGTGGTGGAAGCCGGACCCAGCCTCTGCTACGGCCGGGTGACGGGCCGCCGCCTGGCGGCGGAGCGGCGCAGCAAGGTGACGGCCTACCAGGCCATGATCCATCCGTCGGATTTCCGCCGCTTCCTGGGTCTGGCCACCGGTCTCGGCGTGGTCGCCTTCCAGCCGGTGATCGCCGACGGCTCGGTGCTGCCGCGCCTGGACGCGGAGGGCCGGCCAGAAGGCGAGGCGGAATGGCCGCTGCTCATCCGCGACGCGGCCGAGGCCGCCGGGCGCGGCCAGCTCCCGCAGGTCGAGCTGCCGATGCTGCTGGACGCCGCCTTCGACCAGGCGCATGGCGCCGGCGCCCGCCTGATTCTCGATGCCTCCGGGCAGCCCTTGGAGGCCGTGCTGGTCAACCGTCCCTTCAGCCTGGCCTGCTTCCTGCCCCCGCCGGGGGGCTTCACCGCGGCCGAACTGCAGCGCGCGGTGGCCCAGGGCCTGTTGCGGGTGGCCCCGCCCGAGACATCGCGCGACCCCATCCAGCCGGCGGTGACCCTGCTGCGGCGGATCTACGAGCTGCTGGAGGGCGGCTGAGGCCGGGGAGCGATCGCCAGGGCCAGCCAGCCGCTGCCGCTCTCCGGAGCCAGGCGGCTGAGCGGCAGGTCCAGGGTGAACAGCAGGCGAAAGCAGCGGTCGATGGCCGCCGAACGGCCCAAACGGGCCCAGAATCGCCGACCGGCCGGCGACGCGGTCGTCAGGGCCGGTCCTTGCACCCAACGGTCGTAGAGGCGGCCGAAGGGGAAGCCCCAGGGTCGAAGGCTGACGACCGCCAGCCCAGCATCCGCCAGCAGCGATCGCAGGCAGGCCTCGTCGTAGCGGCGCTCGTGCCCTACGGCCCGGTCCACCGGGCCCAGCCGCCCCGGACCGGCAGGGACGCTGATGATCACCGGGGCGCCCGGTGCCAAGGCCGAGCGCAGCGCGGCCATGGCACCCCGATCGTCCGCCAGATGTTCCAATACCTCGCCGCATGCCGCGCCGGCCACCACGCCGGGAGCCAGGGGCAGGGCCTGGGCATCGGCGCGAAACAGGTGGACGCGCCCGGTCAGGCCGCATTCCCGCGCCCGCCGTGCGACGCGTCGCAGTCGGCCCACGTCCAGGTCGCAGGCCAGCACGGTGAAGCCGCGGGCGGCCAGATCCAGGGCCAGGCTTCCCTCGCCGCAGCCCAGGTCCAGGGCAACGGGCGGGGCGTGATCCCCGGCCGCGGACGGCGCCGCCAGCGCTTCGGCCAGCAGGCCCGCCAGCCAGGCCGTGCGCCAGCGATGACGGGGCCCCACGTAGAGGCGGTCGTCGAAGGTCGTCGGATTCATCGGCCCGCACTGCGGCCGAAGCCGTCGGCCAGCAGGGTCAGCAAGGCCTCTCCCAGGATCCGCGGACTGAAGCGCTGCCGCCATGCCTCGTGGCCGGCGACGGCCAGAGCCAGGCGCTGCTCCGGCCGCTCGGTCAGGGCCAGAACCGCCGTGGCCAGGGCTGCTGGGTCGCCCGGCGGCACCACGTGGATCTCCCGCCCGGGAGTGAGCAGCTCGCGGACCGCCGGGCTATCGGTCGAAATCACCGGCCGGCCGGCGGCCAGGGCGGTGTAGACCTTGTAAGGCACCACTCGCGTCGTCTTGGGGCGGTCCCCGAAGATGCCCAGACAGAGGTCGGCCGGCAGGATGAAGCGTCGGTAGAGCTGGTCCAGGGGCAGCCAGACGGGATGGAAGTCCACGTTCGGCAGCCGCAGGCGCAAGGCCATGGCCTCTGCCGCCTCCAGGGTCTGCCCCCGGCCCACCAGCTGGAAGCGGATGCGGGCATCGTCGCGCAGGCGGTCCGCCGCCGACAAGATGACCTCCACGCCATGCAGCGGGATGTACTGTCCGAAGTACAGGACGCGCAGCGGCTCCTCCACCGTCGGGATCCGAGCTTCCCGCGGCGGGCCGTCGCCCAGGGGGATGCTGCCAACAGGCAGTACCGCCAGATGCGCGCGGTCCAGCCGCAAGGCGGCGGCCCAGGCCTCGCCATGGGCCGCGCTGTCGGCCAGGATGCCGCCGGGTAGCTGCCAGAGTCGCCGTTCCAGGGCGGCCACCGCCGCCAGGCGGCGGCTGCCGGCGGCCAGGATGCCGCGATCCTCCAAGGTCTCGGTGGCCGAAACCAGCGGGTCAAAGACCAGCGCCGCGCCGCGCCGGCGCGCCAGCCGCGCGGCCAGGGGCAGGTCCAGATGCGCTGTGGCGCCCACGACCATGGCCTGGTAGGCCGGCAGGCGGGCGTGGCGACGAAGTAGCGTCGCCCAGGACCAGGCCAGGCGAGGGAGCAGGGTGGCCACCGCGGCCGGCCTGGCGCCGGCCGCCGCCAGCTTGTCCTCAGTGCTTCGCCACAGCGGCGCGGCGCATTCCATCAGCTCCGCGCCGGAGGCGCCCAGTCCTTCCATCAGGATACGGTTGCGCCCCAGGCCCCGGTCGTAGCCGCCGAAGTAGACGATGCGCAAGGGGCGATCGTGCCTCAGAGCCGGGTCCGCTTGACGATCAGGTCCGCCAGCAGCCCCACCACGAGAAACTGCAGGCCGAAGAACAGCAGCACCAGGGTCATCGAGCGCATCGGCGGCACCGGCCAGACCAGCTGTCCGTTCAACCAGATGTCCATGGCCGCGTACTTGAGCATGCCGCCCGATAGCAGGGCCAGAGAGAAGGGTAGGAAGACCTTCAAGGGGTTGAAGTACATGACGGTGCGAACGATGAGCGAAAGGTAGTTGTAGCTGTCGCGGATGGGGTGGAAGGTGGAGCGGCCCACCCGCGGGAAGTAGTCGATGGGCAGGTAGCGCACCGGGTAGGCGGCGGCGAGGAAAGCGATGGTGATGGTGCTGACCCAGGAATGGGTGGTGGGCAGAATGCTCAGAAAGCGCAGGGTCTTCTGTCGGTCCTGGGCCCTGAGGCCGGAGTTGAGGTCGGGGATGCGCGAGCCGGTCATGTATTCCGCCAGCTTGCGGATGAGGAACTTGGCCGGCAGTCGCAGGAAGCGCATCGTGCCGGCCTCCACCTTGCGGGCCCCGATGACCATGTCCGCGCCGGCGTCCATCATGGCCATCATCTCTGGCATGCGGTCGTTGGGGTAGGTGCGGTCGGCGTCGGTGAACATGACCACGCGCCCGTGCGCAGCCTGGACGCCGGTGGTGCGGGCCGCGCCGTTGCCGCGATTGTAGGGATGCTGCAGGAGTCGCACCCAGGGCCGCGCCCTTGCGATCTCGGCGCTGCGGTCCCGCGAGCCGTCGTCCACCACGATGACCTCGTAGCGGTAGGCCGTGGTCTCCATGGCCCGGCGGATGTCGTCCAGATCATCACCCAGGGCGGCCTCCTCGTTGTAGGTCGGTAGGATGATGCTCAGGTCCAGTTCCGGCGCGGCGTCGGTCGCCGGTTCAAGGGTCGTGCTCATGGGGCTGCTCCGTGGCTGGATGCGCGGTACGCATCCAGAGGCATTTGATCGGATGCGCGGCACGCATCCGAAGGCATATCGGGCGCGCGGCACGCGTCTAAAGGCTATCGGGCGCGCGGCACGCGTCCGAAGGCCCGGGAGAAGGACGGAAAGATGCTAGCATCGCTGTCATCCGCACGCGACTCGCCCGCGCCCAACGACCAGCGATCCCACCAGGAATAGAGGGTCTGCCATGATGTCCAGCAAGCTTCGCGCCGACGCCCTGGCGCGGCTCAACGCCGAGACCGCCGACTGCCGTCTCTGCCCCCGGCTGGTGGCTTGGCGCGAGCAGATGGCCGGGCAGCGCCGGGCGGCCTACGCCAAGGAGGCCTACTGGGGGCGTCCGGTGCCGGGCTTCGGTGATCCGGATGCCTGGCTGCTCATCGTCGGGCTGGCGCCGGGCGCGCACGGCTCCAACCGCACCGGTCGCCCTTTCACCGGCGACCGCTCCGGCGATTGGCTGTTCGCCAGCCTGCATCGCGCCAGCCTGGCCAGCCAGGCGCAGGCCATGGCCGTGGGCGATGGCCTGCGCTTGCAAGGGGCCTACATCACCGCCTGCGTGCGCTGCGCCCCGCCGCTCAACAAGCCGCGTCCGGAGGAATGGGAGCGCTGTCGACCCTACCTGGCCCGCGAGCTGGACATCCTCAGCGAGCTGCGCGTGGCCGTCTGCCTGGGCCAGTTCGCCTGGGACCGCCTGCTTCGCCTCCTGCGCGACCGGGGTCTGGCCCTTCCGCGCCCACTGCCTCGTTTCGGCCACGGGGTACAGATGCGGGTGGGGAGCCTTACGGTGATCGCTTCCTACCACCCGAGCCAGCAGAATACCTTCACCGGCAAGCTGACGGAAGCGATGCTGGACCAGATATGGGCGGCGGCCTGGGCGGTGGGTGCGGTGCCGGATGGGGATCCGGGGTAGTAGGATCCGGAATGCCTTGCGTTCACGGACAAGCTGCCAGCCCGTCGCGCAACACGGTCGCCAAGCCCGGATCCTCGGCTATGAGGACCGCCATCTGCGGGCGCGCCTTGGCGCATTGCCCGTCATAGGCGAGGGAAAGGGCCAGCTCGTAGCGGTATTCCAGGGACGTTGAGCCCAGGTCCAGAGCCCGCTGGAACTGTTCGGCGGCCGGCTCCCACTCCGCGCGGGCGTAATGCACCCAGCCCAGATGGCCCTGGGCGCCGACGTAATCCGGCGACTGCGTCGCCGCTTGCCTGAACCACCGCTCCGCTTCGTCCAGGTCGCCGGCATCGTAGGCCACCAGGCCCAGACCGTCCGCCGCGGCCGGATCGCCGGGTTCACTCGCGCGTGCGGCCTCGAAGGCCACCTTGGCCGCCGCCCCGTCCCGGCGCAGACGGGCGATCCGACCCTGGTCCACCAGGGGGCCGGCCCATCCGGGCGCCAGGTCCGCCGCCCGGCGGTAGCTCTCCAGGGCGCCCTCCCAGTCGGCGCGGGTTTCCAGGGCCATGCCCAGGGCCCGATGGGCGGCGGGATCCTCGGGGCTGAGGGCCAAGGCCTCGCGCGCGCTCTGCTCTGCCAGGTCCCATTGCCCGGCCGAGGACTGTACCTCGGACAAGGCGGCCAGGGCCGCGGCCTGCGCCGGATCCAGGTCCAAGGCCGCCTGGGCGGCGGTCATCGCCTCGTCGGTGCGCCCCAGCCAGTCCAGGGCCGTGGCCAGCAGCACGTAGCCTTCGGGGTCCGCCGGCGCCAGGCGCACCGCCTCGCGCGCCGCCGCGGCCGCCGCCTGGTAGCGCCGGCCGCGTAAGAGGGCCGCCGCCAGACCCTTGTGCGCGGCTGGAATCTCGGGCTCGGCGGCCACGGCGGTGGACAGGATGGCCACCGCCGTGCCGGCCTGCCCGCGGCCCAAGGCGGCGGTAGCGGTGGCCGCCAACTCCGCGGCGCCGGGCGTGGCCGTGGGCGTCGGCGTGGGCGACGGGAAGAGCCGCGCCGCCTGGCGCTGCACCAGCTCTGGCTGCAGGGCCAGGAAGATGGCCCCGCCCAGGATCAGGACCGCCAGCAGCAGGAGGGCGCGGCCGCGCCGGGGCCGCGGCGGTAGGGCGTCGCGTTGGGGAGGGACGTACATGGAGCGGAAGTATATCGCCGCGGTGATCATCCATGGCCTTTGGTCGAATGGCGAAAAGAAGGCCCGGCGGACATGTCCGCCGGGCCTTTTCAAGAGTGTCTTGGGTTCAGTGATTCAGTATCGCTGCCTTGTGAGCAGCGGTGGATGCTTACGGCCGGCCGGGCCGGCGGGGCTCGCGCGGTTCGCGCGGCTCACGCGGCTCGCCGGGACGCGGACCCGTGCCGCCGCCATTGTCGCAGCGGGTGATGCACTCAGTCACGGCCGTGGCCGCCTTGCCCGCGCAGTCTTCGCCGCCGGCCTTGTTGCAGGCCTCCAGCACGCGCTCGCCGACCTTGGCGCAGCGCTCGGCGCAGGTGGGCGGGGTGGGCGGGTTCTCGCAGCGGGCCTTGCAGTCGGCCAGCATCTGGGCGACGCGGGTCTCGCAGTCGGTGCCGCCGGCCGCCGTGCAGCGGGCCAGGGCCTCGGCGGCGTGCTTGTCGCAGCGCTCCGTGCAGGTCAGCGGGGTGGGCGGGTTCTCGCAGCGGGTCATGCATTCGAGCTTGGCCGTGGCCGCCTTGTCCGCGCAGTTTTCGCCGCCGGCCTTGGTACAGGCCTCCAGCACGCGCTCAGCCACATGGCTGCAGCGCTCTTCGCAGGTCGGCTTCTCGCCGCTGCCGCCGGCGCCCGGGCCGGGGCCGCGACCACGGCCGGGGCCGTCGGCATTGGCCGTGCCGGCAGCGACGCCGGTGGCGAAGGTGAGGGCCAGGGTGCCGACGGCCACGAGGCCGAGCAGGCGGCGATGGTTCTTCAACATGGTGGGTCTCCTTTTCAGATCGACTAGGGTAAGGGGGGAAATTTCAGGAGCGCGCCGTTACAACAATCCAAGGATGGCGACCGCTGCCCTTCGGTGCTCCTTCTGGCCAAGAGCAGGTCGGCCGGCTCCGTCGCTAGAAACGCCCGGGCCTGTTCCGGGGTTAGACGCGGCTCGGCGGCAGGGTGCCGACAGGACGCCCCATGGATGCCCTGGGGCTGTGCTGGCACGCCATCAGATCCGGGCAGCGTCAGATCCCGGTGGTCTTGCCCATCAGCAGTTCGGTCAGGCGGCGCAGGCCTTCGCGGGAGGTCGACCAGCGGTCCACGAAGGACGCCGCGGCGCTGCGGTCGCGGCGTCCTTCGGCTTCCTGCAGCAGGTACTTGAGCTCGGTCACCCCGCGCTCCAGCGCGCGCTTGCGCAGGCGCAAGGCCGCCCAGCGCAGTTCGGGCGTCAGGGCGTCGTCCGTCAACGAGGGTCGGGTGCCGGCGCGGCCGACCAGGTCCAGGGCCAGGGCTTCCAGGGGCTCCGGCAGGCTGTCGAGCGTCACCTCCGGTGCGGGGCCGCCGCGGGCGGCATGGGCCAGGGCGGCCATCAGCGCCTGCTCTTCGGCGCCGCCGAAGTCTGCCGGACCCAAAGGCGGTTGGGCGTCCAAGGCCAGGGCGCTGTCCAGGGCTTGCAGCCGGGCGGGATCCACCAGCAGCTGGCCCAGGATCCAGACCGAGAGGGCATCGCGTGCCGCGGCAGTCGAAGGGCGGTCGGTGGTCGCGGGTCGGACCCGCGGCTGCGGCGCCGCGGCGTCGTTGGGGTTCGAGATCGATGGTCCGGGCTCTGGTGCTGTCCGGCCCGGTCTCCCGTCCGGTCTCCCGGCGGGTCTTCCGCCCGGAGCCCAGCCCATGGCCGCCGCGTCCAGGCCCTCGTCTTCGGCGTCCGGCTGCTCGACGGAGCGGGGATCCCAGGGGGTGGTCTCCAGGACCCAATCCGGTGGCTGGGCTGCGTCGGCGCCGTCTGCCTGGTCGGCGCCGCCAGGTTTGACGGAGGGGAACGGCGCTGCGGGTGGCCGGGCCGCGGATCTCCGGAAAACCTCGTCGGCCAGGCCGGCTGGGGGGCGGCGGCGCGCTCCGGCGGCCGTGGACTGACCGCGCGCCGCCGGCCGCGATGGCGGCGGTTCTTCGGCCGGACGGGATGCGTCAGCGCGGGCCGCGGAGCGCGGGCGCGGGGCGCTGGCCGCCGCAGCGGCCAGCTCGGCCAGGCGGGATTCCAGGATGCGCTCATCAAGGCCCAGGCGGATGGCCAGGCTGCCCAGCCAGGCCCGGCGTGACACGGGATCGCCGATGCCGGCCACCACCGGCAGCAGGCGGTCGGCGGCCTGGCTCTTATGCGAGGGGTCGCCCAGGTTGAGGTCGGCGGTCAGGGCGCTGAAGAGGTGTTCCAGCACCGGACGGGCGCCCTCGATCATCTGCCGCCAGCCCTGGGGGTCGGTGCGCAGCACGTCGTCGGGGTCCATGCCGGCCGGCAGGCGGGCTACCTTCAGCTCCACCGCGGCCCGGGCGTGGTAGCGCACGCCGCCGCGGCCGGTGGGTTGGGGCAGCGCCTGGCCCACCGCGGCCTGCCGAGCCACCTCGAGGCCGCGCAGGGTGGCGGCCTGGCCGGCGGCGTCGGCGTCCAGGGCCAGGACGATGCTGGTGGCATGGCCCGCGAGCAGGCGCACCTGATGTTCGGTGATGGCCGTTCCCAGGCTGGCGACGACGTTGCCGAAGCCGGCGGTGTGGGCGCGGATGACGTCGGTGTAGCCCTCCACCACCACGGCCACGCCGCCGCTGCGGATGTCGCGCGCGGCGCGGTGCAAGCCAAAGAGGGTGTGGCTCTTGTCGAAGAGGGGGCCTTGCGGTGAGTTGAGGTACTTGGGGATGCCGCCTGGCTCCAAGGTCCGCGCCCCGAAGCCGATGGCATGGCCGGCGGCGTCGTGGATGGGGATCATCAGCCGCCCGCGGAAGGTGTCGTAGACGCCCGCGCCGCCCTCGCGCTCACGGGCCAGTCCGGCGTCGAGCAGCTCCCGCTCGGTAAAGCCGGCGGCCAGGAGCTGTCCACAGAGGAATCGTCCGTCGGGCGGCGACCAGCCCAGCTGGAAGGCCTGGGCCACGGCGGTGTCAAAGCCACGCCCCTTCAGGTAGTCCCGGGCGGCTTCGGCCGCGGGGCTGCGCAACAGCAGGCGGTGGTACTGGTCAAGGGCCTGGGAGCAGGCCTCGCGCAGCCGCTCCTGGGTCTCCTGGCGGGCGGCGGCGGCCGCGGAGGGCGCCTCAAGGGTTACCCCGACGCGCCGCGCCAATATCTCCAGGGCCCGCCGGAAGTCGGCGTTCTCGATGCGCATGACGAAGTCGAAGGCATCGCCGCCGGTGGCGCAGGCTCCGAAGCAGCGCCAGTTGCCGCTGTCGGGGAAGACGGTGAAGCTGGGGGTGCGCTCATCATGGAAGGGGCAGAGGCCCTTGTAGATGCGCCCGGCGCGCTTGAGGGGCACGTAGTCGCCGACGACATCGACGATGTCGAGCCGGGCCCGAACCTCGTCGGCGGCGCTCATGGGGTGGAAGCTTCTTGGAACAGAGGGGCGCTCATGCGGCGGTCCACACCATCAACTGGTTCAGGCCCAGCTGGAAGCGGCGGTAGCGCAAGGGGCGCAAGCCGGCGGCCCGCCCGAGAGCCTCCAGCTGCGCGCGGCTCCAGAAGACCTCGTGCTCCTCATCGGCATCGCGGCTGAAGAGGCCCCAGCGGGCTCCCAGGCGGTGGATGGTGCGCGCCCGCGGATGGGGGGTGCTGGCGATGACGGTGCCGCCGGGAGCCAGGACGCCGCGGGCTTGGGCCAGAGTGGCGGCCGGGTCCTTGAGGTGTTCCAGAACCGCCATCAGCACGACATGGTCGAAGCGGCGCTCGGTCACGGCCGCGGGCCAGGGGGCTTCCAGATCGGCACATTCGATCTGCCGCTCGGGATGCAGGCGGCGGGCGATAGCGGCGATGCGCTCGTCCCGCTCCATCCCCACGTAGTCGACGTTGGCGGGGATGCTGTCCGCCAGATCGGCCACATTGCAGCCGCCATCCAGCACGGAGCGCCCGGTCACCTGTCGGGCGGCCAGGCGGCAGCGGGCGCGGATGAGGCGCCCGCTGGCCAGGCCGGAGCGAGGCTGGATGGGGGTGGTGGGCATGGGTCAGTACAGCCCGGTGCCTGGGAACGCAGGGCAGCGGATCATGCCGCCCGGTGCCGGGCGATGATCTCGCGAAAGACGGGAACAAGTTCGATCGGCACCTCCATGAGGGCCTGCGTCGGATCCTCGAACGCCGCTTCATCCTCGGCGAGTGCTTCGTCATCGGTCTGAGATTCGTAATGCCGCAGGATCTCCTGCAGGCGCTTCTCATCCCAGCCGTGGGGGAAAATGTTCGGCATCATGGCCCGGCCTTTCGGTTCCGACGGCGACCTCATCCTAGACAACATCGTGGTTGTGGATATGGGGCTGATCCGTCTCTGGATCGAGGTAGAAGCGGATGTTCATGGGCCATGCAATCTTAGCGATCTAGCACCGCATCACAAAGGACTATCGAGAGTAGCCGGTGGGTGGCCGGGTCTCGAATCCTTCGCCCGCTACGGACGGCGTGACGCCGCGGTTCCACCGATCGCCCGGCGGATGAGCCAGTCCCGCCAGCGGTCGGGCAGGTGGCTGAAGGCGATGCCCAGCCGTGCGTCCCAGCCCACCACGTAGCGGGCCCGGGGACGGCGGGCGATGAGGGCGCGGGCGATGACGCGGGCCACCGCTTGCGGCTCGCTCATGCGACCCTGCCCGGCCAAGCGCTCGATGCCGCGCTTCATGGCCTGGTAGCGGTCCTGGTCCGCGGCGGGAACGGGCGCCCACAGATCCTGCGCCGCGGTTCGCGCGCGGTCCCACATGGGTGTGGCCACCTTGCCGGGCTGAACGACGATCACCCGCACGCCCCAGGGGGCCAGCTCCACGCGCAGGGCGTCGGAGAGGGCTTCCAGGGCGAACTTGGAGGCGCAGTAGGGGCCCAGAAAGGGCACGCTGTTGCGCCCGCTGACGGAGGAGAGGTTGACGACGCGCCCGCGAGCCCGCCGCAGGGGCTCAGAGAGGGCCTGCACCAGAGCGATCGGAGCGACGCTGTTGATCTCCAGCTGCTCCCGCAGTCGCTCCACGGGCAGCAGCTCCAGGGGCCCGGCCAGGGCGACGCCGGCGCTGTTCACCAGCCCGTCGAGCCCGGTACCCTGGCTGACCCGCCGCACATGGTCCGCGGCGGCGGCGATGTCATCCGGCCGCAGGAGGTCCAGCGGCAGCCATTCGACAGACCCCGCAGCCCCGCCGTCCGCGGCCGCCTGCACCAGCGCCTCACCGTCGACGGGCCGCCGCACGCCGGCCAACACCCGCCAGCCGCGCCCGGCCATCTCCAGGGCGGTTGCCCACCCGATGCCACTGGAGGCGCCGGTGACGAGGACGGTGGGGTGCTGGGCGCTGGCCGGGTTGGGACGGGGCGCGTGGAGGCCGGGATGGCTGTCGCTGGACATGGGAGGGATTGTACGCGGCGGAGGCCATTCAGGGGCCCGGCCGGACGGCCTGGCGCAGGTCGGCTTCCGGGTGGCGGAGGCGGCGACCGGCGTGCACCGGCCCTGCCTCCGCTGGCCGGCGGACTCCCAGGCGCTATAGGTGGGGAGTCCTAGCTGCTATGCGCCCCAGATAGCAGTTGCTCAGCGCTGCGAATAGCAATTGCTAATGGGGGTGATTCCGCTGCGGGAGTTAGGGGCATTCCTAGTTGCTCCGCCAGGGCGGTTGCGACTGCTATGGCAACCCTGTAGCGGTTGCTATCCGAAGAGCGAGCAACTGCGACTGGTGTCGGCTCCCCCGTGGATCATCGACCTTGCGCATCGCTGCGTCCGGGGACCGAGCGACCCGGCGCCATCTTGCCCGCCGCAGCGTATCGAGACAGCTCCTTGAGCGCCCCCGTCCGGCTCACATCCACCTCCACCAGCAGCCCGGAATCCCCGCCGGCGACGAAGAGACGGGCGTCCTGGGTGGCGACTAGGTCGCCCCAGGTGTCGTCGAACAACCCTGTTCCCCAGCGCGCCGGCCGCTGGCTGAAGTTGATGCCGGTTAGCTGGAACTCGCCGTAAGAAATGGGATGCAACGGGTCCGCGACGTCCACGCTGAAGATGCGAAGTGGATCCTCGAGCAGAAGCAGGTGTAGACGGTCGGCTTCGGCGACAGTCCGCTGGACATTCACATGCTGCCGCAATGCGAGTCGAGGGAGCAGGTCGAACACGAACCTTGGATTCGATACGTCGGGAAGCAGGAGGCTCAACGTACCACCATCAGTCATGGAAGCGGTCAGCAGGGCATTTTCATGGATGACACGATAGATATGATCGCCCGAACCGCTGAGGTTGAACGCACCTAACGATTGCCGTAGATCCAAGTGTCCGGGGGCACTGAGGAGCCCCGGGGAAGTGGGGTTCGAGAGGTCGAAGCTCATGGCTCCCACATCGAAACCCGGATGGTCCTCAGCGACGTCGCTCGGCAGGACTCCCACCGCAAGCAGAGCGCCTCGGTGAACCATCAACCGGTACACCAGAGGGGAAAGGTCGTCGCGCAATGTCAACTCCGGCGGCTGTTGTGATGTGTCGATGACTATCAGGCCACACCGAGTGTCCCGATCACCACACAGCGGTTCACCGTGGGAACTGTCGATGACGGCCAGATACGCCACTCGGTCCTGTGCCGCCAGATCCCAGGCATAATGGTTGTGCGAGCCATTCCATAGGCCGATGCTTGTGGTCAGGAGCGGCGCCTCGGGCTGACTCAGATCCAAAACCGCCAATGTTGTCCAAGGCGGGCTGCCCTCTTGCCCGGGATCCATGGTAGGGTGGAAGTCGTCAGGGCGCACGACGGCGAAGAGCCGGTCTCCACCCACCGCCAGGCGAGCGACGCGGCCACCGAGATAGGCGGACTGGCTGAGGCGTCGTGCGGCGCCGGGTACGCTGATGTCGTAGGTGACCACCGACCGGCCGACCCCCACATAGAGCCGGTCCCCGGCGATGGCTAGCGCGTCGACATCTCTGCCGAGGGTGAGGGGCCAGGGCGGATCTGCAGGCTGCGTCGCGGGCCCCACGACGAGCGGCAGGTACGCGGGGCGGGGCGCCTCAGCCGTTGCGGGACCGGTTTGCAGAGGCCGTGGAGAGCCTGGATTGCCACAAAGCAGCGTGGCGAGGGCAACGGCTCCCAGCATGAGAACCAGCCCGGAGGGTGGCTTGCCGCGCTGTCGAGCCGGAATCCAAGTGGATGGAGACGGGTGAGATGTGGTCAACCCTGGTTCCCCCCTACGCCGCGCAGGTTCTCGACGTTGATCAGGTCCCGCGACCGACCGAGCGACGGATCCTTGGTGTCCTGCGGCTCAGCGTACGCTATCACCGCACAGCCATCCAACACCAGGTACCCAACCCCGTTGGCGTTGAAAAGTCTCAACAGATCGCTGAAGTCGGAGTTGACGAACATCCATGCCTCGGGCTCTGCATGCGTGCACGATGAGTTCCCACGTGGCGTCGAAGCGCGCTTGGGAGGATTGCGCTTGCCAGAATGCGATATCGAAGGACCGATCCATGTCCTGAATCCGGCCCCTGTGCTCGGTGATCGCTCGTTTCATCGACAGGGTCCCTTCGCTGTTCGGATCAGGTGGTGGTTGGCTCTGTCGCTCAGCCTGTCCAGGACCTCGGTGGCACAAGCCGAGTTCCAGGATCCATGATACCAGACCCTGCCCGCCACCCACCTTGCGCCACCCACCAGGGCGCCACGTTGACGGATTCCGCCAGTCGCGGTATTCCTTTGTCCCACGTGAAGCGCTCGCACCGCGCAATGTGCGCATCGCGAGCCAGACACAGGTAGAGGAGAGAAACCCATGATCATCCGTCGCATCCATCTGCCGCTGATTGCGGCCCTGTTCCTGGTGGCGGCCTTCGCCACGGCTTGCGGCTATGGCTCCGTGCCGGCCGAGCCGACGGCCGCCGCCGACCTCGCCCCCACCGACGCCCCCGTCGCCGAGGCTCCGCCGGCCGAGGCTCCCGAAGTGGTGATCGACGCCAGCGACTTCGGCTACAGTGGTCCATCCGAGGTGCCGGCAGGCCTCACCAAGCTGACCATGATGAACAAGGGCACCCAGATGCACCAGGTGGCCATGATGCAGCTGACCGGCGGCAAGACCTACCAGGACTACACCGCCTACGCTGAGACCGCCACCGAGACCGATCCCATGCCCGAATGGCTGGTGCCGGCCGGCGGGCCTGTCGCGGCCGTGCCGTCCATGCAGGCCTCGGCCTTCGTGGACCTGCAGGCCGGCACCTACGTGTTGGTGTGCAATATTCCGGATGCCCAGGGCGTGCCGCATTTCAAGCTGGGACAGGTCGGGACGCTGCAGGTGACCGAAGCCGCCGCTGACGCCGCCGTGGCTGCGGCGCCCGAGGCGGACCAGACCATCGGTCTGGCCGACTTCGCCTTCAACGTGCCCGCCGAGCTGAGCGCCGGCGCGCATGTCTTCGACGTGACCAACGAGGGTGCGCAGCCTCACGAGGCCGTGCTCATGAAACTGGACGAGGGGGCCACGGCCGGTGATGTGGCCGCCGCCTTCGCGCCCGGCGCCAGCGGCCCGCCGCCGGCCATGCCCGTGGGCGGCGTCGCCGGCATCGCGCCGGGGGCCTCGCAGTTCTTCCCGGCCGACCTCAGCCCGGGCCGCTACGCCCTCCTCTGTTTCTACCCCGATGCTGCGAGCGGCAAGGTGCATGCCGAACTGGGGATGATGGCCGAGTTCGACGTCAAGTAACCGACGCCCCAGGCGGGGTGGGGACGATGCCCACCCCGCCTGGATTGTCGCCCTGCCATGACAGCGCCGCGATCCAGCCGCGGCTTCATGGCCTGGCGGGTGTGCGCGCCGCCCATGAGCGACCCATCATGAGCACAAAGACAAGGTCATAGATCGCAGGCGTTCGCGCCGCGGATTGCAGTGGCTGCAGGGTTGCAGTCCCAATTGGGACTGCCCTCGATCAGCAATCAGGAATGCCCACAGCTCCCAATTGGGAGTTACCCCCATGAGCAACTGCTCACACAGCGCCGAGCACTTGCTCCAGCAGGGCGGGAGCAATGCCTATCACCGGCATGTTGCGACCAGGGCGCATCGGACCAGCTGAGACAGCAACCTTGCAGACCCCGTGCCGCCTCGCCGTCAGATGGATGGGCGTGACATGGCGCAGATCGAGCCGCTGCCGGGCTTGCCAGAGATCGTAGCGGTCCTGCATCGCCAGCCAGCTCTCCGGTGAACGCCCCAGCGCGATAGAGAGTCGCAGCGCCATTTCGGGGCTGACCGCGTTGCTTCCGCGCAACACACGATTGAGGGTGGATGGCGCCACCCCCAGCGTCGCGGCCAACTCGCGGCCGCTGATGCCGTTGGGCTCCAGGTAGACCTCGTTGATGAACTCGCCCGGATGGGGGGGATTGTGCATGGTCATCAGTGATCGTCCTCGTAATCCAGGATATAGGCGTCGCCATTCCGGAACTGACGGGCGCGCCGGTCTCAGCCCCCAGCCAGCCAACGCAGCATCAAGCGGATGTGCTGTCGATGGCCGGGCCGGTAGAACTCCGGCTGCGTGACGGCCTGCCCCAAGGGTCGCAGTTCCGCAAAGGGAAAGCCCACCAAGGCCTCCACGTCGGCGTCGGCCGGTGGATCGGCCGTCGCGTCCGCGGCCAGGGCCGCACGGCAGCGCTCTTCGAGGGTCTGGAAGTAGGCCAGGTTGGCCTGGATCAGGTCCGGCCCGGCCGTCTCCGGGGCATGGCAGTAGAGCGCCGTCCCCGCGTCCAATGCGGCGAGCGTCGTCAGCGTCGCGCGGATGACCGGCAGGGCGGTCGCCGACTCGGCGAAGGGGAAGGGCAGCTCCACCGCGTCCGCCGCCAACAGGGTGGCGATCTCCGGGATCCAGACCACCACCTGATCGTCGGCGTGGCCCGGTGCCGGCAGCAGCTCCAGGGTCAGATCGCCACCCTCGATCCGCAGCGCCCCGTCGAACAGCACCGTGGGCGGGGTCAGGCGCACCGCGGCGAAACCGGCGGGATCCTTGCCCTGCATCTCCGCCAATGTGGTGGCCGCCTCGCCGCTCGCCAACTGCGCGGCGCAGGCGCGAGTGGCGATGATCGGCGCCGGATGCAGCGCCTGCGGGCCGGCGAAGACCTGGTTGCCCCAGACATGGTCCCAATGGGCATGGGTGTTGACCACCAGCAGCTGCCGCCCGCTCAGATGGGGCCGTGCGAGGTCCAGCAACGCCGCCGCGCTCTCCGGACCGTCCATCGTGTCGACCAGGACCACGAAGCGTTCGGTGACCACGATCCAGGTATCGACCAGGGTCCCGCAGCGGCAGACCAGGATGCGCCGATCCCAACCGGCGTTCGCGACCAGCGTGACAGCTTCCAAGAGGGCGTCCCTATTGCATGAAAAAAGGTCGGCGAGCGTAGCCGGCTACGGCTGCATCACCGCGCTGTGTTATAACGAAGGGCGATGAACCTGTCCACTCCCCCCCACACGCCAACCACCCCGGACGCTCCCCGCCTCCTCCTCGTCTGCGGCGATGCCATCGGCCCGCGCATGGCCGGGCCCAGCATCCGCGCCTGGGAGCTGGCGCAGGCCCTCGGCCGGGCCGGCGTGCCGGTGACCTTGGCGGCGCCGCGAATCGACCGCGAGGGCATGGCCGCCTCCGGAATGGTGATGGGCACGGGCGCCGTGACCGAGATGGCCTTCGACCGCCGCGCCGACAGCCTGCGGGTCGCGGCGGAACAGGCGGACGCCATCCTCGTGCAAGGCATGGGCCTGGCCCATCATCCCTTCCTGGGCGCTTTGGACAAGCCGTTGATCGTCGATATCTACGACCCCTTCGTGCTGGAGAACCTGCCGCAGCGCGCCGCCGACACGCCTGGCGGGCGACGGCATCACCATGCCTCGGACCTGGCGGCGCTCTGCGCCCAGCTGGAGCGGGGCGACTTCTTCCTCTGCGCCAGCGCGGCGCAGCAGGACTTCTGGCTGGGAATGCTGACCGCCCTGGGCCGGGTGAATCCCGACACCTACGACGACGACCCCGGCCTGGAGCGCCTGATCGGCGTCCTGCCCTTCGGCCTTCCGGCCGATCCCCCCGTGGTCGGGGCTCCCGTCCTACGCGGCGTCGTGCCGGGCATCGGCCGGGAGGACAAGGTGCTGCTATGGGGCGGGGGCATCTGGAACTGGTTCGATCCCCTCTCGCCCATCCGCGCCGTGGCCGCTCTGGCGGCCGAGCGGCCGGACCTGCGCCTGGTCTTCATGGGCTCCGCCAGCCCCAGCCTGTTCACGCCCAAGATGGCCATGGCCGAACGCGCCCGAACCCTCGCCGCTGAGCTGGGCCTGCTCGACCGCTCCGTCTTCTTCCTGCCCGGCTGGGTGCCCTACGCCGAGCGCGCCGCCTACCTGCTGGAGGCGGATCTGGGGATCAGCTGCCACCACCCGCATATCGAGACCCGCTTCGCCTACCGCACCCGGCTGCTGGACTGCATCTGGGCCGGCCTGCCCATGCTGGTGACCGGCGGCGATGTGCTGGCCGACTTGGTGGCGGGCGAAGACCTGGGCGCCACCGTGCCTCCGGACGATCCGGCGGCTATCGCCGCGGCGCTCAGAACCATGTTGGACCGTCCGCGCGCCGCCTACGCCCCGGCGTTCGACCGCGTCCGCCCAAGCATGACCTGGGATGCCGCGGCCCGGCCTCTGGTCGACTTCATGCGCGATCCCCGCCGCGCTCCCGACCGCCCACGGCCGGGCGCGGGCGCCGATCGCCTGCGGCCCACGGGTCTGCGCGAGCTGCCGGCGCGCGCCGTGGAGATTCTGCGCGAGGGCGGGCCGCTACAGTTGATGGAGGAGGCGGTGAGGTATCTGCGGTGGTTGAGACGGCCGGGCTGAAGGTCTCGGGATCCTAGGAGCCGATGGCCGCTCGGTTCATTCGCAGCTCCGGCCCCCTTGGTACACCCACACCCAATCCTGTCCCCGCACCCGCCCGACGAATACCGGCGCGGCTTCGACGCCCGCCGCGCGGGCGGTTCCCGCATCGGCCGCCACATCCCAACCCCCGCGGCCATAGGCTCCGCCGTAGGCCCGCGCCGCCGCCGTGCCCAGTTGGCGGTCGAAGATGTAGACCACCACGTAGTCGGCGTCGCGGCAGGCCTCGCCCCGGGCCTTCACGAGCCGACCCGGGAAGTCCGCCACCAGGCTGACCGCGCCGTCCGTGGCCACCGTCAACGTTGAAGCGTCCGGCCGGTCGGCCAGGAAGGCCGCCGCCTGCTCCGTCCCCTCGCCCCAGCCCGCCGGTAGCACGCCCTGGGCCGTGGCGAAGCCGCCGGCCAAGGGGTTGTACCAGGCCAGACCGTCCCGCCAGCCGCGCCCCGCCAGGGGCTCCAAGAGCAGGAGCAGGAAGACCAGCCGTGGCCAGAACCAGGACCAGGACCGGCCGCGGCGGACTGCGACCAGGGGGTCGAGGCGCCCGGACAGGGTCCCGGTTTCCCCGGACTCGCTGTCGCCTGAGCCTGCGGTCCTACCCATCCGCCCGACCAGCCAACCGCCCGCCGCCAGGCCTACAGCCACGGTCACTGCGCCCAGGGTCGGCAGGAGGTAGCGCTCGAACTTGCTGTCGGCCAGGCTGAGGATGGCGCCGTAGAACAGGGCGAAGCCCAGGAAGGCCGTCGGCCACGGGGCCGCCGACGGGATGCGGGTTGGCTGCGGGTCGTGCAAGGCAGGGCGCTTGTTGAGGGTCCTGCGGATCAGGGTCCACAGCCCGGCGAGCAGCAGCAGCGCCAGGCCGATCAGGGTCAGCGGCAGCGTGCGCCAGACGAGGACTGCCGGGTAGAAGAGCGGGCCGGGCGGCTGCCCTGCCTGGCCCAGGAAGAACATGCCGTCGTAGGCCGTCTGCTGGTAGGTGATCAGGGTGTCCCGTAGTTTCCCCAGGGTCTTCAGCGGCACCTTCCACATGGCCGGCCAGGCGGCTGCCCAGATGCCCAGAGCCACCAGAGTCCACAACGCGCCCCGCGCCAGGCCGCGGCCCAGAGCCGTCACGCTGCGCGCCGTGATGCCCTGCGCCGCCGGACCGCGTGCCCCCGGCCGCCAGGCATCTCGCGCCGCGCCGAGCGCCACCAGGCAGGCGCCCCAGGCCAAGGCCGCGCCGCCAGGCAGCTTGGCCAGCATCGCCAGGCCCGCGACCGCCGCGCCGGCCAGGAGCGTCCGCCGTCGACGCGGGTCACGGCTGGCCTCGGCCGCCAAGGCCACCGCCAGCAGGCAGAGCCCCATCAGGATGGCGTCCAGGGCCACTACCCGACTGTGGGCCAGGACATACGGGTCCCAGGCCAGGCGGAGGGCCGCCAGGCCGGCCGTCGCCGTGCCCCAGCGCCGCGCCAGGACGGCGGCCAGCAGGGCCGTCAGCAGCGCGGTGGCCAGGGCCGTGCCCAGGGCCAACGGGATGCCGCGCCAGACGGCCGCCACCTCGCGTAGCAGGGCCGGGTCATCCTCAGGATACCGCGACTCCCGCAACCGATCACCCAGGTCGACCAGCCGCGCCCGCTCCGCCGGCCCCCCAGCGACGCCGCGCGCCGCGATCATCCCCGACCACACCCACAGCGGCGTCACCCCCGGCTGACCGATGACATAGGTTCGCGACCAGTGCGCGGTGGCCAGGGCGGTGTGGAAACGCAGGGCGGCGTGGGTCCAGAACAACTCGTCCCAGGTAGCCACGCGGGCCAGGCCGCCCACGCGCGGGGCCAGCGCGAGGATGAAGATGACGAGCGGCAGCAGCAGGTGGTGCCGGTAGGTCGCCGGGGCGGGAGATGGCATGGTCAGAGATGATACCAGCGCCACCGCGACCAGCGTAGGGCAATCGTCGGTCAAAGATCGGCCAAGGATCGGCCGGGCGTCCAGCAGCGACCCCGGCGGTCGGGTACACTGGTGTCACGTTCTCTCCTCCTTCTAGACGGTCCCTTGAGCCGGGCGTTCCTCCTCACGCCCGGCTCAAACTTTTTAAGGTCGTTTGGGCGATGCGGTCATCGGTCCCATAAGTCCCATAAGTCCTATAGGACCGATGGGACTTCATCGACCTGAGCCCCCCCCACCACTGCCAGGCCTGCGGCCTGCGCCACGGCATCGACCGCCAGCTGCACGCCGTCGGTGAGCAGGGCGTGGCAGGCGCGGGCGGGGGCCACGCGGAAGCGGCCGTCGGCCATGCCAGCGATCTCGATCCACAGTTCCTGGCTGAGGCCGGGCTCCACCACCACCATGCGCACCAGGCCTTGGCGGCGCGCGGGGTCGTAGAGCAGCTCCCGACCCACGACGCGCGTGACGCCGCCGGTGACAGCGTCAATCTCCGGATCAGCGCCCGAGCCTGACAGCACCCGATGCGGCAGCTGAAAGGCGCCGGGGTCGAAGCCGGACAGGACATGACTGCGCATGGGAACCTCCGGGGATAGGGGCAGGTCCTGGTGCTCCGTCTTGACCAGGTCCAACCGATGGAAACGCTCCTGACCGCCGCCGACCCACTTGCGCTCGAACTTGGTGCCGTAATCTGCGCCTACTGCGTGGGTCCGGCCGTCGAAGCCCGTGCCGGGTAGCTGCTCCAGCACCCAGTCGAAGTAGGGTCGATTGTCGGTGACCAGGGTGACCCTGCCGCCGTCCACCAGGCGGCTGTTGACCAGGCGCAGGAAATCCGCGCGGTACAGTCGATGGGCGCCCGCTGCGTCGCCGGGCCAGGGGCAGGGAAAGAGGGTGTGCACCGCATGCAGGCTGCGCGGAGGCACGAGGTAGGCCAACACAGGACCGATGTTGCCGCAGACGAGGCGAGCGTTGGTCAGCCGCGCGCCGCCCAGTTTGCGCAGGCATTTCTTCACCCGCCCCCAGAGCAACTCCACGGCCAGGAAGTCATGCGCCGACCGCTCCGCAGCCATGGCTGCCAGATACTCGCCATTGCCGGGCCCTATCTCCAGCTCCAAGGGCGCGTGGCGGCCGAAAACGCCCGCGGCGTCCAGCGGCTTGGCCGTCGCCGGCCAGGGCAGCAGATGTTCCAGGGAGCGGTAGAAGGGCTCTCGCATCGTCCGAGGCTGGATGTCAGACCAAGAGCCGGTCCAGCCCCAGAGCCAGCAGCGCGCCCAGGAGGCCGGCCAGGAAGTTGACCCGGTCGTTGGTCATCCAGCGCCGGCCTCTGAGGAGGACGTGCTGACCACGTACACCGGAGGCTCGCTCCGTCTGCCCGCCGCGCGGATCCTTGAACATTGCCTGGGCCGTGGCCCCCAACAGGCTGTCCGCGGCGGCGCTGGCCAAGCCAACCAAGGGGCTGATGAAGGCCAGACGAGCCAGAGCCATGGTGTCCACCAGAGCCAGGTCCAAGCTGCGCAGGGCCACCAGCTGGCTGACGATGCTGCCCAGCACCGCCACCAACCCGATGACCAGCCCGCCGGCCGCCGCCGCCGTCAGACCCAGGGCGGTGACGCCGCCGCTGGTGCCGGGCGCCACTTCTTCGCCCGTGGTGATGAGCCGCGGCGGGGTAGGGCTGAGCAGTCCCAGCTCGGTGGCCCAGGTGTCCGCGGTCACAGCGGCCATCAGGCCGGCGAAGGCCGGCAGCAGGTCCACCTCCGCGAGCCACGGGAGCCAACCCGCCCGGCCCACCGCCTGCAGCAGGGCCAGCACGGCGCCGAGTCCTCCGTTGGCCAGCACCTGTCCCCAGTCGCGCCGCGAGTCCTTGCTCGAGCGGCCTTCAGCCTCCCGCTTGTCCTCCGCCCGCCACAGCGACAGGGCGCTGGAACTGACGAAGAAGAAGACCAGCAGCAAGCCCCACACCGCTCCACCCAAGCCGAAGACCAGCGCGCCCACCACCATCGCCGCCGCCGCCCCGCTGCCCGAGAGCGCCCGCGCGCGGTAACCGCCCCCGGCGACGAGGGCGGCGAGGGCCAGGGAGAGGAGGATGGCGGGGAGGGGGACGAGGGGAGGCATGGGGGCTATGTCACCGCGAGGTCATGCAGGGGATCCACGTCGGATCCGAGGGATGGAGCGTTGTCGGCGACGGGAGCTGTCATCAGCCTCACCGTCCCCCGCTCAGCCGGTAATGCTCCTGCAAGCTGCGCACCGTCAGCTCTTTGGCCTGCAGGGCGCGGATGCCCGTGACCGAGGCCATGGCTGCCGACAGGGTGGTGAGCAGGAGGACGCGGTGGGCCACCGCCGCGCGGCGGATGGCCTGGCCGTCGGCGAAGGCCGTGCGGCCCAAGGGGGTGGAGATCACCAGTTGCACCTGGCCGCCGGCGATGGCGTCCGCCACATGCGGCGAGCCCTCGGAGACCTTGTTGATCCGCGCCACCGGCAGGCCCACGCGCTCCAGCCAGTCCGCCGTGCCCGCCGTGGCCATCAGGCTGAAGCCCGCCTTGTGCAGGTCCCGGGCGATCTTGGCCGCGGCTCCCTTGTCGAAGTCGTTGACCGTCAGCAGCACCGTGCCGCTGGTGGGCAGGGCCTGGCCCGCGGCCAGGGCCGCCTTGGCGAAGGCATGGCCGAAATGGCTGGCATGGCCCATCACCTCGCCCGTGGAGCGCATCTCCGGACCCAGCTCCACTGATGCGCCCGGCATCTTGTCGAAGGGCAGCACCGCCTCCTTGACGAAGAAGCCGTCCACCACCGGCTCGGCCAGGACGCCGATCTGGGCCAGGCTGCGGCCCGCGGCGATCTCCGCCGCCACACGGGCCAAGGGCAGACCCGTGGCCTTGGAGATGAAGGGCGCCGTCCGGCTGCAGCGCGGGTTCACCTCCAGCACGTGGACCACGTCGTCCTTGACGGCGTACTGCACGTTCATCAGGCCGCGCACCCCCAGGGCCAGGCCGATCTGCTCCGTGTAGTCGCGGATGACCCCCAGGTGGTAGGCCGAGGTACGGTAGGGCGGCAGGACCATGGCGCTGTCGCCCGAATGCACTCCCGCCTCCTCGATATGCTGCATCACCCCGCCGATGACCACCCGCTCGCCGTCGCAGAGGGCGTCCACGTCCACCTCCACGGCATCCTCCAGGTAGGCGTCCACCAGGATGGGCTTGCCCGGCGCCGCCGCGGCCGCCTCGCGCAGGTAGCCGTCCAGGTCGCCCTGGCCGAAGACGATGGCCATCGCCCGCCCGCCTAGGACGTAGCTGGGCCGCACCAGCACCGGGTAACCGATGCGCGCGGCGATGCCCTCCGCCTCGGCGAGGGTATGGGCGATGCCCGCCTCCGGCTGCGGGATGTCCAGGCGGCGCAGGAGAGCGCCGAAGCGCTCGCGGTCCTCCGCCAGGTCGATGGTCTCCGGCGATGTGCCCCAGATGGGCACGCCGGCCGCCTCAAGAGCCCGGGCCAGGTTGAGCGGCGTCTGACCGCCAAACTGCACCAGCACCCCGTCCGGCTGCTCCAGATCGCAGATGGCCAGCACATCCTCCACCGTCAAGGGCTCGAAGTAGAGGCGGTCCGCCGTGTCGTAATCCGTGGACACCGTCTCAGGGTTGCAGTTGACCATGATGGTCTCGTGGCCCAGGGCCGAGAGCGCCTGGCAGGCATGGACGCAGCAGTAGTCGAACTCGATGCCCTGGCCGATGCGGTTGGGGCCGCCGCCCAATACCATGACCTTGCTCCGCCGGCCGGGCTGGGCTTCGTCCTGGTCCAGGGGCGAGCGGTCCGCCTCGGGTGCCGCGTCGTTGCCGGCGCGCCAGGCCGGCGGCACATAGGCGCTGTACAGGTAGGGCGTGAAGGCCTCGAACTCCGCCGCGCAGGTGTCGACGCGGCGGAACACCGGGCGGATGCCCAGGGCCTTGCGCAGCTCGCGCACCGCCGCCTCGGCCTCGGCATTCCCGCCGCAGAGCCGCCCGATCTGCCGGTCGGAGAGCCCCGCCTGCTTGGCCTCGCGCAGCAGCTCCTCCGACAGGGTGTCCAGGCCCTGGCCGGCCAGCCGCCGTTGCAGGTCGATCAAGGCCGCCAGCTCGGCGACGAACCAGGGGTCGTAGCTGCTGGCGGCGGCCACATCGGCTTCCGTCGCCCCGGCCGCCAGGGCCTCGGCCACGGCTTGCAGGCGGTCGGGCAGAGGGGCGAAGGGGGGGAGGGGCATTTCCAGAAGGGGGATGGCCGCATCCAACCCTTCCGCCCGATCCCAAGGAGCCCGTCCCGGCCGCGGCCCGAAGCCGTCCAATCCGATCTCCAGCCCGCGCAGGGCCTTGTTCAGGGCGGCGGCGAAGGTGTCACCGATGGCCATCACCTCGCCCACCGACTTCATCTGCGGGCCCAATGTCGGATCCACGCCGCGGAACTTCTCGAAGGCGAAGCGGGGGATCTTGACCACCACGTAGTCCAGGCTGGGCTCGAAGCTGGCCGGGGTCTGGCGGGTGATGTCGTTGGGGATCTCGTCCAGGTTCCGGCCCACCGCCACCAAGGCGGCGATCTTGGCGATGGGGAAGCCCGTGGCCTTGCTGGCCAGGGCCGAGGAGCGCGAGACGCGGGGGTTCATCTCGATGACCAGGGGCCGCCCGGTGGCCGGGTCCACCGCGAACTGCACGTTGGAGCCGCCGGTCTGGATGCCCACCACGTCCATCACCTGCCGCGCCAGATCCCGCAGGCGCTGGTACTCGCGGTCCGTCAGGGTCATGGCCGGGGCCACGGTGATGGAGTCGCCGGTATGCACGCCCATGGCGTCCAGGTTCTCGATGGAGCAGACCACCACGAAGTTGCCCGCGCCGTCGCGCATGACCTCCAGCTCGTATTCCTTCCAGCCCAGCACGCTCTGCTCGATCAGCACCTGACCCATCGGGCTGGCACGCAGGCCGCCTTCAGCCACCGCGCGCAGGCCCGCCGCGTCGTGGGCGATGCCCCCGCCCGAGCCCCCCATGGTGAAGCTGGGCCTGACCAGCACCGGATAGCCGATCTCCGCGGCAAAGGCCAGGGCCTCGTCGACCGCGCTTACCGTGCGGCCCTGGGGCACGGGGATGCCGGCGCTGAGCATCGCCTGCCGGAAATGCTCGCGGCTCTCCGCCACCTCGATGGCGGCGATGGAGGCGCCGAGCATGCGCACGCCGTAGCGTTCCAGGACGCCCGCCGCGGCCAGGGCCATCGCCAGGTTCAGCCCCGTCTGGCCGCCGACCGTGGGCAGCAGCGCGTCGGGCCGCTCGCGGGCGATGATCTTCTCCAGGATCTCCACTGTCAGGGGCTCGATGTAGGTGACGTCGGCCAGTTCCGGGTCGGTCATGATGGTCGCCGGATTGGAGTTGACCAGGATGACCCGGTAGCCCTCGCGCCGCAGGGCCTTGCAGGCCTGGGCGCCGGAATAGTCGAACTCGCAGGCCTGCCCGATGATGATGGGGCCAGAGCCGATGATCAGGATGCTGTGAAAGGGACGGCCCGCGGTACTGGGCAAGGGAGACCCCCGATGACGATGGGCGAGGCGACGGGCAGGGCGACGGGCGGGACGGTCGGCGGGTGATTGTCCGCACGCTGGGTCGATTATGGGGAAGGGCGGGGTGGGGGGCAAGTGGGGGGCGATCGCAACGCCGTTGACGGTGGTGACGAACCTGAAGCGTCCGTGTCGTTCGGACAGGATCTGGATGGGAACCCGATCCCGTCGCGGGCTTGACAGGCGAGGGCCGCCAGTAGTATCTTTAGGCAAGACTAAACTATGAGCCGGGCAACCGCAACCACCCCAACCCATCGCAAGGTCCGCAGCCATGACATCCCCCCTGGTTCTGCTCGGCGGCACCGCCGCCGTCATCCTTGGCCTGGGCCTGCTGTTCTGGCCTCGACTCGGTCTGCTGGCCCGTCTGCGGGGCGCCCGGGACTACGCCCGGCGCGTGCGCACCGAGGACACGCTCAAGCATCTCTTCAGCCTGGAGATCGACGGCCGCCGGCCCACCCTGCAGTCGGTGGCCGGTGCCCTGGGCGCGAGCCCGGACGCGGTGGCCGGCCTGATGACCGAGTTGGCCGATTCCGGCCTGGTTGACCTGGCGCAGGGCCGCATCAGCCTCAGCCCCCGGGGCCGGGATTATGCCATCCGGGTGGTGCGCGCCCACCGTCTGTGGGAGCGGCATCTGGCGGAGCGCACCGGCTATGCGGAGGTCGACTGGCACCGCATCGCCGAGCGGGAGGAGCACCGGCTGACGCCGGAGGCGGCCGACGCCCTGGCGCAGAGCCTGGGCAATCCCGCCTACGACCCGCACGGCGATCCCATCCCCACGGCATCAGGAGAACTGGCGATTACCGGCGGCCTTTCGCTCTCGTCACTGGGGCCTGGCGATCGCGCCCGCATCGTCCACATGGAGGACGAGCCGGCGGTCATCTACAGCCAATTGGTGGCCGAAGGCCTGCATCCCGGCATGGTCCTGAATGTGTTGGAGACCGACGGGGACCGCACGCGCTTCTGGGCGGGCGGTGAGGAGCATGTGCTGGCGCCGCTCCTGTCCAACCATGTCACGGTGGCCGTCTTGCAGCCGGAGGCGGACCTGCCGGAGCCCGGCATTCCCCTGACCCAACTGGCGCAGGGGCAGGGCGCCACCATCGTCGGCCTGTCGCCGGGCATCCGCGGCGCGGAGCGGCGGCGGCTGCTGGACCTGGGCTTCCTGCCCGGCACACGCCTCTTCGCCGAACTGCGCAGTCCCTCCGGCGACCCCACGGCCTACATCGTCCGCGACACGCTCATCGCCTTGCGCGCGGACCAGGCCCGCCACATTCGCGTCCAACCCTGAACCCATCCTCCGCCCTCGGCTATGCCCGGGCGGCGAGCGGCAAGAAACGGAACGGCCATCATGCCAGCGCAGAACCCGATAACCCTCGACCCCCAGACCGTGCAAGGCAACGGAAACGGTTCGACCGATGCGCCTGCTCTGGGTCCGGCCTGTGCCGCCTGCCCCGCGCACCATGCCGCCAACCTCAAGCGCCTGGGCGTGGACATGGCGGACTGGGACTATGTGGTGGCCCTGGCGGGCAACCCCAACACCGGCAAGAGCACGGTCTTCAACGCCCTGACCGGACTCAGGCAGCATACGGGCAACTGGCCCGGCAAGACCGTGGCTCGGGCGGAAGGCGGCTACGAGTACGGCGGGGCACGCTACAAACTGGTGGACCTGCCAGGCACCTACTCGCTGCTGTCCACCAGCCTGGACGAAGAGGTGGCGCGGGACTTCCTGCTCTTCGGTCGCCCGGACGTCACGGTGGTGGTGGTCGACGCCACGCGCCTGGAGCGCAACCTCAACCTGGTGCTGCAGGTGCTGGAGATCACCGACCGGGTCGTCGTCTGCCTCAACCTGATGGACGAGGCCCGGCGCCACGGCATCGTGGTGGACGACCGCCGGCTGGCCCGCGACCTGGGTGTGCTGGTGGTGCCCACCGCCGCCCGGCAGCGCGAGGGCTTGCCCGAACTGCTGCAGGCCATGCAAGAGGTGGCCACCGGCCAGGTGCATTTACGTCCCAACCGGGTGCACGGCGAACCGCCGGCGCTGAAGCAGGCCCTGCAGCAGCTGGTGACGCGCCTCGAGGCCGCCTACCCCCAACTGCCCAACGCCCGCTGGGTGGCCCTGCGCCTCTTGGACGGCGACGAGCGGATCATCCAAGCTCTGAAACAGGGCGAACTGGGCAGCCTGACCCGGCAGGCGGTGCTGGCATGAGCAGCCCGGCCATCCCCATGCCCGGTTCTATCGGACGCTCCCCCGACCCCGATGTCGCCCCGCCCGCGGCGGTCGAGGACATCCTGGCCACCGCCCAGGCCCTGCGCTGGGAAGTGGGCCAGGAGTTCCACGAGCGCCTGGTGGAGGCCATGTACACCGAGGCGGCGCGCCTCGGCGACCGGGCGGTGACCCGGCCGGGTACGGAGCCGCGCTTCGACCTGGACCGTAGCATCGACCGTGTCGTCACCAGCCGGCGCTGGGGCTTCCCCATCATGATCCTGCTCCTGGCCCTGGTCTTCTGGCTGACCATCGCCGGGGCCAACGTGCCTTCGGCCATGCTGGCGAACCTGCTGCTGGACCAGGCGCATCCGGCCCTCAAGGGCCTCGCGGCCGGCATCGGCATGCCTTCGTGGCTGAGCGGCTTCCTGTTCGATGGCGTCTACCTGGCCACGGCCTGGGTGATCGCGGTGATGCTGCCGCCGATGGCCATCTTCTTCCCTCTCTTCACCTTGCTGGAGGACTTCGGCTACCTGCCGCGGGTGGCCTTCAACATGGACAAGCTCTTCCAGCGCGCCGGGGCTCACGGTAAGCAGGCCCTGACCATGACCATGGGCTGGGGTTGTAACGCCGCCGGGGTGGTGGCCACACGCATCATCGACAGCCCTCGCGAGCGGCTGATCGCCATCATCACCAACAATTTCTCGCTCTGCAACGGCCGCTGGCCAACGCAGATCCTGATCGCCTCGCTGTTCATCGGCCCCCTGGCCGGCACCTCCTGGCTCGCCGGCGCCATCTCGGCCGCGGCGGTGGTGGTGGTGGCCCTCTTGGGGGTCCTCTTGATGTTCGCGGTGTCCTACCTGCTCTCGCGCACGGTGCTGCGCGGCGAGGTCTCGTCCTTCAGCCTGGAGCTGCCGCCCTACCGCCCGCCGCGCATCCTGCAGACGCTCTATACCTCGCTCATCGACCGCACCCTGATCGTGTTGTGGCGGGCGGTGGTCTTCGCCGCCCCGGCCGGCGCCCTCATCTGGCTCTTCGCCAACATCCACGTGGGCGGCGACAGCCTGGCGGGGCATCTGGTGAACCTGCTGAACCCCTTCGGCCTCTTGCTGGGCCTCAACGGCGTGATCCTCGCGGCCTACCTCTTCGCCATCCCGGCCAACGAGATCGTCGTTCCCACGGTGCTGATGCTCACGGTGCTGACCAGCGGCCTGGTAGGCCAGGGCGTCGGGGCCGGCGTGATGTTCGACGCCGACGCCGCGGGTGTGCTGACCATCCTGAAGGGCGGCGGCTGGACCCTGCTCACCGGCGTCAACCTGATGCTCTTCAGCCTGATCCACAACCCCTGCAGCACCACCATCTACACCATCTGGAAGGAGACCAAGAGCGTCAAATGGACGACGGTGGCCTCGCTGCTGCCGGTGGCCATGGGCTTTGGTGTGACCTTCGTGGTAGCCCAGGTGTGGCGCCTGGTGGCGGGGGGCTGAGCGCGGGCGGGGAACGGCGGCAGAGCAGGTTACTGCGGACATGCCCGTGTCAGAACCATTCGGACCGGGCCGCAGACCGCGCCCCGGCGTTCAGACCAAGGATGCCCAGCCCTCCGTGGACGGTCCTTACGCCTTCGTCCTGGGCATCGCCCAGGACGCGGGCTACCCACAAGCGGGTTGCCGCGGCTCCTGCTGCGCGCCCGCCTGGGCGGACGCGTCCCGCCGGCGGCACGCGGCCTGCCTGGCGCTGGTGGATCCGGTCGCCGGCCGCCGCTGGCTGATCGATGCCACACCGGACCTGCGCGAGCAGCTGCGGCTCCTGGACCTGGCCCGTCCGCCGGCGGCGGAGCGCCCAGCCCCGGCCCTGGACGGCATCTTCCTGACCCACGGCCACCTGGGCCATGTGCTGGGCCTGTTGCAGCTGGGCAAGGAGGCAATGGGCGCCCGCGCCGTGCCGGTCTACGCCATGCCCCGGCTGCTGGCCTTCCTGCGTCGGCAGGAACCCTGGGCGGCTTTGGAACGCGGGGGGCATGTGCTGTTGCGGCCGCTCGCGGCCCATGAGCCAGTCCGCCTCTCCGACGGGTTGACCCTGGAGCCGATCCTGGTCCCCCACCGCGACGAGCTGACGGAGACGGTGGCCTTCCGCATCGGTGGTCCGAATCACCGGCTCCTCTACCTGCCGGATATCGACGGCTGGTCGCAGGCGGCGGGCATGGGCCTGACCTTGCCGGATCTGCTGGCCGCGGTCGATCGCGCCTACGTGGACGCCACCTTCTTCGATGGCTCGGAGCTGCCCGGCCGGGACATGCGCCAGGTACCGCATCCGACGGTTGTCGACACCCTGGCCCGGGTGGTAACGCTGCCACCGGCTGAACGGGTGAAGCTGCGCCTGCTCCACCTCAACCACACGAACCCGTTGCTGCATCCGGGTTCGTCGCAGCGAGCGGTGGTGGCAGCGGCGGGGGTGGGGCTGGCGGAGGAGGGGGAGCGGTGGGGGTTGTGAAGGGAATCCGGGCCTCTCACCCAGCTCGTCGTTCCCCGGCCCCCAGCACCGCCCCGCCTGTCACACCCGCCCCCACCACCAGCAGCAGCCACAGGCTGTTGTTTCCCGCCCACAGCCGCTGCCACACGCCGTTGAATTCCCCGCCGGTTCGCGTGAGCAGGGTCACCGAGGCGATGGCCAGCGGCAGCGAGATCCAGCCCAGCCAGCGGGGCCAGGGGGCGCCGCGCCAGGCGCCAAGGGCCAGCGCCGCCATGGCGCAGAGCAGCCAGATCTCGAAGCTGAGCACCGCGTAGTAGTGGATGAGGTCGCCGCTGTCGTCCACCAGGGCCGCGGCGCCGAAGCCGCAGCCGGCGGCGCCCCCGGGGCAGCCGATGCGGAAGGCGGCCACGACCAGCAAGGACAGGCCGGCCAGCAGCATGGGCAGGGCCAGGGCACGCCGCCGCCAGACGCGCTGGGTCAGCCAGGCGCCCGCCAGGTAGGCCACGCCCTTGGCGGCGATGGCCGCCATGCCGATGGGCGCCACCACCGAGCCGCGCGAGGCCAGGGCGGAGATGTAGTCCTGGCTCTGGCGGTAGCCTGGCGCCAGGGCTCCGCCCACCAGGACGCCGGTCCAGAAAAGGGCCACGCCGAGGACGGAGAGGGCGGCCGGCAGGCGGACCGTGGGTCCAGTCGGAGCGGATGGGGTGAGGCCGGTTGCGGCAGAGGGTCGAGTACTCATGGGACTTTCCTGTCTTGCGGATCAGGCCGGAGGACCGGCTTTCGGGACGGTCGCCGGGGGAGTGAGGAGCCGTACCATAGCAAGGGCGCTGCGGCGGGGCAAAGGGTCGAAGATCGGCGCGGGCAGTGATCGGTCAGGGGAAGGCATGTTGGCAATACTGGGTGACCTAAAGGGGTCTGCCATTCTATTCAGCTGATGAATGAAATGTATTCACGTCAGGGAGTGTGAAGCGAAGTTCGTCGACTTGTCGTGGACGCGGTTGGCAGGCGCTTGAACCAGGCGACGCCCCGGGCGACGCGACCCGGTCCTGAGCGCTTGCCCCTCCTTTGAACAGGCCTATCATCCCGCACCAGAATCCCACTGTTCGCTTGGCTGCAGGCTGAGGAGCGCACCATGCACCGTCGTCATCGCTTCCTGATCGCCCTGTCGAGGCTGACCGCCGCCGCCCTCGGCCTTGCGGTGCTCGCATCGGTCCCCCAGCCCACGGCAGCGCGACCGGTCCAGCAGCGCGTGGTCCGCGAGGCGTTGTTCCAGCCGGTCGACCACTTCGGCGGGGCCATCACCGGCGTCGCGGTCGAGGGGCATCTCGCGTACATCGACCGCGGCCTGCGCCTCGAGGTGCTCGACATCACCGATCCCCTGGCGCCCCGCACCGTCGGGCGCAGCGCGCTCTTGCCCGGCCTCGCTCAGGTCGCCACCGTGGCCGACGGGCAGGTCTATCTCATTCAACGTCTGCGGCGCGGCGACCGCCACGTGTTGGACCGCCTGCACATCGTGGACGTGATGGATCCGACCGCGCCGCGGTGGCGCAATGCATTCGATCTCGGCCCGGATGATCTGCATCGGGTGGTCGTCCGTGACGGCCTGTTATACAGCGCGGGTGCGAAGTCCGGCCTGCTTGTCGTGGACCTGCGCGACCCCGATCGCCCGCGCCTGGTCACGACCGTCGCCACCGACCTGCCGGCTCTGGGGCTGGCCCTGTCCGGCAACCGGCTGCTGGTCGCGGTAGGCTCGAACGCCGGCGCCGGTGGCCTGCGCGTCTTCGGTCTGGCGGACCCAACCCGGCCTCGCCTGATGGGGACGCTCGATGTCGGCCAGGATGCCCGCACGGTGGCCCCCGTCGGCCGTTATGCCTTGCTCGCCACCTGGGAGAACCTGTTCGTGGTGGATCTCGCCGATCCGGCCGCACCACGAGTCGCGTCCCAGGCCCGCGCTTACGATGGAGTCGACCTTGTCGTCGGCGGCACGATGGCCTGGCTGCGCCGGGAGTGGGCCGCACCGGGAGACTCGTACCACCTGGCGCTCTTCGACCTGGCGGACCTGCCGGTGATTCGACCGCTGGGAGAGTTGCCTTTGTTGACCAGCAGGGGCATGGCCGCAGCGGGCGACCTGGTCCTGGCCGCGGACGGAGCGCGCGGCCTCCTCGTTGTCGGGCCAGCCGAGCCGGGAGAGAAGAGGCTACTACTGCGTCACCGCGAGCCGACGATCGGCGCTCCAGCCGGCATCGTCATCGACGGCGATCATGCCTTCATCAGCGACCAGGATGGCGAGGTCTGGGTGCTGGACCTGCACGATCCGGCTGTCCCTGCGGTGGTCGGACGAGTGGACCTGGAGAACGAGGGCACCCTGTTGAGCATAGAGGGGACCCTGGGCACCGCGGCGCTGGCAGTCCGCGATGGCCGTGCTTACGTGGCGCGCACGGGTTGGAATTGGACTATCGGCGGCCTGCATGTCGTGGACGTGTTGGACCCCGCAGCGCCGCGCCAGGTGGGGCGGTGGGATGCCTACACGGAGCTGGAGCGGCATCCCGAGCTTGAGACCAAGTCGGTCATGCCCAACGGCTACCCGCCTGTGCTGTCTGGTGACCGGCTGTGGTTCACGGGTCTGCCGCTGCTCACCGAGCTGGACATCAGCGATCCCACAGCGCCGCGCTTCGTGCGCACAGCTGACCATCGGTACCCCCCGAACCACGGTCCAACCTTTCCCCAGTCGGGCAGCGTGGCCGTTGCCGACGGCCGCGCCTGGGTCGCCGAACCGGTGACCGGCCTGCATCTCTTCGATGTCACTGCGGGCGGCGACTTTCGTCCCATCGCCCGCTCCAATACCGCGGGCAGCCCCTCGGACGTCATCACTGCCGGCGCCTACACGCTCGTCGCCGATGCCTCTGGGGGACTCCTCGTCGTCGACGCGCGCAGCCTGGCGCCGGTGCGCTCCCTCCCGCAGCTCCGCAGCGAACGGCTGGTGCGCGCTGGGGATATGGTCATCGCGGCCGGCTTCGTGGACGTCGGCCAGGACGATCGACGCCTGCGCCTGAGCGCCGTCGACATCGCCGATCCGTCCCTGCCGGTGCTTCGCGGCACCTACGACCTGCCTGGCAACGGGTCCTGGTCATCGCCACCGGCAGATATCGCGGTCGTCGGCGACCTGCTCTACGTCACCGCGGGCAAGGCGGGCATCGCGATCCTGCGCCTCACCGACGGCGCTGCCCTGCCGCTGCCCACGGTCGGCCCCACCTTGACGCCCCTTCCGACCGATGACCCGGCCCGACCGACGCCGACCAACCACGTGCAACCGCTGCCGTCCAGCACGCCGGGGCCGCCTGGGGCGACCGCGACGGTGGTGGCGCGGCCGACGGCGACGGCAAAGGGCACGGAGAGCGGGAGTGGGACGCTCCGGACGCTGTGGCTGCCGATGGTCTGGCGCTGACGCCAGCGGCAGCGGGGTAGCGTGGGACCGAACCCTCGCCCACGACCCGCTTGGCGCAGGCGCTTTCCGCACCTATCTTTGCGATCACGAGGTGACGTCGCCCCGAGTCGCGGCCTGCGTGATTCCGGAAGGCGATCCCGTCGGGAGCCAGAGGTCATGACCACAGTTTCCGCAGCCGTTGTGCCGGCATCGGCGGATGGGCGGCCGCCCGAACCGGCCTGGGACATCGCACGCCTGTTTCCGCCCCAGGGTCATTGGACGCCGGATGACTATCTGGCGCTGGAGACCAACCACCTGGTGGAATTCGTGGACGGCGCCGTGGATGTGCTGGAGATGCCGACGCCCCTTCATCAGACGGTTTCCTTGATGCTGCTTCGTCTTCTGGACGGCTTTGTACGGCAACACGGACTCGGTCGGGTCTTCTACGCGCCCGTGCCCCTGCTGCTCTGGCCGGGCCGCATCCGCGAGCCGGACCTGCTGTTCATCTCCCAGGAACATCGGTCCTGGATCCAGGCCACGCATTGCGCCGGAGCGGACCTGGTCATGGAGAGCCTCAGCACCGATCGACAGCATGACCTGGTGACCAAGCGCACGGAGTACGCCCGGGCGGGCATCCCGGAATACTGGATCGTCGATCCCCAGGAGCGGCGCATCACGGTGCTGCGGCTGCAAGGGGATGTCTACCTGGAGCACGGGAGCTGGGGCGTAGGCGAGCATGCCTCCTCAGCGAGCATGGTGGGGTTCGGGGTGGAGGTGGACGAGGTGTTCGCGGACTGATACACCGCGAACTGCAGCCGCCTCTATGGCTGCCGATGGTCTGGCAACGACGGGGCGGCAGCTCACGTGGATGAGGCTCCCGACCGGATCCATCAAGTGCCCTCATCCCTAAACACGAAGCGTTGGTACACCCAGCCCAAGGCGACCAGGCTCAGGCCCAGCCCCAGGAAGGACAGCACGCGGTACAGCCCTCCGAGGCTGGCCGCATCGAAGAGGAAGACCTTGCCCACGGCCAGCAGCATCACCGGCAGGGAGGCCCAGCGCGCGCCTTTCGCCCGCCAGCGGACACCCGCAGCCAGCAGCAGGCAGCCGAAGACCACCCAGGCCAGCGAGTAGCTGTAGTTCTCGGCCGAAAGCAGGCCGCCCTCGGCGAGCCGGCTGCCATGGAAGGCCTGCCGCACTTGGAGGGTGATCAGGGTGAAGGTCAGGAGGAAGGCCAGGCCGTCCAGGCCCGCGGTCAGGGGCTTGTCCGCGGCGCGGCGGCTGAAGCGTTCGCCGACGACCAGGGCCAGGATCGGCAGACCGTAGCTGAGAAGGAGACTGTTAAACAAGGGCCGCTCGCCGAGGGGAAAGCTCAGAACCCCCGGCGTCAGCAGGCGCAGGGCGACCATCGCCAGCAGGGGCCAGGCCGAGTAGCGCAGCTGGGGGATGGCCAGCCGCCAGGCCAGGAAGGCGAGGGCCGCCAGTTCAGCGGACCAGGTCACCGCGTACCATTCGCGGTTGAGCAGCAGGGGTGCCGCCAAGGTCACGAAGGTGGTGGAGCCGGCGGCCAGGGCGGCGACGGCGGCGTTGCCTTGGGACCGTGGCAAGCCGTCCAGACCGCGCTGACCCAGAAGATCCGCCGAATCCCGTTGACCCTGCGGATCTTCCCCGACCGGCGAATCCGGCGAGCCCTGCAGCCCCGCCCGGCGCCGCAACACCGGCCAGGCTGCCAGGACGAGCAGCGCCGCCAAGGCCAGGGCCGTCAGACCCCAAGGCCGGTCGCTCATCTCGCCGGACCACGCCGAATAGCCCAGCAGGAAGCTGCCGACCGCGCTGGCCGAGGTCAGGGCCGCCCAGCGTGCCGGCCGCGCCGCGCGCCAGAGCGCCAGCCAGGCGCCCGCGGCATACAGGGCGCCGAAGGCCGCGCAGGTCCACAGGAAGCGCTGGCCGGCGGCGGACAGCTCCAGCCCCGCCCCCCAGACCAGCAACAGCAGGCCCGTCAGCCCCGCCCCCAGCCAGGCGAGCGGCGCCAGGGGCTCGCGCAGGCGGCCCAGCACCAAGGCGGCGGCTCCGAGCAGGCCCAGGAAGAGCCATTCCTGGATGCCGAAGTCGGTCCGGGCGGCAAGGGCCATCTGCGCCAGGAGGCTGCCGCCCATGGCAAGGTGCAAGGGGAGGACCGGGAGGCGCCGCGGTGCGGATCCCGACAAACCGGCGGACCCGACTGGCCCTTCCAGAGCAGACCACTCCTCCGCCGCGCCCCCCGACCGTAACGCCGTGAACACAAAGATCCCGATCGAAGCCAGGATGAACAGTCCGGGCCAGAGAGCTTCCTCCCGCCCGTGAACCTGCACCAGCACCAGCAGCACCCACAGCAGGCCGGCCGCCATGCTGCCGGTGGCCAGGCCCCACCAGCCGCGCCGGTCCGTCACCGCCAGCATGGCCGCCAGGAGCAGCAGCAGGTAGGCGAAGAACGCCGGGCCGGGGGCGGCGTCGGAATGGATCAGAATGGGGGTGAGGTAGCCGCCGATGAGGCCGACCACGGCCACCAGCCGCCCCTGGCGCAGGGACAGGGCCACGCCGGCGGCGGCGGTCAGGCCCAGCAGGGCAAAGCCGGCCGCGTCCGGGATCAGGTTGTACAGGCTGGCGGCGGCGTAGAAGCTGGCGAAGAGGGCGGCGACGCCGGCGGCCGAGAGCGCCGCGCCGATGCGCGGCACGCGGCGCAGGCGCTCGCCGGCAGTCAGCAGGACGATGCCGAAGAGCGTTCCCAAGAGCACGCGCACCGCCGGGCCCAGCCAGCCCTGGTCCACGGCGTAGCGTACCAGGAAGGTGCCGGACAGGGCCAAGGCCACGGCCCCCACCCAGACGAAGAGGCGGGTGCCCAGCAGCCGCTCGAGGCCGGGGGGAGCGGCGGATCGCGACGGCGAGGATCCTTGGGCGGCAGCAGGGAGCGCCGCGGATCCTACCGGCGCGAGATCAGGTGATTCGGCGGATCCCACTGGGCTGGCTGCAGGCTGCGGCGCGGATCGCGCCAGAGCATCCGCTGCCGATGGCGGGAACGCCACAGAGGTCGCCGGGGCGATGGGTTCCACAACCCGCGGACGGACCCCTTCCGATTCCATCTGTCCGAGCCGCGCCGTCAGGTTCGCCACCTCGTCGCGCAAGCGGTTCAAGCGCACCTGCAGCAGCGCGAAGACGATGAAGGGCAAGATCAGCGCCGCCAGCGATACCAGACAGGCCAGGCCCCACAGGTCTTCCATCGGTCCCCCTCAGCGCCTGACCTGCCGCCGAGCGAGCCGGGATGCTCCTGGGCGCAGGCCATGGGCTGCGGGCGATCTTATCCGATGGGTCGGCGGGTGTCAATCGGACGAATGAGGCGAGGTGTGAGACAGCCTCAGGCCCGCAGCCAGTCGACCACCGGCCACCACCTGCAGGAAGCGTAGCGGCTCGTGGAGGCGAGCGGCGAGCACGGCGGCTTGGTCGGGCTAGAAGGAGAGGCTCGACGAGTTACTCAACACGTTGAGTAGTCTTGCTCAAGACGTTGAGTAAACGTCAAGCAGATTGGAGGTGGCGGCCTCGATCGCGGTCCCCCCGTCCCGACCCTCAGCGCCCCAGACGCGGCAGCAGCAGCCGAGGTCCCTCCGTCGCCACCGTCCGCGTCGCCGTGGCCGTCGCCACCGGGCGGGTCGCGGTGGGCTCGGCGGTTGCCATCGCCGTGCTTGTCGCGCCCGCTGTCCCTGTCGCGACTCCCGTCGGCGTCGCGCTGCCCATCGCCGTGGCCGCCACGGTCGGGGCCGCAACCGTCGGCGTCGCGCCCGGCCCCGCCGCCAGTCCCGCCCATGCCGCCGGCCGCGTGTCGCAGCCCGTCCCCAGCTCCACCGCACCCAGGTCCGGTCGCCCGTCCGCGCGTGCGGCGCCGCAGTAATCGTCCGGCAGCTGCGGCAGGCTTCGTCCACTGTCCGCGATCTCCGCCCCGGCCTTCAGGCGGAAGTCCAGGTTGCCGGCGTCGGCGAACCAGGCCGCCCATTGGGCCGCGGTGATGTTCTCGCGGTTCAGGTCCCGAACGCTCTTGCCCCCGTCGCGGTCGCGGATGCGGCCCGGCAGGAGGTTGCCGATCAGGGTCACCGAGGAGGCGGCGAAGCGGACGTCGATGCCGTTCCGGTGTCGTAGAGAGTGTTGTAGAGCACCTGGCTGTCGGCGGCTTCGTTGAGGTAGATGCCCACGTCCGCCGGGCAGTGCAGGATCAGGTTGTTGCGCATGATCCCGCCCCGATGTTCCGGCGTGCAGCTGCCCTCCTCGCAGATGCGGTCGGGACCTGAGCCGCCGCCGCCGAAGGACAGGCCCAGGCGCGTGCGGCCCTTGTGCAACAGCTCGCAGACCACCAGGTTGCGCTCGAAGAGCCCGTCGCGGGAGTTGCCCTTGAGGAAGGCTGCGTAGCTGATGCCGTCACCGCCGCCCTTGGCATGGTCGTGGATGAAGTTGTCCCGGACGATCCAGCGCCGCCCGCCCACCACGTCGATGGGCGTCACCGGGTTGTCGGTCTGGCGGGGGGCCGGGTTGAAGAACTCCGTGCGCTCGGTCAGCACGTCATCCGGCCAGACCCAGCCCTCGGCCCCGCCCAGGTCCATGCCGTTGCCCTTGATCTGGGCGTTGAAGCCGTGCAGCCGGCTGCCGCGGAGCACCGTCCGGTCCGCCTGGCCGACGATGTGCAAGGCATGCTCGCAGTTGTCGTCCGCGCCGCAGCGGCCCTCAATATCCAGGTTTTCCAGCACCCAGTCCGGCGCCTGCACGTGTAGCCCCTCCACCACGCCCGTGGCGTCGCTGAACACCAGGCGGGCCTCGCCCAGTGCCGCGGCGCGCAGGGTGATGGGCGCGTCCGGCCGGCCGGCTTGGACGAGGTTGAGCTTGTGACGCAGCAGGTAGTCGCCGCCGGCCAGGACGATCGTGTCACCCGGTTGGGCCGCGGCGACGGCGGCGGTCAGCGCGGCGGCGTCGGCCACCGGCACGATGCGCCCCTGGGCGCGGACCTGCGGGGCCGCCGAAAGGGACAGGACGGCGGCGACGATGATGGCCGATCGCCAGGCACAGGAGAGGGACGGCAGTGGAACCGTCCCCGCAGGGGGCCCAAAGGAGCGATGGTTCATCGGCGGACGCCCTCCCGGGGGGCGGTTCTACTCCCCCGGATCGCCCGGGATCGGCTGCGGCCCGCCTACCACGATCTGGCTGACGCGCTGCTCAGCGGCCTCCAGCAACTGGCTGCAGCGAGATGACAGGGCCACGCCGCGCTCGTATTCGGTCATGGCCTCGTCCAGGTTGAGCGTGCCGGATTCCAGCCGGCGCACGGATTCCTCCAGGGTGGCGTAAGCCGCCTCGAAGTCCAGGGGGGCGTCGGCGGGGATGTCGCTCATGCGCTGGGTTCCTTGGGGGTGCTTGGATGAGGCGGCAGCGGGTCGGTGGTCGGCTTCGTCAAAAGAGCCGCGCCTGTCCGGTGGTCACGGCGGCGATGCGGCCGTCGGCGACGGTGATGGTCAGACCCTCGGCCGCCCCGACGTCCTTGGTGGAGGCCACGGTGCGGCCGTCGCGAAGGCGCTGCACATGGGCATAGCCGCGGGTCAGGACGGCTTGCGGGCTCAGGCTGGCCAGGCGCTGGGCCAGGCCGGCCGCGCCGGAGCGTCGCAGGCGCAGGTCACCCTGCACCGCCCGCTCCAAGCGGGCGCCCAGTTCGGCCAGGCCGCGCCGCCGCTCGGCCAGGCCTCGCTCGGGCGCGCAGCGGTCCAGGCGGTGGCGCAAGGCGTCGAGTCCGTCGGCGGCCAGGGACAGTCGGTCCCCCAACTGACGATCCAGAAGGGCACGCAGACCGTCCACCCGCTGGCGCAGCTCCCAGGCGTCGGGCGTGGCCAGCTCGGCCGCGGCGGAAGGGGTGGGGGCGCGCAGGTCGGCCACGAAGTCGGCGATGCTGAAGTCGATCTCGTGCCCCACCCCGCTGACCACCGGCACGGGGCAGTCGACGATCGCCCGCGCCACCCGCTCGTCGTTGAAGGCCCACAGGTCTTCCAGGCTGCCGCCGCCGCGGATGAGCAGCACGACATCCACGCCCGCTCGCCCGATGGCCTGCAGGGCGGCCACGATCTGCGGCGGAGCGGCGTCGCCCTGCACCAGGGTGGGGGCCAAGAACAGCTCGGCCACCGGCCAGCGGCGACCGAGCACCTTCAGCACATCCTGCAGGGCTGCCGCTCCGGGGCTCGTGACCAGGCCGATGCGTCGCGGATAGGGCGGGAGCCGCCGCTTGCGAGCGGGGTCGAAGAGCCCCTCGGCGTCCAGCTTGGCCTTGATCCGCTCGAACTCGCGATGCAGGTCGCCCTGCCCCAAGGGCTCGATCTGGTCCACCATCAGCTGGTACTTGCCCTGCGCGGGGTAGGCGCTGACCACGCCGTGCATCTGGAAGGCCCGGCCGTCCTCCGGCAGGTAGCTCTGCAGGGCCGCCTGGCCCTTCCACATCACGCAGCTCAGGCTGGCGCCGGGGTCCTTCAAGGTGAAGTACCAATGCCCGCTGACGGCCTCCTTGCAGTTGGACGCCTCCCCCTCTACCCAGACGTCCCGCAGCAAGGCGTCCTGGTCAAGGAGGCCCTTGATGTGGGCAGAGAGCTGGGTGACGGTGAGGGCGGACATGGCGGGGGCAAGTGTAGCACGGAGGGCGGGCGCTCCGGCGGGGCTCGGGTCGGTCGCCCGGAAGGAGGGATAAGGATCGGGCCAGTCACGGCACCCAACGCGAAAGGGTGGCGTTGGCGCCCGATCCCGGGAGGGGAGTCATGAGCGAGAGCTGCAGCAACCACGTCGGAGGCCGGGTGATAGCCGATGGCACTGAGATCTGGCCGGTCTATGATCCGCGGGACGCTCGCCTGCCGCTGGAGGAACGCCGGATCACGCTCTGGCGCATTCAGGCGCCCGATGGCCTGACCTCGGTGGGGTCGAGTCCGGCGGCGGCCCGGAAGAACCTGGCCTACCTGCGTGCGGACATGGCTGCGCGGTCGACGCGCGGCTAGGGGGAGGGGGAGGGCTGCGTCCAGCGCGCCTCGCCCTGATCGCCATGTATGACCGCGCCGCGGGCCACGCGCGGGCGCAGCCATTGCCCGGTGACCAGCCCCAGAATGGGGCCGCCGCCGGCCGTCAGGGCCAGGAAGGTCAGGGCGCCGGTGATGCCGCGCAGGCCCAGGGTCGTGGTCAGCGTGCCCGCCCCGGCGCCAGCCGCCGCGCCGAGGGTCCAGCCCAGAAGGCAGGCCAGGGGCCAGGTGGCGCTCTTGGCCACGTGCGGGCGCAGGAGGCGCGCTTGCCAGGCGCCAAGGGTGAGAGCGCCCAGGGCCGTGGCCAGGGGGAGGGAGTAGAGGGCGCTCTGCCCGGCCGCAGTCAAGATGTCCGCCAGGGCGAAGGGCAGGGCAAGGCCCAAGGCGCTCGCCCAGGGCCAGACCCGCCAGCCCGGCAGCAGGTCGCGCAGCCGGCTACGTTGGCGCCAACCCACGCTCGCGCCCATCGCCAGGCCCACGATGGCCTGCCCACCCTCGATGCCCAGGGCGTCGCTGGCCAGCGCCAGGACTACCACCATGGGAATGCCGATCCACCAACCTGTGGTCGTGGCCCAGAGCCACTGCCGCGCGAAGCGCTGCGCGTCCATCCATGCCTCCTGTAAACAGGGTCGTCGCGACTCAATCACGCGAATGATACGCGAGACGTGTCGGCTTGTCCAGCTTCCACAAGGTCAATGACCGCGGCTACCGCGCCTCCCACACGCCGTAGCCCCCCGGCGCCGCCGGTGCCAGCGGCCGCCCCAGGTCCGCCGGCGCCAGATCCAGTCCGGCCGCCTTGAGCTCCGCCGCCCGCGCGTCGCCCAGCAGCAGCCAGGTGCCGGCGGGCAGGTCGACAGGCGGCGGCTGGTCCAGCTTCACCTTCTCGTAGTCGGCGTCCGCGGCGTCCATGAATCCCTTCATCGTACGGTAGACGTTGCCGCCGGCGGTGCTGCGCTGGAAGCGCAGCTCGTAGTCCAGCCACACCGGGCGCTGTGCCGAGGCGTGGGCCGGCAAGGCCTCGCCCAGCTGCCAGAGGCGGGCGTTGGTCTTGTGCGCCGCCACTTCGCCGGCGTAGAAGTCGCGGATCCGCATGATGGGATGGAGGACCAGGACGAGGGTCCAGACGAGGGCCAGGATCGAGCGCCCGGAGCGACTGCGGGATCGGCGCTCCGCCGCGGCAAAGGGCATCGCGGCTCGCGGGTCCGCATGCCCCGCGGCCAGCAGCAGGCCCATCGCCGCGAAGCTGGGTGGCAGCAGCGGCGCCAGGTAGCGGGCCAGGATGTAATGGTGCCAGGCCTGGTTGAAGATCGGCAGGACCAGGAGGGCCGCCAGCCACAAGAGCGCCGGCAGGCTGGTGGCCCGCCGCCGCGCCAGGGCGGCCATCGCCAGGAGGGCGGTCAGGCAGGTGGCCAGCGCGCCCGGATGCCCCATCACCCGCCGCAGCCCCGCCGCGTCCGTCGTCTCGTCGACCGTGGCCTGGAAGCTGGAGCCCAGCATCTGCCAGCCGAGGCGGGCCGCGCCGCGGACGTTTTGCAGGTAGGCCTCGGCGCCCGGCAGGCGGCCGCTGAAGGCGTAGTCCCGCTCCTTGGCCATGGCCAGAGAGCCGCCCTCAGCGCTCAGCAGGTTGAAGGCGATCACGTTGGTCATGGCCAGGGCTGCCGCCAGCACCGCCAGCCAGGGCCAGCGGCCACGCAGCCAATGCGGTCGGCAGAGGGCGGTCCACAGGGCCGCGCCCAGGAGGATGGCCAGCACGGAGGGATGCGTCTGCTGCGCCAGCCCCCTGCCAGACCGGCGATGGGCAGCAGCCGCGGCTCGTTCCGCCTGAGGGATTCCACGAGGATCCAGAGGAAGAGCGTGGTCCACAGCGGCGTCGTGCTGTTGGACCAGCCGATGTGGCTGCCCACCACCACCGGGATGAAGCTGGTGGCCATCAGCAGGCCGGCGATCAGGCCGGCACGATCGGCGCGGCCGGATAGACCGGATGGGCCGGCGCGGTCGACACGATCAGGGCGATCGGTGTGATCCGCACTAACGCGTCGAGGCGTGATGCCATCGCCGGCGAGGGCGAGGAGGCCCAGGCTCCGCGCCAGCCCCGCTGTGGCCGCCACCGCCGCCACGCCGCAGAGCAAGGCCAGCAGCCGGGTCCAGGTGAGGTCCGCGCCCAGGCGGTAGCCGGCGGCCAGCAGGTAATGGAAGACCGGCCCGTTGTAATGGTCGTTGGAGATCAGCGGCCAGTGGCCCGGCTCGCGGGCGATGGCCAGGGCCGTCTCCGTGTCGTCCCATTCGTCGGTGAAGCGCGGGATCTGCTGCAGGTAGGGCAGGCGGACGAGGGTGGCCAGGATGGCCAGGGCGAGAACCAGGAAGGGGAAGGGGATCCGGCGGGGCGCCCGGCGCCCGGCCACCTCTTCCGTGGCCGGGCCTCCGGCTTCCTCCTCCGCTCCGTCCCCTCGCCCTGTCATCCGCGCCCTGCGGTCAGCGGACCCAGTTCAGGTCCATCGTGTCCAGCTGCAGCACGTCCGTCAGGGCTTCCGGCGTGTCGTCTGCCGCCACCTCCGCGGTGTACAGGAGGTCCGTGCATTCGGCGACGCGGCCGGCCTCGGTGAGCCGCTTGAAGCAGCGGCCGCCTGTGGCCAGCACCACCTCGTCGCTGTCGGGCGACCAGGCGAAGGCGTTGATGCCGCTGTCGTCGGCATCGCCGCCCTTGTCCATCATGTCGTCCTCGTCCACCTCCATGTCGCGCTCGTCCAGCTCGCCGGTGGCCAGATCCAGCAGCTGCAGGCGCTGGGGCTCATCCTCGTGCACGAAAGCCAGGGTGGCGCCGTCCGGGGACCACTTCAGCATGGGTCGGATCCGGCCCTCGTCCAGATCCAGGTCGCCGTCGTCGTCGCTACCGATCAGCACGGTCTCTTCGCCCGCCAGGTCCACGCGCCGGATGCTCAGCGACTCCTCGTCCGTGTCCCAATGCAGGATGGCGAGGGCATCGCCGGTCGGCGACCAGTCCATGGCCAGGATCTCGCCCGGCGGCAGCTGGCTCAACTGCTCCCAGGACTCTCCGGCCACATCGATGACCGCCACGTCCTCGCGGTCTTCGTCATCCTCGTCCTGGTAGGTCTCGATGAAGGCGATGCGCCCACCGTCCGGCGAGGGCAGGGCTCCCGTGAGGTCCTCGGGGTCGAGGTCGTCCGGAAGGTCCTTGAAGCGCTCGACGTCACCATTCTGGTCCAGCAGCCAGGGGCCGTCGGCGCAGCCCAGCTGGCCATTGAAGAAGACGGTGTCGTCCTCAGGCAGCCAGCTGCTGCGGTGCTGCGCGCCGGCGCAGGACTTGCCGTCCTCCTGGATGCCGCGGCTGTCCGCCAGCTGCCAGGTCTCCATGTCGCCGCCGTCGGGGTCCACCACGAGGAACTGCGGGCCCGTGCCGGTGTCGGCGATGCTGAGGATGAGGCCGTCCTTGTCGTCCGGCAGGTCGTCGCGGCCGTCAAGCGTGGCCTTGGGCGCGCCGCCGCAGGCCGCTGCCAGGGGCAGTAGGGTCAAGAGCAGCGCGGCAGGGATCAGTCGTAGGGGCTTCATGGTCGATGGCTCCTGGAATCCAAACCCAAAAAATGGGAAGCGGTGGGACCAGGGAGGTGGTGGGCGAACCGGGCCCGGTCCGGGCAATCAGCGACGGCGGTGGGGCTTGGTCGCCATCGGGGCAGATGATACCATGAGCCGCGCCCCGGCGTGCGATTCCGTGCGGATGCGCCTACGGCCGCACGCAGCCGACCGCGACCCGGTGTCATCATCGCCCGGGTGGGCGGGGAACACGGCGATGGCCCACCGCAAGCCACCCCGAGCCTGCGCTATCATTCGCCCGTAGGATCGCTGCCGGTTGTCGACTGCCGACTGCCCTTGGCCGATGTGTATGCGGGGGTGACGCTCGAGCCGCACGGGGACTGAGGATGCGGGCAGCTGCGGAGGCCTCTACGGAGGTTCCGGCGGCGTGGGCTAACATCGCGCAACGACCACGGGCAACCGCGGTATCAGGTGCTGATGGCTCCCCCCGGCCACAACTCCTCGACCGCCCCCCACACCGCCGCCACCGTCACCGCCCGGATGGCCGTCGAGCCCGCCTGGGCGCCGAGCACGTCGCCCGCCGCCGTCCCCGCCGCCGCCCCCGGGGGCGGCGCCACCGCCAGGCCGCAGCCCGGCAGGGGGCCGTAGCGCTCCGGGCGCGTGGGGCCGAAGACCACGACCACTGGCGTGCCCACCGCGGCGGCCAGGTGGGCCAGGCCGCTGTCGTTTCCCAGGTATAACGCGCAGCGTTCGATGAGGGCGGCGGCCAGGGCCAGGTCGGCGCGACCGCAGCGGTCCAGCAGCCGCGCGCGGGCCTGGGGCGGCAGGGCCGCCGTGAAGGCGGCCACCGCGTCCTCGTCGCCGCGGGCGCCCAGGAGCAGGATCCGCGCCCCGCGCTCCAAGGCCAGCCGCCCGGCGACCGCGGCGAAGCGCTCCGCCGGCCAGCGCTTGGCGAGCAGGCTCATGCCCGGGTTCACCCCACCGCCCGGATGCACCGCCACCCAGGCGGCGTCTGCGGCGGATCCGTCCACCATGGGCAGGGCGTCTGCGACAGGGATGCCCGCCGCCCGATGCTCCCCCGCCCCTGCGCCCTCGTCAGCAGCCCCCGCCAGGATGACCGCCGCCGCGCTCCGCGCCGCCTCGCCTGGCTGGTAGACCGGGCGGACCGGATCCTGCGGCTGGATGCCCAGGGCGCGAGCCAGGTCCAGGTACAGCTCCGCCTCGTGGCGCGGCGGCTCCCAGGGCGCCGGCACCGCGCGGGTGTAGGCTCTCCCGCGCCAGCCCGTGCCGAGCCCCACCCGTATCCGCGCTCCGCTGACCAGCGCCAGCAGCCCCAGAACCGGCGACCGGTCCGGCACGAAGACGGCATCGTAGCCGCCCTGGCGCAGCAGCCCCGCCGTCCTCAGCAGCCGCAGCGGCCGCAGGTCGCCGCGGATGCAGCCGGAGGCATCCACCAGCCTATCGACATGCGGATTGCCCAGCAGGGCCGGGCGGCTGTGATCATCCACCGCCCAGTCGATGCGCGCCGTCGGCCAGGCCGCGCGCAGGGCGGCGGCCAAGGGGGTGGCCAGCAGCACGTCCCCCAGGCAGCAGGGCTTGAGGATGAGGACGCGGCGCGGAGCCTCGCCGGCGCCATCCGCAGTCCCCGTCGCCCGGGGCAGCGGTCGCGTCGGCGGCCGTCCGATCTCCGTCACCAGCCCACGCCACCGCCGCGCCGGGTGCCGCTGGTCCGGCTGCCGCCGCTGCCGCCCATCGGGCGGGTGCTGGGCCGCGGACGGCTGCCCCAACCGCTGGGGCGCGGCAGGTTGATGCCGCTGCCGCCCAAACCGCCCCAGCCCTGTCCGAACGGATCGATGGGTAGCGTGGAACGGCGGTCCATGGGGATGGGCACCGTTGGCCCGACCCAGCTGGGCCGCGGGATGTAGGCCCGGCGCTGGTCCTCCCGGGCCACCTCGGCCGCCATGCGCTCATAGGCCTGATCGGCGGCGTCGCGGGCTTCCTGGGCGCGGCTGGTGGCCTGACCCAGCAGCTGGGCGCGGGCGCGGTCCTCGGCCGCTTCGGCCCGCCGCCAGGCGTCCTCGGCGTCACGCCGCGCCGAGCGGGCCTGGTCCAGGCCGCCGGCGCTTTCGACGCCGATCTCGCCCTGATGACCGGACAGGTAATGCTCCGCCCGGTCCAGGGCGGTGTCGGCGGCCTGGCGCGCGGTGTCCCAGCCGGCCTTGAGCGCGTCCAGCTGCGCATCCTGGGCCTTGGCCTCTTCCAAGGCGCGGGCCACGGCTTGCTGCGCCTCCTCCACCGTGCGTAGGACGGCCATCCAGTCCGGCCGATCCTGGCCCATCAACCCCACCACGGCATCGGCCCGGGCTGCCGCCTGGTCCAGCATGCCCTCTGGTGCGGCATCGACATCCGCGCCCACTGCCGACTGGGCCAGGAAGCCGCGGGCCTCCTGGATGGCCGTCCGCAGCCGGTCCAGGGCGGCGATGGCCGTCGTCCGCGCCTGGTCCAGCCGCGCCAGTCGCTCGCCGATGGCGTCGATCAGGCCGCCGGCGCGGTCCAGCTCGGCGGCCACCTTGTCCAGGCTGGCCATGAACCCCGCCGCCGGATCCCCGCCGAAGGCGCCTTCAGCGGCGCGCAGGATGCGGTCGAGCATGGTCAGGGCCGCTTCCAGGCTCTCTTCGGCTTCAGAGCCATTGCCGCGGATATCCGCCCAGTTGGGTTCGGAGTAGACCTCCACCCGATCGTAGAGGGCCACACCCTCGTCGATGCGCTGGTCCAAGCCGCTGATGCGCCCCAGCAGCTCGGTCACCCGCGTCGCCAGCGTCGCGGCGTCCTCCGCCAGGCGGCCGGCCGTCAGACGGTCGCCGGCCGACAGGCGCGACTCGGCCTGATCGGCCAATAGCGAGGGGATGGCCAGAGCCTGGTCGGGGCCGGGCAGGGTGACCCCCTCCACCGCCGGCAGCTGCGCCGCATAGGCCTGGCGGGCGCCGGCGATGGCCTTGCGGGCGTCCACCGCCAGCACGGCGGCCTTCTCCTGCAGCATGTCGACATGGTCGGCTTCGCGGGCCACCTCGTCGCTGTAGGCCAGAAGCGCGTCGGACTCATCGGTGAGGACGGCCAACTCGGCATCCGCCGCCGGAGCCGGCAGGCGACCCACGCGGCCCTTGAGGGCCGCCAGTCGGGCCAGCATGGCTTCGTGACGCTGGCTCACCTCCAGCATGGCCTGATCGCTGATGGTCCCGTAGGCCAGGGCCAGGCGGCTGAACGCGGCGCTGTCCTTGGTCAAGGTCCGGTCCAGCTCCAGCAGTTTGCCGTCCAGGGCCGCGCGCGGCGAGAGCGCCTTGTCCGCCGCGGCCGCGGTGCGGGTGGCGGCCGCCTGCCGGGCGCCCTGTTCACGCCGCCACAGCCACAGGCCGCCCAGGCCGCAGCCGGCCAGGACCAGCCAGGGGACGATGGGCAAGCGCGAGCTTTCGTCGGCCGCCGTCTCCGCGCCGGCGGCGGCGGGGACATCTGCGTCCTGGGGCTGATCCCCAGCGGCGCTCTGGTCTCCGGCCGCGGTCGGCGCCGCCGCCGCCAAGCCCTCGATGCCGACGACAAGCGCGCCGGTGAGGTTGCCGTTGGCCAGGTTCTCGCCCATGGACCCCGCCACCGCGTTGCTGACGTCGGCCTGATCGAAGGCCGCGGCCAGGCGGTTCTCCTTGCTGTAGTAGATGCCCACGAAGCGCGGGTCATAGCAGACCAGCCAGACCACCGCGTCGTCGTACATCTCACCGGGGCCCGGGGCCATGCCGTAATGCTGCAGGGCCTCATCCAGGTACACCTCGGGATCCGGCTGACAGCTGGGCACGACCAGCATCAGGCCGTCCAGGTCGCCCAGACCGCCCAGTCGCTCGTCGTACTCGCGCCGCAGCCGCTCGTTGCTGATCTCGATGGAGGCGTCGACGGCCAGGGCGCCGTCACGCGGGGGAAAGGGCGATTGCGCCCTGGCCGATGCGGCCATCAGCAGGGTCAAGGTCAGGGCGACGGCGACCGAGGGGACGATGCGCGGGGTCTTCACGGCGGACCTCCAGGGCTGGGATGGGGGCGGTGAGCGGCCGGGCGGCGGCGATAAAGAACCGGCGTCGGCCTGCGGTAGCGGCGCGGATCGCGCCGCCCCGGTGGCCGTCAAGTGTAACACGAGGCTGGCGCGATGATGGCGCGAACCGGGCGCCCACCCCCTTCCGAGGCAACCCGCGCCGCCTTATGCTCCTGGGCATGCTGGCACGAATCTGGAGCTGCGCCCTCACGGGCCTGGAGGGGGAGATCGTGCAGGTCGAGGTGGACATCCACCACGGCCTGCCGGCGACCACCATCGTGGGCTTGCCGGACGCTGCCGTGCGCGAATCCAAGGACCGACTCTACGCGGCCCTGCGCAACGCGGGCTTCGCCTATCCCATGGCGCGGATCACGGTCAACCTGGCCCCGGCGGATGTGCGCAAGGCCGGGCCGGCCTATGACCTGCCCATCGCCCTGGGCATCCTGATGGCCTCGGAGCAATTGGACGCGGACCTCAGCGACGCCATCGTGGTGGGGGAGATGGCCCTGGACGGCGCCCTGCGGGCCACCCAGGGAATCCTGCCCATCGTCCAGGCCGCGCGCTCGCGGGGCTTCAAGCGGGTGCTGGTGCCGGCGGACAACGCCGCCGAGGCGGCGTTGGTGATGGGGCGGGCGGTGATGGGCGCGGCGCATATCGTCGACCTGGTACGACATCTTGTGGGCGGCCGTCCCCTGCCGATCGCCATCGCCCCCGCGCTGACGGCCGACCCGCCGCCCGAGGGGATGGACATGGCCCTGGTGCGCGGCCAGGAGCAGGCGCGGCGGGCCCTGGAGATCGCCGCCGCCGGCGGCCACAACCTGCTCTTCTCCGGCCCGCCCGGCTCGGGCAAGACCATGCTGGCCCGCTGCCTGCCTGGCATCCTGCCGCCCTTGACCCTGGACGAGGCCCTGGAGGTGACGGCCGTCTACTCCGTCGCCGGCCTGCTGTCACCGGAGACGCCACTCATCCGCAGCCGTCCCTTCCGCAGCCCGCACCACACCATCTCCGCGGCCGGTCTGATCGGCGGCGGCACCTGGCCCGGACCGGGGGAGGTGTCCAAAGCCCATCACGGGGTGCTGTTCCTGGACGAGCTGCCCGAGTTCGACGCGCGCATCCTGGAGGTGCTTCGCCAGCCCTTGGAAGACCGCCACGTCACCATCGCCCGCGCCGCCGGGGCCGCCACCTTCCCGGCCAGCTTCACCCTGGTGGCCGCCCGCAACCCCTGCCCCTGCGGCCACCACGGGGACCCAGGCCAGGCCTGCAGCTGCGGCCCGGGGGCGGTGCAGCGCTACCAACAGCGGATCAGCGGCCCGCTGTTGGACCGCATCGACATGCATGTGGAGGTGCCGCGCGTGGACCATGCGCGCCTCTTGGACGCCACGCCGGCGGAGGGGTCGGCGGCGGTCCGGGCGCGGGTGATGGCGGCGCGCCTGTTGCAGCAGCGGCGGCTGGACGGGGCGGCGTGGGAGGCCGCGGCGGGTGCTGGCGGTGGACAGAGAGGCGGTGGGCGGAGAGACGGGGGCGGCGCCCGCATCCGCGCCGCGGCGCCTGGCGCGGATAACCGCCGCCGCAGGGACGAAGGGCCGGCGACGCCGCGCCGCCCCGGGCGCATGGCGCGGGCCACCCCGGCCACTCGTTTGCCGCCCCGCCGGCGCCAGCGTGCGGTGGCCCCGCGCTGCAACAGCGAGATGGGTGCCGCGGAGATCCGCGCCCACTGCATCTTGACGCCCGAAGCCCAGGAACTGATGCAGGCCGGCCTGCGCCAACTGCGCCTCTCGGCCCGCGCCTATTACCGCGTCCTGAAGCTGGCCCGCACCATCGCCGACCTGGAGGCCGAGGCGCAGATCCAGGCCGCGCATCTGGCGGAGGCCCTGCAGTACCGGCCGCGGTCGGGGAGGGGCTGGGGGCGAGGCCCGGCGCCTGGCGGCCGCCCTGTTCGCCCCCTGCTGGCGCCCCGAGCCCCGCCCGCAACTCCCCATCTCGGACTGGCGGCGGGGCCTGGAGGCCCCGGCGCCGCGCCCGCCGTTGCGGGGTGGGTCCTTCCTGCTGCTGGGGTCCTGGCGGGGCCGCGCATCGCTCATGCCCAGACTGCCGACCCGCAGCTGGAGATCTGGGTCCATAGCTCCATCGTCGGCATCCGCACCTCGGCCATCGCCCATCCGGTCGTGCGCCTGCTCGACTCGGCCGGGCGCCTGCGCGTCCAGGTGGAGCAGGGCGGGGCGCATACGGAGAGCCATTGGCAGATCGACCTCTCCGCCGGCCGGCCGGTGGAGCAGCGCATCCTGATCGAGCCCGGCGACACGGTGGAGGTGCGGATCGGGACGGAGATCACGCGCCTGGAGGCGCCGGCCATGGCGGTCACCGCCGACACCGGCGCCGAGACGGTGAGCGGCAAGGCGCCGCCGGGCACCCTGGCCGTCTTCGTCGCCCTGCACCGCGATCTGACCCTGCTGGACGGGCCGGCCGACGTCGCGCCCCAGAGTCCGCCCGGCTGGCCGCCGGCGGCCGCTTCAGCTTCGACTTCGGCGGTCTGGCGGATATCGGCCCCGGCTATTGGGGCGAGGCGGCCGTGATCACCCGCGCCGGCCATATCTTCATCTATCCCTTCGCGCCGCCCTTGGTCACCCTCAGCACATCCGAGAACTATGCCCTGATTCGTACCGATCCGGTCGTAGGTGATCTCCGGCTGATCAGCCGCGATGCCCTGGGTACCGATCGCTTTCGCTCCGGCCCCGCCTACCCTCTGGGCGGATCGCTCTACGCCGTGCCCCTGTTGCCGGGCGGCGTACCCGAGAACGGCGTCTACCGGCCGGACAGCGGCGAGACCCTGTTCTTGAGCGCCCCGGCCGGCGAGCGGGAGGTGGGCGCTGTGCCGCGGATCCTGGCCAGCCTGGACAGCGCCGGTGCCCGGGTCTGGGGGCATGCCGATGCCGGGGCGCGCCTGACCATCGCCCTGGACCGCGATGCCGATGGCCAGGACGATGCCGCGGCGGTGGCCAGGGGGGGGGATGCCCAGGGAGGTTTCAGTCAGACCTTCAGCCCGCCGCCGCCCACCGGCGCGCGGGCCAAGGTGCTGGCCTGGACCGGCTCCGGCGTGGCGCGCCTGGTCGGGGTCGCGCAGCCAGAGCTGGTCGTCCGTCTGTACGGCCACGTGCTCACCGGCAGCATCGCCGGCTGGGGCAAGGTGCTGGTGGAGCATGTCCTGCCCGGCGGCGAGCGGCAGGCCTGGACCGAGGTGGAGACCGACCCCGCCGGGTTCCTGGTGGCCGAACTGCGCTCCAGTCGCGGCCAGGACTCCGCCTTCCAGCCCGGCGATCGCCTGCGGCTGAAGCCGGAGATCGGGGCGCCGGTCGAGTTCATGGTGCCCTTGGTCTCGGCGGCGGTCGACGCGCCGGGCGGCAAGGTGCTGACAGGCCAGGCCCCGCCCGGCGCCCGCTTGGACAGCCTCGTCTACTACGCGGCGGCCGACTTCTTCGGCCCCTTGCCCTACGAGGAGGATTACCAGGTGCTCAGCGGTCGGGCCGAATCTAGCGGCGCCTACACCCTGCGCTGCGGCGCCGCGCCCTGCGCCATGTATTACGGTGTCCTGGCGGCACACGACGCCGGTGCCGCCTGGGTGTTGGAATGGGTGGACCAGCCCATCGTGGGCATCGGCGTCAGCGACCTGACCAGTCTGGGCCGGGCCACCGCCGGGCTACCCATCGTCATCAGTCCCCTCGACACCGCCGGGCAGCCCAAGGCGGCCCTGCGCGACTTCGTGCGGCCGCAGATCAACGGTCAGCTGCCCCAATGGCTGATCAGCCTGGACGGGGTCTTCCCCACGGGTATTCAGCCCGGCGACCGCTTCCGGCTGGAGGTGGGTGCGCGGACCTACGACTTCACCGTGCCCGATCTGCGTTTCACGGCCGACAACCGTAGCGACACCGTGTCCGGCAAGGCGCCGCCGCTCAAGTTCCTGGTGGCGGCCGGCTTCGCCCGCGGTGACCTGCAAGGCCGCGCCGCCGCCGGCAACGCCGCCACCCTCAGCGGCCTGACCGGCGACTTCGCGACGGGCCTGGGCGGCTTCGACCTGCGTTCGGGCGACGACGTGGAGGTCTACCTCTTCGAGCAGACCGACCGCTTCCTGTGGTGGAGCCAGCGCGGCATCGCCGCCGTCGGCCCGGAGCCCACGCGCCCGGTACCGACGGCATCGGCCACGCCCTCGCCGACGATCCGTCCCAGCGCGGTCCCGGTCACACCGTCGCCGACGGCGGTGGGGGGGCGCTGGAGGCTGCTTCTGCCGCACTGCGGCGCTGACCGCGGCCGGTCGCGGCTGCTGCGCTTGGCGGAGCGTCGACCCGAGGCGCCAGCATCATCCCTCCCACATCCAGAACCCCGCATCGCCCAGGGCAGCCCCTGCCCGCAGCGCCGGCAGTGCAGCTGCGCCCTTGACCCTTCCGCGTCTCGGTCCCCTCGCCGGTCGCGACCGCGCCATCGCCTTCGCTGACGCCGGTTCGCCGCCGCGGCCCCGTCCGCCGCGCAGCGTCGACAGCGCAGGGCGGCCGGCCATGGGGGCGTTTCTGGCACGGACCAGATGGCGCCGGCGCCGGACTTGCGCGCCCAGACCAGGTCGTAGTAGGTCTGCCAGGGGCGGGTCTCGACTCGCTCCAGGCCCAGGGCGGCCAGGCGGGTCTCGAAGGCGCGGGCCGGTTCGGCGTGGCTCAGGAAGAGCCGGCGCTCCCAGCCGCGGCGGTTGGAGACCAGCAGGATGCCGCCCGGCACCAGCACGCGCACCAGTTCGGCCAGGGCCGCGGCGCGGTCCGGCAGGAACTCCAGGGCTTCCATGAGGCAGACCGCGTCGAAGCTGGCGTCGGCGAAGGGCAGCGGCGGCACCGTGGTCTGCAGCAGGGTGACCCGGCCGGGCTGATCGGCCAGGCGCTCGGCGGCCACGCCCAGCATGCCGCCCGAGGCGTCCACCCCCACGATGCGGCCGCTGTAGAAGGGGATGGCCAGGATGGCCGACGGCAGGCGGCCGGTGCCGGTGGCCACGTCCAGGATGCGGGCGTCTGGGCCGGCCCCCTCGTCCAGGCGGTGGAAGAGCGGCAGGGCCACGAAGTCGCGCTCGTCGCGGGCGTCGAAGCCCTTGATGCTCTCGTAGCGCCGGGCGTCCTTGTCATAGAACCAACGCACCACGCGCGGGCCCAGCAGCACGCCTTCCGTCACCTGCAGCAGCCACCAGGCCACCAGCAGCAGCGGCAGACCCGCGAGGAGGGCGATCAACGACCAGCTGAGGGCATTCATGCGCGCAGGAACCGGGCAGGGGAAGCCATCAGGCGGACGCGCCGGCATAGCGCCGCAATCCGGCCTGCCAGACCACGCGGGCCAGGACGGCAAGGATCACGGCCAGCCAGGCGGCCAGCAGCAGCACCCGCGGCTCCATGCCGCGCCGGGTCCTGGCCGGCAGGGTGACGGCGAGGCCATGGGCAGAAGGTCAGGTGCCGCGCAGCCAGGCGAACAGGTCCCCGGCCGGCGCGAAGCGCTGAAACCTCCAGCAGGTCGCCCCGGATCACCCAGAAGGCCGAGGCGCTGGGCATCAGCCAGACCAGAGCATCGCCACGCCCAGGGCCACCAGCGGGCCCCCCCCCCACCCCGCCCAGCGCGCCCCCCCCGCCCGCCCCCCGCCGACCACCAGCAGCTGCGGCCGACCAGCCGTTCAGGCGGCCACCGCTGGAAGACCAGGCCCAGGGCAGCAGCCCCGGCCCGGCCCCCAGCGGTTGACGCGGCCGCCCAGGCCCCGAACCAGGACATGGGAGGGATCCGCCCTGCCTCTACCGGCAGCCCACCGTCGTCGCCAGCTCGGCGTAGATGGCCGCCAGAGCCTGGGCTTCCTCGGCGACGAAGACCCGGTCGGCGCGTCCGGAGATGCCGGCCAGCAGGTCTATGTCGGCGTCGTTGCCGAAGGCGACGCTGTAGATGACGATGCCCCGCGCGCGCAGGCCGCGGGCGATGCCCAGCACGTCGCCGGGCGCCGACTGGCGGCCATCCGTGAGCAGGATGATGGCCGGCCGGCGCTGGCTGTCGGCGCGGCCGGTCAGGAGGGCGCCGGCCTGTTGCAGGCCCAGGTCGATGCGCGTGCCGCTGCCGGTGCGCAGGGCGAGCAGGGCCGCCTCCAGGGTGGCCGGGTTGCCTGTGAGGCCGGAGAGCACCTGGGCCTCGCCGGCGTAGGCCACCAGGGCGGCGCGGTCCGCCGGCAGGCTGAGCAAGGATAGGAAAGCGCCCGGCGGCCGCCACCGCGCCCCTGCAGCTTGGCCCCGGCCATGCTGGAGGAGTTGTCCAGGGCCAAGACCACGTCGGAGCGTTGCGTCGCCGGCAGGCAGTGGCCGCGGATCAGGAAGGGCAGGTAGGCGAAGCGGCGCTCGGGGACGATGACCTCCACCTTGGGCGAGGGGAAGACGTAGCGGCGGCGGACGCCGTCGCCGTCGGTGTAATCCGCCCAGGCGATCTCGCTGGGCTCCACGATGCCGCCGGACTGCAGGCGCACGCTGTAGCTGAACAAGAGCTGGCTGTCGGCCAGGAAGGGGATGCGCCAGCGCAGGTCCCGGCCCTCGCCGGGGATCTCCGGCTCTCGCGGCAGGCCGGAGCCCGGTTGGTACTGCGCCACCTGCCCCAAGCGGTCCACCAGCACGATGTCGGTCACCGTCACCGCGCGGATCATGGCTGCGATGTCCAGGTAGATCTGGGTCAGGGTGGCGGCGTCCGGCGCGAAACGGTAATGCGCCGGGCTGGTGGCGATGGACTTCAGCTCGGCCTCGGCCACGTCCTGCCCCAGGCCGATGGTGAACAGCACCATGCCCCGGTCCCGCGCCTGGGCGGCCGCCTGGCGCATGGGATCCACGGCGCTCTGGCCGTCGGTCAACAGGACGATGATCCACACGGCATCCCGCCGGGCGGTGGTGTACATCTCGCGGTCCGCGGTGCTGATGGCTTCGCCGATGTTGGTGCCGCCCACCGGACCACCGCTGTTCTTCAAGGCCAGATCCAGGTAGCTGCGGCTCTGGGTGAGGGGCTGGGCCACATAGGCGCTGTTGGAGAAGGGCACCAGGCCCACACGGTGCAGGCTGAAGTCGACGTTGTCCAGGAACTGCCGCACCGCGCTCTGCGCCGCGTCGAACTTGCCCTGCTCCTGCATGGACGCCGAATAGTCCACCACCAGCAGGATGTCGGCCTTGCCCTTGACGCTGTCGGGGCAGGTGGCGCCAAGCGTCAGGGCCATTCCCAGCGCCTGGCCGATCTCCATCCGCGTGGTGCCGGCGCGGTGCTCGCCGCTCACGGTGCAGAGGCCCGGTCCATCGACGGCGGTAGGGCTGGCCGTGGGCGCGGGCGCCGTGGGCGAGTCGGCGGGGCCGGCGGCGGCCGGACCGGGACGCCAGGCGGCGACGACGGCCACCGCCAGCGACAGGTTGATGAAGATGGCCAGACGGCGGATCTTGGCGGCAGGCATGGGCAGGGCCTTGGGCTGGCAGGCATGGCCCCCGAGAACAGTGGGAGCGGGATTGTAGGGTATTGACGGCGGAGGGGTGGGGGATGCTACGGGCAAAGCGGGCCGGGGTCCGGCCCCCTCCCCCCGGCCCCCTCCCCCAAAACGGCTCGGGGAGGGGGAGACGAGGGGAGGGGCTCGGGTCTATCCCCGCCGGCCCAGGAAGGCCGCCACCGCCCGCACATGCGCCTCGCCGACCCAAAGTGCCGGAAACAGGGCTGCTTCGGCGTGCAGGGCCGCGGCATAGGGCAGCTCTCGGTGGGCGCTGATCATTGCCTTGATGGCCCGCGCCACGGCCGGGTCCAGGGCCAGGATCTCGGAGGCCAGGGTGCGCGCCGCAGCCAGGGCCCCGCCCTCCGCCGCGCGGCGGGTGGCCAGGCCCAGCTGCTCCAGCTCTGCGGCCCCCAGCTGCCGGCCGCTGAGCATCAGATCCATGGCCCGCGCGGGGCCCAACAGCCGGATGAGGCGCTGGCCGGCGCCCCAGCCGGGGATGAGCCCCAGCTTGCTGTGCACCAGCCCAAAGCGCACGGCGGCGTCGACCACGCGCAGGTCGCAGGCCAGGGCGATCTCCGATCCGCCCCCCAGGGCGAAGCCGTTGACGGCGGCCACGGTGGGGATGGGCAGCTGCTCCAGGCGCCGCAGGGCCTGGCCCATCAGCTGCGCCAGGCGCTCGCCGTCGGCGGCGGCCAGCTGGCTGTGCAGCACGGCCTGGTCGCCGCCACTGCAGAAGGCCCGCTCGCCGGCGCCGGTCAGGATCAGCAGGCGCGGGCCCTCGCCGGAGGCGGTCTCCTCGTGTAGGGTCTCCACGGTCCTCTCGAACAGCGCCATGGCCTCCCAGTCCAGGGCGTTGAGCACCTGAGGGCGGTTGAAGGTGAGGGTGACGATGCCGGCGGGGTCGCGGTCGACCAGCAGGGCGGCGGCGGGGGTCACGTCAGCGGTCGACGGTTCACTCATGGATTGGTCCTCTGCTGCTGGTCGGAAGGCGTCGGCGGGCCCGCCCAGGGCGCCTGGGGCGCCATGGTCATGCGGCAGAGGGCCATCAGCACGGCATCGTAGTTCACCCGCCAGCCGGCGAAGTCCCGCCAGGCCTGGTCGCGGTCGGGGCGCAGGGGCAGGCCGTGGCGCGCCAGGGCCTCCCAGGCGGCGTCGAAATCCTGGCGGCTGATGCTGATGGGGTCCGCGGGGAAGTGCGGATCGCGGTTGTAGGGCACCTGGAAGAAGTCGGCCACGCGGCGCAGGCCCAGGAAGCCGGCCCTCAGGCACATCTGGGCGTACACGTCGCTGGGCAGGTCCAGGCTGGACTGGGCCAGGGCGGCGGTGTCCAGGACGGCGCCGGCGGCGGTCACCCAGCTGTGCTCGGGCAGGGGCGAGCGGAAGAAGACCAGGGCGGCCAGGGAGGTATGGCTCTCCTGGACCTCGGCGAACCAACCCTCCCAGACGGGCCACAGCTCACCCAGGCGGTCCAGGCGGCCCAGGCGCTGATAGCGGCTGAGCAGCTCGACGGCCGAAGGCGGGCTGCCGGCGCGCACCTCCAGCAGGGTGACCATCTTCTCCCGGGCGGAGAAGGCGGCGTAGATGGTGGGCAGGTAGGCGATGAGCAGGGCCACGAGCATCATCCCCATGGCCGCGGCGCTGAAGGAGAGCAGGGTCTCCGCCGGCCCGTCGCCGCGTTCGAAGCCCAGGGTGAGCAAGGAGGAGCCGCTCATGGCAAAGGCGTGGGACCAGGCGTCCAGGTCGGTCAGCGGCCGCCCGCCCACGGCCCAGAGCATGGCCATATGCCCGGCCAGCACCAGGGCCAGCAGCGCGGGCACCAGCAGCATCAGGCCCACGGGGGCGTACATGGCCATGAGGGCATCGCGCTGGGCGTAGGTGGCCATGCGCCGCAGGCGCCAGTCGAAAACCTTGCGGAGCCAACGGAAGATGCGCTGGATGACGGGATCGGCGGCGCTGCGCGGCAGCACGAAGGTGCGCACGGCGGCGCGCAGGGCACGGAAGACCAGCGCGGCGCCTAGGGCGAAGACGACGAGGCGCAGGGGGAGCATGGCGAGGGCGATGGGCATGGGGTAGGTTTATAGGTCAGGAGAGGGATGGGGGCAATCGGTGGGGGTGGTATCCGCTGGAACCCCGCCCACCCTTGGCCTATCATCGTCCCTACCATGCTACCCCTTTTCCGCGCCGTCCATCAACAGGCCGACCGCCTCAACTTCCATCGCATGAGCGCGGCCCTGGCGCTCTACGTGCTGATGAGCTTCGCCCCGCTGTTGGTGCTGGCCATCGGGATCGCCGGCCTGGTCATGGGTCCGACGGCGGCGCAGGACGGGGTGCTGGCGGAGATCGGGCTGCTCCTGGGCCAGGGGCGGGCGGACGCGGTGGCGGCGGCGGTCACGGCCGCGGCCCAGCCCAGCGCCTCGGCGCGTGCCACGGCCATCGGCATCCTGGTGCTGATGTGGAGCGGCTCGCGCATCTTCTTCGAGGTGGAGCGGGACCTGGGCGAGATCTGGGACCAGGACCTGGCGCCGGCGCCGTCCCCGATCTGGCGCCGCTGGCTGCCCATGGCCCGCAGCCGCCTGGTCTCCATGGCCTTCACCCTGCTGATGGGCCTGCTGCTCCTGGCCGGTCTCCTGACGGGCACGGTCCTCAGCGGATTCGGCCGGTTCCTGGAGCGCTACCTGCCGGGCTTCGTCGACGTCTCCGCCCTGACCCACGCGGCCTGGCTGCTGGGCCTGCTCACGACGACTCTGGGCCTGATCTACCGCAGCCTGCCGGACAGGAGCCCGCGCTGGGGCTCGGTGCTGGTGGGCGCTCTGGCGGCGGGCGGCGTGCTCTGCGCGGGCATGCTCCTGGTGTCGCTCGGGCTGCGCCTGGCGGCCGACAACGCCATCCTCACGGTGGCGATCTCGCCGCTGATCAGCCTGGGCGGTCTATACCTGGCGGCGTTGGTCTTCTTCTACGGCGCGGCGCTGACGCATGCCTTGGACGAGGGCTGGGGCGGTAGGATCCGCGATGATGCACCATAGGGGCGGCCCCGCGATCCGATCCACGACCGCGTAAGTCGGCAGCGGGTCACCCGGGCGGAAGGAACGGTCATCACCCGTTCTGGATACCCGACCGTCAGACCCAGTCCGCGTCCGTGTCGTCCCCGTCATCGTCCGCCACCCATGTCTGCCCTGCCAGCTCGCGCCAGGTGTCCATGGCGGCCGGTGATGCGTCCAGGTTTCGTAGGCATTCGGCGACCGGCCCGTCGTCGGCGCGCAGGTCCGGGAAGGCCAGGAGCAGGAGCGCCAGGTCGCGCCAATCCGTGCCTGACTTGGGTTGGCCGCGCCTCTGGTGGAAGGCCAGGGCCTTGGCGGCCACCAGGTCGGCCGGTGCCAGCACCAGGATGCCGGCCAGGCGACGGCTGTCCGGTAGGGTGCCGACGGAGCGGATGTCCACCAGGTGGCGGTTGCCTTCCTTTTGCAGCTGGTAGAGCCGCAGGCCCTTGTCCGCGCCTAGATCCCGCAGGCGGAGGGCAATACGGAAGCGCGCCGCCAGATGGTCTCGCAGGTCCGTGGCGACGGCCTCCATCCGAGTGCTCAAGAGGTCGATGTCCTGGGTCATCCGTGGCTCGGGCACGTACGCGTTGACGGCGTAGGCGCCGAACAGCACGACGTCCTCGCGGTCGCGGATGAAGTCGAGGACGGCCCCGTGCAGGGTGGCCAGTGGCAAGGTCGCCGGCATGGTCAGCTCCTGGAACGTGGGAATGCCGGGGTTGAGAAGGGTCTGCATGCGGATGCTCCGTTCTCACTATCATAAGCTGCCCCGACCGGCCCTGCAATGGGGCCACGCCAACCATCGAGACGCCCATGAGCATCACCGCCCGCCACATCCTCACCATCCTCGCGGTAGCCGACCTGCACCGAGCGAGTGCCTTCTACGACCGCGCCTTCGCCTGGCCCGCGGATGTGGACGTCCCCGTGTACCGCGAGTACCTGCTGCCGGGCGGCATGCGGCTGGGCCTGTACCAGCGCGAGGGCTTCGCCAGGAATACCGGGGCCTTGCCGACAGTTACCCCGGCCGGCGCCATCATCACGCCACTGAGCTCTACCTCCGCGTCGACGACCTGCCGGCGGCAGTGGATGCCCTGGAAGCCGCTGGCGCCCGCCTTCTCTCAGCCGCCGCGCCGCGCGACTGGGGCGACGAGGCGGCCTACTTCGCGGACCCGGACGGGAACGTGCTGGTGGTGGCGCGGCCGGTCGGTACCTGACCCCTGGCTCCGGCGAGACCGGTGGCGCGCCTGGCTGCTCGCCGTCGGCCGCAACTCCCGGGGCGAACGCTGGCGCGGTTCGCCAAGGCATCCCCAGGTCAGCGCCAGCCCCCAGCCGGCGCGATTTCCGTCTGCAGTCGGAAGCTCGCCCACTTCATGCCGGTAACCCGTCCACTTCACGCCGAGAAACCTGCATCAACACGTAAGGAAACTTGCATCGACACGCAAGGAAACTTGCTCCAACACGTAAGGAAACCCATCACGACAGCCGGGAACTTCTCTGCTTGCCTGCTACTCAAGCCCAGCTATACTGCGCCCATAGCTGAGCTAAGGTGCTACCCTGGCCGAGCTACAGTGCTAGTGTACCTCTTTACGCCCGGCGTCGTCCTTCCGCTTCAGGACCCGTGGCGGCGCCTCCGTGTTGCGCGTCCGCAAGCCGGCGCCACCGCGGCCACGACACCCTCGCAGGAGCGTATCCATGGCAACCATGATACAGGCAATGGCCAAACTTTCGCCCCGTCTGGAGCTGGGTCCGGTGGTGGAGATGGACGAGCTCTGCGCCATCCTGACCGCACGCACCGGGCTCAAGCGCAGCCAGGTGCAGCTAGCGCTCACCGAGCTGCACGAGGTGACCCGGGACCTGGCGCGTCGCGGCCGGCCGGTGAAGCTGCCCGGGCTGGGCGTGTTCACCCCCGCGCTCAAGATCACCGGCCGCGTGCACCTGGGCTGTCGCCTGGACCGCACCTTGAACCGGGCCCTGGCCGCCGACTACGCCGGCAAGATCAGCGACCGCCGCCGCCTGAAATGGGGCCCCGAAGAGTACCGCGCTTTCTGGAACGAAGCCCATCCCGACGACCCCGTGCCCGCGGAGGAGGCCGCCCGCTACCAGGCCCGCCACGCAGTGGCCAAGGCCCGCGACGAACGACACCAGCGGGGCTTCATGGACCAGGGCTACCGGAGGAAGCCGCGCCTGGCGGCTGCGACGGCCCGGGTGGCACAGGTCGAAGAACCTGGGACGGTCGATGCTGCGGCGGAGGCCACCGGCCCGGCGGCCTCCGCCGGATAGCCATGACCCGTCAGGCAGGCTCCCACAGCGCGCCAGCGGCGCCGCATAGAGACCGTCGCCGAAGCCTGCCGGGTCGGCCGCGACAGCGCTCAGGGTCGCAACAGTATCGTACTGGCCTTACGGTCTCAGGGTGCATCAAGATGGGAATATGGTAATTTGGGGACATGAAGACCACTGTTGAGTTGCCCGACAGTCTGATGATCCAGTTGAAGGTCATCGCGGCCAAGGAGCACCGTCGCCTGCGCGAGGTGATGGAAGAGGTCGTGTCGGCGGGCCTCCTGGCCCGGGAGCGGCCAAGCGGTGACGAGGGCGATTCGCTCGCCGAGGCCCAATCATGGCTGCGTGACTGGCAGGAACTGGGTCGGCGCGTTCGGTCCGCGGCTGTGGATGCCCGTCCGGTGGTGGAGATCCTGTTGGCGGATCGTCGATGACGGTGGTCATAGACGCCAGTGTCCTGGTGGCCGTCGCCGCATCCTGCCGTCTTCGGGCCGCTGATTCGGTCTATGTTTCCTTGGCCGGCAAGATGGATGCGACGCTCCTGACCTTGGATCGGGAGATGAAGCAGCGCTGCCAGGCCTTATGTCTGTGCCAGTCGCCGGAGGACTGGCTGGCGACCTGAGTCTGCGTCGGCATTCCAGTGGGGCACGCCCCGTGACCCGTCAGGTCGGCCCCGGCAACCCGATGGTCACCCGCGTTCCAAGCCCTTGCTGGCTCTCGATCGCCATCCGCCCTCCCTGCGCCTCGACCAGGGCCTTGGCCAGCGCGAGCCCCAGGCCGGCACCACCCTCGCCGCCCGCCCCGCCGCTCGCGCCCGCCCGGTAGAAGCGCTCGAACACGTGCGGCAGATCCTCCGCGGCGATCCCTTCGCCGCTGTCGCTGACCACGATGGCGACGGGAAGGCGCGTGCCGGGCAGGGAGCGGTCCCAGCGGCGGCCCCCGTCATGCAGGGCGAGAGGGCCATCGCGCCGCGCCGCGAGGCTGATGCTCCCCCCCGGCGGCGTGTGCCGCAGGGCGTTGTCCAGGAGGGCCAGGAGCACCTGCCGCAGACGGGTGGGGTCGGCCTGGACGAGAAGGGGCGCGCCGCCGGCGCTGCTGTCGTCGATCTGGAACAGGACCTCGCGTGCCGCGGCCAGACGACCGAACTGCCGGGCCAGGTCGGCGAACAGCTCCGTCAGCCGCACCGGCTCGCGTCGCAGCTCCAGCTGGACGCTGTCCAGGCGGGATAGGAGCAGCAGGTCGCCGACCAGCCTGCTGGTGTGGTCGCATTCGGAAAGGATGTCGTCGACCAGCGAACGGTCATCGCCCGTCGCGGGCAGGCTGCGCCCCAGGACTTCGGCGCTGGCGCGGATCAGGGTGAGCGGCGTGCGCAGCTCGTGGCTGGCGTTGGCGACGAAGGCCTGCTGCTGTCGCCAGGCTCGCTCCGCCGGCTGCAGGGAGCGACCCGCGAGCCACCAGCCTCCCCCCCCCAACAGGACGGCGCTGAGGCTGCCCAGGCTCAGCAATACGGCCAGGAGCCGCCGCAGCACCCGCTCCTGGTCGTCCAAGGGCCGGCCCAGCTGCAGAAAGACCGGGTCGGCGCCGCTGCCGCTCGCCAGCCTGAAGGTCAGCAGCCGTATGCCGCGGCCGTCCGCCGCGCGGACCGTTCGCCGGTCGCTGCCCAAGACCTGCGCTGCGGCCACCCCCTCAGGGCTTGCGGGGGATGCTGGCATGGGTCGCTCCGATGGGGCGCCGGCCAAAGGCCGGCCGGCGGCATCGAGCTGCCGCACGAAGATGATGGCCAGGTCGCTGTCGAAGGCCTCCTCCGCGGCAGACTCGTCGGCATGCTCTTCCTCGACCTCCGGGGCGGTGGAAGCGCGGTCCGCGCTCGCTTCGTCCGCCCCGTCCTCGTCGCGCTCGGAATCGCCACCGTCGCGGTCCTCAGACTCTGATCCGACCGGACGGGCCGCGCCCGTCGGCGCGGGCAGCGGCGCCGACCGCCCGCGGCTGGCATACCAGGCGCGGTCGGCGGCGGCCAGATCGGGCGGCACGGACATTCCCAGGAGGCGGAGCTCGCCGACGAGGCGGTGCTGCAGCGCCAGGTCGGTGCTCGACGCGTAATAGCCGCGCAGCAGGCCGTAGCTACCGGCGCCGACCAGCAGGAGGAAGGCCAGCCCGATGGCCAGGTAGAGCAGCGTGAGCCGCAGGCGGAGGGCGCTAAGCATGGTCGGGCGCCAGGCGCAGGCGGTAGCCCAGGCCGCGCACGGTCTCGATGGGGTCGACTTCGCCCTTCGCGCTCAGCTTGCGGCGCAGGTAGGAGACGTAGACATCCACCTGCGTGGGCAGGACGGCGCTGTCGTAGGACCAGACGTAGTCCAGTATCTGCTGCCGCGTCAGGGCACGACCCGGATGGCGCATGAGGAACTCCAGCAATGCCCATTCGGTCGAGGTCAGCTGCAGCGGCCGCAAGCCGCGGCGGGCGCTGTGGGCGCGCAGGTCCAGCACCAGTTCGCCGAGCCGCAGCTCGGAGGCGTCGGCCGCGGCGATCTGGAAGCGGCGTCCCAGGGCGCGCACCCGGGCCAGCAGCTCGTCGAAGGCGAAAGGCTTGACCAGGTAGTCGTCGGCGCCGTTGTCCAGACCGGCCACGCGGTCTTCCACCTCGCCGCGCGCCGTGAGCAGGAGCAGCGCTGTGGGCAAGCGCGCCGCGCGCACGGCGCGGCAGATCGACGGCCCGTCCCGCACGGGCAGCATCCAGTCCACCACCGCGACATCGTAGACGCCGCGCAAGGCCAGCTCCAGGCCGACGCCACCATCGTGGGCGGTGTCGACCGCGTAGCCCTCTTCCGCGAGCACCCGAGCGACGAGCCGCGTCAGCCGTACATCGTCTTCGATGAGCAAGACCCTCATGGCCGCATGATCTCCATCGTCGCGCATGTGCGGCAAGCACAGCCGCCAGAGCATGAAACTGCCGCTGGAACGCAGCGCACTTTCATGCCAGCGCCCAACGGTAGCGCACCGGCATTGGAAACAGGTTGGGAAACCCGGGTGCCACGGCAAGGCGATTCCAATGCCGGCGCGCGAAACTGAAGCCAGGAAGACCGGGAGTCCTCCAACAGCCTCATCCACGGAATGAACCTGAAAGGAGTCTCGCCATGACGCAAGTCACCCCTCTGCAGCGCAAAGCGCTCCTGCTGGCCGCTGCGCTCAGCGGTTTCACCCTGGTGCTGGTCGGCGCGGTCGCCGGCCGGATCGTCTCGGACCCGCTGCGCTCGGCCACCGTGCCGACGGCCATGACCCTGCCCACGCCGCCGCCGACGCCGGGCCCCGATCCCGTGGTTCAGGCGCTTCTCGACCAGCGCGCCGCCGAATACCAGACCATGATCCAGCAGGCGAACGATCGCCTGGCACAGGCCAACCGGCAGCTGCGGCAAGCCTATTCGGCCGCCGCCGTCGCGGCCGACCGCCCCGCGGCGCCGCCGCCGACCTACCTCAGCGCCGAGCGTGCGGCGCAGATCGCCGCGCTCGTGGCCCCTGGCGCGAGCCTGGCCCAGATGCCGGAACTCGTGAACTTCCAGGGCGCGGCGGCCTTCGAGGTGGTCCTGGATGCCGGCACGCTGTACATCGATGCCGCGAGCGGTCAGGTTCTGTACAACGGCGTCGCGACCATGGTCGCCGCATCCGGCGGCGGAGGCGGCGGCGGCGAACACGAACACGAAGACGAAGACGAGGAGGGAGACGATGGCTAGGCCAGCGAGCGACGTCACGACGGTGCGGCCAGGCGGGAAGCCAAGGCCGGGCCTGCGCGCCCCAGGCGCCCCAGGCGTGAAGATGCTGATCTCGTCCTTGGCCCTAGCGCTGACGGTCGCCGGCTGGGCGCGACTGGCCACGGATCGGCAGTCCCAGATGGATGCCGAGCCGGAGCCGACGGTGCCCGCGCCCGAGTTCGTGCCGGCCGCCGAAGCCCGGACGATCAGCTACCTGGTCGCGCCCCTGCCCACCCTGGTCCCGTTGATCGCAGCCCAAGACGCCAGCGTGAGCGGGCGCCGGCAGGCGGCGCCGGTGGCCGTTTCCGCACCGGTGCTGGGCAGCATGCGCCAGGTGGCCGCGCCGCCGCCGCCCGCCGCGCCGGCGCCGGTGGCGGTCACGCGATCGTCACGGTGAGGTGGAACCATGGAAGCAATCGCTCTTACACCGGTCCAGACCGCTGCGGCACCGTGGTCGCTCAGGCGCCGCGAGTTCCGGGCGATGGGCTCGGAGATCCTGGTGGTCCTGGCGGCCGGCGAAGGCCCGCGTTCCCAACGGGACGACGGCGCCGACCCCTGTGAGGTCGAACTGCGGCTTGCGGCGGACGGGTTCGCCGCTTGGGAGGCGCAGCTCAGCCGCTTCCGCGGCGACAGCGGTCTGGCCCGGTTGAACGCCGCCGACGGCCGGCGGACGGCGATCGGCCCCGTCTTGTGGGACGTGTTGCGGGCAGCCTTGGACGCGGCGCGGTGGACGCAGGGGCTGGTGACGCCGACGCTGCTGGCGGCCCTCGAGCGCGCGGGCTACGACCGCAGCTTCGATGCCCTGGCCGCTGTCCGCGCCGACCCGCTCCCTTGGCCGGACGGCGGATGGACGTCAGCGGGCTCGAACGCCGCCGATGGTCCAAACGCTGCCGATGGTCCAACCGCCGCCGACGGCCGGCTGACGGCGGCCGCCACGGACTGGCGGGCGATCCGCATGGACCCTGCCGGCCGCACCGTCACCCTGCCGGCCGGGATGCGGTTGGACCTGGGTGGCAGCGCCAAGGGCTGGGCGGCCGACCAGGCCGCGCGACGGCTCGCGGCCACCGCTCCGGCCCTGGTCGATGCCGGCGGCGACATCGCCGTGAGCGGGCCGATGCCCGACGGGAACCGCTGGCCGATCGCGGTGGCGGATCCACGGCTGCCGGATGCACGGCTGGCCGTCCTCTGGCTGGGGCGCGGCGGCGTGGCCACATCGGGCACGGACGTCCATCGCTGGCAGCGGGACGGACATTGGCAGCACCACATCATCGACCCGCGCACCGGCGCGCCGGCCGCGACCGACCTGCTCAGCGCCACGGTCGTCGCCCGCTCGGCCGTAGAGGCGGAAGCGGCGGCGAAAGCGGCCTTGATCCTGGGCCGCCGGGCAGGGATGGCCTGGATCGAGCGGCATCCCTATCTGTCCGGCATGCTGGTGGGTCTGGACGGCGCGGTTCACGTCAGCGACCGGCTGGCGCGACACTTGAAAGGATGAAGGACATGAACCAAGAGCAAGCTCCGCGGCGCGGCCGCGACGGTTTCGAAGACCTCCCGCCGGCGACGGCGCCCGGAACCGTGCTGGCGCTCCTGTTGGCCAGCCTGGGCGGGGTGCTGGTGGCCCTGGTGCTGCTGCCGCGCTGGTTGCCGGACCTCAGCGCCTCCTTGTCCGGTCCGCAGGCGCATGGGTACTGGTTCCTGGCCCGGGCCAGCGCCTGGGTGGCCTTCGGGCTCCTCTGGCTAAGCCTGGTCATGGGGCTCTTGATCACCAATCGCTTGGCGCGGCTGTGGCCCGGCGGGCCGACGGCGTTCGACCTCCACCAGCACGCCAGCCTGCTGGCCCTGGCCTTCGCCCTGTTCCATGCCCTGATCCTGCTCGGCGACCGCTACATCGGCTATTCGCCGGCCACCCTGCTGCTGCCCTTCGCCAGCCACGACTACCGCCCGATCAGTGTCGGCCTGGGCCAGCTCGGCTTCTACGCCCTGGCGCTCGTTGGCCTCAGCTTCTACGTGCGCCGGCTGATCGGCCGCCGCCTCTGGCGCGCGATCCACTTCCTGAGCTTCGCGGTCTTCGTCCTCGTCCTGGCCCACGGGCTGGGCAGCGGCACGGACAGCGGCACGGTCTGGGCCCGCGGGGTCTACTGGGCCAGCGGGGCCAGCGTGCTGTTCCTGACCTGGTTCCGCGTGCTCGTCAGCCGATCGGGCCGGGCCGCCCCACCCGCCTCGCAGGGGGCTCCATCCCCGGAATGCAGCCCGTGACCCCTCAGGCCGGCTCCCACAACGCGCGCAGCGGCACCGCGTACAGCCCGTCGCCGAAGCCCGCGCTTACCTCGCCGTCGTAGAGCACCACGCCCGCCGCGAAGCGTGCGCCTGCCGCTTCCCTGAGCTGGCGCAGGCCGCGGAAGTCCGTCGCCGTCACCGTGGCCGAGGCTTTCACCTCCACTCCGGCGACCTGTCCCGCGCCGCGCTCCAGCACGATGTCGACCTCCGCGCCATCCTTGTCGCGGAAGTGAAAGAAGCGGATGTCGTCTTCCCGCCAGTCGGCCTGGCGCCGCAGGTCCTGGAACACGAAGGTCTCCAGCAGCTGACCTAGGGCAGTGCGGTCGCGGTTGAGCGATTCGGCGTCCAGGCCCAAGAGGGCGCAGGCCACCCCCGTATCGCCCATGTGCAGCTTCGGTGCTTTCACCAGCCGGCTCAGGCGGTTGCTGTGCCAGGGCGGCAGTTCCTCCAACAGGAAGACCCGCTCAAGGAGGGTGATGTAGTCGCGGATGGTCGTGCGGCTCAGCTGAAAGGGTCCGGACAGATCGCTGACATTGATCAGGCGCGCCGTCTGGCCGGCGGCCAGGGCGAGGAGTCGCGGCAGGGCGTCGAGCGAGCTGATGCGCGCCAGGTCGCGCACATCGCGCTGCGTCAGGGCTTCCACGTAGTCCCGGTACCACGCGGCGCGGCGGGCGGGAAGGGCGCGCGCCAGAGCCGGTGGGTAGCCGCCGGCGCCGATGCGCTCGGCCAGGTTCCGGCCCAGACGCTCTGCCGTCCGCACCTTGAAGCCCCCGCCGAAGAGCGCATCCAGGAACCCGGACTCGCGCCCGGCCAACTCGCATTGTGCCAGAGGGTGCAGGCGCAGGATGCCCATGCGCCCGGCCAGGGAATCCGCGAGCGCCGGAACCAGCAGAACGTTGGACGAACCGGTCAGGAGGAAGCGGCCATAGCTACGCCGCCGGTCCACGGCCACCTTGATCGCGCCGAAGATGCCCGGGGCGCGCTGCACCTCGTCCAAGATGACCCGCTCCGGCAGATCCGCCACGAAGCCCGCTGGATCGGCCGTCGCCGCCCCCAGGGTCACCGGGTCGTCGAAGCTGAGGTAGCTGCGCCCTTGTGCCCGGCCCACCTGCTGTGCCAGGGTCGTCTTGCCGCATTGGCGCGGCCCGTGGATCAGCACCACGGGCGTATCCGCCAGGGCCTCGATGAGGCGCGGCTCCGCGAAGCGAGGGTAGACCGGGTCGGCGCTCATAGCGGCTGATTGTAAGGCGGGACCTCGGCTGATTGCAACCTTTGGCTGCGGCTGATTGTCACCCTGCGGCGCTTCAAGACCGCTGTCACACCACTGCTACGCGTCACCATCCTGCAGGCGGACGAGGTGTGACGCCGCCTCGATCAGGTCGATGGTCTGATCGGTGTAGAGATACACCCGCGCATCGTCTATGGTGAAGCGGATGGCTCTTGACTCCCCAAAGTCGATCAGTTCTGCGGGTCGCTGTCCGACCGAGACATCGGTCACGATTGCCCTCGGGGACAAAGGGACGTCGACAGCATTGGTCGGGAAGGACTTCACCACCAGGTATGCTGCGCTCTCATCCCGACCACCGATCTGATACCTGATTTCGAAGTGGTCATCGACCGCTCCCGGTTGCCGACTCACTTCGGCCAGCTTGCTTGACAATGGCCCGCTGGTCCTGGTGCGGTTGGCCTGGCTAACCTCCCAATCACCATACTGGCGGCCCAACCAGTAGACGTCATAGTCGCTGAACTGAAAGATGCTCTCGAACTCCGGATCAGTTGACAGGTAGTGGGCGCCAGCAACGCTGTCGGCTGATGGATCAGGCGTGGGGTTGTCGAACACACTGTCAGGAATCTCGCTGGGTGAATGAATCGTGAAGCCGGTGTACGTGATTCGGATCTCTCCCTGTACCCATTGGACTCGAACGGGGAGATTGTCCTCTGAGATCAGGATCGTCCGACCAAGAGGATCTCGGACCTTGGCCATCTCGCTCCCGTTGGTCGTCTCGGTGCCAAGATCGACCAACTGCGATCTCAGATCCCGAACCACGACAAATGCGAAGTAATCCAGGGCCTGGATCGCGGCAGGTTCGAACGCCTCAGTGATGCTGTAATCGAGTGCCGTCATCCCAGCCGGTGCCATGATTCGGAGAACGCCATTCGCGTAGTGGTACCGACCATGCCTGGCCCGATCGACGACGAACCGTTCGTTGGACGCATCGAGCCAGATGTCAAATGGATGGCCTTGGCCGCCTTGCCGTACCGAGCCAACAAGATGCATGATGGCTGGGTCGGCGGCAGCTTGTGTGTTGGCGGGTCGATCAGGCTCGCGCGTGGGCTGGCAGGACGCAACTCCCCCCGCCATCCCCAAGGCCAGGAACACGAGTAGCGTCAGATCTCGGCGAGATCGCCAGCGCTCACCCAATCCCATCGCCTTTCGTCTTCCCCCCACCCCTTCCCCAGCTCTCCCACCGCCAGCGCCAGCGCCGCCGCGCCCGCCGCCAGGGCCCAGTCCCCCGCCGTGAGCGGGGCCAGGCGGAAGCGGGCGGCGAGGGCCGGCAGCTGGACCACCGCGGCCCAGGCCAGGATGGAGACGGGGGCCAGGACCCATAGCGTGCGCGTCCACGGTTCTGGCCGGACCCATAGCGGGCGGTCCGGGCTGCGGGCGGCCAGGATGAGGCCAAGGTGGCCCAGCGATAGGGTGGTCAGGGCCAGGGCGCGGGCGGCGGCCGGGTCGGCGCCGGCGTCAAGGCGCCACAGGTAGAGGCCCAAGACCGCCGTCACCAGCAGCGAGCCCTGCAGGACCGAGCGCCAGAAATGGCGCGACTCGATCAGGCTGAGGCCGCGGCGGGGGGGCCGCTGCATCAGGTCCGCGTCGCCCGGCTCGGCTTGGAAGACCAGCGAGGCTGTGGGATGCACCAGCAGCTCGTACCACACCAGGTGGATGGGCAGGAAGAGGAGCGGGCGGCCCAGGAGCGGCGCCAGAAGGGCGCCCACCAGCAGCGGGGTGTGGAAGGCGATCAGGTAGATGAAGGCATGCTGCAGGTTGTGGAAGATGCGTCGGCCGCCGCGCACCGCCTCCACGATCGTGGCGAAGTTGTCGTCCAGCAGCACCAACGTGGCCGATTCGCGGGCCACCGCCGTGCCGCGCTGGCCCATGGCCACGCCCACGTCCGCCTCGCGCAGGGCCGGGGCGTCGTTGATGCCGTCGCCGGTCATCGCCACCACCTCGCCGTCGGCACGCAGGGCCGCCACGATGCGGTGCTTCTGCTCCGGCCGCGTGCGGGCGAAGATGTTGACCGTCCTCAGCAGGTCCGGCAGGGCCGTGTCGGTGGCCTCGTCCAGCTGCTGGCCCGTCATGAGGTAGGGCTCGGTGTCATGGGGCAGGTCCAGGTCGTCGGCGATGGCATGGGCTGTGGCCGGATGGTCGCCCGTGATCATTACCACCCGGATGCCGGCGGCCGTGCAATCCGCCACCGCCTCGCGCACGCCCGAGCGCAGTGGGTCGGCCATGGCCACGTAACCCAGGAAGCGCGTGAGCTCCCGCTCCCCGTCAGCGCCCAGGGTCAACGAGGGCAGGGTGCCCGCCGCCACCCCCAGCAGGCGCATGCCCCGCTCGCCATGCGCGTCATGGGCTGTCTGAGCTTTGGCGGCGTCACCGGCATCCGCTCGGCTGCGCCCCAGGATGCCCTCCAGAGCGCCCTTGGTGGCCAGCGTCAAGCCGCCGTCCTTCAAGCCGCCATCCTGGGACCAGACATGGGCCAGGGTGCGCGTGCGCGGATCGAAGGGGTCGTCGCGCTCCAGGCGGCGGGCGTGGAGCGCGGCCACGTCGATGCCCGCGCGCAGTGCCGTCTGCAGGATGGCCTTGTCGATGGGGTCGAAGGGCTGCGGTTCGCAGGCCAGCACGGCGGCTTCCAGCAGGGCTGCCGGCGCAGGGTCCAGCGGGGCCTGGAGCTGGTCCGCCGACCATTGCCGGCCGTCGACCGTGTACAGGGCCACCACGTCCGGCTCGCCGCGGGTGAGGGTGCCCGTCTTGTCGGCGCAGATCACCGTCACCGCTCCCAGGGCCTCGACGCCGCTCAGCCGCCGCACGAGGGCCCGGGAGCGCGTCAGGCGCCAGGCGCCCAGGGTCAGGTACAGGGTGAAGACCATCGGGAACTCTTCGGGGATGGCCGCCATGGCCAGGCTGACCCCGGCGATCAGGGCCTGCTCCCAGGGCTGACCGCGGAAGAGGCCCAAGGCCACCAGTCCGATGCAGAAGAGGATGGCCACCATCCCCAGCCGGCGCACCAGCTGCTGCACCACCCGCTCCAAGGGGGTGGGCGGCTGTTCGATGCGCGCCACCAGCCCGCCGATGCGGCCATAGTTCGTGGCCCCGCCGGTGACCGTGACCCGCATCCAGCCCTGGCCAGACAGCACGGTGGTGCCAGCCAGGATCACCGCCGCTTCGGTCGTCGGATCGGCGGCCGGCGCCGGGGTCCCAGCCTTCGAATCAGGCGTGGGGCCGGGAGCGTTCGCGACACCGATGACGGCGACGACGCCCGGGTCGCCCGCCGGCCGCTTGTCCACCGGCAGGGATTCACCCGTGAGCGCCGCTTCGTCCAAGGCCAGCTGGGCTCCATCGACCATCAGGCCGTCGGCGGGCACCACGTCGCCCTCCTGCAGCAGCAGCAGATCGCCCGGCACCACCTCGCCGGCGGGCAGCTCGGCCAGGGCGCCCTCGCGCCAGGCCCGCGCCCGCGGCGCCGTCATCTGCCGGAGCTGCTCCAAGGCCCGCTGCCCGCGCAGCTCCAGCAGCACGGTGACCAGCAGGATGGGCACCAGGGCCACCAGGACCATGATCGCGTCGGCGTGCTCGCCCAGCAGCCAGTAGGCCGCGCCGGTCACCACCAAGAGCAGGGCCATGGGGTCGGCCAGGGCCTTGCCCAGCCAGTACAGGCCGGAGCGGGGGCGCTCCTCGGGCACGAGGTGGTTGGGGCCGTGGCGCAGCAGGCGGGCGCGGGCCTCGGCGGCGGTCAGGCCGGCGAATTGCGGCGGGGGCTGGACTTCCACGTTCACGGGCCCGCTGCTCCGACGTGGGAACCGCCCTGGCCGCCTTGCCCATCGGGTCCGCCCCATCCGCCTTGGCCGTCCCGCCCATCTGGGCTGCTCCGCCCGTCGTGTTCGATCCGCCCGTCCGGTGCCAGCCCGGTGACCAGGAAGCTCAGGAGGACGCCCGCCAGGCCGGCCATCACCGCCGTGCCCGTCCACAGATGCACCGTCCAGCCCATGCCCTCGGTCAGGATCACGGCCAGGTTGGCGATGAGCAGGTAGCTGAAGGGCACCAGGAAGGCGAACCAGCGCCAGGCGCCGCTTCGCGCGGGACTGGGCCGCAGCAGGTGGTAGAGCAGCTCGACGACCACGGCGGTGACCAGACCGGCCGCCAGCATCCGCCATTCGTCCTGCAACACGGACAGGGCCACCGCGTCCAGGCCCAGCACCAGGGCCAAGGAGCCGGCGGGCAGCCCCGGCCAGGGCCAGCGCATGAGCGCGAAGAGGAGGACGCCGATCAGGCTGAGGGCCGCGGTCAGCTGGCCCAGGCTGCCGATGGCCTGGCTCATGTAGCTGAGGGAAGGCCCGTCGGCGGTGGCCTGGAAGAGCAGGCCGCGCTCCCGGTGGGATGCCAGGCGGCCAGGTTCTCGTTTTGATCGGGGGCGCCGGGGATGGCCTGGATCTCGTCCTGGTCCAGGTCCACGACGGCCAGGTCGCTCTCGCCGGCCGCATCCGTGGTGACCAGGAGCCGCGACCCTTCCGGCGACCAGCGCGGCGCCCAGGCGGAGGCCTCACCGGCGCGGGGCCAGCGGGAGACGCGGGCTTCCGCCGGGCCTTGCCCCCCCGCGTCCTCCACGGCTTCGATGAGCGCCGCGGCGTCGGTCCAGGCTTCCACATCGCGGCCGCCCTCGTCCATGGTGTACACCTGGAAGCCGCCGTCGCGGTCGGAGGCGAAGGCCAGCTGGTCGCCGTCGGGTGACCAGCTCGGATGGCGATCGTCGCCGTCGTCCTCGGTCAGCCGCTCCAGGTCTTCGCCGTCGATGCCCGCCACCGTGAAGATCTCACTCTGGCCGTCCACGTCGGCGCTGAAGGCCAGGCGCTCGCCGTCGGGCGACCAGGAAGGCCAGCGGGGATCTACGAGGTCGAACTCACCGCCGTCCAGATCCAGCCGCTCGGCGTTGTCGCCGTCGGCGTCGGCCAGCCACAGCGTGCTGCCGTCATGATCGGCGCGCACGTAGGCCAGACGGACCCCGTCGGGGGAGAGGGCGGGCTGGATGAGATCGGCATCGTCCTCGCGCAGCAGCCGATCGGGCTCGGCCGCGGGGTCGGTAAGGTCCAGACCGTACAGCGCGCCGTGGGCCTTCTCTTCGTCCTCCCAGCCGCTGAAGACGGCCCGCGTGCCGTCGGGGGCCAAGGTGAGCATCTGCGAATCCAGCCGGCCCGTGTTCAGGCGGACCTGCCCACGGCCCTCCAGGTCGGAGCGGTAGAGCTGGCTGGGACGGCGGTCCTCGCCGGGCTTCACCGCCGGCCAGACCTCCAGGTAGGGATGGGCGAACTGGATGAAGAAGTGGATGAGCAGCAGGCTGTAAGCGATGGACAGCGTCGCCGGCCATGCCCGCCCCCAGCCCACCTCGCGCAGGCTGCCCGCACGGCGCCAGGCGGAGCGCAGCGGGCCGGCGAGCAGCAACATGGCCCCGATGGACAAGGTCAGGTGCGATGGGCTGAAGATGGCGTCCACGTTGGCTTCGATGCCGAAGAGGGTGTGCCAGACGGCGTCGCCGACGCCGCCCAGGGCGAAGACCGCCGCCCCTGCCAGCCCGGGCAGATAGCCGCGCGGCAGGGCCTCCCGCCACGTTCGCCCGGCGCGCCGCCCGCGCTGCAACCCCAGGAGCAGGGCGACGGCCAGGGCGAGGTAGCCGGAGTACAGCAGGGCGTGCCAGGGGGTCCAGAAGGTCTCGGGCAGGGTGTGGTGATGCGCCCAGGCGTCGACGAACATGCCGACGACGAACCACAGGCCCAGGAGGACCATCAGGGTATCGAAGCGGGGGGAGGCCTCGGGGGCGGTGGGGGCAGCGTCAGGCGCTGAGGGTGACGTTGCCGGTGGGGGCGCGACTTGGGCGAGTGGCGGGGACGCGGTCATGGGGAAGGACTCCGGGGAGGGTCACCGGGTGTGACGGCACGGGAAGGCGCACCGGGAATTGTAGCGGAGGGGTGAGGGGGGCGGCGGCTGGGCGATCGCGGCCAACCGAAACGAGGCGCTCGACCCGTGGCCCCCGCGGTTTCAACCGCCGGGTGTTCACGTGGACCGGGCGGCCAGCCGGGCGGGTCGTGCGCGTACAGCCCGGCGCCTCCCACCGGGTCGATCCAGACGCCGCCGATCACCGCCGGTGTTGGTGTCCGGTTCACGGCTTCCCCAACCAAGGCAGCATCAGCCGCCGCACCGTCTCCGACGCCTTTTCGACGGTGAAGCGCCAGGGGTTGGGCACCGTGCCCGCGGCCAGACCCAGGCCGCTGGGATCCTGGGCGGTCAGGGTGAGGGTGTAGCGGGTGGCGCTCTGGAAGGGCAGGCTGTGGCGCAGGGTGACGCTCTTGCCGTTGGCGGTCCAGGCGGGCTGCTCCCAGGCGCTTTCGGGCAGGGGCGGGTCGGTGGCCAGACGCAGGCTGAAGGGGTCCATGGCTTCGCTGAAGGTGACGATGACCACGGTGGTGGGGCCGACGTCGGCGGCGCCGTCGGCCGGGCTGACGCGGACGATCTGCGGCGGCAGGCTGACCGTGGCCCGGGCGTCGCGCACCGTGACGCGTCCGGCGTCATCGGCGAGTCTGGCCCGCAGGTCGAGGACGGTTCCTTCGGCGGCGTCGGCGGCCAGACGGGCGCGGTAGCTGATGGGCAGCGCGGCGCCCGCCGCCAGGGGGCCCGTCCACGTGAGGGTGCGGCTGGGTTCGTCCCAGGTCAGCTCGCCGGCGGCGGCCTGGGGAGAGCCCGCCAGGAGGTCGAGGCCCGCCGGCAGCACCTGGACGGCCCGCGCGCGGGCCGCGGCGGACGTGCCGCGGTTCTTCAGGTTCAGCAGCACCGTCAGGTCGCCGCCCGGCGCCTGGGCCGCGGGCGCGACGCTCAGGGTGCTGGGCGAGAGGTCCACTGGCAGGGGCGCGGCCGGCACGCGGGCGGTGAACACCTGCTGCCGATGGCTGGGATTCTGTCCCAGGTCGGCGTTGCCGCTCCAGAAGGGGTAGTCGAAGTCCCTCGTGGCGGCCAGGCCGATGTAGTCGCCGATGAAGCCGTTGCCGCCGCCGTCGCGCGGCAGGCTGAGGGTCCAGTCCCAGGTCTGGGCGCTGACGCGCAGGTTCGGCGTCCAGCTGCTGCCGTCATCCACCGAACGGCTGAGGTAGACGTCCAGGCAGAAGTCCTCCTTGCCCACATGCTCCCGGGGGATGAAGCGCAGGTCCGGGCAGTAGTTGCGGCGGTCCAGCCAGGCGACGACGAGGCGGCCGTCGGGGCCGGCGGCCAGCTGCGGCTGGATCTGGTCGATGCCGTTGGCCAGGGGGTCGTCGTTGACCCGTCGCGACGGCGACCAGGTCTGGCCGCCGTCGCGCGAGACGGAGAGCAGGATGTCGGCGTCGCCGCTGCGGGCATCCGCCCAGGCGGCCACCAGGGTGCCGCCGCGGGGGCTGACGGCGAAGGCCGGCAGGGTGGCCGGCGTGCGGAAGTCGCTCTCCTCGTCCAGGTGGTTGGGGATGCTCACCGTGTCGACGGCCTGGACGGGCTTGGTCCAGGTCAGGCCGCCGTCGGCGGAGCGGGTGATCATGAGGGCCCCGGCCACCGCCGAGCCGAAGATGTCCTGCCCGTAGAGCACGTAGACCGTGCCGTCCGGCCCCACCGCCACCTGCGATCCCTGCAGGTTGCCGCTGGCCAGCTCTTGGGGGGCACTCCAGGTCTTGTTGCCGTCGGCCGAATGGGCGACGAGGATGCGCGAGGGGCTGCTGACGTCCGTCCAGCTCATGTAGAGCCGGCCTGGGAAGCGGCTGGTCTCGTTCAGGTCCTGGTCGCCCACGATCCACTGCTTGTCGGTGACCGTGCTGCGGTCCACGACCACCGGTCCATCCCAGGGCTTGCCGCGCGGCTTCTTGAGCATGTCCAGGCCCGTGGGGCCGCGGGTGAGCAGGGTGAAGTAGCCGTTGCCCAGGTGGTCGAAGGTGTTGACCGGATCGCTGGTCAGGCTGTACAGCTCCAGGCCCAGCGGTTGCTCCTGGGTCCAGGTGGCGCCGCCGTCCAGGCTCTCGAAGACCCCGGTGTAGAAGCGGTAGTTGGCCCCGTCGTAGAAGAACTTGCTGGAGCCGATCAGATGGTCGGGGTCCACGGGCGAGACGGCCAGGTGCACCTCGCTGAAGTCCGTGACCGGCCGGCTGGCGCCCTGGACGGCGCCGATGCGGCTGACCTGCACGTTCTCCGGGACATCGGCGGGATCCTGGGACAGGGCCTGCGGCCGCGCGCCGCCGCCATCGGGCTCCTGGTCGGCGGGGCGGGCGGCGGCGACGGTCGCCGTCGCCAGCAGCAGGGCCAGGCTGGTCGTCAGGACGGTGAGGCGGCGCATGGGTGCTCCTAGAGGGTCGCGGGATGCAGCTGCGGCAAGCCTCTGCCGCCAGGGGCGAAGGGCCGGGGCGGGGCCCCGGGGCGGAGGCCCGGGCCATCTTGGCCCGCGGGGGCGCTTAACGCAAATCGGGAGCGGGGCGTGACCCAGGGACATCGCGTCAAATCCCGTAGGGGCGGTCCCGCCCCTACGATCACGCCCCCCGGATCGTCGTTTGATGCGGTCGCCCCCGGGCATGACGGCCGCCGCACGACTGCTGGGCTACACTATATATACAGTGTCCTAGCCGCCTTCCGCCATCGAGGCCCGCGATGCCCATCTACGAATACCTCTGCCCGGAATGCAACCGGGTCTACAACTTCCTGGTCCAGCGGCCGGATCCGGACCGGCATCCGGCCTGCCCCAAATGCGGCGCAGAGGACCTGCGCAAGCAGGTGTCGCGCTTCGCCTTCAAGCGCTCCGGTGAGGCGGCCTCCAAGGGTGACGACGCTGGCGGCTTCCCTGCCGGAGATGGGTTCGATGGCGACGGCGGCTGGGGCGAAGGCGGGCCGGGCGGCGGCGAGGGCCCGGAGGGCCTGGACGATCCGCGTACGGATCGGGAGATGATGCGCCTCATGCGCGACATGGAGCATCTGGACGAGAACGATCCGAAGCAGCTGGCGCAGATGATGCGCCGGATGAGCACGGTCACCGGCGAACCCTTCGACGCCGAGATGGAGGACGCGGTGCGGCGCCTGGAATCCGGCGAGGATCCGGAGCGGGTGGAGGAGGACATGGGCGGCGGCCTCCTGGGTGGCCCTGACGGCGGCGGCATGTCCGGCCCGCCGAGCTACGACGACGACCTGTACAGCTTCTGAAGGCCCGCGAGATGTCCACCCGAACCGGCGGTCGCAGCCGCCTGCGCGTCTACAGTGTGAGGGACGGCGCCTTCAGCCAGCGCCTGGACGAGCTGGCCACCGAGGAGCCCCTGGAGATCCGCCTGGAGGCCGGCGGCAAGACCGTCCCTCTGGCGGTGACCATGCGCACGCCGGGCGATGACTACGAGCTGGTCGCCGGCTATCTGTACAGCGAGGGCGTGGTGCAGAGCCGCGCCGACCTGCCGGGCCTCAGCCATTGCATCGACCCCACGGTGGACGCTGAGCAGCGCCACAACATCGTCAACGCCCGCCTGCGACCGGGCCTGACGGCGGACCTGCGGCGGCTGGATCGGCATGTCTTCCAGTCCTCGGCCTGCGGCGTCTGCGGTAAGGCCAGCCTGGAGCAGCTGGAAACGCGGGCCTGCCCGGCCCCGGTCCTCGGGCGGCCCGTGCCCTACGAGGTCGTCCTCGAACTGCCGGCAAAGCTCCGCGCCGCCCAGGGCCTCTTCGCCGCCACCGGCGGCCTGCACGCCGCCGGGCTCTTCAGCGCCGCCGGAGAGCTGCTGGCCGCGCGGGAGGACGTGGGGCGGCACAACGCGGTGGACAAGCTGGTGGGCTGGGCCCTCTTGAACGACCGCCTGCCCCTGTCCGACCAGATCCTGCTGGTCAGCGGCCGGGCCAGCTTCGAGATCCTGCAGAAGGCCTACACGGCGGGCCTGCCGCTGGTCTGCGCCGTCTCGGCGCCCAGCAGCCTGGCGGTGGACCTGGCCAGGCGCTTCGGGGTCACCCTGGTGGGCTTTCTCCGCGAAGGGCGCTTCAACGTGTACGCGGGGCGGGAGCGGGTGCTGCTGCCGGGAGATGCGGGAGGCAGGCGGTGAGCCTGCTGGTCCTCGATCGCCTCGCGCAGTCCTTCGGCGCCCTGGACCTGTTCCGGGGCGTCTCGGGCATGGTGGCCAAGGGAGGGCGCATAGGATTGGTAGGCCCCAACGGGGCGGGCAAGACGACCCTCCTCGAGATCATCGCCGGGCAGGCGCGGCCGGCGGCCGGCCACGTGCGCATGGCTCGGGACACGCGCCTGGGCTACCTGCCCCAGGAGGCGGCGGATGCCTTCGCCGACCCGGCGCGGGGCCTGGAGGCGGAGCTGCTGGCGGTCTTCGACGACCTGCGGCTGGCCGAGGCGGAGCTGGCGGCCATGGCCGAGGAGCTGGCGGCGCGGCCGGACGACGCGGCCCTCCTGGAGCGCTACGGCCAGCGGCAGGCGGCCTTCGAGACGGCGGGGGGCTATGACTACCGCGTGCGCACGCGGCAGGTGCTGCAGGGCCTGGGCTTCGCCGCGGCCGACGCGCAGCAGCCGGTGGGCGAGCTCTCGGGTGGTCAGAAGACGCGGGCGCTGTTGGCGCGGCTGCTGCTGCAGCGGCCGGAGCTGTTGATCCTGGACGAGCCCACGAACCACCTGGACATCGAGGCGGTGGCCTGGCTGGAGGGCGCCCTGGCGATGTGGGAGGGGGCGGTGCTGGTGGTCAGCCACGACCGCTACTTCTTGGACCGGGTGGTCAACCAGATCTGGGAGCTGCGGCCCGACGGCCTGGAGGCCTACAGCGGCAACTACAGCGCCTACCACAAGGAGCGCGCGGGGCGCTGGGCGCGGCGGGCGCAGGCCTTCACGGACATGCAGGAGCGCTTCGCCAAGGAGCTGGACTACATCCGCCGCCACATCGCGGGCCAGAACACGAACATCGCCAAGGGCAAGCTGGCGCGGCTGGGGCGGGAGGTGGAGGCGGTGCATGCCGGGGGTCTGGCGGTGCTGGCGGCCATCCAGAGCAAAGGCTGGGCGCAGGCGACGGCGAACCTGGACGTCAAGGGCGCCTCGGACAAGGTCAACGACGTGGGGCGGCGCATTGGCGAGCTGCGCGCGCCGGAAGGGGAGCTGCCGGAGTTCAACCTGCGCCTGGCGGCCCCGGCGCGGGGCGGCGACATCGTCCTGCGCACGCAGGGGCTCTTGGTGGGCTACCCCGGCCGGCCGCTGTTGCGCGTGGACGACCTGGAGCTGTGGCGGGGCGAGCGGGTGGCGGTGATCGGGGGCAACGGGACGGGCAAGACGACGCTGTTGCGCTCGCTGCTCGGCCAGCTGCCGCCCTTGGACGGCCAGCTGCGCCTGGGCGCGGGCCTGGAGCTGGGCTACTTCTCGCAGACCCACGAGGGCCTACGCCCGGAGCGGACGGCCCTGGAAAGCCTGATGGACGCCTACCCGGGCCTGCAGCTGCCGGAGGCGCGGGGCTACCTGGGGCAGTTCCTCTTCTCCGGCGACGACCAGTTCAAGACGGTGGGCAGCCTGAGCGGCGGCGAGCGCGGCCGACTGGCCCTGGCCATCCTGGCCCGCCGCGGCGCCAACCTGCTGCTGATGGACGAGCCCACCAACCACCTCGACATCCCCGCCCAGGAGCTGCTGGAGGCGGTGCTCACGGCCTACGCCGGCACGGTGCTGCTGGTGTCCCACGACCGCTACCTGGTCAGCCGCGTGGCCACGCAGGTGTGGGCGGTGGACGAGGGGACGGCGGCTGGCGGAGCGGGGAAGCGCGGCGACGGTCGGGACGACGATAGGTCGATCCGCCGGCTGCGCGCCTATCCCTACGGCTACGCCGAGTACCTGGAGGCGAGGCGGTCGGCAACGGAAGGCGGTGCGCCGGCGCCGAAGGGAAGATCGGCGGCGGCGAACCTGGGGCGAGCGTCGGAGCCGAACGGGACCGCCGCGGCCGCGATGGCGACCAGCGGCCTGGCGCCCAACGGCGCCCCCGCCGCCCTGCCCGCCGGTGCCCGCGCGCCCATCAGCAAGAACGAGCAGCGCCGCCTGGCCCAGTCCTTGGCGGACCTGGAGGAAGGCATCGCCCTTAAAGAAGAGGAGCGCGACGGCCTGGCCGCGGCCCTGCAGGCGGCCAGCGAGCGGGGCGATGTGGCGCGCATTCTCGCCCTGGGGGCGGAGCACCAGGCGCTGGAGGAGGAGATCGCGGGGCTGTACGGGCGCTGGGAGGCGATGGGGGGGTAGGGGGAATGGGATCGGCGGCGGGGGCTGTGTCGGACGACCCGGTTACTGAGCTACCTGCCGAAGGACGGTCACAAGCGGCGCCCATAGCGGGCGGCCCCATGGGATTAGCACAGGTGTTCCAGCTTGACCAGCGTGAGAGCCGCGTCTAGGATTATCGCGATCCGGGTAATCCCAGGGAATGGCAGAGGGCAAAGTTGGAATTCGGAGGAGTTCTTGGGCAACGCCACGTCATCGTCAAGATCATGCCGATGGGGTGGTCGACGCATTGCTTCCATGGAGAAGATCATGCGTCATGAGTGGGTACAGATGCCGGCATTTGAGGGTGGTTATGCCGGCACCGTTGGCGTAATGAGAAGTTGGGCGGATAAGAACATCGCTTTCACAGAGGAGACACTCCCATGAACAAAGTGACACCTTTCCTCATGTTCAACGACCAGCTCGAAGCGGCGATCGCGTTCTACACCGCGACGTTTCCGAACTCCGAAGTACGCGACGTCGCCCGCACGGGCACGGACGGTCCCATCACCTCCGCCGAGTTCGTCGTTGGTGGTCAACGCTTCATGGGCTACAACGGTGGGTCGTACTTCAGCTTCTCTGAGGGGGTCTCGCTCTACGTGGACTGCGCGGATCAAGATGAAGTGGATGAATACTGGGACAAGCTCGTCAAGGCAGGAGCGGAGCCCACGCAATGCGGTTGGATCAAAGACCCCTTCGGTCTCTCCTGGCAAATTGTCCCGAGACGATTCACCGAGCTGATCGGTGATACGGACCCCAGCAAGGTGAAGGCTGTGATGGAAGCCATGCTGACGATGGTGAAGCTCGACGTGGCTGAGCTCGAGAGAGCCTACAACGAGGCGTAGTCGTGCTCGTCCAGTCAGATGCCCGAGCTTTCCATGAATGCCGTCGAACAAGGCACTCCGGCCGACGCCACCAACTTTGCCTAAGCATGTTTGGTGACGTCGGCTGAGTTTGGGCGTTAGGCCCCTGCACACGCCATGAACAGTATTACCATCGGTCCCTACTCCGACAAGGCTCATCGCGCCGAGGTTGTCGCGCTTTGGGAGATTGTGTTTGGCTATGAAGCGGCGCATAACAAGCCGGCGCTTGTCATCGACAAGAAGGTCTCGTTCGGTGACGCTCTTTTCTTCGTCGCCCTTGTCGGCGACGTGGTGATTGGCACAGTAATGGCGGGATACGACGGGCATCGAGGCTGGATCTATTCCGTCGCCGTTTCTCCTGCGCACCGCCGACAAGGCGTCGGTGCGCAGTTGGTTCGCTTCGCCGAGCGCGTGCTCACAAGCAAGGGATGCGTAAAGGTGAATTTGCAGATCGTGGAAGAGAACAAAGGCGTTACCGCATTCTATGGCGTGCTCGGTTATGCTGTGGAAAAGAGGGTCAGCATGGGAAAGCGATTCCATGAGAACATCGACACGGCCTGACCACGCGCTCCAGCGAACCCGGCCATCGTACGTGGGTGGCCATCCACGCATCCCGCAGGCCGGGTCGCTCAGCTTGGGGCGCTAGCCCGACATACAGAATCAGGAGAGATGCATCATGACGACAGTCTTCGTGAACATCGCACTTAGCCTTGACGGCTACATGGCCCCGGAAGGGATGACCCTTGAGCATTGGGACAGGCCCGAGTACAAGGACTGGGGCGCCAAGTGGGGTGCGCTGATGAGCTGGATCATCAATCAGCAGTACTTCCGCGAGAACCTCAAGTTCGGACCAGGGGGAGAGACCGGTCCGGTCAACGACCTGGTTCGTCGCACCACGGAGCGCATCGGCGTCAACATCATGGGCAAGCGTATGTTCGAGCAAGGCGCGGTATCATGGCCCGAAGAGGCTCCATTTCACACTCCCGTATACGTTCTTACCCACGAGCAGCGCGATCCTTGGGTCCGGCCGGGCGGGACGACATTCTACTTCGTCAACGACGGTCCGGAGAGCGCACTCGAGCAGGCCAAGAAGTCTGCGGGCGGTCGTGATGTTCGCATCTCGGGTGGAGCGGACGTGATCCAGCAGTACCTGAACCTGGGAGTCGTCGACGAGCTGGAAATCGCCCTGGCCCCCGTGCTGTTCGGCGGCGGGCGGCGTCTCTTCGAGAACCTTGGCGAGCCCGGGCCGCGGTTTCGCATCGACAAGGTTCTTGCTGGTCCGGCCGCCACACACTTGCACTATGTGCGTCAGTGAGAGCGGCCTGACGACTTCGATGCAACCGCCCCACCCGTTGTTTAACGATACGCAACAGCGCGCGGTCCTGCCGCGCGAGGAAGGGTAGCGCTATGGCTAAGCTCGTGTTCGGAATGAACCAGTCCCTGGACGGCTACGTCGACCATATGGCGTTTGCGCCAAGCCCCACGCTCTTCCGCCACTTCATCGAGGAGGCTCAGGGGCAGGCAGGCAGCATCTACGGTCGCCGGATGTACGAGGTCATGCGGTATTGGGATGACGAGCAACCCGAATGGGAGGCAGACGAACAGGCCTTCGCGGCGGCGTGGCGGGCCCAGCCGAAATGGGTCGTCTCGCGCTCCTTGCCGTCGGTCGGCCCCAACGCCAGCCTTGTTCAGGATGATCTCGAGGGCACGATCCGCAGGTTGAAGGCCGAGCGCGACGGGGAGATCGAAGTTGCCGGCCCGACCTTGGCGCGCAGCCTCACCGAGCTGGGCCTGATCGATGAGTACCGGATCTACCTGCACCCCGTCGTGCTGGGTCACGGCAAACCGTATTTCGCCGGACCCCGGCCACCGCTCCGCCTCATGACCCATGACCGGATGAGCGACGATGTGATCCGGTTGACCTACGTTCCTGCCTGATTCCGACATGTCCGATGACCAGAAGCCCAGAATCTCCTTGCGCCTGCGTGCGGATCGCGTGAGAGGCTTTCGCTGCCGGCATCTCATCGTGGTCTTGGAGAACCCAGCAGACCCCTTGAACATCGGCGTGGTCATTCGCAACGCCAATGCCTTGGGTGTTGACAAGGTGTACATCGTAGACGAAGAGGCGCTTCTGCCCGATGACTGGCAGGTCATGCGTCAAACGTCCTGGCTCTCCAAGACCTCGGCTTCAGCGGTGAAGTGGAGCTTCGTAAAGACGTTCCCAAGTACAGCTGCCTGCGTGGCCCACTTGGCGAAGAACGGCTTCGACTCGGTGGCCACATCGCCTCACTTGAAGGGTCGCATGAACGTAGGGCTTGAGGCGGGTGACTTCACGCCGTTCAAGCGCCTGGCAGTGTGGTTTGGCAACGAACGACAGGGGCTAAGCAGCGCTGCGCTCGACACGAGCCGCTTCTGCGTCAACATCCCCATGTTCGGCATCATTGAGAGTTTGAACCTTGGAACCTCGACAGGAATCGTTCTGTACGAAGTCACCAAGCAGCGCAGAGCACATCAACTCATGCACTGGGAGAAGGTTGTAGCGAAGCGCGTTGCTCGCGAGGCATAGCGCGCAATCGAGTCCGTCGTTTCCATTATGGACCGCAGCCAGGTAACCGAGCGCAGCAACCTGATGCAACCGATCACGGCGAAACACTACCACGGGAGGCACCCATGCCAACGACCAACAACCCCGCTACTTCGATGAAGTCGTTCCCGAAGCAGACCCCCGCTGCCGATGCCGACAAGTCTCCCGCGGATTTGATCGATGCACGCATCGGAGAACTCGTGGGCTGGAGGGGGGACCTCCTGTCCCGGCTGAGGGGCCTGATCCTGGGAGCGGATGCCTCGATCACCGAGGAGTGGAAGTGGAACACCCCGGTCTGGTCCTGTGGGGGCATCCTCTGCGTCGGAGAGACCTACAAGAAGGTGGTCAAGCTGACCTTCCCGAAGGGGGCGTCCTTGCCCGATCCTTCAAAACTCTTCAACTCGAGCCTGGAAGGCAACGCCAGACGCGCCATCGACTTTCCGGAGGATGGCCACGTCGATGAGGCGTCCCTGGTGGCGCTGGTTCGAGCCGCGATCGCCTTGAACCAGGCGTCTGGCGGCGACCCCGAGCGTGTTGCCTAGGCCTTCGCGACACTCATCATCGATATGCAGGAGGACTTCTTCGCCCACGAGCGGCTCGCGGAGCGACGGGCCGTCCTCGCGGGAGCATCAACGATCTCGTCGCCATCTGCCGCGGCAGCCGCGCCTGGCGGCATGGCGACGAGCCGCATCGGGCCACCAAATCGAATCGTGTTCGCTTGCTGAAAGGAGACGAAGCCCATGAGAAAGCTGGTTGTCGGTACCTTCGTGACGCTCGACGGTGTGATGCAGGCGCCCGGCGGTCCCGACGAGGACCGCGACGGTGGCTTCCAGCACGGCGGTTGGCTGGTGCCCTACTTCGACGAGGCCTTTCTGGGGAGCATGACCGAGTGGGCCAAGCGCGCCGGCGCCTTTCTGCTTGGCCGCAAGACCTATGACATGTTCGCGGCCTCCTGGCCCCAGTCCACCGACCCCGCGGACGAGATCGCGACAGCCCTCAACACCCGGCCGAAGTTCGTCGCTTCGCGGACGCTCCATGAGGTCACGTGGAACAACTCGCACCTGCTCACAGGCGACCTTGCCGAGGCGGTCGCGAAGCTCAAGGCCGAGGAGGGCGGCGAGATCCAGGTCCACGGCAGCAGCCAGCTCCTCCAGACCCTGTTCCAGCATGATCTCGTCGACCGCTTGCGCATCTGGCAGTTCCCAGTGGTTCTCGGCACCGGCAAGCGCCTGTTCGGGGAAGGCGCGATCCCTCGTGCCTTCCGGCTCGTCGATACCCAGCAGACCGCTACCGGCGCGGTCCTCCACGTGTATGACCGTGTTGGCGGCCTCCAGTACGGCGAGGTGGAGGTGGGCCAGGAGACGGTGATCTTCGACTCGGACCCGGCACACAGGTGACGCCCCCCGTTACCTCGAGTCCCGAACCTCTTGTCCCGGGCGTAACCGGGCGCTAGCCGGCCCGCAGGTGCATGCTCATACAACCAGGATCACCATGCGAAGTGATACCTTCCTCTCGCTCACGCTGAAAGTGGTCATCGTCCACACCGTGACCTACTTCCTGATGGGGTTGCTAGCCTTCACCCTTCTTGATGACGCCGGTAGGTTTGCCGATCCAGCCGTCGCCACATTCATGCGCCAGGCCGACGACCCATGGGTCGCCAGCGGGCCGCTGTTTGAGGGGCGTGGCCTGGGTGCCATCCGGAAGCTGAAGCGTGGCTGGCTCGTCCTGTGGTTGGTTCTGGTGGTGGTGGCCGCGCCCTTCGGGGCCGCACCCAGTTCCATCGAAGGCATGATCTATACGATCCTGCCGATCAGCTTCCACGTTAGGGTTGCCAAGGGTATCCAAGCGTTTCCTGGCTTCCCAGCCTGCCCATGAGAAGGGCCGACTGTCTTGATCCCTCATGTGCTCCTGGCCACCGTGGCCGCTGCCACAGCCACCGTGATCCTCAGCCACCTGACACTGCCACCACCAGACGCGCTTCTCAGTCCAATCCGCCCGTTACCCCTTCCGGAGGCGCCCCCCAATGAAGATGACACCCGAAGCCGCGCTGGCCAGGCTCGAGGCGCTCGGCGAACCCAAGCTGCGGGCCCATAGCAGCAGGAATGGTGCCGGCGACCAGCAATTCGGCGTCCGGCTTGGCGACATCCGCAAGCTGGCCGACGAGATCAAGGCCGACCATGCCCTGGCCCTGTCGCTCTGGGAGACCGGAAACCTCGACGCCCGGCTCCTGGCCATCCTGTTGCTCAGGCCCAAGCTGCTGTCGGCCGAGGAACTGGACCAAATGGTGCGCTCTGCCTCGGTCGCGCAGCTGGCGGACTGGCTCGGCGCCTACGTGGTCAAGAAGCACCCTGACAAGGAGGCGCTCCGCCAGCGCTGGATGGCCGACGCCAATCCCTGGGCGGCGCGCGCCGGCTGGGGCCAGACAGCCGACCGGGTCGCCCACAGCCCGGAGGGACTCGACCTGCCGGCCCTGCTGGACCGCATCGAAGCCGATATGAAGACCGCCGCCCCGGAGCCGCAGTGGCCGATGAACACCTGCCTGGCCAACATCGGCATCCACGTCCCCGCGCTGCGCCCCCGCGCCCTGGCCATCGGCGAGGCCCTGGGCATCTACCGCGACTATCCCGTCTCCAAGGGCTGCACCTCGCCCTTCGCCCCGATCTGGATCCATGAAATAGTGCGGCGGCAAGACGCCAGCGGCGCGTGAGGGTCGGACTCAGGCGCTAGGCAGCCCGGTCCCACGACTCGCACCCACCCGCTCCTCCACCGCCGTGCTCAGCTCCAAGCCCTCCAGTAGAGCTTTCCCGAACCCATCTTCCACCCCGTCCGCCGTCAGCCGCAGTCTGCCCTCACCCACCGCGCGCACCGTCTCCAGGATCAGCGGCAGCTCGCGGGCGTAGCCCGCAGCGCGGAGGGCGCGGAACAGAGGATGGACCGACTCGCGTTTCAGGGCTCGCTCGCGGGCGATGAGAGCCGCGCGCTCGGCCGGGTCCGCGGGCAACAGGGTCCAGAGCGGGTCCAGCTCCCGGCCGCGCAGGCCGTAGCGGCACCAAGCCACCACCGGCCCTTCGTCCACCGCGGTGGTCACCTGGTGCAGCATGACCCCGGATTCCGGCGCCTCCTGGGCGATGAGGTCCCAGACCACGTCGAACCACATCTTGCCCAGAGGGCCCGAAGGCAGAGAGGGATGCAGGTTGACCCCGCGGCGGGCGGCGCATTGGGCCGGTCCCCAGATCCACATGTCGCCCAGCAGCAGGTCCAGCTCCGCCCGCGGCAGGCGCGGCGCCACATGGGCGTAGAAGGCGTCGCGCCAGGCCTCCAGAGCGTCCTGGTCGCCGGCGGCGCGCGCCGCCTTGCGCCGCGCCGCCTCGAAGCCGGCCGCCGACTCGCGCAGGATGGGCAGGCCCGGGAAGGCCGCGGCCAGGGCGGTCACCGCGGCGTCCGTCTCCGCCGCCTCGCCCGGCCCGCGGTCCACCATAAGGAAGGCGGCCTCGGCACCGCCCAGGGCGCCTTCGGCCATCGCGCCCAGCACAGCCCGCAGGAGCTCCCGCGAGCCGCCGCTGGTCAGGCTGCTGAACAGGCCTATCCGCCCGCCGCTCATCCTACGACTTCCCTCCATCGGTCGGCGGACGAAGCTCTCCCTCTCCTGCTCCGGCGGGAGAGGGGGCCGGGGGGTGAGGCCCGCCCAGCTCCCAATCCCGCTCCGTGCGGAACACCGTGCCCTTGAACAGCGCCACCGTGCGGTCCTGCTCGTCGGCCACCCGCACCTGGTAGATGCCGATACGCGGGCTCAGGCTGAGCTCCGCGGCCACCGCGCGCAGCAGCTCGCCGGCGCGAGGGGCGCGCACATGGCTGATGCTCGTCTCGATGGACAGGGCCTGACGCCCGTGGCTGTTGGAGGCGAAGGCCAGGGCCGAGTCGGCCAGGCTGTAGCTGACGCCGCCGTGCAGGATGCCGAAGCCGTTGAGCATCTCCGGCCGCACCCGCATCGCCAGCTCGCAGGCGCCCGGCGCGGCAGAGAGCACGGTGATGCCCAGCCACTGGCTGAAGGCGTCGCCGGCAAACATGTGACGGGTGACGGGGTGGATGGGGGGCATGGGAGCTTTGGCGACCTGCTATGCCGGCAGGTTATCCGACCAGGGCCTGTTGGGGATCGACACGCTCGATGCCGGGCACCGCGTCGAAGCCCTGGTCGATGGAGACCAGGCGCACAATCCCCGCGGAACGCATCACAGCGACATGGAGTGCATCCCGAGCCTGCAGCTGAGGCAGCTGCTCCAGCAGGTCGCAGGCATCCAATACGTCGGCCGACGTCACCGGCAGCACCTCGGAGACCAGCGCGGCGGCCTGGCGGACCGCGCTGGTCGCATCCGCCATGCCCAACCGTCGCGACCTCACGTGGAGCAACTCTTGCAGCACCTCGCTGCTGGTCACGGCATCCAGGTCGCCATCTCCTACGGCCGCGAGGACGGTACGGCAAGACTCGCGGTAAGGGCTTGGCGCGCCGATCGCGTACAAGAACACGTTGCTGTCAATGAACAGCCGGGCCACGTCGGCTCTCGATCTCAACTTCTAATTCCGGCCAGATCGGAAGTGCGGTGTCGGGATGTTCCAGGAACCGTTGCGCCGCCTCGCGCCGCCGCGCACGCTCGGCGCGCATGAGGAATTGGGTCCGTGCGGCATCGCGCAGCAGTTCCGACACGGTCGAGCCGCGCCGCTGAGCGATGTCCGTCAGCGCGGCGAACTCATCCGGCTCCATCAGGATCTGCACCCGTTTCGACTTGGCCATGCGCCAAGTATGTGCGTGGGCATGTGGTTGTCCAAACAGCAGTGATCTGGGTCACCCGGCGGCCCCGCGGCGCGTATCGTGACCCTGCCGTGCGCGACGGCATTGGCATAGGGTGATCAAGACGCCATCCTGTTGGCCACCGCCGCCGCGGGGGCCTATGCTCTGTGTCGGAAGCCACCGGCGCCGCCCGATCTGCGAGGTGCCCTATGACGTCAGGCCTGTCCACAGCATGCCGCGCCTCCCTGCCGGCCATCCTGCTCGTGCTCGCGACGGCGTCCGCATCCGTTCCCGTCGCCGCCGACGCCCCCCTGCCCAATCCCGACCGCCGCCTCCTGTCCTCCGGTCAGACCAGCGGCTGGCGCGGCAACGTGGCCCTGCCGGCCGAGGGCAACGGCGACGACGGCGACCTCATCCGTGGCCGCCTGCATGAATGGCCCGCGGACCTCGCCTGGCCGCCCGCGACCGAGGCGGACAACGTGGTCGTCGATCCACAGACCGGCCTGATGTGGGTTCGCCACTTGGCCCGGGCCTTCCGCGAGCCCGGTTCGGGGCCTGAGGGGCCGAACGCCATCATGGACTGGGAGGCGGCCCGCCGTGCCGTGGCGGCCCTGGACCATGCCGGCTTCAGCGACTGGCGCCTGCCCAACGTCCAGGAGCTGCAGAGCCTGGTGGATTTCGGCCGCGCTCTGCCCGCCTGGGAGCCCCGGGTGTTCGGGCCCGCGCTGGACGACCTGGCCAGCCCCTACTTCTGGACCGCCACCACCAGCCCCCTGCAGGCCGAGGAGGCCTACTACGTCAACTTCGTCGACGGGCATGCCCATCCCTGGCACAAGGCCATGTCCTTCTCCATCCGCCCCGTGCGCGACGCCGCGGTGGACGATCCGGTGGTCCTGCTGCAGACCGGGCAGACGCGCAGCTACGCCGGCACCGCGCCGGTCGACCCGCCGCAGGGAGAGGACGACGGGCATCTGCGCCGCGGCTGGGCAGCCGTCCTATGCCTGGCAGGACGACGGGACCATCGACCGCGCCGCCGAGAACCTGGTCACCGATCTGAACACGGGCCTGATGTGGCTGCGCGACCCCTTGCGCCTGGATGGGCACGGCGGCGCGGGGGCGGACGGTGGCGTGGGCGGCGACCAGGATCTGAGCGCGCCGATGGACTGGCAGACCGCCGTCGACCGCTGCGCCGCCCTGGGCTACGGCGGGCACGACGACTGGCGCCTGCCCAACGTGCAGGAACTGCTCAGCATCACCCAGTTCGGCCGGGCCGACAGCCCGCAGGATCCCGCGGCCTTCCCCAACGCCCCCCAGGGCGGCGGAGCGGTGCACGACATCGACAGCCGCGCGCGCTGGTGGTCCTCGACGACGTCGATCCGGGGCAAGGAAGGCGGGCCAGGGCAGAACGAGGCCTGGTTTGTCACCGCCCTGCCGCCCATCACCCGCCACCACGTGAACGCGCGCACCGTTCCGGCCAAGGCCCATGGCGGCCTGGTCCGCTGCGTGCGCGATGCAGCGCCGGTCGCCCCGCCGGACGGCTGGCGTCCGGAACTTCGCGCCTCGGCCGACTGGGCGGCACTGTCCGTGGCCGCCGCCCAGGGCGGGCGGCTGGGCAAGTTCCTGCTGGCGGCGGACGCCCCCACCCCCGACCTCCCCTTCGCCGCCGCCTTCCAGGACGTCAGCCGCTTCCCCTTGCACCTGGACTTCCTGCGCGTCGCCTTTCCGGAGCAGTTCGGGGCCTTGAGCGAAGAGGACTACACCGCCCTCTCCGCGCGGCGGGCCACCCGCCTGCTCTGGGCCGGCGGCCTGCGCGCCTTCGGCGACGCCGACGGGCGGACGGTCTACGGCTTCGACCTGTACACGGACAGCGCTGACGCGGCCGAGCTGCCCCGCTTGGACGAGGTGCGGGACGTCTGCCGCGCGCTGAGCCGCGCCTTCCGGCGTCGCCCCCTGGTCTACAGCCCCACCCAGCCGGAGGCGATCCGCGACGCCGCGGCTTGGCCGCCCTTGGACTGCCCCCTGGCCTTCCCCCAACCGGCGCCCGATCCCGGGTACGCGGCCTACACCCTGGGCGAGGCCTACGGGACCGTGCGCATCCTGAGCGTCGACCAGCTGGCCGATGCCCAGCTGAGCTGGCAGGACATCGTCGTCCTGGACCGCGCGCCCACCGACCTGGCGCAGGTGGTGGGGGCGGTGCTGACCGGCTCGCCACAGGGCGAGCTCTCGCATCTGGCGGTGCGCTCGGCGCGGCGTGGCACGCCCAACGCCTACCTGGCTCATGCCCCCGAGCGGCTGCGTGCCCTGGACGGCCACCTGGTACGGCTCACCGTCAGCCGCGCCGGCTGGCAGGTGAAGCCTGACGTGGAACCGGCCGAAGCGCAGGCCTACTGGGCGCGCATCCGGCCGACGCCGCTCGTCGTCCCGCCGCCGGACCTGACGGATGGCGCCATCCTGCGCCTGGAGGACCTGGCGGCGCGGGAGGCCGGCGGCCTGCGCCTGGTGGGGGCCAAGGCGGCCAACCTGGCCCGGCTGGGGCCGCTCCTGCCGGAGCGAAACCGGGCGACGGGCCTGGCGATTCCCTTCCAGCATTACGACCGCTTCCTGCGGCAGAACGAGATCCGCGACGAGGCGGTCGCCCCGCTCACCCGCACCCTGGACCTGCACCTGGCGGCCCTCCTGGCCGACGCCCGTTTCCAGACCGACCCCGCCTGGCGGGCGGCGCGGCTGGACCGGCTGCGTGCGGCGATGCGCGACGGCGACTCGCTGATCCCCGACGAGACGGTGGCGGCCATCGCCGCCGCCATCCGCCCGGTCTTCGGCGAGCGGCGGATGGTGCGCTTCCGCTCCTCCTCCAACATGGAGGACGGCCTGGTGTTCAGTGGCGCCGGGCTCTACGACTCCACCTCGGTCTGCGTGGCCGACGGCGAGGACGGCGACAGCAAAGGCCCTTCCCTCTGCGACCCCCTGCAGCCGGAGGAGCGGACGATTCGCCGTGGGCTGCGGCGGGTCTGGGCCAGCCTGTGGAGCGATCGGGCGGTCAGTGAACGGGCCTGGTACGGCATGGATCAGAGCCGCGCGGCCATGGGCATCCTCATCTCACCGGCCTTCCTGGACGAAGTGGCCCAGGGCGTGGCCTTCACCGGCAACCCGCTGAACCCGACGGCCGACGAACTGGTGATCAACGTGCAGCCGGGCGACGCCTCGGTGGTCCTGCCGGAGCCGGGCGCGGTGCCGGAGCGGGACGTGTTGGAGGTGAAGGAGGGCCGCGTGGCGCGCATCCGCCGCGAGCAGACCTCCTCGCTGGTACCACCGGGGGCGCAGGTGCTGAGCGACCCACAGCTGCATCGCTTGGGAGCGCTGCTCCTGCAGCTGCGCGACAGCTATGCGGTGGATCCGGAGGGCCACGACCCGGCGCTGATCTTCCTGGACCTGGAGTTCAAGCTGACCCCCGAGGGGGAGCTGGTCTTCAAGCAGGTGCGGCCCTACCTGGCCGCCGACGCTACCGGACGGGCGGCGGAGGGCTTCGCCAGGCTGGAACTGCCCGGTCGCCCCGCCCCCGGCGGACCCGCGGGCCTGCCGCTCTGCGCCGCCTGGCGCGAGGCGGAGGACGCGGCCACAGAGGAGGCTGACTTCCTGCAGACCACCCTGCGTGCGGGGGAGCTGACCCTGCCCTTGATCACCGGTACCCTGGCGGTGGACCTCTGGTCCCCGCCGCGACTCGGCCCCGAAGCCATCCCGGCGACAGCCGAGGGCCCTGGGCGTCTGGACATCGACCTGGTGGCGGGCCGCCCCGAGCTGCGCAGCCTGCGCCTGAGCCAGGCCTTCCGCGCCGGCCCTCACGCTGTCGTCCTGAGCCTGGAGCTGCCGGCCCTGCGCGCCGCCGAGCCCAACCTGCTGCGCCTGGACGAGGCGACCTTGCTCCGGGACGCGCCGCTCTGGGGCACGGTGGATGGCCGGCCGGCGGCGCGATTGCAACCCTGCGCCCTGCCCTCCCTGCCGGACGAGCGCTTGATGCTGGACTTCGGGACGGCGGGACGGACGGTCCTGACTTTGCGCTACGGCGCGGATCGCGGCCTGGTTCCGTACGCGCCGGCGGCCTTGGCAGCAGCCTGGCTGAGCCTGGGCGTCGATGGCGCCACGGAAGGGACACGGTATATCGCTGAGCCCCGACACCTGATCTACGACGCCGGCCGCCACAACTGGAACGAGGTCCTGCGCATCCGCTTGGAGCCGCCCTTGGGAGGCGCATCCGTCCTGGAGCTGACCGCCACGGGCATCCCGGGCCGCGCGGATGAGCGCTGGACCGCCCGGCTGCTGGACGGAGCGGGCGCTCTGCTGCACGAACTGCCGGTGACGGGCTTCCGGCGTCTGGCGCCGCGGGCGGAGGTGGGGCGGGTGTGGTTGCCGTGGTGTGGAGGGCTGACGCGGTGATGGGAGGGTCCGGGGCGGTCATGCGGTCGTTGCGCGGCCTGGAGTCGACGGAACACCAGTCACGCGTTTTCGTGCTACCCTGCTTTACGTGGAGGTAGTCATGGATACCCAGAATGTCACGGTGTCTCTGCCCAAGGATGTCTTGCGGCGCGTCAAGGTCATCGCCGCGCAAAGGCAGACATCCATTTCCAGCCTGCTCGCGCGCGCCCTGGAAGACCTCGTGGCGCAGGAGAGCCGCTATGCCCGGGCGCGGCGGCATCACCTGGCGTGGCTGAGCGCGCCAGCCGACCTCGGTACTGGCGGTACGATACAGGTCAGTCGGGACGAGCTGCATGAGCGATGATCGACGGATCGCCCTGAGGCCGCTGCCGGCTTGCCTCTGCACTCCCGATCATCTATCGTCATCTCACGATGGAACATCTCGCCTCATCCCCGGCATCCTGCTGCCCCCCTGCCGACGCCCAGCCCGACCTGCGTCCGGTCGAGGGCGCGGAGGCCGATGAGGAACTGGCGCTGTTGGCCAAGGCCTTGGGGCATGCCGCTCGGGTGCAGATACTGCGCCTGCTGGCGCGCAGCGAGGCCTGCGTCTGCGGCGATATCGTCGACGAGTTGCCGCTGGCGCAGTCCACCGTGTCCCAGCATCTCAAGGTGCTGAAGGATGCCGGCCTCATCCGAGGCGAGGTGGACGGTCCGCGCGTCGCCTACTGCTTGGAGCCGCGGACCCTGCGGCGAGTCAAGGCCCTCATCGGCGGCCTCTGAGCTGTCGAGAGGGGGTTGATCATCGTCTGATGACGATCAGATGATCGCTATTGATCAGGCCTCCCGAGACAAGCGTCCGACGAGATGATCCCCACCAGCACCAACGAGGCTCCCGCGCCATGAACCCACCCTCTCGCCCCGGTGTCGCCGGCCGCTTGTCCTTCCTCGACCGCTACCTCACGTTGTGGATCTTCCTGGCCATGGGCTGCGGCGTCGCGTTGGGCGCTTTCGCCCCCGGCTTCGCCACCGCGCTCGACGGCCTGAGCGTCGGGACCACGTCCATCCCCATCGCCATCGGCCTCATCCTCATGATGTACCCGCCGTTGGCCAAGGTGCGCTACGAGGAGCTGGGGCGGGTCTTCCGCAACAAGCGGGTGCTGACCCTGTCGCTGCTACAGAACTGGGTCATCGGCCCCTTGCTCATGTTCGGTCTGGCCGTCCTCTTCCTGCGCGACAAGCCGGAGTACATGCTGGGCCTCATCCTCATCGGGCTGGCGCGCTGCATCGCCATGGTCATCGTGTGGAACGACCTGGCGGAGGGCGACACCGAGTACTGCGCCGGGCTGGTGGCCTTCAACGCCATCTTCCAGGTGCTGTTCTTCCCGCTGTACGCCTACATCTTCGCGACGTGGCTCCCTCGCCTGCTGGGGCTCGAGGGGGCGGTGGTGGACATCAGCATCGGCGAGATCGCCGGCAGCGTCGCCATCTACCTGGGCCTGCCCTTCGCGGCGGGCTTCCTGACGCGGAAGGCCTTGGTGCGGGCCAAGGGGCGCGGCTGGTACGAGCAGACCTTCATCCCGCGCATCAGCCCCATCACCCTGGTGGCCCTTCTGTTCACCATCGTGGTCATGTTCTCCCTGAAGGGCGAGACCATCCTGCAGTTGCCGCTGGACGTGCTGCGCATCGCGGCGCCGTTGCTCGTCTACTTCCTGCTGATGTTCGCCATCTCCTTCTTCATGAGCCGGAGGGCCGGCGCGGACTATCCCCAGTCCGCCACCCTCTCCTTCACCGCCGCCTCCAACAACTTCGAGCTGGCCATCGCCGTCGCGGTCGCCAGCTTCGGCATCGGCAGCGGCGTGGCCTTTGCGGCGGTCATCGGCCCGCTCGTCGAGGTGCCCGTGTTGATCGGCCTGGTCAACGTGGCCCTGTGGCTCCGCGGGCGTTACTTTCCCGGAGCAGCCGTACCGTCGTCCGCGTCCCAGGTTTGAAGTCATGACCGACCCCCGCCCCGGCCTCCTCTTCCTCTGCGTCGCCAACTCCGCCCGCAGCCAGATGGCCGAAGGCCTGGCCCGCCGGCTCTTCGGCGACCGGGCCCGCGTGCAGAGCGCCGGCAGCGAGCCCTCGCGGGTGAACCCCTACGCCGTGGCCGTCATGCGCGAGATCGGCGTGGACATCGGCAAGCAGCGGTCCAAGGCGGTCGACAGCATCGATCCGGCCGGCATTGACACCGTCATCACCCTCTGCGCCGAGGAGGTCTGTCCCGTGTTCCTGGGTCGGGTGCGAAGGTTGCACTGGCCCATCGCGGACCCGGCGAGCGATGACCCCGCCTTGGCGCGCGAAGCGATGCTGGCGCGGTTCCGCGCGGCGCGGGACGCCATCGGCGAACGGATCGAGCAGTTTGGACGTGCGGAAGGGCTCGTGGGGACGGCCTGATCCGACCGGTCTGATCGCAACGCCGTGACCACAGCGCTGTGATCGCAGCCCCGTAATCGCAGCCCCGTGCTCACGCCCCCGTGATCAGCCGCGCCGCCGCCTGGCCCAGCAGCACCGCCGCGAAGCAGACCGCGGTGGTGGCCCCGAAGTTGAGCAGCGCCGCGCCGCGCGCGCCGTCCTGGGCCATGAAGGTCGTCTCATAGGCGAAGCTGGAATAGGTCGTCAGGCCGCCCAGGAAGCCGGTGGTCAGGGCCAGGCGCAGGGTGGGTGGGAAGCTGGTGACGTCCAGCGCTGTCTGCATGACCAGGGCGATGAGGAAGCAGCCGGCCACGTTGACGATCAGGTTGCCGTAGGGGAAGTGCCCGCCCAGCCGTTGGTTGGCCCAGAGCCCCACCAGATAGCGAGTGCCCGTGCCCAAGGCCCCCGCCAGGCAGATCCAGAAGAAGCGTTCCATCGCGTGTTTGCGCCTTTCGGGGTTGGCGGCCAACACCGCTGTCGATAGGTCCCGCGGCAGCTTGCGATGGCGCACAGGGTCTGTCAAGCTGCCGGCGCTTTGCCCTCGCTCCCGGCGGCTCCTATACTCGCACGAACCCCGCCCCCCCCGGTGGGGGATGTGCCCGTTCGACGCCGACCGCCCATTGGCCTGCTTTCGTTGCCTCTCGCGTCGCTTGTTGATCGGATCCTGCCCATGAGCCCCCAGTCGCTGATACCGGCCCGCGCAGCCCTACTGGCGCTGCCACTGCTCTTGGCCGCCTGCCAGGGCGCGACCGGCCTGCCTTCCGTCCGCAGCTCGGCGACCGCCACGCTGCCGCCGATTGCCGTCGAACGCGCCGAGCGCAGCGGCGCGGGCGCGGCGGACATCGTCTACGACGCCAGCCAGATGGCTGAGCTGCCCTGCCACAGCATGGCGTTCACCATCATGGGGCGCTGTACGGACGACGAAGTCCAGCTGGTGGCGAAGGAGATCCGGCGGCGGGCGGCTGCCGAGGCGCCGATCGGGATCATCGAGGCGAGCAAGCTGAAGGACGGAGCGGCCGGCAAGGGTGAAGTTGAGGATGCCAAGGCGACGGCCGTGGACGACGCCCCGACAGCCGAGGATGACGCGACGCCGTCGGACGCGGACCCGTCCGACGAGACCGGTGGCGATAAGGGGGCGGCCGACGCCAGCCCCGGGCGGGACCTCGGCGACGGCATCGTCTACGATGCCGAGGCCATGGCCGAGTTCCCCTGCCATGCCATGGGCGACACCATCATGGGGCGCTGCAACCCAGATGATCTGGTGCGGATGAAGGCCGAACTGCTGGACAAGCGGCAGCAGGCCGAGGGCCGGCCGACCCCCCTGCCCGACATCCTGCCGGGCGACGGACCCTTGGGCTTAGCGGCGATGGCTGACTCGGCGATGGGCGGAGCCAAGGCGGCGACCTCCGGTTCCAGGATCCTGGTCCCGGTGCAGGCCGGCCGCCCCGTTCCGCTTGCCGACGGAGGTCACACCGCCATCCGCGCCCAGCTGGCGCGCTGGACGATTGACGGGGTGGAGCTACCCGCCTATGCCTACAACGGTCAGATCCCCGGGCCGCATCTGCAGGTGCGCCAGGGCAGCACCGTGGAGGTGGCCTTCGAGAACGCTATCGACATGGACACGACCATCCATTGGCATGGCCTCAGGCATGCCAACGGCTCCGATGGTGTGCCGGGCGTGACCCAGCCCGCGGTGGCGCCCGGTGGCCGCTTCACCTATCGGCTCAGCTTCCCTGACCCCGGCCTCTACTGGTACCACCCCCACATCCGCGAGGACATCCAGCAGGATGCCGGCCTGTACGGCACCATCCTGGTCACCCCGGCTCGGGCAGATTACTGGGCGCCGGCCGACCGCGAGACTGTGCTCGTCCTGGACGACATCCGCATCGAGGATGGGGCTGCCGTGGGCTACGGTGCTGAGAAGGCCAACTTTGCCATCATGGGCCGCTTCGGCAACACGCTCCTGGTCAACGGCAAGACCGGTTTCCAACAGGTGGTCGACGCCGGCTCGGTCGTGCGCTTCTACCTCGTCAACGTCGCCAACGTGCGTCCCTTCCGCCTGAGCTTCGACGGCGCGAAGATGAAGAAGGTCGGCGCAGACCTGGGGCGCTCCAAGGTGGAGGCCTGGGTGGACGAGGTCATGCTGGCTCCTGCCGAGCGGGTCATCGTGGAGGTGGCCTTCGACGAGGCGCGGAGCTACCGCATCCGGCATCGCAGTTCCCAAGTCAGCTATGACCTGGGCGAGGTCGTCGCCTTGGCGCAGCCCAAAGGCCCTAGCCTCGCCCGTCAGGCTTGGGATCGCTTGCGTGTAGACAGCACCATGAGCGGCGATATCAGCCGTTTGAAGGCCTACGCGGATCTGCCACCGGTGATGGACCTGGAGCTGACCATCGACATCCCGGATCTGGTCACCGGCGAGCGTCCGTCCATCGGCGGTTCGAGCGACCTGAGCGACCCGACCGCCTCCGGCCCGCCCGCGGATGCCCACGACGACGACGCCGGGCACGGGCCGATCGAATGGGAGGACGAGATGCTGGCCGTCAACCGCGCCTCCGATACTGCCGGCGTGCATTGGATGATCCGGGACCGCGCCAGCGGGGCCATGAACCACGACCTGGCCTACACCTTCCGTGTCGGCGACACCGTCCGGGTGCGCCTGCGTAACCTGGGCGATAGCGTGCACCCCATGCAGCATCCCATCCATTTCCACGGCCAGCGGCTCATGGTCCTGTCCCGCAATGGCGAGACGGAGCATAATCCGGTCTGGAAGGACACCATCCAGACCACCCCGGGCGAGACCGTGGAGTTGCTGATGGAAATCACCAACCCCGGCGCCTGGATGGTCCACTGCCATATCGCCGAGCATCTGGAGGGCGGGATGATGTTCCAGTTCCAGGTGCTGCCGGCGGACGAGACCACCACCTGATCCAGAGGAGCATGACCCATGTCGTTCTTTCCCCATCGCCCGCTGCGCCTGGCGCTGATCCCGGCCGTCATGATGGCGCTGGTCGCATGCGGCGCGCCGGCCGCCACCGACCCCACGGCGTCCGATGCCCCTGTGCCCACCGAGGCCGCTGCCGGAACCGCGGGCCAAGAGACCCCGGCCGCGGCCGGACCCATCGAGGTTCGGATCAAGATGACCGAGTACGTGATCGAATCCTCGCTGACGACGTTCCAGACCGGTGTCCCGTACCGCTTCATCATGGACAGCGCCGGCGTCCTCGCCCATGACTTCCGCATCACCCCGCGCGGTGAGTCGCAAGCCATGATCGGCATGCAGACCGATGGGCATGCCCACGAGCACGGCAACGAGCTGATGGTGGTCAAGGAACCGGACTTGCCGCCGGGAGCCCAGGTCACCAAGGACATCACCTTCAACCAGCCGGGCGAGTACGAGTTCGCCTGTCATGTCGCCGGCCACCTGGAAGCCGGCATGCTGTTGCCCATCATGGTGACCGGCGAGGTCGTGGCCATGCCGACGCCCATCGACCCGGCCAGCATCGCCTTCGACGCTGACATGATGGCCGGCTCGCCTTGCCACGCCATGGGGCTGACCATCATGGGCGACTGCCAGCCGGAGGACGTAGAGCGGCTCAAGGCCGACATCCTGGCCAAGGACGCGGCGTTCCGGGAGAAGCTGGGCGGCGCCATGGTGGAGGAAGACCACGCGCATGCCGATGACCCTATGCACGATGAGGAAGCCGAAGCCACGACGACGCCGGGGCGCTGAACAGGGGAACCGCGATTGACCCGCAGCGAGCCCTTGGCCTATTCTTCACCCTCCCTGCCGCCAGCGAGGGTTCGCCGCGCGATGCCGACCTGCTCGTCCATCGCCCCGCCCAACAGGCCTGCACCCATCATGGATATCACCCTGCTCGCTCCCGCCGCGCCGACGTCCGATCAGCCGGCCCCCACCAAGGGCGGCATGCCGCCCACCGTGCAGCGACTGAAGAGCATCGAGGGCCATGTGCGGGGCATCGTGCGGATGATCGAGGAAGACGATGCCTACTGCATCGATGTGATCAACCAGATCCGCGCGGTGCAGAAGGCCTTGGACAAAGTGGCGGAGCTCACGCTCAAGACCCATCTGGACCATTGCGTGGTGCGCGCCGTCCGCAGCGACGACCTCGCCGCCCGCGAACGGGTCCTGGCGGAGATCCACGCGCTGTTCCGCGCTACCTGAACCCGCGCGGCTCGGAAAGGCCATTTCTATCATGCCCCCAAGCAAGCTCCGGGCCTATGGTCTGGCCCTGGCGGAGTCCGCCCTGCTCACGGCGGCCTGGACGGTTCCCCTCCTGCTCAACCATTACGGCTTCCGGGTCGCGGACCTGCCCAAGAGTGCCCTGCTCCTGGGCCTGGCGGTCCTGGCCGGCATGGGGGCCTTCATCGCCCGGCTGGAGGCTGGAGGCGGGTGGCGGCGCAGCCTCGGCAGCCCCGTGGCACTTGCCGCCCTCGCCACCGGCGGCGCGGCTGTCCTGGCCACGCTGCTGGCCCAACAGCCGCGCTTGAGCCTGGTGGGCAGCGCCGAGCGGGCCATGGGCCTGGTAGGCATTCTCGCCCTCCTGACCTGCTTCGCCGCGGCCATGACCCTCGGCCGGGACCGCGAGCGGGCGGAGCGCCTCATCGTCGCCCTCTGCGCCGGCTCGGCGCCGGTGGCCACCTACGCCCTCACCCAGGGGCTGGGCCTGATGCCCGTGCCGGGCAAGGTGGAGAGCGCCAGCCGTGTCTTCGGGACCCTGACCAACCCCATCTTCCTGGCCGCCTACCTCATGCTGCTGGTGCCCCTGTCCCTTTGGCTGCTGGGCCGGGCGCGTGCCGAGCGGCGGAGCCTGGCCACCCTGGGTTGGGGGCTGCTCCTCCTGCTGCAGCTGGCGGCGATGGCCCTGACCCAGAGCCGAGGCCCCATCCTGGGCCTGGCTGCCGGGCTGGTAGCGCTGCTGCTGGCCGCGGGCATCAGTCGCGGCCGCCGCGCCTGGGGCTGGCTCGCCCTGGGCCTGGCCGTCGGCGGCATCGGCTTTCTGGCCCTGCTCAACCAGCCGAACGGTCCCCTAGAGCCCCTGCGCCAGGCACCTGTCATCGGCCGCTTCGGGCAGCTCTTCGACGCTGAAAGGGATTCCTCCAGCGCCCGGCTGCGCATCTGGCGCTCGGCCCGCCGCCTCGTGGCCGAGGAGCCCGGTATCCTCCTTCACGGCCGCGGTCTGGAATCCTTCAAGTACGCCATCCTGCCCCATGGCGAGACCTACCTGGCCGGCCTGGGGCAGAAGGACCGCCTGGTGGACCGGGCGCACAACGTGCTGCTGGATGCCCTGACCATGTCCGGACTGCCGGGCGCCTTGGCCCTCCTGGCCCTGTACCTGACCTGGCTCTTCGCCGCCGCCCGCCTGGCGGGATTGGTTCCCGGCCCCGCCGAAAGCCGGGGTCTGGCCCTGAGCCTGGGCCTGGGCACCTTGGCGGGCCTGAGTAGTTGGTTCATCGGCCCCGGCACCGTGGCGCCCGGCGTCTACGCCGGGGCCCTCACCCTCCTGGGACCGGTGTTGGGCCTGGGCCTGTGGTTGCTCTGGCGCTTGCTGCGCCCGGGCGCCGGCCGGCCGGACGCCGCGGCCTCTGCCGCGTCGCAGTCTCGCGGGCTGGGACTGGCCCTCCTGGCCGTGGGTGTCTCCATGGTGGTCGAGGCGGCCTTCGGCATCCAGACCATCGGCACTGAGCTGGTGATCTGGTGCCTGGCTGGTCTCCTGGCCGCCGCCGCATTCGGACCTCGGTCGCCGGCGGACGACCTGTCGCTGCCGGCGACCGTCATCCGCCGCTCGCGCCGCGCGGTGCCCGCAGTGGCGGGCAGCGGCGCGGAGGCTGTGACCATCAGCGCCCAGCCTGCCGCCCTGGCCTGGGGCCTGTCCCTGGGGGCCGCGCTCTCGGTGCTGGTCTACGCCCTCGTGCTCTACCAGGTGCCGGCCACCCGCGACACCTGGCTGGTGCTGGGCCTGACCGTTCTGGCCGTCCTGATCTGGGGCGGCCTGGGTGGCGCCGAGCTGGAGCTGGGCGGGCTGGCGGCGGTGCTGGTCGCCATCCTCATCGCCGCAGCGTATGTCCTGCTGCGCTTTCTCGTCCTGAGCGCGCTGCAGGATGCCTCGCTGCTCTGGCTGGTCACCGCCCTGTGGGTGCTGGCCATCGCCGGCCTGGCCGCGCTCTGGTTGCGGCCGGCGGCGTCCGGCGACATCAGCCGCTTCGGCCCGGCGGCGATGGTCCTCTATCCCTTCCTGCTGGTGCCGGGAATGGCCCTGGTCTTTGCCCTGGGCCTCCTTCGGGTGCGGGCCGACATCACCTTCCAATCCGCAGTGGCCAGCTTCGACGCCGCCCTGGCCTCCGGCAGCGACCAGGCGCGGGTGGACGCCCTGTTCCAGGCCGCCAACCAGCTCTACGACCGGGCGGTGGCCCTCAACCGCTTCGAGGATACCTACCCGCTGCTGTTCGGTGAGCGCTACATGGCCCTGGGCGCGGCCGCCGGCGGCAACCTGCAGGCCGCGGCCCTCGCCTTCGCCAAGGCCCAGGAGCTGGTGGCGGAGGCGGAGCGGCTGGATCCGCAGATGCCCTTCCACAAGGTCAACCGCGGTCGCCTGCAGCTGCTCTTCGCCCAGACATTGCAGGCCAGCAGCCCGCAGCAGGCGGTGAACGCCGCGGGCAACGCCGAGTTGGCCTTGCAGGAGGCGTTTGCCGTCGTGCCCTATGATCCCGCCGTCGTCAACGAGCTGGCCACGGCCAAGATGATGCAGGGCAGCGAAGCGAAGCTGCGGGAGGCCCTGCCGCTTCTCGAGGTCTCGCGCGACAGCCTGGACGCGGAGAACCCCCAGACGCTCCGCCTCCTGGGCCAGGCCTACCGGGAGCTCGACCGACCTGCGGACGCCCGGGCGGCCCTCGCCGCGGCGCTGACGTTCATGCCCCCCAACAGCCTGGAGCGCCCGAGCATCCTGGTGGCCCAGGCGGAGCTGGCGCGGGAGGAAGGCAAGCTGTCGGAAGCCGAGACCCTGTATCGCCAGGCATTGAAGGGCGGCACCGCCGATTGGCGCCTGCTCTTCAACTTTGCCTTGATCCTCAGGGAGACCGATCAACTGGCCGAATCCGCCGCGGCTTTCCAGCAGGCGGCGACCTTGGCGCCGGCCGATGCCCAAGCGCAGATCCAGACGGCTCTGCAACAGGTGCTGGAACGACAGAACCCGGGGGCGGCGACCGCCCCGGCCGACCCGACGAACCCGGGCACCGCTGCTCCGTAGGGGTACGGCATGTCGTGGCCTGGCAATGCCGTGCCTCGACCTGCCCTGCCCTGTCCCTCGCCCCCGTTATCCATGGTGCGTTCCGACCGCAAAATGTGCCCCGCCGCCCCCTCCCCGTGTATCCTTTAAGGTCGCAGCGGGCGGTAGCCCGCCCCCCAAGAGCCTTGGGCTTATAGCGAGGTCAGAGCCATGCCGCGCCTGGTGAAGAACACCATCATCTACCTGTCCATCGTGCTGTTCCTCCTGCTGCTCACGACGCGGTTGGCCAACGTCGGCGGCGCGCCGCAGCAGAAGGACCTGTTTCCGGATGTCGTCGCCCTGATCCAGGAAGGTCGGGTTCAGAGCATCGCCATCGATCCCAACAACCAGCAGACCTTGCGGGTGACGCTGAAGCCTGACGGGCCGGAAGCCGAACCCGCCGAGGTGACCAGCATCAAGGAGCGCAACCAAGGCTTGCGGCAGACCTTGCTGGACTTCGGGGTCACTGAGGCGCAGCTGGCCGACGTGGCCCTCGAGACCGCCGATCCCCGCACCTGGGACCGCGTGCTGTCGGTGCTGGTGCCCGTCGCGCCGTTGGTGCTCTTCGGCATCCTCTTCCTCTTCCTCTTTCGCCAGGCTCAGGGCGGTACCAACCAGGCCATGGCCTTCGGGCGCAGCCGGGCGCGACTGATGACCGGCGATACGCCCACGGTCACCTTCGGCGACATCGCCGGGGTGGATGAGGCCAAACAGGAGCTGGCCGAGGTGGTGGAATTCCTCCGCGAGCCGGAGAAGTTCCTGGCCCTCGGCGCGCGCATCCCCAAGGGCGTCCTGATGGTGGGCCCGCCCGGCTGTGGCAAGACCCTGATGGCTCGCGCGGTGGCCGGCGAGGCCGGCGTGCCCTTCTTCTCCATCTCCGGATCGGAGTTCGTGGAGATGTTCGTGGGTGTGGGCGCCAGCCGCGTGCGGGACCTCTTCGAGCAGGCCAAGAAGCACAGCCCCTGCATCGTCTTCGTGGACGAGATCGACGCCGTGGGCCGTCAGCGCGGCGCGGGCCTGGGCGGCAGCCATGACGAGCGGGAGCAGACCCTCAACCAGATCCTGGTGGAGATGGACGGCTTCGATTCCGACACCAACGTCATCGTCATCGCCGCCACCAACCGGCCCGACATCCTGGACCCGGCCCTCATGCGTCCCGGCCGCTTCGATCGCCGCGTGGTGATCGATCGGCCGGACCTGCGGGGCCGGCGTTCCATCCTCGGCATCCACAGCAAGGGCAAGCCGCTGGCCGCCGACGTGGACATGGATGTGGTGGCCAAGCAGACGCCCGGCTTTTCGGGGGCGGACCTGGAGAACCTGGTCAACGAGGCCGCGATCCTGGCCGCGCGGCGCAACAGCCGCGCCATCTACATGGAGGACATGCAGGCGGCCATCGAGAAGGTGATCGCCGGGCCAGAGCGCCGCACGCGCCGCCTGAGCGATGAGGAGCGGGAGATCGTGGCCTACCACGAGGCTGGCCACGCGCTGGTGATGAACGCCCTGCCCAATTGCGATCCGGTGCACAAGGTCACCATCGTCTCCCGGGGCATGGCCCTGGGCTACACCATGTTCCTGCCCGGAGAGGATCGGACCCTCATCCCGCGCACCAAGTTCGAGGATGACATCGCCGGCCTCCTGGGCGGCCGGGTGGCGGAGGAGATCATCTTCAATGAGGTGACCACCGGCGCGGCCAACGACCTGGAGCGGGCCACCGGCATGGCGCGCAGCATGGTGACGCGCTTCGGGATGAGCGAGAAGCTCGGACCGGTCATCTTCGGGGAGCGCGAGGAGATGGTCTTCCTGGGACGGGAGATCGGCGAGCACACCAACTACTCGCAGGACATCGCCGAAGAGATCGACAGCGAGGTGCGCAGCATCATCATGAGCGCCCACGAGCGTGCCACCAGCGCGCTGAAGGCCAACGTCAGCCGGCTGCACGCCCTGGCGCGCCGGCTGATCGAGGTGGAGACCGTCGATCGCGGCGAGTTCGAGGCCATCCTGGCGGCCTCGTAGCGCCACGATCTCGCGGATCCGACTTCACGGCGTCACCGAATCCTGGCGCATCAGAGCCCCCGGCATGACCATGCCGGGGGCTCTGATTTGCGTTGGACTGAGGCCGCGATTCGAAACTCACCTGAACCCTCAGACCCCAGGCACCGTTATAGGGACGCGGGAGAGCGGTTGACAGGCCTTTCAGCCCTGCGATACAATGGCCGCCGTTCATCCCTGTCGGTGTGGACCCTGGTCCGAGGAAGCCGACACCCCCCCGAAACCCGCCGGGACACCTGGCGGGACCGTTTGATTACGGAGGAGCAACGTCCTATGAAACGAACTGCAACCTTGTTGGGCTCTTTGAGCCTGGTTGCCCTGCTGGCCATCGGCTGCAAGTCTGAGGCCCCGGCCCCGGCCGAGGAGCCGACGGCCGCCGTCGAGTCACTGCCGAGCGAGGAGCCGGTCGCCGAGACCGCCAGCGCCGACCCGATGGCCTTCAAGCCGGCGGCCAAGGGTGGCACCCTGGTGGTCGGTCAGACCCAGGAGCCGGAGACGCTCTACAGCCTGGGCGGCAGCATGCTCGCCGCCAGCCATGTCCTCAACGGCATCTACGACGGCCCGATCGAGGGCATGGACTACGACTTCCAGCCCGTCATCCTGGAGAGCCTGCCCAAGCTGGAGAACGAAGGCGCCACGATGGAGATGGTCTCCGTCGAGGCCGGGCAGCAGTATGTCGATGCCGAGAAGCAGGAAGTCGTGACCGCCACGGCCAAGGTGGACAACCTGCCGCAGCTCATGGTCACCTTCAAGATGAAGCCGGGCCTCAAGTGGCAGGACGGCACGCCCGTCACCGCCGCCGACTCCGTCTTCGCCCAGAAGCTCACCTGTGATCCGGACACTGCCACCAGCAAGTACACGTGCGAGCGCACGACCAAGTACGAGGCCGTGGACGACGTCACGGTGGTCTGGCAGGGTATGCCGGGCTTCACGGACCAGACCTACTTCACCAACTTCTACTCCCCGCTGCCGCGTCATCAGACGAACGCGGCCGGCGTGAAGATGGAAGAGGTCCCCGCCGCCGATATCTCCAAGGACGAGACCTTCACCCGCAAGCCGCTGTCCTTCGGTCCTTTCCAGATCGAGGAATGGGTGGCCGGCGAGAGCATCAAGCTGGTGCGCAACGAGAACTACTGGCGCGCCTCTGAGGGTCTGCCCTTCCTGGACGAGGTGATCTTCAAGATCATCCCCGACTCGGCGTCGCTGGTGGCCGCCATGAAGAGCGGCGAAGTGGACGTGGGCACGCAGACCGGCCTGGACCTGGACCAGTTTGACGCCCTGACCGAGGCCGAGACCGCCGGCGAGATCGTCAACCACTTCGTGGTCGGCACCGCCTGGGAGCACATCGACTTCAACCATCAGCCGCTGGACGACAGCCCGGCCGTCGGCGCCTGCAAGGAGTTCCGCCAGGCGGTGGGCTACGGCACGGACCGCCAGGCCATGGTGGACACCATCCAGAAGGGCAAGACCAAGGTTCAGGACACGCTGGTGCCTGATACGCATTGGGCCTTCCCGCCCGCGGACACCCTGACGACCTACGGCTACGACGTCGCGAAGGCCCAGGGCTTGCTGGAGGGTCTGGGCTTCACCGACAGCGACGCCGACGGCATCCGCGAGGCGTCCAAGGACATCACCTGCACGGTGACCACCGGCCTGGACGGCGCCACCAAGGATCAGGTCATCAAGCAGGGCACCAAGCTGGAAATGACCCTGAACACCACCAAGGGCAACAAGATGCGTGAAGACGCCACGTTGCTCTTCCAGGCCAACATGAAGGACATCGGCGTCGGCATCAACCTGGAGTACCAGGAAGGTGCGGTCCTCTTCGGCGACGGCCCGGACGGCACGCTCTACGGCCGCAAGTTCGATCTGGGCCAGTTCGCCTGGCTCACCGGCGTGCAGCCGCCCACCAGCCTCTACTGGTGCTCGGAGATCCCGAGCGAGGAGAACTCCTGGGCCGGCCAGAACGAGACCGGCTGGTGCAATCCGGACTACGACCAGGTGGCCAAGCAGGCCGACAACACCCTGAAGCGCGCCGAGGCCTTGCCGATGTACCACGAGGCCCAGAAGATGTTCACCGACAACCTGCCGGTGCTCCCGCTCTTCGCCCGGGTGAAGGTGATGGCCACCGCGCCGGACCTGGTGAACGTCAACCCGAACCCCACGGTCAACAGCGAGACCTGGAACATCGAGTCCTGGGGCTACGCGGAAGCGCGCCCCACGCAGTGATCGTGTTGGAGGGCCTCGCCCGTTTCTGATCAACTGGCGAGTCTGAAAAAGGGGGCCGGCCCCATGCGGCCGGCCCCCTGCCTTCCCGACGCACGCGCCGCACCGAGTCCCCGACCCTTGCCGGCCTGGCCCGCGCGTCGAGCGCGTGAAAGGCGATGCCCGCGAGCGATGGGGATTGGGTATCCCTGACCTGACGCCCCCCGGAAGATCCGCGACGACGCAGGAGTTCCAGCCATGTCCGCGTACCTCATCCGACGCATCATCCAGATGGTCCTCGTGCTTCTCGTCTCGTCCATGGCCATCTACGGCCTGTTGCTGGCGGTTCCCGGCGGGCCCTTGGCCGAGCTGCGGCATCAGGCTGCGGACAAGAAGAGTTCCTTCAGCGCCGAGCAGATCGCGCGCATGGAGAAGATGCTCGGACTGCATCTGCCCAAGCACCTGCAGTACGTGGCCTGGCTAGCCGGCGACGACTGGATGGGGCGCATCGATCCGGAGTACGCGGGCGATCGCAAGGGCGTCCTGCGCGGCGACTTCGGCGATTCCTTCAAGCAGCATCGGCCGGTGCTGGTCATGATCCGCGAGCGGCTGTTCAACACCGTCCGCCTCATGGGCGCTTCGGCCATCATCTCCCTGATGATCGCCATCCCCGTGGGCATCTATTCCGCGGTGCGCCAGTACTCCAAGCTGGACTATGCCTTCACCTTCGCCACCTTCTTCGGCATCGCCATCCCTGGATTCTGGTTCGGCCTGATGCTGATCCTGCTGTTCGCCAACCAGTTCCAGAAATGGGGGCTGCCCTTCTTCCCCGGCTCCGGCACCATCAGTACGCGCATCCGGCCCGGCAGCATCGAGGCGTTCCTGGGGATCACACGCGGGTCCTGGGGGGACGTTCTCACCCACATGTTCCTGCCCGTGCTCAGCCTGTCCCTGCGGTCCATGGCCGGCTGGGCGCGCTTCGTGCGCTCCAGCATGCTGGAGGTGCTGCGTCAGGACTACGTGCGCACCGCCCGGGCCAAGGGCCTGACCGAGCGGGTGATCATCGCCAAGCATGCCTTGCGCAACGCGCTCATCCCCCTGGTCACCATCATCACCTTCGAGATCCCCGCGCTCTTCGGTGGGGCCATCCTGACCGAGAGCGTCTTCGGCTATCCCGGCATGGGGCGGCTGTACCTGGACGCCTTGGGTGGCAAGGACTTCCCCGTGGTCCAGGGCTTCCTGATGATCTCGGCGCTCCTCGTGGTCATCGCCACCCTGCTGAGCGACGTCCTCTACACCGTCGTCGATCCGCGCATCCGCTTCTCCTGATCCCAGCCCAGTTTCGCAAGGAGCAGACCTCATGTCAGTCGCAGAGCTGAGCTTTGGCGCGGAGACCCTGGCCGCCCCGCAGGAGGCCGGTCGCGGTGCGCTCATCTGGCGGCGCTTCAAGCGCCATCGCCTGGCCGTCGTGGGCCTGTGGATCGTCGCCGCCCTCTTTCTCTTCGCCTTCCTCGGGCCCGTGTTGTCCCCCTACAATTCGACCTCCATTCCCACGGCCGATCTCATCCGCGCCCGCGATCTGGACCCCGGCGGCAGCTGGACCGACCGCGCCGGCGTGACCCATACCCATATCCTGGGCACGGACAGCGTCGGCCGGGATTACCTGACGCGCCTGATGGAAGGCGGCCGGGTCTCGCTGTCCCTGGCCATCATCGTGATCATGACCTCGATGATCATCGGGATGCTGATCGGCGCCACGGCCGGCTATTTCGGCGGCTGGGTGGACGCGGTGATCATGCGCGTGGTGGACTTCATCCTCACCTTGCCGGACCTGCCCGTCATCATGGTGCTGTCCGTCATTCTCGCCGACTACATCCAGGACATTCCCGGTGGGTCGGTCACCATCCTGGGCATCATCTTCGTGGGCTTCGGCTGGGTGGGCGCGGCGCGCCTGGTGCGCGGCATGGTCCTGTCCTTGAAGACCCAGGAGTTCACGGACGCGGCCAAGGCCCTCGGCGCCTCCAACCGCAGCATCATCCTCCGGCACATGCTGCCCAACTCGCTGGCGCCCATCCTGGTGGCCGCCACCCTGGGCGTGGGCGGCGTGGTCGTGGGCGAGGCGGCGCTCTCGTACCTGGGCTTCGGGGTGAAGGCCCCCTTCCCCAGCTGGGGCAACCTGCTGCAGAACGCGCAGCGCGACGTGATGTCCTCCCCCTTCCGCGTGTTCTACCCCGGCTTCCTGATCCTGTTGATCAGCCTCTCCTTCAACTTCATCGGCGATGCCCTGCGCGACGCCTTGGACCCGCGGCTGAAGCTCTGACCTGCATTTGACGCGGCGAGGCGAATCCGGACAATCCACAACCCCATCCATCCCATCCGGACCGGAGGTCGGTGCTGATGAGCAAGACAACGGGCCAGGGCGCGCTCCTGGACATTCGCGGACTGAAGACCTACTTCTTCACCGAAGGCGGCGTGGTGAAGGCCGTCGACGGCGTGGACCTGACGGTGCGCCGCGGGGAGACCCTGGGGCTGGTCGGTGAATCCGGCTGCGGCAAGAGTGTGACCATGTTCTCCGTCATGCGCCTCATCGGCCAGCCGGGGCGCCTGGTGGACGGCGAGGTGTTGTTCGACGGCCGGGATCTGACCAAGATCAGCGATTCGGAGATGCAGGACCTGCGTGGCAATCGCATCTCCATGATCTTCCAGCAGCCCTTGACCAGCCTCAACCCCGTGTTCCGCATCGGGGATCAGGTGGCGGAGGTGTTCGAGATCCACGAGGGGCTGGGCCGCGAGGACGCGCGCAAGAAGGGCATCGAGATGCTGCGCCGCGTGGGCATCCCCGATCCGGAGCGCCGCGCGCAGTCCTTCCCGCACGAGATCTCCGGTGGTCAGGCGCAGCGGGTGATGATCGCCATGGCCCTGGCCACCAACCCCGAGCTGCTCATCGCCGACGAGCCGACGACGGCCTTGGACGTGACCATCCAGGCGCAGATCCTGGACCTCATGCGTGAGCTTCGCGAGAAGTCCAACACGGCCATCATCTTCATCACCCATGACCTGGGTGTGGTGGCGGAGATGGCCGAGAACGTGGCGGTCATGTATGCCGGCCAGGTGGTGGAGTACGCCGACGTCAAGACCCTCTTCGCCCAGCCGCGAATGCCCTATACCCAGGGCCTGCTGGCATCCATTCCGGTGCTGGGCGAGACCCGTGAACGTCTGGCGGTCATCCCTGGCACGGTGCCGAACCTGGTGGACCTGCCGCCGGGCTGCCGCTTCGCCGGTCGCTGCGCCTCGCGCATCGAGTATGGTCTGACCCTCTGCACCCAGGAAGCGCCGGAGCTCCTGCCGGTGGAGGAGGGCCATCTCGCCCGCTGCTGGCTGTACCACGACCATCCGCCTTCGGGTTTCAAGGCGCCGCTGGCCACCGGCCGCGCGCGCGATGAAGCCGGTCGCCATTGGTCCGGTCGCGCCAGCTGATACCGCGCCGGGCCCGAGCCCCGCGGCCGATGTCGGCGGCGCCATCGGCCACCATCACCCGCCGACCATAAACCCAAGAGGGAAGGTTCCTCATGACGACGAACGGCAGCACCAACAACGGGGATGTCCTCCTGGATGTCCAGGGTCTGGTCAAGCACTTCCCCGTGCGGCACGGCATCCTTCAGCGCGTGGCTGGGTGGGTGAAGGCGGTGGACGGCGTATCGTTCCAGATCCGTCGCGGCGAGACCCTGGGACTGGTCGGCGAGTCCGGCTGCGGCAAGACCACGGTCGGGCGCAGCATCCTCCGGCTGATCGAGCCCACGGCCGGCAAGGTCTATTTCCAGGACAAGGACGTGGCCCATCTGGACAAGCCGGAGCTCAAGGCCATGCGCAAGGACATGCAGATCATCTTCCAGGATCCCTTCAGCAGCCTGGATCCGCGCATGCCCATCGGCACGAGCATCCAGGAAGGGCTCAACGTCCACGGCATCAAGGGCGACGAGGCGGACAAGATCGTCCGTCGGGTGCTGGAAGAGGTGGGGATGCATCCGGAGCATGCGCGGCGCTACCCGCACGAGTTCTCCGGCGGCCAGCGGCAGCGCATCGGCATCGCCCGCGCCCTGGCCCTCAGGCCCAAGCTGATCGTCTGCGACGAGCCGGTATCGGCCCTGGACCTCTCCATCCAGAGCCAGGTGTTGAACCTGCTGGATGATCTGCAGAAGGAGCATGGCCTCACGTACCTGTTCATCGCCCACAACCTCAGCGTCGTCGAGCATATCTCCGACCGCGTCGGGGTGATGTACCTGGGCAAGCTGGTGGAGTTGGCGGATCGCGCCGAGCTCTTCGCCAACCCGCTGCATCCCTACACCAAGGCCCTGATCTCGGCCATCCCCATCCCCGACCCCACCGTGAAGCGCGATCGTATCATCCTCGAAGGGGATGTCCCGAGCCCGCTCAACCCGCCTGACGGCTGCAACTTCCACCCGCGCTGTCCTATCGCTGTCGCCCGCTGCAGCCAGGAAGAGCCCGAGTTGCGGCGGGTGGGTTCGGCGAGCACCGAGCATTACGCGGCCTGCCTGCTGGTCGACTGAGGCCGTCAGGTCGCCTGGCCGATGAGGGGCTCCGCCTGCGGGGCCTCTCTTGCTGTCGCTGAGCGCCAGGAGCGCCCGGATCTCTGCGCGGCCCTCCCAAAGCTGACCCGTTCCGGACCTGCTTGACGGTCTGTGTGTTCTGCGGTACATTGGACCTCAGACTTCACCCGGAAGGCATACCATCACAGCGTCACGGATGCGGGCGGCCTCGTTATGAACGGGCCGTTGGCATTCCCAGGAGGATTCAGTGAAGCGAGCGATCATCTTCAGTGCCATCATGTGCACGACCCTGGGCGCGGCGCTGGCCCTTGGGCGCCCGGCGGCGCAGGCGCAGTCAGGCGCCACGAAGCTTCCGTTGCGTCCGGCGTCCCCGGCGCAGGCAGGCACCACGAAAGTCACCTTGAACCCGGCGGCGGACACCTACGTGGCGCGTGGGGTCAAGGATCCTCAGGGCGGCATGTTCCGCCTGCGCTCCGGGGTGCGGGTGGGTGTGCCCTACTTCACCCTCATGCGCTTCGACTTTCCGGCGACCATGGGCGCGGGGGCCAAGATCACCAGCGCCAAGGTGCGCATCTACTGCGTAGAGTCCCTTCTCGACGCGGACAAGACGCCCGGCTTTCAGCTGAGCGTGGTCCGCCAGCCCTGGGACGATACGATCCTCGAGAAGGACCAGCCGGGCGTGGAGGGTCCCAAGCTCACCTGGGAGTTCGACGAATGCCCGCCCACCGGCGAGTGGAAGGAGCTGGTCGGCGAGGCCGACATGATCGAGGTCCTGCAGCGCTGGTTCGATGGCGACAAGACCAACCACGGCTGGGAGCTCTCCAAGAAGGACGACCGGGCCGGCCTCTTCGCCTTCGAGAGCGTGGACACGGGCGGCCGCTACCCGCTGGGCAGGGGACCGCAGCTGATTCTGGAGTTCACCGGCGGCGCGACCATCACGCCCACCGTCACCTCCACGGATACGCCGTCATCGACGCCCACGCCCTCCGACACCCCTGAACCCACGGAGACCTTCACCCCTCGGTGACCCCTCCGCCTTCGGACACCCCGACCCCGAGCGACACGCCCGAGCCCACAGACCCGCCCACCTTCACGCCGACGGCCAGCAGCACGCCCACGCCGGGCGACATCTACCTGCCGCTGGTGCTGGTCAACCATGTCCTGGGCAGTGATGCCGCGGGCCTGGCGCGCAGCCGCCCCATCGCCGCGGGGCGCCAGCCCTACCTGCCGCTGACGCGGTGGTTGGGGAGTCAGCGCTAAGCAGGTACCGGGTAGCGCACCGCGGAGGACAGGGAGCGGAATCCTGCGATCACGAACACAACAACAAAGGGGGCGCGTCTCCAAGAGACGCGCCCCCTTTCTGTTGTCTTGCCCCGCCCGTGCCTTGCGGCCGGCGGGCCTTGGTGCGACCCCGCCGGCCCGCCGACTGTCGGCGGGCCGGCGGATGAAGGGTCTACTTGTTGCCCACGTTGGGGATGAAGATCCGGTGGCTGGGGCCGACCGGAGGCGTCGTCGGCTCCGGGGGCGTGGTCGGCACAGCGGTCGGCTGCGCTGGGGTGTTGGTGGGGGCGACCGTCGGGCCAAGGTCGTTGGCCAGGCCCAGGAAGTTGAAGGCATGGCCCGGGAACACGTCCGCGATGTTGGTGTTGCCGGTGCGCTTGAGCAGGATCTCGCCCAACACGTCGCGGTACTCCGTCGTGCGCGCCAGGTCGCCGCGATCCAGGTCGTCGTCGGCCAGGCCTGGCCAGCGGTTGGTGTAGACCTTGTGGCCCTTGATGCCGCGGCCAAAGGTGAACATGACGTTGCCGTGACCGTGGTCCGTGCCGGTGCCGCCGTTCTCGAAGGCGCGGCGACCGAACTCGCTCATGACCACCACCGTCACGCCCTGCTTGGTCGCGCCGGATTCGAAACGGTCATGCAGGTCGGTGATGAGGGCCGAGATGCCGCCAGCCAGCTCGCGCATGCGGGTGGCCATGTTGCCGTTGGTCGTGTCGCCGGCCACCACCTGGTTGGCGTGGGTGTCCCAGCCGCCGATGTCGACGCAGGCGACCTCCAGGCCCACTTCAGCCTTTACCAGCTGGGCGATCTGCATCATGCCGCGGCTGAAGCCGTCGTTGCCATAGCGGGCGCCGTTGGCCGGCTGGTAGGTGGCGCCGCCGATGGACTTCTCCAGGAGGTCCAGCGCGGCAAAGGTGGCCTGACCCTGCTGATCCAGCCAGTCGTTGCCGCTGTAGAGCATCTGCAGATGCTGCTGGAAGCGGACCACCTCGCCGGTCTTGCCCTGCAGGTGGAAGTCGGCGATGGACTGCAGGGCGATGGCCGGCACCGGGCCGCGCAGGCTGGCCTGGAGCTGGCTGCCCAGGCCCACCGCCCGGAAGGGCGACGCGTTCTGGTTGGCCAGGGTGGACAGGTGCCGGCCCAGCCAGCCGTCACGGGCCATCTTGGAGCCGGGCGTGCCGCGCTCCATGAAATCCATGGCGTCGAAGTGGCTGCGGGTATCGTTGTCCATGGCCACGGCGTGGACCATGCCCAGGATGCCCTCATCCCACCATTGCTTCCAGCGTCCCTCGTCCGCGTTGCCCAGGGCCGGATGCAGACCGAAGCTGCCGTCCAGGTCGATGGCCTTGCGTGCCGCGTTGGCATCCGGTGCGGGGATGGCGATGCTGGGGCGCAGGCGGTTGTAGTTCGCCTCGTCCAGGTAGGGGATGACCATGTTCAGGCCGTCGTAGCCGCCACGGGCGAAGACCACGATCAGGATGTCGCCTTTGGGGGCCTCGTTCTCTTTGCGGAAGACCATGCGTGGCATCCAGCTGGGCCAGACTGCCGTGCTGAGGGCCAGGACACCGCTGCGCTCGAAAAGGCTGCGCCTCGTGATAGCCATTGTGGGATTCTCCTTGCTCTTGGCCCGCGGCCTTAGCGCCACTGGAAGTAGGAACTGTCGAAGACGAGGGCGATGCCGTTGTTCAGCTTGCCGGGCGCCAGGCCGCTGATAGCGGTGTCGGCGCCCTTGCCGTCGCTGATGAAGTCGACCAAGGCCTGGCGGTCCTCACCGAGCATGGCGCGGTGCAGGACGCGATCCACCCAGAAGTCCACGGCTTTGCCCACCGTATTGGCCGCGGCCGGCGTCTGGCCGGCGATGTCGAAGCCGCTGACCAAGGATCCGCCACCGCGCGCGCCGCCGACGCCGCAGAGCAGCAGGCCGAAGTTCCAGCGCGTCAGCATCCCGACGCTGGAGCCCCAGGCTTCCTTGTAATCCGGGAAGCCGTCCGGGGTGGGCCAGTTGAAGGGCCGCTGGCCCATGGCGCTGAAGGCGCCGACGATGGCGTTGAAGCTGCTGTTGCCGGCGACCTTGACCGTGAACTGGTTCTCCGGTAGCCCCGAGGCGCGCAGGAGGCGGGCCATGTAATCCGTCGGGCGGGAGAGTCGGCCGCCGTAGCTGCCGAAGCTGCGCGCGAACTCCTGGCTGGTCAGGATGACGTAGAGCATCTCCTTGACGTCGCCGTCCGTGCGGGTGAAGGTGTCGGCCACCCGGTCCACCAGCTGCGGGAGCTGACCCAGGGGATCATCGGTCACGAAGCGCCGCACCAGCTTGAGGGCGATGTACTTCGCCGTCGCCGGATGCTTGCAGAGGATGTCGATGACCAGATGGCCCTCGTTCTTGCCGCTGCCCGGCACGGTCTGGCCCAGGACGTTCTTGACGCTGTTGTCGTGCTGGCCGGTCAGGAATTCGTACTCGCCCCACTTGGCCGAAGTCTGGCCGCGGGTCCAGCTCCAGCCCGTGAAGCACTTGGCCACTTCCTTGACGTCGGTCTCGGTGTACGGGTAGCCGTTGACCGCCGCACCCAGGGTGTGCAGTTCCAGGATCTCGCGGCCGTAGTTCTCGTTGGGCCGGCCCTTGAAGTTCACGTCGTTGTCCAGATAGCGCAGCATGGCCGGGCTCTGGGCCGAGGCGGTGAGCAGATCCTTGAACTTGCCCAGGGCATGCTTGCGGATCACGTCCCGGTCATCCACGGTCTTCAGCCAGCGCACATCGTCGTTGTCGATGCCGATGTTGAAGTGGTCCGTCCAGAACTCCACCATGACCTCGTAGAGCTGGCGGGGGCTGAAGACCTGGCGGTAGAGGCCGGCCATGATCAGTTCGGCCTCCGGCAGACCCTGGTTCTGCATCTGGTAGCTGGTCCAGATCTGCCGCGAGGTCATGGAGAGCGTCGGCAGGTCGCGGGCGATGCGCTCCTCGAGGGCCGCGACATCGAGCTTGTCGATGTCCAGCTGTTCGTCTACCCAGGCATAGGCCTGGGACAACCCGCGCACGCGCTCGACATCGCCGGCGCGGGCGCCGAAGGCCGCGCGCGAGAGCAGCAGCGCGGCCACGTCCGGCTGCGGCATCTCGGCCGCGGTCCGGGCTCGCCATTGCAGCGGCGGCCGCTGCAACTCGCTCAGGCCGGAGAACGCGGGTACGGCCGCCGCCGCCGCGGTGGCGCCTCCGAGGTGAAAGAACCGTCGCCTGGAAATCTGTTCCATGCGCGCCCCTCCTTTAGGGTCTGCTAGCAGGATATGACACGGTGTGGCATGGGTGATGGGTGGGGACGAAGCCCGCCCGCAGCCGGAGCTGGAGGGAAGGAAGTCCTTCTGGATGGTGAATACAACTCCGCTGTAACGCTCGATGTTAGACACCGATTGCAGGACCGGTCTTTGACCGAGCCGTTCGGGTCAGAAGGCCATGACGCCGGACCCGGATGTCGCCCGGGCATTATACCTAATGCGGCGGGTTCCGAACAGACCCCAAAGCCCGATGCCGCAGGCCGGTCTGGATCCGAGAGGGCCGGGGCGGACGGGCCGGCCGGCTCAGTGGAAGTAATCCGCGAGCACCTGCCGCCGGCGCGGGTGGCGCAGCTTGACCAGCGCCTCCTGCTCGATCTGCCTGATCCGCTCGCGCGTCAGTTCGAACTTCCGCCCCACTTCCTTCAAGGTATGCGGGCGACCCTGATCCAGACCATAGCGCAGGCAGAGGATGCGCGCCTCGCGAGCGGTCAGGCATTGCAGCAGCTCGTCCAGGTTGGATTGCAGCAGGTGGAACGCCGCTCGCTCCGCCGGATCCGGCGCGTCCGCGTCTTCGATGAAGTGGCCCAGCTCTGAATCCTGGTCCTCGCCGACCGGCTTCTCCAGGGACAGGTTGCGCCTGGCGATCCGCAGCATCTGCTCCACCCGCGCCGCCGGCAGGTCCATGCGCCCCGCCAGTTCCGGCACCGTGGGCCGCCGGCCCAGGGACTGCTCCAGGGCCTGGGCGATGGCGAAGAGCTTGCGGATGCGGTCCGACAGGTGCACCGGAAGCCGGATCGTCCGCCCTTGATTGGCCAAGGCGCGGGTGATGGCCTGGCGCACCCACCAGGTGGCGTAGGTGCTGAACTTGTAGCCGCGCTCATGTTCGAACTTGTCGGCGGCTTTCATCAGCCCCACGTTGCCTTCCTGGATGAGGTCCAGGAAGGGCACACCCTGGCCGCGGTAGCGCTTGGCCATGCTGATCACCAGGCGGCTGTTGGCCTCGACGAGGTGATCCCAGGCCGCCTGACCATCCTGCCAGACGCGCTCGCAGTCGCGCCGCTCGTCGGCACAGAGGTCAGATTGGCTGCGAAGACGGCGCGCGGCCTGGCGACCAGCCTCGATGCGCCGCGCCAGCAGCACCTCGTCATCGCGGCTGAGGAGGCGTACCGCGCTCACCTCGCGGAAGTAGAGGCTGACGCTGTCGTCGTCGTCGATGCCCTCGAGGCCGGCGATGGACTCGCCGAAGGGGCGCTGGGCCGCTGGTCGCCGCGGCGCTTCGCCGGCCAGCACCTCGATATCGGCCGCGTCCAGGTGCCGGCTGATGGTCTCGATCAGGTCCGGGTCGACATCCAGTTCGGACAGACGGTCGCGGATGTCGCGTTCCAGCAGAAAACCGCGCCGTCGGCCCAAGGCCACGAGCTGGGGCAGGGTTGCCGCCACCACCTTCTGGACATCGACATCGATCATCGGGTGCCAGCCGTCTTGCCGTTCCGGATACTGAAGAGGAAGTCCGGGCGCTGAGCGGTGAGAATACGGTCGCAAGGTGTTACATAAGATTATACGATCTCCGTCAGGGTGCGTCAATACCCCCCGATCAGGCGCCGGCGGAGCGACAGGCATATAATCGGGTCCATGATCGCCCGACTCAGCGGCACCGTAGTCGCCTTGGAGGAAGGAGCCCTGATCCTGGATGTCGCAGGGGTGGGCTACCGCGTGCATGTTCCCAGCGGGGTCCTGGCCGACCACGGTCGGTTGGGCGAGGCCGCCACCCTCCTGATCCATCTGCATCTGCGGGAGAATGAGATGGAACTCTACGGGGCGGCGGACGCGCCTACCCTGGCGATCTTCAAACAGCTGCTGTCCGTCAGCGGCATCGGCCCCAAACTGGCCCTGGCCGTGCTCTCGGCCCTCAACCTGGACAGCCTACGCCGGGCCATCCTGACCGAGGACCTGGCGCGGTTGAAGGAGGTGTCCGGCATCGGGCACAAGACGGCGGCGCGCATCGTCCTGGACCTCAAGAGCCGCCTGGAGGCCGACGGTTTCGGGCTGGAAGCGCTGTCCGGCGCGGCGCCGCGCCAGGGCTTCGCCGAGGACGCCGAGGCGTTGGAAGCCCTGCAGGCCCTGGGCTACAGCCGGGCGGAGGCCCGGCGCGGCCTGGCGGCCGTCGATCCCGGCCTGCCGCTGGAGACCCGACTGGTGGCGGCGCTCAGGGCCCTGGCGAGTGGCTGAGCGCCGGCCATCAGCGCCGTAGCGCTCCCAGCACCGATGCGAAGTCATCGGTCCACAGGGGGCCGTCGGCCCTGGCCGGCCGCCAGCGCGGGTCGCCCCGCAGCGGCTTCAGGGCCGCCTCTTCACGGGCCATGACCAGGTAGATGGCGGGATAGGCGCCCGCCTCCAGGGCGGACTCCGCCGGGTCCAGGTCCTCGGCCACCAGAGCCTGCAAGCCGGCGCTCTGGGCCAGGCGACCCAGCACCGGCTCCAGGTCCAGGTGGCGGTTGGAGATGTGGAAGGCCAGGAGGCCATCCGGCCGCAGCTTGGCCAGGTAGAGGTCCAGGGCCTCGCGGGTGATCAGGTGCAAAGGGATGGCATCTGAGCTGTAGGCGTCCAGGACCAGGAGGCCAAAGCCCGCTTCGGCAGCCCGTCCCAGGGTCAGCCGGGCGTCGCCCAGGACCAGCCTCGCCTCTGGAGCGCAGGCGGCCAGGAAGCTGAAGTAGCGGGGGTCCCGGGCGATGCGGGCCACGGTGGGGTCCAGCTCGAAGAAGGTCCAGGTCTGGCCGGGCTCCGCATAGCAGGCGATGGCGCCGGCCCCCAATCCCACGGCGCCCACCGCCTGGCCGGCCAGGCGCGGCTCCAGCGCCTGGAAGAGCCAGCCCAGGGGGCCCGTGCGCGCGTAGTAGGTCAGCGGCTCCGGGCGCGCCGCCGGGCGGGTGCTCTGGGCGCCGTGGAGGGAGCTGCCGTGAAAGAGCAGGCGCTGGCTGCCGTCCGGCGAGAGGCGCACGCGGCTGACCCCGTAGAAGCTGCGCTCGGCATAGAGGAGGCTGCCCAGGCGCTGGGTGTAGGGCTGGCCCACCAGCAGGATGCCGGCCATCGCCAGGCTGAAGCGCAGCCGCCGGCGTGAGAAGCCGAAGGCCACCAGGCCGGCCAGCGGGAAGACCAGGCTGCCCAAGACCGGGTAGACCGCGCTGGACCGCGCCTGTGGTGCCAGCAGCAGGGCGGCGACGGCTGCGGTCAACATGGAGGGCAGCAGCAGGTCGAACAGGGCCCGGCGCGGGGCCAGCGCCGGCGGGTCGGCCGGCGGCGGAAGGCCCAGCAGGCAGGCCAGGACCAGGGCGATGGGGTACTCAGCGATGGAACGGAAGAACTGCGGCGCCAGGAGGACGTTGCAGAGACCGCCCAGAACCCCGCCCAAGGAGATCCAGAGGTAGAAGGCGGTGAGGTGGCGCGGGGCGGGCCGATCGTCGGCCAGGCGGCCGTGGCAGGCCAGGGCGGCCACGAAGAGGAAGAGGAGGTGCAGGGCCAGGAGGACGCCCACGGGCTGGTTGGCACCCAGGGCCAGGGCCACCGCCAGGGGCAGGGCGACCATCGGCAGCGTCCGGGCCACCAGCCGGGCGGGCAGCAGGCGCCGCCGGGCGAAGACCAGCACGAAGCTGAGCAGGTAGAGGCCCAGGGGCGGCAGCCAGAGCAGGGGAAAGGAGGCCAGATCGGTGCTGATGGCCGTCGTGGCCCCGATCATCAGGCTGGAGGGCAGGGCGGCCAGCGCCGCCCACCACAGCCGCCGGCTCAGCGGCGGGGCAAGGGCAGGTCCTGCCGGACCCGCGTCCGCGTCCGGGGTCGCGGCGGACGCCGGCCCCGCCGCCGATGGGCGCCCGTGGCCCCATCCCAGGGTCCAGGCGGCGCAGCAGAGCAGGAGCATCACCAGCAGGCCGTAGCCCAGGGTCCAGCCGCGAGCCTGGGCTTCCAGGCTCCAGCGCGGCTCCACCAGCAGGGGGTAGGCCAGGAGACCGGCCAGGCTGCCCAGGTTGCTGGCCGCGAAGAGGAAGTAGGGGTCACCGGCGGCGGGATGCCCGCTGGAGGCGAACCAGCGCTGCAGCAGCGGACTGCTGCAGGCCACCGCGAAGTAGGGCAGGCCCACCGCCGTGGCCATCAGCCCCAAGAGCCACAGGGTGGGATCGTGCTCGGCCGGGGGCACGGCCCCCAGCGGCAGGGCGATGGGGAGCACCAAGACCGGCAGCAGCAGGGCCACCAGGTGGAGGCCAACCTGACGCCGCGGCCCCAATCGCGCGGCCAGGCCATGCACGGCGGCATAGGCGGCCAGTAGGAGGCCTTGGAAGAAGAGGAGGGCGGTGTTCCAGACCCCCGGCGAACCTCCCAGCAGCGGCAGGGCCATGCGGGCGAAGAGGGGCTGCACCGCGAAGAGCAGGAAGGCGCTCAGCAGGAGCGTGGCGCTGAAGAGCAGGGGGCCCAGGCGCTGCGCCCGGCCGGGAATCGGAATGTCGGTCGCCACCCCGAGAGTGTAGGTGGGGCTCATCCGCCCGTCAAGGCGCTGTCCGACGCGCCGGGATGACCTTAGGGGACGGCCAGACCCTTACGGGACGGCCAGGCAGATCGCCACACCGCCACTTCGCCACCCCGCCAAGAGGATCGCGCTAGGGCGCCGCGACCTCCGGGGTCGCCGTTTCACCGGCGGACTGGGTCTCGCCGGCCGCCGCCGTCGCCGCCTCGCCGCTCGCCGGGGCGGCCTCGGCGGCCTCCACCTGCAGCACCATCAGCCGCACCCTGCTGCCCTCCACCAGAGCCTCGCCCGCGCTCTGGCGGATGCCGACGGGTGCATCCGGGTTACCGCTGGGGTAGACGTCCAGCCAGAGGCCGTAGACGCCGGACGCCGCGTCGGCGGGGATGGTCAGGCTGAGCGGCCGGCCGGCCACGCGGTCGCCCGCCGCCCAGGCGCTGGTGGGGCGTCCGTCGGCGGCCGGCGGTGCGGCCTCGGCGCGCGCCACCACGGCGCCATCCGGCCCCCATAGCTCGGCGCGCACCGCGTAGTCGCCGCCGATGGCTCGGGGGGCCTCCCAGCGCGGGGTGAGGTTGACCGTGCTGCCGGCGCCATAGACCTTGCGGTCGATGAGGACACCGGCCAGGAAGAGGTTGTCGGCGAAGTCGATGCTCATCTGCAGGTAAGGTCCGCCGTCGACGACCAGGTCCACCACGGATCCGGCCGGCATGCGCAGGCTGGCCTGCTCGATGGCGATGACCTGGCCCTCGGTGGCGCTGGCCCCGTTCCAGCGGTAGCGCGGGCGGGGGATGAAGCCCAGGGAGGCCAGCTGTTGGGACACGACGGCCTCGGTGCCGGAGAGCTCGGGCACCTGGATGAGCTGCGAGCCGCTGACGACCAGCTTGACCACCGTGCGCGCGTCGACGATCGCGTCGGCGGCGGGAACCTGGCGCAGCACCTGGTCCTTGGGCACCGTGGGGTCGGTCTGGTACTCCGATGAGTAGCGCAGCCCCATGGCCTCCAGGGTGGCCTGGGCATCCACCTCGGCGAGCCCTTCGACGGCCGGTACGGCCACCTGGGCGATGGTCGCGGCCGGCGCGGGCTCGGCGACGAGGGTCAGAAGGGGGGCGTCCTGCGGCGCCTCGTTGACGGGCGGCTGGCCGATGCGGTCCAGCAGGCCCTGCCACAGGGGGATGAGTCCCAGGAGGGCGATCAGGGCCACCAGCCCCAGCAACAGACCCGTGCGGTCCAGCAAGGGGCCGGAGGGCAGGCGTGCCGATTCCCCCGCGGGCAGTCCCGGGGAGTTGGGCGGCGTCTGGAGCGGTGTGCCCGGTGGTGTGCCCGGCGGCGCCGTGACCAGCGCGGGATGGCGCATCGTGCCGTCCAGCGAGGCTTCGCGATAGGCCTGCAGGGCGTCGGCCAGGACGTTGGCGTCCGGGAAGCGGTCCTGGGGCTCGCGGGCCATGGCCCGGGCGACGATGCGCGCCAGCACGTCCGGCACGTCGGGGTTGACCTCGGCCAGGGGCCGGGGGTCCTCGCGCAGGATCTTCATCGCCACGCCAACGCCGGAATCGGCGGTGAAGGGCAGTTTGCCGGTGAGCATCTCGTAGAGCACGACGCCCAGGGCGTAGACATCGGAGGCCGGCGTGGCCGTCTGCCCGGCGGCCTGCTCCGGCGACAGGTAATGGACGGTGCCCAGGACGATGCCGGGCGCGGTCAGACCGGCTTCGGCGACCGCTCGGGCGATGCCGAAGTCCGCCACCTTCATGCGACCGTCAGGGGCCACCAGGACGTTCTGCGGCTTGATATCGCGGTGCACCAGACCGGCCTTGTGGGCCTGCCCGACGGCGCGGGCCAGCTCGGCGCCGATACGCACGACGCGTTCAGCGGCCAGCGGGGCGTCCTGGCGGATGACCTGCTTGAGGTCCTGGCCGTCGACCAGCTCCATCACCAGGTAATGCCGTCCGCCGTCCGATCCCACGTCGTAGACGGCGACGACCCCGGGATCGTTGAGTGCCGCGGCGGAGCGGGCTTCGCTGCGGAAGCGGGCCAGGAACTCGGGATCCTGGGCATACTGGTCGCGGAGGATCTTGACGGCCACCGTCCGACCCAGCAGGCGGTCCTCGGCGCGCCAGACGACGGCCATGCCCCCCTGGCCCAGGGTCTCGATCAACGCATAGCGGTCACTGAGCAGCTGCGGGTCGGGCACAGGCTTCCCCTGGAGGGTTCGGGCCGGCGGGATGATCGAACCGGACACGGGTCTCAGGGGCGATTGTAGCCCAGGCAGAGGGGTGGGGAGGAATTCGGCGGTCCCGCCCCTACCCCGCCCCGCCCTCCACCAGCGCCACCGCCGTGTTGGCCCCGTCCAGGGCCGCGCTCATGATGCCTCCGGCGTAGCCCGCGCCCTCGCCCACGGGGTAGACGTTGGCCAAGCCTACCGCGCGGCGGGTGACGGGGTCGCGCGGCATGCGCACGGGGCCCGAGCTGCGCGACTCCAGGCCCAGCAGCTGCCCCTCGTTGCCGGCGTAGCCGGGGATCAGGCGGTCGAAGCGCAGGAGAGCCTGGGCCACGGCGTCGCGGACGGCCGGCGGCAGCAGCTCGTCCAAACGGCCGGGCACGGTGCCGAAGGGGTAGGTGGAATGGCGCAGCCCCTTGGTGGTCGGCCGGCCGGCGAGGAAGTCGGCCGCGCCCTGGGCCGGCGCGGTGTAGTCGCCGCCACCGGCGGCGAAGCAGCGGGCCTCCAGCGCGCGCTGGAAGGCGACGCCGTCGAAGGCTCCCGCCCCGAACTGCTCGGGGCCGACGGTGGTGACGATGGCCGCCGAGGCCCAGGCGGAAGAATGGCTGGCGTTGCTCATGCCGTTGGTGCACAGCAGCTGGGGCTCGCTGACGCTGGCCACCACCCGGCCGCCAGGGCACATGCAGAAGGAATGGGCGGCGGCCGCTGCGGGGGTGGCCCGCGAGACAAGGTTGTAGGATGCCGCTCCCAACTGGGGGATGGGTCCGCCGTAGCGCCCGCGATCGATCAGCTCCTGGGGATGCTCGATGCGCAGTCCCAGCTGGAAGGGCTTCGCCTCGAAGGCCAGGCCTGCCGCGGCGAGCATGGCCCAGGTGTCGCGGGCGCTGTGCCCGATGGCCAGCACCAACGCGGCGCAGGGCAGCTCGCCCCGCTCGGTGACCACGGCCCGCACGCGCCCGCCGCCGGCGTCCAGCCGCAGGCCCGTCAGGCGGGTGTCGAAGTGGAAGGACACCCCCAGGTCCATCAGCCTTGCCCTCAGGCGCGGCAACAGGCGGTGCAGCTTGTCGGTGCCGATATGGGCCCCGCTGTCGTAGACGATGGCCGGCGGCGCACCGCAGGCCACCAGCTCCTCCAGGAGCGGCAACTCCAGCGGATCGTCCACGCGGGTGTAGATCTTGCCGTCGGAATAGGTGCCCGCCCCGCCCTCCCCGAAGAGCAGGTTGCGCTCGGGGTCCACCTCCCGCGTGCGGTGGAAGCGCACCACGGCCAGCCCCCGCTCGCGGATGGCGGGGCCCCGTTCCAAGAGGGTCACCCGCACGCCGTTGCGCGCCAGCAGGTAGGCCGCGAAGAGCCCCGCCGGCCCCGAGCCCACGACGACCACGGGATCCACGCCCGGCCCGACGAGGCTGGGATGCCGTTCCGGTCGATCCACGGCGGCCGCGGCGGGCGCCATCTTCACCCGCCCGCTCTTCATGGCCCGCTTCATGGCCGGCGTCACCCGCCCCGCGTCCACCATCAGGTCCACATGGCAGACCCATTGCAGGCGGCGCGCGGCGCCGCGGACGCGGGCGTCGAGGGCCTTCAACGCGATGCGCGACCCGCGCAGCTCGGCCGGATCCAGGCCCAGGACCTGTGCCGCCCGCGCCCGCAGCAGGGATTCCGGCTCGTCCAAGGCCAGCTCCAGCTGCAGGACGCGCCAGGTGGCTGGGGGAGGGGGGGGCGGGGATGCGGGGGCCTGGGGCATGAGGGGGATGATACTGCAGGCGCCCCCCCCACTTGCCCCGCCCGCCCCCCGGCGTACAATCGCCGGCCATGCCCACTCCCTGGCTCCCGCTCCTGGCCGCCGGCCTGGGCCTCTGGCTCTGCTCCGCCTTGCTGGTTCCCTTGGGCCTGGCGATGACCGCCGGTCTGGGACGCCGCGCCGGGCTGTTGGCCCAGCTGGCCCTCTGCGGGGCGATGCGCCTGCTGGTCGCCGTCTTCGCCCTGCAAGCCGGGCTCTTCGAGCTGGTCAAGGCCAGCCTCATCGGAACCATCCTGGCCAGCGCGCTCTTGGGACTGGGGCTGGCGGCCTTTGTCGGTGGGCTGCGGCATGGGCACCAGTACTTCGACCGCGAGCAGGCCGGCATGGCCACCACGCTCATGGTGCTGGCGGTCATCGCCCTGGCGCTGCCGGCCATCCATGACGGGCTGCATCCCGGCGGGCCGCGCAACAGCGGGGCCATCGAGGCCCTCAGCCTGGCCGTGGCAGGGGTCATGCTGGCCCTCTACCTCTTGTCCCTGTACTACGACCTCGTCTGGCAGGCGCGCGAAGCCGGGCGGCAGCCCGCCATCGCCAGCGCCGCCCAGCGCCGGGTCCTCGTCACCGACCGGCCGCCCCTGAGCCTGGGGCTCCTGCCCCGCGCCCTGGACCTGCCTCTCCTGGCGGTAGGGATGAGCCTCCTGACCCTGGCGGCCTTCACCCTCCTGGCGCAGCGCTTCGTGGCCGCCGCGGGGCTGGTGCTGGAGCGGGATCGGGGCGCGGTGCTCCTGGTGGGCCTCGTCGTCGCCCCTTTGGCCGGCAATGCCGCCGAATACCTGGCTACCATCCGCGCCGGCTGGCATAACCGCATGGACCTGGCCCTGGTGGCCGCCACCGACACCTGCCGCCAGGTGGCCCTGCTGGGCGCGCCGCTCCTGGTCTTCGGGTCTCTGGCGATCGGCCGGCCCATGGATCTGGTCTTCAGCCCTTACGAGCTGGCGGCCATGGCCGCGGCGGCGCTGGTGGCCAACCTCGTGGCCCAGGACGGGGTCACCAACTGGCTGGAAGGGGTGATGCTCGTCGGCGTCTACACCGTCTTCGGCCTGGCCCTGTTTTGGTGGTCCGTCCCCTTCTGATACAATCAACCATTCATTCGGCCCTCCGTCTTGCGCCCTGGGCGCGGCGGCCGGCCGTTCACCGGTCCTCATCCGCATCCAGGGTACCGCCCGCCGCTGACCCCGGGCGTCAAGGAGAGTCTTCGTGGGAACCTATCTGCGCATCGCGCTGATGATCGTGTCCTTGGTCCTGACGGGCCTTGTCATCCTGCAGGCCAAGGGCGGCAGCCTGGGCGGCATGTTCGGCGGCGACGGCAGCATCTACCAGACCCGCCGGGGTGTGGAGAAGTCGGTGTTCAGCATGACCGTGGTCTTCGCCGTCGTCTTCCTGACCCTGGCGATCTTCACTGTCGGCCGCTGAGGCCGACGGACCGCCGCCGGGATCCCGGCCCCTCCGCCCCCAACCGCCCCTGCCCACCGTGCTGAACCAGACCCGCTGGCAAGCCGCCCTGGCCGGCATAGGGGTGCTGATCATCGGCACCGTCCTGTACCTGGTGTCGCGGCAGGCCTTCACCGAGCGGCCGGCGCGCGGCGGCGAGTACGTCGAGGCCATCGTCGGCGCGCCCCAGACCTACAACCCCCTCCTGGCCCGCACCGATGCCGAGCTGGTGTTGGCCCGGCTGCTCTTCAGCGGCCTGACCCGACCCGCGGCCGGCAGCGCCGGCGGCAACCCGCCCATCGAGGGCGATCTGGCCGAGCGCTGGGACGTTTCGGAGGACGCGCGCACCTACACCTTCCATCTGCGCGAGGGTGCGCGCTGGCACGACGACCAGCCCGTGACCGCCGATGATGTGGTCTTCACCGTCAAGCTGATCCAGGACCCGGCCATCCCCGACATCCAGAAGACCCGTCTGGCCGGCGCCTGGCAGAAGGCCACGGTGGAGAAGGTGGACGACCGCACGGTGCGTGTCGTCCTGGCGGAGGCCTACGCGCCCTTCCTGAGCGCCGCCATGCTCAGCATCGTCCCGGCCCATATCCTGGCCGAGGTGCCGCCGGAGCAGTTGGCCCTGGACCGTTTCTCCACCTTCGCCCCCGTGGGTTCCGGACGCTTCCGCCTGGCGCCGCGCGATGGGGGCGCCGCCAGCGAGGACCGCCTGATGCGCTTCGACCAGCATTGGGCCAACCAGGGCAAGCAGCCGTACCTGGACACCGTCGTGCTGCGCTATTTCGAAACGCCGGAGGAGGCGGTGGGCGCCGTCGGCCGCCGCGAGGTGCAGGGGATGGGCCGCGTGCCGCCGGACGCCCTGGACCGGCTGGCGAACGACGACCGCATCCGGGTGATCGAGGCCTTGCAGTCCGGTTACACCGCCATCTACCTCAACGCGTCGGACCCGCTGCTGCGCAACGCCTCCGTGCGCCAGGCCCTGTCGCTGGCCCTGGATCGCGATGGCCTGATCCAGGCCAAGACCCTCCTGGGCGGGCACGGGGTCAAGGGTACCAGCCCCATTCCGCCGGGATCCTGGGCCCATAACGACGCCCTGCCGCAGCCTGAGTTCGACCCCGCCAAGGCCGCCGAGGTTCTGGACGAGGCCGGCTGGGTGGACAGCGACGGCGACGAGATCCGCGACCGCGACGGCCAGCCCCTGCATTTCACGCTCAGCGTGCGCGGCGACAACCCCTTGCTGGTGGACATGGCCGGCCAGGTGCAGAAGGGCTGGCGGGCGGTGGGCATCCAGGTGGACGTGCAGGAGATCCAAGGGGCCAACCTGGCCGCCACCCTGGGTACCCGTGCCTTCTCGGCGCTGCTCTTCAGCGTCGAGCTGCCCTACTACGATCCAGATCCCTACGCCCTCTGGCACAGCTCGCAGATCACCGCGCCGGGGCAGAACTACGCCGGCTTCAACAGCCCGGACGCCGACCAACTGCTGGTGGATGCCCGCCGCGCGCATCCCATCCAAGGGCAGCCGGAGCGGCGGGAACTCTACAACCGCTTCCAGGTGATCTTCGCCGAGCAGCTGCCGGCGCTGATCATCGCCTACCCGGCCTACACCTATGTGGTTGCGGACCCGGCCATCGGCAACGTGCAGCTGCCCTCGCTGGTGGTGCAGCCCGCCGACCGCTTCCTGAGCCTGCCTGACTGGTACGCCCGCACCGAGCGGGTGTTCGGCCGCTGAGGAGGGCTGGTACATGCCGCAGACATGGCGACGGGTGGCATGGGTGGTCGGTCTGACCTTGGCCGGGGTCTACACCGTTCGTCTGGCCAACCTGGCTCTTGAAGTGCGCACCGCGCAGCAGCAGCAGCAGCGGATGGCACGCGAGGTGTCGCGCCTCCAGGCGCAGGTGGAGGCCTTGAGCACCGCGGCCGCCGAGGCGCAGACGGATGCCTACGTGGAGCGGGTGGCCCGCGAACAGCTGGACATGGCCCTGCCCGGCGACACGGTCTTCGTGCCCGTGCCGGCGCCCAGCCCCGAGCCGCCGCCCGCGGCGCCCGCGGCGCCGGTCCAACCTTCGGCCTGGGACCGCTTCCTGGGCTGGCTGCGCGGTGATTAGGATCGTGCATTGGAGGTTGACTGAGAGTAGCCGGGGGGTGGGTTGGGTGTCGGCTACATTCGGTGGCCGAGCGTTCAGAAAGCGGCAGCCCGCACGTTTCACGGTGATGCCGTTCGTGCATTGGAGGTTGACTGAGAGAGCCGGTGGCTGTGTCGGCACTCGGTGGCCGAGCGTTCATGAAGCGGCAGCCCGCACGTTCAGTGGGGGCGCAGGAACTGGCTGGCCGCTACCAGGACGGTTGCCGCAGGCCCCAGGCGGCGGAGGCGATCCGAACCTCAGGAGCAGACGCATGCGTTGGTCATTGAAGCTGGGCCGTTTCCTGGGCGTCGATGTCTACATCCATGCCACCTTCCTGCTGCTCCTGGCCTTCGTGGCCATCTCGGCGGGCATGGACGAGGGGCAGTCGGTGCCGGTCGCCTTGGGCTTCGTCGTCGCCCTCTTCGGCTGCGTCATCCTGCACGAGTACGGTCACGCCCTGACCGCGCGGCGCTACGGCATCGGCACCGCGGATATCACCCTCTATCCCATCGGCGGGGTGGCGCGCCTGGAGCGCATGCCGGAGAAGCCGGGACAGGAGCTGGTGGTGGCCCTGGCGGGGCCGGCGGTCAACCTGGCCATCGCCGCCGGGCTCTGGCTGTTGCTGCTGCTCCTGGCGCGCCCGGCGGTTTCCCTCAGCCAGATGGGCCTCCTGGAAGGGCCGCTGCTGGAGCGCCTGCTGGGGGTCAACCTCTCCCTGGCCCTCTTCAACCTGCTGCCGGCCTTCCCGATGGATGGCGGCCGGGTGCTGCGCGCCCTCCTGTCGCTCAGGATGGGGCGCGAGCGGGCCACCCGCATGGCGGCGTCCCTGGGGCAGAGCATCGCGCTGCTCTTCGGGCTGGCCGGGCTCTTCGGCCAGCCCATGCTGCTGTTCATCGCCTTCTTCGTCTGGATCGCCGCGGGGCAGGAAGCGGCGGCTGTCACCCGTCGCTCGCTCCTGGACGGCATCACCGTGCGCCAGGCCATGCTCACGGACTTTCGCGTGCTCGATGCCGCGGATTCGCTGGACCAGGCGGTGGCCCTCATCCTGGCCGGCTCGCAGCAGGACTTCCCGGTGCTGGAAGGGCAGCGGCTGGAAGGGCAGCCGCTGGATGGGCAGCGGGTCGTGGGTCTCCTGACCCGCGACCAGGTGATCCACGCCCTGTCCAAGCCGGAGCCGCGGCCGGCGGTCGGTGCCCTCATGCACCGCGACCTGCCCGACCTGGGAGCGGATCTGCCCCTGGAGGAGGCCTTGGGCCTGATCCAGGCGCGTGCCCTCCTCAGCGTTCCGATCCTGGCCGAAGGGCGCCTGGTGGGCCTGCTCACCATGGACAATGTCGCCGAGCTGCTGATGGTCCGCGGCACCCTGCGCGCGGGGCGGGGCGGATGAACCCGGCTCTGCCGGTGGACGACGCCCCTGCGCCGCCCTCTGCCGTCCTTTCCCCGCTGGTTGCCGGCCAGCGGGAGCGCGAGCTGCAGCAGCGCGACTGGCTGCTCCGGGTGGCGCAGGCCATCAGCCAGCCGCTGGACCTGCGCGAGGTGCTGGAGCGGGTCGTCCGCGCCGCCGTCAGCATGACCGGCGGGCATGCCGGGGCCATCGCCCTGCGCCAGCCGAGCGGCGAGGTGGGGCTGGTCGCCAGCGTGCGCCTGGACGCCCGTTTCGAGGCCTACCTGGCCCATCTGGAGGATGGACCGGCAGTCGCGCCCGCCGATGCGGATGCCGCGGCGGTCGCCGACCCGCCGACCGCCGCCCAGCGGCAGACGCCCGCGCCCTGGGGCGACCGACCGGCGCCCTTGGCGCGCAACCTGCGCTCCGGTGGCGCCGACGGGATCGGCGTGGAGAACCTGCCGGGCGAGCCCGGCGATGGCCAGCAGGTGATCAGCTTGCCGCTGGAGATCGGCCAGGAGGCCATCGGGCGCATCATCGTCTTTCGCTCCGAGGGGGCGGCGGCCTTCACCCCTCTGGACACCCAGCTGCTGGCCACCTTCGCCGATCAGGCGGCGGTCGCCATCCAGAACGCCGACAGCCATCAGCGCCTGCAAGCCCGCGAGCGACGCCTGGCCTCCATCTACGACAACAGCCCGGCGGGCGTGCTCCTCCTGGATGGCACCGGCCGGGTGCGCTCACACAATCCGGCGGTGGCCCAGCTGCTGGGTCTGGTGGGGCAGGACCTGGCGGGCCGCCCTGCCTCCGAGCTGATCGACCTCAGCGACCTGCAGGACCGGCCGTTGCCCTTCAGGCTGCCGGAGGGCGGCGCGACGGCGAGCCTCCAGGGGCGGGTGCAGCTGCCGCGGGGCGGGGCGGGCGCCTGGGTGCTGGTGACGGTGACCCCCCTGCCCGAGCCGCGCCCCCGCCGGGGGGGCTTCGTGGTGGACATCGTGGACCTCTCCGGCTTCAAGGAGGCGGAGGACGCCGGGCGGGCCTTCCTGGCCGGCCTGTCCCACGAGCTGAAGACGCCCCTGGCCCTGATCCGCGGCTATGCGGAGACCTTGCGCTACGAGCAGGTGCGCACGGACGAGGCCCTGCATGCCGAGGCGGTGGACGTCATCCTGGACGAGACGACCCACCTGACGCGCATGGTGGAGCAGCTCCTGGCCGCGGCGCGGCTGGAAGCCGGGGCCCTGCGGCTGAACCTGCACCTGCTCGACCTGGGGCGTGAGATCGCCCGCTGGGTGGAGCCCTTCAAGGTGGCCGGCGGCGACCGCCGCTGGGAGCTGCAGCTGGACCCGGGCCTGCCGCCGGTGCAGGCTGACCCGGTGCGCCTGCGCGAGCTGCTGCAGAACCTGTGGTCCAACGCCGTCAAGCATGCCCCGCCGGGCTCGACGATCCGCGTGGGCGCCCGCTCGGCCGCGGACGGCGTCGCGGTCTGGGTGCGCGATGCGGGCGCGGGCATCGACCCGCAGGAGCAGGAGCGCATCTTCCAGCGCTTCACCCGCGCCAGCGAGGGCGGTGACGGCGCGGGGCTGGGGCTGTACATGGCGCGAGCCATCGCCCAGGCCCACGGTGGGCGCCTGGACGTGGCCTCGGCGCCCGGGCAGGGCAGCACCTTCACCCTCTGGCTGCCGGCTGCCGCCGCGCCGCCCGCGGCGACGAGCACGCAGCCCGCGAACGACATCCCTCCCCCGCATTCCCCGGAAGGCCAGCCATGAGCACCTCGCCTCTCAAGGACCGCCTGGTCCTGGTCGTCGACGACGAGCCGCGCATCATCCGCTTCGTCCAGCTGCATTTCGAGATGATGGGCGCGCGGGTGATCGGGGCCGCCGACGGGCGGGCGGGCCTGGAGGCCCTGCGCCAGCACCTGCCGGACCTGATCATCCTCGACGTCAACATGCCGGGCGGCCTGGATGGCTTCGAGACGCTCCGGGAGCTGCGCAAGGTCTCGGAGGTGCCGGTGATCATGCTGACGGTGCAGGCCGACGAGCCGGATCGCATCCGCGGCCTTGACCTGGGCGCGGACGATTACCTGGCCAAGCCTTTCAGCCCGGCAGAGCTGGTCAGCCGCGCCCAGGCGGTGCTGCGCCGCACGAGCCGCCCCACCGCCGCGGGCCAGCTGGTCAAGGTGGACGAGGACCTGACGATCGACTTCGCCACCCGCGAGGTGATCGCCCGCGGCCAGCGGTTGAAGCTTCGGCCCACAGAATGGCGCCTGCTCTACCACCTGGTGCAGAACGCGGGCTGGCTCCTCACCCACGACATCATCCTCTCCAAGGTCTGGGGTCCGGAGTACCTGGGTCAGGACAACTACGTGCGCCTCTACGTCACCTACCTGCGCCAGAAGATCGAGCCGCAGCCGGGCCATCCCAAGTACATCCTGACCGACCGCGGCGTGGGCTACCGCTTCGTGGACTTCGCGGGCAAGGAGCAGGTGCCGAAGGACGCGGGGTGAAGGGCTGCAGCCAAGCGCGGCATCAGATGGGCGGCTGATTCACAATCGGATTGAAACATAGCCGCTGTCTGAAGACAACACCAGGGGCCGGAGCACCCGCCGACGGGTGCTCCGGCCCCTGGTCTCAGCCGGCCTGCACCGCGATCTTGCGCGGCTTGACCTGCTCGCTCTTGGGCAGGGTGAGGGTGAGGACGCCCAGGGCGAACTGGGCCTGGATGGCGTCGGGGTCGATGGGCGTCTTGAGGGTGAAGCGGCGGTGGAAGCGGCCCTCGGGGCGCTCAGCGAGCACCCAGCGCTGGCCCTCATCGCGGGCCGGAAGCATGCCGCTGACGGTCAGGGTGCCGTTCTCGAAGTCCACCGCGACGTCCTCGGGCCGCACACCGGGCAGGGCCAGGGTGATCACGACGGCGTCGTCGCTCTCCCGGGCGTCGGCCGCGGGGCGCAGGGCGGGATCCTGCGGCGTCTGGAGGGGCAGCGGCGTCCAGGGGAGGTCGCTGATCAGGCGGTCCATGACCTGGCGGATGGGGACGAATTCCGGCGCGGGGCCGTAGCCGCGGATCTTGAGCGTGTTCATGGAGGGACTCCTTGCAGGGGTAGCGTCAGGGAAGATCAATGGGGAACGATCGGATGCTGTCCGACCGTTCGGCCTGGAGTCTAGGCCGGCGGTGTTAGCGCTGCGCTAGGCGCCTGTTAGCGCTGTGATAGCAGGTGAGCGGGTATAATCGTCAGCGTCCGGCGCGCGCGTCGTCCGCCTCGCCGCCCCTCTCCGTCCCCACCCCCGCGTCCGCGCCGCCCCCCGAGGCCGCCCTTCCGTGAACGAACCCATCGCCATCGCCTTCTTCCCCGAGGACGGCGACCGCATCCCCGGTCCCGTGCGGCGCTGGCAGGCGCGCAACCCCTTCTGGCGGGAGCTCCTGCCGGAGCGCATCGTCTGCCCTGTCTGCAGCCTGCCCGTGCGCGCCGTGGCCGACCTGGCGCTCCTGGACGACGATGCCCTGGCCCTGGCCATCCGCCGGTTTCGGGACCGCCACCTGCGCGTGGCCTGCTCCGACCACAACCTGCCGACGCCCGAGGACTGGGCCTATGAGGAAGGCCGGCGGCGCTGAACCCGTCCGCCCCGCCCACCCACCGCGCGCAACATTTAAGTAATCCGGCCGTCCCGCCGCTTCCCCCGCTGCCTGCGAGGGACTATAATGCCCGCCCCCTCAGGCGGGGGAGTGGCGGAACTGGCAGACGCGCATGACTTAGGATCATGTGGGCTTAGCCCGTGGGAGTTCGAGTCTCCCCTTCCCCATCCGCTCAGGAGCAGACCGTGAAGATCAGTCGAGAAGACGTCGAGCCCCTGCAGGTGCGGCTCACCGTGGAGGTGGCCCCAGAGCGGCTGGAGGCGGCGCGGCGGGATGTCGCCCAGGCCTACTCCAAGCGCTACCGCATCCCCGGCTTCCGGCCGGGCAAGGTGCCCCCGGACCGCGTCGCCGCCCTCATCGGCGAGGCCAGCCTGAACGAGGAGGCCATGGAGCAGCTGGGCCGCGAGGTGCTGCAGGCGGCCCTGAAGGCCGAGGGTCTGAGCTCGGTGGCCCCGGTGATGCTGGAGTTGCTGCGGGCCGAGCCGCCCACCTTCGTCGGCACCGTTTCCCTGGAGCCGCAGGTGGACCTGGGCGATTACCGCGCCCTGCGCGTGCCGGAGCCGGAGCTGCCGGAGGTCACCGACGACGATGTCGACGAGATGCTGGAGCGCCTGCGCCGCGACGCGGCCGAGCGCTTGCCGGTGGACCGCCCCAGCGAGATCGGGGATGTCGCCACCCTGAACGTCAAGGGCTGGCGCCGTGCGGCCGACGAAGCCGACCCGGAAGCCCTCGACCTCGAGGCGCGCCCCGCAGACCTCGACGTGGCCGAAGGCCGTCTGACCCTGACCGAGGCGGACGTGGCGAGCGCCGGCCTGCCCGACGGCTTCCTGGACGCGGTGCTGGGCATGGCCCTGGGCCAGGAGCGGCGCTTCAGCCTGCCCCTGCCGGCCGCAACCGGCGCGCCCGAAGCGCCGGCCGCGGCCATGGACTTCGTGGTGACCTTGACGGAGCTGGTCGCCCTGGACCTGCCGGCGCTGGACGACGCCTTCGCCGCCAAGGTGGGTGACGCCGTCGACCTGGACAGCTTGCGGTCCAAGATCGGCGAATCGATGCGCCAGCGGCGCCGGGTGCAGCAGCGGGAGGCCTTCCTGGAAGCCGCTCGTGGGGCCCTCGAGTCCGGCGCCGTCGTCAGCTGGCCGCCGGCGCTCCTGACCCAGGAGATCAAGGACTTCATCGCCGAATTCCGCGAGCAGCTGGAGCGCCAGGGCATCGAATGGCAGGCCTGGGTGGCGCAGCGGGACGAGTCCGCGCTGTGGAGCGAGTTCGAACAGACCGCCGCGCGGCGGTTGCGCACGCGCCTGGTCATCAGCCGCCTGGTCGAGCTGGAGGGCCTGGACCTGGACCAGGAGGCCCTGGACCGGCGCATGGCGATGATGCGCGACATGAGCGCGCGCACGCCCAAGAAGCGCCGCCCGGACCTGCAGGCCATGATGGTCAACACCATGAACAACCTGATGATGGGCCGTATCAACGAGCGTCTGCTGGAGATCGTCTCCGGCCAGGCCGCGGCCGATCTGGATCCGGAGCTGGATACGGCTACGGATCTGCAACCGGACCCGATCAACGCCGAGCCGTCCTGAAGCACCCCCCCGTGAGGCCATCCATGCCCCCTGCCCTGCCCCCGCAAGCCCTCATCCCCATGGTCATCGAGACCACAGGGCGCGGTGAGCGCGCCTACGACATCTACAGCCTGCTGCTGCAGAACCGCATCATCTTCCTGGGCACGGCCATCGACGACCAGGTGGCCAACCTCATCGTGGCCCAGCTCTTGTACCTGGACCGCGAGGACCCCACCAAGGACATCTCGCTGTACATCAACTCGCCGGGCGGCATCATCTACGCCGGGCTGGCCGTCTACGACACGATGCAGCTGATCCGCGCCGACGTGCGGACCATCGCCGTAGGCTCCACGGCATCCATGGGCACCGTTCTGCTGGCCGCCGGGGCCAAGGGCAAGCGCTCGGCCCTGCCCTCGGCCACCGTGCACATGCATCCGGCGGGCGGCGGCGGCCGCGGCTATGCCCAGGACGTGGAGATCCAGGCGCGCGAGCTGTTGCGCCTCAACAAGCGCTTGCACCAGATCCTGGCCCACCATACCGGCCAGACCCAGGAGCAGATCGCGTTGGACTTCGAGCGCGACCGCTACAAGACGGCCGAGGAAGCCCGCGACTACGGCCTCATCGACGAGATCCTGCACGGTCCGCCGGCGGTCGCCGCCGCGGAGGCCGCGCCGGCCGCGGCGCCGGCCGCCGACCCGCCGGCCGCCGAACCTGCCGGGCCGGAGGCCGCCGGCGCCGCCTCGTCCGCCGACCTTTGACCGCCATCCACCGCCGTGCGGAGGCTTTGAAGCCATGAACCGAAGACGCCCCACCGAGAGCCATGTCTGCTCCTTCTGCAAGCGGCAGCAGGACCAGGTCAGCCGCCTCATCGCCGGACCGGACTCGGTCTACATCTGCGACGAATGTGTAGACCTCTGCAAGGAGATCCTGGCCGACGAGGAGGTGCCGGAAGGCGCCGAGGGCCTCTTCGCCCCGCGCGTGCCCACGCCGCGCGAGATCATGGCCAGCCTGGACCTGCATGTCATCGGCCAGGAGTCGGCGAAGAAGATCCTGTCGGTGGCGGTCTACAACCATTACAAGCGGGTCTTCGCCGCCGAGCAGCCCGGGGGCGGGGGCGACGCGGCGGAGATCGCCAAGAGCAACATCCTCATCGTCGGCCCCACGGGCTGCGGCAAGACCCTGTTGGCCCAGACCCTGGCGCGCCTCCTGGACGTGCCCTTCACCATCGCCGACGCCACGGCCCTGACCGAGGCCGGCTACGTGGGCGAGGACGTGGAGAACATCCTCCTGCGCCTGATCCAGGCCGCCGACGGCAACCTGGAGCGGGCGGCGATGGGCATCATCTACATCGACGAGATCGACAAGACGGCGCGCAAGGCGGGCGACAACCCCTCCATCACCCGCGATGTCTCCGGCGAGGGCGTGCAGCAGGCCCTGCTCAAGATCATCGAGGGCACGGTGGCCAACATCCCGCCGCAGGGCGGGCGCAAGCATCCGCATCAGGAGTTCATCCAGCTGGACACGACGAACATCCTGTTCATCTGCGGCGGCGCCTTCCCGCTGCTGCCGGACATCATCCGTCGGCGGGTCTCCAACCGCGGCAGCCTGGGCTTCCGCGGCCAGGGCGACAAGCCGGCGGACACGGGCCAGCAGGCCGGCGAGCTGCTCCGGCAGCTGACGGCCGAAGACCTGCTCACCTACGGCATGATCCCGGAATTCATCGGCCGCCTGCCGGTCATGACCTCGGTGGAGCCCCTGGACGAGGCGATGCTGGTGCGCATCCTCACCGAGCCCAAGAGCGCCCTGGTGAAGCAGTACCAGCGGCTCTTCGCCCTGGACGGGGTGGACCTGAACTTCACCGAGGACGCCCTGGCGGCCGTGGCCCGCGAGGCGATGGCCGTGAAGACCGGCGCCCGAGGCCTGCGCACGATCCTGGAGCGCACCCTGCTGGACGTCATGTACGAGATCCCCTCCCGCGACGACATCCGCAAATGCGTCATCCGCGCCGAGACGGTGAGCGGCGAGGCCCCCCCCCTGCTGCTGACGCAGGCGGACCGGCCGGTGGCCCTGCAAGCGGCCCTCGACGCCACGGAGGACGAACGGGAGTCGGCGTAGGCGCGACCGACGCGACGGCCTGGCCCCGCCCCGCCTGCTTCCCCGCCTTCACAGCCCATAGGAGCCTGCCATGACCGCGTCCGCGCCCAATCGCCCCACCGGTCTGACCCTGGCCATCGTCCTGTTGGTGTTCATGGGCCTCTGGGGCCTGGTGACGGGCGGGCTGAGCCTGTCCTCCGCCCTCGCCGGCCCGCAGGCGGCGGGCGACATGGTCAGCCGGCAGATGGATCTGATGCAGCGACTGCCGGGCGCCGCGCAGACCCCGGAGCTGGCCGCGAAGATGGCAGAGATGGGCGCGGGCGTGGCCGAGGAGGTCAGCAGCGTCGCCGCGCGCTGGCATGCCATCCAGCTGACCTTGGCCGCCCTGGGCCTGTTGCTGGGCGTGGGCCTGCTGGTGGGCGCCGTCCGCGCCTGGGGCGCCCATCCGCGAGCCCGCCGCTTCCTGACGCGGCTGCTATGGATCGCCATCGGCTTCACAGCGGTGCGCGCGGTGGTCAACCATGTCGTGACCACGCAGACGATGGCGGCCATGCGCCCGCTCCTTGAGGGCATGATGGCCAGCCTGCCGGGCGCCTCCGGCGGGCTGTCGCCGCAACAGATCATGGCCCTGTCCACGGGCGCGACCCAGGCCTTCGCCGTCCTGGGCGCCTTGCTGGCGGCCGCGCTCTACGGCACGGTCATCTACACCCTGCGCCGCCCCGACAGCCGGGCCTGGCTGGAGCCGGTGGTGGTGGAGGAAGTGGCTATGCCGGAGCTGGCGGAGGGCTGACGGGACGGGGCGCGGAGCGGAGGTTCAGTCCCGCGCTTGCCGCCCGGCGCGCCGGGCGGCTTCGGCCAGGTGCGCCCACAGCCCTTGGACGCCGCGCTTGACCACGGTGCTGCTGTTCGCGGCCGGCATGTACAGGTTGCTGACCTTGTGGTCCAGCTGCGTCCCGCCCCACAGCACGACGTGATGGGCCCAGGCGAGGTCGATGCGGGCCTGGCCGGCGCTGCGGGCGATGGTGCCGTCGATGAGCCGCAGCTCGGGCGGCGGCGGGGTGGTCTGCCGGATCTCCCGGCGGGTCTTGGGGGATCCGCCGACGATGCAGATCCTCGTCCAGCCGGCCTGCGCGCAGGCGGCCCGCATGGCCGCCAGGGCCTGCCCGGCGGCCGCCCCCCCGCAGATCTCGCAGGCGGCGGGCCCGGTGGCGGTCACGGGGATGCGACCGTCCGCCAGCTCGGCGGCGCGCGCCTGGCAGTCGCCGCGCTGGCAGACGCGAAAGAGGCGGGTGGCCAGCAACTGGGCGACGGGCTCGCGCTTGGCCTCGCTGATGCGTGTCTTGCGGGGGTTGCTGTAAGGCGACGCGTCGAGGATGGCCAGGGCCTCGGACTGCGGCGAGGCGTAGCCCAGATCAGCGAGCAGCTCGGTCTTGAGGCGATCGGGCTTGAGGGGATCGGGCATGGGGCAAGTGTACTCCGGCCGGTGGTGATCTCCTCCTGCTTCCAGGCCTGCGGGTCCGACAGGACGTAGCGCTGCTCGGGGAGGAAGGGGGTGGTCGACGTGTTGGCGACGACGTTGCGCCAATCTGGACCAGTCGCACCGGCTCAGGGAGGAGCTTTGGTGAATCGCGGCTCAGACGCGAATCGTCTGCCGTACGCCATCCATGGTCTCGGCGTGGCGAGCGGCCTCCAGCAGGGCCTGCAGCCGGTCGATGTCGGCGATCCGCTCAACCTCCGGCAGTAACGCCAGGCCGGCGTCGCCGAAGCGGGCTTCGAGCAGGCCTTCGATGCGGCCTTTGACAAGACCTTCGATCAGACCGTCTTCGCGGCCTTCGACGCGGCCTTCGACGCGGCCTTCGACGCGGCCTGCAGTGAGGCCTTCAGCGCGCAGTTTTTCAGCGAGGGTCATGGCGATGGTTCCTCCTCTTTCCGGATCGGCGGCTGTGGCCACGTCGGTGACCTCGGTGACGCTGAGCCCCTGGCCGGCGGTAGCGGCGTATGCCAGGATGCGGCCCAGTTCCTGCTCCCGCAGCACGTGATCGCTGAGTTGGCGGAGCAGGGCGGCGATGGCAGTGAGGTTGAAGGGCAGGCCGGGGCGGAAGATGGCCTGCAGCACCAACAGGGTGACCCGCAGCAGGAGCCCACCGATGATCTCCTCCTTCTTCCAGGCTTGCAGGTCCAACAGGACGTAGCGCTGCTCGGGGAGGAAGGGGGCGAGGGCGGGCGGGCTGCGGAAGAGCCCGGAGAGGCTGAGGGGCGCGGTCCAGCGCCGCTTCCCATGATAGACGACGATGGGGATGATGGGGCAAAGCGAGGCCACCCGGCGACCGGCGAGACGGATGTCGTCCTCCCAGATGCGCACCTGATAGCGCAAGACCTGGAAAGGGGTGAGGTGGTAGACAAAGGACTTGTGTTCGAAAAGCAGGTAGATGTAGGTCTCGCCGCCGGCGAGTAGGCGGGCGCGAAAGAGGAGGTCGCTCTGCTGCTCGCGGAGGTGGTCGTCGATGAAGCTGCCTTC
>JADJUE010000010.1 GCA_016710785.1 Candidatus Epilinea brevis | reverse complement strand
GACATCCGAGAAGGGCCCTCGCCCTTCGTCAGCGAGAGGACGCAACCATGGGACGCTTCGTCATCGCGGCCTACAAGCCGAAGCCGGGCATGGAACCGCAGCTGGACGCGGTAGTGGCCGGGCACATGAAGGTGCTGGCCGCCGAAGGGCTGGTGACGGACCGCCCCGGCTTGTCGTCGTAAGCGGACGGCACGGTCGTCGAGGTCTTCGAATGGCGCTCAGCCGAGGCCATCGGCAGGCCCACAAGGCCCGGCAGTGGGTCAGCTATGAGGCGAGTTCGCCGCGGTCTGCGATTACGTGCCGCTGGTTGGGGCGCCAACGCGGCGCAGCAACCCTTCGCGGAGTTCGAGCCGTTGCAGCTCTGAAGGCGGTCGCTGCCCTGGCCTGGCCCGACTTCAATATGGGGCCACGCGGAATGCCACGGCGCCCACGGACGTTGGATCGGGCGCTGAAGAACCCTGATCCGAGGATTGGGACGATGGAAGCGAGCATCCTGGCCGGCAAATGGCGGGCAGCGACCTGAAATGGGTCAGCCTGGTGTCGGTGGACGAGACCTGGTCGGTCTTCGCCCTGCGCCTTACAAGCCGGGCGGGACGTCGGCCCTGGCGCTGACACTCGGCATGACGCCGATTCTTGTCCGCCGATGGGACGGGCCTTACGGCTTCATCCGGGTGGAATGCTGCCGTAAAACGAGCTGGAGTCTTACCGTCGGCGCAGCGCTATAAATCCCTTGTATTGCCACTATGAAGGCATCATGTAACATGAAAGGCATCAAACTGGGGGCGCGATGCTGAGAGGCCGGAACAGTCTACCGAGGACGGCTTGTGGGCCATACCGGTAGGGCGTCGCCGATGCCGCTGGACCACGTGGAGAGCCTGCCGCTGGATCCGCAGATGTCGTCCTGGCCCTACCATGCCGCTGCCGGGAAGGACGAACGGTAGTTACGCCGCGGTCAGGCGCCCTGAAAAGCTAGCCTACCCAGCCCTCTCGCGTGGCCTTGCGCGCCAGCAGCCACAGGGTGACCGCGATCAGCAACACCAGGCCCTGCAGCGGCAGGGCCGCGCTGTCCGACTGGCGGATGGCATCGAGCTGCCCGGCGAAGTGCAGGTCCTGGGCGATCACGCCCAGCAAGGAAACCAGGAGTAGCGGCTGGGCCCAGCGCTTGCGCAGGATGAGCCCCAGGCTGCCCAGGGCGCCGAACCACACGGCGAAGGCGGTGGCCGCCACCGCCCAGCTGGGGCGCGCCTGGTACAGGGCCAGCTGGGCGGCGCTGAGCTTGGCCACGTCCTCCGGGCCCATGCGGACGTCGGCCAGGTAGGCCATGCAACCCACGGCGTTCCAGAGCAGGGCGACCACGGCAACGGGCATGAACCGCTTGGGGCAGTTGGACATGGGGAAGGCCTCCAGGAAGGGTCGGGATAGGGCCATCGGCCCAGGCGAAACAAAGGGCTCGTCGTCGCTGTGGCGGGCGAGGATACCGCCGGCCGCCTGGTCGCGTCAATCACGGCCGAGTCAGGGATCGTCAGTGCCCGTTTTCTCCGTCGGCCCAAGCTACAGGCGACGAGCAGGCCGGAGGTAACTTCAGGCGATCACGCGGCCTCCGACCCAAGCCGCTCTCCGTCCACCGATTCGAGGCAACTTCACTGGGAGCGCCAAGGGTAGCAATGCGGTGCATGACTACGTCCGCCCGTCCGAAACCACGACCAGTCTCCTGTCCGCCGCATCGATGCGGCGCCTGCTTCGGGCAGCTGAGGTTGCCCGGCGGCCCTTGGATGAAGTGATCGCGCAGTGGGTCGACTACAGCTTGCCCGTCACCGGGAGCCAACGGTAACATAACAGTGGCAGACAGGCTGGACGTCGGACGGGGCATTCCATTGCCAGCGTTGTTTGCCATCCCGATCACCCAGGAGGCGCGGCATCATGACCGTCATCCCGATTCAAGTCACCGTAGACCTGCCAGAGGACGAGGTGCCCCGGGCTGCAGCCGGGCGTCGCGCGCTTGCGCGGGAGTTGCGCTTGTTGTGGGTGCTTGATCGAGTGCGCCGGGGCAGAGTCAGCATCGGCAAGGGGGCGCAGTTGGCCGGAATGGGGCGCCTGCCTTTTCTCGCGGCCATGACGGATCACGGCATGGCCGCCATCGCCTACCCGGCGGAAGAACTCGCATACGAGATCGATCTCCTGACCGCGAGGTGATCGTCGTCAGCGATGCCGGGGCCGCTGATCTACCTTGGCGCTGTGGGGCAACTCGAACTGCTTCCTTCCCAGTTCGAGCGCGTGTTGGTGCCGGATGCCGTCTGGAAGGAGGTCGTGGGCCACGGAGAATCACTTCCCGGCGCCAACGCGGTTCGTGAGGCCCAGTGGATCGATTTCGGACGGTTGCGGATGAAGCCGTTGGGCCGTTCACCGACCGGCTTGATCCGGGAGAGGCAGCTGCCCTGGTGCTGGCCATTGCCCTTCACGCAGACCTGTTATTGGTGGACGACCTTGCCGCAAGGCGCGTGGCGAACGCTATCGGCATTCCGTAGTGGGCACCTTGGGGATTCTCCTGCAGGCCAAGATGCTCGGTCGGATTCCTGCGGTAAGGCCTATCCTGCTCGCGATGACTCAGTTGGGGTTCCGTGTATCGGCGGAGCTATTGAGGGCTGTGCTCAATCACGCCGGTGAGTGATGCACTGGATGGCTGCAGGCGGCGCGCTCCTCAAATGTGTCCTTCCCAGAAGTCTGGATTTCGCCAAACCTGTCCTTTGCAAAAGGACACGTAGGCGCCTTCTGGTGCTTACGCGCGACCATGCCCAGGCCGTGGCCGAGCCCGCGGTTCAGGTTCAGCCGGCCTACGGGTGGTTGCTGGATCCACCGGCTTCAGCGCTGGACGCTGGGCCGCGATAGGGCGCCGAGGTAGGACCCGCTCAGCACCAATGTCAGGATGTAGAGCAGCAGCGCCAGGATCGCGGGCGACAGATGCCAGAAGTCGAGGTAGCCGACCGTGGCATGCACGCCGATCCCGGCCGCCAGCCCGGGCAGTCCGGAGAGGGCGATGGCCCACCAGACCCAGCGGGCGCCGCGCCGGAAGCCCCAGAGCGCGATCGTGAGCATGGCGATGCCGTCGGCGAACAGCGCGCCGCCGAAGCCGGCCCGGTCGTGGGCGATCAGCGGCAGGAGCTGGGGGTTCGCCGCCGCCAGGTCCGCGGCGCTGCGGCCGATGAACGCCAGGTCGGAGGGGACGAAGACCCTGGTGCTGCCCACGATGGCGATGCTAACGCCGCCGACGATGAGCCCTGCCGCCAGGAATACAGCCATGAGCTGGCCGACGAGGTTGAGGCGATAAGCACGGTCATCCACGAGATCGGGCACCGGCACCTCGGGCGGACCCGCCGCGGGCCAGCGCAGACCGACGAGGAACATGGCCAGGAGCAGCAGCGAAAGGACGGCGTGCAGGGGGTCGAAGTAGCCGTGGGCCAGGAAGAGGAAGAAGCTGGCGAAGCCCGGCAGCGCCGAGGCGATCAGCGCCCGGCGCGCCCAGTGGACGCCTCGCCGCACGCCGAACCAGGACAGGGCGGTGTAGAGCACGCCGATGGAGATCATCGTGCCCGCCAGTGACGTCCGGTCGTGTCGCATGAAGGGCAGCATCGCCGGGTGGATCGCGGCCACCGCGTCGCGGTCCAGGCCCAGGAAGGAGAGGTCGTAGGGCAGGACCACCACGGTCGCGGCCACCACCCAGGCCGCTGTCCCGGCGATCACCATCGACAAGCCGAGCAGGACGAAGCCCAGCCAGGTCGGTGCGAGTGCCGCCGCCGCGACGGACGCCGGCAGGACCTCGTCGGCCTCTGCCTTCCTGTCGTCCGCTTGCCGCTGCAAGGCCTCGTTGATGCGCTTGGGCAGTCCCGGACCGCTGTACACCAGGCCGCTGTGCAGCTGGACAAGGTCGGCTCCGGCCTGGAGCATCGCCAGGGCCGCGCCCGGTGCCAGAATGCCGCCCGAGCCGATCAGGGTCAGCCGCCCCCGCCGCTCCCGCCAGCGCTCGGCGATGTGGTGGACCGTGGCCAGGCTGGCGTCGCGCGTCGGCGCGCCGACGCGGCGTGTGCCCTGGGCATCGGCGGCGCCTCCGCCGACCAGGACACCCGCCAGCTCCGCCGCTTCCACGGCATCCAGCAACGCATCCAAGTCGGCCGGCGGCAGGTCCGGCGGAACACAGAAGAGGAGCGGACGGCGCCATTCGGCGGCGGCCGCGGCCACAGAGTCTAACAGCGCGGGCAGGGCCGCTTTGAGTGGCGCGTTCCCAGGGGTGCCGTCGAGCACTGGGTCGGGCAGCTGCAGCACGAGGTAGTCCGCTTCAGGGGCGAAGCGGTGGACGAGGAGGCGAAGCTGGCTGGTGGCGTCCGGTGCCGAGGATTCGGGCAGAGCGGCGATGCGCACGCCGATCCGCACTCCGGTGCGCTCAAAATTCGGGCGGCGCTGAGTCGTCGAGCGAGGCATGCCGCTCCACTGTTCTCCAGCGGCTGCCGGTGGAGGATCGCCTGGTCGCCTGTCCGCCGCGGGCCAGGTCCGGCGACTGGGTCTACGGTCACCGGACCGGCCTCGACAAAGCCGAAGCCGAAACGGGCCAGCCCGAGCAGGGCCGTGCCGGCAGGGTCCATGCCCGCGCCGAGCCCGACCGGACTGGCGAAGTCAATGCCCATCACCGTCCGCCGAAGAGTGGAGGGCGGGCGCATGTGCCCGAAGGCCTCGATGACCGCCCCGCCGAAGGGCGCCCGCGCCAAACCGCCGATGGCCGCGAGGGTGAGGTCTCGGGCGCGCTTCGGCGCCATCCGGAACAGGACGGGGCGGAAGACCGGGCGGTAGGTCCAGTCGGGCATCGCTCAGCTCCCCTCGGGGTCGAAGCGCCACAGGTCCGCCATCATGCGGCGGAGGACGGCGCCCGGGACGGCCGAAACGGCCAGGTCGCGCAGGGCACATAGCGGTGAGGAGGACAGCTGGATGAGCCTGTCCATGCGGATGGAGCGTGCGGCCACGCGCGCGTCGCCCGCGGCCGCGGCGGCTCGTAGTCCTGCAGGGCGCCAGGATGTCCTGCCGACGCGCCAGGCTGCTGCCCAGCACCACCGCGTCCTCCAGCGCCTGGCAGGCGCCTTGGCCCAGGCTTGGGGTCATTGGGTGCGCGCGTCGCCGAGTAGCGTCACGCAGCCACGGCTCCACAGCGGCAGGGTCGGACTGACTTGGATGCGGTCGACGCGGATGTCGCTCGGCGGCGTTGCGTTGATCGCCGCCCGCACGACCGGTGGCCAGTCTTCGAAGTGCCGCGCTAGCTGGGAGCCGGCTTCGGAGGCTGCGGAAGTGGGAAGGGACGCATACCAATTGACGACGCCATCGGCGAGCGGCATCAAGCCGAAGCGCGAGCCGTGGCCCCAGTACATCGCGGCCTCCCGCGGAGAACCCGGGAAGGCGACGACGGCTCGCCACGCCGCAAAACCGGCATCGGAGACCACCGATGGTCCGAACAGCGCCTCGCGCACGACGGAAGCCACGCCATCCGCTCCGATCAGCAGGTATCGACGCTCTCGACGCCCACCACGGGGGCACCGGTCCCTCAGCACGGACGAGCCGAGCATCGTCGTGAGGATGCCCAGCAGCGCGCCGCGTTGGATGGCCACGCTCTCTACGGGTCGTCCGTCAGCGTCCAATGCTCCGACGCGCGCCAGATCCCGGCCCCTTCGAGACCTGATCCAGCTGTGCTCATGCCCCGTCCCGCCATGCGAACGGCACCCAATGCGCCCAGGCGGTCCAATGCCGCCAGGGCGTTGGGCCACAACCAGAGCCCCGCCCCGGCAGCTCGAAGCGACCCGGCTTGCTCGAGAACCCGCACCTCGAGCCCCGCCTGTTGCAGGGCGATCGCTGCGGCGAGACCACCGATGCCGCCGCCCACGATCACCGCCCGCATGGGGCGCGTCTTTCGTGTTCCGCAGGTCCCCTCAGTCCGCCGCCACCCGCTCCGCCCCTAGCCGCTCCACCGCCAACCGCGCCCGCGACTCCAGCTTGCCCGGCTCGCGCCCGGCCAGATCCAGCAGGTCGGCGCGCATGTCCGCTTCCCAGAAGCTCTTGATATGCGCCGCCACCTGGTCTGCCGCCTCGCCGTCGCCCATCTGCGGGAACTGGGCCGCGATGTGGTTGGCCATGCGCGCCAGGGCGTCGAGGCGGCTGTCGTGGTGGTAGGCTGAGCCGTGGCCGTCGGCTCCCGCCATGGCCGCCACCGTCGCCCGCGCCGGCGTCACCTCCACCGCCGTCACCTTGTACTCCGGGCAGTTCGTCGCCCAGTCGCTGAAATCGGTCGTCACCATGTTGGCGCCCGTCTCGGGATGGTGGAAGGTGGTGTAGACCACGCCCGGCGGTACCCGGTCCGTGATCTGCGCCGGCAGCGTCGTATCGCCGACGCGGCTGGCCAGGCGCACAGCGTCGCCGTCCTGGATGCCGCGCAGCTCCGCGTCAGCCGGGTGGATCTCCAACACGTCCGCTTCGTGCCATACCACGTTGGCCGTGCGCCGCGTCTGGGCGCCCACGTTGTACTGGCTGAGGATGCGTCCCGTCGTCAGCAGCAGCGGGAAGCGCCGCGTCGAGCGCTCCTCCGTGGGCACGAAGGGCGTCTCGATGAAGTGGCCCTTGCCGCGCACGAAACCCTGCACGTGCATGATCGGCGTGCCATGGGGCGCCGCCGCGTTCACCGGCCATTGCATGCTGCCTTCGGCGTCCAGACTGGCGAAGGAGACGCCGCGGAAGGTGGGCGTGAGCGCGGCGATCTCGTCCATGATCGCCGAAGCATTGTCATAATGCATCGGATAACCCAAGGCGGCCGAAAGCTCAGCCACCACCTGCCATTCCTGCTTGCCCGTCTGGCTCTGCATCGCCGGGCGCACGCGGTTGATGCGCCGCTCGGCGTTGGTGAAGGTACCGTCCTTCTCCAGGAAGGAGGTGCCGGGGAAGAAGACATGGGCGTAGCGGGCCGTCTCGTTGAGGAAGAGGTCCTGTACGATGACCAGCTCCATGGCCTGCAGGGCCGCCGTCACATGGGCCGTGTTCCGGGTCCGACTGCGCGATGTCCTCGCCCTGCACGAAGAGCCCCTTGAACTCGCCGCCCACCGCCGCGTCCAGCATGTTGGGGATGCGCAGACCCGGCAGAGCGCTCAGTTCCGTGCCCCCACAGCGAGGCGAACATCTCGCGCGTGGCATCGTCCGACACGTGGCGGTAGCCCGAGAATTCATGCGGGAAGGAGCCCATGTCGCAGGCGCCCTGCACGTTGTTCTGGCCACGCAGCGGGTTGACGCCCACGCCATCGCGGCCGATGTTGCCCGTGGCCATGGCCAGGTTGGCCATGCCCATGACCATCGTCGAGCCCTGACTGTGCTCTGTTACCCCCAGGCCGTAGTAGATCGCGGCGTTGCCGCCCGTGGCGTAGAGCCGCGCCGCCTGGCGCAGCAGGTCCGCCGGCACCCCCGTATGGTCCGCCGTGGCCTCCGGGCTGTGCTCCGGCCGGCTGATGAAGCTGGCCCAATGCTCGAAGCTGTCCGTCTCGCAGCGGGCGTCGATGAAGCTCTGGTCCACCAGCTCCTCGGTGACGATGACATGGGCCATCGCGTTGATCACCGCCACATTGGTGCCCGGCCTCAACTGCAGGTGATGCTCGGCCGCGATGTGCGGCGTGCGCACCAGCTCGATGCGTCGCGGGTCCAGCACGATCAGCCGCGCCCCTTCGCGCAGGCGCTGCTTCATCCGCGAGGCGAACACCGGATGGGCCGCGGTGGGGTTGGCGCCGATCAGCAGGATGACGTCGGCCGCTTCCACCGACTTGAAGTCCTGCGTGCCCGCCGAGGTGCCGAAGGTGGTCTTGAGCCCGTAGCCCGTGGGCGAATGGCAGACCCGGGCGCAGGTGTCCACGTTGTTGTTGCCGAAGGCCGCCCGCACCATCTTCTGCACCACGAAGACCTCTTCGTTGGTGCAACGCGAGGAGGTGATGCCGCCGATGGCGCCGTTGCCGTAGCGCGCCTGGATCTCCTGCAGCCGCGCCGCCGTGTGGGCGATGGCCTCCTCCCAACTCACCGTGCGCCAGGGATCGTCGATGCTGTCCCGCAGCATCGGCTTCGTCTGTCGTTCGGCATGCGTGGCGTAGCCCCAGGCGAAGCGGCCCTTGACGCAGGAATGGCCCTCGTTGGCCCCGCCGCCCTTGGAAGGCACCATGCGCACGACCGTCTCGCCCTGCATCTCGGCGCGGAAGGAGCAGCCCACGCCGCAGTAGGCGCAGGTGGTTTCCACCACCCGTCGCGGCTGGCCCAGCTGGATGAGGCTCTTCTCCGAGAGGGTGGCCGTGGGGCAGGCCTGCACGCAGGCACCGCAGCTGACGCAATCCGAGTCGAAGAAGCTGCCCGGGCCGGGAGCCACCTTGCTGTCGAAGCCGCGGCCTTGGATGGTCAGGGCGAAGGTGCCCTGCACCTCGTCGCAGGCCCGCACGCAGCGGTTGCAGACGATGCATTTGGCGGGGTCGAACGCAAAGTAGGGGTTGCTGTCGTCCACCGCCTGGCCCAGGTGATTCTCGCCGTCGAAGCCGTAGCGCACATCGCGCAGGCCCACCGCGCCGGCCATGTCCTGCAGCTCGCAGTCGCCGTTGGCGGCGCAGGTGAGGCAGTCAAGCGGATGGTCGGAGATGTACAGCTCCATCACCCCCCGCCGCAGCCGCCCCAGCTTGTCGCTCTGGGTGCGCACCACCATGCCCGGAGCCACCGGCGTGGTGCAGGAGGCCGGCGTGCCGCCGCGGCCCTCGATCTCCACCAGGCAGAGGCGGCAGGAGCCAAAGGCCTCCAGGCTGTCGGTGGCGCAGAGCTTGGGCACCTCCACGCCCGCCAGGGCGGCGGCGCGCATGATGGAGGTGCCGGCCGCCACGGCGATCGGCTGGCCGTCGATGGTCAGCTGCACCGTCGCCTCGCCCTTGCGGGCCGGCGTGCCCAGGTCACGTTCGCGCAGGGGGTTCATGATCATGGCGTTTCTTCCCTCATTGTCGTGCATGTGCGGCGAGCAACCCCGCCTGGGCATGAAACTCCAGCTGGAGCGCGGCGCAATCTCATAGCAGTCGCGCATGTGCGGCAAGCACACCCGCCAAACCCTGAAACTTTGGCTGGAGCGCGGCGCATTTTCATAGCAGTGCGGCCGGCGGGGCTTGGAAGTCCGCGCCGAAATGGGCCAGGGCCGAGCGTACGGGCAGGGGTGTCAGGCCGCCCATGGCGCAGAGCGAGCCGTCGGTCATCACCTCGCAGAGGTCGCCCAGGAGGATGAGGTTGGCCTCGCGGTCCTCGCCGGCGATGATGCGGTCCAGCACCTCGACACCGCGCACGGCGCCGATGCGGCAGGGGGTGCACTTGCCACAGCTTTCCTCGGCGCAGAAGGCCATGGCGAAGCGCGCCTGCCGCGCCATGTCCACCGTGTCGTCGAAGAGCACCACGCCGCCGTGGCCCAAGAGGGCCTTGGCGGCGGCGAGGGCCTCGTAGTCCATGGGCAGGTCCAGGCCGTCGGCCGGCAGGTAGGCGCCCAGGGGCCCGCCCACCTGCACGGCGCGCAGGGGCCGGCCGCTGAAGGTGCCACCGCCGTAACCCTCCACCAGCTCGCGCAGGGTCACGCCGAAGGCCCGCTCGACGATACCGCCCTGCTTCACGTTGCCGCCCAGCTGGAACACCTGCGTGCCGCGCGAGCGGCCCATGCCCAGGGCCTGGTAGGCCGCGGCGCCATCGGCGAGGATGGCCGGTACCGTCGCCAAGGTCAGCACATTGTTGACCACAGTCGGCCGCCCGAAGAGCCCCTCGATGGCCGGCAGCGGCGGCTTGGCGCGCACGACGCCGCGCTTGCCCTCCAGGCTCTCCAGCATCGCCGTCTCCTCGCCGCAGATGTAGGAGCCGGCGCCCTCGCGCAGGAAGATGTCGAAGGCCATCCCTGAGCCGGCGACGCTCGCGCCCAGCCAGCCGGCCGCACGCGCCCGCTCCAGGGCCTCACCCATCACGGCGATGGCGTCGGGGTACTCAGAGCGCAGGTAGATGTAGCCCTCGCAGGCCCCCACGGCGTGGGCGCAGATGGCCATGCCCTCGATGAGGCTGTAGGGGTCGCCCTCCATCAGCATGCGGTCGGCGAAGGTGCCGCTGTCGCCCTCGTCGGCGTTGGCGCAGACGAACTTGAGGCCCGCGGGTTGCTGCGCGACGGTGTTCCACTTGATGCCGGCGGGGAATCCGGCACCGCCGCGACCGCGCAGGCCGGAATCGGTGACCTCTTTAACCACGTCCACGGGCGCCATCGCCATGGCCCGGCGCAGGCCGGCCCAGCCGCCCTGGGCCTCGTAGGCCGCCAGGGACAGGGGATCGTCCAGGCCCACGCGGGCGAAGGTGACCCGCTGCTGGCCGCGCATCCAGGGCAGGTCCTCGGTCGGCCCCAGCCGCAAGGGATGCGCGCCGCCGTCCAGCAGGCCGGCGTCCAGGAGGCCGGGCAGGTCCTCAGGACTCACCGGGCCATAGGCCACCCGTCCGGCGGCGGTCGCCACCTCCACCAGTGGCTCCAGCCACAGCATGCCCCGGGAGCCGTTGCGGACGATGTTGACCAAGCGGCCGGAGGCCGCGGTCGCCTGGGCCAGGGCTGCCGCGACCTTGTCGGCGCCCACGGAGCGGGCGGCGGCGTCGCGCGGGACGTAGACGGTGACGGCGCTCACGCCGAGGCCTCCCGCCGCGCGCCGCGCCTCCCGCTGCTCGCCACCCAGGGCCTCGGCCAGCAGCGCGTCCAGGCGAACGGCGTCCATGCCGGCGTGCAGCCGGCCGTCGATGGTCGCCGACGGTCCCAGGGCACAGTTGCCCAGACAGTAGACCTCGTCCAGCTCCCAGGCCGCCGCCGCTCCGCCGGCGGCCAGAGTCCGCTCGGCATGCTCGGCCAGCGCTTCCGACCCGACGGCCTGGCAGGCCTCGGCGCGGCAAAGGCGCACCACCGGTCCCCTCGGCGGGGTATCGCGGAAGTCGCGGTAGAAGGTGACGACACCGTGCACGTCGGCCACCGAGAGGTTCAAGATGTCCGCCAGCAGGGGAACGGCCTGCCCGTCGACGTAGCCGAACTCGCGCTGCAGCGCATGCAGCATGGGCATCAGGGCGCCGCGGAGAGGGGCGAGGTCCGCCACCACCGCCCGGGCCCGGTCCGCGGACCAGGGGGGGAAGCGGGTGTCGGCACCGCTATCGGCACGTGTTTCGCCGGTCACGCTCGCGCTCCTTGGCGGTCTGAAGAATCGGATCCGGCGATCCCGGCCGCCGGCCGCAGACCGCAGCCGGGAATCGCGAGGATCGTCGGCCACAGTATGCGCGGTGCGGCGCCGGGGGTCAAGATGATTTTGCTTTCGAGAGCGAGTGAAAAGGGGGATGGGCAACGGGCTTGCCCCTCCTTGCCCCGCCCCGCGCCTGGCGCTACCATGCGCGCGACCTGACGCGCCGCCACGTGAATCCCCCTCATCGCCGGAGGCCACCCGTGACCGACCCCACCCTCGACGCCCTCCTGCCGCCGCAGATGGCCCAGCGCGCTCAGGAGCTGGGCATTCGCAAGGCCGCGCTGCCGGCCGACGTCACCTTCGTCCTGGCCGTGTTGGGCGGGGCCTTCATCGCTCTGGGTGCGGTGTTCAGCACCGTGGCCGCGGCCGGGTCGGCCGGATTGCCCTTCGGCCTGGCGCGGGTGCTGATCGGTCTGGTCTTCAGCCTGGGGCTGATCCTGGTGGTGGTGGGCGGAGCTGAGCTGTTCACCGGCAACGTGCTGATCATCATGGCCTGGGTGGGGCGGCAGGTGTCCACGCGGCGGCTGCTGCGCAACTGGGCTCTGGTGATCGTGGGCAACGCTGTGGGCGCTCTCGGCACGGCCGCCCTGACCTTCGGCGCTGGGCATTACGGCTTCGGGCGCGGGGCGGTGGGCGCGGCGCAACTGGCCACGGCGCAGGCCAAGTTCGGCCAGGGCTTCCTGGCCACCTTCGTCCTGGGCATTCTGGGCAACGCCCTGGTCTGCCTGGCGATCTGGCTGAGCTTCTCGGCGCGCTCCACCACCGATCGCGTGCTGGCCGTGGTGCCGCCCGTGGCCGCCTTCGTGGCCGCCGGGTTCGAGCATTGCATCGCAGACCTGTACCTGGTGCCCGTGGCCCTCTTGACCCGCGACCTGGCGCCGGCGGCCTTCTGGGCCGGCATCGGCAGCGCTCCGGAAGCCTTCGTGGACATGAGCTGGGGGGGCTTTCTGACCGGCATCCTGCTGCCGGCGACCTTGGGCAACATGGTGGGCGGCGGCCTGTTGGTGGGCCTGGTGTACTGGTTCGTGTACCTGCGGCATCCGGCGGGGGGGTGACGCGAGGGGGAGGCGGCCACGGCGGCCCCCCTCCCGACCTCCCCCGCTGGGGGGAGGAGGATGGCGGTCCTCCCTCCGGGAGGCATGTGGCGGTACCGCTTCAGGGGAGTGCTGGGGTGGGCCGGCCTCGGCCATCGTCTACCCTAGCCGACCCGTTTACGCAAGCCGCCGCTTGCCCTTTGCCGCAAGTGAGATTATCGTTCGGTGGCATGTCCCGCACGGGAGGGCGCCCTCCCCATGCGATGAATCGCTACCGTCTCAGATCCGCAGGCCGCCAGACAGGCGGCCGCCGGTCTTCAGACCCGAATCCAGCGCCAGCCTGAGTTGTAGACAAGTGCCGCCGGGCGCCAGGCGCCGCGGCCAATACGTGAGGAGCCTGTGATGTCCATCCGATCCTCGGTGCGTGTTAGGTCTTTGTCTCTGGGTATCGCCCTGCTAGCCGCCCTGGTTGCTGTCGGTCTGAGCGGCGGGTTCAGCGCTCCCGGGGTGCTCGCGCAGCGCGCCACGCCTGGCCCGCCCCCTGCTACCCGCACGGTTGCCACCCCTCGCCGACACCGTCCGGCCCACGCTTCTGTGGCGTCACCCATCGCGGCGGCACGGTGCGCATGCAGTTCACCGATGACGGCAGCCGCATCCTGTGGTTCGAGCTGCAGGAACGGGGCATCCAGTTCAATACCCGCGAGAGCTGCGTGTCGGGCGGAGCGGCGGTGGCGGAGCGGCGCTTCATCATGGACTGTGCCAAGGAATCCGTGAATGCCTGCCCCACACCCACCCAGCGCCGTTGCGAAGTGGCGCCCTGTGATGGCGGCAGCCCCACCCCGCGGCCGACCGTCGGGCCGCGGCCGACAGCGACGCCCTCCGGCCCCGGCGGCCCGGGCCGCTGCCGCATCGCGCCCTGCTTCGGTCGCCTGACGCCGGTGGAGCCGCAGGCCGTCTGCGACCGCCGCCTGCTGCAGTCGGTGCAGGTCATCGGCGGGCTGGACAAGGCCGACCTGACGACGGCGACCGTGACCGGCAGCTACCAGGTCTTCTTCTTGGACGGCATGGTCCGACGCTTCGCCATGGACGGTTACACCGCCTGGAACGAGAACGTGGCGCCTTGCCCCTGACGCTGGCCGCCGGGTCGGGATCCGCGGTCTCCGTTTAGAGAAGTTAACGCCCGCCCCCCGCATCCGCAGCCGCGGCATACCGTTAATACAGGGTGATGGCGCCCGGTGCTCCGGTCGCCACGGTGTTTTCGCCATGCTCCCAGGGGGACCTTCTCATGCTGTACGCCATCGCGCGCCGTCTGCCGCTGACTCTGGCCGTTCTGGGCGCCCTCCTGCTGTGGGCCTCGCATACGATATCCGCCGCGGCCCAATCGGTGTTCATCAACGAGCTGCATTACGACAACACCGGCACCGACGCCGACGAAGGCGTCGAGATCGCCGGCCCCACGGGCACCGATCTGACCGGTTGGACGGTGGTGCTGTACAACGGCACCGGCGGCGCCACCTATGGCACCATCAACCTGGCCGGAGCCCTGCCCAACAACGGCCAGAGCTGTGGGACCCTGAACTTCGGGCTGGCCGCGAACGGCCTGCAGAACGGCAGCCCCGACGGCCTGGCGTTGGTGAGCCCGGCCAATGTCGTGATCCAGTTCCTCAGCTACGAAGGCAGCTTCGTGGCGGTGGGTGGGCCGGCCAACGGCCTTACCAGCACTGACATCGGCGTGACCGAGGCCGGCACCGAGCCCTTGGGACAGTCGCTGCAGCTGCAGGGCACCGGCTTCCAGTACTCCAACTTCACCTGGGCCGGGCCCATCAACCACACCCGTGGGGCCACGAACACGGGGCAGACCCTCAACTGCCTGCCCACGCCCACCCCCACGGCCACCACCATCCCCCCGCCGCAGTTCCTGGCCCAGGACGCGGCCCTGCAGGTGACCGAGCCCTTCGAATGCACGGCGCCGGGCGACACCTTGGAGGTGGAGTTCGCCTTCCTCAACTCCGGCGTGGGCAACGCTACCGGCGCGCGCGTCGGTGTGCAGCTGCCCCCTGGTCTGGTGGGCGTGCCCGGCAGCTGCAGCTTCACCGGCGGCAGCAGCGGCGACTGCACCCTCGCGGAGGGCGGCCTCATCTGGATCGGCAACATTCCCGGCACCCCGGCGGCGCCGGCCAACCTCCTGACCGTCAACTTCAAGGTGCGGGTGCGCGGTGGTACCCACGTCGGCACGACGCTCTGTGTGCCGGTGAAGCTGGAGTTCGACGAGAACCAGGATGGCACCTTGGACTCCGAGCTGGCGCTGGAGGACTGCATCACGGTCGACTGCCTGCCCACCGTGGACCCCAACCGACAGTTGGGCTGCCAGGTCCACCTGCCGATCCTCAACTTCCTGGGCCAGGACGATGTCTGCGCTTCGATGATCGAGGTCCAGTTGCTGGGCTGCGATCCCGCCAAGGCGGTGCTCGTCACCTGGGGCGCCCCGGGCTTCTGCCCGCCGCAGGCCGCCGGTCCGCTCAAGGTGGAATGCACCGGCCTGCTGGTGCCCGGCACCAGCTGGATCCTGATGGGCGCGCAGGTGCCGGCCGGCTCCAAGAGCGGCATGCTCTTCAAGTTCTCGGCTCGCCAGCTTTCGGAACTGGGCGTCACCGACCTGGGCTTCGACGACGTGGCCGCCGACCTGATGTGCGAGACCCTCTTCTTCGGCATCGTGGGCGACGCCGACGACTACCGCCGCTTCAAGAAGGCCTACAACGAGGGCCTGACCTTCGCCGGCTTGAACCAGGCACAGGTGATGGGCGACGGCTTCCTGGCCGCCGAGGTGATGCGCGAATGCCCGGGCAACGAGACCCCAGGCACGGTGGTCACCAGCAAGTACAACGGTCTGGCCGGTTCACATCTGGGCGACTATGACCCCGTTTTTGGGGGCTTCGGCTATTACGCGCCCCTGGTGCAGGCCGCGCGCTCCGGCTTCGAGACCGTGCTGTACATCCAGAACGGTGGCCTGGAATGCTCCTCGGTCGAGATCTGGTTCAAGGCCCAGGACGACTGCCTCCGCGCCACCATCTGCGACATCAGCACCTTGGCCCCCGGCGAGACCTACCAGTTTGACGCCTCGGACTGCGTCGGTCCCGACTGGCAGGGATCGGCCTGGATCCGCTCCTCCGAACCGATGGGCGTGGTCGTGGATATCGTGGGCCGGGACGTGCTGATGACCTACTTCGGCGAGCCGGCCGAGCTGGACTTCAGCTTCGACCTGCAGCATCCCTACGCCTCGGACGGCAACCTGGTGGCCTTTGGCCCCTTGGTCTACAGCGAGTACCAGGGCTGGGACACCGGCCTGCAGATCATGAACATGAGCGGTCGCACCGCGGCCAAGGTCAAGGTGTACTTCCTGGACCGCTCCGGCGACGTGGTCACCACCCTGGTGGATTGGATCTGCCCGCGCGGCTCGCAGAGCTTCTTCCTGCCCATGATCTACAACCTGCCCGGCAATTGGGTGGGTTCGGTGCGCGCCGAAAGCCAGAACTGGTGGACGCCTGGCGCCCCGCAGGTGGACGCGCCGCGCATCGTCGGCGTGGTGCAGATGATCCAGTACGGTGACGTGGCCCGCTCGGCGCCGCTGGAGGCTTTGGCCTACAACCTGCTGCCGGAGCACAAGGCCTTCGACTGGCAGGTGGGCGCCAACGGTGGCGGACTGGAGAGCGGCGTGGGGCTCATCGCCATCCCCAGCCTGCTGAAGGACCTGGGCCGGATGGGCGTGACCAGCGAGCTGGCGGTGGCCAACCTGGTCACCAAGCCTGGCTTCACGGACTTTGCGGTGTACATCTTCGACCAGAACGGCCTGCTGGACTACGTGTGCCAGAAGCTGGCGGACCGCCAGGTGGAGTACATGGACCTGCAGACCTGGGGTTACCTGGGCACAGGCTTCAAGGGCTCGGCCATCATCTCCGCCACCCATTGGGAGCATGAAGTCTTCGACCCGGAGGGCTTCTTCCTGCGCAGCCTGGTGGGTCTGGGAGCGGTGTCGGTGGAACGCTCCGGCACGCGCCTGGGCGAGGATGTGCCCGGCGATGAGGCCGCCGGCGACCGTGGCATCCCCTTTACCAACGATCCCGCGCGCGACGAGCCCTTCGCCTACTGTTTCGCCGGACCGGCGGTGGCTTTCTGCCCCGGCCAGCCGGGTGAGCGCGCTACCTGTCCGGAGAAGATCATCGCCGTTGGCACGCCGGGCGACATTCCGGATGATCGGGCCGGCGCCGCGGTCTTCCAGGACAACCTGACGGTCAACTTCCCCGCGGTACCCGGCCAATGCGTGGTGGACGACGTGAACCTGCAGCTGACCATCCAACACGATGTGCTGCAGGACCTGGACGTCCACCTGGAGCATCTGGACCTGCGCTCCGAGATGTTCACCGACATCTGCGGCTTCGCGGTGGATCTGGACGTGGTGCTGGACGACGATGCCGCGGCCGCCATCCAGTCCAACTGCCCCCCGAACGACGGCGGCCGCTACACGACCGAGGATGGCGGCGGACTCAACGCCTTCGAGGGCTTGGACGCCAAGGGTGTCTGGAAGCTGATCATCGACGACGACTTCCAGTCGGGCGTCGGCATCGGCAAGGTCACGCGCTGGCAGCTGGAGCTGCGTACCAAGGCGCGGTGAGGGTGGATGGGTGGATAGGAGACGAACGTTCGCTGAGGGACGTTCGCTGACGGAAGGCTGGCTGACGCGCTCTGGACCATGGGTCGGCGCACTCGGCCGTCATGCGGTTGGCTCCACGCGGCTCGCTTGAGGGCCGGCACCGCGGAGCGTCTTGTTGGTCCGCAGGTGCACCGTGCCGGCGGTGGCATAGATGCCCGCGGACAACAGGACGACCTGCCCGGCGGGACAGCGGCCCGGCGCGCGGCGCGGACCAGGTCGCAGCGCGCTGGTCGACGCGGCCGGGGCGGTTAGTACTGCACCTCCAAGAAGCGTGAGGGTTGCGGTGGCATGACCTCACGGCCAATGAAGGATTTCGAGACACGGCACACCCTTCGGCTACTCTCAAAATCCTTGTGGTGCGATATTAGCGCGGGCAGCCATGGATGTCTCCTTGCGCGTTGCCGGCGAAGTCATTCGTCGCCAGGTCCGTGAGTTGGAAGGTCGCGCCACCGTCGCAGAGCACGCCGTAGCCGCGGCCATTGTGGATGACGTTGTCGGCGCCGCGGGCCTCGATGGTGCTGCCGGCGTCGGCGATGAAGGAGACCTGTCCGGTGAAGGGCGCGACCGAATCGAGGAAGGTGTTGCCCACGATCGTGCAGCCGTCGATCTGGATTCGCGAGTCCCGGCTGTAGCCCACCAGGAGTGCCTGACCGGCGCCGACGACCCGGTTGCCGCGCATGACCATGTTCTCGAACTCGCCCCCGGCCAGCCAGATGCCGCGATCCACGTTGCGGCAGGCGTCGCAGCGCAGGACGTTGTCGCTGACCGTCAGGTCGCGCAGTGGGCCGGCGAGCAGCATCGCCGCGATGTTGAACGCGGCGTGCGCGCCTTGGGCGATGACCGTGTTGGCCGCGATGTCGATGCCGGTGGCGCGCCGTCTGGCCGCGTTCCCGCGCTTGAGCACCAGGCCGGCCACGAACTGTCCGGGACCGATGTCCGCGTCCCGCTGGGACAGCACCGTGTTGTCGACGATCCGCACCTGCTCCGCCGATTCGGGCAGGATGCTGGAGATGCCGGCGGCGAAGAAACCATCGATCTGGTTCCGGGCCACCGTTACATCCCGCAGAACCATGCCCGGAACGTCGCCGGCCGACTCGCCGTCGGCGCCGAAGAAGATGGCGGCGCCCACGGCGTTGTGGATGCGGTTGTCGGTGATCAGGACATGTTCGGTCAGCCCCGCCATCGTGTCGACGATGGTGATCCCGTTGTCGTTCACGAAGTCGATCGTGTTGCGCTCGATGTGCAGGTTGCGTCCCAGCCCCGACCCGCCGGCCTTGATGCGACCACCGCCCGACATGCGGTTGCCGCTTATCCACAGCCCGTCGACGCGCTGAGCGAGGATGTGGTGACGCTGGCGGGTGGGACAGGGGTCCTGCCCGCGCTCGCAGAGGCGCATTCCCGGGAGGTCGGAGTCGAAGAAGCGGTTGTCCAGCACGCTGATGTTGCGACCGATGTCCGGAAGGGCATGGGGGGTGAGCAGCATGATGCCGGCATAGTCCTGCCGGTTCCAGCCGTTCCAGTCGAAGCCGCAGCCCTCGATGCGGATGTTTTCCGGGCCCGGCGCGGCCGAGCGCAACAGGACGACCGGGCCGGTTTCCGACTGCCCGATATTCTTGAAAACCGTCCGATCCGGATCGGCGCAGCGCAGCTCCGTGTTGTTGTATACCGGCAGGCTGGCCGTGGGTTCCCGTCCGCCCACCAGCGGTAGATCGACCGCGTTGATGAGGTAGGTCCCCGGCGGAGCGTAAAGCCGAGCGCCGCCCGGTTGATCGGCCTCCCGCAGCCAGTTCAGCACGGCAACGGTGTCGTCGTGGTAGACCCGCGCCTCGGCCACCGTCCGGATCGCTGACCGGTCCAGGCGCAGCTCGGCGCCGGCACCGGGCCAATCGGTGATGGTCTCCACCCGCGCGACGAAGTCCCGTACGCCACGCATGTCGTCCAGGTGGACGGTGAGGTCGGCGCAGGACCGCTCGCAGCGCAGGGTCAGGACCTGGTGCCCCGAACTGGGCGAGGACGCTGTGTCCCGCCGCAACTCGAGGTAGACCTCCGTCCAGGCGCCGGCGGTCAAGGCGGGCAGGGCCAGGTCGAAGGTGGGGGCGCGGTCCGCACGCAGCACGCGGAGACGAAGGTCCCCCGGCCTCGTGGCGACCGAGGCCTTGATCCACAGGCGCAGCTCGTCGTGACGCAGCCCGATGGGCTGGCCCAGGTCCACCTCGCAGAGGTCGAGCGGCGCCGGCGTTCCGGCCCCGCTCGCCGCCGGGCCGACGCGGCAGCGCACCGCGGCGGCGCCCTCGCGTTTGTCCGCCGCATCGTGTTCGACGGTCACACCCTCCGGCGCCCCGGGCGGAAGCGTCCAGCCCCCGTCGGCCGCGTGCACGAGGCTGTCCTCCCCGGCCCGGCCGACGCGGACTCCCTGTCCAAGCTGCCAGGTCGCCGCGTCGGCGACGACCAAGCCGGCGGCACCGGCTGTGATGGCCCCGCTGGTGATGACGGCGCCGCGGCCGCTGGCGTGGAAGCGCGGCTGCCCCAGGTCGATCGGTTCACTGGGAACCAGGATCTGCGCCAGGGGCAGGAAGAGGCGCCGATCGGCGACATCGGCGGGGGCAGCGCGCACGGGTTCTCGGTCATAGGCCGCCGAATCGGACCCGACCATGACCACCGCGACACAGGCTAGCCCCGCCACCGCCGCTGAGAGCATCGTCTTGGGCATCGAACCCTCCCTCTTCATCCCCCTGATGGCCCCCCAGGCCCGCCCAGTTCGGCCTAGCTCCCGACCTTCGCCGCATGCGGCAACCGGCAGGAGAAGGCATAGGCCTCTCCTGCCCGCATGACCTGTCCCGGTAGGGTCTGGCCCAAGGTCCGCTCGAAGTCGCGGGCCACCTTGATCAGGCCATGCAGGTCAACGCCGGTCTCCACGTCCATCTCGTGCAGCATGTGGACCATGTCCTCGGACGCCACGTTGCCGGTGGCGCCGGGGGCGTAGGGGCAGCCGCCCAGGCCGCCCAGCGAGCTGTCGAAGACCGTCACCCCGGCCTGCAGGGCGGCGATGAGGTTGGCCGCGCCGCTGCCGCGGGTGTTGTGCAGGTGGACGGCGGGGGTCACGTCGGGCAAGGTTGCGATGAGCCGCTCGAAGAGGTGGTAGACCTGCCGCGGGTTGGCCATGCCGGTGGTGTCGCCCAGGCAGATCTCGTCGCAGCCCAGATCGGCGGCTCGCCGCGCGATGTCCAGGACCCGCGCCGGATCCACGTAACCCTCGTAGGGGCAGCCGAAGCTGGTGGAGAGGGTCAGGCGCATGGGCACGCCGGCGGCCTGGGCCAGAGGCATGGACTCGGCCAGGGCGGCCAGGCTGGCGTCGATGCTCTGGTTGAGGTTGGCCTGGTTGAAGGATTCGGTGGCCGAGCAGACGAAGTTGAGCATGTCGACGCCGGCATCCAAGGATCGCGCCGTGCCCATACGGTTGGGCACCAAGGCCACATAGCGGGCCGCCGGATGGCGCCGGATGCCAGCCATGACCGCCGCGGCGTCGGCCATCTGCGGCACGGCGCGCGGGCTGACAAAGGCCACGGCCTCGATGCGGTCGAAGCCCAGAGGCGACAGGCGGTCGATGAGCGCGATCTTGGCTGCGGTGGGCACCGGCGCGCTGAGGTTCTGCAGGCCGTCGCGCGGACCCACCTCCACCACCCTCATGCGGGCGGGTAGGGAAGGGTCGTAGGGGGTCACGCGCCGGCCCCGGTTGCCGTGACCGCGTCCAGTTCGATCAAGGCCACGCCCGGCGACACGGCGTCGCCCTTGGCGCAGAGGATGGCGCGGACGGTGCCGGCATGGGGGGCGATGATGGGCAGGACCATCTTCATGGATTCAAGGAGAACCAGCTTGTCACCGGCGGCCACGCTATCGCCGGGCGCCACCAGGACGTCGACCACCACGGCGGGGATGGTGGCCGACAAGCTGCCGGCCTCGCCGCCACGGGCGCCGATGGGCGCGCCGGCCATGAGGCGGCTGTAGCGCAGGGTGCGGCCGGCCAGCCAGACCTGGCGCTCGGCCGGACCTGTGCGGCAGCCGCGCAGGCGCAGCTTCTGGCCGTTGGCTTCCAAGGTCAGGGTGCCGTCGGCGGCCTGCCACACGCGGGCCTCCACGGTACGCCCGTCCTCGAAGGTGACGCGCAACTGCTCGCCGCGCCGCAGCACGCCCATCGTCCGGCTCTCGTCGCCGACCTTGAGTTCGATCTTCATCGCAGGTTCCGCCAGGCTTCGGTATGGGACCAGGGGTCGCGCCAGCGACCGGCGGCCGCGGCCAGGGAGTCATCGCTCTCGCCGGCGGCACCACCCAGGAGGGATTCGAAGGCGGCCAGGGCCAGCCAGTCCAACTCCGACATCCGGGGCGGCGGTGGCCAGCCCTTCAGGTGACGCTCCAGGAAGCGGGTGGTGGTCTCGCCGGCCAGGAAAGCGGGCAGGGCCACGATGGCCTGCAGGTAATCCAGGTTGGTGGTGACGCCCAGGGCGACGGTGTCGGCCAGGGCCACCTTCATCCGCGCGATGGCGGCGGGGCGATCCATGCCGAAGCTGATGATCTTGGCGATCATGGCGTCGTAATAGGGCGTGATGCTCGATCCGCTCTCCACGCCGTCGTCGCAACGGATACCCGGTCCCTGCGGCGGCCGGTACTGTTCCAGGACGCCGATGGAGGGCAGGAAACCCGTGGCGGGGTCTTCGGCATACAGGCGGCATTCGATGGCATGCCCATGCTGTTGGATGTCGGCCTGGGCGAGGGGCAGGGGCCGGCCTTCCGCCACCTGGATCTGCAGAGACACAAGGTCCAATCCGGTGACCATCTCGGTGACCGGATGCTCCACCTGCAGGCGGGTGTTCATCTCCAGCAGGTAGAAGTTGCCCTCCAGATCCACCAGGAACTCGACGGTGCCGGCGCTGGTGTAGCCCACCGTCCGGGCCAGGGCGACGGCGGCGGCGGTGATCGCCCTGCGCTGTGTTTCGCTGATGTTGGGCGAGGGCGATTCCTCGATGATCTTCTGGTGCCGGCGCTGGATGGAGCATTCGCGTTCGAACGCGTGCAGCACGGTGCCATGGCTGTCGCCGATGACCTGCACCTCGATGTGGCGCGAGTCGGGGAAGTAGCGCTCCACCAGCAGGTGGTCGTCGCCGAATGCACTGCGCGCCTCAGCGGCGGCGGCCTGGGCCGCGTCTTCGAAGTCTTCGACGCGTTCCACCACGCGCATCCCGCGACCGCCGCCGCCGGCGGAGGCCTTGATGAGCACGGGGAAGCCGATGCCGGCGGCGGCCGCGGTCAACTGCTCAATGCTGAGGCCGGCTCCGTCGATGCCCGGGATGACGGGCACGCCGGCAGCCACGGCGGCCGCCCGCGCGGCCACCTTGGAGCCAAGGGCGCGCATGGCGGCCCCCGTAGGACCGACGAAGGTGATCCCGGCCCCCAAGCAGGCGTCGGCGAAATCGGCGTTCTCCGACAGGAAGCCGTAGCCGGGATGGATGGCGTCGGCCCCCATGGCGCGGGCGGCGGCGAGGATCTTGTCCACGTCCAGATAGCTCTCGGCGGCGGAGCTGCCGCCCAGGGGATGGGCCAGGTCGGCGGCCCGGCTCCAGGCCGAACCGGCGTCGGGCTCGCTGTACACCGCGGCGCTTCGGATGCCCATGGTGCGGCAGGCGCGGAACACGCGCCGCGCGATCTCGCCGCGGTTGGCCACGAGGAGGGTGCGGATGGGGGTGGGTGGGGACATGGCCATGGCCGGTCTTGTGTGAGAGGTGGGGGAGGACGGACGGGATCTTCCAAGCTAGATGTAGAAGCGAGCGCTGATGATAGCATTCCGCGATAGGTCAACCCGCCCGACACGCTTCAGGGTCACGCGGTCCGTAGATGGCACGCAGCCCACGCTTACCTTACCATAGCCCCATGCTACCCCCCTCTGTGCCCAGCGTCCCGCTGCCGATCCTCGGCGTAGCGCGCACCCATGCTGTGCCGACCCCCAGCGACCAGGGCTTCTGGACTGCCTGGCACCTGGCGCCCCTGCCCACCTTGATCCTGCTGACAGCGGCCGCGGTCTACGCCCTCGCCTGGCGTGCTGTCCGCCGCCGGGGCGCGTCCCGCCTGGGCGTCGGGCTGCCCATCGCCTACGCCCTGGGGCTGGCGTCGCTGGCCGTGGCCCTGTTGGGGCCCTTCGACACCTTCAACGACGACAGCTTCAGCCTGCACATGCTGCAGCATCTGGCGCTCGTGCAGGTGGCCGCGCCGCTGCTCATCCTGGGGCGACCCTGGCAGGTGTTGTTGCAAGGCCTGCCGACACGGTGGATCGGAGGCGCCACCCATGCCGTCTTCGGCCGGCGCAGCGGGCGCGGCCTGTGGCGGTTGCTCGCCCATCCGCTTACCGCCTTCCTGGCCTTCAACGGCTGCATGGCGGTCTGGCACCTGCCCGGGCCCTATGTGGCAGCGCTTTTGGATGAGCGGGTGCACGACCTGGAACATGTCAGCTTCTTCCTCAGCGCTCTCCTCGTGTGGTGGCATGTCCTCCCGCCCCTGCCGCATCGCCCCCCTTCCTCGGCCACCGCGCGGGCCCTGCTCGTGTTTGGCAGCGGGATGGTTGGCGACGTGGTCGCCGCCGGCTTGACGCTGTCCACCCGCATCCTCTACGCCCCCTATGCCGACCGCCCCGGCCTGGGCGGCCGCGATGCCTTGGCTGACCAGCAGCTTGGGGGGCTGGTCATGTGGCTCAGCGGGGGGGTCTTCTACCTGCTGCTGTTCTGGGTGCTGTACGAGGCGTTCAGGGCGGATCTCGCGCGGCGCGAGGCGGGTTGAACGCTACCTGCTCCCCGACAGTCTCCCGCCCCCACCCCCCAACCCCCTCCCCCAACAAGGCTGGGAGAGGGGGAGCAGGGTAGCGTTACTTGATGATCCAGCTCACCTTTGACAGCTCGAACCAGGACCAGCCGTAGAGCAGGATGAAGAGCACCAGGAAGCCCGTGGCCAGCATCATCGTGCCCGGGGCCTCGAAGCCCTTGGGATGATGAACCGGGGCATTGGGGTCGGTGGGGGTCACCGCCGATGCCTCCACGTGGCCGATGTTCGGGACATCGTTCTTGCGCCCGATGAAGACCGTGCCTGCAGCCACCACGATGTACATGGCTCCGGCGGTCACCGCGATGGTCGCCCCCAGAGCCATCAGGGCCAGGCTCCAATGGATGTTGGCGCCGTCGTAGACGCCGCCGGAAAGCTGGGTCATCGAAGGAAAGGTGATGTCCCAATGGCGGCGCGGCACGCCGTAATGCCCGGCCAGGCCCATCCCGATGCCGAAGAGCAGCATCCCCAGGCCGTAGAGGTAGGGCTGCAGCCGGGCCCAACCAGGCAGGAAGAGGTCGCGGCGGACCATCAGGGGCACGAGGATGTAGGTCATGCCCATGAAGGCCAGGGTGGTGCCCGCAACCACCGTCATGTGGAAGTGGGCGGGCACGATGAGCGTGTTGTGGGCGATCATGTTGAGCTGGATGCCGCCCATGATGACTCCGCTGATGCCTCCGAGCACACCGAACATGACGAAGCTGATGATCATGGCCGCGAAAGCAGGTTGACCCCAGGGCGCGCTCTTCAGCCAGCCGAACAGGCCCTTCGTATGCCCGCGCTCGCGGGCGGCCACCTCCATGCTGGCGGGGATGGTGAACGCGTGGATCATGCTGCCCATCACCGCCGCGTACATGAAGTAGCTGGCATTGAGGCCCCGGGCCCAGCTGGACAGGCCGGGATCGACCAGGATGTGGTGCATCGAGCCCAGCTGGATGAACAGGACGTAGAGCACGAAGGCGAAGCGGCTCAGCCCTTCGTTGATGGGTTTGGCCCCCATGGTCAGGCTGGCCAGGGCGTACCAGATGCCGATCATCGCCGCCAGGTTCACCTGCTGCGCGCCATGCCCGAAGCCCCAGAAGAGCAGGCGGTAGGCCGCCGGATCCACATGGTCGATGACCCCGAGGCGCCACAGGAAGGCCGGCAGGATGGCCAGGGTGCCCGATACCAGGGTGAAGAGGGCCAGGATGGCCGCGACAAGCAGGGCGAAGGTGAAGAGCGGCAGGGTTCGCACCTGGCCCTGCAGCCGCGCCGTGACGATGTTGACCAAGAAGTGCAGCACGGCCACCAAGGCGCCGACCGCGTACAGCAGCATCATGCCGTAGAACAGCGCGGAGGCCTTCAGCGGCGGGTAGGCGGTGAACATGACCGTGGCCTGGCCGCTGAGCATGGTGTAGGTGACGCCCAGTGAGCCCACCAGCATCATGACATAAGCGAGCCAGCCCATCTTGGGTGCCGTGAGCCGACGGCTGAGCAGGATGCTGCCGCCGAACAGCAGCCCAGCCACCTCGAAGAACAGGATCCAGAAGATGAGCATGGCCGCGCCATGCGCGCCGACCAGGCGGTAGAACCACTCGGCGTTGCTGATCAGGTGCATCTTGGGCCAGCGGGTGAGGGCGATGAGCAAGGCCAGGGTGCCGCCGAAGGCCAGGTACAGCACGGCCGTGACGGCGTTGAAGACGATGAGGCGCTCCGCCGAGCGGTCCACCGTCAGGCCCGTGACCTTGCAGGTGCGCCAGTCCCAGCCGATGGGGTTCGCGCTCATGGGGTCACCTCGATCCGGCCGAGCATGAGGTGATGCCCGGGGCCGCAGTACTCGTTGCACACGATTTGGTAGGTGCCCGCCTCCTTGGGGGTGAGCGTGACCGCGGTGACGTAGCCAGGCACCACCTGCAGGTTGAAGTTGTCCGGCTGCACGGAGAAGCCGTGCTGCACGTCCACCGAGCTGATCAGGAAGCGGTAGGTCTGGCCCTGCTTCAGGTTGAGCAAGGGGCGGAAACGGAAGCGCTCGCCCAGCAGGTACACGTCGCCGGGCGGGGCGTCGACGATGGGGATGTTCAAGAGCGTGCCAGTCTGGTGGGCCGCGATGTAGTCGTCGGTGAGCTGCTGGAACACCTTGGGGTCTACTTTGTAGCTGTCGAAGACGATCTGCTCTTCGCCTACGGCCGGCCAAACGAACTGCATCATCACGTACATGGCCAGAGCCCAGGCCACGACGAGAGCGAACCATAGCCGCTCATCCTTGCCGAGCGGCCCCCACCATCGCCCTTGCGGCGCGAGGAGGGTGCTTGTGCGTGTGGTCATGGTGCCGCCTCCCGCGGGTTCAGGGGGTGAAGATCTTGACGTTGGCCAACTCCAGGAGACCCCACACAATGTAGAACAACGTGGGGACCACCAGGCCGGCCATCATCAACAGAAACACGTCGTCGGTCAATGCCTGCTGCCAGGGAATGGGGTCATCCGGCCGCTCGTCGGCGACCTCGCCGCGTTCGCTCATGGGCTGCTCCTCATCGGGGGTTGGCATAGGCCGATGGCCTCGGCCGTAGCCGGCACCGGACCTTGCCGCAGATGTCTTGCGCGCAGGCTGTACGTTAAGAGCGAGTATAAGTGTTGTTTCCGGGGCTGTCCAGGGGCAACGAAAAAGGGCGCAACCCCTCGCGGGATTGCGCCCCTTCGTCTCGCGCTTGCGGCGGGATCCCTTACGGATCCCCTCGGCGTTCGAGTCGGATCGTCAGCCTCAGTTACCCAGCCGCCGGTAGCGGCACTTGCCGGCGACGCTCCAGCTGTTGAGGGTGTTGGCCGCCACCTGGTTCTGCCCGCCGACGACGATGTCGCTGACGGTCAGGGTCCAGTTGCCGTTGGCCGGCTTGGCGTCGAAGGCGCCCAGCGCCGAGCCGCTCTCCGTCGTCCGCCGCTGGCCGGCGCCGCCGAGCATCGGCGTCGAGCAGACCGTCATGCTCGTCGCCGCGTCGTCGTCCAGGGTGCCGATCACGTTGGCCGAGTTGGTGCAGAAGGGCACCACCGAGTTGTTGAACAGCGTCGCCGTCACCCCGTTGTGCTCCAGGCTCAGGTCCAGGTCCCCGAACCAGCCGTGGGTGATGTTCACCGCCACGTCGACGTCGATGACGTTGCAGTCGGCCGGCTTGCCCGCCACCGCCACCGTCTGCTGCAGCGTCTGCGGCAGCGGTCCGGCGTTGGGGATCGTGGCCACCGTCGTGCTCGTCGCCGTGAAGTCCTCGACGATGGGGTTGAAGGTCGGCTGGCCGGGGCAGATGATCTTGCCCTCGTTGATGAAGTGGTTGTAGATCGGGAAGGCCTCGAAGGCCTTCGACTCGTCGCCCGGCAGGTCCGGCCCGCCCGAGCACGCCGCCGACCCGCTCCACCGCCGTGCCGCCCAGGCCTACCAGGTTGCGCACGAACTTGCCCTCGGGGTCGAAGACCTCGTGCTCCCAGTAGGTGGCCGAGACCACCATCGAGCCGTTGAAGTTCGGCGAGATCCAGCCCCAGGTGGCCAGGTCGATGTACTCCACCTGCCGGTCGTGCAGCTTCTCGCAGACGTAGTCCAGCAGCCCGTTCTGGTCGTAGATGAAGATGGCAAAGTCCGTGAAGCCCGGCTTGGCCACCAGGTTGGTGATCGCGATCTCCGAGGTGATGCCCCGGTACTGCTTCATCAGCAGCGGCACCGCAAACACCGCCGAACCGCTCTCGGTGCCGCCCGCGCCATGGCCCACCTGCCAGTCGTACAGCAGGCATTCACCCTGCGCGTTGTAGGCGATGGCCTCGCGGCGCACGGTGCGTGCCGCGTCGCTCCAGCGCTCCGAGAGCACCACCGCCGACACCATCGGGGCGTCGATCGGGTTCGTGCCCGGCGTCCACCAGATCTGGCTCTCCACCCGCGCTGAGCCGCGCCAGTTGCCCGGCAGCGCCGCCAGCGTCGGCAGGAAGAAGCTCTGCGAGCCGCGCGGGCAGATCCAGTCGGCGATCGTGGTGATCACGTCCCCGCTCTGGTCCAGGAAGTACACCTTCACCTTGGCCGCCGTCGTGCCCGAGTGGTTCTGCACCTGGATCAGCGTGTCCCAGCCCTGCATCTGGTTGTAGATCAGCGGCGCAAAGACCACCTGGTCGCCGGCGCTGAAGTTCAGGGCCGCCACGTCGCCGGCCACGCCGTTGTAGCTCGTGAAGTGGTTGGGGCCGATGGTGTCCACGACGATGCCGAGCGGCTGCGTCGAGCGGATCCAGGCCGAGCCCATCCAGTCCGGGCCGACCACCGTGCTGGGGTCGAAGCGCACCGTCTCGCCCGGCGACACCGTCAGCACGTCGCCCAGCACCGGCCGCATGCAGTCGTCCTGCGCCTTGAACCAGATCTCGAGGCTCGTGCAGTCGATGCCCGAGTTCTGGATGTTCAGGATGCTCGACAGGCCGCCGCGGCCCACCAGCACCAGCGGCGCGTAGAAGGTGAAGCTGCCCGAGCGCGGATCGCGGGCGCCCTCCTGGTCGGAGGAGATACCGGTGTAGGCCGCGTTGATGAAGGCGTTGGGGGTGACAGGGTCGGGGCACTTGCGGTTGACCGTCACCGCCAAGGGCTCGCCCGGGTTCGCGCCGAAGTCGATGATCAACTGCTCGCCGGCCGGCCCGATGAGCCCGCGGTACTCGCCGCGCAGGCGGTAGGCCTCGTCGAACAGCGCCCATTCGTCGTAGTCGCCCACCACCTCGCTGAAGACCGTCGAGCAGACCAGGCGACCGAAGTCCACCAGGTTGCCGCGCTCGTCCTTCACCTTGGTCGTGGCGTTGAGGGCGTACACCACCGCGCTCTTGGAGCCCTTCGGCAGCTGCGCCGCCGCGAAGCTCCAGGCCGAGCCGGGGCGCAGCAGGCCCGTGCATTCGGCCTTCAGCGGGCCGGCGGCCTGCGGCGGGCAGAAGCTCGGGTCGCCCCAGACGATGATCAGCGCCTTGCCGTCCTTGTCACCCACGTTCTGCACCTGGATCCAGGTCTCGCAGGTCTCGTCGTCCAGCACCGGCAGCTGGATGCGGAAGTCCACACCGGCGCAGGGCACCTCGATGTAGGCCGTCGAGGACGCCTTGACCAGCGGCAGGCAGGGCAGCACCGTGCGTCCGGAGTTCACCGGCGTGCCCGTCACCGTCACGGTGTCCGTGCTGACGCCGCAGCTCCAGTCCCTGAGCAGCTGGTCCACCGTCACCTGGCGCCGCACCGTCTCACCCGGCGCCAGGGGCAGCTTGGGGTCGCCGCCCGCGGTGATCACCTGGTCGTAGATGACGCGCTTGCCGCCGGCGCGGGTGGTCAGTTCGTCCACCACCCGGATGGCGTCGAGGAAGGTGTCACCGGTGTTGGTGATCTCGAAGCAGAAGGTCACCGGCTGGCCCGTCAGGTTGATCGTCGGCACCACCTGGCCCGGGCATTGCCCGTTGTAGGACACGGTCTTGACCACCTTGACCCTGGGGCAGGAGATGGTCGTCGTCTCCTCGTCCAGGTTGTTGGCCCCGTCGACTTCGGTGGTCGGCGTGCGCGGGCGGTTGCCCGGCTGCGCGTTCACCAGGATCTGGCCGCGGACCTGACCGTTGGGGAAGCTGGTGGTGAGCACGTTGATGTAGAGGAGTCCGGCGTCCAGGTCCGCCACGTCGGCGGCGGTCAGGGTGATCACCCCGCCGATGGGCGTCGTCGGCGTGAACGTCGTCACCCCCGCCAGCGTCAGCAGGTTGTAGACCACCGGCCCGTTGATGCCCGCGGCGCCGCGCTGGATCTGCGCGCCGTTGATCGTGCCCGTGGTGTTCGTCACGTCCAGCAGCCAGAACAGCTGCCGGGTCATGGGATCGAAGTAGGCGTTGAAGGTGCCCGTGGAGGTGGTCACCACCGCCGGCACTTCATTGGCACCTTCCAGCACCGCGCCGTAGTTCTTGACCGTGCGCACGGTGGCCTGGTTGCGCAGCACCGAGCCGCAGACGGCGTTGGCGGCAGCCATGACCTGGATGCGCACCCGCACCGAACCGCCGGTGTTCAGGCGGCCCAGCTGCTCTTCGCCGCGGTTGTTGAGGTCGCGCCCGATGAGGATCTGGATGCGCCCGTCGTCGCGCACGCCCAGCAGCTGGCCCGAGCCGGAGAGGAAGCTCACCTGCACCTGCGCCGGGTCCAGCACCACACCCGTGCCCGGCAGGCGGTCCTCCAGGAGCACCGAGGCCGCGTCCGAGGGGCCGCGGTTGGACACGGTGATGTCGTAGGTGATCATCCCGCCGGGGGCCACCGGGTCGCATTGCAGATTGCCGTTGGCCGGGTCGGTGCCGAAGATGTCCGTCTTGTCCACCGCCAGGTCGGCCTCGGCGATGATCTCGGTGTCCTCGGTGTCGGTGTTGTTGGCCGGGTTGGGATCGACGGCCGTCGTGGCGATCGTCGCCCGGTCGGTGGCGATGTAGTCCACCGCGTCCAGGACGTAGCCCGGGTCCACCAGCACCACCAGGTCGATCTGGTAGCTGTTGCCGGCGGGGATCGTGCCCGGCACCACCGTCGTGCCGGAGCGCGAGAAGTTGGTCACGGTCACCGTGTTGGGCGCCGCGAAGCTGCAGGTGGCCGAATCCGTCGGCGCCACCGCCTCGCAGCGCAGGAAGGTCTCGCCGAGGATGCCCAGCTGCTTGAAGTCCAGCGCGTCCACCAGCGTCACGCCCGTGGCGTCCGACGGCCCGGCGTTGCCGAAGGTGATGCGGTAGCGGTGCTCCTTGCCGGCGATGGCCAGGTCGGGCTCCTGCTGCCGGTCCAGCCGCGGCTCGGCTGGCACGTCGACCTTGGTCAAGCCGAGGGGCGCGCCGACAGCCGCCGGTCCGCCGCCCACGTCGGCCACGGCGTTCACCACGGCGTTGCTCGTGGCGACGTTGTTGGCGGCGAGCGGATCCCAGACCATGAGCAGGTTGGGGTTGATCACCTGGTTCTTGCCGGCAGGCTTGGCGTCAGCGGCGGCCGAGCGGCCGCCCGTCAGCTTCGCCCCAGCGCTCAAGGGCGCCACCGGCGCCGGCTGGCCGGGGGTGTTCGACGGGTAGAACTGGATCTCCGCCGTGTTCGCCAGGTTGGTCCCGGCGGGCACGGAGGACTTCACCCGCACGTAGATGTCGAAGGTCTTGCGGCCGCCGGCGGGGATGGTGCCCAGGTTGCAGAAGAGGATGTTCTGCTGCACGTCATCCGGCCGGCAGTCGGCGCCGTAAGCCCGCACGTAGTTGACGAGGGCGGTCGACGGCAGGGTGTCCTTGACGGTGACGTTCAGGGCCTGGCTAGGTCCGTTGTTGGTCGCCGACAGCTGGTAGCGCAGGAGCATGCCCGCGGTCACCGCGTTGGCCGTGTCGGTCACGATGAGCTCGCCGGTCAGCGGGTTCACGCCCGTCACCACCTCGCCCATGTTGCTCTTGGTCAGCGACATGTCCGCCGCGGCCAGCACCGTGTTCTGGGTGAACGCCAGGTTGTTGGTGGTGTTGAGCTCCAGGGTGTCGGCCGTCACCAAGGCGTCGTTCTCCAGCACCGCGCCGGCCGGCAGGGTGGAATCGGTGACCACCTGGAACACCAGCGTGGCCACGTCGCCCACCTGCATCGTCCCCAGGCCGCAGGTCAGCTTGTCGAGCGGATCGCCCGGCGTGCCCGTGGCGCAGGTGCCGGCGGGCAGGGTCACCAGCGGCGCGGCGCCGGCCGGGTCAAGCGTCGCCACCACCGAGCCCTGGTAGATGCGCACGCCGCCGGGCAGCCGGTCCTGCAGGACCACCCGCTCGGCCCGCGAGGGGCCGGTGTTGCTCACCGTCAGGCGGTACTCGATGCGCCGCCCGGCGGTGACCCGCGTGGAGGCGAAGTAGTTCGGCGCGGTCGGGAAGACCTGGCCGAAGATGGCGTTGTTGAAGATGAGCCCTGGCTGGTTGGTCTGCTGCTCCTCAGCCGTGGCCGTCTTGGTCAGGCCAGGTTGGTCACGCCCGTGACGGCGAGGAAGGTCGAGGTGAAGTTGTTGCTCATGTCCGGGTCGGGGGTGAGCGAGGTCACCCGCGCCGTGTTGGTCACCTTGATGTCCTGGTTCGCCACCAGGCGGAACGAGGCGCGCAGCCGGCCCTGGCTGTCAGGCGTGAGCGGCTCCAGGAAGCTGGTGGCGAAGGTGCCGATGTCCGAGCCGAACTGGGTCGAGACCAGGTTGCCCGTGGTGCAGGTGAACTGCGTGATCGACCCGCCGCCCTGGCTCACCGAGAAGGCGCAGCTCTGGATCGAGACGTTGCCGCTCGAGAGCAGGGTGTCCGAGATCACCGCGGTGCGCGCCGTGCTCGGGCCCAGGTTGTCCACGAAGATGGTGTAGGTGAAGACCTGTCCGGCCCGCACCGTGCCGAAGGGCTCGACGAACTTCGTGATCCTGAGGTCCGCCAGGTCTTTCACGATGTCTGTGTCCGAGCCGCAGTCGTTCGCCGCATTGACGTCCAGAACTGGGAGCGGCAGGACGAGGCAGGCCGTGTTGGTCACCGGCAGCTCGCCGGTGGGCGCGGTGGCCACGAAGCTCGGGCTGGAGGTGAAGGCGATCTGGAAAGTGTCGCTGCCGCCCGTCTGTAGGTCCAAGCCGCTGCAGTTGATGGTCCCCGGTCCGGCCAGCGGTGGGGCCGAGCAGACCGGCGCGGCGCCCACGTTGCCGTTCATCTCGGTGGCCACCGTGGTGACCACGTAGGTGAGGCCCGCCGGGAACGTGTCGGTGAGGGCGAAGTCCTGGATGAAGACGCCCGGAACGTAGTCGGCCTCGCCGAGGAAGCGATGGCTGATCGTGATGTCGCAGATCCATTGCTGGCCGGCGTAGAGGACGTCCGGGTCGTTGGTCGGCGGGCCGGAGAGCGGGCGCGCATAGCAGGCCTTGTTCACCGCCATGTCGCTCTGGCAGCGGTAGAGCAGCCCCTGCAGGTCCTGCGTCACCACGCCCGCCACGCCAGCGGCGCCGCCGGCATTGCCGCTCGAGGCGCCGCCCGCGGCCACCTGGGTGCCGCCGACGGTGATGGCGAAGGCCGAGACGTGGATGCGCCCGCCCCCGCCCGCGCCGCCGCCGCCGCAGCAGCCGCCGCTGCCGCCCACGCCGCCGTTGGCGCGCAGGGTGCCGCCGTTGTTGACGTTCTGGGCCACCAGCACGATGCCGCCGCCGGAGCCGCCGCCGGAGGCGCCGGTGTCGCTGAGCGCGCCGTTGCCGCCGTTGGCCGACACGAGGCCGCCGCCGGCGATGGTGATGGTGGACGGGCTGGAAAGCAGCACGGCGCCGCCGGCGCCGCCGCCCGACGCCGCGGAGCACGACGAGCTGGCGCTGCCGGCAGCGCCGCCGCTGCCGCCCTGTAGGTTGCTGGCCAGGTTGCCGTAGGCGGGGCCGCCCGCGCCGCCGGCCGCGCCGTTGGCGCCGCCCGCGCCGCCCGCACCGCCGAAGCCGCCGCCGCCGCCGCCGGCGAAGTTGCCGAGCGGCACGAAGCCGCCGCCGGGGCCTACGCCCGGCTGGCCCACGCCGGGGCCGGCGAGAAGCCCCAGGCCGCCCGCGCCGCCGCCCGCGCCGCCCGGCGACGCCGTGCGAGGCTGGCAACCCGGTGCGGTGGGCGTGGCGCTGCTACCGTCCACCTGCACCGTGCCGGCGATGGTGATGGGACCATGCGACAAGAGCGCCAGGGGGCGCGAGCCGACGCCGCGGATGACCACCCCAGCCGGCACGGTGATGTTGACGAAGGGGAAGACGGCCACCCCGCCGGTCGCCACGGCGCCCGTGACGGGATTGCCGTCCAGGGTCAGGGCATCCGTGTCAAAGGTATGCGTGCCAGGGGCCAGCACCGGGAAGTTGCCGGCGCGGAAGCCCAGCGAGCATTCCGGATAAGGCACCGCGATCTGCGCCACGGCGTCGGCGGCGTCCGGCGCCAGCCGACCGATGGCGACAGGCGCGGCGCGCTTGCCGGCGGCGTCCAGATGCGCGCGGTTGTTGCTGCTGCCGCTGAGCGCGGGGACCGGCGCGGCGGCCCGGCCGTCGGCCGGTGCCTGCGCCGCCGCGGGGCCGGCGAGCAGTACCCCGAAGAGGAGGGCCAGTAGCCCGACGAGGGGTACCTTGCTTAAGGCAGATCGAAGGTGTCCGACGCGGGGAACGGTCATCGAAGTCATGTGCAGGGTCTCCTCTGCGGGGCACGGTGGCGGCAAGACGGTAACGGATGGGGTTTCCCGACGCGATGCTCTGCGTCATGGATTGATGGCAACAGCACCCCTCACCCAATGGCTTTGGGCGGAAGCGTGGCCATCATAACAAACGATAAAGGCGTGATCAAGATACGGGCATACCGCCTTTCCAATCCCGTCAGCGGTCCATCAGCTGATGAACCAGGGGGCTTCTGGCGCAGGGCACTTCTGGTTCGTCTAGCCCGGAAGTTGGCGTAGCTGCCTGGCGAACAGACGCGCGGTCTGCTTTGCATCCACGGTGCCCGCTGCCAGAATCACCCCCATGCAAATCGAACTCTCCAAGCGCGGTGACTACGCGGTGCGTGCGGTTCTGGACCTGGCCCAGCGTGCCGGCAGCGGCCGGCGCAAGGCGCGTGAGATCGCGGCCACCACAGCAGTGCCGCCCAAGTTCTTGCCGCAGATCCTGGCGGCCCTGGTGCAAGGGGGCGTGGTGGAGGCCATGGCCGGTCGGCACGGCGGCTATCGCCTGACCCGCCCCGCCGCCGAGATCAGCCTGCTGGATGTCATTCGCGCTGTCGAGGCGCCCGCCTCGCCCCGGGCCTGCCTGCTGTGGGGCCGCAATTGCTCCGAGCTGCAGCGCTGTGCGGTCCACGATGCCTGGTCGGCCGCCCAGGAAGCGCTCAACGCGCAGCTGGCGGTCACGCGCTTCGCCGACCTTCTCAGCTAACGCCCGCTCGACTCGCCCGCCATCCACGCCGGCCGCCGCCGCTCCAGGAAGGCCGTCAGCCCCTCGCGCCCTTCGGTGGAGGCCCGCCGCTCAGCGATGAGTCGGGTGCTGTAGTCGCGCATCGCGGCGGGGCTGTTGGCCGCCAGCACCAGCGGGACCAACTGCTTGATGGCCGCCTGCGCCTCGGGACCGGCGGCCAACAAGGCCCCCACCCGCTCCTCCACGGCTTCGTCCAGTTGCGCCGCCGGGACCACCCGGCTGACCAGCCCGATCTCCCGTGCCCGCTGGGCGTCGAAGGTCTCGCCGGTGAGGAAGAGTTCGCGCCCGGGTCCGGGGTTCACCTTGGACAGCACGAAGGGCGAGATCACCGCGGGAACGATGCCCAGGCGCGCCTCGCTGAAGGCGAAGCGCGTGCCCTCCGCCGCCACCGCCAGGTCGCAGGCCGCCACCAGACCCGATCCCCCGCCCATCGCCGCGCCCTGCACCCGGGCGATCACCGGCAGCGGGCAGTCGCGGATGGCCTGGAACAGGTCCGCCAGCAGGTGGGCATCGGCGATGTTCGCCTCTACCCCCAAGGTTCCCATGGACCGCATCCAATCCACGTCCGCCCCGGCGGAGAAGATGTCGCCCTCGCCGGCCAGCACGACCACCCGCGAGTCGTCCGGATGCTGGGACAGCGACCGGAAGACATCCGTCAGCTCGGCGATCATGGTCGGGTTGAAGGCGTTCCGCTGCGCCGCGCGGTCCATCAGCACCCAGGTGACGGGACCGAGGCGGCGGATCTGGAGGGTCGTGGTGGCCAAGTCAGGCTCCGCTCTGGTGGGCGAAAGGCAGGGGTCGCCGTGGCGGCGACCGGCGAATGATATCAGGAAGCGCCGTCCCGATCATCCGCTGCCCCTTGTCCCCGTCGCCCCGCCGTGGCATCCTTGCCGCGCTTCGCCCCGTCGGTCCGCCGGTCCATCGCCTTGGTCCCGTCGCCCCGTCGGTCCCCCGGACTGCCCCCGCGACCGGCCGACCCTCTTGTTCCCCACTGGTGCCCCGCCCATGATCGACCCCGCTCACGCTCGCGCGCTTCAACTTCTCGGCCGCCTGTGGGTGGAGGAACTGCGCTTGGAGGACCTGCCGCTCCTGGCGGCCCTGCCGGAACTGGCCGACAGCCTGGACCGCGCCGGCTCCGCCGACCTGACCGAACTGGCGGCCGAGCATCAGCGGCTCTTCGGCTTCAACCTGCCGCCCTACGAGAGCGTCTTCCTGGACCCCTCGGGCATGCTCGACGCGCCCGCTACCGCTCGCCTGCGCGCCCTCTATCGCGATGCCGGTTGGGCGCCCCCGGCCGGCCTGCGCGCCGCGGCGGACGACCACCTGGGCTTGCAGTTGCTGGCCCTCGCCGACATGGCGGCCGGCGGACAGGAAGCGCTGGCCGAGCGGCTGCTCACCGAGCATCTGGCGCTCTGGGCGCCGCTCTGCGTGGCCGCCTTGCGCCGCCTCCAGCCCCACCCCTTCTACCAGACCCTGGGCGCGCTGAGCCTCGGACTGTTGCTCAATGCCCTGCCGGACACCATCGTAGACCCCCAGCTGCCGGACCTCCCGCCCCCGCCCCGCTACACGGGCAGCTCGGACGGCAGCGGAAGGTCCACCGATGAGGTGCCGGCCTGGGCGGTACCGCTGGCGGCGGGTGGCAACGGCCACCGACCTGGCGACCGACCGGATACCGGTCGACCGACCGGACAACCGATCGGACAACCCGGACCTGGCTGCCGTGGTGGAAGCGCTGCTTCTGCCCCGCTCCGCCGGCATCTACATCACCCGCCGCGACATCGCCGCGATCGCTCATGGCCTGGGCTTGGGTGCGCCGGCCGGTGAACGCCGCCGGATGCTCGAGGGCCTTATGCGCGGTGCCGGCGGCCTGGGCCTGGCCGACCCCGCCCTGCGCGGCCTGGACGCGCTGCTGGCCGACGAGGCCGACACCCTGGCCGCCTGGTCGGAGGCCTGGCCGGCCTGGTCCGCGGTCGGTGACCTGTGGTGCGGATGCCTGACCGAGCGCCGCAAGGTGCTGGCGGAAGGGTTTGCAGCTCACTAACCGGCGCCCCGTGCTGTCGGACAGCGCGGTAGCCGGACACATCACCTGGCGCGAACGCTTTACCAGCGCTTAATCCGCGCGCCTCATGATCAGCGGATGCCTACGACCGCAACAGATCCCATCACGCCGACCACTCCGACCACGTCGACCACGCCGGGCGCCATCCGCCTCGACGATCCGTCGCTCCTCATCAACCGTGACCTCAGCCATCTGGCCTTCAATGCCCGGGTCTTGGAAGAGGCAGTGGACGAGCGCAACCCGCTGCTGGAGCGGGTGAAGTTCCTGGCCATCCTGGAATCCAATCTGGACGAGTTCTTCATGGTTCGCGTGGCGGGCCTGACGCGCCAGGCCGCAGCCGGTCTCAGCCTGCCCTCGCCCGATGGCCGCACCCCGACGGAGCAACTGCGCGATGCCCGATCGGGCGCCTATGAGCTGCAGCGGCAGGCGCGCCAGGTATGGCGGGATCAGCTGCTGCCGGCCCTGGCCGCCGAAGGCATCCACGTGCTGCGGCACGCCGCGCTGAACGCCCGCCAGGCCGCCGCCGCCAAGCGCATCTTCGACCAGCTCATCCAACCCGTGCTGACGCCCCTGGCCTTTGACCCCGGTCGGCCCTTCCCGCATATCTCCAACCTGAGCATCAACCTGGCAGTGGTCGTCCAGGATGACGCCGGCATGCGGCGCTTCGCGCGGATCAAGGTGCCAGGCACCTTGGCCCGTCTGGTGGCCCTGCCGGCCGGACCCGAAGACAGCGCCGGCAAGGTCTTCGTCTGGCTGGAGGACCTGATCGCCGCCCATCTCGACGGCCTCTTCCCCGGCCTGACGGTGGTCTCGTCGCATACCTTCCGCATCACCCGGGACGCGGACACGCAGTTTCGCGAGAAGGAGGCCGAAGACCTGCTGGTGTCCATCGAGCAATCGGTGCGCGAGCGGCACTTCGCCGACGTCGTTCGCATGGAGATCCAGGACGCCATGCCGACGGAGATCCGCGCCCTGCTCATCGAAGAGATGGACCTGGTCGACGGGCAGATCTGCATCCTCGACGGGCCGCTCTGCCTGCGCGACATCATGTCCCTGCAAGCTCTGGACCGCCGCGACCTCAAAGAGGCCCCCTTCGTCCCTTTCGTCCCGCCGTCGCTGGACGTCGAGGGTCGCGCCCTGTTTGAGGCCATCCGCCATCGTGACATCCTGCTCCACCATCCCTACGATGCCTTCAGCCCGGTGATCGACCTGCTGCGCGCGGCTACCCGCGACCCAGACGTGCTGGCCATCAAGATGACCTTGTACCGGGTGGGGCGTGACTCCCCGGTGGTCGACGCGCTGTTGGAGGCCCGCGAGCGCGGCAAGCAGGTGGCTGTGCTGGTGGAACTCAAGGCCCGCTTCGACGAGGCCAGCAACATCGAATGGGCCAAGGCGCTGGAGAAGGAAGGCGTCCATGTGGTCTACGGCCTGGTGGGACTCAAGACCCATTCGAAGGTGCTCCTCATCGTGCGCAAGGAGGGTGAGCGCGTTCGCCGCTACATGCATCTGGGCACGGGCAACTACAACCCGGTGACTGCCGGTCTCTACACCGACCTTGGGCTCTTCACCGCCGACGAGGCCATCGGGGCCGACGCCACAGACCTCTTCAACCATCTGACCGGCTACTCCGCCATGCGGCGCTACCGCAAGCTCCTGGTGGCGCCGGTCACCCTGCGCGCAGAGTTGGAGCGTCGGATACGGCGCGAGATCGAACATGCCCGGGCCGGTAGGACTGCGCGGCTGACCTTCAAGGTCAACAGCCTGGAGGACGCGGGCATGGTCCGCCTGCTCTACGAGGCCTCGCAGGCCGGAGTCACCGTGGACCTCATGATCCGCGGCATCTGCTCGCTTCGGCCAGGCATTCCCGGCGTGAGCGAGCACATCCAGGTCACCAGCGTGGTCGGCCGCTTCCTGGAGCACAGCCGCATCTACTACTTCGGCAACGACGGCCGGCCAGAGGTCTATGTCGGCAGCGCCGACCTGATGCCGCGCAACCTCGATCGGCGGGTCGAGGTGCTGTTCCCGGTGGAGGACCAGCGCCTGGTGGCGGAGCTGGGCCGCATCCTGGACGTCTGCCGGGCGGACACCGCCAAGGCCCGGCGCCTGCTGGCGGACGGCAGCTATGTACCTGTGCTGCCCCCGCCCGGCGAGGCGCCAGTCTCCTCGCAGGAGCGCTTCCTGGCCGAGCGGGAAGGCCTGCGGGCCGAGGCGGCGGCGGCGCTTTGAGCCGGTAGCACGGCGCCTCGGTTCAGCCGGCGCTGAGCCGCCAGGCGCCGCCAACGCCGCTCGAGATCGAAGGTACCTGTCACCTTCCTGTCACCCTGGGACGCTGTGCCAACGCCCTGTTTCTAAGCTCCCGGCGGGTTGCGATCGCGCAACCGACCCGCCGGCCACCGCCCTCCGCGGCGGCTGATCAGCTGAGCTTTGAACAGGAGTGTTCCCATGATGCTGCGACGCCCGACCGTCCCCGCCGTACTGTCCGCGACCCTCGGCGCTTTGGGCGTCCGCCGGAAGCGGTCGGCGCCACCGACGCCGATCCCGGTGCCTCGGCCGCCGGCTCCCTTCCCGCCCCCACCCCCGATTCCCGTTCCGATTCCCATCCCGGTACCAGTACCGGCCCGGCGTTACGTCCCGGTCCTCTCCCTGCCGGCCCTGGCGGGCTGCCTCGCGCTGGGGCTCTTCGCCGGCCTGGTTGTCGGCAGGCCCGCAGCGGCCCAAGGCTGCGTCGCGGAGATCTGCCAGGACTTCGCGGTCGAATGCGCCACCGGCCATGAATACGCCTCCCTGACCATCAGCAATGACGATCCCGAGGAACGCGAGGTCCGCGTCCGCTTTCGCTGGCGGCAGGACGGCGTCACCGAGCCCTGGAGCGATTGGCTGACCCTGGTCGCCGGCGAGGACTTCAGCCTGTCGCGCTGCGACGTGCCGGCCGGCGCCGACATCCAGCGCCTGGAGGTAGACGGTCTCATCCCCGGCCAGCCAACCTTGCCCGTGGATCTGACGGCCGACCCACCCGAGAACCGCTGCGCCGAGGTGGCCTGCGGCGGCGGAATGCGCGGCGGCAGCGTCGACCTGCCGGCGCAATGCCGGTCGCCCCGTCCCTTCGAGCTGGCCACCGTCAGCCTGGCATCGCGCGCTTCGGTGCCCATCCGCGTCAGCTACTACTGGCGGGTGGACGGGGCCAACCTGGAAAGCACCGTGAAGCTGGACCCCGGCGCCCAGGCGCTCTTGGCCTCCTGCGATGTGGCCGGGGCCGGGCGCGACGTCCAGGTCTTTGCCATCACCGCTGTCTGTCGCATGGACAGCGGCGGCCGACGCTGCCTGGCGCCGGCTGATCCCGGCGCCTGGGCCATTCTGGGCCATCAGGACCTCTGCGCGGCAGCCGCCTGCGCGGTCAGCGACAGCCCGGCCTGCGACAAGCTGGTGCCCATGGCCGCCCTGCCCGGCACGGGCCAGGCGGAGAAAGGGCGGGTCATCGTCTACCAGGAGGCCAAGAAGCCGGGTCGCCAATACCCCACGGTGCGCTTCAGCGCCCATTGGCTGGTGCGCCGCGGCGACCAGACCCTCCTCTACCCGGCCTGCACCGTGGACTTCAGCGAATGCGGCAACATCAGCTTCAAGGAGCGGCGGGCCATTCTGGCGGACTTCATCGTGCCGGTCTCCGACGACGCCACCTGTGATGGCGAGGTGGACGATCTCGTAGGCCTCTGCCTGGCCCCCGCCACCGACAAACGCGCCGGCTACAAGAACTTCGCGCGCCTTGCCGGCACCGCCACCAGCAACTGGCTGCTGCCCTGTGGGCCCGTGGCCCTGGCCCAGCCCTAGGCCCAGCCGCCCCCTGCTTACGCCTGCATCAACACGACGACCCGGCCCTCATGCCCCCTCCCCCAGCCGCGTTGGGGGAGGGGGCATGAGGGGTTGGACGGGTCAATGCCCGCAGACCTCCGCCCGCAGGATCGCGGCAAAGAGCCCGGCCAGGTCAGACGTGTCGGGGCTGGCCAGGTAGCGGGCGGGATCGCTGGCGATGGCCCGCAGCAGGGCGGCATCGGCATCAGCGCCCAGCCCGATGGCGTAGACCGTCACCCCCCGGGCCTTGAGCGCCCGCGCCGCGGTCGCGGCATCCGCCTCCAGGCCCGCTTCCTGTCGCCCATCGGTCAGCAGGATGACCACGGGGCGGGCGACAGGCCGGCCGGCGCCGGTCAGGGCGCGATCGGCGGCCGTCAATCCCAGGTCGATGCGCGTTCCCTCGGCCGTCCGCAGGCCGGTCAAGGCGGCCGCCACGGCGGCGCGATCGCCCGACAGCGGCAGGATCAGGTCCGCCCGGCCGCTGAAGCCCACGACCCCCACCGCGTCCAAGCGCCAGTCGAGCAGGTCCAGTACCGCCAGGGCCGCGGCGCGGGCGGCGTCCAGCTTGCTGCCGCCGCCTATGGCCGCCTCCGCCATGCTGCCGGACAGATCCAGGACCAGCACCAGGTCCAGCGGCCGGCGGCGGCCCAGACAGGCGCCACGGCTCAAGAGGGGCAGGAAGATCTTGTCAGGCGCCAGCAGCTCCGCCTCGGGCTGGGGCAGGGTCAGGCGCGCGGCGTAGCCGAAGCCGTCACGGTAGTCGGCGCCCGCGCCCGGGCGTCCGATGGCCAAGGGGCCGGCGACCAGGGGTCTGAGCCGGTAGCTGAAGCGCAGACCATCGCTGGCGGCGCTGTCGCGTCGCCAGGTCAAGCTGCCGGTCGACGGATCCCATTCGCCGTCCGGGGGGGAGACCGAGCCGGGCAGAGGCGCCATTCCCGGCGGCAGCAGATCGCGGAGGGTCAGGGCCGCAAAGGCCGGCTCTGCGGCTTCGGCCGGAGCCAGTCGGGAGAGGAGGAGCGGCAGCTGGAAGGGGGTCGGTGCCAGCTGCGCTTCGCCCGCTTCGAACAGGGCGGCCCAGTCGCGGCGTCCGGCCATGCTCAGATCGGCGGGTGGGTAGAGCAGGGCCGTGATCGCGATGCCCCGCTGCCGCGCCACGGTCAAGGCCGCCCTCTGCGCTGCCGCTTCCAACGCAGCAGGTGGACGGGTCAGGATCAGCGCCAGGTGCGGCTCGGCGCCCGGAGCGGCCAGGCGGTCCGCTGCCCGCGCGATGGCCTTGGTCAGGTCGGTCGCGCCCAGGTCGGGCTGCAGGCCAAGGCGGCGGATGGCCGCGGCATCGCTGCCCGGCGTCAACTCCAGGAGCTGGCCGTCCTGGGATGCCAGCAGGCCCAGGGCCAGACGCTGGTCGTCCAGGCGCGCCAGAAGCGTGACCAGGGCGCCCTGCGCGGCGAGGCGTGCGGCCGGCTCCTGCGGCGGAGCATCCAGCAGGAACAGCAGTCGCCCGGGCCGCGGTCGCTGCGGGCAGCTTCCGTCCAGCTGGATGCGCACCGTCAGGTCGCCGCCCAGCGGGATGCGGGCTGCCGCGAGCGTCTTGTCGGCCCGCACCACACAGGCTTCGCCGGCGGTGATGTCAGGGAGCGGCGGCGCTTCCGCCGGCGCTTCATAGCGGTCCAGCGCCGCGTCCGTCACCGCCGCCGCCGTCCAGTCGCCGTCCCTTCCCACCGGGGCCACCCGCAGCCGCGCCGCGGTGACCCGGCCGTCCGCGCCGGCCAGCAGATCGGTGTGCACGGTGTCGGGCGCCTGGTGAAGGGGCCAGGCGGCGCGAAGGCGGCCGTCGGCGCTGTAGGACAAAGCCCAGTCGCCCGCCGCAAGGCCCAGGATGCCGCCGTCGGCCATGGCCTGCAGGCGCATGAGCGGCAGGTGGCTGCCGAAGGCGGCCAGGCGGGCGCCGGTCAGAACGTCATGCACCGTCACGCGTCGTCGTGCGGGATCGCTCAGGTAGGCGAAGCGCCCCCGCAGGCCGATGTCCACCGGGAGCCCTTCCACGGGCCAGACGCTCAGCGACGCGCCATCGGCGCCGAAGGCGCGCACCTTGGCCTCCGCCAGATCCAGCACGGCGACGCGGCCGCTGTCGGCGGCGACGGCGCCCCACCAGCCGCCGGTGGCAGCGGCTTGCAGACCGCCGGTGGGCAGCCCGCCGGCCAGCGCTTCGAGGCCACCGGGCCAGAGGCGCCAGAGCGCGCCGTCGGCTGTCGTCAGGTCCGCCAGGTAGCCCTCCCAAGCGCCGGCGCCCAGGCCGCAGATGGGCTCGGCGCCCTGCGGCCGGCCGGTCGGGTCCCAATCCAGCAGCAAGGCGGCGGTGTCCTCGTCCGGCCAGACTGCCCCACCGGGCGGGGCGCCCTCCAGGCTCTGGACGCGGCCGCCGAGCTCCGCCAGGCGCAGCGGCAGGAGGGGCGCGCGCCCCAGCGGCCGCGCCATCAGGCCGATGGGCACCGGCGCCCGGCCTTCAGCCAGGGCCAGCACCGCGCCCCGCGGGCAGCCGCGGGTGACCACCGCCGCGCGGCCGTCGCTCAGCCAGGCCAAGGCCGTGGCGCTCCAGGGCCGCGCCTCCGGCAGCAGCGCAACCGGCGGCTGGCCGACCGGCTGGATGCCCGTGGCGGTCAAGGTCCAGAGCTCGGCCGACCGCAGCGCCAGGTCGATGGGCGCCTCGCCCGGCTCTACCCGATCGATCACCGGCTTGCCGCGGAGATCGACGTGTACGGCGCCGTCCACAACGGGGGGACGCAGGTCGCCTGGGTCCGGCGAAGGGCCGCCGGGGCAGGAGGACGCGTCGCGCTCCAATCCCAGCCAGAAGCCGCTGGCGCCGTCGGCGACCACAGCCGTGGGGCGCGCGCGGGCGCAGCCGGCCTGGAACAGGTCCGCCACCGCCAGGCTTACCGCCAGCGATCCGTTGGCCAGCCGCAACTCGACGGTCGCGGGTGCGGCCAGGGCCAGCACCACGCCGCCGTCGGGCCGGGCGCTCAGGTCGATGGGCGTTTGTCCCAGCGCGCCCACGGCCAGCTCCAGGTCAGTTCCTCCGGCAGGCATCAGGCGCAGCAGCCGCCAGGCCGTGCCGCGCCGCCCCAGCAGCCACAGCCATTCGTTGGCCGCGGTCAGTCGTTGACCGTTCAATCCCCCCGGCAGGGGCAGGAGGCGCGTCCAATCGCCGTCCGCCGATCGCCGATGCAAGCCGCTTCCAAGGCCGTCCAACAACCAGAGTGCGCCGTCAGGCGCCGTGGCCAGATCGACGGCCGCGGCGTAGCGGCCCGCGGCCAGGGGCGCGGCCGGTCCGCTCCAGACGGCGGTCGGACGCATGAATCCAGGCTCTTGGGCCGACACCGCCGACCGGTTGCCGGCCGCGAAGACGACGGCGGCGAGGGCGATGGCGCCGACCCTGAGCCGCGAGCGTTCCTTGACTCCCACGCGCTGACTATATCATAGGGGGTGCGCCGGCATCCCGCCGTGCCGCCCCCGCCCGATCGGAGTCGCCCATGTCCCGCCAGCCGCTGGACCCCGCCACCATCGCCGCCGCCCTGACGGAGTTGCCCGGATGGCAGCTGGCCGACGGCCGACTGCACAAGGTCTTCGCCTTTTCGAGCTTCGTGCCGGCCTTTGCCTTCATGACCGCTGTCGCCCTGGTGGCCGAGAAGCTGGATCACCATCCGGATTGGTCCAACAGCTACCGCACCGTCACCGTCGACCTGAGCACCCATTCGGCCGGTGGCGTGACGGCGCTGGATGTGGCCCTGGCCAGGCGGATGGAGGAGCTGGCCGGCACCTAGGCATTGCCGTTGTCGGCCTCCGGCCAGGCCGCCGGCGCCTCGCCGGCGGCAGGCTGAACCGCCGGGATCTCCGTGCCGTCGCCACGCAGCCGTCGCCAGGCCAGGGTCCACGCGCTGGTGGTAAAGACGGCGTACAGTCCCTCGAAGGCGGCGAGGGGCAGGCCGAAGATGGCCCCGCTCAATGCCAGTCCGAGCAGCAGGCTGATCAGGCCGCCGAAGGCGCCCAGCAGACCGCCCAGCACCGCCTTGAGCAGGGCACCCAGGCCCAGGCCCAGGCCGGCGAAGAGCAGGGCCATGACCAGCGACACGGGCAGGAGGGCCAGAAAGACGCCCATCCCCACCAGCAGCAGCGCCAACCAGAAGAGGAAGATGCTGCCAGGTTGACGGCGCATCGTGGCCAGGGCCTGGGACACGGCGGCACCGATGGGCGTGTCGGCGATCACGATCTCGCGGGTCCACAGCTGTCGGAGCGCCTGCAGCAGAGAGGCCAGGAGGAGGATCAGGAAGACGCCGGCGAGGAGGATGCCGACGCCGGCGAGGATGGGCAGGAGTTCGGGCGAATCCGCTTCGGCCTGCATGGGGACGACCAGGATGAGCGGCAGGACGGCCAGCAGGATCACCGGCAGGATCAGGATGAGCGACAGGATGCCCATCAACACTTCGGCGAGCAGCAGGCGCAGGGTGCGCGCCGACCAGCCCAGTCCCCAGGCCTGCCGCAGGTTCGGCGCGTCGGCTCCGGCATCGATCCGGTCGATGCCCCGAACGAGGCCGACGCGGGCCACCAGTCCGGCCAGGCCGACCAGCAGCCAGACCAGGAGGAGGGTGGCCAGCAGCAGCAGGATGATGCCCGGCAGGAGCAGTGGGCGGTCCACGAGGATCTCGCTCTGGCGCAGGGAGGTCACTTCGTTCATCAGCTGCGACAGGTATTCCCGCAGCCCGGCGGGCAGGCTTCTGGTCAGGTCGTCCATGCCGCGCCCCAGGCCATCGGCGCCGTCCGGCATGCGTGGCCCGTCGCCGCGACCCTGGAAGCGGTCGCTGGCATTGAAGCCGCTGCTGCAGCTGCCGGGCAGGGCCACCAGGAAGCCCAGCAGCCACAGGGTCTTGTGACGCCAGGTGATGCGCCAGGAACGGGAGAGGATGTCGCCGATATCGAGCTTCATGGTCATGCTCCAGGTCGATGCAGGAAGGGCAGCCCCAGACGACGGCCGGCGTTCTTGAGCGAGACTGTCAGCGGCCGCGGCATGGCCTTGTCCGCCACCGCGATCTTACACCAGTGGGGCGGCCGGAGCCGAAACAGGGCTGAACGGTCGCCACCCTGCGGGTGTCCTTCAGGGCGACGGGTCTGTCGTTTGTCCTGGCCACGGTGCTTGTCCTCCTGGTACAATCGGCCGGCGGGGATACCCGGCTGGCTTATCGCCTTTGCGGCCTGCCTGACAAGCCCCGTGCGACCACCTCATGACCGACCTCTCGACCGTTTCGCCTCCGGCCTGGGATCTGGCGGCTGCCGCCGACCTCTGCCTGGCCGTGCAATCCGTCCCCGCTCCCACCTTCGACGAGGGGCGGCGGGCGGAGTTCGTGGCGCAGCAGCTCCGCGCCGCAGGTCTCGCCGACGTGGCCATCGATCCGGCCGGACCCAACGTGGTCGCACGTTGGCCGGGCCGGCGACCCGGCAAGGGCGTCCTGGTCAGCGCCCATCTGGACACCGTCTTTCCGGCCGGCACGCCCCTGGACGCGCAGCGGACGGGGCTGCGGCTGGCGGCACCGGGGATCGGCGACAACAGCCTCGGGGTGACCGGGCTCATCCTGTTGGCGCAGGCCCTGGCGCGCCGCGGCCAGCCCACGGCCGCCCCCCTCTGGCTGGTGGCCAATGCCGCCGAAGAGGGATTGGGGGATCTCAAGGGCATGCGCCGGGCCGTGGACGCCTTGGGGGAGGGCCTGGCGGCCTGCGTGGTGATCGAGGGTTCCAAACAAGGCGCCTGGCCGGTCACCCATCTGGCCTTGGGATCGCGGCGCTACCGCATCCATGCCCAGGCGCCCGGTGGCCATAGCTGGGGCGACTTCGGCAAGCCCAGCGCCTTGCACCTCCTGGTTCGTCTGGCGGCCGAACTGACGGCCATCCCGCTGCCCGTGCGCCCGCGCTGCAGCTTCAACATCGGCGAGTTGCGCGGCGGCACCTCGGTCAACAGCATCGCCGAGCAGGCCGAATTGCTCCTGGACCTGCGCTCCGAGTCGCCGGACGCCTTGTCCGATCTGGCGGCCTGGGTGGAGGCGGCCTGCTCCCGGCACCAGGCGGCGGCCACCCGGCAGGGAGGCGGCATCGGCTGGGAGCGGGTGGGCGACCGGCCGGCCGGCGGCTTGCCGGTGCAGCATCCCTTGGTCAGGATGGCCGTGCAGGCGCTGAAGGCCGGCGGTGTAAGCCCGGAACGCATCGCCCTCAGGCGCTCCAGCACCGACGCCAACCTGCCTCTGGCGCGGGGCCTGCCGGCAGTCACCATCCATCTGGCCGATGGCGGCGACGCCCACCGGCTGGATGAATGGGTGGACCTGAGCGATCTGGGGACGGGCATGGACCAGCTCTGGCGGTTGGTCCATGCGGCGGCAGCGTGGGTGGCGGAGGGGGCGTTGACGCCCTAATCCTCGCGTTCCGCGGCGGATTCCGGTTCAGGTAGCCAGGACCAGAGCCAGGCCAGGCGGCTGCGTCGGGGCCGATCCATCGCCCTGTCGCCGGACGGCGACTCAAGAGCGAACTCCTGTAGCGTTGCCGGGTCAAGGTCAACATCCACCGGCTCGTTCACGTTTGGATCGGTCGCCGCGACAGCATCCGTTGCGGGATCGGACCAAGGAGCTTCGCCGGACCGCATGACGGGCACCGCCGCTTCGGCGTCCAGGATCGGCTGAACGGGCTCGATCGGTTCGAAGCCGGCGACAGGATCGAAGTCTTCGACCAGCGCGATGTCCTCTACCGGCGCGTGGCTCTCGTCGCCACCGTCAGGCGCGGGCCAGATCGCGACCGGAGCGGCTGGACGACCGCTGGCGCGCCCGGCATCGGCCCCGAACCCTTCCATGCGACGCAAGCGGTCGAAGTAGAAGGCCGAGAGCCCGGCATGCACCAGGGCCACGGCGCCGCCGACCACCGCCATCCCCACCAGCAGCCAGGCGATGGAACGCGGGTCGCCGATGGCGATGCCGCGCCAGACCTCGTCCGCGGTCGGCCAGGCGGCGGCGCGCGCCGCCAACGCGCTCAGGGCGGCCTGCTCATCGCCCTTCCACAGCCGGGCCAGGCCGTCCAGCAGCAGCGCGACCAGGCCCAGGGCCAGCAGGGGATAGAAGAGCATGCGCCCCGTCTGGCCGCGGCTGAGTTCCCAACCGCGCTGGATGGCTTGGACCGGGCCCGCCTCTTCCAGCAGCGCCGGCCAGGGCGCCAGGAGCAGCCTGAGGCAGACATACAGGCCGCCGAGGCCGGCCAGGCCGGTCATGACCAGCGCGGACTGCACCAGGACGCTGGACCAGGGCCCGCGCGGCAGGGCGTCCTGGCCGACCAGGAGGGCGATGGCCGTTGCCAGGAAAGCGGCCGGCAGCAGGCTGAGGGCACCCATCATCTTGATGCTGATGACCGTGCCGAAGGCCGGCAGGGCCCGCCGCACGCCCAGGCCCAGGGCCTCGCCCAGACCGAGAGGCGCGCCCAAGGTCCTGCTGGCGACCCATCCGAGAAGGGCGCACCAGCCGGCCATCAGCCAGATGAGGAGGAAAGGCAGGCAGATCAGGGCCATGAGGGCGCCGACGCCGGTGGCCATGTCGCCGCTCAGGCTGCCGGCCACCATCACTGGAACGGCGGCGATCAGGCCGGCCAGGCTCAGCACCAGGAACCAGACGCCCCCCAACACCAGCAGCCCGGGCAGGCTGAGGAAGGCGCCTCGCAAACTGGCGAACGACAGGCCGATGAAACCGCGGGGCTGAAGCTGCTGGCGCGGCGCCAGCCGATAGCTGTCCATGATCGTTGACGTCTCCTTGCGCGGCGCGCAGAGGGCACCGGTCGAGCGCGCTCCAGGTGGGCTGGCGCAAATGGCGCCATACGGATTCCGGAGGCCAGGCCGACCGTGAGGTCCGACGAATGCGCCACCCGTGGCGGAGCCTGGACCCATAGGGTAACCCGGCTGGACGCTGCTGGCAATCACGGCGCGCAAGCCCGGCCCTTGCGGCCCCTTCGCGGGGACTTCCGGGTTAAGCCGTATCCGCTTGACCAGCGCCTGCGTTAATACTATCGACACCGACGACGGGGGGACGATTGCCCGATCCGGCGGATTTGCCCTATTTCTGCGCACCGATATGCTGTTTGATAAGAGGTGGGTGATGAGCGACTCGAACTCCAACTGGCGCTTCCTGCGCCGAACTGCCGCGATCGCGCTGCTCGTAGGCGCCGGGGCGGGCCTTGGTCGGGCCACGCATGGGCTGCAATGGCGCCCGATGGCGCGCGACTTCGCGGCCCAGGTGGTGGCGGCCGCGCCGGCCCAGGCGACCCCGGGCGATCCGCCCGCGGTGCCCACGCCGGCACCGGACCGGGTGTGGCGGCTGCGACTCAGGGCCTTCCCGGACACCGTCGGCAAGGGCGCGTACCTCTGCCCCGGTTGTGACGGGGTGTTCTCCGGAGCGGACGCGATGGGTGCGGCGTCGCAGCCATTGGAGCCCTTGCTGGTGGTCATCCTGGACCCTGACGACGACGCGCGGGTGCTGTGGTCCGGCCGGCTGAAGCGTTCCAGCGGGGCGCAGCTGGACCTGGTGAACAACGCGCAGCTCACCGATCCGCCGCCCTACGAAGTGCGGCTGGTCGACACCAGCCCGCGCGGCTACACCCTATGCCCCAACTCCACCAGCGGCCTGTACCTGCAGCAGGCGGACTTCGACGCCGCGGCCGGCGGCGCGCCCGACAGCGGCCGCAGCCTTTCACAGGACTGGTTCTTCTGGAGCTGCCAGACCGAGCGGCCCTGATCGAAGCGACCGGGCGTCGCAAACGGGGCTTCCGCGCCTGGGCTTCCGAACCCGGGCTTTCGAACCAGCGGCTTCCGAACCGGACCGCAAGATCCGGTTCGCGAGGTCCGGTCTTGCGGGCAAGCCAACGCTGGCAGGTAGGCGCGTGCGTCGGTGATTGCGGGTAACGCCCGGGCCGGCGGGCCGTTCTCATAGGATGGCCCTGTCCGATACCTGCCGCAGGCGGTACGGGGCAAGCCCGTCCTTGAAGCACGCTCCGGAGCCCGGCCCATGAACCGACATTGCCCCCGCCTGACCTTGGTTGCAGCCCTTTCGTCCGTCGGCCGTCGGCTGCTTGTGCTGTCCGTCGCCTTCTTCCTGCTGCTCGCCGGATGTTCGCCCGCCCTCGCCGCGCGCAGCGAGGACCCGCCCGCCGCTGATTGGCGCCTGGTGGGTGACTGGAGCAGCTTCGCCAACGGCGAAGACCTGCGGGCCCTGGCCCTTGGACCTTCTGAGCTGTGGAGCGGCAGCCAGGGTGGGGGCATTCTTCGGTGGCGCCGCGACGGGCAGGTCATCCGTCAGTACCTGGCACCCCAGGACGGTCTGCCCTGCAACAAGATCCGCGACCTCATCCGCTGGCGTGAGCGCTGGTTCGCGGCCACCTGCGGTGGCCTGGCGGTCTACGACCCGTCCCGCGACCGCTTCAGCGTGGTCGACGCCGGCGTGTCCTCGCCATCGCTGACCGCCCTGGCGATCGATGACCGCGACCGCCTGTGGGTGGCCGGCGAGCAGGTCTGGGATCCGCAGGTGACGGTCGACGGCGTCGAGACGCCGGGGGCCTGGGTGGGCGGCGGTGTGGCCTACACGCCGGACCTCACGCAATGGTCGGCCTTTCGGCAGGCCAGCGGGCTGCCGTCGGACAACATCCGCGATCTCGCCTTCTGGAAAGGGGCGATGTGGCTGGCGTCCGAGCCCTATCGCCGCTGGCAGCCCGGCCAGACCGACGCCGGCGGCGACAAGGAGCCCGGGCGCTGGGTCTGGGCGGGCGGCGGCGTGGCGGTGCGCACGGTCAGCGGCTGGACGCGCCATGACAGCGCCAGCGATTCCGGCCTGTCCGACAGTGTGCGTCATCTGGTCGCCGGTCGCGAGGCCCTATGGGCCGGCACCTGGGGGCGAGGCCTGGCGGCCTACGACGGCGCCAGGTGGACCCAGTACCGCGACTGCGGCAACAGCCAGCGCTGCATCCAGTCCGATTACGTGAGCGCCCTGGCCATCGGGCCGGACGATGCGCTGTGGATGGGAACAGCGACCTTCAACGGCCAGGGGCGGGGCGTGAACGTGTTGGACGCGCGCGGCACGCCGGCCAAGGCGGACGACGACGCCTGGTTCCTGCTGCGCACGACCGACGGTCTGCCCTCAGACCTCATCAACGCCATCCTGCCCGACGACGATGCCGGCGTATGGTTCGGCGCCGCCCGGCTGGGCGGTGACGGCCAGACCTCCGGCCTGGGATTGACCCGGCTGCTGGGCGACCGGCAGACGGTGCGCGTCTTCCGCGCCCCGCCGGCGGCCGGCGCCAGCCTGCCGGAGAACGAGGTGACCGCCCTGGCGCAGGATCCCGTCGGTGAGGAGCTGTGGGTGGGCACGGCCCGCGGCGGCATCGCCGTGCGCGACCGTTCGGGCTTGTGGCGCCATTACACCCGGGCCAGCACCGGTGGCGGCCTGGGATCCGACAGCATCGCCGACATCGTCATCGAGGCGGGCGGCATCGTATGGGTGGCCACCCGCCAGACCCAATACGACAGCAAGCTCAACCGCTGGACCGATGGCGGCCTGAGCCGCTTCGACGGCCAGATCTGGACGCGCCTCAGCACCAGCGACGGCCTGCCCGGCAACCACCTGTCCGCCTTGGCCCTGGACGGGCGGGGCAAGCTATGGGTGGGCACCGGCGCGACGGATCGCGGCCCCAAAGAGCTGACCTACCGCGGCGCGGGCCTGGCCGTCCTGAACCTGCAGGACCGCAAGGTGGAGCGCAAGTACACCTTCGGAGACCTGACCAGCGACAACATCACCGATCTGACGGTTGTCGAGGGCAAGGTGTACGCGGCCACGGCCTATTTCTACTACATCGACAACCGACCGGGGGGAGCCAGGCTCAACCTGGGCGGGGGCCTGAACATCTTCGACCTGACCGCCGGCACCTGGCGCCGCATCGGGTCCGCCGAGGGCCTGACGCCGGCGGTGAAGGAGGGCGGCACGCAGACCAGGCCGCTGATCGATCTGCGCTCGGTGGTGGTGCAGCCGGGCGGGCGCGTGTGGCTGGGCGGCATGGCCTATGCCAACGGCATCTTCGATCCCGATCGTCGTCCGGACGGCATCGTGGAGGAGGTGAGTCCCGACGGACAGGTGACGCATCACCGCTTCGCGTCCGCGGATGCCGTGCGGGCCCTGGCGCTGGACGGCGCCGCGCGACTGTGGGCTGGCACGGCCCATGACGGCGTGCGCATCCTGGCCGACGGAAGCTGGCATGCCGAGCGGGCGCATGCCGGCGGCCTGCCCTCGGAACAGATGGCGGCGCTGCTCATCGTCGGCGACCGGGTCTGGTTCGGCTCCGCTTCCGAGGGGCTCTTCCTGCTCGCGCCGCCCAAGCCGCCGGAGCCCGAACAGCCCGGCACCGGACCCAGCGGCACAGACCGCCTCTTCCGCCGCATGCCTTATGCCATCTTCCTGCCGCGCGTCCCCAGCGCCCAGGAGCCGCGCTTCGTGATTCTGCCCTGAGCGCGCCCCGGTCCAACCACCGCACGCATCCATTGCATGCACCCGGCAGACGCCACGGCCGTCGATCCTGAGCGTTTGCTGAGGTCTCCGGCGGGGCGCTATACTCGCCGATGGACCTCGCCCCCAGCGTCCTCTTGACGGCAAGGACCCGATTCCATCCGGCGCAGGCGTAGCGGTGAGGGGCGCGGGCGCCTCGCTGGCCGCTGCGGACCCCGCTGACACGCCCCCGCGCTAACAGGAGCCTATCGCCGATGAACTGGCGCTCACTTTCGCCGCGCAAGCAGCCGAGGTCGCTGTCGGATGACCGTCTGCAGCACCCACTGGCGTCCACCTATGCTGACCTGCAGGGCAAGGCGCCGGCCGCCGCTGCCCTGACCCCTGTCCTCCGGAACCGCGTCGTCTGGGTCTGCCTGATCCTGACGCCGCTTTTGGGCAGCCTCGCGCGGCCCGTTGCCCGCCCGGCCGTGGCCGCCGACCCGCTGCTGGACACCGGTCGCTGGCAGACCTATGCCGGCGGCGACGAGATCCTGGCCCTGGGCAGTCCGCCCGGCGCCACCGGTCAGCTCTGGTCGGGCACCGAAGGCGGCGGCCTCCTGGTCTGGGACCTCGGCCGTGAGACCTTCGAGCAGTTCCTCTTTCCACAGCAGGCGGGCCTGCTGAGCAACGTCATCCACGACCTGGCCTTCGATGCGCGCGGCAACGCCTGGCTGGCCACCGGAGAGGGCGTCAGCCGGGTACCCACCAGCCTCGGCGGCGCCTGGCAGGCCTACGGCGTCAGCCAGGGCCTGCCGGACGTGCTGGTCACGGCCATCGCGGTGGACGCCGCCGGGGCGGTCTGGGCCGGAACGCCGGAGGGTGTCGCGGTGTTGGATGTGGGGGCCGCGGACTTCCGCGAGGTGGTTGCCGTCGACCTGGATGCGACGGCTACGGATCCCTTGGACGGGCCCGGGGCGCCGCATGTCCAGGACATTGCGGTGGGCACCGACGGCAAGGTGTACCTGGCGCATGGCCGCGGCAAGCTGACGGCGGTAGGCATCAGCCCAAGCTCCGATCCGCAGCCGGCCCTGTCGGTCTACGACCCGGCGCGGGGCGGCTGGCGCCATGTCGCGGCCGCGGACCCGCTCGCCAGCCAACCCAGCGGTCCGCCCTCCGACAAGATCATGCGCCTCTCGATGGCCCCCGACGGCCGCTTGTGGATGGGCACCTGGTCGCGGGGCGTGATCGTCTGGGACGGCGCCGCCGAATGGCAGAGCTACCTGAAGCGCGATGGTCTCTGCGAGAATTACGTGTGGGCTGTCACCGCCCTGGCCGGCGAGACCTGGGCTGCTTGCGGCTCGACCAACGGCCAGGGCGCGTACGTGGCCCGCTGGGATGGGCAGCGCTGGGAGCTGTTCGACGACGACCAGAGCTGGCCCACCGCGGTGCTGACCAGCTTCGCGCAGGTGGGCGGCCAGGTCTATGCCGGGGCCAACGGCAGCGGTCTGGCGGACGGCATGGGCGGCGCGGGCATCATCCCGGTCGATGCCGCGGGCCTGGCGCAGCCGGCCCTGCGCGCCTCCGGTCCGGCGCCGGCTGCCAACGACATCACGGCCATGGTCTTCACCGACGACGGCACGCTATGGGCCGGAACGCGCGAGCAGGGCCTGCTGCGCCGCGACCCGGGGCTGCCGCGGGTCTGGCATCAATACACCTATGACAACACCGGCACCCGTTTGGCCGGTAACACGATTACCGGTCTGGCCCTCAGGCAGGCGCCAGACGGCACGCCGGAGTTGTGGGTGACGGCCGGCAAGGCCCGCTATGACGGAACGATCACGGATTACGTGGAAGGCGGCGTCAGCCGCTTGAACCTGCGCACCTGGGTCTGGGACCTCACCCTGCGCTCCCGCGACGAGCCCGAGCTCAGCGACGCCAACCTAGGCAGCGTGGCCATCGGCGATGACCGCCGGGTGTGGATGGGCACGGGCACCGGCCTGCGCAAGCTGGGCGCCAACCCCAACAGCGGGCGCGGCGTGCTGGTCTACGATCCCGAGACGGGTGTCTGGGAGACCTTGCGGCAACAGGGCAGCCGGGACGATGCCCTGGCCGGCAACACGGTGCCGGCCATCGCCGCGCGCGGCGCGCTGTTGTGGCTGGCCACCAGCTATTCCGACGCCTTCAGCGCCGACCAGAGCCGCGAGGGCGGCGGGGTGACGATGAAGGACGCCGCCGGCCTGGTCAGCTGGCGCGGCGGCCAGGGCGGCTTCCTGTCCCTGATCGGCACGGACACCCGCGAGAAGGACCTGACGGGCGACGTGGTCAGCATCGCCATCGATGGCGACGGCAAGGCCTGGGCGGGCACCTACCAGGGCGTGGTGACGGAGCTCACCGAGAAGTTCCCGCTGATGGACGCGGTGGTGAACCGTCAGGTGGCCGCCCAGGGGCAGGTCTGGGAGCAGCCGGCCTGGGATGGCGCGGCCGGCTCGGGCTGGGTGTCGGCGCTGCAGGCCGACAGCCGCGGCCGCATGTGGGCGGGCACCAGCCGCGGGCATTTCGCTGAGCAGGAAGCGATGCGCGAGGTGTCCCCCTCGGGCGACTGGAAGGTCGACTCGGCGGTGGGCGGCGCGGTGGTCTGGGACGAGGCCGCGCGTTCCTGGATCGAGCTGACACCCTTGACCAGCGGCCTGGCGGCCAATGCCATCGCCGCCTTCGCCGTGGATCCCACGACGGGCTACATGTGGGTGGGATTGGAAGATGGGGGCTTCTCGGTGTATCAGGACGGCCAGCCCTGGAAGCCCACCGTCACCCCAGGCCCCACGGCCACACCGGTGACCGCCACGCCGCGCCCCACGGTGGCCGACGTCACGGCGACCCCCGGCCCGGGCCAGACGCCGGGCGGCACCCCGGACACAGGCCCGGCCATCCGCACGGTGGCCGCCCAGGGCGGCGACGACGAGGACGACGGGCCGGAGCCGCCGCCTGAGGTGCCGGAGCCGGCCACCTGGCTGCTGATGGCCATTGGGCTGGGAGCGGCGGCGGCGATGATCGCGCTGCGGCGCAGGCAGGCGGCGGCATAGCGCCTCGCCCCAAGGCGCCGGTGTAGAACAGCGGTCGGTCGCGGTCAGGTCACGTGGTCGAAGACCCGCTCCACCGCCCGCGCATGCGCCGCGGGGTCGAAGCGTTCGGACGCCAGGCGGCGACCGGCGGCGCCGAGGCGCCCGGCCAGCTGTGCATCGGCCAGCAGCCGGGCGACCGCGTCGGCCAGCGCCTGGCTGTCGCCCGCGGGGGTGAGGATTCCGGTGACCTGGTCCTGGACCACCTCCGGCACACCGCCGTCGGCGAAGGCCACCACGGGGACGCCCGCCAGCTGGGCTTCGGCCAGCACGCGGCCGAAGGGTTCGGCGTCGGCGGCATGCACCAGGACCGAGAGATGGGGCCAGATCTCAGCCAGGTCGCCGCGGTCGCCGAGGAGGGTCAGGCGGTCGCCGAGGCCCAGGGCGTCGGCCTGGCGGCGCAGCGACTCGCCGTAGGCCAGGTCTTCGCGGTCCTCGCCTAGATCCCGTCCGCCGATGATCAGGAAGCGGGCGTCCGGCGCTTCTACCTGGGCGGCCATCTCCACGAAGCGGTGATGCCCCTTCCAGGGCCGGAGGCGCCCGACGGAGGCCACGAGCTGACCGTCTGGCAGGCCTAAGGACCGCCGGTCCACGCCGGTTGAAGCCGTGACGGTGACGGGGTTGGGGATGACCTGCGCCCGCGCGGCACAGGGCAGGGCGGCGGCCACGGCGCGGCTGATGGCGATGACGGCCGCGGCCTCACGGCAGAGGAGCCGGCTGCTCGTGGTCGACCCGAGGATGTCCCGCACATGCCAGACCCAGGGCTTGCCCGCCAGGCGGGCCGCCGGTAGGGTGTAGATCGCCGCGCGCAGGACGTTGGCCTGCAGCAGGTCGGCGCGCTCGGCGCGGGCCAGGCGGGCGAGCGACCAGGCGCCGCGTGCCAGGCGCCAGAGGGCGCGGGGGGCGTGAGCGGCGCGAGAAGCGCCGTCGGCCTGCAGGCGGGCGAGGGGCAGGAAGGCGACCGGGATCGCCAGCCGCTCGGCCTCGGCGGCCAGGCGACCGGGCACGGTGGCCAGGACCGGCCGCCAGCGATCGCGATCCAGGGCGGCCATCAGGGTGAGGAGGCTGATCTCGGCGCCGCCCAGGGCGGCGGCGTGGTCGACGAAGAGCGCGGTGCGGGGGGACTTCAAGGCCGGGGTCGCTTCATGGTGGCGGGCGCTTCAGGCCGCCGGTCGGCTGAGGGCTCGCTCCAGCACGGCGTGCACGTGCAGGGTCCGCTCGACGCCCGCCAGGCTGTCCGCGCCGATCCCGGCGCCGCAGGCGGCGAGCACCGCGTGCTGGCTGGACACATCGGGATGGTAGCCATGCATCGCGGCCGGGATGTTGCGGGCGAAGGTGCTGGGCTTGAAGCAGAGGCCCTCGTCCAGCACGGCGATGAAGTCGCCGAAGCGCTCGTCGCTGATGCCCCAGGCCCGGCGCTCGTCGTGGTCGATCAGGCGGCCGACCTGCGCCTCCTGCAGGTAGCCGGCGATGGCGGGCCCCAGGGTCTGGTCATGCACCCAGACGCGAAGCAGAGTGGAGTCGCTGAAGTAATGGTAGCGGCCGGCGCCGGGCCGCCCGGCCACGGCCTCCAGCTCCAGCTTCACCGCGCCATGCACGTCGGCCATGCCATGATCGCTGAGGGCGTACACCTGGCCGTCGGGATGCCGGGCCAGGAAGCCATCGGCAAGCAGATCGACCCATTCGTCGAGGTGCCCTAGGTGCTCGGCCCACTGGGGACCGGAACGGCGGTGGCTGTGCCCGATACCATCGAGGTCGATCAGGGGCACATAGAGGCAGTCGGCCCCGCCGGCGATGGCCTGCGCGGCGCGCTCGGTGACCGCGGCGTCGCGGCTGCCCTTGGCCAGCCCGGTGGTCGGCACCCGCAGCAGCTGGGGATGGCGGCTGAAGACCGTGGGCGCGGGGAAGCGTGGGCTGTCAACCTTCTCGCCGATCAGGGAGTAGTCGGCCAGCCAGCCGAGCGGCAGGTTGGGCATGATGCGCCCGGGCCGGTAGCGCCGGGTCAGGAGGCTCTGCAGGCCGCGGTTCAGGACATAAGGCCGGAGGACCCGGTCCAACAAGGGCAGGATGCGCCGGTAACGCCGCCCGGGTGCGCGGCTGCCGTCCAGGGCCCATTCACCGAAGAAGCCCAGTTGATCCGGCGTCTTGCCGGCAAAGAGCTCGCCATGCAGGTTGATGGAGTAGCCGAAGCCGGGCTTGAGGCGCGCCGTGGCGGGCCAGGCGGCCAGGCGGGGCAGGCGTGCCAGGTCGTCGAAGGGCAGGGCGTCGATGAAGAGGATGAGGGTGGGCATGGGTGTTGACGTGGCCGGACTTTCGGCGCAGGATGAGCGTCCGCTGGGACGCAGGGCACGACGCGAGGTAGGACGAACGCATCATAGCAGAGGCCGCGATCGGTCTGGAGAGAGCATGACCAACAACAGGTTGACGAAGCGTGGCAATCGAGTTCGTTTCTGGATAGGGCTTGCTTCGGCAGGAGGGCTTGGCCTTGCGGCCGCCGGCCTTGCCGGCCGGCTGGACTTGGGACCGGCAGCTGCAGGGAGGCCGTCATCAGTAGCTGGTAGGGCCGCGGATGCTCCGAATCGCCCCTCCCAGGACCCCGCCGCCACCTTCCGCGGCTGCGTGCGGACGGAGATGGGCAGCCGGATCATCGGCGCAGCGGCGGGTGTGGCGATGAATGGGCGGCTCGTCATGGCGGAGGGCTTCGGACTGAAGCGCAAGGATAGCGGGGACGCGGTGGACGCCGACACCCAGTTTCGCATCGGCTCGTCCACGAAGATGCTGACGGCCGCGGGCATGTTGCGCCTGGTGGACAAGGGGCTGGTGGACCTGGACGCCCCGATCTCGCGCTATCTGCCGGACCTGCGCTTCGCCGCGGCCGGCGCCGAGGACCGGGTGACGGTCCGCGACCTGCTGCAGCATACCAGCGGCCTGCCGGACAACTCGGTGACGGGCGAGGCCGACCTATATGGCAAGCCGGACGAAACGGCCATGCGCCGCTGGGTGCTGGCCCAGGGCGGGACCCTGCCGCACAACCCGCCGGGACGCTTCTGGAACTATTCCAGCGCGAACTACATGTATGCCGGCCAGATCATCGAACGGGTCAGCGGGCTGAGCTATCAGCGCTACATGCAGCGCGAGGTCTTTGAGCCGGCCGGCATGCTGGACACGACCATGGTGGCCTCGGAGGTGGAGGCGCGCGGCAACTTCGCCTACGGGCATTGGAACGACATCTTCCACGGTGGCCTGGACATCTGGAAGCCCAGCGACCAGGACAACTGGGCCCGTCATCCTACGGGCTACGCCCACAGCACGGTCAAGGACATGCTGCGCTTCGCCACCTTGCTGATGGACGACGGCGGCGCCCTGCTCTCGCCGGCCTCAGCGCGGCTGATGACCGCGCCCCTGGTCTCTGTTGACCAGCGCGCGGACCAGTACTATGGCTTCGGGGTCTTCGCCGAGCGCTACCAGAGCCTGGCGCTCAACCGCCATCCGGGCAGCGCCTGGGGCTGGATGGCCACCGTGGACTGGGTGCCCGAGCGCCGCTTTGCCGTGGTGACCCTGACCAATGGTTTCGGCGCGCTCTACGGCTCGGCCACCTGCGCCATCGACGCCTGGCTGGCCCCCGCCAGCGCCCCGCCGCTCGGCGGCAGCTGCCCGCAGCGGCGCGACCGCTGGCCCGGAATCGTCGGGCATTACGAGGGTCATTCCTATGTCGGAACGCCGATGCGCTTCGACGTGACGACGACCGACGGCAAGCTGTTCCTCGAGGTCGTCCGCGCCGACGGAAGCCATGCCAGCACCGCCATGGCCCAGGACTGCGGTCTGGCCCGCGACCAGGGCCCGGGCGGCTTCCAGGTGGACCTGGACGGCAACGGTGCCGTCGACACGGTGGTCACGTTCATCGCCGATCCGGTGGAGCCGGGCGTGGTGTGGATGCGGCACCGGCAGTTCGTGCTGCGGGCGGGGCCGATGGCGGGGATGCCGACGGAGGCGCCGACTGCCGGGCCATCTCCGTCGACAGTTCCGGCGGCAACAAGGACTCCGGAGGTGGACCGGATCCGTATCTACCTTCCGGGGGTTCGGGCGGGGTGACGTCCAGCGGAGGCAGAGGTACCGCTGCGTCCGGCGCGTCCCAGGGTTCGCGGAGCCTGAAGACCAGGGACAATTGGGACGATCGCCTGGGAGTGGGACGATATTCGCTTTAGGGAATGGAGAAAAGTCGCTTAAGCGAATTGAGCAAAGTCCCTTAAGCGAAAATTCAATATTCGCTTAAGGGTTTCACGGAGTAGTTCGAGGCTCGTCGGGTGGAATGTCGAGGTAACAGCCGATGCGGCTCAGGGCATCGTGGGAGACGGATCAGGGTAGGATGCGCGATGGTCGAGAGTCTCCCAATGAGAGCGCGCCGCCGCGATCGCCCGGGGGCAAAGCAGCCCCGGGCTCGTCCATCGGGATGTCCCTCCGGGACAGCGGAACCATTGCAGATGTCATGGCCCATGCGGCTTCATTCTCGTCCCCAGAGGGAGAGGCCGATGAGGTGCCCCGGGCGACGCGGGCTTTCGTTGGCAGACTCTCCAGGTCGCGCCATTCACATAAGGTCTGTCTACCCCATCATGAATGCCTAGGGCAGGGGCGAATGCTACGGCAGAAATGACCAACGGACTTGCGCCTCGGTTTGCGTTGGGGGAAAGCGCCAGCTGTTGCCCCCCACGGCTCGCCCCTAGGCGTTCGGCACGTCCTGGCCCGCCTTGATGATGGCGGATTCGTAGAGGAAGAGTCCGACGAGGAGAGCCCCAATGGCCAGAGGACAACCAGTTCAGAACGAGCGCCGATTGGGGATCTGCGAGGGTTCCGGGTCGACGGAGTCTCCGAGCTCCATGACCGTTCAGAGCAATGGCGCCACGTCACCGGTGCCAACACTGCGAATCCCCGGATCAGCATCGAGCTCCGGAGCCGCTCTGGACCGTTGCGGAGGAACCATGCCGCCTGGCCCCGTTAGAGGTGTTGTGCCGCATCGGGGTAACAGCACCAGATAGCGCTCCTGCCAGGGAGAACGTAGACCAGACGACCAAGAGTCCCAGATGGCTCCAAGCGGGTAGATGCAGCTGGAACAGCAGTAGGGCCGCCCCCAGGGCCGCCCGCCATCACCGCCTGCACCCCCATGTGCCAGGGCATCAGCCGGCTCTGCCACAGGTCCCGCCCTTCGCATTGTTGGAAGAGGAAGGCCGTGTAGATCGCGGTGAGCAAGGCCAGCGGGAAGCCCAGCAGCATCAACGGGACCCGCGCCGCCTCCGCCACTCCCTCCGGCACCCAGCCTAGCCGCGCGCCCAGTTCCAGCGCGAACCAGGCCGTGCACACCAGACTGAAGCCGATCAGGATGAAGGCCCCGCGCGTGAGCCAGCTCTTCCATTGCGGGCGGGTGAGGATGCGCAGGAAGCGCTCCGGGCGCTCCAGGTCGGCGACCAGCAGGACCGTGGTGATCGCCAGGAAGACCAGGGCGACGCCGTTGCCGACGAGGGCTGTGCGGCGGTCGAAGGGCGCCAGACCCAGGATCCAAGTCGCGGCCATGAGCATGAACATCCCGCTGGCGATCGCCTTGGTCACCAGGTAGGCCGGCAACCTCCATCCCGCCGTCGTCGAGCGCAAACTCGATGCGACGCTGCCTGCCGAAGGCTCGGTCAAGGCGGTCACGCCGCGATCACGCGCGCGATGTCCTGCCACGACGCTCCTGTGGACAGCAGGGTGCGGACGAGGAGATCGACCGACACCGTCGTGTCGGCATGTTCCATCTTGGCCAACCGCGACTGGCTGGTCTTGACCTGCCGAGCCAAAACGGATTGAGTCAGTGACGCGGCCTTGCGGCGTTCAACCAGCAGACCGGCCAGCGCCAACTTGACTTCAATGTAGGTGGATTCGTCGGCAGAGAGTCCCAGGAACTCGTCCGCATTGCCGACGGACCAGCCGTCGGCCTCCGCGCGAAATCGTTCGGCTTTACCCACTTTTCATCCCTTACTCTGAACAACGACATGTCAGATCAGGCATATGGCCAATCCAGTCGGCTACTTAGCGCTAGGCGTTCGGAACGTCCTGCCCCGCCTTGATAATGGCGGACTCGTAGAGGAAGAGGCCGACGAGGGCGAGGATCGCCGCCAAACTCAAGAGAGACAGCCAGGTCGACATGAGCGTGCCGAGTTGGGTATCCAGCTTCGTGGAGGCTACTAGGTCGAAGTGGTCTCCGAGGCTCGCTCGCTGTCCGTAATACCACTTCAGAGCAATGGCCCCATAGGTGACCGGTGCCAGCACTGCGAATCCGCCGATCAGCATCGAACCTCGCCACCGGCGCCGCTCTGGACCGTTGCGGAGGATCCATGCCGCCTGGCTACCGTTGGAGGTGTTGTGCCGCATCGTCACCTCCGTCCAACGAAGCGCGAGATCGAGCGCTCCTGCAAGGAAAAACGTAGACCAGACGATCGAAGGAACCGGATGGCCCCAAGGTGGCGGCAGCTGGCCCTGCAGTTGCAGTTGCTGGAGCAGCAGTAGGGTCGCCCCGCCCGCCATCACCGCCTGCACCCCCATGTGCCAGGGCATCAACCGGCTTTGCCACAGGTCCCGCCCTTCGCATTGCTGGAAGAGGAAGGCCGTGTAGATCGCGGTCATCAGGGCAAGCGGGAAACCTATCGCCATCAGCGGGACCCGCGCCGCCTCCGCTACGCTCTCCGCCAGCCAGCCCAGCTGCGCGCCCAGCTCCACCGCGAACCACGCCGTGCACACCAGGCTGAAGCCGATCAGGATGAAGGCCCCGCGAGTGAGCCAGCTCTTCCATTGCGGGCGGGTGAGGATGCGCAGGAAGCGCTCGGGGCGCTCCAGGTCGGCGACCAGGAGGACCGTGGTGATGGCAAGGAAGATTAGGACCAGGCCATTGCCTACGAGGGCAGTTTGGCGGTTGAACGGAACAACGCCCAGGAGCCAGATGGCGGCCATGAACATGAACATGCCGCTGGCGATGCCCTTGGTCACCAGGTAGGCTGGCACCTGCCAATGCCAGGGTGCCTTGTGCTGGGCGTTGTAGGTGAGGCGGGTGAGGCCGGCGACCATCGGGCCGGCGCTTTGCCAGTCCGGTGCTTCAGCGGAGGCCGCCGGTCGGGCCCGCTCGCGCGGGTCCACCCGCATCCCCGCCCGCTCGTCGATCAGGCTCGTGAAGGCCATGTTGCCCGGCGCCGGGGCCGCCAAGGGGTTCAGCGTCACCTCGTGGGCATCGATGTAGAAGAGCTTGGGGGCCGTGCCCTGCTCCGGGCGGCGGACCGACGTGGGATGCTCGGCCAGGAGGTGGCGGATGCGGCTGTCCGGGTCGTCCAGGTCGCCGGCCACGATGGCCTGCGTCGGGCAGACCACCACGCAGGCCGGCTCCAGGCCCAGGTCTGTGCGGTGGGCGCAGAAATGGCATTTGGCCGCCGTATGCGTCTCCGGGTCGATGTAGATCGCGTCGTAGGGGCAGGCCTGCAGACAGGCCTTGCAGCCGATGCAGACGTCGCCATCGAACTCCACGATGCCGTCGGGGCGCTTGTACATCGCCGTCACCGGGCAGATCGCCACGCAGGGCGGCTTGGCGCAATGGTTGCAGCGCGTCACCTGGAAATGGCGCCGGGCCTCGCCGAAGGCCCCGTGCTCCACCTGCTTCACCCAGGTGCGATAGACACCCAGGGGTACCTCGTTCTCCGACTTGCAGGCCGTGCTGCAGGCATGGCAGCCGATGCAGCTGCGGTTGTCGATGAGAAAGCCGTAGTTCACGCCGCCTCCCAGGATGCCGCGGATTGTTCCTGAGGTCGCTGACCGGTCGATCGGGTAGAGGCCCTGCGCGTAGCGCGCCGGGCGCGCATCTTACCAGAGGCGGGGCGGCAGGGCGAGCGCCCCCGTCAAGCCTCGCGGGGCGGCTCGTCCGATCCCGTCGATTCCGACGGGTCCGATGCTTCCTTCGCTTCCGGTACTGACCGCGGTGCCATCGGCCCCATCCGCCCGATCCGCCGCTGCCGGTCGCGCTCCACCAGGATGAAGGTCACGATGCAGACCACGATGAGGGCGATGCCAACCCTAGGGTCGATCGACATAAGCAGCCAGCCTTCCCAGCATCATCCGCGCCAGCCCCACCGCTTCGCCGGCGGCCATCGCCCGGCCGTCGGCCATCGCTCCTTGCAGGTCCGTCTCGCCCAGTACCTCGCGCAACTGGGCCAAGGTGCCGGTGACACCCGGTTGCAGCTCTGTCGGCAGGGGAGCGCCGATGGCATCGCGCATCGACTCGGCCGCGCCCAGCAGGCGGGCGGCGCGGGCGGGCGTCTCCGCGGCCACCACCTGCGCCAGGCCTACCAGGCATTCGGCGATGCCGATGCGGTCTTCCATGGCCGCAAAGCGCTCCATCGCCTCGTGCAGGTCCACGAAGGCCTCGTCGCTGCGGCCCGCCTGGCAGGCCAGCCAGCCCAGGTTGCGCAGGGCGTCGGCGATGCCGCGCTGGTCGCCGATCTCCCGCGACAGGCGCAGGCTGTCCGCGAAGCGGGTGCCGGCCTCGTCCAAGCGGCCTTCGGTGCGCGCCAGGTCGCCCAGGCCGTTCAGGGCATAGGCCACGCCGCGGCGCTCGCCCAGGGTGCGGCAGCGGTCCAAGGCCAGCTCCAGCAGCTCCCGGGCGCGCGGCAGGTCGCCGCGCAGGCAGAGCAGCGAGCCCAGCTTGTGGTAGCCGTAGGCCAGCGACACCTCGTCGCCGAGCAGGCGGAAGACCTCCAGGCTGTCCTCGTAGAGGGCGATGGCCTCCTCCAGCCGGCCCCGGTCATGGGCCACCCGGCCGAGGATGTTGAGGGCGTCGGCGATGCCATGCAGATCGCCCAGGCGGCGCGACAGCACCAGGCTGCGTTCCAGCCATTCCGTGGCCTGATCCAACAGGCCCTGCTGCCAGGCCGCCAGGCCCATCGCGTCCAGGGTGCGCGCCACGCCGGCCTCGTCGCCCAGGGCTTCGAAGCGCGCCAGACTGTCCTGGAATGCCTCCATCGCCGCGCTGTAGTCGCCCTGGAACTGGGCCAGGCGGCCCAGGTAGCGTCTCGTTCTGGCCACGCCCCGTTCGGCTCCCAGGCCGTCGAAGGCCGCCAAGGCCAGGTTCATGTAGCCCCCCGCCGCGGCGTAATCCCGCTGGCGCCAGGCCAGGGCGCCGGCGCCCAGCAAGGCCTCGGCGCGCAGGGCCGGGGCCGTCGGGTCGGCGGGCAGGGCCAAGGCCCGCTCCAGCCAGCCCCGGCCCTCGGCCAGGAAACCGCGCAGGTACCAGAACCACCACAGGTGGGCGGCCAGGCCCACCGCGCGCACGGCGTCCGGGGCGTCGAGCGACCAGGCCAGGGCGGCGCGCAGGTCACGGTGCACCTGGTTCAGGCGCTCCAACCACTGGGCCTGGTCCGGACCGCGGTACTCCGCCGCCGCCTCCTGGGCCAGGCGCACGTACCAGTCCGCGTGGCGGTCGCGGTACACCTGGACCTCGCCGGATTCCACCAGCCGCTCCAGCCCATACTCGCGCACCGTCTCCAGCAGCTCGTAACGGTCCGAGAACTCCTCGACGGCGACCAGCGACTTGTCCAGCAGCTGCCCCAACAGGTCCATGACCGACTGGTCCTGGACCACGTCATCCACCTCGCCCGGATCGCCGCAGACCGCTTCGGCCGCCTCCAGGCTGAAGCCGCGTTGGAAGACCGCCAGGCGCCGCAGCAGGGCCCGCTCCGGCGGGGAGAGCAGGTCGAAGCTCCAGTCCATCGTCGCCCTGAGCGTCTGCTGGCGCGCGACCGAGGTGCGGCTGCCGCCGGTCAGCAGGCGAAAGCGATCGTCCAGGCGCTCGGCGATCTGCCGCGGCGTCAGCAGCCGGACGCGGGCCGCCGCCAGCTCCAGGGCCAGGGGGATGCCGTCCAGGCGGCGGCAGATCTGCGCGACATCCGCGGCGTTCTCAGGGTTGAGGGCAAACTGCGGCTGGGCCTGCTGGGCGCGGTCCACGAAGAGCCGCACCGCCTCGCTGCGCGCCAGCTCCTCCAGCGACGGCTGTTCCGAGTCGGCCGGCGTGCCCAGCGGCGGCACGGCCAGCACGGCCTCGCCGGCCAGGCCCAGGGCCTCGCGGCTGGTGGCCAGGATGCGCAGGTCGGGACAGAGCTGCAGCAGGGTCTGGCTGAGGCGGGCGACGGCCTGCACCAGATGCTCGCAGTTGTCCAGCACCAGCAGCAGCTGCTTGGACGCCAGGGTGTCGACCAGGCGCTCTGACCAGGCGTCGGCGGCCGCGCGAGAGAGGGCGTCGCCCGAGCCCTGACGGGGACGCAGGCGGCTGGTCATCCGGAGGCCCAGGGCGTTGGCCACCGCCTGCGGCACCAAGGCGGGATCGACCAGGCCCTCGAACTCTGTCAGCCATACCCCGTCGCGGTACTGGGCGGTGACCGCGGCGGCGAGCTCCAGCGCCAGACGGGTCTTGCCGCAGCCGCCCGGGCCGGTCAGGCTGACCAGGCGGCTGCCGGCCAGCAGCAGCTCGAGCTCTGCCATCTGCCGCTCCCGCCCCACGAAGCTGGTCAAGGAAGCGGGCAGGTTGCCCAAGGTCGCGTCGCGGCTGAGGAGCGGCGGGAAGTCAACGGGCAACTGCGGATGCAGCAGCTGATAGACGCGTTCGGGCACCCTGAGGTCCCGCAGATGCTGCAGGCCGAGGTCTAGCCATTGCATGTCCGGCGGCGGCGCCTTGCCCACGGCCTCGACGACAGCCGCCGAGAGCAGCACCTGCCGTCCGTGGCCGGCGGCGAGCAGCCGCGAGCAGCGGTTGAGGGTGGGGCCGAAGAAGCCGTCGTCGCGCTGGACGGCGGGGCCCAGGTGCAGGGCCATGCGCGCGTCCAGCGATCCCAGTTGCCCCCAGGGTTCCGCGATCAGCGCCGCCTGCGCCTCGGCCGCGGCCAGCAGTGCGTCGCCCGGCCGGTAGAAGGCCACGTGGAAGCTGTCGCCGACCGTATTGAAGATCCGCCCGCCATGACGCAGCATGAGCTCGCGCAGCAGCAGGTCGTGGCGCGCCAGGGCCGCGTCCATGGCCTCTGGATGCTCCTCCCACAGTTGGGTGCTGGCCACCAGGTCGGTGAAGAGGAAGGTCCATTGGGTAGGAGGCTGCATGGCAGGGTTGATTAAAGCGGGTGGCGACGGAAAGCTCAAACGCCGCCAGGGCGGTAGCAAAGTCATTCATGTGGGAGGCATCCGGCATGAACGAGTTGCCGCGCAAACCAGCTCGGTCAACACGAGTCGGTGATCGTCGCCGTCACGAACGACTTTGCTACGGCCCTGGCCGAATTGGCCGCCGGCCGCGGACAACCCTAGAATCCGCCGATGCCCAACCGAACCGTCCTCCTCTCCGCTGCTCGCGGCCTCAATGCCGTCGCCTGGGGCTTGGCGCTCGCCTTCCTGGGCGGGACCGATATCGACCACCTGATGCCCCTCTGCGCCGGCGCGGCGCTCAGCGACGGCCTGTTGGCGATGGCCCTGCCGTCCCCTGCCGGCGGATCTGGCGCCGCCCGGCGCTGGTTGGCCGGCGGCGTGAGCCTGGCCTTCGGCGCACTCATGGCCTGGCAGCCTTTGTACAGCACCCTGTCCTACAGCTTCCTGCTGATGCTGCGTTGGGTGCAATGGCTGCTGGCTCTGGGCCTGCTGGCCCTGGTCAGCGCGGGAGCGGATGCGGAGCGCCGCCCGTTCGGACCGCGGGCCTTGGGCGGCGCCGTCGCCCTCGCCGCCGCCGTGGCTCTGCAGCTCTGGCCCGGTGCCGGCATGGTGGAGCGCGGACTCGCGGCCGGGCTCGCGCTGGCCCTCTGGGGTGCGGCGGAGATCGCCGCCGCCGGTCGACCTCGCGCCTGAGGTGGCAGTCGCCGCGCGGACCCAGCCCGAACGGGACCTGGGCTTCAATGTCCTGGTGCACACCGTGGATGCCGGTTTCTTCGGTCTGGCCCTGGGCCTGGCCTCCTTCGGTTCCGTTCTGCCCTTGTTCCTGCACCGCTACACCGACTCCGCGCTGGTGCTGGGCACCCTCGGCAGCATCCATCAGCTGGGCTGGCATCTGCCGCAGTTGGCTACGGCGCGGCGGGTGGCGCGGCTGCAGCGCTACATGCCCATGGTGATGGCCATGACCACCCTGGAGCGGCTGCCTTTCCTGGCCCTTGCGGCCTTGGCCTTTCTCGACGGTGGAGCGTCCGGTCCCTTTGACGGCGGCATGGTGGTGGCCGCCGCGCTGAGCCTCGTCCTGCTGATCGGCATCGGCGGCGGCCTGACCGCCACCCCCTTTCAGGCCATGGTGGCGCGCATCGTCCCCGACCGCCGCCGCACCGTCTTCTACGGCCTGAAGGCCGCGACGGCCAACCTGTTCATCGCCGGTGGGGCCGAGGTCGCCGGCCGCTTGCTGGAGGGCTCCGCCTCGCCGCGGCGTTTTGCGCTCTGCTTCCTCCTCGCGTCCTTGGCCACGGCGGTCAGCTGGGTCTTCCTGTCCCTGACACGTGAAGGGGCGACCGCCGAAAGGCCGCCGGAACCCACGAGGCCAACGGAACCCTCGGTGCCGGCAGATCCCACGGCGATCGCCCTGCCGTCGGCGCGCTCCCTGCTGGCGGCCGACCGGCGCTTCCGTTGGTACCTGATCACCCGCGCCCTGTCGCAGCTGGGACACATGGCCGCCGGCTTTTACACCGTGTACGCCATCCAGCGCTTCGACGCGGGGCCCCTGGTGGTCGCCCGGCTCACGGCGGTCTTCGCCCTCAGCCAGACCCTGGCCAACCCGGTCATGGGCTGGGCCGCGGACCGCTGGGGCTTCCGCGGGCCCAAGCACCTGGGTCTCGCGGCCTCCGCCCTGGGGGCTGTCGCGGCGATGCTGGCCGGGTCACCCCAGCTGCTGTACCTGTCGATGGCCCTGGCCGGGGTGGCGGTGGTCGCCATCTTCACCTTTCCCATGGCGATCAACGTCCAGTTCGGGGACGACCGCAGCCGGTCGGTATACATCGGCATGTCCAGCACCCTCACCGCGCCGGCCATCGTCGGCGCGCCCATCCTGGGCGGGTGGCTGGCCGATGCCGTCGGCTTCCAGCCGACCTTCGCCCTGGCGGCCCTGGGCGCGGGAGCGGCCATGGTCGCTTTGGAGCGGATGCGGCGCGTCCCGGGCCTGGCCTGAGCGTCGATTGTTGGGAACTCGTCCGCTTTCCTCCTGGGGGCAGGGGCCGGGCCGCGCGTTCCAGGTGATTTTCCGGCTTCGGGGGGGGGGGGGGGGGGGGGGAGGGGGGGGGGGGGGGTTGCCTAGCCCGACGGTAAACATGACGATGCCGGCATCCTTTGCCTGGCGTGCTTCATCTACCGCGACACTTACAGGGACCGGGTTCGCTCGGCCGTCGGTGAGAACGATCATGACGGGCGTGTTGCCCGGCCGGTGCCGTGAGCTTTCCAACTCGGTGCGCGCTGCCGTGATTCCAAGGTCGATGCGTGTGAAATGGGCTGTTGTGGCGGCAGCGAGGGCGGCGTCGAGGGCTGGACGGTCCGAGGTAAGCTGGGAGCGGACCCTTGCCTCGCTGTTGAAGGTGACGACGGCAGCCTGGTCACCGTCGTCCAAATGCAGCTGGCCCAGGAATTCCATGGCCGCATCGACGGCCACCGCAAGCTTGGTTCGGCCTGCGGGAGTCAGCTCGGTCATACTGGACGATGTGTCGATGACGAGGGCGATGTCTGCGCGTTGGGTACCCGGTACGCAATCTTCGTGAAGAAGAAAGGGGAGATAGAGCGGCGCGGGCGCACAGGTGGGTGTTGGAGACGGCGTTGACGTCGAAGTCGACGTGCTCGTCGGTGGCTCAGGCGAAACCGTCGCCCGCGAAGTGGCGCTTGGTGTCGGTGAATGCGTTGGTGGGACACAGTGGTCCGTGATCGTGAGCACTGCGGATGGGAGCGCTGCTTCTGAACCGATTCCCCGGGAGTCACGCATGCGAACCGTGCCTGAAACTATACTGTCAGTGAAGTTAGGAACGATCGGATGCACACGGTATGTCAGCGTCAGCGGTAGCGGCGGTTTGCTGTCGAATTGCCAGGTCCACTCGCGATCGGTGCCCGCGGCCGGTGGAACCGATGAGCCGACAGTCATTGCGATTCTGGTATCGAGGACATCGACGACACTAAGGAGCGCGGCATCGCGCTGGGAATTGCGGTTCACTATCTCTTCGGCAATCCCGTCTTCAAAAGCAAAGTAGCTCATAGTATCGCTGGCAGCCTGTTTCATCACCTCGCATTCGCGATCCTCTTTCCCAAAACATACGGAGATGAGCTTGATACCAGAAGTCTTGGCACGATCGGCGGAACGGATGACGCTGCCAGCCGGAAAACTCTGTCCACCATCTGACAGAATGATCATCGCATAGACTCGTTCATTGCCGTTTTGCCTCTGCGATTGCTGAAGCATGCGGGCAGCTACGTCTATGCCGTCAGGCAGGTTGTCCGCCCCCCCGGCGTCATCGAGCCGGTTGATAGCGTTCAACACGCGCTTCGTATCAGGCGTCAGCTCCTGTACAATCCGCGCAGCGATGAGATTGGCCGTTGCGTGATCGACCAAACCAAAGCGGACGTCGCGCTGCTCGCGACTAGATTGGACCATGATCAACTTTGAAGCCAAATCGATGACATCAGACCAGGCCCGAACCATCGAGGCGGAATGATCCAGCACCAGAACGAGGTCCAAGGGGGGCTCGGAACACGTAACGTCCAAAGTGAGGGTGACTGCTACGCTATCACAAAGGCGAATTTCCGATCGGGACAACTTGCGTTTCGCGGTGACGCTACAAGGATCAACAGCGGCAGGCGATGCCACAGCGTCGATTGGAGTCGTTGGACCTTGTCTCAGCACAAAGAGTGCAACCACAATTGTCGCGAGCGCAATGCTTGATCCCACCATTGATGCTCGAAATCCAGGCGTTCTCGAGATTGATAGTGATGCAGTCGAAGCAGTGGAAATGGAACTATTCTTAGAAAAGCTGTACGATTTGACGATCTGACCCAGAGTAGTGTTGCTGATACGGTCCAACAGTATAGAGAATGACCTCAAGTGACGCATATCATCCACCTGCTCTTTGTCGCTAGGCTATCATTCGGTCTGACCTGAATACAGACAACATCCTTCGTCGGATCGTACTTGTTTACCGTCAGTCGGCAGCGGTCAACGTAGCCGCGGCGATGGTGGGTGGGGCAGTCGTGGCGCGGAGGATCTGGACGAGGAAGTCGAGCACCGGAATGCCGCGACTGCGGCAGGTGGCCCCCAGGCTGGCGAGGACGGCATGAGCGTGAGCGCCCTCGACAGTGCGGTTGCAGCCACCGACCTTGCGGGTGATGACCGCTGGGCGAAGGGCTTGCTCGGCGGAATTGTTGGTCGGCTCGATGCCGTCATGGTAGAGGAAGGGTAGGAGCGCAGCCCGATGCTTGGTCAGGTGCCGGGCCATGCGTGCGGCGTCGTCATCGGCGTCGCTGAGGTGCTCAACCAGGAGCGCGTCGAGCCGTGCCTCGATAGCGGCCGCAGCCTCGGCGTAGCTGCGATCGTCGGCCCCGGTCCGCGTGCGAGCCAAGGCAAGCGCTTCTCGGAGGACCGCAGACATGCCGGTGGCCAAGGCCCGATGGGTCGCCTGTGCGCTGGCCGACATCTCCTTGAGCCGTCGCAGGATATGGGCCATGCACTTCTGTTTCAGCCAGGCGTCGAGGGCCGCGGCTTCGTAGGTCAAGAGCCCATCGGTTGTGAGCCGGCCTTGGAACTGCTGGCCGAGGATCTCCAGAACTACCTGGTGGCCGCGGCTGCGCTTGATGGTGTAGACCGTCACGTCCGATCCGCAGAAGACCCAGAGCCAGGCCGAGAGTGTGCCGATCCGCCAGCCGGTCTCGTCCACGTGGACTTGCGCCAGACGGCGCACCAGCTCGATGAGTTCCCCGTAAACCGGACCAGCTCGGGTCGCCAACCGCATGTCGGCCCGGTACAAGCCACCGCGACCGAACTGCATCCCGTATACCGTCTCGAGGAAGGCGCTGATCTTGCCGTAGCTCACGCCGAAGTAGTGCTTCATGTCGCTAGCCAGCGCCTTGGCCCTGGGTCCGACGATGACGCCCGCCGCCCCTGTCGCCTCCGAGATCTGATCGAGATGGCGAGACCGGTGGCGACGCTTGCACCTGGCGCAGTAGCCGCTCCGGCTCTTGAAGGAGGTCAGCACCGGCACCACCGGAGGAATGTCCCATTCGTAGTGGACATGGTCCTGCCAATCGGTCAACGGATCACGGCAGTCCGGGCATGCCGCCAGATCGCTGGCCTTGTCCACCGCCTTGGCCTTCTGCTCCTCGGTAGGCTCAGCTGGTCGTGACCACTCGCCTTCGCCGGCCCTGCGTCCGGACGGCTTCTTGCCCTTCGCCAGTCGATCTGGGTCGCGTCGGAAGCGCCCAGCCTGCCGGTACGCCAGCTTCTGCAGCTCGGCCACCATCTCCTTCAGGGGGCCGACCTCTGCCCGCAGCGCGGCAAGCTCCGCCTCCAGCTCGCCGATGCGCCGGGTCAGCTCCGCATTGCGTTCGCGCTCTCGGGCGTAGGCGCTCTCCAGCTCCCACCGCTTCATGCCCCCAAGGTACCACGCCCGTCAAGCCCCCCAGCCGAGTCCGACCCAACCGCACGCTGGACGGTAAACATGTACGTTCCAGTGGTACCGGGCCATCTCGCCGCACTCAGCCCGAGGAAGGGCACCGATCACCGCTCACAACGGGTTGGCGGCGGTGGTGGTCCGCGAGGGTGGTTGCGCGGGGCGGCGGTGGGGGTGTAGACTCCGACGCTTGTGATTGAATTCCTATCCGTAGGCGGTGTGATGATGGTCGAGAACGAGGCGTCGCGAAGCGTCCGGCGTTCAGAACCTTCAAACACGGAGCACTAGGCTGCCGCCATGTCGATGGTCCACACCGACGCGGTGTTCTTCGAGGACGACAAGGCGTTCGAGGCCTGGCTCGTCGATAACACGTCGACCGCCGCGCATGTCTGGATTCGGATGGCCAAAAAGGGTACCGGCGTCACGTCGATCGACTGGACGACGGCCGTGGACGTGGCGCTCTGCTTCGGCTGGATCGACGGCATCGCCCGGCGGCTCGACGACGAATGGTACGTACAGCGGTTCACCCCGCGGCGCGCGAAGAGCGTCTGGTCGAAGATCAACCGCGCGCGCATCGCGAGGCTCACCGCCGAGGGGCGGATGCGCCCCGCCGGCCTGGCCGAGGTGGAAAGGGCGAAGGCGGACGGCCGCTGGGACGCCGCCTACGACAGCCCGGCTACCGCAGTGGTGCCCGACGATCTCGCCGCCGCCCTGGCCGCGCGCGACCTCACCGACGTCTACGCCGCGCTGGACGGCCGCAACCGCTTCGCCTTCCTGAATCGCATCCAGACCGCGGTGCGCCCGGAGACCCGCACCCGCCGCATCGAGCAGCTCACCAACGCCCTCGCCCAGGGCAAGACCCCGTACCCGGCGCCGACGAAGAAGTCCGGTACCTAGCGCCGCGTGTTGAAGCGGCTGGACGCCGGACGACTCGCCGCGCCTCGTTCGCGACCATCATTGAACATCTCAACAATCAACGCCACGCAGCACTGGCTTGCGACTCGACCCACAGCAAGAGAGGGCGGGCCCATGCATCTTCCGGGCGCAGACATGGGAAGCGGCGACATTCTGCGCCTCACCCATTCGTCGAAGGCGTCGCGCACGATGAAGCGCCGAAATCCGGGAAATCGCCGGACTTCCTCTATCGACCAACCGCGCTCGGCGCACAGAATTTCCAGCCGTCGCTCCAATGCGTCGAGTTCGGCCGGGTCCACTACGAAGAAGTCGAGGTCCTGGGACTGGCGGTGGTCTCAGGTCATTGTGAAACAGGCAGATAGAAGCCGCTCAGCGCTGCGCCGCCGGTGAGGTAGAACTCGGTGCCACCGGCAAGCCCCTCGATCAGCGCGCGCTGAAGGCGACTAAGTTCTGGGGTCGAGGAAGCCAAGCTGCCTCCAGCTCTGGATCACCCATGCCCAGAAGTCGCTCCGCCGGCCGAGGCGCGGGGCAAGGCTCGGCCACTCGGCCGCCACTTGCTGCGGCGTGACGTACTGCCACACCTCGTCGGGCCTGGCTTCGCGCAGCAGATGGGCGAGCAGATCGAAGTGCTCCGGGTGGTCGGTGGCTGCGATAGCATCGCGCAACTCAGCGACGGTGATGCGCCTGTCCCAGAAGAAACGCGGTCGTGCGTCCTGCCCCGCTCCAAGCGTCCCCGACCGCTCTCCCCCCCCCCCCCGCCCCCCCCCGTTCCCCCCGCCCCGCCCCCCCCGGACCGCGCCCCGCGCCCCCCCCCGCCCCCCCCCCCGCCCCCCCCCCCCGCCTGCCCCGGCTGGGGCCGCGTCCTGGCCCCCGCGGGGGGGGCCCCGGCCGGGCCGCCCCCCCCGCCCCCCGGCTCCCCCCCGCCCCCGGCCCCCCTCCCCCCCCCCCCCCCCCCCCCCCGGCCTGCCCCTGCCCGGGGGCGCGCGGCGCCCCCGCGGCCCGGCGGCCCGCCGCGCCCCGGGCCGCCCCGCCCCCCCCCGGTCGGGGGGCCCCCGGGCCGGGGCCCGGCGCCGGGCCTCCCCGGGGGGGCGGCCCGGGCGGGTCCGGGGGGCTTGGGCTCCCCGGCCTGCGGCCCCCCCCCCGCCCCCCCCGCCCCGCGCGCTCCGGGGGGCGCCTGGCGCCGGGTCCCGGCGGCGCCCGCCCGGGGGGCGGCGCCGCGCCGCTTTGGTGGGGCGCGGCGTGCCCCCTCCCCCCCCGGGGGGGGGCCGCGCTCCCCGCCGCCGCCGGCGTAGGGGTCCCGGCGGGTGGGGCCTGGGCGGGGGGCCCGCCCCCCCCCCCCGTCCCCCCCCCCCCAGCGCCGCGTCGGGGCCGGTTTCGGTGTCGGTGGCAGCTGATGGGTCGGGGTCGGCGGCGCTTCACGCGTCGGCCGTCCGGGTGCCCGTGTCTGGGTCGGCGGCGCTGGCGTGGCTTTGCCCGCGAATCCTTCGTAGATCACCGCGCCGTCGGCGAGTGAGAGGACGAGGTCCAGTCGTGTCCAGGTGGGGTCGGGGGCGCTCGGCGTGGACCCGGGCGATGCATCGTCGAACCAACCGGCGAAGTGGGCCCACCACAGGCAGCTCTCCGGACGGATGGCCTGCCCGCGGACGTCGACGCCGACGAGGTCGATGCCGTGCTCGGCCGCGAGGTCGCCCGCGGTCAGCAGGCCGATCTCGTGCAAGCTCGGCTCCGGCTGCGGCCCGCCTCTCGAGTAGAAGCGCGCCGTTGACCACGCCACTGATTCGATGTCGCCGATCGGCGCGCCATCCGCCGAACCGCATGCCGACCCGCGGTAGGCCGGGCGCAGGTCCAGGCGCGGCAGATACATCACCGACCCCCAGACCGGCGTTGGGAAGGGGAAGTGGATGCGGGTAGGTTGGGGCGTGATTCCAGGTAGGCCAAGAACATCAGCCTCCAGCGAGTGGATGATCGTGTCGGGAGCGCCCACGGCCCAAAGGCCTGTCTGCCCACCGGGCAGCGACACAGTGGCCATGTCGTTGAGCGAGTAGGGGGCACCTGAGTAGCCGTTTAGTTTCGGATCGCCCCTCACAACCTGCCACACGCCTGCGCGATAGGCGGCCACAATACCGAAGTCGCCGACGGCCCATACGGCCTGATCGCCGGTGTAGAAGGCGTTGACCGACTCGGAGTTGGCGGGCATGGTGGCCACCGTGGTCCAGCCGGTCGGAGCGAGCTGCTGGATCATGCCGTTGTCGCCGGCCCACAGCTCGCCTGCCGGCCCGATGCCAACCGAAACGGCGCCTTTGTCGCGAACCTTCGACCAGGCTGTGCCTTCGAGATGCCACACACCCGCGCTCGTCGTGACTAGGGCTCGGCCGGCGGTGGCGGCGACATCGCCTGCCTTGCCCGGGCCGCGCCACACCTCACGCCAGCCGCCGCCTCCGTCGGGGCCTATGATGACCGCTTGGGGGGTCTCTGCCGCGCCAACCGGAGCGTCGCCAAACACCCAGACCGCGCCATCCTGCATCGTGACGACGCGCTTGAAGTCGGCCGCGGTTGGCACCAGGACGCGCTCCCAAGCCCCGCCGCGATAGCGCAGCAACAGGCCGTCGGCCCCGGCAGCCCAGGCCTCCCCTGAGCTCGTCGCGGCGACATCGACGGCTCGGTGCAGCTCGGACGCATCCGGCAGCTCACTCCAATCCAGGCCGTCGAAGCTCACCGCGCGGCGTCCCACGGCCCAACCGAGATGATCGTTGGCCATGGCCACGCCGGTGAAGGTGCCGACGTCCCGCACAAGGCTGATGTCTTGGCCCTGGAGCCGGTAGATCACGCCGCTGGCTGTGGATACCAGGGCATAGGGCGCGCCGGGCACATAGGTCGCGGAAGTGAAGTCTTCGATGAACTGCGGCCTCCAGGACGAAGGTAAGTTGACGGTCAACAGCTGGGCCTTGCCTTCTCGCAATGCGAACACGTCGCCCGCGGCGGAGACCGCGATGCCCTCGGTGGCCCGAATCGCGAGGGCCCGGATGCCTGGCCCATCTTCATTCAACACCACCTTCCAGCCGGCACCATCGAAGTGAAGGAGCACTCGCTGTGATCCGAGGGCGCGGCCTCCGGCCGCCCAGACGTCGCCGGGTCCGGAGCCCCGAACGGTGTTGAGACTGACTTCCATGGGAGGCAGTGTCCACTCCGTCCAGCCCTGACCGTCGAAGTGGACCGCCGTGCTGCCGACGGCCCAGCCCTCGGTCGCGGAAGCCATCCAGATCGAGCTGAGGTGCGTAGACCCATCCCCTGTCCAGGCCTCCGTCCAGCGCCCGTCGAGGAAGTGCAAGATGACGGCTTGGCGACTCGATGTGGTGAGTGCCACCGCCCACGCTTCAGACTCGCTCACAGTCGCGATATCGCGGAATCGGTAGCCTGGCACATGCACCGATGGGCCGGCGGTCCCACCCTGGATCGGGATGAGCTCCTCCTCGTTTCCGACCATCCACCCCATCCCATCCTCAAGCAGGCTCACACCTGTGAGCCCGGCCGGATGGTCTCTCCGATCCACGGCCTTCCAGCTTTGCCCATCGTAGTGCACGGCGTGGGAGCCGACTGCCCAGACGGACTCTGGGCCAATGGCTTGGAGACCTCGCACAAAGTCGAATCCGCCCCATTGAGTGGCCCAGAGGGACTGCGGCTGCGGGGTCATTTGCGACACGTCGGCGGGCCGATGCGCCGATATCGGTCTCAACCCGGAAGCGGCCTCGATGCCGGCCGTCGTGACGCCCGCGACCAAGACGGTGAGAAAAAGTGTCATGCGAGGGTTCATCGAAGGACTCTCCAATCGAGGTGACTGTTCACACTGCCCGTGGTTGGGCGGGCTGTCGGTACAGCTGTTGGCCCGCCCGCCGCCGTCTCCGTGGCTTCTGTCGTCGGGGCCGGGCGGGTGACGGCGGGCGTCAGTCGCGGTATTGCGGGAGTGGGGGTTGGCCAGAAGGGCCCCGTCGCCGATGGCCTAGGAGTGGGGCGCTCGGTGGGGGCGACGGTCGGAACAGGCGGCGGTGCGATCCTCGTCACCCGCGGAGCCGGACCTGTTGGCTCCGCCGGGCCCGGATAGGGCTCCGGTTCCGCGGCCGTCGCGGCGACCGTTGCCCTTGGCCGTTCGCTCGGCTCGTCGGTTGGCACGGGAGTCGGATGGTCAGCCGGAGGCGGCTCCGAGCTCGTCGCGGAAGGCGGGGGCGGCGCGGGTGGCGGATAGGCCTCGTCGCTGACGATGGGGCGTGACGTCAGGGCCGTGGCTGTCGGCTCAACCAGCGGATCGATCGCCGCAGCCGGTGTCGCCGCGCGTCGATCGGCCGCAGTCGTCGGCGATGCCGAGATCGGCACCGGCAGTCGCTTGTGCGGCGGCTCGGTCCGCATTGGCATGCGCCCCAGCGACACGGCGATGACCGTAACGACTGCGGCCAGGGCAGCGACCTCGAACGCGTGGCCGCGAGGGACAGGCGGCGATCCCAGGCCGCGCGCGGGATTCGACGGCCACGGCAGTCGCCATCCTAGCGCGCCGCTTCTCGAACCTGCGCGACCTATCTGGATCGGACTGATCAAGGCGGGAGATGGAGCCGCGCCAGCCGCCACCGACAGCATGCCCCGTATCCAGGGCAGCGACTCGGGCGCCGGTGGGCGATCGCGGAGCATAAGCAGGCTGCGTGCGAAGGCGAGATCCGCGGCGTCGTCCGTTTGCAGGACGAAGCTGGCGGCTTCGCTCTCGGTGTGGTCAAGCCGTGCGACAAATTGGTCGGGCGACAAACGACGATGGTTCATGGGACTTCACTCCCTTCGAGGGCGATGCGCAGGCGCCGGATGGCGCGGTGGAGGCGGGCCGTGGTGGCATTCTCTGTGAGCCCCACCGCGTCCCCGATGTCTCGGTAAGGCAGGCCGCCGCCGAACCGCAGCGCGATAATCTCCTGATCGATGACCCCCAGCCGCCCGACGGCCTCCGCGACGCGCGCCATCGACTCGGCTCGCGCGGCGAGGTCGACCAGGCTGGCATCCATCGCCAGGCCCTCCGCCAGCGACTCCGCGGCCTGCGGTCGGCCGCGAAACCAAGCATTGGCGGTATTGCGGGCGATGGCCCATAGCCAACCGGCGGCGACGCCCCGTGATGGGTCGTACTGGCCGCGAGCCTTCCAGGCGTGGGCGAATGCGTCGGCCGCCACGTCCGCGGCGTCGGCGGGTCCGACCCGGAAGCGGAGGTAGTCCACGATGGCAGGCCAGTGCTCCCGGTAGAGCGCCTCAAAGGCCTCCGCCGACAGCGCGCTGTCGGCAGGAGCCAAGGGTGCCTCGGGCGTCGTGAGGAAGTTCATCTACCCTTCACTATGCCCAGGCCGGCGCATTCCTGACAGATGCTGCGCGATCGCTCTCCGACCGCCTCTTGGCGGCCAACCTGCTTGTGATGACCATGTAGTCACGAAGCCACAGGGGGATCTGGCCAATCAAGTCAGGCCTGGAGTTGACCCGTCTTGGTGGACACCGCGTTAGCGGCAGGGGACCCGCTGAGCGGCGGCGGCGGGGATGGGCGGTGACGACAAGCCGCGAGTGCCGTGAAGCTGCGTCGAGACCCCTGGGTGGCGCCGATGATCGGCACCCTGCTGGCGGTCCCACTCTGGCGGCTTCTGGATGCATCGCGAGGCGACTTGGTCGACCGCTAAGCCGATGCCCACGGGCGGGCTTGATGGTGCCTTGGGCGCCGGCTTCGGGGCCTGGCAGGATGCCGATCATCCTGTACTGGCGGATGACCCGGCTGTCGATGGATTGGGGAGGGGCGCGCCGCCGGCTCGCCCGGGCCATGGGGTATCAAGCTCGGTGGGGTGAGGGAGTCATCAGCGGCCTGGCGGCATGGTCGCATCGGGTTCGCGGAGGATGTCGGGCGTGAACAGTTGCCGCACGTCATTCATGCCTTGGCGCCGGAGGATGGCCTCGACCCGCCAGGTGCCGGGCGAGGTAAAAAAGTTCCCGTGCGCTTGGAAGCGTTGAGGCTCGATGGACTCAGATGCAGCGCCGCTGGGGTCTGCTCTCTCAGACTGAGGCGCGGCGAGCGCCTCGATCTGTAGCGGGCCGTCCGCCCGACCGGGTGCGCTGATCCGAAAGAGAACCTGGACGCCGTCCGCGCTCACCGCCGGCCTGGAATCCGTCACATCCAGGGCCAGGGCGTTGTCGCCCACCAGGCCCGGCGCTACGCGCAGGGTCAGCTCGACATCGCCTGACGTGGCGCGCTCTACACCTCCCGATTGTGCTTGGGCCTGCCAGGCCGCGCGGCTCGGGGCGATGGCGGTCATGAGACCCACCGCCGCGAGGACAAGGGTGCCGATGACGACTTCGCCCGCCACCGTCTGGCCAAACCGAGCCCGGAGGGCATCGTCGGTTTGGCGTAGGCGGCGCGAAAGAGAGAGGAAGTTGATGGCGCCAAGGGCCAAGAGGAGGGCGAACAGCGCCAGCTTGACCGTCAGAGCGCGGCCATAGGTCGTCGCGGCCAACAGGTTCAGCTGCCCGACGTGGCGGTTGTAGCTGAGGATGCCCGTCCAGGCCAACAGGACCACGCATAGCATGGCCATGGCGGAGTACTTTGGGATGAGCCACTGCAGGGGTAGGGCATGCTGGGGATTCCGCCGGCTGGCGGCGATGGCCGCCCACAACGGCGGAAGGCCGCCGAGCCAGGCGACCATGGCCATCATGTGCAGCCAGTCCGCCGCGACGGCCAGGCCGCGCCCATCCGCCAGGGCCGCGCCATGCCCGCCGAGACTGATGGTCAGCACCATGGCGGCGCCTACGACCAGCGCCAGGGACCAGCGCCGAGTGTCTGTCCCGGCGGCGGACGAAAGCCCCCGGGCCAGGGCCGCGAGGCAAACGGTAAGGGCAATGCGCAGCAGCCAAAGGTGGCCGAAGCGGCCCTGGAGCAGGGCCATGACCGCGTGGCCTTCGACATGGAGGAGGGGATGGCCGGCGGCCAAGGCCGCTTGCTGCACCAAGAAACCCAGCTGCACCGCGATCAAGCCGGCGCAGCCGAACAGGACGGTCCGCCGCAGGAGGCGCAACATCGCCCGGTCCGCCGCCTCGATGTCCAGTTCCTGGCGCCGGGCCTCGGCCGCGGCGGGCCGCCAGACGAACAGGGCGAAAGGCAGGCCGCCCAATGCCAAGGCGACGAAAACCAGGCTCAGCCACCGGATCGCCGCATCCAGCGGGTCCGGCCATGCCTTGGCCGGATCGGGCTCGCCCAGGGCGGGCAAGAGCGAGGTGGGGTCGGCGGCGATGCCGATGCCGAACGGCAGGCTGCCGGACAAGGTGTGCCCATCTTCCGCCGAGCGGACTCGCCAGGCGGCGGAATAGCTGCCCTTGGCGAGGCCGGCGATGGGCAGCCGCAGGATGGTCGGCTGGGCGGGATCGATCATGCCTGGGCCCGGAAGGACGGTCACTCCATCGCTGCCCAACAGCTCGATGCGGGTAAAGGCCGGGTCAAGATCCTCGGTGAACTCGAGGACCAGCGCGGCCGGCGCGACGTCGAGCGTCGCGCCGGCCGCCGGAATGGAACGGATGAGGTTGGCATGGGCTTCGGCCGGCGCGGCGAGGCAGAGCCCGAGCAGGAGGATGCCGGCGGCCGGCCGGAAACGTCGAAACATCGCCGGTTAGCTCGGCCTGCGGCGCATCCCGAAGGTCCCGGCGATGATCCCAACCAGGCCGAGGAGGATGCCCAGGACACCTGCGCGGAAGGCGGTCTGGTTGGCCCCCGCCAGCTCCGTCACCTTGCCGTCCAGCGCCGCGATGTCGCTACGGAGCTCCGACGCGGCGGGCTCCGCCTCAGGGAACGCGACATCCGCTTTGGTCCCGATGGAGCTGAAGGTGTCCGGCCCGCTGGTCATGGTGGCGTCGACCGGCGTCCCGTCGATGTCGCCGAAAATGTGCCAGGTGTAGTCGCCGGCCTCGGTGGGGATCACCGCGGCCGTGTAGGCCCCCGGCTCGTTCCACTTGGGCTCGATGGCAAAGGTCTTGCGGCTCTCCCCAAAGATCAGTTCGGCCTGCAGGCTGTCCTCCAGGCCTTCAACCGGTGTGGCCATGGCGGCCTCGGCTTCGGCGGCCTCGTCGTGCTCATGCTCATGCGCTTCGGCAGCCTCGTCATGCTCTTGCACTTCGGCGCCTGCCGTGGTCGCATCCGACTCGTCGGCATGATCCGCGGTGGCTGCCTTGCGGGTGACCCTGAGATCCAGCCCGTTCGGTTCGCCCTGGTAGGACGGTTCGGCGGCGAAGCCGATGACGAGCTCGTAGTCGCCGACCTCCACATGCCCGTGGGCGAAGGCCCTGGGCGGGGTGGCAAGGGCTAGGGTGGCGAGGAAGAGAACGCCGGCAAGGAGCGGCGCGAACGAGCAGCGCCCGTTCGTTGAAAGCGTGGGGTCGTGGTGCGATCCCTCCAGGGATCGTGCTTACAAGCCGAGGGCCCGCCTTGGCGGCGGCTCCCGGCAGGCAGAAGCGCTAGATAAGGCGCCAAGCGGCGAATCGTCTCGCGCTGACGCTGGCTTATCGGGTCAGTCGGTTCCGGCTGAGCGGCTGGCGGCCGCCCGGAGGGGTCACACCGGCCGAGGCGGATGCCAAGGTCCGGGAAGGTTGGCGGAGGATCGGTTGGGGTCCCGGCCGAGCAGAGGCGGCCATTCACGCGGGGGCCTTGCCTCCGCCGCGGCCGCCGGTGGGGCCGCGCGCACTTCGTCGCTATGGACCCGGGCATAGGACGCGGGCCAAGGCTCGGTAACCGTCAGGCGTCCGGGTGGGATCGGGCCGGAAGATGGGTGATGCCGACGCGCAGAGCCAGCGTGGACATGGTCGGTATGACCGTTGTCATCCTGGTGACCAGCCTCGGCGTCTGGCACCGCGAAGATGCTGTGTGGGCCATGATCGTGGTCTGAGGTGAGACCGGGAACGCAGAGAAGGGGCATGGCCACGCCGAGCCACAGCGCGACAAGGCCGTTGAAGGCCAGATGCGCGGTTCGTGCGTTCATGGGCTACGGAAACGGAGCGATGAGGTCAAGGAGTCTGGACCCATAGATCCTAAGCTTACCTTGGCATTCGCGGCTTGGTCAAAGACCCGAGTCACTCCAGAGGCAAGCCAATCCTAAACCGACTGCCCTCTCCCGCCACACCCGTACTGTACGCATCGATGGTGCCGCCTTGGGCCTCGACGATGGCGCGGGCGATGGACAGACCCAGGCCGGTGCCACCCTGGGCGCGCCTACGGCTGCGGTCCACGCGGTAGAAGCGCTCGAAGACCTGGGCCAGGTCCGCCGGCTGGATGCCTTCGCCCGTGTCAGCGACTTCCAGCTGGAGGCTCGCTCCCTCCTGCCAGGCTCGGATGCTGACCCTCCCGCCGTGCGGCGTGTGCCGGATCGCGTTGGCCACCAGGTTGTGGAGCACCTGGTTCATGCGTTCCGGGTCGGCCAGGGGCCTGGGTAGGTCCACGGGAATGTCCTGATCCAGGGACAGGCCCGCCTGTTCCGCCAGGGACTGGAAATTGGCCAGAATGCGCGTCGCCAAAGCCGCCACGTCGACAGGTTCGCGGTTCAGCCGGAGCTGTCCCGAATCCGCTTGCGCCAGAGCGTGCAGGTCCTCGACCAGCCGCGAGAGTAGCATGGCCTGGGCGCCCAGGCGGGCGACCTCCGATTGGTCGAGCGAGTACACGCCGTCTTGGAGCGCCTGGATGTTTGCCTGCAGGACACTGAGCGGCGTGCGTAGCTCGTGGGCGATGTCGGCTACCATGTCGCGCCGCTGAGCCTGGCTGGCTTTCAGGTCATCGGCCATGGTATTGAAGGCCGTCGCGACCTCGCGCATCTCACGGCTGCCGCTGGGCGCGACGCGGGTATCCAGCCGGCCCGCCCCGACCTCGCGGGCCGCTGCGGCCAGGCGGTCCAGGGGTGCGGCCAGGCCCCGCCCCATCCGGACGCCGAAGAGCAGGCCCAGCAGGCCGCCCACGATGGCGATGCTCAGGAGGAGGGCCCGAAGCCGATCCAGCGGACCGTCTTCGCTGGCCGAAAGGACATATAGCGTGCCGACCTCGCGGGACGCGACAACGATCGGCGTGCTGAGCGCGTCGGACCGGTCATGGGCTGGCAAGCGCTCGGGACGGCTCCTCGTCGTGGCCACGACCTGCCCGCCGGCGTCATCCAGTTCCAGCACGGCGCCGAAAGGCCCCTCGCTTGGCAGCAGGGCGCCGGCGGCCGCCATCAGCGGCGCGACATCATGCCAGTTCCCCCGCTCCTGGTAGTGACGGCTCAAGATCTCCGCAAGGCCGCCCGGCCCTTCAAGGTTCAAGGGCGCGGCGCCACCCCCCGCGGTACCCACCTGCTGGACCAGAAAGGCCACCGTCACCATGACCAACGCCGCCAGCATCACCACCGCCCCGAAGGCCAGGCTGAGCCGCACCCAGAGCCGATTCACGAGCGATCTCTTCGAACAGCCAGCGGCCCTTCTCCGCCGGGCGCGCGCGGCGGACCGACCATGCGGTAGCCCAAGCCGAAGACGGTCTGGATGTAGGACGGCCGCCCCGGATCCGCCTCGATCTTCCGGCGCAAGTTGCGGATGTGGCTGTCCAAGGTCCGCTCGATCCCTTCGTATTCGCTGCCCAGAGCACGCTTGATCCGCGCAGCGCGGCTGAGGGCCTGACCCGGATGCTTCATGAAGATGTGCAGCAGCCCGAACTCGGTGGGGGTCAGCATGACCGGTACGCCGTCCAGCAGCAGCTCGCGCCGGCCCAAATCCAGCAGCAGGTCGCCCAGCTGCAGGACTTCGCTGCCGGAAGCGTCGCGGCTCAGGTGCTGGCGGCGGAGCAGCGCCCGCACGCGGGCCACCACCTCGCGGGGGTTGAAGGGCTTGGTGATGTAGTCGTCGGCCCCCAACTCCAGGCCGACAATCTTGTCGGTGTCGTCGATCCGCGCCGTCAGGAGGATGATGGGCAGGGCGCGGAGCTGTGGATCGGCGCGCACCAGGCGCGTGAGCTCCCATCCATCGCGGTCCGGGAGCATGACGTCCAACACCGCCAGATCAGGCGCGTCGCGGCGGATGGCGTGCAGCGCCGACTCGCCATCGAAGGCCGTCAGGACGTTGAAGCCGGCCTGCTCCAGGTAGGCCTTTACCGCCCGAACGATCTCCGGCTCGTCGTCGACCACCAGGATGCGTGACCGGCTGGGAGCGTCCGCTTGAGTCATCCCTTCCTCACTCGTAGCGCAGAGCGTCGATGGGCTTGAGCGCGGCCGCGCGGCGGGCGGGATAGACCCCTGATATCACCCCCACGGTCAAGGCGGATGTGAGGGCCAGCACGATCGCAAAGGGCGTGACCTTGGCGGTGACGAATCCGCTCTTGGTGATCAGCCAGGACACACCGATGCCGGTGCCCATGCCCATCAGGCCGCCGATCACGCTGAGAACGATGGCCTCGAAGAGGAACTGCAGCAGGATGTCGGAAGTTCGGGCGCCGACCGCCTTGCGGATGCCGATCTCCCGCGTGCGCTCCGTGACCGACACCAACATGATGTTCATGATACCGATGCCGCCGACGACCAACGAGATCACGGCGATGACGCCCAGGAAAGCCGTGAACAGGCCGGTCACGTTGCCGACCAGGCTCAACAGGTCGTCCTGGCTGACGACGTTGAAGTCGTCGTCCTCGCCGGCCTCGATGTCGTGCCGGCGACGCAAGAGCTGTTGGATCTGGCCCATGACCGCGCTGGACTGCCCCTCGCCGGCGACCACGGTGACCGTGCTGACCATCAACTGGCCCAGGGCGTCGCGGCCGGCGAACAGGCGGACCTGGGCCGTGCTGATGGGTACGAAGGCGCCGTTGTCCGGATTGCCCATCAAAGCCGACTGTCCCTGTTCCTCCAGGACGCCGATGACGGTCATGGGCACGGCGCCGCCGGCCTTACCCGTTGGGTTGAGCTTGACCTTCCGGCCGGCGGGGTCGAAGCCGCCGAACAGGTCCTCCGCGGTTTGGCTGCCCAGCACGATCACGTTGCCCCGCCCGGTCACATCCTTGTTCGCCAGGAAGCTGCCCGTCTTCGTCTTCAGGGCAAAGGCCTGGGCATAGGCCGGCGTCACCCCGTCACCTGGACCGTCAGGTTGACGTCGCCAAAGGTCAGTTGGGCCGACTGCCCGAACTGGGGCGCGACCGTCACCGCGTCGGGTACCGCGTCCTTCCGCCCGATGGCCTCGGCGTCGTCGAGCGTCAGCGTGGCGGCGCCCGACTGCAAGCCCGACTGGCGGCCGTTGCCTCCGCCGGACCTGACGATGAGCAAGTTGCTGCCGGCGCCCGAGATCTGGTCGGTAATCGAGGCCGATGCGCCCTCGCCGATCGACAGGAGCGCGATGACCGTGGCCACACCGATGAGGACGCCCAACATTGTCAGGCCGGAGCGCACCTTGTTGGCCATCAGGCCATTCAAGGCCACGCTCAGGTTTTCGCCGACTTCGATTCTCATCGCCGCAGCTCCTCGACGATGCGCCCGTCGCGCATGCGCACGATGCGCTGCGCCATGTCCGCCACCGGCTCCTCGTGGGTGACCATGATGAGGGTGACCCCGGACTCGCGGTGCAACCGGGAGAAGATCTCCAGGATCTCCTCGCCGGCACGGGTGTCCAGGTTGCCGGTCGGCTCGTCGGCCAGGATGATCCGCGGCTCGTTGATCAGGGCCCGGGCAATGGCGACGCGCTGGCGCTGCCCGCCGGAGAGCTCGCTGGGGTCGTGATTCAACCTGTCGCCCAGGCCGACGGCCTGGAGTACGGAGGCGGCGCGGTCGCGGCGTTCGGCCAGGGGCAGCCGCGCCTCGCTACGAACGTACTGCATGGGCAGCATGACCTGCTTCAACGCCGGCATGCGGGCCAGAAGGTTGAATGTCTGGTAGACGAAGCCGATCTCCCGGTTGCGGATGTCAGCCAAGGCGTTCTCGCTCAGATCGGCTACCTCCTGCCCGTTCAGACGATAAGAACCGGAGTCGGGCGTGTCCAGGCAGCCGATGACGTTCATCAGGGTTGACTTTCCGCCGCCAGAAGAGCCGGTGATGGCCAGCCATTCGCCAGAGGGGATCGTGAGCGAGACGTCGCCCAAGGCCTGCACGTCGACCGAGCCCATCCGATAGACCTTGCTGACATGGCTCAACGCGATCAAGGGGGGCCTCCACCAAAGGGGCCACCGCCGCTCCCCGGCGTCCACTTGTCCATCGCCGACGACCACGATGTCTCCCGCCTTGATCCCCTGACTGACGACAACGTCGGTGTCGTTGGAACGGCCCAGGCGCACCGTCACGCTGACGGGTGCCGTCGCGCCCAGGGGCAGCAGGCGCACCACCGTCTGATCACCCTGGGACTGGACCGCGCGCAAGGGGATGACGATGACCCCGGCTTCCCTGCTCCGTCACGATGCGCACCTCCGCGGTCATGCCGGGCCGAAGCGGCAGCTTGCCGGGCTCCAGGCTGACCGTGACGAGGTACAAGGGCACGCCACTGCTGGCGTCGGCCGCCGGGGCGATGTTCGTCAGCTCGCCGGTCAGGGCCTCGCCGCGGAAAGCGTCCAAGGTGATCTGCGCCGCCTGCCCTACGCTCACCCGGGACACATCGGTTTCATCCAGGTTGATGCCGATCTCGAGCCGCGCCAGGTCGCTCACGGTCAGAGCCGTCTGCCCGCCGCCCACCTGTTGTCCGGCTTCAAGCGCCAGTTGGGTCACGGTGCCGGTGATGGGCGAAACCAGAGCCGCCTGCTGGACCTTCAGCCGCGCCTGCTCGACCTGCACCGCCGCCCCCGCAACCTGCCCTTCGGCCTGGCGAACCTGTTCGCGCGCCTGACGCAAGTCGACATCGCCGGGTGCGATCAGGGTCTGCTCGTACTGCAGCTCGGCGATGCGGACCGAATCCTCGGCGGCCAAGACATTGGCGTCGGCCTGATCGCAGGCGGCCTGCTCGAAGAAGGGTTTTTCCTTACCGCAGGTTGAGTCGCGGATAGCCTGCACGCCCCAGCGGCTGTCTTTGGCCTTGTCGACATTGACTTTGGCCAGGTCGATCTCAAGTTCGGTAGGCCCGGCGCCCTGACTCGCCAGGCCGGCGCGCTGTACGCCCAACCCGCTCTCGGAGGTCCGCTGGTTGGCTTCGGCGGCCTTGACCTGAAGCATGAGATCGGAGGTGTCCAGCAAGGCGAGCGGCTGCCCGGCGACCACGGTGTCGCCGATCTTCACCAGGACCTCGGCCACGCGGCCACCGGCCGTGAATGCCAGGGGCACGGACTGGGCCGCGGCCAAGCTACCTGAGGCTTCCACTGCCGCCTCGAAGACTCCGGGCGCCGCCGTCACGGTCTCCAGCGGCGCGGAGGGTCCACTGCCGCGTGAGGCAAGGATGCGGTAGCCTCCGTAGCCGACGGCGATGACCGCGCCGGTGGCGATCAACCACGTCTTCTTCGACATCGTCCAGGTCCTTTCAATGAATGGTTCTCAATGCTGTGTGCATCACTATGACTTAGGGGTGTGGAGAAGGTGTGCAGAGGGGCTGCGCGCCAGATCGAGATTCTGGGCCGGAAGGGCTCGGCCGGCCGAGATGGGTCTACTTGTAACGACGCGGCGAAGTCCTATCTGCGGCCTACACTTGCTCGGCCATGAAATGACCCAGGGCCCGCGACGTGTTCAGTCGGCGCTGCGGATGGTGGTAGCTCCAAATGGTGCGTCACGCTCCGACCTGCCACCCACCTCCGCGTCGTCCCTTCACCACCATCCCCGCGCCGCCCACTCGGCCAGCCGGGCCCCGGCCGCTTTGGCATCGGCGCGCGACGCGAGGCGATCGGGAGCCAGCAGCCGACGCCAGCCCTCGAGGGTGTCGGTCCCGTCGACCAGGGCGAAGACCCGCGCGCCTTGGGCCTGGAGGGTAGCCAGGCGCCGTTCCACTGCCGCGTGGCCGGCGGCCGAGCCGGCCGACGCCGCGTCGGGACCAGCCAGGATGAGGACCACCCGGTCGCGTCGGTCGGGCGCCGGCGACATCAGCCCGCCGGCCGTGTCCACCCCCGCCAAGGCCAGGTCCAGCCGCCCGCCGTGACCGGGCGCTGCGGCCAGGCCGGACAGCCGTCGTCCTACCTCGTCCCGACCGCCCAGGGCCTCGAGGGTCGCGCCTTCGCCATCGAAGCGCAACAGCGCGGCCGCGTCGTTGCCGGCGTCCAGATCGTCTAGCGCCAGCTGGGCCAGCTGCAGCCTGAGCGCCCAGTCCGCCTCCGCGGCGGCCGACAGATGACCGTCCAGAAGCAGGTACAGCTCTCGCCGCCGATCCAGACGCAGGTTCAGGACGGGCAGCCAGGCCGATCGGCGTCTGACCGCCGTGGGGGACTCCGTCGGCGCTGCCGTCGGGCTCGCGGTCGGCGGCGATGCCGTGGGCGATACCGTGGGGGACGGGTCGCTGGGACTGGCCGACGGGCTTGCCGACGGTGTGGCCGACGGCGTGGGCGAAGGGCTGGGTGTGGGGCTGGGCGCCAGGCCGCTGATACGATAGACCTCCAGCACCTCGTCTTCGCTGGCCACCAGCACCAGGTCGCCGCTGAGGATCAAGGCCCGCGCCGCCGGAACCGCCAGCGAGAAGAGCGAGCGCGGCAGCCGCGGGTCGACGGCGTCCACCAGCCGCAGCCGGCCGACCATGCCGCCGCCGCGTGCGTCCTCGCCGCGCTCCAGGATCACCAGGCCGCGGCGCTCGCCGTTCCAGGCCGCGGCGCCGTCCAGGGCCAGGTCGATGGACGCCGGCGCCGCCAGGTCGTCGCTCCACAGGCTGCGGCTCAACTCCACCGGCGCCAGCGGGTCCAGAAGGTCCACCGCGATCAAGCCCGCGTCGCCGTTGGCGACGAAGGCCAGCGAACCGTCGGTCGCTACCGCCAGGCTCTCGGCCGGAAGGGCCAGGCTGGCCAGCTCCCAGTCGCCGTCCGGGGCATCCGGGTCGAGGACCCGCAGCCCTCCTTGGCGGACGGTGGCCAGCAGGCCGGCGTCGCTGGGCGCCAGATCCGTCACCAGGCCGCTGCGGTGCAGGAAGCCCTGGTGGGCCACCGTCGGCGGACCGCCGGCCTCGGGCGCCATGCGCAGGAGGTAGCCGGGATCCACGCCGGCCAGGGCCAGGATGACACCGGAGGGCCAGAGGGCCAGGCGCGGCGGCGACTCGACCGGATCGGCCAGGGGCAAGGTCAGCTGCGATTCGGGCACCAGGCCCTTGCCGGCCCGCTCCAGCCGGTGGTGGCGGCCGGTCGTCGCCACGTAGACCCAATCCCGTCCGGCCAGCAGGTCGCCGGCCGGGGCGAAGGGCGTGGGGGTGCCGGGGGCACCGGCCACGGGGGCGGGCTCCAGGCTGTAGCGTGAGCCCAACAGCGGGCGCTGGGGATCGCCGATATCCACATCCCGCAGGCCCGTGCTGGGCGTGCCGGCCGCCGCGCCGTCGGTCAGCCAGGCCCGGCCGCCGTCGATCATCAGGCGTCCGACATTGCCGCGCAGGTCGAGGGATTGTAGAAAGGACAGGCGGCTGGAAGCCTGCCGCTGAAACACCGCCAGGCCGCCGTGGCGGTCTTCCGGCCGCTGCACGCCGCCCGACCAGGAGGCCAGGTAGACCCGCGCGCCGTTGGTGGCCACCGCCGCGCATTGCAGCCAGCGCGGCGGGAGCGGCGGTTCGTCGAGGAAGCCGCGGCGCACCGGCTGTTGCGGTGAACGGACGTCGATGGGCTCCAGCAGCGGCGGGCTGCCGGCGCAGGAGTACAGCAGCACCCCGTCGGTGACCGGGCGCGACCCGACACTGAAATCCGGACGCGGCTCGACGATGCGTCGCGGAAGCGTGGGTCGCGACAGATCGTAGATGGCCAGCCGCGTCGCCCCCGCGCCGCCGCCCGGCAAGGCCTCGCGCTGCGCGAGGTAGGCCATGCTGCCCCAGGCGGCGACCCCTTCGACGTGACCGGCGATGGTGCTGAGGACCGCCGGCGAGCGGCTGTCCTCCACATCCACCACCGCCAGTCCGGCCGCGCCCAGGGCCACGAAGGCCGTCCGCCGGCCGTTGATCGGCACCACCGCCAGGTGGCCGGCCCAGCCGGGCAACGGCAAGCGGGACATCGCCTCGGGCCTGCCCGCGCCAAGCTGGTAGGTGGCCAGTCCGGCCGCGCCCAGGGTCAGGTAGAGGCGGTCCCCAACCCGCAAGGCATGCGTCACCGGGCCGGGCAGGTCCTGGAGCTGAGCGCTGACCACCGGCCGCGCGGCGTCGCTGGTGTCCATGATCGTGAGACCGTCGCCGGCGGCGGTCCAGGCTGCCAGCCACTGGTTGCCCGCGGTGAGGCCGGCCACTGCCCCGGCCAGCGGCTGGCCGCGGCCGATGAGGCTCAGGCCATCGCGGCCGGCGTCACGCAGCACGCTCACAGCGCGCCCGGCGCCCAAGAACACCAGGCCGCGCGCCGGCTCCGCGGCTACCGCGCTCACGGGACCACCGGCTTGACCCAGCAGCTGCAGGTCCAAGGCCCCGGCGGGATCGGCCGCGGAGAGGGAACGCCGCGTGGGACCCTGCCCGATCAGGGCCAGGAAGAGGGCGGTGCTCAGCAGGAAGATGGCCGGCGGACGGGCCGGAGGCCGACGGTGGGGCGCCGGAGCGCAGGTCATCGGTCGACGAGCTGCCTGGCGACGGTCGGGGCCACGACCGTCGGCGGACTGGTCGCCGTGCCCGTCGGGGCCACCGTGGGCTGCGCCGTCGGCAACAGGCGGCGCAGGACCAGGCGCGGCTGCGGCGCGGCCGGGTCGGCCGGCAGACCCAGCCGCTGGGCGGCGGCGCGGTCCGCCCCGCCCCACCAGGCCGCCTCATGGCCCGCGGCTTCACCGTGCAGGAGGTAACCGCCGGCCGGCAGCAGCAGGCTGAAGCGGCCCTCCGAATCTGATTCGGTCAAGTAGGCCAGCGGACCCTCCTGGCCGGTGGGCTCGGACCAGAGTTGCAGGTAGGCGCCCGGGATCGGTCGGTCCATGTCGTCGACCACCACGCCCACCAAGGCGAAGTCGGTCGGAGGTTCCGGCACTGGCGGGGAGGCCGACGGCGACGCCGACGCTGTCGCGGTGGCGGTCGGGCTGCCCGGCGGGACGGTGAGGACGGGTTCAGATCCGCCGCCGGCAGTCGCTTCGCTCGTCTCGCGTGGCTCATCGTTTACCGTGAGCGTGGGGTCAGGCGCCGGTGGCGTCTGGGCTGTCGCTGCCTGTGGCGCGCCTGCGGCCCGGAGCGCGATGGTCGGGGCTCCCGAGCGCCGTGAGCCGGAAAAGCCGCCTTCGCCGGCCACCGCCGCCGCCGTTCGGCTGTCGGCGACGCGCGTGATCGCATCGGCCGGTGGATCGCCACCGTCCGGTCGCTGGGCGGGGAGATGCCGCTGCGCCGCGGGTGGGAGCGCCGCGGGGTCCGCGCTGTCGGACGACCGACCGATGACCGCGGAGAGCCGCGGATCCGAGTCCTGGCCGGCGTTGCTGCGTGAGGCCTTGTCGGGCGCGTCGCCCGGACGCAAGCGCCAGACGGCAATTCCGGCGAGCAGCAGCAGGCCCATCGCCATGACCCAGCGTGCGACCGGGCGCGGCGCAACTTGGCGCGGCGCAACCGGGCCGGCCGGCTGGCTATGGCGGAAGCGGTCGACCTTGGCCAGGGCGACGGCCGGCGGCGGCGGCGCCACCGTTGGCCGCGCGGCTTCCAGAGCACCGGCCACGCGGCGCCATTCGGCGACGACCACGCGGCAGTCCGGGCAGCGGTCCAGATGACGGCGCAGCCCGGATGTCATGGCATCGGGCAGTCGCCCGGCCACCCAATCGGGGACGATGGTCTGGATCGAACGGCAATCACGCAGGTTCATCGGCCTTCCTCCACCTGCGTCGCCGATGCCGGCTGCGCCGCCGAGGCCAGGGCCTCGCGCAGCAGGGCGCGGCCGCGGAAGAGGCGGCTCTTGACCGTGCCCGTGGCCACATGCAGGACGGCGGCCGCTTCCTGGCAGGTCAGACCCTCCCCCAGGGTCAGGTCGAGGGCGATGCGCATGTCCTCAGGCAGCTGGGCGACCGCCCGGCGCAGTTCCTCCGCCTCCAGGTCCGCTTCGGCCAGCTCGCGCGGGGCAGCCATGGCGGAGGGCGTCCGGGAGATGGGGCTGGAGTCATCGGCAGGATCCCATTCGTGACGCAAACGGCTCGTGCGCCGCCGTCGGGCCTGGAGCGCCTGGCGGTGGGCGATGCCGAAGAGCCAGGTGAGCGCCCGGCTGTCGCCCCGGAAGCGTCCGGCGCCCTGCCACACGGCCAGCATCACGTCCTGCAGGACCTCTTCGGCCAGCTCCCGGTCCTGACCCAGGCGCTGCAGGATGAAGCGGTAGAGCGGGGCGCCGAAACGCTCGTAGAGCGTCGCCAAGGCGTCACGGCGCCCGGCGGCGATGGATCGGATCAACTCCAGATCCGGGTCGTCGCGCTCTGAGGTCAGCCCGGGCCGGATGGCCTCGGCCGGCACGCCAAGCGCCTGCTGCATCATGATCACATGTCGTGGGTGGCGCTGACAGCGCAAACGGTTCCCGGGGGAGGCCTGCCGTCGGCAGGCCTCCCCTGGGTCACCGGATCAGTCTTCACCGCAGCGGGTGCGCTCGGCGATCTGGGCGTAGATGCGGCCGAGGGCCTCGGCGTCGTCCACCGGGTAGTAGCGGGAGGCGTCACCGCTGACATCGACCATCAGCGGCACATCGATGTCGCCACCCACGCCGATGACGAAGATCGGACCCAGCTGACGCGCCGCGGCGCCCGCCGCCCGCACCGCGTCCGGCGTGGTATGCGTGGGCTGGCCATCGGTCATCAACACGATGACCTTGCGCGCCGCGTCTCGTGTGCCGGGGCCGCGCAGCGCCGCGGCGGCTTCCTGCAGGGCCAGGTCGATGCGGGTGTAGGGCGCCGTGGTGATGCCGTCGATCGCGCTGGCCAGCAGGCTTCGGTCACCCGTCAGTCCGGCCGCCAGCCAGGCCCGGTCGTTGAAGACGACCACCGCCGCGTGGTCGCTGGCGCGCAGCAACTCCGTGAAGCGCTTGGCCCCTTCCTTGGCCGCGGCGATGCGCGAGCGCCCGCCGAGGGTGAGGGTCTCCATGCTGCTGGAGGCGTCGATCACCATGGCGATGTCCAGCGGGATGTCTACCTCGAAGCAGCGCGGCAGGTTGAGGATGGGCAAGTAGACCGGCCGGGGCGTCGGGGTTGGGGTCGGCGTGCGGGTGGCCGTGGCGCTGGGGGTGACGGTCGGCGTGGGCGTGTCGGTGGGGGTGGGGCTGGGCACGACGGGCGTGTCCGTGGGCGTCGGCGTGTCCGTGGGCGGCACCACCTGGGTGGTCACCGGCTGGTCACAGCGGACAGGGACGCTGAGGGCGGCGGTGGGAATGATGATCTCGCCGAGGCCGCCGCGGCTGTCGCGGAACTCGGCCTTGTTCTTGGCGGCCACCGTGTAGGTGTAGAGGTCGGCGGGCTTGACGCGATAGCCCAGGCCTTGGCCACCGGTCGGCGCGGCGTCCAGATCCCAGGTGAGCGTCCGCGAATCCGAGTCGTAGACGGCCTCGGGCACGGCGCTCATGTCCACGTACTCCAGGCCTTCCGGCAGGGTCTCCTCGACCACGAGCGATCGGAAGCTGACGGCCGCACGGGTGATGTCCTGGGCGATCTTGCGGAAAATGGTCTTGAGCCCGCTGGTGCCCTGGGCCTCGAAGTAGTAGCGACGCGAGGAAGCCACCTTCTGCATCGCGGCGCAGCCGCCGGGCGTGCCGTTCTCGATGCACACCGCGATGACCAGGATGTTCTGGCCCTTGGCCTGGTTGGCGGCCTTGATGGCCTCCGCCGGCGGATAGGTCTGGCCGCCGTCGGAAAGGACGACCATCACCCCGATGGGCTCGGCGCGCGACTTGCTGCGCTCGTTGACCAGCTCTTGCTTGGCCATGATGATCGACTTCGGCAGGTTGTCCTCGCCGCCGGCGCTGAGGCCGCGGATCTTGGCCTTGACCTGCGTCAGCTTGTCGGTCAGCTTCTGGTCGACGCGCGGCGGATCGCCGTGGCTGATGGCGCCGGCCTTGATGTTGGGGTTGTTCTCGGCGATGAGGACGTCCAGCAGGGCGTCCGACGCCTCCTTCACGTCCTGGATCGGCTGACCGACCATCGATCCGGACTTGTCGATGCTGATCATCACGTGCAGCGGCGTGTCCTCACAGCTCACCTTGACGGTCATCGACACCTCGGCGGTATCGCAGATGCGGATCATGCTGGGGCTGATCACCCGCGTGCTGAGGGGCAGACCGGTGACCGCGTCGACGTCGCTGCAGCTGGAGCGAGCGCTGCCGATCTGCGCGGCGGGGGAGGCCTGGGCTCGCGGGGATTGCACCAGACCCAGCAGCCCGATGGCGCTGAGGGCTGCCGCGGTAGCCAGGGACAGGGTCAGGCGCTTGAGGCTGGACATGCTCGTCATTTGAGGCTCCTTCATCTGGGTCGTCGCCGAACTGGCGGTCGGCGATGACGGTCCGGCATAGCGGCGGCCACGAGGTGGCGCATGATGCCCCGCGACGGGGGCCTTGGCAAGAACCGGTGCGTCGCCGGGACAGGTCCCCGAACGGTCGGGTAGATCCGCGGGCGACGCACCGGTATCCGACCGCCGCACTCACCGGTATTAACGTGCGGCGCGCGCCGTTGTGGACAGGCGGGTTGTGGACAGGCGGGATGTAGACAGGCGGTCAGAAGGTCTTGACATACAGCAGCCAATAGATAACCCAACCGCTGGCCGAGACGAAGAGCCAGACGGGGACCGTGAAGCGACCCAGGCGGCGGTGGGCCGCGAAATCGCGCCGCGACTGCGCCAGATAGATCATGCGCAGGGCCAGAGGCCCCACGGCGATGGCCAGCAGGATATGCGGCAGAAGGATGGCGAGGTAGACGCTTCGCCAGCCGCCGGTGCCGGCGAAGGGCTTGGATCCGTAGACCGACCAGCGGTAGACATAGGCTACCAGGAAGACGGCGGCCAGGGCTGTGGCGGTGAGCATCAGCCGCCGGTGGAGCCGGATGTCGTCACGGCGGCGGCGGATGACCAGCCAGCCAATCAGCAGCGTGAGGCCGCTGAGCAAGATGCTGCCGCTGGTGAGGCGGGTGAGCAGTTCCTGGGACATGGGGAGGTCTCCGTGCGGGTGGGGTGGGCCAGAGGTGTGGCGCGGGATGTCCGATCGGTCGTCCGCGGCGCTGTGAGGCAGCTTCGTGCGGCGATGGTCCGGCTGGGGTGGCACCGGTCCTTCGCGCATAACGGGCGAGGTCACTGTCCGTTAATGTGCATCGGGTTCGACGATGCTGCAATTCAGGCCTCGACGGACTCCCGGCGCGATTGTACCGCGCCGCGCAAGCTATCATCGTTTGCCCTGATCAAGGTCCGCCCGTCCCGGTTTGGGCCTTGCATGGATGACATTGGAGGAGAAGGCGCAATGGATCTTCGGCTGCTGAAGCCGCGCTGGCTGCTGATCGTGGCCGGAATGCTGCTGTTGACACGCGTTTACCAGGGCTCCTCGGTCGGGGCGCCGCCCGGCAAGGCGCTGGCGGCCAAGGCGTCGCCAGCCTCTGTGGCTGGAGGACCGGTGGCCTCCGGCGCGGCTGGCCCCGCTCCGGTTGGCTCCGCTCCGATGGCCCCCACCGGCGGCCGCCTGAGCCCGGTGCCGGCAGCGGCGCCGCCCGAGCGGGGACTGGCCATGGGCAGCCTCGCGGCCCGTTCCGCGGCAGCCGCGACCGCGCTCGGGTCTGGTTCTGGATCCGCCGCCAGCGGCCTGTTCGGCCGACAGCAGCAGCCCACCATCCTCCTCACCACCGACCTCACGCCGGGTTGCGTGCAGCTGCCCGGCCAGCTGCTGCCGACCCTGGACTGCAACATCGTCGCCGGACGCAGCTGGGTGCAGAACGTCAGGGCCGAGCTGCAGGGCGGTCCTGGCGGCAGCCTGGTGCGCATCGACCTCGATGGCCTGCTGCAGGGCATGTCCTTTGTGCCCCTCGACGGCCTGGGCACCGAGCTCACCGGTCCGGTCGAGGCCCTGGATTCGGTCAGCGGTCGCCTGCGCTTCACACCGACCGAGGTACAGCTCACCGCCCCGGATGCCCCCATCGTGCTGCGCTACAAGGCGTCAGCCCCTGGCGATGCCGCGATGGGCCTGGCCGAGGCGGAGGTGCGCCTGCATGTCCTGCCCGCCCTGGGGGGCAGCGTGATCGGCTTCGGCTTCGCGGACGCCGACGGCGACGGCCAGCGCGACGCGAATGAGACCGGCCTGGCCGGCTGGCAGGTCACCCTGACCGGCGCGGCCGGAACGCTGCCGACAGTATCCGATGCCATGGGACGCTTCGCCTTTCCGGCGCTGGCCGCCGGCACCTATACCGTGACCCAGGCCTCGCAGGCCGGCTGGCAGCCGACGCGCCCGCAGCAGGTGGTCCTGACCCTGCCGGACAACAGCCCCGGTGCGATCTTCGAGGTGCTCTTCGGGCATCGGCAGACCGCGACGAGCCCCAGCGTGACCGCGCGCCTGCAGACCGACCGCGGCTGCGTGGAAGCGGGCCAGGATCCCAGCTACCTGCTGCAGGAAGGCCTGACGGTGTACCTGGAGGCCGCGGGGCTTCCCCAGGTGGAGGTGACCCTCCGCCAGCGGGACGCTACGGGGCAGATTCGGATGCTGGTGGAGCGTCAGAGCATTCCCGGCGCCCAGGCCTTCAGTTTCGGGGCGGTGGCCGGCGATCAGGTGGGGCCTTATGCGTTGCTGCTGGACGTGTTCGCTCCCGGGCAGCTGTCGCCGGCCGCCTCCGCGACCTGCGGCTACCGCGTGGACCAACCGCTCGAACCCACGGTGGCCTACGAGCCGAGCAGCATGAACTTCGGGGCGGTCGCCGTCGGCGCCTCCAGCTCCGGCGATGTGACGATCAAGAACCTCGGCGGCGCACCGCTCTTGATCAACACCGTCGGCGTTCAGGGCGGCGGTGGCTCACCGTTTCTCATCGGCACCCTCAACGCCGGCGACCAGACCCTGGCGCCGGGCCAGAGCTATGTCATCGCCCTGGCCTTCGCGCCCCGCGCGCCGGGCTCCTACCAGGACTTCCTGCTGATCCGCTGCAATGCCCCCAACGAACCCCTGATCAGCATTCCGCTCTACGGCCAGACGCCCACCGGTGGCGCCGTCGGCGCCGGATGGATCCGCACCGACCGGGGCTGCATGGAGACCGGCCAGAGCCCGTTGTACTTCGTGAACGACCCGCTGCAGCTGCAGCTGCGCGTGGATTCGGGCATCGAGGCCCAAGCCCTGATCCGGGTCGATGACGTGACCCCGACGGGGCAGGTGCAGACCGTCATCGGGCCGCGGTCCATCGAGACCAACCGCACTTACACCATGGGCGGCCTCAGGGTGGTCCCGCCGGTGGGCCAGGAGGCCGTGCGCCTGACGGCCCAGGTGGGCTATGAGCTGATCCGCACCGAATGCAGTTTCGGGGTGGCGGCGGGCGGCACGCGCATCATCGGCTACAAGTTCAACGACCTCAACGCCAACGGCATCTGGGAAGGCTGTCCCCTGACGCCGCAGGTGCCGGGCAACGAGCCGCCCATTCCCGGCTGGGGCATCAACCTCACCGGTCCGCAGAGCGCACAGACCTACACCGACGCCAACGGCCGCTTCGAGTTCGTGGTCAGCGCGCCGGGAGCCTACGGCGTGACCGAAGAGAACCGTGCGGGCTGGCTGCCCAGCCGCCAGCCCCAGATCGGGGTCAACGTCAGCTGCTATCCCGGCGAGTCCCTGCCGCCGATGCTCTTCGGCAACTACGGCTGCGACATCGTCGACCCCACGCCGGATCCGGGCGGCACCCCCTGGCCCACGGCCACGGCATCCGGCTGGCCGACGCCGACGACGGCCACCGCCACCGCCGCCCTGCCGACCGCCCCGCCCACGGCTGGGCCCTCGCCGACACCCACCGCGACCGTCATCGGCGGCGCATCGCCGACGGCCACGCCGCCGATTCCGCCGCCGCCGCCGGTCTGCAGCGCGGTGATCTCCCCCCGGCCCTCGCTGATGAACGTCGCCCAGCTGGCCCAGTTCGGGGTGGGGGTGACCGGTGGCGGTACCGTGACCGGTTACCAGTGGACCGTCGACGGCGAGGTCATCCGCGACTACCAGGAGACCACGCGCTTCAGCTGGTCCGTCACCCCGATGCAGGCTGCCGACTACCAGCGGCAGAACATCGCCTTCTACTGGAAGCCCTTGGCCAACCAGCGCCATCCGCAGAACGCCGGGCCGCAGGCGCGGCGCGTCGCGGTCACGGTCACGACGACCCTGGGCCAATGCATGGTGGAGCATACGCTCAACGTCGAACGCAACAACTACGACATCACCCGTCAGGCGGACGACTACTACACGACCAACCACAGTTCGGCCATCCAGACCGAGCATTCCTTCTGGCATGGCCAGTTCCCCTTCACCGGCTGGACCTACGATGGCACGCTCTTCTTCGACTTCCATCGGCAGTTCCTGGACCGCTTCAGCAACTGGCGCGCCGAGTTCGGCTATCCGCCGATCGGGATCTGGGATTCGGGCACGTCCATCCCGCGCGGCGTGGACATCGACCACGCGGCGCGAGGGGGCACCTATGCCGTCCAGCCCAAGCCCAGTTGGTTCACCCTGACCGGCACCATCCGCCGTCCCACCAACGGCCTGCCCTGCGACACGACGGGCGGCGGCCAGCGACGTCTGCAGGACTACCCCGCCAACCGCCGCCTGCTGGGCTGCGCGGTGACCCATACCTGGCATAACACGGTGCATACCGCGGTGGGCGGCGACATGCTCAACGTGCCCTTCTCGCCGCGCGACCCGATCTTCTGGCGCTGGCACAACTTCGTCGACGCCGTCTCGCAGGAGCGGCAGGGCGTGCTGTTTACCGCGGCGATGGCCCTGGTGGATCCCTTCGGACAGATCGATCAGGAAGACCAGCCTGACAAGCCGCGCGATCCGCAGGTGGTCTACGAGGAGCCGTTCCGCATCTACCGCTTCATCGATGACCTGCCCACCTTCATGGTGCAGTTCGACCAGACGGTGAGCGGGGTCAGCGCCGATGACCTGACGGTCAACGGCCAGGTGGCGACGACCGTCAGCCAGGGGGCCAACAACCGCTGGACCTTCAGCGGCTTCACCGCACCGCCGGTCGGAGCGGTGACCATCAAGCTGGCAGCGGGCGGCATCAAGAACATCGACAACGTCGTCTTCCCGGGGCGCGAATGGACCTACGTCCGCGTTCGGGTGGATGAAGGCTTGGACGAGGACCGCGACGGCCTGACCAACCGGCGCGAGGTGTGGGAGACCCTCACCAACCCGCTGGACCGCGACCACGAAGATGACGGCCTGCCGGATGGCGACGAGGTCGACCGCTACAACACCAGCCCGCATCTGCCGGACACCGATGCCGACGGCGCCGGCGATCGCTGCGAGCTGGAAAAGGGCAGCGATCCGTTGGACCCGGCGAGCACCGCCCGCGGCTGCCCGGTCAGCCGGGTGTTCTTCTGCTGGGCCGGCAACCGGGCGACCGACGAGCGCTGACGATCGATCGCTCCCCCGACGGCTGAACAGGATGCGGGGCGGCCCGATGTGACGGGCCGCCCCGCTGCGGTTCAGCGTCCGGCCATGCCGCCATAGCCGGTAGGCGGCATCCAGTCCGGGGTCGGCTCCCAGCCCGGCGGGTACCAGGGCGTCGCCGGGAGGGCCGTGGCCGTCGCCTTGGGCAAGGGCGTCGCCGTGCTGTAGCGGGCCACGTCATTGGCGGCCAAGGTCACCCAGACCTGCAGGCCGTCGGCGCCCAGGGCATCGATGAGGTTGGCCGCCCTGCGGGGCTCGACGGCCACGGTGATGAGCGTGGCGTTGCTGCCCCCGGCGCGCGCCGGCTCCTCGCCGTAATCCCCGCTGGTCAGGTCCGGGCGCGGCGTGGGCAGATCCAGCTGCCGCCCGGACTGGCTGACCTCCACCACCCAGACCCGGCTGTCGATCAGCCGGGTGAAGTTCTCCCGGGTGGCCTCGTCGCGGCCGAAGCCGTAGACGTTGATGAGGTGGCCGGGGCGGATCTGGCCCCCGACCAGGCGATCCACGCCGGCCTGGAAGCTGACGATCTCCAGGTCCAGATCCGCTGCCAGACGCACGGCTTCGATCGGCTTGGCGTTGACCGCCGTCAGGATCTGGCCCACCTTGATCAGGCCGGCGCTCATCTTGCCGACCGCGGCGGAGTTCGGCCAGGCGCCCAGTTCGGCTGCCCGGCTGGGGGCCAGGACGCCGCCACTCTGGAGCATGTCGGTGGTGATGATGGTGTAGGGTTCGATCTGCTGGGCCGCGACCAGAACGGCGATGGGGGTCGCGGGCGGAGCGTCGGGCCTGAAGAGGCCCCAAAGGGTGGTGGCCAGCCCGATCCCCACGAGGATCAGAGCGGTGGTCAAGATCATGGTGCGCGGATTCATGGTGCTGCTCCCCTGTTGCGTGTGCGGCGGTTGCAATGGAGGCCGCTGCCGGCGCGAGATGCCGGACCGCGTTGCAGGACGACGACGATGGGTTCAAGGACCGTGTTCGCAAGGACTCTGTTCACAAGGACGGAATTCAACAGTAGCGTTCAGGAATGGTCGGCTGTCGGCCTCGCGCAAGGGCCTGACAGCAGGATGCGTGCCACGGACCCCTGGGCGGCCATGCTAGAATTCGATCATGTGTTTCCCTGGCGCTGGACCCGCGGCTGACCCGGTGAGCGATCCAGGGGCCGATCCGGTGGCCGATCCCATGGGCACCGCGCTGACCGTCACGGTGACCACGCCGGTGGCGCAGTGGCTGGAGGAGCTCGCCGGGCTGCTGGCCACCGAGCCGGGGGTCATCGGCGTCCGGCTTCTGGGCAGCATGGCTCGCGGCGAGGAGGCGGGAGCCTGGGTGGACGGCTCCTGGCAATGCTTTTCGGACATCGAGCTGCTGGTGGTCACCCGCGGTCGGATGGTCGCCGCGCGGCGGGCGGATCTGACGCGACGCGCCAGCTCCCTGGCGGCCGGCTGGGGTCAGCGGAGCCCCTTGTTCCACGTGGACTTGTTGCTGCGTGAGCGCTCCAGGCTGAAGTCCCTTCCACCATTCATCTTCACCCACGAGCTGCGCGAGGCCGGGCGAACGCTCGCCGGACCGGAGCTGCGGCCAGAGATCCGCGCGGTAGGCATGGCGAACCTGGACCGTCGCAACACGCGCGAGATCCTCTTCAAGCGGCTCTGGCATCTGGCCGAGGCCCTGCCGGCGGACTGGCTCCGCGGTCGGCCGCTCGGGGAGCTGGCGGCTCGCGGCCTGGCCGTGGGTCTGGCGCGCCAATCCCTGGACCTGCCTACCGCATTGCTGCCCGAGATCGGCGTGCTGGCAGCTGGATACGCCGCCCGGCAAGCGGCCTGGCGGGCGGCCGATCCCCCCTTTGCTCCGCTGCTGGCCGAATGGCTGGGCAGCGACCCCTCCGTCTACCTCTTAGACTGTCTGGAGCGGCGGCGGCGCGGCGAGCCATCCGTAGACCCGGGGGCGGATTACCGCGGTGCCGTGGCTGTGTTGGCCGGCGGGCTCTGCTGGCTGGCGGATCGCGATGAACCGGCGGACCGTCGTGAACCGGCCGATCGTGACCTGCTGCTAGCGGCCGCGACAGCCGGCGCCACAACGGCCATCACCGCCGATGGCGAGGGCGATCCATCGGGCGATCCCTTGCTCGGCCGACTGGATCTGCTGGCTGCGCGCCTGCCCGCGCTGAGCCACCGGCTGTTCAACGAGCGCGCCGTCACGCCCGGCGAGCGGCTGGCTCTGGCGCGCCAGAGTGTACGCTTGGCGTACACCCTGGGTCCGGCGGGGGCCTGGCGCTGGTGGCGCGCGCCGCGCAAGGGGCATCTGGCCGCCGGCTTGTTGCGGCTGCATGCGGCGGGCCTGGCCCTGCTCGCCGGCCGCGCTGCAGACGCCGCCGCGTTCCTGGCCGCGGCCCGCGTCGATCTGGCCCGCGCGCATGGTGACTGGTCGCCCGCGGCTGCGCCGGCCCTGCCCGCCGACGCCGTCGACGCCTGGTTGGCCGTGCGCCGCGAGGCGGGCAGGGCCTTCTGGCGGGTGGCGCGCCTGGGGGCGCCCGGATCCTGGCGCGATCTGGAGGCTCGGTTGCGTTGAAGCGGCGCTCCGCCTTCCCGTCCCGAAGGGACATTTCGATGGTAGAGCCCGGGGCTGCTTTGCCCCCGGGCGGTCGAGGCGGCGCGCTTTCGTTGGGAGACTCTCGACCGTCCCGCCATTCACATCAGGTTTGCCAACAGGATCATTCATTCCTGGGGCATGCGGCGAGCACTACGGCAGACTGACGAACGGACTGATAATGGCCATTCAACTTGTACTGCACCCGTACCGCCTGTCCTTCCACCGCCCCTTTGTCACCGCCTTCGGAACCCTGGCCGAACGGCAGGGCATCCTGCTGGGGGCCTGCGGAACTGAAGCGTCAGCCGCGACGGGTTGGGGCGAGGCCGCGCCGCTGCCCGGATTCGGTGGCGAGTCGCTGGCGCGTTCGGATGCCGTCCTGCGCTGTCTGGCCGCCGAGGCGCAGGCCTGGTCGGCCCTGCTGACGCCCCAGGCCATCCGGGCCTTGATGGCCGATCTGGAGCGTCGCTTCCCCGATGCCCCCTGCGCGCGAGCGGCGGTCGACCAGGCCTTGTCGGACCGGGCGGCGCGGCTGGCGGGCCTGCCGCTATGGCGATGGCTGCGGCAAGGTTGGGGGCTGGCGGACGACAGCCCCCAACCGCGGGTGGCGGTCAACGCCACCGTCGGGGCCGACGAGCCGTCGGCGGCTGCCGCCCAGGCGGCGGTGGCCGCGGCGGCCGGCTACCAGGCCATCAAGGTGAAGCTGGGGGGCGAGCCGCGCCGGGACCTCGCGTGCATGGCGGCGGTCAGGGCCGCGGTGGGGCCGGGTGTCGCGCTGCGGGCCGACGCCAACGGCGCTTGGGACGAGGCCCTCGCGGCCCGGATGCTGACCAGCCTGGCCCCGATGCATCTGGAATACGTTGAACAACCGCTGCCGGCGGGCAGCGGGCCTGCCGCGCAGCGCGCCTGCCTGCTGGGCATGGCCCGGCTGCGGCGCCTGGGTGTACCTCTGGCGGCCGACGAGAGCCTCCTGGTGCCCGGCGCTTTGCCGGCGCTGCTCGATGCCGGAGCCGCCGACCTCCTGATCCTCAAGCCGCAGCTGCTGGGGGGCCTGCATGCCGCGGCGCGACTGGCTGCCGCTGGACGCGCTGCCGGCCTGGACAGCGTGGTCACGACGGCGCTGGACGCCGCCATCGGCCGCATGGGCGCGGTGCAACTGGCGGCGGCCCTGGGACTGCGACGGCCCTGCGGCCTGGCCACCGGAACCTTGCTGGCCGAAGACCTGACGCGCGGCCCGGTCGAGGAGGCCGGCTTCATCCTCCTTCCGCCGACCCCCGGCCTGGGACTGGCGCCGGATTGACGGGGGTCGGACAGGGCGGTCTGGCCAGGGCGGCCCAACCGGGCGGGCGGCCACTCAGCAAACACTCATCGACCCAAGGCTAACCCGGCGCAAGCCGGATGGGTTAGACTTCCGGTAGCCAGACGACACCCTTCAGACCCGTGGAGTAAGCCCATGCCCAGCGCGCAGTCCCCCCGCGCCCGCCGAACCCCGTCCCCGTTCAGGTTCCGGCGCTGTTTCGGATCCGCTCTGGCCTTGACGCTGGGGCTGCTCGCCCTGGCCCCGATGGCCCGGCCGATCACCGCCGCCACGCCGCCGCTGCAGAACTACCAGCGCATCACCCAATGGCCGCAAGGCGACTGGCCCCTCAACACCCTCGCCGGCCGTCCCGCCGGCCTGGCCGTGGCCGATGATGGAACCGTCTACCTGACCGACGGCACGGTCAACCGCGTGACGATGATGAACGCCGCCGGCGAGTGGATCGCCGCCTTCGGCAATACCGGCGATGGTCCGCAGCGGTTGGGCCGGCCGGGCCGGGTGGAGGTGGATGACGCCTCGGGACGGGTCTTCGTCGCCGACAACGACAGCTACCGGGTGGTGGTCTTCGACCGCAGCGGAGCCTACCTGGAGGACTGGAAGGGCATCAACGCCTCCGGCATGGGCCTGGGCCCCGACGGCTTGCTCTGGCTGACCGACGTGCTGACCAACCAGGTGCGCGCCTTCGACGCCATGGGCAAGGAGCAGCACAGTTTCGGCAGCCGGGGCAGCGGCAAGGGGCGCTTCCGGCAGCTGAGCGACGTGACGGTTTCCCCGTCGGGCACGGTGTATGTCGCCGATCGCAACGGCTCCCGGGTGCAGGTCTTCGAGCCGGACCCCAGCCTGTCCACCGGCAGCGCCTACCGGGTCGTGCGCACCTTGGATTTCAGCGACCCCAAGTACCAGCGGCAGGTGGCCGGCGGTGGATTCCCCGGCATGCCCGGCGGCGGTCGGCGTACCCAGAGCTGCAGCGGCCGCGACCTGGTGGCCTACGACGACGACACCCTCTTGGCCTATCCCTGCATCATCGACGATGGCGCGGTCACCTTCCTGGGCGACGCCCTGCGTTCGCAAGGGGTGCAGCAGTTCTTCAACCCGGCGGTCGACGTGGCCACGGGCCAGTACTACGCCCTGGGCTTCAAGACGGACAACCCGCAGGATCCGCGGGCGCCGCGCTTTCCGGTGGTCCTGCGCTTCAACGAGCCGAACTTCAACACCCTGTCCACGGTCTGGCAGATGGCCCAGTTCGACAGCAGCTCCTTCCGCGCCCCCAGCCGGGTGGATGTGGCGGCCAACGGAACCGTCTACGTGACCGACTTCCGCTCGGTCTTCCATTACAGTCCTGAAGGCCAGCCCCTGGCTGTGTTGCCGCGTGAGACCTTTCCTACAGATCCTTTGTCGGTGACCCTGCAGATCGCCTCCGGCGACGGCTCACCGGACGGCATCGTGGGCCTGGGAACCTGCATCCAGGGCGCCAACAGCATGCCCTGCCTCGGCTACTTCACCAAGGGCACCAAGGACTGGAAGGGCGAGTCGCGCGACTACCTGGCCGTGCAGTGGACCACCACCCTGCCCCAGGACGCCGAGGCCACCTCGGTGCATTACGATCCCTACAACGACCTCATCCTGCTCCTGGACAACGCCAACCAGAAGCTGTACCTGTACAAGAAGCTGATGCGTGGGCGACGCTCAGAGGTGAACCTGGGCGGCACCGACCGCAATGCCCTGTACGCCGATGTGGCTTCCGGGCCCGATGGCCGCCTGTACGTGCTGGACGTGCTGCGCGACGAGGCGCAGGTGTACCGCCCCGACGGCGGCCTCATCCGCAAGCTGAAGCTGCCGGCCGACGCCTGGCGCATCTCCGGCGCCACGCAGGGGCGTTCCTTCGTCCTGACCGCCTTCGGCGAGGTGGTGGGTGTGGATGAAACGGGCGCGGTCTTCGCCCGCTTCGATGCCCGGCCCAACGTCAACGCCCAACCGCGCAACCTGTCGGATGTCAGCGTGGCGCCCGACGGCCGCGTCTTCGTCGCCGACCGGCAAGCCAGCCTGATCTCGGTTTTCGCTCCGGCGGAGGGCGCGGCGGAGGTCCGGGCCGGCCAGACCTGCCAGGTGGGCGGCGACAAACAGGCCTCGCCCGCCCAAGTGCCCTTGGGTCAGCCGGTGGATCTGAAGCTGACCCTGACCGGCAGCTGCGGGGCCATCGAGCAGGCCAGCAACATCCTGCTGCTGGTCAACACCAAGAACGAGGCGGCCTTCACCGCCGCCCGGCAGGTGCTGGCCCTGGCCGACCTCTCGCGGCATAAGGTGGGCCTGATGGGCTATTACGTGTCCACCCTCTTCAAGCAGCGTTGGACCAACGATCCTTCGCGCCTGGTCACGGCGCTGGAGCAGCTCAACGCCGGCGGCGGCTCGGAGTCCAGCGAGGCCAATGCCCTCAAGGACGCCCTCAAGGAGCTGCATCTGGTGCCGGGTCGAGGCGTGGTGGTGCTGATCGGCTCGCAGTACTGCGTGCAGGGCGAGCGGGTCAACTGCCAGGAGCAGCAGGAGGCGGAGTCGGATGCCGCGGCCCTGACGGCCGCGGGTTACCGGGTGGTGGTGGTCAACGGCAACGGTGACAGCAGCCTGCTCGCTTCCAGCGATCTGGATGTGGTCAGCCTCTTCGGCGGCTTTGGCGGCGGTAGCAGCTCGGACCTCAGCAACGCCGTCCCGGTCTACCAGCGCGTGGCCACCTTGCTGAAACCCGACAACCTGCTGAAATCCGGTACCTTGGTGGACGTGATCCCGGCCGCCATGCGCTACATCGACGGCAGCGCCAGGCCCGCGGCGGTCTGGGACGCGGCGGCCCGCAGCCTCACCTGGCAGCTGGCTGACGCGCCCTATGCCGGCGCGGCCTTCACCTACCAGCTGGAGCCCTTGGCCGGTGGCCGGCAGGCGACCAACGTCCGGGCGGATCTGGGCTTCGTGGACGGATGGGACGGCACGGGCAGCTACACCTTCCCGGTGCCCGAGGTGGAGGTGCTGGCCCCGCCCACGGCCACGCCATCCCCGACGGCCTCGCCGACCCCCACCTCAACGCCGTCGCCGACGGCGCCGCCGACCGCCACGCCCTTGCCCAAGCCCACGGTCTACTTCGCCTACCTGCCGCAGCTGACCGTGGACCGCTGCAAGGACGAGACCCTGCCGCTGGACCTCGTGCTGGCCATCGACGTCTCCAGCAGCATGCGTTCGCCCAGCAGCCCGGGCGGTCCCAGCAAGCTGACCGAGGCCCAGGCGGCGGCCGACGCCTTCCTGGACCTTCTGGGTCCGACCGCGCGGGTGGCCCTGGTGGCCTACCACCAGGAGGCGGCGGTGGTCAATCCGCTCACGGCTGACCTGGGCGCGATCCGCCAGGGTCTGGCCAACCTGGGCACCGGCCAGGGCACGCGCATCGACCGCGCCCTGGCGACCGGGCAGGCCCTGTTGGCCGAACGGCGCGCGGACGCCGTCGGCGCCTTGGTGTTGCTGACGGACGGCCGGGTGGCCGCCGGCCAGGAGGAAGCCCGCGCCACGGCCGCTGCCCTCCGTGCCGCGGGCGTCGACCTGTGGTTGATCGGCTTCGGCGCCGACGTGGACGCGGTAGAGCTGCGCGAGTTGGCCGGCGACGTCGGGCACCTGCTGCTGGCGCCGGGCGCGGCCGAGCTGGCGGCGGCCTATGCCAATCTGCCGCTGATCAAGCGCTGCCCGTCGCTGCGCTGAAACGCGGTCGCGACCGCATCGCAATCCAGGGACGGCGTCCGCGCTTCGACAGGACGCCGTCCCATGGGTAGACGGACGTCGTCCCGTTCCTGGTGGATGCCTGGATGAATGCCCGGACAGTCGCATCCTGTGTGCTACACTGCCCCGCTCATGCCTCCTGCCCCGCTGACACTCATCCTCAACGCCGACGTCCACGCCCCTGAGCCGCTGGGGCTCTGCTCGCTGCTGTTGGGCGGCGGGCGCGTCTTGTGGCTGGGCGAAGGCCGGCCACAGTTGGATGCGCGCCTCATGGTGGCCCAGGTGGACCTGCAGGGCCGCCCCCTGGTGCCGGGCCTGATCGATGGCCATGCCCACCTGACAGGCGGCGGAGGCGAATCGGGCTTTGCCTCCAAGGTACCCGCGCCGATGCTGACGGCCTATACCCTGGCGGGGGTCACCTCGGTCATCGGCGTGCTGGGTACCGACGACTGCACGCGCAGCAGCGCCGAGCTGCTGGCCCGCACGCGGGCCTTGGTCGAAGAAGGGCTGTCCGCCTGGTGCCTGACCGGCGGCTACCACGTGCCGCCGGTCACCGTCACCGGCTCGGTGCGCGGCGACATCGTCCATGTGGATCGCATCATCGGCTTGGGCGAGCTGGCCCTCTCGGACCACCGCTCCAGCCAGCCGACGCTCGACGAACTGCTGCGCCTGGCCTCCGACGTGCATGTGGCGGGCCTGATGACGGGCAAAGGCGGGGCCTTGCACCTGCACCTGGGCGATGGCGAGCGTGGCCTGGCGCTGGTGCGCGAAGCGCTGGCCTTGAGCGAGCTGCCGGCGCGCTGCTTCCATCCCACGCATGTCAACCGCCGAGAGGCGCTCTTCGTGGAGGCCCTGGCCCATGCGGCCGCCGGCGGGGTCATCGACCTGACGGCGGTCGAAGGCGACGACGACGACGAGGCAGGCATCACGGCCGCCGCGGGCTTCATCCGCTACCAGGACGCCGGCCTGCCGCTGGAACGGCTCACGATCTCCAGCGACTGCGGCGGCTGCCTGCCGCGCTTCGACGCCGAAGGACGGGTGGTCCACATGGAGGTGGGCCGGTCGGCCAGCCTGCTGGCCTGCTTGCGCGATCTGCTGGGCCAAGGCGTCGCCCTGACCGACGCGCTCGCGCCCTTCACCAGCAATGTGGCCCGCCATTGGCGCCTGCCCGGCAAGGGGCGCATCGCGGTGGGTCAGGATGCCGATCTGCTGGCCTTCGGCACCGGCATGGGGGTGTCAGACCTGTGGGCGGGCGGGCAGCGCCTGGTCGAGGATGGCTGCGCGGTCGTCAAGGGCCGCTTCGAGACCTGAGGGCGAAGGAGAGCAACTGTTGGCACGCGGCTTTGTGATTCCCATCGGCGGCGCGGAAGAGAAGTTCCGCGATCCGGCCATCCTGAAACGCTTCGTCGATCTATGCGGCGGCCGGGCGGCGCGCATCGCCATCATCCCCACCGCCAGCCGTCTGGTCAGCACGGGGCCGCGCTACCGCCGCATCTTCGAGGGTCTGGGGGTGGCGACGGCGGCGGTGGTCCCCTTCTTCGACCGCGAGGACTGTACGCAGGAACGCTGGCTGGCCGAGCTGCGCCTGGCCACGGGCGTCTTCCTGACGGGCGGCAACCAGTTGCGGCTGTCCACCACCCTGGGCGGTACGCCGGCCATCCGCCTGCTGCGCCACCGCAACCACGACGACGGCCTGCACATCGCGGGCACCTCGGCGGGTGCGGCCATTCTCTCGGAGCACATGATCGCCTATGGCGACGAAGGCGGTACGCCCCACGCCGCCATGGTCACCCTCGCGCCGGGCCTGGGCTTCACGGAGCGGGCGATCATCGACCAGCACTTTCGGCAGCGTGACCGCCTGGGCCGCCTGCTCACCGCCCTGGCCTACAACCCCAGCAAGATCGGCATCGGCCTGGACGAGGACACGGCGGCCTTCATCGACGCGGACGAGATGCTGACGGTGCGCGGCAGCGGCGCCATCACGGTGGTGGACCCCACGGAGGTCAGCTACACCAGCATGGACAGCGCCAACCCCAACGATCCCGTATCGGTGCTGGGCGTGCGCCTGCACGTGTTGGCCGCCGGAGGGCGCTTCGACCTGCGGGGCTTGAAAGCGTTTCCGCCGGAGCGGGGATGAGCGCAGGTCGGCTCGGCGGCGCGCCTCGCAATCTGTGCCTCTCGCTTTGCCCCCGCCGCAACGCCCCCCTCCCAACCTCCCCCCGCCGCAACGCCCCCCTCCCAACCTCCCCCCGCTGGGGGGAGGAGCTGCTCCTCCCCCCAGCGGGGGGAGGTTGGGAGGGGGGCACCGCTCTCGCCACTGGCCCCGCTGCGCCGGACGATATATATATGTCCCACTCCCGCCCGAACGGCCGCTCATCGTAATCGCCGCCCGCCCACCAAGGAGCCTTTCGCCTTGCGCATCGTGAGCCAGAGCATCTATGTCGGCCCCAACCTCTACGCCCTGTTTCCCGTCATCCGCCTGACCATCGACCTGGGTGACCTGGAGGAATGGCCCAGCGCCCGGCTGGGTCCCGACTTCCATGAGCCGCTGGTGGCGATGTTGCCGGGCCTGGCGGAGCATGGCTGCTCCTACGGCGAGCCGGGCGGCTTCCTGCGCCGGCTGCGCGAGGGCGAGGGCACCTGGCTGGGGCATGTGATGGAGCATGTGGCCATCGAGCTGCAGAACATGGCCGGGGCCCAGGTGACCTTCGGCAAGACGCGCGGAACGGGGACGCCCGGCGAATACATCGTGGTGTACCAGTACGAGCAGGAGGACGTGGGCCTGGAGGCCGGGCGGGTGGCCATCCGCCTGCTGCACCACCTGCTGCCGGTGGAACTCCGGCCCATGGAGGCTGATCTCGAGCCCCTGGACTGGGATGCCACGCGGACCGAGTTCATCAAGGCCGCCCAGAAGCTGGCCCTAGGCCCTTCTACCGCCAGCCTCGTGCGCGCCGCCGAGGCGCGCGGCATCCCCTGGCTGCGGCTCAACCGTTTCAGCCTGATCCAGCTGGGTTACGGCGCCTACAGCCAGCGCATCCAGGCCACCGTGACCAGCCAGACGCGGCAGATCGCCACCGATCTGGCCTCCGACAAGGAGGAGACCAACCGCCTGCTGGCCGACCTGGGGCTGCCGGTGCCGCGTCAGGACCTGGTCTACGGCGAGGACGAGGCCGTGCGCGCCGCACGGCGTATCGGCTTTCCGGTGGTGGTCAAACCGCTGAACGCCAACCATGGGCGGGGGGTCACCATCGATCTGATGTCCGGGCCAGAGGTGGTCAGCGCCTTCCATCTGGCGCGCATGCATAGCCGCGGCGTCATCGTGGAGAGCTACATCCGCGGTCTGGACCACCGCCTGCTGGTGGTCAACGGCGAGCTGGTGGCCGCCAGCAAGCGCGTGCCGGGCCACGTGGTGGGCGACGGCGAGCATACGGTCGAGGCCCTGGTGGACCTGGTCAACCAGGACCCGCGCCGCGGCGTGGGCCACGAGAAGGTGCTGACCCGCCTGGAGTTCGACGACCAGGCGGAGCGCATGTTGGCGGCACGCGAGTACAGCCGCGCCACCATTCCGGCCGCCGGAGAGATCGTCTACCTGCGTTCCACCGCCAATTTGTCGACCGGCGGAACAGCGGTGGACGTGACCGACATCATCCATCCCGACAACCGCGACATGGCCGTGCGCGCCGTGCGGGCCATCGGCCTGGACGTGGGCGGCGTGGACTTCCTGACCACCGACATCGCCCGGAGCTACCTGGAAACCGGCGGCGCCATCTGCGAGGTGAACGCGGCACCGGGCTTCCGCATGCATATTGCGCCCAGCGAGGGCCTGCCCCGCGACGTGGCCGGCCCGGTGATGGACATGCTCTTCCCGCCGGGCACGCCCTCGCGCATCCCCGTGGCGGCCATCACCGGCACCAACGGCAAGACCACCACGGCGCGGATGACCGCCCATATCCTGAAGATGGCCGGACAGCGGGTGGGGATGACCTCCACGGATGGGGTCTACATCGACGGCCGCCTGACGGTGACCGGTGACATGACCGGCCCGGCCTCGGCGCGCATGGTGCTGCGCGACCCCGCGGTGGACGCCGCCGTGCTGGAGACCGCGCGCGGCGGCCTGGTGCGCAGCGGCCTGGGCTTCCGCTACGCCGACGTGGGCGCGGTGCTCAACGTGCAGTCGGACCACCTCGGCCTGGGGGGCATCGAGACCCTGGAGCAGCTGGCGAAGGTGAAGCGCATCGTCGTCGAGGTGGCCCGGGGCACGGCGGTGCTCAACGCCGACGACCCGCTCTGTCTGAAGATGGCGGCGCATACCCCTGCCGAACGCATCTGCTATGTGACCATGGACACCCGCCATCCGCTGGTCAAGGAGCATATCCAGGCCGGTGGCCGGGCGGTGGTCCTGGAAGAAGGCATCAACGGGCATATGATCACCCTCTTCGACGGCGGATCGCAGATCCCCCTGCTCTGGACGCACCTGATTCCGGCCACCCTCGAGGGCCGAGCGGCGCATAACGTGCAGAACGCGATGTTCGCCGCGGCCGTCGCCCACAGCCTGGGCGCCAGCCTGGACAACATCCGCCAGGGCCTGCGCACCTTCGACATGACCTATTACCAGGCGCCGGGACGGATGAACGTCTTCGACGAGCATCCTTTCAAGGTGATCCTGGACTACGGCCACAATGCCGCGGCGGTGAAGGCGATGGTCCAGCTGGCCGAGCGGCTGGATGTCGCCGGCCGGCGCATCGTGGTCCTGGCCGCCCCTGGGGACCGGCGCGACGAGGACATCCGCGAGATCGCCCTACGCTGCGCGGGCCACTTCGACCGCTACATCTGCCGCCGCGACGACAACCCGCGCGGCCGGGGTCCGGACGAGGTGCCGCGCCTGCTGGCTGCGGCCCTCACCGAAGGCGGCGTGAGTGCGGAAGCCATCGAGGTGATCCCCGACGAGCAGGAGGCGGTCGAGACGGCCCTGCGCCGCGCCGAGGCTGGCGACCTGCTCCTCATCTTCGGCGACAAGGTCAGCCGCACCTGGAAGCAGATCATCTACTTCGCGCCCGACGCCGAGACGCCCCGCTCCGACCTGGCACCGCAGGCCATGCCCTTCGAGCCGGAGGAAGCGCCGCGGCTGACGGCCCGCGAGCGCAAGAAGCTGATCCGCGATGACCGCGGCGTGTGGCTGCCGGCCGAGCCCGAGGAGGCGGATTGAACGGCATGCGGCCCATCGCCGGCCGGCGGGGCGGGGTCGCGCTGCTGCCGATCGGCCGGCCGCTGTGATACGATTGCGGGAGGGCGGGTTTCCGCCCACCCTCCCGTGCGACGCCCGCTCCCCAAGGACCCTTCCATGCAGCTTCTGGACAGCCGCCGCCTTACCGGCCCGAACCTGATCTGGGACCATCCGGGTGCCATTCTCGACGTGACTGTGGCGCCGGGCCACGATCCGGAGACCGTGGAGGCGGCGATCGCCGGCTGGGAGCGTTCGGCCCGGCAGTTGTTGGATGCGGTGGGCTGGGGCGCCGAGCAGACCGCCGTGCGCCGCGGGCCAGGCGGCTTCAGCGTGGCCCTCACGGCGCCCATCGATGGCCTCTACAGCGCCGTGGAGCTGGCCGAACAAGCCTGGCACCGCCTCGCCGACGGCCTGCCGGAACCCCAGACGGCCGTGGTGGAGCATCTGCGGGCAAAGATCGCCGCGGAGGCCAACCTCGCCCTGCTGGCGCTCAAGGCCGCCGCCGACGCCCGCGGTGTCTCCCTGCGCGCCGATGGCGATCGGGTCACCGTGGGCATGGGGGCCGGCTCGCGCAGCTGGCCGCAGGCCGCTCTGCCCGCGGTCGACGCGGTGGACTGGAGCGCCCTGCACGACATCCCCATCGCCCTGATCACCGGCACCAATGGCAAGTCCACCACCGTGCGCCTGGTGGCGGCGATGGCCGAAGCGGCGGGGCAGGTGGTGGGCATGTCCACCACCGAATGGGTGATGGCGGCCGGCGAGGTGCTGGACCGCGGTGACTGGAGCGGTCCGGGTGGGGCACGAATGGCCCTGGCCGACCCGCGTCCCACCCTGGGCATCCTGGAGACGGCTCGCGGCGGTCTGCTGCGCCGCGGCCTGGCGGTGGAGCGGGCGGATGTCGCGGCGATCACCAACATCGCCGAGGACCATCTGGACGACTTCGGCGTCGCCGATCTGGCGGCTCTGGCCGACGTCAAGTTCGTGGCGGCGCGGGTGGCGCGCGAGCTGGTCGTCAACGCCGACGACCCGCTCTGTTGCGCAAGGGCGGCCGGCCTGCCGCAGCCGCTCACCTACTTCGGCCTCGATCCCCTGGCGCCGGTGATGGCCGCCCACCTGGCCGGCGGTGGATGCGCTTGCGTCCTGGAGGGGGCGCAGCTGGTCCTGCGCCGCGGCGGGCTTCCTCCGGAACTGATCGCCACGGTGGACGAAGTACCCATCGCCTTGGGCGGCGCGGCGCGCTACAACATCGCCAACGCCCTGTGCGCGGCGGCCGTGGGATGTTGCCTGGATCTGCCGCTCGCGGCGGTGCGCGCCGGCTTGACCAGCTTCGAGAACCGCCCCGACACCAACCCCGGCCGCATGAACCGCTTCGATCTGGGCGGCGTCACGGTCATCGTCGACTATGCCCACAACCCGCATGGTATGCGCGCCGCCCTGGACACCGTCGCCCACCTGCCGGCCTCACGCCGTCTGGTGACCATCGGGCAGGCCGGCGACCGCTCGGACGATGCCATCCGCGAGCTGTCGCAGCTGGCGATGACCATGCAGCCGCAGCGGGTGGTGGTCAAGGAACTGCCCAAGCATCTGCGTGGCCGGCAACCGGGCGAGGTGTCGGCCGTGCTCGCCGACGAGCTGCGGCGCCTGGGCCTGCCGGAAGATTCCATCGAGTTGGCCCCCGACGACCTGGCCGCCACTCGCGCCGCCCTGGCCTGGGGCAAGCCCGGCGACCTCTTGCTGCTGCTCACGCATTCGGGGCGCGGCGGGGTGTTGGACCTGCTGGAGCGGTTGACGACGCGGGGCTGGCTGCCGGGGGAGGGCGTGGACGGGAGCTAGGCGGCCATGGCAGTGCTCAAGGGATCCGAGACCCGTGACCACGCGATGACTGGCCGTCCGGGGGGCCTCGGCCTGCCCGTGGCGGTCCGCCGGAGGCCCGCCGTCGCGAGGGTGTTTGCCGGCATCCTGGCCGCTTGCGCTCTCGGCGCCTGGTGGCTCCTCGCCGATCTGCCGGGCCCTGACGCGCTGGTCACCCGCGGCTCGGCTGACAGCAGCAAGATCTACGACCGTCGGGGCGCCCTGCTCTTCGAAGTGCTGGATCCGCAGGCCGGACAGCGAACCCGCGTCCATCTGGCGGAGCTGCCAGAGCACCTGCTGCTTGCGGTGATCGCCGTGGAGGATGCCGGCTTCAGGTCCAACCCTGGAATCGATGCCCGCGGCCTGGCGCGCGCGACGCTGCAGATGGCCCGTGAGCGGCGCATCGTCTCCGGCGGCAGCACGATCACCCAGCAGCTGGCCCGACTGTTGCTGTTGTCGCGCGAAGAGCGCGCCTCGCGTACCTTGCGCCGCAAGCTGCGCGAGATGGTGTTGGCGCTGAGGATCACCGCCGCGTACAGCAAGGATGACATCCTGGAGATGTACCTGAGCGAGGTCTACCTGGGTCAGCTGGCCTATGGCGTGGAGGCGGCCGCCCGAACCTATTTCGGCAAGCCGGCCCGCGAGCTGGATCTGGCCGAGTCGGCACTCCTGGCGGGCCTGATCCAGTCGCCCGCCACCACCAACCCGCTGGTGGACATCGATGCCGCGCGAGCGCGTCAGGCCGTGGTCCTGGGCCTCATGGTCAAGGCGGGCTTCATCGATGCCCCCGCGTCAGAGCTGGCGCTGGCGGAGCATCTGCGCTTCCGGCCTGAGGGCGGCCCGCTGACGGCCCCGCATTTCGTCAGCTGGGTCCTCTCCCGGCTGGAGGCCGAGCGTGGCGCCGAAGCGCTGCGCCGCGGCGGCCTGCAGGTGCTGACCACCCTCGACCTGCAGCTGCAGCGCCGCGCCGAAGCCATCGTGGGCCGTCGGATGGCGGAGATCCAGCGCCGCGAGCCGGGCAAGCCCGACCACCGCGCCTCAGACGCTGCCCTGGTGGCCCTGGATCCCCAGACGGGCCAGGTGCTGGCGATGGTCGGCAGCGCCGACTACGAGAACGAGGCCATCGACGGCGCGGTCAACGTGGCCTTGGCCCTGCGCCAGCCGGGCTCGGCCTTCAAGCCCATCACCTATGCGGCCGCCTTCGACAGCGAGCGAAGGGGCCACGCTGCCACCCGTCCCCCGTCCGTCCTGGGCGAGGGAGCCGAGGGGCGGGCTCCCGCGGAAGCCTCCCTCCCCTTCACCCCTGCCACCGTCCTCTCGGATGTCCCCGGCAGCTTCCAGACCCAGGAGCACGAGCCCTACCGCCCCCAGAACTATGACCGCCAATGGCATGGTCCGATCACCTTGCGCCGCGCTCTGGCCACCTCGTCCAACATGGTCGCGGTCAAGGTGCTGGACGCCGTGGGGGTCGACGCCGCCTTGGACACAGCCGCGGCCCTGGGCATCCGCAGCCTGGGCGACCGCGAGCGCTACGGCCTGGCCCTGACCCTGGGCGGCGGTGATGTGCGGCTCTTGGAGCTGACGGCGGCCTATGGCGCCTTGGCCAACGGCGGCTATCGCGTGACGCCCGAACCGGTATTGGCGGTGCTGGACGCCGCGGCCTGGCGCAGCGCCGCCGCGGGCGACGGTGCGGGTCTCGTCCCCTTACGCGAGCGGCGCAGCCTGAGCGATGCGCCGGTCATCGCCCCGCAGGTGGCCTTCCTGATCACCGATATCCTCGCCGACGACGGGGCGCGGCTGCCGGCCTTCGGCGAGGCTTCGGTGCTGGCCCTCAGCCGCCCGGCGGCGGCCAAGACGGGCACGACCACCGACTTCCGCGACAACTGGACGGTGGGTTACACACCCGATCTGGTCACGGGCGTCTGGCTGGGCAACGCCGACAACAGCCCTATGGAGCATATCTCGGGCATCACCGGAGCCGGACCCATCTGGCATGACTTCATGGAAGAGGCCCTGCGCGGCCGCCCGGTGCGGGACTTCAGCCGCCCGGATGGCCTGCAGCGGGTGGAGGTCTGCGCCTCCAGCGGCCTGCTTCCGACGGCGGACTGCCGCCGCCGCGCCTGGGAGTGGTTCATTGCCGGCACGGAGCCGCGGGCGGTGGATGGGTCCTACAAAGCCATTGACATCGAGAGTTCCACAGGTCTGGCCTGGGTCGAGGGCTGCCGCGGCACGCGCGTCAGGCGCGTCTTCCGTCTGCTGCCGCCGGCGGCCGCCGAATGGGGACGGGCCATGGGCATCCCCGAGCCGCCGCGCGAGACCTGTTTTGGGGCGCGGGTGGTGGCCCAGCCTGTGTCCCAGCCTCTGGCCCGGGCGGTCGATCCGGACCGGGGTCCCCGTCAGGGTCCCGGCAGTCCGTCCGCTTCCGCCACCGCTGAGGATGCCGCCCCGCCGTCGGGATTGCAGCTAAGCCAACCCGCCGCGAACACCACCTTCGCCCTCTCGCCGCAGATCCCGGCCGATCAGCAGCGCATCGCTATCGCCGCACATCCCGAGGGCCGCGCCGATGTCGCCGAGGTCACCTTGATCGTCGATGGGCGCCCGGTTGCCACCCTGCGCCACCCGCCCTACCGCACTTCCTGGACCCTCGCCGTCGGCGCCCACGAGGCGCGGGCCGAGGCGCGCAGCGCGGATGGCCGCACGCTGGCCAGCCGGCCGGTGCGATTCTGGGTGGTGAAGGCGGTGGCGGGGCGATGAGCGGCGCACCTGGCGATGGACGGCGATTTCCGGTCTGCCCGCGGGCAGGCCTCTGGTCTCACAGCACCCATAAGGACAAGGCCATGCGCTCCCGTCACCTCCTCGCATCGATCCTGGTCGTCACCATCGCTCTGCTTCCGCTGGCCGCCTGCGGCAAGAAACCCACCGCCCGGCCGCCGGCCGCGGCGGGGGATGCCGGCATCACCGCCGCGTCGCGGCCCGCCTTGCCGGCGCGCGGCGCGGGTCTGGCGGCGATGCCGGTGTTTGCCGCGGATGGGACGCCGCTGAAGGTGGTGCAGACCCAGCCGAACGACGGGGCGGAAGGGGTGGCGGTGGACAAGGACGATGCGCGGATCGTCGTCCAGTTCAACCATCCGGTGGTGCCCTTGACGGCCGTGGAAGACCAGGAAGGTCTGCCGGATCCAGCCCGCATCGAGCCTGAGCTGGCGGGCGAGGGATCCTGGCTGAACAGCGCTACCTGGATCTTCACGCCCAAGGAAGACCTGTTGCCGGCGGCGCGCTATACGGTCGACGTGGCCGCCGGTCTGAGCGATGTCCTGGGCGGCTCGCTGCCGCAGGCGGTCAGCTTCGGCTTCAGCACCGCCGCGCCGGTGGTCGCCGGAACCTATCCCGAGGACGGCATGGTGGACGCCGGCCCGCGGGAGCCGCTCACGGTGACCTTCAGCACCCTCATGGATCACGGTTCGGCGGAAGGGTCTTTCAGCTTGCGGCCGGCGGAGGGTGGTGGTGAGCCCGTGGCGGGTTCCTTCCGCTGGGCGGGCCGCGACATGGTCTTCCGCCCCAAGGCGCCGCTGGATCGCGGTCGCGAATACCTGGCCCAGGTGGCCGCGGGCGCCCGCGCGGCCACGGGTGCGGCCGCCACCGCCGCGGCCGGCGACTGGCGCTTCAGCGTGGCGCCGCTGCCGACCCTCGCGGGATCCAGTCCCAAGAACGGGGACGAGGCCTCTACCTGGTTCCGCGACCGCAACGCCATGGAGCTGCGCTTCAACACCCCCATGGATACGAAGGGCGTCACCGTCACCCTGCAGCCCACCATCAGCCAACAGACGCAGTACTGGGATGATGGTGACCGCACGGTGCGCATCGACGGCGGCTGGCTGGCTTCCCAGGCCTATACGGTGACCGTCAAGGCCAGCTCGCGCTCCCGCTGGGGGGACGCCATGGGCGGCGACGCCGTCCTCGGCTTCTCCGTGGCGGCCATCGCGCCGACCGTGTACCTGAAGACCACCGGTCCCTTCAGCGTCTACAATGCCTTCACCCCGCAGGTGGCTTACCTCGATGTGGTCAACAGCCCCGAGGTGGATCTACGACTGTCCCGGGTATCGGCCGACGAGTTGGCCGCGCTGACGATCAGCGAGCAGCGTTGGGACCGACGCGAGCGCTTCACGCCGGCGGATGTGGACCGCCTGCGCAGCTGGACCATCGACGCGCAGTCGCCGCTGAACAGCTTCCGGCGCGTCTCGACGACGCTCGGCACCGCGCCGGGCGGCTTGCTCGAGCCAGGTCTCTACGACCTGCGCCTGGAGCGCTTGAAGGATGCCCAGTCGACCCTGCTGTTGGTCTCGAACAGCAACCTGACCCTCAAGCGCGCGCCCGGCGAGGTGGTGGTCTGGGCGACCGACCTGCGCAGCGGCAAGCCCCTGCGCGACATGCCCATCACGGTCCGCGGTCTTCCGGCCGGCGATGGCGGCCAGACGGATGGCGACGCTGCGCGCGCGCCAGTGGATCTGGCTGCCGGCCGCACCGACGCCGACGGCGTCTTCCGGTCGGCGCTGTCGGCTGCGGTCGATCCCTGGGCGCCCATCCTGGCCATCAGCGAGGTGGACGGGCGCGTCGTCGCCGCCGCCAGCTCCGACTGGAGCGAGGGCATCGACCCCTACAGCTTCAACTTCGGCTACGATCCGACTGTGCGCCCCTACGTGGCCAGTGCCTACACCGACCGTCCTGTGTACCGCGCCGGGCAGACCGTCTTCTTCCGCGGTGTCCTGCGCGCCGATGACGACGCCGTCTATCGTCTGCCCGCGCTGAAGACGGTGCACGCCACCGTCCGCGATCCCGAGCGCGAGACGGTGTTGGAAACCGATCTGCCGGTGTCGGCCTATGGCACGGTGAACGGCCAGCTGGACCTGGCCCCGGCCGCACGGCTGGGCGGCTATGAGATCGAGCTGGCGGTCGCCGGGAATCAGGTCGGCGCGTCGCCGCCGGAGGAGAACCGCGAGTCCGTCGCCACGGCCTCCTTCCGCGTGGCGGCCTACCGCAAGCCGGAATACCAGGTTGACGTGGCCACGGACAAGCCGGATTATCGGCAAGGTGAGACGGTGCGCGCCGAGGCCTCGGCCAGCTACTACTTCGGCGGCCCGGTCGCCGGCGCCGCCGCTACCTGGCGCCTGATCCGCGACGATTACTTCTTCAGCCCCCAGGGTCTGGAGGGTTGGTGGGACTTCATCGACTATGACCTGGTCGAGGAGCGCTTCAACGACGCCCAGGGGGAGGTGGCCAGTTCCGGCGAAGGCAAGACCGACGCCGAAGGCCATTTCGCCTTCCAGCTTCCGGCGGATGTCAGCGAACAGCCGCTCAGCCAGGTGTTCACCGTGGAGGCCGAGATCACGGATCCCAGCCACCAGGTGGTGGCCGTGCGCAGTTCGGCGGTGGTTCACAAGAGCGGGCTGTACCTGGGGCTGCAGCCCCAGGAATACATCGGCAAGGCTGGAGAACCTCTGGGCTTCAACGTCATCGCCCTGGATCCCGACAGCCATCCGGTGGCCGGCGGCAAGGTAGACCTGGCCTTCTACCAGCGTACCTGGTACTCGGTCCAGGAGAAGCGCGAGGACGGCGAGTTCTATTGGACCAGCCATTACACCGACACCCTGGTGACCAAGAGCCAGGTGACCGCCGATGCCGAGGGCCGGGCAACGGCGTCCTTCACCCCCAAGACCGGCGGCGTTCACCGCCTGGTGGCCACGGCCAAAGACAAGAACGGCAACGCGGCGCGCTCGGCCACCTACGCCTGGATCAGCGGCGGGAGCGGCACCATCAATTGGCGCCAGGAGAACAACGACCGCATCGCGCTGGTGGCCGACAAGAAGGAATATGCGCCGGGGGAGACGGCCGAGATCCTGATCCCGGCGCCCTTCGCCGGTGCCGAGGCCCTGGTCACCGTCGAGCGCGGCAGCATCCGCGATGTGCGTCGGGTGACGCTCGCCGGCAACAGCGAGACGATCCGCGTGCCCATCCGCTCGGACTATGTGCCCAACGTCTACGTGTCGGTGGTGCTGGTCAAGGGCGTTGGGTCTGACAGCCCCCTGCCGCAGCTGCGCCTGGGCTACACCAACCTGATGGTCTCCACCGGCGAGAAGCAGCTGGACATCCAGGTGCGGCCGGACAAGCCGGACTATGCGCCACGCGAAAAAGTGCGCTATGCCATCGAGGTCAAGGACCATGCCGGCAAGCCGGCGCAGGCCGAGCTCTCGCTGGCCCTGGTCGACAAGGCTCTGCTGGCCCTGGCCGACGACAGTGCGACGCCCTTGATCGACGCCTTCTACGGCCAGCGCATGTTGGGCATCGCCACCTCCGCGTCGCTGACGGAATCCGCCGACCGCCGCAACCAGCAGCTGCCGGCGGAGAAGAAGGGCGGCGGCGGCGGTCTGACCGAATCCGGCACCGTGCGCCGCCTGTTCCGCGACACGGCCTACTGGAATGCCGCGGTGGTCACCGGCCTGGATGGCAAGGCGCAGGTGACGGTGGACCTGCCGGACAACCTGACCACCTGGAGCCTCAGCGCGCGGGGCGTCACCGGCGCCAGCACGATCGTCGGCGCGGCGCAGAACGAGATCACCAGCACCCTGGATGTGTTGGTGCGCCCGGTCCTGCCGCGCTTCCTGGTGGTGGGCGATACGGTGCAGCTGGAAACGGTGGTCAACAACCGCACGGACAAGGACGTACACCTGAAGGTGGCGGCGACGGCGAAAGGCCTGAAGCTGGCGAGCATCGAACCGCAAGCGCTGACGGTGCCCGCCGGCGGGGCGGCCAAGGTGGTCTGGCAGGCCTCGGTTCCCCGCGAGGGCCTGCTGGCCGTCACCTCGCCGGAGGCCTTGGGCGCGCTCAGCGCCGCGCCGGACGCTCTCGGTGTGGCTACAGTGCGGATGGCCGCCGAAGGCGATGGCTACAGCGACGCTGCCGAGCTGACCCTGCCGGTCTACGCCTTCTCGGCGGCCCAGGTGGTCGCCACCGCCGGCCGGCTGGCGGCCGATCAGAGCGAGGTGACCGAGCAGATCAAGTTGCCGGCGGACGCGGATGCCCACCAGAGCGAGCTGACGGTGGACCTGAGCCCCTCCCTGGCCGCGGCGGTGGTCGGTAGCCTGACCTGGTTGAAGGGCTACCCCTACGACTGCAGCGAGCAGACGACCAGCAAGTTCCTGCCCAACGTGGCCACCTACCTGGCGCTCAAGCGGCTGGACCTGGGCGGCACGCGGTTGGACGAGGTCCGCGCGGGTCTGGAATCGGCGCTGCCGCTACAGCTGCAGCGCCTCTACACCCTGCAGAACGCCGACGGCGGCTGGGGCTGGTGGTCCGGCGACAGCCGTCCCTGGCTGACGGCCTACGCCCTGCACGGCCTGCAACTGGCCCGCGAAGCCGGCTTTGCGGTCCGTCCTGACGCTCTGGAGCGCGCCGCGGCCTTCCTGCTGAACGACCTGGATCGCCCGCTGGCTCTGGGATCGCCCTCAGACCCCAACGAGCGCGCCTACACATTGTGGGTGCTGGCGCAGGCGGATTCAGTGCCGGTCAGCCGCGTCCTGACGCTCTACGATCGCCGTTCGCAGATGAGCCATTTCGGCCGCGCCTTCCTGGCCCTGGCGCTGGACCGGGCCGGCGGTCCGGAGCAGGCGGAGCGGGTGCGGGGCCTGGTGGCCGACCTGGGCGGCGCCGCCCAGGTGAGTGCGACCGGCGCCAGCTGGACGGATGATCGGCCCGACCGATGGTCCATGAGCAGCGACACGCGCACGACGGCCATCGCCATCCTGGCCCTGAGCCAACTGGATCCGGGCAACGTCAACCTGCCCGGTGCCATCCGCTGGCTGATGGCCGAGCGCCAGGAGGGCCATTGGAACACGACCCAGGAGACGGCCTGGGCGGTGTTGGGCCTGACCGAGGCCATGGACGCCACGGGCGAGCTCAAGGCCGATTACCGCTACACGGTTACGCTCAACCAGTCCGAGATCGGCCAGGGTTCGGTGACCTCCCAGAGCCTGGACCAGTCGGTGACCCTGCGGGCGCCGGCGGCGGACCTGAAGTCCGGGCAGACCAACCCCCTGACCATCCGCCGGGAGGGTGAAGGCCTAGTCTACTACGACGCCCACCTGCGGCTCTACCGCCCGGCGGACAAGGCGGAGCCGTTGGCGCGGGGCATCGTCATCGGGCGGCAGTACCTGCTGGCGGATCCCGGGACGCTCAAGCCCTCCGGCGAGGCGGTGGACAGCTTCAAGATCGGCGACGTGGCGCAGGTAAAGCTGACGGTCATCTGCGACGAGCGGCGCGATTACGTGGCGGTGGAAGACCCCATCCCCGCGGGCTTCGAGATCATCGACAGCAGTCTGAAGACGGCCAGCGCCGCGGCCCAGGGCGCGCAGATGGAAGAGGTCCGCGAGGACGGCAAGGACCCCTCCGATCTGCCCTGGTGGGAACGCTCCTGGTGGAGCTGGTGGGTGGATTCGCAGCTGCTGGACCACAAGGCGGTCTTCTTCGCCACCGAGCTTCCGGCGGGCGTCTACGAGCTCACCTACATGATCCGCGCCCAGCTGGCGGGCAACTTCCTGGTGGCCCCGGCGCGGGCGGAGGAGATGTACTTCCCGGAGGTCTTCGGGCGCAGCGCGGGCGGGATGGTGACGGTGGCGGGGGAGTGAGGGGATTGAGCGACACCGAACTGCAGAACCTGTTCGGTGCCGGCTTCATCGTGGCGATCGTGGTCTGGCTGGTCTGGCGGCGGTTGCGGATGAAGCCGCTCATGCGTCGGCTGGTTTCCGTGCCGGTCACGAAGCTGAGCGGTGTGGGCGAGGGGGAGGTCGTGCGGGTGGTGGGGGTCATTCAGGGGCATGGTATCCGCTTGCGTGCGCCCTTGACTGGGCTGCGTAGCGCTTGGTACCACACCGGCGTCTATGAAAGGGAAAGGGTCGGCTCTCTCATGCATGGGGGGTGGATATACTGGAATCCTGTGCTGCGAGAGCAGCGCGGCTTCGACTTCACCATCGATGACAGTACTGCAATTGCCAGAATCCATGGTGACAGTTTGCGGGTGCTGAGCCCCCCTGACCTGGATGACCGCGTGGGTTGGCTCCTTGAGCCCAACGAGCGCGAGCGTGGGTACTTGCAGCAGAACCGGGTGCCGGTCCGCCGCTGGTTCGGCCAGCGCGAACTGCGCCTGGCGGAGACCGTGCTGGAACCTGGGGACCGCGTCGCCGTCGTCGGGCGAGTCCGGTCGGTCAGCCATGGCGAGGAGGGTCGCGTCGGCTACGAGATCACGGCGCTGCCCGAAGGCTTTGTGCTGCTCAGCGATGAACGGAGGGCCCTCGCGTGAGGCCCGGCTCCGCCCCCCCCCGCCCCCCCCCCCGCCCCCCCCCCCGCCCCCCGCCGCCCCCCCCCCCGCAATCCCCCCCGCGCCCCCCCGCCCCGCCCCCCCCCCCCCCCCCCGCCCCCCGCCCCCCCCCCCCCCCCCCCCCCCCCCCCCCCCCCCCCCCCCCCCCCCCCCCCCCCCCCCCCCCGCCCCCCCCCCCCCCCCCCCCCCCCCCCCCCCCCCCCCCCCCCCCCCCCCCCCCCCCCCCCCCCCCCCCCCCCCCCCCCCCCCGCCCCCCCCCCCCCCCGGCCCGGCCGCCCCCCCCCCCCCCCCCGCCCCCGCCCCCCCCCCCCCCCCCCCCGCCCGCGGCCCCCCCCCCCCCGCCCCCCCCCCGCCCGCCCGGCCCCCCGCGCCCCCCGGCCCCCCCCCCCCCGCCCCCCCCCCCCCCCCCCCCCCCCCCCCCGGCGCCCCCGCCCCCGCCCCCGGGCCCCCCAGGGAGGGTCGGCATTCAGGGCGCTGGCAGAGTCATTCGTGACAGAACGGAGGTGCGGGCCGCACCGAACCCGCCGGGCCAGCCCTGATCACCGGATGCCTCCGCAGCATGACCTTTGCCGGGGGGGGGGGGGGGGGGGGGGGGGGGGGGGGGATGCCCACCCTTGCGGCCCACCGACCTGCAACCCGTCCTTGCGACCCAACCCATGACCAACCTCTTCCCCGACACATCCCCCGCCGCTCAACAGGTGCTCATCGATCTCCTGCGCCCCTTACCGGCCTGGCGCAAGCTGCGGATGGTCGCCGACATGAACGGACACCGTGCGTGTGTTGGCGCTTGTCGGGCTACGCGAGCGTTATCCTGAGGCCGGCCCGGAGGAGCTTCGCCGCCGTCTTGCCGACCTGCTCCTGGGTGAGGAACTGGCGGCGAAGGCATATGGACCTCTTGACCAAGCCTGAATCGGCCGGCAGCGAATCGCTCACGGTGACGGTTCTCGTAGCCGCCCCATCGGCCCCGCCGCTCCGCCCGTCCCCCGCCAGCCCGCCGCCGCCCAGCGCTCGACCGCCGCACTGGCCGCTCTCAGCTCCAACTCGCCGTCGCCCAGCCAATGCACCTGTTGCGGCGAATCGGTCAGCCGTTCCAGGGCGATGTCCGCCGTCGCGACGCGCCGGAAGCCAAGGGCGTAGAGCGGCACGCCCCCCGCGCGCAGTCTGCCCGCGCGGTAGACGGCCTTTTCAAGGACATCCTGCCCTGTCGCTCCATCCACGAAGAGCAGCACCGCGCCGCGCTGCGCTCCCGCCGCCAGGCGCAGGTCGCGCAGCGCCAGGTCGGCGGCGGCCAGGCCCAGGTCCGGCCGGGCGGTAGCGGTCAGGTCTACCTCGGCCAGGGCGCGCAGGGCCGCCGCCACGTCGGCCGCGCGGCCCTGGCTCAGCACCTGGGCCGCGGCATCGAACTGCACCAGGGCGGCGCTATCCTCCCGTGGGCGCAGGAGGTCCAGGGCCACCAGGCCCAGGCGACGGGCGGCGGGTAGCGGAATGGCAGCGGGCTCGCCGCGGTGAAGCGGCGATGCGAGCGGAGCGTCAGGCAGCACGTCCACGACCAGCACCAGCCCCAGCGGCCAGGGGTCGACGCCTGCGAGGACGGCCGGCAGGAAGAGTTGGCGATGGACGGGGGTTGCGCTGGCGGTGGCCGAGGGCGTCGCGGTGAAGGTCACTGTCACCGGCGGCGTCAGGGTGACGCTCGGCGTGCTGGTCGGTGACGGCGACGGCGACGCGCTGGGCGTGGCGGTGGCCGTCGGGACGCGGGTGGGGAGGCCGGGGCAACGCGGTACGAATGGGAGGATGGGGTCGCTGATCGCGGCCGCCGGATACCGCGCGAGGGATTCGGCGGCGACTTCCACCGCCTTCTCCCAGGGTCGGTTGCGCATGGCCAGGCTGGTGATCAGGTCTGGGCCGGGCAGGCCGCCCGCCGGCAAGGGCCGGGCATGCTCCCAGTATTCCGCGCTGATGATGCCCGAGCCCCGGAAGCCTGTGGGCAGGGTGCGAATGTTGCGCAGGTCCCAGACCAGCACCCGGCCGTGATCGACCCGCACGCAGTCCACGTCCAAGAGCCCGTTGGCGTCCATGATCGCCAGCCGCAGTTCGGTGAAGCCGTCGCCTGGGGCGGCATCCAGCAGGCTGACCTCGCTGATCCCGTCTTCGGTGTTCTGCAGCAAGGGCACGGCGATGAGCCCGCCCCGCTCGGCGGCGGCATCCAGGCCGATGGCCCGGAATGGCTGGGCGACCAGGCCGGTGATGACAGAGGTGCGCGGGTCGGTCTTCGTCGTGCTGCGCAGCAGCAGCACGGCGCTCACGGGCGGACCGTCGACGATGGCGCTGCCGGAAGGGCCGCTCAGGCTGCGCACGCTGACAAAGCCCTGGGTGGGCAGGTTGGGGACGGGTGACCCGCCCAACTCCACCGTCACCGACTCCCATGGCTGCAGGTTATGGCGTCGGCGCAGCACATCGCTGCCCTTGCCGTCCTCCCAAGTCACCTCGACCAGGGCGGCGGTGCCCGAGGGGTTGACCAGCTGTACCTGGGCCGCATCGTCCACCGCCAAGGCATAGGGCATCGGCAGGGCGAGGTCGGAGCCCATGGCCAGGTCGCCGTCGAATCCGGCGGTGACCACGTGGCGGCCGGTATCCATGGCCACGCTGATCGCCAGGCGCGGCTGCGTGCCGATGGCCTGGACGAGCAAGGTGCCGCCGGCCGACATCGGTTTGAGGCAGAGCCGTTGGGTGGCGGCCACGGGCAGGAACAGGGCGTTGCCACCATCGCAGAGCGCGGCCGTGGTGCGGCCGGCGGCCTGCTGCCAGACCAGCACGCGCAGCAAGGTGTTGCCGGCATTCTGCAGGGTGACGTCGCTCGTGATCTCAAGCGGCTTCGGGGCCAGCAGCGGGACCCCATAGGTTGCCACGGTCTCGGTGATCACTTGCTGGGGCGCCTCGGCCAGAGGCGAGATCACCTGCGAGCCTGGTCGACCGCGGGCGGGAGACCCCGCGACGAGCGTGTGGCTCTGGACCTCGTTATGGGTCTGCAATCCCGTGCGGACGAAGCCGCTCAGGGGATTGCCCCAACCTTGGCTCCATGGAAAGCCCATCCAGCTGCCCTCGCCTTCGAAGGATCGCTTGAACGCGAGGTAGGCGTCGGCGTCTCCCACGAAGGCCTGGCCATGGAGGCAGGCCATGTCATAGGCCGGTTCGCCGAAAGGACCTCCCGCTGCCGTTCGCTCCGCGCTGAGGCTGAAGGCGACGGCGCTGACCTCGCGCAGCGAAATCGTGTTGGCGGCGAACTCCAGGGCCGCGCCGGGCGCGCCGTTGCGGCAGAGCACCGCGATGGGCGCCGGCGGCGTGGCGGTCTTCCACTCCGTTTGCCCGCCGGGGAAGATCACCAGCATCACGCCGCTCGGCTTGCTGCCCAGGCCCTGGACGTGAATGTCGCTCATCTGTGATCGGCCCTGCACCACGGGGAAATGCAGTTCCGGGGCTTCGGTGGGCAGCGCGTTCGCGGCCGCATGAACCGTCTGAGCGGATGACGGCTGCCGCGCCAAGGGCGTGGCCACAAGTACCGCGGCCAGCAGCGTCGGAGCCAGCCATCGCAGCGTCATGGAAGGTCGTTGGCGTTTGCAGGGAGCGTCCAGGGCAAGCTGTAGGGTCTTCATGGCATCCATTCCTGGGGTTCGGTGGGATCCGGTATGGGCGACGTCGGTACGGCCGGCGGCAGGATCGGCGCGATCCGCACGGGGCAGCGGCCGGCGCGGTGCCGGTCGGCGGCGGGAACGACGGTGACGGTGTCGGCAAGGATGGTGGGGGCGGCGATTCCGGCAACCGCACCAGGATCCCCCCGCGCTCCGCCTGGCCGCCCAGGTCCAGCACCGGTTCGTCCTGATAGCGCCAGGGCGGCAGGCCCGCCGCTTCCACCCACAGTTCCCAGCGGCCGGGCGGCAGGTCCAGGCTGAAGCGGCCGTTGCCGTCCGTGTCGGTCAGGACCACGCCCCAGCCTTCGCCCGACTGGGCTGGACGAAGGTAGACCAGAGCCATGGGCACAGGCTGGCCATCGGGATCCTCCACCCGACCTGCGATGCGCGCCAGTCTGGGGCGAGTCGGTTGGGCTGTGGTCGCCGGGGCGGGGCTTGTGGCGGAAGGTCCGATCGGCCACGCACTGGGCTCGGGCTGGGCCGGCGGCCACGGCGTGGCGGTACGCCGGTCGGGTCTTGCGCGCTCCGCGTCCACCCATGGCATCGGTAAGTCTTGAGTAGGCGCTGCTGGGTCGAACGCCGACACCGCCGGCTGCAGGACTTTGGTCGGAGGCAAGGGGGCGACCGCGGCGACCGCGGCGGGTGCGGCGGCCCGTGGCGGCTGACGCCTGGCGGCGTCCCATCGCCGGGGTCGCGTTACCCGCCGGCCGGACCCCCTGCAGCGCCCCCTGAGCGGGATCGGTCTGTGCCGTGGCGCCGACTGCCGTGGCGTCGGCCGCCGTGGCGCCGACTGCCGGAGCGTCTGCGGACCTGCGTGGCGATGTCGGCGCAACCGGCGTCGGCGCAACCGGTGATCCGGCCATCCAGTACAGGCCGGCCGCGCAGGCGGCCATGGCCAGGACGCCGGGCCACCATGGCTGGCGCGACCAGCCCGGTCGGACCGTCAACGGCAGCAGCGGCCGTGACGACGCCTCCGCCGCGGCCGCCACGCGCACCTTGCCCATGGCTCGCGCAACCGGTGGCGCCGCCAGGCGGACCGCAAGCCGGGCCTCGTCGGCCAGCAGCCGCCAGGCCGCCGACTCTGCCCTGCAGGCCGGGCATTCAACCAGATGCCGCTCCACCGCCGCCATGCGGTGTGGCGCGAGGTCGCCGGCGGCGTGTTCCAGGATGGCGCCGCGCCAGGCGTCGCAGGTCATGTTCATCGTGAGGCCTCCCCGCCGACCGCAGGTCTTCGGGCAGGGCGTCCATGGCCTGGCGCAGGCCGCCGGCGGTGGCTTCATCCGGCCGCGGATCCTCGCCGTGCAGGCGCGCGAGTTGACCTTCCCCATCCTCGCTCGGCCGCGGCCGACGCGAGCGGCGGCGCAGTTCCTGCTGCCACAGATGGTGGGCGATGCCCAGCAGCCAGGTGCGAACCTCGCTGTCGCCCCGAAAGGCAGCGGCACCGCGCCAGGCCGCCAGCATCAGATCCTGCAACAGGTCCTCAGCGGCCGGGCGGTCGCCGTCCAGGCGGCGGAGGAGGTAGCCGAAGCAGGCGGACCCGTGGCGCTGATACAAGGTTTCCAGCGCGCGCTGGTCGCCGGCGGCGACCGCGCCACGAGGGTCCGGTCGTCGGCGGCGGCGCTGCTGGTGAGGGTCAGCGGCTGGGGCATGGCCATGGTGGGCATCGGGGCGGTCCTGGCTGGACAGTCGCCGTCCCTTGCGGCTGGGGACGAGCGGCGGCAATGCGGCTGTACGTCAGCTGGGTTGCCACCGATGCGCAAAAGGTTCGGGGGCCGGTTCAGTCAGGCGGTGCGGTCCCCAGCAGCTCCAGCAGCCGCTCCGTCTCCACCTGGAAGCAATGCGACACGGTGTATTCCTTGAAGCCCAGGTCGTTGTTGATACCGATCATGCCCGCGTTGCTGGCCGCGTTGTTGGTCTCGATGAACCGCGCCTGCGGCAGCTCGCGCCGCAGCCGCAGCAGCATGTCCAGCTTCAGCAGCTTGCCCAGGCCCAGACCCTGGTAGGCGCGGATCACGCCCGTGCCGAACTGCTGCACCAGGATGGGATGGCGGGGGTTGAAGCTGACGTTGGTGTAGCCGGCGCATTCGCCGCTGGCGGCATCGACCGCGGCCAGGTTCCAGATCATGCGCCCGCGAGCCTCCTGGATGGCGGTCAGGTTCTCCAGCCGCTCGCGGTCGAAGACCTCTGGCTGCTGCTCCAGGTTCTCGAGGGGCATCAGGCGTTCGATCTCGTTGCCGGCCTTGACGAAACTGTCGGGGTCCAAGGGGCCGTCGGCCGCGGCGAAATCGGCCATGGGGAAGAAGACGAGGCGGAAACGTTCGCCCACCCGGCTGCGCCTGGCGGCCAGCTCGGCCTCGAGCTTCTCGCGGTCCTTGGTCGTCAGGTCCAACCGCGACCGCCGCTCGACGATGGCCGGCGTCAGGCCCCAGCGCGCCTCAACCAGCCCCTGCAGATCGCGGCCGATGGCCTCGCGCGCCGTCGGAAGGCAGAAGCCCAGCCGCTGGTTCTGGAAGCCCATGGCGGCGGCTTCCGCCACCATGAAGCGCAGCAAGGCCGCCCCCACGCCCCGCCGCCGCGCGTCGGGCGTGACGATGACGTTGACCCATTGGATGTCGGGGTTGTTGACCGGGTCCAGCGACCAGGAGCCATGGCCCACGGTCCGGCCGTCGATGACCGCAACCGCGTTGCGCTGCCGCCAGGGCGCCCCCCAGCCGCCGGCCAGGAAACCGCGCAGGTCCGCGGCGAGGCGTGGTGGATCGTCCTGGCGCAGCTCCTGGTCCAGGTGCAGGTGCAGGCGGACGATGTCGTCCAACAGGTCGGGCGGGGTGGCGTCGATGTCGTAGGCGCCGATCTTGATGGTGTGCATGTCTGGTTGCTCCTGGTGGCTGGCCGCGAAATGCCGTCCGTGATTCAGTTCTCGCCATCGGACAATTGGGCGCGACCCTGGAAGCTCGGCCCACTTCCCAGACAATGTCCAGGTTGACCCCAAGTAGTCATGAATCAACCGATCGCGCAGTCCCGCCATACTCCGCCATGGAACCTGAGCCAAGCTTCCCCGCAGCCCATCGGAAACGCCCTTTGCGGCTTCACCGATGACTTCCAGGTTTCTGATCACAGCATCCTGTGTCTTGGTGTCTTGCACAAAGTCATCGTATCCGCAACCGCGGATGTAGTCCTGAATGCGTAGAGTGGCCTCTTGAATGTCGTCGAGCAGCTCGGTGTCGTTCCGATCAGACATAGACGATGCTTTTGGCTATGCTCTCGGCGACGGACACGCGCCGAATGGCTCGGAGGCCGTCCGGTGTAAGGATGTCCACCGTCGACTCAGAATGCGCTCGAGATAGTCGCCCAACGATGAAACGCAACCCGATGGGTCTGGCGAACTCCACGACGAGGTCGACATCGCTGGCGTCATCGGGGAGACCGTTGGCAAAGGAACCGAAGAGCCCGATCCTACGCACGCCGTACTCGCTTGCCAGGTAGCTCTGCTGTTCTCGCAGCAATGCCACGACCTGAGCCTTGTTCATGATGGCCTACATGCCTGCGGGAGGGGGGCCACGCCATCTGGACGGGGCCGTCAATTCCTGATTGCGGATAACGGCAGGCGCCGAAATCAACCTGATCGATTGTAACCAAGTATACCATGTCGGTTATGACCGGCATGGGAGACTCCCAGGCGAACTCAAGCCATGCCTCTAGCTATCGGCCACCCCGCCCCCGCCGCCCTTCCACGCCGCCACTGCCCGGATCTCCTCGTAGGTCACCGAGCCCCCCAAGGCCTCGAAGACCGGGCGCAGGAAGCCGCCGCCATGGGTGGCTAGGGCGCTCTCGATGGCCGCTTGCGCCCGCGGGTCCAGCCAGGCGCCCAGGTCTGCCGGCGCCCGCTCGGCGATGAAGTCCTGGAGGTAGCCCCATACCGTGCTCTCGGCGCGGCCGGTGGCCAGCGAGACCGTGGTCACCGATTCGCCGGCGGCGAAGCGCTGAAAGGCCTCGTCGCGGGCCGGGTTGGCTCGTTCGCGCCGTCGTTCGCCTCCTCGACCAGCTGTCTTGGGGGAGGGGTCGGGGGAGGGGCGAGAGGGAGGGAGGGGGCCGGCCCCTGCTCCAGCCCATGCGCCTGGCAATAGGCCGTGATGGTGTCAAGGAAGGTCTCTCCCAGGTCGGCCAGCTTGCGCTCGCCGATGCCCTTCACGTGGATGAGGGCGCCCATGCTCGCGGGTCGCAGCCGGGCCATGTCGCGGAGCGTCGCGTCGCCGAAGACGATGTACGCCGGCAGTCCTCGTTCGCGGGCGATGCGGGTTCGCAGCTCCCTGAGGGCCTCGTACAGGCCCATGTCCACGCCGGTCCAGCTCGCGGCGTCCGCTACCGAACGCTCGGCGCGCTTCACCGCCGGCAGCAGCAGGCGCACCGGCAGTTCGCCGCGCAGCACCGCCGCCGCCTCGTCGCCCAGGATGACGACCGGCCGGTCGCCCTCGGTCTGGCGCAGCAGGCCCTGGTCCAGCAGCTGGTAGACCAGTTGGGTGATGGCCGGTCGCGGCAGCTCTTTGAGCAGGCCATAGACGCTCAGCTGGTCGTGGTTCCAGCGGCGCACGGTCTCGGTCTGCGCCCCGGACAGGACCGCCACCACATGGGTGACGCCGAAGCGCCCGCCGGTGCGGGCGACAGCCGAGAGCAGCTTCTGGGCCACCACGGTGCCGTCCGCCATGAACTGCACTTCGCCCAGGCAGACGTCGCAGGCGCCGCAGTTCGCGTTGGGGTAGGGCTGGCCGAAATGCTCCGAGAGCGAGCGGTGGCGGCAGAGCACCCCGCCGCAGAAGCGCTGGATGGCGCGCAGGGCCGTCAGCTGGCCACCGAGGCCCTCAGGCGTCAGCTCGCCTTCCTGGGCGCGCTTGGTGAGCAGGCTCTCCCAGCGCAGGATGTCGGCCGCCGAATACAGGAGAACGCAGTCCGCCGGCAGGCCGTCGCGACCGGCGCGGCCTGTCTCCTGCTGGTAATGCTCGATGCTCTTGGGCGCGGCGGCATGGACCACCAGCCGCACGTCGGAGCGGTCGATGCCCATGCCGAAGGCCACGGTGGCCACCACGACGTCCAGCCGCTCTGCCAGGAAGTCTTCCTGCACCCGTTGGCGGGTGGCGCCCTCCAGCCCGGCATGGTAGGCCGCAGCGCGCATGCCTGCCGCCTGCAGGGTCGCCGCCAACGATTCGGTATCGGCGCGGCTCAGGCAGTAGACGATGGCCGCCTGGCCGGCGCGGGCGCGCAGCAGCTCCAGCAGTTGGCCCTCGCGGTCCAGCCGCGGCTGGATGCGGTAGCTGAGGTTGGGCCGGTCGAAGGGGCCGACGATGATGAGGGGATCCCTGAGGCCCAGCTGGGCGACGATGTCGGCCCGCACGGGCTCGGTGGCCGTGGCGGTAAAGGCATGCATGGCCACGCCGGGAAAGCGGCGGCGCAAGAGGGCCAACTGGCGGTACTCAGGCCGGAAGTCATGGCCCCATTGGCTAATGCAATGGGCTTCGTCGATGGCGAAGGCGCCCACATTGGCTCGCTGCATCAGGGCCAGGAAGGCCTCGCTGACAAGGCGCTCGGGGGCCACGAAGAGCAGCCTGAGCTCGCCGGCCAGCAGCTTGTCCTCCACGGCACGCTGCTCGGCCGGGCTGATCAGGCTGTGCAGGGCCGCCGCCGGATAGCCGTTGGCCACCAGACCGTCCACCTGGTCCTTCATCAGGGCGATGAGGGGCGAGACGACCACGTCGAGGCGTCCGGCGACGAGCGGCGGCACCTGGTAGCACAGGGACTTGCCCCCGCCGGTGGGCAGGACGACCAGGGAATCCCGTCCCTCCAGCCCGGCCTGGATGGCCTCCAGCTGGAGGGGGCGCAGCTCGTCGTGGCCCAGGTGCGGCGGACGAGGTCGTGGATGCGGTCAAGGGTTGGGGTGGGCATAGGAATGGTCATGGGCTTTTGGGATTGGGATCCGGGGCGTTCACCGTGGCTATGGCTGAGCATAAGCGGGTACGGCAGCGCTGACAAGTGGCTGGGTGCCTGATCTGCGCCGCGAAAGCGCCGTGACCTGCCGGACCCTGTCCCGTGACCCGTCGGCACAAACCCACTGCCCCCAACGGCGTAGACCGGACCGCATGCAAGGCCCCATCGCCCCTGTAAATGCTCCAAAAGTCGTAGCCCTGCGCCAGGAGCGTTGACTTTCCGGTTTTGGCTGGCTAGACTGGCAGCATCTCTTCAGAAAGGAGGCACAAGCACGATGATCGACACCTTCACCCTGGGCGTAACTGCCCGCACCGCCGGCTTGTGCCCCGAAACGCTCAACTGACGACCGCCTGAGACAGTGCGGCCGTTGACAGAGCGCCACGGGCACCGGCAAGGGTCCCGTGCCGTTTTTCGTTCTGGTCGCCGACCGACTGAGGTCGCTGCTCGTTCGCTACACGCCACGGGACCCCACGGGGGGCACCGTGGCTTTTTTGCTTCCGTGGCCCCCGGCAATTCTTCATCGTTGAAACCACCCATCCTTGAACCACCAGCCTTGAACGCCGCTCGCGGGAGCATCCACCATGAACGCGATCTCCGCGCCGCAACTGCGGAACCCCATCCTTGATCCCATCCTTGAACCCCCAAAGCAGGAGCAGCACCGTGACCATCCAGCAGAGCCTTCAGCTCAGCTTCATCCTCCAGAACAGCCCGATGACCAGCGGTCGCCCGACCAGCCAGGCCATCCCGACGCCTCCGCCCGCGCCCGCTGCCTCCCTTGAGGAGCGCTACGCGCGGCGCGGCCTGCGGTCTATGCGACTGCGCTGGCGGCCTCAGCTGGCGTAGGCCTTCGGGTCGGGGAGCAGGCTTGCTCCCCGGCCCGGAGCCTGACCGGCTTCCGCCTGACCATCCCAGTCCCGGTCTCTGTCGTCCGGGATGTCCCGTGAAGTCCTGATCCGCCAGATCCTGACCGGCGCAACCCGGCAGCACGCATCCCTCCGACGCAAGGAGCAACCCCATGGCCCCAGAGCCCAGCGCGCCCGAGCGGCGCGCCGCCCTGTCCATGCTCGCAACCTATCTGCGACCCGAAGGCCGCCGCCTGGCCGCTCTCGTCGTCCTCACCTTCGGCACCGTGGGTCTGGACCTCTACGTGCCCCAGCTCCTGCGGCGCTTCATCGATGGCGCGCAGGGCCAGCTGCCACTGGCCGACCTCAGCCGCGTCGCCGTCACCTTCCTGCTGCTGGCGCTGCTCAAGAAGACCGCTGAAGCCGCCGGCGCCTACGTGGGTCAGGACCTGCGTTGGAGGGCCACCAACCGCATGCGCGCCGACCTCACCCGCCACACCCTGCGCCTGGGGATGGACTTCCACCACGGCCAGACGCCCGGCAAGATGATCGAACGCGTCGATGGCGACGTGACCGCCCTCTCCAACCTGATGAGCGACACCTTTCTCAAGGTGGCCTCCAACGTCCTCGTCACGGGGGGCGTCCTCATCCTGCTGGCCCGCGAGGACTGGCGCCTGGGGGCGGCCTTCGCCGTCTTCGTCCTGGTGGCCGGCCTGGGCCTGCGCCGCGCGGCGAGCATCGCCGTGCCCGCCTGGACCCGGGTGCGCGAGGCCTCGGCCGAGCTCTTCGGCTTCTTGGAGGAGAAGCTGGCCGGAACTGAGGACATCCGCGCCTTGGGAGCTCGCGACTGGGTGCTGGCCCGCTTCCTGGACCGCTCCGCCGACTACCGCCGTCTGCATCGACGGGCCGGCATGCTGGGCTCGGCCGTGTGGGTGGGCACCATCGCCCTGTTCACCATGGGCAATGCCCTGGCCTTCGGCATGAGCGCCTGGCTCTTCACCGCCGGCGGCATCACCGTGGGCACGGTCTACCTCATCTTCCATTACACCGAGAAGCTGCGCGAGCCCATCGAGCAGCTCAGCCACCAGCTGGAGGAGATCCAGCGCGCCGGCGGGGCCATGAAGCGCGTGGTCGAGCTCTTCCAATTGCCCGTCCGCCAGCGGCCCGAGGGCGGCCTGCCCCTGCCCAGCGGCGCCCTGGGGCTGCAGATCCACGATCTTTGCTTCAGCTACGTGCCCGAGCGGCCGGCTCTGGCCGGACTCAGCGTCCACCTGCGGCCCGGCGAGGTGCTGGGCCTTCTGGGGCGCACCGGCAGCGGCAAGACGACCCTCTCCCGCCTGCTCTTCCGTCTCTACGACATCGACGGCGGTTCGATGAAGCTCGGTGGCGTGGAACTGCGCGAGGCCCATCTGCAAGGCCTGCGGCAGCGGATCGGCCTGGTGACCCAGGACGTGCAGGTGCTCGGCGCCTCCGTGCGTGAGAACCTGCGCTTCTTCGACCCTACCATCTCCGACGAGCGCATCCATGCCGCGCTCAGCGACCTGGGCCTGGCCGACTGGCTCGCCGCCCTGCCGCAGGGGCTGGACACCGAGCTGGAGGCCGGCGCCGGCGGCCTCTCGGCCGGCGAGGCGCAGTTGCTGGCCTTTGCGCGGGTCTTCCTTCGCGATCCAGGCCTGGTCATCCTCGACGAGGCCTCGGCGCGACTGGATCCTGCCACCGAGCAGCGTATCGAGCGGGCGGTGGACCAGCTGCTTGCGGGCCGCACGGGCATCGTCATCGCCCATCGCCTGGGCACGGTGGCCCGCTGCGACCAGATCCTCATCCTGGAGGACGGTCGGCAGCTGGAAGCGGGCGAGCGCCTGTCCTTGCTGGCCGATTCCAACTCGCGCTTCAGCCGCCTGATGGCCCTGGGGCACGAGCATTCGTCGGGCGGCCTGTCGGCCGACCCCCTGCTGGAGGTGCTGGCATGATCGGCCGCCTGGATCTGATCGACACGTCGAAAGACATCGCCCTGCCGCCCGAGGGCAACATGGGCACCTGGCGCATGGCCGGCCGCCTGGCGGCCTTCCGCCCTGGCCTGTGGTTGGTCGATGCCGCGCTATGGGGCCTGGTCTGGAGCCTGCCGGTGGCTTCGGGCCTGGTGATCAAGGCCGTCTTCGACCACCTGACGGGCGCGGCGCCGGCGGGCCTGGGCCTAGGTGGCCTGCTGGCGGTGCTGGTGGGCATCGGCGCGGCGCGCATCCTGGCCATCCTGGGCGGTATCCTGGTCAATGTCGACTTCATCGAGCTCATATCGGCCCTGATGCGCCTCAACCTGCTCAGCTACGTCCTGGACCAACCGGGGGCCAAGGCGATGACCGAGTCTTCGGGCAAGGCCGTCAGCCGCTTCCGCGACGACGTCGACGACCTGCGCTTCGCCACCGAATGGACGGTGGACCTGGCGGGCATGGCCATCGGCGGGGTGGTGTCGCTGGTCATGCTCCTGCGCATCGAGCCGCGGATGACCGTGGTGGTCTTCGCCCCCTTGATCCTCATCGTCTTCCTGGTGCATGTGCTCAAGACGCGCCTGGAGCGCTACCGGCTGGCCAGCCGCAAGGCCACCAGCCGCGTGACGGGCTTTCTGGGCGATGTCTACGGTGGCATCCTGGCGGTGAAGGCCGCCACGGCCGAAGAGCCGGTGCTGGGCCATTTCCAGATGCTCAACGAGACGCGGCGTCAGGCGGCGCTCAAGGACACGCTGCTGACGGCCCTGCTCAACACCCTCTTCGGTTCGGCACAGAGCATCGGCACGGGGCTGATCCTGCTGCTCTCGGCCAGCCTGCTGCGGGCCGGCAGCTTCACGGTGGGCGACCTGGCCCTGTTCATCCTGCTGCTCACCCGGGTGACGGACATCATGTTCGCCGTGGGCAACATGCTCGCCTGGCACAAGCAGGCCGGCGTGTCGCGCGACCGCCTGCGGGCGCTCATGGGCGGCGCCCCGGCCGCTTCGGTGGTGGCCCATCGCCCGCTGGACCTGACCCGTCCGCAGCGGGTTCCGCCGCCGCCGGCGTTGGTCGAGGGTGACCGCCTGCGGCAGCTGCAGGTGCAGGGCCTGGGCTACACGCATGCGGGCAGCGGCCATGGCGTCAGGGGCATCGACCTGACGGTGCGCGCCGGCGAGTTCGTGGTGGTCACGGGCCGGGTGGGTTCGGGCAAGACGACGCTGCTGCGCGCGCTGCTGGGCTTGCTGCCGGCGCAGGAAGGCCGGCTGATGTGGAACGGCCGGCCGGTGGCCGACGCGGGCGCCTTCATGGTGCCGCCCCGCGCGGCCTACACCGCTCAGGCGCCGCGCCTCTTCAGCGCCACCCTGCGCGAGAACCTGCTGATGGGCCGGCCCGACAGCGACGACGCGGTGATGAACGCCATCCGTCTGGCCGTGCTGGACGAAGACCTGGGCCGTCTCGAGTCTGGGCTGGACACGGTGGTGGGCCCGCGCGGGGTCAAGCTCTCGGGCGGCCAGCTGCAGCGCGCCGCCGCGGCCCGCATGTTCGTCCGCCGCCCGCAGCTGCTGGTCTTCGACGACCTGTCCAGCGCTCTGGACATCGAGACCGAAGCGCGGCTGTGGGATGGGATCTTCGGGTCGGGGGACATCGGCAGCGGGAGTGGCGGAACCGGGAGCGGCGGAACCGGTGATGCCGCCCCGACCCCGCCGAAGCCCTCCGGCGACGACCTGATCATCGACCAGGTAGCGCAGATCCTGGCCGCGGCGGAGGGCCCCGAGCGCCCCGCCTGCCTCGTGGTCTCGCATCGACGGCCCGCCCTGCTGCGCGCCGACCGCATCCTCCTGCTCAAGGACGGTCGGATGGAGGACACGGGAACCCTGGCGGAGCTGCTGGAGCGCTCAGCGGAGATGCGGCGGCTATGGGCGGGGGGTGGGGTGGAGGGCTAGCGGCCTTCCGTCCCCCTTGCTCAGCGCTGCCCGAACCCCCGTCCGGCATACCCCCACAACAACAGCAACCCGAACGCGATCCGGTACCAGGCGAACACGGTGAAGCGGTGCGCGGTGACATAACGCAGTAGCAGTCGCACCACCATGAAGGCGGCGACGAAGGCGGTGGCGAAGCCGACGGCAAAGAACGGAACATCGGCGACCGACAGCTGGTCCAGGCTGCGCACCAGGTCGAAGCCCGCCGCCGCGGCCAGCACCGGCACGGCCAACAGGAAGGAGAACTCGGTGGCGGCTACGCGCGACAGGCCCAGGGCGTAGCCGCCCAGGATGGTGGCCCCCGAGCGCGAGACGCCGGGCACCAGGGCCAGCATCTGCGCCAAGCCGATGCCCAGGGCCGTGCGTGGTCTCAGGTTGCCCAAGTTGGCAGTCGTGGTGGGCGGCTGCCAACGCTCGATGGCCAGGATGGCCACCCCGCCGACGATGAAGCCCCAGGCGACGACGGTGGGGTTGAACAGGTGGGCCTTGATCCAGCCATGGACGAGCACGCCGACAACCGCTACCGGTAGGAAGGCCAACAGCAGGTTGAGCGCCAGGCGCCGCCCCTCGGTAGGGTGGGTCAAGCTCCGCAGCATGTCCAGAAAGCGTTCGCGGTAGATCCAGACGATGGCGAAGATCGCGCCCAGCTGGATGAAGATCTCGAAGGTCTTGGCCCGCTCGTCATGCAGCCCCAGCCAGTCCCCCACGACGATGAGGTGGCCGGTGGAGGACACCGGCAGGAACTCGGTCACGCCCTCCACGATGCCTTCGATGGCCGCGGCGACGAGGTCGGGGATGGGCATGGTTGGATGGCCTCGGTGGGATGGCGGAAGGGGGGGCGGCGAAGGGTAGCACAGTCGGCTGCGGCATCGGGGTGCACGTTCAGGGCAATCGTATCAAACGTCATCCGGCGATGCCCTATGGTAGGGACGGGTCTGCCGGGCGTCATTGCCGCGCCGCCACCATGCACCCTCCGGCCCGGCTGGCTCGCCCGCGACCCACATGAACCGTGGGCTGCCGGTTGGATGTTGGCCACGCCTTGCCAAGAACCTTGTTGACGGTCGGTCGTGGCGGTCTTACACTCAGCACGTGGTCATGATGTCTACCCGGCGAGGTTGGTTACCAGCCCTGGTCATGGCAGTCTTGGTCGGCGGCGGCGCGGCCGAGTCCGTCTCCGGCGGCGGGCACTTGCGGCGTCCTGCGGCGTTCGCCCCAGAGATCCAAGGTCTGGTCGGTCCTGATCCGCGTTTCTTTCTCCCCCGCTCTGCCGGCGGGCCGGGCCCTGTTGAGACCCCGCTTCAGGCGCCGCTGACGCCCTGGGAGGCCATCGACCGCTGCGTCCGCGATGAGATGGCCGCGAAGGGCGGCCTCGGGGCGGCCGTAGCGATCTATCGAGGCGGCGCCATCGTTTACGAACAGGGTTACGGCACGCGTGAACGCGGCGGGGACCTTTCCGTGGATGCCGGCACGCAGTTCCGCATCGGCTCCATCACCAAGATGTTCACCGCCGCCGCCGTGATGCAGGAGGTAGATGCCGGACGCGTGGACCTGCGGGCGCCGATCACGCGCTACATTGCCGAGTTGCGTCTGGCTGATGCCGATGCGGCCGGAAGCATCACGGTGTGGAACCTGCTGACCCACACCAGCGGCTATCCGGACAACCTGTTTCTGGATCTGAATGACATCGACGGGCCCAAGAACGACGCGGCGCTCAGCACCTGGGTGCAGAGCCAGACGGGTACCCGCTTGCAGAGTCCGCCGGGCACCCTCTGGAACTACAGCAACGACAACTATGTTCTGGCGGGTCTGGTGGCCGAGCGGGCCAGCGGTGTGCCCTACCAGCGACTGATGGCCGAGCGCATCTTCGCCCGTGCGGGGCTGACGAGCACCACCCTTCTGCCGGCACAGGTGCTGGCGCGGGGCAACTACACTGTCGGGTACTGGCGCAATCCCAGAAACAGTGAGCAGCGGGTCAGCGGACCGGAAGCCTACGACAACTGGGTTGCCGCACCGGCCGGCTACGCCTTCAGCACGGCGGGCGATCTGGTTCGTTGGGCGGCCCTGCTCATGCACGGTGGGGGTAACGTCATCAGCCCCGCCTCGGCGCGGGCCATGCAGGCCCGCGAGCAGAGCATGGACTACTACCCGGACTTCGACTACGGCCTGGGCATCATGCGCGAGCGCTACCGCGGCCTGGATGTCATGCAGCATTCCGGTGCCATGCCCGGCTGGGGTGGCTACCTGCTTTGGGTGCCGGAGGCGGACTTCGCCGTGGCCACCCTGGTCAACGTTGCGCCTGCTGTCCTGGATCGCAGCGCCTACTGCGCCGTGGACGCAGTGCTTCAGCCTCAGGCCGCGCAGGTCAGCCCGCCTGGCGGTGACCGGTCCGAATGGCCGGGCTTCCAGGGTGATTTCGGCGGCCTGGCCGAGGATGGCCGCTCCGTGCGCGGCCGGGTGGAGGGAAACGCCGACGGCAGCTTGGCGATGGTCTTCACCGATATCCCTATGGGCACGCCGGGCATTCCGCTGCGGACCGATCTGCGCAACGCCTTCGTCCGCACCTTTGCCTTCGACAGCGATGGGGATGGCCAGTCCGACGACTACGCCACCTTCATCCCCGACAAGCGTGATCCCAACCGCCTGTGGATCCGCCGCAGCCGAGGTTGGGTTCTCTCTCGGCCGGCGCCGGCGACCGCGACGCCCGACCCACCTGCCGCTGCGCCGACGGCCACAGGTTCGGCCACGTTGCGCCGGACCTTGTTTCTGCCGCTGTTGATGCTGCCGCCCCCTATCCCATAGGTTGCACGCTACCGGATGACAGCCTGGCGGGACGGGAAGTGGTTGTCGTCGTTGCCGCTTCGGCGTCTACGTTGATGTCGGCGTCTTCGCCACGGTTACGCACCGTTCGCATCCGCTCGGGTTCAGCCCCGCTCCCAGATCCGCCGTTCCAGGTTCAGCTCGCCGATCAGCTCCGCCGCCAGGGCGATGTCCGCGGCATAGGTCTGGACGTCATCCTCCGAGAGCAGCGGCGACGAGGACCAGAAGGACGGCGGCTCGAAGCGGTTGTACGCGTCGGGGATGGCCAGGATGACGTGGTCATCCATGAAGGCCGCCTGCACCTTGGCGTCCAGCTTCTGCCGGGAGGCGACCAGCCGCTCCATCAGGCTGGGGGACAGCAGGTAACGGGCTTCAACCTGGTCCGTGGCGTAGACCGCGAACAGTTTCTCGAAGGCCGGATCCTCAAGGCTGACCTTCTCCAGCCCCGACATGCCGAAGAGCCGCCAGGCCTCGGAGAGCACCAGCGTCGTGCCCTGGAAGCGCTTGCTGAAGCGGGCCACCAGGAAGCGGCCCTTGAAGATCGTATGCCAATGGGTGGTGGTGCGACCCTTGCTGTCGGTGGTGGTCGTCTTGTACTCCGCGTGGATCTCCGCCATGCGAAAACCCGTCGCGCCCAGGCGGGCCTCGATCAGATCCTCCGTGTTGTAGCGGTCGATGCCCTGCTGGTACAGGCGGCTGCTCTCGAACTCTGCCTGCCCGATGCCGCCCCCCGCGCTGAAGCTGGCATCCTCATAGCGCGCGGCTACCAGCCGGCCGATCACCTGAGATTTGAAGGCCTGCTTGTAGGCTTCGGCGGGACCGTGGATGCCAATGAAGTAGACGCTGAGGGATCCGAAGGCGCCTACGACCAACATCATGCCCACCGATGCGATGCCGCTCACGGCGACGGCCAAGATGCCCATCAGCCAGGCGATGCCCAACGCGGCCAGCAGGCGCCACCCGCGTTCGCGGGCCGCGCGGCGCAGGCCGTCGATCTCCTGGAGCGAGTGCTCCAACGAAGGCAGCGGCGATGTCGTCGCTGTCAGCGTCGCGTCGCCGTCCGGTGGAAGCGACGCCGGTTGGGACGTGGCCATCTTCGGATCACTTCGCGCGGTCGAAGAGCGCGCCCACATCCACCGGCTGCCGCTCGGCGTCCGCCACGGCGAAGAGCTCGCGCGGCTGCAAGCCCATCTGGCCCGCGACGATGCTGCTGGGCCAGGTGCGCAGGCCGTCATGGTACTCGGTGACCGCCGCGTTGTAGAAGCGGCGCGCCGCCGAGAGCTGCTCCTCAACTTCATTCAGGCTGCCCTGCAGTTGCAGGAAGTTGTCGCTGGCCTTGAGCTGCGGGTAGTTCTCCACTGCCACCGTGAACTGCCGCAGGGCGGCGCTGGTGGCCACGTCCATCTGGTTGCGGTCCTCGGCTGTGGCCTGGGGGGAGAGGGCGCGCGCACGCAGTTCCGTCAGCGTTTCCAGCAAGGAGCGCTCGTGGTCCATGTACTGCTCCACGGCGGCGACCAGATTGGGGATCAGGTCCCAGCGCTTCTTCAACATGACGTCGATGCTGGAGGAGGCCTGATCCACGCGGTTGACCTTGCGCACCAGACCGTTGTGCAATACGACGTAGCCCAGAACGGCCACGAGGGCCAGGATGGGGAGGGAGAGGATGGCGCCCATGGGGGATGTGCTCCTGGTGGCGAGACGCGGCGATGCGGCGAGGGCGGGATGGCCCGTCGACGATACTATACGCAGGTCGCCGAAAATGGTTGCCGGCGCCGTCGCCGTCGCTAGGGCGAAGCATTCGCTGAGAGATGTCGAAGTGACGGCGATCAGCCCGGTAGCGAATGCTTCGCCCCTACGGTCTACTGCCCTCCAACCCAGGGCAGGAACACCCGCTTACCCGCCCCCGGCCCCACCGGCCCGTCCGGCACCTTCGGCGCGTCCGGCCGCGCCCGCACCACGCCGCGCATCGTCGGCGTGAAGCCCGGGAACACGGTTCCGAGTGCGCCGTTGCCCAGGCGCTTCAGGACGATCTCGCCCAAGATGTCGCGGTAGTCGTAGGTCACCGCTAGATCCTCGCCGCCCGAAAGGTTCTCCGGCTCCAGGCCCGGCCAGTCCGTGTGCACGGCGGGCACCGCGCCGCCGCCGATGACGAACATGCAGTTGCCGTGGCCGTGGTCTGTGCCGTTGCCGCCGTTCTGTGCCACCCGCCGCCCGAACTCGCTCATCGTCACCAAGGTGATGCCCGGATCGTCCATCCGTCGACCCAGGTCGGCGGTGAAGGCCGCCAGGGCGGCGTCGAAGCCGCTCAGCAGCCGCGACATCTGCCCGTCGGTGGGGTCGCTGGAGCCCTGCCATACCTGCAGGGCGTGCGTGTCCCATTCGCCGATGTCCACGCAGGCCACCTCCAGGCCCACGTCGGCCTTGATCAGCTGCGCCACCTGCTTCAGGGCCATGCCGAAGGCCGAATCCGGGTACCGGGCGCCATTCTCCGGCTGGTACTGCAGCGGGTTCGCCCGCTCCAGGATGGCCAGGGCCTCGAAGGCGTCCAGGGCGTCCTGGTCGAAACCGTCGCCCGAGGCGTAGAGCTGTTGCAGTCGGGCCTGGAAGGTCGCCAGATCCCCGCGGCTCTCCAGGTGAAAGTCGGTGATCGAGCGGATCGCCGCGGCCGGTACACCGCCGTAGAGGCTCATCGGCAGCATGTCGCCCATGCCCACGGCGCGGAAGGGCGTGCCGCCTCTGGCCGCCGTGGCTTCCAGATGGCGTCCGATCCAGCCCGTGCTGGTCGCCCGCTGGCCCGGCGTGCCGCGCTCCATGTAATCCATGGCGTCGAAATGGCTGCGCGAATCGTCCGGTGAGCCGACCGCGTGGACCACCGCCAGGCGGCCCTGCTCCCATAGCGCCGCCAGGCCGGTCATCGCCGGGTTGAGGGCGAAGCGGTCGTCCAGGCGCTGGCCACTCTTGGCGTCGCCGGTGCGCGGGGCGCGGATGGCCAGGGCCGGCCGGCGGTCGTAGTAGCCGCGCTCCTGGTAGGGGATGACCGCCGACAGGCCGTCCATGCCGCCCCGTTGGAAGACGCAGACCAGCACGTCGCCGCGCGGCGCGGCGGGCGGCGGCGGAGCGGAAGGCCAGGCGGGGCATCCATGCCGGCAGGGCGCCGGCTGCGGCGGCCAGACTGCCGCCGATCAGGCGGCGGCGGGAGAGGCTGTGGTTCATGGTCGTCGCTCCTAGCGCCACTGGAAGTACGGGCTGTCGATGATCAAGGCCACCACCTGCGGCAGGCGTTCGGCGGCTTGGGTCGCCGTGACCCGTCCGTCGCCACCCAGCGTCAGGGCGTCGACGAGGAGGGCTCGGTCCTCCGCCAGCAGCGGTCGCGCCAGCAGCCGGTCGGCCCAGTAGTCGACGATGGCCCCGGCCTCGGCCGGCACGGCATCCGCCCCCATCTGGCCGACCAGGTCCAGTTCGACCCCCGCCAGCCGACCTTCCGCCGCCGCCAGGCCGAAGTTCCAGCGCGACAGCATGACGTGCGCGCCGCTCCAGCGCTGCCGCTGCTCCGGATAACCGTCCGGCGAGCGCCAGCGGAAGGGCATCTGGCCCATCAGCTGCAGGTAGCGCTCCGGCCGGCCGCTGTAGTCCCCGTCAACGGGGATGGCCAGGAGGAAGCTTGCGTCGGCGCCCAGGCCACGCAGCACGGCCGCCCAGAACTCCATCGGCCGCCGGACCTTCGCCGGGCCGCCCGAGATCGGGTCCGCCGTGGCGGCCATGAACGCCGGCGCGGCGAAGAGCGCGCGCAGCATCGCCTGGATGTCGCCGTCGCCGCCCCAGGCCGCGGCCACGCTGTCCACCAGCGCCTCCGTCGGCGCGTCGGCGACAAAGCGCCGCACGAGGCGGCGCGCGACATGATGCCGGCAGCTGGGATGGTCCACCAGGCGGTCCAGCAGCTCGTGGCCCGCGTCGACTCCGCGGCCCAGGATCGGCGTGCCGAGGACCGTCTTGGCGCCCCCGTCGTGATCCTGGTCCCGGAACTGGAACAGCCAGCTGCTGTCGCCGCGGTTCCAGCCGGTGAAGCAGCGCGCCGCTTCCTTGACATCCCGCTCGTTGTAGCCGCCGTCCACGCCCAGGGTATGCAGCTCCATCACCTCGCGGGCGTAGTTCTCGTTGGGACCGCGCTGGGTGTTCTGCAGGGTGCTGAGGTACTGCATCATGACCACCGACGTCGCATCGGCATGCAGCAGCTGTCGGAAGTCGGCCAAGGCGTAGCGGCGCATGACGTCGCGGTCGGCCACCGTCTTCATCATCATGTGGTAGTCGTCCATGTAGATGTTGAAGTGGTTGGACCAGTGGTCGACCATGACCTCGAAGAGCTGCCGTCGGCCGTGGACCATACGGTACAGGGTGGCGGCCACCAGCTCATCGCGGATGCGGGCCCGATTGGCCAGGTCGCTGGAGGCGCTCTGGATACGTTCGGCGGTCCAGCGCAGGGTCGCCAGCTGGTCCAGGGCGTCGACGACCCCGGGATCTTCCGCCACCGTCAGCTGCTCCGCCAGCCAGGCCGCGGCCCCCATGGTCCGCGCCCGCGCCGGTTCGCCGCGGGTCTGGCCGAAGCTGGCGCGGGCCAGCAGGTGCCGCTCGGGTGAAGGAGGGGGCATCGGCCGGGTCCGTCCGGCCGCCCACGCGAGGCGGGGCCGGGCGGACCATTCCGCCGCTTCCTCGTTCTGCAATCCCGGGATGCCGGCCGCAACCGCTGCGGCGGCGGCGCTGGCTCCGGCGCCGGCGATGAGGCGTCTGCGGGTGAAGGTCATGGCCTGCCTCCGGGGCGGGTTGCGCAGCGCTGCGAAGCCAGCGCAACGGTTGAGGTCGATGCAACAAGTTCGCGGAGCGGCGGCCGGATCTTTCATCCCGTGGCACTCGCGGCAGTTCTGCCCTCTCAGCAACGCGATTGGACATTGGGACAAACCGGGCTATAACAGGCCCAGGGGCAGCGAAAGGCGCGTTCGCGTCGCCCCGGGCGCGGTCGAATGGTGGTTGGGGTCGAATGGCGGTGAGGTCCTTGAGGGCAGCAACGGGGTCGAGGTTGGATCGGGAGGATGCCTGCCTCCCCGAAGCCGGCTGCGCGTCAACCGGTTGGCGCAAGCGGTTGCGGCCTGCTGCCGTCTTGGAGGGTGAAACATAGCCATGACCACCAACCACCTGCTGCTGCTGGGCCCGCCCGGCCTCACCGTCGGCGGTGAACCCCAGCGCTTGGACCGCAAGCCCTTGGCGCTGCTGGCCTGGCTGGCCTTGGCCGAGGGGCCGATCAGCCGGACCAGCCTGGCCGAACTGCTCTGGCCGGATTCGACGCAGCCGGGCGTCAACCTGCGCAAGAGCCTGACCGAGATCCGCCTGGCCGCCGGCGCGGCAGCCCTCGCCGAGGGCGCTGCGGCGCCAGTGGGCCCTGGACCATCTGGCCCTGGGCGCCGCGGCGCGCCGCGACTGGCCGGCGGCCCTCGGCCTGGCCCAGCAGCGCCTGGCCTTGGACCCGATCGACGAGGCCGGCCACCGCCGTCTGGCGCGCATCCTCGCCTGGTCTGATCAAGGTGTCGCCGCCTTGCGCCAGCTGGAGGCCTGTGCCCGGACGCTGGCGACCGAGCTGCAGATCGGACCTTCGGCGGCGACCGTCGCACTGGAAGCGGCCATCCGCGCCGAGCGCCTGCCCCCGCCGCCCGAGCCGCCGGACCGCCTGCGCCAGGAGGCCGCGGCCGGGCACCCCGAGGGCTTGACGCCCCGCGTTGACGACCAGGCCTCGGCGCTGCGCGTCGGAGCGCCGCAGGCCTTGCCGATCGTCGATCGGATCCATGTGCTGGAGGAGACGCGCACCGAGCTCGCCCCGCGAACGCCGGTGGGCCTCCGGCCGCGGCGTGAGCTGCCGCCGGTGCCGCCCGCCATTCGTACGGCCCAAGGCCGATTGCTGGCGGCGGTGCTGCATCCCGAGGCGCAGGCGGAACTGCCGGAGGATGCCCTGGCGGCCTTGGCGGCCCTGCCGCCCGTAGACCTGACCACCTACCGTTTGAGCCGGGTGGCGGCCTGGTCCCTGCCTCGCTATCGGCTGGATCGCGGCTTTGTGTCGCTCAGCCTGCTGTTGGACCAGGGACGCGATCGTCAGGAGCGCTGGTTGGCCGGGCCGGAGCGCTTCCAGGACCTGCGCGCGGTGCTGACGGCGCTGGACGATCCGGCGCTGGTTCTGCTGGGCCGGCCGGGGGCGGGCAAGAGCACGCTCCTGCGTCGGCTGGAGCTGGACATCGCGGTGGATGGCTTGCGCGGCGCCGGCGACCTGGTGCCATTCCTGGTACCGCTCAACGCCTACCGGTCGCAGGGCGGCACCGTGGAGGAGCAGGATCCGGGCGCCTGGCTGGCGGAGCGTTGGCGCCAGCGCTGTCCGCTCCTGCCGGCGTTGGACAGTCTGCTGGGGGAAGGCAGGATGCTCATCCTGCTGGATGGACTCAACGAGATGCCCTACCGCGATGACGCCGGCCAAAGGGCGCTCACCGAGCCGTGGCGGGTCTGGCTGCAAGACCTGGCGGAGCACGCGGCCGGCAACCGCGTGCTGTTCAGCTGCCGCGGCCTGGATTACAGCGCGCCGCTGTCCACCCCCCGCCTGCCGGTGCCGCAGATCCAGCTCGAGCCGCTGAGCGACGAGCAGATTCGGGCCCTGGTATCCGGCCTGGCCGGCGACGCGGTCGAAGAGACGCTTCTCTGGCTGGAACGGGCGCCCGACTGGAACCTGCTACGCACGCCGTACACCTTGCGCCTGCTGGTGGATCAGATGCTGGCGGGCGAGGCCGGCGCCCTGGATTGGGTGGCCTTGCAGGTGGCCGTGTTGCGGCGGGCCCTGCGCAGGGAGCTGGAGCGCGGCAACCCGAGCCTGACGGGCGCGGATGGCGAGAGCCCGGTGTTCACGGCGCGCGATCGCCGGCGGGTGCTGCAGACGCTCCATTGGCCGGACCGCTACGCCCTGCCGGAAGACGGGCGCCTCTTCGACCGCCTGAGCCAGCTGGCCTGGACGATGCAGGCCGGACGGGCGGGCGGCGAAGCGTCGCAAGTGCGCATCCGCTACGCCGATGCGGTGGCCGCGCTCGACGACCCGGCGGCCGAGGCCATCCTGCGCGCGGGCCATGCCCTGGGTTTGATCGAGGACGACGCGCAGCGCGACGAGCTGGCCTTCAGCCACCAGCTGCTGCAGGAGCATTTCGCGGCCCGCCGCCTGGCGACGGCCGCTGACCTGTCGCCGCTGACGGTCGCCTGGCGCGCGGCGCAGTTGCGGCCGAACCTTGCGGACACCTTGGCTGGCCTGGGCCGGGCGGATCCCCTGCCGCCGGCGCCGGGCAGCGGCTGGGAAGAAACGGCCTTGCAGGCGGTGGCCCTGAGCCGGCAGCCGGCGGCCTTCATCGCCGGCGTCCGGGAGCACGATCTGCTGTTGGCCGGGCGCTGCGCGGTAAGGCTGCAAGACCTGGAAACCGAGCGGGCGCAGTCAGAGCAGGTCCAAGCAGGGGCGGGCCGCCGTCCCTTCGACGACGTCAACGGTATCGCCGCTTGCCATCAGCCCCTGGTCCGCTGAATTCGGTATGGCTCGAAGGACTGCGCTGGTCCCTGGTAGAACGCTCCCGTGATCCGGCGGCGGACCTCCGGGTGCGGATCGCCGCCGGTCTGGTGCTGGGGGAGCTGGGTGACCCGCGCCTGAAGCGGCGCAAGGGGGCTCATGGCGATTGCCTCGTCCCACCGCTGGTGAGGATTCCGGCGGGCGCGCATCGGTTGGGCGATGACCGTTTCGGGGCGGGGCGAGACGTCCAACTGACGGCTTTCGCCATCGGCGCCTTGGAGGTGAGCAACGCGGAATGGGCCTGCTTCCTGGCCGGCGGCGGCTATGAAGACCTCCGCTGGTGGGACACGCCGGCGGCGCGCGACTGGCAGCAGGGCCTGACGACCGCCGATGACACGGCGGCCCAGGCCCGGACGGCGACGGCGCGATTCAGGGGCGAACCCGGCCGAGCTGGACCGCCTGTTCAATGAGGGCATATGGCCGAGGACTGGTATGCCCTCTTTCGCCGGCGCATCACCATGGATCCGCCGGACCTGGAGGCGCATCTGGCGCAGATGTATCCCGGTGGGCGTCTCACGGCGCCGCGCTTCTGGCAGGACCCGGCCTTCAACAACCCCGCCCAGCCGGTGGTGGGCATCAGCTGGTTCGAGGCGCGGGCCTACACCCTGTGGCTGGCGGCCCAGACGGGGGAGCCCTACCGGCTGCCCACGGAGCTGGAATGGGAAGCGGCGGCACGCGGCGCTGGCGGGCAGCCCTTCGCGGACGACGACGCGTCGGAGGCCTGCGGCGCCAACACCTCAGAGCTTCACGTCTGGCGCCCCAGCCCGATGGGGGTCTTTCCGGCGGGAGACACACCGGAAGGCGTCATGGACCTCTGCGGCAATGTATGGGAATGGACATCCTCGGTGTTCGGGGCGGAGGTGGACCTCCCGCTCTACGAGGTGCCGCGGCTACCAGGCACGGAGGCGACGGCGGAGGATCCGGGCGCGTCGCCGCAGCTGCGGCGGGTGCGCGCGGCGGCGCCTGGGACAGCCCGCGGTCGGTGGCGATGGCCTGGGTGCGGGACGCGGTGCTGCCGGGCGGAGGGATGCGGGGTATGGGATGCGGGTGGGGTGGGGCTGAACGGCTGGGGTTCGGCGGCAAACGGGTGTTGTCGCCTGCGATGAAATTGCGCCGCGCTCCAGCCGCAGTTTCATGCTCTGGCGGGTATGCTAGCCGCACATGCGCGACCATGGGGAACGCTTTGGGAACGCGCCGCCCATAAGCTCCTGACCATGGGATCGCCGATGGATCGGTGGTCCGCTTGCCTGGTAAGGAGTGAGCTGTGGGTAGCCTTGTTGCCGCCGTCCCGCGTACCGGCGAGAAGCCGCCGGTCGCGCGCGCTGGAGTCGTGCCCTGTCGTCGAACGTACGGCGGTTCGCCGCGAGTCGGTCGGACCTTCCGGTGGCGTGGGTTGGCGATGCTGTCGACCCTGCTTCTGGGCGCGGCCGCCTTCGGCGCGTCAGGTGCGCAGGCCCAGGGCTGGCGCCCTGGTCCACCGCTGCGTTCCGCGCGCTGGGCGCATGCGGTGGTCGAGCTGCCCCTCAGGGCGGCTGCTGGCGGCGGGCGGGGTTCCGGACGCGGGTCCATCGGGATTCCAGATCCACAGCGATCGGGCCGAGACCCTGGACCTGTCGTGGGCGACCTGGACGGCGGTGGCGCGAATGCCGGCCGAACATCGCTGGCAGCAGCAGGCCCTGCGCCTGAGCTCGGGCGGGATCATGCTGGTGGGCGAGCATCCGGCCGGATCGCGAACGGAGTCGCACGTCTTCGACGAGCGTGACGGCCGCTGGTCGGCCAGCGCCAACAGCCCGCAGCGGCGGCGCTTCGCGGCCGAGCTGGTGGCGCTGACGCGGACCGGGGTGCTGTACCCTGGCGGGTTACGACGGCGCTTCGGATGGTGAAGCCTTCGCCTCGGCCGAGATCTACCGCAGCTCGACGAACCGCTGGGAGGCCACAGGATCGTTGGCGGAGGCGCGCTTCGGGCTGCGCGCGGTGCTGCTGACGGCGGGGCCCTGGCGGGCAAGGTGCTGGCCTGCGGCGGCGTGGTCTACGATGGCCGCGCACCGGGCGGACTGGCGACGCGCGCGAGCTGCGAGGTCTACGATCCGGCGACAGGGGATTGGTCGGTCGGACCGGCGATGGCTACCTCGCGATCCTTCTTCACGCTGACGACGCTGGCGGATGGTCGCCTGCTCGCGGTGGGCGGCAGGCAGTCGGCGGCACCGGACCTGGCCACCAGTGAGATCTTCGACCCGCAGGCCCTGACCTGGCGGCCGACGGGGGCAATGCCTCTGGGCCGCGCACGGCACGTGGCCACCTTGCTGCCTTCGGGGCGGGTGCTGGTTGTAGGTGGCGCAACGGTCGACGGTGGCGATCCAACGGCAGCCACGGCTTTCTACGACCCGGCCGTGGGATCCTGGGCCATGGGTCCGGCGATACTCGCGGCGCGATCGGACCATGGGGCGCACGTTCGCCCGGATGGACGGCTGATCGTTGTCGGCGGTCGCGGGTCGGACGGCATGGCGATGGCGGAGACGGAGGTTCTGGACCTTGGGCCGGATGGGGATGGGCCGGCGGTGGCGACGGCGACGGTGGCGCCGACGGTGACTGACATACCGACGCCGACAGCCACGGACATCCCGACAACGGTCCCGACCTTGACCAGCACCGTCGTACCTACGGTCGTCGTCCCGATCGCGAGCCCCACAGCAGCTGGGGTCGCCAAGGTCTGCCCCCAGCTGCGGGGGAGGGTGCCGGAGCCAGTGATCGCGGTGGCCATGGCGGACCCGGCGCGGGTGATGGGCTATCGGCTGGCGGTGGACCCGGGCAAGCCGGTCAGCACGGCGAATCCGGAGCGGACCTGGCTGAGCTTGCAGCCTACGGGAAGGCGTACGAACGGCTGAGCAATGGGGTTGAGTTCAAGGGGGGTGCCCTTGAAGGAGATCCAAGTTTGAGAAGCTGAAGGGGGAACGGTTTGGGAACGCCCCCTGCCTAAGCTCCATGTGTCGTTGAATTCCGTCACGTCAACTGAAATCCGAATCCCAGGAGAGAACCACCATGATGAAGCGCGCACTGCGACAGTTGCTGATCTTCATAGCCGTCGTCCTTGTCACTTCGCAAGGAACGGCCGGACTGTCCGCGAACGGTGCCTCCGATGCAAAGTCCGACCTTGCGTTGACAGACGCCCTGCAGAGCCCAGCCGACCTGGGCGCCTGGGTAATGACCGGGCCGCTTAACGCCGCGCGCGAGGGCCATACCGCCACCTTGCTGCCGGATGGCCGGGTTCTGGCCATAGCCGCGGGTGGCAACGAGACAGCCAGCCCGGCGGAAGCGTCGATCGAGGCCTACGATGCGGTCGCCGGCACGTGGCAGGCGTTGACCAGCATGCGTCCCCCGCGCCGCAATCACACCGCCACCTTGCTGCCCGACGGGCGCGTGCTGATCGCCGGCGGCGACGGCGGCCCCGGTCAGCCCTTGGTGGCGGCGTCCCTTCTCTTCGATCCTGCAACCGGCGCCCTGACGGCGACCGGCGCTCTGAAGACGCCCCGCGTCCAACACACCGCGACCTTGCTGCCTGATGGTCGCGTATTGGTGCTAGGCGGAGGCAACCCGGGCTTCCTGGCTTCGGCGGAGATCTTCGATCCCGCGACTGGGGCCTGGGCGACTGTCGGACCGCTCAAGAAGGCCCGCGAGTACCACACGGCGACGCTTCTACAGGATGGGACAGTTCTCGCCGTAGGAGGGACGGGCCCGGATGGGCGACTGACTAGCATCGAGCGTTACAGCGTGGCGAGCGGTACATCGATCGAGGTCGCGCAGATGGCGAGCCCACGCGGCTTCCACACCGCGACCTTGCTTCCGGACGGCCGCGTCCTGATCGCCGGCGGAGACGGCGGTGGTGGTGAAGGGTTCCCGGCTGAGGCGGAGTTGTTCGACTCGGCGACGAATGGGGTGAGCGAGACGGCGGCCATGAAGCGGCCCCGGCGCCACCACACGGCCACGCTGCTGCCGGACGGGCGGGTCCTGGTGGTGGGCGGCGACCGTAACAGCCCGCTGGCGGAGACGGAGCTGTTCGATTTTAACGGTCCGATCATCGAATGGGTCAACGGACCGATGCTCAACCAGGGACGACGGTTCCATAGCGCCACGTTGCTGTACGATGGCAGCGTCCTTGCGGCAGGCGGCTACGGTGTTGGGGGACGACTGGCCAGTGCGGAGCGGCTGGCACCGAAGCCTTGCGACATCACTGAGGATGTGACCGTCTCCAAAGCTATGCCAGATGCTGACTTTGCGCAGCTCCTTGTGCTCGGCGGCTATCAGCCGGCGAACCGTAAAGACCTGGGGGTGGCTGCGGTCGATCGATACGTCGCCCATAGCTTCGTGGGTCTGACCAAGCCGGGCATGCGCATCGCCGATGCGACGCTCGCACTTGTGTGCCAGCCGAGCGGCGGGGATCGGAACGATGTCTTTCACGCGCTCGTGGCAGACCGACACTGGGCCAACAGCCCACGAATCAGCCAGGCGTTCGGTGGTCCGAACGGTAACGTGCCCGGTCCCGGTAAGAACTGGAACGTTCCGGCGTTGGCAGAAACCATCGGCACGCCTATCGTCGGAAGCGTATTGGACAAATGAATACGGATGGCCGACTCGACATCTTGGTCCAGGACGACACCACGGTTGTCCGCATGTTCCTGCGCCTGCACTATGTCTGCTGCGATGTCTGGAGGACGGTCTCAGCGTCATCCTCAAAAATCGGAGAAAATCTCAACAACTACATGTCGGATCATGGTTACCTACCCGCCGGCCGCAAGGTCTTTGGCAGCCAGGCGATCGATCGTGCTGTTGGGCACACTTTCACCCTGCCTAAAATGCTGAATGCCACAATCACAGAGGCCAGACTGACGGTCAACGCAGAGCCGATCGGCGGGGGGGAAGTGGTCTTTCCGGATCCGCACAATGATGCGATCCACGCGTTGGTGGCTCCTGATGACATTGGGTCTCCTCTGCAGATCCAGAGTTGGATGATCGAGCCTGCCCTGGCCACGTCGTAAGGGAAGCGGCGTCCAGCGACGTCGCTGCAAATGAACATCACCAATGAAGCGCTGCTGAAAGAGATGACGGCCGAAGAGCGTCTGGACATCTTCATTCAGGATGACAGCGCTGTGTACAGCGTGAAGTTGGAGCTCTTCTACGCCCTGCTGCGGCGGTTGGCGAACGCTGCAACGAGATGAAAATGCCAGCCCGAGCTCGGAGCTGGAAGCTGAAACTCAAGGGTGCCTTTCCGGTGGACTCCAGGGCTTTGGCGCTCTCAAGGAGGACAGCGCCTTTGCCTGGCAGTTTCACGAGCTTGGATCGGCCGGGCATGCATCCAGTGCACTTCAACTCATTGTGCGCGGTCCCGGCGTCGGAGGAGCAACGACACAGCATCTGTGCTTGTGGCTCCAGTTGGCGGAAGCCGGCATGACTGGCCGCTGAGGGCAATTGGGATGACAACAAATCCCAGACCGTGCCCTTGACGCTCTATCACAGGGGGTAACACCAACGCTCTGTTCTCGGCCTTGACTGGAGGGCGTCTCGACATCTGTGCAGGACGACACGATCGTCGATGCGTTGGTCCCAGCTGCGCTACGACTGCGGACCCTTCATGGACCGATTCGAGCCCGGGCTGACCTTGCTCCATAATTTCGTGGGTACGCCGCGCCCCGACCTGTGGATGGAAGACACCCCCTATACGGTGCCGTCTAACAGCACGCTGGACACTGGCGTCGAGTCGGATCCGTTGATGATCGGCCAGCCGATGTGGCAGAGCCGAGCGATCTGGGTTCGCGGGACGCGTTTGACAAAGGCAACCCAGCAGCAGCCCGCGCCAACACCGAGGCGCGGAACCCGATCTTCGCGAATGACTATGAGAATACGGTCTGTATCAAGGTCGCCAACCGGGGCCAGGCAGTTGGCTCTGGCACCACGCACCTGTACTGGGCGAAGGCGGCGCTGGGGCTGGGCTGGGCCTCAACCACGGCACCAGACCCGCTGACTGGCATGACGAAAGGTGACTGGACCGAGATAGCCGTCAATGTTTTGATCCGCCCTTGGCCGCGGGCGGAGCACAGTCGTCGCCTTGCCGTGGGCGCCTCCCCGAGCCGCCGATTCAACAAGAGCTCCGCACATGCTTGTGGCGCGCATCGGCGGTGGCCCCAGATCACATCTGGTTGAGACGGCGGAAGTGAACCACAACACGATGATGAACAATATCGCCTGGCGCAATGAGCAGGTGGTGCATGACATCCTCACTGGGGGTGGGCGCGTTCATCGGTCGTGCTGCGGAACCTGAAGGACGAACGCCGAGAGCTGGCCGTGCAGTTGAGGCCGGTGACGGAAGGCGGAAAGCAGAACTTCTTCGATCAAGGGCAGGCGGTCTGGCGCATGCCTCCGACCCTGTACGATGCCTGGAAGGCGGCGGGCTCGCGCGGTCGCGGCTTCCGCCACATCCCCGGCGACACGGCGGTGATCGTCGACGCACCTGAGGGCGCCCTGCTTCTGGGCCTACCGCTCGGCCCGCGCAAGACACTTTGCTGATTCCGGCTTACGTCAAGCGTGCGCCATCCGTGTTGTCTCCCGGGCGCGCGGGGGGGCCATTCTGGCGTCGACACGTTCAAGTGACTGCTCGGATCCGCAGCTGCAACTCATTAGACAACAGACCGGCACCATGTTGGGGATGAACGACAACTGGGAGAGCGCAACTACGAAGCACCCGATGTCGCGGCGGTCAGCCCAGCGATCCGCGCGGGGCCTGCGTTTGCGGCCCTCTGGCGTCAGGCGAGTACACCTTCATCCTCAGCGGCGTGAAGAACAGCACCGGGGTCGCGCTCGGAGAGGTGTTCCGCGTGGCTGGTGCGTCTAACCAACATCTCCACACGCGGTCTGGCACTGCCCGATCCGCGCGAGTTGATTGGGGTTTGATCATCCAGAAGTTAATCATGCCCATCGTCATCCGCGGATTGGGACCCAGCTTGCCGGTGGCCAACCCGCTTTGCGATCCCAAGTTGACGCTGTTCCTGACAAGGATCGCAAGTGCTTCCTTTTCAACGGAAACTGGGGCAAGACGGTCTAGTCCCGCCACCGACCTTCACCCGCGCATCCCAAGGAGGGCACTCATCGCCATCACCTGCTACTCCGGGCGAGTACACCGCCGTCCTCGGTTCCGGAGCCAGCTTGTCCAGGGGATGGTCTTGTGGAGGTGTTCAACACCGCTCCTTGAGGACCGATCCTGCAAGCGATCCCCACGACCTGGACGTCTTGATCACCGATCAGGAGAGCGGCCCGCGCGGCTCCGCTCCGATGTGATCCGCTTCCCGATGCCTTCCAGGGGAGCCTTCATGTCTGATCTCAACGCCAGCTTTACAAACCGGTCCCGCTGGCGTTCTCGAGCGCCTGGTCTCGCGCGCGGCCGACGGCATTGTCCGCTGGACGTCCCTGTTCGCGTTTAGATATTGGTGATTGGGCGCCAGCCGCGACGCCCGATGACCGCGGGTTGAGGCCGAAGCCGGAGTCCAGCCAATCAACCAACGCTCGATCTCCGGCCGATTTTTCCGCAAACCCAGCGCCAGCGTCGACGCTGTCCGAGAACGTTCCTAGCCAACATCGCGTTGGCGCTGACCGCCGCATCTCGCGGTCCATGGTCGATGCGATGCAGCAGACCGTGCCGGTCGATCGTTGCCGATGCCTGCGTGCAAATCAGACTCCCCAGCCTGGAGATCGCTTTGCATCCGGAGTGGTCGACCCGGCCCAGCCCCAGCATCTGCGCGCTATCGTGGGCAGCCGCCAAGGCGCGGTATCCAGCACCGAGCGGCCACAGGACGCGCTATCGTCACCCCACTGCCCTTCCGGCGGCCGTGCCCCAGCGTCCCGTCGTCGTGGCAAACACCGATACTGCCATATATCCCCATGCCGACCGAAGCTTCGCCCCAGTACCTAAGTGGTGGCTTCCTGATGTTGCGCTGGAGCTCATGGCTACTTCTCTCAATAGCTGTCGCGATCCGTCGCCCAGCGACAAGGTGCTCG
>JADJUE010000009.1 GCA_016710785.1 Candidatus Epilinea brevis | reverse complement strand
GCCTGGTGGATCGGCCTGCGGTCAGCCACTTCCGACTGACCACCCACCTGTTGGCCGCCCTGGCGCTCCGGCCTCTGTTTGAGGCAGGCCTCGAGCTGCGGCCCGGCGCCGCCGCCGCCGCGCCTGGCCGGCCGTCCGGACTCGCACGCGCCCTGGCGGCGGCGCTGTTGAATCGTCCTTTGGTGAGCCATGCGCATGGTCGCCGCCCTCAAGCCGGTCACGTGTCGGATACCTGGCCGCTGATGTTTGGCCGGCTGCTGCCTCAGGTCTGTTGTCAGCCGTCCAGCCCTGGTGGAGCAACCTCTTCCATACGCCCGCCACCATCCACTTGTCCACCGCTGGCTGGCATTCCTGGTCCTGGCGATGCCGTGTGGGTCCACACCCGCGCCCGTAGCGCAGCGAACGGCGGGAAGCTTCGCGGCGCGCAACACTACCTTGGTATCGATCGTCGTCGCTCGCTGCCGCCGGGCATCACGACTGTCGTCCTGGGCGTGCCGATCGCGGTGGCCCTGGCCCATCAGGGGCTGGGCGTGCTGCTGTTCGCGATGACAGTGGTCGTGGTACGGGTTGGGGCGGGGGCGGTCGCTGCCGCCCCGCCGCCCCTGATCGCCCCCTAATTGAACGTGATGTCCGCTCCGTCGGCGCCGCGGCATGCCTCCCGGACCCGGCAGCACTTCGTCGATCAGGCCGTAGTCCTTAGCCTCGTTGGCCGCCATATGTAATGGTCGCGCTGGAAGTCGTCGGCCCGCGCTCCACCGTCTGGCCCGTGTGATGCGCCAGAATCTGGTGGATCTTGCGGTGCGGGCGTAGCGGCTCAGCGCCTGGATGCCACGTCTCGGCGTAGCCGCGGCTGCCGCCGCCCGCCGGATGCAGGTGGACGGTGGCGTTGGGCAGGGCCGTGCGCTGCCTTTCGCTCCGGCGGCCAGCAGCACCGTGGCCATCGAGGCCGTGGCCCCCACGGCGATCGTGCGCACGCTGGCCCGCACCAGCTGCATGGTGTCATAGATGGCCAGGCCCGCGTACACCACGCCGCCCGGGGAGTTGATGTACAGGTGGATGTCCTGGTCGGGTCCTCCCGATCCAGGTACAGGAGCTGGGCCACGATCAGATTGGCGATCTGGTCCTCGATAGAACATAGCCCAGGAAGATGATGCGGTTCTGCAGCAGCAGGCGTAGATGTCATAGGCCTGCCTCGCCGCGGCCCGTGGTCTCGATGACCATCGGGACGATGGCCTGCGGCCGAAAGGTCCTCAGGGTTCGTGGGTCGGCCGCTTCTTTCGTGGCGCCCGCCTGGCGGGCCGGCTTCAGCCCATTCTAGCGACGGCCGAAGGCGCCATCCAAGGTGGCGGGGTTAGAACTGCGTCAGAAGGCGCGGGCGGCGACAGGTCAGGAACGGTGACGGCCACGGGTGGCCACGCCCGTTGCGGCCTATCGTGCGCCTACGTGGCCAACCCGTACCAGGCCTGCAGGTAATCGCCTTCCGGGAACGCCGGCAGCACCGGGCGGAGGTCCGGCCCCGCCCCGTGCAGGGCGAACAGGCGCAGCGGTCGCCCGGCCTGCGACGCGGCGTCGGCCAGAACCCCGCGCAGATCCGCTGCGGTGATGTGGCTGGAGCAGCTTACAGCCGACCAGGATGCCACCCGGGGCCAGTCGCTCCAGACAGAGGCGGCTCAGGCGCCGATAGGCGACCAGGGCCTTCGGCCGGGCCTCGGCCGAGGGCGCCATGCTGGGCGGGTCGGCGACGATCAGGTCCCAGGGCCCGCGGTTGGCTTCCAGGAACTGCATGGCGTCCACGGCGTGGAAGCCGTAGTCCAGGCTCTCGGGCGGCAGACCGTTCAGCGCGAGTGCGGGCCGCGGCCGCCAGGGCCGGGCCGGCCGTCGACACTGTCCACCGCGCCGCGCCCCTGGGGCGGCGGCCACCGAGAAGCCACCGGTGTAGCTGGTACAGGTTGAGCACCGCCGTCCGGCGGCCAGCCGGCCCACGCGCCGGCGGTTCTCCCGCTGGTCCAGGTACAGTCCGGTCTTGTGTCCTGCGGCGCAGGTCCGCCTCCAGTCGAAGGCCGTGTTCTTCCACCACCAGAGCCGCTTCCGGCACCTCCCCTCCCAGGCCATGAGGCTGCCGTCCGCCTGCCGTTCGACGACGGCCTTCAGGTCGGGCCATTGTCAGAGCGCCGCGGCGAAGGCCGCGCGCAGACCGTGTACTGCCGGGCTGCCGCAGCGCAGCACCGCCACCGTGCCGTAGCGGTCGGCCACCAGCGCCGGCAGGCCGTCCGCTTCGCCATGCACCAGGCGCCAGGCATCGCTGGCTCCGCGGTCCACCGTGGCGCGGCGCAGCACCGCCGCCTGCCGCACCCGCTCCCGCAGCAGGGCCTCGTCGATGGGCTGGTCGGCACTGCGTCCAGATGCGCAGGGCGATGGGGCTGGCCGGATCGTAGAGGCCGCGCGCCAGGAAGCGGCCGCGTCCGTCATGCAGGTCCAGGGCCTGCCCGGCCGCCATGCCGGCCGGAACGAGAACGGTACCGTCGAAGATCCAGGGATGCCCTAAAGCGATGGTGGCGGCCAGATCCTTGCGCAGGACGGCCACTGGGTGGTTGGTCATCGAATGGTGGCCGCTGTCTGTCAGCCGACCAGGCTCAGCAAGGCCTCGACCACCGCGGCGGCTCCAGCGGCTTGGCCATGCAGGCGTCCAGGCCGCGTCGGCGCAGGTTGCTTGCACCTCGTCCAGGGACTCGGCGGTCACGGCGATCACCGGCGTGCAGCTGCCCGGAGCCCGCCTCCATGACGCGGATGGCGCGGGTGGCATCCAAGGCGTCCATCTCCGGCATGACCAGATCCAACATCACGGCGTCGAAGACGTCGGAGGGTGAAGCGCCCACGGCCTCGTGGCTGTTGCGCACAACCACCACCTGGTGGCCTTGGCGCTCGAGCAGCCGGGCGATGAGCAGGCTATTCTCAGGGTGGTCTCGGCCAACAGCATGCGGAGGGCCGCGGCGCGGCGGGGTGGGCGACGGCACGGCCTTGCGGCCGCGGGTCGGACCGCCCGGCTCCAGACGCAGCGCGGGCAGGCCGTCAGCGGTCGGCAAGGCGGGACTGCCTGCGGATGCGACGGCGGACGTCGGCCGCCGCGGTGGCGACCGGCAGAGGGACTTTTGCTTGTGGATGGCGAGCACCGGAAAGGAGCCGCTGTCGGCGGAGGTTCGGATCCCGCGTCGGAAAATGGACGCGCGGACCCGCTACAGATATGCCTTCAGTCTAAGGACGACAGGCTCCGAGGTCAACGGCGCCAGCGGTCCATATAGCGGTGACCTTCGTGTTGCGCGCGTTCGATTGCATGCGCGGTCTCAAGCATCCGACTCCGCGTCGTGGCCCGGACAGGCCAGGTCGATGAACCGCGCCGAACCGGGGCCGGCGGCCACGATGTCGGACCAGGGTGCGGACAGTTCGAAGCGCGTCAGACAGGCTGCGCGTAACGCGATCTCGCGCCCGGCCAATCGGCTGACAGGAGGCTCAGACCGGGATTGTGGCCCACGACCAACAGCCGACGGACATCGCCCGCCAGCCAGGCGATCAGCTCCAACACCGCTTCCGGCTCCGGCATGGTAAAGCCCTTCCTCGAACACCACGGGCGGCTGCCAGCCGCTGGCGCCCAGCAAGCCCTCCAGGGTCTCGCGGGCGCGGCGGGCGCTGGAGCAGAGGACGAGGTCCGGCTCGCAATCCTCGGCCGCCAGCCAGGCGCCCACCAGCGGCGCCTGCCGGCGGCCCCGCCCGTTCAAGGGGCGGTCGTGGTCGGCCAGGTCCGCCTGGCCCCAACTGGACTTGGCGTGGCGCAGAAGGATCAGCTCGCGGTCGATGGCCAGGTTCCTCATACCGCGCGGCCTACATCTGCTCCGGGGCGGAGACGCCCATCAACGTCTTCTTGACCAGCTCGGTATCGAACTCGATCACCTGCTCGTTGGAGCGTGTGAGGAGGATGAAGCGGATGGCGTCTGGCGGCACGAGGTATTCGTCCAGCACTTCGTCCAGGCTGATGAAGGTGCCCTTGCGCTTGGACTGCTTCACCTCGGTCTTGGGGCGCTCGCCGGTGGCCTCGTCCACGCCGGCTCTCGACCAGCTTCACCAGATCGTAGATGACGATGTCCAGCCGCGCCGGGTCGAGGTTCAGGGCCTTCATCAAGAAGGGCATGCGCCGGGCCTGGTTCTGATGGTCCACAGCCCAGACATCGATGACGCGTTCGAAGCCGCGGCGAACAAATTTGTCATAATGGTAGGCCAGATCGAGGCGTAGTAGCCCGACTGGCCGTTGGAGCGGATGAGCACCTCATCGCGGTCCGATCCCAGCTGGCTGGTAGCCAGCCAGCGCGCGCCGTCCTTTTCAACGATGAGACCGCGCTGGTCCAGGTCGGCCAGCAGGGTGGCGAAGGAATCGTCAGCATAGAGCTCTGCTCGGAGAACCAGGTGTCGAAGTGCACGCCCAGGCGACCCAGGTTCACCCCTGAGCGCGGCCAAGGCGATGTCGACGCCCCAGGCGCCCAGGGCGGTGGACGCTTCGGCCTCGGGCATGTCCAGGTAGCGGTCGCCCTCGGCCTCGATGGCCCTTGCGGCGTAATCGGCGATGTAAGCGCCCTGGTAGCCTTGTTCGGGGAAGGGCACGTCGCGGCCCAGGGCCTGTAGATAGCGGCCAGGATGCTGGCCCCGTAGTTGGCGATCTGGGTGCCGGCGTCGTTGATGTAGAACTCGCGGTGCACCTGGTAGCCGGCCGCCTCCAGCACCCGCGCCAGGTGTCGCCGATGGCCGCGTTGCGTGCGCCCCCGAAGTGATGGGACCGGTGGGGTTGGCGCTGACGAACTCCACCGCAGTCGCTGCCCCGCGCCCAGGTCGATGTTCCCGAAGCGATCGCCGGCCTGGCGGATCACGGACCTGTTCGGCCAGCCAGGCCGGGTCCAGACGCAGGTTGATGAAGCCGGGCGGAGCGACGGAGGCCGATTGGATGGGTCCACCGGAGGCCAGTGGGCCACGACCGCGGCAGCCAGGCCAAGGGGGCATGCCGGCGAGTTTGGCGGCCTTGAGCGCCCAGTTGGTGGCGAAGTCGCCATGCTCCAATGAGCGGGGCCGGTCGATGTCCGCCGTGGGCGGGGCGAAGTTAAGGCAGGGCGCCGGCGGTCTGGGCAGGCCTGCACGGCGTCGAGGATGCTCTGGGCGATCTGTTGGGGCAGCATGGGCTGTCCTTGGCTGGGGGCCGCGGCCGACACGGCGGGAGGAGTCTGGGGATTATACAGCCGCCCTTGACGGCCGGGAACCGCGGGACTAGGCTGTGCAACCCACTGGGTATCGGAGGCAGTCTGTCCGGCCCCGCCCGTTGGGCTGGGAATCTGTGCCTATCGGAGCCCTTCATGTTCACGGTCCGCCGTCCCATCCGCATCGCCTGGCCCCGCGGCCACCGTCGCCGGCTGTTCGCGGCCTGCCTGGGGCTGTCCATCCTCCTGCCGGCCCTGGCCTGGGCGGCGATGCCCCGCCGGACCTGGTGGCGCCGGTGGATGGCGAGATCCGCGTGCGCATCAAGCGTGGTTCGGCAGCGGCGGACCACCGCGTGGCGGTCATCGTCGACCGTGCGGCCAACGGCAAGGGCTGGACGACGATCAGCCTGCCGCGGCTCTCGGGCACCAACAGCAAGATCGACACTGGAATCCAGGTGAAGAAGGACGACCGCCTGACCTGCGTCTGGACGTGACCTTCGGCACCTTCCGCGACCGCATCTTCTTCGAGAAGGACCGTGGGCGGCGCGGCGGCGAGCCGGGCCCCAGGGTCATCGCCCCGACCGGTCGCCGCTGCGGCGACACCGATCCGCTGGACATCAGCGACATGCAGACCTCGGCGGTGTACCTGATCGGCTGCAGCTGCTGGGAAGACTTCACGGACTGGGACTACAACGACTTCGCCCTCTGCGTCGACTACAACCCGGCATCGGTGCCCACGCCGACGATCACACCGACCTTGACCGCGTCGCCGACGATGACGCCGACGCTCACCTCGACCCCACGATCACCCCCACGGCCACCCTGACGCCCAGCCCGAGGTCAGCCCCACGCCCACTCTGACCGTCACGCCCTCTTCGACAGCCACCTTGCGTCCGGCCCCGCTGTACCTGCCCCTTCTCCGCTGGGACCCGCCGCTGCCCACGGTTACCCCCCACGGTCTGCAGCCGCGACCAGAGCCATGTGGACGTCGCCCCGGTCTTGGACCTCTCCACCTCGATGGCCCGACCCGGGTCGGACGGCAACCCCAAGATCGACGCGGCCCTGGCGGCGGCGAGGCTCTTCGTGGGGCAGCTGCGGATGGACGGCAGCGCCAGGCCGGGAGACCGGGTCGCGGTGGTCGGATTCAACGCCTCGGCCTGGTCGGAGCTGGCCTTGACCGGCGACGCGATGGCCGCCGGCCTGGCCTTGGACCGCCTGAAGGACAAGCTGGCCCAGGGCACCCGTCTGGACCTGGCATTGACCGAGGGCGCGGGCCCTGGCAGTTCCGCGCGGCGTTGACAGCGAACCGTTGATGATTCTGCTGACGGACGGCCTGCCCAACCTGGTGCCCACGCCGGAGGGCGGCGGCAGTCAGAACGACACGATCATCGCCGCGGCGCAGCAGGCCAAGGGAGCCGGCGCCCGCATCGTCGCCATCGGCTTCCGGCGCGGCGGCGACGTGCTGCGCCCCCTGTTGGAGCAGGTGGCATCGACGCCGTCAGACGTCCGCATCGCCCCCAACGCCTTTGTGCTGGAGCTGATCTACCGGATGCTGGTGCGGGAGCTGCTCATCTGTCCTTGAAGGGGTTGGGGGACCAGACCCCGCCAGCCGTTTCGGACCAGCGCCATAGGAGGGATCATGACGGTCATGACGATGCGGAAGCCGAGTGCCTGGTGCACCGTTTCGATAGCGGCTCTGGCCTTCGCCCTGGGCGCGAGCCTGGGTCTGCAAGAGCCCGTTGCATCACGGCCGGCATGCAGCTGCGCGACCCTGCCCCACCGCGCGCGGCCCTGCAAACGTCCGCAGGGGTCTTCGACGGCACGGTGTCGCGCATCGAGCTGGCGACCTGGCGGCCGGGCCTTCGCCGAGATCCGGGTGACCTTCGTGGTACACACGCAGTGGAAGGGAGTGACCGCCAGTCCGGTACGCCTGGTGACCCAAGGCGACAGCGCGATGTGCGGCTACGCTTTCCGCCTGGGCCAGCGCTACCTGGTCTATGCAGACGCTACGGCGGCCGAGCTGGCCGTAGGACTCTGCAGCCGTACCCGGCTCTACGTTGCGGCGGAGGCCGCCGAACTGGGAGCCCAACGAGCCGCCGGCGGACGCCATCCCCTACCCGATCTGGTCCGCCTTGCCTGCCGATCCACCCTGTCCGCGCTGCGCCGCGCCCCTGCCGCCGCCCGAAGCCCGCGACGCCAGCGACGCCGCCTTCCACGGCAAGGTGGCCGCGGTGGAGGACCTGGGACCTGAACGTGGGCATGACCGCCTGGTGGTCTACCGCAACCTGGGCTGGTGGAAGGGCCGCGGAGCCTTTGTCACCGTTCGCCTGCCCTATTCGCTGTGGTTCTGCGACCGCGGGCTCTGGATGGCGTCGGGCACAGCCGGCGACCTGGCCCCGGTGGGACGAGCATCTGGTCTTCGCCCGGCGTGGCTCCGACGGCACCTTGGAGCTGAGCATCTGTGGCCAGACCCGCGCCTACCGCGAATCCGACGCCGCCGCGCTCGGCCCGGCGCAGATCCCCCGACCCCTGCGCCCTCGGCCACCCCGACCGCTGGTGGCGAGGCCACCGCGACGACCGCTGCCACGGGCACTGTGGACCCCGTGTCCACGCCGACCCCGACGGCTGGCACGTCGTCCACCGCCACACCCATGGCCTGGCCCCACCTTGAATGCCCGGGCTGCCCTGGCCCGCGACCGGTCCGCGAATGGCTGGCCGAGGCCGACGCGGTGTTCCTGGGCCGCGTGACCGCCTTCCGCCCCGTCGGCTGCGACCACCTGGTCAGCTTCCGCGTCCAGGAGCGTTTCAAGGGCGCGCCCGCAGCCACGGTCGACGTCTTCGTCGGCATCCTGTCCTGGCAATGCATGCGTCGCTACAACGCCGGCATGGAGGACGTGGTATTCGCCCGCGCCGACGCCGACGGGCGGCTGACAATCCCCATGTGCTTCGGGATCACTGTAGGTGACGTGCTGGGGGAGCTTGTGGTGGCGGCACGCCGGTGCCGGCGGGAAGGGTCTGCTGCTACGGCTGCAAGGCCCCTGATCCCCGGGAATTGGGTTGATACTGTTGGTAAACGTTATGGTCTGGTGTGGCGGTTTGGAACCGACCAGATCGCGCCGTTTCAACCGCCCGGGGGCAAAGCAGCCCTGGCTCTTCCATCGGGATGTCCCTTCTATGAAGGCCAGTCAAGTCCTTCAGCGGGACGGCTTGACGTCCCACGATATCCACTCTGCTGTCCGGTCATGGTGCTGGTCCACCAGGGTAGCGGTTGCGGGAGATCGACGTTGCCAGGCATGGGGCAGCCAGCCTCTGGCTGTGTGCATGCCGTTCTGGCCCCTGGGCGGGGGCCAACCGCGCCGTGGTAGCCGGGCTGTGTGCTTGTGGGCAGCCTGCCTTTGGCTGTCCACATGTGCACAGCCGCGCCGTGCCTGTGGATGGGGAGCCACGCTGCGATGCTTCTATCCGCACCTTTGATGGGAGTCGTTGGCCCCCGGTGCATGGATGTGTTCTGAATCGAGCGGTGCTGCCATCTGCGGGGCGGCTTCATTGAGCCTAGGGACATCTCGCAGTCACCGTGACTCGGCATCTTGTCTCCCGTCGCCCAAGGGCAGGGCGTGGCATCAGCGGCGCGCCTTGCCTCCAGCTGTTTCCGGCTGCGACACGGTCAAGTCGGCGTTCCTCAAGGGGGAGCATAGGTCTCACCCGAGACCCAAGGCGGTGCAGCAGCACAGCGAGCTTCCGAGCGACCGCGACCACGGCCCGCTTCTTGCCGTTGCTTCCTCCACGGGAACTGATCCCTGGCCAAAGCGCCTCAGGTCGCTGTCCGACCCAGTGGCCCCAGAACACAGTGGGCAGCTTGCACCAGATAGCGTCGCAGGGTCTCGTCGCCAGCCTTGCTGATCCCCAACTGCGGTCGCTGCTCACCTGAGCTTCGCTGCCTGGGCACAGACCCAGATAGGCGCCCACCACGCGGCTCTTGGCGAAACGGCTGGGATCCTCCAAGGTCAGGATGTACCACAACGACGTGATCGGTCCCACGCCCGACACCTGCTGCAGATGTGCTGCCTCTGGATACGTGCTTTCGATCAGTTCCTTGACTTGCTTGTCCATGGCCCGATGTCGCTGCTGAGCTGCTCGATCGTGCTCAGCAAGGTATCTACTCCGAGAAACGGCTTGTCGCCCAAGGTCGCACGCACTTGGCAGGCAAAGGCACCCGCCCGGCTGCGCGGCAGCCGTACCCCCAACGCCTTGGTCAATCCGCGGACCTGGTTGATCAGCAAGGTTCTGCAGCGCACCAATCCATCGCGCGCTTGCATCATGGCCCGGTGCTGCTGCGCTTCCACGCCTCGGTGCTGTACCGGCGCCAGAAGGGCTGGGTCCAGTCGGCCCAGCCGCGCCAGCATCTGCGCATCGTAGCGATCGGTCTTCCGCTGGCTCGCCGCGATCAGTCGCACTTGCCGCGGATTGGCCACGATGACCTCGAACCCACGTTCTTTGAACAAGCGACTCACCCACGGCGAGTGCGTGCCCACCTCCATGACGATCCGGCATCCGCCGTACTGCCCGAAGACCTCCAGCCATTCCCTCCTTCGTTGTCGCCACACTCCGCTCCTCGATCAACACCCCACCTGCGTCCAGCACCGCCGCCTGGCTTCGCCGGTCTCCGAGATCCAACCCGATCGTGACATCGACCTGCTTCGTGCTACGATCCATCTGCCAGCCTCCTATCTGTGGGCTTCGAGCCCGTTTGAATGGTGCGGATCCCCAGGATACCGCGCCTTCGGGAGGCTGGCCTTCTCATACTATCTGCGGGACGGTACAACCATTGCGGCAGTCGTGGCTACCATGCGAAATCACGACAGAACCGTCCCCGTAGGGGACATTCCAATGGAAGAGCCCGGGGCTGCTTTGCCCCCGGGCGATCGGGGCGGCGCGATTTAGCAGGGATTCTCGACCGTCCGACCATTCACATAAGGCTTGCCAACGGTATCATTGGGTTGAACCTGCGCGATCTACGCCACCGTAACCCGGGCGAGGCGCCTATCGGACCGCTTCCCAGGTAGTCGCGAAGTCCGTCACCGGATGGCCGGCCCGCCCTCACGGCGTGATCCATGAACTTTGATGCCTTCATAAGGGAGGTTTGATGCCTTCATAAGGTTGTTATGAAGGCATCATCGCGCCCAGTTCTACGGCATCATCTCCACGTGTTTACGGCATCATCGGACGCGGATGCTGCCGTAACCGATCCTGTTCCTCGGCAAGCCAACGCCTCGTCCGTCTTCTGGACCCCGCGCGCCCCTCTCGCGCATAATGGGCGCCTGCTCGAGCGGCCGGCGCGGCCTCCGTATGCCTGACCGCTCCGACCCTACCCGAACGACATCGATCAGCACCACAAAGCGACCCTCAGCCACCCAGGAGCCCTTCTCCCCATGGCCAAGCGACGAAGCGCCGCCAGCCCCCTCGCCGACCTCGGCCTCAGCGTGGACGACGTGCTGGCCGATTACCGCCTCGGCTGGCGCAGCCGGCATGCCAGCCTGATCGGGCGGCGCGAGGTGATGGCCGGCAAGGCCAAGTTCGGCATCTTCGGCGACGGCAAGGAGGTGGCGCAGCTGGCCATGGCCCGCGCCTGGCGCAAAGGCGATTGGCGCTCCGGCTATTATCGCGACCAGACCCTCATCTTCGCCCTGGGTATCCATTCGGTGCAGGAGTTCTTCGCCCAGCTCTACGCCCACGCCGACGAGGTCGCCGAGCCCGCGTCTGGCGGGCGGGGCATGGACGCCCACTTCGGGTCGCGGCTGTTGGACGACGCCGGCCGCTGGCTGCCGCAGACCGACCGCTACAACACCAGCTCCGACGTCTCGCCCACGGGCACTCAGATGCCGCGCCTGGTCGGCCTGGCCTACGCCTCGCGGCTCTACCGCGAGCTGGAGGACCTGCGGGAGATGACCGGCTTCTCCCGTAATGGACAGGAAGTGGCCTGGGGCACCATCGGCAACGCCACCTGCGCCGAGGGGCTCTTCTGGGAATCGGTGGATGCCATCGGCGTCCTGCGCTGCCCGGCCATCATCTGTATCTGGGACGACGGCTACGGCATCTCCGTGCCCAACGAGGTGCAGCATACCAAGGGTGATGTGGGGCAGTTGCTGGAGGGCTTCCGCCGCGCGCCCGGCAGTCGGGACGGCTTCGACATCCACCGGGTGAAGGGCTGGGACTATCCCGCCCTCGTGGCCGCCTTCGGCCAGGCCGCGGCCACCGCGCGGGCGGAGCAGCTGCCGGCCATCATCCACGTGGTGGACCTCGGCCAGCCCCAAGGCCATTCCACCAGCGGCAGCCACGAGCGCTACAAGAGCAAGGAGCGCCTGGCCTGGGAGGCTGAGTACGACGGCCTGCGCCAGATGCGGCTGTGGATCCTGGCCGCGGGCCTGGCGACCGAGGCGCAGCTGGACGCCATCGATCGCGAGGAGCGCCTGGAGGTCGAAGCGCGGCGCGAAGCCGCTTGGGAGGCCTTCAGCGTGCCGCAGCGCGCGGAGCGCGACGAGCTGCTGGACATCCTGGCCGAGGTGGCCGCCACACCGCAGGCGCGGGCCGACCTCGATCCGCTCGTCGCCGAGTTGCGCGCCGTGGAGGACCCCTCGCGCGAGCAGCTCCTTTCCGGCCTGCGCAAGGCCCAGGTGGCTCTTTACCGGCATCAGCTGCCGGAGAAGGACCTCCTGGCGCGCTGGAAGGCGGCGCAACTGGCCGCCAACCGCGAGCGCTACGGGTCGCATCTGTACAGCCGCTCCGCGGAGTCGCCGCTCCTGGAGGTCGGCGTGCCGCCGCGCTACGCCGCCGACGCGCCGGAGCTGAACGGCTTCGATGTGGTCAACGCCGCCTTCGACGCCATCCTCGGCCGCGACCCCCGGGTGGTGGCCTTTGGCGAAGACCTGGGGCGCATAGGAGACGTCAACCAGGGCTTCCGCGGCCTCCAGGAGAAGTACGGTCCCCTGCGGGTGGCCGACACCGGCATTCGCGAGGCCACCATCCTGGGCCAGGCCATCGGCCTGGCGATGCGCGGTCTTCGGCCCATCGCCGAGATCCAGTACCTGGACTACGTCCTCTATGCCTTGCAGATCATGAGCGACGACCTGGCCACACTCCACTGGCGCAGCAAGGGTGGCCAGAAGGCGCCGGTCATCGTCCGCACGCGGGGGCATCGCCTGGAGGGCATCTGGCACAGCGGCTCGCCGATGGCCGGCATCCTGAGCCTGGTGCGAGGCGTCCACGTGCTGGTGCCCAGGGACTTGACCCGCGCCGCCGGGTTCTACAATACCCTGCTGGCAGGGGACGATCCGGGCCTGGTCGTGGAGGTGCTCAGCGGCTATCGGCTGAAGGAACGGCTGCCAGAGAACATCGCAGAGATGCGCCTGCCCTTGGGGGTTCCTGAGATCCTGCGCGCGGGCACAGACCTGACCCTGGTCACCTACGGCGCCTGCTGCCGCATCGCCGCCACGGCCTGCGAGGTGCTGGCGGGCCTGGGCGTGGACGTCGAGCTCATCGACGTCCAGTCGCTGCTGCCCTTCGATCGCCACGGCCTTATCGGCCAATCGGTGGCCAAGACCGGCCGGGTCATCTTCCTGGACGAAGACGTGCCGGGCGGCACCACGGCCTACATGATGCGCGAGGTCATCGAGCGCCAGGGCGCCTTCCAGCACCTGGACTCGCCGCCGCGCACCCTGAGCGCCGAGGCCCATCGCCCGGCCTACGGCTCCGACGGCGACTACTTCTCCAAGCCCAATGTCGAATCCATCATCGATGCCGTGCTGGACCTGCTGAACGAGTCGGATCCCACGGGCCATCCGTTGCTTTAGTAGCGCACCTTGGAGGACATTGAGAGTAGCCGGAGGGACTGTTGGATTCCCTCTGGTGCGGTGGCCGAGGGGGCATGTTACCGCAAGCCTCACGTTCCATGGTCATGTGAACCTAAAGGTCCAGCCGCATCTCCACACGGGTGAAGGCGCGCAGGTAACCCAGGGCCTGATAGGCCGGCAGCAGCGGATCTGCGGCCGGAAGGTTCTCCAGGACGGCATCCTTCAGCGGGTGGCGCCAATGCAGTTCTGTAAGGAGCTCCTGCGCCATCGGCAAGCCTTCGGGGCCGTCGGCGCACAGGACCATGCGCGAGAGCTCCCAGGCATTCACCTGGTAGACCAGCCACAGGTCCTGGCCGTCAGACCCTGCCGCTCGCAGGCCTGCCAAGGGGCCGGCCGCCGCCAGCGAGGCCGTCTCGGTCAGCCACGACGGATCGTCCTGTCGTTCTGCCAGCTGGATCAGGCTCTCTGCATGCTGCAGGCTGCGCAGTCCCGACAGACGACCGGGCCGGTCGATGGGGGCCGGCGGTCGGCGCAGGACCAGCAGCTCTCTCGTGGCCCGGAATCCCAGCTGCTCGAAAAGCTGCCGCGCAGCCACATTCTCGCGGATGACTTCCAGGATCACGGCCGCACATCCCAACCGCTGCGCCTCCTCCACCAGGGACGAAACCAACCGGCGTCCCAAGCCGCTCTTTCGCGCCTCAGCGGCCACGCCCAACCGCGTGATCCAGGCGCGGGCCCCGCGGCGCCCGAGGAGGGCCAGTCCCAAAGCTTGACCCGCCTGCAGGGCCACGAGCGAATGGCTCAGATCCACGTCATACTGCCGCAGGTACCGCGCCAGGCGGGTCTGGTTCATGGGCATGGGCACCAGGTAGTCTGCGCGGCCCAGGTTGTAGACGTCGCAGAGCTGGGCCAGCGACAGCCGATCAGCGGCGATGAGGGTGCTATCGGCGTCGGGCCGGGTTGGGCGCATGCGGGATGTCCGCCTAGGTTCGCAGGAGTTCCTCGAGCTGCTCGATGAAGCGGCGGACATCGATGGGTTTGGGGATGTAACCGTCGCAGCCGTAAGCCCGCACCATCTCCCGTCCGGTCTCTTCCGGCCAGGCGGTGACCGCCACCAGCTTGACCGCGCGCAGCTCCGGCGCCTGGCGGATGAAAAGCGCCACCTTCTGGCCCTCGATGTCCGGTAGGCCCAGATCCAGCAGGATCAGTTGCGGACGGTACTCCACAGCCATGCGCTGACCACTCTCACCGTCGCGAGCGTGCATCAGCCGGAAGCGGCTGTTGGCCAGCACCCGTTGCACCAGGCGCGCGTTGTCGGAGTTGTCTTCGATGAGCAGGACCAGCGGCATCGGTTCTGACGTGGAGGCGGTCGGGGCATCGGATGCCGGGTGGGAGCTGCCTACAGCGGGCCCAACCGGGCCAACAGGACCCACCGGGCCGAGAGGACCCACCGGGGTGACGGTATCAACCGGGGTGACGGGGGCCATGGCCCTGACCTAGAGCTCCATGGCGATCTGCCGGCGCCGCTCTTCGGCCAGCTCCTTGCTCAGACGAAGCTGGTCGATTTCCTCAGCCAGAACCTCCAGGTCCGCGAAGCGGCGGTAGACGCTGGCGAAGCGCACGTAGGCCACGTCGTCCAACTGGCGCAGCTGTCGCATCACCTGCTCGCCGATCAGCTCACTGGGGACCTCGGTGCGACCCAGGCGATACAGGCTGGTCTCCACCTCCGCGGCGATCGCCTCGAGCGTGTCCACCGAGACCGGTCGCTTGGCGCAGGCCAGGCGCATGCTGGCGATCAGCTTGTCGCGGTTGAAGTCCTCCCGACGGCCATCGGACTTGATGATCTGCAGGTTGGTGGCCGCGATCCGTTCGTAGGTGGTGAAGCGCTGCCCGCAGGCGTCGCATTCCCGGCGGCGGCGGATGGAGACCGCTACTTCGCGGGTATCGACGACGTGGCTGCTGCCTTGGCAGAACGGGCACTTCATGCGCTTGGGATCTCCTTCGGTTGCCTGTAGCGCATGGGGCGCCGGGCCGAGCGGCATTCTAGTCGAGCCGACGGCTCGGGGTCAATCCACAGGCGGGTTCGCGGGAAAAAGCAAGAGGGTTGGCCGGCCAGACGGCCGGCCAACCCTCTCGGGCTGGCAAACGGAAGGGGGACGGCTCAGCGGTTGCGCAGGAAGGCCGGAATCTCGAGATCATCGTTGTCGTCGCGCGGGCGACGACGCGGCATCTCCAGGATGTTGCTCGCCCGCTGTTCGCGCGTGGCCTGCGCCGGCGTGGTTGCGGTCGATGCGCTTCGGCCGATCGGCTGCCGTCGGGCCTGCGCCTTGAAACCCGTGGCGATGACGGTGATCCGCAGTTCATCGGTCATGTTGGGGTCCAGCACGGCGCCGAAGATGATGTTGGCTTCGTTGTCCACCGTGCGGCGGATGATGTCCGCGGCCTCGTTGATCTCCTGCAGGGTCATGTCCATGCCACCGGTGACGTTGAACAGCACGCCCGTGGCCCCGTCGATGGTGATGTCCAGCAGCGGGCTGGAGATGGCGGACATCGCCGCATCCACCGCCCTGGTCTCTCCCTTGGCTCGGCCGACGCTCATCAGCGCGGCGCCACCATTCTCCATGATCGTGCGCACGTCGGCGAAGTCCAGGTTGATCAGGCCCGGAACCGTGATCAACTCCGAGATGCCCTGGATGCCCTGGAAGAGCACCTCGTCCGCCTTGCGGAAGGCCTCATGGAAGGTCATGCGCTTGTCGCCGAGACCCAGCAGGCGGTCGTTGGGGATGACGATGAGCGTGTCCACGTTGTCGGTGAGACGTGCCAGGCCGCGGTCGGCCGACTGGCTTCGCGGCGAGCCCTCGAAGACGAAGGGCTTGGTGACCACACCGATCGTCAACGCACCCGATCGCCGGGCGATCTCCGCGACCACCGGTGCGGCTCCGGTGCCCGTGCCTCCGCCCATACCGGCGGTGACAAAGACCATGTCGGCGCCGTCGAGCGCTTCCTCAAGCTCGTCGCGGCTCTCTTCGGCGGCGCGCTCGCCCATCTCCGCACGGCCACCGGCGCCCAGGCCCTTGGTCAGCTTGCCGCCGATCTGGATCCGGTGGCTGGCCTGGCTGAGCTGCAAAGCCTGGGCGTCCGTGTTGACGGCGATGAAGTCCACGCCGCCCAGTCCTTCGGAGATCATGCGGTTGACGGCGTTGGAGCCGCCGCCGCCGACGCCGATCACCTTGATCGTGGCCAGGCCCTCGGGCTCGATCGGATAATGCATGGGGTTTACCTTCCTCGATCTTGGAGCGATGACGGGCAATTGGGGACCCTGAGCGGGCCAGCTGCGATGCGATGGTCTTCGACCGCCTAAGTGCAGGCATCAGCCGCACGAGAACAGTCCTGGGATTACTGTAATATTAACCCCGGAACACGCCGCCGCGAATATCAATCGGATGCGATCTCCGTATGGGTTTCGTGCCGTCGCACGTTGGCAGTCGATCGTACCATCTTGACCAGCAACAAGCAAGAGCCATGCCAGCAGTCCGGCGGGCTCGGAGACCGGTCTGATGTCAGCCCCGGCCTCATGTGCCGCGTCGGTCCTCGACCGGCAGGAAGGCCGCTTTGGCCCAGGCCAGGGCTTTTTCCACACCGCTGCGGGTGTTGTTCCCCGCTCCTTCCATCGAGGGCGCGATGGTGGCCGCGTCGACGATGCCGCGCGCCTGCCACTGCAGCAGCCCGACGGCCGCCGCATGCGCCGGCCCTCGCGCGGCCTCTCCCAGGCCCAAGACGTCCTGCGGCCGGCCGATTCGAACCGAGGTCTGCCAGCGCTCATGCAGGCGGCGTGGCAGCCCGCCCAGCTCGGTGGCGCCGCCCGTCAAGACCGCGCCCGCCGGGAGTCGCTCCAGCATCTCCTCGCGGCTGAGGTGGTCGAACACCAACCGACCCAGCTCGTCGGCGCGGGCGGCCAGGACCTCGCTGATATGATGCCGCGTGGTCTTCCGCCGCACCGATTCACCGAAGGGTTGGATCTCGATCTCCACCGCTTCATCGTCCAACTCGGGCAGGACGTGGCCGTAGGTGTCCTTGATCCGCTCGGCCTGCTCCAGCGGCGTCTGCAGCAACACGGCCAGGTCATTGGTCATGTGGCGGCCGCCTACCGGGATCACGGCGCTGTCGATGAGGCTGCCGCCGCGGTAGCAAGCCAGCCCGGTGGCCGAGGCGCCCATGTCCACCAGGAAGACCCCCAGTTCTCGTTCGTCGCGGGTCAGGCAGGACTCCGCGGCCGCCAAGGTTGAAAACACCAGCCCGGTCGCCTTCACCTCCGCCAGCTGCAGGCAGCGGCGGACATTGGCCAAGGCGCTGGCCGAGGCGGTGACGATGTGCACCTCGGCTTCCAGACGGTGCCCCTCCATGCCCAGCGGGGAGCTCAAGGGACCGCCGTCGTCGATGCTGTAGCGGCTGGGAAGCACGTGTAGGACTTCTCGACCCGGTTGCAGAGGCACGGATCCCGCCAGCTCCAACAACCGGGCCACGTCGGCATGCGTCACAGGCCGAGGGCGGCGGCCGAGCGGGATCTGGGCCACATTGCCCATGCTCTCCAGATGGGAGCCGGTGATGCCGATCATGGCCCGCTCCACCCGGATGCCCGCCACCCGCTCCGCCCGTTCGATGCTGGCAGCGATGGCCCCGGCAGCGTCATCGACGTGCACCACTTCGCCACGTCGAATGCCTTCGGCCGGCGCGTGGCCCATGCCGTGGATGCGGACGCTGCCGCCGGGCAACGCCTCGCCGATCAGGGTGCAGATCTTGTGCGAGCCGATGTCGATGCTGACCAGATTGCTCATGGGGACTGCCTCTTGGGAGCTTGGGGGCGTGAATTCAGCGGTAGTAGGGGCGGCTCGGAAAGCGGAGGTCCAGAATTTGGATGGTACCGCCCGTCGCCTGGAGGTTCCGGCGCTGCTTGGCCAGAAGCGCCGATTGCTGCTCAAGGAGGTCGACGTCCTGCCCCAACCACACCTCCCAGCCCTCAGGTGCGCGGGCGACGAAACCGACGGATGGACGGTGCTGCAGCGGGCCGAAACGCTCGGCGTAGGCCTGGGCCGTCCGCACCGTGAGCGCCGGCAGGCAGTCGATGCCACGGACCAGTTCGTCCCCTTCGTCCGTCACCGAGGGCAGATCTGCCATCGATTCGTCCAGGCGATGCAGGCCGCCGTAGGCATCCAGCCCTACCCGGCCGCGGCGGTCCAGCCATTGCAGCACCGGTGGTCGCTCCACGACATCGAGGACGGCTTGTCGCGGCAGGCCGATCTTCAGTCGAGCGCCGGCGATGCCCGGCTGGCTACCGACGACGTAGGCCACGCGGGACGTGTCTACCAGAAACGCGTTCGCGCCCACCAGGCCGCTGGCGCCGACAATCCCATCGCGGTTGGCAGTCTGGTTGCCGGTGACCTCGACGGCTTGTATCCGATAGCGTGGCGCCATGAAGAGCACCGGCAGCAAGAGGGTCAGGAAGGCGGCGCAGACAGCCGCGACCAGCCGGCTCGGCGCAATCGCGACGGCCAGACGCAGCAGGTCGCGGGCGCCTTCCCCTGCTCGTGATTGGCGCCGGTCGCGGGCAGGTCGCTGCACCCAGTCCTCAGGCACCTGCTCCGCGTCGGTATCGGCGCCGCGGCGCTCCCGCCAGTCGCGGGCCAGCTGTTGCCGCCGCCTATGGCGTGGTCGGAACATCGTCCACCCCCATGACTTCGATCTCTGATTCCAGTTGGATGCCGGAGGCCGCGACGACGGAGCTGCGTGCCAGGTCCATCAGCGACAGAACGTCGGCGGCCAGGGCTCCGCCGCGATTGACGATGAAGTTGGCGTGCTGCGCCGAAATCTCGGCGTCACCGCGGCGGTAGCCCTTCAGACCCGCCGCTTCGATGAGGCGGCCGGCAAAGTCACCGGGCGGGTTCTTGAACACCGAGCCCATGCTAGGCAGGCGCGGCTGACTGCGCCGCCGCGCTGCGGCGAAGTCAGCGATACGGGAGAGGATGGCCGCGCTGTCGTCGAGCGTCAGGCGTAGTTGCGCCGACAGGACCAGCCGATCATGGCGGTCTTTCAAGACGCTGCCGCGGTAGCGCAGGGCCAGCGCGTCCGGACCCAGCTCCTGGATCTTGCCGTTCCGGTCCGCCAGACGTGCTGAAATCAGGCTGTCGGCCATCTCCCAGCCATGTGCGCCGGCGTTGGTGACCACCGCTGCGCCCACGCTGCCGGGTATGCCGACGCCCATCTCCAGCCCGGCCCAGCCCTCGCGCGCCAGGGCGCCGACCAAGGCGGCCAGGGTCAAGCCAGATTCCGCTTCGACGACCCCGGCGCCATCCGTGTGCGGATGCCCGATGAGTCGCCAGGCCTCGCAGCGGTTGAGCAGCACCAGACCCGGAAGGCCACCGTCGCGGACAACGACGTTGCTGCCGCGCCCCAGAACGGTCACTGGAAGGCCCGCTGCATGGCCCAGAACCCACCAGCCGAGCAGGTCCGCCTCTGCGCGAACCCGCAGCAGCAGGCCGGCGGGACCACCCACGCGCATCGACGCATGGTCGGCCATGGCGGCGCGGCCGAGGCAGTCGCCGCCCAACCCGGCTGTTCTGCCCGCGGTCAAGAGATCCGAGAGGGGACCGGTAACGGGTCGACGATCGCTGCCCTGGGTGGCAGTGGACGGGTCGGCTGGGGACGGTGCGTCCGCCGCGGCAAGCAAGGCCGTGGCGGCAGCCTGGCTGGCCTCCATGATCTGGCCGGCGCCCATGAAGAGCAGCACGGCGCCGCCGCTGAACTGCCGAGCCAGTTCAAGGGCCCGACGTCCGGCGGACGGCAGGTCCGGGGCCGACTCAGCCCGGGCCAGCCCCGCTACCAGCCAAGGGGCATCGATGCCTGGAAGGGCCGCTTCGCGCGCGGGGTAGACCGGGGTCACGATCGTCCGATCGGTCAGCTCCAGCACCCGCCGGAAGTCGTCGGCCAAGGCCGCCACCCGGCTGTAGGTATGCGGCTCGACGACGGCGATCAGCGGCAGGCCCGGGAAGCGGTCGCGAGCGGCGGCCAGCGTCGCGGCGATCTCAGTGGGATGGTGGGCGTAGTCATCGATGACGTGGACGCCTCGGGCGTGGAGCCGCTGCTGAAACCGTCGCTCGGCGCCGCGGAAACCGGCCAACGCCGCCGCCGCATGGCCGCGGTCCACGCCCAGAAGGTCGGCGGCGGCGATCACCGCCAAGGCGTTGGCCACGTTGTGCCGGCCGGGCAAGGCGATCTGCCAGACACCGCAGTCCTCGCCGTCGGCCTCGACCCTGAAACGCATCCCATCGCGCTCGGCGGCGAGGATGTGGGCCGTCCAGCGTGGTCGACAGTCCGGCGGCGGGGCGGCATCGCCGTCCACGTGGTAGGCCAGGCGCGGGGCGGCGGCGTCCCGGCAGGCGTCCCAGGCCTCCGCGGACGAGGCGCAAACCAGGATGTTGCCTTTGGGCGATACCCGCGCCGCAAATGCGGCGAAGGCCGCCCGCAGGTCATTCATCGTCGGGTAGATGTCCGGATGATCGTGTTCCAGGTTGGTGATGATGGCCAGCTGGGGATGGCCGTGAAGGAAGCTGCGGTCGTACTCGTCGGCCTCCAGCACCAGATGCGGTCCACGACCCAGGTGGGCATTGCCGCCCAGGTCGGGAATCTCCGCGCCGATGAACCAGGATGGCTGCAGGCCAGCCGCCTCCAATACGCAGGCCAGCATCGCGGAGGTGGTGGTCTTGCCATGCGTGCCGGCCACTGCCAGGCCCTGGCGGCTGTCCATGAGGGCGCCCAGAAGCGGTGCGCGCTTGGTGATGGGGATCCCGCGGGCGCGCGCCGCCACAAGCTCCGGATGCTCGGCGACCACCGCGGGCGTGTGGACCACCAGGCGGCAGTCGACGGGCAGCAAGTGCGGGCCCTGACCGATGGTCACCGCGATGCCCTCCTCGGCCAGGCGCCCCAGGAGGGCGCTGGCCTGGCGGTCGCTGCCGCTGACCTTCAGCCCCAGCAGCAGGAGCGCCCGGGCCAACCCGCTCATGCCCGCGCCGCCCACGCCCACCAGGTGCACTCGGTCGCCGGGATGCAGGGCAGGCAGGTCAGGCGACAGGGGCCAGACGGGGGCCGACCGGTTCATCAGCGCCGCACTTTCAGGAAGAGCAGCCCCAGCAAAGCCATGCCCAGGATCCAGGTGCGATGCTCGGCCGGGATCACGGCGAAGGGCGTGAGCGCGACCAGCCGCAGGGCCATGTTGGATAGCGGCGCCTGGTACTGGCCGAACAGGCTCTGCGGGTAGTTGAAGAGGTCCATGTAGTACCACCAGGTGCCCACCACCAGCCAGCCGTTGAAGAGAGCGATGACCAGATCGATGGCCCGGCCGGAGAGCGGGCTGGGCGGCCAGGTGCCGGCGTAGACGAAAGTCTCACCGGCGTAGACCATGGTGACGATGGCGATGATGACCGAGGTGTAGGTGACCAGGTAGACCAGGTTGAGATCGGTGCTGAACGCCAGGATGCTGTTGACCTTCGTGGCGACCGTCTGTAGCAGACCGCCGGCCAGATGGAAAAAGAAGAGCATGGCCACAAACCCGATGGTGGCACCCAGCTCCAGGGGAAACCGCCTGGCGATGCCGACGATGGCGAAGATCAGCCACAGGGTCAACATGTAGGTCTCGATGGGGACCATCAGCCGTACCGCTTCGCGAAGGCCTTGGGGCCGAGGGCTCGCCAACCCAGGACGATGACCGCCGCCACCAGCACCAGTCCGGCCATGGGGCCAAGCATCTGGATCCAATGCAGGGCCGCTTCTCCCGGCGCAAACAGGTTGATCTGTGCGGCGGGAATGATGCGCGACAGCATGAAGACGCCCACGATGTAGCCGGTGGCGCTGGCCACCACGGCGCCGATCAGCCGTTCGATCATGTTGGGCTCGGCATAGCGGCGAGTTGCGGCGTAGACCGCCACCAGGGTCAGGGCGAAGAGCAGCATCTGCGCCAACCGCAGCCCGTTGCCGGCGGCCGGAACCAGCGCCGACTGACTGGCGGCTTCGGTCCAGGCCTGACCGGGATTGTCGGCCAGCACACCGCGGCGCAGTACGACGAAGTTGAACAAGCGCCACCCCAGATTGACGAGTCGGGCGATCAGGTGCCAGCCCCGGGTGATGACGACATAGGCCACCACGGTGCCGAACAGCGCGGGGACCTCCCGCCGTGAGCCGCGGAAGAAGCCGATGCAGGCAAAGATGGCGGCCATCAGCAGGAGGAGCATGCCCAGATCCGACCCGTCGCCGGGCAGGGTCGCGACCGTCAAATCGATGCTCCCGCTGCCGGGCAGGCCCGCGGCAGCCGCGGTGGCCACCGGTGCGGCGGCCACGGTCGGGGCTCCGGGTACCGCGGCACCGGTCAGCGGCTTGGCCTGGGCGGGCAGCGCATCGCCGGGCCGTCCCACCATGCTCGCGGCCAGCAGCAGGCCGGCAATCCAAGTGTTCATCGTGCTTCTCCTTGTGCCCGGTGCGAACCGAGGGGCAGCGATTGCAGCACCACGGCCCATATGGCCGCCGCGGCGTCCGGCCGATCCAAGCTCCTGGACGCTTGAGCCATGGCGGCCAGGCGCACCGGTTCGGACAGAAGCCGCAGCACGATCGCGGCCAACCCAGGGCCATCGCAGTCGGCATCGGCCAGGACCTCGACGGCGCCGGCCGCCTCCAGCTGGCGGGCGTTGGGCCATTGGTGGCCCCCGCTGATGGGCAGCGGCACCAGAACGGCGGGCAAACCGCGGGCCGGCAGCTCACCCAACGAAGCCGCGCCGGCACGGCAGACCGCCAGATCGGCAGCTGCCAAGGCCAAGGCCATGTCAGGACTGTCCAGGTAGGCGTGCAGATGATAGCGCCCACGCAGGGTCTCCGGCAGGGCGGCGCGCGCCGCCTCCGCCGCCCGCAGATCCAGCGTTCCGCTCACATGGACGATGTGGCAGACCTCCAGCAGCCGTGGCGCGGCGGCGGCGAGGGCCAGGTTGATGCGGCGCGATCCCTGGCTTCCGCCGAAGACCAACAGCAGCTGGTCGTCAGCGCCGAGTGACAAGCTGTGCCTTGCGGCGGCGCGGTCGGCGTTGCGGAGTGCCGGGCGCGTCGGGTATCCGGTGACCACCAGCTTGCGGGCCGGTAGCCACTGCTCGGCCGCCATGGACGTGACCGCGATGCGCTGCGCGAAGCGCGCCAGGAAGCGCACGGCTCGTCCTGGCTGGATGTCCGGCAGGTAGATGGTCATCGGAATGCGGCGCAGCCAGGCGGCAAGGGCCACTGGGACACTGACATAACCGCCGGTGACCAGCACGCCGTTCGGCCGCCTGCGGCCCGCCAGTCGCCAGGCCTGCCACAGGCCCCGTCCAAGGCTGCCCATACTCAACAGCTTCCCCAAGACGCCGCGACCGACCAAGGGAGCGGCGGAGATAGGCGCGAAGGGCAGGCCGGCCGAGGTGACCAGCCGTTCCTCCAGGCTATCTGCGCGACCTAGCCAGGTGAATGAGGAGGGTTCAAGGCCCGATGCGGCGCGCACGGTGAGCCCGGGATAGACGTGCCCGCCGCTGCCCCCGCCGGAGATCCAGATGTGCATAGAGTGTTGACTGCGTGAGATCGGTTCGCCGGGAGACGCTCATGAGGATCCCGATGCCCAGCATCGTGGTCACCAGGTTCGAGCCGCCGTAGGAAATGAGCGGCAGGGATATGCCCGTCGGAGGGATGCTGCCGGTGGCCACCGCCATGTTGAGGAGCGCCTGACTGGCGATCCAACAGGTGATGCCCGTCGCCAGCAGGCAGCTGAATCGGTCTGGCGCGCCGGCCGCGATCTTGAGACCGCGCCAAACCAGGAAGGAAAACAGGGCGAGCACGACCAAGGCGCCGAGCAAGCCCAACTCCTCGCCGATGACGGCAAAAATGGCGTCGGTATGGGCGGCAGGCAAGCGCTGCTTCAGTTCGCCCCGACCCAAGCCGAGGCCCGAGAGGCTGCCGCCTACGAACGACCGGATGCTGAGGTCGATCTGATAGCCGGAGCCGAATCGGTCAGCCAGAGGATCCAGGAATCCGGTGATCCGTTTCATCCGGTAGGGCTCGATGGCCACGAGCAAGGCGGCTACGCCGCCCGCCAGGCCGCCGACGGCCAGCATCTGGCCCAGATGCGCTCCGGCAGTGAAGAACATCCAACTGGCTACCACCGCGATCAGGACCGCGGTGGACAGGTGTTTCTCCAGGACGATGAGACCACAGACCAGTCCGATGATCAGCGAAAAGGGGATCAGCCCCATCGTGATGTCGCGGATCTCCTCGCGCTTGCTGCTGAGCCAATCGGCCAGATAGATGATGACCGCCAGCTTGGCCACTTCGCTGGGCTGGATGGATCCACCGCCCATGCTCGCCACTGCCCAGCGCTGGCTGCCATTGCTGGCATGACCAAAGGGCAGCATGAGGAGCAACAGTCCGATACTGCCCATCAGGCCCACCACCGACCAGCGTTGCCATATGCGGTAGTCGATGCTGCTGGCGGTCAACCCGGCAGCGGCGCCGACAAGGAGCCAGACCAACTGCCGCTTGAGGAAGGCCGTCGCATCCTGGTAGCTGTCGATGGCCAGCGGGGTGCTGGCGCTGAAGACCGTGACGAGACCGAAGAGCAGGAGGGCGACTACGATGGCCAGCAACGGACGGTCGATCAACCGCAGCCGTCGCAGGCCGAGCTGCGTGAGCGGCTGAGCCGCCGATTCAGCATCCGGCGCGAGCGGCGTGCCGGCGGCAGCGGCCCCGCCTGGAGCGGTCCATAGACGGCTGTCGTTCATGCGGCCTCCTGTCGGGGATGCGGGCCAGTAGCGAGGAGCAACCGCCGGAAGCTCTCTCCCGGCGGGGGAGCGAGCAGGTCGTCGGGTTCGCAGCCCGGGCTGAAGAGGACTGTGTTCCCGGGCTGGGCAAGGTTGTGGGCCGTGGCTACCGCATCATCCAGGTCGGCGCAGCGGACGATCAGAGGCCCGCCGTCCTTGAGGGAGTCCGCCAACAGCGCGCCGGCGGTCCCGAACAAGAGGACGGTGTCTGCATGGCGTCGAACTGCTTCGCGCCACCGATCCAAGGGCTGGCCGCCGTGCTGGCCACCGGCGATGAGGATCACGCGATCTGACGCGAACTGGCGTAGGGTTCCTGCGGCCTGACCCGGGCGTGTCGCCAGGCCATCCGAAACCCAGCGCACCCGCTGCCGCGTTGCCACCCGTTGGAGACGGTCCAGCCCCGGTTCATAGGCGCCCAAGGTCGCGCGGATGCCCTCGACGTTGGCGCCGGCGATGGCGGCGGAACAGGCGGCCAGAAGCATGTTCATCTGGAAGGCCGGCCCGCCAAGGGGCACCTGGTCCGTCCGGCACAGCCGTCTCTCGACACCCAGCTGGGGATCCACGATGATCAGCTCGCTGCCGCGCAGGAAGGCATCGGCGCTGCGCCCGACGCTGGATGCCCGCACCGGATCGACGCCGGCCTGAGCTACCAGGGCCAGCAATCGGGCGTCATCGGCATTCACCACCACGCAACCATCGACCCCCGCAGCCAGCCGGGTCAAGGCATCGCCCAGTTCCCATGGCGCCTGGTCCGGAGCCAATTCGTCGGCGGCGAAGCCGCCGAGGACCAGCATCGCCAGGCCCCGTGCAGGGCTGCGCAGCAGGCCGCCGCTAACCTCGACCAGCACGCGATCCTCGGCCCGCAGGCTGTCCAACTGGCCCAATGCCGGGCCCAGCCCGACCGTGGTGCGGATGCCGCAAGCGCGAAGCATGGCGCTCATCAGGTCCATGGTCAGATCTGGATGCCCGGTGCCGGCGATGCCGATGACCGGCGCCTGACTGTGAGCCAGGAGGCGTTTGAGCGCGCCGCCAGCCGCTGTGATCGGGCGCGGGCCAACGGTCAGAGGGCGGACAAGGGAGCTGAAAGGCGAAAGCAGTTGGCTCATGGGAATGGCCTTTGGTGCGGGGATGCGGTGGGGGCGGTGGGCTGATGCCGCTGGGCTGCGGCAGTCGGCGGGCGGTAGGTGCTCAGACCAGCCAGCGGCTGAGCATCCAGGCGAAGAAGGCGAACAAGGCACCGGCCTGCCAGAAGCGACGGACGACCAGGGTCTCAGGCCAGCCGAGAGCTTCGAAATGGTGGTGGATGGGGGCCATGCGGAAGACCCGCCGACCGGTCCCTGTCCTTCGGCGGGTCCACTTGAACCAGCCTACCTGGATGAGGTCGCTCAGCACCTCGGCCACAAAGACGGCGCCGACGACCGGAAGCAGCAACAGCTTGCCGCCCAACAGGGCAACGGTCGCCAGGAGGGCGCCTAGGCCCATCGAGGCTACGTTGCCCATGAAGACCTTGGCGGGATGGCGGTTGTGGACCAGGAATCCCAGGCAGGCGCCGAGGGCGACGCCGGCGAGGACGGCCGACGCACCGCTCAGCCCCATGGCCAGGAGCGCGGCGAAGGCGATGGCCAGCAGTCCGGTCGCCAGGCCGTCCAGGCCATCAGACAGGTTCACGCCATTGACAGTCCCCAGGATGGCCAGCACCATCAGAGCTGCAAGAGGCAGGTCGTTGATGGCTTGCTCCAGACCTGCCTGCGGGCTTGCCAGACGGAGGATCGACAAGGTAAGCAGCGATGCCGCCAGCAATTGCAGGACGAACATGCTTCGGGCCCTCAAGCCGACACCCAGTTCCTTTCGCCCGCTTCGCCGCGCGAGTCCGGCGAGGTCGTCAAGCAGGCCCAGGGTGGCAAAGGCCAGCATGCTCAACAGCAACAACGCGGCCGCCGGTCGGTCCCGTCCAGCCAGCAGCGGCAATCCGGCCGCGCACAGCACGCCCAGCATGACGAGGCCGCCCATGGTCGGTGTGCCTTGCTTGCTCTGGTGCTGGGGGCCGTCCAACCGGATGGCCTTGCCGAACTGGTGCGAAGCCAGCCAGCGGGTCAGCGGCCCGGTGAGGGCCGCGGTCGCAGCAAAGGCGCCGAGGACCGTGGCCGGCAGCAACCATGGCAGGGCGGTCGCCATGGCCGGGGGCAGCTGGCTCATTCGTTCGCCGAACTCGCCGCGGAGCGGTCGGGTGGGATGCGCATCGCGCGGATGGCGGCCTTTGCCACCTCGCGGAAGAGTGGAGCCGCGACCTCGCTGCCGCGCTTTCCGTCCGGCCGATCCACCTTGGCGCAGATGGTCACTACCGGATTCTCCACCGGGACGAATCCGCAGAAACTGGCAATGGTCTCGTGGTCGTCGTAGCGTCCAGCGGCGCGGTCGATCAATTCGGTGGTTCCCGTCTTGCCGCCGACGCTGTAGCCGGGGATGGCGGCGGCGGTGGCATGGTTGTCCACCACCGACTGCATCATGCGGCGGAGGCTCAGGGCGTTTGCCGGACTGATGACCTGCCTCCGCTGCTCCGGCATGGTGGGCAGGCTGGGACCCTCCGCTGGAATGCGTTCCGCCACCACGAAGGGGCGCATCAGCACGCCTTCGTTTGCCACGGCATTGACGGCAGCCAGGACTTGGATGGGTGTGGCGTCGACACTATGGCCAAAACTGTTGGAGGCGAAGAAGCCGTCGTACCAGCCTTCCTCGCCTGGATGGTGCAGGACGCCCGGCAGCTCCCCGGCCAGGTCGACGCCGGTCGGTTGCCCGAAGCCGAAGTCATCAAGTTCAGCGTAGAAGGGCTCTTCGCCTGTCTGAACGGCAACCCAGACGGCTCCGACGTTCAGGCTGTCCTGCAGCATCTGGGACATCGACGTCCAGCCATGGGCAAGGAGATCCCAGTTTCGAATGCTCATGCCTGCGTACTCCACGACACCATTGTCCTCGTAGTGGCTGTCCGCGGAGATGGCGCCGGACTCCAGTCCCGCAGCCACGGTCATGATCTTCATCACCGAGCCGGGTTCATAATGGTCCGCGCAGGCGGGATCGGTGAGGAGTTCCGAGCGCAGATCGGTACGGCGGTTGGGGTCGAATGATGGCGCGCTGACCGAAGCCAGGATCGCGCCGGTGCGGGTCTCCATGACCAGGACTGTGCCCCGGAGGGCATCCTGGCGCGCCAGAGTCTCCCTGAGCGCTGTGGCGGCGGCCTGCTGTAGATCCCGATCCAGGGTCAGCCGCAGGTCCATGCCCGGTCGGGCGGGGCGAAAGCCGTTGGCCAGGCCGCCGGCCAGTCCCCCGGCCCGGCCCGGCATGCCGTCCAACACGGCGCGGTACTGGGCTTCGATGCCATGGCTGCCCACCGAGAGCGGAGCATCGGGCGACTCATCGTCGTTGCCCAACAGCATGCCGAGCACCTGTAAGCCATCAGCGCCCAGTGGGTATACCCGGCTCAGCTGTCGGTTGAACTCGACATGGCTGAGGCTCTCGTCACCGGTCTCCTGCGCCGCGCGCATGGCCTGGTGCTCTTCCAAGCTCATTCCCATGGCCAGATTGACCCAGTTCACACCATGTTCGCGCAGTACGGACTCCGCCTGGGCCACGATCCAAGCCGGATCCTTCCCAAAGCGCGGACCCACCTTGGCCGCGGCCGCAGACAGGGCTGCGGCGTCGAGACCAGCCGTGTTCAACCCGGCGTCGAACACGAAGGTGTCGGCCGCCAGCAGCGCGCCGTTGCGGTCCCAGATGCTGCCGCGTTGCGCTGGAATGGTCTGGCGGCCACTGGCTTGGGCAGCCATCGCCCGGGCCTGATCGGATGCGGCCAGGAAGACCAGGCGCATCGCCGTCAATACGGCCAGGGTGGCCAGGGCGATGCCGGTGACCGCCAGCCTCGGGTAATGCGGCTTGCCCGGCTCTCTCACGGCTGCGCTCCTCCGGCAACCAGCTCGTCGGCGTGGGCCGGCGCGGCAGCTCCGAACTCGACCAGCAGGCCGCCCAGGTCCGGCGGTGTGTTGACCAGGTCCAGCGGTAGTCCGGCGCGTCGGGTGATGTCCAGGGCCTGCAGGTCGCGGCCGGCATCCGCTAAGGGCAAGGCACGAGCATCTTGGACCAATAGGCGCTGCGGTGCCGCCACGGGCTGGAACCCCAATGCCTTAGCCCGGGACATGACGCGCTCTGGATCGGTAGCCGCCGCATGGCTGAGGAGGGCGGTGATGCGTTGCTCGATCAACTGGCCGCGGGCCGCTTCCAACGTCGCGATCTCGTGCCCGGCGGCGGCCATGCGGCTCGACAGGCTCAGCCATACGAGGCTGGCGCTGGTCAGGCTCAATGCCAGCCCGAGACCCCGGCCGCGGTGGCTGGTCGACGGCGAGGGCGAGTTGGCGGTCTGAACAGGCAGGGGCATGGTTTGATGGTTCACGATGCGACTCCTTCGGATCGACGATGCGGTTGTCTTGCGACAGAATTCGGTCAGAGCCTAGGCGGCCTGCTGGTCGTTGATTCGGATGGCAGCCCGCAGCCTGGCGCTGCGGGCACGACCGTTTTGCTCCACTTCGAGGGCCGTGGGTTGGATGGCCTTGCCGCTGATCAGCCGGATGAGAGGTCGAGGTCGGCAGACGCAGACTCGCATTTCCGCCGGGCAGCTACAACCCGTGGCCATGCGTCGTAGGGTCTGCTTGACGATTCGGTCTTCCAGAGAGTGGAAGCTGATCACAGCCAGGCGTCCACCCTCTGCCAGACGGCCCACGGCTTGCTCGAGGGCCGGGGCGATCGGCGCGAGTTCATCGTTCACCGCAATGCGTAGGGCCTGGAAGGTGCGGGTGGCGGGGTGGATGCGTGACCCTCGGCGGTGATTGCGCGCTGGCGCGACCCGAGCGATCAGTTCGGCCAGTTCCCCCGTGCGCGCTAGCGGACGCGCGGCGACGACGGCCCGCGCGATGCGCCGGCTGAGCGGCTCCTCGCCATAGCGATAGATGAGGTCCGCTAGTTCCGCCTCCGGAAGGTGGTTGACCAGGTCGGCCGCGCTCATGGCGGCCTCCGGGGACAGGCGCATGTCGAGGGGGCCATCCAGGCGCAGAGCGAGACCGCGAGAGGGGTCGTCCAACTGGTCCGAGGAGATGCCCAGGTCGAACAGGACCGCATCGAATGCCGGAAAGTGATGCAGATCCGCCTGCAGGCTCAGGTCATCGAAGCGGGCGATCACCAGGGTGGCCCGGTCGCCAAAGCGGGCGAGGCGTTCGCGACAGCGTGCGATGGCCGCCGGATCCTGGTCCAGCCCGAGTAGGCGACCGTCCGGGGCGCTTGCCTTCAGCCAGGCTTCGGCGTGGCCGCCGCCGCCCACCGTGCCGTCAAGCAGGCAGCCGCCCGGCTTGGGTGCCAGGGCGTCCATGACCTCGGCAAGCATGACCGGAACGTGGTCGGTGAACGGGCGGGTGCTCACAGGTCCAGCCCCAATTCGCCGAGCGCGGTGGCGAAATCCGACCCGTTCTCGCCGAGCTGCGCGGTCAACGCCTGCCAGCGGTCGAGATTCCAGAGTTCGATCCGGTTCTTGACGCCCACCACAACCACCGGATCGTTCTCGGCCAGGCCGGCGAAGCTGCGCAGGCTGGGCGGGATGAGCAGCCGCCCCTGTTTGTCGAGAGGGCCTTCCGAACCGGAGTAGAGGAGGCGGTCCAACTGGCGCGCCGGCAAACTGGTCAGGCCAGACTCCGACAATCGGGCGGTCAGTTGGTGCCAGACGGGCATCGTGAACATCCAGAGGCAGTTCTCCAGGCCGCGCGTGAGAAAAAAGCCCTGTTCGAAGGCGGCGCGATAGCGCGCCGGCAGGATGAGGCGCCCTTTCTCGTCCAGGCTGTGCTCGTGCTCGCCGAAGAACATGATCTAGCGGTCCCATCGGGTGGCCGCATTGCGGCCAGGTAGGTGGCGAAGGCGTCGTGGACTCCACAAATCTCCACAATGCTCCCCACAGGACCCATTGTAACCGTCTTTTACGCTCCATGCAACCCCTTTGCGCCCTCCCAGTAGCACTTCTGCTGGCCGGCAGCCTCCAGAAGGTGGCGCGAATGCGGCGCCCAGCGGATTGACAGCTTCGGTGACCGGGGTATAATCGACACCCTATCAGAATGCATGTTCTGATCGGGCGAGAAGGCCCCGCAGCAGCCACCCACGATCCCCATTCAGAAAGGAGCAGGTCATGTATCAGAAGGTCATCATCGTGGGCAATCTCGGGAGGGATCCCGAATTGCGCTACACCGCTACAGGTACGCCTGTGGCCAACTTCCCTGTGGCCACCAACCGACGCTGGACAGACGCCGAGGGCAACGCCAATGAGGAGACCACATGGTTCCGAGTCAGCGTGTTCGGCAAGCAGGCCGAGATCTGCAATCAGTACTTGGAGAAGGGCAGGGTCGTGCTCTGTGACGGCGAAATCCGTACCAGCCAGTACGAGGACCAGGAAGGGCACACGCGCTACAGTTGGGAGCTCCGTGCCAACACCGTCAAGTTCCTGAGCGGTGGGGATCGCGGAGCCGCGGCCATGCCGGACTTCGCCGAAGGGGGCCAGGAGGCCGCGCCGCCGACCGGCACCGGTGGTCGGCGCGCCGCGTCGCCGCAGGTGGCGGAGGATGACATCCCGTTCTAGCATGACCGGCCCTATGCAAGGCCTGTGCCATTGACCCTAGGGCCCGTGAAGTCGAGCTTTCACCACCTGATGGCATGAAAAAACCCCCCATCGGCGTAGAGCCGGTGGGGGGTTTTCCTATGGTTGCGCGCGGAGCCGCGCGTCACTCAGGGTTGGGCGATGTCGAACGACACGATCCGGTCGTTGCGCGTATCGGCGACGTAGAGCCGGCCGTTGTCGATGCTCATGCCGCCTGGGCTGTTGAAGGATTGCATCCCAGCGCCGGGCTTGCCGCCCATCTCCCAGAGAAGCTTCGGTCGTCCATCGCCGCTGATATCGAAGGCCTGCACCATGTGCCGGGTCACTTGCGAGACGAAGATCCGGTCGGAGCCGTCAGCGGCCAGTCCCCCAACCCGATAGAGGGTCTCATCGAGGTTGCCATTCCCGAACGTATCGAGATAGGCGCCTGCAGGGTCGAAACGTTGCACCAGATAGTCGTCGCCAGCGCCCACGTAGAGACGGTCCTGGGCGTCCAAGGCGATGCTTCGAGGTGCGGTGAACTGGCCGCTCTGCTCGCCGGGGCCACCAATGCTGCCAGCGTGGGCACCGGCGGGATCAAAGGTCTCAATCCTGCGGTTGCCCACGTCGACGACGAAGAGGCGGCCCTTGCTGTCGAAGGCCATGTCGATCGGCTTGACGAGTTCTCCAGCTGCACTGCCCACCGTCCCGACACTGCGTCGGAACGCCCCGTCTGGGCCATAGACCTCGATCTGGGAGCCGTTGCCCGCCACGAAGATGTCACCACCCGGCCCGACCGCCACGCCTTCAGCGCGCTTGATGCGGCCTTCGCCGATCCGCGCTTGAAAGGCTCCGGCGCGGCTGTAGCGGGCGACACCGGTGCTGTCGCTGACGTAGAGGCCGCCCTGTCCGTCCGCGGCGACGTCGAAGGGCAGGACCATCTGGCCCGGCTGGGTACCAGACTCGCCAAAGCTCTGCCAGCCGCCGGGAAGTACGGCGGCGGCGGCGGCCGTCGCTGCTGCCGCCGCCACGGCGGTGGGAGCCGCGGTGCTGACGACGGGTGGGTCGGCAGGATCCTGCCCCTCGGGCGCGTTCATCGCGTTCGAGCAACCGGTGAGGGCCATGGCGCCGGAAAGGAGGAGCAGGCTGAAGAGCGGCGACACAGAACGGGTCATGAGGGTCTGGTCCTTGATCGAGGCGGTGCGAGATGTGGCTCTCGGCTGCTGAGTCGGCTCAGGCGCCGCCGGTAAGGGTGGGGCGTCCGGCGATTATAGCGCGATGCTGCGATCTGCCTTGCCGTTGACCGGCGCCAACAGTTCAACCAGACTGCGAATGACCGGGCAATCCAGATCGAAATGCCGGCTGTCGCGGTCGATCAGGATCGGATGGAGGCCCGCGGAGCGGGCGCCCAACACATCCTTGGTGTAGGTGTCTCCTATGTACCAGACCTGATTCGGACGCATTCCCAGGCGGCTCACGGCCATCAGGAAGAGCCCCGGATCCGGCTTGCCCAGCCCAAGGCGAGACGACACGACCACGGTCTTGAAGGCGTCGGCAATTCCCAGGTGATGGATGAGCCAGGTCAGGCTTTCGCCCCAATCGGAGACGATTCCCATGGGTATCCCCAGGGCTTGCAGACCCTCCAGCGCCGGGAGCACATCGGCGTAGAGCTCCCAATGTGCCGGATCGGCATAGGCCTCGTAGATGGCTTCGGCCAGTTGCGGGATCTCAGCTCGTAACGCGGGCAGCGCCTGGAGTCGAGCCAGGCCGTCCCGATAGCCGGCGGTGAAGAGATCGCGCACCGCCGACTCGTGCAGCCACCATGGTCCCACATGCCAACGGGACTCGATGAAGCGGTCGGCGGCGCGCATGGCGTGGTGCAGGTCTGGTGCGGCGATGCTGTAGCCGCGGCGCCGCAAGATGGCAGCGGTCATGTCCACGGTGCTCGTCCGACTGAAGAGCAGGGTCATGCCGGCGTCGAAGAGCAACGCGCCGGGGACTTCCGGCGGGAAAGGGGTGGCCAAACGCCGTCAGGCGCTCGGCCTGAGCACGACCACCTGGGTGTCCTCGGGAAGGTTGTGGCCCTGTACCTGCAGCATGTCCCGAGCCTCTCCGGGCGTCGCGCCTATGGCGTCTAGGAATCGCTGCAGCTGTCCGTTGGGGTCATCACCGGAACTCAAGGGAATGACGATGGAGGGTTGAAGCAATGCAATCCAGTCCGTTGCCCTGGGGCCTCCATGGGTCGCGTTGCCCAGAGGGAGCACGAGCACGTCAACCGCGCCCAACTCCTCCACCTGCGCCTGGTTCAATTTCTGTGAGGCCGTTCCGGGGTGCACCACGTTGACGCCATCGATGTTGACGTTGTACAGCGTATTGGAGCCGTCGGCGCATCCACCGGCCACGCCTACCACAAAGACCCCGTCGACCTCGTACTCGCCAGGCCCGGCGATCACGAACGGGCCGCCCGGCGGCCCGCCGGTGGTGCTCGGGGCTGCAAGGCTGTACGTCAGCAGCCCGCCCGCTGGGTGGCTGGCTGCTGTACCCTGGGGTTCCAGCAGCGCCTTGGCATCCTGACCGCTGAGCCGGACTGTTCGGCCGCCCATCCATCGCAGTTCCATTCTCGTCTCCTTGCTGATGCGACGCTGTCGCGGATCAGTCGTTGCTGCCGGGCTTGTTCGCCGCCAGATCCTTCAAGTCATCGACCATGATTTCGATGTCCGAGGCAGAGCGGCGTTCGGTGAGCCATTCGGTCAGCTTCTTCTCGCGCAGCGGCATGAGCTGCTCATCGCTCATGGCGCGCGCTGGGTCGCGCTCCAACACCTCGACGATGTGAAAGCCAAGGTCCGAAGCGGCGACTCCGGATCGCTGGCCGCTCTGCAGGGTAAAGACCACCGCCTCCAATTCGGTGCTCAGCAGACTGCCGCGGGTGATCCAGTCCAGGTCGCCGCCCTGCTCCTTGGTCGAAATGTCCTCTGACATCTCCTTGGCTACAGCAGCGAAGTCCTCGCCCTGATCCAGACGTCCCAGCGCCGACTCGCAATCCGCCTGCTGCCGGCAATAGATCTGCCGGGCGTGGACGAACTCAGCCGTCTTAGGCAGGTCCGCCGTGATGGCGTCGAGAACCTTGCGGCCGATCAGGCTGGCCCTCTCCACCTCCATCCAGGTGTCCTTGCTCGTCTGAGCCTCGGCCAGTTTGCGGGCGAACGCGGCCTGACCGCCAACTTCCGCGATCAGACCCTTCATGTCGGCTTCCAGCTCGTCGTCGGACACCGTGATGTTCATCTCCACGGCCGCTTGTTCCATGAGCTGCTGGTCGATCATGTCGCGCAGCACCCCACGGCGCAAGACGAGCAACTGCTGCTGCCCGTCCTCGGTGTTGGGGTCGATTCCGCCTTGATCGACGTGGTAGCGTTGGGTGTCGAAGGCCTGCTGTTGGAAGTCAGCCATGGGGATCGGATCGCCGTTGACCACAGCGACCACATCGACGTTGCCCGCCGAGGGATCGAGGCCGCTCGCGGGCGCCTCGGTAGGAGCGTCGGACAAGGCATCGTCGACCTGATCAGCGCTTCCGCTGCCGTCCCTCTCGACGGTTGACTGTGCCGCGCTGCCGTCGTCATCCACCGGCGGCGAATTCTTGCAGGCTCCCGTCGCCAGCATCAGGAAGAGGGCTGTCATGGTGACGGGCAGCGCCACGACGGCGCGACGCAACGAATCATTCGGGTTCATGGTTTGCTCCATCGAAGTGGTGTCGGGAGTATAGGGAACCCGCCCGAGCAAGCAAGATGCGCGCCATCACCTGGCGCCGTCAACCCTTGTCGTCCGCAGCGGGCGACGGGCGGCCCTTGTTCCTGAGACGCCGCCAGGTGATGGGCCCGGCCCCGCGTATCAGCGCGGTGCGAGCCGCCTGCCAGGCGGCGGTCAGCGCGGAGGCCTCGGCGGCCGCTCGTCGTCCGAAACGCTCGCGTACAAAGCGGTCGATGATGGTGGAAAACTCCGGACGCGCCTGGGGGAAACTGCGCTGCAGACGGGCCTCGAACTCATACGGGGTATCAGAGCGCCGACGACCGATGCCCATCCAATCGGTCACGCGGCTCAACCGCGCGAATGCGCCCTCGGCGGGCGAAAGCCCTCGAAAGGGCCGCAGCCAGACGGCCCAGGCCGTCAGCCAGGCCACCAGGACCAGGCCGGCCAGACCGCCCAAGAGGCGCCACGGGATCGCTCGTCCGGCCGCCGCGCCGCCAGCGCCGGACGCTTCGGCGTCGGGTGTCGCGCCAGCCGGATCTTCGGTGCCGTTCGCCGCGTCCTCGGCCGGCCGTTCGACCTCGCGGGCGGGGCGCTCCTGCTCCGGCGTCAGGCCGTCGCCGGCCAGCCGACCCGGCTCGTCCGGTCGGGCGATCGGGCCATGGCCGCCACCACCGGTGGGTTCGAATTCCACCCAGCCGTAGTCTGGAAAGTAGACCTCCGGCCAGGCATGGGCGTTGCTGGCGGCCATGAGGTATCGGCCCTCTCCCTTGCGCTCACCGAGCGCGTAGCCGGTGGCCAGCCGCGCCGGAATCCCCAGGCTGCGGGCCATGACCACGAAGGACGACGCGTAGTAGTCGCAGTAGCCCTGGCGGCCGTCAAACAGGACCCAGTCCACCCGGTCCCGGCCGGCGGGCGGCTGGTCGATCTGTTCGCTGTAACGGATGTGCTCGCGCAGCCGCGATTCCAGCGCTGAAGCCATGTCGAAACGCGTCGTCGCCCCGGCGTCCTGCACCCATTGTCGGGCCAACGCGCGCACGCGCTCCGGGAGCTCCTCCGGCAACTGCGTATGGCGCGCCACGATCTCGGCAGGATCGGCGTCGATCTCGCGCAGGCTGGCCGGATCAGCGGCGGTCAAGCTGGAGACCACGGTGTAGATGCTTCCCAGCGGCAACGTCTTGCGACTCTCGATGGTCAGCGGTTCGTCATCGGCGGTCTCGGCGCGGGTGTTCAGACTGAAACGGCTGGGCTGGGGGGCGGCGTAGAGCTGCAAGGTCTGCGGCATCAAGGTGCGTATGGTCTGTGTCACGGGAACCGTGAGCCTGGCCGCAGTGCCCCAGTCTTCGTCAGCCGGCAGGTCGCGGCGTTCATCGCTCCCGCGCTGCCAGCGTCGGCCATCGTAGCGGTCGTACACCGCTTGGCGGAAGTAGCCTGGTGGCCGGCCCGTGCCGCTCAACTCAACTTCAAACACCGGGGCGCTCGTGAGGCTGATTGAACCACCCAGGTCCATGGTGTCGCCGAAGCTGTTGCCTTCGCCTCGGCCGGCGCCGACCAGTCCGGGAAACCAGGAGCGGATCTGTTGGCTCATCGCACGACGCGGGTTGCGCGCCAGGTCCCGCAGGGTCTGCTGTACCGGGTCCATGCCCATGTCTTGCGGCAACAGTGCCCCCAGCGCCAGACAGACCACCGCGAGGATAACGGCATCGCGCAGAAGTTCGTACTGCAGGTCCAGGCTGAAGCCCACATGCCGTTCCCGCCAGTGATCCACCTGGAGTGCGGCGAAGACCTGTGCTGCCAGAAGGAAGGCACAGAACAGGAAGAACCCCAGGTACCAGACATGGCTGTCGTGCTGCGGGCTGTTGGTCAAGTTGAACACCAACGCAAAGCCGCTCGGTAGGACCGCCCCCCACCAACTGAGGTAGCGCACCACGAACCAGGTGCAGATGTAGGCCAGCAACCACATCAGCATGGCCATGGTGACCAGGAAGAAGAAATACATGAGGTCGTTGGCATCGGCAGGCGCGAGCGTCAAGCCCTCCAAGGCGCGAGCCGGAAACGGATGGCTGGCTACGTAGGCGCGGTACCACTGACCGACGAGGCTGGTCCGCTCCCATATACCCAGTTGCGCCAGGTCTGCCGCCGGTGCCGATGGGAAGTCCTCCAGACGCTCTCCGATCAGCACTGCGGTCCAGAGCGTTCCCACGCCCATGCTGGCCAGATGGGCCAGGCCGGCAGGGAGCCAGGTGAGGGCGCCCATCACCGTACCGGCCAGCACGCCGCCGAGGACGACGAGGGAGAGGGCTCCCACGGCCGGGCCGGGCTGCGCCAGGGCGATCGACCAGGCCACGGTCAACATGAGGCAGGCGATCAAGACCAGGCTGGTCCAGCCGGTCTTGGGTCTGAACGTCATCTAGGCCGTCCTTTCAATCATGGGGGCCACCAATGGTAATGCGCGCCGACCCTTCGTGGCCATCTTCACGGTTGTCTGATGCAAACGGACCACGGGCGTCGGGGGTTCGCTGCCCGGCGGGGATGGTGCCTGGCATCGGGGCTGACGCCGGCGCTGGACAAAGCTGCGCCCGCCGCCTAGGCTACCGCTCATGTCCCAGTCCCTGCCGACCATCGGTGTCGATGCCAGCCGCAGCTTTGGCGGCGGACGCACGGGCACCGAGCATTACGCCACGGCAATCACCCGGCAGCTCATCCGCCTGGCTCCCGGCAGCATGCGACTCTATTTCCGCACCGCGCCGGTGGAGACGCCGCCGCCTGGAACTGATGTCCTTGTGCTGCCCGCTCCCAGGCTTTGGACCCATATCCGGCTTGCATCCGAGGTTGCGCGGCGGCCGCCGGCCGTGCTCTTCATCCCCGCGCATGTCATGCCCTTGTTCTGTCGGCCACCAGCTGTGGTGACGGTTCATGACCTGGGCTACGAGCATTTCCCAGAAACCCATCCAGCGATGAGCCGTGCCTATCTGCGCTGGACCACCCGGCGCCATGTGCGCCATGCCGCCTACCTCGTGGCGGACTCTCAAGCAACCAAGGATGATCTGGTTGACCTGTACGGCGCCAGCCCGGATCGGGTGCGCGTGGTTCTGCTGGCGCCCGACGCCCACCTTGCGCCGCCATCGCCGGAGGACGTGGCTCGGGTTCGCCATCTTCAGGGCCTCCCGCCCGACGCACCCTACCTGCTGCACGTTGGCACCCTGCAACCGCGCAAGAACCTACCGCGACTGCTGGCGGCCTTTGCGGCCCTCAAGGACGATCACCCTGAGCTGCGATTGGTGATGGCGGGAATGCGGGGATGGGGTCACGAGGACCTGGCCGGCCTGGCGTGGCGACTCGGCATAGCGGATAGCGTGTGCTGGACAGGCTACCTGCCCCACGACCTGCTCGGGGCGCTCTACGGTGGCGCCACCGCATTGGCGATGCCCAGCCTCTATGAGGGCTTCGGACTGCCGGTGGTGGAAGCCATGGCTTGCGGCACGCCTGTGCTCTGCAGCGGCACCAGCAGCCTTCCGGAAGCGGCCGGCGGCGCAGCCCTGCTCGTGGACCCATTGAAGATCGACGCTATCGCCGCTGGGCTGCGTCGCTTGGTGGAAGACGCCGACCTGCGGGCGCAGCTGCGTGGTCGCGGCCTGATGCGGGCGGCGAAGCTCAGCTGGGAATCCAGTGCGCGACAGGTGCTTCAAGTGCTGACGGCGGTGACCGATGGCCGCTAACCCGATGGCCGCTGACTCGGGGCGTGAACCACGAGATGGCGTGACCGGCCAACTGCGGCTCCTGGTGGTGAAGGTGGCGGATTTCGGTGACGCGCTGCTTACCACCCCGGCATTGGCTGTCCTGCGTGCGGGCTTGCCCGACGCCCGGCTGGACGCGCTGTGCGGACCGGCGGGCGCCGTCGCGTTTCGCCATGCGGGCCTGCTGGACACTGTTGTGGTTCTGCCGCGCGGCGCCGCCGCTCAACTGACCCTGGTGCGCCGGCTACGCCGCGAGCATTACGATGGCCTGGTGTATCTGCATAGCTTCATCACCGCTCGCGGAGCGCTCAAGCATCGCTTGCTGGCGACGGGGCTTGGCGCGCCCGTCAGGGTCGGTCTGGTGCCGCCGATTGCCTGGCGAGCGGGCTTTCTCACCCATGCCGTGGCCGACCTGGGCTACGGCGCCTGGCATGTCGCGGAGAGTTTTGAGTCCGTGGCGACGGAAGCCGTAGCGGTGTTTCGAGAGCCGGCGCCCGAGCCCCTCGCGGCGGACCAGCGCCGCCTCCGCTTCCAACCGGGCGGGGCAGCCGAGTCGGCGGCGGTCGACCTGGCGGCGACCTGGCCGCGGCAGAACAGCTGGGTGGCGCTTCATCCCGGCGGTGGGGCCTTTGGCCTGGCCCGGCGCTGGCCGGCAGAGCGTTTTGCCGCTCTGGCCGAAGCCTTGGTCGCTCGCGGTCATGGCGTGGCGTTGATCGGTCGTGCGGCCGATGGCACCGGCGCGGTGAAAGCGCTCTGTCGGGCGCCGCTCCTGGACCTGACCGACGCCTGCGACCTGCCCACCCTGGGCGCCCTCATGCCCCGGTTCCGCCGATTGATCACCAATGACAGCGGGGTCATGCATCTGGCAGTGGCCATGGGCACGCCGGTCACGGCCGTCTTTGGCCCGTCCAGCGACCGCTCGTGGGGTCCCTGGGATCCCGTCGCCGCCCCCGGCAACATCCGCCACCGCGTGGTGTCCCTGGACGGCCTCCCCTGCCGACCCTGCTTCTACACCGGCCACCATCTAGGCTCGCCTGCCGGCTGCGCCACCCGCGATTGCCTGGCATGGATCTCGGTGGAGCGGGTGTTGCGCGACGCGCCCGACCTATAATCGGAAGCGCTCTTGTCCAGTTCGTCCGGCCTTCCGACTTCGCAGGATTCCATGGCCCGATCGCCCTTGCTCACGACCGACCGCGCTCGCGCGATCCTGGCCGCCATGGCTGGGAGACGCGTCGTCGTGATGGGCGACGTCGCCCTAGACGAGTATCTGGTGGGTCAGGCCGGCCGGCTCAGTCGCGAGGCGCCGGTGCCGGTCGTAAGCTTCAGCCGTCGCTTTGCAGTGCCGGGAAGCGCGGCCAATCCGGCTCGCAACATCAGTGGATTGGGAGCCGGGGCGACGCTCATCGCCCTGGTCGGAGCGGATGCGACGGCCGCAGAGCTGGCGGCCTTACTTCGCGATGACGGCATTCAAGCGCGTCTGGTGGTCGATCCTACACGACCCACGACCTTGAAGACCCGCATTGTGGCCGAAGGACAGAGCGCACCGCAGCAGGTGGCCCGCCTCGACCGCCAGTCGCGAGCGGCTGCTGGCGCCGACGCCATGGCTGAGTTGCTGGCAGCCTTGGAGGAAGGCTGTGTCGATGCAGAGGCCGTTCTGGTCTCACATTACCGCAGCGGTGTGGTGACCCCGGAACTGGCTGCCGCAGCGGGGCGATTGGCGAAGGAACACGGGCTGTTCCTTGCCGTCGACGCGCAAGGAGATCTGGAGCGCTTCCAGGGCTACGATCTGGTTCGCGTCGGTGGGCAGGATGCGGCGCGCAGTCTGGGAAGACCCCTGCGGGACGAGGCGGATGTCGAGGAGGCCATGCTCGAGCTCTTGCGACGGCTGGGGGCCGGCGCCGTGGTGTTGGGGCGTGGCAGCAAGGGCAGCAGTGCGGCCCTTGCCGGCGGCGAGGTGTTCCATCTGCCGCCCTCCAACGTCAGCGAGGTCTTTGATGTCACGGGTGCCGGCGATACGGTGATCGCCGTCTTGACCCTGGCCATGGTTTCCGGCGCCAATCTGCGCGAAGCGGCGGCGCTTGCCAACGCCGCCGCCGGTTGCGTCGTCAGGCGAATGGGTGTGGTCGCCCCGAGCGCGGCCGAGATCGTCGCCGAACTGGGCGCGGTCAATCCGTGATGGTCACGCCGCCCAGGCACATCTCGTCCAAGGTGCCTTCGCCCCAGGTCACATCCCGCGGCGTCTGCTTGACGCCACGCACCATGGGTTGGTTGTCGGCCGAGTTGTCCCAGACGCAGGCCATCTCCACCCGGTCGCCCGCCTCCACCTTGACCGGGTCGATCAGGTCGTAGGCGCCCTGCCAGTTGAAGTCCCAACGGGGGATGTCCAAGAGCCGTTCGCGTTCCCCGTTCTTGCGGATGAGGTCGAGGGTGAATCGATCACCCAGTGTATGCATGTGGCCCCAGACGCGCCATAGCCAGCCCGCGCGGGCGGTCGGCCGTAGCAGTCCTCCGCCACCCTCGGCGCCGACGATGTCCAGGTTGCCGACGACCCGCGTTTCCTTGGCCCCGGCCGGAATGCGGAAGAGCGGGTTGACCAGTCGGTAGTCGCGCGGAACCTTGTTGACCGGCTTGGGCGCCTTCCAGAAATGCACTTGGGTCCGGTCGCGAAAAAGGCCGTTGTTGGTGTTGTAATGCTGCTGCAGGACCATGAGCGAGCCGGCCTTGATCCGTTTGGCGGTTCCCGCCGGATAGGGCCGGGTCATCGCCCCTACCGCTTCGGCAGCCGTCCACTCGCTGGAGTTGAAGCCCGGCCCGCCGAAACAGGTCCAGCCCGGGCCGGCCTCGGCCTTGTCCAGGCGGCGGACGTCAGCCACGTCTCCCGGCTCGGCCAGGTACAGAATGCCGTGGTGGAACATCGGCGCGCTCTGGGGGACGATGTCCACCATCGTGATCTCGGTGTCCACCTTGAAGCCCGGGTCGATGACGAAGCAGCGATAGTCGTCGGTCACCCCGACGGCAGGTGCGTAGTCCGTGCCGATGTCCACCTTGATGCTGGGAGGTCCATAGGGTTCGCGGGATGGTGGTTCGATCGCCGGCGCGGAAGCGGGATCGCCCTCCGAGGCGCCTTCATCCACCCAACGGACGAGCCGGGCGCGATCCGCCGCGCTCATGATCCGCGGGTCGTCGAAAGGCTTGCCTGTGATCGGGTCGGCGGGTAGCGGAGGCATGATGCCCTCGACCAGGGCCCAGCGGATGAGGTCCGCGTTGGCTTTGGCGTCGGCATAGGTCGTCAGCGCGAAGGGGGCGATGCCACCGCTGTAATGGCAGGTGGCGCATTCGCTGCTGAGCACGGGCATGGCATCGCGCCAATAGGTCAGGGCCGGCGCCGGGGGCTGGCTGGGGGCCGGACTGGGTTGTGGCTGGGTGGGTGGAACCGTGGGCTGGGCGATGGGAGCCTGCGTGGGCGACTCGGTATGCCAGGCGGTCGGCTGAACGCGCGGGGTCGGGGCGACGACGATATCGCCGCGGCCGATGCCCAGGAAGAGGAGGGGTAGCAGGGCTGTCCGGTCGGCGGTCGTCAATGCGTTCTGGGCTGTCTGGGCGTCGCTGTGGAACGAGCGGGCTTCGACCGCCTCCAGCGCGGCATCGTAGGCCGCGGCGCCCAGCCCTGCCTCCGCCACGCGCCGGCCGGCATCCACGCGGGCCTGACGGCGGGCATCGACCACATCGACGAACGCGCCGCTATAGGGGACGTGCGCAGCCATGGCGCTGTCCTGATGGGGCGCTACGGCTGCCGCAATCAGCGCTGAGCGCCGCTGCACCGCGCGCAGGCTGGCGAAACCGACAAGGATGACGATGAGCGCTGGCAACCATGCCAAGGAGCGGAGCAGGCGAAGCGGGCGGGGCGAAGACATGGGTAGGGCTCCTCGGTATCTGGGCTAGGCAAGTGTCGGCCGCGACTGCATCAGGATAACACCCCTCCCGCGAGCGAGGGTAGGGCGGCGTCCTCAATCCCTGCTGAGGTCCATGACCCGGCTGAAGGCGCAGATCACCAGGCTATGGTCGATGGCGCCGAGGCGGATGGCCTGCTGGACGGCCGCCAAGGGCCAATAGGCCAGGGCGATGTCTTCGCCGCCGTCGAGGCGGGGCTCAGCCTGCTTGGAGCAGCCCTCCGCCAGCCACAGGTGGCAGCGGTTGTTCAAGAAGGCCGGGTTGGGAGCCACCGAACCGAGTCCTGTCCAACGCTCAGCCGCGTGGCCGGTCTCCTCCATGAGTTCCCGTTGCGCCGCCTCAAGGGGGGTCTCACCGGCGTCCACCATACCGGCCGGGATCTCGGTGCTGACCTCGCCGGTACCGAAGCGGAACTGGCGCACCAGGATCACGAGACCATCGCGGGTCACGGCGATCACATTGACCCAGTCGGGCGCCTCCAAGGCCACCCGCGGCATGATCTGTCCGCTCCGGGGCTGCCGCCGCTGATCGATGCGGGACTTGAAGATGAAGAGATCCGTTGCGGGTTGGCTGCTCTCCAGCGGCCAATCGGCCGGGCTGGGCAGTTGGGCAAGGCGTTGGGCGAGGGTGGGTTCGAGCGGGTCTGTGGGGGTCATCTCGAGTCACCTGGGCTTATGGGGGACCTGCGGGCCGAGGGGCAGGAAGGCCAGGCATAGGTCTGGCTTGCGCTGCCAACCGCTCTTCGGTATTGTAGCGGGCCTGGGCCGGCGGGTCCGTCTGTCGGCTCACCACAAGGCCTGATTGCAGGCTGACTAGGAGCAAGGATCATGACGAGTCTGCTGTGGTGGTTGATCACGGGTAGTATCGGAGGCTGGCTGGCGGGCTATCTCATGCACCGCGACAAGACCTTTGACATCACCGATGTCATCATCGGCGTCCTGGGCGCATTGGCGGGCGGCTTCCTGTTGACCTTCATTCCCTTCCTCCGGCTTGAAGGCGTGATCGGCGACATCCTCAAGTCCGCCTTTGGCGCTGTCGTCCTGACCTGGGGTTACGAATGGTATCGCCAGCGCGAACTCCGCGGCTGAGTGGACGCGGCATCCTCCGCCAAGCAAAAAGGGCGCCGACCATCAGGTCGGCGCCCTCTTTGTTTGGCGGGAGCGACGGGGATCGAACCCGCGATCTCCGGCTTGACAGGCCGGCGTGTTAACCGCTACACCACGCCCCCAGGTTATCGCTCCGCCCGTGAGCAGCCGTCCTGCGCGCTGACTGCCACCGGGAGGAAGCGGCAATCTTATGGATCAAGCGCCGGGCTGTCAATTCCCAGAAGAACGCGCGGGAGCCGAACCCAGCAAGCGTTGCAGGATGAGCAGGGCGGCATCGATCTGGGTGTCGTCCACATCGTGATGCGTGACCAAGCGCAGCCGGGCGCCGCCGATGGGAAAGAACAGCAGCCCTAGCTCCGCCGCCCGGCTCGTCAGAGCGCTGGGGCTCATGTCCGGCCGGTGCAGTTCGAAGTTGACGATGTTGGTGCGAACATCCTCCGGGCAGATACGGATACCGGGCATTTCTGCCAGACCCTCGGCAAGGCGGTGCGCACGGGCATGGTCCTCTGCCAGGCGGTCCACCATCGTCTCCAGGGCCACGATGCCCGCTGCGGCGATCACCCCGGCCTGCCTCATGCCTCCGCCCAGCATCTTGCGTGCCCGACGGGCTTCGCGCACGAAGTCCGCGCTGCCGCAGAGCAGGCTGCCGATCGGGGCACAGAGTCCCTTGGACAGACAGACACTGACGGTGTCGGCGTCTTCCGCCAGCTGCGCCACCGGCAGGCCCAGGGCCACCGCGGCGTTGAACAGCCGGGCACCATCGACGTGAACGGCGAGCCGGTGCTGATCAGCGACCTCCCGGACACGGCGCATGTAGGTCGGGTGCAGCACGGCACCGCCCCGGCGGTTGTGGCTGTTCTCCAGGCAGATCAGCCGCGTTCGCGGGAAGTGCAGGTTGTCGGCGCGCACCGCTGCTTGGATGTGTTCCAGTGCCAGTTCGCCATCTGGCCCCGTCGGGATCGGATGAGGATGGATACCGCCCACCGCCGCCGAACCGCCGGCCTCATAGACGAAAGTGTGGCTCTCGTCCCCCAGGATGACTTCTTCTCCGCGACCGCAGTGCACCAGCAGGGCAACCAGGTTGCCTTGCGTGCCGCTGCTGACCAGCAGCGCGGCCTCCTTGCCCAATCGCTCCGCGGCCAGCACTTCGAGGCGGCGGACCGTGGGGTCTTCCCCGAGGACGTCGTCGCCTACCTCGGCTTCGGCCATGGCCCGGCGCATGGCCGCCGTGGGGCGGGTCACGGTGTCGGAACGGAGGTCGATGGCGCGCATGGTGATTCAGTCCGCAGTCAGGAGCCGCGTGGCGGCGTCGAGGCGCTTCAACACCGTCGCTCGTTCCAGGTGCGACAGGGTCTCGAAGAGCGGCGGCGCCACGGTCCTTCCGGTAACGGCGACGCGCAGCGGCTGAAAGGCCTGTCCGGGCTTGAGACCCAGTGACTCGGCCATGACGCGCAGCCGGTCCTCGATGGCGGTGCCGGTCCAAGGCTCCAGGACTGCCAGGGCATCCCGCGCGGCTGCGAGCAAGGCTCGGGTGCCCGCCGCGTCCATCTTCCGCGGGATCAGATCGGCAACTGCGGGACTGACCTCGTCGGACCAGAAGAAGTCCAGCAGTGGAACGGCTTCGTCCAATCGTCCGATCCGCTCCTGAACCAGCGGCACCAGCCGGCGCAGATCGGCTTCGGTGGCCGGTATGCCCGCGTCGACAAAGAAGGGCCGTAGCCGAAGCGCCAGGTCTTCAGGAACGAGCCGGCGCATGTAGATGCCGTTCATCCAGTCCAGCTTGTCCTGGTTCCAGTAGGCCGCCGACGGCTTGATGTCTTCGACCCGAAAGCGCTGCTGCGCTTCGGATGGGCTGAAGAGGTCCTGATCGCCGCTGAAGGACCAGCCCAAGAGCGCCAGGTAGTTGAACATGGCCTCCGGCAGATAGCCTTTGGCCCGGTACTCCAACAGGCTGGTGTCGCCGAAGCGCTTGGACATCTTGCCCCGCCCGGCGCCGGTCTCCGGATCCGGCGGGTTGAGGACCAGCGGCAGATGCACCCAGATGGGCTCCGGCCAACCCAAAGCCTTGTAGAGCTGAATCTGGATGGGGCTGGAAGGGATCCACTCCTCGCCGCGCATGACATGGCTGATGGACATCAGATGGTCGTCCACCACGACCGCGAAATGGTAGGTGGGATAGCCGTCGCTCTTGATCAGGATCGTGTCCTCCAGGGCCGCGGCCTCGAAGCGGATGTCGCCGCGAAGCAGGTCCTGGAGTACGAAGCTGCCGGTCAGGGGCATCTTGAGCCGCACCACGAAGGGCTCAGCGGCCGCCAGACGGCCGGCCACCTCTGATGGGTCCAAGGTCCGGCAGCGGCGGTCGTAGCCGGCCCGGCGACCGCCGGCGTCCTGCGGCTGGGCGTCGGCGGGGCGGGGCGGGCAGAAGCAGCGATAGGCATGCCCGGCCTCCAACAATCGCTCGGTGTGCTGGCGGTAGATGTCCAGCCGTTCGCTCTGCAGGTACGGGCCGCAGGACCCGCCGATGCCCGGACCCTCATCAGGGTTGATGCCGAGCCAATGCAGGCCCTCGATGACATCGGCGATGGAACCTTCCACGAAGCGTTTCTGATCCGTGTCTTCGACGCGCAGGACGAACTGACCACCGGTGGACCGGGCCGCCAGCCAATCAAAGATGGCTGTGCGAGCCGTTCCGACATGCATGAAGCCGGTCGGTGACGGCGCGATGCGCACCCGCACGGGTGCTGGCCGGTCAGCGGACATGGCAGTAACCTCCACGGAGCAGGGCGAGTTCGGCAAAAGAAGGGCGGGATCGGCCCCTGGGCCGCCCGCCACCGCCGGTTATTGTAAGGCGCCGGTTCTGCTCAACGAAATTCCAGCGGGCGGCGGCGAAGGAGCACGCTCTGCACCATGCCGATGGCGGCCATCGCGGCGATGAGGCTGGAACCGCCGTAGGAGATGAAGGGCAGGGAGATGCCGGTCACCGGGAAGATCTGCAGCACCACACCGATATTGACGAAGATCTGGGCTGTCAGGTAGGTGCCCACCCCAGCGATGATCAGCCCGCCCGGGTAATCCTGCGCCGACCGGGCGGCGCGGAAGATGCGTTGCAGGATGAAGAACAGGAGCGATAGGAAGGCCAGTGATCCGACGAAACCCAACTCCTCGGCTACGATGGCGAAGATGTTGTCCGTGAAGGGCACCACCAACCAGCCCCCCTGCGCCTGCATGCCGCTGGCGTAGCCGGTGCCCCACATGCCGCCGTTGCCCACGGCGATCACCGTCTGGATGGCTTGGTAGCCCCGAAAGCCGGGATCCGCTTCCGGATTGAGCCAGAATCGGATCCGGTCCAACTGGTAGGCCTTGATCAACTGCGACGTGAGCGCCAGCCATGCCAGCGGCGCCGCGCCGAAGACCAGGATGCTGAGATGCACCGGGCGGATGCCGGCGGCGAAAGCCATCCCCAGCCAGATGAAGCCAAGCAGAATGGCCGTCGACAGGTTGGGCTGGATGAGAACCAGGAACATGGCCAGACCCACGAAGGCCAAGGATCCCACGACGGTGCGAACGCGACGAATGTCGTGGCGCTCGAAGTAGGCCGCGAGGAAGATGATCATGGCGATCTTGGTCAGCTCGCTGGGCTGGAGGGCGATGCCTCCAGCGGTGAACCAGCGCCGCGCCCCCAGCATCGTTTGGCCCACCGTAGGGAGCAGGACCAGGGGGATCAGCATCGCGCCATAGATCCATAGATGCAGGGCCAGAAGCACGCGGTACTCGGTGAGCGCGAACAGCACCAGAACCAGAATGCTGATCAAGGCGAAGACCAATTGCTTGACCACCAGGTCATCCCAAAGGCGCTCGACGGCTTCGCCTCTGAGCGTGGCGCTGTAGATCATGGCCGTGCCGGCGGCGAGGGCGGCCAGCACCGCCACCAGAAGCACCCAGTCGACGGCCGCCAGCCGCCGCCAGGGCAGGTGCGTGACGCGCCTGGCTCGCGAGGCCCGCTCGGCGCCGGCGGTCACGGCCGATCAACCGTCCGTCGACGTCGCCGGTCCAGCGGGATCTCGGCCACCAGGCGGCCATCGCGCTGCAGGGTAATCACCACTTCGTCGCGATCGATGGACACGTGGTGGGAGAGCGTCTCGATCAGTTCGTCCCGGATGGCTTCCAGTTCAGCGGCCGTCAGCTGTGAGCGGTCGTACTCGAGCACCAGCTTGAGTCGCTCCCGCGCCACCGACCCGGAGCGCGGCGCCTTGTCACGGCCGAGCAGGCGGTCGAAAAAGCTCACGTCGTTCCTCCCGAGCCCCCGAGGTTGAAGAGGTGGGACAGCCGATCCAGCAGGCTGGTCGGCGGTAATTCCAGGTTCATGAAAGGCAGATCCTCGCCGTCCAGGCGCGCGGCGATATTGTGATAGGCCTGGCCCGCGCGCGAGCCGCGCTTGAGCGTCACCGGCTCTCCGCGGTTGGTGGCGGCGACGATGTCCCCGTCCTCCGGGACGATGCCGATGATGTGGATCCGCAGGATGTCCAAGACGTCTTCGGTGGACATCATGTCCCCCCGCGCCACCAACTCCGGTTTGATGCGGTTGAGGACCAGACGTGGCGCCGGTTTACCGGAGGCCTCCACGAGGCCGATGACCCGATCGGCGTCGCGCACGGCTGAAACTTCCGGTGTGGTGACCAGCAGCACTTCGTCCGCCGGGGCCAGGGCGTTACGGAAACCCTGTTCGATTCCGGCCGGAGAGTCAACCAGGATGAAGTCGGCGAAGGCGCGCAATTGATCGCAGACGTCCTTCATCTCTTCGGGATCCACATCATCCTTGTCCGAATGCTGGTCGGCGGCCAACAGCATCAGGCCGGGCACCCGCTTGTCGCGGATCAGCGCCCGCTCGGCGCTGGCTACCCCGCGCACGACATGGATGAGGTTGTAGACCACGCGATTCTCCAAACCCATCACCACATCGAGGTTTCGCAAGCCGATGTCGGCATCCACCACGACGACCTTGCGCCCTCGCGAAGCCAATGCGACGCCGATATTGGCTGTGGTCGTCGTCTTGCCGACGCCCCCCTTGCCGGAAGTGACCGTGATGATCTTGCCCGCCATGCCTTCCTCGCTCTCCAGTTGCCCCGCCCTGTGGGGGCTTGATGCCACCAGCGCTATGCCCGACCCCAGATCTGGGGCTGTCCCCCCAATGCGCACCCCAACATCTTGGGGTGCCGTCGCCGTCGATAGACGGCCGGGAGCCTATAGCTTACACCATAGCGGTTGCCGGTGGAAGCCGCGGCTTAGGGCGATCCCGCCTGCGGTGGGCGCCCGTGGCTCGCGCCTCAGCGCCAGGTGTCGACCACGATGCTGCCTGACACCACGCGTGCCGTCTCCGGCATGGGCACCCGGTCCGGCTCCACCGGCGCGCGGGCGATGGCATCGCCGATCCGCAGTTGGGTTGGCGACAGGTCCAGGGCGCAGACCCGGATGTCGTCCACCGCTTCCGGGTCGCGGGCCAGGCCGGCTTCCACCACGCCTCGCAGCCGTCCCCAGACCAAGACGTGCTCGCCGGCCAACACCTCGGCGCCGGGGTTGACATCGCCCAGCACCACCACGCTGCCCACATGGCTGATGCGCTGACCCCCGCGCAGGTTGCCGGTGACCACCCGAGCGCCTTCCAGGGGCAGATCGGGCGTCAGACGATCGACGTTGGGTTCCGGCAGGGGGGGCCGGGCTTCCGGGGTAACGATGCCGATGACGCGTATGCCGGCCTCGTCCAGGACTCCGGCCAACCGTTGCGCCAGCGCCAGATCCAGGCGCCCGCTGAACTCCAGCAGCACCTGGGCGTCCCCGAAGAAGCCGCCGCCGCGCCCGGCTAGCTGTGACCGCAAGCTGGCCTCGGCCTCTGCCGGATCACAGCGCGGCGCGATGCTCAAGCGCAGCCCGCGGCCGCGGCCCTTCAGCTGCACGGGCGGCCGATCTGGCGTCGGCAGTTCGCGGGTCGCGGGGGGGGGGATGCCGTTCATGGCTGGGTCTCCTGAAGTTCGGTCGCTGCCGCGGTGGGGCTCTGATCCGCGTGGGGTTCGGACGCGCCGGCGGCTGTGGCACCGGCATCGGAGCTTGCGACTCCGACATCCGGCAGATGGAACCAGGCGCGCAGGATCTCAGCAGCGATGGGTGCGGCCACCTCCGAACCTTGGATCACCTTGCTGAGGCCTGATCCGTCGACCAGAACCGCCAAGGCGATTTCGGGATTCTCGTAGGGAGCGAAGGCGATGAACCAGGCATGGGTCAGGAGGTAGCCTCCTTCTTTGGTGCGCCGGCAATCCCATACATCGTCGGTCAGGTCGTCGGGGCTGCCGTTGTCCGAAGCGCGGTAGCCTTCACAGAACTCCGCCGTGCCCGTCTTGCCGGCCGCGCGGGCCTGCTCTGGGATTCCCGTCCAAGACGATCTGGCCGTGCCGTAGGTGACCGTGCCCCGCATGCCTTCGCGTACGACCGCGATGTGCCGGGGATCCACGGGCAGCCGGCGGATCGCCTCGGCACGAGCGCCCACCGGCTGCCCTGGGATTGCGTTGCCGTCGGCGTCGGTCACTTGCTCCACCACCCGCGGCCGCCAGAGCGTGCCCCCGTTGGCCAGGGCTGCCGCCACGTTGGCCATCTGCAGCGGCGTCACCCGTGCGTAGCTCTGGCCGATACCCATGATGTAGGTCTGGCCGGTGGTCCAGATGTCGCCCGAGGTTTCCTTGAGCCAGCTGGCGGATGGCACCAGTCCCTCCGCCTCGCCCAGCAGGTCGATGCCAGTCGGCGCGCCCAGCCCGAAGGCGCGCGCGTAGTCGGCCAGCCGCTCGCTGCCCAGACCGTTCACTTCCGGACGGCCCGTGGCCTGGCCGCCGGATACCTCATAGAAGAACACATCACAGGAGTTGGCGATGGCGCCGCGTACGTCCTGGGCGCCATGCGCTCCCTGGCCCAGAATCCAGCACACGTAGGGATACGAGGTGCCTGGATCGTATTGGTTGACAATGCTGATCAACCCGGGGCAGACAATCCGCCGCCGTTCGTCGATCACCCCTTCCTGCAGCCCCGCCGCAGCCGTGATGACCTTGAAGGTAGAACCGGGGGCGTACTGGCCGCTGAGGGCGCGGTTGAGCAGCGGGCGATCCGGGTCTTCGATCAAGGCCCCGTACTGTTCGGGACTGGCGCCGGTTGAGAAGAGGTTGTTGTCGAACGTGGGTAGCGAGACCAGGGCGCGCACCGCGCCGTCTCGAGGGTCGATGGCCACCACGGCGCCGCTCCTTGCCCCCACCTTGTTCAAGCCGCGGCTGAGCGCGGCCTCCGCCGCCTGCTGGAACTCCAGGTCAAGGGTCAGGTGCAGGCTGTGTCCGGGCACCGGCTGCCGACGCTGCTCCAATTGCTGTACCTCCTGGCCCATGGCGTCGACCATCACCACCTTCTCGCCCTTGGTGCCCCGTAGGTCTGATTCGAAGGCGTATTCGATGCCGGTTCGTCCAACGGCGTCTTGCCGTTGGTAGCCTCTCGCCAGGTAAGGGTCCAAGGATTCGCGCGGTATGCTGCCGGTGAAACCGAGAAGGTGCGCGAGGCTGGGGCCGGCCGGGTACTCGCGCACCGATGACTCACCGATGAGCACGCCGGGAAGCTCAACCTCGTCTTCCATAAGGGTGAAGGCTGCTTCGCGGGGGACGTTGCGGGCCACAGTCAGAGCCGACCAGGTGGGCACGAAGGCGCCACTCTCGTCGAGCAGCAGCCTCCAGATGGCCTCCTTGCGCGCGAGGATCGACGCTTGCGTCGGGTCACGATGATCGGCGGAAGACAACACCTGGGCCACCCGCCACAGGACCTGGTCGCGCGCTGCCGAATCCTTTGGCAAGGCCGCGGGAACCATCCGCAGGGCGAATTGCGGCCGGTTCAAAACCACGCGCCGGCCGGCGCGGTCATAGATCACCCCCCGGTCCGCTTCCAGTTCGCGGAGGGCGAAGCGATTCTGAGCGGCTTTCTGACGGAGTTCCGCGCCGCGTACGATCTGCAGTTGCCACAAACGTAGTCCGAGCACCGCCAAGATGACCATGGGCATGAGGCGCAGCCAGCGCAGCCGCGTGCCAAGCAGCTGCTGCATCCGCCGCGGGGACGGGGGTGCCATGGCTAGCGTTCCCAACCCATGCTCGGCGGCGCCAGCCACCGAACCAGCATTCGGAGCGGGGCAAAGACGACCGGCAACCACAAGAGATTGACCAAGGTGGCGCGCAGAGCGATACCGGCCAGCAGCTGGGGCGTCCAGAGACCGCTTTCCGCCCAACGCCCGGCCAGGAGCAGCTGCACGCCCAGGTGCAGCAGACTGCCCAGGGCGGTGAGGGCTGCGGTCAGCGCCAGACCGCCGGTGAAGACCCGCCGCCGACCCAAGCCGGCCAGGAGCACCACGCTGAGCAGTGGCAGGCTATAGGCGGCGAAGCTGCCTGAGCGCCAGTCGAGGAGCCAGCCCATCAGCAGCGCCCACCAGGCCGCCTGCTCGGGGCCGAGCAGCAAGCAGGCACATACCGCCACGAGGAGCGGAAGGTTGGGGATGGCTCCGTCGAGGGCGGCAGCGGGCATCGCCGAGAGCTGCAGCTGCACCGCGCCTGTGAGCATCAGGGCCAACAGGAGAGGTCTCACGGGAGGCGGTTCGCATCTCCGCTGAGCAGCGGGTCGACGTCATCCGGGGCGCCGTCTGCGCCGGGGTCGCCGGAGCCTTGCGCGCTGGGCCGCCAGGCCGTGACGACCATCACCAGCTCCAACGCGTCGAAGTCCACCGATGGACGGATGGAAGCTTCCTGCCATTTGGCCACATCGTTCTGGCGCACCTTCACCACCTGGCCGATCGTGATCTGGCCGGGAAAGCGCTGGCTCATTCCGCTGGTTTCGACGATGTCACCCACCTGGACGTTGGGCGGTCCTCCCTCCGGATCCTGGGGAATATGGCGCATGACCAGATCCCCTCCCGGAAGGCCGAAGACAATGCCCGTCGCTTGGGAACGGCCGATGCGGCCACGGATGCGACTTCGCGGATGGGTGATCAACATCACGTCGCTCCAGCGCTCGTCGAGCCGCAGCACCTGGCCCACCAACCCACGGTGGCTGACGACGGTCATGCGCTCCGCCACACCGTCACGGCTGCCGATGTCCATCTTGATGCTACGCAGGACCGGACCCGGCTCAGCGGCGATGCTCCGACCAACGATGCTGGCGCCTTCCAGGTCGAGGTCCGGACGAAGTCGGCGGAAGCCCAGCTGCTCGCGAAGCTCCCGATTCTCGCGCTTGAGGTCGTCCAGCTGTTGGGTCTCCACCTGCAAGCGGTCGAGTTCAGCGGACAGGCGGCGCACCTCCTCGCGAAGGCTGACGGCATCCTGGCCGGGTTGCGCGAGCAGACGCAGCCTCGCCGCCGCGAAACTCAGGCCGGACTGCAGGGGAGACAGCGCCCGATCGACGCGCGCCGCCACCATGTCTGCTCCGGGCACGAGGCGCAGGAGGGCGCTGGCCAGCCAAACCAGGGCCAGCGAGGCCAGCATCAGTGACGGTCGCTGCCGACGGCGGTTCATGGCCGGGCGCGAAGGATCGGTGGCCGGCGTCTCAGCCGGCGCGGGCCATGGGGGCGCGCTGGCTGCTGGCCAGAACCTTGGCCAGGCTGTCCAGGTCCTCCAAGACCAGACCGGCGCCGCGCGCGACGCAGGCGATGGGCTGGCGGGCCACCTTTACCGGTACCCGCGTCTCCTCTTCCAGACGCCGGGCAAGCCCTCTCAGGAGGGCGCCGCCGCCCGCGAGCATGATGCCGTGCTCCATGATGTCGGCGACCAACTCAGGTGGTGTCTCGTCCAAGGTGTCCTTGGTCACGTCGATGATCGCCTGCACCGGTCCGGCGATGGCTTCGCGGATCTCGATGGAAGAGACCTCAACCGACTGTGGCAGTCCGCTGAGGAGGCTCCGCCCGCGCATGGTCATGGTCAGTTCCTCGTCCAACGGCCATGCGGAGCCGATCTCGCACTTGATGTTCTCGGCCATGCGCTCGCCGATCGCCAGATTGTAGCGGCTGCGGGCGTACGCGACGATGGCTTCGTCCAGCTCATCGCCCGCCACCCGCAGGCTGCGAGCAACCACCATGCCGCCGAGCGAGATGACGGCGACCTCGGAAGTGCCGCCGCCGATGTCGACGATCATGCTGCCCATGGAGGCGGTCACCGGCAGGCCGGCGCCGATGGCCGCGGCCATCGGTTCCTCGATCAAGAAGGCCTGCCGGGCGCCGGCGGAGAGCGCCGCGTCTTCGACGGCGCGCTTTTCCACTTCGGTCACCCCGCTGGGGATGCCGATCACCACCCGTGGCTTGGGCATGGGGTTGATGGAGCGGGCATGCACCTTGTGGATGAAGTAATGCAGCATCTTCTCGGTGATGTCGAAGTCGGAGATCACGCCGTCGCGCAACGGACGTATGGCGACGATGTTGGCCGGCGTTCGGCCGACCATCTTCTTGGCTTCGGAACCGATAGCGAGCACCCGCCGAGACCGCTTGTCGATTGCGACGACCGACGGTTCATTGATGATGATGCCTTCGCCGCGGACCATCACCAGGGTGTTGGCGGTCCCCAGGTCGATGCCGATATCGCGCGAGAAAAAACCTAGGAGCGAATTGAGCGGGCTGAACACTAGGCGTACTCCAGGAACTCCAGGGAATGGGCCTGCCGGTCGCCAGATAGCACGACCGCCGGAACCTCAAGAGTATACCACGCCCGCCGACCCGCCCTTGTACGCGCGTCGTCCCGCATCTGGGCCGGCGGTCGTGCCGGCCCAGGACATCAGGCGACGATGAAGTCGATGTGCAACGGGTGGAGGCGCGTCACGTGCTGCTGTAGCGCCTGGATTCGGACGCCTCGCGGCGTGTCGTCGCCGGCGATGTGCATCTCGATGGTCTTGGTGGTGCCGGCGGCCTGGGCGACCTTCAAGAACGCTTTGGTGTCCACCTGCAACGACACCGGGTCGTGCCCGTTGCCGTATAAGACGGCTGGGGTCATCGCAGATCGTCGCAGCGGCCCGAGATGGCGGCCGTGCACGTTGCGGGGCTCAGCATGCAGCACAATGGCGTCCGACATGGCTAGGTTCTCCTGAATGGCGCGGCCCGCGGCCCGCGGCCCGACGTTCTTAGGCAGTTTGCCGATGATTCAAGCCGTCAATGATAACCGGCCCTTGCCCCGGTGGTCAAGATGCGGCAGGAACTAGCCGGTGCGCGGCGCGCGGACCGGGCTTGCCTTGCACGGTGCGGCGCCGCGGATATCATGGTGGCGTTCATCTCTGCCGGCTGTCCCCGCAACCCCGGGCTGCTGCATGCCCTTCAACCATCGCCATCCTGGAGCACCACCGCCATGAGCGTTCCCTCAGACCTCTCCATCGCCCAGGCCGCGCGCCTGGAACCCATCGAGACCATCGCCGCCAAGCTGGCTCTTGGCGCCGGCGACCTGGACCGCTATGGCGATTTCATGGCGAAGATCCGCCTCGAGGCGCTGCCCCGTCTTCAGGCGGAGCGGCCCCTGGGCCGGTACATCCTCGTGACGGCCATCACCCCCACGCCCCTCGGCGAGGGGAAGACCACCACCACCGTGGGCCTCGCCCAGGCCCTCAACCGCATCGGCAAATCGGCGGTCCTGGCCATTCGCCAGCCCTCGATGGGCCCGACCTTCGGCATCAAGGGCGGCGCGGCAGGCGGCGGATACAGCCAGGTGGTGCCCATGAGCGACATCAATCTGCACCTCACCGGCGACCTGCATGCCGTGACCGCGGCCAACAACCTGCTGGCGGCAATGATCGACAACCACCTGTACCATGGCAACGCCCTGGGCATTGACCCCCACGCCATCACCTGGAAACGGGTGTTGGACGTCAGCGATCGGGTGCTACGCAATGTGATCGTGGGCCTGGGCGCCCGGGGGGACGGTCCGCCGCGGCAGACCGGTTTCGACATCGCCGTGGCTTCGGAGGTGATGGCCATCCTGGCCTTGACCACTTCCCTCAGGGATCTCCGGGAGCGCATGGGCCGCGTCGTCTTCGGCTATGGCCGCGACGGAAAGCCCATCACCGCCGAAGATCTGAAGGCCGCCGGAGCCATGACCGTCCTGATGAAGGACGCCCTCAAGCCGACCCTGGTGCAGACCCTGGAACAGGGACCGGCGTTGGTGCACGCCGGCCCATTCGCCAACATTGCCCATGGCAACAGCTCGATCCTGGCGGACCTCTTCGGCACGCGGGGGGCGGACTACTGCGTGACCGAGGCCGGCTTCGGTGCGGATATCGGCGCCGAGAAGTTCTTCAACATCAAGTGCCGGGCCAGTGGCCTGCGACCGGACGCCGCCGTCCTCGTCACCACGGTGCGGGCGATGAAGCTGCATTCGGGCAAACACAAGGTGACACCCGGCAAGCCCCCTTCCGGAGGCCATGTTGGCCGAGAACGTTGAGGATGTCCTGGCCGGTTGCAGCAACCTGGCCAAGCAGGTGGCCAACCTGCAGCGGCACGGCGTGACGCCGGTGGTCTGCATCAATTTCTTCGCGACCGACCACGCTTCAGAGGTCGAGGCCATCCAGCGCTTCGCGGCGCAGCTGGGCGTGCGCTCGGCGGTCAGCCGACACTGGGCGGAAGGTGGTGCCGGCGCGGAGGCGTTGGCGCGCGCGGTGGTGGAGGCGGCCGAGGAGCCTTCCACCTTCCGGGTTCTCTACGAACTGGACCAGCCCGTCAAGACCAAGATCCAGACCATCGCCCGCGAGATCTACGGTGCCGACGATGTGGAATACAGCTCGGAGGCGGACAAGCAGATCGCCCGTTACGAACAGGCGGGCCTCGGCGGATTGCCCATCTGCATGGCCAAGACCCACCTCTCGCTCTCCGACGACCCGAAGAAGCTTGGCGCGCCGATGGGATTCAACGTGTCTGTCCGCGAGGTACGCGCCAGCGCCGGAGCCGGCTTCCTCAGCCCACTCCTGGGCGAGATGCGGACCATGCCCGGTCTTCCGAGCCACCCCGCAGCCGAGAACGTGGACATCGACCTGGAGACGGGCGAGATCGTGGGGCTGTTCTAACCGGCGGGTCGGCGACAGCCGTGGCGGACCCGACAGGGGAGGGCGCGACCCGCGGAGAGGGTAGCCGCCGGTCGCCCTCCGCCCGCTTGCGTGCCGCCTCCGGCCGGCCTGTCGTTTCGCCGCTCCACGCTGCGCCTCCGGACCGCGACCCCGCGGACGCGCGGACGGACCAGCGCATCGAGACCGAGCTGGCCGGCTGGCCCTGCCACTTCGTCACCACCTTCGGTCTCTTCTCGCCGCGCGAGATCGATGCCGGAACCAGGCTGTTGGTGGCGCAGTTGGCGCCGGAGCCCGACGACGACTGCCTTGACCTGGGCTGCGGCTATGGGCCGATCGGTTGCTACCTGGCGGCGCGAGCCCCGCGCGGCCGCACGCTGATGGTCGATCGAGACTTCGTAGCGGTGGACTACGCCCTCCGGAATGCCGCGGCCAACGGCTTGACCAATGCCGACGCCATGTTGTCCAACGGGTTGGCACAGGTGGGCGATCGCCGTTTCGATCTGATTGCCAGCAACCTGCCGGCCAAGGTCGGACGCGAGCTGTACACCATCTTCCTCGAGGATGCATGGTCTCATCTGAAACCGGGCGGCTGCTTTCAAGCCGTCCTCATTCGGCAGCTTTGGCCGGCGCTCCGCCGCGAGGCAGAGCGCGTGTTCGGCCAGGTGGAGAAGCAGCGTGAGGGCCCCAAGCACATCGTCTTCCGGGCTCGTCGATCCGCCCCCTGATGGCTGCGGCTCATCGTTCACTCAGCCAGGCCCGTATAATCCTGGTTCATGGACATCAAACCCCACCTCAAGGTCATGGGCCTCATCCTCAGCATCATGGTGCTGGTGACCGTCGTCACTGCGATGGTCGCCTTGCGGTTGCGGGCAGGAAGTGCGTTGTCGGCTGTTGCGGCACCGACCGTGGCTGCGGCTGACGTAGCCGCGGCCGGCGCTACGACCGCCGCCTCCGGCAATGCCGCGTCGGTCGGCAACACCTCTGCGTCGGCGGGCGGGCAATGCAGTTCTGGCGCCAGCTCGCTGGTTGAGAGCCAGGCCCTGCAAGGCGACATCAGCATCGGCCTGGAACCCCTGCAGATGCCCGTCGGCACCCGCGCCGCCCCGTAAGTCCCTGGGCGGCGCGGCCCGTCAAGCGGAACGCCGCCGGTTCATCCGCCCGACGGGGCCCGGTCCTCGCCGCGAACTCAGGAGCGCCAGCATGGCCAGCGAAACCCGAAGGCTGCGCGAGGAGCTGCTGCGGCGCGGCGTCCGCATCCCCGCTCCGGAGGCCGTGGTCCTGGAAGACCTGGACCCTGAGCGCATCGCTCCGGGCGTGGTCCTCCATCCCGGGACCACCCTGCGCGGCCGGAGCACCTTGCTGGGTCCGGGTTCCGAGCTGGGGTTGGCCGGCGGCGGCTGCTTTCACGACATCGGCTGCGGGCGAGCGGTGCAGCTCTGGGGCGGACATCACCAGGATGCCGTCTACCTGGACGGCGTGCGTCTGCGCGGCCAGGCCGAAGTGCGTGCTGGAACCGTCCTGGAGGAAGGCTGCCAGGGGGGGCAGCATGTGGGGTTCAAGATGACCGTGTTCCTGGCCAACACCGTGGCCGGCAGCCTCGTCAACTTCTGCGATGCCATCGTGGCCGGCGGGCCGTCGGCGGCCGCCCATAGCGAGATCGGCAGCTGCACGGCGCTCTACAACTTCAGCCTGCAGGGCGACAAATGGGCCTCCATCTTCGGCGATCCGGTCGCCGGTCTCACCGGGCGATCCGCTCCCGTGTTCATCGGCGGGCAGTCACAGGTGGTCAGCCCCGTGCGCATCGGTCCCGGCACCGCCATCGCCGCTGGGGCTGCCGTGCGGCGGGATGTGCCGGGTGGTCGCCTCTATGCCGAGGCCGGTCCGGTGTTCGACCAGCCCTTGGACGCTGTGCTGTACGGGCCTCTCGACCGAAAGGTGGCGGTGACCAAGGCGGTCATCGCCAGCCTGGACGCTATCGCTCATTGGTACGATGCCGTCCGCGGTCCTTGGGCCGCGGCCGCGGAGAACGCGTGGGAGCCGGAACTCTGCCGCATGGCGGCGCGGCAGCTGCGGGCCGGCATCGCCGAGCGCATCCAGCGGCTCGAGCGGCTGGTCGGCCGGCTTCCAGCGTCGATCGATGGCCATCGGCGACAGCTGGAACTCGCCGATGGCGGCGACCGAAGGGATTGGCATCAGGCCTGTCTCGATGAGCAGTTGCGGCTCATGGCGGATTGGTCCTCGCTGCGCCGCGGTTTCCCGGAGCCCGGTCCGGGGCCGAGCCGGCCAAGCGCCGTCGTCGCCCCTTCGGCGGCCCCTGGACGTGACTTCGGAGCGCAGGCCGCAGATCGGCCTCTCGATCGGCTTGCCGCGTCCCTGGTGCAGCTTCGCCGCCAGGGACGCACGGAGAGCTTCCAGCAGGCGGTGGCGACCGTGGATGCCGAGCTACTGGATGAGGTGGCGGCAGCGTTGGCCGCGGGGGTCCGGAACGCGTCCTGAGCCGCGGATCGCGATCCCATCAGCGGTCACTGCCATCGCGGTGGGCGGAAGCGCAGCCGCCAGAGCCATCCGACCGGATAACCCAGCATCTTGGCGGCGTCGCCCCAAACGCGGATGAGCGGCAGGCTGGCCGTGGCCACCAGCCGTTGCGGCCAGTCGAGGGACGACCATTGCCCGATCAGGCGCTGCAGGGGACGCGCCACCATGCTCGCCAGACCAGCCGCCAGCAGCAGCCCGGCCAGGACCGACCCCGGCGGGCCAGCGGTCAACGCCGCGGTGGCCAGGACCGGAACGACGATCAGATAGGTGACGTAGCGGATGGCGTGCCGGCGAGCCCACAGGTTCGCTTTGCCGTCGCCGCGGGCGTAGCGGTAGTACTGCCGGCCGAAGGCGAGCCAAGAGGGGCGCGGCCGGAAATGCGCTACCGCCTCGGGCGCGAAGGCCGGACGACCGGCCTGGGTGATCATCCGCAGGTCGAAGATGAGGTCTTCGCAGTAATCCAGCCATTCGGGATAGCCGCCCGCGGCCAGGGCATCAGCCCGGCGAAAGGCCACCGAGCGGCTGGAGGGCAGGAACACCGACGGATCGATGTCGCGCAGTTCGGGTAGGGTAACGGCGCCCAGAGCGGTCTCGAAGGCGCCTTGAGGGTCGCTGGCGAAGAAGCCGGCGACCCAGGCCGCCCCTGTGTCCGCCGGAGCCATGAGCCGCTCCAGCCAACGTGGCTCCAACCAGACCCCGGCGTCGGTCGCGGCGATCCACGGTTCCAGGGACGCATCGATGGCCAGGTTCCTCCCTGCGGCGATGTTGGCTCCCGGCGCGCTGATCACCCGGAGCGGGATGGCGGGGGGCCAGGTCGAGGAAGCACCGCCGCCACTCGCGCCTTCGCCACTCACGTCCTTTGCGCCGACCGTCAGAAGGCGCTCCAATGTGCCATCGGTCGACCCGCCGTCCACCACCACCACCTCAGCGGGCGGCAGCGTCTGGGCCGCAAGTCCGGCCAGCAGACGGTCGATGGACGTGATCTCGTTGAAGACGGTGACGATGACCGAGACGCGTACTTGGGACATGGGCGATCTTATAGCATAGGCTGCGACGGGGCCGCAGCCGATGCTGGGTTGGCGGCGGTTGTGGTCCACCACGCTCCCGGTCGCGAGTCGACGGCGTCCACACATCGCCCGAACTGCGCTCGAACTGCGTGCCGCCGCCCCAGTGGGCATACAATCAGGTCATGCATTCGCCCCTGTCTGGATCGTCCGTGAACAGCTCCGCGTCCCTCCGCCGGGATCTGCCGCCCAGCCCAGACCTCATCGCCTGGCGTCTGGCGCCCCGTCAGCGCTGGATCCTGGCTGAACCGACCGCGGCCACCGACCGCTTGATCGCCCAGATGCCCGACCTGCATCCCATCGTACCCCGCATCCTGGCCGGTCTGGGCCTGGATTCGGTGATCGCGGCGCGCAACCACCTGGCCTGTGCCTGGCCCGACGACAACCCGTTCCGGCTGGCCGGCATGGCGGAGGCGGTCACCCGTTTGCGCTCGGCGCTGCGCGACGGCGAGACCATCGCCATCTATGGTGACTACGATGCTGACGGTGTCACGGCAGTGGCGCTCATGCGGCAGACGCTCGAAGCCCTGGGAGGCCGGGTGCTCTGCTACGTGCCGCATCGGGTGCGCGAGGGCTACGGGGTGCACGAACAGGCGCTGATGTCCCTGGCCGACCAAGGCGCGCGGGTGGTGGTGACGGTGGACTGCGGCATCCGATCGGGGGAGGAGATCGCGGCCGCCCAACGCCGTGGAATGGACGTGATCATCACCGACCACCACGCGCTTCCGGAAGACCTGCCGCAGGCGCTGGCGGTGATCAACCCGCACCGCCCGGACTGTCGCTATGGCTTCACCGGTCTGGCGGGCGTGGGGCTTGCCTTCAAGCTTGCGCAAGGCCTGCTGCGCGTCCAGAGCCAGGTGGGGAGCAGCTCCGTCATTGATGAGGAAGCATTGCTGGATCTGGTGGCCCTGGGAACGGTGGCGGACGTCGTACCGCTGGTGGGCGAGAACCGCACCCTGGTGGCCAAGGGACTGGCGCGCCTGCGGCGTGCGCCGCGACCTGGCCTCGCCGCGCTTCTTACCGCCATGGCGGTGGCCCCGGAGGCCGTGACCTCGCGCGATCTGGCGTATGGGCTGGGGCCGCGTCTGAACGCCGCCGGGCGGATGGACGACGCGGATGTGGCGTTGACCCTGTTGGGCAGCGTCGACCTCGCCGCCGCAGCCGTGCCGGCCCGTGAGCTCGAGCTGCGCAACCAGGCGCGCCGTGCCGCCCTGGAGCGGGCCCTTGCGCAGGCCGACGCGCGGATGGCCGAGTTGGACGGATTGCCCTCCGTCATCGTCGAGTCCAGCGAGGACCTGCCGCTGGGGGTCATGGGTCTGGTTGCCGGTCGCCTCCTGGAGCGCCATTACCGGCCGAGCCTGGCGGTGCGACTGGAAGGCGATCTGGCTCGCGGATCGGCGCGCTCTATTCCGGAGTTCGATATCATCACCGCCTTGGACGGGATGTCGGAGTTGTTCATCCGCCACGGCGGCCATGCGCGCGCCGCTGGCTTCACCTTGCCACGGGCAGCCCTGCCGGAACTGACGGTACGGCTGCGGGGCCTGGCCGGGGAAGCGCTAGCGGGGCATGACCTCCGCGCCAGTCTCAGGATCGCGGCCCGTCTCGCGCCGGCCGACATGGACTGGAGCCTGGCGGCCGCCCTGCAGGCCCTCGAGCCCTTCGGTGAAGGCAACCCCAAGCCGCTCTTCTGGTTGCCGCGCGCGCGCCTCAGGCAGGTTCGGCCGGTGGGCGACGGTCGCCACCTGAAGATGGTCCTGGACAATGGCTATGGCCGGGACCCGATCGAGGCCATCGCCTTTGGTCGCGGCGGCGAACCCCTGGCTGCCGGCGACGAAGTGGACCTGGTGGGCAGCCTGGAGATCGGCGAATGGCAGGGGCGGCGGCGTCTGGAGCTGAAAGTGGCGGACCTGGGTCAGCGGGCTGAATGAGGCTCACCGCCCTCGTTCCCGACCGCAGCCGACCCTCCCGCCTGGGGTCAGATGAGTAGAGATGGCTTGCGTCATGCGGACCGAGCTGACGACAAGGCGCTGGACGGGTAGGCGAGTCTGCGTCTGTGGCCGGATCAGGGCCGTACCCGCTCAGGCGCGCTCAAAGGGATCGTAGAGCCGCTTGTGCTCCTGCAGCGCGTAGCGGTCAGTCATTCCCGCCAGGTAATCGCAGATGACCCGGTAGCCCTTCGGCGATAGGACCGCGCCGGGTCGCGGGGGCGATCCGATCGCCTGCAGCTTGGATTGGGTGGACGCCGGGAGTTGCCGCCAATCCTGCTCGAAGGCCTCGAAGAGCTCCACCAACACGCGCTCCGCCTTGCGGAACATGCGCACCACCCGCCAGTGGCGGTAGAGATTGGCGTACAAGAAGTCCTTCAGCTCGCGCTGCATGGCTGCCATCTCCGCGGAGATGGCCATCAGTGGCTGCCCCGCGCGGCGCACATCGTCCGGAGAGGAGGGCGCGGCGGCGTCGAGTCTGGCCGCGCTGGTATGGACCAGATCCGTGATCAACAGGTCGATGACCCGACGGATGATGCGGTGCCGTCGCAACTCAGGATCCGTCTCGATCAGGTCGGCGGTGGCTTCCTGCCAGATGGCCAGGCGGCATAGCTCGGGCATCTCCATGTGGATCATGCCCGAACGCAGGCCATCGTCCAGGTCATGGGCGCTGTAGGTCAATTCGTCGGCGAAGTTGACGATCTGAGCCTCCAGCGAGGGCCCCATCGTCGGCTCGTAGGGCCGCATCCAGTCCACGGACACGGCGTCATACTCCGTGGCATGCTTGACGATGCCCTCCAAGGACTCCCAGGTGAGGTTGAGGCCCTTGAAGCCGCTCCAGCGCGCTTCCAGTTCGTCCACAACCCGCAGCGACTGCAGGGTGTGGTTGAAGCCTCGGCCCTTGTTCGCCACATCGCCGGCGTCCAGGCCCATGCGCTCCAGCATCAGGCGATCGAGGGTAGCTTCGCCGCTGTGACCGAAGGGCGAATGGCCCAGGTCATGGGCCAAGGTGATGGCCTCCGCCAGCTCCGGGTTGGCCCTGAGCGCCCGGGCGATGGTGCGGGCGATCTGCGCGGCTTCGAAGGTGTGGGTGAGCCGGGTGCGGTAGTAATCACCCTCGTAGTTGATGAAGACCTGGGTCTTGTACTGCAGGCGCCGGAAAGCCGTGGTGTGGATGATCCGGTCGCGGTCCTTCTGGAACTCGCTGCGGTAGGGATGCTTTTCGGCCGGATGGCGGCGGCCGCGGCTGTTGGCCGAGCGCTCGGCATAGGGCGCCAGCCAGGCCTCCTCCTGGGCCTCGATCATCTGGCGGGTGCAGAGGCTGGGCGACGGGGTCCGGCTCATGGTGTCCTCCTTGGCGGGCGTGCTGCGATGAAAATGCGCCGTGCTCCAGCCGCATTACATGCGCTGGCGGGTGTGCTTGCCGCACATGCGCGAGTCATTCGGCGACGAAGCGAGGTCTGCGCGGTGGCCGCGCGCTTGACGCAACATTCTCTGTGGCTGATCGGACCGGCGCCGGCACGGCGCCGGAAGCCGGGGACAAAGAATCCCCACCCCCAATGCGGGTGCTGGCCTGCGAATACGGCGGGAGTGCCGTCCAGTTGCCGGCCCGATCCGCGGCCTGAGCCGCGAAGTGGTAGCGCCTGCCCGCTTGCACGAGGAACGCCGCACCGACCTGTCCGGCACCCGGCGCCGCGGTCCAGGGCCTTACGCCGCCGACCGGCTCCCAGGCCTCGGGCTCGCGTGGCGGGATCTCGCCCTCGGCGGCGTACAAAATCCAGGCGGCCAGGCCGCTGCCCGCATCGCCGGCGATGACCGAAAGGCGCAACGACCCGGCCTCGCTGGTCTCCGGCAAGGGCTCTACGGCCGCCAACACCGGCGGTTCGCGGTCGGCGGCCAGCACCGCCGGATCAGGACTGCCCTCGACCGCGGAACCCGAGCCCGACGGGGCGGCGGACGCCCCGTCCGCTGCCCCGGGATTCACGCCGTCTTCCACCAGGATGATCGGGACGCCGGCCATGATCGGTCGGCCGCCCATCCCATTGCGGTTGCTGACGGCCGGAAGGTCGACGCTGAAGCCGTCGGCGATGGCCGACAGGGTATCGCTGCCAACGCCGGACTCTGAGAGCGTGTAGCGCGTCGCACGTCTGGCCGCGGCCGGCAACCGCGCTGTCCGCGCGCCTCCCGTGCTCCAGACCACGCTGATGCGTTGGGCCCCGCGTTCGAAGACGATGAGGCGAAAGCCGGTGCCGGCGTCGGGCGCCTGGCGGCGGAAACGGGCGCCCGCCAGCAGCTGCGCTGCCAGCTGGTAGGCCTGGTAGGCCGGGCGCGGCTGGCCGGCCAGAGCCGGCTCGGCCCGCCAACAGCCGTGGTCGCCGGGCTGATCCCAGCAGCTGTGGTTGGCGGGGTTGCGGACCAGACCGAAGGCGTCATAACTCTTGGGCCCGTTGCCGCAGTCATCCGCCAGCTGGAAGTGGATCAACAGCTCCACGCCGCTGGCGAAGGCCTCCGCGGCGGTCTGCCAGACGAAGCCGGCCTGCTCGACCAGGGTGGCCCTTCCGGGGCTCGTCGCGTCCCAGCAGGGCCCGGGATACTCGTTCCACACCGGAACGCCGGTTTCCGTCACCCACACCGGCTTGGCCGGCATCCCTCTCTCTCGCAGGATCGCCCGCACGCGGCCCGGGCCCGTTTGCAGATGGGCGGGGCTCCGGTACCAATGCCAGGCGCTGCGGTCGAAGTAGTAGCCGTAGCGCTCAGGATGGGGGGGGAGACCGGTCGCGGCCAGGCTGCGGAGGGCCTCGAGAAAGCGGGTGAACCAGGCCTCGGCCAGGACGTCATCGGCGATGCTGCCGTGGATGACGATAGCCGTAGGGTCCGCGCGCTTGATCACCAGGTAGGCCACTTCCAGGAAGCGTGCGTAGTCCTCGGGACGGTCGCGCCAGTAGGGGTGGATGTTGGGTTCGTTCCCGATCTCCCAGGCGACGACGCCGCCCAAACTGCCGCTGCTGCCGTAGCGCTCGACTGCCGCGGCCACGAAACGGGCCCAGACATGCTCGTCATTGACGGCCGTAGCCTGGGCCGGATCGTCCGTCTTACCGCCGCCACTTGCCAGGAAGATCGGCGCTTCGATGTTTTCCGCCTGGCTTTGCAGGATCATGAGGGTGCGCAGGCCATGCGCCCGGTCCCGGCCGACGATTCCGTCAGGCACGGTCCAGTCGTAAGGCGTGCCGGTTTCTACCAGGTCCCGGTACAGGGTCCAGCGATTCCAGCCGGCGCCGGCGGCACGAGCCTGATCGTAGCGGCGGGCGATCTGGTCGTCATCCAAGATCACCTGGCGAATCGGGGGTCCATCCGGGCGGCGGGCCAGATGCAGGTCCATGAGATCGACATGGGCCAGACCCATCTGCAGCGACCCGGCCGGCGCTGTCCGGCCCTGATTCAACGGGGCCGCCGCGGACGGCCGGCCGACGCCCAGCGCCAGGACCACGAGGGTCAAGGCGCCGGCGCAGCGCAGCATCCTGCGGTTCAGGGCCAGATGCCCAGATCCTTGTAGCTGCCGGCGATCTTGTCGATCGCGCCCACGAAGGCCGCGGTGCGCAGGTCGATCAGGTCTTTGTGCCGGGCGCGAATCTCGCGGATCGCGGCATAAGCGCTGCACATCGTCTCCTCCAAACCAGAGTTGACCAGGTCCAGCTCATTGGCGCCGTGGACGATGCTGGCAGCTTCCGGCTCTGGGAAGCGCTTGCCCGTCGCCTGCTCCACGGCGCCCAGCAGGCGGCGGGAGGCGGCCTCCTCATAGCGCCGCTCCATGCGTCCGAAGCTGACATGCGACAGGTTCTTCAGCCATTCGAAGTAGGACACGGTCACGCCGCCGGCGTTGAGGTAGGCGTCGGGAATGATCAGGGCGCCCTTGGCGGTCAGGATGTCGTCCGCGTTGGGGGTCACCGGGCCGTTGGCGCCCTCGGCGATGATGCGGGCCTTGACCCGCGGGGCGTTCTCCTTGCGGATCTGCTGCTCCAACGCGGCGGGGACCAGGATGTCACAATCCCATTCCAGCGCTTCGGCCGACCGCGTCGTACCGGTGGTTCCCGGTAGATTGGTCAGGTTCCGCTCTGCCTGCCAATGGCGGAAGGCGACCTCGACATCGATGCCGTCCGCGTTGTAGGCGGCGCTGTTGTACTCGGCCAGCCCCACGATCAGCGCGCCGGCCTCAGACAGGAACTTGGCGGCATGGTAGCCGACGTTGCCCAGTCCCTGGACCACGACGCGCTTGCCGGCAAGGCCGGGCGTCAGGCCGATGGCCAACATGTCATCGGCATTCTGGCAGGCCTCGCGCACGCCATAGTAGACGCCACGGCCCGTGGCCTCGGTGCGGCCCCAGATGCCGCCTTGACCAACCGGCTTGCCGGTGACGCAGCCGAGGGCGTTGAGGTCGCCACTGGTGGTGGCCATGTAGGTATCAGCGATCCAGGCCATTTCGCGCGGACCGGTGCCCAGGTCCGGCGCGGGCACATCGACACCGGGGCCGATGAAGTTCTTGCGGATGAGCTCATAGGTATAGCGCCTGGTGATGCGCTCCAGCTCGGCGACGGAATAGGCCCGCGGGTCGATGCGGATGCCGCCTTTGGCGCCGCCGAAGGGCACGTCGACGATGGCGCACTTGTAGCTCATGAGGCCGGCCAAGGCCACCACCTCGTCCTCGTTGACATGCGGGCTGAAGCGGATGCCACCCTTGGTCGGCAGCTTGTGCTGGCTGTGCTCGGCCCGCCAGCCTTCGATGACCTCCACCCGGCCGTCGTCGCGGCGGAGGGGGAAGCTCAGGCGGTAGACGGCGTTGCAGGCGCGGATCTGCGAGAGCACGCCGGCGTCATGGCTGGTCAGCGCGGCCGCGCGGTCGAAGTTGCGATTGACCTGCTCGTTGAAGCTGAAGTTCTCGGTGACGGTGGTCACGATGGGGCTTCCTGATGGCTGCGGTGGAGGAAGGGCAAGACCCCGCGGGAGGGTCTGGCGGCGACGGCACGCCGTGGGCTAATCCTACCCCAGCCATGGGTGCGGCCCAAAGTTGCGGGCTCTGGGTCATCCCAAGGGCCATACCGCCAGGAGATTGAGGTTAATATCTGATAACTCGGGCTTCGTAACGTATCCGCGATGCCCCACGGCCGTTACAAGTCAGACGCCGCCTTCTCCGGCTGAGCGGGGCCGACGCTTTGCGCTGCCTGTCGCAGCGCTCGGCGAGCACTCCCGCGGCGTTCGAAGGCCTGCAACTGACGTTCGCCATGCCCAAGGGGGATCTTGTGTTTTGTCAGCAGACTCGATCGCGGCTGATCACCATCGCTGCAGTGGTCGCCGTAGTCGTCGGACTCATGGATTCCTCGCAAGTGCGGGCGGCCTCCTGGCTGCCGCTCCTGCGGCCGGCGCCGGCTGCGGCACCGGATGGCGGGGCGTCGGACTGCGATGCGGCCACGTATGCGCAGGTAGAGTCGACCTTCAAGGCGGCGGTCGAGCGCACCAAGGCCCTTCCACATAACGAAGCGGCTGCCCGGCACTGGCGGGCGGCTGCCGCCAACTGGACCCGCTACGGCATGCGCTGTTACGAGCAGTTGGTGAGGCGCCCGGGTGGGCCGCAGCTGGATGCCGATGACCCCGGCGTCGGCGGCGCGCCCGCCAGTCTGCTACGGCGCGACAACGGTCTGTCAGCGCTGCGGCAGCAGGCGCAGAAGATCGACGACGGTGGCCTGTTCATGACCCCGGATGGGCCCATTGTGGGCCGACCGGGCATCGGTCTGGACGGACAGGCGGACGCTCAGCCGGCGGCGCCTGAGGGCCTGGAGTTCGTAACCGGCGGCCTGAAGTGGGGCACAGGTTCACCGTACGCCGGCGGCACCAACGTCGAAGGCCCTGGCATCGCCGGCGGCACGGTCACCTTCAGCTTCATGCCGAATGGCGTCGACATGTCGGCCGAGTCGGCAGGCGCGGGCGCCAACGTGGCCATCAGCAGCCTGCCGACCTTCAACGCCTGCTTCCTCACCGAGATCCGCGCCGCCTTCAGCGCCTGGTCGGCGGTGTCCAACATCGACTTCGTCGAGGTGGTGGACAACGGGGCCGCCTTCGACAACGCGGCGGCCATCGGGGACATCCGCATTGGCGCACACACCTTCGATGGCCCGTCCGGTGTGTTGGCCCATGCCTACTTTCCGCCGCCAAACGGCATCTCGGCCGCCGGCGACATGCATTACGACCGCCAGGAGAACTGGACCTGCGACACCTCGGGCATCGACATCGGCCTGGTAGCCCTGCACGAGGCCGGCCACAGCATCGGCTTGAACCACGAGGCCACCGAGACCGCGGTGATGAACGCCTTCTACAATGCGGCCCTCCTCAACCTCCAGCCGGATGACGCCGAAGGCGCCGAGACCATCTACGACCCGGTGATGGTGATCAACGAGGTGGACTACGATCAAGTCGGGACCGACACCGAAGAGTTCATCGAGCTCAAGAACATCAGCACGCATGCCGTCAACCTCAACGGCTGGCAGCTACGGCTGTTCAACGCGGCCACCGAGACCGTCTACCAGACCATCAGCCTGCCCAACGTCAATGTGGCCGCGGGGGACTACTTCGTGGTCTGCGCCAACCCCAGCCTGATGTGCGAATGCGATCTGGACGTCAGCCCCGATACGGATCTTGTCCAGAACGGCAATCCGGACGCCATGGCGCTGTTCAACCCGAACGGCAACTTCATCGACGCCTTCAGCTACGAAGGCAGCGTGGTCAACACGGATTACAAAGAGGGTACGGGGAGCGCGCTGGCTGACTCCAACAGCACGGCATTCGTCAGCCTGTCCCGGGTGGCGGATGGCAACGACAACAACGCCAACAGCGTCGACTTCCAGCTGGTCTGCATGTCGCCGGGCATCGCCAACTTCAGCTCCGCCAGTGGCTGCGCGGACACCTGCCTGTTCACGGCCACCCCGACGCCGACCAACACGTTCACGTCTACACCGACGCCCACGCCGACCAACACCCCGACCAACACCCCGACCAACACCCCGACCAACACCCCCACCCCCCACCTCGACACCTACCGCCGCAGCGACGAACACCCCGACGAACACCTTCACGCCCACCCCGGTCGGCGTTGACCTGGAGTTGACGAAGACCGAGTCCGTGGATCCGGTCAACGCCGGCAGCGGCGCGAGCAACCTGATCTACGTGGTCACCCTGCGCAACAAGAGCAGTGGGGGCGCCACCAACGTCACGGTCTCAGAGGCGCTCACCCTGCCCGCGGGTGTGAGCGTGGTTTCGATCACCCCCGGCAGCGGCTCGCTGAGCGGCAGCGCACCCAACTACAGTTGGAGCGTGCCCAGCTTGCCGGGCGGCGCGTCGACCACCTTGACGGTGGTCCTGACCGTCGGACCCTCTGCCGCCGGCGGCACCGACGTGGTGGGCGACACCGCGACCATCACCGGAAGCGACCAGACGCGACTGGTCCCGGGCGATGACACCATCACCGTGCGGACCACGGTGCAGCGGCGGGTGGACATCATCTTGAGCAAGACTGAATCCGCCGACCCGGTCACCGCCGGCAGCGGCGCCTCCAACCTCACCTACGTGGTCACGGCGCGCAATGCAGGGCCGTCGGACGCCTCGAGCCTCGTGGTGGCCGAGACCCTGACCCTGCCCGCCGGAACCAACGTGACCAGCACGACGCCTGGCAGCGGCTCGGTGTCGGGAACGGCTCCCAACCTCAACTGGACCCTGCCCACCCTGGCGGCCGGCGCCAACGCTACCTTGACCGTGGTCCTGACCGTGGGGCCGAGCACCTTGCCCGGCACGGACGTCGTGGGAGATACCGCGGCGGTAGCCAGCGTGGCCGAGACGCGGATCAACACCGCCGACGACACGGTGACCGTGCTGACAACGGTGATCACCCGCGCCGACCTGGACGCAACCAAGTCGCCGGCCAGCGGTACCTACATCGCCGGTGGGGCCAACGTCAGCTACACGGTGGGTACGACCAACTTCGGGCCGTCCGACGCCCAGAACGTGCAGCTGATCGACAGCCTTCCCGGCAACGGCCGATTCGTGTCGGCGGTGGCCTCCAGCGGGGCTGTCTGCACCACACCGGCGGTCAACGCCGTCGGCGGCAGCGTGGTCTGCACCTGGACCGGCCCCAGCGCCCCCAACCTTCAGCGCAGCATCGCCATTGCCATCAGTCCCTGCGGGGACGCCGCCTGCGGCAGCACCTTGGTCAACAGCGTGACCGCGGCCAGCGGCACCACCGATCCCGGGCCGCGGGCCAACTCGGCCAGCAGCACCCTCAGCGCCCAGGCGCAGGCGGACCTGTCGGTCAGCAAGACCGGTAGCCCCAATCCAGTCAATGCCGGGGGCACCTTGACCTATGCCGTGATCGTGTCCAATGCCGGTCCGTCCAGCGCGACCGGCGTGGTGCTGGTGGATACCCTGCCGGCGGCGGTGACCTTCGTGTCGGCGACGGTCAGTCCCGCCGGGCCTACCTGCTCGGCGGCCGGGCAGGTGGTGACCTGCAACCTGGGCACCGTGGCGTCAAGCCGGCAATGCGCGGCCGCGCCCACCGCCTATACGGTCAGCATCGTCACGACGGTGAGTCCGCTCGCGCCCTGTTCGCCTGGCGTCTGCCCCGGTAGCCCGGGTGCGCCGCTGTCCAACACGGCATCCGTCAGCACGACGAACTGCTTGCCGGATCCCAACAGCGCCAACAACAGCACCACCATCACCACCAACGTGCGCGCCGGCTCTGACCTGCTGCTCGGGGTGCAGGTGTTCCACCTCGGCGCGCAGATGCTGAATCTGGCGGACCTTGCGGCCCTGGCGGCCGCCGGCGACATGGTGGCCGAGTCCGAACTGAACACGGCGCAGCGAGCGGTTCTGGACAGCCGTGTTCACGCCGCGGCGACCTCTGCCGAACCCGGCGCCAGCGCCGATCCGTCCGCACCAGTCCTGTCTCCCGACGCGTCACATGCGTCCGCCACTGGGACCCATCCCAACTCCCCCGACGCTTCGACCGCGCCGCAACAACAAGCCGACTGCATCGCCTCCGGCGACTTCGTGCGCGTGGTGTACACCTTCTCCAACACCGGCCCGCTGGCCGTGACCCTGCAGCGCGACAACCCCGGCCCGGAGTTCGAGGCCGACGTGCCGGCGCAGATCGCCTTGCAGCAGAACACCTGCACGGTGAGCACGGGCACGGGACTGTGCACCGTGACCAACAACGGCGAGCGCGTTGAGTGGAACGGGCAGATCCCCGTGGGAGGCACGGTGGCGGTGTTCTACATCGGCCGGATCCGTTCCGGGGTGGTGCGCGGGGACCAGATTCCCTTCACCGGCACCGTGCATTACGACATCTTCAACATCGGCCAGAACACGGCTTCGCGGTCTGTCAACCCGCCGGGAATCCTCCTGATCGGTTGCCCGGTGCGGGTGGATCCCAACCGCCAGCTCGGCGGGCAGGTACACTTGCCGATCCTGAACTTTTCGGGACAGGATGACGTCTGCCGCAGCATGATTGAGGTGCAATACCTGGGATGCGATCCGTCGAAGGCGGTGCTGGTGACCTGGGGCGAGCCGGGCTTCTGCCCGCCGCAGGCTGCAGGACCGCTGAAGGTGGAGTGCACGGGCCTCCTCTTTCCCTGGGGCGACGTGGATCCTGATGGGCGCGCAGATCCCCACCGGCTCCAAGGGCGGCATGCTCTTCAAGTTCACCGCCAGGCAACTGACCGATGTGGGCATCGACCTGGGCTTCGACGATGTCGTGGCCGACCTGATGTGCGAGACGCTCTTCTTCGGCGTGGTGGGTGACGCGGATGACTACCGGCGCTTCAAGAAGGCCTACAACGAGGGCCTTGACTTCGCCGGCGTCAACCAGCGCATCGCCGCCGGCACCGGATTCCTGGCGGTGGAAGTGCTGCGCCACTGCCCGGGCGATGTGACGCCGGGCGTTGAGGTCAGCGCCAAGTACGTCGGCATCGCCGCGGCGCACCTGGGCTCTTTCGATCCGGTGTTCGGCGGATACGGCTACTATGTGCCGTTGATCTACGCCAACAAGGCCGGCTTGAACACAGTGATGTACATTCAGAACGGCGGGCTGGAATGCTCCAGCCTGGAGCTGTGGTTCAAGGCCCAGGAGGACTGCCTGCGCGCCCGCATCTGCGACGTGGCCACCCTGGCCCCGGGCGAGACCTACCAGTTCGACGCCGCGGACTGTGTGGGCCCGGACTGGCAGGGCTCGGCCTGGATCCGGGCCTCGGAGCCTATGGGCGTGGCTGTGGACATCTACGGCCGCGATATCCTCATGACCTACATCGGCGAGCCGGCACCCTTCGACTATGTGCGTGAAGATGGCACCGGTGTGGCGGCGGCCGACACGGGCGAACGGGTGGCCTTCGGACCGCTGGCCTACAGCGAGTACCAGGGCTGGGATACCGGCGTGCAGGTCATGAACCTTGACCAGCTGGTGAACGCCAAGGTGAAGGTGTACTTCCTGGACCGTTCCGGCGATGTGATCACGACGCTCGTGGACTGGATCTGCCCGCGGGGTTCGCAGACCTTCTTCCTGCCCCTCGTGGCCGACCTGCCGGGCAGTTGGATAGGGAGCGTCCGCGTCGAGAGCCAGGTGTGGTGGACGCCGGGGACGAATGAGGTGGAGGCCCCGAACGTGGTCGGCGTGGCGACGCTCATGAAGTACGGTGACGTGGCGCGCACCGAGGCGCAGCAGGCCATTGCCTATAACCTGCTGCCGGAGCACAAGGCCTACAAGTGGCAGATCGGCGGGCGGTCCAACGGCGGCCTGGAATCCGGCGTGGGTCTGATCGCTGTTCCGAGCCTGCTCAAAGACCTGGATGGCTCGGGGGTCACGAGCGAGCTTGCGATCATGAACCTGGTGGCCAAGCCGGGCTTCACGGACTTCGCCATCTACATCTACGACCAGAATGGGCTCCTTGACTTTGTGTGCCAGAAGCTGAGCGACCGGCAGGCAGAGTACATCGATCTGCAGACCTGGGGCTACGTCAGCAACGGGTTCAAGGGGTCGGCGATCATCTCCGCGACCTTCTGGGAGCACGAGGTGGTGGACGAGGTCGGCTTCGTGCTGCGCAACCTGGTGGGCTTGGGGGCGGTGTCGGTGGAGCGGACGGGCACGCGCTTCGGCGAAGACATTCCCGGCGACGAGGCGGCGGGCGACCGGGGCATTCCCTTCGCCCTGACGCAGGACGTCGACTGGTGCCCGGGTGGCGATGGTCTGCCGCGCTGCCCTGGTCAGCCGCTGTTCCTCGACCGCTTCCGGGTGCGGATCGCGCCCTCGGGGACCCTCGGGAACGTGCCGGACGCCGGGGCTACGGCGCCGGGTTCGGCGTCGTTCGCGCTCGTGGTGAACGCCTCGCCGGCCTGCCGGGTGACGGACGTGGACCTGCAGATTGACATCACCCATCCGCGAACCGAGGATCTGGACGCCTATCTGACCCACGGCACCGTGACCGAATCGGAGCTGTTCAGCGACCTCTGCGCCGGCAACGCCTTGGGCATCAACCTGCAGGCGGTGTTGGACGACGACGTGTCGCCGGGTATCGGTGCCGCGGTCTGCCTCAATGCGGTGGGGGGCAGCCGGCGGCAGGCGACAGAGGGTGGCGGCGGGCTGAACGCCTTTGACAACCAGGGCGCCGGCGGTGCCTGGACGCTCAAGATCCAGGACGACCTGGCCGGCAACAGCGGTCGATTGAACAGCGCGACCTTATCCGGGACCTGCCTACGGCCCTGAGCGCTGCGCCCGGCCAGCCCAGCAGCGATGGCCTGACCGCGTAGGTTCCCGGGTCGCGCGACCCGGGAACCTTGGTCGCTGCGTTATCGATGGCGCGGGGTGGCCGCGGACTGCCCTGCTTCGGATTGCGTCATCCCCACGGCCGGGATATGATCGGACCCTCGTTCGCCGTGCCGCGCCTGCTGCGGCGCGGCACCCACGTCACCAGGGCCAAGGAGGGATCCATGCGGCGGTCAGAGTCGCGAACAGGGCGCTGCGCGGCTGCCGCTGCGCTGGCGGTCGCCCTGTTGCTGGGGCAGCCGGAGGGTCGCGCGCAGGCGCAGAACAACCAGCATTGTGGCGATGTCAGCCGCAACGAGATCTGGGGCAGCCAGGACGCCCACTTCGTCAACTGTACCGTGACGGTCCGCAACTCCAAGCTGACCATCGCCCAGGGATCCCAGGTCTTCATGGCCCAGGGCGCCAGCATCGTGGTGGCCGCAGGGTCTACCTTGGAGATCGCCGGCAATGCCGATGCCAACGAGCCGGTGCGCATCCTGCCCAACGACCGCGAGGTGACGCCGGGCTTCTGGGGCCAGATTCGATTCCAGAGCGGATCGGTCGGCAGCTTCATCCGCTTCGCCTTCATCCAGGGCGGCGGTCAGGGCGGCGTGCCGATGATCGAGGCCGACGCGCCGGTGCGCCTGCTGCGCGCCGATCTGCAGAAAGGCGGCGGTGCGCCGCTGGCCCTGCTGGCCAACATCGCCGGACCCAGCCTGGACGAAGCCGGGCAGAGCGTGACCGGGCGCTGCAGCCTGATCAACCTCAATCCAGGGTCCAATGGTCGGGACGGCATCCTGATCAAGGCCGAGGATGCAAGTGACATCGTCGACAGCCAGACCTGGCATGACTTCTGCTTGCCCTACCTCCTCGAGCAGGACCTGACCATCGGCGGGCCCGACGGACCCACCCTCACCCTTACCGACGGCGTGGTCATGCGCTTTGGCCCCGGCGCGGGGGTGGTCGCTGGAATGGACGCCGAGAACCCAGGTCAGTTCGAGGTCACGGGCAGCACCGAGCGAGCCGTCACCCTGAGCGGCATCCAAGAGCAGCCGGGAAGCTGGGGTGGGGTGACCTTCAGTCCCTTCATCGATCCGGCCGGCGGATCCAACAGCCTCTACTTCGCCCGCGTCGAGTATGGCGGTTCGGCGGATCAGGCCATGGTCCGCGTGCACAGCCCCGCTCTGCTCACCTTGGACAGTGTTTTCGGCAACGCGCCGGGCTATCCGCTGGAGATTGTCCCCAGTGCCGTGGCCGATGTCACCGAGGGCTTGGCCAGCACGGCGGACATCGCCTTCCAGGGCAACGGAATCCAGCGCATCAAGGTGCTCACGGCGGCGCAGGATCCGGACCTGTCGGAGAACTACAGCTGGAAGCATCCCGGCGTGCCGCTTGAGCTGGACGGCGATCTCTCGCTAGGTGGCGGCCCGCGCGATGTCAGCCTGACGCTCGAGCACGATCTGCATCTGCGTTTCGCGCCGGATGCCGGGCTCTTCGTCGGCCCCGGCGCCAGGTTGCGCGTGGACGCCAGCCGTTCGGCGCCGGTGCGGATGGAGGGCTTGACCGAGAAGCCCGGATCCTGGTCGGGCCTGCGGATCGCCGATGGCGCCAAGGGCATCGAGCTTGCGGGTGTGGACATGGGTTATGGCGGCAGCATCGCCGAGCCGATGCTGGTATGGGGCAACGCTCCGGGCGTGCTGACCTCTTCGACGTTGCACCATGCCGTCGGTCATCCCTTGCGGGTGGTCGCGACGCGTCTGGATGCGGTGGCGGGGGAGGATCAGGACGATCCGGGGCTGCGCAACCGCTACCTGAGCAACGGTGTCCAGCGCCTGCTGATCGACACCCGGTTGCCGTTGGACCAGCGTCTGGTCACCCTGTCGGACCCCGGCCTGCCGCTGGAGGCGGAAGGCAGCCTGACCATCGCTTCGGCCATCAACACCGTGGTCATGATGGGCGGGGGCCTGGACCTGCGCTTCAGGGTGAACCAGGGGCTGCGCATCAGCGGCCCGGACCTGCGGGCCGACCTCTCCTTCGTCCCGGGGCGCTCGGGACAGCCGGTGCACATGGGTCCGCTGGACCCGGCGGCCAGCCGCGAATGGGCGGGAGTGCATGCCTTCAAGGGCGCGGCGATCAACGGCCGCGGCCTGGATCTCGAGGGTGTGCCCCTAGGCGGCGACCAGGGCGCATTGCTCTACCTGGACCAGGCGGTTGCCGAGCTGAGCGGTCTGACCCTGCGCGGGGGTGACTCGGGGATCGGCCTACGGGTGGGCGACGGGGCGCAGATGACCCTTGCGGGCGCAAGGATCGGCGGCTTCGCGGTGGGAATCCAGAACGGGGCCTCCGGAACACTGAGCGTGGACCGTTCGGTCATCGCCGGCAACCGCAACTGGGGGCTCTTGAACCTGCGGACGGACAGCTGCCTGCCGGCGACGCTGGTCTACTGGGGCCGGCCCGGCGGGCCGGAAGATCCCTCGGACGCCAAGGATGGCTGCATGGACGTGGCCTACGCCGGTGGCGGCGACAAGGTCAGCGACCATGTGCAATGGTGGCGCTATGCCATCGACGAGGCTTTCACGCCGGCCGAAGGGATCGGGCCGGGGGTCCGGCGCGTCTTCCTGCCCCAGCTATTGGCCGCGGGCAGCTTGCGTTGACCACGGTCAGGCGGTCACTGGTCGCCGCCGCCGGGTGACCCAGAAGACCAGGAGGCCGAAGGCCAGGAAGGCGACGGCCACCAGGAAGGGCAGAAAGATGGCCACCAGGCTGGTCACGGCGGCGGCCACGTCCTCCACGGCGCTGACCACTGGATTGCCCAGGCCGCCGGTGGTGGCGGTGACCACCGGCCTGGCGGTGGCCTTGGCACCATGGACGATGCCGGCCGTCAAGAGCCCTATAATGGCGGCCACCACGGGGCTCATACCCGTGGTCACCCCGGCCGATGTGGCGAAGAGCAGCGCGCCGGCCGCCGGACGGATGAAGGTGGCGACGATGTCATTGAGGTGGTCGATCATCGGCACCTTGTCGGCCAGCGCTTCGACGATGACCAGAACGACCAGCGTGCCGATGATCCAGGGCGACTCCAGCACCTTGTAGGGCCCGCTCAGTTCAAAGGCGTCGGTGTAGCGGGCGGCCAGGCTGACGATCAGCAGCGGAATGTAGGCGTTCAGCCCGGCAGAAGCCGATAGACCGAAGGCTTGGAAGAGGTTGATGATCGTGGACATGGGCGTTGTACCTCATAAGCGGGCATTCGGGCCGGTCGCGCCATGCGACCGAGCCCGGGGCGTCGTCAGGGCAATCATACGCAGAACCACCATGCCGGGTAGCGGGGACCGATGATCGAGAGTCCGTCCAACCCACTGGTGAAGGCCGTTCGCCGGCTGCAGCGCTCAGCAGCGGAGCGCCGCAGCCAGGGCCGCTTCTATGTGGAGGGGCCGCGTCTGGTGCTCAGCGCGCTCGATTCCGCCGCGCCGGTGGAGCAGGTGTTGGTGGCGCCAGAGCTCTGCCGCAGCGCGGCGGTGACCGAACGACTGGCCGCGCTCCGCGCCGCGGGAAACGGGCCGCCTATCCTGGAACTGACGGCCGCCGCCTTCACCGCCCTGTCGGAGCGCGATGGTCCAACCGGCATCGGGGCGCTTGTCGCCCGGCGGGAGCGCGGTCTCGCCGATCTGACGCCAAGGCCAGACGCCTTGGTGGTCGCGGCCTGGGACCTCGCCGATCCGGGCAACCTGGGCAGCCTCTTGCGCACCTTGGAGGCGGTAGACGCCGATGCCCTCATCCTCTGCGGTGAGGCCGGTACCGAGCCAGAGCATCCCACGGCGGCCAAGGCCAGCATGGGCGCCCTGTTTCGCGTGCCGACGGTGCGGACGACAGCCGCGGCCTTGCTGGCCTGGGCGCGCGAGCGGCAGATGGTGGTGGTGGCGAGCTCGGCCCGGGCCGCCGCGGCGCATTGGGCGGACGGCGCGCTGGAGGATATTATCAGCGGCCCCGTCCTCCTGCTGCTGGGCAGCGAACGCGCGGGCCTGCCCCCCGAGCTGTTGGAGGCCGCAGACCGCCAGGTGCGCATCCCCATGGCCGGCTCAGGCACCTCGCTCAACCTGGCGGTGGCGGCGGGCATCCTGCTCTACGAGCTGCGGCGGGGGCGTCTGCCATGAGATCCGCTGATGCCGGGCGATCGGCCGCGCCCCGGTTGGCCCTTTCCACCATGTACCGCCAACGCTGGTCGGAAGCGGAGGGGCTGGCGCCCTTCCTGCTGGCTGCGCGTCGCCTGGGATTCGCGGCCATCGAACTCAGCCACATCCTGCCGGTGGAGATGTTGGAGGGCCTGCTTTCGGCGGACCTCCAGGTGACCACGGTCCACCATCCCTGCCCGCGCCCGCCCGGCTGGCGCGACACCGACATGCTGACCGCCGCCGATCCAGCGGCGCGGGAGCGGGCGGCGGCGGCGCTCAGCGACACGATCGCCACCGCCCAGCGCCTGGGCGCAGGTATGGTGGTCATGCATCTGGGGCAGCTGGAGGACGATGACGCGGAGACCAGCCGCCATCTGCGCTTCGAGCTGGAGGCCCGCCAGCGGGCTGGCCTCCGCCACAGCAAGGCCTACGACACGGCTCTGGCGCGCTTCCTCTCCTGGCGCGATGCCCGTGAGCCGGCGGCGCTGGAACGGGCGTGGCAAGGGCTACAGCCGCTGCTGGCGCAGGCGCGGGAGGGGAGCATCCGCCTGGGCCTGGAGACCGGCTACCACCCCCACGAATTGCCGAGCCCAGCCGGCATGGCCTGGCTGCTGGGCCATGCGGCGGCGGAGGGCTGGGCCGGCACCGTGGGCGCCTGGCTGGACACGGGCCACGTGGGTGCTCAGGACGCCTTGGGCACGGCGCGCTGGGCGGAATGGTGGGCAGCGGTTGATGGCCGATGGGTGGGAACGCACCTCCATGACCATGTCGGCCTGCGCGACCACCTGCTGCCGGGGCTGGGCGTGTTGGACTTCGCTGACCTTCGTCCGCGGCTGCCGCAGGACGCCGCGGTGACCCTTGAGGTGGACTGGTACTTCGGCGAGGATGAAGTGGCGGCGAGCCTTGCGCGGCTGGCCGCGTGGGGCTGGCCGCTTGTGGGCTGGCCGCGTACCGTTGCGCACGGACCATGAGCATCCACAATAACAACATCCCGGCTTCAGGGCGAGCCCTGAAGCCGGGACGGGTTGGTATCGGGTCGAAGCGGTTGCGTTTACCCTATCGCAGGTAGAACCGCGTCATCGCTTCCCGAAGGCGGTCCGGGTCGGTGGCCCAGTAGTTCCACTCGCCGACCTTGTCGCTGCGCTCCGAGCGGGCCATGCGGTAGCCGTTCGAATAACCCGGCGGCACGGTTACGGTTCCGGCAAACAGTCGCTCCGGGCCATGGGGGCAAGGGGTGGTGATGCAGCGGATCTGGTCATCCACCCAGAGTTCGAGGTTGTAGCGGGCATAGCTGCGGCTGGGGTTGTAGAGCCGCACCCAGAAGGCGATGACCTCGCCGCGAGCGAAGGTGCTGCGAATCCGGCCGTAGCGGTCGGTGGTCCACACGCGCGTCGGAACGACGTCGGGACTGACGATCGGTTGCAGCCCGGGCTGGATGGGATCGAAGGTGTGGTCGGCGAGCGGTGCCACGTCGGCGCGACCGCTCGGCTCGGCGACCAGCGGCTTGCCGTTCGACAGGTTGCCGTCCGGCGCCTGCGCGAGGCTGATCTGGGGGATGATGAGGGCCAGCGCCAGGGCGCTGAGCAGGGCTGGAAGAAGCTGGCGGCTGCGTCCGGTCCACGGCGTGTGAAGCGTCTTGCGATTCATGGGGTCGGCCTTTCAGGGTTGATAGCAGAGGATGGAGCGGTTCAGGGGACTGGGCTGCGCCTGGTCGGGCGTGGGGCTGATCAAGCGAGCCCGGTCCGGCGATCGCTACACCTGTCTATACGCTCCGCGCATCGGACCCGTGACCGATCTACCGTCCGTCGTAAGTCGGCTTCACCCACACCACCATCCCCGGCGGCCGCGGCCCTTCGCCGCCCATCCCCTCGTGCACATGCTTCTGCGTCGGGCGCAGGTCGGGGTCGTCCAGCGGTGACGGATCGCCGGCCACGCAATGCTCCCAGAGCAGGTAGACATCGGGATCGGTCTCCACGGTTCGGCCTTCGCGATCGCGGCGGCCTTGGTCGATGCCGGACTGCTCCACCTCGCCCGGGCGCTTGGGTATGGCCGCCAAGGGCTCCTTGCGCCGCTGCACGCGGGCGAAGGTGCTGATCTGCCGCTCCAGGTCGATGGCGCCGCAGCGCGGGCAGACGGGGCGGCGGGCGTCATCCACCGTGGCGGTCATGTAGGTGTAGACGCGTCGGCAGGGTTGGCACAGGTATTCGCGCATGGGCATGGGAGGCCTCCGTTGTCGGCAAGTCTAGCGGAAGGCGACGCGCCGCGGACGAGATCCCAGGTCCCGACGACGCGGCGGGCTGCCGGCTGATCCGCCGCGCGTTCAGTCGTTCGGCTTGCGCGCCACCAACGCGGTCGTGGAGGCCAGTTCCTCGTTGAAGGCGCGCGGCAGCCGGCGCACATAGGCCCGCTCCAGCTGCAACTGCGGTTCGGCGGCCAGCTCGCGGACCGTCAGATCCAGGAAGGCATCGCGCGTCGGTCCGGACAGTCCTGCGGCCCAGCGGGCCAGGTAATGGCTGGCAGTCCAGATGGGCAGGCCGCTGTCGGGGACCTCGTGGCTGAGGGGCTCCAGGTCTTCGAAGAGGCGCGCCAAACCTTGCTTGGTCATGTTGAAATAGTGGTGCGGGTAGCCGTGGTAATGCTGCATGAAGGGCACGACAGCATACAGCCGCCCGCCGGGCTTCAGGACGCGAATGATCTCGGCCGCGCAGCGGAAAGGATCGCGAACATGCTCCAGGACGGCCAGGGAGAAGACGGCATCGAAGACCCCGTCCTTGAACGGTAGTTCCTCACCCACGCCCAGGACGTCGGTTGACGCATAGGGCGCGATCTCCAGGTTCAGCACGTTGGGATGGTAGGTCTTTCGCCACCCGGCGCCGCAGTCCAGGATGAGGCCCTCCGACAGGTCGGCGATCAGGCTAAGGGCAGTGGTGTCGTAGTCATGGGCGCTGACCGGGCCCTCAGCTTCGACATGAAATGCCTTCCGAACTGTATCCGGCAGGCAGTCCAGATATCCGGGATGCTCCACCACCGCCACCTCCGGACGGAGCAGCGGGCGGATGCGGCGAAGCTTGCCGGCTTTCAGATCGGCTGGGATGGCGCTCAGGTCGTAGCTGAGCGCCCGGCCGCGGCCGACCGACGAGGTGGCGCCAACAGGTCGGCGGGCGTGGGCGATAGCGAGGAGCGCGCATGGCGGGAAGCCTCGCATGGCGGATGTACGCGCGGCGGTTCGGGTAGGCTGCCGATCCGTCACGTGAGCGCAGCGCCGATGGTCGGATGGGCGCGGTCGTCGTGCCACCAGTCCCCGTGCTGTCTCCACGGGTCAACCTCAGCTGCCAGTCATCTGCGTCCGCTCCGCCGATCCTGCCTCGTCCCCCCGTATCTCCGATCCCCGCGGCACGTTCTACAGATCAGCCGACTGCCGTCTTCAACATTCGGCCGGAGAATGCGGAGCCCACACGACTGGGTCATCGTCGCATGACCACCCACACAGCCGCGGGCAGATCGATTGAGAGCGGGACCTGGAATTCCAGGCCCCGCTCTTTTGTTTGTCATGTGCGGTCGTGGTGGGGTCGGGACAGGGCCTGATTCCAACGTTAGGTGGCCGCAGCAGCATCGAGGAACCAGCGACAGCTCCCCCGCAACGGCTTCAACCCTACCGTCGCCGCGGGCTGCTCAGCAGGAAGGGCAGGTGGATGGTGCCCGGTCCGCCGCGCACTGTCAGGCGGTGCTCGGCCACGTAGGTGTGGCCGGCGGTGGTCGTCAGCTCCACGCGGGCCGTGATGTCGCCGCCCTTTGTGTAGCGCAGGCTGAGCACCGGTTGTTGGGATGCCACGTAGCCGCTGCCGTCGCCGCGGTCCCAACGCCAGCCGGTGACCGTCACCCCCTCGGGCAGCCTGGCCTCGGCGGTCAAGGTCAGCCCCTTGCCCGCCTCGATCTCGTCCAGACCACTCAGGCGCAGTTCCACCGCGTCCGGCTCCACCGCCCAGGCGTGCACCGCGCGCAGGAAGGCCGCGCGGTCCATGCTACCGGCTTCACCGCTGATGGCCTCCACCCCGAAACCGGCGAAGAGCGCCCGCCAGCCGATGAAGGCCGCCCGCTGGGGCGCCTCCAGGGTGGCGTCGGCGTTGACGCCCGTGACCGCCGCGCCGCCGCCGTCCACCTCAAGGTAGCTGCGCATGTAGGGCATCAGCCGCGTGACCACGCCCGGCGCGGCGATGCCCAGGTCGGGGGCTGTCGCCCCGCCGCCCGGGACTCCCCCGCCGCCGCCGTCCACCCGCGTGACCAGGGCCGCCAGCGGTCGCCCCAGGTCTATCTTGCCCCCGTTGCCCGCGGCGTTGGGGCCGGGGGACGTGGCCAGTCGCAGGGGCGCATCGAAGAGGCGCACCGGGGCGATGGCCCCCGCGGGAGCCACATCGTTGGTGGTGCGCTCGAAGCCGGCGAAGTAGCGGCTCAGGAAGTACATCGCCCCCGAGCCCTGGATGTTGATCGCCCCCAGTCCGCCCGCCGGATCGTGGTTGTAGTTCCAGCCGCTGATCAGCATGTGGCCCCCGCCCAGGAGGAACATCTGCAGGCTGGTCATCCCACCCGCCAACTGGTCCAGGGGCGCGTTGCCGTCGCCGGCGGCCAGGATGACCAGGTCGTAGTCCTGCAAGGTGCGCACGGGCGGGGCGCCGGGTTTCGCGCCGGCGGCCACAGTCCACACATCGTACGATAGGCCGGCCGCCTGCAGCGCCGCTGTCCAGTAGGGCTCGTAATCCGGCCCATCGCTGAGCCCTGCCCCGCCCCCCGGCAGACCGGGGATGCCGCCGCCGCCGGCCGCCGCCGTGCGCCGCACGTTGACCAGCAACACGTCTTCGCGGTCGCCGGGCACGGTGAAGCGGTAGGCCAGGCGGACCGTATGTCTGGGCGAGCGGAAGACCAGGCGGCCATCGTAATCGCCCGGCGCCGGCATGCCGCCGGCGGCGCTCAGCGGCAGCCGCCAGCGCAGCGTGCCCCCGGCAGGCACCGTGGCGGTCGCGTCGGCCGGTATCTGGAAGAGCATCGCGGCATCCAGCCCATCGCCCGGCTCATGGCTGATCGCGTAGACCACGGATTCGTCCCCGGTCCGTCGCACGTCGCGCAGCTCCACGAAGAGCCCGGCGTCACGTTGCAGCAGGCGCGCGCGGTCGAAACCGACCGCGGGCGGCAGGATGAGCAGGCCGGGGTCGATGGCCCGAGCCAGATCCAGGCGGCCGGAGCCTTGGACCCGCGCCGGGGCGGCGTCCAGGCCCACCTTCACCACCGGGTCGGCTGTGACCATCAGCGCCGCCTTGATGTCCGCCGGCGACCAGGCCGGCCAGGCCTGGCGGAGCAGGGCCGTCGCGCCGGCCACATGCGGGCTGGCCATGGAGGTGCCCGTGGCCAGGGCATAGCCGTCCGGCGCGCCGTCGGCGCCGGTGTTGGCCGAGAGGATGTCGGTGCCCGGGGCCGCCAGGTCTGGCTTGAGTGATCCGCTGGGGCTCGGGCCCTGGCTGCTCGTGGGATGGGCCTGGTCCAGCAGGGCGGGGTCGTTGACCGTCGCCGGCGTGCCGTCCAGCTTCAGCTTCAGGCTCTTGTGGCCGTCGGCCCAGGCGGCCAGCTCCACCGCCTTGGGGCCGGTGATCATCGCCACCACCGGGAACTTGACCGTCAGGCCCAGCTGCCCGAGGAAGGGCGAGATCTGATCCAGCAAGCCCAGGGCGGCCGCCAACTGGGCGGGGTCGCCGTCGGGCGCATAGAAGACGATGCTCTCCACCGGCGTGCCGCCGAAGCCGCCGGCCGTGCCGTTGGTCACGCCGGCCAGCAGCAGCTTGGTGAGGAAGCCGAACTGCGCGGGGATGGGCAGGTTGCCGATGGGCAGGCCCGGGATGTCGCAAGTGCCGGAGGCCGGCTCCAGGATGACCTTGTTGCGGGCGTTGATGGCCAGGCCGAGCACATTGCAGAAGTCCGCCAGGCGCACCGCCGGCTTCTCGATGACCGTGAAGTCGTTGCCGAAGGCCTCGTAGGCCGCCGGATGCTTTTGCAGGTCCTCGGCCAGGCCGGCGTCCGCGGCGTAGAGGTAATAGGCGAAGCCGCGGCCGGTCTGGCTGTTGGCCACGGTGATGACCTCGTCGATCATCTGATGGGGCCCGCCCAATGTCGCCTCACCGTTGGTCCCGGCGTTGCCCGCCGCGGCCACCACCACCACCCCGGCGCCCTGGGCGGCCTTGAAGGCCTGGGACACCGGATGCAGGTCGGGGTCCATGACGTTCATGGCCGAGGTGCCCCAACTGTTGTTGATGACGTCCGCCCCGTCGGCGACGGCGTCGTCGATCATCCGCAGGATCTCGGGGGTGTAGGCGTCCGTGAACTTGTAGGCCATCAGGTAGGCGCCGGGCGCCACGCCGCTCAGCTCGATGCTACCGCTCTTCAGGCCCGGCGCGCCCTTGACGATGCTGCCCGCGGCGGTGCCGGCCACATGCCCGCCGTGGAAGCCGCCGATGCCGTCGGCCAGGGGGGTCAGGGGGGTGGCAGGGTCGTAGACCTCGGGGTTGGCGTAGGTGCGGGCGACGATGACCTTGTCGTTGGTGTACCTCGCCAGGTCTTCCGCGCCGTAAGCGGTCACTGCGTCGCCGACGGTCCAGCTGGCCTGAGGGAAGCCTGCCGGCGGGACGAAGCCGTCGTCGGCATACATGGGATGGGCGGCGCTGATGCCCGAGTCGATCACCGCGATGCGCACGCCCCGCCCGCCGCCCGACCGCCCCCCCACGCGGGGATCGGTCCAGGCCGCCGGCGCGCCGATGACCGGCAGGCTGGCGTCCATCAGGGGCACGACGCGCTCCTCGGCGGTCACGGCCAGCACGCCCGGCAGGGCGCGCACCCGCTCGGCCTCCGCCGCGCTCAGGCGCAGGGTCAGGCCGTTGAAGGCCACGTCGTAATGGTAGAGGGCGCGGGCCTGCGGCGCGATGGCCTGGATGGCCTGCTCGGCCGCCGCCTGCCGCTGCCGGAGGTGGGCGCGGTAGTCGAAGGACGCGGGGCTGAAGAGGTCGGGCCGCACGCGGGCGAAGGCGGCGTCATCGCCGGCGACGCGCGGCCGGGCCGTTGCGCTCCAAGCGTCCTGGACCTTCTGGACAGGTGCCGTCGCCGCGAGGCCAGGCAGGCCGCCGCGGTAGGCCACCAGGGGCGCGTCGCTCAGTTGGACGATGTAACGGGCACCGCCGGCGGCGCTGACCGATGCGCGCAGGGTCGAACCGGCCTCGACGGCGGCAGCGGCCGCCGCAGCGTCGACAGCGATGGCGCCGAGGCTCCACAGGGCGGCCAGGGCCAAGAACCGGAGGGGGATGCGCATGGCTCGGAAGCTCCTTGCGGCGGGGGCCGCGGGCGGGTGGGTGAAGGGCGATGATACCAGAGAGTTCAACATGTGCGCGGGTGGATTGCCCGCCATCACGGCGGCGGTGCTACACTGCCGGCCGCCTTCGACCGACCTCAGCGCCGCAGCAGGAGCCGCATTGACCCTCAAGGCCACCGTCTACAAAGCCACCCTGCAGATCGCGGACATGGACCGCGGGGTCTACGTGGACCATGCCGTGACCATCGCCCGCCACCCCTCCGAGACCGACGAGCGCATGATGGTCCGGCTGCTGGCGCTGGCCTTGTTCCTGCCGGCCGACAACCACCACGGCATGCTCGAGCTGGCCAAGGACTTGTGGGATAGCGATGAACCGGCGTTGTTGCAGCGCGATCTCACGGGCCGGATCCTGCACTGGATCGAAGTGGGCCAGCCGGACGACCGACGCCTGATGAAGGCCAGCGGCCGCGCCGAACGGGTGACGGTGCTGAGCTTCAGCTATAGCACGCCCATCTGGTGGAGCGGCATCATGAACAAGATCGGCCGCGCCGACAACATCGCCGTCTGGCAGATCGAGGCCCCGCAGAGCCAGGCCCTGGCCGCTCTGGCGCAGCGCGGGATGCGGCTGCAGGTCATGGTACAGGACGGCATGGTCACCGTCAGCGACGCGCAGCGCAGTGTCGAGATCACGCCGCGGCGCCTGAACGGGGCGTGAATCACGCTGGCGAGTGCTTCAGGGCGCTCGCATCAAAGCGCGCCTCGATCGCCCGGGGAATGAATTCCCGGGCTCTTCCATTGGGATGTCCCTTCGGGACAAGAGGCCCTTTGCCGATACAACATCGATCCTGCGGCCTCACGACATCCCCGTCCCCGTAGGGGACATTCCAAAGGTAGAGCCCGGGAATTCATTCCCCGGGCGGTCGGGGCGGCGCGCTTTGCGGCGATCGCCCTGGCGGCTGCTTGACGCTGGGTAGCCGCCCTTGTAGGCTTGGGGCATGACCGCTCCACACTCCCCCCCTTCCCCGTCCATTGCCGCCGCCCTCCCGCCCGCGTCGCCCGCGCCCTGGAGCATCCAGGATGCAGAAGAGCTCTACAACGTCGCGGGCTGGGGCGCCGGCTTCTTCGGTATCAACGAGGCGGGCCACGTGGTCGTGCGCCCCGACCCCGACGACGCCACTCGCGTGCTGGACCTCTTCGATCTCGCCGTCGATTTGGAGGCCCAGGGCGTTCCGCTGCCCGTCCTCATCCGCTTCTCCGACATCCTCCGGCGGCGTATCGAGACGCTCAGCGAGTCCTTCGCCGCGGCCATGCGCGAATTCCAGTACAGCGGCGGCTACACCACGGTCTATCCGATCAAGGTCAACCAGCAGCGTCACGTGGTCGAGGAGATCGTGGAGTTCGGCAGCAAGCATGGGGTGGGTCTGGAATGCGGCTCCAAGCCCGAGCTGCAGGCCGTGCTCGGGCTTTCGGCCAGCACCCAGCATGTCATCGTCTGCAACGGCTACAAGGACGAGGAGTTCATGCGCCTGGCCCTGATGGGCCAGAAACTGGGCCACAAGGTCTTCATCGTGATCGAGCAGCTCAGCGAGCTGGACGTCCTGCTGGCCGCCGCCGCAGACCTGGGGGTGACCCCGCAGGCCGGCGTGCGCATCAAGCTGAGCAGCGAGGGCGCGGGCCGCTGGGCGCAGAGCGGCGGCGAGAAGTCCAAGTTCGGGCTCAACAGCTCGGAGCTGATGAAGCTGGTCGACCGCCTGAAAGAACTGGGGCGCTTGGACCTTTTGCGCCTGCTGCACTTTCACCTGGGCAGCCAGATCACCGACATCCGCTACATCAAGGCCGGGCTGCAGGAGATTTCGCGCTACTACGTGGAGCTGCGGCGGATGGGGGTGGACATCAGCCACCTGGACGTCGGCGGCGGCCTGGGTGTGGATTACGACGGCTCGAACTCGGTGAACCAGGCCAGCGTGAACTACACCTTGCAGGAATACGCCAGCGACATCATCTACGGCCTGGCCGAGTCCTGCCGAGAGGAGTCGCTGCCGATGCCGCATATCATCAGCGAGTCCGGTCGCGCCTTGACCGCGCACCATGCCCTGCTGCTTCTGAGGGTCATCGACGTGGAGTCGCAGGCGGAGCCGCCGCTGCCCTCGCTGGCGGAGGACCATCATGGCCTGCTCCACGCCATGCTTGAGGACTACCACGCCCTGGACGAGGTGCCGGTGGTCAATCGCAAGGTGATGGAGGTGTTCCATGACGCCTCCTTCGACAAGGATCGCGCGCAGCAGCTCTTCGTCAGCGGGGTTCTGTCGCTGCGCGAGCGGGCGATGGCCGAGTCCATCTTCTTCGCCATCATCAACCGCATCGCCAAGGTGATTGCCGACTGCCGCGAGGATTACGAGGAGATCCTCAAGGAGGTGGATGCCACGCTCGTGGACCGCTACTTCTGCAACTTCTCGCTCTTCCAGTCGCTGCCGGACAGCTGGGCCATCGATCAGCTCTTCCCGATCATGCCCATCCACCGCCTGGACGAGCGCCCCGAGCGCCGTGGCACCCTGCAGGACGTGACCTGTGATTCGGATGGCAAGATCGACCGCTTCGTGGGGGGCAAGGACGGGCGCCCATCCCTGGAGCTGCATGCCGTCCGCGACGGCGAGGACTACGTGCTGGGCATCTTCCTGACCGGCGCCTACCAGGAGATCCTGGGAGACCTGCACAACCTCTTCGGCGACACGAACGCGGTGCATATCCGGATCACGCCCGAGGGCTACGAGCAGACGCATCTGGTCCACGGCGACACGGTGACGGAAGTCCTCAACTACGTCCAGTTCTCCGCCAGCCACCTCTTGGCCACCTTCCGGCGCAAGGTGGGCGCGGCGGCCGGCCTGACGCGGCAGGAGGCGAACACCTTCATCGCCGAGTACGTGGCGGGCTTGGAAGGCTACACCTACCTGGAGGGCGAGGCGGCGCGCTAGTTCGGCCGCGCCCCTGCTCCGACACCCGAAAGCGGAGACGAACCGATGGCTCAGCCCTTCAGCTCTATCGCCGACACCCGCGACCGCCTGGGCGCGCGCGACTACATCGCCTCCGACGAGATCGGGACGGTGATCTACCTGGCCGAATGTCTGGGCAAGCCGTTGTTGGCGGAGGGCCCGGCCGGCGTCGGCAAGACCGAGCTGGCCAAGGCCTGGGCCGCGGCCACCGGCCGGCCGCTGATCCGCCTGCAATGCTACGAGGGGCTGGACGAGAGCAAGGCGCTCTACGAATGGGAGTACGCCAAGCAGATGCTGTACACCCAGCTGCTGCGCGACAGCCTCAAGGAAACCTTGGCCGGGGCGGGCAATCTGGCCGAAGCGGCGGCGCGCCTGGCGGCGGAGGATGACGTGTTCTTCAGCAAGAACTTCCTGCTGCCGCGGCCGCTGTTGGCCGCCCTCACCGCCGAAGAGCCGGTGGTCCTCTTGATCGACGAGATCGACCGCGCCGACGTGGAGTTCGAGGCCTTCCTGCTGGAGATCCTCTCCGACTTCCAGGTGAGCATCCCCGAGCTGGGCACGATCGTGGCCCGGCACCAGCCCATGGTGCTCTTGACCAGCAACGACACCCGCGAGCTCTCCGAAGCGCTCAAGCGGCGCTGTCTCTATCTGTACGTGAACTACCCGGACCTGAAGGCCGAGCTGGAGATCGTGCGCCTGCGCGTGCCGGGCATCCGCCCGGCGCTGGCCGAGGAGGCGGTGCTCTTCGTGCAGCAGCTGCGGGAGCTGGACCTGCGCAAGGTGCCGTCCATCAGCGAGACCCTGGACTGGGCGCGGGCGCTCCTGGCCCTCAACGCCGAGTCCATCGACCCGGAGACGCTCAAGCGCACGATGGGCGTGCTGCTGAAGTACGAGAGCGACCTGGCACGGGCCTACCGCATGATGGGCCATCTGCCCAAGCGTGGCGATGGCAGGGAGGGCAGGCGTGGACCATCGAATAACTGAGTTCGTGCGCGGCCTCCGGGCCGCCGGCGTGCGGGTGTCGGTGGCCGAGGCGGCCGAGGCCGCGCAGGCTGCCCAGGCTCTGGGACTGGCCGACCGCGATGCCTTCCGCCGGGCGCTGTCGGCCAGCACGGTGAAAGCGCGCGGCGACCAGGCGGCCTTCGAGGCGCTCTTTCCGCTCTACTTCGGATCGGGTGGCCCGCCCTTGCAGAATGCCCTGGAGGACCTGAGCCAGGACGACCAGGACCTGGTCCGCACGGCGCTCGAGGCCATGTCCGGTCGCATGCAGAAGCTGCTGGACTGGTTGACCTCGGGGGACGGACCCTCCAGGGAGGAGCTGGAAGCCATGGCCCGCCGGGCGGGCATGGGCCAGCTCTCGAACCCGAGCCAGACCCTGTGGATCACCCGCCGCATGATGCAGGAGATGGGCTTCTCGCAGTTGGAGCGCCTGCTTGGCGAGCTGCGCGAGAAGCTCGAGGCGGCGGGGATGAGCCAGGAGGCCATCGACGCTCTGATGGGCGTGGTCCGGGCCAACCAGGAGGCCTTGTCCGAGCAGATCGGCCAGCAGGTGGGCCTGGACCTGGCCCGCAAGCGCGCTGAGAGGGAGGGTGCCCGCCTGGCCGGCTCTGGCGGCCTGCTGGACAGGGATCTTCAGGACCTGGGCCCGCTCGAGGTGGAACAGATGCGCCGCGAGGTGACCCGTCTGGTGGCGCGCCTGCGCAGCCGCGCTGCCTTGCGCCAGAAGCGCGCCAAGACGGGCCAGGTGGACCCGCGGCGCACCTTGCGTGCCAACCTGCGCTACGGTGGGGTGCCGATCGCGATCCAGCGCCGGCGGCGCAAGCTGAAGCCCCGCCTGACCTTGATCTGCGATGTCTCCACCTCCATGCGCCCGGTGGCGGAGTTCATGCTGCGCCTGATCTACGAGCTCTCGGACCAGGTGGCCCACGCCCGCAGCTTCGCCTTCAACGCCGACCTGCAGGAGATCAGCCCGGCCATGGCCGGCCGCAAGGCCGCCGACGCGGTGGCCGAGGTGCTCTACGCCATCCCCCCGGGCTACTACGCCACGGACCTGGGCGAGAGCCTGGCCACCTTCGAGCATGACTTCCGCGGCGCGGTGGATCGGCGCACGACGGTCATCATCCTGGGCGACGGCCGCAACAACCACAACCCGCCGCGGGTAGAGCTGCTGGCCGCCTTGCGCGGTCGGGCCCGGCGGCTGGTCTGGCTCAACCCCGAAGGCCCTGAACAATGGGGCACGGGCGACAGCGACATGCAGCGCTATGCGCCGCATTGCGATGCGGTGTATCCGGTGCAGAACCTGGCGCAGCTGGCGGCGGCGGTGGATCGCTTGCTGGCGGGTGGGTGACGGGAAGCTGGCGCTGAAGGTGGTGGCGACGATCTACGGGCTCTTGGCCTTCTTCACCATCAGCTCGATGCGGCTGGCGCGGCCGCTGTGATCCGTGAGGGCGGGCCAGCGTCCCGGGGGCGCCGCGTCTGCAGACAGACCTGTCAGAACCGCCCCGCGCCCTGCCGCAGCCTCATCGCCAGCGCCCGACCACCACCGGTGCGTCGGGCGCGGAGACGTCGACGATGCACAGGGTGTCGATGTCACGATCTTCGCCACCGAGGATGTAGAGGAGGTCATTCTCGACGGCGATCGGCTTCAAGAAGCGCTTCATACGGCCTGTACGGAATTCGATCGACCCCAAGGTTGCAGCCGTCAAGTGGCCGCCTGGAACGCTGCCGTCCAGCGGAGAATACGTCAAGAGGTGGGATCCATCGCTTTGATGACAATCTCCGAGCGCTACCCCGACAGTCCCGGTGGCGGCAAGGAAGGATGGGATGCATGCTTCGGTTCCGGCGATTTGCAGCTCGACGACCAGGTCGACTGCGTTGCCGTGCGAAACGTCAAACACGTTGATCTTTGAGAAATCGACTCCAACCGCATAGGCCCGGCCTCGCAAGACGGCAACCGATGTCAGCCAGGCCCCACTGCTCCCACTCTCAGGTCCCACCCAGCTGCGCAGCTTCTCGGGCCTGCCCGGCTGCTCGAAGCGCCATTCCTCGAGCGAAGCCCGGTATCTTTCGGACGATGTCCGGACCTGGCCCGCGAGGACCATGTGCTGGCTATCCAAGCGAGCGGTGTCGATGGGCAAGAGGTCGGTGTCCACGAAGTGACCACGCTGCAGCGGTGGCTGCTTCGGCTGTATGGCGAGCAGCCCAGTGAAAGAAGGCCCGCCGGATTCACCACGCACGCCTCCGACATAGAGCCATCCGTCCTGCATGAACAGGGTGTATGCGATCTCGCGCAGACCCATGTCCTGCACCAGGCGCGGCGCAGCCGGGTCCGCGACGTCGAACACCAGCAGCACGCTGTTATCGGCGACGCGGTTCGCCTGAGCATCTGCGTCGATGCTGATCATGTAGGCGGTCGATCCCGACACCACGATGTCCTGGGCGTAGAAGACGGCGCCGGGACGATCAGCAGCCGTCGAACGGCCGAGCAAGCGCGGCGCGCTAGGGTCGCGCACATCCACCACCTGGAGCACGGTGCCCGAGCCGATGTAGGCGAAGCCCGGGGCCACCTCGATGGCCGTGGCGGGGTGCTTCAGCGAAGGTGCAAGGTCCGAGTATCCCCTGGCCACCCAAGGCATCGCGAGCCGTGCGGGCGCGAGCGTTGCCGGCGGCTCCGGCTGCTGCATCGGCTGCGCGGCGGGCGGCCCGGCGAGGGTCTCGGGCGCGTGATCGCCCAGGCCGCGGGCGGGCATCGACCATCGGGCATGAGTCACCCAGGCCCAGGAACCGAAGACGAGCAGCGCGGTCAGGGCCGTGAGGGCCAGACCGGCGCCCGGGGAAACCCGGCGTGCTGGGCGGGGGAGTGTGGGAGCAGACGACATGGGGCAGATCCACCGGCTCGGGACGACGGATAGGAGTTTACGGATAGGAATCGCAATCACGACCGTTGGAGTCTACACACCCACCGCGCGCCACGCAACCACCCTCGCCACTCGGTCCCCACTACCCTCGCCGCCCCATCCGCGCGTCCCGCTCCGCGTCTGCGCGCCCGCCGCGGCAACCGGCAGGCCCACCCGAGCCGGGTGCGGGCCATGGCCTGTGACAAGACCGGAACCATCCCAGCCGGGGCCATATTGGTGGTCGCGGTCCGCTACGTCTCCAGCCCCCTGCCGGACCGGGCCGATTGCAGTGCCTGCGACGAGGTGGTGGCCTTGGTCGACGGTCTCAACCCGCAACTTAGGACAGGTCAGTCGGTCCACTCCACAAACCGCAGCTCGGACCGCCTCCGACTGACGACAAAGCCCTTGGGATCGACCCCGTCCACGACACCAACAACATCCTCTACCTCCAGGACTTCCACAGACTCATGCCCCTCTGGAGCATCGAGGGGCCACAGGCCTACCCTGCCTCGGAGCGGGAGCAATGCGGCGTAGTTACCGAACCTCTGGATGTCAACGATCATGGCAGCCATGACGAGTTTTCGTGCATTACCAACATCCGGCATGTCGGCAGGCGTCACGAGGACCCCACCGCTCTCAGGGCCGAGGAAGAGACGTCCATCGATGATTGCCATGCTCACGATGCGCACTCCGATGTCCAGGACCTGTGTAGCCGCTCCCAGATTGACCGGATCAGCCGGGAATCTCCAGACCTTGCCATCGCTGCCTGCGAGAAACACCACGCCCTCAGCTGACGCGATCGCGGCCGGCGCCGACCCCCGACTTCGCCCGATGATGTCCCGTGACCCGGCAGGAACAAGCGCTCCGCTTTCAGCGAGCGTGTAACTCAGGACCCTTGCGCTGAGATCGGGTGTCTGGCCCACGACGACCAAGAGCCAAGGCTCCGAGTAGGTCAGCGCGTAGACGTAGCCATCAATGCGTACCGCCTCGACGACCGTGGGCGTAGGGGCCTCGAAGTCGATCGCCACTACCGCGCCAGAGGCCGCCAAGTACGCAACGCCGCCCACGGTGGCAATGTCATTCCCGGAGATATGTCTGTCGCGGATCAGCGCCTGGACTTCGCCGGTAGGCACCACCCTTTCGGCTCCATCTGCCGAATTCATGTCCTTGGCGATAAACAGTACATCGCGATCGCCCACCGCCAGCATCTGCGTACCCACCGCGACAGCTTTCGCGATGTGGGTCCGATCCGCATCCGGATTGCAGGAACAGACGGCGAGCGACAGGATGAGCAGCGGAAGAGAAGCCAACTGAACTTGGCCGGTGAACGGTCGAGGACTCATGGAACCAGAGTATCCCACGTGCGGCCGAGTGTCGAATCAGTGGTTGCCCACCGCTTGTTAAACGGGCAACTGGAACCATGCGTCCATGGCCCGGCGCAAGCGTGGCGGCCCTTCTCGAGCAGGTGCTTCAGGAGCTTGTGGATCACGCCTTGGGCCTGGCCGACCGCGGAGCCTTCCGCCGGGCGCTGTCGGCCAGCTCGGTGAAGGCCCGCAGCGACCAGGTGGCCTTCGAGGCTCGCTTTCCTCGCTGAATGGCCATGAGCCCACGGGAGGTTCAGGGCCGGCCCAGCCACGCAAGCCCGCCGCGGAAGCCATCGTCGGGATAGCCCGGACTCACTGTCCCACGCCACGTCCCGATGCTCCGCGCCTGCCCCTCCGGCACAGCCATCAGCCAGAGCTGCTGGTCCGCGATCCAGAGCAAGCTGTCGGCCCGGGGCGACCAGCGGACATCGGTCACGGGACCGCCTGTCCACGCGGCGCGCTGTTGGCTCTGCTCATCGAAGACCCACAAGCCGCGGGCGCCATAGAGCACGCGCCAGCGGTCATCCGCCGTCACCGCCACCCGCGGCTTCGCGCCCGGAGTCACGCCGAGCGGCAGGCGCTTGCCGCCGGGTCCGACGGCCATCGGCTCGCCGCCCCCCTCGCCGGCTGCCTGGACGAAGGGATAGCCTTGAGCACCCCAGTAGAGGAGCGTTGTGTCCGGCGCGTCGCCCACGCGCTCCAGCCGGGGCTCCACCGCATTCAGAAGGAAGCTGCCCTTCGCGGAAGCAGGCGGCATCGGGGGCGGGGCGGTCGCAAGGCTTGCCGCAAGGCGTTCGGGCATGGCGGGGATCTCGCCTGCCAGGCCCACCCAATCGCCCCGCGGCATGGCGGCGAGGCTGTGGAGGGAGGGCGACAGCTTTCTCGACTCCGGCGTGTGGTCATCGGCGAGGGGATCGATCATGCGACCCTGCGGACCAAGAAGCCAGAGCGCGCAGATGCCACAGCCATTCCCCCGTTCGGTGACGATGGCCTGTCCTCCGCTCGTCCAGCCGAGCAGCATCTGGTCGATCGGCCCATCTGTCTCGTAGGGCCAGGTGTCGATGATGGCTTTCTGGTCGGGATCGATCAGCCAGGCTCCCTCGACGTTGGGATAACCGGAAGCCCGGCTCATCCATCCCGCGCCCAGGACCAGCAACCGGCTCCCGTCCGGATGCCAGGCGACCCGGCCCGGCTGCCCCGGATCGGCCACCGGACGCCACCACCGCCAGCCGTCGACGTCCAGCAGGTAGACGTCGCTGCCTGGGCTGTCAGGGGCGGCGATCACTGCCAGCCGGCGACCGTCGGGCGACCAGGACAGTTGCCCCAGCCCCTCGTTGAAACCGTCGACCACCTCCTCGGCCACCCAGGGCCCGTCCCAGTCGTCGATGGAGGTCGCAAGAGGTGCGGGGCCGGAGCCGGGGAGGGCCGTCGGCAGCTCCCAGGCCAGGGGCGGGTGCGGCTCGCCGGGGTGGCGGCGCTCGATTTCAGCCAGGGTGTCTTCCCGGAGTCCGGCCAGGGCCTCTGGCCCCAGGAGCACCTGCTCAGTGCGCAGGCTGCCATCCGCCAGATCGATGATCAGCAGCCGCAGGGGATGCGCCGGCAGGGCGCCGAGGTCATCCGGCATGGGCTCGCCCACGACCAAGGCCAGCCAGCGGCCGTCCGGGGAGACTGCCTCGGCCAAGTTCGGCCGACCGACCGACCAGCCCATCTCCGTATCCGGGCCATCGAGCCCCTCCGGCGCTGGCCAGGTAGCCAAGGCCTGCCCCGCCGCATCGCGCAGCACCAGGCTTCGGCTCGCGATATCGCCATCCTGCCAATGCACGAAGGCGGCTTCCGACAGACCGGTCAGGCCGAGGGAGGCCGGTGTAGGCAGCCGCTCGCGGGTGGCGACGGGAGTTGCGATGGTCGGCTGGACCGCCGTCGCCTCCCCCGTCAATGGCGCCGAGCTGGGCAGCGGCGGCGCATTCGTCGCGCAGCCGGCAGCAACGATGAGCCATACCGTGAATGACAGTCGCGCGAAAGCTCTTCGGAAACAGTGGTCCATGTCAACTTCCTCGTCGATTGGGCTGGTACAGCTGGGGGCAAGTACTCCCGCAGTCCAAGCTAAGTGACCCACTAGTAGGACAGCGGAAAGCGCTCTCGTGGATGCGATTGCGGCTTCGATGGCCGCTGCAGCCGCTCGATGATGCTCATGCCAGGTCAACAGCCCAGCGACGATGACGTTGGTGTCGAGGGCGCTGGTCATGGTTTCGAATCCACGCCCCACTGATCGAGCAGACGTTCGCTTCGAAGCGTGTCGAGGGTTGCCTGAACCACCTCCTCGCTCAACTCCGGGCTTGCATCGACGGGCACGCCTACATACAAGTGACCGCGCTTCTCAACGCGGACACTGCGTGGGGCCGGATGCAGTTCGATGACGTCGCCATCGCGCAGGTTGACTTCGATCTCCGCCCCGGCGTAGAGCCCGGCGGATTCGCGAATCGACTTTGGCAGGACCAGGCGGCCAGCGCCATCGATGGTGATTCTCATGGTAGAACTCCTACCATGGCAGCATACCACTGCCTGTGGGTGGTTCCAAGGGCGACCTTGGCAGCAGGACCGGCGACCGACGACCGAAGTGGGTGGGCGGATGGCCGCCATGCTCGCACTATTCGGGAAGCGGCCGGGACATCAGCAGGTGTTGAGCGCAGGGAACAAGGCCCGGGTCAACTCAGCGGCAGATCGGGTGCCGGTTCACAGTGACCCGGCCGTCGCCACCGGTATTGCTGACCGCCAACCAAACATCTATACTCCTGGCTCGGCATGATACATCGCGAGAGAGGTCCTGCGTATGGAACGGGTAATGCTGACGATACCGGAGAGCCTGCGCCAGGCCTTGGATGAGGCAGCCAAGGCTGCGACTGAGAACCGTAGCGAGTTCGTGCGCCGAGCGGTACAGGAGCGCATCGAACGGCTGCGGCAGGCCAGCTTCGAGCGCTTGCTGGCCGAGGCCTACCAACGGACCAACGAGGATCCATCCACCGACTTGCGGCCGACCCTCGGCGGCCAAGATGCAGCCGCCGGACGGGCCTGGTCCTGGGATGACTGATCAAGACCCATTTCGGCGCGGAGACGTCGTGTTGTTGCCCTTGCCCCTGGTCACCGACTTTGCCCAGCAAAAGGTCCGTCCGGCCGTGGTCGTGCAGAACGACATTGGCAACCGTTTCAGCGCCAACGTGATCATCGTGCCCATCTCGAGCAGGGTGCCGGAGCAGGACTACCCGGTCAATCACCGCCTGGCTGCGGGTGTAGCCGGACTGGACCGGCCCTCCGTCATCCTTGCCGGCACCATCCTCACGGTACCGCAGTCGCTCGTGATTCGCCGCATCGGCAGGTTACCCGCCCGTGATCTCGTGGCCCTGGACGCCTGCATGCGGGTCAGCCTGGGCCTGTGATCCTGGGTTCGATAGCGACCCTGCAGGTCCCGGTCAGCAGGTGCTTCAGGACGTGTCGATCACCTTCGACTCGTGGATCAGCGCAAGCATCTGCATCGGATCACACGGGCCCTTGCAGCGCTGCCCCCGCGGTCAGGCAAGGCGCGACATCCTCCTCCCCCATCCCAATGGCGATTGCCGCCCCGACCCCAGCGTGATACGATCGTCCTACGTCCTATCCACCCAGCTCACCCCGCCCACAGCGACGCTGCGGCCCGTGGTCCGCCCGCCCGAAAGCCATCCCCATGCGCCTTCCGCTGATCCGGCCCCTCTCCGCGCCCGTCGTCGCACGCGCCTCCACCGCGCTCGCCTCGATCGCTCTGCTCGGCGTCCTCCTGGCCACGCTGCGCTTGATGCCGGCGAAGGGTCGGGAGCTCAGAACACTCCGCCACGCCACCTCCGGTCCCCTGGCCGGCAGCCCCGATCTGGCCGTCAGCCGCGTCAGCCACGGCGGTGTCGCGGGCGACTGGCAGAACCTGGTCGTCGACGGCTCGCTGACGGCCAACATCGTCAACCGCGGCGATGCGCCCACCGGTTCGCCCTTCCGTGTGACCTTCTTCTCCGACGACGACGGCGACCAACAGCTCAGCCCCGGCACCGACACGGTGCTCGGCCAAAGCGACGTGGCGGCCCTGGATGCCGAGAGCACCGTCACCGTGACCCAGAAGCTGCAGGGAAGCGTGCGCTTCCGCGATGACCTCGTCTACGCCATGGCCGACAGCACCGACGCGGTGGCCGAGTCCGAAGAGGGCAACAACCTGGCCGATTCCGGCCAGGCCTGCGCCTACCGGCCTGCCGTCGGCGATTTCAACCCCGTGCTGGAATGGGAGTGGACCGGCGGCACGGAGGCCGCTGGTTCACGGCAGGTCATGATGACCCCCGCCGTCATCGACCTCGACGGCAACGGCGTGCCGGACCTCGTCTTCTCCACCTATTCCAACAGCGAATACGAGACCAACGGCCACCTGCGTGCCCTGCGCGGCGACACCGGCGAGGAGCTGTTCACCGTCACCGCCGCACCCTACGACGTCGCCGGCGACGGCAGCGTGGCCGTCGGCGACATCGATGCCGACGGCCGGCCCGAGATCATCGCCGTGCACGAAAGCGGCAACAGCCTCATCGCCTTCGAAGACGACGGCAGCTTCAAGTGGCGCAGTCCGGCGCTGCCCAACGACATCCGTTGGGGCGGGGCCAGCCTCGCTGATCTGGACGCGGATGGTGTCCCCGAGGTGATCGCGGGCTGCGCCGTGCTGGAGCATACCGGTAAGATGCGCTGGACCGCGCCGGCCAAAGCGCGCGGCTGTGGCGACGGTGGCGCCGGGCCGCTGTCGCTGGTGGCCGATCTCGATATGGATGGCCGGCCCGAGATCGTGGCCGGCCGGATGGCCTACCGCGCCGACGGCAAGGTGTACTGGACGGCCAAGGCGCCCAATGACGGCTTCAACGCCCTGGGCAACTTCGACGACGACCCCTATCCCGAGGTCGTGCTGGTGAGCAATGGGCAGGTCTTCCTCTTCGAACATGATGGCAAGCCCAAGTGGGGGCCGGTCACCCTGCCCGGCGGCAACCTCAAGGGTGCCGGTGGGCCGCCGACCGTGGCCGATGTGGATGGCGACGGGCGGCCGGAGATCGGCGTCGCCGGTGGCCGGGCCTACACCATCATCGAGACCAACGGGCGCATCAAGTGGACCCAGACCACCCAGGACTTCAGTTCCAGCCGCACCGGTTCGTCCGTGTTCGACTTCGAGGGCGACGGGCAGGCCGAGGTGGTCTACGGGGACGAGGAGCGCCTGCGCATCTACCGCGGCGTGGACGGCCATGTGCTGTGGTGGGTGCCGCGCACCGACGGCACCACCTACGACATGCCCTTGGTGGTCGATGTGGACGGCGACGGCAACGCCGAGATCGTGGTGGTGGCCAACAACCTGCTGGGCTCCGGAACCCCCGGCGTCCGCGTCTACGGCGACGCCAACGACAGCTGGGTGCCCACGCGGCGCATCTGGAACCAGCACAGCTACCACGTGGACAACATCAACGATGACGGCAGCATCCCGGCCATCGAGACGCCCAGCTGGCTGACCCACAACACCTACCGCCTCAACCTGCCCCCGGCCGGCAACCCCTTCGCCGCCCCCGACCTCACGGCCTCGCGGCTGCTGTCCACCGAGCTTGCCGGAGCGGTCACCCTCAGCGCCCGCATCGGCAACGGCGGCGCGCAGGTTGCCGGGGCTGGCCTGCCGGTGGCCTTCTACGCCGGCGACCCGGGGGCGGGCGGCACGCTGATCGGCACGGCGCTTCTGCCGCGCAGCCTCGATCCCGGGGCCTGGGACGATCTGAGCGTGGCCTGGCGCAACGCGCCCGTAGGCGTGACCGAGGTCACCGTGGTCGCCGATGACGACGGCAAGGGTCAGGGCCAGGCCAGCGAATGCGACGAGACCAACAACACGCACCATCAGCCGATCGCGGTGCGGCCGACGGCCACGCCGCTCGCCACCGACACCCCGACGCCCACCGAAACAGCGCCGGCCACCCTCACGGCGACCGCCACGGCGACCCCGACCGTTCGCGATACCGCCACCACCGCGCCGCCCACCGCCACCGCTACGCCGACGCCCTTGCCCCGCCCGGTCTACCTGCCCCTGATCCTCGGCGAGCGCAGCATCCCCAAGCGGCGCCACGCCGACGTGGTGCTGGTGATCGACGCCTCGTCCAGCATGACCGGGGCCAAGCTGGCGGCGGCCAAGGCGGCGGCCGCGGCTTTCGTGGCGGCCATGCGCCTGCCCGAAGACCAGGTGGCGGTGGTGGCCTTCAACCGTGACGCCGTCCTCGCCGCGCCCCTCACCGGCGACGCGGCGGCCGTGACCGCGGCGCTTGACGGCATCCGGCCGCTGCCCGGCACACGCATCGACCGCGGGATCGAGATGGCCCTGGCCGAGCTCGAAGGACCGAACCACCGGGCGGGCAATGCCGCGGTCCTGGTCGTTCTCTCCGACGGGCAACAGCTCGATGGTCCGGCTTCGGCGGCGGCAAGTGCCGCGCAGGCCCGGCAGCGGGGCGTGGCCATCTACACCATCGGACTCGGCGCCGACGCGGCTCTGGTCTTCCTGGCCGAACTCGCCGGCGACCCGTCCCGCAGCTTCTTCGCCCCCGAGCCGGCGCAGCTCACGGCCATCTACCTTGACATCGCGGCGGTCATTCCATGCGATCCGGGGGATTACTGGGGGCGGCGCTGTCGGTGAATGGCTTGAGGCGACCTGATACCCTTCTGCTAGAATGACGACGGGAGTGACCACGCCATGGAACACGATTCGGCCCGCCAGGGCATACTGGTCGTTACAGACGAAGACCCGAAGTTGGAGTTGGCCTTCGAGTTGGCGTTCCTTCGCTCCTTGACTGTCCAAGAGCGATTCAATCTCATGTTCCGGCGATCCCGGGAGATGGTGGAGTTACTACGACGGCATGGAAACCGAGAGCCTGCTGCGATCGTGGAACGCTCATGACGTTCGCTATGTCGTGATCGGAGCGACGGCCTTTCCGGTGCATGGCTATGCCCGCGCTACGTTGGATATCGACATTTTCATTTCTTCACCAGCACCCTTCGCGCCCGAGCCACGTCCTCGCCCATCTGCGCCACCAATGCCTCCACGCTCGCGAAGCGCAGCTCGTCCCTGAGGCGCTCGACGAAGGACATCCTGAGCGTCCGGCCGTAGAGATCGCCGTCGAAGTCCAAGAGGAAGACCTCGATGGACCGCGCCCCCGCGTCGAACTGCGGCCGCACACCGATGTTGGCCGCGCCGTCCTGCCAGGATCCGGCCTCGCGACCCTCCCGCTCCACCCAGCAGCGCACCGCGTAGACCCCGTTCGCCGGAACGACATAATCGTCGATCAACGCCAGATTGGCCGTCGGGTAGCCCAGCAGCCGGCCGCGCTTGGCGCCGTGCACCACCGTGCCCACCAGGCTGAAGGGCGCGGCCATCAGCCGCCGCGCCCGCACCACGTCGCCCGTGGTCAAGAGGGAACGGATGCGGGCGCTGGACACCTGCTCGCCGTCGTCCTGCATCCCCGGCGCCACCTCCACCGTGAAGCCCGCCTCGCGTCCCAGGGTTCGCAGCACGTCCAGGCTGCCGCTGCGCCCCCGCCCAAAGGCGAAGTCCGGTCCCACCACCATCGCCCGCAGGTCAAAGCGCGCGCGCAGTCGAGCGATGAAGACCTCCGGCGTCAGCGCCGCCAGCTCCGCCGTGAAGGGGAGGACCTCCGCCCGGTCGATGCCCAGCCGCCGCAGGCCCGCCAGGCGGTCAGCCGCCGAGGAGATGACCGGCACCGTGATCCCGGCCAACACCAGCGCCGGATGCGGATGCAGGACCAGGGCCACGGCTTCGGAGCCGTCGGCCTTCGCGCGGGCCAGCACCCGCCGCACGATGTCCTGATGCCCCCGGTGCAGGCCGTCGAACTTGCCCAGGGTGAGCACGACGCCCAAGCTCAGCTCCCGTCCACCTTGGGCGCCGCGGCCGCCGATGGGAAGATCTTCGACGGCTGCCAGGCTTCGTGGGTTTCGTCCCATTCCACCAGGCCGATGAAGCGCCCTTCCGGTCCGTAGGCGCGCACCATGCCGGGGATGCCGCGGCCCTCTTCGCCGGCCGGCACCTGGCGCCCGAAGCGCAGCTCGCGCTCGCCGTCGGCGTCCATGATCAAGGCCGGCAGGCGCTCCAAGGCCGCGTCCAGGGGGTGCATGACGGTCGGCCACCAGCCTTCGACGAAGGCTTCGACCGCTTTGGGAAGCGGCTCGGCCTCTGCCAGCCTGAACTGCCCAACCGCCAGCCGCACCAGGCCCGACAGATGCGCGCCGCAGCCCAGGGCCCGGCCCAGGTCGAAGGCCAGACTGCGCACGTAGAAGCCCTTGGACACCTGCATCTCCAGGCGCAGGAAGGGCGGCTCGAAGGCCACCAGGTCCAGGCGGTCCACCCTGAGGGCCCGCGGCGCCCGCTCCACCACCTTGCCTTCGCGGGCCAGCTCGTAGAGCCGTTTGCCCTCGTGGTGCAGGGCGCTGTGCATCGGCGGCACCTGCATGATGTCGCCGCGAAAGGCGACCAGGGCCGCCTCTACAGCCGCGCGGGTGACCCCGCGCCAGTCATGCTCGGCCGTCACCACGCCTTCGGCGTCCTGCGTGTCGGTCTCCTGGCCCAGGCGCAGCTCGGCGCCGTAGACCTTGCTCAAGGCCTGAATCTCGTCCACCACCCGCGTGGCGGATCCGATGCACAGCACCAAGACGCCGGTGGCCATCGGATCCAAGGTTCCCGCATGGCCCACGCGGCGCTCGCCGCTGGCGCGGCGGATGGCCTGCACGACATCATGGCTGGTCCGGCCTTTGGGCTTGTCGATGACCAGGATGCCGCTCTTGGCCGGCTGGTCGGTCAATCCTTTGGGCGCCGTCTCCTTGGCCCCCGGCGCCACCGGGACCAAAGGGATGATGGCCGAGCGGTCCTCGATCAGCCGCTGCTGCCAGCGCGCCAGCTCCGGCGGCGCTTCGTCCTGGGCCTCGACGGCCGGTTGGTCCTCGCTCATGCCGAACCCTCTACGGTCGCGTCTCCGGTCGGCGCCGTTGGCTTCAGGTCAGTGGGCTTCGGGTCAGCAGGCCCCAGGTCAGCAGGCCCCAGGTCGGCGGCCGGGACCGTGCTGCCGTCTACCGGCAGCCGCACATGGGCCGTCAGCGCCGCCAGCACGCGCGTCTTGGCCTCCTCAAGGCTGCAAAGGAGCCGCGCCCCCGCCGCCTGCGGATGACCGCCGCCGCCCAGGGCGGCGGCCGCGGCCAGCAGGTCCACGCCCGGCTTGGCCCTGAGGCTCAGGTCCACCTTGCCGCCGCCCTTGTCACGCAGGATGGCGACCACCCGCGGTTCCTCGGCCATGCTGATCACCCGGGTGACCTCCTTGCCGTCGCCCGGCCGGGCGCCCAGGTCGCTGAGGTCCGCCTCGTTCAACCAGGTCAGGGCAAAGGGGCCCTCGACCGTGAGGCGCTCGATGGCCCGGCCGATCAGCCGGAGGCCCGGCAGGGGCAGGCGCCCGAAGATGAGGGCCGACAGGTCGCTCAGGTCGGCGCCGCGCGCCAGGAGCGCCGCCGCGGCCTCCAGGGTGCCGGCCGTGGTGTTGGTGGTGCGAAAGCTGATGGTGTCGGTGAGGATGCCGGTCAGCAGGCAGCGGGCTGTGTCGCGGTCGATCGGCCAGCCCTCCCTGAGGGCCAGGGCGGTCAGCATCTGACAGGTGGCCGCCGCTTGGGGTGCTACCCAGTTCCAGCGCCCGAAACCGGGGTTGGAGCCATGGTGGTCGATGACCACCGTCGGCAGCAGCGCCCAGCCTTCGGCGCGGTACAGCTTGCCCAGCCGACCGCAGTCGGCCGCGTCCACGGCGATGGCCAGGTCGACGTCCGTGGGTGGCTGGGCCACCACGTCGGCCAGGCCCGGGAGGAAGTCCACCTCGCGCGGCGCGGGATCCTGGCAGGCCAGGGTCACCGTCTTGCCCAGCGACCGCAGGATCAGGCCCAGGCCCAGAAGGCTGCCGTAAGCGTCGCCGTCGGGGTCCACATGGGTGCCGATCCAGATCCGCCGCGCGTCGCCGATGGCCGCGACCAGATCCGGCGGGCAGTCGGCGCCAAGCCCGGTCATGGCCGGCCGTCGCCAGTGGGCGGTCGATCCGCCGGGGTCGCAGACTTCCCGGACTCCGGCAGCATGGACGTAGCCACCCCGGCCCCAGCCGCCGGCGCCTCTGCCGGCTCATCCACCGGCAGTTGGTACTCCAGGTGGGAGAGGATGTCCAGCACCCGCTGTCCGCTCTCATGGGCCCGGTCGTGGGCGAAGCTGAGGCGCGGCACGCGGCGCATGCCCAAGGTGGACAGCTCGTCCATCAACAGACCCTGCGCCTCCTTCAGGCGGCTCAGGGCGTCGGCGACCTCGGCCGCGGTGGCATCCTGCCCAAGGGTGACGTAGACCTTGGCCGCGGTCTGGTCCTGCGTGCTTTCGACACGGGTGACCGTGATGTCGGACAGGTCTTCGTCGCCCACCTGGCCGGGCACCAGGAGCGAGATCTCTTCGAGGAGCAGTTCGTTGATGCGGTGCTGGCGTCGTGTCGGCATGATGGCAAGCCCCTGCGATGGAATGGGTGGCGGAACCGTGACCGCCGGCGGCCTTCGCGGCCGCCGGCCCTCTGGCTAGCGCATCCCCGCTATGAAAATGCGCCGCGCTCCAGCCGCAGTTTCAAATTCTGGCGGGTGTGCTTGCCGCACATGCGCGACTACTTCACCCGTTCCTTGACGTAGAACTCCAGGATGTCCCCCACCTTGAAGTCGTCGAAGGCGGCCAGGCCGATGCCGCATTCGAAGCCTTCGCGCACCTCGCGCACGTCCTCGGTAAAGCGCTTCATCGAGGACACCGCGCTCTCGGCGATCTGCTGGGTGCCGCGCAGGACCCGCACCGTGGCGTTGCGTCGGATGGTGCCGCTCAGCACCGCCGAGCCGGCGACATTGCCCGCTCGCGGCACCCCGAAGATGGCCCTTACCTCGGCCTTGCCGATGGTCTTGGCCTCGTAGACCGGGTCCAACATGCCGGTGAGCGCGTCCTGGATGTCCTCCACCAGCTTGTAGATGATGTCGTACTCGCGCACCTCCACCCGCTGGCTGGCGGCCGCCCGCGCCGCACGCACATCCGGCGAGACGCGGAAGCCCAGCACCACGGCGCCGGAGGCGACGGCCAGGTTGATGTCGCTCTCGGAGATCTCGCCGGTGTCGGCCAGCAGCACCTTGACCTTGACCGCTCCGGAGAGGCGCTCCAGGGCGTTGACCACGGGCTCCAGGCTGCCATGCACATCGGTTTTCACGATCAGGTTGAGGGTCTTGCTCTCGGCCTGCTGGGCGCGGGTGAACAGCTCTTCCAAGGTGAGCGGCCGTTCGGTGCCCATGCCGGGACGGGCCTCCAAGTTGCGCGCTTCCACCAAGGCCCTGGCGGTCTTCTCGTTCTTGACCACCTCGAAGCGGCTGCCGGCCGCCGGCACATCGGACAGCCCGATGGCGGCCACCGGATCACCCGGGGGCACCGTCAGCACGGTCTCGCCCAGGTCGTTCCACATGGCGCGCACGCGGCTGTACTGCTCGCCCACCACCAGCATGTCGCCCTTGTGCAGGGTGCCGCTCTGCACCAGGAGGGTGGCGCGAACGCCCCGCTGCTGGTCGATCTCGGCCTCCAGGACGACGCCCAGGGCGCCGCGGTCCGGATTGGCCATGGGTGGCGAGACCTCCGCCACCAGCAGGATGGCCTCCAGCAGCTCGTCCAGCCCCAGACCGGTATGGGCCGACACGCGGATGCAGAAGGTGTCTCCGCCCCATTCTTCCGGCATCAGGCCCAGGCCGGAGATCTGGTCCAGGATGCGGTCGATCTTGGCCGAGGGCAGATCCATCTTGTTGATGGCCACGATGATGGGCACGCCGGCCGCTCGGGCGTGATCGACCGCCTCGCGGGTCTGCGGCATGACCCCGTCGTCGGCGGCCACGACGATGACCGCGATGTCTGTGGCGCGGGCGCCGCGGGCGCGCATCGCCGTGAAGGCCTCATGGCCCGGGGTGTCGATGAAGGTGATGCGCTTGTCATTGCGGGTCACCGAATAGGCGCCGATATGCTGGGTGATGCCGCCGGACTCACCGGCGACCACGCGCGTGTTGCGGATGGCGTCCAGGATGCTGGTCTTGCCGTGGTCCACGTGGCCCATGATGGTCACCACCGGTGGGCGCGGGCGCAGCGCCGACGCCTCTTCGCCTTCCAGGTACCAGAGCTGGACCGGGCCGGATTCCTCCACCTCGGGCTCTTCCGCCACCGGCGCGTCCGCTGCGGGCGTCGCCACCGGCGCCGCGGGCGGCGGCACCTGGCCCTCGAGGTACAAGGTGAAACCGAGGTCCTCGGCGACGATGGCCGCGGTCTCGTAGTCGATCGTCTGGGTGATGGTGGCCATGACGCCATTGGCGATCAAGGCCTTGAGCAGGTTGACCGGGCTGATGCCCAGCTTGTCCCCCAACTCGCGCACCGTGAGCTGGGCGGGAATCTCGACGACTTTGTTTTGTGCTGCCATGTGCCGTGCCGGTCCTTTATGCGTCGGATCGCGGCCGGTTTCCGGCGGGTATCACCGGTTCGGCAGCGGAGTTCCGATCATCGTATGAAATTCGGGGAGGCGACCGTTCATCGGCCGGACCCTGCCATCGCCGGACCGCTTGGGTCCGGCATCAACGTGTTGAGCTCGGTGGCCAACGCCCGCAGCTCGATGTCGCCCATCCGCAGCCGAAGGCTGTGGGTCAGTCGCTGCGTCAGGCCCGCGGCGCCCAGACAAGCCGGTTTGCCGCAGACATAGGCCCCCCGGCCGGCGGCCTTGCCCGTTCGATCCAGAAGGACGCGGCCTTCTGTGGATCGAACGACCCGGTTCAGGCCGCGCTTGCCGGCGGTTTGCTGGCAAACCACGCAGCGGCGCTGCGGCGGGGCACGCATGACGTCAGGCCCCGGGCCGTCGGCCGACATGCGTGGTTCCCCGGCCCCGGCTAGGCGTCGTCATGCTCGTCGGTGTCGGTATCGATGGTGGCGTCGGCGTCGGTGCCCACGTCCAGGTCATCGTCGTCCTCTTCGTCGTCGTCTTCGCCGAGGAAGTCGTACTCGGTGATTCCCAGGTCCTCGATCTCCGAATCGCCCCAACGGCCGGGATCTTCGTCCCAGTCGCCACGGCCGCGCTTGCGCTGCTGCGGCGCCGGTGCCCGGCCACGGTCCGCGGGCCGACCCTTCTTCTTCTTGCCCTTCTTGCCGCCGTCCTCTTCTTCTTCCTCGAGCGGGGGCGTTTCCACCCGCGCACCGATCCAGGCGTCGGGAAGGCCGGCGGGCTGCGGCGCGACCGGCGGCACCGTCGTCGGTGTGGCGGCTGCTTGCTCGGGCACCGGGGCATCGCCGGCATCCGCGTCGGTCTTGGCGTCGATGCGTGCGGCACGCTCGGCGGCGGCCAGGCGGGCGGCGGATGCCGCGCGCTCGGCGGCGGCGCGCCGCTCTGTGTCCCGCAGCGCGGCCTCGTCGGCCCGACGCTGCACCTCTTCGGCCTGCAGCCGTGCCATCAGCTCGCCGGCTTCGCTCTCGGAGCGGATGTCGATGCGCCAGCCGGTCAGCTTGGCGGCCAGGCGGGCGTTCTGCCCCTCGCGGCCGATGGCCAGGGAGAGCATGGCGTCCGGAACGATCACGCTGGCGGTGCGCCGCTCGGCCTCTTCCTCGAGGCCGACGTGCATCACCTTGGCCGGTGACAACGCGTGGGCGATGAAGACGCGAGGATCCGCGTCCCATTCCACGATGTCGATCTTCTCGCCGCCCAGCTCGCGCACCAGGGTCTGGATGCGCACCCCGCGCATGCCGACGCAGGCGCCCACCGGGTCGACGCCCTGCTGGCTGGACCACACGGCCACCTTGGAGCGGCTGCCGGCTTCGCGGGCGATGGCCTTGATCTCGACGACGTTCTGGTAGATCTCGGGGATCTCCAGCTCCATCAGCCGGCGCAGCATGTCGCGATGGGTGCGGCTGACCAGCACCTGCGGCCCCTTGGGGGAGCGCTTGACCTCGGCCACGAAGACCCGCAGCCGTTGGTTGGGGTTGTAGCGTTCGCCGGGCAGCTGGTGGCTCTTGAGCAGCACGGCTTCCACGCGGTCCAGCTGCACGGTGACGGTATCGCGGTTGACGTTCTGCACCGTCCCGTAGACCAGTTCGCCCTCGCGCTCCGCATAGGTGCTGTAGGTCTGCTCGCGCTCCGCCTCGCGGATGCGCTGCAGGATGACCTGCTTGGCGGTCTGCGCGGCGATGCGGCCGAAATCGGAGGGCGTGACATCGATGCTGATCAGGTCGCCGACGACCGCGCCGGGCTTCAAGGCCTCGGCCGCCTCCAGCGAGATCTCGGTCAGCGGATCCTCGATGAAGCGTTCCTCCACTGTGGCGTAATGGCCCAGCACATGCGGCTCGCCGGAATCGCCGAAGTCCACGGTGATGCTGGTGGCGCGGCATTCGGGCATCTTGAGGTAGGCAGAAGCCAACGCGTCCTTGAGCGCCGTGAATACGACTTCCGGCGGCAGGTCGCGCGCCGCCGACAGACCGCGAATGGCGGCCATCAGCTCGCTTTTGGATGTGGCTATACCGCCAGCCATGGAACCCCCGGGCGCAAGGCGCCCTAGTCGCTTTAACGGATACCGTCCCACCGGGCCCTGACACAAAGAAAAGTGGGGAATACCCACTTTCCGCGCGGAACGGCGAGTTGGAAGAAAGAGTATATCACTCGGCCCATGGGCTGGCAAGGAGGCTCGTACCGCCTCACAAAGGACGTCGAGCGTAGCCGGTGGGTGTGCCGGGTCTCGAGTCCTGCATCGGCTGCGAGGTCATGCAACCGCTATCCTCACGCTTCTTGGAGGTGCAGTACCCGTCGGGCGCCGGACTTGCGCGCGCCGTGACGCGAGGTTAAGCTCCGGGTCGACCGTAGCCGCCGGTGTGTTGTCATGGGGGTCGACGTGTCAGAGGATGGAGACGCAGGCGCATGAGCTTCGCGGCGATCGACGAGCCGGCGGTCCGTGCTGTGCTGTTGGCCATCCGTCACGCGCAGCCTTACGAAGACAGCCCCTTGCTGCAGCTGCGGCTGGTGAGCGTGCGACTGGCGGCCGAGGGCGCGCCGGACACTGTCTCCGGCCGCGCCTGGGTGCTGGCCCGGCTGCTGGACCAGCTGGTCCGGGAGGCGCTGGGCCGCCTACGCGGTGACGCGCAGCCGGCCGGTGACAGCGTGCTCTCGCCCGCCGACGAGCTGGCGCTGCTGCGGGCGGACTTCCAGTCGGAGGCCCCGGCCCGGCAGGCTCTGGGCCTGCTGCGCTTTCGTTACCTGTCCAGCGGATTCCTACCCATGGGCGAAGCGGCGGCCTTCCTGGGCACCCACCGCCGCACCCTGGAGCGGCGCCTCGCGCGCGGGCATCTGCTGTTGGCGGACCTCCTGCGGGAACGGGAACTGCCGCTGCGGGATCGGGAACGGCCGCAGCCCGGCGACAGCGCGGGGGCGGGATGGCCGCTGTCGGCGGCCCATCACACCCGCCTCGATACCGGCCCCGATGCGCGCGCGGCAGACCGGGCCGCGCCGGATGACGCTGCTGACGCCGTCGCGTCGCCCGCCGCCACGCCGGCCTTGGCCGCCCTCCTGGCCGCGGCCGCGGCCGACGGGGACCTTGCCGCGCCGGCAGCGGCGGCCCTGCGTAGCCTGGAGGGCCGTTCCGGTGGCTGGACGGCCCATCGCGTTGAACGCATCGCCGCCTGGAGCCAGGAGCGCTTCCGGCTGGACCGGCGCTTCGTGTCCCTCAGTCTGCTGGTGGATCACGGCGAACAGGCCGCCGGCGGACGCTGGCAGGCGCACCGTGAACGGCATGACGACCTCTTCCGGCTGTTGGCGGAACTGCCGGACCCGGCGCTGGTGATCCTCGGCCCCCCGGGCAGCGGCAAGTCCACCCTGCTGCGGCGCCTCGAACTGGACCTTGCCCTGGAGGGCCTGCGCGCCGACACGCGTCCTCAGGCGCCTGCGGCCTCCGGAGCAGGCACGGGGTTGACCTTCTTCATCCAGCTCAACCAGTACCGGTCTGAAGCGGCAGGCCTCGAGCCGCCGGCTCCGGGCCGATGGCTGGCCGCGCGCTGGACCGAGCGCTTTCCGGGCCTGCCGCCGTTGGATGCCCTGCTGCGCGACGGCCGCATGGTGCTGCTTCTGGATGCGCTCAACGAGATGCCCTGCTCTGGTCCGCGGCAGTTTCATCAGCGCGTGGCCCGCTGGAAGGACTGGCTGGTGCAGCTGCAGCAGACGACGCCGGGCAACCGGGTGCTCTTCAGCTGCCGCAGCCTGGACTATTCCGCCCCGCTGTCGAGCGGCGCCCTGCGGGTGCCGCAGCTGCGCGTCGAACCCATGGCGGATGAACAGGTAGCGGCCCTTTTGCAGCGGGTGTTGGGCCGGCGCGGCGATCGCGTCTGGGAGCAGATCCGCGGCTCGGCCGAACTGGAAGCCCTGCGCAGCCCGTTCTTCCTGTCGCTCCTGGCGCAGCAGGCGGCGGCCGACGAGGCGGTGGTGCCGCATCGCGTGGGCCTGTTGACGGACTTCGTCCGCCGGGCCCTGCGCCGCGAGGTGGAGCAGGGCCATCCGCTGTTTCTCCCCGAGGATCTGCTGGACGAACGGGATCTGCGGCGCCTGGCGCAGTGGCGATGGCAGGATGCGGTCGAGCTGCCCGAGCGCGGTCCGCTGATGCCCGGCCTGGCCCGCCTGGCCTACGGCATGCAGCTGGAAGGCGATGCCGGCGCCGGCGCCCAACGGCGGATCAGCCTCGACGGCGCCGAAGCCCTCATCGACCTCCCTCAGGCCGGCGACATCCTGCGCGCCGGGCTGGCCCTGGATGTGCTGGATGAAGATCCGGCCGTCGAAGACCTCTGCTTCCGCCATCAGCTCTTCCAGGAGTATTTCGCCGCCCGCTGCCTGGTCCGCGCGCCCCGCGCCGATCTGGTGGCCGCGCCCTGGCGCGAGGCCGAGGTAGCGCCAGGCGCCACCGAGTTGTTGGCCGGACTGCCGCCCGGCGAGGCCCTGCCGCCCCTGCCGCAGACCGGCTGGGAGGAGACCACCTTGCTGGCGGCGGCGATGGCCCCCGATCCCGCCGCTTTCCTGTGGCCGCTGATGGCCGCCAACCTCGCCCTGACTGGTCGCGCCGCCGCGACCCCGCTGTTGCGCGAGCGGCTGCCTGAGGCATTCCTGCAGACCTTGCGCGAGGCGCTCATGGCGCGCAGCCGCGACCCCGCCGCGGATCTGCGTTCGCGCATCGCCGCCGCGATGGCCCTGGGCCCGCTCGGCGATCCGCGCTTCCCACTCGATAGCGGCCCGGAAGGGCCGTACCGGCGCCCCGCGCTGGTGGCGATCGCCGGCGGCGACTATCCCATCGGCGACGACGACCCCGTGGTCTGGCTGGAGCGCGAGACGCGCAGCCACCTGCCACGGCATACGGTGCGCCTGGGGCCTTTCCAGATCGGTCGCTACCCGGTGACCAACGCGGAGTGGGGCTGCTTCATGACCGCCGGCGGCTATGAGGATGCGCGCTGGTGGGACACGGCCGCCGGCCGGCGCTGGCGGGAGGGCCGCGGCACCGCCGCGGGCATCCACGCCGATATCCGCGAATGGCTGGCGCGCTTTAGGGGCCGCCCGGAGTTCCTGGCCGAGCTGGTGGCCAGCGGGCAGTTGGACGACGAGGCCGGCGAGCGCTGGCGGCGCCGGCTGGCCATGTCGGCCACAGCGCTGGAGCTGCACCTCGGCGAGGCCTATCCGGAGCAGCGTCTGACCGCGCCGCGCTATTGGCGCGACGAGCGCTTCAACGGCCCTTCGCAACCGGTGGTGGGGATCTGCTGGTACGAGGCGCGCGCCTACTGCTCCTGGCTCAGCGCCCAGAGCGGGATGACCGTCGGCCTGCCGACCGAGGCCGAATGGGAGGCGGCGGCGCGCGGGCTCCCGGCCCGCCGCTACGCCGGCGGCGACGCGTTCCATCCGTTGATGGGCAACACCGCCGAGACCCGGCTGCGGCAGACCAGCCCCGTGGGCGTCTTCCCCGCCGGGGACACGCCGGAAGGCGTCGGCGATCTGACCGGCAACGTCTTCGAATGGACGGCCAGCCTGCTGGGGGAGGACAGCGTCCAGCCGCGCTTCGGCTATCCCTACCACGCCGGCGACGGTCGCGAGAACCCCGATGCGGCGCCTGAAGTGCTGCGCGTCGGACGCGGCGGTTCCTGGTACTACACCCATCCCTATGCCCGCGCGGCTTCGCGCGACTTCGCCCTGCCGGCCATCTGGAACTACAACAGCGGCTTCCGGCTGGCGGTGAGCGGGGGGAGCGGCTCCTGAGCGCCGCTGGACCCCGGCGATGTCGCGCCGGGGTCCGGGCTCCAACCTCATCACGGCAATTCTGTGGCGCTATCCACGCAGGCGTCGTCTGTCCTGACCGGCGCATCCGGAGAGAGTATCGCGGATCTGGGGGGCAGATGGAGGGGGCTTTGCGGCGACGCTGCGACAAGGATGCGACAGGAGAGCGGCAACCCGGCATGAGGCGCCATGTATAATCGTTGGCCCGAAGGATCCCGACCCTTCGCCGCCGCCCGCACCGCGGCGCATTTTCATAGCAGCACGGAGCTTTTCATGAACATCGTCCTCCTCGGCGCGCCCGGTTCCGGCAAGGGCACGCAGGCCAAGGCGCTCGGTCAACGGCTGGGCCTGCTGCACGTGGCCTCCGGTGACCTGTTCCGCCATCACCTGGGCCTCAAGACGCTCTTGGGCGAGTTGGCCGGGTCCTACATGGTCCGCGGCGAACTGGTGCCGGACGACGTCACCATCCGCATGATCGCGGAGCGTCTGGCCGAAGCGGACGCCGCCGGGGGCGTGCTGCTCGACGGCTTCCCGCGCACGGCGGCGCAGGCGGCGGCGCTCGACGCCATGCTGGCCGTACTCGGCCAGACCGCTGACGGCGCCGTGCTCATCGACGTGCCCGACGCGGTCATCATCACGCGCATCTCCGGCCGCCTCGTCTGCCCGACCTGCCAGACTCCCTACCACCGGTCCTTGCTGGCCGGCGACACCTGCCCCGCCGACGGCGCCCTGCTGGAGCGTCGCGCGGATGACGCTCCGGAGAAGGTAGGCCGACGCCTGGAGATCTACCACGAGCAGATCGGGCCGGTGCTCTCCCATTACCGCGCTACCGGCCGCCTGCACGAAGTCCCCGGCGAGGGTTCGGTGGCGGAGATCTCCGCCGCGGTCGCCGGGGCCATCGACCGGATCCGGCAAGGCCGGTGATCGGCGCCTGGCAGGGGCGGCCGCCGGTCCTGGTGGTTGCAGGTGCCCCCGGCCTCAGCCTCGAGCCCTGGCGCGAGCTGCTGGCCCGCTCACCCCTGGTGGTGGCGGCCGACGGCGGCGCGCGCCTCGCCCTGGCCGCGGGCCGCATGCCGGACCTGGTCGTGGGCGACGGCGACTCGCTGGCCGACGAGGACTGGGCTGCCGCCGCCGCCCAGGAGGCCTCGTCCCCGCCCTTCGATCGTCATCCCGTCAACAAGGACGAGACCGATCTGGAGCTGGCGCTCATGCGCGCCGCGCTTCTGGCGCCGATCGACGCGCCCATCTGGGTGCTCGGCGCCTGGGGCGGGCGCATCGACCATAGCCTGGCCAACCTCTGCCTGCTGGCCCATCCCGACCTGGCCGGTCGTGAGGTCTGCCTCCTGGACGGTGACCAACGGGTCTGGCTGCTGCAGGGCGAGGCCGAACAGCGCATCGAGGGCCGGTCGGGCGACACGGTATCGTTGATTCCCTTCGGCGGAGCCGCGCGCGTCGCGCGGACCATGGGGCTCCGCTGGACCCTTGCGGACAGCGTGCTGGCCTTCGGGCCGGCACGCGGCGTCAGCAACCGCATGACAGGGCCGACGGCCCTCGTCGCCCTGGCCGAAGGGCGCCTGGCCTGCATCCACATCGCTCAGGAAGGTGAAGCGTGACCACTCCCACACCGCAGGAGCTTCCCCGGCAGTACGAGCCGGAGACCGTCGAGGCGGACATCTACGCCCGCTGGCTGGCCACCGGCTCCTTCCGCGCCGATCCGGCGTCCGGTGCCGATCCCTATGTGGTCATGATGCCCCTGCCCAACGTCACCGGCGCCCTGCACATGGGGCATGCCATGGACAACGTCATGCAGGACCTGCTCGTGCGCCGTCAGCGCATGCGCGGCTGCGATACCCTGTGGATGCCGGGTACGGACCATGCCGGCATAGCGACCCAGGCAGTCGTGGAGAAGCGCCTCCTGGAACTGGAAGGCCGGACGCGCAACGACATCGGTCGCGAGGCCCTGGTGCAGCGCATCTGGGATTGGAAGGACCAGTACCAGCGGCGCATCGTCACCCAGCAGCAGCGGATGGGCTGCTCCTGCGACTGGGAACGCCAGCGCTTCACCATGGACGAGGTCTGCAGCCGCGCTGTGCGCTGGACCTTCTTCCGGCTCTTCGGCGACGGTCTGATCTACCGCGGCCTGCGCCTGGTGAACTGGGACTGCCAGCTGCAGACCGCGGTGGCCGACGACGAGATCGAGCACAAGGTGGTCGACGGCTTCTTCTACCACCTGCGCTACCCGGTGATCGACCCGCAGCCGGGCGAACCGACCCATGTGACGGTGGCCACCACCCGGCCGGAGACGATGCTGGCCGACACCGCCGTGGCCTGCCATCCAGATCCGGAGGCGGCCCTGGAGGCCCGCATCCAGGAGGCCCGCGCCCGACTGGAGCGCGCGCCCGGCCGGGAGCAGGAGGCGGCGCTGGCCGATCTGGCGGCCCTGGAAGCGCGGCGCGAGACGCATCTGCCGCTGCTCCGCCAGCTGGTGGCCATGGCCCGCGCCGGGCGGCAGGTCATGCTGCCGCTCATGGAACGGCCCATCCCGATCATCGCCGATGCCTGGGCCAAGCCGGAGCTGGGCAGCGGCGTGGTCAAGATCACCCCCGGCCACGATCCCAACGACTACCAGGTATGGCAGCGGCATCAGGGACGCATCGGCATCCTGAACATCCTGGAGCCCGACGGCAGCCTGAGCGCCGCGACCGGGGCCTACGCCGGCCTGGATCGCTTCGTGGCCCGCGAGCGCGTCGAGGCCCACCTGGACGCCCGCGGCCTGCTGGCCCTCAAGGAGGCCCGGCAGATCGAGCTGGGCCATTCGGACCGCTCCAAGTCGATCATCGAGCCCTACCTGTCGCGGCAATGGTTCGTGGCCATGGGCGACCGACCGGGGGGCATCGTCTGCGGGCAGGGCACCGGTGAGCCCTTCACCAGTCCGGGCCTGGCGCAGTCGGCCATCGACGCCGTGGCCGGTGACTGGCGCTCGGCCACCGGACGGCAGGTGCGCTTCTGGCCCGACCATGAGCGTTACGCCAGCACCTACCTCAACTGGTTGGCCGAGAAGCGCGACTGGTGCATCAGCCGCCAGCTGTGGTGGGGGCATCGCATCCCCATCTGGTCGAAGGCGGTCGACGCCGCCGGCCTGGCGGCGGGCCTGGCTGAGCTCGAGCCCCATCTGGGTCGCGAGGATCTGGCGGCGCGCCTGGGACGCAAGGACGGCGAGAGCTTGCCGCTGGCGCCCGGCGTGGACGCCGCTGCCCTGGCCGCCTTTCTGGCCGGCGACCCTTCGGGTGGGGCCGAATTCCTGGTCTGTCCGCGCGATGCGACGGTCGACGCCGCGGCGGCGCCGGCCCTGGAGGCCCTGGGCTTCCTGCGCGATCCCGATGTGCTGGATACCTGGTTCTCCAGCGGTATCTGGCCGCACAGCACCCTGGGCTGGCCGGATCCCGCCACGGCGAGGGTCGAGCCGGGGCAGACGCCGCTGGGCGCCGCCGCCCCTGGTGGCCGCAGCGCCCTGGACGCCTACTACCCGGGGTCCTGCCTGGTCACGGGGCGCGACATCATCACCCTGTGGGTGGCGCGCATGGTGCTGATGGGCCTCTACAACCTGGGTGATCTGCCCTTTGAAGACGTCTTCATCCATGCCAACATCCTGGACGGCAAGGGCGAGCGGATGAGCAAGTCCAAGGGCAACGGCATCGATCCGGTGGACATCCTGGAGCGCTACGGCACCGATGCCATGCGCTACGTGCTCTGCGAGATGCAGACCGGCACCCAGGACATCCGCCTGCCGGTGCAGGCCATCTCGCCCTTCAACGGCGAGCTCATCGACCTGGCCACGGCCCGCCATGGTCAGAGCATCTTCACCTACCTGGACCCGCAGACGGGGCAGGAGTTCGATGTGCTGGGCACCATGCCGGATGTGCCGGCCGCGCGCCTGATCTCCGACCGCTTCATCGTCGGCCGCAACTTCTGCAACAAGCTCTGGAACGCGGCCCGCTTCGCCCTGGGCAACCTGGACGGCGCGCCCTTCCGCCCTCTGGCGGTCACCGACCTGGCCTTGGAGGACCGCTGGATCCTCTCGCGCCTGGCGGCGACCATCGCCGAGGTTGACCGCCAGTTCGAGCGCTACAACCCTGCCGCGGCGGTGGCAGCGGTGCGCGACTACTTCTGGAACGAGCTCTGCGACTGGTACCTGGAGCTGCTCAAGCCACGCCTCGGCGCCGGGGGCGCGGACGCGGCCGCGGCGCGCCAGGTGCTGGCCACGGCCGTCGACCAGGTGCTGCGCCTGCTGCATCCCTTCGTGCCCTTCATCACCGAGTCGCTCTGGGGCCATCTGAACGCCGCGGCCCCTCAGCGCGGCGTGGCCGCGCCCTTGGCGGGCGGCGAGCTGCTGATCCGCGCCGCCTGGCCGCGGGCCGCCGACTTCGCCCGCGACGAGGCGCTGGAGGCTCGTTTCACGGTGGTCCAGGAAGCCGTGCGCGCCCTGCGCGATCTGCGCAACCGCTACAACGTGCCGCCCGCCCGGCGCCTGGCCTTGCTGGCCCGGGCCGGCGGCGAGACGGCCGACACCTTCGCCGAGCTGGCGCATGTGCTGCGGACCATGGGCGGCCTGGCCACCTTGACCATCGATGCCGCCGCGACGCGTCCGGATGACGCCGCGGCCGCCCTCAGCGGCGACGCCGAGCTGCTGCTGCCGGGCCTGATCGACCTGGCCGCCGAGCGCGAGCGACTGGCGGCGCAGCGGGTAGAGCTGGAGGGCCGGGCGGCCGGCATCCGTCAGCGCCTGGCCAATCCTTCCTTCACCGAGCGCGCCCGCGCCGACGTGGTGGCCAAGGAGCGCGAGCGCCTGGCGGAGATCGAGGCCCAGCTGGCGGCCATCGGGCAGGGCTGAGCGCCGAGGGCACCGAAGCGATGCGCGCCCGCCGCCGCGTCTACATCGCCAACACCGGGGGCACCATCGGGATGCGCCGCGGGCCGGCCGGCTACGCCCCGGCGCCGGGCTTCCTCGCCGAGCAGCTGGCGGAGCTCCCCGCCTTCCGTTCACCGTTGCTGCCGGAAGTGGTGCTGAACGAGCACGAGCCGCTCTTGGACAGCGCCTACATGACGCCCGAGGACTGGTCGCGCATCGCCCGCGACATCGCCGCCAACTACGAGGATTTCGACGGCTTCGTCGTGGCCCACGGCACGGACACGATGGCCTACACGGCGTCGGCCCTGCCCTTCATGCTCGAGGGTCTGGCCAAGCCGGTCATCCTCACGGGCTCGCAGGTGCCGCTCTGTGAGCTGCGCAACGACGCCTTCGAGAACCTGCTCACCGCCATCTTGATCGCCGCGGATCAGCCCTTGCCGGAGGTCTGCGTGTACTTCGGCGGCCTCCTGCTTCGGGGCTGCCGGACCACGAAGGTACACACGCAGGACTTCGAGGCCTTCGCCTCGCCCAACTGCCCGCCCCTGGGCCGGGCCGGGGTGGCCATCAGCATCGACTGGCCGCGGGTGCGCCCGGCGCCGCCGTCGGGTACGACGCTCAGGGTGGTGGAGCTCGGCCAACCGCTGGTGGGCGCGCTGCGGCTCTTTCCCGGCATCGCCGCCGGCGTCATCCGCTCGATGCTCCTGCCGCCGGTGGCCGGCCTGGTGCTGGAGGCCTATGGCGCGGGCACGGGGCCGGGCAACGACGGGGCCTTCCTGGATGCGATCCGCGAAGCCACGGCGATGGGCGTGGCGGTGGTGGTGACCTCGCAATGCCTGGAGGGCGGCACGGCGCTGGGCGACTACGCCGCCAGCTCCTGCCTGGCCGATGCCGGTGCCGTGGGCGGCGGCGACATGACCGCCGAGGCTGCCCTGGCCAAGCTGCGCTACCTGCTGTCGCTGGGCCTGCCGCCCGGCGACGTGCGCCGCCTGATACAGGTGGACCTTCGCGGCGAGCTGAGCGAGGGCGCGGCGTCCGCGCGCCTGCCCCAGCCCCTGCCCGCCACCCGACGAGAGCTGTAGGTATGACGATAACCCGGTCCATGATCCCACTGCCGGCCCCCGCCATCTGCCTGGCCCTGATGCTGGCCACCACCATGACTGCCTGCGGCGCCGGGCCGGAGGCCGCCGCGCCCCTGCCCACCCGTCCGCCGGCTGCCACGGCGGATCCCTGGGCGGCGCATGGCCTGCCGGCGCGCATCACCATTCCGGCCATCCGGGTGGACGCGGCCATCGAGGCCCTGGACCTGACGGGCGACCAGAAGATCGGCGTGCCACAGGCCTTCGGCAACGTCGGCTGGTACCGCCAGGGCTACCGCCCGGGCGAGCCGGGACGGGCGATCCTCAGCGGCCACCTGGACGACAGCCAGGGCCGACCGGCGGTCTTCGCCCGGCTCAAGGAGCTGCAGCCGGGCGACGAGATCAAGGTGCGCTACGCCGACGGCACGGTATTGGCCTTCGCCGCCGGCGAGCAGCGCCTGGTGGACGTCAACGCGGTGGACGAGGCCACCTGGCAGGCGATCTTCGGCGCCAGCGAGCGCGCGGAGCTGAGCCTGATCACCTGCGACGGGGTCTGGGATGCTGTGGCCAAGACCTACAGCCGGCGGCTGGTGGTGTTCGCGGCGGCGCCTTGAGGGGGTAGGGAAGAGGGAATCCCAGCCTACGGTTGCCCGCGCCTCATCGCCCCCCGCGCCTCCGCCTCGATCCGCTCCGCGAGGGCCTCGAAGCTCAATGCCTCCTGGAAGCGCCTCGTGGCCAGGGGCGCTTGGGTCCGCCGCTCCAGCGGCCCCAGGCGCAGGGCCGCGTCGGCCAGCAACTCCGGCCGCCCCATCGGGAACAGCGCCCCCACCCGCCCTTCGTCCGTAAAGGCGCGGAAGGCAGGGATGCTGCTCAGCACCGGCAGGCAACCGCAGGCCAGAGCCTCCATTACCGTCAGGCTGCTCCATTCGCGGCGGCTGGACTGCAGCAGCAGGTCGGCCGCTGAATAGAGCTCGGCCATGCGCTCCCGGGGCCAGGCCGGACGAAAGCTGACCCGGCCGGCGAGACCGGGTATGGCCGCCACCAGGGCCTCGCATTCGCGGCGCAAGGCTTCCGTCAAGGCGTAGACATGCAGTCGGGCCAGCGGCCGGCGCTCTGCTATCAGGGCGAAGCCGGCGAGGGTGGTCACCGGGTCCTTGACCGCCTCCAGGCGGCCCAGCATCAGGCAGGCCGGGTCGCCGTCGATGCCGGTGCGGGCGCGGGCCAGGGCGCGGGGCAGCGGCGTGATGCGCACCGAGGTCTCGAAGGCCTGGCCGACATGGTCCGGGCGCAGGATGCCGGTATCCACCCAGGGCGCGGCCTGCTCCGGATGGGTGAAGAGCACCCGGGCGGCGCGGCGGGCGTTGGCGCGGCGCAGGCGGTTGGTGAAGGCGTCGGCCGCCGGCAGGCCGCCGTGGAAATGCACCAGCAACGGCGCGGCCGACCTCGCGGCGGTGCGGCCGGTCAGCCCCAGGTTCAGGTCCATGGTCAAGCCGGCGCTGTGCACTGCCTGGGGGCTCCACTGCGCCAAGGCGGCATTGAGCCGCCAGGCAGGTTCGAAGTAGGCCGGCCCATAGCGCGGCGCGCGGCGAAAGACCATGGCCGCGGCCTGCCGCAAGAGCGCCGAGCTGGGCACCAGCTCGATGGTCGCCCCGCCCGCGGCCACCGTCCCCGCCCGGCGGGCCAGCTGCCAGGCCCGCACGGTATGCCCGCGTGCCGCGAGCGCCGCGGCCAGTTCGCCCAGGGCCGAACCCTGCAGCGAGCGGGGCGCGACATCGGCGTCCGGCTCGTAGAACGGGACGACGAGCGCCAGGCGCAGGGGAGCGGCGGTCATCGGACCAGCGGCCGATAGGTCACCGGATCATCCGGTCAGGTCACGACCACGCCGGTCAGGTCAGCCGGCTGGGGGAAGGTCATGTCCAGGGACTCCAGGGTCGCCACCAGGATGCGGCAGATCACCAGGTCGCGGTACCACTTGCGGTTGGCGGGGATGACGTACCAGGGCGCCGAATCGGTGCTGGTGCGGTCGATGACCTCCTCGTAGGCCGCCTGGTAGTCATGCCAACGCTCGCGCTCCTTCAGGTCGCCCAGACTGAACTTCCAACGCTTCTCAGGATCATCCAGACGGTCCTGCAGGCGCTGGCGCTGCTCGTCCTTGGAGATATGCAGGAAGAACTTGACGATGGTGGTGCCTTCGTCGGCCAGCATCTGCTCCCAGGCCTGAATGTGGTCGAAGCGCCGCCGCCAGCGCTTTTCGGGCGCCAGCTCGTGCACCCGCACCACCAGCAGGTCCTCGTAATGGCTGCGGTTGAAGATGACCAGTTCGCCGTTGGCCGGCACCTGCTGATGGGCGCGCCACAGGTAGTCGCGAGCCATTTCGGGCGCGGTGGGCACCTTGAAGCTGGCCACGCGCACCCCCGTGGGGTTCACGCCCTCGAAGACCTTGCGGATGACGCCGTCCTTGCCGCCGGTGTCCATGGCCTGCAGCACCACGAGCACCCGGTGGCGGCCCTCGGCATGCAGCAACTCCTGCAGGGCCTCCAGCCGGTCGTTGAGGGCGGCGAACTCGGCCTCGGCGGCTTCCCGCTCGCCGTCGAAGGTGCTGTTGTCCTCGGGGTCGCAGTCGGCCAGGCGAAAGCGCTGGCCCGGCCGCACGCGGTAGCGGTCGACGGATGCGGACATGGTCGGCTCCCTGGGGGGTGGGCGAGGATGGGGGGGACAGTGTAGCCAGCGGACGGCGCGGCGCCAAGGCGCCGGGCCACGCCGCGGCAATTGCATCTAACCGGACGCAACGCATGCAACGGGATACCACGCGTCCAACCGGATACCACGTGCGCCACGGATGGCCCCGGCGGTTGAAACGATACTGTTGGTAAACGCTATGGTCTGGTGTGTGGCGGTTTGGAACCGACCAGATCGCGCCGCCCCAACCGCCCGGGGGCAAAGCAGCCCCGGGCTCTTCCATCGGGATGTCCCTGCGGGACGGTACAACCATTGCGGAAGTCGTGGCTACCATGCGAAATCACGACAGAACCGTCCCCGTAGGGGACATTCCAATGGTAGAGCCCGGGGCTGCTTTGCCCCCGGGCGATCGGGGCGGCGCGATTTTGCTGGGACTCTTGACCGTCCGACCATTCACATAAGGTTTGCCAACGGTATCGTTGAAACCGCCGGGGACGTCCGGTGTTGACGCATGGATGCAGTTTCATGTCGTGGCCCCGCTTTCCGCCTCGTGGCCCCGGCCGACTATCATCTCCCGTCCCCGTCCCCGTCCCCGTCCCCGTCCCCGTCCCCGTCCCCGTCCCCGCCGTCCCTACCCCAGCCGTCCACGGAGAACCGCCATGATCGCCCCGGATGTCCAACTCCATCCCGATGCCACCGTCTACCAGCCCGACCTCGTCAACCTCTATGGTTGCCGGATCGGCGCACGGACCAAGGTGGGGGCTTTCGTGGAGATCCAATCCGGCGTGGAGGTGGGCGCCGACGTGAAGATCCAGGCCTTCGCCTTCATCCCCAGCGGGGTGCGGATCGACGACGGGGTCTTCATCGGCCCGCATGTCTGCTTCACCAACGACCGCTATCCGGCTGCGGTCAACGCGGACGGCAGCCTCAAGGGCTTGCAGGATTGGCGCCGGGAGACCACCGTCGTGGGCGCCGGCGCGAGCATCGGCGCCAACGCGACCATCATCGGCGGCGTGACCATCGGCCGCGGGGCCATGGTGGCGGCCGGCGCGGTCGTCACCCGCGATGTGCCTGAGCATGCCCTGGTGGCGGGGGTGCCGGCGCGGGTGATCGGCGACACCAGATCGATGGGCCACCGGATCGACACGCACCGCCCACCGCCCGGATGATCCTGAGGACGGGCCGCGGGTCGTCGGCGGCGTTGGGTTCCCTGCGCCGCCGACTCCCCCATCCTCGACTCCGGTGTATCCTTAGCCCTCCGCGACTTCATCCCCGATTTGAGTCCCCATCATGCACATCCGCTTTCTGCTGACCTGCCTCATCGCTTCCTGCTTCCTGGCCGGCTGCCGCGGCGCGCCGGCCGGCTCCCCCGCGGCCCTCACGCCCGCTGCGTCATCGGCGGGCCCGACCGAGCTGCCCATGGCCACCGGCCCCCTGCCGGAGAGCGAGGGCGTCGAGGTGAGCTTCGTCAAGCTGTCTCAGGAGGGTGAGTACCGCTGGCGTGCCGAGGTGACCCTGCGCTTTCCCGGCGCCGACGCCGAGGACCAGATCAGCGGCTGGAGCGTGATCCTGCCCGACAACTCGGTCGCCGTGCCGGGGCCCAGCGGTCAGACCGCCGACATCGCCCCCCGCGATCCGCCCCTGCGCTCGGTCACCGACGCGCGCTCCGGCATCGACCTGCCGACCGGCACGCGGCTGATCATCGTCCGCGGCTACACCAGCGGCGGCGCGCCGGCGGCGCGGGAGCTGACCATCGACCTCAACCTGGACCGCGGCCCGGGCTTCTCCATCGAGCACACCTACTGACCTGACATCGCGACTGCGGGATCCGGATCCGAGAGCGGACCCGGATTCGTCAGATCCCTCATTCCCCAACAGGCATTCCCATGACCAGCATCGAGATCCGCCAACGCTTCCTGGACTACTTCGCCCGCGAAGGGCATGCCGTGGTCGCCAGCTCCTCGCTGGTGCCGCTGGACCCCACCTTGCTCTTTGTCAACGCCGGCATGGTGCAGTTCAAGGACAGCTTCCTGGGCCTGGATCCGCGGCCCTACAGCCGCGCGGTGACCAGCCAGAAATGCATGCGCGTCAGCGGCAAGCACAACGACCTGGAGAACGTCGGCCCCAGCCCGCGGCACCACACCTTTTTCGAGATGCTGGGCAACTTCTCCTTCGGCGACTACTTCAAGGCCGACGCCATCCGCCTGGCCTTCGGCTTCCTGACGCGCGAGCTGGGCGTCGATCCCGAGCGACTGGTGTTCACCGTGCACCAGTCCGACGACGAGGCCTATGACGTCTGGGTGACGCAGGTGGGGGTGCCCGCCGAGCGCGTGCTGCGCATGGGCGACAAGACCAACTTCTGGATGATGGCTGACGTGGGGCCTTGCGGACCCACCAGCGAGCTGCATTACGACTTCGGCCCCGACCGCTGCACCTGCGGCCGGCCGGACTGCTCGGTGGCCCTGGACAACGACTGCGACCGCTGGCTGGAGGTATGGAACCTGGTCTTCATGCAGTATGACCAGGCCAAGGACGGCAGCCGCGCGCCCTTGCCCAAGCCCGGCGTCGACACCGGCATGGGCCTGGAGCGCATCTGCGCCATCAAACAAGGCGTCCATGTCAACTACGACACGGACCTGTTCAGCGGCATCCTGGACCATGTGCAGGCGGCCCTGCGCCATGCGCCGGCGGAGCGCCGGCAGGCCAGCACGGGCTACCGCGTGCTGGCCGACCACGGCCGGGCCATGACCTTCCTGATCGCCGACGGCGTCTTGCCGGGCAACGACGGCCGCAACTACGTGCTGCGGCTCATCATGCGCCGGGCGATGCGCTTCGGAAAGCAGATCGGCTTCGAAGAGCCCTTCCTGGCCGGCCTGGTCGAAGCGGTGATCGCCACCATGGAGGGCCCCTACCCGCAGCTGCGCGAGCGCGCGGACTGGATCAAGGAGGTGGTGAGCCAGGAGGAGTCGCGCTTCGAGCGCACCTTAGAGACCGGGCTTGAACTGCTGGAGCAGGAGCTGGCCACCCTCAAGGCCGCCGGCGCCACGGCGGTGCCCGGCGAGGTGGTCTTCCGCCTCTACGACACCTACGGCTTTCCGCCGGACCTCACCCGGGTGGTCGCCGAGGAGCAGGGCCTGGATATCGACCGCGCGGGCTTCCAGGCGGCGATGGCCGCCCAGAAGCAGCGCGCCCGGGCCCAGGCGCAGTTCGGTGTGTCCAGCCGCGACGACGCCTACCGGCGGCTGGGTCTGGCGGAGACGGTCTTCCTGGGCTATGAGAGCCTCGAGGCCCCGGGCGAGGTGTTGGCCCTGGTGGTGGACGGCGAGCTGGTGGACGAGGCCGCCGCCGGCCAGCAGGTCGAGCTGATCCTGGACCGGACGCCCTTCTACGCCGAATCGGGCGGCCAGATGGGCGACCAGGGCCTGCTGATCGGGCCGGGCAGCCGCATCCGCGTGCGGGACACGGTGCGCCCGATCGCCGGCCTGACGGTGCATCTGGGCGAGGTGCTGGAGGGCGCGGTGGCCGTGGGCGCCGCCGTCCACGCCCAGGTGGACGCCGATCGCCGCGCCTCGATCCGCCGCAACCATACGGCCACCCACCTGCTGCACGCCGCCTTGCAGGCGAAGCTGGGCGACCATGCCCAGCAGCGCGGCTCGCTGGTGGCGCCCGACCGTCTGCGCTTCGACTTCGCCCACCTCAAGGGCGTCACGGCCGATGAGTTGCGAGCGGTCGAGGCGCAGGTCAACGCCATGATCCTGGCCGATGCCCCGGTGAACACGGCGCAGCTGAGCCTGGAAGAGGCCAAGCGCCGCGGAGCGATGATGCTCTTCGGCGAGAAGTACGGCGACCAGGTGCGCATGGTCGAGGTGGCGGGCCAGAGCCGCGAGCTCTGTGGCGGGACGCATGTGGCGGCCACGGGCGAGATCGGCAGCCTGCTGATCACCGGCGAGTCGGGGGTGGCCGCCGGCATCCGGCGCATCGAGGCGGTCACCGGCGCGGGCGCCACGGCCCTGGCCCGCGAGCGTCTGGACCAGCTGAGCGCCCTGGCGGGCAAGCTGGGCGCGCAGTCCTTGGACCATCTCGACGCCAAGGTGGACGAGCTGCAGGGCCGCGCCAAGGACCTGCAGCGGCAGCTGGACGCCGCCCAGGCCCGCCTGGCCGGTTCGCAGGCCGGCGACCTGGCGGGGGAGCTGCGCGACGCGGGCGGCGTGCCCCTGCTGAGCGCCCGGGTGGAGGCCGCCGACGGCGACGCCCTGCGCCGGCAGCTGGACGCCCTGCGCGAACGGATCCCCTCGGGGGTGATCGTGCTCGGCACGGTGGCGGACGGCGCCCCGCGCCTGGTGGTCGGCGTCTCGGACGATCTGGTGGCGCGCGGCATCCGCGCCGGCGACCTGGTGCGGCAGCTGGCGCCGCGCATCGGCGGCGGCGGCGGCGGCCGGCCGCAGCTGGCCGAAGCGGGGGGCAAGGACGCCGCGGGCTTGGACGGCGCCCTGGCGGCCGCGGCGGAGCTGGTGGTGGGGATGGGCAAGGGGTGAGGGTGACAGGCCCCCACCCCCCGACCCCCTCCCCCAACACGGCTGGGAGCGGGGGGGCTTCGGTGGTGGTCGGCGCATGATCGGCCGCACCCTTGCTTTGGACTACGGTCGCCGTCGCATCGGCGTGGCGGTGTCCGACGAGCTGGGCCTGACGGCTCGGCCGCTGGAGACGATCGACCTGGCGGCAGGGGTGGGCGCTCGACCGGGACCGACCTGGCAGGCATCGCCGGGCGCACTCAGGCGCGCGGCGGAGCGCATCGTCGCCCTCTGCCGGGAGCATCAGCCCGTGGGTCTGGTGGTGGGCGAACCGCGCGGTCTGGATGGCGACGCGGCGGCGGGTGCGGCCTGGATCGCTGAGCGGGTGACGGAGTTGCGAGAGGCCCTGGCCGCGGCCGGCCAGGGTAGCCTGCCGATCCACCATCAGGACGAGAGCGGGAGCACCCAGGCCGCTCTGGCCGGGGCCGACGGTCCACGGCGAAACGGGCTCAGGCGCGACCGACCGGGCCGCGGCGAGCGCAACCTCCGCGAATCGGGCCGGCTGGACGCGATGGCGGCCGCCGTCATCCTGCGGCAGTTCCTGGCCGAACGGGCGAACCTTCACGATGACAGCAAGGAAGGATGAAGCGATGGATGAACAGCGTCCCGACGACGCGGCGGTTGAAAGCGGTGGCATGGAACGGTGGCTGGTGATCTTGGCCGTGGTCTTCGGCCTGGTCATCGCCGCTGGTGGCGCCTGGATTGTCACCGGTCGTCTTTTGGCCGGCTCCGGCTCGGCTTCGGCGGGCGCGGGCCTCCGTACCTGGTGGCTGGAGCGGCAGTCCGAGCGCTTGCTGGCGCCCTCGGCGACGGATGATGGTCCGCGGGCCTTCGAGATCGCGCCCGGCGAGGCCTTGCCCCAGGTGGCGGATCGCCTGCAGGCCGAGGGTTTGGTGCGCGACGCCGCGGCCTTTCGCCTACTGGCCCGCGTGCGCGGTCTGGATACCACGATCCAGGCGGGGCGGTACGAACTGCGGCCGATCATGGATGCGGAGGCGGTGCTGACGGCCCTGCAGTCGGCCGCGGGCGACCAGTTGGCGCTGGCGATCCCGGAAGGCAAGCGGCTGGAGGAGACGGTGGCCATCCTCAGCCAGGCGGGGCTGGGCAAGACCGAGACCTTCGAGCGCCTCCTGGCGACGATGGACCTGTCGGCCTGGCCGCTCATCGCCGCCCGGCCGGCCGGGGCCACGCTCGAGGGCTACCTCTTCCCGGACACCTACCAATTCGACCCCGAGGGCGATGAGGAGGCCACCTTGCGCCGCCTGCTCGACGGCTTCAGCGCCCAGCTGACGCCGCAGCGCCAGGCCCTGGTGACCGCCAGCGGGCGCTCGCTGCACGAGCTGGTCATCCTGGCCTCCATCGTCGAGCGCGAAGCGGTGCTGGAGACGGAGCGTCCGCGTATCGCCCGCGTCTACCTCAACCGCCTGGCCGAAGCGCCCTTCATCCTCAACGCCGACCCCACGATACAGTACGCCCTGGGCTTCCAGCCGGAGGCGAACAGCTGGTGGAAGCGCCCGCTCTACCTGGACGACCTGCAGATCGACTCGCCCTACAACAGCTACACCCGCGGCGGCCTGCCCCCGGGGCCCATCTGCAGCCCGGGCATCGCCTCCCTGGACGCGGTGCTGGCTCCGGAGGACGGCGACTGGATGTACTTCGTGGCCAACGACGAGGCCTGCGACGGCTCCCACGTGTTCGGGCTGACGCTGGAGGAGCACAACGCGAACGTGGCGCGCTACCAGACGGGGGGGTGCGGGTAGGGGGCCGGGCTGTTGCCCCGTCGCCGTACACCCACCGGTGCCATGACAAGGTACCGACCGGTGTCCGCAAACAGGCAGGGCGGGTTTACCGGCCGAACGGCCGTGGGGTTTTCGAGCGTGCCACAAACCCGCCCCTACGGGTTTGTGGGTTCCTGCCGAGAACGTCTGCCTCGACGCCCCCCGTTCCGTAGGGGCGGGTTTGAACCTCGTTCGAAAACCCGCCACCGTCCCGACCCCCAACCCCCCTGCCCGAAGGCGGATCGCTCCAAGCCCGTCACGTAGATCGCATGGGTGGTCCAGGCCCGTGGCTCGCCGCCCAGGGCAGCGTTGATGAGCAGCATCGGGAGTTGGACCAGATCGGGTGCCTCGTCGGCTTCCAGCGCCGGGATACCTAGGTACATGGCGCTGTCGGACCGGTTGTTGCCCGAGGTCTCGGCGACGGTGACGCCGATAGGGCGGTCGCTGCGGACGACGGCTGAGCCGGAGGAGGTCATCCCCAGCGAGTTCATCTGGGTCGGCGACCAGACGGCGCCGCTCCACGGCGCCAGCGTCACGCGGCATTCCGGACAGGGCGCTGCCAGTGGCTGACCGCCGGCGTCGAGCACCAGCAGCTCGACGCTCGCGGGCTGATCGCTCAGGTTCTTGACGGCGACCAGGGTCGAGAGGTCGCTGACGCCGACACGCTTCAGGAAGGTCGGCAGGATGACCTGCCGCGCGCCGTCGTCTTCCCGCAGGGTCTGGTAGCCGGCCATGCTGCCGCTGCGATTCTGGGCGAACACGGTTGACACGAGCCGTCCGCCGGCCCCGCCGACGATCTCCGCGGAGCCCACGCAGCCCGGGCGGACGCCGCTGGGGCCGAGGTTCGGATCGGGGCTCCAGGGCTCGCCCTGGTCGATGACCGTGCTACCGCCCGGCTCCAGGCGGACGGGCGTTCCGCCGCGAGCGAGGGCCGTCGCCGGGCAGCCGGTGCCGTCGAGCCGGTAGCGGACTAGGACGTCCGTGGGCTGCTCGCCGACGTTGGCTACGGCGATCCACGTGCGCCCTTCCGGGCCTGCGTTGTAGACCAGCGGCGCGTGGAGGGTGGCCGCGGCCAGGTCGACGGGCACCCCCTCGGTGCTGGCCATCCCGAAGGCCGAGCCATTCCATTCGGTGAAGACCTGTACGGCGATCGGCAGGTCTGCGCGCACGGTCACGGAGCCCGTGAAGCCGGCCGGCACCTGCATCAGGTCGCGGTCGTTAGCCCCATTCAACGCCACCGTGACGGCGCCGTTGGCCGCGATGCGCCGGGTGAGGGGACCGATCTGGAGTCCCGTGGTCGCGTCTTGCAGGGTCAGCAGGGCGGTGGCCGGCAGCTGGCCGTCGGTGTTGCGGACGGTGACATAAGCGCTGAGGCCCCGGTCGCCGCTGCTCACCCAGGGGACCACCACCTCGCGCCCGGCGCGTGACCGGTTGCTCATGGTATTGGCCGGGGCGCCGCTCCAGGTCGTACCGGCCAGGGCGTCGACGGCCACATCGGCGCCCACCTGAGCGGAGAAGAGCCCGTGCTGTCGGAATTCCGAATGGCTGGCCACCAGCTCGAACGTCGCGCGGCAGCCGGCGAGATGGGGTCGGGACAGCGCCACGCCTCCCGGATTGCCGCTCTGGGGGTAGATGTCGACCATGGTCTGCGCCGGCCGCGCCGCCGCCCGACAATCGCGGTTCACGATGATCAGGCTGCTGGAGCCCAATCCGAAATGCGGCGGAATGCCGGGAACCGCGGCGCTCCCGGCGAGCGCTGGACTGGGTTGCCGGCTACCGAGGCCGGCCATGACGATGAGGAGGGTGGTGAAGAGGCCCAGGACGGTCGCGAGGCGGTGTGGCGCCGGCGCGCGGCGCGGAGACGTGAGCACACGGCGCGAGGACAGGGTCCGCCGGATCGCGGACAGGCGAAGAGGGGTGAACATCTGGCGCTCCTGAAGTTGTAACCGACTTAGTTGGGACGCATCCATGCATCCATGATCGATGGTAGGATCGCGCCGGAACCAAGTCAAGAATCGACCGAGGAATTGCCGACCAACGGGCGCATTTGACCCGCCCCTGCGGAAGGCATTTGCGGTCTCATCCGCTTCCACGTCCTCTTCAGTCCGCTTCCTCGGCCGTCGGCGTGGCCGTCACGCAGGGTCCCGGCGGGAAGATCTGCCGGGGGCTGTCGAAGGCCGAGAGGTCGCGGAATTCGTAGCGGTGCTCGTTGGGACTATGGGTGATCGAGGTCATCTTGAGGACGCGGTAGGTCCCCGGTTCCACCCACACATCGCTGGTGTCCGGTTCCAGCGGTTCGTCCGTGTTCGGCTCCAATCGCCGGAAGTGGTAGCGGTTGCCGAGGGAAGTCCTGTCCACACCGACATAATCCTCGCCCCGCGGCGCGTAGGACGCCGTACGGGGCGCCTCGATGTCCCAGATCTCGCAGGCCCAGGGCGCGTCCTTGCCATCGCGGGTATAGAACTGCTTGCCTTCCCAGCGGGCTTCTAACTGCGTGCCGGAGTCGGGTGAATAGGACACATAGCTGTGTCTGTTCGGTGGCTCGTAGCGGTAGTCGGTGATCCCGTGCATGATGGCATCGGACATGGACCCGCTTCCGGGACTGCGGACCACGAACACCACATGCGCCTCGAAGCTGCTCAGGCCGGCCATCGCCTCGCGGGACCGCCGTGCGATCTCGGCCCCGGTGAGCACGGGGTCGGCGGTGGGGATGGGGGTGGGGGGCGTCTGTAGGATGGTCGCGATGGTGGTCGGCTGGCGGCAGGCCGCCGAGAACGCCACGGCGGCCAGGCAGAGCGCGAGCGTGCAGCGGTGGTTGAGGCGGCTCGACGCGGAACCCATCACGGTCACAAGCTCTCGACGGGCGCTACGGGCAGTGCGACTTCCGGCTTGCCGTCCTCCAACAGCATGGCAAGCACCTCGGCCAGATTGCTGTTGAGTTCGTCCAATGTGGCGCCCTGTGAATGGGCGCCGGGGGGTCCCGGGAAGTAGCCAACGTAGAGCCCTGTGTCCCGGTCACGTATGACGCTGGCGGTGGTTACGGGCATGACGTCCTCCTCTGGCCGACCGATCAGAGATGCAGCAGGATAGCCACCGCGGCACTCAGCGCCAATCTCTCAGACGCATCCCTATGGGTTGCTCCTCGCCGGCAACTCGGACGCTATCGTGCAGGCGGCGGCCGCCACAGACCAGGCGCATGGCCTGGCTTCGGCGCTCCACAGGGAGCGATCCCGCTTGGAAGTGGGGATCTTAGGGTGTGTCCCAAGGCAAGCGGCGACCATCGCCTCGAAGAGCAGAGCAAGTACGCTGCGTACTTGCTCTGCTGAACCTGGACTTTCGAGGCCATTAGCAAGGGTTGACGGGGGCAAGTACGCTGCGTACTTGCTCGGGTCGCCCGTGCTATCCTGCACCCTGCGGCAGGTCGGCCGCAGACGTGGCCCAGGGCGACAGGTCGCGGTCACGGCGAGAGACGCGGGGGGAAGGTCGGATGGCAAGCTACATGCAGGCGGTAGGACGCTACGGTCCGCGGGTGGTCCAGGGGCCACACGCGATGGAGGATGAGCTGGTGGCCTGGATGGCGACCGACGCCGGCGCCAACCCGAATGTGGTGCGGATGGTGCTGGGGCAATTGGGACGGGTGCTTCGCTTCTACCTGCGGCGCGGTTCTCCAGTGGTCCTGCCGGGTGTAGGGCGCTTCCGGCTGACGATGGGCAAGGATCAGGAGCTGCGCCTGAACTTCAGCCTGGACAAGGATCTGCGGAAAGACCTGCGTGACCGGCGCGCCTTCGTGGGTCGCACGGAATTCACGGAGCGCACCCGCTGGACTCCGGACCAGTACAAGGCTCGCTGGGACGCCGAGTTCCCGGAAGATCCAATGGAGCTGCCCGACAGCGACGCTGACAGCCCCACTGCCCGGCGGCGGGCGCGGCGGGGCGCGGCCTGGGGAGGGCTGCGGCGGCGCGGGGACGGTGAAGGGGGTACGACGGCCCCATAGCCGGCAGGCGATTCCCCTCGCCCACTGTCAGACGGCCGCACCCTCGTGGTACACTCGCCGCTTCCCGGTACGCCGGATACCGCAGGCTCCGACGCCGGGAACCACCCACGGGAGGCCGTCATGCCGAACCTTGATACCGGAAACACCGCCTTCATGCTGCTGTGCACCAGCCTGGTGATGCTGATGACCCCGGGCCTGGCCTTCCTCTACGGCGGGTTGGTGGGCCGGCGCAATGTGTTGGCCATCATGATGCAGAGCTTCGTGTCGATGGGCTGGACGACGGTGATCTGGTTCGCCGTGGGTTACTCGCTGTGCTTTTCGGGAGATGTGGGCGGGATCATCGGCAACCTCGACCAGGCCTTCCTGCGCGGCATCACGCTGAGCACGCCGGCCGCCGCCAACGACACCATCCCCCTCTTGGTCTTCGTGGCCTACCAGATGATGTTCGCCATCATCACCCCGGCGCTCATCACCGGGGCCTTCTCCAACCGCGTGACCTTCAAGGCCTGGATGCTCTTCCTGACGGGCTGGCTCTTCTTGGTGTACTTCCCCTTCGTGCACATGGTGTGGGGCGGTGGCATCCTGCAGCAATGGGGTGTGCTGGACTACGCCGGCGGCATCGTGGTGCACAACATCGCCGGTATCGCCGCCTTGGCCTCGGTGCTCTATGTGGGCCGGCGCCGGGTGGCCGACCCGGGACCGCACAGCATCCCCCTTGTGGCCCTGGGCACGGGGCTCTTGTGGTTCGGCTGGTACGGTTTCAACGCCGGCAGCCAGTTCCGGGTGGATTCGGTGACGGCGGTGGCCTTCCTGAACACGGACGTGGCGGCCTCCTTCGCCGGCATCGCCTGGCTGGTTCTGGATTGGCGCCGGGAGAAGAAGCCCAAGTTCGTGGGCTTCCTCACCGGCGCGGTCGGCGGCCTGGCCACCATCACCCCCGCCGCGGGCTACGTGTCGCCGATGAGCGCGGCGATCATCGGCATCGTCGCCGGCGTGGTCTGCTACGGCGCGGTGATGTTCAAGAACCGCATGAACTGGGACGACGCCCTGGATGTCTGGGGCGTCCACGGGGTGGGGGGGATGATCGGCATCATCATGCTGGGCATCTTCGCCACGAAGACCTTCAATCCGGCTGGAGCGGATGGCCTGCTGGCGGGCAACGCAGCCTTCTTCTGGAAGGAGACGGCGGCGGTGATCGGCTCCTCGGTATGGGCCTTTGTGTTCACCTACGGCATGCTGTGGCTCATCGACCGCATCACGCCGGTGAAGGTGGGCGCCGCGGACGAGGCCCACGGGCTGGACGCCATCCTGCACGGGGAGCGGGCGTATCTGGAGGACGGCATCTGAGCGCGGCGCCGAGGCGGTCGACGGCCCGGGGCGCTTAATTAAAGCGGTCAGGATCCAGCTGGCGTTGCCCGCCCCGACCGCCCAGGGAATGGAGCGTGACGTTGGCAAACCTGGCGGTCGGTGTCATGCCGCCGTCGGGAGAGGCGGACGTTCGTAGGGGCGGGTCTGCCGGGCATCTGGATGCGCTTACACCATCTTGATGCGTCCCGGCTGGCTCGCCCTCGGTACATGTGAACCCTGGGCGAGCCAGCCGGGACGTACCGTTTGCCTGGCGGCGAATCGATAACGCCCGGCAGACCCGCCCCTACAGAAACCGTTGGGCGCGACCTCGACGCCTTGGTTCAACGGGGGTGCCGACTCTGCCTGGACCAGTCGTCCCCTTCGTGCTATCACCTCCGCCCGTAAGCGCTGGTCCTCTCCTCGCCCAGCCATCATCCCCGCCCGGTCTGCCGGCGGCCATCCCTCGGGCGATCGTCCCATGCGAGCCCTCATGCGCATCCTTCTCCTCAGCACGCTCCTGGCCGCCGGCACCGTCGCTGTTCTGGGCCTGGTCCCCTCTGCTCCGTCCATCCCCCCGCCCAGGCCCAATCCGGCGGCGCCGGCGTACCCCCTCGGCCTGCGGGCTGACCATCACCGAGACCGCGCCCGCTTCCGTGCGCGTTTGCGACGAGGCCGCGGTGACCGTGACTCTGGTGGTCACCAGGCCGAAGCCCCTGCCCTTGCATGTCGTCTTCCTCGTGGCCCGGCACCTGTTGATGTTCGACCATCTGGACGAGGCCAAGGCCGTGGCCCGCGACGCGGCCAACGCCCTGGAATTCACCAACGAGACCCGGGTGGGCGTGGTCTCGTTGTCGGTGCAGAGCCGCACCGAGCAGGAGTTGACCAGCGACAAGGGCAAGGTGCTGTCGGCCATCAACGGCATCCGCCTGGACCAGGTCAACCCCACCGCGCGGTATTACGACTGGCTGGCCGACGCCGAAGACCTCCTGGCCGCGGCGAGATCCGAGGCCATCTCGCCCGTCGAGATCATCGTCCTCATCTCCACCGGCTGCCCCAGCGGCTTCGAGAGCTACTGCCAACGCCAGCAGGCCAGCTCCGGCCGCGTGCAGGGCAAGGGCGTGACCGTCATCGGCGTCTGCAACCCCAACGCCGTCGTGCCCCCGCCGGCCCTGCCGCGCACCCACTGCAACGACATCCGCGCCATGGCCTCGCAGGGCAGCTACTACGACCTGCGCCAGGGCAGCCGGGTGCAGGCTCGCCTGCTGGAGCTGGAGCAGCAGGGCAAGGACGTGGCGCCCAAGGTCGTGCAGCTCATCGAGCGCCTGGCGCCCGGCTTCACCCTCGTGGCCGGATCAGCCGCCGGCGCCCCCGCCGCCCTGGCGCCGCGCATCCAGATCAACAGCGACCGGATGCTGTGGGAATGGAAGGATGTGCCTGCCGATTCCGTCCTGACCGCCACCTACCGCGTCAAGCCCAAGGCCGAAGGCTCCGCCCAGCTGCGCCTCGCCGACAGCGCCGCCACCGTCGAGGACAACCTCCAGCGGCTGTCCAGGCCCTACCTTGTTCCCACGCGAACCCTTCTCGTGCTGCCCTGCGCCCCGCCGACGCCCACCGCCAGTCCCGAGCCGACGCAAACGCCGACGACCGCGCCCTCAGCCACGCCCGAACCCTCGGTCACCACGGCGGCCACGGCCACCGCGTCCGCGACGGCCACCGCCAGCCCCAGCGCCACCTCGCGCCCCGGCCGGGCCTACCTGCCGGCGCTGATGCGCCGCGCCTGCAAGCCGGCCGAGCAGCATACCGATGTGGTGCTGGCCATCGACGCCAGCTCCAGCATGGCGCAGCTTGCCGGCGGCGGAACGCGGATTCAGGCGGCGCAGGCCGCGGCGCGGCGCTTCATGGAGCTGCTGGCCCTGGGCGGCGGCGGCGACCAGGCTGCCCTGCTCGTCTTCAACAGCCAGGTGCAAGTGCTCGCCGGCCTGGGCGATGATCGCACCGCCTTGCTGGCCGCCGTGGACCGCATCGGCCTCGATCGCGGCACGCGCATTGACCTGGCTCTGGACGTGGCCGCCGGCATCCTCGCCGGCCAGTCCTCCCGCCCGCAGAACAACAAGGTCCTGGTCCTGCTCACCGACGGCCGTCCCGACCAGGGCAGCGAGGGCCAGATGCTGGAAGCCGCCGGCCGCGCCGGAAGCGGCCGCGAGGTCTACGTGGTCGGCCTCGGCGACGAGGTGGGTGCGGACCTCATGCGCCAGGTCGCCTCTCGCCCGGAGAACTACCTCGCGGCGCCCGGTCCGGAAGAGCTGCGTGCGGTCTACGAGGCCGTCGCGGGGCAACTGCCCTGCCCGGGCGGGGTGCTATGGGGCGGGTTCTAGGCCGACCCAGGCGCAAGGTACCACGGCGACGGCGGCAGGGCGATGGGATCACTCGCTGCGATTGAGACTTCGGTTCCCTGGACGGACCGACCGCCCGGCGACGGGGCAGGGTAGATCAAGGTGGCTTCGAGAAGCGTGCTTGGGTGCCTCGCAATGTCACGCCTATACTGTGACCTGAGGTATCCCAACATAGGTCAGGAGTCCGCGATGGATGACGAGCGCCCGAATGCTTCCGGCTGCGAACCGGTTGAGGTTGGCCCTTCGCGGCCTCTCCTGCCGAAGGTGGTGGCTGCGCTGTTTGGATTCGGGCTACTCGGCGGCTATGTCATTGGGCGAAGCTTGCCGCCGAAGGCCGTCGAGCAGATCCCGCTGTCGGGCACGAGTGATCGCGAGAGCGAGTTTCGGGCCATCCTCTTTGCGGACCAGGCAGCGCCACCAGACCTCAGCTCCGAGCAACTGGTGTCGTTGGCATACGAACTGACCCTGATCTCAGGGTTCTTCCGACTCCCAGCTTCGGCGAGGCTGTCGTACCGGGACGAGTCGTTCCCAAGCACCTCAAAGAGCGCGCCGTTGTACTTCTACCCGCGATCCAGTTTCGTTGATATGTTGCGTGATGAGATCGCGGCGCGCATCAGCAAAGGTGAACCGATCTGCCAGCTGCCTCCGTGCCCGATGCCGCCAACTCGAGCGCAAGTCGACATGGCATGGTCCTCACCGATTCCAACACCACCCCTTCCTCCTGCCGACCTTCTTTTCGATCGCGCCATCCAAATCGCGCGGGGCGGGAACGCGTTCGACAATGACTTGCCAGCCCAGGCCAACAACCTTCTCGATCCATCGGATACGATTGGTGAGACGGTTGTTCCCTGAGCTGTTGCGAAGGTCGCGCGAAAGCTACCCATGCGCCTCCTGCTGACCGCAGGCAGCAGCCTGCTCTTCCTTGCGCTGGCCTTTCGCCCTTTGGAATGGGCCTTTCCGGCCCGGTCCGGTCAGCCCTTCTTTCGACCGGCGTGGTGGACGGACCTCGCCTTTTTCCTCGGCCAGTACGCCTTCTTCACGGGAATGGTCCTCTGGATCATCACGCGACTGGGCTTCTGGATGGATCAGGTGCTTCCGTCGGCCTTTCGGGCGGCGGTGGCTGCCCAGCCTTGGTGGCTGCAAGCCGTCGAGGTGATAGTCTTGAGCGATCTCTGCGTCTATTGGGGCCACCGGCTGCAGCATCGGGTAGACTTCTTGTGGCGCTTTCATGCTATCCACCATAGCGCCGAGCACCTGGACTGGCTTGCGGCCCACCGTGAACACCCGCTCGACACGGTGTACACGGCGACGATGATCAACATGCCCGCCCTCGCCCTGGGCTTTCCAATGGAGACTTTGGTGGGCCTGGTGACCTTCAGGGGAGTCTGGGCGATCTTCATCCATGCCAACGTCCGCCTGCCTCTCGGCCCCTTGCGCGTGCTGATCGGCTCGCCTGAGCTACACCACTGGCACCACGACCGCGATCGGGACGCGGGCAACTACGCCAACCTCTCGCCCTTGATGGACCGCCTCTTCGGCACCTACCAATGCCCTGACCACGAGCCGGTGGCCTTCGGGGTGAGGGAGCCCATTCCCCGCTCGTTTCTGGGTCAGCTTGCCTATCCGTTCAGGCGCCGCGGCTGAGCCCGGTTGACATCGACCTCGTCTGTACAGGTCTTCGACCTTGGGGGCGGAGCAGCTCAGCGCGAAGTCGCCTCACTGAACAAGGTGGATTCGCTCGCTCTCGTGGATGAGGCCTATCAGGTCGCTGTGGTCGGCAAGGTGGCTTACCTGGCGGGCAACGGCAGTGATCTCACGGTGGTAGATATCTCGCGACCTTCCGACCCGAAGCGCTTGGGCGGCCTTCATCTGGAAGCGGGCATCACGGATCTGGCTGCAAAGGAAAATCGGGTCTACCTCGCGACCCACGGTGGCCTGGAGGTGATCGATGTCGCGATGCCTGAGGCGCCACGCCGGCTCGGACGCATGGAGCTGCTCGTCGGTGAACTGAGCATCGATCTCCTAGGGGAGCGGGTTCTCGTGGTGGGTCCGGAGGCGGGGCTGCTGGTGATCGACGTGTCGTCCCCTGCCGAGCCCCGCCAACTGGGCGGCCTTTCACTGGAGGGAGCGCAAGCCCTCGCCGTCTTCGAAGACCTGGTCTATGTCGCCGGTGGTGGAGGACCGCTCTGGGTCGTCGACCTCAGCGATCCGAGCCGGCCGCGCCTGAGGGGGGGTACGGATGATCTCTTCGCTGTCGCTGGCCTGGTGGTCTCGCCCCGACCTCCCCCCGCTGCCTCGACCACCTCAATAGCTCTGCACGGCGACACGCTCATCGTCGGGCTGTGCCTCCCCTTGGCTCGTGGTCTCATGTGCGAGACCCCGAGCGGCCACGAATCATCGGGGGTGTGGATGGCATCCTCCACACCCGTGGGTTGGTCGTATCAGAGGAAATGGCCTACGCGTCCGTTCATGATGATGACTATGCGCTTCGGCTGCTGATCCTGGACCTCTCGGGTGGGGGTCCACCGAGCGCCCTTGGGTCCTTTCAGGCCGGATTGGTTCCACTGACAGTGGCGCCCCTCGACCAGCAGCTGCTGGTTGACACGGAGCGAGGACTTAGCGTGATCAACCGGGGTGATCCGTCGCCCGGCAAAGTGGTTCCAGCGCTCGAAGGCCGGGCCGTTTCCGCGATCAAGGTGGAACGCGGGTTGGCCTACGTTCAAAGCCTTGGAACGGTGTGCGTTCTCGACGTCAACAAGCTTGTTGAACCCAAGCCAAGCGCTTGTCTCCATGTAAGTGGGGACGCTGACCAAGGCCACCGGTCCTTTGCAGTGCGAGCGAATCGTGCCTACTTGCTGCGTTCCATGGCGCTTGAGGTGTGGGACCTATCCACACCGAGCTCGCCCGTGCAGTTGGCGGAGGTGCGGCATTCGACGCCGGACGAGCAGCCAGACCCGGGTGCCCTCGCCCTCATTGGGGACTATGCGCTGGTCTTGCTCGATCACAAGCGGGTCGTGGAGAAAGGGACCAGTGTGCCGGCGGCGTCGGGGTGCGACGCGGGGTGGCAGGCCGGGGCATCTGTGGCCGGGGGCCTTCCACCGTCAGCGTCGGAGACGTCCGCCGTCGCTCCATCAGGCTCTGAGTCAAGGTCAAACGGCCCAACGCCCGGTACGGGCCCGCATGAGCTCCGCCCGGCAGCACAGCGCCTCCGGGTGGAGGCCAAGCTCATGAGCTTCAACTTGGCCGACCCGGCTGCACCGTTCAAGGTGGGCGAGTACCTCCTGGGCGACTACTCCAGCGACGACCTCGTCGTCGACGGAGACCGCGCCTATGTGACCTTGCACGGAGTGAACGGAGCCCGCTTGGTAATGCTCGATGTCCATCAGCCTCGTTCCCCGGTTGCATTGCACTCCGTCGAGCGTGAACAAGGTGCGGTCACGCTTGCCGCACGCGACGGCCAGATCCATCTGATCTACCGGGACACGAGCCCAGAACAGCTCTGGACGGGGAGAACCGGCCACTTGGAGCCCGGGCCTGAGATGCAACTGTTGGGTGGTTTGACCGACCTGACCTTTCATGGCGACAAGCTGCTGATAGCCGCCCGGGGCGGTGGGATCTATGTCCTCGAGGACAGACGGTTCCGATAGCCTCACCATCGCCTGCATTCACATCGGACGTGGTCCTGCCCTCCCGCCCACGTCGGGGAGCGCCACGTTGTCCCAACGCGTCTTGCCGGCCTTTGCCCTAGTGATGGCCTGTGCGCTGGCAACCTGCGGCCATGGGACAGCCCAAGCCCAAGAGCCTACCTTCCGACGCCCGCCCACAGACACGCCCTTGCCCCTAGCCCGAGGGTCTTCCCCGGTCTCCGATCCCGCTGGCCAGAGAGTCTGCTCGCGGCTACCCTTCGATACCGGTGCTCCGCGTCCGGCGGGCAGCGCACACGACCTGTGGTGGATTTCGTGAAACCTCTCGGCCAAGACCTACCTACATACCTAGTGCTGACCCAGTTCTCGCGCCTACTATTCGTTGCGATCATCTTCTACCTGATCCTGCTGTTCCGGCGCCTCGTCACGGCTGTCGAGCGTCTGGCGGACCGCATCGAGGCGGACAGCGGGCCTAGGCATGGTGCGCAGCCTTAGACGAGGCCCGTCCTCATCTTGACCTTCGTCAGGACGGAGCTGGCGGAGGTCATCAAGATCCTGAAACCAATGTGGATGAAGGTCCGTGGTGCCGTGCCGTCCGTTGCCATGGGTTGGCCGACGGGCGCAAGTGCCGCAGCGGCGGACTGACCCGCCGGACACAGCAGGAGATCAGCGGCAGACCGCCGCTTGCGAGCAGGAGCCGACGGCGCACAGCTCGTGGTGTTCCCGGAATCCTTCGTGCCCGGCTACCCCGACTGGCTCTGGCGCCAGAAGCCCTGGAGCGATGCCGAGTGGTACGCCTGCTTTCAGGATCAGGCCGTCGAGATCCCCGGTCCGCACTTGGACAGGGTTCGCAACGCGGCAGAGGCCGACCGAGTGTGGGTGGCCCTCGGGATCACCGAGCGCAACACCACGGGCACCCTCTACAACGCTTTCGTCTACATCGACGACACCGGAGCCATTGCTGGGCTGCATCGCAAGCTCATCCCGACCGGTGCCGAACGACTGGTCTGGGCGTACGGTCAAGGTCCGATGCTCACCGTGGTCGACATCGGTGGGCTGCGTCGGCTGGGCTCAGGTAGCTCAATGTCCGAGCAGCTCCTCCAGTTGATCGACATACGAGGCCAAGGTGGCGAAGGCTTCCTCCACCGGTGCATCCTCGGTCATGTCCACGCCCGCCTGTCGCAGCAGGTCCAGCGAGTAGCCGGAGGAGCCGGACCCCAGGAAGCCCAGGTAGGCCTCGGCGGCACCGGGCTGGCCGGCGGAGACGCGGCGCGCCAGGCCGTGGGCGGCGGCGATGCCAGTGGCGTAGGTGTAGACGTAGAAGTTCATGTACATGTGCTGGAAGGTGGCCCAGGTGATGCCCACCCGCGCCGCGTCGAACTGCATCGTGCTGCCGTAGCCTTCCGCGAAGAGCTCCGCCATTCGCGCGTTCATCCGGTCGGCCGTCAGCGGCTCGCCCCGCTCCAGGCGCTGGTGCATGTCCAGCTCCCAACGCGCCAGGGTGGGCATGATGAAGAGGTAGCGGTGCAGGTTGTAGAGCGCCTCCTCCAGGATGGCGATCCGAACGCCGCGATCGAGGTCTTGCCGCAGCAGGTAGGCGCGGGTCATGGCCTGGTTGAAGTTGGAGGCCGTCTCGGCGCAGAACATGGTGTAGCCGGTGTAGGCGGGCGGCTGGTTACGCCAGGTCAGGAGGGAATGCATGGAATGGCCCAGCTCGTGGGCCAGGGTGCTCATGCTGGCCACGTCATCCAGGTAGCTCATCTTGATGAAGGGCAGGGTGCCCCGGCGGCCGGCGGAGAAGGCTCCCTGCTGCTTGCCCACGTTGGGGTAGCGGTCCACCCAGCGTTCTTCCAGGCAGCCGCGGCGCATGGCGCTCACGTAATCCGGTCCGAGGGGCGCCATCCCCTCGCAGATCCAGTCCACCGCCTGCTCGTAGGGCAGGTGCACCGTCTCCGTCGTCAGGGGCGCCCAGACGTCGAAGGGCTGGACCTCGCTCAGACCCAGGACCCGGCGGCGCAGGTCCCAGTAGCGATGCCAGGTAGGCAGGTTGCGCTGGAACACCTCCAGTAGCTTGTGAAAGACTGCCGCGGGGATCCGGTCGCGCTCCAGGGTGGCGCTGAGCGAGTCGTCATAGCGGCGGACGCGGGCATGGAAGACGTCGCGACGCAGGGCGCCGGTGAGGTTGGCGGCGAAGCTGCGTTGGAAGCCCAGGTAGGCATCGGTGTAGCTCTCGTAGGCTGTGCGGCGCAGGGTCCGATCCGTGCTGCGCAGGTAGGCGCCCAGGTTGCCCTGGCTGACCGGGTGTTCACGGCCCTCCGCGTCCTGCGCCGGCGCGAAGCGCAGCTCGGCGTTGGCCAGGGTATCGGCCGGCCCCGACAGGCCGTAGAGGGTCTCGGAGGCCAGCCCCAGCACCTCCTCCACCTCGGCCGACCGTACATGGGCCGCCTGGCGAAAGAGGTCGTCGACGAAGTGGCCCAGGTGGGCCAGGCGCGGCTCGACCTGGATCCAGTTCTCGAGGGTGGGGCGGCCGATGGCCAGCAGCTCCGGCCCGGTGAAGGCCGTGGCGGCCGCGAAGCGCCCGCCCAGCCCCCGCGCTCGGCCACTGAGGGCGGCGCCCTGGGGATCGGTGGTGTCGCAGGCATAGGTCATGGTGGCATAGACCATCACCTTGCCCAGGCGGCGCTTCAACCCTTCTTCCAGGGTCAGCCAGTCGGCCAGGATGCCGGGGCCTTCCGCCAGCCGCCCGCGGTAGCCGTCGATCCCGGCCAGGTCCGCGGCCAGGGTGGAGGCGGCTTCCTCCCAGGCGGCCAGATCGGGGAAGACGCTCTCGGCGTTCCAACGATGCTCGATGGCTACGTCGCGGCGAAGGGGAACGGGTCGGCTCGCTTCCATGGGGACTCCTCCGATGTGGATCGCTCTGCCGCCACGCCGCGGCTGGCCTGCAATGGGTTGTCCTGTTCCCGCCACGAGCGCCACTGCAGTCGGCGTTCAGGCTCCGCCCCCCAGCGGGGGGAGGTGTTTCAGGCTCCTCCCCCCAGCGGGGGGAGGTCGGGAGGGGGGCCGGCCTCCGCGTACCACGCCACCGTAAACGAGCCCGCCCCGCCCAACCAGGCACTCAGCGGGTCAGCGGGGGCCAGCCAGGCTTCGGCCAGGCCCAGCTGGGCGTCCAGGAAGGTGGCCAGGGCGGCCACCTCCGGTTCGGCCCCGGCGCTGGCGGCCGCCAGGTGCACCGCCTTCCCGCGGCCGTCTGCCAGAACACGCGCCGCCAGCTGGCGCATGGCGGTGCTCAGGTCGGGGCAGCGGTCCACGATGACCAGCTGGGCATCTCCGTCCGCGGTCGCTCCCAGGCGGTAGCAGAGCGGACCGTCCGCGTCTGAGGTCGGCGAGCCCGCTTCGTCGCCGACAGTGCCTGAGCGGTCGATCACCCTGAGGCCGGCCTCAGCCGCCTTGGCCAGCAACCGATCAGCGTCCATGGCCACGGTTTCCGAGCGCATGCGTTCCGCCAGGTCCGCGATGGCGTCGGCCAGCTCGGTCAATGGGATCGGGTCCTGCGCCACTTCGGCGGCGTGCAGGGCAAGCATGCCCAGTCCGGGGCCCAGCAGAGGAAGGACGCGCACGGCCAGGCGCTCCGGGGGAAGTCCCGCCGCGGCCGCTGCCGCCGCCGCCTGCGCGCCCATCCCGCGCAGGCGGGCCGGGGCATGCAGCGAGAGGACGGCGACGCCCATGGCCACCGCCGCGCCATAGCCCTCGCCGAGTTCGGCGAATTCGGCCGGCAGCACCGCCATCCGCGGATCGGCCAGGGCCGCGTTCAGGTCGGCGGGATCCGCGGTTCCGGCATGGAAGCGCGTCGCGCCGACCTGAACGTGGTGGGCGATCTGGGTGAGACCGTAACTGACCGCGGCGCCCAGCGGCAAGGCCGCGCCGCCGTCCACCAGCACATGGATGGCGGCCATCAAGCTCAGTTGGGGGCGACGGTAGGCGAGGCCAGCGGTGGGGCCCAGGCGCCGCCCGCCGCGGCGCGCAGGAAGTCGGAGGCCACCCAGCCCACGTTGCCCAGGTTGTCCTGGACCCGGTACCAGGTGTAGCCGTCGGACTGCTCCGGCCCGCCCAGGATCTTGAGCGATTCGCCTTCTACGGCCCAGCGGATGCTGGCCGTGTCCAGCCCGAAGCCGAAGCGCAGCCGGGCACCATCGCCATCCGTGCCGCTCACCTTGGCGAAGCCGCCCACGGCCAGGGCCGTGGGGTCGATGGCGCCGGTCGCCGGCGTCGCGACGCTGCCCGCGGCCCCGCTCGAAGCGCCGCTGACGCCGCCGCTGGACGGGGTCAAGGACTGGGTGGCCACGCCCGCCAAGGTGGTGGGCAAGGCTCCCGCGCCCGTGGCCACGGCCGCGGTCGGCAGCGTTCCGGCGCTGTTCACCACCGTGCTCACCGCGGCGGAAGCACCCCCGGTGGCCCTGGCCGCCGCGGCGGCGCGCGTGGGTGTGGCCGTCACCTTGGCCGTGCCGGCCGTGTCGCCGCTGCCACCCAGCAGCAGGTAGAGGACGGCCAAAAGGGCGGCGATGAGCAGCAAGGCCGCGATGGCTTGCGGGCTGAGGCCGCCGGCCAGAGCGCCGCGCAGACCGCGCGGCTCGCCGCCGTCGAAGTCGGGAAGAGGTTGCTCGGTCACGGTTCGCTCCTGATAGGGGTTGCGGAAATCGGTTTGGAGGGCGGCGACCCACCCTCGGAGGTCAAAGGCGGCGGAAAGCCGGCCTGGCCTTGACCTCCCACGGTGAAGCAAGATTCGTACCCTTGCGCCAGACCCACCAGCACCGCGCCCACCACCCGCTCGTAGCGCTCGTAGCGTTCACTGCCCGAACGGGGGTCGGTACCCAGGGTGGCGATCAAGTGGGAACGGTAGAAGAGGAAGGCGGCGACGGCCTCCGACAAGGGCATGCCGGTGCCGATGGCGCGGCTGGCATAGGCGCGGCCGATCTGTCGGGCGTCACTGAGCAGCTGCGTCGGCGCCGGACCTTCGGAGAGGAACCGCTGCACCAGCTGGGTCAGGCGTTGTCCCATGGCCCGCAGCTGCGCCCGCTGCTCGACGCCCAGGCGTTCCGGTTGCCATACCGGCAGGCCGGCGCCCTCGGTCTGCGGCGTGCCGCCGGCGACCGGGGCCAACACCTGCAGGTCGGCGGGCCGGAAGCGCCGGTGGCCGCCGGCGGTTCGACGGCTGAGGACCATGCCCTGGTCCGCCCAGCGGCGCAAGGTGTTCTCGTGCACGCCCAGCTGACGGCTGGCGGCGCGTAGCCCCAGCCAGACAGCGTCCGGCTGGTTCAAGCCCTGCTCAGTATGAGCCGTTCTCGGCACCGTCGCTCTGGCGCTCAGCGCTGCCTCCTCGATGCATCGGGCCGCCCGCAATGGCGCGACCGATCCCACCGAGTATAATCGGCCTTTCCGGCAGGGTCAATGCGCCCTGGCCGGTCGGTTACCTGGACGGCGTGGGGATTTCTACACTGTTCGGGACGCTCCCGAGGTTGGCCCCATGCCGCGATCGCGCAAGATTGCCCACTTCCTGCTGGTCGCCGCCGCGGCTATGGGCCGACCCTCCGCCGGTCCGGCCGCCGCGCAGGATGTGACGGCGGCCACGGATGCCGCGCCGCGGATCTATGCTTGCGGCATTGCGCTGGACCGCGTGACCGAGGCCGCCGAAGCCGCCGAATGGCAGGCGGCCGACGCGGCCTACAACCAGCTCGTGGATGTGATGGACGCCGCGCGGGCCGACCTCGAGCCGGCCCTGGGCCAGCCCGCGGCGGAGGCCTTTGGCGCGGCCTACGCGCGCCTCAACGATCTGGATGTGGCCCTGCGCAGCGAAGATGCCGTTCGGGTCCGGTCGTTGGCGGCGGAGATCATGCGTGCCCTGGCGACCTTGGGAACCGGCGGCCTGGGCAGCTTCGCGGGGCATGAGGCGCAGGTTGCCGCCTGGCAGCAGGCGCTCCAGGAGATCGGGGGCCATCTGGGCGCCGGGCGCTGGATTCCGATGCGCAATGCAGCCCTGGGCCTGTATGAGGCCGTCCAGAGCCAGGGCTCAGGGCTGGCGGATGCCACCGGCGCCGAGGGCGGCCGGCAGGTGGCCATCGTGCGGGTCTTCGCCATGCGCCTGTTCGTCGCCGCCCTGGATCAGGACAAGGCGGCCGGTGAGCAGGCCCGGGCCCACGCCGGTCGGGCCTTGACCCGGCTGCTGGAGCTGATGGGCGCCGTGCGGGTGACGGCCACGCCGGCCGCCTCCGACGGGCAGCCCCGCATGCGCGCGTACCTGTCCAGCCCCGGGCCGGACGGCAGCGTGACCATGCCCATCAAGGCGGAGCAGCTGCCGCCGGGCGGGCTGGGCTCCTTCCATCTGGAGGCGCGCTGGAGCCCGGAGCAGCTGCAGCTCGTCGACGTGCAATGGTCCATGGGGCGCGGTGAGACCGATCGTGATGACGCCGCCGGTGTCCTGACCCTCAGGATGCCCCAGGCGCCCACGGGGCCTAGCGAACCGACCGTGGTCGCCACCCTGCTCTTCAACCTGCGCGGCACCCAATTCGACCCGCGCGACTACCTGCCCGCCGGCTCACCGGCGGCGCTCAAGGCCAACCTGGACGCGGCGCGCCGCGCCCTGCGCCTGGGCGACCTGGCCGCGGTCGGCCGCGAGCTCAGCGCCGCCTACCAGCTGTTGGCGCCGGGCATCGATGCGTCGGCAGCGCCGGCAATCGGCGACGCCCTGGCCCAGGCCGGTCTGCCCGACGACCTCTCGCCGCTGCTGCTCGTCATGGTGGAGCGGGTCACCGAACCCTCGCTGCGCAGCGAGGCGGCGGTGACCACCGACGTGCTGCTTGAGGATCTGGACCGCTTCGAAGACAGTCTGGAGGCCACCTTGGTCAGCTTCGGCCGACAGCTTCGCGGTGCGGAAGGGACCGGCATCCCGGTCCTCATCCGGGTCCTCAGCCTCACCGATACCAGCGGGGCGGAGGTCGCTCCGGTCCTCGGGGTGAGCGGTCAGGTGCTGCTCACGGAGGCCTCGCCGACCCCCACGCCGCGACCGCTCGCCACCGCTGCGCCGACGGCGAGCGCTGCGGCCGGGGTCGGGTCCGGAACCGGAACCTCGGCGGCCGGCGGCAACCCAGCGGCCGCCCCGGCGGCGCCTGGCGGTCGCGGCGGCGGCGGGGTGGTGGTCATCCTCGGCGCCGTCCTGGCCCTGGCCCTTGCGGGGGCCTGGGCGGCAGGACGGCGTCAGGATGGGCCGGCGGCGGCCGAATAGCGGCATCGCGACGGCCCTAGGTCGACGACCCTAGGTCGACGGCCCTCGGTCGGCGGATCGGGGTCGGCGGACGCGGGCTTCAGGCCTTGCCGCTGACGCTTTCAGCGCCCCGACCGGCCAACAGCTGGGCCAGGAGACCGGCCCCCTTGGGCAGGATCGTCACCTTGGCCCCGCTGGCGGCGATGCGCTGGGTCTCCAGCACCTCGAACAGGGCGTCGGACACATCGGCGTCCTTCGATACCTCGGCCAAGGCCTGGCCGACGATCAACGGGCGAACCGCCGCCGCTTTGGCGAACTCCACCGCCGCCAGACGCTCGGCGCTGCTGGCGATGATGCTGACCTGGTTGGCACCGTCCTGCTTTATGGCCGAGGTGACCTGCCGCAAGCGGTTGACCACCTTGCTCTCGATCTGGCGAATCATGTCATGGTCCCGGAAATGCACCTTGCGCACATAGACCGAACCCAGCTTGTAGCCCCATTCGTGGCTCTTGGGCGATACCTCCAGGCGCACGGTGTGGCTCATGGTGTGGCGGTTGACCAGCATGCCGGCCAGGGGCAGGTTGCTGAGGCAGCGCACGGCCGAGTTGCTGACGTTGGCGGCCAGCGATCCGCGCGGGTCGGTGTTCTTGAAGAGGTAGGCCACCGGGTCGGAGACGAACATCTCGTACCAGATACCGATGCCCATGGGCGCGCCTTCCTCGGAGTTCACCGCCTGGCTGCGCAGGTACTGCTGGTCCAGGCGCATGTCCAGCTCGTAGCGCTGGCCCAACCAGTTGACCACGAAGGCCTGCAGGCCCAGCTTGGGCAACAGGAAATGCAGGCCGGGCTCGTCGATCACCGCCAGTACCTTGCCGAAGAGGACGTAGACGAAGCAGCGGCGCTCGGGCACGATGGCGTAGAGGCCGCCCAGCCGGAGCATGAAGAGCGCCAAAGGTACGAGGACGAAGCTGCCCAGGAAGGCGGCCATGAAGCCGGCGAGGAAGTTCATGACCGCTCCTCCATCAGGATGGTGCCGGCTTTGTCCAGCAGGGTCAGCCGGACATTGCGCAGGTAGGTGCCGAGGGCCGCCGGATCCGCCCGCTTGAGGGTTCGCAACTGGTCGGCCAGCTTCACCAGGGGCTCGACCTCGGCCTGGGCCTTCAGGGTCTCGATCTCGACCGACCGCTTGGACAGCACGATCTTCTGGTCTGCCGAGGCCTGTGCCAGGCTGATGTCGCTGGACACCTGGTTGTAGGCGGTGTTGATCGCCGCCAGGGCGGACTCCACCTCGGCGGGTGGGTCGATGCCGGTGATCAGGGAGGCGTCCAGGACCACGCCGTAGCGGGCGGCCGACGAGAGGCATTCCGAATCCATGTGCTCGTTGAGGTCGCGCAGGTTCTTGCGGATGTCGTTGATGGAGATGCCGGTGACGATGGTGGCGTCCGGCGTCCCTTCGACGATCGGCAGCGACGGATCCACCGGCGGCGCCTCGAAGTTGGCGATGCGCTCGCGCAGGACGGCCACGAAGTAGCCCATGACATGGGCCAAGGGGTCCTTGACCCCGAAGAGGTAGGCGTACAGGTTGCGGTCAGAGACCCGGAAGCGGATCTGGCCGGTCAGGCCGACGTTCAACTGGTCCTTGGTGACCGCATCCAGGATGGTGCCGTTCTGATTGGCCGCGGGCACCTGCGGATCCCAGGCCATGTTGACCGTCTCGGTGGCCACCGCCACCTTGTGGACCCGTTCCCAGGGCCACTTGAAGTAGGGGCCACCGGGAGGGATCACGCGCATCTGCGGGTAGACGTAGCGCTCACGGTGTTCGGCGGTCAAGGGTTCGGAGATCGGGTCGTCGAGGGTGGTGGCCGTGCCCAACCGCTGGGCCCGGCCGAAGCTGGTCTTCACCGCCCGCTCGTTCTGATCGACGGTATAGAGGCCGGCGAGCAGGTAACGCGACAAGAACCAGGCGATGAAGCCGAATACGGCGCCTAAGAGGAAGGTCATGGGCCGACGCTCCTTGAGTGGGGCTGGAAGCAGCGCGATGTTGGGAAGGCCAGGCTCGATCGCGCATTATGCTTCAGGGGCTGGGTGAAGGAAAGCAGGTGATCCAGGCGATGGCGCGCCTGCCGGCGCCGGCGCGATGTGCCGGGTGATGTACGCGCCGGCGGCCAGTCGCGTAGCGTAGGGCTTCCCGCGCCACCGAAGTTACCAATCCGTCGGCCGGTAATCCTTCAGAAACTGCCCCCAGACATGCTCGCCGCTGTTGATGCCGGCGAAGATCGGGTCGCAGATGCGCGCCGCGCCGTCGACGATGTCCAGCGGCGGGTGGAAGCGATGCTCCTGGCGCTTGCGCGCGGCGATGGCCGCCGGATCCTCGTCGGTCACCCAGCCGGTATCCACCGCGTTCATGTGGATGCCGTCCTTGACGTAATCCGGGGCGGAGGTGCGGGTCATCATGTTGAGCGCGGCCTTGGCCATGTTGGTATGCGGATGCTTGTCGGTCTTGAAGGCGCGGTAGAACTGGCCTTCCATGGCCGAGACGTTGACGATGTGCTTGTCGCGTTCCGGAGTACGCAGCATCAACGGCTTGAGCCGGGCGTTGAGGATGAAGGGTGCCACCGCGTTGACCAGATGCACCTCGAGGAGCTCCACGGCCGGCACCTCGGCCAGGGACAGGCGCCAGCTGTTCTTGTCGCGGTGATCGATCTGTTGCTGGTCCTGGTCCAGATGGCCCTCGGGGAAGAGGGCCGGATCATGGAGCGCGTCCTCGACCAGCAAGGGCAGCTGGCTGAGCCGCGCGGCGTGCAGGATGCCGGTGGCGTGGCCCACCAGTTCCGGTGCCGCCAGGCCGGCCGCGGAATCCTCGCCGCCCGCCCGCGGCAGGGCCTGGCGCAGGAGCCCGCCGCGGAAGGCTTCGTCGCCGGCGAGGAAGGCGCGGGCCAGGATGCCATGGCTGCTGAACGGGGCCAGCTCCTCCGCCATGAGGTGGCGGTAGAAACCCGGCGGCCGGCGCACCGTCTGGCAGGCGTTGTTGAGGATGAAGTCCAGCCGTGGCTCCACGGCGCACAGCTCTTCGCACAGCGCCTCGACGCTCGGCGTGTGCCTGAGGTCGATGCCGTAGACGGCCAGGCGATCCGCCCAGTCGGAGGCGTCGGCCTCCAAGGCATAGCGCCGCGCCGCGTCGCGCGGAAAGCGGGTGAGGACGATGACCCGCGCGCCGGCCCTGAGCAGCTTGACGGCCGCCTGGTAGCCGATCTTCACCCGCGCGCCGGTGACCAGGGCCGTTCGTCCGCGCAGGTCGGCGGTCTGCTCGCGCTTGGCCAGGTTGAAGGCGGCGCAGGCGGGGCAGAGGTGATCGTAGAAATGGTGGATGGCGCTGAAGGCGGCCTTGCAGACGTAGCAGGTGCGATCCTCCAGTACCTGGCCAACGACGTCATCCGCGCTGTCGCCGTCGTCCGCCAGCCCGGCATACAGGGCCGGCTCCTTGGGTGCGCGGCGATGGGGCAGCAGCGGCGGCGTCTGGAAGACCGGCTCGGCGCGGGCCTGACGGATGCCCGTCTGCGACAACAGGGCCTCGTCGCGGGCCCGTCGGTAATCCCGTTCCATCCGCCGGCGGGCCTTGGACAGGCTGCGGCGGGCCTCGTCGCTGGGGCGGATGGCGCGACCGGCGGCCACCAGCAGCCGCTGCATGAGGTCGTAGGGCACGTCGGCCAGCAGGCCACGGTCGGCGTCGATGGCCTCCAGCAGATCGGCGGCGTCGGCCAGGCGTTCCAGCAGGCGGTCCGCCTCCTCATCCGCCCGCTCGTCGGCCCGCTCGTCGGGCTGACCGGCGTTCATGGCCGACCTCGGTCCGCCAGCCAAGCCAGCAGCCGCTCCGGGGTCCAGCAGTTGATGATCCGCTCCGGCTCGGCCCCGGCGCGCCGAGCCACCGCGACGCCGAAATGCAGGAAGTCGAAATGGTCGGGCTGATGGGCGTCGGTGTTGATGCTGAGCAGACAGCCCGCCTCCAATGCTCGCCGCGCCAGCACGTCCGAGAGGTCCAGCCGCCGGGGGTTGGCGTTGATCTCCAAGGCCACGCCTGTCGTCGCGGCCGCGGCCAGGACCGCGTCCAGGTCCAGGTCGGCCCTGGCGCGGTCGGGGATCATGCGGCCGGTGGGATGGCCGATGATGTCGACATGCGGGTTGTGGATGGCCGCCAGCATGCGCGCGGTCACCTGGTCACGGCTCTGGCGCAGGGACACGTGCATGCTGGCCACGACGATGTCCAACTGTGCCAGGGCGGCGTCGCTGAAGTCCAGGCTGCCGTCGGCGCGGATCTCCACCTCTGATCCCTGGAGCAGGCGGATGCGGTCGCCCAGCCGGACCTGCGCGGCGCGGACGGCCTCGCGTTGGCGCGGCAGGTCCTTCTCCTTGGGTCCCTGGGTGATGCCCAGGCCACCCGAATGGTCGGTGATGGCCAGCACCTTGAGGCCGCGGGCGATCGCCGCCTCGGCCATCTCGAGGATGGTGGCCTTGCCGTCGCTCCAGTCGCTGTGGTTGTGCAGGGTGCTGACCACGTCGGAGCTCTCGACCAGCCGCGGCAGGCGGCCGGCGCGGGCGGCGGCGACTTCGCCGCGGCCTTCGCGCAGTTCGGGGGCGATGAAGGGCAGACCCAGGGCAGCATAGAGGGCCGTCTCCGTCGCGAAGCGGATTTCCTCGCCGTCGGCCAGGCGCTTCAAGCCATGCTCGCTGAGGCTGAGCCCCTGCGCGAGGGCGAACTCCCGCAGGGCCACGTTGTGGTCCTTGGAGCCGGTGGCATAGAGCAGGGCCGATCCGAAATGCGCCGGCGGATGCACCCAGAGCTGCGCGCGCATGCCGGTCACCAGCTCGACGGAGGCCTTGACCGGACCCTGTCCCAGGATGCGGCCGACATCGGGTCGGCTCACGAAGGCCTGGATGACCGGTGCGGCGTCCACGGCCGCGGCCAGGATATCGAGGTCGCCCACGGTCTCCTTGCGGCGCCGGAGGCTGCCGGCCGGCTCCACCGCCACCACACCCGGCAAGGCGCGCAGGTCGGCGGCGATGGCTTCGGCCACCGGTAGGGCGTCGCCCAGGGGCGCGCGGTCGCTGCGGGTGGCCATCGCCTGGATGCCGGCCAGGACGCGCGCCTCGGACTTCTCGCCCATGCCCGGCAGGTCGCGCAGGCGCCCGGCCGCGGCCGCGGCCGCCAGGCCGGGCAGATCGACGACCCCGAGTTGCTCCCAGAGCAGCTTGACCTTCTTGGGTCCCATGTCGGGCACCCGCAGGAGCTCGGCCAGCGAAGCCGGGATCTCCTCGATGAGCTTCGTGTAGTAACCGAGACTACCGGTATCCAGCAGTTCGGCCACCTTGGCGGCAATCGCCGCGCCAAAGCCGGGGATCGCGTCCAAGCCGCCCTCGCGATGGACGGCTGCCAGGTCGCGGCCCAGGTCCCGCACTTGTTCGGCGGCCTTGCGGTAGGCGATCACCTTGAACCGGCTCTCGCCCTTGATCTCGAGCAAGTCGCCGATCCGTTCCAGGATGGCGACCACTTCGGGGTTGGTCATGGCAGCAGCATCCTGATGCTCACCGGGCAATGGTCGCTGCCCCCGGCGTCCGGGTGGATGGCCGCCGCCTGCACCCGCGGCCACAGCTCTTCGTTGACGAAGAAGTAGTCGATGCGCCAGCCGATGTTGCGTTCGCGAGCGCCGGAGCGGAAGGACCACCAGCTGTAGGCGCCCGTCTGCTCCGGATGCCGCCGCCGATAGGCGTCGACCCAGCCGGCTGCGGTCAGGCGGTCCATCCAGGCGCATTCCTCCGGCAGGAAGCCGGTCACCTTGCGGTTCTCCTTGGGGCGGGCCAGGTCGATCTCATGGTGAGCCGTGTTGACGTCGCCGCAGAACACCACGTTGCGGCCCGAGGCTCGCAGGCCCTCCACGTAGGCCAGGAAGGCCTCGCAGTAGGCCAGCTTGTAGGGCACCCGGGACAGGTCGTTCTTGCCGTTGGGGAAGTAGGCGGTCACGAAGTCGAAATCGGCGAAGCGGGCGGTGAGCGTCCGGCCTTCGTCATCGAAGCGCGACTCGCCCAGTCCTTCGACCACATCCAACGGCTGCTCGCGGCTCAGGATCGCCACCCCGCTGTAGCCGGCGCGCTGCGCGGGATGCCAATGGCAATGGTACCCGTTTGGCAGCCGCAGGTCATCGTCCAATTGCTCCGGCCGCGCCTTGATCTCCTGCAGGCCCAACACGTCCGGCCGGTTGTGGTCGAGCCAGTCGAGAAAGCCCTTGCGCCCCAAGGCGCGGACGCCATTGACGTTCCAGGATACCAGGTGCAGATCGGACATGCTTGCGTTCCTCAGGACGTGACGGCGATGATGGCGATGGCCGCGATCCCACTGAGGATGCCAGCCAGCACGTCATCCAGCATGACGCCCAGCGGGCTGTTCATGCGGCGATCGATCAGGCCGATGGGGCCGGGTTTGGCGATGTCGAAGAGGCGGAAGAGGAGGAAGATGAGCAGGACGGTCGCGAAGGCCGATCCGAAGCGGCCTGCGGCCGAGGCGTCCGCCAAGGTCCGTCCCGCCAAGGCCGGCAGGCCCTTGCCCGCGGCCACCACCGCGGCCGCCGCCAGCATACCGGCTACCTCGTCGATGACCACCTCCGAGGGGTCGTGCTCCGTCCGGCCCCTGGTGTAGGCCGCGACGGCGCGTTCACCGATCAGCAGGACGACCAGGGCCAAGACTGTCCAAGCCCAGCCCGGCAGCAGGCCCCAGCCGGCCCAGATGGCCACCGCCGTCGCCGCCGAACCCCAGGTGCCCGGCGCGGGCCGCAAGCGGCCCACCCCGCCGCCGATGGCCAGCAGCGAGAGGACGCGCCGGATCCCATCGGATCGCGCGCCCCCCGCATCGCCCTGGTCAGCCACCTGCGCCGCTCCGATCGGCTCAGCCCCCGCCCAGGAGGGCCTTGGCGAACTCGCGCCGCATCACGGCGATGTTGCTGATGGAGATGCCCTTGGGGCAGACCGCCTCGCATTCGCCGTGGTTCGAACAGTCACCGAAGCCCTCGGCGTCCATCTGCTCCACCATGCGCAGCGCGCGCCGCGCACGCTCCGGCGCTCCCTGCGGCAGATGGGTGAACTGGGCGATCTTGGCCGCGGTGAAGAGCGAGGCCGAAGCGTTGGGGCAGGCCGCCACACAGGCGGCGCAGCCGATGCAGGAAGCCGCGTCCATCGCCGCATCGGCATCCGGCTTGGCGATCTTCAGATCGTTGGCCTCGCCGGCTGAGCCGGCGTTGACCGTCACATAGCCGCCCGCGGCGATGATGCGGTCGAAAGCCGTGCGGTCCACCACCAGGTCCTTGATGATCGGGAAGGGGCCGGCGCGCCAAGGCTCCACCGTGATCTCGAGCAGTCCATCCACTGTGCGCCCGCCGCGAAACTCGCGCATGCGCAGTTCGCAGGTGGTGCATTGGCTCTTGGGGCCATGGGCGACGCCGTTGATCACCAGGCCGCAGGTGCCGCAGATGCCCTCACGGCAGTCCGAATCGAAGGCCACCGGATCCTGCCCCTGGGCGATCAGGTCTTCGTTGAGGCGGTCGAGCAGTTCCAGGATGGACATGTCGTCGGTGACGCCGTGGACGGTGTAGCGCTGCAGGGCGCCCGGCAGGTTCGGTCCGTCCTGGCGCCAGATTCGCAGCGAGAAGCTCATCGTGCTCATGAATGGGTACCTGCCATCACTTGTAGGAGCGGGTGGAGGGCGTGACGAACTCGAAGTCAAGCGCCTCCTGGTGGCGGGCGGGCGCGACGGTGTCGCCCAGATGCTCCCAGGCCGCCACATGGGTGAAGCCGGCGTCGTCGCGAACGGCTTCGCCCTCAGGGGTCTGGTATTCCTCGCGGAAATGTCCGCCGCAGGACTCACGTCGCTCCAGGGCATCGCGGGCCATGAGCTCGCCCAGCTCCAGGTAATCCGCCACCCGGCCGGCCATCTCGAGGTCCTTGTTGAAGTTGCCCGTGGAGCCGGTGACCTTGACGTTCTCCCAGAACTCGGCGCGCAGGGCCTGGATCTCGCGGATGGCCGTCTCCAGCCCCGAGGCGCCCCGGCTCATGCCCACCTTCTCCCACATGATGCGCCCCAGGGCCCAGTGGAAGTCGCGCACCGTCCGTTTGCCGTTGGTGCCCAGCAGCTTCGCCAGACGGCCGCTCACTTCGGCCTCAGCCGCCGCGAAAGCCGGATGGTCCGTGCTCACGGGGTCCAGCCGCACGTTGGCGAGGTAATGACCGATGGTGTTGGGAATCACGAAGTAACCGTCGGCCAGGCCCTGCATCAGGGCCGAGGCGCCGAGGCGGTTGGCGCCGTGATCGGAGAAGTTGGCCTCGCCCAGCACGTGCAGGCCCGGTATGGTGCTCATCAGGTTGTAGTCGACCCACAGGCCACCCATGGTGTAATGCGGCGCCGGGTAGATGCGCATCGGCGCATGGTAGGGATCATCGCCGGTGATCTCCTCGTACATGCTGAAGAGGTTGCCGTAGCGGTCACGGATCACGTTCTCGCCCTGGCGGGCGATGGCTTCGGCGAAGTCCAGGTAGGTGGCGTAGCCGGTCGCGCCGACGCCCTTGCCTTCCTGGGCCATGTACAGGGCCTGGCGGCTGGCGATGTCGCGCGGCACCAGGTTGCCGAAGGAGGGGTAGATGCGCTCCAGGTAGTAATCCCGCTCGGCTTCGGGGATCTCATGCGGCGGGCGCTTGTCGCCCGGCCGGGCGGGCACCCAGACGCGGCCGTCGTTGCGCAGGCTCTCGCTCATCAAGGTGAGCTTGGACTGGTAGTCGCCGGCCTGGGGGATGCAGGTGGGGTGGATCTGGGTGAAGCTGGGGTTGGCGAAGAAGGCGCCGCGCTTGAAACAGCGCAGGACCGCGGTCGCGTTGGAGTTCACCGCGTTGGTCGAGAGGTAGAAGACGGTGGAGTAACCGCCGGTGGCCAGGACGACGGCGTCGCCGGCATAGCGCTCGATCTGGCCGGTCACCAGGTCGCGGCAGACGATGCCCCGCGCCTTGCCGTCCACCACCACCAGATCCAGCATCTCGCGATGGGCCATCAGCTTCACCCGACCGGCATCCACCTGGCGCATGAGGGAGCCATAGCAGCCCAGCAGCAGCTGCTGCCCAGTCTGCCCGCGGGCGTAGAAGGTACGGGAGACCTGCGCGCCGCCGAAGGAGCGGTTGGCAAGCGTGCCGCCGTACTCGCGCGCAAAGGGCACGCCCTGGGCCACGCATTGGTCGATGATGTTGGCTGACAGCTCGGCCAGTCGGTGGACGTTCGATTCGCGCGAGCGGAAGTCGCCGCCTTTGATGGTGTCGTAGAACAGGCGCCAGACCGAGTCGCCGTCGTTCTGGTAGTTCTTGGCCGCATTGATGCCGCCCTGCGCCGCCACGCTGTGGGCGCGCCGCGGTGAGTCCTGGATGCAGAAGCTGAGCACGTTGTAGCCCAGCTCTGCCAGGGTCGCCGCCGCGGCGCCGCCGGCGAGACCGGTGCCCACCACGATGACCGTCCGCTTGCGCTTGTTGGCCGGCGAGACCAGACTGACCTGCTCAAGGTGGCGCGTCCAGCGGGAGTCCAGCGGACCGGAGGGACTGCGCGCGTCGAGGGCGCGGTTGGGTGCATCCAAGCTCATCCCAGGCCTCCAGTCAGGGGCATGACCTGCGGGTTCAAGTAGACGTAGAGCGGCAGGAGCAGGAAGCCGACGGCCAGGAGGCCGCTGACGATCACGGCGAGGGTCACGGCGGGCGGCAGCAGGCGGCGGTTGAGCAGGCCCAGCGACTGCAGCATGCTCCAGATGCCATGCCTGAGATGCAGCCCAAGAAACAGCATGGCGCCGCTATAGAGGGCGACGATCAGCGGGTTCTTGAACTCCGTCACCACCAGGCTGTACAGGTCACGGGCTTCATGACCGTCCAGTTGGATGATGGGCGGCCCGCCGTACTTGAAATGCGCCACGTGCAGGGGCACGTAGACGGCCAGCAAGATGCCGGAGTACAGCATGGACCGCGACGACAGGCTCTTGCGGCTGGGGCCGCCGGCGTCGCCCCGCACCGCGTAACCCACCTGCCGCGCGTGAGCCTTGCGACGCCAGACGCTGATGCCGCTGACGATGTGCAAGGCGAAGAAGCTCACCAGGCCGGCCTCGGCGAAGTAGATGAAGGCCCCGTGCCCCAGATGCTCCAGGAAGTACGAATAGCGGTTGAAGGCATCGGCCCCCACCAGCAGCAGCAGGTTGCCGGTGAGGTGGATGCAGACAAAGATGACCAGACCCAATCCCGTGAGGCCCGAGATCAGCTTCTTGCCCACGGATGACCAGACTCTGGTCCCCAGGCTGCTCATGCGCTGCTCCTAGATGAGCGAAAAGTGAGGATGAAGGCGAGCGAAGCGCAATTGTATACCAGCCCCCCGCCCGCAGCCCGATCCGCATCACACCGCTCTGAAACGCAACGCCTACCGAATCATAAACCCACACCCACCCCACGAGACGGCACCCAACACACCCACCGGCTACTCTCCCCACCCCCCCAAGTCACGCCACGGTGCGAAACCCATCAACGCCCGGCCTGCCGCCTACCAAACCCACACCCACCCCACGAGACGGCACCCAACACACCCACCGGCTACTCTCCCCACCCCCCCAAGTCACCCCTAGAAACCCCCGATATTGAAGCAGCGCCGGGTCAGGGGGCTGTCGCTGCGCAGCCCGCAGGTCTCGGCGACGAAGGAGATGCAGAGTTCGGAGCGGCTCATGGGCGACGGTTGCTTCTCGAGGGCCACGCGACCTTCCAGGACGAGGCTGCGCAGGGCATCAATGCGCACGTCCGGCAGGCGCTCCACACCGAACTGATCGGCGCTGCTTCGCCCGTCCTGGGCCACGGCGACCATGCCGGTGGCGACGATGGGGAAGTCGCTGTCGTTCTTCAGGTCGGCCCGGAAGCGTACGACCTGAAGCTGACCGCCCCGCTCCGCTTGCGCTTCCTGGATGCTCAGGCCGACCTTCAGGTCGCGCGGATCTCCGCATTCCGGCGTTGGATCGAGCGGTACCGGAAGCGGCGGCGCCATCGTGGGCTCGGCCACCCGGGTCGGCGAGATCGGCTTGACGACCGGCGGGGCGATCACGGGGTGGATGGGCAGCCCGGTGGGCGTGGCGGAAGGGCGGATCGGCGCCAGGCCGACCAGGTCCACCGGATCGGCGGCGGCGGGCGGCTCAGGGGACCTTGCCGGCGGGTTGCCGGGATCCGGCGGCAGGTCGGCCAACGACGCGGGTGCGGCCACCGCAGCTTCGGTCGGCCGCGAGGCCAGAGCTGCGCCGGCGACCTCGTCGTCTGCCGCAAACGCTCCCCGGTCGGTGATGTCCGGTATCACCGCAAGGTCCTGATCCTGGACCGGGCCGCCGTCGGCGCCCGCGCTGATGACGATCGCCGCGCCGGGCAGTCCGTCGGGCAGGGCGGCATCGGGCGCGATGGGCACTGCCCTGGTGTTGGCCGCCGGGGCCACGACTGGGTTCTCAGGACGCTGCGGCGCGTAGGCCGCGCTGCTGGCCGAGGCGCCACCGTGAAGGATGGCCGCCAGGGCGGCCAATGCGGAGAGAGCGGCCCAGGCATCCAACTGCTGACGTCGAACCGAGGCAGCCTCCCAGCGGTCCGAACATACCTGGTAGACGACGAGGGTGGCCAGAGCCCACAGCGAGGCCAGCAGAGTCTGCAGCATGGGTGGAGTCTACCGGATTCGCCCAGCGCGCGCAAGCCCTTCGCCCGTGGCCAAGGCCGCGGCCGGCTGCGAACGGCGCATCAAGTGAGGTCGCTGAGGCCGAGGGCTTCGGCGTCCAGCTTGGGGAAGAGCACCGGCGGCGCCGATGTCTGGCGGCCCGCGGGCAGACCGCCCCAATGCAGGTCGGTCCAGGCCGGAACTGTGCCCGCGGGTTCGCCCAAGGCGGTCAAGATGGCCTGGCTGGTTTCGGGCAGGAAGGCATAGCCCAGGATGGCCAGGTGCCGAAGGCCCTCCACGGCGTGGTAGAGGACCGCATCCAGACGACGGTCCTCACCCCGCTTGGCCAGCGACCAGGGCTGGGTGTCGTTGACGTACAGGTTGAGCGCGCTGCATTGCTCGATGAAGGCCGTGACCGCTGTCATGAGGTCGCAGTCAGCCATCTGTCGGCGCACCGTGGCCGCCGTCGCCACCAAGGCGTCGCGCAAGGCGCGGTCGACGGGATCGTCGCCTGCCACCACCTCCGGAACGATGCCGCCGCGGTAGCGCTCCAGCATCTTCAGGCTGCGGTTCACCAGGTTGCCCAGGTTGTCGGCCAGCTCGGCGTTGGAGCGGGCCAGCAATCGGGTCTCGCTGAAGCTCCCGTCGCCGGCCACCGGCTTGTCGCGAAACATGAAGTAGCGCAGGGCGTCCACCTGGTAGCGGTCGAGCAGGAGGTCGACATCCACCACGTTGCCCTTGGACTTGCTCTGCTTCTCGCCGCCGGCCGTCCACCAGCCATGGGTCAGGATGCGCCGCGGCAGGGCCAGGTCGGCGCTCATGAGGAAGGCGGGCCAGTACACCGCGTGGAAGCGCAGGATGTCTTTGCCGATGATGTGCAGATCGGCCGGCCACCAGGCCGCTTCCGCTGGGTCCGCCGGGTCCGCGAAACCGCCCGCGGCAGTGAAGTAGTTGGTCAAGGCGTCCACCCAGACGTACAGCACGTGTCGAGGGTCGCCGGGCCAAGGCACACCCCAGCTGAACGTGGTCCGGCTGATGGACAGGTCCTTGAGCCCCCCTTCGACGAAGCGGCGCACCTCGTTGCGCCGCGTCTCCGGCATGATGACCGCCGGCTCCTGCGCATACCAGGCCAGGAGGGGCTCCTGGTAGCGGCTGAGGCGGAAGAAGAAGCTCTCCTCCCGCACCCATTCCACGCTGGCCCCCGAAGCGATGGCCCGCCCGTCGACGACCTCGTCCTCGTCGTAGAAGGCCTCGTCGGCGGCCGCGTACCAGCCCTCATAGCCGCCCAGGTAGACATCGCCGGCGGCGATGAGGCGGTGGACCATGGCTTCGACCGTGGCCAGATGGTCCGCATCGGTGGTGCGGATGAAACGGTCGTTGCTCAGACCGAGGCGGGCGAAGAGTTCGCGGAAGCGGCCGGCGTTCTTGTCGGCCAGGGCTTTCGGCGCCAGCCCCTCGGCTTCGGCGGCGCGCTGCACCTTGAGCCCGTGCTCATCGGTGCCGGTGACGAAGCGCACGCGCTCGCCCAGTTGGCGGTGATGCCGCGCCAGGGCGTCAGCCAGCACGGCCGTGTAGGCATGCCCAAGGTGCGGGGCGCCGTTGACGTAATAGATCGGCGTGGTGACGTAGAATCGGTCCATGGCTGATGCCCTCGTCAAGCTCCGGAAAGCCCGCGACCGGGGCGGCCCGCGCCATCGCGGGGCGCCGGCCGGCAGGCAGGGGCGGGGGGTCTAGCGGGGGAAGGCGGCGCCGGTCTCCGCATCGGCCTCGGCGATGCCCAGGGCCGTGATCACCTCGGCGTCCTGCGCCGGGATCTGACGGGCCAGGGCGGCCAGGAGGGCGGAGAGGGCCTTGTCGGCCGGCACCCCGGCCAGCTTGCGTCGCATCGCCGTGACCTGTCGGAAGGTGGCGGGATCCAGCAGGAGCTCCTCGCGCCGCGTACCGGAGCGATTGATGTCGATGGCCGGGAACAGCCGCTTCTGGGCCAGCTTGCGGTCCAGATGCACTTCCATGTTGCCGGTGCCCTTGAACTCCTCGTACACCACGTCGTCCATCTTGCTGCCGGTGTCCAGCAGGCAGGTGGCCACGATGGTCAGGCTGCCGGCCTCTTCGGTGGCGCGCGCGGCGCCGAAAGCCTTGCGCACCGGCTGCAGCGCGCCGACCTCCATACCGCCGGAAAGGGTCCTTCCGCCGCCGCGGATGTTGAGGTTGTGGGCCCGCGCCAGGCGGGTCAGGCTGTCCAGCAGCAGGACCACATGCTCGCCTTCCTCGGCCAGGCGCTTGCCATGCTCGATGCCCAGGTCCGCCACGCGGATATGCTCGGAAGCGGGCATGTCCAGGTCGGCGGCCAGCACCAGCCCCGGTACCCGGCGACGGATCTCCGTCACCTCTTCCGGTCGTTCGGCGACCAGGCAGGTGATCAGGCTCAGTTCCGGGTTGCGGGCCACGCCTTTGGCGATCTCGGTCAGGATGGTGGTCTTGCCGGCCTTGGGCGGCGAGACGATCAAGCCGCGCTGTCCGCGGCCGATGGGGGCGATCAGGTCCAGGATACGGCCGGTGATGGCTTCCGGCGTCTGCCCCAGCATGATCTGGGTCTCTGGATGGATGGCGGTCAGGCGGTCGAAGACCGGTCGGTCGGCCAATCCCTCGAGGCCATGGCCGTTGACGCCGGTCACCTCGATGACGTTGCGGCCGCGGGCCATGGCGGTGACCCAATCGCCGGGCCTCAGACCCAGCTGCCGGACATCGGCGGGGGAGATGAGCGGGTCATCGGGGCTGGCGATGGCCAGGTCTCTGAGGACGCCGGCGCCATTTGGCGTGACCTCCAGCAGCCCGCGGGCTTCGCGGGTGCCTACCCGGGGATCGAGCTGGGGCAATTGGGGGCGCAGGCCGGCGGTACTGCCGCCGCCACCGCGTCGGCGACGGCCGCGGCCCTGGCCTTGGCCCGGACCCTGACCTTGATTCTGCCCTTGACCCTGACCTTGGTTGGGAGCGCTGCCTGGTTGCGGCTGGCCCTGTGCGGGTGCCGGAGCGCCGCCGGGGCGTGCTTGGGGCCGGCGCGAACGGCGGCGGCGGTCGTTGGTGCGACCGGGTTCAGACTGATTGAACATGCATATCCTACAAAACGGTGAACGAGCCCTCGCTCGGCTCATGGCCAGGGACCGCTGCGCTGCGCGCGGCGATCCACGGCGCGGTCCGCGCGTTGAAAGGCGGACCGAAGCCGGCATGGGGCATGGCGGGTCAAGGCGTCGGCGGCCGAGGTACGAACCCTGCAAGGGCAGGGTTATCGGCGGGCTGGGGGTGGGCTCGCGGCAAGACGCCGGCGCGTCCCCCCTGTGGGTCTGTCTTGGCAAAGCGCGCGGTGCCGCCAGGGGTGAGGGTGTGCGTGGTGGCGACCAGAATGGAGCGGCCAAAGGGGCCGGGGCGCGCATGGGATCCGAAGAAAGTCCCACTGGACGAACAAGATACTAACACAGGTGTTCGAGAACTGCAAGATCGGGCCGGGAGGAGGCATCGAATCGAGACCTTGGGCCAGGTGGACAGGCGCGGTGGTCAGTCCCGGACTTCGACGACGGTCCCCGGCAGGGCCCAGTCGTAGAGCAGCTTCGCGTTCTCGGTGCCCAGGACGATGCAGCCGTAGGACGCCGGCCGGCCGATGAGGTCCGCCCAGACCAGCCGGCCATCCTTGTGGCGCGGCAGGCCGTGGAAGCCGTTGAACACCTGCACGCGAGGGTCGGGCTGGTAGATGGCCAGGAACTGCGGCATCCAGAGGTCCCAGGCCGTCGCGAAGGCTTCTACCTGCCGATCCTGCACCTGAAACACGCCCGTTGCCGTCGGGCTGGATTCGATGCCGGTGCTGACAGGCCAGTCCCAGCGCAGGGCGCCGTCCTGCGAGGCCCGCAAGCGCTGCGTACCGAGCGTCACCAGGATGCGTCGGTCGCGGCGCGGGGGCATGGGCAGGAGGTCATCCAATGACGGCAAGGTGATGGTCTGCCCGGGCCGCAGCTGATCCCCCAGTCCCGGGTTGGCGGCCAGAATCCAGGGAAAGGGGATGCCCGCCTCGCGACCGATGCCGGCCACTGTATCCCCCGCGCGCACGGTGACCTGCCGGGGCGGATGGCGCAGACGGGCGGCGGCGGCCGCGTCGCCGTCCAGCCGGCGGGCCAGAACGGCGGCAACCTCCGCCAGATCCAGCCGGCGATCGCCCAACTGGGCGGTCAGACCGGCTTGCAGTTCCTTCAAGCCTTCCGGCCGCAGGCGCCACCGCCAGGCCTGCCCGTCCCATTCGACGCGGAGCAAGGCCGGCTGCCACGCGGTCGCCGGCAGCTCCCAGCGCAGGGTCTCGTCCAGGACAGGATCCCAGGCCTCCAGGCCGAGGGTGCCGTTCAGGCGGGCGGCCACGGTGCTGAGCGCCGCCGCGGCATCGACGCCGGCAGGGGCGAAGCGCTCCACGACCGTTTCGAAGGCATCGGGCGCGTCGGGCAGGCCACGGCGCAGTCGATCCACGCTGGCCTCGACGTCCAGTCGCAGCCCGTCCCGCCCGTCGCGAAGGACAGGCGGTCCGGCCGTCAGGTCCACATAGGGGATGATGGGGTCTCGATCCACCTGTCGCTTCAGCTCCTCGAGCCAGGCCCGCGCCGTGCGATCGTCGAGCTGGTAGCGGGCCTTCAGGTCGATCGCCCGCCAGCCCAGGGTCAGCGCCGCCAGCCGGCCGCGACGGCTGGCGGACCAGGCGCGTGCGGCTTCCAGGCTGGCTGCCTCGTCCAGCACCAGCCCCATGGCCTCCGGTTTCAAGGCCAGCGGTTCGGCGAGTTCCAGCCCTTCAATGGCGACGCTTGCCCCCGGGCCTCCGCGGAGGCGGGTCGCCGCTGCCGCCGCGTCCAGGAAGGCCAGCGAACGGCCCGCCATGCGGGTGCCCGGCAGGAAGCGGCCGCCGGCGGCGGCGGCGGCCAGCGCCATCGGCCAGGCCACAACGATGGCCGCGGCGGCCAGGAGCCAGACGCGAGACCGGCCATCCGCGGCGCGCGCGACTGGACGGCGTCGGCCGAGCCGAGCTCCCGGGTCTAGCGACACGGCAAGGACCAGGCCAGGATCTGGTAGATCCCGCCCAGAGCCGTCTGATCCGGAGCGTAGCTGTAGCGGCTCGCGGCGCCGGCGATGTCGACCAGCAATCCGCCGTCCACGTCCGCGCCCAGGCCGATGGTGAACAGGAAGCTGCCGCTGCCGCGCAACTGCGCCGCGGCGGCGCGGGCGGCGGCCTCGGTGCCCGCGGCGGTGCGGCCATCCGTGAGCAGCACCAGCACCGGCGTGCGCAGGGGGTCGCGTGACGGCCCGTTCATGAGCCTGGCCGCCTCCTCCAGCCCGCGATCGATTCGGGTTCCGGCGGCGCGCGGCAGCCGATCAAGCGCCGCACGCAGCGCCTCGCGGTCGCCGCTGAAATCCGCCGCGCGGGTGGCCGTCTCGTTGAAGCCGACCAGGGCGGCGCGGTCCTCGGGCAGGGCGAGAAGCTCGAGGAAGCTGGCCGCCGCCGTGCGCGCCGCCTCCAGCTTGGTCGGTCCGCCGGGCGATGCCGATTCGTCCATGCTGCTGGAGGTATCGATGACCAGGAGGACATCGGAACGCTGCTTGGGGCAGCTGCGCTGGAAGACCATGGGCAGGTAGGCCTTCAGCCCACCCAGTACCTCGATCACCGGCACGGGGAAGACCAGATCGCCCTGGTAGCCTACGCCGTCGGTGTAGCGGCCCGCGGCGCGAACGTTGGTCGGCCAGACGCCGGCCTGCAGCGGCTCCACCTGGTAGCGCAGGGTGAGACCCTCGGTGGGGGTTGGACCCAGTTGCCAGCGCAGGACATGCCCGTCCCAGCTTGCCGGCGGCACACTGGAGCCGGCGACATAACGCATGTTGTCCGGCACCTCGTCCTCGATGGCGATCGTTCGCAGCAGGCGGTCCGTCAGCAGGCGCCTGGCGATCAGGCGATAGATCCCCGCCAGCTCCGCGGCGGAGGGCGCCTGGAAGTAGCGGGATGGATCGCCGGCGATCTGGCCCAGCAGGGCGCCGTCCACATCGGCACCCAGGCCGATGGCGTAGACCGTGACGCCGGTGGCGCGCAGGCTGTTGGCCTGGCCCAGGGCACGGCCGCGCGGATCCATACCGCCGTCCGGCTTGCCGTCGGTGAGCAGCACGACCGCCTTGCGGCCGTCAGGCTGGGCGCGCGGACCGGCCAATTCGTCTCCGGCGAGTGCGAGGGCGTCGGCGATGTTCGTGCCGCCGCCGGCCCGCGCCTGGGCGACGCCGCGGATTACCGCTGCGGCATCGTCGGTCAGCACCTGGGTGAGCTCCGGCTGGCTGGCGAAGAGCACCGTGGCCGCGCGCGCCTTGCGGAAGTCCAACTCGGCGGCGAAGTCCGCGCCGACGCTGCGTGCGGCCTCGATCTTGGGCCCTTCCATGGAACCCGAGCGGTCGACCACCAACACGACGTCCAGAGGCAGGCTCTCCGACGGGCAGTCGCCCTGCACCCGCAAGGTCACCGTCACCGGCCGCCCGGCCCGCACCGGTGAAGGCGCGGCTGACTTGTAGGGTTGTAGGTCGCAGCGGTCGCCGTAGACCGGCGGAAGAGCGCTCTGGCCGGCGGGATCCGGGGCGAAGACATGCACACGGCCGTTCTGGCCGTCCACCACCAGCACGCCGCCGGTGGGATTGACGTCCAGGTCGATGGGCCGGCCGCCGGGTACCGCGTCCCAGGCCGCCAGCAGGCGCCCCGCGGCGTCATACTTCCAGATCCAGCCGTCGTCGGTCAAGGCGAACCAGGACCGGCCATCGCCGGGCGAAGCCAGACGGGTTACCCGCCCTGGCGCCGGCCAGCGGTTCTGCTCGACGCCCTGGTCGTTCACCAGCCGCAACAGCTGTCCCTCGCGGTCCGCCAAGAGCACCAGCCCTCCGCCGGCCGCCAGATCGACGGCCAGGCCGCCGACCAGGCTCGTCCGGCTGGAGCCGGGCGAGGCGGTGTGGGTGTCTGTCAGGCGGTGCACCTGACGGCGGCCCAGGTCCAGGACGGCGAAGCTGTTGCCGTCGGCGGCGCCGGCCGCGAGCCAGGCGTCGGCGTCAGGCGCGCGCCAGGTCCAGAGCACCGTGCCGTCGGCGGCCCGCCGCTCCACCTTGTCGCCGTTGACCACCAAGACCGTGCCCTCGGGTCCGCGGGCCAGATCCACCAGGCCGGCGGCGCGGAACTGGCCCGCGGGTTGTCCGCCGGGCTTCCAGTCCTGGACCCGCGGCCAGCCGTCGGCCAGGAATGCCCCGCCGTCGGCCCGTGCCGCGACGCGCCGGGGACCCGGCAGGCTGCCCACCGCAGCCGGCAGGCTGCTCCAGCGCTCGGCATCCGACCAGACGCCCCGCAGCGGAAAGTGCAGCACGCCGGCGTCGATGGTCCAGGCGTCGACCAGGCTGGCCACCAGACCCTCGCCGGGGCCAACAGCCACCCCGGAGAATCCCACGCGGCGACTGACCAGATCGATGCCGAGGCTGCCGAAGAGGCCGCGGCTGATGCTGAACAGGCCCGTGCGGCAGGTGCTGTAGATGGCGCCGTCGGGCGCCACCGCCACGTCGAGGGGCGCGCCGTCGCTCCCGCCTTCCGGCAGTTCGAAGGTGGCGGTCTCACGGCCGCCGCGAAGCCGGCGGATGAGGCCGGCGCCCTGGTCGGCCACATAGAGGTCGCCGTCCGGGCCAAAGGCCAGGCCCACCGGAGCGCTCAGCTCGAGCTCCTGCTCGCCGCCTCTGCCCCAGCTGCTCACGCGTCTGCCGGCGCGATCGAACTGCAGCAGCAGGCCCAGGCGCGCTTCGGCCACCCAGATCGTCTCCCCGCGCGCCACGACGGCTACCGGACGGTCCAGGCCGGGCCAGGCCGCCAGGAAGCCGCCGCTGAGGGCATCGAAGACCTGGATCCGGCGGTTACCGGTGTCGGCCACGTAGACCCGATCGCCGTCCACGCTGACGTCGCGTGGCGCTGACAGGCGGCCCAGCTCTGTGCCGGGGCGGCCGATGCGCTGCCGCGCGATGCCATCCATGCTCAGCACCTCGACATGCGCTTCCGCGGGATCGACGACATAGATCCGATCACCGGCGGTGGCGATACCCGCGACATCGCTGAACTCCGCCCCGCGGCGCGGCAAGGGCTGCGGCGGCCAGACGGCCACTTCGCGGTAGGCTTCCGGCGGGCGGACGCCCTGGGCCGCGGCCGCACCGGTCTGGCTGACGGAAGACCAGGTGCCGAGGACCAGGGCGATGGCGAGGACGCGGGCCGGCTGGAGGCGGCGATGGCCGAACGAAAGCGCGATGCGATGCTTCATGATCGATGGCTCCTTGCAACGGTAGAGAGGGTCAAGGACCGGCGACCGCCCATTCAACCCCGGCGCAGTTCGGCGCCCAAGGGGGTCAGCTCACGCTCCAGGCGGGCGATGAAGCGGGCGCCGTCGGTGTCGCTCAGGGTGCCGGCATGGGATTGCAGCAGGACATGGTAGGCCAGGGAACGCCGGCCGCCGAGACCTTCGCCCACATAGAGGTCGAAGAGCTCGCAGGCTGCCACCTGGCCCTTGCCGGAGCGCTGGATGGCGGCGGCGAGGTCGCCGTGCGGCACGGTCTGCGGGGCGGCGATGGCCACGTCGATCTTGACCCCGGGGTAGCGGGGCAGGGTCTTGAATGCGGCGCGGGACGCCGGCTGGGTCTGCAGGGCATCCAGTGACAGCCAGGCGACGGCGACGTCGGCGTCGACGTCCAGCCGCCGGGCCACCGCCGGGTCCAGGTCGGTCAGCCAGGCCAGGGCGGTTCCATCGGCGGCGACGGCCGTCTGGCTGCGCGTGGGATGACCCCAGGGTGGGGTCTCCGCCGGGGTGGCGGCGCGCCACAGGTTCGGCGACAGGGCAAGGTGACCCAACAGCGCGTCGACCACACCTTTCAGGGCATCCTGTCGGCCGCTGCCGAAGGGCGCGCCGGCTGCGGCGCGCGGCGCCGCCCAGAGCATGGCCACCTGCTCGACCTCCGCCGGCCGGCCCGCTTCGTCGACCGTTTCCGGCCGCGATCCCTTGCCCACCTCGAAGAGCCGGACGTCCGGCTCCTGGCGAAGGTTGCGTTCCAGGAGACCCAGGAGGCTGGGAGCGACATCGCGGCGCAACCGCGAAAGCCCGGCGGCCACCGCGTTGACCACTCGCGAATGCGCCTGGTCGGCGATCCCCAGCCGCTCGGCCAGGGTCTCGTCCAGAAAGGAATAGGTGTAGGCCTCGTGGAAGCAGGGCGCACCGGCAAGGAAGTCCTGGGCGCGACCGATGAGCTGCTGCCTGCGGTCGGGCAGGGCCGGCGCCAGGTCGGCGCGCAGCGGCGTCTCCGGCACGGCATCGTAGCCATGGAAGCGACCGACCTCTTCGACCAGATCCTCCTCGATGGCCACGTCCTTGGTGGCGCGGTCCGAGGGTACGGTGACCTGCCATACAGCGCTGTCGCCGCGGTCCAGCCCGAAGCGCAGGCGACCCAGGATCGAGGCGATCTCGTCGTCGGCCAGACTGACGCCCAACAGCTGCCGGACGCGAGCCGGCCGCAGCGGCACCACCGTCGGTGGCCGTTGCCAGTCGCCGACATCGGTGGGCGGCGCCGGCAGGCGGAGCGCCGGCTGGATGCCGGTCAGCAGGCGCACGAGATGCGCGGCAGCCTGCTGGGGCAGGGCGGGGTCCAGGGACTTCTCGAAGCGCGAGGAGGCGTCGGTGCGCAGCCCCAGGCGCGAAGAGCTGCGCCTGATCGTGGCGGCGTCGAAGCTGGCCACCTCCAGGAGCAGGCTCTCGCTGTCCTGGGCCACCTTGGAGGCTTCGCCGCCCATGATCCCCGCCAGGGCCACCGGCGCGTCGCCGGAACAGATCAGGATGTCGGCGGGGGTCAGGCGGCGTTCCGTTCCGTCCAGGGTGACCAGGGTCTCCCCTTCGCGAGCCTGGCGCACGTCGATCCCGGCGGCCACCTGACGGCGGTCGAAGAGGTGGTTGGGCTGGCCGAGGTCCAGCATGACGAAGTTGGAGATGTCGACCAGCACATCCAGCGGCCGCTGGCCGGCGGCCAGGAGCAGGAGTCGCAGCCAGTCGGGCGATCGCGCCGCGTGGACGCCGGCGATGGGCAGGGCGTAGAAACGGCGGCAGCCCGCGGTGGAGATGGCCACCGGGAAGGCCTCGTCGTCGCCGGTCGGCGGCAGGGTGAGATCCAGGGCCTTGAGCGGCCGGTCCAGGAGCGCCGCCAACTCCGCGGCGATGCCGCGATGGCCCCAGAGGTCCGGGCGATGGGTGATGGCCTTGTTGTCCACGACGATCACCTGGTCGGCACCGCCGAAGAGATCGCTGACCACGGCACCGAGCGGCGCCTCGGCCGGCAGAACCCAGATGCCCTCATGCTCGTCCCCCAGGCCCAGTTCGCGCTCGGAGCAGATCATGCCGTTGGATTCGACGCCGCGGATGCGGGCCTGCTTGATGACCAGGTCGCCAGGCAGGACGGTGCCCACGGTGGCCACGGCCACCTTCTGTCCCGCGGCGACATTAGGCGCCCCGCACACAATCGCCAACGGCTCACCGTCGCCCATGTCTACCTGGCAGAGTCCCAGGCGGTCGGCGTTGGGATGGGCGGCGCGCGCCAGCACGAGGCCCACCCGCACCTGGTCCAAGGCGGGCGCGAAGGCCTCTACCCCGTCCACCTCAGCGATGTGACGGGTCAACAGATCGGCCACGGCGGCTGCCGAGAGGTCGCCGAGATCGACGTGCCGGTTGAGCCAGCGGTATGAAATGCGCATGAGATTGCCTTCTGCTAGCGGTGGTTGATCGGGCTGCGGGTGCTACCGGATGCGGCTGCCACACCTTCCTCAGAACACATTGTTTCCTTCTGCACCGCCAAACCACGACAACGTTGCGATATCACTTCCGATCCATGCCGACGCGATATCGCTCACGCCCTTCGCCGACACGATAGACTCGCACGACCCATGCCCGAACGACATCCACCCCACCCCTCGGCCACTCTCCCCATCCCCCCAACCCCCTACCCGAACTGGCGCAAGAAGCGCAGGTCGCCGCCCATGAAGTGCCGGATGTCGTCGATGCTGTAGCGTAGGAGCACCAAGCGGTCCAGGCCCATGCCGAAGGCGAAGCCGCTGTAGGCCTGCGGGTCGATGCCGCCAGCGCGCAGCACGGCGGGATGCACCAGCCCGCAGCCGCAGAACTCCATCCAGTCGCCCAGAACGCCCCCCAGCGCCGCGGCCCCGGGCAAGCGGATGTCCACCTCGAAGCCCGGCTCGACGAAGGGGAAGAAACCGGGCCGGAGGCGGATCTCGATCTCGGTCTGGAAGATGGCGCGGAGCATGCCTTTGAGCGTGCCGGTGAGGTGACCCACGTGGATGCCGCGATCGATGACCAGGCCTTCCACCTGGTGGAAGGTATGCTCGTGCTTGGCGTCCTGGGCCTCGTTGCGGAAGACGCGGCCGGGGGCGATGATCCGGATCGGCGGCTGCCGCTTCTCCATCGCCCGGATCTGCATGTTGGACGTGTGGGTGCGCAGCACCAGCCGGCCCTCGTCGTCGCAGTAGAAGGTGTCCTGGTGGTCCCGCGCGGGATGGTCCGCGGGGATGTTCAGGGCTTCGAAGTTGTAATAGGACAACTCCAACTCGGGACCGTCGACCACCTCGAAGCCCATGGAGCGGAAGATCTCCTCCACCTCGCGGCGCACCTGGGTGATGGGATGCAGGGAACCCCGGCGCAGCGGAGCGCCGGGCAGGCTGGGGTCAAAGCCCGCGCCGCCGCGCGCCACGGCGATGGCCGCGTCGGCCAAGGCCTCGCGACGCGCTTCCAATGCCGTCTCGATGGCCCGCTTGGTGGCGTTGACCGTCTGCCCGAAGCCCGGCCGTTCCTCCGGTGTCAGCGAGGGGATGCGGCCCATCAGCTCGGTGATGGCGCCTTTGCGGCCCAGGTAGATCCGGGCGACGGCTTCGAGGGCCTCGTCGTCGGCGGCGGCGCCAAGTTCGGCCAGAGCCTGGGCCTGGAGCGGTGCGAGGTCGATGGTCATGGCACGCTGCGCGGTCTTCGTTGGGGGGGCGTCCCGGGCAGGCGTCTGCCGGGCCAGGGTTGGCTCGCTAGTCTATCCGCCCGGCAACGCGCCGCCAAATCAAGCCTCCCGCCGGCGCTGTCCGGCGCGCCAAACGGCACAAGCCCTACCAGCGCACCTCGACGGGTGTCCCCAGCTCGGCCCAGAAGTACAGCCACTGGGCCTCAGGCGTGCGCATGTTGACGCAACCATGGCTGACCGCCTGGCCGAAGCTGTTATGCCAGTAGGTGCCGTGCACGGCGTAGCTGCCATGAAAGTACTGCACCCAAGGCACATCGGGGGCGAAGTAGCCCGGGCCGGACATGTCCTGGCGCGGCAGGCGCCGGCGGATGCTGAAACGCCCCACGGGCGTGGCCGTGCCCGGGCCGCCGGTAGAGATGGCGAAGGCCTGCAGCAAGGCGTCGCCCTCGTAGGCGTACAGCCGGCTGTCGCTGAGGTCGATGACGATAGACCGTGGCCCCGTGCTGATGTCGGTGACAACGGTGGTTTCGTCCGGCCGATGCAGGCCGTTCGTGCCGCCCAGCCCATCCACAGCGTCCGGGTGGTTCATGCTGTCCGTGCCGTTCATGCCGACCGCTTCGGGCACCGTCAGCCGGATCCCGGCCCAGATCAGGTTGGGCGAGGCCAGGTTGTTGCTGCGCATCAGGGCGTCCACCGTGGTGCCGTAGCGGGCGGCGATCGAGCCCAGGGTCTCCCCGGAGGCCACGGTATGGCTGCCGCTCGCGCCCACGGCCACCGTGCTGCCGTCCGGACCGTGGTCGGGGATGCTCAGGCGCTGACCGACGAAGAGCTGGTCCGGCGACGGCAACTGGTTATGCGCCGCCAGCCGCTCCACGCCGATGCCGAAGCGCGCGCCAAGGGCCGACAGGGTGTCGCCGGGCAGGACGACGTGGATGCTGTCGGCCGCGGCGAGCATCGCGAAGCCGAACAGCCCCAACTGGCCCAGCAGGAATCCCAGCAGGAATCGGCGCCGCAAGGTCATCGCCTCTTGTGATCGGCCCGGCGGCTCAATAGCGGTACGGGTCCGGCTTGTAGGGTCCGTTGACCGGCACACCGATGTAGGCGGCCTGATCGCCGGTCAAGGTGGTCAGCCGGACCCCCAGCTTGGCCAGATGCAGGCGGGCGACCTCTTCGTCGAGGTGCTTGGGCAGGGTATAGAGGCCGATGGGGCGACGGTTGCCCCATAGCTCCATCTGCGCCAGCACCTGGTTGGTGAACGAGCTGGACATGACGAAGCTCGGATGGCCCGTGGCGCAGCCCAGGTTCACCAGGCGGCCCTTGGCCAGGACGTAGATGCTGCGGCCGTCGGCAAAGGTGTAGCGGTCCACCGCGCCGACCGACTCGGGCTTGATCTCGGTGATCGTGACGCCCGGATGGTCCTCGAGCTGCTCCACCTGCACCTCGTTGTCGAAGTGGCCGATGTTGCAGACGATGGCCTGGTCCTTCATCGCCGCCATGTGCGCCACCGTGATGACATCGCGGTTGCCGGTTGCCGTGACGTAGATGTCCGCCCGGCCCAGGGTATCCTCGATGGTCAGGACCTGATAGCCTTCCAGGGTGGCCTGCAGGGCGCAGATGGGGTCGATCTCGGTGATGACGACCTTGGCGCCGAAGGCCGCCAGGCTCTGGGCGCAGCCTTTGCCGACGTCGCCGTAGCCGCAGACCACGGCGGTCTTGCCGGCGATCATCACGTCGGTGGCCCGCTTGATGCCATCCACAAGGGATTCGCGGCAACCGTAGAGGTTGTCGAACTTGGACTTGGTCACCGAATCGTTGACGTTGATGGCCGGGAAGAGCAGCTCGCCGCGGTCCAACATCTGCTGCAGGCGGTGGACGCCGGTGGTGGTTTCCTCGCTGACCCCCACGATCTCGGGGAGGATGCGGCCCCAGAAGCCGGGACGCTCCTGCCGCATGCTGCGCATGACCTTGAGCAGCGCCTCTTCGTCGCGGCTGCCGACTTCACGGTCGAGCAGGCTGGGGTCGGCTTCCGAGCGCACGCCCAGGTGGATCATGAGCGTGGCGTCGCCGCCGTCGTCCACGATGAGTTCGGGGCCTTTGCCGCCGGGGAAGCAGAGCACCTGCTCGGTGCACCACCAATAGTCGTCCAGGGTCTCGCCTTTCCAGGCGAAGACGGGGACGCCGGCGGCGGCGATGGCCGCGGCGGCGTGATCCTGGGTGCTGTAGATGTTGCAGCTGGCCCAGCGAACATCCGCGCCCAGCTCCACCAAGGTCTCGATGAGCACCGCGGTCTGGATCGTCATGTGCAGCGAACCGGCCACGCGGACGCCTGCCAGCGGCTTGAGCGGTCCGTACTTTTCGCGCACGGACATGAGGCCGGGCATCTCGTGCTCGGCGATGGTGATCTCTTTGCGGCCGAAGTCGGCCAGGCCGATGTCCTTGACCTTGTAGTCGGCGAATCCGGGCAGGGCGGTGGTGGCTGACATGACGCTTGCGATCTCCTCTGTCTGGAACGCCCTGGTCAACACGCACGCCCCTATGTTTATCGGGGGTGGCGTCATGGGGCGGGATCTGCGATAACGAAAGGCGAAGGTCAAGGTTATTCAGGCGAGGCGAGGCGGGCAAGTCGGCGCAACCTGCCATCCCGCCGCCCTTGGTTTATAATGGCCGGCCTTCGACGGTTGAGCCGGCCGAGTCGGCATCGAGCCGGCCGGCGGTCATTCCCTCCCCTTCCTTGCCGAGTCGCCGTGGAACCCATGCCCGACGTCAGTCCCAAGACCTCCGTGGAGATGCTGCGCAGCGTCAGCCGCACCTTTGCGCTGTCCATCGAACAGCTGCCGGGTGTGCTCAGCGACGCCGTCTCGGTGTCCTACCTGCTGCTGCGGGTCAGCGACTGCCTCGAGGATCACGGGAGCATGCCGCCGGTCCGCAAGGCCGAGCTGCTGCGCCTGTGGGCCGACGTCCTCGATCAGGGTCGCGACGTGACCGCCCTGACGGAGCGCATCAGCGACCTGGACGGCTCCGACCCGGAGGTGTATGTCGCCCAGCATGCCGCCCGGGTCCTGGAGATGCTGGGGCGCCTTCCGGACCCGCTCCAGGAGGCCATCATCCTCCGGGTGGCCAAGACCAGCCGGGGCATGGCCCGTTGGCAGGAGCATGGCCCCTTCGTGCGCGACGAGGCCGAACTGGACGACTACATGCATGAGGTCGCCGGTCGCGTGGGCTATCTGCTGACCGACATCTTCGCCTGGCATTCGCCGGTGATCGCCGCCCGCCGCGAGGAGTTGATGCCGCTCTCCCGGCAGTACGGACTGGCGCTTCAAACGGTCAACGTGCTGCGTGGTATGCGCCAGGATCACGCTCGCGGCTGGGTCTTCGTGCCCGAGACCTACCTGACCCGGGTCGGGTTGGACCGCGACTCGCTCTTCGATCCCGCCAACGTCGAACAGGCCATGGCGGTCGTGCGCCTTCTGGCCGACAAGGCCGAGGCGCATCTGCGGCACGGTATCGACTATGTCACGGCCTTTCCCCGGCGACAGCATCGCATTCGCCTGGCTTGCATGTGGCCGCTGTTCTTCGCGGTGCGCACCCTGGCGGTCAGCCGCGACAACCGCGAGGTGTTGACGGGCGAAGCCAAGATCGGCCGCGATCAGGTGCGGTCCATCATCCGTCGCACGATGCTGTTCGGTTGGTCGAACCATTGGCTCGACGCCTATTATCGGCAACTGGCACGACCGCCCGGTTCGGCTGGTCGCTCGGCCTGATCGGCCCGGTTCTGCCGGTCGCTCAGCCTGATCGCCGCGGTGAAGGTCGTCTGCCGGCCGGCCACGTCCTGCCGCACCACTCGCGTCACTCGCTACCGATGAAGGGAAGCCCCATGAACGACAGCTTCGGCACCCGCCTCCGTCTGACCACCGCCACCGGCGATGTGGACTGCTTCAGCCTGAACGCGCTCGAGCGTGCCGGACTGCCGGGCATCGCCCGCCTGCCCATGACCATCAAGGTGCTGCTGGAAGCCGCCCTGCGCAGCAATGACGGGTTCGCGGTCACCGATGCGCATGTCCAGGCCCTGGCCGAATGGCCGACGCGGCACCGGCAGGATGTGGAAGTGCCCTTCATGCCGGCCCGCGTCCTCTTGCAGGACTTCACCGGCGTGCCGGCGGTCGTGGACCTGGCCGCCCTGCGATCGGCGATGCGCCGCCTGGGCGGCGATCCGGAGCGCATCAACCCGCAGGTGCCGGTGGACCTGGTCATCGACCATTCGGTGCAGGTGGACGCCTTCGGCTCCGCGGCCGCCATCGGCATCAATACCGCAAGAGAGTACCAGCGCAATTGGGAGCGCTATGCCTTCCTGCGCTGGGGCCAGAAGTCATTCGCCAACTTCCGGGTGGTGCCGCCCGGCTCCGGTATCGTCCACCAGGTGAACCTGGAGCATCTGGCCGATGTGGTGACCACCCGTAGGGTGGACGGCCGGGTGGCGGCCTTCCCCGACAGCCTGGTGGGCACGGACTCCCATACCACCATGATCAACGGCCTTGGCGTGGTCGGTTATGGCGTCGGGGGCATCGAGGCCGAGGCCGTGATGCTCGGTCAGCCGCTCTACATGCTGATGCCGCCGGTGGTGGGTTTCGAGCTGACCGGTCGGTTGCCGGAGGGGGCGACGGCCACCGATCTGGTGCTGACCGCCACCCAGATGTTGCGCAAGCACGGGGTCGTCGGCAAGTTCGTCGAGTTCTACGGTCACGGCCTCAGCCATCTGGCGCTGGCCGACCGGGCGACCCTGGCCAACATGGCGCCGGAATACGGCGCCACCGTGGGCTACTTCCCCATCGACGACGAGACCCTGCGCTTCCTCGCCCGCAGCGGCCGCGGCGCCGTGGTGGATCTGGTGGAGCGCTATGCCAAGGAGCAGGGGCTCTTCCGCAGCGACGACAGCCTGCCTCCGGTCTTCTCGGAGACCCTGGCCCTGGACCTGTCCACGGTCGAACCCAGCCTCGCCGGACCCAAGCGGCCGCAGGACCGCATCGCGCTCCGCGACATGAAGGGCAAGTTCGCCCAGGACCTGGTCAAGGAATTCGGGCAGGCGGCGCCGGCTGCGGCGGCCGTCGATCCGGCCATCGAGGCCTGGCAGGCGGAGGGCGGCGTGGGCGCCGTCCATCCGCAGGTGGCGGCCGCGGACCGGTTGCCGCAGCGCGGCGACCTCTACGGCGTCTCCAAGGTCGCTCTGCCGGCCGAAGGCGACGACGCTTTCCTGGAACAGGGATCGGTGGTCATCGCCGCCATCACCTCCTGCACCAACACCTCCAATCCTTCGGTGATGGTCGGAGCCGGGCTCCTGGCGCAGAAGGCCGTGGCGCGGGGCCTGACCGTCAAGCCCTGGGTCAAGACCAGCCTGGCCCCTGGTTCCCGCGTCGTCACCCGCTACCTGGACGAGGCCGGCTTGACGCCGGCGTTGGAGGCCTTGCGCTTCAACACCGTGGGCTACGGCTGCACCACCTGCATCGGCAACAGCGGGCCCTTGCCGGATGCCGTGGCGGCGGCGGTGACCGACCACAAGCTGGTGGTAGCGGCGGTCCTCAGCGGCAACCGCAACTTCGAGGGCCGGGTGAACCCGCTGACGCGGGCCAACTTCCTGGCGTCGCCGCCGCTGGTGGTGGCCTATGCCCTCGCGGGCACGGTGGACATCGATCTGGCCCGCGAGCCCTTGGGTACCGATGCGGAGGGTCGGCCGGTCTACCTCGCGGACATCTGGCCCTCGGCCCAGGAAGTGGCTGACACGGTGGCCTCCTGCCTCAAGCCGGAGATGTTCGAGGAGGAGTACGCGCGTATCTTCGACGGCGACGCCGCCTGGCAGGCCATTCCGGTCAGCGAAGGCGCGCTGTTCACCTGGGACGCCGGTTCGACCTATGTCCAGGAGCCGCCCTTCTTCCAGAGCATCGGGCTCGACCTGGCGCCGCTGCCCTCATTGCAGGGCGCGCGGGTTCTGGCGCTCTTGGGCGATTCCATCACCACCGACCACATCTCACCGGCCGGCTCCATCGCGCCGGGCGGTCCGGCGGCGCAGTGGTTGGAGGAGCATGACGTCGCGCCGGCGGACTACAACTCCTTCGGCTCCCGCCGTGGCAACCACCAGGTGATGATGCGCGGCACCTTCGCCAACGTCCGCCTGCGCAACCAGCTGGCCCCGGGCACTGAAGGCGGTTGGACGACGCATCTGCCGACGGGTGAGGTGACCAGCATCTACGATGCGGCGATGCGCTACATGGCCGATGCCACGCCGACGGTCATCCTGGCGGGCAAGGAGTATGGCACCGGTTCCAGTCGCGACTGGGCGGCCAAGGGCACGTTGCTGCTGGGGGTGACCGCGGTCCTGGCCGAGAGCTTTGAGCGCATCCACCGCTCCAACCTGGTGGGCATGGGCGTGTTGCCCTTGCAGTTCCAGGTGGGCGACAGCTGGCAGAGCCTGAGTCTGACAGGCCGCGAGAGCTTCGACATCGATCTGCCGGTAGCGGACGACCTGCGCCCCGGCGGGACCCTGACGGTAACCGCCACCGCGGAAGACGGGACGGTGAAGCGCTTCGCGGCCCTCAGCCGTCTGGACACGCCGGTGGATGTCCGTTACTACCTGAACGGCGGCATCCTGCATACGGTCCTCAGGGATCTGGCGGCGAAGGGCTAGGGCCGGCGTATGCCACCGGTCACCTTCGATCAGATCGACGGCTACGTCGAGGACCTCTTTCACCTGCACGATCCCGTACTTCAGGCCGCTCTGGCCGATGCCCGCGCGGCAGGCCTACCGGCCATCGAGGTTTCCCCGGTGCAGGGCCGCTTGCTGACCGTCCTGGGCCAGGCGGTCGGGCGGTACCCCCCCCCCCCCCCCCCCCCCCCCCCCCCCCCCCCCCCCCCCCCCCCCCCCCCCCCCCCCCCCCCCCCCCCCCCCCCCCCCCCCCCCCCCCCCCCCCCCCCCCCCCCCCCCCCCCCCCCCCCCCCCCCCCCCCCCCCCCCCCCCCCCCCCCCCCCCCCCCCCCCCCCCCCCCCCCCCCCCCCCCCCCCCCCCCCCCCCCCCCCCCCCCCCCCCCCCCCCCCCCCCCCCCCCCCCCCCCCCCCCCCCCCCCCCCCCCCCCCCCCCCCCCCCCCCCCCCCCCCCCCCCCCCCCCCCCCCCCCCCCCCCCGCGGGGGGCGCCCGGGGCCGCGGCGGTGGGCGGGGGGGACCATCCGCCTTCCCCGATCCAACCGGTTCGACCGCCTTGGACGCCACTTCAACGGCCGGCTCCCAACCAGGGCAAGGCCAGTCGTCCCACCGATTGCCCGTCGGGCGTCGGGCGCGGGGCAGCGGTGGGCTCCGGAAGGGCAGACACCAGCGGCAGGTCCAGCACGCTCAGGCCAGCCGCGCCGCCCACATCGCGGTAGGCCACCTCCACCCGGTGCACACCGGCCGGCAAGGTCAGGAGCAGATCCTCGTCGATGCCGGTCGCGTCCCAACGGTCCAGGGCGAGCCGGCCGCCGATCCAGACCCGCGCACCGCCCTGAGCCTTGATGAAGCCCCGCAGTTCACCCGCCTGCTGCAGCTGGGTGAAGCCGATGGCGCGCACGCTGAAGCCGTCCTCCGGCACGCCGGGCGCGGGGCGGCCGGCGGCCCAGTTCAGGTTCAAGGTCTCCACCTGGGCGACGTTCAAGAGCCCGCCGGCCAGGTCGGTGCCCGCGTAGAATTCCAGGCGCCAGCCCGCGGAAGGCCCGCGGCCGAAGACCAGAACCCTCCGTGACCGGGTCATGACCAGGGCCTTGCCATCCAGGCCCACCACCACGTCGGCGGGCTGAAACCGGATGCCGCTGGCGCCATCGATCTGACCCAAGGGCCGGCCCGCGGCGTCGAGCACCTGCACTCGCCCGGCGCCGGCCTCCGCCACCCAGGTGCGACCCAGGTCGTCCACGGACAGCCCCAGAAGCCCGTCGAGTTGCCCGGCGGTTTGGCCGGGGCTGCCCCAACCGCCCAGGAACCCGCCCTGAGGATCGAAGACCTGTACCCTGCCCAGGGCATCATCGCCGGCCGTGACCCGGCCGCCGCGGAAGGCCAGGCCGCTCAGGCCACCGAAACTGCCGACAGGCGCCTCGCCAGTGGCGGGCGCTTCCTGGCCCCAAGCGCCCAGAAACTGGCCCGTGCGCGACAGCCGCAGAATGCGGTGGTTGGCCGGGTCGGCCGCGAAGAGCAGGGGCTCCCCGCCGCCCAGCGGCAGATCGATGGCCAGCCGAGTGACTGGGCCTACCGTTCGTCCCGACCCCGCGAGATCGTAGGCTGCCGGCGCCGATCCATTGGCGCCGAAGCGCTGCACCCGGTGGTTGCCCGTATCGGCCACGTAGACCGTGCCGTCGGGCGCAACGGCCACATCGCCCGGCGCGTTCAGCTGTCCCGCGTCCTCGTTGCCGCCCATCCCGAAGCTGTCCTTCAAGATGCCCGAAAGGTCGAAGCGCCGGATGCGGTGGTAGACCCGGTCGGCCACGACCAGCAGCCGCCCGTCGCGCGTGAGATCGATGCCGCTCGCGCCACCGATCTCGCCGACGGTCTCGTGGTCGCCGCCGAGGCGGTTGTCGAACTCGCCGGTCAAGCTGAAGCGCTGGAAGCTGTTGTCGCCCTCATCGGCCACGAAGACCGAGTTGCCGGCCGTGATCCCGATACTGACCAGATGCTTGAACTCGCGGTCCCCCCAGGACGTGAAAGGTCTCAGGGTCTCGTCGAAATGCTGGATGCGGGTCCACTCGCCGGTGGGATTGCTCTCGGCCGTCAGGATGGCCCCCGAGCCGGCCACCACGACGTCCTGCAGCCCTTCGAACTGCCCGGCGGATCGACCCGGTCCGAAGTGGGTGCCCAGCAGCAGTCCGCGGGCGCTGAAGCGCAGCAGTCGGCTGTTACCACTGTCCGCCACCCAGACCGACTTGTCCGGCGCTACCGCGATGCCTGTCGGTGCGAGCATCTGGCCGTCGCCGGAGCCCGGGCTGCCGATGGTGCCCAGGATCTCGCCCGTGCTCGCGTAGCGCAGCACCTGGCCTCGGCCCTTGTCCAACAGGTAGACGGCGCCGCCGGTGCTGGACGCCAGATCCACCGGGTCGCGCCAGGCGCGAGCCGCGTCCGTCGGTGCATCCCAGCTGCTCAGGTAGTTGCCGGTTTTACCGTCGAAGACCGATATCCGCCGGTTGCCGCGCTCCAGCACGTAGACATGGTCCTCCTCGTCCAGGGCCAGGGCCACCGGCTCGTTCAGCTGTCCCGCGGCGCTACCGAAGTCGCCGCGCATCCACAAGAGGTCGCCGTTCAGCTTGAAGTGGAAGAGCCGATGGTTGCCGGCGTCCACCGCGTAGACGCTGCTGTCCACGTAGCTGCCGGCCACCGCCCGGGCCTGGGCGTAACGGTCGACCGCGTCCGTGCCGCCGATCGCATAGCGGTAGGTGTCTGGTATCGTGTCGGCCTGGCTGCGGGCGGTCACTACCGGACCGTCGCCGAGGCTCAGGTGGATCCCAAAGGCGAGCAGGAGCAATGCGGCGACAAGTAGCCGACCCGCGACGAGCCGGGAGCTCTTGCAGTCGGCGGGACCGGCGGACCGGCGAGGGCGAGACTGGGGCATGGTTGCTCTCCCGAACGAAGGCGCGGGCGTCACAGGGGCGACTGGGGATCGAAGCGCGGTTCGCGCTTCTCGCGGAAGCTGGCCAGGCCTTCCTGGATCTCTGGGCCACTGAAGCCCAGAAACTCCAGCGCCAGACTGGTGTCAAAGCTGGGACCGGCCATGCGCAGCCAGTTGTTGAGCGCGTACTTCGTCCAGCGCAGGGCGCTCGGAGCGCCGGCGGCCAAGCGGGCGGCCACGTCCAGCGAGGTCTCCTCCAACCGGTCGTCCGGCACGCAGAGGCTGACCAGGCCGATGCGCTCAGCCTCGGCGCCCGAGAGCGGTTCGCAGAGCAGCAGGTGGTACTTGGCCTTGGCCATGCCGCAGAGGAGCGGCCAGACAATGGCGGCGTGGTCGCCGGCGGCCACGCCCAGCCGGGTATGGCCGTCGATGATCCGTGCGCTCTCCGCGGCGATGGAGATGTCGGCCAACAGGCCGGCCACCAGACCCGCGCCCACCGCCGGTCCATGCATGGCGCTGACGATGGGCTTGGAGCAATTGATGACGTTGTAGACCAGGTCCCGCGCTTCCTTCCAGACCCGCGCGCGCACCTGAAAGTCGTCGGCCATCTCCTGCACCAGGTCGAAGTCGCCGCCGGCCGAGAAACCGCGCCCGGCGCCGCGAAGCACCGCGACCGACACGTCGGGGTCGCGGTCGATCTCCCGCCACACCTCCGCTAGCTGCCGGTGCAGATCCCGATCGGCGGCGTTGAGGCGGTCGGGACGGGCCATCGTTATCCGGAGCACGCGCTCCGATGGCCGGTCGAAGACAAGGCTGTGGTAGGCGGCATAGCGGTCCGTCATGGCGATCTGTCACTCCCCTGCGTTCTGGTGCCGTCGTCGATTCGGGCATCGCTGCCCGGCCGCCCTAGAATTGCGCTCGCGATCACCATCGGCCAGGCGGGGCGCGGCGGCCGATGCTCGCGCATGGCGCCGATTATCGCTCATGGCGTCGGCGCGGCAAAGCAGGGACGGCTTTGGCGGTCGGGCGATCGCGACCGAACCCACATCATCGACCACAGGGGGCGATCGCTCGCTGCCTGAACAGAGGGGGCCAGAACATGGAAAGCGAGCAGATCGAGAAGGTGGTGATCATCGGCAGCGGGCCGGCGGCGCATACGGCGGCGATCTATGCCGCACGGGCGGAGCTGTCTCCGGTGATCTTCGAGGGCCTGATGGCCGCGGGCGTGGCCGCGGGCGGCCAGCTGACCACCACCACCGAGGTTGAAAACTTCCCTGGCTTTCCGGAGGGCATCGAGGGACCGGCGCTGATGGACCGCTGCCGGGCTCAGAGCCTGCGCTTCGGAACCCGGATCTTCACCGAGACCGTCGAGTCCGTCGACCTTGGCTCGCGGCCCTTCACCCTGCGCTCTGACAGCCGCGTGCTACGGGCGGAATCCTTGATCATCGCCACCGGCGCCACGGCTCGGCGCATGGACATTCCAGGCGCCGGGGACGGCCAGCTATGGCAGCGCGGCATCTCTGCCTGCGCGGTTTGCGACGGGGCGCTGCCCATCTTTCGCGGCCAGGCGCTTTACGTGGTGGGCGGTGGCGATTCGGCGATGGAGGAAGCCGGCTACCTGAGCAAGTTCGCCAGTCAGGTGACCATCGTCCACCGTCGCGACAGCTTTCGCGCCTCGAAGATCATGCAGCAGCGGGCGCTGGACAACCCGAAGATTGCTTTCCTGCTGAATCACGGCGTGGTGGAGGCCCGAGGTGACGGGCGCCTGCAGTCGCTGCTGGTCGAGAACCTGGGTAGCGGTGAACGCCGCGAGCTGCCGGCGGGCGGGCTCTTCTTCGCCATCGGCCACCTGCCCAACACCGGATTTCTGGATGGCCAGCTGGACCTGGACGCCGACGGCTATGTCGTGACCCGCCCCGGCGGCACGCAGACTTCGGTCGCCGGCGTCTTCGCCGCCGGCGATGTGCAGGACAAGACCTACCGCCAGGCCATCACCGCCGCCGGGTCGGGATGCATGGCGGCGCTGGACGCGGAGCGCTTCCTGGCGCATGGTTGAGCTGCCACAAGGTGGCGGTCGGGGGGCGACAGATCAGGTGGTGAAGCCATCGAGGTGGTGAAGGATCAGGGGGCGATCCGCCACCTGATCTCGTAGGGCTGCGGGCTGCGACCGATGCTGGGGTACACGCGGATGGCGTACTCGCCGGCGGCGACGTCGGCGATCAGGCTCTCCGGCAGGTTGCCCGGTTGCTGAGAGCTGCCCAGGCTCTGGCCCTCGTAGTTGTAGAGCAGCAGGTCGTAGTCGCGACCGCTCGGAATGTCCGCCAGGCCGACCTGCAGCCGACCGCCCTCGGCCAGGGTCACGCGAAGGTAGTCGCCCCCATCGCCCTGGTCCAGGATGCCGATGGCCGGCAGGTCCGGGCATAGCGGCGGCCGGTCCCAGGTGTCGGTCAAGCGGTCGTTGGGTTCCACCTCGGCGATAACGCAGCCAGGCGGCGTCGCTGTCGGCGGCGCGATGGCCGGAGTCGGGGGTGGGGTGCTGGCGGGGTCGGCCGGCTTGCCGGGGTCTGCCTGGATGGGCGAACGCAGCAACAGCAGCGGCAACAGGATTCGCCCCGCCGGTGCCGGCCTCCGTTCAGGCTCGGTGGGCGCGGCGCCGCCGGTCGGCGGCGGGCTCGCGGTTGGCGCCGGACCGGTCGGTGACCCGACCGGCGGCGGCATGGTGCTCGTGGGCGTGCCGATGGTCACCGGCGGCGGCAGATTGGTCGGATGCTCGGTGGGAGTCGGGACGCGCGCATCCGGCGTGGCCGTGGGGTCCGGCGTAGCCGTCGGCAGCTGCGTCGGGGCGATGATCGGCGGCGCGTCGTCGGTAGCGGTGGGCACCGCGTTGCAGACCAGCCGGAAGATGTCGCGCGAGGACTGGTCGCCAAGCGGTCGGCCGCCGCTGATCTGCAGGACATCGCCGCGGATGGGGTCGTAGAGCATCAGGACGCTCGCGCGCTTCTGGTGCGGCGCGGCCAGGTCGCGCCAGACGGCCAGTCCGGAGGTGGAGAGGTCCAGGGCCCAGGTGTCGTCGAGGGAGTCGTTCTGGATCTTCTGGCCGCCGAAGATCACCATCGCCTGGCGAGCGGCGTCATACGCGGCGCCGTGGTTGAAGCGCGGTTGCGGGATGGCCCCGCTCACGGAAACCGCGCGCCAGACCCCGCGATCGGGGGCCGCCTCTAGAGACAGTTCCCAGACCAATGGGCTGCCCTTCTTGCCGTCAGGCGTACCCCCGTAGACCAGCATGCGCTTGCGTCCGGCGTCGTAGACCATGGTATGGCCATAGAGCGCCGGGCCGTCGCGTTGACCGCGGGTCAACTGGCCCGTGGCGGGGTCCAGCACAAAGGTCTCGCCTTGCGGCACGCTGATGCCGTCGACGCCATTTGACGTCCGCCCCCCCTGCATGACCAGCACCTTGTGCAGCGGGTCGAAGGCCACCGCCTGGTCCTGCACGGCCGGCATGCCGCCCGTCACCGGCGTGATGGCCCAGCGAGAGCCGGCCAGATCCAGGGTGTAGACCCGCTTCTCGGCCGGGAAGTCATCAGCGGTGGCGGTGTTGCCGCCCAGGATCAACAGCTGCGGCTTGCCGCCGGGGTCGACCAACGCCGCCCCGTGCGCCCAACGCGTGACGTTGCCGCCCGAGGTGATCATCCGCTCTACCGCCCCGGACTTCAGGTCGACGCGGAAGACCTCATTGCGCACCACGCCGTCGCGGTCGACACCGCCGTGCACATAGGCCATGCCGCGGAGGGCGTCCACGTCGCCGGCCGCGTCCGCGACGGGGACCGGAAGGCGCCCGTCGGCCTCCCAGCGGCAGCCGCCGATCTGGGCCTGCATGGGCGGCAATTGGGTAGAAGCGGCGGCGGTCAGCAACAGCGCCGACCCTACCATGAACGCCCGAGGGCGCCGAAATGCAGTGTTCTTCATATGGGCAACCTAACCAATCGGAGTTATCATCGTTGCAGCCTACAGGAGGCGCCGCCGACCGGCGTCGATGATCGCGGCCTTCCGCGTTCGAGTCAGTCCCAAATAGCAAAGCCGACGGCATTATAGGGCGCCCACCATGCATGTTCTCTACCCAAAACGTCGCATCACGCAAGCCACATCAGACCCAGTGACCCCCGCCCGCGGTGGCCACGCCGGCGCACGGAAGCGCAATGGGCTTGCGCGATCTGTCGGTCTGGCGCTCGTTGCCATGGCCATCGCCGTGGCCGTTCATGGCGGCGATCCGCCCGTCCGCGGTCAGTCCGGCGGCAGCTTCCTACCCAAGGACACCTGGCCGCGGGTGCCCAACATCCAACCAGCCGATGCCTGGCGCCAGCTCGGCGGCATGGTGGTGGATGGCGACGGGACGCTCTTCGCTACGGATGCCGACCGCCTTTCACCGCGGGTGACGGCGCGTTATGCGGACGGCAGGGCCGAGGTGTTGGTCACCGGCGTTGCCGCGTGCCCGCCCGCTCTGCCCGGCCGTCATCCCGAACTCTGCGAGCCCGGTTACCTGGCGCTCGACGCGGGCCGCGATCGCCTCTATGTCGCCGACCGCTTGCGGCATGGGGTCTTCGTCTTTGACCGCCAGGGTGCGGTCCTCGACTTCCTGAAAGGCGTGCCCGCCGCCTCCGGCCTGGCCGTTGGCAAGGACGGGACGCTGTTCGCGGCGTCGTCCCTCGACGGCCGTCTGCATCGTTTCGACCCAGAGGGCCGGCCGCTGGGCAGCTGGGATGTGTTTCCCCCCAAGCCGGGCGGGGGCAACATCACCGGCGTGGCCATCGACTGGGAGGACCGGCTGTATGTCGCTGATGGGCGGTCCACGGTCATCCGGGTGCTGACGCCCGGCGGGCTGGTGGCGCAGGAAATCGGCGAGGACTGGCCGCCGATGAAGATCCTGGATCTGGCGGTCGGCCCGATGCCCGGCTCCAGCCAGCGCCAGTTCTACCTGGCGACCAACCGTGGCCTGGAGGTGTTCAACAACAAGATGGTCGAGCCGGCGGTCAACGGCGTCGGCTCGCTGGGCTGCGTGACCATCGACGCCGCCCGGGATCAACTGCTGGCCGGCACCCTCAACTTCGGTTCGGGATTCAGCCAGGTGCTCTCCTGGCAGCTGCGGTTCGCCGCTGTCACCGCCCCGGCGCGCTTCGGCCGCCTGCCCATTCCCTTGGGTGCGCATCTGGGTCCTTTTCGCCTGGCGCTGTCCGAAGACGCCGGCCAGGTTCTCGTCGGCGACCGCAGCGAACGGCTGCAGACCTTTACCGTGAACGGGGCGGGCGTCACGCAGGCAGCGGCGCCGGTCCTGGAGGATTTCGCGCCGTTCGGAGGGCGGATCCTGGGTCTGGAAGGTGACCGCCTGCTGGAGTTGGAGGCCGATCCCTCGCGCTGGACCTACAGCGTTCAACGCGAATGGACCCTTCGGGCGCCCGGTTCGCCGATGGCCTATGGCGTGGCGCTCGGCGTTGCTGCGGCGGGGGCGGGCGAAGTGACCGTGCTCGATCTGGCGAGGAGCCAGGTGCGGCGCTTCGGCCAGGACGGGCGCGAGCAGGCGCCGCTGCCTTTGGGTGGCGCCACGCGCCATTGGGCCGACCTGACGGTGGTCCCCGGCGGACAGGTGGTCGTTCTCGACGCATCCAGCGGCGAGCTCTTCGTCGCCCAGCCAACCGGGCCGGTCAAGCTGGCCGACATCGACCGGCCCGCGCTTCGACTGCAGGCTGGCGCCGACGGGCGGATCTTCGTCCTCGACGACGCCGGCTGGGTCTGGGGAATCCGACCTGACGGCGCCGTTCTGGGTGCCTATCCCGTCACGCGCCTGGATCTCAGCCCGGCGTCGCGGCCGTCGGATCTGGTGGTTCTGCCCTCCGGTGATCTGCTGGTCGCTGATCGCGGGGCCTCCGTGATCACCCGCTTCGGTTGGGACGAAACGGCCACGGCGCCGCAGCCGCCGCTTCCCGACGAGAGCCATTGCCGGATCGACCTGAGCAAGGTGGCTTCGCCTACGGAGCTGCAGTTGGGCCAGAGCGTGAACATGCAGCTGGGGGCCAAGGGCAGCTGCTCCTACCGCCAGATCCTGCCCGTGGACCTCTTCTTCGTCATCGACGTCAGCGGCTCCATGGCCGGCGAGCGCATCGCCAGCTTCCGGCAGGCGGTCCTCGATTTCTCGATCTGGCTCAACTGGACCCATTCGCGGGTGGGCCTGGTGTCTTTCAACCAGACGGCCAACGTCCTCGTGCCGCTGACCATCGAGGAAGCCGGCCTGCGGCAGGCCCTTGGCGACCTGCGCCCCTTCGGCAGCTCGCGTATCGACCGTGGGCTCACGGAGGTGGGGGCCGCATTGGCCTCCCAGGCGCGCCCAGGTACCCGAGGTGTGGTGGTGCTGGTTTCCGACGGCCGCTCCGGGCGCCCGGAGTCCGTGGCGGCCGCCGACCGCTTGAAGGCGCAGGGGATCACCGTGTTCACCGTCACCACGGACAAGTCGCCGCAAGAGCTGCAGCTCATGCAGGACCTGGCATCCTCCCCCAGCCACGCCCTGGTGGCCGATGATCCGCAGCATCTGGCCAAGCTGCTGGCCCAGATCGCGGACCGTCTGGCGCTGCGCGAGCTGTTCCAGTCCGTGACCCTGGTGGACGAGATTCCGGCCAACATGAGCTTCGTGCCCGGTAGCGATCGCCCGCCGGCGGTCTGGAATCCAGCCGCCCGCAGCCTCACCTGGCAGTTCTCCAACGTCACCGACGCGGGCATGGTGGTGGATTATCAGCTGGAACCGCAGGCCGCGGGCGACTGGCCCACCAACCGTGCCGCTTGGTTGGACTTCATCGATGGCTTCTCCCGGCCCGGCCGCGTCGATTTCCCGGTGCCGCGGGTGCGTGTGGGCTTGCCGACCGCCGTCCCGACGCCTTCGCCGACGGCAACGCCGACGCCGCGGCCGCGATCCATCTTCCTGCCCCTGTTGCTCCGGGAGACGTGCAGGGTGACCGAGCGCAGCACCGACGTCATCCTCGTCCTGGACAGCTCGCGCAGCATGGATGGGGCCAAGCTGGACGCCTCGCTCGCGGCCGCCGAGGTCTTCATCGATCAGCTGCGGCTGCCGCGCGACCACGTGGCCCTGGTGGCCTTCAACTCGACCGCCGAGCTGCTCAGTCCGCTGACCGGAGATGCCGGTGCCCTGCGCGCCGCCCTGCGTGCTTTGCGCACGCAGCCGGGCACGCGGATCGACCTCGGCCTGGAACTGGCGCGTGCGGAGCTGCGCTCCGCCCGCCACCGGCCGGGATCCACCAGCACCATCGTGCTTCTGACGGACGGCGTCCAGGATGACCGGCCCAAGGTGCTCGGCATGGGCCGCCAGATCTGCGCCGACGGGATCCTGCTCTACACCATCGGTCTGGGACCGCCTACCGATGTGGACAACGTCACCCTGATGGCCTTGGCCTGCAAGCCCAACATGTTCTTCCAGGCGGCGACGCCTGAGCTGCTGGCCGCGATCTACACGGCCATCGCGGGCGATATTCCTTGCGATCGCAGCGCCTTCTGGGGCCGTCGCTGAGACTGGTCAGCGGTCGGCGATTGCGTATACTAGGCTCCCGACGACCGTAGCCGGCTCTTCTTGTCGCTGCAGGAACACCGTCCCATGATTCTGGCAAGCCCGCATCTCGAACCCATCGAACATCCGTCGGAGCATCTGCGGCAGAACCTCTCCACCGCGGTGGAGGGTGCGCTTTGGCGCTACGATCCGATCCGCCAGACGCGCACGTCGATCGCCGTCAGCGAGCAGGACGGCGTCATCACCCTGGACGGCAACATCCGGGGGGAGATGATGAAGTCGGTCGCCGGACGCATCGCGACCGGCGTGACCGGCGTGCGCCGGGTGATCAACCACCTGATCGCCGACTCGGAAGTGGAACGCGAGATTTCGATGAGCCTGGCGATGGACCCGGAAGCCGAGATCACGACGGACAAGGTCTCGATCCGGGTGATCCTGGGGCAGGTGGTGCTGGGCGGGCGGGTGTTCGGAGCGACGCAGGCGGCGGCGGATGGCCTCAAGGCGCGCGTCGAATTCCTGGCCGCGCAGGTAGCGGGCGTCCAGTCTCTCGCCTCGCAGGTGCTGGCGATCGAGGGCGATGAGGCTGCATTCTCCGTCGCGGCCGACGTGGTGGTCGCCGACGATTCCGGCCCGAAGGCCACCGGACCGCGGCGCATGGGGACCCTGATCCCGGATGCGTTGAAGGACAAGCTGCGGGTGATGATGAAGGCCCGCGCCGAGGCCCGGGCCACCCAGCCCGGGTGATACCAGGGAGCGCAACGCGATGAAGATCGGCATTTTCGTGGGCAGCACTACCGGCAACAGCGCCGGGGCGGCTGAGGCGATCCAGAAGGAATTCAACAAGAAGCTGCCCGGCGCCACCACGGTTCTCAACGTCAAGGTGGCCAGCCCCAGCCAGATGAGTGCTTACGACTTCGTGATCATCGGCTGTCCCACCTGGAACGTGGGCGAGTTACAGGAGGACTGGGCGGCGCAGTTCTCGGCCCTCGACGCGGTCAACTTCAGCGGCCGCAAGGTCGCCTTCTTCGGCTGCGGCGATCAGGTCGGCTACATCAACAATTTCCAGGATGCCATGGGTATCCTGGGCAACAAGGTGGTGGCCATGGGCGCCGAGGTCTACGGCTTCTGGTCCTACGAGGGCTATGACTTCGCGCTGTCCGAGGGCGTTGTGGATGATCACTTCGTCGGCCTGGCCTTGGACGATGACAACCAGAGCCAGAAGACCCAAGGCCGCATCGAAGCCTGGGTGAAGCAGCTCTGCGCCGAGCTGGGCATCCCGTAAGGGTCCCTTTACAGCGCGGCGAGCGCCTCACGAAGCCCGGCGCGGTCCACCATGGCGTCCACCGCCGCGGCGCTCAGATGCGCGAAGCTGGGTTCGATCTCGTCGGCGAGGGCCCATAGCGTGGCAGCCCCCACGGCCGCGGCCCGACACAGTGCTGGCAGGTCCACCTTCTCGAAGGTGTCGCCAAGGCTGTGATAGTAGCGGGCACCGTCGCTGCTCAATCTGCCCAAAAGGCTCACGATCGGAACCCCTGCCAGCATGAAGGGTTGGTGGTCGGAATGCAGCCCCGGCTTGAGGTCCACGCTCGCGCCCATACCCAGCGGTGCCAACTGCTCCGCCAGCCTGGTCAACATGCCACTGGGGCCGTCCTGCCCGGGTAGCCAGTAACCATAGGGGTCGCCGGTCATGTCGAAGTTCATCACCGCCCGGTGGCGCGGCAGCTCAGCTTCATGGCCTGCGACATAGGCTGTCGAACCCAGCAGGCCGGTCTCTTCTGCGGTCCACAGCGCGAAGCGCAGACCGGCCCGCGGGCGCGACTCCGGGGGCAGTAGCGCCAGGGCGCGGGCCATCTCCAGTACGATGGCCACACCGAGGCCATTGTCGGTGGCTCCCTGGGCCAGGTCCCAGCTGTCGAGATGGGCGCCGGCCAGCACCCATCCGGCATCCGGGTCGCGGCCCGGAATCTCGGCCAGGATGTTGCGTCCGCGCCCCTTGGATTGCCGGTTGCGCATGTTGAGCTTCAGCCGCGGGGTCGATCCGCCGGCCAGGAGACGCCGCAGCCGAAGGCCGTCCTCGCGGGCGATGCCCAGGCTGGCGATGGGCGCCAAGCGAGGATGGCAGACGCCCGTGCGGGCCAGACCGCCCGAGGCTGAACTGAGGATGAGCAGGGCACCGGCGCCATGGGCGACGGCGGCGGCCAGGCGTTCGCTGCGATGGGGGTTGCGCTCGCCCGGTGGGACCGTTTCGTCGCACAGGGCGATGGCGCCGGTCAGGTCCGCGGCTCGGGAGGCAAAGTCGGTCGCCCGCCCATGGCCCACGTCGACGACGGCGGCTTCCAGATCTACCGCGAGCGGACCGTTGGCATGGGCGACGGCGATCAACTGCCAGCCGCCGGCACCGGGTACGGCAAGGCTGAGGTCGCCGCGCTCCCAGACGTCCAGGTCCAGGGACTCCTCCCAGATGCCGGTCAGGCCGTAGCGTCGCAGCGCTGCGAGGCCCCATTCCTCGGCCTGGCGACCAGCATCGGTGCCGGCTATCCGCCCGCCCACCTGATCGCAGAGGCGTCCCAGGTCAAGATAGGACTGCGGTCGGCCCAGTACTTCGCCGAGGATGGTGTTCAAGACATGATCTGGCAGAATGGACATGGCGATGCCTCCGGAAACGCAGGCCGATCTTTCGGAGGGGCGACGGTCAACGATGCCTCGTGCTCGCCGGGCGGATGCGACCGGCCCCAAACGCGGCACGGCGCGGGACAAAGTCCCGCGCCGTGAGATCGACCATGATGCTCGCTGAGACGGGCAAGCCCGCGCTCAGTGTTTGAGATCAGATCTTGGAGACGTTGGCCGCGCGCGGACCCTTGCCGCCGGTCTCGACCTCGAACTCGACCCGCTGGCCTTCGTTGAGGTTGCGGAACTCGCCAGCCTGCTGCGCGATGGCGCTGAAGTGGACGAAAACGTCCTGCTCGCCATCGTCACGGCTGAGGAAGCCGAAGCCCTTCTCCGTGTTGAACCACTTGACCGCACCAGTAATACGACTCATTGCTGAGATCTCCCTTCTAAAGGAAACGAATTTACGGCACAGGACGAAGGAAGTTCAGTTTTCGCACCAGCGCAACCCGACGTCCAGACAGACGACCTATGGTGAAGCTGCACGGCATGAACCCGTCCTTTTAGACCTTACGACCCGTGTACAACGACATGATCTTATCAGGTTGCCGTGATATTGTCAAGTGGGGGAAGGTGGCCGCGCGTTAGAAATGCGAAAGAGCCCTCCACCGCAACCGACTGGCGGTGAAGGGCTCCTTGACTGGTGGAGATGGCCGGAATCGAACCGGCGTCCGAAGAGTTCGCGCACCGAGATGCTACAGGCTTAGTCGGGCTTGCCACTATCTTGCCGGCTCCCTCCTCACCCGACCGAGCTGAGGAACCTGGCCAGCCGATTGTCTTTCGTCGGGGCATCGGCGTCACCCAACGGCACGTCAGCTAAATTGTACCCTGACTAAACGCGCTGACGGGGCGCTTAGGGGGCATCGCTGCCCTTAGGCAGCGAGCGCGAGCTGAGGCTCGGCAGTTGTGTTTTTGGCCCTGTTTAACGCGTTTGAGCCAAACGCGGCCTGCACTCTGAACGCAGCCGTCTCCGTCGAGACCTGTCATCCCCAAGTGACGGGGACATCATAGCGCCCGAAAACCCATCCAGCAAGAGGCCCAGTGCTGGCGGTTCATCAGAATGTCAGAATGAAGGAAGTCCATCCCCCGTCATACCCGCCGCTCGCCGGGAGGCGGTCAGTAGATCTCCGGCGCGCATCAGATCCCGGACCGCGGCGATGTCGCCGCTCAGCACCCGATCGTGAGCCAGAAAGGGAACCGCTTGTCGCAAGCGGTCGCGCGCCGCCTGTGTGCCTTTGCCCGCCGGGCGACCACCACCGGAGAGGTCCATCGCCTGGGCCGCGGCCATCAACTCGATGGCCAGCACCGCTTCGGCGTGCTCCAGCACGGCCCGCGCGTGCAGGCCGGCGTTCATGCTCATGCTCACATGGTCCTCCTGCCCGGCGGAGGAAGGTATCGAGTCGACGGAGTCGGGGTGACTCAAGGTCTTGGCCGCTGATACCAGGGACGCCGCGGTGTACTGGGCGATCATCAATCCGCTGTAGATGCCCTCCAAGCCGTCCGGAGCACGGATGAGGAAGGTCGGCAGGAGGCCATCGGCGCCTTCGGCGACCGACTCACTGTCCCCGCTGCTTCCCAGCCGGCGGTAATCGGTCAGCTTGAAGGTCCGCCGCTCTGACATGCTGGCGCAGTCCGTGGCGACCACCTTGAGCAGGTCCAATGCATAGCCTAGGGGCGCGCCATGGAAGTTGCCACCGCTCACGGCCTTGTAGTCGCGCGGCAGCTCAAGGACGATCAAAGGGTTGTCGACCGCGCTGTTGATCTCTACCTCCACCATCTGCCGGGCGAAGGCCACCGCATCCCACCCCGCGCCCAGTACCTGGGGTACGCAGCGTAGCGAGTAGAAGTCCTGCGGCGGGACAGCTGTGGGATCCTGGTCGCGGTCGGCGGGGTCGAGGCGGCCGGATCCGCGGGTGTAGGCCAGCACCGCGGCAGCCGCTCGCAGCGCTCCTGGATAGGGCCGCGCGCCTACGACCTCCGGCAGGAAGGGGTCGCGAAAGCCGCCGATGGCCTCCAAGACCATGGCCGCGGCCAGTTCGGCATGGGCCAACAGCCGCTCGACATCCGCCACTGCCAGGGCGGCCAAAGCCGCCGAGAAGCTGGCGCCGTTGGTCAGCGACAACCCTTCCTTGGCTTCCAGCACGACCGGACCGCCCATGGTTGCCAAGGCCTCGTCCTGGCTGGTCCGCTGCCAGAGCGGCGCCGAGGGCACGCGGCGATCTGCGACCTGGGGCTCTGCCGCTTGATCGACCTCGTCGCCGCGGGTCCACAGATCGGGTTGAGAGCGGTCCATTGTGATCATGGGTTCGTCGCCGGCGGCGCCGTCGATGGTCGACGCATCCGGTGCCCTGCTGATGGCCAACGCCAGATGGGCCAAAGGCGCGAGATCGCCGCTGGCTCCCAAGGAGCCCATGCGCGGGATGGCCGGGAGCACGCGGTGGTTGAGCAGCCCCAGCAAGCGGTTGACGACCGCAATGCGAATGCCTGAGCGACCGCCGGCCAGTTGCCGCGCCCGGATCAGGATGGCGGCGCGCACGACTTCCTCCGGCAGGTCCTCGCCGATGCCGGCGGCATGGCTGGTGATCAAGCCACGCATCAGAGCCCGGGCGTGATGGCGGTCAGGAAAGGCATTGCGCCCTGATAGCGCGCCGAAACCCGTGTTGATGCCATACACGGCCTGTCCGCCGCCGCCAGACGTCCACAACCGGTCGATCCATTCGACGCTGGCGCGCATGCCTTGCTCCAGGGCGCGGGCCGCCGACCCCGACTCATGGAGCGGCGCCACCTGCCGCAGTCTGCGCGCTACCGCCTCCACGTCGCCGACGACCAGTCGGCGCACGTGGCCATTATCGGCGCCCAGGTCCAGGGCCTGTTCTGGAGCGGTCGGCATCGGCTGCCTCACAGTGCGACGACATGGAACGGCGGCGCCCTGTTCGCGGGCGACGCAGCGATCGGGTGCCGGATGGACCGGTAGATCGCTGCGCCGCGCTCGACATTGCGCCGCCGATTCGGCAGTGCCCCCACGGGGATTTGAACCCCGGTCTGCACCTTGAAAGGGTGATGTCCTGGACCCCTAGACGATGGGGGCGGGTACGGGGCCAAGGAGTCTAGCAGCCTGGCCCCGCTCAGTCAATCGGTCGTTGTCTCCCCGCTGCGCCTCAGTCCGCGGCGAGGGGTGCGACCGCGATCGTTTCGGCATTGGGCTCGCGGAACGCCTTCATCAACGCCAACAGCATGGTGCCCAGTCCGAGGGCTGCGGCCGTCAGGCGCAACAGCGAACCCAGGACAGGAACCGGAACGGTGATGACCGCCGCCAGCAGGATGGCGCCCAGGGCCAGCACGGCCAGCTGCCGTCCCCTGCTGGCCGGATCGCCGTCACGCAGGATGAGACGTCCGATGCCGGTGGCAACCACCGACTGGCCCATCCAGGCCAGCAGATAGACCCCGAAGCTCAGCAAGGTGCCCAGCACCGCGGACACCGCCAGCGCCAGGCTGGAGAACTCGCCGAGGGTCAAGGCGCTGAAGAGGATGAGGGCCAGGATGGTAGCGATTCCCAGACCGATCAGGAGGACGCCGGCTCCGAACAAGCTTCCGCAGCCCCATCCCAGTCCGGGCAGCGCCTGACTGAAGAGGAGTCCGCGACCGGCTTCGGCAAGTCGTGGCGCCAGCCACAGCAGCAAGGCCCCCAGGACGAAGAGCGCAAAGGCGCGGCGCAGGGCTGCCAGCAGCCAACGCAGCGGCCATGGCTGTTCGGGAACCGCCGGCCCGCTGGCTTCGGCGGTGGTCACCAGTTCGTGGTCCACGTCGCCGGCAACGGCCTGACGGGGAACATCGAACGCCGCCGGGCTGCTGTAGCTGAGGTTGCCGCCGATGGACGCTTCCTCGCCCAAGTGCAGACCGCCGCCGATCGCCGCGGGCATCCGCGGCACCTGGTTGTTCCACGGCATGGCGTTGGCCGGCATCCCCTCGCCGACGCCCCCCACCGAGGCGTCCACGTCGCCTTCGATCGCGCCATCGATGGCCAACCCCGCAGCGCCCACGCGAGCATTGCCGCCGACTGTGCCGGCCAACCGCACCTGGCTGCCGGCGGCCATGACGTCGTCACCGATCGTGGCTCCGGGCTCGACCTCAACGGCGAAGCCGGCGCCCATCAGCTCGCCCCCTACGATGCCGCCTTCGTTGACGCGGACCAGGTACCCGGCTGAGCGCACGTCGCCGCGAACCTCGCCGGAGATCTCCACGGATTGGCCGGCGCACATGAGGTCACCCGTGACCACGCCGCCCTTCGCCAACGCCACCTGGCCTCCGGCGCAGATGAGGTCTCCGTCCACCGTGCCCTCGATGGTCACGGTCTGCCCGGTGGCGTAGAGGTTGCCTTCCACCGTGGTTCCAGACTCCACGAGCGCTTCGGCGTCGTCGCTCATGAACTGCGCGGCCAGGGCCATTCCCGGCGCCAGGCATCCGACCAGGACTGCCGCGAGCAGAACAAACAAGGGCCGGCGTCGTCGCATCACCTGCATGGTATCCCCCTCTGGTTCGCGGCGATGAATGTCGACCGCCGGATGTGCCGCGCCACCCGCCGGAATAGGTTGTACGCTGCTAGCGGGCATCGGGTTGTGCGATCGACGGCGAATCACGTCCGTCGCAGTCCGCTGGGGCCAGACGGTAGCCGGCCTGCGCCGACCATTCCCGAATGCCGCCGGCCAGCCAGGCCGGGCGGGCTACCAGGACCATGGCCACGCCGCCAGCCAGACAACCGCCGGCTGTGGGCTGGAAGTAGCCGAAGTTCTGGCCTTCGTCGCCCACCGGGTAGCGGCTGTTGAAGTACTCGCTCTGCGGTTGGCAACCCCCGCCGCGGGCGAGGCTCTCCAGATTACAGATCGAGCCGCGCAGCACGGTGGACGGAGCCTGGAATCCGTCGCGGGGGAGCTGGCCGTCCCCCAGGGTTCGCAGCAGCCGCTCATCAGCGAAGGCAGCCTCCATGGCCGCTTGCCAGATCGGCGCGGCCCCGGTGATGCCCATGACATCGCGCATGGGCCGATTGTCCTTGTTACCCGTCCAGACCCCTACGGTCAGATAGGGTGTATAGCCGATGGTGGCGTTGTCGCGGAAGTCGTTGGTGGTGCCCGTCTTGACCGCTGCCGGGCGGCTGAGGTTCAGCGGACCACCGTCCCCGAAGGCCGGACGTCGGGCTTCGGCGTCGGAGAGCATGCTCGAGAGCAGCCAGGCATTGGCGGCGTCCAGCACCCGCTCGTTCTCGGGGCGTAAACGGTAGAATGGCTGCTGATGCCCCGGGCGCCGCAGGGCGAGGATACCCGTGGGCGCCGTATGCAACCCGCCGGCGGCGATGGACGCATAGGCGTTGGTGAGGTCCAGGAGCGGCACATCGCCGGCGCCGAGGATCAGCGACACGCCGTAGTTGGCGTTCACGTCCTTGGCCAAGGGCAGTCCCATGCGCAGGGCCTGGCGGTGTACGGTTGCGACGCCCAAGGTGGCCGCCACGTCGATGGATGCCGCGTTCAGCGAGCTGGCCAAGGCCGTGCGCATGCGCACGGGACCGCGATACCGGCCGTCGTAGTTGACCGGACGGTAGGGTGTTGCGCCGTCAGGGATGGCATGAGGCAGATCCCACAAGACCGTCGCCGGACCCCAGCCGGACTCCAAGGCCGCGGCGTAGCCGATGGGCTTGAAGGTACTACCCAACTGCCGCGGCCGCGTGACCATGTTGACCTGCCCGCTGTTGGGCTCGTCATAATCGATATCGCCGACCATGGCCAGGATCTCTCCGGTACCGGGCCGCAAGGCCACGACGGCGGCGGAGCTCACATCATGCGGGCCGCGTAGTCGCGCTACCTGGGAGGCGGCAATCGCCGACAGCCGCTCGTGATAGCTCAGGTCCAGGGTGGAGGTGACCGTGAAGCCGCCGGCCGCCGCCAGTTCCGGACCCAGGACCGCGGCCAGATCGGTCTGCAACAGGTGGTCCACGAAGTAGGGGGCCCTGCGGGGCGCGGGCTCATGGTCATCCGGCTTGAGGCGCAGCGGAGCGCTCTTCAAGGCGTCGGCCAGTTCGGCGCTCAACTTGCCCGCGGCGACCATGCTGCTCAACACCACCGCCTGCCGCTGCCGCGCACCGTCCGGGTTGGTCCGCGGGTTCAGGGCCCCGGGCGCCTGAACAAGGCCGGCCAGCAAGGTGCATTCGGCGGTACTCAGCTCCCAGACATGCCGTCGGAAGTAGCGCTGTGCGGCGGCTTCTACGCCCAAGGCGCGGTTGCCGAAAGGCGCCGCGTTCAGGTACGCCTCCAAGATCTGGTCCTTGCTGTAGCGCTCGTGGAGCTCGGCGGCGAGGTAGATCTCGCGTACCTTGCGGTCCATGGTCCGTGTCAGCCGTTCTTCGGGCGTGAAGGCGTATAACCGAACAACCTGCATGGTCAGGGTGCTGGCTCCTGAGACCGTGTCACCCGCCTGGCTGTTCTGCAGCGCCGCCCGGGCCAGGGCGCGCCGATCGATGCCTGGGTTCTCGTAGAAGCTCCGGTCCTCGGTGGCGATGATGGCATCCCGCAGCGCCTGGGGGATGCGGTTCAGGCCGACCCAGGTGCGAAAGCCCTCTTCGGGAACCACCTCGGCCAGCAGCTCGCCATAGCGGTCTACGATCCACAAGGTCTGCGGCAACGACCGGTCGGCGATTCGATGCAGCAGCCGGCGCTGGGCACGGATGTCCGGCGCCGATTCGGCGCGCGCCTGGCATCCTGACAGGAACAGCACCGACAGCAGCAGGATGCCGTTACGAAGATTGCGCCCAGTGTCGGGCGAGCAGAATGCCACGGGTCAACCTCACGCTCGGCGCCTCGGGGCGCCGAAGGAAATGGAGCGATAGTATATCCTAGAATTAAGCAAACCGTAACCCTGCGATCGATCCTCTAGCGGCTATTCGGTCGCCGAGTCGGGCTCGTCCAGGATCCTGTCGATCCGCAGCCGAAGGTCGGCGATGGTCAGCAGTTGGGCGTCGCAGGTCTCCGCCAGCTCGCGCAGCCGATCCAGCTCGCCGCTCACAAAACGGCGATAGGGCGCATAGGCCGTCCGCATGCGGTCGCCGCTGGCTTCGATCTCGCGGTCGAAGGCCAGCTGGAGCGTCGCGCGCAGGTCGGCGCGCAGGGCGTCGACGCGCTCGCGGAGCTGCTTGCTGGCCTGGCGACGGCGCTGGGGGAGCAACGTGAGGCCGAAGACCGCCAAGACCCCGGCCGCCAGGACGCCGGTGAACTCGATGAGGAAGGCGGCCTTGGTGGCCAGCAGCACGAGGCCCATGCCGATGGCGCCCACTTCGGCGAGTCCGGCCTTGGTCAGGGTGTCCTGGATGTCGGCGGTGATTCGCAGACTCTCGGCGCGCGCGTTGAAGGTCTGGATCACCGCTCCCGCCCCAAGGCTGACCTGGGCGATGGTCGCCTGCCGCCGCGCGGCGAAGCCGCCGGGTCCGCCTGCGGACCCGACCGTGCCGGCCCCACCTTCAGCCAACGACCGGATACGAGCCTCCACGGTATGCCAGGTGCTGTACTCCTGGTCCACCGACCAGTCGACCAGTCCGTCGATCTCGCGGTTGACCTCGGCGGCGGCATCGGCGATGACCTCGGTTTCGAAGGCCGATCGCAAGCGTTCGCTGTCCAACAGGCTGCGGATGCGCGTCAAGCGGAAATGCTCGTCCAGGAAGACCTCGCCGCGTTCTCGGATCTGCATCAAGATGCGATCGATGCGGTCCAGGCGGGGGCTCAGGTTGCCGCGAATCTCCGTGGCGAAGTCGTCCAAACCGCGGTCGACCGCGGTCAGTGTCTGAGCATCGCCGGCCAACAGTCCTTGGCGGCGGTCGATCTCCGTCCGGCCCTCCGCCAGCACCGCCTCGGCCACACCCAATGGGTTCTCCAGCTTCAGCCGGATCCGTTCGCGGGCGGTCAGGGCACCGAACAACCAGGCGGACAATGCCGTCCAACCACTGGCCACCAAGGCGTCCGCGTCTCCCGCCTCCTGTGCGTCCAGAGCCTGACGGGCAGAGAGCATGAAGACGGCAGGCTGGCCATCCACCAAAGCGCTGGCGGCGCCGCGGACAAAGCCCAGCACCTGATCGCGATCCGATGCCGAGTCCAGCAGGTCGGCCTTGTTGATGACGAAGACGATGGACTTGCCCCAACGGCGAATGGCCGTCAGGAACTGGCGTTCGCTCTCCGAAAAGGGACGGTCGGCGGACGTGACGAAGAGGATCAGGTCTGCTCGCGGCAGGAAATCGCGGGTCAAGGCTTCATGTTCGCGGATGATCGCGTTGGCGCCCGGGGTGTCGACCAGGTGCAGCTCGCGGAGCAGCGGCGCGTCGATCTCACGCACCAGGTAGCCGGATCTGGCCCGCCGCGTGCCGGCGGTCCCATGGATCAACACCTGCACCTCCTGGGTCGTGGGGGTCACGCCCTCTTCGAGGAAGCGCCCGCCAAGCAGCACGTTGATCAGCCGGCTCTTGCCGGCGTTGAACTCACCGGTGACCACCAGCAGGAAGAGGTCGTCGAGGCCCTCGATGGCCTCGCGCAGGCGCCCGGTTTCAGCCGGTCGCGCCTCCCAGCCATCCAACCGCTGCAGGATAGCGGCGAGCAGTTGGCGCTCGTCGTCGGCCAGTTGACGCAAGGCGGGGCTCAGGAGCTTGTCCATGGCGTCGAAATCCCTTTCACCGGAAGGACGGACCCGGCGGTCGAACCCTGGTAGGCCACCGCCGGATGACCGGACGGCTTCCATGATATAGTAATCGGACCGCGACCGCAGGGCGGCGGCGCGGACAAGCCTGCCTACGGGAGATCCCATGGACGAGATCCAGTCGCAACTCAACGCGCTCAACGTTCAGATCCAAACGCTCATGGACCGTCTTTGACCTCGTTGGCAAGGAAGAAGAGGCCGAGAGCCTCGAACAGCGGGCGGCCGCTCCAGAGTTCTGGAACGATGCCGATGGCGCTCGGCGCGCCATGCGGCGGCTGCGGGAACTGCAGGATGACCTCAGCATGTGGCGCGACCTGAGCGAACGGTCGGCCATGCTGATGGACTTGGCGGCCGAGGTCACCGGAGGGCAGAACGACCCGCTGCGGTTGGAGTTGGCCGCCGAGGCGGCGGCCCTGGCCGCTGACCTGGGGGTGGCCGAGGCCGCCTTGCTCATGTCCGGCGAATATGACGGCTTCGACGCCATCCTGGCGATCCACGCCGGGGCCGGTGGCACGGAGAGCCAGGACTGGGCGCTGATGCTGGAGCGACTCTACCTGCGTTGGGCCGACAAACACCATCTCAAGGTGGCGGTGGTCGACCGCATGCCGGGCGAGGAGGCGGGCATCAAGAGCGTCACCTTCACCCTGTCGGGCCGCAATGCCTACGGGCTCCTCAAGAGCGAACGCGGCGTTCACCGCCTGGTGCGCATCTCGCCGTTCGATGCCTCGGCTCGGCGGCATACCAGCTTCGCCCTGGTCGAACTGTCACCGGCCATCGAGGACGATGTGACCATCGAGATCAAGGACGATGATCTGCGGGTGGATGTCTTCCGCGCCAGCGGTGCCGGAGGCCAGCACGTCAACAAGACCTCCAGCGCCGTGCGTATGACCCACCTGCCTACCGGTGTGGTGGTCAGCTGCCAGAACGAGCGGTCGCAGGCCCAGAACCGCGATACGGCGATGAAGCTGCTGAGGGCGCGGCTTCTGGAATTGCGGCTCGAGGAGCGCGAGGTCGAGCAGGCGCGCCTCAAGGGGCAGCATGTCGAGGCAGGCTGGGGCAACCAGATCCGGTCTTACGTCTTGCAGCCGTACCAGATGGTCAAGGATCACCGCACGAGCTTCGAGGTCGGCAACGCTCAAGGTGTGTTGGACGGCGACATCGACGGCTTCATCGACGCCTACCTGAGGCAACAGATCGGCGAGACCGCCGGTGGCTGAGAAGTGGAGCTGAGGCATGATCGGTGAGCGCTTGCGGATCTGGTTGCGCTTTGTCATCGACCCGGCGGCCGATGCCATCGCCCGATCCGGCATCTCGCCCAACGCCCTGAGCATCGTGGGTGCCGCGGCGCATATCGGGGTGGCCTGGCTGTTGGGTCGCGGACACCTGCTGGCTGCGGCCATGCTCCTGCTGCTGACCAGCGGCATCGACGGCATCGACGGCACGATGGCCCGCAGGACGGGACGGGTCTCCACCTTCGGGGCCTTTCTCGACAGCAGTCTTGACCGCATCTCGGAGGTGCTGGTCTACCTGGGCCTGCTGCTCTATGTGGCCAGCGGCCTGGGCGGCGCGTCGGCCCCTGCGCCATGGCTCGTGTACCTGGCTTTGACAGGGTCATTGATGGTCAGCTATGTGCGGGCGCGGTCCGAAGCGGTGGGCCATGCCACCAAGGTTGGCCTTCTGACCCGCTTCGAGCGGATGAGCATTTTGTGGCTGGGCTTGCTCGTCGGGCAACTCAAGCCGGTGCTGGTCATCATCGCCGTCGGCGCCTGGTTCACCGCCGGCCAACGCATCGTCGATGTCTGGCGCCAGATTCGATCCAGCGACCGCTGACATGCGGCCCGGATGTCGCCGGCCGTCTGCCGCGCTGTTGGTGGTCACGGCCCTGGCCGTACTCGCGGGACTCTGGCAGGTAGGATCCGGCGGCCCGCTGTGGCGCTGGGCCTATCCCCATCTGCCGCGGCAGGTGCAGGGCCTGCCCTACCGTTTGCGGGCAGCCCTGCCCGCGCGGGAGCGCACGCCGGTGCCGCTGCCCACGACTTTGCCACCCGAAGGCCACGGTGCGCCGCAAGCGTCACCTTCGGCCACGCTTGGGCCGCCGCTCGCCGCACTGACCAGGCAGACGGAGGCGTCGCCGACGGCGTCGTTGACGGTGCCGCCGACGACTGATCTGCCGCCCAATGCCAGGGTGACGGGGCTGGTCCATGCCTACCAGACCTGGAACAACTGTGGCCCGGCGACAGCCGGCATGGCCATCAGCGCCTTCGGCCCGGCCCCGGATCAGGCCGAGATCGCTCGCGAGCTCAAGCCGGATCCCGACGACAAGAACGTCTCACCGGACGAGATCGTGGCCTACCTGCGCGGCCGCCAGTCCTTGGGGGCCACGTGGCACCAAGGCGGAGACCTGACGGTGCTCAAGGCCCTCCTGGCGGCGGGCCTGCCGGTGATTGTGGAGACCTGGTTCGTTCCCGATCCCGGCGACGAAATGGGCCATTACCGGGTCTTGACCGGTTACGACGACGTGACCGGGGCCGACGGCGATTCGGGCCGGTTCCTGGCCCACGACAGCTTTCTCGGCCCGGACCGCAGCCTGGCGTACCGCGCCTTCGACGCCGATTGGCGCGCCTTCAACCGTGGCTTCGCGCCGGTCTATCCGCTGGCGAGGGAGGCCGAGGTGGAGGCGATCCTGGGTCCGCTGGCGGATGATCGGTCGATGGCCCTGGTCGCCCTGGCCCGTGCTCAGGATGAGGTGGCCGGCCTGGGCGATGCCTTCGCCTGGTTCAACCTGGGCAGCAGCCTGCTGGCGACCGGCGACCCCACCGGGGCGTCCGACGCCTATGATCGGGCACGCGCCGTCGGGCTGCCTTGGCGCATGTTGTGGTACCAGTTCGGACCCTTCGAGGCCTACGCCGCGATCGGCCGATGGCCGGACGTGATCGCCCTGGCGGAGGCCAACCTGCGCAACGCCTCCAATCTGGAGGAATCGCATGTCTGGCTGGGCCGGGCGGCGGCCGCCAACGGTGATCGCGCCGGCGCCCTGACCGCCTTCGACAAGGCCCTGCGATACCATCCCGGCTTCGCGCCGGCGGTGGCGGCGAGGGCGACGCTGGTCGCTCCCGTCGCCGATCCTTGAACCGCGGGACTCACGCCGCCAACGGCAGGGGACTGGTCCAGATCTACGGACGGCGCGAAGGCCTCGCGACCTCATGCCATGTCCGCGTAATGGTCAGGCAGCGGTCAGGCAGCGGTCAGCGCGCGGACCAGCACGCGCTGCCTTACCGGCGTACAATCGCTCCATCGTTCGGTGCGGTGAGACGAAAGGCCCATGCGAACAGGCCCCGGATGTGATTGGTCCGGACCGCGGTTGCTGGGGAGCAAGACGGCGGCGATGGACGCACAAACTCGAATAAACTCCTTCTGGCTTGAAAGAGGCGCCCTTTGCGGCGCCTCTTTCAACGTCCAGGCATCTCGTGCCCCGGTCGGCCCGATCTTGCCGCCCGCCGACCCAGGCTGCTATGCTCGGTCCTTCAGTCTGGAGGTGACATGAGCCCGCTTAAATCCCCGATCATCGCCGTCAGCATGGCCCTGGTGACAACCCTGGCCGCCTGCACCCGCCAGGATCCGCCGACGCTGACGCCGGCGCCCACCGCCTTGACCACCGAGGGCGTGCCTTTGACCAATGGCCAGCCCATCATCATCACCGTGGCGCCACCGCCCGGAGACGAGCCCGCGCGGCCAGTGGGCACGCCGCTGCCGCTGGATCTGGCCCTGCGCGATCCCGTGGCCGATCCCCAGGGACTCTTTCGGATCGACGTGCCACGGGGCTGGCTGGAGAGCCGCCAGCAGATGACGTCCAAGGACATCCGCCTGGGTACCGCCTTCAACCGGCCCGGTGGTGGCGGCTTGGTGTCCGTGACCCAGTTCGACAACGGTCGACGGCCGACGTCGCTGGGCTTCACCGCCAACCAGGTGCTGCAGATCACCGGTTTCACCACCCAGCAGGACTTTCGCGAGTTCAACCGCGAGAAGGTGTTGGACCGCGAGGACGAGGCGATGCGCGTGGACGTAGGCTACACCACGCCCAAGGGGACGGAGATGCGCAGCCTCGTGCTGTTCCAGATCGACGGGACCACCTTCTCCATGGTGAACGTGGCGATCCCGGACGCCGACTGGTCGGCCCATGAGTCCGAGGCCCGCGAGATTCTCCGCAGCTACAAGGGCCCGTCCGCCGTACCCGCCGCGGCTTCGCCGGCTGTCGCGCCTTGAGTTCGCGGCCCAATGGGGCCGCGGGCAGGAGCCGACCCTCCCGCCCACCGGCTGGACGTGGGCCGCCGGACTTCCTATAATCGCCCGCCGTCAGCGCCGGCATCCCGCCGGCCGGCTCTGCCGGGCCTGACGTCAGACGCCGATGGGCGCGCCTGACGCGACCGACCCACCGCCTGGAACCTGGAGAGAGAACGCCATGCCGCATCCACCGTTTGGTCCGGAAGCCTTCACCATCCCCTGGCTGGGCCGCCCCGTGTTCTGGTACGGGATTCTCGTGACCCTGGGAACCCTTGCCGGTGCGTGGATCGCCGACCGTCAGGCGCGACGAAGGGGCCACAACCCCGACCATATCTGGAACGCGCTGATCCCGGTGATGATCCTGGGGCTGTTGGGAGCGCGGCTGTACCACGTGATCTCGTCGCCTGCGGGCGGCGGCACGAGCATGAAGTCCTATCTGGCCGATCCCAAGTCCATCATCAATTTCTGGGATGGCGGCTTGCGCGGTTTGGGCATCTTCGGCGCGGTCGTCGGCGGTGCCCTGGGGCTGTGGCTTTATACCCGCTTCGCCAGGCTTCGTTTCGCGGAATGGGCCGACTTCTTTGCCGTCGGCATTCCGCTGGGCCAGGCCATCGGGCGCTGGGGCAACTACTTCAACCAGGAGCTGTACGGGCGCCAGACCGACCTGCCCTGGGGCATGCCGGTCGACCTGGAGTACCGCCTTCCAGAGCATGTCGGCTTGCCGGAATCGGCCCGCTTCCACCCCACCTTCCTCTACGAGTCGTTGTGGAACCTGATGGCCTTCTTCCTGCTCAGCTGGCTGTCGCGGCGCTACAGCGCGTCGCTGCGCAAGGGCGACCTGGCGTTGATCTACCTGGTGCTGTATCCGCTGGGCCGTTTCCTGGCCGAGTTGCAGCGACCGGACGCCTGGATGTGGCAGGGGATGCCGGTGGCCCAGATCGTTTCGGTGGCCTTGATGGCTGTCAGCGGCCTGCTGCTGCTCTGGCGCCACGGCGTCTTCGGCGGTCAGCGGCGATCCACCGCCGGCACCTGACGGGTCCGGCCTAGCGGCAACCGGTAGTGGACCCGATCCGCTTCGGGCTCGCCGCGGCCTTCGTCCTGACCGCGCCGGGGGCGCTACTGGCTTCTTGGATAGGCGCCACCCGGCGCTTGACCGCTGTCGAAGCGCTGGCCTGGTGCGTCGGCGCAGCACCTGCACTGTGGGCCCTGGTCTTCCTGTGGTCCCGTCTGGTCGGCCTGACCTGGAGCCGCCCGACCATCCTCCTTCTGCTGGCTGTCTGCCCTGTCCTCCTGTTGCTGCGGGCCGTCCGCGCCGCCCGTGGTAACCGCCGCCCTGTGGCTGCGACACTTGCCCGCCGGGCGACGGCTGTCCGTTGGTCTGCCACCCTACCCGCGCTGCTGATCGTTCTGACGGCGGGCATCCTGCGCTTCAAGGATGCTCGCGGCCTGGTGGCCAGCCCTTGGGTGGACGGCTACCACCACACCGTCATCGTGCAGCTCTTTCTGGATCAGGACGGCCTGCCGCGTGACTACCGGCCCTATGTGGCGGCCGATCGCTTCGACTATCACTATGGCTTCCATGCCCTCTGCGCGGCCATCAGCTGGGTCTCGGGCGTCGAGCCGCAGCGCAGCGTTCTGTGGACCGGGCAGCTGTTGATTGCCATGACGCCGTTGGCGCTGCTGCTTCTGGCCCGCGTGGTGGGCCTCGGTGGCTTCGGCGCCTTGGTCGCCGCCGCCCTGCCCGCCGCCTGGCTGTGGTTTCCGGCCTACTACCTGAGTTGGGGCCGCTACACACAGCTGACCGGCTTGCTGCTGATGCCGGCGGCGCTGTGGTCCTTGCGCCGGGCGCTGGAGGGGGGGGCCTTCGGCCCTGGGCTTTGCGCGCGGACGACGGTGCTGCGCGCGGCGACGGCTGCCGCCTTGGCCGCCGGGCTGCTGCTCACCCATTACCGGGTCATGGTCTTCTACGGGCTGGGCGCGCTGCTGCTCGCCTTCCCCCTTCGCGGCTTGCTGGCGGGCCTGCCCGGTCGCTTGCTTCGCCTGACGGGCGTTGCCCTGTTGGCCCTGGGCATGGTTGCGCCCTGGCTGTGGCAAGGCCTCGGTCAGAGCCTGGTCGGCTTCGCGCACCTGGCCCCGTTGAAGACCGGATTGGCCCAGGCGACCGACGCCGTCCAAGCCGCTCCGGCATGGATCATCACCCAGCATCACGGCGGCTTCTGGCTGCGGCTGGCCGCGCTGGGCCTGCTCTGGGCGGCCCTCTCCCGCCGCCGCGGAGCGTGGGCCTTGCTGGCCTGGACGGCCGGCGCCCTGGCGTTGGCGCGTCCCGAGCCCTGGGGCGCGGCACGGTCATGGGCGCTGCCGGCGTTTGCCCTGGCCATCTCCTGGTGGCTGGTGCTTGCCATCGGCTGTGGTTGGTTGGCGGACCAGACCAGCCGGCTGTGGTGGCGCAGTCGTCGGACCGCGCCATGGGCCGGCATGTTGCTGGTGGCCTATGGCGCGATCGCCTGGTTGGGTCGCGACGCCGATTGGGCCAGCCGGCCGGAAGGCGCTGCGCTGGTGGCGGCGGCCCTGGGTCTGACGCTGCTCGGGAGGCCGGTGGAGGGGGGGAGGGCAGACGGCCCAGCGGCCACTGCCGGAAGGGTGCAGACCGGCCTGGCCTTGCTGTTGCTGGCGGCCGGCGCTGCGACGATGCCAGGCGTCCTCAATGACAGCACGGTCATCCTGCGGTCAGCAGAGTTGGATGCCGCCAGCTGGATTCGAGCCCACACGCCGCAAGGGGCCCGTTTTTTCATCAACCAGACCGCCTGGAACCAGGGGGCATACCGCGGCGTGGATGGCGGCTACTGGCTGCCGCTGACCGCCGGGAGGACGGTGAGCCTGCCCCCGGCGATCTATGCCTTGCATGACGGGGCGATGGTCCGCGCCGTGCAGGCGCGGGCCGAGCGGCTGGAGGCCGCAGAGCCGCTCACGGACCACGACCTGGGGATCCTGTTGGACGAAGCGGACGCCGATTGGGTCTATGTGGGACCGGGCAGCGCGGCGCTGGAACGTGGCATGGTGTCGGCCGAGCGTTGGGATCGGCTGGCCGGCCTCCGCCTGCGTTACCGCCGCGACGGGGTGAGCATCTACCAGCGTCGGCAAGCGCTCGCCGCGCCGGCCGCATCGGCCGCAGCGGGCGGACCGGCAACCGGCGGACCCGCATCCGGCCCCTGATCGCGCCATGTGGCTGGACGGGCGCCCGGAACCCAGGCGTCGTCCCGACACACCCACCCACCGGGACCAGCCGCGTGATATACTGTGCGACAGTTCGACCAACCACCCCCCAACGGTCGGAAGGAGGCTCGGGATGCGATTGACCCAGGCGACGGTGAGGTTGCGGCCGCTGACGGCAGGGCTGTTGACGCTTATGCTGCTGGGAGGCGGTCTGGGACTGCTGATGCCGGGGCGACTCCAGGCCCAGGACCGCAGCAACTGCAAGGCCGAGACCAACAAGGTGGCCCGCCCCGAGGAACTGAACCTCGGTGAGACGGTGCGCGTCACCTTGAACTTGACCTCCAGTTGTCCCCAGGAGGTGTCGCCGGTCGACGTCATGCTGGTCCTGGACATCTCGGCCTCCATGCTCGACAAGAACAAGATCGGAAACGCCAGGCGGGCGGCAAAGGCCTTCATCGACGCCATGGATCTCACGCAATCGCGTGTGGGCCTGGTGGCATTCAACCAGGACGCGGGCGTCCATAGCCCGTTGACCAGCAACGGCGCGGCTGTGAAGACCCGCATCGACGCTCTGTCGCCCACCGGCCAGACCAACATCAGCCTGGCGATCGACGTCGCCACCCAGGAGATGGGGTCCAGCAAGCGCGGCGTGCAGCAGGCCATGATCGTGCTGACCGACGGCTACAACACGGTGGCCGGCGCCGATCCGGTACCCACGGCGGCCGCGAGGGCCAAGACCGAAGGCATCATCGTGGTCACCGTCTGCGCCGGCGGTGACTGCGATCCCGGTCTGGAGGCGGCGGCCAGCAGCCCGGACCTGTACTTCAATGTGCCGGATACCGATGAACTGGACAAGCTCTACACCCGTCTGGCCGGCGCACTGCAGGCCAACGCCATCGTGCAGTGGACCATTGAAGACGTGGTGCCGGCCAACATGAAGTACATCGCCGGCTCGGCCTTGCCGCCGGTGGCTGCCGCCCAACCGCAACCGGACGGCACCATGCTCTTGACCTGGCGCCTGGCCGGCGACTTCCCCACGGACGGGCTGAGCTACACCGTCGAGCCCTTGGAGGTCGGACTGCATCCGACCAACGTGTCGGCCAAGGCGGATTTCAAGGACCGCAAGGGCTTGCCGGGCTCGGTGCCCTTCCCCATCCCCGTGGTGTTGGTGCGTGGCGCCTGCCCGCCGCTGCCCATGGAAGTCTTCTTCCTCATCGACGACTCCAACTGTCTGGCGGGGGCGACCCTGAACGGTATGGACAGCCGGGCTGCCATCCACAAGGGCATCGACGAGGCCATGAAGCGCTTTGGCCTGGTCAAGGGCGGTAAGGATACGGCGGCTGTCATCGGCTACGGCGACACCTCCGAGATCTTCCAGACCTTGATCGACGATCCGGAGGCGGTGCTGGCCGCGGTGGATCGCATCACGATGCGCGACAGCGCGGCCAACCTGGATCTGGCCTATCGCGATGTGGCCCGCGAGCTGCGCACGGCACGCCATCGGCCCGGCACGCGGACGATGACGATCAACATCACCGACGGCCCGATGATGCAGGCTCCAGAGCAGGCCAAGGCCGTCGCCGAGTCGTTGCGCAAGCAGGGTGCCCGCCATTACAACATCGCGGTAGGCACCATCGCCCAGTACGCCCTCCTGCGACAGATCTCTGAGCCGGACGGCTTCTGGACCATACCTTTCGGCGGCGACGTGATCACGCCCTACACCGACTTTGGTGGCATGGTCCTGGACATCGGCCATCCGGTGGTCTGCCCGCCGGCCACACCCACGGCCCAGCCCACGGCGCCGAAGGGAACGTCGACCAGCGTCGTGCCGCCGCCAACCCCGGAGTTCCGCGAAGGCTGGTCGTACCTGCCGTATCTGTGGGGGCGCTAGCCCCGCGGATGGCTGTTGCGACGCCAGTGCCGCAACGCGGTCGGCGCGATCGGCGGGGCCGTAACGGCCCCGCGCGATGCGGCGGCGTGGTGCTCGCCCTGGCCTTGCTCGCCGGCTTGCCGGCCGGTGGGTCTTCGTCGCTGTTCGCCGGAGCTGCGCTGCCCGCGGCGAGCATGGCAGCGCCACCGGTCGGGGCCGCCGAGTTGCTCGCCGACCATTCCGGCAGGCGATGGTCACTGCAGCCGGGAGTCTACGGTCATGCCGCCGACGTCACCGCGGCGCCCGACGGCAGCCTCTACGTGCTGGACCGCCGCAACCGTGCGGTGCATCGCCTGACGCCCTTCGCCGCCGCCCGATCGGTGCAGGTCATTCCGCCGGAACTGCTCTCCGGCAGCTGGGAACCGCGGCGCATCGATGCCGGTCCACAGGGGCTGTTTCTTCTGGCCCTGAGCCTGGAAGCCAGCCGCGTGATCCGCCTGGACGCGCCCGGCGGCCCGCGCCTGGCCTTTGAGCTGCCACTGCGTTACAACGATCTGGCCTGTCTGCCGGCGGGCGACCTGCTGCTGTCGCGCGCGGTGCAGCGTGACGGACCGACGCCCTTGCCGCGCGATCAGCGGGCTCCCGTCCAGGGCGGGGTCGACCGCTACCAGGTCGACGGGCTGTTGGTGGGCGAGCTGCCGCGCGAGCCCTTGGCCCAACCCATCGGCGTCGACGCGGCCCCTGACGGCCGGATCTTCGTCATCAACCGCGTCCCCGTGCCGGACGCGCCGCAGGCCACCGAGCCGCCGGCCACCCAGGAGCCATCGCGCGGCGCCTTGGGCCGAACAGGATCGGTCCCCTCAGGCGGGATGGCGCGGCTGCAGGCGCCCGAGCCGATCAACGGCATCGTGCGCTTCGACGCGGCCGAGCGCTACCTGGCGACGGAGCCCTTCGTGGCCGCCGAAGACGTGGCCGCCGGACCAGGCGACGCCTACGTGTCGCGGCAGACCGAGGTCTTCCGCCTCGGCAGCGGCGAGCCCATCTGGGGACCCGCCAGCGCGCAGGTCATCGTGCCCGGCTCGGGGGCCACCATCCTGCGCATCGCCCAACCCTGGACCGGCGGCCGGCGGCTGCATGCCAGCCTGAACCACTGCCATGCCCAGGGCGTCCTGAGCTTCGACCTCGCGGCGCCGCAGTCGCCGCCGCGCCTGGACGGCGGCTTGGACCATCCCTGGCTGAGCGGCCCCATCCTGCCGCTGCGCATCGCCGCCTCCGTGCAAGGCTTTCAGATCTTGCAGGGTCGCACCTGGTCGGTTTCCTCGCCTTTCGGCGAGCAGGTGGGTACCGACCAGCAGGCGGGTCGCCCGCAAACGGTGCAGCGCTGGACCTGGGACGGCGGCCTGCGCGATCAGCTGGGCGTCTGCGGCGGCCTGGATCTGCCTTGGCACGCGGACATCTCCGATGCCAGCTGGGCCCTGGACCTGGCCGCCGACGGCCAGCGGACCTACATCCTCAGCTCCGGCGCGCTGGAAGCCCGCGACGGGCCGGGGTTTCCGCGCTGGACCTGGCGCCCGCCGCCGCCGGAGGACGGTGCGGCCAACCCGGCTCGCCTCTCCGCCGTCGCCGCGGATGCCGGGCGCCTGGCGCTGATCGACGCCGGTCAGCGGGCCTTGTTGCTGCTGGACGATGCCGGTGCCGAGCTGGGCCGATGGCCCCTGCTGCGGGACGGACCGGCGCCGGTCGACATCGCCCTGCTGGCCGACCGCCTGGCCCTGCTCTGGTCGGCCCCGCCGCGCGTCGAACTGCGCGACCTGACGGGAACGCTGCTGGCCGACTGGCCGCTGCCGGACCGGCCCCGAGCCTTGGCCCTGGACCAGGATGGCCTGCCCTGGGTGCTGGGGACCGGCGGTTGGGTCTGGTCGCTGGATGCGGCGGGCGCGGTGCGTGCCGGCTTCCCGGCACCGGCGGGCCGCAATGCGGTCGATCTGGCCATGAGCCCGGAGGGTCTGGCCTACGTGGCCTACGCCCGCTTGTCGCCGATGGAGCCCGAAGGCGCCGAGGTGCTGGCGGCCGGCATCCAGGTGCTCCGGCCGGTGCTGGCGGGGGCGCCCCCCCCAGGGCCCGTGGGGCCTGCTTGCACCGTGCTGGTGGACAAGAGCGCCGCACCGCGGACGCTGCTGCTGGGGCAGGAGGTGGCGGTGCGGTTGGATCAGCGCGGCCACTGCGCGCCGCGCGCGACGCCCCGGCGGCGACTCATCCTGGTGGACCACAGCCGCAGCATGTCCTGGGAGTCGACCTTGGAGCGAGCGCGACGGGCGGTGTTGGCGGTCCTCGACCGCCTGGGGCCGGCGGACGGCCCCATCGCCTTGATGGGCTTCGGCGACGACCCCACCTTGCTCGCTCCCTTCGGCATCGACCGCGCGGCGTTGACCGCGGCCCTGATGCAGCTGGAGCCGAGCGGCGACACGCGGTTGGGCGCGGGCCTGGAAGGAGCGGCGGCGGCCCTGGCGGCCGCCGAGCCGTCGACCTTGCCTACGGAACTGCTGCTGTTTACCGACGGCGAGTACAAGGATCGCCTGACCGTGGGCCTGGACGCCCTCCGCGCTCTGAGCGTCACCCTGCGCGTGGTCCTCGTGGCCCGCGCCTCCCTGGACGAGGCCACCGAGGCGGGGCTGCGGCGGGTGGTCGGCGACCTTGGCACGGTAGAGCGCCTGCCGCCGTTGCCGGGCCAGGCGCCATGGCTCGACGACATCCTGCAACTGCGGTCGCCTGCGCTGTGGGGCGAGTCGCTGCGCGTCGTCGATCGCCTTCCGGCCAACATGGCCTATGTCGTGGGATCGGCCGAGCCCGCGGCGCGCTACGATGCCGGCGCCGGCACCCTCACCTGGGACCTCCCGCCGGCGGCGGCGGGCACGGCGTCGACCTTGGGCTTCCGCCTGCGTCCGCTGGAGGCGGGCATCTGGCCGACGAACGAGAGCGCGTCCTTGACCCTGACCGATGGCTGGGGGATGGCCCAGACCTTGACCTATCCTCTACCCGAGGTTCACGTGTTGGACCGCGCCGACCTGGGCTACCGGGCCTGGCTGCCGCTGGTGGGCGGCCGCCTCTGCTGGCGGGCGCTGCCGGCCGACCTGGTGTTGGTGATCGACGCCTCGGAAAGCATGGGCACGCCCGACGGCCCCGCCGGTGAGCGGCGCATCGATCTGGCGGTGGCCGCGGCGGAGGAGCTGCTGCAGGACGGCGTCGATCCGGACCTCGATCGGGTGGCTCTGGTGACCTTCAATGCCACCGCGCGCCTTGCCGCGCCGCTGGGTGCCGACAGCTCGGCCCTGGGGGCCGCCCTGCGCCGTATCGGCCTCGCGCCGGGCACCCGCCTCGACGCCGGCCTTCTGGCGGCGATGGAGGCATTGGCGGCGCGCCGCCCCGGCGCCCTGCCGGCGGTGATCCTCATCAGCGACGGGCGGCAATCGGAAGGGCAGGCGGAGACCTTGGCGGTCGCCGCTGCCTTGCGCGGGGTGGGAGCGGTGGTCTACACCCTGGGCCTCGGCGCGGATGTCGATCGGACGCTGTTGGAGGCCGTGGCCGGCGATCCTGTCCGCTACCTGCCGGCGCCGCGCGCGGGCGATCTGGCCGCCGTACTGCGCGCCGCCGGCGACCGCCTGCTCTGCGGGCGTTGAGGCCGGCCGGCGTTCGAACGCCTGCGGCTGGGCCGCGGGGACATTTGTGGACAACACGGACGAGCCGGCGCAGCCCACACCGCGACCGGCGCTACCGTCGCCGCCCCGCCAAACCCTCCCCCAACAGCGTGAATCCCAAGGTCGCCAGTACCAGGGCGCCCGCCGGACCGACCAGCGGCCAGGGGGACTGGCGCAATCGGGAGAAGCCCTCGGCCAGCATGGTCCCCCAAGAAGGTATCGGCGGCTGGACGCCAAGGCCCAGGAAGGACAGGCCGGCCTCCAGGGTCACTGCCCCAGGCAAGTCCATGGCCGCCAGGACCAGGAGGGGACGCAGCGCGTTGGGGAGCACATGGCGCAGGGCGATGCGCAGACGGCCGGCACCAAAAGAGCGGGCGGCTTCGATGAAGGGCGCATCCAAGAGACCACGCACCTGCGCTCTCATCACCCTCGCGTAGCCGGGGGCCAGGGCCAAGCCGACAACGGCCACCAGGACCAGCAAGGAGGGACCTGTCAGGGCCAGGACCAGCAGCGCCAGCAGGATGGGGGGCAGGGCCTGCAAGCTGTCGACGCCCACCATGATCGGGCGGCGTAGCCACGGCGGTCCGTAGCCCGCTGCCAATCCGCAGCCCCCGCCGAGCAGCAGGCCGCCGAGGACGCCCGGCAATGCCAGGCCCAAGGCCAGGCGGGCGCCCCAGATCAAGCGGCTGAGCAGGTCGCGGCCCAGGTGGTCGGTGCCCAGCAGGTGTGCGCTCGTAGGTCCCTGCAAGCGGCGGGCGATGTCCTGCGCGGCGGGGTCCTGAGGCGCCAGCCATGGGGCGCCGGCCGCGGTCAGGCCCAGGGCGACGACCAGGGCCAGGCCGAGCCAGGCCGAGCCGGTCAGCCGCCGCCGGCCGACGGCAGCCCGACGCGCTCCGTGGTTGGCCGCCAGGCGCGACGGCAGCTGGGTGAGCGGCATGCCTCAGTCCACCTCGGCCGCGCGCTGGCGGGGATCCAGAGCCGCCAACGCCAGCTCCGCCGCCAGGTTGCAGAGCACGTACAAGAGGGCCGCGACGAAGACCGCGCCGCGCAGCACCGGGAAGTTGCGGTCGCCGATGGCGTCGAAGATCAGCCGCCCCAGGCCCGGGCGGTTGAAGATCACCTCGATGAAGACCGCCCCGCCAAGAAGGCTGCCCAGACCCACGCCCAGGATGGCCACCACCGGCGCCAGGGCCGGCCGCAGGGCGTGCCGAAGGAGGAGGCGTCTCGGCGGGACGCCGTAGGCCCGCGCAGCGCGGATGTGGTCAGAGCCCAGGACGCCCAGAACGGCGTCGCGGACCAGGCGCGCCAGGTAGCCGCTCCAGCCGATGGCCAGGGTGACAGCGGGAAGCAGGAGATGCCGCAGCAGCTCCCAGGCCCCTTCGCCCTGCCCGGCGCCGATGGCCGGTAGCCAGCCCAACCGCACGGCGAAGACCAGCAGCAGCAGCAGCCCGACGACATAGCTGGGCAGGGTGAAGCTGGCCACGGCCGCCAGCTGTACCACCCGGTCCAGCCGTCCGCCGGAGCGCCAGGCGCAGATCGCGCCGAGCGGAATGCCGATGCCCGCCGCCAGCCCCATGCCGGCCGTTGCCAGCAACAGGGTGTGGGGCAGGGCGGCGCCCACGAGGCCTGTGACGGGCAGGCCGCGCCAGAAGTCGCGGCCCAGGTCGCCGCGCAATGCGCCCAGCAGAAAGCCCGCCGCCTGGCGCCATAGCGGCTGGTCCAGGCCCATCTCCGTTCGCAACCGGGCAGCCAAGGCCGCGCTGGCACGCGGACCCAGGATGAGGATGGCAGGATCTCCCGGCAGCAGCGGGGCAATCAGGGTCAAGAGGACGCCGGCCAGGCCGGCGACGGCCAGCGCCTGGGCCAGGCGCAGCAGGATGAGCCTGGACATGCTCAGGCGCTACCGGCCACTGGTGCCGCAACGGATCGGCCGGCAAACATGGCTGTCCTCACAAGGACACGCCATCCGAGTCGACCAGCATCTGCCGGATGGGGTCGTAGTCGGCGTCTTCCACCGGCGCGAAGCGGCCAACCTGTCCCAAGGCCAGGGCGTCTCGGCCGGCCGGGTCCTGGTGCATCGATAGGAGCGCCTGTCGCAGGTCGTGGCGCAAGCGCGATGCCAGCTCGGAGCGTACCACCCAGGGAGGCATGGGGCTGGGGCCCAAGGCGGCGATCTGGCGGATGCGAGCGGCCAGTGCGGGATCTTGGGTGAGGGCCAGCTCCAGCACCGTGCTGTCGATGGCGGTCGCGTCGATCTGTCCCGAGAGGAGCAGCTCCAGGCTGCGCTGATGCGCTCCGGACTCGACGATCTGCCCGAAGAAGCCGTCCCTGACGCCCAAGCTGGCCAGGTGTTGGCGGGTAACGAAGTAGCCGCTATGCGAGCTGCGTTCGTTGATGGCCCAGGTGAGCCCGCGCAGGTCCATGAAGTGCTGGTGGGGGTCTTCGCGGCGAACGATGACATCCGAGTAGTAGACGGGGCGGTCGCGGTAGCGTGCCGCGGCCATCACCGGCGCCGCCAGCAGCTCGATGGGCTCACCTCCGTCCCGGCGCCAGACATAGGGCGGACCGCAGAGCCAACAGACCTGGGCCTCACCGGCGTCGAAGGCCGCCCGGCGCCGCTCCCAGGGCAGCGCATCCAGGAGCAGGATGTCGCGTCCCAGGCACCGGCCCAGCCAGGCCGCCACCGCCGTCCAGAAGGGCTCGGCGATGGGGGCCTGGCAACTGGTGACGCATAGCGGCCGGTCGGCGTGGGACTCGATCATGACCGGCGGCCGGCCACCGCGCCGTCCTCGTCCATTTCGGCCCGCCCTACTTCCGCCGGAAGTGCTGGGGCAGGGCCAGACCGTTGGGGCTCTGGGCGGCGATGATGCCCGCCTGCGCCGCATAGCTGCTGATGGGATGGATGGTCCAGACCACGTTGACGTCGCGATCCCACAGCTTCTGGGCCTCCACGTAGAGCGCGGCGCGCTCGGCATCGTCGCTCAACTCGGTGGCCTTGCTGTTGACGGCGTCGAAGGCTGGGTCGCACCATTGCATCCAGTTGTATTCGCCCACCTGCTTGCAGCTGAACCAGGTCATCTGCCAATGTGGATCAGGGTTGGTGGTGCCCCAGTTGAAGACGGTCAAGGCCCGTTCCTTGTACCTGGCCAGGTCCCAGTAGCCGCCGTCGTCCACCACCTCCACGGTGGCGGCGATGCCGATCGCCTTCAGATCGGCCTGCAGGATCTCGGCCGTGGCCTTCTCGTCCTCGCGGTCCAGCACCGTGATCGCCAGCCGCAGATCCGTGGCTTTCGCCTCTGCCAGCAGGGCCTTGGCGCCGACGAGGTCGCGGTCATAGCAGGGTGCTTCCGACCAGTAACCCAACTGACCCTCGCCGATGACGGCGCAGGCTCGTACGGCCTTGCCTTCGTAGGCCGCGGCGATGATGCCGTCGACATCGGTGGCCAGGCGGATGGCCTGCCGCACCCGCTTGTCCTTCAACTGCGGATGGGTGACGTTCATGAAGATGCCGGCGTAATTCAGGGTCTTGATCTCATTGGTCGTCAGGCCCTTGGACGCCAGGCGCTCCGCCGCCTTGGCGTCGACGCCGCTGAAGTCAAGGTCGCCGGCCTCAAGGGCGACCTCGGCCGCGCTGTCCTCGGGGATGATGACCAGGTGGATTTCGTCCCAAGCGGGCTTGGCGCCCCAGTAATCCGCGAAGCGCTTCATGACGATGCGTTGGTTGGATTCCCAGCGATCGAAGGCGTAGGGACCGGTGCCTATGGGATGGGTCTTGTAGGCGTCCCTGCCCATGTCCGCCAGCGCTTTGCGGGAGACGATCACACCACCGGTCACCGGCAGGGTGCTGGTCCACAACGGGGCGAAGGGTTTCTTCAGCACGATGGCGCCGCTGTAGGTTCCCGTCACCTCCACATGGTCCAAGGCCTCCCAATCGCCGGCGTAGGTGGACTTCAGCTCCTTGTCCAGAAAGCGCTCGTAGGAGAACTTCACGTCCTCGGCCGTCAGCTCGCCGTAGCCGCCATGGAACTGGACGCCCTGGCGCAAGGTAAAGGCGATGCGCAGCCCGTCCGCCGACGGCTCGATGGACTCGGCCAGCACCTTCTCCCATTCCCAGCTACCGGGCTTGTAGGCGATGAGCCCCTCGCCCACCGTCTCGACGGTCAGGGTGTCGGGGCCGGCGGGATGGAAGGCCGGATCGGCGTCGGTCAGATCGCCGGCGACGCGGATGCGCAGGATGCCGCTGCCGGATGCCGTCGCGTCGTCGGCCGCGGTCGTATCGGCCTCCGGTGTTTCGGCTTCATCGCCAAGGCCGGCGCTTGCCTCCGTGGTGCTCTCGTCCGCCGTCGTGGCGTCGTCAGCCGGGGCGGGGGCACAGGACGACAGGAGCAGGCAGGTCAGGAGCGCCAGGATGCGCCAGGGTTGGTCGGACTTCTTGATCATGGATTTCCTCCTCGAATGGCTGGTGATGATGCACCGCAGCCAGAAGGAAACCCATGGCGCTCAACGCGGGATGCGCAGGACTCCCGCCACACCGCGCGACCCAGGCGGCCGGCAGCGAAACCGCCAGGATGCCCGAAGCGCCGATTTCCACCCGGCCTCGGTACCCGAGGCCGCCCCGCGAGCCAAAGGGCTCGAACAGGGCAAGGGGCCTCAGATGGGGATGGGGACGTGGTTCACGGGATCAGATTCCATGGCGGGGGACCTGTCGGCGGCGACTGCGGTCCCAGATGAGGGTTCGACCGTCGAAGGCTTGAACGCGGCTGGTGAGCTGAAAGGCATCGTCATCGGCAGCGGCGCTCAGCCGGCTGGAGGCCAGGACGCGCGCCTCCCACCCTGTTCGCCCGACCACCACCTCGCGCCAGGCGATCACCTCTGCCTGCGCGCCAGTATCGGCCAGCAGGCGGTATCTGTCAAGGGCCCGCTCGGAAACGTGGACGCCATCGGCGGTCGACCAGTGACCGGAGTCGGTGCGGTCGCGGATGCTGAGGCTCCCGGCGGAACTGATGCCGACGTCACGGCGCCAGGACGGCGCCCGCCGCTGCCTGAGGTCCAGGCCGACGGCGGTGGCCGGTGGTCCGAAGCCCCCGTCAGGCCAGACGGCCGCCAGCTGGGCGGCGGTCAAGCGCGGCAGCTCGAGCCGCAGCCCAGCGGCGTCCAGTTCCAGCAAGGGTTCATCGGGTGAGGGCCAGGCATGGGGCCAGTACGAGGCGCTGAGCGCCAGCCGCCAATGGTGGCCGGCGGGCAAGCGGTGGCCGGTAGCGCGTAGGGGCAGCTCGACCGGGAACCAAACCCCGGGGGGCCGATCCACGACGCGGGTATGACCGGCGGCGTGGTTGAGGTTGAGGAGGCCCCAGCTGACCAGCAGGGAGCGGCCGTCGGGGGCCACGTCGCAGAGGCGGGCGGCGATGAGGGCGCGCGGCCGTCCGCTGCGCAGCCGCAGTCGCAAGCGGGGGATGCCGAGCAGCGCATCGTCGCGTGTCGCCGCGGGCAGGTCAAAGCACAGCGACCGGGCGTCGTCGGCGCCTTGATCACCGGGCAGCTCGCCTGGGCGCCCAGAGGGGCACCAGACGCCGGCGCTGATGCCCGTGTGTGGATGGGAGGGGACGGGCAACGGTTCCAACGTGTCGGCCAGGCCCTCGACCATCGTCGGCTCCCCCGGCCCTTCCAAGGCCAGCCAGGTGCCGGGTACGACAACCTCGGCGCTGTCCGGCGGGCGGCTGTCCTGCAGGTAGGCGCGCAAGGGCGGCCAGGTGTCGACGGGGTTGGGTTGGTCCTTGAGCCAGCGGTCGAACCACAGCAGCACCTGGTCCCAGTAACCCACGGCCGGACCTGGCCGGCCGACGTCCGGCCAGGTATGGGACCAGGGTCCGACGATGCCGTGTACCGGCACTTGCAGGCTGCTGAGCAATCGAAAGACGGTATCGACATAAGGGTCGGCCCAGCCGCCGGTGGCCAGCACCGGGCAGTGGATGGCTTCCGGCGTCGCCCCGACGGAACCCTGCATCCAATACCCGTCCGCAAGCGGATGGCTGAGCCAGGTTTCCGCGAGGGGCGCCACCTCGCGCAGGCGACCCAACCAGGCGTCGCGCCAGCCGGAGCCGAAGACCAGGGGGTCTGGCGGCAAGGCGCCGAAGACCAGCATCCAGGTGGCCCACTTGAGCATGTCGCTGGCCAGAAGGCAGCCGCCCATCCAATGGCAGTCACCCAGGTAGCGGTCGTCGGTAGAGCAATGGCTGACGATGGCGCCCAGCTCCGGTGGGCGCCGGGCGGCGGTCTGCAAGGCGGCGAAGCCGCCCCAGGAGTAGCCTATCATCCCCACCTTGCCACTGCACCAGGGCTGCGCCGCCAACCAACGGATGACCTCCACGTTGTCGTTCTGCTCTTGGGGCAGGTACTCATCATGGAGCAGGCCCTCAGAATCGCCTGATCCGCGGATGTCCAGGCGCAGACAGGCGTAGCCGCCGCGAGCCAGGTGGCCGTGCCAGCGGGCATCGGCCGGCGCGGTCAGGTCGCCCTTGCGGTAGGGCACGGCCTCCAGGATGGCCGGTACCGGATGCTTGTCGGCGTCAGCCGGCAGCCACAGCCTGCCGGACAGCCGGGTGCCGTCGGCCAGGGTGATCCACTGATGATCGATGCGGCGGACGGTGTGGGACGCGGATGGCATGCTCGCCTCCAGGCGCGGCATCGGCGGGTCGATCGCCGGCGTTGAGGCACCGGCTGGATCTGCTCCTCGATATTAGCCCCTGCGGGTCGATCGAGCCAGACGGCCGAGTGCCGCACGCTATAGTAAGCCGATGCACGACACTGGAAGCGGCACGATCCGCGGACGGACTTCATGATGCGTCGCATCGGCCGTGAACTTCGCGGCCTGGTCAGGCCACGGCACTTCGTCCAGTTGTCCGCGCTCGCCGTGTTTGCGGCCCTGTTCCTGGAATTGGCCGAGGACGTATGGATTCAGGAGGGTTTCGCCTGGGATGTGCCTGTCGCGCTGGCGATCCATCGGCTACAGCGACCCTGGCTGGACGAGGCGATGCAGGCCATCACCTGGACGGGCGGTTACGGCGCCCTCTTGGGTACGCTGGTCGGTGGCCTCTGGCTGCTGCGGCGTCTCATGCCGGAACGGGCCCTGCTGCTCCTGGGATCGTACACCGCTGCCTCGGTCTTCACTTTGGGTCTCAAACAGGTGTTCCAGCGGCCGCGGCCGGCGCTGTTTCCTCCGCTGGTCGCGGCCCGCGGTTACAGCTTTCCCAGCGGGCATACCTTCGCCGGCCTGATGCTCTACGGGATGCTGGCCGTCTACCTCTGGCAGGATCGCCGGCGCGGTCCCGCTCTGTTGATGGCCCTCTGGGGGCCGCTGATCGGCCTCAGCCGTATCTACCTGGGCGTGCATTACCCCAGCGATGTGCTGGCGTCGTTGACGGCAGGCGTCCTGTGGATGCTGCCGGGCCTGGCCCTGATGGGTCGGGGGCTACCACCGTTCAAGCCGCGTGAGGATCCCACCGCGGCATCATTCCGTCGCTGATGCCGCAATCGCCGAGCCGGGCCAAGGCCACGGCGGGATCCCGCCGTGGCCTTCAGCTCGCGTAGCGCGGGTCAGCGGCCGGATCGCAGCAAGGGCAGGTACAAGGGCGGCGGCGGAGCTTCGACGAAGGCCAGACCCTCGGGAATGTCCACGATCGTGCTGCCCAGGGCGCGGTTGCCCAGACGGTTGGTTGTTTCCACCACCACGGTGTAGCTTCCGGGCCGGGCGTAGGCATGGCCGGCGGTGGCCGAGGCATAGGCGTTGGTGAAGGGCGAGCCGTCGCCGAAGTCCCAGCGGTGGCTGACGGCCCCGCCGCCCTGGGTGGAGGTCATGGCGGCGGCGAAGGTGCTGGTCTCCCGCGTCGGGCGGACGGCGGGCAGGATGGCCACCGTGGCCGTGTCCTCCAACCAGGCCAGCCCGGCACGCAGCAGGTCGGCGCGCATCTTGAAGCCGGTGTTGTCGTTGACGCCCTCCAGACCGAAGGCATGGTACACCGTGCGACCGGCGAAGGTGCTGCCGCGGCGGTCGATACTCGGCTGGTCATCATGCGCCAGGGCCACAGTGCCCGCGCCCTTGGGCGCGCCGCCGGCGGCATAGAGCAGCAGCGGGGTGACGGTGTCGGCCTTCACCCAGGGGGCGTCCGGCTCGCCGTCGGAGCGGTCGATCTCGTCGATGGACAGCTGGTTGCGCGCACCGTCGCCGCGGCCGCCGAGGTCCAGCTGCATCCCCTGGTAGGGCGAGCCCGGCGCGCCGATGACCAGCTGCGCGCTGTCGGCCAGCAGGCCGCGAGGGTCGATGCTGTCCTGCAACAGCTTGGCGCCCAGGGTGAAGTAGAAAGGCAGGGCGGGGTTCGCCGGGTCGCCGGAGCGAAGTACGGTGGCCAGATTCTGGCCGAAGGCCAGGATGCGTCCGCCATTGTTGGCGTACTCCACCAAGCGGTTGCGGTCGGCGCCGGTGCCCACCGTCTTGTTGTCCCCGGTCTGCAGGATGACGGTCTTGTACTGCCCCAGGCTGTTGGCGTCCGGCAAGGTGCTGGGCTGGCCGCTGCGGGCGTCCGCGTCCCAGACGGTATAGGCGCGGCCCAGGGCTTGCAGGGTGCGGGTGTAGACGCCCTGGTAGTCCTTGTCCGCCGGGCGTGCCGTGCTCCCGTCGTTGTCCACCAGCAGGATGTCCGAGGCGGCCGGTGGGTAGCCCACCCGCATCCAGGCCGGCAGATGGGCGTCATGGTCGCTGCCGGCGAGGAGGACGAAGCCCTGCTGGTCGCCGAAGCCACCGGCCTGCGCGGTGTCCCAGGTGGCGGTGACCTCGGCGGTCTGCCCGGGCTGGAGGTCCAGGGTCTCGGGGACCAGGCGCATGCCGGCCAAGGCGGCGCTCAGACCCATCGCGTCGGGGCTCTTGCGCGTGTCTACGGTGCTCAGCTGGTAGCGCTCGGCCGCGGCGGCGACGTTGGTCACCTTGAAGCTCAGCGTCGCCAGGGTGCCGGTGACCACCCAGCCGAAGCTGAGGCTGGGCGGCGCCAGGATGACACCCGGATCGGCGGCATGGGCCAGGTCCATCCGGCCGGCGCCCATGTCCAGGGGCTGGGCGGGGCTGCCGTCCTGGTTCTTGATGCCCTGGTAGCGGGAGGTGCTCATCAGCGCCGACTTGATGGCCGCGTTGCTCCAGCTGGGGTGGATCTGGCGCAGCAGGGCCGCCGCGCCGGCCACGTGGGGCGCGGCCATGCTGGTGCCGCTGGCTTGTCCGAACTGCAGATGCCGCTCTTCGCCGGAGACCTCGGAGGCGAAGCCCTGGCTCATGATGCTGACGCCGGGCGCGGCGATGTCGGGCTTGAGCACATTGCCGACGCCCGGGCCGCGGCTACTGAAGTTGGCGATGAGGTCCGGACCGGCGGGAACGGGGTAGGCGATGCTGCTGGCCTGCAGCTGGGCCGCGCCGGGATGCCCGGCATACCAGTTGGCCAGGGCCAGTCCGGTGGCGTTGCCGACCGACACGGCGGTGATGGTCACCTGGTCGCCCACGGACCCGGCCGGCATGGGCACGGTGCCGTTGCCGCCCTGGGCATGGTTGTAGACCACCACGAACTCGGCTCCGGCCTTCTGGGCGTTGAGCACCTGCACGGAATAGTCGCAGGCGCCGCGGATGACCAGGAGCGCCTTGCCGGCCAGGGATGCGGCGGGCCAGGCGTTGCAGCCTTCGGCGTTGGCGGCGTCCACGTCCAGCGCCGGCACGAAGGGGTAGGGGCCGCGGATGATGCCGAGGGGGAAGGCGGGGCCGAAGCCGGCACGCTGGAAGCGGAGGTTGGTCTTCAGCGAATCGCTGACGGGCTGCGGCGCGGTCACCTGCAGGCTGAGGTTGCTGTAGACGGTGCCGGTGGTGCTGGCGGCCACGTTGATGTATTCCGCCGACGGATGGTCGCCGGTATGGGTCATCGGCCCGGCATTGCCGTTGGACATGGCCACGAAGACGCCGGCGCGCGAGGCGTTGACGAGAGCGCCGTCGATGGCGTCGAACTGCCCACCGGTGGAAATCTGGGCATCGCCCCAGGAGTTGTTGACCACCTGGGCCCCGTCACGGACGAGGTCCTCCAAGGCCGCGACGCCCTCGGCGTTGTAGAAGCTGCCGTCGTTGGTGATGCTGTTGTAGAAGACGCGGTAGCTCATGACATAAGCGGCGGGTGCGACGCCGCTCAGCGGCACCTGGGCGCCCTGGAAGTTGGCGGTCACGGCGTTGCCCGCGGCGGTGCCGGCGGTGTGCACGCCATGGGGCGTGCCGCGCAGGCCGGGCCAGGGGTTCTCGTCGCCTTCGGAGGGGGGATCCCAGCTGCGGAAGTAGGCGCGGCTGACGATGATCTTGCCGTTGGTGTTGCTCAGATGCCCCAGAGGATAGCCGCGAGGATAGCTGTAGCCTTCGCCGCCGAACATGGGCGCCTGATGATGCACACCGCCGTCCATGGAGGCCAGGCGGATGCCCTTGCCGCCGGCAGCCGCGCCGCCGACGCGTGGGTCGGCCCAGATGGCCGGGGCGTTGATGAGGGACAGGCTGGCATGCATGGCGGGCGCATGGGCCCAGTCCAGGGAGACGCGGCGCACGCCGGGGATGGCGGCGATGCGCGCCGCGGCGGTGTCGCGATCGATGCCCGGGCCGGGGTCCACGGCCAGGCCGTTGAGCACGATCTGGTAGCTGGCGGGCCGCAACCGGCCGGACTCGTCCTTGAAGCGCGACACCTGCGACTGGGGCAGCTCACGCCGCAGGCGGTCGGTGAAGGCCCGCTGCTCGGCCTGCAGGCGCGCGAGGTACTGCACGGCCGCGGGGCTGTCGAGTTGGGAATGCAGGTCCGAGGCGGCGTCCAGGCCGGTCAGGCCGGACGAGGCCTCGCGGTCGACCTCGCGGTCGGCGGCCCATTCGGCCAGCGGCGATGAGGACAGCTCCACGATGAGCCGGTGGGAGGCGATGGGACCATCCCCGGCCTGCTCAAGGACAGCGTTTGCGCTCCCGACATCCTGCGGCCGGTCGATCGGCCGGCCGACGACGGGAGCAACGCCTGGCAGAACCCAGGTTGCAAGCACGAACACGGCGGTCAGGAGCTTCCTGGGCATGGCGGGCCTCCACGAGATGGCGATGAGCGATGGTCGGTGGAGTCTAGTCCCGGTGGCTGGTACAGGTCAAAGGGCGGTCCTCTCACCGGTTGACACCTGGTCAACGTCTGGGGTCTCGAGGAAAGTTCCGCCGGCTTCCGCGCCGAAACCCTGGCGTAGAACTCGCGTCATCCTGCCGTAGAACTTGCGTCATCCTGGCGTGATACCCGTCAGTTACTGCCGTGATTGTCGTCCAACAGCAGGGGCGACTCCAGGTATACTAGCACCCAAGCTCAGCTAGACTGCTACCATGGCTCAGCTAGGGTAGCACCCAATTGCAGGTACAGGCCTACTGTAGCTCGAGGTCCCCGTTGTCGCCGGATTGCTGTCGGCGTGGCCCGGCGCTCGGCGCCGTTCTGCCCGATCGCGGCCTGTCCACCACCCGCACCGAGCCGGGAATCGACCTTCAAGAGCTGCCTGCGAGAGCGCTTCCGAAGCCCATCATACCCCCTTGAGGGACGCTCCGCAAGAGGGAATCAGGGCGGTAGCAAAGTCGTTCATGACCGCGACGAACAGCGACATCACGTAGATCGGAGTCGCGTCGCGCGGCCCGGGACCGCCCCGGCGACTGAAGGCCACTGTTGGCAGACCTCAAGGTCTGTTGTGTGGCGGTTTGGAAACGACCAGATCGCGCCGCTCCGATCGCCCGGGGGCAAAGCAGCCCCGGGCTCTTCCATCGGGATGTCCCTTCTATGAGAAGGCCAGTCAAGTCCTTCAGCGGGACGGCTTGACGTCCCACGATATCCACTCTGCTGTCCGGTCATGGTGCTGGTCCACCAGGGTAGCGGTTGTGGGAGATCGACGTTGCCAGGCATGTGGGCAGCCAGCCTCTGGCTGTGTGCATGCCGTTCTGGCCCCCTGGGCAGGGGGCCAACCGCGCCGTGGTAGCCGGGCTGTGTGCTTGTGGGCAGCCTGCCTTTGGCTGTCCACATGTGCACAGCCGCGCCGTGCCTGTGGATGGGGAGCCACGCTGCGATGCTTCTATCCGCACTCTTGATGGGAGTCGTTGGCTCCCGGTGCATGGATGTGTTCTGAATCGAGCGGTGCTGCCATCTGCGGGGCGGCTTCATTGAGCCTAGGGACATCTCGCAGTCACCGTGACTCGGCATCTTGGTCTCCCGTCGCCCAAGGGCAGGGCGTGGCATCAGCGGCGCGCCTTGCCTCAAGCTGTTTCCGGCTGCGACACGGTCAAGTCGGCGTTCCTCAAGGGGACATAGGTCTCACCCGAGACCCATAGGCGGTGCAGCAGCACAGCGAGCTTCCGAGCGACCGCGACCACGGCCCGCTTCTTGCCGTTGCTTCCTCCACGGGAACTGATCCCTTGGCCAAAGCGCCTCAGGTCGCTGTCCGGACCCAGTGGCCCCAGAACACAGTGGGCAGCTTGCACCAGATAGCGTCGCAGGGTCTCGTCGCCAGCCTTGCTGATCCCCAACTGCGGTCGCTGCTCACCCGAGCTTCGCTGCCCTGGGCACAGACCCAGATAGGCGCCCACCACGCGGCTCTTGGCGAAACGGCTGGGATCCTCCAAGGTCAGGATGTACCACAACGACGTGATCGGTCCCACGCCCGACACCTGCTGCAGATGTGCTGCCTCTGGATACGTGCTTTCGATCAGTTCCTTGACTTGCTTGTCCATGGCCCGGATGTCGCTGCTGAGCTGCTCGATCGTGCTCAGCAAGGTATCTACTCCGAGAAACGGCTTGTCGCCCAAGGTCGCACGCACTTGGCAGGCAAAGGCACCCGCCCCGCTGCGCGGCAGCCGTACCCCCAACGCCTTGGTCAATCCGCGGACCTGGTTGATCAGCAAGGTTCTGCAGCGCACCAATCCATCGCGCGCTTGCATCATGGCCCGGTGCTGCTGCGCTTCCACGCCTCGGTGCTGTACCGGCGCCAGAAGGGCTGGGTCCAGTCGGCCCAGCCGCGCCAGCATCTGCGCATCGTAGCGATCGGTCTTCCGCTGGCTCGCCGCGATCAGTCGCACTTGCCGCGGATTGGCCACGATGACCTCGAACCCACGTTCTTTGAACAAGCGACTCACCCACGGCGAGTGCGTGCCCACCTCCATGACGATCCGGCATCCGCCGTACTGCCCGAAGACCTCAGCCATTCCCTCCTTCGTTGTCGCCACACTCCGCTCCTCGATCAACACCCCACCTGCGTCCAGCACCGCCGCCTGGCTTCGCCGGTCTCCGAGATCCAACCCGATCGTGACATCGACCTGCTTCGTGCTACGATCCATCTGCCAGCCTCCTATCTGTGGGCTTCGAGCCCGTTTGAATGGTGCGGATCCCCAGGATACCGCGCCTTCGGGAGGCTGGCCTTCTCATACTATCTGCGGGACTGCACAACCATTGCGGAAGTCGTGGCTACCAGGCGGAACCACGACAGAACCGTCCCCGTAGGGGACATTCCAATGGTAGAGCCCGGGGCTGCTTTGCCCCCGGGCGGTTGGGGCGGCGCGACTTTGCAGGGATCCTCGACCGGCCGACCATTCACATAACGTTTGCCAACAGTATCATTCATTCCTGGGGCGTGCGGCGAGCGCTAGGGCAGACTGACGAATGGCCTAGCGCATCCCCAAAGCCGCCAGCGCGGCGAAGACCACCAGCACCAGCGCCGCCGCGGTCCACACCCACGTCGCCGGCCCCGCCAACAGAGCGATCGCCGCTCTGGATGTTCTTGGTTGAGCACCCTCAGGTTTCCGGTGGGTGCCAGCCGGCCTCGATCCAGCGCTCACGCGCCTGCACCAGAACGGCGCGATTGAGACGGAGTAGCACGACCGTCGCACGACCGACCGCGGTCCGGCCCACTGCGAAGCGTCCGCTCTCCACCCAACAGAAGTGGTCTTCCCAGGCCTGGTGGTTCGGATGGAAGAGCGGGACTTGCTCGCCAGTGAGGGGATCCAGGGCCGCGATACGGCCCAGCTTGATCAAGTTGCAGTCCCAACACGCCCAGCGGAGATTCGAGAGGTCATCAGTGCCACCGAGCAGCCGTGGGATGACATGATCCACGGTGAATCGCATGCCAACCACGGTTTCCTGCGCCCGGCAGTAGGCACAAAGCCCTCGGGATCGCCGCGCGACCTCGCTGCGCACGTTCCGAGTCACGCCCATCTGCGTCATTCGCTTGGGGACTGTTGCAGCAGGCGCGAGATTTCGTGTCCACGTCGCTTGAGAAGTACGGCGGCTTCAGCGCGGACGAGCATCACCTGGTGCCCCATGTTCACCAGCCGATCCAATTCCTGATGTTCCGCACCGCTCAATCCCTCGGTTGCCTGCTTATCCGCAAGCATCTCCAGCCGCTCCGCCTCTTCAGCCGGCACGCGGAGTTCGGCTGCCCGCCAAAGGTCGTCGTCTGCGAGAATCTGGAGTTGGCTCAACTGCTCTTCCAAGGTGGCCGGAAGCCCAGTCGACGCGTCGCTCAATGCTTCGCTCACAACGGTCGCCAATTCATCTTCAATCGAACGTTTGGCTCCCGTGGCGCGCCGCACGATGCGCTCGTACAACGGGTCGGGCAACTCAACAGTGATTGCGTGAGTGATCATCAGGCACTCCAGAGGGCGAAGACACATACAAGTCCGGCGTTTCAGTGGGCATCTGTTCGCCATCAATTGTAGTCGCGCAACGGCCGAAGACCGCCCCACCCACGGGCATAGTCATCTTCCTCTTCACCGACATCGAGGGTAGCACGGGCTGCCGGCCTAGCGCATCCCCCACGCCGCCAGCGCGGCGAAGACCACCAGCACCAGTGCCGCCGCGGTCCACACCCACGTCGCCGGTCGCGCATCCTCCAGCCGCAGGTGCGGGTAGTCGCCGGCGACGATCAGCTTCGGCCCCGCCAGCAGGGCGAAGCCTCCCCCGGCCAGCAGCCCGCCCAGATGCCCCCACATGTCGATGCCCGGCGACAAGCTGATCAGCAGGTTGATGACCAGCAGCCCGCCCATCTGCCGTAGGGCCTGGCGGGCGGCCGGGCCGAAGAGCTTGCCGTTGACGTAGAGAAAGACCGCCTCGGCCGCGAAGAGCCCGAAGATGGCCGTCGATGCGCCCACCGACACCCCGTCCGAGAGCAGGAAGGACAGCACGTTGCCGCCGAAGGCCCCCAGCAGGTAGAGGGCCAGGAAGCGGCCATGTCCGTAATGCCGCTCCAGGCTGGGACCCAGCGAGCGCAGGGCCATCATGTTGAAGGCGATGTGCAGCACCGAGCCGTGCAAGAGGGCCGGGGTCAGGAGGCGCCACAGCTGGCCGTCGCGGATGCCTTCGTTGAACTTGGCGCCAAGAGCCAGGGCGAGGTCCCGGTTGAGCAGCGACTGACCCGCCAGCTGCAGCAGGAAGACCGCGATCGTCAGCCCCAGCAAGGTGTTGGACACCAGCGGCGGGCGGTTGGGGCCGCGGACCGCCACCATGCGCCCGGAGGACCCGTCATCGCCGGCTCCGTCCTGATGCGCCCCGTCCTGGCCTGCCCCGTCCGGACTCGCTCCGTCCGGACTCCATCCCTCCTGGCCTGCCCTGTCCTGATCCGCCCTGTCCTGATCCACCGGAATGCTCATGACGGATCCCGTCGCAGCACCCAGACCTTGGGGCTGACCCGCGACTCCACCCAGGCCCAGGGCAGCCAGCTGTTGAAGGGCGGCGTGTTCTGGTGTTCCCAGACCACCCGATAGCCGCCTTCACCGCTGAGCAATGCGTCGCGCACCGCCGCCGGCCGGCCCGTCTGCTTGTCCGCAGTCTTGTCCGAGATCACGATCCAGTCGGCGCTGTGGACGGTGGCGATGGCTTCGGGCCCATCCTCGGGATGATCGAGGTCCTTCCAATCGACGATCACCAGGTCGGAAAGGCTCATCGTCTCCAGCCGGGGCAGATGGCGGCTCTGGTCCATCGCCACCACCCGGGCGTCGGATGGCACGTTCGCCTCGATGAACGCTTCGGCGGCGTAACGGGTGTCGTCGAGCATGGCCAGGCTGATGTTGAGGCTGTAGAGCAGGCTGTAGGCGGCCACGATGACCACAGCGGAGCGCCCGGCCCAGAGCCTGGCGGCCGCCGGCGCGTCGGTGCCAGGCGCCTCGGCCGCTCCGGCGCCGCCCAGGCGGCCATCCTCCGGTTGCCGGCGACCCCGCCACAGTCCGGCCGCCAACCAGCCCGCGCTGCAGCAGAGCAGGATCACCGAGGGCAGCGAGAAGCGGGTGTCGATGACCCGCAGGGGCAGGATCAAGAACAGGTAGTACGAACAGAGGGGCAGCAGCCACCAGGTCATGCGCCGGCTGCGCTGCCACAGCGCCGCCGCACTCCCGACCAGGCCCAGGGCCAACAGCGGCCGGCCCATGGACTTGGCCAGACGGTCGACGTAATCACCGAACTGCGCCAGCTCGCCGGCCAGGCTCAAACCGCTGTCCAGCGCGGCGACCTCGCCGTCGTGGGCGATGTAGTAGTTCACATGGGCGACGAAGCCATCCCAGTTGAACAGCACGTTGTTGATCAGCAGGAACGGCAGCAACAGGGCGGCCGCGAGCAGGAGCAGCCGACGATCCACGAATCGGCGCCAGGCCGGTGCGGCCGACGTCGCAACCGATGACGCAGCCAACACCACGGCCGATGACGCGGTCGATGCCGCAGATGCAGCCTCCGCCGCCACACGTCGCCAATGCAGCGCCAATACCGCCAGCCCGGGCAGGGCATAGGCGGCAAACACCTGGTCCTTGGTGGTGATCGACAACGTGGCCAGCAGCCCGAAGGCGGCATAGTCGCGCGGCCGCCCGCGGTCCACCAGCCGCAGCAAAGCCACCAGGGCCCACACATACCAGAACAGATAGGGCACATCCAGGTTCCCCAAGCCGCCGAAAAAGGCCAGCTCGCCGGTGAGCGCCGCCCAGAGCGCTGCCCACAGCGCCGCCTGCCTGCTGCCAAGCAGTCGCTGGGTGAAGACAAACACGCCCAGGACCAAACCAGCCAGCATCGCCAGAGAGCGCAGGCGAGAGATCACGATCAGCACGGTCATCGCCCGCGTCTCGTCCACGAAGCAGTCGCGCAGCGGTTGGCAATCGGCGACAATGCCCCCACTGGCCCGCAGCCACATCAAGTATGGCGTGTACAGCAGGCGGTCCAAGCCCAACTGCAGGTACGGGTACTTGTGTCCTTCCTCCAGCCAGATGCGCCCGAACTCCAGCGGCGGCCGCGGCACTGGAGCGTCGTTGGACCAGGAGTCCAGGCCCGGCAGGCCCCAGTTCAGGCTCAGACCGCCGAGGACGAGCGTCAGGAGCAGGATGGCCGCGAGGGCCTTGCGTTCGGACTGTCGGGTCATGGAGCCTGATGCTTTCCGTTGGCAGCTGCAGTGCCGGGGCGGCGCACGCTTGGCTGTGGTGGGCCGCCAACTCTATGGGCGCGACGGCCCGAGGTCAACACCTTGCCCGCGTCTACAACGCCCTCCGTCAACACCACGCCCTCCATCAACACCGTGCCCCCGTCAACTCAGGGCCGCCCGGGGCTTGAGCCGCTGCGCCGCCCGCATCTCCAGCGCCCAGCCGAAGCGCCCCGTGCGGCAGCGCCAGCGTGCCAGGGCGGCCAGCGGCCGCTTCCAGGCCCCTGGGGGAGGGTCCCAACCGATGCGCTGGTAGAAGCGGAAGCGCTCCACCAGGCGCACCGTGGCCGCGTCCACCCAGCTGCCGCCACCGTAGATGTCGAAGCCCGCCCACTCCTCCAGGCTGCGTGGCAGCTGATAGCCCTGCCGCTCCATCTCCAGCGTGATCGCCGACCCCGGATAAGGCCGAAAGAAGAAGATCGGCGTCGTAAACCGCGGCGACATCGCCCTCAGCCGTCGGGCCAGGTTCAAGCTGGCGGTCACCGACGACAGCGATTCCTGGGGGAAGCCGACGATGAAGGGAAACTCCACGCCGACGCCCGCCTGCCGGCATTTCTCGGCGGTCACCAGCACCTGCGGCAGCTGAATGTCCTTCTGCATCCAATCCAGCATCGCCTGCGACCCACTCTCCACCCCCACCAGGACCCGCCGCAAACCGCTGGCGGCAAGCAAGGCGAACTCCGCCGCGGTCAACCGATCGCCTTGGTCCGCGCGCATCGTCGCCGCCCAGCTGAAGGGCCGGCCTGCCGCTACCAGGCGCTCGGCCATGGCCAGGATGTCTTTGGGTCGGGTGAAGAAGGTCTCGTCCTGAAAGTTGAGATCCTCGAAGGGGTAACGGTCATGCAGCTCCAGCAGCCGTTCCGCCAAGGACACACCGCCTTGTCCCGACCACTGTCGGCCGTACACCCGCGGATCCGCGCAGAAGCCGCAGCGCCAGAAGCAGCCTTGGGAGCTGACGTAGTCCAATTGCCGCCGGCCCTTGAAGCTGAAGTAGCGTTCCACGTCTAGCAGACCATAGTCCACCGGCGGCAGCTGCTCCTGCGTCAACCAGGGTCGCGGTGCGTTCTGCACCACCGTGCCGTCCGGTCGCCGGTAGCTGATTCCCAGGCATTCTTCCAGCGAAATCCCCCCCGCCAACCGCTCCACCAGGTCGGCGAAGGTCGCTTCGCCCTGGCCCTGGACGGTGACATCCACCGCCGCCTCAGCCAGACATTCTGTGGGAAAGAGCGACGGGTGCCAACCCCCCCAGACCACCGGCAGCCCGGGATGGGCCGCCTTGACCGCGCGGCTCAGGGCCAGGGCGTCGCCGATGGGCGCGCCGGTGAGGACGCCGAGCCCCAGGAGGAGGGTCCGGCGGCCTTCCATGTGCCGCAGCAGCGCTCCGACTGGATCCGGTTCCAGGCGACCATCGACGATCGCCACCTCGTAGCGCGTCCGATCCAGAGCCGAAGCCACCGCCAAGAGGCCCAGGGGCATCGTGTGGAAGGGCGCGCGGGGGTTGTAGAGGAGGACCAGGGGGCGGGCATCTCCGCCGCTCCCAGGCGCGATCGGGGCGGCGGCCGTGGTGAGCGTGCGGGACAAGGACAAAGCCTCGGGGTGGGGTCCAGCGGCAACCTTCACCTCCGACCGCCCCTACTCGCGTCCCACCCGTGCCGCCGAGCGGGCCATCTGCCGCACGTCGTCCTTCTCGCGGATGGCCTGCCGCTTGTCATGCTGCTTCTTGCCCTTGGCGACGCCCAGCTCCAGCTTGGCGCGGCCGTTCTTCAGGTAGACCCTCAGGGGCACCAGGGTCATGCCCGCGGTCTTCAGCTCGAAGGCCAGGCGGGCGATCTCCTTGGCGTGCAGCAGCAGCTTGCGGCGCCGCAGCGGTTCATGGCCGGCATAGCCCGCATGCTCGTAGGGGGCGATATGCGACCCCAAGAGCCAGGCCTCGCCGCGGTCGATCTGGGCGTAGGCCTCCTGCAACGAGATCTGGCCGGCGCGGACGCTCTTGATCTCCGAGCCGGTCAACACCATCCCCGCCTCCAGGCGCTCCTCGATGTGGAAATCGTAGAGCGCCTTGCGGTTGGCCGCGACCGTGCGGTCGCCGTCATGCGTTTTGGACGCGGCCATGGGCGATTCTGTCCGTGCTCAGCGGGTGTTGACCAGCAGCTTGCGCGCCTCGGCTATCGCCGCGCGCAGCTGGAAGTCGATGGGTTCGGCCTTGCCGTCGCCGTCCAGGTCTTCGGTCTTGATGCCATCGGCCGGCGCCGCCGCGTCGGGCGCGCCGCTCGGTGTGGCGTCGCTCCCCGGCTTCACCGTGGCCGTGGGCTCAGGCGTGGGCTCCGGCAGGCTGCGGCCATCCTTGTCCCGGGCATTGGTGTCGATGGGCCGGCCCTCGATCGACATCGGCACATCGGGGGCGATGCCCAGCTTGTGGATCTTGGTGCCCTTGGGCGTCAGCCAGGCGGCGATGGTCACGCGCAGCTCGCTGTTGTCGCTGAGCTTGTGGACGTTCTGCACCGAGCCCTTGCCGAAGCTGGTCTCGCCGACGATGATCGCCCGCTTGTGGTCGCGCAAGGCGCCGGCGACGATCTCGGACGCCGAGGCCGAGCCGCGGTTGACCAACACCACCAGGGGCAGGTCGGTAGCCTTGCCGCCAGGACGGGCCATGGCCTTCTCCTGCTTGCCGCTGTTGTCCTCCTGCATGACGATGACGCCCTCGGCGATGAACTCGCTGGCCACATCGATGGCCGTCTCCAGGTAACCGCCCGGATCGTTGCGCAGGTCCAGCACCAAGGCCTTGGCGCCCTTGGCCCGCAGTTCTTCCAGACCCTTGTGCAGGCGGTCCTCGGTGTCTTCGGCGAAGCTGGTGATATGCAGGTAGCCCAGTTCCGGCGCGCCCTCTTTGTCGAGGAGTCGAATGTTGGTGACCGAGGGCACTTCGATGCGCTCGCGAACCAGCTTGAAGATCAGCGGTTTGGCCTCGCCCTCGCGGACGATGGTCAACTCCACCGTCGTGCCCTTGGGGCCGCGGATCTTGAGCACGGCATGGTCCACATCCAGCATCGTGATGTCCTCGCCATCCACCTTGATGACGATGTCGCCCGAGCGGATGCCGGCCCGCTCGGCCGGCTGGCCGGGCATGGGCGTCTGGATCATCAGCAGCCCGTCGGGGTTGGCGGTGACAAAAGCGCCGATGCCTTCGAACTCGCCGTCCAGATCCGGGCTGTTGACCTGGGTGGTCACGGGATCGGAGAAGTTGGTGAAGGGGTCGTCCAGGCTGCGCAGCGAGCCCTTGATGGCGTCATAGGCCACGTCCTTGTCCGCCGGGATCTCGCCGTAGAACTCGCTCTTGACATGGCGCCAGGCCTCCCAGTAGATGTCGAAGGCCGCCGCGCTATCGGCCGGCGTGCCTGCGGCGGGGGCGGCGGCGGGGGCTACCCGCGCCGCCAGCTGGGCGACGGCCGGCGTGTCCTTGACGCGCAGGGCGGTGACAAAGCCAAGACCATAGGTGAAGGTCAAGGTGAGCACGGCGGCGAAAAACATTCCGATGAGGCGCAACACATCGCGCATGGGTTCACCTTCGTTGACGGGTGCGGGCGGCGGGCGCCCGGGCTGGTGCTGGGGGCTGCAAGATTCTAGCACACAGGCGCGTGGCCCCTTCGCCGGCCGTCGCCCGGCTTCCCAATCTCGCGCGCCTGATCTATAGTCCGCCGCCGGTGCGGTCCGCCGCAACCGTTCCCGGCCGCCGTCATTTATCGCGGCGGCGCCCGAAGTCGCAACGCCCCAGGAGCAGAGCAGGCCATGGCCAAGGCAGTGGGCCTCCACGTACACAGCGGTCGATCGAACCGCCAGGTGGAAGAGTACATCCGCAGCGCCAAGCCCACGGTGATGAAGTGGCTGGCGGATGGCGTGGACTCGCGTCTGGTGGATCTGGCCAAGGTCTATGGGGCATTGACCATCCTGCGGGTCTATGAGCCCGACCAGCTGCTGGGCAACCCGCATGAGGGCAACTTCCTGAAGAAGGTGGAGGGCACGCTGCAGCGCTTTCCGCAGATCGACGCCCATGAGGGCTATAACGAAGCCATCCAGCGCCTGCCGGACATCCGCCGCCGGGCCGAGTTCGACATCAACCTGATGAAGCTCTGCGAGCGCTACGGCAAGAAAGCGGTCATCGGCAGCTTCAGCGTGGGGCAGCCGCAATGGCCGGCAACCGGCGCTCCGGACGATTGGGAGGGCTACCTGCCCGCCCTGCGCTACGCCGCCGAACGCGGCCATTACGTGGGCCTGCATGAATACGGTGGCCCGGCGATGCAATGGGGCGTGGGCGAGAACCAGATGACCGGCCTCGTCGACGGCCGTTGGGAGCGCATCGACCCCGCCACCAGGCCGGGGGTGAAGGGCTGGTTCTGCCTGCGCTACCGGCGGGCGGTGGAGCATTGGCGCGAGCTGGGGCTGAACCCCATCCCCAAGATCGTCATCACCGAGGCCGGCCTGGATGACATCCAGCCGCGGCCCAACGTGGGCGCGAAGCGCGGCTATAAGAGCTACCGCGAAACGCCTTACTGGAAGCACCCGGTGCTGGGCGACTTCGCCAGCCAGCTGCGTTGGCAATGTGAGCGCTGGGCCGAGGATGACTACCTGGTGGGCGGCACGGTCTTCGGCTTCGCCGATGCCAGCGGGCAATGGGACGACTTCGACCTCAGCACCGACCCCGAGAGCTACGCCCGGCTGGTGCAGGAAATGGGACGGCTGCCGGCGGGCGGCACGCCCGTGCCAACGCCAACGCCGGTGCCCACCCCCGTTCCCGCCCCGCCGACCCCGCCGACCCCGCCGACCCTAGCCAAGCGCTACCGCCCCTACGTGCTGCGTCAGGGCGACACCCTGTGGCGGGTCGCGGGATCGCGTTGGCGGGAGGTGCTGCGGGTGCAGCCCCTGGGTAACACCTCCAGCTTGCCGGTGGGCACGGTGATCATGATCCCCGTGCCCGACGAAGGCTGATCGGGCGCGAGGATCCGGAGCCGATCATGGGTCTCTATGCCGGCGCCGCTGCGCTGCTGCTGGGTGCGCTCTTGCTGGCCCTGGGCTTTCGGCGCCGGCGTTTCGTCGACCATCGCCCCTGGCATGTCGGTTCCGGCCGCGATCCCTTCCTGCCGCCCACGCGCGCTGATGACGGCCAAGGGGATCCGGGCGAGCTGCCCTACATGCCGGGCCGGCGGCCGCGGCGGTGAAGGTGCGGATTTCGGCATCCGGCATCGCGCTCGCGCTCCTGCTCACCGCCTGCCAGCGCCAGCGTCCAGATCCGGGGGCCGCCTTCCCTCAGGAAGCGCAGCGGACCATCGTCCCGCCCGCGGCAGGCGCGGCCGACGATCTGCGTCCGCCGCCGGCGCCCAGCGACACGCTGACGCCCAGCATCACCCCCACTGCCAGCGACACCCCCACCCCCACGCCCAGCCCGACGCCGCCGCCGGAAGCCTTCTGGCCGGTGCTGCCGACCATCGACGGGGGGATGAAGCAGCGCCTGCGAGCCGTATACGACCTGGGGCAAGCGCGGGGCAACCGCGCGGGGGTCTTCATCAAGGTGGGCGACAGCATCTCCGCCTCGGGCGCCTTCCTGACCGACCTGGGCTGCGGACTCGGCCGCCTGGGGGAATACGGTGCCCTGCAGGAGGCCGTCGACCACTTCGCGGCCACGGAACTGCCGGCCGGGAACAGTTCGGCGCGCTGCGGGCGGGGCAACAGCTTCACCCGCCGCGGCCAGGCGGCGGTGGTCGGCTGGAGTGCGGTGCATGCCCTGCGGCCGCTGGCCACACCGGTTGATCCGGCAGCGGATCCGGCCGTGGATGCCGCGATGGATCCCGCCGCAGATCCGGCTGCAAGTCCGGCGGTGGATCCGGCAGCCGACGCCACGCTGGACGCTCAGGGCGCCCAGGTGACGGCGGTCGTCAGCGACACGACGGGAGCCGCGGCGCCCACGGCGGGGCCGCCTCCGGAATGCGCGGCGCCCGACATCACGCCCCTCGGCTGCGAGATCCTGGTCACCCGCCCGGCCGTGGCCCTGGTGATGTACGGCACCAACGACCTGGCGGCCGGAGTGGACCTGGGCAGCTACCGCCACAACCTGGACATGATCGTGGGCCAACTGCTGGACGCCGGCGTCATCCCGGTGCTCAGCACCATCCCCCCGCGGCCCCTCAACCGGCGGGCCAACGCGCGCGTGTCCGGTTTCAACCAGGTGGCCAAGGCGGTGGCCGACGCGCGCGGTATCCCGCTATGGAACTTCTGGGCCCAGCTGGCGGGGCCGGAGATGATCCACAGCGGGATCTCGGGCGACGGCATCCATCCGAGCGCCTGGCGATACGGCGGCGACTTCGGCCCCCAAGGCCTGCGCTACGGCTACAACCAGCGCAGCCTGGGCGCCCTGCAGATGTTGGACAAGCTGCTGCGGGTGGTCATCCGGGACGGGGCGGCGGAGGGGTAGTTTCGACCGGCGCCGCGACGGACTGTGGTCGGCAAAGGGGTCAAAGGGAGAGCACGTCCAGGTTCGCGGCGAAAGCCGCCGACTGCCGGCTGTCCTGCAGCGGCCGGATGGTGCCGGAGGCGCGCGCTTCCATGAGCGCCGCCAGGTCCAGGTCGCCGATGACCATCGTCTCGTGGTTGAGCGCGCCTTCGGCCAGGATCCCGTCACGGGCGAAGGCGTAGTCGCAGGGGGTGAGAATCGCCGCCTGGCCGTAGTTCAAGGCGACGGCGGGCAGCGTCGGCAGCGAGCCCACGACCGCGGCGTGGATGACGTACATCTGGTTCTCGATGGCCCGGGCCTGGGCACAGGTGCGAACCCGCAGAAATCCGTGACGGTCGTCGGTGCAGCTGGGCACGATCAGGATCGTGGCGCCGGCTTGCGCGGCCGCGCGGGCCAGTTCGGGAAACTCGACGTCGTAGCAGATGGTGATGGCCACCCGCCCGAAGTCGGTATCGAAGAGGGTCAGCCGATCGCGGCCCGTCACCAGCCATTCCTCCGACTCGAAGCGGGTCATGTGCAGCTTGCCTTGCACGCCATGGCTGCCCGCGGGATTGAAGAAATAGCAATCGTTGTGGACCACGCCCGCCGCCTCGCCGGCGGTCGGAACCGATCCCGCGACGATATAGAGGCCGTGGCGTTGTGCGAGGTCGCTCATCAACGCGACGAAGCGCGGAACGTAGGCGGTCAGGCCTCGAATCTGCTCCGCTATCGGTCGGCGCACGTCGTCCAAGGTCAGCAGCTGCAGGCTGAAGTACTCGGGAAACACGACGAGATGGCAGTGGTAGTCCTTCGCCGTCGCGACCAAGCCCGTCACCTGCTCGCTGAACTGCTCGAAGGACTGGACCGGCCGCAGATGGTATTGCAGAGCCGCGACGCGGAGGCGGTCCATCATGGCTCTTCGGGATCCTCGGGCCGCGGCGTGACCGTCGGGCAGGCGCCGTGGATGTCCGTGACCGGCTCGGGGGTGAGGCTGCGCAGGGTCGGCGTGGGGCTGGGCGTCAGCGCCGCGTCGGGCGCTTCCTTGGGGCGCAGGGCGAGGGGCAGGTAGACCGTGGCCACGCGGCGGGGGTAGCACACCAGCTGCCAGGCGTCGCGACCGCTGCCGTCCAAGACCGCCAAGAGATGGGAGGGACAGCGCGGACCGGCGGAGAACTCTGCCACCCACACGGGCAGATCGGCGCCGCGGTCGCAAGGGTCCAGGGAACCGTGGTCCTCCCAGAACCAGGGCCAGTCCTCGTCCTCATCTTCCGGGATGTCGAGGTAATCCACATCGACGGTGCGCCACCAGGAGGCCAGGCTCATCAGCCGCAACTGGTCGATCTGCGCCTCGCCCGTGTCATCCGGATCGACGAGCGCCGTCAAACGCTCCACCACCGCGTCGCGGTCATAGACCGAGAAGGGGGTGGGCGTGGGATGCAGGAGGGGCGGCGGCAGGGCGGCGGTGGCGGTGGCCAGGGGCGCCAACTGCCGGGCAGAGGGCGCTCGATAATGCAGGACCGTGGATGCCTCGCCGATCAGGAAGACCTCCGCAACGCCGGCCGCGTCGGTCACGACGTCCATGCCGTTCATGGAGTTGGGCAGGTCCAGCACCTGCTGCACCTTGCCGTCGGCGTCCACATGTTGCAGCCGGCTGTTGGACAGCGTCCAGAAGCCGTTGCGGTCGCCCCCGGCGATGCGCCCGACATAGGTCTCTTCGTCGATGCTGCCGGCAAGCCGATGCGAGCGCCAGACGCCGTTTTCAAGGCGGGCGAAGCCACCGAAGTAACTCGTGCCCCAGAGGCCACCGTCCGCACCGCCGCCGAACCACTGGATGCCCGTGCCCGGGCCGCTGGGGCTGTCGTAGCCCCAGACCGGTTGCCAGCTGAAGCCGGCGCCGTCCCAGAGCAGCACCTGGCCGCGGCCGCCCGCGGCGAACCAGACCCGGCCGGGGCCCTGGACGGCGAGATCGGTGATCCACGCATGGCAGAGCCGAATGGCCTGCCGCCAGGCGGTCCCGTCCCAGCGGAAGACGATGCTCTCGGCGGTCCAGTCCCAGGGTGCCCCTCCAGCGTCTTCGCCGTTGGCGACGGCTACCGCCCAGCCATCGGCGGGACCGTTGAAGGCCACTGCCACCAGGTCCAGCCAGGTGAAGCGCGGGGTCTGCGTCCACGCGGCACCGTCCCAATGCAGAACCGTGCCGCGCCGGCCGATGGCCCAGGCGTCGTTGGGCGCCACCACCTCCACATCACTCAGCCAGCGGGCCGAGCTGGGCGCCGGCGGTGCCGTCCAGGTCTGCCCGTCCCAGCGCAGCGGCCGCCCGCCGGTGCCGACCACCCAGCCGAAGTCGGGGTTGAGCATGTCGATGGCCCCGAGCACATGACCGGTATGCAGCTCGCGCCAGCTGAGGTCGTCGCGCACGCTGACGATCTGCCCGGCAAAGCCCACGGCCAGCAGGGTTTCCTTGTCGGGCATGAGCACCAGGCTGTTGAGGGTGCGCTCGTCCCAGCGCAACCGCGGCGGGGCGTCGCCGTCCGGTGCGGAAGCGACGTCGGTAGCAGGCGGTCGCTGCGGTCGACGCCTGCTGGTCGACCGTCTCGTCCGCGGCGACCCCACCTGGGGGCGCCTCAGGATCGCCCGGTTCGCCAGCCGGCGAGGGGCCGAAGCCCCAGGGGTTGTAGCCACCGGGATTGGTGCGCCCCACCTCGCGCCACAATGTTCCGTCGTGATGCATGAGGACGCCGTTGCGGCCGACGGCCAGGGTCCAGTCCTCGGCCAGGCTGCGCACGGCGTAGAGCGCGGGCATCTCGTCGAAGCTGTCCAGGGTCCAGCGGCCGTCGCGGAAGGCCAGGACCACCGCCGACCCGCTGTTGTCGCGGTCGATGCCCACGGCCCAACCGAAGCCGGCATGCAGCAGATGCAGGTCGGTGAGGTAGGCGAAGCCGGGACCCTCGATCACCTCCCAGCCCTGGCCGTCATAATGCGCGATGGCCCCGCGGTCGCCCACGGCCCAGACATCGTCGGCGGCCAGGGCCTGGACGGCACGCAGCCCGGCCAGCTCGGGCGCGGCCACGGTGCGCCAGGCCCGGCCGTCGTAGCGAACGATGACCGCCTGCTCCATGCCGCCCACCGCCCAACCGTCGGTGGCGCTGAGCATGTCCAGGCCGTACAAGGGCACATGGGTGCCGGTGGCTTGCGGCTGCCAGCTCTGGCCGTCAAAGTGGTACAGCAGGCCGTAGCTGTCGCAGTAGTCGGCAGCCAGCTCGCCGGCGGCCCAGATCTGATTGGGCGCCGACCCATCGATGGCGCGGAAGAAGGGCCGCTGGCCGCTGATGACCTGCTTCCAGCCGGCGCCGTCGAAATGCACGATGCCATCCCCGGCGGCCCAGACATCGTCGGCGGCGAAAGCCACCGCGCCCACCAGCCGCCGGAAGTCGCCGAGCTCGGCGCGCAGCTGGCCGGGGTCGATGGCGGCCGGCGACTGGGCCTGCGCCGGCGACGGCGACATGGGGGAACCGGGGCCAAGCCCGATGCCCAGGCCGAGGCCCAGACCCAGAGCCGACAAGGCGCTCAGCAGGATGCGCGACCACTTGCGATGCTGCACGGCGATACCTCCTGGACAGCGTCCCCTTGGGACCGAGACGGGCGCGAACATGATAACCCAGAAGCCGCGGCGGCGCAGCCCGGGCGCAGCGATTCGCCCGTCACGCTCCGACGCCTTATCATGCGCCGGCCCCTCGTCGGGGTTTCCGACGGATGCCACCAGGACAGTCAGTCATGTAAAGGAGCGTAGGATGAAGCGCCAGATATCTGCCCCAGGATGGACCGTCGCCCTGGCCGCGACCGTGGCGACCGTGGCGGCCGTGTCGATCGGCCGATCGCCGGCCCATGTCGGTCATGCCGCGAGCGATCAGGACAGCGGACGCTATGGCGAAGCGATCGTGCTCCGCGGCGAGCAGCTGGGAGGCCTGCAGGGCCGACAGCTCGAGGCGATCATCGCCATCGATGACCAGGGCCGGCGGCTGCTGTTGCAGGTGGATGAACGGGATGCGGCGGGGGCCTTCGTGGCGGTCGAGGACGGCATCCTGGATGCCAACGACGAGCTGGTGCTGATGGCCGAGGATGCCGGCGGCGACTGGCCGGCGGATGGCATCATTCCGCTCGTCAGCGGGCAGCGGATCAAGGTCACGGACCCGCTGGGGGCTGCCGACCGCTGGATCTTTGTCGGGGGCGATGATCCCGCTCGACCCTTCCGCCCCACGCATCCGCTGCCCGAAGCAGCCATCCGCTACGTGCCGGCTTCGAGCCGCATCGCCGGACACTCCTACGCCATGGACTTCGCCCAGCCCAGCACGGATGGCTTCATCGGTCCCAAGGGCATGCGTTTCACGGAGGCCGGACCCAACCTGGTGGACCGCCTGAAGATCCGTTTCACCGTGCGCACCTTCCTGGGGGCGGACACCTACACCGAGGAGGACATTGCCGCCAACGCCGATGTGCGGGCGGCCGAAGGCCCTCCGCCGCGGATCGGGCCGCTGCGCATCGTCTTGGACGCGCAGGGCCAGAACCTGGCCCTGGCCCAGCGGCTGACGATCAGCCGCGGCACCTACGAAGACGTCGCCTTGCCCTTGGGCGCAACCCTGGAGGACTTGCGCATGGCCTTGGATCTATCTCCGGCGGCCTTGGGCGCCACCTACCGCGATGCCCGCGGCCCCGCGGTGCTGACCATCGACGAGAAGCCGGACGCGCCGGCTTCCCGCCCTCTGCCGCTCTGGCGCGAACTGACCTTCCCCGAGGGCCGCCTGCTGCTGCTTTCCCGACCCTCCTCGGCCGCCTCCAGCGCCCGCCAGACCTTCGACGACGGCGGCAAGGCCCCGGCCAACGACACGGGCGACAAGCGGCTGATCGGGCAGATCGGCGTGGTTGCGGACAGCATGCCCAGCTTGGGCCAGGCGGACTTCCCGGGCGAGCTGGTCTTCCTGCCGCCGGGCAACAGCTTGAGCGCCGAGCGCCTGGCCGCGCAGGCCGCGGCGCCGCTGCGGGTGGAGGTGCTGGACTGGTCGCCGCTGGGACCGGCCAGCGCCACGCCGCAGCCGACGGTCGTCAGCGCGACGCCCACGGCGGTAGAGGCGACGCCGACTTTGGGAGCCGCCACGGCGACTGCGACGACAACGGCCACAGTCGGCACTATCCACGGGCGGTTGTGGCTGCCGTGGCTGCAGCGACCCTGAGCATTCAATGCGGATGGGACGCGCGGTGTTGCGGGCCTTGGGGGCGTGTATGGCTGCAAGTACAATTGCCTGAGGCAGCAGCACCAACCGATGTTGACGGCAAGGCGGTTACGGCAAGTCGGGGCATCTGGAAGGAATGGATCATGACACAGCTTGCGGTCTACTTGGATGATGAGACAGCCTCGCTCTTGGAGGAGGCGGCGCGGCGAGCGAAAATCAGCCGATCGTCATGGGTTCGTGAAGCCATCCAGAGTCATTTGAGGAACCGTTTGCCGGAGTTCTTCTTCGCCACACTCGGGACATGGGAGGATGAGCGGGATCCCGCTGCGATCTTGCGTGATATCCGAGCCGACGTCCCGCAGGCTGAACGCGTAGGCCTGGACTGATGCTGTATATCTATTGGACACCGCCGGGCAGCTGATCGGACCCATGGATCTCCTGATCGCAGGCATTGCCTTGGCCACCGGCGCTATACTCGTAAGCAACAACAGTCGAGAGTTCGATCGAGTCCAATCGCTCCGAGTAGAGAACTGGTTGGTGGGGTGAAGGTGCCGTCCGGCGCTCGAATGCCCCAGCGCCTGAGAGCCCACGACCCGCCGTTATGGCTTGCGTTCTACCCGGGGTAGCCACAAGCGCCGCCCGGCAGCCTCCGTTGGCCGCGACGCTGTCGGCGTGGCGGTCCGGTCGGCGCTCGCGGTGGGCGTCGCGGTGTCTGCTTCCAGCGCCAGCACCGCCAGACCGGCGTCGCCATCGGCCAGGAACAGCAGATCGGGTACGCAGGCTGCTTCGTCGGCGCAGTCGCGAGTCCAGCGCAGGAGGTCGCTTCCCGAGCCGGGCGAGGCCCATTCGGCCAGCGGCAGCGGGCCGTCGGCGGTAGAACGCAGGACGGAGAGTTGTCCGTCCCCAGCCACCAGGATGAGACCGTCTTCCGCCAGCACCCGCCCGGCCCAGCTGCCGATGGTTCCCGGCGCCTGCCCCGCCGCCACGGCCATCGTGCTGGGAGCGGGGTCCAGGCGCAGGCTCATCAGCCGGTCGCTGTAACTGTTGACCTGGGGGTTGTAGGTGTAGGCGGCCACGCCGAGGTGCAATGTGTCGCCATCGAGGGCCAGGCTGTCCGCGCGGTTGACCTTGAAGGCGTCGGGTGCCGGCGCGGCCCAGCTGCGCAGGGGCTGCAAGGTGACGGGGTCCAGGGCGAAGAAGGCGCCTAAAGCCTGGCCCACCAGCCGCTGCCCGTCGGCGGAGAGGTCGATCTGCCAGATAAGCGGCTGCTCCAGGCGGGCGGTCTCTTCAAGACCCTCCGGCCCGAAGGACAGGGCCGCCAGGCCGACCGATCCGAGTCCGGAGTAGATGCGCCGGCCATCGGTGGTCAGGGATTCGGCGCGCCGACCCTGCGACAGGGTGGGAAGGGGACGCGGCTGGCCGGGCGTCGCCAGGTCGAAGGGGCGGAGGCCTTCGGACCAGCCGCCGACCACCAGCCGCCCGTCGGCCACTACCAGGTCGGCGGCCTGCGGTAGGTCGAGGGGGCCGCTGATCAGGTAGGCGGAAGGATCCACCGGCGCCGGCTCCGCGGCCGCGGCCCGTGGGTCGAGGGTCCACAGCCCGGCCTCCGGGTCTGAAGCGTAGAGGTGCGCGTTGCCGCCGGGCTCGAGGTGGAGGGCGAGGCGGCCGACGGATCCGAGAGCGGCCATCCGTCCCACGGCCGAGGGACGGGCTGGGTCTGCGGCGTCGACGATGAGCAAGCCGCCCATGGCCCCTCCGGACAGGACGATCCGGTCGCCGCTCCAAGCCAGATCGCCGCTGGCGATGTCCAGGGGCAGCCGGCCGAGCAGGCGCGGTCGGTCGGGGTCGCCGAGGTCGATGATCTGCAGGCTGCGGCTGCAGCGGTCAGCGTAGGCGGCCAAGGTGCCGCGTAGGGACAGTGGTCCGCCGCAGCCGCGCCGCTCGATCAGTTCCAGGCTGGAGCGCAGCGGCACGTCGGCCCGCGGCTCCAGGGTCTGCAAGGTCACGCGTCCGCGGCTGGCTTCCACCATGATCAGGTGGACCAGTGTTCGCGCCGCATCCGCCGCCGCCGACGCGTGCCTGCCCGGCAAGCGGATGTTGACCTGACTGTCGTCGGCCGGCGCGAGGTTCCTGTCGAAGGCGATCACTTCGGTTTCGTCGGTGTTGCCGGCCTGCAAGGTGCGCAGCAGCCATAGCGTGTCGCCTGCTTCCAGGATGCTCAGCGGAATCGGTGCCGGGGAGACGACGCCGGGTTCGCGGAGGACAAGCTTGCCCGCCGGCTGCGGCCGTGCCGGGTCCGCGGCGTCGATGGCGAGCAGGACTTCATGTGCCGCCAGGGTCTGCCCGCGCGCCGCATCGTGACCGGTCACAAAGAGGCGGCTGCCGACGGCGGCCAGTGACTGTGGACCTTGGTCCAAGGGCAGCTGCGCGACGATGCCCGGATGATCCGCATCCGTCACATCGAGCAGAGCCAGACCGTCGTTGCCGATGTTGGCCAATGCATCCCGATAGATGACCGCCAACAGGTTTCCGGACCAGGCCATGCCGCGAACGACGCCCGGCAGGGGCGCCGAAGCGCCGCGCCGCGCGGGCGCCTGCGGATCCGAAACGTCGACGGCCACGACCCGCGGGCCCTCGCCCAGGTAGGCCATGCCGCCGCGCAGGGCCAGCTTGGTGGCGCTACCGCCGAGTTGGGTCATCAGCCGCAGGTGGGTCGCTGCAGCGCGGCTTTCGCTCCCAACGGATTGCGAGGCGACTGCCCACGACCGCACGGTTTGCACTCCGATCGCGGCTGCGGCGGCGAGGACGAGGAGGCTGAACGACAACGGTGCCGCTGTTTGTCGGGCGCGACGGTTTGGCGCTGGGGGCTGCTTCAAGGCAGTACACCTCCGAGGCAAGCGGCGGTTGAGGGCGTGTGGTTGCATCAAGGAGAGGATAGGCTCCAGCCTGACACCGCGGCAACCGTGGTGCGGGCGGTAGCAAAGTCGTTCATGACCGAGATGAACAGCGTCTTCACGTTGATCGGGGGCGCGTCGCGCGGCCCCGGAGCGCCCCGGCGACTGAAGGACACCGTTGGTAAACGTTACGTTCTGGTGCATGGCGACTTGGCAGCGACCAGAGCGCGCCGCCTCGATCGCCCGGGGGCAAAGCAGCCCCGGGCTCTTCCATTGGAATGTCCCCTACGGGGACAGGGACTTCCTGTGACCGAATGAATATCGTGCCGAGGCGAGTGGGCGAGTGTGCGAATGGGCTGCAGTCCCGCAGGGACTTCCCGACGGAGGAGCCCGGGGCTGCTTTGCCCCCGGGCGGTCGGGGCGGCGCGCTCTGGTATCCATCACGAGCGACTTTGCTACCGCCCTGAACCCTGGCGCAGCTCCAGTATCGGTTGGCAAGACGCCTGGGCGTCCGTAGACGATGAGCCTTCCGCATCACACCGGACCAACCTGAGCTGGGCTATCCTTGGGCGATGGAGACTTCGTTTCTGGCCTCGCCCTTGCTTGATCTGACGCCCGCGTCAGGGCTAGCTCACGACCTGCAGCCAGCCCCTGCGCCCGCACTCCGCTTCGGCCCCATCGCCATCGACCCGCCGGTGGTGCTGGCGCCGATGGCCGGGGTGACGGACGCGCCCTTCCGGGTGCTCTGCGCGTCCTTCGGCGGCGGGCTCTTCGTCAATCAGATGGTGACGGCGCGGGCCTACCTGGACGGGCATTACCACACTTTGGACCTGGCCCGCTTCCATCCGGCCGAGCGGGTGCGCTCGCTGCAGCTCTACGGCACCGACCCCAAGACCCTGGGCGAGGCAGTGCGGCGGCTAGTGGGCGAGGGGCTGGTGGACCACATCGACATGAACTTCGGCTGCCCGGCGCCCAAGGTGACGCGCAGCGGGGGCGGGGCGGCCCTGCCCTACAAGCGGCGCCTGCTGGCGGCCATCATCGGCACGGCGGCCCGCGCGGCCCGCGAGGCCTCTGGCGGACGGGTGCCGCTCACGGTGAAGTTCCGCCTGGGCATCGACGACGCGCACCTCACCTACCTGGACACGGGACGCATCGCGCGTGAGGAGGGCGCGGCGGCCCTGGCGCTGCATGCGCGCACTGCCCTGCAGCATTACGCGCCGCCGGCGCATTGGGATGCCATCTCCCGCCTGAAGGCCGCGGTCCCGGACATCCCGGTGTTGGGTAACGGCGACATCTTCGCGCCGCAGGATGCGCTGGCGATGATGCGGACGACGGGTTGCGACGGGGTGGTGATCGGCCGCGGCTGCCTGGGTCGACCCTGGTTCTTTCGCGACCTGGCCGACGCCTTCGCCGGTCGGCCGCCGGCGCCGCCGCCCTCACTCGGCGGCGTGGCTGACGTCATCCGCCGCCACTTGGACCTGCTGCGCGACTGGTGCGTGGAGCCGGCGGAGATGGACTGGCGCATCCAGGGCTTTCGCAAGCACCTGGTCTGGTACTTCGCGGGCTACCCCTTGGGCGGGGCGCTGCGCAAGCGCGCGGTGCACGTGCGCTCGGCCGAAGATGTGGAAGCCATCCTCAGCGAGCTGGACCCGGAGGCGGAGCTGGCGGAGAACGCCGGCCGCGTGGTGCGCAGCCATGGCGGCGCCCTGCGCCGGGTGATGCTGCCGCAGGGCTGGTTGCGCGATCCGGACGAGGAGTTGCGGCTGGACCCGGCGCTGGAGGAGATGGGGTCGGGGGGGTGAGGTCGAGGGGAGCGGAGTCGACAGCGGCGCCTGGCCTCGGCCGATCTCTTCTCTCGGCCTCGATCATGGGTTGGCTCGAGCGAGCGGTTCACTGTCGTAAGTTGGAAGAGCTGCCTCTCACCGGCTCCGAAAGGACAAAGTGGGCCAGTTCATGAACGAGGCCGCCGACACTAACACCATGCCCTTGTCTCCCGTAGGGAGGGAATTCCAGCCGTGGCCATGGTCGATGCCAACTACACAGAGGAGTCATGACCGATGATCAACACCAAGAACAGTGCATCTGTCATCCTGATGACAGCGGTGCTTCTCATTGTGGGTTACTCCACAGGTTGACACATCTCCCCCTTCACTCCTGCCCCCAGATCAACGGTGGAGCCGCGATCGGCATCCGGGGCTTGAGGCGCTTGATGTTTCCGGGTAGCAACCACTTCAGATTGCGCTCTTCGAAGGAACACGGCGGGATACAGTGCTCGCTCGGCGTCAACCCCAGGCGATGGTAGCGTGCCCTCAGGCGGCGCCGCCCGTCGCCGGCATCTTCCGCCAGTTCGTCCGGCAGATGGCAGATCCCCAGCCGAGGGTTGCGGCCCTGCCACGCCTCGCTGCGCAGGTGACAGGCCACAAGCTGCAACATGCTGAGACCACCCTCGCCGTGGGTGTCCACCGTGGCCCGCGTGTTGTTCAACAACAGGCGTGTAGAGCACTTGGGCCATGGCTATCCCCAACCGTAGACCATCCAGGCGTGCTGGCGAGATCAGGCGCACCTGCCCGTACAAAGTCGCCGAAACGCCCATGCCAACAGGATAGGACGATGCATCGCCGTAAACAATGTATCAACCGGTGGGGCATTGGCCGGGCTGCAGGTGGTGACACTCACAGACATCAGATACCGGGCGGCGCCCCATGAGCACCTCCGGCTGTAGCGACACCGTCACAGGCGGGCTGAGCTACCTGCTGGACGCTTGACATAGCCATGGCCAAGACCGACAGCTGAGAGCGGCGGCAGCGGCGATCTGTAGCTGGGGCGGTGATGGAATCAGGCGGCCCTGCTGCGCCTTTCATGCCTCGGAGGCCCTCGTTTGACCACCGGACTGGACGTGCGACTTACCCTGGGTCAGCCGGCAGCCCAGCCTAGAGAGATACCGCCAGTTCGGGGCGGACGGGCGGGGGCGGAGGTCAAGGCGCCAGCGGGTCGAGGACGAGGGCGGTGATCGGCATGACATGGGCGACCCCGCCCTCAGCCCAGAACAGAGCGACGAAGTGATCGACCACAGGCATGGCCTCCAAGAAGCCCAATGATCGGTTGGATTGGTAAGGGGCTTCAATCGTGGCCCGCAATGTTACCTGGCTGGCCTGGACATCGAACACAGCCAAGTACTCGCCCGCGGCGACCAGCTGGCCTTGGCCGTTGACTTCGAGCGATGTGAAGGACCCTGGAGCAGCCACCTTGACCGCCGTACCATCGCTGGCGTGGGCAGGCACACGCACCAGCCCATTCCAGGTGGCGAGCCATGCGCCTTCTTCGTCGGCAACGATCCCGCCTTCGAGAGCGCCGGTGACGGGAATACGCGCTTGAAGCTTGGGCTGCGTCGGGTCGGCGAGATCGTAGCGAAGCACGTAGCCCTGCTCTTGGCCGTCGAACCCACCCGCCCAGAGTCTCGCACCCGCAACATCGATCTCAGCGATGGCGAGCTGGATGCTTTGGCGGCTTAGGACTCGCGGTTCACTTGGGTCCCGGACATCGAGTGCCAAGAGCGAGTTGTCCCAACCAGACTCGTTCGAAGCATGCCCCACAACGTAGGCCATACCATTGGAAACCGCCACAGGGCTGCGCCACTGCCAGCCCTGGCCCAGCGCGACGCTACCGAGCTTGCGCGGTGCGGCCGGGTCCGCAACGTCAAAAGTGGCAAACAATGCTTGCTCCAGGCGATCGAACTGATCGACCTGAACCGCATAGGCCACCTTGCCATCGACCACCATGTCGTTGACATAGTCAAGGGCCGGAATCGCTTCGCCCAGCCGCAGATGTCTGGGATCAGCTGCCTCAAGCAATCGCGCCGTGGAATGCCAGGCCCCGGCGTTCCTGACACTACTTCGGCCGTAGAGCCGGTCTGGGGCTCCGGATGGCCATAGGTCCGTGAGCACGTCGACCGGTCCGACCCGGCTGGTCACCCGAGGCTGCAGCGGGTCGCGGGCGTCGACAAGCAGCAGGCTGCCGCCCTCGTAGAGATCGCCGGGATCCCAGTCCTCCCCGTACGGCGAAGCGACGATGGCCACGCGTCCGGCTTCCGCCGCCAGCTCATGGGGATACTGGGAGGAGTCGGCGAAGCCAGGGATGATCTCAGGCAGGTCGACGTCGCCGATCAAGGTCAACCCATCCCGTGTAGAGCTGTCGAAGATGCGCAGACGATCACCCGCCGCATACAACCTTCCATCCGCGATGGTCAGGGTACCCGAATCCCCTGTTTTTCTGTAGTCCGTAAACCGAGGTGATGCCGGCTCACGGATGTCGTAGACCAAAATGGTGCAGGGAGAGCAGCTCCACACGTAGGCCCGATCGCCTTCGATGACGACATTTGAGGCCATGGAATCCCCACCTTCGAAGTCCCTGAGATCAGCAACGGGCACAGGCTCCTCCGGCTGGCGGACGTCAACCACCTTGATGGGGCGCAATTCACGGAAGCTCAGGTAGGCGTAGCCGCGGTGTAAGCGAACCCTTGAGACCTCGCTGGGGAAGGTGAGAGCGCCGCGCCCCTCCAGCCTGCCATCCGGACTGAGACCAAGCAAGAGCAGGCCTGATGGTCCTGCCGCCACAGCCACCAGTCCCTCTTCCGACGCGTCCAAGGCATGAGCGCTGTCACTCGTGGCGATGCGGTGGCGCAGGGCAGGCGCCGCCGGTGCACCGATATCGAACACCGCCAGGCCCCCTTCCCCCATGGCAGCGAGCAGGTAGCTGCCACTCACCTTCAGGTCGTGCACCAGACCAGGCAACACCTCGGAGCGACCGACCTCCACCGGGCTGCCCAGGTCGCTGCAGTCGTAGACCCGCACCCGCCCCGCGTCACCGCGGTAAAGGAAGTTGCCATGCCAGGCCGCCGCCCGCAGCGGTCCGCCGATGACGTCGGCCACCACCAGAGAGTCCGCTTGGGCGCTCGCAGGGGCTCGGTGGATGCGCGGCAGGAAAACACGCTCGCGCATTTCCGCAAGGCGGGAAGCCGCCAGCGGCTCGCTTTGGCTCGCCACCGCCATGACGCCCAGCAGCAGGGCCAGCGCGCAGCCCGCGCCAGCCAGCGCACGCGCGAGGCGCGGAGGAGTGGCGGGCCTGTGGCTGGACATCGGGATCATTCCTATCGCTGGGGCATGTTGGGATGTTGGCTCGGGGCAGATGGCGAGACGGCCTGCTCGGCCTCGGACCTCACGACCGGCGACAAGGCAAGCCGCGCCACCCTGAGCCAAGGCTCGCTGAGTCGCGTCGCGGCGGCGAAGCATGACTTGAGGCAAGGCAGGTGTCAAGGTACAGGCGTCACGGGGGCAGGCCGGCTCCATGACCCTCCACCTGGAATCCTGAGGCTGCGGAGGCGGCAGGGAGGGGAGGACGATCTGGGAGCATCGAATCAGAAGGGGGGCGGGTGGGGTGGGCGGTGATGAAGCAGGACGAGCAGGCGCTGGAGTCGGGGGCGAGCTGGCGATGCGATCCCGTCAATAGCTCGCCGGATCGATGCTGCTGGCCAGGCGGAAGCCGCCCTGGTTGTTGCGTTCGCTCGGGGCGAGGGGCCCGCGGAAGGCCGCATGCGCCGTCGCCTGCACGGAGGCCCAGGCGCCACCCCGCGAAACGACCAATACCTCGTTGGGCCGCTCGACCAACTCGCGGCCATCGTCCGCCCTGTAGGGGTAGCCGTACTCCGGCAGGCCTCGGTCGCGACCAAAGGCGCTCGAGGTCCATTCGTAGACATTGCCGGTCATGTCCTGCAGACCCTCGGGCGTATCGCCTTCCGGGAAGACGCCTACCGGCGCCGTGGCGCGCAGATGGGTCTCGTGAGTGTTGGCGCGCCAGGGATCGAAGCGATCGCCATAGGCATAGGCGCGCCCCTCGATTCCTCGCGCCGCGGCTTCCCATTCCACCTCGCTGGCCAGCCTCAGCGGCAGCCCGCTCTCCTCCGCGAGCCAGCTGCAATAGGCGCCGGCCTCGTAAAAGCAGACGCCGACGACGGGTTGGGAAGCATGATTGGATCGCGGATCCGTCCAGGTTCGCGGGGCGGTGAAGCGTTGGCCAGGGTAGGTCTCGCGCAGATGTCGCTCGAGCTCAATGTCCTCCATGCTCATGCGACGCAGCCATCGTTCGTGATCGCCGGGACGGATCGTTCCCTGCTCCAGCAACTTCGTCAGGAGATCGGGCTCGGCGAGGAAGCGGCCCAACCAGTAGCGCTGGCCGGCACGAATGCCGTCGGCGGTCGACTCACCCCGGCGCCAGGCCTCTGCGGCCTCCCCCTTCCAGTAGCGCGGCTCGTCATATCCGCCCGCGGCCTGGAAGCATGCCCACTCCGCATTGGTCACCGGGCGAGAAGCCAGCCAGAAGGGCTCCAAGCGGGTCTGATGCGCCGGCATGTGGGCTTCGGAGTGGCCGCCGACGAAGACGATGGGTTCAGACAAGCCGATCGGGTAGTCGCCTGCCGGAATCGCGGCGAATTCCGGCAGTAGGAAGCGTCCGCTGCGGCCCTGCCCTGGTCGAAGCCGCGGGTCGCCGAGCGCGCCGAGTGCCCGCGCGGCTGCGATACGGGCTCGCAAGTCCGCTTCCGGATGGTGGCTACGCTCGAGCAGCGCGGCCCGCAGCTCGGAACGCAGCGCAGCGGGCAGCCGTGACGCCAGCCCTGGCTGGGCGGCTGCGCGACCGGCAAGGGCCAGGTTGGACGCGATCAAGCCCTCGACGAAGGCTTCAGGCTCCGTGCTGATGGCGGCCGCGAGGATGCTGGTCTCCTCCCAGCCGGTCGAGGGCATCGGCGGCAGGGGATCGGCCGGCGCGATCTCGCTCAAGAGCAGGTCAATCGGGGGCCGGACTTCACCGGACTTCCATGCCTGGCGCACCAGACCAGGGTCCGGCGTCTTGGCCAGCACCCGCGCCGCGAAGTACTCTTGCAGGAGCTGATGCATGTACATCAACTCATCGGTGACCAGATCCTCGTCGAGCACGGCAAGGGCGGTGCCGGCCTGCACGATCGCCTCGTCCACCTCGGCGTCGAGGATGTCCAGGGCGTCGCCGAAAGCGATACGCGCTTGCGCACGCTCACCGTCCGGGCGTGACTGCTGCATCTCGAAGGCCAGCTTTCCCAAGAGAGGCACGAGTGGCCCACGATCGGGCAGGTCGGTGTCCTGTTGCCATTGCCAGCGTGTGATCTGACGTCGATCGCGGCCGTGAAGCAGCCGTCCGTCGTCGAACAGCACGTTCCCCCGTTCGACCTCGCGGCGAAGCGCCTGGCGGATCAGGCCGGTGAAGAGGGCGGCACGCCCGGCGGGCATATCGCCCGTCGCCTCGACCTGGGTCACCAGCAGCGACAGGAAGTAGGGGCTGCGCAGCAGCACCAGCTGTGGGCTGCCGTCCAGCGACTGCCAGATCTCGCGCCAACGCAGCGGGCTGTGCAGCCTCAGGAAGTCCTGAACCTGCGCATCCACCAGCGGCTCGATCCGAACTTGCGGAACGCGCAGCTCGGGCGAAGACAAGGGCTGGCTGTAATCGAGGCTGCGGCAGGAGAAGATGACGCGATTGCCCCGCGCGTCGGCGGCAAAACCCTGCAGCCAGCGCCGCCAACGCCTGGTCCAGTCATCCAGCTCGCGCTCGTCGGCGGCCGGCATCTCGTTCAGCGCATCCAGAAGCAGCGTCATCTGTCCCTCGGCCAGCAGCTTGGCCAGCTCTGGAAGGTCGGGGGATCGGCGGCGCCAGCGATCTTCCAGCCAGAGCCCCGGGTCGCCGCCCGCGAACTGATTGAGGGGCACGAAGAAGCTCAGCCGGGCCTCCGGCTCGCCGCGCAAGGCCTCGACCGCCCGATCCAGCTCGAAGCGACGCAGCAGGGTGCTCTTGCCGGAGCCGGGTGGCCCGAGCAGCACGACAGCCGGGTCTTCGATGCTGGCCATCAGCGCGCCCAGGTCGACATGCGCCTCCGGGGAGGGCTGCCAGCGCCCCATCAGCGCGTCTTCGCCTTTGTCGATGAGCAGGGTCAGGCCAACGAAGCGTCCGTCCACCCGGAACTGTGGCTGGCTCCACTCGGCCACGCGCCCGAGCCGATAGGCCTGCAGGTCGGCCGGCTGGCTCCGCGCCACGGCCCGCACCTGCTCGGGCGTCAAGATCAGGGAGCGCGTCGCCCCACGCAGGACATCGAGCAGGGCGGCTCGCGTTTCCTCCACCGTGCGCTCGAGCAGCAACTCCGATCCGTCCCGAGCCACCTCCTCACCAGCGCCGGCCGCGGGATCGACCACCAGGATCCGATCACCGGCATCCAGCTCCCCGACGGTGCGCAGGGCTCGGGTCACCTCGGGCAGGCCTTCGATGAGAACCTGGGTCAGCCGCTCGGCGTGACGCAAGTCCTTGAGTCGATGCTCGCCCAGATCGCGGTAGCTCAGACCAAAGGGGGCCTCGCCCGTCTCCAGCTCGGCCAGCGTCGCGGCCGAGATGAGCAGCTGCCCGCCGTTGGCCGCCGCCTCGATCCGTGCCGAGCGGTTGACGGCCGGGCCGAAGAAGTCGCCATCGCGCTCGACGGCCGTGCCGGTATGCAGTCCCATGCGGACGCGCAGACCCTCGGCCTCACCCAGCATCGACCAGTCGGCCGCGAAGAGTGCACGTTGTCCGTCGGCCGCGGCGCTCAGCGCTGAGTGGGCATCGTCGAAGATGGCGCAGAAGGCGTCGCCGACGGTCTTGAAGACCCGCCCCTGATGCGCTTCGATGGCTTGGCGCAGGAGCCTGTCGTGACGCTCGAGCGCATGCTGCATAGCAGCCCGGTCGCGCTCCCAGAGCCGCGTCGAGCCCTCGATGTCGGTGAAGAGAAAGGTCCAGGTCCTGGCGGGTTGAAGATCCATCGGCATCCCGGAGGCTCGTGAGCGGTCGTGACCAGTTTGCATTATGCAGGGTCGAGGTCGTCGGCGGCAAGGTCGGGGCTGTACAGCGGGGGCGGGCCAACGCCAACCGCGCACGGGACCGATGGTCGAGCTGAGCTGGTATCGCACCACCTCACAGGTTGACACATTGTCCACGGCGATGCATCGTCCTATCCTGTTGGCATGGGCGTTTCGGCGACGTTGTACGGGCGGGTGCTGGCCTCACTTGAGGGGGCCTGCGCGGGAGAGGACCGAAGACGAGTCAGGAGCCTGGGATGGCTGGTGACGGGCATACTCCTGGAGCAGGATGCAAGGCTGGGGCGCATTGCCTTGGCGATGGGATCGGCGGCGTCGGCGGCCAGCCGCCAACGGCAGCTCTTGCGGCTGCTGGACGGTACGGCGTGACGCGTGGGGACGTTTCGGCGCAAGGTGCGCGAGATGCGCCTGCTGGACTCGGCCTACGTGGGCGCGGCGGGAATCGGCCCGGTCGGTCTGGTTCTCTGTTGGCCGCGCTATGGACAGGACCAGACCATGCATGTGCTAAGCCCGGATGCTCCGTCGGTTCGCACCTTGGAGGAATTCAGCCGGCTGGCGGGCATCGAGCGGGCCTTTCGGGACGACAAGTCGGCCTGCTTCGGAATCGAGCGGGTGCGCCTGACCTCGCCGGCGCGCCTGGGCTGTCTGCTGTTGGGGATCGCGATGGCCCGGTGCTCCTGGTCTCCATGGCCACACGCTTGATGTTGAACAACACGCGGGCCACGGTGGACACCCACGGCGAGGGTGGTCTCAGCATGCTGCAGCTTGGGGGCCGTCACCTGCGCAGCGAGGCGTGGCAGGGCCGTACCCCTCAGCTGGGGATCTGCCTGCTGCCGGACGAACTGACGGAAGTTGCCGGCGACGAGCGGCGCCGCCTGAGGGCATTCTACCATCGCCTGGGCTTGACGCCGGGCGAGCAGTGGATCCCGCCGGGCTCCTTCGAAGAGCGCAACCTGATGTGGTGGCTTCCCGGAAACATCAAGCGCTACAAGCCCCGGATGCCGATCGGGGCCCCACCACTTATCTGGGGGCGGGAGTGAAGGGGAGAAGATGTGTCAACCTGTGGGCCCATATGGGTAAGAAGAGCAATGAAGCACAAGACCGCCTTCCAGTTGGAAGGCGGTCTTGTGCTAAGCAATGGTGTTTACGAATAGGCAGAACGAGAAAAGAAACCGTTGATGCGGTTCGAAGGAAGATATCCATACGAAATTACTTTACTGGCTTGGTTTTTGCCTTTAGTGTCACATTGATATATTTACTGCCGGCGGTCAATGCTCAAACCGACAGTGATTTCACTTCAGATGATCTTATCTTCTTTACCGAGGATTTCGCTGGTGAACCACGTTGGGGATGTGATGGACTCTCGGTATTCGGTTTAGAACATGGGATGATTCATCTTGGCAAGCAGCAAGTGTCACCTGGTCGGCTTGCAGCGACTAGCGACCTGAGAACTGTACTGGCTATTCGAAGTAATGGTGGGATGGATCTTCACGTCATCCGACAGGACAGTGAGGCACCAGATGGCTGGACGGATGGTGGGGTAGATTTTTCAGAAGATGGGTGGGTGGCTACCTTTGTCGGAGGTATTGCAATAACTCCTGGCGCCAATCCATCGATTCTGATGGCTGCCCAACAAGGTGGCGCATGGAACTCAAACTGCTCATCCACACGTTATGGCGTGATCAAGCTGGAACTGGCGGCACTCGATTTACAGGTGCGGGGTGCTGCGCCTGTCCTGCGCGAGTTTATTACCGCCTCGCCTGTAGCCGAGATTCTTACTACAAATTCAGGCGAGATGGCCCACCTGGTGGTGCCTAAGCTCCGGTCTCGAAGCAGTGTAATGGAGGCATTCATTTATTCTATTAGAACAGATTCTCTTGAGGAGGTGGCTATACCCATTAAACTACCGGATCTTGGCGGGGGGGCTTTCAGTGGATGTGGGGACAGTCCATCGTTTACTCATGCCACACTCTCTCCAGATGGGCACTTTGTTGTAATCAATAACCGAGATCGGCCAGAGATCATAGTTGCCGATCTTATCGAACGGCGAGCGTGGACTATGCCATTGAGAGGGATGCCGGGCCTGAAAACAGTCGGCGGCGTTGCATTTAACTGGTCGTCCACCAACTATGGACTCCTGGCGATACATGGGCAGACAAACATTGGTGTGTTCGATTGGAAAGAGGGGACAACCTCAGACTTGTTAAGCTATGTACAAGTGACACGTCCATTTGGAGATGATACCAGTGGACCACAGGCGGCTATTGCCTGGAGTACTGATGGGACAGTACTCATTGCAGCGCAAGGAAATAATGAGGCGGAATTTGGGTCATGGTATGTGAAGCAGGCGGGACATCAGCTATCCAGGGGACCGGAATTCGAAGTGTGCCCTGATCGAGAGCGAAACTTTCCCAACGATGTGCTAACTGGAAACGGCATCCTGCCTTCAGCTACATTTACTGCGTCGCCAGCCAACACACCAACACCGATGCCAACCCAGACCCCTTCACCGTCGGCGACTTTGACAGTCACACCGAGTCCATCGTCCACACCGAGTCCATCGTCCACACACACGTCCATTCCTCCCACTATTCCTCTAACTCCGGCCGCGCGACCCTCGCCAAGGCCGATCTATCTACCGTTGCTTCTCCGAGAAAAATGTAGTCCAGAGCAGCGCCGCACTGATGTCGTCCTGGTTCTAGATGCTTCGCTCTCAATGCTTGAGCCGGCTGGACAGGGAATCCACCAGACCAAACTCGCCGCGGCGCGGCATGCTGCTGGGGTATTCCTCACTGCTCTTCATTTCGAACAAGGCGATCAGGCAGCCCTTGTGACTTTTAATTCTCAGGCCACGCTATTGCAAGAATTGACGAATGACCAAGGGGCACTGGACGCGAGATTGGATTCTATTGGAACGGCGCCGCAGACTTGCATCGTCTGTGGGGTAAATCTGGGTGCATTAGAGTTAGCAAGTCCACGCCGCAAGCTTGACAATGAGCCGGTTTTGATCCTCCTTACTGACGGGAGGTCTAACCCACAACCAGCAAGTGCCGCTGTAGACCGAGCGGCAGGAGCGAAAGCTCTTGGCATCCGTGTTTATACTATTGGCCTGGGTGCCGAACTGGATGAACAGGCTCTTCGTGAGATGGCCTCAAACGCGAGTAGTTACTTCCATGCACCATCTACGGCGGATCTGGTCGGCATTTACCGAGAGATCGCTGTTGATATTCCATGCCCAGCAAGTTCATTCTGGGCGCGGCGGTGAAGCCGCGACGTCATGGACGCCCCCCCCTGTCTCGGGCATTCGAACCCTCTCGGACGGATTGTGGTCACACCCGATGGACGTTGAAGACGTCGTCCAGGAGCTATCGTCAAAAGTTGTGGATGGGCGTCGCGAGGGGGTGACAACATGGGTAACTCACATCGAGTAGGTTTGACGAAAGTGCCTCTTTGGAAATGTCTTGTTGTTCCCATTCGCCAAAGGTATTGCCAGGAAGGGAGAGCGGGGAGATACGAATACAACTAGAGATTTCGCGACGGAGCCCCAGTATCAGTCGCATTCAATTCTTTCGATACCGTCTATCATTTAAGGCGAACAAGATGCTTCGCGTGATGATTGCTCAAATGGCCGCCGATGTTCTGCATGCTCTCTGTGGGCGACATGTCTGTATGCACCGAAATCGCTTTGTAGTAGTCCTCCTTGGGGCAGCCATCGCTCATACTATGGCGTCTGGTCGAGCCATGGCACAACTTCCTGGAATGGATGATCTACGTTGTGGGCAGCAATTCCCGTCCTCTCCAGGGTCATACCCAATTGACTGTACACATAGTACGCTCTTTGTTATCGGCTATAATATGGGTGGTGGGGCACGCGACTGTGACGACCTATTTGGTGCGGCAATCAATGAGTTCAAGAAATGGGGATGGGAAGGCGTCATAAAGACAGTGGGACTGTACTCGCAGGATTCGTGCGACCTGGATATTGGCGATTATGGAGCGACCATCCAGGATCCGGTATCAGGGGAGACCATAAACCATCACGCGTTCAGTGCAGGAACTCAATCAAATAATGTTTGGGTAGGAGGGACGAATTGTGGTGTTCAGCCACCGCCAAACTCCTCTGATTGGCCCGATGGATCAAAAACTCACTGCCGGAGCCACTCTAGGGCAACGCCAATTGAGCATCTTTCCTACCACTTCAGCTATCTCGCGAGTTCATTTTCTAGCAGCCCGGTAGACGTCGTTGCCCACTCCATGGGGGGGCTGGTAACTCAGGGCGCGCACTCATATTTCACAAGGCAGCCAGGGCTGGCGTTCCGAGAACGCCAGCCCTACAATAGGGTCAGGTACCATGCAGTAGCAGCGTCCGGGACGCCATTCAACGGTATTCCCCAGGGGGGAGAGGTGACATTGAATGGTCTCCCGGTTGGGCTTTGTAGTGGAGTGGTTTTTGGGGCGCCGTCGCGACGTCCTAGATTGAAAAACGAGACCACTCAGTGCAAACAGCTCCGAAGTGGAAGTGCCTTCTTGAATAACATGAGATTAGGTCTGGCGGCACATGCTGATCTTGGGCAATGGTCGGTCATTGGATCGAACGTCAACGAGACGCAGACCGATCTTCCAATCCCGTTTGTGAGTGCTGTTGACCATACGACTAATAAGAAGTACATCTATGATCCTTACCTTGGGGATTTTCAAGGCCTAGCTACCCAAGTCACCCACGTTCGAACGAACATCGCAGGATCCAAAATGTACTACGACTACACAGAGGCGGGGTGTAGTGGTTTCGTGGTTCGCCAATACCGAATTGGAGGCGGGACGTTTATGTGGCCCGACTGCTGGGATAGCGACTTGTGGAAATTTGATGGCCCGACTTTTGGCCCGACAGGCGGACCAAACCAAAATCCCCGCGGCTAGTGCGATAATGTGTGGCCAATATTGACACCCATAGGACTAACCGGTGCATCTTGGTGCCATGACGGGCAGTCTTGGCGACACAATCGCCTTATCTTTCTTGGATTGAGTACGGAGAGGTTCTAATGCTCCAACAAGGGAGATGCGGCCCCGCAAGGAGATTTGTCTATGGACGCCGGTACTACCGGCCTATGAAAGCAATTCTCTGTTACCTGTAATAGTGCTACCATCGTTCGCTCCGGCATGTTGGATCAACTCGCCCAGAGAGCTTAACAGGAGAAAATCATGAAGACCGAGACCGCCTTCGCGATTGTAGCTGTCTTGATTGCAGCACTAACCTTTCGTAAGGCTAACATCGACTTGCCTGTCACTGCCCAAAACGCTGGAGGCGGGTCTAACGCTGGGAGCGCGCCACCCCCGACGCCTTTGTCTATGGTCGGGGATCCCATAGAGTCTGAAAGCGGCTTTGATGACATCACGGCTACTGGATCAGACTTGGTCGGCGAGACGCCAGTCCAGGTCGCCGAGCTTGTTGGATGTGTGTCACCCCAGGGAGGATCGCCGTATGGCCGTTTCTTGGTCACAATCGGCGATCCAGCGGTGGCGTCTTCGCCGAGCTATTGTGCTGACTATGGTGATACGGTTAGTGATGGTGGTGTGTCTGTCGTGTTTGGGACACAAGCGGCCGACACCATTGATGGCACGCACATTCCCGCCGATCACCATGCCCTCGTGTTCGGACTTGACGGAAACGATGTAATTATACCCCCCAATGGAGACTACGACCTGTATCTTCTGGCAGGTGCGGGAGATGATGACCTTAGGGCACCTATCTCCAATGGTGACTATGGTCAATTCGTGTTCGGTGGTGTTGGCTCCGACATCTTGGTTGGCTCCGCCGGCCCAGACGTAATCGTCGGGGGTGTGGGTGACGATAGCCTCACAGACGGGGCAGGTCTGGATGAACTTCAGGGGGGGGCTGGAGCGGATGACCTTAATTTCTGTCCCAATGACGGTGAATGGGACGACATTCGTGGCGGCGATGGTATCGATAGGTTCCATGCGTTCTTTCTCGTCGGGTTCCGACAGGACACGGTTCACGATTATGAGACTGGTGAGGTTAACCTCGACTGCGATGGGAACGAAGTGCACTAGACGCCAGACAAGCTTTGTGCTGGTTCAGCGTGACCGTGATTGCACATACCCCTCACAGCTTGACACATTGTCCACGGCAATGCATCGTCCTATCCTGTTGGCATGGGCGTTTCAGCGACTTTGAACGGGCGGGTGCTGGTTTCGCTTGACGGAGCCTGCGCGGAAGAGGACCGAAGACGAGTCAGGAGCCTGGGATGGCTGGTAACGGGAATACTCCTGGAGCGGGATGCAAGGCTGAGGCGCATTGCCTTGGCGATGGGATCGGCGGCGTCGGCGGCCAGCCGCCAACGGCAGCTCTTGCGGCTGCTGGACGGGACGGAGCGCCGCGTGGGGACGTTTCGGCGCAAGGTGGGCGAGATGCGCCTGCTGGACTCGGCCTACGTGGGCGCGGCGGGAATCGGCCCGGTCGGCCTGGTTCTCTGCTGGCCGCGCTATGGACAGGACCAGACCATGCATGTACTAAGCCCGGACGCGCCGTCGGTTCGTACCTTGGAGGAATTCAGCCGGCTGGCGGGCATCGAGCGGGCCTTTCGGGACGACAAGTCGGCCTGCTTCGGAATCGAGCGGGTGCGCCTGACCTCGCCGGCGCGCCTGGACTGTCTGCTGTTGGGGATCGCGATGGCCCAGGTGCTCCTGGTCTCCATGGCCACACGCTTGCTGTTGAACAACACGCGGGCCACGGTGGACACCCACGGCGAGGGTGGTCTCAGCATGCTGCAGCTTGGGGGCCGTCACCTGCGCAGCGAGGCGTGGCAGGGCCGTACCCCTCAGCTGGGGATCTGCCTGCTGCCGGACGAACTGACGGAAGTTGCCGGCGACGAGCGGCGCCGCCTGAGGGCATTCTACCATCGCCTGGGCTTGACGCCGGGCGAGCAGTGGATCCCGCCGGGCTCCTTCGAAGAGCGCAACCTGATGTGGTGGCTTCCCGGAAACATCAAGCGCTACAAGCCCCGGATGCCGATCGGGGCCCCACCGCTTATCTGGGGGCGGGAGTGAAGGGGGGAAGATGTGTCAACCTGTGAGGCCTTCGGTGATGGGACCGTTCCTGCATGTCACGCCGTACGATGCTTGTGTTACAAGGGCAACAGACGCGCATGCAATGCGATTTGTACATCCGAGCTTAGACCTGAGTCCTGGGCGTGTCTCCAACTCACCGCCACACCAGCATTTCCTACACCCACGATCTGCCCCTCCCAATAAGGATTTGCTCATGTCACCAGAAGCGAGACTTCGGCTATTGTTGTTCGGCAATGGTATCTTTGTTGGGTTTCTCGTTTACTCCGTTATCTATGATTCACAAAGATTGACATCTGGTCTCGCGGTAATGATATTGTCAATGGCATCGTTCTATGTGTATCGCGGAATCAATCACGAATAGGGGTGTCCGTGACGACCCCGGCTCACTTTCTTTTCGAAGCGGCAGGTATCCATAAAGCGCACTCCTGGACAGGCCCAGCAGTTTGCATATCTCTGGAGTTGACCCGACTTGGTGGACACCTCATCGTTAGGGGTGCAGGATGTGCCCACCATGGGAGAAGGCAATGAAATCACAACCAGTGCCGAACAGGTTCGTCGCTTGCTTCTGGCTAGTGGTTGCCGTCGGACTGACTGGACTCATGCGCCCGCCAGTGGCAGATGCTCAAGCTGGACTAGATCCAAGGCCAGAGATCTTGATGGGCGCCCGCAGCGACGGTTTGCTGCCACGGTATCTGGGTAGGTACTCGTCCGACCCGCTTGTTCAAGCAGTAGGGGACATTGAAGGCATAACACTTGACGAAAACTACCGTCAGGTGTTTGGGTTTACTGAGGCATTCCTACGTGGGGATTCAGTGATTGCGGGGGAGAACGTAGTAGAGTCACTCTCGAGTGAACTTGTAGGCACTTTCCGATACAATGGAACGCCCATCGGTCTCGGATTTCTCGACGCGCAACAGGGCGCGCCAATCTACCTTCGTTCAATGTGGGCACTTGAGTGTAGCAAGAGTCTGTGGGCCTCGTTCGAGGAAGGTGACCTCGTAGTAGAGTATGCCCCGGAGTACGAGGTGTACTTGCTGCGTGGCACCGAGGCAATCGCGCTGTGTCCTGATAGCCGCGGCGTGCTTGGTGAGCAGCCAGTGCCTATTGCCGACGTTCAATCGCACCTGTCCAATTGGATGGCAAGCCGAGTGCCACCTACAGAAGTCTGGCCTCAGATATTCGCGGCTCTAACCCCACCAACTGCTACACCTGCCGCTACAGCTACACCAGGTAATGTGTCTAGCTTTGCCGAACGTCATTCTACCACTGGCGCAGTCTCTGCCATCGTCTTAGCGACGCTATTTGGTGTCTTGTTGTATGTGCGATCACGACGATAGTGCCGAGGAGGCAACAGTGCCGAGGAGGCAACCCCCCACCGTCCCCGGGTCAACATCGGCTGTCGCTCTACAGTCCCGCTTTCGGAACCGGTGTTAGGCGGCCCAAGTACTGGACCATTGACAAACCTCCAGCGATCACCAGTGGGCCGGAGGATAGCAGCAGTCCAGCAAGAGAGGGTGATCTTGGACTAACACGGCCTGCCTTTGGATTCTGCGGGTAGCACACACCGGGCTCTTGTGATCGCCCGTCTTAGAATCCCGTTAGGATCACCAATCGCGACTTCACACCGACGCCGTTTGTGTGGCGATCCCCTTTGCCGACACTAACCCCAGGGCGATGTCTCCCATAGGGAGGGAGTTCCTGCCGTGTGCCATGGTCGAGGCCAACGACACAGAGGAGTCATGAGCGATGATCAACACCAAGAGCAGTGCATCTGTCATCCTGATTACGGCAATGCTTCTCATTGTAGGTTACTTAAGCATGACAACAGGCCTGAGCTCTGCGCCAATCTTCACGCAGCAGTCAGACCTCGCCACAAGCACCGCTCCAACCAACGTGGCTCCTACAATAGCCCCGACTGTGACTCAGTCGGGGCTTCAAGAACCAGCGACATTGATCGGCGGACGCGTATGGCATGGCCCAGCCAGTCCAACGGACCCTGCTGAGCCAACAATGACAGCGGAGCAGCGCGAGGAGTTTCGACGCTTCGCTCGAAATCTGGCGATTTGCACAGAAGAAGAAGCCCGAGACTTCGTTTCGAACAAGTTGGGCGACATCGACTTGGTCTTCGGGATTGCCCAGCGATCTACAAAGGACCAGATCTTGCGGTGGCTGAAAGGCCAACCCCAATCAGACCCTTCGACTGAAACGACTTCTGTGCTCTGGGTTGTTGGTATTCTCGCATCACAGCCACTTACAGAGGCACAGTACCTGGGGTGGATGTTCCCAAGTAGCGACCCTATTGACGGAAAGTCGACGGGAATTCGGGATGCCGTGTATGTGTTTACCGAGGATGGTGCCCCGGTCATGGTTGACCGATCTCGTCACGTTCAGCGGACGGTGTCCCAGGAACACGAACCGCTAGCAGATGAGGAATACATCGATGCTCTGCAGGCAATAGGCGGCCTTCCTGAGGTCCCCAGTCAGATAGAGGCGTTTCCCGACCTCGACGGGCTTTGCTTGACGGCGCGCCAATAGCCCTCCCTACTTCGTCTCTCAATCTAACATGTGGTTAGGGCCAGACACTTGGAACTCCCATCTAGTCTGAGGCAAGACCGAGCGGCACCTGGGCTGCGACGAGGGCACGTTGGAGTTGAGCCGACCCCAACTGTGGTCCGTTGCCCGGCCCTTGACACGCCGAAAGCCTGCTCGGGAATCGAAGGGTCATGCGGCGATTCACGAAGCGGCCCACAACTTGAATGGAACGACAGAGCGTGCGTCCTCAAAGTCCTTATCTTTAGACAGCATGGTCAGCTTGTAGCGTCCGCATAGCTGGATCAGGAGGGCATCGATTGTTCCCAATTGCACGCCACTTCGCCTACAGATGTTTCGAAGCTCTGCGGCTGCGATATGGTCCTCTCGATCCGGCTGAATCAGAGGCAGGAAGGCAAAGCGCTCAAGCACTGCATTCCTGACTCTCGGCCCACTGAATCCCTGCAAGAGTTCTAGTAGGACCAAGCCCGTCGTCACGACCACTTCAGCGCCGTCAAGAGCCGCACGCAGCGCTTCCACTTCTCTTGCTTTTTCGACGGCGTCACGGCGAAGGGCGAGTGACTAAACGCTTGTGTCCACAAACAGCATCACGATCTTGAGCGCTCAGATTTGTAGTCGTAGGTTTCGTCCCACTCGAGCTTCCCGAAGAGCTCGACAGTACGCTTCTGCTCTCGTCGCGCGATAAACTCCTTCAATGCGAGCGTCACCGCCGCCTTCTTCGTGGATTCGCCGCTGACTGCTACGACTCGGTCCAGCAGTTCTGGATCCAGCGCAAGATTCGTGGCCATGTGTAGCCCTCCATGTGTGGGAGTCTACACACTTCAGCGGAGGCGTCCAAGAGACGCTCGAATTCGGCGGTCGAACGCATCCAGCCCTCAATCTGGTCGATGACCGCGAGGCGGGCGTAGCGCAGCTGCCGCACGTCCTTCAACCCGTCACCTCACATGCAACCCAATCGATGACGTGACCCTTCGCGGCCCGCGCCGGGCTGTTGCTGAGGGCGTTCTCGGTAGCCTGTTCGACCCTATCGGCGGCAAGGGCCAGGTTTGATGCCTTCATCGCATGCATATGATGCCTTCATAAGGTCACTATGAAGGCATCATAGCCTCGCGCTTACGGCATCATCTGCCGCTCGTTACGGCATCATTTCCGCCAAATGATGCCGTAATCGCGCCGCGTTGTCGGCAGGGCGGCCCGCGAGCTCCTGTTGCGCCTTGGTCGCGGGCCGCCGCTCGGGCGCGCGCGACGCGGTTGAGCCTGCGTCCCGGCGACTCTGCGCCAAGGTTCGAACCTCGAAATCAGGTCGAGCGAACATTACTGTGGAACCAGGTTACCCTGTAACAGCGAACCCTGTTACCACGTAACATGGATCCCGAATTGGTGCAATACGCTTTAGCCAATTACCAGCACGCTCAGGCGCTGAGCGGTGCAGACAGCCAAAGCACGTCGGGACAACCTCACCTACGACGGCTCACCCGAACCAGAACCAGAAGGAGCAGGCCGACCGGGATCCCCACCGCCAAGCCAAACGCCAGCGCCAACAACGCCTGGTCGCCGCCCCCGTTCAAGCGCCGCCGTCCGCCATCTGCCTGCCGCCCTCAGCCCCCCGACTCTACCCGCCGTCGCAGCAGCGGCGGCACGCGGTAGCGGTCCTCTCCTTGATCGGCGGCCAAGGCGTCCAGGATAGCGGCCACCCGGCCCGCTCCCAGAATCGCCAGCCACTCCAGCGGCCCGCGCGGGTAACGCGTGCCCAGGCGCATCGCCTGGTCGATGCCTTCCGCCGTTGCCGTGCCGTCCATCACCGCCGTCATCGCCTCCGCCGCCAGGCAGGCCACCATGCGTGGAAGGATACCTCCCACCGTGTCTCCGATCCAGACCGCGTCCAGGCCCGCCGTCCGCCACAGCGCCTCGGCCGCCGGCCGCACCGCGACGTCCGTCTGCCGCGCCGCCATCACCTCCACGCAGCCCCGCTTGTCCAGCGGCGGCAGCAGCGTGAAGCCCAGCAGGCGCTCCGGCCGTCCCAGTCCGCCGATCGCCGCCGCCACCCGCGTGGCGGATACCGTCTCCGTGCTCACCAGCAGCGGGCGACCGCGACGCAGCCAGCGCGCGTAACGCGTCAGGCGCTCCGCGCGGGCATCGTCCCAGCTGGGCTGAAGGTCGATCAGCGCGTCCGCCTGCCGCGCCTCCAGCTCCAGGTGGGCGTCCGTGTCCGCTATCGCCACCGCCGCGCCGCCCGAGCGCAGGCGGTCCGCCAGCACCGCCGCTTCCGCCTGGCCGGGAGCGGCCAGGATGAGGACGTTGGTCATCGACGGCACCGTCTCCGTGACGTCCCCTCCAGCAGGAAGCTCACCCGAAGTCGACCCGCCCTCAGCCACCGCCGACGCCACCATCGCCCCGCGCGGGTCGTAGCTGTAGTAGCCTTGCCCCGTCTTGCGTCCCAGGCGCCCGCTCTCCACCATCATCCGCTGGATCGGATGCGGACGGAAGCGCGGGTCCTGGAAGAAGCCCTCGTAGACCGAACTCGCCGCGGCGAAGTTCACGTCGATGCCGATCAGGTCCATCAGCTCGAAGGGGCCCATCGGGAATCCCGCGTCGCGCGCCAGGCGGTCGATGGCCACCGCGTCCGCCAGGCCTTCGCCCAGGGCGCGCAGGGCCTCGCCGTAGAAGGGGCGGGCCACCCGGTTGACGATGAAGCCCGGCCGATCCGCCGCCGCCACCGGCGTCTTGCCCCAGGCCGTGGCCAGGGCCGTCACCAGCGCCGCCGCGTCGGCCTCCGTCGCCGGCCCGCGGATCACCTCCACCAAGGGCATCAGCGGGGCCGGGTTGAAGAAGTGCATGCCGCAGACCCGCCCCGGCCGGGCCAGCCCCGCCGCGATGCGCGCCACCGACAGCGTGGAGGTGTTCGTCGCCAGCACCGCCTCGGGCGAGGCCACCGCCTCCACCGCCTTGAACAGCGATTGCTTGATGCCGATGTCCTCTGGCGCCGCCTCGATCACCAGGGCGCAGGGCGCGAAGTCCGCCGTGCGCGTCGTGCCAGTCACCCGCGCGATGGCTGCCGTCGCCGCCTCGCCGTCCAGCTTGCCCTTGTCCGCCAGCCGTTGGATCGCCGCCGCCAAGGTGCCCAGGCCGCGCTGCACGTAGGCGTCCTCGAGATCGTAGAGGACCACCGCGTGGCCGGCCAGCGCCGCCACCTGGGCGATGCCCGCACCCATCGTGCCCGCGCCGGCCACGCCGATCACCATCCTGCTCGCGTCCAGTCCATGCATGTCGGCCATCTCCGTCAGCGTCCCTTGAACTCGGGCGGGCGCTTCTCCATGAAGGCCGCCACGCCCTCCTTATGGTCCTCCGAGCGCCCCGCCAGGTCCTGGAGGATGGCCTCGTAGTCCAGGGCCTCGTCCAATGTAGTGGCCATCGCCCGGTTCATCGCCCGCTTCGTCAGCCCGATGGCCCGCGTGGGGGCCGCCGCCAGCTGCTCCGCCAGAGCCTTGACCTCCGCTGCCAGTTCGCCGTCCGGCACCACGTGGTTGAGCAGGCCCAGGGCCAGCGCGTCGTCCGCGCCCAGGCGCTGGGCCGTGATCGCCAGCTCGAAGGCCTTGCTGAAGCCCAGCATCCGCGGCAAGAACCAGGTGGAGCCCGAATCCGGCACCAGGCCCACGCCGATGAAGCTCTGGATGAAGCGCGCGCTCTGCGCCGCGATGCGCAGGTCGCAGGCCAGGGCCAGGCTCATCCCCGCCCCGGCCGCCACCCCGTTGACCGCGGCGATCACCGGCTTCTCCATGCCCCGGATCTTGCGGATCACCCGGTTGTAGCTGCGATCCAGATGCTGCCGCAGGCTCATCCGCTTGCCCGAGGCCTCGCGCTCCGCCACCGCCGCCAGGTCCTGGCCCGCCGAGAAGCCGCGGCCCGCGCCCGTCAGCACCACGCAGCGCACCGCCGGGTCCTTCTCGGCGGCCCTCAAGGCCTCGTCCAAGGCGCCCAGCAAGGCGTCGTCGAAGGCGTTCAGCTTGTCCGGCCGGTTCAAGGTGAGGGTGGCCACGCCGTTTTCCACGGCGTAGAGCAGGGTATCGCTCATGTTGACAGTCCCCTTGTCATGGTATCCACGTTGGTCACAGTGCTCGTACGCGATCGGCCTTGATGTGGCGCCACGCACATCGTCCCGTAGGGACATTCCAATGGAAGAGCCCGGGGCTGCTTTGCCCCCGGGGCGGTCGCCATCGCGCTTCGGACCCGGAGAGAAGGGTTCAGCGACCCTTCCAGACCGGCTTGCGCTTCTCGACGAAGGCGCGCATGCCCTCCTTCTGGTCCTCGGTGGCGAAGAGCATGTAGAAGTTGCGGCGCTCGGTCATCAGACCGCGGTCCAGGTAGTCGTCGAACACCGCGTTGACCGAGGCCTTGCCCATCTGCACCGCGATCGGCGGCTTGGAGGCGATCTCCCGCGCCAGGGCCTGGGCCTCCTCCAGGTAGATCTCCACCGGCACCACCCGGTTGATCAGGCCCATCGCCAGCGCCTCGTCCGCCGTGAACTGCCGGCCCGTGAGCACCAGCTCCATGGCCCGCGCCTTGCCCACCGCCTGCGTCAGGCGCTGCGTGCCGCCGGCGCCGGGGATGATGCCGATGCCGATCTCCGGCTGGCCGAAGCGCGCCGTCTCCGAGGCGATGATCATGTCGCACATCATCGCCGTCTCGTTGCCGCCGCCCAGGCACCAGCCGCTGACCGCGGCGATGATCGGCTTCTTCACCCGCCGGATCTTGTCCCACACCGCGAACTGGTCGCGCTCGATCTGCTCCACCACCGTACTCTCGGCCATGCGCCCGATGTCCGCGCCGGCGGCAAAGGCCCGCTCGTTGCCCGTCAGCACGATGGCGCCCACGTCGGGGTCCTTGTCCAAGGCCTGCAAGGCGTCGATCAGCTCCGCGATCAGGTCCGGCGAGAGGGCGTTGAGCACCTGCGGCCGGTTCAGGCGAACCGTGGCGATGGGTGGCTCGCGGTCCACCAGAATATGGTCGTAGGTCACGGAGCGATCTCCTTGGGGGCTGGGTGCCGCCGCGTCAGGGCTGGCAAAGCTTGCCCGGTCGCGCGCCGGGGCGCACCATTGGAACCCGCCGGCGCTCGGCGCCCAGCGGCAAGGGACCGACAAGCTGATGAAAGACTCAGAGCCTGTGATTATCGACGGAAGGCCGTCGCGCGGTCAAGCGCGGCGACGGCATCTCGCGCACCTGGCCGCCGTGGCCCTCCTTGCGGCGCTGGGCGCCGCCGCCTGCCGCGCCGCGCTGTCGACCACGGCTCCGCCCGCGGGTCGCGAGGCCGCCCAGCCGCGCGCGTCCGATGCTCCGGCCGCCGCTGATCGCGCCGCCGCTGATCTCGCCGCCGCTGATCTCGGCGCCGCGGCTACCGCGGGCGCGGCCGCCACCGTGGAAGCTGTCGCCGCCTTGGGCGATGACGCCGCCGTGATCGAGGTGGAGGACGCCCTGGCCCTGCCGTCGCCCAGCCTGGTTGCGACCGCGCCGCCTCCGACGGCCGCGGCCGCTCCCTCAGCCATGCCCAGCATGACCACGCCGGGCGACGCCGCGGTCCCGCCGCCGCCAGGCGCCGCGCCCGTCGCCGTGGCCGCCGGCGGGCGGGTCAGCTTGCCCGGTGCCGTCCATGTCTACCAGAAATGGAACAACTGCGCGCCCTCATCAGCGGTCATGGCGCTCAGCGTCTTCGGCATCGCCCGCGACCAGCTCGCGGCGGCGGCGGAGCTCAAGCCCGACGGCAAGGACACCAACGTGGGTCCCGAAGAGCTGGCGGTCTACCTGCGTGCTCAGGGTCTGCGGTCCCGGGTCGTCTTCGGGGCCGACGCGGCAACAGTGCGTCTTCTGGTTACCGCCGGCGTGCCGGCCATCGTCGAGCAATGGGTCGCCGTCGAGGGCCGCGGCGAGATGGGGCATTACCGCGTGATCACCGGCTTCCAGGCCGGGGCCATGCTGGCCCAGGACTCCTATTACGGCCCCAACCGCGCCATCGACGACGCGGCCTTCGAGTCCGAATGGCGGCCCTTCGGCCGGGCGATGGTCCTGGTCTACCGCCCTGACCAGGAGGCTTCCGTCGCCGCCGCCCTCGGACCGCTGGCCGACGAAGCAGCCATGCTGCGCGCCGCTCTGGCCCGCCAGGAGGCCGAGGACGCGTCCATCGGCGACGCCTGGGCCCACCTCGCCCTGGCCGAAGCCCGCGCCCGCCTGGGCGACTGGGCCGGAGCGGCCGAGGCCGGCGACCGGGCGATGGCCAAGGGCCTGCCCTTTCGCGCCCTCTGGTACCAGTTCGGCTACTACCGCGCCCTCCACGCCCTGGGCCGCTTCCAGAACCTGTTGGACCTCTGTGACCGCACCCTCGCGCCCATGAAGGGTGAACAGCTGGAGGAATCCCATTACTGGCGGGGCATGGCCCTGCGCGGTCTGGGCCGGGAGGCGGAGGCGGTGGAGGCCTTTCGGGCGGCCCTGCGCTTCAATCCGCGGCTGGCAGAGGCGCGGGCGGCGCTGGGGGCTTAGGCGGGGGGGCCAAGAGGCGCCTGAAACAAAATGCGCCGCGCGCCAGCCGCAGTTTCATGGTCTGGCGGGTGTGCTTGTCGCACGTGCGCGACTATTTAACAGTCAGACTGACGGTCGAAGAGGTGATTCGGCAGCGACCCCGGAGCGGCGATCGCTGCCGGGGTCACTGCGAGGATCTGGCGGTGCCGGATTGCGGATGGTCGGGTACCCTGCTCGCGGTCAGTTGTCCTGACGACCGGCAACGGCGACGATCTCCCCGTCGACAGTGCTGCGCCGCAAGCGGCGGAGGACGTTCTCCTTGATGCGCGAAACCTCGGCGGCACTGTCGAAGAGGTGCGGGTTCAGGCGGGCGATCTCCCGCGGGGGCAGACCGATGGCGTATGTCCATTCCACGACCACCTGCTCCTGATCGTCGTTGAGCTGCCGACCGACGGCCGTCCATAGCTGCTGCCGGTCGCTCACGTTCTCAATACGTGAGCCGACGAGGCCGCTACCTTCCAGCAGGCGGTCCCAAGGGTCGTCATCCTCGGCGTCGGGATGGATCTGCTCCAGGCGCTGGAAGCGCATCCGGTCGCGGAGCGCCTGCATGATCTCCGAATGCACGCAGAGCTTGAGGAACTGCAACAGAGCGCAGAGGCTGTTGAAGGACATCATCCGCGTCGCAGGCACCGCCTTCCACAAGCGGCAGAAGGAAGGGATGGCGATGTCGTCGGCATCGACCGCCAGAGGGGGAAGCGTGGATGCTGCCGGACCCAGCGGCGCACCTGGCCGCCGTAGAGGTCGACGAGGGCATTCCAAGAGCGCTCCTGGCGTTCGGCCAGGGCGCGCCGGAACAGCTCGAGACCGTAGCGGCCGTCGGTCGGTTGGCGGTCGGCGAAGGCGGCGATCTCGGAACGGGTGTTGGCGATCAATTCTTGCAGGCTGCTGGTACCGAGATCGCTGTGTGTCGCCGTGATGAGACGCGGGCCTAGGTCCGTCCGGTTGGGGCTGGTCATGTTGCTGTTAATCACGTCGATCCCCAGGGCGAACGCATGCTAGACATGCGGCTCGAATCGGAGCTTGATTCGCGGCGCGATGGGTCCCCTGAGGCACTCAACTCGCCATATCGGGCAGAATGGACGGTGGCAGACATCCTGCTGGGCCTCCTCTCGACACCCCACGGCACCACCGGCGCCAGAATGCGTTCGCCCTGCGTCGATCCCTTCCTTTCCTTCTGACTGCGGTAGAATGAAGCAGCAGCGCGTTGTTCTAAGCACTGATGCCGTTGTGAGGGGAAGTATCGCGGGCGGGATCGGAGGGTTTGCGGCCCTGGTTGCAGGATTGTTGCAGGCTTCGGTGGCCGTCACGGGGAAGGCCATGTCGGGCGGCACGGAGAGGGGCTGCAAGGGGACCTCACGGTAGGGCTTCCAGTTCCGGTCCAGTTCTGGTTCCCTAATCCGTGAGGTTGTGGTATCTTGTGCCCGCAGGTGATTGTTGACCTGCGAAACGCAGTGTGGGCCCTTCGGGACCGTCGTCACTACGGGTTGTCGGAGGACAGGCGCAACATGTCGGCTCACGAGCTGCCAGACTTGTCGCTGATCACCGTCAAGGTGCTCGGCGATACGCTTGCTGACCTGCGCTCACGGAGCAAGGAGCTGCGGGGGCCGATTCTGTACCTCGAGTTGGTTTCAAGCCGGCTCAGAAGGGCCGGCCTCAAGGACAACCGCGAGGCGCGGGCGGCGGCGCTCGCGGATCTTCTCCGAGAACTGGCGTGGACCAACCTCTGCTCTGCCCGGGGAGCGGTGAATGGCAATTGTCCGCCCATGAATACGGATTGCTTCTCCGAGTGCATGGAGGCCGATTTCGGAGCAAGGGCTAAGATTCGGGAGTACTGGAGCGCGGTCTGGTACCGCTTCCTCAGTGAGGCTTCGCCCACCAAGGAGGAAATCGCGCAGGCCGCGAAAATGGTTCGCACGACGTTCTGGCGCCGTTCGGTAGACGGGATAGAGTTGTTTCACCCGATCCTGATCGCCACCGAGTTGAAGTCCCGTCGGGGGCTGGTCAGCCCGAATGTCCCGCCGGCGCCGATAGCGGACGCGGCGCAGAGCACACGGGCTGAGGCGATTCTTGCGCGGGTCAAGCAGCGGCTGGGGGAAGCGCGAGCGGATGCTCTGCAGCTGGATGCCGCCGAGCGCCGGTTGATTCTGAGCCGAAGCTGGGACAGCCTGGATCTGTATCGCCTGCGCCAAGCACTCATCTGGTCGGACGAGCGTTTCAAACTGGATGAGCGCTTTGTAGATCTGTCGCTGCTCGTCGATTTGGGTGAAGACGCCCCGACTGAACGGTGGCAGGTGCAAGAGCGTCGCTACGACAGCCTGGAAGCGGTCCTCGCCGAGCAGCCTGACCCAGCCTTCGTGGTGCTCGGCGCACCGGGCTCGGGAAAGAGCACGCTGCTCCGGCACCATGAACTGGGCATCACGCTCGACGGGCTTCGGGGGGTCACGAATCGAATCAGCATCTTCGTGCCCCTCAGCCGCTACGGCAGCCGGGACAGTGATGTGCCCCCGTTTCCGCCTCTGACCTGGCTGGCTGCGGAATGGCAAGCCGCGAACCCGGGCCTCGCGCCGCTGACGGAGCTTCTGGCCGGCCAGGAGGTGACGCTGCTGTTGGATGCGGTCAACGAGATGCCGCATCGTGATGCCGCCGACTACCAGTCGCGGGTGAGTGGCTGGCGGCGCATGGTGGAGGACCTGGCCGACAGGCAGCCGGGCAACAGGGTGATCTTCAGTTGTCGCAGTCTGGACTACAGTGCGCCGCTATCGACCAAAGTCCGCGCGGTGCCGCAGCTGCGCATCGAGCCGCTCGACGATACGCGGGTGCAGGCCTTCCTGGCCACTTACTGCCCCCGCCAGGCCGACCGCATCTGGGAGGAGCTGAAGGATCAGCCGCAGCTCGGGCTGCTCCGGACGCCGTTCCTACTGCGCATGCTGGCTCAGCAAGCCGAACGGGACCGCCACCTGCCGACGGGCCGTGCCGCCCTCTTCTCCAGCTTCATCCGCGGTTTGTTGCGAAACGAAGTCCAGGGCGACAACCCGCGCTTCGCCGCCGGCGCCCTCGTCTCTGAGCGCGAACGAAACAAGATCGTAAGCACCCAGAAGTGGACGCGTCCCTTCGACTTGCCCGGCGAGGACTTGTTTCCCCCGCTGTCGGCCTTGGCCTATGCCATGCAAGACCAGCACGGCTCATCAGAATCGGCGCAGATTCGCCTGCCCTACGAGGAGGCACTTGATCGCCTGCAATCCGGGCTTGCCGAGGACCGCGCCGAGGCAGTCCTGCAGGGCGGCTGCGACTTGGGGTTGTTGGACCAGGACCGCGGACTTGACGAGGTCCTCTTCCGCCACCAGTTGTTGCAGGAGTATTTCGCTGCTCGCAAACTGGCCCGCGAGCCGCGCACGCGGCTGGCGGCCAGCGAATGGCGAGCCGACCTCATCAGCCCCAGCGTCGAGGAGTTGATCGAGACCCTGGCCCCCGCCGAACCGCTCCCGCCCTTGCCCACGACGGGCTGGGAGGAAACGATGCTCTTGGCGGGCGCGATGGCGCCGAACCAAGACCGCTTCGTAGCAAGCCTGGCAGAAGCCAACCTGCCGCTGGCCGGGCGCTGCGCGGCGCAGCCGGAGAGCAAGGTCGGCGAGGAGGTGCGCGAGAAGCTGCGCTGGGCTCTGGTGAACCGCAGCCGCGACCCACAGGCGGACCTGCGGGCGCGCATCGCGGCGGGGGAGGCGTTGGGGGAGCTGGGGGATCCGCGGTTCAAGCGGTGTTTGAGCGCGGAGGGTGTGGAGTACTTGTTGCCGCCGATGGTGACAGTGCCTGCAGGTTCCTACTGGATCGGTGCACAGACGCCGGTGTTTGACGATGACATGCTGTATCAGCGCGTAGAGGCGTCCGAATTTGGTATCGCCCAGTTCCCTGTGACGAAGGCGGAGTACGCGCGATTCATTGCCGCCAATGGCTACTTCGACGACCGGTGGTGGGATACCAGCTTTTCAAAACGATGGCGAGATGGGGAGAGTTCCGCATTTGGTCAGCGGGAGAGTATTCGCGTGAGGTGCCGCGAGTTCCGCCGTGATCTGGATGCCCTGAGCAGCGCACTTGCAGTCGGAACGATTGATGAGCAGAAATTCCTAAAATGGAAACGGCTGATCTCGATGGACGAAATCGCATTAGAACAGTATCTGCTGAAGACAATTCCAGACGAACGCTATGTTGTTCCCGCTGCTTGGGCCATCATGGCGCCCACTTCCGCGATTCATCCGGTATCAGGGGTGTGCTGGTACGAGGCTCGGGCATACTGTATGTGGCTATCTCATCACTCTTGTAGGCTATTCAGGCTCCCCAGCGAGGCAGAATGGGCAGGAGCCGCTTCCCTGGCGATAAACCCAGACAAGTCCAGAGCCAGTAGTCAGGGAGCTACTGGACCTAACACAGTTGAGATGCATGTCAACTCAGTGACGCCGATCGGCGTTTTTGAACCAGTCGCAGATCATCAGATACTCAGTGATGTGCTTGGAAATGTGTCGGAATGGGTATCAACCGCGTTCGGACTGGTTTCGGGAGAGACAATGTTCTCGCCGCGATACAGTACGCAAGACGGTCGAGAAGACCCGAACTTGCCAGATTCGGTCGCACGATTGACCAAGGGTGGAAGCTACCAATATGACCGTCGGCACGCGCGCGAGGCGCTGCGGTTCATTCTCAATCCTGGTACGAGAACTACCTCCGATGGATTCCGACTCGCCGAGACAATACAGGGAGTTTCATCGTGAAGTAGGGGATGCTTCTTCTCGCTACCGTGCTATGTCGATTGAACCCGGAAGGGCATCGAGCTTGTTGTTCAGGCTCAAACTCACTGGTACTATCGCTATTGAAATGATGAATGCTACTTCAAACAGAATTAGTTCTCGAGCAGTGTCGTCGACAGAACCTACTCATCGCGAACCCAGTCGATCATAAAGGAGACCGTGAGATGAAGATGGACAAGCGCAATCTCGTTCTGGTGTCCGGATCCGCCTGCCGGTCTGGGCCGGTTCCGTCATCATTGTCGTGCTACTGACCTTGGGTTACTACATCTGCTACTTTGTTGGGCTGGGCCAGGCCCCACTTGGGGGGATGTGCTTCTGGCTTCCAAACGAACATCGTCAGATTTCGAATCTGTACGGTCTAATCCCCGGGAAACTCCATTGCGCTCCCGGTGATCCTGCCGGACACATCGTCGCGCTTGGCACGGGAGACCCTAAGCCTCCGTTGGCCCCAGTGCCCGCAACACTCACGCTCTACTATAGGAGTGGCGCAACGGCCCCCGGAACTATAGCTCCGGCTCCGGCATCGGCGCCTTGCGACGGCACATTCAAGTCTGGGTTAGTCAAGCTCCAAAAGCCAGCGGGCCACTTTGAAGTTCCGCAGGGGGAGAGCGCCTTCACGAATCCGCCACTTGCAACAATACCCAATAATCCGTCGTTACTCGGATATTATTCCTGGGACCAAGTGGGTCCAACCCCGGTAGCACTTGGCTATTGTTTCTCAGTAGGAGTTCACGTCACCTCTACAGGTGTGACATTCTACTCGGATGAGTTCTGGGAGCCCACTGGAAGTCAGCATTACAACGTGAATGCATGCTTGGACGAAGCCTCAGGTGTGTGGAATTGGGTGGATACTCTTGGACCTTGCAAGTAGACGAAACCCCGTACATGTTTACGGTCAGACCCTGATGGTGTGACAGATCGTATGAGCGAGGCTGGCGGACATCGTTAAGTACGTGTATTGTGGAAAGCTCTTGACACCGGCCACGAGGGGTTCCGCGATGTTCACCAGCCTGCAAGCGCATTCTACGATCTTGGGCGTCGTGCGCCAAGCCAACCCGCAATAGGACGTTCGGCGACAAAGGGTGTTTGCCTGGGGGTTACGGCGATGTCCGCTGTGTCACAATGACCTGAGACCACCGCCAGGGCGAAACTAGGCTGGTCACCAGCAGCGGGCGGGGAACCAAGGGCGAGAACCATGGCAGAAAGACAAAGCGAGATCCGCCAACCGGAAAGCAGGCAAGGCAGCCCGACAGCTGAGCTCCGGCTGGCGGACCCGCAGGCGGAGACCGGCGGGCGGCGGGTGTTCACCGCAGGCTACAAGGTGCAGATCCTGACTGAGGCAGATCGATGTCACGGTCAGCGCCTTGAGGCGGGCGATGCAGGCCGTGGTGATAGCGCGCCAGATGTCCGGCAGACGAGCGCACGAACAGGGCGAGGCAGGCGACGATGACCGTTTCAATGTGTTGGCGGACCGACAGGTCGAGAGCCATGAACAGGCTGCTTGGATCACGAGCCCGGCCCAAGAGAATTGCACTCACGGCCAAAGGCGAGCTGCAGCCGGCGGCATTGCGCGTCTTCTGGGCTGTTCGCTTCAGTTGTGTTGTCAAGCGGCGGCCAGACCCTCACTGTTCGACGAGATGGCTCTCGTGGAGGGGCCCCATCCGTTCCACCTGCCGCCCACCCTCCACCCACCCCATCCGCCCCGTTCGTCTTCGCCACGCTTGCACTGCCTCCTCCATCCCCGTCACCCCATCCGCCTTTAGCCGCGCGTACGTTTCCGGCACCGAGCCACACATGAGCAGTCCGGCGCCCCGCACGCCGTCGACGCCATCGGTGCGCGCGACAGTGGTCATGCCGAAGAGCTTGACGTAGGCGCGTTCGAGCGACGGTTCGACGGTGGACACGAAGGTGCCGATGCCGAGCCCGATGCCGAACACAGCGCCCGTACGGATCAGCTCGAGGTCGATGCGGCTCGTGCGATGGCTGTCAGCTGTTGCGTTGCGCCAAACCGCCATCAGCGGTCGGCCTTCTGCGCGTATCGCCGCGCAGGCCGGGCCAAAGTCGTGCTCGCAACTCATTCCATGAGGTCCGTCGAGCGTAATCGACAGAGTACCGACCACATCATCGCCCTCGAAAGCTGCGAGCACAAGGGTCTCGGGGAGCGGGTCATACTCGCCGTAGACGCTCAGGCGGCCATCAGGCCGGGGGTCGAAGTAACCGGCGCTGACGTAGACGTCGTGAACAAGTCGAGAGACGCGGTCGAGATCGGTGGCGGTCTGCACGGGGCGTATGTTGACAGCGTTCATGATGGGTAGGCCCTCTTTGGTCACGTTTGATCGGGATGTCGAGATCGAGACAGACAACATGGATCGATCAGTGCGTCAATCGCTACCCCCATTCCAACAGTGCGGCGCCCCAGGTCAGACCACCGCCAAAGCCCACCAAGACCAACCGATCACCTGGAAGAAAGCGACCCCCTTCTGCCGCCTCGGCGAGGGCTATGGGAATGCTCGCTGCTGCGGTATTGCCATAGTCCGCAAGATTGCGCACGAAGCGATCCAAAGGAATCGCTAGATCCTTCGCGGCGCAGTGCAGTATGCGGTCGTTCGCCTGATGCGGCACGATCCAGTCGATTTCATCGAGCGCCAGGCCCGTTTCCAGACACAGCTGTCGGATTGCGCTCACTATGATGCGGCTCGCCCAGCGAAACACCTCGTTCCCGCAAACCTTGATCCAGTGGCTGCCGTCGATCACGCTCTGAGTGCTCGGGCGACGACCGCTACCGAGGGGGATCTGGATAAGGTCTCCGCCCCGACCATCAGCCCCGAGGATACTGTGCTGTACTCCAGCAGTCCCGGAGGTCGCCTGTAGCACAATTGCGCCAGCGCCGTCGCCGAACAACACGCAGGTATTGCGATCGTCCCAGTCCAGCAGACGGCTCAAGCATTCCGCGCCAATGACCAATACCGACTTGGTGGATCCCGTCTCGATGAATCGCGATGCGATCGTCAGCGCATAGAGGAAACCCGTGCACGCCGTGTTGACATCGAATGCCGAAGCCCCGAACGCGCCCAGAGCGGCTTGTACCCGGCAGGCGGTCGCCGGAACAAGGCTGTCCGGGCTGGATGTCGCCACAATGACCATGTCCAGATCCGCTGCGGACAAGCCCGCCCGTTTGAGGGCGGCCAAACCGGCAGCCGTCGCGAGCGACGATGTCGACTCACTATCGGCCGCAATTCGACGCCGGTGGATTCCCGTACGACTGACGATCCAGTCGGCACTTGTATCCACCATCGTGCTTATGGTTTCGTTGGTCAGTACCCCCGACGGAACCGCCAGCCCCCAACCGGTCACTTTCGCCGTTGGTGGAAGCAGGCTATGAGGCGCCCCTTGCAGGAGGACTCCTGCTTGGCGGGCTGAGCTTGGAGCAAGCGCCGTGTTCACTTCCCGGTCTCCGGCGAGTCGATCAGGCCGTCAACCGCCGGCTTGCGAGCCACCAACCAATCGCTGCAGCCGCGATAGACCGTCGCGGATTCCAGCACCGCCAGGCCCGCACGTTGAAATGCCTCGCGGAAGGCAACTGCGTCGTGGCGCCAATAGACCCCGTTCGATTGTGCCTTCTGGATGCGCCGATTCTGTCGAATCGCCTCGCGGGCCTTCCAAAGGAGGCGAGCCGTTCCGACCGGCCCAAGGCTACGAAGATTGCTCGCGATAAGATAGCGGCTCCAGGCGCCCAGATCGATCGGAGCGCCGGGATCCACAGCGAGCAACCATCCACCGGGCATCAGCCAATCGCTCACTCTCTCGATCAGTACTTCGGGCTGAGGCATTGCGTACAGGGCATGTACCACCGTAAGAGCCGCTACGGAGCCAGGTAACAAGTCAATGGTCGCAGCCTCCTGTTCGAGGATAGTGAAGTTGCGTAGCCCTGAAGACGCTGCCTTATGGCCTGCTGCGGCGTTCATTCCCTTATCGCAATCCACATGGAGGACTCGGGAATCAGGGTGAGATCTCGCTAATTCTTGACTGAAGTTGCCAGTGCCGGCACCGAGATCAACAAGAAGCGCTCCAGCCGGGATGGTCCAGGACCTTACCGTTCGGGTGTAGCGTCCGATGAGATCCTGATAGGCGGGATTGTGGGTAGCCATCTGGTCGTAGGCTCCGGCATATCGGCACCAGTCAACCGCCTCAGCAGCATTGGTCTGCGGATTTGTGTCTTCGACACGGTGGGCAAACAGGTGGGGGCTTGTTGTCATGTTAACTTGGTCCTTTATCGTTGGACTTGCGGCGACATGAGAAGAGGTGGTTCCTGACGATCGGTCGCACTCGACCGCGTGAATTGCTCGAAGTCCGCTGTGACACCGTTTGGGTCTCCCATATCATTGATCCTCAGGCCGAGGGTCGATGCCCGAGCAATCGAGCGGGAAACCAGCGCTTCCATCACGTGCCTGTTGTGCACGGAGTTCGGGGCGAAGTATGGCAGCCACAAGCGTAGCTTGCGCAGCGTATGATCCTTCCTGGTTGCCAGGGCTCTGATGGTTCCACGTACGCCGAGATCGCAGAGATCTGCCGGATGATGCGTTGCCAATTGGGTCAGGAAGGAGTGGCAGACAGGGTGAAGTGGGTCAATGGGATTCTGTAGTTCGCGACTCGGAGCAACGCCGGCCAGAAAGAGCGGCCTAAGGTCCAGCGACTCTCGGTGGCTGAAATGCCAAGCGTGCACGGGCGAGGCTGACATGGCCATCACTACGATGCCGCGTCGCTTGTAGCCGTAGCGATAGCCCGAACCGGAGACCAAGTCTAGACCGGCCAAGTTCACGAAGTTGGTGATCATCTCCGCTTGTGGGCCATCAAGGGCATGTAGGTACTCCGGTCGGATCACCGCGACACGCCCCCCCTCGAAGCAGTTGGACTCGGTGAGTCCATCAGCACGGAAGTCAGTTCCATCCAAATAGCGTATACCGTCGAACGCCTGATGAGTTGGAACTGTACGACTGTCAGCCGAACCTATGGTCTTCAGCGGCAGGTCGCCCGAACCGAAGCAGATGCGAATGACCGCAGCAGCCAGAGGAACCTTATCAGCGGCTTGGTGCAGGAACAGGGCTGACAGCAGGACGTTCGTGAGGAAGTGACTCTCGACCGCATCGCGCCACTGCCGCTCTAGGCGAGCAACTTCTCGCCCGTGGGCCGCACTTCCTGCGGGCAGGCCAACATGCTCACTTACGAATGCAGGGTGCCGTAAGATGTCTCGGTAGCGATCAACGACCAGATCCACTGCCGCTTGGCGATAGGATGCTGGGAGATCCTTGGCCTCACCAAGGTAGTACTCGATGTGAGTGTCGGTGGACATGGATGGCTCCGGATTATGCAGACGGAAGTACAGTCAATGGGGAGTGTACGGCGAACACAACCCAGCATCGGCTGATGTCGGAAAGAGCCGGATCAAAATCGGAGGCTGAGCATTCATGGTGGTTAGTGTCAGCCACTGTCCGGGTCAGGCAGGTACACCACGCCGTATGCGGCGTGCAAACGCATTAGGTCAGGCCCTCTGCAATGGTGGTCCACCGATCGTGACCGCCCCGCCCGAGGATTCACCCCACCTCGGACTGGGCACGTCCCACCCGGTAGTCCACCTCCCCCTGTCCGAAATGCCGCACTTCCCCGACGCGGGGTACCTCGAAGCACAGTCGGGGCAGCTCGGCGCGATTCCAGGCGACAAGCGAGACTTCGGTCACCAGGATCTGCGGCGATGGGGCGACTGCCACCAGACGCGAGGCGTAGGGTACCCCCGGGCTGAAACAGTCGTGGCTGCGGACGAACACACAGCCGGCGTGGATGACCACGCAGTCAAGAATCCAATCAGTAGCTGCGATGGACCCCATCCCGATGCCTCAAGAAGACGTCGGCCGTGATCGCGCACTTCGGGGCGCCGGTGACGGTGGAAAAGACCCGTCAGTACAGCTTCGCCGGCCGTCTTGAATACAATGCCCTGGAAGTGGTCGACCAGATGGTGGAGCACGAAACTGAGGGCTGCCAGGGCGCGCCCCATCGCCTTCGCGTTGCTTCGCCACAGCGCCGTGCTACCTTGCAGGTCGGTGAAGAAGAGCGTCGTCCATAGTTCGTGTGAAGGGGCCAGATGCGAGGCGATTCTCCCGACCGGCTCGATCGTGACATCGACGTCTTCGTCCACGCCGCGTCGGTTGCCGATCAGGTCCTCTGGTAGTCTCGTTTCCATTGGGCGTCTCCGTTCCAGGAGCGACCCGCCATCTGCGGTCGCTCTCAGAGGATAAACACCCCGGAAGCCGGGATTTCCGCCGTCTGATCAGAGCTGTTGCGAATCAGTACCCTCAGTCGGATCCGGCACCACCGCATCGGCCGGACCCGATGAAAGTACAGACAACAGAATTACTGCAACCCAGGCCAGTTGACCAAGTCAGCCCATACTGTGCTGATCAAACCGAGGCAGGACAGATCCGCCTCCAACGCCTCTACCCGGTCACATCCCGCCGGCGAACAACCTCAGCGCCCAGCCATCCTCGGATCCAAAAGATCCCGCACTGCGTCCCCCACCAGGTTCCACGACAGGCTGAAGAGCATGATCGCGACACCGGGGAAGGCCACGATATACCAGTCCTTGACCAAACTGGGAACCCTGTCGCGCGCGCTGGAGATCATCTGCCCCCAGTCGGCGTAGCCATCCGGCACGCCCAGGCCGAAGAAGGCCAGGGCGGCGAAGGAGAGCACCACCGTTCCGATCTCCAGGCTGGCCAGCACCAGCACCGGGAAGATGGCGTTGGGCAGCAGGTGGCGCGTGATGATCCGCAGGTCGCTGGCGCCCAGGCTGCGGGCCGCCCAGACGAACTCGCGCTGCTTCAGCGACAGGATGTCCGAGCGGATCAGGCGGGCGTAACCCGTCCAGCCGAAGACGATCAGGGCGATCATCGCCGGCAGCACCCCCTCCATGCGGTTGGGGATCAGATCGCCCATCGTGTAGCCGTCCGGCCCCAGGGTCAGCAGCCAATCCGGCAGCGCGTTGTGCAGCTGCACCTGTTGCAGCACCGTGGCGAATGTGATCGCCGCCAGGACGAACGGAACCGCCATGAAGATCTCGACGACGCGCATGATGGCTTCGTCCACCCAGCCCCCGTAATAAGCCGATACCGAACCCACCGCCAGGCCGATGATCAACGACAGCGTGGTGATCAGCAAGCCCACCTTGAAGGCCGTGCGCGTGCCCCAGATGACGCCGTAGTAGATGTCGTACTGCGTGGCCGTCGTGCCCCACTTCCAGCGCTCGACCGCACTGGGCGGCTTAGGCTCGGTGCCGTAGCCGTAGCGCGGCACCCGGTAATGGTCCACGCCGCAGACGTTCTGGTAGCGCGGCTCCGGCGGGCAGGGCGCCAAGACCGGAGCCATGACGCCCACGATCACGAAGCCCAGCAGCAGCACTAGGCCCAGCAGCGACGCCGGGTTGCGCAGCAAGCCCAGCAACACCCGCCGGGGGCTGCGCGGATCTTCCTGCCTCGCCGCATGGGCGTGCCGCTCTTCCACGTCCGCCAGGATCTGTGCCGTCAGACGCCGTCGAACCTCTTGCGGGTCCAGGTGCGTGATAGAGCCGGGGCCCGTGAGCTCCGGGCTGGATGCCGATGGCTGCGCGCGGAACTGTCCATGATTCCCTCAGTTGAATCGCACGCGGGGGTCCATCCAGGCATAGAGCAGATCGATGAGCAGGTTGCCCACCACCAGCACCGTGCCCGTGAACATCATGAAGCCCAGTACCGTGACCACGTCCAGGTTGGCTGCCGCATCGACGAAGCGTTTGCCGATGCCCGGCCAATGAAAGACCGTCTCGGTGATCGGGGCGCCGCCCAAAAGGCCGATCAGCTGAGCGCCGGCCACCGTCGTCACCGGCAACATGGCGTTGGGGCGGGCATGCTTGCGGATGACCTCCGCCTCCGTCAGTCCTTTGGAGCGGGCGGTGTTGACGTAATCTTGACGCAAGGTCTCCAACATGCTGGAGCGCGTGATGCGCATGAGAATGGCCCAGCTGATGTACGAAAGCGCCACGACCGGCATGAGGATATGCTTGAGCGCATCGACGAACACGTCCAGACGCCCATTGAGCAGGCTGTCGACCGTGTACATGCCCGTGGCCTTGAACCAGGCCGGGTTGTCCACCACCCGCTGAAACTCTGGTGTGAGGCGACCACCCGTCGGCAGCCAGCCCAGGTACACGGCGAAGAACATCAGCAGTAGCAAGCCGGCCATGAACGCCGGAAGGCTCGTGCCGAAGATGCTGAAGATGCGCAGCACATGGTCGATCGGCTGGTTGTGTCGCAAAGCGGCGATCACGCCCAGGTTGATGCCGATGAAGACGATGGGGACGATCGCCCAGAGCGCCAGTTCCGCCGTGGCCGGAAGGTGGTCGAAGATGACCTTGGCCACCGACTCCTTGCCCGTCTGCGAGAAGCCCAGATCACCGCGCAGCAGCTTGCCCATCCAGCGTCCGTACTGCAGGTGGATGGGGTCATCGAGCCCGTAGGTGGCGATGATCCGTTCCAGGTCGCCCGGCTTCTTGGGGATATCAGGGGTGTAGAGCGCCGCCCTGACACCCAAAGGCAGCAGGCTGATCATACCGAAGATCAGGATGGTCAGCCCGAAGAGCGTGAACGGCAGGATCAAGGTGCGGCGGATGATGTAGGTGGTCATCGTCGCCTGCTCGCGAGTGTCGAGGCTCGGGTGGGGTCGGGAATGCGATTGGACCCAGGAGATGGATGAAGGTCATCCGGAAAGCCCGGCGGGCGGAGGCGACTCGGCGTCGACCTCCGCCCGCCGGCGGTCAGGCTATTCCTTGCTCAGCGTGTAGTACCAGAGCCCCGGCTGCAGGGAGTGGTTGTACCAGCCGCTGACGTCCTTGCTGATGTAGAAACGACCGGTGGCCTGGGCCAGCCAGATCGCGATGGCGTCATCGTTGGCCCACATCTGCAGGTCGGCGTACATGGCGTCGCGCTTGACCGGATCGACCTCGTTCACCGCGGCCACGATCTGGTCCTTGTACTTCTTCTGCATGTCGGCCGGGAAGTTCTGGGCGCGGGCGTAGGCTCCGGCCTCCGGGTCCATGAACGGGCTTACCCAGTTGGAGGCATCGTGGTAATCCTCCAGCCAGCCGGCGATGGTGATCGGCAGGTTGCCGCTGCGGCGCTGCTCCAGGAAGGAGGGCCATTCGAGCTCCTGCACCTCTACGGCGTACTTGGTGTTCACCTGCGCCAGGTTGTCGGCCAGGATCTGGGCCGCCGTCTTGCGCGCGTCGTTGCCCTGGTTGTAGGCGATGGCCATCTTGAAGCCCATTTCCGGCAGCTTGCCGTCCCAGGCCAGGGCCAGCTCTTCCTCGCAGGTCTTGGCGTCGAAGCTGGCAACCGGCGAATCAGCCTTGAAGCCCTGCAGACCCGCGATGATGGGACCACGGCTCTGCACCCCTTCGCCCTTCAGACCTTCGGCGATGTAGGTGTCCCAATCGAAGCAAGCGGTGAAGCCCTTGCGGACATGGATGTCGCTGAAGAAGTCCGGCGGTACGCCCTCGCCGTCCAGCTTGCCGCTCTTCAGGAAGGTGCTGTCCTTGTTGACGTCGAAGATGAAGGTGGCCGCGTCGGAGGAGACGGACGGGTAGCCCAGGAACAGCTTGAGCGCGCCGTCGGGGTTCTTCACCGTGCTGGGGGCCGACTCATCGCCGCCGGCGTATTCGGTGTGGATCATCTTCTCGACCTGGTCGATGTTGGCGCGTGGCACCACCACGGCGTCGGCCTCACCGGCCTCCAGCTTGGCGTAGCGGGTGCCCCATTCCTCCACGAACTGCACCACGATGTGCTTCAGGTCCGCCGGGCCGCTGGGCCCGCCTTCCCAGATGGGCTCCGTGCGCCAGTAGGCCTCGTTGCCTTCCAGGGTGATCTGCTCGCCCTTCTTCCACTCGCCCAGCTTGTAGGGGCCGGTCCCGTTGGCCTTGTCGAAGATCGCCGTGTTCTGCTTCTCCGGGTTATGCCACTTGGTCCAGGTGGCGCAGGTGCCGTCCCAGTCGCCGTTCTCGACCATCCATTCCTGGTCCAAGGCGCCGCCCCAGGGCTGGCTGATCAGCTGCAGGAACCACGGCGTGGGGGTCTTGAGGGTGAAGGTGACGGTGCGGGCGGCGTTGTCTGCCGTCACCGAGGCCTGCACGGCTTCGCAGACCTTGACCTTGACATCGTCGGGCACCTGCTCCATCGTGGGCGCAGGGTCGGCCGCGGCGTCGAGGCCGGCCAGGTCGAAGGCCATCGATTCGATGGTGCTCACGCCCAACAGGGGCTCCATGAACAGCCATTGCGGGCCTTCGGCGCGGTCCTGCAGCAGGCCACGCTGCATGGTGTAGGCCATGTCGCTGGCTGTGAAGTCACCGCCGGCATGGAACTTCACGCCCTCGCGTACCGTGAAGGTGTAGGTCAGCCCGTCGTCGGACACCGTGTAGGCCTCAGCCAGGTTGGCCGCGAACTCGTCGGCCTTTTCCCGCTTGAAGTACACCAAGGTGTCGTAGATGTTGGACTCGATGGCCGAACCGGAGGTCTCGTAGCTCCAGGCCGGGTCCAGGGTTTCGGGCTCACCCGCGGTCACTTGGACGAAACTGTCGGCCGGAACCTTCGAGACACTGGCGCTCTCAGCGGGCGCCGCTTCCGTCCCGCTGCCTGCCGCACCCTCCTCGGCCGGACCGGCATCGTCGGCCGGACCCTTGCAGGCGATCACCTGCACACTCAACGCCAGTACCAGCGCCGAGACCAGCCATTTGCATGTTCGCATGGTTCGCTCCTCTATCTCTCCGATGTTTCGCTCGCCTGGCTGCGCCGGCGGGACTGAACGATGGCTCCCAGCATGCGTCGCTCTGGCCCCGGGAATCCACGGGGACACCGATGGTCGGTCGCCGATAAGGCGCTTCGTCCGGCTCGCTATGTTATACCGGCCGGCATCGCGTTGGGTTCGACGGCCGCCCCAAAACGATCCGATCATAACACAGGGGCACGGGGCGGGCCAGGGGGCGGTCATGATTGACCGACCCGGAAGGCGCGACGACAATCATCGCGGTGAGACCACGACCATCCGCTTCCGCGTCGGCCGTCCTGCTGGTCATGGCCAGCCAGGCCCTCGTGCTCATCCACCTGGCCGTCGTGCCGGCCTGGGAGGCGCCCGATGAGCCGTGGCATCTGGCCTATGCCGAGGTGCTGGCCAGCGGCCGCCTGCCCTCGGCGGATGACACCTATGAGTACCACCATCCGCCGGGAGGGTACCTGTGGCCGGCCCTTACCTTGCGCGCCCTGGGCTGGAACGCTGTTCCGCGAGCCGCCTACGAACCACGCTTCCCGCTGGCGGCCAACGCCTACCTGCACCCGATGGACGATCCCGGCGCGGCCATGCTGCGGCTGCTGCGCGCTGTCAACGGTCTTCTGGCCGCGCCCGCCTGCGCCCTGGCCTGGGCGGCCGCGCGCCGTCTGCGGCGCGGTGGCCGTGGTCCATCGCCGATCCTGGCGGCCGGACTCGTCATCCTCATGCCCATGACGCCCTTTGCCGCCGCGACGGTGACCAACGATACGGCCGCATGGTTGGCCGGCGCCTGCCTGTGGTACCTGGCGGCCGTGATCGCGAGCCCGGCAGCGGCGCGTGGCGGCCGTCGCGCCGGACCGCTCGCCGACCGCAAGGCCGTCGCCCGCCGCGGCCTGGCGCTCGGCGCGGCCGCGAGTCTGGCGGCGGGGATCAAGCTCAACGCCCTGCCGATGGTCCTGGTGCCGGTACTGGCCGCGCTGATCGGCCCGCCCGGCCGACCGGATTCCCGCGCACGTCCCCGCGCACGGTGGCGTGGCGTCGGTCGGGCCGCCGCGATGCTCGTGGTCGCTGTGGCAACGGCTGCCTTCGTCCTGACCCTGTTGGCGCAGCTTCCCTTGTTCGCCGGGCTGGCCCGCCTGCCGGCGCAGTTGCTGCAGCGGTCCGCCGGCGGGAGCCTGGCGGATGCCGGTAGGCTGCAGGACCTGTTGCGTTTGCTCGACTCGACGACCGGCATCTACGGCTGGCTGAACGTGACCTTGGACCACCGGCTGCGACGGCTCCTATTGGGCGCATTGGCGGCCTGCGTCGGGTTGTCGCTGCTTCCGACCGCGAACCAGACGGCCGGTCCGGCCGCGGGGGCGGCCATCGCGGCCGGCGGGGCGCCCGGTCGAACGCGTTGGCTGGCCGCCGCGGGTCCGCTGCTGCTGGTCCTGGCAACCTTGGGGAACGCGGCGATGGACCCAGCGGCGCTGCAAGGACGGCTGCTTCTGCCCGCCCTGCCGGCCGCGGCCTGGCTGGTCGCTACCGGCGTCGCCCGAATGCCGCGCGTGTTCGCGTTCGCCTTGCCGGGTCTCTTGCTCCTGTCGCAGTGGGTCGCCACGACGCAGCTGCTGCCGGCGGCCTACGGTGGACCGGTCAACGACGCCGTCCTCCTGCAGCGGGGTACTGACGGGGCGGTGGTACCGTCGTTGCTTCTGAAGGACGGAGAGGCCATCGACGAGGTGTTGACCGTCACGGCACCCCTGCGCCTCCAGCGCCTGGAACTCGGCGTCATCGTTGGGCGGGGGGCCGGGCGCCTGCGTCTCAGCCTGTGGCGGGATCCCACCGGCCCCGGCGCCGCACCGGTCCTGTTGGGGCGAACTGAGGCGCCGCTCGCGGCTCTCGGCCGCCGCGCCATCGATGGACCCACCCGCATCGGGCCCTTGGCGGACACCAGTTGGCTGGGTGTGGACCTCTTGCCGATCCCTGCGACCTTCGTCCCCGGCACTCGACTGCGAGCTCGGGTCGAGTTGGTTCCGCGCGCAGCCGGCAACGGGTCGGAACAAAACGAGGCCCAGCTGTGGTCCGGCGAGCAGCCCTCGGCGCGGCTGCTGTTGGTGACGCCTAGGCCTGATGATGCGCCCGCGATCGCCTGGCTGGCCTACGGGGTCCAAACGACGAAGGCGCCCCGCTGAGCGGAGCGCCTTCAGAATTCTCGTTTGTGACCGGCGGTTGAACCGGGCCAGGCCCGATCAGTCGATGGTCACGAGCCGCTGTCGTCCGCGGGCGTCGTGACCTCCCCGTCGGCGTCCGGAGCGCTGTCGTCCCCGGCCGCATCCGCCGGGCTCACCGCAATGGCGCCGCCGTCGGTCTCAGCCGCGGAGATCGCTGCGGCATCACCAGCTGCATCCGCGTCCCCGTCCGGTTCGTCGGAAGGCGCCTGCTCGGCGGAAGGTGTCGCAGCGGTGTCACCAGCTTCGGACGCAGCCGCAGCCGCGTCGCCTGGATCAGCGTCGCCAACCTCGCCCGCTTCGCCGTCATCGACAGCCTCGACAGCCTCGACAGTTTCATCGTCCTCGGCCGCCACCGCCATGGGAGCATCCGCTTCCGAAGCGTCCGCTTCCTCAGACCTGTCCGCGGCATCCGATTCGGAGGCGCGGTCGGCGACCACGACATCGTCATCCTCCGGCTCATCCACCTCGCCGGAGGTGTCGATCGTACGCAGGTGCGTCGGCACGCGGCGGATGGACAGGCCCACCCGGCGACGCTCCGGATCGATGGCGATGATCTCCACCGTCACCCGCTGCCCGACACGCACGGCTTCCCGCGGATGCTCGACATGGCCGTCGGACAGCTCGGAGATGTGAATGAGGCCTTCCAAACCGTCGTTCAAGCGCGCGAAGGCACCGAACTTGGCCAGGTTGGCGATGGTGGCCTCGGCCAGCTCGCCGACATAATGATCGCGCTCGACCGTCTGCCAGGGATCCGGCTGCAGGCGCTTGAGGCTGAGCCCGATGCGGCTGCGCTCACGATCGATGGACAAGATGTAGACCTTGATCGACTGGCCCACCTTGAGGATGTCCTTGGGCGACCGGCCGCGCTCATGGGTGATCTCCGACACGTGGATCAGACCGTCGGCACCACCCAGGTCCACGAAAGCGCCGAAGTCGGTGACCGAGCTGACCGCCCCCGTACGCGTCTCGCCTTCCTGCAGCGCGTCCAGGAGCCGGCCCTTCTTGGCCGACCGCCATTCGCGCAGGGCCTGCCGCTCGCTGACGATGAGCCGCCGCTTGCGTTGGTTGACCTCGATGACCTTGACCGGGATCACCATGCCCATGCGGGCGGAGCCGTCCCCATCGTCGGCGCCCTGGGCCACGTGGCTGCGGGGGATGAAGCCCTGCAGGTTGCCCAGCTGCACCAGGATACCGCCCTTGTTCGTCCCGACGATGGGCAGTTCAAGGATCTCGCCGCTCTCTTCCAGCGCCTTGGCCTTGTCCCAGTCGTCCACGGTCAAGGCCTGGTACAGGGAGATCACGATCTCGCCTTCCGGCCGCATGATGACGCCCCGCACGGTGTCGCCGACCTTGAGCTTGTCAACCACCTCGGATGGCAGACGCATCAGGTCGCTGGCTGGAACCACCGCTTCCTGCTTGGCCCCGATGTCCAGGGTCAGCTGGTTCTTGTCCTTGCGGACGACGGTGCCCTCTACCAGGGCGCCCCGCTGGAAGTTGCCCGGCATGAAGCCGCTCTCCTCCAGCAGGAGTTCCATCATCGACATCTCTTCTTCGGGGGCATCCGGCGTCGGCGCCGACGAGGTCGGCGCCTCGTCGGCCCCCATGCCGCTGCTGTTCATCTCGTCGGTCGGTAGGTCGTTGGCCTGGTCCACTTAATCCTCGTCGTCGATGGGGGCGAGGTCGGCGTCGTCGTCTGCTTCATCGACTTCAACCGTCGCGTCGCCGAAGAGCGCTACGTCGTCCTCTGCTGATTCTGCGTCATCGTCTACCACGGAGCCGTCGTCCTCGGCGAGATCCAGATCGTCGGCGAGGTCATCCGGCTCCAGATCACTCGGAAGGTCATCGGCCAGGTCATGGTCGACATCCTCCTCCAACTCGTCCTCTTCCAGCTCGTCGATGTCAGGATCGCTGTCCAAGGTGTCCAGGTCGTCGTCGTTGTCGTGTTCGACCAACGCGACCCGCGGCAGGGGCGACTCACCATCGTCGATGAGGAGCAGCCGATCCAGGTCCAACTCGTCTTCCAGCAGCTCGGCCAACGCCTCTTCTGAAAGGTCCAGATCGAGGTCGCCGCCCTCGCCGACGGCCAGCAGGTCCGTGTCCTTGTCCGTGCGAACGTGGAAGCCGGTTCCCGCTGGGATCAGCTTACCTAAAATCACGTTTTCTTTCAAGCCCACCAAGCGATCCGTCTTGCCTTCGATCGCTGCACGGGCCAGGATGTTGATGGTATGCTGGAAACTGGCGGCCGAGAGGAGGCTGTCGGTGTCCAGCGAGGCCTTGGTGATGCCGAGCAGCATGGGCTGGTGGGTGGCCTGCCGGCCGTCCTGCTCGGCGATGTTGGCGTTGATCTCCTCGATCGCCGCGCCGTCGATCAGATCGCCTGGCAGCAGCTTCGTGTCGCCGGGACGCAGGATGCGCACCTTGCAGAGCATCTGCCGCACGATGATCTCGATATGCTTGTCGTGGATGTTGACGCCCTGGGTGCGGTACACCTTCTGGATCTCGTCCAGCAGGTAGTTCTCCGTGGCCTCCACACCCATGATCTGCAGGATGCGGTAGGGGTTCTGGGAGCCGTCGGTCATCTGCTGACCGGCGACCACCTGGTCGCCCTCGCTCACCCGGAGACGCGAGCCGGCCGGGACCACGTAGGACTCCTCGCGCCGCTCGTCGCGGCGGACGATGATCTGGGCGCCCGCCACGTCGACGACGCCGCCACGCTCGGCCACGATGGGGCCGTCCGGCCCGTTGGCGAGGATCCCGCCGTTGTCGACGACGGCCCCCGCATCTACTGCCGCGACGTAGCCCGTGGGTATCAGGTAGCTGTCCGACATCACCTGGTTCGCCGTGACGATGAGCGAGAGCACCTCGCCGTCGCGGTGCGGGCTGACGGTGCCGTCGATATCGGAGAGGATGGCCTCGCCCTTGGGGTTGCGGGCCTCGAAGAGTTCCTGGACGCGGGGCAGACCGTGGGTGATGTCGCCGCCGCCGCCCATCGCCACACCGCCGGTGTGGAAGGTCCGCAAGGTGAGCTGCGTGCCAGGCTCGCCGATGGACTGGGCGGCGATGATCCCGACCGCCTCGCCGATGCTGACCAGGCCGCCGCGCGCCAGGTCTTTCCCGTAGCACATCTGGCAGATGCCGTAACGCAGCTGGCAGAGCTGCGGCGAACGCACGGCCGCCTCGGTGAGGCCGGCCGCGACAGCGAGGTCGGCCTTGGCCTGCTCGATGATCTCGCCCGCCTCGATCAGCACCTCGCCGGTCTGCGGATCCACGATGTTGCGCGCCGCGACCCGGCCCAGCATGCGATCGGCCAGGGTTTCGTCGAAGACCTTGGCGTCGCGCGGCTTCAGCGCGATGAAGCGCTCCGTGCCGCAGTCGAAGCTGTTGATGATCGCGTCCTGCGCCACATCCACCAAGCGCCGCGTCAAGTAGCCGGCGTCGGCCGTACGCAAGGCGGTGTCGGCGAGACCCTTGCGGGCGCCGTGGGTGGAGATGAAGTACTCGAGGGTTGTGAGACCTTCGCGGAAGTTGGACCGAATGGGCAGGTCGATGATGCGTCCCGATGGATCGGCCATCAGGCCGCGCATGCCGGCCAACTGACGGATGGGGGTGAACCCGCCCTTCGTGGCGCCGCTGGAGGCCATGATGCGGATGGAGCCGTAGGCCGGCATCTCGGACTTCACCGCCGCGGTCAACTCCTCCGTGACCCGGGTCCAGACCTCGATGGTGCGGGCGTAGCGCTCGTCGTCCGTGATCAGGCCGCGCCGGAACTGCCGGTTGAGCTCGTTGACCGTATCGTCGGCGGCCGCCACCAGCTCCTTCTTGCGCTTGGGGATGGTGATGTCGTCCACGGCGATGGACAGGCCGGATCGCGTGGCGTAGGTGAAGCCCACCCGCTTGAGCACGTCCAGGAACTCGCCGGCCGGCTCCTGGCCCAGCACTTCGATCGCCTCGGCCACCAGCCGCTTCACGCCACCCTTGTCCAAGGGCTCGCCGGGGTCGTAGAAGTGCATCTCCTGCGGCAGGCTCAGGTTGAAGATGGCGCGGCCCACCGTGGTCTCGATGCAGCGTTCATGCATCCCGTCCAGATAGCGCTCGCCCGCCTCATCGTAATGGGTGGCCATGTACAGCTTGATCGGGGCGTGGATGTGGACCTGTCCGAGGTCGTAGGCCATCTTGGCCTCTTCCAGGCTGACGAAGCTGCGACCCTCGCCGGCGACGCCCGGACGGCGCATGGTGAGGTAGTACATCCCCAGCACCATGTCCTTCTGGGGCTCGACAATCGGCTCGCCGGAGGCCGGCTTCAGCAGGTTGCGGGTGCTGAGCATCAGCTCCCGCGCCTCACGCTTGGCCTTTTCCGACAGCGGCACGTGCACGGCCATCATGTCGCCGTCGAAGTCGGCGTTGAAGGCCTGGCAGACCAGCGGATGGATCTGGATGGCCTTGCCCTCCACCAGGATGGGCTCGAAGGCCTGGATGCCCAGTCGGTGCAGGGTGGGCGCGCGGTTCAACAGCACGGGATAGTCCTGGATGATCTCCTCCAGTACTTCCCAGACCACCGGGTCCATCTTCTCGATCAGGCGCTTGGCGCCCTTGACGTTGTGGGCGTAGTTGTACTCGACCAGCTTGCGCATCACGAAGGGCCGGAACAGCTCCAGGGCCATCGTCTTGGGCAGCCCGCATTGATGCAGCTTCAGCTGTGGGCCGATGACGATGACCGAGCGGCCGCTGTAGTCCACGCGCTTGCCGAGCAGGTTGCGGCGGAAGCGCCCCTGCTTGCCCTTGAGCATGTCCGACAGGCTCTTCAGCTTGCGCCGGCCGCGAGCCGACACGGCCTTGCCACGACGGCTGTTGTCGATGAGCGAGTCCACCGCCTCCTGCAGCATGCGCTTCTCGTTGCGGATGATGACATCCGGCGCGCCGAGGTCCAGCAGGCGCTTGAGGCGGTTGTTGCGGTTGATGACGCGGCGATAGAGATCGTTCAGGTCCGAGGTGGCGAAGCGGCCGCCGTCCAACTGGACCATGGGCCGCAGGTCCGGTGGGATGACCGGCAAGGTCTTGAGGATCATCCATTCCGGGCGGTTCTCGCTGCGGCGCAGGGCCTCGATGACCCGCAGGCGCTTGGTGGCCTTCTTGCGTCGCTGCTTGGACCGACCGTGCAGGATCTCCTCCCGCATCAGCCCGGACATGTGCTTGAGGTCCATGCGGGCGATGATGTCGTAGAGGGCCTCGGCGCCCATTCCGGCTTCGAAGACCGATCCCCAGCGCTCCATGGCGTCCCAGTACTCGGCCTCGGTCATCAGCTGCATGACCGCCAGTCCGGCGACCTCGTCCCGCTGGACGCGGTACTGCTTCTCCAGGTCGACGATCTCGCTCTCGATCTGCCGGTCGCGGGTCGACAAGCGACCCTCGTGCTGGCGCATGAGCTGCTCGCGCTCGGCGAGGTAGCGTTGCTCGTCGGACTTGACGGCGTCATCCAACTCCGTCTGCAGGTCTGACAGGCGCACCTGCAGGAGTTCGTTGAGGCGATCATGGTGCGTAGCGGTCACGGTCTCGCCACGCTCCACCACGGTTGCCCCGGTGGGAGCGAACACGATGTCCTGGGCGGCCGGCTTGTCGCGCAGGCCGTTGAGCACGTCCTGCATCTGCGCCGCGCCGGCCATGAGCGTGCCGGTTTCCTGCTCCAGGCGCGCCTCGGCTTCCGCCTTGCGTGCGTCGATGGATGTGCGGAGGTCCCGGAGCGCCTCGTCGACGACGCCCCTGACGGCCTCGGCTTCATCGCCGGTCCGTGACCTGAGCACCGACACGGCCGCCTGGTTCTCTTCGTCGAGCCGACGCAGGATGCGTCCGCGCTCGTCTTCGTCCACCTTGGTGACGATGTATTGGGCGAAGTACAGCACCCGATCCAGGTTGCGGCGGGAGATGTCAAGCAGGATGCCCAGATAGCTGGGAACACGGCGGGTGTACCAGATGTGGGCTACCGGGCTGGCCAGCTCGATGTGACCCATCCGCTCACGGCGCACCCGGGCCCGCGTGACCTCCACGCCGCACTTGTCGCAGACGATGCCACGGTAGCGAATCTTCTTGTACTTGCCGCAATAGCACTGCCAGTCCTTCGTCGGCCCGAAGATCGCCTCGCAGAACAGACCATCCTTCTCAGGACGAAGCCGGCGGTAGTTGATGGTCTCAGGCTTGGTGACCTCGCCATAGGACCAGGTCCGGATTTCCTCGGGCGAAGCGAGGCTGATGCGGATGGCGTTGAAGTCTTTGATCGACAAGGAGGATCCTCCTGCACTCGGCGGATGATGGACGGAGTCGCAGACCACTTCACTCCAACTCATCTATTATAGGTGTAGTGACGGATATGTCAACCCTCGACGTTGAGACCCTGACGGCGGTCGCCGGGCCGCGGCGGGGCGTGCTATACTCGCGGCCAAGCATGGAGCCAACAGGCCCTTCCGTCAGGCCGGGTTCGCTCGCTACATGCCGGTCGCCGGACTGTCCACGAAGCGGGTGCTGCCGCACGGGTCGTCGCCCGACGGAGGTCTGTTCTACCCTCGTAGGATCCGCTCCCATCCCCTTGAAGGCTCATGAACCTCTTCCCCCAATACCAGGGACCCGCGACCGACGTTGCGGTGTTCATCGATTTCGAGAACATCTACATCTCCGTTCGCAATCGCTATGACACCAATCCCAACTTCGAGTCGATCATGGAGCTCTGCCAGCGCTATGGCCGGGTGACCATCGCTCGCGCCTACGCGGACTGGTACCGCTATCCACGGGTCACCAACGCCCTGTACGCCAATGCCATCGAGCCCATGTACGTTCCTACCTACCACTACGACCGGGAACAGGGCCGCATGGGACGCCCCATCAAGAACAGCGTCGATATGCACCTGTGCATCGACTTGATGAAGACCCTCTACGCCTTCGGCAACATCGGCACCTACGTGCTCATCACCGGTGACCGCGACTTCATCCCGCTGGTGAACGCCGTCAGGCAGCAAGGCAAGAAGACGGTGGTCATCGGTGTGGCCCAGGCCACGGCCAGCCATCTGGCACAGTCGGCCGACGAGTTCCTCTTCTACAATCAGGTGGACGAGGATGTGGATCGGCTCCAGTCCCAGGAGGTCCAGGATCCCTACGCCGCGGTGGTGCAGGCGGTTCGTCTGGGTCGCGAACGTGGGGCGGCCACCACCCTGGCCGGGGTGAAGCTGCTGATGATGGAGGTGGCGCCGGACTTCGACGAGCACAAGTTCAAGGATCGCTCGGGAAGGGCCTTCGGCAAGTTCAAGGACTTCGTCCGCGACGCCGAGCGTCGCGGCCTGGTCAAGGTGTTCACCAGCGGCTCGGTCAGCGAGGTCTTTCTGCCGGCCGAGGATGCCTACAGTCTCAGCCACTTCGCGCCGGAGGCCCCGCCGGCGACCGTCGAAGAGGAGGAGACCGACACGGTCGATGAGCAGGATCTGATCCTGACCGACTCGGACTGGGCGGTCTTTGAAGAGGCGATGCGCAGTTTTGAGGAGCCGGTGCTCTTCATTCAGGTCTACGACTCCCTGCGAGGCTTGCGGAACAAGGAAATCATCGACCTGTCGAACAATGCGATCAAGCACATGATCAAGGTGGCGATCAACGAGGGACTGCTCAAGCGCGTCACTCGCGGCTCCCACGCCTATTACGCGATCGATCCTGGCAAGCCCTTCCACCCTGCGCGTGCCGTCAGCTGACGGCCATGCGCAGCGGAGCCGCTCAGGATCGGGATGACAGGAGAGGTCCATGATGCGCGCCGCAAGGTGGATGATTCCGGCCCTGACCCTGCTCGTCGTGGCGATCGTCGCCCTGCCGGTCAGCGGCCAGTCTCAGCTCTACAAGTGCCAAGGCCGCTGCGCGCGGCTCGCCAACACCTTTGTGCGGGCCGACATCGGCCCAAACGGTGCCTGGGTGATGGGCACGACGGGCGGGGACCCTGGAACCGACCAGGACGATGATCGCCGTCTGCTCTACGGCTTTGAGCCGGCGGGCACCAGCGTCGTGGGCTATGGCTACACCACCGTCCGGGCCGAGGGGCCACGCGGGACGGTGGACTGGGTTCGCTTCGAACCGTCGCCGCAAACGGTCACCGGGTCACAGGTCAGCAATGTCTGGCGCTGGTCGAGCCCTTATCGCGTCGCGGTGACCCAGACCCTGGCGCTCAAGCCCAACCGCTTCACCAACCGTCCCGACATGGTGGAGGCCCGCTATGTCCTGCACAATGAAGGTGCGGAGACGATCAGCGTGGGGTTGCGGGCTTTGTTCGACGTCAAGTTGGACACCAACGACGGTTCGCCCTATTTCATCCCCGGTCAGGGGACCGTCGCCCATGAGCGCGAGTTTCTGGGTGGTGATGTGCCGGATTACTGGCTGGCCTTCGCTTCGCCGCGCTTCGACGTCGTGGCCTTGCGGGGCATGGGGGTACTGCGAGACGAATCCTTCGCCGCGCCGGATCGCTTCGTCATCGGCCGCTGGTACCTGATGCAGAATGCGCGCTGGGACTATCCTGTGGATGCGACCCAGGTCGTCACGCGCGACAGCGCGGTGGCGATGTACTGGGATCCCATCCGCCTGGCGCCCGGTCTGGCCGCCGAGCATGCTACGGCCTACGGCCTGTATGCTGGCGGCGGCGGGGAAGCCTTTGTATCGGCGCCCTTGGACGCCCAATGCGGCGAGAACCTGTCGGTGGCCTTCTTTGTCAGCAACTTCGGCATCCTGCCCCTGCGTGGCGGCCGAGCGACCATCAACCTTCCACCAGGACTGAACCTGGCTCCCGGCGAGGTCGGTCAGAAGACCTTGCCGGAGATCGGGGCGGGGGCCACAGCCTCATTGACCTGGCTGTTGCGGGTCAGCGCTCCCGCCAGTGGTTCCGCAGCCATCGGCGTCGATGCGCTGTTCGATGAAGGGCGGCGCTTCAGCGCCGAGACGAGCATCTCCCTGACCTGCCCGCCGACGGTCACCCCCACGGCCACCAAGGCGGCGACGAGCCGGCCGTCGAGTACGCCCACTGCCACGCGCCGGCCGGCCGATGCTACGGCGACCGGGGTACCAGCGCAGGGCAAGGCCTGCGCCAGCCTGACTGGGCGTGTCCCCATCGGGGCGGTCAACGACGCCGTCGCCAACCCGGAGCGGATCAACGGTTGGCGACAACCCGTCAATCCAGCCCTTCCGCCGGGGCCGAACAACCCGCTCCGCCTCTGGCTGAGCATGCTCGACCTGGGCAAGGCCTACCATCCCATCTTCAATCCCCTGGTCTACAAGGCGGGCTGTCCGTGAAGCATCAACGCCGCAAGTCGAGTTGGCAGAGGAGACGGACTTGAGCGACGGCTACATCCACATCAAGGTCTCCGGACTGACCGACCCCGAGGACGCCCGCCGAGCGGTTGACCTCGGCGCGGACCTCATCGCCTGCGTCTTCTGGTCGCAGAGTCCGCGCGTGGTGGATATCCCGCAGGCCTGGGATATTCGGCAGGCGATCGGCCGGCGGGCGCAGATGGTGGGCATCTTCGTGAACACGCCCCGGCCCTTGGTGCAGCGGGTTGCGCGGCAGAGCGGCCTGGACATGGTGCAGTTCTTTGGTCGCGAGACCCGCCAGGACCTCGAGCATTACGGATCGATCCATACCTTCAAGGCCCTGACCATCGATACTCCGGAGCAGGTAGAGGTCCAGACCCGGCCCTTCGTGAGCGGTGTCCATCTGCGTACGCCGGCCGCACCGGCGCTGTTGCTGCATCTGGCCGGGGCGGCGGCCCAGTCGTGGACCTCCGTCGCCGCGTTGGCGGCCCGCATGCCGACCATTCTGGCCTCTGACGCCTTGGCTCCCGACACGATCGGGCGAGCCGTGGCCGAGGTCAAACCCTGGGGCATCGATGTGTGGCAAGCGGTGGAAAGCCAGCCAGGCCGACTGGACGACGATCGGCTGGAAGCCCTGGTTCGGGTGCTGCGTCCGCAGTCAGGTTCCGTCAGTCCATAGTCGCGCATGTGCGGCAAGCACACCCGCCAGAACATGAAACTGCGGCCGGAGCGCGGCGCGCCTTCATGGCAGGGATGCGGCGTCGACGGCCCACCCAGCTCTGCTAATCTGCGGCCGAGGCCGCCACCAACAGTCGCTCGCCGCCAGCAGCGCGCCATTCCTCGAAGTGCTGGCTCTGATCGGACCGGCGCTCATCCCACATTCCAACCACCCAACGCTGGTAGCGCTGCGTCTCTGTCGGCAGAGGGGCGTTCCAGGAATCCAGGCTGCGGCGCAGCCGTCCGGGCCCTCCGTTGTACGCCGCGGCGATCAACCGGACCTGTTCCCGTTCATCACCCTTGGCATCGACGGCGAAGGCCCGCGATTGGGCCGCCAGATAGGCCGCACCCAGGTCGATGTTGGTGACTGGATCACGCCAGCCGGATGCCGCTACGTTTCGCCCGGTTGCCGCAGCCATCTCGGCTGCGGTAGCCGGCATCAGTTGGGTCAGCCCGTAGGCCCCCGCGGGGCTGATGGCCTGTGACCAGCCGCCGGACTCCACCAAGACGACGATGGCCAACAGGCTGGGCGCGATGCCATGGCGGCGGGCCGCGTCTGCTATCGGCGCCTCCCAGCGCCGGACGCTCTCGGGAAGCCAGGCCGGCAGATCGTCGCGGGCAATGCGCATCACGGCTACCGTGGGCGGTGCCGGCGCCGACGCCGACGGGGCTACACCGGCACCCCGCCGCTCGGACCGGCCGTCCGCATCGTCACGCGGGTCGATGAGCGGGACCGTACCCGACCGTAGCAGCACGGCGTCGCCGGCGACCCATCCTTGAACGATCGCCGGCCCGGCGGTGGCGATCCGATAGACCGTCACCTGGCGCAACCCCACCCTGAGGCGCGTCTGACCGTTGACCGCGAGCTCCGTGCCGGCCGCCAATCGTGCGGATTCCGCGGCCCATGGCGAGGGAGCGACTCCGACCGGCCTGAGCAACAAGCCGCGGGCGGACACCGGCAGGTCGCTGGCCACTGCGGGTGACCCGCTGGGCGGGCGACTGACTTCCCGGGCGAGCGCCGGCGGACGATCCAGCGTCGCACTGAGCAGGATCAGGGCGAGCAGCAATGGGTAGGCCAGACGAGAGGCGGGGTGGGGTTGGCGCATGGCAATGGTCTCCATATAGAACGAGTGTTCTATTGTCGTTGATTGCCAGGCTGTTGTCAAGTCGCGCATGTGCGGCAAGTACACCCGCCAGAATATGAAACTGCGGCTGGAGCGCGGCGCATTTTCATAGCAGTGCCACCGCGCTGCGGGCAGGAAGCCGGTGTGGGGCGAGACCGGGTCAAGGGGCAAAGAGCAGGCGGTCGAGCACCAGGACGATGAAGAACAGCGGCAAGAAGACAACCGAAGCCCTCAGGAGCCGTCGAGCGTGGAGCGGTGAAGGCTCCAGCTGCAGCCTTCGGCTGGCGCTGACATAATACAGGCCCAAGGCGAGTGCGCCCGCGCCGTAGACCGGTCCGGCATAGCCGCGCTGCAGGAGCAACAGGGAGCAGGGGAGGATGGCAAGGGCGAAGAGCAGGCTCTGACGGCCCAGGTCGGCGCCGTTGGCCGGACCTCCTCCCAGCATCTGGAATCCGGCGCGCTGGTAGTCGGCGCGGTACAACCAGGCGATGGCCAGGAAATGGGGCACCTGCCAGAGGGCAAGCACGCCGAAGATCACCCATGCGTCGGGCGTCAAGGCCCGGGCAGCGGACCAGCCCATCAGGGCCGGAATGGCGCCGGGGAATGCGCCGACGATCGTGTTCAAGCTGCTGCGCTGCTTCAGAGGCGTGTAGACGAGCGAATAGCTCAAGACGCCGGCGAGCGTCCAACCGGCCGTCGACAGCCCTACGCTTGCGGCGAGCACTGCCAGGCCGCCCGCCGTCAGCAGCAGCCCGATCAGACCGGCCGCTAGCGGCGATATGCGGCCGGTGGGGAGCGGTCGCCCGGCTGTCCGACGCATGAGGGCGTCGGGACGTCGCTCAAGAAACTGGTTGAGGGCGCTGGCTCCGGCGAGGGCCAGGGCACCGCCGACGATCAGGCCGGTCAGACCCAGCAGCCGTGGCGGCGGACCCGGCGTCGTGTAGGCCAACAGGTTGCAGAAGAGCACGGTGATCATGCCCAGGACGCCCAGGCGAGGTCGTGTCAGCCCCAAAAGGACATTGCCCTTGCCAGCTTCCGAGCGCACGCCGGTAACCGGGCCATCGGTCTCGGGGACGGCCAGGGGTTCGCCGATTGTCATGGGGCCTGCTTGCTGGCGCGGCCCGACCCATGGGAAGCGGGTCGAGCGGCGTGTTGGAGAGACCTCCGATTATAGCGGAGCAGCTACAGCCGTGATCGGACGGCCGGTCGCCGATTGCCGCCCAGGCAGCGCCCCGATCGGGTGACGCGCCGTGCCATACCCGCCCAGCCGCATTCCCAGCCCAGGGTTGGTCAGGATGTTGTCTGCCGAAAGTCAGGGTTGCAACGCGCACGCCGTGTTACACTAGTCCGACCTACTCCGGGCGAGGCTCGTCCGGCGCTTGTCCCCGGCGACCACGGCAATGACGATTCCTGCCGATCGACTTGCCGTCGGACCGGCTGAACCGACACCGATATCAGGCGACTTGACGGCTAGTTCTGCTTCGTGATCGCTGGTGTGCCGCCATCACGGCTTCGCCGCGGTTGCCTTGTCCGGACAACTTCGTACAATGCGCTTGTTCGCAATCATCCCGCTCTGAGGAGGAGATCCACGGATGGCACATCGCTTCCAACTCCCGCGCGTGCTCGCATCTTGCGCGCTTCTGTCGCTTTCGCTTTCCACCGTAGGGTGCCAGTACATGCCATGTGTGGCCGGCTATGGCAACTGCGAGCCGCCGCTCGAGATCCCCCCCGAGACCATTCTGGGCAACGGTCCTTGCCTGCCCGCCTACGGCACCGAGGTGCTTTCGGCGGACATGAGCGCCACCGGCACCCGGATCCTGACCATCACCAGCGCCAAGCCGGCCTCGCTGCCGGAAGATGCCAGTTGGCCGAGCGACTCCCTGGCGCTGACCGTCATCGATCTGGGCGGTGAAGGCGGGCAGACCACCGGGCGGCATCTGGCTACCACCTGGGCCGCCACGGACATCCTCGTCCCCTACGCCACGGTCGAAGACGGCGAGCAGCCCGCCGAGGGCGTGGCTTTGGAGGAGACGATGGCCGAAGTCCAGGTGGACGACGCCGGAAACCGCTTCGTGGTGGCGGTCAACCGTCGCGACATCCCCGGCGGCTACGCCAAGCTCTACGGGGGCACGGTTCCAGCCGAAGGCGTGGCCAACTACTCGCCGGAGACCAAGGACCTCACCTTGATCGGCCTGAACAGCACGGTGGGTACCGAGGCCGTGCAGTCGTTCGCGCTTTCTCCCGACGGCAACAAGGTGGCCGCCGCCATCGGGCCGCAGGCCGAGCTCCGCGTCTTCGACTTGAGCAGCCCCGACAACAGCGTCACGGTCTACGACCTCAACAAGGACGGCAAGGGCGTGGTCGTCAGCCACAAGCTGCCTGAGCCTTGTCTGGGTATCAGCTGCCGACGCACGCCCGCGGTCACCAGCCGCGGCCTCATGCGTTTCGTATGGTCGCCGGACAACAACAGGTTGGCCATCGTGCGCACCGACAGCACCGAAGTCCCTGGCCAGACCAGCCTGTGGGTGATGGACGTGGCTTCGGGCAAGCTGGAGCTGGTCCGCAGTTTCAAGGACAGCAGTGCCCCGCATGCCGCCTGGGCCGAGGACGGCGCCAGCCTCTACGTCATGAACACCCCGTTCAGCACCTCTACCGAGGGCGGACAGGCCGCGACCGATTCCGCTTTCGGCAGCACCCTCGTCCGGCGTATGTCGGCGGCGGCCGGCGGAAAAGAGCAAGGCACCGGCGCCAGCCTGCCGCGCCAGTTGGGATGGAAGTCGGATCCGGTGGCCCTCAGCGTCTTGAAGGGCGGAGAGAGCCTGGTCTTCGTGTGGGAGGCCCGCCTGTACCGCATGGATATGCCCGGCGGCGACCTGACCAAGGCGCGGCTGGTGTATCTGCTGGAAGACCAGCGGGTGCCCGCGGATCTGTCAGTGATGTCGTCCGTCGTCGCGGCGTCTGCGGCCCAGGACACGGTGATGTTCCTGATGAACGATTTCGTGGGGCAGCGCGTCGGACTGCGGACCAGCGCCAGCGCAGATGCCTGTCCTGCCGCCCAGGGCGAAGCGACGGCTCCCCCAGTGGACCCAGCGGCTCCTGAGGAACAGGCTGAACCCACCAAGGTCCCGTGATCATCGCGGCCGTCGATGGCCGTACACTACCGTCAGGTTCCAGCCGGGGAGCGCTTGCGCTCCCCGGCTTTTCTTCGGCCCCGACCGCTCGGATTCTGCCGTGGTCGTGGCCAACCGTGGTATCCTGTAGGCGGCCGTGAGGACGCTCACCAAGGAGGATCAGGTCATGACCGACGAAGCCAGGCTTGCCGATTTCGAGGCGCGCATCGCCCGCGGTGAAAAGATCGAACCCGGGGACTGGATGCCCGAGCGCTACCGCAGCCAGCTCATCCGGTTGATCCAGCAGCATGCCAACAGCGAGCTCATGGGCGCATTGCCTGAGGGCCAGTGGATCCCTTACGCCCCGGGCTTCAAGCGCAAGATGGCGCTCATCGCCAAGGTGCAGGACGAGGTCGGCCACGCCCAACTGCTCTACCGCGCGGCGGAGACCCTGGGCAAGCCGCGCCACGAGATGATCGAAGAGCTGATCAACGGCAGCAGCAAGTACTCCAATGTCTTCAACTACCCCTGCGACACCTGGGCCGACATCGCCATGGTCGGCTGGCTCATCGACGGCGCGGCCATCGTCAACCAGACCATCATGCAGACAGGATCGTACGGCCCTTATGGTCGCGCGCTGCGCCGGATCACCTACGAGGAGGCGTTCCACCTCAAGCAGGGCTATGACCTCGTGGTCACCCTCATCACCGGCACCAGCGCGCAACGGGCGATGTGCCAGGAGGCCTTCAGCCGCTGGTGGTGGCCGACGATGATGTTCTTCGGCCCGCCCGACAAGCAGTCGGTGCATACCGAGGTGCTGCAGCGTTGGGGCATCAAGCCCAAGACCAACGATGAGCAGCGGCAGATCTGGCTGCAGAAGTTCGTCCCCAAGATCTTGGAGTTGGGCCTCGAGATCCCCGACACCGCGCTGCGGCGGGATGCGGAGAGCGGCGAGTGGCATATCACCCAACCGGACTGGAACGAGTTCTTTCGCGTCATCAACGGTGACGGGCCGATGAACCGCGAGCGGCTTGCGCTCCGGCGGTTGATCTACGATGAGGGTTCCTGGTTGCGACGGGCGCTTGAGCCGCATCTCGCCCTGCCGAAGGCGGCGTGACATGTACGGAGACCCTGCGGATCCCGGGAGCGAGGCCCTTGAGGCTCGGCCGGACATGCCCAGCTACACCCGTGATTGGCGTTTCGATCCCTACCACCAAGGGTTGGGATTTGCTCGCGAGCACGATCCGGGCGCGCGTCATGCCGACACCGAATGGACGGTCTACGAAGTCTTTCAGCAGGATCGCCGCGGCGAGCATCACCATCATGTGGGTTCGCTGCATGCCCCGGACGCCGAAATCGCCTTGGTGCTGGCCAAGGAGAACTTCGCGCGCCGCGGCAACTGCGTCAACCTCTGGGTGGTGCCGGTGCATTGCATCCACGCCACCGATTACGCCGATTCGGATGTCTTTCAGCACACCACTGACCGGATGTACCGCGAGCCCGGCGGTTTCCAAGGCCTGCGCAAGGACAAGATCCATGGCCACGCCCAACGCGATGACCATGTCGAAGGCGTCCTGACGACGGCCGAGACCGAATTGAACGCGTCGCGACATCGCCGCGAGGGACCCTGATGGCCAATCCTGCTACCGGCGCGGCGACCGTCGCACCCGCGACCGACCGAACCGCGCTCGACACACCGCCGCCCGAACTGCTCGGCGCGCTCAAGCGGTACCTGCTGGCCCTCGCGGACGATGAGATGCTCCTGGGCCATCGGGATGCGGAGTGGACCGGCCTCGGCCCCATCCTCGAGGAGGACATCGCCTTCTCCAGCATGGCCCAGGACGAGTTGGGGCATGCCAAGATCTGGTATGGCTTGCGCCATGAACTGGGAGAGCCGTCGCCGGACCGCCAGGCCTTTCTGCGTGACGCGCCGGATTGGCTGAACGCGCGCCTGCTGGAGTTGGATCGCGGTGACTACGCCGCCAGTCTGGTGCGCCAGTACCTGTTCGACCTCGCCGAGCTGCTGCGCCTCGAGGCTCTGACGGGTTCAGCCTGGAAGCCCTTGGCCGACGCCGCGCTGAAGCTGCGTCAGGAGGAGAAGTACCACCTGCTGCACGGACAGGCCTACCTCGAGCGCCTGGCGAAGGGCGCCGACGAAGCGCGCGACCTGCTACAAGCGGCCTTGGATCGCCTGTGGCCCTACGCCCTGGCCATCTGGGAACCCGTCGAAGGTGAAGCCGACCTGGTTGCCGCCGGCATCGTACCCGCCTCCGCAGCGCTCGCGCCGGTCTGGCGGGCCGCCGTTGTCACCCGCTTCGAGCGCGCCGGACTCACCGTTCCGCTCAGTCATGACGCCGTTACCGGCGGCCGGCGTGGCGAGCATGGACCGGAGCTCGTCACCTTGCTCGCGGCGATGCAAGGCCTGTACCGTTCCGATCCGGAGGCGGACTGGTGACCGAGGCGGCGGTGACGGCGCCTGCGGGGCTCCGATTGACCCCGGCAACGGTCCTGGAAGCCCTGGATGCCGTCAAGGATCCAGAGATCCCGGTCGTCTCAGTGGTAGAGCTGGGGATCGTGCAGTCGGTGACCGTGGACGGCGACGACGTGACGGTGGCCATCACCCCCACCTTCAGCGGCTGTCCGGCGTTGCATGTGATGCGCGAGGAGATCGAGGCCTGCGTGCTTGCCCTGGGCGCGCGACAGGTAACGGTGGACATTGTGCTCGACCCGCCCTGGACCAGCGACCGCATTGCCCCCGCGGCCCGGGAGCGGATGAAGGCCATCGGGTTGGCGCCCCCGCCGCCGGCGGCAAGGCGCGCGTTCGCGATCGACCTGGAGCTGCTGCCCCGGGCCGACGCGCCGAGCGAAGCTCCGCCGGCCTGCCCATTCTGCAACGCCATGGAGACAGAGCTGGAGAACGCGTTTGGCCCAACCATCTGCCGCGCCCTGTACTACTGCCATGCCTGCCAACAACCCTTCGAACAGTTCAAAGCACTCTGAGCAGCGAGCTGCCGGCGCGCGCCCTGTAGCAGCCCTGCTCACGGTCGTGGCCCTGGCCCTGGCCCTGCTTCCAGCGGCCAGTTCGGATGGCCTGGCGCACGCCCAGGGCGCCCCGACCGCAACGCCACTGCCCGACCTGATCCTCGACGGGCGAAGCAGCACCCTCAGCGGCGATTTGCGCTTCGGCCAGGTCATCCTGCGCAACCGGGCGCGCCTGGAGATCCGGGCGTATTCCGGCTCTGAAGACAGCGGCCGGCTTATCCTGCGGGCGAACAGCATCATCCTGGAAGCCGGGACCAGCATTCAAGGCGACGCCCGCGGTTTCCGTGGCCAGGCCTTGCGCGACGGCGAGGGACCGGGCCACGGCGAAGGCGGTTCGCGCAGCATCGACGGCGGGGGCGGCGGAGCCTACGGAGGAGACGGCGGCGATGGCGTGCTGGACAATGTCACGACGACCGCGTCCAAGGGCGGCCGCAGCTACGGCGCCTCCTGCAGCCATGAGATCGAGCGCGGTTCGGCCGGCGGGGCGCCGGGCGTGGCCGACGGTGATCCGGAAACCGCACGCGGCGGCCATGGTGGGGCCGCCGTCGCGCTGCTGGCCGACACCATTCTGGTGACCGGCAACATCTCGGTTGTCGGCGAGGACGGTTACGTGTCGGCCAACGATGCAGGCGGCGGCGGCGCCGGCGGCGGGGTGTGGATCGAGGGTCGGCAGGTGGACATCGCCGGGCGGATCATCGCCGATGGCGGGCGCGGCGCAGACACGGACGACGGCGGCGGCGGTGGCGGCGGTGGCCGCATCAAGGTGTTTCACGCCACGGGCGTGGTCAAGCGCTCCGGCCTGAGCGTCGATGGTGGCCAGGGCGACGGCAACGGCAGCAACAATGACGGTCGCAAGGGAACCATCTGCATCAACGTCTCGACGCCGACGCCGTCACCCGCCGTCAGCCCGACGCCCAGCGATACGCCCAGCCCAACCGCCAGCGCCACCGAGACAGCCTCGGTCACCCCGACGGTTGGACCGACCGACACGCCCAGCCCCACGGCCACCGACACGGCCTCAGCGACGGCAACCGCGACGGCGACCGCAACGGCTACGGCCACGCCGCGCCCCAAGCCGCTGTACCTGCCGCTCCTGCTCCGCGAATCCTGCCCCAAGCAGGAGGCGGATCCGATGTCCATGGTGCTGGTCCTCGACAGCTCCAGCAGCATGGCCGAACTGACCGCCGCCGGCCGGCCTCGCCTGGAGGCGGCCCGTGAATCCGCCGCCGTCGCCGTGGCTCGCCTGCGGGCGCCGCATCGCCTGGCCCTGGTCGGTTTCGACGGCGAGGCTCGCGTCCTGGCCCCTCTGGGCAGTGACCCTGCAGATCTCGCCGCTGGTCTTGCCGCTCTCAGCGCCGGCCGTGGATCGCGCATCGACGCCGGTTTGCTTCTGGCCGCCGAACTGTTGGCGCCGGTCAGCGGGCCGGGCGCAAAGCGCGTCGTGCTGCTCTCGGACGGCCAGGTGAATCCCAGCACGCCAGCGCAAGTGGTGGCTGCTGCGGAAGCCCTGCGGGCCATGGGCGTGGTGATCGACGCCGTCGCCTGGCAGGGTCCCAGCACCGATCTGGCCCTGATGGCCGCCGTGGCCGGCGATGCCTCGCGTTTGCATGTGGCCCCCGACGGCGAGCAGCTGGTCGACATCTTCCGTGGCCTGTCCTGGGCCCCGCCGCCCTGCGGTGGCGCTCGACTCTGGCCCTGAACCCTCGCATCGTATCGATCGAACCGGACCGCAACCGATCATCCGCCGTTCGCCCGCCGGCGGGCGCCAGCCACCATCCGCTTTGACCTGTGCACGGAGAGCCTTCCATGAATCCAGCGCCGCGCCTTTGCCTGACCTTGACCGTCCTCGCGGCGGCCGGACTGTCCGCTTGCCGGGAAGGCGCGAAGGCGCCGGATCTCACGCGCCGCGCCACCCCCGCCCTACCCACCTTGACGGCCGCGGCCGTCAAGGTGCCCGAGATCATCGCCACGGCGGTGGCCGCTGAGCCGGTGCATAGCGTCGTGCAGCTGGAGAGCGTCTTCGCCGACGCCGACTCGCCGGCCATCTCCAAGATCAGCATCTGGGCCAATGCCGAGGGCATGCGGCGCGAGGAGTCGTCCCCCGACAGCCTCTACAACCCGGGCGTGATCAGCGTCGACAACCTGGATGCCATCAGCCGCTACAACCCCACGACCAAGATCTTCAACCGCAACCCGCGCGGCGTCGTCAACATCATCGACCAGCCGCCCTATGCCAAGAACCTTCTGGAGAAGAGCCTGTTCGGGGAGGTCAGCACGGACACGGTGGACGGTAAGCCGGCCATCCGGCTGGACGGCCGCCCGGAAGATGACCCGCTGCGCCGCGACGCGCCCTCCGATTTCACAGTCTGGCTGGATGCCGAGACCCATCTGATCCTGAAGTCCCAGAAGATCGTGCGACCGGACATCGGACCGCCCTTCGTGGTGACCTCGCGCGTGGTGGCCTATGACCCGCCGGTTGACCCGAACCGCTTCACCCTGACCTCCCCCGTCGACCCTGACGTGCTGGTTCAGGACTCGGTCGCCAACCCGATGACCTCGGACACCATCAGCTTGGAGGAGGCGCGCAAGGCGGTGGACTATCCCTTGCTCGCGGTGACCGAACTGCCCCAGGACGTCACCCTCTACAGCACCAGCCTGAATCGAACAGAGAGCGGCAAGGGCATGGAGCCGTCGGTCGTCCAGTTCTACGTGCGAGGAGAGAAGGAGGGCTACCTGGTGGCCGAACAGTACAGCGCCGACCCGCCGGGATCCGAACGGGCTGTGGCGCGCCGAGACCTGGCGCTGAAGCTGGGCAAGTCTGTGAAGGTGGGCGAGCACGACGGGGTCTATGTCGAGCGTCTGGGCAGCCGCTACGTGGTCTGGCAGACGGACAAGACGCGCATCAAACTCAGCGCCAACCGACCGGACCTGGATGAGGCGACGCTTCTGGATTGGGCCCGGAAGATGCGTTAGGCAGTCCGTTTCCCCAGGTCCCCGCTAAGCGCCTTCGCGCTTCTCGCCGCCCTCGGCCAAGCGCCGGATGGCTGCCGGCAAGGGCGCGATCCGACCGCCGAGCAGGCAGACATGGCGGCTCATCCCGTTGGCCACCTGCCGCGGATGGGGCTCGTCAGTCACCACCTCGTAGCTGAAGCGCAGGCCACGGCTGCGAAGGTCCGACAGGGCACTGCGGACGATCAGGGCGTCATCAAAGCGTGTTGCGGCGACATAACGCAAATGGAGCTCGACCACAGGCAGGTTGTAGCCTTGCCGCTCCAGATCGCGGTAGCTGAGCCCCGCTTCCCTGAGCCATTCCACGCGCCCCGCTTCCAGCCAGGGCACATAGGCCGAGTGGTGGGTGATGCCGGAGGCGTCGGTCTCGGCATAGCGCACACGCAGGCGGGTGTGGCAGATGCGGGTGGAGAGGGGCATGAGATGTCTCCGGAGGCGATCGGGATTCGCGGGGCAGGGCAATAGGGTTGGCAGCGTCAACCGGACTTGCGACCGGCCGCTGGGCGGGATGGCGCGGAGCGGGCCATCATCAAGATGCCGATCAGGATGGCGGCGCCGCCGGCGATGAGGCCGCGCGAGGGCGGTTCGGCCAACAATCGCCAGGCCAGGAGCGTGCTCACGATAGGTTCGCCCAGCACGGCGCTGACCACCAGGGCTGCCGGCAATCGCGACAAGGCCCAGTTGAAGCTTCCATGACCGAGCAGCTGCGGCACCACGGCGATGGCCGCCAGCAACAACCAGTCGCGGCCGCTGTAGCCGACGGGCGCGCCTTCCACCAGCAAGGTGAACAGCAATAGGATGATCGCCGCCAAGCCGTAGACCAGGCCGATGTAGGCCACCAGACCCAAGTGGCCACGCGTCCGGCGGCGGATGATGAAGTAGAAGGCCACGGCCACGGCGCCGCCCAAGGCCATGAGCTTGCCCAGCAAGGGACAGGACATGACCGGGCAGGAAGCCGCCGCCAACGGAGCGCTGCCTGCGGACGGCACGGCCAGCAAGGCGAGCGCGCCCGCGAAGGCCACCGCGATGCCCAGCCAGGCGCGCGCGGAGACCCGTTCACCCAGCAGCCAGGGCGAGAGCAGGGCCACGAAGATCGGGGTGGTCGTGACCAAGGCCACCGAGCTGGCTACGGAGGTGAGGCGCAGGCTGGGAATCCACAGGGCGAAGTGCGCGGCCAGAGCCGCGGCGGCCGCCAGGACGAGGAGTCGATCGCGGGCGACCAGCACGGGCCAGGCGCGGCGGATCGGGCCCGCCGACCACGGAGCGAGGATCACGGCGGCGAAGAGCAGCCGCCAAGTAGCGATGGCCAACGGCGAGGGGCTGCCCACGCCGTCCAACTTGCGGATCAGGATGGCGGCGCTGCCCACGCAGAGCACGCCGAAGGCCAGGCCGATGAAGGCGGGCCAATCCCGCTCATGGCGTTCCGGCGCGTCGCCTTCAGTCGCCACACCCTCTACCCTGGCACCCACATCAGCCACGGTCGGCAGCCCCCAGCAGCAGCGGGCTCGTGACGTCATCGGCTTCCGCTGCGGATGCCGTTGCCCAGACCGGTCGGCCGGCCAGCCAGGTGGACCGCACGCGAGCGCCGTCCAGGGCCGCCGCCATCTCGTCCGTCGTCCCCTCGAGCCGCAGACCTTCAAGGGCCACCAGGTCGGCCGCCTTGCCGGCGCCGAGGGTTCCCAGCCAGCCCTCCCAGCCGCAGGCCGCCGCTCCGCCCCAGGTGTAACCGCACAAGGCCGCCGGCAGTGGCAAGGCCTGATGGGGATGCCAGCCATGGGCGGGATGGCCGGCGAGGTCGCGCCGCGACAGGGCCACGCGCAATGCCGGCAGGACGCTCTGGGGCTCGATGGGTGCGTCGGAACCGAGGGCCAGGGAGGCCCCGGCGTCGAGCAGGGACCGCCAGGCATAGCCGCTCTGACGGCAGCGATCCGCTCCCCAATGCCGGTCGGCTACCGGCCAGTCCGCCGCCAGGTGCACCGGCTGCAAGGAAGCCCAGATGCCCCCGGCAGCGAAGCGCGGCAGGTCTTCGGGATGCAGCAGCTGCACATGCTCGACGCGGTGCCGCAGCCGTCGGCCCCCGGGCGCGGTCGGATGGGCGGCGAAGGCGTCCAGGGCCTGGCGCACCGCCGCATCGCCGATGGCATGAGCCGCCGTGGGCCAACCGGCTTGGGCGGCCAGAGCCACCGCTTCCCATACATCCGCAGCCCGCATGGTGGCCAGGCCGACCTTGTCGGGGCTGCCCTCGTAGGGAGCCAGGAGCCAGGCCGTGCTGCTGCCCAAGGTGCCGTCGAGGAAGAGCTTGAGACCGGCGGCACGCAGCCAAGGGTCGGGCGCCAGCTGCGGCAGCCCGAGGGCCAGCGCTTCGTCCAGGCCATCCTCCATGACATAGGCGGCGACGCGCAAGCCCAAGGTGCCGTCGGCGCGCAGCTCACCAAGATCCTGCCACAGATCCAGGCCCTTGAAGCCCATGTCGGTCACGGTGGTGATGCCTTCGCTCCAGAACGACGGCCAGACCTCGCGCAGGGCGACCCGACGGGACTCGGGTGTGCTCTGCGGCAGGGCGGCGTAAGCCAACTCGATGGCTGTCTCCTTCAGAATGCCGTTGAGGCTGCCATCCGGGCGCCGGACGATCTCGCCGCCGGCAGGGTCGGCCTGGTCGGCGCCGATATCGGCCAGGTTCAGGGCGGCCGAACTGAGCCAGACGACATGCCCGTCCTTGCGGGTCAGGCATACGGGCCGGCCGGGGGCCGCCGCGTCCAGCCATGCGGCATCGGGCCAGGCGCCCCAGGCGCTGTGGTCCCAGCCGCGGCCGACGATCCAGCCGCCAGGCGAGCCGGCCGCGGCGCGGCGAACGGCGGCCAGCACCTCGTCGCGGCTCCAGGTGGGGGCGATGTCCAGGATGCGGCGCTGTAGGGCTACCTTGGCCAGATGCAGGTGGGCGTCATGGAAGGCAGGGGCCAGGAGGCAGTCGCCCAGGTCGCGCGTGGGGCAGTCGCTGCCGACTGCCCGCCACACGTCCGCCAGGCTGCCCACCGCCAGCACCACGCCGTCGGCCACCGCCAGGGCCTCCGCCACGTCAGCCGGCCGGCGCCAGTCGGCGACGACGCGATCGGCGCGGAGGATGAAGGGGCGGGGGCGGTTCATGGGACGGTGGGTGCTGGCTGCACCGAGCTGCCATCGCTTTCGATCGGTACTTGGGTCGCCGGACCTGGGGCGGCGGCCGTCGCCGGGGAGGCCTTTTCCTGCCAGGCCGACAGTCGGTCGCGAAGGTCGAGGATCAAGCCGAGCACCTGATCTGCCCGCCATGGCTCACCCTGTTTGTCCGTCCAGCCGGCATCGGGCATTCCGGCCTTCTGTTGGAAGGCCCGCGTGCGGTCCTCCCAATGGTCCAGGGTGGCGAATACGCTCTGTTCGGCCAGCGTATCGGCGAGGATCCGCTCGATGAGGCGCCGCTCGGCCAGCCAGCCGGCATGCAGGCTGCCGGTCAGCTCGGGACCGCCGCCGCGAATGGCGCCGACCGCGGTCAGGGTGCCCAGGGTCTGGGCGCGGCTGGCCAGGGCTTCGCGGGCATTGGTCGGCAGGTTCGAAGCCCTGCGATCAGGATCGGACATGGGCGGTCTCCGTGGTGAACGTGGCGGCGGGGCGATCAGCCGGCCAGAACCGGCGGGGCGCGGCGGATGAGATCGGCATGGAGGCCCCCGCCCAGTCGCTCGGCCAGTTGCTCGCGGACCTCGCTCAGGCGGCCGTCCAGGATGGCTTGCCGCAGGTCGTCCATCAGCCGCAGCATGAAATGCAGGTTGTGAACGGTAAGCAGGATGGCGCCGAGCATCTCGCCGGCCTTGAGGAAATGGCGGATGGCGCCGCGGCTGAAGCGCCGGCAGGTGGGGCAGGCGCAGTGTGCGTCCAACGGCGCCGGGTCCTGGGCATGGACGGCATTGCGCATGTTGACCCGTCCGCCCCAGGTGAGCGCCCCGCCGGTGCGGGCCACGCGGGTGGGCATCACGCAGTCGAAGCTGTCCATGCCGCGCAGCACCCCAGTGACGAAGTCCTCGGGATGCCCCACGCCCAGCAGGTGCCGCGGCGCCTCGTCGGGCAGCTCCACCACGGCCGCGTCGAGGGCCGCGAGCGTGGCGGCCTTGCTCTCGCCTACGGAAAGGCCGCCGATGGCGTAGGCCTGGAAGCCCAAGGCCCGTGTGGCCTGCGCGCTTGCCACCCGCAGATCGGGATGCGCGGCGCCCTGCACGATGCCGTAGAGCAGTTGGTCGCCTCGCCGCTCGGCGGCGATGGCGCGCGCGGCCCAGGCCAGGGTCAGGCGCATCTCGCCCTCGGCGGTGGCCCGGTCGGCGCCCCCGGCGCTGCAGACATCCAGGGGCATGATGAGGTCGGCGCCCAGGCCGGCCTGCAAGGCCATGAGCGACTCGGGGGTGAAGCGCAGGAGGGAGCCGTCCAGATGGGAGCGGAAGTCGACGCCGTCGAGGTCCAGCTTGCGGCGATGGGCCAGGCTGAACACCTGAAAGCCGCCGGAATCGGTCATCATCGGACCGTCCCAGCCGGCCAGGGCATGGAGGCCGCCCAGGGCCTTCACCGCTTCTACGCCGGGCCTGAGCGCCAGATGGTAGGCATTGCTCATGACCACGCTGACTCCCAGGGACTTCAGCATCTCCGGCGGGCAGCCCTTGACGGTGGCCTGGGTGCCCACAGGCAGGAAGGCGGGGGTGGGGATGGGACCGTGGGGCGTGTGCAGGATGCCGGCGCGGGCGAGGCTATGAGGATCGCGCGCCAGGATCTGGAATCGAAAGGAGGACATGGGGGCGGATTATAGCCGCGATCCGGCGCGGCCGCGTCCCCTGTCAGCGCTGCGGCAGGAAGGGGTGAGGCACGAGGATGCGGCGCGTGGCCGGCTGCGGCAGGAAGGGCTTGGGCACGTAGATGCGGCGCGTGACCGGCACGGGCAGGTAGGGCTTGGGCACGTAGATCCGTTGCTGCGTGGCGGGCGGAGTCGGCGTATCGGTTGGTGTGGGCGGCGTCGGCGGCGTGGCGGTATTGGTTGGGGTGGGCGGCGTCGGCCTTGTGGCGGTGTTGGTGGGCGTGGGCGGCGTCGGCGGCGTGGGCGTATCGGTCGGCGTAGGCGGCGTCGGCCTGGTGGGGGTGTCGGTTGGCGTAGGCGGCGTCGGCTGCGTGGGCGTATCGGTTGGCGTAGGCGGCGTCGGCCTTGTGGCGGTGTTGGTGGGCGTGGGCGGCGTCGGCGGCGTGGGCGTATCGGTCGGCGTAGGCGGCGTCGGCCTTGTGGCGGTGTTGGTGGGCGTGGGCGGCGTCGGCGGCGTGGGCGTATCGGTCGGCGTAGGCGGCGTCGGCCTTGTGGCGGTGTCGGTCGCGGTGGGTGGCGTCGGCTGCGTGGGGGTGTCGGTCGGCGTAGGCGGCGTCGGCCTTGTGGCGGTGTTGGTCGCGGTGGGCGGCGTCGGCTGCGTGGGGGTGTCGGTAGGCGTGGGCGGCGTCGGCTGCGTGGGCGTATCGGTAGGCGTCGGCGGCGTCGGCTGCGTGGGTGTATCGGTCGCCGTGGGTGGCGTCGGCTGCGTGGGAGTATCGGTCGCGGTGGGCGGTGTCGGCTGCGTGGGCGTATCGGTCGCCGTGGGTGGCGTCGGCACAGTGGGGGTGTCAGTCGGCGTGGCGGGTGTAGGCGGCGTCACCGAGGCCGGCGGTGTGGATTCATCTCCCCCACAGGCAGAACTGTCTACCTGCCGCTCCACCGTTCTCTCCACTCCGGCGGGTGAAAGCAGGTAGCTGAAGCCGAAGGTGACAGTCATTCCGCTCATCGGCGGATTGGCCCACAGGCGACGGTATCGTGCGCCGATCTTGCTGCCTCCGGCCCGCAGGAGCAGGCCCACATGGTTGGCGTCGATAAAATGTGGGGCGCCCACCGCCTGGCCGGTCCAACGCACGGCGAAGCCGTCGTGGATGCCCAGTTGGACCGGGTTCGGCAGGGCCACGGGCGTGGGGGGCGGTCCGCCGGCTATGATGGCCAGCGGTGGGACGGGCTGCAGGCCCGTCATCAGGTCGGTGCGCACCCCGCTCTTGATGAGGTAGAGCTCCGTGAGCCCCGGGTCGATACGCAGCCACACATCCACCCAGCAGACGCCGCCGCTGGCCCCGCTGGTGATCACGAAGGGATGGTTGTTGCCGGCCGGTACGCCCATGGGCCCAGCCGGGGCTCCCCGGTTGGTGGAGTCCGCCGGGAGCATGCCTGCTGCCGGCTGCAAGAACGCCATCACCAAGGCGACAGACGCCACGAGGCCGCCGACGGCGATGCCGACGGATCCGGAGCGGAGAGGACGCCGAGCGATGCGCATGTGGGTGCCGCGAGCCTAGCGACTGACCGAAGAGAGCGCGCCCGACGGCGCGCCGAACTCGGCCTTGAAGGCGTTGTAGGACATGCTGTCCCTGCCGCCGCGGACCACGGTCACCGTGGACAGCAGCCGCTGGCCACCGGCGCTGCGGATGACCGCCGAGCCGCGGAAACCGCGCTGGCCCGCCAACTCCGGGATGGCGCCGGTGTAGATGGTGGCGGCCCGGTTGCGCTCGATGGTCATGCTGCGGGTAGCCACCGTGGTCGCGGGCCCGAAGGCGCCCTCGGGCCGGACGAAGCTGATGCTGACATTGGCCGGCGTCTCGTCGACGTTCATGATCTGGATGCCCGTGGCCGCGGTGGGGTAGATGGCGCCGTCCACCGGCGTCTGGTCGTGCACCACCATCGGCACGGCCACCGTGGCCGAACTGTCCTCGAAGCGCATGGCCTGGTAGGCGTCGGCGGTGGCCACGCGCTTGGCGGGATCGACGTAGAAGTCGTTGACCATGGCGATGACGGTGCCCGAAGTGTTGGGGTCCACCTGCAGCACCGCGGAACCGAAGCAACGCGGGAAGAGCCGCGGGTCGCCGTAGGAGCCGGGCGCCTGGATGCGGGGCGTGGTGGCCGGCGAGTCGCGGCCGATCTGGTACAGCACCTCGTTCTGCTGCGGGCCGATGGTGATCCATTCGCTGCCGTCGTCGCTCTTGTGGGCCACGGCGGTGCCGGCCTGGGTGACGCATTCGCGGCCCGAGAGCTCGGACACGTAGTAGGTGGCCCGCAGCCGCACCGAGTTCACCGGATCGGGATTGACCACCGAGATGCCGGTGATGCCGAAGAACTGGCTGCGGAAGAGGGGCACGAAGAGGCGGTTGGAGCGCTGGTCGAAGGGCACGCCGGGGAAGGAGGAGACGGCGAAGCTGTTGAAGCCCGCGGGGGAGCGGTTCATCAGCTGCAGGCTGGCGAAGGACTGCGAGGCCAGCTGGTTGCCGGTAGGCGCATGCAGCAGCAGCCAGCCCACCGAGCCCTCATAGCGCTCGGGCTTGGGACCCTGAGCGAAGTCGTTCTCCATGTCCAGCGGCCAGGTGCCGCCCTCGCCGCGTCCGCCGCTGTTCAGGGTGACCGGCGGGGTGGTCTGGCTCTTGTAGATGCGCTTGCCGTTGATGAGGTCGTGGGACCAGAGACGGGAGAAGAAGGTGGCCTGCAGCTCGGCGCTGGGATGGGCGCTCTCCACGGAGACCATCGAGCTGACCTCGGTGCCGCCCTCCTGCTTGGTGAAGTTGCTCACCGCCAGGGGGACCACCACGTCCTGGGCGATAGGGGCATCGTTGTAGGCCACGGCGGAACCGTTGAAGGGTTCATCGGTCACATTGATGGCCGCCACGTGGCGGTCGGATTCGATGATCAGGGCGTACTTGTCCAGGTTGCCGGCGGCACCTGGAACGCCTTCGGCCAGCGGGGAGTTGAAGACGGTGACGCCCCAAGGGGGAACATTGCGTCGCTCGACGACCACCGGCGGCTGCGGCGGATCGCCGGGTACGGTGTAGAAGCGGGCGATGACCAGCGCCGCGTTGCGCGGGTCCAGGTTCTGCACCCAGACCGCGGTCTGCCCGCCGCCCCAGGTAGCGGTCAGGCGCGACGCGACGACAGGTGCCGTGCGAGTGCCGGCCAGAACGAACAGCAAGGGAACGGCAAGCGACACTGCGATTCCGGCAGCGCGCCGGGACAACATGCCTGGGAACATGCCCGACCTCCGATTCGAAGAAACCCTCGTCCGGCTGGCTGCAAATGGCAGCGAGCCACACACCGGAGGCAACCTCCGGCAGACGCGGATGATAACGTCCTGCTGCAACATTGTCCATAACGCCGCTGAGGACAGCCAGATACGGGCACGCGTGAATCCGGAGAGCGATTGACGGTCAACGGCCACCGTGTATGATTGGCGCAGCCACCCGGATCCCGCTTTCGTGGATCGAATGTCGCCCAGTGCAAGGACCTAACGACATGCTCCGTTCCCCCCACCGGACTGCCGCGCGTCCGCGACGAGCCTTGCTTCAAACCATCGCTCTCGGCGCGGCGGCCCTGTTGTTGCTGCTTTCCGGTAGCCGATCCGGCTCCCCCGTGACCGCGGTCACCCAGAGCCCGCTGGACGCGGCCGAGCCGCCCGCTGGTGAACTGTGGGTGCAGAACATGACCTCGATCGACCCGCAGACTTCGGTCACGGCGCGATTCTTCGCCGCCGGCGGACCCTGGGACTTCTCGCCGGTGCTGCTCGAGTCGCCGCCGCGGTCAGCGGACCTGCTTCGGGTGGGCGTGATCGCCGGTAGCCTGCCCGACGGCCAGATGGCGGCGGCCGTCGGGGCGAACACGGCCTTCCCCAGCGCGGCGGTCGCCCGCAATGTCTGGCCGGCGACGGGCGCCGCGGTGAGCTATGGCGCCGTTGAAGCCGATGCGCGCGTATGGGTGCCCTGGGTGACGCGCCGCTTCGGGCCGGACCTGGCCACCACGCGGCTGCGCATCCAGAATGCGCGGCCGGATGCCTCGGTGCTGGTGACGGTCCGGCTCACTGCACTGGGAGCGAGCGCTCCCACCCTGACCTTGCAGCGCACGATCGCGGGCGGCGCGGCGACGGAACTGGACCTGGCCGGGGATGCCGACCTGAGCGCCCTGCCGGATGGCTTCGCCGGCTCGCTGGTCGCCGAGGCGGCGGCCGGAGGAGAGATCGTGGCAGCGGCGACCACCGAGCTGCAGGCCAGCGACCGGTCGGCCTTTGCGGTGGCCGGCGCCCGCACGGCCGCCCTGGGTGCCCGCCTGCTGGCCCCGCGCGTCAGCCGTGCCCGCGCGGAGACCCGCGGTGACGGTAGCGCGGTGAGCCTGGACAGCTACCTGGTGGTACTGAACACGGGCAACACGTCCGCCCAGGTCACCGTCACCTACCGCGGCAGCGATGTGCCGGGCAACAGCTGCGCCGGACAGACGAGGGTCCACGGCGGATCGCCGCACAGCCTGCCGGCCCGCAGTGCCGCGGTCTTCGCCCAGGGACAGCTGCTGGCGGACGTGGCGGTGGGCGATGCCGGCCTGCCGGACGACTGCGTGGCGGCGGCTGTGATCGCGTCGGACGGCGCACTGCTGGCCGCCAACGTGGTCGAACTGGAGGACGGCGGTGGCCGCGCGTCCGCTTACGAGGCGGTCGCGTCGGCTGCCGCCGGCAAGGTGGCCTACGCGCCGCTGTTCCGCCGCGGCTACCACGACACCAGCAGCAGCCTTCATGTGGTCAACGCCGGAGCGATGACCACCCTGGCGCGGCTGAAGGTGGTGGTGTCGGTCGACGGTCGGACGGTCACTGTGGAACGCTCGGCCTCGCTGGTACCTGGCGCCACGGTGGATTGGGACGCCGCGGCGCTGACCGAGATGGCGCCGGGCGCGATCGGAGCGGCAAGCGTCACGGGCAGCGTGGTGGGGTCGCTGCTGGTGGCGGTCATGCGCGAGACGGCCGATGACGGCAAACAGGACAACACGATGGTTGCCGGGGTGGGCGAGCCGCTGCGGATCGACAACCCGGCACCGCAGCCGGACAGCTACAAGCCGTACTTCGCGCCCTCGGTCTGGAACGCGGGCGTCTACGACCTGGGCCTCATGGTGACGGGCACGACGGCCGCCGAGATCTTGCGGATCAAGACGACGCTCAACGACCAGGCCTTTGCCTACGGCCGGCGGACGGGGCTGAAGGTGGCCGTCTCGGTCCAGCCCTACATGCGCGGCAAGCTGCCCTTTCACGATTGGCTTGAGGCGCAGATCGCCGCCGGCTTTCCGGACGTGGACATCCGCGCCCGCAGCTGGGTGGTGGGTCTCAACTACAACGCGGTCAGCCTGCTGGGGCTCGACGGTGGTCTGGCGCCCTTGGACGGGGATGTCTTCCCGGGCCAGGGCGACTTCCTCGATGACGCCTGGAACCTCAACATCCTGAGTGCAGGCGAGCAGCCGGCGGCGTTACCCTGGCTGCGCCTGGGCTGCGCGCCCAACTTCCAGAACCTGGCCCTGCTCAGCGGCTCGCGTAACCAAGCACACGGTTTCGCCTTCATGGACTACCTGACGCGCCCGGAGCAGCAGCGCGAGAACTACCAGCCGCAAGCGCCGGGGCATAGCCAGATCGGACATCCGACGCTGAAGGCGCTGTACACGCAGTTCGGCATCCAATGCCCGGCCGCGCCGGTGGTGCTGCGCACGGCGCCAGAGCGGGTGGCCGAGGTGGTGGGCGACGCGGTGGCGGATGCCGATAGCCTGGCCGCGGCCTTCACGGCCCTCGAGGTGGACGCCAACGATGACGCGGCCAACGCCGCCAAGGCGGTGGGCGCCGAGTCGGCTACCTACATGGTGGTGGCCCAGCCGATGGTCAACCACCTGTCGGCGGATGAACTGGACCGCCGGCTGCGCTCGCCGGCGGGGCTGGTGGTGGGCTCGATCTCGCTGCGCGCGCTGCCGACGGCGACGCCTACGGATACGCCGACCGCGACGCCGACGGCGACGCCGACGGATACTGCGACGGCGACAGCAACCGCGACGGATACGGCGACCGCAACCGCAACCGCGACGTCCACGCCTACCGCGACAGCGACGGCCACCGAGCCGCCCTCGCCGACAGCCACCGGAACCTCGACTGCCCAGGCCACCGGGAGCGCGACCGCTGTCCGCACGACCACCGCGTCGCCGACTCGGATCAATGGCACCCTCACGCGTACGCCCTCGACCACCCCAACCCGCGCGCCCACGGCATCCTCGACGCCTACGCAGCAGCCCACGGCGACGGAGGTCCCAAGCGCCATCTACCTTCCCTGGCTGGCCCGCGCACATGACCTGGCAGCCCCGGCGGTCCAGGCCGTCGGAGGGGATGCATCGCATGCGTCCCGTCGCCGGTCCGGCTCGGCTCCGGCGGCGACGGATCAACCGCCGGCGGCGGACGCGGTCTACGCCATTGTCTGGCGCAAGGCGCCGGGCGGGGCGATCAGCGCCGCGCTTGTCGCCGAGACCGGGGATTTGGTGGTGGATCCGGTGAAGGTGGGGATCGTGGTGCCGACGGTGGCGCCGGGCTTCCCGCGGGGGGTGGAGCCGGAGGCGTGGGGGCAGCGCGGGTCAGTTATCATCTGTATCAACGTGGACCAGTACAAGGGTTGCGTGACGGTACAGGACTGACGGGAGTCGGCAATACCGGGCCGGGTTGGCTCAGGTCTGGCTGATGGCGCAGAGCCGAAATCCGACGTTGTCCCCGGTTTCCGTTACGTGGTACACCGTCCGGCAGGCGGATCGCGCGCTGACCTCATTGTCCCACCAGCCCCCACCGCGCCCCAGCCGGTAGGGTGTTCGTCCGGCGTTGGACTCCTCCCGGCCATCGTCGGCGGCATACGGATAGCCGAACGCGGCCTGCTCGGGCGTTTGCCCCCACCCGCTCTGCGTCAGGTCGGCCGAGTTGCCCGTCATGTCGCACAACCCTTCCGGCGTATCGCCCTCGGCGAAGATGCCGATGGGCGTGGGGCGCATGACATGGGTGGCGATGACATTGCAGCGATGAGCCTGCATCGCTTCGCCCCAGGCATACCGCCGGCCTTCGGCCCCGCGCGCGGCGGCCTCCCATTCGACCTCCGAAGGCAGCCGGAAGGCGCGTCCTGCCTGGTACGACAGCCACAGGCAATAGGCCCGCGCCTCCAGCCAGGTGATGCCCACCACCGGCTGGGCCGGGCGGTGGTAGCGATCGTCGCCCCACATCCGCGGTGCGCGGATCTTGCCGCCGGGGTAGAGTTCGCGCAGGTGTGCGTCCAAATCGGCGTCGGACATCGCTATTCGCTGCTGCCAGCGCTCCAGAATCTCCCCGTCGTAGAATCCCGCCGCGTGCGCTTCGGCCAGCAGGTCCGGCTGTGCCCGATACAGGTCGCGGAAGAAGCGGATGGACGCGTGCATGCCCGCCGCCGTCGTCTCGCCGCGCTGCCAGGCCAGGGCGGCTTCGCCCTCCCACCAGCGCTCGTCCTCGTAGCCGCCCGCGGCCATGAAGCAGGCCCATTCGGCATTGGTCACCGCGAAGCGCCCGATGGCGAAGTCGCCGATCCGGACCGTGTGGCGCGGCATGTGGGCCTCCGTCACATTGCCGTAGATCTCGTAGGGCTCGTCGTCGCCAATGGGGTAGCTGCCGGCCGGAATGTCGACCATCGGCGGCAGGAGGTATTCGGCGTCGGCGCCCTGGCGGCGCTCGAAGCGCGGATCGCCCAGATCGCCCAGCACCAGGCCGCAGGCGATGCGCTCGCGCAGGTCCGCGGCCGGGTCGCGGCTGCGATCCAGCAGGGCCTGGCGCAGGCGGTCCAGGAGCGCGGCCGGCAGGTGCTCGCGCAGCTCCGCCTGGGACGCCGCGCGGCCGGCCAGGCTCAGGTTGGCGTCGATCAGATCGGCGATGAAGGCCGCCGGGTCGGCATGCATCGCCGCTGACAACAGCGTCGTTTCCTCCCAGCCGGTGGTGGGCAGGGGGGGCAGGGGGTCCGCCGGATCCAGCTCCGCCAGGACCTGTGCCAGGGGAGGCGAGACCAGCGCCGCCCGCCACTCCTGGGCCACCAGCGCCGGATTGGGGGACCGGGACAGCTCCCGGGCGGCGAAGTACTCCTGCACCAGCTGGTGCACGAACATCAGCTCGCCGGCGGCCTCGTCCTCGTCCAGGACGGCCAGGGCGGTGCCGGCGGCCACGATGGCCTCGTCGTCGTCCGTGTCCAGCAGGTCCAGGGCCTCGTCGAAGTCGATGCGAACCTGGGAGTGCTCGCCCTCCGCCCGCGCGGCCTGCATGGCATGCGCCAGCCCCGCCAGCTTGCCCACCAGCGGCCCGCGCTCGGGCAGCTCCCAGGGCGTCTTCCACTGCCATTGGGTGAGCTGCCGCAGGTCGCGGGATGCCAGGAGGTCCCGCGCGTCGAAGATGGGGTTGCCGCGCTCCACCTCGCGACGGATGGCCTGGCGCACAAAGCCGGTGAACAGGGCCGCGCGGCCTTCGGGCATCTCGCCGCTGGCTTCCACCTGGTCCACCAGGAGGCTCAGGAAGTAGGGCGATCGGAGCACTTCCAGCTGCGGCCGGCCCTCCAGCGCGGCCCACATGTCGCGCCAGCGCAGGGGGCTGTAGAGGCGCAGGAAGTCCTGAACCTGGGCGTCGTTCAGGGCCTCAATGCGCACCTGGGGCACGCGCAGGTCCGGCGTGGACAGAGGCTGGCTGTAATCCAGGCCGCGGCAGCTGAAGACCACCTGGTTGCCGGGATGGTCGCGCAGCAGGCCCTGCAGCCAGGTCTTCCACATCCCCACCCGCTGGCGGTACTCCTTCTCATCGGCGGCGGGCATCTCGTTGAGCGCGTCCAGGAGCAGGATCATGCGCCCTTCGGCCAGGAGCGCGCCCAGCGGCGGCAGCTGGGGGTTGCGCGCCGCCCAGCGCTCCGCCAGCCAGTCGCCCGGCGCGGGCAGCGGACCGCCGATCGCCGATGGGGCATAGGTGTTCAAGGCGACGAAGAACGTCACCGCGTCCCGGCCCTCGCCGCGCAGCCCGTCGATGGCCGTGTCTACCTCCAGGCGGCGCAGGAGGGTGGACTTGCCGGAGCCGGGCGGACCCAGGACGACGATGACCGGCTCGCGCGTCTCGGCCAGCATCTCGCCCAGATCCGCGAAGCGATCGTCGCCCGCCTGCCAGCGGCCCTGGATGGCGTCCTCGCCCTGATCCAGGAGCAGGGTCAGGCCCACGAAGCGCCCGTCCAGGCGGTAGCGCGGCTGGCTCCACTCGGCGATGCGCCCCAGCCGGAACTCGCGTAGGTCCCGCGGCTTGTGGTGCGCCAGCTCGGCGGCTTGGGCCTGGGACAAGGTGACGGAAGCCTCCTCGTCGTCCGCCGTGATGGCCGCCTCCAGCTGCGCCCACAGGTCGCCCTCGCCGGCCGACGATGGCGCGCCGTCGTCGGCCATGTCCTCGGCGGCGCCGGATTCGGCCACCTGCACGCGGTCCCGGGGATGCAGGGCTTCCAGGGTGCGCAGGGGCGTGGTCACGTCGGGCAGGTCGGGGGCCAGTAGCTGGAAGACATGCTCGCTGTGCAGCAGGTCCTTCAGGCGGTGTTCGCCGCAATCGCGCAGCTCGCAGCCGGGCGGCAGGCTCTCCCGCACCAGCTGCTGGGTAGCCTGCGATAGCACCACCTGGCCACCGTTGGCGGCGGCTTCTAGCCGGGCGCAGCGGTTGACCGGCCGGCCGAAGTAGTCCCCGCCCCGCTCCTGGGCCACGCCGGTGTGCAGCCCCATCCGCACCCGGACGGCAGGGAACTGGGGGTCGAAGCGCGTCCAATCCTCGGCGCTCACCGCCCGCTGGGCCTCTAGGGCGGCGTTGACCCCGCTCTCGGCGGTGCTGAAAGCGGCGCAGAAGGCGTCGCCGACGGTCTTGAAGACATAGCCATCATGGCGCTCAATGGCCTGCCGCAGCAGGGCATCGTGCCGCTCCAAGGCGGCGCGCATGGCGTCGGGGAAGCGCTCCCAGTTGTCGGTGGAGCCTTGGATGTCGGTGAAAAGCAGGGTCACCGTTCCGGTCGGCAGGACTGCGGACATGGTCGCCTGGAAGATGCGGTCGGGGTCGCGAGCGAAGACCGAGCGGCTGGGTCGGCTGGCAGACGGGGAGCTGGGAGCTGGGAGCGGCTGATGATATCACCGGGGCGGCAGCGGACAAGTCCGGTCTTGGGTCGGGAACCCTGGATAGCTCCACTGTGTATAATCGCCAGTTCCAGTCAACGGACTGGTTCGCGAGGAGCGGACCGGCGCCTCGCCGCGCGAAGGTGGCGGCCGGGTGTCACGGCCTATCTGTAAAGAGGAGAGACAACATGCGTTTCAACGGACTTCGGCACATCAACAGCATCCTGCTTCCGGCTCTGCTGGCGGCGGCGGTCTTCGGTACGGCTGCGTGCCAACAGTCGGCGCCAGAGGACATTTCGGGCTCGGCGATCGGTGTGGCCACGGAAGGCGTTGCTCCGGAAGTCCTGAGCCCGGAAGCTGCGGCCGATGGGGCCGCGGCGGACATGGATGCCCCCATGCTCCCCGAGGGTGTGACCGCCAGCGCGGACCCGAAGGCGGATGCCCGGGCGGCGGCGGCTGCAGCGGCGGCCGGCGGCAGCGCCGACACAGACGCGGCGGCAAGCGACAACACGGACGCCGTGACGGCGGTGGATCCGGCGCCCTACCTGGCCGCCCACAACCGCTGGCGGGCCAACTTCGGCTCCCCGGCCGTTACCTGGGACGCCACGGTTGCGGCCCACGCCCAGGAATGGGCGGACCATCTGGCGGCCGACGACCTGTTTGAGCACCGGCAGGGCGGCCCCTATGGCGAGAACCTGTGGGCGGGCTGGGGCGCGAACTTCACGGCGGATGACGCGGTGAACAGCTGGGGCAACGAGGTCCGCGACTGGGACCTGACCTGCACCGGCGGCATCAGCGACTGCTGCCGCGGCGGCTGGCAGAACTGCGGCCACTTCACCCAGGTGGTGTGGTCCACCACCGTAAAGGTGGGCTGCGGCAAGGGCATCGGCGCCGATGGCAAGCAGGTGGTGGTCTGCAACTACTCGCCGCCCGGCAACTTCGGGGACACGAGCCCCTTCGTGGGCGGCCGGGCCCCGGCGCCGGCGCCGACGGCAGTGGTGAACGAGCCCACGGTGGTGGTGGTGGCGCCGACCGCGGTGCCGGCCAATCCGACGATGGTCCCCGTGCAGCCCACGGCGGTGCCGGTGCAGCCCACGACCGCCCCGGCGCAGCCGACGACGGCGCCCAGCCAGCCCACGGCCGCTCCGGCGCAGCCGACTGCGGCTACCGGCGGCGGCGTCTTCTCCTGGCGCACGTCCAAGACGGGCATCGGCCTGGCCATCCCGGACAGCGACTCGGTGGTCTACAACCTCCCGGTCACCCGCACGGGCAAGATCGCGGCCATCGGCGTGGGCGTCAACATCAAGCACAGCTACGTGGGCGACCTGGCGCTGATCCTGTCGCATCCGGACGGTACCTGGGTGATCCTGCGCAACCAGACGGGCGGCAGCGCGCAAGACATCAATGAGACCTACGGCAAGGGCGGCATCCCGGTGTCCGACCTGGCGGCTTTCAACGGCAAGCCGATGGCCGGTACCTGGCAGCTGACGGTCTACGATCTGGCCGAAGCGGACACGGGTAGCCTGGAAGGGCTCACGATGAACTTCGACTACACGGCGAACTGACGGGCGGCGCGGCCGCCGGGGCTCCAGGGCTCCGGCGGCGGCCCGACAGCCGGACATGAACGAGAGCGGCCCGGTTCCATTCCTGGAACCGGGCCGCTTTGCCGTGCTATCGGACGATCCCTTCTACCGATCAGCGTCGGGGGTTCGCCGCGTCAGCACGATGCCGTAGGCCAGAACGGCCCCGGCGGCACCGGCTACCGCGGCCCGCGCCCAGACGGACGCGAACTCGCCGCGCAGGGCCATCAGCAGGGCGAACAACAAGATGCCGATCACAAGGGGCCGGTACCGCGATGGGGCGGACGATTGCTTCAAGAAGCCGTAGTAGAAGCTGGCCAGGAACATCGCGAAGTGGACGAAGCCGCGATAGAACAGGAAGTCGGGGGACATGGCAGTGCCAAAGAAGGGCACGGACATGTTCAGCCAGGAGAAGTACCAGCTGGCTCCGGCGGTCACGAAGAAGGCGCCGGATAGGAACTTGAGGACATCGCGCCAGGGGATGCGCACCATGCGTTGGCCTTTCGATGCAAGGGGTTCAGGTTGGTGGATGGGATGGGTCATGACCTCGCGTCGCCGTCGGACTGCACCACGATGCGCCGTTCCGTGGCCCACACCTGCCGTGCCCGCTCCGGGTCGAAGCGCCTTCGGACCGCCAGATCCAGCTCGACGTCGCGCGGCAGGCAGGGCTGGAACTTGCTGAGGCCTTTGGGGATGCGCATCGCGGCGGCATCTCGGGCGTCGGCCTCCAGGTCGCGCTCGCCCAGGGCGGCGATGTCCGCCACCGCGGCGGCTGCCGCGAGGGGGTCCTTGGTGCTGATGTCCAGGTTGCCGCAGGTCCAATCGGCGCCGCGCCTGGCCAGGGCGGCCACGAATGCGGCGTTGGCCGCCCCGCCGGCGAAGGTGTGCCAGGTGGCTCCGGTGCTGTTGAGCTCGATGGCTGCCGTCCCGGCTTGCACGACATCGCGGTAGCCCAAGCGAAGTGCACGAAGGTCCATAGCGGCACTCGGTCGCAGCCAGGGGTACAGAACATCCTCGGCCAGCACCGCCTTGATCGACTGGCAGATCTCGTAGGACAGGAATCCCCCCCCGCCGCCCCACTTTGGCGGCTTGGCGGCGTCTGCGGGTTCGACGAAACAGATCGCACGCCTCCAGTCGATCTCCGTCACCTGCCAGGGCCGGCCGGCCAGACGGAACACCCCGGGACCCTTGCCATCTTCTTGGCTGCGCATGAAGGGTGCGTCCAGGGTGCCGATCTCCATGCGGCCGTGTTTCACGGTCAGCACGGGGGGCGTGGCAAACACCGCGTACAGTTCCAGGAAGTTCTTCCCGGCGTAGAGGCGTTCGCCCTCTTTGCCGAGGGTGAGCCGGCCTTCGGATTCGTAGAGGATCTCGCGGGCCAGCATCGTGGTCACCAGGTTGTCCACCGCCTCCTGGCCTAGCCCGGCGAAGCAAGCCGCACCCGCCACCCAGGGCAGCACGTCGGAGCGACCGACGCCTAGCTCCTGCATCGAAAGGGCCAGGATCTGGTGGGCCAGCACGTGGGCGGCGCGGTCATCGGGATGCACATCCTCCACCCAGCCGCGGGTCAGCAGCCGCAGCATGCCGGAGGCCTGCAAGGCCTGCTCTTCGTTCTCGCAGAGGAAGTGACAGTTGGCCACCGTGCCCGCGCGCCGTCCGGTGCGGCCCATGCGCTGCAGGATGGCGGATACGGTCCGAGGGGCGTTGATCTGGATGACATGGTCCAGGTCGCCGACGTCGATGCCCAGCTCCAGGGTGCGGGTGCAGACGATGGCGGTGTTGCTGCCGCGCTCGAAGCGCGCTTCGGCCCGCTCGCGGTCTTCGCGGCTGACGGAACCGTGGTGGACGAAGGTGTCGACGCCATGCCCCTGCAAGGCCGCGGCGATGCTCTCGACGCCGCTCCGCGTCTCGGCGAAGACCAGGCTCTTGCGGCCAAGGCCGATCTCCAGCACCCGCCGGATGATGCCACCGTCGTCCTCGACGATGTCCACGGATAGGTCGCGCGGAACTGCGGGGCGCTCGGGGTCCACCAAACGGAAGGACCGGCGACTGGAGCCGGCCAGCCAGGGGCCGATCTCTTGCGGGTTGCCTACGGTCGCCGAGAGACCGATGCGCTGCAGGTCTCGCCCGCAGAAGCGGGTGAGTCGCTCGAGGATGGCCACGAGGTGTGCGCCGCGGTCATCCTCGGCAAAGGCATGGATCTCGTCGACGACGACCATGGACAAGGCGGCGAAGAGGCCGGCGGTCTCGTCCGGCCGGTTCATGAGCATGGCCTCCAGCGACTCGGGCGTGGTCATCAGAATGTGCGCCGGAAACTCTCGGAATCGTCGCTTCTCGGACTGGGCCACATCGCCATGCCACTTGAAGGCGTCCAGCCCGACCATGCGGGCATAGGCCTTGAGGCGCTGCTCCTGGTTGTTGAGCAGGGCGCGGATGGGGCAGATGTACAGGGCACTCACCGGTCGCAGACCCTCGCTGAGGATGCGCGAGAGCAGGGGGAACATGGCGGCCTCGGTCTTACCGCCGGCGGTGGGCGCCAGGACCACGGCGTTGGCGCCATCGAGGATGGCCTCGATGGCCAGCTCTTGGACGGGACGTAGGACGCGCCAGCCCAGGTCGTGGACGATGGCGTGGCGCAGGTTGGGGTGCAGCCGGTCGAAGGCGCTCATCTCTGGCATCCCACCGGCGTCAGCTGAGTCGGCGCGGCAGGATGTCGCCGTCCGGATCCTGCCCGTCGCTCGCGTCGTCCGGATCCGGCAGTCCATGCCGCGCCGCCCGCTCCTCGGCGCGCAGGAGGCTCTCGTCCACCTCCATGCTTAGATCGGCGGCCGGATCGTAGTCGGGATGCTGGTCGACACGGTCCAGGCGGTCGACGAGATCGCGGAGGAAAAGCCGCGGCACGATGTCCACCTTGCCGCCGAAGGCGCTGGTCATGTTCTTCACCAGTCCATCGATCAGGCGGTCGTCGATGCGCCGTTGGACCCGATCCGGCTCCTGCGCCGGGTAGAGGTCGCGCACGCGGCGGCCGACCTCGGCCAGGCGGACGGCATCGAAGGGCGCCAGGCGCACCTGCGGGGCGCGTAGGTTGTCGAACTTCGGGTCGCTACCGAAGTGGGTCTGCACGCGGTCGGCCAAGGGTTGCAGGCCCTTGATGCCCTTGTAGCCGTCGAAGAACTCGGGGGTGCCGGTAACCACCACGTACAGCCCGGGAAGCTCGCCGGCCAGCACCAGATCGACGAGCTGGCGCAAGGCGTTCAGGGCCTTCTCGCGCACGTCGCCGCGCATGCGCTGCACGGTCTCGACCTCGTCGAGCACGAGCACGAGGCCCTTGTAGTCGCTCTCCCGAAGCAGCTGCAAGAGGCCGCGAAGGAAGTCCAGGGCGGCCACGCCGTCGATCTCGCCCTTTACGGCCGCCGACTTCTTGATGGACGCGGCCACGGTGGGATCGCCCGCCAGCCAGGACAGGAGGCCCTGGGCTAGACCGAAGTTTGCTGCCTCGAGGGCCTGGTGGTAAGCCCGGAGCACGCGGGCAAAGGCGGGGTTCTTGCGGCTGAGAACGGCCAGGCGGTTCTCGAGGCGCTGCTCTACGGCGGCCGGAAAGCGCTCATCGCGCTGCGCGATGCCCTGCAGCTGGATGACCTCCTCGCCGAGCTTATAGATCCAGCCGTCCACCACGGAGCTGAACGCTGCTTCACCGCCGTCGGCGGTGGTCAAGCGCTCCATGAGGCGGCGGTAGATGGTCTCCAGGTGATGGAGCGGCGTATCGGTGATGGAGATCTGCACCTCGCTGGTGGCAAAGCCCAGCTGCCGCGCACGCCAGCACAGCAGGCGGGTGGTGAAGGTCTTGCCGCTGCCATAATGCCCCCGCAGCCACTTGAACCCGCCGCGGCCCTGCCCCGCAGCCACCTCCTGCAGGTCCTGCTCCACCACCCGCATAAGGGCATCGGTGCCGGTCGCGAAGTGGTGCAGGCCCGCCTGGGGGACCACGCCGGTGCGGAGGGCGGCGACGATGGACCTGGCTTCGGTGGGGGGGATAGCGGTCATGGGTCGGTCTCCTGCGGAATGAACACGTACTGCTGCTCGCCGCTGGGCAAGGTTTCAGTTCGGAAACACTGACAGCCAAGTGCGGCCAGTTGGCGGTTGAGGCCATTCATGAACCCGGAGACGCGGGCAGTTCGCAGATCCAATGCGCCGGCCAGTTCGCCGACAGTTACCGACTGATGATGCTGCAGAAGCCAAATCGCGCGGCGCTGCAGATCGTCGAGTTCGTTAAGGATCTGTCGCCCAAGGGGATGAATGTCTTCGGCCAAATCCTGACCATCACGCGACTGCATCGTCTCTGGCCTGAAGTCCGATACTCGTGTGTCGTCCCACGTTGGATCCACAGAGATTCGTGGCTGAGGTGTCACCGGATTGGGAGAGACCGACATCGAAGTCTCGATCGCTGACGATCGTTCGGACCTGACGTTTGAAGGCGCCGAAGGAGTAGCCTTCGTAAAGGTCTGAATGAAGCGATCCGCGAGTCCTCCTCCGAGACCCGATTCTGTCGGCGGCGACGGAATCGGCATCGCCGCAGTCGATCCAGACGATCCTGAGCCTATCCTCTCCGGCATCTTCCTAACGAGGTACTGCATCGTCAACCACGCACAGATGCCGCACCAGAGCCCATAAGCGAGAAGCTCGATGGTTGTAGGCTGCTTCCTTCCCGCCAACGAGTCCAAGATCATCAGTGGAATCGCCCACAGAATTGCCTGGGCGATGAACAGAGCCACGTACACAGCCCCTTTCAGGGCCAAGCGGAGCGCCAACGACAATCTGCCGGGCATGTCATTGCGCAGAGCCCCACCATCCGACGGATGGCGGAATGGACCCGAACGGTAGAGCCAGGTTGACAGCCCAGCACCAAGCAATCCAATGCTTGCGAAGGCCAAGAAGGCTTCACGAGGAGAAGACTGAGCCCCGGGACCTTGAGCTCCAATGGCGATCAGCGCCACTGCAACCGTGGCCAATGGGAATGCGATCAGCCAGCGAAGAAAGCGCAGTCCCCACGCGTAAGCGGCCCAGGCAGCGCGCGAGGACTCCGGCAGGACTCCGTTCGATCGATCGGACCCGTTCACTGTTGTACCCACCTGTATTGCAGGTCTCCATCCGCCAAGGCTTCAACGATGATGACATCGGACGAATGGAGGTGGAGGAACCGCTTGATGCTCACCACTGCGCCGCGTACATGTGAGACGTTGCGCTCGAGGGTGTCGGCCAGCTCGCTCGCCGTCGCCGCATCATACAGGGCCAGCCGTTCTAACAGTTGCCGGTGGTCCGGCGCCAGGGCCGCGATAACGTCCTGGGGCAGACGGCGGGCAAGGGCGGCGACGCTGTGGGGCTGCGGCTGCCGGACGAGCGGATCCAGCGCTGGCGCAGCCGCCGCCGGCTCGGCCTCTACCTGCGGGCGCGCTATGGGACGACGAATTGCCATTGCTTCGCTGCCGCGGCCCCCGATTGGGGCGGTAGCCGCCGAAACTGTAGTCTTGCCCGTTGCGTCCTCCGCTCCCCCCACCCACCACCCCGGCGGGTCCGCCGCCACGCCGCCGCGCTCCAGCCAGGCCATGGGGATGGCCAGCTCTTCGAGGCCGCAGCCGCCGTGGTAGCCTACCTGGGGCCGGCTTCCTAGGTAGGCGCCCATGCGCCAGGCGAAGGCCTGCGGCTGTTTGGAGCCGCCCAGCCCGCCGAGAGGGATGGTCAGGAAGCCGTCGGGGACAGCGTCAGCTGTGGATATCTCGATGTATCGGGGCGCGGAACCCGCAGCCACACGCAGCTGAGCGCCTTCGTGCAGGCTGTGGCCATGGTCGGCCAACAGGAGGATGTCGCGGTCGGCGACAAGGGCTTCGCGCAGCACCGGAAGCAGGCCGGCGATGCGGTCGGCGCGGATGTCGAGGGGCAAGCCGGTGGCGGAAGAACCGATGCTGTCATCGACGGCGTTGAAGACGGCGGCCACCACCTCCAGGCCGACGTCGGCCACCGCGGCGCGCAGTGCGGCGCCGCCGTCGGCCTGCAGTTCGCCCTTCAGGAAGAGCCGGCGGGGGCGGCTGCCGAGGGCGGCGTTCTGCTTGAAGCGCGCCGGGTCGGTAGCCGCCTCCTTGTCGGCGCCCCAGTTCAGCTCGGCCACCAGCGGATCCTTGGGGATCTGGCCCAGCCACAGGGCACCGCGCGAATGGCTGGTGATGGAGGGCAGGATGGCCATGCCGGGCAGGCCCTCGGCCGCCGCGAAGTCGGACGGCGCCGGTAGGCCCAAGCCGCTGCCCGCCAAGGCCGGGTCGGCCAGCTGCTCCAGCAGCTCCAGGAAGATGGGGTAGCTGCAGCCGTCCAGCAGCAGCACCAGCACCCGGCGGCCTTTGGTCAGTCGTGACTGCACCTGGGCCTGCCAGACCTTGTAGATGGGGATGATCCCTTCGGCGTGCAAGGCACCGACGTAGTCCTTGGCCAGCAGCTGGGCGAAGGCCAGGTTGTCCTGTTCGCGCCGCGCGCGCCAGCGCGCGAGCACGGCATCGGCCTCGGCGCGGAAGCGGCCGCTGGCAGCCATCACCCGGCGCAGGCGCGCTGCCGCCAGGTCGCCAAAAGCGCCATCGCGCCGGTAGCGCTGCAGGTGGGCGCCCACGTTGTCGCCCAAAGGCGGATGGGGCGCGGCGACGAAGCGTGACAGGCGGGCCAGGGCTTCGACGACGGCGATGTCATGAGCCCTGTCGGCGTGCGCGTGGTGCCGGCTGAGCGCTGCCACGGCATCCGCCGCAACGCTCGCGCCCGCGGCGGCTTGTTGGGCCAGCTCGGCGCAGCGGTTGTCCAGGCCCAGGGGCAGCCAGCGGCTGCGGGCAAGCTGTGCGGGCGTGAGTGATTGGCGACCCAGTCGCTCGGCCGCCTGCAACAGAAGACCTTGGGTGCCGGCGTCCAGGGCTTCCAGGGCGCTCTCGGCCAGCTCGGCGCAGATACGCCGCAGCTGGGCTTCCGGCAGCCCGATGGCTGTATCCCGCGTGGCATCGCGCAGACCGCCCCACACCGCGGGCGACAGCTCAGGCGCATCGATGGCCAGAAGCACCCCATGTTCCACCAAAGCGCGCAGCCGCTCCGGCTGGACGATGGCCCAGGCCAGCACGCGGCCCTCGCTGCCGAAGCGCCGCGGCAATAGCCGCGCCAGAAGCTGGGCCTCGGCGGCGTCGACGGGCGACTGGCGCTGAAGCAGGGCCGCCAGCACCGCCCCTGCGCCCGCGCCGCGCAGCCGGCGGCCCAGGATCACCTCGGCCAGCAGCTCGTCCAGCAGGTCGCCATCGACGAAGGTGGGCAGGGTGTCGCCGTGGGCCAGGCGGGCGCGCAAGGCGTCCAGGTGGCGGAAGGCCAGCTCGCTTTGCTCGGCATGGTCCAGGCCCTGCACGGGAGCCCCCAGGGCGATGCCCAGGATCTCGGCGGACTCCAGGGCATGCACCCGCTCGCGCCGCGCGCGGCGCAGGAGGTCTGGCGGCAGGCGCCGCGCCAGGGCTTCGGGCAGGAGGGCGATGAAGGGTGCGCCCGCCGCCCCGCCCATCTGCCCCAGCAGACGCCGCAGACCCAACTCGCTGCCTACCCGGGCCACCAGGTAGCGCACGGGACCGGCCATGAGGGTGGAAGGCAGCTCGCCCAGGCCTTCAGGTTCCAGGGCCAGAATGTAGCCCCGGTCGCGCGCCCCGCCGGCCAGCTCGACGAGACGCTGCAGGAGGGCACGGTTGCTCACAGCGGGTCGTCCGGATGGTTGCGGACAGTCACGTCGATCTGCAGCGTTGGATGCGCATCGATGGCGGACGCGAGCTGGGCTTCCAGGTCTCGGCAGAATGCGGCCAATGCGTCCCGACCGGGAAGCAGCGCCGACCTGGTGAAGACGACGCCAGTCGCTTCGAAGGGCTCGGTATCGCCGCCCTTCGTGACATCCCGGACCTCGTCCTCGACGCGGTCATGGCCGCCATCGCCGGCGCCAGTCGGCCGCAAAGCCTCCATCACCAGGTCGCGAGCCTCGACGTTCCATGGTTCAATGGCATCGACCTGCAAGGCCTGATCGGAGGCAAGGATGCCCCGCAGCGCGGCCCTCAGCGACTGTACCCGCCCGCTCAGGGAACTGTGCTGATCCAGGGCCTGCAGGTGCTGCCAGGAGAGCAGGTCCACACGCTGGAGCACCGCCAACTGACCGGCAGCGTCGCGCACCCCATCGCGCAGCGGATCCGCGCTGTCCGCCGGCCAGGCCGCGACCATGGCACTCAGCACCTTGAAGGAGTCTGCCGCGCCATCTTCAACAGCCACCAGCCGTTCGGAAGCCGTTCGCAGCTGCCGGCAGCGGGGCGCGTCCTGGTCCACCCATTGGCCCAGCAGCCCCAGCTGTCGCCCCAGCAGCTGCCGCCGCTCCTGCCCAGCGGCGCGCATCTGGCGTGACCAGGCATCCTGGTTGCTCAGCACACGGAGGCTGGCGGGACGGGGCAGGCCGAAGAGACTGCCGCCCAGCTCCATCGCCGCGCTCCAGGTGGCGGGGTCCAGCAGGGGAGCGCGCACCAGACTGAGGCCGCCGTGCGGGCGGTTGTCCAGCTCGATGCTCTCCACGGGTGCGCCGCTCAGTTCATGCAGGGCGCGGTAGCCCTTTAGGCGCATGGCGAAGAGCAGGAAGAGGTTGCGCAGGGCCGGCTGCAGGCCGTAATGCTCCTGCAAGTGGCTGTCCACCGGGCCCCAGCTGAGTTCGGGGCGCTCGAAGCGGTCCAGCACATCCTTGACATAGCGCGTATCCAGGCGCAGGTTGGCATGGGTCTGGCCCAGGCTGACCAGATCCAAGGGCTCGCCGAGGCTGCGCAGCAGGGCGGCCATGTTGTCGTCGTAGGGCGCGCGGCGGCCGTCGGTCTCGGCGGCCTGCAGCATCCAGTCCAGCAGCAGGCGCAGGTCCGGCAGGCGGGGTTCGGCCTTGAAGTCTGGGTGGCGGGGGTAGCGGCGGTCCAGCAGGACCGAGGCCAGGTAGGCGGTGTTCTGGGCCATCTCGGGCTTGGGGCTGACGCCGCTGAGGTCGCTGACCAGCGGCTGGACCTCTCCCTCGGTCACGTAGGCCCGGCGCAGCAGGTCGGCCATGGCCCGGCGCAGGGTGGCGGCGCGGTCCTTGGCGCGCTCCACGGTGCTCTGGCGATCCTGGGGCGACTGGCCACCTAACAGGCTCTCCTGTCCTTCGGCGGTCATGATGAAGTCGCAGGCGGCGATGTCGGTGAACTGCGCCAGCTCGGCGGGCGGCAGGTGGCGGGGCAGCCAGCAGAGGCTGTGCTGCGAGCCCTCGGCCTTCTTCACCTGCTGCACCCGCTGGCGGTCTTCCTCCACCGAATGGCCCGGCTCGTCCCAGGGGTAGTCGATGAGGATGCGGAAGTCGCCCTGGCGTACCTTGAAGTCGTCATAAGGCAGCTCGCGCACGTTGGCGATCTTCAGGCTGCCCTGGCGCTGGGTGCCGCGCCAGGTGACGGTGAGGGGCCAATCGGCGGCGCCGTCGCGGCCGGCGGCGGCGGTGGCGTCCAGGCCGAGGATGGGCTTGAACACGCTGTAGAAGGCCCGGAAGCGGGCGGACAGGTTTTCGGCATGGCCGCGAGCGCGTTCCAGGATGTCGCCGAAGTCGGCGCCTTCGGTGATGACGCTGATGATGGCGCTGCCGCCTTCACCGCTGATCTGCAGGGCGGGCACGCGGCGCGACAGGTCCAGCAGGTTGGCGAAGGCCGTGGCGATGCGTCCGCGGTCGGAGAAGCCGCTGACGTCGGCGTCGTTGAGGCGCACGAGGCGCTCCAGCGTCAGACCGGACGCGCCCTTGAGCCGCTTGGACACTTCGGCCATGAGCACGGTCTTGACCATCTGGTCCAGGCCCTGGTCGCGGTCTGTCGCGCCCTGGCTGTCTGTGCCGCTCTCGGCGGATTCCTGGGCGATGGCGGCGATCGCGGGTTGGAAGCGCTGGTAGTACAGGTCTTGGATGGCCCGCAGCTGGTCCACGCGGTGATGGCCGAGGAAGCCGCCGCGGGGGAACACATGCTGGAAGGCCGCCCCCACGGGCAGCACCTGGCCCAGGGGCAGATTGGCGCTCTGGATGAGCAGCTCGGTGAGCAGCCGGAGGGCGGTGCGGTCGCGCTGCAAGAGGCTGGAGATATCGATGAGGGCTTCGATGAGCGCGGGGTGGTAGGGGTAGACGTCGCGCAGGTAGCTGCCGTCGGCATCTTGCTGGATGGCGCGCCGCAGGGCGCTCTTTTCGGTCAGCAGCTGCTCGACGGCGGCGGCGATGGCCGCTGGCTGGCGCTGGCGGAGCACGCGGTCCTTCACGATGTGGCGCAGTTCCACATCCTCCAGGGTGGTGGTGCCCTTGAATCGTCCGCTCTGGAAGTCCAGGTGGTCCTGCAGCTGCTCGTCGTCGGCCATGTCGGGGAAGAACTCGCTGAAGCGACGCTGGCGGGCGACGAACACGGAAACGGGCAGGGCGCGCGCACCGTCGGTGTGGTCGACGATGACGGTGAGCTGGTTGATGGCTTCCTTGAACTGGTGGGGCAGGGTGGCGGAGAGCCACAGGAGCATCTCGTCGAGGATGAGCACGAGGCCGCCGTAGCCGGCGCCCTGCACATGGCGGGTGAGCCGCTGCAGGCCTTCGGCCCATTTGGGGCTGAAGTCGACATCGGAGCCGTCGCGGCCTTTGTACGTGAGGTAGCCGTAAGCCAGGCGCTCGACATCTTCGATATCGGCGCTGGCGGCCACAAGCTCGAAGTTGGCGGCGGAGTCGATGACGCCGGCGGCGGCCATGCCTTTCCAGAAGGCATCGCCGTATTGGCCGGCCTCCTGGCGCGCCTGCTCCAACACGCCCTCGAGGTTGAGGTAGCTGAAGGGTGCGTGGCCGGCGGCGACCAGGGTCTTGTTGACGGCCTCGTAGATGATGCGGTCGAAGCGCTTGTCCTTGTGATCGGCGCTGGAGAGGTTTTCGCGCACGACGAGCAGGCGGCGACCGGCCAGCCAGGGGCGGTGGCGCTCGGCAAGCTGGACGATGGCGGGGTCGGGCTTGGCCCAGGCGAGATCCTGGTTCTCCAGCAGCAGGCTGAGCACGGCCAAGAAGTGGCTCTTGCCGGAGCCGAAGCTGCCATGCACGATCCAGCCAAGGTCCTCGCCGCGGGTCTGGGTGTCCTGCACGCTCTGCAGGATGCGCCCGAGTTCGGTGGCCACGCCGGGGGTGATGACGTAATCCCGCACCAAGGCGGCATCGCCGCCAGGATCGGCGTTGACGCGCACGACGAAGTCGCCGAGGTGCTCGGGGATGGCGAAGGCGTCGCGGCGGGTGGGGGCAGTGGGGGCGGCGCTCATGCCGGGCTGGGCTCCATCGGGGAGGAGGGATGGCTGGTGGCAAGGCTCAGGGCAGATATCGCAGCTACCACGACAGATTGGACTGGACGGCGGCAGGGCTCGTCATCGAGCCAGGTTTGCGGCTGGATGATATCCGGAAGGCGGTCACGGCGCCAGCGGGGCCGGGCAGATCCAATCGGACGCGGCCCGACAGCGAAGCGTCTACGTTTCAGCGTACACGATCAAGTGCTGCCGAAGGCCAGGACCGTCAGGCTATCTGGACCGTCCAACCCCGCTCGCTTCCGGATGCTCTGGATCTGGCCGAGCAGCGTGGGCCGCAGGGCGTCGAACGCCGCGGCGTCGTTGCCGTCGAACAGGCTGACCTCCCAGTTGCGGCTACGGGGGCCGCGCTGGAGGATGCGCACGTCAGCGACGGCCGCGCAGCCGTAGGCGCCGTTGATGGCCCGGCGGACGAAACACTTCCATTCATCGTTGTCATGTGGATTATCCGGCATGGCGTGAATGGCCAGGGGCTGCAAGGTGGAATGGGAGGAGCGCTGGATGCGGTAGTTCCAGGCATTGGTGCCCTTGTTCCTGTTGCAGGTGCCGCAGAGGGTCTGGAGGTTGGCCAGATCGTCGCTGTTGCCACCAAGATAGTAGGGGTTGATGTGGTCGATCTGCAGCTTGCGCCGCTTGGTTTCGCCGCAGCAGAGGCAGGTGAAGTTGTCTCGCTGCTTGACCTGTGCCTTCGTGGCCTCGCTGGGCTCCCGAGGCGTGCCGGTGGTTTCCGTGTAGGGCTTGGCCCCGTTGGGGGTCTGGTCGGACAGGTGGAGTAGTCGATTGATGCATGCATCGTATTGACACTTGAACAGTTCGTAGCGCCCGTAGATCGCGTGCCAGTAGCGATCAGGGCGGTCAAACTCATGGCGCAGGGCTTCGTTGGCTGCCATTGGGCCAAGGTCGCGATCGATGGCGGACTGAGCAACCGCATCGAGGTCATGCAGATCGCGCTCGGCAAAGGCGAAGAAGCGGGGCGGCAGGCCGTCGGATTGGGCCATGTGGCGAGCCACATGGAAGAGGGAACGACCGAGGTCGCCGATGGGCGTATCGGCCTGGTCGAAGAATGAGGCCTCCCAGTCCAGGATGGTGTCGCGGTAGGTGTCTGCCGGCAGGTCCTCCAGGGCAAAGGGCGACAGGTCGATGCCCTGGAGGTAGGCGATGAAGCGCTCATAGGACTCCAGCTGTCCGTCAAACACCATCACGAGCTGCTGGATGGTCTCGATGTCATCGGTGCCCTGTACGAGGGCCTGGAAATCGATGCGGTACCAGCCCACCGGAAGCAGGGTGACGAATGGGCCGGGCGAAACATTCAGGCCGCTGTCCATCTGGCGAGCGAGCTGTCGCACGAGGTCGATGGAGATGAGCTGCAGCGGTGGCCGGGCGCCGATGGTCGCCTGCTCGTCTTCGGTGCCGCCTTCCAAGTCGTTGAAGTCGGCCCAGCTGATGGCCAGTTTCCAGTCGTCGATGAATGCGACGATATAGGCCTTGTCCGTGCCACCGAACTTGGGTCCACGCAGCACGCGGCCGATCATCTGGGTCATGAGGATGCTGCTGGTGGTCTGGCGCGTCAGGAAGACGGTCTGCAGCTTGGGCACGTCGGTGCCTTCGGTGAGCATGCGGACGTTGATCAGCACGTCGAGCTCGTTCCGGCGGAAGCGGTCGAGCACGCGGGCGTTTTCATCCTTGTCGCGGCGGTTGCGCTCGTCCGCGGTGGACAGCGGTGCATCGACGTGTGAGTACACGACGTCGGAGCGAACGTCGCGAGTTTTCAGCGCTTCGCGCAGCGCTTCGCATTGGTACCAGCGATCGGCAAAGATGAGGGTCTTGCCGTAGCGCTCCTGATTGGCGACATAATGGGAGGCGATGGCCTGGTTGCGCTCGTTGCTTCTCGCCAGGTGCTCGATGACCTGCTCAGGAAGGTCACCATAGGTGCCCAGCCAGGATTCATACGCGTGAGGATCGAAGTCCGGCTCGAAGCTGGTGCGCGACTTCTCGAAGTGTGGCTGTGCCAGCACGCCGCTTGCCATGAGGTCCGCAACCTTGACCTCTGCCTGGATTCCCTGGGGAAACAGCGCCTTGAGCCAGCCGCGCCTGCGCTCATCGCTGTAGGTTGGCGTGGCGGTGAGCCCGAGCAAGCACATCGCCGGAAAGCGTGCCCGAAGGGATTGGACCAGCCGTCGGTAGCTCGGCGCGGGCGTGTGATGGGCTTCGTCGACCACGACAAACAACTTGCCGTGGCTGACGCTCTCAAGGAAGGCCACGAAGTGGAGCTGGCTCTGGGTGTTGGCTCGCACGATGGTCTGCACGGTGCCGATGACCACGTCGTCGGTGGGCAGGATCTTGTGGACGGCGCAATGCCCGGGCGTGCCGGAGACGACTCGGATGCCCAGGACGTCTTTGGGTTCGGAGACGTTGGCTACTTCGTAACCATCGGCGACCTGTTCGTCGGTGGGGCCGAAGCTGTGGAAGACCTGTTCCAGCAGGTGGTGGGTGTGGGCCAGCCAGAGAACCTTGTAGCCATCTGATAGGGGGCCGCGGCACAAGAAGTGAACGGCGGTGTAGGTCTTGCCGCCGCCGGTGGGCAGCACCAGCAGGCCGCCCTTGTCCTCACCCGGCGTCGGCCCATGGTACCAGTCATGCAGCTTACCGAGCGCATCCGTCTGGTGCGCCGCGGGCGTCTTGGTGGGGGGCTGCTTGCGTGCTTCGCGCAGGTCGTAGCGGCGGTAGAAGGGCTGGGCGGGGCCGAGTTCAGCGGGACTGGCGGTGGTCACGACGTGCCTCCCACGGCGGTGTCAGTGGCGCTTTCTTGGGCAGCGGCCAAGGCGCGGGCGGATGATAGCCGTGGGTCGGCCTGGGCGCCAGCCGGGAAAGGTCGCTGTCGTCGACCCGCGACATGGGTGCGATGCGTTGTCGAAGGGGCGAGTCTACATGGTGTTGATGTGTTGCCGGCCCGCCGGTGTCAGGACCCGTCCATGTCGGCCGGGTGGACCATGGGCCAGGGCCGCCTGATGGGGGGGAGGGCAGGCGAACCGGCGGCCGGGTCCCCTGCGGGCCATGATCAGAGGGCGGGCGGTGGTGGGGCAGGGCGGGTTTTCAGGTAGATCGGTCAGAGGTGCCCGGGGTTGCGGCGAACCCGCCCCTACGATGCGCGGCTGGCGTTATCCGGGCAGGTGAGAACGGGTCCGGCGGCGGTACAAGGCGCGCAAGGCCTCAGGGCTGGCGACGGTGCGGAGGGCATCGCGTATCGCCTGCAAGGTCGCGACCTTGTCGATGGCCGCGATCTCGGGCATCAGCGCGAGGCCGGCGGCGCCGAAGCGGAGATCGAGGGCAAGCTCGATGCCGTTGAGCAAGCCTTCGCGTAGGCCCCTGAGGTGGCCTTCATTGAGTCCCTCAGTTCGTCCCTCAGTTCGTCCCTCGGTTCGTCCCTGAGCCAACAAGGTCTGCGCGATGGTCGGCATGGTCTGCTCTCCTTCCTCGTCCAGAGCCGCTTCGGCGGCGGCCTGCAGGTCGTCCACGGTGACGGCGTCGCTGGATGTTACCACGTATTGAACGAGCACCTGCAACAGTTCCTGGGCTGCGCTGCTGTCGGGCATCTGGCGCAGCCGATAGAGGATGCTCGGCAGTCTCTGCGCCAGATCGGGCGACCAGATCTCCCGGAGTAGCAGGGCGCAGGCCTGGGTGGCGGCGGCGCCGCGGATCTCGACGTCGCCGGCCACCGACAGGTCTAGCAGGTCATATCGGAAGTCCGGCCAGTAGGGCCGGAGCGCCTCGGGACCACGGAAGAGGCCGCTGAAGTTGGTCGACACGCGCCAACGCCGCTTGCCGTGGTACACCACGAGGGGCACGATGGGAAACAGGGGCTGCCCGGCCTGCAGGGCGGCCTGCCAGATCTGGAGCATGTAACGCAGGATCTGCAGGGCGACCCATGGGTCGGGGCGGCTTTTGTGCTCTACTAAGATGAAGACGGCGGCAGGCGAACCGTCCCGGAGTCGCGCCCGGTACAAGAGATCCGACTGGTGGCCGCGTAGCTTGGGATCGATGTAGCTCTCGGTGCCACGGACGAGGTGCTTGGGGTCCAGATCCAGGAGCGCCGCCACTTCTGGCGGGAGGTAGCTGCGCAGGAAGTCGGCGGCCAACTCCGGCCGGCCGAAGGTCTGGCGGAAGAAACGGTCGTGGGATCGGCCCAGGGGGATGGCTGATGGTGATGGACGGGGCATGACGGGTGGCCGACGGGGATGTCCGCGGACCGGGACGACGGCGCAGCGAACGGGGTGAGCGGCAGATCACCAGTGTAGGGAGCACACGGCACAGTCGAAAGGGGGTAGGCGCCGAGTTTGCGCCAACCTTGTGACACGACCCTCGCCCCAGCCCCTCACCTACCGCTTGCCAGTACCCCCGATGCGCCGCCCGGTTGGTTCGCCGTACCGTTGGAAACTCCGTGACCGCTCTACCCGGTAACGCGCCCTGCCCAACCGCCTTCAGCTGCGCGACAGCGGTGCGCAGGGGACTCGTGATCAGTCATGCCGAGGGAAACAGAAGGACCTTCAGCGCTTCGGGGCCCGCCAAACCCGGTCTACTGCCGGATGCTTTGGATCTGACGGTGTCCCGTTGAAACGGGACCAGGTCCGGTGGTGGACGGGACCAGGTCCGGTGGTGGACGGGACCGGGTCCGGTGGTGGACGGGACCAGGTCCAGTGGTGGACGGGACCAGGTCCGGCGGTACACGGGACCAGGTCCGGCGATGGACGGGACGGCGTCCCGACTGCGAGACGTCGTTCGCCGGCGGTCGATGCACCCACCTGCCTGCCGCAACCCCGCGCGCGCTGAACCCTGCCAACCCATCGGGGCACCCCAGCCGCAGATACCGCCCCAAGCCCCCCCCCCCCCCCCCCCCCCCCCCCCGAGGGCGAACCCACAACACCCCCCGCACCCCAATCGCTCGCTGCATCGAGGCGCAATTGCTCATGACCCCGATTAGCAACTGCTAATGGGGGCAAGGTCCATATGGGAGTCAAGGTCGATCCTAGTTGCTAATGCCACCCAGTTCCAATTGAGACCTGTCAGCGGTTGCAGTTGCGATCCGAAGCGACAGCGACGGCGATGGTGGTCGCGCGGCAAAGGCTGAATGAGCGGAGATCAGGGCACTCCAATCCGTGCCGGACTTCGACTCGGGGGCATAAGAATCGGCATGGCGGAAGATCGTGTTGGATGGCCCTTGGTCGTCCGCACCCCATCTACCCGCGCCCACCCACCCACTCCGCCAGCATGACATCGCTCACCCCGCCCTCGCCGAGCAGCTGCCGCAGGATGGTGCGCAGCTCGGCCTGGGCGGGCGCGCTCTCCCATGCCACCCAGGGCAGCAGGAACTGGATGCCGTGCAGGAGACCGTAGCGCGCACCGATGGCCACGCCCTGTTCCTGCGCCTGTTCGTCGAGGTTCAGCAGCACCATGGCGCGGCGCAAGGGGGTCCAACCGGCCCAGCCGTACAGGGCGGCGTCTGCGGTAGCGGCAGAGGCAGCGCGGCCACCCGCGGAGCCTGTCCCGCCGGCAAGCGCCACCGGCATCTCGGCGAAGGCGATGAAGCGCTCCTTGGGCACGTCGAGCTTGCCGCGCAGGCGCCAGTAGGCGGGCTTGATGAAATCTGTGGGCGCGTAGCGCGGGGGCACGGGCACGTCGACGGTCTCGCCGCGGTCCTGGGCATGCTGCAATGCCCAGGTGCGCTCCCAGGCGGCGCGCTTCTCGAGGCCGCTGGGCTTGTACACCTGGGCCTTGCAGTTGGGCACAGCGGCCTCGGCCACCAGCCGCCGCAGCTCGGTGGTCAGGGCGATGTCATCGCGCCCGCTCTGCAGCCGGCACACGGCCCGCACATCGGCGGCCTCCAGAGCCACGGCGGCCTGCCCGATGGTCCAGGGTTTGTCGCGTCCCTTGGCCCAGGCTTCCAGGCGGTCGAGCAACCACATGTCGAGGGCCGCCCGCTCCTGCGCCTGGTGATCGGGCCGCGCCCAGCGGCGCTTGTAGGTGGGCTGCTCCAGCAGGGCGAGGCTGGGGCTCTGGGAGATGAGGTCGAGGCGCTGCTGGACGATGGTGTGGTAGGGATGGTCGCCGGTGCCGGCGATGACCTCGTTGTCGCCGCCGTCACCGATCTCGCCGACGTCGGTGACCGGCTCCCAGCCGTGGCGGGCAAACCAGGCGGTGGGCGACTCACCGGGATCCTCGCCCCGGGCGATGGCTTCGCGGAGAGCGACATCGTGGCGCGCAAGGACGATCTCGAAGGCGCGCTGGCCAGGCAAGAGCGTCGGCCCCGCCAGCGCATCATCGTCGTCGTCCGCAGGCAGCGGCAGAACCGGCGGGTCCGTGACGATCCCATACAGCCCGTAGGCATACCAGTCCAGTTCCTCCTGCAAGGCAACCATTTGGCGCAGCCGGGACAGGTCACGCTCGCGGCGCGCGGCGAGGGCGGCGGACAGCTCGGCGTGACCTTGGGCGGCAGCGGCGTCGATGGCGAGAGCGACGGTGTCCGCGACGCGGGCGGCGGCCAGAGCGTCGAGGCGGCGGGCGAAGGCGATGATGGTGGGGTCGGCGGGGGTGGGGATGGGGAATTGGAGGAGCTTGGTTGAGTCGTGCTCGTACCGCTCCTCCCAAGGAGCACCAGTCACACGACCACCGTCTCCCATGGTGTCTCCGCCCTTTGGAAAGCACACCTGCTTCATCCAGAAGCAGGCCACCGACGCGTTCAGCAGCCCGAGCAGCCCCAGGTGCGCGTCCTCGTCGGCGTCCGGCGGGAGCTTGATGACCGGGGCGGTACGATTGAACACCTTGCCCCCGCGGTCCAGGACGAAGTGGTTGTGCGTCGCCACGAAGGCGAAGGTGATCGAGAGGGGGGTGCGGAGTTTGTCCTTTACGACGACGCCGTATTCTCTCCAGTCCAATCCGCGCTGCTCTTGAGTTCGCCCGAAGTAGATTCTCGACTTCAACTGGGTGCGGTACCGCCAAAGATACGGAACTGAGAAGTCGTGACGATCAAACTTGCCGGCGGCATCGTAAGGATAGAACGCCACTAGGTAGCGACCTGCGAAGTCGCGAATGTTCTCGCCTATTCCAAATGGCCTGGTTACTCTCGAATCGAATCCGTGTCGCAAGGCCTCGACCTCGTTTCCCAAGACAAATACTTCGTCTTCGAGCGTTACCGCCATGACCCCCACGGCATCAGCCAGCGTTTCCAACGTAGTCACCCCCGCCCCCTCGACCACCGCCTGCACCCCCGCCGCCCCACCCCCCTGCAAACTCCAAGGATGCTTCCCGAGGGTCCCCCGGTCCAGGTCCGCCACCGACACGAACTCGCTCTCGAAGCCCGGGCGGTCGTGACCCAGGGCGATGCTCGTCCACACCTGGCCCTTCGCCGGGTCCGTCGGTACGTTCGGCTCGCCGCGCTTGCCCATCACCGTGCGGATCGGAACCCCGCGGTCCGGCTGCCCCCGTTCGCCGAAGAGCAGCACAGTCGGCGTCCCGTGGCCCGGCAGGTAGGCGCCCGACGAGTCGATCACCTTCGTCAGCCGCTGGTGGGTGAGGAACTGCTCCACCAAGGCCTTGCCGAACTCGCGCTTCATGAAGCTGTTGGCCACGATCAAGGCCACCCGGCCGTTGGGCACCGCCAGCTGGAAGCAGCGCTCGATGAAGGGGCAGACCAGCGAGTACTTGCCCGTGGCCGACACATAGCGCTGGCCACCCCCCACCTTCTGCTTGTGGTAGGCCTTGCGCAGGTCATCACTCTCCGTGATGTACGGCGGGTTGGCGATGACCACGTGGAAGCCCGCCTGCAGCACCGGCCGTAGCCGATCCCGCGTTTCCGCCAGCGTCAGCGTGGCCATCGGGCGGGTCGTGGTCGGCACCGCGACGGGCGCCATGTCCAGCTCCTCGCCCAGGCCCATCTGCCGCACCTCGCCCGTCGGGGCCGCGTCCGCCAGCTCCCGCTCTACCTGGTCCAGGCCGTCGGCGCAGAACACCTGCGGGTGACAGTCCTTGGCCAGCGACAAGTCCGTGCAGCCCGCCGCCTGCAGCGCGTGCATCAGCAGGCGGGCGCGGGCCAGGGCGCAGGCGTAGTCGTTGATGTCGACGCCCACCACCCGGGAGAGGACGTCCTGGGCCGTCTCGAGCGGGGTCATGTGGGGGAAGGCCGTGCGCATGCCCGCGTAGATGCGGTCGAAGCCCGCCAGAAGGAAGTGGCCCGAGCCGCAGGCGGGGTCGATGAGTCTGACGACTTTAATTAAGGAGCTTGGGGGGGATTGGTTGGCGCTTTTCCCCCCTCCCAACCTCCCCCCGCGGGGGGGAGGAGCAAGAGAGGCGTCCCCCGAAGAGGACAGGAGGCTCCTCCCCCCCAGCGGGGGAGGTCGGGAGGGGGGCGCCGTGGCCGTAGCCGTTGCCGTCCCCACCCCCCGCCAGCAGCTTCCCCAGCGTCTCATCCAGCATGAAGTCCACCACGAAGTCCGGCGTCTGCAGCAGGGCGTAGCGCTTCTTCACCTCCGGGTCCAGGTCCTGGTACAGGTCGCCCAGCAGGCGGCTGTCGAAGCTCTCCGTGTCAAAGCGCCAGCGGCGCTCGCCCGTGTCCGGGTTCGTGTCGCGCCAGAAGTCCAGCAGCCGCTGCGCCAGCGCGTCGCCCGGGGCCGTCAGCTCCGAGGCCGTCGGAGAGAACAGCTCCGCCAGACCCCCGTCGCCCTTCGCCAGGTCGCGGTACAGCCAGGTGAGGAAGGCCGCCGCGCCAAGGTCCGGGGCCAGCAGCTCGAAGAGACTCTGGTCCTCGCGGTCCAAGAGCCGTGGCGGCATCAGCCCCCGGTCCTCCAGCACCCGCACATACACCGAGCGCAGCACCCACATCACCGCCGCCCGGCGGGCCAAGAGGTCCGTCCACAGCGTGAAGTCCTGGCCCACCCGCTCCTCGGCGTGCAGCGACTGCGCGCGGGCGCAGAGGGCCGGGCTCGCCAAGATCTGCTGCCGCAGGTCTGCCGCTGCGGCCACCGAGAGCGTCGAGAGGGCCTTGGTGAGGGATTTGCGTTGGTCGGGGGTCATGGGGCGAGCCGATTGCGCTGCGATGAGAAGGTAAGGCGAGATGCGGGTCGGGGCAGCGGGTCGGCCCCCTGCGGTCCCCGATGCGAACGCCCGTGGCGGTCGGGCAGGGCGGGTTTCCAGGTTGCGCGGTGGGGGGATTCCCAATCCTGCATCGAACCCGCCCCTACCAACCCATCGACCGATATCAGCCCATCGATTCCATCCGGCGCATGGCGCGGTATCACGCCGCCACCCCCACATCCTCCGCCAGCGGCAGCACCATCCCCGGCCAGCTGCCCAGGTTGTCCACCTCGTTGAGCAGCGGCTGCTGTTGGTGCACCACGCCCGGTACCACCACCACCCAGAAGCCCAAGGCGCCGCCCAGGGCGCGCTCGTAGACCCGGGTCACCAGGTGCTTCGCCTCGCAGAGACCCAAAAGGGCCGTGTCGCCCAGCACCGTCGCCGTGCCCGGACGGCCGTGTTCCGCCAGCAGCGCCTCCAGCACCCCCTCCGCTTCCTTCTTGAGCCGACCCCGCAGGGCCGACATGCGTTCGGCCGTTTCGAAATCCGCGAAGCGGTCTTCGATGCGCTTCAGGAAGGCCGCCTCGAAGCTCACGTAACGGGCATCCTCGCCCAGGGCGGCGGCCACCTGCCGGCCCAGCTCCGCATGCCGCTCCGGGGGCGTGACCACCAGGCGCCAGCTGCTCATGCCGCGGGAGGAGCGCAGCCAGGCCGCCGCGCGGTCGCCCGGTGACGTCAGGGCCGGGAAGGCCGTGCCCTGCTCCGCGCCGTCCGCCGCCAGGAAGGTCGGCAGCGGGTCCGGCAGCGGCGAGGGCCGCATGACTACCGAGGCGTCCACGGCCACCAGCAGGTCGTTCTCCAGGCCCACATGCGGCAGGCCCAGGCCCAGCACCAACGCCGCCGTCGATCGGTCGGCCGGCCAATCCAGGTGGCCGCCGTAGCGCCGATCCGCCTCGGCGCGCAGCGCCGCCGCCGTCAGCGGCAGCCGCTCACGTCCCAAGAGCAGCGGCAGGGCCAGCCGCGGGTCCACCGGTGGGGCGAACAGCTCGCCGGCCGTCGACAGGGCCAGGCCGTCGTCCAGACGCAGGGCCAAATCCAGCGAGTCGCCGCCGAAGGCCGGCAGCATCGGGGCCAGTGAGCGCCGCGCCGCGTCTGCCGCCGCCGGTGGCCAGTGGGCCAGGTGGCGGGCCTCCGCCATGAAGGCCGTCAGGGCCGCTGTGTCATAGGTCGGCCAGCCAAGCAGCAGGGGGCCATTCGTGGGCGTCAGCAGCCGGAAGCGGTCGGCGAAGAGCGACGGCAACAGCGCGGCGATGCCCGTGGCCAGGCCGTCGTCCTCCGTGCTCAAGGCCCCCGCCACCGCTTCCGCCGCCGCCGCCACGGGCAGCAGCCCGTCGGCTGCCGCCAGGGCCTGGTCCAGGCCGTCGGCCGCCGGGCGCAGCGGCGCCGCGTCCAACTGGGCGGCAGCTTCGGCCGCCTCTGCCGGTAAGGGCGAGCCTCCCTCGTCCCGTCGCCCCGCCCCGGCTGCCTCGGCCCAGCGGTCCGCCAGCGCCTCGCGCAACGCAGGGTCCAGCCCCCGAGATGCCGCCGCCCAGGCGGCTTCCAAGGTGCCTGCGGCCGCCGGCTCCACCGCGCCCGTCGGGGCTTGCAGCTTCGCCAGGCCGCGGCGCAGGCTTTGCAGCTTCGCTGCGCCCAGGCCCGGCACCAGCAGGATGTCCATCGCCGTGGCCGCCGCCAGCTCGCCCACCGTGCCCAGCCCCTGTTCCAATAGCCGCCCTGTGAGCAGGCCCGACAGGCCCAGGATGCTCGCCGGCCGCGGGTCGTCAACCAAGGCCGGGGCCAGCGGCGGCTCCGTCGCGAGCGGCTGCGCCTCCGTGGCCGGCACGCCCCTCTCGACCAGCACCGCGCGCAGGGCCAGCACCTCGTCCAGGCGCCGGCGGCCCAGGCTGGGTACCCGGCGGAGGCGCTCGGGTCCCGCCGCCACCAGCTGACCCTGGCGCGCAATGCCCGCCCGCCTGAGCGCCGCCGCCGCGCTCGCGCTGATGAAGCGCTCCGTCAGCGGCGCTTCGGCGTCGGGCACCAGACCGGCAAACGGTTCCAGCACCGGCTTCAACGGTTCGACGCGCCGGCCGAGCGCCGCCCCAAAGGCCCGGCGCATCGCGTCCAGGCTGGCGAAGCGCTCCTGCGGCTGGGGGCTCAGCGCCTGGCGGAAGAAAGGCGCCAGGGCCGACGGATCCACCTCGTCCTCGTCCAGACCCAGGGCCTGCTCCGGCTCCGGTACCGCGCCGTCGAAGGCATGCGTGCCCACGAACAGCTCGAAGAGACACAGCGCCGCGGCATAGCGGTCCGCCGCCGCCGTCCAGCGCGTCAGCGCCGGATCGCGGTACAGGGCCGTGCCGATGTAGATGTCCGCCGCGTCCCGCTCCGCCAGCGAGAAGTCGATGACCGTCAGGCCGCCCGGCCCCAGCAGCAGGTTGTCCGGCTTGATGTCCTTGTGCACCACGCCGCGGCGTTCCAGATAGTCCAGGGCGTCCAGCAGGTCTTCGGCCATGCGCTGCAGCAGGGCGACATCCGGCTGCGGATGTTCCGCCAGCCAGGCGCCCAGGGTCTGCCCTTGACTGCGCTCCAGCACCAGGGCCAGGCGTTCGGGCACGGCCTTGCTCAGGTCCAGGGCGCGCACGATGCGCGGATGGCTCAGGCCGACCAGCACCGCGTGCTCGGCCCTGAGCGCAGCGTCCGCCTCCGCCGTCGGCCGGGCCACCTTCAGCACCCGCTCCTGGCCGCTCGGCAGGTGGCGCACCAGGTACACCGTGGCCATGCCCCCCGCGCCGAGGAGGCCCAGCACCTGGTAGTCGCTGCCCAGCATCGCCAGCTCCGGCATGTTCTCAGGATCCAGCGGCTCGGGGGCCAGCGGCCCAAGATCTTTCGATCGCGGTCGCCCATCCTGGCCTGCCTTCTGCGGCTCAGCCTTGGGCTTGAGCAGTTGCTCCACCGCCTGGCGGGCTTCGCGCAGGCTGGGGTAGCGGTCTTCCGGCCGCACGGCCAGCATGCGCTGCACCACCTGGTCCAGCGACTTGTTCAGACGCGGGTCCAAGTCCAGCAGGCTGGGCGGTACGCCGCCGCGCTGCTCGAAGGCCTTGGTGCTGCTGAACAAGGGCTTGCCCGCGGCGAGCAGGCCCAGGATGGCGCCCAGCGAGAACTGGTCGGCGGCCGGCTGGGCCACGCCGAAGTCCCGGCGTACTTCCGGCGCCGCCCAGACCGCGCGCTCGTCGTCCATCCGGCTGGGGGCCACCGTCAGGTTCAACTGCTGTTCCAGTTTGGCGCGGTCGAAGCCGCCCACGCGCAGGTCCGGCCTTTGGGCCTGGTCCTGCAGCAGGATGACCTCCGGCCGCAGCAGGCGATGCACCACGCCCTTGTGGTGGGCGCCGTCGATAGCGGCGGCCAGCCGCAGCCAGGTGCGCAGGCGGTCTTTCAGCGAAGGACGCTCGACTGCGCCGTCGCCCAGGTAGCGCTCCACCCAGGACTGCAGGCTGATGCCCGCGAAGTACTCCATGGGGATGCAGGTGCCGATGTCCTCCACAAAGGACGGGTAGGCCTTGATCACCCCCGGCACCTGCCCCAGGTTGATGAGGATGCCCGCCTCGTGGTTGCAGCGACGGATGATCTGCTCCCGCTGCGTCTGCGTGGCCCCCATCGGCACCTGGTACACCCGCAGCACATGGTCCATGCCCGTGCCGGTATGTGTCGCAGCGTACTCCAGGTAATCCTCGCCGCGCTCGACGATGTCGCCCAGCTCATATTCCCGCACCCGGCGGGGCGGAGGATGGCGCCGGTCGCCGCCCGTCAGGATGCGGTGGACGGCTTCCGCCGCCTCCTGACCCACCGGCGCCGGCGGGCGGCCGCGGGTGATGTGCTCGGTGAGGAACTGCGGGTCGGTGAGGGCCTTCAGGATGCTGCCTCGGGTGTGCACCCGCTGCTCGCTGCCGATGCCGCTGATGGCCACATCGTCCGTATGCGACAGGAACACGTAGCCCTCGACCCACAGGCCACGCAGGGCGGCATTCTCGCGTTCGAGGGCCGACTTGAGCATCTGCGCCGTCAGGCGGTTGTTGCGCAGCGGGCTGCGCATCGGCGAGGGCGTGTACCAGTCGTGGTCCGTGCCACGGATGGCCCCGGTGTAGCCCTTGATCTCCACGATGAACACGGCATGCGGCGCGACCACCACGGCATCCAGCTCGTACAGGGCCCCGTCGCGCTCGGCCAGCCAGCTGTTGGCGTACAGCATGTGGCTCTCCGGCAGGCCGCGGATCAGGAACTTGAGGGCGTCGATCTCCTGCCGGTGGGCCGGCTTGCCGACGGCCTGGTACCTGGCGGTCATCGCGGGCTCAGATCAGCTGCAAGGCGGCGCCGGGAAAGCGCTCGCGCAGGGCCGCCTCGTCCATGGGCTGCAGGCCGCGGGCCGGCAGGGTACCCACGACATGGTCGAAGCGCCGACCCTCGGCGGCCAAGGCCTCGATGCCGGCCTGCGCCGGCACCGGTGCCGACCCCGTCAGCCGATGCTCGACGGCCACCAGGCCGGCCATCGTCCGATCGGCCCAGTGGCTCCAGGCCAACACGAAGTTGTCGCGCAGGAAGAGCCCCTCCACCTGGTCGAGCAGCCAGGCGGCCAACAGCCCGCCGGTGCCGGGCAGCTCCAGCACGCGGTGATGCGGCTTCAAGCCGCGCTGCAGGTCGCTGCGCGCCAGGCGCGTGGGCAGGTCCAGGCGGCGGGCCTGGTCCAGCAGGTAGTCCTGGCGGGGCTGGGCGGCCAGGCCGGCGGCGGCGTCACCGCCCGCGGCCTCGTCACCCCCCGCGGCGCGAGCGCCACTTGGGGCGTGGTCCATCTCCGCTGCGCGGTCAACCCCCGCGGTGGCCAACTCGCCCATCCAACCCTCCACCCGGTTGGCCGGCAGCCGCCACACCGTGCCCGCCCCGGTCCCCAGCAGGGCCGGGGCATCGAAGGCGAAGGGCTGGGTCACCGCGGCGTCGCCGAGCAGCAGCTCCAGGTAGTCCGTGGCATCCAGCCGCCGCCGGAAGCGCCCCCAAGTGGCCGGCCCCGGCGCCAGCAAGCGCCGGGCGCGCCGGCCGAGCGCCTCCTCGCGCGCCAGGGCGCAGAGGGCGGCGGAGGCATAGCGCGAGGCGGGCAGGAGGTCGGGGGAGATGCGGGTGAGGTCGAGCATGGGGGCGTGGCCATTGGCAGCGGACAGTCAGCGAGGACCGGAGCAGAGCGCCGACATGGTACACCAGAAAGCCAAGCGGTGCCGGTCACGGCATTGAGTCCGAGCGACCATGGCGACTCGCCTTAGACAAGTGACTGCTAAGACGGCGAGAGCTGCTCCGCTGCTCGCCTCATCTCCGCAACCAGCTCTGCCAGACTCGAGACCAAGGACGCCTCGCGACCGGCGAGGGACGAGAGTGCCAGCGATACCTGGGTACCGTTGCGCTGTCCCCCATGCAACGCTGCCAGTTCCGTCAATCGTCCTGCGAACCTCTCGGCCAACTCTGTGTCTCGCCAGCGCTCGGCAATCTGATTGCGGAGCCATGGTGGGTACACGTAGAAGTAGTGTGGCCGCTGAACGACGATCAGCGACAGCAGCTTGGTTTCGGCGACAGGATCCAACGTCTTCACGGCGAAGCCTGCTGTTGTCCACTCCACCACCAGTTCTTCGTGCGATTCGACTTGTCGCAGCAGTTCCTTGGCTACCAACGCGGCTGCAGAACCTTGTGGGCCGGCGCTTTCCATTTGATCGAAGAACGACTGCGCATCCAAGGTCACCCGCGCGCCGCCGGCCGCCTTGCCCCGTTTGTCCGGAAGCGGCACATCCACGGCTACCGATGGCCTTGAGCCTTCCTGGTAGACCACCCGCACCGTAGCTCGCTCGATCTCCGCCGTCTTGGCCAGGGTATGCGGCACCACCAGCATGGAACTGTCAGCCATCTCGTATAGCTGCAATTCCACCAAGGCCAGCCGAAACTGCATCGCAGGATGGCCACCCACGGTCTCAGCCAGGCTCTCAGCCCGGCTTTCGATTCCGTCGCCCACCACCAACAGCACCATCTCGCCTGCGGCAAGCCGATGGTTGATTTGATCCACCCACTCAGACTCAGACTCCTCCGGCGCCACACGGTCGTACAGTGACGCACCGGCACCGTCTCGCTGCTGCCAGAGAGCTTCCACATCCTCGTATGTCCAAGAGCGCAGTTGGGCAGCGTAGTCGAGGATCTGGGCAACCACCTCCCGGCGGGCCTGTGGGTTACGCCAGAGCTTGGTCTCGACCAAAACCAAGTGCCCGGACTGGGCGATCAGCAAGTTGTCGATGGGTCCAGAGGCGGTCGCCACTTCGCGTCCGAGTGGCCATAGCGGCCCTTGGACCCGGCTGTCGATCGCCGTCACGGGCAGGAGTTCCGGCGCCTCGTCGATTAGCCGTTGGAGCCAATTCTCGTCGACGCGTGAGGCGCTGCGACCGACCAGGTCCACGCGACGCAATGGCTCAGCCCGCAGGCGAGCGCCGCTTGTGCTCACGACCATCGGCAGGCCGAGTCTGTTCGTGCTCATGGAGATCCTTGCTCGGGCTGGCTGCGAAACTGCAATGGTCGCGGCGTTCACGACAGGCCGGCGCCGCGATGCGATCGGGGAGGCGCTGAGGTTGGGAGCGATGTCCTGGCTCGCTAGCCGAACTTGGTTTACAGAGCGGCGCAGTAGACCGCGGCCTGGCGCTGGAGGTCGGCGGTCCGCGGGCTGAAGCTCAAAACGAGCCCTGTCGCTGCAAGCGAGACGGCGTCATCTACCTGCTCGATCGATGGCATCGGCCATGTCGCATAGGCGTTCCCTAGGGTCCCTCACAGCGTCACAGCCTCACGCAATACACGGTCGCGGATGCGCGGCTTGATGCCCCGCTCGCTGACCACATCGACGTTGCGCTGAAGGATGCCCTGGAGGGCAAGCCAGAGTGCTGCGTGGTCAAACAGACTCCGGCTGGGTTCGAAGGCCACCAGCAGGTCGATATCGCTGTCGTCGTCGCTGTCGCCGCGGGCGACAGAACCGAACACGCGTACATTGCTTGCGCCGTGTTCAGCGGCAATCCTGAGAATGTCCTCGCGTTTCAGCCGAAGCAAGTCTATGGCGTTGATGGTTCGGCCTCCTCACGCGGGCGCTTGGAGGCTAGCTAGAGCTCCTTGCTGAGCGGGGCCAATCGATTCACCGAACGATGTGCCATGTTGGAAAGCCCATCATAGTTCTTGGTCAACCCGGCTGTCAATGGGCGCATGAGATCGAATCCACGTGACGACGCGGCAACACCTTCATCAGCATCCTTGCTGGGTCCTCCGGTAGCGGTGGCCGATTCCGCCCATAACGCGCTGGCCGGCTTCGCGTCACTTCACAGTATGGAACCGAGCAAGCACACGATTTCCGCCCTTCCCCCGCGTCCGGTCCTGGCCGCCGCCGCCTCCTTTGCCGTCATCGTCGCCAGCGTGCTGGTCAGCGTGGCCGTCCCCGCTGCCGGCCACGGCGCCGCGCGCCCCGCCGCGACCCTCGATACCGGCACGCCCACCGCGACCGTGACCGGCACTTTGACCGTGACGCCGACCGGCACCATCACCATCACCCCTAGCGCTACCGTCTCGGGAACCCTGACCGCAACCCCCACCGGCACCCTCTCGGCCACACCGGCATTCACGCTCACCCCCACCGCCGAGGACACGCCCACCGAGCTGCCGTCCCCGACCCCCACCAGCAAGGGCACCGACACGGCCTACCCGCCGCCGCCGGCCACCGCGACCCCGTCGCCGACGACCACCCCAGGGGCCGGCCTCGACCCCAGCGTCACCCCCACGCCCAGCGCATCGGCCATCGCCACCGCAACGCCGCTGCCCACCTCTACCGGGTCGGTCACCAGTGCCCCCACAGCTTCGGCCACCGCCACCCCAGCTCCGCATCCACCGGTACGCCTACCGCCGGGGCGGCGGGGGACCCACGCCTGGCGGTACGCTGACCGCCAGCCCCACGCCTGACGGTACGCTGACCGCCAGCGCCACGCCAGTCGGTACCCTGACCGCCAGCCCCACGCCGAACGGTACCCTGACCGCCACACCACCGGCCACGGCAACGCCCGACGGCACCCTCACGGGCACGCCCACCGTCACCCTCACCGCGACAGCCAGCCCTTGGCCCACATCCACCCTGACCCCTACCGTCACCCCCACGCCCAGCGAGACCGAGGCGACTTCAGAGCCCCAGCCTACGCCAACGGGGACGACCAGCGCCCAACCCAGCTCAATCCCTCCGCCCACCCTGACCGCCATGCCCACCGTGAACGCCACGCCCACCGTGTCACCGACCGCATCGCGGACCGCAACCGCCAGCGCCACCGCCCTGCCCACGGCCACCAATGAACCCACCCCAACAACCACCTGGCCAGCCCCCAGCCCGACCGCCCGGACCCTCAAGCATCTGTTCCTGCCCATCATCGTTCGCCGCGCCAAGGTGGGCACGCGGTAGCGAGCGACTCCACTCCCGCTTCCGGCTTTGCATGGCATAATCAAGCCCATCCGGCCGCCCCTTGGCGAAGGCCCCCCGCTATGAGAATGCGCCGCGCTCCAGCCGCAGTTTCATGCTCTGGCGGGTGTGCATGCCGCACATGCGCGACCCACCGGGATGTTCGCCTGCGGGCGGCCTTTCCTTGCGGGTTCAGCCTGTCAGCTTGTTTCGTACCGTGGCCCGGATCCTTGCCCCGCCCATTCCCCTGGAGGCCCCCGTTGTTCAAACGACTCTTCGGCCGCGGCGAGCCCGCGAAGAAGGCCCAGGAGGAGGCGGCCGTCGCCGCCAGCCTGGCGCCCACGCGGCGCGGCCTCGGGGCGCGACTGGCCGAGATCCTGGGTGCCGCCGACATCACCGACGACACCTGGGAGGAGCTGGAGGTGGCCCTCATCCAATCCGACGTGGGGGCGGCGACCACCCAGGACATCGTCCAGGAACTGCGCACGCGGGCGCGCAACGCCGGAGCGCGGCGCGCCTCCGAGCTGCCCGCCATCCTGCGCACCGTGATGGTGCGGGCCCTCGAGCTGGGGGCCGACGATGGTGCCCAAGGCGACGCGCCGGCTGGCGCTGGTTCACCCACCGTCATCTTCATGGTCGGCGTCAACGGCAGCGGCAAGACCACCACCATCGCCAAGCTGGCCAAGCGCTACCATGACCAGGGGCTGAAGCTGCTCCTCGTGCCCGGCGACACCTTCCGCGCCGCGGCCATCGAGCAGCTGCAGGCCTGGGGCGGGCGCGTCGGCGTCACCGTGTCCGCGGCCACGCCCGGCGCCGATCCCAGCTCGGTGGTCTTCGATGCCCTGGCCTCCCGGGCCGCCCGCGAGGCTGACGTCATCCTCATCGACTCCGCCGGCCGCCTGCATACCCAGCACAACCTCATGGCCGAGCTCATCAAGGTGCGCGGGATCATCGCCCGCCAGATCCCCGGCGCCCCCCACCAGACCCTGCTCGTGTTGGACGCCCACACCGGCCAGAACGGCCTGGCCCAGGCCAAGGCCTTCACCGCCGCCGTCAAGGTGGATGGGCTGGTGCTGGCCAAGCTCGATTCTTCGGCCAAGGGCGGCGTGGCCTTCGCCGTCACCCGCACCCTGGGGCTGCCCGTGCGCTTCGTGGGCACCGGCGAGCAGATGGGGGATCTGGAGCCCTTCGACGCCCCGTCCTACGTCGCCGGTTTGCTCGGTTCGCTGCCCGGATAGCGCGCCCGAAAGGCCACCACCGCCGCCGCCACATGCACGTTGAGCGAGGCGCCCTGGCCCAGCATGGGCACGTAGACCTGCTGGGGGCAGCGGGCCAGGCAGGCGCGGGTGACACCATGCTCCTCGTTGCCCAGCACCAGCGCAGTGGCCGGCGGCAAGGTCACCAGGTGGTAGGGCCGGGCGCGGTCCGTCAGCTCGACCGCCACGGGGGTGAAGCCCAGCTCAAGCAGCCAGTCCAAGGCCGCCCCCGAATCCGGGAAATGCCGCCATGGCAGCTCTGCCTCCTTGCCTCGCGAGGCCCGCTGGAAGTTCGGGCTACCCGAAGGCTCGGGCGTCGTGCCCGCCAGGGCCATCACTTCGGCGCCGCAGGCGTCGGCGATGCGGAAGAGCGAGCCCACGTTGACCGGATAGACCACGTTCTCCAGCAGGAAGGCCAGGCGCCGGCCGGCGGGCAGGTCGCGGCGGTCCGCGCGGCGCTGGCGCTTGAGGTCGGTTGCGCGCAGGGGCTCCGGCGCTTCGTCCGCGTCCGGGGACGAAGCGCTCTCTCGTTGGCTGACTGCGTCCCGGCGGCTGTCGACGTCCCGGCGGCCGGCAGGCTGGGGCCGCGGTCGAAGGAGCGGGCTGGGGCGGCGGTTCAGCCCGCCGCCTCCATCGCAACGCTGTAGCTGCCCAGCGCCGCCGCTCCGTTGCCGGCTGCCCGCGCGCGCAAGACATCCTGGGCCCGGGCGACGTTGGCCGCCTGGCCGCCCCAGGCCGCCAGGGCCGGCTGCTGCAGGGCGCGGCCGTAGGAGAAGCTCAGCTTCCAGGGCTGCGGGCCCATGGCGTTCATGGCGTTGAGGTTGACCGTGGCTTCCTCGGCGCTCTGCCCGCCGGAAAGGAAGACGATGCCCGGCACGGCGGCCGGCACCGTCTGGCGGAAGCAGCGTAGCGTCGCCGCCGCGATGCGCTCCGGCGAGGCCTGGTCGGGGCAGCCCTTGCCCGGAATGACCATGTTGGGCTTGAGCAGCATGCCCTCCAGCATCACGCCCTGCCGGTTCAGCGAGTGGAAGACCGCTCGCAGCACGCGGGCGGTGACCTCCTCGCAGCGCTCCAGACCATGGTCGCCGTCCATCAGCACTTCAGGCTCGACGATGGGCACCACCCCCGCCTCCTGGCAGAGCGCCGCATAGCGCGCCAGGGCATGGGCGTTGGCCACGATGGCCCCTTCGCTGGGCAGGCCGGCGGCGATGTCGATGACCGCGCGCCACTTGGCGAAGCGCGCGCCCAGGGCCACATACTCCGCCAACCGCTCCCGCAGGCCGTCCAGGCCTTCGGTCACCGTCTCGCCCGCGTGCCCCGCCAATGGCTTGGCCCCCGTGTCCACCTTGATGCCCGGCAGCACGTCCATGTCGGCCAGCAGGCGGGGAAAGGGCTTGCCACCGTCATCCGCCTGCCGCAGGGTCTCGTCATAAAGGATGACGCCGCTGATGTGGCGGGCGAAGTCCGGGGCGGTGAACAGCAGCTGCCGGTAGGCTCGCCGCGTCTCGGCCGTGGACGCCAGGCCGATGCCATCGAAGCGCTTCTTGATCGTGCCCGTGCTCTCGTCGGCGGCGAGGATGCCCTTGCCGTCGGCGACGAGGGCCAGGGCGGTAGCGGCGAGGTCGTGGGAGGACATGGGGATAGCTCCGGGAGAGGTCGGCTTCGGCAAGTCGGGCGGCGGCCGAGAATTATGGACCATGCGCTGGGTCGCGTCCATCCCAGTAGGGGCGGCCACGCCATGACGGGATGGGATTCGATGGTCCTGGCATCCTCCAGCGCGCCAGACGGCGACGGACCGGGTGCTACAACCCGTACTCCGGCGCTTCCTTGCCCTGCAGCCAGTGGTCGAACCAGCGGCGGATATGCTGCTGGTTCTGGACCCGCCGCGACGGCGCGCCCGAGCGCGACAGCTCGTGGCTCTCGCCCGGAAAGCGCACCATGACCGTCGGCTTCTTCTGGGCCTTGAGGGCCCGGAACATCGCTTCGCCCTGGGCGATGGGCGTGCGCCAGTCGTCCTCCGAATGGATGATCATCAGCGGGGTCTCGATCTGCGCTGCCAGGCGTACCGGCGAGCGCTCCAGGTACTCCGTCTCGTCCTCGTGGGGCGGGCGGCGGAACCAGAAGGGGGTGAACATGCAGAAGTCCGCGCTGTGGTAGAAGCCCAGCCAATCCGCCACGCAGCGCTGGGTGAGGGCGGCGGCGAAGCGGTGGTCGAGGGCGATCAGCCAGTTGGTGAGCAGGCCGCCGCCGCTGCCGCCGGTGACCCCCATCCGAGCCTCATCGACATAATCCCTGGTCACCACCAGGTCCACCGCCGCCAGCAGGTCACGGGCGTCGTCGCCCGGATAGCGGTACTGGATCACGTTGGCGAAGTCCTGGCCGTAGGTCGTGCTACCGCGCGGGTTGGTGTAGAGCACCAGGTAGCCGGCGGCGGCCAGCACGTGAAACTCGTGGAAGAAGCCCACCCCGTAGGCCGTATGCGGCCCGCCATGGATCTGCAGGATGAGCGGGTAGCGCACGCGCGGGTCGAAGCCCGGCGGCTTGACCAGCCAGGCCTGCACCATCTGTCCGTCGAAGGAGGGGTACCAGAAGCCCTCCACCTCGCCCAAGGCCGCCGCGGCCAGCAGCTCCGCGTTGGGATCCCACAGATCCTTGACCACGCCGGTCAGGCTGTCCCATACCGCCAGCACGCCGGGCCGGGTGACGTCGCCCAGGCAGAGCGCGGCGCGGCTGCCGTCCGGTGTGACCGAACCGCTCACCACCTCGCGGTCCTCGTCCGTGAGCAGCGTCACCGCACCGTCGGCCAGGCTCACCCGCGCCAGCCGCGCCGCGCCGTGGCGGCCGACCACCGTCAGCACCGCGTCGCCGCCGGCGGCGAAGGCCAGGGGCATGGCCCCGCCGCCGCGCGGTGGATGCTGGTCGGAGCCCACCGCACCGCCGCCGAGGTCGAAGTCGAAGTCCGCCGTCAGCAGCCGCGGTTCGCCGCGCGGCCAGTCGCCCGCCAGTAGAAACAGATCCTCCTGGTCATGAGAGCGCGGGGATGCCCGCCCAGGCTGCCGATGCCGGCGATCCTACCGTCCGTCGACTCCGTGAAGCTGCTCAGGTAGCCCTGGAAGGCGACCGCCGTGCTCAGCGCGTCACCCGCCGTCGGCGCCGCCAGCTCCGGCGACACGCCGTAAAGCGCGTTGAGCGGCTCCTCGTACCAGGGTTCCGCGCGGCGATCGGCCAGGAACAGGATCCAGCGGCCGTCGGACGACCAGCGCGGCGCGCCGGCGGCATGGTCGCCGGTCGTCAGCTGCCGGGCCGTTTCGCCGTCCAGGTCTTGCACCCAGATCTGGTCCAGGTGCTCCCAGTCCAGGAAGCCGGCGCCGTTCATCCGCCACACCGGGCGGGTGATGATGCGGCCCGGTACGTTCTTGGGCTTGGGCGGCTCCGGCTCGTCCTTGGCCGGATTCGTTCCACTCAAGAACGCCAGCCGCTTGCCATCCGGCGACCAGGCCGGCTGCGAAGCGCCCTTGGCGAGGCGCGTTACCTGCCGCGCCTCGCCGCCGACCAAGGGCAGGACGTAGATCTGCCCTTGGGCATCCTTGCCATCCTGGCCCGCCACCTTGCGGACGAAGGCCAGCAAGCTGCCGTCCGGGGACCAGCGCGGCTGGCTGTCCCCGGCGCCGTAGGTCAAGGGCCGCGGCGCATCGTCGCCATCCAAATCGGCCAGCCAGATCGCCGTCCGGTACTCGTCCGCCTCCGCGTCGACCGCCACGTGGGTGAAGGCCACGCGGCGGCCGTCGGGCGCGATCTGCGGATCGGCGATCCAGGTGAAACGCAGCAGGTCATCTTCGCGCATGGTGTTGGGGGGGCTCCCGCTGCTCAGCGCCGCGCCGCGACCGTCACCGGCAGGAAGATCTCGACCTTCTTCCAGCAGGTGCTGACCAGCATGTCGTCCGAAGCGTCCTTGGGGTCCTTGACCACGAAGCGGCCCGTCACACAGCCCTCGAAGTCCGCGCGGGCGCGCATGCAGAGCTCGCGGCGGCCTTGCGGGCCGACGAACATGGAGGTGTCATCGAATTCGGTGATGAACCAGCGCAAGGCGTACTTGCTGTCATCCGGATCGCGGGCCTTGTCCGTGAGGTCGTAGCAGACCTCGCCGTTCATGGCCCCGCTCAGGCCCTTGAGCTGGGTGCGGATGATCTCCGGCGGCAGGTTGCCCTCCAGGGCGCTCTTCCAGGTGAGCGTGATCTGCGCCGAGGCCCGCGCGCCGCCCGAATCCTGCACCTCAAGGTTGACCGAGCTGGAACCGACGAAGCCATCGTAGGGCACGAAGTCGAAGGACTGCGGCGTCAGCTTCTTCTCCTGGGCGCTGACCAGTTCGTGGTTGGTGACGAACCATTCCAGGCGCTGCGGCGGATCTTCCTTGTCGCGGGCCACGCCCGTCAGGTCCACGTTGATCGTCTGGTTCACCGGCGCCTGGTATTCGCGCTTCAGCTTGTCGAAGTCGATGACCGGCGGCGTGTTCTTCTCATCCGACCAGTAGAGGGCGATGTACTGCGCCCGGCTGCAGCCGTCGCGGTCATAGACCACCAGCTTGACGCGCGCGCTGTAGGCCGTGGTCACCGAGGGGTTGAGGACGAAGGTCAGCACCTGCGTGCGTCGCCCGGCCACCGTGATCTGCTTGTCATGCGGCGGATCCACCTCGGCATCCCATTGCAGCTGCGCGCCCGAATCCTCGCGGTCCTCGGCGTAGCCCGTCAGGTCGATGGTGATCGGCGCGCCGTTGCCCGCCGGGCGGGGGTCGGGGATGCGCTTGATCAGGTTGACGCAGTCGTTGATGGCGTTGACGATGACCCGGAAGCTCTGCTGCGACTCCACCAGGCCGTCGGAGACAGCGATGGTCACGCGGGTGTCGCCCGACCAGTCGGCCTGGGGAGTGATGCTGATGACCTTGCTGGCCATGAGCTTCACGCCCGCCTCCGGCTTGCCGGCGTCCACCATGCGGATGAGGATGTCGTCATCGCCGCAATCCGCGTCGTCGACATAGTTCGTCAGGTCCAGGATGGCCGTCTCGTCCTCGTTCAGAATCACATCCGGAATCGGCTGGATCGTGGGCGGTGTGTTGTAGTTGATCGTGTTCTGGAACAAGGAGCCCACCGCGGCGCAACCGTTCTTCTTGAGCGCCCGCCAGCCGTCCCACCATTCCTTCATCGTCGCCGGATGGCGGTCAGCGAAGACCTGCCAGATGTCGCCGAAGCGGGTGTTGAACTTGTCGAACTCCTCCGTTGAGAGGTCGTTCTCGTGCAGGTCCCACAGGGCGCCGGTCACCCGCCCCGGTACCAGGTCCCCATTGTTCCAGCCCACCGTCCCGGCCTTGGCGGCGTCCATGTCGATCTCGGCCACCTCCGGCGTCTCGAAACGCGCGTCGCGGGCCACGCCCAGCGGCAGGAACATGGCGAAGCCGTGCACCAGGGCGCAGGCGGCGCTCGTGACCTGGCGCGGATCCTTGGGCGGCGCGGCCATGCATTCGGCCCAGCCCGCCGGCAGGGGCTCGTAGACGTTGTGCAGCAGGGCGTAGGCGGTGTACTGCCCGATCTGCGTGCCGTAATCCGCGTCCTCGCCCCGGAAGTGCAGGCTGCGCGCGGTCTGGTCGTAGCGCGGCCCGTCCAGGCTGTCCGGCGCCCAATACGCCGTCACCTTGCCGGGATCGCGGCCCGAAAAGTCCTTGACGTAGAGCCAGGCCTCGGCGATGTTGACATAGGTCCAGAGGGCGCGCACGTCGCGCGTGTCGGCCATGTACAGCTGTTCCGGGAAGCCCACGATGCCGTCCTTGACGTCATCCAGCTTGCCGTCGCGCGTGTTGACCTCGTAGCTCACCCAGCCAAAGTCCAGGTTGGTCCCGGTGCGCAGCAGCTTGACCGACCCGTTGTTGGTGAACAGCTTGAGGAACACGTCCTGTGTGCCGGCGATGCGCCCCGTCGGCCCATCGCGGTCGACGTTGGACATGGGGGGGCCTTCGAAGCGCCCGTTGGCATCGGTCATCGTCTCGCCCAGCTTCTCGCCGGTCGTCGGGAAGCCCGAATCCAGATCCCAGATCTCCACCCGGATGCCGGCGGCGGGATGCTTCTTGTCCGCCGAGCGGTCCACGTACTGGATGCGGCCGCGCACGATGATCTGCCCGCTGCCGGGCGTGGCCTGGGCGGGGGCCATCGGGGGCGCCGCGCCGCAGCGACGGGGAGGCGGCGGCGGGCGAGCCGCCGAGACGCCATAGGGCCACGGGAACGGCCAGGGTGGCGACGGTCAGCAGGACGGCACGGATGAAGACGGACAAGCGTAGACGTGCGCTCATGGCGTTGAGCTCCTTTGACGATGACTAGGGGGCGAACGGGGCAGAACGGGGCAGGACGGGGCGCGGGGACGGGATGCGCCCGGAAGGGAAACCGAAAGGGAAGAGGGGGGATCGCCGGAAGCTGACAACGACAGGAGGCAAGGGACGTTATGATGGGATGCCCATGACTCGGCCCGGGCTCAGGTCACCCCGCGGGTCAGCTCCCGCGCGCCGCCCGCTCCGCCGCCTGCACCGTCTGGCGCATCAGCATCGCGATCGTCATCGGACCCACGCCCCCGGGCACCGGCGTGATCCAGCTGGCCACCTCCCGCGCCGCCGCGAAGTCCACATCCCCTACCAGCCGGTAGCCCTTGTTCGTCGTTGGATCCGGCACCCGGTTGATCCCCACGTCCACCACCACCACGCCCGGTTTGAGCATGTCCGCCCGCACATACTCCGGCCGCCCGATCGCCGCCACCACAAGGTCGGCGCGCCGCAGATGGTCCGCCAGATGCCGCGTGCGGCTGTGGCAGACCGTCACCGTGGCGTCGGCCCGTTGCAGCAGCATGGCCATCGGCAGGCCCACGATGTTCGATCGCCCCAACACTACCGCGTCCATGCCGGCGATCGTCAGCCCTGTATGCTCCAGCAGCACCATCACCCCCGCCGGCGTGCAGGCCACGAAGTCCGGCTTCCGTCCCCGCTGGGCGAGCAGCCCCACGTTGAGCGTGTTGAAACCATCCACGTCCTTGCGCGGGTGGATGCGATCGATGATCGCGTCACTGTCCAGATGCTCCGGCAAGGGCATCTGCACCAGGATCCCATGCACGTCGGGTCGGGCGTTCAGCGCGTCCACCTGGGCCTCCAGCTCGGCCTGGGAGGCCGAGGCCGGCAGTCGGAAACCGAACGAGGCGATGCCCAGCTCCTTGCAGGCCCGCTCCTTGGAGCCCACATAGACCGCCGAGGCCGGATCCTCGCCCACCAGCACCGTGGCCAGCCCCGGAACGATCCCCGTGCGGGCCAGCAGCTCGGCCGCGGCGCGGCCGGCGGCCAGGCGGGTCTCCAGGGCGATGCGCTTGCCGTCGATCAGTCTGGCGCTCATGGCGCGGGCTCCTTGCTGCTGAACGGATGACGAACCGGGTTGCCGCGGCTGCAAAAAGACAGGGGGTTGCCTGGCTCGCATGCGGCCTGGCTGCCTTGCTTCCCGCCACGAGCCTTGGCCCCGCCCCGGCCAGACCTTATACTATGCCCCCGCTCAGCCGTCCACCCCAAGCGCGCGCCCATCCACATGTCGACATCGCCGCCCCCAGCCCCCGCAACCCCTGCCCCGATCGATCCGATCGCGGCGGCGGGCGAGGCCATCGACGGGCTCTGCCGTTCCTGGCGGGAGCGCCATGGCGAGGCTCTCTGCACGGTCCGCGTCCTGGCCGCCGCCGACGATGGTCCGCCCACCCTCGACGGCGAGGTGCTGGTGGCCTCGCAGCGCGACGCCATCCTCGCCGCCGTAGCGCCCTTGGCGCCCGATTGGGTGGATCGCATCCGGGTCCTGGCTGATGCCGATGCCGGACAGGGATGGGCTCACGGGCGCGGCGCGGTGGTCGACCTCCTGGCTGCTCCGGGCAGCGACACCTTGGCCAGTCAATGGACAGCGGGCGATCCGCCCTTGCGGCTCCTGGCCCAGCGCGGCGACTGGGCTGCCGTCCAGGCGGCCGATGGAACCATCGGCTGGGTGCGCGAGTCCGACCTCGATCGTCTCGCCGCAGACGACGAACCCGAGGCGGCCACCTGGCGGCGGGAGTTCACCGGCCGCTGGACGCAGCCTCCCGGCGGCGCCTGGCGCGCCGCCGTCGCCGACTGGTTGGGTACGCCCTACCGCTGGGGCGGCGCGAGCCATGACGGTGTCGACTGCTCCGGCTATGTGCAGCGCCTCGTGCGCCAGGTGGCCGGCCTCGGCCTGCCCAAGCATTCAGGCGACCAGGCGCGCCTGGGCCAGCGGGTCGCCGCCGCCGATGCCGCGGCCGGCGATCTCCTGTACCTCAGCCACCGCGAGCAGCGCATCCCCCACGTGGCCTTGGTGGTCGAGCCGCAGGTGGGACAGATCTGGGTCACGCATGCCAACATCGACGGCGACGGCGTCTGCCTGGAGACGCTGGCGGACCTGCAGCAGCGCTATGCCCTGCGCAGCGTGCGCCGCCTCGGCGGGCCCGAGATCAGGCGCGACGTCGCCCCGCGCCCCGCGCCGGCCAACGCCGCCGTCGCCCGCGGACCGGCCGATGCGCCCCTCTGGCCCCTGGACCTCGCCCTGCAGCGCGATCCGCGCGCTGGTTGGGACTGGCTGGAATCCCTCCGCGGCCAGGAGGTTCACGTGCTGGGCTACACCAGCGCCGAAGGCGCGGCGGTCACCGAGCTGCTTTGGCAGGAGGGCGTCCGGCGCCTGGTGCTGCACGACCTGGCCGAGCCGGAGGCGGCGCCCAAGGCCTTTGCCGCCGCCCATGTGGGGCTGAATGCCGCCGAACGGCGTCGGCGCTGGCTGACGCTGTCCGAACTGCCCGTAGAACGGCGCCACGGCGACCGCTACCTGGAGGGTCTGGAAGCCGCCGACGCCGTCTTCGTCGGTCAGGCCTGGTACCTATACCCGCGCAACGTCGCTGCCCTCGATGCCTGGCAGCGAGCCGCCCGCCCCTTGCACGGCCTCATGGAGCTGTACTTCCGGCTATCGGGGGCGCCCATCGTGGCCGTCACCGGCTCCAACGGCAAGTCCACCACCAGTCGCTGGGTGGAGCATATCCTGGGTCAGGGCGGCGAAGCCCCGGGCATGGGCCGCATCCATTACGCCGGCAACGAGCGCCACAGCGTACAGGCGGCCGGGCTGCTGCGGCAGATGACCGCGCGGGACCGCCTGCTGTTGGAGGTGTCCAACCGCCACCTGCGCGGCTACGCGCCGCGGCCGGAGATCGCGCTGATCACCAACGTCCTGCCCAACCACCTGGATGAGCATGGTGGCACGGTGGCGGCCTACCAGGCCGTCAAGCGCCGGCTGTTGGAACTGCAGGATCGGCGCGGGTTGGCCGTCCTCAGCGCCGATGACCCGCTGAGCCTGGGCCTGGCCCATGGCGCGGCCTCGCAGGTCTTTCGCTTCAGCCTGGCCGGGCCTGTCGCGCGGGGTGCCTGGATCCAGGACGCTGCGGTCTGGCTGCGCCTGCGCGCCGGCGAGGCGCCGATGCCCCTGCTGCCGGCAGGCCGTATCAGCCTGCCCGGCGCCCACAACCGGGCCAACGCCCTGGCCGCGACGGTTGCCGCCGCCTTGGCCGGCGGCTCGGCGGAGCAGATCCGCCGCGGTCTGGCCAACTTCCGCGGGCTTCGTCATCGCCTGCAGCTGGTGTGGCAGGCCGGCGGGATAGACTGCTTCGACGACCTCAACTCCACCACGCCGCAGGCGACCCTGGCCGCCCTCGATGCCTTGCTGGCGCCGGTGGTCCTCATCGCCGGCGGACAGGACAAGGGCCTGGACCTGACCCTGCTGGCTGCCCGTCTGGCGGAGCGTGCGCGCGCCGTGCTGCTGTTGCCCGGCGAGGGCAGCGACCGCCTGGCGCAGGCCCTGGCCAAAGTGGGGATGCGCGTGGAGCGCCCCGCGGGCCTGGAGGAAGCGGTCGCCCGTGGGCTGCGCCTCGCCCAGCCGGGCGACGTCCTGCTGCTCTCGCCGGCCCTGCCCGGTTTCTTTCACCTTCATTACGTGAATGCCGGCCGCGAGGAGGGCTTTCGGGCCATCCTGCGGCGCCTCACCGCCGGGCGCGGCCCCGCGCCGGCCGCCCCCGACCCAGGAGCACCCGTTCATGCTCAATGATTGGCAGGACGCCGCGTCGTCGGAACCCACCGTCTGCCCCGCCTGCGGCGCACCCATCGGCCTGCCGGAGGATCCCATCCTCGGCGAGGTCATGTGGTGCGACGCCTGCGGCGCCGAGCTGGAGGTCATGTCCCTTCAGCCCCTCCGGGTGGAGCTCTTCGAGGAAGAGGAGAAGTAGGTCGTGCCGGTCGGCGGGGGGCCGGTCGCCCCGCTTGCGGCGCGCGATGCGGCGGGCATCTGGCGCCATGCACATCGCTACAGCGTCCTTGTGCCCCCGAGGCTGCGTCTGAGCCATGGCGAGGGGAACACGCCCCTGGTCAGCTACCCCGGCCTGGCGGCGGCCTGCGGCCTCGATTCGCTGTGGCTCAAGCGCGAGGACCTCAACCCCACGGGTTCCCACAAGGCGCGTGGCCTGGCCTTCCAGGTCGCGGCCCTGCGCCTCGCCGCGCCCGAGCCGCGCGCGGCGGTCATCTCCTCCTCCGGCAACGGGGCCATCGCCGCGGCCGGCTACGCCCGCCTGGCCGGCCTGCGCCTGGCCGCCTGCGTGAGCCCCGCTACCGCACCGGACAAGTTGGCCCGCCTGGCCGACCTCGGCGCCTGCGTCCTGGCTTCAGAGCAAGCCATCGCCCTGGCCGAATCCCTGGCGCAGGCGCGCGGCTGGCCCAACCTGCGGCCCTCGACCGATCCGCTGGCCCCCGAAGGCTTCATGAGCCTGGGTTGGGAGCTGGCCGAGGCGGCGGTCGACGCCCAGGGCATCTTCCTCTTCGCCTCCAGCGGCACAGGACTGGTGGGCATGGCCCGCGGCCTGGCCCAGCAGACGCATGAGGCTTTCGGGGCTGCGTGGCGCGTGCCCTTGCACGTGGTGCAGGGTGCGGGCGGCGATCCCATCGCCGCGGTCTTCGACCGCCGGCCGGCGCCGCAATCCGAACGCTCGATCATCGGCCGGCTGGGCAGCCGCAAGACGCGCCGCCTGGGCGAGGCCACGCGTGCGGTAAGGGACAGCGGCGGCTGGGGCTGGATCATCGGTGACGAGGAAGCTCTGGCAGCGGAGTCCCTGCTGTTGGCGGCGGGGATCGAAGCGGCCCTCGAGGGCGCGGCGGCGCTGGCCGCGGCTCGCCGGGCCGCCATGGAGACCGGCCTGCGCCGTGCCGTGGTGATCATCTCCGGGCGGGCCTCGGCGCCGGACGCCTTCATGCCTGTCCGTCCGGTTCGCGACCTGGCCGATGCCTTGAACCGTGTGGCGGACTGGCCATGAGCGGCGCCGTCCGCGACCTGACCACCTTCCAGCGCTGGGCGCGACGCGCCTTGCCCGAGGGCCTGGTCTTCCTGGGGCCGGACCCCCACCATGCCCTGGGCTTCTTCGATCTGGCGCCGCGCCTGGCCATCGCCGCGGCCGACCGGCCGCCGGCCCTGGTTGCCCTGGAGGCCATGGGCGCGCGCGTCTGGTCGCCGGAGCGCCTGGCGGCGGGCGGGCCGGGGGGCGCCGGCGCCGGCCCGGATGCGGGGGAGGGCGAAGACGAAGGTGGGCGCGGCAGCGCCGGACTGGCGGCCGCGCCGGGGTTCACCGCCTGGCTGGGCAGCCTGGCCGGCCCGGACAGCAGGCCACCGCCCGTGGCCGTCTTCAAGCCCTCCCATCGCCTGGAGCAGCTGGCCGCGGCGGCCGGCTGGCAGCTGCTGAGCGCCCCGGCCGGCCTGGCCCGGCGCTGGGAGAACAAGGTGGCCTTCCGCGAACGGGCCGCGGCCCTGGGGCTGCATCAGCCCGCGGGCATGGTGGTCGATGCGGCGGTGGGCTTCGCGGCCGTGGCCGACGGCCTGGGGTCGCCCTTCGTCCTGCAGGCGCCGCACGGCTACAGCGGCGCGCGGACCCTCCTGGTGGGCGACGCCGAGGCCCTGCAAGTGGCGCGCGCCGCGCTGCGGGCGCCGCGGCTGCGGGCCACCGCCTGGGTCGCCGGGCGGCCTGTGACCTTGAACGCCTGCGTCACCGCGGCCGGGGTGGCCATGAGCGCGCCTTGCGTGCAGGTGACGGGAGAGGCGGGGCTCACGCGTCACAGTCTCGGATCCTGCGGCAATGACTGGAGCTGGCCGGGCCTGGCAGCACTGGATCTGACCGCCTATGGCCGAACGGTGCGGGTCCTGGGCGAGGCCCTGGCCGACGACGGCTTCCGCGGCATCTTCGGGGTGGACTTCGTCCAGCCCCTGGACGGCGGCGAGCCCTGGCTCATCGAGGTCAACCCGCGCCTGGTGGCCTCGGTCAGCCTGCATGCCCAGCTGGAGCTGCGCGCCGGCAGGCTGCCGCTCGCCGCGCGCCATGTCATGGCCTTGCTGGACCCGGCGGCCGACGCGCTGCCCCTGGACCTGCACGAGGGCCCTCTGGCCGGCGGGCAGCTGATCCTGCACAACCTGGGGGCCGGCCCGCGCGCTTGGGAGCGGTCGACCGGTGCCGGCGCCTGGCGCGGCGCGGCGGGCGGCGCCGAGGGGAGCCCCGCCTGCCTCATCCGCCAGTCGCCGGACGACACCTGCCTGCTTCTGCCGCCGCCGGCCGACCGCCGTGTAGCGGGCGGCGCCGAATGGGGGAGGATCCAATGCCCCCAAGGCGCCCTGGACGAAGCGGGCGCTGTCCGGAGCGACCTGTTGTCGGCCGCCGCAGGCTTGTTGGCTGCCGGCGACTGGCCGACGCGGGCCGAAGTCGATGCTTGAGTCCCTCCGGAGCTTCGTGTAGTGACACAGACTATCCACCCGCAAGGCGAATCGAATGAGGTGCCCCAGCGCGCGACCTCCGCAGCCGAGCGCCTGGTCCGCGCGGCGCGAGCGCTCTTCGATCGCGGGCTGATCGTCGGCCTCGACGGCAACCTGTCGCTGCGTCTGCCGGCGGGGGACATCCTCATCACGCCCAGCGGCGCGGTCAAGGGCTGGATTGAACCGCGCGATCTCTTGCGCGTCGATCTGCAGGGCCGCGTCCTCGCGGGTCCGCCAGGCGCACGGGCCAGCTCCGAACTGGCGATGCACCTGGCGGTCTACCGCGCCCGACCGGGCGTCGGGGCCGTGGTGCACGCCCATCCGCCATCGGTGGTCGCTTGCTCGGCCTTGGGGCTGCCTTTGTTGGCCGCTGCCCTGCCCGAGGCGGTCCTCGTCACCGGTCCACCGGTGCTCCTTCCCTACGCCACCCCCAGCACGGACGAGGGCGCCGCGATCCTGGCGCCGCAGGTCAACGACGGCGACTGTTTCGTCTTGGAGCGCCACGGCTCCCTCACGGTGGCCCCGGGCCTTGACCTGGCCTTCGCCCGCACCGAGAGCCTTGAGCAGCTGGCCCGCTTCAGCCTGTTGGCCTGGCAGGTTCGCGGTGGTCTCGTGTCGGAGTTGACGCTGTCATCGGAGTTGACGCTGTCAGCGGCCAAGCTGGCAGAATTGGCGGCGGTTCGCCGCCGGATGGGTTGGGCGACGGAAGCGGTTTGACGGACGGAAGCGCTACAGATCGTCGCGGTACACCGGCAAAGTCATGCAGCGGCAGCCGCCGCCCCCGCGGTTCAGCTCTTCGCCCTCCATCATGATGGCCAAGGGTCCGTGGTTGTCGATGTCCACGCCTTCGGCCACGAAGGCGTCGGCGGTCATGACCCGGTAGCCCTCGCGGCCCAGGGCTTCAAAGGTGGCCCGGTTGCGCTCGTAACCGATGACCACGCCCGGCGCCATGGTGAAGACATTGGCCCCGCTGGACCATTGCTCCCGCTCCTGCACCAGAGGGTCGTCGCCACCGGCTGAGACCGGCCGCAGGTCGACGCCTACGGCCCGCAAGGCGTCCAGCAGCCCTGCCCGCTGTTCGATCTGCGCCACCCGGCCGTCCTCGATGTGGATGTGGATGGCCGGGGCCCGGCGCGGGCCGGTCATCAGTGGGGGATAGACGAGGCAACGCTGCTCGTCCAGCATCGTGAATGTCATGTCCAGGTGGATCGTGGCCCGGGTCTCCGGCAGCTCCACCACGATCATGTCCCGCAGTTGGCCGCTATCCACCAGGGAATGCAGCAGCTGATCGATGGCGCCCATCCGCGTGCGCCCGCTGAGGCCTACCAGCATGAGGTCAGAGCGCAGGACCAGCACATCGCCGCCCTCCAGGCTGAAGTCGCTACCTCCTGTGCCCCGCGTGCCATCAAAGTAGACCCCTCGCGCGCGCAGGTCCGGATGATGATGGAAGAGCGCGCGCAGGATGGCCGCCTCGGAGGCCCGCACGTGACTGGCCATGGCGCTGATGACCACCTTGTCGTGGATGCACATCGCCGCATCGCGCATGAAGAAAGCGTTGGGCAAGGGCGGCAGGGCGAAGGCCATCGGGCTGAGAAACTTCGAGAGGGTGTCCTTCTTCATCGGCGTCCCACAGATCAGCTGGCTGGCCAGCAGCTCCGGGGGCAGGCCCACCAGGCGGCCGCTCAACTCCGGGCAGCCGTGCAGGTCGCAGAGTTGCGCCACCAGCTGCCGCCTGGCGACCGCATCCTGCAACACGACCTGCAGCAGGTCGGTGAGGTGGTAGACGGTGGCCACCTGCTCCAGGACGCGGCGCAGCTGGCGGTGTTCGTACTGCGCCGGGGGCAGGAAGAGCAGGTCGTCGTAGAGCGAGGAGGCTGCCATGCCCGGCGCCATGTTCTCGATCTCCGCGCCCGGCTCATGGACGATGACCGCACGCAGGCGCCCGATCTCTGAATGGATTCGGATCTTGTCCATGGACCGATGCTAGCACAGCCGCGCCGTCCGCGAGGGGGGAGGGCGGCGCAGCTGGATCAAAGCAGGGCGCGCACACCCTCCAGAAGCGCCAGCCGGTCCTTGACCTCCAGGGCCGCCTCCGCATGAAGCACGTAGTACTCGACGTGGTAGGACACGTAGCTGCCCCGGCTCGAGCTGCGTTCGCTCAGCCGAAACGCGTCCACGGCCTCATGGGCTTCGATGAGGGCGACGAGCGCCTCGCGGAAGTCTTCGCCCGCCACGCCGATGACCACCACCGGGTAGAAGCCCGGAAACGGATGCCGCTCGGCCATCGCGTCCAGCATGCGTTGGCGCGCCTCAGGGTCAGCCGGGTCGGCCGATTGGCCACGACCGGCAGCAGTTTGGGCCAGTTCATCCGTCCACATAGGGCACTGTTCCTCTCTGCCACGCGAGCCAGCAGGTGTTTCTCGAGCCGCTCAGTAGCCGCGCAGCACCTGTCGTCGGGCCTGAAGCGCCGCCAGGATATGGAAGGGCCAACCGAACAAGCCGGCTGTCCCGATCCAGAAGCCGGGGGTGATGATCAGCCAAAAGATAGCCCATAGCCAATGGCCGCTGTAAATCTGTCCCAAACCGGGGGCCACCAGTGAAAACAGGGCGGCCTTGCCGGCGCGGTCGCGGCGGAGTTCCATCTCTTCGTTCATCGTGATGCAGTCCTTTCATGGCTCGGATCCTGATGTCCCAACGGGCGCGGTCAGCGATCCAGTTACCGATACCGGCTTGGTCTACGTCAAGAGCACAGCCGAGGTTACGCGCTGCAACCCAAAGCACGTCCCGCTCGTATTCAACTGCAGATACAGATCTCCGCCCGTTCTCGCCCTAGTAGGAGCAGTCGATCATGAACCCACCTTCCCGCCGGCCCCTGCAGCGCTCGCGCAGCGACCGGATGTTTGCTGGCGTCTGCGGGGGCATCGCCGCCGCCGTCAACCTCGATCCCACCATCGTCCGCCTGCTGGCCGTACTGATCATACTCAGCAGCATGGGCACCGGCCTGATGCTGTACTTCATCCTGGCCCTGGTCATGCCGCTCTCCGCGGACGGGTCGGGATCCCTGACCGCAACAGAAGTCGATGGGACCTCAACCGAGTTGACATTCCCGGGGCCGTCAGCTGCGCCGATCGGGGCGGAGCCGCCGGCGTTCACCCCCGATGAAGTGCAGCGCTGGGATCTTCCCGGCGCGCGGAATCTAAACGAACCCGGCGAGCGGACCCTAACCGAAGGTGACCGTACCTGACAGGGCGCCGCCGCGGTCGCTGTTGACCGTGATCTGGGCCATGTCGCCAGCCCCCGCCTCCACCAGCCATTCCACCACCCGGCGGTTGTCGGTGGGCGAGCTGCCGGGGGTGAGCCCCACGCGGTGGGACCGGCCCTCGATATGGCCCAGATCTACCAGATGCTGGCCGCTCAGTAACCTGGCGCCCGCGGGTAGTTCCAAGCGCAATTGGACCGGTCGGGCCACGCCGGACAGGCGACCGCGCACGGAGCCACTGGTGGACAGGTAGCCCTGGTTCTCCAGGGCGACGCGCAGCAGGTGGCGGCGTGGGCCCAGGGCGGTGGCGCTGATGTCACGCCAGGTCAGGCGTGCCGCGAGGGTGGCGAAGTCCCGGGCCAGGAGGGACACCGGCGCTATCTCGGCCAACAGCAGCTGGGCCGGCGGGTTGCGCCAGCTGTAGAGTCCGTCCCAGCCCCCGATCTCCACCGCGCCCAGCTGGGGATGCTGATACGGGCGCCAGGTGACCAGGGCCTCGGGCGCCTGCTGCAGCACGAAGGCCAGAATCTGTTCGTCGTCGGTCACCGGATGGTCACGGAACCATTCGATGAAGCGCTTCTGCTCGTTCTTCTCCGCGATCCCGGCGGCCGTGGGCAGGTCCCAGAGCTCCACGGTATAGGCCAGGACGCCCAGATGGCAGTAGGCCCAGTCGTCGAAGGCCCCGCTGATGACCTCCTTGGGATGGTACTTGAAGTGGTGGAACACCGATACCGCCGGATAGCCGGTGAGGTCGGTACCACGGCGGCCGATCGCCTCGTAGAGCCAAAGGTCGGTGGTGTCCATCTGCTCGTCGGCCTTGTCGCTGAAGGGCCTGAGCAGCGCACGGCTGAAGGTGTGCAGGGTGAGGGCGCCGAAAATGGTCCGATGCGCGGCGAAGAACCGCAGCACCGCCTGGATCTCAGGCTCTGATCCCGGGAAGTCGCCCGCGCCGCCCTGTTCGCCCTCCGGCCGCCAGCCATTGGGGAAGTTGCGGTTGAAGTCCAGACCCGGCAGCGCCGGGGCGGGGTGGATCAGGTGGCCATCGTAGCGGCCTTCGAAACGGCCTTCGGCGAAGACGCGGTAGTAGCTGCCGCCCTGATCGAAGGCGCGGCGTTTGACCATCAGGCGCGGGTCCTGGGGCGATACCTGCCAGTCGCCGGCCGGGTCTTTCACCCGCATCTGCAGGATGCGCCCGTCGCCATCGATGTCGGCGGCATGCAGGCCGAGGCGCGGCTCGTCCCAGGGGTAGGGACGGGTACCGGAGCGCAGCAGCTCGGGGCTGGCGGCCATCGCCCGGGCCGCGCCATCGGGGTTCAGGCGCGGGACCACGTAGAAGGTCACCTGATCGAGCAGCTGGTCGGCCGCTCCGTCAGGGCGGTCCTCGGCCAGCAACAGATCGACCAGATGCAGCGCGGCCATGGCCCCCGTGAACTCCGTGGCGTGGATGTTGCCGTCCACCCACATGGCTGGTCGGCCTTGTACCTCGGCTGCGGAGCCGCGACCGACGGTGGCCAGCCAGATGGGCTGGTCCTCCGTGCTGCGGCCCAATTCCGACAAGGTCAACAGGTCGGGTCGGGCAACCTGCAGAGTGCGCAATCCGGCGAGGAGCGCATCGTTGTCCAGGTACCGATCGTAGGTCAGGACAAGCTGCGGCGATCGGTCGGACCGGCTGGCAGGCGTCTGTTGGGTCATGGAGATCCTCCCGTCAGGGTCTGAAGTGGTGGCAGGCGCAGCGTGAGACGTCCGGCTAGCGCCGATCGGGACAGCCTAGAGCCGAACCCATTGTTCGATGACCACCGCGGGCAATGCCGGCAGGGGATCGTCGGTTATGGTCACGGCGCGCCGCAGGGCCACCGCCGCCGTATCGGCCGTAAGGTCGCCCTGAGCATGGATCTCGGCCAGGGGGCGACCAGCGGCGATGCGGTCCCCAAGCCCCACTTGCATGACGATGCCGACCGCCGGGTCGACCGCATCTTCCTTCTGCCGTCTGCCGGCGCCCAGATCCAATGCGATGCGGCCGATGGCTTCGGCGTCCATGGCCGTGACCCAGCCCGATGCTTCGGCGGTGACCATGCCCCGGACGGGCGCGGTCGGCAACCGTTCGGGCTCGTCGATCACACGACCGTCGCCGCCCTGCGCCTCGATCATGCGTCGCAGGAGGCCCAGGGCGGATCCGTCGCGGAGCGCATGCTCCATCTCTGACCGCCGGTGGTCGGGCTGTCCGGAATGCAGGGCCAGCACCTGCATCAACCCCACCAAGGTCAGGCTGAGTTCGTGCAGATCTGAGGGACCCTCACCGCGCAACGTGGCGATGGCCTCGCGCAGTTCCAGGGCGTTGCCGACGGCGCGGCCAAGTGGGGCATCCATCCGCGACAAGCAGCAGGCCATGCGAAGCCCACTGCGCCGCCCGATCTCGGCCATGGCCTCGGCCAGGGCGCGGGCCTCGTCGAGGGTCTTCATGAACGCGCCGCCGCCCACCTTGACGTCCAGGACGATGGCCGGGGCACCGGAAGCCAGCTTCTTGCTCATGATCGAAGAGGCGATGAGCGGCAGGCTGGGCACGGTGGCGGTCACGTCGCGCAGCGCATAGAGGATCTTGTCGGCCGGTGCCAGGTCCTGCGACTGCCCGGCGATGACCAGCCCGATGCGGCGCGCCTGGTCGATGATCGCCTCCGGGCTCATGGCCACCTTGAGTCCCGGCACGCTCTCCAGTTTGTCCAAGGTGCCCCCGGTATGTCCGAGGCCTTGACCGCTCATCTTGGCGACGGTCAGGCCCATGGCCGCCGCCAGCGGACCCACCACCAAGGTGGTCTTGTCGCCGACCCCGCCCGTGGAATGCTTGTCCACCACCTGGTCGCCCAGGACGGAGAGGTCAAGCCGGCGGCCGCTGTCGGCCATGGCCACCGTGAGGGCGTGGGTCTCGGCGGCGTCCATCCCACGCAGGAAGACCGCCATCAACCAGGCGGCCGCCTGGTAGTCGGGCACTGTTCCGGCGGCGACGGCGTCGATCCAGGCGCGCAGCTGCGCATCGCTGTGCCGCTGTCCGTCGCGCTTGGCGGTGATCATGTCGAGGGCATGCATGGGCGGGGACGATCCTCATAGGGACTGATTTCGGACTGGACAACGGGGGAAGGCCTGTGTATGATTGTGAAAGCTGGCGCCCGGGATGTCCAGAAGCGCCTTGGATGGCTGCGATGCACGAGAGTCGACGAGCGCCATTTCTGGACTGACCCCGAGGAGAATACCCGCCCTCCGGTCGCGGAAGACTACTGACCGGCGCATCCACGTAGGCGGCGAGTGACTTCGGTTGCTCGCCGTCTACGGTTTAACGTTCCAGTGTAAGTCGCGCATGTGCGGCATGCACACCCGCCAGAGCATGATAACGGCGGCTGGAGCGCGGCGCACTTTCATAGCAGGCTTCTTACGAATCGGCTTCGGAGCGATGAACGGCATGTCCCAGTCGGCGCCCAACCAGAACCGCAATCGACCGCTCGTGACCGTGATCGGCGGGGGGCTGGCCGGGGTGGAGGCGGCCTTGCAGGCGGCCGGAGCGGGCGCTCAGGTGCGGCTCTTCGAGATGCGACCCGTCCGCGGCACACCGGCCCACGTCAGCGACCGGCTGGCAGAGCTGGTCTGCTCCAACAGCTTCGGGTCCTTCCTCCCGGACCGCGCCGGCGGCCTGCTCAAAGCGGAGATGCGGCGCCTGGGCAGTCATGTCCTGGCGGCCGCCGAGGCCCACGCGCTGCCCGCGGGCGGCGCTCTGGCGGTCGACCGCGATGCCTTCGCGGCGCAGCTGACGCGCGCTGTCGAGGAGCATCCCTTCATCGAGCTGCGGCGGGAAGAGGCCACGGCAATCCCGGAGGGCACGGCGGTGATCGCCAGCGGACCGCTCACGAGTTCGGCCATGGCGGAAGCCATCGCCGGCTTGACCGGTGAGGAGCACCTGTACTTCTACGACGCCCTGGCCCCGATCGTCCTGGCCGACAGCATCGACATGAACAAGGCGTTCAGGGCCTCGCGCTATGGACGCGGCCAGGAGGAAGACGGCGACTACATCAACTGCCCCCTCGACAGGCCGGGCTACGAAGCCTTCGTGGCCGCGCTGCTGGAAGCCGAGGCCAGCACGCCGCGCGACTTCGAGGCCGATATCTTCTTCGAAGGCTGCCTGCCCATCGAGATCATCGCCGCTCGCGGGCCGCGGGCCCTGGCCTTCGGCCCCATGCGCCCCGTGGGTCTGACCGATCCCAACACCGGGCGCCGGCCTTATGCCGTGGTCCAGCTGCGCCAGGACAATGTCGCCGGCAGCCTCTTCAACCTGGTCGGCTTCCAGACGCATCTGCGCTGGGGCGAGCAGGAACGCGTCCTGCGGCTGATTCCGGGCCTGGAGGCGGCCGAGTTCGTCCGTTTGGGGCAGATGCATCGCAACACCTTCATCTGCAGCCCGCGACTGCTGGAACCCAGTCTGGCCCTGCACTCGCGCCCCGACCTCTTCTTCGCCGGTCAGATCACGGGCATTGAAGGCTATACGGGCAATGCGGCCAGCGGCATCCTGGCGGGCCTGAACGCCGCTCGCGCCGCCTTCGGCCGACCGGCGCTGTCGCTGCCGCCCGACACCATGCTGGGTGCCCTCTGCCATTACATCACGGCCTGCGAGCCGAAACACTTCCAGCCGATGAAGGCCAACTTCGGCCTGCTCCCCCCCCTCGCGCTGCCGCCCAAGGGGAAGCCCGAGCGTTACCGCGCCTACAGCGAGCGGGCCCTGGCCAGTCTGGAGGCCTGCCTGGCGGCGGATGAGATGGCGGCGCCGCAGCCGGCGCCCAAGGAGGCATAGCGGTGAACGAGTCATTGCGCGACCGGCAGGATCAGCCGCAGGAGCCGGGCATCCTGGTGGGCGTCCGGCTGAGCGGCGACAAGGATGCCTGGCCGATGGACGCCGCTCTCGAAGAGCTGGAGGACCTCGCGACCACGGCGGGTGTTTTCGTACGTGCGCGGGTGACGCAGCGCCTGAACCGTCGCGATCCGGCGACCCTGGTAGGCTCCGGCAAGGTCATCGAGATCAAGACCTTGGCCAGCGACGTGGGCGCCGAGGTGGTGCTCTTCGACCGCGAGCTTTCGCCGCGGCAACAGCGCAACCTGGAACGCGAGCTGGACCTGAAGGTGCTGGACCGCACGGCGCTGATCCTGGACATCTTCGCCCAGCATACGCGCAGCCGCGAAGGCATGCTGCAGGTTGAGCTGGCCCTGATGGAGTACCGCCTGCCGCGCCTGACGCGCATGTGGACCCACCTGGCGCGTCAGGCAGGCGGCAGGGCCGGCGGCGGGGTGGGGGTGCGCGGCCCCGGTGAGACGCAGCTGGAGATCGACAAGCGCGAAATCGGCCGGCGCATCGCCTTCGTGCGCGAGCAGATCAAGGGCCTGAAGGAACAGCGGCGCGGCAGCCGCAAGCAGCGTCGTAGCAGCGGATTGCCTATCGTCGCCCTGGTCGGCTACACCAACGCCGGCAAGAGCACCCTGCTCAACCGCTTGACGGGCGCCGACGCCTACGCCGCCAACCAGCTCTTCGCCACCCTGGATCCGACGACGCGGCGCATGTCCTTGCCCGGCGGCCGCGTCTGCCTGTTGACGGACACCGTGGGTTTCATCCAGAACCTGCCGACGCAGTTGGTGGCGGCCTTCAGCGCCACCTTGGAGGAGCTGGAGGAAGTAGACCTGCTGCTGCATGTCATCGACGTGACGCATCCAGATGCCATCCGTCAGGCCGAGACGGTGGAAGGCGTGCTCGCCTCCCTGGGCCTGGGAGAGACGCCGGTGCTGGCAGTGGCCAACAAGGCGGATCGCCTCGCCCTTGATGACAGCCCGGAGGCTGTGGCGCTGGCGGATATGGGGCGCAACAACCTCGCGCTGTTGCTGGAGGTGTATCCGGGCATCGAGCCGGTATCAGCGCGGGACGGGGCTGGCTTGGAGGCGCTGCTGACGGCCATCGAAAAGCAGATGGAGAGCCTGTTGGTGGAGCGGCACCTGCTATTGCCCTTCGCCGAAGGCGGCTTGATGGCTCGCCTGCGCTCGCATGCGGTGGTGCTCGAGGAGGCCTTCGAACCCGCCGGCATGCGGATCCGGGTCAAAGTGCCGCGCTACCTGCTGGGCGAACTGCGCCCCTACGAGGTGGAATCCACTGTGGCGGACCCGCCCGCGGACACCGCTCGCGAGGCCTAGTCAGACCTTCGGCGCCATCCGGTTGCGCTAACGCCGTTTGTTGCCGTTGGTCAGCTGCCAATCTTTCAGGAGTAGGGGGAGGAAGAGTCGTGGGCGGTGGCCGTCGGTCGGACTGGCTTCCGGCGAGGCACTGGCAGTGGCTGACGGAGGGGGTGTGGTCGGCGGGGTGGCCGATGTCGCCGATGGGCTCGGGGTGTCGCTGGCGACCGGGGTGACGCTGGGCGTGGGCGTCAGCGTGGGCTCAGGCGTTGAGCTGGAAGAAGGCGTGGGGCTGATGAGCGGCGTGGGGGTCTGGGTACCGCCGGTCCAGTCGGCGACCTGTCCCCAGAGGTAGGAGCCCTCCTTGGCCAGGCTTCCGCCGGCCGCACCGCGCAGCCGAAAGACGGCGCTGTCTGCGAGGCGGACAACGTAGAGGCCTTTCAGTTGCAGGCGGCTCTGCGGCGCCGGCGTGACTGCGCCGGGGGGATAGAGACCGCCGTTGTAGGTGTTGTAGGTCAGCAGCCAGAGTCCGTCGGGCGACCAGGCGGCCTGGATGGATGCGCCCCCGATGACAGCGCGTTCCTGGCCGGTGTCCAGATCATGTACTTTGAGCGTTCCGGCCCCGAAGCAGGTCTGGCCCGCGATAGCCAGGTAGGCCACGCCACGTCCGTCCGGGGACCAGCGCGGGCTGCATTCGGAAACGCCTTCCGCGCCGACGACCAGGGCCTCGGCGCTGCCGTCGGCGTTCACGACGTAGAGGTCCCAGCCGCGACCCGCTGCTGGTCCCTCCAACTCCCGGGCGCTGAATACGACGCGGCCCGTGGCGGCAGACCAGTCGGGCATGTCCTCGTCGCGCTGGCTGGTCGTCACGAGGGCGGTCGCTGCCTGGCCGGATGCCTTCAGCAGCAAGTCTACGGCGCTGGGTCCAGCGACCGCGGGCCCGACGAACACGATCTGGTCAGCGTCGGGGCCGATGCTGGCGGCCCCGGCCTGCGGCGAGCGGACGGTAGCCAGCGGGGCGGGCGTGCCGCCGGCATGGCCCATGCGCCACAAGGTCACGGTCTGGCCGGACTTGTCGGTGGTGGCATAGACGGTCCACTGGCCGTCAGGGCTCCAGCGGGGGGCGTCGGCGCCCTTGCCGGCCAGCTCGTGATGGGTGATGGGGTGGTCGTCGCTCCCATCGGCGCGGCTTTGGAAGATCTCCCAGACATAGTCGGTATCGGCGCGCCGGGTGTAGGCGATCAGCCCGGGCAGTTCGGCCGGCGCTTCAGGGGATGGCGGTGGGGGAGGGCGTGGCGTTCTGCAGGGGGCCGCTGGCCGCAGCGACTGTTGCAGCCAGGCGCGGGGGCTGACCGAGGTGGCCGAACAAGACGAGCGCGCCCGCAGCGACGATGATGACGAGGCCGATCGGCGGCAAGTGGCGACCGTGCCAGCGCTGGCTGAGGTGTTGAGAGGCGGACATAACTCATCCTGGGTGGGTAGGGATTCAGCTTCGGACGGGGGAGCGTCCTGGTGCATCGGAGCCGGGGCGGGGAGCGGTCAGGCTATCGCCGCTTCCGCGGGCCGCTGGTCCAGCGACAGGAATTGTACCGGAAGTAGCGCGGATTGCGGACTGGGCCGCATTCGGCTACCTGGACTCTGTGACCTGGCAGTCGCTACAACCGGTTGCCCGACCAACACGTAGACCCAGCCATGTCGGTCGCCATCAGAGCCCTGTGGTCAGGATCGCTATCGAGACCGCACCCGGCTTGCTTTGGATCCGCGACGGCGACCCGAGCAGTTGTGAACGCCGGCCACCACTTCAGGGGCCAACCACGAGAGGATGCGCGACATCATGGAACCGCGGAGCCGCAACTGGCTGCTGGGCTGCCTGGCCATCGGCTGTCTTGGCACCATCGCCCTGGTCAGTCTCCTGCCGACGGCTGCCGGCTACTGGGCGGTCGGACAGCTGCGAGCCGGCCCCACCTTGGCGCCGGTGTTCATTCCCACGCCGGCGCCCGATGACAAAAGCTGCTCTACCGCGGCCGTCGAGGCCTATGTCCAGGCCGGCAATGCAACCTTGCAGGACGTGTTGCGCGCCGCGCAGCTATCGGTGCCCGCGGAAGACGGGAAAGCTCCCGACCGGCCGCTCGGGGCAGCCGAGTTCGATCGTGTCGCCATTCGCGATCTGGACATGGTCGCGCTGCGGCGCTCCCGCGATACCTATGCGGCAACCCAGATTCCGGCCTGCCTTGAAGGCATCCGCCGGGTAGAACTGGAGATGGTCGACGCCTTGCTGGCGGTGGCTGAGGAGGCCAAAGCATCCACGGACGGCAACGCCGTCATCTTCGGGCGGTTGGTCTTGGGCATGGGCCGCGTAGCGCGCCGTTATCCGGAGGCCCTGGATCGCGCCTGGCAAGACCTGGGCAACGTCTACGACATCGACGTGCAGAGCATCCGGCAGCGCTACAGCAAGGCTCTCGACCCGCGCTTGATGCCGGCCGACGGGGCTGCCGAACATGACGCCGATGCAGGAACACCGCAAGCGCCGTGACGACGAGCAGGCCCCCCTGCAACCTCGCGTTGGACGCTCGGTCCCCGGTACATCGCACTATGATCATTATGTAGGCTGCGAGCCGAGGGGTAGCCGATGCTGGACATAACGCTGCGCGTTCGACGAGTTGCACGGACCCACTCTGTGCGGTTGGTGGCGACTCGGTCTGCCGTCGGGACTCTGGCTCGAAGGTTCGGTCCAAGATGCTGTGAGTTGCCGGTCAGTGGCATCGGTCTCCGCGTTGTTGCGAGATCGGCACAACCCGGCAAACTCCGCTCCGGACCTCAGGATCTGGCCCCCCGCCCTCAAATGTGGTACCGTCACCCATCGCTGGCCTGTCGCCCCATGGGTAACGGGCCTTCCTTCCGACCAGGGACCCTGACGGCCACAGCCCATGGACATCAAAGGTAGAACCGCTCTCGTACTCGGCGGCGCCGGCCTCGTGGGCCGCGCCATCTGCCGTGATCTGATTCTCGCCGGCGCCGGGCGCATCCTCGTCGGCGGCCTGAGCGAGGCTGAGTCGCGCACCGCGGTCGGCGATCTGGCCAGGCTGCATCCAGCGTCATCCACGCAGCTTCTGCCCGTCTGGGGCAACGTTTTCGTCCGCGACAGCCTGTCCGGCCTCAGGCCCGATCAGATCCGCGCCGACGACGCCGCGCGTGGCCTGCTGCTGGCCGACGCCTTGGATGAGCTCTCCCCCGCCGCCTACAGGGCTTCGCTGCTCGTTCAGCTCATCCTAGGCACCTCGCGGATGGCCGAAGGTGTGAAACCCGACGTCATCGTCGATGCCGTCAACACCGCCACCGCCCTGGCTTACGGTGGGATCTACCCTACCATCCGTCGCGTCCTGGCCAAGCGCGCCGCTGCTGTCACCGGCGCCGGTGCCGACGCCGACCTCGACCTCGGGGAGGACATCGACGACCTCCTCGCTGCCCAGGCCATCCCCATGCTCGTGCGCCACGTGCAACTGGCCAGCCAGGCCATGATCCAGGCCGGAACCAAGGTTTATGTGAAGATCGGGACCACCGGCACCGGCGGCATGGGCCTGAACATCCCCTACACCCACGGCGAAGAGAAGCCCAGCCGCACCCTACTCTCCAAGTCGGCTCTGGCCGGGGCCCATTCGATGCTCCTCCTGCTGCTGGCCCGCACGCCCGGCGCGCCGGCCGTCAAGGAGATCAAGCCCGGAGCGGCCATCACCTGGAAGGGCATCCACCAGGGCCCCATCCACCATCGCGGCCGGCCCATGGGCCGCTTTGACGCCGAAGCAGCCAATGCGCTGCGCCTCGAGTCCGGCGCGGCCTTTTCGCTGACCGGTGCTGGAAGGGATCTTGGGCAACCGCTGGAGAGCGTATACATCGACACCGGCGAAAACGGGCTCTTCAGCGTCGCCGAGTACGCGGCCATCACCGCCCTCGGCCAGATGGAAGCCGTGACTCCCGAAGAGATCGCCGCCGCCGTGCTGCGCGAGATTCGCGGCCAGACCAGCGGGATGGACATCGTGGCCGCGCTCGACAGCACCATCATGCGCCCCAGCTACCGCGCCGGTGTCCTGCGCGCCCATGCCATCGCCGAGGCCCGCGCGCTCGTCGCCGCCAGCGGTCTGCCCTCCATCGCCTTTGAGATCCTCGGGCCGCCGCGCCTCTCCAAGCTGCTCTACGAGGGCGAGTTCCTGCGCTTGGCCTTTGGCAGCCTGGAGGCCGTCGGCGCGGCCCCGGACGGCGCTGCCGTCGCCGAGGCGATGGACGCGGCAGTGCGGCGTCACGATGCCGTGCGCCAGGCGGCCATCTCTGTCGGCATCCCCATCCTCCTGGGCGACGGCGTCACCCTGCTGGCCGCCGAACGCGGTATGGCCCAACACGATTGGGAACGGCCCGGCTGGTTGATCGACGAGGCCGCGCTCGAGACGCGCAGCCAGGCCGAATGGATCGACCTGCGGGTCGCAAACGGTGAGCAATGGCTAGGACGCATCCGGGCCATCCTCGCCGAGCGCCAGACCGAGACGGCCAGCGGCGTCAGCTCGTCGCGGCTGGACCGACGCTTCAGCGGCGACGCCTTCGACATCGGCGAGGTGGCGGCCTGGATCTTCATTCACGAGGACCAGGGCGGCCGCATCGCCTGAACGCGGACCCGCCAGGCGCAGTCACCCACCCGCCCCCGAGCCGGCAGGCCCACCCGTCCGATCCGCGCCAGTCCGAGCTGCCCCAGCCCTCGACCTAACCGTACCAGGAGTCAGATCAACGCATGAACCTGCACGAGGTCCTGGTCATCGACGCCGTCCGCACGCCCATCGGCCGCATCCGCGGGGCGCTCGCCGCGGTGCGCCCCGACGATCTGGGCGCGGCGGCCATCCGCGCCCTGATGGAACGCCAGCCCGTCGATCCACTGCTCATCGGCGACGTCTTCTTCGGCTGCGCCAACCAGGCCGGCGAAGACAACCGCAACGTGGGTCGCATGGCCGCCCTCCTTGCCGGACTCCCCCACCAGGTGCCAGCGACCACCATCAACCGCCTGTGTGGTTCCAGCCTGGACGCCCTGCAGCAGGCGGCGCGCATGCTTGCCGTTGGCGACGGCCGGCTGGCCATCGCCGGCGGCGTTGAGAGCATGACCCGCGCGCCCCTCTCGTTGCCCAAGTCCAACCCTGCCTGGGCCAGCGGCAATGCCACCGCCTGGGACACCACCCTCGGCTGGCGCTACCCCAACCCTCGCCTGGAGGCCCTGTTTCCGCTCGAAGCGATGGGTGAGACCGCCGAGAACATCAGGGAGGCCACGCAGATCTCCCGCGAGCGGCAGGACGCCTTCGCCCTGCGCAGCCACCAGCGGGCCGTGGCCGCCTGGGAGGCAGGTCGCTTCGCCGACGAGGTCGCGGCGGTGGAGGTGCCGGCCGGCAAGGGCAGGACGGAGCAGGTGGCGCGGGACGACGGTCCGCGGTCCGACAGCTCCTTGGCCGCCCTGGCGGCGCTGCGGCCGATCTTCCGCCCCGGCGGCACAGTTACTGCCGGCAATGCTTCCAGCCTGAACGATGGCGCGGCCGCGGTCCTGTTGGCGCGGCGCGATGTCGCTGTCGAACTCGGTCTGCGGCCTCTGGCGCGCGTCCTGTCCTCAGCGGTGGTTGGGGTGGACCCGCGGCTGATGGGCCTGGGCCCCGTACCCGCCAGCCGCCTGGCGCTGGAGCGCGCCGGGCTGACCGTGAAGGACCTGGACCTGGTCGAACTCAACGAGGCCTTCGCCGTGCAGGCCCTGGCCTGCATCGACCAGCTGGGCCTCGACGAGGCCATCGTCAACGTCAACGGCGGGGCAATCGCCCTCGGGCATCCCCTGGGCGCCAGCGGCGCGCGCCTCGTGACCACCCTCTTGCATGAGATGCGACGCCGCGGCCCCAACTGCCGCTACGGTCTTGCCACGATGTGCATCGGGGTCGGCCAGGGCGTGGCCACCGTGTTCGAGAATCTGGCGGACTGAGGCTCACTGGGACTGCGGCTGACCGGATCTGAGGCTCACCGGGACCGAACCGTGCTTCGCTACTACATCCTACCAACTTGCCAGCCTCATCCGGTCCTTCACCCCATCAGCTTCCGTACAATACCTTGAGCCAACGCATCGCCGCCTAGACTCCATAGACTCCGCCATCATTCATCCAGTCAGCCAGCAAAGGGCATAAAGCCATGATTGACACCCAGCGCAGCGACTACTTCATGACCATCGGCGGCCAGCCGGCCGCCTCGCTATCCGGCGCCACGTTCGAGGCCCAGGAGCCGGCCTTGGGCCGGTCCATGGCCACCGTGCCTCTGGCCGACAAGGAGGATCTGGACCTTGCCGTGGCGGCCGCCCGCCAGGCCTTCGACGGCGGTCTCTGGTCGCGGCAGTCAGGCCAGAAGCGCACGCGGCTGCTGTTGAAGCTGGCCGACCTCCTTTGGGAGAATCTAGACGCCATCGCCACCGTGGAAGCCCGCAACATCGGCAAGGCCATCAGCTCGGTCAAGGGTGAGCTGACCCAAGGCATCTCCGAGTTGGAGTACTTCGCCGGCGCGGCCACCAAGATCCAGGGGCGCACGAACGAAGCGCCCAACGGCTTTCTCAACTACACCACCCGTGAGCCGCTGGGCGTCTGCGGCCTCATCGTGCCCTGGAACTACCCCTTGCTGCTCACCTTGCGCAAGTTGGCGCCGGCCCTCGCGGCGGGTAACGCCGTGGTCCTCAAGCCCGCCCAGCAGTCCTCGTTATCGGCGCTCATCCTGGGCGAGCTGGCGACCGAAGCCGGCTTCCCCCCCGGAGCCATCAACGTGGTGGCAGGCAAGGGATCGACCATTGGAGCGCAGCTTGCGGCCCATGCGGGCGTGGACAAAGTCAGCTTCACCGGCTCGACTGCGGTGGGCCGCAGCATCCTGGAAGCCGCCAAGACCGACTTCCGACGCTTGTCGCTGGAGCTGGGTGGCAAGAGCCCGGCCCTGGTCTTCGCGGATGCCGATCTGGACTCGGCCATCCCCAGCACTGTCTGGTCCATCTTCTACAGCGCCGGCCAGAGCTGCGATGCCCGCAGCCGCATTCTGGTGCAGCGCCCAATCTATGACGCGTACCTGGAGCGCTTCGTAGAACTGACCGGCAAGATCCGCCTTGGTGACCCGTTGGACCCCAAGACCCATGTGGGCTCACTCATCAGCCCCGAGCATCGCGCCTCCGTGGAGGCCTACGTGGCCCAGGGCCTTGCCGCCGGAGCACGCCTCATCGTCGGCGGCGGCCGCCCGTCGGATCCCGCGCTCGCCATGGGGGCTTTCCTGCAGCCTACGGCGCTCGCCGATTGCCGCAACGACATGAGCGTCGTCCAGGAGGAGATCTTCGGCCCCGTGGCGGCCATCATGCCCTTCGATGACGAGGCGGAGGCCCTGCGTCTGGCCAACGACAACGCCTACGGTCTCACGGCCTCGGTGTGGACACGCGACCTGGGCCGCGCCCATCGGGTGGCCCAGAAGGTCCGCAGCGGCGTCGTCACCGTCAACCAGCCTTTCACCGTCTTTCCCGGTACTCCATTCGGCGGCTTCAAGCAGAGCGGCTGGGGCCGCGAGGTCAGCCTGGAAGCGCTTGGCGAGTTCACCGAGCTCAAGAGCGTCCTGGTCTACACCGGCGAGCGCCCCCTGGACCCCTTCCGACTTGGCTGACCGTGCCGCCTGGCGACCTGAGTTGCCCTTCTGGCAACCTGGGAGTGCCTCTCGCCACCCCGCAAACACAAGGACCCGACCGTGAACGCGATCATCGAATGCCTGGCCAACGTCAGCGAGGGTCGGGACGCGAGCCTGCTCGCCGACCTGGCCGCCGCGGTGGAGGCCGCCGGAGCGCGGATGATCGATCAGCAAGCCGACGGTGAGCAGCACCGCGCCATCCTGCGCTTCGGAGGCCACCCTGCTGTCGTCCGCAACGCGGCGTTGGCCCTCGCGGCCTTGGCGGTGCAGCGCATCGACCTGCGCCGGCATCAAGGCACCCATCCGCGTATCGGCGCTGTCGACCTCTTGCCTTTGGTCCCCGTCGCCGGCATCAGCCTGGCCGAGGTGGTCGATCAGGCGCGCGGCCTGGCCCAGGATCTGGCCGGACAGCTACAGCTGCCCGTCTACCTGGCCGGCGATGCGGCCCTGCGGCCCGAGCGCCGCGACGTCGCCAGTCTGCGTAGCGGCGACTATGAGGGTCTGGCCGCGGACATCGGCGGCGACGATGCACGAGCACCGGATTTTGGTCCCCGCGCGCTGGGCTCCGCGGGAGCCTGCATCGTCAGCGCCCGCGCCCCGCGGGTGCATCTGCTGCTAGAAATCGACGGCCTGGACCGCGAAGGCGCCGAGTCGGTTGCCGCCGCTTTGGATGAACAGACCGGGGCTCTCATGGGCCTGGAATGCCGCGTGCACGGTGAGCATCCCGCGGCTGCGCAGTTGGCCATGAGCTTGACACAGCCCGAGCGGTTGCCGCTCCACCGCGCCCTGGACTGGGCCTGCCAGGAAGCTGAGTCACGCGGGGGGCGGGTAGGCACCATGCGCCTACTGGGCCTGGTCCCACGCGCCGTGCTTGACGGTGCAGCCATGCACCGACTGCGCCTGGTCGCCATGCCGCGAACGATCGAGGACATGCTGGGTATTGACCAACTCCCGGACGAGGCCATGGTCGCGGCGCCGCTCGGTGACTTTCTGGACCGTCTGGCTTCGGCGGAGGCCACGCCCGGCGGGGGCAGTGTCGCCGCCTTGGCCGGTGCCCTCTGCGCCGCATTGACCGCGATGGTCGCCGGATTGACCATCGGCCGCGAGCGCTTTGCCGCTGACGAGGCGCGGATGGTGGCCCTGAGGGGCCGGGCAGAGGGTCTCCGGGCACGGCTGCAGGCGCTGGTACTGGCCGATTCAGCGGCCTTCACCGCGGTGATGGCCGCCTACCAGCTTCCCAAGGATGGTGCGCCGGAAGCGGCGTTGCGCCGCGATGCCATCCAGGCGGCACTGCGCCTGGCGACGCAGGTTCCTCTGGATACCCTCGACGCGGTCGGCGAGGCCTTGACGGCCGCCCTCGAGGCGGCAGTTCAGGGCAACCCCAGCGCGGCCAGCGATGCCGGCGTTGCCGGCTACTTGGGGCTGGCAGCCGCTCGCTCGGCGGCGCTGAACGTGGAGATCAACGTCCTTGGGCTGCGCGACCTTGAGGAAGGTGACCGTTTGCGTCGCCAAGGCGCGGCGCGGGTCCGCGAGGCGGAGCAGGCGGCTGACGAGATCGAGCGCCGTGTGCGTGCGCGACTTGCTGGCGGGGCTTGAACCCAATGGACCCGGTCATCGTTCCTGACGCAGAACTCGCCGATCGGGTCCTTGACCTGGCGGTAACGGGCGCACAGAAGCTGGCGGAACGAGTCCCGGACGAACTGTACCTGTTGGGCGTGAATGGCCCCCTAGGACCCGATGACATCGGACAAATCGAACGTTTCGTCTGGCGCTTCGCTTCGCTAGACCTTCGCGCGCGCCCCCCCGCCCTTCTGGCCTTCAGCACCATGTCCCGGCTGATGGCCTTCACCCGCGCGATCAACGGCGCCCAGCCGTTCGCAGTGCCCACCGAAGCGCGACGGCAGCGTCTCGGGCCGACGGCCGTCGGTATCCCCTACCTGCTGCTCGTCGATCCTGATCCCGCGGTCTGCGCGACAGAAGCCCGCGGACAGCCATTTGCGGAGCGGATCATCCCCGAACTGGATGGATAGCCGACAGGAGAGACAGATGTCTACGATGCTGCGCTTGACCCGATCCGCAGTCTGTTTGGTTCTGTTGTGGCCACTGGCACTCGAGGCTTCCGCCGCAACCGACCGGCCGCCGGCGACGGTGCACGCCCTCGCGCTTGCCCGGCCACAGGACCCGCTGCGGTGGCCCGGCCAGGTCAGCGCCCCGGATGTCAGCGCTCCGGTTGTCAGCGCTCCGATCATTGTTGGCGCTCCTGTTCTTAGCGTTGCAGTTCCCGCCAAGGCTCGCGCCGCCGCCGAATCGCCAACGGAGGTTCTCTTCGTCGAATTCTGGCCTCTTCCTGTTGTCGAACGACTGACGACGGCGGAAGCCAGAGCGGCTGGAGTCGCGACCCTGGTTTCCATCGACGAGCCCGAGCGGCGGCGTTTGCAGCGCCTCAGGGCGGCGGTCCTGGCCAGTCAGGATGACCTGCTCGCGCGGATTGAGGTGGAAGGCGGGCACATCATTGAACGCTATGCCAGCCTGCTGAACGGCGTCCTGGTGGAAGCGCCGCACGGTTCTGCCGAGCGCTGGCGCGGCTGGCCCGCGGTGCGGCGTGTGGTCGCCGCCCCCCTGGCGCGACCAGACCTCGACCGTGCCGTGCGGCACGTGGGGGCGGCTCGAGCGCGGACGGAACTGGGACTCGATGGCGCCGGCGTTCTGGTCGCGGTGATGGATACGGGCGTCGACTACAGCCACGCCGCACTCGGCGGCAGCGGCGACCCGGACCGCTATCGGGGAGATGATCCCGGGCTGCGTGAGCCGGGGAGCTTCCCCACTGATGTGGTGGTGGGCGGCGTGGATCTAGCCGGCAGCCGCTACGCCGCCGATTGCCCCCTGTTTCCGCCGCCGGAGCTGGTTTGTTCGCGCTTTCCCCAGCCGGACGATGATCCTATCGACGAGGTGTACCTCGACGGCATGGAGTTCCAGGGCCACGGCACCCATGTGGCCAGCATCCTCGCTTCACGGGGCGCGACGTCCGCAGCCGGTCCTCCGGTTGCCGTCGGCGTGGCGCCTGGAGCATCGATCCTGGCCATCAAGGTCTTTGGCAGTCCGCGGACGAGCGGCGAGCAGGTGGTGGGTGAAACCGCGCTGACGGTCGGCGGCCTGGAATGGCTGACCCGGCACAACCTGGGCGAAGACCTGGAGCTTGGCGTTGCGGCCACCACGCCGGACGGCCGACGGCGCAGGGCCAGCGTACTCAACCTGAGCCTGGGTACGCCCTACGGTTCCCAAGGTCGCTTGTTCGACGAACTCATGGAGCGCCTCGCCCGAATGGGGGTGACGGTAGTCTCCTCCGCTGGAAACAGTGGGGACCAGGCCTTTGCCGTGGGCTCCCCGGGCAGCTCTCGGGCGGTTCTGAGCGTGGCGGCCAGCTTCGGTCCCGCACAGACGCGTCCCGAGCTGGCGGCTGGTTGGAATGGGGGCGACCTGACCGTCGAGGCTGTGGAGGCCATCGAGCTCCTCACCCCCCGGCTAGGAGAGACGGACCTGGCCCCATCCCTGCCGCTGGCTTACCTGGGTGACGGCTGCCCGGACGAGAACGGCTTGCCGCGACCGCCCTGGGAAGATCCTCGGGGAACGGTGGCCTTGATCGCGCGCGGCAACTGCCTGTTCACCCAGAAGATCGCTCGGGCCCAGGAGCTCGGCGCTCTCGCCGCTGTGGTCTTCACCAACGCTGGTGGTCAGGTGATTCCGATGCGCGGGGATTGCGGTCGTCTCCATGGTCGTTGCTTCGATCTGCCCGCCGTGATGATCGACCAGGCCAGCGGCGAGCGCCTTCGCGGCCTGCGACAACGGGCTGAACCGGTGACGGCTACCCTTCGCCTGCGAACGGTAGCTTCTCTAACCGACCAGATCGCTACAGGTTCCAGTCGCGGCCCGGCCGGACGTGAAGGGTTGCCGCTCAAGCCGCAACTTGCGGCACCGGGCGGTGCAGTCTGGGCCGCTGCCGCTGGCAGCGGCAGTGGCGGCATGCTGCGTGGTGGCACGTCCATGGCCGCGCCGATGGCCGCAGGCCTGGCGGCGTTGGTCCAGCAATCCGCGGTTCGGCGAGGCATCAGCCTCAAGCCCCTGGATGTGGCAGCGATCCTCATGAACCAGGCCCGGCCGACCATTCACGGCGGCGGTGGAGGGGCGGTGTCCGTGACCCGCCAGGGTGCCGGACTCCCGGAAGCGGTCGCCGCTGTGGAGGCGGCGGTGGTGGTCCGCGCCGAGGACGGCATCGCCGAACTCAGTTTTGGGCTCAACGCCACCGCGTCCCAAGCCGTCACGGTGCGTCGGGCCTTGACGGTGACCCATCTTGGCGCCGGGACGCTGCGGTTGCGACCGGTATCGCGCTTTCGGGATGAAGACGACGCTTCCCGTGGCTACAGCTTGCGCTTCGAGCCTGAGCTTGTCGTCCTCGGGGCTGTCGGCGGCGCCGACGCGACGGCCGTCTTGACGGCTGTCCTGTCCATCGATCCGAACACGCTCCGACCCTGGACACTTCCCGGTCGCGGCCGGGCCGAGGCCTTGGCCCAGACGGCGGTGCTGGAGACCTTGGAGGCCGATGGCTTCGTGGACCTGGAGGTGGTTCCGCCGGCGGTCCCGGACGCCGGCACGCCGGTGATCGCGGCTCGAATCCCCTTCCACGCTCTGGGTCGGCGGCGCTCCTGCGTCGACCTGCGGCCGCGCACGGCCAGAATGGACGAGGCAGGAGAAGCGCTCCTGACCTTGCGCAACGACTGCGCTGAGGCCGGTGGCCTGGCGCTGTACCGCCGTGTGGCAGAAGATCCTGCCGACGCGGCCCTGCCGGGCGCCCTGGACATCAGGGCCGTCGGAGTCCGGGTCTACACCCTGCCGGATTCTGCCCGTGATCCACGCTTCCCGTTGCTGCCACTGCAGATGCTGGAGCTGGCCGTGGAGACTGCCGGCGCCGCGACCCTGCCCTTGGCCGTGCGGCCTCGCGTCTACTTCGACCTGGACGGTGATGGTCGACTGGACAAGGTCGGGCAGGTCCTGTCCTTCCCCGGCCCTCTCTTGGGATCCTTCGTCACCGATGTGGACCCGGTGAGCCTGCGTCCCGACTGGGCGGCACTTCCGGTAGACCCCCGCACCGGCAGCACGAGCTTCTTTGTCAGTCAAGTGCCCTTCGACCTCGCGGCGCGCGGCTGGGTCTTGCGATTCTTCATCAACCATCCGGTGTTCGGGCTCGGCAAGGACCTCGATCGATTGGGAAGCATCGGCCTGGCTTTGTCGTTGCAAGATGCCACCGGTGATCTGGCCGCACCGGGCGCACCGGGCATCGACCAGTTTCCGGACAACCTGGCGGACGGCGACCTGTTCGCCCTGAATCCGGCCTCGGACGGCTGTATGCGACTCCGCTGCCCGGACTGCGAGGACGCTCCTGACGGCTCAGCCGACGAGCTGATCGATCTGCCGGCGGCCGGTGGCAGCCGGCGCCTCTTCGTGGGCGGCTGTCGATCGCAAGCCCTGTCGCTGCTGGCCCACATGCCGCAGAACGACGAGGCCAACCGTTTCGCAGCGGTTACTGTCCGGCCCCTGACGCAGCGGATCTTGCTGCCGTGGACGGAAACCGCGCGTTGAGCGCCAAGGAGGGTCTTGGCCGCTCGTGTCCTGCGTTTGGCGCTCGTGGGCAGTCGTGCTAGCCTTCACTCTCAGAAGATCCGCCTTCACGCCGCACCCTGTCAGGGTGCGGCGCGTGTCTTTGTTAACCCGATCTGGTCAGCGTGTCTTGGACGGTTGGCATCCTAGCTACCCGATCCTGATCCGTTCACGGTCGGACCGATTCGGTTCCCTGAACTGACCGCTTGTCGCTACGCTGGCAAGGCGTTTCTTGCGCCTCCGCCGGGCGTCGGTCACTGGTCGACGCCCAACCTCGCTAAGGTGAAGTCCACATTATGAATCCACGTGACAAGGTGCTCCTCACGCCGGAAGGCCATGCCCGTATGGAAGAAGAGCTTCGCGTCTTGATCGATGTCCGCCGTCCCGAGGTCGCTGCGATGATCCGTGACGCCAAAGAAGACGGCGACCTCCGCGAGAATGCCGCCTACGACGAAGCCAAGGAACAGCAGGGCTTCATCGAGGGCCGCATTCAGGAGCTCGAAGACCTCTTGCGCCGCGCCACGGTGATCGAATCGGTGCACGGCGAGACCGTAGCTCTCGGCTCGCAGGTCAAGGTGGAAGAAGTTGGCGAGGGGCCTGAGGAGTTCCGGATCGTGGGTTCTGCCGAGGCGGATCCGCTCGGCGGCCAGATCTCGAACGCGTCGCCCCTAGGGGCTGCGCTCATGGGCCGCCGGGCTGGCGATGTGGTGACCTACAAGGCGCCCAACGGGGCCACCATGACCTTCAAGTTGCTGGAAGTCCGCTGAGGTGCGAACGCGGAGCGGCGATGCGCGCCGCTCCATTGGCGAGGAGTGGACGATGAACCAGGACGGTATGACAGACGCGGACCACGATCTCGTGCCGTCGCAAGCGCTGTTGCCGCAAGAGCAGGCGGGCGGCCTCGAGGCTCTGGTTGCCGCGAGGCGGGTCCGCATCGATCGGTTCCGCGAACTGGGTCAGGATCCTTATCCCAGCCGGTCCGGGCGCAGCCATAGCACCGTGGAGGCCGGAGCGGCCTTTCTGGCCGCAGAAGCCGAGAACGCAGCGGAAGGTATTCAGGGTGTCCTCCTGGCCGGTCGTCTGGTCGGCGCCATTCGCCGCTTCGGGGGCTCGGCCTTCGTGCACCTCCAGGACGGCGCGGGCCAGCTGCAATTGCATCTGCGACGCAATCTTTTGGGCGACGACGCCTTCGCCGCCTTTCTGGACCTCTATGACATCGGCGATTTCGTCAACGCTCGCGGCTCGATGTTTCGAACCAAGAGCGGCGAGATCAGCCTGGCGGTCGATGACCTGCGGATGCTGGCCAAGAGCCTCCTGCCGCTGCCGGAAAAGTGGCACGGGCTGCAGGACGTGGAGACGCGCTACCGCCAGCGCTACCTGGATCTGATCACCAGCGCCGAGTCGCGCGAACGTTTCGTCAAGCGCTCGCGCATCCTCTCGGCCATGCGGCGCTTTCTGGACGGACGGGGCTTTCTGGAGGTGGAAACGCCAGTGCTGCAGCCGATCTACGGCGGCGGTGCGGCGCGGCCTTTCACGACCCATTACCATGCGCTTGAGCAGGAGATGTTCCTGCGCATCGCCGACGAGTTGTACCTCAAGCGCCTCCTGGTGGGCGGATTCGAGCGCGTCTATGAGATCTGCAAGGACTTTCGCAACGAGGGCATCGACCGCACCCACCTGCCCGAGTTCACGATGATGGAATGTTACTGGGCTTATGCCGATTACCAGCAGATGCTGACCCTGACCGAGTCCATGATCAGTGGCATCTGCCAGGAAGTGAACGAGGGATTGACGGTAGAGTTGGAAGGCCGTACCCTCGACTTCAGCACGCCCTGGCGGCGGCTGACGGTGCGCCAGGCTATCCAGGACGCCACGGGTATCGACATCGAAGCGCATTGGGAAGATCTGGACGGACTGCGTCAGGCCCTCCGCGAGCTCAACCTGGCCTGCGCTCCCCAGCCCACCTGGGCCCGCACCGTCGACGAGTTGATCGGCGAATACGTGGAGCCCAGCATCTGGAACCCCACCTTCCTGCTGGACTACCCCGTCGCCTTGAGCCCGCTCGCCAAGCGCAAGACGGATGATCCTCGTTATGTGGAGCGCTTCGAGCCGCTCATCGCCGGCTTCGAGCTGGGTAACTGTTTCACCGAGCTGAACGATCCCATCGACCAGCGCGGGCGTTTCGAAGAGGCGGCGCGGCAGAAGGCGAGTGGCGACGATGAAGCGCAGCCGCTGGATGAAGATTTCCTGCGGGCCATGGAGCATGGTATGCCCCCCGCCGGTGGCCTGGGGATCGGCATCGACAGGCTGGTAATGGTTCTGACCGGTACGATGAACATCCGTGACGTGGTGCTGTTCCCGCAGCTGCGCCAGCGCTGAAGGGCCTCGTCGTCGTCACCTGACGACGTTCGGAAGCGGGTGGGATCCAACCAGGCCGGTTTCGGCCGCGATTCGCGTTGACCCTTAGCGGTCCGGTGTCAGGAGCCGGCAGCGGCGGGCCAGCCAGAAGACCTGAGCGATGGTCCCGATCGTCATGGCCGCCGCCCCTATCGCCAGGCCCGGATCCCACTTGAGCCGGATTCCTGTACCGAGCAGACTGCCTGTCAACAGCAGGTTGATCACCGTCGCCTCGGTGACGCCCCTGGTTCGGCGGGCGTGCAGCAGGCGCCCCTGGAACCAGCTGATCCATGGCGTGAGGGTGATCACGGGCACGGAGATCCACAGCCCCAGCCGCGCCAATGGAACGAGTTCACTGCGCAGCCCGAGCACCTCGGCGAACCAGATGCCGCCGAGCGGACTGGATGCCAAGAGCAGGCCCGCCGAGCCAAGGACCATCGTCAACAGAACGGTGAAACGTTTGAGGGTGCGATGGGCGCCGCGCCGGCCGAGCAGGGCCAACACCACTTCGTTGAGTGCCACCCCGCCGCTCTGCAGGATAAAGAGGATCCCGTCCACTGCCGGCCAGGCCGCCAGCGAGTCCAGCGCGCGTGGCATCCGCCCCAGGGCTGCCGCGACGATGGGCAGCGCCAGCAGGCTGAGCAGCGACGTGAGGACCAAGGGCAGGTAGAAGCCCAGGAAGCCGCGGGAGGTGAGCGGCGGATCCGCCGTTCGACGCGGACCCAGTTCGGCAACGGCTGAGCGGCTGACCGCTGCCACAAAGACGAGCTCGACCAGCACCCCGCCGATCACCCCCAGACAGGCCACGGCTACGCCTGGCAGGCGGCCAGATCGAAGGCAGATGGCAAGGATGCTGAGGACTGTTGCGATACGCAGGACCGTGCCCAGCCCGACGGCTCGCGCGCGGCCGGAGCGGATGAGCAGTCCCTGATGAAAGCGGCGGTGGGCGATCGCCCAGGTCCAGGGGAGCATGATGGCCAGCCCCAAACGAGCGCCGGGTATGGTATCCGGCGGCGCACGCATGACGCCGCCAACCACCGCGTCAAAGAGGGGTGTGAACGCCACCAGGGCATGGAGGACGGTCAGGCCGAGCCCCGCCGTCATCATGATCCGGTACAGGCGGCGATAGCTCTCACGGTCGGTGGTGAGCGCGGTGGAGGCCGCCAAGAGCATGATGACCGGCGACTCGATGATCAAGGCCAAGGGGAACACCACGCCGCCGTAGGCGGCCAGATTCACCTTGGGATCCGGCAGGCGTGAGACGACTGCGGTGAGCGCCGGCAGTTCGGCCGCCATGCAGATCCAGCTGAGGGCCAAAGGCCACCATGTGGTCGCTACCTGACGTAGGCGGAGATCTCGATCCTCCGCAGCCTGCTCCGGCTCGATGAGCCTGCGAGCCGCCTCTTCGTCTGTCAAGGCCTCGGTCACCGAATTCCGGTCAGCACGGCTACGGACAGCAGTGACCCGGGCATCAATTCCTCGGTTACCACCGCCCGGAGGCCCCGCCGCCACTGAAGCCTCCGCCACCACCGGAGAAGCCGCCGCCCGATGAATGGCCCCCTGACGAGCCGCCGGAACCGCGCCCCGAGGACCCGCTCCAGCCGCCCCAGGGCTGGTCGTCGGCGTCTGCGGACGACCCCGATGTACGACCGCGGCCTCGCGGTTTGCCTGCATTGCCGGCCCGCAGTCGGCGGCCCCAGGTGAAGTACAGGATCGGAAAGCCTGCGGCCCACAGGAGGAACAGGCTCAGGCCGGCCAAACCGTTCACCGATGCTGCCGGAACACCGTAGGCCAGAGGCATCATCACCAGGTAGACGATCCAGGCAAAGGCTCCTCCTACGGCCATGGCTGCCAGACCCAGCACCGACATGACGATGACCAGCACGGTGGTGATGATGGCACCGACCAGCGGGCCCAGGGACGGTGTTTCCAGCGCCGGCATCGGTTCGCCGCGGATGATGGGGTCCATCGCCTCCACTGCGGCCTCGATGCCCCCACCGAAGTCGCCTTCACGGAACTGCGGTACCATCCGCTCGTCGATGATGCGGTTGGTGAGCAGGTCCGTGAGCGCGCCCTCCAGCCCGCGCCCGACTTCGATGCGCACTTCGCGGTCGTCGCGGGACACCAGGATCAGCAGGCCGTTGTCGCGGCCAGTCTGTCCCAGGGCCCAGGTGCGAGCGACTTCGATGGCGAACGGTTCGAGGGCCTCCCCCTGCAAGCTGGGGATGGTGAGAACCGCCAGCTGGGCGCCGGTGTCGGCCTCCAGAACCGCCAATCGGCTGCTGATCCGCTCTTCGGCGGCGGCATCCAGAAGCGCGGCCTGGTCGACGATGCGGCCGGTCAGCGGCGGTACCGTGAGCTTGCCCTGGGCCTCTGCGATCGCAACCGAGATCACGAACACCCACAGCAGGGCTGCGGCGCCGGCATACGCCGCCGTGTGCTTATGCCCCGTTGGGCCCTTTCGATCCGTCATGGTCAGCGCCCGCCCCAACCCTCGCCGAGCAGCTGCAATGGTAACAGGATGGTCGGCGCCTTGCGCTGCCAGGTGACCGGAAGCTCCAGGAGGCCCGGAGCACCGGTGGGCCCCAGGGTAACCAACCCCCGCAGAGGACCGTCACCTGCGGCCGGCGGCGTGGCGCAGACCCGGAAGACCGCGGCCTGACCCGCGAAGAGGCCGGCGGCCTCGCTGGACACCGCAATCCCGTCGCCGGCAAGAAGGTCGGTGGTCAGACTGAAGGTGGCCGCACCACCCGCCACCTTGTAGCCGTGCACCAAGATCAGGTAGCTACCCATGGGGATGGGTTGCCGAAGGTTGATCTCTTCCTGGGCGCTGGACGACGCGCTGCTGGACACCGTCTCCGAATCGCTGAACACACCGTCACCGTCGGCGTCAAAGCGCAGGAAAAGGTCCAGGTCGTCGTTCGGCCTGCCCGACAGAGCCAGAGCCAGACGGGCCGTCGGCAGCGTCACCTGCATAGTCTGCGTGAAGCTGGCGCTTCCGGGATTCTGCGGATCGTCCTGCCGAATGGCCAGGCCTTCCATGGTCGTCGGCGGAGGGGCGAGGCCAAACGCAGCCGATCGGGGCGCGCCCATGTCCAACTGCGGCGTAACCTGGATGGTGCCGCAGGCCGAACCAAAGAGGTCCAGCCTGGCGGGCGTGAGCTGCACGCTGGAGACAGTCAGGTCAAATGGCTGTTCGATACGCTCGCCGTCGTAGAGGACGTTGTGTAGCGCCAGGAGATGCAGGCCGCCCGTAGACGGTGCGGCGACCCAGTCCTCGCCGACTCCCGAGCTGGTCTGAAAGGGCCAGATGCTGCCGTTGACCAGGTAGGGGCTGGCCCCGGTTCGCTGCAGGGTGTAGGGCCCATACCAGTCGGGGTCGCCGGAAGGCTGGGTTTGACCGCTCCCCACCGCAGACTCGACAGCAGGGAAGGTGTCCGGAGCCCGGCCGAAGATGCGGGTGTCGATGTCAGAGCGTCGGTTGCCGCGGTCCGGCCAGGTGAGCCGCGTCAGCAGCTGGTGGCCGACTGGTGGTGCCGGGGCGTCGACATAGAAGAAGCGCCAGTCGCCGGATTCAGATCGCCAGTTCCAGTTCATTGCCCCGCGGACGGCGCCATTGGGGTAGCTGGCGTCAGGATCCGTGGCCGTAACGCCCCCAAGGGCACGCGCGCCGCGCCAGTCGTAATCTGCACCGACCATGGCCGTCACCGGAATCACCAGACGCCGTCCAGGCAACTCGTATCCGCCCGGCCCATCGACCGCCTCGTCGCCGCCCCGCCGATCGTAATCGGCGAAGACCGCTCCCTGGAGCAGACCCGGTGCGGCATCGGCAGCGATGTCGAGGGCCACGTCTACCTCCGCAGTTCCGCCGGCGGCGACCGTCAGGCTGTTTTCATCGACCGAGAGTCCCGACCAGGTCTGATAGCCGTAGGCATCGAATTGCAGGGCGAAGTGCGTCTCGGTTACGGCCTGGATGGGCCCGGTGTGGGCCAGGCCCAGGTACAGACCGTCGGACCAGCGTTGCAGGGGATGGTGAATGGACAGCTCCCAGCTGTTGCGCGGGCTGTATTCCTCGCTCATGCGCATGAATTCGTAGGGCTCGATCTCGCTCCTGGCGAAGTCGATCAAGGGCAGCCCGTCGATGCCGCGAGTCTGCGGGCGCCGTGCGAGGACCGCCTGCATCACGGAGCCGGCCAGCAGCCGGTCGCGCAGCCCCTCGGCCGTCGGCCGGTCGATCATGATGATGGGCAAGGCATCCTCGCCGCCGTCGATCGGGCGCCGCAAACCGGTCTCGGCATCGAAGACCACCGCGGCCACGGCACCGAGTTCCCTCACCCGAGCGATCATCTGCGGATCGTCGCAGTCGCCGTCGGGAAGCAGGGCGATGGCTCCAGCGGGGTCCTGTACCGGCAGCGCCGGAATGCCGTTAAGGTCTGGGCAGGAGGGGCCGAACCAGATCAGGGGTGCGCGAACTCCGGCAGCGGGAATAGCGCCGCTACCGATGGCGTCCACCAGTTGCTCGCCGCTGCCGCCGCTCAAGCGCAAGCTGCTGTCACCGAGCAGCGCCGAGTCGACCGTCCCGCTGCCGTTGGCGTCCTGCCACAGCCGGCCGTTCTGGTTGATGTCGGTGTGCTGGTAGACCCTCAGGCCCCAGACGTTGACTTCGCTCTGATCGCCGCCAGGGTCGAACTCCGAAAGCGGATAGACCCCGCGCACCACCAGCAGATCCGTGGCCGGCGGAATCGCCGCCTTGTCGATGGGCTGCAGGTAATCCGGTACCTCGCCTCCGGAGCCGGATTCCTTGCGGCGGTCGGCGGTGAAGGGCAGCGCACGGCTGCTCAGGCGGCGCAGCCATTGCCCGGACAGGCGCACCGTCACCGGCTGATCCGAAGGGTTGCGCAGGGTAACCCGCGTCTTTACCGTTTCTCCTGGACGTACCAGGTTGGCGAAAGCAGCGTGCGACCGGCCCTGGTAGTTGCCTGCGGACCAACTGTCCGGCTGCGCGTAGATACCCCCCAGTCCGGCGGCGATGCGCACCGCGTCAGCCGCGTCCAACACGCCAGCACCAGCGGTGAACACGTCATAGCCTGCGAATCGTGCGCCTCCCATCAGGATGCCCCTGGCTTCCTCCCAGCTCGGCCAGCGACCGACCCGCTGATGGAAAGCCTGGTACACCAGGGCCATCGCCCCGGAAGCCACAGGCGTCGAGCGGCTCGTACCGCCCCAGGTGATGATCGAATGGGTGCCGTCAGAGCTGTAGTTGATGGGGTAGGCACCGGCTGCATCAGCGCCGTCAGCTGCCAGATCGGGGCCACCGTCGCCCCGGGCGCCGGGACCGCGATTGGAAAAGGGAATGATGTCGCCATAAGGGATCTGAGCGGTGTCGGTGATCGAGTCGATGCCCGTAGAGCCCATCTGCGTGGATGCCGCGATGTCCAGTCCGGTGGCAGGGCTGGGGGGCGACAAGGTGCCGTAGCCCGGTCCGCCGTTGCCGGTGGCCGTCAGGAAGACGGTCGTCGGCGAGAAGCGCCGCACATAGTGATCGATCAGGCGCGAGTCCTGATCCCACTGGTCGTTGTCGACGCCCGACCAGCCGTAGCTGTTGCTGGCCACCTGGATGTCATCATCGCTGCGCTCCCGCGAATGGCCGAAGATGGCATAGCGCCAGCCGGCCTGGAAGAGGGCTTCGCCGCCTACATACACGTCACCGATGGACACCAATGCGGCGGCCGGGGACATGCCCGGGTTGAGGGCCGGCGGCCCCCCATCGCCCGGTAGGTCGCGAAAGACGAGGCGCTGATCCGGTCGGGCCTTGAGACGGCCCTGTGACACGATATTGGAGGCGCACATGGTGCCATGCGATCCCTGCACCCAATGGAGTCCGATGACCGTGCCCGCGGGGGCCACCTCAGCTTCGAGTCCCCAGATCCAGCTGCCGGGAAAGGGCAGCGCACCATCGCTGATCCAGTAGAGCAGGCCGCCGGAGACATCCTGGATGCCGTCTGGGGGCTGCGATGTGTCCCGCCATGACAGCGGGCTGTCCTTCCGGACCGGCTTTTCATCGCTGAAGTCGCGATCATTGTCCAGGTCGACATACACGGTATCGAAACGCCCGGCCGCGACCTCGTCGACGAGGAGGACGCCGGCCCACTCGCCTTCCGCGTTCTCGCGGGCGCCCAGCTGCATCAGCGCGCCGTCAGGATGGTGTCCGAATCGGACCTTGCCGCCTTTGGATGTATTCGGCAGGACAAAGTCGCAGGTCTCCTCGCCCTCCTGGCGAGCCTGGTCGCTGTTCACGTAGACCAGCGGCTTGAAGCAGGCGGTGGCCTCCTCGATGCCGTCGACGGTCGCCATGCGCACCGAAGCCTGCTGATACAGTTCGATCATGCCACCTGAGGCGCTCCGTCGGGCCAGGACCTGCGGTTCGGTCTGACCGGCGGCCAGGAGATCGGTCGCCTGCAACAGGCCTGCCTCGGGGTCGAAGACCTGTGGCCAGCCGGCGTAGGGGTGGCCTGGCGGCAGGACGGCCCAGGTGCCGGCGAGGTCTGGATGGGCGAAGTCGACGGCGTCATCCAGCACGGCTACCCGTACGCCTTCTCCGCGGTAACCCAGAGCCCAGGCTTCCTGCGCTCGATGGCCGTCGCGAACGTCGAACCACCCGTTGAGCTCGTCAGCGCCGGTGGGCCGAGGGCTGCTACCCTGAAGGCCTCGAGCGGTGACATTGCGGCCCTGAGTCGCTTGCGGAAGGCTGGGATCCGCCATGGCGCCAACAGCCGTCCAAGGGGCGGCCTTCCGGGCGCTGCGCTGCAAGGTCTCGCTGTCTACGACCGGTGCCGCGATCTCCCGGTGCCGGCTCGGCACCGCCGGATCAGCGCTGGCCACACCGACCACCGCGGGATTGCCCGCCAGGGCAGTCAACGCCGAGGGGCGAACCTTCATCAGCGCCATCTCCTCGCCGGCTGGCCAGCGAAAGCGGTGGACCTTGTCACCAAACGCCGAGAGGTCCAGACGGCTCGTGGCCTGCACGAGGACCGTGAGCCGCTCGGAGGCTCGCTTGTCCTGCGCCAGTTGCGCCAGGTTGCCCACGAGTTTTTGCCGCGGGTCGCGGGGCGCAGCCGCTGGCGGTGCGCCCGTCCGCTGGGCTTGGGCTTCGGCCGCCGCCGGCCTCGGAAGCGGCTGGATGACGCCCAGTCCCAGTAAGACGGTCAGTCCGGATGCGGCGAGGGCGGCGCGGATCTGGCGCGACATCGGGAGTTCCTTTCAGCCATGAGGGGTTCAGTCGGTGTGGAAGCGCAGCCCGTCACTGAGCTCATCGTCATCGTCCGAACGCGCCGGCGGCCCTTGCCGTTCAAGCAGGCGACCGCAAGCTTCGATGGCCTCGACCATGCCCGCTGTCGGCTTCCCGGCGCGGATCGTCGCCACAAGGCGGTCGATGATCGCCTGCCATTCAGCGGGTTCAACGCGGGCGCTGATGCCTTCGTCGGCCAGAACCAGCGCCCGCCGTTCGCGCAAGGCGACAAAGAGCAACATGCCGCTGCGGTCACGGGTCTTGAAGATTCCCTCGTCCAGAAAGGCCAGCCTGGCGCGCGCCTGGACCCGGCGGTCGATGGTCGACTCCGGCAGGAGCCGGATTTCCAGCGCCGGCCACAGCCACAGAAGGAGCCAACCCATGAAAGCGCCCAGGAATGGCGGTAGGAGGATCCACAGAGGCAGGGGCCAATCCTCGCTCACCCGTCCGGCCATGAGCGCTGCCGCGCCGGCACCGGCCAGCGAACCGACTGCGGCGACCATCCAAGCAGCTTCCGGTCCGGTGGCAGCGTGCCCCACGATGTAGGGCACGATCTCACCGGCATGCCCGGTCTCGGCTCGCCGCGCGGCCCGGGTGATGGCTTCGCGGTCGGCAATGCCGATCCAACCGGCCGGCTCCCGCCTGAAGAGGGGCACGCGTCAACCTCGAGCCGCGATCAGGGTTGGCCGCCACCGAAGTCTACCTTCGGGGCGTCCTCCGCGCCGGGCGCACTCTCAAAGCCCGCGCGGGCGTCGAAGCCCAGCAGGCCGGCAAGGAAGACTGTGGGGAAGCCGCGTCGCTTCTTGTTGTAGTTGGCCGCAGCCAGGTTGTAGTCTTGCCTGGCCACCGCGATACGGTTCTCGGTACCCTCGAGCTGGGCTTGCAGGTCGATGAAGGCCTGGGTGGCCTGCAGCTGCGGATAGTTCTCCGCGACCACCAACAGCCGGGTGAGGGCGCCGCCGAGCGCGTTCTGCGATTCCTGGAAGGTCTGCATCTGCGCCGCGGTGGGCGCTTCCTTGAGCGAGATCTGACCGACACGCGATCGCGCGTCTACCACTGCCTGCAGGGTGCTGCGCTCGAACTCGGCAGCGCCCTTCACTGAGGCGACGAGGTTGGGAACGAGATCGGCGCGTCGCTGGTACTGCGACTCGACATCTGACCAGGCCTTGTTGACGTCTTCGTCGGCGCCCACCAGACTGTTGTAGGTACCGCCGAGAAGGGTCAAGAGAAAGGCGCCGGCCAATAGCAGCGCGCCGATGCCGATCAGAACTGGCTTGGAAAGGGACATGGTTGGCTCCTTGAAGCAATGGGATACCGGGCAACTGCATCGAGCCGGCCCGTACGGCTGCAGAGTGTACCCCCACGGTGGGGGTGGCGACAAGCGATCTGTCTGCGCGCTTCCGCCTCTGCCGGGTTCATTCCGCCACCTGACGGATGATGTCGGCGATGAGCAGGTCCGGATGGAGGCCTTCGGCCTGGCCGGCGAAGTTGAGCACGATGCGGTGCCGCAATGCCGGCGCCGCCAGCGCACGCAGATCACTGCGGGCCACGTGATGCCGACCGGCCAGAAGGGCGTGGATCTTGCCTCCCAGCACCATGGCCTGCAGAGCCCGCGGGCTGGCTCCGTAGCGGGCGTAGTCGCGAACCCTTTCGGGAGCTGTGGGGTCGGTGGGATGCGAGGCGCGCAGCAGCCGCGCTCCGTAGGTCAAGACCTCGACGGCGATCGGCACTTCGCGAGCCAACTGCTGCATCGCCAACAACATCTGGGTGTCGGCTACCGGGCCAGGGCTCGGCACGGTGTCGCCCGTGGTCCGGCCGACGATCTCGACCAGCTCCTCCACTGTGGGGTAGCCCGTCTCCAGCTTGAAGGCAAAGCGGTCCAGCTGAGCCTCGGGCAGGGGAAAGGTGCCCTCCATCTCAAGTGGGTTCTGAGTCGCCACTACGAAGAAGGGTCGGGGCAACGGATAGGTCTGCTTGCCCACGGTAACGGTGGCCTCCTGCATGGCTTCAAGCAGGGCCGACTGGGTCTTGGGCGTGGCGCGGTTGATCTCGTCGGCCAGGAGGAAGTTGGTGAAGACAGGGCCTGGCTCGAAGCGGAAGGACCGCCCGCGGTCGGCATCCTCGTAGAGCATCATCGTACCCAGGATGTCGGCCGGCATGAGGTCCGGCGTGAACTGCACGCGCTGGAAGTGGCCGTCGATCACCCTTGCGAGGGTGCGCATGAGCAGGGTCTTTCCCAGTCCCGGTACCCCCTCCAGGAGGACGTGCCCGTCAGCGATCAGGGCGATGAGGACCAGCCGCACCACTTCGGTCTGGCCTACGATCAGGCGGCCAATCTCCGCTTCAATGCTCTGGACTCGTTCGCGAAATTGATCCGGTTGCATGGGCGCTGGCGAGGTCATAGGTGATCTCCGGTGGAGGGCGTGGCCGAATGCGCCGCCTCCTGCCGCAGTGCCCGGCGGCCACTTCGGCTGCCGCGCAGCTGCCACGCCACTTCTGCCATCCACAAGAGCGCCAGCAGGGCGAGGACAAGGTTGGGAAGGGGCCAGCGGGGAGGATGCACCGTTCGCAGTGTCGCCCGGGCTTCGTCGGCAGTCAAGATACGGCCACCGCCGGCTGCCGCGACCTCGGCCAACAGATCGCCGTCAGCTGTTGCTCCAGGCGTCAGTTCCTGGGAACGCGGGGCGGCGAGCATCAGGTCGATGGGAGGTGCGCCGCCGCCCGGATGAAGCACGGCCGGCCAGACCTCACCGGGGGGCACCGCGACAGCGGCCTCGTGACGACCGGCGGACACCTGGACCAAGGACTGTGACCGACTCCCGTCCTTCGCCGCTGGCAGCGACACGGTGATGGGGGCCGCGGCCAGGGCCTGATCGGCCATGAAGCCCAGCCGCAGGCTGTCGCCTTGATCCCTGACAAAGACGAGGGGCGGCGCGGCGTCCGGTGGCCTGGCGATCTGGCGGACGACGCTCGACAAGAGACCCTGGCCGGCCTCCGACGCCAGCCAGCCGGGCGCCCAATCGTCGTCGATTCCGGAGGCCCAGGCGGCCACTTGACCCAAACCCCAAGGCCAGGAGACCAGCAAGGGATCACCACCGCTGGATTGAAGCGCCGGATGCAGGCCGGTCCTGGACCTCAATGCCCGGTAGGCGGCCAGGGGCGGCAGGGCCGCCACGTCAACACCGGCCAGCAGTGGCTGCCATGGGCCCGGCGGCGGGTTGGCTCGGAAGCTGCCGCGCTGCTCAGAACGAGAACGGATGATCCGGCTCTCCGCGAGGGCCAGAGCCGGTAGGTCCGCCGGTTCAATTGCGGCATGAAAGCGCCCGCCGCCAGCCGCCGCCAGGCGGGCGAGCAGCGCGACATCAGCCTCCTTGCCCACGGCGATGGTCGACAAGGTCACGCCTGAGCGGCGCGCGGAATTGACCGCGCCCTCCAGACGGTCGAGGTCGGCGCTGAAGTCCTGTCCATCGCTCACGAGCAGGATGTGGCGCGCTGTGACTCCCGTCTGAGCGCCAACGGCCGGCAGAGCCAGATCCAGGGCTGCGCCGATGCCGGTGCCGCCGGCCGTGGTCAGCCCCGCGAGGATCGCCTCGATCTCCGAGCGCTCGCGCGCCTCGCCCAGAACGGCCGGCGCCAAGAGCCAGTCGGCGACTTCATCGAATGCCACCACGCCGACCCGGTCTCCGGGATCCAGTGCTTCGACGGCTAGAAGCAGGGCATCGCGAGCCAGATCGATCTTTGCGGTCCGCCCGCGGCCCTCCACACTGCCCATGGAAGCCGAACGATCGACGAGAAGGGTCAATGACAGGGGATCCCGGTGCCTGCGCGGCGGCACTGCCAGCGACAGCGGCGACAGCCGCTCCAGCACGGTGTCCGACCATTCGCCGGCGTCGAAGCTGTTCGGTCCGGCGGTCAGGAGCAGTCCGGCGCCGCGCTCGCGCACATGAACCTCCAGCGCCGCAATCTGGTCCATTCCCAGACGCGCCGCCGGTGCGTCGACGAGCACGAGGGCGTCCCATTCTGCCAGGCCCGACAGGCGGCTGGAGAGGTCGGTCCAGCTACCTGCCGCGGTGGTCATGCCTGCCGAGGACAAGGCGCGGGCCAATGGGCCGGCAGCCTCGCCTTCACCCACGACCAGGACGGCGGGGGGCGGCACCACCACCACGCCGCGCTGCAGCCTTGACTCGGCCCCAACGGATCCACCGGACCGTAGACGCGCTTCGAGTGGCCACGAGCCTACCGGTAGCCCTCCCAGCGCCAGGATGACCGTTTGCCGTCCCGCAACCAGATCCACTGACTTCCCGGCCAGGCGCCGCTCGGTAGACCACAGGCTCAGTTCAGCCGATCCGGATCGTTCGCTGTCGATGAGCAAGGACAGGGTCAGGGGATCACCTTCACGCAACCGGTCGACGTGATCCATCGCGACCAACATGGCTCCCGGCAGCTTTCTCGCCGTGAGCGGCACCACATCCACCCGCAGGCCGGCGGTCCGAGCGTTGGCCGCCGCCAGTCGCGGGTCCCGCCACGGGGCCGGGCCGGCGGCCACCGCAGGGTCGGTCCACTGGCCATCGCTGAGCAGCAACAGCCTGCCACCGGTCGCGAGTCCCGCTGCCCGATCCAAGGCCCAACCGATCGGGCTCGCCGTCGCGTCGCCGAATGCCAGGCGGCCCAGCCGCGACTCAGGGTCGATGGTCCGCAGAGCCTCCTTGCGCGCCAGCTCATCGACGCTGGCCGAGGCGTCGATCAGCAGCACCGTTTCGGCCGCTGAGCGAGCGGGCAGCTGCGGTCCGGCAAGTGCCAGCGCCGTTGCGCCGGCCAGCGCCGCACGCCACAGCCGGCGGCGCGGAGACCCACCGGCCGCCCGCTCCAGCCAGATGGTCCAGGCGGCGGCGAGGCAACCGATCAAGAGCCAGCCGGGATGGAGGAAGGTCACCAGCGGCTTCATGGGCCGGCCGTCGTGGGCGGAACAGCGCCGGCACGGCGCGCTGGCCGCCGTCCCCGCAGCAGGCCGTCCGCCAGCAGCGCCCCCAGCGCGAGGGCCGCCGCCAACCGCCAGGGCGCCGGCCAGGTGATCCTTGACGTCGCTGGGGCCGTTTCAGTCCATCCGCGTCCCAGACGGTGCAGGTCCGTCTCGCGCGCCCGGGCATCGTCCGCCTTGAAGGCATCGGACGGCTGCCCGAGCGCTTCCTGGTGGCCGCTCATGGCCAGGTCGATGGACCAGCGCAGCAACCGCGGCCAGGATCGACTAACGGACAACTCCGGCGCGTCCGGATCCAGCGCCAGCGTCACGATCCGTCGTCCGTCCCTAACCCGCAACGATGCAACCGATCGGTCGCCGGCCGTGGCCAGAGACATGGGGGCTTCGGCGCCCGCCAACGCCTGCGACCGCACCCAAAGGCCAGGCAGGCCAGGGTGCGGCAGCCACGGCGGCAGGTCTCCGCGCCAGACCAGCGGTTGCGCGGTATCGGTCGCCCCCTCGCCGCCGATGAAGAGAATCGGTCCGGAAGGCCAGGGGCCAAGCGGCGCGCCGCCGGCGATGATGCTCAGCGCCAGGTTCTCGGCAGCGAACATCCGCCCGGGGCCGGTGGGCAGCACGCGAAGATCGGGCCAGCCGGCCAACATCCGGGTGAGCCTGGCGGAAGCTCCCACCAACTGCACGGGCCGCCCCGCCATGGGCGCATCCAGCACCCATACATCGTCGGCCGGCAAGGCGTCCTGTCCCGCAAGGGAAACGGTCAAGCGCGACACCGTTTCAGCACCCACCAGAGGTAGCAGGATCTGGTGTTCGCCGGCGGCGGGCAGCGGCAACAACACGTCGGTCAATAGCCGGCCATCTGCGGTGATCCGTAGCCGGCGCCTTTCAGCGCTGGCGGCCCGGCCGGCCATCTTGACGAACAGCTGCGGCGTGCCGTCGAAGCGGCTGAGGCGGACGGCGATGATACCCCAGTTGTCCGCCGCCGCGCCGATGCGCAACAGGGAGATTCTGGCGACCTCCGAGCCGGTGGCGCCTAGGGCCGGCAGGTCCAACGCCCCGTCGCTGACCACCACGATGTCACCGTCGGCCACCAGGGACGCCGCCTGACTGAGCGCTCCAGCCAGGTCAGGCGCACCGCTGGTTTCGGGGCCGCTGGGGGCCGGCAGGTCGCGCGTAGCTGCATCCAGCGCCCCGGCTTCGGCGCTGCGCCGAACCAGCACTCGCGGCCTCTCGTCCAAGATGATCAGGCTGATCGGGCCCTCCCGCCCCGCCGCCAGGCGGTTGACGGCCTCGCGGGCTTCGTCCCAGCGGCCGGCTGCGCCCATGCTGAGCGAAGCGTCCAGAATGATCGCCAGCGGGCCGCCTGGGCGGGTGAGGCGCAGACCGCTGGCGCCGACCGCCAGCCCCAGCCCGGCCAGGAGGTGGGCGATCAGCAGCCAGCCGCCGGCGAACTGCCGCCGCGAGGGCGACGGCACCTGATCGAAGATGCGCCAGGGTCCCAGCGAAGGCACCAGGATGCGTCGCGCGGGCTGTCGTCGACGGTGCAGCCACAGGATCGCCGGGAGTACGGCCAGGAGGCCCAGGGCCCAGGGCAGGGCAAGTTGAGGGGTCATCGGCGCAAGGCCGCCTGAAGCTGCAGGTACGGGACGAGGGCGGTTTCCAGCGGCGTGTCGCTGGAGATCAGCACGTGAATGTGGCCCCTGGATCTGGCGAGAGCCGCAATCTGCTCATAGCGGCGGAGGAGTTGTTGGCGGTACGCAGTCTGATCGGCGGGGTTCAGATCCAGCTCCATGGTCAACCCGCTCTCGCTGTCCTGCAGCATCACCGGACCGGACCACTCCGGGTCCCATTCCGAGCGGTCCAGGACGGTACAGAGCAGGAGGTTCCAGCGGCCCTGCCGCACCGCGAGCACACGGTCGATATCCTCGTCCAGCCAGGCATCGGTGAGGATGACCAGGAGGCCTCCGGGGCCGGAACGGGACTGCAGGTCGCGGATGGCAGGGCTCAGGAGCGTTCGACGGCTCGGAGCCCCGCGCAGGGTGCTCAGCCAGGCCAGCCAGCGCCGCGCCTGGCCGGCACCGACGGCTTGGGACCAGCCTTCGCGCCGCGGATCCAGGGCGGGGAAGGCATGGGCCGCCAGCCGGTCACCGCCGGAGAGGGCCATCCATCCCAGGGCCGCCGCCACGCGGCGCAACTGCCGCCACTTGGCGGGCCAGGCCGAAACCGATGGGCTGCGATCGATGAGCAGGTGCACGTCCGCCGCTTGAGGCACGCGGCCCACCTTGACCAGAATGCCGTCGTGGCGGGCTGCCGCATGCCAGTCGATGTGCCGACGGTCATCGCCGGGACTGTAGGGCCGGTGGTCGATGAAGTCGGCTGCCGGTACGCGCCTGATCCCCGGTCGGCCTCCTACAGCGTCGCTGACGCTACGCACGCTGAGGCTGAGTCGTTCAAGTCGGCGCAGTGTAGCCTCTTCCAGAAGTGGTCCCTCGTCGTCGTTCGTGGCGCTGCCGGCCTTGTCGATGGCGCTCAACGCGGCGCCTCGTCAAGGCCGGTGAAGGCCTGGATGAGCCATTCGCGTTCCGACCAATCCACGCGATCGGCCAGTGGCAAGACAGTCGCCTCGGGCAACAGCAGCGGCCCGGAGCCGGTCGCCGGTCGCAACGCCGTGACCAGCGGATCAGCGTCACGGGCGGCCGGACCCGTAACACCGCTCCCGTCGGTGCCACCGCCACCGCCTTCGCCGACAGCGGCACTGGAGCCCTGACCCAGGAGCACTGGACGGCTGGGCGCCCTGGGCATCACCGTTGCGGCGCCGCGTGCGTCGGCCAGGATCGCGAGCAGGGACGCCAATGCTCCCAGCCGGGTCTCCCGCTCGGCGCCGGATTCCTGCATGGCCGCAGCGGCTTCCAGCAAGGCGCGTCTCAGGTTCGCCTGCTCCGGCGGCAAAGTGGCAGCGGCGGTCTGCATCGCCGCGGCCAGGTCGCGGCGACCGGACTCGGACATACGGCCGGCCTGATCGGCCAGACGCCGCGCTGCCGCAGCGGCGTCACCGGGGCGCCCTTGCGCCAGGGCCTGGGCGATCTCCCTGCCGGCACCGTGGTCGCCAAGAGCGGCGGCCAGTCCTGCCGCGCTGCCAGCGCCGGCGCTGCCGGCCACTAGACCTCCGTCGCCCTCGTCAGCCGCCTCGCCGCCTCGATCGGTCCCTGTTCCGAGGCCGATCAGGTCCGGCATCCGCTCTGGCATCGCCAGGGGCAATGTCAGGCCCAACAGGTGCAGTCCGGCGGTCAAGAGCAGGCAACCCAGTACAGCCTGAGCTTCGACCCGCAGTGCATTTCCGGTGAGTCGCTTGGGATGGTCCAGGCGCTGCGCCGCCTGCGCGGCATCGGCCAACAACTGGCTCTCGACCGTGGTCCGCGGTCCGCGGCGGTCCACTTCTACGGCGGTGGTGAAGAGTTCCGAGAGATGGAAGTGGTGGTCCAGGGCGGCGGCATCCCGGGCAGCGACTCGGCCGTGGGCGCGGCGCGGTAGCAGCGGGCGCCACGGTAGCACGAAGACAAATGGAATGAGCGCCGCTGACCAGCCCCAATCAAGCAGGCCCTTCCCCATCAGGCGCAAGACGGCATCGATGGCCAGCAACGCGGCAACGTTCACGAGCCCGCGGGCGACGCGCAATCGACGGCGCACCCGACCGTAGGTCCGGCGTAGGGCGTCGAAGCGCAGACGAAACGCGATCATGCCGGCGGATCCATCGATCGCCGGCGGGTGACGACATTGGCGCCGATCAGCATGGCGCCGGCCATCGCCATGATCGCGCCCAGTACTCCGGCCGGAAATGCTCGGGCATGGCTCCAGCGCTCCAGGTTCTGGGCGCCGACCTCGTCGCCGAGGCGCGCCAACTGTCGTGCCGCGTGCCGCGCGAGGAGCACTGCCCGCACGGATTGCCAGCTGGGCAGGGATCGAGCGCGGGCGATTCCGGCTGCGGCCGCCATACCCAGGCGGGCCCGCTCAGCCATGTCGCGGGCCTGGTCAGCGCCGGCCTGATCGCCCACCGACTGCAGCGGCGGAGCCGCAGCCTCGGCGGCGGCCAGTGCCTGGCGATAGTCCCCGCTGTTCAGGAGGGACCGACCTAGATCCAGGTCGCCACGGGCACGCAGAGCTTCCTCAGCCAGCTCGAGCAAGGCTCTGGCCGCCGCAGCGTCCTGTGTGGATCGCGTGTCAAGAAACGCCAGCGCACCCCGCACCTGGGAGGCCGCGCCGCGGAAGTCACCGGCTTTCAGATGCTGCTCCACGCGGCTCAGGTCGATCCTGTACAGCAGGTGTTCCTGCCAGCCGCCATTGGCATAGGCAGTCAGGCCGGTGCGCCAGGCGGCTTCGAGCTGAGTGCCGTCCTCGCCGTAGGTCTCGCTCAAGGCGCTTCGCCAGCCATCAGCGCGCCGCAATGCGGCCGTCAGGCGATTGAAGCTACCGAAACCGCGCCGTTGGAGCAGAAAATGGACCATGCTCAGGCTCCAGGCCTGGTGCAACAGCGGATCCTCGTACTCCGCGCCGGGGCGGTTCAACTCGGACCAGCTGGGGGCGGACGCTGGCGAGGCCTCACGCAGGCGAGCGACCAGGATGGTCGCGGTCTCGCCGGGCTCCTGCAGGTAACGAGCCGCCCCCAACTGCAGCCCAGAAGGCATACGGCCATCGCTGGCGGCCGCCAGCAGCTGAGAGGCCAGCAGCAGACGCAGACCCTCGTCCAGAGCGGCTGCCCAGGCAGGCCCGGACTCGTCGGCCGGGATCCGGAGATCCAAGACGCGACGCACTTGCAGACGCGGGACGATCACGCCGTCCACCTTCTGGCTAGTCGGGTCGATACCTGGGCGGTCATCTTCTTGCGTCCAGAGTCGAATCACCACCCCCGGGGGCAGAGAGCTGTCGAGCGCGGCCGAGAGCGCCAGGTAGACCGGCTCGACCATCTGCGCGCAGGTATCAAGCGCTTCCGCCAGCTCGGGTGCCGCCTCAATGGTGAAGTGAGCGGTCGCGACGCTCAGCAGCGTGGGATCCTGACCTGCGGTGGCTGCGGTGGCGTCCGGTACAGTGAGGGCCAGCAGCAAGAAGAGGGCGATCATAGGATGCGCCCAGCCAGCCCACCCTCGGGAAGGCGCATCTGCGGTGTCACCGGCTGTCGATAAGGTCCATGTGCCACGGCCCATGTCGCTGTCTCCGTGACAGCGGTATACTTCAGGCAGGAACAAATGGCAAGACCGCCCATCCAGTTGCTCGACGACGTGACCATCGCCCGCATCGCTGCCGGCGAAGTGATCGAGCGTCCGAGCAGCGTGGTCAAGGAGTTGATCGAAAACAGCCTCGACGCAGGTGCGGATCGCGTCGATGTGGCGATCGTCGACGGCGGGCAACGTCTGATGCGCGTGGTTGACAATGGCAGCGGCATTCCTGACGCAGAGCAGCTGGTCCTGGCCTTCGCCCAGCATGCCACGAGCAAGCTGCGGGCCAGCGAAGATCTGGAAGTGGTGTCCTCCCTCGGCTTTCGCGGCGAGGCCTTGGCCTCCATCGCTTCGGTCAGCCAGGTGACGGCGATCAGTTGCGCGGTCGACGGCATTGGGCATCGCCTGCGCATCGACAATGGCGTCACCATCGAGTTGACGCCGTTCGGCGCCCCGACGGGCACCAGCGTCACCGTGGAGAACCTGTTCAATGCCGTGCCGGCGCGCCGGAAGTTCCTGCGTCAGGCCAGCACCGAAGCGGCTCAGATCCACGATCTGATAGCGCGCTATGCCCTGGCCTTCCCCGACCGGGCGTTCAGCCTGCGATCCAACGATCGCGAGGTCTTCCGCAGCCTGGGCGGCGGCGGCTTGGAGACTGCCCTCAGCGCCGTGGTGGGCGCCGATGCCGCCGCCGCCATGCTGCCGGCCGAGGCTGACCGAGATCTCCCACCCCCGTCGGGGCCGCTGCGGGTGACCGGCTTCGTGTCTCCGCCCCATCAGCATCGCGCCACTCGTCGTTATGTTGTCCTGCTGGTCAATGGTCGACCGATTCAAGATGCGCGCCTTCAGCATGCCATCCTGGATGCCTACCACACCCTGATACCCAAGGGCCGCTATCCGCTGGTCGTGTTGCGGGTGGATTTGCCTCCGTCGGGCGTGGATGTCAACGTGCATCCAGCCAAGGCCGAGGTGCGTTTCCGCGATGCGCGCTCGGTCTATGGCGCGTTGCAGCAGGCGGTTCGGGCGGCGCTCTTGGAGCGGTCGCCGATCGCCCCGGCCGGCCCGCTGTTCGCTTCTGAAGCCGTGTCGCCAAGCATCGGCGACCGACAATTGCCGAGCAGGCGGTCAGGAGCGGATTCATGGCCCTTGTCGCGGCCCTTCCGCGATCGGCCGGCCGCGATCGCCGAGGGGCAGACGAAGCCGTATGCGGCTGACGCGGCGGTGTCGCCCGGTCTTTCCGGCAACACCGTCGCCCTCCCCGCGCTGCGGCTCATCGGCCAACTGGCACGCGCCTACATCCTGGCGGAGGGGCCCGACGGCCTGTACCTGATCGACCAGCACGCGGCTCACGAACGCGTCATGTATGAGCGGTTCATGTCCCGAGAGGCGCCGCTGGCCAGCCAAAGCCTGCTCGCCCCCTTGGCTATACCGGTCACGCCGGCCCAGGCCGCCTTGGTCGAGGCTCAGGCCAGGCTACTGGCTGGTCTGGGACTGCAGCTGGAGCCCTTCGGCCCCACAGCAGTGCTGATCAGGGCTCTGCCGGAGGTTCTGGCGGGCGTCGAGGATCCACAGCAGATCGTGCACAGCCTCCTGGATCTGCTCGACGACGACGAACGTCCCGTGGCCGACGCCATCGAGGCCCGGCTGTTGCGGGCGGTCTGCAAGCGAGCCAGCGTGAAGGCCGGCCAGACCTTGAGCCTGCCGGAGATGCGCCGGCTCCTCGATGACCTCGAGGCCTGTCAGGTGCCGCGCACCTGCCCACACGGACGACCGACGGTGATCAGCATCGGACAGTCGCGCATCGATCAGCTGTTCGGTCGTTAGCACCGCGCGGCGGCAGCGATCCTCCCGCCGCGGAATCAAGAGCTCGGCTGCAACTGTTCCAACCAGGCGGCGACCCGCCGCATCCCTTCGTCGATGAGCGCGCGCGAGGTCGCATACGACAGGCGCAGGCAGGCGTCCTCGCCGAACGCGACACCAGGAACCGTCGCCACGTGGGCTTCCTCCATCAGCGCCAGGGCAACATCCAGGGATCCTTGCAGCCAGCGTCCGCCAGGGCTGCGTCGGCCGTAAATGCTGTCGACTCGCGGGAAGACGTAGAAGGCACCTTGCGGTTCGGGACAGATCCAGCCCGGTAAGCGACGAACCCAGTCGAGCATGAGGCGTCGTCGAGCATCGAAGCGCTCGCGCATCGCGGCGGTGGTGGTCTGGTCACCGGTCAGGGCCTCCAGAGCCGCCACCTGGGAGATCGTGCAAGGGTTGCTCGTTTCATGGGCCTGAACCCGGCCCATCGCCTCGATGACCGCCGCGGGACCGATGGCGTAGCCGATCCGCCAGCCGGTCATCGAATACGTTTTGGACAGGCTGTTCACGACCACGGTCCGCTCCACAGCGCCCTTTCCTAGAGCGATGGGGCTGACATAGGGCTCAGCGTCGTAGCATAGCTGGTCGTAGATCTCGTCCGAGAAGACCCAGAGGTTGTGTTCGATGGCGATGCGCATCAACTCGGTCAAGGTCGCCAGCGGCAGGCGCAGTCCCGTCGGGTTGCTGGGGCTGTTGAGCACCAGCACACGGCTGCGTGGTGTGATGGCGGCGCGGAGCGCGTCAGGGTCCAGGACATAGCCGGACTGCGCCGTCGGGACGATCACCGGCCGGGCGCTGGAGAGCCTTGCCATCTCCGGATAGGACACCCAATAGGGGCTGGGTATCAGCACCTCGTCACCGTCGCCGCAGAGGGCTTGAAAGGCGGTGTAGAGGACATGCTTGCCACCGCAACCGAAGATGGCATTGTCCGCCGCCAGCGCCACGCCGTAGGTCTCGGCGTAGCGCCGGGCGGCCGCCGCCCGCAGTTCCGGCAGACCTAGCGTGGGCGTATACTTGACCTGTCCGGCTTCCAAGAAGGCGAGTGCCGCGTCCACGATGGGCCGCGGCGTTGGAAAGTCCGGCTCGCCTGCGGTCAGGTTGATGACATCGACGCCCGCCGCCTTCATCGCCTTGGCGCGCGCACTCATGACCAGGGTCGTTGAATCCGCGACGTCGCGCACCCGTTCCGCCAGGGCCGGCAGCGGCCGGTCGTGGCTGTCCAGGCTCGAAGCGGCCCGAAGGTCCACCCCTTGGGCAAACATGGTTGTGCTCCACAGGATCTTGGGCAACCGCACCTTGGCCGTGAGCCGTGCGCGGGCAAGCAGAAGTGATCGCTCATTATAGGAAAGATCGCGCGTCGGCGCATCCATGCGCCGACCACCACCCAGAACGGGTCCAGCCAAGAACCATGACCTCGCCCTCAGATCCCTCCACCGCTGAAGACCTCGCCGCCGCCGCCGAGTACCGCCGCGAGGTCGACTACTGGGGCCATGGCCGCAGCGGTCCCGCGCCGGGTGAGTTCCTGGCCGGTCCGCGCTCTCGATGGAGCGAGTCGGCCGAGTTGCTCAAGATCGTGCGGGAGTTCGTCAACGGATTCCGCAGCCTGCACTTCGTGGGTCCTTGCGTGACCGTCTTCGGGTCCGCTCGGTTTCCGGACGACCATCCGTATTGCCAGTTGGCCCGGGCGACCGCCGCCGAACTGGCGAGGGTGGGCTTCGCGGTGATGACCGGCGGCGGGCCTGGCATCATGGAGGCCGCCAACCGCGGCGCGCGCGAGGCCGGCGGTCTCTCGTTGGGCGCCACCATCAAGCTCCCGCACGAGGAGGCGCCCAACCCATACCTCGACCGTACCGTGGCCTTCGACTACTTCTTCGTGCGCAAGGTCATCCTGGTCAAGTATTCCTATGGCTTCATCGTCCTGCCCGGTGGATTCGGCACCCTGGACGAAGTGTTCAATACGGTGACGCTCATCCAGACGCTCAAGATCAAGGACTTCCCCATCGTCCTCATGGGCAGTGATTACTGGCGGCCGCTGGTCGGTTTCATGCGCGATACCATGGTCGCGCACGGCACCATCTCCGCCAGAGACCCGGACCTCATGACCGTGACGGACGAGCCCGGCGAGGCGGTTCGCCTGATCTCCGGACAGGGCTTGCGCAAGTTCGGCCTGCGCTGGCAGCCACGGCCCCTCCGGGTGCTCGGTGAGCGGGGCCTCCGCGGCCGATCGGACCCATCTTGAAGGTAGACCCAGGCGCCGTCGAGCAACACCGCGCCGCCGCCGGCAGGGAGGCCGTGCGATGCGTCGTGATCACCTTGAGCGACAGCCGGACCGAGTCAACCGATGAGAGCGGAAGGTACCTGCGCGAAGCGCTTGTCCGCGCGGGGCACCGGCTCGTTGGCTACCGCCTCATTCCCGACGAGCCATTGGCGCTCCGCGCCGCGCTGGACGGCTTCATCAGCGCCGGCGCCCAGGCGGTACTCTGCACCGGGGGAACTGGCATCGGTACGCGCGATCAGACGATCGAGACCCTGCAGCCGCTCTGGGAGCGGCTGATCCCTGGATTCGGCGAGTTGTTCCGAATGCTCAGCTTCGCACAGGTCGGCGCGGCCGCCATGCTGAGCCGCGCCGCTGCCGGCGTCTACATGGGCGCCGTTGTCTTCGCCCTTCCCGGCTCGACAAGCGCCGTGGAGCTGGCCTGGAGACAGCTGATCGAACCGGAACTCCGGCACCTCGTCCATCTGATCGGTCCAGGCACGGTCAGGGGTGGGCCAGGGCCGGCAGATAGATCCGCGGGGCCGGATCGATCCTGAATTCACCCGAAAGGGCCGGAAACCCGCCTTGACTGAGGGCGATGTCGTAGGTCCCGGGTCCCGAGGGCGGCAAGAACGTCTCCGGGCCACAGGCTCCGTTCGTCGTCATCGTCAACGCGATCGGAATGGCCTGGTCAGCAAGAGCCACCATGTCCTGCGCCAGGGATTTCAGGGCCTCCACAGCGGATGGTTCCAGTTCGCGCGCCTTGGCTACGAGGCTTTCCGTGGCCTGCAGCTGACGCTCCAAGGTAGCCAGGTCAGCCGTGGCCGCCGCGTTCCAGCTCAAACGGGATAGCAGGCTCTGTTGGGATCGCAGGGTCACCGCCCGGGACTGCACCTGCAACAGGAATTCCTGATGTCCCGCCCGCGCCTTGACCAGTCGGTCCGCATCGGATCGCAGCCCGGACCAGGCCTCGCGCATCCCACCCGTCACCGCGGTGCAGACACGTTCACCGCGCAGGGTCACCGTTTGGCGCTGCCAGGTCTCACTGGCAATCCCGACGTCCTGAGTCAGGACGACCAGGCCTCCGGGAGCGCGGACGGTCAGTCGCACGGTTTCGGCGGCGCCCTTGGACTCGAAGAGGAGGTCGACAGCGCGTACCGTTCCCACCAGTCTGGCTGGACTGGTCAGCATACTGGTGGAACCGGAGGGTCGGATGCGCAGGTCTCGAACCGCGGCATCCGCCTGGACGGCGTCGAACCGGACGCCGATGGCCAACGCAGCCAGACCGGCGGCCAGCGTCATTGTGGTGTTCAAGCGCATGAAGTGCTCCTCATCATAGTTATCGAGGCGGGTTAGCCGGCCGGGGAAGAAACATCGCTGGTTCAGATCGACAGTCGCTTGGCGACCGTGGCCGCCATGGTGGATTCGATGGCTTCAGCCGCTGCTTCAAGGCGGGTGGCCTCGTCAACCATGGTCTGAAGCTGGGGGGTCATTACTGTCTGGCCAGCATTGATGCGCACGTTGGCCCCCGCGCCGCGCACGGCAGCGCGCAGACAAAGCGCACCCACCAAGGCATCTGAAGCGGCGTCGGGTGCACCCACTTCAGCCATGGTCAGCAGCAGTTCCGCCAAAGCCATGGTCTCGCGCATGACCTGCAGGGGTACCGCCACGGCCTTGTGGAATGCCTCAGCGACAGCCGCCGCCCGGACATCACGTTGCATGTCGTTGCCGGCAGGCAAGCGGTTTGCCGCTAGAACGGCATCGAAAGCCTGGCTGTCTTCGTCGACCAGGGCGAGCAATCTGGACCGCGCCTGTTGCCCGACCTCGGCCCAGGCGCTGAATTCTGCCCAGCGGTCGTCCCAGCCTCGCTTGTTGGCCGAGACGTTGGCCACCATGGTACCCAGAGCCGCAGCCAGGGCGCCCAAGGTCGCCGCAACGGAGCCGCCGCCCGGGGCAGGATCTTCAGCGGCGACTGCCGCACTGAAGTCTCGCAGGCTGAGCCCCGTCAGCCCGACCGGCGCAGCGGCCTGCATGCGGTACTCGATGATCTTCTTCTGCGGATCAAAGGGACCGAGTTCGTCCAACCCCATCGACTTGACGGCCATCTGGACGACTTCACTTTCCGGAACGCCCAACGAACGCTGCTGTTGGCATAGGTAATGACGCCCGGCCGCCAGCATCGCCGCCAGGGGCACCAGACCGACCAGTTCGCTGCCGGTTGCCCGCATGCCGCGATCGCGAGCCGCGTCCCGACAAGCCTCGAAGGCTTCATGGAGCGCGGTGGAACCCAGATCCGTGATGTTCATCGACACCTGGGCGACGCCGTACTCCGGAATGAACCAACCGACCGCCTTGACGCCCTTGAGCCGGCCAGGAATCCAGACCTCGTCACCGGCTGCGTCACGCGCTATCGGCCCGGTCAGGGGGTTGCCCTCGCGCTTCAGGCGACCTTGCTCTCGGATGTCGTAGGCCACGGCGAAAGCCCGGCGGCTGGAGCGCGTGTTCAGGTTGACGTTATAAGCCACCAGGAAGTCGCGGGCGCCGATGGCCGTAGCCCCACTACGGGCGTTGAAGCGCGCCGGCCCGAAGTCCGGTCGCCACGCCGGGTCAGCGACTCTGGCCGGCAGGCCCTCGTACTCGCCGGCGCGAACGGCGTCCAATTGGCGGCGTTCGGGCTTCGCCGCCGCGGCTCCGTACAGGTAGACGGGAATGCCGAGCTCGCGCCCGACGCGTTCACCTAGTTCGCGCGCCAGGGCGGCCACCTCGGCCATGTTGATCCCACTGATGGGCACGAGCGGGCAGACATCCGTGGCCCCCATCCGAGGATGCTCCCCGTGGTGTCGTCGCATATCGATGAGCTCCGCGGCAACCGCCATGCCTCGAAACGCTCCCTCAAGCACAGCCTGAGGTTCGCCGACGAAGGTGACGACCGTTCGATGGGTCGAGCTTCCTGGATCGACGTCGAGCAGCCGAACGCCGTCCACGGCATCGATGGCCTTGGCGATCCGGTCGATCACAGCCGCGTCACGTCCTTCGCTGAAATTGGGGACACATTCGAGCAGGGCAGGACTCTGGCTCATGGCTGTCCTCTCAGGTTGGCACCGTCGGGTATGTGGCGCACGGCGTCGGGGGGGGCCTGCAGCGTCACGGCACCCGACAGCTGCACGTCGCGTCCAAAGCGAACATCGCCTGAAACCGTCAACGACTCACAGCGGATGAGCGAGGGCGCTCCATAGGGGAATCGCAGCGCGAGATCGGCCATGCTCGCGTAGTAGCGATCGTCCAGGTTCACCTGCGGCGCCCTGCATCCACGCTCGGGCTTCAGGACCAGGGCGCCATCAGGGCCGAGCGCGTAGGCGTCGGACCAGAGTCCCAGCAGATCCGAAGTCTTCTTGACCGGAAGGAAACGGCTGCGCGGCACCCGCAGGGCGGCCGCCCGCGGAAACAACGCGATAGCGGCCCCCATAGCGGATTCCAACTGGTAGACCCGCGGGCTACCAGGCCGCACGGGGTCCACCGGCTTCTCATTGCGAATCATCGGCAGGTCGAGAAAGCCACCCTGGGTCTCCAGCAGCTCGGCCAGCGTCGGCAGGTGGATCCACAGATTGTTCGTATTGAAGTAGGGATGACGCTCGATGTCCTGGAAGGACGACAGATCTTCAGCGGTGCATTGCGCCAGCTCGCGCAGCAGGAGACCGCCGGCGGGACTGCGGGCCAGATGGCCGCCCTTGCGATCGGCCGGCGTGCGGTCGGCCACCTCCATGAGGAAGGACCAGGAACGCCGCCGGAACTCGGACAGGATGGCCAGGTCCACCGTAGCGCCCAGGTTGTCGACGTTGCTGATGAAGGCCGTGTCGAATCCAGCGTCGAGCATCTGCCGCAACAGCCCCGACTGACTGATGGCCTGGTAGATCTCGCCGTGCCCCGGCGGGCACCAGGCTTTGGCCGGATCCTGCGGCCAGTCGATCGGTGCCAGGTCGGAGGCGCTGACCTTGGGCACCCGGCCTTGCAGGAAGCTGGTGGGAATCGCCGCCTGTTCGCTGAGCTCTGGATAGGCCGCCAGGGCCAGTTGGGTGTCGGTCTCGGTGCTGAAGCTGTTCATGAGCACGAGGGGTAGCCGCGTCCTGGTGCGATGCCGCTGCGTCAGGATCTGACGGGCGAGGATGTCCAGGAAGCTGAGCTGGTCATGGACAGACAGGAGCGACTTGGGTCCTGCCAGACCCATGGATGTTCCCAGGCCCCCATTGAGCTTGATGACGACCAGCCGCTCCAGTCCGGCCTCGGCGGCTGTGCCGGCGGCCGGCAGGCGCGCAGCATCGACCAACGGGCCTACCGGCAGCGCTTCCGCCTCGCAGATGAGGCCCGTCGCACCCGCTGAGAGCTGACCATACTGCCGGGCGAATGCATCGATGGCCGGTTGCGAGCACCCGATCGCCACCATCCGGGTGGCGAAGGGCGCAAATCCCGAGGGATGGGGCGCGCTTGGAGAGGGCTGCGCAAAGGGCTGCGCATCCAAATGGTCTGGTTGCCGGGACATGACTTAACTATAGCCGCAGAAGTATCGACGGCGGTTCCGACCGCCGCCGCCACCTCCCAGCGGTTGATCAGGCCGCCTGCATCATGGCCTGCAATGCCTGCGCGGCGCCCTGCTCGCCGCGCTCTTCGTCCAGTTGCACGAGTCGGTCGGCCACCAGCCGCGGCATGAGGGGGTTCACCCGGCGCAGGTCCGCCACCAGCTCCAACCATCGCTGCCGGGCTTCCGGATTGCTGTGGGTGTGCAGCTGTATCGCCATGTTGGCCGGATGGGTGAAGCCCGGAGATGCAGCAACCGGCTCGCGCAAGGCACGAAGCACGGTGGAGAAGTAATAGGAGAGCATCGGGGGGACCAGGCCGAACATCTTGTCCCAGACCGGCCGGTTCTCCTTGAGCAACGTGAAGAAGGCCAGATAGTACTCCGTGGCGCGGGTGTACTCGAACCCCAGGTAATGCGCGCCGGCGGCGGCAAAACAGTAGCTGGCCACGTAGGTTTCGAGATCCATCTGGCTCGCGCCCGGGGCGCCGCTCCGCAGCAACTCCAAGGTCATCTTGGCGGCCTGGAGGAAGTAATGTCGGGCCTGGTCGAAACTCTTGGGTCGCACCGCATGCCCCTGGTCCGCCAAGGCCAGCACCCGGTCGAGGTTCGGCTCCTCCTGCAATGCCGTGGCGTCGACCTCCCGGCAGATCGCCGCCAGCTCCGGTTGCGACACCAGCTCGGGCGGCCAGTCCCAGCCGGACTCAGGAACGGTAATGCCGTTGAAGTCCAATTGGTCGGCGGCGACCGCGAGCAGCTGATCCACGCGATCGGACGCTTCTGGGCTACCGAAGAGCAGTCCGGCGATGACCGCGGGGTCCATGACCAGGCGCGCTTCGAGACAGGCCGCCAGATAGACGCTCTCACAGCGGTCGATGAAGGTGGCTTCGGACACCTCGTCGCCGAGGGTGAGAGGGTCAAGCTGGAACGCGTCGGGAATCGGATCGAACAGGTCGGCAAAACGCGTGAGCTTGACGATATCCCGGACCTGGTTACGGTCGCGGCCGATACCCTCGGCATCGTAGCGGCTCACCAGTTCTTGAACACATTCCCCGAGGCTGAACTCGCCGGGGAAGTCCTCCAGCAGGCGGTGCAGGTCTTGAAGGACCTCGCGACGGGTCGCCGGGTCGACAATGCGCAGCTCCGCCGCCCGTAACGCGATACGGTACGCGGTGGCCGGATCCATGGCGCCAGCGCTGTCCGCGGCTTGCCGGGGACTGACCCACAGCTGTTGATCGGTCTGGCGGGTCTCCACCAGATCAGCCTGGGAATCGAGGAAGTCCTTGAATTGCGGGAATCCCAGGGCCAGTTCGTCGAATGTGGCGTCGATGGAAAGCATGGTGTGCTTCAGGGCTGCGGCCAACACCGGACCGGGCTCCGTGCGCGGGGACCGGCGCCGCAGCGCCTCCAGCAGCAGCGCACGTGCGGCATCCATGCCATCGTGGCTCAACGTGGCGCCACCTTCGCCGATCAGGCTGCCATAGGCCACGAAGTGGTTGCAGGCGCGGATCAGAACCGGACTCGTCGCATGCTTCAATCCGATGCCGACCACCGTCCGGCCATGCCCCCTCAGGCGCCGGGCCACCGCAGAGTAGTCACTGTCACCACCAACGATGACGAAGACCTCGATCTCCGGCCGGGTCAGAGCCGTTTCCAGGGCATCAACCACCAGCTGGATGTCCACCGCGTTCTTGCGCTGGCGGGAGCCGCCCGGGAGAAACAGCTGGGTAAGGTCCAGGGAATGGTCCGACACGGTCTCGCCGTAGGCCCGAAACCGTGTCCAGTCGGCATAGGCCCGGCGCACACCGCAGGTGCCCCATCGCTCAGCCTCAGCCATGACGGCATCGAGGCTGAAGAACCCGTGGGCGTCCTGAGCAGCGATGGCGATGTTCTCGAAATCGATGAACACCGCAGCTTTGGGTCTGGTGGCCTGCATGGCGAAAATCTCCTAATCGTGCCGGGTTCTGAATCGCGCTCGCGGTCGACCCGCTGCCGCGGGCACGCCGGTCCTAGGCAAATCGTGCATTCAATAATCCGCATTCTGCACGCGATCGCATTGTACCACACGATGATCGGTGATGAATGCACGAACAAAGCCCAGGCGTCGCACCCGCGACTTGACGTGCTCCATGCGACCTGGGTCAGAACCGGATGCGGGAGTTGCGTCCCGACGGCCAGCGGTGGCAGCCTTAGCCCATGAGCGATCCCCAACCCATTGCGACCATCGACCTTGATTTTCTGGGCCTCGCCGAGGCTATCGCCGTCTTCGCGCTCGCCGGGCCGCAGGGCACGGTACTCGTGGAATGCGGACCGATGAGCACGTTGCCCCGGCTCGTTGCCCAGCTTGCGGCCCGGGGCATCACCCCGGCCGATGTGACCGATGTCCTCGTCACCCATGTCCACCTGGATCATGCCGGATCGGCCGGATGGTGGGCTCGCTCGGGGGCGCGGATTCACGTTCATCGCCGTGGCTACCAGCATCTTGCCGATCCGACACGCTTGATCGCCAGTGCCTCGCGGGTCTATGGCGCGGACATGGGCCGTTTCTGGGGCGATATGCCCGCAGCACCGGAAGCGCACCTGGTCGCCCATGACGACGGCGACCGGATCTCGGCCGGCGGCCTGGCTATCCGATGCATCGACACGCCGGGGCACGCCCGCCACCATCTGTGCTTCGCGTTAGAGCGCGCCCTCTTCACCGGCGACATCGCCGGTATTCGGCTACCCGGCCAGCTGGCGGCCGTAGCCCCAACGCCGCCGCCCGACATCGACATCGCGGCGTGGCTGGGCAGCCTGGAGCGAATCCGCCGGCAACAGGCGTCCCGCCTGTTTCTCACCCACTTCGGTGAGGTTGTCGATGCTGATGCGCATCTGGATCGGGTGCGTGACGCACTCAGTGCCGCCGCGGCGCGCGTAGCCGATGGCCTCAGCCGCGGACTCCTCCGCGAAGCGCTGATCGACGATTTTGCGGCCTGGTCCCGAGCGGTATTGGCCGCGCAAGGGGTGACCGGTCCGATCCTGGATGCGTACCTGGCGGCCAATCCGCCGCCAATGGCCGTGGACGGCCTGATGCGCTACCTGGGTCAACAAGGGAACCCTCCCCCGGCGGCAGCCTACGCTCACGCTTGATGGCGGTGCAGGTCCAGGTCGGCCCGGCGATCATCTGTCTCCGTCATCGGCTGCGACGCCATACGGATCACCGATGAGATCCACCCAGCCCAGCCGGACAAGGTCGGCCAGAAAGGTGGCCGGGCTGTCGCTCCGGACCTTGGTGCCGGTGGAGCGCCGCAGACGTGCCGACCACAGGGTAATGAAGCGCCAGAGGTCCGGTTGGGGCGTCAGCGATCGCGCATTGAGCTGCCGCAGGGCATCGAATGCGTTCGCGGCAACGATCAAGCTGCCGTCGGGCAAGATCAGGCGGAGCATCGCGGGCGAGAGCGGCGACTCAGATGACGCCACGCTGCCGGGCCCAAGCCGTTATGCGCCACGCCATGTCCCCGCTCAGATGGGGCTGGTCATGTCCGTGCCAGGGGCGCACCAGCAGGTCGCTAGAGGGTCCACCCGCCTCATGCAGGCGGTAGGCGTCGGACACGGGAATGAGCGGGTCCAGGCCGCCGTGGACGATCAGGGTCGGCCGCGGGCTGATCTGCCCGATGACGTCCACGGGCTGCCCTTCGGACAAGGACAACCGGCCCATGTGAGCGCCGATGGCCTGGCGCAGCAGCGGACCGCCCAGCTGCCGTTGGAACGCCAGCCGAAGCAATGCCTGGGTGCTGGAACGCAACAGCGGGCTGGCGGAAGCATAGGCACCGATGGTCACGACCGCGTTCACCTGCGAGCAGATGGCCGCTTGACGGATGGCTGTGGCCCCGCCCATGCTGCTGCCCACGGTCATCACCACCGAATGGCCGCCGGACCTTGCGAGGTCGACCACCGCGGACAGATCCGCCCGTTCGCCGTCTGCAAAGTTGCAGCGGCCACCACTCTGACCGTGACCCCGGAAGTCAAAGGCATAGACGGACCAGCTGCGGCTCAGTTCAGCCAGGAAGCGCGGCACCGAGCGATGGTCCTTGCCGCTCAGAAAGCCATGGGCGTAGACCAAGGCGGGCCGTTCGGGCGAACGGGCGATCATGACGCAGGCCAACGCGACACCGTCCGCGCTGCGCACGGTTGTCGCGACGGCCATCGGCGGCTGCCGGCGGCGCAGCAAGGGCCCCAGCCAGCCAGAGGTCGGCCGGCACGTTGGGGCGCAAACTTCGGCATCGAAGGGCAAGGGTTCCGTCTGGCGCGCAAGCATCGATAGGAATCCTCCCGGTTCCGGTATCAGTCTAACGAATGAACACCGGAACCGTCAAGAGTGCCACCAACATGATGAGCAGGGTCAAAGGCAGGCCTACGCGAACGAAGTCCGAGAACCGGTAACCTCCCGGTCCCATCACGAGGACGTTGGCCGGGTGGCCGACGGGGCTGAAGAAGCTGCTGGATGCGGCGACCGCCAGCACCATCATCAACTGACGGCTGGATACGCCGGACTGCGCCGAGGCGGTCAGGGCAATGGGGCCCATCAGCAGCGCCACAGCCGGGCTGGGCATGATCTGGGCCGCCAGGGCGCCGACGACATAGATGGCGGCCAGCACCCCGAGCGACCCGAAGTCGCCGGCGGCCTTGAGCAACGCTCCCGCCAGCATTCCCGCCGCCCCGGAGCTCTGCAACGCCAGGCCCATCGGCAGCATGCCGGCGATGAGGAACAGAGCCCGCCACTGCACGTAGCGGTATGCCTCCTCCATGTCCAGGCAACGGGTGAGAATCATGGCCAGGGCCCCCGCCAGGCTGCTCAACTCGATCGGAACATGCCAGACGACGGTGGGGATGATGACGCCCCCCACGAAGATGAGCGCCGCCAAGGGCGCCTTCTCCCGCCGCGGCTCCTCCTGTGCCTTCTCGCTGAGCAGGATGAAATCGGGATTCCCGGCGAGCAGCGTCAGCTTGCTCCGCCGACCAAAGATCAAGAGCGCGTCCCCGAAGCGCAGCGGGATGTCCTTGACCCGGGTCCGCAAGGCCCGCCCCTCCCGCCAGATGGCCAGGACGCTGAGCCCGAAGCGTTCTCGAAAGTGCAGGGCGCGCAAGGTCTTGCCGACCAGGCGCGTATGCGGCGACAGGGCGGCCTCCATCATGCTCACCTGCTCGGTTTCCAAGGCATTCAGGTCCGGCGCGTCCGGCTCCAGGACCAGGTCGGCGTAGGAGCGCATGATGGCCAGCTGGTCAGGACGGCCCTTGACCAGGATCACGTCGCCGCGTTGCACCCGATACCGCGGCTCGGGCATCAACGCCACCGCTCCTTGTCGCAGCAAGCCGAGCACGGTGAGTCCGAAGGATTCCGGTCGGAGATCCACGAGGGTGCGCCCGATGATGGGGGAGACGGCCTCCACCCGGACGGTGAAGAGACTGTCCGCCAGGCCAAATCGCCAGGCGGCTTCCTCGATGTTCGCCGGTCGGACATCGCGGAAGTTGGTGTCCGAGCGCAAGCGAGCCACCTGGGCTTCGCTGCCCTGTAGCAACAACAGGTCATCCGGCTGCAACGGCTCATAATGGAAATCAAAGGGCCGCACCTGGCCATCGCCGTGGCGGATGGCCAACACGATGAGTCCGAAGCGTTGTCGGAATCGCGAGCCGACCAGGGTCTCGCCCAGGATGCCGGCTCCCGGCGCGATCCGCGCCTCGATCAAGCCTATGCCCTGGCTGGTCAGCGCCAGTAAGCCTGGCCCATCATCGACCAGCTTCAGATGCCGTTCACCCCTGGCCACTTCGAAGTGGTCCTGCCGACCGCGCACGATCAGCCGATCGCCTGCCTGCAGACGTGTCAGCGCATCCGGCGCCAGCACGAGCTCGTCCCCCCTTCCGATGGCCAGTACATTCAGGCTCAGCGCCGAGCCCAGGCGGCTTGCGGCCAAGGTCAGGCCGTTGAGCGCTGAACCGGCGGGGACGCGGACGCTGAAGATCCGTTCGGTAAGGTCATAAGGGCCGCTCGGCTCTTCCTCGATGGACGCCGCCCTTCCGGGCGACTTGCCCGTCGGCAACCCGCGCCGGCCGATCAGGACCATGTAGGCGATGCCGGCGGCCGTCACCGCCAGACCGATGGGCGTGAAGTCGAACATGTGGAAGCCTTGCCCCGGCTGGGCCGCATCCAACTGCTCGCTGAGTACCACGTTGGGCGATGTGCCGATGAGGGTGATCAGGCCGCCGAGCAAGGCCGCGAAGGACAATGGCATCAGCAACCTGGCGGGCGATATGCCGCGGCGGCGCGCGATGTCGATGACCGGCGGCATCAACAAGGCGGCGACGCCGACATTGTTCATGAAGGCCGACAGGAAGCTCGCGATCACCATCAGCCAGAGCAACAGCGACGCTTCGCCTCCCTTGGACCGACGGTCGATCTGGCGGCCGATGATTCCGGCGACGCCGGTACGCGACAAGCCGCCGGTCAACACGAACATGGCGGCGATGGTCACCACCGCGGGATTGGAGAAGGCCGCCAGGGCCGCTTGCGGCTCCACCAGTCCGGTCAAGGCCAGGACCAGAAGGACGATCAACGCCGCCAGATCCATCGGCAGCCATTCGGTGGCGAAAACGATCAGCGCTCCGAGTAGGATCAGGAGCACGGCGATGGCTGGCAGGGTCATCTCAACAGGGGTCCATTGGCGCCAGTCTAGCCCATGGCTCGGCGGGCGTCAACGGCAGCGAGCGACCCTTGCGGACCTTGACAAGCCGCCATCCGCGGGGTATTTCATTGGGCCGCAGCCGACCTACCCCGATAGGCAGAAAGCCCCATGCGATTCACGCCGCAGTCCATCCCCGATGTGATTCTGGTCGAGCCGACGGTGTTTCAGGACGACCGAGGCTTCTTTCTGGAGAGTTATCACGCGGAACGTTTCGCCGCGGGCGGCATCGCCTGTTCCTTCGTGCAGGACAACCACAGCCGATCGGTCAAAGGCACCCTGCGCGGCCTGCATTTCCAGCGACTTCCGGGACAGGCCAAGCTCGTGCGCTGCGTTCGCGGGCGCATCTGGGATGTCGCGGTCGACATCCGTCCGTCCTCGCCGAGCTTCGGCCAATGGGTGGCTCAGGAACTTTCCGAGGAGAACAAGCGCATGCTCTTCGTTCCTATCGGCTTCGCCCACGGCTTCGCCGTCCTGAGCGAGCAAGCTGATGTCCTCTACAAGTGCAGCCATTACTACGAGGCCGACACCGAGGCTGGGCTGGCCTGGGACGATCCCGATGTGGCGCTGCCCTGGCCGGTCCAGAGCCCGCTCCTGTCGGGGCGCGATCTGGCCAACCCGACCTTGCGCCGGCTCTTCCCGGAGCGGTTCCACGGTTGACGCCGCCCGTCGGTCGTCATGGCCAGCGCCGCAGCCGCAAGGCATAGAGCGCCGCGCCGGTGCTTGCGGTCTCCGGCGCGCCGGCGGGAAGCCGGGAGGCATCGAGACTGGCCTCGTGCCAGCACTCGACCTGCAGGCCGCTGATCGCCGCGGCGCGACGCAGACGGGGTTCGTCGTGGGCGTGCCAGCGCACCCTGCGGGATTCGCCAGCGGCATCGCGGAAGCTGCGCTTCCAGCCACGGTCGGCGGCCGAGGCATGGAGGTCTACGATCAGCGCCCAGCCACCTGGGTTCAGAACGCGGGCCAGCTCCTGCAGGGCCCCAATCCGGTCTGGTTCATGGCTCAGGCTGAGCACCAGCAGGGCACCGTCCAAGGATTCCGACGCCAACGGAAGCGCCGTCAGGATGCCTGCCGCGAGTCGCAGGCAGCCGGCGGCCTTCGCGGCGGCCAGCATCGGGCCGCTGAGGTCGATCCCGATGGCCTCGGCGCCCAATTGGTCGAGGGCCAACAGCCAGCGTCCGGTCCCGCAGCCCAGGTCTCCGATACGCAGGCCGGAAACGGCAGGCAGATGCGCCCGCACCAGGTCCGCCGCGAGGTCGGTCAACGGGTTCCGACCTTCGACGGCGTAGGTCGCCGCCCAACGGTCGTAGGCTGCGCGGGGGGCTAGATCAGACATGGTCCCCAACGGTAGCACGACCATGAACCACGGCACGGGGGCGACAAGGGCATCGGTGGCCCGCCCGGTGCTGCTGCTGGGCTTGCGGTCGGTGGATGAACACGGGCGGCGGGGAAGGCCGGGCATCGCCTGGCGCTCAGGCCGCCTGCACTCACCGAGCGGACTTCGGACAGCCAACCTGCGGATGGAACTGGCCGATCACCTGGCCTTCGCCGGCTTGATCAACGCGCACGACCATCTGCATCTCAACCTGTTTCCGCCTTTGCCCTCCAGCGGTGATCCTCTCCTCAGCCTGCCGGTGCGCGATGCCGCGGACTGGGTGGACGCCATGCGAGAGCGCATCGAGCGTCCGGACCATCGGGTGCTGCGCGCGCTGCCGACCGGGTTGCGGGCCTGGCATGGCGGTCTCAAGAACATCCTGGCCGGTGCCACGACGGTGTTGCATCATGATCCTCCGCTGGGCCTGTTCCGCCGCCGTGACTTTCCGGTCCATGTGCCCCGACGGATCGGCTGGGCGCATTCGGTGGGCTTGTCGACCAGCTACGGACCGGACCTGACCGCGGCCTGGGAGCGGCGCGATCACGCTAGACCCTGGTTCATCCATGTCGCCGAAGGGCGCGACGGGCGCGCGGCCACGGAGTTCCGCCGGCTCTTGACCGTGACCGGGCTGAACCGTGCTCTGCGTCTGGTTCATGGCGTCGGCCTGGCGGAAGCGGACCGCCGCCTGGCCATCGCCACAGGCATGGGCCTGGTGGCCTGTCCGATCAGCAACCACCGACTGTTGGGGCGAACCGGTCCCATCCGCGATTTCGCTGCCGCGGGGCAGGCCGCTCTGGGCAGCGACAGTCGACTGACGGGGGGCCGCGATCTGTTGGCCGAGCTCCACTTCGCCTGGACGGCCGGGCTGGCGTCCTCGACCGAACTTCTGAACATGGTCGGAGTCGGCGCCGCCCGACTCTGCGGCGAGCCGAGCCGCGGCCGGCTGGCCGCAGGCCTGCCGGCGGACCTCGTCGTCATCGCCGATGACGGCCGGCCACCTGCGGCGCAGTTATGCACCCTGCAGCGCAGCAGTCTGCGCCTGGTCCTGCGCGGAGGCCGGCCGCGGGTGGCGGATCCTGACTTCGGTCCCCTCTTCGCCGCGACGCAGACGCCTTGGCACGCGGTTGTCCTGGACGGGCGACCGAAGCTGGTCGCCAGCGACCTCCTGACACCGCTCATCGCGGCCGGTATCGGGGAACCTGGCCTTTACCTGCCCACCTGACCGCCGGCGCTCAGCGGACCCATTGTCAGCCGGCGCTGTCCGTGACCCGCGTCGCCGCGGTTGGAAGCGATGGCCCTGGCGCCGCGCGGAAGCCGGCGCGCTAGAATTGCGCCAACGGAGACCTTGCCCACGTGACCATCCACCGTATTGGCCCGCATACCCTGGCTACCGCCGCCGCTCCGGTGGATGTCTTGCTGACGCATGGCTTCTTCATGGCCTTGGACCCCAAGCAGGCCTCCAAGGCGAGGCCCTACCCGCCGCTCAGCACCCTCCAGCTCGCCGCCTTGCTGCGTGGGCAGCAGCTATCGGTAGCGGTCTTCGACGCCATGCTGGCCGCGGATGAATCCGCCTTCGCCGCGGCCTTGGCGGCGGCCCGACCGCGTCTGGTCATCCTGCAGGAAGACAACTTCAACTTCCTCAGCAAGATGTGCCTGGGCCGCATGCGGGAGGCGGCGCTGAACCTGGTCCGTATGGGCCGCGCGGCAGGGCTGCCGGTGCTCGTGAACGGCTCAGACGCCAGCGATCATCCCGAGGTCTACCTGGCGGCCGGGGCCACCGGCGTCGCCCGCGGTGAGGGCGACTGGACCCTGCTCGAGGCGGCCCGATCGATCCTCGATGCCGCAACCGGCACTTCTCCTTGGCCCATCGAGCAAGGGTCGGATGAGCCCCTGCTCCCAGCGGGTCTCAGCGTCATGGTCGCGGACCGTCGCGTCGACGGTCTGCCGCGACCGGTGGAGCGGGACCTCGATCGCTTCCCGGAACCGTCGCGCGATCTGGTGGACCTGGCTGCCTATCGCGCCGTGTGGCACACCGCCCACGGCCACGGTCACTTCTCCCTGAACCTGGCCAGTTCGCGCGGATGCCCCTACCACTGCAACTGGTGCGCCAAGCCCATCTGGGGCCAGCGCTATGGACTGCGGTCGCCGGAGCGGGTGGTGGCCGAGATCGCCGGCCTGTTGGCGGCCGATCCGCCACCGGACCGACTCTGGTTCGCCGACGACATCTTTGGCCTGCACCCGGCCTGGACGGTGGCCTTCGGTGACGCCATGGCCGCGGCCGGTGTTCGGGTGCCTTTCCAGATTCAGAGCCGCGCCGACCTCATCACGCCGGAGGCGGCCGCAGCGTTGGCGGCCGCCGGTTGCGAGGAGGTCTGGCTGGGCGCGGAGAGCGGTGACCAGGCCATCCTGGACGCCATGGAGAAGGGCATCCGCCTTGAGCAATTGCCCGCGGCGCTGGGACAGCTTCGCGGTTTCGGCATCCGCGTCGGTCTCTTCCTGCAATTCGGATATCCGGGCGAGGACTGGGATGCCCTGCTGAGGACGGTCGAGTTGGTGCGGCGCTTGAAACCAGACGCCATCGGCATCTCCGTCAGCTATCCGCTGCCGGGCACCCGCTTCTATCAGCGGGTGCGGGAGGCGATGTCGGATCGCGAGCACTGGGCCGACAGCCAGGATCTGGCGATGCTCTATCAGGGTCCCTTTCCCACCGAGATCTACCGTCGCCTGCACCGCCTGCTGCATGCCGAGCACGACGCGCTGCTTGCGGTCGACGCGGCATCGACCGCCGGCGAGCTCGCGGTGGCCACGACTGCGCTGACGGCCGCTCGTGCCGAATGGCCGTCCCTGGAGCGCGATGCCCGGGCCGCCGGGGAGCAACGCCTTCGCGTTGCGCTCCCCATCTTGGACCCGGCGGCTGTCGCCGCGCCGGGCGAGGGCCAAGGCCATGCTTGAGCCGGCCGCGGAGCGAACGGACGCCGACATCCTGTTGACCCACGGCTACTTCATCGCGGAAGACCTTCATGAACAGCAGGTGATGAAGCCCTACCCCCCGCTGGGACTGCTCTACCTGTCGGCCTATCTGAAGCGCGAGGGCTTCCAACCGATCGTCTACGATGCCACCTTCGAGACGCGGGCGGCGCTGCTCGCAACCATCGCGCGTCGGCCGGCGCCGGTCATCGGCATCTACACCAACCTGATGACGCGGCCGGCGGTCCTCGATATCGTCGCCGCCGCGCGGCGCGCGGACATGCGCGTGGTCCTGGGCGGCCCGGAGGCGGCCAACCATGTCGAAGCGTACCTGGAGCAGGGCGCGGAGGTCATCGTGATCGGCGAGGGGGAGGCCACCTTGGCCGAACTGCTGCCGGCACTGGCCGATGGCGGCGACCGAAGCCTGGGAGCCGTCGCCGGCATCGCCTATCGGGACCTCGCCGGCCGGCTGATACAGACCCCGCCGCGCCCGGCCATGCGCAGCATCGACCTCTTGCCCTGGCCGGACCGCGCGGCGATCGACCTTGGCGCCTACCTGGACTGCTGGCGCCGCCACCACGGGCGCTCGACGGTCAACCTCATCACCGCGCGCGGCTGCCCGTATACCTGTCGCTGGTGCAGCCACGGGGTCTTCGGGTTCAACCATGCCCGTCGCAGTCCTGAAGATGTGGCCGCCGAGGTAGCCCACCTTGCGGCGACCTATGCGCCGGACATGCTGTGGTATGCCGACGACGTGTTCACCATCAGCCCGCGCTGGCTGGCGACCTACCGTGCCGCACTTGAGCGCCGCGGCCTGCGCCTGCCCTTCGAATGCATCACCCGCGCCGATCGCGTGACCGCGGGCGTGGCCAGAGACCTCGCGGCCATGGGCTGCTTCAGGGTCTGGTTGGGTTCAGAGAGCGGCTCTCAGCGCATTCTGGACGCCATGGACCGGCGGGTCACCCTGGGTCAGGTGCGCGAGGCAACGCGGATGCTCAAGGCCGAAGGCATCGATGTCGGGATGTTCTTCATGTGGGGCTATCCCGGGGAGACGCTGGCCGATATCCGGGCCACAGTGGACCATGTGGTGGCCTGCGATCCGGATGTCGTGCTCAGCACCGTGGCCTATCCGATTGCGGGGACGCCCTTCCAGGAAGAAGTCGTGGATCGCATCGTTCCGTTGCGACCCTGGGCCCAGGGCTCCGACCGTGACCAGGCCCTGCGCGGCCGGCATTCTCGGCGCTACTACGGTCTTGCCAGCCGTTGGCTGAAGGCTGCCCACCAGTTGGGACGGCTGCGCCGGCAGCGCGGAGCGCTCCGGCCGGCGAGCTTGAGGCTGAGCGGCGAGATCGCCTGGGTCCGGCTCGGCATGGCGCTCACCAGCGGTGAGCGCGAGGCATGAAGGTGATCGCGATCCCACGAGAGGTCCGAGACCGCGGCCCTGGCGCCGACGCGGCAGCGGAGTCCAGCGCCTTCGATGCCCTGGCTGCCACCTATGACGCCTCCTTCACGGACAGCCACCTTGGTCGCGAACTGCGTCGCGTGGTCTGGAGCGGCCTGGATCGGCTTCCGATCGCCGGTCGACGTTGGCTGGACCTCGGCTGCGGCACCGGTGAAGACGCCCTGTTTCTGTGCCGCCGGGGCGCTGAGGTGTTGGCGGTGGATGCGTCGGCGGCGATGTTGGCCTTGGCGCGGAAGAAAGCGCGCGCGGCGGGGCTGGAGGCCGCGGTCCTCCATTGGGCGCAGGTGGACCTGAACCGACCGGAGGCCTTGATGTCCGCTGCCGGCCGGTCGACGTTCGACGGCGCCCTGGCGGACTTCGGCAGCCTGAATTGCGTGACGGACCTGTCCCGACTCGCTGCGGTGCTGGGTGAACTCCTGGCGCCCGGCGCCTGCCTGATGACCGTTACCATGGGGCCCTTCTGCGTCTGGGAGACCCTTGGCGGGCTGGCGGCCGGGCGACCCAGGCATGCAATTCGGCGCTGGCGATCCCGCCGGTTTCGTACCCGCAGCGGCAGCTCTCCCCTGCGCTACCCCGCTCCGGCCACCTTGGCTCGGGCATTCGCCCCTTGCTTCGAGGTCAGGCAAGGTCCTGAGGCGCTGGGCCTCCTGCTGCCCCCCACCGATGCCGGCGCCTTTCTGCGTCGTCGACCTGCCTGGCTGGCCAGGCTCGGGCGCTTGGAAGACCGGCTCCGCAAGCTGCCGGGCGCGGCTTGGGGCTCCGACCATTATGTCATGACCTTTCATCGCCGAACCGCGGAGGCGACCGACCATGACCATGAAGGCTGACGATCGGCCCCGCTGGCCCTGGCGCTGCCCCGACTGCGGCGCGGCACTGGAGGAGGGCGACGGCGGAACCTTCCTGCCCTGTCCTTTGCCCTGCACCGGCTGCGGGCGACCGTTCACGCGCGAAGAAGGGCTGGCCGACCTGCGTCCAGCCGCAGCGAAAGCGCGCCTGCAGCGTTTCGCCGACGAGTACGCCGCTGTCCGCCGCGCCGAAGGGCGAGACGCCATCGCCGTCGCCGATCTGCGCGCCCTGCCTTGGCCCGGGCCACAGACGCCGCTTGCCTGGGAATGGCTGATCCGGGCCAAGAGCTACGAGACCTTCCTGGACCATGCGCTCCGACCGCGGCTGGCCGGTGGCGCCGCGCTGCGCGCCCTGGACCTGGGCGCCGGCGTAGGTTGGTTGAGCCATCGGCTGGCCTGGGAGGGTTGTCATGCCCTGGCCCTGGACGTCTGTGCCGATCGTCACGTGGGACTGGGCGCGGCAAGGCAACTGGTGGATCTGCAGGGCCGCGTCGCAGACGATGGTCCGGCGACGGGCAGCGTGACCCTGGCCCTCGCAGACTTCAACCACCTGCCGCTGGCAGACAGCTCAGTCGACCTGGTGATCTTCAACGCCGCCTTGCATTACAGCCCCAGCCTGTCGACCAGCCTTGCGGAAGCGGCCCGGGTGCTGGCGCCGCAGGGGCTGGTGGTCGTGCTCGACTCCCCGTTCTACGAGGATGCGGCGGCGGGCCGGGCCATGGCCGCCGAACGGCGGGCCGGCTTCATGAAGCGGTTCGGGTTCGCCTCCGATGCCCTGGGAAGCGTGGATTATCTCACGCGCGGCGACCTCGCGCAGGAGGGGCTCGCGGCCGGACTGCGCTGGCGCTACCTGATCCCCCATCATGGCTGGCGTTGGACCTTGCGGCGCGCCTGGCGCCGCCGGCGGCTGGGGCGCGAGTCGGCCGCCTTTCCGGTGGCCCTGGCCGAGCGGCTGTGACCACCTCGCTCACGCCGCAGCCGCGGTCCGACGGGAAGTCCGGCGGTTCCGATCCGGCGACCGCCCCTAAGGTAGCTCGCCTGCGGGTTCTGGTCCTGTATGCCTTCAGCCGCTGCGACTGCCGTTGCGGCATGTGCGACATCTGGCGCGAGACCGAAAGTCGGGCGCTCGACCCTGCGGCCATCGCCGCTGAGCTGTCCGAATGGCGGGCGGGCGGCCTGGAGCGCGTCGTGCTCTCAGGGGGCGAATCCCTGCTGCATCCGCAGCCTGAGGCGCTGTTCTCGGCTCTGGCCCCGGTGCCGATCACCCTCCTGACCAGCGGTATCTCGCTGGCGCGACATGCCGAAAACATCGCGCGCAGCTCGGTGGATGAGGTCATCCTTTCTCTGGACGGACCTGACTGGCTCCACAACCGCATCCGCGGCCGCGCGGACGCCTTCGAACGCCTGCAGGCGGGCGTGGCGGCCTTGCGGGTAGCCGCGCCCGATCTGCGGTTGAGCGCCCGCTCCACGGTGCAGGCGGCCAACCTGGCCCATCTGCGGGGCACCGTCGCCCAGGCCCGGGAGCTGGGCCTGGCAGGCATCTCCTTTCTGGCCGTCGACGCCCACAGCGGCGCCTTCAACCGACCGGCTCAGCCTGCCGGCGGCGATGGCGCGGACCTTCTGCCTGACGAGAATGGTCTGGCGGCCCTGGCGTGCGAGCTGTCAGCCTTGGAGGATGCAGAATCGGCGGCCTTCGAGAGCGGCTTCATCGCCGAGAGTCCGGAGAAGCTTCGACGGCGGCTCTGGGCGCATTTCAGGGCTGAATTGGGCCTTGCCGCACATCCGCCCCTTACCTGCAACGCCCCTTGGGTGAGCGCTGTCGTGGAGAGCGACGGCAGGATGAGGCCCTGCTTCTTTCATGAACCGGTGGCGATGTGGCGGCCCGGTGCCATGCCCTTGCTCGAAGCCTTTGCCGGACCCGTCGCGCAAGGTTACCGGGACCGTTTGCGGGTCGCTGACCATCCCACCTGCCGTCGCTGCGTCTGCAACCTCAATCTGGCCGACAGCTGAACGCGCGGGAGCGGGCCGAGGCGATCGGCCGGCCCCGCCTCGGCATGTTATAATCGCTGTTCGACTCGCGCGCCCGAACCTTGGGTAGCGCCCGCCAGGCCCGAGACCATGTCCGATCTGGAACCGCGTCCCCCCATCAGCGACACCGAACTGGAGATCATGCGGCTGGTAGCCACCGGAGCCACCAACCGGGAGATCGCGCGGGCGCGCACCATTTCCGAGGCGACGGTCAAGAAGCACCTGACGAACATCAACGCCAAGCTGGGTACGGGCAACCGTACGGAGGCCATGCGCCGTGCTCTCGAGCTGGGCCTGGTCAAGGTGCAGGGCCCACTGCCGACGATTGCCGATGACGAGGACGCTGACGGTTCGGCGGTGGGCGAAAGCCTCAGCTCGCGCCGCCTGGCCGAGGAGCTGGAGCGCGAACGGCGCCAGAACCGAAGGGCACGACGCTGGTATGCTGCGGGCACCGTGTCGCTGATGGTTCTGTCGCTGATCGGCCTGGCCTGGATCCTCCGGACGGGAGCGGCGAGACCTGGGCAGGGAACCGCCACGCCGGCCACGTCGCTGCCGGCGGCGCCACGCGACCTCCAGTGGAACCCCGGCGGCCGGCTCAAGACCGCCCGTACGGGCCTGGCCATGGCCTTTGCCGATGGCCTCTACGTGATCGGCGGTCAGGATGCCGCCGGTGTGCTCGACGAGACCCTGCGCCTGCAGCGCGGTCTGGTGGCCAGTTGGGCGGCGCTGCCGCCGAAGCCCACAGCGGTGCGCGACATCAGCGCGGCGGTCGTCGGTGGACAGATCGTCGTGCCGGGCGGCTGCGATGCCGACGGAATGCCCACGGCCGCGGTCGAGGTCTTCGACACCGAGCGCGACGTGTGGCAGAGCGGTCCGGACCTGCCGCGCGCGATCTGCGCCTACGGGCTGGCCGTGGTCAACGGACGCATCTACCTCTTCGGCGGCCGCACCGGCGCCGACCAGGCCACGGCCTCCGACGAGGTGTGGTCCTGGTCGCCGGCCCTGCAGTCGGAGACCTCCTGGCGCGTCGAGGCGCGGCGCATGGCCCGGCCGCGCTACGATCTGGCGGTCGCCGTGGTCGACGACGAGGTCCACGTGCTGGGCGGCCGCGACGACGCCGGCGAGGCCAGCCGTAGCCACTGGATCTTCCGACCCTTGGCGGCAGGGTCTCCGTGGTCCGAAGACCAGGGTATGGAGCTTCCGGAGCCGCGGGCAGGGCATGCCGCCGCCGGCCTCGGTATTCTGCGGCGGCTCTACGTCTTTGGCGGCACCCAGGATCGCTCCGCAGCGGCGGTCATCACCCTGGATCTGGCGGCTGCCGATGGCGCCGACTGGGTTTCCGGCCCGCCCATCCGCGTCCATCCGCCGCGCTCGGGCGCGGCGGCCCTGGTGCGCGGCGAGGGCCGGGAGATCTGGCTGGCCGGCGGCACTGGTCTTGACGGCGAGCTGCTGAACGAGACGATCTTCCTCAACCTCGGCCAGTTCATGCTGGCCGGCCAGGGCGCCAGCCCTTGATGTTCATCCCCCACCGTCACACGTCGCGCTTCGGGCACGTTGCATCCGACGATCCCGAAGCCCAGTAGGAGGAAACCATGCCACGCATCAGAGCCTTGCTTTTTCCCGTCGTCTTCTTGTTTGGGTTCCTGTTGGCCCTGTCCCGCACCGCCGCCGACCCGTCGACCGTGAAGGCGGCCGGGCAGCCGCGGTTCAACGTCGTCGGAGCCGGCCGCCTGGTTCCGGTCGACCGCGGGGCCGCGCCCGGGCGCCGTCCGCTGAGCCCGGCGATGCAGGGCACCGAGATCACCGCCCTCGATTTCGAAGACGCGGTCTTCCCACCGGACGGCTGGACCTTGCTCGACAATGTGAACAACAAGACCGGCCGGGAGTCGCGCCAGGCCTGGAGCCGCCAGACCTGCGAGAAGGATGGCGCCACGGGAGGCGAGGCCAGCGCCTGGTGTTCGGGTGGTGGGCTCGATGGGGCGAAGACCGCCTGCGGTGAGAATATCGGGCTCGGCACCGAGCCCTGGCTCGTGCATCCTGGTATCGACATCAGCGCCTATGCCGGCGGCATTCAGGTGGACCTCATGGTCTTGTTCGACGCGCCCGTCGGCCAGCGCATCCTCTATGTCTGCGCTGCCGAAGAAGGGAGCCGGGACTTCAACTGCGCCACCCTCAGCCTGCCCAACGAGCAGCTGCGGGCCCGTTGGCTCACCCTTCAGACGCCGATCTATCTCGCTGACACGGCCGGCATGACCAGCATCCAGGTGGCCTTCGTGTTCAACGACAAGGACGGTGTCGGCGACTACCCGGGCGTGTTCATCGACAACGTCAAGATCGAGGGACTCGCGGAAGCGCCGGCCACCTCCGAGGCATCACCGACCGCCACCAGGCGCAACACGCCAACCCGTACCCCTACCCGCACCCGATTCACCCCCACGCCTACCACCCGCCCCACGCAGGCCAGGCCAACGGTCTACCTGCCGATGCTGGTCAAGAACAAGGAGGGCGTCGAGCCCCATTGGATCAGCGTCGCCTTTGGCAGTGAGCTCGGGGATGAGAACCACGTCATCAATGTCGGCAAGCAGTTCCAGTTCGGGACGATGTCGCTGTGCGGCGAGATCTCCTGGGGCGGCTTCAGCCCCTCGACCAACCTTCGCTGGCAATGGTACCGCCGGATCAACGGCGTGTTCGAGGAGATTCCCTCGGCGACCCTCAACGGCATCGTGGTGGTAAGCGACGAGCCGGAGCATTTCGTGAGCGCCAACTGCCTCGCGGCGGTGGAGGACGGCGTGCCCGCCCCCTTGCCGGTCAACGACTACCGCCTCGACGTGTTCATCGAGCCCCAGGGCAGCGCCTTCGCCAGCGAGGTGGCGAGCATCACCGAAGACGTGCCGCCAGGCAAGACCCCCATCGGACCGCGTCCGACGCCCGGCCCGACGGGGCGCCCCAGCCCCACGGCCAAGGTCACGCCGGGCGGCGAGAGTTGCCAGAATGTCGACAACGCGGACTTCGAGCGCGGCCCGTCGGCGGGCTGGTCCCTGCGCACCAACGTCGCAGCGCCCAATGACACCACCGAGCGCGTCATCCGCGCCTCGGCCGACGTCTTCCAGGACCCTCCGGCCGAGTTTGGCGAATACGTGGCCGCTCTGGGCGGCGTGGCCCAGGTTCAGGACAACCTGATCTCGTCGGAATTCCTCTTGCCGGAGGCCTCGGAGATCGTCAGCGCGACGCTCAACTTCACCTTCCTGATCTTCACCGAAGAGACCCGCAACACCACCAACGACGATACGGCCGTCGCCTTCTTCATGAACCAGGACGGCCTGGCGGTCGCCGTGCCCGGCACGGGCATCAGCGAGGAGATCGTGGACCCCGGCCAGGTCTACACCCTCAAGGATCCCGTCGATGTGAGCTCGCTGGTCATGCAGCGCCAGGACTGGACCTCGGCCCAGTTGGGCTTCCAGAGCACCAACAGCGACGCGGATCCCACCATCCATGTCTACGACAACGTGAGCTTCTCGCTCTGCACCTCCAGCCTGTTCAACCTGCCTGCCGGCTGGACGCGCCGGGTGCCGATGTCCGGCTTCTGGCCCCTGCCGCGGCAGGTGCGCCACCAGATGGTCCGCCTCGGCGATCTTGACGCCGGCCCGCGCCTGAATGCAGCGCCCCGACTGCTCCGCTAGGGGTTGACGGCGGCGCCGGTTATCGCATCCATCCATCGCCAGAGCCAGAACCAGCACCAGAGAGGGGGGCCGACGAGGCCCCCCTTTCTGCTATCCTAGGCTCCCATGATCAGCCCCCAGCGCCTTAGGCGCTTTCGGATCAGCCTCATCCTCTTCGCCCTGACCGCGGCCGCTCTGGCCTGGTCCGCCGTCCGGCCGGCGCCGGGTTCCGGATCCAGTGCTTCGCGGCCGCCCAACGGCATCGCGCTGGCCGATGTCGATCCCTGGGGCGCCAACTTCTTCCTGGATCTGGAAGTCGAGGCCTGGAGTCAGCAGAAGACGGTGCGCGAAGCCCGCGCCGCGGGCATCCGCTGGGCCAAGCAGATGATCCCCTGGTATGACGTGGAGCCGGAGCAGGGCGACTTTCGCTTTGACAAGTACGACCGCATCATCGACCTTTACCGGGCCGAAGGGATGGAGGTCATCGCCCGACTGGACTTTCCACCGGCTTGGGTCGAGCCGGCGCCATGGGCTCCCCAGGGCAAACGTGGCCCCCCCAACAATGTCCCTCCCGCCGACTTCTCCCTGTATGCCACCTATGTGTCGCGGGTGGTGGACCATTTCGGCGCCCGGGTCGGCCATTACCAGATCTGGAACGAACCCAACCTCACCTATGAATGGGGCTACGGCAAGGCGGACCCCAAGGCCTACGCGCGGCTGTTGGCAGCGGCCGCGTCGGCCGCTCGGACCGTCAATCCCGACGTCGTGATCCTCAGCGCGCCGATGGCCATCAACACCGAGACCGTCGATCTGGTCGGCAACCTGAGCGATCTGGAGTACCTGCGTCAACTTTACGACATCGCCGGTTTCGAGGACAGCTTTGACGTGCTGAGCGTCAATGCCTTCGGCAAGTCGCGGCCACCCGAGGAAGCCCCGGCCGCCGACCGCTTGAACTTCCAACGGATGGCCTTGGCCCACGACATCATGGAGACCGCGGGTGATGGCTGCAAGGCCGTCTGGGCCGCCGAGTACGGCTGGAACAGCGCGCCGGAAGGCATCGATTCCATCTGGGATCGGGTGAGCCCAGAGGACCAGGCCCGCTACACCTTGGATGGCGTCAGCCTCGCCCAGTCGCGCTGGCCCTGGGCCGGCGTCTTCAACCTATGGTACTTCCGGCATTGCTGCCAGTCGCCGGATGAAGCGGTCACCTACTTCCAATTGCTGGACGCGGCCTTCAGCCCGCGACGCGTGTACACCGCGCTGCGCGAAGCGGCCGCCACGCGGCCGACGGCGACCGCCGGCTATTGGGCCGAGCGTTCCGCCCCCGTCACCTTGGCGGACAGCGCCGCCTGGCTATGGAAGTGGGACGCGCCGCCCGGCAGCCGCGACTGCGACCGAGGCCCCGAGGATCCATCCGGAACCCTGGACCATCGCTACCTGGAGAACGCCCACGCCGATGCGCGGCTCAGCTTCAGCTTTCGGGGCACCGCCGCGGCGGTGCGTGTGCGGCGCGGTCCGCAGGCCGGTACCCTCACCTGGCGTGTGGACGGCCGTCCCGGCGAGCAGCGCGCAGCGCTCACCGGCCAGCCGGAATGGGCCTGGGTGATCCTGGCCAGCGGCCTCGATGGCCGCGAGCATACGGTGGACCTGGGCGTCGGCACCGCCGGCGGCTCCGTGGCCATCGACGGCTATCGGGTCGACACCGATGCGGCGGCGCGATCCTTCGGCGGCTGGCGCACGGTGGGCGCCCTTGTGCTGGTCTTTCTGGCCGGTCTGCTGGTCATCGATGGCCGGCATGTCCTGGGCCGCCTGCCCCGGTCGAAGCCGTCGGCCTGAGGTCTGGCGCCACAGCGCGCCTTCACCGATCCGTGCGCCGGACCCTTCCCTTGTCAGAGGATCAGCATCGCGTCGCCGAAGCTGAAGAAACGGTACTCGCGTTGGATGGCCTCTCGATAGGCCTCGTCGATCCGCTCCTTCCCGGCGAAGGCGCTGACCAGCATCAGCAGGCTGCTGCGCGGCAGATGGAAGTTGGTGATCAGCGCATCGACCACCAGGAACGATGCGCCGGGATACAGGAAGAGGTCAGTCCAGCCCGCATAGGCGCTGAGCGCTGACCCGGCGCCGGCACGCGCCGCACTCTCCAGCACGCGCACCGTGGTGGTGCCGACGGCGATCACCCGTCCGCCTCGCTGCCGGCAGTCGGCGATCGCGTTCACCGTCCGCTGGGGCAGCACCACCCATTCCCGATGGATCGGATGCTGGGTCAGGTCCTCCACCTCCACCGGCTTGAAGGTGTCCAGACCCACATGCAGGGTGACCGTGGCCCAGCCGATGCCCGCCTCGGCCAGGCGATCCAGCAAGGCCGGAGTGAAGTGCAGACCGGCCGTCGGGGCCGCGGCCGACCCAGCGCGGTCGGCATACACGGTCTGGTAGCGCTCGGGCCGTTCCAGGCGCTGATGGATGTAGGGCGGCAGGGGCAGGCTGCCCCAGGCGTCCAGCAGCGGGCCGATATCGCAGGCGAAAGCCACCAGCCGCCGGCCGTCGGCGTAGGTGGTCAGCACCTCGCCTTCCGCGCCGTCCACGGCCGCGACGCCCGCCGGGGCGACCAGGTGGAAGCGGGTTCCGGCCCTGACCCGACCGCCGATCAGGCAGAGCCACTGCCTGCCTGTCGCCGGCGACGGCGCGCCATCCTCTGGTGGCCGATCGGCATCCCCTTCGGTCGGTCGCAGCAGCAGGATCTCCAGCGCGCCGCCGGTCGCCTTGCGCGCCGCGAGTCGCGCCGGGATGACCCGGCTGTCGTTGCCCACCAACAGGTCGCCGGGGCGAAGCAGGTCGGGCAGGTCGGTGAAGCGGGCATGCCGCAGCGACCCGTCCGCACGATCCAGCAGCAGCAGACGGCTCTGGTCGCGCGGCTCGAGCGGCTGCTGGGCGATGCGTTCGTTGGGCAGGTGGTAGTCGAAGTCGCGGGTCAACAGGGGCATGAAGGGTCGGGCCTGGCGGGTGGGATTCGCGCCGTTCGGATCACGCGGGGATTATACTGGCGATCCAATCGGCAGCCGCCTGGCCCGATCAAGCAGCTGCGGCAGCGCAGCGGAAGGACCTGCATGACCACACCCGGACATGTCGTGAAGGCCCCGGCGCGCCGTCTCGAGGGGCTCGTGGTGCGCTCCCAGAGCGGTTTCTATGCGGTGGAGACGGCGCAAGGCGCTTTCACCGCCGTGCTGCGCGGCAAGATCAAGAAGGACCGGCGCAACCACGGCCTGGTCGCCCTGGGCGACCGGGTGGTGATCGAGCTGCAGGATCTGCCCGAAGGCGAGTCGGGGCAGGTCGATGCCATCGTGATCGACATCCTCGACCGGCACGGCGTCATCGCCCGCCGTGCGCCGGGGCCGAAGGGCGTATGGCTGCAGGATGTCGTCGTGGCCAACGTCGACCAGGTCGTCTGTGTGCTGGCCTGCGCCGAGCCGGAGCCCAACTTCCGGCTGCTCGACCGCTTTCTGGCCATCGCCGCCATCGACAAGATCGATGCGCTGATCGTCATGGGCAAGGTGGACCTGGGCATCAGCGCGGCCGTGGCCGGCGCGCTGGCGACCTACGAACGGGTAGGCTACGAGGTCTTGCGGATCTCCACGCGCAGCGGCGAAGGCATCGAACGGCTGCGCGACGTGCTGGCCGGCCGGATCAGCGCGGTCGTCGGACCCAGCGGCGTGGGCAAGTCCAGCCTGATCAATGCCCTGGAGCCCGGTTTGCTGCTGCGCGTCGGAGCCGTGAGCGACGCGGTGGGCAAAGGGCGCCATACGACCCGCGTGGGTGAGCTGCTGCCACTGTCGGGCGGCGGCAAGGTGGCTGACACGCCGGGCCTGCGCGAGATGGGCGTCTGGCAGATGGATCCCGGGGAGCTGGAATGGGCATTCCTGGAATTCCGCGACTATCTCAACCTGTGTCGCTTCTCCGATTGCACCCACATCCACGAGCCGGGCTGCGCCGTGCGCGCGGCGGTGGAACAAGGCGACATCGCCTCCGAGCGCTACGACTCCTATGTGCGGATGCTGGCCGAGCCTTGATCCGCGGCATAGACCAGATGCCGTTCCAGAAAAGCCGCAACGCTGGTCCAGAAATGCTCGATCGTGTCCTTTCGACGCCAGCCATGGCCTTCGCCCTCGTAGACCTGATACAGATGGGGGATGCCCCGCCGTAGCAACGCGGCCGCCATCATGTCCGCCTGGGCCCGTGGTACGGCGCGGTCGTCGGCACCCTGGTAGAGGGCCAGCGGGCGGATGATGCGGTCGGCCGTCGCGATGGGCGATCGCTCCGCATAGACCTGGGCAGCCTGCGGCAGCGGCCCCACGAGGCGATCCAGATAGCGCGCCTCGAACTTGTGGGTGTCGCGGACCAGATGCATGAGGTCGGAGATGCCGTACATGCTCACGCCCACGGCGAAAGCCTCCGGGCGGGACGTCATGGCACGCAGCACGGTGTAGCCCCCCGCCGATCCGCCCATGATCGCGACCCGCGCCCGATCGATGCGCCCCGTCGCCGCCAGATGCTCGGCGCCGGAGATGGCGTCGTCCACGTCTGCCTCGCCCCAGGCGCCGGCGAGAGCCTGCGCAAAGCGGCGGCCATAGCCGGTGCTCCCCCGGTGGTTCACCGCCAGGACGCCGAAGCCGCGGGTGGCCAGAAACTGACAGGCCGGGTTCCAGCCCGCAGTGCTCTGCGCCGTGGGGCCACCGTGCACCAAGACGATCAGGGGTGGCCGGCCGGTGGCCACGAAGCGCCGGCTCGTCGGGGCGTAATACAGGCCGGCAATGGCATGTCCGTCCGGTCCGGGCCAGCTCAGCGCCTCCGGATCGGCCAGGTCAGCCGGATCCAGGGTCTCGCCGGATGCCCGCGCCAGCACCCTAAGGCTGCCGGTGGCGGTGTCGTAGGACAGCACGCGGGACGCCTGCCGGCTGCCGCTGGCGATCAGGCCCAGCAACTTGCCGCGCGCGTCGGTGTGGATGCTGGCGATGTCATCGTAGGCGGCGAGGGCCTCCACCCGCACCGCGCTGCCGCTGGCGGCATCGATGCGGTAGAGGCGCCGGCGGCCCCCTTCGGAACGCACCGCGTAGACCGCCTGCCCGTCCTCGGCGATGGCATAGCTGCGCATGTCCTGCACCCAGGCCGGCTGGCCATGCTCGGCCTCGCCGGCGGTCAGCCGGCGGCGCGTGCCATCGGCCAGATCCAAGCGCACCAGATGCCCCCAGCCCGTCTCGTCGGAAACAAACCACAGGGCCTTCGAGTCGGGACTGAACTCGGGCTGGAACACGGACACCTCGTCCCCACCGGCCACCGCACGCACGTCACCGGCCCGCGGCTCCAGCGCGCCTTCGGTACCTGAGGCGGTCAGCACCATCCGGGCCAGGTACAAGGTGGTGCCGTCCCAGGGCATGCGGGGATGGTCCCAGGCGACAAAAGCCAGGAACTGGCCGTCCGCGCTCCAGCGCGGCTGCATGTAGAAGTCGTGGCCCTGATGCAGGATGCGCGGCCAGCCCTCGCCGCGGGCGTCGACCAGCGCCAGGCGGTCCACACCATCCGGGTCATGATGGACGTAGGCGATCCAGCGCCCGTCCGGCGACGGCGTGGGCGAAGACGCCTTGCCGTAAGCCGGGCTGATGGGGCGGGCTTCGCCGCTGGGCAGGTCTTGGACGAAGAGCCGTCCGCTTTCCTGGTCGGCGAAGTACAGCGCTCGAGCGCCCAGGGTGAAGTCGCCGCCGCCATAGCCCACCATCGCCCGTACCCGCCGACCGCGGGTCAGTTCTCTACCGCTGGACTCGCCTGCCCGCCAGCTGACCACCACGTTCTGGTCGCCGCGGCCTTCCAGCCAACCGACTGTCGCCCCATCCGGGGCCACCGCCACGCCGCTGAGGCGCAGGTCCACGGCCAGCTGGTCGGGGCTGATCGGACTCTCCCAGAGGCCGAAAGGACGTTCTTTCACGGGTCTGATCCTGGTCTTCGGCGCCGACCGACTCGGGCGCCGGCTCGAGAGGCAATGGCTTGGCCCTCAATCTAGCGCCAGCGCCGCCGCCGCGCCAAGCGGGCAGGGTGGGCGCCGACCCCGTTTCAGCGGCTGCGGCCGTCGCCCCGCCGCAGGACGATCCGGCAGTCCACGCAGTCGACGTCGAAGGTCTCGCGCATTCCGTCCGGCCAGAGGAGGTCCGCCGCGTCGACCGTGGCCGCCTGACCCAGTCCGAAGTGGGCCTCCAGGGGCGAGGCTGAGGCGTAGCTACCGCCGGCGCCGATGAGCCGCAGCCAGGAAGCCGATCCAGCGCGCAGGGTGACGCGGGCGCCTACAGCGTCGCGCTTCAGCCGCGGATCCACCGCCCGCACCTGCAACCAATGGCCCCCACCACGCGGCGCGCGGTTCTCCAGGATGCGCAAGGGCGATGCCACCCCGCCGCGGACCAGGTCCAGGTCGCCGTCGCCATCGATGTCGCCTGCTGCCAGGCCGCGCGCCACATCGACCTTGCGGCAATTGTCGCCGCAAAGCGGATTCTCGGCCAGTTGGAACCGCCCCCCTGGGTCGGCGACGAAGAGCAGTCCCGGTTCTGCCAGGCGGTTCCAGGGCGGGTCGACGGCGGCATCGGGATGCGGATCGTAGCCCTTCACCCGACCATCGGCGATCGCCAACTCCAGGTCGCCGTCGAGATCGAGGTCGGAGGCCGCCACCCCAAAACCGGTGAGCGGCAAGCTCGGTGGACCCAGGCCGGTGCCCGCAGTGATGTCGAGGAAGGCGCTGCCGCCCGGTTGACCTTGGTAGAGCACATTGGTCTCGTCGCGCAGGTTGGTGACGAAGAAGTCGATGCGCAGGTCGCCGTCGAGGTCTTCGGCGACGACGCCCATTCCGGCCTGCGCCTGGCCGCGCAGGTTGTAGGCCGCGCCGGCCTCGATGGCCCGGTTGACGAAGCTTCCGTCACCCTGGTTGATCCACAGGTCGTTGGCGTGGCCGTCGTTGGCCACGTAGAAATCCGGCAGGCCGTCGTCGCTGACGTCGGCGCAGACCACACCCAGACCGGCCGCGGCAACCGTCGGCAGCCCCGCCTCTGTGCTCGCGTTGCGGAAGCGGCCTTCGCCTTCGTTGTGAAAGAGCAGGTCGGAGAGCGGCCGGTAGGCGCGCGGTCCGCAGTATTCCCGTTCGCCGGTGATGCTCTGGCAGACCACGGCGGCGTCGAAGTCCAGGTAACGGGCGACATACAGATCCAGCAGGCCGTCGCGATCGTAGTCGCAGAAGACGGCGGAAACAGACCAACCGGATTCATCGATCGCGGCGGAGGCCGTGATGTCCTGAAAACGTCCGCCGCCCAGGTTGCGGTACAGCCGATCCGGACCCACATTGGTGACGTAGAGGTCGGGCAAGCCATCGTTGTCGATGTCGCCGGCCGCCACGCCCATGCTGTAGGAGCGCTCATTCAAGCCGCTGTCGGCGGTGATGTCGGTGAAGCGACCGTCAGCGTCCTGACGGTACAAGCGGTCGCTCTGCTCGCCGTCGCCGAAGCCTGGCAGGTCATCGTTGCCGTTGCTCAGGTAGAGGTCGAAGTCGCCATCCTGGTCCCAGTCGACCAGACCGACGCCGCCGCCCATGATCTCAGGCATGAACAGGCCGCCGCTCGCGCCGCTGTGATAGCTGAAATCCACCCCCTTCTCGGCGGCCACGTCCACCAGCCAGGCGCCGCCGCCACGGCAGCCGGCTATCGCCCAGGCCAGGCAGAGACCGGTCAGGCCGAGGCCGGTCAGCCTGACGCCGGTCAGCCACAACGGGCCGGGGCGGATGCCGGCCGTGCTGCCGCGCTGAGGTCTCGGGATCTCGCTCATCGGCCGTCGGCGACGCCGTCAGGCTGGCGAAAGGGGCGGCGTTGCCGATACAGATCGAGGCGCGCCTGGATCTGGGGAGCGATGGGATCGCCGGCCGGTAGCGCGGCCAGGGCGGCTTCGGCGGCCGCGGCGGCCGCGGGCCAGTCGCCGGTCTCGGCCAGGGCGGCGGCCAGCAGGTCCTGGCTTTGCGCCGAGCCGGGCATTCCCGCGGCGACCGCGCGAGCCAGGGCCACGGCCTCGGTTCCTGAACGCTGGCTCGCGTCGGGAGCGGTGGCCAGCTCCCAGGCCAAGGTGCCTTGGATCAGCGCGCTCTCGGGAAAGGTCGCCAGTCCGCGCCGCAGGAGCGCGACGGCATCGGCGTGGCGGCCGGCCGCCATGGCCGCGGCGGCCTGTTGGGCGACGGCGTTCGGGTCGCTCGGGGCCAGCGACCCCAGGGCCTTCCAGGCCTCCTGCGCCGCATCGGGCTGCCCGAGCAGGTCAAAGGCCTTGGCGCGGGTCTCCAGCAGTTGCGTGTTCGTAGGTTGCAGCGACAGCGCCGAGTCGGCGATCCGCAGGGCTGCGTCACCCTGTCCCTGATCCAGCCGGATCAAGGCCAGGTTGATCGACGCCCCGAGATGCCCGGGCGCCACGCGCAGGGCCTCCTCCAGGATGGTCGCGCCGTCGGCCGCTTTCTGATCGCGGGCCAGGGCCAGACCCAGGTTGGCCATCGCCTCCACGTTCTCCGGCTCTTGCTCCAGAGCGAGCCGGTACTGGCCGATGGCCCCGGCCAGGTCGCCGCGGTTCTGCATGGTGACCCCCAAGCCGACGTAGCCCGCCGCGGTGGCCGGGTCGGCGGCAATGGCCTGACGGAAGAGCTTGTCCGCCTCGTCCACGCGGTTGGCCTGCATCGCTATCTGTCCGCGGCGGACCAGCCAGCGCACCGAGACGCCGCGCTCGACCACCGCCAGAAATACGGGGTCGGCAAGGCCGATCTGCTCCTGCTTCTGCATGGCGCGGGCCAGTTCGGCAATCCGCGCGCTGTCGTCGTCGCGACCGGCGCGGCCATAGGCCTGGGCCAGGAGCGCGTAGCTCTCGGCCCAATTGGCATCGGCCCGGACTGCCTGCTCCAGGGTCGTGATGGCCTGCTTCACGTCGCCCTTCTGCAACGCGAGCCGCCCCTTGCCCGCCAGCAGCGGGGCGGAGTTCGACTGATGGGCGAGGCCGCGGTTGAATGCCGCGGCGGCATCCGCGGGCCGGCCCAACTCCGTGAGCAGGTTGCCTTCATGCCAGTCGACGGCCAGGCCTTCGGCGCCGATGGCCTTTGCCTGCTCCATGGCCACCAGCGCGGCCGCCGGATCCGCCTCCGCGAGCGTCAGGGCCCGCAAATAGGGCCAGCGCGGTGCAAGAGGTGCCAACGCCGCGGCCTGCACGTAACAGTCGGCCGCCTGGGCATCGAAATCATGGGCCTGGTACACCATGCCCAACTCGCCCCAGGCCGATGCTGCTCCGGGATCGCGCGCGATGGCCGCCAAGGCCGCGTCCACCTTGCCGCGCACCGCCACCTGGGCGCCGCTCAGATCCACCCGCGGCGGCTCCGGAGGCCGTTGGGACCAGCGCCAGGCCCCCGCGCCGCCGCCGACCAGGGCCACCAACAATGCGGCAGAGCCGATCAAGCGCCGCGGCGACAGGCGCAGGGTGATGGCGGTTTCCGGCGCCGGCCGCCGCGCCGCGGGGGCGCGTCCCTTGATCCTGCTCATGGCAGGGAGTGTAGACCGGCGGGAGGCAGACGGTCAATCGTCCGCCAGTCGCTGGCGCCGCTTCTAAGCTCGATGCCCTTGACGGTGTCCGAAGCAGTGGCCACGGCCATGTCGACGCATCGGCCCGGCCGGACGCCGTGGCGCCGGCAGCGAGATTTCAACGCAGGCGTGACCAATCGACACCTGCTACCGTCTACCATTCAGACGCTCACGTCCGACACCCGGGCGTGCTGGATGTTTGACGATTCCCCCAGTCTGAAAGGACGCTACGATGACCTTAGACCCTAGTCCGTCCAAGCGACTCACCACCTGGTTGGCCCTGCTGCCTTTGGCTTTTGCCTTGATGACCCTGCTGGGTTTCAACCGCCCGGCGCCGGTCGCGGCGCACGCGTCGTTGGCGCAGCTGCAGCAAAATGCGCCCGTGGACTGTCCCGTCCTCTGCAAGCAGCGCTACGAAACAGCGCTGAGCGCCTGCCTGGCCGCCGGCGGCGAGGAATGCGAGGCGCAGGCGCGCAAGGTCTACGAGAAGTGCATGGAAGGCTGCGCCCGCCTGCAGCCCGGCCAGCCCACAGACCCCGGCCCCATGCCGGTGCCCCCGGAATGCGAGGTCGCCTGCAAGATGGTGGCCGATGTGGTGTTGAAGCAATGCCAGAATGCCGGCGGCGCCGATTGCGAGAAGCATGCCCGCGAGGCCTTCCTCAGCTGCACCAAGCTCTGCTCCCGCCCCTTCTCGCCGGCGACGCCGAAGCCGGTATCCTGTGAGGGCGCCTGCCGCCAGAAGGCCAACGACGTCTTGAAGGCCTGCAAGGACGCCGGAGGCTCGGGTGACGACTGCGCCGCCAAGGCCAAGGCGGTCTTCGAGGAATGCCTGACCACCTGCCCCAAGCCGACGGCCAAGCCGCCGAGCTGCGAGGAGAAGTGCCGGGCCCATGCCGAGGAGCAGCGCAAGCTCTGCCTGGCGTCGGGCGTCAGCCCGGACGATTGCGCCGCCAAGGCCAAGGCCTTGTTCGAAGCCTGCGTGACCGCCGAATGCAAGCGCCCCGATCCCAAGCCCGTGCAATGCGAAGACGGTTGCCGGCGCCGAGCCGAGGAGACGAACAAGACCTGCCTGCAGGCCGGTGGAACGGCCGAGGACTGCGCCAAGCAGGCCGCGGCGGTGTTGGAGCGCTGCCTGGCCTCCTGCCCCAAGCCGGAGCCCAAGCCGCAGACCTGCGAAGGCGCCTGCAAGGAGCGCGCGCAGGCGGTCTTGAAGGCCTGCAAGGAAGCCGGTGGCGGTGCTGACGAATGCGAGAAGCGCTACAAGGCGTCGCTCGAGGAATGCCTGCTCACCTGCCCCAAGCCCACGCCCAAGCCCGAAACCTGCGAAGGCGCCTGCAAGGAGCGCGCGCAGGCGGTCTTGAAGGCCTGCAAGGAGGCCGGTGGCAGCGCTGAGGATTGCGAGAAGCGCTACAAGGCCGCCTTCGAGGAATGCATGACGGCCAACTGCCCCCGGCCGACGCCCAAGCCCGAGACCTGCGAAGGCGCCTGCAAGGAGCGCGCGCAGGCGGTCTTGAAGGCCTGCAAGGAGGCCGGCGGCGGCGCGGACGAATGCGAGCAGAAGTACAAGGCCGCGTTCGAGGAATGCATGACGGCCAACTGCCCTCGGCCCACCCCCAAGCCCGACAACTGCGAAGGCGCCTGCAAGGAGCGCGCGCAGGCGGTTCTGAAGGCCTGCAAGGAGGCCGGTGGCAGCGCTGAGGATTGCGAGAAGCGCTACAAGGCCGCCTTCGAGGAATGCATCGCGGCCACCTGCCCCCGCCCCACGCCCAAGCCTGACCAATGCGAGGACAAGTGCCGCCGGGTGGCTGAGTCGGTGCTGGCGGCTTGCAAGGAAGCCGGCGGCAACGCCGAGGAATGCGGCCAGAAGGCGCGCACGGCCTACAACGAATGCCTTACGGAGAACTGCCCGCGGCCGACTGCCGTTCCGACGCCGGCCTGCGAGAACCGCTGCGGCGCCGCGGCGGAAGAGGCGCGCAACGCCTGTTTGCGGGAGGGCGGCACCGAGGCAGACTGCGCGGCCAAGGGACGCCGGGTCTACAGCGACTGCATGTTCCGCTGCGACCCGCAGTTCTGCGCCAGCGTCTGCCAGGAGCGCTCCGAAGAAGTGCGAAAGACCTGTCTGGCCAACGGCGGCAACGAGGAGGCCTGCGCCCAACAGGCCCGCAAGGCCCTGGCCGAATGCAAGGCCGGCTGCCCCGGCAGCAGCAGCCTGGCGCCATCGCCGCGGCCGATGCCCTGACTATCGGCGCCTGATCCTCGAGGACCGGTCCTCGAGGACGGATGATCGGGGCGGTTCATGAGAGGACGGCGCGCCTGCCCGCGCGCCGTCCTCTTTTCTTGTTCCGTTACCCTGTCGATCGCGCTCGATCTGCCTAGGCCTGGCCCACTGGATCCGGCGACACCAGGCCCATCCATGCTTCGATCTGACCCAGGTTGCGGACGGCGCGCCAGTGTTCGCCGGTGTGCGGAAGGCGACCGCCGATGATCGTACATGGCATGCCGGCCCGTTCGGCGGCGCGGCCATCGATGTCGGGCCGGTCCCCGACGTAGAGGACTTCGTGCGGCGAGAGCCCCCACCGACGAGCCGCCTCCAGGAGACCCTTGGGATGTGGCTTCAGGGCACTCACCGCAGGATCTTCGGCATCCAGTACCAGGTCGATCTCCGCGAGGATGCCCATGGCGGCCAGCTTGCCGCGGGCCGGATAGTCGGAGAAGACGCCGAGTCGCAGGCCTCTCTCGCGGAGCCGCTCGAGCAAGGCCGCCAGTCCGGGACGGCGAACCAGGCGCATGTACTTGAGCGGTCGCTGGTGGATCCAGACCTCGATCAGGCGCTCCAGCGCTTGCGGGTCGACGGCCAGCCGTCGGCCGGCCTCCGCGTATTGGTGCCGGGCCAGATCCGGCTCCCCGTCCTCCAGCGCTCGTAGCCCTTCGCGGATCCGCCGGAATCCACGCAGCTGACGCCAGACCTCGCGCGCGCCCGCCACCGACCTGCCGGTCAGCGGCAGCAGCGCCAGCTCAGCGGCCATGCAGGCCCGGAGGCCGAGCTTGGGGTACAGGGTGCCATCCAGATCGAAGAGCACGGCGCGAATGGACGCGGGCGGCGCTGCTTGATGCGCATCGACGTTCACGGCGTCGCCGACGGGTGATCGCTTTGAGGTCATGGCGGTGGTGGACTCCACGGGTGGGGACAGGGACTCCTGCGCGGAGGGAGCACGTGAGCCTTGCGCGTTCATGGCTGGCCTAAGTCCAGCCTGACTGCGGAATCCGGGTTGCCGTCGGTTCCATGCAGTGGCGCTGCGGTCAGCAGGTCGAAGCGTGTCTCGCGCGCTCCGGAAAGCGGTTCGTAGAGGCCGACCTCGGCGGTGAACGGACCGACCGCCTCGGGCGGCAACGCGATCTCATGAAGGTCGATCACCAGTTGTCCTGCCGTCCATTCGTCGGTGGGCCGGCCGCCTTCGGCGGGCGTGCCGTCATGCTGGGCCACCTTCTGGCCCTGGGCATCCATGACATGCACCGACACGCTGAGCGGACGGTCGCTGGCGGCACGCGCCTGCCAGAAGAGGCGCAGTTCCAGGCGGCCTTCGTGCCAGTCCTGGGCATGGCCCAGCAGGTCTGCGGTGCGGAAGCGGGCGACGGGTGCGCTGCGGCTTTCCGCGCCGCCGAGCGTGGACTGACCGCAGAGGTAGCCGAAGCGGTCGCTGCCCAGGTCGATCTGCGGCGGGCCGCAGCGGTCGGCGATCCAGGCCCGAAACCGCGGGAAGGCGGCGATCTCCGCATCCCAGAGGAGGATGGCGGGCACGCGGTAGCGCTCGACGGCGCCGACGAGCGTCGCGTCGTCGAAGGCGCCGATGCCCACCGCCCGGCTGGAGAAGGCCGCCAGCGGTGGGGCAACCCGACGGTCTGCCCAGGCGGCCACCAGCTGGTGGTCGGTGGCCACGTAGTCCTTCGGCCCGGCATGGGCCTGCAGCCACAAGGCCGCGGCGCGGATCGTGTCCTCCTTGCGCTGCAACGAACGCCATTCGTCGTCGCCCGGCGCCGTGATCGCGCCGTCGTTGTCGTAGGAGCGGGCGGATGTCAGGGCCTGGTCGATGCCCAAGAGCCGCGGGAGCGTGCCCAGGTAGAGCAGCAGTCCGAACACGGTGGCGATGGCCCACCACCCGGTGAGCCGATCGGCAGCCGGGCGTCGGCGCATAACTGCCAGGCCTGTTGTCGCCCCATGGGCCGCGGCCAGGCCCGCCCCCGGCGCCAGAGCCAGCAGCAAGGGCTCGAAGTGGTCCTTGATCCACAGCGGAGCATGCTGCAAGGGGGTGAGGATGCTGAGCGCCAGCCAGGCGCTGTAGGACAGGGCGAGCAGCCGACCGGGGCCGGCCGTGATCCGGTTCGGGGTCGGACGGGACTCGGCGTCCGCGGCCCGCTCGACCAATGCGGTCGCGGCCGCGACGACGACAACCGGCCGGCGGAACCACAGCCTGGCCAGGCCCAGCGCCGCCAGCAACGCCAGGCCGCGGTTGTCCGCCCAGAGCCAGGTGCCCAGCACCGCGAGGTTGGCCCCCCAGTCCACGGCGTAATGCTCGCGGGTGCGCAGGTAGCTGCCGAAGACCTGGTCCCAGAAGGGTGCCGGGCCATAGCGCAGGGCGGCGAGGCCGAGCGGTCCCAGCCCCAGGACCGTGAGCAGGGCCAGGTCGGCAACCGTCCGTCGACCGTGGGGCTCGCCGGGCGCGCTGCGGGACCGCCGGTCGAGGCGGCTCCTGGCCAATACCAGCAGGGCCAGCAGCGGGCCCAGGTAGGCCATCTGCAGCTTGAGCAGCAGGCTGGCGCCCAGGGCGGCGGCAGCCAAGGCGAGATCCCGCCGCCGCCCGGTCCGCGCGTAGGACAGGGCCAGGCCCATGGCCAGGGCGCCGCAGCTGAAGGCCGGAAGGCCGATCATCGCCGCGCGGCTGGCCCACCAGAAGTTGGGCGCGATGGCCAGGAGGAGCATGGCGGCGGGACCCGCGGCGGTGGCCACGTCGTCCCTGGCTCCTGTGGCCAGGGCCAGCTGCCGTGCCGCCAGCCCGACACCCCATAGACCCAGCAGGGCGAAGCCCACCGTCACCGCCCGCGCCGGAGCCAGACCGCGCCCGGTCGCCAGGGGCAGGGCGGTCGCCAGGGCGTAGAGCGGCGGCTGGTCGGACCAGATCTCGTGGTACAGGCGCGCGCCGCCGCGGCCCAGCCAGGCGTCGCCCACCAGGCGCCCTTTGGCCCAGTTGATGCCTTCGTCGGAATCCCAACGCAGGCCGCCCAGATGGCTGAGGGCCAGGGCGGCATAGGCGGCCAGGATGGCCACCGCGGCGAGATGACGCTTTGCAGTCTTCATCGGAGTGATCATAACCCAAGCGCCATGAATCGGCCGACCGGCTGCGGGGCCGTAGCAGAGTCGTTCATGACCGCGACGAACAGGGACATCACGTTGATCGGAGTCGCATCGCGCGGCCCAGGACCGCCCCGGCGACTGAAGGCGACTGTTGGCAACCCTTATGGCCTGGATTGTGGCGGCTTGGAATCGACCAGATCGCGCCGCCCCGATCGCCCGGGGGCAAAGCAGCCCCGGGCTCGTCCATCGGGATGTCCCTTCGGGACCAGCCCATTGTGGGCCGTGCGAGGACGGTGATCAGTGCCCATGGCGGCGGCCCGCCGTACCGTCCCGAAGGGACATTCCAATGGTAGAGCCCGGGGCTGCTTTGCCCCCGGGCGGTCGGGGCGGCGCGACGCGACTCCGATCAGTCCAATCAGGCCTAGTGCGGAGCACATGGTTGACTCTGCAATCGGCCGACCGGCTGCGCACGCGGTCCCTGGCCTATAATCCCCTTCTTGCCATCCGGCGCGGCTCGCCGGCCCGTCCGCGCATTTTGGAGCGACCACCTTGCCTCCCGCCCTTCGCCGTGCCATGCGCTACCTCTGGCCTTACCGCTTGACCGCCTTGGGGGCCTTCATCAGCCTGGTCATCAGCAGCCTCGCCAGCCTCATCGGTCCACGGATTCTGGCCTGGGGGTGGACGACGGCGTCAAGCAGCTTGACCTGACCGTGGTCTGGCAGAGCTGCGCCCTGCTGGTGGGCGTGGCCGCCGGGCGCGCGATCTTCGGCTTTCTGCAAGGCTACTGGTCAGAGGTGGCCAGCCAAGGCGTGGCCTTTGACCTGCGCAACACCATCTACGACAAGCTGCAGCATCTGTCGTTCAGCTATCACGACCAGGCGCAGACGGGCAAGCTGATGACCCGCGTGACCTCCGACGTCGAGCAGGTACGGCAGTTCGTGGGCGTGGGCCTGCTGCAACTGGCGTCGGCCCTGACCCTGCTGATCGGCAGCGCCATCATCCTGTTGCGCATGAACTGGCAGCTGGCCCTGGCGGCCCTGGCGGTCGTGCCCTTCATCTTCGCGGTGCTGGGCACCTTCATCGTCCGCGTGCGACCGCGCTTCGGCGAGATCCAGCGCAAGCTGGGGGCGCTCAACACCGTGCTGCAGGAGAACCTGGCCGGGGCCAAAGTGGTACACGCCTTCGCCGCCGAGCCCCTGGAATCGCAGCGCTTCACCACCGCCAACCGCGCCTTGGTGGCCGAATGGCAGGGGCTGATCAAGGTCTTCTCCACCAGCTTTCCGCTGATCTTCTTCTTCTCCAACCTCGGCACCTTGTTGGTGTTCTGGTTGGGGGGGGCCAAGGTCATCACCGGACAGATGACCGTCGGCGAGATCATCGCCTTCAACCTGTACCTGAGCCTGCTCCTCATGCCGATCTTCATCCTCGGCGGTCTGGCGGCGGGGCTCTCGCGCGCCGGCGCGTCGGCCGGCCGTCTCTTCGAGGTGATGGACGCCGAGATCGAGGTGCATGACCGGCCCGGGGCGCTCGAGCTGGGGGCGGTGCGCGGCCGCGTCGCCTTCGAGGACGTGCATTTTCGCTATCCGGGGATGGACAAGCCGGTGCTTCAGGGCGTGACCTTTGCCGCCGAGCCGGGCGAGACGGTGGCCATCCTGGGCCGCACGGGCTCGGGCAAGAGCACGGTCATCAACCTCATCCCCCGCTTCTATGATGTGGGTCAGGGGCGGGTGACCATCGACGGTCATGACGTGCGCGACCTCACCCTGGACAGCCTGCGGCGCGGCATCGGGCTGGTGCACCAGGATCCGGTGCTCTTCTCGGGGAGCATCCGCGACAACATCGCCTACGGCCGGCCCGATGCCAGTGACGCTGAAGTGGAGGCCGCGGCCATCGCCGCGCAGGCGCATGACTTCATCAGCAGCCTGCCGGAGGGTTACCAGAGCCTGGTGGGCGAGCGCGGCAGCGGCCTCTCCGGTGGCCAGCGGCAGCGCATCGCCATCGCCCGCGCGCTCCTGGTGGACCCGCGCATCCTCATCTTCGACGACTCCACCTCGGCGGTGGACACCGCCACCGAGCAGCGCATCCAGGCCGCGCTTAAGAAGCTGCTGGTGGGCCGCACGGCCTTCGTCATCGCCCAGCGCCTGTCCACGGCGCGGCGCGCCAGCCGCATCGTCGTGCTCGACGAAGGCCGGGTGGTGGCCAACGGGCGCCACGAGGAGCTGCTGGCCAGCAGCGCCATCTACTGCGACATCGTCACCTCGCAGCTGATGGGTGACGACGAGGCCGCGGCGGCAGCGGCGCCAGACCTGGACCCGGATGTGAACCCAGTCCCAAATCCGAACCGAGTCCCGAACCCTAGCCCAGACCCAGCGGCCGCGGGAGGGGCCTGAACCATGCACGGTGGATTCCAGCGCCTGGCGGAACTGGCGGACATGGCCCCGGCCCAGGATCGGCGCCAGACGGCCCGCCGCCTCCTGGCCTACCTGACCGAGCGCCGCGGACAGCTGCTGTTGGCGATGGTCTTCGTCGTCCTGGGGACCGCCGGCCAGGCCTTGGGCCCCTTGGTGCTGCAGCGGGTGACCAACCAACTGGTGGACGTCTCGGCCGCCGCCGTACCGCTGAGCGCGCGCCTGGTCGACCTGCGCCTGAGCATGGCCATGCTGTTGGGCGTCTACGTGCTGGGCCTGTTGGGCTTCATGGTCCAGGTGTATCTGATCGGCACCATGGGCCAGGAGGTGCTGGGCATCATGCGCCAGCAGATCTTCGACAAGGTGCAGCGGCTGTCGATGCGTTTCTTCGACCAGCATGAAGCGGGCGACGTGATGAGCCGGCTGGTCAACGATACCGACGTGATCGGCAACTTCCTGACCCAGGGCGCGATGCAGAGCGTGGGCGCCTTGTTGGGCCTGGTGATGATCCTCATCGTCATGTTCGTCTCGAACTGGCGGCTGGCCTTGCTCACCTGTCTGGTCATCCCGCCGATGGTTCTCTTGACCCAGTTCATCTCCAGCCGGGCGCGCGACCGTTACCGGGTGGCGCGTGAGACCGTCGGCGAGGTGAGCTCCAACCTGCAGGAGGACCTCGGCGGCATCCGTGAGGCGCAGGCCTTCGCGCGCACGGACCGCAACCTGGAGCGCTTCTCGCGCGCCAACGCGGCCAACCGCGACGCCAACGTCAGCGCCACGGCGGTGAGCTCGGCCTTCTCGCCGGCCGCTGAGCTGCTGAGCGCGGTGGCGACAGCCATCGTCCTGGGCGCGGGCGGTTACCTCGTGGTGCAGGGCCAGGCGTCGGTGGGCACCATCGCCGCCTTCGTGCTGTGGGTGGGCAACTTCTTCCGCCCCATCCAGCAGCTGTCGGCGGTCTACACCCAGGCCCAGGCGGCCCTGGCCGGCGCCGAACGGGTCTTCGACCTGCTCGACGAGCGCATCGAGCTGGAGGATGCGCCCGATGCCGTCGCCCTGGGGCAGATCCGGGGCGATGTTCGCTTCGACAACGTGTCCTTCGGCTATGATCCCGAGCGACCGGTGCTCAAGGGCTTGAGCATGGACATCGCCGCCGGTACGACAGTGGCGCTGGTGGGCGAGACGGGCGCCGGCAAGACCACTGTGGCCAACCTGCTGCAGCGCTTCTACGACGTGCAGGCGGGCGCGGTCACGGTGGATGGCCACGACCTGCGCTCGGTCACGGCGCGCAGCCTGCGCCGCCAGATGGGCGTGGTGCCGCAGGAGCCTTTCCTGTTCAGCGGCTCGGTGGCCGGCAACATCCGCTACGGCTGTCCGGATGCCAGCGACGAGGAGGTGCGCGCCGCCGCCGAAGCGGTGGGCGCGGACGCGATCATCATGGCCCTGCCGGAGGGCTACGACACCGAGCTGGGCGAGCGCGGCGGCGGCCTCTCCATCGGCCAGCGGCAGCTGATCGCCCTGGCGCGGGCGGCCCTGGTGGACCCGCGCATCCTCATTCTGGACGAGGCCACGGCCAACATCGACACGCGCACGGAACGCATCCTGCAGGCGGGCCTGGAGAAGCTGCTGCATGGCCGCACGAGCCTGGTCATCGCCCATCGCCTGTCCACCATCCGCCACGCGGACAAGGTGGTGGTGCTGGAGAACGGGACGATGATCGAATCGGGCAGCCATGAGGAGCTGCTGGCCAAGGGCGGGCGCTACGCGGAGCTTTACCAGCGGCAGTTCGGCGACGCCGAGGCGCTGCCGGCCTAGTAGCGCACCACCAAGGACTTTGAGAGTAGCCGATGGGTGTGCCGGGTCTCGAGTCCTACAATGGCCGCGAGGTCAAGCCACCGCTACCCTTACGCGTCTCAGAGGTGCGGTTCCAGGTCCGCATCACGCGCGAGGCGCCAGGCCACCGGGGCCGAGGGACAGTTATCAAATAGCTCCCGGCCGCTGTATACTGGTCTTCAACAGAGAATGGAGCCAGCCATGGAGTCTTCGACGCGTCCCCTTCGCCGGTCCGGCCTGGCGATTCTGATCGCGGCCACCATCGTGACGACCGCGGTCCTGTCGGCGGTGGTCTCACAGCCCGCGGGCGTTACCGCCCAGGGAGCGCGCGCGACGCCGGGGCGTCCGACGCCGGACGACGAGCGCAGCCCATGCACCGGCGTGGTCTCCTCCACGCTGTCGACGAACACCCTGCGGGTCTGCGACGTGCTGACAAACACGGTGCGCCTGCAGCCGGGTTGTCCCTTCTGTCTGGGCGGCGTCAGCATCGTATTCGTCCAGCCCGAGCGGGTGGTCGGGCTGATGACCTTCTGGATGCCGCCGATCGTCGAGCAGATGCTGCAGGCGCTCGAGCTGTACCAGAAGGAGTTCGAGCGGAACTACAACCACCCCTTCCTCGTCCAGGCCGGTGTCATCCACTACGACGCCACCCGCGCCAAGACGATCGTGAGGATGACCTCGCAGATGAACCTGATTCGGGCGGCGGTGCGGCAAGCGCAGGACGGCGCTCAGGACGGCGGACCGTATCCGGAAGCGGCGCAGTTGGCGATCAAGCTTTTGGATTCGGCCCCGCGCACCAGCGAAGCGCGCGAGGCCGGTGGCGTGAAGCCCTGCCTGGAGGTGATTGTCTTCTTCGGCTCGCACGAGAACAGCACCGAGGAGATCATCGTCTACAGCGGGAAGATCGCGCGAACCAAAGCGATCATCCGCGCCCGTACGCGCAGCCTGTTTTCCGGCTGCACAGGGTGGGACACCTTGCTTGGCTGCGGCTGGTATTCCGACCTGCAACCTGACGGTTCGCGTAAGATCACGCGATTTCAGGATACGAAGCGGTTCAGATTCGGGATGATGAAGGACCTGCGCGACGTGGAGGAAGGCCGGCCGGAAGAGCTGGTCGAGGAGTTGTCGCTGACGCAGCATCTGCCGCCTGGCTTCAGCTACGTGGACGGGTCGGGAATCCCTAAACCGGCGGCGGTGATCACGACGGGCGACCACGCGGTGCTGCGCTGGGACTGGGACCCCTACCGCAAGATGGAGGCGAAGGAGGTCACCTACAGCGTCCGGCCTGGCCCGCTTGAAGGCGTGTCCCAGATCGAGGGCGGCATGGACCTGAAGGACGTCAACGGGCTGACGCGCTTTGTGCCTATGGCCTCCCAGCCGATCACGGTGACGGGGCTCTGCATCCCCCCTACCGCCACGCCGACGGACACGCCCATCCCCACGCCGACGCCCACGGCCACGGACACCCCGGTGCCCACGCCGACGGCAACGGCCACCCCCACGCCGACAGCCACGTCCACGCGCCGGCCGAGCCGGCTGCCGATCATCATCTTCCCGGCAAAGCCGAACCTGGCCTACCTGCCGCTGATGCTGCACGAGGCCTGCCGGCCGAAGCAGCAGCGGGTGGACGTGGTGCTGGTCATGGACGCTTCCACCAGCATGAACGAGGTCACGCAGGCCGGCCGCACGAAGATGGCCGCGGCTCAGGCGGCGGCCCGCACCTATCTGGACGAGCTGCAGCTGGCGGCCGGCGACCAGGCGGCCATCGTCACCTTCAACAAGTCCGCCAGCCTGGCGCAACCGCTCACCAGCGATCGCGCGGCGCTCGACGCGGCGCTGGGCGCCATCGTGCTCGCCCAGCAGACCTGCCTGGTCTGCGGCGTCGATGCCGCCGCGGCTGAACTGCAGAGCGCAGGGCGGAAGGCGGACCACACGCCGGTCATGATCCTGCTGACGGACGGCCGCTCCAACCCGCGACCAGTGGCGGATGCCGAGGCGAGTGCCGCGGTTGCCAAGGCGGCCGGCGTCATGGTCTTCACGATCGGCATCGGCGACGACCTGGACGCCGAAGCGCTGGCGAAGATCGCCAGCCGACCGGAGTTCTTCTTCCGCGCCCTGGACGCCGAGGTGCTGAGCGAGATCTACCGGGCTATCGCGGTGTCGATCCCCTGTCCGCCGGACAGCTTCTGGGGACGCCGCTGAGGCTGAGGCTTGCTGTGGAAATCGGGTGAAGTCCCCTGCCGCCGGCGGTCAACCGCCTGGCGGCAGGGTTGTGATGAGCCGGCTGGCGCGTTGCGCCAACTCGTTGTCCCAGGTGACGAGCGGTATGTCCAGCCTGTAGGCCAAGGCAGCGAAGATGGCGTCGGGACCGCGGAGTTTGAGGTCGGCAGCCACGCTGGCGGCAGTCATAGCCAGCAATCGATCGACGGGCTCCACTCGTAGCGCGGGAAGCCGCAACAACTGGCGGACCGACTGCTTCCCCTGCGTTGCCTGACCTGTTCGTCGAGCGATAGCGCCGGCGATCTCGGCCAGGGCCAGGCTAGGGATGACCTGCGTCTGGCCGGAAGCGAGCGTATCAGCCATCCACTGGCGGCTGGTCTGGTGGTGGACATCCTGACTGACCAGCCAGCTCACCCAGATGCTGGAATCGATCACGATCATAGGTCGCGGCGCTGCTCTCTGATCATCTCAACCGCTGAGACTGCCGAATCGGGCGCAAGGTGTCTGGCGATGTCTTCGGCCAAGGAATCGAAGACCGCCAAGGTCTCCGCGACGTTGGAAAAGGCCTGGTCGTCATCCTCTGTAACGGGCGACGGTCGCACTGGCGTCAGAAGCGCCACGGCCTGTCCGCGATGCGTGATGGTGTAGCTGGCCCCATCTTCCCGAACACATTTCAAGAGTTCGCTCACGTGCGCTTTGAGCTCCCGGATGCCGATGGTCTCGTCCATCGATGACTCCTCATGTGGTCACGAATGTGACTACATGATAGGCGGCCTGGTACACGTAAGCAAGTCGAGACGATGCAGTCACCGCGATGCTATGATGCCGCGAATGACGGTGTCTGGTATTCATGACCGGGAGGCATCGATGACGCATCCATTGGTTCTGCAACTGCGCTTCACTCGCGCCGAGTTCGCGCGCGGGCTCAAGGGCGTGACCGCCGAAGAGGCGCTGCGACACTTCGGCCCAATGAACTGCATCAGCTGGATGGTGGGCCACTTGGCCTGGCAGGAACAGATGTACTGGCTGACCCAGGGGCAGGGCCTCACGCCTGCTCCGGAGGTGAACGCCTGCGCCAACGGCCAGCCGCAGTCCTCGCCGCCCTTCGAGGAGATGTGGGCCGCCTGGAAGCGAGTCACGGCCGAGGCCGATCGTTTCCTGGACAGCCTGGACGGCGCGACGCTGCTGACCCACACGCTCCAGCGCTTCGCCCCACATACGCCCTACAAGGAGAGCGTCGGTACGCGCCTGCGCCGGACCACCTACCATTACTGGTTCCACACGGGCGAGTCGCAGGCCATCCGCCAACTGCTGGGTCACAAGGGCCTGCCGCAGTTCGTGGGGTCCATCGGCGACGCCGCGCCCTATGTCCCGGAGTAGGAGTCCTGACGGTGCCGGAACGCGAACCCGAGGTTGCCGGATGGGGTTGCCCTCGTAGCCTCGTTCGCGACTCGAAGACTCGATGAGCAAGTACGCTGCGTACTTGCCCCCCGGAGCAATGGCAATTGACATCGAAAGTCCCAGTCGACCCGATCAAGTACGCAGCGTACTTGCTCAACTACTGGCGGTGAAGAATTCACGGAGTCGCCGTTGGTGGCCTGGATACCGCCTGTTGGCACATGGTCTGCCCCCGGCAGGAGCATGGATGACACCGTTCACCGAGGCCCGAATGCGATTGCAGTGCCGCCGTGAAGTCGTCGGGACGGTCCTTCTCGCGCTGGCGATGCCGGTCGTGGTCAATGCGACTGCCGGGAGATCCGGTCCTGCCATGGCGGCCCATGGCGCGGTGTGGGCAGAGCGGCCGGCGGTCCAGGTGACCCAGGACAGGGTCCCCGCGAGACCGTCGATAGCATCCGGCAGCGATGAAGACGTGGCGGGTCGCATTCTCTTGCCGAGCTTGTTGCGCATGGGGGCCTTCTTCGTCGGGCCGGCGGCATCGCCCAGTCCGGCGGCTTCGTCAGTTCCCGGCGCATCGGCCTCGCCGACTGCGGCCGAGCACCCCGAGTCCACGCCCTCGCCCTCTCCTCGGCCGCCCTTCGTGCCGGCGGCGGCGTTCTTCGTCGCGGCAGCGGCGAGCGGTAACGGAGATGGCTCCTTCGAGCGACCGTGGACCTTACAGCAGGCGCTCAGTCAGCCGGCAGCGCTCAAACCGGGCGGCCTGGTCTGGTTGCGCGGGGGCACCTACGCGGCCACCTGGAAGTCGGACCCCTCGCTGGGGCGTATCTCCTACACCTGCGGCACGCATGGCCGGGCGGATGCGCCGATCGTCTTCCGCAACTACGGCGATGAGCGGGTCACCATCGACGGCGAGGCGAACGAAGTGGTGCTCTTCGCCCAGGACTGCAGCTTCACCTGGTTCTGGGGCCTGGAGGTGATGAGTTCAGCTCCGGTGCGCACGCCGTCGCGGTCCTACATCTACGGCACGGCGCCCGATCTGAAGTTCATCAACATGTTCCTGCACGACATGGCGGATGGCATCGACCTGTGGACGACGGCGACCAACGCCGAACTCTACGGCTCGTTGGTGTACCACAACGGCTGGGACGAGACGAACGGCGGCCACGGTCACGGCATCTACACCCAGAACAAGACGGGCGTCAAGCGCATCCAGGACAACATCTTCTTCAGCCAGTACGGCTACAACGTCAAGGTCTGGTCCACCAACCAGTTCGTCGACAACTTTGTGCTGGAGGGCAACATCCTGTTCAACGGCGGCTCGCTCTCGGAGTACGCCAGCCGCAAGTTCAACTTCTTCGTGGTGGGTAACAACCCCGCCGCGCCGGCGCGCAACCTGGTGGTGCGGCGCAACTACACCTACGCCGGCGACACGACGACCACGCCGGCCTGCAACGCCTTCGGCCCCAACTACGGGGTCACGGACATGGTCTTGGAGGACAACTACCTGCTGGGGCAGTTCCGTGTCGGCGGACCCTATGTCAACTGCTCGGTGCGCCGCAATCATGTTCTGGGCGGCACGGCATTGGGGTTCATCACCGGCACGGGCTTCGACATGGCGGATTATCCGGACAACGTCTACGCCCAGGAGCTGCCGACCTCCGGCGCTGATGTCTTCGTGCTACCCAACGTCTACGAGGCCGGCCGCGCGAACGTGGCCATCTACAACTGGGGCGATGCCGACACGGTCGACGTCGCGGCCGACAAACTGGGGCTGGCGACGGGCGACCGCTACCAGCTGATCCACGCGATGGACCCCATCAACGACATCATCACCCGCATCTACGACGGTTCGGGAACGATCGCGGTGTCCATGGCGGGCCACTCCTTCGCCCAGGCGATCGGGTCCAGCAAGAGCCCGGTGTCGCAGTTTCCGCGGTTTGGGGCCTTTGTGGTGCGGCGGGTGGGGCGGTGATGTGGGGTAGATGTGTCTAACTGTGAGCCTATTGATCACACGATGACGGGCTTCTGAGACGATAGAGGGTGTGTCCAAAAAACCGTCCGGGCGGTGCCAGCGGATGGGGCGATTGCACGGCAGGGGGCGGGGGAGTAGACTCGCGGTGCCGTGATTGAGGTTCCAATTCCCTGGAGATTGCTCCATGCACCTTCCAATCCCCACCCGAGCTTCACTCGCCATCGCCGCGGTCCTCGTGGCCGTGACCGCCGTGATCCTGGACAGCCCTCACCGGGCTCGATCGTTCTCATTGATGCCCTCCTACCTGCCGGCCGTCCTCCGGAGCGGGGCCTACCAGCTGCCGCCAACGGCCGCCCCGGCGCTGACCCCGAGTACCGTTCCCGCGACTGCCGAGCCTCCGACGGCCGAGCCGCCGACCGCCGAGCCGCCGGTATCTCCCACACCGCCGCCACTCAAGACCACCGCCGTCCCTATCGTCGTGATGCGCGGCCCGGTCGATCCCGCGGTCTGGACTGTCGATGGCTACGCGATCGAGAAGGTTGCGATCGACGGCGATTACCTGCTGATCATCGTGCGCTACAGCGGCGGCTGCCGGACGCACGACTTCCACCTCGTCACATCGGGGTTGTTCATGGAGTCGAATCCAGTACAGTCTGACCTGCTCCTGACGCACGACGACCATGGCGATCTTTGCGAGGCGCTGCTCGCCGCGAAACTCATCTTCGACCTCGGCCCTCTGAAGCGGACCTATCAGCACGCCTATCCGAACGCGCCCGGACCGATCATCCTGCGTCTGCGCGATTGGACGGAGCCGGTCCGATACGAATTCTGACCGGGCTGGCCAGGCAGCCCCTAATGCATCGTCAATCCGGTCCAGTTCACCGGAAGGTAGACAGACCACCGCGACGGCGCGGCGGCCGGCTTCCAGTCCACCATGATCCTGAAGCGCCGTGGCGGCGAGTCGTAGCTGAACTCGATCGTCCCGCGCATGGGTACGGTCAGCCCGGCGACATCGTCGGCGCAGACGCGCATCTCCCAGGTCGCGCCGTCGCTGAGGCCCCGCGGATGGTTCTCCAGCCGCAGGTTCCGGCCCTGGAAAACCGTGATGTCGAGGTTGACCGTGCTCGATTCGCCGGCGACCTGGGCGCCATGCACCCAAAGCTGGTACTGACCCGCGGGCAGCGGATCGAATCCATACAGGAGCGATGTGCCGGGGGCGCCGATGCCCTGTGCGGCCAACTCGCCGTCCGCCAGCGCGAACTGCCCGTCCCCGTTGGCGTCGCGCATCAGGTACAGACCGACGGCATCGTCCGGCTCGGTGTCACCGACCACGTAGACCGCATCCGCCCCGCCCTCGCCGATCGTGAAGTCGTGCTTGATCGCCGATGTCGAGGGATCCGCCGGATTGTCGGCCGCCAGCGGGACGCTGATCAGGCGCGTCGGCGTCATCAGGCCGCGGGCGTGGACGGACAGGTTGGGCATGTCCAGCTCGCTGGTAAACCGAACCGGGGCGCAGGACGCGCCCACCAGGCTGACGCGCTGGGGAAACTGCCCGACGCGCTGCCCCACGGCGTTGCGGTTGCGCATGTACCGCACGCGATCGGGATCGGCGCGGTCGCGGATGAACGTGAGATCGACATTGGGTACGATGAGTGACTGCGCCCGGGGGACGAAGACATCGGTGAAGGCGTAGCCCATCGGCATGGAGTCGCCCATGATCAGCGCGCCGCCCGGGACATCGGGGAAGTCGAGCGTCAACGTGTTGCTGATACGGCTGACCGTGGCCGTCCAAGGCCATCCCAGAAGGTCCATCATGCTGTAGGTGCCGACGTGGACGTCCCAGTCCTTGGGCGGTTTGCGTTCGGTGTCCGACGGGATCATCTCGATGCCTGCCAGCGTCTCGACCGCGCAGGCGGCGGCGTAGTCGAGCGAGCGGATGGTGCTGGCCAAGACCGACACCGCGATGCCCCGATCCGGGATCCAGAAGAGCTGTGACGACCCGCCGTAGATGTTGCCACCGTGGTCATAGACGACGACCCGCTCCTTGGGGTCAGCCTTGTCGCGCCAGTCGGTGATCATGATGCCGTAGCCGTAGTCCGCCCAGGGCAGGTAGGCCTGATTGATGTGCCGGGTCTGCATCAGGCGCTTGGACGCGGCGGAGAGCACGGCGTCGTCGCCCGCCTGCATCAAGAGTGCCCAGCGGATCATCTCGGTCGGCGTCGAGAAAGCGGTGCCGGCCGGCCCGAGCCAGGGATAGTCCCAGGCCGTGGGATCCAGGGGCTGACCGCCGTCGTAGCCGGTGGCGAAGTTGCTGGTGGAGATCACCTCGCGCGAGTCCAAGGTCGTCAGCGGCATGCCGGCGGGATCCCAGACCCGCTGGGCCATGTAGTCGTTGTAAGGCATCTTCCCGAGGCGTTCGACGACCGCGCCAGCCAGGCTGAAGTTGGGGTTGGAATAGTTCCAGAAAGAACCCGGCGCGGCGTACAGCGGAAGCGAGAGGGCGCCGGCGGACTGCACCCAAGTCATCAGCGGCGCTGTCAGATCCTGGATGAAGTACTGATCGATGTGCCCTGTCTGATGGCTGAGCATGCGGTGCAGCGTCAGCTCGTCGGCATCCCAGGGGTGACCCAGCCGGTACTCCGGCAGGTACCGGCTGAGCGGCCCATCGAGCGCGACCGCGCCGGACTGGCTCAGCTGCATCACCGCCGCTGCGGTCATCATCTTGGTCGTCGAGCCGATGCGGAACAAGGTGTTGGCGTCGACCTCGCCGCCGGTGGTCAGGTCTTTGACCCCGTAGCCCCGCGTGAAGGTGATCACATCGCCGACCGCGACCGCGATCGAGGCCGCGGGCGTGTCATCACCCGGGGAGTTGGGATTGCCCGCCATGTCGTCGCGCATGCATTGGTCGATGATGGCCCAGGGATCGTCGACCTGGTCGATGGATGCGCGGGCGGCGGTGGCATCGACCCAGGCGTTGATCTCTTGCGCGCGCAGCGCAGCCGGGACCGGCTGGGGCAGCGCGCGGTCGATGGACAGGGGTCCGGGAAGGAGCGCCGGCAGCGCCTGCGGGCCGCGGGATGTCGCTGCGCCCCCCGCGGTCGCCTCGGTCGCCACGTCGTCGGCCGCGGCGGGCCGGCCAAGGCCCAGTGCGCTGCCGGCGGCGACGAGAACCATGCCTGCAAGGACGATGACCAATGCTGGGCGGGTGATGCGGTTGGAATGGGACATGAGCAGATCCAAGGGGGAGATTGGTGGCGTAGCGTGGAGCCTAGTTTACCACGGCGGAGTCAGATCGAATCCCCCGCCTCACCGCTCCGCCAGCCCCTCGACGACCAGCCCTCCCCCAGCGAGGTCGGCGAGGCTTCACGGGCGGCAAGGGTGGTCGGGGCGCGGTGCGGGGGGGTTGCGTGGGGCGGGGCGGCGGTGTAGACTGCGGCCGCCGTGATCGAAGGTCTTTTCCCCGCAAGAAGGGCATCAGGTTCATGAAACAGGTCGCTCTGGGATCCCAAGGCCTTCGTGTGCCGGCGATCGGTCTGGGCTGCATGGGGATGTCGGACTTCTACGGCTCCTCTTCGGAAGCTCAGAACCTCCGCGTTCTCGATCGGGCAGCACATATCGGGTGCACGTTCTGGGATACGTCGGACGTGTATGGCCCGTTTACGAATGAGAGATTGCTGGCAAAGGCAGTCGCGGGGCGCCGCGACCAGATCATCCTGGCAACCAAGTTCGGCTTTTCCCGCGACGAAGACGGCAGCTGGCGAGGCCTCAACGGAAGCGCGGACTATGTAAAGGCGTCTTGCGATGCCTCGCTGAAGCGCCTCGGGACAGACTACATCGACCTTTACTATCAGCATCGCCTGGACCCCAATACACCGATCGAGGAAACGGTCGGCGCCCTGGCCGAGCTCGTGAAAGCGGGGAAGGTGCGCTACATCGGCCTGTCGGAGGCAGACGCGGACACCATCGCCCGCGCCCACGCGGTTCATCCCCTCAGCGCGCTCCAGACCGAGTATTCATTGTGGTCGCGAGACGTCGAGGCCGACATTCTGCCCACGATTCGACGACTCGACATCGGCTTCGTGGCTTACAGTCCCCTCGGCCGAGGATTCCTGTCTGGAGCCATCCGGTCACGAAGTGATCTGGAACCCGGAGACTGGCGGTTGGACAATCCGCGCTTCACTGAGGAGGCGATCGTCAACAACAGCCGGTTGGCGGACGTCGTGGCTGAAGTCGCGAAAGAGACCGACGCCACGGCCGCTCAGGTCGCGTTGGCGTGGGTTCTGTCGCGCGACGTCCACCTGGCGGCGATACCAGGGACACGGAGTACGGAACGCCTGGAGGAAAACTGGGCGGCGCAGGACATGACGCTACGGGCGGAGCATTTGGACCGTCTCGAGTCCCTCATCACTCAGGGCGTAGCCGGCAATCGGTACTAATCCTGCGCAGACCGGCGCATCAGGCCCGCCTCCTCGACGATCTCGACCGCGACATGCAGACCGCGGTGGACCGGGCTCGATGGACGCCGGGGCGCGACCGATCCAGTCCTAGCCACACTGTCGGCGACCATTTTGTCGACTGGGCGAGATCTTGCGTAACGCGCTCCGCGAGCACCTTCGCGATGTACTACAGGGCAAGGGGACGTCTTCAAGGCAACCGAAACCCTTTCATCGATACCCCTACTCTGGCAGAGAACACAACCTGGTGGTGTGCATTCCTGCCATGGGTGGGCCGGACTGGATGAGGATCCATAGAGAGGACGTCAGGAGCCTATTCAACCTGTCCCAAACTAGTATCGCAGCTCCATGAAGATTGGTGGTTGCCGTGTCATGAACTCGAGGCAGACGGAGGATTCGTGACCCGGCACACCCACCGGCTACTCTCAAAATCCACTGTGTTGCGATACTAGCCGGGGTGGAGTAAGACGTGTCGGACAGCACGACGTGTCATGGGAGGCGTGATAGTCGGGGGCGGCAATCTGGCGCCAGCTATGCTGGCATCGTGTAGACGCGTGAGTTACGAAAACGCTGGCTTTCGAAACGCCTGGTGCGGGGGACTGACCTCCGGGGTCCTTCTCATGGCGGTGGCGAATGCTGACGTCCGGGATTGCACAGCTGGTTGATTAGAGAAGCCAGCCTCACGCGCGCTCCAGACATTCTGCCGTTGCTGTTATCCTCAGTTGCAGTTCATCGTCGGCCCCAAAACGCCCCGGCCGGACAAGGTATGTCCACTGCGATCTGCCGATAGATGGCAGCCAACTCCTCCGCCGATGGAGCATGGAAATAGGTGTCGGGCCCAGACGCCATCTCCATCAGCGCCGCTTCGTCGAGATCGGCGCCAAGGCCGATCGTGTAGATGCGAATCCCCGATCCCTTCGCTTTCGCCGCCCGTTCCACTGCGTCACTCACCGGCTGCGGCTGGGAGCGGCCATCGGTCAATAGGATCAGCACCGGCGCATTGGCTGCCTTCCGCCGCAGGGCAGTCAACTCTATGGCACCGGCGTCCATGCCACACACGATGCATGTCTGCGCGGCCGATGTGATAGACGCCAAGGCGGAGTTCAGAGCTGTGCGATTGGCGGTCAGGCCAGTGAGTAGGACCGCCTTCTCGTTGAACGCCACGACCGCAGCTTGGTCCCCCTTGTCCAAGTGGAGCGCATCTAGAAAGCTGAGGGCAGCATCGCGCGCCGCCTCAAGCTTGACCTGCCCGCCTCCAGGAGCGGCGGGCTCAAGCATTGAGAGCGATGCGTCCAGGACGAGGACGACGTCCACACGGCGCTGCTCGGGAGTGCAAGCTTCGCGGAGGAGAAGCGGGAGGTAGATCGGGACGGGAAGGCGTGTCGCTGTGGACGTGGGCGTCGGAGTGTTCGGAAGCCTCGTGGGGGTGGTGGATGGGGTCGCCGTCGAGCTGGCTGTGGCGGTTGGACTAGGCGGTGGCGTAGGGGAAGGCGATGGCGTATCGGTCGGCGGAACCGCGGCCGGGCACACCGCCTCGACATCGCCGAGCTGGTCCATGGGTCCCTGGCATTTTGGGCAATTCACCGTCGATTCATGAGCCAGGAGCGCGCGACTCTGGTTGTCAAGCCAAATAGCGCCACTCGCTAGATGATCACTCGACCCCGGACGGTGCGGTGAAGAGGCCACTCCGAGGGCCGTCGCGATGACGGCATCCGCCTCCGGGACTGCGGCGAGCATTCCTTGGGATGCGTCGCGGTAAAACTGGGTGTCATCTTGGTACCAGTCGCTCAGCCCCGTCTGAACGGACCAGTGGTCGCCTTCTCGATCTCCGTGAAGGACATCACCCTGCGGCGAATGATCGTAGTAGAACTCGCCATTGTGCATGTCCATGGCGCGGTCGCGAAGGCCGATGACCATGGCGCCATCCGTCGCAAACTCGATGTCGGCGATCATCGGTTGTCCTACGGGAGGGGCATAAAGACTTGCGTCAGGCGGTACGCGCTCCCACTTTCGCCACGGCACGGCTCGTCGCGGGTAGTCGAATGAGAATTGGGCCACCTGGGCCATCTCGGTCCCGTCAGGTCGGGACCTATAGATGTAGCCGTGCGGGATCTCCGCCTTGGGCGCCGATTCACGGGAGTCAACCACTCCGTGATAGACCCAGCCTTCTCGTATGGCAAGACCCAGGGGTCGACCGTCCGCCGCCCACGGCTCCGCCGCTGAACCAATGGGGAACGACGTGATGACGGCTCCATCGGGTAGGGATAGTTGATAGATCTGACGATCGAGAAGATTCACCACGAGCAGCGTATCGCTTTCCGGATCGATATCGATGTCGCCCAAGCCCGCTTTGCCGATCAGTTTCATGTTCCGGTGATCCCCTAGAGGCTTGTGCCCTCCAGCCGGTAATGTCCCCACGTGAGCCAAGGTACCTGAACCCAAGTCATAGGAATAGATGGCATCGGGCCCCGCGGGGCTGGTCAGCCCGTCGTACTTGAGGTAGCTGGCCGCATAGATCGTCGATCGGCGGGTATCGAAGGCAGCTCCCAAGAGCGTCCCTGTCTCAGAGAGCTTTGCCAGCGTCTCGTGTTGACCCGGGTCATTGCGCTCCGTATCTCGGAAACGAATCATCGATGCCGGAGAAGGGCCTGCCGAGTAGTTGCGGCCAGCATAGTGTTGGAGGACCATGACATATTCAGCGACCTGGCCACGACAACTGCCCGGTGCCACCATCGCACGACCCGCGGTGCCCTGCACCTGCGACGTGGCCGCGGGCAGCAAGACCGCGATCGCGAGCAACGTCGCCAATGCTTGCCGAGAGTACCGGTGGAACTCGCGCATCCGTGTCATGGTGATGCTCCTCGGTTTGGCCGCTGTTCGTCCAGCGCACTCTGGCTTTAGGTGACCGCATGCGTGGATCTTCCCGAGCGCAAGCCGGCTCGAGCACCATCATCACCGGGGGGTGTGGCCAAAAGCCGTCCGACGGCCGGCTTGCTGTCTGACGCAATGTGGGAAATGTAGGGGCGAAGCATTTGCCGCCAGGAACCCCGGATCCCCACCCCAGTCGTCGGCGAATGCTTCGCCCTGGCGCTCACGGCGCGCTGGCTTCGGGGGGGGCGCATCCGAAATCTAGTGCTGGGGCCAGGGCGAAGCATCCGCTGTGCGGGCGTTGTGTTTCCGAGAATGGTTCTGCGAATGCTTCGCCCCTACATTGCGTCGGACGGCAAGATGGCTGTCGGACGCATTTTGGCCACACCCATCACCGGGCGGTAGACCGACTCCGAAACACCCATGGCGCAAGGTTAGCCCCTGCCCTCGTCGAACGCAATGTGTCAACCTGTGACCGGATGCGAAAGCACCTCTGACGGAGTTCACGAGTACCTCGCTCAGCTGCCCACGTACGCCGCGAGATGCTCGCCCGTGAGGGTGGAGCGGGAGGCCACTAGCTCGGCCGGCGTGCCCTCGAACACGACCCGCCCCCCGTCGTGCCCCGCGCCGGGCCCAAGGTCGATGATCCAGTCCGCATGCGCCATGACCGCCTGATGATGCGCGATGACGATCACCGACTTACCCGAATCGACCAGCCGGTCGAGCAGACCGATCAGCCGCTCGACGTCGGCGAGGTGGAGGCCGGTGGTCGGCTCGTCCAGGACGTAGACGCTGCCTTTTTCCGCCATGTGGATGGCCAGCTTGAGCCGCTGGCGCTCGCCGCCCGACAACGTGGTGAGCGGTTGGCCGAGGCTGAGGTAGCCCAGCCCGACATCCGCCAGCCGGACCAGGATGGCGTGCGCCGCCGGAGTGCGCGCTTCCCCCGCGCCAAAGAACCCCTCCGCCTCCGCCACCGACATCGCGAGCACCTCGCTGATGTTCCGGCCGCCGAACCGGTATTCCAGCACCGACGCCTGAAACCGCTTCCCCTCGCATTCCTCGCAGAGCGTGGCGACGCCGGCCATCATCGCCAGATCGGTGTAGATGACACCCGCGCCGTTGCAGGTGGGGCAGGCGCCCTCCGAGTTGGCGCTGAACAGCGCCGGCTTCACGCCGTTGGCCTTGGCGAATGCCGTGCGGATGGGGTCGAGCAGCCCCGTATAGGTCGCCGGGTTGCTCCGCCGTGAGCCCCGGATAGGGGTCTGATCCACCGACACCACCCCGTCACGGACAGAGACCGAGCCGTGAATCAGGGAGCTCTTGCCCGACCCGGCCACACCGGTGACGACAACCAGCACGCCCAGCGGGATGTCGACGTTGACGTCCTGCAGGTTGTGGGTGCTGGCGCCGCGCACCTCCAACATCCCCGATGGCGTCCGCACCCGCGGCTTCAGGGAGGCGCGGTCGTCCAGATGCCGCCCGGTGAGCGTGTCGCTGGCCCGCAGCCCGGCCACAGTGCCCTCAAACACCACCTCGCCGCCGTCCGTGCCCGCGCCGGGACCCAGATCCACGACATGGTCGGCGATCGCGATCGTCTCCGGCTTATGCTCCACCACCAGCACCGTGTTGCCCTTGTCGCGCAGCTGCAGCAGCAGGTCGTTCATCCGCTGGATGTCATGCGGATGCAGCCCGATGGTCGGTTCGTCAAAGACATAGGTGACATCGGTGAGCGAGGACCCCAGGTGGCGGATCATCTTCACCCGCTGCGCCTCGCCGCCCGACAGCGTGCCCGACGGCCGGTCGAGGCTCAGGTAGCCCAGCCCGATGTCCACAAAGGCGTCGAGCGTCTCCCCCAGCGCCGCCAGCAACGGGGCCACCGAGGCATCGTCGAGGCCGCGGACCCAAACCGCCAGATCGCTGATCTGCATCGCGCAGGCGTCCGCGATGTTGATCCCCTTGACCTTTGACGATCGTGCCCCCTCGCTGAGCCGGCTTCCGCCGCAGTCCGGGCAGATGGCGAAGGTGACCGCGCGCTCGACGAATGCGCGGATGTGCGGCTGCATCGCGTCGACGTCCTTGGACAGCATCGACTTCTGGATCTTGGGGATCAGGCCCTCGTAGGTGAGGTTGATGCCATCCACCTTGATCTTGGTCGGTTCCTTGTGGAGCAGGTCATGCAGTTCCTTCTTGCTGAACTGCTTGATCGGCTTGTCCGGGTCGAAGAAGCCGCAGCCGCCAAAGATCCGGCCGTACCAACCGTCCATGCTGTAACCGGGGATGGTGAGCGCACCCTCGTTGAGCGACTTGCTGTCATCGATCAACGCCTTGAGGTCGATGTCGGAGACCGAGCCCCGTCCCTCGCAGCGCGGGCACATGCCGCCGGTGATGCTGAAGCTGCGCCGCTCCTTGGTGGTGGTGCCGCCGCGCTCGAAGGTGACCGCTCCGGTGCCCGAGATAGACGCGACGTTGAACGAAAACGCCTGGGCCGAGCCGATATGCGGCTGCCCGAGTCGGCTGAAGAGGATGCGCAGCATCGCGTTGGCGTCGGTGGCGGTACCGACCGTCGAACGGGCGTTGGCCCCCATCCGCTCCTGGTCGACGATGATCGCCGTCGTCAGCCCGTCGAGCACGTCCACGTCCGGCCGGGCAAGCGTCGGCATGAAGCCCTGCAAGAAGGCGCTGTAGGTCTCGTTGATCATCCGCTGCGACTCCGCGGCGATCGTTCCGAACACCAGCGAGCTCTTGCCCGAACCCGAGACGCCGGTGAACACCGTCAGCCGGCGCTTCGGGATCACGACGCTGACATCCTTGAGGTTGTTCACGCGCGCGCCCTGCACGCGGATCAGACCGTGGCTGTCGGCAACATGCAGTGCAGGCGGCTGCGTGTCCGCCCTCGTGGCCTTGCTCATCCTGACTCCCCTGACTCCATCGGTTGCGCGGTTCCTCGAGGGGCCATGCCGGCTTGCGCAGCGGCCATCCAGCGGCGGCCGACGACATCCCCGATACCCAGGGCGCAAGGTTAGCCGCAGCTGCGTCTTGGCGCAATGCGTCTGGCTCTGCCTGCTGTCGCGTTTGACTCGCGAGCGGCCTTCATCGCATCATGTTCCGCCAAGGGACCAGGCTTGGACCCCCTCCAAACCCGAGCCGTCAGCAACCTACGAGGAGAACCGACCATGATCCACCCTCCGTCCCGCTTCCGGTTCCTTTCCGGAGCGGCCCTTGCCGGAATGACCTTGACCGCCCTGGTGGGCTGCCAGGCCAGCGGCGGCGAGCTCACCCGCGAGGAATTTGTCGAACAGGGCAACGCCATCTGCGCCGCGGGCAACGCCGAGATCGAGGCCGCTGTACCCAAGGGAGAGAGCGCTGGTCCGCCCTCCGGCCCAGAGGGCGAAGCCTTGTTCAAGACCATCATCGAGAGCTCCAACCGCTCCATCGACGCCGTGGCCGCCCTCAAGCCGCCGGCGGATCTTCAGCCGGAGATGACCAGCATCATCGCCGACACCCGCGTCATCATGGCCGACCTGGAGGCGCAGGGGATGGAGGCCTTGTTCGCCAGCGAGGAAGATCCCTTCGCCGAGGTCAACGTGCGCTTGAGGGCCGTCGGTCTGACTGTGTGCGGCGAAGACATGGCGGAGTAGGGGGGGGCCCAGCGCGGCGCCGACGGGTGCACAGCTACCTGAAGTACGCCTTCCTCGACGATCTGGACAGCGTGCGACACGTGGGGATCGGTCGCCTGGGCCGCGTGCGGCTGGCGGTGACGCCGACGGTCTGGCTGCAGCCGCCCTTGTTCTTCGCCCTCGGCGTCGCGCTGACCTTTCTGCCGGGACGGCTGCCTCTGGGTACGGCTTTGGCCATGCGCGGCGCCGACGCGCTGGCCTTCACCATCGCCGGACTGCTGGCCAACCTCTTGCATGGGCTGGGCCACATCGTCAGCGGCACCCTGGCCGGCAGCCCCATGGACGAGCTGCTCTTCACCGCCACCCGCGACGCCAACATCTATCGAGGCGACCAGAGCGGCGTCCGGGGCCGCACGCATGTCGCCCGGGCCGCCGGCGGCCCCTTGGCCAACCTGCTCGCCGCCGGCCTGCTGTTCGCGCTGCTGCAGGTTATCGGCGGCGGATCGCATCCAACCCTGACCCGCATCGCCGGCGTCAACCTCGCCTTCGGACTCGGCAGCCTGGTGCCGCTGCCGAGCGTCGATGGCGAGGTGCTCTGGCGCGAGCTGTGGAGGGCGCTGCGCGGCAATGGAGCCTCAGGATCCAGGTCATCGTTGGACTGAGGCCGTCCGCGACCGGCACAGGGTACAATCCACCCATGGACCAGATCGAGATCAAGGGCCTCAGGGTCATGACCATCGTCGGCGCGCTGCCGCATGAGCGCGAGGCGGCGCAGCCGGTGCTGATCGACCTTTCGCTGACCGTCGACCTGCGCCAGGCCGGACGCACGGATTCGCTGGCCGCCACGGTCGACTACGCCGCGGTCAGCGAGCGGGTGGCGGACGCAGCCCGCGTCGCGCGTGACGTGCTTCTCGAGCGCCTGGCCGAACGGCTCGCGGCCGTAGCCCTGGGCTTCGACCGCGTGGCGGCGGTCGAGGTGGCCCTGGCCAAGCTGCGGCCCGCCCTGGCCGAGGACCTTGCCTCCACCGCAGTGCGCATCCGCCGCTGGCAGGGCGAGGCGGCGCCCGAGTCGCCGGCAGCGCACGAGGCCATCGTGGCTCTGGGCAGCAACCTGGGCGACCGCGCCGCGCAGCTGCGCCTGGCGCTGCGGCGCCTGGGCGGGGTCAAACGCCAGAGCCAGGTCTTCGAGACCGATCCGGTCGGCGGCCCCGCCGGCCAGGGACCCTACTTCAACATGGTGGCGATGGTGGAAACCGTGCTGGAGCCCTTCGCCTTCCTGCGCCGCTTGCACGAGATCGAGGCCCAGGCCGGACGGCGGCGCATTGAGCGCGATGCGCCGCGCACCCTGGACCTGGACCTGCTGTTTTATGACGACCTGAGCATCCAGGGCCCGGGCATCACCGTTCCCCATCCGCGTCTGGCCGAGCGGCGCTTCGTCTTGGCGCCGCTGGCGGAGGTCGCGCCGGCGCGCTGCCCTGAGGGCTGGGATGACCGGCTGCCGCCGGGCGGCGTGCGGGCGCGGGGACGTCTGGCGGAACTGGAGGGGTAGGTAGGAGCGCGTCGGTCGCCGGGCTGTGGGCGACCGCTAGTCCATTCGTCAGTCTGCCGGAGCGCTCGTCGCACGCTCCAGGAATGAATGATACTGTTGGCAAACCTTTTGAGAATGGCGGGACGGTCGAGAGTCTCCCAACGAAAGCGCGCCGCCTCGACCACCCGGGGACACAACAGCCCCGGGCTCGTCAATCGGGATGTCCCTTCTATGAGAAGGCCAGTCAAGTCCTTCAGCGGGACGGCTTGACGTCCCACGATATCCACTTGCTGTCCGGTCATGGTGCTGGTCCACCAGGGTGCGTTGTGGGAGATCGACGTTGCCGGCATGTGGGCGCCAGCCTCTGGCTGTGTGCATGCGTCTGGCCCTGGGCGGGGCCAACCGCGCCTAGCCGGGGCTGTGGGCGCCTGCCTTTGGCTGTCCACATGTGCACCGCCCGTGATGGGGGCCACCTGCTTCCGCACTCTTGATGGGAGTCGTGGCTCCGTGATGTGTCTGAATCGAGCGGTGCTGCCATTCTGGGGCGGCTTCATGAGCCTAGGGACATCTCGCAGTCACCGTGACTCGGCATCTTGGTCTCCCGTCGCCCAAGGGCAGGGCGTGGCATCAGCGGCGCGCCTTGCCTCAAGCTGTTTCCGGCTGCGACAGGTCAAGTCGGCGTTCCTCAAGGGGACATAGGTCTCACCCGAGACCCAGGGTGCAGCAGCAAGCGAGCTTCCGGCGACCGCGACCGGCCCCTGCCGTGCTTCCTCCACGGGAACTGATCCCCTGGCCAAAGCGCCTCAGGTCGCTGTCCGGACCCAGTGCCCCAAACACAGTGGGCAGCTTGCACCAGATAGCGTCGCAGGGTCTCGTCGCCAGCCTTGCTGTCCCCAACTGCGGTCGCTGCTCACCCAGCTTCGCTGCCCTGGGCACAGACCCAGATAGGCGCCCACCACGCCCTGGCGAAACGGCTGGGATCCTCCAAGGTCAGGATGTACCACAACGACGTGATCGGTCCCGCCCGACACCTGCGCATGTGCTGCCTCTGGATACGTGCTTTCGATCAGTTCCTTGACTTGCTTGTCCATGGCCGGATGTCGCTGCTGAGCTGCTCGATCGTGCTCAGCAAGGTATCTACTCCGAGAAAGGCTTGTCGCCCAGGCGCCGCACTTGGCGGCAGGCCCCCCCGCCTTGGTCAATCCGCGGACCTGGTTGATCAGCAAGGTTCTGCAGCGCACCAATCCATCGCCGCTTGCATCATGGCCCGGTGCTGCCTTCCCGCCTGGTGCTGTACCGCGCCAGAGGGCTGGTCCAGTCGGCCCAGCCCGCCAGCATCTCGCATCGCGATCGGTCTTCCGCTGGCTCGCCCGATCAGTCGCACTTGCCGATTGGCCACGATGACCTCGAACCCCTTGAACAAGCGACTCACCCACGGCGAGTGCGTGCCCACCTCCATGACGATCCGCATCCCCCTGCCCACCCAGCCATTCCCTCCTTCGTTGTCGCCACCTCCCCCTCGATCAACACCCCACCTGCCCGCCGCCTGGCTTCGCCGGTCTCCGAGATCCAACCCGTCGTGACATCGACCTGCTTCGTGCTACGATCCATCTGCCAGCCTCCTTCTGTGGGCTTCGAGCCCGTTTGAATGGTGCGGATCCCCAGGATACCGCGCCTTCGGGAGGCTGGCCTTCTCATACTATCTGCGGGACGGTGATCCTGGCGCTACACCAAAGCGGACTTTGCTCCGCTATGTCATGGATCCCACTCCCATGCTCTGGCGGGTGATCCGGGGTTCAGGTCCAACTCCTCCCTGCGGGAGGAGACGCCTGCTCCTCCCCCCAGCGGGGGGAGGTCGGGAGGGGGGCCGCCGCGGCCGTCGCAGACGCCTGGAGCCATGGCCCTTCACATAGGGGCCAAGAACGTCGGATTGGTGGCAGGAATCTATGTGTTCAAAGTGGGCTGCGAAGATTGATGAAGAGATGGCCCGGCAGCCCTGTCGGTGGCGGGGCTGACGGCGGCCCCCCTCCCGACCTCCCCCCGCTGGGGGGAGGAGCAGGCGTCTCCTCCCGCAGGGAGGAGAGTCAAGCGCTTCCTTGCAGGTGGTCGCAGCTCAGCGTCGCTCGCTGTACCCGCTCTCGACCCAGGCCTCAGCGCTGGAGGCGTTGAGCTTGAAGCTCGGCGGCACGCCGATCTCGGCGAGCAGCTCGCCGGCGGCGTCGTGTGCCGACAGCCTGGCCGAGGGATCGTCCTCGTCGGGAACGATGTCCAGGGTCACCTTGATCCGCTGGCCGCCCGCCGTGATCACGATGCTCTTGTGCAGCTGCGCCTGCAACTGCTGTTCGTGCCGCCGCAGCACCTCGGAAGCGGTCTTGACCAGCACATGGAAGGCGTTGCCGTCGAGGGGCTTGGGGTTCTTCTTGTCGCGCCCCATGGTCCAGGGCCCGACCAGCGCCGGCTCGCCCTCGTCGCCTAGGTACATCTCCACGGCCCAGCCCTCGTCATCCTCGTTGCGTACCACGCGGGCCGTCCAACCATCGTCGCGCCAGACCTGGGGCTCGTGGATGGGCGCGAGCGGGTCGGCCTCGATCAGCTCATTGGGTTCGACAGTCTCCATGTTCATGGGCGAAGCATAGAGCCAGCCGGGTCCTAGGTCAAACGTTCATCGAACAGGCGTGCGCTTGGGGCGTTGCTCGTGCTGAGCGAGGGGCCGGAGGCAGCAAGAGGCCCCGCCGTCACCGGCGGGGCCTCTTGGTTCATGTTCGGTTGATCGCCCGCAAGCGGCGACGCGGGACGGTCGGACTCTCAGATCAGCGGCCGCCCCAGAAGTCGTCCGGCGGGCAGCCGATGGTATGAGCGATCTGGGTGTAGATGCCGCCCAGGTCCTCCGGATCCGGCGCGTAATGGAAGCCCGAGGGATCCGTCGCGCATTCGCCCAGCAGCTGCGGGTTGATGTCGTTCTGCGCCCCGATGCCGATGGTGTAGACCCGCATGCCCGCGTCCTTGGCCGCCTGCGCCGCGCGGCGGACCGTCGTCTCCACCGTGCCATCTTCCGCCGGCGGCACCCGGTTGGGCAGCCCGTCCGTGAGGAAGATCATGACCAGGCTGTTGTCGCCGCGCCTCGCGGCGCCCTTGCCCGCCTCCAGGCCCATGCGGAAGGCCAGGTCCAGCCGCGTGCCCTCCGCCTTGCCCTGCGGCAGGGCGTCGATGGCCGCCAAGGCCGCCGCCGGGTCCGCCGTCAGGCCCGTCTGGATCCAGGCGCGGTCGTTGAAGCCCACCACGGACACCTGGTCATGCTTGCCCTTCGTGTCCGGCGTGAAGTCCATCATGCCCACGAAGGCCTTCGCCGCGTCCAAGCTGGCGGCCAGCTTGCTGCGGCCCTTGCGGCTCAGGCGATCCATGCTGGTGGACACGTCCAGGACCAGCACCACGTCGCCGTGCACCCATTGCTGGAAGCAGGCTTCGCCGACGATGATCGGGATGTAGATCGGCTTGGGGTTGGGGGTGGGGGTGCGCGTGGGCACCGCCGTGTTCGTCATCGTCGGCACCGGCGTGTTCGTGGGCACCGGCGGATCCGTCGCCGTCGGCACCGGCGTGTCCGTCGGCACCGGCCCGGGTGTCTCCGTGGGCGGCACGTCCGTCGGCGTGGGCGTCGGCAGGCAGATGCCCTCCGGGACCGTAATGGCTTGCGAGGCCATCGGCATGTCCTTGAGCTTGTTCTGCGCGTCCACGATCTTCATCATGCCGTCGACGTTGTAGACCGCGCCGACCCCCGGTATCGGCCGCACGCGGTAGGTGACCGACAAGGGTTGCAGCTCGGCCGGACGGTCCCAGGACCAGCCCAGGCGCGTCAGCTCGCCCTCCGGCTTGATCGTGGTCGGCGGAATACTGGCCGAGCCGTCCACGTAGCTGAGCCCCGGCGGCACCAGCTGCGCCATCTCCAGGAAACGCAGGGCGATACCGTCGTCCTCCGTGTACTCCTCGAAGTGGCCCTCGCTCATCGAGCGGATCTTGCCCGGCTGCGGGTACTCGGAATACTCGTTGCTCATCTCCTTGACGAAGATGCAGTAATCCGGCGGCGCCTCCGGACAACCCACGATCAGCGGCACCTTCTTCTTCTTGATCGTGTTGGCCGCGTTGAGCATCTTGCGCCGCATGTCCGTGTACACCGACTTCGTGCTGGCATAGAAGATCACCAGGTCGCACTTGTCATCGTCGGCCACCTTGTCCGGGTCATCGCGATGGGCCAGATCCAACTGGCGCACCGCGGCCTGGGCCGCGCCCTCCACGTCTCCGACCGGATCATGCCCCAGCCGCGGCTGGCGCAATGCCCCACGGATGGACGACAGGTTCTCGGTCATCTGGGTAATGACGCGGACGTTGGTGCGGTCGTAATGGATGACCGCGCCCTTGATCTTCACGCCCTTGTTGTCGCGCGCCACCCGTTCGAGGGCCTGCAGCGCCGTGGCGGCCGTGTCGTTCTGCCACGCGGGGATGAAGAGCTCGCTCACCTGCACGAAGACGACGTTGATGCCGCCCTTGCAGATGGGGCATTGGGGCTCGAAATTGACCTTCACCTCGTAGGTGCAAGGGTCCACCACGCTGATCTTGGCCGTGCTGGTGATCACGCCCACACAGCTGGACAGGCGGCCCGGTGGGATCTTCTGGGCCTGGATGGTCCGCGGGTGGAGGTTCAATCCCCCCAGGACCATGGCCACGACGAAGAGGGCGGCGAGCACGCTGAATCGTTGACGGGTCATGCTGATTCCCTTCCTTGGCCGCTACCGGCCCAATCGCATAGGCCACACCCAACGCGGCATCTGGCATGCAGATATGGCCCGCGACGGTGCGACTGCTCCTGTTGGCTCTCGACAGGGACGCTTTCAGCTCTTCGTGCAATCAACCATGCCCGCCACCTGCCGTCACAATGACGCCAAGCAGCACAATGGGCCCTTCTGACCATTCCAGTGTAAGCCTGCGACCGAATTCCGTCAAACCCATAGAACACGTGAGCCGGACTTGACGGACACCCCAGCGCGATCTCATGATTGAGACATGCCCTCGCCGCCCTCCGCCGCCACGCTGCCGGTCTTCCCCGAACCCCGGGCCTTCCGCCGCCCGCATTGGGGGCTGCTGTTGCTCATCCTGGTAGCGCAGGCCGGCCTCGTCCTCGCCTACAGCCGGCTGACCCCCGTGGGCGAGGGACCCGACGAGCTTTCCCACCTGGCCTACAGCCGGCACCTGTTGGCTACCGGCCGCCTGCCGGTCGCCGGCGACCGCGACAGCAGCCTGACCCAGGCCGAGCACCCGCCCTTGTACTATGCCGCCGGCGCCCTGCTCGCGGCAGGCGGCGACCTGGATCGCCTCGATCCGCCCATCAACCCCTTCTTCACCGCCAACCTGCTCAACCCGCGGCCGGTGCCCAACATCCACCTCCATCCACCGGCCGGCACCGCCGCGTTGCCCGGCGAATCCACCGCCCGTCGCATGCGTATGCTGTCCCTGGTCTGCGGGCTGCTGGTGACCACCGCCACCTGGCGCATCGCCGCCCTGCTGCTGCCCGGCCTGCCGGCGGTGGCCCTGGCCGCGGCGGCGCTGATCGCCTTCTGGCCCGGTTTCGCGTTCGCCAGCTCGGTCTACTCCAACGACATGGGCGCCAATGCCGCGTCCGCCTGGGTCCTGGCCGGAGCCGCGCGCCTGGTGTCCCCGCGCGGCCGCGGACGCTTCACCTTGCCGCTCGCCGCCTCCGCGCTCGGCCTGGCCCTGCTCAGCAAGCTCACCACCTTGGCCATGGTCCCGATCCTTGGTGCCGCCTGGCTGATCGGACGCCGCCGGACCGCGGCGAAGGGCGGCTGGGCGCGCGAACTGCTCGCCCTCGTCGCCCCCGTCCTGCTCGTCTTCGGTTGGTGGCCGCTGCGCAACATGGCCCTGTACGGATTGGATCAGCCCTTGGCCTGGAAGCGCTTCGCGGTCCTGGCCCAGCCGATGCTGCGCACGGTGCCCCTGCGCGACGAACTGCCGACCTACCTCTCGCTGCAGTTCCAGACCTTGCTGGGCCGCTTCGGCTGGGTCAGCGTGCCCCAGCCGCTGCCGGTCTACCGTGGGGTGGGGCTGATGCTGCTGCTCATCTTGAGCCTGGGGCTGGTTGCGGCCGCCTGGCGCGGCCGTCCGGGCGCACCGGCTGACCCGTTGCTGCCGGCGAGCAAGCGGACGCTGGTGCTGCTGCTGGCCGCATTCGTGCCGGTCTACGCCTCCGTCCTGCAGCTGGGCACGCGGCTCAACCTGGTAGCCGCGCATGCCCGCTATGCCTTCAGCGGCCTGCCCCTGCTCGCGGTGTTCCTCACCATCTGCTGGGCCTGCTTCTGGCCTCCGCGCCGTCGGGCGGCGGCCGTCGCGGCGCTCCCCGTGGCTGTTCTGGTTTGGTCGACCTGGGTGGCGGCATCCGTCTTGGGCCCGGCCTATCGCATGCCCTTCCCCGCGGACCGATCGGAGAATGTCCTCGCCCGCTTCGCGCCTGGCCTCGTCCTTCGCGGCGTCAGCTGGGAGGAAGACGAGATCCGGCCAGGCGCGACGGCGCGGCTGCATCTCGAGATGGCCGCCATGGAGGACCTGTCGCAGCGTCCGGCCGCCGATCTGCCCGGCCTCGTCATCTTCGCGCAACTGATCGGCGCGGCCGACCGAAAGGCCGGCCAGGTCGATGGACCGCCGTTCGCCGGGCGCTTTCCCTTCGAGGCCTGGCCAGCCGGGGCTGACTTCGAAGTGCCCATCGCCCTGCCGATCGCCTCGGATGCGCTGAGCGGACCGGTCGACCTGCTCGTGGGCATCTATCCAGACGGGAGCCCCGAATCGCGCCTGGCCGCCTTCGATCCCCGTGGCAATCCCCTTTCGCAGAACGCTTGGCGTCTTCCGGCGAGCGTGACCATCCGCAAGGGCGCCGACCTGGGCGACGGCGATGCCGCCGCGCCGGTACAGCATCCGTGAGGACTTTATGGATGACCTGATGATGCGGGCGACGCCGCTGCGTTCGCTGCCCTGGGCCGTGGTGGACGTCGAGACGACCGGCTTGTCGCCCGAGAGAGGCGACCGGGTGATCGAGGTGGCCGTCCTGAGAGTAGAACCGGACGGCCGGCGCGAACTCTACAGCGCCTTGGTCAACCCCGGCCGGCCCATCGATCCGCGGGCCTCGGCGGTCAACGGCATTCGGGATGTCGACGTGGCCGACGCCCCGCCCTTCGCCGACCTGACCGACAGCCTCAGCGCCAGCTGGCAGGGCGCCGTGCTGGTGGCCCACAACGCGCCCTTCGACCTGGGCTTCCTGCGGGCCGAGTTCGCGCTCGCCGGGCGCGCGGCACCTGACCGGCCGGTTGTGGACACCCTGGGGCTGGCCCGCAACTGCTTCCGCTTCGCGGCCAACAACCTGGGCACGGTGGCCCAGTCGCTGGGCGTGCGCATCGCCACTGCCCACCGGGCTGGGGGCGACGTCAGCACCACCGCCGGGGTCCTGGACGCGATGCTGACGCGGTTGGAAGCCCAGGAGGTAAGCACCCTGGCCGAGGTGCAGTTGGCCTCGCGCCTGGGCATCGGTCCGGCTGAGACCCCGTCGGATGCGGTGCCCGAGCCGCTGGCCACCGCCATCCGCGAGCAGCGGGCGCTGTTCATCCGCTACCGCTCAAGCGGCAGCAGCCTCAGCGTGCGGATGATCCAGCCGGTGGCCCTGCGCGGCAACTACCTGGTGGCCTACTGCCACCTGCGCCGCGAGTCCCGCACCTTTCACATCGACCGCATCCGCGAGGCGTGGTGGCCGAAACAGGACTGAGCGCAGGCTGGATACGCAGACCGGTCGCGAACACCAGGCGTCCGCAACTTCGCGACTCCGCGACTCCGAACGGAAGCGCGAACTTGATCGGCTCCGGACGAAGCGTCCGGGTTCGCGACCTCAGCCACCGCCGGCCTTGCTGACCGCCTGCTGCACGACATCCACGGTGTAGCTGTCGAAGGTGAGCTTGCCCGTCGCGTAATCCGTGCCCGGCCCGATCACCGCCAGAAGAGGGATGCCCACGGCACCCATCTCGTTGAGCAGCCGGCGGCCGTCAGGGTTGTCGCCGGTCAGGTCCACCTTGATCGGCACCACGTTGGGCGCTTCCAGCAGCGCCGTGATCTGCGGACGATGGAGCACGGTCTTCTCCAAGGTCTTGCAGTTGAGGCACCATTCGGCGGTGAAGTCGATCACCGCCACCTTGCCCTCGGCCTGAACCGCGGCCAGTTTCTCCGGACTGTAGTAGACCCAGTCGATGGGGCCTTGGCTGGTGAGGCCGGGGGCGAGCGACAGCATGCCCAGGGCGACCAGGGTTCCGGCGGCGCCGAAGAAGAGCCGTCGACCACGGTGGGGCGTCAGCTGAACGGTGCGCCAGACCAGCCAGGCGGCAGCGGCCACGACCAGCGCGGCAACACCCCACCAGTAGTCACGGCTGGCCGGTGCCGGCGCCTGGCGCAAGGCACCGGCGATGGGGATGCCCAGGAAGAAGACGGCCACCGCCAGCATCAGGAGGCCCATCACCTGCTTGAGCACATTGCTGGCCGGGCCGGTGCGCGGCACCTTGGCCAGCATGCCCGGCCGCAGGCTGAGGATCAGGTAGGGCAGGGCCATGCCCGCGCCGATGGCGGCGAAGGTGGTCAGGGTGATGGCCGACTGCTGGCGCGCCGCCCAGGCCGCGGCCGTGCCCATGAACGGCGCCGTGCATGGCGTCGAGAGCACCGCGGTCATGATACCGAAGCCAAAGGCCCCCGGCAGCGTCTCCTGCTTGGGCTGGTAACGGTACACCGCCTGGGGCAGCACGACTTCAAACAGTCCCAGCATGCCCAGGGCCATCACGGCGACGAAGAGGCCGACGACCAGCGAGAACCAGCTGGTCTGGAACAGGCTGCTGATGGCCGTGAAACCGGCGACGAACGCGATCGCGCCGCCGATGACCAGCCAGAAAGCGATCACGCCCGCGCTCATCACCAGGCCCAGCACGGCCAGCCGCCGTGGATCGCCGGCCGCGCGGCTCATGCCCATGATCTTGATGGGCAGCACGGGTAGCACGCAGGGCGTGAAGTTCAGCAGCAAACCGCCCAGGGCCGCCAGCAAGAGCAGGGTCAACAGCCCCAGCACCCCGGCCGAAGCCACCCGGAACTGCTTGCCGAAGAAGTTGAAGGCGACGCCGCCGTCGTTGGCAGCGGCCGCTCCCGCGCCGAAGTCGTTTGCCGGATCTGGCGCGGCGGTGGCCATGAAGTCCGTCCCCGCCGGCACCACCGCGAAGTCCACCTTCAGCACCGGCTCTTCCGGCTGGTAGCAGGTGGTCTCGTCGCAGCTCTGATAGGTCAACTTCAGCTCGACCGACGCCGGCCCGACCGGCGCGTCGGCGGCCACGTTCACCGTCACCAGAATGACCGCGCGGTCCTTGAAGCTCAGCAGGTCCTGCTTGGTGCCGGTCATCAGGAAGTCCACCGGCACCGGCTGCGGCTGCGGCCAGGCGATGCGCGCGGGTTCCAGACTCAGCCCCGCGGAGGCCTTCGCCAGCACCAACTGGGTCTGGATGGGGAAGAAGTCGTCGCCCAGCCAGCTGGGGATCACCAACTGCGCCTCGTCCGGCCAGCTGTGAAAGCCCGTCGAATGGTTCATCACCACGGCCACGGTCTGCTGGGCGCCCTGCGCCACCTGCCCGTACCGCCCCAGGGCGGACACCTGCACCTGTGGCCCTCCGCCGACCAGGCTGATCTGCGCGGCGGCCGAGCGGCCGCCGGCAAGCAGCAGCGCCAGGAGGCATAGAGCCAGGCCGACGCGGCGACCGGGTTGGAAGCGGCGGTCAGGGGCGCGGCGTAGGTTGGTCATCGGGTCACCTCGGTGAACGGCGAAGGGGGCGAACGCCAGTCGATCGGCAATGCTATGCCCACGTCGCCGGGCGCGCAAGGCGCGCGGCCACGGCAAGCCGATGTTGTAGCAGCCTTGCCTGAGTCGCGAATGAGCGGCGACCTGCGATCCGCTCATTTGTGCTAAGCTTTCAGGCTTGTCCATCGGTGGCCCGTCCCGACCGCGCCCCTCCGGAGCGAACCATGGCCCATGCGTACATCGACATCCGCGGCGCCCGCGAGCATAACCTGCAGAACATCGACATCAAGATCCCGCGCGACAAGCTGGTGGTCATCACCGGGCTTTCGGGTAGCGGCAAGAGCTCGCTGGCCTTCGACACCATCTACGCCGAGGGGCAGAGGCGCTACGTGGAGAGCCTGTCGGCCTACGCCCGCCAGTTCCTCGGGCAGATGGAGAAGCCGGACGTCGACCAGATCGACGGCCTGTCGCCGGCCATCTCCATCGACCAGAAGGGCGTCAGCCACAACCCGCGGTCCACGGTAGGCACGGTCACCGAGATCTATGACTACCTGCGGCTGCTCTTCGCCCGCGTCGGCATTCCTCATTGTCCCAACTGCGGACAGGTGATCGCCCGCCAGGGAGCCGACCAGATCGTGGATGCCGTGCTCAACCTGCCCGAAGGCAGCCGCATCCTCCTGTTGGCGCCCTTGGTGCGCGGCCGCAAGGGCAGCCATGAGCGGGTCTTCCAAGACCTGCGCAAGGCAGGCTTCGTGCGCGCCCGGATCAACGGCGAGCTGCGCGACCTGGGCGAGGAGGAGGACTTCAGCCTGGACCGCTACCGCAACCACACCATCGAAGCGGTCGTGGATCGCCTGGTGGTGCGCCATGGTCCCGAGGCCATCGACCGCACCCGGCTCACCGACTCCATCGAGACGGCGCTCAAGCTCGGCGGCGGCGTCATCAGCGTGTTGCAGCTGGGGCAGGACGGCGGCGCGGAGCAGGAGCAGCTCTTCAGCGAGCATTTCTCCTGCCCCACCTGCGGTCTGAGCCTGCCGGAGATCGAGCCGCGCACCTTTCCTTCAACTCACCGCACGGCGCTTGCGGCACCTGCCAGGGCCTGGGCACCTTGATGCAGGTGGACCCGGAACTGGTGGTACCCAACCCCGACCTCAGCCTGCGGGAGGGTGCGGTGGCCGCCTGGTCCCGCAACCGGTCCGAGGAGGGCTTCGGCCTGCAGCTGCTCGCGGCCGTGGCCGAGCGCTTCGGCCACGATCTCGACACCGCCTGGTCGGAATTCAACCTCGAGGCCCGCGAGGCCATCCTCCATGGCCTGGGCCCCGAAGAGCTGGAGGTGCGCTACCGCAACCACCGCGGTCAGCAGCGCAGCTACAAGAGCCGCTTCGAGGGCGTGGTGACCAACATCCAGCGGCGGCACAGCGAGACCGACTCCGATTGGATGCGCGGCGAGCTGGAGCGCTTCATGGCCACCCGGCCCTGCAGCACCTGCGAGGGCAAGCGCCTCAAGCCGGAGGTCCTGGCGGTCACCGTGGGCGGCAGCTCGATCATCGCGGTCACGCGCATGGCCATTCACGAGGTGGCGGATTGGGCCGAGACCCTGGCCCAGGGCCAAAGCGCCGTGGATCCGCTCAAGGAGCGGGAGCTGACCATCGCCCGCGATGTCCTCAAGGAGGTGCGCGCCCGCGCCCGCTTCCTGGTGGACGTGGGTCTGGACTACCTGACCCTGGATCGCCGCGCCGGCAGCCTCTCGGGCGGCGAGGCGCAGCGCATCCGCCTGGCCACGCAGATCGGCAGCCAGTTGATGGGCGTGCTGTACATCCTCGACGAGCCCTCCATCGGTCTGCATCAGCGGGACAATGCCCGCCTCATTCGCACCTTGCTCAGCCTGCGCGACGTGGGCAACACGGTGCTGGTCGTGGAGCACGACGAAGAGACGATGCGCTCGGCCGACTGGATCATCGACATGGGGCCGGGCGCCGGAGAGCATGGCGGCAAGGTCGTGGCCCAGGGCGACATCGAGACCGTGCTGGCCACCGAAGGCTCCCTGACCGCCGACTTTCTCAGCGGGCGCCGCGCCGTACCGGTGCCGGCCAGGCGGCGCAAGGGTAAAGGGCAGTCGCTGGTGGTGCGCGGGGCGCGCGAGAACAACCTCAAGGGCATCGACGTCAGCATCCCCTTGGGTACGATGACCGTGGTCACCGGGGTGTCGGGTTCGGGCAAGAGCACCCTGGTGCAGGAGATCCTGCACAACCGCCTGGCGCAACTGGTGAATGCCGCCCGGGTACCCGCCGGAGCCCACGACGCCCTGGAGGGCTGGGAAGCGCTCGACAAGGTCATCGACATCGACCAGAGCCCCATCGGACGCACGCCGCGCTCCAACCCGGCCACCTACACCAACCTCTTCACGCCCATCCGCCAGCTGTTCGCCTCGCTGCCGGACGCCAAGCTGCGCGGCTACGACATGGGCCGCTTCTCCTTCAACGTCAAGGGCGGGCGCTGCGAGGCCTGCTCCGGCGACGGCATCTTGAAGATCGAGATGCAGTTCCTGCCGGACATCTATGTGCCCTGCGAGATCTGCAAGGGCGCGCGCTACAACCGCGAGACCCTGGAGATCAAGTTCAAGGAGCTGTCCATCAGCGATGTCCTGCGCCTGTCGGTGACCGAGGCGACCGTCTTCTTCCAGGCTCACAGCGCCATCCGCCGCAAGCTGGAGACCTTGGAGGCCGTAGGGCTGGGCTACCTGAAGCTGGGCCAGCCGGCGCCGACGCTGTCCGGCGGCGAGGCCCAGCGGGTGAAGCTGAGCCGTGAGCTGTCACGGGTGGCCACCGGCAACACCTTCTACATCCTGGACGAGCCCACCACCGGCCTGCACTTCGCCGATGTCGAGCGCCTGCTGACGGTGATGCAGACCCTGGTGGACGCGGGCAACACGGTCCTGATCATCGAGCATAACCTGGATGTCATCAAATGCGCCGACCACCTGATTGATCTGGGGCCGGACGGTGGCGATCGGGGCGGAACGGTGGTCTGCGAAGGCACGCCGGAAGCCGTCGCGGCCCGGCCGGATTCTCATACCGGACGGTACCTGGCCAAGGTCCTTTCCGGGCGCTGGGTGCCCGAGCCCATCGTGGCGGAGGCTTGAGGCGCCCTCAGCCTGCCCGCATCTTGGCCCGTCCGGGGGCTGTGTGGCACACTCAACCGCATTGTGTCGCGAGCCGTCGTTCGGGCGGCTCCGAAATGAGGAGGTTCAGATGACTGACGTGACCGACCGGTCGCGCTTTCGACGGATCGCGCTGGCGATCGTCCCCGGCGTGCTGCTGCTCGCTGCCCTGACCGCCTGCGGCGAAGACGAACCCACGCCGCGGCCCCCGAGCGCCGATCAGCGCCCAGCCACCTTGGTCGCCTTGCCCTCGGCCACGGAACTGCCCACCAAGACCCCCCTGCCTACGGCGACGGTGGACGTGGCGGCCGAGGCTACCCAGAACGCCGCCGGCCTGCCGGGCGGCGACGAGGTGATCCTGCAGTTCGCACGCATCGAGCCGCGGGCCAACGAGCCGGCGCTGGCCGCCGAGTTCCGCCCCAACTTCAGCATGCGCGCCGGTGGCCACGTGGTCTATGCCTTCCGCGACGACTACAGCCAGGACGACTGGTACCAGACGGTCCTCACCCCCAGCCTGGGTGCGGACTTCGTGCGCATCCTCTGGGACGACATCGGCATCGCCGAGTTGGCCGAGAAGTTGGCCGAGCCGAAGCTGGCCTACACGGTCAACGACGATGGCAGCGTCGACGGACCAGGCCCGGTTGGTGTCATCTATGTCAAGTCCAACAAGGGCTCGGCGCGGCTGGTCGTCTCGCAGAAAGACCTGGAGAGCCCGGCCGGCCCTTACGGCGAGCGCCTGGCGCGGCTGCACAGCATCATCCGCGCACTCGAGTACTGGCGCGGCAGCACGGCCACCCCCGCTTCGCCCGAGATCAGGCAGCTGGTCATCTTCACCCTGGGCTGGTGGCAGGACCGCCGCGAGGCCTGGGGACCCGACCGGGTGACCGGCTTCGGCACGAAGGCCTCGGCCGACCAGGGAACCGCCGGCGTCGCCTGGCCTCTGGACAAGAAGCCGCTCGCAGGCCTGGTCAAGGCGGCCTATGGCGCCAAACCCACGCGCTTCGAACTGCAGGGCGAGGATGCCGCCGCCGCCTGGCGCACCGACGTGAGCCGCGCCGACGGCGGCAGCGACGTTCCCCTGTGGCGCGACGGCGACGTCGGCTACCTGATGGGTTTGCGAGCCGAGGTTCCCGGCAGCAACGAGGTCATTCTCGACTACAGCTTCAAGGCCCCCAAGCCGCCAACCCCGACGGCGGCGCCGACGAACAAGCCGACGACCCAACCGGCCGCCGGAAGCTCGCCGACCAAGGCCGGCGCCGTGAGCCGGCCGACGGTCACGGTCAAGGCCACCGCCACCAAGAAGCCTTGACCCGAACAGCTGCCTCGCGCCGGGGTCGCGCCTGTCGGCCCCGGCAACGCTATCGATGCAGCACCCAGCCCTGCACCGCCCCCCACCTGCTCCCGCGCCATGCCGCCGGGAAGACTCTGGAGAGGTTACCATGAAGCTCGCATCCTGGTTCAAGATCGCCGGACTGACGCTGACCCTGGCCCTTGGCGCCTGCACGCCGGCCGATGACGCCGCACCGAGCAGCGAAGATGGCGCCATGGAGACCCCGGCCTCCGCGGAGGATGTCAGTACCGTTCCTGCCGACGAGGTGGTCGCCGATGCGCCACTCGAGACGCCCACGCCGTCGGCGCCGGTCATCGGCTGCGCCGCGTTTACCGAGGACAAGACCAACCTGCAGATCGCCATGGCCGACGTGATCAAGGCCATCGACGACGGCTGCCTGAAGGGTCAGATCCAGTTCATCGACGCCCGCAGCCAGTTGGATTACGAGTCGGGGCATATCGCGGGGGCCATCGACGTGCCCTTCCACAGCCCCAAAGCCCATTTCGACAAGCTGCCGACCGACAAATGGCTGATCAGCTACTGCGAATGCCCCAACTCCGAGGCCTTGCAGGTGGCCAATGCCTTGGTCAACGATGGCGGCTTCACCAAGGTGAAGTACATCACCGAGGGCCTGGCCGCCTGGCGCGACCATGGCAAGACGCTGGTCAACGGCGCCGACGCCGGCGTGGGCGATTACTGATCGACGGGTCTGTGGCCTTGAGCGAAGCTTCGAGGCGCCCGAAACCATCACCGGCCGCCGGGCGTCTGTCTGCCCCGGCGGCCCGATGGCTTCGGGCGCTCTTCGCTGTCAGCCTGCTTGTGCAGCTGACCGCCTGCCGCCCGGCGCCGGCCACCGAAGGCGAGTTGATCCTTCGCCTGCGCTGGTCGCCGGAGCATCGCGGCGGACTGCGGGAGCTGAACCTGGAGCCGGATTGGGGCGGGGTGAACCGACACGGCTTTCGCGACGCCGGCTGGCAACGTTTCGGGCAGACCGCCAACCGGGTGACCTTGCGGGCCGATGACGCGCAGGCGGTGGTGCTGACCCGCGGCTTCCTGCCGGCCGGCGACTATGCTCGGGTCTTCGTGGCCATTCCACGGGTGGCGGGACGCGATGACCGGGGGCGGCCGGTGGCCGTCAACCCCCATATCGAACCGATCGCCCGCGCCGTCAGCCTGCCGTCCGACGGACATGCCGTCGTGGATCTGGTGATCGCCATCCTGCCGACACCGCCCCAGTCGCCCTTCCGGGAGAGCGTGCAGGCCTTCATCATGGACGCGCAGCTGGTCGCGGCGCCCTAGCCCGCTCAACGGTCATAGTCGACTTGACCCCCCCTCCCCCGCCTCCTACCATAGCTTGACCCTCGGCCGCGGCCATAGGATCCGACTCCCATGATGCCACCCTCCTTCGACAATTTCCTGGGCCTGTCGCCCGACGTCGCAGATCGCGATTGGGCGGCGGTGCGCGTCCTGCCCATCCCCCTTGAGGCCACGGTCAGCTACGGCGGTGGCACGGCCCTGGGGCCAGAGGCGATCATCAAGGCATCGCAGCAAGTTGAGCTCTACGACCGCGAGTATGACCTCGAAGCGGCCTTGACCTACGGCATCCACACCCTGCCGGCGCTACAGCTGCCCGCCGACGCGGTCGCGACGCAGAACGCCATCGCCGCCGCCATCGAGGATATCTGCCGCGCCGGCTGCCTTCCGGTCGGCCTGGGCGGAGAGCACAGCATCAGCGCGGGCGTGCTGCGGGGCATCACGGCGGTGCATGGCGGCCCCATCACCGTGGTGCAGATCGATGCCCACAGCGACCTGCGCGACCAATACGAGGGTGATCCGCAGAGCCATGCCAGCGTGGCGCGCCGGATGCTGGAGAACCCGGCGGTGGAGCAATTGCTGCAGATCGGGATCCGCTCCGTCTGCCCTGAAGAGGTCGCGTTCGCCCGCAGCCACCCTGAGCGGGTATGGGTCTGGTATACCGAGGACATGGGAAACCCTGATTGGATGCAGGTCTTCCGCGAGCGCCTGGCCGGGCGGCGCGTCTTCCTGACCATCGACGTCGACGGCCTGGATCCCGCCGTGGTTCCGGCCACCGGCACGCCTGAGCCGGACGGCCTGGACTGGGCCGAGGCAGTGGGAATCGTCCGCCTGGTGGCCGACGAGGCGGAGATCCTGGGCCTGGACTGCGTGGAGCTGGCGCCGCGCGAGGCCTTGCACCACGCCGATTATGCGGTGGCCAAGCTGCTCTACAAGGCCATCAGCTTCGCCATGGAGCCGCTCATCGACGAGTGGAAGCATCACGTCGATCACCAGGACAGCCTCCTGGCCCTGCCCCGGCGGCGCTGAGTCCTTCCCTGTCGTCATCTGCCGCCTCCAAGCCATCGCCCCTTCTGCCTCAGAGGAATCAAGCCATGCAACATGCCTCATCCGTCAGGGCCTTCATCAAGCGCCATTACCGCCATTTCAACGCCGCGGCCCTGATCGATGCGGCCGAGGCCTACGGCGACTTCATCGACGCCGGCGGCCGGATGATGGTCACCCTGGCCGGAGCCATGAGCACCGCCGAGCTGGGGCTCAGCCTCGCCGAGATGATCCGTGCCGGCAAGGTGCATGCCATCACCTGTACCGGGGCCAATCTGGAAGAGGACCTGTACAACCTGGTGGCCCACCACCATTACGTGCGCCTGCCCAACTGGCGCGATCTCACCCCGGCCGATGAAGAGGAGCTGCTCAGCCGGCACCTCAACCGCGTGACCGACACCTGCATTCCGGAGGAGGAGGCCATCCGCCGCATCGAGCGGGCGATCCTCGACGAATGGACGGCGGCCGACCAGGCGGGCGAAGCGTACTTCCCCCACGAGTTCCTGTACCGCATCCTGCGCAGCGGCCGTCTGGTCGACTTCTACCAGATCGATCCCGCGGACAGCTGGCTGGTGGCCGCCTGCGAGCGCGACCTGCCCATCTTCGTGCCCGGCTGGGAAGACTCGACCACCGGCAACATCTTCGCCTCGCATTGCATCCGCGGGACGGTGGGGCGAGTGCATACCGTTCGCACCGGCATCGAGGCGATGATGGCGCTGTCCGCCTGGTATCAGGACACCGTCAGCCAGGCGCCGATCGGCTTCTTCCAGATCGGCGGCGGCATCGCCGGCGACTTTCCGATCTGCGTCGTGCCGATGCTGCGTCAGGACCTGGACATGGCGCATATCCCGCTGTGGCGCTATTTCTGCCAGATCTCCGACTCCACCACCAGCTACGGCTCCTACTCGGGCGCCGTCCCCAACGAGAAGATCACCTGGGAGAAGCTGGCCGTCGACACCCCCCGCTTCATCATCGAGTCGGACGCCACCATCGTGGCGCCGCTCATCTTCGCCTACGTTCTAGGCGCCTGAGGGAGCCCGCGGATGCAATACCATATCTGGACGATCGGCTGCCAGATGAACAGCGCGGACAGCCAGCGGCTGGGCAGCGAACTGGAGAAGCTGGGCTATGTCTGGGCGGAGCAGCCCGACGAGGCCGACGTCATCGTCCTCAACACCTGTGTCGTGCGTCAGCAGGTGGAGGACAAGGTCTTCGGTCGCCTGGGTGCCCTGCGGCCGGTCAAGCAGGCCCGTCCGGATACGGTCGTGGCCCTGATGGGTTGCCTGGTGAGCCACAAGCCCGGCCCCGCCCTCATGCGCCGCTTTCCGATGGTCGACGTCTTTCTGCCGCCTTCGGAGACCAGCCCGCTCCTCGACCATCTGCGCGCTCGCGCCATGGAGGCGGCCGCCGTCGACATGGAAGCGCGTCAGCTGGCCGCGCGCTGGGCGCTGCAGGATGCCGCGGAGCCCGGCGGAAGCTTCAGGCCTCCGTCGTCCCTGGGGGCGCGAACGGCAGCGCCGGAAGCGGTCGCGAACATGGGGCGGCTGACCTTGCCGGCGCGCGAGCAGGGAACGCTCGTCAGCGCCCATGTGCCCATCGTCTATGGTTGCAGTTGGGTCTGCACCTTCTGCACCATCCCGTCGCGCCGCGGCCCGGAGCGCAGCCGGCCGGCGGCGGAGATCCGCAACCAGGTGCGCAGCCTCGTCGAGCAGGGCGTGCGCGAGGTCACCTTGTTGGGTCAGATCGTGGACCGCTACGGCCATGACTGGGGTCGCCAGGACGCCCTGGTCGAGTTGCTGGAAGACCTCAACAGCGTGGACGGCCTGGAGCGCATCCGCTTCCTGACCAGCCACCCCAACTTCATGACCGACGCCTTGTTGGACGCGGTGGCCCGCCTGCCGAAGGTGATGGAGCATATCGAGGTGCCGGTGCAGGCCGGAGATGACGACGTCCTGCGGCGGATGAAGCGCGGCTACTCGGCCGACGATTACCGCCGCCTGGTGGCCCGCATTCGAGAGCGCATTCCCGGCGTGGCCATCCACACCGATATCATCGTCGGATTCGCCGGGGAAACCGAAGCCCAGTTCCAGAAGACGGTCGACCTGCTGGCGGAACTCGAGCTCGACAAGGTGCACCTGGCCAAGTTCTCGGCGCGGCCGGGCACGGTGGCGGCCAAGACCATGGTCGACGACGTGCCGGAGGCGGAGAAGGAGCGACGGCGCAAGCTGGTGGATCTGCAGCAGCAGGACATCTGCGCCGCGATCACGGCCCGGTTGGTCGGCCGGCGGCTGGAGGTGCTGGTGGAGGGCCGAGACGGCGACCGTTGGCGAGGACGCACGCGAACGAACAAACTGGTCTACTTTCCCGAACGCCGCCCATTGCTGGGCCAGGTGGTGGAAGTGGAGATCGAATGGGCCGGCCCCTGGTCGATGGTCGGCCGCATTCCCAATGCGGCGGCGAGCGCGGCGAACGGCCTGATCACCCTGCAGCTGTTGCCTGCCGCCGCCGCCGGACCGAGTTGACCATTGCCCTTCGGGATGATATCTTAGGCGCCGACACCAGCAGGATCTGGGGGCGGATTCGCTCCGGTCCTGCGACGCGCCGCCATCTCCCGAGGGCATTATTTCTTCGGCCCCGGTCATGTGGCGGCGATCGGCATAGGAGGCATTTTTGGCCATGTCGAGCCAGCTCGAAGTGGGTCTGTTCATTGATTTTGAGAACATCCGATACGGGATGCTGAACACCTTCGGCCACGAACCGGATCCGCAACTGCTCATGGAGAAAGCGCGCAAGTACGGCCCGGTGGCCGTCGCCTTTGCCTATGCCGATTTCGCGCAGCATCCGGCGGTCTTTCGGCGCAAGCTCGAGGTGGCCGGAATCACGCCCCAGGATGTCCCGCGGCGTGGATCAGACCTGCCGCAGGCATCCAGCGCCGACATGGCGATGTTGATGGACATTGTCGACGCGATCCTGGACCGGCCCACCCTCAACACCTTGGTGCTCATGACCGGCGACGCCGACTTCATTCGCATCACCGCACGCGCGCGCAACCGTTTCGGCAAACAGGTGGTGATCGCCGGCGTGCCGGGCAGCGTCTCCGCAGACCTCGTGGAGAGCGCTGATCTCTGCGATCCCATCGGCGGCGACCTTCGGCCGGCAGCCGCGGCGATCGGCGGCGCCTTCGATGGCCCCCCGGACGATGTTCAGTTGCTGCAGCTGATCCTCTGGCTCAATCAGAACCGGCCCTACATGACCTTCGGCTTCATCCGCTCGCATGCCCTGTCACCACATCATCGCTTGGGGTTCAGCGAGGATCGGGTCACCGACCTCCTCTCCGGCTTCAAGGACAGCGGCATCCTGATCGAAGGACAGCAGGAATCGGCCGACGGGCGGCTGCTTCGGGTTCTGGCAGTCGATCGACAGCATCCGATGGTGCAGGCCGTGGCCGGCCTGGTAGCCCCGGAGTTTGAAGAAGGCCCGCCGCGAGCAAAGGCGGCCTGAGCGACCTGCGGTGAGGGCGGGCGCGGGTCAGACCTGCGTCGGCCGGCCGCGCCAGAAGGCGATGACACCCGCCCGAACACCTTCGATCATGCTCAAGCGGCTGATATGCGGCCGAATGAACCGCTCCTCCGCCTCCCGATCCACCCGCGTCTGCAGGGTGATCAAGCCGGCCAGCAACTGCGGCGCCCAGCGACCGGCCTCGCGCCGTGCCAGATTCAGACCGCGGCCGGTCAGCCATAGAACCGCCGAACCCGCCACGAGCATGACCAGAAGCCCGAACAGCAGGAAGCTCCCCGAGAGGTTGGCAAAGCCCTGGATGGTTGCGGCTTGCTGGGTGGTCATAAGCGATCCATGATTGTGCCGTGGCCGCCGACCAGATCCGCCGACCGTGGACGACGACCGAACTATACCACAGCCCAGGTCCGGCGGCGTTCGTCATGATTCGCGCGTTGCACAGCAGCTGGAAGCAGGCCTTCATGCCGACGAAGCCGCACCTATCGCCTTTGCTGGCAACCGCTTGCCTCTTGCTGGTCCTGCCCGGCCACGGACCGCGGCCGGCCACGGCCCAGTCACAGGCCAACGAACGCCTCGTCAATCTGGCGGCGATTCCGGTCGGCGTAAGCCAGGTGCTTGGCGCGCCCATCAAGGAGCAGTTGGGCAACGATCTCAGCGCCGCCGACCTCAACGACGACGGCTTGATCGACCTCTTTGCCGGTGCCCACTGGTGGACTTCCGGCGGCCGCAACATCATCGGTCGCGCCTACGGCATTTTCGGGCGGGCCCAATGGCCGGCAACGGTGGACCATGCCAACCAACGCGACTGGTCCTTTACCGGTCGCGGCCTTGAAGCCCGCCTGGGCAATGCGGTGGCTGTCGGCGATCTCAGTGGCGACGGCATTGCCGACGCGGTGATGGGTTCCTTGTTGGCGGATCCCCTCGATCCCGCCGATACCACCGCTCCCTTTCGCCTCTTGAACAACGCGGGCGCCGTCTATGTCGTCTTCGGCGGCAAGTCGGCTGGCGGGGACATCGACTTCATCGACGACGAACCGGACGTCTACCTGGCCGGCAACAGCCTGCCGGCAGGCTCCGATCAGCTGGGTACCGGTCTGACCGTGGCGGACTTCAACGGCGACGGGCACCCTGATCTGGCGGTGGCGGCGGTACTGCGCGGCGGCTTTCGCGGCGCCGTCTTCGGCTGGTGGGGCCCGCTGGCCAAGGGTCGACGGGTCTTCCTGTCGCAGACCGCCGCCGATTGGACCATCGAGGGCGTGGCCACCCGCACCTACTTCGGAGCGGCGCTCGTCGCCGGTGATCTGAGCGGCGATGGCGTGGACGACCTCATCGTCTCCGCGGTCGACGATGACGGCACGGTCGGCGGCCGCGGACCCGTATTCGTCTTTCGAGGCGGTCCGCAGTTCGGCAAGCCCGCCCGACGCAGCGCCGCCGACGCCGACACCACCCTCCTCCCCGCCCCGGGGGTGTCGCTGGGCAGCGCGCTGTCGCTCGGCGGCTGCAGCTGCAAGGGCCAGGTCATGGCCACCGGCGACCTGACCGGTGATGCCGCGCCGGACCTGCTGGTGGGCGCTCCCTTGGTAGACCGGCTGAGCGGCGAAGTGCTCTTGGTCGCCGGTCCCCTGCCTACAGGCATCATCGACCTGACCGCGTCGGCGCGGCTGAGCATTCGCGCCGCGGCGGATGACGGTCGACTGGGTTGGAGCGTGGCGATCGGGCATCTGGATGCCGACGGCCGCCCGGATCTGGTCCTCGCGGCACCGTGGGCAGACGTGGCTGGGCGGGCGGATGCCGGACTGCTTCTGGGCATCCGTGGACCGCTGCCGGCCGAAGGCGAGCTGCGGCTGGACCCGGGGCAGGTGGCGCTTCTGGTCCAAGGGCCGCAGCCGCAGTCCGGATTGGCGGGGATATCGGTCAGCCTGGCGGATACCAACGGCGACGGCGCGCAGGACCTGCATCTGGGCTTTCCCGATGCCGCACCGCTCAACCGGCGCTCGGTGGGTGCCCTGTACCGGGTGCCGGGTCCCCTGTTGCCATCGGCCGGACCCTCGGTCACGCCGTCTCCGGAAGCGACCCCGCTGCCCAGCAGCACGGCGACACCGGAGCCGGAACCCTCCACCGCGACGGTGCCGCCGTCCCCGGCTCCGTCCCCGTCGCATTCACCATCTCCGTCGCCGTCCCAGCCCCCGTCGCCTACAGCCGACAGCACAGCACCCGCAGAGCCCACGTTCACCGCGGTGGCTTCCCCCACGCTGGCGCCCAGCGGTACTGCGTCGCCCGAGCCGTCAGCAACGCCCGACCCTGGCCGCAGACGAATCTGGTTGCCCGTCCTGCTCAGCGCGCGACGTCGCTGACGCCGGGCGGGCCAGATGGCGGGATTCGTCCGAAGTGACCTGTTGCCGCTACAGTTTTCGGAACGTCTGTTCGCGCCGCTCCCCCCGAGGATGCCATGCCCCGCCTGACGGTGGTCAGCCCATTCGAACCTGCCGGAGACCAACCGCAAGCCATCGCCAAGCTGGTGGACGGCCTGCAGAAGGGCATGCGCTTTCAAACCCTCCTGGGTGCTACCGGCACCGGCAAGACCTATGTCATGAGCAAGGTCATCGAAGCCTTGGACCGGCCGGCGCTCATCCTGGTGCACAACAAGACCCTGGCCGCGCAGCTCTATGCCGAATTCCGCGACTTCTTCCCGGACAACGCCGTGGCCTACTTCGTGTCCTACTACGATTACTACCAGCCTGAAGCCTACATTCCAAAGACGGACACCTACATCGAGAAGGACGCCCAGATCAACGACGAGATCGACCGCTTGAGGCTGGCGGCCACCAGCGCCCTCTTCAGTCGGCGCGATGTGATCATCGTTGCCTCGGTCAGCAGCATCTACGGCTTGGGATCGCCGGAGGATTACGGGCAGGTGGTGGTGAAGATCAAGGTCGGCGAAAGGCGGGACCGCACCAAGCTGCTCCGGCATCTGGTGGAGATCCAATACGATCGCAACGACTACGAACTCAAACGCGGCACCTTTCGCGTGCGCGGCGACACCCTCGAGATCCAGCCGGCCTACGAAGAGGCAGCCTATCGCGTGGAGCTGTTCGGCGACGAGGTAGAACGCATATCGCGCATCGATCCGGTCACCGGCGAGGTGACCGAGTTGCGCGATGGGCTGGACATCTACCCCGCGCGGCATTTCGTCACCAACAAAGACAAGCTCCAGGCCGGAATCGCGCGCATCGAAGAGGAGGCACGCGAGCAGGTGCGCCACCTTGAGGAGCAGGGCAAGCTCATCGAGGCCCAGCGCATCGGCGACCGCACGCGTTACGACCTGGAGATGTTGCGCGAAGTCGGCTACTGCAACGGCATCGAGAACTACTCCCGCCCCCTGACTGGTCGCGAGGCAGGCGAATCGCCATGGACCCTCCTGGACTACTTTCCGGATGACTACCTGCTCTTCGTGGACGAGAGCCATATCATGTTGCCCCAGATCGGGGCCATGTACAGTGGCGACCGCTCGCGAAAATCGACCCTGGTCGAACATGGCTTCCGACTGCCCTCGGCCCTGGACAACCGCCCTCTGCGCTTCGAGGAATGGGAACAGCGCATCTACCAGGCCATCTTCACCTCCGCCACGCCGGCGCGTTACGAGCTCGAGCATGGCGAACAGGTCGTGGACCTGGTCATCCGCCCGACGGGGCTGGTGGACCCCCAGATCGTCATCCAGCCCATCAAGGGCCAGGTGGACGATCTGGTTGCCCGGATCAACGAGCGCATCGCCAAGCGGCAACGGGTGCTGGTCACGACGCTCACCAAACGCATGGCCGAGAACCTCTCTGAGTACCTGCAAGACCTGGGCATCCGCGTCCATTACCTGCATAGCGACGTGGAGACCATGGAGCGCGTGGAGATCCTGCGCGACCTGCGGCTGGGGGTCTACGATGTGATTGTCGGCATCAACCTGCTGCGCGAGGGCCTTGACCTTCCGGAAGTCAGCCTGGTGGCCATCATGGACGCCGACAAGGAAGGCTTCCTGCGCAGCGCCACGTCTTTGATCCAGACAACCGGCCGCGCCGCAAGGCATGTGGAAGGCATGGTGGTCATGTACGCCGACCGGATCACGGCCGCCATGCGGACCGCGATCGACGAGACCGACCGCCGCCGCGCCCTGCAGGTGGCCTACAACCAGGCGCACGGCATCGAACCACGATCCATCATGCGCGAGATCCGCGGGCTGGCCGACTCGATGAAGCGGGTAGCGGAGGAGGCGGCGCATTACGAGGTGGGCGACGGACGCATCCCCAAGGATGATCTACAGGCCATCATCGGCCAGCTGGAAGCGGAGATGACGCGGGCGGCCGGCGAACTGGCTTTCGAGCGGGCCGCGGCGCTGCGCGACCAGATCAAAGAACTGCGCGAGACCTTGCGCCTGGTCGATGGTCGTCCCGAATGGGAGCAGTTGCGCTCGCCAGCCGCCAAGACCGGCACGTCTCGTCGCTCGCGCAAATAGGACCGCATCCGCACTGGGCATCCTTGACAGCTGGGGGGCAGTTCCTTAGAATCCGGCGCCGAACCTGAGACCGACTGAGACCGGAACCGCCTGAGTCCCGGACCGCCCGGGACATCGCGGCGCTCCCGATGGACCTTATCTACCGAGCCTCAACCCAGGGCCTGGTAGCCACGAAAAGCGTAGGCCATGAGCACCTCCACGAACGATGATCGGCCCTTCGGGGTCTTCCGGCTGGGCTATAACCTGTTTGTCTTGTCCATGGTCATCATGATGGCCGTGGTCCTGGTCTGGCTGGTCTGGAAGATGTTCGACCTGACCCCCGCCGGCACCAGCCAGGCCCAGCTGTTGACCGAGGTCCGCCCGCGGCAGATGACGGTCGCCGCCCAGGTGTCGTCGCGATTGGATCCCTGTTACGTGCCCCCGCCCGAGGTTGCTGTATGCCAGGCCTGCCATGTCATCGGCAAGGCCGGGAATCAGGTCTGCCCGAGCCTCGCCGAGATCGGCAAGGTGGCCCTGGAGCGCATCGCTGATCCAGCCTACACCGGCACGGCCAAGTCGGCTGAAGCCTACATCCGCGAGTCCATCGTGAACCCCGGCGTCTACGTCGTGGCCTCCCCGCCCGGCAAGGTCTATGGCTCGCAAGGCAAGAGCGTGATGCCGGTGGGGCTCGACCAGAAGGTCGACATGGAAGCGGTGGTGGCCTACCTGGTCGCTGCCAACCCGGACACCCAGACCTGCGGCAAGGGGACACCGACGCCCGGCAAGTGATGAAACCCACGGGCCGCCCGCCGAAGCCGTGGCCCTGATCGACATATAGACCCACACCAAGCCCCTTCGGGCCAGATCCCGAAGGGGCTTTCTTCTTGCCGCGAGCGCGGATCTCGATTGGGTGCGAGCAACAGGCAGACTGGTATCGCACCACAAAGGACTTTGAGAGTAGCCGATGGGTGTGCCGGGTCTCGAAATCCTTCATTGGCCGCGAGGTCATGCCATCGCAACCCTCACGCTTCTTGGATGTGCAGTACTAGGCACCACTAACAGTACCGTGCTGGGCGGCCCCACCGACGCATGCTTGCGAATCGGTGGCACGGCTGGTGGCACGGCCTGCAGTGCGAGGCTGCGCGGGCCAGCCAGTGCAGGACAATCGGTGCATGACAACCAGTGCACGACAAAACGGGCGGTGCGGGGATATCCCCGCACCGCCCGTGGATGAACAGCGATGAACGACCGGCTGCGCTGCTGCTTCGCTCTCGTACGCTACGGCAGCGACTTCAGTTCGATGTCAGCCAGGGGAGCAAAGCCCAATGGCGAATCACCTCAGGCGTATTCGTCGGCGGCCTCATGGTCGGCGTCGGCACGGTCGGCCGCGGCGTGGGCGTATCTCCCCCTGGCGTGTCCGTCGGCGACGGCGGCGTGTCCGACGGGCGCGGCGTGTCGCTGGGGTTGATCTGCGGCGTGCTGGAGGCTCCGGTCGTTGGGGCCACGGTCACGATCGGCGTGCCGCCGGCATTGCTGGGTGCCATGTCGGAAACCCAGCGGATGTCGTCGATGAACATGCCGCTTTCGAAGGTAGTCGGTGCCGGGTTTCCCTCGGTTGGCCGCTGCGTCAGGGCCAGGAATTCGATGAACACCTCGCCCTGCTCGAAGATGTTGAGGATCTCCTCCGGCTTGTAGACGTTCTGCGCCGCCAGGAAGTCGATCTCCAACGGGTCGTCGAAGTACCGATCGGGGAAGCGCCCCGTACGATGCAGGAGCGTCACGCGCCGCAGCTCCGGATTGGTGTCACTGGGCGGGATCAAGAGGTTGACGAACAGACCGTCGGCCTCGATGCCGGCCTCCTGGAAATCCCGCAGGTTGAACCAGACGTCGAACGCCATGCGCAGGCTTCCCGGCGTCGCTCCGTCGAACTGCGCCTTCGGGTTGACCAACATGATCGCCGAAGCGGCAACGCCGTTGGGGTACTTGGCATCGCAGGCCAGCTGGCTGCCGTTGACACCGCCGCCAAAAGGCCACAGCGACTGGCTGGGGCTCTTCGGTCGGCAACGGCTGAGGTTCCAGAAGTACTCCTCACCGCCATCATTGAGGTCACGGACCTGAACCCAGAGCAAGGGATCCATCACGGCGGAGGTATCGAAGTTGTCGATGATCCAGGTGTAGGTGGCATTCAGCCCCAGGGGGCCCGAGGACTGCCGCCGCACCGCGGCAGGGGCCCGCGTCTGCCCGCGAGCGGATCGCGCCGCTGCTCGCAGCTGCGGCCACGACAAGGGGGCGGTGGCAAGCTGACGCTGCGCTTGGGCCGCCGTCAATTGCGGCGGCGCTGCCTGGTCCGCATCCGCAGGCAGCGCGGGGCGGGCCAGCGCTGAGTTGCCCAGCACCAGCGCCAGGACGAGGCCGGCACCGACAGTGATCGCGATTCGCATAGACCTACCTCTATCAGGCGGTGTCGCCCGGAATGGGGCAGGCTCCGGCCATTCGACTGTGATGCGAAGGACCTTGCCTCCCAGTGCTCGATGCCGCTGGGCTTGCCTCATTCGGACCGATCGGGTGTTGGTTGAGCGGAAGCACTGCATCCAATGGCGTACATCGTTGGGAACCTGACGTTGCTGACCCACGTCTGGTCCGGCCAGTATAACATGGGCCTTGCGAGGCTGTCAAAGTCATCCGCAACAGTGCCCGAGCCACCCGATCAACCCGTCGAATCGCGGCCGAGCGCTCACCCGTTGATCTCACACGTTGAAGCGGATGTTGAGGACGTCGCCATCCTTGACGATGTAGTCGCGTCCCTCCAGCCGTAGCACGCCGGCCTGACGCGCCTGCGCCATGCCGCCCGCGGCGATGAGATCCGGGTAGGCCGTGACCTCGGCGCGGATGAATCCCCGTGCCAGGTCGCTGTGGATGGCGCCCGCGGCTTCCAGGGCGGTGGCGCCGATGGGAATCTCCCAGGCGCGCACCTCCGGCTCGCCGGCGGTCAGGAACACCTGCAAACCCAACAGGTTGAGGCTCTGGCGGATGATGCGGTCCAGACCGGGTTCGGTGATGCCGAACTCGGCCATGAGCTCGGCCCGATCGGCCTCGTCCAGCTGCGCCAGCTCTGCCTCCAGGCGACCACGGATGGTGGCCAGCTCGGTGTTGCCGTGCCGGTAGTCGACGATGGCGGTCGGGTCGGAGACATCTGCGTCTCCGGTGTTGAAGACAACGAGCAGCGGCTTGGCGCTGAGGAGCTGGAAGCCGCGGATCAGTTTCGATTCCTCGGCGCCCAGACCCAGATCGCGCACCGGCGTCTCCGCTTCCAACGCGGGATGGATGCGCTCGAGGAGGGCAAGCTCGGCCTCCCACTGGGACCGCTCCTTGGACTGCAACACCTTCTTGAGGCTCTCCTTCAACCGCGCCAGGCGCTTCTCCACGATGATGAGATCCGATAGGATGAACTCGCCGTCGAGGATGGCCAGGTCGCGCGCCGGGTCGATGTCGCCCTCGGGATGCAGGACGTCGTCGTCGTCGAAAGCGCGAACCACGTGCAACAGGGCATCGTTCTGCGCCAGGGCCTGCAAGAGCTCCCCCGAGAGACCGCCTTCGCCGATGCCTTTGGCCAGCCCGGCGATATCATGGTACTCCACGCGAGCGCGGGTAAGCTTCTTGGGCTGGAACATCTCCGCCAGGCGATCGAGGCGCGGATCCGGCACGTCGACGGTGGCATGCTGCACGGAGAAGCGCCCGCTGCTGAAGTTGGCGGTCTCGGTCTTGCCGCGGGTCAGGGCATTGAAGACAGTGGTCTTGGAGCTGTTGGGCAAGCCAACGATGCCGATATGCATGGTGGATCCTGATGCGTGGGCCGCCGGCGCCAGCCGCGCGGCGGTCGGATGGTCGGCTGATACGGTGGTGGGATCGCGGCCGACAGGTTATTATAGAGGCATGGGCATCTGGACCGACATCACCCTACCGATCACCGCTGACGCGGTGGCCTGGTCCGGCGTGGCTGTGCCGCGGCTGGCACTGCTGGGCGACATGCAGGCCGGCGCCACAGTCAATGTGGGCCAGTTGGACTGCTGCCTGCACACCGGTACGCATGCCGACGCGCCTTGGCACGTAGACCTGGGAGGAGCCACGATCGACCGGATGGATCCGGGACTCTACCTGGGACCGGCCCGGGTGATCGCCACCGCCGATCCGCAGCGCATCAGCCAACCTGAGCTGGCCGAGCGGCTGAAGGGCCTGCAGCGCCAGGACCCGACCTTGGAGCGGCTGCTCATCGCCACCCCCCAACCTTATGACGGCCGCCACTTTCCGGAGCGCATACCGGCCCTGGATCCGGAGGCCGCCGAATGGCTGCTGTGGCTGGGCGTGCGCTTGATCGGCGTCAACGTGCCGAGCGTGGACCCTTTGGACAGCAAGACGATGGACAGCCATCGCCTGCTCTTCGCCGCGGGAGCCGGCCTGCTGGAGAACCTGGACCTGAGGGGCGTCGGGGTCGATCAAGGCTATTGGCTATCGGCGCCGCCGATCAAGGTGCTGGGCGCCGACGCGGCGCCGGTGCGGGCGCTGCTGCGGCGCCTGTGAACCGTGCGGTGCGCTGCGGAGCCCACGGCGATCGCGCAGTGCACCGGCGGTTCAGAGATCCACCCACAACAGCGGAAACGCACGGCGGAAGGTGGCCAGCAGCAGGAACTCCACCCCGCTGGTGCCCCCCGTCCCGTGCTCGGTGCCGATCTGATCCGCGGCCGTGGCCGCATGCTCCATCTGAAAGCCGAAGATCATGGCTTCGATCTCCCGCAGGTGGGTCAGGGCGCGCTCACCGCTGGCGTCCACCGGTCGCGGGATCGGCACCGCGTCCGGCCAAGGGGCATGGGCGGCACCGGAAGGCCAGGCGCCCAGAACGAGGTTGAGCCGGGCAAAGGACGCTTCGATGTCCGGCGACACGTAGGCGCCGGCGCGCGCCGCGGCGAACAGTCGGGGCAATTGCGGCGCGTAACGCGGATGCAGCGGCGGCAAGTCTCCCAGGGGCCCCACCAGGGACTCGCACAGGGCCAGCAGCGAGCGGCCGTCATCCCGGTCGGCGCGCGCCGACCGCAAGGCCGCGCGGGTAGCCGGCAGTTGGTGGCGCATCAGGCGGTCCGTCCAACGGTCGAAGCTCGCGTCGCGGTAGCCGATACGCATGGCCAGCATCCGATAGGCCGCGGACTGCAGGCCGCTCGGTCCTTCAAGGATCACCTGCTGGGTCTCGGGATCCTTGCGGCTGTCGTAGTACGGTCGAAACCCGACGAAGAAGTCATGGTGCGGCATCCGTGTTGGGCTGCGGAAGCCGGCCATGGTGCGGTTGATCAGCCTGAAGCCCGCCCGCAACGCCGGCATGGCCGCCTCCAAGGCGCCGAGGGGATCGAAGGCCACGGGCACCGCCGTCAGGACGGGCAGCAACCGATCCATCTCGTCCTCGATGAGCCGGTGCATGCGGATGAATCGCGCCTCCGCGGCCAGCGGCGTGAAACGCCGCTGGCGTTCCGGGGCCGACGGGTTCTCGCGAATGTAGAGCGGGTAGGTGAGGATGGGTGGAATGTCCAGGACCTCAGCGACCGCCGTGGTGCTCGTCTCGAGTGCGCCGCGATCCTGGGAGCTCAGAACCGCCCGATGGCGGCGCAGGAAGGCTTCGACCATGAAGACATCGAGTCCGGCCTCCAAGCGACCGCGGTCGTCCATGGCGGCTAACTCGGCTGCCGCCAGGGTCGGCAGGGGACCCAGAAGACCCAGGGTGGCGGCCATGCCCTGGGTCGCGTGCAGCCCATGCGCGCGCGGCAGGTGCATCGAGACGCTGGCCCAAGCCGCGGCGGGGTCGGCGGGAGGCGTCGGAACCGGACGGGATGGCTGCATGGCGGGCTCTCCGGAGGGTCGGCGGAAGGGCGCGCATGGTAGCACAGGCCGGGAAACGCCAAGCGCCCGGACCGTTGACCCTTGAGCCGACTTGCCCTAAGCTAGCCCCATGTCCTCCCAACCCGCCACCGCCGCGACCACGGAATTACGGGTCACCGCTGATCGGCCGCCGGGGGTTGCCGCCCCGCCGACGGGAGCGCCCTTTCCCCGGCTGTTCGCGCCCCTCGACCTGCGCGGCCTCGTCCTGCCCAACCGGATCGTCCTGACCGCCATGGTGACCAGGCTGTCGGGCGAGGACGGCCTGGTCAACCCACCGATCATCGACCGCTATATCCGTTTTGCCCGCGGCGGAGCCGGTCTGATCGTCGTCGAGGCCACAGCGGTGCATCATGCGCGCAGCGGTCCGCTGCTGCGGCTGTCGGAAGACCGCTTCATCGCGGGGCACCACGAGCTGGTCCGCCGGGCGCATGACGCGGGCCCCGGCAAGCTGGCCCTGCAGATCATCCACTTCCTCAAGATCGCCCGCAGCGGCTGGCGGCAGACCGTGGACATGCTGAGCACCGCCGATCTTGCGGGCATCGTCAGCGACTATGCCGCCGCCGCGGTCCGCGCCCGGGAGGCCGGCTACGACGCGGTGGAGCTGCACATGGCCCATGCCTACACCCTGTCCAGCTTCCTGTCCCGCCTCAACCGCCGGCAGGATGCGCATGGTGGGCGCAGCTTGGAGGCCCGGCTACGCCTGCCGACAGAGGTCGCCCTGGCCGTCCGCGCGGCCGTGGGTCCGGACTTTCCGGTAGGCCTGCGCTTCGACGGCGAGGAATGCGTACGGGGCGGTTACGGCCTGAGCGATGCCACGCAGATCGCCATTCGACTGGCTCGCGCCGGAATGGACTACGTCTCCCTCTCCGCCGGCGGCAAGTTCGAGGACGCCCAGCATCGCCCGGGTCAGGTGCTCTATCCCTATACCGGATACAGCGGCGAGCGCACCATGCCGCCGGCGCCGTATCCGGACGCCTGCAACACCTACATGGCCGATGGCGTGCGCCAGGCCCTGCGCGCCGCGGGCCTCGACACGCCGGTGGTGGCTTCCGGCAAGATCTCCACCCCCGAGCTGGCCGAGGAGACCCTGGCCGGCGAAAGTGCCGACCTCATCGGCATGGCCCGCGCGCTGCTGGCGGATCCGGACTGGCCGGCCAAGGCCCAGGCGGGCGAGCGCGACCGCATCATCTGGTGCGTGTATGGCAACGTCTGCAAAGCCCTTGACGAGTCCTTCCACCAGGTGCGGTGCGTCCTGTGGCCCAAGGCCGAGCTGCATGCTCCCGAGCCGGGTCCCGCTGATCTGGCCGTGCCCAGCTGGCCGGTAGACGCCGCCCTGACCTTGGAGCGGCGTCCCGGCGGACAGCTGGTCCTGACCTGGCCGCCGGCCGCCTTGCCGGCGGCGCGGGTCTACGGCTACGAGGTCTTCCGCGCTTCGGACGACGGACCTTTCCGGCACCTCGGGACGGTGTCGGTAACGCGTCATGTCGATGGGTCGGCCCTATCCGGCAACCGCTACCGCTACCGGGTTCTGGCCTACGGCATCGGAGGACTGCGTTCAAAGGCCCTCGACAGCGCCGCCGTGGATCTGCCCTGGGAACCCGAATCGACTGCGCCGCGAGGCAGCCCGCCTCCGGCCATCGCGAATGCCGGGGGCGCCGCCGCTGCGAGCCCTCGGGGGACGCCCCCATGAACGGGGGGACATCGATGCCGGCCCGAACGGTGGCCCTGGTGACCGGCGGTGGCCGCGGCATCGGCCGCGCCGCGGCCCTGGCCCTGGCGGAAGCGGGACATGACGTGGCCGTGGTGTCGCGCTCGGCCCACGAGATCGAAGCCGTGGCCGAACAGCTGGCGACCCTCGGGGTCAGCAGCCTGGCCGTGCCGGTGGACCTGACGGATCCCGACGCCATCGCCGAGATGGTAAAACGGGTGTCGGTGGAGCTGGGTCCGCCACTCATCCTGGTCAACAACGCCGGGGCGGCCGAGAGCCACAAGTTCGAGGGTCATCCGGACGAACTCTGGGAGCGGATGCTGGCCATCAACCTGACCGGTCCCTACCTGGTGACCAAGGCCTGCGCCCCGGCCATGCTCGCCCGCGGCTGGGGGCGGGTGATCAACATCGGTTCGGTGGCCAGCCTGACCGGCAACCGCTACATCGCCGCCTACACCGCGGGCAAGCACGGACTCCTGGGCCTCACCCGCGCCCTGGCCGCCGAATGGGCCCAGCGGGGCATCACGGTCAACCTGGTGGCGCCGGGCTACGTGGCCACTGCGATGACCGATGCCTCGGTGGCCAACATCATGCAGCGCACCGGACGCATGGCAGACGAAGCACTGTCGGCCATCACCGCCATGAGCCCGCAGCGCCGGCTGGTTTCGCCGGAGGAGGTGGCGGCGGTGGTGCGGCTGCTGGCATCCGAGGCTGCCGGCTCCATCAACGGTGCGGTCATCGCGGTGGACGGCGGGGCCTCAGCCATCGCCGGAACGGGCTGACCGCGGTCCCCTGGAATCGCCATCATCGCCTTCGGAGAGAACCATGAACTTCGACTTCGATTACCAGGTGGACGACGACGGTGTCGCCACGCTCACCTTCGATCGCCCGGAGCGCCTCAACGCCATCACCCTGAACATCTACGCCCAGTTCAGAGACCTCATGGAGTCGCTCCGTTATGACGACGCGGTCCGGGTCATCGTCCTCACCGGCCGCGGCAAGGCCTTCTGCTCCGGCGGCGACGTGCATGAGATCATCGGATCGCTCCTCGATGCCGACGTCAAGGACCACCTGGACTTCACCCGCATGACGGGGATCACGGTGCGCAACATGCGCCTCCTGGACAAGCCCATCATCGCCGCCATCAACGGCATCGCCGCCGGCGCCGGAGCGGTGATCGCCCTGGCCTCGGATCTCAGGGTGATGAGCCGGAGCGCCAGTTTCGCCTTTTTGTTCACCAAGGTCGGCCTGACGGGCGCGGACATGGGGGCAGCCTACCTGCTGCCCAAGATGGTGGGCCTGGGCCGCGCCTCGGAGATCCTGCTCTTCGGCGACAAGGTGACCGCCGAGGACGCCGAGCGCTGGGGACTGGCCAATCGGGTGGTAGAGCCGGAGGACGTCCTGCCCACGGCCATGGCCTGGGCGCGGCGTCTGGCCGCCGGCCCCAGCCAGGCCATCCGCATGACCAAGCGCCGGCTGCAAACGGAGCTGCACATGGACCTGGTGGCGGCGATCGAGAGCGAGGCCGAAGCGCAGGCACTCCTGATGATGGCCGCCGACCACCGGATCTTCCACGAAGCCTTCACCGGCAAGACCGAGCCGCGGTGGACCGGGCGATGAGGGAAGGAGCCCTTGCCACGGACCGGGAGATCGCGGCTTGACCCCCATGCCCGAAGGCCGGTCCCATGCCGCCCCTGATCAGATTCCGTACCTGCGGGGCTATCCCGCGACGGTGCAGGCGCAGGTTCAAACGTTGGTGCGCCAGGGTCTGTTGGGCAAGGCCCTGCTGCAGCGCTATCACGGTACGCACGGCATCCGCTCAGACCGCGCTTTGCACGCCTATGTCATGGCCTTGAAGGACCAGTACCTGCGCGGCGCGGGGCCCTTGAGCAAGGTGTTGTACGACAGCAAGTTGGTGGTCCTGTCGCAGGCCCTGGGCACCCATACCACGGTGTCGCGGGTGCAGGGGAGCCGCTTGAAAGCCAAGCGCGAGATTCGCATCGCCGGGCTGTTCAAGGAGGTGCCGTTGGCTTTCTTGCGGATGATCACCGTGCATGAACTGGCGCACCTCAAAGAGCGCGAACACGGCAAGGCCTTCTACCAGCTCTGCGTCCACATGGAGCCCGACTACCACCAGCTGGAGTTCGACTTGCGGCTGTACCTGACGCATCTGGACACCGTCGGCACCTTGGACTGGTCTGCAGACGACAGCGAACTGGAGGCGGCGGCGGACGGCGCAGCCGACTGATTGCTTTGGGTTTGTTCCCGCCGCGCCTGACGCGGGCAGGCAACCGGCCTTTGGGTCAAGGCTCAGCGCTCCCAACACCGTGAGGGGCGGATCCTCTCGGACCCGCCCCTCGATTTCCCTGCCGTAGCCGCGTTCCGGACGGTCTCCGTCCGATGCCCTCAGTCCGCCCCCAGTCCTGAGCCCCGTAGCAGCGCCGGCAGCAAGACGGGCCAGACGGCTCGCGGCCGGATGGTCACCCCGCCGAGTTCGCGCCCGCCCTGCTCGGCATCCACATAGAGGGTCGGGGATCCTCCGGCCGCGTCATCCATGGTCACGTTCAAGTCGGTCAGCTCTTCGGCCTCGAAGGCCAGGCGGTTCAACCGTAGGATGACCGGACCGCGATCACCCGCCACATCCATCACCCGCAGCACGGGGCCGGCACCGAAGCCCACCGAGCGGGTTGCCGGATCCACGGTGCCGCCGTCGGCCGTGCCGCCGGCAGCCAGCCAGCGGTTGAAGACCGCCGGGTCAGAGAAGGTCACACGGCCCTTGGCGTCGCGCCGGATGTCCGGCGAGCGCACGGTGACCGTCACGTAGCCATGGCCACGGCCACGGGTACCGGTGCTGATGGTGCCGCCGCCGGTCGAGCCTCCGCCTCCGCTCGGATCCACCACCTGCACGTTACGCTGGCAGAGGTTGTTGTCGAAAGGCACCCAGCCCTCGGAGACCACCGCATCCGCATCGGCCGCGATGCGGGCGAGGAAGCAGGTATGCCCGGAGCTCACAGCCCGCCAGGGAATGCTGACCACCGTGCTGGCCCCGGCGGCCAGGCTGGGGATGCTGGCCTCGCCGATCATCGGCATCCAGTCGTCCGGCCAGCGCATGCTGGTACCGCCCACCGCGTCGAAGACGCGCACGGTCACGTTGCGGGCCTCGGCGGATCCGCGGTTGCGGACGCGAACCTGGATGTAGTTCGTCTGCCCGGCCAGCGGCGTCTGGTCCGTGGGACCGCGATCGTCCGTCCGGCGCACCCAGATATCAGGACTGTCCCACCAGGAAGCGCCGCCCGCGGTGGACGGCAGATCGCCGCCGTCGCCGGGATGGTCACGGCACATCGCATCCGGATGGCCGGTAGCTGCCGGCAATACCGTCACCTGCGGGATGGGCAGCGTGAGGCCGGCCGGCTTGCCGTTGCTGTCGGTGTAGGTGACGACCGCCGCGTCATTCGTGGGCCAGGTGCCGGCTTGCGAGGTCATCCGCACGCGGTAGGTCAAACGGACCGTTTCCAGGCCCAGGCGCGGCAGGCGCCAGGTGAGGGTCCGGTTGTCGGCACTGACTTCCGGCAGGACCGGGCCGGTGAAGGATCCTGGGATCAGCGTCACATAACCGCTCAGCCGGTCGACGACCGTCACGTTGGTGGCCGGACCGCCGGAGATGAGCGACGAGATCTGTCGGTAGATACCGGCCAGGTCGGCGCTGCTCGGCGCCGCGAAGTAGTCGGAGGGAGCGCTGGCAACGGCCTTTAGCAGCGCGTCGTCGATCTCCTTGCCCAGGCCGATGGTGAAGATCCGCGTTCCCGCCGCCTTGGCGCTTGCCGCCGCGGGCAAGGGATTGCCTCCCGCCGTCGGACGACCATCCGACAGCAGGACGATCACCGGCTGGTTGGCGGCGCGATGGCGCGGGCTGGTCAGCTCCGCCTGGGCACGCAGGAGGGCATCCTCCATGTTGGTGTCGCCGGCCGCGGTCAAGCGGGCGATGGCCGCCCGCGGAGCGCCGGCGCTGAGGCTCAGCACCTGATCGACCGCCGCCGCGTCGGCGAAACTGATGACCGCCGTCTGATCCACGCCCGGCTCCATGAGATCCACGAAGTCCCTGGCTGCCGCCTGGGCATCGGACAAGGGCCGGCCTTCCATCGATCCGGAGCGGTCGATCACCAGGGCCACGTCAGCCGGGGCACGCGTGGCCGCGCATCCGTCGCCGGCGCCTTGCAGCGTGATCGCCACGACCGCTTCGCCCTGCGACGGCACCACGTTGGGGGACGCCGTCTTGTCGCCGCTGACCGTGCAGGGCGGCGAAGGCGCGCAGACGTTGAAGACCACGCCATCCAACAACACACCGACCTCCCAGCCGGGGGTCACCTTGTAGAAGCGCAGCACCAGGACCACAGTCTGCCCGCGCAGGCGGTCAAGCTGAGACGGGCTCAGGTTGTAGGTCGGCGAGTCGATGGGGCAGTAGACCGGGAGCATCGTGTCGAACTCCCACAAGCGCATCAGCTCCTGGCGCATGTCGGCGCTGTAAAGCGACACGCGGAAGAAGTTGCCGGCCGTGATGGGCGGTGGGTTCACCGCCGCCGCATAGCGAGCCACCTGCTCCACGTAGAAGCTGGCCGCAGTCACGTCGGCGGGGACCTCGAGGTACTGGAAGAGCCACTCATCGCCGATTTCCGGCGGCTGAGCCTTGAAATGCGCGGAGAAGGAACCGGAGAGCGGCGAATCCGAGCTGACGATCTCGCGGCCGAAGCGGGAGAACTCTCCCCAGCTGCGGTTGTAGCGCTCAAAGTCGTGATTGCGCACGTGGTTGCGGCCGGTGCCCGGCGGGCAACTGATGGTCACATCCGGCCGCACCGGCGGGCAAGGGTAGACGGTGGATGTCGCCGTGGCAGTAGGCGAGGGCCAGCGGGTGGTGGTGGGCGTCGGGGTGGGCGAGGCGCAAGTGGTGGGCACATGGATGACCACGCCTTGCTCCGCGTACACCGCCCCGTCGCCGATGGCCTTCACCGCAAAGCGATAGGTGCCGGGCGCCGTGCCATAGGGCACGGTGAAGCGGGCGTTGAAGCTGAGGTTCAGGCCGGCGGCCGGGACCTCCAGATCGGTAAAGGCCGGCGGCGTACTGGTCAACCATGACTGGTACTCGGGAGGGAATGCCTTGAGATCCAGGCGCGAGATGCGGCGGCTGGCACCGCTGACCAGGTCCTGGATGGCCGCCGGAAGTCCGGCGGCGGCGGCCAGGGCCACGGCATCGCCACCCGAACCGTTCCAGCGCGCCCATTGCCGCCAATACTGCGTCATGTTGGCCTGGTTGGTGCTGCCGCCGCCGCTGACCACGTAGAGCAAGGTGGTGCGACTGGCCGCCAAGGCGCCCAGGACCGTCTGCAGGTCCAGGTCGTCGGCAGTGCCTGGAAGGCCGTCCCGACCCGGGTCGCGGCGGCAACTGGGCGTGGCGCCGCACCAGGAGCCTCCGGGGTTGACGGGCTGCACGCCCAGACCGGTGTTCAGGTCATCATCATGCGGCACGTCGTCGCCGAACATGACCACAAAGCGTCGTGCGTCAGGGCGCCAGCCGATGGAGCCGTCGGCCACCGCTTCGTGCAGGGTGCGGCTGTAGGCTTCCGGGGCGTCGCCGCCTTGATTGGCGCTGGTGGCGGCGATGGCTGCGACCACCGCGCTGCGGTCACCCGTGACCGACTGCCGCAAGCGGTAGGGCCAGTCACCGCTTTCCCCGAAGGGCTCCAGCGGATAGTCGCGAAAGTCGACCACGGCAAACTGGATGTCAGGGATGAGGCGGGCCAGGTCGGCCATGATGGCGACGGCATTGCTCTTGGCCGAGTCCAGGACCGGCCCCATGCTGCCGGTGGTATCGAAGGCGAACAACAGGTCCGCCCGACCCGGCGCCGGGGGCACGTGTACCGGCTTCACCTCGGTGGCCGAGTCACCCGGGCAGAGGGTGGCGACAAAGGTGGCCGTCGCTGTGGGCGCGCGCGTCGGGGTAGCCGTCACCGGAATGACATCGGTCGCGGTGCCGCAGGTCGGATCCACGCGCAAGGTCATGGTCCGTCGATCGTGAAGGCAATTGGGGTCGGCAGCGTCGTAGACCGAGATCACCAGCTCGTAGTCGCCGGGAAAGAGGTCAGCGGGGATTGACAGCGGAACGACACGCGAGCCGGGCGCCGTGAAGCCGACTTCCGCCGTTGACCAGATGACATCGCCGCTCCAGAGGGCAGCCTGTACGCGCACCGCCTGGTTGCCGACGGCATTGCCGACATCTACGAAGACGCCGGCCGAAGCCCCCGGCGCATAACAGCTGCGGTCCGTGGTCACGCTGCGGAGGCTGGCCGTCCGCTCGCAGCCCTCGACGATGCTCAATCGGACATCGTCCACCTTGGCGCCTACAGGAAAGCTGACGGAAGCATCGCTGCGGAAGCGAAACGCGATGTAGGCGCGCGAAGCACCGACCAGGTCGGTAAGCTGTTCGCTGGTGTCCACCCAGCCGGTCTCATCCGCGGTCGGGTCCTCGGTCCAGTTGCCGGCCCACCACTCACCGGTGAACTCCGTGCCGTCCCGCGACCACAGCGCCAGCAACTCGTCGGACTTGGTGGCGCATTCGGCGCCTTCGCATTCAGAATCCACATAGAAGCTGTAGGCCAGTTCGACTTCGCTGGCGGCACTGAGGTCAAGGGGGCCGTAGACCATCCAGGAATCCGTCTGGTGGGGGTAGCTGCTGCCGCAGTTGAGCAGCCGCCCGTTGGCGCCAGAGCCGACCGCCCAGGCGCTGCGATTGGAATGGTGGCCGGAGCAACGGTTGGACCAGTAGTACTCGCCCGTGGCCGCCGGGTTGTCATCGAAGACGCGCCAGGAGGTACCGGAAGGCCAGGTGGCAGATTCGAAGTTCTCGGACAGCAGGGTCATGCCGGTCTGGTCTAGCCGCTGCGCATCGACCGCGGGATCGAAGCGGCCCGGCGGCAGGATGCCGGTCACGGGCAAAGGACCCGCATGCTTGCGGCCAGAGTCGGCGCGGACGGCACTTTCCCGACCGATGGCGGAAAGGCCGAGCAGCACAACAAGTAGAGCCAGGATCGGAAGAGCCAGGGCTCGCCGATCAACAGGTCGCTTCATCTGTAGTTCCTCCTCTGCCCTGAGCCGGAAAGCACCCGCCAACAAGCTCTCAGGCAACGCAGATCAGCGTACAGGATGGCGCCGCTGACTGCATCGGTCCTTCGGCTGATCGTTGGGGGGCATTGGACGCTCCGGGCGACAGCCCTCTGATGACGACGACCGCCGTTGAACCGCCGTGATCGCCGAATTCGTGATCGCCGTATAATCGGAGCGACGATGACACCCCCGCACGATTCAGCCACGGAGCCGATCCCGATGATCCAATCCATCAACCCGCCCCACCTGGCCGCTCCTGTCGGCTTCACCCATGGCGTCCTGAGCGACGGCGGCCGAGTCCTCTGGCTGGCCGGCCAGAACGGTATGGACGCCGAAGGGCGGATCGTCCATCCCGGCGACCTGGTGGCTCAGACCGACCTGTGCCTGGCCAACATCCTCGAGGTATTGCGCCATGCCGGCGGACTCCCCGAGCACGTCGTCAAACTGCATTTCTACGTCAGCGACCTCAGCGCGTACCGCCGGGCGCGCCCGGAACTGGGCGCGGTGTGGAAGCGCCACTTCGGCCGTCATTACCCGGCGATGATGCTCCTGGGTGTCAGCGGCTTCTACGAGCCGGACGCCCTCATCGAGATCGACGGTTACGCGGTGCTGCCATGAACTTCCGGCCCAGCCCGCAGCAGGACCATTGGCGCGCGGTGGCCACCGCCTTCGCCCGCGATGAGGTGATGCCCCGCGCCCGGCAAGCGGATGCCGACCGGGTCTTCCCCATCGATCTCGTGAAGCGCATGGGGCAACTGGGACTCCTCGCCGGCCCGGTGGACCCTCGCTGGGGTGGCTCTGGCATGGACCATCTCAGCTTCGCCATGGTCTACGAGGCCCTGGGCTATGCCGATGCCGCGGTACGCGGCTTCCTGTCGGTCCACGGTGGCCTGGTCAGCCAATGCATCGCCGAACACGGGACCGAGGACCAGAAGTCGAACTGGTTGCCGCGACTGTCCACCGGCGAGGTGATCGGCTGTTACTGCCTGACCGAGCCCGGGGCGGGATCCGACGCCGGCGCCATCGTCAGCGAAGCGCGTGCGGTCGACGGCGGCTACGTCCTGTCGGGCGACAAGGTATGGATCACGAACGGCAACATCGCCCACCTGGCCTTGGTATTCGCTCGCGATCCGGCGATCGCTGCGCCGTCGGACCGCCTGCACCGCCAGATCTGCGCCTTCCTCGTGCCTACCGCCAGCGCCGGCTTCCATCGCGAGCGAATGACCGACCTGGAACTCGGCCACCGCGCCGCCGACCACGCCCTGATCCGCTTCCAGGATCTGCGGGTGCCGAATGACGCCATGCTCGGCGCCGCGGGCGAAGGCTTCAAGATCGCCATGAGCGCTCTGGACCACGGCCGTCTGGGGGTGGCCGCCGGCGCGGTGGGCCTGGGCCAGGCCTGCCTGGACCAGGCTCTGGACTTCGCTGCCGATCGGCGCGCCTTCGGCCGCAACATCGGCGAGTTCCAGATGATCCAGGCGGCCCTGGCGGACATGGCTACCGACTTGGAGGCCGCGCGCCACCTGGTCCAACGCGCCGCCTGGAACAAGGACCAGGGGCTCCCCTCCACCCGCGAGACGTCCATGGCCAAGCTCCATGCCACCGAGGCGGCCCTCAGGGCAGCCGACCAGGCGGTCCTGATCCTCGGCGGGCGCGGCTATGCCAACGCCTACCCGGTCGAGCGCCATTGGCGGGACGCCAAGGGCCTGCAGATCTACGAGGGCACCAGCCACATCCAGCGTATCGTGGTAGCCCGGGAGACGCAGCGGCAGCGTGCCGCGCAGCGCGTCGCCGAAGACCCTACGGGGAGATGACAAGGTGACCGCTTTGAGGTACAAGTTGCCGGATTGACCGCCCCCCGCACCCGTCCCAGAGCTTCGGAGGACCTCCATGCGCGCCGCCGACCTGCCGCTTGCCTACAACGCCATCGACATCCTGGAGCGCAACCTGGTCGCGCGAGCGGACAAGACCGCCTTGGTCTCAGACGACCGTAGCCTGACCTTCGGCGCGGTGGCCGCCGAGGCGAATCAGGTCGGGCATGCCCTCCAGGCCTTGGATGTGCGCCCTGGCGACGCGGTGGCGCTGCTGGCCTTGGACAGCGCGGAATGGGTCTGCGCCTTCTTCGGGATCATCAAGATCGGCGCGGTGGCCGCCAGCCTCAACACCCTGCTGACGCCCGCCGAGTACGGCTACATGCTCCGCGACTCTCGAGCGCGGGTGGCCATCGTCGGCCACCAATTGCTGGATCGGATCCAGGCCGTGCGCCATGAACTGCCGGACCTGCGCCATGTGGTGGTGATCGGCGGAGAGAGCGACGCCGCCGCCGGCGTCGTGAGCTACGTTTACTGGACCGCCATGCAGCCCACCGAACTCGCGGCGGTGACGACGCACCGCGAAGATCCGTGCTGCCTCAACTACTCCAGCGGCACGACCGGCGAGCCCAAAGGCATCCTCCATGCCCACCAGGACTTGCCGCTCACGGCTCAGCTCTGGGGCGTCAACGTGCTCGGTCTGCGCGAAGACGACCGCACCTTTGCCGTCGCCAAGCTCTTCTTCACCTTCGGCACCGGCGGCAACCTGATCTTTCCCTGGTACGTCGGCGCCTCGATCGTCCTCTATCCCGGACCTCCCCGCGACGCCGCGCAGATCCTGGGACACATCGCCAGGCACCGGCCGACCGTGTTCTACAACGCGCCCACCGGCTACGGGATGATGCTGGCCATGCCCGACCTGACGGCGGCGGAGGACCTCTCGAGCCTGCGCCTCTGCGTCTCCGCCGGCGAATCGCTGCCCGCGCCCATCTGGCACGGCTGGAAGGAACGAACCGGCCTGGACATCATCGACGGCATCGGATCGACCGAGAACTACCACATCTTCCTGTCCAACCGCCCCGACGACATCCGGCCGGGCTCCAGCGGCAGGCCTTTCGCCGGCTACGACCTGCGCATTGTCGACGAGGCGGGCCATGACCTGCCGCAGGGCGAGGTAGGTACGCTTCTGGTCCGCGGCGAGACAGCGGCTCTCGCCTACCTGCACCAGGCCGAGCGCAGCCGCCACACCTTCCTGGGCGAATGGCTGAACACCGGCGACAAGTACCGCGTGGACGAGGACGGCTACTACTGGCATAGCGGGCGCTCCGACGACATGTTGAAGGTCGGCGGCATCTGGGTGTCGCCGGTGGAGGTGGAGAGCGCCCTGATCAGCCACCCGGTCGTCGTCGAATGCGCGGTCATCGGCGAGGTGGATGACCGCGGCCTCATGAAGCCCAAGGCTTTCGTCGTCCTGTCCGAGGGCCATGAGCCGGGAGACGCGACCACGGCATTGCTGCTCGCCCATTGTCGCGAATCGATGGCCGACTACAAGCGCCCACGCTGGTTGGTCTACGTGGCGGAGCTGCCGAAGACCGCGACGGGCAAGATCCAGCGCTTCCGTCTGCGCCAAAGCTGACCCGAACCGCTTCGCAACCCGCACGGAGATCGACATGCCCGGACCCCTGCTGCTCCGCTTCCTGCCCTCGCGCCTCCCGGTATCGGACGGGCTGAGCCAACGTGGCTACCGCGCCTATGTCACCGAGGTCGGCCGCGACCGCTTCGACGGCCGTGTGGATTACGAGGTCCGCTATGCGCCGCTGACATTGGATCGGGTCCAGGTCTTCCGCGGTCAATGGGAGGTTCGCGGCGGGCTTCTCGATGTGCCCGCCGCCAGTCCGGTCCGACCCGGGCTGTACTTCACCCGCGTCAGATCCTCCGGTTCTGCGGGACCGTTCGGCCCCTGGGAGCTGTTGATGGCCGACGAACTACCGCTTCAGCGTGCTGTTGCCGGAAGCGGGACGCAGATCGCCATCGCGCCACCGGGTTCGTGGATGGTCTTTGAGAACCGCGGCCCGGGCGGCGCCTTTCTGGGCTACACCCGCATCGACATCGAGACCGATCCGGGCCTGCTGGGTCTGACCTGGCGGTTCACGAAGTCGGCACGCGGCGCCTTCTGGGCCCCGGGTGAAGACGCCGCACTGCGCTGGTTCCTGCGCGAGCAGGACACGCCCATGGGCAGTTGGTTGCGGGCCACCGGCGGACTGACCTTGCGCAGCCCTTGGTCGGAACTCGGAGCCAGCCAGCTGAACGTCGGCTACGACGGCAGCGGGCCGCGGGGCGGCGTCACGCGGGGGCTTCTGGGCGGATTCGGCTCCCACGCCTATGCCACCCGACTCGATGTCTACGAACAGGCAGAGGATGCCTGGCTCTTCTACGCCCTGCTGCCGGCCGGCCGCGAGGTTCCATCCGGTCTCAGCAACCAGCCGATGCCGCTGGTCGACCTGGTGGCCGGGCGACTGAGCGGCCTACCGGAGTTGATCGACCTCTGGCACATGGCGGCCTTGGCGCCGACGCGGCCCGACGCCGCCCTGCGCATGCGCTATGGCGAGGCCGGCATCCGCTTGGGGGAGACTGGCGCCAACCGCCTGTGGAGCGTCATCGAGGACTGGGAATGGCGGCCCGATGGCCTGATCAGCCGCATCGTCCAATGGCAGGAACAGCCGCCGCAGGGTTGGCGAAACGGGTACCCCGACCTGATCCCCGCTCGCCTGCGCACCGAGTTGACCTTGGTGGCCTCTGGCCTTCCCGATGCCCGTCCTCTCAAGGTCCAGCTCTGGAACGTGAAGACCGCCAAGGCGGAAACGGTGCTGGACCTCGATGTCGGCGCACCCTACCAACTGCTGGTCCGCGACGCTGATGGCCGACCCTATCACGGCTTTCTGGAGATGCAACTGCTCGCCCTGCGTCAAGCAGGGCAATGGCAGACGTTCACCCCGCCGCAAGCGGGCATGTGGCGCGATGTCAGCGGCCGCCCCATCTATGTGAGCGACGGGCACGTGACCGTGGGGCCACCGGCCCACGGCAACCCGCGCGACTGGGGCGTGCAGCTGGTGACGCGGCCCTACCTGGTCAACAGCAGCGTCAACGCGCTGCATCCGGCGCGCGGCGAGACCTTGATCCCCAACCATTCGCAGGCGGCCTGGTCCAATCCCATCACCTTGACCGTGGGTACGACGGTCCTTTGATCCCGCGGCGGACGATGGCGTCCGTCATGCGCGCCACGCGGGTCATGGCCTTGACGTCGTGCACGCGCACCACGTCGGCACCGCGCGCGATGGCCACGGCGACGGTGGCCGCCGTGCCCTCCAGGCGGTCTTCGGGTGGTAGACCAAGGGTCAGGCCGATGAAGCTCTTTCGCGAGCTGCCCACCAGCAATGGAAAGCCCAGGTCGCGCAGCTCCGGCAAGCGGTCCAACAGCTCCAGGTTCTGGGCCGGGGCCTTGCCGAAGCCCAGTCCCGGATCCAAGAGGATGCGCTTGTCGGCGATCCCCGCCTTGCGCGCGATGGCCACGGACAGCATCAGCTCCCGTCGCACATCCTCCAGCAGGTTGTCGTAGGGCACGTCGTGGTAGAAGGCGCCCAGACGCTCCTTGAGCGCCACCGATGTCGGCGTCGCCCGATTGTGCATGAGGACGATCGGCGCACCTGCGGCCGCCACGACCGCCGCCAGATCGGCGTCGGCGCGCAAGCCCCAGACGTCGTTGATCCAGTCCGCGCCTTCCGCCAAGGCGGCACGCGCCACCTCGGCCTTGCTGGTGTCCACCGAGATCGGACAAGCATGCTCGCGCCGCAGGGCGCGCAGCAGGGGCAGGACGCGCCCTAGCTCCGTAGCGCCGTCCACGGGCGCAGCGCCGGGACGCGTCGACTCGCCGCCCAGGTCCAGGATGTCGGCGCCGCCTTCCAAGGCCAGCGCGGCGGCGGCCAAGGTGCGGTCGACGCTGCCGCTGCCCAGCAATCCGTCGCCGGAAAACGAGTCGGGCGTGGCATTGAGGATGGCCATCACATAGGTACGGCCGCCCCAGGCCCAATGCCCGCGCGCGAAATCCAGAGGCGCCGGCACCAGCGCTGCCCCCGGCATCAGTAGGCCCCCAAGGCCTGCAGGCGATCGTCATCGATGCCGAAGTGGTGCGCCAGCTCATGGAGAACGGTACGGCGCAGTTCCGCCAGAAGGCCCGCGACATCGTCCGCGGCCTCCAGGTGCGGACCCCTGAACAAGGTGATCCGATCCGGTAGGATCAGGCCGTAATCCGCCCCGCGTTCGGTGAGCGGCTGGCCATCGTAGAGACCGTAGAGTGTGTCTTCACCATCAACGCCGGCCTCCCGCAGTTGCGCCTTGCTGGGCCAGTCCTCCACCACCACCTGCAGGTTATGGAGGCGGCCGCGCAGATCTTCCGGCAGGCTCCCGATCACGGTCAACGCATGGCCGGCAAAAGTGCTGCGATCCATCCATAGGGCTCTGGGCATGCTGACTGTACACCCTGTTGGTCATCGAACGGCGATCGGAGCGAGCAGCGAAGGGCTGACGGCGACGAAAGCAGACCGCGCGCCACAGTCTACCCCATGAGCGACGGCCGGACCACCCTCAACAACTGGTGGAATCCAAGCAGCGCATCGTCCAGATCTGACGCGTTCGCCGAGACCATTGGCCCAGCCGCCCCGCCCGCTGCGCTACAATGCGGCAAAAGGGGGGACAGCAATGACCTTGGCAGCGATGGAATCTCTCAAGCAGCAGGCGGGCGAAACCGCGGCGGGGTGGGCGGAAAGCGGCATGGTGATCGGGCTGGGGACCGGTTCTACGGTGCGCCATGCCATCGCCGCCATCGGCCGTCGCCTGGCGGAAGGCGCCCTGCGCGATGTCCGGGGCGTAGCCACGTCGCTGGCGACCGAACGACAGGCGCGCGAATTGGGCATCCCCTTGGTCGACGCGGCGGACCTGCCGTCGATCGACCTGTGCATCGATGGCGCGGACGAGGTGGACCCCAACCTGGACCTGATCAAGGGATTGGGTGGCGCCCTCGTGCGCGAGAAGCTGGTGGCCGGATCAGCGGTCCGGTTCGTGGTGGTCGCCGACGCCGGCAAGCGGGTTTCCGCCCTGGGCCTACGGTCGCCCTTGCCGGTTGCAGTGCTGCCATTTGGCTGGCGCAGCCACCTGCCGTTCCTGGCGGAACTCGGCGCGACGGTTGCCTTGCGCGTGGGTCCGGATGGCAGTCCACAGCTGAGCGACGATGGCCTGTACCACCTGGACTGCCATTTCCCGCGGGGCATCGATGATCCTGAGCTGCTCGAGATGCAGCTGAAGCTTCGTCCGGGCGTCGTGGACAGCGGGCTCTTCCTGGGGCTGGCAACGGACGCGGTGATCGCCGACGAGAACGGCGTGACGGTTCTGCGCCGACCGTGAGCCTCCCCGCCCCGCAAGGGCGGCTCCGCGTCGCCGTCGATGCCAGCGCCCTCCGAGCCGGGCGCACGGGCATCGGCTGTTATGTCGAACACCTGCTCGTGGCGCTGCCCGCGGAAGGCGTTCAGGTCCTCTCGTTCAGCAACCGGCCCGTGGACGGGCATCCCGAGGCCGCCGTGCGGCGCTTGCGTCCCACGGCGGCCTGGCTGGCGCTGCTCGCCGACCGTCAGGCGAATCGGCTGCGTCCGGACGTGGTCCACTTCCCTACCGGTCGTGCGCCGCGCCGCACCGCAACTCCGATGGTGGTCACCATCCATGACCTCAGCCCGCTGCAGGCTGCGAGCGGCCTGCGGCGGCGCGAGCGCTGGCTCACCGCACCGGGCCTGAGGCGCGGCATTCGGGAGGCGGATGCGCTTATCGCCGTGTCCGCCGACACGGCTCGCGCGTTGGTGGCCGCGTTTCCCTCGACCGCGTCGCGCACGGTCGTGATTCCGGAAGGTCCAACGCTGGCTCCCGGCGATCCGGCCGAACCTGCCGCGTCGCTTCGCCGGCGCCTCGACCTGCCCGATCTGGCGCCGGTCTGGCTGCATGTCGGCGCCTCCGAGCCGCGCAAGCAGCTGCCGCAACTCGTCGAGGCGCATGCCATGGCTGTGAACGCCCTGCGCCAGGCCGGCGCTTCTGGCGTTGAACTGCCCGTACTGGTTCTGGTCGGTCCAGCCGGCGGTGATGCGTCCCGCCTGCGAGACACGGTCGCCCGTCTGGCCCTGACTCCCTGGGTGCGTTGCCCCGGCCTGCTGTCGCGGTCCGCTCTTTCCGGGTTGCATCGGATGGCTGAGTTGTATGTAACCGTGTCACTACACGAAGGTTTTGGGTTGGCGGTGCTGGACGCCATGGGCTTCGGCTTGCCGGTGCTTTCGAGCGGCCGCGGCGCCCTGGGCGAGCTGGCGGCGGGCGACGCGGCATGGGTCCTAGGCGATACCGCGCCGGCGGTGGTCGCCGCCGAACTGCTGGAGCTGCATGACCGTCCCCTGCTGCGGCGCGCATTGGGCCAGGCGGCGCGGACCCGCGCGGCGGCCTACAACTGGCAGCGGACCGCGCTCGCGACCGCCGACCTGTATCGCTCGGTGGCGGCCCGGCGACGCGCCACCGTCAACAGCCAGGGCGCTGTTTGGCCTCGGTGATGGGCACCGGGTAGCGGCCGTCGAAGCAGGCCATGCAGAAGTTCTGACCGTTGGCCAGGCATTCACGCACGCCCTCCACCGACATGTACAGCACACTGTCGGCGGTCAAGTGCTCGCGGATCTCATCCAGGCCCATCCGGTTGCCGATCAGCTCGTCGGTGCTGGGGGTATCGACCCCGTAGAAACAGGAGTTGCGGGTGATGGGGCTGCCGATGCGCAGATGCACCTCGGCCGCGCCGGCCGCGCGCACCATGCGCACCAACTTGCGGCTGGTGGTCCCGCGGACGATCGAGTCGTCGACCAGGATCACCTTCTTGTCCTTGAACACGCTGCGCAGCGGATTGAACTTCAACTTGACGCCGTCATCGCGCAGCGGCTGGTCCGCGCTTATGAAGGTCCGACCGATGTAATGGTTGCGCATCAGGCCGAACTCGAAGGGCAGGCCGCTGGCCTGGGCGTAGCCCAGGGCCACCGCGTTGGAGGAATCCGGCACCGGCACCACGACATCGCCGCGCACGGTGTCATGCGCCGCCAGCCAGGCGCCGAAGCGCTTGCGCACGTCGTAGCTGCGCTCGCCGAAGGCGATGGAGTCGGGGCGGCTGAAGTACACATGCTCGAAGACGCAATGCGCCGGCCCATCCCAGTCACCGCGTAGGGCCGACAGGTCCGGATGGGGGAAACGACGCATGCCCTGCGGCCCGAACTCCACCACTTCGCCGGGCTCCAACTCGCCGACGAGGTCGACCCGATTAATGTCCAGGGCGTTGGTCTCGCTGGCGACCACCCATCGGCCATGCGAGCCACCGAAGCTCAGGGGGCGGATGGCATGGAGGTCGCGGACGGCGAACATGCGGTCCAAGGTGATCAGGCAGATGCTGTACGCGCCATGGACCTCGGCCTGCATCGAGCGGATGGCGTCCAGAAGCGGCATCCCGCCCTGGAAGTGGTTCCAGGCGATGTGTCGCAGGATCAACTCGCCGTCGTTGCTCCCGGCAAAGGACACGCCCCGCTGCTCCAGCTCGGCGCGCACCTTGTGGTAGTTGGTGATGTCGCCGTTGGAGCAGAGCGCCATGCGCGGTCCGGCGACGGTCTCGACGATGTGGGGCTGCGCATTGGCCCGCGAATTGGATCCTTGCGTGGGGTAGCGCACATGGCCGCAGCCCACGAAGCCCTTGAAGTCATCGGCCGGCCGCTTGGCGAAGACCTTGCGCACGTAGCCCAAGCGCTTGTGCAGCCGCACCCGCTCCCCATCGGAGAGCGCGATGCCACAGGCATCCTGCCCGCGATGCTGCATCTGGAACAGGCCGTTGATCATGTCCGCCAGCACGTCCTGGCCCGGCGCATAGATACCGGCAACTCCACACATGGCCTCGCTCCTTCTCCTTGCCCGCCCCTACTATGAAAATGCGCCGCGCTCCAGCCGCAGTTTCATATTCTGGCGGGTGTGCATGCCGCACATGCGCGACTACTGGGGACCGTCCATCTTAGGGCAGCCGATGGTGGATGGGCAACTCTCCTTCGGCGCTGTCGGCACCACAGCACGCTCCGGCTTGGACGGGTGTGAAGCCGGGGCTAGGATTGCGCGGCTGGCCGACTCGCTTGTCGCGGCAACGCGCAACGGAGGATCCTCGCATGCCCGTTCGACAGAGCTTCATCCCCGTCGCCCCCGATGGCGAGTTCCCGCTCCAGAACCTCCCTTACGGCGTTTTCCAACCGCCGACAGGCGACCCCCGTGTCGGGGTGGCCATCGGCGACCAGGTGCTGGATCTGGCCGCGCTGTGGCGCGCCGGGGCTTTCGCCGGCACGGCGGTTGAAGGCGAGCCGGTTTTCCACCAGGGCGCGCTCAACGCCTTCATGGCCTTGGGGCGCCCGGCATGGCGGCAGGTCCGCGACAGGATCACCGAGCTGTTGGCCGCGGACGGCGGCAGCTCGCTGCGGCATGACGCGGCGCTTCGCGCGGCGGCCCTGTTGCGCCAGGACGCGGTAACCCTGCAGCTGCCGGCGGTCATCGGCGACTACACCGACTTCTACGCGTCGCGTGACCACGCCACCAATGTCGGGACGATGTTTCGGGGCGCCGATCAGGCGCTGATGCCCAACTGGCTGCATCTGCCGGTGGGCTACCATGGCCGCGCCAGCTCCATCGTCGTCAGCGGCACGCCGGTGCGAAGGCCCTGGGGCCAGACCAAGGACGCCGCCGACCCGGCCCCACGTTTCGAGCCCACCCGGGAACTGGATTTCGAGCTTGAGATGGGCGCGCTCATCGGCTCCGGCAACCCCTGGGGCGAGTCGATCCCGACTGCCTCCGCCCTGGACCATGTCTTCGGGCTCGTGCTGGTCAATGACTGGAGCGCCCGCGACGTGCAGCGCTGGGAGTATGTGCCCCTGGGGCCCTTCCTGGCCAAGAACTTCGCCACGACCCTGTCGCCGTGGGTGGTACCCCTGGACGCTCTGGAGCCCTTTCGGGTCAATGGTCCGGCCCAGGTGGATCCAACGCCGCTGCCCTACCTGCGCGGCGCCGAGCGCAGCTGGTTCGACGTGCAGCTGGAGGTGCTGCTGCAGAGCGCGGCGATGCGCGCCCAGGATGCCGGCGCGCAGCTGAGCCTCTGCCGCACCAGCTTCCGGCATATGTATTGGTCGATCGCCCAACAGGTCGCGCACCATACCATGGGCGGCTGCAACCTGCGTCCCGGCGATCTGCTCGCCAGCGGGACCATCAGCGGCCCGACCCCGGCAGAACGCGGTTCGCTGCTGGAAATCGCCTGGCGCGGCAGCCAGCCGATCACGCTACCCACCGGCGAGACCAGGAGCTTCCTGGCGGACGGCGACCGCCTGACCCTCCGCGGCTGGTGCCAGGGCGACGGCTACCTCATCGGCCTGGGTGAATGTAGCGGCGAGGTGCTGCCGGCGCATGCCGGCGATTGACCGCCGCCTGACCACGGAATAGACTTCCCCAACGGTCGGCGAGGAGCCGGCCGCATTCGAACGCCTGGCTGCCGATGCCGGGCCTGGACCCACTCTGGAGGAGCTACGTTCATGAAGCAGCCCATTCTCGCCGGCCTGCTCGGCCTTGCCCTGGTGCTCGGCGCCTGCACCGGCGGCGACACCGCATCCGAGGTTCCGGCCGAGGCCACCGCTGAAACCGTTACCGAGCCAACCGTCGAGCTGGTGGCCGCGACGGCGCCCGCCACGGCAGTCGAAGTCCCCTCTCTCGGCGAGGGCGAGCAGGTCATGCCCAACGGCCTCCGCATCCTCGACGAGGTCGTCGGCGACGGCGCTGAAGCCGTGGCCGGCAAGGCGATCTCCGTCCATTACACCGGCACCTTGATCAATGGCTACCAGTTCGACAGCTCGCTGGACAGCGGCCAGCCCTTGGACTTCACCCTCGGCCAGGGCAGGGTGATCGATGGTTGGGAACAAGGCATCGTCGGCATGAAGGTGGGCGGCAAGCGCAAGCTCGGCATCCCCGCGGATCTGGCCTATGGCGACAGCACGCAGTATCCGGACATCCCCCCGGGCTCGCCGCTGATGTTCTCGGTCGAGCTCCTGGACGCGAAGTAGCCGGCGCAACGGATCGGCAGTTATCGGAGAAGGTGACGTGCAAACGACCCTAAGGCGATTCAGGGCGCCGGACCGCCCCGCTTTGTGGCTTGGCCTGCTGGCCATGGCCATGCTCATGTTGGCGCCGGTCGGGGGCATTGCCCGCCCCGTGGCGCGGGCGCAGGGCGGGGCCACGGTGTTCCTCGACCCGCCCGATCAACAGGTACAGTTGGGAAGCCCGGCTACGCTGACGGTCCGGATCCGCGATGTCGAAGACCTGGCCGCCTTCCAGTTCACCCTCACCTTTCCGCAGTCGGTCGCTTTCGTTGGCGCCGAGCTAGGCCCCTTCCTGGGGTCCACCGGGCGTGCCGCTCGCAGTTTTCCGCCTTTGGTGGAGCCGGGCAAGCTGACCTTTGTGGCCATCAGCACCGGCGCCGGTCCCGGCGCCTCCGGCAACGGCGTGTTGGCGACGCTGCGCCTCACCTTGGAGGAAGGCAAGTCGGCCGAGATCGGTGTGACCGGCGCGCTGCTCACCGACACCACCGGCCTGCAGCGCAGCGAGGCCGCCGTGCAGGGCGCAAGGCTGCGCACGGGTCCGCCCCCTACGCCCACGCGGCCGCCCGATCAGATGGCCTTCCTGCCCTTCACCGTCCGCAACGCCTCCAAGGTCGATCTGCCGGTGGCGCCATCGCTGACGCCACCGGCGGCCAGCCCCACGCCGCCCGCGCCGACCGCGACGACCACGGCCGCCGCCACCCTGCCCGCATCGCCAACGGCCACGCAACCACCGATCGGCCCTACCGCCACGCCCCCCCCCAGCCCCACCGCCGGCAAGCCGGAGCCGGTGGTCAGCGAGCTGCAATGCTATGGGCGGCACGAATGGGTGAAGGTACGCAACCCGTCCGAGCAACCGTTGGAGCTCGAGAACTGGACCGTGCGGTCCACCCAGGGCGGCGAGGTCTACAAGATCAAGGACGCCTTGACGCTCAAGCCGGCCGAGGTGCTCACCATCCACAGCGGCGGCGGCGCCCCGGGGACGGAGGATCGCCTCAACAAGCTCTGGACCCAGTCGCCGCGCTGGAACGAGGTGGACGGTGACTCGGCCGAACTGACGTCGCCGTTCCCCAGTACCATGGTGGTCAGCACCATGGCCTGCGCGACGGCCACGCCGCGCGCGCCATAGGGCTCGCCCCAAGCGCCGCGTCGCGGGCCATCCGGCCCCTGTCCCGACCCTCCGGACCAGCCCCACCAGCGAGCCTGATGGGGCTGGTTCTTGTTTCCGCCGCAACCCTCAGTAGCCCAGGAGCCGGCCATGAACGACGAAGCGCAGATCCTCGATCAGCCGGAGTACGATCTGGCCAGTTGGCTGGCGGAGCGAGACTTCGCGGCGATCGCTGCCCATGTCGCCGACTGGTCACCTACCGAAGTGGCCACGCTGCTGGGCGAAATGGAGACCGCCGAGGCCGCCGCCGTCAGCGAGCTGCTGCCGGAAGGCGTGGCCAGTGAGGCCTTTCCCTACCTGCCGATGGATCTACAGGAGGGACTGGTCGACGCCTGGTCGCACAGCAAGCTGACCGTGCCGCGGCTGACGCGCCTGCTCAACGACCTGCCCCCGGATGACCGGACGGCGCTCCTGGAATCGCTGGACGGCGAGGTGACCCAGCGCATGCTGGCGCTGCTCAGCCCCGAGGAGCGCCAGGTGGCGTTGCAGCTGCTGGGCTATCCAGAGGACAGCGTCGGACGGCTGATGACGCCGGATTACGTGGCCATCCAACCGGGCTGGGTCGTGAGTCAGGCGCTCAGCCATGTGCGGCGCTACGGCAAGTCCTCGGAGACCATCGGCGTGGTCTATGTCGTGGACCGCAAGTGGCGCCTGCTGGATGACCTGCGCATCCACGAGCTGCTGTTGGCTGAACCGGAGACCCCTGTCGCGACCCTCATGGACGAACGGTTCATCGCCCTGCGCGCTTCGGACGATCAGGAAGTGGCCGTCCAGACCTTCCGCGAGAACGACAGGGTGGCCTTGCCGGTGACGGACGCCGGTGGGGTCCTCATCGGCATCGTCACCATCGACGACGTGCTGGACGTGGCGCAGGAAGAGGCCACCGAGGACTTCCAGAAGATCGGTGGCCTCGAGGCCCTCGACATGCCGTACATCGACACCCCGTTCGGCACGCTCATCCAGAAGCGCGCCCGCTGGCTGGTGGTGCTGTTCATCGGCGAGATGTTCACCGCCACGGCCCTGGGCTTCTTCGAGGTCGAGATCGGCAAGGCGCGGGTTCTCGCCATCCTGATGCCCCTGATCATCGCCAGCGGTGGCAACAGCGGTTCGCAGGCGGCCAGCCTCATGATCCGCGCCCTGGCCGTCGGCGAGGTGGGTCTGCGCGACTGGTGGACGGTCATGCGTCGCGAGATCCTCAGCGGTCTCACCTTGGGGCTCATCCTGGGCACGGTGGGCATGCTGCGCATCGGCCTGTGGCAGGCAGCCACCCAACAGTACGGCCCCCATTGGCCGCTCATCGCCCTCACCGTCGGGCTTTCGCTGATCGGCGTGGTGCTCTGGGGCACCCTGACCGGCTCGATGCTGCCCTTCCTCTTGCGCCGGCTGGGACAGGACCCGGCGACGTCGTCGGCGCCGTTCGTGGCCACCCTCGTCGACGTGGTCGGACTGGTGATCTACTTCCTGATCGCGCGCTGGTTGCTCACCGGGACCTTGCTCTGATGCCGCGCGTAGGGCAGCAGCCGGGGGGAGTCGGGCGCCGGGCGCCGGATGAACCCTCGCTCCCGCCGCCTCACTTCTCCTGGCTGCTGGAACGGAACACCAACTTCAACGGCGTGCCGACGAAGCCGTAGCGCTCACGTAGCCGGTTGATGAGCATGCGCTCCGTGGCGAAGTGGACCAGTTCAGGCTCGTTGACGAAGAAGATGAAGGTGGGTGGCTCGATGCCCACCTGTGTGACGTAACGGAACTTCAGCTCGCGGCCGCGACGGCTGAAGCTGTGCCCGGCCTGCAGCTCCAGCAGGAAGCGGTTCAGTTCGCCGGTGGGCACGCGCACCTTGCGCGCGGCGTCCACCTCCCGCGCCAGGTCGAGGACCTTGGTCGCCCGTTGACCCGTGAGCGCCGACAGCGTGAGCACGGGCGCAAACTCCAGGAACTTGAGTTCGCCGCGCACCTGTTTGACGTAGTCCTCGAAGGTCACGGCCTCCTTGTCGATCAGATCCCATTTGTTGACGGCGATGATCGCCCCTTTGCCCGCCTCGGCGATCAGGCCGCCGATATGGGCGTCCTGGGCGGTGACCCCGTCGGCGGCGTCGATCACCAGCACGACCACGTCAGCGCGCTCGATCGCGCGGTCCGCGCGAAGTACCGAGTACTTCTCGATGCCCGGCTCTACCTTGCCGCGCCGCCGGATGCCCGCGGTATCGATCAGCACGATCTCTTCGCCTTGATAATGCAGGACCGTGTCGACGGCGTCTCGCGTCGTACCCGGAATCTCGCTGACGATCATCCGCTCTTCGCCGAGCAGGCGGTTGAGCAGGCTGGACTTGCCCACATTGGGCCTCCCAATCACCGCCACGCCGAGCCGGTCGTCCTCTTCCGGCAGCTCGAGCAGGTTCGGGAGGGCGGCGGCCACGGCGTCCAAGAGGTCGCCGGTACCGCTACCATGGATACCGGATACCGGGATGGGCTCACCCAGCCCCAGTTGCCAGAACTCGCTCGTGGCCTGCAGATTTTCCTTGCGTTCGGTCTTGCTCACCGCCAGGACCACCGGCTTCTGGGTCTGGCGAAGGAGCCGAGCGACATCCTCATCATCGGCCGTAACCCCGGTCATGGCGTCGGTGACGAAGACGATGACCGCCGCTTCGTCCAGGGCCACGCCGACCTGGTTGCGGATGCGGGAGGAGAAAGGCCCGCGGTCGTCCACCTCCAGGCCGCCGGTGTCGACGATGCTGAAAGCCTTGCCGTTCCACTCGGCCTGGCCGTAATGCCGGTCGCGGGTGGTTCCGGGTCGGTCCTCGACAATGGCGCGCCGTTCGCCGATGATGCGGTTGAAGAGCGTGGACTTGCCCACGTTGGGCCGTCCGACCAAGGCGACCAGAGGTAGGGCGCGGGGCATGGCAGCGTTCCTGAAGGTGCGTGTTCGGGCGGGTCTGCAGGCTCATCCGGAGACGAGCGAACGCTAAGAATAGCACTTGAGGCCCCAGGGCTTGCACGCCTCTGCTCTGCGTGCTAATATCGCCGGGTTGACTTCCGGACCTGAGAAGGAAAGAGAACGCATGGGACGCTATCGAGGCCCCAAGAACAAGCTCTCCCGTCGGGAGGGTATCGACCTTTTCGGTACAGGCGGCTCGCAATTGCAGCGCCGTATCGACACCCCGCCCGGGGTGCATGGAGCCAAGCCGCAACGCGGCCGACCCTCCGACTTCAGCCGCCAGCTGCGTGAGAAGCAGAAGGTCAAGCGCATCTTCGGCATGCGCGAAGGCCAGTTTCGGCGCTTCTTGAATCTGGCCCGTCGTGAACAGGGCCAGACCGGAACGGCGCTGCTTCGACTCCTGCAGCGGCGGCTGGACAATGTCCTCTTCGTAGGCGGCTTGGCTCGCAGCCGCCCCATGGCTCGCCAGATGGTCAGTCACGGACACGTGCTGGTCAACGGACGCCGGGTGGACATCGCGTCCTTCCTGGTGGAGCCGGGCATGGTCCTGTCCCTGGACCGCACGGCGACCAAGATGCCGGACGTGCAGTGGGCCGGGCAGTCGCCCACGGTGACTCGCCCGAGCTGGCTCTCGGCCAACGACCTCGAGGTGCGGGTGCTGGACTGGCCTACCCGAGATGAGGTCGGCTTTCCGATCGAGGACAACCTCATCGTCGAGTTCTACTCGCGCTGACCGTTCTCGTCTGAAACCAGGTCATGGAGGGGCGTTCGCCGCTGGCGAGCGCCCCTTTTTCGTTGCCGATGACCCAGCTGCCGCGCCATCCGCCCACCGTCCTCGATGGTCCGGCGCGGCGCGCCTTGTTGTCCTGGCTCTGGGCTGCCGCGCAGCCCGATCCCCGTCGCTGGCCGCCGGCACCGCCGCCGCCGATGGCCTGGAGCGATCTGGCGACCCTGGCCGAAGGCCATGGCCTGGCCGCCATGGTGCTCGAGGCGGCCCAGGCCCAGTCCGACCCCGCCGAAGCGCTGGTCAGCCAGGGCCTCGCCCGCCTGATGGATGCCGCCGACCGCACCCTGACGCGCGGCCGGCGTTTGGCCACCGAGCAGGCGACGCTGGAAAAGGCCCTGCTGCGGCAGGGGCTGCCCTTTGCCTGGCTGAAGGGCGGCTGGCTGACCGAAGCGTCACTGTACCCCGATCCCGCGGCCCGTCCGCGAGCCGATCTGGACCTCTTCGTACCTGAGACCTTCTGGCCAGGAGTAGCCGAGGTGCTGCAAGGCCTGGGCTATCGCGCGGCGCAGCGCAGCTGGAAGCATGCCGTCTGGTTGAACGCCGACCATCGGGTGGTGGATCTGCGCGGCGAACATCCGGACAACCCGCGGACCGTCGAAGTGCATGCCTGGCTGGGCGAGGGCTTCCGCGGTCTGCGGCTGGACCTCAGCGCCGAGGTCGCCCCGCTGCGGCCCGCGCAGCACCTGACGCGGGGTCTTGCCCTGGCCCACCTCGCGGCCCACACGTCGGTGGCGATGTTGGAGCGGCGCTTGCGCCTGGTGCAGCTCATGGACCTCGCCCTGCTGGCCGATCAACTCAAGGCCGACGATCTGGAACAGTTGCGGGGGATCGGGTCGCGCCGCCATGCCGCCCGTTTCCTATGGCCCAGCCTGGCCTTGACCGCCCGCCTGGCGCCGGCGCCGGCCTTGCGGCAGTTGGTGGCCGCCCTGGAGCCGGCCGTGAGCGGCGACCTGCGCGGCTGGCTGGCGACCCAGGACGTCGACGGCTTGAGTTGGCCGGGTCGCGACGCTGCCAGGCGCCCCCTGCTGGAGATCCCTCGGATCTGGCCCGCGGACCGCGCCGAACTGCTGACGGTGTGGCGCAGCATCTTGCTTCCGCCGCCGGAGCTGTTGGCCGACCGCTATCCGGAGCTGGCCGCCGAAGGGCGGCATGTGGCCATGTTCGTCAGGCATCTAGGGTTCACGCTGCGCCGGGCCTTGCGCCGCTGGCGGCAGCGTCCGCGGTGAAGGCCGCAATACGAGTTCATTCGTCAGCCTGCCGTAGCGTTCGCCGCACGCCCCAGGAATGAATGATACCGTTGGCAAACCTTATGTGTATGGTCCGACGGTCGAGAATCCCTACAGAATCGCGCCGCCCCGATCGCCCGGGGGCAAAGCAGCCCCGGGCTCTACCATTGGAATGTCCCTCCGGGACGGTACGGCGGCGCGCTACACCGCCACGAATTCTGCATTTGAGCGCGAATCGACCGATCGTCGGTCGCCGCGTCCGTCGCTCCTTGGATCAGCGGACCGCCACCGGCTGACCGTCGAGCGCCCGCAGCGCCGCGGCCAGCATGCGGCCGCCCACCGGCGCCGCTTCCCGAGACCCTTCACCGCCGTTGACCAGCAGCACGGCCACCGCCACCCGGGGGCGCTCGGCAGGCGCGAAGCCGATGAACCAGGCATGCGGCTCCTGGTTTCCATCCAGCTGCGCCGTGCCCGTCTTGCCGCCCAGGGCCAGGCCTGCCGCATCCTGCGCCGGCCTGGCCCAGCCCTCGGCCGCCGCCCAGACCATCGCCCGCCGCAGCTGCTCGGCGCCCCCCGGGCTCAAGGCCCGTCGCCAACCGCCCTGGTCATCGGCCAGGCGCCGCCAGTTCACACCGGGTACGTCGGCCAGCAGGTAGGGCTTGGGCAGTATGCCGTCTCCGGCGACCGCCGCGGCCAGGAGGGCCATGTGCAGGGGCGTGACCAGGAGGCGGCCCTGCCCGAACGACGCCCCCGCCAGCTCGGCGCCGCTCGGCGCCTCGTCCGTGCCCACCGAGCCGGCCGCGACGGGCAGCGGGAAGGGCGGCGCGTCGGCGATGCCGAAGGCCAGGGCATGACGTGCCCAGCGTTCGCTTCCGAGCTGCAGGCCCAGGCGGGCGAAGGTCAGGTTGCAGCTCCAACCGAAGGCCTGCTCCAACGAGAAGGCGAGGACGCCGGGCGGGTTGTTGCCACAGGCCACCTCCAGACCGCCCAGCCATTCGGCGCGATCGCCGTCGGTCACCTGGTCATCCAGGCCGGCCAGCCCCTCTTCCAAGGCCGCGGCCAAGGTGACCGCCTTGAAGATGGAACCCGGTGGGTAGCGCCCCTGGGTGGCCCGATTCAGCAGCGGCGAACGGGGGTCGTCAGGATCGGGGGGTGACTGGTCGAGGGCCGCGGGGTCGAAGACCGGCAGGCTGGCCATGGCCAGCACGGCGCCGTCGCTGACGTTCAGGAGCACGACAGCCCCCTCCCGATCGGCCAACTGGGCCGCGGCCAGATCCTGCAGGTCCGCGTCGATCGTCAGAAGCAGGTCATGGCCCCGCTGCGGTCGATGCAGGATCCGCGCCGCGGCCATGCCGCGCAGGCCCAGGCCCAGGTCACCGCGCAAGGCCGCGTCGTAGGCGCCTTCGGCGCCGGCCGACCCGTAGCTGGCCGACAGGCCGGCACCGTAACGCCAGGCCTGGTAGCCCACCACGTGCACCGCGGAAGGATGCGGATAGCGGCGGGTGGCCAGCTCCGGCTGCTCGGTGACCGTTTCCGCCAGCACCTGGCCCCGCCGGTCCAGAATCCGGCCGCGGGCGATGCGGCGTTCGAAGGCCTGCCAGCGGGCGTTGTCGCCGCGTTGCAGCAGCCGCGGGGCGCGGACCACACCCCAGTAGCCCAGGGTCAATAGCAGCAGCACATGGGCCACCACGAAGGCGCGCGCCAGGCCCAGGACGGCGGCCCGAAAGGCTTCGCGGCTCATCGTTCCGCCTCCGCCCGTAACAGGAGCCCCAGCATGAAGGTGCTGGTGATCAGCGAGGTGCCGCCGTAGGACAGAAAGGGCAACGTGATGCCGGTCAGCGGAATGAGCTTGATCACCCCACCCATGATGATGAGGGCCTGCAGGGTCAGGGCGATGCTGATACCGGCGGCCAGCAAAGCGGCAAAGCCGGTCGCTCGCAGGGCGCCGCGCAGGCCCCGAAGGCCGAGGATGGCATAGACCAGGACCACCGCCGCGGCGCCCGCCAGCCCCAGCTCTTCGGCGATGGCGGCGAAAACGAAGTCGGTATGCACCGCCGGGATGACCGTCGGCTGCCCCAGACCGAGTCCGCTGCCGAGGAAGCCGCCGCCGGCCACGGCCATCAGGGCCTGCACCAGCTGGTAGCCATAGCCTTGGGCGTCCGACCAGGGGTCCAGCCAGATCGCGAGGCGGATGCGGGCGACAGGCATCCGCGAATGCAGCTGGGCGGCCCCGGCGATGAAGGCGGCTGTTCCCAGCAGCACATAGGAGAATCGCAAACTGGCCACATAGAGCAGGCTCAGACCGATGCCGTAGAGGAGCAGCGCGGCGCCGAGGTCCCGCTGCACGGCCAACAGCAGCAGCGAACTGCCGAGCATGACCGCCAGCGGCGCCAGGTAGGGCCAGGGGATCAGGCGCAGCGGCCCGAACTTCCAATCGCCGCGCGCCAGCAGATCCTGCTTGTCCTCCAGGTATCCAGCCAGAAAGACCACCAGGACCAGCTTCAAGGGCTCAGCCGGCTGGAAGGAGAGTCCGCCCAGCTCCAGCCACAGGCGCGGGCCGCCGGGCGAGGCTTCCTTGCCCGCCACCAGGGTCAGGGCGACCAGCGCCAGGGCGGACAGGGCCCAGGTGTAGCGGTAGCGCGACAAGAGGCGCAAGGGCACCGGCAGGAGGGCCCCGGCGCCGATGGCCGCCACACCGGCGAGCGACCAGAACAGGTGGCGAGGGAAGAGCGCGGGGGCCAGCCGAGCCTGCAGCACCAGCCCCAGGCTCATCAGGAAGCAGGCCAGAGGCAGCAGCAGCGGATCGGCGATCCGCAGGCGACGGCGGACCAGGATCGCCAGCAGGGCAAAGGCCGGTCCCAGGGTCGCCAGCCCGACCAAGGCCGCGGTGCCGAAGGGCGCCTGCGACAGCCAACCCGTGCCGGCGGCCGCCAAGGCCGGCAGCCAGGCCAGCAGCAGCAGGGCAAACAAAGGGCGGCCCGGCATCCCCGAAGCCGGTGGTCGGTTCACAGATCCGGCGAGATCAGGCGCAGGCGAACGGAGCCGAACTGGATCAGGTCGCCGGAGCGCAGCAGCTCGGGGCGCAGCGGCGCCGCGGCGCGGCCGTTGACCCGCGTGCCGTTGGTGCTTCCCAGGTCTTCCGCCCACCAGGCGCCGTCGCGGTGATGAATGACCGCATGGCGACCGGAGACAGTGGCATCCTGTAGCACCACCTGGTTGTCCAGGTCGCGGCCGATGGCGGTGACGATGCTGAGGACGAAGGCCGAACCGGGCGCCCGGTCACTGGACCCGCCCTCGATGACGATGAGGCGCGGCCCGGGCGGGTCCGCCGCCGGCCGACCGCCGCCGCGGGGCGCCGCCAGCTCGCGCCAGACCACGAAGCCGACCGCGGCGATGAAGCCATAGGTCAGGGCCAGAAAGAGCAGGCGAACCAGCAGCAGCTGGGCCTCGAGCGGATCCACGGCCGGTCCCGCTAGCCGCCGCTGCCGGCGAGGTCGGCGACCAGCTGCAGCCGCATCATGACCCCGCCCAGCTGGAGGTTGTCTCCCGGACGCAGCATCGCCGCCTGCACCCGCCGGCCGTTGACGAAGCAGCCATGCGTGCTGCCCTGATCCTCCAGCAGCCAACTGCCCCCGCGCCGCGAGAGCAGGGCGTGGCGGCGAGACACCGAAGGATCGTCCATGACGATGTCGTTGCCCAGGGCCCGGCCCAGGGTCAGGCTGGGACGAGGTGCCAGGGGCACGGATCGCGAGCCGACCACCAGGACCATGGCCGGCGGACCGTCCTCGCCCAGGTCGGCGGACTTCAGGGGCGAGGTCATCGCCGGGTCACCCATGATGACCCCGCGGCGGTCGACCAGATCGGAGGCGATCCGGCAGCGGTCGCCCTTCAGGTCCGGGTCGGCCAGCAGGGTTACCCGCACACGCCCGACGAAGCTGAGTCCCGCTTCCTCGGCGCGCGCGATGAGGAAGCTCGCCAGCTCATCCTCCAGGCCCTGCTCGAAGCTACCGAAGCCGGCCAGGGTCGACGGGCTGAGGAAGACACGGAAGCTGTTGGGCGCCAGCACCCGGCCGGCCGAGATCCGCCGCTGGTCCTCCATATGCTGCGCCAGGCGGCGCGCCAGATCCGCCGGCTGCAGGCGCCCACCCAGCATGCTGATCATCCGGCCCTCGACGAGCTCGTGCATCCACCGTTCAAAGCGCTGAAAGACGTTCACCCGGCCATTATACCCGGGCGGGCGCCACAGGTTCATCGCGACCGCCCTGAAGGTCGGCGGGCCTTCGGGCCGCCCTGGCCGGGCTTGGCTGAGCGGCCCGTCGCGGCTATGCTCAGCAGCATGGATCTGGCGACCGCCTGGGGCTTGGCCAAGCTCATCTTGATGTTTGCCATCGTGGTGACGCCGGTCTATCTGGTGATGCGCGCGCTGGTGAAGCTGGCCCGTCTGCGCTATGGCTTCCTCCCCGAACCACCGGACGACGGACCGCCGCTGCGCGTCTGCTACAGCTGCAACAGCAGCGTCCTGGAGCAGGGCTTCAGCCATTGCCCCTATTGCGGACAGGTCCTGCCCCCCATGCCCGTCGTGGCGACGACGCCCTTGATCGCGGCGCTCGATTCGGGTGTCGGGCAATCTGGCGCCACCGATGGCCCTTCCGTATAATCGCGCGCCCATGCCCGCCCCACATCCCCTCCCCCGCAGCCTGGGTCAACGCATCGGAACCTTGGTCCGGGACATCCTGGAGGCCGCCGTCCTGGCCGTCGGCCTGTTCCTCGCCCTGCAGTACAGCCTTCAGAACACGGTGGTGGAAGGCGACAGCATGGAACCCAACTTCGTCGACCGCCAATGGCTGCTGGTCAGCAAGTTGGCCTACCGCAACCATCCGCCCGAACGGGGCGACGTCATCGTCTTCCACGCTCCGGACCAGCCAGGCCAGGACTTCATCAAGCGTGTCGTAGGCCTGCCGGGCGAGACGGTCCGCCTGCAGCAGGGACGGGTGTCCATCGATGGCCGACTGCTGCCGGAACCTTGGAGCCCGCGCTTCGACTCCGAGGACTTCGGGCCCTACACCGTGCCACCGGATTCGGTCTTCGTGCTGGGCGACAACCGCCGCGTGAGCAACGACTCGCGCCGCTGGGAAGGCATCGGGGCCGCGCTGGCCAACCGGCAGATCGTCGGCGAGGCCTGGCTGACCGTGTGGCCTCCCGAACTGTGGGGATCGGCGAATCCGGTCGCGGCCTCGGCGGCCGCGCCTTGAGGCGGGCCCTACCGTGCGCGTCAGGGTTCTAGGCTCCAGTCCGGTACGTCCCAACCCCGGCGGCGCCTGCACCGGCTATCTCGTCCAGGAGGGCTCCCAGTCGCTGCTCGTCGACTGCGGCACCGGCGTTCTGGGGCAGCTGTTACAGCACCTGTCGCTGCCGCAACTGGACGCGGTCTTCATCTCGCATGCGCATCCAGACCATTGCCTGGACCTGGTCAACATCCGGCAATCCCTGGCCTATGTGCCGTCTGAACGACGCCGGCATCCCCTGCCCGTACTGGCCTCGTCGGCGACAATCGCCACCTTGCGGGAACTCGGCGCGGTCTTCTCAGGGACGGACGGCGCGTTCTGGGACGGCTACTGCGCGTTTCACGCCGTGAGCCCGGAGCAGTCCGAACAGCTGGGGCCGCTGACCCTCGATTTCGCCTGGACCCGTCATTACCTGCCCTGTCTGGCATTGCGCGCGCGCGCCGACAACCGTTGCCTGGTCTTCGGCGCCGATGGCGGCCCGGACGACGATCTGGAGCACTTTGCGACCGCGGCGGACCTGCTGATCCTGGAGTCGACCTTGCTCCACGGTCAGGCCCTGGCCGAAGGTCCGGAGCGCGGCCACATCTCGGGCGCCGAAGCCGCGCGCGTCGCCGAGCGCGCGGGCGTCCGACGCCTCCTTCTCACCCATTACTTCGCCGAATGGGGTCCGCAGGTGCTGGCCGAAGCCCGCGCGGCGGGAAGCGTAACCGTTGATCTGGCCCGACAGGGAGACCTGCATGAATGCTGATCCAGCAGCTGGCGCCGACAGGGCGCCCGCGCTTCGCCGACCGCAGGAACGCGTGGTCGTCACCGGCGTCGGGGTGGTATCGTCCGTCGGCGTGGGGGTCCACACGTTCTGGCCCAGCATCGTGGCCGGTAAGAGCGGCGTCAGCGTCCACGAGCTGTACAAGGGCTCGATCTACCCCACCTGGATCTCCAGCCATCTGCCGGATTATGAAGCCCCCGACTTCATCGACCGGCGTGAGCTGCGCCATATGGCCCGCTTCTCGGTCTTCGCCTTGGACGCCACGCGCCAGGCCCTCGCGGACGCCGGACTGCCCTCCAACCTGGCGGACATGGACGCCGGGGTCCTGCTGGGCACGGCCGTGGGCGGTCTTGACGTCACCGTGGATGCCATGGATGTCATGCGGGCCAAGGGCGGCATGCGCGTGTCCCCCACCTATATCGTCACCTCGCCCTGCAACATGGCCTCCTACCATGTGGCGGAGACCTTCCGCGTCCTGGGCTACAACAACACCGTGGTCACGGCCTGCGCCGCCGGCACCCAGGCCCTGGGCGAGGCCGCCAACGTGATCCGCCGCGGCGATGCCGAGATCATGGTGGCCGGCGGCACCGAGGCCGGTCTCTGCGAGCTCTCGGTGGCGGCATTTTCCGTCATTCGCGCCTTCTCGCGGCGCAACGAAGAGCCCGAGCGGGCCAGCCGCCCCTTCGACATCGCCCGCGACGGCTTCGTGGCCGGCGAGGGCGCGGCCATCTTCATCCTGGAGCGGCTGGACCTCGCCCTGGCGCGCGGCGCGGCCATCCACGGCGAGGTCCTGGGCTACGGCGCCTTTAGCGACGTTTACCACCGCATCGCCCCCGACCCCACCGCCGCCGGTGCCGTGCGGGCCATCCGCTCTGCCCTGCGCAGCGCCGGGATCACGCCGGAGCAGGTGGACTACATCAACGCCCACGCGACCAGCACGCCCCAGGGCGACATCGCGGAGACCAAGGCCATCAAGGCCGTGCTCGGCGACCGCGCCTACCAGGTGCCGGTGAGCGGCACCAAGAGCATGATCGGGCATCTCTTCGGCGCCGCGGGAGCCGTCGAGGGCCTGGTGACCCTGCTTGCCCTGCGCGACGGGGTGCTTCCGCCCACCATCAACCTCGATGATCCCGATCCGGAATGCGATCTGGACTACGTGCCGCATCGCGCGCGCCGCAGTCCCATCCGCACCGCCCTGTCCAACTCCTTCGGACTGGGCGGCCAGAACGCGGTGGTCGCCATGGCGCGCTACGACGGTCCGGGCGCCCGGGACGCCGCTGACCTGAGTGCGGTCCTGCCATGACGCAAGCGCCGGTCGCGGGATGGGCTGCGTCCGGCGAGGACCTGCCGCTCATCAGCCTGGCCCAGCTGCGCCGCGCCGACGGCAGTCGCGACCACGCCTGGGTGGCCTGCGCCGGCCTGGTCTATGACGTGGCGGCGAGCCCCGAATGGCGCGACGGCCTGCACCGTGGGCTGCATTGGGCCGGACAGGACCTCAGCGCCGAACTGGCCGACGCCCCCCATAGCCTGGAGACGGTGCGCCGCATGCCCTGCGTGGGCCGTCTGACCTGAGGCGCACCTCCGTCGCGGCGACCGCTGCGCCGACGACCGTGTGACCGCTGAAGACCGGAGGACCATCGGTGGGCTCGGGCAGGCGGACGGCCAGGATTCGGTCGACCGGCCTCAGGGCAGACCAGGGCGCGGCGCCAGGGTGGGTTCGGGGCCGCGCGGTTCCTTCCAGTTGCCGGACCCCTGCACCGGTGCCGGCGGCGGCGCGGCGGGCGGCACGAAGGGCAGGTCGGGTACCGCGGGCGGCGAGGTCGGCAGCGCTGGTGGCAGCCAAGGCTGCTCCGGGAGCGCGGGTCGCGGGGCCAGCGTCGGATCGGGCGGGCGGGTTGCCTTCAGGTAGGGCATGGGGCTCGGCAAGGGCCGCTGCCCGCTGGGCGTGCGCGCCGGAGCGGAACCTGATCCCGGATCCGCCCCTACCGGAGGCTTGATGGGCGAGCTGGACGGCGGCGACCAGCCGGGGGCGCTGGGCGGCTTCTGCTTGTAGATGACGCTGGGCACGAACAGGCCCTGACCGGCGCGAATGGCATCGCCGGCCAGGCAGTTGGCCGCCGCCAGCGACGCGACCGAGCTGCCCGTGCGCATCGCCAGGGCGCCCAAGGTATCGCCCGCCTGAACCGTGTAGGCCCACCAACCCGCGGGCGCGGCGCAACCCGGCTGCCAGGGCGCCACGGGCGGCAGCGGCAGCCCGGCGGTGGTGGTGGATGCGCCGAGGTCGTCGGACACCCAGGCGGCCGGCAAGGTCGGCCGGGCCGACGCGCCGCCCACCGTCCAGGTCAGGCTCTGGATCTGCGGCGGCTCGCCCAGGTAGACCGAGGTGACGTACTCGCCGACCGGCCATTGGCCTGCGTCCAGGGTCATGGCGACGCGCTGGCTGCCGTCGCCGCTGAAGCGCTCGGCGCTCTCGAAGCCCAGCTGACCGGCTTCGTCCACCGTGCGCACACGCAGCAGGCTGTCGTCCAGGCCGCGGTAGGCCACGTCCAGGTAGACCACGGCGGTCTGCGGTTCGACCCGCTCCGCGGGCCGGCCGTCCGCGGCGACCGAGGTGTTGAGCCGCAGGATCGTCGGTCCGCCCGGTTCGCCCTCGCCGGCAAAGGCGCCGAATGGCGGTGCCGCGGCCAGGTAGTCGCCGAAGGCCAGGATGTCGCCGCTGGCGCTGCGGCCGTCGGCGGCCACGGTCAGGCTGCCGGCCGGTCGCCAGATCAGGCGATCCAGATCCAATCGCAACAGGTCCAGGGCCACGCCGGCCGAATAGCGCGGTTGGCTGGGCAAGGCGATCTGCACCTGACCGACGCCGATGAGCCCGATGGCCCCGGGGGCCAGATCGATGGCCGCCAAGGGCAGCCGACCGGCCGGCGGCGGCGCCGGAAGCTCATCCATCCCCGACAGGCAGGCCATCGACACGGGCAGGTCCTCGGGGAGCGCGCCCGCCGGTAGCTCCAGCCGCGTTCCAGAGCAGGCGGTCAGCGCCCCGCCTTCGGTGGCGGACAGGAGGGTCGGCGCTCCGGCGGGGATCAAACCGATGATGCCGATATCGGCGCCGGCGGGCCGGACCTTGGTGTCCAGGCTGCGCGGCACGTAGCCTTCGGCCGGCCCGAGCACCAGGGTGTAGGCGCCCGGCGTCACGCCGTCGAAGCGGAAGCGGCCATCCGGCAAGGTGATCGAACGGCGACCGAGCTCCAGGATGCTGACGCCGGCGTCGCGCACGGCCAGACCAGTTCCGCGGTCGATGAGCCGACCGACCACGATGCCGGCGCCGGGTCCATCGCCGGGAGGGATGACGCTCCCCGGCCCGGCGGCCGTCGAGGCCGAAGCGCGCGGGTCATCCAAAGCGGCATCCGAACCAGCCACCGAACGCGCCTCCGAGCGCGGCGTCGTCGTCCGGGACGACAGCGCCAGACGACCGACGAGCACGGCGCCCACGGTGCCGGCCAAGACCAGGCCACCGACGAGCGCCTGCCGCAAGCGCAGGCGATCAGGACGCATGGACGCCATCCCCGGCGGCCCATCGAACGGGTCCGGCGGCGTCCGCAAACACAGTACAGACAGGCCACGGTTCCATAATCTTATTCTAACGACTCAGGCCCGCAAGGGCAAGGACTCACCCAACCCTCATCGCCGGCGCGTATCGGTGGCCCGCTGTGGCCGTTCTATAGTCCGCATGACGTTTCCTGGCTATGCTATCATGCCGGTTTTGGTCGACTGCGGCCGGCCGCATCACAGCACCCCAACCGCTTCACCCCTTCGAGACCACCCCCTGCACCACGATCCGCGCCTGCGATTCCGCTTTCGGGTCCGCGCGCTCGCCGAAATGACAGAAGGCAAGTCTTCCATGAACGCACACCGATGGAACCTGAACGCGCGGCGCTCCGGCCTGGCCGCCCTGCTGCTGACCGCCGGACTGACCGGCCTCTCCTTGCAGGGCTGCAACAGCGGCGACCCCGCTGACATCAGCAAGGGCGACACCGTCCGCGCCACGTTGACCGCCGCCGCGGGCGCCCTCGCCTCGACGGACACGACGGCCACCGCGGCGCCGACGGACGCCGCCGCCCCAGAGGCGACCCCCGAGGCGGCCGGCGACCTGTCGGCCACGGCCGAGGCGACCGCCGCGGGCCAGTTGGCCACACCCGTCGGCCAAGGCGAGCTGCCGGGCCAGCTGGAAGGCCTCCCCAAGCCGCTCGACGAGCAGATGGCCAGCGACGAAGCGTTGCCGAAGGATCCGGAGGGTACGGCCATCGCCCAGCGCGCCACGGCCGAGGCCACTTTGGGCGTGGCTAACGTCAACGAGCTGGTGATGTCCATGCCCCGACTGGCCACCTTCACCCCGGCACCGCCGGCCAAGGTGCAGGGCAAGGTCATCTACGTGCGCGGCGGAGCGCTGTGGAAGGCCCAGCCCGGTTCCAAGCCCGAGCGGCTGAAGCTGGATGAGGACCTGCCCACCGTCTGGGCCCCGCCGCAGGATCCCGGCCGCGCCTGGCTGTCGCCGGACGGCAAGCAGCTGATGCTCTTCGCCGGCGCCGACGCCGAACCCTGGGTCACCTCCATCGAGGGCCGGAACACGCGGACCATCGGCGGCCCGGCCCTGCCCGTGGACGTCCATGAGGTCGGCGTCTCCGGCGGCGGGTCACAGACCCTGCGCCTCAAGCCCGGCACCAACTACACCATCATCAGCGCCACCGGCGGCGAGAAGCCGCTGTTGGTGGTGGCGGACATCCTGGAGGACGAGCGGCGTGGCTACGGCCGATTGCGCTTCGTCCATGCTGTGGGCAGCAAGAGCGGCGATCAGCTCGAGGCCCGGGTGGCCGGCAACGTCTTCGGCGGCCCGATGAAGTACGGCCGGTCCAGCGGTGAGCTGCGGGTGCCGGCGGGCAAGGTGGCCGCGGTCATCGCCGACGCCACGGGCAAGACCCTGCTGGATCTGGGCGAGATCAACGTCGAGAACAAGGAGATCAAGACGGTCTTCCTGATCGACGGCGCGCCGCTCAAGGCCGTGCCCGTGGTCTACAAGGCCGGTGACACGCCGGGCAACGGCTCGCAGGTGCGGGTGTTCAACGCCGGCGCAAAGCCCCTCACGGTGCTGATGGACGGCAAGGTCAAGCTGTCCAGCGACCTGGCGCCGGCGGCCATCGGCCCCTATGCGCGGGTCAACGCGATCCTGAACACCGACCAGCGCTCGGACATCGAGCTGGCCATCTATGGCAACAAGACCCGCGAGTTCTCGGTGGCCTGGTCGCCCAAGAGCGACCGGCTGGTGTACCTGGGCGCCGGCGACGGCAGCCTTGACCTCTACCTCAGCGACCTCAAGGGCCAGCCGAAACGCATCACGCAGGACGCGGCCAACCAGCTGAACCCGGTCTGGTCGCCGGATGGCGGCCACGTGGCCTGGTACAGCAGCGAGGTCAACGTCATCCTCTTCAGCGTGCAGGTGGCGAAGGCCGACGGCAGCGGCATCAAGACGGTGGACTTCGCACCCATCCGCCAGAAGCTGGGCCTGACGCCCACCGACAAGCTCTTCTTCCCCCAGGACGTCATCTGGGTGGACAACGACCGCTTTGTCCTGATCCCGCGCACCAACGACGGTCCGATCGGCATGTGGCTCTACGACGTGAACAAGGGCACGGTCAGCATGCTGACCGACCAGAAGGTGCATGCGGTCGAATGGTCGGCCAAGGCCGAGGCCTTCCTGTTCACGCCGGACAAGGACACGGGCGAGGTCATCCGCCTGGGCCTGGACGGCAAGGCCCGCAGCCTGGTCAAGGGCAAGGCCTTCTACCCCATCTGGTCGCCGGACGGCAGCCGGATCAGCTATGTCGAGGGCGATCCCGTCAGCACCGAAGGCTGGGTGCTGCATATCATGGACGCCGACGGCGGCAACGATCGCCCGCTCTCGCCCCGCTGGCCCTTGGTGCAGTCGGAGCCGCCGGTGCCCGGCCCCCGCGCCAAGCGCATCTGGCTGGATGGCGGCAAGACCCTGGTCTTCTCCCGCGTGGGCAGTGATTATGGTGCGGCCGACCGGGCCGGCATCGGTCGCCTGCAATCGGCGGGTCCGGACATCGAGAACTACTACGCCATCGCCACGGACGGCAAGTCGGCCGCGCCGCGGCAGCTGACGGACCTCACGCAGGTCTTCTACCTGGACGATCTGCGGACGGCAGCGGACGGCAAGGCCATGGCCTTCGTCGGCCTGTGGTACCAGTCGCGCACCCAGCAGCTATGGGTGGCGCCCAGCGGCGGCGGCAAGCCGGTGCAGATCGATGGACCGGTACGCTGGTACGCCTGGGCTCCTTGAAACCAGACCCACAACCGAACGACGCAGCGCCGCCTCCGGCGCCCTTCGCCTCACACCCGGCACGCCCGTGTCGGCGACGTCACCGCAAAAGGAGCAGACGAACATGAGCCGAATCCGCAACAAGCCCGCCAACGCCAGCGGGGGGTCCTCGGGCCTGACGATGGGCCTGATCGCCTTGGTCGCCGTGGCCGTGGCCATCGGTCTGGGATACTTCATCGGCAAGGTGCTGATGGGCGGCACGCCGGAGCAGGCTGCGGTCGTCAATGCGCCGGCCGGAGCCACGGCCGTTCCCGGCGCCGAAGCCGTGCCGGTGAATCCGAACCCGGCGGCCACCGGCGCCCCGATCGGCCAAGGCGCCCATCCGGTGTCGAAGGAGGAGCAGCCCATCGGCGCCAGCGAGCCGCGGCTGTGGGTTCCGGAGGCCGCCGAGCAGAACTGGACCTTTCACCTGGGCGACATCCCCAACGACAGCAAGACCGAGAAGGAATTCACGGTCGAGAACATCGGCAATGCCACTTTGGTCATCGAGGACGTGAGCGCCTCCTGTGGTTGCACCACCTCGACCATCGGCGAGAAGGAGCTGGCGCCCGGCGCCACGACCATCCTCCGCGTCAGCTACGACCCACGCGTCAACGGCGAGACCGGCCGCTTCGTGCAGAAGCAGGTGCGCATCAAGTCCAACGACCCGTTGGTGCAGCTGGCGGAGTTCACGATCACCGCGGACGTGGCCGCCGAATAGGCCGCGATCCGGTTGTTGACGGCGCCCGATCGCTGATCGGGACCGGGAACGCCACGGCAATGAAGCTGCGGTGATCGCGATGCAACGGTTGCCGGCCGCCCCTTATCGAGGAGTTGAACATGGCAAGGCAGACGACGGACATGCGCCGCGACACAGGCGGCAAGGACGGCGATCCGGAGATGGTGGTCTCGGTCGACAAACGGCTGGTGGCCGCCCTGGGCGTGTTGGTGCTGGTCGGCCTGGTGGGCCTGGGCAGCTACATGGCCATGCGCGGCGGCAGCCAGTCTCCGGTGGCCGACAGCGGCACGGGCATCGGCGGCCCGGACGTAGCGGCCACCGGCACGGCGCAGGTGGCGGCTGACATGCGGGCGATCGGCTTGGATCCCGATAAGGCCGGCGGCATCTCCCAGGTGGTGACGGTCGCGGCACCGCCCACCTTGTTGGCCCAGGGCACCCCCCTGCCGCCGGGAGCCGGCACGGCGCCGGCCGGAGCTCCGGCAGCGGTGCAGACGGCGGCCGTCGAGGATCCGTCGAGCCAGGAGATCACCCGGCCGGAGGGCGCGCCGGATGCCTGCATGTGGGCCCACGACGTGTTGCAGAACTTCCCGGACCCCAACGTGGACAACGTGCAGTTCTCACCGGAGCGCATCGAGACCGTCAAGGGCGTGCTTTCGGGACCGCGCCTGGCCATCGGCGACCTCAACGACCTCTTCTCCTACGATTACGGCGTGGTGCCGGGCGACGAGATCGCCGGGCATGACTTCCGGCTCAAGAACGTGGGTGACGCCGATCTCTACGTCAGTCGCATCTACACCGGCTGCGGCTGCACGGCCACCAAGATCAAGGACACCGTGCTGGACGCCGCCGGCTTCGTGAAGCCGGTGGCGCTCAAGCTTGTTCCGGGCGAGGAGACGACCTTCACCGTGGAGTACGATCCGCGCGTCGAAGCCAGCTCGCCCTGCCGCGCGCGCCACAAGTTCGTGCAGATCTTCTCCAACGACGCCACCAAGACCGTCTTCGATCCGGCTCAGGAGAACCAGCATGAGACCCGCTTCCGCATCGTGATCGAGCCGCGCTACGGCTACAACAAGGTGCAGATCGCCACGATGGAGGCGGCTGCCGAGGCCACCAAGGCCGCCAAGAAGAAGGATGGGAACAAGAGCCCATGACCGACGCCGAGACCACGGGCGGCGGCGGCTTGTCGCGCGCCTTCCTGTTTGCCCTGGGCCTGCTGATGGCCGTGGCGGTGGGCGTGGGCGTCGCCGTGGGCCTGCGCCTCAGGGGCGGTAGCGGTCTGTCCGGCTTGACCGGGCTGATCGGCGGCGGCGACTGCGGCCAGGCGGGCGTCGCGGCCGTGGTCAACGGCCAGCCGCTGCAGGACAGCGACATCGACGTGGAGCTGGCCGTGCAGCAGGTGCTGCAGGCCCAGTTTGGCCAGGCGGTCAACCAGGATCCGACGCAGTTGGCGATGTTCCGCCGCGAGCTGACCGGCCAGCTGGTGGACCAGAAGCTGCTGCAGGCTGCGGCGCTGGAAGCCGGCCAACTGGGCGACCTTAACGACCTGACGCGGCTCCTGCAGCCCTTCCAGCTGGATCCCGCCACCTTCCGCCAGAAGATGGCGGCCGAAGGCATCAGCCCCGAGCAGCTGGACGCCTGGGTGCTCAAGCAGTCGGTGAACTCCCGCTATGTCGAGTCGCTCGGCCAGCCCGGCCTGACCCCCGAGAAGCAGGCCGAGACGCTCTACCCGGCCGCCGACATCCAGCTCTGCGTGAACGGACAAGGGCAGCGGCCGGTGCAGGTGGGCCGGCCGGCGCCGGACTTCGAGCTCATCGGGCCGGACGGCAAGCCGGGCAAGCTGTCCGACTACCGCGGCAAGGCGGTGGTGCTCAACTTCTGGGCCACCTGGTGCACGCCCTGCAAGATCGAGATGCCGCATCTGGCGAGCAGCCACACGGCCTTCCAGGACAAGCTGACGGTGTTGGCCGTCAGCTCCGAGGAGCAACAGGCCACGGTGCAGGCCTTCCTGGGCCAGAACCCGCTGCCCTTCCCCATCCTCCTCGACCAGACCGGCGACGTGTCCCGGCAATACCGGGTGCGGGGCCTGCCCACCACCTTCTTCATCGGACCGGACGGCATGGTGCTGGAGCAGAACCGCGGCGCCTTCAGCACCCCGATGCAACTGCAGCCTTACATCGACCGCCTGTTGGCCACGGTCACGCAGTGATCGATTGACCTGACTGACGGCCGCACCTAGACTCTGATCCTCATGGCATCCGGCGGTGCCGCCCCTGCGGACCGGCCGCTGCCCCCCGCGTCGGAGCCCTCGCATGCAGAGACGATTCGTTCTGGGAATCCTGGCGATCTTCGCCGCCCTCGCCGCCATCTCCATGGTCAGCTTCTACCAGAACCGGGAGCTGTACCTGGAGGTGGACGACCTGCTGGCCGGCGGCGCCGAGTTGCCGGCCGAGGTGGTGCGCGCGGCGGAGCTGCAGCCCGACAGCGGCGCGTCGGCCGGCGCGTCGCTGGGACCGCGGATCCAGCTGCGCGGTCTGGTGGACAAGCGCAGCACCGACCGCGGTGCCGACGGGCTGGAGATGGGCTTCGACCTCTACGGCCAGAAGGGCGCGGTGCCGGTGTACTACCGCGGCGTGGTGCCGGATACCTTCGACATGGCCGAGACGGTAACGGTGTCGGGTCAGATCACGGACAGCGGCGTCTTCCTGGCCGACGAGCTGCTGGTGCAATGCCCGTCCAAGTACGAGGCGGTTCCGCCGGGCAAGCAGCCGCTGCCGACAGCCGATGACTGAGGCACCGCTCATCCCGACGGCCGAACTGGGTCATCTGGCGCTGGTCCTGGCCTTTGGCCTCTGCATCGTGGCCATCGCGGCCTCGGTCTTCGGCGCCCGCATGAACGACACTCGCGCCCTGCTGGTCGGGCGCCGGGCTCTGTTGGGGGCCGCGGTCTGCAGCAGCGTGGCGGTCTTCATCCTGCTCCTGGCCTTCGTCTACGGCGACTACAGCCTGGAGTTCGTCTGGCAGACCTCCAGCAGCCAGACACCGCTCTTCTATCGGATCACCGGCGTGTGGGGCGGACAGGCGGGCTCGCTGCTGTTCTGGAGCTGGATGATGACGGTCTACGCCGCCCTGGCCGTGGCCGGGCCCTGGCCGGCCGACCGGGCGCTGTTGCCGGGCTTCGTCGTGGTCACCGGTGCGGTTTCGGGTTTCTTCCTGGGCCTGACCAGCTTCGTCGCCAACCCCTTCGCGCGCATCGTCATCGACGGCCATGTCACCCGGGTGGCCGAGGGTAACGGGCTCAACCCGCTGCTGCAACATCCGGGCATGGCCTTCCACCCTCCCACCCTGTACCTGGGCTTCACCGGCCTGGTCATCCCCTACGCCTTCGGCATGGCCGCCCTGGCCGCCCGCCGCACCGACGCCGCCTGGATCCGCGCTTCGCGCCGCTGGATGCTGATCGCCTGGGCCTTCCTGTCCATCGGCCTGGCGCTGGGCGGGCGCTGGGCCTACGACGTCCTGGGTTGGGGCGGCTACTGGGCCTGGGACCCGGTGGAGAACGCGGCCTTCATGCCCTGGCTGGCGGCCACGGCCTTCCTGCATTCGGTGATGATCCAGGAGCGGCGGGGCAACTTCAAGGTCTGGAACATGGCCTTGATCATCCTCAGCTTCGCCCTGGTGGTGATCGGCACCTTCCTGACCCGCGCCGGCCTGGTGTCCTCGGTGCACAGCTTCGCCAAGTCGGACATCGGGCCCTACTTCCTGGTGTTCACCAGCCTGATGCTGCTGGCCAGCTTCGCCCTCCTGTGGTCGCGCCTGCCGGACCTGCAGACCCGCGAGCCCATGGAGCAGCTGGTCAGCCGCGAGAGCGCCTTCCTGGCCAACAACCTGCTGTTCATGGGCATCCTGTTCGCGGTGTTCTGGGGCACGCTGTTTCCGCTGTTCAGCGAGATCCTGACCGATCAGCGGTTGACCGTGGGCAAGCCCTACTTCAACAAGGTGACCGTGCCGCTGTTCTGCCTGCTCATCCTGCTCATGGCCATCGCCCCTTCGGTGGGCTGGCGGCGGGCGGAGGGCCGGCGGGTCTTGGCCCAGCTGGCCTGGCCGGCCTTGGCGACGGCCGGCATCACGGCCACCCTTTTCGGGCTGGGCCTGCGCCGGCCCCTGGCCGTCGTGGGCATCGCCATCGGCGTCTTCGCCTTGATCAGCACGGTGGTGGAGATCGGGCGCGGGGTGGTCGCGCGGCATCGGCGCGGCGAGGGTTGGCTGACGGCCGCGGTGGAGCTCTTCGCCAAGGGCCGGCGGCGTTACGGGGGTTATGTCGTGCACGTGGGCATCTCGGTCATGGCCATCGGCATCGTGGGCTCCAACGTGTACCAGGAGGAGCGCGACGTGGCCCTGAAGGTGGGCGAGCGCACCGAGCTGGGCGGCTTCGGCTTCACCTTCCGCGGCGTCGAGGACTTCCGCTCGGCGGACCGCGAGGGTATCGCCGGCATCCTGGACGCCAGCGAGGGCACACGCGCCCTGGGGCAGCTGAAGCCGGTCAAGGCGGTGCCGATCCTGAAGCCGGACCAGCCGATGACCTTGCCGTCGGTCATCAACCGGCCGCTGCAGGACCTCTACGCGCTGATGACGGCCTATGACCCGGAGAGCGGTCAGGCCACCTTCAAGCTCTACATCAACCCGCTCATCGGCTGGGTCTGGTCGGGCCTGCTCATCCTGGTGGCGGGCACGCTCATCGCCGCCTGGCCGGACCGCAGCGCCGAGCGCGCCCTGGCGACGGAGCTGCGGCGCATGCTGGGTCCGCGCGGGGCGGAGGCCTGATGGTCTTGAAGCGCATCGCCAGCGTCCTCGGCGGTATCGCCTTGGTGCTGGGAACCTTGGCTGCCGGCCGAGTGTCCGCTGCGGTCATGGCGCAGGCGACCGTCCCGGCGACCGTCCCGGCCACAGTCCCGACGACTGTCCCGACGACCACGACCTCGACCACGACCTCGACCACGACCCAGACCACGACCACGGACGCGGCACCGTCGGCGGAGGCTCCGACCGCGGCCGACACTGTGGCGGCGGTCGATCCGGAGGCCGTGGCGGCGATCGCCCGCGAGCTCAACTGCCCGCTCTGCCAGGGCTACTCGCTGTTGGACTGCCCCCTGCAGGTCTGCGGGCAGATGCGGCAGCTGATCGCCGACCGGCTGGCCGAAGGTTGGTCGGCGGACCAGGTACGGGCGCAGTTCGTCGCCGATTATGGGCCGCAGATCCTCAGCGCGCCGCCGGCCCGCGGCTGGGGCCTGCTGGCCTGGCTGGCGCCCCTGGTAGCGGCCCTGTCCGGCGCCGCGGTCCTGTGGCTGCGCCGGAAGGCGGGCGCGACCGCCGCTTCGGCCACGGTCGAATCCGGCGACGGGACCAGGATCCAATCTGGGGACGGGATAGGGAGCGGGGCCGCGATCAAGACTGACGCCGACGCCGCCTCGGACGCCGAGGCCGGCGCCGAGGCCGAACGCCGGCGCCGTCTGGAAGCCCTGGCCCGGGACGACGCGTGAGCCTGGGTACCGCGCCGACGCCGGCGCTCACGCGGAGCTTGGTGGGGCTGACCATCCTGGCGGGCCTGGTATTGGTGGGCTTCCTGGCCATCGGCGTCGTCCGCGGCCGGCGCGTGCTCAGCCCCGGCCAGGCCGCCCCGGAATTCGCCTTCACCGACTTCGACGGCGGTAGCCATGACCTGGCCACCACCCGCGGCCAGGTGGTGGTGCTCAACTTCTGGGCCTCCTGGTGCGTGGAATGCGTGGCCGAAGCCCCCGAGCTGGAGTCCATCTGGCGGGATTACGGGCCGCGCGGTGTGCAGGTGCTGGGCCTGGCCTACACCGACACGGAGCCCGCGGCACGGGCCTACGCCGCGGCCCATGGCATGACCTTTCCCAACGGCATGGATCGGGCGGCGGCGGTCTCGGCCCGCTACGGGTTGACGGGGGTGCCGGAAACGGTGGTCATCGACCAGCAGGGCCGCCTGGCGGCGCTTCCGGATGTCGACGGCCGTGAGTCGGCCAAGATCGTCGGCGCCATCGCGCCCGGCGGGGTCGTCGAACCGGCGCAGCTGCGCGCCGTCCTCGACCAGCTGTTGGAGGACCCCCAGCCATGATGGCCAGCATCCTCCTCATTCCGCTGGCGGTGGTGGCCGTGCTCATCGTCATCTGGGCCATGGGCCGGGCCGATCGATGAGCCTCTTCGCCGGCTGGCTGCTGCTGCTGACGGGCCTCTTCGCGGTTGGCGCCCTGCTGATCTGGGTGCTGCAGCCCCTGCGGGACGGCGGTTCGCTGCCGGCCGCGGACGACGCGCGGCTGCTGGCGCTCTTGATGGAGCGTGAAGGCATGCTGGCCAGCCTGCGCGATCTGGACGCCGACCTGGCCGCGGGCCGCATTTCGGCGGCGCTGCAGCAGCCCCTGCGCGAGAACGTCCTGGCCCAGGGCAGCCGCGTCCTGGCGGCCATCGACGACAACCTGGCCCGCCTGGCGGGCGACCGGCGCGAAGGCCTGGAACGGTTGGAGGCGGCGGTGGCCGGGCGGCGGGGCAAGACGGTCGCTGCTAGCGCCGGGATCACGTCGGACCTGAGCGTTTTGCCGGTCGGTCGAGATCCGATGCCGCGTGGCAATCCCACAAACCTGGTCACCTGCCCGGACTGCGGGCGGGTGACCGCCTCCGAGGACCGCTTCTGCCGCCATTGCGGCCGGGATCTGAGCAAGGGGAAGCTGGTTTGAAGGGCAGCAACCTGCTCCTGCCGCTCTTGCTAGTTGCTGTCTGCGCGGCCGCGTTGGCCCAACCGCTTGCAGCCCAGACGCCTGCGGACACCGCGCCGACGGCGACGGGCGCGGCGGCTCTGCCGGACGCCGCCGCCGGGCTGGCGCTGTTCCAAGAGCATTGCGCGGACTGCCATGGCCCTTTCGGCCGCGGCGACGGCACGATGGTGGACCGGCTGCCGGCGCCCCCGCCGAGCTTTGCCGACGCGGCGGTGATCGGCCGAAGCAGCCCGGACGCGGCGCTGGAGATCATCACCAACGGCCGGCTGGACAAGCTGATGCCGCCCTGGAAGGACAAGCTCTCGGCTGAGGAGCGCCTGGCGGTGCTCTACGGCGCCTGGTCCTGGTACTACACGCCCGAGCGTCTGGTGGCAGGGCGATCGGCCTGGGAGGAATCCTGCGGCAGCTGCCACGGGCCGACGCCCGGCGCCGCGGGCCGCCCGGCCTTCGACGGCGCCTGGTGGCGGTCGCGCAGCCAGGACGACGCTGCCGCCGGATGGGCGGACGCGACTGCCCATGCGGCGGTCGGCCCGCTCGACGACGAGACCTTGCGCCGGGCGCTCGACTTTGCCCGCGCGAACAGCTTCGAGGCCCTGCCCTTTCGCGAGCTGAAGGCGGACGGCAGCATCGCCGGTCGGGTGACGAACGGCAGCGCCGGCGCGGCGGGCGCAGCCGGGGCCACGGTCAGCCTGATTCCCTTCCATGCCGCGGTGCCGGGTATCCTGCCGGGGCGGCCGATCAGCGCCACCCTGGGGGTGGACGGGTCCTTCCGCTTCACAGGCCTGCTCAGCGGCCCGGACCTGAACTACCACGTGCTCACCCGCTACCAGGGCGCGGACAGCATCGTCCCGCAGGCCATCGCCTTGGGGGCTGACGGGCCAACGGAGGCCACGGTGGATGCCACGGTCTTCGAGTCCTCGCCGACGGCGCCGCTGCGCGCGCGTCTGGCGCAGATGGTGCTGGCGCCCCGCCCCGAGGACGGCGAGATATCGGTGGCCGAGGCCTGGACCCTGGTCAATGACGGCGACCGGACGCGCATCGGCGCGGCTGGGCAGCCGGTGCTCAGCTTCAAGGTGCCGGCCACCGCCAGTCAGATCGTCTTCGACGACCCTGGTCAGCAAGCCGCGGCGACGATCACCGAGGGCGAGCTGCACCTGGACTACCCGCTTCCGCCGGGCGAACGGACGGTGCTCTTCAGCTACAGTCTGCCCTACGCCGGCCGCAGCGTGGTGCTGGAAAGCCGGTGGCCGGTGGCGGTGGATCACTTTGAGCTGATGGCGATCGGGGCAGACGTCGCCATCGAGAGCGAGCAGTTGGGTGCCCTGTCACGTGAGACGCGCGGAGAAGAGAGCATCGCCATGGTCAAGGCCGACGGCCTGGCGGAAGGATCGGCCTGGACGGCGCGGCTGATCGAGCTGCCGGCACCCACGGGCGCCGCGCCTGTCGGACCTACACGGCTGCGCGGCTGGGGTCCGAGTATGAACGGCGGCAACTGGCTGGGCCTGGGCCTGACGGTGTTGGTGCTGGGGGTCTTGGGCTTCAACATGGACCGCCGCCGGCGGACAGCTGCCTTTCAGCGCGCCGGTGAGCGCTTGGTCGCGGCCATCGCCGACCTGGACGGCCGCTGGGAACGCGGCGATCTGGGCGAGGCGGCCTATCGACGGCAGCGCGCGGCCTGGGTGGGCCAGGCGCTGGCCCTGCCGGCCCTGCCGGACCTGCCATCACCGCCAGGATCGGCGCCGACAGCGGCCGACCGAGGAGACGTTTAAGACATGGACTACCTGTGGGCGGCCTATGCCGCAACCTTCCTCATTCTGGGACTGGCGGCCTGGCGGCTGCGCGCGGGACTGAAGCGCGCGGCGGCGGACGAGGCGGCGCTGGGCGATGCGGCGCTGGGTAAGGGCGATCCGGACGCTTTGGCGGACGGCGCGTGAGGCGACGGCGGCGCATGAGCGGCGACCGCGGGTAAGCGGCGATGACGGTCAGACGCGCGGCGACGGCCTTCGACCGCCTGGCTGCATGGTGGTGGCTGATCTACCTGGGCTTTGTCGGCCTGTTCCTGGGCGGCGCGGTGGCCGCGCCGCTCCTGGCCATGGCTGGTTTCACCCGCGCGTCGAACTGGATCTACCTGGCCTACCGGGTCAGCTGCCACCAGCTGCCGCATCACAGCTGGTTCCTGGGCGGTCCGCGGGCGAGCTATGGCTGGGAGGCATTGCAGCCGTTGACGTCCTTCGGCGTTGGCCAGGCGGCCACGGCCTTCCATCACCCTATCCGCGACGCGGCTGTGGGGTTCCAGATGGCGATCTGTCAGCGCGACACGGCGATCTGGAGTGCTTTGCTGCTGTCGAGCGCCGTCCTGGTCTGGCGGAGTCGTCGCCGGCGGATGGCGGCCTTGCCGATCTGGGCCTACGCGCTGGCGGCGATGCCGATGGCCGTGGATGCGCTGACGCAGCTGGTGGGCTGGCGGGAGAGCACACCCTTGCTCCGCACCCTGACGGGTGGCCTGTTCGGGATGGCCACGGCGCTACTGGTGGTGCCGCTGCTCGACGAAGGGTTCAGGGAGTTGCGAGAGGGTTAGGCGGGCGGCAACGGTCGCGGCTGCGGCGGCGGCGGAATGTGGCGGGAGTCAACAGCCCACCGGAGGCACCTGCATCAACGCCGCTATCGAAGCTCCCGCGTTTCCGCCACCACCAGCCGACCGATCCCTGCCAGATCGCGGCGCACTTCCACTGCCGACCCAGGCAGCGCCTCCGCCAACAGCGTCGCGACCTCCTCCGCCTGCGTCCAGCCCACCTCCAGCCCCACCGCGCCGCCCGCAGCCAGCCGCTCCGGCAGGCCCGCGATCAGACGGCGGATGCAGTCCAGCCCATCCGGTCCGGCGAAGAGGGCTTGGTGCGGCTCGTGGTCGCGCACATCCGGCGCCAGGAGGTCGACCTCGTCCGTGCCCACGTAGGGCAGGTTGGCCAGGACCAGGTCGTAGGTCGCCGGGACCGTCGGGCCGGCGGCGGCCTCCGCCGAGCCCCCCGGCCAGAGATCCGCGTGCCTCAGGTCGATGACCGCCTCCTCCACCAGCTGTCGCGCGTTCTCACGGGCCATCGCCAAGGCCGCCGCGCTCAGGTCCACCGCCGTCCAGCGCGGCTCCGGCAGGCCCGCGGCCGCCGGAAAGCGCTCGCGCCAGGCATGCGCCAGGGCCACGATGATCGCCCCCGACCCCGTGCCCACGTCCAGCATCCGCGGCGCAGGCAAGGTCCGCTCGCGCTCTGCCAGCCAGGCCAGACCCCAGTCCACCATCAATTCCGTTTCCGGACGCGGGATCAGAACGGCCGGGCTTACCGCGAAGGACAGCCCGTGAAACCAGGCCCGGCCGAGCAGGTAGGCCACCGGCTCGCCCGCGACGCGGCGGTCGATGAAGGCCGCGAAAGGCTCCGCGGCGACGGTCGGCAGGGCGTCTGCCAAGCGCGCCAGCAGCCCCGCCCGCTCCAGGCCCAACACCTCCGCCAACAATAGCTGCGCGTCCAGGTCCGGGCTGTCGCTGCTCGCCGCGAGCCGGGCCGCGGCCTCGCGTAGCGCTCGGCCGATCGTCGCCCGCCGCCCCTCAGCCCCGGTCATCGCGCGTGGCGGCCAGGCGCTCAGCGCGGTCCTGGGCCATGAGGGCCGTGACGAACTCGTCGATGTCGCCCTGCATGATGCCGTCCAAACGGTAGCTCGTCAGCTCGACGCGGTGGTCCGTGACCCGGCTCTGCGGGTAGTTGTAGGTGCGGATCTTCTCCGCCCGCTCGCCCGTGCCCATCTGGCTGCGGCGGTCGGCGCTCAGCTCCGCCTGGCGGCGGCTCTCCTCCAGATCGTGGAGGCGGGCGCGCAGCACCTGCATCGCCTTGCGCCGGTTCTGCAGCTGCGATTTCTCGTCCTGGCTGCTGATCACCATGCCCGTCGGCAGGTGCGTCACGCGCACCGCCGAGTCCGTCGTGTTCACCGACTGCCCGCCCGGCCCGGAAGAGCGGAACACATCTACCCGGATGTCGCTGTCCGGCACGTTGATCTCCACCTCGTCCACCTCCGGTAGCACCGCCACCGTGGCCGTAGAGGTGTGGATGCGCCCCTGCGCTTCCGTGGCCGGCACCCGTTGCACCCGGTGCACGCCGCTCTCCCACTTGAGCCGCGAATAGGCGCCCTGACCGCGCAGCTCGAAGATCAACTCCTTGAAGCCCCCCACGTCCGTGCTGCTGCTGCTGATCAACTCCAGCTTCCAGCCCTGCCGCTCCGCGTAGCGCTGGTACATGCGAAAGAGGTCCGCCGCGAACAGCCCTGCCTCATCGCCGCCCGTGCCCGCCCGGATCTCCACGATCACGTTCTTCGCGTCCCGCGGATCCCGCGGCAGCAGCAGGTCTTCCATGCGCGCGATCAGCTGCTGACGTTCCTCACCCAGGTCCGCGAGCTCGGCCTCGGCCATCGCCCGCAGCTCGGCGTCCGACTCCCCGCCCAGCATCCCTCGGGCCTCGAGGGCCTGCCGGTCCAGCTCCCGCAGGCGCCGCGCCGCCGTCACCAGCGGCTGCAGTTCCGCCTGCGCCTGGCTCAACTCGCGCAGGCGCTGTCCGTTGGTAGTCACCGCCGGATCCGACAGTTGGGCCAGCAAGGACTCGTAGCGGTCCTCGATCGCTTTCAGCTGTTCGATGGGGATCTGGCTCATGAGGTCATCCTGCGCACGCGCTCAGACGTTACGGCTCCGAAAGAAGACGGTCCCGGCCGCGCCATGATGGCGCGGCCGGGACCCATTGACATCAAGGTCGACAGAGGGGTCGCCGTTAGGAGCGCCGATCAGCGGGGAGCGCCGCCACCACCGCCACCGCGGTAGCCACCTCCACCGCCGCCTCCACCACCGCCGCCGCCACCGCCGCCGCTGCCACCGCGGTAGCCGCCGCCGCCACCCCCGCCGCCTTCGCGCCGGAAGCCGCCGCCACCACCGCCGCCGTCACGGCGTCCGCCGCCGCCTCCGCCGCTGCGACCGCCCGAATCCGCCGCGCGGGCCTCTTCCAGGCTCAGGCCCTTGATGGCCGCCAGGCGCGACAGGCGCACCTTGCCGTCCGAGACGTCGGTGACCATGACCAGGATCTCGTCGCCCACCTGCACCACGTCGCCCACCGAGTTCACCCGCTCCTCGGCCAGCTGGCTGATGTGCACCAGGCCCTCGAGGCCCGGCAGGATCTCGACGAAGGCCCCAAAGTCCATGATGCGCGAGACAGTGCCGCTGTAGACCTTGCCCAGCTCGGCCGAGGCCGTCAGGGCCTCGATCATCTGCTTGGCCAGGTTGGCGCCCTCGGCGCCCTCCAGGGCGGCGATATGCACCGTGCCGTCATCCTGGATGTCCACCTTGACACCGGTCTTCTCCTGGATGGCGCGCACCGTCTTGCCGCCGGGGCCGATGATCTTGCCGATGAACTCAGGATCCACCTTGACGGTGATGATCCGCGGCGCGAACAGCGACAGCTCCGGCCTTGCGGCCGCCAAGGTGGTGACCATGTGGTCCAGCAACTGGATGCGGGCGTCGCGCGCCTGCGCCAGGGACTCGCGCAGCACCGCTTCCGACAGGCCGCCCAGCTTGATGTCCATCTGCAGGGCGGTGATGCCGGCGGCGGTGCCCGCCACCTTGAAGTCCATGTCGCCCAAGGCGTCTTCCATGCCCTGGATGTCCGTGAGCACCTGGTACTGGCCCGTGCCGTCATCCGTCACCAGGCCCATGGCGATGCCCGCCACCGGCGCGATGATGGGCACGCCGGCGTCCATCAGGCTGAGCGTGCTGGCGCAGACCGACGCCATCGAGCTGGAGCCGTTGGAACCCATGACCTCGCTGACGATGCGGATGGCGTACGGGAAGGCCTCTTCGGCGGGGATGACCGCCTTCATCGCCGTCTCCGCCAGCGAGCCGTGGCCCACTTCGCGGCGCGAGGTGAAGCCCACGCGGCCCGTCTCACCCACCGAGTAGGGCGGGAAGTTGTAATGGTGCATGAAGCGCTTGGACTGCTCGGGGCGCAGGGTGTCCAGCTTCTGCTCGTCGCCCAGGGTGCCCAGGGTCGTGATGCTCATCACCTGCGTTTCGCCACGCTGGAAGAGGCCGCTGCCATGCGTGCGCGGCAGCAGGCTCACCTCCGTGTACAGGGGGCGGATGTCCTGGCCGCGGCGACCGTCGGGACGGATGCCGGCGTCCAGGATGCGCCGTCGCACCCGCTCCTTGAGCAGCTTGTCGAAGGCGCCGCTGACCGCGTTGGCCGGATAGGGCAGGATGCCCGTGGAGGGCTCGGGCACGAACTGGCCGGCCCAGGCCTCCTTGAGGGCGTCCGTGGCCGCCTGGCGGGCGGCCTTGTCCATACCACCCGCCAGCGACTGGTCCAGGCGGTCGCCGATGAACTGCCGCACCTGGGCGTCCAGCTCGGGGTAGGCGGTGGCCTGCGGGAAGACCCGCTTCGGCTTGCCGGCCGCGGCCTGCAGCTCATGCTGCAGGTTGATGATCGGCTGCATCGACTGATGCGCGAAGTTGATGGCCCGGATCATCGTGTCTTCGTCCACCTGCTTGGCGCCGCATTCCACCATCAGGATGGCGCTACGCGTTCCGGCCACACGCAGGTCCAGCAGGCTGTCCGGCATGTCCGCGGCGGTGGGGTTGACCAGGAACTGGCCATCCTTCAGGCCGATGCGTACCGCCGCCACCGGCTCGGGGAAGGGGATGTCGGAGACCATCAGGGCCGCGCTGGCGGCGTTGAGCCCGGGGATGTCGATGTAGTTCTGGCCGTCCGAGGACAGGGCCGTCACCACCACCTGCAGCTCGTTGCGCAGGGTCTTGGGGAAGAGCGGGCGCAAGGGGCGGTCGATCAGGCGGGCGTTGAGGATGGCCACCTCGCTGGGGCGTCCCTCGCGGCGAAAGAAGGAGCCGGGGATGCGGCCGGCGGCGTAGAGCTTCTCCTCCACCTCGACCGAGAGGGGCAGGAAGTCGATGCCCTCGCGGGGGTTCTTGCTGGCCGTGACGGCGGCCATCACGATCGTCTCGCCCAGCTGCACCGTCACGGCGCCGCCGGCCTGGCCGGCCAGCTTGCCGGTCTTGAAGGTCATCGGCTGGCCGCCGACCTGGGCGGTGAAGGCATGCTCCGTGATGGGGAGCGTTGACCAGCGGCGATTGAATGCCTCGCCGGTCGGGTTTGCGTCATAAGACATGGGTGCTGCCCTCCATAGGCAGTGGGTGTATCGTGCTGGAGGGCAGGGACTGGGGCCCGGGGCCTAACCGTGGCCAACTAGGCTCAGGGCCCCAATTCCTGAACTTCCAGCAACGGGGCGCAAGGCCCGCCGCGCCCAATGCGGGCGCGGGGCCTTGCCGAAGGCGGAGATGCCCGCCGGGCCGCGGACTAGCCGCGAATGCCCAGGCTGTCGATCAGCGCGAGGTAGCGCTGATGGTCCTTGTGGTTGAGGTAGCGCAGCATGCGCCGGCGCTGGCCCACCATCATGATCAGGCCACGGCGCGAATGGTGGTCGTGCTTGTGAGTGCGGAAATGCTCCGTGAGGCCGCGGATCCGCTCGGTCAGCAGCGCGACCTGGACCTCCGGCGAGCCGCAGTCGTTCTCCGACCGCTTGTAGGTGTCCATGACACTGCGCTTGTTTTCGGTGCTGAGCGCCAAGGTAATGCCTCCGTGTGTGACGGCTCGATCAATGATCGTGGTGTTGGATTGAGTTCAACTAGAACATTATAGCACGGAATGGAGGGCGGACGTAAAGGGCGGCATGGCGCTTCATGGGCGCCCTGTCGGCCGGTTGACTGCAGGGCGCAGTGGCCGCATCATGAACCTGGAAGAGCCGCATCATGAACCTGGAAGAAAGGGGTGCCAATGAGCAACCTGAACTGTCGGTGGGCTACGGTGGATGAGATGAACCACATTGTCGAGACCGGCTTGGTGCCGCAGCTCGCCCCGCCGAAGCCGGTGGTGGCGAAGGCGGTGGTGCTGGCGGAGGGCGCGGCTGAAGAGGAAGCGCCCCCCGTGGAGGCGCCGCCGGAGGCCGAACCGGACTTCTCCTGGGCGGCGATGATCAGTCCGCCGCGGACCGCGTTGTTGGGGACGGAGAAGGTATTCGCCCTCATGGGGCCGCGCGAGGGCGACGAGGGCGAGGTGCGACAGGTGGACATCTCCCTGCCGGTCAACCTCCCCGCGCAGCTGAGCGCGCCATCCAAGTGGCGCTGGCAGCGCCTGGGGGCGGACATCGTGCTGCTGGGCAGCGGGGTCACGCAATGGGCCAAGCTGCCCGAGACGGCCGGCTAGGCGGCAGAGCCGCCGCCCGGGGACGTCATCCGGCCCCGGTCATCCGGCCCCGGTCATCCGGCCCCGGTCATCCGGCCCCGGTCATCCCAGAGCCGGTCAGCCCAGATCCGAGCAGCCCCGACACATCCCCCTCCAGCAGGGCCAGCAGCAGGTCCACCCCGGCCTGCACGTCCGCCAGGTCGATGACCTGGCTGGGGCTGTGGCCGTAGCGCGTGGGCACCGAGATGGCGCCCGCCGGCACGCCGGCGCGGCTGGTCTGCATCGCCCGCGCATCCGTGGTGCCGCCGGTGAGCACCTCCAGCTGGTAGGGGATGCCCGCGGCCTGGGCGCGCTCCTCCATCAGGCGGCGCAGGGCCGGGCTGGCGATCATGCCGCCATCCTTGACCTTGACCGCCGCGCCCGCGCCTAGCTTCAGGGCCAAAGGCGGCGCCTTGGGCGTGTCGCCGGCGCCGGTGATGTCCAGGGCGATGGCCAGCTGCGGGGCCACGCCGTAGGCCGCCGTCTCCGCGCCGCGTGTTCCCACCTCTTCCTGGGTGCTGAAGACCGCCACGAGGGTATTGGGGCCGGGCTTGAAGCGCCGTAGCGCCGCCACCAGCATGACGCAGCCGATGCGGTCGTCGTGGTTGGGGGCGATGGGCCGCCCGCCCGACCAGTCCAGGCGGTGATGGAAGGCGGCCATGTCGCCCACCCGCTGTGTGACCGCCGCCGCGTCGTCCGCACCCACGTCGATGAAGAGCTCGTCCAGGGTCGGCGCCTTGGCCTGGTCGGCCCGCTTCTCGGCCCCGATCACCCCCACGGTCCCGTCCTCGAAGGTGACCCGCGTGCCGATGAGGTTGCCGGTCAGGATGCCCCCCACCGGCCCGAAGCGCAGGAAGCCGTCCTGGTCCACATGGGTGACCACCACCCCGATCTCGTCCATATGCGCCGCGACCATGATCCGCGGCGCTTCTACGCCCGTACCCTTGGCGCCGCCCGCGGCGGCGTGGCGGACGGCGATCAGGTTGCCCAAGGCGTCCACCCGGGTCTCGTCCACATGCGGGGCGATGAGCTCCAGCAGCAGCGCACGCACCCGATCTTCATGGCCCGAGGGTCCCCAGACATGGCAGAGGGCTTCCAGGAGGTCGCGGAAATCCGCGTGGGGCTTGCTGTCAGGCGTCATCGTTCCAGATCCTTCCAGCTCAGGCGCTGCAGCGCGGCGCGCAGCAGGGCGATCGTGTGCCGCATGTCGGACTTGGCCAGCAGGCTGGCCGGGGCGTGCAGGTAGCGGCAGGGCATGGACACCACCGCCGTGGGCACGCCGGCGCGCGACAGGTGGATGCGCCCCCCGTCCGTGCCGCCGCCCTTGGGGGCCCGGATCTGGTAGGGAATGCCCAGGTCATCGGCGGTGGCCACCAGATGGGCCACCAGCCGGCGGTCGGCGATCAGCGAGCGGTCCATCACCGTGATGGCCGGGCCCGCGCCCAGGCGCATGACCGGCGTGTCGTCGCGTTCTTTGGGCGTGTCGTCGGTGGTGCCGCATTCCAGGACGATGGCACAGTCCGGCGCCAGGCGATGGGCCGCCACCTGCGCGCCGCGCAGGCCCACCTCCTCCTGCACGGTGAAGACGGCCTCCAGGGTCACGGGATAGTCCTGATCCAAGAGGGCGCAGAGCACGGCACAGCCGCCGCGGTCGTCGAAGGCCTTGCCCAACAGCGTGGGCCCCAGGTCCTGGAAGTCGGTGGCAAAGGTCACCCCGTCGCCGACGTTGACCAGCCGATCGGCCGCCTCGCCGCTGTCGACGCCGATGTCCACCCGCAGGTCCTTGATCTTGGGCGGCTGTTCCCGTTCACCGGGCGCGCTGAGGTGCACCGGCTTCAGGCCGATGACCCCCGGCAGGCCCTCCGGACCCACCAGCACGGGCTGGCCGGCGAGCACCCGGGCGTCGAGGCCGCCGACGGCGTCCACGGCCAGCAGCCCGTCGCGGCCCACCTGGGTCACCATCAGGCCCACCTCGTCCATGTGCGCCGCCAGCATGACCCGCGGCGCGGGTCGGCCCGCGGCGGCTGCCGGTTTCGCGGCGCGACTCCCGTAGAGGTTGCCCATGCCGTCGGCATGCAGCCGCTCCAGCCGCCCGCCGACGGCGTCCACGAGGATGCGCCGCACGCGCCCTTCGTCGCCGGAGACGCCGCGCGCTTCCGAGAGCCGCCGCAGCAGGTCCAGGTCCAGGGGGCCCAGATCCAGACCGTTGTCAGTCTTCGGTGACACCGTGCAGCTCCCCCACGAGGTCGTCCACCAGGGCGGCGTCGAATGCGGCGGCGAACTCCGCCAGCAGGCGCCCGGCGCGCTCGATGTCGGCCAGGTCCACGGTCTCGACCGGGCTGTGCATGTAGCGGATGGGCACCGAGATCAGCCCTGTGGGCAGGCCGGCGGCCGCCACCTGGAAGGCCCAGGCATCGGTGCCGCTGGGCCCCGCCAAGGGCTCGCGGCCATGCTTCAGCTCGGCCGCGGCGGCCAGTTGGCGCAGGCGGCGCTCGATGACCGGATGCATGTTGGGTCCCACGCCGATGAGGGGCCCGCCGCCCAGGCTGCCGGGAACGTCGGAGACCCCGGTCTGGACGGCGAAGGTCACGTCCAGCACCACGGCGGCGTCCGCCACCAGCTCCCAGACGCCGGGTCGGGCGCCGCGCAGGCCCACCTCTTCCTGCACGGTGGCCAGCAGCAGGATCTCCGCCTGATGCTCGCGCCGTGCGAGCAGGTCCATCGCCAGGATCAGGGCCGCCAAGGAGGCGCGGTTGTCCAGGGCCCGGCCCGCGCGGCGCCGGCCCTGCAGGCGCTGCAGCGGGCGCCGCGGAGCGATGACGTCGCCCACGCGCACGGCAGCGCGCACCTCGGCCTCCGGCAGCCCGACGTCGATGAAGAGCTCGTCAGGGGGCAGCACCTTGCCGCTGAGTTCGGGTCCCAATACATGCGGCGGGCGGGAGCCGACGACGCCCGGCAGGGGCCGCGCGCCCAGGACGGTCACCGGCTGGGCAAGGAGCAGCCGGGGATCCCAGCCGCCCAGGCCGGTGAAGCGCAGGAAGCCGCCATCCTCCACGGCCGTCACCATGAAGCCGATGGCATCCATATGCGCCGACAAGAGCAGCCGAGGCGCCGGCGCGGCGCCGGCGGCAGGCGCCGGCCGTGGGGCGCGGCGCCCCAACCAGTTGCCCATGGGGTCGCGCCAATGGCTGTCCACCAGCGGTCCCAGCTGTTCGGTCAGACAGTCGGCCATGTCCGACTCATGTCCGCTGAGGCCCGGCACGGCGGTGAGGGCTTCCAGCAAGGCGTCGAGGTCCCGGCCTCGGTCGCGGTCGGTCGGGGTCATGGTGCCACGGGCTGGGGGGTGAAGCCGCCGATGGGCGTGGGCGGATCGACAGGGGGTTCCGGCGGCGCGGTAGGCGGCTCGGTGGTCGGCGGCTCGGCCGTAGGCGCCGCTGTCGGCTCGGCGGTGGCCGCGGTGGTCGGCATGGCGGTAGCGATGGGCGCTTCGGGCGTGACCGATGCGGACAGGGTCGCGGTGGGTTCGGGCGTCGGGGCGCCGGGCTCCAGGGTGGCCTGGGGCGTCTCCGGCTCCTCCTCGGGCGGCTGCCAGACGACGGTCCAGGTGGGCGGCGCGGCGACGGTGGGGATGATGCGCGAGGTGGCGCTGGCCGTCGGCGTGGGCCGGTCGTCGGGGGTGGGCATGGGCACCGGTGCCGCCGGCGGCCGCACATCCAACACGCGCAAGGCCGCGCCGCCCGCATAACAGGGCAGGGTGACGAGGGTCAACGCGATGAGGGCGCTGTAGAGCCGGCGGCGGCCTTTGGGCTGGGCTTCCAGCCAGGCGAGGATGCGGGTAGGCATGAAGGGCGTGGCTATGGGGATGGGCGAGCAGGATGGGCGAAGGGGCGGCATGCTAGCACCCGCCGTATCCTTTGTCAACGCCCTTTGGGGGCGTTATACTGCCGCCCCGGGGCCGGGAGCCCCGGCCGACTTCCTCCCCAAGCGAGCAACCCTGTGTCCCTTCCCAGCAGCATGCGCGCCCTGGCCAAAACCGCGCCCGAGGTCGGCCTGTCCCTCGTCGAGCGGCCGGTGCCCCGGCCGGGTCCGGGCGAGGTGCTCGTCCGCGTGACGGCGAGCTCCATCTGCGGCACCGATGTGCACATCTACAACTGGGACGAATGGAGCCAGGGGCGGATCAAGCCGCCGGTGGTCTTGGGCCATGAGTTCGCGGGCGAGGTGGTGGCCCTGGGCGATGGCGTCGGCGACCTGGCCCTGGGCACGCCGGTATCGGCGGAATGTCATGTCCTCCTGCCTGATGCCCGCAACGTGGTACACGGCCAGGAGCATCTGGCCAAGGACATGGTGGTCATCGGCATCGATCGTGACGGGGCCTTCGCCGAATACGTCTGCGTGCCGCGGCCCAGCCTGTGGATCAACCCGCCGGACCTGGCCCCCGAGATCGCCAGCCTGCAAGACCCGTTCGGCAACGCGGTGCATACGGTGCATGCCCAGAACGTGGTGGGCAAGCGGGTGCTGATCACGGGCGCGGGGCTGATCGGCCTGATGGCGGTGCCGGTGGCCCGCGCCGCCGGCGCTGCCGCCGTTTATGTCACGGACCTGAATCCAGGGCGGTTGGAGATGGCCCTGAAGATGGGCGCCGACCTGGCCTTGGACGCCCGCGAAGATCCGGTGGCGCGCCTGATGGCGGCCACCGACGGCGCCGGCGTCGACGTGCTGCTGGAGATGTCGGGCGCGGCGCCGGCCATCGACCAGGGCTTCAAGGCCCTGCGGCCGGGCGGCGAGGCTGCCATCCTGGGCCTGCCCTCGCGGCCCATCCAGGTGGACTGGGCGGCGCATATCGTCACCAAGGGCGCGACGGTGCGCGGCATCTACGGCCGCAAGATCTGGGACACCTGGCATATCATGCGCGCGCTGCTGGCCACGGGCGCGGTGGATCTGGCGCCGCTCATCACCCACCGCTTCGCGCTGTCCGAGTTCCAGGCCGGCTTCGACGCCATGTTGTCGGGCGAGAGCGGCAAGGTCATCCTCATCCCCTGACCCCCACACCATCCCTACCGGACCACCACCCCACAGCAAGCACGGAGCAGCACCATGAGCAGCGCGACCGTCCGCACCGCCGGCAAGCTGGATTACCTGGTGGACCAGCTGGCCGACCTGAAGGCCAAGGGTCTGTACACCACCATCCGCACCCTGGACAGCGCGCAAGGCGCCTGGCTGGAGATCGAAGGCCGGCGGGTGCTCAACTTCTGCTCCAACAACTACCTGGGCCTGGCCAACGACCCGCTGTTGGTGGCGGCGGCCAAGGAGGCGATGGACCGCTACGGGGTAGGCCCGGGGGCGGTGCGCACGATCGCCGGCACGGTGCGCATCCACACGGATCTGGAGCGGCGACTGGCGCAGTTCAAGGGCGTGGACGACACGATCGTGCTGCAGAGCGGCTTCACGGCCAACACGGGGGCCATCGCGGCCCTGGTGGGCCCGGGCGACGCGATCATCTCGGACGCGCTCAACCATGCCTCGATCATCGACGGGGTGCGCCTGGCGGGCAAGGCGGACCGCTATGTGTACGAGCATTGCGACATGGACTCCCTGGAAGCACAGCTGAAGGTGGCTTCGGGCAAGGGCTATCGGGCGATGCTGATCATCACCGACGGGGTCTTCTCGATGGACGGCGACATCGCCCCGCTGGACCGCATCGCCGAGCTGGCGGAGCGCTACGGGGCGATCACGATGGTGGACGACGCGCATGGCGAAGGGGTGATCGGCCGCGGCGGGCGCGGCGCGGTGGACCATTTCGGCCTGCACGGGGTCTTCGACATCGAGGTGGGCACGATGTCCAAGGCCTTCGGGGTGATGGGCGGCTACGTTGCCGCCAAGCAGCCGATCGTGGACTGGCTGCGCCAGCGCGCCCGGCCCTTCCTCTTCTCCTCGGCCCTGACGATCCCGGACACGGCGGCCTGCCTGAAGGCGGTGGACATCCTGGAGGGCTCGACGGAGCGGGTGGACCGCCTATGGGCCAACGCCCGCTACTTCCAGGCGCGCATGAAGTCGCTGGGCTTCAACCTGGGCGTCACGCAGACCCCCATCTCGCCGGTCATCCTTGGCGAGGCGCAGGTGGCCCAGGCCTTCAGCCGCCGCCTCTTCGAGGAGGGGATCTTCGGCACGGCCATCGCCTTCCCGACGGTCCCCCTGGGCAAGGCCCGCATCCGGGTGATGATCTCCGCGGCCCACAGCGAGGCGGATCTGGACGTGGGGATCGCCACGTTTGCGAAGGTGGGGCGGGAGTTGGGGGTGGTTGGGTAAGGCATCGGCGAGTCGTGTCCTCGCGCTGGGTTCACTCGTTACCGTCAACCCGCTGAGTCGGCATTGAGGCTGGGAAGGGCAGTTCGTCCTGCATCACAGCATGCTTCTGCGCTCGCAACAGCGCAGTGTTTCGTTCGTTGCAGCGGCTGTTGCGAATGAAGTACTGCGCTGTTGCCAACGCAACACTTAGCTATTCGGAAGCCAACAGCATGCTGCTACGAACGCCACTCAGAGCAGTTGCCTATGCCGGGCAGAGGCATGACCCGCCGAGGTCGTCGCCCTGCGGCTTGCCGGCGTGAATGCCGAATGCGCTTAAGTATATCGTCAAGATTCGGCGGTTGGATCCCCCTATTGCCGCAGTCCGCCGCTCCCGGCCGCCGATCGCGAGTCGGACGGCGCACGAGGCCAGGCATGCGCGCGAGACGTGGCGCTCCCGAGTTGTCAGTGCAGCTTCGCACTATGTGGTCGATTTCCGCCCGCGCCCCAAGCCCGGATTCCGAGGTTGTTACTGTGGCGCACGCGGACCTTCGTCGCCGTGCAGGACGGCTGCGATCAGGGCTGCGCACCCCGCGCCAGGGCCATGGCGCGGGGTGGGGCTCGAGCTGGCGCAGGGCCACGCGGCGCGCCTGGCGGGCAGCGTCCGGCCGGTGCTCTGGGAGGCGCCTGGGGCCGAGGTCGATGCGGCGGGCCGCCGCCGCTGGTCGGGCCTGGCGCCGGACGGGACGCGGGTATGGGCCTGGAGCGACGGGGATCTGTGGAACCGCATCCTGCCGACGCGGCTGGCGCCGGCGGGGGCGGGGACGGACGGGGCAGGAGCTGCAGCGGGTGGCGACGGGCTGATCGGAAGTGTCGAGACTGGCTGAGGGCGGCCAGGCGTGGCGCATTCAGACCCGTGGCGCGACCGTTCGGGGCTTTTCGGGCGCTGCCACGATGCGTCGACGGCAACGGGTCTGGGATGCCTGGAGTGGCACAACCGCCTGGTTTCTCAGTCCCGAAGGCGTGATCCTGTACACGCCGATGTATTACCGCATGGACGAGGAGACATATCAATGGAACAGTGGCGATTGTCGCTCTGGGTCATCCGGCCAGGTCCAGATCATCCACGATGACGGGACGGCCGTCCTCGACATCGATCAGCAGCAACTCGTTGCCCCGCGAGATCAGGATGGCGCCATCCAACGCCGCGCAAGCGAGAGCCCAGTCGACCCTTTCGACATCGACAGGGTCGCCGATGCCAGCGCCATCGACCGCGAACATACGAATGCCAGGATCGAAGGTCGATACGGTGACGATCCGCCCACGGGCGTAGGCCATGCCCTCGACCGACCGCAGGTCGTCCGAGGAACGCTCGTCGACGATGGCCATGGGCGTGCTGGCTACATTCACCACCATGACCGCGCCCTCCAGCGTCGACAAGATCATGCGATCGGTGGGTTCCGCCAGCGACATGGCGGCGGCGTTCGCGTCCACCATGAGCCGATCGAGCTCGACCGGCGGGCCGGAGATGTCGGTCTTGCGGAGCCACCCGCTGTCACCCCAGTCGAGCAAGGTAAGCCCATCCAACTCGACAACGTTGACCGCGGAGGCCCCGTGACGGCCTTCCGTCGGGGCCGCCATCTCGGCCTGCAAGGTCAACGAGTCATCGACCAGGCTGAGGATCATGACCCCTTGGCTGCCATTCGCGACGACCACATTGTTACCGGAGACGGAGATGTCCTGGGGATAGAGCCCATCGGGCCCCCCCATGGGATCGGTGAACTCTCCAACCAACTCGAGTTCAGCGGGCTCGACGATCCGATAGACCAGGACGGATTCGGACAGCGCGATAGCCACATGATCCTCGTCCGCGTCGATGGCCACCCCGGTCTCGTTGCGATGGCCATCGATCACCGCGCTCCCGACCCGCTCGAGATCGTCGCCCGAGCGCCTCAGGATCACCACCTCGGCCCAATAGTCGAGGGCGTAGGCATGATGCGAGTTGGCGGTCACGTCGACGTGCCAGTCCCGCGTCAGCGGCGGCCCGGCGACCTGAATGCTGGAACCATCGCCGCCCACCTCCCACATGCTCATGCCGTCGTTGCCGGTGGCCAGGATGTGCTTGTCCAGCCTGGCCAGCGAGAACAAGGCGGCACTGGGCGTGATAGTCTCCAGCTCCCGCCATCGCCCGCCCGGGTCGAGCGCCAGCCGCTCGATCGACGCTTCTTCTTCGAAGCCCGTGGCGACCACCACCTCGTCACCGGCCAGGGCGAGCGCCGTGGGAGGGCCAGACATCTCCCACGAACCCTCGACCCGCATGTCGTCAGGTGAGTTCAAGCCCACGGCGTACAGGCGGTCGACGGCGACGACGAGGCGGCCGTCTCCGGCGGCCATGAGCTCCGTCTCGTTGCCCCAGCCCTGGGTGAACTCGAGCTCCGCCGTGCCCGGTCGGGGCGGGTCAAACGACGAATCTAAGCTCCGGAGTCGGTAAGTCAGCGGGAAGCCGATGGCGAAAGCTTCCTCGGCCGACGGCTCCTCAAGCACGTACAGCGACGTGCCGACACTGGCCATGGCCGCAATGTACGACGGGCGGACCAGCTCGCGGATGACCAGCGCTTTCGAGCCGTCTAGCGCCGCCGCCAATAGCCCGGTCATGGGTGACGGGGCCTGATCCTCGCCGAGATTGGGAACGGCCGACTCCCATGTCGTCGCGATGAACAAGACCCCGGCCTGCGCCGTCATGGCGGTCGCGATCCCGACCATGTCAGCCCCCTCGCCCATGGCCAGCGTCGAGCCAGCAAGCCAAACCCGGCGCAGCCGCGTGCCACGCTCGTCCTCCAGGGTGGCGCCGCTCACCGGATCGGTGACGGTCAGCGTGCGGCCTTCGGCGGCGAACACGCCGAGGCTGGTGGCAAACAGGTCCTCGAACACGATTCCGGAGCTCCGGCCACGGAACACTGGCGCCGTCGGATTGGTGATATCGAAGACAACGACATTGCCACCGATGATTTCGTAGAGCTCGCGCCCAACGACCTCGGACGCCCCGGCTGCCGCGTCGTCTGGATCCCCCTGCTCGTCTTGGTCGATATCGACATCGCCATCGGCAACCGACTCGAGGACAGCGGAGCTGATCACCACGGGCAGAGCCAAGGTTGCTTTCCCCGGCCCTTGCTCCAATGAGGCGTTGTCGAAAGGGTCGAGGACGACGGAGATCGCAACCACCAAGGCCGTGAACGCAATGACAGTCAGGAGGCCACCGCTGCGCCTAGACAGAGACCGATTCATGGTGCCTCATGTGTGCTGTCGGGGACGGCCGGTCGGATCGGCGCCGCCGGCGATCAACTCCGCCAGCCAACCGCCATCGGGGAGATCTTGCACCTGCGCAGACTGCAAATTCGGTCGGCCTGCTGAGAGTGTATGTGGCGCTCATCCGCCCGTCAAGGCGTTGTCTGACGCCCCGTCGCCTAACCTTCACGCCCCTGCGTCGGCCGCTGATCAGCGGCCGACGGGGCCTGCATCGGCGCTGCGGGCCGTAGGTCTTCGCGTCGTCGGTGTCGGCGCGAACGAGGGTTCCGCGGGCAGGGCGGTCTTCGTGGAGGTCGGCGGGTCGGGGATCATGGAGGCCGACAGCCTACGCATCGCGCTGCTGGCCTTCAACGACATCCGCGATCCGGAGGATGAGGCGACGGAGGGCGAAGGCTGGGGACGAGCCTGGCTGAATGAGCATGCCTTGGATGCCGTCCGCCAAGCGCGCGCCGCCGCGGATCTGCTGATCGTGATGCCGCATTGGGGCCAGGAGTATGCCACTGTGCCCAACGCTCGTCAGCGCGCCTGGGCGCAAGGGTTGGTGGACGCCGGCGCGGACATGGTCCTCGGCACGCATCCGCATGTGCTGCAGCCGACCGAGATCTTGCGGGCGGAGGGGGCGTCCGAACACAGCGCCTTCGTCGCCTACTCGCTGGGCAACTTCGTCTTCGACCAGGGCTTCAGCGAAGAGACCAGCCGGGGCGTCGTCTTGCGGCTGCTCGTGGATGGCTCGGGTGTCGCGCGTGTCGAGGCCGCGCCGATCCAGATCGTGAACGGGCGGGCACGGCCGGTGGGGTTGGAGGGTGGGGTGGCGCGGGAAGTCATCCGTCGGCTGCTGGCGGTTCCTTAGCATTGCCGATCCATAGCCAAATGGCCGGGACCACGGGCCGACCGCCGGGAACAGGCGATCGCCCCGATCCCGCTTGTCGCGCTGTTCCACCGGCCTTAGAATGCCCGGGCCGCGGCCCTATTTTCGCCACGGACATGGAGGTGTTGGATGATCTGGTCCTGGAAGCGCGAGTCGCCGCAGCTGTTGATCCTGGTAGCCATGTTTGTGGCCGGCGCCCTGCGCTTGCCGACGGCGCCGGAGCGGATGCCCCTGCACTGGAACCTGGCGGGTGAGGTGGACCGCTACGGGGGCAAGCTGGAAGGGCTCTTCCTCCTACCCCTGATCGCCCTGCTGCTCTACGGGCTGCTCCTGGTCCTGCCGCGTCTGGACCCGCACCGGGACAACTACGCGAGCTTCGCCGGCGCCTACCAGCTGCTGCGCCTGGTGCTGCTGCTGTTCATGGGTCTGATCTATGGGGCCCTGCTTTGGGGCGGTGCCCCGATGCCCAACGTGGTGGGCTTGCTGGTGGGGGCGCTGCTGCTGGTGGTCGGTCTGGTGATGCCACGCCTGGGCATGAACTGGTTTGCCGGCATCCGCACGCCCTGGACCCTGTCCAGCAAGCTCTCCTGGGAGAAGACGCATCGGCTGGGAGGAAGGCTCTTCGTGCTGGCGGGCCTGCTGATGATGGTCGGCAGCCAGCTGGCCGGACCCTGGTTGTGGCGGCTGATGGCCCCGACCCTTGCGGTGGCGGTGGTGGCGCCGGTGCTGTACTCATACTGGGTGTGGCGCGGGGATCCGGAGCGGGCGGGGAGGTAGCCTGCCACTGCCGACGCATCCCAAAACCTCACAGTGCCTCGGCGCGCTCGGCCAGCAGGGCCGACAGGAGACCAGCCTCTTCCGACAGGCTGGGCACCTGCTGGTCCAGGATGTGGGTGTCAGGAGGCTCCAATGCCCGCCGGATCAAGCCCGACCGTTCCAGGCGCAGCAGACGATCCTCGTCCAAGATGCCGTCAGCCGCCGTCATGGGCGACAGTCAGGCGATGGGCCGCCCGCGATGCATGATGACGACGGTCTCGCCACGCCCAACGCGCTGCAACAACGCACTCAAGTGACTCTTGTCCTCCAAGACAGTGGTCATGTTCATGCGACCAATCTAGTCCGCAAGGATCGCTCGGTCCAGTCCGTGGGCGAGGCAAGTACCACGACCACACCGACGGCCACCTCCAACGACATGGCCGCTACGCGGCAGCGGCGGCCGGCGGCACAGTCGCCAGGACGATGTCGCCCGGCTGGATCATCGGAATGCGACGTCCTTGAGGGTGTATTCCGGTTCGTCGTCGCCAAACGCCGCCTGCAAACGACCAAGGCTGAGGCGATGCCAGTCGGCGTCTTCGGTGTGATCATCGTGGGTATCGACCGCATCCAGCACGATGACCATCACGCGCAGGCGATGCCTCCCCAGGTCGCGCAGATCGACGCCCCTCGATGGCCTCCCGCAGAGCGCGTCGTGGCGCACGAGCGCGACGGCCATCGCCTCGCGCTGCGTATCCCAGCGGGCGGTGGAGCCCTCGATGTCGATGAACAGGAAGGTCAGGATGCCGGTGCTGGGCTGGGGCACTTGAGTGACTCGCAGGAGGGACGCGTCGACAAGCTCATGCGGCATGGTACCACGACATCCGCGCTGGTGACGCCGCGGCAAGCCTACGCGGGCGATCCTGCGGTCGTCGGGACCATAGCCGTAGGTTGCGATCGCGGGGCCGGCAACCCACGCAATAGGCCGTCCACGCTCAGATCCTCATCCACTTCCGGCCAGTGAATTCCATAGCCGCCACCCGCGATCATCCAGTTGCCTCGCTGAGACGCCGTCGCATGGAGCAGCCGCGGATACCAGGCAAGCGGAACGATGATCGTGCGTCCATCGAGCAATTCAACACGGAGCGAATCCTTGGTGCAGCGCACGTTCTTGACACGTTCACCCAGATGTACGTCCATAATCCTCGTACCACCTTTCGATGAAATCTGCTTGACGACCGGCCACGAGTCTCTCGACCCGTCGCAGTTCCGGCGCACCAAACCCCAGATTCCGCGCCAACGCAACCGGCACAAGCCAGAACTTCGCGGAGAGATCATCCCGGTCCACGTGAATGTCGGGCGGTTCGGCCACCAAGTCATGGCTGTAGAAGTAGAACCGATAAGGTCCGATCCGAAGCACCGTAGGCATGACCCGAATGCTACTCTCGTCCGGTCCCGAGTCAATCATGATGCAAATGGCGGGCTTGGTCTGACGATGCTCCCCGCGTTTAACGCTCGCTCCGCTCGCTCCCGAAACGGCCAAGACCCCGTCCACACCCACACCTACACCCACGTCAACGTCAACGACATCGCCGCTACGCGGCACCAGAGGCCAGAGGCTCAGGGAGGTTGGAGGACGCCCCCACCACCCGGAAGCCGCTGAAATTGAGACGGAACGCGGGGAAGCTGAGGTTGCGGGCCGCGGCGAGGCAACCGTACTGGAAGTCGTACCAGGACCCGCCCCTGAGCACCCGGGCGGCCGAAGGTGGCGCGTCGAAGTTCTCGCGACCATCATCCGAATCATAGGGATAGCCGAACTCCGGATCCTTGCGATCCGCGTCCTCCATGAGTCCCCACAGACTACTGGTCCATTCGTCGACGTTGCCGGCACCGTCGGCCACCCCCGAAGCGCTGTCACCCTCAGGAAAGGCACCTACCGGCGTGGTGCGGCGGATGCGGGTCTCGAAGGTGTTGGCCCGCGTCGGATCGAAGTCATCGCCCCAGGGATACAGACGCGCATCGGCGCCGCGTACCGCCGCCTCCCACTGGACCTCGGTCGGTAGACTGAAGGCGAGGCCTGCCTGTGCCGAGAGCCACGCGCAGTAGGCCCGTGCTTCGTACCAGCACACCCCTACCACCGGCTGGCTGGCGGCATTCAGCCGCGCATCCCGCCAGAAGGCCGGCTCCACCTGCCGTGTCGGACGATAGTGGATGTTCAGCGCCGCCTCGAAGGCTGCATCACCCAGCGTCACCCACAGCTTCCACCGTTCTACAGCTTCTGCATTGGGAAAGCCGCCTTCGGCTTCCATCCGTTCGAACAGACCTTCCTCCGCAACGAAGCGCCCGCGCCAGTGGCGGTTGTTGGCCTTGCCCCCCTCGTTGGCCATCTCCCCCGCCGCCAGCGCCGTCCGTCCTCTGTATCCCACCAACGCTCGTCATCGTATCCCCCGGCAGCCCTGAAGCAGGCCCATTCCGCGTTCGTCACCGCGAACTGCCCGATGCGAAAGGCGGGGATCTCCAGTGGGTGCGCCGGCACATGCGAGGTCGTCGTGGCGGACATCCCGCGGTTGTCCCACGTGATCGGCTCATCCTCCCCGATGGTGTACACCCCGCCGGGAACGTCGACCAGCGGCGGCAGCAGGTACTCCCCCCACGGCCCTACAACACGCTCGAAGCGCGGATCACCCAGGTCCCCCAGGACCAGACCCGCCGCGATGCGCGCCCGCAGGTCCGCCTGCGCGTCGCGGCTGCGGGCCACCAAGGCCCAGCGGAGTGCGTCCAGCAGCCCCGCGCTCAGCTGCCCGCGCACCACCGGCGAGGCGGCTGCCCGGCCGGCCACCGTCAGGCTGTGGGGCAGGAGCGCCCGCACGAAGGACTCCTTGTCCTCGGCCATCGCCGCCGCCAGGATCGTCGTCTCCTCCCAGCCCGTCTGCGGCAGCGGCGGCAACGTGTCCGCAGGCGCTAGCGTCGCCAGCAGCTCCCCACCGTCGGGCTGATATCGGCCGCCCGCCACGGGCGGCGACCAGCTCCGGCTTCGGCTGCCGGGCCAGGATCCGGGCCGCGAAGTATTCCTGCAGCAGCTGGTGGCGGTAGAGCAGCTCGTCCGCCGCCGGATCCTCGTCCAACACCGCGATGGCCAGACCGGCCTTCACGATGTCCTCGTCCGACGCCGAGTCCAAGAGGTCCATGGTCGCGTCCAGGTCCAGACGCACCTGACTCGCCCCGCCGTCCGCCGCCGCCTCCTGCATCCCGTAGGCCAGGGAGCCCAGCTTGGGGAACAGCACCCCGCGCTCCGGCAGCTCGTAGCCGTCCTTCCACTGCCACTGCGTGATCCGCCGGAGGTCGCGGCTGGAGAGGAGCGCATCCAAGGCAAAGAGCGGGTTGTCCCGCTCCACTTCGCGCCGCAGCGCCTGGCGCACGAAGCCGGTAAAGATCCCCGCCCGGTCCTCGGCCAGATCGCCGGTGGCCTCCACCTGCTCCACCACCAGTGCCAGAAAGAAGGGTGCTCTGAGCGTTTCCAGCTGCGGCGAGCCTTGGATCGCCGCCCAGATCTCCGCGCCACGCACAGGGCTGTAGGCCTTCAGGAAGGACTCTACCTGCGCATCGGTCAAGGGCTCGATCTGCACCTGCGGCACGCGCAGCGCCGGCGTCGAGAGCGGTGCCGAGTAGTCGAGCGAGCGGCAGCTGAAGACCACGCGGTTGCCGGGCTGCTCGCGAACCAGCCGGGTCAACCAGTCCTTCCACAGGCCCACCCGCTCGCGGTGGTCCCGCTCGCTGGCCGCCGGCATCTCGTTGGAGCGCGTCCAGCAGCAGGACCATCCGCCCCTCGCTCAGCAAGGTTCCCAGCGACGGTAGGTCGGGGTAGGCGGCCGACCAGCGCTCGGCCAGCCAATCGCCCGGTGCCGGCGGCGGCGCCCCTGGGCGCTCGGGCTTGTACTGGTTGAGCTGGATGAAGAAGGTCACGGTGTCCCGCGCGGCGCCCGCACCACCCGCGCCGCCTGCGCTGCCGCCCTTCGCCTCCTCGCCCCGCAGCCCCGCGATAGCCGCGTCCAGCTCGAGGCGCCGCAGGAGCGTGCTCTTCCCCGCCCCCGGCGGGCCGAGGACGACGACCGCCGGGTCCGGCGTGTTCGCCAGGAGCGCCCCTAGGTCGTCGTAGGCCTGCTCCTTGGCCGCCCAGCGCCCGCCCACCGCGTCCTCGCCCTGGTCGATGAGCAGCGTCAGGGCCACGAAGCGCCCGTCCAGGCGGTAGCGCGGCTGGCTCCACTCGGCGATCCGGCCCAGGCGGTACGCCGTCAGGTCCGCCGGCCGGTGCCGGGCCGCGGCGATCACCTGCGGGACAGTCAGGACCAGGCTGCGCTCGTCGCCGCGGATGACCGCCAGGATCGCCGCCAAGGTCTCGGGCACGTCCCGCTGCACCACGACGGCCTGCGCGCCTTCGTCCTCGGCACCTTCCGCCGCGTTCGGGTCGCTGACGATGATCCGGTCGCGGGCATCCAGCGCCTCGGCGGTCTGCGGGGCTTTGACCACGTCCCGCAGACCCTCGACCACCAGCTGGTAGATCCGCTCGCTGTGCCGTAGGTCCTTCAGGCGATGCTCGCCCAGGTCGCGCAGTCGACTGCCCGGCGGCAGGCGGTCGGCCAGCTGCTCCTCGGCCGCGCGGCTGAGCAGCACCTGCCCCCCATGCCCGGCGGACATGAGGCGCGCGGTACGGTTGAGGGCCGGGCCGAAGTAGTCGCCGCCGCGTTCATCCGCCTTGCCGGTGTGCAGGCCCATGCGCACCCGCAGGTCCGCGAACTCCGCACCGAAGGCCGACCAGACCTCCGCCGCAAGCGCCCGCTGCGCGTCGATCGCCGCGCCGAGTGCCGCCTCGGCATCCGCGAAGACCGCGCAGAAGGCGTCGCCCACCGTCTTGAACACGGTGCCCCCGTGCCCCTCGATGGCCCCACGCAGCAAGGCGTCGTGGCGCACGAGCGCGCCGGCCATCGCCTCACGCTGCGTTTCCCAGCGGGCGGTGGAGCCCTCGATGTCGGTGAAGAGGAAGGTCAGCGTGCCTGTGGGGATGGGGCATGCGGGTCATCCTTCAGACTCAGGCTGCTGCGCCGGATCGGTCGCGCGAGCGGCATGTTACAACAGAGGCGCTGCGTCGGGCAACGGGGTAGGCGGCTCGGAGCACGGACTCTGCCGCCCGCATCGGGTGAGCGGTGACCGAGACCGGAATCCGCCACCCGCGTTTAGCGCTCGCTCCCGTACCGGCCACGACCACACCCACACCCAAGACCAAGACCACGGCGCCAGAGAACAGAGAACGGCATCCAGAGCCCCAGAGGCCAGAGCTACGAAACGGGGACGTGAGCCGCCACCAACCGAAGCCCGTAGAGGTTGCCACGGTTGGCGGGGTGATTGGAGTTGCGGGCCACGGCATGCGCGTGCTCTGGATAGTTGTGCCAAGAACCGCCGCGCAACACCCGCCGCACGCTTGGAGCGGCTTCGGCATTCTCCCGACCATCGGCCGGTTGGTAGGGATAGGCGAGAGTCGACTCTTCGTCCTCCTCTCCCTCACCGAACAGACTGTTCGTCCACTCGAAAACGTTCCCCGCCAGGTCCGCCACCCCTTCCGGTGAGTCCCCGGTCACAAACGCGCCCACCGGACTCGTCCGCCGGAGGCGGCTATCGAAGGTGTTCGCTCTCAGGGCATCCCACGAACTACCCCACGGATAGCGCCGACCGTCAAGACCCCTCGCCGCCGCCTCCCACTGGACCTCTGTCGGCAGGCTGAAGGCGATGCCCGTCTGCGCCGACAGCCACGCGCAGTAGGCCCGCGCCTCGTACCAGCACACCCCCACCACGGGCTGGCTGGCAGCATTCAGCCGCGCATCGCGCCAGAACATAGGCTCCACCTGCCGCAGCGGGCGCCAATGGAGGTCGATCGCTGCATCAAAGGCTGCATCGTCCAGCGTCAGCCACAGCTTCCACCGTTCTACCGCCGCCGCATTGGGGAAGCCACCTTCGGCTTCCATCCGCTCGAACAGACCCTCTTCAGTTGCGTAGCGCTTTCGCCAATAGCGGCTGTTCGCCTTGCCCCCTTCATTGGACAGCTCCCCCCGCCGCCAGCGCCGGCCGTCCTCCGTGTCCCACCAGCGTTCATCCTCATAGCCCCCGGCAGCCATGAAGCAGGACCATTCCGCGTTGGTCACCGGGAACTGCCCGACGCGAAACGAGGAGATCTCCAAACGGTGCGCCGGCACATGCGCCGTCGTGGTGAAGGTCGTCCCGCGGTTATCAACGGTGATCGGCTCGTCGTCCCCGATGGTGTACACCCCGCCGGGAATGTCGACCAGCGGCGGCAGCAGGTACTCCCCCCACGGCCCCCGGACGCGCTCGAAGCGCGGATCACCCAGGTCCCCCAGAACCAGACCCGCCGCGATGCGCGCGCGCAGGTCCGCCGCGGCGTCGCGGCTGCGCTCCACCAGGGCCCAGCGAATCTTGTCCAGCAGGCCCGCGCTCAAAAGCCCCCGCACCGCCGGCGTGGCGGCTGCCCGGCCGGCTACCGCCAGGCTATGCGGCAAGAGCGCCCGCACGAAGGCCTCCTTGTCCTCGGCCATCGCCGCCGCCAGGATCGTCGTCTCCTCCCAACCCGTCTGCGGCAGTGGCGGCAGGCTGTCCGCGGGCGACAGCGTTGCCAACAGATCCGGCACCGTGGGACTGATGTCCGCCGCCCGCCAGGGAGAGGCCACCAGTTCCGGCTTCGGCTGCCGGGCGAGGATACGCGCGGCGAAGTACTCCTGCAGCAGCTGGTGGCGGTAGAGCAGCTCGTCCGCCGCCGGATCCTCGTCCAGCACCGCGATCGCCAGCCCCGCCTTCACGATGTCCTCGTCCGACGGCGAGCCCAAGAGATCCATAGCCGCGTCCAGGTCCAGCCGCACCTGGCTGGCCCCGCCATCCGCCGCCGCCTCCTGCATCCCGTAGGCCAGCACGCCCAGCTTGGGGAAGAGCGCCCCGCGCTCCGGCAGCTCGTAGCCGTCCTTCCACTGCCACTGCGTGATCCGGCGGAGGTCCCGACTGGAGAGCAGTTCCTCCAGGGCGAAGAGCGGGTTGTCCCGCTCCACCTCCCGCCTGAGCGCCTGGCGCACGAAGCCGGTGAAGATGCCCGCGCGGTCCTCGGCCAGGTCGCCGGTCGCCTCGACCTGCTCCACCACCAGGGCCAGGAAGAACGGTGCCCGGAGCGCCTCCAGCTGCGGCGTCCCCTTGATCGCCGCCCAGATCTCCACGCCGCGCACCGGGCTGTAGGCCTTCAGGAAAGACTCCACCTGGGTATCCGTCAGCGCCTCGATCTGCACCTGGGGCACCCGCAGCGCCGGCGTCGAGAGCGGCGCCGAGTAGTCCAAGGAGCGGCAGCTGAAGACCACCCGGTTGCCGGGTTGCTCGCGAACCAGCCGGGTCAACCAGTCCTTCCACAGGCCCACCCGCTCGCGGTAGTCCCGCTCGCTGGCCGCCGGCATCTCGTTGAGCGCGTCCAGTAGCAGGACCATCCGCCCCTCGCTCAGCAAGGTCCCCAGCGACGGCAGGTCGGGGTAGGCGGCCGACCAGCGCTCAGCCAGCCAATCGCCTGGATCCGCCAGCGGATGGCCCACCCGCGCCTTGTACTGGTTGAGCTGGATGAAGAAGGTCACGGTGTCCTGCGCCCTGCCGTGCCCGCTCGTGCCGCCGCCCTTCGCCCCTTCGCCCCTGAGCCCCGCGATGGCCGTGTCCAGCTCCAATCTTCGTAGCAAGGTGCTCTTCCCCGCCCCCGGTGGTCCCAGCACCACCACCGCCGGGTCCGTCGTATTCGCCAGCAGCGCGCCCAGGTCGTCGTAGGCCTGCTCCTTGGCCGCCCAGCGCCCGCCCGCCGCGTCCTCGCCTTGATCCACCAGCAGCGTGAGGGCCACGAAGCGCCCGTCCAGCCGATAGCGCGGCTGGCTCCATTCGGCGATGCGCCCAAGGCGGTACTCCGTCAGGTCCGCCGGGCGGCGCTGCGCGATCTCGCGCGCCTGCTCCGGGCTGAGGGCGACCGTCGTTCCCGCGGTATCGTCGCCCCGGATCGCCGCCAGGAGGGCCGCCATGGCCTCCGGCAAGGGCCGCGTCGGCGCGTCCTCCAGCACCTGCACGCGGTCGCGCGCTGTCAGGGCTTCGGCGGTGACCGGTGTAGTGACGATATCCGCGAGACCCGCGGCCACCAGCTGGAAAAGGTGCTCGCTGTGCCGCAGGTCTTTCAGGCGGTGCTCGCCCAGGTCACGCAGATCGACGCCCTCCGGCAGGTAGTCGCGGACCACCAGCTGCGCGGTTTGCGAGAGCAGCACCTGGCCACCGTGGCCCGCCGACATCAGGCGGGCGGTGCGGTTGAGCGATGGGCCGAAGTAGTCGCCGCCACGTTCCTCAGCATGACCGTGGTGGATGCCCATGCGCACGCGCAGGTCCGCGAACTCCGGCCCGAAGGCCGACCAGGCCTCCGCCGCCAGCCGCGCCTGGGCGTCCATGGCCGCCTCGACGGCGTTATGCGCACCGCCGAAGACCGCGCAGAAGGCGTCGCCCACGGTCTTGAATACCGTGCCGCCGCGCCCCTCGATGGACTCCCGCAGCAGCGTGTCGTGGCGCACGAGCGCGGCGGCCATCGCCTCGCGTTGCGTTTCCCAGCGCGCGGTGGAGCCCTCGATGTCGGTGAAGAGGAAGGTCAGCGTGCCGGTGGGGGGATGGGGCATGTCGATGGTCCTACCGAAAGCATGCGGATGAGACAGAGAATGGCCAGGCCGCCATCGCCAGACCCATCAATGTTACGACATGCGCAGACCCTCGCGGTTGGCGGCCTCCGATAGCCGGCGGTCCAGGCACAGGAAGGACAGCGATGACGGCTCCTGCTCAGCAACAGCCAGCGCCGCGGCCAACTGCAGCGCATCGGCCGCACGGAGCGGATGCGTTCGCAACAAGCGGCGTGCCAGGTTGCGCACCATGGGCAGCGGTTGGACCTCCGCCCATTGTCGGGACAATCCGGCCAGCCTGTCCAGGGCCAAGCTGCTGCTATGAAGATCCAGAGCCCCTTCGCGTTCCCGACGGCTTATAGCGGAAATGCACTCGACCTCGGTGGCCCACCACACCAACAGTTGCGGATCTTCCTGGAACCACTGCCGTGCCTGAATGCTAGCGGGCTCGTCCAAAAGCAGCGCCACCACTGCCGACGCATCCCAAAACCTCACAGTGCCTCGGCGCGCTCGGCCAGCAGGGCCGACAGGAGACCAGCCTCTTCCGACAGGCTGGGCACCTGCTGGTCCAGGATGTGGATGTCAGGAGGCTCCAATGCCCGCCGGATCAAGCCCGACCGTTCCAGGCGCAGCAGACGATCCTCGTCCAAGGTGCCGTCAGCCGCCGTCATGGGCGACAGTCGGGCGATGGGCCGCCCGCGATGCATGATGACGACGGTCTCGCCACGCTCAACGCGCTGCAACAACGCACTCAAGTGACTCTTGGCCTCCGAGACAGTGGTCATGTTCATGCGACCAATCTAGTCCGCAAGGATCGCTCGGTCAAGTCCGTGGGCAGGTAAGTACCACGACCACACCGACGGCCACCTCCAACGACATGGCCGCTACGAGGCAGCGGCGGCCGGCGGCACAGTCGCCAGGACGATGTCGCCCGGCTGGATCATCGGAATGCGACGTCCTCGAGGGTGTATTCCGGTTCGTCGTCGCCAAACGCCGCCTGCAAACGACTAAGGCTGAGGCGATGCCAGTCGGCGTCTTCGGTGTGATCATCGTGGGTATCGACCGCATCCAGCACGATGACCATCACGCGCAGGCGATGCTCTCCCAGGTCGCGCAGATCGACGCCCCTCGATGGCCCCACGCAGCAGCGCGTCGTGGCGCACCAGCGCGCCGGCCATCGCCTCGCGCTGCGCCTCCCAGCGCGCGGTGGAGCCCTCGATGTCGGTGAAGAGGAAGGTGAGGGTGCCGGTGCTGGGCTGGATCACTTGAGTGACTCGCGGGAGGAATGCGTCGACAAGCTCGTTCAGCATGGTACCACGGCATCCGCACCCTGGTGACGACGCCGCAAGCCTACGCCGGGGAACTCGCAGGCGCCGGTACGGTAGCCGCAGGTTGCGATCGCGGTGCCGGCAACCCGCGTAAGAGCCCTTCCACGCTCAGATCCTCATCCACTTCCGGCCAATGAATTCCGTAGCCGCCGCCCGCGATCATCCAGTTGGCTCGTTGAGACGCCGTCGCATGGAGCAGCCGCGGATACCAGGCAAGTGGAACGATGATCGTGCGTCCATCCAACAGATCAACACGAAGTGAATCCCTGGTACAGCGCACGTTCTTGACACGTTCACCCGGATGTACGTCCATAGTCCTCAGTTCACCTCCCGAATGCTACTCTCGTCCGGTCCCGAGTCAATCATGATGCAAATGGCGGGCTTGGTCTGAATCTACGCAATCGCATTGAACGCTCGCTCCCGTATCGGCCACGACCACACCCACACCCACGACCACAACCGGGGCCACGTCAACGTCGTCGCCGCTACGCGGCACCAGCGGCCAGCGGCACAGGAGAGTTGGGGGACGAAATCACCAGCCGGAACCCCTGAAGGTAGTAACGGTAGAACGGGAGATCCCTGTCGCGGAAGGAGGCACGAGCGTAGAGATGATCGTCGTCCCACGACCCGCCCCGCACCACCCGCGCGGCCGAAGCTGACGCATCGGCGTTCTCGCGGCCGTCATTCGGAGCATAAGGATAGCCAAACTCCGGCACGTCCTCATCCTTTCCGAAGACGCTCGAGGTCCACGCGAACACGTTCCCCGTCAGGTCGCTCACACCCTCGGGCGTGTCACCGGTCACAAAGACTCCCACTGGACTGGTGCGCTTCAGCCGAGTCTCCAGCGTGTTCACCAAGAGCGGGTCGAATTCGTCGCCCCAGGCGTAGCGGCGCGCGGCCGTCCCCCGCGCAGCCGCCTCCCACTCTGCCTCCGTCGGTAGACGCAGCGCCGCACCCAGCTGCGCCGAGAGCCACGCACAGTAGGCCCGCGCCTCGTACCAGCACACCCCCACCACCGGCTGGGACGGGTTGTTGAAGCGCTCGTCGCGCCAGTGGCGCGGCTCGGTGTAGCGCTGCTCCGGGTACAGCTCCCGGAGATGCGCGTCCAGCTCCGCCTCCGTCATCCGCAGCCGGCGTTGGCCGCGTTCGTACTGCTCGTCGTCCCACTGCCCGATCTCCCGCAGCTCGTCCATGAGCACCGGGTTGGCCCTGCACTTCGCGACCCATCCCCTAACGCCGGCATGGATGTCCGCCACCGTCCCGATGCCCAGCCGCCAGTCCCGCCCAGCGGCCGTGTCCCACCAGCGGTCGTCCTCGTAGCCGCCGGCGGCCAGGAAGCAGGCGTACTCCCCGTTGGTCACCGGGTACTGCCCGATGCGGAAGGCCGCGACGGTCACGGCATGCCGCGGAATGTGCGCCTCGCTGATGCCGCCGATGTATGCGATGGGGTCATCGTCGCCGATGGGGTACGCCCCGCCCGGGATGGCCACCAGCGGCGGCAGCAGGTAGGCGCCTTCGGGCCCCATGCGCCGCTCGAATCGGGGATCACCCAGGTGGCCCAGTGCGAAGCCGGCGGCGAGGCGCTCGCGCAGGTCGGCCTGCGGATCTCGGCAGCGGGCCAATAGCGCCGCGCGCAGCTCGTCCAGGAAGCTCTCCGGCAGACGCCCGCGCAGCTCGGCCTGCACCGCCGCCCGGCCGGCGACCACCAGGTTGGTCCCCATCACGCCGCGTAGGAAGGCCTCGCCGTCCGCAGCCATCGCCGCCGCCAGGAGGGTCGTCTCCTCCCAGCCCGTCTGCGGCAGCGGCGGAAGGGTGTCACCCCCGCCCAGCCCGGCATGGACCTCGGCGACGCTGGGCCTGACGGCCGCCGCCCGCCACTCCACGCGCACCAGCTCAGGGTTGGGCTTCTCCGCCAGCTCCCGGGCGGCAAAGTACTCCTGCACCAGCTGGTGGATGTACATCAGCTCGCCGGCCGCCTCGTCCTCGTCCAAGACCGCCAGCGCCGCCCCGGCCTTCACGATGGCCTCGTCCAGGTCGGAGTCGAGCAGCTCCAGGGCATCGTCGTAGTCCACGCGCACCTGCGAGCCGCCGCCGTCTTCGCGTGCTTCCTGCATGGCGTGGGCCAGGCGCGAGAGCTTGGGGATCAGCGGGCCGCGGTCAGGGAGGTCGTAGGGACCCTGCCACTGCCACTTGGCCAGCTTCCGCAGGTCGCGGTTCTCCAGGAGCTCCCCGTCCTCGAAGAGCGCGCTGCCGCGCTCCACCTCCCGCCGCAGGGCCTGGCGCACGAAGCCGGTGAAGAGCCCCGCCCGGCCGTCCGGGATCTCGCCGCTGCCCTCCACCTGCTCCACCAGGAGCGCCAGGAAGTAGGGCGAGCGCAGCACCTCCAGCTGCGGCCGCCCCTCGAGGGCCGCCCAGATCTCGCGCCCGCGCCCGGGGCTGTAGAGCGCCAGGAAGTTCTTGACCTGCTCGTCCGACAGAGCCTCGATGCGCACCTGTGGCACGCGCAGGTCGGGGGTGGACAGCGGCTGGCTATAGTCGAGCGAACGGCAGCTGATGACCACCCGGTTGCCGGGCCGGGTGGCGGCCAGCTGCTGCAGCCAGGCCTTCCACAGCTGCAGCCGGGCGCGGAACTCCTTTTCGCTGGGCGCAGGTATCTCGTTGAGCGCGTCGAGCAGCAAGGTGACTCGGCCCTCGGCGAGCAGGTCGTCCAAGGCGGGCAGGTCGGGGTAGCGCGACTGCCAGGCGGCGGACAGCCATTCGCCGGGCGCGGGGGGCGGGTCGCCGGGGCGGGCGGGGGTGTAGGTGGAGAGGGGGATGAAGAAGGTGATCCGCTCGGCGGCTTCGGTCGCGTTAGCCGGTTCGCCCCGCAGCCCGGCGATGGCCGCGTCCAGTTCCAGCCGCCGCAGCAGCGTCGACTTCCCGCCCCCCGGCGGCCCCAGGACGACGACCGCCGGGTCGCTCGTGGCGGCCAGCAGCTCGCCCAGGTCCTCGTAGCGCTCGTCCTTGGCCGCCCAGCGCCCCTGCACCGCCTCCTCGCCCTGGTCGATGAGCAGCGTCAGGCCGACGAAGCGCCCATCCAAACGGTAGCGCGGCTGGCTCCACTCGGCGATGCGACCCAGGCGGTACTCCGTCAGGTCGGCGGGGCGATGGCGGGCCGCGGCGATCACCTGCGGGACGGTCAGGACCAGGCTGCGCTCGTCCCCGCGGATGACCGCCAGGATCGCCGCCAAGGTCTCCGGCACGTCCCGCTGCACCACGACGGCCTGCTCGCCTTCGTCCTCGGCGCCTTCCGCCGTGTTCGGGTCGCTGACGATGATCCGGTCGCGGGCATCCAATGCCTCGGCAGTCTGCGGGGCCTTGACGACGTCCAGCAGGCCCTCGACCACCAGTTGGTAGATCCGCTCGCTATGCCGCAGGTCCTTCAGGCGATGCTCGCCCAGGTCGCGCAGGCGGCAGCCCGGCGGCAGCTGATCGGCCGCCAGCTCCTCGGTCGCCCGGCTGAGCAGGACTTGGCCGCCATGACCCGCGGACATGAGCCGTGCGGTGCGGTTGAGCGCCGGGCCGAAGTAGTCGCCGCCACGTTCGTCGGCCTTGCCGGTGTGCAGACCCATGCGCACGCGCAGGTCCGCGAACTCCGGCCCGAAGGCCGACCAGGCCTCCGCCGCCAGCGCCCGCTGGGCGTCCATCGCCGCGCCGAGCGCCGCCTCGGCATCCGCGAAGACCGCGCAGAAGGCGTCCCCCACCGTCTTGAACACCGTGCCCCCGCGCCCCTCGATGGCCTCCCGCAGCAGCACGTCGTGGCGCAGCAGCGCCGCGGCCATCGCTTCGCGCTGCGCCTCCCAGCGGGCGGTCGAGCCCTCGATGTCGGTGAAGAGGAAGGTCAGCGTGCCGGTGGGGGGATGGGTCATGCTTGGCGGACCCACATCCGCTCGAATTCTTGGAAGTACTGTCGGAACTCAGCAGGGTCGATGTCAGCAGCCCAGGATCGTGGGAGAATCGCCTCGAACATGCTTCTCAGTTCGGACATGGCAACAAGATCCTGGCGAACAAGGAAGAGCACGTCTTCGAGGTCGGTCTCGAAGCCACGCGCGATTTTGCTCAAGGCAAGACTGTACAGGTCGAAGATCCAGAGCTCGACTGTTCCCAAGCGCCGAACGAAGCGGTGGCGCTGCGCGAATCCCGTCGGCAGTGGGACGAACTCCGCCAAGGGGACGAACTCGAGATCCAGGTGCAACCGATCCGCCAGCTCAGTCAGGGTTTGCCGAACAGTCGTCGGGTCGAGCCCATCGACGGCAAGATCGTAGTCGATATCGGTGGTTGCTCTTGGACTGCCAAGCAGCAGCATCGCGCTGCCACCCAGTAGATACAGCCGCAGCGGCTTGTCAATGCGTTCGCCAAGCAGCTCCACAAGCCGCATCAGAGACGCAGCATTTACCGGTTCCATCGCCTGCTCAGCTCCCATTGATGCAGCAGGTGGGCGGCTGCATGTTGGTAGGTTCCATGCCAGTTGAGTTGCTGCCCCGTTGCTTCGCCGTGTGTCAGTGCAAGCGCTTTCAGCCGCTCGGATGGTGAGCCTTCCTGTCCGAGCCCCAGCGCCTCGGCGTAGAGATCGGGCAGTGGCTGCCACAGAGAGCCCTGTCGCTCCCGAATCTTGACGCGATGGATTTCTTGCAGGAGCACCGACGCCGAGTAGAAGAGCATCAGTCGAAGCTGGGCTGACCGGGGCATGGCCGTTCGAACTGCATCCACATCACGCCACAAGCCGGGTCGCGCCAGGAAAAGCGCGATGAGCGCCGAGCGCAGGCGGGCATTCGGCTGTTGGATCAGGGCTGAGATCAAGACCTGGGGAGGCAATGAATGGTCTCTCAGCGACTCCGGGCCATCAACATGTTGCGACAGGTACGAGACGCCCCATCTGTCGAGCTCGGCCACGAGCGTCGCTGCACCCGGGACCGGAGGCTCCGCCGTCGGACTGACCTGCAGATTCTCAGATTGGTGGGTCTCACGCTGTTGCTCGGCCATGGGTCGCGCCCTTGTTTTCCGTCCGCGGTTGGGGGGTCAGCCAGCGTGGGTCCCTGGAATCGTGACACACTGGCCGCCATTCTGCGTGTGGTTCGCCGGTCATGTGTGTTGGACTCAGATTGCTGGCACCTGCGGCGCCTGCATGCCGGTCTGTCTGCCGAAGGCCATCTTCCCCGAGTTCGAGGTGCCGGCCGACCAGGCTTCCGCCGCCTCGGCATCCGCGAAGACCGCGCAGAAAGCGTCGCCCACCGTCTTGAACACCGTCCCCCCGCGTCCCTCGATGGCCTCGCGCAGGAGCGCGTCGTGGCGCACGAGCGCGCCGGCCATCGCCTCGCGCTGCGCCTCCCAGCGGGCGGTGGAACCTTCGATGTCGGTGAACAGGAAGGTGAGGGTACCCGTGGTGGGCCGGGGCATGCGGGTCATCCTTCAGATTCAGGCTGCTGCGCCGGATCGGCCGCGCAAGCAGCATGGTACCGCACAGGCGCCGTGCCGGGCAACGGGGTAGCCCGCCTGGAGCACGGACGCTGCTGCCCGCACCCAGTGAACGGTGGGCGCGACCCAAATCCACCACCCGCCTATATAACACGCTCGCTCCGCTCGCTGCCGTAACGGCCACACCCACGGCCACACCCACGGCCACGTCAAAGACATTGCCGCTACGCGGCACCAGAGGCCAGAGCATCAGGAGAGATGGGGGACGAAACCACCAACCGAAAACCCCGGAGGCTGCTCCGGCCGCTCGGAAGATCCCCGTCGCGGCAGGCAGCGCGGGCGACGAGATGAACGAGGCCCCACGACCCGCCCCGCACCCCCCGAGCGGCCGAAGGTGGCGCGTCAAGGTACTCGCGACCATCATCCGGTGCATAAGGATAGCCGAACTCCGGACCATCGTTCTCATAACCCTCATCGACTCCCCACACGCTGCTGGTCCATTCGAGAACATTCCCGGCGCCGTCCGCCACCCCCGAAACGCTGTCCCCCTCAGGAAAGGCGCCTATCGGCGTGGTGCGGCGGATGCGGGTCTCGAAAGTGTTGGCCCGCGTCGGCTCGTAGTCGTCGCCCCACGGATAAGCGTTTGCCTGGGCGCCGCGTGCTGCCACCTCCCACTGGACCTCGGTCGGGAGACTGAAGGCGAGACCCGTCTGCGCCGACAGCCACGCGCAGTAGGCCCGCGCCTCGTACCAGCACACTCCCACCACCGGCTGGCTGGCGGCATTGAACCACGCATCGCCCCAGAAGAGGGGCTCCACCTGCCGCTTCGCTCGCCAAAACTCATCGATCGCCGCCTCGAAGGCTGCATCGTTCAGCGTCAGCCACAGCTTCCACCGTTCTACCGCCGCGGCGTTGGAAAACCCGCCCTCCGTCTCCATCCGCTCGAACAGACCCCCTTCAGTGGCGTAGCGCCCGCGCCAGTAGCGGCTGTTCATCTTGCCGGCCTCGTTGGCCATCTCCCCCAGTCGCCAACGCCGGCCGTCCTCCGTGTCCCACCAGCGCTCGTCCTCGTAGCCCCCAGCAGCCATGAAGCAGGCCCACTCCGCGTTGGTCACCGCGAACTGCCCAATGAGAAACGTGGGGATCTCCTGTCGGTGTGCGGGCACATGCGCCGTCGTCGTGACGGACGTCCCGCGGTGGTCATAGGTGATCGGCTCATCCTCGCCGATGGTGTACACCCCGCCCCGAACGTCGACCAGCGGCGGCAGCAGGTATTCCCCCCACGGCCCCGTCTTTCGCTCGAAGCGCGGATCACCCAGGTCCCCCAGGACCAAGCCTGCCGCGATGCGCGCCCTGAGGTCCGCCTCAGGGTCGCGGCTCCTCGCCACCAAGGCCCAGCGGATCTCCTCCAGTAGGCCCGCGCTCAAAAGCCCCCGCACCGCAGGCGTCGCGGCCGCCCGGCCTGCTACCGTCAGGCTGTGCGGCAGGAGGCCCCGCACGAAGAACTCCTTGTCCTCGGCCATTGCCGCCGCCAGGATCGTCGTCTCCTCCCAGCCCGTCTGCGGCAGGGGCGGCAAGCTGTCCGCGGGCGACAGCGCCGCCAGCACTTCCGGCACCGTCGGCGAGATGTCCGCCGCCCGCCACGGGGCGGCGATCAGCTCCGGCTTCGGCTGCCGGGCGAGGATGCGCGCCGCGAAGTACTCCTGCAGCAGCTGGTGGCGGTAGAGCAGTTCGTCCGCCGCCGGATCCTCGTCCAAGACCGCGATGGCCAGCCCCGCCTTCACGATGTCCTCGTCTGCCGGCGAGTCCAAGAGGTCCATGGCCGCGTCCAGGTCCAGCCGCACCTGGCTGGCCCCGCCGTCCCCCGCCGCCTCCTGCATCCCGTAGGCCAAGGTTCCCAGCTTGGGGAAGAGCGCCCCGCGCTCCGGCAGCTCGTAGCCGTCCTTCCACTGCCACTGCGTGATCCGCCGGAGGTCGCGGCTGGAGAGGAGCGCATCCAAGGCAAAGAGCGGGTTGTCCCGCTCCACTTCGCGCCGCAGCGCCTGGCGCACGAAGCCGGTAAAGATCCCCGCCCGGTCCTCGGCCAGATCGCCGGTGGCCTCCACCTGCTCCACCACCAGGGCCAGGAAGAAAGGTGCTCTGAGCGCCTCCAGCTGCGGAGAGCCTTGGATCGCCGCCCAGATCTCCGCGCCACGCACAGGGCTGTAGGCCTTCAGGAAGGACTCTACCTGCGCATCGGTCAAGGGGCTCGATCTGCACCTGCGGCACGCGCAGCGCCGGCGTCGAGAGCGGTGCCGAGTAGTCGAGCGAGCGGCAGCTGAAGACCACGCGGTTGCCGGGCTGCTCGCGAACCAGCCGGGTCAACCAGTCCTTCCACAGGCCCACCCGCTCGCGGTAGTCCCGCTCGCTGGCCGCCGGCATCTCGTTGAGCGCGTCCAGCAGCAGGACCATCCGCCCCTCGCTCAGCAAGGTTCCCAGCGACGGTAGGTCGGGGTAGGCGGCCGACCAGCGCTCGGCCAGCCAATCGCCCGGTGCCGGCGGCGGCGCCCCTGGGCGCTCGGGCTTGTACTGGTTGAGCTGGATGAAGAAGGTCACGGTGTCCCGCGCGGCGCCCGCACCACTCGCGCCGCCTGCGCTGCCGCCCTTCGCCTCCTCGCCCCGCAGCCCCGCGATAGCCGTGTCCAGCTCGAGGCGCCGCAGGAGCGTGCTCTTCCCCGCCCCGGTGGGCCGAGGACGACGACCGCCGGGTCCGGCGTGTTCGCCAGAGCGCCCCCAGGTCGTCGTAGGCCTGCTCCTTGGCCGCCCAGCGCCCCCCCGTCGCGTCCTCGCCCTGGTCGATGAGCAGCGTCAGGGCCACGAAGCGCCCGTCCAGGCGGTAGCGCGGCTGGCTCCACTCGGCGATCCGCCCCAGGCGGTACGCCGTCAGGTCCGCCGGCCGGTGGCGGGCCGCGGCGATTACCTGCGGGACGGTCAGGACCAGGCTGCGCTCGTCGCCGCGGATGACCGCCAGGATCGCCGCCAAGGTCTCGGGCACGTCCCGCTGCACCACGACGGCCTGCGAGCCTTCGTCCTCGGCACCTTCCGCCGCGTTCGGGTCGCTGACGATGATCCGGTCGCGGGCATCCAGCGCCTCGGCGGTCTGCGGGGCCTTGACGACGTCCCGCAGACCCTCGACCACCAGCTGGTAGATCCGCTCGCTGTGCCGCAGGTCCTTCAGGCGATGCTCGCCCAGGTCGCGCAGTCGGCTACCCGGCGGCAGGCGGTCGGCCAGCTGCTCCTCGGCCGCGCGGCTGAGCAGCACCTGCCCCCCATGCCCGGCGGACATGAGCCGTGCGGTGCGGTTGAGCGCCGGCCCAAAGTAGTCGCCGTCACGCTCATCAGCCTTGCCGGTGTGCAGGCCCATGCGCACGCGCAGGTCCGCGAACTCCGGCCCAAAGGCCGACCAGGCTTCCGCCGCTAGCGCCCGCTGGGCGTCCATCGCCGCGCCGAGCGCCGCTTCGGCATCCGCGAAGACCGCGCAGAAGGCGTCGCCCACCGTCTTGAACACGGTGCCCCCCCGCCCCTCGATGGTCTCCCGCAGCAGCGCGTCATGGCGCACGAGCGCGCCGGCCATCGCTTCGCGCTGCGCCTCCCAGCGCGCGGTGGAGCCCTCGATGTCGGTGAAGAGGAAGGTGAGGGTGCCAGTGGTGGGCTGCATCATGGGGCTGTTGGAGGGATCGCTTGAGCGTCCATGCCAGGCGACGCTGTTCAGGCAGCCAAGGCCTGCAGCGCATACGGTTGGATCAGGACATGCGCCGGTATGCCGAACATCGCGTTCAGTCGGCGCACCATTTCCAGTGTCAGCGGGCGCCGGCGGTTCAGCACCTCAGACACCCGTCCCCGCCCGCCAATAGCGGGCTCCAGATCCCGGCGGCTGAGTCCCCGGCTCTCCAAATGGTAGAGGATGGCCTCGATCGGGTCGGGTGCCGTGACCTGGTGATGTTCGGCTTCGTAGGCCTCCAGGAGGGTCGTGAGGACCTCAAGCCGGTCTCCGTCCGGTGTGTTCGGCGCGGCCTCGGAACAGCTGGGAGATCTGGTCGAGCGTGGCTTCTGTTCGTGTTCGGTCTTGATCGGTCGGATGTCCATCGGCTCTGCTCCGTCAATATCGGGTTTGCACCTTCAAACCGTGGCCGCGTCGATCTTGTCATAGTCGGTATGGCTACCGACAAAGCGGATGAAGACGATTCCCGAGCTGGCGTAGTTAACGGCCACCACCAAGAGGTAACGGTTGCCGCGAATGTTGAAGATGGCCCTGTTGTGCGCCACGATGCTCGCGGTCACGTAGGACTGACGGATGTCTTGCGGCGACTGCCACGATGCCTGCCTGGCGTCCTGATACCAAGCCTTGAGTGCCTGCTCCGCATCGGGGTGGCGTTCCCAGCAATCACGCAAGGCCTTCTTGGCAATGACACGCATGCTGCAACTATAGACCGATCCCGCCACGGGATCAAGCGTGGCGACCTAGATTGACTCGCATCAGCCCGGATACCTGATGCGGGGAGATCAGCCCCGATTCTACCTCCCGCGTTCAACGCTCTCTCCGTGGGGACGCGCCCGGTCACCGCTGCGCGGGTGTGCTGGGGGCGGCGGGGGTGCCAGCGAATGGCAGCGAGCCGGGCCTGGTGCAGCGCGAGAGCAAGGCGGCGCCGTCCGGGGTGGTGACGGGGCCGACGGGCCGGAAGCCGGCGCGAAGTAGCAGCGGATGGCGCGCGCGTTGGTCGGGGCAGGGTCGGTTTGGACGACGGTGACCGCGGGATCGGCAAAGAGGTGATCGAGAAAGGCGCGGATCATGGCGCGGCCCAGCCCTTGGCCGAGTCGATCGCCGTCGGCGAGGAACTGGTCGATGCCGCGGGCGCCGGGGTCGGTTTCGTCCTCCCACCAACCACCGCCTGAATCCTTGACGACGTAGGCCTGGATGAAGCCGATGGGCTGTCCGGCGAACGACGCGATGTACGCTCGGTGGCATTGGGCGCTTTGCGGCCGTCCACATATCCTGGCGCAGTTCGTCGACCGACTCGGCCGGTCCCCACCACTGGGCGACATGAGGCCGCAGCAACCATTCGTGGAGTGTGGGGAGGTCCTGCTCGCGGATGGGCTGCAGGAAGCTTCGGCGGGGTAGTGCATGAGGGTGGATGCCTGGCGCGGCCGGGCCTGTCATCGGCAAAGGCTCGCGGTGGAGGTGTGAGGATGGGGGTTGACGGGCGGCGAGTCAAGGTGGATCGGGGCAGCGCCGGCTGGGGTTGCGACGCTCGGCGCCTTGGTTTGTCTCTGTCGGCGCCAGCCGGACTCGAGGCCGGCGTTGCGAGGGCTACAGGCTGGCGGTGGCTAGTGCATGCAGCGCTTAAGAGTCCAAACGGAGCCACAAAGCGGACATCGGGCTCGAAACTGCCGAGGGCGAGGACTGAGACGGGGCAGCGGGGCGCGATTTGCGCCGCGGGCGCGGGGCGCCGGTGACGGACGGCGGCGGGGCGCGAAGCTGAAGGCGACATCGGCGGCTCGTTACGGCTACGTCGCCCTGCGCTCACGCCTAGGAAGGGCGGTGCTCACGCCTAGGAAGGGGCGTTCACGCCTGGGAAGGGCAGCGCTCACGCCTAGGGAAGGGCGCCCTACGCTTGGGAAGGGCGGCGCCTACGCCTAGGAACGGCGGCGCTTACGGCTTCATTTTGGGTGTGGCCAAAATGCGTCCAGCAGCCATCAGGCCGACGCAATGTCCGCGCCGCGCATTCGCCCTTAAAGAAAGAGGTCAACCCCCCAACCGGCCCCACCGCCCTGCCACCCTCCGTCGCGCGCTCCGCCTGTTGACACCCGCACCCCCCGCCCCGCTTCAGTCCTCGCCGCGGGCAATTTTGCGCCCGATGTCCGCTTTGTGGCCCCGAATGGACTCTTAAGCGTTGCATGCACAAGCCGCTGCCTGGCGGCATCCCTCCCTTATCAGCACCGCGAAAGAGGAAGCCCCATGAACCGCAGGAGAAGACCATGACCGCCGTTCGGCCGCAAGCGTCCACCCATCCACCCGACCCATGAAACCGTAGCCATGAACACAAGGAGCAAGACACCATGGCCAGCCTCATCCAAGCTGCTTCGCCTACCGCCCGCGGGTCGCCAAGGCCCACACCGTCAACCTGCACGAGATGGCCGAGCGTCTGACGCGCGGCTCGCTCGTCACCCGCAGCATCGCCGACATGGTCCCTCTCCGACCTCGGCGACGAGGTCCGGCTTTCGCTGCGCGCAGGATACACCGTCAGCCTCCGGTGGCATCGGCAGCTTCCGCCCCGAGATCGGCTTCGACGGCAGCGTCCGCATCTCCGTCCGCTTGATCCCAAGCTCCGCCGGGCCATCAGCGGCATCGACCAGCTGGACGGCACCATCTTCAACCGCGAGAACATCGGCCTCCAGCACCGCCAAGATGATCGAGCGTTTGAACCTCGAGCATCCCGACGATCCCATCGTCGCCAACGCCCCGCCGACCTGCCCGAGGAGCCCGGATGCGCTCGCCCTGGCCGCCTGAGCGACGGAGCCGCTGGAGCCAGGTCACCGCGGCGGCCGGTCGGTCGTCGGCCGCCGCGGTGGCCCTTCTGACAACTGAACAGTTCGACAACTGAATAGCCTGAACCCAAGCGACGGGCGGGTCTTCGCCAGGAAGGCCCGCCCGTCGTCGTCGCTGTCGGTTTCTGAGATGAAGATGCGCCGCGCTCCAGCCGCAGGTTCACGTCCTGGCGCTTGTGCTTGCCGCACATGCGCGACGAATCGTCGCTCAGCGCTCGGCGCTTGAAACCAATTTTCCAACATGTCCGCAAACGGCAGGCAAAATGGACTCTTACAGGATGAAGAAGACAATCCAGCTGCGGGCGGCGCGGCGGCCACAGGCCACCCAGCCGCCCGACCGCCACCACCACACCGCAGCGCGATGGTTGCCAGGGAGCGAGCGCGATGGTCCGTCAACATGGGTCAATAGAACAGTCCCCTTCCGGAGCCGCCGCGACGGCGCATGCCCTCAGGGTCTCCCGCGGCACCCCCACCCCCGCCGGCACCGAGCCCCTCTGGGACGATGATGGTGGCCGCTGGCCGGCAGCGCCTCCAGGACAGGGGGCCGCCGCGGCCCAGCGGCCGACCGGCCTCAGCGACGCGGAAGTCAATGCCCTCGTGCGGCGCTGGACCCCCGCCCTCCTCAGCTACCTCCACCACCTCTGCGGCGCGCTGCAGGACGCCGAAGACCTGCTGCAAGAGACCTTCCTCAAGGCCTGGGAGCATGGGGGGGCCATGCGCGACCCGGCCGCGGCGCGCTCCTGGCTCTTCAGCGTCGCCGGCAACCTCTACCGTCGGCAGCTCCGCGCCGGCCCGCGGCTCCGATCGGGGCCGGCCCTGCCGCTGAGCGAGGACCTCGAGGCCGGGCCCGAATCCCCGCCCTGGAGCGACACCCTGCTCCAGGCCCTGGCTGCGCTCTCGGCGGACGAACGGCAGATCCTCCTCCTGACCAGCCGCCACGGGTTCACCTGCCCGAAGCCGCGGCGCTGGTGGGCTGCAGCGCGGGCAGCCGGCGGCAAACGTTGGCAGCGCGGCTGCAGCCACCTGGCCGCGAACCTGAGGCAGCTCACATCAGACACAAGCGGCGATGACCGCCAGGCCGGCAGCGCCGGCAGGAAGGATGGACGGCGATGAACTGCCGAGAGGTGCAGGAGGCGATGGTCCATGACTTCCCGCTTTCCTCCAAGACCCCGATACCCAGACGCACGTGGCCGCTTGCCCCCGTTGCCAGGCCGCGCTGGACGATGCGCAGCTGGTGCGCCAGGCCCTGGCCGGCATCGTCTTCCTGAGCCGGATGAGGCTCTGATCGCCCGCCTCAGCGCGATCGCCCAGGAAGCCGCGGCAAAGGCGGCCCGACCTGTTGGTCTGCCGGCCGGCGCCGCTATCGCCCGCGGTTCCTGGCTGCGACGCCTGCGCGCTTACCTGGCCGCTCTCCGCGGCGGGTGGTCGAAGGATCCCTACGGTGCGGACCTCCATGGTTCGGATCCCCACAGTGCGGATCCCCACGGTGCCGCCCGTCCCACCGCTGCCCCCCACCGGCAGCCCTCCCCGCGAGCGATCCCGTCCCGGGGCCAGAGGACCGTAGACCTGCTGCTCGCCGGCGCCGCCGTCCTGGTGGTCGCCATGTTGCTTCGGCCCTCCGGCCTCACCCCGCCCCTCGGCCACGTCACCGCCACCCCCTCCCCCTCGCCGGCGGCCCCGCCGGCAGCATCCGGCACCCCCGCGGCCGCGGCGGACCTTCCGCTCACCCCGCCCCCCCCCCGCCCCCTGACCCCGCCCTCCGCGTCGCTGCCTTGCCGCCTACCCGCCCCCCGCTGACCAGTTGTCAGCCGCCGCCGACGCCCAGTGGCAGGAGGCGCCGCCGGCTGCCATCGGTGCGGTCACGGGGCTCACCGTCAAGGACTTCTGCGTCCTGCCCGATGCCGGGCTGGTCGTCTTCATCCTGCATCGCGACAAGGTCGGCACGCGCGAGGAGCAGCTGGCCGCCCGCGACGACCAGCGCGTGCTGCAGCTGCCCCTCAGCGCCTTGCGCCTCGATGCCGCCGCCGTCGAGCCGCGCGTCTTCGCCGACCTGGGCGACCTGCCCGGCAGCGAGGAGGCCGGATTGGACGCCATCGACTGCGCCACCACCGGCGGCCGGATGCTCGTCACGCGGGACAACCAATGGCGCATGGCCCGCGACACCACCTGGACCGGCGACCTGTGGCTGCTGGACAGCACCGGGGTTCGCCTGAACAAGGAGAACTTGCTGTGGGAAGCGGACGAGGCAACCGCCGACGCAGTCCTGGCACCCGATGGCCAGGCGGCACTGGTGCTGGACGAAGGACAGCAGACGGTGCATATCCTGCGCCTGGATGCCCCGCCCGGGCCGGACTTCGCCGCCGACGACACCTACACCGGCGTCGGCCTGACCCCTGCCCAGTGGTGAACCCGGCGGCATCATGCGATGGAGCCCCGATGGCCGCACCTTTCTCCTGGGTAGCATCCAGGCCGAGGGTACCGACGTCGATGTTTTCCGCTGGGACGGGCAGCGGGCCACGCGGCTGCTCCATACGCGGGCCGGCCGCTTGGAGCCCGCGGCCTCCACGCCGCCCCGGCCGGCGCGGCGGCCGACCAGCCTCCTGCCCTGGCCCGGGCTGCAGGGGCGCCTGGACCCCGCCTCCCTGCAGGTGACCGATGCCGGGGCGCTGCTCTGGCTGCAGTGGACCGACGACAGCGCAGCCACCGCCGCGCCGGGAACAGCCGAGGCCAGGGTGGAGGATGCGGCCCAGATCATGGCTTGGTCGCCGGACCCCAGCAGCGGCAAATTCGGCGACACAGCCGCCGCCACCCTGGCCCAGTTCACCCTGTCCCGCGTGGACGAGGGTAGGGGCGGTGAGCGCCAGCTCAGTCGCCTGCTCCGGCGAGCCGACAACGCCTGGCTGCTAGCGGAGGACGATGGCCTCGTCTGGCGCATGCGCAGCGAGAGCAGCTTCCAGGATCTCGCACCGCTTCTGCTCGCCGGAGGGCGGCTGGCCCTGCTACCCGCCGTAGACGGCGCTGCCAATCTCGCGTTCCAGAAGCCGGATCCCATGGTTGCCGCGGACCGCGACATAGCCATCCCCTTCCGCGCCGCCGACTGGCTGGGGGTGCTGGCGCTGCCGCGGCCCCAGGGCGGCACCTCCATGGTAAGCGTTCACGGGGTCTGAGCGCTTGCGCGGAGGGCGAGGAGGACTACCCTGGGCGGCATGACCCTGGCGGATTCCTGAGACGGAATGCGGAATAGAGGCGGCTTTGGCCGCCCGGGAGGCGCTGGCTGAAGAGCTGCGAGCGTAACTGACTCACGCCATGGACCGGATACGAAGCCTGAGGAGCGACTGAACCAGAACCCCCAATATCCACGGTCGACTGGTCAAGACGAGCCGGTTCCTGAGCCGGCACCTTCGCCACCGGCCGGAGCGACTGGGACTCGAGGTGGCTCCGGGCGGCTGGGTGAGCCGTGACTAAGGACAGCTCGCTGCGTGCATTCGGGAATGGCCGGACTGTATGGTGAGCCGATCAATGGGATGATGGGATGGACCACAAGCCTCGGTCAGCGATCGCGCGAAATCCCGGCCCCTAGGCGCGAGCGAAAGGGAGGCTGAGCTGCGAGACCCAGTCACGAGGAGCCTGCACCACGAGCAGGCCGACAGGTCCGGCAGCCAGATAGGCGATATCGCCGAGCAGGCGCGCGTGCTCGATGGGAGTCCCAACCACGCTCGGCAGGCCTAGGCCCCGAGATCGGTCAGGTGGCTGGTCCTGGGCTTAGGAATCGCACCTCGTTGGCGAAACCTCGGTCCACCAAGGCGGTGGGCCATGGTCACGACGGCCCGCCCGTCGCCGACATCGAGCGCCGTCACGGGAGCGGGCAGCGTGATGAAGCCAACTTCATGCGGCTGATCGGCGTCGCGGATGTCGAAGCCCGGACCTGATTACCGACCGCGACGAAGATGTACCCGTCATCGCTGGCCAGGGCCATGGCCTTCACGTCGGCCGCCATGGTCCAGCCGCCCACATCCAGAGGAAGCGCGGGCTTGGACACATCGATCATCGGGATCCGTGGGCCGATGGCCACCAGCACGCGCTGGCGCCATGAGACGAGGCGGCCAGCCGCGGAGGGCACCTCAACCCGTCCCAGGATCGTGGCTTGGCGGGCTCGCTGACATCGACCACGATGACCTGAGTCGTCTCCTCGACGTTCCTGTTCCCGGCGGTCGTCGCCAGCACATAGGCCAGCGGGGGCTCGCGGCGACACCGACGAGCGCAGGCCCGGCAAATCCGGCATCAGCTCGCCCAGCTGGGCCGGTGTCCCGCGACCGGCCATCCAGGATGTGGAGCCCCTGATATTCGACCACGCACCTCTCAGCGGCAAGGACCATGCGGCCCACCGGCAGGCCCAGCCGGCCGAGCGCACTGAGATCCTTGCTGAGGAGCGACCAAATGCTGTTCTGTTCCGCCGCGATGATCCGGCTCCCGCTTGCGGCGATCTTAGTAACGGAGCCGATCCAATCGACCCGGCCTTGGTCGCGCGGCATGGCCGGGTTGTTGATGTCGACCTGGCGGAGCTCCGGAGCGGTAAAGAGTTATCGACGACGAAGGCGGTCGACCCGATCGCGCTGAGCGACTCCGTCCCGGCGCGGGTCTCAAGGGAAGCCGACCAGCTTCATCGCCTCGTACTGGCTAATGTCGACCACCGCTTGCCGAGACCCTCTGCGGCATGTAACCTGATGATCCGATCACGGCGTATTTGCCGAAGAGAGCGATGCCCGTTGCGGAGATGTTGGGAAACCGAGCCTGGCCGACGATGCGCGTGAACTCCGGGTTGGACACATCCAGCGCGTACAGCTGGTAGTTGCATACCATGTAGAGCATCGTGCCGGCTAACGCGATGCTCGGGTTTCGGCAGGGGATCTCCAGGTCGACGATGGCGACATGGCGCGGAAGCGAAGGCCGGACAGGTCAAAGACTGCGGCGAGATTGTCGTCCGAGTACTCGTCGCTGAAGAAGCCAGAGCATGGCGACCGACAATCTGCACATGCCTTGCTCCGGGTCACGTTTCCTCAAAGGTCGCGGTCGGGGATCGGCACAGTAGTAAGGCTGAGCGGTTGCGCCGGATCGTGCACGTCCACGACCCTGAGCCCGGCCGTGCCGGCGGCAATGTAGACGAGATCGGACGCGACCTCAAGGTTGTAGATGCTGCTAACCGTGCGCAGGTTACCCAGAACCTGTGGCTTGGCCGGATCCCGAATATCGAGGATCCAAAGCCCCAGTTCCCAGAGTCCCAGGTACAGCCGGTGCTCGCTGATCGCCATATCGCTCACCAGACCAGGCAGCAGCCCGGAGCTGCCCAGCAGCAGCGGCGGGCCGCCGGCACCGCAGTCCGGTACGCCTTGATGCGCGGCCCGATGGCGACGAAGACCACATCCCCATCGGTCGCGCTGAGGTTGCCCGAGCCGCCGATCTGGTCGATCAGGCGCGGGGCGACAGCGGGGCTGCTCGCGACAACTCGTGCTCACGGATAGAGCGGCGGCCAAGCCCAGATCAGGCCGAAAGATACCAAACAAGCGGCTGCGACAGCGGTCGGAGCGTCATGGCACGGGAATCCTTTCGATCAACTCATCGTAGGCAGAGAGGGAAGGCACGACGATCGGCAGCGACCCGCGTCCGGCCATCATACCCTTTTCCCGAGGAATTGCCCATTTGTCGCCCAAAAGCATCCCGCGCCGTCCTGGTAAAAGGATTGGTAGGACGAAACAAACTGCTGACTGGTTCATTTCCGGCACAACTCCGGAACTGAAGCTGGTTCTGGATGACGGCCGGGAAGTCCCCGTATTCCCAACCCGCATGGACGCCATGAGGAATGTGGTGGCGTACACCATCATGTCGATCAAGAACCTGCTGACGACTTGAATCGTTCAACCTTCCCGCCACGCACTCCTCGCCGATGACGATGCCCCCGCACCGGTTTGCATATTGCCCATACCGGTGCGTGGGGCATACTTACTTCAAAATGCGATCGTCGCTGCTTGAGGTAGTTCTGAAGCCTTTCGGTGGAGCCGTGGAGCCGTGTTCGCCCAATTCAGAATTCGGACCCGCAGAATTGGATCCTTCGCGGCCTGAACGAACATCGCTTCACCCGCAGGGTGCGTCCAAAAATCGTCCGGCCACCTGGAGGGGAGCTGGGGTGTGGCCAAAACCCGTCCGGCCCAACCTGTACAGCCCTGTATAGCTGAAATGCCCAGACCGACAATTGCCCTGCTGAGAGCCGCCGGCCGGTCTGTTGGCCAACCCCACCATTGGCTTACTGCTCGTCGACCTGAAGTCGTAGGAGGCGGCGAGTCTCCCTTGACGCCCACCCCCTCCCCGCCCTACCATCCCCCCCCGCCGTCCTCCCCGCCCTCCCGCCCCGTGGAGCCCCCGCCCCCATGGCCCCCTCCGCAGCTGCGAACCCTCCCGCCCCCCAGTCCGACGACCATGCTCGCGCCTTCGTCGAGCGCTGGCAGGTGTCCGGTGGGGCGGAGCGGGCCAACTACGGGATGTTCCTGGCGGAGCTGTGCGATCTCCTCGGTGTGCCCCGGCCGGACCCGGCTGGGCAGGTTGCCGCCGATGACGCCTACGTTCTGGAGAAGGCGGTCAAGATCCCGTTTGCGGACGGCAGCGAGTCGGACGGGCGCATCGACCTCTACAAGCGCGGCTGCTTTGTCCTGGAGGCCAAGCAGGGCGGCGAAGCGTTGGAACCAGGTGCGGCGGCCGCGGCGATGGCCGAGGCGACCCGCCAGAAGCTGAAGGGCCGACGGAAGGGCACAGCCACCCGGGGAACATCAGCCTGGGACCAGGCGATGATCAAGGCCCGCAACCAGGCGGAGCAGTATGCGCGCTCCCTGCCGACCGGCGAGCCGCAGCCACCCTTCCTGCTGGTGGTCGACGTGGGCTACTCCATCGAGCTGTTCGCGGAGTTCACCCAGACGGGCCGGCTGTACGTGGCCTTCCCGGACCCACGGACCAACCGCATCATGCTCGCGGACCTGCTGGACGGGGAGAAACGCGAGCTGCTGCGCCAGGTCTGGACAACGCCGCTGGCCCTGGACCCATCGCGCCGCAGCGCCCGCGTGACCACGGAGCTGGCCCGCAAGCTCGCGGACCTGGCCCGTTCCTTCGAGGCCAAGGACCACTCCCCGGAAGACGTGGGCATCTTCCTCATGCGTTGTCTGTTCACCTTCTTCGCCGAGGACGCCGGCCTGCTGCCTACGGGCGGGGTACAGAGCCTGCTATCGCGATTGAAGGACCCGTCCCACTTCGCGGGCTACATGACCGATCTGTGGCGGGCGATGAAGTCCGGCGGCCTGTCGATTGCCTTGGACAGCGTGGTGAAGCACTTCAACGGCTACCTCTTCGAGGACGCCGAGGCCTTGCCGGTAACGGCGGATCAGCTGGCGCTGCTCATCGAAGCCAACCGGGCGGATTGGCAGCACGTGGAGCCGGCCATCTTCGGCACCTTGTTGGAGCGGGCCTTGGACCCGGTGGAGCGGCACAAGCTGGGCGCCCACTATACGCCCCGGGCCTATGTGGAGCGGCTGGTGCAGCCGACGATCATCGAGCCGCTGACGGAGCGCTGGAAGGCGACGCAGGCGGCGGCGATCCAGCTGCACGATGCCGGACGGGATGATGAAGCGCGTCGCGTGCTGGTGGACTACCACCGCGAACTCTGCGGCCTGCGGGTGCTCGACCCGGCATGCGGCAGCGGCAACTTCCTGTACGTGACCCTGGAGCATCTGAAGCGCCTAGAGGGCGAAGTGCTCCAGGGCTTGGCGCAACTGGGGGCGGGCGGCCACCAGGCCGGCTTCCTGGGCCAGGGCGGGGAGGTGGAGCGCCTGGAGGTGCGCCCGGAGCAGATGCTGGGCCTGGAGGTCAACCCGCGGGCGGCATCGATCGCGGAGCTGGTGCTGTGGATCGGCTACCTGCAATGGCATCGGCGGACGACGGGCTCAGCGGAGATCCAGGAGCCGATCCTGGGCCGGAGCAGAACCATCCACCACCTGGACGCGGTGCTGCTGGCGGACGGGTCGGAACCACTGCTGGACGACGCAGGCCGACCGCGCTCGCGCTGGGATGGCCGGACGATGAAGCAGCATCCGGCCACGGGCGAATGGGTGCCGGACGAGGCGGCACAGGTACCCATCCTGCGCTACCAGAACCCGCGCCCGACCACTTGGCCCGAGGCCGACTACATCGTGGGCAACCCGCCCTTCATCGGCGCCTCGCGCATGCGCGACGCCCTGGGTGACGGCTACGCCGAGGCCCTGCGCGCCACCTACCCCGAGGTGCCGGACTCGGCGGATTTCGTGACCTACTGGTGGCACAAGGCGGCGGAGCTGGCCCGGGCCGGCGCCATCCGCCGCTTTGGCTTCATCACCACCAACAGCCTGCGCCAGACCTTCAACCGCAAGGTGCGGGAGCAGCAGCTGGACGCCGATCCGCCGCTTTCCCTCCGCTTCGCCATCCCCGACCACCCCTGGGTGGACAGCGCCGACGGCGCCGCGGTGCGCATCGCCATGACGGTGGCCGAGCGGGGCACGGGGGCGGGGCTGCTGCGCGAGGTGACGAGCGAGATCCCCGGGGAGCATGGCGAGGTGGCGGTGACGCTGAGCGCAAAGCGCGGGCGGATTCACGCGGACCTGACGGTGGGGGCGGCGGTGACGGAGGCTGTGGGGTTGAGGGCGAATGGAGGGGTCCTCGAGAGGCGTTAACTTGGCCGGGGCTTCGTTGTGACCTGACGAAGCGGCAATCCTCGGGTTCGGCTCGCCCTGGCTCGACCTCGGTCATTCCGGCCTTTTATGGGTGGGACAGACTTGCGGCCACGGAGAGGTGCTGGTGATTGACCTTGCGGCCTGGCAGAGGGATGGGGCTCGAGAGGCGTCTTTCCCGCTGTCTACCAGTGGTACTCGAACGGGTCAAAGCCCGAACGAGAGCAAAACAACCAGGCGACATATCGCCGGAGAACTGGTGGATCTTCGGAGAGCCGCGGGAGTTTCGACCTGCGATGGTGACCTTCCGATTCATCGCCACAGCAAGGACCGCGAAGCACCGCCTTCGTTTCAGAAGTCCCGATCGCATGCTGCCGGAAAGGAAGTCATCGCGATCGCCATTGACGATACCTACTACCTCGGCGTGCTTTCCAGCAGGACCCACATCCTATGGTCGCTCGCCGCGGGCGGCCGCCTCGGTGTTGGTAACGACCCGCGATACAACAATTCCCGCTGCTTCGACACCTTCCCCTTCCCCACCCCCACCGACTCCCAGACCGCCCGCATCCGCACCCTCGGCGAGCAGCTCGACGCCCACCGCAAGCGCCAGCAGGCCCAGCACCCAGACCTGACGCTGACCGACATGTACAACGTCCTGGAGAAGCTGCGCGCCGGGGAGGTGCTGACCGTCAAGGAACGCGCCACCAACGACAAGGGGTTGGTCGCGATCCTTCTGCAGATCCACAACGAACTCGACGCCGCGGTGGCCGAGGCCTACGGCTGGCCGGCGGATCTGCCGGAAGCCGAGATCCTGGAGCGTCTGGTCGCGTTGAACGCGGAGCGCGCCGCCGAGGAGGCGCGGGGGTTGGTGCGGTGGCTGCGGCCGGAGTACCAGACGAGGGGGCTGAAGGAAACGCAGGCGGGCATGGAGGGCGTGGCACCGGACGGAGTGGACGCGGTGGCGCCGGCGGCCAAGATCAAGATCGCCTGGCCCAAGACCCTGCCGGAGCAGGTCCAGGCAGTGCTGGCCGCGTTGAGCGGCGCAGGACACCCGGCCACGGCGCGCGAGATCGCGGAGGCCTTCGCAGGCGGGGTATTGATGCGCGGTCCCGAGGTCGCAGAGGTGCTGACCACGCTCACAGGTCTCGGTCTTGTGCGAGATGTCGGCGACGGGCGCCTCGTTCGCGGATAGTTCGGAGACCCTGACCTTGATGGCCAGGCCTGGGGGCGAGCGCGAAGCGGCGCGGCTCGAAAGCCACGCCCCTTCTGTGCCCGTAGGCCGTGCTTCGGTCAACGATTCGACGGGGTCGCCAGGGGTCCGATGGACCGTACCGACTGGGTCGCGCTCGAAAGCCTCTCACCTCGTGCGCGTCGTCGGGCAGATTCTTGGCCGGCAGGGGACGCCGTGCACATCGGGCTGGTCAAAGCCCGGCCGCTGTTGAGGTCAGCTCTAGGGTCCCTTTCCGCAGCCATCCCCTCGGGGCGTCACTGCCCCTGCTCAGCTCCGGCAATGCCTCATGGGCCAGCTCGGGAACAGCTTAATCAGCCGGTTCACTTCCTTAGGGTCGCAGACCTCAACATTGCTGGAGTGGGCTGAGCACGCAGAAGCAAGCGCAGCCGGGCGGCGTGTTGCACGATCTGCTCTCGGCGATGCAGGAGTCCCCGCACGGCTTGCTCCGGCCGCAGGTGCAGCACTTACAGCAGGTTCTCTCGGTGGGCTCTGGCCTGGAGGTTGGAGCCGGGGGCCGCTGAGTCGGCCTCGCAGTTGGCGGGACCGATGTCGGTGGCACACGCGTGGCGGTGGGCGGCACTGGCGTGTTGCTGGGCGTTGGCGTCGCAGTCCGTGTGGCGGTCGGGTCACGGAAGACAAGAGGCATGAACGCCGGCCGCGGCATTGGTGTGGCTTGGAGGCCGTGGGCAGCGGCACGGGTGGCGGTAGCCTCGGGCGTCAGAGTCCCCACATCCGTCATCATCGGTGACGGCCCGGCGCTCCCCGACTCCGCGACGATCAGCTTGCCCTCCATGCCCCGGGAGCGATGATTGCCCACGGAGCAGTAGAAGACGTACTCCCCGGCCTGCGCGGGGGCTGTGAAGCCGAGGACATCAGTCTGTCCACCCATAATGCGCTTGGAGGCGGACTTCTTTCCATCGGCGAGCTCGAACACAATGTCGTGCGGGATCGTGACGCTGCCAACGTGTTCCAGGGTCAACGACACCGGGGAGGAGCTGTTGACGCTGATCTCCTTGGGTTCATGAACCACTCACCTGTTTTGACGGTAAGCACGACGGTGCCTTGACCGATAGGCACGGTGACGGAGCGCAGAAGCAGGGTGACTGCGACAATAGCCGTGACGGCGAGCGGGCTTACCAAAGAGACGACGGCGAAGCATTCTATCCTCCTCAATCGACAGGCCGAGACGATTTTAGGAGGATGCCCCGAGTGGGCGAATCGTCAAGCCGGGTAGGTATCTGGTGTATTCGGTCAGCCCGCCTCGCGCCAGAAGACCCACCTGAGCATCATGGCGGCGTGCACCCAAGGCCGGATTCGTGTGTCCACTTGCTTCTCGATAGCCTCCGACAAACAGCGGATTGCGCCCTTGGCCCCAGTCTCGCTTGGGCTACACATGGCGAAATGTCGGGCAGCAGCCCGCACCCATCACTCCCCGCCCGCCCCCCTGCCCCTGCTCCTGGAACATCCGCGCGTACCAGCCCCCCAGGGCCAGCAGCTCCGCGTGTGTGCCCCGCTCCGTGATGCGACCGCCGTCGATGACCACGATCTGGTCCGCCTGGACGATCGTCGACAGACGGTGGGCGATCACCAGGCTCGTCCGGTCGCGCATCAGCGGTTCCAGGGCCGCCTTCACCAACGATTCGTTGTGCGAGTCCAGGGCGCTCGTGGCTTCGTCCAGGATGAGGATGCGCGGGTTCTTCAAGATAGCCCGGGCGATGGCCAGCCGCTGGCGCTCACCGCCCGAAAAACGGTAGCCCCGGTCGCCCGTGACCGTCTGGTAGCCCTCCGGCAGGCCGGAGATCAGGTCATGGATCTGCGCCGCCTGCGCCGCCGCCACCACCTCATCCAGCGTGGCCTCCGGTCGCCCGTAGCGCAGGTTCTCCAGCACCGTCGTGTGGAAGAGGAAGGTCTCCTGGGTGACCATCGCCATCTGCCCCCGCAGCCAATCCAGCTTCAGGCCCCGTATGTCTTGACCGTCCAGCAGGACCGCACCCTCGTTCACATCATAAAAGCGCCCCAAGAGCATCGAGAGCGTCGACTTGCCCGCGCCCGAAGGCCCCAGCACCGGCCGCTCGCTGAGATGAAAGGTGGCCCCGCTGAAACAGCTCAGGTTGGGCCCAGGCACCAGGGCCACGGCATCAACGGCCGGCGATCTGTCCCGAGAGGGCTGAAGGGAGACCGCTTTAACTCTGCGCACGCTGCGCATCAGGCCAGCAGGCGGAGCGGATCGATGCCAGACCGATCCGCCCCGCTGTGCCCCCGAACCGCGGCTACTGTTGCGCGAAGTTGTGGAGCGGCCAGAAGTCGATCCTGGGCTGCACCGTGACGCCGGCGTTCTGCATCGCGGCACCCAAGGTTCCCTGGACGAAGGCGTTGAAGGAGTCGGCGCTGTCCCACGTCCACCACCCGCCAGCTGTTGCCCGCGGGACCGGCCAGGTGGAACTGGGCGTTCTGCGGAAGCCGGCCATCCGGCCAGACCTCCTTGATGATCTGGTCATACTGGGGGCGGTGGAGACCTTCGACTTCGATGAGCACGGCAACGGCCATGGTGGTCCTCCATCTGGATGGGGCACGATGAGCGTGCGGGATGGGTTGGATGCCGGGGAGTCTAGCAGCGCCCCGTCCACTTGTCACTGGCTGGATCGCGGCCCTTCCGGCCGGATATCCGCGGGATACATGCTGACGACCCCGTGCGCGACTCGGTATACCGAGGGCGCACGGGGTCGTCAGGTCCGGGGGGGATATTCTGTAAGGCTTAGTCGCCCATGCTGTCCTTGTAGGCCTCGACAGCCTTGCGGCGGCTGTTGTACTCGTCTTGCGCGCGCTCGCGCGTGTAGCCGTACTTCTCCTGGATCAGGCCGACCATCTGCTCGGACCTGCCGGCCGCCTGGTCCAGTTCATCGTCGGTGAGCTTGCCCCACCACTCCTTCACCTGGCCGCGCATCTGCTTCCACTTGCCGGCCAGGACGTCGTCGTTCATGGTGAGGCCGTCCTTGTGGGCATCGTGCTTCACGGACTTCATGCGGCCGTTGTACTCCTCCGTCGCCTTTTCACGCGTGTAGCCGTACTTCTGCTGGATCAGGCCGATCATCTGCTCAGACTTGCCCGCCGCCTGGTCCAGTTCATCGTCGGTGAGCTTGCCCCACCATTCCTTGACCTGGCCCCGCATTTCCTTCCACTTGCCGGCAACAATGTCGTCGTTCATGTGCTGCATTCCTTTTCGCTCACGGCGGTACGCCCGGTCATGCATCCGCGCTCAAGCTGGGCGACGGAACAGCGGCCTGCGGGTCGTGCCAACAGCGTACAGGATGGCGACCTCCGGCGCGTCCCCCAGCCGGGCTGTCTCCCGCTCCACCTTTCGGGGGATAGCGCAGGGCTGCCGGGCTGTACTGGCTTGATCGCTCTGGGAATCTGTTGCCCCGCCGGGCCGGCACAGCCGACATCATCAGCGCAGCCTTCGTGCGAGGAGGCGGAAGGAGGAGATAGGATCGGCGAGCGAGTCGCCGCGGTCAGCCCTTGCCCGGCAGTTCGCCCAGCCGACGCAGCAAGGGGACGATGGTCGTGCCCTGCACCAGCACCGAGAAGACCACCACGCCGAAAGCCACGCTGATGATGTCGGCCCGCTGCGGCAGATCGGCCGGCAGGCCCAGGGCCAGAGCCAGGGCCAGGGCGCCGCGCAGACCGCCCCAGACCAGCACATGTTGCTGGCCGACGGACACCCGCAGCGTCGAGCGGGCGAAGAGCGCGCAGCCACCATAGATGGCCGCGGCCCGTCCCAGCAGGGCCGCAGCGATGGCCACCGCGATGGGCCAGAGCAGTCCGCCAAAGGACTCGCGGCCCAGCTGGATGCCGATCAGGATGAACACCAGCGAGTTGATGACGAAGGCCAGGTACTCCCAGAAGGCCTCCACCGACTCACGGCCGCGGTCCGAGAAGGAGGCGATATGGCCCAGGTTACCCGTCACCAGACCCGCGGTCATCGCCGCCAGGACGCCAGAGCTGTGGAAGCGCTCGGCGACGATGAAGGAGCCGTAGGCCGCCACCGTGGTCAAGGTGATCTCGACCAGCTTGTCGTCCGTGCGTCCGGCCACCAGCAGCACCAGGCCGGCGACCGCCAGGCCGCTCAGCACGCCGCCGGCGGCCGAGGTGGCCAGGGCCCCAGTAGCGCTCAACAGGCCAAAGCTGGCGCCGCCGGCGACGCTCAGGACGACGGCAAAGGCGATGGCGGCCGTGCTGTCGTTGAACAGGCTCTCGGATTCCACCAGCAGCCGCAGGCGTCCCTGCACCGCGGCCTCCTTGAAGGTGGCGATCACCGAAACCGGGTCCGTCGCCGCGATGAGCACGCTGAACAGCGCGGCGCTGCTCCAGGACCAGCCGACGAGCGCATGCATGGCCGTAGCCGTGACCGCGGCGCTCAGCAACAGGCCGGCCGTCGCCAACACCGTGACCAACGACATGTCGCGTCGCAGCGCGGGCCATTCGATGTACAGGGCCGCCTCGTAGACCAGGGGCGGCAGGATGACGAAGTAGATCAGGTCCCGCGTCAGCGATCTGCGGCTTGAAGGGCAGCAAGGCCAGGCCGATGCCGGCGAGCACCAGGCCGACCGTGTAGGGCACCTTCATCCGACGGGCGGTCATGGCCACCACGGCGGCGATGAGTAGCAGGATGGCCAGGTGTTCGATCGTCGTCATGGTTCCCTTCGCCCATTGCGTAAGCCGTGAAGGTAGTCGCCGGGGCGCGTGAACAAGCGGAACGAGGCGGCCCAGAGGTCGAAAGCTCGCGCGAGTCTACTCCGCCATGGCCGCCTCCGTCAACAACCCTCCGTCCCGTCGCTGGTTGTCCGGTTGCGCAGCAGGCATGGCGAGGCCGCGGCATCTGGTTCACTCCGGGACACGAATCTGCACGCGGGCAATGGATGCCTCGCCTGCTATTCTCATGACTGTGCCAGCTTCAGTTCACCCGCCGTCGACAACCGCCACATCGGCGGAATGGCCGCGTCGCGCGACTGAGCCTGTTGGGCTTCGCAGCGTCGACATTGCCACGGTGATCACCCATGCCCTGTTGTTTGATACATCGACGGAGAGGCGGATGCCCAAAGATCTCGACGCCAGCGTGAAGCGACTGCTGTCGCAACTTGAAGCGAGCGACACGCCTTACCTGCTCGTCGGCGGACTGGCCCTGCTGCGCTATGTGGCGGGGCGGAACACGGAGGACATCGACCTGGTCATGGCTCTGGGCGATGCGCGTCGCGTGCCGGACCTCGAGATCAAGGGGCATGACCACGACTTCGCCCAGGCGTCGTTTCAAGGCCTGGCCGTCGATCTGCTCTTGACCAGCAACGCCTTGTTCGAACGCATCCGCCGCCGCCACGCCGACACGATGGACTACCTAGGACACCACGTCCCGGTGGTCTCCGCCACCGGCCTGGTGGCGCTGAAGCTCTACGCCTTACCGTCCTTGTACCGGCAGGGCGAGCACGCCAAGGTGCAGCTGTACGAGGGTGACATCGCCATGCTGCTGCAGGCGCAGCCGATCGAGATCGAGCGCGTCTTCGCCGAGCTGACCAGCGCGGTCTCCGCCACCGACCTGGCGGAGCTGCGGACGATCCACGCCGAGATCGCGGCGCGCCTGGTGCGGGGTGACAGGTTCGGGGCGGCGGGAACGACGTCGAAGGGCCTCGGCTGAACACGCGAAGAGACCATCCGACCGTAACAGAAGGTTGCCGCGCCGGGCGCTTGCCTAGCGCGGCTCAGAACGGCAGCGCCGTTCCCTCGCTGCCCACACGCCAGGCGAAGAGCTGCTGGATCTGCTTCGTCAGCGGTCCTATCGCACCTTCGCCGATGGTCCGGCCATCCACCTCCAGCACCGGCGTCAGCTCGCCCATCGTGCCGGTGACGAAGACCTCGTCGGCCGAGTAGATCTCCGACAAGGAGACGTTGCGCTCTTCCAGCTCCAGGTTGGCCTTGCGGGCGATCTCCATGACCACGCCGCGGGTGATGCCCGGCAAGCAGCTGTCGGCGCACGGCGTGGCCAGGCGGCGGCGCTTGACCAGGAAGACGTTGGTGGCGTTGGTCTCCGCCACGTAGCCCGCGAAGTCCAGCATCAGGGCGTCGTCCGCGCCGGCGGCGTTGGCCTCCAGCTTGGCCAGGATGTTGTTGAGCAGGTTGTTGTGGTGGATCTTGGAGTCCAGGAAGGCCGGGCTGTTGCGGCGCACCGAGGCCGTGGCCAGGCGGATGCCGGCGCGGTCATAGACCGGCGCCTTCCATTCCGCCAGCACGATCAGCGTCGGCCCGTACTGGTTGAGGCGCGGATCCATACCGCTGCTCACCTTGCGCCCGCGGGTGAGCGTCAAGCGGACATGCACCCCGTCGCGCATGCCGTTGGCTTCCAGGGTACTGAAGATGGCCGCCAGCACCGCTTCGCGGCTGGGCAGTTCGGCGAATGCCAGGGCCTTGGCCGAGTCGAAGAGGCGGTCCAGATGCGCCCCCAACTGGAAGATATGCCCCTGGTAGACCCGCAGCCCTTCCCACACCGCGTCCCCGCCCTGCACCACGCTGTCGAAAACCGACACCGCGGCGTCCTCGCGCGGCACCAGACGGCCGCCCACGTGCACCAGGATGTTCGCGTTGCGCGGATCGGGCAGAGCCGGTGCGGGCAGGTCGTGGGTGTGGTCCGGGTTCCGACCGGCGACCGGGTCTGCAGGTCCTGGCGTCGCTTCAGCATGCGTCGTGGGATCGGCGTCGTTCACGCTTCAGGCTCCGATGCGCGGATGGCGTCGCGGGACAGCTCGAGGTAGATGGGCAGGCATTCGTCCAGCAAGGGCCGGAGCGATTCCGGGAAGGGCTCCGTCCGCGGCCGATAGGGCTGGAAGCCCGTGCTCCGGTGGACGTTATGGTACCAGTGCGGCGCCCAGACCCCATCCTCCGGCCGCGGGCCGGCCGGCCAGGCGAGCATGGCCGGGTCGAAGGGGATGCCTAGAACGGCGCAGAGCTGTCGCAGGACCGCCGCCGGAGCCAGCAGCAGTTCGCGGGCGTCGAGGATAGGTGGCGACTGACCGCGCCGGCGAAGGTCCGACAGCAGGCGCGATTGCCGCTCCAGGCCGGTGTCACGCAGGACGGGCTGGGGGATCTGGCGGACCAGGCTGGGCAGCATCTCCCGCGGGTCGCGGATCAGGAGCACGTTGACGCAGGCGTCCAGGAAGCCCTCGTCCAGGTCCACCAGGTGGTGGGCCATCTGCTTGAGGAAAAGCAGCGGCCGGTCGCCAGGGCCCCAGAATGGTGTCGCGCACGACCCGCTCGCCATCGCAGTCCATGGCCGCCATCACCTCGGCCGCCGCCGGATGCGCCGCCCCGCTGACCCGCAGGTAATGCCCGTAGAGCGGCTCGTCCAGCACCCGCGTGTCGGGGCGCTGGGCGAAGCTGTACATGAGGGCCGTGGAGACGTTGCGCGGTCCGCTCCAGAGGTTGATGACCATCGGTGCCTGCTTGATCGGATCTGGCAATGCGCGCGTGTCCACCATCCGCATCCCAGCTATCGCCATTGAAAGTAGGGGCTATCCAGGATCAGGGCGATCAGCCCATCCTCGCGCTGCGCCGCGGCTTGGGCCAGGCTCAGCGTGCCGCCGTTCGTGAACCAGGCCAGCAGGGTGTCCCGGTCGGCCGCTAGCATGGCGCGTCCTATCAGCCGCCGGATCCAGTGATCGACGATCTCCGCGGCCGACGCCAGATCGGCCGGCCGGTGCAGACGCGGTCGGAAGCCCGGCGCCACGCGGCCCTCGGCCATCGCCAGGCCCAGGTTCCAACGGTAGACCATGACCACCGAAGAGGTCCAGTTCTCCTTCTGGTCCGGGTAGCCGTCCGGTGTCAGCCAGGCGAAGGGCACCTGGCCCATGTGGTTGAGAAGGCCGTCCCAGCCCACCAGGCTGCTGTACCACTGGTGGAAGGGCAGCTTCGGATCGCCGAGGGTGGGGAGGAGGAGGCCTTGAGGGACGCCGGTAACGCGCATCATCCTGACCGCCAGCTCCATCGGCCGGTTGAGCCGCCCACCATGGCGGCCGAAGGAGGCCATGAACTCCGGCGCGTTGAGCAGCACCCGCAGCATCGCCTTGATGTCGCCGTCATTGACCAGAAAGGCCTCGGCCACCCGATCCACCAGCTGCGATAGGTCAGCCAGCGGATCGTCGCCCACGAAGCGGCGGACCAGCTTCGTTGCCAGAAATCGCGCCGTGGCCGGATGGCGGCAGAGCTGGTCGATCACCACCAGGGCATCCCGTTCGCCGCCGCCGGCGGGGATGGTCTGGCCCAGCACCTGCTTGATGCCCTGGTCATGGCGATCAGCATAGAAGCGGAAGGCGCCATAGTGCGGGTCACCATTGCGATTGGCCCAGGCCCAGCCGGTGAAGCAGCGCGCCACCTCCAGCACGTCGGCCTCGGTGTAGGGCTGGCCGTCCACGGCCACACCCAGGGTGTGCAGCTCCAGGATCTCGCGGGCGTAGTTCTCATTGAGCTGCCCACTGCGGTTCAGCTCGTTGTTGAGGTAGATCAGCATGGCCACCGAGCGCGCCGAGGCGGTGAGCAAGTCTTTGAAACTGCCCAGCGCGTGGGGACGGATGACATCGCGGTCGTCGATCAGTTTGTGCCAGGTAGCGCCTTCCATGTACTGGTTGATGGAGAAGTGGTCGCTCCAGAAGTCCACCATGGCCTCTTGCAGGCGGCGTGGGCTGTAGACCTGGCGGTACAGCGTGGCGGCATTCAAGGCGTCCGTCACGCGGTAGGTGTGCTGATTCAGCACCTCCAGCTGCGCCAGGTTCAAGGACAGGTCGGGAATGCCTGCAGCCAGCAGCCCCTCCACCGCGCCGGCGTCGATGGTCGCCGGGTCCAGCTGCTCGTCGATCCAGCCGGGCATCCCCAGGGCCGCCACCCGCGCCAGATCGGCTGGCGTGGCGCCCCAGGCGCAGCGACTGAGCAGGTGCGTCGCGGGGTCGGGCGGGGGCATGTCGGCGCTGGCGCGGGCGGACCAGGACAAGGCCGGGCGGCGGTTGGCGCCACGCTGATCGCCGCTCGCGGCGACGGCGACTGGGTCATTTGCGGCTGTCGCCAGTCCGCCCAGGGCCAGCAGGCGGCGGCGGGTGAGCGGTCCGGCGCTGAGGGAGGGCATGGTTGGCTCCGAAGCGGGTGATGAATCGGACGTCCACGAAGCCGAGACCGGCTTTGCGGGGCATGCAGGCGGCTCGCGCACGCCCATTCAGACACCCCCTCAGCCAGGAGTCTTAGGCGGCGGTACCTGATCAGATGCGGGTCCGCTTCCGATCGGCCCACCCGGGGTTCGACCGCCGCCCCGACCAGGGGTAAGCTCTGGGGGGATTCGGAACATCCGAGCCGGCGCATCCCCGCGACCACTTCTCCCTGTCAGAAAGGACCGACCATGTCCGCCAACGCCCGAATGTGGACCGACCGTGTGCTGCGCCTGGTCATCGCCGCGATCTTGCTGCAGACACTCTTCTTCAAGTTCACCGGCGCGCCGGAATCCAAGTTCATCTTCGAGACCGTGGGCGGCGAGCCGCTGCTGCGCTACGGCACGGGCATCGCGGAGCTGATCGCCAGCGTCCTGCTGCTGTTCGGGCCGTCCATCGTCGCCGGTGCGCTCCTGGCCCTGCTGCTGATGCTGGGGGCCATCAGCGGCCACCTGTTCACCCCTCTGGGCATCGTCGTCCAGGGCGACGGTGGCCTGCTCTTCGGCATGGCGGTAGCGGTGGCGTTCTGCGCCGCGCTGCTGCTATGGATGCGCCAGGCAGAGCTGGTGCGACTGCTCGGCCGCCGGGGTTGATCGGCGGGTGCGGGGCGCGCGCCGATCAGCGCCTCGCTTCCGTCGCTTTCCCGATGCCCTGCCAGGCCGCGTCCAGATGCGCGTCGTCGAAGCTCTGTACGCGCCAGGCCGCGATCGATCCCGCGGCATCCCTCGCCGCTTGCCCTGCCCCGTCGTCCCCGCCCAACAGCGCCCGCACCGCGCTCACGAACTCTGCCAACCGCTCCGGCGCTCCCTCGGCGCGCGCGGCGCGCGCTTCCAGATCGGCGAGCACGGCGTCCAGGGCCGCCCGCGCATCGTCGCTACCGGCGAGCAGCACCAGCTTTGCGTTATGTCGCACCCGCTCCAGCAAGGCCGGCAGCGGTGACGCGCCACGCATGAGCAGGTCCAGGCTGAAGTAGGCCGAGCGGTAGGGCTCGGCCAGGGCCAGGGCCTCGGCCTGCACCTTGCGCCCTTCCAACACGCGCCGCAACACCAGCAGGTAGTCGCCCGCATCCGGATCCAGCCCCGGCGTGCGACCCGCTTCATCCAAGGCTTCGGCCAGCGACCTGGCCCCCGCCCGATCGCGCGCCCGCAGCACCGTGGCTACCCGCGAGGCCAACTGGGCCACCGCCTCGGCCTCCGGTGGACCTTCCGGTTCGGGGGGTCGCGCCTGGGCCCTGACCATGTCCAGGTCGGCGGCCACCGAACGCAGCCCTGTGCGGAAGGGATCCTCGACACCCGCCAGCGCGGCGTCCAGCGGCTCGCCCTCTATCAGACGGGCCAAGGCGACGTAGAAGGCCGCCATCCGCGCGCCCCCCACCTGGGCCAGCTCCAGCGATTCGCGGCGAAGCCGGGCGGCGAAGGCCGCCGGCGCGCCGGGCGCCGACGATGCCGCCACGCGCAGCGCTTGTCGACAGCGAAGGTTGAGCCGCTCGGCGACCGACTCCGGCTGCGCATCAGCGTTGGCCATGCCCGGATCCTCTCAGCGGCTCCGGTCGGCAGTCCGCGCCGGCTCGGGCCGCCCGGCATCCATCAGCGCTCGACGTCATCGTCCAGGTCGTCGAAGTCGGCGTCATCGTCGATGGCCTCGTCCAGGGCCTCATCGTCCGCTTCATCCTCATCGTCCGCGTCATGCAGATCGGCGGCCATGACGCTGAGGTCGCCCATCAGCTCGGCGGTGGCCAGGGCATCCTCCACCGCCTCGTCCAGGTCCTCATCCTCTTCCGGGTCCAGGCGGGACTGCACCCGCTTCAGGGCCCGCACCGCCGACTTGCTGCCGATGCCGCCCAGCGCATGCACCGCCATCATGCGCACCTCGAGTTCCAGATCGAACTCCGCCAGATTGGACAGGTTGGGCACCGCCTCGGCCAGCGCGAGATCGCCGGCCGCCGCAGCCGCCTCGTGCCGCAGGAGCGGGTCCGGCAGGTCCATGTGTTCCAGGATCTCGCGGCTGAAGGAGCGGTCCATGGCATGGCCCGCGGCGCGCAGCCCGCCGGCCCGCAAGAGGCTGTCGTCAGCCGCCAGGAAGCTCTCGATCCAGGCGCTCAGCGCCGATCGGCCGGAATGGGCGGCGGCGGCCAGGGCCTGCCGTCGCAGCTCCGATGCCAGGGACTCGTCGGCCGCCACATCCATGAGCGCCTGAAGGCTGGTCTCCATGGCCGGGGTCCAGCCGTCGTCTTCCTCCGCCTGCAGCATGAAGGCCCCCAGGGCAAATGCCGCCCGCGCCCGCACCGCGTCGTCCGGGTCGTCGCCGAGCACTTGCGTCAAGCGCCGGGCGAAGGCTTCGTCCTGTCGCTCCCAGAGACCGTCGATGGCCTGGGCGCGCACCTCCGGATCGTCGTCGTCCATGAGCGGCTCGAGCAGCAGGCCGAACCCGGCATGCAGATCCGACTCGGCCTGGTCCACCAGCTGCGTGACCAGCTCGCGGCGGCGGGCGGCATCCAGGTCGTTCCAATAGGCCATCCAAGCCGGAATGTCGGAGGGCCTGGCGTAGGACAGATGGCGCATCTGCCCCGGCCGAAGGCGCTCACCGGCGCGCAGCCGCGCCAGGGCACCCGCGAAATCCGGCGGCTCCAGAAAGAAGGGGTCGTCGTCATCCTCCGCCATGTCGGCGAAGAGTCCACGCGGGTCGATCATGTCAGGCTCCAGGCTCCAGGCGCATCAGCGCGTGCCGAAGACTTCGAAGGCCGTGATGGCCAGCATCAGGCCGATGACCAGGGCGAAACCCACCAGATGCACCACCGCCTCGCGGCTGGGTTCGATGCGCCGGCCGCGCAGGGCTTCCACCAGGATGAAGATGAGCCGTCCGCCATCGAGGGCCGGGATCGGAAGCAGGTTGATCACCCCAAGGTTGATCGACAACAGGGACATGAAGAGCAGGAAGTCCTCCCAGCCCTGCCTCGCGAACTGCTGGCTGAGGCGGCTGATGCCCACCGGACCGGCGATGTCGGCCGTGCTCGGCGAGCGCACCATGGCCACCAGGCCGCTCACCATGGCGCCCATGATCTGCACCGTCTTCACCGGGCCATGGACCATGGCGGCGGGCCAACTGATGAAGTCGCGCATGGTCGGCGGCCCGATCTGTACGCCGATGATCGCCCGCCCCGTGTCGGCGTCCGGACGCGGCGTCATCGTCAGCTCCAGGATGCTGGGCGACCCGCGCACCACCAGCGGCTCGGTGGCGGCCGAACCTTCGAAGTCCCAGATCAGATCGCCCGCGCGCACCGATCCATCGCCCTGAACCACCTGGGTCACCGCGACGCCGCTGAGGGCATCGAAGCCCGCTGCCGGCTCGGTGGTGATCCGCTTCGCGTCTGCTTGAAAAGCGATGAACTGCGCGCCGCGCAGGACGGTGACCGCCATCGGCTTGCCGCCGCGGGCGTTGGTGACATCCATCAGCGCCCGGATGGCCGCGGTCTCGGACGCCTCCGGTTTGGACGTCGAAGCCTGGGCCAGGGCGCCCAGCGACTGGCCATCGATGGCCAGCACGACATCGTCCGCCAGGATGCCGGCCTTCTCCGCCGCCCCGCCGTCCACGACCGTTCCCACATGCACCAGGGGGACCTTCTCCGACACCTCGGCCGGCACGCCCATGAGCAAGGCCAGGGCACTGAGCAACCCGGCGGCCAGAAGGAAGTTGGCCATGGGCCCGGCGAACAGGACAGCCGCCCGCGCCATCTTGGGCCGCGACGCGAAGGCGCCGGGCACGGAGGGATCATCCTCGCCCGCCAGGCGCACGAAGCCGCCCAGGGGCAGCAGGTTGATGGTGTAGTCGGTTCCGCCATGGGTGAAGAGCTTCAGCAGCCGCGGCGGAAAGCCGATGCCGAACTCGTCCACGCGGACCTTGTTCAGCTTGGCCAGGACGAAGTGACCCAGCTCATGGATCATCACCAGGGGAAAGAGGGCCAGGAAGAAGTAGCAGATCTGCGGAAGAGGTCCCGGCAGCCCGTCGATGATCTGGAACATCAAGCGCGGCGCTCCTTGGCGCAGGTTCAGCGCGGCCCGTCGGTCGGACCGCCCGTTGGCTGTCGAGGCCAATTGTAGCAGCGCGCAGGGGCGCGTGGGCGGCGGCCGCGGCGCCGGACCTCCTCCGGCCGGGCCCGTCAGCCGGCGGTCACGGGTTCAGAGCTTGGGCACTCAGAACATCTGTGCTATGCTCCTCGTATGGCAGCAACCGCCGTCGCCCCCGCGACACCCGTAAGCACAGGAGTCAACATGGCACACGTCAACCACGGCCGCTTCATGTGGCACGACCTCATGAGCAAGGACGAGGACGCCGACCTCGCCTTCCTCAAGCCCCTCATCGGCTGGACGGTGGCCGAGCGCGACATGGGCGACATGGGCAGCTACGCGATGCTGATGGCCGGTGAGACCGGCGTCGGGGGCATCATCGACATGTCCGAGGTCGAGGCGGTCACCGCGCATTGGGTCGGTTATGTCGTTGTTTCCGACATCGACCTGGCCCTGGCCACCGTCGCTGCCGAAGGCGGCAAGGTCCTGTCGCCCGCCATGCCGATCCCCGATGTCGGGCGCACCGCCGTCGCCATGGATCCCAGCGGCGCCGTCTTCTCGCTGTTGGAGCCGGCGACGGATGCGTCCATGCTGCCCGAAGGCGACTGGGGCCCCGGGCGCTTCTGCTGGTGGGAGCTGGTCACCACGGATCCCGCCGGCGCGCAGGCCTTCTACGGCAAGGTCCTGGGCTGGGGCTGCCATGAGATCGACATGGGCGGCCGACCTTACTGGCTCTGGACGCAGGGCGAGGAGGCGATGAATCCCGGCGGCCTCATGCGGCATCCAGATGGCGCCGCTGGCCGATCGCATTGGCTCTTCTATGTGCTGGTGGACGACGTCGACGCCTCTACCGCACAGGTGGCGGGGCTAGGCGGGCAGGTGTTGGCCGAGCCGATGGATGTCCCTGGTCAGGGCCGCATGAGCGTCATCACCACGCCCAGCGGCGCGGCCATGGCCCTGTTCAAGTCGGCGGGCAACTGAGTCAAGCCTCAACCCTCGCGCCGAGGCGCGCATGTGCGGCAAGCACACCGGCCGGACCATGAAACGGCGGCTGGAGCGCGGCGCATTTTCATAGCAGCGCGTCGGGCCTGTTGAACGGATCCTTGCAGGCGAAACGGGCGGTCTTCCGCAAGGGGGGCCGCCCGCTTCACGTCGGACGAGGCGGCCGTTCGCCTGATACGGTGTCCACCCAGACGGGGGCGGTCTCAGGGAGACGGGGCTGCGGGGGCGGCCTTGACGTGCTGGTCGAAGAACGCCACCGAACGGCTCAGCGCCGTTCGCAGGTTCGCCGACAGGTTGTGATCGTCCCCCGGGTAGACGAAGAGCTCGGCCTCCCGTCCCGCATCCGCCATGCCCTGCGCCAGGATCTCGGAGAACAGCAGCGGCACGTCCTTGTCGGCATCGCCATGATGCAGTTGCAGAGGACCCGCGATATCGCTGAGGAAGGCATTGGCGGAGATGCTGCTCCAGAACTCCGGGTTGTCCTCAGGGCTGCCAAAGCGTGCCACCAGGTCCGTGCGCCAACTGCTGCGCCGCGTGGCGGCGGCCGTCGGTGCACCGGCCGGCGGAGCACCAGCCGTCGGAGCACCAGCCGTCGGAGCACCGGGGCGGCGCCAGCGCTGGAAGAGGTCGTCGTAGGAACCCACCACGCCCGCCCAGATGACGCCGGCCTTCACCGTGTCCGTGACCACCATGCTGCGGAGTGTGATCCAGCCCCCCATCGAATGGCCCCACATCCCCACCCTCGCCGGGTCGGCCAGCGGATGGGCGCGCACCGCAGCGAGGCCGTGCAGCACGTCGACAGTGTAGTTGGGGCTGCCATAGCCGCCGCCAGCCTGCCCTTCAGATGACCCGTGGCCGCGGTAGTCGCTCTTGAGCACGATGTAGCCCGCCCGGGCAAAGGCATCCACGTAGGCCACGTAGCGTTCGGTTGTGCGGTATTGCGCGGGCGGGATGTAGCCATGGTTGAAGACCACGACCGGCCAGCCGGTGGCGGGTGGGGCGCCCTGAGGCACCGTCAAGAGGGCGCGGATGCGCAGGCCGTCGCTGAGGTAGCTGACGACACTGCGGTCGTAGCCCGCACCGGAAGGCAGCTCGGTTTCGGTGAGCAGCGGGGTGGCCGCATACTGCCGCTCCCTCAGCCAACGGATCTGCAGCGGATGAGCGGTAGGTGTGGGGCTGGCAAGGGGCGTTGCCGAGGCCGTCGGGATGGCCGTGACCGCCGCGGTCGGGGTAGCGCGCGGGCCAAGAACGGCGCCGGCGCGGCATGCCGCCAACTGGCCAGCTGCGCCGACGGCGGCGAGGGCCGGCACGATCCATCGGCGAAGGCGGAAGGCGCTCACACGTCCAGGTTCTTGACGTCCTGGGCATGGGTCATGATGAAACGCTTGCGCGGCATGACCTCCTGGCCCATGAGCATCTCGAAGGTATGGTCGGCGGCCGCCGCATCCTCTACCGTCACCCGCAGCAGCTGGCGCCTGGCCGGGTCCATGGTGGTCACCCAGAGCTGTTCGGCGTTCATCTCCCCCAGGCCCTTGTAGCGCTGGATCGTCGGCGTTCGCCCCTCGCCGAATTCCTCGATGACCCGGTTCTTCTCGGCTTCACTGTAGGTGTAGCGCTCCTGGCGGCCCGACTTGACCAGGAACAAGGGCGGCTGAGCGATGTAGAGATGACCGCCGTCGATCAAGGCCGGCATGTAGCGATAGAAGAAGGTCAAGAGCAGGGTGCGGATATGGCTGCCGTCCACGTCGGCGTCGGTCATGACGATGACCCGGTGGTAGCGCAGATGCTCCAGGCTCAGGTCGTTGCCGATGCCGATGCCCAGGGCCAGCACGAGGTTGCGGATCTCGTTGTTCTGCAGGATCTTGTCCAGGCGCGCCTTCTCCACGTTCAGGATCTTGCCGCGCAGCGGCAGGATGGCCTGGAAGTGGCGGTCGCGACCCTGCTTGGCCGTGCCGCCGGCGCTGTCGCCCTCGACGATGTACACCTCCGCCTTGGTGGGGTCGCGGGTGGCGCAGTCGGCCAGCTTGCCGGGCAGCGAACCGCTCTCCAGGGCGCTCTTGCGGATGACCAGGTCCCGCGCATGGCGGGCGGCCGCCCGCGCCCGGGACGCGGTCAGGCATTTCTCGACGATGGCCCGGCCGTCACGGGGATGTTCCTCCAGCCATTGGGTGAAGGACTCCGCGACCGCCGTCTCCACCTGGTTGCGCACCTCGGCGTTGAGCAGCTTGACCTTGGTCTGGCTCTCGAACTGCGGGTCGGGCACCTTCACGCTGACCACCGCCGTGATCCCCTCGCGCACGTCATCGCCGCTCAGGTTGGTGTCGGCGTCCTTGAGCAGGCCCGCTTTGCGCCCGTAATCGTTGATGACCCGGGTGAGGGCGGCGCGGAAGCCGGTCAGGTGCACGCCGCCATCGGGGGTGATGATGGTGTTGGCGAAGGTGTAGGTGTTGTCGGTATAGGTGTCGGTGTACTGCCAGGCCGCGTCGACCTGTGTGCCTTCCAACTCGCTGGCCACATGCACGATCTCGTGCAGCACGCCGCGCCCGCGGTTGAGGTAGCGCACGAAGCTCTTCACCCCGCCGTCGAAGTAGAAGGTGAGGTCGCGCACCGGCTCCTGGCGCTTGTCGGACAGGTGCACCGTGACGCGGCGGGTGAGGAAGGCCATCTCGCGCAGGCGCTGCTGCAGCAGATCCCAGTGGTACTCCGGCGACTCGAAGATGGTGTCGTCGCGCAGGAAGGAGATCTTGGTGCCCGACGATTCGTTGGGTTCCATGTCTCTCAGGCGTGCGACGGCGCCCTGCGGGATGCCGCGTTCGAAGCGCTGGAGGTACACGCTGCCGTTCTGGCGCACCTCGGCCTCCAGCCAGGTGGACAGGGCGTTGACCGCCGACACACCCACGCCGTGCAGGCCGCCGGAAACCTTGTAGCCGCCGCCGCCGAACTTGCCGCCGGCATGCAGCTTGGTCATGACCGTCTCCAGGGCGCTCACCCCGGTCTGCTTGTGGATGCCGACGGGAATGCCACGGCCGTTGTCGTTGACGCTGATGGACTGATCCGCATGCATGACGATGTCGATGCGATCACAGGCCCCGGCCATCGCCTCGTCCACGGCGTTGTCCACCACCTCGAAGACCATGTGGTGGAGGGCCTTGATGTCCGTGCCGCCGATGTACATGCCCGGTCGCTTGCGCACGGCCTCCAAGCCTTCGAGCACCTGGATCTGGTCGGCGGTATAGGTCAGATCGACGGCAGCGTTGTTGGAACGCGAGGGGCTCATCGCGGGATCCTGGGTTGGGGGCCAAGGCTGTAGAACGGGGGCTCTGGATCGCCCGCTGGCGCGCAACCGCGCCCCGACGCTGAGGTCGTGATCCTGGCTAGATCGCCATAATTCTACCGGACGGATGTTCGCAGGGCAAGGTTGATGGCCTTGCCCGGAGCGCCGCGCAAGACGGCGCCGACCGACCGGCGCCGGCCCTAACGGCCGGCAGCCAGCCAGGGCAGTTCGAGCCGCCAGCGCGCCGACGTCGCGGTCGGATCGGGCGCCCGCACGGGCGTGGCCGTCGGCGGCGCCGCCTGCAGCTGGACGATGGCCATGCCGGCCGTGCCCAGCGACAGGTAGGCGAGGTTGCCTGCGACCAGCACATGCTCCACGACCCCGGTCACCGGCTGCACGGCCACCTCGCGCGGCGCCGCGGGGTCGCGCACATCGAAGATGCGCAGGCCGAAGTCCTTGTCGGCCACGTAGAGCAGTTGGTCGACCAGCTGCAGGTCGCGGAAGTAGCCGTCCGTGTCCACCGCACCGATGACCCGTCGATGCTCCGGATCGGCGAGGTCGACGACGCGCAAGCCGCTCTCGCCGATGGTGGCGTAGGCGATGTCGCCGGCCGCCGCCACCCCGTAGACCACCCCGATGGGGTCGGCCTGCCCCAGCTCCTTCGGCGCGGCTCGGTCGCTGATGTCGAAGACGCGCAGGCCGTCCAGGTCGGCCACATAGGCTCGCGTGGCGCTCAGTCGCAGGTCGTAGGCCAGGCGCAGGGTGTTGAGGGCTCCCACCTCGCGAGGCGCCGCGGGGCCGGCCAGGTTCAGCAGGCGCAGGCCATGGCGCCCGCCATCGGCCGGCGCGTCGAGCAGGGCGGCCCAGTCACCGTCGATGTCCAGGTCGGTGACCCGGCGCGGCGCGCTGGCCCAGCCGCCGGCGATGACCGGCCGGGCGGGATCGCGGACATCGATGGTCGCCAGGCCACCGGTTCGGTCGGCCAGAAAGACCTGCCCGCGGTGAAGGCGCAGCTCCAAAGGCGTTCCGGGCGTGTCCACGCCGCCCAGCAGGCGCGGCGCCGCTGGCTCGGACATGTCGAAGGTCCGCAGCCCGAAGGCGCTGTCGGCGACATACAGCAGTCCCGCGTCGGCAGCGGCGGCATTGGCCTGCACCGGCACATCGGTCACGGCCGCCAACTCGCGCGGGGCCGTCGGATCGCCGGCGTCGACGACGTGCAGGCCGGTCGATCCGGCGGCCACGAAGACGGTGCTGCCGACCACATCCAGATCCCGCACCTCCCCCGCGACGGACAAGGCGCCCAACAGTACCGGGGCCTCCGGATCGGCGAGGTCGATGATCCGCAGGCTGTCGCCATCGGCGAGGTAGGCCAGGCGGCCCACGATCTCTATGGCCCAGGCCTCGCCCGGCGTGTCCAGATCGGCGACCCGGCTGATGTCCGTGGGATCGGTGAGGTCCAGAACGACCAGGCCGCGGTCGCCGGCAGCCACGAAGGCGTGATGCCCGCTGACGGCCACGTCACGGGCCCAGCCGAGCGTCTCCCGCGCGCCGATCGCCGCCGGCGCAGCCGGACGGCTGACGTCCACGACCCGCAGGCCGACCCGGTCGGCGATGTAGGCCCGATCTCCGACCACCTTCAGGTTCCAGGCCTCGCCGCCGTCGACAGGGATCAGCGCCACCTCGCGCGGCGCCCGAGGGTCGGCGACGTCCAGCACATGCACCCCGGTGGCGCCATCCGCCACATAGGCGTGGCTTCCGGAAACCTGCGCCGCCTTGGCGCCCTTCATCTTGTCCCCCGCGCCGATCGGCACCGGTGCTCGGGGATCCCGGGCGTCCACGATGCGCAGGCCGAAGGCGCGGTCCGCCACGTAGACGATGCCCCCCGACACGCTCAAGGCATCGATGACCGCCGGCAGCTCAGGCGACTCTGAAAGCAGGCGTGGGCGCCGGGGGTCGGCCACGTCGATGACCCGGACGCGTGAGCCCACAGCCACATAGGCCAAGGTTCCCTCGACGTCTACCGCCGAGGTCCAGCCGCCAAGGTGGGCGATGATGCGCGGCTCCGGCACCGCCTGCTGAGCAGGGGCGGCTTGGGGCGGCCGGCCCTGCAGGGCCAGCCCGGCGGCGATGCCGGCAAGGGTGATCGCCAGGACGGTCGGACGCGTTCGTGTTGCCTTGGACTGCGCATCGGACAAGACGCTGGATAGGGACACCTGGGCCTCCTGGGAACAACTGCGGTCGATGGTTGCGGGCGCGATCTACCAGGGGATGTCATAGCATGGACCGCTGGCTCTGGCCAATCGCAAGGCCCATGGGGCATCATTGTTTCCGGTGCACGACGGGCCGGATCGGCCCGACAACGCCCGGCAGCCCGCCAGGCCGATGGCCCGCAGGACGCAATTGGGCTTGACGTCTGCGACATCAAACGCTATATTAAGCTGAGTGTAACCGTTTGAGCTTTGAACCCAAGCCTGCCCCCAGGCTCCGAGCGAGGTCGACATGCCCAGCACGATCACGTCGCTGCGCGCCACGTTGTTCTTGGCGCCGGCCCTCGTCCTGACCGCCTGCCAGCCTGCCATCAGCCTGCTGGAGATGGTCGCTGAGCGCAACAATGCCCTGACCGCCGCCGGCGGCGAACGCGAGCGTCCGGCGCCGTCCAAGCCGGCCGATGACACGGCGGCGCTGGACACGCAAGAGGCGGAAGCCGTGGCCTTGTCCACGGACAAGCCGCTCGAAGAAACCGCCCCGGACGAGCCGGAGGCCCGTGTGGACGCCGGCTCCGGGGTCGTCTACGCCGCGCCTCTGGCCACCGCCACCGCCGCGCCGCCGCCCACGTCGACGCCTGATCCCTTTCAGGAAGCCGGCGATCCGGTGCGCCTGGAGATTCCGGCCATCCAGGTGGATGCGTTCATCGAACTGGTCGGGTTGACGCCGCAGGACGCCATGGACGTGCCCAAGGGCTGGATGAATGCCGGCTGGTACCACAAGGGGTTCCGCCCGGGCGAGGCCGGCAACGCGGTGATCGCCGGACACCTGGACTCCAGCACCGGCGGTCCGGCCGTGTTCTGGTCGCTGAACCAGTTGGCGCCCGGTGACGAGGTGTTCGTGACCTATTCCAGCGGGCTGCGCCTGCAGTTCCAGGTGGAGGGCAACCAGGTCTACGACCATGATGCCGAGGGCCCGACCATCGACACCATCTTTGGATCCAGCCAGACCGCAGACCTCAACCTGATCACCTGCAAGGGTGCCTGGGACTATGGCAATGCCACCTATTCAGAGCGACTGGTGGTCTTCACCCACCTGGTCGGCGAGGCGCCGGTCGACACCGTCAGCCAGTGATGTTCAGGGCATCCACCTGAGCCACCGGCGGCGGGGTCCATCTTTCGCCTGACGCTGACCGCGCCGGACAAGGTCCAACCCCATACGGGAGCGAAGCCATACGGGAGCGGAGCCATGCACGGCTCCGCTCCCGTTCTTCGTGTTCGATCAGTTCGCGCGCCGTAGCAGCGGCAGGTAGATGGCGCCCGAAGGTGGCGCGATGGACGGGGTGGGCGTGGTCGTCGGGCCGGGCGACAGCGTGCGGCTGGGCGTGGGGGTCTCGGGCTCGGGCGTCGGCGTGAAGGAGGCGGTCGGCAAAGGACCTTCGGTGGCCGTCGCCGTCGGTGTGGCGGAGGGGGGCGCGGTGGTGGGCGTCGCCGTCGCCGGCATGGACTGCGTCGCCGTGGGCGTGATGGCCTTCAGCGCCGCGAGGGCCTTGTCCACCTTGATCGAACTGACCGAGTTGCCGCCGACGTTGGTGGTCGGGCGCTGTCCGTTCTCCTTGAGCACCGCCTCCAGGGCGTCCTGTCTCGCCCAGGGCACGGCCTGCATCAGCAGCGCCAGTGCGCCGGCGACATGCGGCGAGGCCATGCTGGTTCCCTGCTTGCTGCCCACCTCGTTGCCGGGCACGGGCGCGTCGATGCCCACCCCAGGGGCCAGCAGGTCCAGGGTGACGCTGCGGTTGGTGAAGGAGGCCAGCTTGGCGTCGGACCCGATCTCCACCGCTCCCACCGAGATGACGTCGTCCACGCAGGCCGGGGCCCCCATCTTGGTCGGCGAGCCGTCGTTGCCGGAGGCCGCCACGCTGATGATCCCCTTGGCCTTCAGCTTCCCGAATGCCTGCGACAGGGCCTTGGTATAGGCGTCGGCCTTGTCACAGCTACCTTCGTAGAGCAGGTTGGTCCCGAGGCTCATGTTGATGATGTGGATGTCGTCGCGCTTGAGGAGCAGATCCAGGGCTTCGATCATGTCCGAACCCGCGCCGGTGTTGCGCGTCTCCAGGAACTTGAGGGCCACGATCTCGGCGCCGGGCGCCATCCCGAAGCTGGACCGCTTGCCGCGGCTGGCGATGATCCCGGCCACATGGGTGCCATGGCCGTCCTTGTCGTCGGCCACCTTGCCCGCGGGTCCGCAGCGGTCCTTGGGCACGAGCGTGCAGATCTGATCCACGATGGCATCCCGCAAGTCGGTGTGGTCCACGTCCACGCCGGTGTCCATGACCACCACCCGGATGCCTTTGCCGGTCACGCCCTGGCGCTTCAGCTTGTCCGCGCCGGTGAACGGCACGCTCTCATCCAGGTAGGCGTGAATGGAGGGGTCCATGGCCACCGAGAGCCGCGGCATGCCGCTGCCCAGCAGCCGGTCCAGACCGCGGGCGCTCAGCATGCCAGCGAGGGCGCCGATGCCCTGATAACGGTGCTGCAGCTGAAAGTACGGGCCCAAGGCGGCGAGCAAGCGCTGCTGCCGCAGGGCGATCGCATCCTCGTTCAGCCGCTCGTCGGCCTCCGCCACGCTGATGATCACGCGTAGCTGTCCGCTGGCCGCCAGGGCCTCGCGCAGGCCGGTCGCTACCTGCGGCGGGGGACCGACCGCCCCAGCGGACGGTGGCCCGGTCAGGACCAGGCCACCGAGGAGCAACAACACGGTAAGCGAACGCCGCGACGCCGCACGGTGTTGAATGGACATGTGAGAGACCTCCTGTTGGGGCGCGCCGCCCGCCAGTGTGCGGGTGACCTCTATGGATGGCCGCCCCTTGGCGGTCCGGCTCATGACGAAAGGTGGTCGCTGACGACCGATCCGGCCGTAGGCAAGTGACCGTAGCGCTCGCCGCGCAAGGCAGCGCGCAAGGCCCGACGGTCATCCCAGTCGTATTCCACCTCGCCGAAGCACATGCTCTGTTCATGGCCCTTGCCGCATACCAGCAGCACGTCGCCGGGGCGGGCCAGGCCAGCGGCCCGGCGGATGGCCTGAAAACGATCAGGTTCGCGCCAGTAGTCACGGCCTTCGACGCGGCCGGCGGCGGTCAACGCATCGGCACTGGCGGCGATGATGTGGTCCAGGCTCTCCGTGCGCGGATCTTCAGCCGTGAGCACCGTGAGGTCCGCCAGGCGGCCGGCGACGCGACCCATGTCGGCGCGTTTGGGGACATCGCGCAGCCCGGCGCAGCCAAAGACAACGATCACCCGACCCGCCTGGCCGGTCATACGCCGAGCGGTGGCCAGCACTTGCGCCAAGGCATTGGGGGTATGGGCAAAGTCCACCAAGGCCAGGAAGGCCTGACCCTCAAGGATGGGTTCCAGGCGCCCGGGCACGCCGCCGAAGCGCGCCAGTGGTCCCACGGCGTCCGACGGGGCGACGCCCAGGGCATAGGCGGCGGCCATCGCCGCCAGGGAGTTGGCGATGTTGTAGTCGCCGGCCAATGGGATTTCAACCTCCACCTCGCCGGCGGGCGTGGCGGCGGCAAAGCGATTGCCCGCGCCCCGGGGGCCTGGGTCCAATCGGCGCAGCAAGCGAAAGTCCTCACCGGCGGTCAGGCCATAGACCAGGCGGCGACCGGCGGGAATGGCCCGAAACCAATCCAGGTTGGGGTCGTCGCCGTTGAGTACGGCTGTCGGGACGAGGCCCGGCTTGCGCGGCCCGTGCGACAGGGCCTTGAAGAGCAGGCCCTTCGCCTCGCGGTAGCTGTCCAGGTCCAGGTGGTAGTCCAGATGCTCGCGGGTCAGGTTGGTGATGACGGCCACATCGTAGGCCACGTCGGCTACGCGGTGCTGGGCCAGGCCGTGGCTGCTGGTCTCCACCACCGCGTGGTCAAGACCCTGGTCGCGCATGAGGGCCAGGAGGGCCTGCAGCTCCTCCGGCTCCGGCGTGGTGGCGTGCAGGCCGGTGTCCATGAAGTCCTCGCCGATCCATGCCCCCACCGTGCTGATCAGGCCCGCGCGCCGGCCGGCGCCGACCAGGATGGCATGTAGCAGGCTGGACGTGGTTGTCTTGCCGTCGGTGCCGGTCACGCCCACCACCGCCATGTCACGCGAAGGATGGTCGTAGAGCGCGCCGGCGATCAGGCCGCGGGTCAGACGGGCGTCGGCCACGCGCACCAGGGTCAGCTCCGGCGGCAGGGCGTAGCGGGCGCGTAGCGCAATGGTGTCCTGCTCCACCACGCAGGCGGTGGCGCCGCGACCGACCGCGTCAGCAAGGAAACGGTGACTGTCAACCGCCACGCCCGGATAGGCGACGAAGAGCGAGCCGGGGCGCGCCTGGCGGGAATCGCAGGTCTGATGGTCGACCAGGCAGGAATCGTCGCCCGCGATCTCCAGCACCGGCACCTCCGCCAGCAGGGCGGACAGCGGCTGGAGGCGGGGCGACGGCAAGGCCAGGTTCGCGGTCATGCGGCAGATGATATGGGGCAGGGCCGACGGAGCAAATTCGCCGGTGTGCGGCGGGCGCGGATGACCCGCACCGTCCCTGGCGGGCGTAGCCCTGGCGGACATTGACCGTCGTCTAGAAATCGCTTATCCTTCAACCGAATTTCGGGGAGTAGCCATCAGCCCCCCGCTGTCCTTCGCGGATCGGCGGAGCGGGACTGAACCATCGGCCGTCAATACGGCTCTTGCGCCACTGGCGCGAGCGGCCCGGTCGGTGGAGAGAAGCAGAACCAGCCGTCTTCTCGGGGCGAGACCGAAGCGACAACCTCCCGTTGCCGCTTGGTCACGCCCCCTCTTCTTGTTGGGGCGCCGGCCGCCGCGGTCGACCCTTGCAAGGAGCACCCCCATGTCGGACACCCTTTGGCTCTGGATCGGCTTCAACGTCTTCGTCCTGGGCATGCTTGCCCTGGATCTGGGCGTCTTTCACCGCCACGCGCATGTCGTCAAGTTCAAGGAAGCCGCTACGTGGAGCGTGGTGTGGATCCTGCTCGCCAGCCTCTTCGGCGCCGGCCTGTACTGGCTGCACCCCAACGGACCACAGGCGTCGCTGGAGTTCTTCACCGGCTACCTGATCGAGAAGTCGCTGTCGATCGACAACATCTTCATCTTCGTACTGATCTTCAGCGCCTTCGCCGTGCCGGCGGCCTACCAACACCGCGTGCTGTTCTGGGGCATCTTGGGGGCACTCGTCATGCGCGGGTTCTTCATCGGCGTCGGCGCCTGGATGCTCGAGCAGTTCCATTGGATCATCTACATCTTCGGCGCCTTCCTCATCGTCACCGGCATCAAGATGGGCCTGGAACGCGAGCGGGTGATGGAGATAGAAGGTAACGCAGTGGTCAAACTGACCCGGCGCATCTTCCCGGTGACCTCGGAGTACCGCAAGGACCGCTTCTTCGTCCGTGAGGCAGGCAAGCTCTTGGCGACACCGCTCTTCGTCGTCCTCGTCATGGTCGAGTTCACCGACCTCATCTTCGCCGTCGACTCGATCCCGGCGATCTTCGCCGTCACCCGGGATCCCTTCTTGGTCTACAGCTCCAACGTGTTCGCCATCATGGGCTTGCGGTCGCTGTACTTCCTGTTGGCCGGTGTCGTCGATCGCTTCCACCTGCTCAAGATCGGACTGGCGATCGTGCTCGTCTTCGTGGGGATCAAGATGCTGTTGGTGGAGACCGCCTGGAAGGTGCCCACCCTCTGGTCGCTCGTGGTGATCGGCGGCGTGATCGGCGCCTCCATCGCCCTGTCGCTGATCTTCCCCAAGGCCGCCAAGGAAGAGATGGAGCCTGAGCATCCGGTCATCGAGGGCTGACATCGCGGCAGCTACGGCGGGCGGTAGCTGAACACCAGGCCGGGAAAGCAAACGGGGCGGCCTCGCCAGGCCGCCCCGTCAGGTGTCTGCCCTGCTTGAGGTCGATCAGTGACCGCCCGCCGCCTGCAATGCTGGGGCGATGCTATGGGCCACGTTGTTGGCCAAGGTGATGAAGGGCTCGGGCCACAGTCCGACGACAAGGGTCATGAGCAGGGCGACCAACACCACGAAGGTCGTGCCCATGCCCACCCGAATGGGGCCTGGCTGGCCCTCTTCGGAAGCGCCGAAGAACATCTCCCGCACCACGCCGAAGTAGTACACCACGGAGACGACGCCGGTGAGAACGCCGACCACGGCCAAGGGCACCTGCCCACCGGTCACCGCCGCGCCGAAGACCGCGAACTTGGCCACGAATCCGGCCAATGGCGGTACGCCCACCAGGCTCAGGAAGAAGACCACCAGCGAAACCGCCAGCAGCGGCGAACGCCGCATCAGGCCGCGGTAGGCCCCCAGCTCGGCTGAGCCCGTGGCCTGCTCGACCGCGATGATCACGGCGAAGGCGCCCAGGTTGGTGAACACGTAGGTGAGGATGAAGAAGAGGACCGCGCCCACGCTGTCGAGGCCCATGAGGGTCTTGCCGCCCAGGCTGACCACACCCAACAGCATGTATCCGGCCTGTGCGATGCTGGAATAGGCCATCATCCGTTTGACATTGCCCTGGGTCAAGGCGGCCACATTGCCGACGACCATGCTGAGCAGGCAGAGCAGACCCATGGTACCCAACCAGCTCGCCGAAAGGCTGCTGAACGAGCCGACGAAGAGGCGGATGAGCACCGCGAAACCCGCCGCCTTCGGCCCGACGGAGAGGAAGGCCGTCACCGGGGTCGGCGCGGCCTGATAGGCATCAGGCGACCATTGGTGGAAGGGAACCAACGCGATCTTGAACGCGATGCCGGCCAGCACCAATGCCAGGGCGGGCAGCATGATGTTGGCGTAGCCCTGCACCTGAGCCAGTTCCGGGTTGCGGGCGATCGCGGCCAAGGCGGGAACCGAGGTGCTCCCGCCGATGCCCAGCAGATAGGACATGCCGAAGAGCATGGCCGCGCTGGTGATCGAGCCATACAGGAAGTACTTCAAACCGCCCTCGATGGACAGCCCGTCGTGGCGCAGGAAAGCGGTGAGAATGTAGCTGGTAATCGACAGGAACTCGATGGCCAGGGCGATGACGATGAGGTCGTTGGCGCCCGCCATCAGGTTCATGGCCAGCACCGCGCTGAGCACCAGGGCATAGAACTCGCCCTTGAAGGCCGTCCGGCCGCGCATGTAGGTCTGACCGGAGATCAGCACCAACAGGGTACCCAGGAGGCCCAGCACCCGGAAGAAATGGGTGAAGTCATCAGAGATGAAGGCCCCCGGTCGGCAGGTCCCGGCCTTGGCACCCGGCCCGCAGGCCTCGAACACCGGATGCGAACCGGGCATGGTCACCCATAGGACGAGCGTGGCGACCAAGGCTAGCACGGTCGTGATGATGGCCAGATTGGCCTGCAGACCCTCGCGGCCACGAACCCACAAGTCGTAGGTGAGCACCAGCAGCATGCCCACGACCAGAATGAGCTCCGGCGAGAAATGGGTCAGAATGGATGGAATGTGGGGCATGGTCTGCTCCAGGGAATCGGTCGGTGAAGGGCCTGCGCGCTCAGCCGCAGAGGTTCAAGGGCTGGGCGCGGCATCGGCCGCCTCCGCAGGAGCCACGTTGTTGATCGAATGTCCCGAATCCTCGGTGACCTGCACCACGTGGTCCACCAAGGCCTGGCTGGCCGGATGGATGGTCGCCATCAGCGAGTTCGGCCAAAGCCCCACGAGGAACATGAAGAAGGTCAGGATACCGACCATCGCCAGCTCGGAGCGGGTGAGGTCCGGCGTGCCCAGCCACTTCTCGTTCTGCTTGCCCAGCATCAGCATCTGAATGGGCTTCCACAGGTAGAAGGCCGCGGTGAAGAGGATGCCCAGCACGGACAGCGCCGTGAGGATGAGCAAGGTGCCGTTGCCGGCCAATCCGATGCCGAAGGCGCCCTTGAAGGTCAGGAACTCGGCCACGAAGCCGGCCAGGCCAGGAAGACCCAGGCTGGCAAAGCAGGCGATGATCAGGAAGGTGCCGTACTTGGGGACCGTGCGCCACAAGCCGCCGCCGAGCACGCGGAAGTCACGGACATGGGTGCGGGTATCGTAGATGAGACCCACGATGAGGAAGAGCGCTGCCGCGATGATGCCGTGGGTGAACATCTGCAGCACCGCGCCGTCCATGGCCGCGACCCGCGCGGCGTTGATGCTCTCCAGCATCGCCGCCTCGCCGCCGGCAGGCACCTTGGCGTTCACGGCCGCCGTGGCGGCCACCAGGCCCAGGGTGACGTAGCCCATGTGGTTCACCGACGAGTATGCGATCAGCTTCTTGAAATCCCATTGGGCCATCGCCACCAAGGCCCCGTACACGATGCTGGTGAAAGCCAGGAGGCCCAGCGGCAGGGCGAGCGCGCTGAAAGCCGCCGGGAACAGCGGGATCACCACCCGCACGAGGCCGTAGGTACCCAGCTTCAGCAGCACGCCGGCCAGGATCACCGATCCGGCCGTAGGCGCCTCGACGTGGGCATCCGGAAGCCAGGTGTGGAACGGAAAGCTGGGCACCTTGATCAGCATCGCCACCAGGAAGCCCAGACAGCAAAGCATGGCCACCATGCTCGTGGGGTTGCCGAGGTCGCCGGTGAACGGTACCGCCGCGGCCGGGGTGAACGCGCTGGACATGCCACCGCGCACCAGGCTGAAGCTGCCGGTGTTGAAGGCAACGGCCACCAAGGCCAGCAGCATGAGCACCGAGCCGGCCAAGGTATACAGAAAGAACTTGATGGCCGCGTACTCCCGGCGAGGTCCACCCCAGACCCCGATCAGGAAGTACATCGGCACCAGCCCGATCTCGAAGACCACGTAGAAGAGGAACAGATCGAGCGCCAGAAAGACGCCCAGCATGCCCACCTGCAACAGCAGGAAGAGCGCGAAGTACTCCCTGACCCGCTCCTTGATCACGCCGCTGGAGTACCAGAGGGCGATGACCGTGAGCAAGGTGGTCAGGAAGATCAGCGGAATAGAGAGACCATCCACGCCCAGGTGGTAGTTGATGCCCACCGAGGGAATCCAGGGATGGTACTCTTCGTAGGCCAGGCCCTGATGGCCGTGCCGACGAGCATAGTCCCACCAGAGCAGGCTAGAGGCGACCAGGGGCACCAGGCTCCAGAAGAGACTGAAGCGCCTGACCGCCTCGTCGCCCTTGATGGCGAACATGACGGCCAAGGCACCCACAAGGGGCCAGGCAAGGATGAGGCTGAGGATCGGCAGATTGTCCAGGAAAGCCATGGCGGATTCTCCTCCGTCGGCGTCGGATCAGAAGCGAAGCAGCGGCGGGCCTACATCACCAGCGCGCCGACCAGGAACAAGAGGGCGAAGAGAACGATCAGGGCATACTGCTGCACGCGCCCGGTCTGCAGCAGTTTGAGCCCGCGAGACAGGTCCAGTCCGGCGAAGGCCACCAGGTTCACCGCACCGTCGACGACGTAGCGGTCCAGGAGCCCGTTGAAGCGCGAGAACTTCTCGCCAAGGCGGGCGGCGAGGTTCACCGCCCCATCGACCAACCGAGCATCGATCTGGCCGTTGAGCCGCGAGAAGGCATCGGTCAGCCCGATGAGCTTGCCCAACCGCTCGGCAACGGTCTTGTCATGCTCGGTCACATCCGCCTCGCCGTGAATGCGCGGATTCGAGGTGACCACCAACCCGTAGACCTCGTCCAGGTTGTACTTGTTGTTGAGCAGCGCCCACAGTCGGCCCAGGCGCGCGAGCGGATCTCGCGCCCGTGCGGCCGCGGGGTCGCGGCCATAGACCCACCAGGCCGCGCCCAGCCCCAAGAAGGCCACCACAGTAGAGATGAGCATCGGCGTCCAATCGAAAGCCAGCGCCTCGAAATGGCTGCCCGAGGCCGTCAGCGCCCCTACGAAGTGATGAAACGGATTGCCCAGGGCCGGCCCGATGCCGGGCAGCCCCTCCGGCACGCCCACGAAGCCCAGCAAGGCGGCGAAGATGGACAGGAAGATGAGCGGCCCGGTCATGGCCGGCGAACTCTCATGGGCATGCGCGGCCATCTCGGTGGATGGCTTGCCGGCATAGACCATGAAGACCTGCCGCCACATGTAGAAGGAGGTGAAGAAGGCCGCCGCAGTCAGCAGGACATAGACGATGAGGGCGATGGCGATCTGACTTTGGACCCCCTTGTGAAAGGCCTCGGCCAGAATCTCGTCCTTGCTCCAGAATCCCGCGAGAAGGGGGATGCCGGTCAGCGCGGCCGTTCCGATCACGTAGGTGCGAAAGGTCCAAGGCATCTTGCCCGCCAGCCCGCCCATGTTGCGCATGTCCTGCGGATCCATGGGGTCGGCGGCCAGCACGCCGCCGATGCGCCGCGGCTGGTAGGGCGCAGCCTGCTCGTCGTGGCCGCTGCCATGGCCGCTGCCGTGCCCGTCGCCATGTCCGTCCTGGCCATGGTGCATCCCATGCTCCATCCCGTGGATCACCGAACCGGAGCCAAGGAAGAGGAGGGCCTTGAAGAAGGCGTGCGTCAGCAGATGGAAGACTGCGGCGACGTAGGCACCGATGCCCAGGGCGGCGACCATGAAACCCAGCTGGCTGACCGTGGAATAAGCCAGAACCCGCTTGATGTCATATTGCGCCACGGCGATCGTGGCCGCCAGGATCGCCGTGAAGGCGCCGAGGGCGGCGACCACGAACATCGGGCCGGAGATGTAGCCGGGATGGTCCGGTGTGGCGGCGCTGAACACCGGATACATGCGGGCGACCAGGAACACGCCCGCCGAAACCATGGTGGCCGCATGGATCAGAGCGGAGACGGGCGTCGGGCCTTCCATGGCATCCGGTAGCCAGACATGCAGCGGAAACATGGCGCTCTTGCCGACCGATCCGCCGAAGACCAGAAGCGCCAGCAGCGGGATCACCGGGACCGCGTAGACATGCCCGGCGATGTCCACGGCGAAAGGCGCCAGGGCATGGAGCTTCTCGATGCCCGCCTTGGAGAGCATGTCGGCATAGTCCACCGAGCCGAAGACCCAATAGAGGCCCAGGATGCCGAGGAAGAAGAAGCAGTCGCCGACGCGGGTGGTCAGAAAGGCCTTCTTGGCCGCCGCGGCCGCTGAGGGCTTGAAGTTCCAGAAGCCGATCAGCAGGAAGGAGCAGAGCCCCATGACCTCCCAGAAGAGCAAGGCCTGCAGCAGGTTGCTGGAAAGGACGAAGCCCAACATGCCGGTGGCGAAGAGCGACACATAGGCGAAGAAGCGCGCGTAGCGGTTGCGTCCCGTCCGCGGATCCGGCAGACCGGTTCGGGCGTCGCGGTAGTTGTTGAACTCCCCTTCCATGTAGGCGCTGGCGAAGACGAAGATGGCAGTGCACACGACGGTCACCATGGCCACCGCCGCCGCAGACAGCGGATCGACCATGATGCCCAGGTTGAGCGCGCCATCACGTCCCATGGGCAACCACGCCCATTGCTTCACGAAGGGCGCGATCGCCAATCCGCCGGCCTCGCCCTCTCCGTGTCCGGATGCGGACCCCAGCGCGGCGAGGAAGGTGGGCAGCGCCAGCAGGGTGGACGCGCCGATGCCGGCGACCGCCACCCAGGCCGCGTTCTTGGACGCACGATCGGTAACGATCATGCCGATGATGACCACAAAAGCCAACGCCGTGAAGGTGGGGATCAGCCAGGCCAGGGGGCCGATGCTGTGCAGATCCATGTTCAGAGCTCGCTATCGGGGCAGGACGTCGGCGCCAGGCAGATGGCGACGGTATCCATGGGGCGACCGGAAAGAAGGGCGGCGATCACGGTGGGCTAGCCTTGCAGCTGGTCCATCTGCGGCAGGTTGAAGGAACGGCGGCTGCGGTAGAGGGCGATGACCATCGCCAGGCCCACCGCGGCTTCAGCAGCGGCCAGGGCGATGACGACCACCGCGAAGACCTGACCATCCATCCCCACCACGAAGTCGCCGACGGGCCGATCGGCGCCCGCCGCCGCCTTCGCCGTGGGCGACACGTAGCGCCAGAACGCGACCGCGTTGACGTTCACGGCATTGAGCATCAACTCGATGCCCATCAGGACGCTGACGGCGTTCTTTCGGACCAAGGCGCCGTAGAGTCCGATTGTGAAGAGCCCGGCGGCCACCATCAGGTACCACCAGAGCGGAATCATAGCCATGGTTGCTTGCCTTCCCTCAGTCCCGCGCGATGACGATGGCGCCGACCAGGGCCACCAGGAGCACGACCGAAACGACCTCGAACGCCAGGAAATGCTCGGTCATCAACACCCGACCCAGATAGGCTACCGAGTCAGGCACCAGAAAGGCATCGCCGGTCTTCAAGGCACCGGGCAGGGCGGCGGCCGTGGCCGCGTCCACGGACAGACCGGATCGCGGCAGGATCGCCGCGGCCTTGACCGGCCAGTTGGCAGTGAAGCCCCACTTGCCGAGGAGGAAGATCAGCGGTGTGAGCAGGATGATCGCCAGGCCCACCTGGCCGTTGTTGGGATGTTCATCGCCCATCACGTCTTCGGTGAGCATGATCGCGAAGAGGATCAGGACCGAGATGGCCCCCACGTACACCAGAACCTGGATCACCGCCAGGAAGCCGGCGCCGAGGGTGATGTAGAGCCCGGCGACGCCCACGAAGCTCAGGATCAACCACAGCGCGCTGACAAACACCGTTCGCGCCATGACCACACCCATCGCTCCGCCCAGACTGAGGGCGGCCATCACCCCGAAGACGAGCTGAACCACGGTCTGCTGACTCATGCGGCACCCTCCACCGACGAACCTACGCCCGTCGCCTCAAAGCGAATGTCCGGCCGGCCGCCCTTGGCCCGCAGCCGACCAAATCCCAGCATGGCGCCAAAGAGCAGCAAGCCGTTGGCCGCGAGGAAGGCGACGACGACCACGGCGCTGCGGCCCAGCCCCTGGGCGCCGGAGGCGTTCCACCAACCGTGCAGCAGCCAACCGAGCAAGGCGGTGATCAGGAGGTTGGCCAGGCTGAGGGGCACCAGCACCTTCCAGGCAAAGCCCATCAGCTGGTCCGACCGCAGCCGGGGCCAGGTGCCGCGCAACCACATGAAGCCCAGGATCAGCAGCAGGGTCTTGGCGCCCATCCAGAAGAACCCGAGGTTGAGCGGTCCGAGGGTCTGCAATAGACCTCCAGGAAAAGGCGACATCCAACCGCCCAGGAACAGCACCGAGCCCAGCGCCGCCGAGGCGATGGTCATGAAGTACTGCGAGAGCTGGAAGAGCCCGAACTTGATACCCGCATACTCCGTGTGGTACCCAGCGATGATCTCGCTCTCCGCCTCGGGAATGTCGAAGGGGGTGCGCTCCACCTCGGCCGTCGTGGCCATGAGGTAGATGACGAAGGCGATCGGTTGGGTCAGGATGAACCAGCCGCCGGGGAATCCCTGGGATGCCTGGGCCCCGCTGCCGACCGTACCCTGGGCCAGGATGATGTCCCCGGTGGACAGCGAGCCGGCCAGCAGCAGCACGCCCACCACCGAGAGCACCTGCGGGATCTCATAGGACACCGTCTGGGCTACGGCGCGCATGGCGCCGATGAGCGCGAACTTGTTGCGCGAGCCCCAGCCGGCCATGAAGATGGGAACGATGACCACCGAGGCCACCGAGATGAAGTAGAGGAAGCCCACCGACAGGTCGCTGGCCACCAGGCCCAGGCTGAGCGGTAGAATGGCGAAGACCATGATGGCCGGTGGCACCACCAGGATCGCCCCCAGGTTGTACACCGAACGATGCGCCACCGCCGGCGTGATGTCCTCCTTGGTCAGCATCTTCACCATGTCGGCGAAGGGCTGCAGGAGGCCCCAGTACCCCACCCGGTTAGGACCGATGCGGTCCTGGATGCGCCCCACGAATTTGCGCTCCAGCAAGGTGCAGTACAGCATGGTGACCTGCACGATGCCCATGATCAGGGCGCATGTCAGCGACCAGGTAAGGAGGTCGGCGACCAGAGGGCGCCAGGCCTCCGACAGACCCGTCAGGATGTTCTCGAGCAGGAACTCGCGCAGGGGATTGCCCGCGCCCGCCTGCAACCAGACCGGCATCAGTTCCATCATCATCGGGTCCAATCTCCCTCATGTGGGCGCGCGGCGCGGTTCATACCCATTCCAGAGCGCCCTTGCGCCAGGCGTAGATCAGGCCGATCGCCAGGATGCCCAGGAAGATGACCATCTCCACCAGGGCGAACAGCGGCAGGCCCAGGAAGGCCACCGCCCAGGGATAGAGGAAGACGGTCTCGACATCGAAGAGCACGAAGATCAAGGCGTACAGGTAGTACTGCACCTTGAACTGCACCCAGCTGTCACCGATGGTCTCCAGTCCGCATTCATAGGTGGTCTGCTTGATCGGTCCCGGCCGGTGTGGCCGCAGCAGCCAGGACAGCGCCAGACCGATCAGGGGTACGGTGAAGGCCACCAAGGTCAGAACGGCGATGAATCCCCAGTTATCGACCATGTCGCACTACCTCCGCAAGGTCGTCACCGCGTGGCCCGAATCGGTCACGGGCGGCAAACGGGCGCGATTATAACACAGGCGTCAGGCATGGCAAGACCGGGCGGTCAAGCGCCCGAGAGCCAGCCAAGGACGGGCGCGGCTGTGCTAAGCTCTTCGCCGAAATGCAGCACCAAACAACGCCGCGGGAACCAGCCATCGACACCCATCCCTCCGTGGCGGAATGGGACACCTTCGTTCAAGCCGCCCCGGAGGGCCACTTCCTCCAGGCATCGGCCTGGGCGACGATCCGCGCGGGACAGGGCTGGGCGGTACGCCGGGTCGCGCTGCGCGATCCTGACGGCGGGAGCATCCTCCAAGGCGCCCAGGTCCTGGTACGCGGGCGATGGGGACTGCGGATGGCCTACGTACCGCGCGGCCCAGTCGTCGAATCCGATGGCGTCCTGTCGCCGAGCCTCATGGCGGCGGTCGACGCCCTGACGGCCGATTGCATCTTCGTCCGTTTCGAACCGCCCTGGGAAGACCGGCCGGAGGCCCGGCAGCTCTTGAGCGGCTTCGGTCTGCGGCCCGCCGAAGCCGTCCAACCGGCCAGCACCGTCATGCTGGATCTGCGAGGCGGCCCCGAGGCCCTGCTGGCTGGAATGAAGCAGAAGTGGCGTTACAACATCCGACTGGCGGAGCGCCGCGGCGTCCAGGTGTCCCAGGAGGACGCGGAGGATGGCTGGACCGACTTCGAGTCTCTGGTGCACCACACGGCCCAGCGCAACGGCTTCGGAGCGCGGCCGTTGGGTTACTACTGCAGCGTGGGCCGGGCCTTCGGTTCCGCCGCCCACCTGTACGTGGCGCGACTGGACGGCCAGGCGCTGGCCGGCATCCTGGTGCTGCATCACGGGCGGCAGGCAACCTATCTGTACGGCGGTTCATCCGATCTGCACCGCGACGCCATGCCCAACCACCTGCTGCAATGGCAGGCCATCCAGGACGCCGCTCGAGCGGGTCTGGACCGCTATGACTTCTGGGGCATTCCCGATGCCTTGGGTCTCGCCGCGGTCGAGGGCCGCGACCTGGATGCCGTGTCCGCCCCGCAGGCCGAGACCGGCCAGCAAGCCGGGCTCTGGGGCGTGTGGGGTTTCAAACGCGGCTTCGGCGGGCGGGTGTGGCGGGCCGTCGGCGCCTGGGACCGCGTGCATGCCCCCTTGCGCTATGCCTTGGCGCTGCAGGTCCTGCCGCGACTGCGACGTTTCGTCCGGCGGCGCTGACCCATGGCGGAGTTCCGGGGCCGGGGACGAGACTGGGACCAGTGGGTCCTGAAGATGCCGCGCCCCCACCTGCTTCAATCAGCCGACTGGGGCGCCCTGAAGGAGCGCTGGGGCTGGACGGCGGCACGATTCAAATGGACGGCCGCGGCGGATGCAACCGACTCGAAGCCGCTGGCCGTTGCCCAGGTGCTCATGCGCCGCTTGGGCCGCCTACCACTGTCCATGGGCTACGTGGCCAGAGGTCCGCTGGTCGATGACGGCGGCGATGCCTCGCGCTGGCGACGACCGCTGTTGGACCTGGCCGCCTGGGCACGGCAGCGGGGGCTCCTGTACCTGAAGATGGATCCCGACGTCGCCCGCGACCGGACGGACCTGTCCGCGACCTGGCGCGAGCTGGGTTGGCGCCCATCGGCCGAACAGATCCAGTTTGCGCATACCATGACGAGCGATCTCGACGCTGACGAGGTCATGATGGCCGGCATGCATGCCAAGACGCGCTACAACATCGGGCTGGCCGCCAGGCGGGGGGTGGTCGTTCGCGACGCGGGGATCGCCGGCATCGACGCCTTCCTCGACCTCTACGGGGCCACCGGCCGCCGCGCGGGCTTCGGGCTGCGGGCACCGGCCTATTATCGCGACCTCATCGAAGACTTCCATCGCCGCGGCCAGTGCACGGTACTTCTGGCCGAACGGGAGGGCGAACCGCTGGCGGCCGTGATTCCGGTCGTCTTCGGCCCGACGGCCTGGTACCTGTATGGAGCCTCCGGCGAGCGAGGCCGCGAGCACATGCCCGCCTTTGCCGCCCAATGGGAGAGCCTGCGGTGGGCCCGTGACCGTGGCTGCCGGCACTACGACTGGTGGGGCGGGCCGGACCCGGATGATCCTGCCGACCCGCTATGGGGCGTCGCACGGTTCAAGGCCGGCTTCGGCGCCGTGCTGACCCCGCAACTCGGGGCCTGGGACCTATCCACCCGACCGGCAGCCCATGCACTGTATCGCCGCCTGGCCGCCTGGCGGCTCGAGCGAATCGTTCGTGGTCGAATGCCGACCGCCAGTCGCCCGTGAATTGCCATGGCCGCCCCGCCTGTCTACCATTCGGCCTTCGCCGACGTCTCCGGACCATCGAAATGACCGTTTTGTCAACCCAGTAGGAAGCGTGAAGCCCATGAACCTCGATCTGCTCAAGCGCTTGTGCGAAACGCCCGGTGTGCCCGGACACGAGCGCCGCGTCCGCGACCTGATCCAAGCAGAGATCGCCGGTCTGTTCGACGAGGTGCAGGTCGATGCCATGGGCAGCCTCATCTGCCGCCGTCAGCCGCGAGCCGCCGGCAAGAGCAAGGCGTCGAAAGCCAAGAAGGGCAAGGACGATCGGCCGACGCGGGTCATGCTCCTCTGTCATATGGACGAGATCGGCTTCCTGGTCTCCTTCATCGATGACAAGGGCTTCTTGTGGGTCAACCCGGTCGGCGGCTTCGACACCCGCAACCTCTTCTCGCGGCGCGTGCGCATCTGTACCGCCGACGGCGAGTATCAAGCGGTCATGAATCCCGGCGGCCGGCCGGTCCACATCGCCTCGGCCGAGGATCGCAAGAAGGTGCCGGAGGTCAAGGAGTTCTTCATCGACATGGGCCTGCCCGCCGACGCCGTGCGCGAGAAGGTCAAGATCGGCGACTTCGTGGTCATGGACGAGCCCCTCATCACCCTGGGTGACAAGATCGTGTCCAAGGCCTTGGACAACCGCGTGGCGTGCTGGCTGGGAATCGAGTCCGTCCGTCAGCTAGCGGCCTCCGGCAAGGGGCATGCCGCCGAGGTGGTGGTCGCCTTCACGGTGCAGGAGGAGGTGGGGTTGCGCGGTGCGCGGACGTCCAGCTTTGCCGTACTGCCGGATATCGGCCTGGGCCTGGACGTGACCTTGTCCTGTGACACGCCCGGCGTGCCGGACCCAGAGCAGGTCACTGTGCAGGGTCGCGGATTCGGCTTGCATATCAAGGACTCGTCGTTCATCGCCGACATGGGCCTGGTGGCGGACATCGAGGCGCTGGCCGTGGCCCGGGGCATTCCCTATCAGCGAACCATCCTGGGAGCCGGCGGCCAGGACGGGGCGGCCGCGCAGCAGGCGGCGGCCGGGGCGCGCGCGGTGGGCATCGTCGTCGGCACGCGCTACATCCACACGGTCACGGAGATGATCCACCGCGTCGACCTCGAGGCGGCGCGCGACATCGTCGCCGCGTACCTGGAAACGGTCGCCTGATCCGCGTTACCGGCTCGGCTCAGCGACCTCTGTGGCGCGATCCTATCGACGGCGTTCCAGTCGAGGCATGAAGACGCGCCGGCCCTGCACATCGATGCGGATGCCGCGATAGAGCGCGCCGACCCGGGCCTCCAGCAGACCGACACCGCCACGCTGGGCGCTGAGACGGCTGCGCGCAAGGCCATCGGTGCCCGTCGCGCCACTCGGCGGGCTCATCGCACCCAGGTCGAACGCGAAGTCCACCAGGGCTCCGGACACCGGGTTGGCATAGCTGTCGCGGACCATCGCGCTCACCTGGGCCGACTGGCCTAGCTTGAGTACCGAGCCATCCGTGGAGAGCGACAGGCTGGCAGGCGGACCCGCCAGCACCGGGAGGTCGAGCGAAGCCACCAGGTTGCCGCTGTCGGCCCTTAGACGGGCGATTCCCACCCGGTATCCGGTTGCCAGGGTTGTGGTGACCAGACCGGACGCCGAGGTCAAGCCATCGATCACCCCGAGGCCGCCGATGTTGGAGCTGAAATTGACCAAGACCTGGGGAACGGGATTGGCGAAGCGGTCGGTGACGGTAGCGGTCACCGCGGTGGTCTGACCACCGACGACCAGGCGCGGCCGCTGGCTGGCCAACAGCAGGGTCGTCGCCGGGCCGGGGGTGATGCGCACCGAGAGCTGCGCCGAACGGTCGCCGACCGTGATGGCCCGCACCTGGACACGTCCGGCTCTGTCGCCGCTGACGAGGCGCGTCGCGACCCGGCCCTCGACGGTGGTCAGGACCGAAGCGCCCAGGCTGGCCAGATCGGGCGGTTCCAGGTTGAAGAACACGGCCGTGCCATCGGCCGCCGGCCGCCCCATTCGATCGGTCACCCGGGCCGTCACCGGGATCGACGAACCACCGGCAGGCATCTCCGGCGACGCCGCCAAAGTGACCGTGAACGCCGCGCCTGAGACCACGTCGATCGCCGCGGAGGACTGATTGTCCTCTGGATGCGCCTCGGCCGCGCTGGGCGCGCGCGCCTCGGCCCGATTGACGACTGTCTTCCGAACGCCCCAACGCAAGCTGGTGTCGATGCGGCTGGTGACGGTGACATAGCCCACCTGGTTAGGCGCGAGCCGGTCGATGCTCAGCATGTAGGGCAGATTGGGGTCGACATTGCGCAATTGCGGACCGCGCGGCACGAAGCTGGCCCTGAGCGTTGGCGACACCAGCCCGCTGGGCAGCGGATCCTGGAGGTGGATGTCGTAGACGGTTCCGGTGCCGACATTGGCCAGGCGCAGGGTAAAGGTGATGCGCTCGCCAGGCACCACCACGCCCTGTGGCAGTACCGTCTTCTGCAGCCGGAGGTCCGTGCCCTCCAGATCGATGCCCAACAGGCCGACGACGTCGTCGACGGTGGCGGCCACGGTGGCCCGCCCCATCTGCGACCCGGCGACCAGATCGGCGCGGGCGTCGCCGCCTTCGGTCACCACGAGCGCCGGCTCGATGCTGCCGAGGTCGGTGGTCAGTCGCACCGGCGTGCCGTCGGCGACCGCGAAGCCTCCGGCGTCGCGGACGCGGATCAACAGTGGCGCCCGGGAGAAACCGTTGGCCGCCAGGCTCGTCCGGGTGCTGGTCACCGCCACCGAGGCGGCCGCCCCGGCAGTCACGGTCACCTGGGCAGACGCGCTGATGGCCGCGGACCGGGCCAGGATGGTCACCGCTCCAGGCCTTGTGCCGCTGACGAACTCAGAGCCGGCCCGGCCGGCGCGGGTATAGGACAGCGCCGGATCCACGAGGCCGCTCGTGACGCTGAAGGTCACCAGGGTTCCGTCGCGCACGTCGCGGCCCCGTGCGTCGCGCACCACGGCTTCCAACGGCAGTCGTGCGCCGCCGGCGGACACCGGGCCTGGAGGCAGCTGCAGGCTCAGGTTGGCCGGCGGTCCAGGAACGAAGGGCACCACGGTACGTGCGACCAAGGATCCGTCCGGGGCACCGCGCAGGGCTACCGACACCTGCGCCTCGCCCAGGAGTTCCGGCGCCTGCAGCCATTGCTCTGCCTGCCCGTTGCGGAGCGGCTCCCCGGCGACCAGGGCGTCGACCGCCAACTCGCCGGCGAGGAGTTCCAAGGTGAGTCGATGGGTGCCGGGACCCAGATCGCGGGCGAGGAGCCGCTCGTCCCAGCCACGATGCGGTCCCAAGGTGTTCAGATCCCCCTGGGCAACGCCATCGATGCGCACCCGGAAGCGATCGCCGTCGAGCGGCGACTGCCCAAAGCGCAGGAGGACCGCCGATGCGTCGAAGGACCATTCCAGGATAGCCCCCGGCATCTGGCTGAACAGGTAGGAACCGCCGCCCGAGGCGCCGAAGCGACCGTCGTTCAGTTCTTGCCAGGTTCCGGATCGGGCGACGCTGTCACGCTCGGCCTCGACGCTGGCCCCTGGCCGCTGCATGAGGCCCCCGATGCTGCCGAACACAGCCAGGCTTCGATCGGAGGCCGGCCGTCCAGCCGCATCCTGGGCCACGGCGCGGATCTGGGCGCGCGACAGCCCGTCGGCCTCGAGCTCAACCGGTACCGCTTCGACAACGACCGCCACCGGAACGCCCAGAGAAGGCACGAAGTCGACATGACCCAAGCGGGCGTCATCCGGCTGGTGGCGTATGCGGTCCTCGATCTCCGGACCGTAGGGACTGCCCCAGTCGTTGTAGCGCGCCTCCAGGTCCGGCATGTCCAACGCATCCAGCCGCTGGTTGACCAGTTCAAGGGCCAAGGCGCCCGTGGCCGTCAGGAGGTTGCCCTCACCGGGCGATCCTCCCAGGCGCAACTCCACAGCGGCGTCTGCCGCCCGGCCACCGCGCTCGACCAACCTCACGGCCAAGGGAGCACCGGTCAAGGTTGATCGATGGAGCCACAACTCGGCCGCATCGACCACCTCCAGCCCCACGCGGCCGGCGCCGGCCACGGTCAGGGCCTGCACGTCGATCAGCCCGCGCCCCGCGATCACGAACACACCCGCATCCTCTGCGGATGTCGATGCGCTGTCGCGCAGACGTGGGTTCTCCGGCGCCACCAGCCGCAGGCCGGTTCGGCCACCGTCTACCGTGACGCCGGTCAGCCTTGCCTGCTCGGCATGGTACAGGACGACCCCGCCCGCGTCGTTCGGCGCTCCGGCGACCGGCACGAGGCTCACCAGGCAGTCGTCGATCCGCGCGCCGCGTAGCCAGGCAGACGCGGTGCTGGGTGGCAGTCCTGACGGAAGGCCGTAGGGATCACCGACCTTGCGGCCGACGAGCAGGATACCGTAGGCCGTGGCTCCTCGCAGCCGCAGCCCTTGGACCCGCGGGCCATCCATTCCCTTGCTGCGGGCATCCATGGTGATGATCGCCCGCATGGCGTCGCCGGCGACCGGCGCGATCAGGGCATGTATCTGGGGATCGTCGCCGGCGCTTGAGGATCCCGCACCCGGACCGCGAAGATGCACCGACTTGTTGATCACGCTGACCCGTTCCGGATAGAGTCCGGGCGCGATGTCGATGACATCACCGTCGCCGGCGGCATCGACCGCCGCCTGGACGCTGCCGTAGCAGGGCGAACGACCCAGGCAGCCCGCGTCGTCATCCACGTAGCGCAAGACCTGCGCCCGCGCCGGCGGCGATGACGCGCCGGGGAGGAGGTGCAAGAGCCCCAGGGTGGTGGCCAGGCAGCTGATAGACAGCAGCATGCCGCCACCGATTTGCCGCCGATGCCGGGCGGTGAACCGTGATGACTGCCGCTTGGGAGTTGTCGGGTAGAGCATGGTCGAGACTTACCGTCCGCTGAGGGCAGGAGGCCGGCCGCATTCAGGCGGCCGGCCGTTCATTGAACGTTCGATCATGGGCAGAAGGCGACGTCCATGTCGTCCAGGACCATCCAAGCCCGGCCGCCCAAGCCATCGTTGGCTACGCTGCCGTAGAGCCAGAGGCTCTGCCCGCGGTAGGCCGTGACGTCCAGCGTAAGGGTTCGTTTCTGCCAGCTACCGACATGGTTGCGCTCGCCGAAGACATAGGCCACCGGCGACCGCTGGCCCTGCAGGTTGAGGCCCGGATCGATGTCGTAGACCAGCAGCAGCTGCCGGTCCGGGCCGGCGCCTTGCTCGGCGCCCTGCCAGGTCCAGGCCGCTACCGTCATCGTCCGCGCCGCAGCCGGCACCGGCAGTTGCTGCCATAGGGTCGAGAAGCTGTACTGGTTCGGTTCGCCCGGTCGGATTCCAAGCAGCATGGCCTGGCTGCCACCGTGAACCGGGTCGCCGACGCTCCGTGGCGCCCGGCTGCCGCGGGTGACCCACACGCCGGCATCCTCGAAGCCGGCATTGCGCAGCGCATGCTGGCAGGGGTCGACGGTTGGCGGCGGCGTCCGTGTCGGCGGGAGCGTCGCTGTCCGCGTCGTGGTAGGCCGAGGCGTGTTGGAGGCCGTGGCCGTCGCAGTGGCCGATGGCGTGCTCGAGGCGATCGGCGTAGAGGAAGGCGTCGGGGTTGACGATGGCGTCAACGTCACCGTGGGCGTCAAGGTCGCGCTGGCCGTCGGCGTCGTGGAAGGCGTCGGCGTGATCGACGGCGTCAACGTGGCCGTGAAGGTGGCCGACGGGAGCGGCGTGTTGCTGGCCGTCGGCGTCGTGGAAGGCGTCGGCGTGTTGGACGGCGTCGGAGTTACAGAAGGCGTCAGGGTCTGGGTCGGCGTCGCCGTAGCCGAGGGCGTAAAGGTTGGCGTGGCCGTTGCTGTCGGTGTGCCTGTAGCGGTCGCCGTCGCCGTAGCGGTCGGCGTCATCGTCGGCGTGGCCGTTGGCGGAGCGAGCACCTCCACCACAGCTCCCCGGGCCACGATCGCGATGGGGCGCGAGAAGCGATCGGAACCCATCGCCTCGACGAAAGCCAAGGGGCTGCGTCCGGGGCCGGATGCGCGTACGCGCATCCGCAGCACGACGCCGGAGCCGCTCACGCCGTTCTGGTCGACCAGACTGACCGTGTAGTAGATGCGTCCCGATTGCGGGTCAACCCGGTTCTCCGAGACGAACAACGAGCCCGCCGGCGGGAACTCCCCCGGGCCGACCTGCACGCCGGGAAGGCCTGGATCTTCATCCAGCACCTCCAAGATGGCCGGATCGTAGCTGATCATCAACTGCAGGCCGAAGAGGTCCTTGATGTTGGTCAGCCTGAGCTCCAGGGGCAGGATCTCACCCAGGTTCAAGACCCGGTTCTCCGGAATCAGATCCAGCACCGCAAACAGGGTCTCACCCTTGAGCACCACCGGCAGCAAGGCGCGGAAGGCTCGGGCCACATCCGGCGTAGGGCTGGGGCCAGCCGTCGGCGTGGGCGGCGCGATGCCCAGCCGGCCAAAGGGGCTGGTGTTGCCAAGGGCGTCCGTCGCGGTACCGGTGAGGTTGGGGCCGGTGAAAGGCTGGGGCTTCTCGAAGTGGAAGTAGCCGTTGCCGTCGGCGCGCGTCGAGCCTTCGAAGAGCGCACCCTCCACGTCGTTGTCGGAGAAGATCTCTACCAAGGCGTTGGGCACGGCCACGCCATCCACCTCGTTGGTGCCGATGAAGGTGAGGATGGGCGCGGCGAGGTTCATGTTGCCGCCGGCCTGCAGCATGATGCCATCCAGATCGCTGGCGGCGATGCTGTTGCGCCGGATGGTGTTGGCGATGCTCGCCGCCCCGCGTACCCGGACGCCCGCACCTTTGTTGAACACGATGCGGTTGCCGAACTCAACGGCGGTCCCGCCGATCAGGCTGTCATGGGCCCCTTCATCGATCAAGACGCCGTCGGCGCCGTTGGGCAGCATGAGGAAGCGGTTGATGCTCGCGCCGATGACGTTGGCCTGGACGATCGTTCCGCGGGTCGACTGCGACTGGATCAACACGCCTTCGCGCAAGTTGCCGCTGATGATGTTGCCGCTGGCGGCCAGGCCACCACCGATGATGCTGCCAGCCGGTCCGCCGCCTACAAGGACGCCCAGTCCGTTCGGCAAGGCCCTGCCCCCGGCGGAATCGGTACCGATCTTGTTGCCGTCCACGCTGTTGTTGTCGGTGCCGGCCCCCAGAATGGCGACGCCGGCCAGCTGGTTGGCGCTGATGCAATTGCCCGGCGCGTCCACGCCGCCGCCACCGATCAGGCCCAGATCGGGTGCGTCCCCGACGATGTTGTCATGCGCCCCACGCTCCATGAGCACCCCGTGCGTGCTGTTGCCGTCGTCCACCCCCTCGTCGTCGGCGATACCGACCCGGCTGCCGTAGACGCGGTTTCCGGCGACATTGGGTCCAGTCATGACCAGACCCACCATGTTGCGGATCAAGGTCACGCCTTCGCCCGGGATGCGCCCGCCGATTTCGTTGTCGGCGCCGTTCTCGCTGATCGCCACCGCAGCGTTGAAGTTCTGCAGGGTGAGTCCCCGGATCGTGTTGCCGCCCGACGTGATCACCAAGCCGTCGAAGCCGACCTCGCCGACGCCCGCCGACAGCACGACACCGCTGCCGGTGCCGTCGATGCGGTCGCCGCCGGTCGACAGCGGTGGCAAGCCTGGTCGGACGGTGAAGTCCAGTCCGAAGGCTCCCGCCACCGGCGTGGTGGTCACCGCGGGGGTCGCCACGGGCGGCTGCACGTTGATGGTCTGCGGCGCCGCTGGCGGGAACACCGCCGGGTCGAAGACGATGAGATCGGATTCGGCCGCGCCTGGACTGCCGGACACCTGTCCGCGCTCAGCGGCGCTCAGATCCTGGAGTCGCAACCTGCCTGTGGCGAGAAGGATGGCCTCCCGAAGGGTGAGGAGGGCATCGCCCAAGGCGCCGGGATCGGCGGTGGAGTCGACGATCAGGATGCTCGCCTGGGCGCGCGTGGGGCGCGGGCTGGGCGTGACGGAAGCGGTCACCGTCGCGGTCGGCGAGGCCGTGGCCGTCCTGGTCTGCGTCGCGGTGGCGGTCGCGGTGCCGCTGGGCACCGCGGTCGTCGATGGCACGGTCGTCGACGGCGCGAGCGTTGCGGTGACTGAGGACGACGGCGTTGGCGTGGCGGCGGTCGTGGCAGTCGTGGCAGTCGTGGCAGTCGTGGCAGTCGTGGTCGCGACTACTGTTGCCGTCGGCTGGGGACTGGCGGAGGCGGAGGACGTCGCGACAGGCGTCGCGGTCGCGACCGGTGTAGCTGGCGTCTGGGGGCTGACAGTGACCTGCGCGGTCAGCGTGGCCGAGGCCGTAGCATTGACCGTCGCGGTGGCGGTGGCGGTCGTCGGCGGACTCGCGGTGGCCGTGGCGACGGCCGTGGCGGAGGCTGCCGTGGTGACGGTCGGCGTGGCGGAGACCGTTGCGGTTGCTTGCGGGCTGGCCGTTGCCGTCGGGACCGCCGTGGCGGTCGCCGTGCGGGTAGCCGTTGCCTGGGGGCTGGCCGTCGGGGGCACGGTGGGCGACAGGGTGCCGGTCGGCGTCCTCGTAGGTGACGGCGTCCGGGTTACAGTGGGCGTGGCACTGGGCAAAGGCGTCTGGCCGGTGGGGCCGCCGAAGGTCGCCGGCGTGCGCGTAGGCGTTGCGGGCGTGGTGGTCGGGGCGCTCGGCGTGACCAAGGTGTTGATGAACGGGAACTCCACGTAGAAGACGCCCTCAAGTTGCGCGATACCCACCCCCAGCACGTAGCTGGGATGCAACTGCCATTCGGCCGGGTAGTCGACGGCACGCACGACCGTGTTGAGCGGCAGGTGTTGCGCGCAACTGGGCTCGGCCCCGGTCGTGACGTACGAGCGCTGCGTCACGAACTGGACGACGTTGATCGTCACCCCGGCGATGTAGGGCTCGCCCGGATCGTGCGCGGCGTCGTTGTCGAGGTCTTCGTAGGCCCCCAGGCAGATGTCGATGCGGTTGACCGAGATGTTGACCACCAGATCTTCGCCGCTGTTGAAGTTCTCGACCTGATTGCTGGTGACCCCATTGAGTTTGAAGGTCACGATTTCACCCTCGACAGCCCCCTCGCGCTGCGGCGTGTCCGGATCATCCGCCGGCACCTGCAGGTCATAGACGCGCTGACCGGCCATGTCGAAGACCGATGCGGTGGCCAGAACCTGATCGCCCAGATGCACGCTCACCAACATGTTGATCGGGGCGGGGTTGCCATAGTACGTGGCGGTTCCGTGGTAGCGGGCTGAGGCCGGAGCCGTGACCGGCCGATCCTGGATGTCCCCCAAGTCACGGGCCTGAGCGCCTGTCGCGGACGCCACCGAGAGCAGGAGGCAGGCAAGCCAGAGCAGAAGGGTCCTGGCGCGACTGGCGCGGCGAGGACGGCGATCTCGTTGAGTCAACACGGGCATTCTCCTGGGCGAACGGGGCCGGGACGCATGACCCATACAGGTACTGGACTGCCACGGACTGCCGAGTAGTATACCAGCTCTTAACGTTCTTGTCACCTGCGTGTGTCAGCATTCCCTGGTCACCAACCGAGCGGCAGGGCCCAAGGCAACGATGTTGCGTCCATAGAGTGCCGGCGCTAGACTTTGGCCGGAGGGTCGGGTTAATCAATTGGTGACCTCGATCCGGGCCACGGACAGGGGTTCCTGGGCCTCAGGTGGCCCGACGTGGCGTCATGATCAACCACGACGGGCAGCGCCCGAAGGCCCGGTCGAAACGCAGGAGAAGTCGACATGCCCAAGTCTCATCGGATCCGTCCCCTTGCCGCCGCCTGGATCTGCATCCTGCTCGTGCCGGTCTTCCTGGGCACCTTGACCGATAGGTTGCCCGCGACTCGCGGGGCCGCCGCCGTGGAACCCGGCGGGTTCGTTCTCGACACCACCTGGCCGCTGCCTGCGGCTCCGGCTCTGCCGGTGGATCTGGCCATGGGTCCGGAAGGCACCCTGTACGTGGCCGACGGCCGGCACAACAGCGTCATGGTCTTCGGCCACGATGGTCTGTTGCGGGCGGAATGGGTGTTCGAACCGGACGATGAAGTGTTGGTGCCGATGGCCGTGGCCGTGGATACCATCCGGTCCACCGTTCATGTGCTCTGGGCCAGCCACAAGGCCGAGGGCGATCAGCTCAGTTTCCAGGGCTTGAGGCTCGACAGCAGACAACTCGACGGTCGTCCACTGCGTCCCTTGCGGGCCCTGACCGGGATCGGCCTGCCCAGCGACATGGTCGTCGCCACCGGCAGCGGCGAGCTCTTGATCAGCGCTGACAACCAGGTGCATCGCGTGAGGCCGGATTCGAGCTGGCGCGTCGGGGGCTTCGACCTGGGCGGAGCGCCGGGGGAGAGCGTTCGGCTGGCGGCGCTCGGGGACGGTCGGGTGGCCGTCGTGCGGCCTTTGGACAGCAAGGTCCGACTGCTTTCCGTTGAAGGCATCCCGGCGGGGGTCGTGGACGTCAAGGGTCTCAGCCCGGTGGCCGCGGCCGGGGCCCCGGACGGGGGCCTGGCTGTGCTCGTGGCCGGTGCCGATCCCAACGATCCGGGCGGGCCCGGCCTGATGACCTTCGATGCCGCCGGGCAGTTGACGTCCACAAGCAGTCTGGCCAGCTTGGGTATGCCGGCGCTGGGGAACGTGAGTTGGCCCTGGTCCCTCGCGCTTTCGCAAGCCGGAATGGCCTTGACGACAGGCAGCCGTCAATTCCAGACCCTCGGCTATGACAATGCCTTCGCCCTGCGGTTCACCTTGACCGGCAGCCCCATCCGCAGCAGCTTCCGACCCCAATCGGCGACGCACGGACCGCAGCCGCAGCTGGCCTTGGACCGCGGTCCAGGAGGTGAGCTCGTGGTCCTGGATGGGCGCGACGGCCGGCTGCTGGGATTTGCGGCCAATGGGCGCTCACGGGTGCTGGGTGTTGTCCCGGAGGATACCGTGGATCTCAGCGCGGGCCAGTCGGGACAGGTGTATCTGACCACGCGTCAGGGCGAGCTGTGGCGCCTGCCCATCGGCGACAGCCTCGTTCCGGACTGGTCCGTTCCCTGCCGTTGCGACCTCGGAGGCCGCCTGGCCAGCAACGATCTCGCGGTGTATGTCAGCCAGCCACGCACGGGCGAGGTAGGCGTCTTCGACAGCGCCGACGGCCAGCGCTTGCGCCCCTACAGCCTGCCGGGCAGCGCCGGGCTATGGCCCACGGACGTGGCCACCGGCGCCGGTGGACTGCTTTATACCGCCGACATGATCAGCGCCCAGGTACAGGCCTGGCGGCGCGCAGAGTCGCCCGATGGCGTCTGGCAGGCCGGCCTGCTCGGCGGACCGCGCCGTGTCGCGACCGGGCAATGGGACGGCCAGAACGTGGTGGCCGCCTTGCTCGCCGACGGCTATGTCGAGCTGCACGATGCGCGCAGCGGGCGGCTTCTGGCGCGCTGGCTGCCGGCCGCCGACGACATCGCCATGGATCCGGTCGACCTGGCCCTCGGGCCTGATGGCATGGTCTTCATTGCCGATGCGGCCGCCCGTGCCGTTCGGGTCTATCTGCCCGGAATCGACATCGATCCCACGGCCGAGCCGCAGCCCAGCCCCAGCCCGACGCCATCCGAACTCGCCTGCACCATCACCGGCGACCGGGTCGCCGGGCCGTCGACCGTGGTGTTGGGAGCGTCGGCCGGGGTGACCCTGAGCCTTTCTGCCGACTGCCCCAACAGCTCCCGGGTGCTCGGCGCCGACCTGCTGTTGATCATCGACCGCTCCAGCTCCATGAAGGGTGCCAAGCTGGAAACGGCGGTGGAGGCGGCGCGGAGCTTCGTTGAATTGCTGGACCTGCGCTACCACCGCGTGGGGCTGGTCAGCTTCAGCGGCGAGGCGACGATCGACCTGCCTTTGGGTACCGACGCCGGACGCATGGTCGACGCTCTCACGGCCCTCCGGTCCGGCGGAGAGACCAACATTTCCGCGGCAGTCATCGCCGCACGCCAGCATCTGCAGTCGGAGGGCCGCGGCGAAGCCTTGCCGGTCGTCGTGCTGCTCACCGACGGACAGGTCGGGACGGCATCCGATCCGCGTCAGCCGGCGCGTGAGGCGCGCGGCTGGGGCATCCTCTTCTACACCATCGGACTCGGCGAGGACGCGGCGCGCGACCTGCTGCTGGACATATCCGGCGACCCGTCCCGCACCTACATGGCGCCGGCCCCCAGCGAGCTCTTCCCCATCTACCGCAAGATCTTGCGGCAGGTGCTCACCAGTCTGGCGGGCAGCCTCATCATCTCGGAGCCCATGGTCGGGGGGCTGGACCTGCTGCCCGGTTCGGCGCTACCGGACGCCCTGGTGAGCGACCAAGGCCTGCAATGGTCACGCACGCTGCTCCCGCGCACGGGTATCACCCTCAGTTACCGAGTCACCGCGGGACGCGAGGGCTGCCGGGCGCTGAGCGCCAGCAGCCGCGCCGACTATACCGATGCCGATGGCATCCGCCGCAGCTATGCCTTTCCGATTCCCACCCTGTGCGTGGTCACCGCGACCCCCAGCCCGACGCCATCTCCGACCGCGACGCGCACAGCGACGCCGACCGCGTCGCCCAGCGCCGTCCCGCGACCCATCTTCCTGCCGCTGCTCAACGGTTGTCGCATGGCGGCCAATCCGGTCGACGTCGTCGTGCTGCTGGATACCTCGAGCAGCATGACCGGCGACAAGTTCAGCGATGCCAAGGGCGCGGCGCGAAGCTTCGTCGCGCTGCTGGACCTGCGCCGCGATCAGGGCGCGGTCATCGGCTTCAGCGGCAGCCCCGTGCTGGCCCAGGGCCTGACCCAGAATGTGGCGGCCTTGCAGGCAGCGGTCGACGCGCTGTCCCTGGGCAGCGGCACCCGGATCGACCGCGCCCTGCAGGCGGCCGTCAGCGAACTCCTGGGACCGCGGCGCCGATCCGGGAACCAAGGCGTGATCGTCCTCCTTTCCGACGGCGCCCACAGCGGCAGCGCCGCAGACCTGCGGCGTTCCGCCGCGGAGGCGCGAAGCCTGGGAGCCATCGTCTACGCCATCGGCTTCGGCCCGGACGCCAACCGGACCGAACTCACCAGCATCGCCGGACCTGAGCGGACCTTCATGGCCGTCGATGGCCTGGCCCTCAAGCGCATCTACCGCGAGATCGCCTCCAGCATTCCCTGCCGCTGAACCCCCGTCAGGGCTAACGCCTTGCGTCGCAGCCGACCCTACGACGTTGCCCCTTGCGACCTTGCGATCAGGCCTTGGTGATCGGCATGCGCCGTTCTCGGCCGAATGCCCTGTCGGTCACCTTGGGGCCGGGAGCCGCTTGCCGCCGTTTGAACTCGGAGCGGTCCACAAGGCGAGCGATCCGGTCCACCATGGCCGGGTCGAAGCCGAGGGCGACGATCTCTTCGCGCGACATCTCCCGTTCAACGTAGGCTTCGAGGATCGGGTCCAGGACCTCATAAGGCGGCAGGCTGTCGGCGTCCTTCTGATCCGGTCGCAGCTCGGCCGAAGGTGGGCGGTCGATGGAATGCTGCGGGATCCGCGGCCCGTCCGAACGGCTATTGCGCCACCGCACGAGGTCATAGACGCGTAGCTTGCCCACGTCCTTCAACACGGCGTAGGCGCCGCACATGTCGCCATAGATGGTGGCGTAGCCCACCGCGTACTCGCTCTTGTTGCCGGTGGTGAGGACCAGCCATTGGAACTTGTTGGACAAGGCCATCAGGCTCATGCCTCGAATCCGCGACTGCAGGTTCTCCTCGGTGACGTCGGCAGCACGACCTTCAAACAAGGGCGCCAAGGCGTCCAACGTGGCCTGAAAGACGTCGTCGATGGGCAGTTCCAGCAGCTGGATCCCCAGAAGGCCCGCCAGATCACTGGCATCGCCCAGGCTGCTCGGTGAGGAGTAGCGCGCCGGCATGGCCACACCGACCACCTGTTCTGCGCCAAGGGCATCCACCGCGATGGCTGCGGTAAGGGCGGAATCGATGCCACCGGAGAGGCCCAGCAACACCTTCCGGAAACCGTTCTTGCGCACATAGTCCCGCGTGCCCAGGACCAAGGCGGCCCATAGCTCCGCCAATGGCTCGGCAGGAGGGGCCGGTACGGCGGCGGCGAGCGGCGCGGTCTCCGCCGATCGCAACGCGGTCATGTCCAGGTGCAGAGACGGCGTCAGGCGTGGGTCGGGGGTCAGCAGACGCGCGCGACGGATGCGTGGGTCCAGCAGCCGATCACGGAAGACCTCGCCGATGGGCAGATCGAGCACGATGAAGTCTTCGGCCATGCTCGCTCCACGCGCGATGACCCGGCCATCCGGATCCAGCACCAGGCTGTTGCCGTCAAAGACGAGCTCATCCTGGCCGCCCACAAGGTTGCAGTACACCAGAAATGCGCCCGTGTCTCCGGCCCGGGTGCCGAGCATGCGCTCGCGATAGGCCGGCTTGCCGATAGCATAGGGCGAAGCGCTCAGGTTGACGAGCAGCTCGGCGCCGGCGAGGGCTTGTAGCTGGGGCGGGCCGGCGGCATACCAGATGTCCTCGCAGATGCTTGCCCCCACCCGCACCCCTCCGACCTCGAACACCGGAAAGCGCCGTCCCTCCCGAAAGTAGCGCGCCTCGTCGAAGACGCCATAGTTGGGAAGGTAGGCCTTGTGGACCGTATCGACCCAATGCCCGTCGCAGAGGACGGCAGCGGCGTTGAAGAGCTCGTCCCCTTCTCGATGCGCCAGACCGACCAGCGCCACCAGACCCGCCGTAGCCGGTGCCAGCGTCTCCATCGCTTCGCGGTTGCGGCGGGCAAACTCAGGCCGCAGCAGCAGATCCTCTGCCGGATAGCCGCAGAGCGCCATCTCCGGCAAGACCAGCAGGTCCGCCGCCGCCGACCTGGCGCGTTCGATGGCGGCAAGGATCGCCGCGCCGTTGCCCGCGATGTCGCCGACCTTGACGTTCAACTGCGCCAGGGCCACGCGGAAGCGCGGCCCCGCTTCTTGCGGCGTGGCCCCCAAGTTCAGTCCCCGCCGCGCGCCGTCGGCGGCGCGCCTTCGGAGCGACCGCCTCGCCGGCGATCGCGCCGCCTTCGCGCATTGCGCGCCTGCGGTGCGTCGGTCGGCGCCGGAGCCGCGGGCGCAGCCCCGGATTGTGGCTGCGCCGCCGCCGGCCGGACCCCTTCCGGGGCGGGTCGCGGCCCTGCGGGCCGCTCGTTGCCGCGCCGCCGCCGTCCGGATGGCTCAGAACGCTCGAGGATAGCGCCCCGACCGCGCTCCGACGAAGGTCGCTCCTCCCGCTGAGCGCCATCGAGGCGCGGCGGCAGTTCCTCGATCACCGGTGCGGCCGGCCGCTTCGGCGCGCGATCGGCTTCGAACTCCAACAGCGCTTCCGCGGCCGGCACGCCCTGCGCGATAGCCTTGGCGCGACGGTCCTGCTGTTCGGCGAACTCATCGCCGGCGACAGTGATCCGCGCCCCGGTTTCCCAGCTGATGGTGATCAGCCGCGTCAAGACGTTCACATCCACGACCCGGCCGCGTCCGACAGCGCTGATCAGGCTGGCGCCGATCTTTGGGAGGCCCTTGTTCATCTCGCTGTACTGGTCGTCTTCAAAAGACAGGCAGCACAGCAGCTTGCCGCAAACGCCGCTGATCTCAGAGGGGTTGAGCGGCAGCTGCTGGTTCTTCGCCATACGGATCTGTATCGGCTGGAATTCCGTGATCCAGGTGCTGCAGCAGAGTTCGCGACCACAGCGGTCGATGCCGCCCAAGAGCTTCGCCCGGTCTCGGGGGCCGATCTGACGCAGGTTGACCCGCACCTTCAACTGCTCGGAAAGGATGCGGACCAACTCGCGCGAATCGACCTGGGCCTCGTCGGAAAGAAAGAAGACCGTGACTCGGGAGCCGTCAAAAGCACCCTCCGCCACAACCGCATGCATCGGCAGCCGGAGCCGCTCAATCTCCGCTCGGGCCGCTCCGACGGCGCGCCGCTCCATATCCTTGGCCTCTTGCTCGCCAGCCAGATCGTCATCGCTCGCCAGCCGGGTGATGTTCTTGAGGCGTCCAAGGCCCTTGTTGTCCACGATCTGTTCCGGGGACAGGACGATTCGACCCATCTCCAGGCCTCGCTGGGTATCGGCGACGACCCGGTCACCGACGCTCATCACGGTCGAACGGTCGCCAACGCCGAAGTAGTAGATCTTGCCGGCGCGCTTGAAGCGTACGCCGACCACGGGTTGCGTCATGATGGCATCTCCAGTATCAGGGTCTCAAGCACCAGTTGCGGCGCCGCATTGGCTCGCAGGCGACGCAGGGCGTCTTCGGTCAATGATAACATGCTCAAGATAGCAGCCGGGCTCAGCGCCTCGGCGAAGGTGGCCAGCGAAACAGACCGTTCGCGGTTCACCACGGCATCAGGCAATCCGGAACGCCACAGGAGCAGGTCTCGCCACCAGCCGATCCAGCCCTCCAGCAACGCGTCCAGCGCGTCGGTCCGCCGCGCGATTTCGGGCGCGCTTCGGAGCCGTTCAGACCGCGGCGCAGTCAGCAAGCGCTCCAGAAGGAGCAGGCCTTCGATGCGCTCCTGCTCGCGCGCCGGGTCCTCAAGTTCGGCCAGGGCCCAGTCCAGCCGGCCTCCGGAGCGCCGCCCCAGAGCCATCGCGGCATCGGGCGGCACGTCCTGCAACCGCGTCAACAGCTCGGCGACGATGACGGCGCCAGGCGGCCGGACGCTGATGATCCGGCAGCGCGAACGGATGGTAGACAAGACCCGTTCCGGCTGGCTGGCCGTCAGGATGAGCACCGCTCGCGATGGCGGCTCCTCCAAGGTCTTCAACAGGCTGTTCGCGGCACCGGGCGTCGCCTGATCGATGTCGGCCAGGAGCGCCACGCGACGGGGAGATTCCAGCGGCAAGAGCGCAAGGTCCGCCAGCAATTGGCGGGTCGAATCCACTTTGAGCGGTGACGCGGCGACCATGAGGTCTGGATGCTGACCGGCAAACACCAACCTGCAGGACCGACATGCGCCGCAGGGCTCTCCCGCTGAGGGGTGGAGACAGAGCATGGCCTGCGCCAACCACCGTGCCAGTCGGCGCTTGCCGGCGTGAGCCGGGCCGGTCAGCAGGCTGGCATGGGCCTGGCGGCCGCGGGCCTGGGCGAGCGCCAGACGTGCGGCAGCGGCCTCCAGTCCATGGGTCGGCAGGCGGAATTCGGGATCGACGTCACCCGAAGCTGCGTGGATCACCGCCGTCATTCCGGCAGGGCCAAGAGCCAGATGCAGCGGTCCTCTTCAGCCCGAAAGGCGAGATGGCGGCCATCCGGCGACACGGACCAGTCGTTTCCAGCGACACGAATCGGCAGATCAGCGGGGTCCAGGAGGACCGAGCTCTTTCCCAGAAGCGCGTCGAATTGCAGCACGGCATGGGCCGGCGCTCCGGGCAGCAGGGGGATGTACACCAGTCGGTTGTCGTCGCGCCAACGGTAGGCGCCCGGAAGCTCGAGCTTCCGCGGCGGGCCGCGCTTCGGCTCCGTCGGAGCCAACCAGATACCGTTGGCGTCCGCTTGCTCGCGGTCGAGGCTGACCATGTAGGCCACCCAACTGGCACCGGGCGAAAGGGCCACATCGGAAAGCCAGGATCCGGCGGCGATCTCTTCAGCCACCCCATCGGCCAAGGCGATACGCTGCAGGCTGTAGACGGCACTGCCTTCGACCTGTCTTCCCAGGGCCAGGACATGTTCGGAATCCGGCATGAAGCGGAGCAGGCTTCCACCCCACATGCCGCCCATCGAGCGCTCCTGTGTGCCATCCAAGGCCGACGCGAAGAAGCTGTTGAAACCATCGACGTCGCTGCGGCCACCCGTGGCGGCATACCATGCGAGTGCGCCGCCGTCCGGCGCCACCAAGGTCGGATTGCCGCCCGTACCCACCGGCCATTCCAGCCCGGTCTCCTTGTCGGTGACGATGCTGATGTCGCCCTCCGGCCGCGCCGAGAAGCGCGGCTCACCTTCAGAGGCTGCCAGCGCCCCGTCGAAGACGACCGGTAGCTCACCGGGAGGCCAGATGGGCAAGGCGTACATCGCCGTCTGAGAACTCCCTTCGGGCCGATCGACAAAGCGCAGGCTCTTGCTATCGGCGGACCACCAACTGCCCACGCAGCAGCCGTCGAAGGTCAGTTGGCGAAGCCGAAGCTCCCAGGCGGCCCGCCCCCCCGTCGCGCCCACCGCGGCGCCATCCGCCGTGGTCTCGAACTGCTTCAGGGTGAGCGCGGCCATCGGCGTCGGTGGCGGTCCATAGGTCTCGGTGGGAATGCCCGCGGCCAGGAAGTTCCCTGGACGGCGCCAATTGACCGCTGCTTCGCGAGCGGCGATGGTCAGACCCGCACCGACGATGGCCAGTGAGGCGATCATCAACGCCAGTCGACGTGCGCTGGAGGCTCGCCGGCGCGCCGGGCTTCGGTGTTCTGTTGGCAGCCTTGCGGGCGGCGGCAGCATCACCACCGGGGAGGCAAGCTGCCGCCCGGCCGCGGCGCGGGCCAAGGGCCCCGGATCCGGCGCCTCACCGGCAGGCGGGAAGGCCAGGCCATCGGTCAGGGGCAGCGGGCCGGGCGGCAGTTCAGGGTCGTGCGGGCCAGGGCTGGGCATAGTCGTTCAGCGGAGGGCCGCCGAGGCTGATGGGCGGCTGATCGTCGATGGACTGCCAGCGCCGCGGCGCCTCGAGGTCGCGCTCGAAGGTCAAGGGCGCCGCCCCCAACAGGAGGATGCCATGCCAATCGGCTTCGATGACATCCACCGGATTGTGCAGCCGCTGGGTGGTCCGGTCCCGCACTTCCAGGTGCAGATGCGGCGCGGCGTGGCAGGTTCCGTACATGTCGCCCGATAGCGCCACCTCCTGGCCCCGGGCCACGTACTGGCCGTTATGCAGCGCGGGCCGCTGCAGCAAGTGACCATAGAAGGACACGAAGCCGTTGCTGTGGTCGATCATCAGGTTATGCGGCGGCGCTCCGCCGCGGCCGTCGACACTGATCACGACGCCGTCGCCAATGGCCAGCACCGGCGTGCCGCAAGGGGCCGCCAGGTCCAGGCCCATATGCAGACCCTGGCCGCTGCGGTACAGGGATCCGCGTTCGGCATAGGCATAGGTCGAGTTGCCGTAGGGCTGCGATACATACCAGGTTCCGGGACCCGGGGCAGCGTCAAAAGGCAGCCTGAAAGGGCGCTGGGCCCCTTGCCCCTCGCCGGCCGACACGCAGAGCGCGCCGCCGAGGACCAGCATCGACAAGGCCTGACGCCAGCTCAGCATCGGTCAGACATCCTCATCGAGCGCATGTTCCGATATCTCGGTGCTCCATGCCTGGAAGTCCGCCCGGGCCTCCAACTCGATCTCACCGAAGACCTCGGCCTGGGTGGCTCGCACCACCCGGCGCCGCAGCAACTCGAGTACGGCTAGAAAGCTGACGAGCACATACTCTCGGTCGCTGCGAGCGCCGAACAGGGCCTCCCGGAAGGTGATGCGGCCCTGGCGATGGATGAGGTCGCGGATCTCTCGAAACCGCTCTGCCAGCCGCACTCGCGGACGCGGCGGCGGCTGGCTCGTTCCGGAGGCGGCGATGCTGGCGGCCTCCGCTGCCTGTGCCTCCGCCAGCGCCCGTTGAAACGCCAGGGCGAGGTCGCGCACGTCAAGGTCGCCCGAGCGGAGATCCGGGGCCAGAGGCAGCAGTCCGGCCGGCCGGACAAAGGCGCGAAACCCCACCTGCTCGCGGCGGCCGAGGCCTTCGGCAGCAGCTCGGTAATGCTTGAACGCGCGAAGCCGCTCCATGAGGTCCAGAGCGTCATCACCGTCCGCTTCCGGCGCCGGTGGACGAGGCAACAGGCTACGGCTCTTGATCACCATGAGCGTGGAGGCCACCTCGCAAAAGGCGGCGATCGCACCGGCATCGACGGTCTCCAGGCGACTGAGGTGGGTCAGGTATTGCCCGGTGACCGCGGCGAGAGACAAGGCGCTGATGGCCAGTTTCTCCCTACGGATCAAGGTGAGCAGCAGATGGAGCGGGCCTTCATAGACCTCCAGCCGCACGGCGAAGCCTGCCAGCAGCGCTTGGGTGCCCCAGGATTCCGCGCCACCCGAAGGTTCGACCGCTTGCTCCAACGCTCCGTGCATCGGCAGGACCGCAGCTCAGCCGGACTGCCCGCCGGCAGGGCCGGCGGCCGGAATTCGCAGACGGTCACCCACCATCTGGAACAGCCGCGACCGCCATTCGGCCAGGAAGGCGGGGCCGGGGCAGTCGGTGGACACCATCTCGCCGTGTCCCCTGATGGCCTGACGTGGCAGTCCCAACTGCTGACAGAGGCATGACAGCAGGTCGGCGGCGGCATCCATCTGGCGCCCGGTCGGGGCGCCCAGCCGCAGGTCGCCCAGAAGGGCGATACCGACAGCAACCGGGTTGAACTGCGCGACGTGGTGGCTGCTGACCCCAAGGTCCTGGCATTGCTCGATCAGTCCGTCAGGACCGATCACGAAGTGGTAGCCCATGCCCGGCCAACCATTGACGCCGACATGCTCCGCGGCGATCTGGCGGGCGTCAAAACGCGCCGAGGCACCGGAATGATGCAAGATCAGGTAGCGGATCTGCGCCAAGGGGCGCAGTGGGTAGCGCAGGGTGACGTGAGTGGGTAGCTCCGCCCGCAGGTCCAACCATTGCGGAAACCGCAGCTCTGTTGCGGTCGGCGCAGCCTCCTGCCGGGCCAATGCCATCGATCCCAACGGCCGCGGGGCAATCTGCCCGTCGGATCCCAACTCCAGAACCAGATTGCGGAAGTACTGGACCGGATGGCCGTCCTCGACCCGCGGTTCGCCCAAGGCCGGGCCGCATACCGTGGCCCCATGATGGGCGGCAAAGGCGGCAAAGCGCTGCGCCGCATGCAACACAGCCGCGGCTTCCGGACCCGCCGCGGCCGGCACACCACGCTCATCGCGCAGGTTTCCAGCGACGGATGCCGGCTCCAGCGATGGGGGCAAGAGGGAATCTTCCATGCGGACATTCTAGACCCAGGCGCTGGTCTGAACGAACTTGCCGTCCCGCCGACCAGCACCACGGCATCCTGATACCGCACCTCAATGTGGCATGACCTCGCGGCCAAAGAAGGATTCGAGACCCGGCATAACCACCGGCTACTCTCAAAGTCCATGGTGGTGCGATCCTAGAAGCCGAGTCCCCGCTCTCGCAGCGATACCCAGCCGCGACGCGCCAGGATCACGTGATCCAGCACCGCGATGTCGAGTAGCCGGCCCGCCTCGACCAACTGCCTGGTGACCTGAGCATCGGCGGCGCTGGGGGCCGGATCACCCGAGGGGTGGTTGTGCACCAGGATCAAGGCGGCGCAATTGCGGCGGATCGGCTCGCGAAAGACCTCCGCGACACGGACGGGGCTCGTGTTCAGGCTGCCTTTGTACACCTCGTACACCGCCAGCACCTCGTTCTTGACGTTGAGCATGAGCAGGCGTAGATGCTCCTGCTCCAGCTCCACCATCTCCGGATCCAGCAGGATGTGCACGTCGGCGGGTCCGGCGATACGCGGCAGGTTGCCGGCAGGCAAGGTGATCAGGCGTCGTCCGAGTTCCAGGGCCGCTTTGAGTTGGAGAGCCCGCGCCTGCCCCAGTCCGGGGACCGCCTGCAACTCCTCCAAGGAGGCGCGCGCCAGTCCGGCTAGCCCGAATCGGCTGATCGCGTCAAGCCCCAGGCCCAAGGCGCTCGTCCCGCGGCTGCCCGTGCCCAGCACCACCGCAATCAACTCCGCCGTCGCCAGCGCCGTGCCTCCGAGCCGCGCGCAAGCCGCTCGCGCGGGCGCTCCGAAACTGGCAGGTCAAGAATGGCCATTGGGGGCGAAAGGTCCACAAGGGGATGCTAAGCCATCGCAGGACGGGCGGATAGGGCCTGCGCGCCAGATCCGTGACAGCTTCAAGACGGCCCCCTATACTCTGGCCCATGAATCATGTGGACCAGGAAGTACCGCCTTTGGGCGGCGCCATCTTCGACGTGGAGGGCGTCATCGCCTTCCCTGACCGGTCGGCGCTGGCGGTCGGACTGGCCGCCCTGGACCCCGCGCTCACACCGGAGGGGCTGCATGCCCTGCGGCATGCGCCCGACCTCTACCCCTTGTGGCAGGCCTTTTCCACCGGCTCGCTCGACGCGGACGACTACTGGTCGGCGGTCCTTCGGGCGGCAGGACTGAGCGCGGAACCGAACGAGGTGGCCGCCATTCGCGATCTGCAGTCGCGCGTGACCTGGGCCCGCTTGGACGACGGCGTGCTCGCCTTGGCGGACGCGCTGCGCCGGGCCGGCCTGCAGACTGCCATCCTCTCCAACAGCGCCGTGGACTACGAACCGCAGATCGGCCGATTCGCCCATCGATTCGACCGCGCCCATTTCTCCCACCGCACGGGGCGCCGCAAGCCCGATCCCCAGTCATACCTGCGGTTGGCCTCAGAACTCGCGCTCGACCCCGCGGCGATCCTGTTCATCGACGACAAGCAGCGCAACATCGAGGCGGCCCGGATCATCGGCATGCAGACCTGCCTCTTCCGTTCTGCCGAACAGCTGCGCGACGTCCTTCTGGACCTCGGGGCGTTGCCGGCATGAACAGGTCCAGCGAACCGCCTGCGGCTGCGGCGCCAGAGACGTCGCCGCAGCCCCCGGTGGCTCCGACGGAGTTTCAGTGGATTGCGACTCCGGAAGACTGGGCTGCCTTCGCGCCAAATCTGTTCGCCGCACCGTTGGTCGCTTTGGATGTCGAGGCCGACGGTTTCCATCGCTACCCCGAGCGGCTTTCCCTCATCCAGATTGCCCTGCCAGGTCCATCGATCGCCATCCTCGATCCACTTGCGGTCACCGAGCCGACTGTCCTTGGCGCGGTGCTGGCGGACAGCGGACGGATCAAGGTGCTGCACGCGGCCAGCTATGACGTGAGGGCCCTGCGCCGCGACCTGGGCTTCAGCCTCAGCGGGCTCTACGACACGGCGATTGCCGCGCAGTTCCTGGGTATGGAGCGCACGGGACTGGCCGCCGTGCTTCAGGAAGTCTTGGGCATCGAGCTGGCCAAGTCCAAGCGACTGCAGCGGATGGACTGGTCGCAGCGGCCCCTTCCAGAAGCCGCCCTGGCCTATGCCGCTGACGACGTCGCCTACCTGATCGCCCTGTACCATGCCCTGGTGGCACGCATCGCCGACCTGGGGCGTACGGCATGGGTACAGGAGGAATGCGAGCGCTTGGAGGTGTTCCGACTGGAACCGCCGCCGACTTCCGAAGAGGCCTGCCTGCTGGTCAAAGGCGCGCGAGAGCTTGACGATCGTGGTCGCGCGGTACTGCATGCCCTCTTCTGCTTCAGGGAGCAGGAGGCCTTGCGTCTCGGCCGCCCGCCGTATCGGGTGATGGGCAACGAGACGATGCTGGTGTTGGCGCGAGATCCCGGCCACCGTCTGGACAGCCTACAGGGCATCGGTCGCCCCTATCTGGGCCCACGCCGCAAGGCGCTCCTGGCCACCTTGGCTCAGGGCAGGCAGGATCCCCCCCTCGGCTGGCCCCGCCTGGTCAGCGGTGTCCGCTGGAGCGGCGAGCACCGCGATCGCCTGGCCAAGCTCAAGGCCTGGCGCGATGAGGAAGCGGCGAAGCTCGGCCTGTCCGCCGGTCTGGTCTGGTCCGCCCGCCACCTGGATCAGCTGGCCCTGCATCCGCGGTCAGAGCCGATGGCCCTGGATCTCGGTATGAGCCGCAGTGACCTGCCATGGGTCAGGCGCTGGCAATGGGATGTCCTCGGCGATGCGCTCGGCGCACGGTTGGCAGCCTTGGACAAACCCTGAGTTGCGGCCGGCTCGCCGCCGGCGCATCCATACGCTTGGGCTCATCGGTCGATCGTCGCTCATCGACCCTTAGGTAGGCGGCAGATATACGCCGCAACAGTGGCAACCACTGCAACGTTTTATCGCGACAGACGAGCGGGGTCCTGCCCCGGTATCGCACGAGGAGGAGTATCAGCAGTCATGGACGCTATGGCGAGCGCCGCACCTTTGATCCGTATCCGCGAAGCGGCAGCCTATGATGGTCAGGTCGTACGCCTGCAGGGCTGGGTCCAGAACCGCACCGACAAGGGCCGCCTGCAGTTCATCCAGCTGCGCGACGGTACGGGGGTCCTGCAGTCGGTCGCCTTCCAGAAGGACCTTCCGGAGGCGGACTTTGCGGCCGCGGGGCAGCTGACCCAGGAGAGCGCCGTGCGGGTCGAAGGGCTTCTGCGCGCCGACGCCCGCGCGCCGGGCGGCTTCGAGTTGGGTTTGAGCCGCTTGGAGGTCGTATCACTCGCGGAATCCGGCTACCCCATCCAACCCAAGGAGCACGGCACCGGCTTCCTGATGGAGCAGCGCCATCTGTGGATCCGCAGTCCCCGCCAGGCCGCCATCCTGCGCATCCGGGCCACGATCATCAAGGCCATTCGCGATTGGCTCGACAGCAACGATTTCGTGGGTGTGGACACCCCCATTCTGACCCCGGCCGCCTGTGAAGGGACCACGACGCTCTTCGCCACCGATTACTTCGGCGAGACCGCCTATCTGAGCCAGAGCGGCCAACTCTACAACGAGGCGACGATCGCCGCCCTGGGGCGCACCTACTGCTTCGGCCCGACGTTCCGGGCCGAGAAGTCCAAGACCCGCCGACATCTGACCGAGTTCTGGATGGTCGAGCCGGAGATGGCCTTTGCCCGTCTGGAAGACGTCATGGCGGTTGAAGAGGCCTTCGTCAGCGCCATCGTCCAGACCGTATTGGCCCGCCATGGGCAGGAACTCTCGAGCTTGCTGGAGCGCGACCTGTCGCGGCTGGAAGCCGTCCGCCCGCCCTTCCCGCGCCTCAGCTACGATGAGGCGGTGACGCTGTTGCGCGAAGGCGACTTCCCTGACTTTCCGTGGGGCGAGGATTTCGGCGCGCCGCATGAAACCTACCTGGCGGAGCGCTTCGAGCGCCCGGTTTTCGTCTACCACTATCCCTCCGCCGCCAAGGCCTTCTACATGGCGGAAGTCGACGGGCGACCGGAGCTCTCCCGATCCGTGGACCTTCTCGCGCCGGAAGGCTACGGCGAGATCATCGGTGGCGGCGAACGCAGCACCGATCTGGAGCTTCTGAAGCGCCGCCTGACCGAACACGGCTTGCGCCAGGAGGACTACGAATGGTACCTGGACCTCCGTCGCTACGGCGCGGTGCCCCATGCCGGATTTGGCTTGGGCATCGAGCGGACGGTGGCCTGGATCTGCGGTCTTGGCCATGTGCGGGAGACGACCGCCTTCCCGCGTCTGTTGGAAAAGATGTACCCGTGACGTCCGTCCGACTTCCGACCACGTTGCGCTGCCCCGCGCGCAGGGGACTACCGAAAGGCAGATTCATCTCCATGTCTCCTCATCGTGTCTCCACCCTCATCCTGGTCCTGGCCGGGGCGGCGATCGCCACCGGCGGTCTCCGCGGCGCCAGCGCCGCCACGGTCATCACCCGCGGCCGGCCGCTGGCACCGGCCGTAGGCTTCGCCAGCTACTACAACAGCTACCTCCTGGTCTGGGCGGAGGACCGCGGCGGCGGCACCGGACTGGACCTCTATGGCATCCGACTGACCGCCTCCGGCATCCCGCAAGGGGCGGAGGTTCCGGTGGTCGTGGCACCGGGCAACCAGAGCGACCCCAGCATGGTCTTCAGCCAACAGGTGGGGGAGTTCCTGCTCATGTACACCGACGACAGCGGCGGCCCGTCCGGCGGCTTGCCGACACCGGGCGTACCGCTTCCTGGAACGCCAGGGCTGCCGACGCCGGGAGGACCTGCGCCGTCCACGCCCCCCGTCCCGCCTCCCCCGCCGCTGCTCGCCTTGGGCAACGGGGCTGACGCTCCGCTGCAGCCGACGCCGCCGCCGCCCGGCGCCACCGCCACCTCAACCGCTCCCATTGCCACTGCCGGTCCTCCAGCGGTCCCAGCGGACGCCAGGGACATCCACGGCATTTTCGTCACCCCATCCGGCCAGCCCATCAGCAACAGCTTCCCGGTCATCAATTCGCCGGCGGATGAGACCTATCCGGATCTGGCCTATCTGCCCCGTGGCGGGCGGGGTGACCGGATCGGCATGGTGTGGCGCGAGGTGACCGGCATCGAAGCGTCGATCCACACGATGGAGATCACCCCCATCGGACGCAACTTCGTGCTCAGCAACAAGAACAGCGTGATCTCCGGCGGCGACCTGGGCCGCCCGACCATCGCCGCCGAGGTTCCGTCAGGCGCCTACCTCGTGGCCTGGTCGCAGACGCCAACCGGCGAGAGCACGCGCGACGTATTCGCCCGGCGCCTCAACTCCAACGCCTTTCCCTATGGCCCGCCGATCAAGATCGAGGCCAGCGCCGCACCCGTGGACGATGTCTATCCCAGCCTGGGCTCGCTGGAGGACTTCGGCGGTTTCGTCATCGCCTGGGAACGGCGCGACGGCGCCAACGCCCCGGACATCCAGACGCGGCGGCTGAACAAGAACGGCATCCCCTACCGCAGCAACTACGCCCTGGCCGGCGGGCCGGCGTTCAGTTTCGCCCCGGACGTCGCCTCCAGCAGCAGCGACACCACCTTGGTGGTCTGGATCGACCGCAATGCCGCCAGCGACCATTCAATAATGGCTTCCCAGATCAACCGCACCGGCCAGCGCCGGGGTCCGGAGGTCCTGGTGGTCCAGGGCGGCGCCGGGCCGGGCCCGCTCACGCCCATCGCCCCGCCGCCCAATCCGGGCGGGCCGACGGCACCCCTACCCCCGCCGCCACCAGTGCCCTGATGCCACGCTCGGCGCCCTCAACACCGTTGTGGGGCGCTCCGACCGGCTGACCGAGAATCTGTCAGGGAGGGCGCGGCTACGGCTGCGCCCTCCTTTGCTGTACGAGCGGCCGCTGTACCCGCGGTTCAGGGCACCTGCCCTACATCGCGCCACAACCACTGGAGGGCATTGCTCGCCACCCCATGGATGCGGACCTCCCAATGCAGGTGCGGCGCCGTCGAGCGCCCCGTGGTGCCGATGGCCCCCAGGTAGGTTCCCGGGTCTACCCCCTGCCCCACGATGACCGCGATCTGGGACAGATGGAAGTAGCCGCTGTGGATGCCCCAGCCATGGTCGATCCACACCACGTTGCCCCTGACCGAGAGCGGCTCGGCCATGACCACCCGCCCGGCGGCGGGCGCGTACACCGGGTCGCCATGGCGGCCGCGCAGGTCCACGCCCGTGTGGCGGGCGATCAATCGACCGCTGTTGTAGTCGCGGTAGGTCCCGAAGGGCGACGTGACGAGCGAGCCGCCGGGGACGGACCAGCGGCCCCGCCAGAGCTGTTCCGGTCCATCCTGCCCCCAGACCTCCGCCAGGCGCTGCATCTCGGCCGCGCCGAGGGTGGGATCCAGCAGCGGCACACGATCCGGGCCCACCTGCACGGCCTCCTCGGTGTAGCCGCCGACCTGCACCCGCAGGCTGCCCGTCTCCAGGCGCTCCTGCCCCGCACCATCGATGATCCGCAGCGGCACCGGAATCACGCCCGCGGCGCCGTTCAGGTCGGTGCTCAAGACAGCGGCAAAGCTGTCCGCCGAAACCCGATGCAACGGCAGCTCCAGTCCGCCGAAGCTGGCGACAACGCTCTGCGCATCTGGCTCGCGCAGGCGAACCAGGAAAGGGTCACCGAGGGCGACCACGGGCGGAATGAGTACCAGGGGTAGGCTGGGGTCCATCGGGATGGCGGTGGGCGTCGGCGCCGGGGGCGGCGAAGGCGTCGGCAGGACTGGGATCTGCTCGAAATCCTTACGCAACGCCACATAGGCGCCGTTGAGCCATCCTTCCGTCTGATCCGGCAGGCGCACCGCGAGCCAACCGCCATCCAGATCGCGCCCGACAACGGCCACCGCGGTGGCCTGATAGGCCACGCCCAGCAGGGGGTGGAGGACGTTCGGTCCGGCCCGGACATTCAAGGCCTCGATGTTGACCACAGCGTCCTGCGGAAGGGTGGGGGTAGGGGTGCTCGTCGGCGTCAAGGTCGACGAGGGGGTCGGAGAGTTCGTCGGTGTCAACGTGGCCGTGGGGGTGGCTATGGGCGTCGGGGTGGCGCAGCCCTGCAACAACGGTAGAACGATCGAGAGGATCGCGGCCACGCACAACGCGCGAAGCATCCCGCGGACCTGTCGGACACCATTTCGCACACCCAACATCGCTAGCTCCCCGGCGTATTGCCCCACTCGCGTCGGCGCGATCCCAAGATCCAAGCCCCCAGCCCGACCATGCGACCATGGCGGCAACCCAAGGGTACAACGGCGACGCTTGGCCCGATGTCCCGATGGTCCCTCCCTGAGCCAACCGCTCCCGATCGCAGGTCCGGGATTGTAGCCATGGCAGGCCCACCAGGCCAGCCTCGACCCGCGGTCGAACCAGGGCTTGGGACGACCGGGCCTGGGCGCTAAGATAGCGGGCCATGATTGCTGGATCGACCGCCACACCACCCCCTCAGATCTCGGGTTCCCGTCCGACGGCGGTGTTCATGGGCAGCCCGGAGTTCGCCGTGCCCAGTCTGGATGCACTGGCGGCCATCTGCGACGTGACCGCCGTCCTCACCCAGCCGGACCGGCCGGCAGGACGAGGGCGCCGTCTGCATCCGCCGCCGGTGAAGGAACGGGCTCTGGCCCTGGGGCTACCCGTCCATCAGCCGGCATCGCTGCGCAAGGACGCCTGGGCCACGGAGTACCTGTCCTCCCTGGCGCCCGAGGTCGTCGTGGTCGCGGCCTACGGCCTGCTCTTGCCACCGGCCATCCTGGCCCTCGCACGACATGGGGCGATCAACGTCCACGCCTCGCTGCTGCCTCGGTGGCGGGGAGCCGCACCGGTAGCCCATGCCATCCTCGCCGGCGACGCTGAAACCGGCGCCACCATCATGCTCATGGACGCCGGCCTGGACACCGGGCCGATCCTCGCCCAGCGCGTCCTGCCACTATCCGGCGAAATCGGTTGCGGCGACGTGACGTCGCGCCTGGCGACGCTCGGGGCCGAACTGCTGGCCGAAACCTTGCCGCTCTGGCTGGCCGGCCGCATTCAACCCCGAACCCAGGAGGACGCGCTGGCGACCTATGCCGCGCGATTGACCAAGGCCGATGGCCGCCTGCATTGGGAGGAGGACGGCCGGGCCATTGTCCGGAGGGTGCGGGCCATGGACCCCTGGCCCGGCGCGTTCAGCTTCTGGTCCCGCGGCCGGTTGAAGGTGCTCGATGCGGCCCTGCGGCCGCAAGGCCCCGCCGGCCTGCCGTTCGGCACCGTGTGGCGGGACAGCGAGGGTCCGCTGGTGGCCAGCGGCCAAGGGTCCGTGCTGCTGAGACGTCTCCAGGCCGAAGGCGGGCGGAGCCTGTCCGGCCCGGAGTTCCTGCTCGGGCATCCCGACCTCGTCGGACAGACATTGACCGGCGATGGTTGATCCGCTGCCCGCGGCCGGGTCAGCGGCGACCCTGCCCCTCTGGCAGAACGCTGGATGGCGCCCGAGCCACCACGCCCTGCTCACCGCCGACGGCGCATGGACCTATCGGGAAATGGCCGATGCCGCCGACCGCTGGGCCGCCGCCCTGGCCGCAGCCGGTCTCCGCCGCGGCGATGTCCTGGGGAGCCTCTTCGAAAACGGTTCGGAGGCCGTATTGGCCCTGCAGTCCGCCTGGCGACTGGGAGCCGTGATCTGCCCATTCAACACCCGGCTCAGCCCCGTCGAGCTGCGACAGCAATGCCGTCTGGTGAATCCGCGGATGCTGCTGACCCAATCGCAGAGGACCGCGGACCTCGACCCGCTGTCGGCCCCGGTCAGCGGGTTGACGGCGCGACCGCTGACCGTCATGGCCGGCGACCGACCCGCGGCGGACACCATTGCGATGTGTTGGGCGCCGCTGGCGCCGGCGACCACCGCCCCATTGCGCGCCGAGCCGGCCGGCGTGACCGCGGACGATCGCGCCGCCCTGCTGTTCACGTCCGGCACCAGCGGTCGCCTGAAGGCCGCCATCCTGACCCACGGTGGCCTACAGTCCCATGCTGCCGCCAGCGCCCTACGTCTCGGATGTTTGCCGGACGACATCTGGCTGGCCCCGCTGCCGCTCTTTCATGTCGGCGGGCTGGCCATCATCGTCCGCTCGACCTTGGCCGGCACGACCATGGCCCTGAGCCGCAGCGGCAGGGCGCCTGACATCGCCGAGGCACTCGAACAATGGCCCGTGACCCTGGTCTCTCTGGTGCCCACCCAGCTGCGGATGTTGCTGGAGATCTGGCCGGGGCCGCCGCCACGGCGACTGCGTACGGTCCTCCTCGGCGGCGCGGCGGCCGACGACGACCTGCTGCGCGCGGCGCGGCAACGAGGCTGGCCCGTCGCCGTGACCTACGGTCTCACGGAAGCCGGCAGCCAGGTGGCGACGACCTGGCCAGACGCGGATCCTGACCTCTCAGAAGGCGTGGGCGTTGCTGCTCCGCCGCTTCCCCTGACCCAGATCGAGATCCGCGACGGGCAAGGGCAATGCCTGCCCGCAGGCCAGATCGGCGACATCTGGGTTCGAGGCCCAGGGCTGATGGTGGGCTACCTGAACGACCCAGCCGCGTCAGCAGAGGCCTTGGTGGCCGGTTGGCTGCGCACCGGTGACCTTGGCCGGCTCGATCTCGATGGTCGTCTACGGGTAGCGGCGCGGCGGGATGACCTGATTGTCAGCGGGGGAGAGAACATCTATCCGGCCGAGGTAGAGGCCGTCCTGGCCTCCCATCCGGACATCCAGGAGGCCTGCGTGGTTGCCGCTCCAGACCCGGTCTGGGGCCACATGGTCTGGGCGGCCATCGTACCGACTCTGTTGTATTCCGACGCCGTGACCGTGGAGTTGCCACAGACGTTACCGAGTGGGTTGGACGCTTGGGTTGCCGAACGGCTGGCCGCCTACAAACGGCCGCGGCGCTATCTGGTCCTCGCATCCTTGCCGCGCACGGCCTCGGGCAAGGTTTCCCGGACTGGGGTCAGGCAGGCGCTCGGCCTGGATGCGGGCGATGGCTGACCGCGACGATCTCCAGATCTCATCAAACGCTGGCCGCAGTGCCGGTGTTAACCCTTACAGGGCGCAGAGCCGACCGGAGGTGACTGACCTGAGACCTGCCGGCGCCCTCACCCGGACGACCCGCCCCATGGAGTTGAAGATGCTATCGACCTACGGCAGCCGTATCGCTTTGCTGACGATCACCTTGGCCTTGCTCGGAGTCCTGGTCGGCCCCCCTCCTGGGCCGGCGGGCGCCCAACAACCAGCCCCGAAATGCAGCACGGTTCTGGACAAGACCGCCGCTCCTAACACGGTCACGAAGGGCGAGTTGGTGACCGTGAGCCTCAAGATCTCTGGGAGCTGCCCCATTCAGGAGCGCAAGGCCGACGTCGTGCTGGTGATCGACCGTTCGCGCAGCATGGACGATCGCACGTCGCCAGGCGGGCCGACGAAGTTGCAGGCGGCCAAGATCGCGGCGACGAGCTTCATCGACACCATGGATCCCACCTTGGTGCGGGTGGGACTCATCGTGTTCGACGCCTACGTCGAGGAACTGACCTATCTGACTTCAGACCAGGCCAAGCTGCGCGCGGCCATCGCCGCCGTCCCGTCGGCCTCCGGAACCAATCTGGTGGATTCGCTGGATGCCGGCTACCGGATGGTGACCAGCGCCGGGATCCGCAAGGACGCCCAGCCGGTGCTGGTCTTCATGACCGATGGCAAACACAACCAGTTCACCGGAAGCCCGCCGCCGCTCAGCGCCATCTACCCCATCATCGCCAAGATCCATGCCTCCGGCGTCACCGTACACACGGTGGGCCTGGGGCCGGCGGGTGACATCGACGAACCCCTGTTGCGCCAGATCGCCGGCGATCCGACGCATTACCATTGGAGCCGCACGGGCGATGACCTGGAGAGCATCTTCCTGGGCATTGCCGGCATCATCAAGGCCACCGTGCTCTTCAAGACCCTCACCATCGTCGACAAGGTCCCGGCCAACATGGCGTACGTCGTCGGCTCGTCGCAGCCAGCGGCCCTGTGGGATCCAGCGGCGCGGACCCTCACCTGGACCTTCAACAGCGTGCCGGAGACCGGACATACCCTTAGCTTTCAGGTGCGCCCGCAGGAAGGCGGACGTCATCCGACCAACGTAGAGGCTACGGCCGACTACCGCGACGGCTTCGACAACCAGAACCGCGAGCCCTTCCCGGTGCCGCAGGTAACAGTGCTGGTGCCCGAAACGCCCCTCGGCTGCGTCTGCCGGATCACGCGACTCAAGGTACCGCAGGCATTCATCGACATGGCCCTGGCCAATCCGCCGGCGATCATGGGCTGGAATCTACCGCAGAACCCCAACAAGCCGGGGTCCCCCCCATTCCCGACCCCGGGCCATGACTGGCCACCCAACCCGCGCCGCACCTGCCTGGATCTGCAGAACCGCGGGGTGCCTTTCCACCCACTGTTCAACTCCGTGCTCTGGCGCGCCGGCTGTCTGGAAGGCGCCGACAAGCCGTGAGTTCGAGCCGCCAGGTGGCCCGAGGCGCCGCTTTGGCCTAGAATTCACCGTAATCCTTCAGCGCGCACCGCGCCCTCCCGCCAGCCGGCAGGGGCGCGGTGCCGTTTCCAAGCCCAGCGGTGACATCATGGCCCAACCTGGTCGCAACGATCCCTGCCCTTGCGGCAGCGGCAAGAAATACAAGCAATGCCATCTGGCCGACGACCGGGGACAGTCGACAGAGCGCGCCGATCGCGCTCGCGATCAGCTGGCGCGTCTGGAGGCCATGGGAAGACCCGAGATGGACGAGATGCGCCAGCTCTACAAGGAGTTGACGGGGCGCAACCTGTCGGGCGATGTGATCCCGGAGAAGATCCAAGGCAGCCTCGTGGACGCCTGGCGGCAGCGGCAGCTGGTCGCCCAGACCCGCAGCGCCCTCGAAGGGCACGCCGCGACCCTCGACGAGCGGTTCCAGGGCGATCCGGCGGCCTTCGACGACCTCAGCCGCAGCCTGGCTGCCGAACTCGATCTGAGCCATTACGAACTGACCAACGTGAATCGTCGCAAGGTCTTGTTGGCCCTGGGGCCCTTGCCCGAAGATCCCGCCCTGCGCCACGCCTATGCGGACGCCGCCTGTCGGCTGGTGCTGGACGAGGATGACCGCAAGGTCTTCAACGAGGGCCTGCTGCAGAACCTCCCAGAATTGGTCGATGCCGAGCGCTGGCCGGAGGCCTTCGTGCTGGAACGCTGCGCGGAGCGGGTCATGGACCCGACGGCAGAGGCCAGCGTGTTCCTGGAGGACGTGGTGGTGCGCAGCTTGACCCAGCGGCGGCGCGGAGACCGCTGAACGGCTCAGCCATGTCCAAGGACCGATTCAGCCGCCGCTCATGCGCCGGTGGCATTGTTGCGCATCCGATGCGCGCAGCCGTCGGTCGGATGCGGGTCGGTCCGCAAGGAGCCAAGGCATGACAGCAGTCGACGAGAACAGCGCAGCCCATCCCCACCCCGCCGGCGGCGCCCGTCCGGCAGTCCTGATCATCCTCGACGGATGGGGACTGGCCGCCGCAACGCGAGGCAATGCCATTCGTCTGGCCCGCACACCGGTCTTCACGCATCTGATGTCGACCTACGACAACACCAGCCTCCGCGCCTCAGGCCCGGATGTCGGGTTGCCGGAGGGGCAGATGGGCAACAGCGAGGTGGGGCATCAGACCCTGGGCGCCGGCCTGATCATCGACCAGGATCTGGTGCGGATCGGAAGGGCCGCGCGCGATGGCAGTCTGGCGCAGAATTCCGCGCTTCGCGCCTGCTTCGATCAGGTGAAGCGCGCCGGGTCCGCGCTGCATCTGGCGGGCATCCTGGGCGATGGCGGCGTGCACGGCCATACCGATCAGCTGTTGGCGCTGGTGGCATTGGCGAAGGCCGCGGGCGTGGAGCGCGTGTACGTGCACGCGTTCACCGATGGGCGGGACAGCGCCCCGGACAGCGCCCTGGGCTTCATGATCGACCTCGAGTCGGCCTTGTCCGAGTTGGGTGTGGGGCGTGTGGCGACGGTCTGCGGCCGTTACTGGGCCATGGACCGCGACCGGCGCTGGGAGCGGACCGAACGCGCGTGGCGCGCCTTGATCAGCGGCGGCGAAACGGCGACCAGCGGAACCGACGCGGTGCGCGCGGCCTATGCGGCGGGCGAAACCGACGAATTCATCCTGCCGCGCGTGATCCCCGGCCCCTCAGGCCAGGAAGCCCATCCGCAGGGCGAAGGGTTGAACCCGGACGGCCGATTGCAGCCGGAGGACGCCATCATCCTGTGCAACTTCCGCGCCGACCGCATGCGGCAGCTGCTGACGGTCCTCACCGATCCGACCTTCGACGGTTTCGCCGCGGTCAACCGCCCCGCGGGGCTGCATGTGGTGACCATGACCCAGGTGGCGGAAGGCCAACGGGTTCCCTTCCTCTTCGCGCCGCAGAACATCGAGCAGCCCTTGGCGCGGGTGATCGCCGATGCCGGCCTGGCCCAATACCATACCGCGGAGACGGAGAAGTACGCGCATGTCACCTATTTCTTCAACGGCGGACGGGAACGCCCCTTTGCCGGCGAGACGCAGCATCTGGTTCCGTCGCCCAAGGTAGCCACCTATGATCTCCAACCGGAGATGAGTGCGTTGCCGTTGACGGACAGCCTGGTGGAGCGCATCGGCAGCGGCCGGGACGATTTCATCCTGGTGAACTATGCCAACCCGGACATGGTGGGTCACACCGGTGTCCTGGAGGCCGCCATCCGCGCTGTCGAGACGGTCGACGGCTGCCTGGGCCGCGTGCTCCAGGCCGTAGCCGACCGAGGCGGCTGCGCCTTGGTGACCGCTGACCACGGCAACTGCGAGCAGATGATCGATCCGCAGACCGGCAAGCCGCACACCGCCCATACCCTCAACCCGGTTCCCTTCATTGTCGTGCACGACACCATGGTCCGGTCCAGCGATGACCGGCCTCGCCTCCGGAGCGACGGCGCTTTGCGCGACGTGGCCCCGACGGTCCTGCAGCTGATGGGCCTTCCTCAACCGCCGGAGATGACCGGAACGTCGCTCATCGAGGGCGTCCTTCCGCCTATCGCCCCGGCCCCCTAGCGCTTGCGCGCCTCTCTTCGTCCTCTATAATGCCTGCCGCCCTGTCGGTCACGCGCACCTGCCCGTGGTTGGTCCCGCAATCGGCGGGACAACCGAGCCGACGGACCAGGCCGGCCGATCATCAGATGCCCAGATTGGAAGCCTGACATGGCCTTAGACCGCGAAGACATTCTCGCCCGTATCAGCCAGCCTGAGGGGCCGCGCGCCGACCTCAGCGGCGAAGACCTGAGTGGCGCGGACCTGAGCCGTCTGGACCTGCGCGGTGTCGACCTCAGCCGTGCGGACCTTTCTGCGGCAGACCTTCGCTGGGCTGTCCTGGAGGGCGCGGACCTGCATTCCAGCGTGCTCCGCAAGGCGGACGTGCGTTGGGCCATCATGCGCGGCGCCAACCTCCGTCAAGCGGACCTTGGCCGGGCCAACCTCGGTTGGGCCGATCTGGCCGGGGCAGACCTGAGCGGTGCGGAGTTGGATGGCGCCAGCCTGGACAACGTCGATCTGGCCTTGGCCATCATCGACCGCGCCCCGCCCGCCGCCGCCAGGCGACCTGAGCTGGTCGGGGCGACCGCGATGGGCGACATCGGCGTTCTGCCGATGGGGCGTAGCGCCCCTGTCGCATGGCCGCGCATCGGGGCGCCATCGCTTCCGGGCGGGCTCACCTTGCCGCAGGTCTCGGCACGCACGCTGGTGATCGCCTTCACCGCCATCCTCATCGCCCTGCAGGTCTGGGGCTGGCGCTACCGATCCTCGTATTTCCTGGACGGCTTCGGCCTCCGAGAGCAGGTGGACGGGCTGGTCTCCTTCGGTCAGCCGGCCAACCTGCGTTCCGGGTTGGTCGATGTCCTGCCCATCCTGCTCAGGTTGGCTCTGACCTTGCCCCTCCTGATCATCGGCCTGCTGGTGGTCGCGGGGCTCATCGTCCTGCCCATCGCGCTGCTGTGGCGTTTCGGTGAGCGGATGCTCACCGATGTCCTTCGACCCCGTTGGCGACCGGTCGTGGTGGCCGGCCTCTTCCTGACCTACACCGCTTTGTTCGTCCTCATCCTCATCCCCAGCATCCTGAAGGTCGGTGGCTGGGCCATCGGTCGCGGGCTGCCGGGCACGGGGGTCCTGGGCCTCATGACCGGCCTCATGAGCGGAGGCAGCCTCTGGCTGCGTGGCGCCCTGGTGCTGGCCTTGGCGGGGCTGCTCTGGCCGCTGGCCCTCCTGGCGCGGCACATGGGGACGGCGTTGGCCGCCTGGGAGCCCCCGGTGGCCTGGAGGCTGCGCTATCCGGTGCTCAATGGCGCCGGCACCTATCTGCGCGCGTCGCCATTCCTGGCCCGACTGCGCCCCTTGGAAGCCGAAGAGCGGCGCCGCGGCCTGCTGGTAGCCGGCGGCTTGTCGCTGGCGCTGGCCACCTTGATCGCAGGCACCGGCCGTGTTCAAGCGCAGTCAGACATGTGCGACGGTGGCAACCTGCCCCGGGTCCTGCTGTACCTCGGTGACCGGGAGCCCCATGGCGGCAGTATCTGCCAGCGCCTGCTTGCCGAGACCGACGACCATGTCTACACCTTCTTCCCCAGCCAGACGAGCGTCGGCGAAACCGGCGCCAAGACGGAGCGGCGTGCGAACGTGCGCGAGATCGAGAAGAGCAAGAGCCTGGCCATGGTGACCCTACCATCCGCCGGCGCGCTCTGCGCCACCTGTGCCACGGGAAGCGACGGCAGCGAGGTCGCGGTGGTGGACCCGGCGGAGCTGAAAGCCGAAGGCCCCATCGCGGCTGTGGCCGGCCGGGTGATCACCCTGGACGTCGCCCCCGGTGAAGGCGTCTTCGACAGCCTGGTGCTGTCCGATATCACCGAGATCCTGGTCGATGGCGTGCCGGCGGAGGCGGATGCCCTCGTGGCCGGGAAGCGCATCGTGGCCTACGGCAACGCGGATCCCGCGGCACCGACCAAGCTGAACGCCCGACAGATCAGTGTGGTGGTGGCCCGAGGACCCCAAGATACCCAAGGCGGGTCCGTGCAGGTGGATCTGAGCAATCCCTGGACCCCCATCTTCAGCGGCAATGGTTGGCAGCCGGGGAGTCAGCTGCAGGTGCGCCTGGTGGCGCAGCAGCAGCTGGACAACGAGAACATCGACCCGACCACGGTCGGCCATCTGCTCGCTGAGATCCCCATCCCCATGGGCGGCAGCGGGTCCTACAGCAGTCCGGTCCGCCTGACCGACGCTTCCATTCCCACCGGCCCGGCCCAGCGCATCGTGGTCGTCGACCCCAAGACCGGCGCCTACACGGTGAGCAGCCAGTGGCTCTCTGAACCGTTGCCGCCGCCCACGCCGGTGCCGACCGACCCGCCGCTCGCGCCGACGCTGGAGCTGCCCACGCCGGGCGGCGACGCCACCGCCACCCTCACGGTCACGCCCGAAGCGGCCGCCGATGTCACCAACACGCCGCTGCCGACGCCCAAGAACGCCCCCGGCGGCGGACCGGGCGGGGCCGGGGCCGGGGCCGGTGATTGCGGGGACGAGTTCGAGCCCGACAACTACCGCGGCCAGGAGCGCGAGGTCTATCCCGACCTCGGCGGCGACGGCAAGGCCGCGACGCACAAGTCCTGCTACAAGGGCGACATCGATTTGGCAAGCTTCGAGGTGAAGGGCGGCCGCTGGTACAGGATCAGCACCAAGGAGCTGGCACCGGGCGTGGACACCCTCATCGCGGCCGGCGACCTGCCCGAAGGCAGCACCTGCCTGTCGGTACATCCGGACTTCGGCTGTTGGAACGACGACAAGGACGGCAACGTCCTGGATTCCGAGATCCTCTTCCGCGCCGGCGGCAACGGCCGCGTGCTGGTCACCGTGGACAACCGCGGCACGCGCTTCGGCAGCGAAGCCAGCTACGGCCTGGCGGTCTCCCAGACGACCCTGGAACCCAGCCCGACACCGTCGGTGGGGCCGTCGCTGACGCCATCGCCGACCCGCACGCGGCTCCCGAAGCGCGATGACTATGACAACACCGCGGCCAACAACAGCTGCCGCTATGCCACCATCCTCAAGTGGGCTGCCCCATGGGAGGACCCGCTGGAGGCGACCCTCAGTTCGGCCAGCGACCAGGACTGGTACCAGGTGGAGTTGCGACCGTTCAACACCGCTGACGGCGTCGGCTACTACCAGGTGGTGATGACGCCGCCCGACGACCATGACTACGACATGGACGTCGGCAACCTGGCTGGCGCCGGTCAATGCAATGACGCGACCTACAAGCATCGCAGCGGTGACGGCGAGGAGATCGTGGAGTTCCGGGCGGACGTGACGCGGACCATCTGGATCGAGGTGTACGGTCGACCGGGGGCCAATGAGTTCGACCCCTACGAGTTCTATGAGCTCATGGTCCGCTACAAGGACAACAAGGGGCCGGTGTCCGGTGGCAGCACCGCCCAGCCCAGCAACGTCCCCAATCCGACACCCAAACCCACCTGGACGCCGCCGACCCCGTCGGCCACGCCGACGCCTCCTGGCCGGAGCCTGCCATGACCGCGCGAGCCCGGTTCGCTGCCCTGGCCGTCGCGGGAATCGCCTTGGCCTACGCAACGCCGGCGGCCGAGGCCCAAGGGGCCATCGACGACGCCTGCTCGCGGGGCGGCTGGCATCGCGTTCCCTTCAGCGCCGACCGCACCGACGCCTCTGTCTACCTGCTGAGCGCCGGTCGCGACCGCATCTACGCATCCGCCCATTGGGGGGATGCGCCCAACGACGTCTGGCAGACCCTGTCGGCGGCGATGGAGGGTTCTTCGCTGACCGCGCTGAACACCTTGGAAGGCCAGCGCCTGTCGGACCTGTTGATGACGCCCTCGCATCCCAACACCCTGGCCTGGGCCAGTGGCTTCGGCGACCGGAACCTGTTCGGGGCCCTGGCCGCCAGCCCCACGGGCTTCGCCCCCAAGGGCACCTTGACCGCCTGGCCGTCACGGCTGATGGGGGCCGGTGCGGAGGTCTTCACCCTGGCCACACGCCCTGATCAGACCCCCGGAATCTACCGCTGGGACGCGGCCGGCCCCAATGGCGGCGACTGGGTTCTGGCCAGCAGCGACGTGCGCGATGCCGGCGGTCAGCCGGTGCGCGCGGCGTGGGCGTCGGCCACGGATGGCCGGGGCCGCATGTGGCTGGGGACGGACCGGGCGGGCATCTGGACCAGTACGGACGGCAGCAGCTGGGAGCATCGGGGCAGCAGCCCGTCGCTGGACCTGCGCTATGCCACGGTGACCGGCCTCAGCGTGAGCCCCCTGGACCCGCTGCGGGTCGCCGTCGGCCTCGGCCCATCCGCCGTCGTCACCCCGGCGCCCGGAGCCAATGTGTCGCGCGGCGTACTGACCTCGGTCGATGGCGGCCTGACCTTCGGCGCGGCCACTTTCCCCGGCAGTTCGCCGTTGGCCGCCGACCAGATCACCGACCTGGCGTACAGCCCCACGCGGGTCGACACGCTTTTCGCCACGGTCTGGGGCGACGGCCTGTGGGTCAGCCAGGACGGCGGGCTCCGCTGGCGACACCTCGGCGGGCCGCTCGAACCCGATACCACCCTCGATCGACCGGCCGCCGCCAGCCGGGTCTACCTTTCGGTGATGGAGCTGGTTCAACCCGCTCTGGATGCCGGCTGCGAACTGCTCTTTGTCGGCGGCGAAGGCGGCCTGTGGGTGCGTGACGTGTCCGAGCTCGGCCAGACCACGCGCATCTTCCTGCCCTGGCTCAACCGCGGCAATACCGAGCAGCAGCTACGCGCGGCGGCCAACGTCACGCCGCGGCCGCTCACGATGACCCTACCCGCGAGCCCGCGCTAGGTTCCGCCGGGGGCACCAATGGGATCGCGGAGCTGCCGAGCGTGGCTGGGGCTGGGGCCCCTGGCCATCGTTGCCGCCACGGCCTTGCTGTCGGCCGGGCTGTCCGGTGTCCGACCCCATGCGTTGCAGGCGATGGACCGGCCCTGGCAGCTGCCACCGACGCCGCCCTTTCCGACCCTGGCCCCTACCGAGCCGTTTCCCACCTTGCCGCCCGATGTTCCTACCCCCAGCCAGTTCACGCCTACACCGACCAAGACACGCCCGGCCACGAGCAGCGCCACCCCGCCCTTCGCCAGCCCCAGCCCCAGTCCCAGTCCAAGCGCCACGCCCAGCCCCACCATCGGGTTGGCGCTGACCCTGCCCGTCTATTTGCCGTATCTGGCCCTCAATGACCTGTTCATCGAGCCCACGCGGTGAGCGACCTCATGTCGGCGGCCTTTCCCGAAGCGGGGCCTCGTCGCCCGGTTGTGCGCTGGAGCTGGTTGGGCCGCCGACCCTATGCTCAAGTGTGGGGATGGCAACGGCAGCTGGCGGCGGAGCTGGCCGAGGGGCGTGGCGCCGACCGCCTGCTGCTCTGCGAGCATGATCCGGTGATCACGCTCGGCCGGCGCGCCAGTGCGGCCGACATCCTGGTGGATGCGGGCGAGCTCGCCCGCCGCGGCATCACCTCCCAGACGGTGGAGCGGGGCGGTGCGGCCACCTACCATGGCCCCGGCCAATTGGTGATCTATCCCATCCTGGACCTGCGCCGCCATCGCAAGGACGTTCGATGGCTGAGCGGGACGCTGGCTGCCGCGGCGCAGGACTGCCTGGCATTCTTCGGGATCGCATCCGAAGTCCGCGAAGGCGCCGCCACCGGCGTCTGGACCGCGGGCGGAAAGGTCGCGGCCCTCGGCCTGCGGGTTGAGCGTTGGATCTGCTATCACGGCCTGGCCTTGAACGTGAGCACAGACCTCAGCGCCTTCGGGTTGATCGTGCCCTGCGCGCTGCCGCTGGCGACGGTGGACAGCATCGCCGCACGGCTGGGCAAGGCGCCGCCGATGGCCGAAGTCCGCGCGGCCTTCCTCGATGCCTTCGCCGCGCGCTTCCATGTCGCCCTGCAGCAGGTGGACCGCCCGGCCTTCATCCGGCAGCGGTCCCTGCGCCGCACATGACGGCCGGCCGGGCGCTGCTCGCCGTGGCGCTGCTCGCCGTCACGGCCTGGGGATTGCTGCTGGCGGGACTGGTCTGGGTGGGCAGCCGTCAGGGTCCGCTTGCCGATCGGCAACTGAACCTTCAAGCCGTGGCTACGGCGACCGGCCACTCGGCGACGGCGACGCCCGCAACCCCGACGCGCCGATCTGGCCCCCTGGGCAGTGCTGGTGGATCGACCGCCGCGGCGCCGACGGCGGACCCGACCCTCGCTGCCCCCACCCCCAGGACGACCCAGGGCCGAGCGGTGACCGCCACCCCCGGCGCACCGGCCGCCGAACCCTCCTTGCCGGCGGCGGTTGACTGGCCCGTTACCCCCGACCTCACGGCGCGCCGCCCGCTGGCCGAGAGCCCCCAGTTCAGGGTGTTCGCGGCGGCTGACGACGATGCCCTGCTGGTCCGACGCGCCACGGAATGGTCCAGCCGATTAGGGGCGATCCTGGCGGCCGACCGCCAGCGCCTCGAGGGTCGAGATCTCCCGGACCGGGTGAATGTCGTCTTCGCGCGGCGCTATGTCGCGCGCTGCCCGGCACGCGGTCTGGCCGCCACCCACGACGACCCACCACTGCTCATGGTCTTCATCGACGAGGCGAGCAGCGCTGTTCAGATCGAAGCCGTTCTGGCTCACGAAATCGCCCACCACCTCACCCTCGACGACCGGTTTGTCGGTGACGGCGTGCTGACGGAGGGGATTGCCAACTGGGGCGGCGGTCAGGCGGTGCTCCGCTGGCAAGGGTTCAGCGACTGGCCGGACGCGGTCCGGGGCTACTGGCGTCAGGGGCGCTACGTGCCGATCACCGACGCGTCGGCCCTCCAACCGCGGGGCGCGGACGACTGCATCGCGCGTCGCGATCGGGTCTATAACATCCGCACGGCCTTTGTAGGGTGGTTGATCGCGCGGATCGGACTGGCGCGCGTGCTGGCCATGCCCGCGGCCACGGTGACATGGACGGATCCCGCGAGCGGTGAGCGGCGACAGCAGATCCTGCCCGATTACGAGCTGGCCACCGGAAGTTCACTCGGGCAACTGGAGCGCCAGTTCCTCCGCAGTCTCGGGTTGGGCGGACCCGAGGTCGTGATGTTCCAGTTGCGACTTGAACTCCAAGGCGTAGACGTCCAGTAGCGCCACGAACAATGAGGCCATGATGGGCCCGACGATGGCGCCCAGGATACCGAAGGCCGCCAGTCCGCCGATCGCCGAGAAGAAGACCAGCAGGTCGTGCATCCCGGCCCGCCGCCCCACCAACCGCGGCCGGATGACGTTGTCGATGGTGGAGATGACGAAGCTGGTCATGAGAATGATCACCAGTCCTTCGCGGATGTTGCCCTGCACCACTTCGATGATGCCGATGGGATACATGACCGCCCAGGTGCCCACCAGGGGAAAGAGCGCCAGCACCCACATCGCGACGCCCCACAGCACCGGTGCCTGGATGCCGCAGAAGCTCAAGGTCAGGGCGCCAAGCGTCCCCTGGATGAACCCGATGATCACCGTCGCCCGCACGGTGGCGCGGCTGGTGGAGACCATCCGCTGGATCAGCATGTCCTCGTAGCGTTCCTCCATCGGGCTCAGGGAGCGCAAGCGTTGGACGATGGCCTCACCGTCACGGAAGAAGTAGAACGTGGTGAACAGGACGACAAACAAGCTGGCGAGCACCTGCAAGGCCCCTTGCGACGTGCCGCTGATCAGCGCCCCGAGCGCATTGCCGGCCGAGCTGATCAAGTCCTGCCAATTGACCGACTCCAGGCTGATGGGCGGCGCCCAACTGGGCACCGGGATCAAGCCCGCCAGTCCCTCACTGGAAACCCGGTCGATGTTGTGGGCCGCGGTACGCAGGGCCGCCAGGAGCCGGCCCTGGTTGCTGGCGAAGAGCTCCACCATCTCGCCGATGACCATGGTGATGGCGATGTAGATGGGAATCAACACCCCCAACATGATGATCGCGCAGCTGAGCAGGGCGGCCAGTCCTCGGCGCCCCCCCAGACGGATGACCAGCAGGGTTTGCAGCGGATAGGTCAAGGTGGTGACAACCGCGGCGACGACCACCGGCACGAAGAAGATGTGGGTCATGTAGACAAAGAGCAACAGCATCGTGACCAGCAGCATGATGAGCCAGCGCTGCCCGAATTGGAGCGCCGAACGCTCCGATCTGGACGTACGGCCGGTGACTGGCGGTCGGACCGCAACCGGACCGTCCGCGGGCGCTCGAGATGGCGTCATGACATCGCCCTTTGTGGTCGCAAGGAACCGTGCTGAGAGGAAGGCGCAGACCTTAGCAGAAGCCTTCCTTCCGAGCAATGCATCCGCGCCCGGTCGACGGCCCCGGCGCTGGCTCGGCGGCTCCGTTTGGGGTATGCTGTGGCGGTTCGGTCGCAGCAGGCCGAATGCATCCGTCAGCGACGGGTAGTCCGTCCACCCTGGAGGAGAGGAAGCCATGGGTTTTCTGAAGCGGCTCTTTGGCGGCAAGAAGGAGGAGGCGCGACCGGCCTCCAAGCGGGTGGGAACGCCCACACCGCGGCCGGCACCCCAGCCGCGCCCAGAAGCCACCGAGGCTCCCGACGCCGACGTCGCGCCTTCGTCCGCCAAGCAGCTGGCCCGGGACCTGGGTTCCGGCAACCCCGAGCGACGCGAAGAGGTGGCCCGGCTGATGGTGGCCTCCGGCTCGCGCACGAGCCTCCGGCCGCTGATGAACTGTTACCTCAACTACGGCGATCCAGGGGTCCTGGAGGCCCTCAGGGTCTTCGGCAAGGATCTGGCGGCGCCGGCCTCGCGCGAGGCCTTCGACCTCAGCGTGATGGGCGCACGCCGGGCGCGGCTGATGGACATTCTGGGCATCAGCGGCGACGAGTCCGTCCTCACCACCGTCCGGCCCAACATGGACGACGTGGATCCGGACATCCACATCCGCTCCTGTGTGGCCGTGGCCCGCTTGGGCGACATGTTCGGCATCGATCGGCTGGAAGACAACATCCGCATGACGGATCCGGAGCTGCGCTCGCTGGCCCTGGCGGCATTGATGGAGCTCAAGATGGAGCGCTCCGATCGGGTGCTGGGCGACCATGTCAAGCGCTTCATGGCCGAAGCGGGGGCCGTGCCGGAGAACATCGTGGTCAAGGCTCCGCTGCTGGGCAGCTCGGAAACCAGCCTCTCCGCCGCCGTGATCGCCGAGGTGATCGCCAGCCCGCACAACCTGATCATGGTGATCGGTTCGGGCGGCATACAGATGGCCGCCCAACGTCGCGACGCCATGGCCCAGGCGCTGGCCGGACACGGCAAGGTGAGTTTCGGCCTGCCGCTGATGTCCCCCGAAGAGCAGATCGCGAGCCTGCAAGAGGCCCATGCCGCAGCGACCGCCTCCCCGGGCGCGCGCGCCATCTTCATCGGCCGGCTGCCGGCGCCGCACGACAACCCGCCCCTGCCGCATTTCATCACCCGCGTGGAGGGTGTGACCTATTCGGTCAAGATTTTGGTCGTAGACCTGCATGAATACTCCCTGCTTCAGGATTGGCTTCATTATGTCCAGGACAAGGCCGAAGCACCGACGGATATCGAGGTCATCCTGTCGGTCAGCCTGGAAAGCCAGAGCGGCCTGACTGCCGAGGAGCGCGTCATCTACGCCATGTGCTCGGCGGAGGACAAGGCACGCTTCCCACGGGCGTTCATGGCCCGCAGCTAGGATCGCACCGCAAGGGATTTTGAGAGTAGCCGATGGGTGTGCCGTTTCTCGAAATTCCTCAGTTGGCCGCGAGGTCATGCCACCGCAACCCTCACGCTTCTTGGAGGTGCAGTATTGGTATCGCACCACGAAGAACTTAGAGAGTAGCCGGTGGGTGTGCCGGGTCTCAGATCCTTACATTGGCCGCGAGGTCATGCCTCCGCAACCCTCACGCTTCTTGGAGCTACAGTGCTAGCCCACGGCCAAGGCTCTCCGTGGAGTTGAGCGCGTTCGCGGCCGGCGTCGTTCTGGCTGAGACGCTGGAGCGCAAGCTGGCTCCGCCTCCCGCGGTCATGACCGATCGTCTACCGCGGCCGGCCGTGTTGCCCATGGCTCCCGGGCGACCGGCGGAGTTGCGCATCCAACCCGGTCGCGCGGTCAAGCGCCTGCCGCGCCTGGAAGGCATGCGCGACCCACGACAGCGCGGCCGCATCCTTCACGCCCTGGCCAACCACGAGCTGCAGGCGGTGGAGTTGTATGCCTGGGCGATACTGGCTTATCCCCTGGCGCCGGCCGCTTTTCGCCAGGACCTGCTGCATATCCTGACCGAGGAGCAGCGGCACACCCGCATGTACGTCTCGCGGCTGAAGGACTGTGGACTGGCCTTCGGCGATCAGGCGGTGACCGGCTATTTCTGGGCCAAGGTGGCCGGCCTCCAGGAACATCCCCTGCGTTTCGTCTGCGCCATGGCCCTCACCTTCGAGAACGCCAACCTGGACCACACGCTTGAGCTGGAGGCCGCGGCCCAAGCCGCCGGGGACGCGGCCACCGCCGCCGTGATTCGCCGCGTACGATCGGACGAGGTGGGGCATGTGGCCTTCGGCTGGCGCTGGCTGGCGGCCATGCGTGAGGCAGACCAGACCATGTGGCAGGCCTACCTGCACCATGTCCGGTGGCCGCTGCGGCCCGCCCTGGCCCGCGGCCGCCAGTTCAACCGCGCCGATCGAATGGCGGCCGGCCTGGACCCGGCATTCATTCAGCTGCTGGAAGCGGAGGAGCCGCCGCGCCCGCGCGCCCAGCGCCGCTCGCCCGCAGCCGGACAGGTTGGAGCCGGACATGATGCGTCCGGACACGTTGCGTCCGGACATGGTGGGTCCGAGCATGATGCGTCCGATCTTGATGCGTCCGATCACCCTGGGGCCTGATCGGCGGGCCCCCGCGCGAAAGCAGCCGCGATGTCCGGGCTGATCATCGCCAACCTGCTGGCCGAGGAGACCTGGGCGCGGCGATCCGCAACGCCCAATGCGGTCACGCTCGAGCGCCTGGGCCTGGCCGCGGGACTGCTGTCGCTGTTCGCCCGTGACAGCGCCGATGTGTTGTGGATTCCTCCGCCCATCCCGCTGTTGCCTTGGCGATCCGCGTCAGACCTGCCGCAACCGCACGTGCAACAGGAGCGGCCCGCCCAGCCGGCGCGGGACTTGCTCGCCTGGGCCGCGACCGACGCGACCGACGCCTGGCGTCCCGTGGCGGACGCCTCCGACCGTCCCGACCGGACCACCGGTGTCGGCTGGCTGGATGACCTCTGGGCTCTGCCGCTGGCGTCGGGCGCCGCGGGCCGCCGCCTGGCCTCCCGGGCCTGGACTCTGGCGCTGGCGCGCCGACTGGGTGTCGCCCTGCCCGGCGCGCGCATGGTCGCCGACGAGTCCGGGCTGACGGCCCACCTGGCGGCCGGCGGCGCCCGTGGATCGCTCTCCGGCAGCTGGGTGCTCAAGGCGCCCTGGTCGGCCGCCGGCCGTCAGCGCATCGTGGTGCGCTCCGACGGGCCCAGCATCGCACAGCGGCGCTGGATGCGCACCGGCTTCATCCGCCCCGAGGGCCTGCTCTTCGAACCCTGGATGGCGCGGCGAGCGGACTTCGGCTGCGTGGGCCTCGCCGACCACAATGGTGTGCGCCTGCTGGGCGCACATAGCCAGGTCGTGGATGCGATGGGGCGCTTCCAGGGCTTGACGCTCTGGCCCGGATGCCGCCGCCCCAGCGAGCTGCCGCCCGACATCCTGGCGCCGGAGGCGGCGAGGCGGATGGACGATGCCGCCACGGCGGCGGGACGCGCATTGGCCGAGGAAGGCTATGCCGGACCCTTCGGGGTGGACGCCTGGACCTACGTGGACGTCGAAGGCCGCGAGCGCTTCCAGCCCCTTGGGGAACTCAACGTGCGCTGCACGATGGGTCTGGTAGCCCTGGCCGGGATCGAGCGACTGCGTCTGGCCGCCGATGGTCGTCCGTGGCGGCTGCGCTTCGGGAGCCCTCCGCCCCCGGAGCGAGCGGCGAAGGTGCTGATCGATACAGGCGCCGCGGGCGCCGCGTGGCTGGAACCGGGCTGATTGCGGCCCTGATCAGTCCGTCGCCTGGAGCCGCGCATACAGGTCAGGCCGACGGTCCGCCAGGAAGCCGAACCGCTCGCGGAGCTCTGCCACCCGCCCGGCATCCAGCAATCCCGCCACCACGGCCTCCTGCCCCGCCGCCGCGGCCACAACCTCGCCCAAGGGGTCGACCAACATGGTATCGCCGGCATAGATCAGTCCGTCGCCCTCGCCCACGCGGTTGACGCCCAACACATAGGCCTGGTTCTCGATGGCCCTGGCGCGAAGCAGAGCGCGCCAATGCTCGCGCCGCGCCGCCGGCCAACTGGCGATGACCAGGTAGCCATCCGTCTGCGCGGACCGCGCCCTGAAGGGTTCGGGAAAGCGGAGGTCGTAGCAGATGAGCGGCGTGAGGCGCAGGCCTTCGATCATCACCGTGGCCAATTGGCCGCCCAACTCGTAATGGTCGGGCTCCCCGGCCAGGCTGAAGGGGTGGATCTTGTCGTAGCGCAGCCGCTCCTGGCCATCGGGATCCACCACCAACGCCGCGTTGCGCGGTCGGTCGCGGCCGGCCATGACCAGGCCGGCGCAGATCCAGAGGCCATGATGCCGAGCTGCCTGGGACAGGAACCGGCGGATGGCGGCGGCGTGACCCAGGAGCTCCGCTGCCCGCATCGAAAAGCCCGTGGCGAACATCTCGGGCAGCACGGCCAGGGCCGCGCCTTGGGCGGCAGCGGCGGCCAACAGCCGCTCGGCGCGACCGAAACTGGCAACTGGATCCTCCCAGACCGGATCCAGCTGCAGCCCGGCGACCCGCAGCAAGGTCATGACATCGCGCCCGAGCCCGAGAGACGGTCGATGGCCTGCTCCAGGGTGGCCATGCGCTTGCAGAACGCGAAGCGCAACAGGCGCCGGCCCTCGTCGGGATGCTCAGGATAGAAGACGCTGGGCGGAATCGCCGCCACGCCCCGCTCCGCCATCAGCCGCGCCACGTAGGACTGGTCATCCTCGTGCGACAGGCCGCTGAAATCCGCCAGGACGAAGTAGGTGCCCTGGGGCCGCGCCACGCGCAGGCCGGCCCGCTCCAGCCCGTCGCAGAGGCAGTCGCGCCGCACCTGGTAGTCAGCGCGCAGCTGGTCGAGGGCCGCGCCGTCCAGTCCGTCCAGGGCAAAGGCCACCGCTGCTTGCAGCGGCGTCGCAGCGCAGAAGGTCAGGAATTGGTGGGCGGCCTGCAGGCCCTGCACCAGCGGCGGTGGCCCCACCGCCCAACCCACCTTCCAGCCGGTCAATGCCAGGGTCTTGCCGGCCGAGGAGAGGGTGAGCGTCCGCTGGCGCATGCCCGGTAGCGAGGCCAGCGGCCGATGTCGACGGCCATCGTAGGTGAGATGCTCATAGACCTCGTCGGTGATGGCGATGAGGTCGCGCTCCTGGCACAGCTCGGCGATCAGGGCCAGCTCGGCATCATCCAGCACCTTGCCGGTAGGGTTGTGCGGGCTGTTGAGCAGCACCGCTCGGCAGCGGGGTCCGGCGGCCGCGCGGAGCGCCGCCGGATCCAGGGCGAAGTCGGGAAAACGCAGGGTGACGTAGCGCGGGCGGGCGCCGGCCATCGCCAGGCAGGCGGCATAGCTGTCGTAGGTGGGCTCCAGGACGATCACCTCGTCCCCTGGATCCAGCAGCCCCAGCAGCGCCGCCGCGATGCCCTCGGTAGCCCCGCAAGTGACCGCCACCTCAGCCAAGGGATCGAAGTCCAGACCGTAATGGCGCTCGTAGAAGGCGGCGATCGCCCGCACCAGCGCTGGAAGACCCATCGACCGGGCGTACTGGTTCTGTCCGGCGCGCATGGCCGCGGCGGCGGCCTCGATGACCGCCGCCGGACCGTCGAAATCCGGGAAGCCCTGCGCCAGGTTGATGGCCCCGTGCCGCTCCGCCAGGGCAGTGATGGCCGAGAAGACCGAGGTGCCGAAAGGGGCCAGTCGCTGCGCCGTCAAGGGATGCCGCCTCGGTGCCGACCAGGACCAGGCCTAGAAAGGCAGTTCGGGAATCAGGGGCCGACCGTTGGCCGCCAGCCATTGCCAGGGCATGGCGGCGAGGATGGCCAGCAGCGCCAGTCCGAAGTAGACGGCCGCGCGGCGGTGTTTCACGCGGTCGGCGACCGGCCGCCGGCTGCGGGCGCGCCCGATATGGATCAGGATCACCGCCAACAGCATCAGGGCGGTATGCTCCACCGACCAGTAGCGGAGGCTGGGATCCTTCATGGCCGCCCCCATGTCCTGCATCGCCACGCGCACCAAAGGGCTGACGCCGGCGAGCAGCAGACCCAACAAGAGCTGCAGATCGGTGGCCATGGTCAGCCGCTTGCCTGCCGCATCGTCGCCAGGGCGCCATTGCCGATCGCCCAGCCAGCCGGGCACGGCGCGCAGCAAGGCGATGCCCAGGAAGATGAGCACCAGCCAGCGCATGAGGTTGTGTAGGAAGATGGCGTAGGGATAGATGGCGTCCACGGGGGTGGGGCTCCTGTTGTGTGGGAGGGGTGGATCAGACGAAGGCGGTCAAGACGCCGTAAAAGGCGACCACGGCGGCCAAGGTCAAGAGGATGGTGCGGAGCGCGGGCGGCCGCGGTCCGTTGAGGTCCTGGCGCAGCGCCGCTGAGGCGCCCAAGGAGATCAGCGTGAAAGCCGTCAAGGCCAACAGCGGGATGGTGATGAAGTTGAAGGCCATCCAATCGATGGCCGAGCAGGGCGGCCCGTCCTTGGCACAGCCGGTGGACTCGGAGAACACGCCCTGCTGGAGCAGGAAGTGGTACGCCGACACACAGATGCCGGTGATCGACAGGGGCAGGACGTAGAGCGAAGCGCGGCGGTCATCACGGAGCAGGGCCACGGCGGCGATGACCACGATGGGATACATGAGGATCCGTTGGAACCAGCACAGCCGGCAGGGCGTCAGGCCCATGACCTCGCTGAAGAAGAGGCTGCCGCCCAGGGCGGTGGCCGACACCAGCAGGATCCACCAGAGTCCATGCCGCTCGATACGCTCGCTGAGGCTGAGCGTTTGGCCGTCCGCAGGATCGAAGGCTTCCACGTTGCTCTCCTGTTCTTCGGTCGCCGCAGCGGCCGCCGGGCGTCGGCCGCCACGGAGCCGCCGCGGCGCATTATACCAGGGTCTGCTCTTGAGGCTTGCCGCCGCTGTGCTGGGCCCTTAACATGCCCGGAGTCGCGCACGGCGCGAGCAGGTCACCGGATCACGCGCTGAGGAGCCGTCGATGATGCTGGAACCAGGTTCGCCGGGCTGGAGGGGTAGGACCCTCAGCCGTCGGGCGGCATTGCGGGGCGGACTCCTGGGCGGCCTGTCGCTCTTCCTGCCCTTCGCCGGCAACAAGCGGCAGCTGCCGGTGCCCTCCGGGCCGGGCGGCCTCTCCTTCCCGCCCGTGCCACCGGGAGCCGGCGACGCCGTTCGCGTCGCCGACGGCCATGTGGCCCAGGTGCTGCTGCGTTGGGGAGACCCGGTGCTTCCAGGTGCGCCGCCCTTCGACCCACGGCGCCAGAGCGCAAGGGCGCAGGCCATGCAGTTCGGCTACAACGCCGACTACGTGGGCTTCATACCCTTGCAGCAAGGCGGCAGCGCTTCACACCACGGATTGCTGGTGGTCAACCACGAATCACCCAACGCCAGGCTCATGCTGCCGGACTACGACCCGGACGATCCCACTGCGGAACAGCTGGACATCCAGCTGGCCGCCCTGGGGGTGACCTTCGTCGAGGTGTACAGCGATGTCGACGACCGCTGGAAGGTGCGCAGCGATTCGCCGCGTAATTGGCGGGTCACCGGCCTCAGCCCGACGCTTTTGAGCGGACCGGCCGCCGGGCATCCGTGGACCCGCACCAGCGCCGATCCCGACGGCACACGGGTGCTGGGCATGCTGGCCAACTGCTCCGCGGCCCTGACCCCTTGGGGTACCCTGCTGACCTCGGAGGAGAACTTCCACCTCTTCTTCGGGGATCGCAACGACTTCCCGGAGGACGATCCGCGCTACTGGATCTACATCGACTACGGCTTGCCGCTCAAGGGCACCCAGTTCGGCTTCGAGAAGGCCGACGACCGCTTTCGCATCGACAAGGAGCCCAACGAGTCGTTTCGCTTCGGCTATCAGGTGGAGATCGATCCCTTCGACCCCTCGTGGATCCCGCGCAAGCGAACGGCCTTGGGCCGCTTGCGTTCGGAGGGCGCCAGCGTCGCCCTGACGGCCACGGGGCAGGCCGCATGCTATTACGGCGACGACATCATGTTCGCCTGCGTGTACAAGTTCGTCAGCCGCCATGCCATGGCCGCTCTTGACCGCCAGCACAACCTCCGGCTGCTGGACGAAGGCACCCTGTTCGCGGCGCGTTTCAACGCCGACGGCAGCGGCGACTGGTTGCCCCTGGTCGCCGGTCGCGGGCCGCTCAACCGGGCCAACGGCTTTCCGAGCCAGGCCGAAGTCTGCCTGAACACGATCCGCGCGGCCTCCCTGGCCGGCGCCACGCGCATGGATCGGCCGGAGGACATCGTCATCCATCCGCATACCCGGAAGGTCTATATCGCGCTCACCAAGAATCCTTTGCGCGGCGATCCCACGGTTCAGCGCAGCGAACCCGACGCCGCCAACCCGCGCAAGAACAACCGCGCCGGCCACATCATCGAGCTGGAGGAGGACCGCGCCGACCATGGCGCGACCCGCTTCCGCTGGCGCATCTTCATGCTCTGCGGCGACCCGGCGGCTCCCGACAGCTACTACGGCGGCTACCCCAAGTCGCTGGTCAGCCGCATGGCCTGTCCCGACAACATGGTCTTCGACAAGGACGGCAACCTCTGGGTGGCAACCGACGGGCAGGCGGATGTGTTCGGCGACGCCGACGCGCTCTTCGCCATCCCCACCGAAGGACCCGAGCGGGGCTTCGCGCGGCGCTTCTTCACCGGCGTGCCGGGTGCGGAGATCACCGGTCCTTGTTTCACCCCGGATTGCAGCACGCTGTTCGTCTCCGTGCAGCATCCGGGCGAGGGTGGCACCCTGAGCGAACCGATCTCCTCCTGGCCGGACGGCGTCCAGCCGCCGCGGCCGGCCGTGGTCGCCATCCGCGCCCTGGACGGACGGCAGGTGGGCAAGGCGGCGGCCGGCGGTTGAAGCTTGAGCGGGGTGATACAATCTGCAGCATGCGGGCCGCGCGATGCTGAGAGGCTATCACCTGGGTTGCCCGGTGTGGGGCCACAAGGATTGGGTCGGTCGTTTTTTCGCGGCCGGCTCCCAGCCTGATGCCTTTCTGCGCCAATACGCTTCGGTCTTCAATGCCGTGGAGGGCAACGCCACCTTCTACGGCCTGCCCCGGGCGACGACCGTCGAGCGCTGGGCGCAGGACACGCCCGGCACCTTTCGCTTCTGCTTCAAGTTTCCGCAGACCATCACCCATGACCGGCGCCTGGTCGGCGCCGCGGCGGAAACCGCTGCCTTCCTGGCCCTGCTGCGTCCCTTGGGTCCGCGCCTGGGCCCTCTGATGCTCCAGCTGCCGCCCGGCTTCGGCCCGGACGACCTGCCGCAGCTGGCGCATTTCCTGCGGGACCTGCCGCGCGATCTAGCCTATGCCGTCGAGCTGCGCCATCCGGCCTACTTCAGCGGCGGCGACGCCGAGGCCGGCCTGGATGACCTGCTGGCCGGCCTGGCCATGGACCGCGTGATCTTCGACAGCCGCGGGCTCTGGGACAGCGACAGGAGCGACCCCCTGGTCAGGGCCGCCCAGGCCCGCAAGCCGCGCTTGCCGGTGCGCCTCACCGTCACCGGACGCAGCCCGGTGGTGCGCTTCGTGGCCCACGCGCACATGGACGCCAACCGCTGGCTGCTGAAGGCCTGGGCCGACCAGCTGGCCCTGTGGATCGGCCAGGGGCTGGAACCGTTCGTCTTCGTGCACGCGCCCGATGAGGGCCTGGCCCCGCAGCTGGCCCGGCAGCTGCATGAGCAGCTGTCGCGGCGCGTCGACGCGGGGCTGCTACCCCCTTGGCCGGCCGATGCGCTGCCGGCGGTACGCCAGTTGGGCTTGTTCTGATCGCCAGGCACAGAGACGCCGCCGAGCCGTCGTTCGACCGCGGCGGCCTCGGCGTTCTTGGAACCCTGTCCAACTGCGGTAACATGCCTGCCGGAGGTCTGTCCCATGCCCCATGATCCCACCCCACCGCAGGCGCCCCTCGGCGCGGCATCCGGGCTCCCGCGCCATACGGCCATCCGCTATGTCGCCGCCTTGCGCGAGGGCGGCTCCTTGCCGGCGCTCATGGAGATGGACGACCTCAGCCTATGGGTCGTCAAGTTTCGCGGCGCTGGCCAGGGTCCGCGCGCGCTGGTGGCCGAGCTGGTGGTGGGTGGCCTGGCGCATCTGCTGGGCCTGCCTATGCCGCCGCTGGCCCTGGTACGTCTCGACGAGGGAGCGGAGCAGTTCAACCGCCACGACGAGATCCGCGACCTCCTGCGGGCCAGCGTGGGGCTCAACGTAGGCCTGGTCCATCTGGACGGGGCCTTCAACTTCGAGCTGGTCGGCGCCGCGGATCTGGTTGCCGCTGATCTGGCAGCCGCGGTGGTCTGGCTGGACGCCTTGACCTTGAACATCGATCGCACGCCACGCAACCCCAACATCCTGATCTGGCAGGGCCGTCCCTGGTTGATCGACCACGGCGCGGCGCTCTACTTCCATCATCGCTGGGAAGCCTCGACGCCCGACGCTGCTCGCCGACCCTTCATGGCCGTCGCCGACCACGTCCTCTTGCCCCTGGCCGGCGACATCATGGCCGCCGACGCGCGCCTGGCGCCGCTCTTGGACCGGCCGACGCTGGAGGCCTTGCTGGCGCAGGTGCCGGACGAACTGCTGTCGCCGGCGATCGACGCGGCGGCGCCGGACTTCCCCTCGGCTGCCGCCAACCGTGACGCTTATGTCACCTACCTTCTGGCGCGCCTCGCCGGCCCACGCGCCTTCGCCCAGGAGGCCGAGCGGCTGCGGCTGGCGCGCGCCGCGGCCCCGCCCGCGCCGCAGCTCTCGCACCGCCGCTGACCATGACCGATCAGCATTACGAGTACGCCACCTTGCAGCTGGTTCCCAGCTGCTTGACCGACCACTGCCTGACGGTCGGGGTGATCCTGCATTGCCGGGCCGCCGAATACCTGGACCTGCGGGTGGCCATCGAACCCGGTCTCTGGTCTGAACACCTCCCGGGGCTGGACACGGTCTTGGCCGCCCGCGCCCTGAGCGACCTCGCCCGCGTCTGCCGCGGCGGGGCGGAGGGCGGCGCGATCGGCCTCCTCCCGCCCGGCGAGCGCTTCCACTGGCTGACCGCCCCGCGCAGCGCCGTGGTCCGTCCTTCGGAGCTGCGCGGCGGACGTTGCCAAGACCTTCGCGCGACATTGGAGCACCTGTTCACGCTCAGCCAAGGCCGGCGGGAGCCAGGCCCGTGATGCCCAAGGCCAGATGCCGGCCGGCGATCCTCGCCACCTGCCTCACGGCCCTCCTCGCCGGCGCCTGCGGCCGAGCCGTCCCGGCCGCCGACGGACCGCCGGCGCCGGACATCAGCGCGGTCCCGGCGCAGCCGGCGCCGGCCGAACCGCTGCGCCGGCCCAACGTCATCTTCATCCTCGCCGACGACCTGGACCTGGAGCTGGGCAGCATGGCGGTCATGCCGCAGGTGCGACAGCTGCTGGCCGACCAAGGCACATCGTTGGACAGCCACTACATCAGCTTCCCCACCTGCTGCCCCAGCCGCAGCACCATGCTTCGCGGCCAGTACGTGCACAGCCACCGCATCCTGACCAACGCCCCGCCCGCCGGCGGCTACGAGAAGATCCTGCCCCTGGGCCTGGAATCATCCACGGTCGGCGTTTGGTTGCAGGACGCCGGCTACCGCACGGTCTACTCCGGCAAGTACCTCAACGGCTACCCCCTGCCGAGCGACCCGCTGCGCGTCCCGCCGGGCTGGTCGGAATGGTACAGCCCGGTGGACGAGACCGCCTACGGTTCTTTCGACTACCGCATGAACGAGAACGGCAGCCTGGTCAGCTACGGCAGTCGGCCGGAGGACCATATCACCGATGTCCTGGGTGGCCATGCCGAGGCCGCCCTCCGCCGCGCCATCACCGATCCGCGGCCGTTCTTCATCCACCTGTCGACCTTCGCGCCGCATGCGCCGGCGGTCCCCGCCCCGCGGCACAAGGACCTGTTCCCCGACGCTCGGGTGCCGCGCACGGCCGCGTTCGACGAAGTCGACGTGAGCGACAAGCCCTCCCGCATCCAATTCCTGCCACCGCTGCATCCGGACCAGATGGCCACCATGGACGTCGAGCACCGCGCGCGCCTGCAGTCGCTGCAGGCCGTCGACGAGCTGGTGGCGCGGTTGATGGCTGTGCTGTCCGAAACCGGGCACCGCGACGACACCTATGTCATCTTCAGCTCGGACAACGGCTACCACCTGGGACAGCACCGGCTGCTGGCCGGCAAGACCACGGCCTACGAGGAAGACATCCACGTGCCCTTCATCATCCGCGGGCCGGACATCCCGGCCGGCCGCCGCGTATCCGGTCTCTTGACCGGCAACGTGGACCTGGCGCCCACCCTGGCGGAGCTGGCGGGAGCGGCGGTGCCGGCTTTCGTGGAAGGTCGCTCGCTGCTGACGCTTTTGCGCGGCGAGCCGATCGATCGCGCTCTGTGGCGTCAGGCCTACCTGCTCGAAGGTTATGCCGGCGGCTACCGCAGCCAGCGCGGCACGCCGGTGGCCTCGCCGGTCCTGGGGCTGCCTGGCTTCGGCGTCATCGCCCCACCGGATGACTTCGATCTGACCGACAGCCGCACGCCGGCGGAAATTGCCCAGGAGGCGCCGAACCCCACGCGCGAGGTGCATGTCGGTCTGCGCACACCGCGCTTCACCTTCGTCGAGATCAAGCCAGCGGAACTCGAGTTCTACGACAACCTGGCCGACCCGCTACAGCTGGACAACCTGGCTGCATCGCTGCCGCCCGCCTACCTGGCCGCGCTGTCGGCGTGGGCCGCTGAGCTGCATGCCTGCCAGGGCGCCGACTGCCGCGCGCTGGAGTCCCGGCCCCTGCCCGAACCGCCCGTCACCCCCAGGCCGACCGCCACAACCGCAAGGACCCCGGCAACCGGAGCGTCGGCAACGCCCGCCCTGGCCACCACCACCGCCCCGCCGGACCCCACCGCTTCATCCGTGGCGACGGAGGCCCCGCCGGGCATGTCGCCGACCCCGCCCGGCAGCTGGCCGACCCTCCACCTGCCGTTGACCCTGCGCCGTCAACCGCCGGTCTCTGCGGCGCCAGCGGCATCGCGCTCCGCCGCCGCGAGGGTCAAGCGCCCGAGCAGGGCCAGGCCCTGATCCTGGGTGGGCGGATGGAAGAACACCGCCCGCACATCGCGGAAGCGTCGCTCCAGCGGCAGGTCCCGACGCATCGACGGCCCGCCCAGCACGTGAAGGCAGTGGTCCACCGCGGACACCGCCGCCTCGGCCACCTGCAGCTTGGCCGCCACCACATCGGCACCCAGGTCAAGGCGCGCGGCCTCATCAGCCAGGTCCCAGGCGCCCGCAACACGCTCCAGGAAGGCGCCTGCTACCCGCAGGCCGAGGTCGGCCGCGCCCAGGCGGCGCTGTACGGCCTCCAGGCTGCCGATGGGCTTGCCCAGCGCAGTCGGCACGCGGTCAAGCGCGTAACGCGCGCTGCCCGCCAGGGCGGCATCGGCGACGCCCAGGTAGACGGCGCTGAAGCACAGCGTGAACCAGGCACCGGCCACCGGTTGCCGTGCGCCCGGCGCCGCGGCGGACTCGCGGTACAGCAGCGCCTCCTGCCCCACTGCGGCGTCATCGAGGACGAGGTCGTGGCTGCCGGTGCCGCGCATGCCCATGGCATCCCAGGTCTCCTCGATACGCAGCCGCGCCATCGGCACCAGGAAGCGGCCGATGGCGCCATCCTCGCCCGCCAGCGCCGCGGGAACGATGGCCCAGTCCAGGGCCGGGGCAAGGCTGGCGAAGTTCTTGCGGCCGCTGATCAACCAGCCCTCGGCCACCGGCCGGGCCACCGTGCGAGGCAGGCCGCCGCGGCTGGGGCTGCCCAGCTCTGGCTCCGACGCGCAGCTGTTGACCCAGGCGCCGCGCGCCACCACGTCGGCGCATAGGCGGGGCCAGGCGTCGCCCGACCACTGGCGCGCCGGGGCGGTGCCCAGGGTCTGGACATGCATGGCGTAGGACAAGGCCGTGCTGCCGCAGCCGCCTCCCAATGTCCTGAGGAGGCGAACGGCATCCGCCAGACCCGCGCCCCAGCCGCCCCAGCGCTGGGGTACCGGCAGCCCGGCCCAGCCGGCGGCGCGCAGGATCTGCAGGTTCTCCACGGGAAAGCTGCCGTCGCGGTCATGGGCGGGCGCGCGCATCGCGAAGTCGGCGGCCAGGTCGGCCGCCTCGCGCAGGCGTCGGGTCAGCTCGGCAACAGGAAGGGGCATGGCGCAGAGAATGGTAGCGCGCCGCGGCGCTCACCTAGAATACTGTGCCGCCGATCGCGGCGCGCCACACGCACCGCTCCCGCCGCCTCCCGGAGTCGCCATGCACCGGTCCCGCCGCCTGACCGCCCTCGGTCTTGCCCTGGCCGCGTTCGGCTTGAATGCCTGCGCGACGCCGGTCCCCCCGTTCACCCCCGCCGCTCCTTCACCGGAAGGCCGACAACTCTACGAGACCAACTGCGCCCTCTGCCATGGCCCCGACGGGACAATAGCGGCGTCCATCACCCATCCCGTCAGCATCGGCAGCCAGGACTTCCTGCGTGCCGTGGACGATGACTTCCTGCGTCAGACCATCGCTCTCGGCCGGCCGGGCGAGGCCAGTCGCAAAGCCCAGGGCACCAAGATGCCGGCCTATGGTGATCCGCGGGCTCCCATCCTGAGCGCTGCGCAGATCGACCAGGTGGTGGCCCATCTCCGCTCCTGGCAGCGGGAGGCCCCCGAGCCGCCCGAACCCTTCGACGCCGCCGGTGGCGACGCCGTACGCGGCGCCGCGGCCTATGCCCTGCGCTGCGCCAGCTGCCACGGCCCCGACGGCTGGATGGCGGGCGCGCCCCGCCTGGCCGGCGCGACGCTGCAGGCCACGGTATCGGATGCCATGATCCGGCACCTGATCCTGCGTGGGCGGGCCGCGAAGATGCCGGCCTTCAAGCTGCGGGATGGCGAGATCGCGGACATCATCGTCTTCCTGCGCAACCTGAACCCATCACCCGCCGATCCCTGACCCGGGATGCGGTGCCGCGGCAGTCCCGCTTCCGGTCACGGTCGTAGCCCCAGCAGCGTCATGGGGAGTGGTCCGCGGGCGGGACGACGTTGACAGACCGGCCCAGCTGGGCTACAAGTCGCAGCAGAGCGCGGCCGGACCAGGCCTCGCCGCCACCAGGGAGATCACCATGCCAAGCCGTCTACGCACCCGACTCGCCGTCATCACCCTGGTCAGCGGATTACTGCTGCCTGCCCTGGCGGCCGCGGGCAACGCCCGCATCCTGGCCGCGCGCGCCGCCGAGTTGGAGGTCTACCGCCTGCCGACGGACCGGCAGGGCATCCAGGAACTCATCATCGCCGGCAGCGACCTGGTCAGCGTCCAGCAGACCGGCCTCGACCGCTTCGAGGTCCAGGTGGTGGCCACCCGCGACCAGATCGCCGACCTGCGATCGCAGGGCTTCGAGCCGCGGCTGTGGTTGACTCCCGAAGGTCGCACGGCGACCGAGTCCTTGGCCGACGATGTCAGCCGCGCCGACCAGGCCGGCACCGGGGTATACCGCCCTTGGGACGGGCCCGGCAACATCGACGAGGAGATCCGCAAGCTGGCGGCCGACCATCCGGGTCATGTCGAGCTGAAGGTCGTCGGCAAGACGGTGCAGAACCGCGACATCCTGGCCCTGCGGGTGACCGCGGGCATCGCCCAGGCTCCGACGCGGCCCAAGGTGCTGTTCAACGCCTTGCAGCATGCCCGCGAATGGATCGCCATCGAGGTCAACCGCCGCCTGGCCCATCACTTCATCGAGGGTTACGGCAAGGATGAGACGGTCACCGCCATCCTGGACCACACCGAGGTCTGGTTCATCCTGGCCGCCAATCCCGACGGCTACCAGCTCACCCACCAACCGGGCTTCCGACTGTGGCGCAAGAACGCGCGGGACCTCAACGGCGACGGTCAGGTGGACGCCAACAACGACGGCGTGGCCATCAACCGCAACTTCGCCGCACGCTGGAACTTCGACACCGAAGGCTCCAGCGGTGGGCTCAACAGCCAGACCTACCGCGGCCCTTCGGCGGCCAGCGAGCCGGAGACGCAGGCCCTCCAGGATCTGTTGCGCGCGCAGCAGTTCGCCTTGATGCTCAACTACCACAGCGCCGCCGAACTGATCCTCTACCCCGACGGCTGGCAGGACCAGACGCGCACGCCGGACGACCCCATCTTCACCGCCCTGGCCGGTACCCTGCAGGACCCGGCTGTGCCCGGCTTCACCCCCATGCTGAGCGCCGGCCTCTATATCACGAACGGCGAGACCTGCGACTTCGCCCATGGGTCGGCCGGCACGCTCTGCTTCACGCCGGAGCTCAGCACGCCGCCACCAGGCTCGGGCGGCGGCACCTTCGAGTTCCCCGACAACGAGGCGCTCATCCAGGCCGAGTTCTTGAAGAACCTGCCCTTTGCCCTGGACATTGCCCGGACGGCGCAGGAACCCACTGAGCCATCCTCGCACCTCACCGGCCGCCAGGCGGCGCCCATCCAGGTGGACGACTTCAGCGTTTCCTACGGCAGCCGCCAGCCGGTCCAGGCCAACGTCCAACGGCGCCTGGGCGAGGTGACCATGCGCTACCGCATCAACGGCGGGCCTGCTACCCAGGTGCCCGCCGTGGATTGGGCCGGCGGCGAGCGCTACGGCGACACCGGGGACGTGTACTACCACCGTGTTCGGGGCGTCGTGCCCGCGGCGGCGAAGGGCGACAGGGTGGAGGTGACGTTCAGCGCCGGCGGGGTGGAGAGCCCGCCCTTCGCGTATACCGTCGAGCTCGTCGCCAAGGCGCCGGTGCTGGTGGTGGCCGCCGAGGACTACAGCGGCAGCAACCCCGACTACGCCAAGACCGACGGGCCCAGCTACCTGGCGGCCTACACCGACGCCCTGCGTCAGATCGACCTGGCCTTCGATGTGTATGACGTGGACGCCCACGGCCGGCAGGCGCCCAGCCAGCTGGGGGTCCTCGGCCATTACCGCGCGGTCATCTGGTACACCGGCGACGACGCAGCGCCGCTGGCCAAGGGCCAGCCGGCAGGCACCGTGGACCGCGCGGCCCTGGTCATGATGCTGGCCGCGCGGGGCTACTTGAACGAGGGCGGCAAGTTGCTCTATGCCGGCAAGGGCGCCGGACGCCCCTACCAGCAAGGACTGCCATACGCTGTCGACGAGGGTTTGCCCTGCAACCCCGCCAACGGTGACGGCTGCGAGCCGCTCAGCGACGACTTCATGCAGTACTACCTGGGCATCTGGAGCGGCCAGGCGGTGGACGGCATCGATGGCGCCAAGGTGGAGGCGGCCGACGGCCCCTTGGGCGCCCTGGACCTGACCCTGGCCAAGGGAGCGGCCGGCAGCAGCGACCGGGGCATGAGCTACCGCCTGACCACCGATGTGATGAGCGCCCAGGACTACCCGCTGTTCGATACCACATCGGCCGGGGTCTTCAAGAACATCGGCGTCAAGGCGCGCAGCGGCCAGCATTTCCTCAGCTCCGGCAGCACGTCCTACGACTGGCAGCGCCTGACGCGCAGCATCGACCTGAGCGCGGCGCAGACCGCGGGTCTCGACTTCTGGCTGAGTCGCCAGATGCGCCCGCAGTTCGACGGCTTCTTCATCGAGGCGCATACCGTCGGCCAGGACGACTGGACCACGCTCCCGGACCTCAACGGCCACAGCAGCCCACAGGCGGCGCTCACCTGCACCAGCGAACCGTGGTACACCATCTTCCCCCATCTGCCGCATTACATGACCCGCGTCAGCGACCAGGACTGCCAGCCGACAGGGACCACGGGCGCCTGGCATGCCGCCACGGGGGCCGGCAGCGGCTGGGAGAACTGGAAGGTGGACCTGAGCGCCTTCAAGGGCCGGCAGGTGGAGGTGTCGCTGACCTACATCCGCTCGCGCACGGCTTTCCCCGGCGCCTACGTGGACGATCTGGCGGTGGTTGTGGACGGCGCGACGACCGCCACCGCCGACTTCGAGGCCGACCTGGGCGGCTGGACGGCCACGGGCCTGCCGGTCATGGTGCAGGGCGTCGAGCAGCCGCATGAGGTGGACTGGAGCCGCAAGACCTTGGCGGACCTGCCGCCGGTGTCCGGCAGCCCCATCGCCGTGCGCGAAGACGCGGTCACGGTGGGCTTCGGCCTGGAAAGCATCGCCGGCGACGACGCGCGCAGCGGCTTCCTGAAACGCATCCTGCTGCACCTGGTGCCGGACCTCTATGAGGGTCCCGGCCCCACGCCGACCGAACCACCGACGCGCATCCCGCGCATCTACCTGCCGCTCGTGGTCTCCAAGGACCGCATTGGCGGCTGAAGGCCGGATCCGGCAGTCAGGGGCGGTCGACCGGCGAGCGGTCCGATCGACTGCCGTGAGCACCGAACGGTGGGATGACGGATCCGCGCAGCCATAGATGCTTGCGATGACTGATCGCTAGCGGGGCGGGTCGCCTGAACAGGCGACCCGCCCCGTCTGGTTCTGGGTTCAGGCCCCGACAGCCTGCAATGCGCCCGCCACGCTGTCGGCCGGCGACACCTTCACCCGCGCTTCAGCGACAAGGCCGTTCTCGTCGATCACGAAGTGGCTGCGGATGATGCCCTCGTAGCTGCGACCATACATCTGCTTCTCGCCCCAGGCGCCATACGCCGCGGCCACGGCATGGTCGGCATCCACCAGCAGGCGGAAGGGCAGGCCGAACTTGGCGATGAACTTGCGGTGCGACGCCCCGTCGTCAGGGCTGATGCCCAGCACCAGTGCGCCCGCGGCCTCGATGCGCTCGTAGGCGTCGCGAAAGCCGCAGGCCTGCGCCGTGCAACCGCTGGTGTCGTCCTTGGGATAGAAGTACAGCACCACCTTGCGCCCCCGCAGGTCTGCCAGGCGCACAAGATCGCCGTTCTCGTCCGGCAGGGTGAAATCCGGGGCGCTCTGGCCAGGGTCGATCATGGTGGGGCTCCTTGGGAACCGGCGCCGGGGACGCCGCGGGTGGCGACCAGCCGTCCGCTGGCGCGGGCTTGATTGTAGTAGTTGGGGGTCACGGGCGATGCGCACCGCGACGCCAAGACCCAGCCGGGTCGAAGCGGTCATCCGACGCCATGCTTTCGTTTTCTTGAAGTCACTATTGATTTTATGAATCTCTGGATGTATACTCGCGAGCACATCGCGCGATCCAGTACGAAAACACGAGCGAGGCTTCATGAATCAGATCTTGAACCCACCCTTGACCAGCTGCCCGGTCTGCGACCAGACCTTGGCGGTCACCCGCCTGGGCTGCGAAGGCTGCGGCACGACCATCGAGGGCCGTTTCGCACCCGGCCCTTTCGCCGGGCTGTCCCCGCAGCAATTGGCCTTCGTCGCCGCCTTCGTCCGCCGTGAAGGAAAGTTGAGCCATCTGGAGGCCGAGCTGGGCCTCTCCTATCCCACGTTGCGCAGCCGCCTGCAGGAGGTCATCCGGGCCATGGACCTGCCGCGAGCGGCACCCGACCGCCCGGCAGAGCCTGCAGCCTCGGCCGCGACGCGGCGGCGGGACATCCTCGACGCCCTGGAGACAGGGAGCATCAACGCGGAAGAGGCGATCGACCTCCTCCGCGAATCGGAAGCTTGAACACCAAGGAGCAAGGACGATGCGTGAGCCGATCAAGACCCTCACCCTGACGGACGATGCGCCGGTGGTCGTCCTGGCCGAACTGCCCGGAGACCTGCAGGTCTCGGGATCCGAGAGCATGGCGGTCAGCATCCTGGCCGACGATGACCACGGCATCAGCCTGGAGCTGGATGCCGAGGGGCGGGTGCAGGTACGAGCGGGTGGCGACGCCGTCCTGCGACTGCCCGCCAACGCGAGCCTGGAGGTCCGCGCCGTACGCGGCGACGCACGCATCCAGGGTATCGGCGGCCGACTGGACATCGCTGAGGTGAACGGCGACCTGAAGCTGCGAGATGTCGGCCCCTGCCGGATCGGCCGGGTCTACGGCGACCTGCGGGCCAACGCCGTGAACGGCGACCTTGCGGTGGAGGCCGTCTTCGGTGACGCCGCGGTACGCGCGGTGCGCGGCACGGTGACCTTGGACCGGGTGCAGGCCGACGCGCTGGTGCGCGACGTCGACGGCACGGTCGTGGTCAGCGCCGGCGCCGACGCCACGGTCGAGCTCAGCGCTCCCGGCGCGCACCGCCTCGACGCGGGCGCGGACCTTCGCCTGATCGTCGGACCGGCCTTCGCCGGAACGATGGAGCTGCATGGCGGCGGCGAGCGGCGCATCGATCTGCCGGAAAGCCGGATGCGCGTAGAGCGACTGGACACCATGACCCGGATCACCGTGCTGACCGAGGGCGCCGCGGCGTCCGACGACGGTGAAGCTGATGGCGGGCCAGGGAAGGACGCGGCGGCCCAGCCGCTGACGGTCCACGCCGGGGGCGACTACATCCTGAGCCAGCCGGGGGTCTCCAGCCGCGATTCCCGCTGGCAGGCACGCGTGGAGTTTCGGGCCATGGGCGACGAGTTCCGCGCCATCGGCGACGAGTTCCGGCAGCTGGCGGAGCGGGTGACCCGCAAGGTGCACGAGCACGTGGGCGGGCTGGGCGGCCAGCTGCACGGCCGCTTCGGCCAGCTGGCCGACAACCTGACGGACATCCTCAGCGCGGCCGGCATGAGCCTGGAAGAGGCCGAGGCGGTGTCCGAGCGCGTCCGCTCCGCCGGCGAGCGGGCGGGCCAGCGCGCCCAGGAACGGATCGACCAGGTGCGCCGCCGCCGCGAGGAGGACGGGGGCGACGTTCGGCGAGGCTCCTGGGAATGGATCGGGCGCGCCGTCGAGAACACCCGCCCCGCCCCGCCCGCCCCACCTGCGCCTCCGGCCCCTCCGGTGAGCGCCGACGAGCGCCTCAGCGTCCTCAGGATGCTGGAGGCCGGCCGGATCAGCGCCGACGAAGCGGAGCGACTGCTCAAGGCCATGGTCAGCGGCGGCAGCTGATCCGGGCCGCCCGCAGGTTCCATCGCGGACAGCCGCGACAACAGCACGGGAAACCTTCTCCAACAGCCCGTGAAAACTGTTCCAACAGCCCGTGAAGCGTGTCCTGACAGCCCGTGAAACGTGTCCTGACAGCCCGTGAAAGTCGTTGCGGCACCGGCTGTGACTGCAGGTATCCTAGCACCCAAGCTCAGCTATGGTGCTACCATAGCTGAGCTTGGGTAGCACCATAGTCGAGATACAGTAGCAGGTTAGTCATTGGCCGCCAGATGTCCCGCAGGCGCAGCGCGGAGGACAACCGCAGCGCCCCGATCGACCGCCGATAGACCTACAGCTATCGGGTGATGGCGGGTCATCCGTCCGTGCGGCGACACCGTGGCGGCCACGAGACGACGACCCTAAAGGCGACAGCCGATCAAGCATAACGGCACGCCTGGCTGTCCGCAAGTCCGGCGAAGGCCCTTGAAACCCTCGCCAGGCGCGGTTCTGCCAGCTGCGCGTCTGCCGGGCGCTCGGCCGCTTCGTCGGAGCGATCTACAGCAAGTCCTCGGCCCGAAACCAGTCCACCAGATTGCCCAGGGTCTCTTCCGCCGACCGGTAGCGCAGGCCCAGCTCGCGGGTGGCCAGGCTGCCGTCGTACACCGCGCCATGGCGCAGGTTGGCCAGCGTCTCCGGGCAGAGCCGCGAGCGGCCCGGCGCCAGCCACCAGCTCAGGCGCGTCGGGAGGGCCAAGGCGCTCGGCGGCAGCAGCAGCGGCTGGCGCGGTGCGGCCGGTCCCAGGCGGCCACCCAGCACTTGGACCACCTCGCGCAAGGCCAGCGAAAAGCCGCTGAGGACGTAACGCGCGCCTGGGCGGCCGTGCCTGGCGGCGGCCAGGTGGCCGGCGGCACAGTCCGCCAGATCGACGATGCTCAGGCGGGTATCCACCGCCAGCGGCAGACGGCCGCGCGCCAGGTCCAGCAACAGGCGGCCCGTGCCGCTGGACCTTCCCACGCCCTGCACCGAGGCCGGGTTGACCACCACCCGCTCGACGCCGCCCGGCTCGCTGAGCACCGCCAGTTCCGCCTCATGCTTGGCGCGCTCGTAGGCCGTCAGGTAATGCCCCCGATGCGGCGACCCCTCGTGCCCCGTCGCGCCACGCGCCTCGCCCAGGGTGACCGCCGAGGAGGTATGGATGAAGCGGTCCGCGCCGGCGCGCTGCGCGGCGCGCAGCACCGCCAGCGAGCCCTGCACGTTGACCCGAAACAAATCGGAGGGATCTCGCCGGCAGTAAGCGTTGAGGCCGGCCACGTGGAAGACCCAGCGGCAACCGACCGCAGCCCTGTCCAGCGCGGCGGCGTCCAGGATGTCGCCAAGGAACGGTTCGGCCCCCAGGGCGGCCATGGCAGCCGCGGCTTCCGGTCGGCGCACCAAGGCACGCACCGACAGACCTTCGGACTGCATTCGGCCCACGAGTGCCGAACCCACCACGCCCGCGCCGCCGGTCACGAGGACGCGATCGCCCGCCGCTGCCGTCATGCTCTCGGGCTTCAGGAGGCCCGGCGCCCCACTTCACCGGTGAGGATCGGCCACATATCGCGCAGGTAATCCCAGCCGCTGAGCAAGGTGGCCACCGTGGCGGTCCACATCAACGCGGAGTCCAGCGGCAGACCGCCCGGTCGCCAGCCGAGGATGGCCGCCGGCAAGGCGAAGTACTGGATGGTGGCCTTGTACTTGCCCCACAGCGAGGGGCGGATGAAGGTGCCGTCGATGGCCGCCAGCCCGCGCAGGCTCATGATCAGGATCTCGCGGGCGATCATGATGATCGCCGGCCACAGCCAGACCTTGCCGTCGCGAGCCACCAGGGCCATGAGCAGACCGCTGACCAGCAGCTTGTCCGCCGTCGTGTCCAGAAAGGCGCCCAGAAGCGTGGTCATGCCCCAGCGCCGCGCCAGGTAACCATCGATCAGGTCCGTCAGCGCGGCCAGACCCGCCAGGGCCGCAGCCAGGATGCGAGCCCCCCAGGCGTCCGGGGCCTGGGCCGGCCCCACGATCAGCCACATGATGGCCGGCACGGCGAGAATGCGCGATAGGGCCAGACCGTCGGGAAGGGTGATGGTGGACATGGCGACTCGAGGCTCAATAGAGGAGGGGCGGGCATCTTAGCAGGGCGGCGGCGGTGGCGCGAATACGCCCCGGTGGATCGCGTCAGGTGTAGCCCTCCGTCGTTCGCGTCGAATGCTCAGCCGAAGCGGCTGACCAGGGGCGGCAGCAGCAGCAGCAGGGCGCAGACGAGAGCGATGAACACCGCCAGGAAGACGGCGCCGGCGGCCAGATCCTTCGCCCGGCCGGCCAGGGCGTGATGCTCGGTGCCGACGCGGTCGACGGCGCTCTCCAAGGCGGTGTTGAGCACCTCGGCGAAGAGCACGAGCGAGGTCGTTACCCAGATCAGGGCATGGTCGCGGGCGGGCAGGCCCAGCCACAGGCCCAGCCCATGCTGCAGGGCCAAGGCCAGCAGATAGGCCAGCACATCGTCCGTCTGGCTGCGCGCCAGGAAGCGCAGCCCGGCCATGGCCGGCCGGCCGCGGCGCAGGAAGCCCTGAACGTAGAACATGAATGGATTGTAGCGGAGTCGAGCACCGATGCAGCCCAACCGTGGCGCCGATGGCTACCTGGATCCGCCGGCGCCCGACAGCAGGCCGATCATCGTCACCCCCAGGATGATCAGGCCCGCCGGCAGGGCCAGTCGACGCATCACCCGGCCCTCGGCCCCGGCCATGCCCACCGTGCTCAACCCGACCATGATCTTGGCCGGCGACAGGATGCTGGCCATGGCCCCGCCAAGGTTCTGCAGCGCCATGACCGTCGGCAGATCCAAGCCTACCGAGCGGGCGGCAACCAGCTCCATGCGCGCGAAGAGCAGGTTGCTGTTGGTGTTGGTACCGGTGATGAGCGCTCCCAAGGCCCCGATCCATGGCACCACCCAGGCGAAGGCCTGGCCGAAGACCGCGGCGGCCAACAGGGCCAGGGCATGGGTCATCCCGCTGGCTGTCAGGATCTCCCCCATACCCACCAGCAGCAGGATGGCCGCCGATGGCCGGGCCGCGCGGCGTACCGTGCTGCGCAAGGGGCCGGCCAAGGTCGATGTGGCGATGCCGTGACGGCGATACCACCAGCAGGCGACCACCGCCACCATCATGACCCACGGGCCCGTGCCGAACAGCGGATGGAAGGCCACGGTCGGCGCGGCGGCGTTGTGCCAGCCCATGCTGGTCGCGGTGGCCGGCAGCGACAGTCTCCAGGCGGCGCGGCCGAGCAAGTCGGCGACCGCCGGCAGGCGGGCGGCCACGACGGTCACCCAGAGCAGGCCATAAGGAGCCATGGCCACCGGCAACGACAGCCTCGGGCCGGGGACGGACTGAGCCATCTGACCGCCCAGCGCCTCCGACGGGCCTGAAGTCGCGGTGGTCCGACCGGCCCAAGCCAGTCCCAGCCCCCAGGCCAGTCCGGCCAGGCCGGAGCCGAGCGAGGCCAGCGGCCAATAAGCCGTAGTCGCCAGCAGCATCTGCACCGCGCCCATGAGCAGGGCCATCCCCAGCAGCTCCCACCAGCGGGCCAGGAGGCGCCGCCAGCCGCAAGCCGCGGCGACCGCGGCGATGCCGCAGCCCAGTCCGGCCCAGGAAGCCAACCAGGCCGACCGCGGCGCCAGGTACGCGGCTTCCAGGCCGGTGGCGTTGACCATGGCTTGCATGGCATTGCCGATGCTACCGAAGGTGACCGCCCAACCATGCCCGAGGCTGGGGATGATCACCGCCGCCTCGGGGGCGAAGCCGAGACCCAGCAGAAGGGGCGCGACCACCGCCACCGGCACGCCGAAGCCGGCGACCCCCTGCAGGAGCGTGGCCAGAGCCCAGCCGATGGTCGCCGCCGCCAGCACCGGCCGGTCGGCCAGGCGACCGGCGGCGGCCGTCACGGCGCGGAAGGCGCCGGCCTGCTCCATGACCGCATGCAGCAGCAGGGCGGCCCAGATGATGGCCAGGACATCCGCGGCCAGGAAGACCGCGCCCACCTGACTGACGACCAGCAACCGCGCTCCGGCGCCGAAGCCGACCCAGGCCAGGGCCGCGGCCGCCAGCCATCCCGCAGCGCCCGCCCTTGCGCCGGTCCATCGGCGCCCCATGATCAGGATGAAGACCAGGAGGACCGGCAGCAGCCCGGCGGCCGATCGCAAGTTGGGCGCCATCAAGGCCGACAGGGGAAGGACCGGCAGAGGATGGGCCGGCTGCGGCGTTCGCGGCCGCGGCCCAGGCGGGGTCCGGGGCTGGATCCGGCACAGGTTCGGGCGCCTGGCACCCAGGCAACTGGCCGGGCCACTTGACCGCCGGGGAGCCGCTTCGTATCGTCTACGTCCCGTGACCTTGCCGCGACGCCCTGGAAGACAGCCATGAGCGAACCCCTTTCTACAGACTTCATCCATGAGATTGTCACCGAAGACCTGGCCGCCGGCAAATGCCCGGACGGCGTCGTCACCCGCTTCCCCCCGGAACCCAACGGCTACCTCCACCTGGGCCATGCCAAGGCCATCTGCGTGGACTTCGGTGTCGCGACGGATTTCGGCGGCCGCTGCCGGCTACGCTTCGACGACACCAACCCCACCCGCGAGAACCAGGATTACGTCGATGCCATCGAGCGGGATGTGCGCTGGCTGGGTTTCGAACCCGACGCACCGGTACGCTTCACCTCGGACTATTTCGAGCAGCTCTTCCAGTGGGCGCTGGCATTGGTGGACCGGGGCCGGGCCTATGTCTGCGAGCTGTCGGCCGAGGACTTGCGCCTGCATCGCGGCAGCCTGTCCGAGCCGGGCCGGGACAGCCCCTGGCGCGATCGGTCGGCGGACGAGAACCGCCGGCTGCTGCTGGCCATGCGCGCCGGCGACTTCCCCGAGGGCAGTCGCACACTGCGAGCGAAGATCGACATGGCCGCGCCCAACCTGCACCTGCGTGATCCCGTGATGTATCGCATCTTGCGCGCCAGCCATCACCGTACCGGCGACGCCTGGTCCGTCTACCCCAGCTATGACTGGGCCCACGGTCAATCGGATGCCATCGAGGGGGTCACCCATTCGCTGTGCACCCTGGAGTTCGAGGACCATCGCGCGCTCTACGACTGGTTCCTGACCGCCCTCGACATCGAGCGGCGGCCGCGGCAGATCGAGTTCGCGCGCTTCAACCTCAGCCACAGCGTCATGAGCAAGCGCAAGCTGAAGCGCGTCGTAGAGGAAGGTCTGGTGCGCGGCTGGGACGACCCGCGCCTGCCGACGCTGGCCGGGCTGCGGCGGCGCGGCTGCCCACCAGAGGCCATCGTCAGCTTCTGCGAGGGCCTGGGGGTCACCCGGCGCGAGAGCATGGTGGAGCTGGCCCGCCTGGACCACGCGGTGCGCGAGCGGCTCAACCTGACGGCGCCCCGCGCCCTGGCGGTGCTCGACCCGCTGAAGGTGGTCATCGACAACGTGCCCGAGGGCGAGGTGCGCTGGTTCGAGACGGCGGTGAACCCCGAGGATCCCGCGGCCGGAATGCGGCGCCTGCCGTTCAGCCGCGAGATCTACATCGATCGCGCCGATTTCATGCTGGAGCCGCCACCCAAGTACCACCGCCTGTCGCCCGGCACCGAAGTTCGATTGCGATCGGCCTACATCCTGCGCTGCGATCACGTGGAGACCGACCCGAGCACGGGGGCGGTCACCTTGCTGCACGGCAGCATCGATCCCGATTCCAGCGGCGGCCAGCCGGCCGACGGGCGCAAGATCAAGGGAACCATCCACTGGCTCTCGGCCGCGCATGCCCTGCCGGCCGAAGTGCGGCTCTACGAGCCGCTCTTCACCGCGGCCGATCCGGAGGCCACCGACGATGCGGACCTGCTCGCCGCCGTCAACCCGGAGTCGTTGACGGTGATCGAGCGGGCCTGGGTGGAACCCAACCTGGCGGATGCCGCCCCCGGCGAGCGCTTCCAGTTCGAGCGGGTGGGCTACTTCGCGGTCGACCCGGACAGCGGGGCCGACGGCCTGGTCTTCAACCGCATCGTGGGTCTGCGCGACAGCTGGTCCAAGGCCGTCGCGCGGGGGTGATGGGCACCGGCCAGACCAGCATCCAGCGTCGTGCCGCTCAGCCGGCTTCGTCCCAGGCGTCCGGACCTTGGGGAGCGTCGTCGGCCGGCGGCGCGTCGGGCTCGGCCAGGGCCTGTTCCACCAAGGCCCAGACCGCCGCACGCCCTAAGCCCTTCTCGGCGGAGGTGACCGCCACCGGCACCTCACCCAGCCCGGCCTCGCGCAGGGCCAGGTCCAGCTCACGGCGGGCTACCGCCTGTCGGCTGCGATTCACCTTGTCGGACTTGGTGAGGACCACGGCATAGGGCAGCTGCTGCTCGGCGACGAAGGCCATGATCTCCAGGTCTACCGCCAGCGGCTCATGACGGATGTCCACCAGATGCAGGACCAGGGCCAAGGGCTCGCGTTCGGCGAGGTAGCGCTCGATGAGCCGGCTCCAGAGCAGGCGTAGCCGTTTGGGCGCGTTGGCGTAGCCCAGTCCCGGCAGATCGACCAAGTATAGGCGGTCCCCGATGGCGAAGAAGTTGAGCTCCTGGGTGCGCCCGGGCGTGCGGCTGACCCGAGCCATGGCCTTGAGGCCCACCAGCAGGTTGAGCAAGGAGCTCTTGCCCACGTTCGAGCGGCCCATGAGCGCGACCTCCGGCCGGCCATCGGCAGGCAGCTGCTCCCAATGGGCGACGCCCTTCAGGAACTGGGTCTCGACGCGCTTCATGGTTTCATGCTCATGGCTTGATTCTGCCACAGTCGCCGCCTAGCCGGCTTCCCGCCGAGCCAACACCCAGGTCCGGGCGCTATCATGGCGGTCGAGCAGCGTTCGACGAAGCCACGGTCGGCCGCGACGCGGCGATCCGACCGCTTCGAAACCAGGAGCATGGGCATGACCAACGTCGGACAGAACCCCATTGCGGTGCGCGATGCCCAGGACCGCATCCTCGCCCCCTTGCCGCAGGGCCTGGGCGAAGAGGATCTGCCCCTCGCGCTGGCCGGCGGCCGCGTCGCCGCCCAAGCGTTGCGCAGCCCGCTCGCGATTCCACCCTTCGCCAACAGCGCCGTGGACGGCTACGCCCTGCGGGGCCTGCGCTTGCTGGAGGGCGAGTCCGCCGTCCTGCGCCTGATCGGGCGCTCTGCCGCCGGTCGTCCCTATGACGGGCCGGCGTTGGCCGCCGGCGAGGCCCTGCGCATCCTCACCGGCGCCGTTGTCCCGCCGGGGGCGGACGCCGTCGTGATGCAGGAGCAGACGCGACTGACCGACGAGCGCCTGGAGCTGCGCGGGCCGGTGGGAGCGGGCGACCACATCCGCCTTGCGGGAAGCGACCTTTCGGCAGAGGCACCGATCCTGGCTGCGGGGGACCAGCTGCATCCGGCGCGAGTCGCCCTGCTGGCGGCAGCCGGGCGGACGGCGGCCCGCGTTCACCGTAAGGTACGGGTGGCGGTCTTCGCCACCGGCGACGAGTTGCGGCCGGCCGGCGAGGCCCTGGAGCCCGGCCAGATCCACGAGAGCAACCGCGCCTTGCTGCTGGGGTTGCTGCAGGCGCCCTGGCTGTCCACCCTGGACCTGGGTATCGTGCCCGACGACCCGGCGCTGCTCAGCCGGACCCTCAGTCTGGCTGCCGCCGAGGCCGACGTCATCGTCACATCCGGCGGCGTGTCGGTGGGGGACACCGATCACATGCCCCGACTGGTCCAGGAACTGGGCCGCCTGGACCTGTGGAAGGTAGCGGTCAAGCCCGGCAAACCGCTGGCGGTCGGCAGCCTCGGCGACTGCCGATACTTCGGCTTGCCGGGCAACCCGGTGTCGGCCGCCGTCACTCTCTTGATCTTCGTCCTGCCGGCCCTGCGGCGCCTGGCGGGTCTGCCCGATCCGCTGCCGCGGCTCTGGCCGGTGCGGCTGCGCGATGCCCTCCCCCGCCGGCCGGGCCGCGAGGAGTACCTGCGCGCCCGCTGGGTGGCTGGCCCGGCCGCCGCCGGCGAACCCTGGGCGGTGGCCCTGAGCGGCCAGGCCTCGCACCAGCTGACGGGCATGGCCGCGGCCGACTGCCTGTTGCGCGTCGCCGCCGATCGCGGCGATCTGCCGGCCGGCAGCATGGTCGAGGCCCTGCCACTACCCTGGTCGCGGGGGTTGACGGCTTGAGGGAAGCATGGCGCTGTTCCCTAGCTGTCGCCAGCCGACGCGCCGCAAAACTGCAAACGGCCTATACTGGAGCGGCACCAGCAGCCGCTCGTGCCCATAGTGGAGCAAGACAATGGCTGGAAAAGAACGTCAAGGCAACAAGGAAACCAAGAAGCAACCGGGAATGACACCCAAGGAAAAGAAAGCCGCCAAGCAGGCCAAGAAGCATGCCCCCGATGCCACGCCTTTGGTCACCCGCTGAATCGGGCAGGTTCTCCGACCCGGTTCGGACGACTTTGCGGAGGTCGGGGATCCCTGTCACATGTCCCCCATCGGGCTCCCAATTGAACGCGATGCATCCCGGAACCGTAAGAGGGTCGGCGTTCAACCCACCCAATGTCAGCGACCCGCTGCCTCCCCGGCCGCGGCAACGCTCATTGAAACCTGATCTGGAGCCCAATACCATGAACTCTCCCCGTACTGCGGTCCGCGGCATGAGCGCGGCCTTTGTCTTCGCCCTCGTTTTCGGTTTCGGCGTGATCGCCGATCGACCTGTTGCCGCGCAATCGGCCGGGCACGATCAGGTCGATCCGGTGCTGTACGACAACCTGCTCATCTGGTCTGAGGACAGTGGCGCCGGCCATCAACTGCGCTTCAAGCGTCTGGCCTCCAACCTGCTGCCCCGCGGCGGGGCCGACGACAACGGCTCGGCGCTCATCCGCTCCGCCGATCCCCTCTACCAGCCGGGCGATCAGCGCGGCCCGGCCGTCGCCGACGGCATCGTCGTCTGGAGCGAGAAGCAGCCCGGTGGCGCCGACTACGACCTGTTCGCCCAGCGGCTGGGCGGCGCCGGGTTCAGCGTCGGTGCACCGTACCGGGTCATCGAGCGGCCCGGCGATCAGGTGGAGCCCAGCCTGGTCAGCACTGATGCCGGAGAGTACCTGCTGGTCTGGAGCGAGAACGGCACCGACAGCAAGGACATCCGCGGCCAGCGCATGTCCACCGCCCTGCGTCCGCGCGGCGCGGTGGTGGACATCGCCACGGCAGCGGGCAACGCCACGGAACCGGTCATCGTGCCCGACCCGACCCAGCTGAACAGCTTCCTGGTGCTCTGGACCGATGACCGCAAGGGCAATACCGACATCTACGGCACGCGGGTGAGCCGCAGCGGCGTACCGCGCGTTGCTGCCGGCGCCGCTGCCGCCGCCGAATTCGCCGTGATCGAAGGGCCCAACAACGAGGCTTCCCCGGCCGCCGTCATCAGCGCCCGCGGCCTCAGCGTCCGCGATGCGCGCAGCGTCGACTCCCGCAGCCTTGTGTTGTGGTCGGAGGACATGGGTGCCGACGGCCTGGACATCAAGGCGCGGCGCCTGCACACCAACGGCTATGCCTTTGGCGCGGTGCTTACCGTGGCCGATGGCCCGGGCGTGCAGGACGATGCCACGGTGATCGAGGGTGACGAAGGCTGGGCGGTGGCCTGGTCCGGGCCCGGAGCGGCCAAGGCCCCGGATCAGCCGGCGACCCTGGACCTCTTCGGGGTCAAGGTCAACAGCAACGGTCGCGTCGAACCCACGGTCCGCCGACTCTTGACCGACTGACCGCCGCCGTCGCCGTCGGCTGGTCTCCACCGGCCCATCGCCGTCGCTCAGGTAGCGTCCGCCGCGTCTCCCACCCTCAGGTGGTCAAAGGCGCGGCGGACTTCCTGGATGTCCAGCCAGGTGAGCGCCTTGGGCGAACCCGGCGTCCGCGACGGGTTGCGCAGCAGGTACGCCGGATGGAAGATGGGCATGACCCGGCGGCCGTTCCAGTCGAACCACTGCCCGCGGATCTGCGTGATGCCGCGCTTCTCCGTCAAGAGCGCCAGTGCCGCCACACCGCCGACCAACAGGATGATCCGCGGGTCGATGAGGCGGACCATCTCCAGCAGGTAGGGCCGGTACCAGGCCAGTTCCTCCGGCGTGGGTTTGCGGTTGTCCGGCGGCCGGCGATACACCGCGTTGGTCACGAAGACGTCCCGCGCCGGGTCCAGATCCACCGATCTCAGGATCTGGTCCAGCAGTTGGCCACTCTTGCCCACGAAGGGCTGACCCAGCCGGTCCTCCTCGGCGCCTGGCGCCTCGCCGATGAGCATCAGCCGCGCCGCGGGATCACCGCGGCTGATGACGATGCGCGTGCCATGGGCCGCGAGCGGGTCGCCCTGAAGCCCTTCCAGCGCCGCGAACAGTTCCGGCAGGTTCTGGAAGTGAGGACCGGCCGGCAGTCCGTCGCCCTGCATCGGCCTCAACCTGGTGGCGCGGGCGCGGCGGCGGCGCGGGGATCCAACAGCCGGCGCAGGTCCGCGCCCAAGCCATCGATGGCATAGAGCCCAAGGTCCGTGCGGCAACGGACGCGCCAGCGACGCAGGCGCTCCGTCAGCATTTCCGCCAGCTCGGCGTCACGCAGTCGGATCTCTTCGGGAAAAGCGCCCACCTCGTCGGCGGCGGCCAGCACGGCGCCCTCCAGCGCGGCCAGCAAGGCGATGGGGCCGAGTGGGCGCGGGATCTCGCGAACATGGAGGACGGCGGATCCGGCCATGACCAGGCGCAGCGCCCGGGGCGCACCGCTGTCGACGCCCAGGTGCAGCAGGTCCAGCTCCCAGGCGTGAAGGTTCGGCGACGAGGCCGCCCGGCGGGTAGCGGGCCAGCCAACTTGGGGGCTGCCGGCCGCCATCATTCCGCCGCCGACCAGCACCGTGAGGCCCAGGCGACGGGCGCGGGCGCGGCCATCGCAGCAGTCGCGGCCCCGCAGTCCTGACCCGCAAGGGCACAGAGCCCGCTGTTTAAAGCTCATGTGACGGCACCTCGACGGTTGAAGCGGGGCTCGCGATACGCCGCGGCGCGCATGACCTCGACCCAGCGGTCTACCGCGTCCCAGATGTCCACGTGGCGGATGTACAGCGGCGCGAAGCCGAAGCGCAGGATGTCGGGCTCGCGGAAGTCGCCGACGACGCCGGCGGCGATCAAGCATTGCATGATGGCGAACGCGTCCGGATGGGCGAAACTGACCTGACTGCCTCGCTGGGTTGGCGCGCGCGGTGCCACCAGTCGGCCGGCGGCCGCCCCCAGTCGGGCCTCGGCCAGAGCGATGAAGGACGCCGTCAGCTGCCGGCCCTTGGCGGTCAACGCTGACAGATCCACACCGTCCCAGACCGTGAGCGCCGCATCCAGGGCGGCCAGGGCCAGGATCGGTGGCGTGCCGGCGAGTTGGCGGCGCAGGCCGGTAGCCGGTCGGTAGCCTTCCTCCAACCCGAAGGGCTCGGCATGCCCCATCCAGCCTGGCAGGGCGGGCAGCATGACCTCCTGCCAACGCTCGGCGACATAGAGAAAGGCCGGCGCTCCAGGTCCACCGTTGAGGTACTTGTAGCCGCAGCCCACGGCCAGATCCGCCCCTGCCGCGCCCAGATCCACAGCGAAGGCGCCGGCCGAATGGGCGAGATCCCAGAGAACGATGGCCCCACGCTCATGGGCCGCCGCGGTGATCCGCGCCAGGTCCAGCATGCGCCCGCTGCGGTAGTCCACCTGCGTCAACACCACCAGCGCGGTGTCCTCGTCGATGGCGGCGATGAGCGCCGCCTCATCGACGTCCCCGGTGAGCGCCAGGCAGCGGTGGCCGCGGCCCAGCAGGGCACAAGCGCCCTCCATCATGTAGCGGTCGGTGGGGAAGTTGCCGGCCTCGGTCAGCACCGTCCGCCGCTCCGGACGCAGCGCGAGGCCGCCGATCAGCAGCTTGAACAGGTTGAGCGAGGTGCTGTCGGCGACGATGACCTCATGCGGCCGGGCGCCGATCAGCGGCGCGATCCGCGCGCCGAGCCGCGCCGGCAGTCCGATCCAGTCCGCGTCGTTCCAGCTGCGGATGAGATCCTGGCCCCATTCCTGGGTCACCACCCGCTGCAGATGATCGGGCAGGGCGCGCGGCAGGGCCCCGAGGGAGTTGCCGTCCAGATAGATCAAACCTGCCGGCAGGATGAATCGCTCGCGCACGAAGGCCAACGGGTCGGCGGCATCGCGATCGAGGTAGGCCTGGCGGTGCGCCGCAGGCGAACCGTTGCCGGCTGGGTCGCCGTCTCGTGGACCGGTCGAGGGTGCAGGATTCATGGACATCCAACTTAGCATGAAGCCGCGGCCGGGGTCAATCACCAGGGCGGGCGGATTGGGGCGACGGCGCGCTTGAGTTCGGCGCGCCCACGTGCGGCTTCCGTGCGCTCTCCAAGAGGCGCAGACGGGATGGACTATGATTACGCGTCATGTCAACTCACCTCCAGGCCGTCGCGATGGACCTCGACGGCACCTTGCTCCGTTCAGATCTGACGGTCGGCGCATGGAGCCAGGCCGTCCTGCGCCGCGCCGCGGCCGCCGGCCTTCGGCTGTTGGTGGTCACCGGCCGGCCGCCGCGCTGGGTGGCGGAGAACGCCGGGCTGCTGGACTTCGCGGAGCGCATCATCTGCGCCAATGGGGCCCTCGACTACGATCCGCGCGCGGGGGTCATCCTGGCCCACCGCCCCATCGCCGCCGCCGATCTCGTGGCGACGGTCAGGCGGCTGCGCGCTGTCGACGCCGCGATCCGCTTCGCCTTCGAACAGGGCCTCGACTTTGCCCGCGAGGCCGGCTACGAGCCATCGGTGGTCCCCCTGCCGCCCGTACACCAGGTGGGTGACGCGCTGGCCCTGGCCGAGCGCGGCGCGACGAAGCTCGTCGCCCGCCATCCGCATCTGGCCGCTGCCGAACTCGCCGGGCTCTGCGCCCCCAGCGTCGCCTCGTTGGTCGAACTGACCTACTCCACGTCCCAGGTCATCGAGATGTCCGCCTTGGGGGTGGACAAGGCCACGGCCCTGGCCGGATGGTGCGCGGACGAAGGCATCCCCCGCGAGGCCGTGGCCGCTTTCGGCGACATGCCCAACGACCTGACGATGCTGTGCTGGGCCGGCCGAGGCGTAGCCATGGCCAACGCCCATCCGGAGGTCCGCGCCGCGGCCGACCTGATCGCTCCCAGCAACGACGATGAGGGCGTGGCCCTGGTCATCGCAGGTTGGCTGGACGACCCTACGGGCGCATGGTAACGGTCAGTGGTCCACCTCGCCGATTCGCGACCGACCGTGCAGGGCATGGCCGGCATCCCGCTGGGCGGACCGCATAGGCGACCGACTTGCGCCATGCTGCCATCCGGCGCACAATGCGCTTTGAATCCACTTGGAGGCTAAGGAGCACGACATGCAGACCGACATCGAGTCCATCAAACGCAGCCGATTGTTCCACGACCTTCCGGAGACCAGCATCGCCCAACTGGCGATGCGGATCAGCCGGCGCCATGTGCCGGCGGGGCAGCGCCTGTTCCGCGCCGGGGACCACGGCAGCAGCTTCTTCGTCATCCAGGAAGGCGACGTGACCATCGCCATGCGCAGCCCGACCGGTCAGGACATCACCCTGGCCCTTCTGGGCCCGGGCGACTCCTTCGGCGAGCTGGCCCTCCTTGACGACGAGCCGCGATCCGCCAGCGCCACGGTCACCCGCGACGCCCAGCTGCTTGTCTTGCAGCGTGACGACTTCCTGGATGTGATCCAGACCGAGCCCGCGTCGCTCACCGCCTTCCTTTCCAACCTGGCGGGCGTGATCCGCAACATGAATCAGCGCCTGGCCGACGTGGCCACCCTCAACGCCCAGCACCGCCTGGCGCGGGTGTTCAACGACCTCATGGAGCGCGACGGTCGCCAGACCGACGAAGGCATCGTCATCGACCGGCCGCTGACCAGCAACGACCTGGGCGGGCTCGCCGGCCTGCATCCGGTGCAGGTGGAGCGCCCGTTGCGCGACCTGGAGTACGACAGCGTCCTGGGACGCCGGGACGATCTGTGGATCGTCCATCGGCCCGAGGTGCTGAAGGCCGCCGGCTGAGCCGGTCGCGGCGAGAGCGGCATGAACCTGGACCACGAGCGTTACCTCAGCCCCTTCAGCTGGCGTTACGGCAGCGCCGCCATGCGCCGGCTATGGAGCGAGGCGGAGAAGCGCCGCCTGATGCGCCGCGTCTGGCTGGCCCTGGCCTCCGCCCAGTCCGAGGCCGGCCTCGTGTCGGCCGAGGCCCTGGAAGCGCTGCGGGCCACGGTCGGGGACATCGATATCGCCGCCGCGGAGCGCATCGAGGAACGCACGCGCCATGACGTGATGGCCGAGATCCTGCTCTGGGCCGAACAATGCCCCGTGGGCGGCCCGGTCATCCACCTCGGCGCCACCAGCGCCGACATCACCGACAACGTCGATGCCCTGCGCCTGCAGGACGCCATGGGTCTCCTGCAGACCGCGCTGCGCGGGGTCATCGTCGCCCTGGCCAGGCGAGTGGACGAGCAGGCCGACCACGTCTGCCTGGGCTGGACCCACCTGCAGCCGGCGGCGCCCACAACGGTCGGCTACCGCCTGGCCGGCGCCTTGCAGGACTTCCTGGCCGACCTGGACGCCCTGGAGGCCCTTCGTGGCCGCTGGAAGGGCAAAGGCTTCAAAGGCGCGGTGGGCACGCAGGCCAGCTATACCGGCCTGCTGGGCAGCGGGGCGGCCGCGGAGGCCATGGAAAAACGGGCCATGGACCTGTTGGGCCTGGCCGCGGCGGAGCACAGCACGCAGGTCTATTCGCGGCGGCAGGACTGGGATGTCCTCAGCGTGCTCGCCGGGATCGGAGGCAGCGCCTCGCTGTTGTCCTTCAACATCCGCATCCTGCAGAGTCCGCCTTTCGGCGAATGGTCGGAGGGCTTCGCGGCCGGTCAGGTGGGGTCCTCGGCCATGCCCTGGAAACGCAACCCCATCAACGCCGAGAACATCAACTCCATGGCCCGCCACCTCGCGCAGCTACCGCAGGTGGCCTGGCAGAACTGGACGGCCAGCCTGCTGGAACGCACCTTGGACGACTCCGCGAACCGCCGCTCGATCCTGCCCGAGGCCTGTTTGATGGCCGACGAGATCCTGCGGCGCCTGCAACGACTGCTGGACGTCATGCGCATCGAAGACCGGGCGGTGGCCGCGCTTCTGGAGCGCTACGGTCCCTTCGCCGCCACCGAGCGGGTGCTCCTGGCCGCCGCGGCAGCGGGCGGCGACCGACAGGCCCTGCACGAGGTCATCCGCGGCCACAGCCTGACGGCCTGGTCGCTGATCGAGGCCGGCAGCCCCAACCAGCTGCCGGAGCTCCTGGCCGCCGAACCGGCCATCCTGGCCCATCTGGACGCTGAGACCGTGCGCCGCCTGGTGGCCGCGCCGGAAGCGCAGGTGGGCACCGCGCCCGAGCGGGCGCGTCGCCTGGCGGCGCGGGCGATGGCCCAGGTGGCTCCCGAGGGCGCGCCGCCTCGTGGTTAGTCGCTCAGGGTCGGACGCCGGCCCGCGGGCGCAGATGCCATCCCAGCCCCCCTTTCTCCCGCCGCCCTTGGCGCTGCGGCCCGATCCCCCGACACCCGCGGTCTGGCCCACCTCGGATTCGCCGCTGCCCACGGTGAGCATCGTCCTCCTGAACTTCAATGGCGGCGAGCATAACCAGGCCTGCCTGGAGAGCTTGCGGCAGCTGGACTATCCCAAGGACCGCTTCGAGGTGCTGGTCATCGACCATGCATCGGTGGACGGTTCGGTGGCCGCCATCCGCGCGGGCTTCCCGGAGGTGCGGCTGATCGAAGCCGGCGTGAACCTGGGCTTCGCCGCCGGCTGCAACTTCGGCGCGCGCGCCAGCGGCGCCGAATTCGTGGCCTTCCTGAACAACGATGCCCGCGTGGATCCGGCATGGCTGCGGGCGCTGGTAGGGGCCATCGATCGCCGTGACGGCAGCCTCTGCGCCGCGGCCAAGATGCTGGACTGGGAAGGCCGGGAGGTGGACTTCGTGGAAGGACACATGGTCTTCCACGGCTTCGCCCGCCAGGCGCATTGGCGCGAATGGGTTGGCTCGGACGGCTTCCAGGAATCCAAGCCCTTGCTCTTCGCCTGTGGCGGCGCGATGCTGATCGACCGCAGCGTCTTCTTGCGGCTGGGCGGCTTCGACGAGCGCTTCTGGATGTTCTTCGAGGACGTGGACCTGGGGTGGCGGCTGTGGAGCGGCGGCTACCGCGTCGTCTTCGCGCCCCAAGCCGTCGCCTATCACCGCCACCACGGTACGGCCGGCGCCATGAGCGAGGTGCGGCGCAACTTCCTCTATGAGCGCAACGCCTTGATGATGGTGTTGAAGAACTATGAGGACGAGAACCTCTGGCCGATCCTCTCCGCCAGCCTCGCCTTGATGGCGCACCGCGCCGGCGACCGCATGCAGCGCCGCGCCCAGGGCGAGGACCTGCTGGATCCGGAGCATTGGCATGCGCTGGGCCCCGCGGAGATGGAGCGCGAGGTCCATCTGGGCGACCTCGCATCCCTGGTGGCCTTGCGCCATGTGCTGGCGCTCCTGCCGGAGATCATGGCCGAGCGCCGCAAGGTCCAAGCGCTGCGGCAGCGGCCGGACCGCGAGATCCTGCCGCTCTTCGGCCAGGCGCGGCGGCCCTATCCCATGGCGCACATGCTCATCCAGCCCTACTGCGAGGCCCAGCAGCACCTGTGGTACGAACTGGGTCTGGACGGCATCTTCGCCGTGACGCCGGCGCGCGTGGCCCTGCTCTGCGCCGACGGCCTGCCCAGCTTCGGACAAAGCCATGGGCCGGAAGGGTCCCGGGCCCAGGCGGTTCTGGATCACCTGATCGCGGCCGGCGATGACGTGACCCCCTGTCTGCCGCGGCGCGACGTGGACGCTCTGGCCGACCCGCCGGCACGCGTGAGGCGCTTCGCCTGGAACGACCGCAACCTGGACAACCGCCTGATCCGCCTGGGTCCGGACGTCATCGTCGCCACCCACTGGCGCTGCCTGGCGTTTGCCCGCTTGTCCATCTACCGTCCGGTCGTGCTGATCTGGTCCGACAGCGACCCCATGCCTGGCTTCCTGGCCGATCTGGCGCCGCTGTTCGAGCGCGAGCAAGAGCGGCGGCATGCGATCAGGGTGTTCAGCAACCGCGACTACCTGCGCAACGCCGACCTGTTTGTGTTTCAGAACGCGGCGCAGCGCGACCGGGTCCTGGCCGAGCTACAGGCCGAACTGGGCTGGGCGCCGCCGTTCGAGCGCACCGCCATCGGCGACGGCAGCGACGACCTGGGCCCCGACCTGCTGGCCGCCATCGCCGCCTTCTGCCGCGGCGGCTGGTATTCTGAGGGCAAGCTGCCCATCACCTTTCGGGCTCCCATCCCCCATACGCCGCTCGTACTACTGCCCCTGAAGGCCTGGAAGGCGATCAGGCGCGGCGGCGGAGCGGACCTGCGCCGCGAAGTGGCGCAATACCTTCGCTGGATCTGGCATAACGTCAAGCGCCGCCTCCCCTGATGCATCCGACGACGAAAGGCACACGCCATGGCCTCCACCGCAACCGACGCCCTGCTCCAACAGGTGCACCGCATCCACGACATCGGCCGCGCGCTCAGCGTCCTCAGCTGGGATCGCGAGGTCAACATGCCCAAGGCCGGCGACAGCGCCCGGGTGCAGCAGATGACCACCCTGCGGCAGCTGCTGCACCAGTTCGCGACCAGCGACGATTACGGAGCGGCCATCGAGAGCGCGGCCGCTGAGCTGGACGGCCTGCCGGAAGATGACGATCGCCGCTGCCTCGTCCGCGTCCTGCGCCGCGACTACGATCGTTCGCGCAAGCTGCCGGAGGCGTTCGTGCTGGAGCTGAGCCGCGTGGGGGCCGCGGCCTGGACAGTCTGGAAGCAGGCGCGGGAGGACAACGACTTCAGCAACTTCCAGCCCCACCTCAGCCACCTGGTCGAGCTGCAACGGGAGATGGCCGGGCTCTACGGCTATGAGCAGGATCCCTACGACGCGCTGCTGGACGGCTACGAGGAAGGCGCTCGCGCCGCCCAGGTGGGGGCGGTCTTCGCCGCGGTCAAAGCGGCGACGGTGCCGCTGCTGGAAGCGATCGCGGAGCGCGGCCGGAGCATCGACGACAGCCTGCTGCATCAGCCCTTTCCCGTGGCGGGCCAGGAGGCCTTCGCCCGGCATGTCGGCGCCGTCGTCGGCTATGACTTCGCCCGCGGGCATCTGGGCACGGCGGTACATCCCTTCGCCACCGTCTTCGACCGCAACGACGCGCGCATCACGACCCGCTGGTACCCCGACTTCCTGTCGCCTTCGCTCTTCGGCACCCTGCATGAATGCGGCCACGCGATGTACGAACAGGGCACGGCCGAGGCTTTGGCCCGCACGCCGCTGGGCCGCGGCTGCTCCTCAGGCATCCATGAATCACAGTCGCGGATGATCGAGAACCTGGTGGGTCGCAGCCGGGTCTTCTGGCGCGCCCACTTCCCCAGCCTGCAGGCCCAGTTCCCGCAGCAGCTGGGCCAGGCGGACGCCGAGGCCTTCTACCGCGCCATCAACAAGGTGCAGCCATCGTTGATCCGCGTGGAGGCCGACGAGCTCACCTACAACCTGCACATCATCCTGCGCTTCGAGCTGGAGCAGGCCATGCTGAGCGGCGACCTGCCGGCCGGCGATCTGCCCGGAGCCTGGCGCGACGGCATGCAGCGGCTGTTGGGGGTCGCTCCGCCGGACGACCGCGAAGGCTGCCTGCAAGATGTACATTGGTCGGGCGCCAGCTTCGGCTACTTCCCCACCTACGCCCTGGGCAACCTGCACGCGGCGCAGATGTTCGAGGCTGCCCTGGCTTCCGACCCCGGTGTGGGCCTGGATCTGGCCGCCGGACGCACCGACGCCCTGCTGGGCTGGCTGCGGGAGCAGGTGCATCGGCACGGCCGCAAGTTCTCCCCCGACACGCTCATCGAGCGCGCGACCGGTCGGCCCCTGGGCCATGAAGCTTTCGTTCGTTATGTCACAAGCAAGTTCAGCGACCTCTACGGCCTCGCTTGAAGCGGTCTCGTCGCCGACCCCGTCGCTGAGCGGCGCCCTGCAGGTCGCGCTCGACCCGCGGCTCGCCGCGGCGCTCGATCGGGTCCTGGCGGCAGCGCGGTCGGTCGCCGCCCACCTGTACCTGGTGGGCGGCGTGCCGCGCGACCTGCTGCTGGGTCGCTGTCATCCCGGCAGTCTGGACGAGGTGGACCTGACCGTGACCGCCGGCCACGCCGCGCTGGTTTCCGCCTGGCCCTTGGCTGCTGGGCGGCTGGTGGTGCATCCGCGCTTCGGCACGCGAAGCTGGAGCGATGACGCGGTGCGCCTGGATCTGGTCCAGGCCCGCGCCGAGACCTACGGCCATCCTGGTGCCCTGCCGCAGGTGAGGCCCGGCGACCTGACCGAAGACCTGGCGCGGCGCGACTTCAGCATCAACGCCATGGCCTGGGGCCTGGCCGGTCCGGACGAAGGCCTGTTGGTGGATCCGCACGGCGGCCGCCAGGACCTGGCGGCCGGCTTGTTGCGCGTCCTGCACGCCGGCAGCTTCATGGATGACCCTACCCGCGTCTGGCGCGGCCTGCGCTACGCGCGCCGCCTGGGCTTCGCCCTGGCACCCCGGACGGCGGAACGGGTCCCCGCTTGCCTGCCCGTGATGGCCCAGCTCAGCGGGCGGCGCCTGGCCGCCGAACTCGGGCGGGTCTGGTCCGAGCCCGACCCCTTGGGCCTGCTGAGCGACATGGATGCCGCCGGGGCTTTGACGGCCGTGACAGCCGGCCTGCGGGCGACACCGCAAACCACCCCTGCGGTCGGCCCGGCCATCGCCGCCGGAGCCGGCGGCGATCTGGTCACAGCGGCCCTCCTCCTGGGCCAATCGGCCGCCGTGCGGCTGGCCGCCGCCGTGCGCCTGGACCTCCCCGGCCGCTTGCAGGAGGTTCTGGAACATGCCGGCGGATTCCTGGACGCCTGTGCCGCGGGAATGCCGCCCGACGCCGCGCTCGTTCGGCTCGACCGGATCGGCCCGACCGCCCTGGCGCTGCTGAGCTGGGCCACCGCCGACGAAGCCGACGGTGGTTCGGGCCTGTCCGCGGTCTTGGCGCGGCAGCGCGAGGCGCATTTCGTCGATGGCGATGACCTCCTGGCACAGGGCCTGCGCCCAAGTCCGGAGTTGGGAAGGGTCTTGACCTCGCTGCGCGCCGGTCAGCTGCGGGGCGAGATCCTGTCGCGCGCCGACGCCCAACTGGCCTTGGCCGCCTTGACCGGGAACGGCGGACAACGCATCCTACCGGACGGAGGATCCCTGGATGCATGACCCACCGCCGGTGAACGAGACCGCGCGCGACAACGACGAGACCCTGCGCGACAACGAAGCCTGGCTGCGCGACCTGGCGGCGCCGGCGCCCCAGCGGGCGGCGGCCATCGCCGACCTGCGACGCTACCTCCTGCGGGTGGTCTTGGTCTACCTCCTGCACCGTCGCACCGAACTGGCTCGCCTGAGCTTCGAGGACGTGCGTCAACTGGCTGAGGATTGGGCGCAGTTGGCCACCTTGAAGGTGCTGGATGAGATGGGGGGCTTCCGCGGCGACAGCCGTTTCACCACCTGGGCCTACCGCATCGCCATCAACGTTGCCTCGGCGGACCTCAGGCGGCGGCGCTGGACGGAGCGATCCCTGGATGAGCCTCTGCCGGGCGGCAGCGGCGAGGACGAGGATCGGCTGATCGCCGAGCCGCGGGAGACCGGGCCCGGTCCGGAGGATCTCCTCAACCGCGCCGCAGCTTGGGACGTGATCCGCCTGGCGGTGGCCGAGGACCTGACGGAGCGGCAGCGGCAGGTCCTCACGCGTGTGGTCCTGGATGGACAGCCGCCGGAGGCGGTGGCCGCAGCGCTGGGCACCAACCGCAACAATGTCTACAAGCTGTTGCATGACGCGCGCAGTGGGTTGCGGCGCGCCATCGAGCGCCGCGGCTGGCGCCCCGACGACGTCATGGCCTCCTTCGCCGGCTCCGAATGAGCAACGGGTAAGAGCGGCGCCATCCATCGGCATCTCAGGAACGAAAACCACCATGACCGCCAACCACCCTCCCGAACAGCATCCGACAGCGCATCGCGGCGATCCCACCGCCGCGATGGACGTCCTCAGCGATGGGGACGCGGTCCTGCAGGTCATCGCCTTCCTGATGGCTTCCGAGCCCGAAGGCATGGACTGCAAGGACCTGCTCGATGTCATCGCCCGCTACGTAGACCTGGAGGCTTTGGACGGCCAGCCGCCGGGCTGGATGCCCGGAGTGGACGGTCATCTGCACGTTTGCGACCACTGCCATGAGCTCTACGAAGTGCTGAGCCTCCTCGCGCAGCGCGACGGTTCGGTGGCTGGGGACCTCGAACGGATCTGGGAGCTGGTGCGCGAAGAAGCCGATGCGCCAGGCGCGGCCAGGGCTTGAGCTTTGTTGCAGGCCCGCTTTGCGGCGCCCTATAATGCCGAGCATTGATCTCGATATTCGCAGCGGGAAGTGGCCACCCGGCATGAACCGTCTTCATCCTTTCGACGACCCGCTTGACGCCGCCCCCGAGCACCCCGATTCCAGCGACGCCGCAGCACCGGCGGGCGTTGTGTCATCGTCGGCAACCGTCGCGGCGACTGGTTCCGCGCCGGCCGCGGACGCCGATCCTGAGCCGGTGTCCGCCGTTGCACAGCCGGCCGATCCGTTGACCACCCTGATTGCTGATCATCCTCCCGAACCGCCCCTTACGCTCGGCCTGGAACGGGACCACATGGCCTGGCCGCCGGCGGGTTGGGAGGACATCGATCCCACCTGGCGCACCGACCTGAGCTATCCCCCGGAGCCATCGACCGCGGCTGGTCCCAGCCTCTTCGGCGCAGCCCCGGCGGGCGCGGTCGGCAGCGCACTGCCATGGCCGGAGACCGGCGCCGCCGAAGCGCATGCGGGCGCCAGTTCCCGCCGCTGGATGCGTGAGGCCTTGGAGACCGTCTTCCTGGCGCTCCTGATCTTCCTCGGCATTCGCGTCTTCGTCCTACAGTTCAAGATAGAAGGTACCAGCATGTCGCCGACGATGGCCGACGGCGAGTACATCCTGGTCAACCGACTCTCCTACCGGCTCTTCGGCGAGCCGCGGCGCGGTGACATCATCGTCTTCGAGTCCTGGACGCCCGGCAAAGACTATATCAAGCGGGTGATCGGCTTGCCGGGCCAACGGGTCGAGGTGCACGACATGGAGGTGTTCATCGATGGCGAGCGCATCGACGAAGCCTACCTGCCCGCTACGACCACCTCCGGGGACAGCTCGGTGATCCTGGGTCCGGAGGAGTATTTCGTCATGGGAGACAACCGCGACAACTCGCAGGATTCTCGCGCCTTGGGCGCGCTGCAAGGCTCCAAGATCATCGGCAAGGCCTGGCTCATCTATTGGCCCGTGCGATCCATGGGCCTGGTGCCCGACGCCGATCAGGACCGTCCCATCATCACGGACCCCACCCAAGGCTGAGGCAGCGACACGATGAACACGGATCCCCGCGTCTCCGACAGCCCTCTGGGTGCTGAGTATATCGGTATGGCCGTCCCCTCCTGGCCGGATCCGCAGCAGGTGGCGGCCGCCCGCGGCGCCGGCATCCTCAATCCACCGCGCATCGCCCACCGGCCCCTATGGCGTGAGGCCCTGGAGCTTCTAGGTCTCACCCTGCTCATCGCCCTGGGGATCCAGCTAGGGGTGCAGAGCCGCCTGGTGGAAGGGCACAGCATGGAGCCTACCCTGCACGATCACCAGCGGCTGTTGATCAGCCGCGTGGCTTACGGAGGCTTCTCCGATCCGCAGCGCGGCGACATCGTCGTCTTCCACGCCTGGGATTCCACCGAGGACTACATCAAGCGGGTCATCGGTGTTCCGGGCGACACCATCGAGATCCGCGATTCGCGGGTGCTGGTCAACGGTGCGGCAGTGGACGAACCCTACCTGCGCAGCGACAGCGCTTCCGGCAGCCAAGGCCCCGTCGTGCTGAGCCCTGATGACTATTACGTGATGGGCGACAATCGCGGCAACTCAAGCGATTCGCGCCTGCACGGGGCACTGAACCGCTCGCGCATCGTCGGCAAGGCCTGGATCTGCTACTGGCCGCTCAAGGACATGGGCCTGGTCTCGGACAGCAGCGCCTACGCCGCCGCCCCCTGAACCGCCGACCCCTGAACCGGCGTCAGCGCCATCCGGCCGAACCCCGACCCGGTCGAGCTGACCGCGGGACGCAGCGGAGATCCCCATGGCCAAGGTCCGAACCGTCTTCGTCTGCGCCGATTGCGGCACGAGCCAACCCAAGTGGGTGGGCCAATGCCCGTCCTGCAAGGCCTGGAATACCTTCACCCGCCTGACGGTTGCCGGCGGTGGCGGCGCTGCCGGCACCGAGCGGGGTTCCTGGCTCGGTGCCGCGCTGCCCCCCGCGCGAGCCCAGCTGTTGGCCGACGTGGGCATGGCCGATGTGGTCCGCATCCCGCTCGGCGTCGGCGAGTTCGACCGCGTGCTGGGGGGCGGCGTGGTGCCCGGCAGCCTCATCCTGTTGGGCGGTGAACCGGGCATCGGCAAGAGCACCCTGGTGCTGCAGGCCGCGGCACGGTTAGGCCGCGAAGCGGGCCCGGTGCTCTACGTCTCCGGCGAGGAGTCGACGCAGCAGATCAAGCTGCGTGCTGAACGCATGGCCTTGGAGGCCGACGGGCTGTACCTGCTGGCGGAGACCAACCTGACCGCCATCATGGCCGAGGTGGAGCGCATCCAGCCGCGGGTGCTCATCGTCGACAGCATCCAGACCAGCTTCGCCGAAGACGTGGAGTCGGCCGCGGGCTCGGTGACCCAGGTACGCGAATGCGCGGCGCGCCTCATGCGCCTGGCCAAGACCGCGTATGTGTCGGTGGTCCTGGTGGGCCACGTGACCAAGAGTGGCGAGATCGCGGGGCCGCGCATCCTGGAGCACATGGTCGACGTGGTGCTCTATCTGGAGGGCGACCGCTTCCACAGCTATCGTCTGCTGCGCTCGGTCAAGAACCGCTTCGGATCCACCAACGAGGTGGGCGTGTTCGACATGCGCGGCCAGGGATTGGTGGAGATCCCCAACCCCTCGGAGGTCTTCCTGGCCGAGCGGCTGACGGGCGTCGCCGGTTCCTGCGTCAACGTCACGATGGAGGGCTCCCGGCCGCTGCTGGTGGAAATCCAGGCCCTGGTAACCGAGAGCAACGCCCAGATCCCACGCCGGTCGGCCAACGGGGTGGACCCCAACCGCTTGCTGCTGCTGACCGCCGTGCTCGGCAAGCGCCTCGGCCTGCCCCTGGCCAACCGCGATGTCTTCGTCAACGTCGTAGGCGGACTCAAGATCAGCGAGCCGGCGGCCGACCTGGCGGTGGCCCTGGCCGTGGTCAGCAGCAGCCAGAATGCGCCGGTGCCCTCCGACCTGGCGGTCATCGGTGAGATCGGCCTCTCCGGCGAGCTGCGCTCGGTAGCCCAGCTGGAGCGGCGCCTGGCGGAGGCTGAAGGCTTGGGCTTCCGGCGCGCCCTGGTGCCGCAGATGGGCCTCAAAGCGCAGGCCTACGGCGAACTCAAGGTTCTCGGCGCGCGCACGGTGGGCCAGGCCTTGGACCTGGCGCTGGCGGGCGAGAGCTGACCCGCGACCGACGTCCCTTCGCTCTCCGACACCGGCGAGAGGGCGATCGCGGCAGACCCGCGTCCACAGGTTTGCCGGCGGCCGGACGCCCCGCTACCCTTGCTCGTCTGGAGGTGGACCATGTTGGACATCAAGCTCTTCCGTGACGAACCGGACAAGATCCGCGAGGCCCTGCGGCACCGCGGCGAAGAAACTTCGTCGGTAGATGCAGTGCGCGCCCTGGATGCCGAGCGCCGGGCCGGCCTGACCGAACTGGAAGCGCTGCGCGCCGAACGCAACACGGTCAGCAAGGCCATCGGCCAGACGAAGGACCAGGCGGAGCGTGCGCGGAGCATCGAGGACATGCAGCGCGTCAAAGCGCGCATCGATGCCCTGGAGGTCACGGTCGACAGCGCGGAGAAGGAACTGCAGGCGCGGCTGCAACAGGTGCCCAATGTCCCTCACGTCGACGTGCCGGTGGGACCGGACGAGAGCGGCAACGTGGTTCTACGCCAGGTGGGACAGAAGCCGGAGCTGGGCTTTGCCCCCCAGGCGCATTGGGACCTCGGCCCGTCCCGCGGCCTGATCGACTTCGACCGCGGCACGCGCATCTCGGGCAGCCGCTTCTATGTGCTCAACGGTGGCGCGGCGCGGCTGCAGCGGGCCCTCATCCAGTTCATGCTGGACTTTCATACCGAGCGGGGCTACCACGAGGTCTACACGCCCTTTGTGGTGCGCGAGCAATGCATGTGGAACGCGGGCCAGTTGCCGAAGTTCAAGGACAACCTCTACCACGACCACGAGGATGACCTCTGGCTGGTCCCCACGGCGGAGGTGCCGCTGACCAACCTGTACGCCGGCGAGATCCTGGCCGCGGAGCAGCTACCGATCCACCATGTGGCCTACACCCCCTGCTTCCGGCGCGAGAAGATGAGCGCCGGCCGGGACGTGCGCGGCATCAAGCGCGGCCACCAGTTCGACAAGGTGGAGATGTTCAAGTTCACCCGCCCCGAAGACTCGCCCGCGGCGCTGGCGGCGATGCTGGCCGACGGCGAGGCCCTCCTGCAGGCGTTGGACCTGCCCTACCGCGTCCTGCAGCTATGCACGGGCGACCTGGGCTTCGGCTCGATGATCACCTACGACCTGGAGGTATGGGCGGCCGGCTGCGACGAATGGCTGGAGGTCAGCTCGATCTCCGACTTCGGCAGCTTCCAGGCACGTAGGGCGGGCATCCGCTACCGCCGCGAGCCGGGCGCGCCCACTGAGTTCGTGCACACGCTCAACGGCTCAGGCCTGGGCCTGCCGCGAACGATGATCGCGATCATGGAGAACAACCAGGAGGCGGATGGGAGCATTCGGGTTCCCGAAGTGCTCCGAGACCGGGTGAAGGCCGATCGAATCTGACGGGATCGCAGCTGATGATGACGCGCGGAGGAGTGCCGGAGAGGTCAAACGGCGCCGCCTTGAAAGCGGATGGGCAGCAATGCCACGGGGGTTCGAATCCCTCCTCCTCCGCCTTGACCTAAGCCAGCAGCAGCGGCTGTCCGGCCCATAGCCGTTCGTAGAGCCGCTCGATGCGCCCGGCGATCGCCGGCCAACCGTAGCCCTCGGCCACCGCCGCGCCCTGCGCTCCCAGGGCGTCGCGCATGGCGTCATCGTCCAGGATCGGCCAGAGCGCGTCCGCCAGTGCCGCCGGATCGCCGAAGGGCACCAGGAAGCCGGTGCGGCCCTCGCGCACCAAGGTGGACAGGCCGCCCACATCCGAGGCGATCACCGGCACCCCGCAAGCCATGGCCTCCAGGGCCACCATGCCGAAGCTCTCATAGCGCGAGGGCACAACCACCACCTGCGCCGCATTGTAGTAGTCCACCAGGGCGTCCTGGTCCTGCGGACCCATGAAGGCCACGAAGTCGCCCAGCCCCAGCGCTTCTCGCAGGGCGTCGATGCGGGCCATCTCCGCATCGCGTCCGCGGCTCTCGCCGTCCTTGTCGCCCCCGATCACACAGAGGCAGCTGCGCGTCCGCAGGCCGGGATCCCGCGCGGTCAGCAGGGCCATGGCGCGCAGCAAGGTGTCGAGGCCTTTGACCGGATCGGGCCGGCCGACGAAGAGCACCATCGCGTGGTCCTCGGGCAGGCTCAGGGCGCGGCGCGCCGTCGCCCGGCCGAGCGGCCGGAAGCGGCTCAGATCCACGCCTGGCGGTACGGTGACGATACGGTCGCCGTCGGCCCGATACCATTCGAGCATGTGCCGACGGTCCACCGGTGTCGCCGCCACGATGGCGTCGGCGGTGTCGAAGATGTCCTGCTCCACGCCGCGCCGCGGCCCGATCTCCGGCGCGCCGCCCTCTCCGCGGCTCTGGTCCTTCATGGCTCCCAGGGTGTGGAACATGTGCACGATGGGCGCCGGCCAGCGCGCTTGCAGCCGGCGCGCGACGTAGCCGCTCATCCAGTAATGGCTGTGATAGAGGTCGTAGTGGATGCCTTCGGCGCCGATGAAGGCCTTGACACCGCTGATGAACGCCTCCACCACATCCCAGGCGCCCTCCTTGCCCAGCGGCGCTTCCCGTCCAGCCGCCACATGGATCACCCGCACGTTGGGCCCCAGGTCGGTGTCCGGGATATGCGGCACCAGCTGGGACTGCGAACGCGTGAAACAGTCGACCAGATGCCCGCGCCGGCCCAACTGGCGCATCAACTCGCGCACGTAGACGTTCATGCCCCCGGTCTCCTTGCCGCCGGGGGCGGCGAGGGGGCAGGTGTGGTAGGAGAGCATGGCGATGCGCCGCGGGAGGCGGCGGTGGCCGTCCGGCCAATCGATCGGCCCCTTGTCGGCGGGGCGGGGCGGTCGCTCGCGTTCCGAGATATGCAAGGCCCGGGATTCGACGGTGTCCATGTACCCGCTCCTGAAGGATGTCGCGCGCGCTGGGCCGGCGACCGGAGGCTGCGGCCGGAGGCCGTGGCCAATTCTAGTGGATGGGAGCCCGGCGGGCTTGCCCCGCATCGCATGGCTCCCTAGAATCTGGCGCTTGCGCCGCAACCCGGACAGGATCCCTGGAGCCCCTTCGTGACCCTCAGAACGATCGTCAAGGTCGATGACGACAACCCCGTCCTCCGCATGCGCGCCCAGGTCGTCCCCGCCGTCAGCCGTCGCATCCGGGACCTGATGGACGACATGGTGGCGACCATGCGCGACGCCGAGGGCGTGGGGCTGGCCGCGCCGCAGGTGGGCCTGGACCTGCAGGTCATCGTCGTCGAAGTGCCGGAAGACCTCGAGGAGCCGGACGGGCCGTCGCGCCTCTGGACCCTGGCCAACCCGCGGGTCATCAGCCTGTCAGAGGCCATGGAGGAGGGTCGCGAGGCCTGCCTCTCCATCCCCGACCTCTTCGGCGATGTGCCGCGCCACGTCGACATCGTCGTGGAAGCGCTCGACCGCTATGGGCGCACCCAGCGGCTGGAGCTCTCCGGCTTCGAAGCCCGCGTGTTCCAGCACGAGATCGATCACCTGCAGGGCATCCTCTACCCGGACCGGGTCACTGGACCGGACAAGCTCTACTACCTGGAAGAGGACGCCGAAGGCAATTGGGTCAAGGTGCCGTTGGCGGCACCGGACTGAGACGGGACAGGTCGCGCTCGATCAAGACCGCGTGATCCTGGCCGTTGCGTAGCGGCTCCCGCACGCCGCTCCGCGGGTCATACCATCCCAGGATGATGCGCTGCCAGGTGGCCGGATCGGCAGCGGGCGCCGGCGTCAGGCGCACCTCGTCCTGCAGGCGGGTACCCCGCTGCCAGGTCGAGACCGGGCGAAGCCCGTTCAACGGCTGGCCATCCCATTGCGCCAGGATGTGATCGCCGGCGTCCAGCAGTTGGACGAACAGCGAGAGATCGCGCTGCGGCTCGGTGTCGGACCTCCAACACAGCGCGATGTCCAGCGGGACCGGCGATGCCTCATGCTTGAGGGCGACGCCGACCAGGTCCATGCCCGCATGCCAGCGAACAGCGCCGCCGGTGGGTACCCCAAGGGGGCAAGGAGGGTCGACCGCGTCCCGCGGACGGATCAGCACCGGGCCCAGCCTGAGTTCGTCGCCCAGCGGCCGGCCATCGGCATCCCGAACCGCCAGTCGATTCGCCGGGTTCTCCCCGGCATAGGCGCCCACCACCAACTGCGCCACCGTATCCTCCGCCACCGCCGCGACCGGTAGCCGCCAGCGCTCGGCGAAGACCTCGCCCGGCCGCCAGGCACGGGTGGGATGGCGGCCGGACAGCGGCACCTGATCCGCGGCAGCCAGCTTGTGCCCGGCCTCGTCCACCAGATGCACGAAGGTCATCGCATCGACCTCGATAGGGCGCGCGGTCGTCCAGTACAGGCGCAGCGACAACGGCTCCCCGCCTTCCACTGTCGGCGTCTCGATGTCCATGCCGAGCAGGCGCATGCCGGGCGCGAAGACGGCCTGTACCGACCGCGCCGGATGCGTCACGGCCAGCGCCGGCGCCGGACGGAAGGCGGCCATGAGCGTCGCCAGCTGGCCGACGGCCAGCGCGGCCATGACCACGACCACCGACCTGTCGACCGATCGCCGGCGCCGCGGAGCCAGCGATCGCCAACCGGTCACCAAGAGCAGGGCGATGGCGGGCGCCGCCCCGAAGAGCAGCCGGCCCTGGTTGGCGAACTGGGTGCTGCGGATCCAAAGGAGCAAGGCGGCATAGCTGACCAGAAGCCAGGCCGAGAGCCAGATCCAGGGGCGGTCCGATGGCGCGGCGGCGGCGACCCGCCGAGGCCAGGTCCTAAGCGCGCGGACCGCAGCGACGACGCCCCCTATACCCGCCAGCATGCAGATCAGACCGATGAACCCGTAGTACCACGGTTCGGCCAGAAAGCCGTGACCGAAGACGCCCCAATAGGAATGCTGGAGCCACATCGACTCTCGAATCGCCGCCGTCCAGGCGATCGGCGCTTCCCGGGCCAGATCCGGCAACAGCCGATGCATCATGGTGGTCGGAATCAGTTGTCCGCTCTGGCGCAGGTTGGCCAGATACCACGGGCCCGCCGACGCAAGCCAGGCCACCGCAGCCGCGGCCAGTGGCCCGATCATGGCCAGTGGCCGGCGCCACAGAGGCCCCAACAGCATCAACCCCAGCGGCGACAACACCAGGAGGCCGCTGTACTTGGTCAGGGCGGCAGAACCCAGGGCCAGACCCAGGACGAGACCAACCGCCGCCGCCGCCAGGGCCAGCGTGCCCTCGGCCGGCCAGAGGAGCCGGGCCATACCATAGGTCGCCGCCGCAGCCAGGACGGCGCCCAGCATCGACAACCAGACAACAACCCTTGCCGGCCATTCCACGTCCGGCGCGCCTGCGCGCCAGGGGACGGCCACACGCTGGCTCAGGCCCGGGTAGTACAGGTTCCGTTGATAGCGGTCGGCGAGCGGCCGCGCCTGCGCGTCTCCGGCCAACAGGGCGGCGAGGCGGTAATAGAGCGGCGGCTGCTGGATCAACTCATGGGAGCGCGCCGCAGTCGCCGTGTTCAGGGGCGCCCGCGCCAGTCCGTCCGCCTGCTGCTGGGCGATGTAGGCCAGATGGCCCTCGGCGTCGGGACCCTCGAAGAGGGGGGTCAGGTCCGCATAGATGCCGGCCAGCAACACTTGGGTCAGCAGCAGCAGGAGGATCGCGCCAGGTCGGCGCCTCCGAACGCGCCCGCCGGCCATGTCAGACCGCCGGCAAAGCGGCAAGAGCCGGCGGCAGCGAGCCGCTTGCCGACAACACCGCCTCGGGACCAGGGCCAAGACCCATCGCCGCGAGCATCGCCGGCGCCAGGTCTGTCAGGCTGCGCAAAGGGCGGTCGGGCGCCGCACCGTACCATAGGCACACGGCCGGATTGCGGGTATGCCGCCCCGTGCTGAGGTCTTCCAGGTTGCCGTGGTCGGAGGCGATGACCAGGGTGGCTTCCGGCGGCCACACGGCGAGCACCCCGCCGAGGAAGGCGTCCAGCTCGGCCAACACCGTGGCCGGCGGCCAGCGGTCCGGGTGATGACCGGCCCAGTCCGTGGCCCAATGCTCGAAGATGGTGAGGTCATGGTCCAGGGCCAGCCCGGCGAGCCTCCGGCCGCCCTCCGCGGCGTCGATGTCCGGCGGGGCCGGGCGCGTGGGATCCGTCGGCCAGGAGCGGTTGCTGAAGTTGGCCGAGACGGCGCGGCCGGCGACCAGCTCATCCTGGCCACGCAACTGCAAGTCCGTCAACAGGGCCGCTCGGCTGAAGGCCCCCAGCCGGGCGCGACCCCCGGCGATGCGCGACAGGTAGCGGTCCGGGAAGGCGTTGGCGAAGGCCACCGTTGCCCCCGCGCGCCGCGCCAGCGCCGGCACCGAACACGCTGCGAGCAGGGGATGCAGGTCGCCCCCCGGATAAGGCCCGCGATGCTCGCCCAGCAGGGCGGCGGCATTGACGCCGGTCAACAGGCTGACCTGGCCGCTGCCACTGGCCGGGAGTCCGGGTACCCCCAGGCAGGCGTCCAGGGGATGCGCTCGCGGCGGCAGCCGGTCGCCGGCGACCCATCTGCCGCCGGCCAGCTGCTCGAGATGCGGCCAACTGCCGCGAGCCAGGGGATTGACGGCCTCGTCATCCGCGCCCCAGCCCACCCCGTCCAGGAAGATCCAGAGCAGCTTGCGCCCTACCGCCGCATCCGCAGACACCAAGGGCGACAGGGGGAGGGGAAGCGAGGACGGGCCTGGACGCGGACGCGACAGGTCATGGCGATCGGCGGCAACGCTCGGTCTCATGCCACAACCGGTTCAACACGTTCCCCCACCGACCGGTAGGCGCCATCGTGGTAGACCAGGGAAGTCTCGGCGCCGTCGCCCAGACCCAGCGCCAACACCTCGCCCACGAAGATGCTGTGGTCGCCGGCCTCGTGCGCCGCGACCACGCGGCAGTCAAGCCAGGCGCGGGCCGCTGTCAGGCAGGGCGCGCCGGTGGCCGCCACGACCGTGGCGATGCCCGCGAAGCGGTCCTCCTCCTGGCCCCGGCCGGCGAAGCGCTCCGACCAGCCGGCCTGGTCATCGGCCAGGATGTTGACGCAGAAGACAGCGCCCGCGGCGATGAGGTCATGCGAGCGCCAGCGCCGATCGACCACCACCAACACCTGCGGCGGAGCGACGGAGACGGAGCAGAAGGCCGAGGCGGTCATGCCATGCGGGCCATCGGCCGTCGGCATCGTGACCACCGTCACGCCACTGGGCCAGCGGCGCAGGGCCTGACGGAATGCATCGGGGTTGACCAGACCTGGAGACGGGCTCATGGCAATGACTCCTGTGGAAAGCCGAGCAGCGGCAGCGACAGCCGCTGCGGCGCGATGGCGCAGACGTAAGCCGGAGGCGGCTGTTCTTGAACCGCCAGGGCCAGGGGCAGGAAGGTGGCCGCCCCGGGCTCCAGGAGCGCCGGCGGCCCGTCGGAGAGCCGCAGGCTGACCCAACGCCCGCCACCGGGCGGCAATGCCGATCCCAGGTCCAGGTCCCAGCGCGCGAAGCCGCGCACCTTGCCATCCTCCCGCCAGTCCAGAATGATGATCGCCCCGTCGACGGCCGCCAGACCACAATTGGTCAAGAGGCCCCGCCAGACCAGATCCGTGCCGTCAGGACGCCCATCCAGCCCGCCCAGGCCCAGAGGAACAGGGTAGAGCCCGACCGGATAGGGCGAGCCGTTGATGAAATAGGCGACCCGGTCGAAGGGCTCGGCGGGCTCGGCGACGGCGAAGGGATAGGCGAGTCCGGGGGGTAGGGCCTGACCTACGGGCCCGCCGAGGCTCCAGAGCACCGGCAGGTTGGCGGTGCGCAGATCGATGAGGTCGCTGCCGCGCCAGTAGGCGGCATAGAGGTCCAGGCTGGGGGCGTTGACGCTGAGGTTGCCGGCGTTGAACAGCTCGCCGGTGCGCTCCGGACCCCGCGTGCCCTGCCGCGAGGACACGGCGCGAACCTCCAGGGAACGGTAGGGCCGTTCGCGCTGTTCCGGGCCGCTCAAGGTGAAGGCGTAGCGCCGTGCATCGTCCGGACAGCAATGCCGGACCGCCACCGAAAAGGGGCTCTCCTCGCCGGGCGCCAGCCGTTCCAGAAAGGCCTGACCGATGCCATGGCCCAGCGGAACGGCCGGATCCGCCCCCCAGAGCATCAGGTCCACGGTCACCTGGCCCAGCCCGAAGCTGCCGCCGTTGCGCAGCATCCCGCGCACCAGGATGTACACGTTGCCCCCCAACTCCAATCGCGAGGGTGTGTAGGCGGTGACCTCCAGGCCGCCCTGCGCCGGCGCGGCCATCGCCACGCCGAAGGCGGGCTGCCAGCCCAACAGCATCGCCGCCAGCGGGAGCAGTCCCGCGCGCGGCCGGCGCCTCATGCCGAGCCTTCCGCCTCGATCATCGCCGCCCTGGCCAGCGCCTCCTCGGCCGCCGCCCGGGCCGCCCCCGCCTTGCTGCGCCCGCTGCCCCGTCCCCAGACCGTGTCGGCAATGCGCGCCTCGACGATGAAGGTGCGCGCGTGATCCGGTCCACTGGCCTCCACCGTGACATATTGCGGCGTCTGCTGCCAGCGCCGCTGGGCCAGTTCCTGGAAGCTGCTCTTGACATCCTTGCTGCTGCGTTCGGCCAGAACCAGGTCCAAGGCCGGGCTCAGGAGCCCTTCGACCACGGGCGCCGCGGCAGCCAGCCCGGAGTCCAGATACAGGGCACCGATGACCGACTCGAAGGCATCGCAGAGCAAGGTGGACCGCTCCCGGCCGCCGCTGGCGGCTTCGCCGCGGCCCAACCGAAGGCTGGCACCCAGGTCCAGTTGCCGCGCGAAACGGGCCAAGGAGGCCTCGCAGACCAATGCGGCGCGCAGGGCGGTCAGCTCGCCTTCGCGCGCCTCCGGCAGTCGCCGGAACAAGAGACCGGCAGCCAAGAAGTCCACGACGGCGTCGCCGAGGTATTCCAGGCGTTCGTTATCGGGCAGGTCGACGCCCCCGAACTCGTTGCGGTAGGAGCCGTGGGTCAGGGCGCCCAGGAGCAGGCGCCGGTCCTTGAAGACCAGGCCTAGCCGGATCTCAAGGGCGCCCGCCTCCGCCTGACCAGCCGCGGCCGGCGCATCCGGGACGGTCATGGGCGCCGGCGGATGAGGAGGCTGGCGTTATGCCCGCCGAAGCCGAAGGAGTTGGAGAGCGCGGCTCGCAGCGGGGCGACCGCGGGTCGCGGGCGATGCGGCACGTAGTCCAGGTCGCAACCCTCGCCGGGTCGGTCGAGGTTGACCGTCGGCGGCAGGATGTCGTGCCGCAGCGTCAGCACGGTGATCACCGCCTCCACCGCGCCGGCCGCCCCCATGAGGTGGCCGTGCATGCTCTTGGTCGAGCTGACCGCCAGCCGCGGGGCATGCGCGCCGAACACGGTGTGGATGGCCCGGGTCTCCGAGAGGTCGTTCAGCACCGTCCCGGTACCGTGGGCATTGATGTAGTCCACGTCCTCCGGCGCCAGCCCGGCGGTGGCCAGCGCGCGGCGCATGGCCAGGGCGGCCCCGCGGCCATCCTCGCGCGGGGCGCTGACATGGTAGGCGTCGGCGCTGGCGCCGTAGCCGGCCAACTCCGCCAGCACCGTGGCGCCCCGCGCGCGGGCGTGGTCCTCCCGCTCCAGGATCAAGATGCCCGCGCCCTCGCCGAAGACGAAGCCGTCGCGATCGGCGTCGAAAGGGCGGCTGGCTCGCAGCGGCTCCGCATTGCGGGTGGACATGGCCCCCGTGCGGTGGAACGCCGCCAGGGCAAAGGGGGTGATGCCGGCTTCCACGGCACCGGCGATCATCACGTCGGCGTCGCCGCGGCGGATCACCGCCGCGGCCTCGCCCACGGCCATCGAGCCGGTGGCGCAGGCGGCCGAAACGCAGTGGTTCGGACCCTGGGCCCCGTGGACGATCGCCACATAGCCGGCCGCCATGTCGGGCAGCATCATCGCACCCGTCAGCGGGTTGACCCGGTTGGGGCCGCGGGCCAAGAGGTCTTCGAAGCCGGTCTGAATGGTCTCGAAGCCGCCCACCCCGGTGCCGATGAGCACGCCGACGCGCTCCGTGTCGCAAGCGGCCACCGCGAGGCCGGCCTGGGCCAGGGCCTGGGAGGTGCCGGCGACGGCAAACTGCACCAGGCGGTCCAAGCGCCGCGCTTCGCGGGCTTCCATGAAGTCCCGAGCGTCGAAGTCCCGCACCTCGGCGGCGATATGCACCTTGAACGCCGCCGGATCGAAGCGGCTGATAGGACCGACGCCGGACCGGCCGGCCATCAGCGACGCCCAGGTAGCCTCCAGGCCGATGCCGATCGGGGTGATCAGGCCCATGCCGGTGACCACGACCGCCGGGCGATCCGCGGCGGCCCGCCCTTCGCTCGACACCATGTCAGCCCTCCCTTCCGCTGGACGTTCGGACGGTCAGTCGGCCGGCGCCCTTGCGGACCTCGCCGATGACCGCGGCCATGACGCCCTCCGCGCCCAACCCGTCCAGCAGCCGGGGCAACAGGTCTGCGTCCACCGCCATCAGCAGGCCTCCCGAGGTCTGGGGATCGAAGAGGATGTGGCTCCAGGTCTCGTCCAGGCCGTCCAGCCCGTCCACGCGATCCATGAAGGCGCAGTAATTGCGCGATGAGCCCCCAGGAACCATGCCGGCCGTGGCATAGGCCCAGGCGCCGGGCAGGAGCGGCAGGGCGTCCAGGTTCAGGTGCAGGTCCACCCCGCTCTGCTCGGCCATCTCGAGGGCATGGCCGACCAGGCCGAAACCGGTGATGTCCGTGGCCGCGCCCAGGCCCAGGCGCGCGGCACAAGCGCCGGCGGCGCGGTTGAGGGCCATCATCCCCGCGACGGCCGCCGCGACATCAGCCGGGTCCGCCTGCCCGCGTTTGATGGCCGTGGTCACCAGCCCGGTGCCCAAGGCCTTGGTGAGCACCAGGGCATCGCCGGGTCGCGCGCCGGACTTGCGCAGAATGGCGCGGGGATCCACGAGCCCGACCACCGCCAGACCGTACTTGGGCTCGGCGTCGATGATGCTGTGCCCGCCGGCGATCACGCCGCCGCCGGCCCGGACCGTTTCGGCACCCCCACGCAGGATGGCCGTGACCACCTCGGTCGGCAGGTCCTCCGGTACACCCAGCAGGTTGAGGGCCAGCAGCACCGTCCCGCCCATGGCGAAGACATCGCTCATGGCGTTGGCGGCGGCGATGGCCCCAAAGCTGTACGGATCATCGACCACGGGCGGAAAGAAGTCGGTGGTGACCACCAGGGCCCGCGCATCATCCAGCCGATACACGGCCGCATCGTCCGGTCCCTCCAAGCCCACCAGGAGGTCCGGATAGTCAGCTGCGGGGAACATCCCCATGAGTGGCCGCAGAACCTGGGCCAGGGCCTCAGGGCCCATCTTGGCCGCTCAGCCCGCGCAACTGGCGCGCTCCGTCAGCCGGATCTCGGCCGAGGTCTTGCCGTCCTTGTCTCGAACCATGGACGCGAGCTGCCTCTCAGGGAAGACGGCCACGGTCGCCAGTCGGCGACGCCGCGGCGGGCTCCGACGCCCCGCCGGCAGATCATAGCTCAGGGCTCATCTCGCTGCCAGACGCCGCTCCGACCGCCGCGCTTCTCCAAGAGCCGCAGGCCCTCCAGCTCCATGGCCCGGTCAACCCCCTTGGCCATGTCGTACAAGGTGAGGAGGGCGACCGCCACCGCCGTCATGGCCTCCATCTCCACGCCCGTGGCGGCCACCGTCCGCGCCTCGGCGGTCACTTCGATGCCCGCCCGCCCGTCGGCATCGGGCGCAAGCGGTTGGAAATCGACGTCCAGGCCCGACAGGGGCAGGCTGTGGCAGAGCGGGATGAGCTGCGGCGTGAGCTTGGCGCCTTGAACGGCGGCCACGCGGGCCACGGCCAGCACGTCGCCCTTCGGTAGGCTGCCGGCCATGATCTGCACCAGGGTCGCCGGCTGCATGAGGATCCGTCCGGCGGCCCGCGCGTATCGGGCGGTCGCGGGCTTCGCGGTCACGTCCACCATCTGCGCCCGACCCTCGGCGTCCAGATGGCTCAGCCGGGGCTCCTGCACCGGGTTCATCGGCACCGGGCTCGTCGGCACCGGGCTCCCCGATCCGGCGCTCATCCTACCGTCCGACCTTCCTTGGGCGTGAAACGCACCCGCAGGAGGCCCTTGACGTCCTCCCAGGCAGTGCTGGCGATCTTGACCCGCGTGTCCAGGTCTTCCACCCAATCCACCGGCACCTCGAAGATGCCGTAGCCGTGCTGCTCGGCCCGCAGCAGCAGCTCGCTGTCGAAGAACCAGTGGTTGTTCTCGACGATGGGGATCAGCTTGCGGGCGGCCACGCGGCTGATGGCCTTGAAGCCGCATTGGGCATCGGAAAAGCGCCGCGTCGGAAAGAGCAGCTTGATCAGCAGGTTGTAGCCCCGGGAGATGATCTCGCGCTTCCACTGCCGCCGGACCCGCGCGCCGCGGCGAAGTCGCGAACCGATGGCCACCTGGAAGCCGCCGCCGGCGATGCTCTCGATCAGCGGAATGTAGGCGCTGAGGTTGGTGGACAGGTCCACATCCATGTAGGACAGGATGTCGGCGTCGCTCGCCAGCCAGGCCGTGCGCAGGGCCAGCCCGCGTCCTTTGCGCTCCAGGCGCTCGTAACGCACCCGCGGATACTGCAGCGCGAGGGCCCGGCCGACTTCCGGCGTGCCGTCCACCGAGGCGTTGTCGGCGATGATGATCCGCCAGTCATGGCGGCATTCGGCGCTCAGGAAGGCGTCCAGCTGCTGGATGGAGCCGGGTAGGGCCTTCTCCTCGTTGTACACCGGAATCACCGTATCGACACGAAGCGTGCGCTCAGTCATGGCAACCTCAGGACCGCGAAAGTGGGGTGGGGAACCGGCGGCGGGAGTATAGCATTCGCTCTGCTATACTCCCTCCCCGTGCGGATCAAGGACATTACGGTTCAGGGATTCAAGAGCTTCGCCAACCGCTACACCTTCGTCTTTCCAGCGGGGATCACAGCCATCGTCGGCCCCAATGGCAGCGGCAAGTCCAATGTCGCCGATGCCATCCGCTGGGTTCTGGGCGAGCAGCGCCACTCGGCCATGCGAGCGCGTCGGGCTGAGGACATGATCTTCGCGGGTACGGAGCGTCGCTCGCGGGCTGGCCTGGCTCAGGTCGCCGTCACCTTTGACAATGCGGACCGCTGGCTCGACCTCGACTTTGCCGAGGTGGAAGTCAGCCGCCGGGCCCACCGCGACGGCAGCCTGCAGTACTTCATCAACGGCGCCCCCGTGCGGCTGCGCGACATCCAGGACCTGCTGGGCGGCCGGCTGGGGCAAGGCAACTACACCGTCATCGGCCAGGGCACGGTGGATTCGGCCCTCACCCTCAGACCCGAGGAGCGGCGGGGCCTCATCGACGAGGCCGCCGGACTGGTGCCTCTGCAGCGTCGCCGCGAGCGTACCCTGCGCCAGCTGGCCGAGACCTACGACAACCTGACCCGCGTCCGCGACATCACCGACGAGCTGGGTCCCCGCCTGCAACGCATGAGCCGCCTCGCGCGACGGGCGGAGCAGCATCAAGGGGTCGTCGGCGAGCTCAAGGCGCTGCTGGAGGAATGGTACGGCTTCCACTGGCATCAGGCGCTTGGGGAGCGACAATCCAGCGCGGCCCGGGTGACCGCTTATCGGCAGGAACTCGAGGGCCGTCGCGCCGAGCTGGAGACCCTTGGGCGCCGCCGGGAGCAGCAGCGGGCCGACCAGCTGGCGGTGGAGGCCCTGCTACAGGCCGCCCGGCTGGACCGCGACCACAGCATGCGCCAGGATGCCGAAGCTCGCGAAGCCGCGGCCGTCGCACGGGCCCGCGGCGAGAGCCTGCGCCAACGGTTGGACGATCTGCGGTCCGACCTCGCGCAGACCGCGGAGCAGCTGGCCGCCGCCAAGCGGCGCGACGAGGACCGCGAGGCCGCGCAGGGCCGCCTGGAACGGACGCTCGCCGACAGCCGCGAGGATCTGGCGCGCCAGCGCCAAGCCTGGCAGGTGGTCGAACAGCGGCAGCAGGAGCAGGAGCGGCGGCGGGACAGCGCGAGGCAGCAGCTGGCTGACGCCGTGGCCCGACGCGCCTCACACGAAGGCCGGATCCAGGCCCTGATCACCGAAGCACAGGCGCTGGACGAGCGTGTGGCCGCCCAAGCGGAGACCTTGCGGGCGCAGTCGGCCGCGGCGACACAGCTCGAGGCATCGCTCGAGGTCGTGAACCAGGCGGCTGCGGCGGCCGACGAGGAACGCCAGCAGGCGGAAGCGTCGCGCGGCCAGGCGGAAGCCCGCCAGGGCGAAGCCGCCCTGGCTGTGGCCGCCGCCCGCGAGGCCTTGGGGTTGGCCCGTGGCGCGGTACAGGTCCTGCACAGTCACCGCGATGGACTGGAGGCCTTGGCCGGCCAGCTGAACTCGGCCGGCCCCTGGCTGGACCGCTTGCGCGCCGGCGGCATCAACGGGGTGGTCGGCAGCCTGTCGGACCTGCTGGAGGTCGATCCGGAATGGGAGCCGGCGGTGGCTGCCGCCTTGGGCCCGCGCCTGCAGGCGGTGGTCGTCGCCGACGCCGCGGCGCTTCTTGCCGCCCGCGCCCTGCTGAGCGACCTGCTGCCCGGCCAGCTGACGCTCATCGACGCCTCGGCCCCCGTGGGTCCGGATTCGAAAGCGCAGTTGCCCGTCGGTGGACCCCGCTGTCCTGCCGCTCCGGCCGTGTTGGACCAGCTCTTCGGCCATGTGCGGTTCCAGGAAGGCGAGGAAGTCCCGGCGGACCTGCCCGCCCGTCCGTCGGCAGGCGCCCTCACGGTCACCCGGAGCGGAACGGTCTATCAAGGCCGCGGGCTGGTGATGATCGGCCCCCCGCTTCGAGACCTCCTGCGCGTGGGGCGCGAGCGGCGCGAGCTGCCGGCGCAGTTGGGAGCCGCCGAAACGGGACTGGCGGCGGCTGAGGCCCAACTGGCCGCCTGCCTGGTGCAGTCGCGGCAGGCCGAAGCGTCCCTGGTCGCGCAGGCTTCAGCGCAGCGGGACATGGACGCGCGGTACCGGCTGAAGGCCCGCGAACTGGCTGCGGCGCAGGAAGCCCGAGACCGGGCGGCGCGTGAGTTGGATTGGCTCCAGGAGCGCGGGCTGCGCCTGGAAGCGGAACGCAGCGCCAAGGCCACCGCGCTGGACACCTTGCGCACACAGCTGGCGGAGCTGACCGCTCAGGAACTCGCCGCCCGCGATGCCTCGGCCGTGGCCGACGGCGGGCAGCTGGCCGACGAGCTGGCCGCACTTCAGGCCCGGGTAAGCGCGGCCGAAGCTGCGGCGGCCAAGGCCGGCCAGGAGCTGGCCGGTGGCCAGGCCCTGCGCCACGCCAGTCGCGAGGAGGTGGCCGGTCTGGCCCGGACAGCCGCGGCATTCGAAGCCCGCGCCACGGCCCTCGACACCGAGCTGGCGGCCCTTGACCGCGAGCAGGCGGGACGCGACGAGACCGCCGGCGGTCAAGCCAAGGCCTTCGACGCCCTGGAAACGGTCATCGCGACGCAGCTGGCGGCGCTCGACAGCCGCCGGGCAGACTTGCAGTCCACCGAAGCGGCCTTCGAAGCACAACGCCTGCGTCTGGAGGAAGCGGAGCGCGAGTTGGCGGAACTCCGCGTGCGGGCCACGCGGGCCGAGGACCGCCTCGAGCGACTCTTCGACCAGCTGCGCGGCGAATCGGGGACCCTGGGCCTGGACCTGGCCAGCGGCCAGCTGGAGCTGGATGCCCGCGACCAGGTCACCTTGCCCGCCGTGGACAGCGTCGCCGAGGACCTCGAGTCGCGTGTCGAGCAGTTGCGCGGTCGGCTGCGTGCCCTGGGTCACATCGATCAGGAGGCGCTGTCCACCTACGAGGAGACCCAGGCCCATTTCGACGATCTCGTCACCCAGGAGGCCGACCTCAAGACCGCCGACGCCAACCTGCGCCAGCTGCTGGACCAGCTGGACCAGGACATTACGGCCGGCTTCGAGCGCACCTTCACCCTCGTGGCGGAGGCTTTCGGTCGTTACTTCCCCCTGCTCTTCGGCGGCGGCGAGGCCGAGCTGGTTCAGGTGCGCGGCGAGGGCGCCGGGCAGGCGCCGGGCCTGGAGATCATGGCCCGACCGCCGGGCAAGCGCCGCCAGCCCCTCAGCCTTCTTTCGGGCGGTGAGCGCGCCTTGACCGCGGTCGCCTTGACCTTCGCCTTGCTCCAGGTGAGCGGCACGCCGTTCGTGGTGCTGGACGAGGTGGACGCGGCCCTCGACGAGGCCAACGTCGACCGCTTCTGCCAGGCCCTCAAGCAGCTGTCGACGGACCGCCAGGTGGTGGTGGTCACCCACAACCGCGGGACGATTCAGACCGCATCCACGGTCTACGGCATCTCCATGGCCGAGGATGGGGCCAGTCAGGTGATCAGCCTCCAGGTGGACGCGGCCTGACCACCCCAAACGCCGCCCGGAAATCGGCTGGACGCCCAAAGGGCGCGGTGTTATGATCAAGGGAACGGCGTAAGGCCATGTCCGCTCGATGGCATGGCTGACTTTCCCTTCGGATTGCCTGCTCCGTCTTCAGTTCAACGCCATACTTCGATTATCAGGAGTCATCACGCCATGGACCGATTGCGAACGCTTGCGCTGTGCGGCGCCGGCCTCCTCCTCCTGCTCCTCTCCGCGCCACAGCAGACTGCCACCGTCCAGGCCCGGCGCCAGGCCACCGATGTCTGCGCGTCGTTGCCGAGCGGCAGTGTCGCGGACGGCACCGTGTGGACGGTGGAGAACAGCCCCTACATGGTCAACTGCGACCTCCGCGTCGCCAACACCGCCTCCTCCCTCACCATCCAGGCCGGGGTCGAGGTGTTGTTCGCCACCGGCAAACGGATGCGGGTCGAAGGTCCGTTGACGGTGGACGGCTCGGCTCTGGACAGCGTCGTCTTCGGTTCACAGCAGGCCAACCCCCAGCGCGGCGACTGGCGCGGCATCGAGATCGTCGAAGGGACGGGAGCGGTGGTGCTCAAGGGCTTGACCGTGCGCCACGCGGGGGCGCCGGACAGTCCCACCATCGCGGCCGTGCAGGTGCGGCGCGAGGGCGCCTCCCTCACGGACGTCACGGTGGAGGATTCCTCCGGTGTCGGCCTCATGCTGGAGCGCATCACGACGGCGACGCTCAAGGGCCTGCGCATCCGCCGCAACGTCGCGGCCGGCCTGGAGGTCAACGAGAGCTCGGCCGCCAAGACGACGGTCATCCTGGAAGGCAGCAGCTTTGAGAACAACGCCGAGGCCGTCAAGGCCGGCGGCGGGGTCGAGCTGGTGCTCAGCGGCAACAGCGCCCAGGGGAACAAGATCAACGGTGTCCTGGTGAAGACCACGCGGATCGGCTTCCCGATGACCTGGCACGGCGGTGACCTGCCCGTGATCATCGGCTCGACGCTCTACGTCGAGGAGGCCTTGACCATCGAGCCGGGCACCCTGATCAAGTTCAACGGCACCGAGACCAACCTGCGTGTGAGCAACAAGGGCTCATTGGCGGCCGTTGGAACCGCTGAGCAGCGCATCACCTTCACGGCCATGGCCGACGACAGCACCTGCAGCTCGGCCACGGTCGCCTGCGACACCGGCAACGACGGACCGGCCGCACCCGGGCCCGGCTCCTGGGCGACGATCGAGATCGGCACCGGATCCGTGGAAGGCAGCCGGATCGCCCATACCAACGTTCGCTTCGGCGGCGCCGGCACCAGCTTCAAGGTGCCGATGTTCGAGATCAAGAAGGCCGGCACGCAGGTCACGCAATCGACCTTCTCATCGGCGGGCGGCACCGCCCTGCGGATCAACGACGTCAGCGCCGTGGTCAGCGACAGCCTCTTCTCGGGCAATGGCGACGACGGCATCAACATCGGGGTGACCACGCCGGATTCGGTCACCGACAACGTGGTCAGCGTCACCGGTTGCCGCTTCGAGAAGAACGGCGGCGCGGCGATCACCAGCCATCCCAATGCCGTGCTGAATCAGAGCGGCAATGCCATGAGCGGCGATGGGCTGGCGCCTCTGTCCAACAAGATCAACGGCATCCGTCTGGCCGCCGGCGACATCACCCGCCCCATCGTCTGGCAGGCCGGCGGCCTGCCCTACATCGTCGCCGACCGCTCCAAGATCGAGGTCGTGCGCGGCAACGTGCGCGACGCCGGGGGCCGGATCCAGGGCGCGATGCTGACCGTGGAGCCGGGCGTGGTCGTCAAGATGGGCATCGACACCCAGCTGGTGAACTCCGGCGGCGAGATGCAGATCGGTCCCAAGATCGATGGCGCAACCGGGACCTTCACGCCCGGCGCCGCGATGGTCCTGATCACCAGCCTCCTCGACGACGCCTGCGATGCGCAGGCCACGACCCGCGACTGCGACACCGGCGGGGACGGCCCCTCTGATCCGCGGCCCGGTTCATGGGCGCAGTTGGACCTGTTCGGCGCCGGCCGCTCCACGGTAGCCGGCACGGTCATCCGCTATGGCGGGGCGGTCAGCCGGAGCGGCGCGGCCGTCGTCATCCGTCACGACAAGGACGAGATCCGCGGCAGCGAGATCGCCTACAGCGAAGGCGCCGGCATCCGGGTGACCCAGATCGCCGCGGCCTTCATCAGCGACAGCAACATCCACCACAACCTGCGCAGCGGCATACGGGCCGAGGCCTCTTCGACCCAAGGCCTGAAGCTCTTCCTTTCGGGCAACACGATCACCGACAATCCGGGCCCCGGTATCGAAACCGATGCCAATGTGGCCGTGGTGCCCGACACGATCGACCGGGCCGCCGGCAACACCGACAACCTGCCCAAGCCGAACCTGCTGGAACGCAACGCCATCAACGGCATCGCGGTGCAGGGCACGGTGAACGTCGACCGCACCTGGGAGCCCGTGGGGCTCAACTACTATGTGACCGGCGATGTGACCCTCGCCTTCGGCAAGACCCTGATCCTCAAGCCCGGCGTGCAGGTACGCTTCAAGAACACCTCCCTGATCAGCCCAGCCGGCACCCGACTGGTCGCCGTCGGCACGGCCGACAAGCCAGTCGTCTTCACGTCATACAACGCGGACGGCACCGACCTGCAGCCGGGTCCCGGCGACTGGACCGGCCTGGTGCTCAGCGGCTGCATCTCCGCGGCCGACGAGAGCAGCTGCAGCCGGCTGGATCATGTGCAGGTCCGCTACGCCGGCGGCCCCGGCGCGAGGCAGGACCCGGCGATCAAGGTCACGACCAGCGGCATCAGCATCAGCAACGCCCTGATCGAGTTCGGGACCGGCGATGGCGTTCGATTCGACAACGCCTCGGGGCGCCTCAACGACAGCCTCATCCGCAAGATGAGCGGCGACGGGGTGTCCATTCGCGCCACGGGCGCAGGGCTGATCAACCCCGACCTCAGCCGCACCCGCATCGAGGAATGCCGCAGCGTCGTCCGCATGGACGCCAGCGCCCAACCCGGTGTCACGGGCCTCAGCTTCGCCCGCAACCAGGTCAACGGCATCCTGGTGCAGGGCAACATCAGCCGCCAGGGCCAGGTGCGCTGGGGCCGCGGCGCGGCCCCCTACGTGATCCACGCCGACGACGTGCGTGTGGGCGCCAACGCCACCCTGCTCATCGACTCGGGAACGGTGGTCAAGGCGCAGAACGGTGCCACCCTGCATGTCGATCGCAGCGGCGTCCTGACGGTACCGGCTCCGGGTAGTGGCACCGAACCGGTGCACTTCACCTCCTTGCGCGACGACGCCACCTGCACCGACATCGCCGCCGACTCGCCGGATCGGCGCTTCGCCTGCGACACCAACAACGACGAGGCCGACTCGCGGCCGGCGGCGGGAGACTGGGCCGGCATCGCCTACAACAGCGGGGCCACCGGATTGACCCTGGACGGCGTGACCTTCGACTACGCCGGCCAGGACGGCCGAGCCATCATGGTGTCGGCGGACCGCGCGGTCATCCGCAACTCCCGCATCCGCTGGTCGCGGGGCCACGGCGTGCTGGTGGCGGTGCCCAACGCCGTCTCGTCGATGCCCTTGGAGTTCGTCGGCAACCTGGTCGAAGGCTGTCTGGACCGCGGCCTGTCCCTCAGCGGCAAGTGGGAGCCGTCCACCTACCATATCAAGGTTGCCGACAACCGCTTCGTGCGCAACGGTCGTTCGGTGGAGCACCGGGCCCAGTCGCCAACCGACTTCTCCAACAACGTGGCCGTCGGCAACCTCGCCGACGCCATGCTGTACTGTTCCGACGCGACCACGGTGCAGACCTGGTCGAACGACCTGGTCCGCGAACTGGACTGCAACCTCGGCATCCTGCAGCCGCTCACGCTCAACCCCGGCACGGTGCTGATGATGAAGAGCGGCGGCCAGTTGCGCGTCGAAGGCGCCGGCAAGCTGGACGCCGATGGGGTGGTGCTGACGGCCAACGTCGAGAACGCTGTCGCCGGCTACTGGAACTCCGTGGGCTTTGCGGCCGGCAATGCCGGCGGCGGCTCGCTCAAGAACAGCTTGATCCTGTACGGCGGGCGAGACCTGTCCGGAGCGGTCACCATCGCCGCCGAATCGCCGACGGTCAGCATCCTCAACAACCTCTTCCTGCGCAGCTCCGGCCTGGGCCTGCTGGTCCGGGCGGCCGCGAACGACAAGGTGGAGATCGGCGGCAACATCATTCCGGAGGTGGTGGGCGCTCTGACGTCCACGGCGATCCGGACCGAGAATGCCTCGCGCCCCAACATCCACCACAACCGCCTGGCCGGCGCGCAGATCGGCCTCGCGACGCTCGGCGACGCCAAGCCGAAACTGGACATGAACAGCTTCGGCGCAGTGGGCAAGCTGGCGATCGAGAACACGGATAGCGATACCTGCGTCGAGGCCACTCGGCATTGGTGGGGCGACATCTCCGGCCCCTTCGACAACCGCAACAACGCTCGCGACGCCTGCGGCCCGGACATCGTCAACCTCGCGGGCAAGGGCTTGCCGATCTCCGAAGGCGTCAAGTACGCCCCATGGCTGGTCGCCGAAATGCCGGCGGCGCCCCTGCTGGAGTCGCCGCAATGCGGCGTCACCAACCAGAGCCGCATCCAGGTGAGCGGCCAGACCAGTCCGGAAGCCATGGTCCAGGCCTACGACCGCGACGTGGCGGTGGGATCGCCGGTGCGGGCCCAGGGGGACGGCAGCTTCAGCTTCGAGTTGACCCTTGCCGACGGCGAGCATCGTCTCACCTTCGACGCCAACCGCCAGCAGGCCTTGTCGGACGGTCAGATGGTGGACACCCGCAGCCCCCGCACCGGCTTCCGCCGGGTGACGGTGGCCAGCGGCTCGCGCGTGGATCCGGCGCGCCTGCAGTTCGCGTATGGCTCGGGCGCCACGGCCAGGGTGCAGATGATCCGCGACGTCACTGGCTGCTCGGTGGGCTGCGGCGCCTTCTCCGGTGGCCGGGTGACCATTCCGCCGGGCACGCCGATCACCGTGGCGGTGCCGGTGACGGGCAACCCGTCCAAGGTGAGCTTCGTCCAGCCGGATCAGCCGGAGGTGCCGCTGAGCTTCAGCGCCGCCTCGGGGATGTGGGAAACCGCGCCGTTCCAACCCCGGCAGGACACCTATGATCTGACGGTGGACGGCCTTCCGAGCGGCGCCTGCAGTGGCTTCATCTATGTCGGCGAGACCGGCGTCGTGTTCAGCGACACGGGCGTGCAGGCACAGCCGACGGTCGACGAGGACTTCGAGTCCGGCCTGCTGACCAACTGGGTCGCTGATGGCGGCGCCTGGGCCCTGGGGCAGAAGGAAGCCGAGGACCGTTCACGCAGCGGCAAGTGGGCCTTGACCGACAGCCCGATCACCGCCGCCAACCCGTCCGGACGCTACGGTCCGTCCTGGGACGCCAAGGTGACCTACGTCCATCCCATCGACATGCTGCAGATCCCATCGCCGCAGTTGGTCTTCTGGCATAAGTACCGCTTCGCGGCCGGCGATTCCGGCGCCTTGGAAGTCCGCGTCGCCGACAACTGGCGCACGGTCAAGACCTTCCTCGATGTCTCCGGCGGCTGGAAGGCGGAGATCATCCCCCTGGACGAGTTCAGCCGCGAGAACAAGCTGCAGATCCGCTTCCGCATGCGCAGCGATCCCCGCGAAAACACGGTCGACGACGGCTGGACCATCGACAACGTGGTCCTGGGGTCGGGCGGCCGGGGCAATGGGCGCTTCGATCAGGTGCTGCTGGGCCAGGGCATCGGCGAGCCGACGGTCGACGACGCCACGATCACCCTCGAACGCCGGAATGCCGATACCGGCATCTGGACCCAATGGGTTCCGGCTCCCGGCAACTCGCAGGTGAACCCGCAGAACACGGACAGCAAGGGCCGCTATGGTTTCTACGGCCTGCCGGCGGGCGAGTACCGCGTGACGGCCAGCAGCCGGAAGTACGGGATCCGAAAGACACCGATCATCCCCATCTGGGACGGCGTCTTCTCCCGCGAGATCCCCATCCTGGCCGGCGAGCCCATCTTCCTGCCATCCGTGCGCCGAGGCTACCAGTAAGCTCTCAGCCTCGGTCGACATCGACCGAACCATCTTGCGGGCGGGAGCGATCTATCGCTCCCGCCCGTCGTCGCTTAACCGAACCCTCGTGGGTTCGCCGACTTGGGCCGCGCGCAATTGCCGGCCCAGCAATGTGAACCGGATACCAACATGAACTTCGAACAACTGGGGCTTGTCCCCGCCGTCCTCCGCGGCGCCGCCACCTTGGGCTACAGCGATCCCACGCCCATTCAGCTGCAGGCGATCCCGGTCGTGCTCAAGGGCGGCGACGTCATGGGTCTGGCCCAGACCGGCACGGGCAAGACGGCGGCCTTCGTGCTGCCGATGCTGCAGAACCTGCTGGAGGGCCCCAAGGCCCGCCTGCGGGCGCTGATCATCACCCCCACCCGCGAGCTGGCGGATCAGGTGGAAGAATCGGTGCGCCAGCTGGGCCAGGGCACGGGCCTGACGAGCATGACCATCTACGGCGGCGTGGGAATGCAGCCGCAGCTCGACGGCCTGCGGCGCGGGCGCGACGTGGTGGTGGCCTGCCCGGGACGCTTGTTGGACCATATCCAACAGGGCAACATCGATCTCAACGCCATCCGCATCCTGGTGCTGGACGAAGCGGACCAGATGCTGGACATGGGCTTCTTTCCCACCATCCGCAAGATCCTGGCCCGCTTGCCGGCCCGCCGCCAGAACCTGCTCTTCTCGGCCACGATGCCGGACGATGTCGCCCGCTTGGCGGCGGAGATCCTGCGCGACCCGGTACGGGTGCAGGTGGGACGCGGCGCGCCGGTCGAGACGGTCGCCCATGCCCTCTACCCGGTGCAGCACCATCTGAAGACGGCCTTGCTGAAGGCCATCCTGGCCAAGACGGACACCGACTCGGTGCTGGTCTTCACCCGCACCAAGTACCGCGCCAAGCGCGTGGCCCAGCAGTTGATCGCCGACGGCGTCTCGGCGGCCGAGCTGCAGGGCAACCTGAGCCAGACCCGCCGCCAGGCGGCCCTCTCGGGCTTCCGCGACGGCTCGGTGCAGGTGCTGGTGGCCACGGACATCGCGGCCCGCGGCATCGATGTCACGCAGATCTCGCATGTGATCAACTACGACATCCCCGACACCGTGGAAGCCTACACCCACCGCATCGGCCGCACGGGCCGGGCGGCCAAGACGGGTGACGCCTACACCTTCGTCGAGCCGGTGGACGCGGAGATGATCCGGGGCATCGAGAAGGTGCTGCGGCAGGCCATCCCCCGCCGCACGATCGAGGGCTTCGACTACAACGTGGCGGCGCCGCGCAAGGACACGGAGTTCGCCCGCCCGCCGCGCGAGCCGCGCGGGCCGGGCAAGGCCCACAAGCCGAAGCCGGTCGAGCGGTCCGCGCCGGCAGCCCGGGGCATGGAAGGCCATCGCGCGCCGCATCGAGGGCCGGAAGGTTGGCGCGAGCCGGGAAGCGGAACGGGACCGGTATCAGGCCAGGGGCCGGGGCAGAGCAGCTCAGGCTGGCGCGGCGGGCAGAGCGGCGGGGGCGGCGGTGGCCGTTCCGGCGCCGCGGGCGGACGTTCAGGTGGTCAGGGCGGCGGCGGCGACCGCGCCCGCTCGGGCGGTCAGGGCGGCGGCGGCGGCGACCGCGCCCGCTCGGGCGGTCAGGGCGGCGGCGGTGACCGCGCCCGCTCGGGCGGTCAGGGCGGCGGCGGCGATCGCGCCCGCTCGGGCGGTCAGGGCGGCGGCGGCGATCGCGCCCGCTCGGGCGGTCAGGGCGGCGGCGGCGATCGCGCCCGCTCGGGCGGTCAAGGCGGCGGCGGTGACCGCGCCCGCTCGGGCGGTCAGGGCGGCGGCGGCGGTGACCGCGCCCGCTCGGGCGGTCAGGGCGGCGGCGGTGACCGCGCCCGTTCGGGCGGTCAGGGCGGCGGCGGCGGGCGGGAAGGCGATCGCGGCCGCGACCAGGGCCGCGGACCTGCGGGCGACCCACGGCAACGTGACGGCGGAGCGCGCCAGGACCGCCCGGACAGCGGCGGCGCTCAAGGTGGTCAGCGGAGCGACACGCAGGCGGACCAAGGGGCGCGCTTCGACCGCGAGTCGCGGCCGGAGCGGCCACGCCCCATCCTGGACAAGGACCGCTTCCGCCTGCGTCCCGAAGATCGGCCGGCCGCACCACCGCGACGGAAACCGGGGGACGCAACCGCGGACGCGGCCGCCAAGGTACGCATCCGGACGATCGACGAGGGCGATGACAGCTGGAAGCGGGGCGAGGACTCGGCGGGTTAGACCAAGGTCTGGTTGGCGACGACGAGTAAAGGTCAAAGGAGATGACAATGCGCTTCGAAGGCATTCACCACGTGACCTGCATTACCGGTGACGCGGCTGGCAATGTCGACTTCTACACGCGCGTGCTCGGACTGCGACTGGTCAAGAAGACCGTCAACCAGGACGACCCGACCGTCTATCACCTTTTCTACGCCGACGAGGACGGTAGCCCCGGGGCGGACATCACGTTCTTCGAGTACCCCGGTGCCCGCCGCGGGCGGGCCGGCGCGGGTATGGTGCACGTGATCGCACTGCGCGTCGGCTCTGAGGAGGCATTGGATTTCTGGGAGGCCCGGCTCAGGGCGGAGGGCCGTTCCACGCGTCGCAGCGACGGCCGCCTCCGCTTCGACGACCCCGAGGGTCTCGGCCTCGAGCTCGTCGTGGTCGCCGGCGGCGACGCTCCGCTCATGGCGCGGAACCCTGAGGTCCCGGCGGAAGTCGCGCTCCAGGGCTTCGACGGCGTACGTGCGTTTTCCGAGGCGCCGGAAGCAAGCCGTAGGCTCCTGGAAGAGACGCTCGGCTTCATGCCCGGCGGTGAGGGTGGGTGGGAAGCGCGCGGCGCCGTGCGTGGCGGCCGCTATGCCTACGACCCGCCGCCCGCCTCCGGCGCGGGCATCCCGGGTGCAGGCACGGTACATCACGTCGCCTGGTCTTCGAACATGGAAGACCATGACGCATGGCTCGCGCGCTTGCGCGGCGCTGGCGCCCACGCGAGCGGTATCATCGACCGCTTCTGGTTCCGCTCGATCTATTTCCGCGAACCGAGCGGCGTGCTTTTCGAGATCGCCACCCTAGGTCCGGGCTTCGCGATCGACGAGGACATCGACCACCTCGGCGAGGCGCTGATCCTGCCGCCCGCGTTCGAACACCTTCGCGCCCAGATCGAGCCGGTGCTGACGCCGCTGCCCGACCCGCGCGCTTCGTGGATGGCGTGACGTGATGGCGCAAGCGTTGCGCTTCCTCGAACGTCCCGCCGCTGACACGCCGGAGGGCGCGCTCGTACTCCTCCACGGCCGTGGCGCGGACGAATACGACCTCTTCCCGCTGCTGGACGCGCTCGACCCGGAGCGGCGGCTACTCGGAATCACCCCGCGCGGCCCATTGTCCCTGCCGCCGGGCGGCGCCCACTGGTACCGGCTCGGCGGCATCCCCAATCCAGACCCCGCCACCTTCTTCCCAACCCTCGAGGTGGCCGCAGCGTTTCTCGACGACCTCCCGGTGCCGATCGAGCGCGTGGTGCTGGGCGGCTTCTCGCAGGGTGCCGTGATGAGCTGGGCGCTCGGGCTCGGCGCCGGCCGGCGGCGCCCGGCGGCGATCATGGCCCTTTCGGGATTCATGCCCGAGGTGGAGGGCTTCGATCTCGATCTGACGGGCCTGGCCGGCTATCCCGTAGCGGTCGCGCACGGCTCGCTCGACCCGGTGATCCCGGTCGAGTTCGGCCTTGCTGCGGTCGAGCGCCTGCGCTCCGCCGGAGCCTCCCCCCTCTGGCGCGAGACCTCGGTACCGCATACGATCGACCCGAGGGTGCTGCCGGACCTGCAGGCATTTGTCGCTTCCGCTCTCGCCTGAGGCCCGCCATGGACGAGCATTTCCTGCTGCACTCACCGCTTTCCCCAACCGAATGCGAGAGCCGATTGCGACAGGCTCTTGCGCAATCCCGCTACCGAGGCCCCGAGCGCCCACCCGGGTTACGTCATGTCAGCGGGTCCGCCAGCGATGACGGTGGCGTGTATGTCTCCTGGGCTCTCGACCGTTTGGGGGCGCTCCCCGCCTTGCGCTGACGCTCGCCGCGGACGGGTCGGGAACGCGCTTGGACTGCCGCTACCATCTATCTGGGTTCCGGTGGTTCTTCCGGATCTTCGAGGTTGCCTTGGTCGCCATGTTCACCTACTACTCCTGGCTCCTGATCAGCGGCGAACAGGTCGGCCTGCGCTCCGGCGGCACTGGCTCACCCTGGTTGCTCTGGCTGATCACGTTCGTCGGCGTGGCATTGATGCCGCTCAACAGGCTGCTGCTTCGCCGCCGTCGGCCTGGCGTCATGGCCGCCGAGCGGGCTTTCGTCGAATGGGCCGTGCAACGGCGGGAACCGTCGACGCTCACGGGTGGATCGATTCGCCTTGACGACGGCCCCGTTGAACTTTGATGCCTTCATAGCTTGACTATGATAGCTATGATGCCTTCATCGCGAGCTTATGAAGGCATCATAGCTTCGCGATTACGGCATCATCTCAGGCAGATGATGCCGTAATCGCCGCGGGATCTCGCCGAGGCGACCTGCGTCCGGCGCTAGACCATCGTTGAGACCCGCGCGGACGCGCCTGTCGGGTTGTCGATCTGACCACTTGAACACGGCTCAAATCGCAGCATCAGGGACTGCGGAACCGCCTTGACGGGTCGTTATGCCCCGCCTACACTCTCGCCATGGCAATTGAATCCTCAGATTCAGGCCATCTGGAACGATGATGGCTTAGGCTCGCGATCGTCCCAGGATGCATGCGTCCATGACCCTCGGTTGCCGTCGTCCACGACGGGGTTGGGCACCAGTGCAAGGCGGATTCCGATAGGTCAGACGCCACAAGAGGTCAATCGATGCCGTCGTCCATCACCTTCTTCTTCCACATCGCCGCCGCCGTTCACCTGGGCGTCGCCTCGGCGAATCTGTTCGCGTTCCGGAAGTTCCACTACCTCGAGCACCTGGCAGGGGTGCCGCTGATCGTTCGGCAGGTGTTCCTGGTGCAGAACGCCTACCTGATGGCGGTGCAGTTCGGTCTTGCCTTGCTGTGCGCCTTCTTCGCCGGCGAGCTGACATCCGGTCGCCCGATGAGCGTGGCCATCACCGGCTTCCTGGCGGTCTTCTGGGGGTCGCGGGTCGTCCTCCAGCTGGGGTACTACGATCCATCGCTGCGACAGGCGAACCGCCTGTTCGATGTCTTGTTCATCCTGGCCGACGGGTATCTGACGGCGGTTTACGCCGCGGCGGCGATCGGCGGCCTGCGGCTGTGAGCGCCCTGGCCCGCCTCGAGTCCATGAGCAGCCCTTCGATCGATACGGACGTCGGCCTGACCGGGGGTTCGCGATGGCATCCTTGATCGGCCAGAACCTCCCCACCCTCGTCCTCCTGGCCGCCATCGGCCAGCTCGTCCTCATCGTCGCCAGCCTGGCGATCCCGCGGGTGCTGGGGTGGAGGGCCGAGACCGCCAAATTGCGGCCCTTGACGCGGCAGGTGTTCTGGACCTACGCGGCCTACATCTGGGCCACCAACCTGTCCTTCGGTCTGGTGTCGCTCCACCCGGCCTGGCTGCTCGACGGATCGCCGCTGGCGGCGGGCGTGACGGGCTTCATCAGCGCATATTGGATCGGGCGGGTGGGCATCCAGTTCTTCTACTTCGACCGCAGCGATGCGCCGAGCGGACCCGCGGTCCGCCTGGCCGAGGTCGGGCTGGTGGCGTTGTTCGTCTACCTCGCTGCCGTTTACAGCGCCGCGACGCTGTTCAACCTCGGACGGATCGGGCCATGAGCAGCTATACGCCGCGCGACCCGGGCATCCTGGCAATTGTCGCCGCCATCCTCGCGGCCACGCTCATCGCTGGCCTCGCGATCGGCCGTCTGACCCCTGGACGCATCGCCCGCGCGAGTGCCTGGCTCGTGACCGTAGGGGCGACGGCCGGCGTCGAGCGGTTGTGCCGGGACGAGCCGCCTGGCCTGCGGATGCTGGCCATCATCGGCGCGCTGCTGTTCGGGATGAAGGCCGTCGTCACGGTCGAGGCGCGGGCGGGCGGGATGGCGAAGCTCACGTGGTGGCGCTGGCTGGGCTTCGCGGCGCTCTGGCCGGGCATGCGACCAGGCCCCTTCGCCCGCGCCGGAGGCCCGCGCCAGCCCGGCGCGCGGGATCTGATCATCCTCGGCCTCCGACATGCCGCCGAAGGGCTGGCTCTCGTCGCCCTCGCCTGGCTGGCCTGGCATCGCGGTCGGCCGGCGATGAGCGACGGGACGGCGCGCGCCATGGCGACCTTGCTGCTGCTGCCGGGGCTCAGCCTCATCCTGCACTTCGGCATCTTCAACGTCGCCGCCGGCGCCTGGCGCCTGGCGGGCGTCGACGCGCGGCCGCTGTTCCGCGCGCCGCTGGCCGCCACCTCGCTCGACGAGTTCTGGGGCCGGCGCTGGAACCTGGCGTTCTCCGAGATGACCGCGCTCGGCATCTACCGGCCTTTGTCCCGACCGCTCGGCCGGCGCGGCGCCACCTTCGCCGCTTTCGCCGCCTCGGGTCTGCTGCACGAGTTGGCGATCAGCGTGCCGGTGCTGGCCGGCTACGGGCGACCGATGGGCTACTTCCTGCTCCACGGCCTGCTGATCGGGGTCGAGCGACGCCTCGAGAGGTCGGGTCGGCCGATCAGCGGCTGGGGCCGATGGAACCGGGCCTGGGTGATCGCCTGGGTTCTTGGACCGGTGTTCATCCTGTTCCATCGGCCGTTCCTGGAGGGCGTGGGGCCATCGGTGAGTTCAGGCGCTACGTTCGCTGGTTCCGATCGGTGTAACCCTGGCGGGTCCCTCGACGAGGCCCGACGGTTCGCCAACCCCGCCGTGGCTGCGCCGCCCATGACTCTCCGAAGGGTAGACCCCACCCGACGCGTTGTCAGTCATCAGATGGTCGCCGCCTCGCCACGGCGGGCAGGTCCGTCCCGTCAATCCGTCCGCAGCGGCCGACGGATCAGCCCGGGCAGGACATTCCGTCGCGATGTCTGGCCCTCCGCGATTGAGCCAGCTCATTCCGGACGCCCTCCCGACCCCTGGCGCCGCGTCCCGCGGCGTTTTGCCGATTGTCGCCCCGTGCCGCACGCTCCCCGACCTGCCCCCCCCCCCCCCCCCCCCCCCCTCCCCCCCGCCCGGCCAGGTCCTCTACCATGGCCATGCTGGCCTCGCCTCGGTGCTCCGAGTCGCGCAGGACCATGCCGAAGGCGGCAAGGGCGGCGGCGAAGTGGAAGTCTACCGACGCCGATCGCAGGCTGTCGCCGCGATCCTTGACGGGCGCCTCCAGCAGCCTTGAGGTGTCGCCCTCCGGCGTCTTGTAGCGCAGTTTGAGGTAGAGGAGATCGTCTGAACCCGAGCCGCGCGCCTCGCGCCGCGGGCGCTGATAGCGCAGATCCGAGAGACCGGCGCCCTTTGGGTCGGCGCCGATAGGCAGCACCTCGTAGAGGGCGGTCACGGTGTGGCCGGCGCCGATCTCGCCGGCATCCTTGCGGTCATCCGCGAAGTCCTGCGCGGCCAGGCGGCGGTTCTCGTAGCCGATCAAGCGGTAGGCCGCCACCTGGGAAGGGTTGAACTCCACCTGCAGCTTCACGTCCTTGGCGATGGTCACCAGGGTGCCGGTGAGCTGGTCGACGAGGAGTCGCTGCGCTTCGTCTGGGCCATCGATGTAGCCGTAGTTGCCGTTGCCCCGATCCGCCAACCGCTCGAGGCGCCCGTCCTGCAGGTTGCCCATCCCAAAGCCCAGCACGCTCAGGAACACGCCGCTGGACGCCTCCCGGCTGATCAGGTCTTCCAGGGCGCCGTCATCGGTGACGCCCACGTTGAAGTCCCCGTCAGTCAAGAGGATGACGCGGTTCACGCCGTCGTCCCGGTATTGCGAGCGCGCCACCTGGTAAGCCAGTTGGATGCCCCCGCTGCCATTGGTCCCTCCGCCGGCCTGCAGGCCCTCGATGGCATCCGTGATCCTGCTCCGGTCGCGGCTGTCGGTGCTCTCCAGGGCCAGCCCACTCTGTCCGGCATAGGTGACGATGGCCACCCGATCGCCGGCGCCCAGTTCCTCCACCAGCATACCCAGCGCCGTCTTGGCCAGAGGCAGCTTGTTGGCATCCTGCATCGAACCGGAGACATCGATCAGGAAGACCAGGTTGGCCGCGGGACGTTCTCGCCGACTCATGTCCTGCCCCTTGATGCCGATCTTGACCAGGCGATGCTCCCTGGCCCAGGGCGCATCGGCGATCTCCACGTGGACGGCGAAGGGATCGCGCGCGCCGGTAGGCGGCGCGGGATAGTCGTAGCTGAAGGCGTTGACCAGTTCCTCGATGCGCACGGCGTCAGGCGGCGGAAGCACGCCCATCTGGCTGACGAAGCGCCGGACGTTGGCGTAGGACGCGCTGTCCACATCGACCCCGAATGTGGAGAGGGGCTGCGTCACGGGGTCCAGGAACGGATTCTCGACGATGGCCGCGTAGCCTTCGCCGGATGCGCCCGGAGGTGGCAGATCGGGGTACGGCGCGGGCGGCCAGAGGGGGGTAGGGAGGGAGTCGTCAGGCTGATAGCGCAGGGATTCCTGAGGCGCCGACGAGGTCTCGAGATCCGGGCTGGTGATAGCCGAAGACCGAGCAGGGTCGATGCCGGCCGAGCGCATGGCATCCGCCGCCGACGATGGAGCGCTATTCGGGCTTACCATGGCGCTGGATTGGCCGACGATGGCATCGACAGCCGCTTGGGGATGCTCGGGGCCGACCTGCATAGCGCTGCTCGATCGCGACTGAACGGCACCTGCGGCCATGGGGAAAGGTGGAGGCGGCTCCCCAGGTTGAAGGGGTTCCTCGCGGGTGCGGCAGCGGGCTTCCGCCCTTGCAGGCGGACGCTGTAAAGACCAGACACAGGCAGGCGAGGGCGCCCGGAACCATCCGGACGGGACGATGCGACATCATGGGGGTCTCTCCTCACGGCGGTTGGGCCCTGGGGAAGCTCTCCCCTGACCCGGACGAATGCGTCTCTCCGTCCTATTGAACTGCCGCCGGATGGGTGAGGATCAACGTTCTGATGAGCGTTCGCTGATGGTCAGGTCGATCGCAAGGGGGATGAGGCCAGCAGGCAAGGGAATGCCTACCGATGCCCGCGGCGAACAAACAGCCGACTGTCGCGGTGCCATGAGCTATCCGAGTGCCACGGCTCCATGGTCTTGGCTATCGGCGCTACTGCCCCACGTAGACGATCCGGTAGATGTTGCCGTTCTTGTCGTCCGACACGAACACCTCGCCCTGGGCGCCGACGGCCACGCCCGCCGGACGGCCCCAGGCGCTACCACATTCCTGGGTCGGGCTATCGCGGAAGCCGGTCAGGAAGGGCCGCGCCTCGACCGGCTGGCCGTCGTTCACGACGATCTGTTGGACTCGGCAGTCGCGCGGGGTCTGGTCGGCATTCCACGAGCCGTGGTAGGCCACCAGCAGGCTGTCCCGGAACGCCGCCGGGAACTGGGTCTTGTCGTAGCGCGTCATGCCCAGCGGCGCCTGATGGGCCGCGTCGGTGAACAGGGCCGGCGTCACCTGGTCGCAGCTGCTGATGGGCGCGGCGAAGGCCACCCGCGCATCGCGCACCTCGTGGGACCCGGCGGGCGTGACTCCGAGGCTGGACGTGTAGCAGAACGGCCAGCCGTAATGCTTTCCGCGCTCGACCTGGATCACGATCTCCTCGGGCGGAGCGTCGTTGCCCAGACCGTCGCTGCCGTTGTGGTCGGCCCACAAGCGTCCGTCCGGCAGGAACAGGAAGTCCACGCTGTTGCGCAGGCCCTCGGCCCAGACGGGGTGGCGGGTCTCGGTCGGGTCGCCCGCGAAGGGGTTGTCCGCGGGGATGGAGCCGTCGAGGTTGAAGCGCAGGATCGTGGCGCGGCGCTTATCGGTTTCGACGTTGTTGTTGCTGCTGGAGCCCGCGGCCACATAGAGCTTGCCGTCCGGGCCGATGTGCACCGTGCGCGAGCTGTGCCCGCCGCCGCTGGGGATGTTGGTGGTGACGGTGACTCGCTCGCCACCACCGGTGAAGGAGCCGTCGCCGTCCAGGTCGGTCAGCTTGGAGACCTTGTCGTTCTCGGCCACATAGAAGGATCCGTCGTGCCATTCCAGATTATGCGGCCCATTCATACCCCTGGCCACGACCTGATTGGCGTCCGCCAGGCCGTCGCTGTCGGCGTCGGCCAGCCGCAGGATCGTCGCGCCCCTGCGCGATGCGACATACAGCGCCCCGTCCGGCCCGGTCGTCATCAGGCGCGGCTCCTGCAAGCCGCTGGCGTAGATCCGCACCGCGAAGCCATCCGGTGCCTTTAGGCGGGCGCTAGCCGCGTCCGCGGGAGGCACCACCGGCACCTTCGGCACCTCGGTCCCTTGCGTGGCGGTCGCGCTCGGGCTGGCGGTCGTCGTTGGGTCGACTGTCCCCGTGGGGTGGACCGTCCCCGTCGCGCTGGCGCTCGCGGTCGGTCCGGCCGTCCTCTGCGGCAGCGGCAAGGTTGCAGACCTCATCATCATCGGCAGGTAGATCCTGCTGTCCGCCGCCTGCGCCACACCGGCTACCAGGAGGGCGGCCGCGAGCATGCCCAGAAGTGTCCCGAACTGAGTCTTCCACATGGATTGGCTCCTCTTCCCTTTCATGGCTCTATCCTACCTTGTAACCAGGGTCGCGCCCACGGCCGGCAAGCCAGTGTCCCTGTCCGTCACTCGGGGGAGACGCGTCCTGCACGACGAGGCTGCGCAGCACATCCTACGTCATTGCGTTGCACAATCCGTCATGACATTCAGCCCCTGTTAGCGAGCAGCGCCGGCAGGTACATCAGCTCGCCCGGCGCCTCCGCCTGCCCGTAACAAGTCGCGCGGCTGAACGCGCCGCCCTCGCCCAGGTTCTGCGACTCGTAGCAGCGCTGCGCCGGGATCTTCCAGGCTTGACCGCTGACAAGCTCGCCACCCGCCACGTCGGGGCCAATCGGCGGCCAGGCGACGGCTGCCGGCCACCAGGATGGCTTGCGGTCGTAATAGATGGACGCGGGGAGCAGCTGCGTCGCCGGCACCGAAACGCCGGACGGGATCTCCGCGGCGTCCCACACCGCGCCGTTGTGCTGGGTGTCGAAGTTGCCCCAGCGCAGGAGCGTGGTGATGACGGTGCTGTCGATTCCGGGCGGGTTGGCCCCGTCGAACGAGGTCAGGCCGCAGTTGCCCATGTTGGGAAAGCCCAGCCGGTAGATACCCTTGCCGGCGTAGCAGCTCGCCGTGTCGCCGAACTGGTAGGTTACTGCCCTGGGCGATAGGGTGCCCAGCACGTTACCGACGATGTTGTAATGGTACGACCAGCGGTTGAGCGAGATGGCGTTCCAGGCGATCTGGAAGCGTGGGTTCAGTCCCGTGAAGTGGTTCCTGAACAGCGTGCCGTGGCTCGCCGAACCAAAGTAGCCGTCGGAAGTGAACTGCTCACCCGTGTTGCCTTCCCAGAGGTTCATCATGTCGTGGGGCCCGTGGTTGTCGTTGAACATGCCCGTGTTCCAGGCGACATAGGTGTCGCCCGGCTCGCGGTCGCCCGCCTGGGTGGCATAGCCGTAGTTGTAGCCGACGAAGTTGCCCGACGACGCGTTCTGCAGCTCGATTCCGGGGAAGGTCTTGTCGAAGATGTTGTTCTCGAACTTGAACCCTGTCACCGCGCCCTGGTTCACTCCGCCGTTCGTCGTGCCCCGCACGTTGAGCCCGGCGTTGTCGGATCCGTAGGTCTGCGAATCGAGGAAGTAGCTGTCGCGGATCTCCCCCAGAAGGGAATCGAGGACGTAGGTGTGGTAGCTGCCCGGCTTGACCGAGAACATCCCGCGCACCCAGCAGCCGTAGCACTGATCGAGCATGAACGAAGCGCCGCTCCTGCCCTGCGCGTGGTCGACCTTCATGTCCTCCAGGCCGACAAAGCGGTTGATGCCGACGAAGCTGTAGAGCAGGACGGGATTTGGCGAGTAGCTCCAGAGGAGCGGCGGGGTCACTGTGATGGTGTTGCGATCGATGGCGGTGATGAGCGCCATTTGTTTGGCGTCGTGGGTGGAGTGGCGGCTCGCGAAGACCAGACCGGGCTCGTTGTCGGCCGAGATGGCGATCAGCTGTCCGACGGCGAGGTCGGAGATGTCGGCCAGGGTGAGCGCTGTCGAGCCCTTGTTGGCGCCGGCGGTGATGGCGATGTTCTTGAAGGCGACGCCGTTGACGCCGATGCTGAAGGCCTGCCCGCCGGCGACAAAGGTCGTCTGATCGGCCCCTGCGCCTCGGATCACGGTGTAGGACCGGTCGATGTTCACCGAGCCGTCGAGCCGGTAGGTGCCGGCCGGGATGGCGATCACGCCCGGGCCGGGTTGGGTCCCGGGAGCACTGGTCGCGCAGGTGTTGATGGCGGCCTGAATGGCCGCGGTGGCGTCGCTCACGCCGGTGCCATAGGTGGCGGCATCGACGGTCGCGCAGATGCGCGTCCACTCGGGGATGCCTCCCGGCACGCCGGTGTTGTGCGTCCAGTCGATGCGGCGATCGGCGGGAATGATCGCGCCGATGTCGCCGGCGGCTCCGGAGACGCTGTCATCCGCCGTCTCGCCGCCTGACAGGACAAGCGCTGACGACATGCCTACGGAGGCGATGAAGAGCACCACGATGGAAGGACGCATGGCATGAATCCTCAGGGAGCAGCCTCGCCACGAACGCGGGCTCGATCGCGGACCGGACGAAACGACATGACGCGGCAGGGCGGAGCGATTGTAGCCGTCCGTCGGCAGTCCGGAAAGTGGCGCCGGTTTGAACGTCGAGGTCTCCCCCGCGCCGTCGTGCGACGCGGAGGACGTCGAAGCTCGAGTTGCGGCGCCGATGAGGATCCGTCTATACTCGCGATAGTACAGAACGGTTTTTGGGCCGGCTGAGGGGGTGGCGATGCTCGGGACAGGCGTCTCGTGGTGGCGGGTGGCGCGCGTCGGGGTTTGGTGCCTCCTCGGGCTGTCAGTGTCGACGTGGCTGCTGAAGTGGGCTGGCTATGTCCCTAATCCGGAGCGGATGAAGAGCAGCTACTGGGATGCGCTGTCTTGGAGTTGGCCCTTGTGCCTGCTGGTACTGAAGTGGCAGTGGCCACCGCGAAAACGAGACGTGGTGCTCGCGGTGATGGGGCCGCTACTGGTCGCCTGCGGGCTCTTCGGATCGATGTATCTCGGCGAGCCCCATACCCTGCATCGAATACAGTTGCCGACCGTCGCTGGCCGCTCCGTCCGCTTGGCCTTGTTGCGTTCGGCCGAGTGGTTTCAGGTATGCGATGAAGTAGTCGTCCTGCTGTCGCGAGGATGGGTGCTGCAGACACTGGGAGTTAGAGCGTGTAGCGGCCACGACCGAATGGAGTCCCTGGATCCCGACGGGTTTGAAATCAAACCAGGCCCGGCCAAGAGCACCTTCATCGTGTTTGGAAAGAGAACGGTGGGTGACAGCGGCGCGCAGAACTTTCGACTGGGCGTCTTCCGCATCGGTCTAGGCGGGCAACTTGTAAGGGTGGTGGGTGGCGATGAACCGCGTTGACGAACCGCCGGCAGGGTCGGCCAGTGAGGATCCGGGAGACCTGCCGACATCGGCGCCGCAGCTCCCTTCGAGACGGCGCTGGCTGCGGGTGGTCGGCCAGCAGGTTGCCCTCATCCTTGTCGCAATCGTCCTCTTAGGCGCTTGCAGGGTTGTGTTCCTATATGCCCTCCTTGGACGCAAGGATGTCGTTGTTCGGTCTACGCAGCCCGACGGGAACCTCGTCGTAGAGGTCTACAGCCAGTCGTTTTGGGGCACTTGCTGGTCAGTTCACGCCAGGCCAGCCGGCGCTTGGCGTTGGAGGGACGTCGGGCCTACGTGGTGCGAGGGCGACCATGGGTACCTCCCTTTCCGAAACGGACGATTGCGCATCGCGTGGTATCCGAAACGGGGCATTGTGACTACATTCGAAGCCGATCCGGACAAGACCATCGAGACTGCAAGGTTCCTTTCGGCATATCGCTACAGCCCTGACGGGCGGACGATAGAACTCATCCCGCTGGTCGCGGCAACCGCTGCTGACAACCAGACGCAGGCGCCCAGCCGGGTCATCGAGGGCGATTCGTCCAGAGACCTCGACCCGGACGACGCCAAGATCCGAAGGATACTGTCTCTACCCACCCGTGTGCCGCCTACACTCTGGCCTCGATGACCCTCCCCCCCTCCTCCTCCCGCCGCCGGCTCACAAGACGAGCTGCATTCCTCGCTGCCGCCATCATGCTGAGCGCCGTTCTCGTCGTCGGCCTAGGCTCGGCCGTCGTCCGCGATGCGCCCGTCCCCCCGTCGGCCTTCGCCACCTATCGCACCGCCTTCGACCCCGGACCGGCCGGATGGGCGCAGTTCGAGGCGCTGGCCGCGTCATCGCAGACCGCCGCGGGGCGCACCTTCGAGGTGCTGGCCATGCTCGTCGATGTCCGCGCTGCGGAGCCGGGCGTGTACTTCATCCCAAGCGGTGCCGATGAGGCGGGTCGGCGGTCGATCCACTACGACTTCAGCCATGCGATGCTGCGCCGCTCTACCCGCGCATGGACGCGCCTCTCGTTCGACGCGTTCACGTACGGTGTCGACGTACCGGCGCAGCTGGCGCCGATCCTGACATGGTACCCGGACCGCACGGTGCGGGTGGACGCCATCCACGCTGCCGCCGAACCCCGTTCAAGCTCAGCGGCCCCTCCCCTGCCCTCAGCCAGCGAGCCGATCAGCGCCCCCATCGCGCTGCGCTTCGCGCCCAATGCCCGCCTGACACCGGCCGACATCGCGCTGGCCCATCGGCTGCTCCTTGCCCGGATGCCGATGCTGCTGGACCATCCTGCCGGAGGGCCGGCTCCGCTCGCCCGACTGGTCTACTTCCCCAACGGGTTCGCCCAAGCTGAGGCCGCGCGCACGATGTCTCCCACACTCCGCCAGGCTGGCGTTCCGTGGGCGTCGAGCGAGGCATTGAACGCAGGCCAGCGGCTCCAAGCGCTCAACCCGGGGGTCGCCTTCGGTCGGTTGCGGGTCGTTGGAGCTGACGATGTCGTCGCGATGGGAGCGGACGACGAGGGTATTGGCAGCGGCGACATCATCATCCTCGACGACTTGCCCCTCGATCTCCCGATCGTGGCCGGGACGATCACCCAGCGACTTCAGACCACCTTGGCGCATGTCAACGTCCTCGCCCGCGCCCGCGGCACGCCGAACATGGCCTTGCTCGACGCGACGAGCGACCGGCGAATAGCTCCGTACGTCGGCGCGCTCGTGCGACTCGAGGTCAGCCCGACCGACTTTTCGATCCGCGCTGCGACAGCGGAAGAAGCACGTGCCTTCGCGGCGGGCCGCCGTCCGGCGCCCCTCGGGCTGCCGCCCGCGAATCTATCGGTGACCGCCGTTCGCAACCTCGCCGACCTCGGCTTCGCGGATGCTTCGAGCGTCGGCACAAAGGCAGCGAACCTGGCCGAGTTACACCGCCTCATGCCGGACCTCGCGCCGGGCGGTCTCGCCGTGCCCTTCAGTGCCTACGATGCGCACCTAGCCTCCATCAGGGTGGTGGTGGCGAGCTGTGATGACTGGCAAGGACGATGCGCCAGGTCAATGCCGAGCGAAACCTGCGAGGTGGCGGCGACGGTGTGCAAAGGGATCCTCAGCGAAGCGGTGGTGCCTGAGGACGTCGGCCTGCCGATGTCGGCCTACATCGACCGCTTGCTCGACGACCCCACGTTCGCCACCGACGGCGCCGTCCGCGCTGCGGCGCTGCACGGCCTACGCACCGCCATACAGCGTGCGCCGGTCGCCTCAGCGTTCGGCGCAACGCTCGTCGACATGGCGCGAGCGCAGTTCGGCGACCACGCTTTCCGGCTCCGGTCGTCGACCAACGCCGAGGACCTACCGGGCTTCAGCGGCGCTGGGCTGTACGACTCGGTCACGGCCACTGTCGATCCTGACGACGACTACGCGCCGGACCGAATCCGTAAGGTCTGGGCATCGGCATGGTCCTTCCGCGCCTTCGAGGAACGTGACTGGTGGGGCGTGCCACACCGCAGGGTGCACATGGGTGTGCTCGTCAGCCGCGCGTACCCCGACGAAGACGCGAACGGCGTGCTCGTTACCACGAACATGGCGGAGCCAGGCGGGACCGGGTTCACTGTCAACGTCCAGCCTGGCGAGTTGTCCGTGACGAACGCAACGGGCGGCGCGTTCCCCGAAGTGCTGGTGCTGCACCGGCGGCCCTTCCTCGGCAGCTGGCGCATCGACCGGCTGCAGGCATCAAGCGCTTCGATCGACCGTCCAGTCCTCAGGCCACAAGAGGTCACTGTCCTGGCCGACGCGGCACGCCTGGCGCAGCGGCACTTCGCGGCCCTGTACGGCATCCCGACCGATACAGCGGCCTTCGAGATCGAGTTCAAGCTGGACGGGCGGGGGCCGGGAGTCATCCTCAAGCAGATCCGGCCGTTCGTGTCGCCTTGATGGTCGCTGAGAGCACCTGTCACCGCATGCGGCGGCCCCATGGCGCGCGAGACGACTCATGACTGAACCTGCATTGCCCCCCGTGAATCAAGTCGCGAGTCGGATTGCCGATGACGAACCCAAGCCATGCTGCGGTACTGGTCTCCCTCCTGTTGCATGGATGGAGGACTGGGCTGCGCGACCGATCTCGACTTCGTTCGCTTGCTCATTGAGATGCACGAGCGGCCCGCATTGGGACAACGACAGGCAAACTCGTGGTTAGGCGTGTCTGTACGCCCCTTCAGGTCAGGTCCTAGGCCGCGCCTCGATGCTTACCTAACCTGAGGGTCCGAAGTTACTAACCGCGAGGGGTTCTCTTAGCTAACCTCGGGGTCCGAAGTTTCTAAGTGTAGAGGTCGCGGTTAGCTAAGACTGGTGTTCGCGGTTAGTAACTTCGGAGGTCTTGCTTAGGTAAGTGTTTCGGCGCGGCGGTAAGCCTTGCTGCGGCGAGGTAAGCATCGGTCACCCGGGGTTACCAGTGCCTGGCGGCCGACCACAGCACCCTTGACGGCGCGGCATCGCGTGCGCGTATAGTTAAGCGGTCTCCCCGGCGGCACGGAGTGCCCCATGGACATCTGCAGTCACTCCTGATTGGCGTTCCACGCCGACGCACCAGCCGTCCTTGACTGCTCGCTCGCGCAGGCTAAGATACCCGTGTCGGGAGGAAGTCATGAATCGGTCTACTACGAGGAGAACAAAACTGAGTCAACACGGAGTCATCTCAATGACCATCGTTGTCACTTCGATGATGTTGGTCGCCTGTGGCGTCGCTGACGTTGACAAGCGGAGTGGGCACTCGACATCTACATTCATTGGAGAGGGGCCGTATGTTGCGATGGCTTTGAATCAGGACACGAGAGACTTTCTGACTGCCATCACATCGGAAAGAGATCTCGCGGCCAGAGGAGTGATAGTGTCCATCGGGCCAAGGCGATGGAATACAGCCAATGGCTGGATGCCAAATCCGTTTCGAGACCGATCAACTGAAGATCCCCGTGTTAATGTGACTGGTAGAACTCGAATCGTGGACATTGAGGTAACAGAGATGATCAAGTCGAGTTCCAGCACTGAGGATTGCGAATATCTCACTATGGTCTTTTTCACCAATCTCTTCGTAAGCGAAGAGATTGGAGAATTGGGAGACGAAGTGTTGGTTGTCGGAGATAGATACACCCATGTCTTTGAACCCAGCCTATCAATGGGTGATGTGCACATGTTTGACTTGATGAAGCAGAAGATTGAGCTATCAGGGCATAATTTCTGTAGCGTCATTCCAGAGTTGTATTGGCGAAAGAGCGGCAATTTCTTCAAAGACGTCAACGAAGAGCCAATGGGTGGGTACACAGATATCATCGAAAGTGCTCGAGCAACTGTATCTAAGAGTCCTCAGGAGTCAACTCTGTCAGTGCCTTTCTTGCTCCCAGTCCAACCAGATCCTTGATGTCCCACCGGCCGGACAGCGCGCTGATCTTGTCGGTGAGAAAGCGTCCGCCACAATACCGGATGTCTCAAACCTTGCTGACAAGTCTATGGAGATGGCTTTTCCTCATGGCGTTGAACTACCGACGTTCCACCGCATAGAAGTGAGTTACATCAGAGTCAAGGTCACGAACTTGAAATATGCGCCCGCTCGGCGACCATGTATTGGTGCCAATGCTACCTGAACGACCAAACGAGTCCGTCTCGACAAGCAATCTATTGACAGGATCAACCTTGAGCACATGTACGCCATCGAATGTGGCGTCATCGGTATCGATCGCAATCATTTCTGATGTCGGCGACCAAGCCAATCCTTCCAACTCACCAAGTCCTCTTGATGACATGATGCTGTCGTCGGCACCACGGTCCGTAGCGATAAGTTCGATGGGGCTCCGATCTGACGCATCGGATTTGTTTCCTACCGCCAACCATCTACCGTTTGGCGAAAACGCAGCGATGCCGGCCCCGAGAGAAATGTCCTCGGTTGAGTCTTCCTTGGATCGATAGATGATCGCCAATTGTGACCGCAAACTGCGCAGTAAGAGTGCGTAGTCACTTGAAGGACCTACCGAGACGCCGCTCACCGATAGCCATTCTGGTGAGTCTCCCACGACTTGCCGCGCCCATGCTTGTTCGACCAGTGGCAACACCTCACCAGTAGCCGACAGTATGAGTGGCCCAGGCACACTTGACCTTCCAATCAGATATCGCGATTCTCCAATCCAATCCGTAAAGAATCTCGGGTTGCACACACTGTTCATCATTTCCGGCATAGCCCAGTCGATCCTCGCCTTCAATTCCTTCGTCGCAGAGTCCATGATGCTGGATTCCATTGAAACAACGCCATCCCTGGAGGACAACTGTTCAGTGATCGCTGTAAGAGTCCCCAGCGGTGACAATTGCTTCGTTCGCAGTTCACAAGGTCCCGGATCGCGATTGTCTAGTACAAATCCCTCATCATCGCAGGGGCGCCCTGAATAGGCAACGCCTGTGGTCGTCGTCGCGATCACAATTCCATTGGGCAACCATTGAAGAGGTTGGGGTCTCCCAATTCGGGGAGAGATCTCAACCGGACCCTTGAGATGACATCTCTCACGATCTTCAGGAACACTGAAGTACACGGTGTTGTGTATTGCAGGATGTTCTCCATCATGCACAACGTATGCAAATACATCACGGTCGAGAGCCCAGCCAAGAAAGTCCATTCCCGATTCGTTCAGGGCGTCGATTTCTGTTGACGACCCACGGTGCTGCGAGGTTCGTCCACGGTTTCCACCCAATGTAGTCTCGGCGACAGATGGACTTGTTGGCGCAGGTGCACTCTCACCTCCTGAAGAACAGGAATCTGCAAACAGGGTTACCATTCCGACGATCAATACAGCCCTGGCGCAATTCACGGGCATGGTGTGTCACTTTCTTCTCCACTCATTCTGAACGCGTTGCAGCCGCCCCGCTGACCTCATTGGCCATCAACGAAGCGGATATCGCCTACATGCTCGGCAGGGCGATTGGAATCCCCTTCCCCGTTGCTCATTCTCCCACCGCGTCCCCACTCACGCCAGGGCCAACGCCACCACCCGCTCCGGCTCGTAGCCCAGGTTCGGCGCCAGCCAGCGCTCCGCCTCGGCCAGCGGCCAGCCCTTGCGCGCCGCGTAATCCGCCACCTGGTCGGCGCCCAGGCGGCCGACCGCGAAGTAGCGGGCCTCCGGATGGCAGAGGTAGATACCCGAGACCGAGGAGGCCGGCCACATCGCGTAGCTCTCCGTGAGACGCATGCCGATCCGTTCCTCCACCTCCAGCAGGCGCCAGAGCGTGGCCTTCTCCGTGTGGTCCGGCTGGGCAGGGTAGCCCGGCGCCGGGCGGATGCCGCGGTAGCGTTCCTTGATCAGCTCCCCGATCGTCAGGTGCTCGCCCTGGCCGTAGCCGAAGTGGGCGCGCACCTTCTCGTGCAACAGCTCCGCCAGCGCCTCCGCCAGCCGGTCCGCCAGGGCCTTGGCCAGGATGCTGTGGTAGTCGTCATGCTCCGCTTCGAAGCGCGCGCAGATGGCATCCAGGCCATTGCCCGTGGTGACCGCGAAGGCGCCCACGTGATCCACCGGGCCGGCCGCATCCAGCGGCGCCACGTAGTCGGCCAGGGCCAGACAGGCGCCCGCCGGCCGGTTCTCCTGCTGGCGCAGCGTATGCAGAGTTCCCAGCTGCCTGCGGCGCGCCGCGTCGGCGAAGACCAGGATGTCGTCCTGCCGCCCCGCCGCCGGGAAGATGCCGTAGACCGCTCGAGCCTGCAGCAGGCCACCGGCGACGATCTCGTCCAGCAGCCGCTGTCCGTCGGCCAGCAGCTCGCGCGCCCTCGGGCCCACCAGCGGATCGTCCAGCAGCCGCGGGTAGGCGCCGCGCAGCTCCCAGGCCGTGAAGAAGGGCGTCCAGTCGATGTACGGCACGATCTCGGCCAACGGGATGTCCAGCCATTCCCGGACACCGATGAAGTCCGGCTGCGCGCTCGCCACCCCCGACCAGTCCGGCCGTGGGGCGCGGGATCTGGCTTCCGCCAACGACAGCAACGGGCGGGCCTCGGCGCGGCCTTGATGGCGCAGGCGCAGGGCGTCGAAATCCGTCGCCGTCTCCGCCATCAGGCGCGGTCGCTCCGCCGGGTCCAGGAGCCTGCTGGCCACCGTGACCGCTCGCGAGGCGTCCAGCACGTGGACCACCGGCGCCGTATAGGCCGGATCGATCTTGAGTGCCGTGTGGGCGCGGCTGGTGGTGGCGCCGCCGATCATCAGCGGCTGCTGGAAGCCTTCGCGCTGCAAAGCCCGCGCCACATGCACCATCTCGTCCAGCGAGGGCGTGATCAGACCCGACAGGCCGATGATGTCCACCTCCTGCGCCCGGCTCTGGGCCAGGATCTCTTCGGCGGGCACCATCACCCCCAGGTCGATGACCTCGTAGTTGTTGCAGCCCAGCACCACGCCGACGATGTTCTTGCCGATGTCGTGCACATCACCTTTGACCGTGGCCATGAGGATGCGCGGGCGCCTCGCGGCCGCCGGACCACCGGCCGCCGCGATCGCGGCCGACTCAGCCTCCAGATGCGGCGTCAGCCAGGCCACCGCCCGCTTCATCACCCGCGCGCTCTTGACCACCTGCGGCAGGAACATCTGCCCGGCCCCGAAGAGGTCGCCCACCGTGCTCATGCCCGCCATCAGCGGGCCCTCGATGACCGCCAGCGGCCGCCCCAACAGGGCCAGGGCCTCGGCGACATCCTCCTCGATATGGTCCACGATGCCCTTGATCAGGGCATGCTCGAGGCGCGCCGCCACCGGCGCCTGCCGCCATTCGGCCTCCACCTTGGCCGCCGCCGCCGACTCCGGCGTAGCAGCCCGCAGGGCCTCGGCATGCGTCACCAGGCGCTCTGTGGCGTCCGGGCGGCGGTTGAAGAGGACGTCCTCGATCAAGACCAGCAGTTGGGGCTCGATCTCCTGGTACACCTCCAGCATGCCGGCGTTGACGATGCCCAGGTCCAGACCGGCGGAGATGGCGTGGAACAAGAACGCCGCATGCATCGCCTCGCGCACGCCGTTGTTGCCGCGGAAGCTGAAGCTGACATTGGAGATGCCGCCGCTCGTGCGGCAGCCGGGCAGCTCGGCCTTGATCCAGCGCACGGCCTCGATGAAGGCCCGGCCGTACTCGGCATGCTCCTCGATGCCCGTGGCCACCGTCAGCACGTTGGGATCGAAGATGATGTCCTCGGCCGGGAAGCCCAGTCGATCGACCAGAAGATCGTAGGCCCGGCGGCAGACCGCGGTCTTGCGCTCCAGGCTGTCGGCCTGTCCGGCCTCGTCGAAGGCCATCACCACCACCGCCGCGCCGTAGCGGCGGCAGAGCTCGGCCCGTTCCAGGAAGGCCGCCTCGCCGTCCTTGAGCGAGATCGAGTTGACCACCGGCTTGCCTTGCACGCAGCGCAGCCCCGCCTCCAGCACCGTCCAGCGCGAACTGTCGACCATGAAGGGCACGCGGCTGATGTCCGGTTCGGCGGCCAGCAGGTTGAGGAAGCGGACCATCATCGCCTCGGAGTCGATGAGGCCCTCGTCCATGTTGACGTCGATGATGTTGGCCCCGGCCTCCACTTGCTGGCGCGCGATCTTGAGCGCAGCGTCCAGGTCGCCGTCGCGGATGGCGCGGGCGAAGCGCGGCGAGCCGGTGATGTTGGTCCGTTCGCCCACCATGCTGAAGCCGGTTTCGGGGCCGACGGCATAGGGCTCCAGGCCCGAAAGCCGTAGCCGCGAGGGCGGCGCGGCCGGCCGCCGCACGGGCAGATCCCGCACCGCGGCGGCGATGGCCGCGATGTGCGCCGGCGTGGTGCCGCAGCAGCCGCCGACCACGTTCAGCCAACCCTCGCGGGCGAACCCGCCCAGCACCCGGGCCATGTGCTCGGGCGAGTCATCGTAGCCGCCGAAGGCGTTGGGCAGGCCGGCGTTGGGGTAGCAGGTGGTAAAGCAGTCGGCGATGCGCGAGAGTTCGTCCAGGTAGGGCCCCATGTCGTCGGCACCCAGGGCGCAGTTGATGCCTACCGACAGCGGCCGCGCGTGGCGGATGCTGTTCCAACAGGCCTCCAGGGTCTGCCCTGATAGCGTTCGGCCGGACTTGTCGGTGATGGTGGTGCTCAGCATGATCGGCAGGCGCAGGCCCGTGGCGGCGAAGGCCTCCTCGATCCCGAAGATGGCCGCCTTGAGGTTGAGGGTGTCGAAGGCCGTCTCCGCCAGCAGCAGGTCCACGCCGCCCTCGATCAGGGCCCGGGCCTGCTCGGCGTAGGCCGCGGCCAGCTCCTGGAAGCTGATGGCCCGGAAGCCGGGGTCGTTGACATCCGGCGACAGGGAGGCGGTCTTGTTGGTAGGCCCGAGAGCCCCGGCCACCCAGCGCGGCCGGCCGTCGCGGGCCATGGTGCTGTCCACGGCGGCGCGCGCCAGGCGAGCGGCCGCCACGTTGATCTCGCGGACCAGATGCTGGGTGTCGTAATCCGCCTGGGCGATGGCGGTAGCGGTGAAGGTATTGGTCTCGATGATGTCGGCGCCGGCGTCCAGGTAGGCCTGGTGGATCTCCTGGACAATCTCGGGACGCGAGAGGCAGAGCAGCTCGGCGTTGCCCTGCACCGGCCGGTGATGATCCGCCAGCAGCGCGCCGCGGTAATCGGCTTCCTGCAGCTGGTACTGCTGCACCATCGAGCCCATGGCCCCGTCCAGAACCAGGATGCGTTCCGCCAGGGCGTCCTCGATGGGATGCGGCGAATGGCTGAAGGGTCGCGCGGTGTGCATAGGGCGGCTGCCTTTCCGTTGCGCGGGGAGGACGAGGGTCGGACGGACGAGACCGGTCCCGACGGCATATTCTACGTGCAGGGCTGGCGAGGGGTGGAACGGCGAGGGGTGTCAGGTTCTTGCCGCAATATCAGCGTGACGTCCTCAGATGGCCTGCATGGGCCGCGGCGCTTGATTCGTCACATTCCCACCTGACGGCATCCGCGTCCAGGTGCGATACCGTAGGGGCGAAGCATCCGCCGCAATCCTCTTGGAAAACCCAACCTACATTCAGCGGATGCTTCGCCCCTACACCAGCCGATGAATGCCTGTCATCGCAATTCCAAAGGCCAGTCTGGCGTCATGCGTTCGCTCTGTGAATGGAGAGCGTCGCCCCTACCCCCGCGCCTCCCTCCGCAGCGCATCCAGCATCACCAGGGCCTCCATCGGCGTCATCCCGTCCACCTCCAGCCGCCGCAGTCGCTCCAGCGCCGGATGCTCCTCCACGACCACCCGCGGTAGCGCCGCAGGGCCTCCCAGAAAGGACAGTTGACCCTCCGCCGCCGGCAGGTCCGCGGGGGTCTGCGCGCTCGGCACCGTGGTCGCCGGCCCCGCCGCCTCCAGCTCCGCCAAGATCTCCCAGGCCCGCTCGACCACCGGCCGCGGCAGGCCCGCCAGCTCGGCCACATGGATGCCGTAGGAGCGGTCCGCCGCGCCCGGCAGCACCTGGTGCAGGAAGGCGATGCCGCGCGGCGTCTCGGCCACCGCCATGTGCAGGTTGCGCAGGCGCGGCAGGCGATCCGCCAGTCTGGTCAGCTCGTGGTAATGGGTGGCGAAGAGCGTGCGGGCCCCCAGGCGCGGATGGTCGTGGATGCGCTCGATCACCGCCCAGGCGATGGCCATACCGTCGTAGGTGCTGGTGCCGCGCCCCAGCTCGTCCAGGATGATGAGTGAGCGCGGCGTGGCGTGGTGCAGGATCTCGGCGGTCTCCACCATCTCCACCATGAAGGTGCTGCGCCCCGCCGCCAACTCGTCCTGGGCGCCGATGCGGGTGAAGATGCGATCCGCCAGGCCGATCCGCGCCGCCTCGGCGGGCACGAAGGAGCCCGTCTGGGCCAGCAGCAGGATCAGCGCCGCCTGGCGGCCCACCGTGCTCTTGCCCGCCATGTTGGGCCCGGTCAGCAGGACGATCTCCCCCGCTCCCAGGCGCAGGTCGGTGGGCACGAAGCTGCCTGGCGGGCGCAGGGCCTCCACCACCGGATGCCGGCCGCCCAGGATCTCCAGCTCGCGGCTGTCGTCCATCCGTGGCCGACTGTAGCGGCGCCTGACCGCCACCTCGGCCAGACAGGCCAGCACATCCACCTCGGCGATGTCCAGGGCGGCCCCGCGAATGGGCGCGGCCAGGTCGGCGACGGCGTCCACCAACTCGCCGAAGAGCCGCCGCTCGATGGCCACGATGCGTTCCTCGGCGCTGAGCACCTCCTGTTCGCGCGCCTTCAGCTCCGGCGTCACGTAGCGCTCAGCGCCGGTCAGGGTCTGGCGCCGCTCGTAATCCGCCGGCACCAGGGCCGCGTTGGCGTTGGAGATGTTGATGGTGTAGCCGAAGACCCGGTTGTACGACACCTTCAGGCTCTTGATGCCCGTGCGCGCCCGCTCGCGGGCCTCCAGACCCGCGATCCAGTCGCGAGCGCCGGCGGTGGCGTCCAGGATGGCGTCCAGATCGGCATCGTAGCCCTCGCGCATCAGCCCCGGCAGGCCCAGGACGGCCGGCGGCTGGTCCACCAGGGCGGCGCGAACCCGCGCCACCAGAGCGCCGAGGTCTTGTTGGCAGCGGCCGCGCAGGAGGGCGGGCAGGGCCGCGGCGGATCCGGGCACTCCGAGCACCGGGTCTACCAGCGATGCCAGCGGATCAGCCGCGAGCGCCCCGCTGTCCAACAAGGCCGCCAGATCCGCCAGTCCTTCCAGGCCCCGGGCCAGGCTCTGCAGCTCGCGCGGCCCGCCGTAGCCGGCGAGGAGGCGGTTCAACAGACGCTCGACATCCGGCAGGCCTTCCAGCCGCTGCCGCAAGGCCGCCCGCAAGCGCTCGTCGGCGGCCAGGGCCGCCACCGCGTCGTGGCGCGCCTCGATGGCCGCCAGATCCAGCAGGGGCTGGTCCAGCCAGGCCCGCAGCCGTCGGGCGCCCATGGCAGTGAGCGTCTCGTCCAACACGGCCAAGAGGGTTCCCTGCCGCTTGTCGCCGCGCAAGGTCACCGAGATTTCGAGGTTGCGACGGGTGGCCGCATCCAGATGCAGGAACGCATCGGCCTGGTAGGTGGCCAGCCCTTGGATCTGGCGGGCGGCCGAGCGCTGGGTCTCCATGAGGTAGGCCAGGGCCGCTCCGGCGGCGCCGGTGGCCAGCGGCAACTGCTCGCAGCCATAGGCCGACAACGACACCGTGCCGAAATGCTCCAAGATCTGCCGCCGCGCGTTGTCAGGGTCGAAGCGCCAGGAGGAATAGGGCATGAGCACCGTCGACAGGTCGATGGCGCGCAGGTCCTCGCGCAGCGCGGTCAGCCGGCGGTGCTCGGCACCCGCGGACTCGGCGTGCAGCAGCTCGGCCGGGCGCAGCCGCGCCAGCTCGTCGAGCAGGCGCTGCCCGGCGGTCGAACCGCTCAGTTCGGTACACAGGAAGTCGCCGGTGGTGGCGTCGATCAAGGCCAGGCCCAGGCGGTCGCCGGTCTCCCAGGTCACGGCCGCCAGCCAGTTGTTGGCCCGCGCCTCGAGCAGGTCGCCCTCCACCAAGGTTCCGGGCGTGACCACGCGCACCACCTCGCGGCTCATGATGGACCGGCCACCCGTCACGGCAGTCGGGGGCTGGGACAGGGCCGCTGCCGGCTCCGGCGCGCGGCTCATCCGCGCCCGCTTCTCCGGAGCCCCCTCGGCCCCGGTCTGCTCCACCAGAGCCACCTTGATGCCGCGCCGCACCAATTGGGCGATGTAGCCGTCCACCGCGTGGTAGGGCACGCCGGCCATGGGCGCGCGCGCGCCCTGCTTCACCGGCCGGCTGGTGAGGGTGACCTCGCAGACCTCGGCCAGGCGCACGGCGTCCTCGTTGAAGGCCTCGTAGAAGTCGCCCAGCCGGAACAGCACGAGGCAGTCGGGATGGGCTTGCTTGATCTGCGCCCATTGGCGCATCATGGGGGTGTCTGCGGACATGGCCGGGCAGTATAACATCGGTCCGTCGTCGCCATCGGTCGCGCGCCCATCCCATCCTCCTGCTCCACCCCTCGCCCGCCAAGCGTCACGCGTCTCCATCCGAGAGCCCTGTCCTGGTCTTCGACCTGGGCGGCACCTGGCTGCGCGCCGGCCTGGCGGATGCCCAAGGCCGGTTGCTGCGGCGCCGTCGACATCCGACGCCGACGGGCGGACCGCCGGCGGTCATCGCGGCGATGGTGACGGCAGCCCGTGAACTGGATCCGGAGCGGACGGCGGTCGGCATCGGCATCGCCGCGCCCGGCCCCTTGGACCCGGCGGCGGGCATGGTGATCAGGATGCCCAACCTACCGGGCTGGCATGATGTGCCCTTGGCAACCCTCGTGGCCGAGGCTCTGGAGCTACCGGCGCGGCTGCACAACGACGCCAGCCTGGCGGCCCTGGGCGAGGCCCTTGCGGGCGCCGGTCGGGGAGCAAGCCCGCTGGTCTACCTGACGGTGAGCACCGGCATCGGCGGTGGCATCGTCATCGGCGGCCGGCTCTTCGAGGGGCGGCACGGGTTGGCGGGAGAACTTGGCCACATCCTCCTGGATCCCGCGGGCCCCACCTGCGGCCTGGGGCATGCGGGCTGCCTGGAGGCCCTGGCCAGCGGCTCGGCCCTGGCGCGCCGGGCTCGCGAGGCCATGGCGGCCGGCGCGATTCCAGCCGACTCCGTGCTGCTGGCGTTAGCGACTGATCGCCCGCCCGCCGCGTCGATGCTGGCGGCGGCCGCCCTTCAGGGTGACACCTGGGCCCTTGCCGCCTGGCAGGACGCCGGGCAGGCCCTGGGCCGCGGCCTGGCCTCGATCATCAACACCTTGGACCCGGAGCGCATCGTCCTGGGCGGCGGACTCACGGCGGCTTGGGACCTGTGGGCCGGGGCGATGCACGAGGCCCTGGCCGAGAACGCCGTCACCTGGCCGGATCGCGCCTGCGACATCGTCCCGGCCGACCTCGGCGACGACGGCGGGTTGGTGGGAGCGGCGCTGTGGGTGGCGGAACGGCTGGGTTAGGACGGACGGGTCGCAACTCAGGGGTTAGGGCTGAAGGTGTGACAGAACGCATGGGCGCCGCTGGCGGACATCGCCATGAACCCACCACTGGCGCAACCTCGTCGCAAACGCGGCGCCCACCCCCTTCCCATCGCCCCAACCGCTCCGTAAGCTCATGGCGGAGGCAAGCCGTCGCGCTTGCCCGATCATCCCCATCGTCGTCTATCATGGACAGCGCCCCTCAGCCTCTCCGGGCTTTTCCGCAGCCCACCCGCCCTCGCACCCTTCCTCCCCGAGCAGCGCTAGGTCCTGCTTGACCTGCAGTCCTGGAAGAAGGAAGAGATCATCGGCGGGCTACTGCTGCGGGTGACCCTGCTGGTGCTGCAGGCCATCTTCCGACCCAACCTGCCCTTCAACCTCACCGCTATCGCCGCTCTACTCCGCCAGCTCGGCGATCAGGTGCTGAGGGAGCAGGAACTCGGTCGCATCCTGACCTATGCCACCCGCGCCGGCCAGGGGCTCAGTGTCGCCGAATTCGCCGACGTGGCCACCGCCGCCGATCCGGAAAGAGGAGGAACCATCGCCATGACCCTCGCTGAAAAGTGGCTCGCCGAAGGACTGCCCGCCGCCCCAGGGGGGCCGGGCGGGGGGGGGGAAGGACATGTCGCCATTGAAGACGCGCTTCATGACCGCTTCGGCGACGCCGGCCTGGCACTGATGGCCCAGATTCGCTTGATCACCAGCTCCGCCAGCTTACGGAACATTCTCCGGGCCATCCATCGGTCCACGGGCATCGACGAAGTACGCCAGGGACTCGAGGGACTCGCCAGCTGAGCAGGAAGCCCAGCTCGTCCGAAAGGGTGTGGAAACATCCGTTTGGCAGAGTTCCTACCGGACGGATATCGGCCACACCCACGCATGGTGACATCCGTGAACGCAACCTACCGCATCTATGGGAACGCGCTCCTGATGATCGTTTGCATTGGGGTGACTGCTGGCTGTGGCTTCGCTGGAAACCGCGGTCGCCGTGAGGCAAGCACTCCAGCAAACTCCTCCGCGACGTCGCCGGATACGAGCGGAGGAGTCGCCCTGAACGAGCAGCTCGATTCTCAGGCCTTGCCGGGCATGACGTACATGAACCCTAGCTATGTCGACGATTTCTCGATGGCAGACGTGAAGGCTAACTCCCTCGTTGTTGTTCGTGCAACGGTCTCGGGACTAGGAGCGGTAGACTACAATACCGCGAGCGGAGCAAGACCGCTTGTCGAGGCGCCAGAAGATGCCGGGATGATGTCATATAGGGAGGTCGCGTTTGATGTCTCCCATGTATACCACAACATCACTGGCCGCCAACCGCTCGAGCGGATCCTTGCTCTTGGCGAGCCACGGATAAGTGACACTACCTTAATTGCTGGTGTTCCTTCATTTGAGGAAGGCGACGAAGGGATCCTGTTCGGTAGGAGCTTTGATGAGGACTGGGAACCATCAAAGTTGCGACTTGAGGCACAGGCGAACGAGCCTGACTCGGTTGCCGTGCAGGTAAGTGTTTGGTGTCTCATCAGGGATGATCGGGTCTTTTGCCTGCCAGGGGAACTTGAAATGTCGCTCGCGGAGTTAGAGCAACAGCTCAGCCAGTGAATTGTACCCGTTCAGGCCGGGTCGACCTGAGGCGGTACGTATGAGCAAGGGTCTGCGGGAAGGTGGGGGAAAGTAGTTGCATGGGGTCAGCAGCCAGCAGGTATGGAAGCTGGAATCCTGGTAAAGCCACCGCAGATGGGGAAGGGGATACCGTAGGCGGAGACCGGATCGGAGCTGGCCGGGGCGGGAGGCAGAGTCTTAGGCGCAGGCGGCGGCCTTGACTGAGGAGGCGCTGGATACTGCGGCGGCCGAGCTGGAAGTAGTTCAGTCCGCGGGCATCATGAGGGGCCACAGTCATAGCATTGGACACGGTAGTGAGCAGCTGGGCATGGGGCAGAGGGTGGTCGAGCGCCGGGCCAAGGCCCAGAGCAAGCTCCGACGGCTGTATCGCTGGGTGTGCACCAGACCCAACCGGAACAGTCAGGTAGGTCCGGAAGACGTCCTCCGTGGAATCACCCGGCCGACTCCATGATCCGCCTCTGGTGCGGCTCCATCCGCTTGAAGATCTCAAGTTGTTCGTGATCGAGTCCATCGTCGTACACTGCGTTGATCTGGTCGAGCAACCGCTGGTGCTCGCGCCGGCGGGGATACTCCTGCATCGCGATCACAAACACTTGGCTTCGGGAGACGTTCAACTCGAGCGCTATCGCATCGGCCGCGTCGAACAGCGGCCTTTCGATCGAGATCACTATCTTTACCGTCGCCAAGTTTCACCTCCCACGCCCCCAGTATCAACGGCTTGGCGCACCGCCAACAATACCCTCATGTCTGCCGTTGCCCGGTAACGCGCTCGGACGGGGTGACGGGTCCTCATCCGCGGCAATGGGCGACGCCAGGTAAGTCGGAGCGGCGCTGTGGATCGCAGGGCGAAACTGAGCGTGGGCACTACCGTCACCGGCGAACCCAAGCCAGCGGAAGGTACACACCCAATGCCGTCGGTCGCACAAAGGGGCGTTCGGTGCCGATTGATCGGGCGCGCCCGCGGTTGGCCTGGAGGGGGTAGGCGGAGGTCCAACCGAGACTTGACGAAGTCGCGCAAACTCATGCTTGAGCACGCCGTCATCATCGAAATGATAGACCACCGTGTCGATGTCTGTCCTGGCTGATCTGCACAAGAAGGTAGATGTCAATTGCCGCACCGATCGCGAGGTCGCCCAATACCGACTGCACGTCTTCGCCGGCCGCTCCCGGCACATCCCAGACTCTGACTCCGGCACCATTGGCAGTGAAGATGTCGATCTGGCCGCCGGACGCCTCCAAGGTCTGATGGGCCACCGCGACATGGCCGTTCGAAAAGACATCGATGCCGGTCGGCCGACCATCGATATCCCAGGAAGTCTGGAGCCAACCATTCGAGCCGTAGCGGGAGACGCTTCCGTGCCCTTTGCTTGAGGTCCAATCGCCTACGAATACCGTCCCATCGGGGGCGACCGCGAGCGACTCTGCCCCATCGGCCACCTGCCAGTCGCGCAGCGGCGCCCCATCGGCCGAATAGTGATGGATCCGATGCCGAACAACAGAGCCGTTGACGACGGCCGTAAGTGCCATCACCGTGCCATCGGACCCGGCAGCGAGCCGATCGATCCGTCCGGGGACGCGCCAGCGCGCCCGCTCCTGGCCGTCCGGGCCGATGCGCCCGATGAAGTCAACGGTCGCGGCCGAGTCGCGGAGTCCAGCGGTAAACAGATCACCACCCGGATGCGCCGCCAAGGCAGTCACCGCGTCGGATTTCCAGAGTCGCCGGTACACCAGGTCCGTATCGTACTGCACCGCGCCACCGCTCAGGGGTGTCAGTGAACATCCCGGAACCAGACATCGCCATCGGGTGTCGTTTCGACCGCCAGCGGGACATCGCGAAAGTCCAGAGCAGTGTTGGGGGCGTTCGAGACCACAGGAGCACTTTCTCCTCCACGTCCAGCAGGACCAAGTGGTATGAGCCCATTCAACGCCCCGGGGAAGGCCGCAATCGCGGACGAGGGCAGGCAGAGCATGCCGATCAACGCAAGCCACATCAACCCAGGCTTGGATTCGCCGAGATGGCGCAATCGGATCATGGCAGTCCGAAGCCTTTCTGTGGAGCGGCGTCAACCTTGGAGGATGGCGTCGAGCGCAGCCAGTCGGATGTCATGATACCCTACTCCGCCTCGGCATCCAGCGCCGCCAGCACCCGCTCCACCTCCGCCTCCCCCACCTCACCGTCGCCCAGGTCCAGCGCCAGCACTGGCAGGTCCAGGTTGCGCAGCCAGTTGTCCTGGCTGCGAACCATGCGCCTCGCGTTAGGCTGGACGAGCCGCGCACTTCGGCCCGGTCGATCTCCCCGAGGTAGGCGGCCCATTCCCCGAGCCCACAGCTGCGCATCGCCGGCAGCTCCCAACCGTGACCGGCGGGCCAGCAGCCACGCAGCTCGTCCTCCAACCCCGCTTCCAGCATCGCGTCGATCCGCCGGTCGATGCGGGCGTACAAGCGTCGTGCGCGGCCGGCCCAGGGCCACGATCAGCCAGGGATGCGGGGCGCCCTTCCGGCCGGACTGGTCCGGAGAAGGGCCGTCCGCTGTGCTGGATGACCTCCAGGGCGCGGATCAGGCGTCGCAGGTTGCGCGGGTCGATGCTCGCCGCCGCCGCTGGATCCTGAAGCGCCAGGCGGTCGTGGAGGACGGCTGCGCTCTCCGCTGCCGCCTCGGCTTCCAGGGGCCGCGCGTAGCGCCGGGTCCGGCGGCACTGCCGGAATCGTCCAGCCCTCCCAGGATCGCCCGCAGGTACTGGGCCCGTACCCCGGGCAGCACCGGCCAACCGCCCGCGGCCCAGAATGGCATCGATCGCCCCATAGGCCAGAGCCTGTGAGTAGGTGCATCTCGGACAGTGCTCGGCGAACGCCCGGTCCGGCGATGTCCACCAGGTGATGCGGCACCTGGGCCAGCTTCGGCTGCCGACGGCTTCTGGCACCGTCCTGACGTCCATGCCGCGCGTACCATCTGTCGCGAGTCCAGGGAGACGATCTCATCGTCGAGTGCCGCCGCCAGGGCCAGCGCCAGCGCCGACTTGCCGACCGCCGTCGGACCGAAGATGACCGACAAGCAGTGCGCGGCGGCGAAACGGTCGTGGCGTCGTCGGCGGCCGCGTCGTCGGCGTCCACCTCGACCTCAGGCCACGTCTGGGTAATGCGCCAGACGCAGCAGCCCGCCCCTGCGGGTCCAGCACCACCGCCACCATCGATGCGGCAAGGTCTGTCCCAACGGTGGGCCAGCAGGTAGCGCTCGGCCATCAGCCGCAGCCGGGTGGCGCTTGACCGCGCCCACGCTCTCCTCCGGGCTGCCTGAGCGGGTGCCGCTGCCACGGCTGCGTACCTTGACGAAGACCAGACTGGGGCCATCGCGGGCGACGATGCTCCATCTCGCCTCCCTTCTGCGCCAGTTGCGGGCCACGATGACCCAGCCCCGAGCCAGCAGATGCTCGGCGGCCAGCGCTTCCGCTCGTGTGCCGTCGGTCTGCGGCGGTCCGTCATGCCAGACCCGCCAGCAGCGGCTGAGCCGCGCTGTCCGCACCGCTTGCGGTGCGCCTCGCTCGGGGCGACGTGCGCGCATCGGAGTCCAACAGGCGCCGCCAAGGAGGCGGCGGGCGCTCGACGGCCCGGGTGGCTGGCGATGGCGCGGCGGTGGGGCCGCGGTGCCATAGCCCATGTGCTGCGCGAAACCGTAGCTGGGATGTGTCCTATCCAGGTCCAGCATCAGGCCGTCGCGATGTGGACCTTGGCCAGCACCGAAGCGGCGGCGATGGATGTTCACGGGAGGGGCGCCGCCGACGAGGCACCTGCTGGGGCAAGGAGGACAGCCGTAGCCGGTAGCCATCCACCAACAAGTGGACGGGAGGGCGGCGCAGGGCGGCAATGGCTCGCAACATGGCTACAGATCGTTGGCCCGGCTGATGCCCAGGGCGTCGATTCCGTCGACCGAGGCCTGCCCCAGACCCCAGTCCAGGGCCG
>JADJUE010000008.1 GCA_016710785.1 Candidatus Epilinea brevis | reverse complement strand
TGAAGTCGCGGGCTTCTTAGACGAAGTCCGCTGAAGCAGACTGGCTCAAGGGATTGTCGCGTGGTGCCCGCACGTGGGGGCGGCCATTGTGGTTTATCGGGTGGTATCGGCGACCGGGATGCGAATCCGATGGCCCCCTCCAGCGGTGCCGAGGGCTGGCAATCCCGCAAAGATAGCGCCCCCAAAGCGCAGCGTCTTTCGCCATCAGTGCAGAGGATGATTCCACGATGGACCGATCACCGGATGGACAGCCAGTGGTCCCGATCGATGAAGCCACTGCCACGCGGCGGAAGGTTCGGCCCTCTTGCTGGTGCTCGGCCTGGCCCTGGTTGTGCTCGGCGCGCGATGGGCCTCTGTGGTCCGCTTCGGGCCGAAGGACGTCGGCAAGGGCCTGCGCCAGGACGGCCTGCCGGACATCGCCTGGGTTGATGTACCGGCCGGGCCGTTCATCATGGGCAGCGACGACCCGTCGCATGGAGCGTTGGCCAGACGCACCGTGACCCTGCCGGCCTTCAAGATCAGCAAGTACGAGACGACCCAGGCCCAATGGCAGGCCTTCACGAACGCGGCGGACGGATACGGCAACGCTGACTGGTGGAACGAACCGACGAAGCTGGCCTATCGTGGATGAGCAGCCAGGCGAGCCGAATTGGCCCGGCGCCGATCTGCCGGTGGAATCGGTGAGTTGGTACCAAGCGGTGGCCTTCACGCGCTGGCTGACGGCCAGGCTGCGGGCTGCCGGGGATCTGCAAGCCGGGGAGGAGATCCGCCTGCCGACGGAAGCCGAATGGGAGAAGGCGGCTCGGGGCACGGACGGGCGCGAATATCCGGGAGGGAACCGTTACAAGAAGGGCTTCGCCCATGTCGCTGAGTGGGAGGAGCCACAGGACGGCCTATGGTGGGCCGACCACCGCGGTGGGATCGTACCTCAGGCGCGTCACCCTACGGGGCTCAAGACATGGCGGGAACGTGTGGGAGTGGGCGCTCACGGAGTATGAGGGCCAGAACGCCTCGGACCTGACGAACGATCGGCCGCGGGTGTTGCGGGGCGGGTCGTGGTACTACTCCCTGTCCCTGTGCGCGCTTCGTCCCGCTACGACGTTCACTCGGACACCCGTTACTGGCTCGTCGGGTTTCGGGTGGTTATGGCTGCCCTGTTCCTTGACTCTGGCCTCGGGGGCTCTGAAGCTCTGGCTCGCTGGAGCGAGCGGAGCGAGCCGCCGGCCGGGGCGGTGGGGCGGCGTGCCTCAGCCGTATCGGCGAGATCGTAGCAGCACCATCAGTCGCTCGGCGGGAACCGCCAGCAGGGCGAGGGTGCAGCCGTTATCATCGCTGAACTCCACCTCGAAGACGCCGGACGCCAGCACGTCTACCACTGTTCCTACCTGACCGCGCCTCAGCCCCTGCTCCGGCCATTCATCACACAAGGCCACGACATCGAGGAGTCGGATGTTGCTTATCATCGACGCTGCCTCCTCAGGAGCACGTAGCAGCTTGTCAGGCGTGGAATATCTTCGCCTGTTCGGACGATCCACAGGGATCGGACTATGGCAGAGCCCCGCAGGCCGACCATCTCGAAGACTAGCACGTAGCGTTGGCCGTAGTGGAGGGGGCGGTGAGGGTGGTGGGTTGGCCGATGCACGGGATCATTGAGGGAGAGGCGGAAGCTAGGGCATGACGGGTCGGCCGGCACGGTGCTGGCTGGACCCGATCTTCTGTGCTATACCGGAGTCGATCGAATCCCCGGCTACCCAGGCAAGCTGCCATGCCTCGTATCTTCGCCAACATCGACCCATGACCCGCGACGACCTCCGTCAGCTCGTCGCCGACATCCAGGCCCGGCAGATGGAGCTGGACAGCGTCGAGGTGAAGGCTGCCCGTGGGGGGACGCCGGGAACTGCAGGAGGTGCTGTCGGCTTTCGCCAACCCGCACCGGCGGCGGTGTGGTGCTGTGCGGGCTGGATGAGCGGACGGACTTCGGGCTCGTGGGGGTGCAGAACCCGCAGAGGCTGCAAGAGGAGGTTGCGCATCTGGCCACGGACGGCATGGAGCCGGCGCTGCGACCCACGTTCACGGTAGACGAGATCGACGGGCGGGTGGTCGTGGCGCAGGATGGGGTGGGGCGTTGGACGACGTATCGGTTGCTGGCGGGCAACAGCTCCGAAGCCAGTGGTACCAGCGACGCCGGCCCCGAGGAGAAGGTCCTATCTCTCGCCCGGTCACAGGGCTCGGTCTCAAGCGGCGACTGCCAGGCGGAGCTCGGGTTGAACAAGGACCAGACCTACCGCCTCCTCAGCAACCTCGCCAAATCTGGGCTTCTGATGCCAGTGGGACACGGGCGCTGGCGCAGGTACACATTGCCATGAGCAATCGTACGCTCTCTATTCGCGCTCCGTTCGCGATCGGCGCGAATAGCGCGCGAATAGACCTGGATTTGTCCATCAGCCAGACCCCGAAGGCCCCTAGATGCCCCTGACGATCATCGCCAACACCCCCATGACGGCGACCCGCCGCGATCGCTCGTCCGCGCCATCGCCGGCGGGGCCGCCCGTGTTCGTGACCCTGCCCGAGCGCGCCGAGACGCTGGTCGATGCCGGGGCGCGGCCGGCGACCGTGACGGCGATTCGGTCGATCTGCGCTCTGTGACGGTGGGTATGGGACAGAGCCGTCGTAAGTCCGCATGTCGCACGTTCCCGCAGACCAAGGAGCCCCGCCCCCGTCCCAAGCCACTGAGGACGGATGCCCCTAGCGCCTGGGACGGCGCCGCCGTAGAGTGGGCCCATCGTTTCGCGCATACCGGAAAGGAAGGGTCATGGACGCCTCGAAGCGCACGCGTATCGCCGCCGGACTACAGGTGCTGTCCGGCATCGCCGGCTTGATCTCCGGCATCCGCATCCTGTCCGCCGGCAGCCAGGGGCTACCGCCGCTGCCGGGAGCCGAGGAGATGGGCGGTCCGCCCTTCTGGGCCGGGCTGATGTTCTTCGCCCTGGCCGTCGCCAGCCTGTTCAGCGCCTTCGGCCTTTGGAAGGGCCAGCGCTGGGGCAAGGTGGTGGCCATTGTCACCTGCGCCATCAACGCGGTGTTCGGCGCCGGCGACATTCTGGGGGCCATCGCGGTCGGGTCGGCGACCATGGGCCTCGTCATGGGCCTGAGCGTCCTGGTGTATGTGCTGGTCATCGTCCTGGTGCTGCGGCGCGATCCCGTGCCGGCGGCCGCCTGAGCGGGGACCGGGTCGGCGGCATGTCGAAGGCTCCACGGGTGGCGCTGGCGCTCGACCGGCCGCCGCCGCGGCGGCATGGGATGGCAGCGGCCTGCTGGGAGGTGGGCTGCTGGCCGTCCTGCTGCTGGGCTTCGTGGTCCTGGTCTTCCTCGGGGTGGTCATCGCCGGCGCCCTGCTCACCGGCGATCGACGGATCGTGTTCGACCCGCCGTGGTGGCTCAACGTCGTCGCCTTGGCCTTGGTGGCCGCCATCTTCGCCCCCTTTGCGCCCTGGCTGCGCGACGCCATCAGCGACCTGGTCCATGCCCAAGGTGACGACGGATATGCCCTGATCGGCCGGCTCAACAGCGAGCTGCAGCAGATGGCCAACCCGCGCGCCACCCTGCCCCGGGTGGCCCGGATGATCGCCACCGACCTCCACCTGCCTTATGTGCTCGTCACGGTGGACGCGAGCTTCACGGTAGACGCGGCGTCCGGCCCCGCCGACGTCGCCTTCGGTGAGCCGGTGGCCGGCGCGCCGTTCGGCCACGTGCCGATCACCTACCTGGATCAGCCTCTGGGCCTGCTGGTGGTCGGCGGACGGGCCGGCGGCCGGCCGCTGACCCCGCGCGATCGGGCCTTGCTAGGCGATGTCGCACGGCAGTTGGGCATCGCCCTCTACGCCGCCCGGCTCACGGTCGACCTGCAGGCGTCCCGCGAGCGCCTGGTGGCCGCGCGCGAGGAGGAGCGCCGGCGCATCCGCAATGACCTGCATGACGGCCTGGCGCCCACCCTGTCGTCGCTGCAGCTGCAGCTGGGCGCCATCCAGCGGCTGATGCGCGGCCGGCCGGACGAGGCGGAGCGCCTCATGGACGGCCTGCGCGAGAGCCTGCGCGGCGCCACATCGGAGATTCGCCGCCTGGTGAACGACCTCAGGCCGCCGATGCTCGACGCCTTCGGCCTGGTGGGCGCCCTCCGCCAGCTGGTCCCCGCGGAGTCGGACATCGCCTTCGACCTGCTCGCGCCGGAGCCGATGCCGGCGCTGCCCGCGGCGGTGGAGGTGGCGGCCTACCGCATCGCCGGCGAGGCCATCCACAACGTGATCCGCCATTCCGGCGCCCGGCGCTGCGTGCTGCGCATCGAGCTGGCCCCCGCGGAGCTGCGGCTCGAGGTCAGCGACGACGGCCGCGGCTTCCCCGTCGATCGCCCGGTGGGCGTCGGCGCGTCCTCGATGCGCGAGCGAGCGGCGGAACTGGGCGGCAGCCTGACCCTGGAGAACGCCGCCGAGGGCGGCGCGCGGGTGCTGGCGCGGCTACCTCTGCGGCCGGCGCCGGCCGGGCTCGCGCAGACAGCGTCCGCGACGGTGGAACGCGCACCGTCGATACACGAGCGGCCCAACCAGGAGCCTTGAGCATGGAGCCCTTGACGGTCTTGATCGCCGACGACCATCCGCTCTTCCGCGCGGGCCTGCGGGCACTCCTGGCGTCCATGCCCGAGGTCAGCCTGCTGGGCGAGGCGACCGACGGCGCGGAGGCCGTGCGGATGGCCGAACAGCTGCAGCCGGACGTGATCCTGCTGGACCTGCAGATGCCGGAGGGCGGCGGGCTGCCGGCCATCCGCCAGATCGTGCGGACCAGCCCGCATATCCGCATCCTCATCGTCACGATGTTCATGGACGACGACAGCGTGTTCGCGGCCATGCGCGCCGGCGCGCGGGGCTATGTGCTCAAGGACAGCTACGACGAGGACATCCGGCGCGCGATCCTGGCCGTCGGCCGGGGCGAAGCGATCTTCAGCCCGGCCATCGCGGCGCGCATGATGCGCTTCTTCGCCCCGCGCCCGGCGAGGACCCAGCGAGACTTCCCCGATCTCACCGAAAGTGAGCTCGCGGTCCTACGGCTCATGGCCACGGGGGCCAACAACGACGCCATCGCGGCGCAGCTGGGCTTCAGCCCCAAGACGGTGCGCAACTACAGCTCGAACCTCTTCGGCAAGCTGCAGGTGGCCGACCGCGCGCAGGCCATCGTGAAGGCCCGCGAGGCGGGGCTGGGGCGGGCCCCGGCCCCGGGCCGGGGGGGGGCCGGGGGGGGGGCCCGGGGGGGGGCCGCGGGGGGGGGGGGGGGGGGGGGGGGGGGGGGGCGCAGAGGCTGGGGGGGTTGCGTCTGCGGACGCAACCCGTCGTCAGGCGAGATCGAGGGCGCAGCACCATCAGTCTCTCAGCTGGAACCGCCAGCAGGGCGAGGTACAGCCGTCATCATCGCTGAACTCCACCCCTCAAAGACGCCGTGCGCGAGGTCATCGCCAACGCCGTCGCTCACCGTGATTACAGCCCCTACGTGCGCGGCAGCTACATCCAGATCCGCTTGTTTGCCGACCGCATCGAGGTCCAGAGCCCCGGCGGCCTGTTCGGCAACGTGAACATCGAGAACCTGGAAGAACAGCATTCCACCCGCAACGCCCGCCTCATGCGCATCTTGGAAGACCTGCACGTGGTCGAGAATCGCGGCAGCGGCATCGGCTCGATGTTGCGGGCGCTGCGCGAGGCCAATCTGGAGCCGCCCGCTTCGATGACCGGCGATCGTCAGTCTGGGTCACCATCCGCAATCACACCCTCATGAACCCAACGGCCATCGCCTGGCTCAACCAGTTCGCCGACCGTACGATCAACGACCGGCAGCGCCTGGCCCTTGTCTACTTCCGACAGCGCGGCCAGATCGCCAATGCCGACTACCGCCGCCTGAACCACGTCGACTCCACAGTGGCCGGCCAGGAGCTCCGCGGCCTGGTGCAGCAGGGCTCGTGGCACAGGATGGGGTGGGCGCGGGACGACGTATCGGTTGGTGGAAGTCAGCGGCAAGGACGTGCCGCAGGAAGTATCCCCCGCGGACAGCGACCGAGTGCTTGAACACGTCACGGGACATGGATCCATCTCCAACGGGGAGTGCCGGACCCTTCTGGGTGTCTCAGACAACCGCGCCTACTACATTCTCGACAAGCTGGCCAGTCAAGGTCAGTTGCGGCCCGAGGGTAAGGGACGCTGGCGCCGCTATGTGAAAGCTGGATAGCATGTCTATTCGCGTTCTATCCAGGTTCTATCCAGGATGTTCCCGGATAGAACCTGGATAGAACTGCCAGCCATCATCACGAATGCAGGCCACCATGCCACTGACGATCATCATCAACGCCTTCCTCGGCGGCGACCCGCCGCTATCTGCGTTGAGAGGACGACTCCACGATGGACCGATCACCGGATGGACAGCCCGTGAACCCGATCGATGAAGCCACCGCCACGCGGAGGAAGGTCCGCGTCCTCCTGCTGGTGCTCGGCCTGGCCCTGGTCGTGCCATGCGCGCGATGGGCCTCTGTGGTCCGCTTCGGGCGGAAGGACTCCGGCTGGGGCCTGCGCCAGGACGGCCTGCCGGACATCGCCTGGGTCGATGTACCGGCCGGGCCGTTCATCATGGGCAGCGATGACCCATCGTTCGGGGCGACGCCTAGGCGCACGGTGACGCTTCCCGCGTTCAAGATCAGCAAGTACGAGACGACCCAGGCCCAATGGCAGGCCTTCACGAACGCGGCGGACGGATACGGCAACGCTGACTGGTGGAACGAACCGACGAGGCTGGCCGAGCGTGAAGAGCGGCCAAGAGAGCCGACGTGGCCCGGTGCCGATCTGCCGGCGGGTCGGTGAGTGGTACGATGCGGTGGCCTTCACGCCTGGCTGACGGCCAAACTGCGCAATGCGGGGCAACTGGATGCGGCGACAGAGAGATCCGCTTGCCGACGGAGGCGGAATGGGAGAAGGCAGCGCGGGGCACGGACGGGCGCGAGTATCCGTGGGGGAGGGCTACAAGGCTGGCTTCGCCAATGTCCGTGAGCAGGAAAGACCAATTGGGGCGGCTGAAAACGAGACCGCGGTGGGATCGTACCCTCAAGGCGCATCACCCTTCGGTGCTCAGGACATGGCGGGAAACGTGTGGGAGTGGACGCTCACGGAGTATGAGGGCCATAGCGCCTCGGACCTGACGAACGATCGGCCGCGGGTGTTGCGGGGCGGCTCGTGGGACTTCGATCCCGTCAATGCGCGCGCTTCGTCCCGCTACTACTACGACCTCTCCGTTCCGCACCTCCGTGACTGGCGCTACGGGTTTCGGGTTGTGGTGGCTGCCCCTGTACCTTGACCCTGGCCCTGGTCTTGGCCCCCGGGGGGGCCGCCGCCCGGGGGCGGGGGCCCCCGGGCCCCGCCGGGGCTCTGGTGGGCCGCACGCCATGTGTCGCCGGCCGCGGTATCCTTGCCGCAGGCCACGGAGCCATGCCGCATGCCTCGTTCCTTCAACACCGCCGGCCCCTGTCGGGCCGAAGACCATTACATGCTGTCCCCGACGGCCCGCCTGCCGCAGGTGATGGGCCTGGTGGGGCAGAAGCTTTACTTCGATCTGCATGCACCTCGGCAGACGGGCAAGACGACGGCGCTGCTGGGGCTCGCGGAGGAGCTGACCGCCTCCGGGCGCTATGTGGCGGCGCTGCTGTCGATGGAGGTAGGCGCACCGTTCGGAGATGACCCCGGAGCGGCGGAAGGGGGCCATCCTGGGCGAGCTGGCGGCGAGCCGCGGGGGCACAGCTTCCCAGGAACTGCTACCCCACCCTGGCCCGCCGGCCCAGCTGGGCGGCAATCGGCGCGGCCTTGGCGGCTTGGGCCCGGCGGCCCCGACCCCTTGGTGGTCTTCCTGGACGAGATCGACGCCTTTCGTGATGCTGCGTTGATCTCGGTCCTTCGCCAGTTGCGGTGGCTATCGCAGCGGCCCGACGCCTTTCCCCTGGTCCCTGGCCCTCATCGGCCTGCGTGACGTGCGCGATTACCGGATGGCGGCGGGTGAGTCGGGGCGGCTGGGGACGGCCAGCCCCTTCAATATCAAGGCGGAGTCGATCACCCTCCGGAACTTCGACGCTGCTGAGGTGGCTGCCCTCTACCGGCAGCATACTGAAGACACCGGGCAGCTGTTTACGCCCGAAGCCCTGGAGCGGGCGTTCGTCCTGACGCAGGGCCAGCCCTGGCTGGTCAACGCCCTGGCGCGGCAGGCGGTGGAGGTGCTGGTGACGGATCGGGCCGCGCCGGTGACGGCCGAGGTCATCGAAGCGGCCAAGGACCTGCTCATCGCGCGCCAGGACACCCACCTGGACAGTCTGGCCGAGCGCCTGCGTGAAGAGCGGGTACGGCGGGTGATCGAGCCCATCCTGGCCGGCGGCGCGGCGGGGCAGGACCTGCCGGAGGATGACATCCGCTATGCGGTGGACCTGGGTCTGGTGCATTGGAACGGCGGTCTGGAGATCGCCAATCCCATCTACGGCGAGATCATCCCGCGGGTGCTGGCCACCGCGGCGCGGGCCTACCTGCCGCGTCTGGACCCGGTGTGGCTGCGGGCGGACGGCCGCATGGACGCGGGGCGCCTGTTGGAAGCCTTCCTGCAGTTCTGGCGGCAGCATGGCGAGCCGTTGATGCGCGGCCTGCCCTATGCCGAGGTGGCGCCGCACCTGGTGCTGATGGCCTTCCTGGACCGGGTGCGCAATGGCGGCGGTAGCCTGGAGCGGGAGTACGCGGTGGGCAGCGGCCGGATGGACCTCTGCCTGCGCTATGGCCCTGACACCTTCGCCTTCGAGCTGAAGGTGTGGCGCGAAGGCCGGCCGGACCCGGTGACCGACGGGCTGGCGCAGTTGGACCGCTACCTGCTCGGCTTAGGTCTGGGTACCGGCTGGCTGGTGATCTTCGACCGTCGCACAGGCCAGCCGCCCATCGAGGATCGCACGAGCGCCGTGGAGGCGATGACGCCTGCGGGGCGGACGGTGACGGTGGTGCGGGCCTGAGTGGCGTAGGATATCCTCGCACAAGCGGCTTCGGCTTCACCGGAGCAGCTTCACTCGGTATACGTTGAGAGGACGATTCTGGTATGGACCGATCACCGGATGAAGCGCCCGTAGACCCGGTCGATGAGCCCACGACCGCGCGACCGAGGTTTCGTGTCCTCCTGCTGGTGCTCGGCCTGGCCCTGGTCGTGCTCGGCGCGCGATGGGCCTCTGTGGCTCCGCTTCGGGCCGAAGGACGCCGGCAAGGGTGTGCGCCGGGACGGCCTGCCGGACATCGCCTGGGTCGATGTACCGGCCGGGCCGTTCATCATGGGCAGCGATGACCCATCGTTCAACGCGACGGCCAGACGCACGGTGACGCTCCCCGCGTTCAAGATCAGCAAGTACGAGACGACCCAGGCCCAATGGCAGGCCTTCACCAACGCGGCGGACGGATACGGCAACGCTGACTGGTGGAACGAACCAACGAAGCTGGCCTATCGTGAGGAGCAGCCAGGCAAGCCGACGTGGTCCGGTGCCGATCTGCCGGTGGAAACGGTGAGCTGGTATGACGCGGTGGCCTTCACGCGCTGGCTGACGGCCAGGCTGCGGGCTGCCGGGGATCTGCAAGCCGGGGCGGAGATCCGCCTGCCGACCGAAGCGGAATGGGAGAAGGCAGCGCGCGGCACGGACGGGCGCGAGTATCCCTGGGGGGAGGGCTACAAGGCCGGCTTCGCCAATGTCTTTGAGCTGGTAGGAGCCGCTGGGACGGCCGATCTAATGCATACCACCGCGGTGGGATCGTACCCTCAAGGCGCGTCACCCTTCGGTGCTCAGGACATGGCGGGGAACGTGTGGGAGTGGACGCTCACGGAGTATGAGGGCCAGATCTCAGACCGGCTGACGAACGATCGGCCGCGGGTGTTGCGGGGCGGGTCGTGGCGCGACCCTCCCGGCTATGCGTGCGCTACGTTCCTCCACTTAGGTTATCTGAACGCCCGTGACGGGCGCGCCGGGTTTCGGGTTGTGCTGGCTGCCCCTGTTCCGTGACTCTGGACTCGGGGGCTCTGGTCTCTGGGGCTCTGGATGCTCTGGCTCTCTGGAGCGAGCCGCCGTGGCCGGGGCTAGGGCTCCCCACCGAACGCCACCTTCGCGAAGACCTCCGCCAGCGCTAGCGTACAGCCCAAGGCGGCGAGATCGATCGATCCATCCATGCCGCCGGACTCCTGTAGCAGCCAACCCGATGCGCCGCGGTTGTACCACTCCACCCGCGGCTGGTCCTGGGACACCAGGACGTATTCCCGCAGCGATGGGATCAGTCGATACCGGGCGAACTTCTCGCCGCGATCGTAGGCCTCGGTGCTGGGCGAGAGCACCTCGACGATGACCGTGGGGTTCGTCAGGGTGTCCTGGGCCGCGTCCTCGAAGACGGGCTCGCCGCAGATCACGGTGACATCGGGGTAGGTGTAGAAGTTGCCCCTCAGGATCATCACCCGCTGGTCGCTGTTCGTCACCATGCAGGGTCCCTGCCGCAGCTGCGCGCGCAGCTCGCCGGCGATGTTGGCGGCGATCAGGTTGTGGGCGAAGCTCCCACCGGACATCGCGACGATCTCGCCGTCGATGTACTCGCTCTTGAAGGCGGCCGAGCGCTCAAGCGATAGATAGTCCTCGGGTGCGAAAGCATGGATGGGTGCGCGCAGCGCCATTGCAAATGTCCTTTCGCGAGCAACGATGGCCAGCTGACCCTAGTACCGCACCACAGTCGAACTACGCGCGACCCATGGGCCCCCAGCCGCGTTCGCGGCCGATGCGTGGGCCGGAAGGCGGCGAAGGCGCCGCCGGAGAGGTCTGTGTCGCCAAAGGTGTAGACGCCGATTTCCATGCGGCCAAGTGTACGCATTCGGGCGCCGGCAGGAGAGCCGTGGGCGATGATGGCTTCGGGGTGTCGATGCCGAGGACCATCGGGGTTGCGCTGCCGGGGAGGGCGCCTTTCCGTTCAACCCAGATGTGGCTATCATGCCGATACGACGTGGTGGCCACAACAGCGTCCCAGCGTGAGGCCACGTGGTGCTGCCCTATGCGCCCACAGCTGCGGATACAGCGTCGGAAATCAACCGAAGAGGCAGGCATGGATCCCACTACCATCGGCGTTCGCGAACTGAAGAACGAGGCACCGCGTATCGTGCGCGAGGTGCGCGAGACCCAGGCGGAGTACATCGTGACGGTCCGTGGTGAACCAGCGGTGATCATCCGACCTTTCACCGCGGAGGACGCGGAGCGCCTGCGCGTGGCGAACGTCGGGCGGCATCTGGACGCATTGGAGGCGTTGGCGGAGCGGATCGGCGACGCGTGGACCTCGCCCAAGTCCGGCGTCGACCTGATCGACGAGCAGAGGCGCGGCTGATGGCTTCGACCATCAGCAATCCACCCGCGGGGGCGGCGACGGTGCTGCGGCTGTAATCAGCGCCGGAACTTCCGCGTCCTGCTCTACGTATCACCCTGTCGCGGCACGCATCTTGCTGCTGCGGGCCATCGCCGGTTCGCCCGCGGGGGGCGCGGCCGATGACAACAGGGAGGCCTACGTGGAGGACCGCCAACGCTACTTTCCCATCGACTACAGCGATCAGCTGTGGCGCCGGCTGCGCGATCATGCCTTGTCGCAGGCCGATCGCCTGGTCATCGCCCTGCCTTACCCGTTCATCGCCCAGGGGCTCGCGCGCCAGCCCCTGGGCCTGCCCTGCGTGGAGGGCCTGCGCGGCGCGGTGCTGGAGCGCTACGCCAGCCATATCCGCGCTGACCGCCTGCGCGAGACGCCCAGCCAGTTCGTCTGCCTGCGCCTGGATGACGCCGTGCGGGCTTTCGTCGGCGACATCGCCACCCTGGAGGGCTGGTCCTGGAAGCGCGGTCGGCCGGAAGACCCCTGCTTCTACCGCGGCGAGCAGCCGATCCTGACCACAGACAGCCCCAACAGCTGCATCACCGTGTACGCTGACCGGACGGAGCGGACGGTATTGGAACAGTCCGGTGTACGGTTGGTGGAGCCCTTGGGAGCGGTGGCAGAGCCCTGGCCGACGCCCTGAGTCCGGGACGGCGCGGCGACACCGGCCGCAAGGGCTGGCCGCGCCACGCGCCGCAGCGCTTACCGCGCCACTTGCCGCGAATACGGAAGGGCAGGTACGATGTCCCGGATGACGTCATCCACGAAGGCGAGGACGCCGTGAGCCTGACCGAATACCATTTCCTGGAACGCTGGCATGCGGACGCCGTCCCCGAGGCGGTGTGGGGTCTGGTCGGCGACCCCCTGACCTATGCGCGCTGGTGGCCAGAGTTCCTGGAGGTCGCGCCGCTGAACGCCATCCGGGGCGTTGGCGCCCGCGTTGCCGTGCATGTGAAGGCCGCGCTTCCCTACCACATGCGCTTCGAGCTGGAGACGATCCGCTACGAACGCCCCCATGTCGCCGAGGTCGCGGTGCGCGGTGACCTGGTCGGGCGCATGCGCTGGGTGCTCGCGCCCTACGGCAGCGGCACCTACGTGGTGTTCGAGGAGGAAGTGCGGACGGGCAAGGCGCTGCTGAACCTGCTGGCGCCCATCGGCAAGCCCTTCTTCGCCTGGAACCACCGGCTCATGATGCGGCACGGCGAGGCGGGGCTGGCGGCGGAGCTGGCGAAGGGGGCGGGGCCCTGGGCGGAGGGGTCGGTCGGTCCCACGCCCCCTCCGCCCAGGACATGAAGTTCCCGGCCCGTCCAGGGCCGCTACCATGCGGAACGGTGTCCAACGCGAACGGGACCGGGTCCGGCGACCCGCGGGACCGGGTCCGGCGACCCACGGGACCAGGTCCGGTGACCCACGGGACCAGGTCCGGTGACCCGCGGGACCGGGTCCGGTGACCCGCGGGACCAGGTCCGGTGACCCGCGGGACCGGGTCCGGTGACCCGCGGGACCGGGTCCGGTGTCCCCGAGACCCGTAGCGACTGCTACTGCAGCCCATTTGCAATGGCGATCCGCTGCGCGAGCAACTGTGATCAGCGGGCCAGCCCAGACGCCGCGCGCTCGACAACAAGCTTCGCCGCCGGTATCGTTCAGGTCGCTTACCAAGCCTGACGCGCCACCCCCTGAGAGCCCTCATGAACGATGCCTCCCGTATCGTCAACAAGCCGTGGTCCGACGTCAATAGTCTGCGCCGCGCCCTGGCGCAGATCGAGGAGATCCTGGTGGACCTGGCCGAGGTCCCAGCCTGATGCCCAGCCTAGGAATCGACACCCTCAGGCGCCTGCCGGAGAACCTCGGCCGCTGGCGCGAGATCGTGGCCATCCTGGTGAAGTACGGCTTCCAGGATGTCGTCGTGCGCCTGGGCCTGGGTCCCGTGGGCCGCTGGCTACACGAGCAGGGGCCCGGCGCCGACGTGGCGCTGCTGCCGCGCGAGACGCGCGTGCGCATGGCCCTCAGCGACATCGGCACCACCGGCATCAAGCTGGGGCAGATCCTCAGCACCCGCGCGGACCTGGTGGGCGCGGCCTTGGCCGCCGAGCTGGAGCAACTGCAGAGCGACGCGCCGGCCGATCCCGTCGGCGCCATCCGCGCCCGCATCGAGGCCGACCTGCGCCGGCCCTTGGCCGAGATCTACGCGAGCTTCGAGGACCAGCCCATCGCCTCCGCCTCCATCGCCCAGGTGCATGGCGCTACCTTGCCCGGCGGCGAGCGGGTGGTGGTCAAGGTGCGCCATCCCGGCGTGAGCGAGCGCGTGCGCGTAGACCTGGACATCCTGCAGGATCTCGTCGGCCTGGCCGAGCGCGTGCCGGACTTCGCCAACTACCGGCCCATGCTGGTGTTCAAGGAATTCCGCCGCACCCTGCTGCGCGAGCTGGACTTCACCAGCGAGGTGGCCCACATGCGGCGCATCGCCGCCATCTTCCGGGATGATCCCCACATCCGCGTGCCGCGGGTGGACGCCGAACGCTCCACGCGCCGGGTGCTGACGATGGAGCGCCTGGACGGCAACCGTGTCAGCGATACGGCGCGCCTGCGCGAGGCCGGGTTGGACCTGGACCTCATCGCGCGGCGCGGCGCCGAGATGTACATGGAGATGATCCTGGGCCACGGCTACTACCATGCCGACCCGCATCCCGGCAACCTGCTGGTGCTGCCAGGCGGCGCCATCGGGCTCCTGGACTACGGCATGGTCGGCCGCCTGGATGACCGCAGCCGCGATGACATCGAAGACCTGATGCTGGCGGTCATCGACCTGGACGCGCCGCGCATGGCCGAGCTGGTGGTGAAGATGGCCGACTCGCCGCCTGGGCTGGATCGGGCGTCCCTGGCCTGGGAGCTGGACGAGATGGTGTCCAACTACGCCAACCAGCCGGTGGAGCGCTTCGACATGTCGGGCGCGCTGAGCGCCCTGGTGGACGTCATCCGCTCCTTCCACCTCGTGCTGCCGGCCGACATCGCCCTCCTGATCAAGGTGCTGGTGATGCTCGAGGGCACCGGTCGCCTGCTCAGCCCCGGCTTCAACCTGATCGAGGCCATGCGCCCCTACCGCCGTAAGCTGCTGGCGCGCCGCCTGTCACCCCAGCGCCAGGCGCGGCGCTTCCTGCGCTTCGGCCGCGAGCTGGATCGCCTGGTCAGCCTGCTGCCCGGCAGCCTCGTCGACGCCCTGGACCAGATGCGCAGCGGCCAGTTCTACGTGCACATGGACCATCGCGGCCTGGAGCCCTCCGTCAACCGGATGGTGCTGGGGCTGGTGGCCAGCTCGCTCTTCCTGGGCTCGGCCATGCTGCTGTCCTTCGACGTGCCGCCCCTCTTGGGCGGGATCTCGGTGCTGGGGGCGGTGGGTGCGCTGTCCAGCCTGTGGCTGGGGGTCAGGGTGCTGCGGGCCATCGACCGCTCGGGGCATCTGGACGGGCGCTAGGATCGGAGCGGACAAGACGCGACCGGCGGACGGGGCGGGAACGCACGGCATTCCCGCCCCGTTGTCGTTTGTCCGCGCGGACCTTTCCCTAGGGATGGGTCCCCAGGACGGGTCCCCCTCCTGTTACAGGTACTCGCCGAACCAGGCCAGCATGTCGTTCCAGGCCTGCGTCGCCTGCGCCTCGACGTAGCGCTGGCCGGTGTCGTTGTGGAAGGCGTGGTTGACGCCCGGGTAGACGTTCATCTGGTGGGTGACGCCGGCGGCCGTCAAGGCCTGGTCCAGGGCGTCCTTGCCGGCGTTGACCCGCTCGTCCTGTTCGGCGTACACGCCCAGCATGGCGGCGCTGATGGAGGCCACCGCGGCCGCGTCCGGCCCCGGGCCGTAGAAGGGCACGGCGGCCTTGAGCTCCGGCATCTGCGTGGCGGCCTGCCAGGTGATGCCGCCGCCGAAGCAGTAGCCGTTCATGCCCAGGCGCTCGGGGTCCACTGTGTCCAGGCCCTTCAGGTACACGGCGGCGGCCTTGAAGTCGCCCACGTGGCGCTCGGCCCCCGCGTTGGTGAGAAGGCCCGGGATGGCGTCGCGGTCGTTGGCGGCCGTGCCGCCCTCGCGCGACAGCAGGTCGAGGGCCAGGGCCACGTAGCCGGCCTTGGCGAAGCGCCGGGCCACATCCTCGATATGCGGCGTCAGGCCGCGGTTCTCGTGGCAGATCAGGATGGCGGGGTAGACCCCCGCGGCCGCCGGCTGGGCCAGGTAGCCGCTGATGTCGGTGCTTTCGACGGGGATGGTGACGCGGCTGCCGGTCACCGCCGGGTCGCCTTCCTTCACCGACAGCGGGCTTTGGGGCTCGGTGGTGGGCGCCGCCGTGGCGGTGGCCGTGCCGTCGGCGGCGACCGTGGCGCCTGCCGTGGGCGAGACCGGCACGGGCATGGGCTCGGTGGCCGTCGGCAGTTCCGCCGGGCTGCAGCCAACGGCGGTGAGGGCCGTGAGCGTGGCGCCCATGCTGCCGGTGATGAAGGCCACCCGGCGGATGAAGGTGCGGCGGCTGATCTGCCCCTCGCGGTAGTCGTCATAGAACTCTTCGATCAGGTACTTCTCGAAGGTGCCCAGGTCGCTCATCGCTGCTTGCTCCTCTGCGTGTCGGTGGCGGCGGCCTCTCAACCCTCTCCGGGCCAGCCGGCCGGGAAACCCAGCCGCACCAACCGGTTCAGGGGCACGTCCAGACCGCGTAGGCGGTCCGGGTTCAGCGCTTCCACCAGCTCGGCGTTGGTGTACACCTGGCTGGCGGCTTCGAACCACCGCAGGCCGTCGCGGCGTTCGTAATGCCAGTACTCGATGCCCGTCCAGCTCCGGCGCCAGTCCAGGTCGCCGCGCACGCTGGACGGGATGCGTTGCCAGCCGCGGCGCGCGGCGAGGGCACTGAAGTCTACCCAATAGCCGCCCGGTACCGAGTCGCCGCGCTTGCCGCCCGTGGCCATCAGGGCCTCGTCGCCGCTGCCGGCGGAGAAGGCCCAGCCCGGATCGGTCAGGGGGCGGCCCGCGCTGCCGTCCTGCGCCTCGGCCCGCAGGAACATCCGCCACTGCGTCCAGCCGCCCAGGTCCTCGCGCACCAGCACCATGTCCCGCCGCCGCCCCGGGCCCCAGAGCTCCATCTGGGTGTCGAAGGCGCGGCCGGTCTTGTGCCAGCTGAAGAAGGCCGAGCCGCTGCTCTTGAAGGACAGCGGTCGCCAGGCGTCGGCGAGGGTGCCCAGGAAGTCGCGGCCCGTGCCGGCGCGCACATCAGAACGCAAGGCGGCGAAGTCTTCCGCGAGGGCGGCGTTGATCCGGTCTCCCGGCACGGCGACATCCGGCAAGGTGACCAGGCCGGGCTGGGCCGCCATGCCCGCTGCGGTGCCGTCGGCGGTCTCGCGGACGGTCGGCAAGGCAGTGGACGCCCCTTCCGGCAATGACCGTTCGAGACGTGCCCGCTCGGGCGGCAGCCGCTCGGGCAGCGCCGGCGACAGTGCCGCGCGGGACCAGCTGAGGCCGGCCGGACCCGCGGGCAGGTCGACCGTGGCTGCGCTGCTGAAGGCGCCGACCGGCCGCAGGGCCAGCTGCCGGCCGGAGCGACCGACGCTGAGGATGGCCAGAGCCTGCCCGCCGGGGAACCAGGCGAAGCCGGCGGCCTGCGCCGCATGGGTCGTGGTCGTTCCCGTCAATGCCCCGGGGTCGCTGGTCCATCGGCGGCTGACCACCGGGCCTTCGCCGTGGCGCTGTTCCAGCCAGGCCAGCCGGCCGCCGTCGGGTGACCAGGCCGGGGCGCGCAGGTCGCGGTCCGGTCCGTCGCCAGGCTCGGCCAGCACCCGCCGCTCGCCGCCGTCCAGGCGCGTGGCCTCCAGCCGGTAGGCGCCATCGCTCCAGGCCGCGTAGGCCACCCAGCGCCCATCCGGCGACCAGGCCGGTTCGATGGCCGGTCCGTCGCCCCCCGAGAGCCGCGCGGCGCCGCCTTCGCCCGCGGCCAGGTCTATCCGGTAGACGGCCTGAACGCCATCCCGATGGGACACGAAGGCCAGGCTTCCGCTATCGGGCGACCAGGCCGGCCAGCCGTCGAAGGCCGCATGCGCGGTGAGGCGCCGCAGCTCGGAGCCGTCCCCGTGCACCAGGTAGAGATCCCAGTTGCCGTCCCGCCGAGCGGCGAAGGCCAGCTCCCGGCCGTCGGGCGACCAGGCCGGCGCCGCGATCTCCTCGAAGCCGGCCGCCAGGGTTCGCAGCGGGCCTCGGGTCGACGGGTCCAGCAGCAGCAAGGCCTGTCCGTCGTCGTCCGGGGCCACGATGGCCACGGTGCTGCCCGCCCAGGGCCAGGGGGTGGGCGAGGGCGGTGGCAGGGCCACTTCAGCCACCGGTCCCGGCAGCAATGTCCGCAAGCCACCAAGAGGCCCACGGATGACGCGGATCGCCGCCAGCAGGGCGAGGATGCCCAGCAGCAGGATGGCGGCGCGGGGACGGGTCATCGGCGTTCTTCCATGGGCGGTGGGGAGGTCCTTGGGGCGGCGATGGCGCGTGGGGCGCGAGCGGAAGCTGGAGGACGAGGACACAAGGGTAGCAGGGATGGCGGAGGGGGCTCAAGGACGTGGTCCTCCCAGAGATCGTCCTGGATGCAACGGATTGCCATGCTGCAACGGACGGATCGTCCCCGCGAGCCGCGTTCCCCACGGCGATCGACATTGTTCCCGCTCGCGTCAGCGACGCCCTGATCGGCCACCGTCGGCGACCGCTGGACTATCCTTCTGCTCCCGCCGCCGATCCATTAGGAGATGCCTCATGGCCATCGAGACCCTGGCCTATACCGTCGTCGAGCGCTTCGACGACATCGAGATCCGTCAGTACGACGGCTATGTCGTGGCCGAGACGGAGGTGGACGGCGATCGGCGCGCGGCGACCAACGAGGGTTTCCGTCGGTTGGCGGGCTACATCTTCGGCAGCAACCACGGGGACCGCAAGATCGCCATGACGGCCCCCGTCCTGCAAGCGGAGGGGCGGAAGATCGCTATGACGGCCCCGGTGCTGCAGCAGGCTGCAGGTGGCGAGTCGACGGAGACCGGACCCTGGCTGATCCAATTCACCATGCCCGCCGCCTACACCCTGGACTCTCTGCCCGAGCCCATCGACGCGCGTGTTCACCTACGCGCTGAGCCGCCGCGGCACGTGGCGGCGTACCGCTATTCCGGCGGCTGGTCGACGGGCCGCTACGAACAGAAGCTCAAGCATCTCACCGATGCCCTGGCCCGTCGTGGCCTGGTGGCGACCGGCGCGCCCGTGTGGGCGCGCTACAACCCGCCCATCACCCCCTGGTTCCTACGGCGCAACGAGATCTTGGTGCCGGTAGCCGGGTAGGGTAGACGCCTCAGGCACCTGAGGGGCGGGCGGATCCAGCCAGCAGGCCAAGAGCCCGCAGAGCGCCACGCCCACCGCGTTGCCGATGCCGTGCCAGAGGGCCATCTGGGGGATGGTCGGCGCCCAGGGCAGCCAGCCGCGTGCTGCGTAGGCAGCAGCCAGGCCCATCGTCCCCAGCAGCGTGGCGCCGACGACCAGGCGTAGGACGCGCACGGATCGCGGGAACAACCTTCCTCCGGACCCCAAGGCCAGCCCCAGGTGGACGACGCCGACCAGCAGCGCGCCGGCGATCATCGGCAATGCGAACAGCGTCTCCACCCAGTGGGGGGCTCCCAGCTGGGCGGCGGTGATGCCGATGGCGGTCGATGGCGCGCCGAGGACGCTGACCACGGCCGCCGTGCGGGACAGCGCGGAAGGATAGGCGGCGGCGACCACGGCGGCGATGACGGGGACGATGAAGGCGGCGTAGTGGAAGTGGATGGCGGTCAGGCGCACGACGAGCGGCGAGAAGCCGAGGGGCGCAATGCCGAAGGCGTCCATCACGAACCAGGCGGCGCCGACGGTCCAGAGCAGGAGGGCCGCGCGGGCGACGGCTTGCGGCAGCGTCAGCGACTGCGACCCATGGGATCCAGGGCCGTCACGCCGTGCGGGCAGCAGCGCGGAAAGGGCGATGATGGCGACGGAGGCGGTGTAGACGACTGCGGCGAAGCCGAGGCGCCGATCGGTCCCCGGTGCAAGATAACTCAAGAAGATGACCATGTTGACGACCCAGGCCAGACCGGTGACAACAGACGACCAGCGGCGCTCAAGCGCGTCGGTGGTTCTGGCGACGGCCATAGCCAGCGGGAGTGCCAGCAGCAGTGCGAGGCTGATACCGATGCTGAGGAGGACCAGCAATCCGCTTCCAAGAGGGACTGAGGTGTTGACGACAGCATCCACTGCGGCTGCGGAGGCGGAGGGGGTCAGGAATGGGTCCACCGCCACGAATGTCAGACCCAGCGGCGTCGCACGTCGGAAGAGGAGGCGGCGATCATGGGCATGTTTATCCGGCTGCTCGTGTCGTTGCACTGTCACCTTGCCTCCCGCATCCTCTCCACCGACGCCGGCCCGAAGCGCAGCTGCAGCCAGCGTGTCACCGGCCCGCCGAGTCGTGCCAGCCAGTGATGCGGGCGCGAGAAGGCCAGGACATCGTACCAGACTCTGCCATCGGGCAGCAGTTCAACCAGGAAACGCTCTTCGCCGCGTTCGGCATGCGCCGCCAGGGTGCCGTAGGCGAAGGCCGAGCGCCGGCCTCCGCCGGGCAGGGCGATGTCGTCGTCGACGTAGACCATGCGCCAGGCGTTGATCCACCACAGGCCGAAGGCATGGACCAGCATCGCCCCGCGGCTGTCGACGATGGGTCGATCGCCCATCGTCACCGGCTGCACCCAGCCGATGTCCAAGGGGACGAAGCGCCACAAGGCGGCGCGGGCGGCCTGGTAGACCTTCTCGCCATGGCCTAGCAGCACACGGCGGTGGTCGAGGTTCCAGTCATGGGGTACCCCCGCCGGTCGCGCACCATCGGCGGGCGCGTAGCGGGTGCTGCCGGCGGCGGGGTAGGGCGGCGGGGAGTCGGGCTGCGCGGCGAGCCAGGCGCGGACGGCGGCGTCGGTGGGGCGGGTGAGGCGGATCTGGGGGCTGGGCATCAATCGCATTGTAGCGCGCATCGGCCTGCGGGTGACGGGCACGCCTGCGGGTGCCCGCCCCATCTCAGCGGCGCCTCTTTCGCGGTGGCGTTCATCGACGTTCAACAGCCCAAGCGACGACGGTCTCGTCCGCGCCATCTGCCGAAAGCGAGTGTGTCCCGTGAAACTGTTGAAGGTGGGCCTGCCCTCCGTTCTCTTGACCATCGCCTTGGCCCTGGCCATCCGCGCGCCGTCCACATCGGGCGGCGCCCTCCGCACGGCCGCGCCGCGGGCGGATGGGGTCGTGGTCAAGTGCTTCATTCCGCTGGTGCTCCATGGCCATCTGCCAGAGCCCGACAGCGCTACGCCGGCACCCCCGGCTGCCGCGTCGGCGACCGCGAGCGCGACCGTGACGGCGAGCGCTACGGCTACCACTACCGCGACCGGCGTTCCGACCGAGACAACGGTGCCGGCCCCGACCACCACCGCTACCGCGGGGGCGGAAGCTTGTGTCCCTTCCAAGTTCCAAGGCCCGGTCGACCTGACCCATCTCCCGATGGGTGACGCGCTGGTGCTTCGGCGCGACCAAGGCGACAAGCAGCCTGCGGTGGGCGCGCTCTGGCTCTGCGGCGTGCCGCCGAACGGCCGGGGGAACGATGACGCGAGCGACTGGAGCAACCCCGATGGCTCCTGGGACTTCCACCGCAAACCGACCGTCGACGGCCGGGTGCCCTTTGTCAGCGTCTTCCAGGCGGTGCTCGATGGTATGGGCCACCGGCTGATCACCGGCAACGCGCTGCCGAGCACGCCCGCCGGCGTCTTCCCCATCGACCCCCAGAGCATCGCCTACCGCTACGATCGGAACCCCAGCCACATCGAGCCGCATGACGTCAACCTCACCTTCGACGCCTTGCCGCAGGCGGCTGCCAGCCCCCGCTGCGTGACCTTCGGCGCCACCGGCATCTCCCTGACCGGCAACGCCATCTACCATGGCGCCTCGACCCTGGGCAACGACGCCGCGGCGCACGAGATGCTCGATGCCTACGGCGGCCAGTCCGACGGCACGACCACGTACCACACCCATTTCCTCACCGACGAACTCCTCGACCGGCTGGACACCTGCGAGCCAGGGCATTCCGCGCTCATGGGCTACATCATGGACGGCTACGGCATCTACGGCCCGCGCGGCGAGGATGGCAAGATCCTCAGCTCCAAGGACCTCGACGCCTGCCACGGCCACACCCATCCGGTGCTGTGGGATGGCAAGACGGAGAACCTCTACCACTACCACTGGACCTACGACTTCCCCTACAACGTCGGCTGCTTCAAGGGGACGCCGGTCAAGCCCTGGAACTGATCGATGCGTGCCTCCGATCGAGGCCCGGTCCGCGGTCGGCAGGGCTCCGAATCCCAGCCGATCGCGGTCGTGTGGACGGCGAGAACAGCGCGAGCGCGGTACTCAGCCGCCCAGCCAAGGCAGGTGGCTGCGGTGGCGTGCGCCCGCCGCGGACGTGGCGGATGGCGTCGGGCCGGTCGTGGGGCCGGGGCTCACCACCGTCGCCGTCGGTTCGCCCGGCGCAAGGGTAGAGGTCGGCGAGGCTGCGGTTGCGGTCGGACGAGGCGCGCCGCCCTGGGCGCAGAGATCCCGCCAGGCCGGCGCCGCGTCGGGCACCGCCGGGCAGGCGCCGAAGACCAGCGCTCGGCCGCCGGCCGGCACCGTAAAGCTCAGGACGCCTTCCGCCGAGGCGGCGCGGTCCTGGATGAGCCTGCCGTCCACGGCCACGCGGTAGGCGGCGCTGGCGGGATCCAAGTCTGTGAGCAAGGCATGCAGCCCGGCCGGGGCGCCGCCCAGGTCCAGCCGGCCGAAGGCCAGCGGCGCGCGGGGCACCGCGCCGCTGGCCAGGACCAGCCAGGGCGCGGCGGGGGCGGACCCATCGGGCTCGTCGGACCCATCGGACCAGAGGACCGCCGTCCCCGCCGCGGTTCCACCGTCGTCCACCGTCAGCAGCCGCGTCGTGGCGGCCGGATCCGCCGTCGCGCCCGCGTCGCCGACGGCCAGGGCATGGACCATGAGCTGGGCGCGCTCCGGCCGGACCGGCGCCGCCTCGATGCGCCAGAGACCCGGCTCGGCCGGCGCTCCCTCCTGCCCCGCGGCGCCGCCGACGCGGTTGGCCCCGTCCACCCAGTAGCGGTGCCCCGGCCCGCCGATGGCCGTCAGCCGGGCCTCCGCCGGCCAGAGCGTGGCCATCCGCAGCTCGCCCTGCCCGCTGTTGCGCACGGTGAAGCGGCTGGCGGCGGTCTCCAGGATGCCGTCGTCGGCCGTCCCCGCGACGACCGTCGCCCCGCTCAGCTCCGGCCTGGCCGGCAGGTGCAGGGTGAAGCGCGGCGGCCCGCTGCCGGCGGTGGTGACCACGCGGTCCAGGATCAGCAGGCGGCCCGGCCGCAGGTAGACAAGGTCGCGCTGCACCCGCTCCACCTTGGGACTGTTGCCGGGCGTGCTGTAGGTCACGCTGTTGTAGGCCCCCGTCAGGTCGCTGGCGATGCGCGTGTAGGCCGCGGCGTCCTCGTAGGCCTCGATCCGCCCCGCTTCCAGGTGCATCCCCGCTCCGACGTGTTGCCGCCATTCGGCCACCGACTGCAGGCATTGCGCGCAGCCGCGGCGGTTGTAGGTGTGGATGCGCTGCCCGTCGTCGTTCAGGTTCAACCCGCTGCCGGGATGCTCCTCGAAGTCCTCGCCGTCGCGGTGGATGAGGAGCGTGTTGTGGGCTACCGCGCGCAGGTAGTAACCCTCGCGGTGCTCCGAGCCCCAGGCGGCGTAGACGCCGGCATCCAGGGCCAGGGGGCCGCGGTGCCAGAGGTCCACATGCCCCTGGTCCAGGTGCTGGTGGCCCGTCAGCCACTTGCCGGCACGGTAGCCCAACAGGGTCGCGTCGTCGCCAAAGCCCGAGCGGCTGATGACGTAGCCCAGGTCCGCACGACCCCAGATCCGTGCCGGCGGCAGATCCTTCCATGCCTCGCCCGGATCGGCCGGCAGTCGGTCCAACAGCTCGACCGGCAGGTTGTAGGGCAGGCTGTAGAGGTGGATGGAATGGTAGCTGCCCTCCCCGCCCCACAGGCCCCAGTCTTGTTCCACCCGCTTGCCCCAGGCGGCCAGGGCCGGCTCGCCGTAGACCCGGGCGATGCTGTCGACGAAGGGGCGGACCTGCTTGTTGGGCCAGGCCTGCCCTGTGGGCATGTCGCCGCCGCGCAGGAGGGTGAGGGCCAGCCGGCCATCGGGCCGCGCGACGGCCATCGATCCGTAGACCAGGTGCCAGGCCAGGCCGCGCAGCCAGTCGCCCTCCTCCCGGGCAATGGTGGCGAAGAGGCTGTCATGCCGGGGGCTGTCCGCCGCTACCGCCGAATCCCAGGCGCGCAGCGCGTCCATGACGTACTGCTCCGGCGGGTCGGCGGAGAAGAAATGGCTGCGCTCGTAGTTGTAGCCCTCCGGCCAGGCGCCGCCCACCAGGGCGTAGGCCTCCAGACTGCGCTGCCGGAAATGCAGCTCGGCCGCCGGCAGCAGGGAATCGGCGGCATCCGGTGGGTCGGCCGCCAGGGCGGCCAGGGCCAGGGCGCCGGCCAGGGCGCTGTAGCCATGCCACAGATGCGGCCCGTTGCCCTCCAGGCTGGCGACGATGGACCGGCCGCAGGCGGTCAGGCGGTCCGAAGCGCGGCGTCGCTCCGCTGGCGACAGCCGCTCGTAGAGCCAGTCGTAGGCCAGGGCCCAGCCGCCGGCGTCGCTGTGCTCCACGGCGCCCTCGGCGCAGCCCGCCCAGGCGTTAAGTCGGGCGACGGCCTGGTCCGCGGCGCTCGCCTCACCGGTCAGCAGCCAGCGCATGGCGTCGTCCAACACGTGGCGTCCGCCGATGCGGTCGCAGGCCGTGCGGAGGTCGGGACGGGCGCAGACGGCGCGCAACTCCGTAAGGCTGGCTCCGCGATAGCCGCCGATGATCAGGCGGGGGTGGGTGGGGTAGACAGTGATGCTGGCCGACGCTGCCGCGGGCGCGAGGGGGAGGGCGAATTCGGAGGACAGGGTGGCGGGGAAGTCGAGTCGAGATGGAGCGGCGGCGACCGACGCCCCTAAGCCGGCGGCGAGGAGACTTGCGGCGCAGGCGACGGTCGCCAGAAGGCGGCGGTGGGGGACAGGCCGGGATGTCATGGTGGGATGATAGGTTCGGAGGGGAGGATGGGCTAGGCCGCGGGTCGACGGCGGCGCGATTCCGGTTGACCCATTTACCCGCCAGCATGCCCCGCAGTGCAGTGAGTGATCGGCCGCTCCTGGATTGGCGCTGCGTTCGGCGCGTTCTTGTGGACTCCAGGGTTTGTAACCGCCGCCCGGTTGCCTTTGGCGTCAGACTGACAGGCTCTTGATTCGAAGCCCCATCATGCCGGCACGCGCGGACGCGGTGCGGGAATCCCGTACAGCATGCCCCTGACGCTGATGTCTTCATCGATTTCGGGCCAGTGGACACCTTGTCCGCTCCCCATGATCTCAAAGTGGCGGCGTTGCTCGGGTGTCGCCTCCGACAGCCGCCAAGACCAGACTAGAGGCACGCTGATCATCCGACCATCGGACAGCTGGGCCGTGATCTGGTTGGCATCGACCTCGATCGAGGTGATCCGGGGCTCAGTCGTTACCACAATGCTCATACCAGGCCTCCATGATCTGATCGTGCCGCTTGTCCAGGAGGGCACGGATACGGTTCAGCTCGTGTGCCGCAAAGCCGTCGTTGTCCGCGAGGCCCAAGGGGGTCAGCCAGAACTTGCAGAGCATCCGCTCCCGCTTGACGTGCACGTGTGGTGGTTCGGCACAGTCGAAGCTGTAGAAGAAGAGCCGATGGGACCCTCCGGGTTGCGCACCGTGGGCACGTCGGACCTCCTAGGGGGGCCAAGCCAGGAGCCGCATTATAGCGCGAGCAAGCTGGCTTCAAACGGACGAGAGGCCAGGGTGCTACCGCTCTCACCGACTGGGTGGACCTGAAGGGCCCGCGACCGTCGCTTTCACCATCCGGGCAAACGCCACTCACCCGTTCCTCCCTGACCCTGCACGCCCGTCGCCTTGTCTGACTTGCCGGCCGGTGATACGATCGTCCGGTCTGTTCTCAAGTCGCGCTCGAGACAATCCGCCTGATTCCCTAGCCAGAGAGCCTGATTCCAATCCCATGGGGCAATCGGCCATTCGGATTCCGCATATGTCGATTGAATCAGCCAGCCACCTCGGCTGGATTGGGTCACCCCCGGATGACACCCCCCTCAGTTTTGTCGCGTTTCCGTGAGGCTGATATGAATGGTGAGGGTGCTCTGTACGCGATGGCAGCAGCTTTCCTGCTGATTGGCGTGAGCACGCTGCTCACCTTGCCGTGGAGGCAAGTCCGCAATCCTATGGAGAGCCTGAGTCCTCAGCGCATCTCGTTTGAATCGTCCTTGGGAAGGCGCGTGTGGGCCGGTGTCCTGAACGCGATCGCTGCTGCTTTCTTTCCGCCGTTGGTCTACATGTGCGTGGTCATGTTCTCGGGCGACATGACGGGTGACCTGATCGTCATTCCGTGGTTTGCTGTCCAGGCTCTAGCGATGTCGAGCTGGTTCGTGTTGCCAACCGGTGGCATTCTCGGGGCGTTCATGCCGCGTTGGATCGGACTGCTTTGTGGGCGCGCGGCAATGGTACGCGGGATGCAAATCGGGTTCTGGGTCGGTGTTGTAGCAGCGCTCGGCGTTCAGCTGACGCTGTTACTCTGGATTCCTCCTTCCGAAGGCAGGTGGAGCGACATCTCGCGAATCATGTTTCAGCCCTTTCTACTCCTAGTGACCGTGCTGTCACCTTGGAGCGCGGTTTGGGTCGGCCTCTGCGCCTGGCGCTGGAGCGAAGCCCCGAGAACCGACACTCCCACCGATGTCCCCGTGGCGGAGTGACCGGTCGACGCGACGAGCACGGCGACAGCCCAGATCATCTACGACCGCATGCCGTCGGGATCCTGCCCACACCTCGTTACCCCCACACCACCCCTTGGTGTACCCTATCACACAGCGCGTTCAGCGCCCCCTACCCGCGAGGAGCCGGACAGAATGGGTGAGCACCGCCAGTTCTCGACACCATCCAGGGCCGGTCGTCGGCTAGGTCCGCTCCTCGCCCTGGGCCTGTTCCTGGTCGCCGCTTCGTCGACGCTGCGCGCGATCGGCGCATCGGCCGCACATGGGTCGGCGTCTATCGACGGCCACCGATCCGCGCCGGTCTTCAGCCCGCTGTCCACGAACTCCCGTCCTGCCCGCCCCGCCGCCCCCCACGCCGACGCCATCCTCGGCGCCGCCCTCAGCATCCTGGCCGACGGTACCGAGCCCTGGGAGGACCGGCCCTTGCAGGTGTTCGGTCTGGGCACCCTGCCTGGCACCCGCGGCAAGGCCGATCCCGGCGATGACCTTGGCCCGGCGGATCGCATCGTCCGCAGCTGGGACGCCGTGATCTACAGAGCCTCCTTCAGCGTGCGCGAGGCGACGGCCCTGGACCTGGTGGCCGAAGTGACCCTGTCCGAACTGGCGGTGTGGGAGAGCGGCCAGCTGGCCGCTCTGCGCCTCGCCGGCTGCCCCGGCGGGGCCAGCCTCAGCGCCGACCGGCGCACGTTGCGCTGCCTCGTGGGCGAGGTGAAGGCGCCGCCGGCAGTGACAGTGGCGCTAGACCTCAGCGCTCGGGTGAGTGGGGCGGCCCTGCAAGGCGACGGGGTGACCGCCGAACTCACGGTGAGCGGGCGGGGCCTGGTGCCGGATCCCGACCCCGCCGGCTGCCTCCGGCCGCGGGAAGGCGGCTGCGACGCGGCGGCCCCGCCGGTCACCGTGTCGGCGTCCCCCGCGGCGGAGCTGCGCAAGGTGTTGACCGGCGTCAGCCCGCAGACCGTCAACGGGGTCCCGGGCCGGCTGCTCAGCTGGCGGCTGGATGCCGTGCTCGGCGCCGACGGCGACGCCCGTGGCAGTTCGCTGCCCGTGGGCGAGCCGTGGACCCTGCCCGACTGGTGGCGCCTGACCGGTCGCGGCTCGCGCCCCGTCGAGCTGCCGGTCACCCTCGTGAACTGCATGGATCCCAGCGGGCGCGCCGATTGGACCTGCGAGCAGCCTGGCGGCCCCGGCACCGAGGTGGCGGTGACCATCCACCGCATCAACGCCGTGGCCGACCTGCCCAACGGCATCGTCTCCGCCGCGCCGCAGGTAGTGGGCCAGCTGCTGCTGTCCCTCTGGGTGCCCGAAGCGCAGCTGCAGGCCACCGGCGGCGACGTGACCTTCCAGAACTGCTTCGCCACCGAGGTGGGGGTGCCCGGCCGCAGCATCTGGCGGCCCGTGGACGCCCGCGGCCAGCCCAACCTGGGCGGTGCCGCGGAGCCGCCGGCCAACAACTGCTCCTACGCCATCCTGGCCGTGCCCACCGTCGTGCCCACGTCGCGGCCGCCGCGCCCCGCCCCGCCCCCGCGGCCGGGCCCGCCTGGCCGGCCGGCGCCCGTGCCCACGCCCGCGCCGGCCGTCGTCAGCCTGGGCAAGCGCTATACCCCCTACACCCAGGGCGCGGGCGTGACCGACGGCACCGAGTTCGCCGCCGAGGTGCGGGCGCAGATCGGCGGCGGCGGGGCCCTGCCCGGCCTCATCCTCTGCGACAAGTGGGACAACAGCAGCCATCGGCTGCGTGATGGCGGCGTGTCCGGCGTCCGCCTCTGGCAACAATTGGACGGCGGCGCCGTCGAGCCCCTGCCCGATACCTTGCGCGTCGTGGTGGAGTACGCCGCGGGCCGCTGGGGCCGGCAGCGGACGGCGCAGATCAGCGTCGGGCGCGCCTGGTACCTGCAGGCCACGTCCAGATGCGACGACGCCGCGCCCGGCGGCGGCCCCGGCTGGGTGACCGCGGCCCAGGTGGACTTCAGCAACCAGGGCGGGGGCCGGATCGACGCCCGCGAGCTGAACATGGTCCGGGTGCGCTACGTGGACGCGGTGCCCGTGGGGCGCACTGTCATGCTGGAGCTGCTGCTCAAGGCCGAGCAGAACCCGTCCGGCACCTGGCTGATGAACTACGGCGCCGTAGGCTGGGGCAGCGGCCGCACCGCCTCCTGGCGCGCCGATCCCTGCTACGGCCCCGTGGGCTCGCGCAGCCGCAGTGAATGCCCCGTTCCGGCGCCCGGTACCCGGACCATCCCCGGCAACCTCGGCGACATGCTGGTGCATGTGGGCGTGCCCCTGTGGCTGCAGAAGCGGACCGATCCCGTGGTGCCGGACGGCGCGCCGGTGGTCAACGCCGGCGCGCCGGTGCGCTTCGTGCTGGAGGCCGCCAGCTTCCCCCGGCCCGCGGACCCGCCCCTGCCGCCCTTCCCGCCGGGCGCCTACGCCCCCGGCGTCCGCCTGACCGACACCCTGCCCGCGGGCCTCATCTACGAGCTGGGCTCCACCACCATCGACAGCGAAGACCTGAACGAGAGCGGCAGTCTGGACCCCGGTGAGGACCGCAACGGCAACGGGCGTCTGGACCAGAACGTGTCCTTCGAGCCCAGCATCCAGCCCGGGGCCGTGGAGGGGGAGACCACCCTCACCTGGGTCATCGGCAACCTGCCCTACCAACGTCGGGTGCCGCTGATCCGCTACGCCGTGCGCACCTCGCGCTTGCTGCGCGGCGGCACCAGTCTGGCCAACATGGCTGGGCTCTGGGCGGCCAATGACCGCGCGCCCGACTGCCGGCCGGGCCCCCGCGACGCGGAAGGCGGGCGCTGCGCCTGGGCGCAGCTGATCGTGGCCAACATCGCCGCCGCGCAGGTGGAGAAGCTGCCCCGCCTGCCGCTCGTCCTGCCCGGTCAGCCGATGGTCTACCGCCTGGCTCTGGCCAACCTCACCGCCCGGCCGGTGGAATGGTTCGACGCCGTGGACATCCTGCCCCGCGCGGGCGAGCCGCGCGAGCCCGAGACGCGGGTGACCGGCGGCTTCAGCGATGTCCAGGCCCAGCCCCTGCCCGGCGGCGCGCCCATCGAGGTATGGGCCTCGGCCACCGATCCGGAGCTGCTGGACGTCCTGGGCGGGTCGCCGCGCGACGGTCTGCTGGATCCGGTGGCCGCCTGGGGCGCCCCGGGCGCGGGCCTGGGCGCCGGCGAATGGCCTTGCCGCCTGAGCGATGTGGGCGGCAGCCGCTGCGCCGCCATTCCCTCCCGGGCGCGGATCACGGCCCTCAGGCTGTGGGGCCCGGACCCCAAGCCCAGCCGCACGGGCGGCACGGCCGACAGCTTCTTGCCGGCCGGGGCCGCGCCACGTTTCGTGGATGTGACCCTGGCGGTGCCGGGGTCCATGGTCGGCGACCTGGCGCATAACGCCTGGGGCGGCCGCTTCGAGAGCCTGCCCCTGCCGGTCTTCGACGGCGCCATCATCCGCGTGCGGCCGCCAGACACGCCCACGCCCACCACCACCCCGGTGCCCTCGGACACGCCGGTGCCCACTGCCACCCGCACGCCGACGATCACCCCCAGCCCCACCATCACCCCCAGCCCGACGGCCACGGCCAGCCCGACGCTCACCCTGACGTCGACCGTGACGCCGTCGCCAACCGTGACGCTCACCGCCACGCCGACGCCGATCTACACCATCTACCTACCCATGGTCCTGCGCATCCCCTGCCAGGAGCGGGCGGTGGACGTGGCCCTGGTGGTGGACGTGTCCAGCAGCATGCGCCGTCCGGCCGGCGATGGCGGGACGAAGCTGGACGCCGTCCTGCGCGCCGCGCGGGCCTTCGTCGAGCACTTCCAGCCTACCGAGGGCCGGGGGAGGGTGGCGGTGGTGGCCTTCAACAACCAGGCCTGGTTGCTGCAGCCCCTGACCAGCGATCGCGCCCGACTCGACGCGGCGCTCGCCGGCCTGCCGCGCCTGATGGCCGAGGGCACCCGCCTGGACCTGGGCCTTGCGGCCGGCGCGGCGGCCCTGGCGGCGGTGCCGCCACCGCGGCTGCGGGCGATGGTCTTTTTGACGGACGGCCTGCCCAACCGCGTACCCACACCCATGGCGGGCGGCACCCAGGAGGACACGGTGCTGGTCGCGGCGGCGGCGGCGCGGGCCGCGGGCATCCGCATCCAGACGGTGGGCTACGGCCGCGAGGACGCCCCCGAGCTGGTGGATCGCATTCTCCCCTGGCTGCTCAGGGCCATCGCCGGTGACACGGGAGGCTACCGCGAGACGGACGACGCCAGTGCCCTGGCGGAGGTCTTCCGCAGCCTGGCCGCAGAGCTGGGCTGCGTCAAAGAGGTGCAGTGGCCATGATGGGCGCGATCACATGCGGGGAGGGGGACGCGGTCATGCGCGCCAGAACCAGGCTTGAGGGGCTCAGAGCCCCCACGGCTGGAGGCGCATGGCCAGCAGCGCCGCGGCGCCCGGCACCATGATGACGAGCACGGCCAGGCGCAACACGCCGGCCGGAAGCGCGGCAAGGACGATGGACGACATGGATGCACTCCGCTGAGAATGCGGTCTGCCCGACCCGATTGTCGGGTCGGGCAGACCCATGGACTAGGGTTACCGATACATTAACCGATGTCGGGCGGTCCGGTCCGGCGGATCGCATGCGCGGCGGTGTGGGTTCCGTGCGCGGGCTGGAGGGCGGGTGATCGCGAGGCATCAGCCTTGAGCATCCGACCCGCCGGCGATATACTCCGCGCCCCATGACCAGTACCGCCCGCGGCGACGATGCGCCGCCCTTCACCCTCAGCCAGGAAGCCCAGATCCTGAAGCGTTCGATGATGCGCGAGCTCATCGCCGTGACCGCGCGGCCGGGCATCATCTCCTTCGCCGGCGGCCTGCCGGCGCCCGAATGCCTGCCGGTGCGCGCCTGGGGCGACTGCATGGCGGAGACCTTGGCGGAGGACGGGCCGCTGGCCCTGCAATATGGCCCGCCCTACCCGCCCCTGCAAACGGCCATCGCCCGCCTGATGGCCGGGCGGGGCGTGACGGTGGATCCTGAGCAGGTCTTCATCACCAGCGGCTGCCAGCAGGGGCTGCACATCGCCGGGCGCCTGCTGATGGACGCCGGTTCGGTGGCGGTCATCGACGAGGCGGTGTTCCCCGGCGTGCGCCAGGCCTTCGGCGGTCCGGCGCATCTGCTGCGCACGGTGTCCAGCGACGTCGACCGGGGACTGGACCTGGCGGAGCTGGAAGCGGCCCTCAGGCAGGAGCCCCGGCCCCGCGCTCTGGTCGTGGTACCGGACTTTCACAATCCCCTGGGCCGCAGCCTGGACGATGCCGACCGCGACCAGGTGGTGGCCTTGGCCCGCGAGGCCGGCGTGGCCCTGGTGGAGGACGATCCGTACAGCCTGCTGCGCTTCGAAGGCCAGGCGCCGCTGCCCTTGCTGCAGCGGGCGCCGGAGCGCACGATCTACCTGGGTTCCTTCTCCAAGCTGGTGGCCCCCGCCCTGCGCGCCGGCTGGCTCATCGCCCCGCCGGGCCTGACCGACAAGCTGCGGGTGATCAAGGAAAGCGTGGACCTGGAGACCAGCGCCTTCATCCAGCGTGGCCTGGCGCGCTTCCTCGATGGCGGCTACCTGGACGATCATCTGGCCTTGGTGCGGCGCACCTATCAGGCGCGCTGCGCGCTGATGCAGGAGGCGCTCACGGCCCATTTCCCCGCCGGCAGCCGCTGGACGCGGCCGGAGGGCGGCATGTTCATCTGGGCCGAGCTGCCGGAGGGTGTGGACACCCTGGCCCTGCTTCCGGCGATGGTCGACCAGGGCGTGGCCTACATCCCGGGGGCGGCCTTCACGCCGGGCGGCGCGGCGCGGGCCATGCGCCTCAATTTCTCCAACGCCGCCCCGGACAGGATCGTCGAGGGCATCGCGCTTCTGGGCGAGGCCCTTGGCCGCGTCCTGGGGGGCTGAAGCCCTTGCCTGACCGTAGCAGCCGACTGCATGTCGCCGCCGGCCCCCCCTTGCGGGGCGAGGCGCTGCTGCCCGGCGACAAGTCCGTCTCCCATCGCGCGCTGCTGCTGGCGGCGGTAGCGGACGGATCCACCGCCATCCACGGCCTGTCCTCGTCCATCGATGTCTCGCGCACCTTGGGCTGCTTGCTGGCCCTGGGCGTCCCCATCGCCCGCGCGACGGACGAGACCCTGCGGGTGGAGGGCCGCGGGCCGCGTGGCCTCGCCGGCCCGCCGGTGACCCTGGACTGCGGCGACTCCGGGACCACGATGCGCCTCTTGGCCGGGCTGCTGGCCGGGCAGGACCGCGCCTTCCGCCTGGAGGCCCATGCCGGATTGGCGGGCCGCCCGATGGAACGGGTGGTGGCGCCCTTGACGGCCATGGGGGCGCGCATCCGGGCGACGGAGGGGCGGCCGCCGCTCACGGGCGAAGGCGGCGGGCTGCATGGCGCCGAGCATGCCCTCCGCCTGGCCAGCGCTCAGGTGGGCAGCGCCATCCTTCTGGCGGCCTTGAACGCTGAGGGCGCGACCACCGTCGTCTATCCCGCTCCGGTGCGGGACCATACCGAGCGCCTGCTGGCGGCCATGGGCGCCCCCGTCCGCTGGGACGGGCGCGTCAGCCGCCTCGATGGCCCGGTGGCCGGCCTTCGGCCCCCCGCGGACGGGCGGCTGACGGTGCCCGGCGACCTGTCCGGCGCCGCCTTCCTGCTGGCCGCCGCGGCCTTGGTCCCCGGCTCCGACATCCGATTGGCCGGCGTGGGGCTCAACCCCGGCCGCACCGGGATCCTGGACATCCTGGAGGCCATGGGCGCCCCGGTGGCCATCAGCGGTTGGCGGGTGGAGGGCGGCGAGCCAGTGGGCGATCTGCGCCTCCAGGCCCCGCCGGGGGGGGGGCTGGTCGCCGCCACGGTGCGGGGCGACCTCGTGCCGCGGGCCATCGACGAGCTGCCACTCCTGGCCGTGCTGGCCACCCAGGCCCGCGGCCTCACCCGCCTGCAAGGCGCCGCGGAGCTGCGGGTCAAGGAGACGGACCGCCTGGCGGTGATGGCCGAGGCCCTGGGGCGCATGGGCGCCGACATCCGCCTGCGGGACGACGGCTGGGAGATCCAGGGGCCGACGCCGCTCCGGGGAGGGGCGCACCTGGACGGCCAGGGCGACCACCGCGTGGTCATGGCCTTGGCGGTGGCCGGACTGGTCGCCGAGGGGAGGACGGTGATCGACGGCGCGGAGCGCGTGGCCGATTCCTTCCCCGGCTTTGTGACCGCCCTGCAGGGCTTGGGAGCCTCCGTGACCGTGGCCGCAGGCCTCGCCGCGTCAGCCGCCGCCTCCGCCGCTCCGGCGCCGGCGGCCCCATGATCCACTTGCGGCGCCTGGCGGCGCTGCAGTTCAAGCAGCTGGACCGGGTGGACCTGGAGCTGCCGGAGCGCGCCCGCATCCTGGTGAAGGGGCTCAACGAGGCCGGCAAGTCCACCCTCTTCGAGGCGGTCTTCTTCGGTCTCTTCGGGCAGCCCCTGGGAGGGCAGGGCGCGCGCAGCCTCGACGACCTCATCCGCTACGGCGCGGACAGCGCCCAGGTGGACCTGACGGTGGGGCTGTCCGGCGGGCGGGCGCTGGAGATCCGCCGTCAGCTGCGCCGCGGCAAGCCCAACATCTGGGAGCTGGACCTCCTGCGCGCCGACGGGGGCCTGGAAGAGCAGATCCGCGGCAACCGCGAGGTCAACCTGCGCGTGGCCGCAGAGCTCGGCTTCGACGCCGAATCGCTGCTCAACACCTGCTTCGTGGAGCAGAAGAAGCTGGACAAGCTGGAGGGCATGAACCGCGCCGAGCGCGAGCAGAGCCTGATGAAGCTGCTCAACCTCGATCACCTGCTGGCGGTCGCCGAACGGCTGAAGGTACGTCTGACGGACCGCCAGGCCCTTGCGCGCCTGACGGACCGCCGCGACCTGGCCCGCTATCAGGAGGAGCTGCCCCGCGCGGGAACTCGCGTGGGGGAACTGGAGGCTGACCTGGCCCGGCTGGACGCCTTGGGCGCCTTGGATGCCGCAAGGACGCAGCTGCTGGGCCTGCGGGCCGCTGATGCCGAGCTGGCCCTGGCCCGCGAGGCGGAAGCCGCCCTGACCGCGCAGGCCGCGCAGGCCCAGGCCCTGGCCGAGGCCCTGGCGGCCCTGGAACAGGCGCGCCAGGCCGCACGTCAGGCGGCGGAGGCCGCCGCCGTCGCCGCCCGCGCCCGGGAGCTCGCGGAGCGCTGCCGCCTGGCTCGTGACGAGGAGCTGCCGGCGGTGATGGCCCGCGGCCTGGCCCTGCGGCGCCTGGCGCGGCGGCGCGACTGGCTGAACCGTGGCGCGGAGCGGGCGGAAGCGCTGCGGCAGGCGGTGGCGCGCCGCGACGCCGAGCTGGACGTCCTGGCCACCGACCTGGGCGCCCTCAACCAGACCCGCCGCGATCTCGTGGAGGCGCGGGCTGCCGCGCGCGAGGCCCATGACGCCATGGGCGGCCTGGAGCAGGACAGGAGGGCCTTCGAGGTGCGCGCTGCGCTGGGCGAGTGGCTGGCGGCCGGCGAGCGGGAGGCCGTGGACGACGGCGCCGCGCTCGCGGTGGAAGGCGTCCGCGAGGAGCGCCGGCGGCTGGAGGCCCGGCAGGCCGGCCTGCGCTGGGGGTTGCTGGCGGCGATGGCGGCGGCGGCGATCGGGCTGGCGAACGGGCTGGTGGGTGGGCGTGCGGGCCTGCCCGCGGCGCTGGCGACGGCGCTGACCGGTGGCGGGCTGCTGACCCTCGCCATCCTGAGCCTGGCGCTGGTGCTGGGGCAGCAGCGCGCTGCTGCCCTGGCCCTGCGGCTGGGCCGGCTGGAAGGCGAGGCGGCGGCCCGCGAGCGGGACGCCGCACTGCGGCAGGCCGCGGTCGCGGCGGCCGAGGCGCGCTTGCAGGCGGCCCAGGCCGTACGTCCAGCCAACCTGGATCGTGGTCGGATGGCCATGGTCGAGATCGAGGCCCGCCTGGCGGGCCGAGATCGGGAGGGCGTGCAGGCCCAGCTGACCGCCACGCAGACGCGCCTGATCCGGGCGCAGGAGGCGATGGAGCGGCTGGGCGCGCGTGAGGCGGAGCTGCGTGCGGCCACGATGGGCCGTGACGGCGCGGCTTTGGGCCACGAGCGGGATGCCTGGGCGGCGCGGGAGGCGCGCCTCGCGCGGTCCTTCGAGCGCCGCCGCCCGCCGCTGGACGCCCTGGCCCAGTCCCTGGACCTGGGCGAAGCCGGCATCGACGAGGAGCTGGGAGCGCTCCGCGCCCGCCTTGCCGAGCTCAGGCGCCTGGTGGGCGAGCTGGGCGGGGCGGAGGCCGAGGCCAAGGGGCAGTCAGTGCGCGGAGCCGAGCTGGGCGAATTGTTGGCGGAGGCCTGGGCGGGGGCCGGCCAGAAGGGCGCGGCGCCGGAGACCGACGACCCGCGCTGGCCGCTGGCGCGCGCCGAGCTGGCGGAGGCCTACGAGCGTGCCGGCGGCGACGGCCTGCGCGCCCGCCTGCAGGCCGCGGCCCGCCACGGCGCGGAGCTGGCCGGCAGCCGGCGGGCGGCGGGGCAGAGCCTGGTGGCCGGGCTGCGGCAGCTGGGCGGCCTCATCGGCGCCGCCGGCGGTGATCCAGCCCTGCTCGGACCTTGGTCGCGTCCCCCCCCGGCCGGCGCAGCCTTGCTGGAGGCGGCGGATCTCGCCGCCGCCGAGGCGGCCTTGGACGGGGCGCGAGCGTCGCTCGGCGCGGCTCCCCCGGCGGATCGGCCCCGGCTGGCAGCGGATCTGGAGCGGGCCCGCGGCCGACTGCAGGTGCTGCGCCACGAGATCCAGCGCCTGGAGGGCGAGCTGGGCCTGGCGGGGATGGTCCTGGACCTGGTGGAGGCCGAGGCCGCCCTGTCCGCCGCGGCGCATGACCTGGCGCTCCGCGAGCGGGCGACACGCATGGTGGAGCAGGCCGGGCGGCGGGTGATGCAGGGCGTGCTGCCCAGCACCTTGCTGCACATGCAGCGCATCCTACCGGCGCTCACGGACCAGCGCTACCTGGAAGCCCGCCTGACCGAGGACCTGCAGATCGAGGTCTACGACGAGCGGGCGGGCAACTGGCGCAAGAAGAACATCTTCTCCGGCGGGGCCAAGGACCAGTTCAGCCTGGCCCTGCGCCTGGCCTTCGCCATGGCCACCCTGCCGGAGGAACGGGGCTCGGCGCCCAGCTTCCTCTTCCTGGACGAGCCTCTGGGTGCCTTCGACCCCCGCCGCGCCGAAGCGCTCATCGAACTGCTCACCACGGGCGAGGTGGCGCAGGCCTTCGACCAGATCTTCCTCATCAGCCACGTGCCCGTGGACGAAGAGCGCTTCGACCGCACGGTGGCCCTGGAGGCGGGGCGGGTGGTGGCCTCAGATCTGGCGGGTGGCGATGGCCTGTATGCCGGTGGCGATGGCCTGGACCTGGCACGGCCGGATGAGGTCTGAGGGCTTCGCCTAGCCTCCCACCGCCGTGTACCGCTTCACCCCCCGCCGCCAGAGAACGGTCAGCAAGCCGGTGCCCACGAGGCCCCAGGCCAGCTGCAGCGCGAAGCCGCGCCCCACTGCTTCGGCGTCGGCGCGGCCCAGGGCCAGCTCGATGGGGAAGCCGTAGGCGTAGTACCAGGGCAGGCTGAGGGCCAGCTTGCGAACAGCCACCGGCAACAGGTCGATGGGCACCAGGCGACCGCTGAGGATGAGCTCGAGGGCGAAGTAGAGGTCGAAGAGGGCCGACACGCGCAGCACCCAGAAGGTGACCAGGCCCAAGGCCCAGACCCAGATGAAGCGCAGGACGAACCCGGTCCAGATGGCCAGGAGGAAACCGGCCAGGCGCAGGGGCGTGAGGGCCTGGAAATCCGGTCGGAACAGCAGGCTGAGGACCAGGAGGATGGGCAGCAGGATGACCAGGCTGACCAGTTTCATGGCCGTGAAATCCGCCAGGTCACCATGGAAGGGGTGCACGGGTCTGAGCAGCAGGGGCGACAGGCCGCCCTGCCGCACGCGCTGCTCGAAGGCCCAGGGCGTCAGGGCGATGTTCATGGTGCGCACCACCACCCAGAGGATGTAGTAGGCGGCGAAGGCCGCCGCCGAGTAGCCCGCCACCTCGCCGCCGCGGGCTGCGGCCACGGCGCCCCACACCACCAGCTGCACCACCGGCTCCACGGCCATGCCCAGGATCCAGAAGGCCAGGCCCGCGCGGTACTGCAACTGCTCCTGCAGGGCGACGGCCATCTGGCGGCGGTAGATGGCCGGCAGGCGGCTCACGCGGCCCCATCCTGGAAGGCCTGCTGGATGACGTCCTCGATGGAGGCCTCGGCGATGCCCAGGTCGATCACCGGCTGCTCGGCCAGCAGCCGGGCGATGACCGGCGCCGTCTGGTCGCGTGGGACGGCCAGGACGGCAGTGGCCCCGGTCCATTCGACCACCGTGCCGTAAGGTGCCAGATCGTCCGCATGGAGCCCCGCGCCTTCGCTGAAGGTCAGGCTGACGCGTTTGTGAGGGGCGAAGCGCGCCACGAGCGCGCTCAGGGCGCCGTCGAACTGGATGCGCCCTTTGTCGATCAGGATGACCCGGTCGCAGAGGGCCTCGACATCGGCCATGTAATGGCTGGTGAGCAGCACCGTGGCGCCCACCTGCTGGTTGTAGGCCTTGATGAAGGCGCGGATGCGCCGCTGCATCCCGATGTCCAGGCCCAAGGTGGGCTCGTCCAGGAAGAGCATCTGCGGCCGGTGCAGGAGGGCGCCGGCGATCTCGACCTTCATCCGCTCGCCCAGGCTGAGGTTGCGCACGGGCTTGCGCACCAGCTCCTCCAGCTCCAGCAGCTGGATGAAGCCGTCCCGCGTGGTGGCGAACTGTGCCGCGGGGATGCCGTACATGGCCTGCTGGACGGCATAGCTGTCGAGGGCCGGCAGGTCCCAGGCGAGCTGGTTGCGGTTGCCCATGACCAGGGCCATCTGCCGCAGGAAGTCCGGATGGCGCCGCGACGGGGTGAAGCCCAACACCGTGGCCTCCCCGCTGGTGGGGTGGACCAGGCCGGAAAGCATCTTGATGGTGGTGGTCTTGCCCGCACCGTTGGGCCCCAAGAAGCCCACCACCTCGCCGGGCGCGATGCTGAAGCTGATGCCGTCCACGGCGCGGACGTCGCGGTGGCGCCGGCGCACGAGGCTGCGCAGGGCCGCGCCCAGGCCGGCGTCGCGCTCGGGGACGCGGTAGACGCGGGTGAGGTCCTGCGCTTCGATGGCCGGCGGGGCAGTGGGGGTCATGGTGCTTGTGGTCATGGAGAGGTCCGGCCATACAACGGCGACATCGGCCTACCGTTGCGCCCGCCTGCTTGACCCAAAGCGAGGGCGGCAGCCCGGATAGGCGTCAGGCGCCGTAGGCGAAGCGCGGCTGCCAGCCGGCCGCGCCGGCCTCGAGCAGATCGTACAGGTGCCAGGCGCCGCAGTAGGCGTCGCCGGGGCCGAAGAAGTCGGCGGCCACGCGGACGATGGTGCCATCCGGCTGCTTGCGGAAAGCGGAGACGCCGGGCCAGTAGCTGTCGCCCTCCTTGAAGCCCAGGTCCTGGGAGAAGGGGCTGTCGGCCACGGAGACCATGCGGTAATCCCAGCCCCGGCTGCCGGCGAACTCCCGCTGGACCTCCGGACTGTCCGGCGAGGACAGGACGACGGCCGCGCGGTCTTCCAGATGCGGCAGCAGGCCGTTGAAACCATCGGCCCACAGGGTGCAGTAGCTGCAGCCGCGGCCCATGTTGTGGATGACCAGCAGGTCCTCCTTGTCGCCGAAGAGTTCGGCGAGGCCCACGGTCCCGTCGACGGTCTGGAAGCGGTACTCGGGCAGCGGCGCGGGGTCGGCGGCCACCAGGCGCCGCTTGATGGCCAGCATCCGCTGGCGGAGGACGCGCAATTCCTCTTCGGCGGCCTGGTAGTCGTCGCGGGCACGCGCGACGTCGTCGAGGGCGTTGGGTGTGGTCATGGGTGGAGTCTCCTCTCCCCGGGGGGAACGGTGGCCTGGCGTGGCCGCGACGGGTGAACCTATGTTCTATCATAAGTGACGCCGGCCGCCGGCGCAAGCACTTCGACTGCGCCGGGGTCACGGATTGCGGACGAAGGATGTTATACTTCTGTCGGATGTAGCCACCGGGACCGAACATCGGCCCGGCTTTACTGGATGCCAGAGAATAAAAGGATGATGCCATGTTCAGCGCCAAGCCCGCTTGCGCGTCGCGATCTCGCCGCGCGCCCATCTCTCGCCGCCTGTCTCTCGTGTTCACCTTGTTTGCCCTGGCCGCCGCCGCATCGCCAGCCAAGGCCCAGCCCCCCTCCGCCCCGCCCGCCACGCGGGACAGCTACCGCCTCGCCGCCACCTGGAAGGATGTGCCCTGGCAGCCTGCGGCGGGGCATTTCCAGCAGGTCCTCGACCTGGACGCCGCGCCGGACGGCACGGTGTGGGTGCTGGACTGGACCCCCGATGAACACAACGTCCTGCACCAACTGTCCGCCGATGGGGTGCCGCTGCGGCGGACGGGGGTGCATCGGAGCTATGCTCAGATGCTGTCCATCGGTCCTGACGGACGGATCCATGTCAGCGAAGGCAACGGATCCATCTCCATCGGGCGCGTCGAGGCCGATGGAAGCGAACTGTCACCGTTGAAGCTCCGCTCACCGGGTGGGGAGCAGCTGTCCTCTGTCATCGCGGTGGACCCGTCCGGACGCATTCACGTCGCCCGCTACCCGACGGTCCATCCGCCGGACTGCAGCATGGTTCCCCCGGGCGACTATCCGCCCAGCTACAGCGGGACCGGTATCGACGTGTTCGATCCCGATGGGCGCTGGTTGGAGGCCTACGGCCAGGAGGATCTTGCCATCGTCGATGCCATGGATGCCCATCCCGACGGGCGCATGTTCGTGTTGGAGCATCTGGCGCCTATGGGACCCTGCAACCAGCCGACGTCCGAGCCGACGCCGCGGCCGACGCCGCGGCCGAGCCTGCTCGGAGCGCCGGCGAGCGAGTCGCAGCAAACCGGGGACGGGTTGTCCCTGACATTGGCCTCGACAGAGCGGCCCAGTCGCATCCAGGTCGATCCGACCGATGGGGCCAACGCCATGGATGGCCTGGTCGCTTTCGGCAGCGACCGACGCCGGGTCCAGTCCTGGCCCAAGACCCCCGCATGGGCCAAATGGACGGACGTGGCCGCCGATACCAAGGGCGTGGTGGTGGTGTCGTCGGGCATTCCCAAGGTGATCGAAGGCTTCGCGGACTTCAAGGTCGGGGCGACCAAGGGGCCCGGGCGGTACATCACAGTGACCGCGGGCGGCATGGTCGTCCGCGACATCAAGAGCGAGTATCAGAGCGCCACGCTGTGGCTGGATCCGTTGACCGGAGCCACGCTGCCCGTCGGTGAGAGCGACTACCCACTGCTTGCCGGGCCGCCGCACCCCACACGTCTGTCGGCTGGAAGCAGGCTGCAGGTCCTTCAGGCGCCCTTCGCTTCATACCCTAAGACGATGTTGACCAAACCATATGTGCCTTATGATCCCTATGGGTATTCGGCTGAGCACAGCGTGCAGCGCTGGCCATTGGCCGGACATCCGGCAGCCGGTCGACCTGAGGGGCAGATGATCCAGGGACTCCACTATGACCAAGATGTGTTGTACCCGACCGTGGATGTGGCCGCGGATGGGGACATTCTCTATACCCTTCGCCGTCAAACCGTAGAGCGGATGCCGGACCCCTATTGGCCAAGCCATACTGCGAGTGTCGGGCGTGGTGCCGCCATCGCCGCTCGCGGTGGACGGGTGGCCGTGCTGGACATCGGTTGGGGTCGGGTGGATGTCCGAGACGGCAATCTCAACCGTCTTGACACATGGATCTACACCACCGAACTCAACGCCTTGCCCAGCGATGTGGCCATCGATCCGGCCGGCGATGGCGGCGGCGTCCGCCTCTACCTGGCGGACCAAGGACGCAACCGGATCGTGGTACACGAAACGGGCACGGGGGAGACCCGTGAATGGCCGACCCATGACGGCCCGGTGGGCATCGACGTGGGTCCCGATGGGGATCTCTTCGTGCTGGGGCGCGGCGGATGGGGTCTGCGCTACGATCCGTCCGGATTGCTGAAGGCCTACTGGCGGATTCCGGATCCGACGCTGGTCGCTGGCGACATCGCGGTGGACTCGGTCGGCAATGTCTATGTCAGTTTCCTGCGACTGGGGCCTGAGCTATCGGCGCAAGACATGAGTCGCCCGATCCTGGACGCTGGAATCTGGGTGTTCACCCCCACCACCGTATCTGCTGAGGGCCTGACCTTGCCGGAACTCGGTGCTTGTCTGGTGGATCCTGACAAGGTCGCCGCTCCCAAGCGTCTGCCTCTTGGCCAGTCCGTAGAGGTGACCTTGAAGCTCAGTGGCGCCTGCCCCGGGCAGAGCGAGCCCGTGGAACTGGCCATCGTCATCGACACGTCGTTCTCGATGAGCTACCGCCCGTCCTTGCCCATGGCCCAGGAGGCGCTTCAGGGCATCCTGCAGAAGATCGACGCTTCGGTGGCCGCGGTCAGCCTCATCACCTTCGGCAACGGCGCCGCCGTGCAAGTGCCGCTGACCGATCGCTTTGACGTGGTTCAATGGGCGCTGATCCATCTGGTTGCCGATGGCGACACACGCATGGCCGCCGGCATTGATCTGGCGACCACCGAGCTCACCGGGCCACGCTCTGTGCCGGGTAGACGCAAGGTCATCCTCGTCGTGTCCGACGGCATCCCCAAGGACGAGCCGTTGGCGGCAGCCCAACGGGCGCGAGCGGAGGGCATCGACACCTTCGGCCTGATCGTGCCTTTCGAGGACTTCGGGGCTGATCAGGAGAGCTACCTGCACCGAGTCGTGGGTGGGCCGGACCATTACCTGCTCAATCCCACGGCCGAACGGCTTGGAGAATTCGCCCGCGGCCTCACCCGCTTCCGTCCCGAGAAAGGCCTTTTGCAGAAGGTGGAGGTGACGGATGAGATCCCGGCCAACATGGATCTGGTGCCCGGCTCGGTGGAACCACCCGCCCGGCAGCAAGGTCGCGTCCTCAGCTGGAGTCTCACGGACATCGCCGCGGCCGACGGCGTAACCCTGCGCTACCGTCTGCAACCCACCGAGGTTGGCACCTGGCCCACCAACGTGGTCGCCGACGCCGACTACCTGGATGCCACGGGCCGCAGCGGCACCGTTCTGTTCCCGGTGCCAAAGGTAGAAGTCTATGTGCCCTCCCTGGTCTACCTCCCCGCCGTGGCCCGCAACGCATGCAATCTCGTCGGCCAGCCCTTCGACGTGGTCCTGGCCATCGACAGCTCCAGCAGCATGCGGGAGCCGATGCCCGGCGGCGGGACGCGGATGGACGCGGTGCGCGCGGCGGCCATGACGTTCGCCACCTCCTTGGACCCGCGCCAGCACCGCGTGGCGGTGATCGACTTCAACAGCCGGGCCACCCGGCGGTCGGGCTTCTCCGCCAACCAGGCCGTGACCCTGCAGGCCATCCAGGCCATCGAGATCCGTCAGGGCACGCGGATCGACCAGGCCCTGCTGGAGGCGCGACAGCTGATCGACGCCGAGCGGCGGCCGACGGCGCGGTCGGCGGTGGTCCTGCTGACCGATGGCCAGCAGGGCGAGGGCGCCTCAGACGCCCTGGCACTGGCCGGGCAACTGCGCACGGCGGGCACGACGCTCTTCGCCATCGGCCTGGGGGACGGCACCGACCAGGTCTTCCTGAGCGGCCTGGGCGGCGATGCCTCCCACACCTTCCCCACCACCGACGGGCAGAACCTGGGCGCGGTCTACATGCAGATCGTGTCGGCCATCACCTGCCGCTGGCCGTGAGGATGTGACATCCGGGGGGGATGGGGTGGTGATGACCGCTCCATCCCCCCTGACGGCCGCGAGGCGTCGAGTCCGCCGCGGCGCGCGAGCGCGCGGAAGCCTCAGCCCACCTTGGCCCTGCCGTCCAAGGCCATCACACCCCGCCCTTCCGGCAGCACGAGCAGTGGGTTGACCTCGATCTCCGTCAGCTCCGGCAGGTCCTCCACCAGGGCGGCGAAGCGCAGCACGGCGTCCCTGAGGGCCGGCAGGTCGGCGGCCGGCCAGCCGCGCCAGGGGGCCAGGATGGCCTTGCCCTTGAGCGTCTCCAGCATCAGGTCGGGGTCGGTGTCGAGCAGCGGCGGCAGGGCGAAGGCCACGTCGCGCAGGATCTCCACCTGCACGCCGCCCAGGCCCAGCATCAACACCGGCCCGAACTGCGGATCCCGGCTCATGCCCAGGATCAGCTCCCGCGACTGGTCCATGCTCTGCATCGGCTGCACCAGGGCGCCGTCCATCGCCGCGCCCTGGCCCAGCTCCGCCAGCTGCGCCGCCATGTCGCGGTAGGCCGTCGCCACCTCCTCCGCCGAGCCCAACCGCAGGCGCACGCCGCCCACGTCCGTCTTATGCGTCAGGACGCGCGAGCGCAGCTTGAGGGCCGCCGGCAGGCCCAGTCGCGCGGCCGCGGCCGCGGCCTCCTCGGCGCTGGAGACCACCGCCGTCGGCAGGGCCGCGATGCCGTAATCCGCCATCAGCCCCAGCACCTCGTCCGGCGTCAGCCAGCCGTCCGGTCCGGCCGCCTCGCGGGCCGCCGCCAGCCGGCGCCGGGCGGCGGCGCGATCCAGCCCCGCCAGCTCCGGCGCATGCCCCGCCGGACGCGCTGTCCGCTCGGCGTGGGCGGTGGCCAGGGCCAGGGCGCGGATGGCGTCCTCGGGGAAGATGAAGGAGGGCACCCGGCGCCCCTCGCCGAGGCGCAGCAGCTCCGGTGCGCCTCGGGCCATCATGAAGCAGGCCAGCACCGTCTTGTCCGTGCCCGCCACCGCCGTGCGGATGGCCTCGGCCACCGGCTCCGGGCGCGTGACCAGGGGTTCGATGAAGATCATCAGCACCGAATCCACCCCCTCGTCCGCCAGCACCGCCTCCACCGCCTGGCGGTAGGCTTCCGGTGTGGCCGAGGCGATCATGTCCACGGGGTTCTGGGTGCTGGCCTCCGGCGGCAGGAACCCGGCCAGGCGGGTCCGCGTGGCCGGGCTGAGGGTGGCGAGACGCAGGCCCTGCACCGCGCAGGCGTCGGCGGCCAGGATGCCCGGCCCGCCGGCGTTGGTGACGATGGCCAGGCGCCGTCCCCGGGGCGGCGGCTGGTAGGCCATCACCTGCGAGACGCCGAACATGTCCTCGATCGAGTCCACCTGCAGCACGCCCGTCTGCCGCAGCAGGGCGTCCAGGCCCGCGGACGGGCCGGCCAGCGATCCCGTATGCGAGGCCGCAGCTCGGGCGCCGGCGCTGGAGCGGCCGCCGCGCAGGGCGACCACCGGCTTGATCCGTGTGACCTGGCGGGCGATACGGGCAAAGTTGCGGGTGTTGCCGAAGGACTCCAGGTACAGGAGGATCACGTCCGTCCGCTCGTCCGCGGCCCAGTAGGCCAGGAGGTCATTGGAAGAGATGTCGGCGCGGTTGCCCAGGCTGACGAACTGCGCCACCCCCAGGCCCATGGCCTTGGCCTGGTCCAGGAGGGCCACGCCCAGGGCCCCGCTCTGGGAGGCCATGGCGATGCGCCCGGCCAGCGGGGCCCGCGCGGCGAAGCTGGCGTTCAGGGATACCGCCGGGTCGGTGTTCAGGATGCCCACGCAGTTGGGGCCGATCATGCGCATGCCGCTGGAGCGCACCAGGGCTGTGAGTCGGTTCTGCAAGGCCCTGCCGGCCTCGCCCGTCTCGGCGAAACCGGCGCTGATGACCACCACCGAGGACACCTTCTTGGCCGCGCATTCGGCCACGACTGCCATCACGGCTGCCGCCGGTACGACGACCACGGCCAGGTCTACCGCGCCGGGGATGTCGGCGACCGTCGGGTAGGCCAGGACGCCCGCCACCGCTTCCGCCTTGGGGTTCACCGGGAAGACCGCGCCGGTGAAGCCGCAGTCCAGCAGGTTGTGGAAGATGGCCCCGCCGATCTTCTGCCGGTCGCGCGAGGCGCCGATGACCGCCACCCGTCGCGGGGCCATGAGATGCCGCAGCTCGGCGCTGGTGGCCAGGGGCGCTTCGGCGGCGATCGCGTCGGGGGCGGGGGCAGATGCGGCGGCGGTTGATGTGATGGGCATGCGGGAGCTCCGGAAGGCTGGTGGCAGGGGCTGACAGGCGCTGGTCGAGGGTCTATGATAGCGGTGGAGGGTTGCAGGCCGACCGGCTGGTCCGACTGGCTGGTCCGACCGGGCGGGGGCATGGCCACCGAACTCTAAGCTTTCCCGCCGCGCCGACGTCCTACATGCCACACCCCGCCATCATTGCCGTGCTCGGGCCTTCGCCGACCGGACGCAGGAGGAAAAGTCATGAGGCCAGTCCAAAGGATCGCCGCGGTCGCTGCCATCGGCTTGGGCTTCACCGGTCTGGGGCCAGCGGTCACCGCTGCCCGGCCCTGGGATGTTGATCGCCATGCCCGGCCGGATGCGCTGCGGCGCATCACCCAGGACAGGGCGCCGGCGTCTCTCGCCGCCCTCGCCGCCGGCGACCAGCAACCGGCGGCGGACGAAGACATCGGCCTGCCGCTCTTCCTGCCTTACGGGGCCAGCGGCCACATCCTACGGTACGCGGTGGCCACCTCCAGGCCGCCCACGGCGGAGCCCGAGCCCACTGACGCCCGCACCCGCGTTCCCACCGCGCCCGCGCCCGGCACGCCCTGGATCATCACCGCCACCCCCGGCCCGACGCAGACCCCCTGGGTGGTCACCGCCACGCCCGCCGGCGAGCGCACCAACACCCCGCGGCCCACCGGGGCGGACATCACGAACACGCCGCGGCCGACGGAGATGGAGCGGACGAACACGCCGCGGCCGACGGAAGCGGACCGGACCGCGACGCCGCGGCCCACTGAGGCCGATCGCACGGCGACCCCGCAGCCCACCGGGTCTGACCGCACCGCCACGCCGCGCCCGCGGCAGACCGAGTTCTACCCCACGCCTACGCCCATCTTCACCGGACCCGTGGCGCCCGCGCAAGGGCCGCGGCTCTTCAAGAGCGGGCCTTTGCAGATCACGGCCGACGGGCGCTGGCTGTGGGTGGCCGATGCGCACAGCAACAGTGTCAGCCGCATCGACACCGAATCCCATGACGTGCGCAGCTTCCGCACCAGCGACACGCCCGGCGGCGACAACCTGAAGGGCCTCTCGGTCATGGAGAACGGTTCGGAGGTCTGGGCGACGGCGCATGACACGGATCGGGTGTATGTGCTCGATGGCGTGAGCGGCGCGATGAAGGCCACCCTCCAGCTGCCCTGGGGCTGCGGGCCCTATGGCATCGCCCTCTCGCCGCCGGTGGACGGGCGGCAGGGCTGGGCCCTGGTCAGCTGCATCCGCGCCGAGTCATTGATCGCCATCAACACCAGCAGCCGCGACCAGATCCGGCTGGCGCCCGTCTTCCGTTCGCCCTTCGGCATCGCCTGGACGGGCAACCAGGAGGCCTGGGTCACCCATCTCTACCCCGACGACGAGCATCCGCACATCACCGGCGTCACCTTCGGCGAGGGCGGTCCCAAGGTCAGCAGCCATCTGTGGTTCTTCGCCGCCTCGCCGCGCGATCCCGGCAAGCTCAGCGACCCCGTCGCCGAGCACAACGTGGCGGAGGGCGGCTACCTGAACTTCCGTGGCCATCCGGCGCGCTTCCCCGGCGATAAGAACCAGCTGTGGATTCCCAGCCAGTACCACAACATGCATCCGGATCGCTACACCCCGGATTCCACCATCGAGGCCAGCCTGCGGCGCTTCGATCTGGGCACGCACAAGCTGAGCGTCGATGACAAGGTCATCCTGACCGCCCCGCAGGTCCACGACCCCACCAAGGGCGACAACAATCCTCCCTGGATCGGCTACGGCTGGAACGCCACCGTCTCCGGTCTGGTGGACATCGGCTTCAGCCGTGTGGGCGATCGCCTGTACACCGCCTTGCTGGCCGAGCAGAGCGACGAGCTGATCCTCATGCCCGCCGACACGGCGCCGATCAAGTCGAAGACCGACAAGAACGCCCCCGGCCTGCCGGAGGTGCGCGTGGGCAAGCGGCCCATGGGTTTGGTCGCCCATCCCACGAAGGCCCTGGCCTACACCTACAACAGCTACAGCTGGGATGTCTCCGAGGTGGATCTGAGCGACCCCGCCCGGCCCCGGGAGCGCCAGCGTATGATCGTGGGGGCGCCCGAAGCCTGGAGCCCCATCGCCCTGCGAACCCTGCGCACCGGCGGCACCCTCTTCTACACCAGCGCCGACCCCCGCATCTCGGTCAACGAGAAGGTCAGCTGCGCCACCTGTCACATCAACGCCGAGCATGACGGGCGCAGCTGGGCCTTCCACGCCTTGCCGAACGGGACGGCCGGCCAGGGACATGGGATGCGTAACGTGCAGACCCTGCTGGGCTTGGGGGACACCTTCAACTCTGGCCAGCGCGACAGCAAGTATGGCTGGGGCCAGCTGCACCACAGCGGGGATCGCGACGAGATCCAGGATTTCGAACATACCTTCACGAGCCCCCTCATGGGCGCCAAAGGCTTCTTGGGCCAGGCCGCGCAGCCGGAGCTCGGTCCGGCCAACGGCGGCCGCAACGTCGAGCTGGACAGCCTGGCGGCCTACCTGATGAACCTCAAGGCCCTGCCGCGCAGCCCCTACCGGCAGGCCGACGGCCAGCTGAGCGAAGCCGCCGTGCGCGGCGCGGCCAGCTTCCTGGGCGCCGACCCGCAGCGCAAGCCGGCCGATGCCGACTGCGCCGGCTGCCATGTGCCGGAGACGGCCTTCCTGGACCACGGCTTCCATGACATCGGGCGTCGGCGCGACAGCAACGAGAAGGAGCTGAACGACAGCGGCCGACGCGGCAGATGCCTGTGGTGCGTCAACACCGCGACGCTGGTGGGCGTATGGGACACGGCGCCCTACGATGGGGTGAGTGCTTGGGCGGCCACCCTCAGCGATGTCGTCGAAGACCTGGGCAGCGCCGGTCGTCCTGCCCCGCATGGTGCCGTCGCCCAACTCTCCGGCCGCCAGCGGGCGGACCTGGAGGCCTTCCTCGGCTCTATCGACGGCAGCTTGAAGGCCGCTGATGTTCGCAGCCTGCGCGACCGCACCCCGCCGCAGATCGCCCGGGTGTCCGTGACCTCCTTGACCCGACTCGAGGTCTGGTTCTCCGAGGCCGTCGACCGGGCGGCCGCCGCCGATCCGTCCGGCTGGCGGGTCGTCCGCCAGCGGGACGGCCAGGCGATGCCCGTGTCCTCCGTGGCCTGGGACGCTCAAAATGGCGACCGCGTCTCTCTGACCACCCAGCTGGCCGTGGGCGAGGCCTACCGTCTGCAGGTGACCGGTGCCATCCGCGACCTGGCGGACCAGGCATCGGGGGGGGTGGCCAATGTGCTGATCGGTGCCGCCGACGCCAACCAGCCCCGCTTCGAGGTGGGCGAGCTGCTCACGGTCACCCTGGGCGCCAGCGGCTATGAGAACCTGACCATCCCGGTCCACGATGCCAGCCCGGTCGGCCCCGGCCTGGCCACCTGGTCCAACGACCGTCTGCAGTTGAACATCGCCGGCGACGCGCGCATTCCCGGTTTCGTGCGCTTCGAATGGCAGGCAGCGATGAAGCAGGAGGCGGGCCTGACCGTCGATGACCGTCTGGTGGCGGCGTCCTTCAGCGCTACCGGCTGGGCGGGCGATGCCCAGGCGGTGGAGATCCGCCGCGTCCTGCAGTCCTGGTCAGACCCGGTGTCGGGCGGCGACTGGAACCAGAACCCCACCGGCGGGCCTACCTGGCGGGACCACAGCCATCCGGACAAGCCCTGGAACCAGGCCGGTGCGAGCAAGCTGGGCAGCGCGGGCAACCGGGTGGCGGATTACGACGGTGAATGGGATCTGGCCGGCGAGCCCGACCTGACCTTGAATGTGCCCATGGTCAACGCCCCGGTGCGCTTTGCCGGTGAGCAGGTGACACAGGCCTTTCGCTTCTGGCTGGAGCATCCCCAGCAGGACCATGGCTACGCGTTGCGGCTGACGAGCAGCCGGGTCAGCCCCCTGCTGAGCTTCCGGCGCTGGGAGGAAAACCGCCGCAGCGCCGGGCCGGTGCTCACGTTGACCTACCGACCCTGATCCTCATCCTCATGGCCGTGGCGCGGGCATCCTGCTCGTGCCACGGCTTCCTGTCGGAATCAACAGGCATCGCTCAGCGCTTCACCTGCGCCAACGCCATCGCCAGCAGGTTGAAGCGCGCGCGGCGGTTGGCCGCGGCCTCATCCTCCTGGGGATCGCGCTCATCGGTCGCCTGGCGCTCCCCTCGCGCCCAGCGCCCGCTGTCCTCCAGGCTCTTCATCTCCCGCCGCAGCCGCGCCTCATAGATCTCGCGGTGAAAGTCCCGGTGGGCTTCGCGGCGGGTGCGCAGGCCGACGAGCGCCTGCTGCCCCTCCGCGGAGAGGCCACTGTCAGCCGCGCCCAGGGCCTGCTCCGTCTCCAGGATCAGCCCCAGAGTCATCGCCGGGCGCAGGGTGCGTCCCCCGGTTTCGATGACGACGGTGCGGGTGAGATCCCGGCCTTCCAGGAGCTCGCCCAAGCGGTCGACCATGACGGTGAGGATGGCCAGGGTGCCTGCTGCGTCGACGCCGAAGGGCTTCATCTGCTGCCTCTTTGCTTGGCCGGGCCGCGATACCTGCGGCGCCGGAAAATAGACCTCCCGAATCCTAGGCCGCTTCTGGTGCCGGGCCAAGCCCGCCCGAGTCGCCTTCCGGCAGGCTGATGACGACCTGCGTCCCCTCGCCGGCCTCGCTGCTGATCGCGATGCGGCCGCCATGGGCCTCCACGATCTCCTTGGCGATGGCCAGGCCCAGCCCGCTGCCGCCGGCCCGCCGGGCCGGGTCGCCGCGGTAGAAGCGCTCGAAGACGCGCGGCAGATCCGCGGCGGCGATGCCGAGCCCCTGGTCCTGCACGCTGATGTCGACCGCCGCCGGGCCGCGGCCGCTTGCCTGCCGCCGCGCGGCGCGGATCCGGACGGTCCCGCCGCGCGGGCTGAAACGCAGCGCGTTATCCAGCACGTTGCCCAAGGCCCGGCCCAGCCAATCCCGATCAGCGCGGATGGCCAGGTCTTCCGGGCAGTCGATGCCGATCTCGACGCCCATAATCATGGAGACGCCCTGGACGGCAGCCACTGCAGCCGTCAGAAGCGGCGCCAGGCGTTCATTGCCCATGCTCAGCGTCCCGGCGGCGGCGGCGCGCCCTTCCAGGCGGGCCAGCTCCAGGAGCGACTCCACCAGGCCGGCCATGCGTTCGCTCGCCGTGTCGATGGCTTCGGCCGCCCGCCGCCGCTGATCCTCCGTGCGGGCGGTGCCATCCACCAAGGCTCGGGCAAAGCCGCGGACAGTGGTCAACGGGGTGCGCAGGTCATGCGACACATTGGCCACGAAATCCCGCTGCCGGGCATCCGCCTCCTGCACCCGCGTCGCCATCTGGTTGAAGGCCGCTCCCAGGTTGGCCAGCTCGCCGTCCCGCGCGGGGCGCACCCGCGCGGTGTAGTCACCGGAGGCCACGCGGACTGTGGCCGCGGTCAGCTCTCCGACCGGTCGGGTGATGGATCCGGCCAGCGCGACGGCCAGGAGCGACGCCAGCAGCAGTGCCGCCACGCCCACCAGCAGCACCGAGGGCAGCATGCCGCGCAGCGCTCCGGCCAGGTTCAGTTGGGGATAGACGATGGCCAGATGCCGTGCCGTCCGGTTCGATTGGATGGGCAGCAGGGCCGTGAAGGCAGGCGCGATGGTCTCCGGAAGCGCCAAGGTGGCGTAGATGAGCCGCCTTCGGGCTGCGGTGATCAGCGCCGCTGTCGCCGGCCGGCCGTCGGCGGTCGGCTCCAAGGGCGGGAACAGGGCATCCGGGTCCACGGGGCGTCGAACGCCGCGCAGGAATCCGCCCGGTCCCGACGGCCGGCGGCGCGGCGCCGGAGGCGGGGGATGCAGGCTGGCCAAGGGATGCCCTGAGGCGTCCAGCACCAGAATCGGTTGGCCGGATTCGCGCAGCCGGGCGTCGGCGAAGAGGCCGGCCAGGATGTCCGGCGGCGTCGGCGACTCGGCCAGGGACAAGGTCTCCACCGTGTTGGCCAAGGTGGCGGCCTGGTCCGCAAGGTCCCGCCAGACCTCCTGCCCGGCGCGACGGGCGAACAGCAACAGCGAGGCCAAGGAGGACAGGACGACGGAAACGCCAATGACCAGCGCGTAGCTGACCAGGAGTCGGCGGCGCAGGCTACTGGCGCCACCGGCTGCCGTAGGGGGAGGGGTCGCTGCCGATGAGGAGATGCTCATGGTCCGCAGTGTACACCGGCGATGTTAGCAAAGTGTCAGGCGGACCCTGGGCGATGAGCTTCGCCTGAGTATGGGGCGCGTCGCGACGGGCCGCAGGGCTGACGCCGAGCGACCAGCTGTGCTAGCCGCGACCGTTGCGTTCCGGGCGTGTTGCCGACCATTCCGGTGTTTGGGACGCGGCATTGACCACCAGCTTGTAGCCAACGCGCCAGATGGTCTCGATGCTCACGCTGCGCGAGTCGGCCAGATGCTGCCGCACGTGGGCGACATGCACGTCCACCGTGCGGCTCTCACCCAGGAAATCGTAGCCCCATACCTGCTCCAGCAGTTGGCTGCGGCTGAGGGCGATGCCTTGATGGCGCGCCAGATGCCAGAGCAATTCAAACTCCCGGGCCCGAAAGCCGACCGCTCGTCCGGCTACGGTCACCGTGCGGCCCGCAGGGTCGATGGTCACGTCACCCAGGACCAGCGGATGGGGTCCGTCGACCTCGTTGCCGGTCGCATTCCCCCAATCGGCGCGGCGAAGGACGGCGCGCACCCTGGCCACTAGCTCGCGGCCGTGGAAGGGTTTGACCACGTAATCGTCCGCACCCAACTCCAGCCCCACCACGCGGTCCACCTCCTCGCCGCGCGCCGTGACCATGATCACGGGGAGCTGCCCATACTGCGCTCTCAGCGCCTTGCAGACCTCCCAACCGCTCATTCCCGGGAGCATCACGTCCAAGACGACCAGATCCGGCCGTTCGGCCGCGACCTGGTCCAGGGCCTCGCCGCCCGTAGCGGCGCGGCGCACAGAAAAACCCTCCCCTTCAAGGTAGAGGGTCGCAAGGTCGATGATGCTGGGCTCGTCGTCGACGACCAGGATGGAGGGCATAGGTATCCGCGCCTGCAACGCTGCCCGGGGCCCGAATGGCGGCGGCAGCTGTCTGGCGGTCAACGGCAGGCCGCGATGGCTCGTTAGAGAGGCTGACAGGATGTGACGCAAGCGTAAGGTAACCAGCCAAGACTGAAGAAGCTGACCGGCGCTCGGCGCGGGAGGCCCAGGGTGTGGCGCTTCGGTTGCGACGCCGAAGGCCCCGAAGCCGCCGTCGCCCTGACATTAACCGTGGTCTGGTCCCCGGCGTTAGAATACAACCCTATCGAATTGAACGTTACCCTCCCGCGCGGATTTCGAGAACGCCATGACCGCCCAGCCGGACGACACTGCCGAACTACCCATGATTGACCATGCTCTCGACGTGCTGCTGCCGACCCTGGGCAGCGCCGGCGACATCTACCCGGTCCTGGCCTTGGGTCGGGCGCTTCGGGCGCGCGGCCACCGCGCCATCGTGGTGGCCAACGACCATTATCGCGATCTGACGGTGGCGATGGGACTGGATTTTGTCGCCTTGGGGACCGAAGCGGCGTTTAGCCACCTGCTGGACCATCCAGACATGTGGCATCCCCGGCGCAGCTTTCCGCTCCTCGCCCGTGAAGGCCTGGCCCCTCTCCTGCGACCCTTGTACGACATCATCGCCGCCGCCGATCCCATGCGGACGGTGGTGGCCGCCTCCTGCCTGACCGTTGGGGCGCGGGTAGCCCAGGAGAAACTGGGCGTCCCCATGGCTACGGTACTCCTGCAGCCCAGCATGCTGCGATCTGCGTACCAGTCGCCGGTCCTGGCCGGCATCCGCCTGCCGGATTGGCTTTCGCCCGCCTGGAAGCGCCGGTATTACCGGATCGTCGACCGCCTTTTCGTTGATCCGGTGGTGGTGCCGGCCATCGAACCGCAGCGGCGCGAGCTGCATCTGCCGCCCGTCCGCGGGCACTTCGACCGCTGGATCCTCTCCGAAACGCGCACCGTCGGGCTCTTTCCGGACTGGTTTGCCCCCCCGCAGCCCGATTGGCCGCCACAGGTCCGTCTGGCCGGGTTCGTCCGATTCGACCCGTCGGAGGTGGCTCCGACGGCCGAGCAGTCCGCCGCCCTTCTGGACATGGAGGATTTCCTGGCCGCTGGCGCTGCTCCGTTGGTCTTCACACCGGGCTCGGCGATGAAGCAGGGCCACCAATTCTTCGCGGCGGCGGTGGATGCGGCTGGTCGTATGGGGCGGCGGGCCATCCTGCTCAGTCGTTTTCCCGAACAGTTGCCGGACCGGTTGCCGTCTGAGGTCCGTCATTTCAGCTATCTGCCTCTGAGGCTGCTGCTGCCGCGCGCCGCCGCCCTCATCTACCATGGCGGCATCGGGACCATGGCCCAGGCGCTGGCGGCCGGAATCCCGCAGTTGGTCATGCCACTGGCCTTTGATCAGTTCGATAACGCCTGGCGCCTGGAGCGGCTGGGGGTGGCCCGTAGCCTGTCCGTATCGCGGTTCCGCGGCCCTGAGGTGGCGAGGGTGTTGGGGGCTTTGCTGGCCTCCGGCGAGGTGGCCGCCCAATGTCGGGAGCTGGCCGGGCGAATGGACAATGCATCCAGCCTGGCGGCCGCCTGCGGGTGGATCGAGAGCCTGGCGCCGACCGGGAAGCCGGATGGCGTTGCTGCCCCTATGGTATGATAGAAAGATGATGTTGATGCAGCGTTTGTTTTGTCTCTCGTTGGCGATCGCGCTGATGGCGTGTCGCCAGGCATCGCCGGCTCCCGATCCGCAGGACGACGTTGAATTCGGGCAGGCGCGGCTGGCCCCGGCCGAAGCTGACGGCAATCCCGCGGCGAAAGTGCCCCAGTGGCAGGCCTACCGGCAGCGGACCACGGCGGCGTTGGCCGCCGATCCGCCCGTGCTGCGCCTGGAGGCCGGTCTGGATGTGGGGCAGCAACTGGCCCAGGATCTGGCGCTCAGCGAGCCGCGGGTGAGCGAGGCCTTTCGAGACAGCCGCGACGGGCAGCCCCTACGCGGCGAGGTCTTCGGCGTCTACCGGCTGCTCGAAGGCGATATCCTGCCGGCCATCGCGGTCTGTCGGGAGGTGGCCTGCTACCGTGTCGAGATCTACAACTTCGCCTTGAACCTCAGCCTGGCGGTCATCGTGGACACGGGCGCTCGCCGGGTGCTGCAGGTCAACCCCGTGGCCGGGGCGGCGCCGGACCTGCCGTCGCACCTGGTGGATCTGGCCGCCCGGATCGCGGCCGCCAGCCCCGACGTGGCGGAGGCCCTCGGACGGCAGCCGGCGGCCGACGAGGCTCTCATGGCCGGCACCAAGACGGCGCTGAATCAGAGCCGCTGCGAACGTTCCAAGCATCTCTGCGTGGCGCCCACCTTCATCGAGGGCGATGGTGCGCTCTGGGCCATCGTGGACCTGACCGAGGGCCGGCTGGTGGGGCTGCGCTGGACGCGAGTGGGCGCCACTGAGCCGGTGACCGAGAAGCGCATCCAGAACGAAGTGGTGATGCGCGAGGTCTGCGACAAGGCCAGGCGCCTGGAGCGCGACGGTTGGACCCTCAGCTACAGCCTCACCCGCTCCGATGGTCTCAAGGTGGCCGACGTCGCCTATCAGGGTCAGCCGGTGGTCCGCAGCGCCAAGCTGGTCGACTGGCATGTCAGCTACTCCAACGAAGAGGGCTTCGGCTACAGCGACGCCGTGGGCTGCCCCGAGTTCAGCCACGCGGCCGTGGTGGCGGTGGTGCCGCCGCGCGTGGTGGACCTGGTCGAGAACGGCAGGACGGTGGGGTTCAGCCTGATCCAGACCTACTGGAACGAGCTCTGGCCGCAGCCCTGCAACTACAGCTACGAGCAGGCCTACCACTTCTATCGGGACGGCCGCTTCCGGCCCGTGGCCACCAGCCTCGGCCGCGGTTGCGGCGACACCGGCACCTACCGGCCGGTGTCGCGGATCGCGCTCGCCGGCAAGGCGCGCTTCAGCGACTGGGACGGCGCCGCCTGGAAGCTCTGGGAGCGCGAGGACTGGCGGCGGCAGTCGGACGGCGCGGTCGATGCCGACGGCGCCATGTTCCGGATTCTGGGCGAAGACGGGCGAGGCTGGCGTGTCGCGCCCAACACCGGAGCCTGGGGGGATGGCAGCCGAGGAGACGACGCCTTCGTCTACGTCACCCGGCAGCACGATGCACCCGACGAGGGCGAGTCCGACCTCGTGACCCTTGGGCCCTGCTGCAACACGGGTTATCGCCAGGGTCCTGAGACCTTCATCGAGCCGCTGGGTGAAGCCATCGGCGACGCCGCGCCGCTGGTGCTGTGGTATGTGGCCCAGTTGGCCAACGACGATACACCCGGCACGGAATACTGCTGGGCAGAGTCGGTGGTCGAGGATGGCGGCCTGATCACCCGCAGCTACCCCTGCCATTCGGGTCCCATGTTCTATCCGATCCGGCCGTGAAGCGCCGCGGCTCGCGCCCCGAACAGGCGGTGCCGGCGACCCGCGGTCCCGGCGCGGCGCGGTCGGCCGCCGGGTCCCGCCGGGCCGCGGCCCGCGGCCCGGTGTCGCCATGGGCCGCCGGGGGCTTGCTGCTGTTCGCCGGCATGGCGGCCTTCTTGGCCCTCAGGGGCAGGGGCGGCGCGGGTCCGGTGTACCCCATCGGCGGCGCCTCGCTCTGCAAGCGTCCGCCGGCTTTCGCCGCTGCCCAGGGCTTTTCCGCCCAGGCGCAGCTCAGCACCCAGGACAGCCGGCGCCTCGGCCTGGTCATCACCGAGGGTGGCGCGGACGACGGTGTTGCGCGGGTGTACCAGCATCCGTCCTGGAGCCTGGGCGGGCATCTGGGCCCTCCGGTCTTGGACGGGTCGGGCAACGTGTATGTGATTCCCGTGCCTTACGTCCATGTGCTGGACAACCCGGCCGAGAAGCAGAACATCATCTACAGGGTGGACGGCCAGACGGGCAAGATGCGCCCATTGGTGGACCTGCCGGTGGTGGCCCCGCCGTCCGCCGCCAACCCGTACGGCCTGGTTGGATTGACCTATGATTGCGACCTGCAGAGCCTGTACGCCAGCAGCTTGTCCGGAAGCGACGAGACGCGGACGCTGGGGCGCCTGTACCAGGTGGACCCGGCTTCGGGAAAGGTGCGGGACATGATGGAAGGCATCGATGCCTTCGGCCTGTCCACATTCAACGGTGCCAAGGGCAAGCGGCTGTACTTTGGTCTGGCGCGCCGCAGCGCGGTGGTGTCGCTGGCCTTGAACGCCGACGGCGGTTTTGCGGACCAGGCGCCCCGCAGTGAGTTCTCATTGGCCGGCTTGGGCGTGCACGGTGACGAAAAGGCCCGGCGCATCACCGTAGGCCCGGACCAGGCGATGGTGGTACGGATCATGACCTTTGACTTCAACCTGGTGTCCAACAGTGAACGGCTCCAGACGGGATTGCGCTACACCTACGATGGCGCTATCGATCGCTGGTCCTACGCGGACCGTTTCCCCATTGACTGAGGCCAACGACCCACCTACATGATCGATCTCATGGACGGCAAGACAAGCCCGACGGCCCTTCCCCACGGCATCTGGACGCTGGGGCTGCTCCACAGTTTCCGGCTGGAGCGGGCGGGGCAGGTGATTCAGCGCTTCCAGCGCCGTCTTCAGGACTCGCTGTTGGCCTATCTGGCGCTGCAACCCACCCGTGCCCACGGTCGTGACGAGATCGCGCGGCTGTTCTGGCCGGACAAGCCCGTGAGCGTCGCGCAGCGGCGCCTCTCGCATGTCCTGTTCTTCCTGAACAAGGAACTGAAGGAGCTTGGCCTGCCGGAGGGCACCATCCAGGCCGATTACTACACCCTGCAGCTGGCACCCGGTATCGGCACTGACGTCCAGCAGTTGGATTCACTGCTGGCCCGGGCGGCCCGGGACGCGGATCCCGCCGAGCGCCAGCGACTCATGGTCAGTGCCAGACAGCTCTATGGTGATGGCCTGTTGCCGCTGATCGGTCTACCGTGGGTGGTGGCGGAACGCCAGCGGCTCGCCGACCGGATGGCCGCCGCGTTGCGGTCGACGGCCACGGAAGCGGACCGCGATACCGAGGTGCCGCCGTACGGCCCCAGGCCCTCCGCTATGGAGGAGCCGGCGGTTGTCGCGCTATCGGTGTCGCCGATGTCGGGCTCGACGCCGGTCATGGCACCCGCTGGACCGGCGGTCCGCAATCGAGAGCTGGGACGGCAGGACGAGGACCGGCTGCGCCAATTCAGTGACCTGACGGCCTGGCTGGAACGCATCGAGCCTCATCTGTCCGGTCCGGACCATGCGTCCTGGGTGGAGCAGCTGGATCAGCGCGACACGGAGATCCGGCTGGCCATGGACTGGGCTTCCAGCGAGCAGGGCGCGCGCAGCGATGCGGAGCTGGCCTTGCGGCTGCTGGCAGCGCTCTGGCGCTACTGGTACCTGCGGGCGATGGTCGACCTGGGGCGGCAATACGTGCGTCAGGTGTTGGTGGCCCGACCCGCTCAGGAGAGCCGGATCTATGCCCAGGCGGTGTACGCCGCAGGGTCGCTGGCGCTATGTGCCAGCGACCACGATCAGGCGCGGCAATGGTTCGACGAAGCGCTGCAGCTTTCCCTGAGGTTGGGCGACGAACGATTGCAGAGCCGCTGCCTGGCATCGCTAGGCGCCGTTGCTTACCAGGAAGGGGATCTTGCCCGTGCCCGGGGCCTGCTGGCAGAAGGGGCGGCGACTTTCCGGGAGAGCGGTGACCAGACCACGCTTGCCGGTGTGCTGCACAACGCCGCCTTGGTGGAGATCGATGCCGGTGATTTCGGTCGTGCCGAAGAGCTGCTGCGCGAGTACATGCAGCTGGGGCGCCGACTGGGGGACAAGACCATCACCGCCAATGGGTTGATGACCCTGGGAACCATTCTCGGCCAGTCGGGTGCGCTGGAACGGGTGGAGCCGCTGGTGGCCGAGGCGCAGCAGCTCTTCGAAGCGCAGGGGCATCTGCCGGGGCTGGCGCTCTGCCATCGCTACCGCGCCTACATTGCCTCTGAGCGGGATCAGTTCGAAATCGCCCGGATCCACCTGGAGAGCAGCCTGAGCCTGTGTCGGGCGCTCAAGGACCTTGCGGGCATCGGCGAATCCCTGCGACAGCTGGCCGAGCTGCTGGAGAAGCAGGGACAGGTGATCGAGGCCTTGGCGCTGTACCGCGAAGCGCTGCAATTCCTGGATGCCCACCGCTAGGATCGCTGGGCGGATCGACGGCGGCGGCTGATACCGCCGCCATGGCTGTCGCGAACAAGGCTTGATCCGCCGGCAGCAAAGGGGGGCAGGACTGCAGCCCTGCCCCCTTTCGCCTTCTGGTTGTCGGAAAGTCCTCGAGACTACTGCGCCTGCAGGTTGATGCCGGTCATGCCTGGCAGCGCATACGCGCCCTGGGTGGTCGGACCCGGTACCTCGACGTAATAGTCGTGGTCGGTTCCCAGCGCCGAGAACGCCGAGAAGGCATAGGCTCCTTCCGCCCCTGAGACCGTCTGACCGACCAGCACTGCATCGGCGCCCATGCAGCGGTACAGGCTGACCGTCACGTCGGCGGTCCCATTCGCCCCTACGAGGACGCGGCCGCTGATCCCGCCCAGCGGCACCGGGGGCGGCTTCGGGAAGCTGAGGGGAACAGGCGGCGGCTTGGGGAAGGCGAGGATGCTTGAGCAATCGCCGGAATCGGCAAGGGCGGGAGGGATGATGGCCGAACCGCCCCAGACGGCCGGCAGCAGGATAGCCAGAACCAACGAGCGAAGATGGCGGCCGACGAAGGGAATGAACATGGCGATAGCTCCTGTATGCCCGGGCGCGGAACGCGCTCGGATATCGAAGGACGAGAGCAACCGCCGTTGACGGACGGCCCCCTCCCGGTATGGTGAAACGCGGGCGACCAAGCGGCTCCAGATCAAGCAGGACGCACGCATTATAACCACAATACATCGCGCTGTGCATTGATGTGGCCTAGAATGCTATTTCTCTATTAGGCGATTGTTTGGTGGTTGTTTCTAATATGACGCCGCGGCGACGAGACATGCCGTGGCCACGCGCCAGGGCGGGGGGATGTCGCCAGCGGTCCGGATGGCCATTCGCGCTCGTAGCAGCGCTATCTCGTCCTCCGCCAGCGATCGTGACAACCACCCGGCGAAGACGGCTCCCGCTCCGAACCAGCGATCACCAAGCGTCGTTCCCATCCCCAACGGCAGCGCTTCCTGTAGCAGCTCCGCCTTCGCCACTTGCAGGCCGGCGGCCTCGAGTTCGGCGCCAAGCCCCTCCAGATCCAGGCTGAGCCCCGGCTGGCCGGCATACGCCGCAGCCTGCGCGGCAAGGGCGCGGTCCAGGACGTCCGCAGGAATGTCCTGGTCGTCAAGCAGCAGATCCAGCGGTCGGGAGCCGGCTCCCGGCAGTCTCAGCGCCAACACGAGCCGTCCGCCGGGAGCCAGAAGGCGGGCCAGGATCATCAACGCGGCGCGGCGCTCGGCGGGCAGGGTGCCCAATGCCGGCTCGCGGCCCAGGATGGCGTCGAAGCGCAAAGCACCGTCCCCACGCAGACCCAGCAGCTGCGGCAGATCCGATGGGGTTCCGGTCAGGATGACCGGGCATTCGGCGTCCGGAGCGCCGCCGCCGAGGGCCGCCAGGGCCTCCGCTTCCGCTTGGCTCCCGGTCAGGGCGTAGACGCCGCCTTCGGGCAGGCGCCGCGCCAGCTCCCAGGTGATGAGACCGCTGCCGGCGTTCAGGTCCAGAGCCACGGCATGGCGGGTCAATGAGGCTGCTTCTATCAGGTGATCCCGCAGGGCCGCCAACCGTCCGGCCTGCCGGCCCTGACTGCGCGCCAGCCAACGCTGGCGCTCGCGGCTCAGATGGGCTCCGGTGAAGCTGAGCCCGCCCGTCACGTCGTCGGGGAGCGCTGGCTGTCTCGCGCCATCGACCATGGCGGCCAGCTGCGCCTCGCGCCGCCGCAAGGTGGACTGGCGGATGCTGCCTTCGTGTCCTTGGTCGCTGGGCTGGTAGAAGATACGGCCCTGAAGCTCTTGGGGCAGGTACTGCTGGGCCACCCAATGGTCGCGGTAGGCATGGGGATACAGGTAGCCTTTGCCGTGGCCGAGGCCTTCGGCATCGCGGTTGTTGTCCTTGAGCGGATCGGGCACGTCGTCGGCGCGGTCCCGCTGGACCGATTCCAGGGCGTCGAAGTACGCCAGGGCGCTGTTGGACTTGGCGGCGGTGGCGAGGTACAGGGTGGCCTCGGCCAGATGGAACTGCCCTTCCGGCAGCCCGACATAATCGAATGCGGCGGCGCAGGCACCAACCACGGCGATGGCCTGGGGATCGGCCAGACCTACATCCTCGGCGGCCAGGATGAGGAGGCGGCGGAAGATGAACCGCGGATCCTCCCCGGCGTAGACCATCCTGGCGAGCCAGTACAGGGCGGCGTCGGGATCCGAACCGCGCACGCTCTTGATGAAGGCGGAGATGGTGTCGTAATGGGAGTCGCCTTCCTTGTCATAGAGGATGGCACGGCGTTGAATGGACTCCTCGGCCACGGACAGGTCGATATGCAGGTGGCCTTCGGCGTCAGGCGCGGTGGTCTCCACCGCCAACTCCAGGGCGTTGAGGAGGGCCCTCGCGTCACCCGACGATACATTCACCAGATGCGCCAAGGCCTCCTCGTCGATGCCCACGTCGCGGCGGCCGTAACCGCGCTCGACGTCGGCGAGGGCCATCTGGGCCACGCGCCGCAAGTCGGAGGCCACCAGAGGGCGCAGTTGGAAGACCCGCGATCGTGAGACCAGGGCCTTGTTCACCTCGAAGAAGGGGTTCTCGGTGGTGGCCCCGATGAGGACGACGGTACCGTTTTCAACCCAAGGCAGGAGCGCGTCCTGCTGGGCCTTGTTGAAGCGGTGGACCTCGTCCACGAAGAGGATGGTGCGTCGCCCATGCAGGCCGCGGCGTTCCTGGGCCCCCTCCACGGCGGCGCGGATGTCCTTCACCCCGGCCAGTACGGCGTTGAGCGCCGTGAACTGGGCTTGGGTGCTGCCGGCGATGACCCGGGCCAACGTGGTCTTCCCCGTACCGGGTGGCCCGTGGAAGATGAGGCTGCTGAGCTGGTCCGCTTCGATGGCCCGGCGCAGGAGGCGTCCGTGGCCGACGATGTGCTCCTGACCGACGAACTCGTCCAGGGTTCGGGGCCGCATGCGGTCCGCAAGCGGCGCGTCCGCGGCGGTCAGCTGCTGGCGACGGTGGTCGAAAAGGTCCATGACGAGCTTCAGTATAGGGCCGGCAGCGGGATTGCTGGACAAGGCCCGCGGCCCGCGTCACAATTGCCTGCAGTTTGCATCCGCCCGTTCCCCCCAGCAGGGAGTGACCCGGCTTGAACGCCTCCGCCGTGCTGCCGCCCGATGACGTGGCGGCCCAATCAGAGCCCCCCGAGCGCGTGGATGAGACCCAACAGACCTCTGATGCGATCATCGCGCGCGTCTTCAACCCGCCGCCCTTGGTGCTGGTCCTCTCCGGACCTTCCGGCGTGGGTAAGGACGAGGTGATTCACCACATGGCCGGCCGCGGGTTGTCCTTCCACTTCGTGGTGACGGCCACCACCCGCCCGCAGCGGGCGGGCGAGGTCGATGGTCAGGACTACCACTTCGTCTCGGTGGCCGAGTTCGCGGAGATGATCGACCAGGATGAGCTCTTGGAGCATGCCGTGGTCTACGGCGACTACAAGGGCATCCCCAAGCAGCAGGTGCGCAAGGCCCTGGCCAGCGGCCAGGATGTGGTGCTGCGGGTTGACGTTCAGGGGGCGCGAAGCATCAAGCAGATCCTGCCGGAGGCCATCTTCATCTTCCTGATGGCCGACAGCCTGGACGAGTTGGAGCGCCGCCTTCGGGAGCGCAAGAGCGAACCCCCGGACCGGCTGAAGCTGCGCATCGCCACGGCGCGGCAGGAGCTGAGGCGGGTGCTGGAGTTCGACTACGTGGTCATCAACCGCCGTGACGAGCTGGAAAGGACGGTCGACTTCATCCAGGCCATCATCCGCGCTGAAAAGCATCGGGTGAAGGCGCGCAACATCGTCGTCTGAATGGGCGGAGCCGGCGCGCGCATGCTTCCTGCCGCTCTGCCCTCGTCACCCTGGCCCGCAGAGGAGGACCCTCGCGGCGCGCCGCTCCGGGTGGCCGAGGTGGCCCTGGATCTTCCGCGCCCGGCCATGGGTTCGCGTCCCTGGTCCGCGGGATTTCATTACCGGCTTCCATCGGAGTTGGCGGAACTGGCCCGTCCAGGGCAGGCCGTCTGGGTGCCCTTCGGTCGCCGAGAGTTGAGCGGGCTGATCCTGGACATCGGACCCAGCAGCCCAGTGGAGCGGTTGCGGGACGTGGCGGCGATCATCGATCCGCTGCCCTTCCTGGATCGGCGCGACATCGACCTGGCACGTTGGATGGCGGAGTGGACCCTGGCGCCGCTCTTCGACTGTCTGCGGCTCTTCCTGCCGCCGGGCGGTCTGCCGCAAGTGGAGGAGGTCTATCGGCGCAGCGGCCGGCGGCCCCACGCCGAGGAACTGCGCGATCTGCCGCCTCCGGCGATGCAGCTCCTGGGCTTGCTCCAGGGCCACAGCGAGATCACGGCAGCCGCCTTGGCGGCCGAAGGTCTACGCCAGCCGCAGCTGGCCGCCGGCCCGCTGCTGCGTGCCGGCTTGATCAGCCAGGAACTGCGCCTCTCACCGCTGCGCCTTGCGCCCCGCAAGCTGGCCCTCATCGAGGGCCCCCTGACGGAAGCGTCGGATCTGGATGCGCTGCTCGCCGGTCTGAGGCCGCATCCCAAGGCGGACCTCCTGGCGCTCCTGCGGCAGAGCCGGCAGCTCCCGCTGACCATCGAAGTTGCCCTCGACTCCTGCGCCGCGAAACGCGCAGATCTCCGAGTGCTGGAGAAGGCGGGCCTGGTTGCGGTCACCGCCGCCTCATCGCGCGGGGAGCCTGCCCGCCCTTCGGCCTTGACCTCCGGGGCCGGCTCTCCGGAGCTGCTGTCCGCTGAGCGCCGCTACCGGCGTACGGCGGGGCATGTACAGGCCCTGGCGGCGTTGACGGCCCTGGGGGGCCGGGTAGAGGAGCGGGATCTCCTGCGCCTGCCTGGGGTGACGGCCAAGGTTCTGGGCGAACTGAGGGCCTGGCGGTTGGTGGACCGCCTGGAAGCAGCCGCCTGGCGGGATCCCTTGGTCGGCCAGGCGATCGTCCAAGACGAAGCCTGGCCCCTCACGCCCGAGCAGGCGGCTGCCTGGGCTCGCCTGGAGCCTTTGCTGGACCAAAGCCTGACAGGCGCCGCGCCGCCACCGATCCTGATCCGTGGGGTGACGGGCAGCGGCAAGACCGAGCTGTACCTTAGGGCCATCGCAAGGGTGCTCGCGGCGGGACGGCAGGCCGTGGTATTGGTGCCGGAGATCGCCCTCACCCCGCAGTCCCTGCGGCGCTTCGCCGCCCGATTTCCAGGCAGGGTGGGGGTCTGGCATTCGCGGCTGAGCGCCGGTGAGCGCGCCGACACCTGGCGGAGGGCGCGCGAGGGGCTCCTGGACGTCATCGTGGGCTCGCGGTCCGCCGTCCTGGCGCCCCTCCCCCGGCTGGGTCTGCTGGTGGTCGACGAATGCCATGCCGGGAGCTACAAGCAAGGTCAATCACCCCGCTATCATGCCATCGACGTCGCGCGGGAACGGGCGATACGTTATGGGGCGACCCTGATCCTGGGGTCGGCGACACCGACGGTGGAGCAGACCTGGGAGGCGGAAGCGGGGCGGATGCTGGGCTTGACCTTGGCGAACCGGGTGGACCAGGGTGCGGGCGAAGGTCTGCCGCCGGTGCGGGTGATCGACATGCGCGCCGAACTGAAGGCGGGCAATACGGGCCTGTTCAGCGAGGCTTTGTCTGATGCCCTGGCAGCCACGCTAGCCGCCGGCGAGCAGGCGATCCTCTTTCTGAACCGGCGCGGTTCGGCCAGCTATGTGTTCTGCCGTGACTGCGGGGAGTCAATGCGCTGTCCCCATTGCCGGGTGCCGCTCACCTGGCATCAGGGCGCCGCCCGCCTGATCTGCCATCACTGCAACCACCGTGCCATCTCACCTTCGATGTGTCCAAACTGCGCGAGCGGGCGTATTCGTCACTTCGGCGCCGGTACGGAGCGGGTGGAAGAGGCGGCGCGGCGCGCCCACCCATCGGCGCGCATCCTGCGCTGGGATGCGGACACGACGGCGCACAAGGGAGCCCATGAGGCCATCCTGGCGACCTTTGTCGCCGGCGAGGCGGATGTGCTGGTGGGCACGCAGATGATCGCCAAGGGGCTGGACTTGCCGCGGGTGACCCTGGTGGGCATCGTCTCGGCGGATACCGGGCTGCACTTTCCGGACTTTCGGTCCGCGGAGCAGGCCTTCCAGTTGCTGACGCAGGTCGCCGGACGGGCGGGGCGCGGGGAGGCCGGGGGGCAGGTGATCCTGCAGACCTACCAGCCGGAGCATCCGGCCATCCTCTTCGCCGCCGCCCACGACTACCCTGGTTTCTACCGCCAAGAGCTGGCCTTTCGCCGCGCCCTGGGCTACCCGCCCTTCAGCCGCTTGACGCGCCTCTTGTATGTGACGGACGGTGGGCCCCGGGCGGCCGAAGCGGCGGCGCGCAAGCTGGCGGAGCAGCTGACGGCGGCCATCCGGCGACTGGGTCTGGCCGACACCAACCTGATCGGCCCGGCACCAGCCTACTTCGAGCGCATGGGTGGACATACGCGTTGGCAGATCCTGCTCCGCGCCCCCGACCCGCATACCTTGCTGGCGACCTGCCCCCCGGGTCCGGGCTGGCGGGTGGATGTGGATGCTGTGGATCTGTTGTGAGCGCTGGGCGAAGCGCGGGCCGCCGGAGCGACATCAGCCGGTCCTCAGGCCGATCTCCGGAAGCTGTGGTTTCATCCGCTTAGAATGTGTATGCTCTATCCGCTACGAACGGATCCGAACGCATCCACGATCGCCGTCGGAGGACCACCCATGGCTGATTCTAATCCGTCGGGTCTTGACCACCGCTGCCGTCGCCCCAGCCCAACGCAGGGCGATCCTCGCTCGCCCTCTCCCGCTCCCGCACCGCGTCGCCGTGGCGCCGCGATGCGCGGACGGCTGCTCCTTCTGACCCTGGCGGTGGCTCTGGTCCTATCTTTCGCTCCCAGTGCCGCATCTCCCGCTTGCCCCGGCGTCGACGGTTTCTTCTGCCGCCGCGCCGTCATCCCGGCTCCGGACATCGACTTCGTCCGCGCCGCGGACCTTGACGCCGCCGGCGGCGACGGCGATCTGGACTTCGTCGCCGTCGCGTCCGGACAGGACGATGTCTTCTGGTACGAGAATGATGGACAGGCCTTCGCAGGCTACCAGAAGCGGCTGCACCAGCATGCCATCACCCTGTCCTCAAACGGTGTCACCACCGCCGATGCCGGTGACGCCGACGGTGACGGCGACCTGGACGTCTATACGCTCTCGGCGGGCCAACAGCAATTGGTGCTCTGGGAGAACCGCTTGGCCGATGGCAAGGGCTTCACGCGCGCCAGCAGCCGAGGCCTGGCTGGGCAATACAGTCAGGTGGAGACCGCCGACCTGGACGGTGACGGCTTTGACGATCTCGTTCTGGTCGAGGGGGCCGGCGGTCCCGGGGGCATCGACTGGTGGCGCAATCCCGGCGGCAGCGATGCCGGCAACCTGCTCAAGTACGGTCGCCAGGTCGTGGTGGGCCAGAGCCGGATCAGCCGCCTGCATGTGGCCGACCTGGATGGCGACGGCCTGCCGGACTTCCTGGGGGCTATGGGCGAGGGCGACGCCGACGAACTGCGCTGGTGGCGGCAAGAGCGAGTCGATCCTCAGAAGCCGCCCCTGTTTGCCGCCCGGCCCGTCATCGCCCGGCTGGACGACCTCATGGATGCCGCCGCCGCCGACCTGAACCACGATGGCCGCATCGATGTCCTGGCTCTGACGATGAGGGCCGTGGGTGGTGGTGCCGCCCGATCGCGGGTGCAACTGCTGGCGGGGCGTGGGGATGGCAGTTTCGATCCGGCCCTGCTCGCGCAGGACAGCGGCGTGAATCGGGTCAACGACGGGATGTGGACCGCCCTGGACGTCGGCGACATCAACAACGATGGCGGGATCGACTTCGTGGCCGCGGAGCCCGTGGAGCGCGGTGTGCTCTGCTGGTACGAGAACCCCGCGCCGGCCCTTCTGCCCAGTCCCTCCTCCACCCTGCCTCCCTCTCCGTCACCGACGCCGGAAGCCCCAACCGCGGTTTCGACGACCGCTTCGACCGCAACGCCGCCCCGGCTCATCCCCTCCGCGACGCCCGAGATCGTCGCCTCTGCCTCGGCCGGCAGCCCCCGCCCGAGCGCGACGCTCACCCGGCCGGCACCCAGCGAGACGGCCACCAGCGCTTCGCAGGGGACCCTGCCGGCTCCGGGAGTACCGCTGCGCCTTGCCCTGCCATGGCTGGGGGCGAGGGGGCGCTGAGTCGGCCGGCGCGAAGGGCGAATGGCCAGGCTCAAGGTCCGCTCAGGGCCAGCCGCAGGCCCACCGTCCGGTGGGGCAAGGCCGGATGCAGGGGGTAGCGGTAGGAGGCGGCCAAGGCGGGGCCATGGTCCGCGAAGGACCCCCCGCGGGCGACGCGAAGCCAATCGGCCGTGGCGCTTGGGTCCTCCCGGCCGTCTTCAGGCCGGTAGGGGTAGGACCAAGCCGGCTTGTCGGCGGATCGGCCGTAGAGGCTGACCGTCCAATCGAAGCTGTTGCCGCGCAGATCGTCTATGCCGCGGGCGCTGCGGCTCTGGGGGAAGATGCCTACCGGCGTGGTGATGCGGACATGTGCCGCCATGGCGTTGCAGCGCAGGTCCAGGCCCGGCACCGGGGTATCGACGTCGGAACTGGGGAGTCGGGTAGCCGACGGCAGGTCCGCGGCGGCGGCTTCCCATTCGGCTTCACTGGGCAGCCGGAAGGCAGCACCCGTCTGGGCGCTCAGCCACAGGCAATAGGCTTGCGCTTCGTACCAACTGATGCCTACCACCGGTCGGGACAGATGCCCGGTGTCTTCGGTCCACCAGCGTGGCGCACGCCGGCGGGTTGCGGCGAAGCGCGCCGTCAGGCGAGCCTCCAGGGCGTCGCGGTCCAGACGGCTCAGGTCGCGCCACAGCTCCAACTGCGCCGGCGTGAGCTGACCGGCACGTCCCATGGACTCCAGCACTTCGGGGTCAGCCTGGAAGCGGCGCCACCATTCCCGCCAATTGTGCCGCCAGCCCTCCGCGGTGATCGGGCCGCCGCGCATCCAGTCCAGGGCATCCGCTGTCGGCCACCAGCGTTCGTCGTCGTAGCCGCCGGCCGCCAGGAAGCAGGCCCATTCCGCGTTGGTCACCGCGAAGCGGCCCAGTTGAAAGGTCGGGAGGGCTACCCGATGGCGCGGTCGAGCGTCAGCGGCGGCCTCCAGGTCGTCGGTTCCCATTTCGTAGTCGCCCCCAGGAAGGGTCACCAGAGTGGGTTGCCGGTAGGGGCCTAGGGGTCCATGTCTCGCCACCAGGCGCGGGTCGTCGAGCTCGCCCAGCGCCAGCCCGCAGGCGATGCGGTGCCGCAGGTCCGCCGCCTGATCTTCGGCTCGGAGCAGGAGCGACCAGCGCAGGTCGTCGAGGATCTCCGGGTCCAAGTGGGGACGCAGATCGCCTGCCGCAGCGCTGCGGCCGGCCAGCGGCAGGTCCACGGCAGCGATGGCCCGCAGAAAGGCCGTGCTGTCGGCGGCCATCACCGCAGCCATGGCCGCCGTCTCCTCCCAGCCGCTGGTCGGAAGCGGTGGCAGGGGGTCCGCCGCGGCGATTGCCGCCACTGTGTCCGCCAGGGAAGGCTGGACCTCGTTCCATCGCCAGGGGCTGGCCAGCGGCGCGATGTCCTCGTTTGCGGCCAGGGCCCGGGCGGCGAAGTACTCTTGGAACAGCTGATGAAAGAAGAAGATCTCGTCCCGGCCCGGGTCCTCGTCCAGCACCGCCAAGGCCAGTCCCGCACGCAGCAAGGACTCTGCCGCTCCTGGGCCGGACAAGGCCATCCACGCCAGCGCCTGGTCTACCGGCACGCGCAGTTGGCTGCCTTGGCCGGCCCGTCCCCGTCGCTGTATCCGGTCGGCCAGTCGGGTGAGCCCCGCGGTCAGGACGCCACCCTCCGGCAATGCCAGAGGATCCGCCCATCTGTCCTGGGCCAGTCGCCGGCGGTCGCGCTCGCTGAGCAGGTCATCGGCGGCCAAGGCCGGATGTGACCGTTCCACCTCGCGGCCCAGCGCGCGCCGCAGGAAGGCCGTGACCAGGGCCGCCCGCCCCACAGGCAGATCCTCGGCGCCGCCCTGCACCTCCACCAAGAGGCGCAGCAGGAAGGGGTTGCGCATCAGGTCCAGGAAGGGGCTGCTACGCAGACGCTGCCAGAGACCGTCGGCCGCCTGCCCGCCGTAGCGCTGCACGAAAGCCAGCACCGCCGCGTCGTCCAAGGGCTCGACGCGCAGTTGGGGGACCCGGAGTCGCGGTGAAGACAGCGGGGCGCTGTAGTCAAGGTTCCGGCAGCTGAAGACGGCCCGGCTGCCGGGGCATTCAGCCGCCAGCCATTGTAGGAAGCGTCGCCAATCCAAGACCTTGGCTCGGTAATCCGCGGCGTCAAGATGAGGCATCTCGTTGAGAGCGTCGAGCAGGAGGACCAGGCGCCCCTGTTGCAGCAGCTCTACCAAGGGCGGCAGCGCGGGCGCAGTGGCGCGCCAGCGGGCAGCCAGCCAGTCCAGGGCCACGAGGTCGCTCGGGGCGCCGTCCGCGGCGGCCGACGGGGCGTAGGCATTCAGGTTCACCATGAAGCCCAAGGGCGCCGCCGCGTCGGCCAGGCCGGCCTTGGCCAGGCTCAGATCCAGTTGGCGGAGCAGGGTGCTCTTGCCCGCTCCAGGCGGCCCCAGCAGCACGAGGGCCGGTGCAGCCTCCTCCTGAAGCAGGTGCTCCAAGCCGGTGTAACGACGCGCCTGGGCCTGCCAGCGGCCGCCCAGGGCCTCCTCGCCCTGGTCCAAGAGCACCGTAAGGGCCACGAAGTTGCCGTCCGCTTCATGCCGCGGCCCGCTCCAAGCGCCGATCCGCCGCCGCCGGTAGGCCTCCAAAGCGGGGTTGCGGGCCAGACGGAGGGCCAGGGCCGCCTCCAAGGCCTCTGCGTCCGGCATCCAGCCGCCGGCGATGCGCGCCGCGGTCCGCAATGCGGCGGCAGCCGCCCAGAACGCAACCCGCCTTGCCCGCGCGTCCAGGTTGGGGAACTTCGCCGCACCGACCAGGTACAGGGACAGTCCCTCGAGGTAATCCGACCAGCCGGCGGCGTCCGTCAGCTGGTGGGCGACGGCGCGACGCAGGCATAGCAGGGCTAGACTGGGCCCACGGAGGGCGTTGTCCGGAGGGTCTTGGTCCGGATGGGTCAACAAGGTGTCGAAGAGGTCCACGAGCATCGCCCCGGACGCGATCGGACTGGCGACCGCCAGCCAGCGGGTGATGATGCCCGTCTCCAGTCGCAGGAGGTCATGGAACACATGGTCCCGGCGGCTGTCGGCGAAGTCGATCAGGCGGACGCCACCGGTCTTGGCGTCCACCAGGACGTTGTCCAGGTTCAGGTCGCCGTGGATGGGTCCGAGGGCCAGATGGCGGGGCCGATCCAGGAGCGCGTCCAGCCCCAAGAGGGGATTGGGCATGGCTTGGGCCTCGTCGGCCCTCTGCAAGGTCGCGGCGTGCAGATCGGGGGGAGGCGTCGGTGCATCCGCGGCGGAGAAGGCAGCGGCGAAGCGCTCCCGCAGCAAGGCGTCGCGATCCCCGATCACCTGGGCGAAACAGTCGGTCGCCAGGATCTCGCCCATTTCCGGAGACGGCTCTGGCTCCGGCAGCGGACCCAGCAGGCGCCAGCGCGGCCCTCCGCGCGGGTTGTCTTCGTCCGACTGAGGCGGCCCCAGGGTGAACTGCCGACCATCGGCGCTGCGCTCCAGGCAGCGCAGGCCGCGCAGGTTGAGCCATCGGCCGGGCTGGACTGATGTCGCCGCGCTGGCATCGCCCCATACCGCCGACAGGGCCGGGACAGGCACCGCGGTCGGCGGCATGTCGGCGCGCAACAGCAAGTCCACGGGGAGCAGCCGGGCGTATCCGCAGGAACGAAAGCGGCTCTCCTGCGGCCGGGCTTGATGCCAGAGGTAGCCCAGTTGCACCAGCAGACGGCCCTCCAACACCTCCGCCACCCTGTCCGCCGAGGCGCGCTGCAAGTGGATCGCCAGGCTCTCCACCGGGAAGAGCCCGCTGCCCACCAGGCCGTAGCGTAGGGCTCCCAGGTTGCCGTCGGGGCTGATGACCGGCGCGCCCCATACCTCGGGTACGCCGGAGAGCCGGCCGCGCACGTGGTTCTGATAGGCCTGGTACTCCTGGAGGATCTTGGCCGGGGCATCCAGCTTCACCACGGATGGGAGCTCGGCGTCCCCGTCGGCGCGCAGTGGATGGACCATCAAGATGCGGCTGCCGCTGAAGCCTCCTGCCAGTTCGCGGGTCACGCGCAGCGCATGATAGCCGGCGAAGAGCAATGCCAGAAGCCCCTGCGCATCGGGGCGGACCGGCAGGTCCGGCGCCAGGGAGATGACGGGAAACGCGGGGGCTTGCTGGGACATTGTTGGTTGCCAAGCATACAGCTCAGCGAAGGATCCGTCAGGCATCAGGTGGGCCTCAGGATCGTGGCTCCGGGACCGGGTATCCTGGCATCAGTCGATCGGGACACGGAAACGAGCGGCCCGGACGGCGAAACAACTTCCACCTAGCAAGCCAAGATCCATCACCACAGGAGCCAAGATCATGACCAGCCGCAAGCCGAACATGTCCACCTTCGCCGCCACGCTCCGCCTCATCGCCCTCAGCGGCGCCCTCGTCCTCGCCGGCCTGCCAGGCATCGCCTCGGCCGACAGCATCGACGCTCCGGAGCCGACCGCGGTTCGGGATGCCACCATCGTCAGCCGCATTCAGGACTTCTTCAACCCGGCTGGCTTCCTGCGCAGCGAACCCAACGCCATCAACCCCGCGGCCCGCTTCCGTGCCAGCTGGACCCGTCTTCAGACCTTTCGGGCCCAAGAGAGCGGCGGCGACGAGATCTACCTGCTCTACGCTCTGCTGCGCAAGGGATCCAATCAGGTCATCCCCAGCCTGTCGGTGACCGCTACCGGCTACCTGAGTGGTCTGAACACCGGCGACATCCGCAGCCTCAACCGAACGCTTATGGCCGACCAGTCCCTCAGCGGCCCCATGGCGATCAGCTACGTGTTGGTAGAGGCGGACGACTCGGGTACGACCAACATCGCCAACGCAGCGCGCTCGGCGGCGCAGTCGGCCTTCAACACCGGCCTGACCCAGGGTGTCGGCGATCCTTGTGGGCTGGCCAGCCGGGTGGGTCAGGCCATGGCCGGCGCGGTGGACGGCTACGACAAGTGGTTCCAGGACGATGACGAACGTATCGGCGGCTCCTTCCGCTGGTGCTTCAGCCAGAGCAACCTGGAGAGCATGACCCGCGGATTCAGCTTCAACGGCAGCACGCGGCACACCGGCAACAGCGGCGACTACCAGGTGAACCTGCAGATGACCCGCTCGCAGTGAGCGCCGGGCGGGCGGGGCCCGCAGCCCGCCGATCCTTGAACGGCCAAGCGTGAAGTCATCAGGACCAGAGCCCCCCCGAGCAGAGCCCCCCGGCAACACCGGGGGGCTCTGCTTCTCGTGATCCCGAACCGCCGGTCGTGACTGAGCCACTGACTATCGTCTAAGATGATCCCGCCGCGGCGCCGACCAGCGGCGATCGGGGAAGCAAGGAGTACAAGGCCATGAGCAAAGTAGAGCGAAGCGTGAGCCAAGGCCCCAACTACCGCCGGCGTGAGGTGGCTGAGCTGGCGCGTTGGGTGGCCGCGGGCGACAGCGGCTGCCTGCTGGGGCCGGGCGGGGCAGGCAAGTCCAACTTGCTCGCGGCCCTGGAAGCGCGACCGGAGCGGCTGGCGACCGGTCTGCCGGAAGGTTGGCCGCTTGCGGTCATCCGCGTGGACCTCAACGACCTGCCGGCTGATGACCTGGCCACCTTCTACCGCCTGCTGCTGCGGGCTCTGCGCGACGCGGCGTCGCAACTACCGGCCCTCGTAGGGGCGGCGGCCCGCGCGGCATTCGATGCGCAGCTGTCCCAGACCGACCCCTTTGTGGTTCAGACGGCCCTCCTGGATTTGCTGGCCGAATGCCGCCGGGCCGCCGTGAGCCTGGTCCTGATCCTGGATCGCTTCGACAGCTTCCTGGAACTCGCGCCCACCCGCCTGCTGGACAGCCTTCGGGCGCTCCGAGATCGGCACAAGGAGCGGCTGGTCCTCCTGGTGGGGTTGCGGCAGCCCTTTGCCTACCAGCAGGACGCCGCACGCCTGGGCGAGCTGTACGAGGTGCTGGACCGCCGGCAACTGTGGCTAGGTCCGCTGGTGCGGGAGGATGCCGAGCAACTGCTGGCCGAGGAATGGCCGAGCGGGACGCCGGGCGATGCCGCTGCCGCTGGCGGTGCTGCCACCGCCGGAGGTGTCGCCGCCGTTGTAGGCGCAGTCCGGCAAGAGGCAATTCTGGCGGCTACCGGCGGCTATCCGGCCCTCCTCAAGGCTGCTTGTTCGCAGATGGGCGAGCTTGAAGGATCCTCCGTACCCGCGACGGAGGACGACCTGACCGCCCGTCTGCTGTCTCAGCAGAGCGTGGCCTTCCGCCTGCTTGAGATCTGGTCGGGGCTGAGCCAGGCAGAGCAGGCGGCCCTGCTGGAGGTAGGGCGTCTTGACCAGCGTAGCCGCGGCCTATCCGGCGCATCCGCAGGTGTTGCGGTCCAGGAGCGGCTGGTGGCCGCCGCCTGGGACCGCTTGTCGCAAGGTCACGGTCCGGCTCTGGTGACCCTGAGCGCCAAGGGGCTGCTGCGTGCCGACCCTGGAGGCTCCTGGCAGATCCCCATCGGCCTGCTGGCGGCCTGGCTGGCGGGTGACTCGGCCGCGGCCGGTGGGCGCGGTCGCATCTGGCAGGATGCGGGCACGCAGGAACTCTTCCAGGGCCAGCGACCGCTGACCGACCTGGCCAATCTGGAGCGGCGGATGCTGCTGGCCCTGCTGGCGCGGCCCCGCGTTCGCGTGGCCAAATCGGTGCTGATCGAACAGGTCTGGCCGGAGGACGCCGTGCGCGCCGGGGTGATGGACGACGCCCTCTATCAGGTGGTCAAGGAGCTGCGGCGCAAGATCGAGCCGGATCCGGCCGGACCGGTCTATCTGCTCACCTTCCGAGGGCAGCCGGAAGGTGGTTACCAGTTCTTTCCCGAGGGACGGCCGGCGGGTTGAGCCGTCAAACAGGCTCCGTGGGTGGCGGTGATGCGCGCCGCGTAGCAGGGAAGATCCGACAAAGGACGGATGATAGAGGGGGCACTGTCGGCTACACTGAAGGTCCAGGCCATTGACTTGGCAGATTGCCGGGGCCGTTCATAGGGTTGTTATTCTGCGCCGAGTCATCCTGCGACGACCCGGCTGGATCGCCGCATCCGAATCGCCGTCCCCCATCCATGAAAGGACAAGTCCCCATGATCCCTGAACCGCTCCACCCCGCTGTTGTCCACTTCCCCATCGTGATCGCTATCTTCCTGCCCTTGGTAGCCTTGGCGGCCCTGGCGTACATCCGCCGGGGCGTCGACGGGCGCCGGGCCTGGCAGCCCGTCCTCCTCCTCTCCGCCCTCTTGGCCCTGAGCGCCTGGACCGCGGTCCAGACCGGCAAGCAGCAGGAGGAGAAGGTCGAGGACCGCGTCTCCGAGCAGGCTTTCGAGGAGCACGAGGAGGCCGGAGAGCGGCTGATGATCCTCTCCGGTGTGCTGCTGGTCGTGATGGCCGGCGGTATCCTCTCCGGCAGCTGGGGCCGTCGTGCCCGTGTGCTGGGGACGGTTGGCGCGGTGGCCCTGGTGGCGGCCGCCTGGCAGTCCGGAGCCAGCGGCGGGGAGTTGGCCTACCAGCATGGCGCGGCCGCGCTCTACGCCCAGCCGGACGCGGGCGGCGAGGGAGCCGGGGCGACGACGGGCGACGCCGGCGGCGAAACCGGTGGCGAGACGGAAGCGGACGAAAGCGACGACGACGGCTGATGGGATGTGACGGGGCGGTCGCTGTCAGCCGCCCCGTCGCCTATCATTCGTCCCATGACCTCACCTGATCCGGAGCCCGCCTCCCTGCCCATCCAGCCTTCCGACCTTTCGTCCGTCGCGGACCTTGGTGGCCTCCTGGCCGCCGCGCTCGCCCCGCGCACCGCTCGCCTTGACGCGGACCCGCGGCATGAGGCCGCCATCCGGCTCTTCAACGGTTTTGCCGAGGGCTGCCCGCGGCTGGTCGTGGACCTCTACGGCGCCACCCTGGTGCTGCACAACCATGCCGATCCGGCGCCCAACGGCGAGGCAGCCGTCGCGGAGGCCCTGGCCTTCTACCGCGAGGCGTTGCCCTGGCTGACGGCGGCGGTGGTCAAGGCCCGTCATGCCGAGGGTCAGGAGGAGCGACACGGCCGCCTGCTGCTCGGCGATCGCCCCGCGCCCTGGGTGCGCGAGGACGGTGTGCGCTACGCCCTCGACATCCTGGGCGGGCATGACTGCGGCCTGTACCTGGACACCCGGGGCCTGCGCGCCTGGGCGCGATCCAACCTGCGCGGCCGCACGGTGCTCAACTGCTTCGCCTACACCGGCAGCCTGGGCGTGGCGGCCCTGGCCGGCGGCGCCGAGCGGGTGCTGCAGCTGGACCGCAGCCGCGCCGCCCTCAACGTCGCCAAGACCTCCTACACCCTGGGCGGCCTGACCATCCAACGGGACGCGTTCTTGAGCGGCGACTTCTGGGACCTGACGGCCAGGTTGCGGCGAGCTGGGACCACCTTCGACTGCGTGATCATCGACCCGCCCTTCTTCGCCGGCGGGGCGCGCAGCCAGGTGGATCTGGCGGATGGCGGGTTGGCGCTCATCAACAAGGTGCGCCCACTGGTGGCCGACGGCGGTCATCTGGTGGCCGTCAACAACGCGGTCTACGTGAGCGGCGCGGCCTACACGGCCGTGCTGGAGCAGGTCTGCGCCGACGGCTACCTGCGCCTGGAGCGGCGCATCGACGTGGACGCGGATTTCACCGGTTATCCGGAGACCCGCGTGGTCGCCGACATCACGGACCCGGCGCCCTTCAACCACAGCACGAAGATCGCGGTGTTGGCGGTGCGGCGCAAGGATGCGCTTGCCCCCGCTGAATCCCCCTTGCCGGGGTCAGTGGAAGAGGGTGCTGCGGCAGAGGGCGATGGGGGTCAGGGCCGGTAGACGTCGAGCACGATGCGCAGCGGCGCCTGCAACACGGTCACGGTGTAGGGTGCCGGCTCGGCCAGGTCGACGGCGAAGACCAGACTGCTGTCGTCTTCCATGGGGAGGATGCGGATGCCGTTGATCGCTGCCCCGGCGGGGGCGTCCAGCCGCAGCGAGCCCACGAAGTTCATGGCATAGGTGTCCGCCAGGCGCAGGCGGATGTGGCAGCTGCCGTCCAGGATGCCGGCGGCCTTGGGCTCCTGGTCGTTGCGCTGTTGCACGACTTCCCAGAGCGGCTCCGACTGACCTTGGGTCTGGTCGGCGGTCGCCAGCTCCCAGACCGCGCGGGTGAAGGCGCCATGCTCGCCCGTCCGGAGCCCCACCAATTCATAGATGGCGCCCAGTCGGCCGCCCTGCGCGCCCTGGCCCAGCCGCAGGGCGTCGGCCGGCGCGGATGCCGGCGCTTCCGTGGTCGCCCGGTCCACAGCGGGCGTCGGCGGCTGTGAAGCGGGGGCCGCTGTCATGGGTTTCGTCGTTCCGGAAGGTGTTGCGACAGCTGGCGCCACGACGGTCGGCATGGCGTCGGTTGACCGAAGCCCTGCGGCGGCCGCCGGCGCCGTCGCCGTCGCCGCCGCGATGGAGCCGGGGCTGGAATCCGTCGTCGGGGCCGGGACGCGGCTGCGCGACCGGGCCGTCCACAGCCCGCAGCCCACAAGCGCGAGAGACAGCAACAGGAACGTGACCGTTCGAACCACTGACCTCGTCCGCGAGAAGAGGGTCACCGGCGCCGGGTCAGGCCGGCACCGCCGCGGTTGCCGGCGTTTCCATCAACGCTTCGAAATCCGTGCGATCCAGGGTCTCCACTTCCAACAGCTTCTTGGCCACGAGGTGCAGACGGTCCAGGTTGGTCTGCAGCAGCTCGCGCGTGCGCACCAGGGCGTCGCCTACCAGGCGGCGCACCTCCGCGTCGATCTGCCTGGCCACGGCCTCGGAGTAGTTGCGCTGCTCGCTCAGTTCCCGGCCCAGGAAGACCAGTTCCTGCTTCTGCCCGAAGGTCATTGGACCCATGGCCTCGCTCATGCCGTAGCGGGTGACCATGTCGCGGGCCGTGCGCGTGACGTATTCCAGATCGCTGGAAGCGCCGGTGGTGACCTCGCCGAAGATCAGCTCTTCGGCCACCCGGCCGCCCAGAGCCGCCGCCAGGCCGGCGCGGAAACGGGTCCGGCTTTGCAGGTAGCGGTCCTCTTCGGGCAGGAAGAAGGTCAGGCCACCGGCCATGCCGCGGGGAACGATGGTGACCTTGTGGACCGGATCGCATTCGGGAATGACATGGGCCACCACCGCGTGGCCGGCCTCGTGGTAGGCCGTCACCTCCAGCTCCTTCTGGCTCACCACCCGGCTGCGGCGCGCCGGGCCGAAACGGACCTTGTCCAGGGCTTCCTCGAAGTCGGCCATGCGGATGCTGCGGGCGTTGCGCCGGGCGGCCATGATGGCCGACTCGTTGACCAGGTTCTCCAGGTCGGCCCCGGAGAAGCCGATGGACAGCGCCGCCATACGCTCCAGATCCACGTCCTTGGCCAGGGGCTTGCCCTTGGAGTGGATGCCCAGAATGGCCGTGCGGCCGCGCATGTCGGGCCGGTCGATCACCACGCGGCGGTCGAAGCGGCCGGGGCGCAGGAGGGCGGGGTCCAGGATGTCGGGCCGATTGGTGGCGGCAACGATGATGACGTTGGTGTCCGAATCGAAGCCGTCCATCTCCACCAGGATCTGGTTGAGGGTCTGCTCCCGCTCGTCATGGCTGCCGCCCAGGCCCGCGCCGCGTTGCCGGCCAACGGCGTCGATCTCGTCCACGAAGACGATGCAGGGGCTGTGCTTCTTGGCCTGCTCGAAGAGGTCCCGCACACGGCTGGCGCCCACACCCACGAACATCTCCACGAACTCCGATCCGGAGATGGAGAAGAAGGGCACGCCGGCCTCGCCGGCCACCGCGCGGGCCATCAGGGTCTTGCCGCAGCCGGGCGGGCCCACCATCAGGACGCCCTTGGGGATGCGCGCGCCCAGGGCCACGAACTTGTCCGGTTCGCGGAGGAACTCAACCACCTCCGCCAACTCCTGTTTGGCCTCATCCACTCCCGCCACGTCGGCGAAGGTGACGGTAGGCGTGTCGCCGGTCATCAGCCGCGCGCGACTGCGCCCGAAAGCCATGGCCTGGTTGTTGCCGGCCTGGGCCTGGCGCATCATGAACACGATGAAGCCGACCATGAGCAGGAAGGGGATGAGGGTGGTGAGCAGCGGACCCAGTCCCGCGAGGCTGCTGGTGGGCGAGATGGCGTAGCTCACGTCGTTCTTCTGCAGATCCTGGACCGTGAGCCCGGCCTGCTCCAGCAGTTTGTCCGTGCCTCGCTCTTTGCGGACCAGCCGCTTGGCACCGGCCGGCTCCTTGAGCTCGATCACGGCGCGGCTCTCATCGCCGCTGATGGTGATGCTGCTCACCTTGCCGGCGCGTACGGCCGTCGTCAACTCGCTCAGGCCCATGCGGGGATTGACCTGCGCCGAGACCGCGCTGAGCGCCAGAATGCCCAGGCCGAAGAGAATCACAGCCCAGATCAACCAGCCGCGTCCGGGGGTAGGTAGGGTGGCTTTCATCATCGCTTTCTGACCGTGGCGCCGCTAGCAACGCCGCAAGGCAGCGCAGCCCCGATGGCGCGCATACGAGTAGTCCCGGCCACCGGATGCAGCAGCCGACCGCATCATGACATGCTGACCTCAATCATAGCCTATGCGTCCGGCATGTTGAATCAGCGGGTGTCAGAACCGTACCAGAAGCGCATGAGCGCGGAGAGGGGGCAATCCCTAGGCCCGTGGACCAGCGTCCCGGACCGCGACCGACACACCATCGGCGTACTTCTGGAAGTTGTTGCGGAAGAGACCGGCCAGCTCTGCGGCCTTCTGGTCATAGGCGGTCTTGTCCTTCCAGGTGTCGCGCGGACGCAGCAGCTCGGAAGGCACGCCCGGCACGGCATCCGGCACGAGGATGCCGAAGACGGGATCGGCGGTGTAGCCCATGTCGTCAAGCGCACCGCTGAGGGCGGCGCGGATCATGGCGCGCGTATAGCCCAGCTTCATCCGGCTGCCCAGGCCGTAGGGGCCGCCGGTCCAGCCGGTGTTCACCAACCAGACCCGCAGATGGGGATGCGCGTCCATGCGGCGGCCCAGCATCTCGGCGTACACGCCGGGATGGCGCGGCAGGAAAGGCGCGCCGAAGCAGGCGCTGAAGGTGGCCTTGGGCTCCGTGACGCCGCGCTCCGTGCCGGCCACCTTGGCGGTGTAGCCGGCCAGGAAGTGATACATGGCCTGCTCGCGGGTGAGCTTGGCGACCGGCGGCAGGACGCCCCAGGCGTCGGCGGTCAGAAAGACGATATCGGTAGGCTGCGGGCCGCGCCCGCCGGGGGCCACGTTGACCAGGCTGGTCAAGGGGTAGCTCGAGCGGGTGTTCTCGGTCTTGGACCCATCATCGTAATCCGGTGTGCGGCTGAGCGGATCCAGGACCACGTTCTCCAGGATGGCACCGAAGCGCTCGGTGGCCGCCCAGATCTCCGGCTCGCCTTCCCGGCTCAGCTTGATGACCTTGGCGTAGCAGCCGCCCTCGAAGTTGAAGATGCCGCTCGCGCCCCAGCCATGCTCGTCATCACCGATGAGGGGCCGCTCCGGGTCGGCGCTGAGCGTGGTCTTGCCGGTGCCGGAGAGGCCGAAGAAGAGCGCCGTGGACCCGCCGTCGGGAGCTACGTTGGCGCTGCAATGCATGGGGAAGACGTCCATGGCCGGCAGGCGGTGGTTCATCACGGCGAAGATGGACTTCTTGATCTCCCCGGCATAGCCGGTGCCCCCCACCAGGACGGTGCGCTCGGCCAGGTTGAGGATGACGAAGGTGCCGGAGTTCGTTCCGTCCCGCGCCGGGTCGGCCAGGACATCGGGGGCGTGGAGCACCAGCCAGTCCGGGGCGAAGGGCGCGATGGGCGCGGGCGAGTCGGTGCGAAACATGTTGCGGGCGAAGAGGCTGTGCCAGGCGCTGCCGGTCACCACCCGCACGCTGATCTGCAGCTCGGGGTCCGCGCCGGCATAGAGGTCCTGCACGAAGAGGTCGCGATCGTCCAAGGCGGCCACCACCTCGGCGCGGAGTCGGGCGTAGACCTCCGGCGCGATCGGAATGTTGACCTCGCCCCACCAGATCTCGGCCTCCGAGCCGGGCTCCCGGACCACGTAGCGGTCCTTGGGCGAGCGCCCGGTATGCGCGCCGGTGGAGGCGACGAAGGCTCCGGCGGCGGACAGCTGCCCTTCGCCGCGGCGGATGGCTTCTTCCACCAAAGGGGCGGCGGAGAGGTTCCAGAAGACTTCGCGCGCCGGCGCCAGGCCGTGCCGATCGAGACCGAACCGTTGCATGGAGACTTCCTCTCGCTCTGACCGAATGCGATGGTACCGCGGCGCGGGATGGCCGGCGGGGGAGGGCGCGGCCTGCCCTCCCAAAGCGGGGCAGTGTAGCATAAGGGGCTCAGGAGGGGAGGAATACCATGCCTGAAGCACAGGGCGACCTGGAGCGGGTTCGCCTGCTGGCCGCGGACCTCGGTCCGGTCATGCGTGCGCGCGGCCTGACCATCGCCACGGCCGAGAGCTGCACGGGCGGCCTGATCGCCGCGCTGCTCACCGAGGTGCCGGGCAGTTCCGACTACGTCCTGGGCGGCGTGGTCAGTTACGCCAACACGGCCAAGACCGCCCTGCTCGGCGTCGGGGCGGACCTGCTGGCGGAAAAGGGCGCGGTCAGCGAGCCGGTGGCCCTGGCCATGGCCGACGGCATCCGCCGCCGGCTGGGGGCTGACCTGGCGCTCAGCGTCACCGGCATCGCGGGACCGGGGGGCGGCTCGGCGGACAAGCCGGTGGGCACGGTGTGGATCGGCATGGCGGGCCCGGGCGATGCCTTGTCCGCGCGCCGCTTCTACTTTGCGGGAGATCGCGCCGCCGTGCGGGTGCAGGCGGCGGAGGCGGCGCTGGCGTGGGCGGTGGCGGTGTGTCGGGGGTAGCGGCGTTCGGGAGGGCTAGGTCGGGGCAGTCGGCACGCGGGATCCGGGTACAGGTGGAATGCGTAGGGGCGAAGCATCCGTCACCAAGAACCCGGGGAACCGGACCCTGATGCGGCGGATGCTTCGCCCCTACAGACCATCAACCTGGGCGCCTGCCCGGCGCCTGCCGTCGGTTCGCTGTCCGCTGACCTGCCCTCAGTCCTCCGCCACCGGCCGCGCCGGACGACCGACCCGCGCGTTGCGGTCGATCGTCACGCCCCAGAGGTCCAGGCTGTCCGGGACCGGGGTGGGGACGGCAGCCGTAGCTGTCGGAGCGGCGGAAGTGGGGACCGGTGTTTCGGTGGCCTGTCGCGGATCCGATGAAGATGAACGCCGCAGCCATGAGTAGATGCCGTCCACCTTCTCCGGCGGCATGAAATTCCCCGACCGCGACCACACCGCCAGCCAGCCTTCCGGCTGGCGCGGGGCCACCGCGGGCATGAGGTCGAAGAAGAGGCTGGGGCGGACGGCGAAGGGGCGGCCGTAGAAGAGGCCGTTGGATCGCAGGCGCTGGGCCTCGATGTGGATGCTCATGTGGGCGTCGGCCGGCGGGACCATCTGCCAGGCCAGGAGACCGATGACCTCGGCGCTGCTGTCGGCGTCCACGGTCAGGCTGGGGGCCAGGCTGTGGCCGGGGCCGGCGACCAAGGCCATCTCTGCGGTGGCACCCGGGCGCTTGAGGACGCCGCTGCGGTGAACGGTCACGCCGTAGAGGTCCGCCTCACCGGCGCCGGCGCGGTCGTCCACCCAGACCACCAGGAAGCCGTCGCCGCTGGAGGGGTCCGCGGCGATCGTGGGATCGCCGGCGTTGGAGGCCCCGGCGGCGATGGCGAAGGGCGCACCGCGCGGCATCAGGGCATTGCTCAGACGCAGGCCCCAGATGTCCATACCGTTGGTGGCCCCGAACTCGCTCCAGACCAGCATCAACTCACCGGAACGGTCCGCGGCCACCGCCGGACGGATCTGGTCGCCCGGCCGCTCCAACACCAGGATGGGGTTGCCGACGGCCGTCCCGGCCAGACCGTGACGCTGGGCGTAGAGGTCGAAGTCTGCCCCGCCCGGCCGCTTCTCGGCCCATACCAGGAAGCCAGGTCCGAAGGCCGGTGAGCGTTGGTCGCCCGCCTGCCAGCCCGGGATGCCCGAGCGCCCAAAGGGCTGGCCCAGGTGCTTGGAGCGCGCCAGATCGTTGACGCCATTCTCCAGGTGCTTGATGCGGATCTGGCCGGTGGCGCTGATCTCCTGGCTCCAGGCCAGCAGATGGTCGCCGCCGTCCACCAGGGTCAGGGCGGCCTCCATCTGGTCGATGTCTTCCGGTGCGCCGGGGGATGTGGGTTGGGCCAGAGCGGACCCGGCGGACAGCAGGCCGATGGCGGTCAGCGCGAAGGTGATGCGGAAGGCGGGGCGGAACATGGGAAGACTCCTGCGAGAGCGTCGGTAGAAGGGCGCCAGAACCCGCGGCGCACGCCGATGAGACCGGCACGGCGCGCATCGCGGGAGCATAGCCGGACGGGCCGTGGTCTGTCAACTGCGACTTTGACGGACCCGGCAACCTGGTTTAGTATAAGGTCATGATTCAGCTCAACATCCATGAAGCCAAGACCCATCTCTCTCAGTACCTGGACCGTCTGCTGGGAGGAGAGGTGATCCTGTTGTGCCGACGAAACGTGCCGATCGCAGAGATCCGGGCCGTGGCACCAAAGCGGACCGAACCGCGCCCCATCGGGCTGGCTCGGGGACAGATCGATCTGCCCGCAGGCTTCTTCGACGCGCTGCCCGAGGACATTCTGGAGGCGTTTCAAGGTCGATCCGCTTGAAGATCCTGCTCGACACCTGCGCCTTCATCTGGGTGGTTTCCGGAAGTGAGTTGCTGTCGGTGGCCGCCCGAGATGCCTTTGTGTCACCCGCGAACGACGTCTACCTGAGTGCCGCGTCGGTATGGGAGGTCAGCGTCAAATGGCGACTGGGCCGTCTGCCCCTGCCGGAGGCGCCTGACCGTTTGATTCCGCGGTTGCGCGCGGACCACGGCATCCTGCCGCTGCCGATCGCCGAGGAGGCCTGCCTGCAGGAACTGCGACTACCCGACCTGCACAGAGACCCTTTTGATCGGATGCTGGTCTGCCAGGCCATTGCCGAAGGCATGGTCCTGTTGACGCCGGATGAATTGATCCGCCAGTACCCGGTGCGCAGTCTGTGGTAATCGCCGCCCGGCGTTGACGACCGCCCCGTCCTGCCATGCCCCGCCGTCGATCGGCGGCAGCCCGCGACAGATCAGGCCATACCCATGCAAGAGCGTCTCCACTTCCTAACCCACTTTGGCCGCGACGCCCTGCGGATCGGCTCCCTGACCCCCACCTGGCGCCCGACCGCCCGCGCCCTGGCCTCCGAGGCGCTCAGACGCGACGGGCCGCGGCGCATTCTCGAGGTGGGCACCGGCACCGGCGCGGTCGCGGTGGAGATCGCCCGGCACATGCGCCCCGAGGACCAGTTGCTGCTCTACGAGCTGCATCCGGAGTTCGCCGCTTTCATGCGCCGGCGACTGGCGGAAGATCCGGTGTTTGCGCCTCACCGGGAGCGCATCGAGCTGCGCGAAGGGGACATCTGCAGCCTGGATCCGGCCGAGCGCTTCCACAGCATCGTGTCCACCATCCCTTTCATCAACCGCGGGCCGGAGACCATCGCCCAGATCCTGGGCGTCTACCGCAACGCCTTGCAGCCGGACGGCGTGCTGTCCTATCTGGAATACGCCTACCTGCGGCGCCTCAAGGCGCCCTTCCTTCGTGATGCGGCCCGGGAGCAGGCGCGGGCCGCTGCCGCGGTGCTGGACCGCGAGGCGACACCCTTTGCCTTCCGGCGGGACTTCATCCCGCGCAACGTCCCGCCGGCCTGGGTACACCATCTGCGCTTCGGCGAGGCCCGGCCGGAGGCGGCCCTTGAACTTGCGCCGCTGGAGCGTGACCGGCGCCTGGCTCTGCCGGCCGGCTGGGGCATCGCCACCCCGGGCCTGCCCTTCATCGCCGCGCCCTTGATCCTGGCCGCGGCTCTGGCGGGGCGATCGGCGGTCGGCTCCCTGGCCCTGGGGCTCCTGGGCCTCGGATCCACCGCCTTCTTTCGCGACCCCGAGCGCCGGGTGCGCCGCGACCCGGATCTGGCCCTGGCCGCCGCCGACGGGCGGGTACTCGGTGTGGAGACCCTGCGCGATGAACGGCTGGGCGCCGGCGAATGGCTGCGGATCGCCGTGTTCCTGTCGGTGGCCGACATCCACGTCAACCGCAGCCCCGTGGCCGGCAAGGTGCTGGGCAGCTTCGACGAGGGACGGGGCTACGCGCATGCCGGCACGCCGGCGGCGGAGCACAACATCGCACGCTACACCACCATCCAGGGCCTGCACGGCCCTTGCGTGGTCGCCCAGCGGGTGGGAGCGGTGGCGCGGCGCATCGTGACCTGGACGCGGCCGGGTCAGCTGCTGGCTCAAGGGGACCGCTACGGGCTCATCCGCTTTGGATCGCGGACGGACGTCTACCTGCCGGCTTCAGGCTGGCAGCCCCTGGTGGCCCCCGGCGACCGGGTGCGGGGCGGCCTCACCGCGATCGCGAAGCGAGCCGATAGCGCACCGAGATGATGGGGCCCGAGGCGAGATACAGCAGGGTGCCCACCCATACGATCTGGAAGCGGTGGTCTGAGGCGAGGGTGGCGGCCAGAAGCAGCAGGTAGACCCAACGCGGCAGGCGCGGCAGGAAGGCCGACAAGCGCGGGTAGGGGAAGACGCTGACCATGAGCGCCGACAGCAGGAGGACCAGCAGCACGACGCCGTAGCCCTGCAGGTCTTTGTGGGTCAACAGGGTGATGGCCACGATGGACGAGACGACGGTGGTGGGCATGCCCTGGAAGTAGCCGGGCCGGCTGGGGGTCGTGTTGTAGCGCGCCAGGCGGATGGCGCCGGCCAGGACGTAGGCGCCCGCGGCCACGGCGGCGGCGAAGACGGGGATGCTGGTCTCGGCCGGATCCGCCCAGAAATAGGCCAGGGCACCGCCGGCGACGATGAAGGACGTCATGTCCGCCAGCGAATCGAACTGGGCGCCGAAGTCGGATGAGACATCCCAGCGCCGCGCCAGGGGCCCGTCCAAGCCGTCGACCACGGCGCAGCTGAGCAACAGACCCGCCGCCAGGGTCAGCTGATCGTTGGCCACGGCGATCACCGATAGGAGACCGAGGACAAGGTTGATACCGGTCACGCAGTTGACGATGATGAAGTGAAAACGGTGCTGCTTGTGCTTGCTCATGGCTGAATCCACCGTCCTTGTTCACAACAGGGTCTGCCTGCCGCCTGGCCCCTGCGGGCCGCATGACCGCGGATTATGCCGTGGGGGGCCCAAGCAAGTCAACAGGCTTCGGTGCCGTGGCATCAAACGCCAGCGGTTCGCCGTTCAGGATCCGCAGGTCATTCGCAGGGCAGCACCCCGGCGATGTCCCGATAGACGCGGGTCAGGTCGGCGGCGCTCGGCGCCAGGTAGGCCCGACCGGCCCGGCCTGCCACCAGGGCCAGCAGCGGCGCGTCCACGTCGGCGCCCAGGCCGATGGCGTAGATGGTGGCTCCGGTGGCCGTCACCCGGTCGGCGGCGGCCAGCACCGCAGCGATCCGCCCGTCGTCCTGGCGGCCGTCGGTGAGCAGGATCACCGCCGGCCGGGCGCCCGAGCGCCGCTCGGCGAGGGCGACGGCCGCCTGTTGCAGGCCCAGGTCGATGCGCGTGCCGTTGCCGCTCGCCAGCCGCTCCAGAGCCGCGTCCACGGCCGCCCGGCTGGCCGAAAGCGGTTGGACGATGCTGCCCAGATGGTGGAATCCGACGATCGCCGCCCGGTCGTCCGGGAAGCGCAGGGTGCCCACCAGGCCGCGCGCCGCCGCCACGGCCGCCGCCAACTTGCTGCCGCCACCCTCCGCCGGCGCCTGCATGCTGGCCGAGGCATCCAGCACCAGCACCACCTCCAGCCGCCGCTGCGGGCAGGTCTGGCGGAGGATCCGGGGCAGGAAGACGGGATGGGGGGTGTCGGTGGCCGTGGGTGTGGCCGTGCTCGTGGGCGTGGCGGTCGGCGTCGCCGTCGGGGTTGTCGTCGCCGTGGGCGTGGGTGTGGCGGTGGGGGGCAGGACGAGGACGGAGGGCAGGGGAAAGGTGGACTCACCGTCCTGGTCCAGACCGTCGCGATAGGTGACGCCCGCGCTCACGTTGGTCGGCCGCTGACCCGCGATCTGCGGGATCACCCGGAACTGCAGGGTGACGCCGGTCAAGGGCACGGCGTCCAGGTTCCAGGTGAGGCTGCGGGTCGCCGCGTCCCAGACGGCGGGTGGCCGGGCGCTGTCCGGTACATAAGCCATGTCGGGGGGCAGGAGGTCGGTCACGCGGGCCCTGCGCAGCAGGAGGACGGCCGAGATGCGTCCGGCGATGCCGCGGTAGATGGCCTCCAAGGCCTGTCCGCTGGGGCTGCTGAAATAATGATCCGCGTCGTCGGCGATGCGCCGCAAGACGCCCTCGTCCAGTTCCTCGGGTCGTCCGAAGCCGATGGCCCAGGTGCTGATGCCCGCGGCGCGCACCAAGGGGATGACGGTGTCGATGCGCTCGATGGGCGGGTTGCGGCCGGAATGTTTGCCATCGGTCATGAAGACGATGACCCGCCGCGCTCCCGGGCGGCCACCGTTTTCAAGCATCAGCCGTCCGGCGTCCAGGGCGTCTACCAGGTTGGTGCCGAGAGCGAGCTGAATGCCGTCGATGGCCTCGATAAGGGCCCGATGATCGCTGGTCAGCGGCTGCGCCGTCAACGGTCGGCTGTCGAACAGGATCAAGCCCACCCGGACGAGACTGGGGTCCACCGCATCGACGAAGGCGCGGGCGGCGGCCTGGGCGCCCTGGATCTTGGTCTGCCGGCCATCGGTATCCGGATCCCGCATGCTCAGCGAGCGGTCGATGACCAGGGCCACGTCAGCCAGGCCGATCGCTTCCGGGCAGGCGCCGGTGACGGTGAGGGTGACCGTCACGGCCTGGCCCAGGGGCAGGACGGCCGGCGCGGCCTGCTTGTCCGTGCCGATCCGGCAGCTGGTGGCCTGCACCAGCGTCGTGGGCGCGAGGCGGTCGGCTAGCGGCAGGGCCAAGCCCAGGCCGATGACCGCCGTCAGCCCCAGGACCCGCCCGGATCGCCGTCGTTGCTCCATGTCCGCCTCGCCTTCCTGGCGGCCGCGGGCGCCTCCCGCCGTCGGAAGCGTCTTCCGGCCACGCATCCAAACGCGGCCGACCGGCCTGAGGATAGCAGCGAGGGCGGCGACCGCTGCGGTCGCCGCCCTCGCATTCCTGAAGGAAGGTACTCGTTCTGGGTAAAGCGTCAGCTGCAGCAATCTCGCTCCCAGCGCGCCCCGGTCAGTCCGCGGCCGAAGCCTTGCCCGTGGGGACGGGGACGCGGGCACAGCTGCAGCCGCCCGCCAGATGCCGCTCGTCCGCCGGCGGGTACATGTGCAGGACCATGGCGATGACCATCGGCAGGAAGACGACGGCGTTGTAGAAGAGGTGCAGCTCCGGGCGCGGGAACCAGAGTTGGCCGATGCTGGTGGGGCCCTGGGCTCCGAAGAAGGGATGGCCGACGATGGCCTGCAACTGCAGGATCGAATGCTCCACGAAATGCCAGCCCTGAATGGCCAGGCTCAAAGTCCACCAGAAGCGGGCGCGACCCAGGAAGCCGGGGCGCAGGACGATCAGCCCCACCAACATGAAGAGCGCGTAGGCGAAGTGCATGATCTCGGTGGAGACCAGCCAGGGCTGCCACAGCCCGAGGAAGCCCAGAGACTGCCCCCGCGGCCACTTCAGCACCCAGATCTGGTACGCCTGGGTCAGATGCTCCACCCAATGGAAGAGCACGATGGCGGCGTAGGCCCAGAGGGCCGGTTCATGCAAGCGACCGTTGAGGCGGTCGAGCAGCGACTCGCTTCGGGCGGGCTGGGTTTGGGTCATGGTCGTCATGGCAGACTCCTGGCTAGAAGAAAATGATGGCTTCAGAGAACCCGGGTAGCTTAGCCCGCCCACCGGGACGTGGCAACGGGGGTTCACCGGAGCCTGACAAGGGGGTTAACCCTTATGCCTCGCCGCGCGCGAGCGGGGAACCGCGACTGGACCGGCGCAGGTGCGGCCTCCATAATTGCCGGCCCATGCATCGAACCTTCGCCGCACACCACCTCAGCTTGCTGTTCGCCCCTCCCGGCGGGCACCGGCGCACCCTGCCGCTGGGCCTGCTCGTTCTGCTCGTTCTGCTCGCCCCGCGCCCGGTGCAGGCCCATGGCGGTGAGCATGTTCTGCAGCTGGATCGGGCCGTGGTCGGCGACTACCGGCTCAGCGTCTGGACCGGACCGTCTGTGCTGCGACCGGGGCAGATCTTGCTGGAAGCCCTGATCACCGACCCCACCGACGATGTGGCGGTGAAGGATGCGACGGTGCGCTTCCAGGTCCAGTACGATGGCGTCCACCATTCCGATCCGCCCTTGGATCTGCCCGCCGCACCCGTGGAGTCGCTCTCCGAGCGCAACCGCCGCGAAGCCTTGCACCTGGCGGTGGCCGACCTGCGCGAGGTGGGACCGTATCAGGTGCGGGTCTTCGTCACCGACCCCCAGGGCGCCGTGCATCAGGCCGAACTGGCGATCCAGGTGGTGCCTGACAACCCCTGGCTGGTACGCATCCTGATCGCCCTGACGGGAATCACGGGGTTGATCACGGCCGCCTTCATCTGGCACAGCCTCCGGCGCATGCGCTTCTGGTGGCGCGAGAGGCTGGTTCCCAGCCGGGCCTGAGCGAACCGGGCGGTCGCGGGCAGCTTGCGGAACCGGACCCTCTGCCACCGCCAAGGTCAGCGCCCGGCGGACGGCAGGTAGATCATGGGCATGGCTTCGGCCGGCTGGGTGGGCATTGGGGTGGGTGTGGCGGAGGCCCTTGGCGTCGCGCTGGGCGCCTGGCCGGTGGCCGTGGGCTCGGCGGTGGGGGCCGGCAGGCCGTCGCAGTGGTTGGCCGCGCCGGGCGAGGCCTGTCCGCAGGTCAGCCAGTCCGTGGCGCCGGAGCTGCGCCGGCCGAAGCTCTGGTCCGCGCCCAAGGGTCCGAAGGCGACGCGGTCCAGGATGTTGGTGCGGCTGCTGAGGGTCAGGGTCTCGCCCTTCCGGTCGAGGCGGAAGGGGGCATGCAAGGGCCCTTCGGCCACGTCGCCGTCCAGCCACACGAGCAGGTGCTCGCCGGGGGCCAGCTGGCGGTCGGGCAAGGCGAAGGTCCAGGGATCCAGGGGGTCGTCGGAGAGGTGGAGTCCGGCCAGCGACAGCGGTCGGTCGCCGCGGTTGTAGAGCTCCAGCCAATCCTCGAAGATCCCGGATTCGTCAGCGACGGTGACGGTGTTCTCGGCCATCAGCTCGTTGAGCAACAGGTCGCCGTCCAGGGCATCCGGCAGCGCGACGGCGGCTACCTGGTAATGGTAGGGCTGGGTGTAGTTGGCGGAGGGGAAGAAGGTGACGCGGCCGTCGGCGATGGCCGTGCGCAGGAACCAGGTGACGGTCTTGCCGGCCCGCTGGCCGGGGATGACCGCCGTCCAATCCCCCCCTTCCTGGACCATGGCCAGGGTCTGCTCCGGCCTGCCGCTCACGCGGTAGCGCAGCTGCACGCTCTGCATCGCGGCGGCATCCGCGCCGCTGAAACGCAGGCGGACGGTCACCGCATCGTCGGCCTTGGGAGCGGCGGGGCTCAGGTTGCGGTCGCTGAGCGCGAGCTGCGGCAGCTTCATGTCGTCGCGGGCCAGCAGGTACGCGCGGCGCTCCTTGGTCAGGGCGAGGATGCCCGGCGCGCTCATGCCTCGGCCGCCACCGCCTCCTCCTCCGCCCCCGCCGCCGGAGATGGGGTCGCGCAGGTTGGCCAGGAACTGCGCGAAGGTGAAGCTGCCGGAGATCTTGCCCTGCGCGGCGACCTCCTCCTGCGCGGCGGCGCGGATCAGGTCCTGGTAGCTCTGGCCCACCTCGGTGATCCAATCCTCGGTGAAGCGCTCGTGCAGCAGGGCGCGGTAATGCGCCAGGTAATCAGCGCGGAACTCGGGCACGGCCAGGAGGCGGCGGATGAGCGGTCGGTTGGCGGCGTCAGCCTGGACAAAGGGATCGACCAGCGCCGCGGCGGGGCCGCCGCCCCCGCCGGGACCGCCGGCGCCGCTGCGGAGGCCGAAGGTGCCGAAGGCCAGGCCCAGGTCCCAGATGATGATGTCGAAGCGCGGATCCCGGGAAGGGGCGAAGAGGTAATGGTTCTTGCCCACGTAGTAGCTGTCGTAATGGGCCAGGATGTTGGTGCCCGCGATATGCCACAGCGCGCTGTCCACGTTGAGCTTCTCGCGGATGCCGGTGGCCAGGTCGGCGTCCGCCAGCCCGCCGGCGGACACCGGGGCGTCCAGGGCGCGGGTCAGTTCGCGCAGCTGGATGTAGCCGTCATCGCTGCCGGCGTCCTTGCCCTTGACCTCGTAGCCCTGCTTGTAGGGGGCCAGATCCTCGCCCTTCCAGTTGAGTGTCGAGGAGTCGAAGGTGATGCGCACCGGCGAGTCGCCGCGGATGGTCAGGCCGTTGTCCTGGTACCAGTGGTCGGCCCATTCGCCGTTGATCTGCTCCACCATGCTGTAGAGGCCGATATAGGTGCCGTTGATCGTCACCTTGGCGAAAGTGAAGCGGGAGATGGGCATGTAGTCGCCCAGCAGCTTCAGGCCGATGGCGTCGCGCAGCAGCGACGGGTCGTTCCAGTTGTTGTTGAGGTTCATCACATCGAAGCCCCACAGGTCCTGCCCGGCCACGAAGGAATCGGTGGTGATGTTGAAGGGCTTCTTGGGGCCGCTGATGCCCAGGGAGGAGTTGCCCTTGCAGCGGATGCCCACCTGCTCCAGCGTCGTGCCGTCCACCGCCATGGTCACCGGCACGTCCTTGGCCGCGACGCTGGTGCCGCCGCCCGGTCCGCCTCGCGCGCAGCCGTTGGCCTGCAGATGCGCCAGCCAGTCCGCCTGCTCGAAGGTGAAGGCGATCTCCCGCACCACCGAGTCGTCGTAGAGGGCGGGATCGGCGGGCGGATCCTGGGTCCGGGCGTCCGCATGGGCGGCGCCGCGCCGGGCGGCTCCGGCGGCGTCCGCCTCGGCCGGCGCCCCTTGGGCGTCGATGGGACGGATGGCGGGCAGACTGCCCAGGGCCAGGCTCAACAGCAGGGCGGCGGGTAAGGCGCTGGCGCGCAGTCGCATGGTCTTCGCTCCTTCGGGGCTGGAGGCCCGGCGCGGCTGGCTGCCGGCCATAACAAGCGGGGAGGGGCCACTTCAGGGCCCCTCCCCGTAAGCTCCATTCGTATGCGCTTGAATGCGTCCGGCGGCTTGTCGGTTAGAGATCGCCGCCCATGAAGCCCTGGCCAGGGGCGAACGAGGCATCGTCCGGGCCACCGTCGGTTGCCGGGCCGTCATCCGGGCCGGGGACCGCGCCGCGGCCGAAGCCGCGCCTGTGCCCCGCGCCGCCTCCGTGCCCGAAGCGGCCCAGACGGCCACCGCCCATCTTGGCGCCGGCCGTCTGCAAAGCGTCGGCCTGCGCCTGGGTGATGGTGCCGGCCTTGACGGCGTCCGCCACGGCGGCCTTCATGGCCGTCTGCATCTTCTCGCGCAAGGCGCTGCCGTCCAACTTGGCGTCCGCGGCCAGTTCCTTCAAGGTCTTGCCTTCCTTCAGGGCCTTCTCGAGGTCCGCCTTGCTCAGGCCCAGCACTTCGGCGGCGATGGCCTGGCGGTCGATACTGCCGGCCAGCTTGCGGCCGGCGGTCATCAAGTCGGCCTGCTCCTGGGTGAGCCTGCCGTCCTTGACCGCCTGGCCCAGTCGCTCGGAGGCGACCTTCTCCTGGGCAGCCGTCAGCTTGTCGACAGAGACGCCCAGAGCCGCGGCCAGGGCCTGGTCATGCGCCCCCTTGAGGCCGCCCGGTTCGAGGAAGCCGCGGCCGAAGCCGCCATGACCGCCGCCCATGGGCCCATGCGCGGAGGCCCGGCCGGCCAGTCCGACGCCGGCGGCCAGGATCAGGGCCGCGGCCCCGGCGAGGAGGAACTGCTTGCGATGGCGTTTCATGGTCCGATACCTTTCATTCGCCGCCCACGAATTGGTAGGATCGGGGGCGGCAGCGATGGGGCGATGATCGAAGCATAAGGGCCGAAGGTCATGGATGCTTGACCGAAGTGTAAACAAGCTGTTGCTTCCATCCTTGGCCCCGCGGACGGATCCGGCGGACGGTTCCGGCGGACAGGGCCGGGCAGCGGGAAGCCCCATCCCCGGCCGCTTCGCGATATACTCCCGCCGGTCGCCCGCCGTCCGGAAGGGGCGAGGCAGATCAGGAGCGGTCTCTTGGCGTCGATCATCAGCTTTCAAGGGGTGCAGAAGCACTTCAAGGACCTTCATGTGCTCCAGGACATCGATCTGGAGGTGCAGGCGGGGGAGGTGCTGGTGGTCTTCGGACCCAGCGGCAGTGGCAAGAGCACCCTCATCCGCACCGTCAACCGTCTGGAGCGCATCGATGGCGGCCAGCTGCTGGTGCTGGGCCAGGCCCTGCACGACCCGCGCGTCGACACCGCCCGCCTGCGCCGCGATGTGGGCATGGTCTTCCAGCAGTTCAACCTCTTTCCCCATCTGAATGTGCTGGACAACATCACCCTCGGGCCCTTGCACGTGCTGAAGGAGAGCCCGGCGGCCGCCCGGGAGGCGGCCATGGCCCTGTTGGAGCGGGTGGGCATCCCGGAGAAGGCCGACGCCTGGCCGGCGCAGCTCTCCGGCGGCCAGCAGCAGCGGGTGGCCATCGCCCGGGCCCTGGCCATGCGGCCGCAGATCATGCTCTTCGACGAGCCCACCTCGGCCCTGGACCCGGAGATGATCAAGGAGGTGCTGGACGTGATGGAGGACCTGGCGCGCGGCGGCATGACCATGCTCATCGTCAGCCACGAGATGGGCTTCGCCCGCCACGTGGCCAGCCGGATGGTCTTCCTGGACGGCGGGCGCATCGTCGAGAGCGGGCCGCCCGAGGACCTCTTCACCCATCCGACGCAAGCCCGCACCCAGGCCTTCCTGGCGCAGATCCTCAAGCATTGAGGCGACGCCCCCTCTTTTGCCGCATTCCAGTTCCCGCCGCATTCCCACCGCCCGACTGACCGCAGAGGAGACCCCATGACCCGCCCCGCCTGGACCCTATCCTGTCGCGCCCGTCCCCGCCGCACCCGTCCATTCCTTCCCGGCCTCATCGCCCTCCTGGCCCTGGGCCTGACCGCCTGCCAGGGCGCGCAGGCCCCCGAGCCGGCCGCCGACTCCGCGGCCGACGCGCCCGTGGGCACCGCTCCCGCCCTATCCGACGCCACCCTGGAGCCCGCCGCCGAAGCCTCGGCCCCGGCGGCACCCGGATCCGTATTGGCCCGCATCCAGGAGCGCGGCAAGCTGGTCTGCGGCACCAAGGTGGACGTGCCCACCTTCGGCTACCTGAACCCGGAGACGAACGCGATGGAGGGCTTCGACGTGGATGTCTGCCGCGCCATCGCCGCCGAGCTGCTGGGCGATCCACAGGCCGTGGAGTTCAAGGAGGCCATCTCCAAGAACCGCATCCCCTTCCTGACCGAGGGGGTGGTGGACGTGGTGGCCTCTACCATGACCATCAACGCCGAGCGCCTGCTGGAGATCGACTTCTCGTCGGTCTACTTCGTGGCCGGACAGAGCCTGCTGGTGCCGGCGGACAGCGCGGTCGGCGCCCTGGCGGACCTGAAGGGCCAGGCCGTGGGAACGGTCAAGGGCAGCACCTCGGAGAAGAACCTGGCGGCCGCCTCGGACAAGGACGGCCTGAACATCACCGCCACACTCTTCGACACCTATTCGGAGGCCGTGGCGGCCATGGACGCCGGCCGGGTGGCGGCCGTCACCACGGATGACATCATCCTCTTTGGCTACGTGAAGCAGGAGCCGGACAAGTGGAAGGTGGTCGGCGGCCAGTTCTCCGCCGAGCCCTACGGTGTGGGCCTGGCCAAGGGCGACGCCGCCCTGCTGGCGGGGGTCAACGCGGCCATTGCCGGCATGAAGTCCTCGGGCGCCTGGCAGGCGAGCTACCAGACCTGGATTCCGGCCGCTGAGATCCCGCAGCCGCCGGCGGATGACTGGCAGGCGGTGGTCGCACCCTGAGCCAGCCCCAGATCTGGGTCGCGCTGTTCCAGGGCCTGTGGGTCACCGTCCAGCTGTCGGCCCTGGGCCTGGTGTTGGCCTTGGCCCTCGGCACGCCCTTGGGCGTCCTGAGGCTCTCGCCGGCGCGCTTGCCGCGGGCCGTGGCGGAGGGCTACGTGGCCCTCTTTCGCGGCCTGCCCTTGCTGCCGGTGCTGGCCTTCGTCTACTTCGGTCTGCCCAAGGCGGGCCTGGGCCTTGAGTCGGCCCTGGCTTCGGCCGCTTTGGGCCTGGGCGTCTACACCGCGGCCTTCGTGGCCGAAGCGGTGCGCTCGGGGCTGTTGGCGGTGCCGGAGGGGCAGCGGGAGGCCGCCCGTTCGCTGGGGCTGAGCGGGGTGCAGGAGCTGCGCCTGGTCCTGTTGCCGCAAGCCTTCCGCGCCACCCTGCCGCCGTTGGGCACGGTGGCCATCGCCCTGGTGAAGAACTCGGCCCTGGCCTCGGCGGTGGCGGTGCCGGAGTTGATGTACCGGGTAGACGCGGTGGGAGGGCGCAGCTTCAAGACCTGGCCGCTGCTCGCCGCTTTCGGACTCTACCTGCTGCTGACGGTGCCGATGGCCCTGGGGGTGAACGCCTTGGAGCGGGGATGGCGGAAGGACGCGGGACGGAGCGGGGACGGGCGGTGGCCTGGGGGCGGGGCGCACCTTGGTGGCTGACCGGGCCCGTGAGCGGGAGGCGACGCTGCTGGCGGGGCTGGGCCTGCTGCTGCTCCTGGCCCTGATGCCCTGGGTCTTTCGGATGCGCCCGGAGGGCTTTCTGCCCTTCCTACGCCTCAGCAGCTGGCGCTTTTTGGGCCTGGGGCTGGCCATGACCCTGGGCGTGTCGGCGACGGCCCTCGTGGGCAGCCTGCCGGCCGCCTTGGGTCTGGCCCTGGCGCGGCGCATGGGCCCGGCCTGGCTGCGCCTGCCGGCGACCTTGGCCATCGAGGGCATCCGCGCGGTGCCGCTGATCGGCCTGGTCTTCCTGATGTTCCTGCGCCTGGGGTCGGTGGGCCGGTCCTTGAAGCTGGAGGCTCTGGGCGCGCCGGCCCTGGCCCTGACGGTCGCCCTGCTGCTCTACACCGCCGCGGTCAACGCTGAGACGCTCCGGGCGGCGATGAACGCCCTGCCGGCCGGCCAATGGGAGGCCGGGCGGGCGCTGGGCCTCTCGACGCCGCGGCTGCTGGGGCTGGTCATCCTGCCGCAGGCCCTGCGTCTGGCCCTTCCCAACCTGGTGGCCCAGCTGGCGACCCTGGTGAAGGACAGCTCGCTGGGTGGCATCATCGGGGTGCTGGAGCTGTACCGCCGCGGGGTGATCCTGTACCAGGGCTCGCGCAACCCGCTGGAGACGCTCTACGTGGTGGCCTTGATCTACCTGGCGGTCAACGCGGCGCTGGTGGCGGGGCGGAGCGGGTGGGGCGGCGGGTGGCGGGGGGAATCTAGGACCTTTGGTCAGGCTGTCGGCCTGTGCTACCTTGTCGCGGTCTGACGATGCCACCCACGACGGCATGGACAGGAGTGACGACGATGAGCGGCATCATGAACCGTTCGCAGATAGAGGCCACATTGTCAGGGGTGTTTGCGACCGAACAGGTCGATGCCCTGGCCCAGGTATTCGGCCGCATTGTGGGCGATGACGGCGAGCGCGGCACCATGGGATCCGATCTGCGCTCCTTGACGCGAAGCACGAACCGCATCGCGGATCTACAGGGGCGTACCGAGCTGCGGATGGAGGAGCTGGCCACCGCGCAAGGCCGTACGGAGCTGCGGATGGAGGAGCTGGCCACCGCGCAAGGCCGTACGGAACTGCGGATGGAGCGGCTGGCCGATGCGCTGGACCGCACGGATATGCATGTGGAGCAGTTGGCAGCCGCTCAGGGACGCACGGATATGCATGTGGAGCAGTTGGCAGCTGCTCAGGGACGCACCGAGGTGGCGGTCAAGGATCTGGCTGTCCTGACAGGCGAGTTGCAGGTTGCGCAGCGGAACACCGACATCAGCCTCGGGCGACTGTCCCAACAGGTGGGTAGCCTGAGCAACGACTTCGGCCTCAATCTGGAGGACTTCAGCGGAGCCTTGCTGCCGTCCTGGCTCGATCGACACCATGGGCTCACGGGGCTGGTCTTCGAGCGCTGCTACACGGTCCTGCTGGATGGCGCGGTCGAGGAGATCGACCTGATGGCGACCGGCGAACTAGCCGGCTTGCCGGTCACGGTCCTGGCCGAGGTCAAGGCTCGCCTGGGGGGTTCTGAGGCGCGACGGATGGCCGACAAGCTGGATCGTGTGGCCGATGCCCTGCAAGAATCGGCGGTGGTGAAGGTGATCGTCGGCATGGCCATCCATCCGTCGGCCCAGGAAGCCCTGCGGGAGCGCGACATCCTGCTGATCCCGTATACCTGGATCAACCGCGACAGGGGCTGATGGCGGGCGTCCGCGGCTGCGATCTGCACCCGCGATCTACTCCCGCCACCGCGACACGCCACCGTGTTCTCGTCGATCAAGCGGGCTGTTCCGCTGCGGATGCCATGTAAATCGCTCTAGCGAATGGTAAAAAATCCCCTAAGCGACTTATGGGAATTCGCTTAAGCGGATATGGACAATTCGCTTAAGCGAATCAGCGACCGTCCCCAGGGGATGCGGGTGACTTTCCGACGACAATCGCCGCGGGTTCCATGGTTGTCGGCAGACTTGTCCGCCTCCGACGAAATCCTCCGTGCGCCGCGCACCCTTTCTTCCCCCGCCGACCGTTGTCGCCCGTTCACAATGAGGAGCCGGCCATGCCTTGGATTCAGAACATTCCACCGGCCGCCGCCGAAGGGCGGCTAAAGGCCATCTTCGACGCCGCCATCCAGCGGGCGGGCAAGGTCTTCCAGATCCTCCAGGTGCAGAGCCTGTCGCCGCGCACCCTGGACGCGTCGATGCGGCTGTACACGGCCAGCATGCACGCTCCGTCACCACTGAGCCGCGCCCAGCGCGAGGCGCTGGCCACGGTGGTCAGCCGGACCAACGACTGCCATTACTGAATGCTGGCCCATGCCGCAGACTTCCGGTCGGAGGTCGTCAAGGAACTGGGTTCGACGAGCGGCCCCTGGCCGGCGGGCTTCGACGCCGCCGGCGCGGAAGCCGCGCTCCTCAGCGCCGCGCCCCTGTCCTTTGCCTGGCCGCGGCCCATGGACACCCTGCTGCCCTTCGCCATCAAGCTGACGGCGAGTCCGGGGGCGATGCGCCGCGCCGACCTGGCGCCGCTGCGTGCGGCGGGCCTGGGGGACCTGGCCATCCACGACGCGGTGCAGGCGATCGCCTACTTCAACTACATCAACCGGGTGGCGGATGGCTTGGGGGTGGATCTGGAGCCGGAGATGGCTGCGGATCCGCGCGACACGCGATCGCCCGAACCGGCGGGCGACACGGCCGGGGGATGAGGGCCGTCCGCCCTCACCCCAACACATTCCTCGCGATCACGTACCTGAGGATCTCGCTCGTCCCCTCGCCGATCTCCGTCAGGCGGTTGTCGCGGTAGTAGCGCTCCACCGGCATCTCGCGGGAGTAGCCCATGCCGCCGTGGATCTGGATGGCCTCGAAGCAGGCCTTCTCTGCCGCCTCGGAGGCGAAGAGCTTGGCCATGGCCGCCTCGTTGGTGAAGCGCTTGCCCTGGTCCTTGAGCGTGGCCGCCTGGAAGATGAGCAGCCGTGCCGCCTCCAGCAGGGTGGCCATGTCCGCCACCTTCCACTGGATGGCCTGGAAGCCCGCGATCGTATGCCCGAACGCCTCGCGCTGGTGGCTGTAGACCACCGACTGGTCCAGGGCCGCCCGCCCCAGGCCCAGGGCCATCGCGGCGATGCTGATCCGTCCGCCGTCCAGGATCGTCAGCATCTGGCGCATGCCCTTGCCCACCTGGCCCAGCAGGTTCTCCTCCGGGATCGCGCAGTCCTCCAGGAAGAGCTGGCTCGTCACTGAGCCCTTGAGGCCCATCTTCGGCTCGTTCTTGCCCGGCGTGAAGCCGGGCATGCCCTTCTCGACGATGAAGCAGCTCACCCCGTGGTCCACCCCGTCGATGATGGCGCGCGCTGTGCAGATGACCGTCTCCGCCAGGGCGCCGTTGGTGATCCACATCTTCTGGCCGTTCAAGATCCACCGATCGCCGCGCTTCTCGGCCACCGTCTTGGTGTTGGCCGCATCCGAACCCGTATGCGGCTCCGTGAGGCCGAAGGCCCCCAGGCTGCCCGTGCAGAGCTTGGGCAGGTACTTCTGCTTCTGCGCCTCGGTGCCGAAGAGGTAGAAGGGCGAGGCGCCCAGGCTCACATGGGCGGCATAGATCAGGCCCGTCGAGCCGCAGGCCGCGGAGATCTCCTCCACCGCCAGGGCGTAGCTCACCGTGTCGCCGCCGAAGCCGCCGTAGGCCTCCGGGATCGGCAGGCCCATGAAGCCCAGCTCGAAGAGACGGTCCACATTCTCCTGCGGGAAGCGGCTCTCCTCGTCGATCGCATGGGCGCGGGGGGCGAACTCCGCCTGGGCCACCTCGCGGATCGTGCTCTGGATCTGGCGCTGCTCTTCGCTCAGCTCGAAGTTCATGGTGGGTCTTCCTGCGGGGGGATGAAGCCGGCTCGTGCGCGCCCTCAGCCCAGCAGCCATCCCACCAGGGAGATGAGCAGCACCGCCGCCAGCACAAAGCCGGCCAGCCAGAGGATCAGGATGCCGGAGAGGTTCAGGATCTCCCGCGTTCCCAGCTGGTCGTCCGCGCCGCCCGGCAGGCGGGCGCCGCAGATCACGCAGCGGAGCCCGGGCGCCTGCATGGCGCGGCATTTGGGGCAATGCTCGATGCCGAGGGTCATCGCGGCGCGGAGGATATCATCGGAAGGTCGAGACGGGCAAGGGGGACAAGCGGAGACAAGGGGTCCGGCGGGCGATCCGGCCGGCGGCGGCCATCACGCCACCCGCCCCAGGATTCCCTTCAAGTAGGCCCCTTCTGGAAAACTCAGCCGCACCGGATGGTCCGCTCCCTGCCCCAGCCGCTCCAGGATGGCCAGGTCCCGGCCGGCGTCCAGGGCCGCGCCATGCAGGATCTGCTGGAAGAACTCGGCCGAGACCAGGCCGGAGCAGGAGAAGGTGGCCAGGATGCCGCCCCTGTCCAGCAGCTTCAGGGCCAGCAGGTTGATGTCCTTGTAGGCGCGCGCCGCCTTGGCCAGCTGCCCGGCGTTCATGACGAACTTCGGCGGATCCAAGACGATCATGTCGAAGCTGCGCCCTTCGTCCCGCCAGCGGCGCAGCTGCTGGAAGGCGTCGGCCTCCACCAGCTCCGGCGCCGCGATCGGCAGGTCCGCCCGGGCCAGGGCCTGCGCCGCCAGGGCCAGGGCCGGCCCCGAGCTGTCCACCTGGGTCAAGGCCGCCGCCCCGCCGGCCGCGGCGTGCAGCCCGAAGCCGCCGGTGTAGCTGAAGACATTGAGTACCCGCCGGCCCGCCGCGTAGCGCGCCACCCGGCGGCGGTTGTCCGCCTGGTCCAGGTAGGCGCCGGTCTTGTGACCGCTGCGGATGTCGACCGGGAGGAGGACGGTCCCGGGCTTGAGCGATTCGGCCTGGGGCGGGTCAACCGTCGCATCGGACGCGGCCCGACCCAGCGGCTCCCGGATCCATAAGACATCCGGTGCTGCCTCGCCCCAGAGCGGGCCCACGGCTTCCGCCAGACCCTCCTTGGCCCGCACGTCCACGTCCGAGCGCTCGTAGACGCCGGCGCAGGCCCGCCCGCCAGCCTCCGCCCACAGCTCCGCCGCCCAGCGCGCCAACGCTGCCTTGCGGACGTCGATGCCCGCCGTCAGGGCCTGCAGCACCAGGTAGGGGCCGTAGCGGTCGATGACCAGGCCCGGCAGGCCGTCCGATTCGGCGTTGACCAGACGGCAGGCACCGTCCTCACGCCGCAGCCCAAGGTCCGGCAGGGCGGCGCGCAGGCCCATGGCCTCGCCGAGCCTCCCGCGCCAGAAGGCCTCGTCCACCGGCGCCTCAGGCTCCCAGCTCAACATGCGTCCCAGGATCTGCGAGCGGTCGTTCACCGTGGCCCAGCCCAGAGACTGCCCGTCGGCAGCCCGCACCATGGCCAGGTCACCAGGTGCGGGCGCGCCTTCCATCCGGGCGACGGCGCCGGAGAAGATCCAGGGATGCCGGCCGCGGACGGGCTTGTCGCGGCCGGGCTTGAGGTGCAGGACGGCCCCGTTGATCGGGTAGCTGCTCATCCGGCAACCATAGGCGCCGGCAATCGGCGGGTCAAGGCCTTGCGCCATGCCGTGCTAGCGTTGGCAGGTCATCCGCCGGCCGCAGCCACAGGAGCCGAGTCATGGGCCTCATCCAACGCCTGCTCACCGACATCATCACCGAACGCCCGGCGCGCAGGGCCACCTGGCAGCGTCAGATCGCCGATCTGGAGGCTTCCGGCGCCAGCATCCAGGCCCGCTGCGCCAAGGCATCCGGCAGTGCGAGAAACATCGACCAACTGCGCCATGTCATCGGTATCGAACGTTGGGGGCAGAGCCGCTTGCGAGTCGCCCTGGGTGCGCCGCTGACGACGGACGAGTATGACGGCTATCGCCCGGAGGACATCGGCGACTGGTCTAGCCTCACGACGGCCTTCACCGCCACCCGCGCCGCCACCGTGGCCCTGGTGCGCGAACTGCAGGCCGCGGGCGTGGATCGTTCCCGCCTGATCCCCCACAACCAGATGGGGGCCCTGTCTGTGGGGGGCTGGCTTCAGTATCTGCGGCTGCACGCGGGGCTGGAGAGCAAGCTCATCCGCTGAAGCGGGCCCGGCGGGCAAGAAGCCGCTTCCTGACCGGTCCGTGTCCTACCAACGAAGGTTCCATCCCGCGCGGCGACGCCCGCGCCGCAGGCTGGGCCCCAGGTTGCCGAGCAGCAGGGACCGGATGACCTCGCGCCCCACCGTCGCCAGGGCCAGCAGGACGGGGATGACGACCAAGCGGATGATCGCAAGCCCGACGGTCAGCCCCACCCCCACGACGGCCAGCACGACAGCGGCGATGGCGCCCGCCGGAACTTCCCAATCGGAATGCCGCCGTTCCCGGCGCGCGGACCGCCTGGCCTGACGACCGGCGTCGCGGGCTGCCTTGACCGCGGTCTTGGCTGCCCGGACCTGTGCCTTGAAATCCCCCACCGGGTCAGCCATCGGCGCCTGTACCGGCGTGGGCGACTGCTCCTTGGCAGCGTTGCCGCCGAGGATCTGCCGCGCCCGCGGGTCGTCCGCCCGCAAGGCGCGCCGGAAATGGGCCAGCAGGCGGTCCGGCGCGTTGGGATCCACGGTCGTGTCGATCAGGGTCCAGCCGTCCACGGCCTCGGCGCGCGTCAGGCGCTCCAGGTCCCAGCTGTCGGTGGCCAGGGAGACCTCTTCATAGGCCACGCGGTCGTCGGGGGCAGCCTCGACCATGGCCGTGCCGCAATGCGGGCAGGCGCCCGCGCTGCCGCTGCCCACGGCGCCGTTGAAGCGAGCGCCATGCGCTTCCAGACGATCGCAGCGCGGGCAGACGAGGCTACCCCCCCCGCGGGCAGGCTCAGCCATGCGCCGTCCAGGCAGCCGCTCGCCCACCGCCACGCCGCAGCGTCCGCAGCTGGCGGCGCCCGCAGCGAGCTGCGCGTAGCAGCGGGGGCAAAGGTGCTGGGCCTGCACGGCGCCGGACATCAACGTAGCCTCCAGGGGGTGTGAAAGCCGCCCCTTGGCCGACGGGACGGGGCGGACGCGGTCTGTAGACCAAAGGATAGCGGAGGCGCATACGCGACGGGACTCCCCACGGTTGCGGATAGCGCCGCCGCGGCCCTGATTCGCTTGACCGAGCCGCCTGGATTCCCTATGATCCCCCGCTTGGCCCGCTGAGCCAGCGCGAGCCCATGCTTTCCTGCCTTGAAATCCAACCGGCTGCACCCTCATGGGCGCCTCCGGCGGTCGGTCACGTGATCGGCCATCCATCTGCTGCATCTTAGTCGAGGGGAGAAGACCATGAATCGACCTGCTCTAGGGTTGCGCGCGGCCGGGCTGCTGGCCCTCGCGGTGACCTTCCTGTTCCTGGGGGCGCGCCCGGCCCTGGCCGCCTCGGAGGCGGAGATCGTCCTGCCGGACTTCGACGGCATCACCATGCTGGGCATGCCGGCGACCACCCTGCTCTGGATCGGCGTGTTCATCTGCGCCGCGGGCATCGTGTTCAGCCTGGTGATGTCCAACAAGCTCAAGAACCTGCCGGTGCATCGCAGCATGCTGGAGATCTCCGAGCTGATCTACGCCACCTGCAGCACCTACCTGGTCACGCAGGGACGCTTCATCCTGATGCTTGAGGCGCTCATCGCCGCGGTGATGTTCGTCTACTTCTGGCTGCTCAGGGGTATGGACCTGACCAAGGTCATCGTCATCCTGCTCTTCAGCCTTGTCGGCATCGCCGGCAGCTACGGGGTGGCCTGGTTCGGCATCCGGGTCAACACCTACGCCAACTCGCGCACCAGCTTCGCCTCCTTGCGCGGCCTGCCGTACCCGGTCTACCAGATCCCCTTGATGAGCGGCATGAGCATCGGCATGCTGCTCATCTCCGTGGAGCTGCTCCTCATGCTCCTCATCGCCCTGGTGATCCCGGCCGACTACGCCGGGCTCTGCTTCATCGGCTTCGCCATCGGTGAGAGCCTGGGCGCGGCGGCCCTGCGCATCGCCGGCGGCATCTTCACCAAGATCGCCGACATCGGCTCCGACCTGATGAAGATCGTCTTCAACATCAAGGAGGACGACGCCCGCAACCCCGGCGTGATCGCCGACTGCACCGGCGACAACGCCGGCGACTCCGTCGGCCCGACGGCCGACGGCTTCGAGACCTACGGCGTGACCGGCGTGGCCCTGATCAGCTTCATCCTGACCGCGGTCAACGAGCCGTCCGTGCAGGTGGCCCTCCTGGTGTGGATCTTCATGATGCGCGTGGTGATGGTGGTCGCCTCGGCGGCCAGCTACTTCATCAACGAGACGATGGCCAAGGGCGCCTATGGCAGCGCGCGCAAGATGAACTTCGAGAAGCCGCTGACCAACCTGGTCTTCATCACCTCGGGGGTGTCGATCGCCTTCACCTACCTGATGAGCTACCTGCTGATCCCCAGCTTGAACGGGGATGTCACCATGTGGTGGAAGCTGGCCAGCATCATCACCTGCGGCACCCTGGCCGGGGCCCTGATCCCCGAATTCGTCAAGGTGTTCACCAGCACCGAGAGCCGGCATGTCCGGGAGGTGGTCTCCAGCTCCAAGGAGGGCGGCGCTTCGCTCAACATCCTCTCCGGCTTGGTGGCCGGCAACTTCTCGGCCTTCTGGCTGGGGCTGGTGATCATGTTCCTGATGGGCGCCGGCTATGCCATCAGCAACCAGGGCCTGGACAGCCTGATGATCGCTCCGGCCGTCTTCGCCTTCGGCCTGGTGGCCTTCGGCTTCCTCTCCATGGGCCCGGTCACCATCGCCGTGGACAGCTACGGTCCGGTGACGGACAACGCCCAGAGCGTCTTCGAGCTCAGCCTGATCGAGGACATCCCGGGCATCCACGCCGAGATCGAGAAGGACTTCGGCTTCAAGCCGGACTTCGAGACAGCCAAGGCCAACCTGGAGGAGAACGACGGGGCGGGCAACACCTTCAAGGCCACGGCCAAGCCGGTGCTCATCGGCACGGCCGTGGTGGGCGCCACGACGATGATCTTCTCCATCATCGTGCTCCTGACCGACAAGCTGACCAACCAGGAGGCGATGGCCAAGCTGTCCATCATGCATCCGGAGTTCCTGCTCGGCCTGATCGCCGGCGGTTCGGTGATCTACTGGTTCACCGGCGCTTCGATGCAGGCGGTGACCACCGGGGCTTACCGGGCGGTGGAGTTCATCAAGGCCAACATCAAGCTGGATGACGGTGCGGTGCGGGCCTCGGTGGAGGATTCCAAGAAGGTGGTGGAGATCTGCACCCAGTACGCGCAGAAGGGGATGATCAACATCTTCCTGACCACCTTCTTCGCCACCCTGGCCTTCGCCTTCTTCGAGAGCTACTTCTTCATCGGCTACCTGATCTCCATCGCCCTCTTCGGGCTCTTCCAGGCCATCTTCATGGCCAACGCCGGCGGCGCCTGGGACAACGCCAAGAAGGTGGTGGAGACCGAGTTGAAGGCCAAGGGCACGGAGCTCCATGCCGCGGTGGTCGTGGGCGACACGGTGGGCGATCCCTTCAAGGACACCTCTTCGGTGGCCCTGAACCCGATCATCAAGTTCACCACGCTCTTCGGACTCCTGGCCGTGGAGCTGGCGGTGGAGCTGCGGGCCGACGGCCACGGCGCCATCACCACCACCCTCTCGGCGGTCTTCTTCGTGGTGATGCTCTTCTTCGTCTACCGCAGCTTCTACGGGATGCGGATCGAAAGCGCCGACTGACGCGCGCGTTTCAAGACTTCGAAACAGAGAGGGCCGCGGCGGACTTCCGCCGCGGCCCTCTTTCGTTGGCGACGGCCTGTAGCCAGGTCGCCTCGTATCGCACCACAATGGATTTTGAGAGTAGCCGGTGGGTGTGCCGGGTCTCGAATCCTCCGTCGGCCACGAGTTCGTGACACTGCAACCACCAATCTTCATGGAGGTGCGGTACTAGGAGCGAGGCGAGACCTCGGCTTCAGACCCGGCGGCCGGTCCGATCAGCGGCGCCGCTCGGCGAGGACGATCAGGGCCAGGCCGAGCAGCAGGCTGAAGGCCGCCGCCGGCAGGCGCCAAGCGGCGGCGGGCCCCATGGCGGCGCCCGCCAGGCTCCCATCGCCGCCCACGGACAGGCTCAGGCCGATGGCCAGCAGCAGGCAGACCAGGCCCCCGGACAGCAGCAAAGGGCGCGGCCGCAGCCAGAGGGCCAACCACGTCCGACGCCGCTCACGCGCGGCCGCCGCCGGCGCGCCGCCGGGGAAGGCCAGCCCCAATGCCTCCGCGCCGTCGGGCATGCCGGCGAGCAGCCAGCCGAACTCGGTGGACGCGAGGCTCGCGATGGCCGCGGCGCGGCTGCTGGAGGGCGACCCCGGCGACGGTAGAGGAATGGTGACGTCGTCCCGCTGCGGCAGCCGCCCATCGGCCGGACCGACCACTCGGACCAGGTCGGGGATGGGCGGTGGCAGGTCGAGGGATGCCGCCATGGCGCGCGGATCCCTGCGCCAGCGTTCGCAAAGCTCGCGATCCGTCCAGGCGGCCAGCACCGCGGCTCCCAGCCGGGCGTAGGCCTCTGGGCTGCCCTCCGGCAAGCGGATCATGATCCGCTTGCCGATATCGCCGGGGGTCGGCGGTGTCTCGTCGAGGAGCCAGGCCGCCGCCGCCGCGGCGGCGGCGGTCGCCTCGGGCGTCGCCGGACCCAGGTCCTGCCAGGCGAGCGCCGACGCCATGGGTTCGTCCGCCAGGAGCCGTGCCACCGCGTCGGGCAGGCCGTCGCTTTGGGGCGCATCCTGCGTCTGCTGTCCTTGCATGACCGTCCTCCTTTCGTGGGATGGGGCGCTGGTCGCCGATCATCGACTGCTTCGGGAAGCAGCTGCGATTCGGGCGGCGGTGATCGGTCCTGGCTTCAAGAAGAACGGCACGGGTCCCGTAGGAACCCGTGCCGTCCTCTCAACCGCTCGATCAGCGCCGCACCAGTTACGGGTTGGCCGTCGCGCTCTCGATGGCCGCCGCCGCGTCCTCGGCGTTCACCGGGTCGCCGGCCAGGAGGGCCTTGGCCGTCTCGTCGTCGGTCATGTTGGCGAGGGCGTCCGTCACCGCCTCCTCGACCGCGTCCTTGTTGGCCGGGTCGACCATGTCCAGGATCTGGTTCCAGTCCGTTTCTTCGCCGGCCATCTTGTTGAGCTCGGCGACCAGGTCGTCGATTGCGGCGTCGGCGGCGCCGGCGGCGCCGGTGTCGCCCGAAGCGCCCGCGTCACCGGACTCGCCGCCCGCGGCGGCATCGGCGCTGACCAGGACCACGTCCTTCACCTGCGGGTAGGTGGTCGGGAGCGTGCCGCTGCGCAGCTGTGCGCTCGTCGCTTCGTCGTTGAAGTTGGCCAGCACCGGCGAGCAGTCGGCGCAGTCGGTGATGTAGGCCTTGAGCGCCTCGAGTTCCTCCAGACAGACCGTGCTCCGGCCGCAGTCCTCAGCCAGCACCTGGAAGTTGATGCGCTCGGTATCGCCGTGGCCGGCCAGCGCGTCACCGAGGGTCTCGGGATCAGCGCCGCCGCCCGGGGCGACCGGCTCCGGCTCGGTCTTGGTCTCGCCGCCGGCACCGGGATCGGTGGCGCCGCTGCCGGTGCCGGGATCGACCGCGCCGCTGCCTGCGCCGGGATCGCCCACGGCGGAGCCGGAGCTGTCTTCGGTGCTGCTGCAGGCCGCGCTGCCCAGAAGCGACAGCGCGAGGACGGAGGTCAGCATCAGGTGGTTCAGCTTCATGGAACGCTCCTTGTGTTGGGTTGATTTGGGAAAGGTGCCCGGTGGTGATGGTGGTTGCGAGTGTCCGTCGCTCTGATCACCTCTACCACGCATGTCCTTTCCGGGTTCCCGCCGAGGGGGCATCCCCGGCAAACCGGGGCCGCTGCCCTCCGGCGCCCGACCTGTCCGGCGCGCAGTGGGCCGGATCCGTCGCGGCACGGTCCGCTCGTCGTCACCCCGTCAGGGTTGCTCGGTCAGCGCCTTTGCCAGATGCTGCCGCGCCCGCGACAGCCGGCTCTTGACGGTGCCCAGGGGCAGGCCGGTCTGGGCCACGATCTCCTCGTGGGACAACTCGAGGAGGAAGTGCATGACCAGTACGTCGCGGAAGGCGTCCGGCAGCCGGGCGAGCGCGGCGCGGACCCGCGCGGCCGTCTCGCCGGCTGCGGCCCGGCGCTCTGGGCTGGTCGTCTCGTCGTCGGCGCTCAACTCAGCCGGTTCGTCGTCTCCCTTGTCCAGGATGGCGTCCAGCTCCAACTCGCGCCGGTTGCGCTTGAGGTGGTTGATGCACAGGTTATGGGCGATGCGGTAGATCCAGGCGCCGAACTCGTACTGCGGATTGTAGCCGGCCAGGGCGAAGTAGGCGCGGCAGAAGGCCGCCTGGGTAAGTTCCTCGGCTTCATCGGTGTTGCCGGTCAAGCGCCACAGGGCAAGGTGGATGCGCCGCTGATGGCGTTCTACCAGCAGGCGGTAGCCCTCACGGTCGCCGGCCAGCACCCGGCTGACGACCCTGCGGTCATCCAATGACGATGCGACGGGCCCCGGCGGCGGGGCCGAACCTTCTGGCATGTCGATCCGATCAGCGACGGCGAACGGCGAGTGTAAACGAGACGAACGCGAGTATCAGCGAGAATGGCGTCGTCGGCAAGCGCCGGGAGGCCTGCGACCTAAGGCGTCGGGGCGTTCGCCGTTCGCGGGGGGGGCTGCAGCCTGCGGGACTGCCACCTGCGCCTTCCTTCCGTCGTCTTGGCTCCAGCCGTCCGCTCAGGGCGAATCGGCGCCGGGCGGCGCAAGGTCCGGGGTGCTGGAGGCCGTCCCCGTGCCGCGAACGCGGTGCCGCATGTCGCCGGCGCGCGCTTGGAGGTTCTTGAAGAAGTCCGTCTCGGTGACCTCCGCGAGTCGCGTGTGCAGGTGCTGGTGGTCGATCTCGATCTTGAGCTGGTTGAGCTGGCGGGCCAGCGCCTCTTCGCGGGCCTTCACGGACGCGACCATGTCGTTGAAGGTGCTGACGAAGCGTTCGAGGTTCTTGTCCGCTTCCTCCGACGCCCGACTCTGGATGGCGCCTTGGGCCAGGTCGTAGTCGCCCTTGGCCACCAGGTTGGCCCAGCGGGTGAGAAGGTCCAGGTAGCTGCCGGTGCGCTTGAGCCGCGTACCCAACATCTCGATGGTCGCCGCCGACAGCGCCGGCAGCCTGGGCAGAGCTTCGCGGTAGGCGTCGCGGCTCAGGCGCTTGAGGCGGCAGTCGCTGAGCGCCGTGACCGAGGCGGCGCGGCGGTCGTCGAGGACCAGAGCCAGCTCGCCCAGATGCTGTCCCGGGCCTAGCTGCTCCAGGACCATCTTGCGGCCGTCCTCGTCCGTGCTGTGGACCTCCAGCCGCCCCTCCAGCACCGTGTAGAAGGCGTCTCCCTCGGCGCCGCGCTCGAACAGGGTGCGCCCCGCCGGCAGCGCGAGCTCCTCCCAGCGGTCGGCGAGCTCCGGCAGGGAGACCAGGTGCCCGGCCAGGGCCTCGGCTCCCGGCTCTCGCGGATCCGTGCTGCTCATGGCCCATCTGCTCCTTGCTCCGGATCGGTTTCCGCGGATTCCGCCGGCTCGTCCGCGCGGTCGGCCAGCATGGACCACAGGTCCAAGGGCAGGGCCTGCCGCCGCCGCCGGCCGAAGGAGGTGTGGTAGAAGGCCTCTCCGTCGCGGTCGCGGCGGAGGATGAATCCTTGGCCGACGACATCCTGGAGTCGCGTTGCCAGCGCTTCGAGATCCTGGCCCTCCGACCCCAGGGCCTCGGCGATGGCGGCCAGGCTCAGTTCGCCTCGCCGCATCAGCAGCTGGACGATCTGGCGGGCTCCGTCCTCCATGTCCAGCAGGTCCACCGTCGACATTCCGGCGACCTTGTCCTGGTGGGTGATCTCTTCCTGCAGTCGGTCGAACAAACCGGGCATTGTGGTCTCCTCCCTTCCATCCGCTCAGTAGAGCTCGGGCATGGGAATCGGCTCCGGCTGTGGGCGGCAGGTGCCGCACCAGAGGGCGTCCGCCGTCACGACGGCCTTGGGGATGTCATTCCTGCCGGTGAAGATGGTGAGGATGAAGGGCATGGGGCCATGGCAGTCTTCGCAGACCGCACGGCCGCAGAACTGGCAGATGCCCATGGGCTCGGCGCGACACTTAAAGCAGCGCATCGCCGTTGCCTCCGCTGTCGATCAACGCCGCGACCAGGTCCGCCAGGCGGCCCAGCTCGCGGCTGAGCGCGTCATCCGGATGGGCCTGGACGAAGACGTCGCGGCTGGAGAGCTGCATCATCGCCTCGCTCTGCAGCAGAACCGCCGCGGCCGGGCTTCCGTAGGCGGTCTCGACGCTCGAGCGCACCTGCTCCAGGTCGAAGGACGCGGGCACCTTGTTGAGCACGAGCTGCAGGTCGGGGACGCCCAGGCGCCGGGCGACCTCCACGGTCACGCCCGTACCCTGGTAGTCCTGCTGGTCCGGCCGGAGCACGAGGAAGAGCAGGTCGCTGATGGCGATGGACAGCAGGGTCTCCTCGTTGAGGCCCGGATGGGTGTCGATGAAGAGAACGTCCAGGTTCAGCCCGCTGATGAGGTCGCGAAAGCCCTCGTTGAGCCGGCCGACGTCGTAGCCCTCCTTGAGCACCTTGGCGATCTCCACGGTCTTGATGCTGCCGGGAACCACATGCAGGGAGCCGGCGCCGGCCACGGGGACCTCGTGCGCGGCGTCGAGGATGGTCGCGCGACCCCAGAGGAAGTCGTTGAGGGTGGTGCCGCCTTGATCCAAGGCGTCGGAGAGGCCGAAGAGGACGTGGATGCCGGGCGACTGGATGTCGGTGTCGACCACGGCCACGCGGTAGCCGCGCCGGGCGGTCAGCACGGCGGTGCTGGCCGTGATGGTGGACTTGCCGGTTCCGCCGCGGAAGGAATGGATGGAGACGATGGCAGGCATGACAGGCTCCTGAATGGGGCGGAGGCTCAGCCGACGCGGTCGGCCAGGAGCCCCCACATCTTGCCTTCGGAGGGAAGATCATCGGCCAGGCGCGACTCCAGCGACTGCCAGAGCGTGTCGCCCTCGGGGGGGACGATCGAGCGGATGTAGGTCATGCAGTACACGCCGACCGCCCGGCGTGCTTCGTCCATGCGCAGCCGCAGCGCTGCGGCCTGCTGCTCCAGGCCTGCCTTCATTGCGGGCTCCGAAGCCAGGGCGGCCGCCTTCGTCTTGAGCCCCAACTGTGCCTGCAAGCGCAGGAAGGTGGCCGCCAGCACCCGCTTCTCCGGGCCGAAATGCGCGCCGATGGGGGCCAGCAGAGTGTCCAACTCCTTCCAGCGCTGTACCAGGCCGGATTCCTGGTTGCTGACGCCGATGTCCAGGTTCAGCGATTCGCGCAGCCAGCGCGCTTCTTCCCAGAGCCCCCAGCGGATGAGGGCCATGGTCATGGCCACGCCGCCGAGGCCGACACCCACGGCCATGACCAGCCGCGCGCCCATCATGGGCCCGGCGTTGACCAGCTGGTTGAAGCTGGTATGCACCGCCATGGCCGCCAGCCAGCCCAGGACGAGGCTGGCCCAGCGGCTGGCCCCGCGGCCGAAGCGGGCGCGCCCCACCGCCACGCCGACCAGGGCCGAGGCGGAGCCGTGCATCAGGGAGGTGGAGAAGACGCGGTTGACGCTCATGGCCATCAGGTCACGGGCGCGGGTCAGGTAGAAGAGGTTCTCGACCATGGCGAAGGCCGTCCCCGCGGCGAAGCCGAAGATGGCCCCATCCACGAAGTAGGTGAACTCCGGCCGGCGCGCGTACCAGGCGACCAGCGCCGACTTGGACAGCTCCTCGACCACCGGTGCCACGACCGTCTTCACCGCCAGGAGGGCGGCGGCGCCGCCCATGCTCAGGGCCAGGGTCTGGTAGGCGCCGGTGTTGAGGACGAAGGACAGCGGGAAGGCCGCCAGCCCGCCGAGCATGCACAGCAGCACGGTGCGGATGCTGCCGGAGGCGTAGAGGTCCAGGCGCCGCACCAGCAGCAGGAAGGCCGCCGGCACGAGGACGGCGATGGTCGCGGGAAGCAGGGTGTTCATGCGGGGGGCCGTCCTCTCTGTCCTCAAGGCGGTGGGCCGTCAGGTGCTACCGGTGGGCTGTCAGGTGCTACCGGGCAGAGCGACCAGGCCCTCTGCGACGGGGGTCGACAAGAAGAAAGACGGCACGGGTCCCGAAGGAGCCCGTGCCGTCTTCTGCTGCGTTCGATCAACCGAGACCGGTCACGGATTGGCCGTCGCGCCCTCGATCGCCATGGCCGCGTCCTCGGCGTTCACCGTCTCGCCGGCCAGCAGGGCCTTGGCCGTCGCGTCGTCGGTCATGGCCGAGAGCGCGTCCGTCACCGTTTCCTTGACCGCGTCCCGGTTGGCCGGATCGACCATGTCCAGGATGCGGCTCCAGTCCGTCTCTTCGCCGGTCAGCTTGTTGAGCTCGGCTACCAATGCGTCGATCGCGGCGTCGGAGGTGACGGAGGCGACGCCCGGGTCACCGGTCTCGTCGCTCGCGCTGCTGGCCTCGTCGCTGACCAGGACCACGTCCTTGACCTGCGGGTAGGTGGTCGGCAGGGTGCCGCTGCGAAGTTGCGCGCTGGTCGCCTCGTCGTTGAAGTTGGCCACCACCGGGGAGCAGTCCGCGCAATCGGCGATGTAGGCCTTCAGATCCGCCAGCTCCTGGATGCAGTCCGCGCTCTTGCCGCAGTCCTCCTCCAGCACCTGGAAGTTGATGCGCTCGGTGTCGCCATGGCCGGCCAGGGCCTCCTCCAAGGTCGCGGGATCGCTGCCGCCGGGGACAACGGGCTGCGGCTCGGTCTTGGTCTCGCCGCCGGCGCCGGCGCCCGGATCGGTGACGACGGCCCCACCGGCGCCCGGATCGGCACCAGTGCCCGGGTCGCCGACGGCAGAGCCGGAGCTGTCTTCGGCGCTGCTGCAGGCCGCGCTGCCCAGAAGCGCCAGCGCGAGGACGGAGGTCAGCATCAGGTGATTCGTCTTCATGGAACTCTCCTCTTTTCTGTCTGCTTGTGAAGGTGGAGGTCGGTTGTAGTTGCTGCGAGCGATTCCCGCTCTTGGCCTCCTCTACAACGCGCTCCCCTTCCGGGTTCCCGTAGTGTACCGCGAATCTGGTCCGCTGTGCAGTCTGGTTTTCGGGTTGCCTACAAGGCGGGTGGGCGAGCGGGCGGACGGACCGATCGACCGATCGGGCGGAGAGGCCGCCGGCCTTGTTCGCCGCCGCCCGCGGTGATAGCATGAGCCGGTTGCCGTTCGTCGCGGAAGCAGGAGACAGACTGGCGCAGGATGCTGGGGGTCGGCATGGAAGAAGCCAACAACGACGGAAGATCACGGTCGGACGCCTTGCGCTTGGAGAACGCCCAGTTGCGGGAGACGGTGCTGCGGCTGCGCGCGCTCCTGGAGCAGGCCGAGCATGACGCGGAGCAGCAGCGGCGTGAGGCGACGCGCCAGTCCGCGCGCGTGCAGGCCCAGTTGCGCGAGACCATCGTCAGCCTGCGCATCGAGCTGGAGGGGGCCCGCGTGGAGCATGCGATGGCCGTGAACGCGGCCACGATGCGTTCCAGCCATACCGTCAGCGAGCTGCAGGAAACCTCCATGGCCTTGCGACAGGCGCTGGAGCTTCAGGAGGCGGACATGCTGCGGCGCAGCGAGGACCAAGACCTGCAGGCCCGGCATCAGCTGTCCGCCCTGCAAGAGACGGCCCAGGCCCTACGCCTGCGCCTGGAGGCGGTTCAGGAGGCCGCGGAGAGCCACCTGCAGGCGCAGGCGGAGGCCCACGCTCGTGCGCAGGCGGAGTTGCAGGAGACCATCGTCATCCTCCGCTCGGCGCTGGAGGCGCGGAACCCCGCGCCGGCGGAACGGGTAGTCGACCCAGGAGCTGCCCCATGAACCGCGATCTGACCACCTCGCAAGGATCCATGTTGCCGTCACCGCCGGCCGATCAGTCCATGCTGGCCGTGCACCTGCGCCTCTCGCGGGTACATACCCTGGACGAGCAGTTGCAGGCCCTCATGGAGATCATCATCGAGTCCCTGGGGGCGGAGCGGGCCACCCTCTTCCTACACGACGCGCAGGCCGGCGAGCTCTACGCGCGCATCGCCGTCGGCGAGGCCCGACGGGAGATCCGGCTGCTGACCGCCGAGGGCGTGGCCGGCCATGTCTTCACCACTGCGCAGTCCATGCTGGCACCCGATGCCTATGAGAGCCCGTTCTTCAACCCGCGCATCGACGAGCTGACCGGCTTCCGCACCCGCTCGGTGGCCTGCGTGCCGATGCGCGCCGTGGACGGCACCATCATCGGCGTGGCGCAGGCGCTCAACAAGCAGGAGGGCGTCTTCGCCGACGAGGATCTGTCCCTGCTGGAGACCATCACAGCCCAGGCCGCCCTGGTGTTGCGCAGCACCTTGCTGGTGCAGGAAGTGGAGCGCACCAGCCGCCAGCAGTCCAGCTTCATGCATCTGGTCTCCGAATTGTCGGCCGAGATCCAGCTGGGGCCGCTGCTGCAGAAGATCATGGAGGCGGTCACGCGCATGCTGGACGCCGACCGCGCCACGCTGTTCCTGAACGATGAGAAGACCGGCGAGCTGTTCTCGGAGATCGGCCAGGGCTTGGGGGCGCAGAAGATCCGCTTTCCGAACGACCGTGGCATCGCCGGCGCCGTCTTCACCACCGGCAAGTCCATCAACATCCCTCACGCCTATGCCGATCTGCGCTTCAACCCCTCCCTGGATCGGCAGACCGGCTACTTCACGCGCTCCATCCTGAGCGTGCCGGTGATCAACAAAGCCGGCAAGGTCATCGGGGTGACGCAGGTGCTCAACAAGCGCGGCGGCGCCTTCGCCGACGACGACGAGGCCCGCCTGCGCGCCTTCACGGCCCAGATCGCCATCGGCCTGGAGAACGCCAAGCTCTTCGACGACGTGCAGGCCATGAAGCAGTACAACGATTCCGTCCTGGCCAGCATGACCAACGGGGTGCTCACCTTGGACCCGGAAGGCAAGGTCGTCACCTGCAACGCGGCGGGCCGGCGCATCCTGCAGATGCGGCTGGAGGACCTGCTCGGGCAGGATGCGGCCGTCTACTTCGCCGGCCCCAACGCCTGGGTCATGGAGAAGCTGGAGCGGGCCCTGGCCTCCGGCACGGCCGAGACCGCCCTGGACGCGGCGCTGCAGGTGGGCGACGAGACGGCTTGGATCAACCTGACGGCCCTGCCCCTGACGGGGGCGCGCCGCGAGGTGTTGGGCTCGATGCTGCTCCTGGACGACATCAGCCGCGAGCGGCGCATCAAGTCCACCATGTCGCGCTATGTGGACGCCTCGGTGACCGATCGCCTCTTGGAGTCGGAGGCCGAGGTGCTGGGCGGCCACAGTTCGGTGGTCACGGTGCTGTTCTCCGATGTGCGCGGCTTCACACCCCTGGCAGAGCAGCTGGGCCCGCAGGCGACGGTGGCCCTGCTCAACGACTACTTCACGCGCATGGTGTTCTGCGTGGAGGGCGAGGGCGGCATGCTGGACAAGTTCATCGGCGACGCCATGATGGCGGTCTTCGGCGTGCCCTTCCCGCATGACGACGATCCCGACCGCGCGGTGCGCGCCGCCATCGCCATGATGCGCGCGCTGCGGCTGTTCAACCGCGAGCGGGCGGTGTTGGGCCAGGCCCAGCTGCGCATCGGCATCGGCCTGAACACCGGCGACGCCTTCACCGGCAGCGTCGGATCGCCGCGGCGCATGGACTTCACGGTCATGGGCGACGGCGTCAACCTGGCCAGCCGCCTGGAGGGCGCGGGCAAGTTCTACGGCACGCCGGTGCTCCTGAGCGACTTCACCCTCAAGGCGCTGCGGGGCACCTACCGCACGCGCGAGATCGACCGGGTCATCGTCCGCGGCAAGACGGAGCCGGTGGCCATCCACGAGCTGTTGGAATACCACGACGAGGAGAGCTTCCCCCACCTCATCGACGTGCTGCCCGGTTTCCGCGACGGCCTGGCACTCTACCGCAGCCAGCGCTGGGCGGACGCCGTCAAGCGCTTCGAGCATTGCCTGACCTTGAACCCCAAGGACGAGGCGGCGCTGCGCATGATCCAGCGCTGCGGGGAACTGGCGCAGGATCCGCCGGGCGAGGACTGGGACGGGGTGTGGACGCTGAAGGACAAGTGAGGGTGTGATCGACCCGAACCTCAGCCCTGCAAACTGGACTGCCAAGCATCGATGCGATCGGTGCCCTCTGGGGCCGGCGCGCGCTGCTGGGAGCGATTCCTGAATCTAATCGTTTTCGACGACCCGGCTCATGCGGCGACGAGGGGCCGCGCGTGCAGGATCTCGGCGTCTTGCAGCGGACGCACGGCGTCCATCGGCAGGGTCAGCACAGCGAGGGTATGACCGGTGCCGGTGACGAACTCCACTTCGCAGGCTTCCATGTTGGCGTAGACGTGCACCACAGCACCGAGATCGCCCGCGAGCAGGCCGTCTTCGGGTATGGAACGCGTGAGTACGACCGTGTCGAGTTCCGTGATCATGCTGACAGACTCTCCGGGTGGCTACTACTGTGGATAGGCGGTAACCCATCGAGGGGCGGTTCCGCCCCGGTCGATGATCCAGACAGACCGGATCCTCAACGTCGTCCCGCGGGGCGTGGGCAGATCGCCATCCACGATGAACTTGAGGCCATGCGACGTTTGTTGCCGTGAGGCTACAGGGTTCTGCGCCGCCAGTCTCTGGAGTGCGGCGGCAAACGCGTGCGCGTTGGCGATGGTGAATCCGTGACCGGCCAGCAACCGCGCCTTGGATCCTCCGATGGGATGATCCATGTTGAGCAGGTAGTTTATCAGCTTTTCTTCGGGCACATAGGCGGCGGCATTGTTGGGCAACTGCATGCATCGACCCCACGACTCGCGATTGGCCCGGCAAGTTTACATCAGCACGTCATGGACAGAACATCCGGTGAGGGGCGCGGACAGGCGAAACTTCGGCCCGGAGCTACCGATGCTTGACCCTACCCCCGTACCCACATCTTCCACTTCACCGACATCGAGGGCCCGACCCGCCACTGGGAGTCGAGCCCTCACGGCGACCTTCGCCACGTGAGCGTTGTTCCGAGCGTCGTCTGTAGAAAGTGACTATAATGACCATCGCCTTGATCGCCGCATGATCGTCAGGAGGAAGCCATGACCCTCGTCGGTGTCGCCGAACTGAAGGCTGCCCTGAGCAGCTACCTCGCCCGGGTGCGCGAGGGAGAGACCGTCACCGTCACCGACCACGGACGCCCCGTCGCCAAGCTGGTGCCCATCTCGCCGGCCGAGGAGTCTGCGGACACGCGGCTGCGGGCGCTGGAGCGGCGCGGTCTCCTGCGCATGGCCGAGCAGCCTTTGGGGGACGACTTCTGGTCGCTCCCACGGGCGGAGGACCCTGGCGGCCGGGTGCTGGCAGCCCTGCTGGCCGAAAGGACCGAAGGCCGATGAAGTTCTGGGACGCCTCGGCCGTTGTTCCGCTGTGCTTCGAGCAAGGTGGAAGCACAGCGGTCGAGTCCATCGCGCGGGACGATCCCACCCTCGTGGTGTGGTGGGGCACACCGGTGGAATGCGTGTCCGCCCTGGCGCGCCTTCGGCGACTGGATGGCCTGTCAGCGGCGGAAATGCAGCAGACACTGGCGCTGCTGGAGCGGCTCCGGGCTTCTTGGATGGAGATCCTGCCATCTGGGGCTGTCCGCGACCGCGCCCAAGCCCTGCTCCAGGACCACGCTCTCCGCGCCGCCGATGCCCTGCAGCTGGCGGCCGCCTTGGTCTGGGCGTCTGACCAGCCGGAGGACATGGTCATGGTCACCCTGGACGAGCGGCTGGCAGCTGCGGCCAGGAAGGAAGGCTTCGTGGTGGAGCCTTGGCCCCTCCCCCCCTCCTGACCTATCATTCCCCGCCTATGCCCCTGATCAAGATCGAGTCCCGCCCCCGCGGCGAGCCTCCCGCCCCCGAACCGCCTCGCCGCCCCCGCGCGCCCGACACGCGCGATGACAAGGGCGGTGTGGGTGCCGTGGCCCTGGGAGCCTTGGTGGGTCTGGCTATTCTGGGCGGTTTGAGTCTGGCCGTGGTGCCGCGGCTGCTCAAGGGCAACGACCCGGCGCCGACTGCCCCCTCGGGTTCCCTGGGTCTCCCGGCCGGCGGTTCGGCCGCGCCGGCCCTCCCGCCGGGTGCCGCTGTGGCCAACGAGTTCCCGGCCAGCATCAACGTCGACTACCCGGCAGACCAGGTGGTGGCCCGCGTCGGGGGGATGCCGCTGACCATGAAGGAGTTGGAGAACCACGTGCGCGTGGCGCGGGCTCTGGGCTCGCTCTCCGGCGACGCCATGCCCGCCTGGACCGACGGACCGGGCATGCGCGACCTGCAGATCAAGATCCTCAAGCGGGTCATCGACATGATGCTGCTGCGCCAGGCCATGCTGCGCGACGCGGTGGAGCCCATGGCCATCCCCGTGGACCAGTTGCTCAAAGACTTCCTGGATCGCGTGGGCACCACCGACAGCCAGCTGGATCAGGCCCTGGCCCGCAACGGCGTCACCCGCGCCGAGCTCACCCGCTGGTTCGAGCTCAGCCGCGACAGCAACACCTACACGCAGGTCAAGCTCATGGAGGGCAAGGACCCTCAGGACAAGACCCTGCGCGAGGCCACGCTCAACGCCTGGCTGCAAGAGACCTGGGAGAGCCCCGGTCTGGTCGTGGTGGAGTTCTACGATCCCAGCATGCCCGCCCCCGGACAGGCGCCCGCGCCGTGATCCCTGCCGGATCACGCTCGCCGCGGCTCACTGCCTTCCTTTGTCTGGCGGTCACCGCCGCCCTCGGCGTGGTGTCCTGCCGGCCGCGCCTGGTGGAGAACGCCACCGATCTGGCCACCTTGGCGCCTGACGCGCTGGCCACCGACAACGCGTTGGTCTACGGCACGACGCCGACCGCGGTCGCCGGCGACGCCGAGCGCCTGGGCCTGGGCGAGCCTGCGCCGCCCTTCACCCTGGACAACCTTGCCGGTGAGGATCTGAGCCTCAGCGACTACGCCGGCCGCCCCGTCCTCCTCAACTTCTGGGCCACCTGGTGCGCGCCCTGCGTCGAGGAGATGCCGCTGTTGGCCGGCGCGGCGGCGCAGTACGATGACCAGGGCCTGGCCGTGCTGCTGATCGACGTGGGCGAAGAGGTGGGGATCGTGCAGGCCTTCGCCGAAGAGCGGGGCCTCGATCTGCCGGTGGCGCTGGACATGAACAACGAAACGGCCTATGACTATCGGGTGAGCGCCTATCCCACGTCCGTGTTGATCAACGCGGCGGGGCAGGTGGTAGACGTGCGCCGCGGGGCGTTCACCGACGGTGCGATGCTGCGGCAGGCCTTGACCTCGATCCTGCCATGAGGGCCGGGGCGATTCGGACGGACTGTGTGATTCATGGGGATGGACGGGGCCCGGTGGCTTCCCCGGTCTTCAAAATCGGTGTGCGGCGGCTAGTCCCGGCGCAGGTGGGTTCGACTCCCATGCATCCCCGTAGACGGCCATGACGGATCTCGTAGACGGCCACGCCGCTACCGAATACGCCTTGGCGCTGCCGTACCGGACAGACCGGCGCAGCCCCTTGCGCTGGGTGTTGTCACATATCAGGCGCCATTTCTGGCTGGTGCCCGTGGTGGCCATCGGGGCCTTCGGCAATGCCGCCCTGGCCGGGGTGGTGCCCATCTACGGCGGCGAGGCCTTCGACGCCGTGAAGGCCGGCCTGGCCGGCACACTGTCGGCCCCCGATGTGCGCGCGGTGGTGCTGCGTGCCGCCTGGCTGATCATCCTCAGCCAGGCCCTCAGGGCCGTCCTGCAGCTGGGCCGCAACTTCGGCAGCGAGGTGCTGGGACAGCGTCTGGAGCGCGACACGCGCGATGAGCTCTACGCTTCGCTTCTGGGCAAGAGCATGACCTTTCACGGCCGCCAGACCGTGGGCGACATCATGGCCCGGGCGACGAACGACGTGCGCGAGATCAACCTCATGTTCAACCCCGGCCTGAACCTGGCCATCGGCTCGTCGATGTTCCTGATCATCCCCATCGCCTTCGCGCCGCGCATCCACCCCCAGCTGGTGGTCGTGCCGGTCCTCTTCCTGGTCGCCTACACCTGGGCCGTGCGCCGCTACCTGCGGCAGCTGGCACCCATCACCGTCGCCGTTCGCCAACGCTTCGGGCGGCTCAACAGCCACCTGACCGAGGTCGTCGACGGCATCGAGGTGGTCAAGGGCGCGGCGCAGGAAAGGGCCGAGATCGGTCGCTTCGGAGCCCTGGCCAACGCCTACCGCCAGGCTTTCGTGGATCAGGGTGAGCGGGAGGCGCGCTACCTGCCGGCCCTGTTCATGGGCCTGGCCATCAGCGCGGGCTTCGCCCAGGCGGCCTGGCTGCTGCGCCTGGGGGCCATCTCCACCGGAGATCTGGTGGCCTTCATGGGGCTCTTGTCGCTCTTCGGCTTCCCCACCTTCACCTCGCTCTTCTCCTTTTCCCAGGTGTCTTCGGGCATGGCCAGCGCGGCGCGCATCCTGCAGCTCATCAACCTGGAAACGGATCTGGACCAGAACGTCGGGGGCCATGCCGCGCCCATCAGCGGCGCGGTGCGCTTTGCCGGCGTGGACTTCGGCTACAACGATGACCAACCGGTGCTGCAGCAGCTGAGCTTCGATATCAAGCCGGGCCAGACGGTGGCCATCGTGGGCCAGACGGGTTCGGGCAAGACCTCGTTGACCCGCCTGATCAACCGCATCTTCGATACCCAGCGCGGCCAGGTGCTGGTGGACGGGGTGGACGTGCGCGACTGGGACCTGGAATCGCTCCGCCGCCAGATCGCGGTCATCGAGCAGGACCCCTTCCTCTTCTCGCGCTCCGTAGCAGAGAACATCGCCTTCGGGCGGCCGGAGGCCTCGCGGGAGGACGTGGTGGCGGCGGCGCATGCGGCGCAGGCGCACGACTTCATCCTGGAGCTTCCGGAGGGCTACGACACGGTCATCGGCGAGCGCGGCGTCACCCTGTCGGGTGGCCAGCGGCAGCGTCTGGCCATTGCCCGGGCGCTATTGACGGACCCGCGCATCCTCATCCTGGACGATTCCACCTCGGCCATCGACTCTGCTACCGAAGACCGCATCCAGCGGGCGATGGTCCAGGCCGCCAAAGGGCGCACGACGCTCCTCATCACCCACCGCCTGTCGCAGATCCGCTGGGCGGACCTGGTGCTGGTGCTGCGCGGCGGGCGGCTGGAAGCGGCGGGCCGCCACGACGACCTGCTGGCGACCTGCGCGCCCTACCGTCGGCTCTTCGCCCGAATGGGATGAGCGCGGCCGGCGGAAATGCCCGGCCGGGTCGATGGGCACTTGGACCGTCTTCGGCCTTCAGCCCGTATCTCCGGTCCACGTTCAGCGTTTTCTCATATAGGCTGAGTCCCACCGCGCGTGGTGGGGCTGTCGTTGCCTGTACACTTCGCGCGCAACGGGCAGGATCCGCCGCCGGTCCTGCACCGCTACCGCCACCGCCTGCAGAGGAGCACTTGCCATGACCGCGATGACCGTCCCTCGCGTCGGACACCTACGAGCAGCCTTGCGCCGGCTGCCGCTCTTCGGGCTGCTGGCCCTGCTGCTGGGCGCGGTGCTCTCCGGCCCCGCGACCGCCCAGAGCACGGACGGCGCGGCATCGACCGACGCCCTGAACGCGGTCATCACCGTGACCACCACCAACCAGGAAGTGGACTCGGATGGCGACTGCTCGCTGCAGGAGGCCATCTTCGCGGCCAACTTCGACAGCAACAAGGCGATCGACCCGTCGAACCTCAACGGGCCCAAGATCACCACGGGCTGTACGGCGGGCTCGGGCGCGGACACCATCGTCCTGGCACCAAACGCGGTGTACCAGGTTTCGGGCATCGTCCAGAATCAGTTCAGCGTCGCCGGCCTCTCGGCCAACCCGGACATCACGTCCACCTTGACCATCCAGGGCAACGGCGCTCGACTCGAGCGCGTCGGTGGGCAGAACCTGCGGGCCTTCGTCGTCAACCAGCAGATCGGCGTCGAGGTTTCGCACGCCCAAGGCAACCTGACCATCCAGAACCTGCACATCAAGGGCTTTATCGCCAAGGGTGGCAACGGCAACGACGGCGGCGGCGGTGGCCTAGGCGCCGGGGCGGCCATCTTCAACCGGGGCGGCTCGGTGACCATCGACAACTGCACCTTCGAGGGCAATACGGCCACCGGCGGTAACGGCGCCACGAACCAGGCCGATGCCGGCGGCGGTGGCGGTGGCGGCGGCCTGGGCGGCAATGGCGGTAACAGTGTGGCCGATGCGGCCCGCCAGGGCGGCGGCGGCGGCGGCGGCGCGCGCGGCAACGGCGGCAGCGGCGGCTCCGGCAGCGGCGCCGGCGGCGGCGGCACGGCCAACGATGGCGTCATCGGCGGCGCCGGCGTCGGCGGCAACGGCGGCTTCAACTGCGGCGGCAAGGGCGGCGACAACCCCAACGGCGCGGCTAGTAACGGCTTCTGCACCGGCGGCGGTGGCGGCGGCGGCGCCGCCGGCCCGGCCATCTTCCTCAACCTGAACGCGCCCAGCGCGGATTCCGTCGTGACCCCGGATGGCCTCTTGTCCACCAGCGGCGCCCTCGGTAACTATGGCGGCGGCGGCGGCGGTGGCGGCGCGCCCAACACGACGGCCAACGGCGGCAACGGCGGCTTCGGCGGTGGCGGCGGCGCCGGGGGCATCGCCAACGGCAACGGTGGCAACGGCGGCTTCGGCGGTGGCGGTGGCAATGCTGGCAGCGCCGGCACTCGCGGATTGGGCGGCCCCTTCGGCGCGGACGCCCTCGGCGCCTCGGGCGGCGGCGGCGGAGCGGGACTGGGCGGGGCCATCTTCAACACCTTTGGCTTCGTGACCATCCGCAACAGCACCTTCTTCGGCAACGCGGCCAACGGTGGCACGGGCGCCGGCGGTGCGGGGAACGGCATCGGCTTCGGCGGCGCTATCTTCTCCCACCAGGGCAACACGACCATCCTGCACTCGACCATCTCCAACAACACGGCCAGCGGCAGCGGCAATAGCGGCGCCAACGCCGGCGGCATCTACGTGACCTCCATTGCCGCGGGCATAGCCAACTTCACGCTGCGCAACACCATCGTCGCCAACAACAGCGCCCTGACGGGCGAATGCGTCGTCTTCACGGAGGCTGGCAGCACGACGAACTCGGCCGGCAGCGGGAACCTTATCGAGACCAACTCCGGCTGCCCGGGCGTGGCGCAGACGGCGGACCCGGCTCTGGGGCCTCTGCAGATCAACGCGCCGGGCAACACGCCGACCATGGCCATCACCCCGGCGAGCCCGGCGTTCAACGCCGGGGATAACGCGTTTGGACTCCCCACGGACCAGCGCGGCGTCCTTCGGCCCCAGGGCGTGGCGGTCGACATCGGTGCGTTCGAGGTCCTGGTGACCGACCTGTCGCTGACCAAGGTGTGCCACGCGCGGGCCATCGACGGGCGGATCGACGAGGACGTCATCTACGCCGGACAGCAATGGATCTGCGACATCACCATCAACAACCCCACGGGCACGCCCGTCGTCGACTTCAGCGTCACCGATACGGTGCCGCTGGGCGCGACGTTCGTAGCCCACACGGCGCAGGCGGACGCCAACATCAGCGGCGCGGCGGCCGTCTGCGCGCCCATCCCCAGGGTGGGTCCTGGCGCGGTGACCTGTACCGGGCTGGACGTGGCGGCCTTCACTTCGGTGACGTTCCAGATGGCCTTCACCTCCGACCCCAACTTCGTGTCGCTGGCGCCGACGGGCGAGCTGCCCATCACCAACACCGCCTGCCTCGTCGACGTCGGCGGGCTCGTCGGTGGCGTGTTCGACCCCAACCTGGCCAACAACTGCGGCTCGGACACCGACATCGTGAAGGACCTGGCGGACCTCAGGATCACGAAGTACGTCGAGCCCTTCGGCACGGTGCGCGCCGGGCAGATCTTCACCTACACCATCTTCGTGGACAACCTAGGCCCCAGCGCGGCGCGGCGGGCGGTGATCTCGGACACCCTGCTCTCCAGCGGCAACGTCTCGATCCAGAGCTGCGCCTTCTCGGTGTCGCAGGGCGGCGGGGCGATCACGCAGTTCACCTGCACCACGGGCAACCTGGTGTCCACCCAGTTCGGCTCGGACATCGGCACCTTCGCCACCAACTTCCTGGAGCCGCTCTCGCCGACCAGCCAGGGCCGGCTGCGCGCCAGCTTCCGGCTGGTGGCCAACCAGGACATCAAGGTGACCAACACGGCGCGGGTGACCTCGCTCACGCCGGATCCGGACATGAGCAACAACTTCACCGAGACCTTCCTGGCCGTCACTGGCGTGACCAACCTGGCCCTGACCAAGACGGCCACGGGCGAGGAGCAGCAGGTCAACCAGCCAGGGCTCATCTTCAACAACGCCATCTTCGGCCAGGTCTTCCCGACCGCGCCGAACTACTTCGTGTCCACGCGGGTCACCGCGGGCCGGCGCATCGAGTACCTGCTGACGGTGTCCAACACCGGCCCCTCGCGGGCCGAGCGGGTGCTCCTGCAGGACCGGCTGCCCGGCGGCGTGCGCATCTACCAGGGCTCGGTGGTGGCGACGCTGGACCCGGCCGGCGCTGCGCCGCTGGTGACCTTGCCGGCCGGCACCTGCACCACCGGCACGCCTGGCGATCCGCTCGACAAGCTGGCCTGCGCCTTGGGCACGATGCAGGTGGGCGACGTGGCCACCCTGCGCTTCCAGGTGGTCACCGATTCCACCCTGCCGGCCGGGTCGGTGCTGGAGAACGACGCCCTGGTGACCGCGGACACCTTCGAGCTCAACACCACCGACAACCTGCGCTTCACGCAGAACACGGTGCTGGCCGCCGCCGACATGTCGCTGACCAAGAGCAACATGGGCGAGGTGGTGACGGGCGTGAACCCGCTGACCGGCGAGCTCATCGTGGCCGACACGGCCAACGCGGTGACCGCGGGCATGCTCCTGCGCTACCAGCTGTCGGCGACCAACAACGGACCTAGCCAGGCCCTGAACGTCACCGTCAAGGACACCCTGCCCTCGACCAACTTCGTGAACTACCTGCGTGCGGTCGGCGCCGACTGCCGGCCGGACGACGTGCAGCAGAACATCCTCTTCTGCAACCTGGGCACCATCCCCGCCGGCGGCCGCAAGACCTTCGACATCTACGTGCGGGTGAAGTCCTCCGTGCCCGCCGGGACCAACCTGGCCAACTCGGCGGAGATTCAGTTCTACCCGTCGAACGTCCCCGGCCAGCCGGCGCCGGTGGCGCCCTTGAGCGCGGCGGCGAAGCCGCTGTCGCGGGCTTCCCAGCTGACGGGCGGCCGCGCGGCGACGACTGACGCCAAGCCTGCCGGCAAGAACCAGGTGATCAACCCCAACCTGCTCATGGTCTGGGATCCGCTGGCCGCCAACAACGTCGCCACGAGCAACGCCGTGGTGAACGCCGTGGCCGACGTGGGCGGCGGACCGGCGGCGGTGGGCGCGCCGGTGGGTCTGACCAAGGTGGACGTGCCGGCCGAGCCGCGCTTGGACCGGCCGCAGGAGCCGGACCTGGCTATCGCCGGCAAGGAACACCGCTACCGCATCACCTTCGGCAACGCCGGGCCGTCGGACGCCACGGGCGTGACGCTGGTGGACGCGCTGGACTTCAAGCAGCTGGGCATCCTGGGCGAGACCTTCCTGCGCTGCGAGCCGGTGGCGCCGACGGACGCGGCCACCTGCAGCTTCACGGCGCCCAACACCGTGACCGTGACCAACTTCTCGCGCTCGGGCACGACGGTGGTGCCGGGAACGATCCCGGCCGGCAACAGCTACCAGATCGATCTGGTGGTGCTGGTGGACCCGGGCTACGTGCTGGACGCCACGGACCTCATCGCCACCGACCGGGCGACGATCGCCACGACGGCGGTCGATCCCAACCCGGCCAACAACACCGACACCGAGGACACCGAGATCATCGCCGAGGCCGATCTGGCGGTGGACAAGACGGACATCTTCGGCACCGATCCGGCCAACGGCAACCTGCAATGCGACCCGGTGGCCCCGGCGGGATGATCACCTACGACATCACCGTGTCCAACCGCGGCCCCTCGGACGCGGCCTCGGTCCTCCTTGAGGACCGCTTGCCGGGCACGGGTGTGGTGCTGGACCCGGCGCAGGTGCAGGTGAGCTTCCTCTCCGGCTCGGGCCGGCTGCTGGGCGTGCGCGACGATGGGCGCATCCAGATCCTCATCGGGCGCGACCTCAACAACCGCGGCGAAGAGCAGCTGGGTCGCCTGAATACCGGCGGATCGGTGCGGGTGCGCATCCAGGTCATGGCTGCCGCCAACGCCGTCTGCGGCTCGGTGCTGCGCAACCAGGCCACCGTGCGCACGGTCAAGAACTACGGCGCGGTGCTGGAAGGTGCCAATGAAGTGCCGGCGGTGGTGACCACCTCCACGGGCACCTTCAACGCCTACTTCGATCCCATGACCCGGCAGCTGTTCTGGCTGCTGGATGTGACGGGCACGCCGGGCATCAACGGCGCGCATATCCACCTGGGCGCCGCGGGCGTCAACGGGGCGGTGGTCTACAACCTGCTGACGATTGCGGGCGTGACCACCTTCACGCCGGCGACGCCCATCGGCGGGGTGATCAGCCTGACGGCCGCCGACGTGGCCAACCTGGACGGCGGCACCTTCTACGTCAACGTGCACACGGCGGCCTTCCCCAACGGCGAGATCCGTGGGCAGATCCTGGTGAACGCGCAGCCGGGCAACCGCCCGCGCACGCCGACGACCGAGATCGACGGCGCGAACAACCTGGACGAAGAGACGACGACCATCAGCTGCCCCAAGGTGAAGGTGGTCAAGACGGTCTCCTACAACGGGCAATGCCCGGGCCAGGTGGTGCCGACGATCAACCTGACGGGCCAGCCGGTGACCTTCTGCTTCGAGATCACCAACACCGGTGACACCTTCCTCGACGCCATCCGGGTGGTGGACGAACTGACCACCCGCGCCGGCGGCAAGCGCGTCATCTACGACCAGGTGATCACCGCGGGCGGCGACCCGAAGCTGCCCTTGGCGCCGGGTGAGACGGTGCGGCGCCAGGTGACGGTGGACCAGCTGCTCAGGGACTGGAGCTGCGGCGTCAGCACGGACACCGTGACGGTGACGGGCACGCCGGTGAACTCCGGACGCACGGTGTATCCGTGCCTGCCGCTGGTCAAGGCGTCCTCGACGGCCTACATCGAGGTGCCCTGCGCCGGTGTGGACTTCCGCATCCAGCTGCCGGTGCTGGACGACGAGACCTGCGAGACCTGGATCCAGGTGCAGAACGTGGGCGACAAGGACGGCAAGGCGCTGATCATCGTCTGGGGCGACCCGAGCTTCTGCCCGCCGCAGGCCGCCGGCCCGCTGAAGGCCGAATGCACGGGCCTGCTGCGCCCCGGCTCGGCCTGGAGCTTCGCGGCGGCGCAGCTGCCGAAGGGCTCCAAGAGCGCGGTGGTGTATGCCCTCAACGCCACGACCAAGGTGAAGGACGAGCGCGGCAACCTGGTGGACTTCGGTCGCCTGGTCTGCTCGACGGTCTTCAGCGAGGTGGTGGGCGACTACGACGAATGGGCGCTGTTCGACGAGGCCTACCGGCTGCGCGGCGAGTACCGCGGGCTCATCGGGCCGGCCGGCGAGCAGTTGGTCATCGACTTCGGCGCGAACCCGGGCGAGCCCCTGGCGGTGACGGTCAACCGCAAGTGCCCGGACCCTGTTACGCCCAACGCCTTCATCAACGCGGCCTACACGGGCATCTCCTCCGACCAGGAGGGCGCCCGCGATCCGCGCTCGGGCAGCTTCACCTTCTACGCGCCGCTGGTGCTGGTGGGCCGCGGCGGCCTGTCGAGCATCCTGAACATCCAGAACTCGGGCATCGACTGCACGTCACTCGAGATCTGGTTCAAGGCCCAGGACGACTGCATGCGCCCGGTGCTCGGCGACGTGCTGACGGTGTCGCCGGGCGAGACGGTGCGCTTCGACCCCAGCACGGTGGTGGGCCCGGACTGGATGGGCTCGGCCTGGATCCGCTCGACGCAGCCGCTCGGCATCGTCGTGGACACCATCGGCCCCAACCACTTCACGAGCTACAACGGCGTGGCCGGCGACGTGGCGGCCCTGAACTTCAGCGCCGGCGACCAGGTGGTGTTTGCGCCGCTGATCTACAACCAGATGCAGGGCTGGGACACGCTCATCCAGGTGCAGAACCACTCGGGCACGACGGCGGCCAAGGTGAAGGTGTACTTCCTGGACCAGTCGGGCGACGTGATCACCACGATCGCCGACTGGATCTGCCCGCGCGGCTCGCAGAGCTTCTTCCTGCCGACCTTGGCGGCGCTGCCGGGCAACTGGCGCGGCTCAGCGCGGGTGGAGAGCCAGATCTGGTGGACGCCGGGCACGAACCCGATCGACGCCCCGATGGTGTCGGCGGTGGTGCTCTCGGAGCGCTGGAGCGACGCGGCACGCACCGTCAGGCGCGAGGCCATCGCCTACAACGCGCAGGGTGAATGCCTGCTCTACGACTGGCAGGTGGGCCATGGCGCGGGCGGCACCGAGAGCGGTTCGGCGGTGTTCGCGGTGCCGCTGCTGATGAAGCAGTACCGGGGCATCACCTCGGAGATCGCGATCACCAACCTGGTGGCCAAGCCGGGCTTCACGGACTTCGCCATCTTCGTCTACGACCAGAACGGGCTGCTGGACTACGTCTGCGAGAAGCTGCACGACCGGCAGGTGGAGTACATCGACCTGGCCACCTGGGGCTGGATCTCGCCGAACTTCAACGGCTCGATGGTGGTCTCGGCCACCTACTGGGAGCACGAGGTCTTCGACCCCGAAGGCAAGTTCGTGCGCAACCTGGTGGGCCTGGGCGGCACGGCGGTGGAGCGGGTCGGCGGCGTGTCGGGCGGGCCGGACCTGCCGGGCGACGAGTCGAAGGCCTTCGAGGCCTTCCCGATCTACAACCACTTCATCAACGAGGGCAAGATCATCTGCCCCGGCCAGCCGACATTCAACCCCATCGTCGAGGACTTCACGGCGACGAGCACGACGGTGGCCACGATCCCCAACGCCGGACCGCTGCCGCAGACCCTGCAGCAGACGGTGGCGGTGGCGGGCAAGCCGGCCGACTGCAACGTCATCGACGTCGACGTGGCGGTGAACATCACCCACGGCTGGTTCGGGGACCTGGACCTGAGCCTGGAGCATAACGGGGTGACGGCGACGCTGTTCAACAACTCGGTGGTGCCCTTCTGCACCAACTCGGCCAACGTGATCGGCACGATGGACGACGACGCGGCGACGAGCATGACGGTCTGCTCGACGCCGATGCTCGGCGGCGCCGGCCAGCGGCGGACGACGGAGAGCGGCTCGGCGCTGGGCGCCTTCGACGCCAAGCCGGCCAACGGCAACTGGACCCTGACCGTCAGCGACATCGTCGTCGGCGGCCAGAACCAGGTGGCGGCCAACACCCTCAACAGCTGGAGCGTCGCCGGCAAGTGCCGCTACCGGCGGCTGGGTAACTGAGGCTGACGATCCGACTCGAACGCCGAGGGGATCCGTAAGGGATCCCAACGCCAGCGCAAGACAAAGGGGCGCAATCCCGCGAGGGGTTGCGCCCCTTATTGTTGGCCATCGACGCGGTCGTCCTGTCCCCCGTTCCCCTTTTGCCCCGGCTTGCGTCATCATTGCAGCGCGGCGCGATGTTCTTGGCGTGCGGGCTTTGGCTTGGGTGACACTGGAACTGGAGGGACGACATGGGTGACATGGACCGCGGGCCTGGCAGGGCGCGCATGACGGGCTGGACCTTGTTCGCGTTGCTGGTGGTCATGGCCGCCATGCTGCTGGTTCCGACCGGCGGCCGCGCCGCCGGACCGGGTCTGCCCTTGGGCCGCTGGACCACCTATGCCAACGGCGACGACATCTTGTCATTGGCCTGGGAAGCGGGCCAGCTCTGGGCCGGAACGCGCCATGGCGGGCTGGTGCAATGGGATCCCATCGAGGGAAGCTACACGCAGTACCTGCGTCCGCAGGATCCGCTGGCGGGCAACACGGTCTACGACATCGCCATCGACGCGGGGGGCGTGAAGTGGCTGGCTACCGACGGCGGCCTGACGCGCTTCGACGATGCCGGCACGCCCTCCCGCGCGGATGACAGCTGGCATACCTACACCCGCGCCAACAGCGGCGGCGGCCTGCCCTCGGATCTGGTGAAGGCCCTGGCCTTGGATGGCCCGCGGCTGTGGATCGGCTGCCAGCAGGAGTTGGACCCCCTCACCGGCGTCTGGAGTGGCGGGGGTCTGGCGCGGCTGGACACCAAGGGCAGCGACGATCCCGGCGACGATGGCTGGGCGCCGGTGGCCACCTACGACAACACCTTGCGCGGGCTGCCCGATGGCTCGGTGCAGCTGGGCCTGGTGTCGGACAACATCATGGACCTGGCCCTCACCGCCAAGGGCGGCCTCTGGGTGGCCACGGCGCAGCAGCACCGGCTGGAGCAGGCGCCGGACACCACCGCGCCCCGAATCTGGGCGCGGGTGGGCGGCGGCGTCAGCCATCGGGACACCAAGGGCAGCGCCGACCCGGCCGACGACCGTTGGACTGCGGCCCGCTGCGACGGCGACGCGCCCACGGTCAGCTGCCAGGTGGAGACTGTGGCTCTGGACGCCGGCGGACGGCTGTGGATCGGCATGGCCGGGCGGGGCCTGCGCTATGCCAATGCGGACCAGCCCAGCCTGGTCGACGATCCCTCGCAGCGCTTCGACCCTTCGGACGGGCAGGGTGGCAACACCGTGACGGCCATCGCCTTCGGCCCCGCCGATCAGCCGGCGCTGGCCAACACGGTGTGGATGGCGACGCAATGCAACGGGGCCTGCCTGGGCCGCCGCGGCGGGTTGAGCATCCTGGACCACAAGGGCAGCTTGCTGGGCCGCAACGACGATGTGTGGGATTTCGGGCGCGGCGCCCCCTTCTCGGGCGTCGACGGCATGGCCCGCGACCGGGCGCAGGCCCTGATCATCGCCGGCGGCACCGCCTGGATCGGCACCGGGCCGGCCAGCGGCGTGGGGGGCGGCGTCAACCGCATGGCCCTGGCCAGCGCCAGCTTCGGCAGCAACCTGCTCACGGCCTGCTCCCAGCCGGGCTGCGTGGCGCCGCCGACCAACTTCTTCACCGACCTGGCCGTGGGAGCCGCGGGAAGCCGTTGGGAGGGCCATGTCTGGGCGGCCAGCGGCAGCCGCGCCGCCGCTGCCCGGCAGTTCGGCAGCGGTCTCCTGGATCTGGACACCCGCGGCAGTTTCGGGGCGGCCGACGATGTGTGGAAGGTCTACAACACGGTCAACACCGATCCCGACGGCAAGGTGCCCTGGACCGGCCTGACGGGCAACAACGTCCATGCGGTGATGCTGCGCGGCGACCAGGTGTGGGCCGGCTCGGCCACCACCGCCTGGGACGGCAAGGTGTACGCGGACGGCGGGCTGGCGGTGTTCGACGGCAGCCGCTGGACGGCGCGCACGGTGGCCAGCACCAAGCGCGGCAATGTGCCCGGCCTGCGCAGCAACGGCGTGACCGCCTTGGCTGCCGGCTGCGGGAACGAGGTATGGGCCGCCACTGGCAGCCCTTGGGACGTCGCCGGCACGGGTCTGGATCGGCTGAAGCTGGGCGCTTCGGTGCATGACGCGGCGGCTGACGCCTGGACGGCCTTCAGCTACCCCAAGCTGCCCAGCAACAACCTCACGGACGTGGCCTTGGACTGCGCCGCCGGCACGGCCTGGGTGGCCGCGGCCCACCACCTGTCGGAGCCGGACCCCATCAGCGGCACCGGCGGCGGCCGCTGGACCGGCGGGGGCGTGGGCGCCGGCAAGCTGTCGGATGACAGCTGGGCCCGCTTCGATGTGACCAGCGGCCTGGAATCCTTCGGCGAGAACGGCTCCAAGGGCGAGGCTTTCGCCGTCCTGCCCGCCCCGGACGGCGGGGTGTGGGCCGGCACCTTGGGCAGCAAGGGTCTCAGCGCCGCGGCGATGGTGGCCCAGAAGCCCTACTTCACGGCCCAGCTCAACCGCCGCACGGGCAGCACCTGGTCCAAGGAGAGCTTTGTGGGGGCCGGCTGGATCAGCGGTATCGCCCGCGACGGCGATGGCCGGTTCTGGGTCGCCACCTCCCGCGGCGGGCTGGCGCGCGAGGCGGCCGATCCGGAGGGCTGGCGGACGGACCGCCGCAACGGCGGCCTGCGGGTGCATGACGGCGCGGCCTGGCGTACCCTGGATGTGGCCGGCAGCGGCATCCCCTCCAACGACATCAGCGCCGTGGCGGTGGCCCCCAACGGCGACGTCTGGATCGCCACGGATGGCTGGGGGATGGCCCGCTTCGCGGTCGGCGCCGCCACCCCTACCCCCACCTCGACGGTCGTCGTGCCCACGCTGGAGCCCAGCCCCACGACGCCCGCGACGCTCAGCCCCACGCCCGGCGGCGGCACGGTTGAGCCGACGCCGACGGCGGTCGGGGGCACCGCGGCCACTCCCACGCGCACGCCGACGCTCGGCGGCAGCGGCACGCCCGGGGCATCCCCGACACCGATCGGGCGGCGGCTGTGGCTGCCCTTTCTGATCCGGGCGGCGAGGGTGAGGGCAGGTCCTTAGGACGGGGGCTCTACGGCGCCAAGGCCTGCGCCAGCAGGGGCCGGATCCGCTCCGCGGCCCCCGGCACCTGTCCGTGGCCGCCGCCCTCGTAGGCGAAGAAGGCGAAGTCTGGCGCGCCTCGCCCTAGGGTGGCCATGGCCGCCGCCAGGCGCAGGCTGTGGCCTACGGGCACGCTTTGGTCGGCCGTGCCGTGATGCACCTGCAGGGGGCGGCTCATGGCGGCGGCGAACTGCGCCGGCGACCAGCGCAGGATGATCCGCCGCGCTTCGGCGACGCTCAACTGCCCGGCCGCCAGGGGCTGCACCGCCTGCTGGAACACCGTCGACTCGCCGGGCGGGCCGGGGGGGCGGCCGGCGGTCAGGGCGGCGGCCATCATCGTCACCACCTCAGGGGCGAAGAAGTCGGCGGCGCCGAAGAGGTCGAAGATGGCGCGTACCCGTGGGTCGGCGCGCAGGGCCACGGCCAGGGCCACGCCCCCGCCGCGGCTCGTGCCGTAGACCGCAGTGCGTGCGGTGTCGACCTCTGGTACCAGGGCCTCCACCACGTTCAAGAGGCTGAGGGCATCGTCGGCGTGGTCCTCGGGGCTGCCGAAGTCGCCTTCTGACAACAGATCGCCCAGGGGCGTGCCGGCAATGGCCTCGCCGCGGTAGGCGGGCAGGACGATGACCGCGGTGGCGGCCAGGTCGGCGTAGTCGCGGTCCATCTTGTCCAGCGCATCCAGCTTGGCGCCGTCCTTGCCGCCGTGCAGGACGAGGATCACGGGGGCTTGGGCTCCGGGGGCCAGGGAGGGCAGGCGCACGGCGCCGTAATGCAGTTCGCCCGCCACGCGATGCGACAGGACGAGGGTGCGGGTGCCGTCGGCGTTCGGTCGGTCCAGCAAGATGCGCCCCTCCACCACCGGGAGCTCGCGCGCGGCGCGCTCGCTGCGAACGGCCTGCAGTTCGGCTGCGGATGGCGGGGCGAAGAGCTGGGTCAGGTTGACGCCGGCGACGACGGTGTCGGCGGTGGGGGGGGATGCGGTGTGGGGGCTGAACTGGACTCGGCCTGAGGGGAGGAAGAGTCGGCCCCCCGGAGGTGGGTGGGGCGCTCGCCAGGCGGAGATGGCGCGGATGGTGGTCTGGTTGGCGACGGGCGTGGATCCTGGGGAGGGCCCCGGGGGCCAGCGCCCGGCAGGCCACGCGGCCGCTGGCGCAGGCGGCAGCAAGGTGGGGTCGCGCTGCGGCGGGGGCGTGGCGCCGGAGGCGGCGCGCGGCGGTGGCGCTGGGGCGGGGGGGGGCGGGGTGGGAGGGCGCGGTGCCGGCGGTGGGCGAGGGCGCCGGCGTGCCGGGCGTGGCCGACGGTGGGGGCGTGGCGTTGGGATCGGCCAGGAACCAGGGCCGACTGCTGGGGCTCTGGCGCAGGAAGTCCAGCAGCAGGTTGCCCACCTTGCTGCGCCCGCTGTCGGAGGGATGGGTGCCGTCCTCCACCAGGTCGGCGCAGGCCCAGGTGAGGCCGTCGCCCTGGCGCGGGGTCAGGCCGTCCGCCCAGAGGTAGGGCCCCCACAGCAGGACGGGGCTGGTGACCGGACCCTTGGCGGGGTCCGCGTTGAGGCCGGCCTCGCCGGCGATCTGGCGCTCGATGAGCCAACGCACGCTGAACGCGGATTCATAGGCGTAGGGCTCGGGGTTGAGGGTGCTGGAGGCGTAGCCACCATAGATGCGGCTGGCGAGGTAGACGAGCTGCAGGTTGGGAAAACGGCTGTGCAGGATGCCGATGACGGCGGCGATGTCGTCGGCCAGCGCCTGGGCATGGCGGGGGAAGGCGTCGCGCGGCTGGGCGTTGGCCTCCTTGAGCCACACGGCCTGCACCTGGGCGCTGCCGACGCCGGCTTGGGCCAGCCGCTGGTCGACGACGGTCCAGAAGTTGGCGGCGGGGTTGCGGATGACCGAAGCGGTCTGCCCGCCCTGGGCGCCGTCCACGAGCTTCAGGCGCGGATGGAGGCCCGGCACCGCGGCCGCCAGGCTCATGAAGCGCTGGTACTCCTGGGTGGCATTCGACATGCCGATGGACAAGAGTACCACCTGCCCGGCGGGGTCGGGTTGACCGGCGCGATCCCGCGGCAGCACGCGTGCGGCCGCGGCCAGGGCGAGCTCGGCCTGCGCCACGGGGGGCTGGTTGCCGCCGGGGTACAGGCCACCGGGGAAGCCCTGGTAGCCCTCGGCCCCCAGCTGGCTGAGGGGTACCATGCCGGTCTGGGTTCCGGCGCAGTTGGCCTGCGCGGCGGCGGGCGCGGCGGGCGCGGCAGGCGCGGCGCGGCCGGGGTGGACGGGGACGAGCAGCAGGGCGAGGGGAAGGGTGACGGCCAGGGTGACGGCCATGACGCGGGTGAGCGAGAGGCTGCGGGCGGACATGGTGGCGGGGGCGGACATGAGCCTGACTCCTTCTGGCGATCCGGCGGCGTGCGGTCGCTTACCGTGCCGACAGGATGGTAGCTTGAACGTCGGCGAGGGCAGGGAGCGATAGAGGGGCTTGGCGCCATGGGGGGTCTAGGTGACCGGTTGGCGCCAACCTCAGGCAAGGCCCCGGGGTTGGAAGGGTCTGCCTGCCGGGTTATGGGATGCGAACGTTGTCCGGATGCCCAATGCGCCGGCTAGGTGGGCCGGCTGCGCTCCGCGAGACCTCGGCTCAGCCGCGCCCCTTGAGAAGATCGCGGATCTCCGTCAGCAGCTCGGCTTCGCTGGGACCGGCGGGGGGCGGTGGGGGCAGGAGGCGGGCCGCCGGGCGGACGATGAAGAAGTAGGTGGCGCCGGCGATCAGGAGGAAGTTCACGAGCGCGGTCAGCAGGTTGCCGTAGGCCAGGTGGATGTTGGGGCCGAGGTCGACGGCCCGCGTGCTGAAGTCCACGCCGCCGGTGACGGCGCCGACGAGGGGCATGAAGATGTCGCCGACGAGGGAGTCGATGATCTTGCCGAAGGCGGCGCCGATGATGACGCCGACGGCCAGATCCAGGACGTTGCCGTGCAGGATGAAGCGCTTGAAGTCGTTGAACATGGGGGTGGTCTTCCTCGAAAGGGTGAATGCTGGTAGGCGGAAGAGCGGAGTGGGAACGCTATCCGTCGAGCAGCAACAGGTGGAGGCCGTCGAAGCGGCTGAAGTCGCGATCGAAGGTCACCAGCCGAAAGCCGCTGGCGCTGGCAAAGGCAGCGAGGTAGGCATCGGTCCAGAGCCGCGGGCTGATGACCCCGCGACGGACCCAGTCAGCGAGGAGGAGGTCGCAGCCCTCGGGTTCATGGGCCACGAACACAGCGTCGCGTCGGCACCAGGCCTCATAAGCTGTCCAGGCCTCTTCGGCGCTGAGCGGCAGGCCGCCCATGACGGTGAAATGGGTGGTCAGGCGAAGGAAGCCGAGAACGGTGACCCGACAGAAGGCGAGCCGCTCAGCCGATGCGTCGCGCCAGTAGCTGTGCGCCAAGGCATGATGGGGATGTTCGCTCGTGCTCAGCGCCAACCAGACGTTGACATCGAGCAGGTCAACCGCGGGATCCATTCCCCGCCTCGGCATCCGCGGCGTCGAGAATGGCTTGGGTCTCGGTGTTGGAAAGCAGAGGCATCTGGCGCCCGCGCGCGGCGATGACCTCGGGGAGATCGGGGCGACGTTGCCGGACGATCGGCGGCTGCTCTTCACCCTGGCGCAGACCGCGCTCGATAAAGCGCGTGATCAGATCCTTGAGGCTCATGCCTGAAAGCGCGGCGCGCGACTTCGCTTGGCGGAGCAGCTGGTCGGGGAGGTCGATGGTGGTTCGCATAGCAGGCATTTTGATGCGTTTGTGCATGGGGGGCAAATCCCGGCGTCAGCTTGAGGCGGTACCCCCGGCGTCTTCGCCGGGGGACTTGGGGCTGGACAATGCGGGGCTGGCATCGGCCATGAGCTTACGGGCCGGCCGGGCCGCTGGAAAGGGGGTAGGCGTCGTGTCTGCGACAGATGCGCGCCAAGCGGCCGCGCTTGACCTTTGGACGGGCGGTGGACATGAGCTCGGGCAATCAGCGGAGTCGGGGAGCCTCACGGTATCGGGCGGTCGGCAGCGCGCTACGCAGTCGTGAACATCGCTCTACACTTCGTACCGGTCACCGCGGCAGGATCGTGACCCACGCGTATTCGAAAGGCCACACCCCGCTCCACGCACCGTCCTGTTGGACGGCCGGAGCGATCAGGTGGCGGCCAGCTTCCGTTTCCCTGGCGATGCGGGTCTTGCGGTAGAGGAAGGTCTCACCGGGTTCCAGGGTCAGGGCGCGCTCGGTGGGCATGAACACGGTCGGGGCGCGCCAGGCGACCTGGGTCAGGGCGGGATCGCGGACGCCGACCATGAGCTTCTGCAGGCGCAGGACGTCGTTGCTGTTGTTGCGGATGCTCAGGGTGACGGTGAAGGGTTCACCCACGCGCGGGCTGGCCGGCTGCAGCTCGGGACCTTGCGCGAGCGTGAGACAGTCGGGGGCGGGGACCGCGCCGGTGTGCGGATCGGTGACGCCGACCCAGGCTCGCGGCGAGGGGCCAACGCCGCCCCAGCGCCCGCTGGCGCCGACCTGAACGGGCTCGACGAAATAGTCTCCCGGCGTGGACAGGATGCGCGACGCACGGTAGGTGAACAGCTCGCCGGGCGAGAGGAGCAGGTTGGCGACGTCGGGAAAGTCGACGTTGGGCGCGGACCAGATATGCGCGCAGGCGCGTGGGCCGCGCCCACCGGCGCGGAGGTGGGCGACGGTATGCGGCTGGGTGTCGTTGTTGCGGACTCGGAAGCTGACGGTCACGGCATCGCCCGCGCGCGGCCGCGCGGGGCTCACTGCCATGGGGCCAACCACGGCGATCTTGCTGGGATAGGTGGGCGAGGCCAAGCCGGGGCTGACGATCGGTGAACGGAGACTGCTGACGGCGATCACGGCGATGATAGCGAGTGCGAGCAGCCCGACCATGCGGCTGCGCCGAGCGATCCGAACTTCCGGTTGATGGATGTCTCGCGACGGCTCCGCGGGGGCTGCGCTTTCGATGTGACCGACGGGGTTCGCATCCACGGTGTATGGCGGCGCGTTGATGATGGGGCGCCCGGCGGACGGAAGGGGACCGGCACCGCGCAGCGCCGCCGAGTTGGAGTCGCCGCGGACCTCCAGTTGGATCAGTCTGGCTGCCAGGAGTTGGCAGCCGTGATGGCGGCGGCGGCGGAAGGTGTGGTACGGCACGACTTCCGGACCCAGCGCTGTCAAAGCGATCCGATTGACGCCAAGGTACTGGAAGTACAGGGCGCCCCAGGCGGCGCGATCGTCGTTGCGGCTTCTGCAATCGGCTTTCAGTAAGCTCAACTCGATCGACTCGGTGACCGCATCGGGATCGTCGACATGCTCCGCGGGTGGTCTCAGGCGGGCGAGTTCGTCCCAGACGAGGCGCCGCAGGATGTCGCCGAGGATCTGAAAGCGTGCGGTCGGGCTGTCGAGGATCTCGCGGGTCTCCAGGCGGCGGGTGACCACGCCCAAGGACAGCAGGGAGGATGGCGGTGGCGGCGCGGCGCTGCGCAGGGCCTGGAGGATGGCGGTCACGGCCTCTGGGGTGATGTGGTGCAAGCTCATGGTGTGGCGGGCTTGTCGTGGGAGGGTCTGAACAGGCGGGCTGTCGGAGATGTGTTTGAATGATGCAACAAGCGTGTAGAGATCCCTATTCCGCCGCTGGCGGCGATCGGGGACACTGTCGTCCTAAGCGCAGCGGCTGTTGACCGCCTGCCCGCCACCGGGCTGATCACCGGGTGGCGCCGACCTGAGAGCGCTCTCCTAGCTGATGGTGCGATTGCCCGGCCGCGACGGCCTGCAGGGTCGCGCGGCCACATGAACGCTACAGGAGCGTCAACATGCGCACGACGATCGGTATGACTCTGCTTGCGTTGAGCCTGCTCGGCGGGCTCGCCCATTTGGCCCGGCCTGATTCCGGCGTCGGTCAGGCCTTGGCCAGCGGTGATCCTTGCGCCTCGGCCTCGGGCGATCCGGGCCCGCCGGGCGGCGAGCCGGAGCCGTTCATCAGCGGCACGGTGATCGATGCCGGCAGCAGCGCGGGCCTGGCGGGGCTGACGGTGAAGCTGTACCGCTGCGTGAGCGGCAGCGGCACGCAGGTGGCCAGCCAGACGACGAGTTCCAGCGGCGCCTTCGCCTTCACGGGGCTCAGCTACCCGTACTGGTACTACGTGCTGGTGGACACGGCGGACCTGCCGGCGTCGCCGACGCTGAACCCGACGGCGCCGATCGCGGTGGGTGACGGGCAGGCGGGGCTGGTGCTGGCCTTCCAGTAAGGGCGACAGGTGGGCTTCAACGGGCTCGGGGGGCGCAGGCGCGGCTCCCCGAGCCCGGGCGCTGGACCCGCGGGAGGACTGGACGCGAGGGGTCTCGCGTGGGTTGGGACGCTTGATTGGCCTGGCGTCAGCCATGGGCGCAGTAACAGCTAGCTTCTGCCTTCGCAACAGCATGCTTCCGCGCCAGTAACTGCTAGCTATTGCGATCACAAGAGCTAGCTATTGCAAACATAACAGCTAGCTGTTACGTTTGCAGAAGCTAGCTGTTACTCGCGGGTACCGGCGTTGTGGCCGCGGCCGGCTGGAGACGGGTGCTTCGGGGGTGGCGGACGGTCACCTTGGCGCGGGCGAAGAGGGCCCTGGTTAAAGTCGTGTAGAGGCCAGCGCGGCCTCCAGGTGCTGCCGGGCTTCGGGCAGCTCGCCGGCGAGGTAGGCGATGCGCCCGCGAAGTTGGTGCAGGAGCACCTTGTCGGCCGGCAGGCCGTGGCTGTCGATGGTGGCCTGGGCCTCTGCGACGTGGGCCAGCGCGGCGGCCAGGTCATCCTCCAGCAGGTCGACGGCGGCCAGGTGGGCATAGGTGTCGCCGAGGAGTCGTTCAGACTGAGGCCGATCTTGGAGCAGTTGGAGCCGGCGCGGGAGGTAGTCCCGTGCGGCTTCGCCCTCGTGCGCGCGCAGGGCTGCCAGGGCGGCGTCGTAATACAGCGACACCATGAACTGGTCGCCGGCCATGGCCCGCGCCAGGCGGATGCTCTGACGGAACAGCTCGAGCGCTCTGGCGGCGTCGCCGTGGAGATAGTGGTTGATGGCCTGGTTGGCGAGGCTCTTGAAGAGACCGTCGAGGTCCCGGAGTTCGCGCCATTCGCTGACGGCGGTCTCGAGCAGGGCGTCGGCTCGTTCGAAGCGCCCGGCGTAAGCGGCCAGGGTGCCGGTGGCATGGAGCAGCTCTGCGCCAGCCTTGCCAACAGTACGGGGCGCGGCCAGCAGGATGGCGTCGAGGATCGCGAAGCCGGCCGCGGAGGCGCCGCGGAGGCGCCAGTAGCGCCAGAGGGGGACAATGAGCTGCGCGGCCAGGTCGGAGCGACCCAGCGCCAGGGCCTGCTCGCTGCCGGCAAGGATCTCCGGCAGGCGCGAATCGAGGCGCTGGAGCCAGTCCTGCGCTTGGGGGCTGGTCAGCCCCGCGCCGGCTTCCAGGCAGAAGGCCAGCAGCTGGGGATCGAGCGCCGCCTGGTCGTCCGGCGGCTCGGGCGCGGCGGCTCAGGGCTCGCCGCCGGCCAACTGCCAGGCGACGGGCGGCAGGGCGTCGCGCAGCTCGGCCAGCAGTTGGGGGCGGCGGTTGGGGGAGGAGAGGAGGTCAACGGCGACGCGGTAGAGCTGCTGGAAGGTCTCCTGGTGCGCAGTCAGCCAATCGGCCCGGACGCCGGGCAGGAGGCCGGCGCCGAAGAGGGCGATGGACTCCTCGATCGCGCGGTTGCGGTCGGGCTTGTGCGCGGCCCGCGCGGCCCGGGCCAGGGCGCGCAGGTAGTCCTGCGTGTCGACGGCCAAGAGGGGATCCAAGCGCAGACTCTGGCGGACGCCGTCGATGGCGGTGGCGGGCAAGCCCTCCTCCTGCAGCCGCTTGCGGATGGCGAAGAGTGTGACGGACAGGTTCTTGAGCGCGGTGGCGGTGGCGATCCGCGGCCAGAACAGGGCCACGAGGTCTCGCCGGGCGACGGCGGTGGGCGCCTGCAGGGCAAGGTAGGCCAGCAGCTGCTCGTCCAAACGCGCGCCGAAGCCACAGACGCGCTCGCCGTCCTGCTCCAAGGAGAAGGAGCCGAGGAGCCGCAGACGCCAGGGCGAACCGAGCGGCGAAGGTGGCGCGCCATGGGTCGGGCTTGCGGAGGCGGGGGGACTGTAGCCAGTAGATGCGAGGGGGTCGGAAACGGGGGGAAACGGCATGTCGGGGGTGATTATAGCAAGGTCGCGGGAGGTTTGATGGAGAAACGGTATTAGTGTACTATTAGTGATATCTGCTCGGGGCGGCGATTGCCGCCCTGGGCAGTGTGCTGAGTCGGGCGATGGAACCACGGTGCGTGATGGATCGGTGCAAGGGTCACGCAGTGGCGATGCAGCATGAGCGCGAGGCGCGGTGGGCGCGAAGCGACTCATGTACGCGGCCGGAAAGGAGACCGGGTCGTGAGTGGGGAGACAGCCTCCCGTGCGGATTGTCATTTCAGGTGCCGAGGGTGCAAAGGCGTGCGCTGTCGTCCACTGCTGGCCTGCCACGGCCCGCGCCAGGCAGGTGCGCCGGCGATACGGCTCCAGGGAACCGGCCGCGTCGCCGTGGAGCTACTGGTTGATGGGCCTCAGTCATAACTTTGGAATCCAGGACGGCTGCCGCCGAGCTTCTGTCCCGTCCGCACGGCCTTGTGTGGCCCGGCAATTGGACCCCGTTCCCGAGGCTTTGACCGTGGCCATCTATGTGTATTGTGAGTTGACTATGTGAGCAATCGATGAGATGATCCAGTAGACCTGTTGAACAGTGCACTTGAACTCCGACGAGTCGCGCTAAGGCTGACACTCATCTTACATTGCTCGATGGACTCATGTCGTGCCTCTCCCAGCCGTTCAAATGGGTTCTACACTTCACGGGCTTCGTCGCATGACGCTGTTGGTCACCATCTTGTCGGGCGTGACATTCACTGGGTTCAGTGCTCACGGTAAGAGTGGCCAACGGATGTCACGAGGCGCCAGGGAGACACAGCTAGGGGCGTGCTGCCTGTAGAAGCCTGGAGGTTGGTGTCTGGCTTTGGCTGGGTCGGTAGACTGTCGGGGATCACACTGTGGGTGAGAGTCTGACTTGGGATGAAGTTGCCCCTGGCGATAGGGCGTAGGCCCGAATTGCAGTCCGACGGGGTTCGCGCTCCGTAGCCGGAGGCTAACAGCCTCCCCGAACTGAGAGATATTCGCAAACCGATAGGAGAGTGTAAGATGTCACTGTTGGCAAGCAAGCTTCAATCGAAGGGTCTGAACTTCAAGGAAGAGGGGGGGCTCCTCAAAGGAATCTACCAACTATCAGGAGGAAGGTCGCAGCTGTTCTTCCTCGATCCGGATGCAGATCACTTCATGGGTATGGGTGACTACGATTTCATGAGCGTGGTGGGTTCTGCGACCGACGCGGTGAAGGTGCGGCAGGCATGCGAGCGCGTCGGAGGAATGAAGCGAGGCGGGATCGTTGTTCGGCAAGGCCAGATCATGGTCAAAATGGAAGTGCCCACAGAGATTAGTGACGACTCCTTGATGGCACACGTGGTCGCGGTCTGCACTCTCGCCGATGAGCTTGAGCAAGAGTTGTTCACGGGTGACAGATGGTGACATGGCAATAACAATGGCCCCCCCCTCCTCAATTCGCTGTCCAGACATTGGACGGGACCACCGTAATGCTGAGTGGCTATAGCCTGGCGGTTGCGTCGGCCGGACGACGGTTAGTTCTGCGACCCGCCCACGCCGGCTGGGGTGGGCGGGTCGCAGAGACCATGGTCGCCCGAGCGTATTGCCAGAGCGGTATCAGAATGGGCATTCTTTCGATGTTATCAAGCAGCGCGCCAACGCTTCCCGATACGCGCTGTTGCCGACGAACGTTCGTCTCAACCGTACTCTACGACTGGTGATCACCAAATGGACACACTGCGTACGTTGACACATGTTGGTACTCAACGGACTTCAGAGACGTACGCTATGCGCGTGTCGGTCGCTCTGAAGGACAGGAGCGCTGCGTTAGGTTTTCGCAGATCGCGCTTGACAAGAAGGAGTACAGTTCGCAAGTTCTCTGTTAGGCGGCGACTTAGACGAGCCTCGATTGTTGTCATGATATTGTGGCTGACGTGCCTAGCACCGATGGACGCGTGGGCACAGGATTCCGTGACGCAGCTGGCCTCGGAATCGCAAAACGGCGACGGGAACCACTTCATAGTCCTGATCGATGATTCGAGCGACATGGGCGATGCTACACGCCGTCAGCAGCTTGCAGCTGCGATTCCCAAGTACTTGTTCGGAGAGCTGGGAGATCAACGAGAAGACTATCCGGCCTTCAATCCTGTCAGCGACGAATTGACTGTCCTTTTCTTCGCCGGATACGGCTCGAATCCCGGAGATCGCGGCGGGTGCTTTCCAGACAAACGATCCTCAATCGCCCCAAACAACTTGTTCGATATGGTGACGGCAGATCGTCAATTCTCCGGCGCACAGGATCTTCAAGATTTTCTAGCCGCCCAACTTGCAGACAAATGCCGATTCAAGGGCTATCTGTCGCCGATCGTCGTGGCTGAGTTGTTGGCGCTTCCATACGTTCAGGGCAAATTAGACCCCGATCGTTTGTTCAGACGAACTCTGCTGCTTCTGGCCTCAAACTTGCGCTACAACCTGACCGCATCGCCTGCCGGCGAACTGTCTGCCCTGACCCAAGTCGCACGTCAAGAAAACCAAGCGTTTGACGCCAAGGAGACAGCGGACGCAATGGCTCTGGCGAGACGGGTATCGCAGGAATTCAATATGGAGGTACCATCGCTGGCCTACATACCGGTTGACAGAAACGGAGACCTTGTCCCAACTGCTGAATCGGCTAGCGTGTGGTTACATCCCATCGAGATCAAGCCCGCCTCCAATCAGGGCTTCTGGTACCCGAAGGTTGTCGAGTACGATCGTGAGGCAATCTCCCAGGAGGCCATTCGGTTGGTGCCAGCGAGCGGAATACCCGCTGAGCTTCGTATCCCCGTCTCTAGCATCTTGAATCCCGTTCAACTCCATCGAAAATTCACTGCAGACGAAGGTACACCAGCAAGGATCGGTGATCAGGTTATTGGATTGCCAGCTGAAATTGATCTGCGCAAGTGCCAGGAGGGCCTTTGCCGTCGGGAGGATGATGCGGTATACGTACCACTGCTGGATACGACCCGCCTAACTCTGACCGCGAAAGATGTCGACACGATTGCAGGAACCGTCGACATGTCGCCGATCTATCGTTACGGCTCCTCTGACGTCTACGATCACCTTTTGGTTGGGGGTACCGTCTCCGGAACAACCTATTCGATCTCGGTCCGTACAACTTCACCCGATAAAGTGGAAGCAAACCAGACCTTACCGTCACTCTTCCCAGCACTCAAGATTGACAATGCGACGCTTCTCGGGGCCTGGCGGCCGAACGACACAGGCCTTCGACAGACTGAGGCTCGGGCACGCCTCACGGCGCAGCGCGAGGTAACGGTCAAGCGAATCGGCATCGCACTACTCGTGCTCGTCATGTTGGTGGTAGCAGCAATGTTCATCTACTTCTACCGAACGAGTTTTCGACGACCGTTCCATCCTCATCTTGTGTGGCTGCCAGCCCGCGATGTTGTGATTGACTTCAACCGACCCGGTGCGAGCCGAATGCTCGTAGCAACAGTGGGGATAGAGAACTCAGGCACGGTCCCCTGGTTTGGACAACTGTTCGGGCACAAAAGCCAGCCGGAGGTTACCGCTGACATGGCATTGACCATAGATGCGATGGAGTCACACGGACTGGCACTATGCCGAATAGGGACGGCATCAACCGCAAATGGAATAGTGCCAGTCGGTTTCATGCCTTCGCTTTTCGATCCGCGAATCGGCATCTTGAGCGAAGAGATCTCGTCGGCTGGCGAGTCTGATGTGACGGCCGACGACTCGTCTCGACATGAGGAGGCGTTGACGCTGTCCTTGCGCGATAGTGTCTTTCACGGCAAGCAGTTCTTTGTCTTGTTGGCTTCGGACACGATTGCAGATTACCAGACGCCACCATCTGGAGCAATCGGGGGCAACGATTCACGATCTGAGTGGAAGGGTGGCGATAGGGAGGGCTCGGGCGACGTGAGCGCCGGTCTATTGGACCGCAGTGGGCACTTGATCGTACCCGTGACGGCAAAGATGTGCTGGAGTGACCAGATCAGTGGCGCGCATCGTGATCTGGTTGAGTCCTACGAGTTCAAGATAGATGTTAGGCCGGAAGATCCTCGAGCTCCACGGATCGAGTTTCGGCAAGCGTCGGCAGATGGGGCAGATGGGCGTCACTACTTTGCGCAGGACAGTCGGCAGGTAATCGGCCGGTTCTCCCTCTGCAGCAGCGCGAATCATGGGTATGCACACGCTTTTGTCGGCGAGTATTCCATCCAGGCGAATTGCGACGGCCGTCCTGCGAACCAGGCTGCTATCCAACTACAACTGGCGGGCAGTCCTGAGTCACTTGCCAGCGTCATATCGGCGACGATTCCACCTCGCGACATCATCGACTTAGAGGTCGTCCTCGTCTGCGACGGCGAGAACGTCAAGAACCCGTGGCCGGCGAGCGAGGCATACACGTTTCAGCTCATCGGTCCGTCGGAGTTCGGTTCTGAGATGGGGCCAAAAAGCGTTGATGTCTATCGCGATCCGTCGAGGTCTGAAATTCAGCTGTTCCTCGAATTCCAGCGCAGGCGATGGGAGATCTTCTGGCAGGATGAGCGGCCGGTCTATCGCGAGATCGGCGAAGGCGACCGGGTCGTGGGCGAGTACGTGTTGAACAAGCTCGCCGGTTCAACTTCGGACAGTTACGAACTCTTGTTGCCGGCCCGAAGGATAGGATTCCGCAGGGACACGCCACCGACAACCTTGTTTACCCTGCGAGTGGGTAACAGCGCGCGCTCAGGTCGCGGTGTAGTGACGGTGGAGTCTAAGGCGAACTTGCGAATCGAAGCGTCGGCAGACTCGACCATGCCGACTCCAGACAGCTTGGAGATGAGAACTGGTGCGAAGGGTCGCCTGTTGGACGCGGTTGGGATATACGTGGGCGAGAACAAAGAGCCGGAGGTGACAGTCCATGAAGGCGAGTCGCCTGAGGAGCGGACGGTCCGGATCGACACGCAGAACATCGAGCGGATCACGACCGGCCGAATTCCCGAGGACGTTTGTCATGTTGATGTCGACATGAAGATCCTGGTGCGGGACGATCACGGGACCGAAACCCGCAGACACCTGATATGCCGCCTGCCGCTGACGCTCGAGGAGCTTCCCGGCCCGAATTGGCTGTGTATCGACTTCGGAACCTCCGCCATCGCAGTGGCAAGTGGTCAGGACCGAGTGGATTTCGCCGTACTCCCGCTACAGGGCATGGCGCCAGAACGCGGAATCAACTTCAACTATGGATCGCTCGATCCTGAGAACCAAGAGGCCCTGAGGCTGACAGGCGGTCGACGAGAATTTGCCCGTCTGCTCCCCAGTTGGCTCATCTGTGATGCGGATTGGCGGATGAGTGGGGGTGTACCTGATCGGCCGGCTGGGTATCCTGGTTCAGGCAGATATAGCTTGAAGCCTGGTGAAGCTGGGTTTGTAAGTCTTCCGGCCACGTCGAAGCAGTTGTTTGGTGTTGATCCCGAGGAGGCTCCAGGCCGCATAATCTACTCGCTCAAGAGTTGGATCGGAATGTCGTCGGATTGGATTAAGTTGGAGGGCAGGATCGAGTTCGAGAACAAGCACGGAGAGCGGGAGTCATCGCATCTGGTGCCGCTCGACGAGACTGTGGAGTCTGGCTTGCGTGCGCTGAATGACGCTTATCTCAATCAGAGAATGGTGACGGGTTCATCCTCAGTGCAGCAAGTGACCGGCGCGCATCGAATCGTCATGACCTGTCCCAATACGTTTACGCCAAACCAACGCGACAGGCTTCGGGAAATTGTCTTTCAAGCATTCAAGTCCGATGTCCTACCACTGCGCGATCGAATCCAGTTGATGAGCGAGTCCGATGCCGTCGCTGTGTATTACTGTTTGGAACGTTCCGCCCGACCTGTCGGGATCGAACGCATCCTGGTTTATGATTTCGGCGCAGGTACATTGGATTGCTCCCTGATCACTGTAGATTGGGCCGTCAAGACCTACCATCCCGAGTCATGGATTGTTGAAGCGCGCACAGGTGTTCCTGTCGCGGGCAATCACTTGGACTCAATTATCGCGCGTATCTCTCATGACATGTTGGAGGAACTGGTCCCCGTACTCGAGGAATGTGGTTATGCGTATGGTTGTCCGTTGACATCGGCGTCTCCGATTCCGGGAGTGCGATCTGTCGACCTTTTGGGGCGTTATCAGGAATGCAAAACACCTATGGGACGGCATTTCGGACTTCGTTCTCAAGGTTGGAGATCGGGTGGGGCGAGGGGCTGGGGGCGGCGGTGACGAGCGCAGAACCGGTGATTGGCCGGTCTTCCTGGTCGACGAGGATGTGAATCGTCCGGCTATCCCTGCCGGCAGTGGTTTGGTGGTGGATGGGAATGACATCCTACTGGTTATCCCGCTTCACCGCTTCATCGGTCATCGACGGATGATCGACTATATGGACTTCGTGACAGATACCATGGTTAGCGAGGTGCTTGCCTTGGCCGGAATCGATGGGGCTCAAGTCGACACGGTAATCGTCTCGGGTCGGGGGGCCCAGTTCCCAGGCATTCGCGATCGTGTTTGGGCCTCATTTCCACAAGCTGACAAGCCAGACTTCGATACGAGGCAAATGAAGGAGGCTGTCGTCAGCGGCGCGATTGGTTGGCAGGACTGGCGTGTCAATGCGACTGAACGTGATAGAGCCAAGCCCAAACTGGGAGTGCTGTTGGATCGCAACGAGAGACTGGTGTTGGAGGAGGACTGGTCGGAGCCGATCGATCTTTCGGGCCCATCGGCGAAGTTCGACATCGTTCAAGTCATGCATGCAAATCCTGACCCGAGGACGGACTTCCAGTCCTTGAGGCGGCATTTCTACATCTCGCTTCAGGGGCATTCTCTTCTTCGTGATGAGTATTGCCAAACGGTCGATCATCTCTGGTTTTCGAAGAGGATGAATGATGAGGGTCATATCGAGATCGCGCTTTCCAATGAAGATGGGGAAAAGATCGTCATTGGGGAGGAGATTTCAACACATCGTGAAATCACTGAGCCGCCATGGCCTATTGGGAGTTATCTGCTCCCGAACGATTGATCGCACTACCCACCGTCTATTGCTTATCCGTGTTCCAACGAAGCACAACAGAAGCAGAGGACCGCGTGAAACGAACCATTCCCGGACTCGCACAGTCGAGCCGATTCAGCAGTTTGGTGGCGTTGAAGTTCGGCCTCGGGCTGATGTTGTGGTTGTGCGCTGGATGTTTTAATGGCACGGCGCACGCCAGTCCTCTGTTACAGACTCTCGTGCCTGCAATCTCTGATGGGACGCCAAGTGCAGCAGCCCCCGGATCGAATCCACCGCAGATGCCGTCGGCGGCCACTGGAAGCGAGCCAGGTAGCGGAAGTGACTCCCTTTGCCCCAAGGCCCACCAATTCCGGAATCGAACGGGGCGGAGTTGGTGTTGCGAGCACCACTCAAGTTCAATTCGGCGGAGGAGAGAACCAGTATCGGCTCGATCGTTCGCACCTTGGTCACTCTCATCGCTGATGATCAAGTTCCAGCCGGTCCCGTGTCTAACGCGATTGGCGATGTAACACCAACTAGCGAAGTTGATGCGAGCGCTGAGACTCTGGATGAAGTTCAGTTACAACTTGATGAACTTGGCGAGTCGGTCGATCAGGTCAGTGCGGCCATTAGAGAAAGTGGAACGGAGACTGCCAGTCTTCGCTCGCTGTCGAGAGTCAGCCTTATTGCTGAAGTGCTCATGTCTCTGGTCTTGTTCGGTGCAGGGTATGTTTGGTGGCGGGGACGATCAGCCGGATTTGCGAACAACGCCAGTGATGGCCGAACAGAAGCATCCATCATTAGAGTCAACGAGAGTCTCGGCAAATTGGAGTCAGTTGTTCGTTCATTGGGCGATGTTAAGCGAACAGGACAAGGCCAGGGATCGGCGGCACCAAGCGAGATCAAGTCATATCAAGATAGATTAGAGAGTATCATCACGCGCATGAGCACTGAAGTTTCGGGGAGTGGTGCTTCTTCACTTGCAAACCGAATCGAGGAGCTCACTCCGCGCATCGGTGGAGTCGAGGGTGAGCTGAGTAAGGTGCTTGAAAGAATGGACGACGGTCGAAGATCGCTCGAGTCGAGTGTCTCGGCAGTCACGGACCGCTTGATTGCCCTGAGTGATAATTGGGACAGAATGGCCGGGATTGAGGGTGCCCTTACGAATCTCCGCGAATGGCTGGGTGAGGAGCTATCCGAGACCGAGAAGAGACGGGATGAGCAGCGTACAGCGTTACAGGACCAAATAGTAGCTATTAATAGTCTCGTGGGTGATGAGCACGCGCGATCCTTGACTGAGAAGAGTGTGTTGGAGGGTCGCCTTCGGGAAATGGAGGAGACGATCCATGGTCTGAATACCGGGATCGGCGATGCACAGGCCCTTCTCTCGGAGGTGACTAGCCACGGTGCGGCCTTGCTGCACCGATTGGGCTTCGAGGGTAGCGAACTCGCGCGAGCCGTTTCTGAGAGTGATGACGTTCGGCAACTCCGGCTGAGTTTGTCCTCCACGATTGACCGCAACCAGACGCTGTTGTCGTCAGTGCGAGCAGCGCCCGGCGGCGGCCTACTTCTCGATGCGCTTGGTACTCAGCCGTTGATGCAGGCCTTGGGCGAGTTGCTCGCCCGTCTCGAAAGCGTCAGCAATCGACAGATTCTCACAGAGACGTTGCTCAAGGGCTTTGAGACTGGGTGGATGAATCGCTTGCTTCGCGGTGAGCTGATTATGATCACCTATCTCGACTCCGACGAGACGTTTGCCGCTCTTCGGGATTGGTACTCTAGGACCGCCGCGACCCTTCGAGACGCGTTGCGAGATGCGGATGTCCACTTGGGAAGGGTGGACCTCCTGGTGGCGCCGAGGGGCAGTATTCAGACGCGTTTTGATGTTGACGTCGCTCTGGCGAAGTTCGATCCGGTCCGTCGTCGCGTGAGAGAGCAGTTGAAGACGAGCGACGGATTCGTTGTGGACGTGACAGCCTTTCCGTTTGTGGCCGCCGGCCGGTCGTCGGCTGGCGAGGTGATTGTTGTGAATCCATCGCGATGGGAGTAGGTAGATGATTTCTAAGAAGGCTGGCGTCTCTGATCGCCCATTGCTCATGCTCTTGGCGGCGACGCTCCTCGTGCCGCTCGGCTATCTCTTGCTTTGGCCGGCCGTTTCGTCGCTTGGCGCGGCGCGTCCGCCGGTGACATCCGGCTTCGCCCGCCCGTCGGTGTCTGAGGCTGGCGGTGCGGCGGACGGGCTGGCTGGTATGTCACGCTCGGATTCTGAGTCTGCAGATCTGCCGGATGGCGATGCAGGTGTGCGGCCTACCCCACCGACCGCGCTTCCGACGCCCGCAATCGTGGCCGACGGGTCGGCTGTTGCCACGCCTCCGCTCGGCGTCAAGTACCTCGATGCGGTCGAGCGGTTGATCTTGGAAAAGACGAATCAGGCTCGAGGCACTAATGGTGGAGCGGGCGGTTTGCCCGCGCTGCTGGTTGACCCGGGCTTGCAGACGACGGCGCGCGTGCAGAGCGACGACATGTTGGTGCGCGGCTTCTTCGACCATGTCAACCCGGACGGGCTTGCCCCGGGCGATCGCATCGCAATCATGCATCGCCGCCTGGTTGGTGCCGTTGGCGAGAACATATGGTCCGGTACCGGCTACAGCGTCGACGATGCCGAAGCGCTGGCAACGCTGATCGTGGACGGTTGGATGAAGAGTGCTGGCCACAGGGCGAATATCCTGCGACCAAGTTACACGCACCTGGGCGTTGGAGTGTCCGTTCGCGGCGACGAGATTCGTGCCACTCAGAACTTTGCTGAGGTGAGAGGGTTCCTCCGCGCTTTGCTGCCGTCGAATGTAGTGCAGGGCGGCCGGATCGATCTGAGCGTTGCGGCCATTCCTGATGGAGCGCCGGAGGCGGAGAAGTTCGATCTCTGGTCGTCCAGCCGAGGAAGAGCTGTTTCCAACCCACAACCTGTTGGGGCCGGTCTTATAGACGCGCCACCGGGTACCTACAAGTTGCGTCTGTACTTCCGTAGTACCACGTTACCCGGCGCTTCGACGATCTACTTCGGTCCTCAGATCAATGTCGAGTCAGGAAGCTGAATCCATGACGTTCGCCGAGTGGCAACTAGAATTGCAGGCTGCGTTGGACCTTGCGTCAAGTGACGTTGACGGAGCATGCGATAGGCTGATGCGTCTGACTCGCGGCGATTGCCCGCATCCGGAGATCCGACGTAGGGCGAGTGAGCGTCACGATGCCATCGATCGTTCGAGACGTGCTCGGGCTGCTCGCGACAAGGTGCAGATCGATCCGGACGTCGAGCGAGCTCTATCTCAATGGGGGAACGTGATTGGTGCGGCCGATGGTCGAGTGCGGAAAATTCTCGAGAGCTTGATGGACGATCCGGGGCAGCAGCATGTATTTGTCAGTGTACGTCGGGAGATAGTCGCCGACCTTGGTCAGTGGTTGACTAAAGATGCCGAAAGGATGACCAGCGGCGGCCTCGCAGGGGCTGAGGAGGGGCGTGTTGCTGACCTCATCGACTTCATCAAACTCCGCCCGGCGCTTGCAGATGGGCTTGGCGAGGCTCTACCGCGATGGGACACTGCACGATTCAACGTGAAGTATGCCAGTCATATAGTGCTGTTTCGGCGAGCGGTCGAGCAGTGGGATCTGAATGTGGCAAGGAATGTGTATCGGCAGCTGGAAAGTGAATGCCCGCCGAGTGCGCGGCCACAGGTGGACGAATTGTGTGAACAACTGATGTCCCTTGAGCGAGGTCGTGCTGTTGTTGACGCGGTCTTGGCCGAAGGGAATGGGCTGCTCGAAGGGGCCCGCCCCCCGGCCATGGCATCCAGATTCTGCTTTCGATGCGGCCGGTCGTACGTTCGATTGTACCGTCGCCGCTTTGAAGTGTCGTCGCTGTACCATGGCCGGAGTCTCTGCTGTGCCCGGGGTCTTCAAGCAGCAACTCGATGCCGTCGCCGACGGTATTGCCAAGCAGATGACGGATATGTGGGAGCACTTGGCTAGCGGTTCAGGCGACCCAGGCGAGATCGATCAGCTATTGCGGGCGTATCGTTCGGCCCGGAACTGGGTTGATCTCGTGTGGATCCCCGGTGAATCGAGTGGTGACGAGGCAAGGAAGCTTCGGGATGTCCTGGCTGAGCTTCTCCCTGAGCCGCCTGTCTGGGAGAATGCGGCGCTGGGCAGTTTACGTAGCCACGTGGCGGAGAGCATCCGCGCCGCCAAGTCCCCAGACGCGCTAGATGGCATTCTGGCGTCTCTCGATCCGCTTCCTGTGGACCTGTCAGAGGGCTTTCGGCGTTCGGTCTGGCAGATGCAGGAGTCCACGATCGGCATTCGTGATGCTTGGCGGGTGATGCGGCAGGGCGAGGTATTCGCCAGCGTTGATAGTTTTGAGTGGCGACCGGATGGTTTCGTTCGTGAGGAATCCGCTGAGCCAGGCTTTCGCGCGCTGCTTGATCGACTCGCCGGTGTTCGGGCCAGGTTCCAGGAGTTGCGTGCGGACCTCGATCCCGATGCCGATCCTATACGCTCCAAGAGCGAAGTTACCGACCTGATAGCGGAGATCGAGGCGGTGCGTGCGTTGTGGTCACCGCACGCACAAGCTCAGGCGTTGCTGATTGAGTTGGAGGGCGCCGATTGGCTTATCCAACTGGATCGAGCTTTGCGTTCTTGGAATGTTGACCAGTTCGATTCACTCTTCAGAAGTCTACCCACCTCGGTCGCGGGGCAAGAGCAGCTTACGCCGTACAGAGCGATTCATGATCACGGTACGGATATGAGTCTGCTGGCAGAGCTGTTCGGAACTCTGCCCACCTTGCCGGAAGCGACTGGCATGACAACTACGAGCGATCGGATCACTCGGCAGATCGGAGCTTGCAGTGATCTCGCCGATTGGACGACGACTTGGATCCACACGAGCAAGTGCTTGCTCGCCGTGGTTCCGTTGCTGCCACGCGCACTTGAGAGCGCCATCGAGGCCGGCCGGGTTGAGGGCCTGAAGCGAATGGAACTGTGCGCGTTCGGCCTGACCTATGGCCGTGAGCTGTCGACCGACGCTGCCGACACGGTTTGTAGCATCCTCGAACCGTTCAGGGGCGACGGTGAACTAGCGGCGTACATCGATAAGCTTCAGCGTATGGCGACTATCGGGCGTGTGGGGCATTTACTGGATCAGGGCGAGTGGCAGGCTGCGCTCGATGCACTCGCCAATCTGGGCGATCCATCGTCCCCTAGCTTTCGCGAGAGTGACGAGTTGCTTGCGCTATTCCTCAAGGCCAAGCTACTGCAGTTCGGCGGTCCGGCGGACGGAGATATGGTGGCACTGGCCGACTTGCTGGCTGATGAGTGGTCGAATCTCGTGCGCTTGATCGATAGCCCCGTACGGATGCTTGCCGAAGCCGCGAAGCAAGCGTGGGACTCATTGCAATGGGATGCCTTGAGACGCCTCAAGGAGGCTTTTTGGGCTGCTGAAGTGTCCAGCGCGACCTACGATCCTGGCGTTCGCTCGGACTTGCGAACGTGGTTGGCCGTTCTCGACCTACTGGAGATGCCGATCATTCCCCAACCTACCATCGAAACCCTAAAGGTCATGGTGGAGAGGTTCGAGATCGGAGGCAAGGAGAAGTTCTTGTTGAGCGATACCCAGCACCACTTGCTGGCAGGGCTCGTCCAGCATTGGCGGACCGCTGGAGATTCGGTAGTGCTGGCATGGGTGTACCGCGCATTCAGTCGCCTGCAACCCTCAGTGTTGACTGGGATGTCCGACCCACTGCTGGAGATGTCAAGTCAAGCCCAACGCGAAGCTGATGCCATCGGTCGTGAGTTGTCCGTCATTGATGATCCTGCTTCGAAGGCGTTCGTGGCTCTGAATCAGCGTCTCGACGCAGCTAAGCAAATCTGGAGACGGCTCGGCGCGATGCCTATGGTTGATCCTGGCTTCAGGCGCGGCGACATCGATGTGCCGGATGCGCTCGACAGGATTGGCCGTACAGTGGAGTCAATCCAGACTTCGATGGCCAGCCTTGACAAGCTCTATGACGCTGACTTGCGAGTCCCGCTCCACCGAGCAGAGCTCAGTGCGGTACACCGGGACCTCTTCAGCCTTGACGCCCGTTGGCGGTCCATCGTCGATGTTCTGAAGAGCCATCTTCATCGACTTGAGTCGCTTGATTCGGTCGCGTTTCTAATACATGTCATTCTTGAGCAGGCATTGACTTGTGGGAGCGACGAGGATGCCCCTATGGATCCGTTTCAGGCTTTGGCAGAAACGTATCGACGCCTGATCGGCGTCTTCGAAGACCAGCGGCTCGAAGGGAGGGGCATGTGGTCTATTGTCTCGGCGGAATGCTGGCGCTTGACTCGTGACGACGGCGGGTTGATAATGCTCAGCGATCCACCTTCGGGTGATCTCAGGCAGGTTCTCGAAGAGGTGGTGCTGTGTCGTGAGGATGAGGTGGCTTTCGGGTCGGTGATCGTCGATCTGTCTCTGCGTGCGCGATCAGGCGCTTTCCCGATTGAAGGCTACGTCGACTGTAGTCAGGTACGGGACTGGATGGCGCGTATACCAAGCGAGCCGCCACGCTCACGGCGAGTTCGAAGTCAGTTCGCTCGCTTCATGCGGCATCAGTTTCTTCGTGGCGTGTTCGCGAAGTGTCTCGATCTCACTCCGCTCTGGACGCGAGATCTGTGGAACGAAACGGGTTCACCATGATGTGGAGCAGAAATGGCGCGCTTCGACGTACTGTAGTGTTGGGTTTGCTGGTGGTCAGTCCAATCATCCTCGGAGCTACGGCGCTGGCGCAACCCCCGACGCCTTTACCGGAGTCGTCGCGCTATTCGGGTATCGATCTCGTCGTGTTGATTGACCAGTCCGGCAGTATGTGGGGCCATCCCGAATACCACCCCGAGGCCAACGACCTCCGTGGGCATCGCATCGGAGAGACTCAGAGCCTGATCCAGAGACTCGCGGCTCATGCGCGAAGCACGGCCACCGTCCATCGCGTGTCGGTTGTCGACTTTGGGGACGAGGCGAAGGTTGCGATTTCGAACCTTGTCATGCGTTATGACCGCGACAACCCCGACGATCTTGAAACACGACAACCGCCGCAGTTGAACGGGCGGTGACGGCCAAGGACTGGATCAACACCAATACACCCGAGGCAATGCGGGTCGGGTTGGACGAGTTTCGCAAGATGGATGCATCTGAGGCGCTGGCCAATCGCCTCAAGGCCATGCTGATCGTTACCGACGGTCGGGCAAACCTGCCTGATAAGAAGGCCGAGATGCCGGGACTGGTTCGCGAACAGGCTGACGCGCTGAAGTCCGCAGGTGTCGAACTGTACGTGGTTGGCCTCAACGATGCGGACAATTACTGGCTTGACGGCGACGGCGCCTTCTGGGAGACGATGACTGGCCCAGGGCGGGCCATTCTGGCTGAGACCGCCAGTACCCGGATTGCGCAGATCTACCGTGAGCTCCTGGCTGACTGGCTGAAGCGGCTGCAATCGGGCGGCTCGTCCGCTACACCTGGCGGACCGACATCGACGCCGGACCCGAGTGCGGCAAGTTGCATCAGTGATCCCACCTACTCGGCGCCACCCTATCTTAGGCAGTTGGCCTTTGTAGTTTCGTACGGAGTGCCTCGGTCCTCTCTCACCATTACGGCACCCGATGGGCTTCCGGTGTCGCGAGCGTCTGGATCGCCCAGTACCGGCACTTCGGCGCGATTTGAGCGCCGCGACCCACCTTCGGGTACGTATGCAATCATCAAGGATCCCACCAAGTACTACTGCATCGTAGCTGAGCAAGTCGGCCCGCAGATCAATCGGGTGTCGCCCGGACCGTCCGTCGACCCGGGTAGCGAGCAGTCGATAGTCTTCCAGGCTCTCCGCCATGATGGCAAGCCACAAGGGCTATTGCCGGATTGGCCTGTCGATGCCGGAGTCGATGTCACAGCACCGGACGGTACGGTGCAAATGCTGGTGGCGGAACTGGGTGCTGACGGTACCATCACGTCGAAGTGGACACCCCAGATGCCTGGGCAACATCAGCTCAGGATTTCAGGCCGAGTCACACTGCCCAGTGGCAACTATGACATTTTCAGTCAATCGCCGTCGTATGAACAGGTCGTCGAAGTCTCGGACAAGAATCCGGTGTGGCTGGACTTGGTGTCTCCAGACGCCGACACCCGCAGCATTTCCGTCGTGCCTTGGGCGCCCCAGCTTGTGACTGCGGTGCGAGTGACAAGTGGCTCGAGCGGCCCGATTGGGGCTATTGGCGACGCCGTGTCGGATCCCGAAAACTGGTTGACTGCTCAACGCATCGATGTCGACGGTCTGCCGCTTGGTGATGCGGTCCACTTCACGGCCGCGGTCAGCGATACATTGCAGGCGGAACTGGCGGTTCCGCTTGGGTGGGACGTGTTGCTCGGACGCGCGGAGGAGCGGGTGCTGATTTCTAGTGACGCAAATCGGTTGAAAACCGCCCACACCTACGCCGGCATTCGCGGTGGCGGCGACATGGCCGGATTCATCAGTAACAATGGCGCGAACAGCACCATCGGTCCGATCGCCGTAACCATTCCTGCGTGGGCGCGCATGGGCCTATGGGTGTTGCCAGCGCTTCTCCTTCTGGCCATGCTCGGTGCTGTTGGGTACATCGTTGGTCCCGGTCTCTTGGTCTGGCGCGAAGACAAGGCCCAAGCACAGGATGTCGCGTTGTGGATCTTCGATGGACTGAATGACCCCAACGGCTACACTGCGCGCAAGTTTTCAGTTACCGGCTGGCATCGATTCAATCTCGACAAGGAGCTGACTCTGCGCATTGATGGAACAGAGCATATCGCTCAGCGGCTGCGGGTGACGCGCGAGCCGTCTGCAGGGGCAGCCATGGCCCAAGTCGAATACCGCTGGCCAGATGACAAGAAGGTGCACCGCGCATTTGTGAAAGCCGGGTCGCCTCCCAAGCAGTTGGAGGGCATCGATGCGGACCACTGGGTGATCGCGCTTAGGCAGTTCAAGTAGACGTTGAACTGGCAAGTTCGCCCTCTGTTAGGTATCTCGCTTACTGTATCCGTAGTATCCATGTTGGTACATCGAGGAGTGGAATCATGGCGGTACAAGCATTGGTTTTGGGGTTTGGAGGGACTGGAACGCACATTCTTACGCACCTCAAGGTACTGGCGGTACAGAAATACGGGACTGCCCCAGACTTCATTAAGTTCCTGGAGTTCGACACCATCGCCGATTGGGAACCAGGGAAGACCGTCCAGATTGCGGGTATTGGTGCGGAGGACATTCCCAAGGGAGAAGAGGATGACATGTCCTTGGTTCGCTCGTCCGAGTACATGTATCTGAGTGATCGCGAGCCGTCGTTGTGGAAGTACGTTTCCGAAATTCTCAAGCCGACAGGTCAGCCTGACCGGTATCCCCATCTTACCAACTGGCTTCACGTAGACTGGCTCGGGCGTCATGTCAAACAGGCGGCAATGGATATTACGCAGGGCGCTGCCCAGCAACGGCAGATCGGTCGCTTCGCGATGTTCCAGAATCGGGCCGACATTGTGCAGCGCATTGGCGGGCACATTCGGCAGTTGAGTGATCGGGCTGCCGGCACCCAAGTGTTTGTCTGGATCGTCGGCTCAACTGTCGGCGGGACAGGTGCTGGGTGCATGATCGATGCCGCTTATATGAGCCGTCTCGCGGCACACGCGGTCGGTGTCGAGGATATCAATGTGACTGGTGTCTTTGTGCTGCCGGCGGTGTACAGGAACGTGGGCGGCATAAGTGATGCGCGCGCCTACAGTCTGCTGAGGGAACTCAATCGCGTTCAGTCTACGCGGGACAATTATGTGTTGGGAGCCGAGACTGTTTGTTCTGCGGTCATGTACGATGCTCACAGTACGGTTCGCGGAGTGGCTAAAAGCAAATTGTTCGACTCAGTGTTCTATCTTGGCGCAACCTGTGCGGAACTCGGAGGAACGCAAGAACTTCTTCACGAAGGTCGCGAGCGCGATCGATCCATTCTTGGATGAGCGATCGGGATCGGTGCTATTGGAGCAGTCAGTCAATGATGTAAGCGGCATCGCGTCGGCCTTCGGTGCCGCTCGGATCTATATCCCGATTGCCACCTTCAGGCAATTGTTCGCTTGGGAACAAGTCAAGAAATGCCTCATCGCGTTGACTGCCTTCAACGATGCGAATGGCGACGTCTACTTTGGTTCATCGGTTGATCGCACCGATGCAGGTATCAAACGCTTCACTGGTCTCTACAAGATGTTTGAGGACCTCCTGAAGCTGAAGGGAATGGACGCTAAAGATCGGTCGGCGTTTGTAGCCAATCAGAGCCCACGAGCCGTGCTGAACAACTGGTTCGAGTTTCAGCCGGGCTTGTTGGGGCAAGTCGGCCTATCGCCGGCTGAAGACAGAAGGGCGAGATTGGTCTATGTGAATCCGTTTGTTTCATGGGATGATCCAGATTTCGAACGTGTCACTGCCAAGAACATCAATGTCCGGACTTTCGATGAGCACAGGGCTAGTGGGCACTCAGAGACGAGAGAGGCTTCGGCCACGCGCTTCGCGGATGAGATGGCGAACATCCTCCAGATCTTCGTCAATCGCGAGGGCGGTGAGAATAGCCTTGAGACTGGCCGACGGATGGTTCTCGAGAAGATGACCGCCCAACTCGCGGACAAGGTCGACGAGATGGTATTGGATGAGATGCGCCGTTCGAAGTTGGCCACTTGGGATCCTAGTCATCGAGAGGACGGGACTCCAGCCAGCCGGTTGTGGCGGGAGATTGGCAGCATGATCGCGGGACCCGTAACGGACACAATTGCCATTATTGGTCAAATGGTGGCTGACGTGGGCCAGAACCGGGCGCGGGCGCAGCGCGCCTACACGGACGCGATTCAGACTCTGAAGGACTTCCGGCCCGGCGGACTTGCCAGAATGCGCAACTGGGTTGAACCGCTCCAGATCGATGCGCGTGATCAGGCCTACCAATATGCCCGAACGGAGCAAATGTATGTTCTGCTGCAACTCACTCAGGAGTTGCTCGGGGTAGTCAAGGCTCGCTTGCAGCTCTGGGGATCGGTCTTCGACGAGGTATTCATGACGCTTGCGATCGGCGATCCTTCGCGCCCTGGCGACGGAAGTGGCGCCATTGGCGTCGTCGGCCGAGAGTATCTTGAGCGACTCGAAGGGCGTCTCCGTCGCTTGGCGACATTTCGGAGCGCTCGAATCAGTTGCCTCCCGTTCAGCGAGACCGACCCCGATACATCGATGCAGGGGTTTCGCGACGTACTGCGTGACTTGGCGGTCAAAGGTGACGGGGGCACGGAAGTCGGCGAACAGAGGGCTGCGCTTGCGGAATGGCAGGTGAACGTCGTTGATGGTCAGCCGCGGTGCATCTTGCGGCTCGGTGGTGCCGAGTTTGGACTGCGTGACCTGGTGGGCCTGCATCGCCAGCTCTTCAACCAGTTCAGCACCCATGTCGAGAACAAACTCCGCAGTGTCGATATCTTCGACTTCGTTGACTATCTACAGGCACGCGTCTTGGGCTTCCAATTGTCCGATCTGACCAACATCCTTAGCCAGGAGTCTGCGGTGCTTATCAGCACAGCCGTGGAGGAGGAGGCGGTGTTGGTGTATCACGAGCCACAGGCGGAGAGCAAGCAGGCGATGTCGAATGCCATTGCCGCCGAGCTCCGCGGCCTGTACAACACAATGCAGACCATCAGCGTGCATACCGACCGGCATTCCATTTCCCTCATTCGCCTAAAGAAGCCGGCAGACGAGCAAGTCGTCGACATTCAAACGTGCAATGCCGACTACCTTGGAAAGCAGGGACAGTCGCTGACGGGGGCTGCTGTTCAGGACGACCTGCTTTATCGGGCGCAGGTGTATCATATGTTCCCACATGAACTGGAAGCGTGGTACATTGAGCGCTGGCACCTTCGCCACCAAGAGGGGCCGGTCACCTTGGCGCCGCGAATTGTGCGTCTCCTGGAAGATCCGGCGATGACCCAGTCGCTCATCCGTTGTCTGGTTACTGGCGCTGTGTTCCGGAATGATGACGGGAAGTGGCTGTGGAAGAACCCGGCACCAGGAGGGCGCTTTCCTGAAGTGTTCTTGACCGATCATGCGTCGGATGACTACGAAGATCTGCTGCGGGCTGCCAACACGTTCTGCCTCCAAAGGGAAGACTGCCGGGTTGGAGTGGCAGTGGCCATTACTCGAGAACGGGCGGTGGAGAGCTATGAGATCGAGAATCAGAGAAACGGACAGCTCAACGAGTGGATGGCTGGCAACGACATCGGTGTCAAGCAAGTTCACCGGTTTCTGGATGAGTACCTCCCGGCTCCAGTGATCGGCGATGTTCATGTCCTCAGGCGATACGCCGCCGAGCGAAAGGGAATGGAGTTGTTGTTCCGCTTCTATGCCCACCCGAAGACACATGTCGGGCTACGCCATCGCACTGAGCTCCTGCCCATCGGGGGCTAGAGAGGATAGTCGAAGGTTCAGGACGTCGTCGACACAGATCGATTCTAAGCGACTAGAGAGTAGCCACATGGACAGCATGGCATTCCGGCGGGGACTGGCCACCCTGATCATCGTACCGTTGTTAGTGCTCAGCGCACTGGCTGCGTTCGTGTGGGTATCCAACGCCATGCCGCAATCCGGCGCCGTCAGCTACGCGGTGAACCCTGCCGTCACGTTTGTCGGGTGGCAGTCCGTGTATGAGATCTCTGTTGATGGTGTGACCGAGGAGGATGCGCAACCGGAACCCCCGATCGACATGGTCTTCCTCATCGATGTCTCGGGGTCGATGTCCTCCTATTTGGGCGCCATGGCGGAGGCCGCGCGAAGCGTGACGGGTGAGTTGAGTCACAGTCGACCTGATACACAATTCGCATTGGTCGGCTTCGATTCCAAGGCAGAGACGCTGACGGACTGGACGCTTGATCCGAGTGTGCTTTACCAAGGGCTTCAGGCGCTCAAGTCCTATACCGGCGAGAATGATACGCGAGCCGCTTTCGCCGAACTCGACGGGCTGCTTGCGAGTTCACGCCCGGATTCACGAAAGGTGGTCGTGTTTTACACCGACGGCGGCCTCGACATTTGCAACGTCCCCACCTGTGGTCTTGGGGGGCCGATGACGCAGGCTGAAATGGTCGTCGCGGCCCAGGCGCTGCGTGACAAGCGCGTAGACATCTATGCTGTGGGCTTGCCGGGTCACCCCTCTCAATCGCTGATGCGCCAGATTACGGGGGCATCCAATCGGGTGATCGATCCGACGGATACGCGTGACCTTCTTGCTTCCTTCCGATTTCTTACCAACGACGTCGTTGGTATTGATGGGGAGGGTGCGTCGCTGGTTCATCTCCTTGACGGTCGGCATTTTGCAGCGCCGATCGGTGGGACGGCATGGGGCGTGGACCGTAATGGCAACCTTGTGCGCCACATAGGGGCATTACCCAAGGCGCCGATGGTGTTTCGGCACGCGGTCGTTCCGCTCACTGCCGGGTTGTGGAAGGTAGGACTCGAGCCGCCGGCGCTTATCTTCGCGGATTCGGAGGGACAGGTCCAGCGGATCGCGGGGAAGCGACGCCCGCAGATGTTGGTGTTGGACTGGCTTCTGCTCTTGCTCGCGTTCCTCCCCGCCCTGTTGTGGGCGCTAGCGTTCTTACTGGTCCGCCGGCCCGTGACGCCCGATCCTCCCGAGTTGGCGCCGCTGGCGCCCGTCTTGCTGCCGCGTCGTCCGAACCGTCTGCCGGAAGTGCCGACCGCCGGTGGTCAGCGCCCGGCGCCAATCCCAACCTTGTTCGTTGGGCTTGGGGGCACCGGCATTCGTGCCCTGCATGCCGTGCGCGCCGATCTCAAGGAGGCGCACCTCGGGCAGTCCGAACTGCCGTACCAGTTCGTCGGCTTCGATCTTGCGACTGAAGATCCCGCCGGTCGTCAGACCTTTGATTCGTGGCCGGAGATGCCGATCCAGGTGCACGCGGCTCCGGCGGAAGTCCGTCGCGCTGAGTCGTATGTCCCATCACCGGTCCAGCTCTCCACTGATCCACGTTTACAGTGGTTCGATGCCCAACGCTACATCGATGCTCGACGGGACCAACTCAACCTGACGATCGGCAGTGATGGTGATCGTGCCCTGTCCCGCTTGGCCTTGTTCCAGTGGCTGGGCAATGAAGCCAGTGCCACGGCGGGCAGTGGGACGGTCGAACCGGGTCCGCGGGGTGTGCTTCAATCAGCGATTGACCGGCTCTTGGCGGCGGACAGCATCGATGATTCGCGACAGGTCGTCGTACTGGCGTCTCGCGACGGTGGGGTAGGCAGCGGCTGGGTGCAGGACATAGGGCGCCTGGTGCAACGGATGGGCCGACAGTGCCAGAGAGCCGGAACGGCGAGTCTCGTGCCGGAAGTTGTTGCGATTCTCATCGGACCGCCCCTTGCGGCGGATGCCGACCCTGAAGATTCCGGCAACCGGGATGTTCTGGATATCGAGCTGTCGTCCGCAATGCAGACGGGATCCTACCCTCGTTCGGTAGCATATCTCGCCGGAGACCCCTTGCTCGATGCCCGCGATGGCGAGAGCCCCTTCCACTATCTGTTCGCGGTCGCCGGCAGTGCCCAAGCCGACGGGCCGGCCCAAGTCGGTGATTTGAGCGCCGTTCTGGTCGAACGAGAAGCGCGCCGGGCCGTGCTGGCGCATTATCGTGACGCCTTGATCGAGGCGGAGTCACCCGTGGTGCCGGTGGCGGCAAAGTCCGCGCATGTCATGCCTAGCCGTCTGCGTTCTGAAGTCCGTTTGGACCTCCTGTTGCGGATCTTCGGTCCGGACATCCTCCTGGACATCGAGCCGGCCCCGAGCGGTGGCTACGCGGCTGTGCCCGTCGCCGAGGCGCAAGCCGTGGCCGATCTGGCACAGTGGGCGGCGGTCGAGCCCAACGGGTCACCGTGGCAGCTCATACTGGCTGCCGCAGCGCATGGGGCGGACGGCGGGCGCTTGGCCGCTGCGCTCGGCGGCATCGACCGAGCGTGGATCGAACCGGCCTTTGCCACGGCAACGACGAACCGCTTGCACGGTAAACGGGCACACGAGAATGGCCAATGGGTCCGTGAGGATGGCGGCCGGCCCAGCCGGATGGCGGCGTCGCTTGGTTTGTTGGCAGGGCGACTGCGCGATCAGGTCATCCCCGCTTCCCAGGCGGCCGGTGCCCCCGGCTCCGCCGTGGATGCGCTTCGTCATGCCGCCGATATGGCCGATACGTCGGCGCGCGCACTGTCCGATTGGATACGTTCTCTCGCGGCGGTATGCGAACGCGAGGCCGTCGCGCAAGCCGAGGCGCGGGCGAAGTGGTCGAAGACCGCCCGGTTGGCTGATCGCATCCAAGTCGATGTCGAGGAGAAACCAGCTGAAGTGGCGCGCTTGGCGCAACAATGCCTGACCCGCTGGCTGGGTGGCCGCGACACGGTCGGCCTCTTGCGGGAGCATCTCTACTTCAGCGGCGACGGGGGCTCAGGTGTTGCGTCGTTCAAGCTCAGCGGTTGTTTCAGTGAGGTGCTAGCGCTGACTAGCCCCGAGGATGCAGCGGAAGTGATCCTGCGGCAAACGCAGGCTTTGGCGGAATTGGCGCCGGCAGGTGGTATCGGTAGTGCTCTGGCTGCGATTGCCGGAGCACCTGAACCTACCGCCAACGCTGTTGCCGCCAACGCTGTAACTGGTTCGCCCAGCCGCTGGCGCGCGGCGACGGGGGAGATCTGGTGTGCGGTGACCACACCTGACGACGCGGCCTTGGGTGGGTTGGAGGCGCAATCGGCGGCAGCAGCCATGGATGCATTCGCCGAAGCCGTCCCTCGCCCGCCGAATCACCGCCGCGAGAGAGTGACCAGCCACAATCCGTCCGCGATATGCCGCATCGCTCTGTCCCGTCCCCTTCCTATGGCCGCGCCTAAGGGGTCGACCCGTTTCATCGACCTTGGTGAGCAGGCGGCTGAGCGATTGCGGCAGCGGTTGGAGCGTATGTACGAGATGACCGTCCCGATCTTCCCCACTCCCTTGCGCACCGCACTGGCGCATCCGGCGGCGTTCCGGTCGTTCGGCCGTGCGTTCAAGGCGGGCCACATCGTACAGGCGATGGACGATTGGGGGCGGATGCAGTGGTATTTCAGCAGCCAGGGGCGCTACCTGACGTTTGGGGACCACACGTCGTTGGCTGATGCCGCCGCGAACTACGCGTGGACAGTCGAGGATCCGCCGAGTCGGTTCGAGGCCCGCTCGCCGGGCGGCGATGTCGCTGACTTCGAGCGTTGGACTCGGGAAGGGGGCCACCCGGGAGCTGATACGCTGGTTGTGGCTGCAATAAGCGCAATCGAGAGTGAGGAGTAGCGGCATGATCTGGGTATTCATCATTGCCCTTGCCGCGTGGGTAGCGGCCGGTTGGATTCTGCTATGGCTGAAGTCTCGACCCGTGGGCGATCGGTATCAGCGACGCGTATCCAGTGGTGTGAACTCAATCGGGGAGCAGATCGAGGTTGAGCTGAGACTCGCCCCGGAGTTCGATCAGGCTCTGACGGGTGAGCATGACGTCCTGCTACTCATCGATCATTCGGGCAGCATGGGGGCTGGCCCGGGAAGCCCGCTCCGGGAGGCCGTGCGCGCCGCGGAGAACTTCGTCCAGCGCCTGCCGAGTCAGATGTGGGTCGGTGTCATATCGTTCGACGATGGCGCGCAGATCTTGCAGAAGATAGACGGCGACCACCGCGCCGCGCTGCGGGCACTAGGGGCTATCGGCCCGGGTGGCGGCACTGCTATCGACGTCGCTCTCGAACGAGCCCTGGTTGCCATCGGGCAAGGACGAGCGGACACGCCGAAGACCGTCATACTGCTGTCTGACGGCGACAGTAACGAGGCCAGTGCGACGGCGGCCGCGGATCGGTTGAAGTGGCACGAGGCAGCACCTACCATCATCACAATCGGGTTTGGCCCCGGTGTAAACGACAATCTGATGCGTGCGATCGCCGGGCGGAGCGACGGTGCCGATAGCGCGAACTGTGCGCTGCATGTGGACAACGTGGATGACTTTCAGTCGTTGTTTGCACTGCTGGCCGGTCATGTCACCGGCCAGCTCGCGATCGCGGGGCTGGTCAACGAAGGTGTTCGCGCGCCCCATCCCTTCGTGCTCCAGAACACTGGTGGACTGCATCCGCTCGGCGTGAAGGTATCGGACGAGACCCGCGTGTTGTGGTCGGTGCCGCTCATGGACCTACAGCCCATTAGGATGACCTATCAGTTGGTCGGAGGATGCCCTGGCTGGATGCAGGCGGCCCTCGACGACAGTGACGCGACATGGCGCATGCCGGATGGTTCGCAGCTCACCACACGCGGCCCGATAGGACCGTACGTTCTCGTCATGCCGGCATCGCTGCGCTGGGCTTGGCCGATTCTCAACCCGCTGTTCTGGATGCTGTTCGGGCGATACTTCTGCCGGCAGCCGGCGGCAGCGCTCCCGGTTCACGATCCTATCCCGGCGCTGCCGACACCAAGCTTTCCCGACCCGGTTCCAGCGCCGCACGCCGCCATTTATGCGCCGAAGCTGACTCCGGCGCTCGTGATTGGCCTGGGTGCGGCCGGCGAGTGGGCCGTGTGCAGCCTCAAGGAACGATTGGTGGATCGCGGCGTGCCGCTCGAGGCGGTCGATCTCTTGATCGTTCAGTGTGTGCATCCGGCGAACCGCGCGCCGGTGGTGGTGGCAGGCACGGCCGTCGAAGGTGATGAGCGGGTGGTTCTGCACCAAGACTTGCGGCCGTACCTGGATCGGATCAATGCTGATGGCCGGCCGGAGATGCGCGCCTGGGTGCCAGTACGAGAATGGCTGGCTGAAGTCGAGCCGCAGACAACAGTCCGCTCGCTTGGGGGCGACCGCCGCCGCGCCCGACTGGCGTTGCTGAATCAGCCGCTTGGGGTGGAAAAGGCTCTGGCGCCGGGCCTGGCCCGTGTACGGGCCGAGGACGGGATGGTGCTGGTGGTGGGCGCGGCGGATGACGCCGAGGCCTCGGGGATGCTGGCCGAAGTGGCGCACATGTGCGCCACTCAGGGCGTGGGTGTCACGGCGCTCATGGCTGCCCCAGATGTGGATTCGGTTCCCGATGATGGCCTGGCCGCCCTGGTCCGTGAGTTACAGCGGATGACAGCTAACAGCGGCGAGGATGTGATGTCAGACCGATCGGACCCGCCGGTAGCAGCCCGACGAGTGTTTGATCGGATTGTGGTGTTGAATCAGCACAATTGCTCACCGGCTGCATCGGGTGCGGAGGCGGCGGATGCGCTCTGGTCACTGCTGGCGTACGCCGACGCGCCGACGCGGTTGTTCGCCAACGACAACAACCGCAACACGCCCGAGTGTTGGCTGGTCGACCTGCAAGCACAGGCGCTGCCGGTGGATCGGCTGTGGCGATGGGTGCGCGAACGGACGCTGGCCACCTTGGTCAACGGGCATTGGCTGGCGGTCGAAACGGGACCGGATGGACAGTTCGCGCCGGCTCGCCCGGATGATCAGCGCGCTGCCGGCTATTCCGGGATGTTCTGGTCGGGCAACGGCATGGACCACCCTCCCAGCCTGTTGCTGTCCAGCCTGTCGCCGCAAGGGCGCACCGGTGGGCACTTGATGGTGCTCTTGACTATCAGCGAACAACTCCCGCTCAACCGGCCTTATCATGAGCAAGTGGTGGTCTGCGATGCGGAGCGAAGGGCATTCCAGGCCTATGTGGCAGCGTGGGTGATGGTCATACTGGAGCAGGAGCGGCAGAAGACGAAGCAAGCGGGCACTGGAGAGCAGCGTAATGGCGAATGGGGACTGCCGACGCTGATCCAGGCTATCGACGTCGTCTTGGACGACTTCGACAAGATCCTCGATCAAGACAGTGCCTTGGCCGGCAGTGCGGACTTCGCCAGCTTGACGTCGTTCGCCTCGGCCATGGTTCAGGACTTCCGGATCATGTTGCGTGACCTTCGCCGCGATGCAGCGTGCTGGATCGTCGCCTTCATTGGACCGCAGGTCGATCAGGGGATCATCGCGTCATCGCCCGTTCATGAGCCGGTGTATGAGTCGATCAACTCCGGATGGATGGCCGCAAAGACGGTGCTCAACCTCCCGAATCCGGAGAGTAAGGACCGCTTGGAGAAACACTTCGAGCAGTGGCAGGTGGAGCACGGAACGGTTTGGCTGGACTGCATGCGATTTGCCGTTGCGACAGGTCCAACTACCGGCCACTTGCGGCTGCGGTTGCACATCCTGGATGCCTGGCTCGATTCGCCCATCGATATTGCGGCACGGATGCGCTTGGCAATGGATCGCTATCGCCCGGAGGTTCTGCGATGGCCGGATGCGGGATGGTACCATCCGGTGGCCCTCACTGCTCCCGGCAGCCGCTACGGGCTAGGGTTGCACGCGGCCGACGCCTATCCAGGGGTGGGGGAACGTATAGACGACGCCGACCCGTTCTTCGCGGCGACGGTAAGGTCTGACGCTACAGCACTGGATGTAGCTTTGCGCACCGTCAACACACAACCAACGACCTCTGCTATGCATGTCTGGCCGGAGGAGGCCAACGCTGAACGCCTGCAGAACCGTATTCGTCATCGTCTCGAAATCACACCGCAGCGTTTCTCGCCGGCAGCGGTTCACCTGCTCCGAAACGTGGAACGACTGAGGGGCTTCTTCGGCGATGTCGCGCGCAATGCGATATCGGCCCAAGCGGGGGAATACGTCCTAACTCGGGGAATGACAGGTTTCGTATCGGTGACACGCCTGGCGAACCGATACGCATCGAAGACTTCGAGAAGTTAGTGCGTCAGGTGGTTTCGCTGCGATCGTCGGTCGACGGGCGTCTTCTGCCGGAACCAGAGCCTTGGGCACCGGTTTCCGATGATGAAGCGATCGCGGCTGTCCAGCTGCAAAGGCCGGCGAGCGACTTCGTACATGCGGCCGGGTGGGGAATGTGGATGGACGTGGTGCGAGGGGTGGTGATGGAGACATTCGACAAAGCCAACCCGTCATGATGGAACTATCCAACACGACGTGTTGGTAGTGATTGACTGCGCGTTGTGCGCAAGAACGCTCTTCACACATGATCGATAGATAGGAGGGTCTCTGTGGCAATCCAAGCCATTGCCAGCCCGGAAGAGCTGGAGCGCTTTGCCCGCGAGCTGAAGCAGTTCAGCCAGCAACTGCAAGACAGCACCGGCCGCCTTCAGGGCCAGTTCTCCAATCTGGGCGACACCTGGCGTGACCAGGAACAGCAGAAGTTTGCGCAGGAATTCCAGCAGACCATGAGAGTTCTTCACCAGTTCATGCGCTCGGCGGATCAACAGATACCCTTTCTGCAACGCAAGGCGCAACGTCTGCGTGAGTATCTGAGCCAGAGGTAGCGGATGAGCCGCGCCAATGTGCGTTCCATCCAATCGTTGCGAGATCTGAAGTCGGACTTGGCCTGCTTCGGTGGAGATAGCCGCGCCGCTCTGCAGCGGATGGAGATGGAGTCGCGCCGGACCCAGGAGTGGCTTGACGAACGCCAACGCCATTGGGAAGGCCACTCGCGCCGCTGCCAAGAAGCCGTGCGCCAGGCCCAGACTGCGGTACAACGCTGTCAGGCCAGCGGTTCTCGCGATCCCAAGACGGGCCGGGAGTATGTTCCTGATTGCCGGGGCCCAGAGGGCGTCCTACGTCAAGCCCAGTCGCGTCTGGATGAAGCGCAGGCTCAACTGAACAACGTGCGGCGCTGGACCCGTGCCGTGCAAGAGGCCGGCGAGGCATATCAGCGGCAGGCCCGGCGTATGGCAACGCTTCTAGAGGATGAGTTGGTGAAGAGCCAGGTGTTTCTAGAACGCCGACTGGAGGCATTGGAAGCATACGCCGCCCTGGGACGCGCATCAACGTTCGGAACTCAGTCTCCGATGCAATTCGCAGCAGATACCGTCGCCAATGCAATGGCGCTGGGCGCAATGGGGCTCCCTGTCGTGGCAATGGGCGTACTTAAGTGGATGGCTGGTCCGCTCCGTCAGACGCTTGGTGACAGCGGTGAGGCCCTCAGCGCGCGCCTGTTGGGAGAGGAACACGGCTGGGAGGAGGTTGCATTCGACCAGCCCAAACATGGCTTCGACCGGCTCTTCTCCGCGCCGGGCCTGCCCTTGGTTGTGGTTGAATCGAAGGTACATGGCCGAGGAAGGTTCCATCTAGGGCAAACCCGAAGCGGCGAACAGGGTTCCGCCGAGTGGATCGCGGCCATGGCGGCAAAGATGGCTGATCCTGATTCAGCCCAATGGAGCCCCGAAAACGAACGAATCGCAGCCCTCATCCATGAAATCGGTCCAGAGAACATCCCCACAGTGGCGGTGGTCATCGAGACGGAGAGCGGAAGAGCGTCCGTACACTACCGCCAAGCGGGCTCGATAGATTGGCAGACCTTGGAAGATGGCATTGTCTTGCATGACGTGCTGAAGCCCGAAGCGCGTGACAATCGTGGCTGAGACGGCGAACGATCTGCACATCGTCTTGAAGCGCCTGGCCCGCAGCTGGGCCGATAGCGAGCAGAACTGGAACGACTCCGTGCGCCGTGATTTCGAGAAGCGCTACTGGCAGCCGCTGGCTGATGAGTGCCAGACCACGGCCAAGGAGATGGATCACCTTGCTCAAGTACTGGCCCAGGCTCGGCGTAGCGTGCAATAGACCACGCGACGCGGTTATCGGGCGAGTACCTGCATGTTGTTGTCACGCGTGGGTCATTTATCTGGCAGGGCCGCACCGTCGGCAAATGCCGATGTCTCCCCCGAGAGTGACGGAGGAATCCGGACGTATCCAGCGGTCATGATGGATCGTCTGAGCGAGGAACATACAATGGAAGTAGCTCAACTCGATGCCGCAATCCGACCTTCGTCATCGGATGGAGATAGAAACGGAAGAGAACCTCGAGGCTCTTGCGCTCAGACACGTACCGTTCGCGATGGTGCGGATCCATGTGTGTGGGTTGGGCAAAGTATTCGTCCAGATACGCATCTACCTTTGCTGTGCTGACTTTGTCACCGACCATCCACTCAGCCAATGACGCCCCATTGTGCATACATGCCTCAAAGCTAGCGACTGCACTCTCTCGGAGGATGGAGAGATGGACGTTGGGTCTACAGTCCCGCTGACTAAGGCACATGACCTCAGCCGCTCTCAGCAGATCTTCGAAGGTTTCGGGATGGCGGTACTCAGTTAGGTGTGCATCAGGAAGCTCTGATTCACCTGGAGCGTATCGAAATCTCCACAGGCCGTTCTCGTTGCGGACGACTGAGCCTACGGCGAGACAACGAATGAACGCCTGAGTCATCGCGGGATCCTCGAGCAGTCGAACGACTCTTGGCGTCAACTCAACACGTCCCTCATGTTGCGTAAGAAACCATCGCTCGATGTACCATGCCTCCAGTTCGTGCGGGAATACATGATGGACTTGCGCCCGATAGAGGCTGCTATCCTCAAGGGTATTGCCAGATAGGTTCTGCCCTTGTATGCGCTCATACTCCCGCTTGCAAGTCTGAATGTCGTAGTATTGATCCCACGCTTGGAAGTGTAGGCGAATGAGATAGATCGAATGACGGTCGCTGTACTCGTGAATGGTCTGGAACCTATCATACGTACCACGGAGATCGGCCGCGATGGCGTTAGATAGAGCCTGAGCGTCAGGACTTTGCGGCCTAGAAGTCACCAGTACCGCCTCCTCTTCAACAGCAGCGCTGATCAGGACCGACGACTCCTGGCGGAGGATGTTGGTCAGGTCAGACAACTGGAAGCCGACTACTTGTGACTGGAGATATTTGACAAAGTCAAAGATATCAACATCGCGAAGCCTGTTGTCGGCCTGGGTGCTAAACTCGGCGAAGAGGTGGCGATGCAGGCCCGCTAAGTCACGCAGTTCAAACTCTTTGCCATCGAGCCGCAAGATGCACCGCGGCTGACCATCGACGACATTCACCTGCCATTCCGCAAGCGCAGCGCGTTGTTCGCCGACTTCCGTGCCCCCGTCACCTTTGACCGCCAGGTCACGCAGCACGTCGCGGAACCCCTGCATCGACGTGTCGGGGTCGGTTTCGCTGGACGGGAGGCAACTGATTCGAGCGCTCCGAAAAGTCGCCAAGCGACGGAGTCGCCCTTCGAGTCGCTCAAGGTACTCTCGGCCGACTACGCCAATGGCGCCGCTTCCGTCGCCTGGGCGCGAAGGATCGCTGATCGCAAGCGTCGAGAATACCTCGTCGAAGACCGACTTCCAGAGCTGTAGTCGATCCCCTACTACACCGAGCAATTCCTGAGTGAGTCGAAGCAGCACATACATTTGCTCAGTTCGCACATACTCGTACGCTTGATCTCGCGCAGCGATCTGGAGCGGCTCAACCCAGTTGCGCATCTTGGTAAGTCCGCTGGGCTGGAAGTCCTTGAGAGACTGAATTGCGTCCGTATACGCACGCTGTGCCGAAGCCCGTTTCTGGCCCATGTCAGCTACCATGTGACCGATGATATCAACTGTTTCCGCTACGGGTCCCGCGATCATGCTGCTAAGTTCCCGCCACAACCGACCGGCTGAGTCCCGTCCTCTCGATGACTAGGATCCCAAGTTGCCGACTTCGAACGGCGCATCTCATCCAACACCATCTCATCGACCTTAACCGCGAGTTGGGCGGTCATCTTCTCGAGAACCATCCGGCGGCCAGTCTCAAGGCTATTCTCCCGCCCCTCACGATTGGTGAAGATCTCAAGAATCGTGCTGATCTCGCCTGCGAACCGCGAGGCTGACTCCTCTTTCGTTTCCCCTGTATGCCCGGCCGTCCGGTTCTCCTTGAATGTTCTGACATTGATGTTGCTGGCCGGGACAAGTGCGAAGTCCGGTTCATCCCATGACACAAACGGATTCACACAGAACAATCTCGCTCTTCGGTCCTCAGCCGGCGACAAGCCGACTTGCCCCAGCAGCCCCGGCTGAAATTCGAACCAATTATTTATCACGGATCGAGGGCTCTGATTGGCTACAAACGCCGACCGGGCTTTGGCATCCATTCCCTTAAGCTTCAGGAGGTCCCAGAACATCTTGTAGAGACTAGTAAAGCGTCGGATGCCTGTATCGGTGCGATCGACCGATGAACCGAAGTAGACGTCGCCACTCGCTTCGTTGTAGGCAGTCAACGCAATGAGGCACTTCTTGACTTGTTCCCAAGCGAACAATTGCTTGAACGTGGAGATCGGAATATAGATTCGTGCGGCCCCCAAACTCCACGCGGTGCTACTAGTAACAGAGACAGTCTTCGCCAATAGCGCCGATCCCGATCCCCCATCCAAGAATAGATCGATCGAGCTCGCGACCTTCGTGAAGAAGTTCTTGCGTTCCTCCGAATTCGCACAGGTTGCGCCAAGATAGAACACAGAGTCGAACAACTTGCCTCTAGCCACTCCTCGAACCTTACCCTGAGCATCGTACACGACCGTAGAACAAACAGTCTCGGCTCCCAGCACATAAGTGTCCTGCGTCGATTGAACGCGATTGAGTTCCCTCAAGAAGCTAAACGCACGAGCGTCGCTGATGCCAGGTACATTACCGTACACTGCCGGTAGCACGAAGACGCCAGTGATGTTGATGTTATTCACCCCGACCGAATGAGCCGCCAAGCGGCTCATATAGGCCGCATCAATCATGCAGCCAGCACCCGTCCCACCGACGGTGGAGCCGACAATCCAGACAAACACCGGCGCCCCGTTCGCCCGATCACTCAATTTCCGAATATGGCCACCGATGCGCTGCACAATGTCGGCGCGATTCTGAAACATCGCGAAGCGCCCGATCTGTCGTTGTTGGGCAGCGCCGAACGCAATATTCACGGAGTGTTGCGGAAAGTGGCGCGCGAGCCAGTCGACGTGCAACCAATTGGTAAGATGAGGATACCGATCAGGCTGACCTGTTGGCTTGAGAATGTCGAAAACGAAATTCCTCAACGACGGGTCGCGATCGTATAGATGCATGTACTCCGTAGCGCGATCGAGTGAGATGTTCTCTTCGCCGCTGGGAATGTACTCCGCACCAATACCAGCTACCTGTACGTTCTTCCCTGGATCCCAGTCGGCGATGGTGTCGAACTCCAGGAACTTGATGAAGTCTGGGGCAGTGCCGTATTTCTGTGCCGCCATCACCTTGAGATTAGTCAGGATGTGTGTCCCGGTTCCTCCAAACCCCAGCACTAGCGCTTGTACCGCCATGACTCTGCTCCTGGATGAAACGCCGTGAATGCTATGGATACGATTCGCGGCCTATCTAGCAAACCGAACGCCGCTCTCACCATCAACATGAACTGCAACGGTGCGAGATGCTAGTTGGTCCGACGATTGACAGCCACTTGCACCCCTTCCAGCCACGCAACGGGAGGCGGACCATACGGCCGGAACTTCTGTACTGCGCCTTCGTCTTCATGGAAGAGCAGGGCACGGTTTGGGCCGAGCTTGTTTGCGGCCGGACTGTCGATGAGGTTGCTGGAATCCTCGGCGCTCATCTGCAGCGCTACACGTAGCGCGATCTCCCGCAAGCTGCGTCGATCAAGTGTCCTCTCAACCCCGGCCATTGTGTTGGACCACATGATGGTGTGCATTCCCAACTCTGGTCCTAGACGCAAGATGTCCGACAGTCGTTGGGCCGGGGTCGGTGCGGGAGTTGCCGACGGGTCATCACTCATGCCGAAGCTGAATGACATGCCGTCGTCGGGGACCAGATCACGTGCGGCATGCAGACCACTTAGAACCAGAAAGACGGGGCGCTGTGCGGCGCTGCCAGCCGCGTCATCGGATGACCGGCGCTCCAACTCGGTTCCCAGCTGTTCCAGGAAGGCCTCCAGGTGCCGTCGCCGGCCAAAGCGCACATGGTCTGGAAAGCGGGCTGCGACCGCTGGTAGTACGTCAATCTCATCGACTTCGGCGGCTCCGAAGTGTAGCACGAACAGCGCGGGAGTTGCGGCATCACCGTAATCCAGGTCCTGCGCGATGATGCTGACGATTGCCGCGGACAACATGCCTGATGCCAGTTCTGCGTTGCGCCCGACGATCAAGAGGTTGTTGCCGCTCTGGCGGCGGAACCCGACAGCCAACGGCGGTCGTAAGGCCACCGGTTCGCCCAGCCAAGCCTCTACCGCCAGCGGCCGGCCCCCGTTGTCGTTGGCGAGCCACCCCGCCAGGGCGCGGTTTTGCGCGATCTCGGCGAGCGCATTGCCCTCGAATACCACCAAGGGCGATTCCCGTCGGATGCCTGTGGCCTCGCTGCGCACGCGCAATGCCGTCAGAATCGTCTCGTGTGAGCTGCGATCGAGCCAAGCACATTGGAAGAGTGTGTTGCCTTCGATCAGACCGTTGGATGCATTGTAGATCGCCTCACCGGGCCGTGAAAGCAGACGCGCAGCCGGATTGTCATCAGCAAAGACCAAACGAGCATCGTCTTCAGCGCATTGGAGCGCGATCCGAACCGCCATTTGATCGACGGTGCTCCGAGCCAAGGCGTTAGCACCTGCCAACGACTGCGAACCCAAGAGCAGATGTATCCCAAAAGCACGACCTTGCCTCACGAGCCGATCCAGCAACTGACTAGCCCGCGCCGACAGGGAGTCATCTTCCGCGAAGAGCATTTGGTACTCATCGATCACCAACAGAATCCGGCGCAGGCGCTGGCCCGATGCTTGGCGAAACCCGCGCAGATTGGAGGCACCAGCATCGCGGAACAACTTGCCCCGCCGTTCGATCTCGACGTCAAGACCCTCAAGTACACTTCAGTCCAAAC
>JADJUE010000007.1 GCA_016710785.1 Candidatus Epilinea brevis | reverse complement strand
GGGCCAGCTCCAGCCGCGCGACGGGACGGATCCGCCGACGGATCGGCAAGGTCAGGATCTGGATGGTTCGCCATGAATGCCCGGCCACGCCACCACTCGCTTCTCATCTGGCTCCTGTCTCCTCACCTCAGCCACGGCCGAATGTCCGGCCGGGCGGGCGGCCCTACTGCGGGGACCTCCGCCCCCACCCCGCTCAGACCACCGTCACCGTCCCCGCATCCCCATCCACCAGGATGGTCACCCCATCCGCCACCCTCGCCGTAGCCACCCCCGTCCCGAGCACCGCCGGGATCCCGTACTCGCGGGCCACGATCGAGCTGTGGCTGAGCGGTCCCCCGACGTCGGTGACGATGCCCGCGGCCAGGGCGAAGAGCGGCGTCCAGGCCGGCGTGGTGATCTTGGTGACCAGGATAACGCCATGGCGTATGGCCTTGCAGTCGCCCGGCCCCAGGATGACGCGGGCCCGGCCAGTGACGCGCCCCGGGCTGGCGCCGATGCCTTGAACGTGTGGCCATCCGCCTGCTGCGAATGGGCTGGCATGAAGCGGCTGAAGTCGACGCCCCTGGAAGGTCGCGCCGCCCTTCAGCGGCAAGGTCACCGGCGGCGTCACCGTCCGCTGGACGGCGAAGATCTCCCGGCGTTTGGCGACGCGGGCCTGGAGACGGGTATCGGCCGGCGTGCCGGCGTCGAGCGCGGCTGAGGGCCCGCGCTTCGTCGAGGCTCAGCCAGAAGATGGCGTCGGCGTCGGGCAGGCGCGCCGCTGGCCACGGCTCGCGCGCCGATGGCCAGCAGCTTCCGGCGCAGCAGCGAGCCGAGGCCGACATCGGCCAGGGCGTCCTCGCGGAGCGGGGCGAAGGTCTGGGCCCCGCCCAGCAGCCAGCGCAGCAAGCGGCCGCGCGGGCCTCGCAGGCGCACCAGCAAGGCGGCCGTCGCGGTTTCGCGCGCCGCCGTGGACGCGGCCTGCCGCAGGTAAGGGCTGCGCGCGTCGCCGGCCACAAAGGACTTGAGGGCCTCCAGCAGCGGCGCCGGGTCATCGGCCGGCAGCGGCTTGCTGAAGTCCAGGTCGTAGATGGCGTCACCGTAGCGGCCGAGATGCGCGGAGAAGCGCGTCGTGAAGGCCTGCCAGACCTCAGGGCCACGCCGGGCGCCGACGCGCCGTCGAGCGCGGCGGCGATCTCGGAGGGGGCAGGCGCCCGAGCAACGCCGCCAGGTCGGGGTGGGCGCGCGCCCATTCGGCCAGGTCGAACAGCGCCTTCTCGGCGCGGATCGGCTCGCTGTCGAAGCCCAGGAGGTAGGTCAGGGCCGGCGGATCGCCCTCGCGCCTGGCCAGTTTGCCGTAGGCCACCGTGAACGCCGCCTCGCCCATGTAGGCGACGGGCAGGATGCCGCTCTGGATCGTCAGGTAGTAGTCCGCCGCGGCATCGACGATGGCCCCTCGGCGTCCACCAGGAGGCGGGCGGCGGAGCCGTCGACGCGTCGACCTCGGCCAGGCGGGCCACGACCCGCCGTGGTAGCGCGGCCGCGCCTCGTCCGCCCACCGCGTACGGGCACGCCGCAGGAAAGCGCCAGCGCCCGGGGATTGAAGAGGAAGGTGGCCAGCAAGCCGACCGTCTCGCGCGCCGTCATCGAATAGTCGTAGTAGGCGAAGCCGTTGATCGTCACCAGGGTCGTGAGCGTCCTCAGGAAGCGCTTGGAAACCGATCTGGCCCATGAGGTCGTCCATCGCCCGGTTCTTCCGCGTGGCAGGGCCATGCTCTCGAATAGGTCGAGAGCGGCTCGGGCAGCAGCCTCGATGACGCTCCCGCGGGCATAGCGGCCCGTCGGGCTCGGCGGCGTCCAGTCCAGGCAGAGCGCGGCGCGGGCAGGGCGGTGATGGGCGGGCCTGGACGATGGCGATCGCGCCGTCGGCGATGGCCCATTCGACGTCCACGGGTGGCTGTAGAGCGCCTCGACTGGATCGCGAGCCGCGTCAGGTCGGCGACCTGCTCGGTTGAGAGCGAGGATGCCCGGCGCCGCGCCGCCGGCACCGGCGCTTCGCGCGCCTTCGGCCCTGCGCGTGGTCTGGACGGTCTTGTCCGCGATCTCGGCGCTGCGGATCCGCTGGGTCCCCTTGTCGACGACGAAGCTGTCCGGGGTCACCTGGCCGCTAACGATGGCCTCGCCCAGCCCCAGGCGGCGTTGATCATCACCTCGTCCCGCGCGCCGGAGAGCGGGTTTGCGGTGAACAGGATGCCCGCCACCTCGGCCGGCACCAGCCGCTGGACGACGACCGCCAGGCTCAGCTCGGCGGGTCGGATCTCGTCGCGCGCGGTAGTTGATGGCCCGCGCCGTCTAAGGCGAAAACCAGCGAGAGGCCCGACAGCGCTGGACGGCCGCGATGACCGCCTCGGCGCCGCGGACGTTAAGGTAGGACTCCTGCTGGCCGGCGAAGGACAGCTCCGGCAGGTCCTCCGCCGTCGCCGACGACCGAACGGCGACGGCCAGGTCGGGGTCGCCGAGTTCGGCATAGGCGTCGCGCAAGGCCTCGCTGATCTCGAGCGGCAGGTCGCCCTGGGCGATGAGCGCCCCGATGACCGCCGCGGCCCGGGTCTGCGAGGCCGGGTCATCGGCCGACGCGCCGCGCGCGGCCAAGGATGACCTCGCCAAGATGGTTGGCCGCCACAAAGGACCGGTAGGCCTCGGTGGTCACGTGGAAGCCCGGCGGCACGGGCAGGCCGGCCGCGGCGAGACGGGCCAGCGAGGCGCCCTTGCCCCCTACGGTGGCGAGGTTGGCCCGGGGAGAATCCAGGGGAAGGGTGAGGGCGGCCGGCGAGCGAGGGTGGGTGGACACGGGAACCTCCGTAACTACGGCCACCCATGATGCGCGCGGCTGCCCGCGATCGGAAATTCGCGCTACGCGGGTGGATCGTCGCTGCTCGGCGGGCCTACGGCTTCGGTATCCGCAGCGTCGCGCTGATCATCGCGCTGCCGCTCGCCGCATACAGGAGCACCAGCGGGTGCAGGAGCGCCGGGCCCAGCTGCAGCACGCCCAGCCACAGCTGCTCGTCGATGCGCCCCTGCAGCACGGCCACGCCCAAAAGGGCGACGATGGCGATGCTCGTGGGGATGGGCAGGCCCTCGAAATGCGTCACCTTGCCGGTCTGGACATCGGCGAGGGCCGCGGCGGTGGCGTTGAACCGCGCCAGCCGGCTGACGCCGCAGACGACGAAGTAGGTGAGCACCAGCATGTCCCAGCCGCCGCGCAGCCCCAGGGTGAAGCCGAGGACGGCCGGGGCGACGCCGAAGGAGATGACGTCGGCCAGCGAATCCAGGTCCGCGCCCAGGGCGGACTGCCGCGAGCGGTCCATGCGCGCGACGACGCCGTCGAACACATCGAAGATGAGCGCCAGGGGCAGCAGCACGAAGGCCGTCCACAGCCGCGACCGGTCCCCGCTGGCCAGGAAGTCAAGGCACAGGAAGATGGCGATCGTACCGCAGGCCGCGTTGCCGATGGTGAGCGCGTCCGCGGGCGAGTAGGACCGCAGCATCGAGATGGGCCGCCGGGGCTGGTTCATGGTCCTGTCGCAGGCGCGGGGCGCGGGTTTGCAGTTGCCACGGCGGCTAGGGTAGGCCCGTAGTCGCTGAGCGTCAACCGCCCGGCCCTGCTAGGTACAGATGAACTCCACTTCGTTCCCGTCCGGATCGTCGACATACATCGTTCGGCCCTCCAGCACCGGATGCCGACCGTCGCGCGGCGCGTAGCCGGCGGCGACGAGATCGGCAAGCTGCGCGTCGAAGGCTTCCGGCGGCAGCTCGAAGGCCAGATGGTGCAGCTGGCCGCCGGCGGCCTGGTCGAGGCGATCGGCGCCCTTGGGCACCAGCACGATCATCTGCGGGATGCCCGACCGCCCCTCCCCCACCTTGAGGAAGCGGTTGCCGAGCGTCGGCGGCGAGATGAGCGCCAGGCCCAGCAGGTCGCGGTAGAAGCGCAGGCTGGCCGCCGGGTCGGCGACCCAGAGCACGATCTCAGCGATTCCGGTGAGGTGGGACATCAGGCCGGGCCTTCAAGGTTGTGGATCAAGGGCAACCCGCCTTGAAGACCAGGCTGTTGAAGAGCGGGTGGTAGCTGTTGGCCGGGTTGCGGATGGACAGGCATTCGCGCAACGGGTTGAAGGGGCTCACCGGCTTGCCGGGTACAGCCGGCTGGCCGTAGCCGCTGACCTTGCCGGGATCCGCCACCGCGGCGTCGATAGCCGCCTGGGGCACGTTCCGGCCGCCGTTCTGGATGAGGCTGCAGATGCACATCCCGGAGGCCGTGGCGCTGGGCACCGGCGCCGTGGTAGCGCTGGGGGCGGCAGGCAGCGTCGCGGTCGGGCGGACGGGGGTCGCGGTGGCCGGCGGGGGCGGGGTCTGCGCGCGCGGGGTCGGAGTGGCGGATGGGGGCGCCGTCTGGCTGACCATTACCGTCGGGGTCGGGATCGGGGTCGGGGTCTGCCCGGTCACCGGGGTCGGGGTCGGCTGGCTGGGCCCTTCGCCGATGATGTCCACCGCGATCATGCCCAGGTCGCCGCGCGCGGAGGGGCTGCTGCCCACATCCACCGCGCCGAACCAGCGGTCGCCGGCCATCAGGCCCGGCAGGGTCCAGTCCAGGTTGAGAGTAAAAGGCTCGCCGGCCGGCTGGCTGGCCGGTCCGCTCACCCGCAGGTTGCCGGCGCTGATGGCCGGCACCACACCGGTCACGAAGTCGATCCGGTCGGTGGGGCCGGCCGAGGGCTTGAAGTTGACCAGCATGATCCACCAGGGGCCAGCCGTGGGTTCGGAGACGTCGCAGAACTCGTCCCAGGACTCGCGGCCGCTGACGCAGATCTGCTCCTCGGCCTGCGGCCGGCCGTCGCCGTTGGCGTCATGGCCCAGGTACATGTCGATATCCACGGCACTGGAGCCCAGCATCTCGGCGACGATGCGCCGGGCGCCCTCCGGGACCGTGCGGGTGATGACCAGGGTGCCATCCAGGCTGTCGTAGGGATCCTGGTTGGTCGGGTCCGGGGCGACCATGGCGGTATCCGCATCGCCCTTGACCAGGCCGGCCGGGTCGAGCGCTAGTTCCAGGATCGCCGGGGCGCGCTGGCCCTCCAGGCGGTGGCTACCGGTGGTCTTGTCGGTATAGATGGTCACCGCCGGCGCGATGCGGCGGTCCACCCTGCGGATCACGATGGGCATGTGGACGGAAGGCGCCGCGTCGCCCGCGGCCGTGAGCAGCAGCTGGGCGAAGGCCCAGTCGCCTACCGCCATGGTCTCCGCGTCGGCCTTCACCGTCAGGCTCTGCGTGCCCTTGGCCGCCAGGGTGAAGCTGGTCGGGTTGACGCTGACCGTCAGCCCGGCGGGCAGGCCGGCCTCGCCGGGCCAGGGCTGGATCTGCGCCGTCCAGACCACGCCTTCCGCCCGGGTGCTCTGTAGCCTTCGCGTCCAGCTGCAAGGCCCGAAGCACCAGGCGTCGGCCATGCTGGCCAGGTTGAGGGTGGAGGGCTGCCCGCCCCGGTCCGGGTCCGCGGCGGCGAAGGCGGCCGCAGACTCGTCGAGGACGATACCCGTCCGCGCGGCGGCGGTCAGGTCCACGCGACCCGCGCCGCGGTCGAAGGGCGCGAGCGGGGTCGCGCCGGTCTGGGCGGCGGCGGACTGGTTCAGGGAGGTCAGCATCAGGGCGGACTGGATCTGCGGCGCGGTCCAATCCGGATGCAGCGCCGTGATCAGGGCCGCCGAGCCGGCCAGATGCGGGCTGGCCATGGAGGTGCCGGAAAGGAGGCCGAACTCGGGCGCGGTCGAGCCCGCCGGCGAGCCGACAGCGGCCAGGATATCCACGCCGGGCGCGCCGATGTCCGGCTTGAGCAGGTCCAGGGCCGTCGCGTCCATGTCCAGGTCGGGCCGCCGGCAGCAGATGGCCGTCAGGGCCGGTCCGCGCGAGCTGAAGCCGGCCACCTGGTCCGCCTTGGTCGGATCGATGTTGATGACGCTGCCCTTGATGCCGGCCCGATGACCGGTTCCGGTGGCCAGCCAGGCCTTGAGGACCGCGCCATCGTCGGCACCGATGTTCAGTCCCGGGATGACATAGGGGTCGGCCACGACCGACGAGCCGTTGGCCGGCAGGTTGACCAACACAAAGCCCCCGGCGCCGCCGGCCAAGGCGTTCTCCGACTTGGCCACCCGGCCGATCACCCCACGGTCGCAGACCACGATCTCACCGTTGAAGGTGCCGGCCGGGAAAGGCTCCAGGCAGCTGCCGTCATCGGCCGTGCCGTCGGCCTTGAGCGCGCCGGCGGCCAGCCGGATGGCCGCGGGGCCGAAGGGGCCGGTGATGCTGGCACCGTCGATGTCGGCCGGCGCGGCGCCCTCGCCGCCGGTCATGCCGATCAGGCTGTTGGCGAAGCCGCGGCCATGGGTGGTGGCGGCCACGGAGGTCATCCAGGGCGCCGTGCCGTTGACCGACTCGGCCACACCGTCGTTGCCGGCCGAGGCGGAGACGAAGACGCCAGCCTCGAAGGCGCCCATGAAGGCCATCAAGCGGCTGTTATGCCAGGGCGAGTTGCGGCCGATGCCGATGGAGTAGTTGATGACGTCCACCCCGTCGGCCGCCGCCTGGTCGATGGCGGCGGTCGTGGCGGTGGAATTGCAGCCGCCCGGCGCGCAGGCATCGTACATGATGAGGTTGGCATGCGGCGCCACGCCCTGGATGGGCCGCTCGATGGCGAAGGTGGGCGAGGTGGCCTTGCCCATGACCGCGTTGCCCCCCGCCGTGCTGGAGGTGTGGCTGCCGTGGCCGTCTTCGTCCTCGGGGTTCATGCTGGCGTCGGGGAAGCTCCACAGCCCGATGAGCTTGGCGTTGCAGGCGTACTTGGCGTCGTGGTTGGGGTTGGAGGGCGCGCACCAGCCCAGGAAGCCCGGCCGCGGGTTGACGTGCTGGTAGCCGTCCACGGGACCGATGGCGGCAAAGGAGGGATGGTCGACGTTGATGCCGGTGTCGATGACGCCGATGACCACGCCCTCGCCCTTGGTGCCCGGCAGACCGCCCGTGGCGCTGCCGTCCCACAGGGTGGGGGCGCCGATATGGACAGGCCCGACGTCGGTGTTCAGCGGCTCGACGACGTTGCGCTCCACGCGCAGCACGCCCGGCAACCGGCCGACGCGCTCGGCCTCCGCCGGGCTGAGCCACAGCGACAGGCCGTTGAAGGCGTAGCGGTAGCGGTGCAGCAGCTCCACGCGGCGGCCCAGGGCACGCTCGACGGTGGCGATGGTCGTTGCCTGCGAGCGGTCCAGGTAGGCCAGGTAGGCCAGGCTGGCGGGGCTGTCGGTGTCCAGCGCCGCCTCGCCCAAGGCCCGCGGGCTCGTCGGTGCCAGCGACGGGAGCGCCCCGTCGTAGCGCGCCAGCGGCTTGGCGGCCAGATGGACGATGTAGTAGGTCGCGGCCTGCGGATCCTGGGCGGCGGCGAACGCACGCCCTGCCGGGCTGAGCGGCGCGCGCTGCCCCGCGACAGCATCCGATGCCGGCTCGACAGCGCCAGCGGCCCGCCAGGCCCTGGGGCTGGCGGCCACCGGCAGGCTGAGCAGGGCCAGGCTGGCGCCCAACACAAGCACGGGCATTTTGAATCGCATGCTGACCTCCTGGGTCCGATCGAGAAGTGGCGGCCACCGCAGGGGCCGGAGCAGGCAGAGCGCTGGCGAGGATGGACAGGCAATCGCCGCCCCTGCAGCATAGCCCCGCGCCGACCGGTCGTCAACCGCCTGTTCGCCGCGGGTGCGATCCTGGAGCGCGCGAGGCGCGCAGAACCACCAGGATCCTGCCCGCGGCCAGGACTGCGGTCCCGTCCGTTGGGTTACGGGCGTTCGGCCATCGGCAGGAAGAGCCTTCGCGCCCCCGTGGTCGGGGGAGCGGTGGTCGGCAATGCAGTGGTCGACGGAACGGTGGTCGGCGGAACAGGGGTCGCCCGGATCGTCGCCGTCGGCACCGTGGTCGCCTGGATCGTCGCCGTCGGCGCGACCGCCCCCGCGGGCAACGCTGTTCCCTCGAAGCGGCTGGGGATGCCGCCCGCCGCCAGCCAGGCCGCCGCCGTCTCGGAGATCGTGGCCCAGCGCAGCGCCGGGTTGGCCGCCAGCCGCGCCGCCCAGGCCTCGATGGCCTCGATGCCGTCGGTGCCGTTGGGCAACGCGAAGTCGCGCGAGTTGACGATGATCGACGCGCTCAGCACCGGCGCCACATCCGCACCGGCCACGGCCACCACCTGGGCGGTCTGCTCGATGGCCGCCAGGTCGCGCAGCCCCCCGCCGACCGCGATCAGCTCCCCCGCGGGATTGTGCACCAGCGGCTCCGACCCGCGCTTCGGCCGCCACAGCCCGTAGGAACGCTCGTCGCTGCCGGACCCGTGATTGGGCTGGTACACCAGGCCCCAGACGACTTCGGTCTGCCAGGCGCTGCCGCCGCGGCCGGTGAGCGGCTGGCGCAGCGCATCCAATTCGGTGACCACGACGCCGGAGGCGACGCGATTGGGATGGACGCCGAAGCGCGCCAGGGCAGCCGCGCAGTCCGCCCGATCCGCCAGCTGGTGGGCATGGACGTCCATCTCCACGCCCATCGCCTCCAGCGCCCGCAGCAGCTCGGCGGCGCGCGGCTCGCCTTCCAGCCAGCCGATGTCCGCCCCCAGCGACCAGCGCATGCCGCCGGGTTGGGCCGCGGACCTGCCCGCCGCCGTCGCGCGCTGGAAGAAGGCAATCAACTGCTCCGCGTTCGGCCACGACTGGCGGTTGGTCTCGATGTGCATCGTGCCCGAGACGTACAGGAGCGGGCGCGTGCCGGCTGCCGGGATCGGCGTCGGCGCCGCGGTCGGCGCCGCGGTCGATGCCGCCGTTGGCTCCGCCGTCGGCACCGCGGTCGGGGCCTGGCTGGGCTGAGGCGTGGACCGATCCTGACCCGTGACCATGGCCAGGAGATCGTCCGACTTCAGGGCCGTCAGGCGGTCCTTGTGGCCCCCGACATGCGCGACCGCGCCCTCATAGAGCGACCACATGGCCGCCTGCTCGGCCTCCGCCAGCAGCGGCGACCGGGGGCCCAGGTCCCAGGGCGGACGCCGCTTACCTTGCACGTAGGTGGTCACCCAGGCCGAGTCGACCGCGAAGAAGTCGTTGTCGTGCATCTTGATGCCCACGAAGTAGGGCGGCCGGGCGCCTTGGGTCTGCCGCGCTTCGGCGACCGCCGCGTCGATCACAGCGCCGGCATCTTCCCCGACATGTTGGAACAGGCGCAGGTCGACGTGTTCTGGTCGAATCCACAGGCCGTCGCGCCGGTCGCCGAGGTTCGTCGGCCGGCCGTGGACGATGGTGAAGCGCGCCCCGAGGTCCGCGAAGACCGACGATACCGCCCCGCCGACCTCGGCGTCCGCTTGAAACGCGGCGATGAGCGGCGCGTGGCCCAGCCGTTCGGACAGCTTGGCGAAGCCGCCCGGCGCGGTGGTCGGCTGCCCGGTCCGCAGGTCCAGCCCCTGCGTCTCGTAGCGGCGGATGGTCGCGATCATCTCCGCGGTCGTCATCTGCTTCAGGCCCAGCCAGTCATAGCCGGTGTAATAGGGCAGCGGCGGGCGGATATGGTAGGCGACGCCGGCCACCGGCGACGTGCGGAGGCGGTCCACAAGCCCGGGCGCTACCGCCTCGTAGAGGTCGACCATCGTGCCGGTGAGATAGAAGTCCACCGGCACATCCCAGCGCTGGTGGATGCCCAGGATCCGGTCGAGGGTCGCCGCGCTGCGCTCGGGGTAGGCGAAATCCTGCACGTTGATGGAGAAGATCACGTGGTCCGTCTCCGCGCCTTGGGCGATCGCGGCCGGAGCCGCGCGGGCCGCCGTGGTCGTCGCCGCCGCGCCCGGCTCGCCTACCACACCCAGCAAGCCGACCGCACCCAGCACCGCACCCAGCAAGCCGACCCTACCCAGTACGCCCAAGACGCCCGACATCCACATCCGACCGGCAATGCGTTTCCTCATGGCTATGCTCCACTTGTTTCGTTCATCGGTAGCGTTGCGATCCGTCTGCAAGCCACAACGGTGGGCATCAGCCTAGGGAAAGAGGGTGCGGGTCAAGAGCTGGGGGGATGCCGGTCGCCGTCCTAAAGCGGCTGGTAGACGCAGGCGAAGCTGCCCACCATGCCCGGAGGGCGGCTGAGGATGCTCAAGCCCTTGATCGCGCCCCGTTCGGCGGCCACCCGCTCGAAGGCGGCGACGATGGCCGCGACGACTGCCCCACCCTCGGCCTCAGTCTGGCCCAGGGGCAGGGCCAGGCGCAGCACTTCTTTGACCCCTTCGGTCTCCCCGGAAGGCGCGGCCGGGTTGGCGCCGGCCCGCAGCCCCCCGGCGACGTAGAGCGCATTGCAGAGCGTGGCCGTGGGATGCGCCGCGGCGGGCAGGTCCGGCAGGAAGGCCTGCGCGTCCACGAAGACCCCATGCCCCCCGGCCGGTTCGAAAACCGGTACGGCTGCCTCGCGCAGCGCCCCATGCAGCCGGCGCGCCAGCCCGGCGCGGTCTTCGGCGCCGCCCGGCTGCTCGGGATGCGTGGCCATGGCCCGTTCCAGCGTGGCGGCCTCCGCCGCCGAGAGCTCCTGGCCATAGGCCAGCACCGCCCGATCGCGAAGCTGGACATGGGTTTCCGGCGAGCGGCTGCCGATGAACCCGCCCACGGGGCTGATGAAGTCCTTGCTCAGGCTGGCCGCACAGGCCGTGGAACAAGCGCAGAGGTCGCGCACGATATCCCCCAGCGGCCGCCCCGACTGTCCGGGCTCGCGGTCGCGGATCAGGGCCGCGTTCTCCCAGGCCCGCGTGGCATCCAGCAGCAGCGGAATACCGGCGGCCGCGGCCAGGCGCCCTGCCGCGCGCAGGTTGGCCAGCGAGATCGGATGCCCGCCCAGGGTGTTGGCGCAGAGCTCCACGTACACCGCCTGCACGTCGCCGCCGGCCAAGGCCGCCCCCAAGGCGTCCAGGTCCAGGTCACCCTTGAAGGGATGCGGATCCTGCGACGCGTGGGCCGCGGCGATTCCCAGCTCTAGCAGGGTCGCGCCCCGCGCGGCCAGGTGGTAGCGCGTGGTGGGGAAGAGGGCATTGCAGACCACCGTGCGCCCCGGTTGGATCAGGGTTTCGGCCAGCAGCGCTTCGGCGAAGCGTCCGCGGAAGACAGGCAGGTTATGGGGATAGCCGTAGAGCTCGGCAAGCCGATGCTCCAAGCCGTCCGCCGGGATCGGTGCCGGCGCGTCCTTCCCGTCCCGCGGGGCTCGCTCGCGCCAGCTGTCGGACAGCAGGTCGATCGCCACCGCGTCGGGCGGCAGCAGGTTCGTGTTGTAGCCGGCCGCGGCCAGCCCCAGGCGCCGCGCTTCGCGCTCGGCCTCCGCAAGGTCCGGGTCCGCCCTCGGTGGGCCAGCCGCGGGACCCGCGGCCGCCGGCGGCGGCGGCGGCACCGGCGGCGGCTGAGGCAGCGGCGGAGGAGGCGCCGCGGGCGCGCCGGCCAGGTCACGGATGTCGACCACCTGGTAGGTCATCCGGATGGGATCGACCACCAGCAGCTGCGGCAGGCAGGGCGGCGGGCGCCAGCCGGGCGCCTGGGGGCCGCTGAGCAGCAGGTAGATCTCGGCGCTCATCAAGGCCGAGGCCAGGGCCGGCGAGATGGCGATGGAGGGCACCCGCAGGCTGGACAGATGCCGCTCGCAGGCATCCAGATGCTCGGGCACCACCAGCTGCCGCAGGCCGGGGGGCAGCGTGGACCGCGCCGTGGCTTCCCCCAGCATCTTGCCGAAGACGGCCTCCATCGGCAGGCCGTCCGGCGCCCCGATGGCCAGGGCGGCCCCGAAGCCAAGGGCCGGGGCGCAGAGGGCGTGGATGCCTCGGGCTCGAGCCGCTTGATACAGGCGCGCGCGCAGCTCGCCGGGCACGGCGATGTCGAGGCAGTCGATCACCACGTCCGCGCCGTCCAGGAAGGTCTCGACGTTGTCATCCGTCAGCCCCTCGCTGTAGGACCGCACCCGCACACCGGCGTCGATCGACCGCAGGACCTCCGCGTAGACCTTGGCCTTGTTGCGGCCCAGGGTATCGCGGGTCGCCGCCCATTGGCGGTTGATGTCCGGCGGGTCGAAGAGGCCGGGGTCGGCCAGGATGAAGCCACCCACCCCCATGCGGGCCAGGGTGATGGCCGCCGCGCCACCCACGCCGCCGCAGCCGGCGACGGCCACGGTGCGGGTGCCGAGCAGGCGCACCGCTTCCTCGCCGAGCAGCATGAGGGTGCGGTTCAGGAAGGCTCGCCGGTCATCGTCGGCGGAAGCGAGCGGCGGGTCGGCGTCTACCGCGGCGGTCGGCGCGTCAACGTCCGTCGTCATGCGTTCGAGGGGCAAGTGGGCCATGGTTCTCCTCCAGGGGATCGATCGCAGGGATGCGGCGGACCGCGTCCTCAGGCGGCGACGCGGCTGAGCACGTCCAGCAGCCGCGCGCGCTCGGCCACGAGGGTGGCCAGGGCCGGGTTGAAGGGCGGCTGCCAGGACTGAACCGCCTCCGAGATGGAGGCGCGCATGAGCACCGCGGGCGACTTGACGGCGCCGACGCCCTCGCTGTGGGCCACCGTGCTCATGCCGAACAGCTTGCGGTAGATGCGCTCATGGCGCGGGTTGAAGGAGCAGAGGATGGTCTCCACCTCGAAGCGGTGGAGGACATCGATCGTGCTGCGGATGAGTTCGACCACCAGGGCCGTGCTGCCGCGGTAACCCGGAGCGGTGATGATCCGCCAGGAGGCCCCGACGCTCAGGCCCTCGTCGCGGATGGCGGCGCATTCCGCCCGGAAGTCGTGGTCCACATGGAAGCCGGCCGGCCCGTCCAGGGTGATGGAGACGGTGCCGACGATGACATCCTCCTCCACGGCCACCAGGACCATGTTCTCCGCCGCCGCGTCGACATCGGCGTAATGGCGCAGCCGGCCGTCGGGCCGCGGCGTGATGTAGCCCTGCTCGACGTAGGCGTCGTGCGTCAGGCGGTAGACCTGGTCGATCTCATGCGCGTCGAAGGCCGGTCGAATCAACATGACAGTCAACTCCTTGCAAGGTTGAAACAGCGATTAGAGGGGGGCTTCCACGGCCTGGCGGCGCAGGGGCACCGCCGCCGTAGCCACGGCTTTGCGCGCCACCAGGAGATCGCTCGCGCCGCGGTAGGCAGTGCGGCTGAACTCCACCTCGAAACCGGCATCGGTGAAGGCCCGCGCGAAGCTCTGCGCATCGTGCCGCCAGTAGGAGCCGGCGACCTGGCTACGGGCGATGCGCCGGTTCTGGCGGGCGACATCGCGACCGCGCCAGAAGAGCCAGGCGGTGCGCAGCCATCCCCGCTCGGCGCGGGAGCTCTGGAAGAGGTAACGGGCCCATTCGGTCATGTCCAGCGGCCGGCCGGGATCGCAGGCGAAGACGCTGCCGCCCGGGCGGAGCCACCGGAACATGCGGCGGATGACCGCGGCGGGGTCAGGAAAGGCATAGAGAGCATGGACGACCGTGACCACGGTGACGCTCTCGTCCGGCAGCTCCAGGGTGGCGACATCCTGGGTGCGCATCTCGACGTTCGTCAGCCCCAGCGCCTCCCGCTTGCGCCGCGCCTGATCGTTCATGCCTTCGTTGGCGTCCACGTGCAACACGCGACACTTCGGCCATTCGTCGGCGGCGACCAGCGAGAAGTTGCCGGTGCCGGCGCCCAGCTCCAGCAGCAGGTCGTCGGGATGCAGCCATAACTGGGTGGCGAAGCGCCGGTAGGCGTCCACCAGTTCCTGATAGGCGGGATTGATCTCGGCCATCAGGTCGTAGACCGCGGCGTAGGAGCGCCAGTCCACGCCATCCAGCTCGCGGGGGCTTGTCTTCATGTTCATGTCTGGAACCCTTTCAATGCTCAACGGGATGCACAACGTCGTCGGATGCGATCGGCGAGCGCGTCGATCCGGATCTACTGCAGAGACTACGGCCATTTCGGGGGCTGGAACTCGCAAGCCGGGGCGGAATCGCGGGAGAATCGGAGACATATCGGACCGGGTCGGTCACCGTCAGCTCCTGGTTCGCCACCCGGGCGCGACCGATGCTATATAGATCGCGGGCTGTCATCGCCGCATCAGACCTTCCTCATGGCCCAGGCCCTGAGGCCATCGGTTCGCAAGGAGACAGCATGGGCATCCGCATCCACGACATCGTCCCGACCTTCCCGACCTGCGGCGGTCAGGACGTGGCCGCATGAGCGCCGCGGCGGGAGGCGCCTGGGACCCGCGGCGCACATGGGCCTTCGTGGTGGGCACCCTGGAATGGGCGCATCCCGAGAGCTTCGCGTCCTTCCCGCAGATCAACCGCCGGGATGCGGCCCTGGTGGATCTGCTGCGCGAGCGCGGCGTGCCCCTGGCGCAGATCGTCTACCTGCAGGACGAGAAGGCGACCACCGCGCGCATCCACACCTGGCTGGAGCGCCATCTGGCCGCGGCGGCCGAGGGTGACCTGCTGCTGCTCTACTACTGCGGCCACGGCGCCAAGACGGAGGAGGGCGCGGTCTACTTCGCCAGCTACGGTGCCGATGGGGCGGACGATCCGGGCTGGACGGTGGCCGACATTCCCGAGGCCATCGAGCGCCATTTCCGGGGCTCGCGGGCGCTGCTGCTGGCCGACTGCTGCCATTCCGGCAGTCTGGCGGACGCGGTCCGCCGCCGCGCGCGCCGCGTGGCCTACGCCTGCCTCACCTCATCCCTGGCCAGCGAGCTGTCCACGGGCAACTGGACCTTCACCGAATCCCTGCTGGCCGGGCTGGCCGGCCAGGCCTGGGTGGACGATGACGGCGACGCGCGCATCACCCTGGAGGAGCTCGCCGGTCAGATCGAGGAGACCCTGGCCGCGGCCGAGGGTCAGCTGTCCACCTTCGCGGTCCATGGCGCCTTCGACCCGCGGCTGGTCCTGGCTCCCGCCCGGCCGCGCCCGGACCCGCGCGTCGGCCGCTCGGTGGAAGCCCTCTCGGAGGGCGACTGGTACCCGGCCAAGGTCATCGACGCCCAGGACGGCTGGCTGCTGGTGCATTACCATGGCTACGAGGCCAGCGACGACGAATGGCTGCTGCCGGAGGCCATCCGGGACCCGGCGCTTGAGGTCCATGCCCGCGGCAAGGCGGTGGAGGTGCAGTGGAAAGGGCGCTGGTTCCCGGCCAAGGTCCTGGACGAGCGCCGCGGGGTCCATCATATCCGCTACGACGGCTTCGGCCCCGAATGGGACGAATGGGTGGCCAAGGAGCGGATCCGGAGCTGAAGGGCCAGGGCGCCGGCGCGCCTTCAGCTCTGATCGCAACCGCCGCGGCGGCCCGCCACGGCCGCCACCACGCCGCATCCGGCTGCGGGAGGGGCGGACGCGGCGGATTGACGCTCACCGCGCGGCAAAGGGGAAGCCCATCGCCGGCTATCGCCTAAGCCGCCGCCTCGTCCGGCTGCATCATGCCCAGGATGTTCCCATCCAGGTCCTTGATGTAGGCCAGCCAGCCCATGCCGGGGATCGGCCCCTTGGGCATCGCCACCGAGCCACCGAGGGCCACGGCCTTGGCCACCGACGCATCGCAGTCCTCCACCCCGACCGTGCAGACGAAGGCGCTGACCGGCGCGCCGTCGGCCGGCGCGGCGCCCATGCGGCGCATCAGGCCGCCGTTGATGCCGAGTTCGCCTTCGGCGCCCGTCATGACCATCCAGTACTCCATCGGGCCCTCCCATTTCTGGATGGTCCAGCCGAACAGCTCGCTGTAGAACGCGGCCATGCGTTCCGGGTCGACGGCGTGAATCTCGAAATGCACCGGGCGAGAAGACATGATCCTGGCTCCTTGGAAGCGTTCGGGACGGTAGATGCCGCGCCCCGCCGCGGCTTGCGGCGGACCCCGATTATAACAAATGTTCTACAACGGTTCAACCCCGCGGCTGCGGAACGATGCGCAGGTAGGGCTTGGGCTCCTTCCAGCCCTCGGGCCAGAGCGCCTTGGCCTGCTCGTTGTTGACCGAGCCGGCGATGATGACGTCGCCGCCCTGCTGCCACTGCGCCGGCGTGGACACCTTGTACTTCGCCGTCAGCTGCAGCGAGTCGATGACCCGTAGCACCTCGTCGAAGTTGCGTCCCGTCGTCATCGGGTAGGCCAGGATCAGCTTGACCCGCTTGTCCGGCCCGATCACGAACACGGTGCGCACCGTCTGGTTGTCGGCCGCCGTGCGGTCCAGGGCCTCGCCGCCGGTCTCCGCGGGCAGCATGTCGTAGAGCTTCGAGATGTTGAAGTCATCGTCGCCGATCATCGGGAAGTTCGGGCGCGTGCCCTGGGTCTCCTCGATGTCGTCGGCCCAGGCCGCGTGGCGATCGACAGGGTCCACCGAGAGGCCGATGGTCTTGACGCCGCGCTTCTGGAACTCACCGTTGATGCTGGCCATGTAGCCCAGCTCGGTGGTGCAGACCGGGGTGAAGTCTTTGGGATGGGAGAAGAGGACGGCCCAGGAGTCGCCGATCCAGTCGTGGAAATCGATCACCCCTTCGGTCGTCCGGGCGCTGAAGTTCGGGGCGATGTCGTTGATGCGGATGCCCATGTCGTCTCCTTGTGGGTTGTTTTGGCCTCATGGCCGATGCGCGGGTCGGTGACCCCAGGGCCGAGGCCATGACGAATTCCGGTGGCGACAATGATACGGCGCTGACGAACAAGATCAACGCCCGGGCAAGGTCAGCGCCACCGGCGCCGGCCCCTACCGACACAACAAGGTACTGGCCACCTGCCGGTACACCGCTTCGAGGTCCGCCGCCCCCGGGGCCACGCGAACGCGGCCGGCCGCGCCGGCGAGACGCGCCAGGTAGGCCGCGTCGAGGTCGCCGCCCAGGCCGATGACCCAGGTGGCGATGGCGGCGGCGCGGGCCTGGGAGGCGGCGGCCACGGCGGCCTCCTCGAAGCCGGCCGTGGGTCGGCCGTCGGTCAACAAGACGATCGCCCGGTCGGCATCGACCCGCGCGCGGCGGCCCGTGATCTCGGCGGTGGCGGCTGTCAGCCCCAGGTCGATCCGCGTGCCCGAGGCCAGGCTCAGGGCGGCCAGACCGGAACGGATGGCAGTTCGGCTGTTGGTGAGGGGCCGCAGCAGGCTCGCCGCCGCGTTGAAACCGATGACCGCCGCCCGGTCGCCGCCTTCGCGGAGGTTGAGCAGGTCGGCGAAAGCGCCGGCCGCGCTCTGGGCCGCGGCCAGCTTCGCGCCGCTCATGGACAAGGAGCTGTCGATGACCAGGGCGACGTCGACCGGCCGCCGGGTCTGGGTGCAGCTGTCGCGGCGCAGCAAGGGCAGGTAGAGTCGCCGGGGCATCATGCCGGTCGGCCCCGGCGAGGCGGTCGGGGAGGATCCGCTGGTGACGGTGGGCGAACCGGTCGGCGTCACGGTCGCCGAAGGCCCGGGAGACGGGGTCAGCGTCAGTGGCGGCGGCGTCGGTTCGACCGTGGGCGTCTCGGGGCCGATGACCTCGACCACGGGCACCGGGTAGATGCTCTGGCCGCTCTGGTCCAGGCCGTCGACATAGTCCGCGAAGGCCTCCACGTTGGTCGGCCAAAGGCCGGCCTGCAGCGGCTCGAGGCGGTAGAGCAGCTCCGGTGGCCCGGTGAGCGGGATCGCGGCAAAGGTCCAGCGCAGAAGCGCCTCCGACCGGCCGCCCTCGGGCAGGATCTCGGCCGGGGGACGCACGCTGCCAGGCATGAGGCGCATGTTGGCCGGAATGCGGTCGGTGATCACCAGGCGCTGCATGAGCAGGCGCGCGGCGAGCTCTCGCCCTTCGGTCGCCAGGACCCCCACCAGTTCAGCCGGCGTGCCGGCGGGGCGGTAGCCGTCCGCGGGCCAGGCCAGGGCGGCCAGGAGCGCTTCGTCCGGCGGATGCCCCGCGCCGAAGCTGTCCATGCCGACCCCCGTCGTGAGCACCCGCACGCCCGCTTCGCGCAGCTGCCAGATCTCCCAGAGCGCATGCTCACGGTCCGTCACCGGTACTGTGACCGAGGGCAGGTCCCGCAGCCAGCGCTCCATCTCCCAAGGCTCGAAGGGCGGGTCAAAGGTGTCCGGATCCTGGCTCAGCGTCGCCAGGACATGCAGGCTATCAGGGCGGCTGGGCGAGATCAGGATCATGGCCTTGCCCGCGTCAGCCCGCCCCACAGGCCCGAAAAGCGCCTCCCGCCCCGCGCGCAGGCCGTCGGAGATCCGGCCCTCGCCCAGGCAGCCGTGGGGGAAGAGGAAGCTGCGCATGTAGCCCAGCTTCTTGAAGTTCAGGTCCAGGCAGAGCTGGAGGGGCAGGCAGTCCGTGCGGAAGGTGCGCGCCACCTCCAGCAGTCGGATGCGGTCGGCCGTCAGCGGTAGCAGCAGGCGGGCATCGCCCTGGTCCTCCTTGAAGCTGACGATGGCCATCCTGTCCTGGGGCAGGACCATCGCATCGATCAGGGCCACCAAGGCCTCCCGCGTACGGGCCAGGCGCTCGCCGGACATCTGGCAGCTGTTGTCCACCACCACCACCAGGTCCAGGGCCGCATGCCGCGCGCCGCAGTCGCCATCCAGGCTCAGCCGGACCTCGGTCGTCTCGCCCAATAGCAGCCGCACCGGACTGGCCACCTTTTCCGGCAGGAAGCGACAGGGCCCGATGGCCGGCGTCGCCGTCGGCGGCGGCGTGACCGCGGCCGCCGCGGTGCCGAAGACCAGCACCCGGTCATGGTCGCCGTCCGTGACCATCACCCGACCGTCCGGCGCCACCGCCAGGTCGCGGTAACGCCCAGGTCCGGCATGGTCCGCCACGCGCCAGGCGGCCACGGGCAGGGCCCGCGGCGGGAGGGTCGGCCGGGCCGTGCCCGTCGGCCGCGACAGCGTGCGCGTAGGGCGGGGCGAGGGGCCGGGCGTGGTCGGACGGGTGGCCGTCGCCGTCGGCTCCGGCCCCTCCTCCGGCGCATACTTGAGCACCCAGCCATCGCCCGTCAGGACGAAGATGGGGCCATCGTCCTGGACGGACAAGGACTCGGTTCGCCCCTCTGCCGGGCCGACGAGGCGCATCTCACCACGGTCGTGCCCGAAACCGTCGAAGACCCGCAGCGCACCCTCGCGGGCCAGGACCCAGAGCTGGCCCAGGGCATCGTAGTCCAGGTCGATGAAGCTGCGAAAGGCGGACGTGGCCCCGTCGAGCAGCGGCCCGGCCACCAGCATACCGCGCTCCGTGCGGACCATGACCCGCCGCTTGCCGCTGTCGAGGGTGGCTACCGCGCCGCCGTCGCCCACGGCGGTATGCCACCAGCCATCGTCGGGGATGCAGGGCCCTTCCGGACGCCCGGGCCAGGGAACGGGCTCGGCCCGCCGGCATTCGTTGGTGCGCTCGCGGCGGATGAGCTGGCCGCGGTCCAGGATGTCCACCGACGGCTTGCGGCAGGTGACGGGGGGAAAGCCGGTCATCGTGTTGCCCAAGAGGCAGGGCACGCTGAAGCGCTGGACCTGGTTGCCCGTGATCACGGTGGCGACGCCGGCCGCGAAGTCCAGGTCCAGCCCGGGCCTGGCCTGCATGACGTGCAGGCCGTCCTGGAGGCGACCGTCGCCCAACCAGGGCCGCAGCCAGCCGGCACTGTCCAAGCCCACGCCGGGAAGGCTGGGGCTGCCGGCGGCGATCCGGTTGGGATCCGTGGCATGGCGGTACTCAACGCTGAGGTAGTCCTCGCAGAGCCTCGGCCACACCCAGCCTTCACGGTTGGCGGGCGGCGAAATGCCCGCGCCTCGCCGGGCGGAAGGGTAGACCACCACCCTATCCAGCCAGCGCAGCGCGGGGGAATAAGTCGTGAACAGCCCCACGTCCGGGCGCAGGTCCAGGCGTTGGAAGCCCTCGTGGTTCTCTCGCTCGTCCACCAGGATGGCGCAGCCGCTGCTCAGCCCACAGCCGCGCTCAGCACAGGCCGGCGACATGCGCTCGCCCAGCGCTCGCCAGCGCTCGGCGGAACCCAGGTCTGCGGCCACCCCGTTGCCGGGGCGGTCCGCACCGGGGGCCCCACGCCGGAATCGAAGGAGGCCGCGGGCCACGGTGACGAAGACATCGCCGTTGACATCCTGGCCCACGTCCAGCGGCGCTCCTCCCTGGCCGGCGCTGTTATCCAGGCGCAAGCTCCCGACGAGCGCCCCGGAGGGGCCTTCTGAGGCATCGGCGTCGAGCCAGACCAGGCGCTGCGCCCCGGCGTCGGCCACCGCCAGGTCTCCGTCCGCGTTCACGGCGAGGCCCAGGGGCAACAGCAGGGTGCCGCCCGCGTCCCAATCCGCCAGCCAGACGCCGTCCAGGCTGAAGACGCGCACGCGCCGGCCCGCGGCGTCGCTGACGTAGACCCGGGCATCGGGCTCCACGGCGCCGCCCGGACCCAGCGCCGGCCCGATGGCGATGCCCCGCGGCAGGCCGACATCCGGCCAGATCGCGAGCGAGGCGCCGGCGGGGCTCAGCACCTGGACCCGCCGGTTGCCGGTATCGGCAACGTAGATCCGCTCGCCCCCGCCGCTGACCGCTACGTCTTGGGGCGCCTCGAATTCACCGGGCCCACGTCCGCGACGGCCCAGATGTTGCGCCGGCTGTCCCGGCTGCAGGCCCGGCCCCGCGCCGCGCGAGCTGGCTCGGGTGAGGCGGTGGTTGCCGGTCTCAGCCACCACGACCACACCGTTGCGATCGACGGCGATGCCCGCGGGGTGGAAGAGGTAGGGGCCGGTGGGAATGGCGGTGTCCCAGGTGTCGACCAGGCTGTAGGTTTCCGGCAGGGGTGTGGGCCACGCTGAGGCGAGGGGCAGCGAGGCGCGCGGCGTCCGGCCGACGGCATCGGTCGGCCACAGGGCGGCGCGGGTCGACAGCATCAGCGCGGCCGTCAGCGCCAGCGCGGCCAGCAGGCGCGAGATCATCTGCATCTGCAAAGGATGACGGCGGAAAAGGGGCGCCGATACGGCCGATTGACGAAGTGGGAGGCGGACAGGACAGGGAGCGGCCGGCGCATTGGATCAAGGCAACAGTGGTGATGGGCTTTGTCCGAGGTTGTGGCTGTGGCCCTCCAGTGCTACGGTGCATCATCTTGACTCATGCGCAGTGGAGTTGACCCTTATGCCATCCCCCATGCCGCGCATCCCGCTGCAACCCTTCACCCAGGACCGCGTCGCCTCGCTCGGGGACGCCGGCGCGCAGTGGGTGGCAAGACTGCCCGACATCCTCTCGGATCTCGCCGCGCGCTGGTCGATCACCATCGGCGACCCGCTCCCCGGCGGAAGCGCTTCCTATGTCGCCCTCGCCGCCACCGCCGATGGGCAGGAGGCGGTGGTCAAGGTTGCCATCGCCCGGGAAGGCCTCGACGACCAGGTCCGGACGATCGAGGCCGCCCGGGGGCACGGGTATGTCCTTCTCTTGGCCCATGACCTGGATCGGCATGCCCTGCTCATGGAGCGCCTGGGGCCATCGCTGGACCATTCCGGGATGCCGCCGGAGGAGCAGATCGAAGCCCTGGTGGCCACGCTCCGCCTCGCATGGGAGACACCACCTTCGGCCGGCATGACCGTTCGCCCAGGCGCCGACAAGGCCAGCCAGCTGCACCGGCTCATCAGCGACCTTTGGGAGCGGCTGGGCCATCCGTGCCCGGAGAACATCGTCGCGCAAGCCTTGGCATTCGCCGAGCGACGCGCGGCCGCGTTTGACCTGGGCCGCTGCGTGGTCGTGCACGGCGACCCCCATCCGGGGAACGCGCTCCGGGTCCTCAACCCCCGCGCCGGCGCCGAATCTGGCTTCTGTTTCGTCGACCCGGACGGCTTCCTGTGCGATCGGGCGTACGACCTCGGCGTGGTGCTCCGCGACTGGAGTGAGCACCTACGCGGTGAAGACGCGCGGGAGGTCGCTGAAGGCTATTGCCGGCTGCTCGCTCGCCTGTCTGATGTCGACGAGCAGAGCATTTGGGAGTGGGGATACACCGAGCGTGTGTCGACGGGTTTGTACGCGATGGCGTCGGGGGCGCGCGTGTTCGGGCAAGGTTTGCTGGATTCGGCGGGGCGGCTCATCGATTGACCCGACGGACGGGCCGAGAACCGCCTTGAGCGAGCGCTGCCGCAGCTCAGCTGTCCCAAGCTGCTCATCAATCGGCTACCTGCGGCTGACCCGCGAGGACGCCAGCCTCCCTTTCCGCCTACTGGTCCGACGCTACGAGCGGGCCAGCCTCATCGTCACATCCAACCAGAGCTTCATCGACTGGGGCGAGATCTTTGGTGACCATGTCCTCGCCACCGCCATCCTCGACCGCCTCCTGCACCACGCCTCCACCCTCAACATCAAGGGGGACAGTTTCCACCTCAAGGAGAAGCGCCGGGCTGGCCTCCTGGGCCGGTCACTAGCATCTGTCGTCCCCACCCCGAAGGAGTCGCCTGTAGCCAACACCATCGATGACCCTCTGGCTGACCTTGACCTTTCGCCCGTCAGCGGACATACTCAGTGATGTTCAGGGAACTTTCTTAGCTGATGATCTGCGGACTCTGGGGCTGATGCTGACACATGGCGTGGGAGGAAGGATATGGGCGACTCCCCGGCTGAGCGTAGATCACCGTATCCAAGATCGACTCGCAGGCGTCTTGTTTCTGGCGCGGCACATGGTCACTTGGCCTATGGCGGGCCGCGCTGACTCTGGTTGTCGAGTCTGGTTGTCGAGCGAACTGTCCGGCCGCCGCCATGATCAAGACTAGTACTGCACCTCCAAGAAGCGTGAGGGTAGCGGTGGCATGACCTCGCGGCCAATGAAGGATTCGAGACCCGGCACACCCATCGGCTACTCTCAAAGTCCTTTGTGATGCGGTACTAGCCCAAAGGGTTACAGAACGCAGCTTCTGCAGAACGATCGGCGTTGATGGCTTAGCAGCACTTATATATGAGTCTCAGCGGTAATATTGCCAGGAGTCACAAATGCACCGATCGAGAGTTCGGACTCAAAGAGTGATCGCGACGGTGGCAGCAAGTCTCTTGATTGGTGGCATATACACCCTTGAAGGGCAGCTCTCGGGATTGTACTCGCAGCGAACTGCTGCTGTTCCTCCGTGTATTAGCGGTCAGGTGTCCGTGAGTCCAAATCAAATCTTCTTGGGGGACGCGGCTTCAGGATTTATAACTCTAACGTCACAATGCGAAGAACGCGGCAAATCTGTCGCCGACATTGTGTTTCTGGCAGATACATCCGAGTCCATTGGATTTCTTAGTGATACGATGGGGGCAATTCGATGGTATACTAGCGAAATAGATATATCGCGCCAACGCGTCGCCCTGGTATCCTTCGCCAATGAAGCGAGGATAATAACGCGCTTGACCACCGACCAGGCAATGGTCAAAGCAGAAGCATCAAAGTTGCGCAGAGATGGGGATACCAATATGGATGCCGGTCTTCGTGCAGCTGCGGATGTCTTGCGGGACAGTCCGAGAGATAGGCGCCGAGTCATTGCACTATTCACCGATGGAATGAGTGGGGAGGAGTTTGCGGATCCATTGCCGACCGCCGAGGAGCTTCGGCGAGATGGAGTAATAATCTATCTAATTGCGGAGAAGAGTGCCGCTACCAAAGAACACCTTGCAAGCCTGGCGGGGTCACCAGATAGGGTCTTCGAGTTTGTTGACAGCAATACTGCCAATCGCACAAAGCTGTTTGATCGGATCTTAGATCGACTGTTGTATTGGTCTGTTCGTGAAGTAGGAATGAGGTCAGAATTCAACGAAGTGGTAGGCTATGTCCCGGGAAGTTCACTGCCTCTTCCCATCGAAGAGAACGAAAATCAGGCTAAATGGATCTTTGGTGTAGTTAATCCAGTTCTTCCTGGGATATCGTTTCAGATCGTGCCCAAGACTACGGGCATATTACAGGTACATACGATTGCCGAAGCTTCCTATATGGACTCAGACTCAAACCTGGTCCGCGTACCGTTGAATCCGGGGTTCGTTGAGGTTATGGTGGTCCCTAGTGCCACGCCCGATGTCATCGAGCCTACTGAGACTAGTCCTGCAACGGCTACTGTCCGGCCGAGTGCGTCGCCAACTGCAACGGCGACCCAGACACAGTCACCTATGGCATCCAGCCGTCCTCCAGCGCACCTCTATCTTCCACTCGCGCTACGCGAGCGATGCCCGGCAAGAGGTCGTCCGGTGGAGCTGCTGCTAGTCATCGACACGTCCATAAGTATGAGCGAGCGACTGGCACCCGGCACCACTAAACTGGACGCGACAATACGTGCAGCGCAACGCTTGCTGGAAATTATGCGGATGGATGGAGATGGTGACCGAGTCGCAGTAATCGGGTTCAATTCAGCCGCGACACTCCAAGTGCCTCTAAGCTCAAGCAAGATTCTTGTGTCACGTGCGCTGAATAGTCTGACTGTGCGGGCCGGAACCCGCATTGACCTTGGAATGGAGGTGGCCGTGCAGGAGGCGACTGTTCATGGCCGGCGTAATGCGACGCAAGCATTGATTGTGCTTTCAGACGGACGAACAGAGCCAAAATATATCTCGGCAATTCTCGAATTGGCGAGACAGGCGTCGACGATGGGATTATTAGTCTTCAGTGTCGGCTTTGGTTCGGCTCATGATGCGGAGACCCTTCGAGCCATAGTGACAAGGCCGAGTTACTATTCTGAGGCGGAGAATGAGGCGAGTCTCTATAAGCAATTTGAAGGAGTTACAAAGACTGTACAGTGCCCGTCAACCGGACTCTGGTCTCAACGGTAGGTCTGAGGTTGTCTCGACGTTACACGCTTGCTACATGAGTGAGCGCGGACCCAATAAGCCTGTTTTCGAAATCTCGGTTCCATCACGTTTAGACGCCTGAGGAACGTGATCCTCATTTCGGATTGGGATTCGCATCCGCAGGGATTAGAGCAATTCATTGAACTTTCAATGTGGATAGGCTCACAGGTAGACACATCTCTCATGCCCTTCCTCATGTCTAGAGCCGTGGAGGATTGCCGATCGGCTCCCGGGGAGGATAGCCCTTGATCTTCCCAGGTAGCCACCACATCGCGTTGCGGGACGCGAAGGAGCGTGGCGGAATCCACACCTTGCCCGGTTCCAGACCCAGGCGCTGGTAGAACATTGGCAGCGTTCTCCTCTCGTCGGCGTGTCCGGCGAGCGGCGTGTCGGGTACCAGGCACAGGTTGATCTTCGGCGTCACGCCCCGCCAGACGTCGCTACGGAGAGCCCTCGCACACAGTTGGAGTAAGCTGAGTCCTCCCTCGCCGTGCGCGTCAATGGACCTTCGGCCCAAAGCGAGCTCAAGGCGGGTCCACACGGAGAGGAGGATGCGCTGTGCGATCGCGATGCCGCCGAGAATCCGCGCGACGCGCCCTACCACTACCCCGGAAACGCCCATGGCATAAGGGTAGTCACGGGATCGCCGACCGAGATGTGTCTACCTGTGGAGCCACGGAAGGTAGGCCCGGCCCCGAAACACCGGCCGCGTCGCCGACGGGTGCGGCGTCGAGGTGCTGGTGGCGGTGGCAGTGCCCGTAGCCGTAGCCGTTCCCGCCACCGGCGTGCGAGTCGATGAGGGGTCGGTGGGCGTGGGCACCGTGTTCTCGCCAAGCCTGGCCTCGACGACCACCTCATGGCCGCCGGACGTGGGAAGCGTCACGCGCACCAGCCGCACGTCGGCCAGCGACCAACCCGCTCGCGCGGGGACGTCCGCCGGGAGGAAGGTGAAAGCGCCGGCCATGTCGGCGGTACGCTGGAAGGTCTGGCGGGAGGCCGTGAGCTCCAGGTCCAGGCGCACGGTCGCCTGGGCCGGCGCAAGGCCGAGCACGCCGGTCTCGACGCTGTAATCGAAGTCGAGGGCACTCACCGCGATATCGACCACCTCACCGCCGCCCTCCAGGCGGACCGTGTCGCCCGGCTGGGATGCGACAGCCTGGCCGCCGGCGTCGGCGAGGCCCAGCTCGAATCGCCCGTCGGCCACGGCCACCGTGGCGCCGGTGGCGCGCGGGGCGCCATCCGGACCCAGGAGCCGGGCGGACACGGGAAGGCCCGCCGACACCCGCCCCCCGACGCGCGGCGTGCCCACGAAGATCCGCCCCTGCAGCCGATAGGTGTTCAGGTAGAAGGCGTGGCCGTCTGGGAGAAAGAAGCTGACCTGCATCCCGTCGCCGGGGCGCATGCCCGCGCCATTGCTGAAACGGTAGCGACCCTCCGCGCCAAGCACCTTCCCGCCGCCGCCAAACCGATAGCCGAAGTTCCGCCCCGGTGCGTCGCGATAATAACATCGGTCGGCGGGATCGATCACCCATACCTTCGCCCCGACCGGCCCGTCGCCGTCCACCGTGCCCGTCAACGCATCCAGGCGAGCATGGGCTTCGGGAAGGTCGACCAAGAGGATGTCGGAGCCCGCCTCCACGCGCACCGACTGGCCGGCGCGGCTCACCGCGAGCTGCCCGTCGGGGCCGCGCAGCGTCAGCTCGAAGCGCTGGTTCGGGGCCACCTGGCCCGTCGCTTGCGCCAGCTCCGTCCCGCCGGCGTCGAGGAGCCTTGCGGTCACCGGGCCAGCTGGCAGGGAGCCGCAGACGGTGGCGCCGCCGTGCTGGACCATGGCCATGGGGACCACCCGTCGAAGGAGCGCCACATGGTCCTCCGCGGTCCGATAGCGGGCCTCCACCACGCTGCCGCGGATCAGACCACGGGGCGGGTCCAGGACGGCCGAGTACGTACCGTCCGCCCCGACTGTCGGGCGCACCACACCGGAGAAGCCCTCGAACATCAGGAACTCGGAGCGATTCGCCTGCACGGCGAACTCGCCGCCAAGGTCGACGGTGCCGGCCACCGTTCCCGTCTCGCCATCCAGGCGCATCGTCAACCGGGGCACCAGCGCGGAGATCGGCTCTGAGGGCAGGCCATCCTCGGCCCGTACGGACACCCGATCGCCCGCCTCCAGCGCCACGGGCGCGCCGGCCGCGTCCAGCGGCCGGGCCACGAAGCGCCCATCGGCATCGGCGCGCACGACGGCCGAGCCGCGGAGGCCCGCGCCGCCCTGCACGTCGACCGTGATGTTGGCGTCAGGAGCCAGCGCGCCGGCCACCGTGTGCTCGCCCAGGTCGAAGATGAGCCCCGGCACGCCGCCCAGCCGCCGCAGGATATGGCCATCCAGGTCGGCCGACAGGACCAGGCGGTCGTTGGGGCGCACGTCGTAGGCCGCGCCAAAGGCGTGCTCGAAGCGCCCGTCGGCATCGGACCGCAACTGCACGGTGCGCCCGCCTTGGGCGATGAACAAGTGGTTCCGGCGCACGTCGACCGTCACCGCCACGTCCGGCCGGGTCCGGCCCACGATCCGGTCCTCGGCCGCGAAGACGGTAGCCGCCAGCGGGTCAATGGTCATGGCCGTCCGCTCGTCGCCCACCGCCAGCTCCAGGCGATCACCGGCCACGGGCAGTACCGTCGCCCCGTCCGGCCCGCGCAGCCGCAAGTTCACCATACTCATGCAACAGGACTCGCCAGGGAAGCCAGGGAAGGGCGCGAACCCGGCCGCTTGGGCCGCTTCCAGTACAAGCCTCCCCGCCGCGTCCGTCATCCTCAGCCGAGCCGTCTGGCCGGCGGGCACGTTGGCCAGGACGACGAAGGTATCCAGGAACGACACCCCCAGGTCGACCGCAAGGCGCGGCGCGGACCAGCCGGCCACGAACCGGACGCCGCGGATCACGGCGACGAGCTGGCCGCCCATCCCGCGTGCCAGCGCCCGCTGGCCGGCGAAGTCGGCCCGGAACTGGCCGCTGTCGTCGGTCAGGGCCGTCACGCGGGTGACATCGCCCTGGTCGCCGTCGGCGTCATACTCGACGCTGACCGTCACCTCTGTCCCGGGCGGCGCCTGCCCGACGATGGCGCCGGAGGCCAGGTCGGCCCGCGCCGACAGCTGGGGGACCCGAATCAACAGCGGGTCGCCGGTGGCCTCGGCCACCTCCAGGACGTCCTCCGGCTGGATGGCCACGGGGCGGCCCGCCGGGTCGACGAGGTCGACGTCGAACGTGCCGTTGGCGACGGTCGTCATGGTCTGTAGGCCTCGCTCCAGGCCCGCGCCCGAGCGCAGGGTGACGGTGACGGGCGCCAGCGGGACCGAGCGACCGGTGACGTAGCTCCCCCAAATGGGCACGCGAATGGCACTGAGGGCATGCAAGGACGCAACGCGCTCAACGCCCACATGGCGGGACTCACCGGCACGAGCCGCGGTAGACAGGTCCAATTCCGTGGCGACCGCGGCAGCGCCAAGCACCGAAGGCGGAGCCGGTGAAGCCCAAGTCACAGCCTGCGCCAGCACGGCTACCACCAGAAACGAAGAGGCGGCCCGATGTCGGCGGACCCAGGCATGAGGGGTGAAAGCAAACACATGCATCGTCAGCTCCTGGGAGAGACATCAGATCAGCCCGCCCGAGAGCGGGGCCTGGCTCTGGGAAATGGATGTCGAGGGGCGGACAGCGTCAGCAGCGCCGTGAAGCAAGACGATCACCGCAGGTTGAGGGATACGGCCGCAGGCCGGCGAGCCGCCGAGGCGGTTGGGGCCACGTCTGCCTGCGCTGACGGGCCTGCTTGCCGGGCGAACACAAGGCTCGGCAGCGCAGCCCGCGCTCCGTGCGGGTAACCGTTCAGGCTGGTCAGCCCGGAATGGGTACGCGTATAGGCTCGGCGCGACCGGCGTTGACGTTGATGTGAGCAACCATGAGGTCATCGATCCGCTCTGGGCCAGCGCTTGCAGCCGCCGCCCGCCGTCATGCTGTCGCACCCACCGCAACCCAAGGGCTGACCGCCCGGAATGGTCCCTCACGCCCCACCCACCCGCGGCAGGTGCAGCCGCGGCGGCGTCGCGGTGGCGTCCTCTGAGCCCTCGGTCGCCGTTGCCGGCACCGCTGTCGCGGTCCCCGGGCCCTCGGTCGCCGTCGGCGGCGGCGAGTGCCCCGGCGTGCAGGTGGGTTGCGGCCTTGGCACCCCGACAGGCCCGGACCAATGGCGCTGGAAGTAGGGCTTGAGGGGATCGCAGCGCGGGTCCAGCATGAGGGCGCAGGGCTCGGCCGGCAGGGTGACGCCGGAGACCTCCACCGTGGTCTGGTCAAGCATCTCGATGTCAGCCACCTCCACATCCCGCCTGCCCACCCCGCAACCCTCGATGCGCACGGCGAAGGGCCCGCTGGGCGCCGGCCCGTCGTTGCGCAGCACGATGTGCAGCCGGAGGTCCGCGCTGGGACAGTCCGCGGCATCGAAGGCCTGGCGGATAACCACGGAATCCACGGAGACGATGGGGTAGAGGCCGGGGGGAGTGGTGCCCTCCGGCGTCGGGATGCAGGTGGCGATGGGGGGGACCGGGCTGGATTGCGCGACTGTGGGTGACGGAGGGTTCGGAGCCGAACGGGTGGCGGTGGCCGTGGGTCGCAGGCGGGTGGGGCTGGCGGTGGCCGTGGCGGCGGGCCAGGGAGGGTCCTGGTCCAAGCGGATCTCCAGGGCAAAGGCGCTACCTGAGGCGCGGAGGTAGGAGCTGCCGCCGTGGATGACAAGGCGGGGCCCCAGGTAATCCCAGACTGCCGCCTGGCCCCAGCGGAGCGGGCCTGGATCGCCGAGCGGTGAGCGGTACCAGCGTGCCGGCGCGGTGGACAGATCGAGGACCGAGAGGTCACGCAAAGGCAGGCGGGAGCGCTCCGTCCCGCCCTGCAGCCACCAATACTGCCGGACCGGATCGAGGACGGCCCCCATGTAGGCGCGGGCCGCGGCGGGAGTTCCTGAGGCCTTCAGATCCTGCCAGGTGAGATCGGGTGCCGCGAGACCCACTGACAGGTCCAGGCTGACCGCGCGACCGATGGCCTGGCCCGTGTCCGGGCTACCCGCGATGCTGGCCAGGCCGCCGAAGGCGATCAGGCGCTTCCCGCCGGAATCGTAGACCAGGCCGTGCCCGATCCGCGGGCCTATTCCCGCGCCGGCCAGCGACATCCAGCGCGGCCGGTCATCGCCCAGGACCAGGGCCACCTGGTCATCCAGCACCCGTAGGTCTTCCGTGCCGCCTCCGGAGAGCAGCATGGCATCGAAGTCCTGCAGATAGAGCGCTGCATGACCGAAGCGCCCCAGGGCAGCACCCGGCGCGCTCACCTTGTCCCAGCGGACGCGGTTGGGGTAGCGGAGGTCCAAGGCCCAGACCGAGTCCTTCTGGGCCAGCCGCAGCGTAGCCCCGTCGCGCGACTCGATGCCGCCGTAGAGGAGCATCCGTTGGCGCCTGGCATCGTAGACGGCCGAGTGATAGGCCAAGGGCGGCGGCCGGTCGCCCTGGGCCTGCACCACCTGCCAGTCCGCGGCGGGATCGGTGGCGTCGCGGCGTAGCAGGACGTCCGACAGGGGACCTGTTACTGCGTCGCCGACGACTCCTCCATAGATCCAGTAATGGTCGCCGCCGGGGTCGAAGACCATCGTGTGATGGACCAGCTCAGGCGCCGTCCCGCCCCCGGCCAGCTCCACCCAGCGATGCTGTGGCAGCTGTGCCGGTGCCGCCGGCTCCCCCCGCCGGCCCCTGTCCGCCCGCTGCGCAGGGGACGCGGTGGCCGAGTCAAGCCCCCGGGCCAGGGGCCAGGCGGCCAACACGACGGGCGCGAGGATGGTGATGGCGGCGATGGTCAGGAGGGGATGGCGATGGGGCAGCATGACGGGTGCGTCCCTTCGAGGGGGCCGGTGGAACCCCGGCCCGGCGCAGCGAAGGTAGCTGCACCGGCGCCGTGGTCTGCCGGAGCGCGCATTGGTTCGGTGACCCGAGCAGTCTTCCTTGGCTCCGCGAAGCGTGGCCACTTGATCGAAGGCCAAGATGCCTCCCTATGGCGTTGACCCGAGTTGGTGGACACCTCATCTAGGGGTACAGGAGGTACCCACCGAGATACGTCTACCTGTGGAGTCCAGGAGGTTATGGCTGTGGCATCACTGCTCACTCCGAAGATTGACGAAGTCGGAGTATCGCTGCTTGCTTGTAGCTAAGTCCTCAGGGTACAACATCCCGCCTCCAATTGCCTGGCCAGCAACCGAAAACACCAGCAAGTATCCATCCACAGGACGTGGTGTTGTTCCCTCGGGCGGGGCCATGCCAAGCCTAGGTGCCCACGAGAGATCGTTCATTCCATTGGCCTTCACGGCAACCACCCATACAAGCTCACTCCCCGACAGCATCCCGTCGAACCCAAATCGGCTCTTCAACGTGGCATGGGAGATCTTGCGGGCGATGGGATCGTGAGGTGACGTGCCTTCCAGTGCGTAGCTCAGGGCCCAGGCAATCGCATCATCTTCCGATAGTGGCACCGGGTAGGGTGGCGTGGGCGTCTCTGCCCAGTCGGTCGTTGCTGATGGCATCGCGAGGGCCTTGGCTTCCCGAGTCTTCATACGAACGTAGTAGGCTGTCTCGGCTGCGGGGGCAGGCGGCAGTGCGTCATTGGAGTCAATGCGCAAGTAGTTCTCAGCCTCACCTGGAGGACCTGGCGTGCCCCCGCGCGCGGCCAACATGGTCGCCTCAACCGCCGCTACCAATGTGGGATCCAATGTGGGCGTAGCAACCTGAGTGTCGTCTGGATCACTATCGCCCGCCTCGCCCGCAACTGTCCGATCCACAACGTTTCCTTCAGATGGACCCATACTGCCGGTAACGGGAGACACACCACGATCTCGTGCGAGCCACGGCCTCAACGCAATCACACCAACAACCACAAGCAGAACGAGAACGAGGATCAATCTCCCGACGCTCGTTGAACGCATAGAGGACCTCCACTCTACCTCAGAGTCGCCCGACACGAGATGAGGCGCTTTCGGCACCGCAACCCTTGGCCAGGCCACCGGCAAACAACCCGACAGCCCTGCCAGGCCCTAGGAATTTCAATCACCGCCCTCCGGAGTCTACACACCGGCCTGCGGCAGGCTCAGGTCGATCACGTCAACCGGATTGGCCGAACCCTACCTTGGCGAAGATCTCAGCCAAGGCCAGCGTGCATCCCAGCGCTGGGATCTCGACCATCGCCCCCATACCGTCTGCCTGGTGTGGCAACCAGCCGGACTCGCCCCGCGTGTACCTTTCCACGTGCGGCCGATCCTGCGCTACCAGCACGTACTCCCGCAGCGATGGAAGCAGTCGGTAACGCGCGAACTTGAGACCGCGATCGTAGGCCTCGGTGGTCGGCGAGAGCACCTCGACGATGACCACGGGGTTCAACAGGGTGTCTTCCACGCCATCCTCGAAGGTGGCTTCGCCACAGACCACCGTGACGTCAGGATAGGTGTAGAAGCCGCTCGTGGCCATGCCCACCCGTAGATCGCTCCCGTGGACCTCGCATGGCCGGTCACCCAGCGCAGCGCGCAACGCCACAAGCACATTGCCCGCGATCAGGCTGTGCGCGCGGCTTCCCCCAGCCATGGCCACGATCTCGCCGTCGATATACTCGCTCTTGATCTCGGCCACACGCTCCCGGGCCACATAGTCTGCCGGAGAATGGTGCTGGATCACGGATCGAATCGCCATGACGCTAACTCCTCGGTGGGCCACAATGCCCCGTCAGGCCCAGGATAGCAACGCCGCGGGCAGGGCACAAGGACAGGGTGCGGATCCCGCGATTCCAACCTCAGAAGAGCCGAGGGAAGAACCGCCCCGTCCGCTTCATGTACGCGATGTAGCCGTCACCGAATTTGGCGATGAGGTTGGCCTCTTCCTTCGGCGTGCGGATAGCCATCATCACGAAGGCCAGCAGGCCCAGAGCGGCGATGAACCAGCTGTCGGCCATCATCCCGAAGGCGATGAAGGTGGCCGATCCCACCGAGTAGAGCGGGTGACGCACCCAGCGGTAGGGGCCGCGCGTGACCAGTTCGTGCCGCTCGCGCGTGGCGCTGGTGGGCGAGATGCCGCCGCCGATGCTGCTGAACAGCCAGTAGATCAGGCCGACGCAGAGCAGGCCGACCGCGACGCCGAGCCAGCGCGCCCAGTCGGGCAGGCCCAGCTTGGACCAGGCCATCCACGACGGGTTGACCAGGTAGACGAGCGGGCTGAGCCAGAGGACCAGGCCGCCGACCTTGATGGCGGTCATCATGGCCGAGCCATCGACCTTGCGCGCGATCGCTCCGCCGCCGGCCGCGTCCGCCTTGCGGCGGAAATGGCTGGAGATGCCGACGCAGGTGAACAGGATGACGCCGGCCAGGCCGCGGAACAGGTTCTCGTTCATCCGCCCACCAAGTCCACGTAGCGCGGCTCGTACATCGCCGCCCGCACCCAGGCCCCGATGTCCGCCGGGCGGGGCTGGTCGCTGAGCCCGTCATCCCAGGCCACCGCGGCCACCGCCTCGGCGATGACCGCCGACACCCCGCGGATGGCGCCCAGCGGCGGGTAGAGCGAGCCGGCCGCCAGGTCTTCCGCGCTCACCTCGCCGGCCAGGCAGGTGGCCGCGGCGTGGAACATGGCGTCCGTCACCCGCCGCGCCCCGCTGGCCAGCACGCCCAGGCCCAGGCCGGGGAAGATGTAGGCGTTGTTGCCCTGGCCGGGCACGAAGCGCCGCCCATCCGCGAGCGTGACCGGATCGAAGGGACTGCCCGAGGCGAACACCGCCCGGCCGTCGCTCCAGCCGTAGGCCTGCTCCGCGGTGCATTCCGCCTTGCTGGTGGGGTTGGAGAGGGCGAAGACGATCGGCCGCGCATTCGCGTCAGCCATGGCGCGGATGACCCCTTCGGTGAAGAGGCCCGCCTGGGCGGACAGGCCCAGCAGGGCTGTCGGCCGGAGGGCCTCCACCGCCGCCTGCAGGTCGGCGGCGGGCGGCAGGTCATGGGCGAAGGGCCGCTTATGCGGCGCCAGATCGGCGCGGTCGGCGGTCACCAGGCCCTGGGAATCGACGAAGTAGCAGCGGCGGCGCGCCTCCGCCTCCGGCAGGCCCTGGCGGACCATCGCCGAGACAATCAGCTCGGCGATGCCCGTCGCGGCCGAGCCGGCGCCCAGGAAGAGCAGCTTCTGCTCGGTCAGGGCCGCGCCGGTGATCCTACCGGCCGAGATCAGCCCCGCCAGAGCCACCGCCGCGGTGCCCTGGATGTCATCGTTGAAGGTGCAGACGCGATCCTGGTGGCGCGCCAGGAGCCGAAAGGCGTTGTCCGTGGCGAAATCCTCGAACTGGATCAGCACGCCCGGAAACACCGCGTTGGCCGCCGCGACGAACTCGTCCACCAGGGCATCGTAGGCCTCGCCGCGCAGCCGCGGGCGGGCCTGGCCGATGTACAGCGGATCGTCCCGGATCTCGGGGTTGTCCGTGCCCACGTCCAGCATCACCGGCAGGCAACGGTCGGGATGGACGCCGCCGCAAGCGGTGTACAGGGCCAGCTTGCCGATGGGGATGCCCATGCCGTTGGCCCCCAGATCCCCCAGGCCCAGGATGCGCTCGCCATCGGTGACCACGATGACGCCCACCTCTGCCACCGGCCAGTTGCGCAGCAGCTCGGCCACTCGCCCCCGATCCCCAGCGCAGATGTACAGCCCCCGCGGCCGGGTGTAGATATGCATGAAGTGGCGGCAGGCCGTGCCCACCGTGGGGGTGTAGACCACGGGCATCAGCTCGGCCACGTGGTCCACCAGGACGCGGTAGAACAGGGTCTGGTTGCGGTCCTGCAGCTCGGCCAGGAAGATGTACTGCTCCAGCGGGTTGGGCTTCATACGCACGTTGCGCATGATCCGCGCCGCCTGCGTCTCCAGGGTGGAGACGCGGGAATGTAGGAGGCCGCGCAGGCCGTAGGCGTCTCGCTCCGCCTCGCTGAAGGCGCCGCCGCGGTTGTAACGCGGATCGCGCAGCAGGGCGGCGCCGCGCAGGCCGGGCGGGGGCTGGGTGGCGGGGGGCGTTGGCGGCGAAGCGGGATCGCTGGACGGCGGGGTAGTCATGCGTGGGCTGGCCTTGCAGGGCTGAACCGGACGGATGGCGGGGGCGGAGGGTCAGGCGGATTGGCGCGTGAACTCAGGCTTCGTGCACTCAATTAGGGATCCATGTTACGTGGTAACATGGATCGATGTTACCATGTAACATGGATCGGTGTTACGTGGTAACATGGTTCCCTAATTAGGTGCGAAGCGCCTGAGATCCGGGTCGCCAACGCCTGAAACCCGACCCTGCAGCGCCTGATTCCGGACCATCGTCCGCCTTGCTCGCGGCGTGCAAGCGCCGCCGCCGCTCCTCCTGACGAAAGGACTGTCACCATGGCCAAGCTCTTCCAAGCCGTCTCCCGTTACGGTCCCCGCGTGGACCAGGGGGGAAACGTCCAGCTACGCGAACTCTGCGACTGGATGTCGCGCAGTTCGGGGCTCAACCCCAATTCCGCCCTCATGGCCCTCGGCGAGGTGGGCGATGGTGTCGCCTTCTACCTGCGCCTGGGCTCGCCGGTCATCCTCCCCGGCCTCGGCCGCCTGCGCCTCACCGCTGACCGCTACGGCGAGCTGCGCCTCAACTTCGTGGCCGACAAGGGGCTGCTGCTGCAGGTGCTGAACAAGCAGAAGTTCAGCGGCACCATGATCAACGCCCCGGCCGGGCATTGGACCGACGCCCAGTACAAGGAAGCCTGGGACGCCGAGTTCCCCGACGATCCCCTGGAGCTGCCGGCCCCCCGCCCAAGGCGCGTGCGCCACATCGGCCCGGGGCGACCGATGAACCTGAAGGGGGGGCAGACGCGGCGGAAGCGGAAGCCGAAGGTGGTGGTTGCGAGCGGTGGGGCGGACGGTGGGAGCGGGAGAGCCTGACGTCGGGGGATTGACGACCGAGTGGCCCGGCACGCATCTTGCTGGCCAGCAAGGCAGGAAGGGGGCGTGTGCCTATGGATAGCCGGGACTCGGTGACGGTGTCAGCGGCGGCGAGGGTCGATGCCGGCGAACGCAGCGAAGCTGACTCGCCGGCGCCCTGGGTTGTCGCGTTCGAGGCGCGGCTCGAAGCTCGGGAGCGGGCGTGGCGAAGGGGGCGGTGGTGGGGGTGGGTGGGGATGGGGGTGGGGAATCTGGTGGTGGCGAGCGTATTCTCTTCGATCGCGGGGTTTCCGATACTCTTGGCGGAAAGGCCCATTGTCCTCCAGGCGACCTTGCGGGCCGAAACAATGACCGGTACCGGCGGGCCTTGGACCCTGGTTGACGCCATTGATGCCTTTGGTGATGCCTCATTGATTGTGCTGCCAGGTTTCGTGTTTGGACCTGCGATCTGGCTATCGGCCCTCGCCCTGTCCTACGCCAACGTGCGCGTCCGGCAGGCGATCGCGACGCGCCGCCAGGGGTAGGCGGGACGGTCGTAGGGTGCCCGGCGTCCGGCCCGGTCGGTGGTCGGAAGCACCGATGCGTGCCCGGCGTCCGCCCCGGTGACTGAAAGTCACGGGCTCATTAAGACTAAACCCGCTGAAGGCGGGTTCGGGCCAGGGATTGCCGTGGGGTTGATCAGCGTGGGGGAGCGCTTATGGACGGGGACGGGAGGGCTTCGAGGGCGGGGGAGAGGGTGCCGGAGGCGTGGTGCTCTTTCTGGCGCAGGACGTAGGCGGTGGTTCTGGGAACGTCTCGATGGCTGACGGAGAATGCGCCGTAGCCGGTCTGCCACCGGAACGATGGTCCGGCGCGGAGGAGGTGGGCGGCGGCATGCGATGAGGCGCCTTTGACCTCCTTGGCCAGAGCCGAAACGGAAACCGTAGGGTGGAGTTCGACCAACAGGTGAACGTGGTCTGGCATTCCGCCCACCGCAAGGACCGTGCATCGCAGCTGCCGGCATTTCGTCCGAATGTGGTCATGGACACCGCCATCCTCCCGAAGGGAGGTGGGGCCTGCTCCTCCCCCCAGCGGGGGGAGGTCGGGAGGGGGGCCGCCGTCGCCTCCGCACTCGCCGCTCGCCAGTCAAGGCCGCAGCTGCCGTGGATCCGGCGCCCCATGTAGCACTGCCCAAATCACGTGCATCACCACGTCCAGATTGCCGAGCACCTCATGGTTCCAGAAGCGCAGGACGCGTATGCCAGCGTGGTCAAGCATCTGCGTGCGCTCAGCATCTCGAGCCTGGCCACTGGGCTCGTTGTGTTGCCCCCCGTCTACTTCGATAGCGAGTTTGGCGGCGGGGCAATAGAAGTCCAGCACGAAGCGCTCGACGGGATGCTGCTTGCGGAAGCGGAAGCCATCCATCTGCCTTCCGCGGAGGCGAGACCACAGGAGCCGCTCGGCATCGGTCATGCGCTGGCGAAGGTGCCGGGCGGCATAGAGAAGCCGTTCGGGAATGGGGGTGGGTTGCCAAGGGGTGGTTGGTGTGGGCGGGGGTGTGGGCATGGGTGCGGTCTCGAGGTGAAGGGGGCTGGATGGGTTGCGCGGTTTGGCTGGGGGTACGGCCACGGCGGCCCCCCTCCCGACCTCCCCCCGCTGGGGGGAGGAGCAGGGCCCTCCTCCCGAAGGGAGGAAGGGGAGGGGTCGCCTAGCGGACGGGCTCGCCTCCAGCGTGGGATGCAACAGCGGTCGACGCCCGTCAGTCGCCCAAACCAGGTGCATGAACACCATGAGATGATTGGCCATACAGTACCCCCCGGATGTTGCCCTCAGCCTACCGCCTCCTCGCGCCCTCGTCTACCCCCCACGCGCCACCTTGCCGCCATCCTTGCGCCAACCACCGCCCTCTGCCCCCCACCCAGACCAGCCCCGCGGCAACCCCGCACGCGAACCCGCCTTCAGCGGGTTTCGTCTTAATGAGCCCGTGACTTTCAGTCACCGGGGCGGACGTCGGGCACCGACGACCGGTCGGACTGGTCAACACGGGGCGGACACCGGGCACACATCAGTGACATCGTGCGCACCGCCGATGGCGAAGGCATCGCGGCAGCCGATTCGGGGCCGGCGCCCTGGGTCGCCGAGTTCGAGGCGCGGCTCGAGGCGCAGGAGAGGTCGTGGCGGCGCAGATGGACTATGGGAGCAATTGCGCCCAGTTGTCCTAGACCACCGGCGCGGCGTCGCTGATGTCCACCGCGTCGGCCGATTCCTGCGCCACGATCTCCGCGGCGTCCTTCGGCAGGCGGGCGACCTTCAGGTCCCAGGCGAGGCCGAGCTTCTCGAGCAGCTTGATCTGCAGGTAGTTGATGTCGACCTCGTACCAGGCCAGGCCGTGGCGCATCGACACCGGATGCGCGTGGTGGTTGTTGTGCCAGCCTTCGCCCCAGGCGAGCAGGCCCACCCACCACAGGTTGCGCGATTCATCGCGGGTGCGGAAGTTCCTGTAGCCCCACATGTGCGTGGCCGAGTTGACCAGCCACGTGGCGTGCAGGCCGAAGGTGGTGCGAAAGAAGACGCCCCAGAGCACATAGGGCAGGCCACCAAAGGCAAGCAGGGCCAGGCCCACCACCAGCTGCGGGACCCAATGCCAGGTCGTCAGCCACACGTGGTACCTGTCCCTGCTCAGGTCGGGCACGTACCGCTGCAGGATCTGCGTGTCGTGGTGCATCGCCTGGCCGAACATGATCCAGCCGACATGCGCCCACCATCCGCCTTCCTGCGGCGTGTGCGGATCGCCTTCCTGGTCGGAGAGCTGGTGATGGATGCGGTGGGTGGCCACCCAGAAGATCGGGCCGCCCTCGAGCGCGAGCGCGCCGCAGGTCGTCAGGACGTACTCCAGCCACTTCGGGCATTTGTAGCCGCGGTGGGTCAGCAGACGGTGGTAGCCCATGCCGATGCCCAGGCTGCCGGTGATCCACCAGAGGACAGCGGCCGCCAGAATGGCCCCTGCGTCGATGGTGAACAGGGCCGCGACGGCACCGATGTGGTACACCGTCATGGCAACGAAGGTGGTCCAATTGAGGCCGCTGGCAGCCTTGCGGCCAAAGATTGAAGCGATCGGATTCACACGCCCATCAGGCCACCGGGTCTGGCCGGCGCCGGTCTCGCGTTGGGACAAGGAAGTACCTGCTGGGGGGGCGAATGGCGGTAGAGGGTTCGGCGCGATCGCGGCGACCTCGATCGTGTTGGGCGGTTCGGGCCGGTAGGATAATGGTGGCAAGCCTTCGTGGCCAATCGGCGTGGTGCGGGCGTGGCGGAGCACGGCCGGTTGGCCCATGCCGGTCATGTGTCGGTCAGCGGTGGGGCGGCCGGGAAAGGCTATCATTCCCCCCCATGATCATCCTCAACCTCGACGCCATCACCCGCCACTTCGGCGCCAACGACGTGCTGCGCGGCGTTTCGGCCGCCTTCCAGGAAGGCACCGTCATCGGCCTCGTGGGGCCCAACGGCTCCGGCAAGTCCACCCTCATGCGCATCCTGGCCGCCGAGGACCAGCCCGACGGGGGCAGCATCTACCGCTACCCCGGCCAGCGCGTGGCCCGGCTGGCGCAGGATCCCGAGCTGGATGTCACCCGCACCGTGCTCGAGGAGGCCATGACCGCCGGCCCTGCCATACGGGCCATGGCCGAGGAGCTGGCGGCGCTGGAGGAGCGGATGGGCCGGCCGGAGGTCTATGAGGACGCGCGGCGGCTGCAGAACACCATCGACGCCCATGCGCGAGCCACCCAGGCCTTCGCCGCGGCCGGCGGCCCAGCCTTCGCCGGCCGGCTGCGCGCGACCTTGCGCGGCCTCGGCTTCGAAGAGGCCGACCTGGACCTCCCCGTGTCCGTGCTCTCCGGCGGGCAGAAGAAGCTGCTCGGGCTGGCCAAGGTGCTGGTGGAGGCGCCCGACCTCCTGCTGCTGGACGAGCCCGACAACCACCTCGACCTGGCGGCCAAGGAGGACCTGGAGCGGACCCTCGAGCGCTACGGCGGCACCGTCGTCCTCATCTCCCACGACCGCTACCTGCTGGACCTGGTCGCCGACGGCATCCTGGAACTGGACCATGGCGTGGCCACCCAGTATGAGGGCGGCTACACCGAATACGTGGCCGAGCGCGCCGAGCGCCGGGCGCGAGCCGAGAAGGCCTGGGGCATGGAGGAGAAGGAGCTGCAGCGCCTGGACGCCGCCCGGCGGCGGATCATCGCCTGGAGCAGCGGCGGGCAGAACGAGAAGATGATCCGCCGCGCGCGCAACATCGAGCGGCGGATGGAGCGCATGCCACGCACCGATCGGCCCACCTCCGACCGCCGGGGCATCGGCCTGGCCTTCCAGGCCGAGCGCGGCGGCGACCGCGTGCTACAGATCAAGGGGCTGTCCAAGGCCTTCGGCGACAAGTCGCTGTTCCAGGACCTCGACCTCACCCTGTGGCGCGGCGAGCGCGTGGGCCTGGTGGGCGGCAACGGCACCGGCAAGAGCGTCCTGCTCAAGACCATCCTGGGCGAGATCGCGCCCGATGCCGGCACCGTCAACCTGGGACCCACCATCCAGGTGGGCCATTACGCCCAGGAGCACGAGGACCTCGACGGCACCCGCACGCCCATCGAGGAGATCCGCCGCGTGCGCCCCTTGAGCGAAGGGGCGGCCCTGGGCTTTCTCGGCCGCTTCCTCTTCGACCAGGCCATGGCCACCCGCCCGATCTCGAGGCTCTCCGGCGGCGAGCGCTCGCGCATGCAGATGGCGCGGCTCATGCTGGAATCACCCAACTTCCTGCTGCTCGACGAGCCCACCAACCACTTCGACATCGCCTCCGCCGAGGTGCTGGAGGATGCCCTCTCCGAGTACAGCGGCACGGTGTTCGTCGTGTCCCACGACCGCTACTTCCTGGACACCGTGGCCACCCGCATCGTGGAGCTTGAGGGCGGACGCCTGTGGGACTACCCCGACTGCAACTACACCGCCTATCTGGCCGAGCGGGCGAAACGCCGCCCGATCCTGGCGAGCTGATCCACACCGCCCATGGCCCGCTTCGCCCTCCCCGCCCTCTACCGCGACGAGTTTCGCGGCTACACCTGGGAGCGCCTGAGCCAGGACTTGCTGGCCGGCCTGACCGTCGGCGCCGTGGCCCTGCCCCTGGCCCTGGCCTTCGGCGTGGCCTCAGGGGCCACGGCCGCCGCCGGGCTCGTGACAGCCGTCATCGCCGGGCTGGTCATCGGGCTGCTGTCCGGCGCGCCCTACCAGATCTCGGGGCCTACCGGGGCCATGAGCGCCGTGCTCATCGTCCTGGCGCAGCGGCACGGCCTGCAGGGCGTCTGGGTGGCCGGGGCCCTCTCGGGTGTGCTGCTGTTGGTCATCGGCCTGCTCAGGCTGGGGCGCTTCATCGCCTTCATCCCCGCGCCGGTCATCACCGGCTTCACCTCCGGCATCGCCCTCATCATCGCCATCGGCCAGCTCGACAACTTCCTGGGGCTCTCGACCCCCAAGGCAGAGACCACAGCGCTCAAGGCCCTGGGCTACCTGCGCGGAGGCCTGCGGCCCGACTGGCATGCCGCCGGCCTGGGCGCCCTGGTGGTGGCCGCCATGCTCCTATGGCCCAAGCGCTTCAACGCCCGCTTCCCGGCCTCGCTCCTGGGGATCATCCTGGCCACCGTCCTCAACGCGGTCCTGCGCTGGCCGGTCGATGTGGTCGGCGACATCCCCCGCAGCCTCCTGTTGGACGCGCACCTGAGCTTGGGCGCCATCCCCTGGGCGGAGTGGCGCGCCTACGTGTCCCCCACCCTGACCATCACCGCCCTGGGCGCGGTGGAGAGCCTGCTCTGCGGCGCCGTGGCGGCCAACATGACGGGCATCCGCCTGCATGCCAACCAGGAGCTGGTGGCCCAGGGCCTGGGCAACCTCATCATCCCCTTCTTCGGCGGTGTGCCGGCCACCGCGGCCATCGCCCGCAGCAGCGTGGGCATCAAGGCCGGCGGCCGCACCCGTCTGGTCTCCGTCTTCCACGCCCTGTTCCTGCTGGCGTCCATGTTCGCCCTGGGCGGGCTCATGGGCCGCATCCCCCTAGCGGCCCTGGCCGGGGTGCTCATCGTCACCGCCTGGCGCATGAACGAATGGGAGTCCATCCACTTCATCTTCGGGCGGCGCTTCAAGACCGCCATGATCACCTTCAGCCTGACCCTGTTGGCCACCATCGCCCTGGACCTCACCGAGGCCATCCTGATCGGGGCCCTCCTATCCGCGGCCGTCTTCCTCAACGAGATCGCCAGCATGCACATCGAGGTGCGAGAGGTGGACCCGGCCAAGCTGCGCCAGAGGGGCATCCAGAACGCCGGCAACTGCCGCCACGTGCGCGTGGCCTACCTGACGGGGCCGCTCTTCTTCGGCGCCACCGGCGCCTTCACCGAGGCCCTGAGCCATCTGGGCGACACCCATGCCCTCATCCTCTCCATGCGCGGCGTGCCGCTCATCGACACCTCCGGTCTGCAGGCGATGGCCGACCTGCAATCGCGGCTGACGAAGGAAGGCTCCACCTTGATGCTCGCCGGCCTGGGCGATCCCATCCTGCGCATGCTGCGGCGCGGCGGCCTGCTGGAACGTATCGGCGAAGCCAACGTCTTCTGGAGCGCCGACCAGGCCATCGTCGAAGCCGAGCGGCGCGGCTGCGCGCATTGCGCGCGTCTTTCGTAGGGGCAGGTCTGCCGGGCGCTGGGATGCGCCGTTACGGTGATGCAACGGCCCGGCTGGCTGGCCCTTGGTCAACGTGACCTGTGACGCGATTGCCGTGAGGACCGGGTTGCCCCCACCACCATCTGCGATATACTCCCGCCATGTCCGACCCCCAAGGCGCAACCCTCCTGGCGCAGGCCTCGGTGCCGGCCAAGGCCATCCTCTTCGGCGAGCACGCCGTGGTCTACGGCCGTCCGGCCATCGCCCTGCCGGTGCCGCAGCTGCAGGTCACCGCAATCGTAAGGCCGGACGAGGGCAGTCTGAAGGTCGACAGCCGCTATGCGGGAGCCAATGGACCGCGCATGGCGGCGGTGGACCTGGCCACCGCCGGCCCCACCGAGCCGCTAGCCGCGGCGGCGCGGGCGGCCCTGCGTCATGCGGGGCGCACTGAGCGCACGCCCTGGCGGGTGTCGCTGGAAAGCAGCATTCCCGCCGGCCGCGGCCTGGGTTCGAGCGCGGCCGTCGCCGTGGCCGTGGTCACCGCCGTGGGCCGCGCGGCCGAGCCCGAGGAGGCCTGGGGCCCCCAGACAATCGCCGAACTGGCCCTGGAAGCCGAGCGCTGCGTGCATGGCCAGGCCAGCGGCATCGACACCGCCGTCTGCGCCCATGCGGCGCCTATCTACTTCCAGCAAGGCCAGGCGCGCCCGCTGCTGCTGGGTTGCCCGTTGACCCTGCTCATCGCCGACAGCGGCCTGCGGGGCTCCACCGCGGAGATGGTGGCCGGCGTCCGCGCGCGGCAGGCGGAACATCCCCACACCTATGCCGAATGGTTCGACCGCGTGGGCCGGCTGGCCGACGACGCGGTGCGCGCCCTGGCCGAAGGCAGCCCACGCTGGCTGGGGCAGCTGATGAACGTCAACCATCTGGCCTTGCAGGCCATGCACGTGTCCACGCCGCAGCTGGACCAGCTGGTGGCCGCGGCGCGCCATGCAGGCGCCTGGGGCGCCAAGCTCACTGGCTCCGGCGGGGGCGGCGCGGTCATCGCCCTGGTGGACGACGAGACCTTGGCGGCGGTCAGCGCGGCCCTCAGCGCGGCCGGCGCCGTCTCCGTACTGCCGCTCAGCATCCCGCCCAGCGGATGAACCGGGCGCCGCTGGTCTTCCTGAAGCTGGGGGGCGCGCTGCTCACCCACAAGGACCAAAGCGCCAGCCCGCGGTCGGCTGAGCTGCGTCGCCTGGTCGGCGAGATCGCTCCCGCCTGGCGCGAGCGGTCCATCCGCCTGGTGCTGGGGCATGGCAGTGGTTCCTTCGCCCATGTGGCGGCCCAACGCAGCGGCTTCCTGGAACGCCCCGACGATCCGCTGGCCTTCGCCCAGGTGGCGGCCGCGGCCCGCGACCTCTCGGCCCTGGTCGTCCGCGCCCTGTTGGACGAGGATCTGCCGGCCCTCATGCTGCCCGGCGGACTCCTGGCCGCCGGCGAGGACGGCGCGGCGGTGGACCTGCGGACAGAGCTGGTGGCCGGAGCCCTGGCGCGCGGCCTGCTGCCCGTGACCTATGGCGACGCCGCCCCGCGACGCGGCCTGGGCGGCGGAATCGTCAGCACCGAACCCTTGCTGGCCGCCTTGGCCCTGGCCCTGCGGCCGGCCCGCCTGATCCTGGCCACCGATGTCGACGGCGTCTACGCCGATGGCCCGCCCACGGTCGAACGAGCGCAGACCCGCCCCATCCCCCGCATCGTCGCCGCCGACTGGCCGGCGCTCGCGCCGCGACTCGGCGCGGCGCGGCCCGGCGTGGTGGACGTCACCGGCGGCATGGCCAGCAAGGTGCGGCAGATGCTGGACCTCGCCGCAGCCCTGCCCCAACTGGAGATCCGCATCCTCTCCGGTCTGCGTCCGGGAGCGGTGGCCGCCGCCCTCGTCGGCGACCCGACGGCCGGCGGCACGGTGATCGCCGCGGGATGAGGGCCGGTGTCTCCGGCGGCTGCAGCCCGGGGGACCCTGCCGGTGGGGGCTGCGGCGGTCGCCCCAGGCTCAGTCGACCGCCGCGGCGTCTGCTACAATGCCCCTTCGGCCCTGCCCGTGCGCCCTTTCGGGCGCGGACCCTCCCCCACAGGCCATGACCCGACTCCAAGCCACCGCCATCGCGCACAGCAACATCGCCTTCGTCAAGTACTGGGGCAACCGGGATCCCCTCCTGCGCCTGCCCTACAACGACAGCCTGTCGATGAACCTCAGCGCCGCCACCACCACCACCACGGTAGCCTTCGCCGAAGACCTGAGCACGGACCGGCTGACCATCGACGGCGAGAAGCATATCGGGCCGGCCTTGGATCGCGTCAGTCGGCAGTTGGACCTCGTCCGGCTGCGGGCGGGCCTGCGCCTCAGGGCCACCGTCCAATCGCGCAACAGTTTTCCCATGGGCACCGGCATCGCGTCGTCGGCCTCCGGCTTCGCCGCCCTGACCATGGCCGCCGCCCAGGCCGCCGGACTCAGCCTGTCGGAGGCCGAGCTCTCGGCTCTGGCCCGCCGCGGCTCTGGTTCGGCAGCCCGCTCCATTCCCGGCGGCTACGTCCTGTGGCATGCCGGCACCGCCGACAGCGACTCCTTCGCCGAGAGCGTCTTCCCCGCCGACCATTGGGATCTGCGGGACATCGTCGCAATCGTCAGCCGGCGGCACAAGGGGCTGGGCTCCACCGATGGCCATGGCGCCGCCGAAGGCAGCCCCCTCTTCCGGGGCCGACTGGCCTCAGTTGCCGAAACCCTGGCCACGGTTCGCGGGGCGCTGGCCTCGCGGGACATGGCCCGCTTCGGCGCGGCCATCGAGGCCGAAGCGCTGAACCTGCACGCCATCGCCATGACCGGGCGCCCGCCGGCTCTGTACTGGAGCCCGGCCACGGTGGCGGTGATGCACCAGGTACAGGCCTGGCGGGCCGAAGGGCTGGCGGTGTGGTTCACCCTGGACGCCGGGCCCAACGTGCACCTCATCTGCGAGGGCCAGGACGCCGCGGCCGTCGAAGGCGGCCTACGCAACCTGGAGTTCGTGGAAGGCATCCTGGCCAACCGGGTGGCCGGCGCGGCCCATCTGGCTCCCACCCTCGTGGTGTGAAGCCGAGCCGAGAGAAGCAGCCATGCATATCGCCTTGGACCCGGCGGCGCTCAGCCCCGAGGCCTGTCACAAGCTCACCATCGGCACCGTCGTGCCGCGTCCGATCGCCTGGACCAGCTCGGTGGACGAGGAAGGCCTGGTGAACCTGGCGCCCTTCTCCTACTTCATGGCCTGCCACAGCTACGTTCCGGCCCTGGCCCTCAGCATCGGCAGCCGCGCCGGCCGCCCCAAGGACAGCCGGGCCAACATCGCCGCCAGCGGCGAGTTCGTGGTCAACATCGTCACTCGGGCCTTACTGCCGGCCATGAACATCACCGCCGCGGACTTTCCCCCGGACGTCAGCGAGCCGGATGTGGCCGGGGTGGCTTTGCTGCCCTCGGTCAAGGTGCGCCCGCCCCGCGTGGCGGACTCGCCCATCCAGATCGAATGCCGGGTCATGCACGCCTTGGATCTGGGCGCGGCGCCGCGCGTCAGCACCCTCTTCGTGGCGCAGATCCTCATGTGGCATATTCGCGAAGACCTGTTGGATTCAAGCTACAAGGTGGATCAAGCCGGCATCCAGGCCGTGGCGCGGATGGGCGGGCCGTTCTACGCCGTGGCCCAGGATCCCTTCGCCCTCCAGATTCCGGATTGGCGGCAGCTCCTGCCCCAGCATCCCTTGGCTGAGCATCCCCCCCTGACCGAGAGCCGCCCATGAACGCCCCACCGCCGGTGGCCCGCGACTGGAAGATTCCCGGCGATCAGATCCTGACCTTGGTCTGCCTGGTGATGTCGGGCGTGGCCCTGCTGTCCATCGGTCATTATCCGGAGCGCGTCTTCAGCACCGAGGTGCTGGGTTCAGCCCTGAGCATCCCTATCGGCATTCGCGGCCTGGCCGCCCTGCTCCTCATCGCCCTGACCGCCCTGGGAATGGACAGCCTGGTGCGCCGCATGGTGGGCGACGGGCCCTTGGATCTGCGCTACTCCAGCACCTTCTGGGTGCTGCCGGGCCTGGTGACCCTGGCCGGGGTGGGCCTCCTGCCGCGGCAGTTCGGTCAGGGCGGCGAATGGGTGGTGACCTTGGTCCTGCTCAGCGCATTGCTGGCGGTCGTCGTGGTCGCCGAATGTGGCACGGTGCACGTGGACCGGCCGTATTACCGGGTAGCCCGCCTGAGCTTGAACCTGGCCACCTACGCTGCCGCCTTCGCCCTCTACGCCTCCATCTACGGGGCCCAATGGCGCAGCCTGCTGGGCTCCACCGGTATCATTCTGGTCACCTTCCCACTGGCCCTGGAGCTGTTGCGCTCCACGGAGGCCCATCTGGGCACCACCTGGCTGTACGCCGGCATCATCGCCGTGGTCGCAGGCCAGATCTCGTGGCCGCTCAACGCCTTGGGGCTCAGAGCCTTGTACGGCGGCGCCTTCCTGCTGTTGGTCTTCTACACCCTCTGCGGCCTCTGCCAGCAACATCTGGCCGGCCGGTTGTCCCGGCGCGTCGCCCTGGAATTTCTGGTGCTGGCGGCGGTGTTCGCCTCCCTGGTGGCCTTCTCCGCGATCTCGCAGCAGCGCCTGGCCATGACCCGATTGCCGGAAGGCGTCGACCCGGCCCATCTGGGCGACCCGGCCTTCCGCCCGCCGGAGGGAGACCTCCGCAGCGGCCCCGAATCGGGCAGCGGCACGGATTTCGACCCTGGCGCCCCCTGAGGGCTATAATCCGGGGGTTGCCGAGGTCTTGTCCTCGTCGGCACCCTTGTCCACCACGGCCTGTTCAGGAGAGTAAGCCATGGCCCGCGGTTCCAAGCCCCGCAAGCGCACCCGCAACGAGAAGATCATGATCGTCGTCGGCCTGCTGGTGGCCGTCAGCATGGTCATCAGTTCCTTCGTGGTGCTGTTCACCCAATAGTCCGCACGGAAGGGGGTTCGCGGCTGCCTGGGTCCAGGCCGCGGCGCCTACAGGTGGCGTCACCGAGCCCCTTCGATTGCCAGAGCCCTGGTCTGGCGCGTCCAGATGCCGCCGACCATCACCTGCATCCGCGGCGTCTGGCCGAAGGCGTAACACAGCTCGCGATGGTCCTGGGCCTCCAGCAGCAGCAGGTCGGCCGCGAAGCCCGCTTCCAGCCGGCCGGCCACGGCACCACGGCCGCTGGCGTAGGCGGCATTGCGCGTCGCCGCCACCAACACCTCGTCGGGCGTCAGCTTCAGGTAGCGCGCAGCCATGGCCATGATCAGCGGCAGGTCAGGGCAGGGGCAGGTGCCCGGGTTCAGGTCGGTGCCCAGGGCCAGCGGCACACCGTGCAGCAGCAGCTCCCGCGCCGGCGCGAAGTGGAGGGAGCCCAGCCCCAAAGTGGTTCCCGGCAGCAGCACGGCCACGGTCCCTGACCGCGCCATGGCATCCATGTCCGCGGGGCTGGTGACGATGCAATGGTCGGCGCTGACGGCGCCCAGCCGCGCAGCCAGCTCGGCGCAGCCCAGATGCCCGAATTCGTCGGCATGCACCTTGAGCGGCAGACCCAAGGCACGCGCCGCGTTCAGCACGCGCTCGGTCTGCGCCAGGCTGAAGGCGCCCAGGTCACAGAAGGCATCGCAGAAAGCACCGGGAAATGCGGCGGCCACCGCCGGCAGCATCTCCTCCACCACCAGGTCCACGTAGGCCTCGTCCCGCCCGCGGAACTCATCGGGCACGGCATGCGCTCCGAGGAAGGTGGGGACGATGCGCATGGGATGGCGCGCCGCGGCCTGGGCCAGCACGCGCAGGTGCCGCAGCTCCTCAGCGGTGGACAGCCCGTAGCCGCTCTTGGCCTCCAGCGTGGTCACGCCGTGGTCCATCAGCTGGTCCAAGCGCGTGAGAAGGTCGGCCAGGAGGGCCTCGTCGGTGGCGTCGCGCGTGGCCCGCACGGTGCTGGCGATGCCGCCGCCGGCTTCCATGATCTCCACGTAGCCGGCGCCGCGGATGCGCAGCTCCAGCTCTGCCACGCGGCTTCCGGCCCAGACGGGATGGCTGTGGGCGTCGACCAGACCGGGCATGACCACCCGCCCGTCGGCGTCGATCTGCTCCCGCTCCGCCGCTGCGCCCCAGGCGGACGTCACCTGTCGCAGCACGTCCTCGCGCGGTCCGGCGGCCAGGATGCGCCCCGCCTCCACGGCCAGCGCACCGTCGACGACCAGGCCCACACGGCCCTGGCGCGGGCCGGCAAGCGGCCCGTCGCCGCCGGCGACGGTGACCAGCCGCGCATGATCGATCAGGATGCGGCGGGAAGGTGTGGCCATGCTGTCCTCCATCGCGGGCGGTCCGCCATTTCAGCGAGGTCGGCCGCCACGGCTTGCGCCATAGTCGCGCATGTGCGGCAAACACACCCGCCAGAGCATGAAACTGCGGCTGGAGCGCGACGCATTTTCATAGCAGCGACTCAGTAGTAGACCGAGCCCTCGACGCTGCGCTGCACCCGGCCACCGACCCGCACCAGGGGCGGCTGGGAGCCGGGGTCGAGCTCCAGCTCGATCACCGACGGCCGTCCCATCTCTGAGCCCTGCTCGCTGCGCAGCAGGATGAGACCGCCGGCCGACCGTCGACCGAGGGCGGCGTCCATCGTCAAGGCGCCATGACGGTGCAGGTAGGCCGCCAGGGCCGCGTTGGCGCTGCCGGTCGCGGGGTCTTCGTCGATGCCCAGGGGCAGGGCGAAGACCCGCACATGAACGTCGTTCATGGGCGAGAGGGTGTCGCGGCAGAAGGCCAGGGCCAGAGCGGCGCCATAGCTGTTGAGGAGCGCATCCAGAGCCCCCTTGGCCGGCAGGAGGAGGCGCATCGTCGGCAGATCACGCACCGGCACGATGAGGCAGGTCAGGTCCATGCGCACCTGCTCCACGGGCCAGGCATCCACCTGGATGGCGGCCGGATCCACGCTGAGCGCGGCCGCCACCGCCTCGCGGTCCTCCACGACCCCCAGGAAGCTCGCCGGCCGCTCGGTCGCCGTGACGCGCGTGATGTCACGGGCGGCATCGCGGTTGACCTCCACATGGCAGAGCCCCTTGCCAACCTGCACCGGCAGCTCAGCCCGGCCCTCCTTCAGATCCACGCGGCCTTCGGTCACCATCACGAAGCTGGCGCCGAGCAGTTGGTGTCCGCTGTAGGCCAATTCCGTGGTGGGCGAGAAGCAGCGGACGGCAAAGGCCGCGCCGTCCACGGTGGGGGCGGTGATGAAGGCCGTCTCGGCGAAGCTCATGCCGCGCGCCAAGGCCTGCATCTCCTCGCTGGTCATGCCCTCTGCTTCCGGGACGACCACCACCGGGTTGCCGCCGAAGGGGCTGTCGCTGAAGACGTCGGCTTGGATGAAGCGAACCTTGCGCACGGATGCGGTCTCCCGAACTACGGTGGGGCGCAGGACCGGCGCAGGGGCACGGCATGCCGTGCCCCTACGCCGGTCCTGCGCTTGCGGCGATGAAGTTCGCTGACGGCCGCACGGCTTTGCGCCGTGCGGCCGATCGGTTCAGGGCGTCGCCGTCACCGTCGGCGGTGGCGGGGTGAAGGTAGGCAGCGGCGTGTTCGTCGGCGCCGGCGTCACCGTGGGGAAGTAGGGCGTGGCCAGGACGCGGTAGTTCAGCGCCGGTCCCTCGCGGCCATAGAGGTAGGTCTTGTCGGAACCAGAACCGGCCTCGCCCGCCTTCTCACGCTCACCACGGAAACGGGCGCATTCCACATAGCCCACCGAGCGGTTGGAGAAGTGCATCTTGACCCTCGTGGTGGTGGTGTAGGGCAGGAAGGGCACCCAGACCACCGGCATGTCCACCGTAGCGAAGACCCGGAAGCGGATGTTCTCCCAATGCCGCCACTGTTGGGAGTCCTGGTACTTCCGGTCGTAGCCACGACCGCCCGGGCGCAGGCAGACTTCGTCCAGAGTGGCACCTTGGGTAATGGGCTGCGTCGCCCCCACTGCTGAGGTATCGTTGAAGTAGGACAACACGGGCTCCGTCACCGTGACCTGCAGGGTGCGGGTCAGGACGTCGTAGACATAGACCCGCTCAAAATCGTCGGCCACATTGACCACGTTCATGAGCCGGCTGAAGATGATGCGCTTGGCCTCGATGTCGTAGAAGTTGGCCGGCGGGATGCCTTCGATCTTGTTGGGATCCAGTCCGATGCTGAGCGGCTGGCCGCCTTCCAGACGATCCTCCCAGAAAGATGCCTCTTCACCCAGGTAACGCGCGGCCTCCGATACCCCACGGTCCAGGGCCCACTTGAAGGTCATCACTCGAAAGAGATGGAAAGTACCGAATAGGATCACCAACAGGAGCGGAAGGGTCACGGCGGTAGTGACCGTGGACGTGCCGCGTTCATCAGCCTGCCAGCGCCTTATTCGCATCAGCAGCCGAAGCAACCGGTGCTTGGTGTGAGATCTGATCATGACGTGGCCTCGCTTTCGCCGCCTAGTTTCGGCATGTCGGGCATTCAACGGTCGGCGTGCCGTCTCCGGGCACCGGCGTCTGCGTGCAACCGGGGCAGGGAGCGCAGCGCCGGATCGGCGGCCGGCAGGAGTTGGGCACCTTGGGGCCGCGGGACTGGCGGGTGGGCTCGATCGGCGGACCCTCGTAGAAAGCGCCCGTGCGGCAGGAGAGCCGCATCTGCCCCGCCGGCAGTTCCATGTCCGGCGCGTCCGGATTGGGCAGCTTCAACCAGCCGCCGTAGGGAATGGTGATGACCTTGGTGGCCTTGACGTAGAAGAGCGCGTCGTTGACGATCTGCGGGTCGGTCTGCAGCTCGATGGTATCCAAGGGCGAGCGCCGCGGATCGTCAGGCCAGATATCCACCTCGTCCGTACCCGTCTGCAGGCGCAGGTTGGTCAGCGTGCGGCTGGCCAGCTCTTGGTCGATGATCTGCCAGGCGATCCGCTCCCAACCGACGGGGTACTGGAACGCCGGGTCGTCGGTGGGGAACTGCGGCCCTTCGACCTGCAGGTAGCGCCCCGCCTGATGCGTGGCCTCGCAGAGCGTATCACGAACGGCCATGACGCCGAAGAGGCTGACCAGGCTCAGGATCAGGAAGATCATGGCCGGCAGGACCACCATGAACTGCACCAGGGCGGCACCGCGCCGGTCCCGCCACCAACGCCGCAGATGGCGTCGGCTTCGCACCAGGGTGGTGCGGCATTCTGTCATTGACATAGGACCTCCCCATTGCGCACATCCTCAAGGGTGATGGCGTCGAAGTTGGCCAGGTAGCCGCCCTCCTGCGGCGAGCCCACCGGCAGCATCCGCACCGTGTACTTGCTGGTCACGGTGAGCGGGTCCTTGCACTCACGTGTGTCCTTGAGCAGGTCCACCGTGACTGTCAGGTCCACCACCGAGATGTTGCCCCCCTCTTTAGGCGTGAAGGGGTTGTTGAGCAGCTCCTGGATCACGATCTTCTCGGCGATGTCGGTCCAGAGGTCCTCGTTGGGGTCCTCCGGCCCGTAGAACGACAGGAAGCGTGCGGCCTGGTAGGTGCCGTGATGCAGGCTGTCGCGGATCTTGATCACCTTCCACACCGAGAAGCCGCCCCAGAAGGCCACGATGATGATGGGCGTCAAGAGCAGGGCCTGCACCGCGGTGGCCCCGCTGCGATCGGCCGTGAAGCGCGCCGCCAGGGCGCGCAGGGCCGACCAGAGGCCGGATGGATGGAAAGATAGGTTCGGATGATGCTTCATAGATTCACCACCTGTTCGCAAGGCGTACAAGGGAGCGGACAAGTCCGCCCGGAAGCCCGATCACAGCGGCCACCAGGACGGCACCGCGGGCCATTCCCAGTAGATCCACGTGAAGATCAGGGCGGGGATGGCGAAGGTCCATGCGTAACGGCGGCCACGGGTCTGCAGCTCAGCCTCTGTGGGCAGGAACTGCCCCGTCAGCAAGCGAGCCCGCCATCCCTCGATGACCTTCCCCAGCGAGGGGCGCTGACGGAGGGCCTCCACGGCCAGGACCAGGATCATGATGATGAGCAGCCCGAAGGCCAGCACGGCCAGGAATTCGATCGACGGGAACAGGGCAAAGACAGCCATGAGGAACTTGGCGTCGCCGCCACCCATGAAGTGCAGCATCCACATCCCGAAGAGGATCGACCAGGCCACCAGCAGGCCGACGACCTGCAGCCAGCCCTTGTCGCCCAGATGCAGAACGCCCTCTACCAGGCGATAGAGCCCGACCCCCAAGAACACCGGGGCCGTCATGCGGTTGGGGATGCGCCCGCGCATATGGTCGCCATAGGAGATGTAGACCATCCACAAGGTGAGGGCTGCCTTGACCAGCAGTTCCGCCCAGCGCCAGGACGGTGAACCGTCCGGTGGCGTGACTGCCAATGTCCAGGCGAGCGACGAAGCCAGAGCGGTCATGGCACCGGAGCCCACTCGTCCTTCGGGTCTTCCTGGAGATTCATCAGGATCCCCCGAGTGGCCTCGATGATCTGGTCCCTGAGCAGCAACAAGACCGGCGTGGTGGCCACCAGCAGAACGACGGTGACGATGGCCCATTCCACCATCTCGGCGCCGTTCTCGTCCTGCCAGAAGCGCTGGATTGACTTGGTCATAGCAAACCTCCCGATGAACAATCCGACCGAAGCGTGGCCGGATACCGTTAGCTAGCAAGATGCGTGCCACGGCCCCTCAGGTTTCACCGGCAACCAGGGTGGGCAGGCGAAGCATCTCAGCAAAGGGGCGGGATAACAAGAAACGGGCGGGGCTGGACATGCCAGCCCCGCCCGCGATCGAGCGTGTCAGGCGGCTTGCGCCGCCCGGAAAAGCTCAGTGCTAGTTGCACTCTTCCTTGGTCTTGTTATCGCAGCTGGACTTCGTCGCGGATTCGTGACCGCTGGACGAGCTGGCCTGCTTCAGCCAGCAGTAGACGCCACAGATCACGCCACCCAGGATCTTGCCGACGGCGATGTAGAGCACGACAGCCGCCACCAAGAGGATGATGGTGACCACGGCCCACTCCACAAGCTCAGGACCCGTCTCGTCATTCCAGAAACGATTCAGCATGGACATGGTAGAACCTCCGTAAGGTAAGTGCGGATAAGAGGGACTTATACTACCACAGTTCGCCCGGGAACGCAAGATGCCGCGAGATACCCATCCGGCGTTCGCGCTCCTGGGTCAGCCGCCGCCCGATGTACCCACGGCCGCCACCTGGCCGAACATGGTCATGATGAGCGGGAAACCCAGGAGGGCCAGCGATGCGAAGAACACGCCGATGATCATGGGGATCGTGAGCACCACCGGCGCGCGCTCGATCTCCTTCTCGACGTTGATCCGGATCTCTTCCTCGACATCGTCCAAGGTGAGGTTGACGGCTTCGGAGTAGCTCAGGCCGCCTTCGTGGGCCATGTCCAGACGCTCGGCCAACTCGGTCAGGTGCTCCGACTGAAAGTCTTCGGCCAGGGCGCGGATGACGGCCTCCGGCTCGACCTGCAGCTGGCTGCGAACGCGGGTGACCAGGCGCTGACCGAAGGCTCCGCGCTTGCCGAACTGCTTGGCCGCCTGGGTCAAGGCCCCGGCGAGGGTCTCGGCCAGCGAGAGCGACAACTGCAACGTGAGAACGAAGTCACGGACGGTGGGCAGATCCACCTCGAAGGCCGGCTTCTTGCGCGCCCGGCGCCACCAGACGCGAGGGCTGTAGCGCTGGATCGCCGCCAGCCTCCGGCGGCGCTGAAAGAGCCATACGCGGCTCCACAGCGCCGGTCCAAAGATCATGATGATCAGGACGACCACCAACACCATCAGCCCCAGCAACGCGAGCAGTCGCAGTGGATCCATCAGAGCACCTTTTCCTTCAGCTTGGACGCCTGGCTGTCGATGTACCAACTGGTAGCCACGCCCAGCGAGGCGAACATGACGAAGACAAACTGGCCGGCAAGGCCTTCGTAGGCGATGCGCAGCAGCGGCACCGTACCCACCACGAGGACGATGAGCAGGGAGATGATCTGGATGATCCGCGTCTGTCCGTTGATCACGGTCATGCTGACCTCGGACTGGTCGCGGATCTCCTTGGCGCGCTTGATACGGTGCAGGAGGCCCTCCAGCGCACCCATGATATCGTCGTGCTTGGAATCCTCGCCCCGCTCCAGGATGTAGATGAACTGCTCCATGTACGGATCCTTGATCCGCTCCCGGAGCTCGTCCAGCGCCCGCCGCGGCAGCGAGGTCACGTAGAACGTGGTCACCGCGTGCGCGACGGCCGCGCCGGTGGGCGCGGGGATCTTCTTGTTCGCCTCTTCCAAGGCGCTGAAGACCGTGGGCCGGATACGGAACACGCTCTTGAAGGCGGCGACCAACTCGGTGACCTGGTCGCCGATCAGCGCCCGCTGCGACCGAGCCTCCTTACGCGCCTGGCGGATGGCCCACCAGACACCGACGACGATCACATAGACGGCCACGATGTAGGCGTGGGTGTTCTTGGTGACATTGTCGACAGGATCACCCACAAAGCGCGTGATGTTCCGGCCATAGAGGAAGGCCAGGAGCAGCGCCATGGCGATCATCATGTAGACCTTCCAGTCGTAGCTGACCTTGGCCGCCATCCCCGTCTCCTGGACCTCCCGGGAGCGGCGGCGCCGCATCCGGTATTGCATCCAGTCGTAGACGAGGTAGGCCAGACCCAGGCCCCCGGCCAGAAGCATGAGCAGGACACCCCTGTTCACCAGCAACCTCCTTCAGGAAGGAACGGACCACAGACGGGAATCGTCACCGACATGGTCTCCCTCTCAGGCCTCGCGCCAATGCTTGGGCTCACGCAGCGGCGTCCAGGTCTTGCGCCGCGCATCCCATTCCTTGATGACGTCGTAATCGTACTCCACGCCCTCGGCCGTCCGCTTGACCCCGTTGATGGCGATGATCTCACGCATGCGCCGGCGGTAGTTCTGGGTGTCCGGATCGTAGCCCTTGTGGATATGCACGGCCAGACCCAGACCGGAGCCGATGATCTCGCGTCGTTCGTCCAGCGGGATGCCGCTGCCGCGGGAGAGGGTTTCGATGCGGGTCATGGCCAGACGGGCCGAGTGGGCGTGCGTGGTCGTGAAGGCCGTGATGCCCAGGTTGAGGCCCATGATGAACTCGATGGCCTCTTCCGACACTGTCTCGCCGATGATCATCACGTCGGGCCGCATGCGGAGGAAGACGACGTTGACGATGTTGCCGACGGCTCCCATGCCCTCGTCGACCACCAGGTGGTTGTAATGGGCCAGCTGCGGCTGCACTTCCTGAAAGGTCTCCACCAAGGAGAGCTGGGCATGCGAGGGCAGGTACTGGGTGAAGGCGTTGAGGATGGTGGTCTTCCCGGCTCCTGGGCGGCCGCTGAAGATGGCGCTCTTGTCCATCGCCCGGGACACGTCCTTGAGGAACTCGGAGGCCTCAGCATCGATAGCGCCGAAGGTGATGAGGTCCTCGAAGGCCAGCTTCTTGCGCCCGAAGCGCCGGATGTTGATCGCGGTGCCCTCGCGGGAGAGCGGCGGGATGGCCGCGGTGAAGCGGCTACCATCCGGCAGACCCAGCTTGATCTGCGGGTCCTCCGCGCCGATCTCCTTGCCCTCCAAGTCCGCGATACGCCTGGTCATGCGGTAGAAGTAGGTGTCCGGCGCCAGGTCGCCCACATCGTGGATCTGACCCAGGCGCTCCACCTGCACGAAGCCCTTGCGCACGATGATCTCTTCGATGCCCTCCTGCTCGAGGTAGGGCTGCAGGACACCGAGGCCGGTGATGCGGTTGGCCACCTCGCGCGCCACGGCCTGACGGTCCTCCTCAGCCACCTGGAAACCCAGGTCCTTCAGGGAGCGCAGGACGTTGGCGTGGAAGGCAAGATCCTCTTCTTGATTGACGCTGCGGCGCCAACGCGGCACGGGGATCTCCCGTTGGATCATGTAGTCCTGAACGCGTTTCACCAGCTCGTTGTAGTCATAGCGAGCGATTGCGCTCATCGCGACCCTCCGAAGCCCGTTCGCGGGGGCCCGGCGACCGGAGTCGAGTTGATCTGCTTCCACAGGGCGGTGGCCGTCAGCGCCAGATCCAACGGCAGGCCGGGGGTGGCCGGAGCCTTGGCCGTGGCCGCCGGCGTGGCCGCCCGCGTGAAGTCGACGGTCTGGTTGGCCGCCAGGGTGACCCAGGCCTGCAAGCCCTGGGCGCCCAGGGAATCGATGATGTGCATGGCATTCTGTGGCTTCGTGGCGACGGTGATCAGGGTCGCCGTGCCCATCTGGCCGCCGATCGTTTCCTTGTATTCGCCCGTCTCCGGATCCGGCTGCGGCGTGGCCGAGTCCACATCCCGACCGGACTGGCTGACGTTCACCACCCACAGCCGCGGCTCGACCATGACGGTGAAGTTCTCGCGAGTCTTCTCGTCGCGACCGAAGCCGTAGAGGTTCACGATATGGCCGGGGCGCAGTTGCCCGCCGACGAGGCGGTCCACGCCGGCCTGGAAGGAGACGACCTCGAGACCCAGATCTTCCACGAAGCGGACTTCTTCGATCGGCTTCGCGTTGACGCCGTTGATCAGGGTGTTGGGCGTGATCAGGTCGGTGGCCATCTTGCCGATCACCGCTTCCGCGGGATACAGGCCCTTCTCGATGGCCACGGACTGGCGGACCGGTTGGCCGGCCTTGATCATGTCCTGGGTGATGACGGTGTAGGGCTCGATCTGCACCGCCGCGATGGCCGGCGTCATGGAGGCCGGGGTCGCGGGTGTTTTGAACAACTCAGCGATGGTCAGGATGGCCCCAACGCCGAGCAGGAAGACGAGCAGGATGATGAGTAGCGTGCGCGAGTTCATGGTCTCTCCCGATCGAGATCGATCTGCCGAGGTCTCTCAGGTCAGTGGGCGGAACGGCGAAAGGTGCGGGCGGTCCGGCTCAACGCTTGGTCTTTGGGACCCGCCGGCGCCGCCACTTCTCCATGAAGGTCAGTTCCTCGAACTGCCCCCAGGTGGCCTCGCCGTAGGTGTGCATGAGAACCTTCTTGCCCAGCTTGCCCGTGAAGCGGTCCGGCTCCTTCTCCACCCCGATCTCGAGAGCGCGCTGGATGCCCTGAAGCGCGATGGAATCGCCGATCCCGCCCTTCTGGTTGAGGAGGATGACGGCCTTCGGCCCCAACTCGGCAGCCAGCTTCTCGGCATTGTCCATCGCATCAGGGCGCGGCGTGCCCACGACATACCAGCGGTCGATCTCGTCGCGAACCGCTCCGATCAAGGCATGCGGCCAATGCGAGTCGATCACCGTGAGCACGTGCTCGCGCATGATGTCCTTGAGGTACTTGCCCAGGAGCTGAATGGAGAGGTCGCGGCTGTTGTCGTAGTCCATGGGAACCAGGGTAACCCCGTTCCACTTGTGGGCCTCGACGTTGGGCTGGGTGGCCAGCTCGAACAGCGCCGGGATCTCCTGATCCACGCGCGCCGCCAGCGCCGACTCGCCGTAGCTGAACTCCAGCACGCAGGCCGGCAGCTTGCAGCGGCGGACGAAATGCGCGGCGGTGTCCATGGCCAGGATGGTCTTGCCCACGCCACCCGAGTAGGAGACGAAGGCGACCGTACGCTTGGTGGGCAGATCCGTGGCGTCTCCGCTCATTCGGCGCGCCTCGGCCAGCCAGGAGTCCGGTTCGGCCAGGAACTCCTCACTGGAGACGAAGGGCACGTCACTGTCGGAGAGCACGCCGCGAAGCATGCCTACGCTGTAGGGGTGCTCGACCAGGTCGTCGAAATCGACGACGACCAAGCGCGAGCCCGGCAAGGCATCATAGATCTGGCCGGTGAAGAGAGCCCGGTCGATCTCGAGGCCGTCGATCCCCTGAAGGGCATCGAACACGGCCAGGTCCTTGGTGGCGACGAGGACTTTCACGGGGCGGCACCTCGTAGAGTTGGGTGGTCGGATACCAATGGATACGTGGACAACCCCAAGGAGCGAACAGGACATTCGTCCCCCAGGAGCTGGGAACAGCCGTCAGAAGGCATTCAATGACCGTGAGCGACGTCTATCGTACAACGATAAAGCACTTGAGCGGAGAACCCGGCCGGCGAACCGCGACGCGACTCACCGTCACTCAGACCGGAGCCCTGGAGCGGGGAGCCCTAGACCTCCTCCCTCCACTGCGTTACTATTGTCCACAAAGAGCAGCCGAACGCAAGGTTGAGCAACAAAGCGGGCATTGGCGGGGTCTCCCCCCGGTCTGATCGCTGGCCGGTCCCGGTCGATGGAAGGATCCAGCGCTTCCTGTCCGTGACCGCTTGACCGTTGCGGGAGCTTCAATCGGGCCACCGCCAACCTCGGTCCGGGAATGGTAGCTACAGGTCCTACCCTGGTGCTTGACCGTTGCCTGACCGTCGGCTGACCACAGACTGACGAGTGTGGTTGCCGGTCAAGCCCGCAGCCGTCTTGGCTGTTTGCGATCAAGGGGCCGCCGCAGGCGTCGGGCTCCTCGTCAGACTTGTCAGTGTCATGGCTCCAGCCGATCGGACGCGAGGGGATTCGGTTCGGTGCTGTCCGGCCAGTCAGCGGGTGAAGACGAGCACCGCCGCTGAGTTCACCCCCAACACACCACCACCACAAGGACAACCGTCCGTGACCGAAGCCCCAGCTCCATCATCAGGCCGCCGTCAGGGCCGCCCCAGCGGGGGCCGCTTGTGGCAGCTGGCCACGCATTGGTCCGAGTACCAAGGCTACCTGCTGGGGCTCGAACAGCAACTGGACCGCGCCACCTTGCCCGGTCTCGGCGCTGTGCGCATGGAAGACACCTACGTCCCGCTTCAACTGCTCTTGTGGCGGGACCCCGACCGGCGCGATGGGATGACGCAGAAGCCTGCGGTGGCCCGCGTCGATCTGGAGCAGGCGCTGGCCGAACATCCCCAGGTGCTGGTCATCGGACCGGCCGGCACCGGCAAGAGCGCGTTGCTGCGTCACCTGGGGCTGCTGACAGCGCGACGAATCCACCAGGCCGGCCGGCGCGGCCTGGTCATCGGACATCGCTCACCCCTGCCCATCTACCTCAACATCTCCGATCTGGACGTCTCCGTTTCCCTCGAGGCTGCCGCCGCGGCCAGCATGAGCGCCGGGGGCTTTGGTCGGCCCGAGTCTTTCCTGGACGCGCACCTGGAAGAAGGGGCCTGTTTGCTGCTTCTGGACGGACTGGATGAGCTGGCCCCCGCCGCACGCAAGGCCGCCGCCGATCGGGTGCGGGCCTTGGTGGCCCGCCATCCGGGCAACCCGGTCGTCGTCGCGTCTCGCGACCCTGCCGATCGCATCTGGTTCCCTGAATTCCAGGCTTTGGAGGTGGGCGGCGTCGGGGTGGCCAGCATCGACACCTTGGTCGGGCGTTGGGGTCATGGGCAGCGCGCGTCCGCCAGTGGCTTCCTGCAAGTCCTGGAACGCTTCGCGCTTGTGCGCGACCTGGTCAGCCACCCGGGATGGCTGGCCGCGGCCCTGGCCGGGGTCGCGCAGACCGAGGCGCCGGTTCGCGCCATCGACATCGTTCGCGGTTTCATCCGCCAGCTGGACGCCGGCGACACGGCTCCCTGGCCGGCCATCGCCCTGCAGATGTATCGGGCCGAGGCCATCGATGGCGCCCTGGAACTGGTGCCGCCCGACCGGCGCGGCTCGGGCCTGCTGCAATGGCTGACCGAGGATCGTTTCCGCTTCGTCCACAAGGCGGTGCAGGCCTGCTTCGCCGCCGAAGCCCTGGCCGAGGACGCGCCTGAACTCCTGCGGCTTTCCTCCGACCCGTGGTGGCATCCAGTGATCGCCCTTGCCGTGGGCCACCGGAGGGAGTCCGCCGGATTGATACGGGGGCTGCTGGCAACCGACGAGGTCTCACTGGCCGCCCGGTCCCTGGCCGAGACGCGCCCCATGCCCGCCGATCTGGTGAATGACATTCAGGTGGCCCTGCTGACGCAGTTGGGGCACGGGGACCGCGACGTCGACCGAACCCTGGCCATCAGCCTCGCCGGCCTGCGCGGGGGAGACACGATCCGGCGCAGTGGCGTGGTGTCTCCCGTGCTGAACGCTTTGGCCGACCCGCAGGCGGTCGTGCGCCGCGCGGCGGCGGCGGCGGCCGGGCGTTTGGGCGAGGCCATGGCCATCGCGGGCTTGCTGACGAGCCTGGGCGACGCCGACCCCGAGGTCCGGGCAGCCAGCTCTGATGCGCTGGCCGCCTTTGGTGAACGGACCATCCAACCGCTGCTCCGCCAACTGAGCCTGCCGGACGAGACGCTTCGCCGCGCGGCGATGCTGGCCCTGGCTCAACACGGCGGTCGGGCCGTCACCGCCCTGGTACCGCTGCTGGACGCCGGCTCGGCCTCCGTGCGGCTAGAGGCGGTGGAGGCCCTGGCGCTGATCGGCGCTGACGCGGTGCCAGCCCTGGTGAAGGTGCTGGAGGAGGCTCCACCTCGCGGCTCCCGGTCGGACAACCAGGTGGCGGGCGCGGCGGCGGCCTTGACGAAGATCGGCAGGCCGGCAGTGCGTTCTCTCGTTCCTCTTTACGGTGACGCCGAGGCAGCCGTCGCCCGCGAGATCGCGGAGATCGTCCGCACCATCGGCGGCCAGGCCATCGTCGTACTGGAGGACATCCTGGCCGAACCCGACCATCCCCATGCCGTGCCGGCTGCGGCGCTCCTGGGCGCCTTCAGCGAAGCGGGCGACCTCGCCGCCCCTTCCCTGGTGCGCGCCCTGGGCGACCCGCGCTTCAACCTGCGCTGGGAGGCGAAGCGCAGTCTGCGACGGCTGGGACAGTCCGGCTTGATCGCTCTCCTGGGGGCATTGCAGCACAGCGACGCCGACCTGCGGTGGGAGGCCGCGCAGCTCCTTCTGGCCTTGCCGGATCCGCCGGTGGCCCCCCTTCTGGCTTCCTTCGAGGTGGATCTGGCCGCCGAGGACGTCACCATCCGTCGGCGCGCGATCCGGGCGCTGGGCGGACTGAGCGCGCCGACGGCCGGGCGGTTGATCGAGAGCGCTCTGGAAGACCCTGATGCCCTCATCCGCCGGGCGGCTGTGGCCCAGCTCGGCATCTCCGGCACGGCGGAATCCGTTCCATCCCTTCTGATCCGGTGGCCCCAGGAAGAAGACGAGGAAATCGCGGAAGCCATCCTGCAAGTGGCTGCCGACCTGGACCCGCAAGCCGCCGTGCCCACCTTGATCGAATCCCTTGCGGCGGCGGACACCCACCTTCACCGCACGGCCACCGACCTGTTGAGCCAGGTGGGCGAGCCGGCAGTCACCCCCCTGATCGAGGCCATGTCCGGCCGTCCGACGGAGATCGATTTCAATGGCGCGCTCAAGGTCCTGGAGCGGGCCGGCCAGGGGGCACGCGCCGGAGCGCGCGCGCCGGCCAACCTGGCCAAGGCCTTCCATCGGATGCTGGTGGAGCCCCTGGATGCGGGTGAGTTGGCCGAGATGGCCGCCGGCCTGGACTGGTGGCGGCCGTCAAACGAGCTGCATCAGACCTTCCGAACCATCAAGCAGTTCCTGGACTACGAGAGCCTGGGTGGCATCGGCGGGGCGGAGACCGCCTTGGACTGGGTGGATGAAATCGACCCCTGGTTGCGGCCGGCCGCCCGGCGGGCCATGCGCCAACTGCGCATGATCTCCCAGGCCGTCCAGTACTACAACCGCGGGGCGACGAGGCGATCCAAGGAGAAGGGCTTGTTGGCGGCCGCCGACCGGCTGAACGGCCTTCGGGCGATGATCGGCGAGGTGGGCGAGCCACACGGCCGCTTGTTGCGCCAGGTGGCCGAACATTGGAACAACCTGATCAACCACGCCATCCGTGAACTGCAGGGACGGGCGGATCTGGATCTGGACATGCGCACGGATCAGGTGCGCATCCGCGACGTGGATACCGCAGCCGTACTGGTTTTCGAGCTCTTCAACAAGGGTGAAGGCCTGGCGTCAAACGTCCAGCTGAGCCTGAGCGTGGACGAGGAGAGCCTGCAGCTGGAGAGCCAGTCCACCCATTATTTGCCCCCGATGGGTCAGAGCGACCGCATTTCCAGCGAGTTCACCGTGTTGCGGCGCGGAGCGGGCATGGCCCCGGTCACCGTGGAAGTGCGCTACGACGACCCGCAGCGCGAGGCGCAGTCGCGGATCTTCCAACGGGAGGTGCGCTTCTACGTGGAGGAGGCGGAGTACCGCGAGATCGGCACCAGTCCTTACATCGCGGGTCCACCGGTCAAGAGCCGCGAGATGTTCTACGGACGCAAGTCAGTCTTCGACTGGATCCGTGAGAACCTGAGCGGCACCTTCCAGGACAACGTGCTGGTGCTCTACGGCGAGCGGCGTACAGGCAAGACCTCGGTGCTCTACCAGATGCAGCACCATCTGCCCGATACCTACGCCTTCGTGCTGATCGACCTGCAGACCATCGCCTATGGCCTCAGCTCCACCGGCGAACTGCTCCACGCCATGGCGCGGAAGATGGTCAACGGGCTGAGGAAGGAGGGCTTTGGGCTGGAACGGGTCGAGCGCACGGACTACGACGCGCATCCCATCGAACAGTTCGAATCCCTGGGCGAGCTGATCGGGGACATGGCCGTGGCCATGGGGCGCCGCGCCGTCATCATCCTGGACGAGTTCGACCTCTTGATCGAAGCGATCGACCGCAACGCGGTGAGCCCCTTCGTCTTCGACGTGATCCGCGGGTTGATGCAGCACCAGGATGGCCTCTCGTTCATCTTCGCCGGCGCTCACGCCCTCACGGCGATGATCAAGAACCCCCGCTCGATCCTCTTCAACACCGCGCTCCGGCGCAAGATCAGCTTCCTCGAGCGCGACGAGGCCGAACGGCTGATCCGCAGCCCGGTCAAGGATGTGCTGTGGTACGACGACCTGGCGGTGGAGAAAATCTTGCGCGTGACGGCGGGACAGCCATACTTCATCCAGTACATCTGCCATGAGATCGTCAACCTGGCGCGGCGTGACCAGAAGAACTTCGTCACCCTGCGCGACGTGGACCGGGCCCTTTTGACCACCGTCCAGGAGACGACGGGGATCATCCGCCATTCCTACATGTCCCTGGCGCGCGACGAGCAGTTGGCTCTGGCCGCCTTGGCGCGCATCACCGACGACGGTCGGCCCTTCGTCAACGCGGAGGATGTGGTGGAGACCTTGCGTCAGGACAACGTGGCGGTCGGCGTTCACGACCTGACGGAGACGATGCATGAGCTGGCCGGCCGGGACTTCGTCGTCGAGCGCGGCGGCGGGGACAGCGCCGGTCGGCAGTACGGTTTCGCGATGGACCTGGTCCGCGTTTGGCTGGAGCAGAATGACGAGTACACCCGCCTTCTTGAGGAGCAGCGCGGATGAATACGCCTGACAGCCCGTTCGTGCTGGGAAAGCCCATCAAGGAGCCCGCGCATTTCTTCGGTCGCGACAGCGAGCTGCGGGCGCTCTTCGAATCCGTGCGCAACATGCAACCGGTGGCCATGGTCGGGGAGCATCGCTGCGGCAACACGTCGCTCCTGTACCAGATGCAGAACCCGTCCATCCAGGAGCGCTACCTGAGCGATGCCGATCGCGCCGGACTTCTCTTCACCTTCGCCAACGCCCAGTTGGCGGCTGAGGGGCCAGAGAGCTTCTTCCGCCGCATCGCCCGCGCCCTGAAACGGGTGGATGACGATGCCGACATGGACTTCGACGGTGACGTCGATCAGTTCTGGCTGGAAGACTACCTGGAAAACCTGGCCGACCGCCACAAGCGCCTGGTGTTGCTCCTTGACGAGTTCGAGGTGCTGTCAACCTTTCAGACCAGTTTCTGGGAGTGGTTCCGCGGCCTGATCACCGAGTACGACATGTCGATCGTTGTGGCCACTCGCGTCGAGCTGGGCGAATTCCGCGACGAGTGGGGCACGGGCTCCCCCTTCTTCAACATGTTCCGCAGCATCTACATCTCAGCCTTCAGCCCGGCGGAGGTGGAGGCCTTCGTGACCGCCGCGGGGCAGGCCAGCGGGGTAAACTTCGACCCGGTGCGTGCGGCGATCAACGACCTGTCCGGCGGCTTCCCGTACTACCTCCAGGTGGTGGCCTCACTCTTCTACGATCGCGCCTTGGGCGGCGAGCCGCTGACCGGTGACGAGCAGCAGGTTCTCGCCGTGACCCGCGAGTTCGAGAGCCGGGTTGAATCCCATTTCGAGGACATCTGGACCAAGCTCCCCGTGGCCGAGCGCGACGCCCTGTCGTGGCTTGCCGTCGGCAGCCAGCCTGAGGGACCCGCGTCGTCGGCCTTCCGCGGGGCGCTGCCCATCCTGAAGCGGCGTGGTTACCTTTCAGACGGGCGGATCTTCTCCTCGGCCTTCCGCGACTATGTTCGCCGCCAGATCCCGCGCATCGAGTTGATACCGGAGAGCGGTAGCCTGCGCATCGAACGCCGCCCGGTGGACCTGCCCCCCAAGGAGTACACGCTCCTGCGCTTCTTCAGCGAGCATGCCGGCGAGGTCGTCACCAAGGACGAGATCGCCTCCGCTGTCTGGCCGGAGTATGAATCGGATCAGATCGGGGTGACGGATGCCATGATCCAGAAGACCATCAGCCGCCTGCGCAAGGAAGTAGACCTGCCGGAGGGCAGCCCCTTCCAGCATATCGAGAGCATGCGCGGACAGGGCTATCGCTACCAGAACGCCAGCGTCCACGAGGTCTATCGGCGCGCCAGCGAGTAGGGGCAAGCCTGCCGTACCCTGTTGGTCATGCCCCGGTGACCCTGCCATGAAAAAGGCGCCGCGCTCCAGCCGCAGTTTCATACTCTGGCGGGTGTGCTTGCCGCACATGCGCGACTATCTGAAAACCGGGGGAAGGGGCACGGCATGCCGTGCCCCTTCCCCCGCTGATGTGGCAGACGACCTTACTTGATGCTGACCGTCGCGCCGGCCTCGACCAGCTTGGCCTTGGCCGCCTCGGCATCGTCCTTGGTCACGCCCTCGAGGATCTTCGCCGGCGCGGCCTCAACCACGTCCTTGGCCTCCTTGAGGCCCAGGGCGCTGTTGATCTCGCGGACCGCCTTGATCACCTTGATCTTCTGCGCGCCGCCGTCTTCGAGAACGACGTCAAACTGCGTCTGCTCCTCGACCGCCGCCGCCTCGCCGCCACCGCCCATGGGCATGGCGCCGACCATCATCGGGGCCGCCGCGGTGACGCCCCACTTCTCCTCCAACAGCTTGACCAGCTCCGCCGCCTCTGAGACCTTCAATCCGGAGAGCTGCTCGACGATGGTTTCCAGGTTGTTCGACATGGACATGCTCCTCTTCAGGTTTTCTGTGTCGTAGTTGATGTTCGACTTGATTGGCCCGCTGCGGACCCGGGCCCGGTTTCGCTTCCCTTCCGGGACGTATGGGGCCTCGGCATCGGCCCCGGAAGGTCATTGAATCAGGCGGCGTCGGCCTTGTCAGCATAGTTGCGGATCACGCTGACCAGGTCGCGCAACGGCGCCTGGAGCACACCCGCCAGTTGTCGCGCAGGAGCCTGGACCACGCCCAGGATCATGCTGCGAGCCTCATCCTTGGTGGGCAGCTTGGAAAGCATTTCCACGCCGGTCGGCCCGAAGCTCTTGCCTTCCACCAAACCACCCTTGAGGCTCATCACCTCGTGGGTCTTGGCGAATTCCAGCATGATCTTGGCGGGTTCCGAGAGGTTCTCGAAGAAGAGCGCTACGGCGGTTGGCCCACTCAGCAGGGCCTCCGGCGTCTCCAGTCCCGCCAACGAAAAGGCGCGCTTGACCAGCGTATTCTTGATCACGTGCAACTCTGATCCCGACTTGCGCAGACGAACCCGCAAGTCGGTCAACTCCGCTACGCTGAGACCGCGGTAGTCGGCGACGATCAGGGCGCCGGCATCCTTCAGCCGCGCCGCCATCGTCTCAACGATCTGCTCTTTCTGACTGCGATTGAGAGGCATCGATCCTCCTTTCTCTTCACGGGTAGGGACGGCACCAGATCCAACATGCAAGACACCCCCACCGCGTAGAGGCGCGGCGAGGGCGTTGAAGGAACTCCAACGCTCAGAAGAACCTGAGGGGGAGCCGATCCATCCCGGCATCCCACGACTGGTTTCTGCCCTCTGGCCTCTCCGGGCCCGCCCTTGGTTAGGGGCGATTTGAGCCGCACGGAGCGGCACCTGGGGTCTCTGGCTGCGGGCCGCCACCCGAATTCGGGTGACGGAGACTGCGTCATGTTCGGTTGTAGGATCAGGAAGCGGCCGGCCGAAGCCGGTTGTCCCTGGATCAGTTCGACATCGCCAGCGCAGCCGGGAGGTCCAGCTTGATGCCGGGTCCCATGGTGGTGGCCAGGGTGACGCTCTGGATGTAGTTACCCTTGGCCCCAGTGGGCTTGGCGCGGACGATGGCATCCATCGCCGCGGCCATGTTCTCCACCAGGTTCTGCTCTGCGAAGCTCTTCTTGCCGATGGGAATGTGCAGGTTGGCGGTCTTGTCCAGGCGGAACTCCATGCGGCCGCCCTTGATCTCCTTGACCACCTGCGCGACGTCCTGGTCGTTGACGACCGTACCCGCCTTGGGGCTGGGCATGAGACCGCGGGGACCCAGCACCGGGCCAAGCCGGCCGACCACGCGCATCATGGGCTGCGTGGCGATGACCGTATCGAACTCCATGAAACCGCCGCGGATGCGCTCCGCCATTTCTTCGCCACCCACGTGGTCGGCACCGGCCTCCTCGGCGGCGCGAGCCGCCTCGCCCTCGGCGAAGACCAGCACCCGGACATCGCGCCCCGTGCCATGGGGCAATGTCATGACCCCACGCACCTGTTGATCGGCGTGGCGCGGGTCCACTCCGAGACGCAGGTGCAGCTCCACGGTTTCATCGAATTTGGCGTAGGCGGCCTCCATGGCCAGGGCCACCGCCTCAATGGGCAGATAAGACCGGTTGCGGTCCACCTTGACGGCCGCGGCCGCCGACTTCTTGCCGATATGCGCCATGACGATCAATCCTCCACCTTGATGCCCATCGAACGGGCAGTTCCCTCGATCATCAGCATCGCCGCGTCCAGATCGAAGGCATTGAGATCGACCATCTTCTTCTCGGCGATCTCTTTGATCTGCGCCTTCGTCACCGCACCGGCCCGTTCCGTCAACGGATTCTTGGCCCCGCGCGGCGCGCCGGCCGCCTTGAGCAGCATCCGGCTGGTGGGGGGCGTCTTGGTGGCGAAGGAGAAAGAGCGGTCAGTATAGATGGTGATCACCACAGGGATGATCTCGCCCTGGTTCGCCGCCGTGCGAGCGTTGTATTCCTTCACGAACTGCATGATGTTGACGCCGTGCTGGCCCAGCGCCGGGCCCACCGGCTGACCCGGGGTTGCTACCCCGGCCGGGAGCTGCAGCTTGACCATCGCCATGACTTTCTGGGCCATCTGAGGAGTCTCCTAGCTAAGCCGTCGTTGTGTTCAGACCTTCTCGACCTGGAGGAAATCCAGGGTGACTGGGGTCTCGCGTCCGAAGAAGTTGACCATGAGCCGGACCTTGCCGTGCTCCATATCAATGGCATCGATGATGCCGTGGAAGTCCGTGAACGGCCCATCGACGATGCGCACGTTCTGTCCCTCGCGGAAGCTGACCCGGATGGCCGGCTCTTCCGAGTCCATGCGCTTCAGGATCCGATCCACGTCCTCCTGCCGCAGAGGCGTGGGCTTCACGCGGTCCGAATCCACCGCCGAGCCGACGAAACCGGTCACCGCAGGGGTATTGCGCACGACGGACCAGGACTCATCGGTCAGGATCATGCGCACCAGCACGTAGCCGGGGAAGATCTTGCGCTCGACGATGCGACGCTGGCCGTCCTTGATGTCCACCTCTTCCTCGACGGGCACCACGACCTGGAAGATCTGGTCGTGCATCCCCATCGACTCGATGCGGTGCTCAAGGTTGCGCTTGACCTTGTTCTCGTAGCCCGAATAGGTGTGCACCACGTACCACTGCGCCTCGGTGGGTACCGAGTCATCAATGACCGGGGACACGGCCTGGGGAGCCAGCTTCGGATCCTTCATGGCGTGCAACGCTGTCCTTGACTCAAGATCCGCCGACAATCGTGTAGATCAGGGCGAGCAGTCGGGTGAAGATCAAGTCGGAGCCGCCAAGAATCACCGTCATGAGCACCGTGACGAAGAGCACGGCGGAGGTCAGTTTCATGGCGTCTTCCCGCGTGGGCCAGACCACCCGCCGGAGTTCCGAGAGGGTCTCCTGCCACCAGCCGCTGATTCGCCCAGATTGAGCGCTGCGCTCGATGCTTTCGTCAGCCACGGATCACCTGCCTACTTGGTTTCGCGATGCGACCGATGGACCCGACAGCGTGGGCAATACTTGTTGATCTCCAGACGCCCTGGATCGTTGCGCCGGTTTTTCTCCGACGTGTAGTTGCGCTCGCGGCATTCCGTGCACTCGAGCGTGATCACCGTCCGAACCGCCTTCTTGGCCACCGTGGCCCTCCTGCCTGCTGGTCGTCACCCACGCGGGGCGGCCGACCGGTCTCAGCGACCGGATCGCCCGCCCCCGTGTGATGACGGTTGCTTACTTGATGATGGAGATGATGATGCCGGCACCGACGGTACGACCACCCTCGCGGATGGCGAACTTCGAGCCGTTCTCCAAGCCCACGGGCGTGATCAACTCGATCTCGACGGTGACGTTGTCGCCGGGCATCACCATCTCGGTGCCTTCCGGCAAGGTCACCGTCCCCGTCACATCCATCGTCCGGATGTAGAACTGCGGGCGGTACCCGTTGAAGAAAGGCGTGTGCCGGCCACCCTCTTCCTTCCTCAAGATGTACACTTCCGCCTTGATCTTCGTATGCGGCGTGATCGACTTCGGTACGGCGAGCACCTGCCCGCGCTCCACGTCGTCGCGCCCGATTCCCCGCAACAGCACGCCGATGTTGTCACCGGCCTCGCCGCGGTCCAACAGCTTGCGGAACATCTCCACGCCCGTCACCACCGTCTTCTGCGTGTCCCGCAGCCCGATGATCTCGATGTCCTGACCCGTCTCCACCACCCCGCGCTCCACACGACCCGTCACCACCGTCCCGCGACCCTTGATCGTGAACACGTCTTCGATCGGCATCAGGAACGGCTTGTCGATCGCGCGCACCGGCTGCGGGATGAACGAATCCACCGCCGCCATGAGATCCCAGATGCACTGGAACTCCGGTGACGTCGGATCCGACGACGGGTTCATCAGCGCCTTCAGCGCGCTGCCACGCACGATCGGCGTGTCGTCCCCGGGGAACTCATAGCTCGACAGCAGCTCGCGAAGCTCCAGCTCCACCAGCTCCAGCAGCTCCTCGTCCTCCATCATGTCGCACTTGTTCAGGAACACCACCATCGCCGGCACTTCCACCTGCCGCGCCAGAAGCACATGCTCCCGCGTCTGCGGCATCGGCCCGTCCGGCGCGCTCACCACCAGGATCGCGCCGTCCATCTGGGCCGCTCCCGTGATCATGTTCTTGATGTAGTCCGCGTGTCCCGGGCAGTCCACATGCGCGTAATGCCGGTTCTCCGTCTCGTACTCCACGTGCGCGATCGCGATCGTGATGCCGCGCTCCCGCTCTTCAGGCGCTTTGTCGATCTGATCGAACGCCGTGAACTTCGCCCAGCCCTTCGTCGCCAGCGTCCGCGTGATCGCCGCCGTCAACGTGGTCTTCCCGTGGTCCACGTGCCCGATCGTCCCCACGTTGCAGTGCGGCTTCGATCGGACGAATTTCTCCTTGGCCATCTCTGGGCTCCTTCCTGCGGCAGGTGATGCGGTTCAAGAATGAGGTCGGTGGTTATCGAAAGAGGCCGCGCGAAGACGACCGTCTGACGTGTTCGGGAGCCAGGGCAGGCCACTCGGACCCTCTGGCTCCCGCACGCTCTGTAGTGGGCCGGGCAGGACTCGAACCTGCGAAGGCGTAAGCCAGCGGGTTTACAGCCCGCCCCCTTTGCCGCTCGGGACACCGACCCCAGTTGTTTCGCCCTGATCCCCGCTCCGCCGCCCATTGACATGAAGCCGACGGACGGAATTGAACCGACAACCTACGCATTACAAATGCGTTGCTCTGCCAGTTGAGCTACGTCGGCGAGAGGCGAACGGCTGATGATTCTACGGCAAGGCCGGGCGGCTGTCAATACCGGTCTTCTTCAGACGCGGTAACCCTCGAGGAGCCGCACCAGCGTCTGCATGAACGGGTCGGCCGTCCCGCCGTCCAGAACCCGATGGTCGAAGGTCAGCGCCAGGAGCATCATGGGCCGGATGGCGATGCTGTCGCCGGCGGGGGACTCCACGACGACCACCCGCTTCTTGATGGCCCCGGTGCCCAGGATGGCGGTCTGAGGCTGGTTGATGACCGGGGTACCGAACAAGCTGCCAAGGGTGCCGTAATTGGTCACCGTGAAGGTGCCGCCCCTGACGTCATCCGGCACGAGCTTGCGCTCGCGGGCGCGTCCGGCCAGGTCGCCGACCGCCTTGGCCATGCCCGCCAGGTTCTTCTCGTCCGCCTGTTTGATCACCGGAACGATGAGACCGCCACCCGTCAGCGCCACCGCCATGCCGATGTTGACCGAAGGGTGGATCTGGATGCCCGCGTCCGTCCAGCTGCTGTTCACCAGCGGATGCCGGCGGATGGCCTCGGCCAGGCATTGCATCATGAAGGCCGTGAGGGTCAGCTTGATGCCCCGGCCCGCATAGTCGGCCTTCAAAGCGGCGTTGGCGGCCATGACCGCGCTCATGTCCACTTCATGCACCGTGGTGACATGCGGCGAGGTCTGCTTGCTGTGCACCATGTGCTCGGCGATGGCCTTGCGCATGGGCGTATGCGCCACCAGCTCGCCGAGGCCCGGGCCCGCCGCGACCGGCGCTGCCGGAACAGGGGCCGCGGGCGCGGCGCTGGGCGTGGGCGCCACGGGGGCCGCCGGGGCCGCCGCGCGTGCGGCGGCAAAGCCCTCCACGTCCCGCGCGGTGATCCGCCCGTCGCGCCCGGTGCCGCTCACCTGGCCCAGGTCTACGCCCTGCTCGGCGGCCAGACGGGCCACGCGGGGCGAGATGAAGCCGAGGCTGCGGCCGGAACCTGGGGAGGACAGAGGCGTAGCGGCGGCGGCGCGCACGGCGACGAACTGCTCCACGTCACCCCGTGTCACCTGCCCACTGCGGCCGCTGGCCGGCACCTGGCCAGGATCGACACCGTGCTCGGCGGCCACCCGGGCGGCGACAGGCGACACCCGGGCTGCGCCGGCCGACGCGACGGCCGGGACAGCTGCGGGCGCGGTGGCCGCGGCCTCGGCGGCCTTCGGCGTGGCCGACGCGGGTGCGAACCCCGCAGCCGTCTCGCCTACGGCACCGATCAGCGCCAGCGGCGTGCCCACCTTCACCGTCTCGCCCTCCGACACCAGGATCTTGAGCAGAGTTCCGCCTTCCACCGCGGTGATCTCCGTGTCCACCTTGTCGGTGATCACCTCCAGCACCGGGTCGTACTTGGCGACGGCGTCGCCTTCCTGCTTCAGCCAGCGACCGATGGTGCCTTCGTGCACACTCTCGCCCAACTGGGGCATCTTGAGTTCGACGGCCATGCTGCCTCGCCTGTGTGTGGGGTCATGGTTGACGGTACGGGGACATGCCGGCGTCCACGGGCGATTGTAGCACGGCCCACGACGGAGGTTCAGGCGGGATGGTGCGGCGGACCGGGGCGACGGACCGGGGCGACGGACGGTCGGAACCCCGGCCGCACCCAGGCGCCGCAGCTTCCTCAGCCGGACGCGTAACGCTCGCGGAACACTCCCGCCACACCCAGCAAGACCAGCAAGGCGCCGAAGACCGTGCTCCAACCGATGTGCTCGTCCAGCAGCAGCCAGCCGCAGAGCGCGGCGCCCACAGGGTTGACGTAGGCGTAGGTCATCACCAGACGGGTGGGCAGGACGCGCAGCGCCTGGATGAAGGAAACCACGGCCAGTCCACCCACCACCACCAGGTAGAGCCAGGCCAGCCACGCCGCGGTGCTGGGATGGCCGGCCGGCTCGACGGCGGCCAGCGAGAGGAGGCACATCGCTACCCCACCCATGAGCTGCTGCCATCCGGCGCTGACCAGCGGCGACAAGGTCACGGGCCGCCGGGCTTGCAGGACCGAGCCGGCACCCCAGGAAAGCGGCGCGATCAGCAGGGCGATGAGGGTGCCGGAGCCAGCCAGAGGCGCGCCCCAGAGCTTGGGCCCGGTCAGCACGGTGATCCCGGCGAAGCCGACGACGAGCGCCAGGGCGAGACGTCGCGACGGCCGTCGGCGGTCGAGCAAGGCCTCGATGATGGCCGTCCAGATGGGCGTGGCGGCGATCAGGAGGGCGGCATAGACCGACTCCTCCCGCGTCTCGGCCCAGGTGACCAGACCATTGCCGCCCATCCACAGAAAGACCGTGGCGCCCAGGAGGGTGGGCAGATCGGCCCGGGCCGGGCGCAGCGAGCGACTTCCGAAACGCGCCAGGATCAGGATCAGGAGGCCGGCCGCGACCAGGCGCCAACCGGCCATGCGAAAGGGCGGGAACCCGCCGTGCGCCGGGTCCACGGCCACCCGGATGGCCAGATAGGTGGTGCTCCAGACCGTGTACAGGATGGCCAGGTGAAACAGGCCGGACCGCGGATACGCGGCGGGGCGTGGGGAGGTGGGCATGGAGATTCGAGACGGTCGGCGAGTGGATGGGGCCTCGGGGCAAGGTCGTCGTCAGGGAACGGCATGCCGTTCCGTGACGACAACAGCCTACTCCTCGGCCCCCCATTCGAGCACGCCGATATAGGGCAAGGTGCGGTAGCGGTCGGCGTAATCCAGGCCATAGCCCACCACCCAGGCGTCAGGGATGTCGAATCCCAGGTAATCCACCGGGACATCCACCACCTTGCGATCCAGCTTGCGCAGCAAAGCGCAGGTGCGCACCGAGGCCGGGCCGCGCGCCGCCAGGGTGCGGATGAGGTATTGCACCGTATGGCCGGTATCGACAATGTCCTCCACGATGATCACATGCTTGTCGGTGATGTCGGTGCGCAGGTCCATGACCAGACGCACCACACCGCTGGACACGGTGCCCGAGCCATAACTGGAGACGGCGATGAAATCCACATGATGCGGCACGGTCATGCGCCTTGCGAGGTCTGCCAGGAAGATGAAGCTGCCGCGGAGCACGCCCACCAGGACGATGTCTTCGTCATGGGCATAGTCGGCGTCGATCTGCCGCGCCAGCTCCAGGATGCGCGCCTGGATGTCGGCCTCCGAGATGTAGGGGGAGAGCGTGGGTGCGCCGTCGGCCTGGGTCATGGCGGCTAGCCTAGCCCAAGCCCCTGTGTCGGGCAAGCCACAGGTCCTGGCCGAACCCCCGCAGGTGGCCATCGGTCGACGCCTTGCCGCCGGGACCTCCCCGCGATAGGATTGTCCGCCGCCCGGCGCGGTGGTCGGACGGCGATTTTGCTGCCGCCAACGTCCGCGCCACCGTCGCGGGCTATCTGCCGGCTTATCCCCAGACGAGCAAGTGATGTCTCCTGCAGACCGTCGGGCCCTCCCCCTCATCGGCGAGCCCATGACCATCCGTGCGCGCTCAGGTCGGCCCGTGGCCTTCGTGGACGACCATCCCCGTCCGGTCGCCCGCCACGACACCGCCGGCCGGCGCATGGACCGGGCGACCTTGCGCTTGACCGGGCGGATCCGTTGAAGATGCGTCCGCGAGACCTGGCGCGTTCCCTGGCGCGCGAGCTGGCCGGCCCGGCCTTCATCCTGGCCGCGGCCTTGGCCATCCTTGCGCCGCAGACCCTGGGCGGCAGGAGCATCGTGCCTTTCGACGCCCTCCTGGGCGACCCGGTCTTTCGGGAGTCCTTGAAGGACGCGGGCGTGACCTACACCCAGAACGGCCTGGTGGCCGATCTGGTCTTCCAGAACCTGGCCTGGAAGCAGTTCGGCATGCAGGAGCTCGCCGCGGGCCGGGCGCCGCTGTGGAACCCCTATCTGGCGGGTGGCCTGCCCTTCCTCGCCGCCGGCCAGCATTCGCTGCTGTATCCGCTGACCCTACCCGTGCTGAGCCTGCTGCCGCCGGAGCGCGCCCTGGGTTGGCTTGCGGCCCTGAACCTATGGCTGGCCGGCTTGGGCATGTTCGGCCTGGGACGGTCGCTCCGGCTGGGGCGCGCCGCGGCGACGTTCATGGGCCTGGCTTCCGCCCTCTCGCTGCTCATGGTGGTCAACGCGGTCTTCCCGATGATCCAGGCTGGTCTGGCCTGGATCCCCTGGATGCTGGCTGCTGTGCACCGCCTGACCGAGACCCGGCCCGAGGGCCGGGCCGCAGACCGGCCGCCGCTGTCGCCGGGCCGTCCCAGCCCCGGCGGCGTCGCCTGGCTGCTGCTGCTGGCAGGCGCCACCACCCTCTGCGCCCTGGCCGGGCATCCCGAGGTCTTCCTGCAGGGACTCCTGGTCGCCGGAGCCTACACCGTCTGGCGCTTGCCGAACCTGGCGCGGCGCGATGGTCTGTCCTCGGCTCTGGTCACCGGCCTGTGGCTGGCGGCCGCGGTGGGCGTGGGCATCTTGGGGGGCATGGTCCAGCTGGTGCCGCTCCTGGAGTTGGCGCGGACCAGCTTCCGGCGGGGCGCCGCCAGCTATGACGACGTCGTGAGCTGGGCCTTCGGCATCCGCCAGATCATCACCTTCCTGATCCCCGACTTCTACGGCAACCCATCGCATCACGCGGTCCGGCTGCTGAGCGGGCAGGTCCTGGCCCTGCGCGACCACGCGATGTGGGGCACGGCCTGGGGCACCCGCAACTACGTGGAAGCCGCGGCCTATCCGGGAGTCGCGGTGCTGCTTCTGGCGCCACTGGGCTTCCTGGCCCGCGGGCGGCGCTCGGTGGCGGTCTTCTTTCTCCTGTTGGCGCTCCTGGCGCTGAGCTTCTGCTTCGGCCTGCCCACCTATCGTCTGCTGTACCACGGCGTGCCCGGCTTCGATCAGCTGCGCACGCCGTTTCGCTGGGTCTTCGCGGTAGACCTTTCGCTGGTGGTCCTGGCGGGTTTCGGGCTGGACGCCCTGCGCCGCGGGAGCGGTGACGCGGCCCGAACCCGGCTCTGGCGGGCCGCCGCCGGGTGGGGCCTGGCCTCCGGCCTCTCGGGCGCCCTGGGCCTGACGCTGCTGGCCGTGGTCCGGCTGGCGCCGGGCGTCTGGGAGGGCCTGGTGAGCGGCTTCATGTCCGCCATGGGCTGCCCCGGCGGCCACTGTCCGCTCGACGCGGCATTGGACAGTTTCGGGTCCCTGGGCGCCCTGGCGGCCTACCAGCACGCCAACCTGCACCATCTCTTCCTGTTTCTGACCTCCGGCGGCCTGGTGATCCTGTTCCTGGCGCTCAAGCTCAGGGCGACGGACCGGCACGCGCGACTGGCCGCCGGCCTGCTCATCGCCTTGCTGGGCCTGGATCTGGGTCTGGTGGGCTACGGCTTCAACCCGGCGACGGATCCGGCCCTTGCCGGCCTGCGCCCAGACCTGGTGCGCGAGCTCCAAGGCATGGTTGCCGCCAAATGGGGGCGGGTGACGGCCTTCGGCGAGGGACGCCTGCTGTGGCCCAACACGGCGATGCGCTACCAGCTGCCGGATCTGCGCGCCTACGACTCCATCCTGCCAGTGTGGACCACCGAGAGCCTGAGCCGCGTCGAGGACCAGGCCGGCTGGCTGGCTTACAACCGCCTGGGCAACCTGACCACCGCCGCCGGCATCAGCCATCCGCTGCTCTCCGCCCTGGGTCTGCGCTACATCGTCAGCGACCAACCACTGGCCCATCCGCAGCTACGAGAGCTCTACCAGGCGCCTGGGAGCACCCTGCGCATCTACGAGCGCCTGGGCGCCCTGCCGCGGGCCTGGGTGGTGCAGAACGCCACGGTGATCGACCGGCGCGAAGACCTGCTCGCCGCCTTGGATCAACTGGACCCCGCTGTGGACGTGTTGTTGGAGGAGCGGCCCGACCCGTCGATCTGGCGGGATCTGCCCCCAGGCCGCCAGGTGCAGGTCAACACCCGCATCCGGCGCGACCGGGAGCGGGCGGACCAGCTGGAGGTGGAGGTGGAAGGCGCGCCGGCAGGCGGCTTCCTGGTGCTGGGCGATGCCTGGTTCCCGGGCTGGAAGGCGACGGTGGAGGTGGCCGGCGCCGGTGGCTTGCGCCAGACGGTGGAGGTCCCCGTCTACCGCGCCGACGGCATGCTGCGTGCGGTGCCGGTGCCACCAGGCTACTCGGTGGTGCGCCTGGCCTACCGCCCGGTGTCGATCAAGGCCGGGATCTACGGCAGCTTCCTGGGACTCATGCTCTTCATCCTGGCCGCCGCCTACGCCATTGGCGGGCGCTTCCTGCGACTGGGCCAGACCGATGAGCTGCGGCGCGCGGCGCAGAACAGCGTCCTGCCCTTCGCCGCCAATCTCCTGGGCAAGCTGATCCAGTTCGGATTCGCCATGCTGATGCTGCGGGTGATCAGCCCGGCGGAGGCCGGCCGCTACACGGTGGCCGTGACCCTCATCGGGTTGACGGACATCCTGGCCAACTTCGGCCTGTCGGTCTGGGCCACGCGAGAAGCGGCGCAGCGGCCGGCGGAGCAGGACCGCATCCTCGGCCAGAGCCTCTTCCTGCGGCTCCTGCTGTGGACGGGCGCGGTCGGCCTGCTGTGGGCTTATGTCGTCTTCAGGACCGGGGCGCCGACAGGCGGCTTGAGCGCGGACACGCGCCTGGCCATCCTCCTGCTGGCCCTGGGACTGCTGCCCAGCCAGCTGAGCGCGGCCCTCTCCAGCATCTACCAGGCCCGGGAGCAGTTGGTGCTGCCCGCCCTGGTGAGCCTGGCCACCACCTTGGTCAACGTCTCCGCGGGGGCGGCGCTGCTGCTGGCGGGCTACGGCATCGCGGGCGTGGCCGCCGCCAGCATCGTCAGCAACCTGGTGACCCTGGGTGTCTTCATCGCCCTGGGGCGGCGCGCGGGCATCCGGCCGCGCTGGCGCGGGGCCTGGCTGGGGTTGGGGCTGATCCTGGCGGCCTGCTGGCCGCTCATGCTCAACAGCCTGCTGCAGACGCTCTTCTTCAAGATGGACGTGCTGCTGCTGCAGGGCCTGCTGCCGCGCGACGGCGACACCATCGTCGGCTGGTACCAGGCGGCCTACAAGTGGATCGACGCCCTGCTCATCATCTCGCCGTCCATCGTCATGGCCCTCTTTCCGCTGCTCAGCCGCCGCGCCGCGGGCGACCGGGCGGGCCTGGCGCGGGCCTATGCCACCACGCTTCGCTGGCTGCTGATGGCCGCCCTGCCCATCAGCCTGGCCACGAGCAGCCTGGCGGAGCCGCTCATCGGCCTCCTGGCCGGGGCGCAGTACCTGCCGGAGGGCGCCAACGCGCTCAAGCTCATGGTCTGGTTCCTACCGCTGAGCTTCGCCAACGGCCTGGCGCAATATGTGCTCATCGCCCTGGGCCGCCAGCGCTGGATCACGATGAGCTTCGTGCTGGCCGCGGCCTTCAACCTGACGGCCAACTGGCTGGTGATCCCCGGCCATCAGTTCGGGACCCTCACCATTCCGGCCTACACCTATGTCGGCGCGGCAGTGGTCACCATCCTCTCCGAACTGATCCTATGGCTGCCCTTCAGCCGCGGATTGCGCGACCTGGACGTCCCGCCGCTGCTGGTCCTCCTCTGGCGCCCGGCGATGGCCACGGCCCTGGCGGCGCTGACGGTGATGGGCGCGCGCGGCCTGGGCCTGCCCGCGATCCCAGCGACAGCGCTGGCGCTGGGGGTCTACGCCCTGGTGCTCGTGCGGCTGGGAGGCTTCGGGGCGGAGGACCGGGCGTTGGTGCGGCGGGTGTTGGGGACTGAGCGAGTGGCTGACATGGAATAACAGCTTCCACCGTCACCGTCAGCGCACCGTGAACACCGCGCTGGCTGATCGCCCCCAGCTGGCCGCGTCATACATCGCCGACGTGGTGGCCGGCAGGGCGGAGAAGGTGCCGGCGCGGGCGGCGCGGGCCAGGTAGACCAGCTCACGGCGTCCCTTGGGCAGATCGGTGATGAACAGACTGACCCGGTCGGCGCGCAATTCCACATGGTCCACCGCGCCCTCCGTCGGCCCGGGCGCCGCGGCGCCGGCCGCGGTGGAGGCCGCCAGCCGCGAGGCAGTCGCCAGTCGGGGGTTCACAGCCTCCAGGCCGGCCGGCAGGACGTCCTCGATCAGCACGTAGGCCAGCGGCTGCTGCGTTTCCAAGCTCAGGTGGACTTCCACCAGATCGCCCCGGTCCGCCGCGAACCCCGAACTGCCGCCCGGAAGCTGCCAGCGACGGGTCACTGAGATGGGGCCGGCGGCGGACACCGGCGAGCGCGCCAGGCTCAGTTCGCGCTGGATGCTGAACTGGATGGGCTCCGTGCCATCCTGGCTGAGGCGCAGGCGGTTGATGCCCCGGCGCAGGTCTGCCAGAGACAGCTGCACCTGGGCGGTCAGAGCACCCGGTCCCAACTGGCCCGTCCCCACCACCCGGTCTTCGAGGCGCAGTTCGTAGCGCGCGAGCGCGGCGTGCTCCGGGCGGGTCGCCAGGTAGTCCGTCAGGGCGATGATGCTGAAGGCCGACTCCTGGGTGCTGCCCCAGCCGCCCGCCCCGCGCTGGCTGATCAGCCAGCGCGCCACGCGCGGCACGGCCTCGTCCTCTGGTCGGATGGCCAGCAGCGCGGACAGGCCCAAGGCCGTGCCGCGCACCGCCGAGGGCATCATCCGTGGCTGGCCGCCGCCCTTGGCCAAGGGCCACCAGGCCTGATCGTCCTTGGCCTCGATCTGGGCCAACAGGCGGTCCACCAGGACCTCGGCCTCCGTATTGCGGCCTTGCCGCTGCAAGGCCAGGGCCAACGCCGCCTGGGCGAAGGCGTCGAGCGGCTCCGGCGACGCAGCCAGCTTGAGGGCCGCCGCCTCATCCCCGCGCTTCACCAGAGCCAGGGCATAGAGCGCGAACGCGCGCAGCCGCGCATCCATGGCCGCCAGACGCTGGGTCAGGCGCTCTGCACCCCGCGCGACGACAGCATCGTCCACCGCGAAGCCTGCCTCGCTGGTTAGACCCAGTCCGAAGACCACCCAGGCCGTCTGCGAATCGTCGCTGCCGTCATCCGCCCACCAGCCCCAACCGCCATCCTCGTTCTGGAAGCCGTACAGCCGCTGCAGGCCGGCCGTGATCGGCGCGCTCAGGCGCTCCGGCAGCCCCGCTTGGCCCAGGCCCAAGCGGCTGTGAGCGCGAGCGACCACGGCGTTGGGCAGGGCCTTGCTCATGGTCTGCTCCACGCAGCCATAGGGGAATCCGGTCAGCTGCTCCAGGCCGCGGAGCAGGGCCCCGCCCAGGTTGCGCTCCAGGCGCACCGTCACCTGGCCGGCCACCGCGTCCACGGGCAAGACCACCGTCTGCTCCGCGGACCTGGCCAGCTCGCCGACGGTGATGCTCTGGTCCGGCACCGCCAGGGCGCGCACCGGGATCTCCCGCCGCAGGGCATCCGCCGCCAGGGCGGAGGTCGCCCTGAGGGTCAGCCGCGCCTGCCCCGGATCGCCGGCCTTGGCCTGCCAGCTGACCATGGCCCGGCCGCGAGGGGGCACGGACAGGGTCTGGGTCAACGGATCGCTGAGCTGCAGCCCCTGGGACCGCAGCGCCACCGTGACGTCCTGCGCGACGTCGGCCCGGTTCTGGACCATCGCCCCCAGGGCCACCTGGTCGCCCTGCACCAGGAAGCGCGGCCACAAAGCCTGCAGGGCCAGATCCCGTCCGGCGACGACCGTCGCCTGGCCCTGGCCCAGCTGGTCGCCCGCCGTCACAGCGACCACCACGACCCGCCAACGGGTGAGGTTGTCCGGCAAGGTCAGCTTCACCGTGGCCCGGCCCTGGGCATCGGTCACCACGGCGGCCCGCCACAGGGCCGTGTCCTGGAAGTCCTGGCGCGGGTCCGCCCCGGCCGCCGCCCCATCCCCGCCCCCACCCCCGCCGCCCCCGCCGAAATCCGCCAGGAGGCGGCGGGGGGCGAACGCGTCGCGGGTCAGCACCGTATGCGCGCGCCGGCCGTGCAGGGCGTCGAACAAGGACGATGGGGGCGAATCTCGCAGGGCCAGGACCGCTTCATCGACGATGGCGACGGAGCATTCGGCAGGCAAGCCTTGGCCGGCGGCATCCCGCACTTCGATGGCCAGCTCCAGCGCGTCGCCCGGCGCATGATCGGCCCGATCCGGCTGGACCGTGACCTGCAGTGCTTTGCCGGTCACGTCAACCGCCAGCTCCGCCGTGGCCAGAGCCAGGCGGCCGTCCGCCCGGCTCATCGAGGACCAACGGTAGGCGTCCTCGGCCGCGACCGCGTCCGGCCACCAGGCCTGCAGGCTGACGAAGACATTGGGAGCATCCTGTGCCGCGAGGGGCAGGGGCAACTCCGTCCATGGGGCCTTCAGATCCACGATGCTGCGGGATCTCACCTGACCGCGCTCCACGGTGAGCAGCGCCGGTCCGCTCAAGGGCGTCAGCACCAGCAGCCGCGCCGTGTCCCCCGGCTGGTAGCGCGCCTTGTCGGGCGTGAGGCGCAGGAGGCTGTCGCCGCCGCTCGGCGCCGCTGGACCCTGGAATCCGCTCGTCCGATCGCCGGGGGGCAGGGCGACCTCGACCAGGCGGTTGACCGGCGGTCCGCCGCCATCGTCGGCCGTCATCTCCAGACCTAGCCTCGGGCTGTCCCGACGGTCTCCCCCCCAGCTGTCGCCGGAGGTCTCCCCGGACGCCTGGACCCAAGTCGCCAGCCGCGCCGGATCCACCAGGGCCTGGAAGCGCCCCTCCGCGTCGGCGCGCGCCCGGAGCGGCGCCTGGTTCAAGTCTAGCCAGCGGCCGGTCGCCGGTGACGAAGGGGACCCGTCATCTGCTGCCGCCGCGTCCCAGAGCAGCGGTCGAATCGAGACCTCCGCCCCAACGGCCATCTGGCCGAAGCGATAGCCCACCGTGCCGCTGATCGGCAGGGCGGCGTCCGGCAGATAGGTCCCGGCCGCGGCCTGCAGCTCCAGTTCCGGCGCGGCGTAATCCTCCACCAGGACGTTGACGGCGCCGATCTCGCCATCCAGCTCCAGGCTGAAGCGGTACTCGCCCAAGGGCGCGCCTGCGGCGATCGGCAGCTCGCCGGCCACCGTGCCGAAGCCGCTGGGCCTGAGGGTCCACACCTGCAGCTGGTTGCCGCGCGGGTCCTTCAGGCGCACGGTCACCGTCAGCGACGAGGCGGGCAGAATCAGCTCGCCGTCCTCGTCCTTACGCAGGATTCCTTTGAAATGCACCGTCTGCCCGGGGCGATAGATCGGCCGGTCGGTGTAGAGGTGCCCGCGATAGCCCGGTGCGGCGGCTGTTTCCGGCCGGTCGCCGAAGCCGTCCGGCCGGCTCCGCGTCCCCGATCGCCAGGCCTCGCCCAGCCCGATGGCGGCAAAGCGTCCCTCCCCTCCTCCCAGCACCCAGACCGGCGGTTCACCGTCCGGCAGTCGGGCCTCCATGAGCCCCAGAGCATCCGTGCTGCCTTGGGCCAGCACCTTGCCGGCCGCCCCATAGACCGTCAGGGGCAGGTCCGCCGCCGGCCGGCCCGTGGCGTCCGTGGCCCAGACCAGCAGCTGGGCGGCGGCCAGCTTGGCCACCAGACGCTGGGTGGTCAGGAGGGCGACGATGGATGAGCGGGACCCGCCGGCCTCCAGAACGACGCGGTAGGCCCCGGGCGCCAGGTCCGCGGGCAGCCGCAAGGGTTGTCGACCGGGCGTCCAGCTGTCGTTGGGAAAGGCCAATGGCGCATCCCAGGACGCGGCCGGCCGGCCGAGCGGCAAGCGGATCGCCGGGGCAGCGGTCGGCTCGGCGTCGCGTCGCGGCGCCACCGTGGCGGCGGGGTCCAAGCGGACGAGGTCAGCCGGCGCCATGGCCTCCGCCCGGGCGGCAACGATCAGCCGCGATGCCCGCGGCATCTCCCCGTTGGTGACATCGATGGTCCGTGGGCCAGAGGCGTCCAGCACCTGCATGGCCGCGCCCTGGCCGAAGGTGACCAGCTCACGGGCCACGGCGGTCCGGAATCCGTAGCTGAAGGGCGTCCGCAACAGGGGCCGCCCATCTCGGTCTTGCAGCGCCGTTCCCAAGCGCAGGGTGTAAGCGGTGTCAGCGGCAAAGGCGCCCCGCTCGGGCGTGAACTGCGCCGTGTTCCCGTCCCAGCTGATGCTGCCGGGAACCACCGGCGCGATGCTGAACTCCGACCGCAGGCTCGCCTCGTCCACCGCATGATCGAAGCGCAGGATCAGGGGGTCGATGACCGAGGCCCGGTCAGCGCCGCCGGAGATGTCCGCCTGGACCGCCCGCCGCGTCCTGAAGCGCAACGCCGGCTCCAAGGCCAGGCGCCGACCGGCGCGGTCGCTGACCGGTTGGCGCAAGGTCAGGCTGAAGCTGCTGTCTTCCGGCCAGTCCTCGTCAGGCTCGAACACCAGCAGCCGCGCATCGCCGCCCTGCCGCCAGACCCCCGCTACCGGCGGATCCAGACGGAGGGCGTCGATCAGGTCTTGCAGGGGCAGGTCATGGTTCACGCGCAGGCCCAGAAGCGCCGGGGGCCGCAAGGTGCCGGCGGGCGACCAGCGCAGGGTGACCAGCGGCGGCGCCTCCAAGGTCAGCGTATAGGGACCGACGTAGCGCGCGCCGGACTGCGCCGGCACATCCCGCAGGGCGACCTCCAGCCGCTCGCCGGGCGCCAGGTCGCGCGCCGGCTGCAGGGCGAGTCTCTGGGTGGTCAGCCAGGTGATGGAGATCGGCTCCCGTGGCCAGACGGTCATGCCGGTCAGCGGGACCTGGTTCAGCATGGGCGCGCTGAAACGCAGTTGCAGGGAAGGGCGCAGTGGATCCATGGGCCCGTCCGGACGACGCAGGATGGTCAGGCCGACAGGCGCCGGCGTGGCTTCAGACGCGACCGTGCCAGGATCTGTCGTCGCGCCGCCCGCGGCCGGGCCGGTGTTCTCCGGCGCACCGGAGTTCGCTGTCGGCGATAAGGCTCCCCGCGTCGTGCAGCCGGCCAACAGCGCGGCGACCAGGCAAACTGCCAGGATCAAGGGACGCGAACGAAGGGCTTCCAGGCTCCGGCGCATGAAACACATCCTGTCGACAACCAACGGCGAGCATGATGCCCGGATTGTAGGCCGTTGGGTGCGCAGCGCAAGGGCTGGTATCGCACAACAAAGGGCTTTGAGCGTAGCCGGTGGGTGTGCCGGGTCTCGAATCCTTCATTGGCCGCGAGGTCATGCCGCCGCTAGCCTCACGCTTCTTGGATGTGTCGTACCAGGAGCGAGGCGGACTATGCCCTCAGGCCAACTCCAGCGCCCGGAACACCAGCTGCCCGTCCACCACATCCAGGACCACCGAGTCGCCGGCCTTGATCTCCCCGCTGAGCAGCTTTTCGCTGAGCGGGTCCTCGATCAGGTCGACGATGGCCCGGCGCAAGGGTCTGGCGCCGTATTCCGGGTCATAGCCCCGGTCCAGGATGAGGTCTCGCGCCGCGTCCGTGGTCTCGAGCTTCAGATCGTGCTCCGCCAGCCGCGGGCTGAGGCGCTCCAGCTGGATGTCGACGATCTGGCGCAGGTCCGGGCGGGTCAAGGGGCGGAAGACCAGGACCTTGTCCACCCGGTTGAGGAACTCCGGCTTGAACAGGCGCTTGAGCTCCTGCTGCACCTTGTCGCTCATGGCATCGTAGTCACCGGCGACGCGTTCCGCCTCGTCCTTGGCCACGTTGAAGCCCAGGGCCTGCTGCTTCGTCAGCAACTGCGCGCCCACGTTGGAGGTCATGATGATGATCGTGTTGCGGAAGTCCACCTTGCGGCCCTTGGCGTCCGTCAGGTGCCCGTCCTCCATGATCTGCAGCATCATGTTGAAGACCTCCGGATGGGCCTTCTCGATCTCGTCCAGGAGGATGACCTGGTAGGGCCGACGGCGAACGGCCTCCGTCAGCTGGCCGCCCTCGTAATAGCCCACGTAGCCGGGCGGAGCGCCTACCAGGCGGCTGGCCGAATGGCGTTCCATGAACTCCGACATGTCGATCTGCAGGAGGGCGTCCTCAGAGCCGAACATGAAGTCCGCCAGGGCCCGCGCCAGCTCGGTCTTGCCCACGCCCGTCGGCCCCAGGAAGATGTAGACGCCGATGGGACGACGCGGATCCTTGAGCCCGGCCCGGGCGCGGCGCACGGCCTTGGAGATGGTCTCGATGGCCTGGTTCTGGCTGACGATGCGCTGATGCAGGGCCTGCTCCATCTGCAGCAGCCGCTCGCCCTCCTCGCCGGCGATGCGCACCACCGGCACGCCCGTCCACATGGCCACCACCTCGGCGATATCCGCGTCGGTGACCGTCAGGCCGGTGGGGTTCTCCTCCCGCAACTGGTCCAGGTCTTCCTGCAAGCGCCGCTCTTCTTCGCGCAGACGCACGGCGTCGTCAAAGCGCTCCTCGCGGAAGGCCGCCTCCTTGCCCGCCCGCGCCTCCTTCAAACGGTCCAGGAGACCGGCAAAGCCCGGCGCGGAGGGCACCTTGTACATCCGCACCCGGCTGGCCGCCTCATCCACCAGATCGATGGCCTTGTCCGGCAGGTGGCGGTCGGAGATGTAGCGGGCGGCCAGGTGCGCCGCGGCATCCAGGGCCTCGTCGCTGATGGTCAGCCGATGGTGTTCCTCGTAGCGGCTGCGGAGGCCATGCAGGATCTTGATCGTATCCTCGACCGAGGGCTCGTCCACGTAGATAGGCTGGAATCGGCGCTCCAAGGCCGCATCGCTCTCGATGTAGCGGCGATACTCGTCGAGCGTGGTCGCGCCGATGCATTGCAGTTCGCCCCGCGCCAGGGACGGCTTGAGCAGGTTGGCGGCATCCACGCTGGAGCCCGCGGAACCGGCGCCCACCAGCATGTGCAGCTCGTCGATGAAGAGGATGCTGTCGGTTTCCTTGATCTCGTCCAGGACCCGCTTCATCCGCTCCTCGAACTGGCCGCGGTAGATGGTACCCGCCACCAGGCTGCCCACATCCAGCATGAAGACCCGCTTGTCGCGCAGCTGGGCGGGAACATCACCCTCGGCGATGCGACGCGCCAGGCCCTCGACGATGGCCGTCTTGCCCACCCCCGGCTCGCCGATCAACGCCGGGTTGTTCTTCGTGCGCCGTGACAGGATCTGGATCAGCCGCTCGATCTCCGTGCCGCGGCCGATGACCGGATCCAGCTTCTGCTCTTCCGCCTTGGTGGTCAGGTCCACGCCCAGCTGGTCCATCAGCGGCGTCTGCCCCGCCTTCTTACGCTCGGCGCGCGGCCGGACGGGCGCCTGCATGATGGCCCGCGTGGTCTGCGTGCGCAGCAGGTCCGGGTCGATACCCATTTCCTTGAGCACATCGATGGCCGGGCCGCTGCCTTCCCGGATCAGACCCAGGAGCAGATGCTCGGTACCGATGTACTGATGGTTCATCTTGCGCGCCTCATCGACGGCGCTCTCGATCACCCGCTTGGTGCGGGGCGACAGACCCTCCATGCTCCCCTTGCGCTGCACATCGCCGGCGCGCCGGGACGCTTCCTCCACCACCCGGCGCACCTGGACGAAGCTCACGCCCATGTCCCGGAGCACGCGCGATGCCAGGCCGCGATCCTCATGCACCAGCCCCACCAGCAGATGCTCGGTGCCGATGTATCGATCATCGAGCCGCTTGGCCTCTTCCTGCGCCGTCCGCAACACCTGGCGCGCGCGTTCCGTGAAGCGGTCGTCGATGTTGCTGCTGCTGCTGTCAGCCATTCGGCACCTCGCGCGAAGTGGGTGCGGGCGGTGAGGGAAGGAAGGGCCTGTCCAAGGCCCCGGCCGGGCTCAGGCTTCCGCCATGGCCGGCTCGGCGTCCGGCTGATCCTCCGAAACGGCTTCAGGATCGCTGCTGGGCTGATCCGGCGCAACCGCCTCGGGCGGCAGTTCCGCGCCATCGGCCGCGACAGCTTCCGGCTGCGCATCCGCGGCATCGGCCACCACGGCTACCGGCTGCGCATCCGCGGCATCGGCCGCGGGCTCAGCATCGAAGGCGCCCAGTTGATCATAGGCCTCCCCGGCGCGCTTCAGGCTGAGCCCGATGCGCTTGCGCTCCGGATCGATGCGGATGATGCGCACGGTCAGCTCGTCGCCCGGCTGGACCACGGTCTCCGGCTTGACCTCTTCGTCAGCCATCTCCGAGGCGTGGATCAGACCCTCGACGTCGTCCTCCAGGCGCGCAAAGGCGCCGAAGTCGGTCAGGCGGGTCACCTTGGCCTGCACCACCTGGCCCACCAGGAAGCGCTGGGTGATGGTGCTCCAGGGCTCAGGCTGCAGCTGCTTGAGGCTCAGGCCGATGCGGTTGCGATCGCGGTCCACGGAGATGACCTTGACCTTGACTGTCTGGCCCAGCTTGAGGACATCGCTGGGATGGTTGACGCGGTTCCAGGAGATCTCCGAGAGGTGCACCAGACCGTCGGCGCCCCCGATGTCGACGAAGGCGCCGAAGTCCGCCAGGCTGGTGACCTTGCCATCCACCACCAGCCCCTGCTCGAGCTTGCCCAAGAGCTCGCTCTTGAGATGCTTGCGGCGATCGCGCATGGCAGCCTGCTCGGACAGGATGAGGCGGTTCTTGTCCCGATCCACCTCGATGATCTTCAGCCACATCGGCTGGCCGTTGAAGCGAGCCAGGGGGCTGCTTCCCGTGCCGTCGATGGCGTTACGGTCCACGCTGTGGCGCTGGTCCAGCTGTGAGACCGGGATGAAGCCCCGCACCTGGCCCAGATAGACGATGAGGCCACCCTTGTTGTGGCCGCTGATCACCATCTCGAAGGCTTCGCCCTTCTCGATGAGGACGTCGACATCCTCCCAGTCCTGCCCGATGCGCACCTGGGACATGGACAAGGCCAGATTGCCGTTCTTGTCATTGGGGTTCAGCACCATCACCTCGACCGCGGTGCCTACGACGAAGCCCTCGCGATCCTCGCTGGACATCTGCGCGAACTCGCGCGATGCCAGGATGCCCTCGTACTTGCCGCCGACATCGATGAGCATCTCATTGGTGCCCACCAAGGCCACCACGCCCTTGACGACGTCGCCCCGCTTCAGTTGACGATGCGCTTCGACGCTCTCGAGGAGCGCGAACATGGGATGAGACTCGATCTGTGCGTCCGTGGAACCGTTGGAACCGAACGTGCTCATGGACCTTCCTGTCTGCCTGGATTTGGTCCGGAATTATATCGACGTGGGCGGGTCCGTCCAAAGGTTCAGCAGGCAAGCCGGGGCCGATGCTCAGCCATGGACCCTGGCGATGGCCTCGATCTCGAAGCGCGCGCCCAGCGGCAGGGCGGCGACAGCCACCGTGGAACGGGCCGGTGGCGCCTGACCGAAGGCCTCGGCGTAGACCGCGTTCATCGCCGGAAAGTCGGCCATGTCCACCAGGAAGACGGTGGTCTTGAGCACGGTGTCCAGACCTCCGCCGGCGGCCTCGAGCACGGCCCGCAGGTTGGCCAGCGCCCGCGCCGCCTGCTCGGCGACGCCGCCGGGGCTCAGCTGGCCGGTGGCGGGATCCAGCCCCACCTGCCCGGCGGTGAAGATCCAACCGTCCGATCGCAGGGCCTGGACGTAGGGGCCGATGGCGGCCGGGGCCTTGTCCGTGTGGATCACGTCGCGCATGAACGCCTCCTTGTTGCGATGGATGGCACCGGGTCGGCAGACTACCGGGTCAGGAAGCGCCGGCGCGGAAGAATGGAAGACTGCGGCGGGGAGGATTCCGGCGGGACGAAGTGCGGGCTGGGGTCAGGGACGTCCGGCAGGGCGACGACGGTCAGGCGCTCGGGCCCTCAGGGCGCGGATGGTCCGGCGGCAGAGGGCTCCATCGCCCCGAAGATCATCCGCCCGGCAACGGTCTGCAGGACGCGGTTCACGCGCACCTCCACCCGCTGGCCCAGCTGGACGGAGCCCTCCTCCACCACCACCATCGTGCCGTCATCGAGGTAGGCGACGCCCTGGCCCTGCTCCTTGCCCTCCTGGATGATCTGCACCCGCAGGGTCTCGCCCGGCAGGACCAGGGTCTTGACGGCGTTGGCCAGCTCGTTGAGGTTCAGCACGCGGATGCCTTGGATGTCGGCCACGCGGTTGAGGTTGAAGTCGTTGGTCATGATGGAGGCGTTCAGCCGCTCCGCCAGGCGGACCAGCTTCTTGTCCACGTCGCCCAGCCCGGGCGTGTCCTGACTCGTGATCTCCACGTTGACCTTCTCTGAATGCTGGAGGCGGTTGACCACCTCCAGGCCGCGCCGGCCGCGGTTGCGGCGCATGGCGTCGGCAGAGTCGGCCACCAGCTGCAGCTCTTCGAGGACGAAGCGGGGCACCAGCAGGGTCTTGTCGATGAAACCGGTCTCTACCACGTCGGCGATGCGGGCGTCGATCAGCACCGAGGTGTCCAGGAGGATGTACTCACCGGGTGCGCTCGCCGGGGCGCCGTCTGCGCCGCGGCCAACGATGCTGCGCAACAGGCTGAGGAAGGCACTGGGGTTGCTCCCGACGGCGGCGGCACCCAGGTAGGCCAGGGTCAGGGCGGCGACGAAGGGCAGGAACTGCCCCAGGGGCGGATGCAACATGGAAAGCGGTAGCGAGGCCAAAGCGCCCAGCGACAGGCCGATACCCAGACCGATGGCCGAGGCGACGAGCCGCACCGGGGCGACATGGCTGACGCTCTCGTAGAGCGCCTCGAGGGGCCGCAGCAGGAGGGGCGCAATGAGGTAGCCGATGCCCAGGCCGAAGAGGCCGAGGGACACGGAAACCAGCAGGCTGAAACTGGACGGGTAGTTGTCCGGGAAGCCGGGCTGCGCCTTGAGGTAGGACCAGACAGCATCGCCGGACGAGAAGCCGACAACGCCCAGGACCATGGCGCCCAGCTGACGGATGGGGCGGGACCAACGGGTTGACATCAGACACCTGCGCCCGCCGCGGTGGATGATCGGTACCGGCAGAATGAAGGAGGTGCGGCGATTAAGAGAGGGCCGGGGCCAGGTCGCCCGGTGAGTCTAGCACAGGGCGCGGCGCGCAGCGCAGCGGGTGGTCAGGACGGTAGCAAAGTCGTTCATGTGGGAGGCATCCGGCATGATCGGGTTGACCGGGCGGGTTTGCGCGGCCCGGGATCGCCCGGCGGTTTCAACCGCCCGGCCCGGGATGGCCGCCCAACCCGGGGATGATGTAGCTCCGCAGGCTCAGCCAGGCCAGGGTGGCCAGAGCCGCGGAATGAACCAGGAGGCCGAGGTTGCCGAGGCCGCGCGCCCGGAAGGCGCTGAGTCCCAGGCGCCCGGCGACCGCGCCGACGGCGCCGCGGAGGCCGGCGCAGTAGGCCAGCGCGAGGGGTAGCAGGGCCGGCAGCAGGTAGCGGCCCTGATGCTGGACGAAGGTCAGGTTGTACCACAGGAAACCACCCGCGGTCACCGCCAGGTGCAGGGCAAGGATCAACGACTGGGCCTGCAGCCGCTCCGGCCATCGACGCCAACGCCGCAGCACCGGCAGCAAGCCGGCCAGCGCCAGCAGGCTGCTGAGGGCCAGGGCACCATAGATCGGCACCCCCTTGGCCGTCCCCAGGAACACGCCCATCCAGCCGAAAACGCCCCAGAAACTCTGGAAGGTGAGGACGGCCCCGCGCTCCAGAAGATCGGCCAGACCCTTTTCGGCAATCCAATCCGCGGTGCGGGGCTGGCAACCCGCGCCGTCCTCGGGCGGGCAGACGGTGGCGCGGTCGTGGGCCGCCAGGGCCAGGGGATCCCGCCAGCCGTACTGGCGGACGTTGTGCGCCAGCCAGGGGGTGGCCAGCAGCAGGCCGAGGACGAGCATGATGGCGGTCTGGCGCAGGCGGGAGCGGAAGGGGGCTGGGAGGGGGGAGGACGATGGGACTTGCTGGGCTGATCGGACGAATGCGTCCCATTCGTCCTATTCGTCCCATCCCCAGCCATTCCGCGGCCAGCAACACCACCACCGTCGGCAGCAAGGCGCTGAGCTTGGTCAGCGCCGCCAGACCGATGAGCAGACCGGGCAGCAGCGCGCCACGCCACCCATCGTTGCCCCCTGGCCCCCTGCCGACCCGCCGCAAGGCCACGAGCAGCGCCGCGGCGGTCAGGGCGATGGCCAAGGGGTCGTTGTTGACCGCGGCGTTCATCACCAGTTGCATGGGCAGGAAGGCGGCGAAGGCGGTGACGCCCACGCGCAGCGGCAGGTCCCCTGGAGCGACGGTAGACGCGACGGCCCAGGCCAGGAGAACGGTGCAGGCACCCAGAACCATGCCCAGCAGCCGCAGGAGGCGGACGCGCTCGGCCACGACGGCGGCGGGAGCGGTTTCTCCTTCGTAGCGCACCGGATCGACGGGCTCGGGTTGCGCCTCCAGCAGCAGCGCGGCCAGTTCGTAGTAGAGCGGCGGCTGATGGTCCTCGTACTCGATGCCCCGGATGCCGTCGGGGCCAGAATTCGCGAAACGGTCGGCTTTCAAGGCCTCCAGGCGGGCGAAGGGGTAGTCGCCGGCCTCGATGATCGGCGCCGGCCCGGGGGCAGCGCGCTGCAGCACGTTGTTGTAATGCGCGGGCTCGTCCGGCACCTGCCAGGCGGGCGTCTCCCGGGCATAGCCCAGGGCCAGCCAGAAGTAGCCGAGCAGGATGAGCGGCAGCGCCAGCCAATCACCGATGGAGCGGACGCGGGACGGCCGGCGGGCGATCGCATCCACGTCACGGATCGTCATCGGCGGCTCAGAAAACGCGCGCCAGGAACAGGCCCACCTCGTACAGGAGGTACATCGGTCCCATCACCAGCAGCATGGTCACGGGATCAGGGGTGGGCGTCAAGACCGCCGCGAGGACGGCGAAAGCCATCAAGGCATGCCGCCGATAGCGCTTCATCACCTCTGGCTTGAGCAGTCCCACCTTGGCAAAGGCATAGATGACCAAGGGTGTCTGGAAGGCCACGCCCAGGATCAACAGCAGGTACATGGCGAAGCGGATGAACAGGACGATGTCATAGCCCGGTTCAGCCAGCTGCCGCGCGATGACGTCGAGGAACGCCATCGTACGCGGCATCACGATGACGTACCCGAACAGCATGCCGAGAGCGAACAGTACGGCCGCGCCCGGCAGCATGATGTACAGGATCCGCCGCTCGCGAGCGTAGAGCGCCGGAACGACGAAGGCCACGATCTGGTACAGGATCACGGGCATGGCCACCACCAGGCCGAGGATGAGGCTGACCCGGAAATAGGTGGCGAAGCCGTCGAGGAGGTTGAGCACCTTGAACGAATCGGGATTGCAGGTCGCACACATGACCTTCAGGCCGTCGATGGCGCGTTGGGCCAGGGGAAACCCCGCCAGCACGCCCACGAAGAGCGCCGTGATCGAGATGATCAACCGCTTGCGCAGCTCGCGCAGATGCTCAAGAAACGGCAGCGCGGCCAGGGGCGGCTTGACCGGCGGCGACTCCGGCGCCTGGCTGGCGGAGGGTTCGATCATGGCTTCGAGCCCGCTCCCTCGTCCGCTCCGGCGGCCCGCGCCTGTGTCCGGACGTCGGCGAGGATGGCTTCGACTTCGGGGTCTTCGGCCGCCGGAGATGCCCCCTCGGATTGGACCTCAGACGCGGCCCCGTCGGGCTCGACCCTCGACGCGGCGGACCCTTCGCCCGCGGAGGTCCCGGGCGCCGCATCCGCGGCCCATGGGACGGCCGCCGCCGTCGCGGCGCCGACCGCGGCACCGGTCTCCTGGTAGGCCTGCGTCACCGTGTTGTGGACCGCGTCGCTGGTGCTCTGCAGGAAGCGCCGCGCCTGGTCGCCGATGGAGCGGATGTCGCCGGCTACCTCCTGGTTGTCCGCGGCGGCCCGATGCAGCTCGCGGGTGATCTCCGCCGTGGCGGCACTCGAGGCCTCGCGCAGCTCGCGAACGAACTTGCCCACCTGCATGGCGATCTCAGGCAATTTCTCCGGCCCGAAGAGCATCAGGAAGATGAGGGTGATCACCAGGATCTCGAAGGGGTTGATGTTGAACATGCGCCGCCGCTCCCCGGCCTCAGCCGATGCCCCCCCCCGCGGCGGTCGAGATGGCGCGCATCACGATGCCCCAGAGGAAGAAGCTGCCGGCCGACATCATCGCCGATTCCACCCGGCCCTTGGCCTCCCGCGAATAGCTGTAGAGGAAGGGCCAGAGCAAGGCCGCCAGCACCCCGTACAGCAGGTGCACCCAGCGCCCGGGCTCCTGCGCGGCGGCGAAGTAGCGCCAGGCGCCCAGGAGGGCCTCCAGCACCAGCACGGTCTCGCCGATCACCAAGGCGCCCATGAAGTTGCTGGACAGACCCCGCCCGCGGATGAAGAGCCACAGGCTCCACAGCCCCAGGGCGAAGGTGAAGAAGGCGCTGGTGTAGGCCAGGCGCTGGTGCAGGAGCTGGGTCACGCCCTGCCCCCGGCAGCGCCTTGCGCGGCAGCGGCCAGATTGGCCAGGAAATGGATGTTGGTCTCGATGCCCCGGAAGTAGTTGTCCAGGCTGAACTTCTCGTTGGGGGCGTGCAGGTTGTCGTCCGGCAGGCCGAAGCCCAGCATCACCGTGTCCAGGCCCAACTCCTGCTTGAAGAGGGCCACCACCGGCACCGAGCCGCCTTCCAGGGTGAGGTGCGGCGCACGCCCGAAGGCACTCTCCAGAGCCGCCGCGGCGGCATTCAGGGCCGGCATCCCCCGGTCCACGCGCGCCGGCCAGCCGCCGTGCAGTTCGCGCACCGCCACCGAGACGCCCGCCGGCGCCAGGGTCTGGACATGGGCCGCCAGCTGCGCGGCCGCCTCGTGGGGGCTCTGGTCGGGCACCAGGCGCATGCTGACCTTGGCATGGGCCTTGGCCGGCAGCACGGTCTTGGCGCCGGGGCCGGTCCAGCCGGACCAGATGCCGTTGACGTCCAGGGTGGGCCGCGCGCCCAGGCGCTCGACGATGCTGTAGGCCGGGTCGCCCCAGCCGCCGGCCTGACCGGTGGCCTGCCCGAAGGCGCCCAGGTCGAAAGGCACGGCGGCCAGATCGGCGCGTTCGGCGTCGGTGAGGCCGACGACGGCATCGTAGAAGCCGGGGATGGTCACCCGCCCCTGGTCGTCGTGCAGGGCGGCGATGATCTGGGCCAGGGCCGAGGCGGGGTTCTTGACCGCCCCGCCGTAGACCCCGGAATGCAGGTCCCCCGGCGCGCCGGTGACCTCGATCTCCACGTAGGCCAGGCCGCGCAGGCCGTAGCAGATGCTGGGCTGTCCAGGCGCGAGCATGGCGGTGTCGCTGATGACGGCCAGCTCGGCGCCCAGCTCGCCCTTGTGGGCCCGCACCCAGGCGTCCAGGTTGGGGCTACCGATCTCCTCCTCGCCCTCGAGGATGACCTTGAGGTTCACGGGAGGCTTGCCGCCGACAGCGCGCCAGGCGGCCAGGGCCTCCAGATGGGTCATCAGCTGGCCCTTGTCATCGCAGGCGCCGCGGGCATACAGCCGGCCGTCGCGCACCGTGGGGGTGAAGGGCGGCGTGTCCCAGAGCTCCACGGGGTCGACGGGCTGCACGTCGTAATGGCCGTAGACCAGCACGGTGGGGGCCGCCGCGTCCACCAGCACCTCGCCGTAGACCACCGGATGGCGCGCGGTCTCGTCGATGCGCACGCCCGCGGCCCCGGCATCCCTGAGGCGCCCGGCCACCCATTCGGCCGCACGGCGGATGTCCGGCGCGTGGGCGGGGTCGGTGCTGATGCTGGGGATGCTGACCAGCTCGACCAGGCGCGCCAGGGCGGCATCGCGATCGGCGCGGGCATGGGCAAGGGCGGCTGTCGCCAGGCTCATCGTTCCTCCGCTGGGATCCGGGCGGCCGCGGCGGCCCGGCAGGGACAGGTGCGGCGCGGCCGGCCCGTCGAGGGCGTCCGCGGAGCGCTGCGGAGTATAGCATGGGGGGAGGGGGCCATCCTTTCCCCGGTGGCCCGGTCTCCAGTGGCCCGGTCTCCCGCCGCTCGGTAATTGGGCTCCCCGAACATCCGTGCTATCTTCTCGCCCGCGATACCCGCCATCCCCCAAGGAGTCAGCCCGTCATGCGCAGCCACATCGCTCACCTGCAGTACAACGTGCGCCCGGACAACCTGCCCTATTACCGCGATCTCTTCGGCCAGCTCGGCTGGCAGACGCTCCACGACGCGGACGGCTTCCTGGGCCTCGGCGGCGACGGGCCGGCCTCGATCTGGTTCGCGGGCCTGGCCAATGAGCATGTCAACGACTACGACGGCCCGGGCCACAACCACCTGGGCATCGGCGTGTCGTCGCAGGCCGACGTCGACGCCATGGCCACCTGGCTGACCGCGCGCGGCACCGCCCTGCTCTTCGATACGCCCCGCCATCGCCCAGAGTTCGCCGGCGGCGACGGCCAGACCTACTACCAGATCATGTTCGAGACGCCGGACCGGATCTTGGTGGAAGTGGTGTACACGGGGGCGATGTAGGGCTCGGAAGGCATCCCCCCTCCCAACCCTCCCCCCGCTGGGGGGAGGGCTATGGCTCCTCCTACCGGAGGGAGGAGATCGTCCTGCTCCTCCCCCCAGCGGGGGGAGGTCGGGAGGGGGGATGCCGGGGCGGAGGGTTGAGAGGAGCCGGGGCGGAGGGGGACGCCGGTTCGGAGCGCAATCACCCTCGCCCCGGCATCACCGCGCGCGACCCATTTGGCGGCGCTCGTCCACCCTAGCGCCCGCTCCCCAGCAGCGGCAGCAGCAACCGCGGCCGCGCCTGCACCGGCAGGGCCAGCCGCCGCTCCCACACGGTGTCGCCGTCGTCGAAGCGGGCGATGATGTCCACCCTGGAGCCGATCGCCAACGTGGCATCAAGGGGTGTGCCCATGTCGTAGGATTTGGTCGCCGCATCCCCGGGTTCCAGGCGGACGGGCGAACTCGACGAGGCGTCGAAGATGCGCCGGCCGTCGTTCCAGGCCTCCATCGTCACCGAGATGGTCCGGGCCACCGACCCGCGGTTGACCATGCCCCCGTCCAGGCGCAAGCTGTTGCCCGGCATGATCGCGGGCGCGTCCGCCACCAGGCTGTAGTCCATCGCCACGTTGCTCACCCGGATGGCCCCCCAGCTGCCATCCGGCGCCTGGTCCAGCAGCTCCAGGCGGACGCCGAACTGCAGGTTGGCGTCGCCGGGCCTGCCCGTGCCCAGCACGTGATAGCCGGCGTAGGGCTGACCGTAACGGTCGATGGCCGGCTTGCCGTCGGCGTCCACCACCCGCGTCGAATAGATGGCCCCGTCCAGAGAGGGCAGGACCACACCGCCGTCATCGTCCCAGGGTGCGAGCTTGCCGTCGGCGCCGACCTTGACGCCGGGAGCGTAGCCGTGAGCGTCGTCGAAGCGGCGCGCGCCCGGTTGGCCGCTGATGACCTCGCTGCTCTTGATCTCGCGGCTGCCGGCATCGCGGACTTCCATGGACCAGTCCGGCTGGCGGCCCAGGGAGAGCGCCGCGTCCAGGCTCTGCAAGGCGCCGTTGAAGGGGCCGCCGCTGGGCCGCGTGACCGGTTCGGCATGCGGGTCCACCACCAGCAAGCCGTACTTGGCCCCCCAGCTGGGCAGGTCGGCCAGCTGCGGCTTGAGGGCGCCGGAGAAGGGGTACTTCAGGTTGCGGTACATGACCACAGCCCCCGGCAGGGTGGCCGGGATGCGGTCCACGCGCCATTCGTCCTGGTCGTGGTAGCTGGTCTGGTAGGCGCCGCGCAGAGAGCGGTCCCAGCCCTCGTCGTTGCGCCATTCCACCAGGTAATGGTGGTCGTGGTGCAGGGTGTAGGGCACTGCCTTCCAGCCGTCCACCGTCCAGCCGCCCAGGCCGGCCTCGAAGTCATCCACCGCGAAGCGCAGGTCCTGGCCCAGCTCCTGGATGTGCAGGGCGGCATCGTCCAGCCACACGCCCGTGCCTGGTCCGCCGCGGTAGGTGATGTAGCGCAGGCGGAGGCGCACGGTCTTGCCCCGCCACTTGGACAGATCGAAGCGCAGGGGTGCCGCGGCGGATCCCGAAGCCGGGCCGGTAAGGCCCCAGCCCTCGTTGAGGCCGAAGGGGTTCTCGTCGCTGAAGCGGCCGTCCAGGTCCGGCTGGGTGGCAAATTCCTCGCCCGGCGCGGCGATCTCGACGAAGAGATAGCCCCAGTAGCGGGGGATGTTCCAGAAGGCATTCAGCCGCAACTCGGGGCCATCGCCCGCCGGCAGTCGCGTCAGGTCCAGCTCCCGCTCCAGGGTCAGGGTCTCCCCGGCATCGGCCCCGGTATAGGCCCCGCCGCCGGTCCCGGCGCGGTTGGAAACGGCCTCCACCTGCGCCGGCAGGTCCACGCGCAGGCCCTCCTGGATGGTCTCGCCATCATGGGGACCGCCCCGCACCTGGCCCCCGACGGGCGCGCCCGCCTGGCCCAGGATCACGGTGCGCGCCGTCGTCGTGTAGCCGACCGCCGCCACCGGAGCGGCCCAGCCGCAGGGCCGCTCGCCGCAGTCAGCCGTCATCCGGAACCACAGCGGCATGTTCACCGGCCGCGTGCCGCCCAGCTCGCCGCCCCAGATGCCGGCGGACATGGGTGCCCACCAGCCCACGGAGTTCTCGGCATCGTTGGTGTAGAGGTCCGGGAAGTCGAAGAAGCTGTGTCCGAACTCCTCGATGATCACGCCGATGTCGCTGTCCTCGGGCATCAGGGTGAAGGGACCCAGGCGGATGTCATCGTCGGGGTCGCCGGGCGTCCCGCCGTCGTCGATCACATGGCCGCCCTCGTGCCCACGGTAGGCGCCGATGTCGGCCGAGCGGGACCAGATGGACGCCTCGCCCTCGCTGCCGCCACCGTATTCCTGGCCGCGGCCGGCATGCATGACCCATAGGCCATCGACGACGCCGTCGTGATCGGTGTCCAAACCGCGCCAGAAGTCATGGCTGGCATACTGCCCGCCCTTGGCCTTGAGCGCCTCGGCGGCATCCACGGTCATGTCCGCCAGCGAGCCCAGCTGCTCGTCGGGAATGGCCCGGGAGCTGACGTTGGGGATGCAAACGTCCAGGCCGTACCAGGCCTCGGGACGGTCCAGGGCCACCCAGGGCGCCACCGTGCCGGTGATGACCACGTGCCCGTCGGATTGGGTCTCGTAGTAGCGCTCCACGGTCAGCCCGGAGATGTCCACGCCCTTGCCGCCGTTGACGTTGGGGTCGCCGGCGCGGATGGGCTGGGTGTAGCCCTGGCGGCCGAAGATGAGGCGGGCGTAATCCTCGGGCTCGGTGGAGGGGTAGTAGACGGTCTGGTTGTCGATGCTCTGCGCGGGCGAGCCACCAGGATAGGGGATGGCCCCGTGCAGGGGGCCGGTGAACTGCGCGGTGACGGTGACGCAGGCCGTGCGGTCGGCGTTGTGGACGAGGTGGTCCAGCCGCGCCGAACCGGCGAACTCCACGGGCAGCACCAGGATGGTGGCGGTGACGGGAATGACGCCGCCCGCCTGGTCGCGATCCAGAGCGGCCCGCTCGCGATCGAGACCGCGCGCCTCGGCCTTGGCCGCCGCGACGTCCGGGCGCAGGGCCACGCGACTGAGCGCGCCGTCCGGCCCCAGGACCTCGTGGACACCGGCCGACCAGGGCGAGGGGCCGCCGTCGGCGGGCGGGTGGAAGCGGGCGGGGGGACGGGCGAGCGCGACGGCGCCGCTGTCGGCGGCCGACGGCGCCTGCCGCCGATCGGCCGGCCCGCCGACCGCGGCCCCATCCATGGCAGCCCTCGGCCCTCGTGCTTCCGGTCGATGGCCAACCACCGGAGCCGCCGCCGGAGACTGCGCCAGCAGCAGGGCAGCGGCGAGCGCCACGGTGGCCAGGCTGAGCACGGCGACGCGGATCCTATGGTTCATGGTTCTCTCCCCGAGATGATGGCCCCGCGTAAAGGCGAGGCGACGCTGGATTATCGCTCAGGCAGCAGGTTCCGCGCCAGCCACAGCAGCGCCACCGCCAGCAGCCCGAAGGCCAGGCCCTGCAAGGCCGCTTCCTGCGCCGGCAGGGCCACACTCGCCACCAGGGCCAAGGTGCAGAGGTTCAACGCGGCCCAGCTCAAGGGACTTCCGCCGAGCCGCAGGGGCTTCGTGGGGGCCTCCGACGCGTCGGGCCGACCGTCGGAGCCGCTCCCAGAGCCCGCGCCCAGGCTCCCGCCCGCGCCGGCCCCCGCCGCCAGGGCGATGGCCGGCGGAAGCAGGGCCACCAGGGCCTGCAGCAGCCAGCCGTAGCTGAGGATGGAGGGCCCCACCGGCTCCACGCGGGCGGCGGGCACCGCGGCGCCGCCGAAGACGATGAAGGGCAGGGCCAAGGCCGGCACGAGGATCCACAGGTAGGCTGTCAGCAGGTGGGCGCTCCCGGCCCAGGGCCGGCGATCCGGCGCTGAGCCCGCGGCCTTGACCGCCCCGGGCCGCAGGGGCCAGACGAGCGTGGCGTAGAGCAGCGCCGTGGCCGCGGCGTACATGGCGATGCCGAGGACCATCAGCCAGTCCATGGCGACCCAGGGGGCGACGACGAGGGCGAGGGCACCGCCGGTCATGAGCCACCAGGCCGCCCGCAGCGACCGCGACCGATCGGGGGCGCGCCCGCCTCTGAGCGCCCCGTGGAGGTCCACGAGCAGGCCGGCCAGCACCAGGGAGGCGAAGCCCCAGAGGTTGGCGTGGATATGGGTCTCCTTGGGCCGCGCGATGCCCAGCGCCGGCCCCCATTCCAGCCACAGTCCGGTGCCTACGAGGGCACCGACCAGCAGGAGGGTCAGGCCGGCAAGGTAGAAGGGCCGGCCGGTGGCGAACCCTGCCGCGGCGAGACCGGGCGCCGGGTCACCGCCGGCCGCGGGCGAGGGCGAGACGGACCGGCCGCCGCCGATCCGCCACAGGTCTACGGCCAACCACAGGGTGGCGATCAGGACGATGGTGCCGCCGACGGCGATCATGGGCGCGCGGACGAGCGGTATGCCCACGAGCAGGGTCACGAGCCCGACGTTGAGCAGCAGCCAGCGACCGCGATGGGGGGCCGGCAGGGGCCGCCCGGCGGCCCGCGACATGAGGCAGGGCAGCAAGCCGAACACGGCCTCGGTGAACAGGCCCAGGGTCACCAGGTGGATGCGCAGCCAGCGCAGCCCCAGCAGGAACGGCGTAAGGCCGAACGAGGCCAGGGCGGCATCGACGGCGGCCAGGGCGCCGAGGGCGGCGAACAATGCGACGGTGGTCAGGTACGGGTTGGCCATGACGGCTCCCTCCGCGTGGAGCGATGAAGGCCGCGGCTCAGCCCTCGCCCGTCAGCCTACCCGCCCGGCGGTCCCCCGGCATCGGCCAATGGTCGGACCTGGTCCCGCGAGGTCCGACGGCTCCCGTTGGGGTATGCGTTGGGGTAGAACGCAGCAAGGGCCGCCGGCCGAAAGGCCGACAACCCTTGCTGCGACTGGATACCCCCGGCAGGACTTGAACCTGCGCACATGGTTTAGGAAACCAATGCTCTATCCCCTGAGCTACGGGGGCGGGCCTTGCTGCGTAAGGCTTTTCGGCCTGTCGCCGTCCTCCGCTGCAGCGGGCATTTGCAGCTTCGCGGCTTCAGAGCCCGATTTTAGCGTATCCACGGCGGCGGCGGTGGCCTCGGTCATGCGGGCTGCGAGGTGCCCATAGCGGTCATCGGTGAGCCGGGTGGTGGAGTGCCCCAGGAGGGTGGCCACCTCCATGGAGGAGATGCCGCGCTCCAGCAGCAGGGTGGCGGTGGAGTGCCTGAGGTCGTGCTGGCGAATGCGCGGCAGCCCCAAGGGATTCGAGGATCTGCCCAAGGCGAACCTCTCGGCCTGCTCGGCGTCGAGCCATTGAGGTGTCGGGGCATCAGCCTTCGGGCCACCGGCAAGCGCAGCGGCATTGCGGGTCAGATAACCGGCGCGCTGCACTGTTTCAGGGCCCGACGCAGCGTGGACCGGATCCTCTAGCGGTGGCTGCCCTCACGCCGCCGCCTGCGACTGGCGCAGGCACAGGTGGGACTCCTGATTCTCCTGGCTCTCTGGCGCGCCTTCAGCGAGTAGGGACGGGAGCGCGACCTGGTGGCTTGACAGCAACAGGCCCGGCGCGCTCTAAGGGGGAGCGGCCGGGCCTGGGGTGATGCGGGAGGCGTACCCTAGAGTGCCTCCGGCCGGATGACGGTGTCGCGGACGAGGCGCTTTAGCTCGTCATCGTCGACGTTGAAGCCCGTCGCGCTTTTGAGCTTACGTCGCAGGGCGGTGATGATTGGCTCAGAGAGCAGCGCGGAGCCGAGAACTCGCGGAGAGGTCGCAGCCTTCCGATCCCAGCATTCCTGGATTACGGCAGGGTCGCGCTTCATGGCCTCCAAGCTGAGCAAGAACAGGGTGCTTGCCTTCTGGGCGCCGGTCTCCGGCCCCAGCAGGTTGACCGCGAAGACCAGGTCCGCGGAGATGGGGGTCCGGTCGGATATGTGGTAGGTCTCCCAGTCCTGGCCATTGGTCAGGATGACCCAGCTCACGCCCTTGTTGGCCGCGTAGGACTGGACCTGGCGCAGATGCTTGGTCCCGAGCTTGGTGGTGGCCCGCTTGACCTCGACGAAGGCGACGAGCTGTTGGTCAATCCGAATGCCATAGTCGGCGAACTCCCCTGGACGAGGTACTCGGTCGTCAGGTTGTTGTACTTGTCGTAGCCGAGGGCGTGCTCGAGGAAGTCGGTCACGAGGAGGCGGGTATCGCCCTCGTTGGCGTCGCGATCCACCAGGGAGGCGAGGGCCTTCTGGTACTTGCGGATCATCGCTCGTATCCGATCCTTGGTATCCGTCTCCCACTTCGGTGCAGCCTTTGGCTGGGCCGGCTGGCGGGGGGCAGGCACAGGAATGGGCGCTGCGGCAGTGGCTGGATCGACGAATGGGTCCGACATATCGGGCTCCTCCTGGTTGGGTGGAAGGCGGGTGGCCGAGCCTGGGCGGTGGTGAAGGGAGAGACGTCAGCAGCCGCCCACGAAGGGCGGGCCGCAGTCCTGGTAGTCGTACTCGCCAAAGGCAGGCTTGCTGAGACCCTGTCGGTAGGTGTTGCCCCACGGGTCCGTGTATTCAATACCGGATACCCATGCGCTGTGAGGAACGGGGAATGCGAGCCACGTCCACTCGTTCTTCCCCCCCGGTGGGACGGCTGGCTGATCGAACACCCCACCGTCGTCACCACGCGTCCACTGCCACGCATAGTTGTCGGTCCACGTCTTGACCCCGTCGGTGATTGTCCAGCGAGAGACAATCCATGGCGAGTTCAAGGTCTTGTCGGGCGACACGTTCTCAACTGTCATGAGAACCTGCAGCGAGTAGTAGCCCCACTTGGACTCATGCGGCGGCCGTCCTTGTTGCCAGCACTCTCGCATGCATTCGTAGTGCAGGTTGGTGAAGCTGACCTTGAGTGGACGCTCGCTGCTCTGGCGCGCCGTTACGGAAGCGGCGACCGGAGCTGCCGCGGCGGTCGGCGTCGCGGCAATGGATGCGGGCTCCTCGGTCGCGGTCGCGGCCGCCGTCAGTTCAACAGTGACCGTTGCGGTCGGATTGGTCGTGGGCTCCGCGGTCGAGGTCGAAGCGGCTGGCGTCTCGGTCGTTTTGGGACCATCGATGGCAGCGGGGGCCGCGTCCTCTTTGGGCTCTCCTCCGCAGGCACCCAGTCCTACAAGCAGCGCGAACATCAAGAGTTCCCGACGCAGCATGACGATCTCCAACGAATATCCGTGCCGACTTGCACGCCCGCCTCTTATACCCCCCTCCTCCCCCTCCGTCAAGGAGCCTCCCATGCCCGCCGCCGACCCTGGAGCGGGCTGCAGCGTCCTGACCTGGCCGATGTTGAAAGAGGCGTCCTTGTCGGCGCCCCTTTCAAGCCAGTAGGGGCGGGCTTCACGTTGGAGACCGGCACGTCGGTGACGGTGCACAGCGGCCCTGATGCCCCGGCGTCCGGCGGCGACAACCGGCGCTGAACCACCGGCCACATCTGGATCAACGCTGGCGACGAGGCCCAGCTGAAGAACCCTCAGGGCGGGGTGGTGGACACGGGCGACTGCTGACAGGGTCGGCCGATTCTCAAACAGTTTCCCATTGCGGTGAATTCCACCCCTTAGCCTGCGTCTTGTGAGACGTGTCATCATGCAGGAGCATCTTGGCACCGATCAATACGGTGGTTACCGCGCGGTCGGGTGGTGGCTCCAGATGCTCGGGCGTCGTCAAACCTATTAGGAAATTACCGTCCATCGGTCCACCTCGCTCACCCCTCGTCGCCGGACGGAGGCAACCCCTCACCACCTTGCCATCCGAGGAAGCCGAGCCCCTGCCCCTCCAGTGATTTCTTGATCGGCCTCAGCGCCCGCGACAGCGTCCAGACCAGGGGTGCATAGATCACCAGCATCAACACCCAGCCCAGGAGTGCGCGCCACAGAGAGAGATCATCGACCAGCTGGCGCAGCACGAAGAATGTCGGCGCCGCGGCCAGCAGCGCCAACCCGACGCGGGCCACCCGTCGCCAGTCTGTTCGCCCGAGCGCAACCGCGGCAAGCACCAAGGTCGGAAACATCTGCGCTCCGGCAGCCAGCCCCATCGGAACGGTGGTCACCACCGCGAAAGCGCGCGCGAGGTTCTGCCGTTTCCTGCTCCTCGCCGATCGCCGGGCTACAGCCGCCACGGTCTGGCCAAGACCGAACACCGCAAAGATCCCGATGATAGACAGCGTCCCGTTCAACGTGAACTCGTACTCTGCGGAAATGACCCGCATCCAGATCCTAGCGACAACACCCCACAGCGCCCCGACAAGCAGGCCCGCCATGATGGCTGCCCAGCTGCCTGCAGGGAGGCCCGGGCGGGTTGCCGTAGATGCAAAGGCTCTGAACCAGGCCAGAATGCGGGGCATAGTGGGCGATGGTACCACGTTCATGGCAGCACTGGACATGAGACCTGTCCCATCCAAGCGGGAGCTGGTCATCCCCTCCTCCTGTACCGCCCTCGCCCTTGTCCACCCGGGAAGCTACTGTAACGCCCGGCCGCTGTCACGGTACAGGGCTGCTTCAAAGCAGTCCACGGGTCCGGTCTTTCGTAGGGGCGGACACAGGGCGCCGACAGGCGAATGGGGCCGAGAATTCCCTCTTGCGGAGCGCGCCCCGCGGGGGTATGATGGGCTTCGAAAGCGCTCTTGTCGGCAGCTCCTGAGGGTCGATTCCCGGCTCGGCGTGAGTGCTGGGCGGGCCGTGATCGGGCAAAGCGGCGCCGCGTGCCGGACCGCGCCGACAGCGATCCGGCGACGACGGGGCCCTTGAGCTACAGTAGGCCTGTACCTGCAATTGGGTGCTACCCTAGCTCAGCTATGGTAGCAGTGTAGCTGTGCTTGGGTGTCAGGATACCTGGAGGGTTCCCAGGTGTCTGAGCGACAATGACGGCTAGAACTGACGCGCATTACGCCGTGATGACGCAAGTTCTACGCCGTGAAGACGCAGGTTTTACGGCGTGATTCGGCGCGGAAACCGCCAGGACTTTCCTCGAGGCAGGGCTGCGCCTCGGTTACCGCGCCCCATTCCGTCCTGTCCGCGGCCGGTCATAGGCGGCCCTGCTGCGCGCGGCCCTATATTAAAACGGATCGATCGGGGAGGGTGCGGCCAAGTGCCGTCCGGTCCACCTGCAGCGCCGACGAGTGTTCCAGCCTGCACCCAACCTCTATACTGGTGGACACCATGAACAAGCCCATCCCGCTGCTCGGTGGCCTGGCCCTCGCCGCTTTCGCCGCCCTGACCGTCGCCCCGCCCGCCCTGCCGGCCCAGACGCCCGAGCCATCGCCCGAGGCGACCGCCGAGCCGCTCTACCTGCCCCTCCTGCGGCTGGGCGCCTGGACCTCGCCCGACGCCTCGCCGACCACCGCGGCCTCGCCCCGGCCCAGCGACCCGCCCGGCACCCTGCCGCCGCCGGGAACGGCAACGCCCAGTCCTACGGCGAGCCCCGAGCCCGGCGCCGCCACGCCCGGCATCCCCGCCTGCCGTGACACGCGCGGCGACGCCGGCGGCCTGCGCTTCAGCCTCGACGGCGGGCGCAGCCTGGCGCCCAACCGCCAGCGCCTGGCCTCCTTGGCCTATACCTGGGCCCTGCTCCGGGACCCGCGCGACCCCGACCTCATCCTCGAGCTGCACGAGGGGCGCCTGTACCGCTCGCTGGACGCCGGCTGCAGCCTCAGCCTCCTGTCCACCCTGCCGGCGGGTGTCACCTGGGACCGCCTGGCGCGGGCACCGGGCCGGCCCGACTTCCTGGTGGCCAGCTCCGTCTTCGCCCATGCCGCGGCCTGGTCGGAGGACGGCGGCGCCACCTGGACGCTGGAGCCGGGCCTGCCCGACGACGTCGTGAACCTGGCCATCGCCGCGGATGATCCCTGGCATTGGGCCTTCGCCGGCCGCCAGGGAATGGCCGAACGCAGCGGGCGCGAGGCGCGCTGGTCCGTGACGCCCCTGCCCGTCGACGGCGACAACATCGTCAGCGCCGCCCCCCTGCCCGGAGCCTGGGGCCGCTGGCTGCTGGGCAGCAACTTCCACGGCCCCTACCACTTCGACGCCGCGACCGGGGAATGGCGGGCGGTGGCGCCCGAGCTCAAGGAGCCGGTCGGGCAGCCCCCCGAGCCCGTGCTCGCGGTGGTCACCGTGTGGGTGGCCGTCGCGCCCGGCGACGCCGACGTCCAGTTCGTCGTCGTCAACCGCGTGGGGCGGGCGCAGGCGCAGCGCGCCGTCTGGGCCAGCAGCGACGGCGGCGCCAGCTGGCGGGAGCGCGTGGTGGACGACCAGGCCGTCGGCGATCGCCGTGTGACCCTCACCGGCGGCACGCGGCTCTTCGTCAGCCCGCATGATCCGCGATCCGTCTTCCTGCCCTTCGGCACCTACTTCGACGGCTACGGCACCGACCTCTTCCGCTCCGCCGACGGCCTGGCGACGCTCGAGGTCAGCCACTTCGACGGCTTCTACGAGATCATGGACATGGCCTGGGGCCCCGCTGGCAGCCAACTGCTCTACGTCGCCGCCTCCAGCGACCGGCCCAGCCTGCGCCGCCGGGGCGGGGCGAAGGCCGACTGAGTCGCGTGGCCTCGTCCGCGACACTGCCCGCGGCGGCGTCTAGGCAGCGCCGCCGCGCTCCCGCCGCAGCAGCCAGTCAGTCAGCCGGGCCAGGGGCAGGGTGACGACGATGAAGACCAGGGCCGTGCCCAGGTAGGGTGTGAAGTTGAAGCTGCCGGCCTGCTTGATGTAGGACTGGCGGAAGATCTCCACCACGCCGATGTAGGACACCAGCACCGTGTCCTTCTGTAGGCCGATGAAGTCGTTGAGCAGCGGGGGAATGACGCGGCGGATGGCCTGAGGCAGGATGACCAGGCGCAGGGTCTGGGCCCGGTTGAGGCCCAGCGACAAGGCGGCGGCCTCCTGGCCGGGGTCGATGGACTCGATCCCCGCGCGGTAGACCTCGGAGACATAGGCGGCGTAGATCAAGGTGAGGGCGACGACGGCGTAGACGAAGGGGTCCACGGGCAGCCCGGCCAGACCCAGGCCGGGGATGCCGAAGCCGAGGATGTAGATGACCAGCACGCCGGGCAGGGCGCGAAACACGTCGACATAGGCGGTGATCAGCAGCCGGATGGGGAAGAAGGCCGGGCCGGGCAGGCCGCGCAACAGGGCCACGACGAGACCCAGCACGAGGATGAACAGCTCGGCGACGAGGAAGAGCCGGACGTTGGCCCCGAAGGCGCGGACGATGTCCGGCAGGGAAGCCGCCAGCACCCTCCGGTTGAAGAAGGCCTCCTTGACGGCCGGCCAACCCGGCGAGCGGGCCGACAGCCAGGCGAGGAGGCCGAAGAGCAGGACGGTGCTGCCCAGCGCGATGGCGGTGGAGCGCAGGGCCGCGCCGCGATCGGTGGGCCGGCGCATCAGGGCTGGATGACCGGGGCGTCCGCCTTGTCGGCCAGCCATTCCTGGGTGATGGCGGCCAGGCTGCCGTCAGCCTTCATCGTCGCCAGGGCGGCGTTGACGCAGGGCGTGAGCGGGCTGCCCTTGGCCAGCACCATGCTGAAATGTTCCGGCTCCCCATCCCGCGGCGCGAACTGGCCCACGATGACCGAGCCCTCCAGCTGGGCGGCGGTGATGTAGAAGGCGGTGGGAAGGTCTACCACCAGGCCGTCGATCTGCGTGTTGGACAGGGCCTGGATGGCGGCGTCGTTGCTGTCGTAGACCCGCGTCTCCTGCTCCGGCGCGATGCGCTCGGCGATGGTGTCGTAGCTGGTGGTGCCGGCCTGGGCGCCGAAACGGTAGGCCTTGAGGCCGCCCAGGGTCTTGGCGGTGGCCACCGGCGAGTCGGCGAGCGCCACCAAGGCCTGGTTGAGGCTGTAGTAGCCGTCGGAGAGATCGGCGGCCTGCGCCCGCTCGGGCGTGTACGACACCTGGGCCAGGTAGACGTCGAAGGGCTTGGGCCCCGGCGCATAGCTGTTGTCGAACTTGACGGCCACCCAGTCGGTGGCCTCCGGCGCGTAGCCCAGGCGCTCGGCCAAGGTCCGGGCCACGGCGCCCTCGAAGCCGGTGCCGCTGCTGGGGTCGCCGGAGAACTCGCTGTCCCAGGGCGGCCTGTTGCCGCCCTCGCGCGGCAGCCAGTAGGGCGAATAGGCGGGGTTGTCGGTGCCGAGGGTCAGACGCCCGGAAGCCAGGGTGGGCAGCTGGCCGGCGGCGCAGGCGGCGGCGGCGCCATCCGGCGGCGCCCCCAGGGCGTCGGCCGCGGTGGACGCGGTCGCCGAGCCGGTCGACGCGGCGGTCGGCTCGGCCGGCGCGGCGCCCTGGCAGGCGGACAGCGTCGCCACGAGGGCGGCGCAGCAGAGGGTCGCGGCGCGGGCCGCGGTGGTCGCGACGGTTCGAAGCTGCATGGTCCTTGCTCCTCTGGCGGCCGGGTCGCCATGGCGACGCCCGGCGGAAGGGTTCTCGGCCAACCTGGGCTAGGATATCGTCAGCGCCGCGGAGGGTCAATGGCCCGCCATCACCGAGCCGATCCAAGAGGCCCATGACCAGACCCGCCCACCATCACCCCAAGCGTGGCTACCGCAACCCTTGGCCCAGCGCCCGACGCGAGGGCCCTAATGGCGGCTTCCTGCGCTGGATGCTCGAACGCCGCCGCCGCCCGCCCCAGCCGGACCCCCATCCCTCGGCGCTGCCGCGCGTCGCTGCGCCGGCCCTGCCCGACGACCTCGGTCCGGCGGACATCGCCGTCACCTGGCTGGGCCATTCCACGGTCCTCCTGCAGGCGGGCGGCGTGACCGTGCTCACGGATCCGGTATGGGCCGCCAGGGCATCGCCGGTGGCCTTCGCCGGACCGCGACGCTGGGTGCCGCCGCCGCTGGCCATCGGCAGCCTGCCGTCCGTGGACATCATCCTGCAATCGCACAACCACTATGACCACTTCGACCACGCGGCCACGCGGCTGCTGGCGCGCCGCTTCCCCGAGGCCACCTGGTGCGTCCCGCTGGGCCTGGCCGCGCCGGTTCGGCGCCTCGGCGTGCGGGTGGTGCGGGAGCTGGATTGGGAGCAGGGGGTCGACATCATGTTGCCCGCGGGCCCGGTGCGGGTGACCGCCGTCCCCGCCCAGCACTTCAGCAGCCGCGGCCTGCATGACCGCGATCGGACGCTGTGGACGGGCTTCGTCCTGCGCACGCCGGCCGGACGCGTCTATTACGCCGGCGACACCGGCTTGCACCCGGAATTCGGCCGCATCGCCGCCGACCATGGACCCTTCGCCTTGACCGTACTGCCCATCGGCGCCTACGAGCCGCGCTGGTTCATGCGCCCGGTGCACCTGAACCCGGAGGACGCGGTGACGGCCTGGCAGGACGTGGCGACGGCCCAGGCCGCCGCGCACGGCGCGCCGCCGCCGCCATTGCTAGGCGTTCACTGGGGCACCTACAAGCTCACGGACGAGCCGATGGACGAGCCACCGCGACGGATGCGCGAGCTGTGGCGGGCGGCTGGGTTGGACGAGGCGCTGCTGTGGGTGCTGGCGCATGGGGAGACGCGGCGGGTGGGGTAGGTTGGCGTGGCCGACTTCGAGTCACCTGGGGCGGGGCGATGTGGCCAAAATGCGTCCGGCTGCCATCTTGCCGTCCGACGCACTGTAGGGGCGAAGCATTCGCAGAACCATTGCTGGGAAACACAACGCCCGCTCAGCGGATGCTTCGCCCTGGCCCCAGCACCAGATTTCGGATGCACCACCCCCGAAGCCGGTGGAAGGGCGATGGCGCGCCGTGAGCGCCAGGGCGAAGCATTCGCCGACGACTGGGGTGGGGAGCCCGGGTTCCTGGCGGCAAATGCTTCGCCCCTACATTTCCCACATTGTGTCAGTCGGCAAGCCGGCCACCGGACGGTTTGTGGCCGCACCCTCACCATAGCGGGTGTCACCATCAGCCCCCAGAGTCCGAAGATCATCAGGCGGCATCAAGTGGTCGGCGCAACAAACACGGCCTCAATGGCAATTCTTCTCTTGGCCGATGCCCAGCCTCACGACGGACCCGCTGTGGCCAGCGCCCACACCGTCGCCACCACGAGGACCAACGCACCCGCGGGCAACACCCAGCCTACCCGCACCCGCCCCCGCCACAGCGCCCAGATCCCGGCCGCCGGGGCCGCGATTCCGAGCACGAGGCTCCCGACGTGTGCGACGTCAGACAGCGGCGCGGCGTCCGGGCACGGCGGCAGGCAGTACTGGATCGCCAGGCCGTTTATCAGCACCGTCCACCCCAGCCCCAGGATCACCGTACTCGCCACCCCGCCGCCTACGCCTCGCGCACCCGCCGCCAATGAGACGACCCACCAGACATGAATGAGGGGGATCAGCAGGACCACCGCCCCGACCGCCGGCGCTAGGGTGCCCCGCATCGGAAACAGCCCGACGCCGAAGTCCAGGAGAATATGCATCATGCTGACAGCCATCGCTGCCAGACTGAGCCAGAACCACAGCGGTAGCCGCCACGTCTGGCCCGACCAGACCAAGTCATTGCTTTCCATAGTGCCCTCCATTCGGTTGCGTCACACCCGCCAAGAGTTTTTCAATGCGCTGGGACCGACCAGACCCCCGCCACCACCATCCTGGTACCCGAAGTGAATCCGGCTGCCCTTCACCGACCCGCCGCCCTCTACCCCGCATCGCCACCCCCCCCCCCCGCCCACCCCCGCGCCCGCTCCTCCAGCCTTCCCAGCACCACGTTGAACACCAACGCCAGCCCCGACACCGCGATCGCCCCCGCGCGGATCTTGGCGCCGTTGTCCTGCGCCACCCCTTCGAAGAGCAAGGTGCCCAGGCCGCCGGCGTTGATCAGGGCGCCAAGGGTGGCCAGGCCGATGGTCGAGACCGCCGCGATGCGCACACCGGCCAGGATCGCCGGCAGCGCCAGGGGCAGGTCGATGCGCCGCAGCTGCTGGGCCGGGCTCATCCCCAGCCCGCGCGCCGCCTCGCGGATGGCCGGGTCCACGCCGCGCAGGCCCGTGACCAGGTTGCGCACCAGGAAGACCTGGGCGTAGGCCACCAGGGCGATCAGGGCCGTGCGCCGGCCGAGGCCGGCGATGGGGATCAGGGCGACGAAGAGCGCCAGGCTGGGGACCGTGTACAGGACGCCCAAGGCGCCGAGCACCGGGCCGTCGAGACGGCGGTCGCGGGCCGTGGCGATGCCCAATGGCAGGGCGATGAGCAGGGCCAGGGCCAGGGAGACGCCGGAGAGCCAGAGATGCTCGCCGAAGCGCTGCGCGACCAGCGCCGGATGGTCCAGCAGCCAGGTCATGGCGCGCCGCCCGGCCGGCTGACGCGGCGCAGGGCTTCCAGCGAGAGCCGGCCGACGAGAGTTCCGTCGGCATCGCGCACCGGCAGCTCCGAGGCTTCCGACCGCAAGAGCGCGGTCAAAGCTTCTCGCAGATCGTCGTCCGGTCCCAGGTCAACGCGGGAGCCCACGGATGTCTTGGAAGCCGAGGTTGCATCCGTGTCCGCTTCCGTGCCAGCAGCCGTGCCGGGAGCCTCGGCGCCATCCCCCGGCGGCGCCATCAGATCGCGCACCCGCAGCAGACCCAGGCGGCGGAAGAGGTCGTCGGCGCCGAGCAGCTCGCGCACGAAGGCATCGGCCGGCCGGCTCAGGAGATCCAGAGGCGTCGCGACCTGTACCAACCGCCCGGCGCGCAAGACGGCGATGCGGTCGGCCAGGCGCAGGGCCTCGTCCACGTCGTGGGTCACGAAGAGGATCGTCTTGCGCAGGCGGCTCTGGATCTCGAGCAGCGCCTCCTGCAGGTGGTCGCGGGCGATGGCGTCGATGGCCCCGAAGGGCTCGTCCATCAGCAGGAAGGCCGGGTCGGCGGCCAGGGCGCGGGCGATGCCCACCCGCTGCGCCTCGCCGCCCGAGAGCTGGCGGGGGTAGCGCGAGCCGTAATCCGCCGGCAGCTTGACCAGGGCCAGCAGCTCATCCACCCGCTCCCTCGTCCGCCGCGCCTCCCAGTTGAGCAGCCCCGGCACCAGGCCGATGTTCTGGGCCACCGTCAGGTGGGGGAAGAGCCCCGTCGCCTGGATCACGTAGCCGATGCGCCGGCGGAGCGCCGTCGCCCCGCCGGCGCGCACATCCGCGCCCTCCAGCAGCACCCGGCCACTGTCGGGCGTCACCAGGCGGTTGACCGTCTTGAGCAGGGTCGTCTTGCCGCAGCCCGACGGGCCTAGCAGCACCACCAGCTCGCCCCGGGCCACCTCCAGGCTCACGTCCCGCAGGGCCTGGCCGGCGGCGCCCGGGTAGGCCACGCCGACGCCCTCGAAGCGCAGCGCCGGCGCGGCCGTGTCCGTGTCCGTCGCCATCGCCGTCAAGGGGTGAGGATGCCCGCTTCCACCAGAAAGGCCTGGGCCACTTCCGCTGGTTCGCGCTTGTCCGGCCCGTCGACCGACCAGTTCATGGCCTGCATCTTCTCCGTGCTCAGCAGCCGGCTGATCCCGTTGAGCGTCTCGGCGATGTCCGGATGGGCGTCCAGTACCGCCTGGCGCAGGACCGGAGCCACCTGGTAGGGCGGATAGAGCTTCTTGTCATCCTGCAGCAGCTGCAGGCCGAAGCCGCTGATCTGCCCGTCCGTCCCGAAGGCCACCACCACGTCCACGTCGCCGCTCTCCAGGGCGGGGTAGCGCAGGCCCGCGTCCAGCTGCCGCACCTCCTTGAACGCGAAGCCGCCGTAAGCCTTCTGCAGCCCCGGCAGGCCGTCCTCGCGCTCGATGAACTCCGGCGGCGCGCCCAGCACCAGCTCCGGCGCGGCCGCCGCCAGGTCACTGTAGGTGGCCAGCTTGTGGGCCTCCGCCACCGTCTTGGTGGTGGCCAGGGCCTGCGGGTTGTTGAAGGGCGCCGGCTCCAGCCACACCAGGTTGAACTGCTCCTGATAACCGGCCTTCACCGCCTGGTAGATGGCGGCCTCATCCGTGAGCGGCGCCGCCTTGAGCACCGTCATGAGCCCGGTGCTGGTGTACTCCGGATACAGGTCGATGTCTCCGGCCACCAGGGCCGCCTGCGCGATGTCGGTGGCCCCCAGGTTGAGCTTGCGCTCCACCTCGTAGCCGGCGCGCTCCAGGGCCTGGGCGTAGATCTCGCCGACGATGAAGGCTTCGGTGAAGTTCTTGCTCCCCACGGCGATCTTGCCCTTGGCGACGGCGACCGTCGGCGTGGTCACAGCGCCGGCCGCCGCGTCATCCGCTGGATCGGGGGCCGTGGGGGCCGCCGGGCTGCAGGCGCCCAGCAGGCTTGCCGCCAGCAGGAACGCGAGGAAGGGTCGGAAGGGGGCGGGATGGGTGGTCATGGGGCAGGTCTCCTTGTTGCGGGAAGTCGGCACGGTTCGGGCCGGTGCGGGACGAAAGGGGGCAAGGTCAGCGCGGTTGGGGACGCTTCGGCCACGTCAGCTCGCCAGCGACGTCCCTGCTGGTGACGGGTCTATTGCCAGGCCACGACCCGTCGCTGAACGCGGCCCAGCAGCAGTTCCGCCGCCAGGGCCATCAAGGCCACCGGCACGGCGCCAACCAGCATGATAGCCGGCCGGCCCAGGGCGAAGCCGCGAAGGATGAAGTCGCCCAGCCCGCCGCCGCCGATCCAGGCGGCCAGGGTGGCGCTGGCGATCAGCTCCACGGCCGCGGTACGCAGCCCGGCCAGCATCAACGGAAGGGCCAAGGGCAGCTCCACCTGTCGCAGGATCTGCCCGGGGCTCATGCCCATGCCCCGCGCCGCGTCCAGCACCGCCGGCGCCACGCCGCGGATGCCGGCGTAGCTGTTGAGCAGCAGTGGCGGACAGGCAAGCAGCACCAGGGCGACCAGCGCCGGCCGCGCGCCCAGGCCCAGCACGGGCAGGGCCAGGAAGAGGATGGCCAGGCTGGGCACCACCCGCAGGCTGCTGCCCAGCCCGATGACCGGACCCGCCAGCCGCCGATGACGGGCGATCCAAACGCCGGCCGGCACGCAGATGAGGGCCGCCACCAACAGCGCCCCGCCGGCCAGACCCACATGCCGCCAGGTCTGGGCAGCCAGGTCCGCGGCATGGTCCCGGGCATAGGCCAGCGCCGCCGCGACGAGATCTAGCGCGGCAGCGGGGGCGGCGGGGGGATGGCGCTGGGCGAAGGGTGGGAGGGTGACCATGGTGGTTCGAGTCTACACGGGTGTGGGGCGTTGGGGCAACGGTGTCCGAGGTGGAACAGACAGTGTCAAAGGGGTGCTCGGGACATGACGCAGGCCCGATCGACCCCATGTCATTGATCGCGCCGCGCCAGGTTCAAGGATTCTGCAGCCATGGCAGCCACACGCGGCCTGGGGGATTGCTCGCCGCGGGCGTTTGCTCACGGGTAGGGACAGCGGTACTGTCCGGCGTCAGGGTCGTCGGCGGGGCGGCCGTGGTCGTAGCGGTGGCCCCGCCCGGGGGCGTTCCGGGCAAGGCTACCGCAGTGGGCGTTGCCGTCGCCTGCGCAGTGGCGCTCGGAGCAGGGCTCACCGGCGGCACGGCCGGCAGCGGCAGTATCCCGAGCATGAAGTCATTGATACGCGGCTGGCCCACATCCTCGTAATGCGTGCCCACGACGACCCCGCGACCATCGTGAAGGATCGCTGCTGCTTCGACGAAGTCCGTGGCCCCCACGGGGAAGGGCAGCCATGCCGTCCCCGTGCCGTTGGAGCCGAAAGATAGGTCGGCAGAACCGTCCGCTTGCCGCAGCGCGAAGCCCAGGCCCTGAGACTTCCAGCCGATGTCCTTGCTCGACCTACTGACCAGCAGCAACCGCCCCGACGCATCCTTCACCATGTCGCTCAATGAGTCATGGCTATTCGTGGCTATCTCGATGAGCGTGATCGGCCCGGCGCCGAAGGTTGGATCCAGCTGACCGCTTCCGAAAAACCGTGTAAGGAGGATGTCCGAGCCTCGAAAGGCGTCGCTGTCCGTCGATCCGGCGATGAGTACCTTGCCGTCCGATGTTGTCAGGACGCTCGTTGCTCGGCTGTTGCCGCGCCCTGAGCGGGCCAATGGAACGACCGCTATTCCATCACGGCCGAACGTCGGGTCTAAGGCCCCCTTTGCGTTCACGCGCGCGACGGCTCCGTCCCACCAAGGGTAGGCGTACTCCCAGGTGTTGAGTGCCAACAGCAGTGATCCATCGGAATCGACGACGACATCCGCGAGATAGGTATCCCGCTGGAAGCTGGATTGAAACACACCGTCAACACCGAAACCAATGTCGACCGCACCATCAGCCGTGAACCGGGCCAGTCCCGGCTGCAATGCACCCCTTCCGGGCCACCTACTGCCGGCAACCACGATCGCTCCATCCTTTTGCACAGCGACTGCGACTGCCTGGTCATGGCTGCGCCCGAAATCGAGCGCAGCCACGCCCTGCTTGCCGAAGCTCCGATCCAAGCTGCCATCGCTGTTGAAGCGGGCGACGAAGATGTCATCGCCGTCTCCGCTGCCAAGGTGGTCGCCGCTGATCGAGCCAGCCACCAGTAGATGGCCGTCCGGCAGAGCGACGACACCTTCGGCCACTTCGGAATGAGCGCCAAGGTCCACCACCACCTTGCCGCCGACGCCGAAGGACGGATCCAGCTTACCGTCCGGACCGTAGCGCGCCAAGGCGATGTCGTGAGCGGCGTGACTGTCAAGAATGTCGTCGCCGCTGGCACCGCAGGCGACGATCATGCCATCCGCCTGGACGGTAACGTTCCGTGCCTCCTCGACAGCGCCGAAGTCCGTGCGCTCGTAGACCTCGAAGGCCGGGTCCGCTGCGATGGCGGAGGGCTCCTGATCAGCGGGGCTTGGCCGGTCGGCGGTCGGCCTGGCCGTGCGCAGGACGGCAGCCAATACGATGCTGGCGGCCACACCCAGGCCGATCAGCAACCGTCGTTCGTCCGGCCGCACCCTGCCTGAACTGCTTGACATTACCGCCTCCTATGTCTGTCCGAAAGCGCTCGAACGCTGAGGATACCGCGTCACCGGATGGACCTCAAACCCTCCCCAGGGCATTCCTTCGAAACGCCGTGAATCCCGAGTTCGGTACCCTGACGGTTATCGCGCTAAGGCCACTCCGGCTTGCAAGGGATCACGTACACGATTCTCTCGTAGATACCCGCCAGGTCTGAGGTGTCCGGGGCGAGGTAGGCCCATTCGGGGCGCGAAGCGATGCTGCCCAGCAGCGCCTGGTCCACCGCCTGGCCCAGGCCGATGGTGAACACCAGCATGCCCGCCCCCTTGGCGCGAAGGGCCGCCTGTTGCACCGCGTCGGTCGTGGTACCCGTCGGCTCGCCGTCCGTGAGCAGGATGATCACCGGGTTGTTGCCCGGCCGGCGCGCGCTGCCCGTGAGTTTGGCGACGACGCTGTCCAAGGCCAGGTCGATGCGTGCCGCTGGCCTGGGTGAGGCGGTCGAGGCCGGCCGTCACGGCGGCGATGTCGGGCGTCAGCGGCACCAGGACCGCGGCGCTGTTGCTGAACTGGATGAGCGCCGCCTGGCTCCCGCCGGCCGCCAGCTGCGCCAGGAAGGCCCGGGCGGCCTCCTGGGCCGCCGCCAGCTTGGTGGGTCCTCCAGGGCGCGTCGTCTCGGACATGCTGCTGGAGCTGTCGATGACCAGGGCGATGTCGGCGTTGCGCGTCTCCGGTCGGCAGGCCGCGGTCAGCGGCAGGATCGGCAGGTAGATCGGCTTCGGCGGTGAGGTCGGTCGCGGCGTCGCTGTCGGCTCCGGCGTGGCCGTCAGGGTCGCCGTGGGCGTCGCCGTGGCGCTGCTCGTGGCGGTGGGCGGCAGCTCGCCGTAGACGCGGACCCTGGGAACGGGCAGGACGACGTGGAAGGGGTCGCCCCAACCATCGACGCCCTCCGCCACGGCGGATACGTTCGTCGGCCACAGGCCTTCCTCGCGCGGGCGGACCTTGAGCGAGAAGCGCGGCGTCAAGCCCCGCTCGATCCGTCCCAACCGCCAGCTGAGCGTGCGGCTGGCGGCATCCCAGGTAGCCGGCGGGCTCGCGCTGCCGAGCACGTAGTCCATGTTGGCCGGCAGGGTGTCCGTCAAGGTCCCGCTCTGTATGAGGTCGGTCGGCCAGCGACGCGACAAGGCCTGCTGCAGGGCCGGCCGGCCCACGCCCTGCCCGCGCTCGGCGACGGCGATCCCGCTCATGGCCTGGCTGCTGGCCGCCACCGAAGCGCCGTTGACGGCGACGATCTCCACCCCGCCGGCCTTCAGCTCCGCCGCGGTCCGCGCGATGCCCAAGGCCGTCCAGGGGCAGACGCCGGGCCGCGGCTCCATGCCGGGCCCGATGATGATGAGCACCTTGCGGCGACCCGGCGGCGAATCGGCGAAGGCTTCGCGGGCGGCCTTCAGCGCCGAATCGTTGTTGACCCCATCGCAGCCACGCTCCGTCGGAGCCAGGGGCGGTCCGCCTGGCAGGTCGAAGAGCGACTGGATCAGCGGTCGGCGTTCGTGGGTGAGGGGCCTGTCCACCTGGCCGCTCAGGACGAAGGAGACGATGCCCACCCGATGCAGGTCCAGGTCCACCAGCCCCAGGATCTGCCGCGCGACACGGAGGCGACGGGGTTCGACGAAGCCGTATGTACCTACCGGCCCCAGCCGCGCGGTCTCCGCGTTCACCGCCAGTACGATATCGGTGGGCTCCTCGACGTAGCCGCAGGTTCCGAACAGCGTCAACGTGAGCTCCGTCGAATCGCCTAGCAACAGCTCGTCGGGCGCTACCCATTTGTCGCCGGCAAAGTGGCAGTCCTCGCCTTCCAGCACGTCGGCCTCGCTGCCGTCCGGCTCGAAGGCCGTGACCTGGTGGTAATACCCATCGATGGTGTACACCCGTCCCCAGGCATCCACGGCAAGGTCCACCAACGCGCTCGTCGGCACGTCGTCATCCGGCAGGCCGTTGAAGCGCGACAGGACCCGGCCATCCGGCGCAAGGCGGACCACCTGGCCATGGGTGGTCAAGAGGAAGGTCTCGCCATTCGGTCCGCCGGCCAGCTTCCAGGCGTCCTTCGGCGTGGCCAGTTCGGCCAGCAAGACGCCGACGCCGTCAAACACCTTCAGCCGATCATTCAAGGTGTCCAGCACATGGATGCGCCCGTCCGGCCCCACATCCACATCCGTCCATAGGGCTTCCCGCTCGCTGCCATCCAGCGCGACCTCGGTCTTGCGGCCCATGGCGTCCAGCGGCAAGAGCAGCAGACGGGCGGGCATTGCCGCGTCGGAGGGGCTATCGGCCCAAACCTGCAGCAGCACGACCTGCCGCCGAATGGCGTCGAAGGTGGCGGCGTAGTTGTAGTCCAAGGCCCCCCGCTGCTGCTGGAGGTTGATGAGCGAGGTCTTCCAGATGGGGTCGAGGTAGAGCCCGGGGATGCAGATCAGATGACAGACCCGCTGCGCGACGCTCTGGGCGTAGGCGACGACCGACAGGATCAGGGGGGGACGGTTGGGGCAGGTCAGGCAGCCGCTGCGAAGGGTGGCCACGCCGGCGATGCGGCCGCTCTCCCCCGTCGCAAAGGCCAGGCGACCGTCCATGATAATCTCGAAGGAATTGCTGTACCGGGTGCGGATCGCCAGCTTCTCGATCGGACGGCCATCGGGCTGGAAACGACGGGTGAAGGGCGGCTGGGTCCAGGCACCGACGAAGGCGCTGGAGTCGGTGACCACCACGTCGCCGTTCGGCAGGGCGTCGATGCGCACCGGTTGCTGAAGCTGGTTGTCGACCGCAGCCGCGCCGGCCATGGCCCGCCCCAGCCAATAGCGCAGCACGATGGCGAACCGCTCGTCGACGTAGCGCACGATGACCGGCGCCGTCGGGTTGGCCGGGTCGCCACGATCGGTGTCCAGGCTGGCCAGGGCGTAGAACAGGCCGGCCGCGGGGTTGGCGCTGCGCAGGCCGGCGGCGTAGATGTCGCTGCCGGGCTGGTCGGCGGGCAGAACGGCGCGACGCGCTCCGGCCGCGATGATGCAGGCGCCGGCCAGCAGCACATCGTCGCCCAAGGCCTGCAGGCGCCGGCCGTCGCAGCCGGCGAAGTTGGGCCTGGTCAGGTCCAGGGTGGCCACCCGCGCCCATCGGCCGCCGGCGTCCAGCACGTAGGACCGCAGGCGGGTGCCGTCCTGATCGGCAGCCCATACCAGGCCGCGCGGCTCGACGGCGACGGCCGCGAGGCCCAGGAAGCCGTCCTCGTCCTCCGGTCCGAAGTGGCCAAATCGCGCCAGCTCGGCGCCGTCCGCCGCGAGATGTCGCAGGGCGCCGGCGGCGAGGTCCGCCAGCCACAGCGTGCCGTCGGCAAGCACCTGCAAGTCCACGGGTCGGGCGCCCCGACTGACGGTGGCGATGTAGCCGCCCTGCAGGTCGTAGGCCAGCAAGCGGCCCTGGCCGCCGACATCGGCGACGTAGACCCGGCTGGCCGCGTCGTCCACCGCGATGGCTCGCGGTTGGCTGAGACGGCCGGGGCCGGTGCCGCTGGCGCCGAAGTCCGGCGCCCAGGCGCCGTCGGGGCGCAGGTGCAGCAAGCGCGGCGGGCCGTCAGCCAAGAGGTAGACCGCTCCGTCGGCGGCCACGGCCATGTCGCTGATCCCGCCGAGGACGCCATCCGGCAGGGATGGCGCCACGGGCCAGGCGTCCACCTGCCGGTAGCGCGCGCGGCCCACCGACGGCTGCGGCCGCGGCCGCGGCGTGGGGACGACGGTCGGGCCTGCGGCCGGGGGCGGCGGCTCCGGCCGGGTGCCGCCGCTGGACCACAGCTCGCCACCGTTGGCGGCGTTGACCGTGCCGACGAACAGCCGGCCGCGGTACTCGGCCATGGCGGCTGGACCGCCCGGCTGGCTGTTGTTGTCATCGCCGAAGCCGCCTGGGACGAGCGGCTCCCAGTTCAGCCCATCGGGAGCGCGCCACAGCTGCAGGCCGCTCGCGGCGTTGCCGACGGCGGCATAGAGGTAGTTGAAGGGTGGTTCGGCGAAGGCCGCCAAGGCCAGCGCGCCGGCATTGGTCGGGTCGCCGAAGCCAGGCGCCGCGGCCTGCTCCCAATCGCTGCCGTCGCAGGCGAGGCAATGCCACAGCTCCGCCGGAACCCCCACTTCGTAGGGATGCCGCAGGCGATCCGAGGGCGTGCCGAGGGCGGCGAAGAGCCGGCCCTCATAGGCGGTGAGCGACGTGACACAGGGAGCTCCCGCCCCCAAGGTCGGCTGGATAGCGGCGGGTTCGACGCCGCGGTCGGCATCGCCGGCCGGCTGCCAGGCCTCGCCGTCGCGGCTCGACCATAGCTGCGCTCGCTGGCCGCAGGTGCCCAGGACCAAGCTGTTGCTGTAGACCGTCATCGCCGACACGGCGCGGTTGTCGCTCCAGCCGGATCGCGAGGTCTGGCCGATGCCGAGCCGCCGCCAGCTGGCGCCATCGCCGCTTGCGGACCGCCATAGCTGCGGCGGGTAGCGGCTGTCCACGGACGCCGTCCCGGCATAGAGCTGCCCCCGGAACTCGGCGAAGGGGCCGACGGCGCCTTGGTGGCTGTCGCCGAAGCCGCCGGCGACCACGGGCTCCCATCCTTGGCCGTCGCCGCTCCGCCAGACCCCGCCGCCGGTGGAAGCGCCGATGGGCAGGCCGGTGTTGAGGTCCCATTGCTCATGGCGGTTGTCGGTGCCGGCGTAGAGCTTGCCGCCAAAGACGCCGAAGGCCCGCAGGCGGTGATGCGCGGCGTCGCCGAAACCGCCGAACGCGACCTGTTGCCACGGGCCCTGCTCAGCGCGACGCCAGACCCCGCCCCCGTTGAACCACCGAGCCCCGCGTACAGGCGCCCGTCGAACACCTGCAGGGCATCGACCTCCGTCACGGCTCGCTCCCCGAAGCCATTGGCCGCCGCCGGCAGCCAGGGCTCGGCGGCCGCCTGGAACACCTGCACGCGATGGTTGAAGCTATCGGCAACAAGCACCTTGCCGTCCGGTGCGACGGCGATACCGCGCGGCTCTAGCAGCCCTCCCGTCCCGCCGCCGCGGCGGCCGCCGATGGTGCTGAGGTAGGCGCCATCCGGGGCGAAGACCTGGACGCGGTCATGGCCGCTGTCCACCACCAGCAGTCGATCGGCCGCGTCGATGGCCAGGCCGGTCGGCCGCTTGAGGTGGCCGAAGCCGTCGCCGCTCACGCCCACCTCGCCGACCCTGCGGGCGGGGGCTCCGCGGCGGTCGAACACCTGCACGACATGGCTGCTGCGCTCGCTGACGTACCAGTTGCCCACGCTGTCCACGGCGACGTCGGCGGGGTTGGTGAACGCCAGCGGGCCTGATGGACCGGCCAGGTCGCCGGCGGCCGCCCCGCTCGCATCCAACAGCCGCACGCGACCCGCCGCGGAGTCCGCCACGGCCAGGCGGCCATCGGGCAGGGGCACCAGGCCGGCGGGCGATTGCAGCCAGCCACTGCCCCAAGTGGCGTCGAGCCTGCCGGCGGCATTGAACACCTGCAGCCGCCCGTTACCCGTGTCCGACACGACCAGACGGCCGTCCGCGAGGAACACCGCATCGGTGGGCTGCGCCAGCTGCGGTCGAACGGCGTCACCGGCGCCCGCGACACCCGCGCTGCCGATGGTCCACATGGGAGCGCCATCCGCGGCGATGCGGACCAGGCGCTGGCCTTCCTGCTCGACGATGGCCAGCGACCCATCCGCGGCGACAGCGACACCGGACGGAGCGTTGAACAGGTCGTCCGCCGCGACGTAGGGGCTGCCCGGCGATCCGTGGTTTAGGTCGGGGCGCTGCAAACGTTGCATGGCGTCGCAGCCTGCCACCCGCATCTTCTGCGGCATGGCGATATACAGGTTGTTGCTCTGGTCCAGGGCCAGGTCCGACGGCGCTCCCCAATCGGGGTCGGCCCCTTGAGCGAAGCCGCAGCGGTCCCTGGTCGTGCCGTCCAGGGTGCGCCATTGCCGACCGTCGCGCCAGGTGAGCACCTGCACGCGGCTGTTGCCGGTGTCGGCGACATAGAGGAAGGTGGCGTCCACGGCGACGCCGCCGGGATGGTCGAACTGGCCGGGTCCCTTGCCCGCCACGCCGGTATGCCCGTACACCTGCAGCTCGCGCGGGGCGCGGGGATCGCTGACCTCGTAGGCGACCACGCGGTGGTTGCCGGTGTCGGCCACATACAAGCGGCCATCCTTGGATAGGGTAAGGCGTTGGGGATGGTCCAGCTGGCCCGGTCCGGCGCCGGCGCGGCCACTTTGGCCGATGGTCGCCAGGTACTTGCCGTCGGGGGCGAAGATCTGGATACGATGGTTGCCGGTGTCGCTGACGAAGACGTTGCCAACGCTGTCAGCGGCGATGCCCGTCGGATCGCGCAAGTGCCCATCGTCATCGCCGGGCATGTCGGTCTCGCCCACCACGATGGGCGGCGCCGGAAAGCGCTCGTCGCGGGCGGCAGGCCGACGGCGACGTGACCGCCTTGATCCACGAACCACACGGTTCGCGTCGGCGGTTCCACCCGGCCGCCCCCGGTCCGCGGCGTCGCGGTGGGGCTGGGCCTGCCGCCCCACAGGTTGACCACCGCCACGTCGGCCAGAAAGCGCAGGGGGCGGCCGTACAAGGCGTCAAGCGCACCGGCGCGGCCCAGGGACTCGACGCCGGCCAACCCGAAGCGCAGCAGGTTGCGTCCGGCCCCGTTGGCGATCCAGACGCCGTCGCGGTCCGCGCCGAGGCCCACAGGCTGGTTGAGGTTGGCGTCGGAGCGGCGGTAGGGCTGGCCGGTCTGGCCGATGGTGGCCACGTGCTGGTAGGCGATCGGCGGCGTGATCGTCTGCGCGGGCGCCGCCCGAGACCCGAGAACGGTCACGGCCAGCGCAACAGGCAGCAGCAGGGCGACGAGGCGTCGACGGTTCATGGAGGGCACAGCATAGACCGGCCTGACGGCCTGCGCAACCGGGCAAGGGGCCGTCCCGACCTGCCGCCAGTAGCCGAAGGAACACCTGGACGGAGCGGCGTCCGCGGCGATGCCCATAATGTGTCCGCCGACACGTTCCTGGTCGAGGACCAGCCTGTCAGTCGCGGCCCAAGTGTAGTGACAGCCAGGTGATGGCGCCCCAAGGCCGATCCGTCCCCGGCTGGACGACCGACTGGCCTCGATGTATAGTGCTCAAAGAGAACAGGAGAGAGCGTAAGTGACAAGCTTGAGTACAAGACTCGGCGCGAGAATTCAATGGTCTGGAGTTCTGGTAATCTTAGCTGTTGCTGCAGCGATTGTTGTGTCTAGGGCAATCAGGATGAACTCATGGCGCATGGGAGATGGAGTGGACCTGATCAGCTTGGGAACATCATCTCCTGGACCATCTTCTACACCAACCCCCTATCTGATCGTGAACGGTCAAGCCATAAGGGCGAGTGCCTTTCATGACAGGTTTGATGGTCTGTTAGGTCAGAATCCGGAAATGAGTAGGAATGAAGCCTGCGATCAGACAATCGAGTACTTTGTAGACTATGTCTTGTTGCGCGATGATCGGCTCGCTTCCGGGATCTCGATTGGCTCGCCAACGTTGACGGCGATTTTCGAACAGAACACATCAGCGACGACTGAAGCCGCCACCTTGGCCCCACCATCGACGCCGAGTAGTTCTCCAGAGTCGACAGCGACGACCGACATGGCCGCCGGCTGGGTGGGAGCTGCGTTATTAGGAACGGTGGCCGCAGTAAGCGAATATGACGGGCGGTTTGCCACGGCCATGTTCACTCCGTCGGCCGACGAGATAGCTACTAGAGTGTCTGAGATGGCGGGCATCTCGTTGGATATTGCTGTGATCACTACTGAGTCCAAAGCTCAGACATCTGCTTTGTATACTGAACTGCAGAAGGAGTGGAGAAGCGCAAAGGAGGGCGCATTCCTGGGACAATTCTTGGATCGCGCTGTTGCTCAACAGAGTCTCGCTAGTCCAGCGGCTGCAATTGTAAAGTACAGACTGAGCGCAGATCTCAGGGAGTTATCCGGCCTTCCTGACTATGTGCAGACAATTGTCACTAGTCACTCGGAAGGCAACTATCTCTATCCGTATGTAAGAGCCGATGGAACTGGAGTCGTGGCGTTCGTCACAGACCACCAAGTCCGACCTGGCGAGAATGAGATAGCGGCGGCGGCTGCCGATATTGGTGCAACCAGAGACGCTGAGGCGAGGGCGACCTACGCTACGGGGCTTCGGACTGATGCGTCCATTCAGATCAACGTCAACTGTGCGACGTACTGATGTGACAGACCTACTGGACTCTTGACAGAGCCCTGCTAGACAACGTGTAGCTGACGTTGTCGAAGAGGGTGTTGGAGGGGCTCACAGGTAGACACATCTACCCGACATCACCGCCCCAGCCGCCGGACCACAAAGGCCCCGAACCGGGGGAACTGCGACACCGGGCTCTTGCTCGACCCGATGGCCTGGGCGAAGGTATGCCCGGTCATCGGCACCGGGATCGTCCCCCCGCCGTCATAGCTGCGGGTGATGATGTCGTTGAAGGGGTCCATCGCGTGGATGAGCTGGTAGCGGTCGCCGGTCGCCAGGCCCAGCGTGTCGGCCGCGACGTCCACCGTGTCGGCGCCGCCCCAGTTGTAGATGGCGACGTTCGCGCGGCCCGGTTCGTAGACGTTGGGCAGCACGAAGACCTCCGCGCCGGAGGTCGGCAGCTCTTGGGCGTAGACGTTGTCCGGATAATCGGCCCTGTCGAAGCCCGTGCCCGTGATGAACCCCAAGGCCGTGCCGCCCAGGATGTGGTTGCGCCTGATCGAGCAGTTGACGTAGGGCCCGCCGACCCGGAACTGCCCCAGCAGATAGTTGTCCTCCAGGATCAGATCCGTGGCGCCGTAGTTGGGGCCGAAGGCGTTGCAGGCCGGGGTGGTGGTGGTATTGCCCGCGTAGGTGTAGTTGCGCCGCACCACCAGGTTGCGGGCCGGCGCGGCGGGGTTGTTGCCCACGACGAAGAAGTTGAACTTGCGGCTGGCATATTCCGAGAGCGAGCCGCCGTTGAAGACGATGTTGCCCTCCAGCACGAAGTTGTCGACGAACTGGTTGGTGGACCAGACCTTGATGTTGTAGCCGTACTGGCTGAAGAAGATGTTGTCCTGGATACGCTTGACGCCCGTCTTGTTCTGGGTGTAGATGCCGTGCCCGTGGCCCCCGTTCGTCTCGTCCCAGCCGTTGTGGTACACCAGCGAGCCGTAGAGTTCGGCGTTCGTGGCCGTCGTCCACAGGTCGATGCCGTCCGCCATGTCGTGCAGGAACATGTTGATGAACTTGAGGTCGGGCGCCGTGCCGTAGATGTAGGACCGCGACGGCGTGCGCACCGGCGCGGAGCTCATCAGCTCCAGGCCCCAGAACCACGTGAAGCTGCAGTCCTGGGCGAACAGCACCACCTCGTTGGCCTCGCCGTCGATGGTGACGCGCTCATCCCGGTAGTTGCGGAAGACGATCGGGGCCTCCGCCGTGCCATGCGTGCCGCAGCTGAAGGAGATGCGCCCCAGCGAGGGATCCGTCTTCCAGGTGGCCGCATAGGTACCTCCGCGCAGCCACACCAGGCCGCCCGCCTTCAGCGACGCTGGCTGACTGAGCGCCTGCTGCAAGGTCCACGGTCGCTCCAGGGAGCCATCCCCGGATCCGCTCGCCGCTGCCGCGACGAAGAACTCCGCCGCCGGCACGAAGGGCGGCGGGGAAGAGGGCGAGGGAGTGGGCTCAGGGTGCTCGACCGCAGTCGGTGAGGCCGATGCGCTGGGAACCGACGAAGCCGCCGGGCTGGGCGACGCCGCCGGCCCGCCGAGGAAGCTCCCACCGCGCAGCAAGCCCGGCAGGAGGATGTGCTGCGCCAGCTCTTCGTCGCCGCCGGCCGCTGTCGCCGGTTCGGCGGGAATCTTGCCCTTGACCGACTCGGTAGCCGGTTGCTCCGACCACGCGGCACCATGGGCGACGATTGAAAGGTCGCATCGCCAGGCAATCCCGACGACCAAGACCGGCACCGCCAGCGCAAACAGCGTCGTCCCACGGCCTGCACCACGCCGTGAACGGCGTCTCGGTCGCAGGTTCACCACGAGCAGCCGAGCAAGTACGCTAGCGTACTTGGTCAGCTTTACCGGGACTTTTGGGGTCAATTGCCTTTGCTCCAGGGGGCAAGTACGCTAGCGTACTTGATCGACCGCTCGTCGGGTCGCGAACGCGAGGCCCTCGGAGACTTTTTGGCGGCGCCGCTGCTACTCCGGAGCGTTCGTCAGCATCTCCAAGCCACCGTCCGTGAGCGCGTACTCCACCGCCCCTCCAGGCTGGCTGGCCTTGATGACGACCGGCAGCCGCCGTCCATCGGTCAGCTCCAGGCTCAGATCGGTCTGGCCCTTCAACCATGCGGGCGGCGTGCCGTTGAACTGGCTCCGGGTTTCCTGTTGCCATTCATAGACGCCCAGCGGGCGGTCACCCGGATCCCGGGCACCCAAGGGGAACGCCCGTTCGACCTTCTCCTGCCGCTGCAGCCGGTAGTTGCAGGAGACAGTCTCGCCGTCCGTCCCGTGGATCGAACCGCGCCCGCTCAACACCGCCCCGCGGTTCACGTAATAATGCGACATGGTAGATCCTCCTCCTTGCTGGCTCGGCGCCAATGGCGCAGACCAAGTATAGGACCCCGCCCGCGCCAGCCGCCATCTGCGGGGGCCCGGCGACCCCGATCCACCGTAGCAGATCACCACCGGTCCACGTTCTCATGCATCCGAGAGCAGCCACGCCTGTCCCATGGCCGCTGCCCGGCATTCGTCTGGCCCGTTCCCTATTGGCATGAACTTTCCCCCCTCCGCCGTCCCCCCATCGTCTCCCGGGCGGCCCGGATAGCGGCTCGTCCGCCCTGCTCGTGCGCCTCGGCGCCGGGCAGGCTTGCGGCTGCCCACCGATCAGCGACCGGCCGGCGCCATCCGCCGACGGCGCCCGCTGGATGACGGCCGGCCACCGTCGTGCCGGGCCGCCGACGCGCGTCCCGGCCTTCGCCCTCGCCCTCGCCCTCGCCGCCATCATCGCCCTGCGCCCGCATCGCGTCGAGGCCGCCGGCGGCCTCGGCCGCAGCGTGCACCTGCCCGTGCTGGGCACCCTGGGCCGCGACCTGAGCTGCCAGACCGTCATCGAGGCCCAGAACCTGGGGGAGCACCCCAGCAAGGTCATCCTGCTCGTATGGGGCGACACCGGCGCCTGTCCGCCGCAAGCCGCCGGGCCGCTCAAGGTGGAATGCTCCGGCCTGCTCAAGCCCGGCTCGGCGTGGAACTTCCAGAGCGCGCAGATCCCCGTGGGCGCCCGCAGCGGCGTCGCCTTCAGCTTCACCGCGCGGCAGCTGGGCGAGCTGGGCCTGGCCGTGAAACTGGGCTTCGACGACGTGGTGGCCGATTACATGTGCGAGCGCCTGCTGCTGCAGGCCGTGGACGACAACAACGACTACCGCCGCTTCAAGAAGGCCTACACCGAGGGCGGCGACTACGCCGGCATCCCCATGCGCCTGGCCTGGGGCTCGCCCTTGGGCATCGAGGTGCTGCGCCGCTGCCCCGGCGACGTGACCCCCGGCGCCGAGGTGGTGGCCTCCTACAGCGGCTTGACCGGCTACATGCTGGGCCAGAACGATCCCGTCTTCGGCGGCTACGCCTACTACGCGCCCTACCTCATCGGTGACTGGGCCGACCTGAGCAGTTGGCTCTACATCCAGAACGCCGGCCTGGAATGCAGCTCCGTCGAGATCTGGTTCCGGCGCCAGGACGACTGCCTGCGTGACCGCATCTGCGACATCCTGCAGCTGGCCCCCGGCGAGACCTACGCCTATGACGCCGCCGACTGCATCGGCCCCGGCTGGCAGGGCTCCGCCTGGATCCGCGGATCCGAGCCCCTGGCCGTCGTCGTCGACACCGCCGGGCGGGACATTCTCACCAGCTACAGCTCCGTGCCGGTGGAGCTCAACTTCGGCCCCGGCGGACCGCCCAGCTTCAAGAGCGGCAGTCAGGTAGCCTACGGCCCTCTGTCCTACAGCGCGTACCAGGGCTGGGACGCCTCGGTGCAGGTGATGAACCTGAACCCGGTCTACGCCGCCAAGGTCAAGGTGTACTTCATGGACCGCGGCGGGGACATCGACGCCGTGGTGGTGGACTGGATCTGCCCCCGCGGCTCGCAGACCTTCTTCCTGCCCGTCCTGGCCAACCTGCCCGGCAACTGGACCGGCTCGGTGCGGGTGGAGAGCCAGGGCTACTTCAAGCCCGGCAGCCCGCCCATCGATCCCGCCGACATCCAGGCCGTGATGGTGCTCCTCAAGTACAGCGACCCCGCGCGCACCGAGACCGTGGAGGCCGTGGCCTACAACCTGCTGCCGGAGGTGGAGGCCTTCGACTGGCAGGTGGGGCCGCCGCGCGAATGCTGCCGCTGTCCCGGCCCGGGCTGCGTAGGGGTCATCGGCATCCCCTCCTTCAACAAGGACCGCTTCTACAGCGGTCTGACCAGCGAGCTGGCGGTGCAGAACCTGGTGGCCCGTCCGGGCTTCACCGACTTCGCCATCTTCGTCTTCGACCAGAACGGGCTTCTCGACTACGAATGCGAGAAGCTGAGCAGCCAACAGGTGACCTACCTCAACCTGGACCAGCGCGGCACCCTGCCCCAAGGCTTCAAGGGCTCGGCCGTGGTCAGCGCCGTCTACTGGGAACATGAATCCGCCAGCGGTCTGGGGCAGGCCAATGCCGTGGGCCTGGGTGTGGTGACCATCGAACGCAGCGGAACCTTGTTGGGCGAGCAGGTGCCCGGCGACGAATCCGCGGCCTCCACCGGCTTTCCCATCCTGGACGACAGCTTCGGCTTCGCGCCCATCTTCTACGAGGCCCGCTGCCCCGGCGTGCCCTACCGGCCCACCCATACCCCCACCCCGACACCCACCATCACCCCCACGCCGACGATCACGCCTTCGCCCACGGCGACGGCGACCGCGACGGCCACCATCACGCCCTCGCCCACGGCGACCGCGACGCCCACCGCCACCGCGACGGCGACCTTCACGCCTTCACCCACCGCTACGGCGACGTCCACCGCCACCCTCACGCCTTCACCCACCGCGACGGCGACGTCCACCCCAACCCCACTGCCCACCGACACCGCGACGGCCATTCCCAGCCCCACGGACACGGCGACGGCTGTGCCCACCGCCACCACCCAGCCCACCGTCACGGATACCCCGGCGCCCGCCACCGCCACCCCGGCGCCACCGACGGATACGCCGGTGCCCCTACTGCGCCTCCGCCAGCAGCGCCGCAGATCCAGCGCGTCCGACACCATCATCAGTTCGCCTGAGGCATCGCGGGGCCAGTCGGCGACCGGGCGGTCGCGGTACAGCTCCACGCCGTTGCCGTCCGGATCCCGCAGGTAGAGGGCCTCGCTGACCCCATGGTCGGAAGCGCCTTCCAGGGGGACGCCGGCGGCCAGGAGCCGCCGCAGCGCGTCGGCCAGGCTGGGGCGATCCGGATAGCGGATGGCCAGGTGGTAGAGCCCCGTGCTGCCCTGGGGCGGCGGCGAGCCACCGGCGCTCTCCCAGGTGTTCAATCCAATGTGGTGGTGGTAGCCGCCGGCGCTGAGGAAGGCGGCCCCGCGTCCCCATGCGCTGGGTCAAGGCGAAGCCCAGCACGCCCTGGTAGAAGGCCAGGGCGCGGTCCAGATCCGCCACCTTCAGGTGGACGTGGCCGATGTCGACGCGCGGGTCGATGGCGGGCGCGCTCATGCCGTCGTCGGGTAGGCCGCGCGCATGTGAGCCACCGAGGCCTGCACCAGCGCGCGCAGTCGGTCCATGTCCACGTCCGCCAAAGACTTGACGTAGAGGCAGGATTGCCCGGTGCTGTGCCTGCCCAGGGCGGCCAACAGCTCGGGGTAGCCCTGGAATCCGCCCATGAGGTACAGCGTCAGGTTCTGCTTGCGGGGCGAGAAGCCGGCCAGGAACCAGTCGCCCTCGCGGCCGCTGGCGTAGCGGTAACGGTAGCTGCCGAAGCCGACGATGGCCTCACCCCACATGCGCGGCTCCTCGCCCGTCGCCTCGCGCATGAGATCCATCAAGGTCAGGCAGTCCTGCTGCCGGCGCCCGTCCACGCCGGCGAGGAAGGCGTCCACGCTGGCGTCGTTGGGGACGGTCTTCAGTTGCGACATGGAGAAGTCCTTTCGCGAGGTCGGTTCAATCGGTGCGCAAGGCCTTCAGCGGCTTCATGCTGGCGGCGCGCAAGGCGGGATAGGCGCCGCTCATCAGGCCGATCAAGGTAGCGAAGCAGAGGGCGAAGCCCAGCAGCCACAGCGGCGAGATCACGTAATGCATCACCGGCTGGTCCGCTGAGCCGCCGCCCTGGGCCTGCTGCGACTGGGCGTACTGGCGCACGATGAAGTCGATGACCTTGCCCAGCCCCCCAGCCGGACGCGGTGCCCACCAGGCCGCCCAAGAGGCCGATGGCCCCGCCTCCGTCAGGAAGATGCGCAGCACGTCGTTGTTGGTGGCCCCAGGGCCTTCATGATGCCGATCTCCTTGGTGCGTTCGAAGATGGCCATGGTCATGGTGTTGGCGATGCCGATGGCCGCTACCAGAAGGGCGATGGCCCCCACGCCGCCCAGGATGGCCTGCATGATCACGAAGACCTGGTTCATGCTGCTGAGGATCTCCTGCATCGAGAAGGTGGAGAGCCCCATGCCCTTGATGGCGTCCTGGACCTCCTTCACCGCTTCGCGGCTGTCGACCTTCACCAGGCCTTCCTGGAAGCCGTCGCGGGTGTTGCGGGCCTTGCCCGTGAACCAGCGGTTGTAGTCGTCGGCATCTTTCAGGCTGATGTAGGCCGAGGTGCTCTCGTTGTCGCTCTCGAGCACCCCCACGATGCGCAGCCGCTCCGAGCGCACGATCTCCTTGCCCTCGTCGTCGGACTTCGTCAGCTTCAGGGTGGCCGTGCGGCCCACCAGCTTCTCAGGCGGCTTGTTGCGCGGGTCGGCGTCGCGGCTGTCGCTGACCTGCATCGGACCGCCGGGGCCGAAGCGCATCCCCCCGCCGCCGTCGAAGATGCCCTGCCCACCAGCATCTGCCCCGGCGCCAGGCCAGCCCACGCCGTCCTCCACCTTCCAGCCCAGCTGCTCCGGCGCCTTGGCCTCCACCCCTCGCGGCCAGGCGAAGTCCGCCCGCACCTGGCCCACCTTCACCTCCACCCCGCCCTGCAGGCTGAGGATGGGCGTCGCGGCCACGACATGCGGCAGGGCGCGGATGTCGTCCAAGGCCGCCTGGTCCAGCTTGCCCTGCTCATCGCTGGACGAACTGCCGGAGGACCGAGACATAGGGAAAGCAGGTCCTAGCGGGCGGAAGCGGCAGCGGGAAGGCGGACGGAAGGCGGCGGGCGGAAGACGGACGACCAACGGCCGGTGACGGCCGGAACACGGCAGTCTGCGGCCGGCGCCGGCCGTCAGCCCTGCGGTGCGATCATGATGGCCCCATCCGGCGGCGCTTCCAGCGGCGTCGCCGCGTCGCCGGCCGGCGGACCCTCAGGAATGACGAGCTTCGGCGGGGCGCCCAGGCCCAGCAGGCCTTTCAGGATCCGGAGCACCAAGGGGGCCTTCTTCCAGGCGCGGCTGCAGGGTCTCCGGATCCACCGGCGCCTCTCTGGCGCCTCGACCAGCACCGGGAAGACCCGTTCCAGGGTCTGCTCGCGGTTGAAGTCGTCCTGGTAATGCACCCGTACCGTCACCTCGGCCTTGCCGCCCTCGTGGGCGCGAGGTCCGCCTGCAGGGTGTGAAGCCGGCGGCGTCCAGCTGACCGATGTACTGCGGTGTGGTCAAGCCCAGCGCGAAGTGGCCGTCGGTCAGCACCTCGGCGTTGCCCAGGTTGACGGTGCTGCTGCCCTGGTTGACGATGTCGACGACGAAGGACATCGGCTGTCCGGTCAGGGTGGAGGTGACCACCTGGACGGGGTTGATGACCAGGTTGAGCTTGCGGCTGACCAGGATGCTGACCACCGAGCTGGCGCTCTGCGCCTCGCCGTCGGCATCCACGAACTGGAAGCCCACCTCCAGGGTGTAGACCCCGGCTTGCCGCGCCATCCACCACCAGGCTCATGGTCTCGGTGCGGGCTTGACCGGCGGGCATGCGGTCCAGGAAGCGCACGTTGTTGGTGCCCACGGGAGCGAAGACCCCAGGCTCGCCGCTCCGGCGGAAGCGCCGGCCGCGCTGCCCGCGCCGGACCCGGCGCCGCCCGCGCCCAGGACCATCCGCGTCTGCTGCGCCGCGCCGGCCCCGGCGTTGACCAGGTCCAGCTCCAGGCTGAAGGTTTCGCCGGGATGGATCTCGGCGTTCTCCTTGCCGTTGAGGCGGTAGGCGGTGATCAAGGGCAGGGGACCGGTGGCGGCATCGCCGGAGATGCTGAGGCCGAGGGGCTGCGGATCGGCGGAAATGCTCGCCTTCCGGCGAGTCGTAGCGCAGTTCGATGGTCTGGCTGGTAGCCCCCCGGCACCTGCACCTGCGCGGCCACCAGGCGTACTGTGATGGTGGCCGAGGCGCCCGGAGCGATGTTGACCAGCGAACCGGCGCCACCGACCAGGGCCAGGGCGCCCTGCGGGGCGCCACGTTGACCGCCCGCGCTTCCCTTGCCGCCGGTGTTGAGCAGGTCCAGCTGCAGGTGAAGGGGATGCCCGGCACGACCCGGCCCGGCAGGCGGGTGCCGGTTACCGCCAGGATCGGCCGCGCCGCGCCGCTGCCGCCCACCTCGATGCCGATGGTCACCTCGTTTGAGTAGGTGCCGCCCCAGCTGTCGTCCCAGCGCAGGCCCACGGTGATGGGATGACTGCCCGCCTTGGCGTCGGCGGCCACGCGCAGATCGGTCTCGATGCTGTCGCTGTCGCCCTCATCGATGGCGTTGCTGTAGACCAGGCTGCCCTCGTTCACCGGCAGGAAGGTGCTCGAGGCCAGGCTCACCCGCACATTCTCCGCCAGATGCTCGCCCTTGTTGCGCAGCTTGAGCTTCAGGCGGAAGGTCTGCCCGGCCAGGGGCGCCGGGCTCCACGTCGTAGCGGTCCAGGATGATGATGGGCCGTTCTTCGCTGGGCAGTAGTCTCCGCCGCCTCGCTCGGATTGGCGGTGGTTCCTGAGCGGCGGTGCCGGGGGCGGGTACCGACGGTGGCCGGCAAGGTGCTCGGGGCGTCGCCGGCAGGGTGGCCGCGGCGTCGCGGTAGCAGGAGGCGGCCCCGTGTGGGCGGCGGTCGGCGTGGGCTCGCAGGGGCTCAACCGTCTGCTCCGGCTGGGCGGGCGTCTGGGGCGCGGACAGCGCCCGCACCCCAGATG
>JADJUE010000006.1 GCA_016710785.1 Candidatus Epilinea brevis | reverse complement strand
TCCAGCCGCCAAGCCGCCATCCTTCTCATCTCGATCCTGACCCCTCTGGGCGGCTGTGCGTCGCCAACGGCGACACCGGCCGGCATTGTCGATGAGACTGGAGTCGAGATCGTGACGGTCAGTCCCTTCGACGATACCGAGGCGACGGCCGAGCCGACTCCTATGGCCGCCAGTGACGATGCGCCGGATGGCGAGCTTCCTGTCGGATGATTCTCAGGTCACGATGACGGTCTCCGAAGCCGAGAGCATGAGCGAGGCACAGATCCTGACCGAGCTGTTCTCCGACTATCTACAGAGCCACATCGATGCGTCCGTTCCCGACTCATGCCGATTGAAGGAGTTTCGCATCGAGGGTGCCGAGCCTGGCTCGATCTGGTTTTCCGTTCTACCTGACAGTCCTAGCAGCAACTGGTGGGCCGGAAACGGAGGCCCTGGCGAGTCTGGTTGGATTGTCGACAAGTTCCTGTTCGTGAAGACCGAGCGCCGTGGCGATGACTATGCGATGGAGATCTGGGGTACGGGGCCGTAGACCATGACGGCTGGTGATTCGGTCGAGCCGACCATTGGGCTTAGCCTGGGGGCCGCCCAGGCTGAAAGGTTGGCGCAGTCGCGGTATTCCGGTGTTCGACTTCCTCGTCGATATCCTCCGCGCCACCGATACCCCACCCTCCATTGATGGAGCCATCCAGTGAAGCGCTACGTTATCCTCAACCTTCAATTTGATACCCGCGCCACTATCCTGGGAAGTCCCCTCAAGGAGGAGTGGGATGCTGTGGTCAAGGAGACGCATCACAAGAACCGCGGGGCCGTTATCTCCAGTCTCGCTCAACAGTACGGGACGGCTAACCTCGATCCCAAGTTGGCCAATCTTCTCGATCTTGGGCCACTGCCCATGTCAATCCTTGCTTTTCACAACAGGTTTCTGCCGCAGGTTCGGGATGCCTTTGTGATGGGCGCGTACTACCCTTCCTAACCGGCGCCTTCGCGCTCGCCGAGCGCATCCTCGCACACTTGGTGATCCGTCTTCGCGAACACTATCGTACGACACCACAGTATAAGTACATCTACAAGAAGAGATTCTTTTAGTGATTGGAATGAACCGATCGATGTCTTGGAGGCTTGGAGGGTCCTTCTACCTGATGCCGTGGTCAAACTACGACAGCTGAAGGATCTGCGTTGGCGCGCAATCCATTTTGATCCCGCCCTCGACCATGACGACAGAACTCCTGCACTTGAAGCCATCCATCTCTTATCCGATGTCATTGCTCTTCAGTTCATCGTCACTGACAGAGATGGACGCTTCACGCCACGGCCCTGGTTTATTTCCAATCCTCCAGGCTTTCGCGTCATCAAGGAAGGAGAGCGAGAACAATCCGTTTATAGCAGAGATATTCTTGCCAAATTGCGGCTATGCCGGTCCATACTTTCGGATTGGAAGAGACGCAGACGGCTGGCCGATCGTCGTCGAAGAGAACGAGTATGACAGTCGGGATGTTACCGATGATGACTGGGCAGCCATGTGCCGTAGCCACAATCTTGGGCCGCCGTGCCCCCTCTCGAACCGCCTAGAGTTGTCGGAGTACGATCCCTTCGGGTCGCCCTCTGGTAAACCTCGCGGATGTTGGAGTGGCCCGCGGCGGCCTCTCCGCAAACCAATTGAGCCACCGCTCAATGAAGGCATCCTCCCTCCCCCCTGATCGATCGGCACGACAGGCCGTGCGAGAGACCACTCGGTTATGGCGTTCGCGAAGGCCTTGCCTGTACTTTCGTTCGGTTCCATTGCAGCCGGTACATGATGGAGGCGCTTAGGGACGAGCACGGAGACCATGAACCCCGTTTCGAACCAACGATAGACGCCCGTCTCTTGGAGATCGCCGTACCATAACGAGTGGCAGCGCCCGTGGTAGTCGTCAGCCCGGGCGGGATAACGACACCAATGGCAGCGACTGCGATGACATCGAATGCTGGCGCCCGCTGCCCGAAACTCCCTGGTACTACGAGCTTGGCCGGGTCCATGCCGAGCGAAGCGCTGCCGAGCTGCAATGACCAGTCGTCAGCGCGCGCACGCTGGTTCGGTGTGGCGGCCGGGGCGTTGTCAGCAACAGCTTGACGCATTCGGGCGCTGATAGCCCGCAAGCTCTGGCTTGCGACGACGAAGAGTCCTTAGTCTTTGACGAGGGGCGAGAACCCGGCGCCTGTAAAGCATTCCTGAATGAGACTGGTGAGTGCGGGCGACTGGTCGGCCAGAACGGGGGGAAGTGGAGATGCTGCTCCCGAAAGTCATCCAATGCCGGGCCAGAGAATAAAGGACGACCCGTGAGGATCTCCCAAGCCATTACCCCGAAAGAGTAGACATCGGCCGCACTCGTCGCGTGTTCGTGTCGCCAGCGCTCTGGCGCGGAGTACGGCGGTGACATCGCAAACTTCCGAGTATCAGGCTGGGTCGAGGCATCAGCATACCGGGCGATACCAAAGTCTGCGAGGCACCAATGACCATTGAACAGAAGGATATTCTCTGGTTTCAGGTCACGATGTACCACGCGGCCATCGAGTTCGGCCAGGGCCTGGGCAATGTCAACTAGGATCGGCAAAGCATCATTTAGGGGAAGTGTCCCATCATGGGTCGCCAAATGTGCCCGAAGCGAGCGTTCTGCTCGCGGCATGACGATCACCCAGTAGTCCTTGAATTCGCCTGTGTCGATGATCGGTATCACGTTTTCCACGCCACTGATTTCCTCGAACAAGATCTCACGTTCGGCACCAGGCTCTTTCGGCACGAGCTTAATCGCGGCAATCGTCCCGTCGTCGGCGACGGCCTGATAGACCTTCCCGAAGCCTGATGGGTCGCCAATGAGAGCCCCAAGTGTCCAGATCCTCGAAAGCCTAATGACATCCATGTCGAATTAGCCTCATGTGGAGAGTGACGAGAAACCTGTCTGTCGAGCCACGTCGTCTGTGACCGCAGATCAAACGCTCTCATATTCTAGCGCACTGCATGATGATCTGCTCTCGCGTCACGGGAGTTGTCGATAAAACCACCGTCTTCCGCACAATTGTCGCGGAGCCCGGTATGCCTCCGAGCAAGGACGCATTCAGATGAGAGTAGTTGTGTCTGGGGCTAGAGGATGCATTGTCGCTAGGGTAGCGCGCCTACAGTAACCGCGCTCAGTTCGGTTGCTGTCTGGCGGCTGTAACGAAAGTGCTGGCTATCCGGCATCCAGCCGACGAAGCTGAGGTTTGGAGCCCGGATCACTGTCTGTCCGCGGGTCCCGTCCGGGCCCGCGATAATCAGGTCACGCACAGGTGCCGGAGGTGGATAGCTGACATCACCAGTTTCTGTCGCCGTTGAAGGGTCCGCCGTTGTCACGACGTACGCGGTGTGCTGGGCGTCGGGCGACCACTCAATGCCGTACGCCCCACCCACGACGTCCTTCACAGTGGCGAGGAGTTCCGGCTCGTCGTCGAGCGGCAGGCGATAGAGCTGGGCAGTTGGCCAGCGGATATCCAGAAGCTCCTCGCCAGCTTGAGGCGCCGGAAGGGCCAGCAGGATGCTTCTCCCATCCAGCGTCCACTGGAGTTTGTCTGACGCGTAGCCTTCTTCGTGGAGGATGACCAATGGGTGCCTGAACAGTTCGCGCTCTCCCGAACCGTCGGTTCGCAAGACCTTGACCACCGGCTTGGTGTCGGCACCGGGAATAGCCGGCCGTCGCCACGGCAAACATCGACCCATCGGGGAGAATGCGACCGAGCCAGCCTTCCTTCATCGAGCACGCGCGTGACCTTGCCGCTGTCGAGGTCCAGCGTCCAGAGATCGTCGTAGCTGTGCGGCATAGCTTCATCGGCGGCCGGGAAATCGTATCGAAGGCCATCATGCGACTGTCTGGCGACCAGACCGGCGTCAGGATCCCTCGACGCTGACCGGAGCTGGAGAGGTCCTCCACGCCGAGAGCGTCGCCCACTACAGTCTGTCGCACCGTGCCATCTACCCATGACACGACATGCAACTCGTTTTGGAAGGTGCCCTGCTTGTCGCGGACCTCGGCGATGTAGCCGACCCACCGTCCGTCCGGCGATAGGATGGGCTCGCGCCTGTCCCATGCGTTCGGATCCGCCACCAGGGCCGCGGCGGCGCTTTCCGCATCGCGTACCCAAAGGCCCGTGGCATCCAGCAGGCAGAGGTCCGGGCGGGACTGGGGTTACCACCGCGGCGGGGTTGGATGCCGCGGGCGTATCCGCTGCGGGCTCAAATGCTGGGGTGCCGGGACCCGTGGCTGGCATAGTGCATCCCCTTGCCACTCCCATCGCGGCAGTGTGAGCGCCGTTGCAGACCAGCGCGTGCGGACACGTTCACAGATGGCCATGGTCAAACCCGTCCTCTCGGTCTGGATGGCAAGTCCACTTGTCGCTTTGAGTTCTCGTGACCCGGAGCGCCAACGTCTAATGATGATCGCCGTGGATCGCCATCTTTCATGGCTCGAGCGCTTACTCTACGCATGATAGCGTAGCGTGGATGGGGCAGACGTTCCCTTTCAGCGGCACTCGTCCATAAAACCTTCCATTGGCGGACTCCGTAGCCGACACTCTTGGTGTGAGGCGGATTCAGTCCGATGTCGTGTCCACAAAGTGCGTATACATAACCATGCACACCCTTCTTACATGCCCATTGGGTCTCTGCACCGGAGGATGCGGATATGGCCACCATGTGACCCCCCTCTTGAAGCATTATGCAAGGGCCGCATCAATCCCCTGACCGGAACCTCTGCTAGCTGCCGGTTGCCCGACATGCTCCCGGCTCCTTCCACGGCCCATTGCTCCTCACCCCGCATCGCCCCCCCCACCCCGCGCTCACCCCTCGCCCGTTCCTCCACCGCTCCAGCACCACGTTGAACAACGCCAACCCCATTACCGCGATCGCCCCGCGCGAATCTTGCGCCGTTGTCCTGCGCCACCCCTTCGAAAGGCAAGGTGCCCAGGCCGCCGGCGTTGATCAGGGCGCCAAGGGTGGCCAGGCCGATGGTCGAGACCGCCGCGATGCGCACGCCGGCCAGGATCGCCGGCAGCGCCAGGGGCAGGTCGATGCGCCGCAGCTGCTGGGCCGGACTCATTCCCAGCCCGCGCGCCGCCTCGCGGATGGCCGGGTCCACGCCGCGCAGACCCGTGACCAGGTTGCGCACCAGGAAGACCTGGGCGTAGGCCACCAGGGCGATCAGGGCCGTGCGCCGGCCGAGGCCGGCGATGGGAATCAGGGCGACCAAGAGCGCCAGGCTGGGGACCGTGTGAGAGGACGCCCAAGGCGCCGAGCACCGGGCCGTCGAGACGGCGGTCGCGGGCCGTGGCGATGCCCAATGGCGGGGGCGATGAGCAGGGCCAGGGCCAGGGAGACGCCGGAGCCAGAGATGCTCGCCGAAGCGCTGCGCGACCAGCGCCGGATGGTCCAGCAGCCAGGTCGTGGCGCGCCGCCCGGCCGGCTGATGCGGCGCAGGGCGTCAAGCGAGACCGGCCGACGAGAGTTCCCGTCGGCATCGCGCACCGGCAGCTCGAGGCTTCCGACCGCAAGAGCGCGGTCAAAGCTTCTCGCAGATCGTCGTCCGGTCCCAGGTCAACGCGGGAGCCCACGGATGTCTTGGAAGCCGAGGTTGCATCCGTGTCCGCTTCCGTGCCAGCAGCCGTGCCGGGAGCCGCGGCGCCATCCCCCGGCGGCGCCATCAGATCGCGCACCCTCAGCAGACCCAGGCGGCGGAAGAGGTCGTCGGCGCCGAGCAGCTCGCGCACGAAGGCATCGGCCGGCCGGCTCAGGAGATCAAGCGGCGTCGCCACCTGCACCAGCCGCCCCGCGCGCAAGACGGCGATGCGATCGGCCAGCCGCAGGGCCTCGTCCACGTCGTGGGTCACGAAGAGGATCGTCTTGCGCAGACGGCTCTGGATCTCCAGCAGCGCCTCCTGCAGGTGGTCGCGGGCGATGGCGTCGATGGCCCCGAAGGGCTCGTCCATCAGCAGGAAGGCCGGGTCGGCGGCCAGGGCGCGGGCGATGCCCACCCGCTGCGCCTCGCCGCCGGAGAGCTGGCGCGGGTAGCGCGAGCCGTAATCCGCCAGCCAGCTTGACCAGGGCCGGCAGCTCATCCACCCGCTCCCTTGTCCGCCGCGCCTCCCAGTTGAGCAGCCCCGGCACCAGGCCGATGTTCTGGGCCACCGTCAGGTGGGGAAGAGCCCGTCGCCTGGATCACGTAGCCGATGCGCCGGCGGAGCGCCGTCGCCCCGCCGGCGCGCACATCCGCGCCCTCCAGCAGCACCCGGCCACTGTCGGGCGTCACCAGGCGGTTGACCGTCTTGAGCAGGGTCGTCTTGCCGCAGCCCGAGGGCCCAGAGCACCACCAGCTCGCCCCGGGCCACCTCCAGGCTCACGTCCCGCAGGCCTGGCCGGCGGCGCCTGGGTAGGCCACGCCGACGCCCCTCGAAGCGCAGCGCCGGCGGGGGCGTGCCCGAATCCGTCGTCATGCCCATCGCCGTCAAGGGGTGAGGATGCCCGCTTCCACCAGAAAGGCCTGGGCCACTTCCGCTGGTTCGCGCTTGTCCGGCCCGTCGACCGACCAGTTCATGGCCTGCATCTTCTCCGTGCTCAGCAGCCGGCTGATCGCGTTGAGCGTCTCGGCGATGTCCGGATGGGCGTCCAGTACCGCCTGGCGCAGGACCGGAGCCACCTGGTAGGGCGGATAGAGCTTCTTGTCATCCTGCAGCAGCTGCAGGCCGAAGCCGCTGATCTGCCCGTCCGTCCCGAAGGCCACCACCACGTCCACGTCGCCGCTCTCCAGCGCCGGGTAGCGCAGGCCCGCGTCCAGCGGCCGCACCTCCCCGAACGCGAAGCCGCCGTAAGCCTTCTGCAGCCCCGGCAGGCCGTCCTCGCGCTCGATGAACTCCGGCGGCGCGCCCAGCACCAACTCTGGCGCGGCCGCCGCCAGGTCGCTGTAGGTGGCCAGCTTGTGGGCCTCGGCCACCGTCTTGGTGGTGGCCAGGGCCTGCGGGTTGTTGAAGGGTGCCGGCTCCAGCCACACCAGATTGAACTGCTCCTGGTAACCGGCCTTCACCGCCTGGTAGATGGCGGCCTCGTCCGTGAGCGGCGGCGCCTTGAGCACCGTCATGAGCCCGGTGCTGGTGTACTCCGGATACAGGTCGATGTCGCCGGCCACCAAGGCCGCCTGGGCGATGTCGGTGGCCCCCAGGTTGAGCTTGCGCTCCACCTCGTAGCCCGCCCGCTCCAAGACCTGGGCGTAGATCTCGCCGACGATGAAGGCCTCGGTGAAGTTCTTGCTCCCCACGGCGATCTTGCCCTTGGAGACGGCGACCGTCGGCGTGGTCACAGCGCCGGCCGCCGCGTCATCCGCTGGATCGGGGCCGTGGGGGCCGCCGGGCTGCAGGCGCCCAGCAGGCTTGCCGCCAGCAGGGACGCGAGGAAGGGTCCGAAGGGGGCGGGATGGGTGGTCATGGGGCAGGTCTCCTTGTTGCGGTTAGTCGGAACGATTCGGGCCGGTAGGGACGAAAGCGCTGAAGGTCAGCGCGGATGGCGGGATGCGTCGGCGGCGTCCTCGCGCCAGCGGACCCGCTTCGGGTGATGGCATCACTGCCAGGCCACGACCCTTCGCTGCACCCGGCCCAGCAGCAGTTCCGCCGCCAGGGCCATGATAGCCACCGGCACGGCGCCCACCAGCATGATGGCCGGCCGGCCCAGGGCGAAGCCGCGAAGGATGAAGTCGCCCAAGCCGCCGCCGCCGATCCAGGCAGCCAGGGTGGCGCTGGCGATCAGCTCCACGGCCGCGGTACGCAGCCCGGCCAGCATCAACGGAAGGGCCAAGGGCAGCTCCACCTGTCGCAGGATCTGCCCGGGGCTCATGCCCATGCCACGCGCCGCGTCCAACACCGCCGGGGCCACGCCGCGGATACCGGCATAGCTGTTGAGCAGCAGGGGCGGACAGGCCAGCAGCACCAGGGCGACCAGCGCCGGCCGCGCGCCCAGGCCCAGCACGGGCAGGGCTAGGAAGAGGATGGCCAGGCTGGGCACCACCCGCAGGCTGCTGCCCAGCCCGATGATCGGACCCGCCAGCCGCCGATGACGGGCGATCCACACGCCGGTCGGCACGCAGATGAGGCCCGCCACCAACAATGCCCCGCCGGCCAGGCCCACATGCCGCCAGGTCTGGGCGGCCAGGTCCGCGGCATGGTCCCGGGCATAGGCCAGCGCCGCCGCGACAAGGTCGAGCGCGGCGGCGGGGGGATACGCGGCTGGCCCACATCCTCGTAATGCGTGCCCACGACGACCCCGCGACCATCGTGAAGGGATCGCTGCTGCTTCGACGAAGTCCGTGGCCCCCCACGGGGAAGGGGCAGCCATGCCGTCCCCGTGCCGTTGGAGCCGAAAGATAGGTCGGCAGACCCATCCGCCTGCCGTAGCGCGAAGCCCAGGCCTTCCGACTTCCAGCTGATGTCCTTGTTCGACCTACCGACCAGAAGCAACCGCCCCGACGCGTTCGTCGCCATGTCGCTCAGACGATCAGAACTATTGTTAGCGATCTCGATGAGCGTAAGCCGGCCCTCGCCGAAGGTGACATCCAGCTGACCATCGCCGGTAAACCGCGTCAAGACGATGTCTGAGCCGCGGAAGATGTCGATGTCCGTCGATCCGCCAATCAGTACCTTGCCGTCCGACGTCGCCAGCACGGTGGTTGCACAGCTGTTGCCGCGCCCTGATCGGGCCAGCGGAATGACCGCAATACCTTCGCGGCCGAACGTCGGGTCTAGAACCCCCTTTGCGTTCACGCGCGCGACAGCTCCGTCCACCAAGGGTAGGCGTACTCCCAGGTGTTTAATGCCAACAGCAGTGATCCATCGGAATCGACGACGACATCCGCGAGATAGGTGTCCCGATGGAAGCTGGATTGAAACACACCGTCAACACCGAAACCAATGTCGACCACACCATCGGCCGTGAACCGGGCCAGTCCCGGCTGCAATCCACCTCTTCCGGGCCTTCTACCGGCGACCACGATCGCGCCATCGGGTTGCACGGCGATGGCGACTGCACGGTCATCGCTGCGACCGAGATCAAGCGCGGCCACCCCCTGCTTGCCGAAGCCCCGATCCAAGCTGCCGTCAACGTTGAATCGAGCGACGAAGAAGTCATCACCGTCAGCGCTGCCAAGGTGGTCGCCGCTGATCGAGCCAGCGACCAGTAGATGGCCGTCCGGCAGAGCGACGACACCTTCGGCCACTTCGGAATGAGCGCCAAGGTCGACCACCACCTTGCCGCCGACGCCGAAGGACGGATCCAGCTGACCGTCCGGACCGTAGCGCGCCAAGGCGATGTCGTGAGCCGCGTGACTGTCAAGAATGTCGTCGCCGCTGGCACCGCAGGCGACGATCATGCCATCCGCCTGGACGGTAACGTTCCGTGCCTCCTCGACAGCGCCGAAGTCCGTGCGCTCGTAGACCTCGAAGGCCAAGTCCGCTGCGATGGCGGAGGCGCCTGATCAGCGGGGCTTGGCTGTTCGGCGGTCGGCCTGGCCGTGCGCAGGACGGCAGCCAATACGATGCTGGCGGCCACACCCAGGCCGATCAGCAACCGTCGCTCGTCCGGCCGCACCCTGCCTGAACTGCTTGACATTACCGCCTCCTATATCTGTCCGAAAGCGCTCGAACGCTGAGGATACCGCGTCACCGGATGGACCTCAAACCCTCCCCAGGGCATTCCTTCGAAACGCCGTGAATCCCGGTTCGGTACACTGACGGTTATCGCGCTAAGGCCACTCCGGCTTGCAGGGGATCACGTGCGATTCTCTCGTAGATACCCGCCAGGTCTGACGTGTCCGGGCGAAGTAGGCCCATTCGGGGCGCGAAGCGATGCTGCCCAGCAGCGCCTGGTCCACCGCCTGTCCCAGGCCGATGGTGAACACCAGCATGCCCGCCCCCTTGGCGCGAAGGGCCGCCTGTTGCACCGCGTCGGTCGTGGTGCCCGTCGGCTCGCCATCCGTGAGCAGGATGATCACCGGGTTGTTGCCCGGCCGCCGCGAGCTACCCGTGAGTTCGGCGACGGCGCTGTCCAAGGCCAGGTCGATGCGCGTGCCGCTGGCCTGGGTGAGGCGGTCGAGGCCGGCCGTCACGGCGGCGATGTCGGGCGTCAGCGGCACCAGGACCGCGGCGCTGTTGCTGAACTGGATGAGCGCCGCCTGGCTCCCGCCGGCCGCCAGCTGCGCCAGGAAGGCCCGGGCGGCCTCCTGGGCCGCCGCCAGCTTGGTGGGGCCGCCGGGGCGCGTCGTCTCGGTCATGCTGCTGGAGCTGTCGATGACCAGGGCGATGTCGGCGTTGCGCGTCTCCGGTCGGCAGGCCGCGGTCAGCGGCAGGATCGGCAGGTAGATCGGCTTCGGCGGCGAGGTGGGTCGCGGCGTCGCCGTCGGCTCCGGCGTGGCCGTCACCGTCGCCGTGGGCGTCGGTGTGGCGCTGCTCGTGGCGGTGGGCGGCAGCTCGCCGTAGACGCGGATCTTGGGAACGGGCAGGACGACGTGGAAGGGGTCGCCCCAACCATCGACGCCCTCCGCCACGGCGGACACGTTCGTCGGCCACAGGCCTTCCTCGCTCGGGCGGACCTGGAGCGAGAAGCGCGGCGTCAAGCCCCGCTCGATGCGTCCCAAGCGCCAGCTGAGCGTGCGGGTGGCGGCATCCCAGCCGGCCGGCGGGCTCGCGCTGCCGAGCACGTAGTCCATGTTGGCCGGCAGGGTGTCCGTCAAGGTCCCGCTCTGCATAAGGTCGGTCGGCCAAAGGCGCGACAAGGCCTGCTGCAGGGCCGGCCGGCCCACGCCCTGCCCGCGCTCGGCGACGCTGATGCCGCTCATGGCCTGACTGCTGGCCGCCACCGAAGCGCCGTTGACGGCGACGATCTCCACCCCGCCGGCCTTCAGCTCCGCCGCGGTCCGCGCGATGCCCAGGGCCGTCCAGGGGCAGACGCCGGGCCGCGGCTCCATGCCGGGAGCGATGAGGATGAGCACCTTGCGGCGACCCGGCGGCGAATCGGCGAAGGCTTCGCGGGCGGCCTTCAGCGCCGAATCGTTGTTGACCCCATCGCAGCCACGCTCCGTCGGAGCCAGGGGCGGTCCGCCTGGCAGGTCGAAGAGCGACTGGATCAGCGGTCGGCGTTCGTGGGTGAGGGGCCTGTCCACCTGGCCGCTCAGGACGAAGGAGACGATGCCCACCCGATGCAGGTCCAGGTCCACCAGCCCCAGGATCTGCCGCGCGACACGGAGGCGACGGGGTTCGACGAAGCCATATGTACCTACCGGCCCCAGCCGCGCGGTCTCCGCGTTCACCGCCAGTACGATATCGGTGGGCTCCTCGACGTAGCCGCAGGTTCCGAACAGCGTCAACGTGAGCTCCGTCGAATCGCCTAGCAACAGCTCGTCGGGCGCTACCCATTTGTCGCCGGCAAAGTGGCAGTCCTCGCCCTCCAGCACATCGGCCTCATTGCCGTCGGGCTCGAAGGCCGTGACCTGGTGGTAATACCCATCGATGGTGTACACCCGTCCCCAGGCGTCCACGGCAAGGTCCACCAATGCGCTGGTCGGCACTGTGTCATCCGGCAGTCCGTTGAAGCGCGACAGGACCCGCCCATCCGGCGCAAGGCGGACCACCTGGCCATGGGTGGTCAAAAGGAAGGTCTCGCCATTCGGTCCGCCGGCCAGCTTCCAGGCGTCCTTCGGCGTGGCCAGTTCGGCCAGCAAGACGCCGACGCTGTCAAACACCTTCAGCCGATCATTCAAGGTGTCCAGCACATGGATGCGCCCGTCCGGCCCCACATCCACATCCGTCCATAGGGCTTCCCGCTCGCTGCCATCCAGCGCGACCTCGGTCTTGCGGCCCATGGCGTCCAGCGGCAAGAGCAGCAGACGGGCGGGCATTGCCGCGTCGGAGGGGCTATCGGCCCAAACCTGCAGCAGCACGACCTGCCGCCGAATGGCGTCGAAGGTGGCGGCGTAGTTGTAGTCCAAGGCCCCCGCTGCTGCTGGAGGTTGATGAGCGAGGTCTTCCAGATGGGGTCGAGGTAGAGCCCGGGGATGCAGATCAGATGACAGACCCGCTGCGCGACGCTCTGGGCGTAGGCGACGACCGACAGGATCAGGGGGGGACGGTTGGGGCAGGTCAGGCAGCCGCTGCGAAGGGTGGCCACGCCGGCGATGCGGCCGCTCTCCCCGTCGCAAAGGCCAGGCGACCGTCCATGATAATCTCGAAGGAATTGCTGTACCGGGTGCGGATCGCCAGCTTCTCGATCGGACGGCCATCGGGCTGGAAACGACGGGTGAAGGGCGGCTGGGTCCAGGCACCGACGAAGGCGCTGGAGTCGGTGACCACCACGTCGCCGTTCGGCAGGGCGTCGATGCGCACCGGTTGCTGAAGCTGGTTGTCGACCGCAGCCGCGCCGGCCATGGCCCGCCCCAGCCAATAGCGCAGCACGATGGCGAACCGCTCGTCGACGTAGCGCACGATGACCGGCGCCGTCGGGTTGGCCGGGTCGCCACGATCGGTGTCCAGGCTGGCCAGGGCGTAGAACAGGCCGGCCGCGGGGTTGGCGCTGCGCAGGCCGGCGGCGTAGATGTCGCTGCCGGGCTGGTCGGCGGGCAGCTGGGCGCGACGCGCTCCGGCCGCGATGATGCAGGCGCCGGCCAGCAGCACATCGTCGCCCAAGGCCTGCAGGCGCCGGCCGTCGCAGCCGGCGAAGTTGGGCCTGGTCAGGTCCAGGGTGGCCACCCGCGCCCATCGGCCGCCGGCGTCCAGCGCGTAGGCCCGCAAGCGGGCGCCGTCCTGATCGGCAGCCCATACCAGGCCGCGCGGCTCGACGGCGCCGGCCGCGAGGCCCAGGAAGCCGTCTTCGTCCTCCGGTCCGAAGTGGCCGAATCGTGCCAGATCGGCGCCGTCCGGCGCGAGATGCCGTAGGGCGCCGGCGCTGAGGTCCGCCAGCCACAAGGTGCCGTCTGGAAGCACCTGCACGTCCACGGGTCGGACGCCCCGACCGACGGTGGCGACATAGCCGCCCTGGCGATCGTAGGCCACCAGCCGGCCCTGGCCGCCGATGTCGGCGACATAGACTCGGCCGGCCGCGTCGTCCACCGCGATGGCTCGTGGTTGGCTGAGACGGCCGGGGCCGGTGCCGCTGGCCCCGAAGTCCGGCGCCCAGGCGCCGTCGGGGCGCAGGTGCAGCAAGCGCGGCGGGCCGTCGGCCAAGAGGTAGACCGCTCCGTCGGCGGCCACGGCCATGTCGCTGATCCCGCCGAGGACGCCATCCGGCAGGGATGGCGCCACGGGCCAGGCGTCCACCTGCCGGTAGCGCGCGCGGCCCACCGACGGCCGCGGCCGCGGCCGGGGTGTGGGGACGACGGTCGGCCCCGCCGTTGGGGGCAGCGGCTCCGGCCGGGTGCCGCCGCTGGACCACAGCTCGCCACCGTTGGCGGCGTTGACCGTGCCGACGTATAAGCGGCCGCGGTACTCAGCCATGGCTGCCGGACCGCCCGACTGGGCGTTGTTGTCGTCGCCGAAGCCGCCTGGGACGAGCGGCTCCCAGTTCAGCCCATCGGGCGCGCGCCACAGCTGTAGGCCGCTCGCGGTGTCGCCGACGGCGGCATAGAGGTATTTGAAGGGTGGTTCGGCGAAGGCCGCCAAGGCCAGCGCGCCGGCATTGCTCGGGTCGCCGAAGCCGGGTGCCGCGGCCGGCTCCCAGTCGCTGCCGTCGCACGCGAGGCATTGCCACAGCTCCGCCGGAACCGCCGCTTCGTAGGGATGCCGCAGGTGGTCCACGGGCGTGCCGAGGGCGGCGAAGAGCCGGCCCTCATAGGCGGTGAGCGAAGTGACGCAGGGAGCGCCGGCACCCAAGGTCGGCTGGACCGTGGCCGGTTCGACACTGGGATCGGTATCGCCGGCCGGCTGCCAGGCCTCGCCGTCGCGGCTCGACCACAGTTGCGCACGCTGGCCGCAGGTGCCCAGGACCAAGCTGTTGCTGTAGACCGTCATCGCCGAGACGGCGCGGTTGTCGCTCCAACCGGATCGCGAGGTCTGGCCGATGCCGAGCCGCCGCCAGTCGGCGCCGTCGCCGGTCGCGGACCGCCACAGCTGCGGCGGGTAGCGGCTGTCCACGGAAGCGGTCCCGGCATAGAGCTGTCCTTTGAAGTCGGCGAACGGGCCTACAGCTCCTTGATGGCTGTCGCCGAAGCCGCCGGCCACCACCGGCTCCCACCCTTCGCCGTCGCCACTCCGCCAGACCCCGCCGCCGGTCGAAGCGCCGATGGGCAGGCCGGTGTTGAGGTCCCATTGCTCATGACGGTTGTCGGTGCCGGCGTAGAGCTTGCCGCCAAAGACGCCGAAGGCCCGCAGGCGGTGATGCGCGGCGTCGCCGAAACCGCCGAACGCGACCTGTTGCCACGGGCCCTGCTCAGCGCGACGCCAGACCCCCGCCCCCGTTGAACCACCGAGCCCCGCGTACATATGGCCGCTGTCCACCACCAGCAGTCGATCGGCCGCGTCGATGGCCAGGCCGGTCGGCCGCTTGAGGTGGCCGAAGCCGTCGCCGCTCACGCCCACCTCGCCGACCCTGCGGGCGGGGGCTCCTCGGCGGTCGAACACCTGCACGACATGGCTGCTGCGCTCGCTGACGTACCAGTTGCCCACGCTGTCCACGGCGACGTCGGCGGGGTCGGTGAACGCCAGCGGGCCTGATGGACCGGCCAGGTCGCCGGCGGCCGCCCCGCTCGCATCCAACAGCCGCACGCGACCCGCCGCGGAGTCCGCCACGGCCAGGCGGCCATCGGGCAGGGGCACCAGGCCGGCGGGCGATTGCAGCCAGCCACTGCCCCAAGTGGCGTCGAGCCTGCCGGCGGCATTGAACACCTGCAGCCGCCCGTTACCCGTGTCCGACACGACCACCCGGCCGTCCGCGAGGAACGCCGCATCGGTGGGCTGCGCCAGCTGCGGCCTGGCGGCGTCACCGGCGCCCGCGACACCCGCGCTGCCGATGATCCACAGGGAGCGCCATCCGCGGCGACGCGGACCAGGCGCTGGCCTTCCTGCTCGACGATGGCCAGCGACCCATCCGCGGCGACAGCGACACCGGACGGGACGTTGAACAGGTCGTCCGCCGCGACGTAGGGGCTGCCCGGCGATCCGTGGTTTAGGTCGGGGCGCTGCCAGCGCTGCATGGCGTCGCAGCCTGCCACCCGCATCTTCTGCGGCATAGCGATGTACAGGTTGTTGCTCTGGTCCAGGGCCAGGTCCGACGGCGCTCCCCAATCGGGGTCCGCGCCCTGAGGGAAGCCACAGCGGTCCCTGGTCGCGCCGTCCAGGGTGAGCCATGTCCGACCGTCGCGCCAGGTGAGCACCTGCACGCGGCTGTTGCCGGTGTCGGCGACATAGAGGAAGGTGGCGTCCACGGCGACGCCGCCGGGATGGTCGAACTGGCCGGGTCCCTTGCCCGCCACGCCGGTCTGCCCGTACACCTGCAGCTCGCGCGGGGCGCGGGGATCGCTGACCTCGTAGGCGACCACGCGGTGGTTGCCGGTGTCGGCCACATACAAGCGGCCATCCTTGGATAGGGTAAGGCGTTGGGGATGGTCCAGCTGGCCCGGTCCGGCGCCGGCGCGGCCACTTTGGCCGATGGTCGCCAGGTACTTGCCGTCGGGGGCGAAGATCTGGATACGATGGTTGCCGGTGTCGCTGACGAAGACGTTGCCAACGCTGTCAGCGGCGATGCCCGTCGGATCGCGCAAGTGCCCATCGTCATCGCCGGGCATGTCGGTCTCGCCCACCACGATGGGCGGCGCCGGAAAGCGCTCGTCGCGGGGCGGCAGACCGACGGCGACGTGACCGCCTTGATCCACAAACCACACGGTACGCGTCGGCGGTTCCACCCGGCCGCCCCCGGTCCGCGGCGTCGCGGTGGGGCTGGGCCTGCCGCCCCACAGGTTGACCACCGCCACGTCGGCCAGAAAGCGCAGGGGGCGGCCGTACAAGGCGTCAAGCGCACCGGCGCGACCCAGCGACTCGACGCCGGCCAACCCGAAGCGCAGCAGGTTGCGTCCGGCCCCGTTGGCGATCCAGACGCCGTCGCGGTCCGCGCCGAGGCCCACAGGCTGGTTGAGGTTGGCGTCGGAGCGGCGGTAGGGCTGGCCGGTCTGGCCGATGGTGGCCACGTGCTGGTAGGCGATCGGCGGCGTGATCGTCTGCGCGGGCGCCGCCCGAGACCCGAGAACGGTCACGGCCAGCGCAACCGGCAGCAGCAGGGCGACGGGGCGTCGACGGTTCATGGAGGGCACAGCATAGACCGGCCTGACGGCTTGCGCAACCGGCTAGGGGGCGTCGGGGCGTTCAGCAAGCGGTCGACAGGAAGGCTATATCACTTGGGATCGCAGCTTTTCTGGCATCGCCTCCTTCATGGCGCCAGCCGCCGGACCACAAAGGCCCCAAACCGCCGGAACTGCGACACCGGGCTCTTGCTCGACCCGACGGCCTGGGCGAAGGTATGCCCGGTCATCGGCACCAGGATCGTCCCCCGCCGTCATGGCTGCGGGTGATGATGTCCTTGTAGAAGTCCATCGCGTGGATGAGCTGGTAGCGGTCGCCGGTCGCCAGGCCCAGCGTGTCGGCCGCGACGTCCACCGTGTCGGCGCCGCCCCAGTTGTAGATGGCGACGTTCGCGCGGCCCGGTTCGTAGACGTTGGGCGGCACGAAGACCTCCGCGCCGGAGGTCGGCGGCTCTTGGGCGTAGACGTTGTCCGGATAATCGGCCCTGTCGAAGCCCGTGCCCGTGATGAACCCCAAGGCCGTGCCGCCCAGGATGTGGTTGCGCCTGATCGAGCAGTTGACGTAGGGCCCGCCGACCCGGAACTGCCCCAGCAGATAGTTGTCCTCCAGGATCAGATCCGTGGCGCCGTAGTTGGGGCCGAAGGCGTTGCAGGCCGGGGTGGTGGTGGTATTGCCGGCGAAGGTGTAGTTGTTGCGCACCACCAGATTGCGGGCCGGGGCACTGGGGTTGTTGCCGACGACGAAGAAGTTGAACTTGCGGCTGGCGTACTCCGAGCGAGCCGCCGTTGAAGACGATGTTGCCCTCCAGCACGAAATTGTCGACGAACTGGTTGGTGGACCAGACCTTGATGTTGTAGCCGTACTGGCTGAAGAAGATGTTGTCCTGGATACGCTTGACGCCCGTCTTGTTCTGGGTGTAGATGCCGTGCCCGTGGCCCCGTTCGTCTCGTCCCAGCCGTTGTGGTACACCAGCGAGCCGTAGAGTTCGGCGTTCGTGGCCGTCGTCCACAGGTCGATGCCGTCCGCCATGTCGTGCAGGAACATGTTGATGAACTTCAGATCGGGCGCCGTGCCGTAGATGTAGGACCGCGACGGCGTGCGCACCGGCGCGGAGCTCATCAGCTCCAGGCCCCAGAACCACGTGAAGCTGCAGTCCTGGGCGAACAGCACCACCTCGTTGGCCTCGCCGTCGATGGTGACGCGCTCATCCCGGTAGTTGCGGAAGACGATCGGGGCCTCCGCCGTGCCATGCGTGCCGCAGCTGAAGGAGATGCGCCCCAGCGAGGGATCCGTCTTCCAGGTGGCCGCATAGGTACCTCCGCGCAGCCACACCAGGCCGCCCGCCTTCAGCGACGCTGGCTGACTGAGCGCCTGCTGCAAGGTCCACGGTCGCTCCAGGGAGCCATCCCCGGATCCGCTCGCCGCTGCCGCGACGAAGAACTCCGCCGCCGGCACGAAGGGCGGCGGGGAAGAGGGCGAGGGAGTGGGCTCGGGGTGCTCGACCGCAGTCGGTGAGGCCGATGCGCTGGGAACCGACGAAGCCGCCGGGCTGGGCGACGCCGCCGGCCCGCCGAGGAGCTCCACCGCGCAGCAAGCCCGGCAGGAGGATGTGCTGCGCCAGCTCTTCGTCGCCGCCGGCCGCTGTCGCCGGTTCGGCGGAGTCTTGCCCTTGACCGACTCGGCAGCCGGTTGCTCCGACCACGCGGCACCATGGGCGACGATTGAAAGGTCGCATCGCCAGGCAATCCCGACGACCAAGACCGGCACCGCCAGCGCAAACAGCGTCGTCCCACGGCCTGCACCACGCCGTGAACGGCGTCTCGGTCGCAGGTTCACCACGAGCAGCCGAGCAAGTACGCTAGCGTACTTGGTCAGCTTACCGGGACTTTTGGGGTCAATTGCCTTTGCTCCAGGGGCAAGTACGCTGGCGTACTTGATCGACCGCTCGTCGGGTCGCGAACGCGAGGCCCTCGGAGACTTTTTGGCGGCGCCGCTGCTGCTCCGGAGCGTTCGTCAGCATCTCAAGCCACCGTCCGTGAGCGCGTACTCCACCGCCCCTCCCGGCTGGCTGGCCTTGACGACGACCGGCAGCCGCCGTCCATCGGTCAGCTCCAGGCTCAGATCCGGTCTGGCCCTTCAACCATGCGGGCGGCGTGCCGTTGAACTGGCTCCGGGTTTCCTGTTGCCATTCATAGACGCCCAGCGGGCGGTCACCCGGATCCGGCACCCAAAGGGAACGCCCGTTCGACCTTCTCCTGCCGCTGCAGCCGGTAGTTGCAGGAGACAGTCTCGCCGTCCGTCCGTAGATCGAACCGCGCCCGCTCAACACCGCCCCGCGGTTCACGTAATAATGCGACATGGTAGATCCTCCTCCTTGCTGGCTCGCGCCAATGGCGCAGACCAATATAGGACCCCGCCCTCGCCAGCGCCCATCCGCCGGGTCCCGGCGACCTTCCGCGCTGCGGCCGGGAGTCTGGTCCCGGGCTCCCCCGCCGCGGCGACTTTTCCGGTGCCGAGGGACGATCCACCGTAGCAGATCGCCCCCGGTCCACGTTCTCATGCATCCGAGCGCGGCCACGCCTGTCCCACGGCCGCTCCCCGGCATTCGGCTGGCCCGTTCCCTATTGGCATGAACCTCCCCCTCCGCCGTCCCCCGATCGTCTCCCGGGCGGCCCGGATAGCGGCTCGTCCGCCCTGCTCGCGCCTCGGCGCCGGGCAGGCGCTGCGGCTGCCCACCGATCAGCGACCGGCCAGCGCCATCCGCCGACGGCGCCCGCTGGATGACGGCCGGCCGCCGTCGTGCCGGGCCGCCGACGCTCGTCCCGGCCTTCGCCCTCGCCTCTCGCCCTCGCCGCCATCATCGCCCTGCGCCCGCATCGCGTCGAGGCCGCCCGGCGGCCTCGGCCGCAGCGTGCACCTGCCCGTGCTGGGCACCCTGGGCCGCGACCTGAGCTGCCAGACCGTCATCGAGGCCCAGAACCTGGGGAGCACCCCAGCAAGGTCATCCTGCTCGTATGGGGCGACACCGGCGCCTGTCCGCCCAGGCCGCCGGGCCGCTCAAGGTGGAATGCTCCGGCCTGCTCAAGCCCGGCTCGGCGTGGAACTTCCAGAGCGCGCAGATCCCCGTGGGCGCCCGCAGCGGCGTCGCCTTCAGCTTCACCGCGCGGCAGCTGGGCGAGCTGGGCCTGGCCGTGAAACTGGGCTTCGACGACGTGGTGGCCGATTACATGTGCGAGCGCCTGCTGCTGCAGGCCGTGGACGACAACAACGACTACCGCCGCTTCAAGAAGGCCTACACCGAGGGCGGCGACTACGCCGGCATCCCCATGCGCCTGGCCTGGGGCTCGCCCTGGGCATCGAGGTGCTGCGCCGCTGCCCCGGCGACGTGACCCCCGGCGCCGAGGTGGTGGCCTCCTACAGCGGCTTGACCGGCTACATGCTGGGCCAGAACGATCCCGTATTCGGCGGCTACGCCTACTACGCGCCCTACCTCATCGGCGACTGGGCCGACCTGAGCAGCTGGGTCTACATCCAGAACGCCGGCCTGGAATGCAGCTCCGTGGAGATCTGGTTCCGACGCCAGGACGACTGCCTGCGCGACCGCATCTGCGACATCCTGCAGCTGGCCCCCGGCGAGACCTACGCCTATGACGCCGCCGACTGCATCGGCCCCGGCTGGCAGGGCTCCGCCTGGATCCGCGGATCCGAGCCCCTGGCCGTCGTCGTCGACACCGCCGGGCGGGACATTCTCACCAGCTACAGCTCCGTGCCGGTGGAGCTCAACTTCGGCCCCGGCGGACCGCCCAGCTTCAAGAGCGGCAGTCGGGTGGCCTACGGCCCTCTGTCCTGGCGCGTACCAGGGCTGGGACGCCTCGGTGCAGGTGATGAACCTGAACCCGGTCTACGCCGCCAAGGTCAAGGTGTACTTCATGGACCGCGGCGGGGACATCGACGCCGTGGTGGTGGACTGGATCTGCCCCGCGGCTCGCAGACCTTCTTCCTGCCCGTCCTGGCCAACCTGCCCGGCAACTGGACCGGCTCGGTGCGGGTGGAGAGCCAGGGCTACTTCAAGCCCGGCAGCCCGCCCGTCGATCCCGCCGACATCCAGGCCGTGATGGTGCTCCTCAAGTACAGCGACCCCGCGCGCACCGAGACCGTGGAGGCCGTGGCCTACAACCTGCTGCCGGAGGTGGAGGCCTTCGACTGGCAGGTGGGGCCGCCGCGCGAATGCTGCCGCTGTCCCGGCCCGGGCTGCGTAGGGGGTCATCGGCATCCCCTCCTTCAACAAGGACCGCTTCTACAGCGGTCTGACCAGCGAGCTGGCGGTGCAGAACCTGGTGGCCCGTCCGGGCTTCACCGACTTCGCCATCTTCGTCTTCGACCAGAACGGGCTTCTCGACTACGAATGCGAGAAGCTGAGCAGCCAACAGGTGACCTACCTCAACCTGGACCAGCGCGGCACCCTGCCCCAAGGCTTCAAGGGCTCCGCCGTGGTCAGCGCCGTCTACTGGGGAACATGAATCCGCCAGCGGTCGGGGGCAGGCCAATGCCGTGGGCCTGGGTGTGGTGACCATCGAGCGCAGCGGGACCTTGTTGGGCGAGCAGGTGCCCGGCGACGAATCCGCGGCCTCCACCGGCTTTCCCATCCTGGACGACAGCTTCGGCTTCGCGCCCATCTTCTACGAGGCCCGCTGCCCCGGCGTGCCCTACCGGCCCACCCATACCCCCACCCCCACCCCCACCATCACCCCCACGCCGACGATCACGCCTTCGCCCACGGCGACGGCGACGGCCACAGCCACGATCACACCTTCGCCCACGGCGACCGCGACGGCCACGGCGACTGTGACGGCGACCTTCACGCCTTCACCCACCGCAACCGCGACGTCCACCGCCACCTTCACGCCTTCACCCACCGCGACGGCGCGTCACCCCAACCCCGACGCCCACGGACACCGCGACAGCCATCCCCAGCCCCACGGACACGGCGACGGCTGTGCCCACCGCCACCACCCAGCCCACCGTCACGGATACCCCGGCGCCCGCCACCGCCACCCCGGCGCCACCGACGGATACGCCGGTGCCCCTACTGCGCCTCCGCCAGCAGCGCCCGCAGATCCAGCGCGTCCGACACCATCATCAGTTCGCCTGAGGCATCGCGCGGCCAGTCGGCGACCGGGCGGTCGCGGTACAGCTCCACGCCGTTGCCGTCCGGATCCCGCAGGTAGAGGGCCTCGCTGACCCCATGGTCGGAGGCGCCTTCCAGGGGACGCCGGCGGCCGGACGCCGCAGCGCGTCGGCCAGGCTGGGGCGATCCGGATAGCGGATGGCCAGGTGGTAGAGTCCCGTGCTGCCCTGGGGCGGCGGCGAGCCGCCGGCGCTCTCCCAGGTGTTCAAGCCGATGTGGTGGTGGTAGCCGCCGGCGCTGAGGAAGGCGGCCCCGCGTCCCATGCGCTGGGTCAAGGCGAAGCCCAGCACGCCCTGGTAGAAGGCCAGGGCGCGGTCCAGATCCGCCACCTTCAGGTGGACGTGGCCGATGTCGACGCGCGGGTCGATGGCGGGCGCGCTCATGCCGTCGTCGGGTAGGCCGCGCGCATGTGAGCCACCGAGGCCTGCACCAGCGCGCGCAGTCGGTCCATGTCCACGTCCGCCAAAGACTTGACGTAGAGGCAGGATTGCCCGGTGCTGTGCCTGCCCAGGGCGGCCAACAGCTCGGGGTAGCCCTGGAATCCGCCCATGAGGTACAGCGTCAGGTTCTGCTTGCGGGGCGAGAAGCCGGCCAGGAACCAGTCGCCCTCGCGGCCGCTGGCGTAGCGGTAACGGTAGCTGCCGAAGCCGACGATGGCCTCACCCCACATGCGCGGCTCCTCGCCCGTCGCCTCGCGCATGAGATCCATCAAGGTCAGGCAGTCCTGCCCGGCGCCCGTCCACGCCGGCGAGGAAGGCGTCCACGCTGGCGTCGTTGGGGACGGTCTTCAGTTGCGACATGGAGAAGTCCTTTCGCGAGGTCGGTTCAATCGGTGCGCAAGGCCTTCAGCGGCTTCATGCTGGCGGCGCGCAAGGCGGGATAGGCGCCGCTCATCAGGCCGATCAGGGTAGCGAAGCAGAGGGGCGAAGCCCAGCAGCCACAGCGGCGAGATCACGTAATGCATCACCGGCTGGTCCGCTGAGCCGCCGCCCTGGGCCTGCTGCGACTGGGCGTACTGGCGCACGATGAAGTCGATGACCTTGCCCAGCCCCCAGCCGGACGCGGTGCCCACCAGGCCGCCCAAGAGGCCGATGGCCCCCGCCTCCGTCAGGAAGATGCGCAGCACGTCGTTGTTGGTGGCCCCCAGGGCCTTCATGATGCCGATCTCCTTGGTGCGTTCGAAGATGGCCATGGTCATGGTGTTGGCGATGCCGATGGCCGCTACCAGAAGGGCGATGGCCCCCACGCCGCCCAGGATGGCCTGCATGATCACGAAGACCTGGTTCATGCTGCTGAGGATCTCCTGCATCGAGAAGGTGGAGAGCCCCATGCCCTTGATGGCGTCCTGGACCTCCTTCACCGCTTCGCGGCTGTCGACCTTCACCAGGCCTTCCTGGAAGCCGTCGCGGGTGTTGCGGGCCTTGCCCGTGAACCAGCGGTTGTAGTCGTCGGCATCTTTCAGGCTGATGTAGGCCGAGGTACTCTCGTTGTCGCTCTCGAGCACCCCCACGATGCGCAGCCGCTCCGACCGCACGATCTCCTTGCCCTCGTCGTCGGACTTCGTCAGCTTCAGGGTGGCCGTGCGGCCCACCAGCTTCTCAGGCGGCTTGTTGCGCGGGTCGGCGTCGCGGCTGTCGCTGACCTGCATCGGGCCGCCGGGGCCGAAGCGCATCCCCCCGCCGCCGTCGAAGATGCCCTTGCCCACCAGCATCTGCCCCGGCGCCAGGCCGGCCACGCCGTCCTCCACCTTCCAGCCCAGCTGCTCCGGCGCCTTGGCCTCCACCCCTCGCGGCCAGGCGAAGTCCGCCCGCACCTGGCCCACCTTCACCTCCACCCCGCCCTGCAGGCTGAGGATGGGCGTCGCGGCCACGACATGCGGCAGGGCGCGGATGTCGTCCAAGGCCGCCTGGTCCAGCTTGCCCTGCTCATCGCTGGACGAACTGCCGGAGGACCGAACGGACACCGCGCCCATGCCGCCCCCAAAGGCGTTGACCTGGATGACGGTCAGGTCCCCCACATTGCCGAAGGACGCTTCCGCGCTGGTCTGCAGGCCCACGCCCAGGGAGATCAGGATGATGATGGCCACCGTGCCGATGATCACCCCGATGCAGGTGAGCGCCACGCGGGCGCGCATGCGGTTGAGGTTGGCCCAGGCCAGGCGGAGCACATCACGGGCGGACATTGGGGAAGCAGGTCCTAGCGGGCGGAAGCGGCAGCGGGAAGGCGGACGGAAGGCGGCGGGCGGAAGACGGACGACCAACGGCCGGTGACGGCCGGAGCACGGCAGTCTGCGGCCGGCGCCGGCCGTCAGCCCTGCGGTGCGATCATGATGGCCCCATCCGGCGGCGCTTCCAGCGGCGCGTCGCCGTCGCCGGCCGGCGGACCCTCAGGAATGACGAGCTTCGGCGAGGCGCCCAGGCCCAGCAGGCCTTTCAGGATCCGGAGCACCAAGGGGCCTTCTTCCAGGCGCGGCTGCAGGGTCTCCGGATCCACCGGCGCCTTCTCTGGCGCCTCGACCAGCACCGGGAAGACCCGTTCCAGGGTCTGCTCGCGGTTGAAGTCGTCCTGGTAATGCACCCGTACCGTCACCTCGGCCTTGCCGGCCCTCGTGGGCGCGAGGTCCGCCTGCAGGGTGTAGAAGCCGGCGGCGTCCAGCTGACCGATGTACTGCGGTGTGGTCAAGCCCAGCGCGAAGTGGCCGTCGGTCAGCACCTCGGCGTTGCCCAGGTTGACGGTGCTGCTGCCCTGGTTGACGATGTCGACGACGAAGGACATCGGCTGTCCGGTCAGGGTGGAGGTGACCACCTGGACGGGGTTGATGACCAGGTTGAGCTTGCGGCTGACCAGGATGCTGACCACCGAGCTGGCGCTCTGCGCCTCGCCGTCGGCATCCACGAACTGGAAGCCCACCTCCAGGGTGTAGACCCCCGGCTTGGCCGCGCCATCCACCACCAGGCTCATGGTCTCGGTGCGGGCTTGACCGGCGGGCATGCGGTCCAGGAAGCGCACGTTGCTGGTGCCCACGGGAGCGAAGACCCCCAGGCTCGCCGCTCCGGCGGAAGCGCCGGCCGCGCTGCCCGCGCCGGACCCGGCGCCGCCCGCGCCCAGGACCATCCGCGTCTGCTGCGCCGCGCCGGCCCCGGCGTTGACCAGGTCCAGCTCCAGGCTGAAGGTTTCGCCGGGATGGATCTCGGCGTTCTCCTTGCCGTTGAGGCGGTAGGCGGTGATCAAGGGCAGGGGACCGGTGGCGGCATCGCCGGAGATGCTGAGGCCGAGGGGCTGCGGATCGGCGAAATGCTCGCCTTCCGGCGAGTCGTAGCGCAGTTCGATGGTCTGGCTGGTAGCCCCCGGCACCTGCACCTGCGCGGCCACCAGGCGTACTGTGATGGTGGCCGAGGCGCCCGGAGCGATGTTGACCAGCGAACCGGCGCCACCGACCAGGGCCAGGGCGCCCTGGGTGGGCGCCACGTTGACCGCCCGCGCTTCCTTGCCGCCGGTGTTGAGCAGGTCCAGCTGCAGGGTGAAGGGGATGCCCGGCACGACCCGGCCCGGCAGGCGGGTGCCGGTTACCGCCAGGATCGGCCGCGCCGCGCCGCTGCCGCCCACCTCGATGCCGATGGTCACCTCGTCGGAGTAGGTGCCGCCCCAGCTGTCGTCCCAGCGCAGGCCCACGGTGATGGGATGACTGCCCGCCTTGGCGTCGGCGGCCACGCGCAGATCGGTCTCGATGCTGTCGCTGTCGCCCTCATCGATGGCGTTGCTGTAGACCAGGCTGCCCTCGTTCACCGGCAGGAAGGTGCTCGAGGCCAGGCTCACCCGCACATTCTCCGCCAGATGCTCGCCCTTGTTGCGCAGCTTGAGCTTCAGGCGGAAGGTCTGTCCGGCCAGGGGCGCGCCGGGCTCCACGTCGTAGCGGTCCAGGATGATGATGGGCCGCTCTTCGTTGGGCAAGGTCTCCGCCGCCTCGCTCGGCTTGGCGGTGGCTCCTGGAGCGGCGGTGCCGGGGGCGGGGGTACCGACGGTGGCCGGCAAGGTGCTCGGGGGCGTCGCCGGCAGGGTGGCCGCAAGGGTCGCGGTAGCAGGAGGCGGCCCCGTGCGGGCGGCGGTCGGCGTGGCCTGCAGGGGCTCAACCGTCTGCTCCGGCTGGGCGGGCGTCTGGGCGCGGACAGCGCCCGCACCCCAGATGCCGATGGCCAAGGCCAACAGCCCGGCGGTCCGACGAACGGTGCGGCGCCACATGCTACTGCGATCCATGACGGGCTTCCCCTGGGGCTTGGTCGGCCACCTTGGCGCGGCCGACCGATGATCGAGCTCGAAGTATACGCCAGGACGGCGGCGGCGCCCGTCGCCGACCCGAACCCGGCCCGCGACCCACCCGGTCCAAGCGCGCCGCAGCCGGCGATCAACCGGCCAGAGGCGGCACAGGACTGGGATGCGGCGCCGTAGGATGCGGCGGCGGATCCGTCGGCAACTCGGCCGTCGGATGGTGCGGCGCCGTGGGATGCGGCGGCGGATCCGTCGGCGGCTCGGCCGTCGGATGGTGCGGCACCGTGGGATGCGGCGGCGGGTCCGTCGGCAGCTCGGCCGTCGGATGGTGCGGCGCCGTGGGATGCGGCGGCGGATCCGTCGGCGGCTCGGCCGTCGGATGGTGCGGCGCCGTGGGATGCGGCGGCGGATCCGTCGGCGGCTCGGCCGTGGCGTGATGCGGCGCCGTGGGATGCGGCGGCGGATCCGTCGGCGGCTCGGCCGTCGGATGGTGCGGCGTTTCGGTGGGCGGGTGGGTCGTGGGCGGGTGGGTCGTGGGATGATGGGTCGATGAGGCTTGAGGATGGGACCCATGGGACGAATGGGACCCATAGGACAAGGCGGTCTCAGTCGCAGGCGCCCCGGCCGGCAAGCTGCCGATGGGCGTCAGCGGCCGGTCGGTCGCAGGCGTCGCGGCAGGTTCCTTCGTAGGTTCGGTCGCATTCGTCCCATTCGTCCTGTAAGTCCCATCGGTCTCATTCGTCCCATCAGCCCCATCCGACCACCGCCCCAAGGTCGCCAGCCGCGCCAGCCCCAGCACCGCTACCAGCGCCAAGAGCACCGGCGCCAACCGCAGTCCCGGCAGCCAGGCCAACGGCCATCGGGGCAGCCAGGCCAGCCGCCGCCGCTCGGCCGGCCGGTCCAGCCAGGGCGGCCGCGAAGGCGCGACACCGCCCCGGCGCAGGCCGGCCAGGCGCTGGGCCAGGAGCAGGTCGGCGCGCTCGTCGGCGTCGGCCGCGGCGGAGAGCGGGCGGCCGTGGATCGCGTCGTCGATCCGGCGGGCGAAAGCTTCGGCGTCAGGGCGCTTCAGGGCAGGGTGCTTCATGGCAGGCTCCGTTCCAACAGCTGGCGCAGGCGCCGCAGGCTGCGATGCAGTCGGAGGGCCACGTTGCCCTCCCGCTGCCCCAGGGCGGTGGCGATGCTTCGGTGGTCCAGTCCGGCTCCGAAGCGCAGGGCGATGATCTCCTGGTCCACCGTCGGCAGTTGACCGAGAGCCTCTCGCAGCCCCGTCCAATCCAGGCTGCCGTCCACGGCTTCGATGGCCTCGTCCGGCGCGCCTGTCGTCGGCTCCAGGGGCGTCGTGGGCCGGCGTCGACGGCGGTGGTCCTGCACGACATGGCGGGCGATGCCGAAGAGCCAAGCTTCAGGCGGGCCGCGCCGGGCGTCGAAGCGCTCGCGCTGGGCCCAGGCGCGGCTGAAGCTCTCGGCGGCCGCGTCCTCCGCCTCGCCTTCGCCCGCCAGGCGGAAGCGGGCGAAGTCCAGTATCTGTGGCCAACGCTGGCGGTAGAAGGCCTCGAAGACGGCGGCGATCCGCAGGTCGAGCACCGCCTCGGTCGGCGGCTTCAGCGCGACAAAGCGCTGCGGCATGGCAGGAGCATCCTGGAGTTTGGCTTCCACATCAGGTTGTTCGCCCCGGGCGGGGAGAATCTTTCATACCCATTCGGCCGTCAGGCCGCAGGCATCCGGCCGTCAGGCCGCCTGCATCCACGCCACGGTCGGCCGCGTGAGCCCGCCCGGCTCTTCGCGCAGCATCCGGCCATCCTCCATGTGCACCACCCGGTGACAGTACTCGGCCAGACGGGGATCATGGGTGACCACCAACAAGGTGTGGCCGCGGCCGTTGAGCCCGTCCATGATGCGCATGACCTCCACGCCGGTCTTGCTGTCCAGGTTGCCGGTGGGCTCATCGCCCAGGATGATGCGCGGCCGGTTGGCCAAGGCGCGAGCGATGGCCACCCGCTGCTGCTCGCCGCCGGAGAGCTCCAGTGGGCGGTGCTCGATGCGATCCCCCAGGCCCACGGCGCGCAGCAGGGCGGCGGCGCGCTCCCGCCGCTGCGCCGGCGGGATATGGGCGAAAACCATCGGGAACTCCACGTTCTGGCGCGCGGTCATCGTGGGCACCAGGTTGAAGCTCTGGAAGACGAAGCCGCAGTAGCGGCGGCGGTAGTCGGCCAAGGCGTTCTCATCCAGACCGTCCACATCCCGCCCATCCACCCGCAGCCGGCCGCCGGAAGGCCGGTCCAAGCCGCCGATCATGTTGAGGAGGGTGCTCTTGCCGCAGCCGGAAGGCCCCATCACGGCCACGAACTCGCCGGGCCAGACCACCAGGTTGCCGTCCACCAGGGCCTGGACGCGCTGGCTGCCCAGCATGAAGTCCTTGGCCAGATGCTCCACCTGGATGATGGGGATGGCGGCGGCAGGTCGATCCATGACGCGGTCGATCGGGGGCCGGGGCCTATTGCCCGAAGTTGCCGACAAGGTTGCCGATGGCCACCCCGGCCGCGCCGGCCAGGACGCGCATGCCCACGAGCAGGGCCACGGCGCCCAGGGCCTTGCCCTTGGACACCCGCGAGACCGCCAGCACCGCCACGGCCAAGAGCGCCAGGTACCACAGGTTCCACAGCTCGATCTGCCCCAGGAGCGGACCCAGGTAGCTGCCCACAGCTGGGTCGTCGCCGAAAGGGTCCTGGGCCACCAGGCCGGAGAGGCCTGCGGGGCTCATGTCGAAGTTGCCTGCCGCGGCGCCGGCCAGCTTGACCACCGCGCCCAGGATCAGCGGCGCCTTGGCCCAGGCGGCCACGGTGAACACCTGCCCGAAAGCCTGCTGCCCGCCCAGCACCGTACCCACGAAATGCAGGATGGCGGCTGTCAACAGGGTGCCCAGCAAGATGCCCAGGGGTATGCCCACCACGCCGAAGATGGTCTGCACCAGGTTCATGCCCCCGGTCACGCCGCTGGCCATCACGGCGCCGCCCGCCGCCCCAGCGTCGCCCATCTGCACCTGAGCCTTCGCCAGCTGCGCCTGGATGAGGGCGCCGGCCAGACGGCCGCGCATGGGGGTCTGCAGCGCGAAGGTGCCCAGGTTGAGCAGCGCCAACAGGCCCAGGGGCCAGACCCAGCGCCGCCAGCCGGGATGCTCCGCGAGGCGACCCATGGCGGCGACGGGGCCGGTAATGCAATCCCAGAGCAGCTGCCAGGGCTTCAGACGCGCCACGTCGGCCGGCGTGGGGGGCTGCTCGATGGCGTCCAGGTCTGATTCGTCGAAGGCCATGGGGGGCTCCGGAGGGTGGCGACGCGGTGTGCTGGGCCCGGCTACGGCGGATTCTGCCGAGGCGGGGGCGGGGCGAGTATAGCGCGAGGCGTAGGTGGGAGCCAGGAGCTGAACGATCACCGATCGTTTCGTTAGGGGCGGTTCTGCCAGGCCCGGACGGCGCTGAAGCCGGGCGGGACGGCCTATGCCCCCGCCTCGCGATCCGATTCCTCTGCCCCCGCCTCGCGATCCGATTCCTCGCGATCCGCGGCGCCCGGAGCGCGCATCACCAACACCGGCCGATCGAGGGTGGCGAGGATCTCGTGCGCCAGATCGCTCAGCAGGATACGCCGCCAGCCTGCGCCGCGATGGGCGCCGATCACCACCAGGTCGGCGCCCATCTCCGCTGCCTCGGCGGCCAGCTCGGGCGCCACCAGGCCGTGGCGCACCTTCAAGCGCGGCGTCACGCCGACAGCGCTCAGCAGCTGCTGGTCACGGCTGAGCACCCGCCCCGTCTCGTCCTGCCCAGCGATGAGGTCTGCGGCCTGCGCCTCCAGACCGCTGCCGTCCTCCACCGCCGGACCGGCCGGCATCTGGCTCATCACGTGCAGGACGGTGACCGCCCGCGCGCCCCGCAGCAGCTCCGGCAGGCGCGCCACCAGCTGGTCCACCAGCGGCGCCTCCTGGACCCCGCTGTCGCAGAGCAGGAGGCGATCGATCGGCCCCACCCGGCCCTTGACCACCACCACCGGGCAAGGCGCGTGCTCGACCACCCGCGCCGCCGTGGACCCCAGGAAGAAGCGGGTCATCAGCCGATGGTGCTGCCGCTCGCCGAGCAGCACCAGGTCGTAGTTCCCCTCCTCCGCCACGGCGATGATCTCCTCCGCCGGATGCCCCACCCGCCGCTCCTCGCGCCAGCTGCCCGCCGGCAGCCGTTCGCCCAACACCTCGCGGGCATGGCTGAGAATGCCCGTGGCCTTCCAGGCGGGGTCGCCTTCCTTGACCACGGTCAGGGCCGTCAGGGCCGCGCCGCGGGTCGCCGCCAGCTCGGCGCCCAGCTTCAGGGCCAGCTCGGAATGGGTGGAGCCGCCGGTGGCGGCCAGGACGCGGATGGGCATGGGTCGCTCCTTGCGGCTGGCTCAGAAGGCCAGGAGGATGACGGGCACCACGAAGAGGCTGAACATGAAGGCCGCCAGGTGGCCGCGGCTGAACAGCACCCAGTCGACCGCTCGCAGCAGGGCGCGCTCGTAGACCGAATAGCGGATGACCAGCACCAGCAGGGCCACCACGCCCAGAGAGAGCATCTCGGTGAGGACCACGGTGAAGGCGTCAGGGTTCTGGACCAGCACCGCCACCAGCAGGGTGTCGATGAAGGTGGTGATGTTGGCGCCCATGATGTAGGGCGCCACGTTCTCCCGCCGCACCAGGCCGCGCTCGGACAGGGGCACCAGCAGGCCCAGGCTGACGCTGACAGACATGCTGATCAGGGTCACCAGGCTGCCCAGGGTGAACATGACCCAGGGCTTGTAGGCGTAGCGCCCCAGACCGCCTACCTGGCTCTCCTTCAGGCTCATCTGCGGCAGGCAGCGGTCGAGCAGGTTGAAGCTGCCCAGGATCAGGGCCAGCCCCATCAAGAAGACGCCCCAGTCGGGCAGCAGGCCGCGCAGGGTCTGGCTGACAGGGTCCAGGACGATGTCGAAGAGGCCCTTCAGGTCGGCGCCGCCGCCCAGCTGCAAGCCGTCCAGGCGCCCGCTGGCCAGCAGGCTCAAGCCCACGGGGATGGCCGGCAGCTGGATGGACCAGGCCACGGCCAGGCTGAGCAGCCCCATCGAGAGGCCGGCCATGCGGCTGCGGCCACGCAGGATGTACAGGAAGCCGATGAAGAGGACGATGAAGCTGGCCCCCATGCGACTGCCGACGATCATCCCGTAGGCTCCGAAGCGATCCACGATGCCCTGATCCAGGAAGGTCATGGCCGTGGCGGCCACGGGCGAGCCGCTCATCACCAGGTAGCTGGCCAGCCAACCGAAGCCCAGGGCATCCGCGAACCCCTGTACATGCAGGCGCTGCTGCACCAGGGGCGCCAGACTGCGAGCGCCGTCCTTCATCAGGGTGATGGCCAGGATGAAGCAGAAGAGACTGAAGGCGAAGAGGGGCAGCTTGTACCAGTGCAGGCGGCGGCGCGTCAGCATTCACTGAACCCGCAAGCGGTGCAATGCCGGCAGCCCTCGTCGTTGACCACCGCCGCCTCGCCGCAATCCGGGCAGAGATCGCCGATGCGCGCCGCCGCCGCCGGGTCCGCGGTATCCGCCGCGGATGCCGCGCCGGCTTCAAGCAGGTACTCGCCCAAGGCCTGAGCCACGCCGTCCGGCAGGCTGCGCACCCGCTGCGCGCCATAGCCCAGGGGGCGCCCGCCACCGATGCCGCGCAACTGCGAGGCCACCTGGCGCAGGCGGGAAAGCGGGTCCATCAGCGAGGGCAGGCGCAGCAGCAAGGTGATCAAGCGCCCGATCGCCTCCGCCACGGCCGCGGTGTCGGAGCCGGCCTTGCCCACGTTCAGGAAGACCTCGAAGGGTTGGCCCTCGCCCTGCTCGTTGACGGTGACGAAGGCCTTGCCCAAGGGGGTCTCGACCACCGTGGTGCTGCCGACCAGCCGCCGCGGCCGCGACCGCTTGGCGATCAGCCCACCGGCGGGGGCCGGCGCGTCGGCTGCCGTCGGCTGCTGCCGGGCAGACTGGGTCGCGCGGGTCTCCAGCACCACCTTGTCGCGAGAGCCGGTCACATAGACCGTCAGGCCCTTGCAGCCCAGCTCCCAGGCCTGGCCATAGACCTCGGCCACCTGTTCCTCGGTGGCCCCGGCCGGGAAGTTGATGGTCTTGGAGATGGCGTTGTCGACGAAGGCCTGGACGGTGGCCTGCATCAGCACGTGGTCCATGGGCGCCACGTCGCTGGAGACGACGAAGGTCCGGCGGAGGGCTTCGGGCAAGGCCGTCTCGCCCTGGCAGCTGCCACTGCGCAGCACTTCCGCCAGCACGGATTCGCGCGCCGAGGCGTCCAGACCCGCGGACCGGAGGGCCCGCTCGAAGAGGGGGCTGCCATAGGTCAGGGTGGTGCGCCCATCGCCGGCGGCGTCGGCATCCACCACATGGCGCTGGTAGGCCAGGGCGAAGACCGGCTCGCAGCCATAGGCCTCGCAGCCGGCGACGGTGGCGATGGTCCCGGTGGGCGCGACCGTGGTCTGCGCGGCATTGCGGATGCCATGGCGCCGGATGCCCTCCAGGATCTCCGACCAGGCCAGTTCCGGCCGTCCCCAGTCGCCGCTGAAGGCTTCCAGCGGTCGAGGCGGCGTCCAACGCAGATCCGCCGGGTCGTAGAGGCTGCCCTCGATGGCCGGGAAGGGCCCGCGCTCGGCGGCCAGGTCGATGGAGGCACGCATGGCGTGGAAGCGGACGAAGGCCATCACCTGGCCGGCCAGGTCGCGGCCCTCCGGCGCATCGTAGGCCACCCCCAACCCGTACAGCAGGTCGCCCAGGCCCATGATGCCCAGGCCGATGCGTCGGGCGTCCAGGGCCGCCTGCCGGAGGCGCGGCACGGCCGGCACGTAGGCGTTGGCGGTCACCACGTCATCCAGAAAACGCGTGGACGACGTCACGGTCGTACGCAGGAGGTCCCAGTCCACGCGCATTCCGGCGGGCGTCTCCCGCAGGTGCCGGGCGAGGTTGATGGAGCCCAGGCAGCAGTTCTCATAGGGGCCCAGCCATTGCTCGCCGCAGGGGTTGGTGGCCTCCAGGGTGTAGCGGTGCGGGACGGGGTTGGCGCGGTTGGCGGCATCCAGGAAGAGCAGGCCGGGCTCGCCGTTGTGATGCGCCTGACGGACGATCTGCTCGAACAGGTCGCGGGCCCGCAGGCGGCGGTGGACCTTGATGGGGATCCCGGCCCGCTCCGCCTCCTCCAGGGTGCCCTTGAAGCCGCGGGCGGCGGGGGCCTCCAGGTCGATGAAGCGCAGCTCCCAGGGCCCGTCATCACGCACGGCGACCATGAAGGCGTCGGTGATGCCCACCGAGATGTTGAAGTTGGTGATGGCCTGCTCGTCGGTCTTGCAGGTGATGAATGCCTCGATGTCCGGATGGTCCACGCGCAGCACGGCCATGTTGGCTCCGCGCCGCGTGCCTCCCTGGGCGATCTCGCCGAAGGCCGCGTCGTACACCTTGAGGAAGCCGATCGGCCCGGTGGCGCGCCCGGCGGTGCTGTGCACCCAACCGCCCTGGGGGCGCAGCCGCGAGAAGCCGAAGCCGTTGCCGCCGCCGGTCTGCTGGATGAGGGCGGCGTCGCGCAGGGTCTGGAAGATGCCGGCCGGATCGCGGCCCATGTCGTCGGTGATGGGCAGCACAAAGCAGGCGGCCAACTGCCCCAAGGGGGTGCCCGCACCGGTGAAGGTGGGCGAGTTGGGGAAGAAGCGCAGCTGGGTGAGCAGCTGGGTGAAGTCCTGCTCAGCCGCCGCCGCATCCCCGCCCAGCTCGGTCTCGGCCGCGGCGACGGCCCGCGCCACGCGGCGGAACATCTCCTCGGGGGTCTCCACCGGCCGGCCGTCCGGACCACGGCGCACGTAGCGCTTGAGCAGGATGGCGCGGGCGTTGTCGGTCAGCGGCACTGCACGGTGTCGGTCAGCGGCAAGGTGTCGGTCAGCGGCAAGGTGTCAGAAAGGGCCACGGCATCGGTCGGCCGCGCGGGATCGGCCGCGGGCGCCTGGATCGTTTCCAACATGGGACACTCCGTTTCGGGATGTTCAGCCTGTGATATCGACATTGACCGCGCCGGTCCGGCACCTGGATCCGGAGTCTACTCCCGCGGGCGGGGCCGGGTCAACGGTCTAGGGGATGAAAAGGGGTCGCGACCGGGGAACCCGGGGGCCGGGGGAACCCGCTATCATTGCCCGCTCATGCCAACTTCCCCCGCCGCATCCTACCCCCTCTGGCGCCATCGCGACTTCGTGCGGCTATGGGCCGGCCAGACCATCTCGGTCTACGGCAGCCTGGTCACGCGGCTGGCCTTGCCTTGGCTGGCCATCGGCCTGGGCGCGCGGCCGGCGCAGCTGGCCTTGCTGGCGGCGGCCGAGCTGGTGCCGGCCTTCTTGGTGGGTCTGGCGGCCGGCGCCTGGGTGGACCGCCTGGCCAAGCGGCCGGTGCTCATCGCCTGCGACCTTCTGCGCGCCGCCCTGCTGGCAGTGGTGCCGGTCGCGGCCCTGGGCGGCTGGCTCAGCCTGCCGCTGCTGGTGGCGGTGCAGGCGGCCAGCGCGGTGGCGACGATCTGCTTCGACGTGGCCTATGAGGCCTACCTGCCCACCCTGGTCAGCCGCGCGCAGCTGCTGGAGGGCAACAGCAAGCTGACCGCCTCGGCGGCTGTGGCCGAGTTCTCCGCCTTCGGCTCGGCAGGCTGGCTGGTGGCCCGTTTCACCGCCCCCTGGGCCATGGCCCTGGACGCCCTCAGCTTCCTGGTGTCGGCCCTCTTCGTGTTGGCCATCCGGGCCCGCGAGGGGCTCGGGGGCCCGCAGCGGGGCATCGCACAACGCAGGGCCCAGGGCGGAGTCCCCGGATCAGATGTGGCGACCGCAGCTGAGCCGCAGGGGCCATCCGGACATCTGGATCTGGAGCCGACGCCACTAGGGCATCCGGGGCCGGCGGAACCCGCGGCGGGACGGCTGGGCTGGCGGGTCTTTGCGACCGAGGTGGCCGAAGGGCTGCGCTTCGTGGCCGCGCAGCAGGCCCTGCGCGGACTGGCGGCCGCGGGCATGCTGCTGGCCTTCGGTTTCCGCTTCGGCGGCACCGTGTGGATGCTCTTCGTCACCCAGGATCTGGGCGTGGACACGGGGCGCCAGGGCATGGTCTACGCGGTCGGTGGTCTGAGCAGCCTGGCGGGGGCCTTGCTGGCTTCCCGCGTGACCGCCCGCCTGGGCCTGGGCCGCGCGCTGGCATGGCTGCTGGTCATAGCCGCCTTCGGCCAGACGCTCATCCCCCTGGCGCCCAGCGCCGCCGCCTTGGGCATTGCCCTCATGGTGGCCCAACAGCTGATCACCGACCCGGCGATCACCATCTACGAGGTGGCCGCCGTCAGCCTGCGCCAGCGACTGACGCCCGATGCCCTGCTGGGCCGAATGAATGCCAGCCTGCGCACCTTGAACTTCGCCGCCAGCCTGGCCGGCGCCGCCGCGGCCGGCCTGCTGGGTGATGTGATCGGCCTGCGCGCCACCCTGCTCGGCGGAGCGGCCGCGGTACTGGCGGCGGGCTTGTCGCTGCGGCTTTCGCCGGTGTACCGCTTGCGAGAGGAAACCGCGGCGGCATGACTTGTCGGAAGAAACGGCTGAAAGCATCGCCGCAGCGACTCGGCGCGCAGAACGAGACCGGCCATTTGAACACGGGCCAATTGAAGCCATATGAACACGGGAGGCAGCAACCTTGAACCCTCAGAAACAGGCCGGCGCTCATGCCGATCAGAGTCGCGAGATCGCCTCGGAGCAGACGCAGCTGGACGTCATCTACACCCGGCTGGACCAGGTGCGCGCGGAGCTGCGGACCCGGCTCGATGCCACCCTGAGGGCGGATGCCGGCGGGACGGCCCTGGGGATGTCGGAGCGCGACGCCATGGTGGCCATGTACCGCGAGCGCCTGGCGAGCCTGGCGGGGGCCGATGACCGTCTGTGCTTCGGCCGGCTGGACCTGCGCGACAGCAGCCGCCTGTACATCGGGCGGATCGGGCTGGCGGACGAAGATCTCGAGCCCATGCTCATCGACTGGCGCGCGCCCGTGGCCGGCGCCTTCTACCAGGCGACGGCGCAGGCTCCCGGCGAGCTGGTGCGCCGGCGGCACCTGACCACCCGTGACCGCATGGTGCTGGCCGTCGAAGACGACGTGCTGGATCTGGACGCCTTGGACGACGCGGAGCGCGGCCACCTGGTGGGCGAGGGCGCCCTGCTGGCGGCCGTCCAGGCGGCACGTACCGGACGCATGGGCGACATCATCGCCACGATCCAGGCCGAGCAGGACAGCATCATCCGCGCCGACCTGCGCGGCGTCCTGGTGGTACAGGGCGGACCGGGCACGGGCAAGACGGTGGTCGCCTTGCACCGCGCGGCCTACCTGCTCTACACCCATCGCGACCGGCTGGCGCGCACGGGCGTCCTGATGGTCGGCCCCAGCCCGGTCTTCCTGCGCTACATCGAACGGGTGCTGCCGGCCCTGGGAGAGACAGGCGTGGTCATGCGCACGCCGGGCACCTTGTTCCAGGGGGTCGATGCCCAGTTGGAGGACGAGCCTCCGGTCGCCGGCCTGAAGGGCGACCTGGCGATGGTCCAGATGGTCGCCCACGCGGTACGGCTGCGGCAGCGGACGCCGGAAGCGGTCACGGTCATGGATGTCGACGGCACGGCCATCAAGGTGCAGCCGGCGGCCTTCGACGCGGCCATCCGACATGCCCGTTCGAGCAACAAGCCCCATAACGGGGCGCGCCCGCTGTTCATGCGCCACCTTCTGGACCACATGGTCGGGCTGCTGGCGGAGCAGGACGCCCCCGGTTCGCGCCCCGACGCGGAAGAGCGCGCCGGCCTGCTGGAAGCCCTCCTGGATTCGGACGATGTGCGGGAAGCGCTCGACGCGGCGTGGACGAAGCTGCGGCCGCAGGACCTGATCGCCGACCTCTACCGGGACCCGCAGTTGCTGGCCGCCGCCGCCCCGGACCTCTCTCCGGCCCAGCGCCGGCTGCTCTGGCGTGCGCCAGAGGAGGCCGAGCGCTGGACGATCTCGGACGCCCCGATCCTGGACGAGGCGGCCGAACTGCTGGGCGAGGACGACCGGGCCGCGCAGCTGGCCGCGCGGTTGACCGCCGCGCGACGGCAGCAGGAGGTCGACTTCGCCCGCGACGCGCTCAGCTACGCCGGCGGCGACACGGAAGCGCTGATCTCGGCCGAGGCCCTGGCGGACCGCTTCGCCGACACGGGGCCGCAGCTGACGGTGGCGCAGCGCGCGGAACGCGACCGCAGCTGGGCCTTCGGTCACATCGTGGTCGACGAGGCCCAGGAGCTGTCCCCGATGGCCTGGCGGCTCTTGATGCGCCGCTGCCCCTCGCGCTCGATGACCCTGGTGGGCGATATCGCCCAGACCTCGGCGGCGGCGGGGGCCGACTCCTGGGCCCAGACGATGCAGCCCTACGTGGGGGACCGCTGGAAGCTGGCGGAACTGACGGTGAACTACCGCACGCCGGCGGCGGTGATGGTGGTGGCGGCGGCGGTGCTCAAGGCCGCCGGCATCAGCACCCAGCCGCCGGAATCGGCGCGGGCGGGCGAAGCGCCGCGGGCGGTCCGACTGCAGGCCGGCGACCTAGCGGCGCTGGCCGGCATCGCGCAGACGGAGTTCGACGGCCTGGGCGAGCGGCGGATGGCGGTCATCGCTCCCGCCGCAGGCCCCTGGGCCGCCGGCCCGCTTGCCGCAGCGCTGGCCGCGGCCCTGCCCGAAGGCGCGGTGGGCCAGGGCGACGGCGCTCTCGACGCGCCGGTGGCGGTGCTCTCGCCGCGGCAGAGCAAGGGCCTGGAGGTGGACGTGGTCATCCTGGTGGAGCCGGCCGACATCCTCGAGGGCTCATCGCGCGGGGCCAACGACCTCTACGTGGCCATCACCCGCGCCACGCAGCGGCTGGTGGTGGCGCATGCGCGAGCGCTGCCGGCGGGGATGGAAGGGGTGGAGGGGGCCTGAGCCTGAGCGACGACGATCACCCTCGATCCGTCACCAGCATGCGCTCGATGTCCATATGGCAATCCAATACCGATCGAAAGTCTGACTTTCGATCGGTCAGGTCTTCAGCCTCCGCGAGCCCCTAGCCCGCCGCCACCACCAAGGCCGCCAGGAGCAGCTCGTCCTGCTCCGGCAGCACCGTGCGCGGGTCCAGCAGCACCGCGCCGGATTCCACCAGGGCCACCACCGGCATCTGGCCGCCGCGCAGGCGGGCGGCCAGGCGGTCCGGGTGGGCGTCGAGGATGGCCAGCAGCGTGCTGGGCAGGGTCTCCCCCGGCAGCGAGCCGCCGCCCACCGCCGACTGGCCGGGGCGCAGCTCCGCCGCGACGCCGCGGTCTGCCAGGCGGACCCGCCAGGCTTCGGCGCGCGCGGCCAGGTCCAGCTGGGTGGCGCTGATCATGCGCCACACCGGCACCTCGCGCGTGGCCTCGCCGCGGGCGTAATGCACCAGGGTGGCGTGCAGGCCGGCCAGCACGTCCTTGCCCGGGCGCAGGGCGCGGGTGAGGGGGTGGCGGCGCAGGCGGGCCACGGCTTCCGGCTGCCCCACGATGATGCCCGCCTGCGGGCCGCCCAGCAGCTTGTCGCCGCTGAAGGTGACCAGCTCGGCGCCCGCGGTGACCGAGGCCTGGACCATCGGCTCGGGGGCCAGGCCGTAGGCCGACGAGTCCAGGAAGCTGCCCGAGCCCAGATCGTCCACCACCGGCAAGCCCTGCTCGCGGCCCAGCGAGACCAGGGCCTCCAGCGACGGCGTCTCGGTGAAGCCCACGATGCGGTAGTTGCTCGTATGCACCCGCAGGATGAGCCCCGTCTCTGCGTCGATGGCCGCGCGGTAGTCGCTGATACGCGTGCGGTTGGTGGTGCCCACCTCCACCAGGCGGGCGCCGCCGGCGGCCATGACATCCGGGATGCGGTAGCCGCCGCCGATCTCCACCAGCTGCCCGCGGCTGACCACCACGCCGCGGCCCTGGGCCAGGGCCGAAAGCACCAGCAGGGTGGCGCCGGCGTTGTTGTTGACCACCAGCGCCGCCGGCGCGCCCGAAAGCTGGCAGAGCAGCGGCGTCACCAGGTCATGCCGCGAGCCGCGGCGGCCCGAGGGCAGGTCGTACTCCAGATCCGAATAGCCGGCGGCCGCGGCGCGCATGGCTTCGGCGGCCACGGCGCTGACCGGGGCGCGGCCCAGGTTGGTATGCAGGATGACGCCCGTGGCGTTGATCACCACCCGCGGCCGCGGCTCCAGCCAGTCGGACAGGCGGCGGAGCACCGCGGCGCAGAGCAGCGCGACGTCGGTCTGGTCCCCGGCGTCCGCGGCATCCGGGTCGCTCTCGCGACCGGCGCGCAGGGCCACGCGCGCCTCCTCCAGCACCAGCCGGGACGCATCCACCACCAAGGCCCGCCCTTGCCGCTCGCGCGCCGTTGCCAGACGGGCGTCATCGGCCAGGGCGTGGACGGCGGGCAGACCGCGAAAACCGGACGCTGGATTCATGGGGCGAGAGTATAGCTCGCCCCGCCTCCGCCCGTCTCCGGCAAGAAGGTGCGCGCATTGCCCACCCACAGATGGGTGTCGGCGCAGCTGCCGCCCAGCACCGTCTGCCCCAGGCGGGCGATGTACCACTGGTCGCCCTCCTGCCGCGCTTCGGTGGTGATGCCCCATTGACCGCCGGACCGGCGCAGCAGCTCCCGCACCCGCAGGCGCGCCGCGCCGCGGAAGCCGATGCTGATGAGGCCGTCCGTGTCGGTCGTGCGCTGGTGCACCCAGGGGTCTTCATCCGCCACCAGCTCCAGGATGTCGAACTGGATGCCCGTCAGCATGGGCTCGCCGGCATCCAGCCGCCCATCGCGGTCCAGGTCGTTGAACTTGTGGATGACCAGGGTGGGCGCGCAGGGTTCACCGGGCTGGTCCGGCGCCTGCGGTGTGCGCCGATCGCCGGGGCCGGGGGTGCGCGGCGGTACCGTCGCCGGGATCGCCGTCGCGGTGGGACTGGGCGATGGCGTGAAGGTCGGCGTAGGGGTCGGTGACGCGGTCGCAGTGGGGCTGGGCGACGGCGTGAAGGTGGGCGTGGGGGTCAGCGTGGGCGACGGGGTCGGTGTATCCGACGGCGTCGGCGTGTTGCTGGGCGTCGGCGTGGGCGACGGGGACGGCGTATCCGACGGCGTCGGCGTGTGGCTGGGCGTCGGCGTCCGCGACGGGGTCGGTGTATCCGACGGCGTCGGCGTGTGGCTGGGCGTCGGCGTCCGCGACGGCGTCGGCGTGTCCGACGGCGTCGGGGTGATGCTGGGCGTCGGCGTCCGCGACGGCGTCGGCGTGTCCGACGGCGTCGGCGTGGTGCTGGGCGTCGGCGTCCGCGACGGCGTCGGCGTGTTGCTCGGCGTCGGGGTGATGCTCGGCGTCGGGGTGTTCGTCGGCGTCGGCGTGATGCTCGGCGTCGGCGTGATGCTCGGTGTCGGGGTCGGCGACGGCGTCCAGGTGTTCGTCGGCGTAGGGGATGGCGTCGGCGTTCTGGACGGCGTCAGCGTCGGGGTATCGCTGGGCGTCGGGGTATTCGTCGGCGTGAGCGACGGCGTCGGCGTGTTGGACGGCGTCGGCGTCGGGGTGTCCGTCGGTGGCGGGGTGAAGGTGGGGGTGACCTGCACCGGGCTGTCGCAACAGAAGTCCAGGTCCACATCGTCCACGAAGAGCTCCACCCCCGGCGCCACATCCCAGCGCAGGGTGAAGGTATGCGGTCCGGCGAGGGCCGCGTTCATGACCGCCGTGTGACTGTTCCACTGCCCGACCGGCCCTTGGCTGGCCTCGGTGACCAGCACCTGTTCGGCACCGCCGTCCATCGACGCCCGCAGGCTGAAGGCCCCGGCGGTGGCGTCGCGGCGGAACAGCTTCAGCTTCAGGGTGGCCTGCCTGGGTCCGCCGGGCAGGCTGATCAGACCGTGGCTGATGCTGCCGGGGACGCCGGCGCCGGTCGTGCGCAACTGCAAGGAGCCGTTGTTGATGGCCGGCGAGGCCGGCGCCGTCACCCGGCCGCCGTAGGTTGCCGGCATCCAGTCCGCGGGCGTCTCGGGCCGGCGGCCGGGCGTCTCGAAGTTGCCGTTGTAGCCGGCATAGCTGTTGCCGTTGCAGGTGCGCGAGACCACATCGGGGTGGATGGCGCAGTTGACCGGCGCCGGCGTAGGCGTGCCGATCTTCTCGCAGCGCCAGAAGCCCCACTTATGCTCGAAGTAGCGGCCCGCGCCGGGCCGGGAGTTGCGCACCAGGTCGAAGTCGCGCTGCTCGACGCGCCGGACCACCGCCACGTTGGGGCAGACCGTGTAGCAACGCGGATTGGTGGTCACCAGGCGCAGCTCGTAGGGCGGCGGCGCGGACAGGAGGAAGTTGTGCGAGATGTCCAGCCGCGGCACATCACGCCGGAGGGTCAGCTGGACGTAGACCTGGGTGGGGTCGTCGGCGTTGCTGATGACCACGTAGAGCGGCTCCAGCGGACAGTGGATGGCCTCGAAGACGTCGCCGTCGGACCACAAGCCGTCGCAGCCGGTGCATTTGTAAGGCCCCTTGCCCACGGTGTCCACAAAGGCCCAGACGCGGACCATCCACAGGATCTCCCGGGAGATCGGGGTGGGCGCCGCCGTGGGCGTGCGGCTGGGCGGCGGGGTGGGGCGGAGGGTGCGGGTGGCCGTCGGCACCGGGGTGTCGGTGGCCGGCGACGGGGTGTCCGTGCGGTTGGGATCGCGGGTGGCCGAGGGCGTTCGCGGATCGGCCGTCATGGTGGGCGGCGGGGTGAGGGTGGCCGTCGGCGCCGTCGTGGCGGTGCTGCTGGGCAGGGGCGTGGCGCTGATGGGGATGGCCGTGGGGCTGGCCGGCAAGGGCGTCGGGCTGGCCGGCGCGGTCACCGTCGGCGGCGGCGGCACGGTGACCGAGGCCGTGCGCACGATGGTCGGCAGCTCGGTCGGCGCGACCGTCTCCGTCGCCTGGTCCAGCTGCGCCGCGACCTGTCGCGGCGGGGCGCCCCGTCCGGCGAGGATGCCCAGGCAGAGGCTGGTCAGCAGCAGCGCCCAGGCCAGGGACCGCCGCTCCACCGCCGTGCGATCGAGGCCGGCCTGCCAGGCCTGTAGCCAGCGTGTCTGAACGGAACGGTCGTCCGACTCTGGGGGGGGCTGTGCGCTCATCGGGCTTGCCAGGGTATCTGTGCAGGCGACCCCCCCGCCTGGGGGCAATGGGACCGGCGTCGGTCCGGGTCGCGTGAGGATCAGGGGGTCGTAACGGGTCCATCGCCCGCTCGGAGCAGGCCGACCCGGCACGCGCTGGGGTGTCGCAGACCGCGCCTCAGCCGTCAGCGGCTTCCGATAGCGTGCACAATGGCGCGTTTAGCGTGTCAAACGCGTGCACATTGTACGGTCGCGGCCGGATCGCGGCAAGGCAGTTACAATTACATTAACCAGTATAACGCATTTTGCCCGCCAAAGTCACGGGTCTGCGGGGGATTGGGTAAATTCGGTGGTCTCTACCGGCCCCAGGTCCCGTCATCCGGCGTAATGTTCCCGCCACCATCCCGTTATCGTCATGCCACCTGCGGGCGCCCGCGGTCGTTCCGTTCCGCGCCGTCCCGCCCGTCCCGCCCGTCAACGAAACCCAAGGACGCCATGCCCCGCCCATCCTTCCGCAAGCGCCGACAGCAGCTCGGCATCTCCGGGCTCCTCGTCTTCCTGATAGCCACCCTTGGGGCGGCGGGGGCGACGGGGGCGACGGCGGCGGCCGGAACGGCGGGGGCAGGCGCGCGGCCCGCCGCCATGCAGTCCCAGGAGCGGCCGCAGCAGCAACCGCTGCCCACGGCCACGGCCTGGGTGCCCGATGGCGCCTGGACCGCCATTCACGCTCCCGGCAAGAACCCGTTATGGACAGGCGGCCCAGGCCACAACGCGCCGGTCTGCGGCGAGGCCGGCACCACGGTGGGCCAGAAGGGCACCACGCCGGCGCTCTGTGGGGTGCACGGGGTGCCCGACGGCCAAGGCGACTGGCTGCTGTGGGCGGTGGGTGAGAACGGCATGCTGGCCCGCTACAGCGGCGGCAGCTGGCAGAAGGTGGACGATCTGGCCCCAGCGCGCACGTCGCCACGCACCTATCACCTGCATGACGTCCAGGTGTTGTCGCCGACCGAGGTCTGGGCCGTGGGCTGGGTGGAGGGCGACTCCAGCTGCATCAGCGAGGACGGCGTCTGCGGCGCCGTCCTGCGCTATGACGGTCAGCGCTGGCAAGCCCAGGAACGGTCGCGCATGGGCATCTCCGGCTGCATGGCCCGCCTCAATGCCATCGACATGGCGACGGACGCGCAGGGTACCTTCGGCTGGGTGGTGGGCGACAGGCAATGCGGCAACGGCGGCGCCCTGTACCTGAAGTACGACGGGAGCGCCTGGAAGTGGGTGCGCGTGCCGCAGGCCTCACGAGACCTGCACGACGTGCGCATCGTCAACCGCGGCGACGTGTGGGCCATGGGCGAATTCGGCATCGAATCCCATTTCTTCGAACCCATCGCCAGCCCCGCCTGGTCTGTCCTGGGCAAGTCCGGCGCCGACGACCTCTTCGCCGTCGACCTGGTCGATGCCACCTACGGCTGGGACGGCGGGGTCAACGGGCGCCTCAACCGCTACATCGGCGCCTGCCACGACGACGACCCGGGCACGCAATGCTGGTTCGACAACCAGGCCAGTCCGGTGCAGGACCAGCAAGGCAACAAGCTCACCCAGGAGGTCTACGCCATCGACCTGCTCAGCCGCAGCCAAGGCTGGCTGGTGGGCGAGCGCGACGGGCGGCGCAGCTTCATCGCCCATTTCTTCCAGCAGAAGCGCTGGAAGACCCTGGCGGTGGCCGATGATCCGGGCGCGTCGCTCTATGGCCTCTTCGCCCCGACCCTCGACTGGGCGGTGGCAGTGGGCGACGAGGGCAGCATCGTGGCGTACCGCGCGGCGCCGTCGCCGACGGCCACCGCATCCGTCCCGCCCACCGCGACTGCCAGCGCCACGGTCGGCGCGACCCGCACGGCGGCCAGCGCCACACCCACGGCCACCCTGACGCCGCCCCCGTCGGCCACAGCCGAAGGGGGCGCGACCCTCAGCCCCTCCCCCACGGCGACGACTCCGGCGACCGTCCCGCCACCGCCGACGGCCACCGGCGCGCCGTCCCCCGAGACCACCGCTGCCCCCGGGCGCCTGTGGCTGCCGCTGCTCTTCCGCACGCGACCGCGATCGCGTTAGGCGGCCCGGTCCCCCCGTCCGCGGTCCCCAGCACCGGTCCCCAGCACCGGTCCCCCAGCCCAGGTCCGACGCTCAGCGACGCCCGGTGCCCATTCAGCGCCGCAGTTTGAGCGCCGGATCTCCGAAGAGCAGGAAGGTCAGGGCCACCTCGCGCGCCCCCGGCGTTTCCGACGTCACCGCCCGCCACGCCGTGGTCAAGGCGTCGCCCAGGCGCGCGGTGGCCGGATCGCCCAGGGCCGCGGCCAGCGCCGCGGCCAACGCCGCCTGATCGGCGGCCAGGGTGAGGCTGCTGGGGGCGATGACCGCCGCCGCGCCGCCGCGAGCGGACAGCAGCAGGGTCTCGGCCAGGGCCGGCTCTGTGGGATGGGTGAAGGCCCCCGTCAGGCAGCTGAGGTTGACCACCAGGCCAGGGCGCTCGCGGTTGGTCAGGGCCTCCGCCGCCTCCCGATCCAGCAAGCGGCCGCGGCCCCATTGGCGGCGGCTGCCGTGGCCGATGTAGACGGTGAGCCCCAGGCCGTCGTCCAGCGCCCGACGCAGGGCGCCGCCGACGCGCTCGGCGGCAACTGCCGGCGACTCGGGAGCGACCGGCGTCCCGGGAGACACAGGCTTCGGGCCGGTGTTCGGGCCGGTGTTGAGGCCGCTGTCCATGCCGGCGTTCAGGCCGGTACCCAGGCCGGTACCCAGGCCGGTGCTCACCGCGCCTCCGCCGTCCGGATCGCCGGCGGGTTCGGCGAGGAAGACCGCCGCCCCCAGATCTTGCGCGAAGCGCGCCGCATCTTCGGCGAAGACCGGCTCGGCCGGATCGGCGACGACCAGGGCCCGCCGGCGCCAGGCCTCGTCGCCCGTCACCGCCGCCTCCCAGCGCGCCATCTTGTCCAGGACGGCGCGCAGTTCCTCCGGGCGGCGGGCGGGGATGCGCCCGATGGCCGCGCCGCGGGGAGCGCCGTCGGCGTCGCGGGTCAGGACGCTGTCGCTGGGCACCCAGCCGCCGAAGGTGCCGAAGAGCCAGCCGGTGGGCAACATCGCCCCTTCCGGGGAGGACGCGTGGCCCGCGGGATCCTCGGTGGCGTCGCCCGCCAGCAGCACGTAGCGCGGCGCCGGCCGCCAATGGGCGGCGGCATGCCGCAGGAAGGCCTCCAGCGCCGCACCGTCCGCGGCGCCGGACCCGAACTGCTCGTAGACCCAGGTGGAGGCCAGCAGCGCCGTCCTGAGACCCTGGGCCTCGCGGCGCTGAGCCAGGGGCTCCAGCTCGGCCATGAGCTCGGGCGCGGCCACAGCCAGCCAGTCGGCGCCCGCCGCGGGCCGGCGCAGGTCCGGACCCTCGCCGGCCCGCGTCAATGATTCGAGAGGCTCGGCACCCGCTGCACCGGCCGCCGCATGGCGCAGTCCCGCCTCCAGCCCGTCCAGGCGCAAGGTCCCTCCGGCATCCGCGGTGGCCAGGGGCGGCCCCAGCAGCCCCGCGCCCGCCAGCGGCCAGACCGCCGCCGCCGCGGAGAAGCCTGACAGGTCCAGACGGGGCGCGGTGGCCAGCCAGGTCAACCGATCCGCTTCCGGCCGGGCCGGCCGTAGGTAGCGCAGGACAACACGATCCAGCAACAGGGTCTCAGCCAGCACGTCCGGCAGGCCCGGCAGGGTCAAGGTCAAGCGGTTGGGTCCTTCCTGCAGCGCCCGCGACAGCCCGCCTGCGCCGCCGCCGGCCGGCAGATCCAACCAGCGACGGCGCTCGCCGGCGCCGTCCCAGGACCAGTCGGCCACCGTCTCGCCGTTGAGGGCGACGATCAGCCGGTGATCCGGGTCGGCCGGCGCCTCCGTCTCCGCCCGCAGCCAGAGACCCAGCTGCGCCGCGCCCGGCGCCGGCCGCGGCAGATCGAAGGCCAGGTCTGTGGTGCCCGGCGCCGTCAGGCGCGGCCCCAGCCAGCGCTCCCCGCCAGGCCGGAGCGGCTCGTAGACCTTCCGCTCGCTCAGGGTCAGCTCGTCCCACACCGCGCCCTCCGGCGCGGCCGGCGGCGGGGGCCAGGGCGGCGCGCTCGCCGGCGTCGGCCGGCCTGGCCAGGGCGCCACCGGCGGGCGCGGCGCCAGCCAGGCCGGGGCGGCGCCGGGAGCCAGCAGGAAGACCTGCCGTCCATCCTCCGCTCCGGCCGCCGCGGCCCCCGCCTCGGAATCCGGCGACGACGGACCCTCGGCCGCGAAGAGCAGGGGCCAGCCGCCCGTCGCCGGATCGGGCCAGAGCGGACGCGCCGCGCCGTCGGCGTAGAGCCGCAAGGACCGTGGGTCCACCGCGTCCCAGCCCAGGCCGGCCGCCTTCAGATCCGCGCGGTCGAGCCGGTAGATGCCGCCCGCGCGCAGGGTCAGCCGGGCCAAGGGGGCCGGCGGCGGCGGGGTGCAGGCGGCCGCCAGGGTGGCCAGGGTGACCAGGAGGACCAGGAGGACCGCCAAGAGGGCCAGGGCCGGCGAACGCCTCCGGCCAACCGACAGGCAGAGCCGCGTCACCAACGCCGTGCCAGCTGCGCCATCCGCCAGGCCAGACCCGCCAGCAGCAGGCCCAGTCCGGCGACCACCGCGCCGACCGGCAGCGGCCGCGGCGGCGGCGCGGCATCCTCCGCGACGCCCAGGCTGCGGCCACCGATACGCGCCCCCCGCCCGCCCTGCGGCCCGGGGGCGGCGAGCGCGGCGACCAGGGTGGGCGGACCGCTCGGCGCCGCTCCGGCGAGCGCTTGCGGCGGCGGCGCCCCCGTCGTCGGTACGCCTTCGAGTCGCTCCGCCGCGCGGGTCGGCAGCGGACGGTTGACCGTCAACGGGTTCGTGCCGGCGGCGGTGACCGCGGTCGCCGCGCCGGCCACGGTAGCCGATCCGCTGGCCGATCCATTGGCAGATCCCCTGGCCGATCCGGCAGCCGACCCCGCGGTGGCCGCGGCGCGGGAGGCAGCGGGTCCGGCGGTCACGGTCGCTGCCGCCACCGTCGCCCCCGGCCGCGGGCTACCGGTAGGGCGCGGGGTGACGCTGGCTTCCGCGCCGCCCGTCCCTGGGCCGCTGCCGGACCGCGGCGTGGCCGTGGGCCGCGCAGTGCTGCTGGGCCGCGGCGTGTTGCCAGACCCCCGCGGCGTGCTGCTGGGCCGCGGCGTGCCGCTGGGCGCCGGCGTCGGCGTCCGGGTGGCTGTGGGCTCCGGAACGCAGTCCCCGCCACCGGGCACGGCGCAGACCACATCGTCGTAGCTGGTGCTGCCCTGGCTGGGATTCACCGAATCCAGCCGATAGTAATAGGTCTGCCCGACCGTCACCGAGCGGTCCTGCCAGCGGTACAGCCCCCCCTCGGCCGGCCCGCCGCGGGCGCCGACGAAGGAAGCGCTCAAAGGCTGAAAAGGCCCCGAAGGGGTCATCGCACGCCGCAGGCGGAAGCCCACGGTGTCCAGCTCGGTGGCCGTCTCCCAGTTCAGGGTGACCGAGGACGCGTCGCTTTCGGCCCAGAAGCGGATCAAGGTGACGTTGCCTGCGGCGCCGCGCGGCGCGGCCAGGAGGCAGAGGGCAGCGCCCAGGGCCAAAGTGGCCGGGCGGCAGATGGCGGATGCGGCCCCCGCGACGCGGCGGGTCAGGACGGACAGGGCAGCACCGCGTCAATCGCCGGCCTTCAGCAGCAGCAGGCCCTTGCCCTGCAGCTCCGTCAGGAAGGACAAGGTGTCCGCCGCCGCAGACTCGCGCTGCACCTCATACTCGTCGCAGATGACCGACACGATGTCGGCGACGCTGCGGATGCCATCGACCAGCTGCCAGACCCGCGCCCCGACCTCATTGAGCACCTTGATCTGGCCTAGCGCCGGCAGGACCAGCACCGCCTCGTTCCCGGACAGGGTCGTGGTCACCGTCGGCACATGAAGGGGCACGTCATCGACACGCAGCATGGTGCCTCGCAGTCGGCGATGGGGCAGGGTTGCCGCGGCAACCACGAGAGCGATCTGTCGCTCGCGGCCAGTGCCCCGAGCAGGTCGGGCGGGAAGTGGCGGGAATCGATCCGGAAGGCAACGCCAGCAGTCTGTTCACGGCGCAGAAGTGTACCATGCGACGCGGCGGCGAGTGTCGCCACGGCCGGGGTTCCCGGGAAGACCGGACCGATCAGACCCGCGGCGCCGGCGTGGTCGCCGCACGCAGCAGACCGTGGATCAGCACCGCCTGCAGCCGCCCCAGCAGACGCTCGCGGCGGCCGCCGCTCCCCCGCGCCCAAGCCAGCCAGCCCAGCACCGGCCGGGCCAGGGACCAGGGAGGACGGCCGAGATCGTTGCTGCCCGCCACCCCCTCCACCCGCCGGACCCAGCCCAGGATGGCTGCCGCCGGGATCGGCGGGTCGACGGCGGACAGGTTGTCACCGCGGGCGATCCAGCTGGCCCCGCGGCGCGCCACCAGCCGATGGACGATCAGGTGCTCGCCCTGGCGGAAGACCAGCAGGTCGCCGCGGCGCAGCCGCTCGGGGGCCACGGGAAGCAGCTCCACCCGGTCGCCGGCGCGCAGCAGCGGCAGCATGCTGGCCCCGGACACCCGTAGCCAGACCAGGCCCGCTTGCTGCAGGCCAGCCTCGGCCAGCTGCGCCAGCTGCGGCGGCTGATAGGGCCGGCGCTGCGAGACCTCCGACGGAGAGGACGGGGCAGGCGGGAGCGAAGGAGCCGACGGTATGGACGGCGTCGTCAACGTCCGGCGCCGAGGTAGGGCAGGCAGGCCCGCCCGCGCACCGAGTCCCACGTCGCCGACGGCGTGGGGCTGGGGCGGGGCGTGGCGGTGGGCGCGGTGGCGGTGGGCGCGGTGGCGGTGGGGCTGCGGGTGACCGGCGGCGCGTCGGCCAGCGGCAGGCGGAGGGCGGGATCGCCGAAGACCGTGTAGGTCTCGACGAGGTCCGGGAAGTTGCCGCCCGCCCACAGGGCCAGCTTGGCATCGACGGTGGCCGGCCCCAGCTGCCGCGTGCCCGCCTGGAACACCGATCGGTAGAAGCCGCGCCAGAGCAGGTCATGCCCCGTGGCCAACCCCAGCCCGGTGGGGGAAAAGCCGGCCACCGTGCCCTTGTCGGCGGCCACCAGCAACTCCTCCGCCAGGCAGGGGAGGCCCGGGAAGCACCAATAGCCGTCCAGACAGGTCCAGGACAGGACGATAGGCAGGATCTCGCCGTTGGTCAGGCCGGCGACATCCGTCGTGGTGAGGAAGGGGACGCGCGACCAGCGGTTGGCGCTGCCATGCCCCACGTAGTTGACGAACAGCCCGCCCTCGCGGTTGAACAGCTCGTCGACGATGGCCGCGGTGACGGCGCTGCGGCCGGCATCGGTCTGGTCCGGCGGGCAGGCGCCGGGGAAGTCGTTGGCCCGCAGGCGCCGCGCCGTGGCCCCGGCCGGCAGCATGTCGCGGATGAAACGCTCCGTCTCGCCGACGAAGTCCCCCGCCGCATCCGGCACGCAGTCGCTGATGAAGGCGTGCCGGCCATGCTGCGGCCGCGGCCCGGCCGTCTCGTAGGCGATGGTCTTGGCCACGAAGGCCGCCATCTCGGCGGCGCTGGCCACCGGCGCGCGGCCGATGGCCAGATCCGGCAGGGCATCCTCGCCGACCACCGCCGCCAGCTGGTTGGCGCTGTCCACCTCGCCCTGATAGGGATCGGCGAAGACCATGTTGGGGGCATGAAGACGGGATCCGCGGCGTAGTTTGTGCTGCCGCGCAGGTTCCAGCTGCCATCGCCCACCAGGAGGACGAAGCGCGGCCGGGGCTCGGGCCAGGCGGCGAGGGGCCTGCGCCAGGAAGGCGCGGATGGCCCCTGGCTGCGCCAGCCCGTCGCCGAACTGGTCGTAGACCTCCTGCAGGTCCACCACGCGGCTGGACATGCCGCGCGAGCGCCGATGCGCGGCCAGCGTCTCGGCACCTTCGCGAAAGGCCCCCGGGCTGATGATCAGATGCTCTGCCCCTTGCTCGGGCCGCCAGAGGTCGCTGGGCGCCAAGGCACCGATCAGCTTGGGCCGGCGAAAGGCGGCCGGGCTGCCCAGCCAGTAGCGGCCGGCGCCGGCCGCGCTGGCGAACTCCGCCCGCCGCCCGGCGACACCGCCGCTCAGGGCCACACCGCTCAGCCGCCACGGCCGGCGCGGGTCGCTGATATCCAGGGCCAGCACCTCTCCCTCGCCCAGGCCGTCGACGAGCAGGCGGGCCGGCGCGGCGGGCGCGGGAATTTCCAGCGCTTCCCCCACCGCCTTGAGCAGGCGGTCATAACCCACTTCGATCCAGTCCAGATGCAGGCGGACGCCCGGACTGCCGCCCTCGCGCGGCAGGGTCAGGGTGACCTGCAGCTCGCCGCCGGGCCCCGGGGCGCCGGGCAGCTCGCCCTGCAGCTCCTGGCGGACGATCCCCTGCCAGGACCGGTCGTCCAAGACCCGCTCGGGCTCGCCGGCCACCAGGCGGATGCGCACCGGGGCGGCGGATCCGAGCGGCATCCGCGGTACGACGGAAGCCCGCAGGGTGGCCGGCGAGCCCGCCGGATCGGCATCCGGCGCGGCGACGCTGAAGCGGCGGGACGTGTCGGTCTCGCCCAACGAGAACTCATCCCAGAACCACACATCGTCATCGGTGAAATGCCAGGCCCAGTAGACCTTGGAGGGTTCCTGCCGCAGGACCACCGGCAGGCTGGCATGGCGCGGCAGGCTGGTGTCGACCGGTCGGGCGTCGCGGTCCTGGATGCGCCGGCCCGGCTCGGGGCCCAGGCTGAGGACGTAGCTGTTGTCATCGCCGTAGCGTGCGTCGCCCAGCACGCGGGGAAAGCTGTAGCGGTCGAAGGTCACCAGTCCCGGCCGACCGCGGCGGCGCTGGCCCCAGAAACCCAGCTGGTCCTGGGCGTCGAGCCGCCCGTCTTCCTGGCCGCTCAAGCGCAGGGCCACCTCGCTGCCGTCCTGGTCCAGGCGCAGGCGGCGCGGATCCAGGCCGTCCAGGGGCAGCCCGGCGGCCGCCAGGTCGGCACCGCTCACCTGGTACCAGCCGTCCTGATCGACGATCAGCTTCCAGCGCGGACCCGCCGCGGGCGCCTGGCGGATCGACTGCGGCTGTGGGCGCCCGCGCCAGGCCAGGGCCTGCTGCGCGTTGACCAGCCGGCCGCGCAGCAGCTCGGCCCATGGATCGCTCGCCACCGCCGCGGCGCTCGGCGTCCCGGAAGGGCGCGCTTCGGCCGCGGCGGCATCCGCCGCGCCCGCGCCCCCGATCGCGACGCGCAGCGTCACCGCGTCCATCTGCTCCAGACGGCCGTCAGCGGGATGCCAGCGGAAGGGATGGACCAGCACCCGCGCCAGGCGCTGGTCGCGCAGCCAGGCCACGTCGTCCAACGACGCCGGCCGCGGGGGGAAGGCAGCGGTCTGGCCGTACACCGCGGCATCCGGCGGCGACGGAACCCGCGTCAGGCCCTGGCCGTCGGCGGTCAGGACCGTGCGTGCCGCCGGGGCCAGGTGTTTGACGCCGGGCGCCCGGCGCCAGCGAAGCGCCGCGACGGTCAAGCCGGCCTCGCCCGTCGGCGGCAGCCCCACCAGGATCGCCAAGGCCGGCAGCCAGGGCTCGCCGGGACGCTCCAGGGAGGTCCAGGAGAGCCCGGCCGGCAAGGGCGCGGCGGCCTGCCGCCGCGCCCAGGCGTCCACATCCTCGCCACCGCGCAGGGCGGGGAAGCTGAGGCGCAGGGTGGTCCCGGCGGCCGGGGAGGTCAGCGTCAACCGCAGGGCCCCCTGGTCGGCGGCCATCGGCCCCCGCCCGGCGCCGAGCCCCAGCAGCAGGGCCACCGGCAAGGGCAGCAGGGTCAGGACGACGCGGCGGCGCGGCAGGGCCGATGGGGGGCGCGCGGGCTGGGCGGACATGTAACGGCCTCCAGATGGCGGCGAGACGGTGATGACCGGTCGCGGCTCAGCGCCCCGTCAGCCAGGCATCGACGACCGGCCAATAGTCCGGGCGGTCCCTGAGGCCCAGGATAGCACAGGGGTGACGGCCACCAGACCGTTCAGGCGGGCCATCAGCGCCGGCAAGCGCCCCCCGTCCGCCACCAGAACGGGGACGGCGCCGGCCAGCTCGGCCAAGGCCTGGCCCCGGGAGAGCGGCCGTAGCTCGGGCGCGGCCGCCTGCCGCAGGCGGAGGACGCCGGTCAGGGGCGCCTGCCCCGGCACCGGTGCCACCTGCGTGGGGTTGCTGAAGGGCGTGGCCAGCAGCTGCCAGGCGCCGTCCGCGGCCGGCAGCAAGGCCACCAGATCGTCGTTGAGCACGATGGCGCCGGCGGCGTTGCGCGCCGCCGTGGTCTTGCCCGTGCCCGACGGGCCCAGCAGCAGCAGGCCGCGGCCGGCGCGCACGAGTCCGGCACCATGCAGCAGCAGACCACCCGCCTGGTCCAGCAGCAAGGCGGTGAGGACGCGCGCGAGGTAGTCCAGGAGCGCCTCGGCCTGGGGGCCGGCAACGGCCGCCGAGGCCTTGCCGGTCGCCAGATCCGCGCTGGCGCAGAGGCCCGGGCCGTTCAAGGTCAGGCGCGGACCGTTCAGGCCGATCTGCGGCAAGCGGGCCGGCGCAGGCTCAACCCCATCCTCCAGATCGGAAACCGCGATCCGCAGCGCCGCGGCATCGGCCGCCCCAGGCGCCGGCGGCCAGGCGGCGAAGCGCCGGCGGAGGAGGTCCAGCAGATGGGCCGGACCCTCGAAGCGCAGCGCCAGGCCGCCGGAGGGCGCCAAGGTCCAATGACCTGCCGCGGTCGCGCCAGTCACTCCCCGGCCGTAGCCCCCTGCTGTCGGATGCCTAGGGGAAGGATTGCTGGCCGTAATCCTGAGCCCAGGGCTTGCCGGACTTCGGGTCGTCCGGAGCGAGCAACGGCGAGCCGGCGCGAACCTCCAGCTCAGCTTCGTGGATCACCCGGGGCGGCTGGTAGGGCTTGCGCGGCGCTGCGGCCCTGGACCCATCGGTGCGGTGAACGGGATCGGATTCTACTTGGAATTGACTGTTGCGCTTCACGGTATAGTGGCCCTCTCACGCTGTCGGGGAACTACAGCTGCTGTGGATCGTGGCGGTTCGACATCGACCGGGTCTGGGATACACCCATCAGGGGTCGCGGGCAGTGACCATCGCTGACAGGTCAGACAGGTGATTGGGGGTTGGCTCCCATAACGGTAGCCACGACCGATAGGTTACGGCGAACCGCGAGCGGCTATGCCCAGCGCCACGGTCGCAGCAGCCGCGCCAGATACAGGCCGAGCAGCTCACGCCCGCCGGCCACCGGCCGGCGTGGCGGCGCCGCATGTAGGCGGGGCTGGGCAGCAGCTTGGCCGCGACGTAGCGCAGGCGCAGGCGCCAGCCGGGCAGGTGGCGCAGCTGGTCCAGGGCCTTGTGCCGCTGCCCTGGCCGTGGCCGCGCGGCCCAGGCGAGGGCCCGGCGCTCGGCGCGGCTGCTGCTCCGCGCCGCCACGGCCGCGCTCGCCGCCGGCGGCAAGGCCAGCCAGGACGGCAGGAGGGTCAGGGCTTCGCGCAGCGGCGCCAGCAGCCACATGCGCCGGGCCTCGTCGGCCAGCCCCGCCCAGTCGAGCCCCTGATGGGTCTGCAGCCAGACGGCCAGATCGTAGCGCCAGCGCCCCGCAAGGGCCGGCCATTCGGGATGGTGGATGGCCCGATGACCGGCGAGGTGCAAGGTCATGTCCGCGGCCGACAGCAGCCGGACGGGCCGCCCGTCGAGGTCGGCCGCTTGGGCGCGCGCCCAGATGCCGGCCATCTGCTGCCCGTAGCGGTAGGCGGGGCGATCGTAGAGATGCCAGTGCAGGTCGATGACCACGCCTGACGGCTGCGGCGCCAGCAAGGTGACCTGGGCGTGGAACGCCACCAGGGCCGCCAGGTCGGGTCCGCGGCGGCGCTCCACCAGCTCGTCATGGCCCAGCACCAGGTGGTAGCCGGCGGCCAGCAGGGCTTGGACGGCGCGCACCGCATCCGCTTCGCGCACGAGCAGGTCCAGGTCGCCCATGGGGCGCCGCGCCCAATCCTCGTCGCGCGCGGCGCAGAGGGCGGCGCCCTTCAGGAGGATGACCGGGATATCCGCCGCGCCGAGGACATCCAAGGCCGCCAGGAGCTCACGGCGCATCAGCTGTCCCCGGCCCAGATCCTCCCAGTCGCGCCGGCGCCAGGTCGCCGCCAGGTCCGGCGGCGGGGCCATGGACGACAGGGCCACCGCGGCGCGGAGGTAGCCATGCAGGTCCTGGGCCTCCGCCAGCGCATCCAGCGCCCTCCACCCCGGCGCGTCCGGCGGCGGGGGCGGGGGCGGTGGGAGCGGCGGCCCTGGTTGAAGCCGGGCGAGAAAGCGGTCGAGCAGGCGCTCTGCTTCGGTCGGCTGGATGTTCATCGGAGCCGATATTAACACCTTCTGCCTGACCGGGGCCTGCTCGCCGATTGGCTGATCAGGATGAACGGGGTTATCGTTGACTTAAGGCAGCGCGTCCCACCGTCCGGCAGACCCAACCCCTCGGAGCCCTGACGCATTCGCCCCGCCTTCGTTAACCTGCCCCGTCCGCCCGGTCTGCTATCCTGATTCGTCCGTCAGCACCGTCTGCAGCTTCCTCGCTCAGCACCCTATGTCCAACATTGATCCCCTCCGTTGGTACGCCCTCATGGCCAAGCCGCGGCAGGAGGCCCGGGTCGCCGGGTCTCTGGCCGCGCGAGGTCTGGAGGTCTTCCTGCCCACCTACAGCCACCGCGACCGCGGCAGCGGCCGCTGGCTGACCCGCCCCTTCTTCCCCCGCTACCTCTTCGCGCGCTTCGACTGGGAGCGCACGGGCTGGGCGGCGGTGCAATGGACGACGGGCCTCAGCCAGGTGGTCGGCTTCGACGGTCGGCCCGCCTGGCTGGACGACGCGTTGATTCGCCATTGGCGGCAGCGCCTGGAGCTGCTGGACGGAGACGATTTCACGCGCCTGAAGGCCGGCGACCGGGTGCAGGTGCAGAGTGGCCCCTTCCGCGACTACGAGGCGGTCTTCGACCGCCATCTCAACGGCCAGTCGCGGGTGGCCATCCTGGTGGACATCCTGGGCCGCAAGACCTCGGTGCAGGTGCCGGCGGTGGACGTCAACCTCGTGGCCTGAGCTTCAAGCCATCGCGGGCGGCCTGCCGCCCGCCCAACCTGCCCCCCGTCCCGCGGGCCGCGCCGAGCCAAGGCCGCGCGATCGCCCGCCCGGCGCGGCGCAGGATCACCGGCACGCCTTTCGCTCAGGACCCGCCGCCGCGCCGGTCCAAGGGCGGAGCCTTGCCCGAAATCCTGCCCGCCATCCTGCCCGGAGCCGTGCCCGGAACCGCCGGGCGTGCCGCCCCCTGAGGACCCGACCCCACCCCATGTTGAATCTCGGCCGCACCTACGTGCAGCGTCAGGCCTCCAGCCCCGCCCGCTACCTGTGGGAGGCCTTGATCACCACCCTCTGCGGCCGCGTGCCCACGCTTGGGGGCATCGGCCTGCGCGCCCTGGCCTACCGCCTGATCCTGACCATGGACGGGCCGGCGGCCATCGAGAGCGGGGTGCGGCTGCGTTTCGCCGACCGCATCCGCCTGGGGCGGGGCGCATACCTGGACGAGGGCGTCTACCTGCATGCCTGCCCCCCGGGGGGCATCAGCATCGGCGCCGGCAGCTATGTCATGCACCATGCCATCCTGCATGTCTACAACTTCCGGGACCTGCCGCGGGCCGGCATCCATGTCGGCGCCGACAGCCTGATCGGCGAGTTCTGCGTGTTGCGCGGGCAGGGCGGCATCCTCATCGGCGACCGGGTCTACCTGGCGACGATGGTGCAGCTTCTGGCCGTCAACCATGTCTTCGACGATCCCGATCGCCCCTTCACCGCGCAAGGCATCACCGCCGAGGGCATCGTGATCGAGGACGATGTGTGGATCGGCGCCGGGGCGGTGGTCACCGACGGCGTGCGCATCGGCCGGGGGGCCGTGGTGGCCGCCGGGGCGGTGGTCACGGCCGACGTCGCGGCGCACAGCGTCGTCGGCGGCGTGCCCGCCCGCCCCCTGCGCGACCTGCGCGCCGCGCCGGACACCGCGGCGCCCGCCCGTCCCGCCTCCCTCCGACCCGCTCCGACCGTCTACCACCTGGAGGGGCCCTGAACCCTGATGACCGCGTCTGAACCACCGGCGAACCCCGAGCGAGCCATGACCTCCCTGTCCATCGTCATCCCCGCGCTCAATGAAGCGGACGGCATCGCCGACATCGCCAACCGCGTCATGGGCATCCGCGCGGCCTTGGTGGCCGCCGGCGTGCCGACCCTGGAGCTGATCGTCGTCGACGACGGCTCGACGGACGACACGGCGGCCATCGCCGAAGGCGTCGCCGGGGTGACCGTCATCCGCCACGGGCGCAACCAGGGCTACGGTGCGGCCATCAAGACCGGCTTCCGCGCCGCCAAGGGAGACATGCTGGCCTTTCTGGACGCCGACGGCACCTACCCGCCGGAGGCCTTTCCGGAGCTCTGCCGCTCATTGGCGGCCCAGGGCGCGGACATCGTGGTGGGCTCGCGGATGGCCGGCGAGGAGAGCGGCATGCCCCTGGTGCGCCGGCTGGGCAACAGCTTCTTCGCCCGCCTGGTCAGCCTGACCAGCGGCCAGAAGATCTCGGACAGCGCCAGCGGACAACGGGTGCTGCGCCGCGAGGTGCTGGCGCGGGTCTACCCCTTGCCGGACGGGCTGAACTTCACCCCGGTGATGACCACCCGCGCGATCCACGAGGGCCTGCGCATGGTAGAGGTGCCCATCCGCTACGAAGAGCGGGTGGGCCGCAGCAAGCTCTCGGTCATCCACGACGGGCGGCGCTTCCTGACCACCATCTTGTGGACCGCCATGGGCTACAACCCCGGCCGCGTCCTGGCCCTGGCCGGCGTCCTGCTTGCGGGCCTGGGCACCCTGTCGGGCATCGGATTGGTGGCGATGCGCCTCGGCGGCATCACCCAGCTGAGCCCCTGGGGGGTGGCGGCGGCCTTCGCCGCCCTGATCGGCGGCGTGGCCGGCACCTCGCTGGTCAACCTGGGCATCACCTTCAACTACCTGGTGTCGCTGTTCCACCGCATACCGGTGCAGCAAGGCCTCTTCGGCCGCCCCATCATCCCGCGCTTCGACCGCCACTTCGGCTGGCTGGGCCTGATCGTGGGCGGCGTGGGCTTGCCTGCATGGGCGCCGCGGCCCTGGGCCTGGGCTTCGGCGGCTGGGAGATCCAGCGCCTGTGGCTGTGGCTGCTGGGCGCGGCGCTCTTCCAACTGACGGGCCTGCAGATGATCCTGTCCTGGATCCTCGTGCGGGTGCTGGAAGAGTTGAGCATGCGCGAAGCGCGCACGGCGACGGAGATCGGATGACCTTGCACAGCGCACCTTCTGGACAGCGCGCCCCGGGCGCCCCCAAGGAAGCATCACCCATGACAACCCTCATCAGCCCTGACAGCCTGGACCTGAAGCATAACCTGGGCACCCGGCCCATCAAGGCGGTGCGCAACCCGGGCTTCCCGGATGCCGGGGCCGCCGTGCGCGAGCAGACGCATACGCGGCCGACGGGCGCGGTGGACGTGCTGCTGGTCAACCCGCCCTCGCCGGATTGGGGCGTGTGGATCCGCACCCAGCATCGGGTGGGCCGCCGCAGCCGCGAAGAGATGGTGTGGCCGCAGGTGTCGCTGGCCCAGCTGGCGGCGATGCTGGACGGCGGCGCCAGCTTCCAGATCGTCGACTGCATCGCCGAGCACATGACCTGGGAGGCCTTCGAGACCCTGGTGCGTCAGGCGATGCCCAAGGTGTACCTGACCCAGGTCACGGCCCCCACCCTGACCAACGACATGCGCGGCGTCATGCTGGCCAAGAGCCTGGGTGCCCAGACGGTGGCCTTCGGCACCCACGTAACACCGATGCCAATGGAGACGATGCGCGACTTCCCGGCCCTGGACTTCATCGTGCGCGGCGAGCCGGAGCTGACCTTCCGGGAGCTGGTCGACGTGCTGACGGGGCGGGAGGCGGAGCGGCCGGAATGGGTGCGGGAGCTGCTGCAGAAGACGGATCCGCGGTGGACGGATGGGACGGATGGGACGGACCGATCCGAAACGACCGGATCTCCCAGCCCCGACCGCCTCCGCCAGATCAAGGGTCTCGTATGGCGCGAGCAGGGCGAGGTGCGCTGCAACGTCGACCGGCCCTTCATCCCGGATCTGGACGACCTGCCGATGCCGCTGCACCACCTGCTGCCGCTGGACCAGTACCGCATGCCGCTGATGAAGGGCCCCTTCACCTTCATTCTGACCAGCCGCGGCTGCCCGGCGGGCTGCAAGTACTGTATCAAGCATGTGACCTACCAGTGGTCGGTGCGGCTGCACGGGGCGGATCGGGTGATGCAGGAGCTGTGGCTGCTGCATGGGCTGGGGATCAAGAACATCCACATGTACGCCGACCTGTTCACGGTCAACCGCGCGGAGGTGGTAGAGCTCTGCCAACGGATCATCGCCGAAGGTCTGCACATCAAGTGGACCTGCAACAGCCGCGTGGATTACGTGGACGAGGAGATGCTCACCCTCATGGGCCAGGCCGGTTGCTGGCTGATCAGCTGGGGCATCGAGAGCGGCAGCGCCGACATCCTGCGCCAGGCGGCCAAGGGGGCCGACCCGGCCAAGGCGGCGCGGGCTCTGGGCTGGGCCAAGGCGGCGGGCATCAAGAACTGGGGCTACTTCATCATCGGCCTGCCGGGCGAGACGGAGGAGACCATCCGCCAGACCATCGACCTGGCCAAGGCCCTGCCCCTGGACATCGCCCTCTTCCACGTGGCGGCGCCCTACCCGGGCACGCCCTTCTTCTTCGAGGTGGTGCAGAACGGCTGGTTCAAGCCGGGCACGCGCTGGGAAGAGGTGGACATGGACAAGGGCACCGTGCTGCAGTACGACAACCTGAGCGCCGACGACCTGCTGTACTGGCAGCGCCGCGCCTTCCGCGAATGGGCCCTGAGGCCCGGCCCCTTCATCACCTACCTCAAGATGCTCTTCTCCGACCCGCATACCTTCGGCGCGCCCTGCGCGTGGGCCTGGAGCATTTCAGCTGGGCGGTGCGGCCGGAGGGACGGCGCACCGGCCTGACGGGACGGCGCATCCCCCAGGCAATCCGGGGCCCCATCGTCAGATTCGATGGATCGAGGCAGGAGGAGGAGACGTGGGCATGATCGACAAACTGCGAAGCCTGGAAGCCGAAGGCCGCCCCATCCGCGTGGCCTTGGTGGGCGCGGGGGCGATGGGTTTCGGCATCGCCTGGCAGATCGGGCACACGCCGGGCATGCGCCTGGTGGCGGTGACCGACATCAAGCCGGAGGCGGCCGAGAAGGCCGCCGCGGCCAGCGGCCAGCCCTGGCAGCGCATGACCGCGGGCCAGGCCGTCCCCGCGGCCGGCCCGGACACCGTGTGGGTGACCACGGACCCCTTCTACATCTTGGACGATGCTGCCGGCCTGGATTTCGACGTGCTGGTGGAGGCCACCAACACGGTGGGCTTCGCCGCGGATCTGTGCCTGGCGGCCATCGCGCGGGGCGCCCACGTGGTGCTGATGAACGCCGAGGTGGACCTGGCCCTGGGGCCGCTGTTGCACCACCGCGCCCAGGAGGCGGGGGTGATCGTCACCAGCGACGCCGGCGACCAGCACGGGGTGCTGATGACGATGATCGAAGAGATCGAACTGTGGGCCTTTCGCATCGTCATGGCCGGCAACATCAAGGGCTTCCTGCGCCGCGACGCCACGGCGGAGAGCCTGGCCCACGAGGCGGCCATCCGCAACCTGGACCCCGTCATGTGCTGCGCCTACACCGACGGCAGCAAGCTGAACGTGGAGATGGCCCTGGTGGCCAACGCCACGGGGCTGGTGCCTTTCGTGCCGGGCATGGAAGGCCCGCCGGCCGCGGACGTACGCGAGGTGTTGGGGCTCTTCGACTGGAGCCGCTACGACGATCTGCCGGGCGGGGCCACGGGGGTGGTGGACTACATCCTGGGCGCCGAGCCGGGCGGCGGGGTATACGTGGTGGGCTTCTGCGACGACCCGGACCAAATGCCGCTGCTGAAGTACTACAAGCTGGGCGACGGCCCCTACTACCTCTTCTACCGCCCCTACCACCTCTGCCATCTGGAGACGACGCGAGCCATCGTCCGCGCCGCGCTCTACGGCGAGGCGGTGCTGGCGCCCAAGCGGGGCCGGGTGGCCGACGTGTATGCCTACGCCAAGCGGGATCTGGCGCCGGGCGACGTGGTGCACCACAGCATCGGCGACGACACGGGCTACGGTCTGGTGGACCGCTGCGCGGTGGCGGACCCGCTGGGCCGCGTGCCCATCCTGCTCCTGGAGGGCCACGACGGCGCCTACCCGCGCCTGAAGCGCGCGGTGGCGATGGACCAGCCGCTGACCTGGGAAGACCTGGAGCTGCCGGACAGCCCGCTGCTGGGGCTGTGGCGGGAGCAGGAGCGGATGCTTGGAAACTGACAGCCGTTCCTACGCCACCGCCACCCGTGTCTGGTTCGACCGGACGAGTGGGCGGCTGTTCGTGGAGTTCGACGGCATCGTGGAAAGCATCGAGCTGGCTCGCATCCCGGAGGCGGACTTCGAGTCGCCCGTAGCCATCACCTCCTTTAACCTGGGGTGCGAGGGTTCGGTGGTGGTCTGCCTGCATGCGGACGGTGCCGAGACCTGGCTGCCGGTGGATCTGTGGCAGCCGGGTGGGTTTACGCCGACGGCTGCGATGGCCGCGGCTGCGGCCTGAGGCCAGGGCGAAGCATCCGCAGCCACCTACAGGAAAGATCGCATATGCAATCTGCGCATGCTTCGCCCCTACCAGCACGTTCGCTATCGCCAGCGCCGGCGGGCGATGGACCCATCACCTTGGTGACCGGCGGGGCGGGCTTTATCGGCTCGCACCTGGTGGATCGGTTGCTGGCGGATGGGCGGCAGGTGCGGGTGCTGGATGATTTCAGCACGGGGCGGGAGGCGAATCTGGCCCACCTGGCGGGTGAGCCGCGGCTGACGGTGACGCGCGGCAGCATCCTGGACCGCTCGGTGGTGGCGGAGGCGATGCGCGGGGCCGAGGCGGTCTTTCACCTGGCGGCGGTGGTGGGCGTGCAGCATGTGGTGGACAACCCGCTGAAGATGCTGATCACCAACGCCGAGGGCACGCAGGTGGTGCTGGACGCGGCGATGGCCGCCGGGGCTCGCGTGCTGTTGGCCTCGACCTCGGAGGTCTATGGGCAGTCGGAGGCGATCCCCTTTGCGGAGGACGGGCCGCGGGTGCTGGGCCCCACCTGGATCCACCGCTGGGGCTACGCCACGGCCAAGGCCCTGGACGAGCATCTGGCCTTCGCCTACGCCGACCGCGGCCTGGCCATGAGCATCGTCCGTTACTCAACGCCTACGGGCCGCGCCTGGATCCGTCGGGCTATGGCTCGGTCATCGCCCGCTTCATCGCCCAGGCCCAGGCGGGGCAGCCGCTCACGGTGCATGGCGACGGCGAGCAGACGCGCTGCTTCACCTACGTGGCCGAGGCGGTGGAAGCCACCTTCCGCGCCGGCAGCTCGCCGGATGCCCTGGGGCAGGCCTTCAACATCGGTAGCGGCTTCGAGCATTCGATCAACGACCTGGCGGCCCGCGTGCTGACGGCCACGGGTTCCCCTCGCCGATCGTCCACCTGCCCTACGAAGCGGCCTACGGCGCGCGCTTCGCCGGCACCCGCCGCCGCGTGCCGGATGTCGCGCTGATCGAGCGGGTGCTGGGCTGGCGGGCGGACGTGGGCCTGGACGAGGGCATGGCCAGGGTGCTGCAAGGGTGACGGTACCGACGGCGAGCCGCCCGGTGCCCCGACCGGTCACCAGCCCCTCCCCGCTGCCCCCATCCCTTTCATCGACCTCACCCGCCTGGAGCCGGGCTTCATGGAGGCCTGGCTGGAGCGGGTGCGCTCGATCACGGCGCAGACGGCCTTTGTGGGCGGTGAATGGGTGGCGCGGCTGGAGGAGCGGCTGGCCCGGGAAGCGGGCGTCGCGCATGCGGTCGGCTGCGCCAACGGCACGGACGCCCTGCAGCTGGCCTTGCGGGCCCTGGGGGTGGGGCCGGGGGATACGGTGCTGATCCCGGACCTGACTTTCTGGGCCACCTTGGAAGCGGTGGTCAACGTGGGCGCCCGGCCGGTGACGGTGGACGCCTGCGCGGTGGATCTGCAGATGGATCTGGAGCGTTTCCAGGCGGCGGCGGCGCGCCACCGGCCGCGGGCGGCCATCCTCGCCCACCTCTACGGCTGGGCCTCGGGGCGGCTGGCGGAGTACCGCGCCTGGTGCCGGCAGGAAGGCATCCTGCTGCTGGAGGACGGAGCCCAGAGCTGGGGGGCGCTGTGGCAGGGTCGGCCACTGCCGGTCGGCGCCCTGATCTCGACGGTCTCCTTCTATCCGGCCAAGGTGCTGGGCGCGGCGGGCGACGCGGGCGCGGTGCTGACGGACGACGCCGAGCTGGCGCAGACGGTGCGCCGCCTGGGCAACCACGGCCGCCGCAGCCATGACGACCACGCCCTGGTGGGCTGGAACAGCCGCCTGGCAAGCCTGGACGCGGCCTGGCTGGACCTGTGCCTGGACCATCTGCCGGGCCGCCTGGCCTCACGCCAGCGACGCGGCGGCGGGCTACCGCGCGGCCCTGGCGGACCTGCCGGGCTGGCGGATGGTGGCCCCGCCGCCGGACCAATCGGAGAACGGCTACCTGAGCGTAGCCTTGACGGACCCCGCCCAGCGCGACGCCCTGGCGATGGCCCTGGCGGAGCGCGGCGTGGCCACGGGCCGCGTCTACCCGCGAGCGATCTCGGCGCAGGCCGGCGCGGCGACCGCCCTGGCCGGCAGCGACGGGGGCGACGTGGCGCGCGGGATCGGCGCCGGCATCATCAACCTGCCGCTCTTCGCCCATCTGCGCGCGGAGGAGGCGGCGGGGGTGGTGGCGGCGGTGCGGGCCACCCTGCGGGCAAGGGCCTGACACGATCTCTCATCCATGAACCCATCCCACAGAAAGTTCGCCATCCGCTCATGACCTCATCCCATACCCCCTCGCTCAACAGCCCTTTCGGCGGCCTCCTGGTCGACCTGCTGGGCACGCCCCTGCAGCGCTCGGAGCGCCGCGAGCGCGCCGCCCATCTGCCCTCCATCCAGATCTCGGCCCGCGCGGCCTGCGACCTGGAGCTGCTGGCCACGGGAGCCTTCTCGCCGCTGGACCGTTTCATGAGCCGCGCGGACCACGAGCGGGTGCTCGCGGAGATGCGCCTGGCGAACGGCACGCTCTTCCCGATGCCGATCACCCTACCGGTGGACCCATCGGCCCTGCACGGCATGGGCGAGCAGGTGGCGCTGCGCGACGCGAGCAACCATTTGCTGGCGATCCTGCAGGTGGAGGACGCTTTTCCCTGGGACCGCGCGGCCACGGCGATGGCCACGGTGGGCACGACGGATGCCCGCCATCCGCTGGTGGCGGAGATGGAGCGCTGGGGAGACCTGAACCTGACGGGCAAGCTGGAGATGATCGAGCTGCCGCAGCATCCGGACTTCAAGGAGCTGCGCCTGTCGCCGCACGGGGTACGGGAGCGGCTGGTGACTCTGGGCACGCGGCTGGCGGCCCGCGGCGAGGTGACGGGCGAGCGGCTGAACGTGGTGGCCTTCCAGACGCGCAACCCCTTGCATCGGGTGCACGAAGAGCTGACGCGGCGGGCGATCGACGGCGTCAACGGGGTGCTGCTGCTGCATCCGGTGGTGGGGCTGACGAAGCCGGGCGACGTGGACCATTTCACGCGCGTGCGCACCTACCGGGCGCAGATGGGGCATTACGAGGCGGACCGGGCGCTCTTGGCCTTGCTGCCGTTGGCGATGCGCATGGCGGGCCCGCGGGAAGCCCTGTGGCATGCGCTGATCCGGCGCAACTATGGCGCGAGCCACTTCATCGTGGGCCGCGACCATGCGGGGCCGGGGATGAACAGCCAAGGCCAACCTTTCTACGGGCCTTACGACGCCCAGCAGCTGGTGGCGGCGCACGCGAAAGAGCTGGGGATGACGATGCTGCCCTTCGAGGAGCTGGTCTACCTGCCGGCGGAAGACCGCTACGAAGAGGCTTCGCGGGTACCGGAAGGGTGGACACGGCGAACATCTCGGGCACGCAGGTGCGCGACGACTTCCTGGGCCAGGGCAAGCTGCTGCCGGAATGGTTCACCCGCCCGGAGGTGGCGGGCATCCTGGCGGAGGCGCATCCGCCGCGCCACAAGCAGGGGTGTGCATCTGGTTCACGGGTCTCTCGGGGGCGGGCAAGAGCACGGTCGCCGACCTGCTGACGGTGCTGCTGCAGGAACGGGGCCGGCAGGTGACGGTGCTGGACGGCGACGTGGTGCGCACGCATCTCTCGAAGGGCCTGGGCTTCAGCAAGGAAGACCGCGACACGAATATCCGGCGCATCGGCTTCGTGGCGGCGGAGGTGGTGCGCCACGGCGGGGTGGCGGTCTGCGCGGCGGTCAGCCCCTACCGCGCGGTGCGCGCGGACGTGCGCAACCTGATGGCGGAGGGTCAGTTCGTGGAGGTGTTCGTGGACACGCCGATCGATGTCTGCGAAGACCGCGACGTGAAGGGCCTCTACGCCAAGGCCCGCCGCGGCGAGCTGAAGGGCTTCACGGGCATCGACGACCCCTACGAGGCGCCGGAGCACGCGGAACTGCGGCTGGAGACGGTGGGGGTGGCCCCGGAGGAGAACGCCCGGCGGGTGTTGGGGTGGTTGGAGGCATCGGGGGTGGTGGCGGAGTGATGGTGGCGCCGCAACGCGGTCCGGCGGCGGCGGAGATCCCTGGCGGGGCCGCGCGGCTGAAGGTGGGGAGCCTGGTCTGGCACCTGCCTTCGGAGATCCATGAAATCCAGGGTGAGGTCATCGCGGGCCTCGGGCATGCGCATTGCTATGTGCACCACGACGCGGTCTTGCCGCCCGACCTGGACCTGCTGTTGATCCAAGGGCCTTACGGGAGCCTGCTGCCGATGGCATTGCAGCTGCGCGAACGCCCGGCAGCGGAGCGGCCGGTGCTGGTCTACTGGTACCAGCAGAACCTGGACCTGGCCACGCCGCTGTGGATTCGCCGGTTGCTGATACCGGTGTTCTCGGACCTTCAGCGCCACGACGGCTGGGGCAGGTGGCCGTCTCGGCTGTTGAGCCGGGTGCTCCCGCAGCGCCTCCTGGACCGCGGCGGCCGCCTTCGCGGCATCGGCGACCTGCTCTGGCTCCATCGCAACGGCTTGTTGGATGTGCTAGGGCTTTCGTCGACGGTCTACGCCGACTGCCTGGGACGCCTGGGAATCGACGCGATCGTGGTGCCGCGCGGCTACCATCCTTCGCTCGGCCAACAGTTGGGCCTAGAGCGGGACATCGACCTGGTGTGGATGGGCAGGATCCGGTCGCGTTACCGGCGCCTGGCCATCGAGCAGTTGGCCCGGCAGCTGGCAGCTGAGGGCTACAAGATGGAGATCTACGACGGCGTCGACAAACCGCTGATCTACGGGAGCGATCGGACCCGGGTCCTCAATCGCGCCCGCTTCGTGCTGAATGTGTCGTCGCATGCGGATGATGAACTGAGCATTCGCTTCTTCATCGCCGCGGCGAACGGAGCGGTCATCATGAGCGAGCCGAACAACAACCGTTACGCTTTCGAGCCCCAGACGCATTTCCTGTCGCTGCCGGTGGCGTCGATGCCGGCGGCGATCGACCACTACGCCCGGCACGAGGACGAGCGGCGGGCGATGGCCGAGCGGATGATCGACCTGGTCAGCAAGGAGCTGACCTTGGAGCAATCTATCCGGTCTTTGCTGGACGCGGCGAGGCACGTGATGGCCACCAGGCAGTCGGCGGACGGGGGCGGTCAGTCAATGGCCGACCCGTCCTGACCGCCAGCTATCGGTCATCCACGATGCATCCATTACGCCATCTGATCAAGAGCGCAATCTTCCTGTCGATTCGGATGGGCCTTGATCTTTCGCGTCCGTCTGTCGAGCGGATTCAAGACTTCTGTTCGCTGAGGCGGCTGATATCGCGACTGAGTATCAACTGCGTTCTGGATGTGGGCGCCAACCGAGGCCAGTTCGCGCATCATCTCCGTCAGATTGGATTCACAGGTCACATTGTCTCCTTTGAACCGTTGCCCAGCGAGTTTGCGTTGCTCTCGCAATCTTTCAAGACTGACACGCGCTGGAGAGGCCTTCAGCTGGCGCTTGGCGAGCATGATGGATCTGTGGAGATCAACTACATCCCAGATTCCTCCGTGATGAGCTCGATGCTTGATCTTGTCCATCCGCCCCCCAACCTGCAGCGTCTGCCGATTGAGGTCCGTCGTCTTGATGGATTGTTCCCGCAACTCGTAACCGGCCTCGACAACCCGCGAGTGCTGCTCAAGCTGGATACCCAAGGCTATGATCTCCAGGTGTTTCGGGGAGCCCAGGGTTGCCTGGATCAGATTACGGGCCTGTACGCCGAGCTGACGGTGACTCGGAACTACGAGCAGGCGCCTGACTACCACGAAGCGTTGGAAACCTACGAGCGTGCCGGCTACGACCTGATGGGCCTCTCGGTCAACTCCCTGTCCCCCACTGGGGGCGTTCACGAGTTCAATTGTCTTATGAGTCGTACATGACGGATACAGGCTTCCGAAACGCGGCAATACCCGCTACGACCAGCCGCGACCGCTGGCCGACGGCGGCGCTGGCTGCCGCGGCCACCCTGGTCTACCTGGCCACGCTTTCGCGCAACTTCTCGGGTGACGCGGTGCGCTATGCGATCAAGGCTGAGACGCAGGGGCCGCTGGCGGGCATGGACCTGTACCACCTGTTCAACCACCCGCTGGCCTGGATGGCCTGGCAGGCGGCGCGGCTCTCGGGTTGGCAGGAGCGGGCGCTTGTGCCGATCCAGGTACCCAACGCTTTGGCGGGTGGGGCTGCTGTGGGCTTGATGTTCCTCTTGGCCCGCCGACTGGGCCTGGCGACCCGGGCTGCCCTGGTAGCTGCGGCGGGCCTGGGCGTCTCCTGCGCGATGTGGCTGCTGGCCACGGACGGCGAGTACGTGACACCGGGCCTGGCCTTGGGGCTGCTTCCCTTGGTGCTGGTGTTCGGGGCATCGGCCGCCCGGCTGGCGCGTCCTGCCTTCGCCTTGATGCTGGGCGCGAGTCTGGCGCTGGCGGGGCTGTCATTCCAGACCAACCTGCTGCTCATCCCGGTGGTGCTGTGGGCGCTGGTCCTGCGGCGCGACGTGCCGGCAGCGCAGCGACGGCGCATTGTCGGGCTGGTTGTGAGTGGGGCAGCGGTGCTGTATGCGGCTGGCTACGGGCTTGTGCTGGTGACCCTCATGGGACCACAGGGCCTGCAATCATGGCGACTGCATCCGGGGATGGGCCTGGGCTACGGCCTGCCGGAATGGCGCAGCATCCCGCATGGCGCCTATGCGCTGGTGCGCAGCCTGGTGGGATTCTCGGGGCTGTCGCTGAGCGACAGCACGAACGCGCTGTGGGCCGCGTCGGATAGTGCGTGGCGTACGGGCTTCGTGGCCTGGTATGCCGTGGCGGCGCTGCTCTTCACCGCTCCATTGGTCTTTGGGTTTCGCGCCTTGCGCCGTGAGGGGCTGAAGGTGGCCGGCTCCTGGCCCCCGCTGCTGCTCTGGGCCCTGCTCTCCGCGGCCTTCGCGGTGTACTGGGTGCCGGGGGACCTGTCGTTCTGGGCGGTGGTGCTGATCCCGTGGTGGCTGCTGGTGGCCGGCTTGGTGGGCGACCGCCCCATGGGTGCGGCACTGGTGGCACTGCTGGCGCTGGTCAACGCGGGGGCGCTGGTGCTGCCCAACCACGACGGGGCACGCAACGCGGCGTACGTGGAGGCGCTGGCCCTGACCGAGACCATGGCGGCCGGCGACCTGCTGATGGTGCCGGTCGAGGGCCGGCTGCAGGTGTACGCGTACTACCTGACGAGCGGGGCGGTGTTCGTGCCGGGCGCGGGCAATGCGGAGATGCCGGTGGAGGAGCGGGTGAAGCGGTCGATCGACAAGGCATTGGACCAGGTGGAACAAAGTCGCGGGGGGCGGCTGCTGGTCTACGGATGGGCGACGGAAGCCTGGAACGGACGACGGGCGCTAATAGCGGGATGGGGGTATCGGCGGGAAGATGTCGGGACCCTTGCCACGGGGACAGTCGATGCCCTCACACGGTAGAATAGGCATCAGCGACGGATGCGGCAGGCAGATATCCATTGAAACCACTCGGATGGCGGTGAGGTCACTTTGACACGAGCATTTGATCGGCAGCGCCCTGGCCTGCGTCGCGCCGCGTTCTCTGTCCTGGTCGGGATGATGGCTGTGACTGGTTTGACCGGCAGCCGGCCAGCTGCGGCTCGGCCATCGAAACAGGCACCGCTCGTCTCCTGGTCGGAGCCGCGCATCGCTTGGGAGACGACCGGGACCACCACCAATCCGACGCTGATCACGGATGCCTGGGGGCACGCGCATCTCTTCTTCCTCAGCACGGACGAGTCTGACAATCAGAGCGCGCTGTACCATACTGAGGTCGACAATCCGGACGCCGCGACGGTGGACGTGATGACCGGCATCAACGAGTACCGGTTGACGGCCGATCCCTACGGTCGCATCCACGCCCTGGCACTTGCGCCTGGCAATCAGATGGTCTACACCGCGGTGGACGCCATTGAGGCGGGAATCGCCGGCGCCTGGTCAGCTGGTGAGCGCTTGGGAGCGGCAGCGCCCGGTATCGACATCAGCGCGGATGCTGCGGGCTTGCTGCATGTCTGTTACCCGACCGACCATTCAGTGGCCTATCAACGCTCTGATGACGGCGGTCGGACGTGGACCGACCCTGTATCCGTGGCAGACATGGTCGATCCCGCCGGTGTGGCCACCTTCGTCCGCTGCGTGGGTGACAGCACGGGAGCCGTTCATGTAACGTGGGCGGAAGCGCATCCGCCCAACTACTACCCGCCGGATGGCATCTACTACACCCTGTCGATGGACGGTGTCAACTGGGCGCCATCAGAATCGATGGCCGGGCAGCATTACACGATGCCTACCCTGTTAGCAGATCCGTCGGGACTGGTGCATCTGCTTTGGCAAGGCGACGTGGCCGTGGGCGGGCGGTACTATCGACAGCGTGCCGCCGGCGCCAATGGGCGGTGGGGACCCACGGAAACGGTATCGCCAGCGGGCAAGGGCGGCATGAGTGGCGACGCCTTCCTGGCCTCGGACAGCCGCGGAACGCTTCACGTGGGCATGAACGTGGATGGCATCTTCTGGGCGAACCGCAGCACGGCCTGGACCACGCCTGTGGAGCTATCCGCTTCGCTGCGCGATCTGCCGAACAACTCCGGATCCATCGAACGGGCCACCTTGGCCATCGCCAACGGCAACGAGATCTACGTCGCCTTCGAGTTCGACTTCAAACGGATCTACCTGTTGTCCGGCCAGAGCGACGCCCCTGAGTCGATCCGGACGCCCATTTCCAACCCGAACGCGCCGACGATGATCGCGCCTGAGGCGCTCACGGCGCCGACGGCATTGCCGCCGGCTCAATCTGAGGCAGTCATGACGCCCACCCCCACCGTGCCGCCCTGGGGACTGGATCCCGAAGCGCTGACGGGGGGCGATGCGGGCGTTCGGGGGAATCTCGCGGCATCTCTCGGGACGGTCCTGGCGCTGATCGTGGTAGGCGGGACGATCTGGAGCCGCAGGCGACCGAAGGGACGGTCGGGCATTGCTAATGCTTCCTCCCCTGGCAATGACAGGTCGGCGCCTTGAATTCGAGCGATTCGCGATCGGCCACGGTGATCATCGAGCCGGTGCGCGGCATCCGGTCGCTGGGTCTTCAGGACCTGTGGAGCGCCCGTGAGCTGCTGTACTTCATGCTCTGGCGCGACGTCAAGGGCAACTACCGACAGATGGCCTTTGGACCGCTGTGGATGCTGATTCAACCGCTGGTCATGATGCTGATCTTCACCGGCGTCTTCGGTACTCTGGCCAACCTGCCTTCGGAAGGCGTGCCGTATCCGCTCTTCACCTATGTGGCGCTGCTCCCGTGGCAGTTCTTCGCCACGGGCACCCGGCAGTCAGCCCAAAGCCTGGTGAGCCAACAGAGCGTCATCTCCAAGGTCTACTTTCCCCGGCTGATCATCCCCGTCTCAGCGGTCCTGGCGGCCTTCGTCGACTTCCTGTCCTCCTTCGTGATCCTGATCGGCATGCTGCTCTTCTACCGGGTTCAGATTGGCTGGCAGGTGCTTGCCCTCCCGGTCTTCATCGTACTGGCCGGGGCCACGGCCCTGACTGTGGGGCTGTGGCTGGCGGGGCTCGCGGTCAAGTACCGGGACGTGCTGTTGGGCTTGGGATTCCTGATCACCGTGTGGCAGTACCTGACGCCGGTGGCCTATTCGGCAACCCTGATTCCGGAACATCTACGATCGCTCTACATGCTGAACCCGATGGCGGTAACAGTGCAGGGGTTCCGCTGGTCCCTGCTGGGCATCGGCGATCCGCCCGGCTGGCCGGCCGCCGCCAGCGGCCTGTTGGTGACGGCCCTGCTGCTGGGGGGACTGATCACCTTCCGGCGCACCGAGCGCACGATCGTGGACCTGCTGTGAGGCCGGCGAACGAGAGCGGCGCTCTGCCGGTGACGGCGCGGCAATGAGCGATATCGCCATCGAGGTGACCGGTCTGGGCAAGCGCTATCGGATCGGTTCCCGGGCGCCGGCACCGCGCGGCCGTTGGGATGCCTTGCGCCAGACGGTGGGAGCCCCTTTCGCCTACCTTCGCCAGTCCCTGCGCGAGCCGACGGAAGCGGAGCTGCTGCACGCGCTGCGCGACGTGTCCTTCCAGGTGCGCGCCGGCGAGGTGCTGGGGCTCATCGGGCGCAACGGCGCGGGCAAGAGCACCCTGCTCAAGATCCTGGCGCGCATCACCGAGCCCAGCAGCGGGCGGGCCGAACTGCACGGCCGGGTGGGTTCGCTGCTGGAGGTGGGCACGGGCTTCCATCCGGAACTCAGCGGCCGAGAGAACATCTATCTCAACGGCGCGATTTTGGGCATGCGGCGCGCTGAGATCCAGCGGCGCTTCGACGAGATCGTGGCTTTTTCGGGGGTCGAGCGCTTCCTGGACACGCCGGTGAAGCGCTACTCCAGCGGCATGTACGTGCGCCTGGCCTTCTCCGTGGCAGCGCACCTGGAGTCTGAGATCCTGCTGATGGACGAGGTGCTGGCCGTGGGCGACGGCGACTTCCAGAAGAAATGCCTGGGCAAGGTGCAGGAGATCGCGGGGCACGGTCGCACGGTGCTTTTCGTCAGCCACAACATGGGCATGATCACGTCGCTCTGCCAGTCGGCGCTGCTCCTGGAAGGCGGGCGCGTGGCGGCCTCGGGACCGGCTTCCGAGGTGGTGTCGCGCTACTTCCACGGCGAGCGGAATACGCCGTATCTGGTGGACTACCGATCATCCTCGGTACGACGAGGGGACGACCTAGCCACCCTGCTGGAAGCCAGTGTCCGCGATCCGCACGGACGCCCAGCAGCCGACATAGACATTCGCTCAGCTTTCACGGTCACGATGCATTACACCATCAATCAAGCGGTATCGATCGCGCCTTTTCCGCAGATTCAAGTTTATGACACGCAGGGAGCCTGTGTGTTTGTCTCGTTTGCAACCTCGACCCCCTCCTTCCGCGTAGATGCTGGCGACTATGTAGCTACCTGCCACATACCAGGAAATCTGTTGAACAACGGTACATACTATATCGGCATAGCCCTTACCTTCCGACATCTCGGGATACATACCAGCTTCATAGAACGCGATGCTCTCGCGGTCAACATGATCGACCCAATCCACGAGACCATTGATGAAGATCGTATGGGCTACGGTGGCATCATGATCGGCATGTTACGACCAAAACTAGATTGGACAATCGAGCCAACGACCAAGTGACGTCGCGATTGCACAACTCTCCACCCGCTGAGATCACGAAGACCGAATCACAATTGAGACCACACACATGAATCTTCAGTTGTTCGCAAGACAACCTATCCACACCACTATGCCGCTCCTCCTCGAGCACTCTACATGGACTCAACACACTCCCTTTGCAATGTACTTGGTATCCCTGCTACGGCCATCGCTTCTCGTTGAGCTCGGCACCTATCGTGGAACGAGCTATTGCGCGTTCTGTCAAGCAATCAAGGAACTCAATCTCGACACGGTAGCATTCGGCATTGACACCTGGATCGGCGAGGTGCACACTGGCGAATATGATCACAATGTATATGAACAACTTCAAGCCCATCACGAGCCGCTCTACGGAGCCTTCTCGACTCTGATTCGCTCAACATTTGATATGGCACTGCAACATTTCGCCGATGGCTCCATTGATCTTCTCCATATCGATGGACTTCACACCTACGAAGCTGCTCGCCATGATTTCGAGACGTGGCTACCAAAGTTGTCAGATACTGCAGTGGTCGTGTTTCACGATACGAACGTCCGAGAGAGAGACTTCGGGGTACACCGTCTGTGGGATGAGCTTTGTCCCAAGTATCCCCATTTCGAGATGACTCATGGCCACGGGCTCGGGATCCTTGCAGTCGGACGCAAGCCACAAGCAGAAATATTGGAGTTAACATCTCAAACAGAAGAGGAGGCCCGATATACGCGATCCCTATTTCACCAGCTAGGTTGGCGTGTGGAGATCTATCAGGAACTCCTAGCATTGAGGTCGGAGAGGGCTGCGCTTCAATCAACAGCCGAATTGCACCACCGAGTCTGGTCGTATCGCCCCATTCGCATTCTATACTACTACCTCACAGAGGGCGTTCGCGGCATCGCACGCCGAGCCATGAGGCAACAGAGCGAGTCTGATCAGTGACTTCACCTCGCGTATCAGTGATTTTGCCAAATTACAACTATGGCCACTTTCTTCACGAACGAATTGAGTCCATTCTCAATCAGACATTCCGCGACATTGAGCTCATCTGCATTGACGATGCATCGTCAGACCACAGCCGCGACATTCTGAGTCACTACGTTGAACATCCCAACGCCCGAGTTATCTTCAATGCAACAAATCACGGCAGTCCGTTCTATTCATGGAACCTCGGTGTATCTTTAGCCGTCGGGGAATTTGTCTGGATAGCTGAAGCCGACGATCTATGCGATGAAGACTTCCTCGCCACCATGGTGCAACTAATGGACAGCCAAGAGTCGGTGGGCATTGCATATTGTCAGTCCGCAGTTATTGATGAGTACGGAAATACAACAGGATCGCTATTGACCTGGATGCAGACCTTTGACGACAATAGATGGTCCGGTGGGTTCGTGGAGAACGGTCAGTATGAGTGCCGCACGATGTTTTGTCGTTGTTGCGAAATCGCTAACGTGAGCTCAGCTCTAATCCGCCGAAAGGCATATCTGACAGCCGGTGGCGCCGATGAGTCATCACGCCTAGTTGGTGATTGGAAGCTGTACCTTCAGATACTTCAGGAATGGGACATAGCCTATACTGCCAAGACTCTCAATCGCTTTCGACATCACGCTGGCAATCTGAGATCGTCCACCGCACTCAACGGCATCGATATCATGGAGAAATACGCTCTTGCTCGTACAATGTTTCCAATGCTGCAACTGGAAACAGTATATGAGGCTTTGGCCCGTAGGAGTCTACTTGAGCAGTGGTTTGATTGTGCGAGTCGACTTTGGCAGCGAAGTCATCGATACACACATGTGACCATCTTCAATCTGGCTCGTAGCATTGACAAGAGCATTTCGCAGCACACTCTCTCTGAAATCTACTCCGTATGTGGGTTCGCAGCACTTGGGGCCTGCGACCAGAAGACTGCCGCCTACTGGTTTCTCGAAGCGGCCAAGCTCAACTGGCGTGTCCTACAGAATCGGGGAGTGCTATCAGTTATTGCGCGATATCCTCTTTCATTGCGCTCTAAGACACAGACAGAGTTGCCTGACGGTCAAGGACGAGAGAATGCCAAGTGAGCGCGCCCTCCATTCTCCGTATCTGACGGTTCTCGTCATTGGACGCTCGTGGCCACAGTCACGGAATTGGCCAGCACGCTCGAAGACGTCGAGAGTTCTTGTGGACGACAGTGCCTCCTGGGGCCTTTGGGCGCCACAGGTGGCCGTGATCGCTGCAACTGTACGGGTCTGAGAGTCAGGCCGGACTACGATTTACGTTTCACCGTCAGCACAGCCGAACCATCTAGTAATCTGGCCGGACCAATACGCCACCGTGATTGACTCCACCTGGGCATCCTCAAGACACAAAAATGACTGTATGTATCGTAATACCGACCTACAATCGTGCCGATCTTATCGGCAGAGCCATTCGTAGTGTCCTGGAGCAAACTGTCATAGATCTCGAAGTCATCGTGGTTGATGACGGGTCTACGGATGACACGCCGGCCATGGTTAGTGCATTTGCTTCAGACAAGCGGGTACAATTCATTCGACAGCTCAATCGCGGCCGATCGGAAGCGCGCAATCTTGGCTTCAGTCTGTCGGTTAGCGAGTTCGTCGGCTTTCTGGACTCTGACGACGAGTTGCTCCCGGACGCCATTGCGTCTCACCTCGCCACCTTCGAAGCACAACCGGATGCTGGCATGACGGTGGCGGGATACCGCACGGACTTCGGACCCCTCCGATCACACGACGACTACCTTCCGTGGAACTGGAGCGAGCGCTCTGGTCTGCAGGACTGGCTGTTCAACTGTTTCGGTATGCCTGGAACCGTGCTCCATAGGCGAACTTGGATTGAGCGCATTGGCGGTTTCGACCCGGCCTGCGAGATTGCCGAGGACTGGGACCTCTACCTTCGTTTGGCAGCTGCCGGATGTCGGACGGTCTGGAACCGATCCATCGTTTGCATCTACCACAATCATAGCGGCAACTCGGTTCTAGATATCGAGCGGCACTACCGGGGTACCGTACAAGCACTGACAAAGCTGAGCAGGAGAGCCACTGGTCTGCCACTTGACCTCCTCACACAAGCACGTGCGTGGAACGAAGTGGTATTCACCAAGCGGGCTGCCGATGCCGAGCAGCACGAACGAGCAACCGCTGGATTGCGTTTGGCAATCCAACTAGATCCTGCATTGGTGCGAGACAAGAGAACAAGCGTCATTGAGTTCATCCTGTCGTCATTCGGCCCCGGAATCCCCAATGCGCATCAAGTAGAACATGAACGGATCCTGAAAGAGGTTCTCGGAGCTACACGACGCGAGCTAAAGCAGGCCCGAAGTCGAGTCCATATGAGTAGGTTCTTCAGGAGAGCACCTGGAAACGTCGACCGGGCCTGTCTCGCTAGTCTGCAACACGGTCTACGGGCTGATCCAAGATGGCTGACAAATCGTGGAGTTCTTTCGTTCATTCTCGAATACACAGGCTCACGAATCCGAAGCCATTGGTCCAACAAGCGGTAGCGGCAACTGCTCAGTGCCCAAAGCTGTCAGCTTCGCCTATTTTCGACTATCCACCAAACCGGAGTAACTCCCATGCGTTTCAGACAAACAACGGTAGGGAGACTAATACTCAGACTGCCTGCGGGAGAGAAGCTGCTTGGTCTTGGTCTTGGTCTCATGGGCGCATACTGGCGAGCACAGTCACTCTATCACCGACGACGGTCGCTGACGAAGCTAAGACGGAATACCTGACTGCCTGACACATCGTCACGTACCGGCCGGCCGGGCAGGGCCTGGGAGCCAGGTAAAGAGGCCGCTGATGGGAAACGGGATCCCATATGGGCACACAGGAAATGGGTCATGAGCTGGATCAAGGAAGAGCCTGGGCTGGACGGGAAGCCGCTGAAACAAGGCTCGCTGGATTTTGCGGAGCCCAAGCTTGAAGTAGCTCAGGCCTCGCTTGTGATGTGGATCGACGGAAGCGAGGTCGCCGGAGCTGACGAGCAGGGTGCCCTCGGAAACGAGGTAGAGCACCGCCACGGCCATGACGAGCAAGTGTCGGTCGACCTGCTCGACGGTGTCCATCCTACACGCCTCCCAGCCCAGGGCGCCAGACTTGTCATCCTTGAAGCCGTGCTCGATGTTCATCCTGCAGCGGTAATCGGCGAGGATGCCCAGCGTATCGCTGCGGTCGGAGACGATGAACCAGGGCTCGCTACCCTGCTGCGGGCTGCGAGTGATGGCGATGTTGACGGCTCCGAGGCCGTGACGCTTGGCTCCGACCAAACGGACCCCTTCGAGCAGGCGCAAGTCCATGGGACCCACGGCGAACGCCGCGAGCCGATTGCGATGACCATCGTCCAGGACCACGGTCCGGTTGCCCTTCAGCCTGAGCGCAAAGTGCCATCCGCATCGGCGGCACCACACCATCAGCCGGACGCTGCCGAACCCCCGATCACCGAGAAGGGTCACTGCGCAGTCGGATGGCAGCAGGGCTCGGGCCTGGTCCAGGAGCGGCTCGTAGACCTCGAAAGGCAGACTGTGACTGCGGGTCGATACCGCCTTCCAGGCCAGCGGCACAGCTCGACCACGGTAGATCAGCGCAGCGCGAAACACGATTCGACGATCCTGCATGCTGGTCGTATCGATGGCCACCAAGGCATGACGACCGCTCCAGCCCTTCACTGCCACGCGAATGTACGGCTCGTAGTAGCTGGCGACGTCCAGAAGGGTGTTGTTCATCAGCCGCCACAGCCGGCGCCACGTGCTGGCCGCCTGCGCCTTAGTCACCACCGCACTGATCCACTGTCCCAGCGATGCGCTCCCCGTCAGGATCACCGCCGCTACGGCCCACGCGAACGTTCGCTGGCGCCGATGGTCCTCCGTGGGATTCGGTTGGCGCACGCACCGCAGCACCGTACAATGCAACTTGAGACTGGCCGACATGGGTTCCTCCTGAAGCATGTGGTGTGGTATTCTCACCTCAGGATACACCTATGGTCGCCGGTCTCATTTGTCTTGCACGGGACGTTGTGTCAGGCAGTCAGGACGGAATACACGAAAGGCCTTCGTCGCCACCGGTATCAAGTACACTCCAGTATCAGGTCGTTGGCCGCTCCTGCTTGGTCATCCACCTGATCTGTTGCTCAGCGCGAAGTTTCCAGATCACGACATCCTCCGTATTCATCTGACATTCGAGCGTGGCTATCAAGATATAGATGGCATGGCACATCTTTCGCTCTATGAGAGATTTGCACATCGCTTATTGACATTTGCAGATCTCCCACTTGATGGCGACGCAACGGTACTTGACTGTGCATGCGGCTCAGGTTATGGATCTGCGTTCCTAAGGCAGACACTCAAATGTCGCGTTCAAGGAGTAGATGTCGATCATTCCACGATAGCCTATGCACAGAAGCGATATTCACAATACCATCCCCATCTCATCTTCTCACAAGGTGATGCCGCTGATCTCGGCCTATTCAGAAGTGACTCCGTACAGGCCATTGTATCGATAGAAACCATCGAACATGTCTTGGACGATGTAGCTGCTATTGTCGAGTTTCGTCGTGTACTTGCACAAGGCGGAGCTCTCTTTATCACTACGCCCGATTCTACTGAACGACCTGGGACTCTGATAAGCGACTTCCACACTCGCGAATACACTTACTCAGAGTTCTGTTCGCTACTCCGCGATTACTTTTCCGAGGTAGAGATTGTCAGTGAAGACCAGTACCTAATCGCAGTGTGTCGCAAGTGAACGATCCCGGCTTCTTGAGATTTCACCGATGCAACAATCATGCCGAAGCCACCTACAATCTCTCCCGACATGAGACGCATCCTGATACCTTCGGATTTCTGGGCCATCGAGCTGGGCTATGTCAACAATCCCCGGGCTCTCAGGAGTGAAGATGAATAGGCAATCGCCAATTCAGACTTCGCATTTGCCCAATCTCGACTGAATTGATCAATTGAGTCAATCAGCCCACCTTTTGGGGTATCCGGGTCGATCATAGGCGATCCTGAGCGAGAAAATACAGCACCAAAGTGCCAGAGATTAGCATCATCATGCCGGCCCACAACCAGGAACGGTATGTCCAGGACGCCATCGCCAGCGTCATCGCTCAGTCATTCTCGGATTGGGAGTTGATCATTATTGATGATGGCTCGACGGATCGGACGCCAGAAGTAATGTCGTCGATCGTCGATGCTCGCATCCGTTGCTTCTATCAACCCAATCATGAACGTTCTGTAACGCGCAACACAGGTCTGACGTATGCCAGGGGTCGGTTCGTTGCGTTTCTCGATGCTGATGACTTCTGGCATCCATCATTCCTGGAGTCACAGAGACGCATTCTGATAACACGGCCAGACGTGCGCCTAGTCGCATGTGGAACTTGCACAGTTGACATGCATGGACGCATCATCGATTGCCGTCTGCCAGGCATTCGCAATGACGCGATCCCGGCTGATACTACACGCCTGCTTCTTCGGGGCAACCAGATGTCATGCGGCGCTGTCTTAGCCAGGATCAATGCCGTTCGTTCGGTGGGTGGATTCGATCCAAAGCTTCGCCAAGGCGAGGATTGGGATCTCTGGATACGCTTGTCTGTTTGCCACAAGTTGGCAGCAAATGAACTACCACTGTTTTATTATCGTCGACAGAACGACTTTATGCCTGCTCGCATTGTCACGCGAGGTGGCCATGCGGTAACGGTAAGCATTCTCAATCAGGTCTTCGCGCAAGTCGACCTTTCGTCATTGGAGATCAACCGATCTGAGTTGCTGGCCACGCATCTCTTTCAGGCCGCTTGGCTGGCATCAGCGATAGGAGAGCAAGACATGCGAAATCAACTTCTTGCTTCGACTCTTGAATTGGATCCCGCCTTTGGAGCGCACAATCGTGATATCTTGGTGGACATGCTGGCACATGCCGCCGTGGCTCTCTATGCCGTATTCACGCCCATTTCTGAAGGACTCCGGTGTATCAGCTCATTCTTTACAGATCTCCCTGAGGTCGCCCACTCAATTGCCGCCATTGAGTCGGATGTACGCTCTCGATATGTATCATTGCATGTTTTCCATGCCGCACGTCTCAAGGAGCACACCGAAGTGCTGCGAGCCGGAGTCTTATCGCTCAGACATCCTTCTCGAATCACCCTGTCTCGCGGCTTTCTTGTGCTCTTGGTACGATCTCTGGCCCACGAGTGTTTCGGCCATCCTCAAGACAGTAACCGGGGGCATGAGTTTGTCTGACTTCACCCCTCCTCTTTGCGTATATCTGTAGTCATTCCCGTCTACAATCAAGGACGATTCCTTGGTAGCGCCCTGAAATCGGTCATCGATCAGACATACACGCCGGAAGAGATCATTGTTGTCGATGATGGTTCCACGGATGAGACTCCAGAAGTTGCTTTGTCGTTCGGTTCTCAGATCCGCTATGTTCGCCAGGACAATCGCGGGCTTCCGTGCGCCCGAAACGCCGGTATCGCGAACGCCTCGGGGCATCTCGTAGCATTTCTCGACAGTGACGACGTTTGGATGCCTGAACATCTCAGTGTACTAGCTCGGGCCGCCACTGTGCATCCCGAAGGCCGGGCTTGGTTCACCGGCATTCGCTATATTGACGACAAAGGTCAAGACTTACCTCAGGCGATCAAAACCCAGGATGCTTCGTATGAGCTAGGCTACCTTCAGCTATTGCGGTCCAACACTGTCTTTCCCAGCACGGTCATGATCAGTCGCCAGGTTGTGCTGGACCTAGGAGGCTTCTCTGAAGACCACGAATTACTTAGGGGATGCGAGGACTGGGACTTGTGGATTCGTCTGACTCGTCAAGGATGTATGATAGGAGTCTCTTCCTGCACAGTCGGCTACCGCATCCATGGCTCAAGTGCATCGTCTCACATTGTCCACACCCTTCAGGCTGCTAAACGAGTAATGGAACGAGAAGTGGGGCCCGATGATGGTCAGATGCAGCTGTGGCCAGCTATTCGGCGTCGGGGTTGGGGCGGGGCTTACAGTTTCTGTGCAATTACGGCTCTAGTGCGCGGTGGTGACTGGCAGGCGTGCGCCGAATGGCTTGGACGCGCGTGTATAGTAGATCCAACATTGAATGATGATGAGGGTCTGTTCTACGAACTGGCTCTCGGACAGCAACCCTTTGGCTATCGAGGAAGTCTCGTACAGACAGACATTGATGCATCAATACGACGAACGACTTTATTGCTGCGTACCATTGGTGCGGATATGAATCTTGATGGCACAGCAATGCGCATGATATCGCGCACTGCATGGCAGGCAGTCGCACGAGTAGCATACAACCTGGGGCGGGTATCCATCGCTCGCGAGGCGCTCTATCATCTAATGGTCTCAGATCTCCGACATTTCGCTAGCGGTCAGGTATTGGGACTCCTTGTTCGCTCCACAGTCGCATGGCCCATAGTTAAGTGGCGTCGCCAGCGGCGCCAAACTTAGTAACCAAACCATGCATGTCTTCTTCGCGCTGCACGGCTTCCCACCCCGGCAGAACGGCGGCACCGAATGGGAGACCTCGCGCCGCGCGCGCCATCTCATGGCCTCCGGGCATCGCGTGACCGTGGCGGCCATCGACCAGGTCAACCCACAGCTGGACAGCCCTGTGCTTCTCGAATCCGAGACCATCGACGGCCTGCCCGTTCATCGGTTGTCGCTCCGGGGCGGCCAGGGCTGGGAGAGCCCGGCCGAGCACGATGATCCGCGCGTGTACGAGAGCCTGCAGGCGCTCCTCCGAGCGGACAGGCCGGACCTGGTCCACATCCTGAGCGGTTTCCGGATGACCGCCGCGGCCATTCACGCCGCAGCGGACCTGGGCATACCGGTCGTGCTCACCGCGATGGACTTCTGGCTCATCTGCCCGCGCATCATCCTCAGGCGCGGCAGCGGGGAGTTGTGCCGCCCCCCCGAGGATCCCATGACCTGCGTCACCTGCCTGGCCACGGACTGGCGGCGCTACCGGCTGCCGCACCACCTCAGCCTCGGCCTGTCGAGCCAGCTGCTGGGCCGTCTGTGGCGCAGGCCCGAACTGCGGCCACCCGAGATCGACGGCATCCACCGCGCGATGATGCAGCGCGGCCCTTCGTTGCAGCGCGCCCTCAACCGCGTGGATACCGTCGTTGTCGCCTCGCGCTTCCTGGCCAATCTTCTGGGCGAACGGTTGGCGACCGAACGCCCCATCGTGCTCATGCGCCAGGGCCTCGACAGCTCCCGCTGGCTCCCGGCCGCACGCGCGGCGCGGGATGCCGTTCATATCGGCTTCATCGGTCAGATCGCCGAACACAAGGGGCTCTTCGACCTTATCCAAGCCTTCAACCGCATCGCGACGGAACATCCCGAGCTTCGCCTGCTCGTGTTCGGTGACCATGAAGCCTCCTGGCCACCCGACCGGGAGCGTCTGTTGCGCCTGGTGCGGCAGCAGCCCCGCATCCAGCTGATGGGCCTGTTCTCCAACGGGGCCATTCGACAGGTCCATGCGCAGTTGGATCTGCTTGTCGTGCCCTCGAAGTGGTATGAGAACAGCCCCAACGTGATCTTGGAGGCGTTCGCCTGTAGGACACCGGTCATCGCCAGCCGGCTGGGGGGGATGGCCGAACTCGTCGATGAGGGGCGAGGCGGCTGGACCTTCGCGGCCGGCGACGTGACCGATCTGGCGCGCGTGTTGACCCACGCCATCGAAGCGCCGGCGAGACTCGCCGATGCGCGCAAGGGCATCCCCCCCGTCCGATCAATCGATGACGAGATGGTCGAACTGGTCGAACGCTATGAAAGCATCCTGCTGCGCCATGCGCCGCGATCCCAGTAGCCTCGGGAACGCAAGGCCGCCGGCGAGCATCCCCCCGACCCCGATTGCGTCCGGTCGCGCTGTCGGAGGCGATCCCTGCCGCCTGGCCGCCCGAGCCCAGTGCGCATCCGCGGTCGTGAGGACCGGTCGTCGATGAGCAAGGTCGCCGCCATCGTTTTGCACTGGCTCGATCCGGACGCCACCTGCGCCTGCCTTGCATCGCTGCGAAGCCTGGAAGGCCCGCCTTCCATCATCGTCGTGGACAACAGCGGCACCTGGGAGACCGTGGTCGCCGTCGATCCGCTCGCGGGCCGGGACATCACCCTACTGCGACCGGGGAAGAACCTGGGCTACACAGGCGGGAACAACCGGGGCCTCGACTGGGCCTTCTCCCATGGATGCGACTGGGCCTGGCTGCTCAACGACGACGTGACCGTCGCGAAGGATGCCCTGGCCCAGCTGCTCGCCGCCGCTTCCGCCATGCCGAAGGTCGGCATCCTCGGACCCCTTGTGCTGATGAAGGAAGACCCGCAACGCATCCTTTCCGCGGGCGGGTACTTCGGCCCTGGAATGGCTGCGCTGCAGCGAGGCGTCGGAGATCTCGACCACGGACAGTTTCGCAGTCCCGTGGAAGCGGGCTTCGTATCCGGCTGCGCCCTCCTTGTTCACCGAGCGGTCATCGAGGAAGTAGGCGGACTGGACGAGGCATTCTTCACCTACTATGAAGAGGTGGAGTGGTGTTACCGGGCCCAACGGGCCGGGTGGCATGTGCTCTTCGTGCCAAGCGCTCATGTCTGGCATCCGGATACGCGCCAGCGCGATCCAGACTCCCCGCGCGTCACCTACTACATGGCCCGAAACGCGCTGCTCTTCGCCCGCAAACATCGACTGCGCGCTGCGTTGGCGCGCCGGTTGCTCGAATCCGCGCGCACCTTGGCCAGCTGGAGCTTCCGGCCCAAGTGGCGGCACAAGCGTGGCCAACGGAATGCGCTCGCGCGCGCACTGGCCGATTTCGCCCGCGGCCAATTCGGTGAGGCGGAGTGGTCTCATCGGGGCCATAGCCGAAAGTGATACCGCAATCCGCGCTGCGTTACGGCATCATCGCGAGTGAACGATGCCGTAACGTCACCCTCGATGGCGGCATCATCTGCTCTCGATGAAGTCATCAAGTTTTGCCATTGCAGCCGTCAGCCTCATGGACCCTCTCCGCATGCACATCCTCTTCCTCTCCGCCTGGCATCCCTGGCCCCCCGACAACGGCTCGCGCATCCGTGTCAGCCAGCTGCTGCGGGCCTTGGCTGCCCGTCACGAGGTCAGCCTGGTGACCTTCGCCGGCGAACCGCAGGCCCCCACCGCTGCCGATCTCGTGGACCTGGGACTCTGCCGGCGTGCCGTGGTCCTCAACCGCCCGCCTTTCGCTCGACGCGATTGGCCGCTGGCTGGGCATGCTGTCGCCCATGCCCAGCCACCTCTTCGCCAACCAGTCGCATGAGATGGCGCGTACCGCCGACGCGCTCCTGGCGACCACACCCGCCGACCTCGTCATCGCCTCCACCACCGCCGTGGCCCAGCTGGCGTCCCGCCTGCCCGCTCCCTGCCGCGTCCTGGAGGAGCACAACTTCCTCGGCCGCATGATGCGCGACCAGGTCGACGCCGCGCCGACTCCCTTGGCCCGCGCCCGCGCCTGGGCCACCTGGCGCAAGGACATCGCCTGGGAGCGGCGGTTGTTTCGCCGCTTCAACCTGGTGACCATGGTTTCGGAGGCCGATCGGGACGCCGTGCGGAGCATGGGCTGCGCCAGCACGCGCATCGAGGTGGTACCCAACGGGGTGGACGCCGCAGCCTGCGCGGCGGTGCGGACGGCGTCCATCTCCCATGCGACGCCCACCGCCGACACCGTCATCTACCCCGGCGCACTCACCTACAGCGCCAACCTGGATGCCGTCACCTGGTTCGCCCGAAAGGTCTGGCCGCGGCTGCTGCGCTCTCGCCCCCAAGCCCGCTTCCTGGTCACCGGCTCGACCGCTGGCGTGGACATCGCGGCCTTGACCGCCGTGCCCGGGCTGAGCTTCACCGGCTACCTTCCCGACGTCCGCCCCACCCTGGCGTCAGCCCAGGTTTGCGTCATCCCCCTGCGCCAGGGCGGCGGCAGCCGGCTCAAGGTGCTGGAAGCCATGGCCTTGGGCGTTCCGGTGCTGTCCACGACCAAGGGTGTCGAAGGCCTGGATCTGGAACCCGGTCGCCACTGCCTGGTGGCTGACGACCCGGAGACCTTCGCCGCCCAGCTCGAGCGGCTGCTGGCCGACCCCGCCCTCAGCCGGCGGCTGGCCGCGGCCGCCCTAGCGGAGGTGGTGCCACGCTACGACTGGCCGCCCATCGCCGGGCGCTTCGTGGATCTGGTCGAGGCAGTCACGGGCCCAATGACCTGACGACTTGGCTTCAGTCGACTGGTGCCAGGATCAGTCCCTCGGCCCGAGCGGCTGCACTTTATCAGAACCCCCAACTGATCGTCATCCAGACCGCCTTCACGATGGCGGCGGGCAAAGGCAACCATCGTCTCAGCATACGCCACCTGGCTCGTCGCCAGCATGTCTGCCGCTCCAACGCAGGCACGCGTCGCATCACAGTCCGCTTCGGTAAAGAAGAGCTTGACCATGCTGCTGGTGTCCAGATAGAGGATCACCGTCGATCCTCCAGAACGGCACCCGCAAGGTCCACGTCGATCGGTAGGGGAGAGGGCAGCGTGGGCTTGCGTCCGCTCCAACTCGCGACACCCTCCTCCACCAGAGCCATCATTGCCTGTCGATCGGCACTCAATGGTCCGAGTTCAGCCACTTCACGACCACGATCGGTGATAATGACGCGCTCGCCCTTCGCCGCAAGGGCCACGTAAGCGCTCAGGTTCTCTTTCAACATCTTGATGCCTACAGCAGTAGTCATCTCACACTCCTTTGTGTCCACCTCGTGCACGTCTATATGACCACCCCGTGACTCCAAACATAGCACCTCCCCCCATGCCCCCAACCGTCGCCATCATCCTCGTCAGCTGGAACACCCGCGAGCTCCTGCGCCGGGCGCTGCAGTCCATCCGCGATCATGCCGCCTTGCCCGTGCATGTGGTCGTGGTGGACAACGCCTCCGGTGACGGCAGCCCGAAGATGGTCCGCGACGAGTTCCCCGAGGCCACCCTCATCGTCAACCCCGACAACCGCGGCTTCGGCCAGGCCAACAACCAGGGCTTCGCCGCGAGCGACGAGCCGCTCATCCTCTTGCTCAACAGCGACGCCGAGCTCACGCCGGGAGCCCTGCCCGCGCTGGTGGACACGTTGCAGCGGCATCCCGAGGCGGGAGCCGTCGGGGCTCGACTGGTCTTCCCCGATGGGCGCTTCCAGGCCTCCTATAACCGCCTCCCACGGCTGGCCCACGAAGCCCTCGCCCTTGCCGGCCTGGCCCGGCTCTTCCTTGGGCCGCGCTACCCCAGCGTCTCCGAGCAGCAAAGCCACAGTCCGCGCACCGTAGACTGGGTGGGCGGCGCCTGCATGCTGCTACGCCTCCAGGCCCTGGCCCAGCTGCCGGGCACGCCCGGCTTCGACCCCGACTACCACATGTACTCCGAAGAGATGGACCTCTGCAAGCGCATCAGCGACGCCGGGTGGACCATCCGCTACGCGCCGGAGGCCGTGGTCATCCACCACGGCGGACAGAGCACCCGGCAGCGCCCCCTCGACCAGCCGCGCCTGCTCTGGGAGAGCAGGTTGCTCTACTATCGCAAGCATCGCGCGCCCGCCGAGGTCCGACTCCTGGCCGGCATGGTCCGTGCCGCTTACAGGGTGCGGGCGCTGGTCTGGGGGCAGCGCGGCCGACTGGCGCCCTCGTCTGAGCGCGACAGCTGGCTGGCGCGCGCCGAATCCGCCCGCGCCCTGGTCCGTGAACTTTAGAAGCCCATGACTTCAGCGTCCACGTCTGGCGACAAGCGACGATCAGCGCCGATCGATCCAACGACCTCCGAAACCCCCGTCGCCGTCTCCATCCTCATCGTCAACTACAACGGCGGCCCACTCCTGGCCCGCTGCGTCGCCAGCCTCTCCGCCGCCGCCGACAGCCTCAGCTTCGAAGCCATCGTCGTCGACAACGCCTCCACCGACGACAGCCTGCAGCAGCTCGCCCAGCTGCCCGCCGCCCCCTGGCTCAGCATCATCCGCCGCGCCGACAACGCCGGCTTCGCCGCCGCCACCAACCAGGCCGCCGGCATCGCCACCGGCGACTTCCTGCTGCTGCTCAACCCCGATACCGAATGCCGCCCCGGGTCCATCCGCCGTCTCGCCCACTATTTAAGAGGTCAAGATCCGACCGGCCCAAGCGCCGTCGCCGCCGTCGGCCCGCGCCTGGTCAACGCCGACGGCAGCCCCCAGCGCTCCGCCTGGCGCGGCTTCCCCGGCCTGCGCTCGGCCCTGGTGGACGCCTGCTACCTCTGGAAGTGGCCGGCTCTGCCCATCGTCCGCGGCCTCGAGACCCGCCTGCCGGACGGCGATGCCGCCGCCGCGCCCCTCGACGTGGACCACCTCCTGGGCGCCTGCATCCTCATCCCCCGCCCCGTCTGGCAGCAGGTAGGCCCCTTGGACGAGGGCTACTTCCTCTTTCTCGAGGAGACCGACTGGTGCCACCGGGCCAAGGCCGCCGGCTACCGCATCGTCCTGCTGCCCACGGCCGAGGTGCTGCACCACGGCCAGCACAGCGTCTACCAGGTGCCCGAGCTCAGCTCGCCCTCCTACTACCGCGGCTACCTGCGCTTCGCCCGCCGCGCCGGCGCCTCGCCCGCCCGGCTCCTGCTGCTACGGGCCATCCTGCTGACCGCCATCCTCATGCGCCTGCTGCTGTGGACCGCCCGCCTCGCCGGCAGTCGCCGCGCCCTGGCCACGCGCATGCTGCGCGGTTACAGGGCCGCTTTGCGCGTGGTGCTGTCACCCGTGGCGCCCTGAGCGAACCGGACGTTGCCAACCACGTATATTGAAAGTATCATCTTCAATATGCATGTTTCGCGTCCCGCCTTCGCCGACCAGCTGGCCACCCTGCTCGCCGAGTTTCCGGCCGTCGCCTTGCTCGGCCCGCGGCAATGCGGCAAGACCACCCTGGCGCAGGACCACCTGCGGGCCTTAGCCCCTGCCGGCCTCTACCTGGACCTGGAACGCCCCCGGGACGCCCAGCGCCTGGCCGATCCCGATCTGTTTCTGTCCGGGCTGTCGGACCGACTCGTCTGCCTCGACGAAGTCCAACGCCTGCCCGACCTGCTGCCCCTCCTGCGCAGCCTCATCGATGCCGACCGCCGGCCCGGTCGCTTCCTGCTGCTGGGCTCCGCGTCGCCCGATCTGCGCCGCCTGGGCGCCGAGAGCCTGGCCGGGCGGCTGGCCACGATCGAGCTGAGCCCCTTCACCGAGGCCGAGGCGCGGTCCGCCGGCTACGGCGTCCAGGACCATTGGCTGCGGGGCGGCTTCCCGCCCAGCCTGCTGGCGCGCGACGATGCCGCCAGCGCCCGCTGGCGCGAGGCCTTCATCGCCAGCTTCCTGGAGCGCGACCTGGCCCTGCTGGGCATTCGCACCACCACGGCGGCCATGAGCCGCTTCTGGCATATGGCCGCCCATCTGAACGGGCAGCTCCTGAACCTCAGCGCCCTGGCCAACGCCTTGGACGTCAGCCACACCACCGTGCGCATGCGGGTCGACGAGATGGTCGGCGCCTTCATGCTGCGCCTCCTGCCTCCCTTTGCCGCCAACTTCGGCAAGCGGCTGGTCAAGAGCCCCAAGCTCTACCTGCGCGACAGCGGCTTGCTCCACAGCCTGCTGGCCATCCCCGATCGCGACGACCTCTTCGCCCATCCGGCCTTCGGATCCTCCTGGGAGGGCTACGTCGTGCAACAGGCCCTGAGCGCCGCGAAGGGTTGGCAGGCATCCTTCTACCGCACCGCCAACGGCGCTGAGATGGATCTGGTGCTGGAACGCGGCCAGCGCCGCGTGGCCATCGAATGCAAGGCCTCGTCCACGCCCACCCTGGCCCGTGGCTTCTGGACCGCTCTGGACGATCTGGGCATCCAGGAGGCTTACGTCGTCGCCCCGGTGGCTGAAGCCTGGCCCCTGGATCGGCGGGTGAAGGTCATCCCTGTCGGCGATATCGCCACCGTCCTGTCCACCGATCCTACGGCCGGCGGATGCGCTCGACCGCGCCCCGGCAGCCCCATCCTCTTCCTCTGCCAGGTACTGCCCTACCCGCTGGACGCCGGCCCCAAGGTGCGCGCCTACCACATGTTGCGTGCCCTGGCCGCGCTCGCGCCCGTCACCCTCGTCTGCTTCCAGCGGCAGGATGATCCACCCGCCGCCCTCGCGCATCTGCGCGGCATCTGCGAGCACGTCGTCACCGTGCCCATGCGTCGCTCCCGCCTGCGGGACGCCTGGCATCTGGCCCAAGCCCTGCTGAGCGGCGGTTCCTTCATCATCCGGCGGGACGAACGCGCCGCCATGCGCCGGACCCTCGCCGATCTCTGCCGCCGGCAACCCTTCGCCGCCGTGCACGCCGACCAGCTGTGGATGGCGGCCTACGCCCGCGACCTGCCTGTACCGCTGAAGGTGCTGGACCAACACAACGCGGTGTACCTGATCTTCCAGCGCCTGGCCGCCGGCGAGCGGAACCCCCTCAAGCGCTGGCTATGGCGCCGGGAAGCGGTCAAGCTGGCAGCCTACGAAGTGGCTCAGCTGGCAGCCTTCGACCACAGCTTCTTCGTCAGCCATGAAGACCTGGGCGCCATCGCCGCCGTGGCCGACCCGGCCGTACGACGGCTGCTGGAAACCCGCAGCAGCATCCTGCCCATCTGCGTGGACACCGCGGCCATCGTGCCCATCGACGCCGCGGCCGACTCCTCAACGTCCGGCGCAACCCGCGTCACCTTCCTGGGCACCCTCTTCTGGCCGCCCAACGCCGAGGGCGTGCTGTGGTTCGCCGCGCAGGTATGGCCGCGCATCCTGGAGCGCTGCCCCACCGCCCGGCTCACGCTCATCGGCAAGAACCCCCCGGCCGCCGTCCTGGCCCTGGTTGAGCGCTACGGCCCCAGCGTGGAGATCACCGGCTACGTCGCCGACCCGCGCCCCTTGCTCGCGCAGACCGCCGCCTTCATCGTGCCCCTGCTCTCGGGCGGCGGCATGCGGGTGAAGATATTGGACGCCTGGGCCTGGGGCCTGCCCGTCGTGGCCACGCCCATCGGCGCCGAGGGCATGGACATCCGCGCCGGCGAGGACATCCTCATCGCCGACAATCCGGCGGCCTTCGCCGACCACGTCGTCCGCCTGTTGACCGATCCCGCACGGCGGGCGGCGCTGGGCGCGGCGGGGCGGCGGGCGGTGGAAGCGCGCTACGACCGGCGGCTGCTGGACGCGGCGCTGGCGCAGGTCTACGGCGCCGTGCCAGCGCCGCATCCAGCAGCAGCCGGGAGCCCCGACCGATGACCATCGCCCCCGCATTGCCCGGCAACGACCGGGACGAGACGATAAGCACCATGCCACCCGACACCGGCTTCCTTCCTCGGCAGCCCAACCCGCGCCGCGCCTTCCTGGCCCTGCTCGGCCTGGGCCTGCTGCTGCGCCTGGCCGCCGCACTGTATATGGGCGACAAGGTGCTGCCCCTGCCCGGCATCTGGGACCAGCTGTCCTATGACGAGATCGCCTGGCGGGTGGTCAACGGGCATGGACTCAGCTTGGCGCAGGACGGCTGGCCCTATACGCGCGCCAATGTGCCCACCTCCTTCTGGTCATTCCTGTACACCGGCTTCCTCAGTGCTGTCTACGGCCTCGTAGGCCACCATCCCCTGGTCGCCCGCCTGATCCAGGCCCTCCTGGCCGGCGTCCTGGGGCCTTGGCTCGCCTGGCGACTGGGCAAGCGACTCCTGGGTGTCGAAGCCGGCCGGGCCGCCGCCCTGCTCTCCAGCTTCTACCTCTACTTCGTCTACTTCAGCGCCGCCCTGATGACCGAGACCTTCACCATTCTGGCCATCCTGACCCTCTTGGAGAGGGCCTTGGCCCTGACCGATCGGCCTCCTGAAGCCCCGGCCGCGGGGCGCGATTGGGCCATCTGGGGTCTGTGCATCGGCGTGGCCGGCCTCATCCGGCAGGTGGCCCTCCTTCCCGTGCCGCTCCTGGCGCTCTGGATGCTGTGGCGCCGCCCCACACGCGCCACCTGGCTCGGCTTGACCCTGTCGGCCGCCGTTGCCCTGGCGCTCTTTCTACCGTTCACCCTGCGCAACTATCGGATCTTCCACCGCCCGGTGCTGCTGAACACCAATGCCGGCTTCGCCTTCTTTTGGGCCAACCATCCCGTGCATGGGACAAACTTCATGCCCATCCTGCCGGATGACGGACCGACCTATCAGCAACTGATCCCCCCAGAGCTGCGCCATCTGGATGAAGCGGGCCTGAACGACGCCCTCATGGCCCGCGGCTTGGGCTTCGTCGCCGCCGATCCGGCACGCTACATCAAGCTCACGGTCAGCCGGGTGAAGGCTTACTTCATGTTCTGGCCCTCGCCCGAATCTGGTAGACTCAGCAACCTTGTCCGGGTCCTGTCCTTTGGCCTGGCCCTGCCGTTCATGCTCTACGGTCTCTGGCTGTCGCGACCCCTATGGCGCCGCAGCATGCCCGTCTATCTGTACACGGGATCCTACGTCATGCTCCACCTGCTTTCCTGGGCCCTGATCCGCTACCGCCTGCCGGTGGATGGCGTGCTGCTGGTGTTTGCGGGGGGGGCCGTCGCGGCGCTGAAGGACCGCTGGTTTGGGCCAGGTGTCGCAGCGGAGGTAAAGGTATGAACACGGTCCGGCCCCCAAGGCCGCGCCACGGTTCCAGCATCGCCAGGCCGACAAGTCGACCTGCCAAGGAGCGCCATCTTGGAGTACAGTGAAGCCGCGCTGCAAAAGGTCCGTGAAGACCGTCTGCTCATAGACCAGGCCGACCAGTGGTTGTATGAAGAGATCCAGCCCTATGTGGGCCGGAGGGTGCTTGAAATCGGTTGTGGCCTCGGCAATTTCGCCCGGCACTTCACCGATCGCGACCTTTATGTGGGCGTGGAAACCTCCGCGGACAGCGTGGCGAGCATGCGCCAGACATTCAAGGGCCATCCCAATGTCCGGTCGCTCGTCGCCGACGCCACGGATCCCGGATTCCCGGCTCTGGTCGGCTCTGACTTCGACACGGTCTTCTCCCTGAATGTCTTCGAACACATCGATGACCACCAGTTGGCGCTCCGCCATGCCGTCCAGGTCTTGCAGCCCGGCGGTCATATGATCCTGGTGGTGCCGGCGCACCAGTGGCTCTACGGGAGCCTTGACCGCAGCATCGGTCATTACCGGCGTTACGACAAGCGATGGCTGTCGGCGCTCTACGACGAGGCTCGGCTCGTGACGGTGCGACAAAAGTACATCAACGCGATGGGTGCCCTGGGTTGGTTGGTCAACGGCCGCCTGGGACGGCAGGAAACGCCCCCCGCCGGACAGCTGCGACTCTTGAACATCCTGATCCCGTTCCTGAAGCGCGCCGAGCGGCTCCTCCCCCCCCCGTTCGGGATTTCTGTCCTGGCCGTGGGAAGAAAGCCGGCGAAGGGCTGATCCGTCTTGGCGGCCACTTGCCAGGAGCGCACGCCATGATCCGCATCCACGCCTTGCGCCGCCAGGCCATCCAGCAGGCCGCCCGCATCTCGGACTGGCTGGATCAGTCGCAGTCGATGCGCCGGGTCCTGATTGTCGGCGCGCTGCTGGCGGCGGGGCTCCTCTCCTGGCGTCCCAGCGGCATGGTGGCGCTCGCCGTGTACGGCGCGGTCGCCGTCTGGTTCCTGGCCCAGCGACCGCGCTGGGTGGTGCCCATCCTGATCCTCGTGGGCGCCTTGGCCCCCACCACGATGCGCGCCGGCAAAGACGGCCGCATCAACGCCGCCATGCTGGTGGTGTCCGCCTTCATCGGCGCGGAGATCGTGCGCATCCTCGTCCGGCGGGAGGCACGCTTTCGGCCCTCGCCAGCCAACGCGCCATGGTTGGCCCTTGTCGCCGTCGCCGGATTCAGCGTCATCGCCGGCCAGGCGCAATGGAACCCCTGGGTGGTCGTCAAGAACGGCTTCTGGCTGGTGCAGCTGGCCCAATGGTCGCTGTACCTGCTGGCCGCGGGCGCGTACTTTTTCAGCGGCACGCAGCTGGACCGCCGCGCGCAACTGCAGACCCTCCTGCGGGTGGTCCTGTTCCTGGGCCTGCTGCGCGTCGCGTTCTGGCTCGGCCTGGAAAACCATCTGCATAGACTCGGCATTCTCGGCGGGCCGATCATCCGCATCTGGATCGTCGCCGTCGCCATGGCATCCGGGCTCTTCATCCCCAGCCTGGGCCGCCGCCTGCGCGCGGCGCTACTGGGACTGGCCGCCTTCATCCTGCTCTGGCCGCTCGTGTACCTCCGGGACTGGGCCTCCGGCTGGCTGCCCGCTTTGGTCGGCGCCATTGTGGTGGGCTTGCTCTGGGTCTGGAAGGTATCCACCCGCGCGGCCGTCTTCACGTACCTGATGGTCGTCCTGTCCGGGCCTCTCTTCTACGTGATCGCGCGCGGCCTCGCGCAGGATGACGTCTGGAGCCTGGACACCCGGATCATCGCCCTGCGCGGGCTGACCACCTTGCTGGAAGGCCGCTGGCTGCTGGGCCTGGGCCTGGCCGCCTACTGGCATTACTGGCGCGATGTCATCGGCCAGATGAGCTATATCGACCCGGCCACCGGCTACCTACACTTCACCCTCACCCCCACCGTCAACACCCACAACAACTACCTGGACGTGCTGGGGCAGATGGGTGTGCTGGGCCTCGTTGTCTTCCTGTGGCTGCTGGTCGCCCTCGCCTACCAAGGCCTGCGCAGCTTCCGCGCCGAGGCGCCCGGCTTCGGACGCGCCTATGCCGCGGCCTGCGTGGGAGGCCTGGCCGGCATGGCCTTCTCCGGGCTGCTGGGCGATTGGATCATCCCCTTTGTCTATAACATCGGCATGAACGGCTTCCGCGACAGCTTCATCGGCTGGCTGCTGCTGGGCGGCCTGACCCTGCTGGACGCCACCCGCGACCCCACCTCGACCGGACCCGACGGCGCTGCTACCATCGCCCCTTCGCCCGCTGCGGCCGTGGCTGTCGAGACGGTCCTCCCAGATGCCAACCCCCGCGGCCCCAGCCTCCCCCATCCCCACCCGGCCCCTAGCCCATGAAGCTCATCGTCCAGATCCCCTGCCTCAACGAGGAAGCCACCCTTGGAGACGTTCTCAAGGGCATCCCGCGCAGCATCCCGGGCATCAGCGTGGTGGAGGTGCTGGTCATCGATGACGGCTCCACCGACGGCACGGTGGCGGTGGCCCGCGAGCATGGCGCCGACCACATCCTGTCCTTCCCCCGCAACCGCGGCTTGGGCTTCGCCATTCGCGCCGGCTTCGACCGCTGCCTCAAGCTGGGCGCCGACATCGTCGTCAACACCGACGGCGACAACCAGTACGAAGGGGCCGACATCCCCCTCTTGGTTGCCCCCATCCTCAGCGGCAAGGCCGACATCGTCATCGGCGACCGCCAGCCCGGCACGGTGCAGGACTTCTCGCCCCTCAAGCAGCGCCTGCAGCTGCTGGGCAGCCGGATCATCAGCCGCCTGGCGCGCGTGGACGTGCCCGATGTGGCCTCGGGCTTCCGGGCCTACAGCCACGAGGCCCTGATGACCCTCAACCTGCTCACCGGCTTCGACCATACCGCCGAGCACACCATCCAGGCCGGCCACCAACGCCTGGCGGTGCTGTCGGTGCCCATCCGCACCAACCCCAAGGCCCGCGAGAGCCGCCTCTTCGGCAGCGTCTGGGAGTTCGTCGGCCGCTCCGGGGTCATCAGCCTGCGCACCTGGGCCCAGTACCAGGCCCTGCCCGCCTTCTTCGCCTTCGGCTCCGTCTCCTTCGCCCTGGGCATCCTGCTCGGCCTGCGCTTCCTCTACTTCTTCATCTTCACCCAGACCTCCGACCTCCACGTGCAATCCGTCGTCCTGGCCGCCATCTTCCTGTTGGCCGGCTTCCAGATGTTCCTCACCGGCATCGTCGCCGACCTCATCGCCGCCAATCGGCGGCTGCTCGAGGACACCCAGCGGCGGGTGCGAGAGCTGGAGCTGGCGGCGGATGGTCGAGAGCCTTCGCCGCATCCGACCGACTGACAAGCCGTGGTGGAGCGTGGCCTGGGCCAGTTGACGAGGATCCCCATCGTATCCCTCAACCCGCGCCTCGGTTCATTGGCCGGCGGTCGTCGCAACAACTTCGACTTCCTACGGTTCGTGGCCGCGATCCTGGTGATCTTCGGCCATTCCTATGCCATCGCCATCGGGAGCCTGGCCGACGAACCACTCTGGCGCTTCAGCGGGCAGCAGTTCCACAGCGGTATTCTCGCCGTCCGGATCTTCTTCATCATCAGCGGATTCCTGATCGCGGCGAGCTATGACCGCGTGGGCCAGGTGGCCGTCTTCGCCCGCAACCGCGCCCTGCGGATCTTTCCGGGTCTGGTGGCCGCGGTGGTGGTCACCATGCTGGTCATTGGCCCGCTTGCCACCACCTTGCCGCTCAGCGCGTACTTCAGGGATCCGCAGACCTACGCCTACCTGAAGACGCTCACCTTGCGCCTTCATGGCGCGAACGATCTGTTGCCCGGCGTTTTCAAGGGCAATCCGCTGGCGGGCTCTGTCAACGGTTCGCTGTGGACCCTCTTCTACGAGGTGGTCTGCTACGTGTTCGCCGGAGCGATCGGCGCCCTGGGCCTGCTTCGCCAACGCGTCCTGCTGCTGGTGTTCGTCACCTCGATGGTCATCCGCCCGGTGGTCCTGCTCATCGCGCCTGGCAGCCGCCTCCTGGGCGGCGAGTCGCTCTACCTCGGCCAATGCTTTGCAGCCGGCATGCTCTGCTACCTCTATCGCGACAGCATCCCCATCAACGGTCGCCTGATGCTGATCGCCTTGACCGGATGGATCGCCGCGACGGCGCTGGGCTTTGGCACTCTCCTGTTGCCGGTGCTCGGGACCTACACCATCATGGTCCTGGCCTTCAGCCCGCGCATCCGGCTCCACGGCTTCGCCCGCCGCGGCGACTACTCCTATGGCCTGTACGTCTACGCCTTCCCGGTGCAGCAGATGATTGTCCAAACCGTCGGCCGGCCCATGAGCCACTGGTGGAACTTCTTGATCGCCGTCCCAATCACGCTGTTGTTGGCATTCCTGTCCTGGAATCTGGTCGAGAAGCGCTTCCTGGCCCTGAAGCCACATCCATGACCGACATCGTGATGCCGCGGCGCAGGGTCCTTTGGTGGTAGATACACAATGAAGAATGAGAGGCTTAAGTCACTTCAGGTGTTCCGCGGAATTGCGGCATTCTTGGTGGTCTTGTACCATGCATCAGTCTACAGTTCAGAGCATCTGGGGCATACCTTCGCTGGCGGGGTCTTTCTCTTTGGACATACCGGCGTAGACTTCTTCTTCGTACTGAGTGGGTTCATCATCTATGCCATTCACAGTCGCGATTTCGGACACCCCGAACGCTTGGTGCCCTATGCGCGCAAGCGGCTGATCCGCGTATTCCCGATCTACTGGATCGTGACGGCCATCAAGCTAACCACGCTCTTTCTATCGCCCGGCATCGCGAAGAGCCACGAAAACGATGCCGGGGTTATCATCAGGTCATTGCTGCTCCTACCTCAACGTAATCTTCCCATCATCGGCGCGGCCTGGACACTGACCTACGAGTTGATCTTCTACATCCTCTTCGGATGCGCCATTCTGCTGAACAGGCGCTGGTTTCCTCGCTTGGCAACGGTCTGGATCCTGGGCATGATCACCTATGCCACGGCTGATCTCTTTCATGTACAGCGGTCAGACTCCCTGCTTCTGCAATTCCTGTTCAACGAACGGAACCTGGAGTTTTGCATGGGTTGCCTGGCTGCACATGTGATTGCCCGCCGCAAGGTGCCTGGGCCTCTGTACGTGGCCGCGACCGGTGTGCTGCTGTTTGCCGCAGCAGCGGGCAGCATCGCCCAAGGCTGGATACCAGTGCTGTACAGCCCCATTTTCGGCGTGGCATCGTTTCTGATCGTGCTCGGTACCGTGACCCATGAGCTTGCAAATGGTCTACGAGTCCCACGGATGCTGGTCTTCCTAGGGGACGCATCCTATTCGATCTACCTGACGCATGTCATGTTCATCAACTTAGCTGCGTTGGCGGTGCGCCGACTGGGTCTCTCGGCGCTGCTGGGACCTCAGATCGCGACTGTCGTCAATATCGCATTCGCCGTGTTGGCGGCAACCGCGTTCTACGCTGTTATCGAACGGCCATTATTGCGTTGGCTATCGCGGCGAAGTACGCGCGTGCAACCAGGCATTCTTTCGTAGGCCACACAGGTTGGCGATACACTGCCGCACACCCAGTGCATCATGAACCGCCAGCGGCGGGTGCGGGAGCTGAAGCTGGCCGCCGCCCGCAGCCAGCTCCAGCTCCCCTCGCCATAAGCCTACTCCCCCCCCGGCAGCACCACCGTACCCAGCCAGTCAGCCACCTCGTAGGTCTTCGCGGCCATATCCTCCCCGGATGCCGCCTCCTTCTTGAAGACCAACAGCTCGGCGCCCTCCACCGCCGGCATGGGCGCCAGGTCCATCGCGTCCCTGGCGCCCTCAGCCCTGGCCAGCAGCCGCGCGCTGCCCTCGGTGACGAGGTAGAGGTAACCCTGCCGGTCCAGCAGCAGCCATTCGCGCTCGCCCCGCGACGGATCCCGACCGAAGCGCCCGCGGCCCAGCGCCTGTTCGACGCTCTGAGCGCGGCGAAAGGTGTTCGGAAGCGAGGACTGCCAGCTGAAGCCGGCGAAGCCGCCCCGTCCCTGGCCCGTCGCCGCCCAGTCCCAGACCACCACCTCCAGCCGCTCCTCGCCGTTGGCCAAGGGCGGGAGCGCGTCATCGTCACCGCCGCGCCACTGCAACCAGGTGAGCTTGCCGTCGGCCGTGAAGCCCAGGCCGGCGGCGTCCATGCGGCCGCGCAGCTGCGGCAGGGGCTCGCCGGCATGATGCGGCGCGGGGGTCTGCGGCGGCACCGGCGTGGCCGCCGCGAATGCGTGGAATCCACGGCCGCGGTAGCCAAAGCCTGCCGCTTGACCATCCCAGCGGTAGACCTCGATGGTCGGCCCCTCCACCTCGTAGCCGGCCATCAGGAAGGCACGGCCGTCATCGCTCCAGCGCAGGACACCGCCCCCAGCGCCCGAAGGGCTGGAGATGCCGCCGCCGCTGTCCACCAGCTCGGGCGTGCCGCCCGGCAGATCGGCCAGGCGCAGCACAGCCACCGCGCCCAGGTCGTCCATGACCAGCGCGGCCCGGCCGTCAGGCGCCAGCTCGGCGTCCTGCAACACCTGGTCCGCCGTCATGCCCAGCGGTCCCTCATGCAGGCGCCGGCCCTGGGCGTCCAGCACCCAGAGGTCCGCCGTCCAGTCCAGCGGCGTTGTGGACAACGTGCCCCCGTTGCTGCGTCGGATCATCACGCGGCCCCCCGTGCGGGCACAGTCAATGTCCTCCAGCTGGGCCACGCTCGCCCCCGGCAAGTCGCTCAGGTCGGCAAAGAGCCGCGGTTGGACGGCGACCCCCAAGGCCAGGTCCGCCAGGCGAATCTGCAGCACCCGCTGATCCAGCCGGCCCGCCGATGACCGGGAGATGCCCGTCGGGTCCTGCAAGATGAGCAGCGCCACGCCCCGCTCCGGCTGGACGCAGTAATCCCGCAGCTCCAGCCCCGGGCCGTCGATGACCACCGGCGGCGCGTCCCGCCAGACAGGGTCCACCGCCGCCGCGCGGGCGTCCGCGGCGGCGTAGGCGGCGGCATCCTGCTCCGAGAGCTGCGGCGGCGGCATGTCACGAAGGGCAATCTCGAGCATGGCGACCCGCTCGGGCAAGGGGAAGGGGTCGTATTCCGGCGCCAGCGTCGGCGCCCCGAACTGGATCGGGCCCGCCGCGGGGGTGGCGCTGCCCGCGTCCTGCGGCGTGGGTCCGACCGGCGTAGCGATGGGCGTCGCCGTCCCCTGGCCAAGCAAGAGGGCGCGGCCATGCGGCCACAGCAGGAAGACCGCCACCGCGGCCACCGCGCCCAAGAGCAGCAGCTCCGCGCCGGACGCGCGGATGCGCCCGTCCGGCCGGCCCCGCTGTTTCGCGCCTACCCGGTGGGCTGCCGCGATGGCTGCGAAGCCTTCGTCCGCCGGGTCGCGCTCCCATCCGCCACCGCGCGACCCAAGTCCGCGCAGCCAGTCCCACGCATCCTCGCCCGCCAGCCGCAGGCGGCGGCGCCGCGACAAGGCCGGCCGGCGGGACGCCAGCTCCGCCGACCAGGCCTGCATTTCCGCCTCCGTCAGGTACGGGATGGACCTCAGGCGCTGCATCAGGGCCTCGTCCACCTCCGGCGTGACCAGGCGCTGCAGGGCGGCGCGCACCCGCAGTTCCTGGTCCAGCACCCGGCGGCAGTCCGGGCAGTCATCCAGGTGGGCCTGAGCCTCGGGATCGTCCTCGATGGTCCATGGGCCGTCGGCCATGCGGCGTTGCAGCGTTCGGCAGTTCATCGCAAAGGCTCCTTGAGATCGGCGCTGCTGGGGCGGCGCGGGATGCCGGGCGCGTCGGGTGCGGCGGCCGGCAACTGGGCAAACAGGCGAGCGCGGGCGCGCTGCCAGCGTTTTCGAGCCACGTCTTCACTCAGGTTCAGCTGCTCGGCGACCTCCCGAAAGCTGTAGCCGTGCACCGCCACCAGCAGGGCCAGCCGGCCGTCCTCCTGGCCAAGCGACCGCAGGGCGTCGGCCAAACGCCCCACGAACGGTTCGGGCATTTCGGAGCTGGCCACCTCTGGCTGCAGGTCCACACGCTGACCCAGCAGGCGCTGCTGCAAGGATTCGCGGCGCCGCACACGACGGGCCATGTTCAGCGCGGTCTTGAACAACCAGGCCCCGGCGGCCTGCGGGTCCAGCAGCTGCGCCCCACGGCTCCAGGCCAGCAGAAAGACCTCCTGCACCAGATCCTCCGCATCCTGCCGGTCGCCACAGCGGTTCCACAGGTAGTTGCGAAGCGGGCCGGACCAGCGGCCCACCAGCAACTCAAATGCTGCAGGAGCGGGGTCGGGAGGGTTCAGGGGCCATGAAACTCGGTTCATTGCACTGGCTCCAGGCGGCGGTGGGTCCGGCAGGCGGCGATCATGCCTCCTGATGGTTAAATGCCCTGAGAGCGCGATTTTGGGACAATCGGCGCAAAACTGGTGGAGGGCGGCTCACCGCGGTAAGCCGCCCTCCCTCAGTTGCGCGCGTCCGCGCTATTCAGTTGTGAGCACTGTTGCGATGGCTGGGAGGGCCTTCTCCCGTCTCGCCCGTCAGTCCAGCGGCGCCGCGACGGCTCCGGGGCTGTCGCTACCGGCCCCGTTCGTCCCGGCGGTGTTCGTCCCGGAAGTGCGGATGAAGCTCGGAAGCTCCAACGGATCATCCGGATGCGCCGCGTCCCAGAGCGCCTTCAGCTCCTCCATGGTCTTGCCCTTGTTGGCCATGTTGTCGATGTTGCCGCGGAACTCCAAAGCGTTCAAGCGCTTGACAATCGAGCGACCAGGGCGGAAGAGGATGCGCCGGGCGCCGTCCAGCCCGATGCTGGCCCCGAAGGAGCCCAGTCCCGGGATCTGCACGTTGCGCCCCACGGCATGGAAGAAGAGGATGGCCTCTTCCAGTTCGATCAGCGCCGCAGTGGTCTGCGAGCGCTGCTGCCCCGTGCAGCGGGCGATGTAGTCAGCGAGTTCGTGCACCTTCACCGGAGCGGCCTGCTCCAGCTTCGGTCGGAACTCGGTTACGGCTTGAATCAGCTTGGCCATTCGTTTACGTCTCCTTTTTCGGTTCAGTGAGTGTTCAGGATGGTTGGATCGGATCGTCGTTCAACGGTAAGTCTTGCGGCGGATGCGGCGGTCAGCTGTTGCGTCTGTAGGTCATGAGTTCTCCTTTCGGTTGGGTCGGTTGCGGCCGGCGGTCGGGGCGGAGCGCTGCCGCAACATACGCTCCTGATGGTTAAATGCCCTGGCGCGGCGATTTTGGGACAGCACAGCGAAAAGTGGGCTTCGGCAGGCCCTGGAGCCCAGTCCCTCGTCGCCCCCGAATCAACCAGCGAACGCTCTACCGGGGGCATTCGACCTACCGGCTCAGAAACAGCAAGCTGTTTCGTTCGTAGCAGCTTGCTGTTGCTTCTGAAACAGCTAGCTGTTTCGTTCGTTTAAGCATGCTCTTTTGATCGTCAAAGCTAGCTGTTACGCTCGCAACAGCTTGCTGTTTCTCGCGTGATACAGCGCTACACGTCGGCCGCCACGCCGCCCCCCGGCCGACGTCCGCGTCGCCACCCCTCATCTGCCCCTATTTAAAGCGGTCAAATCTCGCGGCCGATAGGCGGGCAGATCCGCAAGGGCAGGCCTATAATCCACCCATGACCGTCACCATCCTGCAATCCGCCGACAGCCGCATGGTCGTCAACAAAGCCGGACAGGTCCGCCCTGACGAGCCGGTGACCCTCTTGACCGCCCCCGGCCGGGTCGCCGGCGACCCCGAACTGCCCGGTTTCACGCTGGACCTGGCCAAGGTGTGGCAGCCCGATTTCTGATCGGCGCCTCTCCATCATGCCCGGCCCCATCTCCTGTCCCTGATCGAACCGGTTCCAGGTTGCGGGGCGATCGCTGGGACTCAACCCTATCCTTCGTCGCCTGAGCCGCGCGACAGCTGATCCTGGCCCCCCCATGCGCCTCCTCTTCGTCACCCCCAACCCCCCCTCCCCCATCCGCGTCCGGCCCTACCAGCTGGCCCGCGCCCTGACCGCGCGCGGCCATCGGCTGACCCTGGCCTTTCCCGTCGGCGGCGCAGCCGAGGCGGCGGATGCGGCGGCGCTTGCGGAGGCCGGCTTCCCGATCATCAGCGCCCCCATCGGCCCCGCGCGGCGCCTGCTGAGCCTGGCCGGCGCCGCGCTCGGCAGCCGTCCCCTGCAGGCCGGCTGGGCCTGGCAGCCGCGGCTGCTCGCGCTGCTGCGGCAAGCGATCGCGCGGGCCGCGGCTGACGACGACCCGTACCCGCTGGCCCATGTGGAGCATCTGCGCGGGGCGCCCTACGGCCTGGCCCTGCAGGCCCATCTGCCCGTGGCCTGGGACAGCGTCGACTGCATCAGCGCCCTCTTCGACCAGACCCGGCGGCATGGCCCCAGCCTGAAGAGCCGCCTGCTGGCCGCCGCGGAACTGCCCGCTACCCGCCGCTACGAACGCCGGCTGCTGCGGCGCTTCAGGGCCATCGCCGTCTCCTCGCCCGTCGACCGCGCCGCATTGCTCAGCCTGCTGCCCGGCGGCCGCCCGGACGCGTTCGATCGCCAAAATGCGGACGCTGAACCCGCCATCGCCGTCATCCCCAACGGCGTCGACCTGGTAGCCTTCCAGCCCCCCACCGCCCCGCGCGAGCCCGCCACCATCCTCTTCTCCGGCAAGCTCGGCTACCATGCCAACGAGAGCGCCGCCCTGGATCTCGCCGGCCTGGTGATGCCCCGCGTCTGGGCCGCGCGCCCCGATGCGCGACTGGTGCTGGCGGGGGCCCAGCCATCGGCCGCCCTGTTGAGCCTGGCGGCCGGCGATCCCGAGCGCATCACCGTCACCGGGCAGGTGCCGCATCTGGCCCCCTGGCTGCAAGGGGCCACCGTGGCCGCCGCCCCGCTGCGCTACGGCGTGGGCATCCAGAACAAGGTGCTGGAAGCCATGGCCTGCGCCACCCCGGTGGTGGCCACCCCCGCCGCCGCCCAGGCCCTGGGCGTGCAGGACGGCCGGGACATCCTGCTTGCCGACGATCCGCAGCAGCTGGCCGCCGCCATCCTCACCCTCCTGGACGACCCCGCCCGCGCGGCGGCCCTCGGCGGCGCCGGCCGCGCCTACGTGCAGGCCCACCACAGCTGGGACGCGGCGGCGGCGGGCTTCGAGCGGCTGTATGGGGGGACGGCTTCCCCCCTCCCGACCTCCCCCCGCTGGGGGGAGGAGAAATAAGGCTCCTCCCCCGGCGGGGGGGAGGCATCAGGCTCCTCCCCCCGCGGGGAGACGTCAGGCCTCCTCCCCCCCAGCGGGGGAGGTTGGGGGGGGGAAGCCGCCCCCCAACCCCGCGGTTGGTGTACCATCCGCCCCACCGCCCTCACCCCGGCTCCGCCCCCCTCCAAGGCCATCCCCCTGACCGCCCCCGCCCCCCGCCCCAGCCGCGCCCGGCAGCTGCGTTGGCTGCGCACCGCTCTGGTGCTCGCAGACCTGGCCCTCATGGCCCTGGGCCTGTGGGTCGCCTGGGGCATCCGCTTCCAGCTGGGGATCACCGTGTTTCAGCCCTCCTCCGGCGAGCCCGGGCTGTACCTGCCCTTGGGCGCCGGCCTCTGCGGCCTGTGGCTGCTGCTCTTCGCCCTGAGCGGGCTGTATGACCCCGAGAAGCTGCTGGGCGGCACAAGGGAGTACGCCCTCATCTTCCAGGGCATGAGCACCGGGCTCATCGTGGTGGCCTTCGTCACCTTCCTGCTGCCCGAGTTCGTGTTGGCCCGCGCCTGGTTGCTGCTGGGCTGGGCTTTGGTGGGCTTCCTGGTGGGCACCGGACGCTTCATCGCCCGGCGAGCCGTGTATGCATTGCGCGCGCAGGGCTGGTTTCTGGCCCCGGCCCTCATCGTGGGCACCGGGGCCGAGGCCGCCGCCCTGGAACAGCAGCTGGGCGAAAGCCGCCACAGCGGCCTCAACGTGCTGGGCTTCGTCTCCGCCGCCAACGTCGCTGAAGACGACGGGCCGCGGGATCTCTTCGCCCTGGGCGGGCTGCAGCAGCTGGACGACCTCATCGCCCGCCATGACGTGGAAGAACTGGTGGTGGCCAGCGGCAGCGTGCGCCGGCCCGATCTGGTAGAGATCTACCGCCGCTTCGGCAACCGACCGGGCCTGCACCTGCGCTTCTCCGGCGGCCTCTTCGAGATCATCACCACCGGCCTGGAGCTGCGCCAGATCGCCTTCACCCCTCTGCTCTCCGTGGTGCCCGTACGCCTGACCGGCCTGGACCATGTGCTCAAATGGCTGTTGGACAAGGGCATTGCCCTGGCCGTGGTGGCCCTGGGCTGGCCGCTGCTGCTCGCCCTGGCCCTGTGGGTGCGCCTGGATTCGCCCGGGCCGGTGGGGCATCGCCGCCGCGTGCTGGGCCTGGGCGGCAAGCCCTTCGACGCCTTCAAGTTCCGCAGCATGCGCGTGGACGGGGACGCCATCCTGGCGGGGCAGCCCGAGCTGCGCGCCGAACTGGCGCGCGAGCAGAAGCTCAAGGAAGACCCGCGGGTCACGCGCGCCGGACGCTTCCTGCGCCGCAGCAGCCTGGACGAGCTGCCCCAGGTCTTCAACGTGCTGCGCGGCGAGATGAGCATCGTCGGCCCGCGCATGATCTCCCCCGAAGAGCATGAGCGCTACGGCCAATGGGACCTCAACCTGCTCACCGTCAAGCCCGGAATTACCGGGCTCTGGCAGGTCAGCGGCCGCTCGGACCTCAGCTACGACGAGCGGGTGCGCCTGGACATGAACTACATCCGCAACTGGACCATCTGGCATGACCTGCAGATCCTGCTGCAGACCCTCCCGGCGGTGCTCCTGCGGCGCGGCGCCTATTAAGGCGCTTGACAGCCGCGACCGGTTAGCGTAATCTTACGGTCATTCGAGCGCAGGGTTGGACCAACGGGTGTTTGGTGGCGTATCCAGCGTCGGCGAACCGCGTTTTATACGTGCGGTGCTGCAGCGACAGGGCTATCGGTGTCCCATTTGACCGTCGCGTGCAGAGGCCGATGCAGACAACTGGGAGAGGGTGGATGGAACTTCGCGATTACTTGGACCTGTTCCGCAAATGGCTGTGGCTGATGGCCCTGTCCACGGCCGTCGCCGCGGCGGGAGCATGGATCGGCACCCGTTTCATGGCCAGCACCTATGCATCGACCACCGCCATCATGGTGGGGCGCGGTCTGGACAACCCCGATGTCAGCGCCCAGACCATCTACCTCAGCAACCAGCTGGCCACCACCTACGCCCAGATGGCCAGCCGCGAGCCGGTGATGCGCGGCGTGGTGGACGCCCTGAAGCTGCCCATCAGCTGGCAGCAGCTCAAGGGCATGGTCAAGGCCCAGCCTCAGCCCGGCTCGCCGCTCTTCGAGATCAAGGTGATCAGCACCAACCCGCAGCTGTCGCAGGCCCTGGCCGCCGAGACCGCGCGGCAGCTGATCGTGCAATCCGCCTCAGAGCGGCTGAAGGACGAGCAGGGCGACAGCATCTTCCTGCAGGCCCAGATCGATCAGCTGCGCGGCAGCATCCAGAGCGTCACCGCCGAGATCGACCGCACCAAGAAGCAGATCGACATCGAGACCTCCGCCCGCCAGCTCTCCGAGCTGCAGAGCCGCCTGAGCGCCCGCGAATCCCAGCTGGGCGAATGGCAGTCCCGCTACGCCGAGATGCGCTCGGCCCTGCAGGGCTCTGAGGTCAACGCCCTGTCGGTCATCGAGCCGGCCACCCCCGGCTGGCGCGTGGGCCCCGACGTCAACATGAACGTCCTCTTGGCCGCCCTCATCGGCTTCGGCCTGGCCCTGGGCGCGGCGCTGATCATCGAATACCTCGACGACACCGTCAAGTCGCCCGAAGTGGTCGAGCGGCGCCTGCACCTGCCGGCGCTCATCGCCATCGACCGCATGGACAACCTCGAGAACCGCACCGAGGGCCTCGTCGCCCTCCTCCAGCCGCGCTCCCCGGTGGCCGAGGCCTACCGCGGCCTGCGCACCAACCTCGAGTTCGCCCTTCTCGGCCGCCCCCCGGGCGCGGTGACCATCACCAGCGCCAACCCCGGCGAGGGCAAGAGCACCACCGCCGCCAACCTGGCCGTGGTGCTGGCCCAGACCGGTCGCCGTGTGGTGCTGATGGACGGCGACCTGCGCAAGCCCAGCATCCACCGCTTCTTCGACCTGCCCAACAACATCGGGTTCACCTCGCTGCTGCTGGACCGCGACCTGGCCCAGCGTTCGGCCCTGCGCGAGGTGGAGGCGGTGCCCAACCTGCGCGTGCTCACCAGCGGCCCCCTGCCGCCCAACCCCGCCGAGGTGCTGGGCTCCGCCCGCGCCCGCGAGATCATCGACAACCTCTGCGCCGACGCCGAGATGGTGATCATCGACTGCCCGCCCATCCTGGCGGTGACCGACGCGGCCATCCTCTCCGCCAAGGCCGCGGGCACCCTCATGATCTTCGACGCCGCCCTGACCCGCCTGGACGCGGCGCGCAAGGCCTTGGAGGTGCTGGAGAAGGCGGGCATCAAGCCCCTGGGGGCGGTGATCAACAAGCTGGACCGCGAGCATGCCGGCGGCTACTACCGCTACACCTACTACACCCAGCGCGGCTATGGCTACGGCGAGCCGGCGCCCAGCGACGAAGGCGAGGGCCGCCCCCGGGGCGGCGGGAGCGGCGGCGGTGGCGGCCGGACCTCATCCGCCGGAGCCCCCGCTCCGGTCACCGCCAGCGCCCGCGCCGGCTGGCGGCAGCGCCTCTCCGAAACCATCAGCTCGCTGCTCAGCTGACCGGCGGCAAGCCGGAGCGGGGGCGGTGCCGGCCTGAGCGGCCACCGCCCCGACGCCCCGGTGCCCCGACCCAACGCCCCGGTGACCAAAGCCCGACCGCAGTCCACATGACCTTGCCCGACGCGCCGGCGAGCGCGTAATCCCGGTTGCCCTGCCATGTTGCCAGACCTTCCTACAACCGACGACCCCGCGGGCGGCCGCTCGCGCCGCCCGGCCCGGTCCACCTGCCTGTACCTGGGCCAGACGGACGATCCCGGCACCGCCTTCCTGGCCCCGCAGGCCGAGCACCGCTGCCACGCCACCGCGCCGCCCAGCCGAATCGACCTGGCGCATCAGGAGGCGCATTGCTTCGCCGACTGCGGCAGCTGCGCGCGCTACATCGCGCCGCTCCTGCCCCACCGGCGCTCGGCGCCGCGCGTGTTGGACGCGGCCGCGGGGCAGGACGGGCCCCTGACGGCTCCCGCTCCCGCCCTCCGGACCGCCGCGGACAGCGCCGCGGGGCCGGACGGCGCCGCCGGTGCCGCGTCCGGCCGGCAGCCGGCCGGCGAGAAGGGCGACGCCCTGCGGGCGCGGCTCTCGGCCCTCTCCTTCGAGGCCTGGGTGGTGGCCATCGTCAGCGTGGTCCTGCTGGCGGCCTTGATCGGCACCCGCCTGCTGCGCGGCGACAGCGCCGATGACGCCTCCCTGGCGGCCCTGCCACCGTCGGTGGCGGCCACCATCACCGCCGCCGCCGGCGTGCCGACGGTGGCGCCGACCACCAAGCCCAGCGCGACGGCGCGCGCCACGCACAAGGCCGACGACGCGGTGGCCGCGGCCACCGCCGCCCTGCCCACGCCCCCGGCCGGCGGCCTGGTGGCGGCCCTCTCGCCGGCCGAGCGCGGGGTGAGCAGCTTCGCCCAGGGCAAGCGCCTGCCGCTCTTCGGCGACCGCAACCTGCGGGTGGGGCGCTATGACGGCGAGACCTACCTGGGCGGCATCCTCTTTCCGCTGACCAAGATCCCCAAGGGCTCACGGGTGGCCTATGTGGCCCTGGAGCTGGCCGGCCTCTCCGACAGCCAGCTGAGCGGCGAGGGCGAATGGACGGTGGAGCTGCTGGACCCGCCCGCCGCCGACACCTGGGCCAACCTGCTCTTCGACACCCTGGACAAGGCGCCGGCCACGCAGCTCAAGACCGCCTGGCGCCTGCCGGCCGCCGACCTGGCGCCGCGGCGGGTCAACGTGTTGGAGTTCTCGCCCGAGGCCCTGGACATCTTCATCCAGCGCCTGCCGCAGGGCAAGGTGGCCTTCCGCCTGCGCGGGCCCGCGGGCAGCGGCGATGCGGAGAACCTCTTCATCTGGGATACAGGCTACGGCGAAGGCTTCGGCCTGCGCCCGGTGCTGCGCGTGGCCTTCGTGCCGCCGCCGGCCACCGCCACGCCGGCTCGCGGCGGCGACGGCGCGGCGCAGCTGCCGCCCCTGCCGCTGGTCGTCTGGGTGAGCGATCCCACGCCGGCACCCGCCGCGCCCACGGCCACGCCCTTCCCCATGGGCACCTATGGCCTCCTGAAGGGCATGGTGCTGTTCTACTCCGACCGCTTCAAGCCCATCGAGGGGCGCGACAACAGCGGCAAGCCGCGGCCGGGCCTGGGCAACCCCGAGCGGCAGCTGATGGTCTACGACCCGGCCAGCGGCCGCACCGGCCAGGTCACCCAGGACTGGACCTACCGCCTGGCGGAGATCATGAGCACCCGCGGCAGCGACGTGCGCGTGGGGGTGCGCGGCGAGAAATGCGAGGGCACGTGCACAGTCATTACCATCGCCGACAAGTTCGGCGACGCCCGGCCGCTGACGCATAACGGCTACACCCATTACGACCCGGCCATCTCGCCCGACGGCGAGTGGATCGCCTTCGTGTCCAACGGCCTGGGCAACGACGAGATCTTCAAGATCCACCGCGGCGGCGGCGAAGAGATCCGCCTGACCGACAACGCCTGGGAATGGGACAAACATCCCTCCTTCTCCCCCGACGGCGCGCAGATCGTCTTCTACTCCAACCGCGACGGCCGCAACCAGATCTACCTCATGAAGCCGGACGGCACGGAAGTACGGAAGCTGATGGACAGCCCCTACAACGACTCCGATCCGGTCTGGGTGCGTTAGGGTGATGGTTTTCCGCTTTCCGCCCCCACCCCCCAGCCCCCTCCCCCAATACGGCTGGGAGAGGGGGGGCAGCGGCGTCAGCTGCGCCGGGCTGTACTAGGCCATGCGCGTCCTGGTCACCGGGGGGGCGGGCTTCATCGGCTCCCATGTGGTGGACGCGCTCCTGGCCGCCGGCCATGAGGTCCTGGCCCTGGACGACCTGTCCACGGGGCGGCCTGAGCAGTTGGATCCGCGGGCGGCGCTGACCGTCGCCGACATCCGCGACCGCGGGCTGACCGCCCTCCTGGGTGACCTGCGCCCCCAGGCCGTCATCCACCTGGCCGCCCAGGTGGACGCCCGCCGCGCCGCCCTGGACCCCGCCCAGGATGCCGACGTCAACCTGATGGGCGGCCTGAACCTGTTGGCGGCGGCGCAGGCGGCGGGGGTAGAGCGGCTGGTCTTCGCCTCCACCGCCGCGGTCTACGGCGACCCGCAGCGCCTGCCGGTGGCCGAGGACGACGGCTGCCGGCCGCTGAGCGGCTACGGGGTTTCCAAGCTGGCCTTCGAGCATTACCTGCGCATCGCCATGGGCAACGGCGGCCCGGCGGCCACCGTCCTGCGTTTCGCCAACGTCTATGGCCCGCGCCAGGACCCCCATGGCGAGGCCGGCGTGGTGGCCATCTTCGGCGCCCGCCTCCTGGCCGGCGAGCCCTGCGAGATCTTCGGCGACGGCGCGCAGGCCCGCGACTTCGTCTACGTGGGCGACTGCGCCCGGGCCTGCGTCCTGGCCCTGCAGCCGGCGGCGGCGGGCGGCACCTTCAACGTGGCCACCGGCCACATGCTGACGGTGCTGGAACTCTACCAGCGCCTGGGACGCCTGACGGGCAGCGCCGCACCCGCGCGGCATGCCGCCGCCCGCCCGGGCGAGATCCAGGCCATCTGCCTGGACGCGTCGCGTATCCAGAGCAGCTTGGGCTGGGCGCCGGAGGTGGACCTGGACGAGGGGCTGCGGCGGACGGTCGACTGGTTTCGAGCCCGCAGTCTGGGCTAGACTGACCGCCATGGCCATCCTGACGATCTCCCCCGGCGACGGCCGCCGACGCACGACGGCGGCGGCCCTGGTCGCCGCGCTGCTGCTGGGCGCCTGCGGCGGCTCGCCGGACGACGACGCGGCGCCATCGGGCGCCCCGCAAGCCGCGCCATCGGCCGCCGCGAGCGGTGTCGAGCGCTCGGTGGTCGTCGACCGGCCGGCCGGCGGGGCGGCGAGTCCACCGGGGGGCGCGACCGCAGCCACTGCGCCCGCCCGGCCAGGGATCGAGCCGCCGACCATCGCCCCGGTGGCCATCCGACCCGCTGTGACGGATGCCGCCGTCTTCGCCACCGCCACCGCCGACGCCGCGGCGGCCCTGGCGGCGGGCGGCGGCCTGGTCAGCCCCACGGCACCAGCCACAGCGGCCGACGGGGCCGGCACGGTCATCACCCTCAACCCGCTGCCCTGTGCCGCCCTGACCCTGGACAGCACCGAACTGAAGCCGGACTGCGCCGCCGAGCTGCTGCAGAGCGGGCGCCTGGATGGCCGGGAGCTGATGGCCCTGGTGGGCTTCGACCTGGCCGCCTTGCCGGCGGGAGCCGAGCTGCTCTACGCCGGTCTGGAGCTGGTGACCGCCGACCAGCGCTTCGCGCGTCCGGCCTCGGCCTGGCATGTAGAGGCGGTGGACCTGTCCGCGCCCAGCTTCAGCCGGCTGCTGGCGGCCCTGCCGCTCTCGGCCGACCTGGTCTGGCGCGTCGCGGCCCCCGAACTGGCCCCCGGCCGCCGCCTGACCCTTGAACTGAGCGCCGAGGCCCGCGCCTTCCTGGCCGGTCGGGTGGAGGACGGGCGCGGCAAGCTGGCCTTTCGCATCCAGCTGGTGGGCGCCGCGGGCGGCCTGGCCGCCTGGCAGGCGCGCGGCGAGCGCGGTCCGCGGCTGCGCCTGGCCTACCTGAACCCGGCCACGCCCGCGTCCGGCGAGGCGGAGGGTCTGGTGGACTGGCAGCTGCCGCCGCCCGCTCCGGCGACCCAAGCGGCGCCATGATCATCAGCCAGGCCCCCCTGCGCATCAGCTTCCTCGGCGGGGGGACAGACTTTCCGGAGTTCTTCGCCCAGGAAGAAGGCTGCGTCCTGTCGTCGGCCATCGACAAGACCATCACGGTCATCCTCAAGCGGCGCTACGACCAGCGCATCCGCGTGGGCTACACCCGCACCGAGCTGGTAGAGGCGGTGGACCAGCTGGAGCACGAACTGGTGCGCGAGGCGATGCGCCTGACGGGCCTGAGCGGCGGCATCGAGATCAGCACCATGGGCGACATCCCCTCGCGCGGCTCGGGCCTGGGCTCTTCCAGCACGGTGACGGTGGCCCTGCTGCATGCCATGTGGACCTACCTCGGCGTCCTGCCCACCCGCCAGCAGCTGGCCGCCGCGGCGGTGCAGGTGGAACGCGACATCCTGGGACGGCCCATAGGGGTGCAGGACCAGTACGCCGCGGCCTTCGGCGGCCTGCGCTTCCACCGCTTCGGCCCCCAGGGCGTCTCGTCGGAGGCCGTCCTGCCGGACGAGGCGGCCACGGAGCAGTTGGCGCGCCGCCTGGGAGAGCGCCTGCTCATCTTCTTCACCGGCATCACGCGGCAGTCGGCCTCGGTGCTGGCGGAGCAGCGAGCGAACATCGAGGAGCATCGACCCTTGTTGCGCGCCATGGCCCGCCAGGCGCACGAGGGTCGCCGGGCCCTGGTGGAGGGCCGCCTGGACGGGCTGGGCGAGCTGCTGCACGAAGGCTGGCTGCTCAAGCGGCAGCTGGCCAGCAAGGTGACCAACCCGGACATCGACGGGATGTACGACGCGGCGCGCCGGGCGGGGGCGGTGGGGGGCAAGATCAGCGGCGCGGGCGGCGGCGGCTTCCTGCTGCTCTACGCCCTGCCCCAGGACCACCAGGCGGTGCGCGCCGCCCTGCACGGCTTGAGCGAGCTGGAGTTCAACCTGGAGCCGGAGGGCTCGCTGGTGCTGCTGCACCAGCGGCGGCGCTGAGGGGGGGCGGCGCCAGGGGCGGCAGGCGCTTCGACCGCCCCGGGCCCCCCATCGCGGGGCCAGCGACTGGCCGGAGTCCACGGATGGCGCTTGCCCAGCGTCCGCCCCGGCCCCCCCCCCGCGGGGCCAGCGCTGGCCCCCCCCCCCCCCCCCCGGGGCCAGCGACTGGCCGGAGTCCACGGATGGTGCTTGCCCAGCGTCCGCCCCGGGCCACCCATCGCGCGGGGCCAGCGACTGGCCGGAGTCCACGGATACCGCTTGCCCAGCGTCCGCCCCGGCGACTGAAAGTCGCGGGCTCATACGTGGAAAACCCACTGAAGGTGGGTTCGTGCAAGGGGTTTCCGATAGGGCATCAGCGTGGGGACGAAACCACGGACTCATAGCCGTGCGCCGACGCGACTTCAGGTCTCCTCCCGGAGGGAGGAAACGCCTGCTCCTCCCCCCAGCGGGGGGAGGTCGGGAGGGGGGCCGCCGTGGCCGTCTCCCTCGCCCCCGGACAGGGCCGCCGAAACCATTCCATCCCCGACGGTCGCCCCCGCAATCTGGAACGCGACGACTCCCGTCACCAGGTGCCCGCCCGTCCTCGATTCCGATAAGATGGGCCACGGCTCCAGGCGAGCGCCAGGGCGACGGCGGCCCCCCTCCCGACCTCCCCCCGCTGGGGGGAGGAGACGTTGGCTCCTCCCCCCAGCGGGGGGAGGTCGGGAGGGGGGCGGAGGTCGGGAGGGGGGCCGCCGTCGCCCTGGATGGGCTTGCGCCCCCCGAACAGCCGTGCTAATCTGCCGCGACCCACCGCCGCGACACCAAGGAGCGCGACCCATGCCCCCTCGCCTGCACATCATCACCCTGGGCGTCCACGACTTCGAGCGCGCCCTGCGTTTCTACCGCGACGGGCTGGGCTGGACGCCCTCGGCGGCCAGCCAGGGCGACATCGCCTTCTTCGATGCCGGGGGCGTGGTGCTGGCCCTGCATCCGCGCGAAGCCCTGGCGGCGGATGCCGGCGTGACCCCCGTCGGTTCGGGCTTCAACGGCCTGACCTTGGCCCACAACGTGGCCAGCCGCGAGGCGGTGGATGCGGTCATCCGCGCCGTGGAAGCCGCCGGAGCCACGGTGGTCAAGGCGCCCGAGGAGGCCTCCTGGGGGGGCTACAGCGGCTATTTCGCGGATCCGGAGGGGCAACTGTGGGAGGTGGCGCACAACCCCTTCTTCCCCTTCGACGACGCCGGCCGGATCGTCCTGCCATGAGCGCCGGCAGCGCCATCGCGACCACGGTCATCGCCGTCAACCGCGGCCGGCCGGGCACCGTCGCGCCGCGCGGGCGCGCCGAGGCCACCGGCATCTTCAAGGAGCCGGTGGCCGGGCGCGCGGCCATCTCCACGGCCGGGCTGGAGGGGGACATCATCGTCAGCACCCGGCATCACGGCGGCCCCGACCAGGCGATCTACCTGTACAGCGCCGCGGATTACGCCTGGTGGTCCCAGGAGCTGGGCGGCACACCTCTGCCGCCCGGCAGCTTCGGCGAGAACCTCACCCTCGGCGACTGGTGGGCCCCGCCGCGCGTCGGCGACCGCCTGCGCATCGGCGAGGTGGAGCTGCAGATCAGCGGCGCACGCATACCCTGCGGCACCCTGGCCGCGCGCATGGGCGACCCCGGCTTCGTCAAGCGCTTCGCCCGTGCGCGCCGCCCCGGCTGCTACGCCCGCGTGCTGGTCGCCGGCAAGGTGGGGGCCGGCGACACCGTGACCTTGCTGGAAAGCAGCCCCAGCCATCCCACGGTGAACGAGGTCTTCGACCAGTGGTACCTGGAAGCGCGGGATCCCCAGGTACTGCGCCGCCTCCTGCAGGCCCCCCTGGCCGAGCGCGCCGCGGCCGCCATGCGCCATTGGCTGGCGCAGGTGGATTGAGAGAGGCTCGCTTCACCGCCATGCCCGAAAACAGCCTCTTCAACGAAATCCGGATCGGCGAGCAGCTGATCACCGGCGGCCAGCCCAGCGCGGAGCAGTTGCGCGCCCTGGCCGCGGCGGGCTGCCGCACGGTCATCAACCTGGCCCCGGCCACCAGCCAGGGCGCCCTGCCGGATGAGGGCGAGCTCGTACACGCCCTCGGCATGGCCTACCACCACATCCCCGTGGCCTGGGACCGCCCCAGCCCGGCAGACTTCCAGACCTTCGACGCCGTCATGCAAGCCCTGCCCCCCGGCCCCGCGCTGCTGCATTGCATGGCCAACTACCGGGTGACCGCCTTCTACGGGCTGCATGCCATGAAGCACCTGGGTTGGTCCGCCGACCAGGCCGACGCCCTCATGGCGCCGATCTGGCAGGGCGAGCTGTACCCGGCCTGGCGGGACTTCATCGCGGGGATGCGGGAGGGCCTGGCGGGGGAGGGGTAGGTGCGGGGTGAGCGCCCCGGTGACTGAAGGATTCTGTTGGCAAACCTTATGTGAATGGTCGGACGGTCGAGAATCCCTGCAAAACCGCGCCGCCCCAACCGCCCGGGGGCAAAGCAGCCCCGGGCTCTTCCATCGGGATGTCCCTTCCCTTCGTGGGCCGGCCGGCCCCCCCCCCCCCCCCCCCCCCCCCCCCCCCCCGGCCCCCCCCCCCCCCCGGGGGGCCCGCCCGGGGGGCCGGCGCCGGGGGGGCGGGGCGCCGGCCCGCCGGGGGGGCCCCCCCCCCCCGCCCCCGGGCGGGCCCCCCCCCCCCCGGGCCCGGGGCCGGCCCGGCCCCGCGCCCCCCCCGCCCGCCCGCCCCCGCCCCCCCCCCCCCCCCCCCCCCGGCGCCCCGCGCCCCCCCCGGCGCCCCGCGCCCCCCCCCGCGCGCCCCCCCCCCCCCCCCCGGCGCGCCCCCCCGGCCCGGGCGGGGCCGCCCCCCGGCGGGGGGGCGCCCCCCCCCCCCGGGGCCCCCCCCCCCCGGGGCCCCCCCCCCCCCCCGCCCCCCCCCCCCCGCCCCCGGGCCCCCGCGGCCCGGGGGCGGCCCCCCCCCGCCCCCCCCCCCCCCCCCCCCCCCCCCCGCCCCCCCCCCCCGGCCCCGGCGGGCCCCCCCCCCGGGCCCGGGGGGCCCCCCCCGGGCCCCGCGCCCGCGCCCCCGCCCCCCCCCCCCCCCCCCCCCCCCCCCCCCCCCCCCCCCCCCCCCCCCCCCCCCCCCCCCCCCCCCCCCCCCCCCCCCCCCCCCCGCCCCCCGGCCCCCCCGGCCCCCCCCCCCCCCGGGCCCCCCCGCCCCGCGGCCGCCCCCCCCCCCCCCGCCCCCCCCCCCCCCCCCCCCCCCCCCCCCGCCCCCCCCCCCCCGGCCCCCCCCCCCCCGGGCCCCCCCCCCCGCCCCCCCCGCCCCCCCCGCCGCCCCCCCCGGCGGGGGGCCCCCGGCCCCCCCCCCCCCGCCCCCCCCCCCCCCCCCCCCCCCGCCCCCCCCCCCCCCCCGGCCCCCGCCCCGCGCCCCGCCCCCCCCCCCCCTTCCCTGCCCCCCGGGCCCGGGGGCCCGGCCCCCCGGCCGGGCGCCCCTGCCGGGCGCCCCCCCCCGGCCGCGCCGGCCCCCCCCCCCGGGGCCCGCCCCCCCGCGGGGCGCGCCCGCCGGCCGCCCGCCCCCCCCCCCCCGCCCCCCCCCCCCCCCCCCCCCCCCCCGGCGGGCCCGCCGCCCGGCGGGCTGCCCCGCCCCCCCCCCCCCCCCCCCCCCCCCCGGCCCGCGCCCGCCCCCCCCCCCCGCCCCCCCCCCCCCCCGCCCCCGGGGGGGCCGGGCCCCGGGGGGCCCCGCCCCCCCCCCCCCGCCCCCGCGCGCCGCGGCCCCCCCCCCCCCCCCCCCCCCCCCCCCCCCGCCCCGCCGCCCGCCGGCCGGCCCCCCCCCCCCCCCCCCCCCGCACGCCCCCCCCCCCCTTCCGCAGGCGCCCCCCCCCCCCCCGCCGCCCCCCCGCCCCCCCCCCCCCCCCCCGGCCCCCCCCCCCCCCCCCCCCCCCCCCCCCCCCCCCCCCCCCCCCCCCCCCCCCCCCCCCCCCCCCCCCCCCCCCCCCCCCCCCCCCCCGCCCCCGCCCCCCCCCCCCCCCCCCCCCCCCCCCCCCCCCCCGGCCCCGCCCCCCCCCCCCCCCCCCCCCCCCCCGGGGGGCCGGCCCGCCTGGGGGGGCGCCCCCCCCCGGGCCCCCCCCCCCCGGGGGCCCGCCCCCCCCCCCCCCCGCGGGACGGCACAACCATTGCGGAAGTCGTGGCTACCATGCGGAATCACGACAGAACCGTCCCCGTAGGGGACATTCCAATGGTAGAGCCCGGGGCTGCTTTGCCCCCGGGCGATCGGGGCGGCGCGATCTGGTCGGTTCCAAACCACCACACACCAGACCATAACGTTTACCAACGGTATCCTTCAGTCACCGGGGCGGACGCTGGGCACCGCGACAATCTCCGGACCCCGCGACAATCGCCGGGCACCCGCCCTCCCATCGTTCCCACACCCCCTCACCACCCCGCAGTCCATGTAGAATGTCCCCCCATGCCTCCACCCCCCACCCTCGTCATCCTGGCCGCCGGCATCGGGCGGCGCTTCGGCGGCGACAAGCAGCTGGCGGCGGTCGGACCGCGGGGGGAGACCTTGCTGGACTACGCGGTGGCCGATGCCGCCCGCGCCGGCTTTGGCCGGGCCGTGCTGGTGCTCAGGCCGGACATGCCGGCGGCGGACATCGCGGCCCTGCTGGCGCGCCTGGGCACGCGCATCGGGGCGGTGGAGGCCGTGTTCCAGCGGCTGGAGGACCTGCCCGGCGGTCGCCGGTCCCCCACCGGGAGGCGGAAGCCCTGGGGCACCGGGCAGGCGCTGTTGGCCTGCCGCGAGGTGGTGCGCGGAGCCATGGCGATGGTGAACGCCGACGATTACTACGGGCCCGGCTCCTACCCCGTGGCCCGCGCCGCGCTCGACGCCTTGGGGCCGGAGCATTGCGCCCTGGTGGCCTTCGACCTGGCGCGCACCCTGTCGGCCCATGGCACCGTGTCGCGCGGCATCTGCCGCCTGGACGAGGCCGGCCGGCTGGCGGACGTGGTAGAGCGCTACGAGATCCGCCGGGACGCTGACGGCGTCATCCGCAGCGCCGATGGTCGGGAGCCACGCGAGCTGGCGCCGGACACGCCGGCCAGCATGAACCTGTGGGCCTTCACCCCGGCGGTTTTCGACTGGCTGGAGACGGATTGCATCGCCTTCCTCGACGGCCTGGACCCCGCTTCCCCCATCGCCCTGGAAGCGGAGCTCCTGCTGACCGAGGTCATCGGGTCGCGGCTGCGAGCAGGACAGCTGCGGGTGGACCTCTGCCGCACGCCGGAGACCTGGCTGGGACTGACCAACGCCGCCGATCTGGCGGCGGCGCGCGAGCTGCTGGGCCGGCTGCGGCCGGCAGCGGACCAAGCCGACGGCGCCCCGGCCGCCCCATGAGCGGGCCAGGCATCCCCGGCCAGGGGGAAGAACCCGCGGAGGCAGCGCCGCCGCCGGCCACGCGCGTGTCCTCGCCGGCGCTGCCTGCTGTGCCGACGCTGCCCACCGCGCCCCGGCCCTGGCTTCAGCGGCTGGCGGCGGCCGAGCTCTGGCTCACCCTGCCGGCCCTGCCGGTCCTCATCCTGCGGGAGGTCTTTCCGCCGGGCGCGCCGGGCCCTGGCCCTCGCCTGGCTGGCGGGCCTCTGGGTGCTCCGCCGGCTGGCCGCCGGCCGCTGGACGCGCCCCACCGTGCTCGACGCCCCGATGCTGGCGCTGTTGGCCACCCTGCCGGGGGCCATCTACGTCGCCGGTGACCGGGCGGCGGCCTTCTCCCGCGCCCAGAGCCTGCTGGCCGCCATGGCCCTGGCCGTCGCCCTGGCCAACAGCCTGCGCCGGCCGCGCGAGGCCTGGCGCCTGGCGGGGCTGCTGCTGGCCGGCGGTCTGGCCCTGGTGGGCATCGGCCTGGTGGGGGTGGACTGGCTGCCCAAGTTCGCGCCCCTGGCCTGGGTGACCGATCGCCTGCCACGGCTGATCCATGCCGTGCCCCACGCCACCCTGCCGATCTGGGGCGTGGCCGAGCAGACGCAGATCCACCCCAACTCGGTGGCCGCCCTGCTCATCCTCTTCCTGCCCCTGGCCCTGGGCTGCCTGGCTGCCACATTGGGCTCCCCCGGCGGGCCGGCGGACCAGGCGCCGCCGACCTGGCTGCGGCCCCTGGCGCTCGCCGTCCTGCTCGGCGGCGGTACCCTGCTGCTCCTTACCCAGTCGCGCGGCGCCTGGCTGGCCCTGCTCCTGGCCCTGGCGCTCATGTTCCAACGGCGGCGGCGGGGGCTCTGGTGGGCCTTGGGCGGCGGGACCGCGCTGGCCATCCTGCTGCTGGTGGCCCTGGGCAGTCAGCGGCTGACGACCCTGCTGCCGGCCGGTAGCGCCGGAGGGCGCCTGAAGCTCTGGCGCGAGTCGGCAGCCCTCCTGGCCGACGCGCCATTGACCGGCATCGGGCTCAACAACTTCGTCATCGTGCACGGACGACGCCCCGAGTATCAGGGGCAGTTCGTGTACCAGGGCTTTCCGCATGCCCACAACCTGCTGCTGCAGACGGCGCTGGATTACGGTCTGCCCGGCCTGGTGGCCATCGCCGGCCTGATGGTCGCCCTGGCCTGGGCGGCCTGGCGGACCAGGCAGCGCCTGGCGGGCTCGCCGCTGTCCGGCCTGGCCCTGGGCCTGGCCTTCGGCCTGCTGGCCCACGCCCTCCACGGCGCGGTGGATGCCATCTGTATCGGCTCCAAGGCCGGCATCGTCCCCTGGGCCTTCGCCGGATCCCTGGCCGGGCTGCGGGCGGCGGCGGGGCGTTGGGCGCGGGAGGAGGACGCCTCCGCGGCCGGACCGCAACCCCATCCCGCCGGCCCGGATGTACAATAAGGGTCTCCCGCCGCTCGCTGAACCTGCTCCGGCCTTGGCCGACGAGAGGATCCTGGCCGTGTCTTCCGCCACCGTATTCCCTGCGATCGTCGCGCCCGCCGACGTAACGCCCGCGGCCGTTCCCCCGCCACCGTTCCCCCCGCCGCCGGGTCGTCCGCCGCCGCCGTGTCGCCCGTCGATCCCATCGACGACTACCTGCGTGGCGTGGTCCAGGCCGTGGAAGGGCTGCCGCGCGAGGCCCTGTGGCAGGCCGTGGATCTGCTGTTGGCGGCCGGACGCGCCGGCCGCCGTATCTACCTGATCGGCAACGGCGGCAGCGCGGCGACGGCCTCGCACATGGCCAACGACCTGAGCAAGCAGGCCACGGTGTCTGGACAGCCCCTGCTGCGGGCCATCGCCCTCACCGACAACGTGCCGCTGATCACCGCCTGGAGCAACGACGAATCCTATGCCGAATGCTTCGCTCGCCAGATGGTCAACCACCTGGAGCCGGGCGATGTGCTCATCGCGATCTCCTGCAGCGGCGACTCGCCCAACATCCTTCGGGCGGTGGAGCTGGCGCAGAGCATCGGCGCGCGCAGCATCGGCCTGACCGGCGACCAGGGCGGCGGCCTGCGCGGGCTGGTAGACTGCTGCATCACCGTGCCCAGCGCCCATATCGGCCAGCAGGAAGACCTGCATCTGGTCGTCAACCATGCCCTGACCACGGCCATCCGGGCCCGGCTCATCGCGGGCTGAACCGGCGATGAGCGCTGCGCGCCCTCCCCGCCGCCGGCCCTCGCCCTTTTGGGCGCATCCGCATCTAGGGCAGGCGCTGGCCCTCTGGCTCGTCGGCTCGGGCCTGGCCTGGCTGGCGGCGCGGGCGGGCATCGGCCTGGGCCTCGGCACGGCGCTGGTCACCGGTGCCGCCTTCGGGCTGGCGGCCGCGCGACGGGTGGACCACCGCCGCCTGCGGGTGGCGCGCCGCAAAGCGCCCTGATGGCCGCCGCGGACCGGCCGGCGGACAGCGGCGGGCAGGTCGGGGCGGCGACAGCAGCCACGGCCGTTCCCCTGGCCTCGGTCATCGTCCCGGCCTTCAATGCCGCGCCGACCCTGGGCCTCTGCCTGAGCGCCCTGCTGGACCAACGCGAGCTGGACGGCCCCTTGGAGATCATCGTGGTGGACGACGGATCGACGGATGGCAGCGCGCCGCTGGCGCAGGCCCTGGCGCCGCGCGTCCGGCTGCTGCGGCAGGCCCATCGCGGCGCTGGAGCGGCCCGCAACCGCGGCGCCGCGGCCGCCCGGGGGGCCATCCTGCTCTTCACCGACGCCGACTGCCGGCCGGCGCCGGATTGGGCGGCGCGCATGCTGGAGCCCTTCGCCGACCCCGCGGTGGCCGGCGCCAAGGGCTTCTTCACCAGCGACCAGAGCGCGCTGCTGGCCCGCGTGGTGCAGGCCGAGTACGAAGAGAAGGATGCCCGCCTGCTGCGCCAGAGCCGACTGGCCTTCGCCGACACGGCCTCAGCGGCCTACCGCGCGGTGGTCTTTCGCGCCGCCGGCGGTTTCCGGCCCGAACTGGGGGCGGTGGAGGACACCGAGCTGGCCTTTCGCCTGGCGGCCGCCGGCCATCGTCTGGCGCCGGCGCCCAGAGCGCGCGTGGCCCATCGCCATCCGGAGCGGCTGCGCGATTACGCGCGGCGCAAGCTGCGCTATGGACGCTGGGGCGCCGGCGCCTACCTCAGCCACCCGGCGCGCATGGCCGATGATTCCCGCACGCCCTGGTCCATGCGGCTGCAGCTGCTGCTGGCCCCTCTGCTGCTGGCCGCCTTGGCGCTGCTGCCCTGGTACAGCGCGGCCGGCTGGACGGCGGCCTTGACGGCCCTGGCCTTCCTCCTCAGCAACCTTCCTTATGTCGGCCCCACCTGGCGGCGGCATGGGCCGGCGGTGGCCCTGGCCGGGCCGCCCGTCTTCCTGCTGCGCGCCTTGGCTCTGGACGCCGGTCTGGCCCTGGGCCTGGCCGCGCGGCTGCGGGGCGGGCCGGGGCGCACCGCGGCCGCCGGCGACGCGGCTGACACCGATGCGTCTGACACCGGCGCGCCCGCCGTCGACGCGCCCGACCTGGAGCGGCGGCCGTGACCGCGCCGACCACCGACCGCCCCCCTCCTCCTGCTCCCGCCCCCTGCCCGCGGCAGTCTGGCCCTGGGCTGGCTGCTGCTGCTGTCGCTGACCCACGGCCTGTTGTGGCTGAGCCTGCTGCCGCCCTGGCAGGCCCCCGACGAACCCAAGCATTTTGAGTATGTCCGCCTGCTGGCGGAGCGGCCGGGCCTCCTGGCCTTCGCCGACAGCGGCGCGCCGGCGGATCCCGAGCTGCAGCGCTGGATCATCCGCTCGATGGACCAGCAGCGCTTCTGGTGGTACGGCCACGCGCCGGGCTACGACGCCGCCCGCCCGCCGCAGAGCTTCCAGGACATATGGGTGCGGGGCATGCACACGGCCACCTACCGCTCCTCGCCGGCCTACTACCTGCTGGCCGCGGCCCTGCAGCCCGCCGACCGCCTCTGGGGCCTGTACCTGGCGCGAGCCCTGGGCCTGCTCTTGGCCGGCCTGGCGGTCCTGCTCATCGGACTGGCGGCGCGCGAGCTCTTCCCGGAGGCCCCCCTGATCCGCTACGGCGCGCCGGCGCTGGCGGCGCTGCATCCCATGGCGGCCTTCCTGTCGGCCGGGGTGAACAACGATGCCCTGGCCAACGTCCTGGCCGCCTTCGCCTTCTTCCTCCTGGCGCGGCTGCTGGCGCGGGGCGCCTCACCGGCGCGGCTGGCCCTGCTGCTGCTGGCCGTGGCCGCGGCCATCCTCACCAAGCGCACCACGGCCTACCTGCTGCCCACCTTGCTGGTGCTGCTGATGGCTCTACCGGCCGCCCGGACCCGGCGCCCCGCCCTGGGCCTGGGCCTCGGCGCCCTGTCGGCCCTGGGCCTGACCGGCCTCGTCCTGGGCTGGCTGCGCGCGGGCGGTTGGGTGGGGCTGCCGCAGGCGACCCGCTTCCTGCTGTCGCGCTACTTCTTCAACGAGCCGGACCAGCTGGATCGCATCGTCCGCCATCTGGGCACGCCGGGCATCGGGCGCATCTTCCTGGACCAGCTCATCGGGATGCACCGCGGTTTCTGGGGCAGCTTCGGCTGGCAGGTGCTGCCCTTACCGGGACTCCTGGAGGCCTTGCTGGCTGTGGTCACGGCCGTGGCCGCCCTGGGGATCCTGCGCCGCGTCCTGACCGGGGGCGACCGCCCCGTGCAGCGCGCGGCCCTGGTCAGCGCCGCGGCCGCCGTGGCCCTGGTCATCGGGGCGGCCCTGGCCTTCTTCGCCGCCTACCTGGATCAGCCGTACGCCCCGCCGCCCCAGGGCCGTTATCTCTTCGCAGCCTGGGGGCCTGTGTGCCTCCTGCTGACCGCCGGCCTCGCGGCCTGGCTGCCGCCATCGCGGCAATGGGCGGCGCTCAAGGCGCTCATGGCCGGGCTCCTGATCCTGGACGGTGTCGTCCTGCTGGGCCTGGTCGTTCCGTTCTACTACCGTTGAACACAGGAAGTGACTGCCATGGATGACGCGAGACATAGGGCGGGTGGGGCGCGGGCGATGGGCCTCGGCGTGGCTTTGCTGGTGACGATCCTCCTCGCGCGGACGCTACCGAGCGCGCCGCGGCGCGGCGACCAGGCGACCTCCACCGTTCCGGCGATACCCTGCGCCGCAGCCCAGCTCTACCTGCCGATGCTGCTCAAGCCGCAGGGTGCGGCATACCGGGCGGCCACGGCCGAGCCGCGCCTCGTCGACCGGGCCTGCCCGCGACCCACGGCCTCGCCCGATGCCTCGGCCAGCACCCGGCCGCCCGACGTCACCCCGCGGAGCAGCGCCAGCCCCACGGGCACGTCTGTCGGCACGCAGACCCCCACAACCAGCCCCACAGCGACCGACAGCGCGTCGGCCACGGCCAGTCCGACGGCGGAGATCGGCCCCAGCGCGACGCGCACCGCGATCCCGTCGCCTTCCTCCAGCCCCAGCCCCACAGCGACCCGCCCGGCCAACCTCCTGGGCGTGCAGGCCTTCGAGGCCGACTTCACCGCCCTCAGCCGCGGCCTGGCGGACCAGGCCGGCGCCGGCTGGCTGCGCACCCGCGCGCTGTGGGCGAGCATCGAGCCGACGGACAGCAGCCCCCGAAAGCGCGAATGGGGCATGAGCGACAGCATGATCACCCTGGCGGCCGCCCGCGGGCTGCGGCCGGTGGTCGTCGTCTACACCGCCCCCGCCTGGGCGGCCGGCCGGCGCTGCGGCCCTGTGGACAAGGTGCCGCTGGCGCGCTACCAGGAGTTCATCCAAGCCCTGGTGGAACGCTACGACGGCGACCATGTGGCGGACGCCCCCGGTTCGCCGGTGGTCCGCTACTGGGAGATCGGCAACGAGCCGGACCTGGCTGAGAGCGCGCGCGGCACGGAGGATTACGGCTCCTGCTTCGGCGACGAGCCCGCGGTCTACGCGGCGCATCTGCGCGCCGCCTGGCTGGGCGCCCGCGCCGCGGACCCCCAGGCGCGGGTGATCTTCGGCCCGGTGGCCTATGACCGCTTCCACAACGCGCCTGCCGGCTTCGGCCCGCCCGGCCCCTTCAACTACGACTTCGTGCGCCAGACGCTGGAGGCCCTGTACGACGCTCACGGAAGCGAGGCCGGCTGGCCCTTCTTCGACCTGATGGCCTTCCACAACTACAACGACTTCCGCAACAACTGGGACGGCGCGGATGGCCAGCAGCCGGAGATCATCGGCAAGGCCGCCCACCTGCGGACCCAGCAGCTGGTGCTGCCGGGCAAGTTCGACCTGTCGGCCGTGCCGCTCTTCGTCAGCGAGGTGGGCCTGCCGTCCGGACCCTCCGACACCTGGACGGAGCGCTCGGAGGCCTACCAGGCCGCCTATGTGGGACAGGTGACGGCCCGCGCGGCGGCCGCCGGCGTGCAGGGAGCGGTGTGGTACACCCTCACCGATCTGCTGCCGGACCCCGCGCGCCCCAACTGCGCCGACCCATATTACTGGCTGACGCACGGCCTGCTGCGCAGCCGCGTGGTGGCTCTGGCGGCCCAGGCCTGCCCCACGCCGCCGCTGCCCGGCTACAGCGCGGCCACCGACTTCGAGCCCAAGCCAGCCTACCAGGCCCTGGCGGTGGCCAACCGCATGATCAACGGCGCCGCCTTCGAGCGCCGGCTGGACCTGACCCAGACGGACAACGCCGACATCGAGGCCTACCGCTACCGGCGGGCCGACGGCAGCGCCCTCATCATCGCCTTCACCGACCATGGCGAGCGCCTGGGCAAGCGCGACTGGCCCGACCGCCGCGCCGACCTGCAGGTGGGCCCCGCCCTCCTGCCCGGCTGGACGGGGCGGCTGCGGGTGACGGACCATCTGGGCGTCAGCCGCAGCCTGGACGGCGCGACGGTCACGGTGACCCTCGACCAACGGCCGCTGTTCCTGGAGGTGGCGCCTTGAGGTGGCGCGCGGGGCGGCGCGCGGGGCCGCGCGCAGGGAAGGGAGGCCAGGCGGTAGCGACCGTGGCGGCGCACCCGTCCCCGTCCGCATCCTGGGCCCTCGCCCTCGCCTGGCCGCTCCTGCTGGCGGTCCTCTTCCTGACGGCCCGGGGGCCGGTGGCGACCGCCGTCGCCGGCGCCGCCACTGCCGACGACGCCGCGGCCCCGCGGTTCGAGGCGCAGCTGCGCGGCCTGCCGCAGCCGACCACGGTCACCGCCACCCCGCGTCTGCGGCTGCCCACGGACACGCCCGCCCCGGGCGCGGCAGCCGGGGCGACGGGGACGATGGTGCGGGTGAGCATCACGGCGGCGCCCCGCCTCAGCGTCACCCCGACGGGCGCCGCGCGCAGCGGCGAGGCCGAGACGCCGGACGCGAGCGACGCGGCCGGGACCCCTTCGGCGGCCCCGGGATCGGCGGCCGGGGGCACCGACCCGGGCTCGACCGCGGACGATGGCGGCGGCGCGGTCGGCGGGTCGCCGGGGCCTGCGGGCGGCACACCGCCGCAGGGCGCTTCGGACGCTGGCCCGCCGGGCCGTTCAGGCGACAGCCGGGCGACCACGGACGGGGAAGCGGATCGGGCCATGGCGCCCAGCGGCCTCCTGTCCGCACCGGCGACGGATCCGGGCATCCGCCGGCTGTGGGCGGCCACGGGCTCGCCGCGCGCCGGCCAGAGCTGGCTGGCACGGCTGACCGCCGACCGGCCCGGTCCCTGGGGCTGGGGCCTCACCTACCCGCTCTTGGCCCTGGCCTTCCTGTGGGCCTTCTGGCACGCGTGGCGCAGCCTCGGCGACCGGGGCGACGCGGACGCCGCTCGGGTGGCGGACGGCGAGGGTCGGGGATGACCGCCGCGCAACCGCGGCGGGCGGGGTTCGCGACGCTGACGGCCCTCGTCCTGACGGCCGCCGCCTGCCGCGCCACGCCCGCGCCCCCCACGCCGCAGCCCACACCCACGGCCCTGCCCACGGCGCAGACCCTGGGCCGCACCGAGCTGCCGCTGGGGGTGCAGATCTTCGAGGACGACGTGACCACGCCGGCGCTGGAGCATCTGCGCGAGGCCGGTGTGGCCTGGGCGCGCGTGCGCGCGCTGTGGAAGCTGATCGAGCCGCGGCCGGGCCAGGTTGACTGGACGGTCACCGACCGGCTCTTCGGCGACGCGACCGCCGCCGGCTTCCGGATGGTGGCCGTGGTCTATGCCAACCCGGACTGGGTCACGGACGCGGAATGCCGGCCGGTACCCCCCGAGCATATCGACCGCTACGCCGCCCTGTGGCAGGCCCTGGTGGAGCGCTACGACGGCGATGGCCAGGACGACGCGCCGGAGGGTTCGGTGGTGCGCTACTGGCAGGTGTCCAACGAGCCGGACTTCGACCCTGAGCAGGCGCAGGACGAGGGCGATTACGGCGGCTGCTTCGGCGACGACCCGGAGCGCTACGCGGCGCAGCTGGTGGTGGCCTACCGCGCGGCCAAGGCGGCCGACGCGGCGGCGCAGGTGGGCTTCGGGCCGGTGGCCTGGGACCGCTTCACGGCGGACAGCATGCCGCCGGGCTGGACGGCGCCGCCGGGCCCCTACGCGCATGACTTCACCCAACGGGCCTTCGAAGCGCTGTATCAGACCCAGGCGGGTCAGCCCGACCTGCCCTTCGCGGACTTCGTGGGCCTGCACAACTATCCGGACAACGCCCATTACTGGGACCGCGGCGAGCAGCGCGAGCTGGTGGCCCGCACGGCGGCCTTCCGCGAGTCGCAGCTGGCCCTGCCGGGGGTCTACGACCTCCGGCGCCTGCCGATCCTGATCTCCGAGACGGGCATGCCGGCGGGGCCATCGGACGAATGGACGGAGCGCTCGGAAGCCCTGCAGGCGGTCTACGTGGGGCAGACGATGGTCCGCGCCCTGGCGGCGGGGGTGGTGGCGGCCATCTGGTACACGGCCCGCGACAACATCATGGGCGATTGCCTGCCGCCGCATTACGACTGGCTGAGCTTTGGGCTGATGCGCGCCGACGACTACCTGGACGCCCTCAGGCAGCGCTGCCCGAAGCAGGACTGGGTGGCCGCCGACGCCTACGCCCTGGATTCGGGAGCCACCCCGCGCCCGGCCCTCAAGGCCCTGGCCACCCTCACGGCGGCCCTGCGCGGCTACAGCTTCGAGCGGCAGCTGACGGTCCAGGAAACGGCGGGCGCGGCCGTGGAGGCCTACCGCTTCCGCGGCCCGGGGGGGCGCAGCCTCCTGGCCGCCTGGGCCTCCGACGGCAACCGCCTGGGTGCCCGCAGCGCCGATCCGCCCTCGGCCCGTCTGGTGGTGGGGGCCTACGCCCTGGCCCCCTGGAACGGCCGCATCCGGGTGACGGACCACCTGGGTCAGTCGGTGAGCCTGGGCCGCGCGGGCGACCAGGCGGTGGAGCTGGGGCTGAACGCGGCCCCGGTCTACGTGACGGTGGCGGACTGACGGCGGACCGAACGGCGGGCCGGCGGCGGACCCTGCGGCCCGACAAGGGTATTGACCCCTATAGCCCCCGCCCGATATAATGCTGTGTCGATGGTTTGCCCCTGTCATTTCCCTGTCCACCCGACGTACCCGCCTTCCGCCGGTTCACCCGACGTATCGCTTTCTGTGAGGAGAGAACGATCCATGATTCGCACCAAGCTGCTGACCGCCGCCATGCTGTTCGCCCTGATGGCCCCCTTCGTGGTCGCCTGCGCGCCCGAGGAGGCTGAAGCCCCTGCCGCCGAAGCCCCCGCCGAGGGCGAAGCGCCCGCCGCGGACGCCGGCGCCTGCACCGATGCCATCGGCTGCCTTGAAGTGGCCGCGGGCGACAAGCTCAAGATCGCCTACATGCTGGTCACCGGCGGCTCCGACAAGGCCCTGGGCGAAGATTCGCGCAACGGCATCGAGCTGGCCATCGCCGACATGCCGCAGATTGCCGGCCATGACGTAGAGCTGACGGGCGAGGATTCGGGCTGCTCCGCCGAGGGCGGGCAGGCGGCGGCCACCAAGCTGGCGGCCGACACCAGCCTGGTGGCGGTCATCGGCTCCTCCTGCTCTTCGGAGGCCCGCGCGGGCGCGCCGATCATCTCCGACGCCGGACTGGCCATGGTCTCGCCGTCGAACACGGCCCCCGACCTGACCGACCCGGCCAAGCACGTGGCCGGCTACCTGCGCACGGCGCATAACGACGAGATCCAGGGCAAGGTGGCCGCCGAATACGTGGCCAACGAGCTGAAGCTGACCAAGGTGGCCACGATCCACGACGGCTCGCCCTACGCCGAGGGCCTGGTGAAGGTCTTCACCAAGAACTTCACGGAGCTGGGCGGCACGGTGGTCGCCGCCGAGGCGATCGGCCCGGACGACACGGACTTCCGCCCGGTGCTGACGCAGATCGCGGCGGCGGGGCCGGAGATGCTGTACATGCCGATCTTCGCCAAGGCGGGCGGCCTGATCGTCACCCAGGCGCAGGATGTGGAAGGCCTGGGCAGCACCTTGAAGCTGATGGGCGCCGACGGCCTGTTCAACCCGGACTTCATCAAGGCGGCGGGCAAGTCGGGCGTGGGCATGTACCTGTCCAGCCCGGACTTCTCGGCCTTTGGCTCAGCCTACAAGGACACTTTCGTGCCGGCTTACGAGGCGAAGTTCGGCACGAAGCCGATCAGCTCCTTCCATGCGCATGCCTACGACGCCTACAACATGATCGCCGCGGCCATCGAGACGGTGGCGGTGAAGAACGCGGACGGCTCGCTCTCGATCGGCCGCCAGGCGCTGCGCGACGCGCTCTTCGCCACGAACGGCCTGATGGGGCTCACGGGCAACCTGACCTGCAACGCGAACGGCGACTGCGCGGACCCGAAGATCGCGGTCTACCAGCTGACGGAGGACAACCTGACGAACGGCGAGATCCCGACGGACAAGATCTGGCCGATGGGCGACGACGCGATGGACGCGGCGGCTCCGGCGGACGCTCCGGCGGACGCGGCGCCTGCGGACGCGACGGCGGGCACGGGCACCCCGGCTTCGACCACACCCTGACCTTGGGTGCCCGCGATCGCGGGCGCTTGACGCCCCGCGGTGAGGGGCGTTCCACCCATAGCTGAAAGAAAAACCCGCGGTGCGCCTTGGGGCGCGTCGCGGGTTTTTCTTTGATGTCCGGGTAGGGGTAAAGGAATAAGGAAAAGGTGGGGTAGGGGTAGGGGTAGGGGTAGGGGTAGGGGGGTTTGGCTGGCGGGTCGGGGGGAGACCTTCGGATGAGGGGGGTTTTCGCAGGGGGGCTAACAGCGCCCCCCTGCACCCCGCCGCTGGGGGCACTGCCCCCAGACCCCCAAACTACGGGTCGTCGTCGATGCGGTGGGGGTGGGTGGGGGGTGGTCGACCTTGTAGTCGGGGCTTTGATTGGATTGTAATCCATCTCCTGCATGCGGGTTGGGTCTCTGACGGGATGCGAAGCCGAGGGGCCGGCTGGATAGGGAGCCAAAGATCTGACTGGATGCGAAGCCGAGGGGCCGGCTGGATGGTGCCAAGGAGCGGTGGCTTCCCTGCTCGCAACCGCTCGGCAAAGCGGCTTATTCACCGCGTGGTGTCTTCCTTGGCCCGCGAGGGTGTGAGACGACGCAAGTCAGCGTAGGCAACCCTGGCCAACAGGGACGCCAACCGCCCATGTGAATACCTCGCCCGTGAGCGACCCGTTGCGGGGGTCTGGGGGCCCTAGCCCCCAGCGGCGGGGTGCAGGGGGGCGCTGTTAGCCCCCCTGCGAAAACCCCCCTCATCCGAAGGTCTCCCCCCGACCCGCCAGCCAAACCCCCCACCGACCCAACTCTCCATCCTCAACCACAGCCCCTAACCACGCCATACGCATCGACCTGGACCTTCCGCCGCCCCCTGGCTACAGACTACCGGCCAACCCCGCCCATTCCTCCAGGCTGAGCGTCTCCGCTCGCCGCTGCGGATCGATACCGCACCCCAACAGCAACTCCGTCGCCTCCCCAGTGCTCAAACTGAGGCCCGCCGACAAACTGTTGCGCAATTGCTTCCGCTTCTGCCCGAAGCCCGCACGCACCACCTGGAAGAAGCGTTCCACGTCCCGCACCGGCACCGCCAGGTCCGCGTACACATCCAGACGCAAGAGCGCCGAATCCACGTTCGGCGGAGGCAGGAAGGCTTCCGGCGGGACCAGTTGTACCAGACTCGGCCGGGCGTAGAGCTGCACCGCCACCGCCAGGATGCTCATGTCCCCCGGCGCGGCCAGGATGCGCTCCGCCACCTCCTTCTGGACCATGACCACCAGGCGCTCCGGCCGCACGCGAGCCTCCAGCAGATGGCGCAGCACCGCCGAGGTGATCTGGTAGGGCAGGTTGGCCACCACCTTGTAACCCGCCAGCCGCCCCCGCGCCTCCGCCGGCGCCCCCATCAGGTCCGCCGGATCCACCCCCAGGATGTCCGCGTCCACCACCCTCAGGTTCGCCCGATGGCCCAGCTGGTCCGCCAGCACCTTGCGCATGCGCGCGTCCAGCTCCACCGCGATCACCCGCCCCGCGCGATCACTCAGCGCATGCGTCAGGATGCCCAGCCCCGGACCCACCTCCAGCACCACATCCTCCGGCCCCAGCTCTGCCGCCTCCACCGCCGCGCGCACCGGCCCCGCGTCCGCCAGGAAATGCTGCCCCAGCTTCTTGTCCGGCTTTAGGCCATAGTACTGCAGCAGGCGCCGCGGGCTGGCGTCCAGGCTCAAGGACATTCCGTGACCCGGTCGCCGTAGCAGAACGCGTCCACCAAGGCGCCCGTCCCGTCGCGCAGCTCCGCCTTGTCGCCGGCGTTGCGCCAGATCGCCTGCAGGCTGCCCCAGTTGAAGCCGCAATGCTCCGGATGCACCTCGTTCGTGTACACCCGGCAGCTCTGATCCGCCGCCATCAGCGCTCCCGCCGGAAAGCTGAACTCCGGGTTGTTCAAGCCCGAAGGGTTGAGCGAGATCAGCTTCCAGCCGCTCAGGTCCTGGGCCTTGTCCGACACGTTGCGCAGCAGCACGTACTCGTCCGGCTCTTCCGGGTTGATGTCGCCGTTGAAGACGATGTCGACGATGTCGATGCCCGTTCCCGGCACGCCCGGCACCGTGGGCACCGGGGTCGCCCCGGTTACCGTCGGCTGCGGCGTGGCGCCCGATCCCGTGGCGCTGGCCATCGCCGTCGGGCGCGGCGCCGTGGCCGTGGCGGTCGCCGGCGCGACCCCCGGCTCCAGGTCCTCACGCGCCATTCCCCGGCCCAGGAGCGGCAGGAAGATCCGCTCCCGGCCCTTCGGCAGCTCGGCCAGGCTGATGCGCGCCGCCAGCGGGTCATGGTCCGACACCCGCATATGCCGCGCCGCGTCGTAGCAGAACTTCCCGTTGGGCTCCGTCCCGAAGTCCAGGTTGACATGCACGTGCTGGAAGGCCATCAGCTCCATCCGGGGCGGCACCAGGATGAAGTCCAGGAGTTGGCTGATGCCGTTGAAGATGAAGCTGTACTGGTCCCGCGCCTCGCCCAGGAGCGGTCCGCATGCGGATCCTTCAGCTTGCCCGACCCGGTCAAGGTCTTGATCGGATCCGAATCCTCGAAGTCGTTGAGGTCTCCGGAGACGATCACCGGCACCCCCGGTTCCAGCCGCTCCTGCCGCTCGACCAAGGTCAGCAGATGGGCCGCCTGCGCCCGGCGCGTGGCCACCGTGGCGTCCTCGCCGCCGCGCTTGCTCTTGAAGTGGTTGGCGATCAGCGTGAAGCGCTCCCGCGTGCCCAGCACCTGGAAGCGGGCCAGCAGCGGCGGACGGGCGAAGAGCGTCCAGCCCTGTTCGCCCCCCGCCGTGGTGCAGCGGATGCCCGGCTCGTCGATCTTCGGGTCCAGGATGCAGCCTTGCGCCTGCTCCAGGCTGAGCAGCCGCAGCTTGTCCTCGCGGTAGATCAGGCCCACGTCGATGCCCCGCTCGTCCAGACCCTCGATCAACTCCGGGCGGTAATGGAAGGGGGCCAGGGCCGGCTGGGCCACCAGATCCTGCAGCACGCGCTTCGTCTCGATCTCCGCCAGGCCCACCACATGCGGCGCGCCCAGACCCTCGGCGATGCTGTGAGCGCGGCCGGCCAGCTCGCAGGCATAGCGCTCGGGGGTCGGCGTCCATTCGGTGTCGTTCTTGCCGTCTTCGTCCAGCAGGTCGAAGAAGTTCTCCAGGTTGTAGCTGCCCACCGTCAGCTCGCCATCCTTGGCCGGCGCAAAGCGGCCGGGCCGCAGGGAGCCGTTGGGCCAGACCTTGACCGCCGTCGGGTCGCCCACCGCCACCTTCCAGTTGTCGAAGGTCAGGTTGAGGTTGCCCACCACGCCTTCCAGCCGGTCACCGTGGTCGGCCCGCAGCCACTGGCCGTTGGCCACCACGCCCATGCGCCGCCCATCGCCGGTGGCGCGGAAGAGCCGCTCGACGTCCGAGTCCGCCGGCACCGTATAGGTCTCGCCGTAGCCGTTCGTCGCCCCGACCACGCGCATGATCGGCAGGCCCACCCACATGCCCTCGAAGGGCTCCAGGTAGAGCGCCGCCTGTGCCGGATCCGGGGGCAGCGCGTCGACCATGACCGGCTCCACCACCGGGCCGTCCTCCCCCAGCAGCTCCAGGCCGTCCTTGCCCAGCTGCACTTCGGTCAGGGTGTAATGCTCCGCCACCCGGCCGGTGACCGCCACCCGCTGCCCCTTGCGCACCGTCACGTCCTGGCTGCCGTCGAAGATCCACAGGCCGTCGCTGGTGGCGGCATCCGCGTCGCAGCCCGGCGCCTGGATGAAGAAGCCGTCGATGTCCGTGCCCCCGAAGGCTCCGGTGACCACGCCCTCCACCCGCACCAGCCGGCCATCCATGGCCGTCTTGGCGCCGGCGCCCTGGATCTGGCAGATGGTGGCCGCCTGCGCCCCCTGGGCGCGGGCCAGGCCATCGCCGGGCAGGAGGCTTGCGGAGAAGGCTGCCAGGAGGATCAGCAGGCGAAAGCCGGGGCGGGATGAACGACGCATGGCGGACCTCCAGGGCTTGGCGGGGCGGGGCGGGGCCGGCAGTATACCATGGGAGCGAGGTCCGTCTGTAGGGCTTTGGTTAACGGTTCGCGGCCGCCCCCACAGCCTCCCATACCCCCACCGTGAAGCCCCGCAGCTGCAGGTAGGCCACCAAGAACGCCGACTGCAACCGCGCACCGTGGTAACCGGGGTTGGCCGAGACATAGGGCGCGATGTTGCATGCCGCCCAGGCCGGGTTGGGGGGCCGCAGGCGGTACTCCTCCACCGTGGCGGCCAGGCGCCGGCGCCAGACCAGGTAGCTGTCGGCGTCGCCGCGCCAGGCCGCCAGGCGCAGCACCGGCGGGCTCAGGTTGATGACATCGATGCCCGCCGGATGCCCGATCTCCGAGAGGTAGGCGGGCCCCGGTCCGGCCCGACCGTCGTAGCGCACGTAATGGCGGCCCGCCTGCCACTGGCCGCAAGGCATGGCCCAGAGCGGGTAGGGGTCCATGGCGTAGCCGATGCCCCGCCCAGGCCTGAAGTCGATCAAGAGCCCATCGTCCGGGGCGCGGACGGTGGCCAGGACCGATTGGCGCATGACCTCCCAGGCGGCGGCATCCGGGACGAGGCTGGGCCATGGCCCTGCTTCCGTCGCCCGCGTCATCAGGGCCATGCCCAGGGTCTGCCAGGTGAAGCCCAGGTAGGGGATGGAGGGGACGTCCGCCGTGTGGTTCTCCAACCAGTAGCGGCGCTGGCCGTAGGGGCCGCCCGCCGTCTCGGCGTTCAAGGACCGCACCCGTTGGCCGCTGCCTTCGTCCAGGCGGTCATAGACCAGGGCGAAGTCCAGGTAGCGCGTCGCGCCCGCCGCCAGGGCCGGGGCGTCCGCCAGGCGACGCCCCAGGGCGCGGCCGGTCAAGAGCATTCCCGCACCCTGCCAGCCGTTCTCCTCGGCCTGGGTATTGCCCTTGTCCGCCTGCCAGCCGAAGGTCCAGCTGAAGGCCGGCGCCACCTGGCGCCCGTCGGGGCTGATCGCCTCGACCGCCGGAAAGGCCAGGGTGCTGAAAGGGCGGTCCGTGTTGGGGATGACCGTTGGATCGCCGACGCGATAGGTCGCCTGCCAGGACCGCGCGATCCCCCCGGCCAGCTCCGTCACGCGCGCCGCCTGCTCCGCCGGCAGGGCGTCCAGCTGGCGCAAGAGCTCCGCCAGCAGGATGAGATCGCCCGCCCGCGCCGGGTTCTGCCACAGGGCCGCCAGGGTGTCGCGGTAGCTGGGATCGGACACGTCGCCCGGGCCGTAGACAAAATGCGCCACCGCGTCCGACTGGCGGGCAAGGTAGCGCTGCGCCCAGGCGATGTCGCGCGGGTCGGCCAAGGCGACATCCACCGCCCGACCGTCCGCCGGATGCGCGGCCCGCCAGGCGCGGGTGGCATGCCAGAGCCCGCGCCAGGAGGCCACCCAGGCGGCGCAGGCGTCGCGGTGGGCCCCCTTCCCGAAGAGCCCGCCGGGCTCGTCCGGGAAGTCATGGCAGGCGGCTGTCAGGTTGAGCTGGACGTCGGCATCCGTCGGCAGGCCGCCGGCGGCGGCCTCGCCGGGAAAGACGCGCGGCCCCAGGTAGCGGCCGTCCAGGGCGATGGCGGCTTCCCAGAGGGCCTCGGCCATGGCCGGGTCGGGGTAGCGCAGCTCGGGCGGCTGGGCGCGGTCCAGGAAGGGCAGGTAGAGCGGGCGGGGTGGGGCGGCGGGCGCCTGGGCCTGGGCCTGGGCGTGGCGGGGGTGGAGAGGACCGTGGGGTGGGGCGTGGGCTGGGGCGAACAGGACGCATAGGACGAACAGGACCCATGAGACCCATGGGCCCCATCCCCGCCCTCGGCCGGCCGGCCAGCTTCGCATGCCCTTCAGACGCAACACCGGCGCCCCTGCTTTCACCGCTCGCGCCCCAGGTGCTTGCATGGCACCCCCTTGCTTGGCTATGATGCCGGTCTGGCTTGGCCGGCGCAAGCCCAGCCCTGGTTCTCCCAGCCCCGGTAGTTCCCAGCCCCGGTGTTCTCAGCCCTGGTGTTCCCAGCCCCGGTTGTCCAAGGAGCCCACCATGTCCCCAAGCCTGAGCCGTCGTCGCTTCCTGACCCTGTCCGGCGCGACGGGCGCCGCCCTGGCCGCGGATCCCTCCGCCGCCCTGGCCACCGCCCGGCCGCGCATCCAATGGCAGGCGCGCATCAGCGCCGACATGCCGGAGCCCGACCTGGGGGAGCTCATGCTCAGCCGCCTGGCCTTCGGCGGCACGCCGGCCGACCGCGACGAGATGCGGCGCCTCGGCCCCAGCGGCTGGATGGAGGCGCAGCTGAAGCCCGAGGCCATCGGCGACGGCATGGTGGACGCCTACCTCGCCGTGCTGCCAACCGTCGAGATGTCCGCGACCGAGCTGTTGAGCCACCCCAAGCCGGCCCAGATCATCCAGGAGCTGCAGGACGCGGCCTTTCATCGCATGGTCTACAGCCGGCGACGGCTTCTGGAGACCATGGTCGAGTTCTGGAGCGACCATCTGAGCATCGACATCCGGGAGAAATACGCCCGGGTGTTCAAGACGGTCGACGACCGGGACGTGGTGCGGCGGCATGCCCTGGGGACCTTCCGGGATCTGCTGAACGCCTCGGCCCACTCGCCGGCCATGCTCTCGTACCTGGACAACGACACCAACACCAAGAAGAAGCCCAACGAGAACTACGGCCGGGAGATCATGGAGCTGCACACCCTGGGCGTGGCGGTGAACGGCTACCCGTACACCGAGGCCGACGTCAAGGAGGTGGCGCGCTGCTTCACCGGCTGGACCTACCAGCTGCGGGAGGCCGACGGCAAGCCGCCCGGCTCCTTTGTCTTCCAGCGCGGCCAGCACGACACGGGGGCCAAGACCGTCCTGGGCCAGACCATCCCGGCGGGCGGCGGGGAGATCGACGGGCAATCGGTCATCGACATCCTCTGCCGCCATCAGGCCACGGCGCGCTATGTGGTCACCAAGCTGCTGCGCCGCCTGGTCTGCGACGATCCGCTGACCGATTGCCCGGCGCTGGTGGAGGCCGCGGCCGCAACCTGGGGCAAGGACGGCTCGGTGCCGACCCTGCTGCGGGTGATCCTGGCCTCCCCCGAGTTCGCCGCCTCCTTCGGGCGCTTCGGCGGCAAGTTGCTGCGACCGCTGGACCATGCGGCGCGCATGCTGCGCGTCCTGGGCTGGCCCACCGCTGAGTACCCCAACGCCGCTTCCGCCATCCTCGGTGGTCGCGGCATGCTGGCCGGCGCGGGGCAGCTGCCCTTCTACTGGCCGACGCCGGATGGCTACCCCGATCAGAAGGAATCCTGGATGGCCTCCGCCCCCACCATCGAGCGCTGGAACCTGGCCCTGGCCCTCTGCGGCGCCAGCTCCAGCTTCAAGCCCAAGTACCTTCCAGCGACCAGCACCCCCCCGGAGCTGACCCGCGCCGGGCCGGTGGTGGACCATTGGATCGGGCGCATCCTCGGCCGGCCCATGCTGGCCGCCGACCGGGCCGTCCTGGTGGACTACCTGACCTCGGGCGGCACGGACGGCGACAGCCTCACCACGGCCATGCGGGACCGGATCGGCGCCATGATCGCCCTGATCCTGGACAGCCCCTATTTTCTCTGGCGCTAAGAATGTGTCTTGGTGGGGTGGGGAGAGTAGCCGGTGGGGGGGGTGGGTGCCGCCTGTTGCGGCGGCTGTGGGTTCGGGTGCCGCAGAGCTAAGGCTAAGTGGGATCGATGCCTTTCAGGGCCCCCAGCCGCGCCTCTATGAGGGGGGCGCAGAGCAGGAGGGCCAGGGCCGAGGACCCATCGGTGACGGCGCCGCTCTGGGCCAGGGCCAGGGCCTCGCGCGCGGGCAATGGGCAGACCTCGATCTGCTCGGTCTCGTCGAGGGTCTGCGTCCCTTGCCAGACCACGTCGGTAGCCAGGAAGATCTCCGCCGGCGTGTGGGTGTTGCCGATGCCGTTGTAGTAGCGGGCCACGGGGATCAGCTCGCCGTCAACGCGATAGCCCGTCTCCTCCAGCAGTTCCTCGCGGGCCACGTCGGCGGGGCTCAGGCCCTGCTTGTTGCCGAAGCCCCCCGCCGGCAGCTCCCAGGCCCAGTCGTCCACCGTGTAGCGGTAGCTCTTGATCATGATGATCTCGCCCGTCGCCGTCAGGGGCACCACGGTGACGAAGCCCGGATGCTCCACGTAGGTGAAGGTGGCCGGCGCCCCCGAGGGCAGGCTGATCTCGTCCTGGCGCAGGTCGAACCACTGGCTTTGGTACAGGTAGCGGGTGGCGTGCAGCCGCCAGCCCAGGCTGTGACCCAGGGGCTTGCCCCTGGGCACCTGGCCGCTGGGCCGGTCCGGCTCGCCCGAATCGCCTGGCACCATGCGCCCCTTGTCCGCTCCCGCCCCCGGCTCAGTACTGCGTCAGGTAGCGGTCCAGCTCCCACTGGCTGACGGAGAGGCGGAACTCGTCCCATTCCTGGTGCTTGGCCTCCAGGTAGTTGTTGAAGAGGTGCTCGCCCAGGGCCTCGCGCATGAGCGCGCTGCCCTCCATCTCGGCGATGGCCTCGCCCAGGCTGCCGGGCATGGCCGTCAGCTGCTGCAGGGCGGCGGCATCCAGATGGTACAGGTCCTCCTCGCGCGGCGCCGGCACCGTCAGGTTGCGCTTGATGCCGTCCAGACCGGCCATGAGAATGCAGGCGAAGACCAGGTAGGGGTTGGCCGCGGGGTCCGGGCAACGCAACTCGACGCGCGTGGCGGTTTTGACCCGTCCGGGGCTGATCTTGGGGATGCGGATCAGGGCCGAGCGGTTGGTGCGAGCCCAGCTGAGGTAGACCGGGGCTTCGTAGCCGGGCACCAGGCGCTTGTAGCTGTTGACCAGGGGAGCGATGATCGCCGACAGCTCCCGGGCATGCTCCAGCTGGCCGGCGATGTACTGCCGCGCCAGCTGGCTGAGGCCGTATTCGTCATCGGGATCGGCGAAGAGGTTGACCCCGTCCTTCCACAGGCTCTGATGGGTGTGCATGCCGGAGCCGTTGATACGGGCGACGGGCTTGGGCATGAAGGTGCAGTGCAGGCCGTTCAGCTGGGCGATGGCTTTGAGCGCCACGCGCAGGGTGATGGCCTGGTCGGCGCTCTTCAGGGCATGGTCGTACTTGAAGTCGATCTCGTGCTGGCCCACGGCCACCTCGTGGTGCAGGGCTTCCACGGTGATGCCGAAGGCCTGCAGGGCGCGCACCATCTGCCGGCGCACGGAATGCGCCAGATCGGTGCTCATGTCGAAGTAGCCGGCCGCGTCATGTGGCACCAAGGGCGTCAGGCTGCCGTCGGCATGGGGCTTGAAGAGGAAGAACTCCAACTCCGGCCCGGTGTAGAAGCGGTAGCCCATGGCCTCGGCTTCGGCCAGGGCACGGCGCAAGACCTGGCGCGGGTCGCCCATGAAGGGATCACCGTTGGGCTCGTGCACATCGCAGATGACGCGCGCGGTGGGCACGTCGGTGTCCCAGGGGATGACCGCGAAGGTGTCCAGGTCGGGATGCAGCAGCATGTCGCTCTCGGCGATGCGCGCGAAGCCCTGCACCGACGAGCCGTCGAACCACAGGCCGTGGTCCAGGACATCCGGGAAGACCTCCACGGGGATGCCCACACTCTTGACCACGCCCAGGATATCCGTGAACTGCAGGTTGATGAACTGCACGCCTTCCTCGCGGATGGTCTCGGAAACGCGCTCGATGTTGTCTTTGCTGTGCCGCATGGCAGGCTCCTGCTGGCTGGACGAAGGCGAGGGGTCGGAAGCGGCGAGAGTCTAACACGGAGGGGGCGGGTTGGCCTAGGATGGACGGGGCGCGCGCATCAATGGCAATCGGGCGGTGGGGTCGTCGTCGGGGCGGGACACAACGGACGACGGGGCGCGGGCGCCGGCGTCCGCCGCATCACGGTCAGGCCACCCATACGGTCTTGGCGCTGGTGAAGGCCAACAGGCCCTCCCGTCCCAGCTCGCGACCCCAGCCGCTGTCCTTGGTGCCGCCGAAGGGCAGGCGCGGATCGGAGCGGACGAAGGCGTTGACGAAGGCCGACCCGGCCTCCAGGCGATCGCGGGCGATGGCCTCGGCCCGGGCGCTGTCCCGGCTGTAGATCGCCGCACCCAGGCCGTAGGCCGTGTCGTTGGCCAGGCGGATGGCATCCTCCTCGTCGGCAGCCTCGATCAGGGTGGCCACGGGGCCGAAGAGCTCCTCGCGGCAGGCGGGGCTCCCTGGAGGCGGATCGGTGAGGAGGGTGACGGGGTAGTACCAGCCGGCACCGGACGGGGCCTGCCCACCCAGGCGGCAGGCCGCGCCGGCGGCGACGCTCTGGGTCACCTGCCGCGCCAGGGCGTCCCGCAGGTCCTCCCGCGCCAGGGGCCCCAGCTCGGTGGCCTCGTCGCGCGGGTCGCCGACGCGCAGGCGCGCCAGGCGCGCCAGCAGCGCTTCCTCGAAGGCCGCCCTGAGCGGCCGGCTGACGATGATGCGCTTGGTGGCGATGCAGCTCTGTCCGGCGTTGATCAGCCGGCCGACGGCGCATTGCTCCACGGCCAGCTCCAGGTCGGCGTCGGCGAGGACGACGGCGGGATCGCTGCCGCCCAGCTCCAGCACGCAGGGCTTGAGCGCCGCCCCGGCGGCGGCGGCCACGGCCCGCCCGGCGCGGCTGCTGCCGGTGAGGGATACCGCAGCCACCCGGGGGTCGGCGATGACCGCGGGCAACTGGTCCAGCTCGGCCAGCAGGATCTGGAAGCCGCCCTCCGGGACGCCGGCCTCATGCCACAGCGCCTCCAGGGCCAGGGCGCAGCCGGTGACCGAGGGGGCATGCTTGAGCAGCACGGTGTTGCCGGCAGCCAAGGTGGGCGCGCTGAAGCGGATGGCCTGCCAGAACGGGAAGTTCCAGGGCATGATGCCCAGCACCACGCCCAGGGGCCGCGGCGAGACGTAGCTGCGGGCGGCGTCGGAGGGCCGCGGCTGGTCGGCCAGCATGGCGGCCGCCTCGGCGGCATAGTAACGGCAGACGGAAGCGCATTTCTGCACTTCGGCGCGGCCCTCCCGCAGGGGCTTGCCCATTTCCCGGGCCATGAGCAGGGCGTACGCGTCGGTGCGCGCCTCCAGGATCTCAGCCGCGCGCTGCAGGGGAGCCACCCGCTCGGCCACGTCCACGCGTTGCCAGGCGGTGAAGCTGGACCGCGCGGCGTCCAGGGCGCGGTCGATGCGGGCGGCGTCCATGGCCGGGTAGCTGGCAATGCGCTCGCCGGTGCTGGGATCGATGCTGATGAAGGTGGTCATGGCGCCTCCAGGCGTTCGCGCCGCTCTTGAAAGCGCGCGTCGAGGTCCACCATCTCGCGGCGGAGCAGGGCGATGTACAGGCGGTACTGGGCCAGGATGGCCGCCAGCCCGACGATAGCGGACCAGCCGAGGGCCCGGCCATCGGGGACGCCGGAGGCGGCCTGGACCCCGAAGAACAGCGCGGCCCCCGCCAGCAGCCCGGCCAGCAGCATGACCACGCCGGCGCTGAGGGCATGCACGGTGCGCAGGCTGTTACGGTAGCCGGGGGGACGAGGCAGCGACTGGTCGTCCCAGATGAGCGTGTCGGCCAGGCGCGATTTGGCGGCCGGGTCCAGGTCGCGGCCGATGGCGACCTTGATCAGGACCATGCCCTGCATGCATTCCACCGCCACGCGCCGGAGGCGGACGAGCATGAGGAGCACCATCAGGCCCACCAGGGCCAGGGAGCCGGTAAGGACGGCCAGCACCTCCGGCAGCAGCGGCCGGTCGCTGCCGGCCAGGGCCACCGCGCCGCTGAGCGCCGAGCCGGCCAGCACCAGGTACAGCTGGATGAAGCGGTCGCGCAGGCTGTCGCTGTGGAAGCTGGATTCCTTGAGGTAGTCGTGTTCGCGGGCCAGCAACCCGGTCAACCCGTCGCGAGAACCCATCACCAATCCCCGGCGTAGCCAAGGTCGAAGTCGCCGGCCTCCCGCGTCAGCCAGGCGCGCTGTAGCTCCACGAGCTGCCGCAGGTGCAACAGGTCATGGGCCAGCCAGGACACCAGGAGGTCGCCGGCGCTGAGGCTGCGAATCGGCCGCACCGATGTCTGCCGCCAGTCCGGCTCCGCCAGCCCCGCCAGCCAGACCAGGCTGCGCTCGCGCTCGGCCAGGAAGTCCGCGAGGGCCTCCGACAGTCGGCGTTCGTTGTAGGCCCGCGTGGTCACCCAAGCGCCCGGCTCGATCGGCGGCCAGGGCAGGGCGGGATCCCGCAGGCATAGCTCGAGGCGGGTGCGGAAGTCCAGCCGCTCCTCGTCCGCCAGATGGCAGACGGTCTCCAGGATGGACCAGTCCTCAGGGCTCGGCTTCCACCCGGCCTGCTCGGCACCCACGGCTTCGACGAGGGCGGCGATGGCCTTGGCGTTGGCGCTCAGGCGGGCGTGGGCGGTGGGGATGTCGAGGGGCATGGGGATCAAGCTGGCACGAGCGCGGGGCGGGGAGGGCGGACCCAGGGTCCGTAGTGCAGCGCCGGGAACCCGCCGCGCGCGATGGCCAACGCTAGCCGGCGAAGTGCTGGCGGACCTTCGCCGCGATCTGAGCGTCCGTCATCCTGTCCGCGGCATCGACGCCGACGATGCGGCCGTCGAGCTTGTGCGTTTCAAGACGCTTGCGCAACTCCGTCTTGGCCTCACCCGGCCCGAAGATCAGAATCGATTCCGCCTCACCGATGCGGTCGATGACCGCATCGTAGTACACGTTGAGATGGCCCGTCAGCGCCCGCTGGCGTTGATCATCCGCCTGGTCGTGCCGGCGGGATTGCGTATCCACGTTCGATTCGATCCGCCCGATCTCCTCGCCCGAATCCGTCAAGGCCACGACGATTGCCTGCTCGTGATCGATCCAAAGGCCCATTCTCGCGCTCATCTACATCGCTCCTGTGTGCCTGGTTACACCCGACTGCTTGCGATGCCTGATCGCAACGCGATCAGCATACCGTCGATGGCCTCCGGGGACCAGTCCGCTACCCGCTTTGGAGTGTCCACCACGATAGCCGGCGTTAAGGCCGCCCCCCAGCCCAAGGCAGGAAGCAGCTCGGCCGCGGCGCCGACGGCGTTGCCGTCGCCCGCGGGACCTCCGTGACCGACATCGTGGCCGTGGATGAAGGCGACGGATTCGGGCTGGGCGTCGCGGTGGCCGGCGGCTGGGCCGTCGGCGCGCCGCCGCCCTCCACCGGCATCCGCGCCCCCCGCAAGGCCATGGCGATGCGGTAGACCGAGGTTCGGGCGGTGATGAACAGCGTTTGCCGGTCGGGGCCGCCGAAGGTCAGGTTGGCGGGCGCCTCGGGCACGCCGATGACCTCCAGCAGGGCGCCGTCCGGCGCGTGGACCCAGATCTGGCTGGCATTGGCCAGGTACACGTTGCCCCGCTCGTCCAGGCTCATGCCGTCCGAGCCCCGCTCCGTGAAGAGCGTCTTGTCCGCGAGCATGCCGTCGGCGGCCACGGTGTAGCGCCAGATGCGCCGCGCCCCGGCGTCGGCGATGTAGAGCGTCCGCCCGTCCGGCGTGCCGATGAGGCCGTTGGGCGTCACCAGGTCGGTCGTCACCCGCAGCGGGGCGCGCCCGTCGGCGGGGATCAGGTAGACGTGCATGCCGTCCTGCTCCACGTTGCCGGCGTCGCCGTAGCGCGGATCGCTGAAGTAGATGTCACCGCCGGGGGCCACCCACAGGTCGTTGGGGCTGTTGAGCTTCTTGCCGTCGTAGCCGTCCATGAGCAGGGTCAGGCTGCCATCCGCTTCCAGGCGCGTCATCCGCCGGTTGCCGCCCTCGCAGATCACCAGCCGCCCGGCAGCGTCGAAGTACAGGCCGTTCGCCCCGCCGCTCTGCTCGCGCATGAGGGCCACCGCATCGGTCGCCGCCCGCCAGCGGTGGATCCGGGATTGGCGCACGTCGGTGAACCACACGTCGCCCGCCGCGTCGGCCGCGGGGCCTTCGGTGAACGTGAAGCCGGTGGCCACGCGCTGCACGGTGGCGCCCGGCGCGGTGACGGCGCCGGGCAAGGGCGTCGGCTGCTGCTGGGGCGCCGACGGGTCAGGCCCTGCGGCCGCCGGACGGGAGAAGCCAAGGAGCATCCCGGTGGCCGACATGGCCACGCACAGCAGTCCCGTGGCCAACATGCCGGTTGTCGGAAGTCCCGTGGCCAACCCCCGGGGGATGCGCGATCGGCGGTGCTGGGATCGTGGGTGGGTCACGCGGCCTCCTGGGTGGGAGCAGGATCGGAGAAGGGACAATTCGGACCCAGGCCATCAGGACCGAGCTTCGGCGACCGCGCCAGTCCGGATCGCGCGATGATAGCATGGTCCGGGGCAGCATCTTGGCCGACTGTGGCAGAATTGCCCCTCCGCTTCCCCACCGAGACACCGCCTGTCTGGACACCGCCCATGGAACGCAGCGTCGCCATCGAAGACTACGTGAGGGCCATCTACCAGCTGCAGCAGCAGGAGAAGCCGGTGGCCACCACCGCCTTGGCGCGACGCATGAACGTCGCGCCGGCCTCCGCCACGGGGATGCTCAAGCGCCTGCATGGCTTGCGGCTGGTGACGCACGAACCCTATGCCGGGGTCGTCCTGACGTCGGCCGGAGAGCAGATGGCCTTGGAGGTCATCCGCCACCACCGGCTGATCGAGACCTACCTCGCCCAGGCTCTGGGCGTCTCCTGGGATCAGGTGCATGATGAGGCCCATCGCCTGGAGCACCATATCTCGGAAGCCCTGGAGGACCGCATGGCCGAGGTGCTGGGCCATCCCCACCGGGATCCGCACGGGGCCATGATCCCGCCCAAGGACGGGCCCTTCGATCCGCCGGTGTACCGCCTGCTCACCCAGTTCGGCAGCGGCGCGCGGCTGATCATCCGCGAGGTGATGGACGAGGATGCTGAGCGCCTCCGCGCCCTGGGCCGCCTGGGTCTGCGGCCGGATGTGGTGGTCACCGTGCTGCTGGCAGAGCCGGAAGCAGCGTCCATCACCCTGGGCATCGACGGTCTGGCCGGCGTGTCGCTGGTGGTCGAAAGAAGCCTGGCGGCCGCGCTGTGGGTGGACGACCTGGGCTGAGGACGGCCCGGGACGATCGGCCGGACCCGAACCATTCGTACGGGTTCTCCGCCTTTCAGGATGGCGCTCAGAAGCGGTATGCTAAAGCCATCGTCCGCTGCTCAGGCGGTCCTCGTCAACCCGCGTGCCGATCGCACACCGCATCCTCAGGAGTATCCCCCATGTCCGACGCCACCCATGCCGAGCAGGAGCGCATCCTGGCCAACCAGGCGCTGCTCCTGAGCAATCAGGACGCCATCCGCTCCAACCAGGAGATCATCCAGGCCAACCAGGCCACGATTCTGAGCAATCAGGATCTGATCCGCAGCAATCAGGAAGGCATCCTGGCCAACCAGGCCACCATCCTCAGCCGCCTGGGCTAGACCCGCTGGATGGAGACGCGAACAGGGCCCGTGACGGCTTGCCGTCACGGGCCCTGTCGGGTATTCACTTCAGGTTTCGGACGCCGCGCCTAGTAGCGGTCGCGACCGCCGCCGTAGCCACCGCGGCCTCCGCCGCCGCCGCCACCGCCGCCGTAGCCGCCGCCACCGCCGCCACGGCCTCCGCCGCCGCCGCCGTAGCCGCCACCACCGCCGCCGTAGCCGCCGCCACCACCGCCACGGCCTCCGCCGCCGCCGTAGCCGCCACCACCGCCGCCGCCCGGCTTGTCGGTCGCGAAATCAACCTTCAACGTGCGGCCGTCCAGGACCTTGCCGTCCATCTGCGCCCGCGCGTTATTGGCGCTGGCCTCATCCGTGAAGCTCACGAAGCCGAAGCCCCGCGATCGACCTGTTTCACGGTCCGTCACGACCTTGGCCTCTTCGACTTCTCCGAACGACTCAAAGGCCGATCGGAGACCCTCATCGGTCGTGCCCCAGGAGAGGCCCCCGACGAACAGCTTCGCCCCCATTTTGACATGCACCTTTCGCATGGATTCAGTCCGAGCTACCCGTCCATGCCACACACGGACGCCCGATGCTCGGCCGGGCTCGTAACCGGCGGGCAGCATAGCACTAGGTCTGAAGCAAGTCCAGAAGTCGACATGTTCCTCTCAGAGCGAGCGCCGGGTTCTGGAGGCTGCGGACCGCCGGCGGGACCGGTGATTCCTTGGTCCCGCCGGCGCTGCGACCGGTCAGGGGCAGCCGCATTTCCACATCAGGCTGTTGAACAGCGGGTGGTAGACCTGGCTGGGGTTGCGCAGGCCCAGGTAGCGGCGCAGCGGGTTGGAGGGGCCGGGGACCAGGTTGGGGTTGCAGGGCTGCTGGTAGCCCGCCACCTTGTCCGGAGCGGTCAAGGCCTCGTTGACCACCGCGGCGGGCACGCGGTTCTTGATGGCTTCGCAGATCACCGGGTCCGAGGCCATCGTGGCCGTGGGCCGCACCTCGTCGGTGGGGCGGGGGCCGGTGCCCGGGGTGTTCGTGGGCGCCGGGCCGCTGCCGGTGGGCGTGGGCACGGCATTGCGGTTGCAGCTGAGCGCGTTGGTGGTGCGCACGGTGCTGATGTTGCTGGTTCCGGACTTGCGGCCCAGGGCGAAGATGCTGGCGTTCTGCTTGCTGTCGAACTGCATGGTGCCGCCGATGCGCTCGCCGATGGACTGGCCGCTGATGTTCACCCATACCGGCGGCGCGGCCGTCAGGTCCAGCACCAGGGTGCGGGTGTCCGCCGTCTCCTTGCTGGACAGGTGGCCGCGGCTGACGCCGCCGTAGGTGACCAGGGCGTTGACCGAGGCGTCGTAGGCCGCCCCCAGCAGGAAGGACGCGGGGGCCGTGCCGCCGGCGTTGAGGCCGGCCAGCTTCACCTTGCTGATGTCCGGATCCTTCAGGTCCATCTGCTTGAGGTAGCTGATGCCATCCCGGCCGTTGGTGGTGCCGCCGACGAAGATCAGTCGCTGGGCTGCGGAATCGTAGGCCACGGCATGGCCGAAGACGGTCTCGTTGCCGGGACCGGCGTTCCACTTGAGGCCACCGTCAAAGCTGAGGTAGTTGATGCCGATCGGACGGGCCTGGCAGGTCTTGCCGTCGATGAGGTCCTTCAGGCTGCATTGCTGCACACCGCCGACCACCCAGATGACATCGTGCACGGGATCCCAGGCCGCCGCCGCGCCCCAGCGGGGGCTGAAGCTGCCGGCGACGGTGACGCTGCTCTCCCAGGCGCCCTTCTTGACCAGGAAGCGCTGCACCAGGTCGTCGCCGGCGCCGCCGCCCACATCCGTGGGGTTCTTGGTGCCGCCGAAGCAGTAGACCGCGGTGTCGTCCGAATCCGCGCCCTTGTTACGGAAGGCGCAGGTGGGGGCGAAGATGGTGGCCGCCGGAGCGTTGACGGCCTTGTGGCTCACCTTGGGGGCGGCCGCGGTTCCGGTCATGCTGATCATCTCGATGCGGTTCGAGATCTTGAGCTGGCTGTCCAGACCGCTGTAGACCCACATGCTGTTGGCATTGGGGTCATAGACCGAGCCGGTGGCGAACTGGTCCAGGGTGGACGATCCGGCGTTCTGCCAACGGCAACTGAGGGGGCCGGTCTGCTGCGCCGGGGCGGCCTGGGCCGCAGGGCCGCTGAACCCGAGGGCGCAGATGCCGACCAGGGCGGCAAGGCGGATGAGGCTACGGTGATGTCGCATGGCAATCTCTCTCCTTCGCGGGGCCGGCGCCGGGCGCGAAGGGCCGAACGGCCCGCTTCCCCCCGGAGCGCCGATGGACAATCGTGAGACCACAAGCAACTGCGGCCTAGGACAGCGACCAGTCTAGGCAGGGGGCGGGATGGCGGCATCCGCCCAAAGGCCTAGCGTGGGTCCGAGTTGCGTCGGCCCGCGGTAACCTGGTAACCGGCTCGCGATGGCGTCGCGGTGCGGCCGGTCTTGTCGCTAGGCCTCGGAAGCGGGATCACCCTCGTAGAAGCGTCGAACCACGGCCTCGATCTCTGGCTCACGCACGGTCAGGTCCTGGATGCGGTGCCGCTCGGCGAGATAGGCGATGAGCGCCGAGGCGGTGGTGTCGACGCGACGGAAGCGGTAGGTCAGGCGCAGACCCTCGCGGGCCACGAGGACGGCGCCAGGCAGGACCGGCCCCGGGGGCGCTGCCTGCGGCGGCGCCCCCGGATCATCGGCATCGAACGGCAGTCCGGCCCTCGCCGGGGGATCACCGGCGTCGGGCGAGAGGCCGGCGGGCTCATCCTCCGCCAGGTCCACCACCAGCTCCCGCTCGCCGCCGAAGCGGTGGCGCAGGCCCTCGAGGTCGCCGTCGAAGAGCAGCCGGCCGCCGGCGATCAGCAGCACACGGCGACAGAGCTTCTCCACGTCGCCCATGTCATGGGTGGTCAAGAGCACGGTGACGCCCCGCTGCCGGTTGATCTCCTGGATGAAGGCGCGGATGCGCTCCCGCGCGGCCACGTCCAGGCCGATGGTGGGCTCGTCGAGGAAGAGGATCTCGGGATCGTGCAGCAGCGCGGCCGCCAGGTCGGCGCGCATGCGCTGGCCCAGGCTCAACTGGCGCACGGGGGTGCGCAGGAAGGCGCCCAAGCCCAGCACCTGGTCGAAGGTCGCCAGGTTCTGCCGGTAGCGGTCGGCGGGAATGCCGTAGATGTGGCGCAGGATCTCGTAGCTCTCGACGACCGGCAGATCCCACCACAGGGTGCTGCGCTGCCCGAAGACGACGCCGATGTTCCGCACATAGCGCGTCCGGTCCCGCCAGGGAAGCTGGCCGGCCACCTCCAACTGCCCACCGGTGGGCACCAGGATGCCGGTCAGCATCTTGATGGTGGTGGACTTGCCGGCGCCGTTCGGCCCCAGGTAACCCACCAGCTCGCCGCGCTGCACGCTGAAGTCCAGCCCGTCGACGGCATGCACGGCCTCTCGCCGCCGGTCGAAGAGCCCGCGCAGCGCCCCCAGGGCGCCACCGCGATGGCGGCGCACCCAGAAGGTCTTGGTCAGGCCCTGAACGTGGATGATGGGGGGCATGGGGGGGGTTGACAGATCCGCGCCACGGCGATAGGGTGAATGCGGTCCACCGCGGGATCCGACGGGGAACGCCGGTGGGTCGCGATCATCAGTCTACCCGAATCTGCTCGCGAGCCTGGGAGACCGCCCATGTACCGCCTGAGCGCCGCCCATTACGACGCCATCTACGCCGCGAAGGACTATGCCGGGGAGGCGGCGCAGATCCGCGACCTCGTCGCCGCGCGGCGCGGCCGCCATGGCGGGCGGCTGCTGGACGTGGCCTGCGGCACGGGGCGGCACCTGGAGCATCTGCGAGCGCACTTCGAAGCGGCGGGGCTGGACCTGGAGCCGGGGCTGCTGGCGGAGGCTCGCCGGCGCCTACCGGGCCTGCCGTTGCACCAGGGCGACATGCGGGCCTTCGACCTGGGCGAGCGCTTCGACGTGGTCACCTGCCTCTTCAGCGCCATCGGCTACGTGCGCACGCGCGCCGGCCTGGCGCGGGCCCTGCGGTCCATGGCCCGCCACCTGGCGCCGGGCGGTGTGCTGCTGGTGGAGCCCTGGTTCACGCCGGAGGCCTGGCGCGGAGGCAAGTCCACCGTCCACCTGAAAACGGTGGACCTGCCCGAACTGAAGATCGCCCGCGCCTGCACCAGCCTGACGCGCGGCCGCCTGTCGGTCATGGACATGCACCACCTGGTCAGCACCCCGGAGGGGACCCGGCATTTCAAGGAACGTCACAGCATAGGGCTCTTCACTGTGGACGAGATGCGCGCCGGCTTCAGGGCCGCGGGGCTGGCGGCGGACCTCGAGGAGCCGGGGCTCAGCGGGCGGGGGCTGTGGGTGGCGGGGTGGGGCTAGCTGTCAAGATGGACGTTGGTGTCGGTGTAGGCGACGGGTAGCGGCATGCGACATGCCGTGATCGATAGCTAATCAGATCGTCCGGGGGCACTGGGTAACCACTACCAGACTCATGGATACAGATGATATCGCCACGATTGATCTGCTGGCTCGAAACGCTTGCGCCATACCCACAAGACCTCCAAGAGATGGGCGTAGGAAACGGTTCCCCCGGCCCGAGGGACTGTACGAATACCGGCCAGGTTTCGGGCCAGAGTGGTATCTCAGGCTCGCTCCCATCGGCCGCTGTCGTCGCACCCCATGTGACGCGCCACCAGCAGAGTTCATTGCCTTGGCCCTGTGGATCAGCGCCCATGCCACTCGCCTGCGTACCCTCCGGGAACGGTAGCTGACCCAACCGGCCGATGATCTCGTCGCAGACCAGCTTCGGCTCCCAGGTCGGGATAGCCGTGGGGGTAACCGTGGCGGTCTGCGTCGGAGTAGGTGCCAGGGTCAGGGTGGGGGTGGGCGTGGGGCTGGGTGGAATCGCCTCGAGCACCATGGGCGTAGGGATGGTCACGGAGACTGGAGGAGGCAGTGCACAGGCCGAACAGGACAAGACGGGGACCAAGGCCCAGACGGAGTATCGCGCTATCATCGTCACCTCTTTGAGGTGTCAACTGCAAGAGCCGTGCCACTGCGCACCACGAGGTATCGGGTCATGACAGCCAGCGAATTCGATCGGCTCTTCGATGAAGGTCAGGATATCACGTCTTTCCTGGATCTCGCACGCGCTCGTCGTGGGACCAACCCGCAGCCGGTGGCTGGCCACGTCAATCCACCAATGACTCAGGCACTATCCTCTTCCGATGCAGGCGAGGCAGATGCCAGGGACAACCCTTCGACGCGTTCGAAGTGACTCCGGTTCCTGGTCAGAAGCAAGCCGCCATGTGCCCGGACGATGCCGGCGATCAGGCTGTCTCCCATACCAATGGTTTGGCCGCGCATCTCCAGATCTCGCCGGATCGCAGCCGCCTCGTCTGCCGCAACCTCATCAAGCGACAGGGTCGGCAGGCTGGCCAGCAGCGTTTCAGCCAGGCCGCGCTGACGGTCAGATCGAGTCCCGGAAAGCAGTTCGAAGCGGTTGACAGCGGTCGTGTGCAGGGCACCGAGCCCGATCAATCTCGCTACTCTGGCCACCATGGGTCCTTTGTCGGCCAGGTAATCGATCAGCACATCGGTATCGGCCACCATCATCGCCACGACTCCCTGATGCTCTTCACGACCCCCCTGATGGCATCCGCATCGTCTGCAGAGAGGCTGCCGCGTGTCGCCAGCGCCTTCTCACGCAACTGCACACGGTCGTTCAGCCCCATCAGGTACTGACTCAGCGCCTCGGCCACCAAGCTGGAGAATCCCTTCTCGCCGCGACGGGCCGCCAACTCCATCAACTGAGCGCGATGTTCGTTGCTGATCTCTATCGTGGTTCGCATTGTGTCGCCTCTTCGTCACCAATACTATCTGCATGTGCATGCATGTACAAGTACCCTGATGCGTGCTACGCTCGCCTCCGGCTAGCAGGCCCGTCTCATACGTTCGGAGGACGCCCAGCATGACAGCCTCCCGCAGCATCGCCCCCATCACCCTCCTGGCCCTCTGTCTGGCCGCGGCGGCCCCATGGCCGATCCGCGCTCAGTCCATCGGCGAGCCCTTCGTTCCCGAGGGCGCCTTGTTCCTGCCGTTGCTCGGCCGCGCCGCAGACCTGCACGACCTGCCGCCGCCGCCCACCGCCCGCCCCACACCCCTCCCCAGCGCCAGCCCCGCGCCCAGCGCGACGGAGGCCCCCTCGGCCACGCCCCTGCCCTCGCCCAAGCCCTCGCCGGCGGCTTGCCCGGCCCTGGCGGAGCGGCTGCGGATCACGGCCAGCGACCTGCCGGCGGCCTTCCGGGCCAACGACGAGTACTTCCCCCTGCCCCTGGCGCCCCGTCCGGAGGGCGGATCGCTGGTGGCCTGGCGGGAGCAGGCGGGGCCTGTTGTGCGCGTGGGCCGCTTCGATGACACCGACCGCCTGCTGGGGACGCCGCTCAGCTTCGCCGCCGAGGAGGTCCACGCCCTGGTGGCCCACGAGGACGGCGGGGCTCTGGTGACCGTGGCCAACGACCCCGACATCTACAGCCCCAAGTACTGCCGCGGCGCGTCCACGCCCGACAAGGCCCTCTGCGGCAAGCTGGACCTGCTGCGCTTCGACGACGGCGGCCGGGAGCAGTGGCGGCGGACGATGACCAAGAAGGTGAACGTGGACGCCAACGGCGCGCACTTCATCTGGTGGTACCAGCATACCGCCCGACTGGTCTGGTCCGGCCAGAACTACGGCCTGTACTGGCGCACCGCCGAGTCCAGCCCTCGTCCGGGCGTGCCGGGCGAGATCGACATCCATGCCGCCGACCTGCTGCGCCTGCTGGATAGCGATGGGAAGCCCGTGGACAAGGGCGGGGTGCGGGCCTGCTCGCATAGCTGGGCGGTGCGGCTGGCCTATTCCGAGCGTTTCGCCTCCGTCTGCCACGGCGACGCCTACCCCAACGCCTTCCACCTGATCACCCATGAGCTGGACCGCCCGCGCGGCGAGAGCAACCTGCTCAACGGGCTGGACCCCGTCAAACGCGCCCTGGGCGGCCTGGTGCCGCGGCCAGGCGGCTTCTGGCTCTTGTACATGGCCCAGCCCGGCGCGGCCATGGAGCTGCACCTGGCGGCCATCGACATGGCCGGCAAGGTGACCCGCGACGACAAGCTGCCCTTCGCCACCGGGCTGGCCACCGCCTACCCCTTCCGCCCCTACCTGGCCGCCTACGGCGAAGGCCGGCTGCTGGCCGGCTGGCACAAGGCCGGCGCCCTGCAGCTGGCGGTGCTGGACGGCGAGACCGGCGCGCTGCTGGAGGGTCCGGCGGCGGCCGGCGGGGCCAAGATCGACAACTGGGCCGAGTTCATGAGCTACCCCAACGGCGACGTCGGCTGGGCCTGGAGCCCCGGGGGCACGAAGCGGCTGGAGCTGCTGCGGGTGGCGGGGTGTTCGTGAGGGTTGGGGTCCGATCCTCTCCGGTTCGCTCAGCTCCCCGTGCTCTGATACCGCCGCAGCCCAACGCCCCAGGCCGCCCGCCCCAGGCCCAGCACCGCCAGGCAGACCAGCGGCGCCGCCCAGCCCGTCCACCGCGGCAAACCCGTGGGGTCGGCGCGATCCAGCAGGATCAGCGCCGGGTAGTAGTTGACGAAGGCCAGCGGGACCAGGTAGGTGAAGGTGCGACGCAGCCAGCGGCCGAAGATGGGCATGGGGTAGATCGCCATCTCCGTGCTGCCGTAGGTGACGATGTTGGCCAGCTCGATGGACTCCACCGTCCAGAAGCAGAGCGTGGCCGAGAGCAGGAAGACGCCCAGGTAGAAGGCCAGGCCGCCCAGCATCGCCCAGCCGGCCAGTAGCCAGTCCGCGGCCGACCAGCGTGCGCCCAGGTCCAGCCAGCGCCACGTCAGGGCGGCGACCACCAGCACCTGGGCCAGCCGACCGAACTGCCGCAGGGCCAGGCCGTCGCCCGCCACCTGCAGGGCCACAGGGCGCGGGCGCAGCAGCAGCCGGTCCAGCTCGCCCAGCTGCACGTAGCGGCGGAAGTCCTCGAAGCCCTCTCCCAGCAGATGGGCCACCGAGAAGGGCAGGTTGACCAGCACGTAGAGCAGCGCAATCTCCGGCAGGCGCCAGCCGCCGATGTCCGGGAAATGGATGAAGAAGAAGCTCAGGCCGATGAAGTCCACGATGGTGGCCGCGAAGGCCGTGGTCAGGCTCAGCAGGAAGCCCAGGCGATACTGCATCTGGGCGCGCGCCTGCGCGGCGATGAGCGCCAGGTAGACCCGGACAGCCGACCGCATCGCCTTGCCTCAGCCGCCCTGGATGACCAGGCGCCGGATGCCCCGGCGGTAGACCAGCTGCCCGGCCGCCGCCAGCCCCAGGGCCCAGGCCAGCTGCCGGGCCAGGAGGACCGCCAGCTCAGCCCCCTGCACCTGGCCCAGCCACACGCGGGCGGGCGCGTCGATGAAGCCGGCGAAGGGCAGGGCGCGGGCCAGGCCCACCAGAGCCGGCGGGAACATCGCCAGGGGCAGGATGAGGCCGCTGAAGATGATCACCCCCAAGGAGGCCAGCCGCGCGAGGCCCCGGGCGTCCACCAGCCAGAAGGCGCCCAGGTTCACCAGGAAGCGCCAGCCGAAGCTGATGGTCACGCCCAGGACGGCCGCAGCGAGGAAGGCCAACCAGGTGAGGGGCCCGCCGGCCAGCTGAGGTCGAAGACCAGGCTGTAGGCCAGCAGCAGCGGCAGGCCGCGGCCCAGGGCCTCGAAGGCCGCGCGGCCCAGGTCCTGGGCCAGGTAGAGGCCGAAGAGCCCCGTCGGGCGCGCCAGATCCACCGCGATGTCGCCGCTCTTGATGCGGTCCAGCACCTCGGTGGAGCCCCAGATCCTCAGGGGGCCGATCAGGGCCTGCCCCAGGGCGGTGAAGGTGATGGCCTCCTTCAGGTTGAAGCCCGCCACCCGTTCCTGGCCCGCCGCCGCGAAGAGGGCGATGAAGACATAGGCGCGCAGGAGGCCGAAGAAGAGGTTGGTCAAGAGGCCGGCGAAGGTGGCGGCGCGGTAGACCAGCATCCGCCGGAAGGACTTGGCGGCCAGGACCAGGTAGAGCATGGGCCGGATGATGGATCGGGGCGGCGGCGGCGGCAAGCGGCGCCGTCGCGGCGGCGGATTCCCGCTGCCGCTGGAGGCCCAGGCCCTCGCGTGGCCGAGCCACAGCTGGAATCAGCCCTCGCTCTCCGCCTCGAAGTACACCACCGTCGCCCCGTCGCCGCCCTCGTTCTGTTGGCCCGGGCGGCTGCGGTGGACGATGCTCGAGCGGCGGAGCGCCTCGCGAACCGCGGTCTTCATCGCCCCTGTGCCATGACCATGGATGATGCGCACGAAGGGCATGCCCGAGAGCATGGCCTCGTGCAGGTAGCTGTCCACGGCTTCCAGCCCTTCCTCCACGCGCATGCCGCGCAGGTCCAACTGCAACGGCACCGTGGCCCGGGAGCCGGTGGCGCGGAGCAGCCTGGCATCCGATTCCAGCGCCGGCTGGGCCTGCGGCAGGCGGTCCAGGTCTGCGGCGTCCACGGTCATGCGCATGCGGCCCAGCTGCAGCTCCACCTGCGATCCCGCCACCTTGATGACCTCGCCGGTCTGGCCCAGGCTGACCACGCGCACCACGTCGCCCGGCCCCAAGGGGCGGGCGCCCAGGTCTTGGCGCTTGGGCTTGGGGAGGGTCCGCTCGACGATGCCCCGCAAGGCGTCCAGCTGGCCCATGGCCGCTTTGAGATCCGCCACCGCGTCCCCCGCCGTGGGTTCGGCCGGCGCGGGTTCGGCCGGCGCGGCAGGCTGGGCGGGCGTCCCCCGGCCCCGCAGACCCTCCTGCGCCTTCTCGGCGCGGCGCAGCAGGGTGGCGACCGCCTCGCGGGCCGCGCCCAGCTCGGCCTGGGCCTCCTGGCGTGCGCCGTTGATGATCTCTGTCCGCTCCGCCTCCAGATGGTGCAGCGAACGCTCCAGCTTGACCGCCCAGGCCTCTGACCGCTCCCGCGCCTGAGCGGCGGCCAGGCGCTCCGCCTCCACCTCGCGCCGCGTGCTCTGGATCTGGGCCAGCAGGTCTTCCATCGCCACGTCGGACACCTGCAGGCCGGCGCGGGCCTCCTGGAGGATGGCCTCCGGCAGGCCCAGGCGGCCGGCGATGGCCAGGGCGTTGGAGCGGCCCGGCAGGCCGATGGTCAGGCGGTAGGTGGGGCGCAAGGTGACGGCGTCGAACTCCACCGAGGCGTTCGCCACGCCGGGGGTGCCATGCCCGTAGGCCTTGAGCTCTGAATAATGGGTGGAGGCGATGGTCCGCACGCCGCGGCGCAGCAGATGGCTGAGGATGGCCCCGGCCAGGGCCGCGCCCTCGGTGGGGTCGGTGCCCGCGCCCAGTTCGTCCAGCAGCAGCAGGCTGCCCGCGTCGGCCCGCTGCAGGATGCCGACGAGGTTGGTCATGTGGCCGCTGAAGGTGGACAGGGATTGCTCGATGGACTGCTCGTCGCCGATATCGGCGTAGACGGCGTCGAAGACCGTCAGGCAGGCCTCCTCATCGGCCGGAATCTGCAGGCCGGCCTGGGCCATCAGCACCAGCAGGCCGGCGGTCTTGAGCGTCACGGTCTTGCCACCGGTGTTGGGGCCGGTGATCACCATCTGGCTGAAGTCCCGGCCCACGCGCACCGAAACCGGCACCACCGTCTCGGGGTCGAGGAGCGGATGGCGGGCCAAGGGAAAGTCCAGTTGCGGCTCCCCGCCGGAAGGATGTGGGGCGCGACCGCACGCAGGACCGACGCATACTGCGCGGCGGCAAAGACCAGATCCAGATCCCCCAAGGCTTCGATGGACTCGCCCAAGGGCTGGGCTTCGGCGGCGACCCGGCCGCTGAGTTCGCGCAGGATGCGGTCGATCTCCTTCTCTTCGTCCAGCTGCAGCTCCCGCAGGCGGTTGCCGGATTCAACCGCGGCCAAGGGCTCGACGAAGAGCGTGGCCCCGCTGTCGGAGGTATCGTGGACGACGCCCGGCACCCGGCCGCGGAAGTCGGCCTTCACCGGGATGACATAGCGGCCGTTGCGTTGGGTGATCAGGCCATCCTGCAGCACGCCGCGCAGGGCCTCGGAGCCCAGCATGCCCTCCAGCTGCCGCCGCAGCCGCTCGGCGGCCACGCGCAGCTCCTTGCGGATGCGCCTGAGGGCCGGGCTGGCCTCGTCGCGCACCTTGCCGTCGTCGTCCAAGGCCTCCTGGATGGCGTCGTGGAGGGCGGGCGAGGGCTCCAGGCGCCGGGCGATGGCGGCCAGACGGGGCCAGCGCGTGTCGTCGCGGCCGATGGTCCGCTCCAGACGGCGGGCCACGGCCACGGTGTCGCGCAGCTCCAGGAGCTCGGCGGGGACGAGCACGCGGCCCAGGCAGGCGCTTTCGATCTGCGGGCGCAGGTCATGAGCGCCGGAGAGGTCCGGGCCTCCGCGGCGGGCGACGAGGTCGCGGGCTTCGGCCGTGAGGGCCTGCCGTTCCCGCACCACGGCCGCATCCGTGGAAGGCTCCAGCGCCAGGGCCAGCCGGCGCCCCAGGGCGAAGCCGGTAAAGGCCGCCAGGCGCTCGCATACCTTGTGGAATTCGAGGAGCCGTAGCGCTTTCAGATCCATGCGGACATGATAGCCCAGGCCGGGGCTTGACCGCTGTTAACACCACCGCGGATAGGGGGTACCGCATGTCGTGGTGTCAGCGCTCTGCAACCCACTGGATGTTCGACGCTTGACGAAAGGAAATAATAACCATATCCTGCCCAGTGATGGACGAGACCATTCCCGTGCAAGCGTTGGCCGATCGCCTGGGCCTGAGCGTCTTCACCCTGCGGCGTATGATCCGCGCGGGTGAAATCGGCACAGCCCCTGGGCAACCGGATGCTGTCCGACGCTCAGACCTGCAGGCTTTCCTGCAAGGCCGAGAATTGCCGGATTGGCCGACAGCAGGCTCCGACCAGCCTGACTCGCCCTGAACAGAGCCCGTCCCACCCAACAGAGCCCATCCCACCCCATTCCTGAATCGCATTTTCAGTCCTCAGCCCCCGCGATATCGGCATTTCCAAAGACCTTGAGGAGAACGATGATGAAGACGTTCCACGGCTTCGCGCTGGCCCTGATCCTGGGCTTGTCGATGGCCGCCGCAACCGGCATCGCCCATCCGGTCAGCGCCAACAACGGGGGCCGGGCGGTACACACCGTGGCCCTGGGAGAGACCCTCTACAGCATCGCCCGCCATTACGGGGTGAGCGCCGAGGAGATCGCCGCGGCCAACGGGGTGATGAACCTGGACTACATCTATGCCGGTCAGCAGCTGGTCATCCCCGGCGGCGGCCCCGCCGGGCGTCCGGCCCCCGCGGCACATGGCGGCGGCCAGACCCACCTGGTGCAGTTGGGCGAGACGCTCTACGGCATCGCCTGGAAGTACGGCGTGTCGGTCTCGGCCATCCTGGCCGCCAACGGCATCGGCAACCCGGACTACATCTACGCCGGCCAGCAGTTGGCCATCCCCGGCGGCTGGGCGCCTGAGCCGGCGCCGGGCGGCGGCTGGGTGGACCCGGGTCCGGGCTGCGGCCACCGCCATGCGGTCAAGCCGGGCGAGACACTTTCGGGCATCGCCTGGCATCATGACCTCAGCATCGGCGCCATCGCCCGTGCCAACGGCATCGGCTTCCCGTACCTGATCTACGCCGGCCAGTCGCTGTACATCCCTTGCGGCGAGGGCGGTGTCAACCCCGGCCACGGCAATGACCACGGTCACAAGCCGCAGCCCGGCCCGCACCGTCCCAAGCCCACGGCCCAGCCGGCCCTGCATCCGGCGGCTTGCCCGCGCGAGGTCCAGATCGTGAACCCGCGTCAGAACGAGCATGTGTCGGGGTCGGTGAACGTGGTGGGCACGGCCAACATCGCCAACCTCCAGTTCTACAAGCTGGAGGCGGCGATGGGCGCCACGCCGCTGGAGGGCAACTTCTTCAGCATCGGCGAGGAAGTGACCCGCGTGGTCAACGACACGACCCTGGGCACCTGGTACGTCGGCAACCTGCCCGCCGGCACCTGGACCCTCCGCCTGACGGCCGTCGACAACCGGGGCCAGTTCCCGCGCCCCTGCAGTGTCACGGTGCACGTCGATCGCTGAGACCGCCCTCATCCCCGCTGACACGCCTCTCGCCCGCCGATGTGGGCGCGGGACGAAACAGCTGGGAGCCGACGACGGCCGGCGGTGATCCACCGCCGGCCCGCCGCGGCAAAAGCATCGGCACGGCGGGTCCTGTGGGCCCGCCGTGCTGTTCGTTCCGCTGATCCCTCACCCTCCGTCCCCGGGGAGCTGTAGCCCATGAAGACCGCCTGTCGCATCCTCGCCGGCCTGGGCGCCCTGCTGGCGCTTACCGCCGCGGCCCCGAGCGCCCGCGCCCAGATGGCCGCGCCGCAGGGCGAATGGGGCACGCATGTGGTCCACGCCGGCGAATCGCTCTTCGACGTGGCCTCGCGCTACCGCATGGCCACCCAGGATCTGGCCCGGCTCAACGGCCGCGCATTGGGCGACATTCTCTGGCCGGGCCAGGCCCTGTGGATCCCGGTGGCCAACGTCCGCAGCGCCAGGGCGGGGCAGACGGCGCGCGCCGCATCCAACCGCCGCGGCACCAAGCCGCCGGCACCCCTGCGCAGCGCCTCCGCGGGCGTTCGGCCGTACACCGTGCAGCCCGGTGACACCTTGAGCACGATCGCGGCCAGCCTGGGCACGGATGTGGACAGCCTGATCCGCCTGAACGGCCTGCCATTGGACGGCTCGATCCAGGCCGGCGCCACCTTGATCGTCGAAGGGCAGGCGAAGGACGACGCTGCCGCCGAACCGCTGCCCACGCGCGCCGCGGGCCCTGCGCCCTCGGGCGCGACGACGGCGGCCTACACGGTGCAGGCGGGCGACACCCTCTCTACCATCGCCACCCGCTTCGGTGAGAGCGCCACCGCCCTGCAACGGCTGAACGGTCTGGCGGACGATGCGATCTACGAAGGCCAGACCTTGCTCATCCCCGCTCAAGGCCAGGGCCCGACGACCGCCCTGGGCGGAGCGAAGCGCATCGTGGTGGACGTGAGCGAGCAACGCATGTACGTCTGGCAGGGGGATGCCCTGGTCTGGAACTTCGTGGCTTCCACCGGCCTGGCCGGCTACCCGACGCAACGCGGCAGCTTCCAGGTGCAGAGCAAGATCCCCAACGCCTGGTCCTCGGCCTGGCAGCTGTGGATGCCCTATTGGCTGGGCATCTACTGGGCCGGCGGCTCGGAGAACGGCATCCACGCCCTGCCGATCATCAACGGCCAGACCCTCTGGGAGGGCTACCTGGGCTCGCCCATCAGCTACGGCTGCGTGGTCCTCTCAGCGGCGGACGCGGAGAGACTGTACAACTGGGCGGAGGCGGGAACGGCGGTGGATGTGCGGGATTGAGGCCGGCTGACATCCGGGCGGCGGCGATCCCGTAGCGCGGTCGACTACGCCGCCGGCGGCTTCGCGGCCTCCGCCTTCGCCTTCGCTTCCGCTTTGCCCCCGAAGAGCCGGGCCAACGCCTCCTGGTCCTCCTGGGCCACCAGGGCCAGCACCTCGTCGCCCGCCGCCAGCACCGTATCGCCGCGCGGTAGGAGCATCTCGCCGTCGCGGATGACGGCCGTCACCGTGGCATGGGCCGGCATGTCCAGTTCCCGCAGGGCCTGGCCCACCGCCGGCGCTTCGGCGATCAGCTTCTCCTCCACCAAGGCGTAGCGTCCGCGCTGCAGCTTGAGCAGGATCATCATGTCGCCCAGCGACATCTCTTCTTCCAGGAGGCGTGCGGCGATGTCCGCCTGGTTGAGAGCCACGTCCACGTGGAAGAGCTTTTGCGCCGGGTCGAAGAGCCAGGCATGCTTGGGGTTGGTGATCCAGGCGATGGTGCGACCGACCCCGTACTGCGTCCGGGCCAGGTAGCAGAGCATCAGGTTGTCCGCGTCCTCCGGCATGCAGGCCGCCAGCACATCCGCGTCGCCCGGCCCGGCCTCGGCCAGGATGTCCGGGTCGGTCGGATGGCCCTCGATGATGACCTCGGTGGGCAGCTCGGCATGCAGGCGGCTCACCACTTCCGGGCGCGGCTCGATGACCCGCACCGAATGCCCTTGTTCCAGCAGCAGTCCCGCCAGATGCGCGGCCGTACGCCCGCCGCCGGCGATGATCACCTTCATGCCCCTGCCTCCTCGCGGGCCAGCGCGTCCTTGACGGCCTGGATCCCCGCCGCGTCGCCGCTGAAATAAAGCCGATCGCCCTCAAGGAGGATCGTGTCCGGGTCCGGGATCATGTGCTGCCCGCCGCGCGACAAGGCTGCCGGCAAGGACCCGGACGGCAGCACGTCGGCCGGCCGGCGCTGGGCCCAGGCCGCGGGTACCGACAGCGCCGCCACGCCCAGGGAGCCGTCGCCGATGTCCAGAAGCCGGCGCACATGGGGCTCGGCCAGCAGTTCCTCGGCCTGCTCCGCCGCCCAGGCCGAGGAGCTGATCACCTCTACCCCCAAGGACTGGTGCAGGGCCAGCCAGCGCAGCTGGTAGTTGCGCAACACCACCCGTTGCAGCCCGTAATAGGTGCGCGCCACCCGGGCCACCACGGCGTTGATCGCGTCAGAGCTGGTCATGACCGCAGCGCCGTACGCCTCGTCCAGGCCGGCGCGGCGCAGGACGCCCTGCTCCAGCACATCGCCCTGCATCATCCGGCCGGCGAAGTCCGGCGGCAGGTTGCTGAAGGCTTTGTCGTCGCGGTCCAGCACGGTCACCTTGCAGCCGCGCCGGAACAGCTGATCGGCCAGGGCGGCGCCCATGCGGCCGCTGCCGATGACCACGAAATGCCGCCTCGTCTCCGGGCTGCTCATGACTTGCCTTCCTTCAGGGCCGGTTCTGCATCGGCCGATGACTTGACCTGATAGGGCACGTCGGTGATGACGATGCCTTCCTGGAACATGAGCGCCATGCGCAGCATCAGGGCCGTCTGCGTATGCAGCACGTTCTCCCAGGAGCGGCGGGGCACGAAGCGCGGCACCACGATGGTCAGCTGGTCGTTGGGCCGCGCGCCGGCCCGCAACTCGGCGACGTATTTCAGCACCGGCTCGATCAGCAGCCGATACGGCGATTCCAGGATGACCAGCCGCACGTCATCGCCCCAGGCATCCCATTTGCGCTGCAGGCGGGCCGTGTCGTCGGCATCCGCCGACACGTGCAGGGCCGTCACGTCATTGCTGAGCGCCTGAGCGTAGCGCAGGGCCTCCAGGGTGCCGCGGTGCACGCCGCTGACCAGGAGCACCACCCGATGCCGGCGCATGGGCGGCGGAGCGCCGTAATCCTCCAGCGACAGGGCCTTGGCCAGGTTCCGGTAATGGCGGTGGATGCCCATGAAGACCACGATGAGGATGGGCAGCAGCACCAGGATGATCCAGGCCCCGTCGCGGAACTTGGTCACGGCGAAGACCAGCATGACCACGAAGGTCAGCGCCGAGCCCAGGCCGTTGATCGCCATCTTCAGCCGCCAGCGGCGGTCGTACGCCAGCGGCTGCACCTGGCGCTGGTGGTCGTGCTGGCCGTCATCCACCGGCTGGTGGTGAGCGCCCAACTGGCCGCTGCGCCACCAGCGCCGCGCCATGCCGCCCTGGCTGAGGGTGAAGGACAGGAAGACCCCGATGGCATAGAGCGGGATGAGCAGGCTCACCGAAGCCTTGAAAGCGATGATGAGCAGCGCCGCCACCAAGGAGAGCAGGACGATGCCCCGCGAGTAGACCAGTCGGCTGCCGCGGTAGGTCAGCTGCCGCGGCAGGAAGCCGTCGGCGGCCTGCAGGGCCGAGAGACGCGGGAAGTCGGCGTAGGCGGTGTTGGCTGCCATGATCAGGATGACCGTGGTCGAGGCGATGGTCAGCAGGTACAAGAGGCCGCGCCCATCATAGATGGTACGCGCCAGCTGCGAGATCACGGTCTCGCCCTCTGAGGGCACCGCCCCGATGGCCCGCGACAGGTAGGTGATGCCCAGGAAGAGCGTGCCCAGGATGGCCGACATCCAGATAAGCGTGATGCCGGCATTGCGGCTGCGCGGCTCCTTGAAGGCCGTGATGCCGTTGGAGATGGCCTCCACCCCGGTCAGGGCCGTGGTGCCGCTGGCGAAGGCGTGCAGCAGCAGGAACAGCCCGACACTGGTGGCTTCTCCGTGATGGAAGATGGCCGGCGGGTCCACCACCTGCCCCAGGCCGCCGCGCAGCAGCTGGACAAGACCCCAGAGCACGGTGCCGGTCATCAGGATCACGAAGAAGTAGGTGGGCACGGCGAAAGCGGTACCACTCTCCTTCACCCCGCGCAGGTTCAACAACATGATCAAGCCCACCAGGACCACCGCCACGTGAACCCGCCACGGAGCCATGGCCGGAAAGGCCGACACGAGCTGGGCCACGCCGGAGCTGATGGAGACGGCCACGGTCAGGATGTAATCGGTGAGCAAGGCCGCGCCGGCCGTCAGGGCCGGGAGCTCCCCCAGGTTGTCGCGGGCCACGATGTAGGCGCCGCCGCCCGGGGTAGGCGTGGATGGTCTGCTCATAGGGAGATGGTGACGATGACCAGCAGGGCGACGATGGCCAGGGCGATGGGCCAGGAGAAGCCCATGGCCACTGCGCCGGCCGCTGCCAGGATGACCAGGATCTCCTGCGTGGCGTAGGCTGTCGAGGACAGGGCATCGGACGCGAAGACCGCCAGGCCCACGGTCTTGCCGATGGTCTGGTGCGGCGCGTCCGCGGTAGAGAGGGGGCGACCCAGCAGCCAGGTGCGCCACGAGCGGCGGGGCTGGTCCTTGGCGGCGCGGCGGATCACGCCGTCGCCGGCGTTGTCATGGTAGTGGGGCATAGGCGGCGGATTGTAGGCCTGCGGATTCGCCGGGCCAATTCCGGGCGGGGGCCGCGAACGCCCCACCGTCCCGATCGTTGCGCGCAAACCGGCAGGGCGGGTCTACCGGCCGGACGGCCGTGGGGTTCTCGATCGTGCCGCAGACCCGCCCCTACGACGAGGGCGGAGGCATCGCGGCCTTCAACCGCCCGTCGGCCAGGCCCAGCACCCGGTCGCAGAGCGGGGCCACCTCGGCGGGATCATGGGTCACGTAGACCAGGGTGGTGCCGGCGGCGCGCAGCCAGCCGTCCAGGTCGGCCGTCAGCGCTGACTTGAGGTCGGGGTCCAGATGGCTGAGGGGTTCGTCCAGCAGCAGGATGGGGCGACCAGCCGCCAGGGCGCGGGCCAGGGAGACCCGCTGCGCCTGGCCACCGGACAACTGGTCCGGATAGCGCCCGCCCAGACCGTCGAGGCGCAACCTTGCCAGCCAGTCCTCAGCGGCGGCGCGGGCCGCCGCCTGTCCCAGATGCCGCAGGCCGAAGGTGATGTTGTCCCGCACCCGCAGATGCGGCCAAAGGGCCGGCGCCTGGAAGGCCAGGGCCACGCCGCGCCGATGGGGTTCCAGGGCCCAGCCCGGCCCGCTGACCAGGGCCTGGCCCAGGCGGATCTCCCCCGCGTCCGGCAGCTCCAGGCCGGCGATCAGCCGCAGCAGGGTGGACTTGCCGATGCCGGAAGGCCCCAGGACGGCGGTGCGGCTGCCGGCGGGGCAGTCCAGGTCCAGGTCGACCAGGACCGGCCGGCCGCCGCCGAAGGACTTGGTCAGGCCCTGGATTTGGAGGGTGCCCTTGTCCATGTCCATATCCGTCCCCACGTTCGCTTCCGCGCTCATGCCTCCGCCTCTCCCGGCTGCCAGCCGCCGCGTCCCAGCAGCAGCCCCGCCGCGGCGCCGGCCAGCAGCGCCAGGGCCACCATGGCCAGACAGAGGGCGGCGACGGCATCGGATGCCCCGTAATGCAGGTAGTTGTAGATGCGCAGGGTGAGGGTGCCGCGCCCCGCCGGGGTGACCACCAGGGTCGCCCCCAGCTCCCCCAGGGCCAGGGCGAAGCCCAGGGCCGCCGCCCCGGCCAGGCCGGGCAGCAGCAGCGGCAGGCGGATGCGCAGCCAGCCCGCCAGGGGCGAGCCCTGGTAGACCCGCGCGGCGTCGATCAAGGCCGGATCCAGGCGCTGCAGCTGGCCGTAGACCAACAGGGCCTGCAGGGGCAGGAAGCGGGCCATGGCCGCCAGCACCGGCATGGCATCGGTGCCGTGCAGGCGCAGCGGGGGCTGGTTGTAGACCGCGATGAGCCCGATGCCCACCAGGGCCGGCGGCAGCCCCAGAGGCAGCACGGCCAGCATCCAGCGCCCGCGCGAGGACCAGCCGGCGCACGCACCCTGCAGCCAGAGCGCCGCCGCCAGCGCCGGCGGCAGGGCCAGACCGCCGGCCAGGGCGGCCACGGCCAGGCTGTAGGCCAGGTCGGCCCCACCGGCGCGCAGGGCCTCCATGGCCTGCCCGCCGGTCCCCGCCAGCCGCGTCAAGGTGTAGAGGGGCACGGCGGCCTGCAGCAGCACCACCGCCGCCGCCAGCAGCTGCAGGGCGCCCAGCAGGCGCCCCCAGCGCAGCGGCCGCGCGGCAGGCCGCACCCGCGCCCCAGCCGCGGCGGCGATGCGCGCCGCCCGCCGGCCCAGGGTCAAGGTGAGCAGCGCGCCCACGAGCAGCAGCGGCAGGGCCACCAGCACGGCGCGGGCGGCCTCGTTGCCCTGGCTGAAGGCCACGAAGACCTCCATGGCGTAGACGTTGAGCTGGTACAGGGTGGGCACGCTGTAATCCAACAGGCCCAGCAGGAAGATGAGCGCCAGACCCACCAGCAGGAGGGGGGCGGCCAGGGGAACCAGCACGCGCCGGTAGGCCTGGTCGTCGTCGTCCAGCACCGCCGCCGCGTCGGTGAGGGGGCGCGGCACGCTCTCCAGGGCCACGAGGGTGACCAGGAGGGCCAGGGGCAGGAAGGCCATAGTCAGCACCCAGCCCGAACCCAGCCAGGCCAGCGGTGTCGCCCAGTCCGGCCCCAGGCGCGCCTCCAGGGCCGAGCGCACCGGCAGCCAGGCCAGGGCGTGCACGTAGGCCGGCACGGGCGCCAAACCCAGGACGAGCCAGCGCCAGCGCGCCAGCCGCGCGGGATGGCGCCGCCAGAAGCGCGGCGCGGCCAGCAGGGCGATGCCTCCCGCGGCCAGGGCAGCCCCCAGGCTGAGGGCCAGGGAGCGTCCCAACAGGGGCAGGCGCCGCTCCGTGGGCAGGGCCTGCGCCAGCAGTTCGGGATGCTGGACGAGGCTGCGCCCGGTCTCCCAGGCCAGGCCCAGTAGCGGGGCGTGGACCAGCCAGAGGTAGGCGGCCACGCCCAGCAGCAGCGGCAGCGGGACGGACCGCCAGGCAGGCGGTCGCCCTGGCGATCGCCGCTGCGCCTTTCCGGCGGCCGCCATGGTCACCGGACGAAGATCTCCGCCAGCTCCGCCTTGGCCGGTTCGATCTGCGCCGCCACCTGCTCCAGGGTGACGTCCATGCCCTTCACGTCGCCGGGCAGGCCGCAGGTGGTATCGGCCAGGCCGCCGGAAAGCCCCAGCTGGATCCAACCGGCTTCCACCAGCCGTCGCTCGACGGCCTCGCTCAGCAGATGGTCCAAGAGGGCCTTGCCGGATTCGGGGTTGGGCCCGCCGGCCACCAGGGCGACGGTGTTGGGCACCACCAGGGTGCCGTCGCCATCCTGGTCGGGGATGACGATCTTCACCGGCGCGCCCTTGGCCAGGGCGCCGCAGGCATCGTCGGTATCGGTCAGGCCGAAGGCCAGCTGGCCGGCGACGACCATGTCGCGCACGACCCCGTTGCCGTCCACCACCTGCAGGCCCTTGTCCTTGAGGCCCTGGAAGAAGGCCTTGCCGGCCTCCGGGCCGCGCGCGGCGTAGAGCGCCGCGGCATGGGTGGCGGAGGTGCCGAAGAGGGGATAGGCGATGCCGATCCGCTCGCCCTCGAAGGTGCTGCCGGTGAGGTCGGCGAGGCCTTTGGGCATCTGCTCCGCGGTCACGAGATCGGTGTTGGCCAGGAGGACGCGCGCCCGACCGCCGAAGCCGGTCCACAGGCCGCCGGCATCCTTGTAACCGGCGGGAATGCGATCAGCGTTGGGCGAGGCGTAGGCGGCCAGAATGCTCTTGGCCGCCAGGTCCACGGTCTGGGCGAACTCGCCGCTCCACCACACGTCGGCCAGGGGCGCGTCCTTCTCGGCGATCAGGCGGTTGACGAGGCCGGTGGTCTTGGCGGCCTCCACGTCATACATGGCCTTGACGACGATGCCGGTATCGGCCTCGAAGTCCTTGAGCACGGGCTCGGCGAACTGCTGGTCCACGGAAGCGTAGATGACGACCTCGCGGTCCTGCTCGGCGGGCGCCGCGGCGTCTTCGGCCGCGGGCGGCGCGTCGGCGGCCGGGTCCTGGGGAGCGGCCTGGCAAGCGGCCAGGGTCAGGAGGACGGGCGTGACGAGGGCGAGGACCAGGGCGGAAGGTCGGCGGCGGCGGGGAAGGCCGTGGGCGGCTGGGGTCTGCATGGTGGCTCTCTCCAGATGTCGGCGGCCTGGCGCTGTCGTCCCGGTGTTGCATCCGAGGACCCAGCTCGGCACGGCGGCGCATCCGCTTCGCGCGGACGCGATGGCAGGGCGCGCATCATACGCGGGGGGGGCGGGAGGGGTCAAGGCGGCTGGAGCGCGGCGCGGCGCGAGGCCGAATGGGAGGATCCCCCTGCTGTCGATTAGACGGGTACCGCCCAGGCGATCATCGGCTTCTTCCGCGCGACAGCGCATTCACGCAGGTAGAGGTTGATGAGGGTCTGGTACGGGATGCCCATCTCCTCAGCCAATGTCTTGAAGTAGTCCACCGAATCGGCATCCAGCCGGATGGTCACCTGCTGCTTGAGCCGCTTGGCGTAGGGGTTGCGCTTCGCAGCGCTGAAGTCGTATTCGTCTCTCATGTTCGCCACCTCTCGTGATAGACCCCCACCTCAAGGCTGTTCGCCCGCCGCGCGGAGATGATGCGTATGAGATCGTCGGCTTCGCGGTAGCAGTGGCAGACGAGCAACACGCGCAAGGCCGCGCTCATCCCAAGCAGGACGAACCTGTCCTCAGTCTCCGAATGCTCCGGGTCGTCGATCAGCAAGGCTCGATCATCGTAGAACACAGTCTCTGCCTCCGCGAACGGAATCCCGTGTTTTCTACGGTTGACGGTATCCTTGCGATCATCCCACGCAAACCGAAGCGAGCCCATAGGACTACATTGTAATGGGTGCCTCATAACGACACAAGACTGTCTGGGATCAAGAAGGCTTGCGGTGTACCATGGCACATGACGCTTCCCTCACGGACACCAGTTCGACCGAAGGCAGTAGCGAACGCATGGGGGCCTACGCCGTCGATCGACCGCGGTCACGCGCCATCGTAGCGCTGACCCTGCTGCTCATCGCCGTTTGCGCCCTGGCATGTCGGCCGGCCGACCGTCAAGCAGCGCGACCAGACCTGAGCCCCGCGGAACCGGCGTCTTCCGCGACGCGCTCGGGAACGCCGGGGTCCTCGACGTCCACGGCTGCTTCGCCAGCAGAACAAGATGCCCCCGGCCAACTGATCGCCTGGCGTCCGGGAATTGCGGCCGGCAGTCCTGGCGTCGTAGCTATTGATGCGGCCACGCATGCGGAGAAGCCGTTGTACGATCTGCCGTGCGAGGCCCCCTGGTCGCCGACGACCTGGTCGCACTTCGCCATCTCGCCGGATGGAACCCGGCTGGCTTTCGTGCGGGATCCGGCGAAAAGCTGCGGCTCAGGCCTCATTCACGTCCATTGGCTGACAAGGGTCTCGGCGGATCCGCAAGCCATGCCAAGCCCAACCTGGGTGAACGGCCTGATCTGGTCAGCCGATAGCAGCGCGCTCTATTACGGGCAGAGCTTCGGGGGGAGCGGGTCGGAGCCACGCCCCGGCGAGATCGACGGATTCGAACTGCACCGGTTGACCTTGATCCACGGGATCGACGTCGAGGCCGACCGCTTGTTGGCCCGGGTGGAGTCGGAGCAACTGACCGGGCGCATGCCGCGACTGGTGGGAGTCGACGAGGAGGGCAAGCGCGCCGCTATCGTGCTTGGTGCGACAGCCGAAGGGTCCCCCGAAACCGTGATCCTGCTGGACACGACCGATGGCCACGAAACGACACGGGTCGACGTGGGGGGCTCCGAGGGCCTCTGGGCGCCCTCGCCGGATGGTAGCCGGCTGGCCTACATCGCATCAGTTCCCATCGGAGGTGAAAGCCCAGGGACCTATCGCGGCAATCTGATGCTGATGCAACTGGCTACTAGCGCGAGCGAAGCATACGCTTATCTCTTCGACGGACCACCCCGGGACCTGCGCTGGTCACCCGACGGCCGCTATCTGGCTTGGACGATCGACGATTGGGCGGTCGACGCGGACGAGCGCAAGGGCACTGGCTTCCAGTCCGTCCCCCTCAGGGACGATCCGCACAATCCAGACCGCCGCGTGAGCGTCTATCCGGGTGAGGGCCGAGCCATCGCCTTCGCCCCGGAAGGCGCCGTGCTGCTGACGGACAAGGGCAGGGTGGTGGATCTGGCGGATCCGCTGGCAGGAGCATCCTCCGCCGATCGGTTCGCGGACATTCCCCCCGTCACCTTGGATCGCGTGCTGGGCTGGGTACCCGATTCGCGGACTACAACCCCTGGGACACCGGCTGTGGCGGCCAGCGCCACAGTCGAGGGTGTGGTGGCCAGTGCGCTCACCCCGGTAGCTGTCGTGACCAGAACGCCTGACGACCTCCACATGGATCCGGTGCTCGACGTCTCCGGATGGTCGCCGGACGGGCGATGGCTGGCGTTTTGGATGGGAGACCGCTACACCGATTATCCTCCGGAACTCTGGCGCTCACCGCAGCAGCTCCACTTCCTGGATTCGGCGACCGGGCGGGTGTGCCAGCAACCGAACGCCCAGAAAGCCATCTATTCCGACCAGGTCTACTGGCAAGCCGACAGCCAAACCATCGTTCGTACAGGCGGGGCGGTAGCCATCGGCCGCCCATGCGAGACCCTCACAGCCGCGCCTTCGTCGACCTACGCATTGCCGATGCCATCTCCTGGAAAGACACCTGACTGGGCCGAGCCGCCTGCTTCGGAAGGTTACGACAGTCCCGGGCCGGAGGACACGGTCCTGTCCCCGGATGGCGTATACCGGGCCACGACGGTCGTAGCCGGCGACCAAGCCCCTGAACATAGCTACACGACCCGCATCCAGCTCGCCGCAGACGGACGGATGGTTGCCAAAGCCACCTGGCAAGGTACCGGCGGCTTCGGCGACATGGGTATCGGGGGAGAATGGCTTCCCACCAACCAGTTCCTGGTTTTCAGGTCGGTCGACCGCGGTCCACTCCTCATCGGCTCAGACGGCGCAGTAGTCGCCGTCGCCCCTGCTATCTTCGGCATCCAGCAGTCGAACAGCTCGTCGTCGGACGGGGCCAATCTCTATGCCTCGGCGTTGATCGCCGCTGATGGCAAGCGCTGGCATCTCACCCTTGGTGACAGCTACGGATCGGTGATGCTCTACCACCCGGAGTCGGACAGGATCGAAAGCTTGCCGACCAAGGAGCTATGGGAGACGCCGGTCCGCCCGGACGGAGACTGGTTCGTCGCCGTCGGGCGTTACGGCAGCGAAGGCTCAGACGATACCCTATGGGTCCGCGGCCTGGAAGAGAGAGATTCTGCATTCCGCCTCATCCCTGGCAGTGGTCGCGAGACGCAATACAAGACGGCCGCGTCGCCCGACTGGTCGCATCTGGCCATCGGTGATCCGTTGGGAGGCGTGATCGATATCACCAGCTTCCCGGACGGCGTGCGGAAAGGTCGCTGGAACATCGGCGGCTACCAACCGGAGGCCCGCTGGTGGTCACCGGATGGGCGCCATTTGGCAGTCGCTGGGTCCAAGGGAGCTCAACGGGCCCTGTTCCTGATCCGGCTGCCCGGGGATGAGGCCGTACCTTGATGCCGCTGCAAGCCCGCACCAATCGATGGAACCTGTGACGGATCGGACGAGATCCACCATCACAGGCCGGAGCGCATGGCCCTCAACGGAGCCGCCGCGGCGGGAACACCACGTCATCGTTGTCCGGCGGCGGCGGCCGAAGGTCGCGCAGAAAGCGATCGATGCCCCAAGGGACCAGGACCGCGAAGAGCACGAAGATCAGAAGTTCGACTGGATCAGACATCGGAAAGCCTCGGTAAGCCACTAAGGGTTGCTCGTGATCTGACAAAGCATGACCTCACCACGCTCAACCGCGGCGAGGACAACGGCTGGCCGGAGCTTGGCACGACTCAGGTCTGAGAATGGGAATGGTACGAGTACTACCGATCCAGCTGCAGGTGCGCCCATGCCGCATCCTCGTCCGTTCGCAACCAGTCCGCGGCGAGTGCCTGCTCGCTCCATTCAGTGGGGCTGGGCATCTCCGCCTCGAGGTCGGCGTCCAACGGCTCCAGGATCGTCACCAGGGCCCGTACCCATTGATCGAGCCGGACAGGCTCCAGGAGTCGTACGTTCCCGTCGGCATCAATTGTCGCCTCGATCGTTCTCAACATGGTTGCTCCGGTCGGTAGATTGTCAACTGCATCCGGGTCAGTATAGCCTCGGTCAAGAACCTCCCAATCTCGATGCCGCCAGGGCGGGAACATCCCGCGATCGCCCTGCTCCCCTCAACCCAGCTCGCTCACAGCAAGGCCGGTGCAACCGGCTACGGACAACCCGCCCGCCAGGCGAGCGGATTGAACAGCGGATGGTACGGCACACTGGCCCGCTGTAGGCTCAGGCATTCGCGCAGCGGGTTGAAGCGGCCCACCGGCTTGTTGGGGTCCAGCGGCTGCCGCCAACCGGCGACGCCGGCGGGATCGGCGACGGCGGCGTCGATCGCGGCCCGCGGCGCGGCCTGGCGCGCGAGCTGGCAGATGCAGGGGCCGGCCTCGATGGTGGGCGCGGGGAGCGGGGTCGGGCTGGCCGCCGGGGCGGGGACCACCGCCGGGTGGAACTCGCTGACGCCGGCCATGGTGGCCACCCAGACGGTGCCCTTGCCGTCGATGGCCACGTCGAAGGCAACGTCGTGCAGCAGCCCGTCGGCAGTGGTGTAGGTGGTCCAGCGCGAGCCATCGAAGCGGGTGATGCCCGGCGGCTGGTTATCGTCCTGGCCCACCGCCCAGAGGTCGCCGTTCGGCGCCACCTCGATGGCCCAGAAATCGTCGGCCGGCAGGCCATCAGCCTTGGTGAAGGTCCGCCAGGCTCGCCCGTCGTAGCGCGTCAGCCCGCCATGAACGGCAGCGCCGCTGGCGAACCAAACCGCATCGTGCACCGCGTCCACCGCGATGGCGTTGATACTGTTTGTGCCCAGGCCATCGGCGGTGGTATAGGTGGTCCAATGCGATCCGTCCCAGCGCGAAACCCCGCCGTCGGTACCGAACCAGACCCAGTCACGGCCCCCACGGCGATCCACCGCGATGGCCCGGACCGCATTGCCGGCCAGGCCGTCCGCGGTGGTGTAACGCTGCCAGGACCGGCCATCGAAATGCACCGCGCCGACGCCCGTCGCCAACCACACGCCACCGCGATCGTCGGCGGTGACCGCGGGGATCCGGGCTTGCACCGCGGCGATGTCGGCGATCGCCTTGCTGCTCCAGACCCGACCATCGAACCAGGCCACGCCGCCCCCGCTCACACCCACCCACACCGTGCCGCCCGCGTCAGCATCGATCGCCTGTGGCCTGATCCCCAGGACATCACCCTTGAGCATGCCGTCCGCGCTGCTGTAGCGGGTCCACTTACGGCCGTCGAAGCGATTCACCAGGTTGTCTTCATCCTGAAAGGAGATGAATCCTGTCCATACCTGGTCGCTGGGGTCCGTGGTGATAGCGTAAGCGACGAGATTGGTCGGACCGCTGTTCTGGAGGATGGACCGCCAAGCCCGGCCGTCCCAATGTCGCACACCGGCGTTCAGGTGCCCGATCCACACCTGGCCATCAGGACTGACGTCGATCGACGAGGGGAAGTTGGGGGTGGGATGATCGGTTACCTTCCATCCCTGGTCGTCCAGATGCGCGACCTGCATGCGGAGGTCGGTTCTGGGGCTGGGCGCGGCGCCGGCGACCCATACGCCACCGTCGGCGTCCACCTTGATGCGCTTGGTGTTGGTATCGATGGCCGAGGTCGACGGGCCGAGCGGCGGCAGGCCGTTGAAGGGGTGTACCGTCCAATGCGAGCCGTCGGGAAAGCCCTTGGGATGGAAGGCAACGACGCCATACTCCATCTTGTAGCCGCACCACACGTCGCCATCCGGCGCCACGGCCAGGGCGTTGAAGACCAGGCCCAGCGGCACGTTGTCATGCGGCACCACCGCCCACTTGGCACCGTCGAAGCGCACCAACCCCTGGTCCGTGCTCGCCCAGGCCTCGTCGCCAAGACCCACCGCCACCGCGTGGACGGTAACCGAGGGCAGCCCGTCGGCGGTCGTGTAGAGCCGCCAGCGCGCGCCATCATAATGCGCCGGGCCGAGGGAGGTGGCCACCCAGACCGTGCCGCGCGGACCGACGGCAATATCGCCGATGCGGTCGTCCGGAAGCCCCGTGGCCAGAGTATGCGCGGTCCAGCGCGCGCCATCGAAATGGCTCATGCCCGCCCGCGGTCCCGTGATCAGGCTGACGAAGTTGTTCATCCACACGTCACCGTCCGGCCCCACCTCCAGCTCGCCGGAGCCGTCGCCGGCCAGGCCGTCCGCAGTGGTGTAGCGCCGCGTGGCATAGCTCTGGCGGTCGTAGCGGATGACGCCGCCACTCATGGTCGCCACCCACAGCGCATCGTCGGTCGCCGCCACGTCGTAGACGCAGTCGAGGCAGACGTGGCGGCGCCAGCTACCGCCGCCCTGAGCCAGGCTGGAGGGCACGGCGAAGGGGAAGAGCAGGGCGGCCAGGACCATGCCGCGCAGGAGGGCGGCGCCGCGTACGGCGAAGGGCAGGGGACGGCGGAATCTCGGGCCGGAACCATCACACTTCGAGAAAAGTGTACGCATCAGGACCTCCATGAACACCCACAAACGGAATGACGTCGCTGACCTGATACGGCAGCGGCAGACCGCCGGTTGCAGCGGCATCGGTCGCCCCACCGCAGTCGCCCGCACCGGTCCATCCTATCTTATCGGTTCACCGTTGCAGTTTCATCACGCCATCGACCGCTTTCCGCGCGAACGACGCGGCCCGCGCACGGTGCTTGTCGACGCCGTCCCCATGCCGGCCCCGGCCGTGCCCCCGCCCGGCTCAGCCCAACTCGATCGCGAAGTGGTGCGACGTGATGCGCAGCCTCCGGCCCAGGTACAGCCGATGGGCATCGTAGCGCTGAACCCCCGAGTCCAGGTGCAGCTGGTCGCAGCCTTCGGCGCGGGCCTGGGCGATCAGCCAGTCCAGCAGCTGCCCGGCGTGGCCCTGCTTGCGCGCCGTGCTGAGGGTGGCCAGGTCGTCGATGTACAGCGCCTTGCCCCAGGCCAGGAACTCCGCGATGCGGTAGCCGGCAGCAGCCACCACCCGTCCGCCATCCTCCAGGTAGATCAGGCGGTAGCCGTGCCGCGCCTGCTGCCGCTGCGCCTGGGCCACGAAGGCCTCCTCTGAGAGATGGGGGCGCAGCTCCTGGATCACGGGGTAGCAGGCGCGCAGGGCGGCGGGGCTGTCGGCCGACTCAGGCTGCGCAGTCATCAGCCGCGGCCGGTGCTCCGCTTGCCCGGCGCCGGGCGCCCGCCGGGCTTGCCGGCGCCCCCGCGACCCGCCGACGGCTTCGACGCCGAGCCGGACCGGCTGCCCGTACCGGCCTTCGCGCCGGCGGGAGCCTTTGGACCGGCGGCGGCTTTCGCGCCGGCGGTGGCCCGCGGACCGGAGGTCGCCTTCGCCCCGGCGGTAGCCCGTGGACCGGCAGTGGCCTTCGCCCCGGCGGTAGCCCGTGGACCGGAGGTGGCTTTCGCGCCAGCGGTAGCCCGGGGACCGGAGGTGGCTTTCGGACCGGCAGTTGCCCCGCCGTCGCCGTCCCTTCGCCCCGCGTCGCGCTTGGCGTCCCGGAGGCCCGCGCCCTTCTTGGTGCCCGGCCGATCGGCCTTGGGCTTGGGTCGCGCCCAGCCCTCCTTGTAGACCGGCCGGCCCGCGCGGCGGGGGGCCGCGGCCACCTCCACCTCGGTCAGGGCCGTGGCGTCGCCCTTGAGCGCCGCCACTTCCTGCGCCGTCAGCTCCCGCCACAGGCCGCTCTTCAGGTCGCCCAGGCGGATGGGACCCACCCGCGTGCGGATCAGTCGGTGGACCTGATGCTTGAACGGGTCGATCATCCGCCGGATCTGGCGGTTGCGACCTTCCGTCAGGGTGAAGCGCAGCCAGGTGCCGGAGCCCGAAGAGGATTCGATCTTGACGATGGCCGGCAGGGTCTTGCGCAACCGCGCCTGATGGGCGCGATGGGCCTCGGTGGAGCTGCGGACGCGGCGCGGCGGGGGCGGCGGAGGCGCCTCGGCCGCATCGACGTCCTGCAAGGCGGGATCCTTCAAGCGCCGGGCGACCCGCGCTTCCTCCTCGTCCTCGTCCAACAGGTACATGCCGTGGCGCCAGGCGCTGAGGGCCTCCTCGTTGGGCGTGCCCGAGATCTTGATCCGGTATTCCTTCTCGTGGAGATGCCGCGGATGGGTCAGCTCGTTGGTCAGGTCGCCGTCGTTGGTCAGGAGGAGCAGGCCTTCCGACATCGCGTCCAGGCGGCCCACGGGCACCACGCGCATGTCTCGCGGCACCAGGTCTGCCACCGTGGGGCGGCCCTGCGGGTCTTTGAGGGTGGTGATGACCCCGCGCGGCTTGTTCAGGGCCAGGTAATGGTACTTCACCCGCCGGGTGGACAGGCGCTCGCCGTCCAGCCGTACCTCATCGACATCCGGGTCCACCAGCTGACCCAGCTCGGTCACCGTGCCGCCGTTGACCGTGAGCCGACCGGCGGCGATGATCTCGTCCGCACCACGCCGCGAGGCGATGCCCAGATGGGCCAGGAGTTTGTTCAATCGTTGCATGACGCAACTATGCGCGGTGGGCCGTCGCCGGTCAAGGAGCGGATCACCCCAAGTCGCCGCCCACCCCCTCCAACCGCCACTGCCCCGGCTTCTCTGCCGGCGCCACGCTCACCACCGGCCACAGCGGCTCGTGGTCGATGACGAGGCGCCAACCCTCCGCGGCCGCGCGGCCCAGCAGCGCCGCCTTGGACTGGATGTTGGTGTAGGGCAGGATGTCGTAGGCCATGTTGTAGGCCGCTCCCAGATGCTTCACCGTGGGCATGACGTCGCCCGGGAAGCAGACCGTGCCGGCCTCGTCCTGGAAGCGCACGGCCTGCTGCCCGAAGGTGTGGCCGACCATCGGCCATACCCGGATGCCCGGCAGCACCTCCAGATCCCCCTCCACCAGGCGCAGCTGCGCCGCCACCGGATCCAGGTGGCTGCGCAGGTAGGTGCGGGTCATCGTCGAGCGGTTGGCCAGGGCGTCCTCCCATTCCTGGCGTTGGACGATGACCTCGGCGTTGGGGAAGCTGGGCACCGGCTGTCCCTCCTCGTCCAGATGGGTCAGGCCGCCGGCATGGTCGAAGTGCAGGTGGGTGACGATGACGGCGTCGATGTCGCCCCGATCGACACCCGCCTCGGCCAGGGCGTCCAGCACCGAGCGCGGCTCCATCCCGAAGATCGCCCGGTCCTTCTCCCCCCACTTGGATCCGTAGCCCGTCTCGACGAGCACCCGCCGCCCGCCGCCTTCCAGCAGCAGGCAGTTGGTCTGCAGGGGGATGCGGTTCTCGTCGTCCGGCGGGCTGAGCCGGGCCCACAGGGCCTTGGGCACCACGCCGAACATGCTGCCGCCGTCCAACCGAAAGGCGCCGGCGCGCAGGAGGGTCCAGCGGTAGGTCATACGACACTCCAGCATGGGGATGCGCTCATCGCACCACGACCTTGTCGGTGCCGCCGCGCCCGAAGGTCTCGGGATGGTACATCTCCTCCACCTTCACCGGCGGCACGGTGAAGCTGCCGGGCGTCGTGGCGCGGGCCACGTAGCTGTAGCTGTAGTCGCCGGCGTCCAGGAAGCTCGTGAACACCTCCACCCGGTCGTCGCGGAAGCCCTCGCGGTCGTACCAGCGCCACCAGCGCCACCAGGGCATCGGTCCGCCGTCCTGCTCTTCGCCGTCCGGCGGGAGGACCTCGGTGGTGGCCAGCTCGGGGTTCAGGGCCTCCAGGCCCGCCGGCAGCGGGTCCACCAGGGCCACCTGGTAGCGCCGCGAGGCGGCCGCCATGCTCAGGCGCACACGCACCCGGCTGCCGGCCTTCAGCTCCCAGCCGCCGTCGGCGGTGCGCCGCACGTCGCCCGGGTCGTCCACCGCCTCGTAGCTGCGGCTGACGCTGAAGCCCCGCTCCAGCGGGTCCACCTTGAGGCTGGCCGGCGCGTAGCTGAGGCCCAGCCGGTAGTACAGCCGGCCGGCGCCCTCCTTGGCCAGGGTCAGGTCGATGGCCTTGCCCTCCGGCAGCTCGCTCAGGGGGATGTCCGACTGGCCGCGGTCGGCCGAGCGGCCCACGAAGGGTGTCTCGGCGGCCAGCTTGTCGCCCAGCCAGGCGCGAGCCACGAAATCCGGGGTGACGCCTTCGGCCTGGCGGAAGTAGCGGTCCAGGGCGATGAGCACCCAGGCGTTCTCCTGGGTGGAACCCCAGCGGCCCCGGACGCGATGGTCCAAGAGACCACGCACGGTCTTGACGATCAGGTCATTGTCCGGCTGGTCGCCCAGGAGGGCGTCCAGGACGATGGCGTCCGTCCGGCGCTCGCTGCGCAGGAAGACGCCGCGGTCGGTCTCGGAGATCTCGGTGCTGAACTGGGCCGTGGCGGCCTCTTCGGTGGCCGCGTCGGCGATGGCCTTGCGGATGGCGGCACGGGTCTCGTCGAAACGGTCCAGCCCCGCCATGGCCGAAAGCAGCCAGGCCTTGGCATCCAGCGGCAGCTTGTCCAGCCGCCCGGCCAGCTCACGCACCTGGGCCGTGGCGCTGCTGCCCCTGAGGCGCCGGACATACAGGGCCTCGGCGTGGAGCAGGTCGATGTCGGCCTCGGTGATGTCGGGATCGGCCTGGCGGGCCACTTCGCGGATCCGCAGCAGGTATTCGTCCAGCGCTCCCATGTCCACGCCGGAAGCCGCCGGGTCGTAGCCCTTGGCCTGGGCGCGGGCCAGGGCGTGAACTACATGTAGGGTGACCCGCGGATTGCCCGGGCGGCCGGAAGTCCACCAGTCCCAGCCGCGGTCCTGCTGGCTCTGCATGGCCGCCAGGCGCGCCAGGTCGGCGCGGATGGCCGCGTCCACCTCCGCCTCGCCGGGCAGGCCGGGGGCGTTGAAGGCCCGCAGCACGTCCTTCAGGGCCACGGTGGCCATCATCCGGCTGGCCACCTGCTCGGCGCATTCGAAGGGGTAGCTCTGCAGGTAGAGGAAGGCGTCGGTCAGGTTGCCCAGGGCCGTGCTGCTGGTGGTCAGCTGCAGGGCGCCGAACTGGGGGACGACCCCCGCGGGACGCTCCACCGCCTGGCGCACCGCGCCCGCGTCGATCTCGCCGTAGGTGGCGAAGGCCTCGGTGGTCACCGGGCTGTAGACCGGCAGGCTGACGCGTGCGGCGTCCCCTGAATCCGGCCCGAAGGCGGCCGCCTGGAAGAGGGCGGTGCCGGCCTGCTCGGCGGTGGCCGGGAAGCGGACCTCGACCCGGCCGTCGGCCGGCACGGTCACCCGCCGCCCGACGCCCACGAGACCCTTGGCCTCGTCCTTCCAGCCCCCGTCCAGGCCCAGGTTGGCGGCACGGACCAAGACGTCTACATCCACCGGCGCCTTGCCCAGGTTCTGGACCACCACCGGCAACTCGAAGCGGTCGCCGAAGTTGAGGAAGCGCGGCGCGGAGGGCCGCACGGTCAGGGGCAGCTGGGCCAGCAGGCCCGCCTCGCCCTTGCCGAAGCGCTGGTCGCCATCCGTGGCCACGGCCATGACGCGGTAGCGGGTGACGTTGTCCGGTAGCTTGACCTTGACCGTCACCGTCCCGTCCGCCGCGCTGCGCGCGTCGGGGACGAAGGCGGCCAGGGGGTTGAAGTCGGTCCGTTCATCCACCGCGTAGGCATCGCCGCCGCCGCCGCCACCGCCACGTCCGCCGGTCATGGCCTTGGACATCAGGGCCATGCCGGGGGCGGCACCATCGGCCATCAAGGACTCGGCTGTCGCGGAGAGATCCATCGGCAGCCCTGGGGTGGCCGGCCGCCCCATATCCGCCACCAGCCGCGGATCCGCCAGCTGCAGCAGCTCGCGCAGGCGGTTGTCCGAGACGCCGCTCTCGCGGTCGGGGTAGAAAGCGGCCAGGGGGTCGCCCATCTTGTACTGGGTCAGGGCCAGGACGGCCTCGTCCACCACCACCAGGGCCAGCTCGGCATCCGCCAGGGGCTTGCCGGCGGCGTCCATCACCGTGAGGGCCACCTCGGTGTCCGCACCCGGGGCCACCTGCGCGGCGGCCGGCTTCGCCGTCACCGTCAGCTCGCGGCGCTTGGGCGGCACGGGCAGGCGGATGCTGCCGGTGGCCAGGGCCGGCTGCTTGGGAAGCGTCGTGGAAGGCTTGCCGTCGTCACCCTCCCGCGCCTTGGCCCCCACGATATCCACCTGCACATGGACGTTGGGCATGAAGCCCTCCGTGATGGGCAGCTCGAAGGTCAGGCTGCCGCTCGCGTCGATGCTGCGCTGCTCGGTGCTCAGCGTCCCTGAGCGGCGGACCGAGATCAGGGCCTCGGCCGGGGCGAAGGGCGATTGGATGAGCAGGCGCGCCGTGTCGCCGGGCTGGTAGCTGTCCTTGTCCGGCACCAGCGTCACCGCGTCCGCCTGCAACCGGCGGTCGGGGCTGTCGTAGCCGCCCATCCAGCCGCCGCCGGAGACCCAGACCTGGATCTGGCTCTGGTTGGGCCGGCCGGCCTCGTCGGAGGTCTCGGCGGTGACGCGGTACTCGCCGCCCTTGTCGAAGCTGAGCTCGCAGGTGACGGGCTCGGCGCCGCTGCTCAGATCGCAGCCGCCGACCTTCGCCACCTTCTCTTCCACCTCGCCGCTGGGCAGCCATTCCCGCTCCACCCGCTCGGCGACGATCTTGATCGGCCGGCCCAGGGCCAACTCGCCGTCGATGGCCGCCACGATGGCGTCCACCGTGTAGGCCTCGTCCGGCTTCACGAACCAGCCGCTGCCGCGCAGGCCCACGTAGACCTCGGCCGGATGCACCAGGAAGCTGCTGGAGCCGCTGATTCTCTGGCGGTTGACGTCTTGGACGCCCGCCGAGACGCTGAAGCTGGCGGCCGAGAGGGGGCTGACGCCCTCCAGGGCGATGGCCAGGCGGTGGCGGCCGGCGGCATCCGTCCGCGCCGCGAGGTTCTTGGTCTCCGCGCCACCGCCGAAGTCGGTGCGCATACGGCCGAAGTTGTCGACTACCGGGCGCGCGTCCATCCACCAGGGCGTCCAGCGCCCGAACTGGAAGTCGTCATGGCCGGGCGGGCTGTAGCTGCTGGGCGAGCCGCTCACCGACCAGTCCACCGCCGCACCGCCCAGGGGGCCGCCGCCGTAGTAGGCGGCCGTCGCCTCCACGGTGGCCGTCTGGCCCTGCAGCCATTCGGCCTTCTCCGCGGCCACCTTCACCTCGAACTCCGGCCGGCGGAACTCGGCGATGTTCACCGTGCCGTAATGCTCGCGCAGGCCCTGGACGCCCTTGCCCACCGCACGCAACTCCAGGCCGGCCTGGCCCACCGCCACATCGTCGGGCAGGCGGATCACGCCGCTGAAGCCGCCGGCCGGACCCAGGGGCCATTCGCCCTTCGCGATCTCGTTGCCGCTGTTGTCCGACAGCTTGAAGCTCACGGCTTCAGCCGAGGCGTCCACCCGGCCCAGGTCGCCCTGGGGGCCGGCGCCCTGCTGCCGCAGCCAGCCCTTGAGGTGCACCTCCTCACCCGGCCGGTAGATGCCGCGGTCGTCAAAGACGAACCACAGGCCCTGGGCCTGGTTGTCCCATTCCGGCGCCCAGACGTTGAGCAGGGCCATGTCGCCGCCCTTGGTGACCACCACGGGCAGGTCCTTGCCGCGCGTCGACAGGTCCAAGGTGGCCAGACCCTGGGCATCGGTCGTCGCGGTCGCGCCCTCCAGGCGCAGCGCGGCGCCCGCCACCGGCGCGCCGCCGGCCAGGTCGGTCACCCACAGGCGGGCCTTGCCGGCCTCCAGCGAAACGTCCACGCCCAGGTCCGTCACCTGCACCCAGCGCCATTGCGGGCGGTTGAGCCAGTTGTCCGGGTCCTCCGCCATCGGCAGCACGGCCACCGCCACCATGCCCTTGCCGTCGGTCAGGGCCTTGTTCAGATCCAGGCGCAGGGGGGCCATCGTGTCCTCCGGCGCCTTGGTCTCGACCGTCTCGTCGGAAACCGCTGCCCCCGGCATCCGCTCAGGGCCCTGGAAATCGCCGCGGCCCATGGCCTGCTGGAAGGCGGGCCAGTCCTCCGGCTTGACGCGCTTCAGGACCACCCGCAGCTTGGCGTTGTTGACCGTGTAGATCTCCATCACGCCCTTGGCCGCCGGGTCCAGCACCACGCTCTGGTCGCCGGGCACCATGAGCGCGGGACGCATGCTGCCGGTCTTGAAGGCGACGGTGAGGTCTTTGCCCAGGCGCTGGCCGAAGCGGTCGGTGAGACCGGCGGGCACCCGCACCGTGTAGGTCGTCCGACCGGAGGGCATGCCCTCGATCTGCAGGATGTTCTCGTAGATCGACATCCCTTGCCCAGACAGCGGCGGATCGACTTTCAGGTCCTCGTCACCGATGGAGGCGCGGTCCAGGCCGTTGTTGAAGGAGATGGTGAAGCCCTGGCTCATCGGATCGCAGCCCTCGACGAGGGTATCACCGTCCCCGACGGGCACCTCTTCGTCAGCCCCCGGGCAGGAGATGTAGCTGGCCTTCAAGGGGCCATAGGTGCGGAAGGCGTGCTCGTAGGCGTCCGCGCTCGTGAGCGGCCCCTCCGCCGATGGCGCGCCGGCCGCGAGCAGCAGCTTGACCGCGCTGTCCTTGGGCAGGGCCCGCGCCGGCTTCAGCGCCAGCCAGGTGCCGGCGGGCGCGCCATCCACCATGGCCTTGCCTCCCGGATCGGCCTGCAGCTCCTCCGCCGTGGCCTCGCGCAAGGCGGCCGGCTTCCCGCCGGCCTCCAGGGTCAGCTTGCCGTCGAGCAGGTTCTCGTCACTCACCCGCTGGTTGAAGCGTACGACGATCAGCGGCTCCAGATCGGCGGCCGTCTCGTCGACCGACGGCCGGGCATCCACGATGGCCAGAGCCGGCAGGGTCAGCTCCCAGCTGACCGCCTTGGCCAGGGCCTGGCCCGCGGCGTCCTTGATGCCCGCGGGCACCGTCACCGTATAACGCGTGGCCTTGGGCAGCCGCCCGCCCTCCGGCTCGAAGACCAGGGTGCGCGTGCCCAGCCAGCGCCATTGGCCCTTCGGCTGCGGCTCCAGCTTGACCGGCAGGTCCTTGGCCGCCAGCTGCGCGATCGAGGTCAAGGGCACCATCGGGCGGCTGAAGGTCAGCGAGAGGCGCGGCGCGCTCTCCTGCTCGCCCTCCGGCCCGTAGCGCAGCACCGTCAGCTCGCCGGGCAGGGCCTCGGGCGGCGGACCGGCCTTGTCGGCCGGTGCTGGAAATGGCTGCGGCCGGGTTTCGCCGGGGATCGGCGGCGGCTTGGGTCCATCGCGGAAGCGGAAGCTGGTCTGCAGCGGACCCTCGGCGCCCAGGTCCGGCAGGCTGGCCAGTCGGCGCTGGAGGGCCACCTGGTCCAGGGGCTCGCCGGCCACCGACTGCGCCGGCTCGGCCGTGGCCTGGGCGCCGTCGGCGCCGGCCAGGCTGAAGTAGACGCCCGGTGTGGCCGGCTGGGCCAACGGCTTGCCGCCCCCCGAGCTGGCGCCGGGCGCGGCGGACTGGCCACCGCCCAGGTTCTCCTTCACGGTGTCCAAGGCTTCCTCCAGCGGTGACGGCGTGCCGTCCTTGCGCTGGCAGGCCGCGGCGGCCGTCAACAGCAGACCGGCTACCAGCAAGGTCCGAACGGAACGGGCGGTCAGGGTGGATGGGCGACGGATCACGTTTTCCTCCTCGGGCGTGCGGGGCACGCGTTTCGCTGCAATCTCTCGGTTCAGGGTCAGTGCCGGCCCAGGCGGACAGGGGCGCGAAGGGCGCGTTCACGCCGTGAGCCGAGGCGTATACGAACCGCGGCCCTCACTGGAGACAACACCAGCGCTTGAACGAAGTTACGCGCCCGCTGGTTCCCCTGGCGCCGGCCGACGATTCATGGACCGCTCAGACGAGCTTCACGGACCCTTCACCGCCCGACGGCAGAATGATCGCACCCCTTCCCGATCCACGCCTGCGTGGGAGCGCCGTTCGCGGATCCTCCGGCATGGCCGCGGCCCGGGAATGGGACTAAGATTCTAATGATGAACGTAAGCCTTGAACCCTTCGCCGATGCAAGGGACGCCCTTCAGCCAGGGCGCCGAGAACCCCACCGACAGGAGTGCAACCGATGAACCACTTTGAACGCCGCATGCTGCTGGGATTGGGCTGCGTGGGCGGCCTGACCCTGCTCTGCGCCGGAAGCCTGGGCGTGGCCCTGCTGATGAGCAACGGCAAGGGCGCGGAACTCCTTCAGAGCCAGCGCGGGCGGCTGGAACAGCTCAGCCTGAACGACACCGCCCCCGAGACGCCGGCCGATGGCGCCTCCTCATCTCCAGCGCGCATCAACCGCCCGGCCCCCAGCGCGGCCCCGCGAGCGGAGCTGCCGCTGCGCGGCGGTGCCACCACGGGCATGGCGGACCTCAGCCGGCTCTACCAGCAGGTGAACCCCGGCGTGGTGGCCATCAACATCGAGCAGGTGGTGGACCTGGGCCAGGGCCCCGGCCGGGCGCGGGGCAGCGGCTCTGGCTGGATCTATGACGAACAGGGCCATATCGTCACCAACAAGCACGTGGCCGGAGACGCTTCCTCCCTGGAGGTGGTCTTCAGCGACGGCAGCCGCCGCAAGGCCCGGGTGGTGGGCATGGACGGCTACAGCGACCTGGCGGTGTTGAAGGTCGACGACCTTCCTGAGTCGGCGCGAGCCCTGCCGGTCCTCGAAAACCTGGACGACCTCCTGGTGGGCCATCCGGTGATCGCCATCGGCAACCCCTTCGGCAAGGCCAACTCCATGACCTCGGGCATCATCAGCGCCCTGGGCCGGGTGATCCCGGCGGCCGATCCCAGCCAGGCCGCCGCGGGCCAGCCGGGCTACCAGATCCCGCAGACCATCCAGACCGACGCGGCCATCAACCCCGGCAATTCGGGCGGGCCGCTGTTGGACCTGTCGGGCCAGGTGATCGGCGTCAACGCCCAGATCGAGACGATGAACATCCAGGCGGGCGGCGTGCCGGGCAACTCCGGCGTGGGCTTCGCCATCCCGGCCTCGGTGGTCAACAAGGTGGTGCCGCAGCTGATCGCCAGCGGCAAGGCGCGCTGGTCCTACCTGGGCATCCAGGGCTCCAGCGACTTCACGGTGGAGATGGCGCAGGCCAACAACCTGGCGGAGCCGCGTGGGGCCTATGTGATCGGCGTGCAGCCGGACGGCCCGGCAACCCAGGTGCTGAAGGGCGCCCAGAACCTGAGCGACCAGAACGCGGAAGTCCCCGTCGGCGGCGATGTCATCACCGCCATCGACGGCGAGCCCATCGACGACTTCGACGACCTGCTGAGCTACGTGGCCCTGCGCACCGAACCGGGCCAGGAAGTGCGCCTGACCGTCCTGCGCGGCGGGACGGAGCAGGAGATCACGATGTCGGTCGGCGAGCGGCCTAGCCGCGACTGACGACGGCCCGACCAAGGATCGGGGCCGGCGCAACCAGGCGGTCAGGGTTGCCTCCGTGGGACGGCGTAGCGGAGCTCGGCGAAGGACTCGCCGAAGGTGGTGGCGGAGAGAAGACGCAGCGGGGGATCGACGATGTTGCGCGGCAACAGCGGCATCCCAGCTTCGAGCAGCACGGACGACACCTGGATGATCAGCTCATCGAGCAACCCGTGATCATGGAACTGTCCCACCAACTCGCCGCCACCGACGAGCCAGATGTTCTTGCCGTCGGCGGCGGCAGCCATCTGCTGGTGCACCGGACGAACATCGCCTTCGACAAAGCGAATGTCAGCCCCGGGAACGGAAGGCAGCTTACGGGACGAAAAGACCCACACAGGCTGCTCGTACGGCCAAGGCTGGGGCGCATCCGGTTCCAGGTGCACGAGGTTCCGCAGGAGCCACAGATAGGTGGCTGAGCCCATGGCCAGGGCGCCTACCTCGGCGATGAACGATGGATAGCTCGAGTCCTCCGGATCGCCGAACTGGAGCAGCCAATCCAAGCCATGATCGGTCGTGGCGATGAAGCCATTCAGGCTGGCGGCGGCGTAGTACTGGGTTTTCATGGTCGTGGATGCCTCCTTATCGAACGGCTTGTGAAGCCCCGGATGAGAACGCTGAGGAGATCGAGGCGCTCAGAGCAAGGTGATCAGACTAAGGCGGTCGGCTTGTCTGATACTGTACAGCAATGTACACTTATGGTCACATCAGCTGATCGGAGTCCGACATGCGATCCATGACCTTCACGGCATTCAGGCAAAGCGCCTCACAGGTGCTGGATCTGCTTGGCACGACCTTGAGCGGAGCTGTTCTGGACGCGCGACGACAGCGGCCATGAGGCTGTTCTGAAAATGTGCCGCGCTCCAGCCACAGTTTCATGCTCTGGCGGGTGTGCTAGCCGCACATGCGCCTCTATTGAGGAGATCATTCATGTCAAAGCCGCCCACGGATCGTCACCCTGCTGTCCTCTGGATCCCCTTGGGGCTGACCCTTGCCCTGGGCCTCGTCGCCTGTCGCAGCGAAGGGCGCGAAGACAACTCGAGCATGCCAGCGGGCCGGCCCTCCGTCGCCGCGACCCGGCCCGCGCCCGCATTCGCCGCGGCCCCCGCGCCCATTCCCGCCTTGGCGTCGCGGGACCCGCAATCCGCGGGCGCCTTGAGCGGTCCGCTCTGGGAGTTCGGCTTCGAGATCCTGAACCGCCAGGCCTCCAAGACCGCGGATGACCTGGTCTTCTCACCCGTCTCTCTGGCCGCCGTCCTGGCCTTGACCCTCGACGGCGCCAAGGGGAGCACAGCAGAGGAGTTGCGCGCCGCCCTGGGGCTGGGGGATCTCCCCTTGGCCGAGGTGAACCGCTCCTGGGCCAACCTCATCGGCTTCATCAACGGCGCCGAGCGCTCCGAGGGGGCCGTGGCCAACAGCCTGTGGTTGGCCGGCGGAGCATCGGTGCGGCCCGGCTTCGCCACGACGGCCGCCGACGCCTTCGCCGCCGAGGTTCAGACCCTGCCCGAAGACCCGGAGGAGGCCCGACTGGAGGTCAACCAGTGGGTGGCCACCCACACAGGCGGACGCATCACCGACCTGCTCCAAGCACTCGATCCGGCCACCCGGCTCCTTCTGGTCAACACGGTCTACGCCAAGGTGGGCTGGGACTGGTTCGACGAGGCGGACAGCCGCGACACCCCCTTCACCCTCGCCGATGGGACGAAGGCGACCGTGCCCACCATGTTCGGCCGGTCTTGGGACACCGTGCTGGTCACCGATAGCTACGATGCGCTGTCACTGCAAACCCAGGACAGCTTGAGCTTCTGGGTCTTCCTACCCAAGGGTGACGCCAGCCCGGAGGCCGTCGCACTGGCCTTACGCCAACGGATTCGGGAGGCCCAGGGCTCACCCTACGGATCCATGAGCGACCCCGAGCACGAGGTCTGGGCGGAGGTCGACATCCAACTTCCCCGCTTCCGGATCGAGCACCGCTGCGACGATCTCGTCGGGGATCTGCAGGCGCTGGGGGTCCATGCGGCCTTCGATCCAGGCCTGGCCGACCTGAGCGGGATGAGCGACGCCACGCCGCTGGCCATCGGCCAGGTGGGTCAGAAGGCGATGATCGAGGTCAACGAGCAGGGCATCGAGGCCGCGGCGGCCTCGGCCGAGGAGATGGACGGAGCCGCTCCTGCCCGACCGGAAGCTCGACTTCCACGTCAACCGCCCCTTCCTGGCCGTCCTGACCCAGGACAACGCCGCCGTGCCCCTCTTCATGGCCATCGTGCGGGATCCCCGCTGAGGTTGGCGCCCCATGCTGTCGGTAGACTGTCTGTAACCCTGACCGGTCCCGCCTGGCCCGGTTCGCTGCAGAGCACCGCAACGGGCTGAGTACTCACTGCATTACCAACGTAGTGCTAGCCGACCGGTTGACGCGGGCGATGGTCGCGGGCGATCATCGCCGCGGTGCCCGTGAAGAGGCCGCCCAAGGTGGCGCCGAGCGCGGCGCCCAGAGGGGGGAGCAACAGCAGCGTGGCCGGGGAATTGGCGGCCGCCGCGGCAAGGGTTGTGCCGATTCTGAGGCCCAAGACCCCCACAAGGGCGCCCGCGAAGCTGCTGATGGCCCAGCCCAGGGCGAAGCGCAGCAGGTCCGCCAGCGGCCAGCGCCGCGGCCCCAACAGGACATGGGCCAGGGGGCCAACGGCGGTGCCGAGGGCCGCGGCATAATAGGGCGCGAACCCGATCCACAGGTTGTCTTCATCGGAGGCGTTCCGGGCCGCCAGAAAGCCGCAACCGAAGGCGAACGCGTAGGTCAGCCCCCAGGTCAACATACCCGAGCGCAGCAACTTCCCGTGGAAGGACAAGGACCCCGCCAAGCCCCAGGCGATCATGCCGAAGAGGAGGGCCACCCAGAGCGGACCGTCCTGGTGGGGATCCTTGGGGCCGCCTTGGAAACCGGCGATGTAGAAGCCCAAGCCGGTGAAGCCCCAGGCGATGGGCCACAGGACGAGCGGCAAACGGATCAGCTCGGCGAACATGGCACGCTCCCGTGAGTCTGTGGCGGGCTCAACGAGTCGGTCGACCGTAGCGACCGCCGCAGGATAGTCCCTGGTTGCGCCACAGGCCAGCGGGGGCTGAGCCGCCGACGATGCTGCTCACGACCCATCGGTATAATCCAGGCCAATGAGCCACCTCACCCCCGAGCCCGCCCCTAAGGCCGCCCCGATGCTGCCCTCCGCCGAGCGCTTGAACCTGGCCCTGGACCTCTTCGACGCCGGCGTCGATCTTCAGCGCCAGCGGCTGCGCCGCGCCCACCCGGATGAGAGCGCTGCGGAGATCGAGGCGCGGGTCCGGTCCTGGCTGCTACAAGAAGGCGAGCCGGGCGACGCGGATGGCGTGGTGGTGTCTTGGCCACGGCCACTGCGGTGAACGACCTGCGGTCGGTCCTGGCCGACGTTGCGGTCACGCTGCGCTCGCGGGATTGCGGCTGGGTCTGATGGGCGGCTTGGCGGTTTCGACCTATGTCGGGCCCGCTTCACCCGCGATGTCGACCTCGCCGTCGCGGTGGCGGACGACGGTGAAGCGGAGCGGCTCGTCCATTCCCTGCAGACCAGCGGTTATCGCATGACCATGGTCATGGAGCAAGAGGACCGAGACCGACTGGCCATGGTGCGACTCGTACCGCCGGGTGGTTCGGCATCCGGAGTCGTGGTGGACCTGATGTTCGCCTCCTCCGGCATCGAGCCCGAGATCTGTCGCGATGCCGTGATGCTGGAGGTGTTCAGCGGCGTGACCGTACCCGTTTGCCGCCCGGGCCACCTGATCGCCTGAAGGTCCTGGCCCGCGGACCGTCGACGGCCGCAGGACCTACTCGCCATGCGCCCTCTTCGCGCAGCTGGAGCCGGCGGAACACGAGCGAGCCCGCGCTGCCCTGGCATTGATCAAGCCCGCGGCTACGACCGCAGCCGTGAACTGGTCGAGGAATTGGACCGGCTGCTGGCGGCCGCCTGACGGAACACCGCTATCGGATGCCGGCGCTACCAGGCAGTCATGGTTGCCTCCGGGTGGGAATCGATCATCAGTCCAGTCGTCCAATGACGCGCGGGGCATCCGCAACACGGATATCGATGATGGTGAGAATCCCGCCATACTGGGTGTCAACCAGGAATATCAGCCCTTCCGCAGCCACCATGGTGTTCCCTCTGCCGTGACGTTCGGCGGGCTGCAGGTCAACCCTTCCGATGATAGCCATGTGTTCCGTCTCGCCGCGCTCTGTCGGCGCCGCAATCTGCCCGGACCAGCGAATGAGCGATGGCTGGCTACAACCATGGCCCATCCGGAAGGAACCAATCCCCATCGAATGCCGTGAGTCCTTCGACGCCGCAGTTCCGGCCGTCTCCAACCTGCGCCATCAGCAGAGAATCCGCGGCTGCCTCAGCGTTGCCGAACCACACCGCATCAGAGTTCAAGGCGCAAGGCCGTCATGCCCTGTTGATGGGCTATGGCACGGGGCAAACCGAGCATCTGGGTTCTCTCGCTACGCCGCACCACCGGTCGCAGCGGGTCAACCAGATCCATCCCACGACGGCGGCTCCGCTCTCGTCGGGAAGCGGCATTCCCGCGACGATGGCATCGGTCCGCTCGGCCGCAATCGCCATTGGAAAGATGTCGACCATAGGGTGGCAAGCTGTTCTGGTCAATCCGCTTTCCTTGCCTGCGTCGAGGATCACCAGCCCCGTGTCAGCGCCACCGCAGGAGCGTCCACGCCGGAAAGCAGGCACCCCGACGGTATCGCCGATCCTGTCCATGGCGAAGGCGAACTCGCGTTGTCCAAGTAGTTGGCGTACCCGAGGGCCACTTGGCACGCGAATGTCAATCGTTGCGAGGTAACTGCCATCCCGTGGGTCGTCGGGCAACACGTTTCGATCCATGCCCAGGACGATGACCCGCGTCTCCAGCCGGATGACATCGACGGCCTCCACCGTGTCGGGCCATCCGAGTCTCACACGGCCGACCACCGCCGGCCGCGTCGGATCGTGCACATCGACGACAATGAGTTCCTGGCCCGTGCCGAGGTAGGCATAGCCACCACCAGCCGCCACCGTCGTGACGCTCTCGGTCAGCTGCTCGACGGGCGACTTGGGCCAGGGGGTGGGCGTCGGTGGGTCCAGTGGCGCCGTGGCGGGGCGATACGACAGTGGCATCGACAGGCGACGCGACGCTTGGCCGACGAGCGTCGCAGTGACCGACGGCGACGATGCCGCTGTCGAGGAAGCGGTGGCTTGCTGCTCCGGGTCCTTCGCTCGAACCCCTGATGTCAGCTGTTGCGAGGGTAGCCGCTCCAGAGGGTGGATCCGATCCACGACCCCTACCCACGATGGCGCCTGTGTCGACAGGCCTGCGGCCCCGGCGGAAAGGTGCGATCGATCCCGATCCACATGCCGATGACGAGTAACAGCGCAACGGCAGCGAAGCCGGTGCAGGCACGGGAAGGACGGCGTCTGACGCCATCGGGCATGAGGGTCTCTCTTGTGGTTGACGACCGAAACGACAGCCGCATGGTAGCCACTGACCTTGCCCGATGCCAACGCCGGACCTGCCGTCGGCGACGCTGTTCCCCTTCCCGTACCGCGGGACCCATCCACCGTTAAGACGTCATGGTGACTTCGCCATCCAGTTCACGGACGCGCACTAGCAGCTGCAACTGGACCAGACCTGCAAACCCCCGCCATCCTACTTCGCGGCCTCCAACGCCTCCATGCGGGCAAGGTAGGCCGGGCCAAAGCGGTATCCGCTGCGAAAGTCGGACTTGCTTTCAGCGTCGCGGTACTCCTCGAGGAGCTGCCTTTCAAAGGAGGGTGTGAGTAGCTCGGCGCGGCCGACCATCACGCGGACGACGCTCTTGGGCGTCGGCTCGAGGCTGAGCGGCAGCGTCTGATCGGTGAAGCTTCGCGGGACCACCCAGAAGACGCGCCGCCCTGGGGTCTTGAAGTAGCTCCGCCACCACGTCTGGATCATGGCGTCGGCCTCCTTTTGGTACAGCCCGGCCGACTCGAGGGCGCCTTGGAGGGATGCGAACACCGGCAGCTGCCAATTCGCCGGCCGCTCCAGGTCTTGCATGTGGACCTCGATGTCGGCACCACCGTCGAGGCCCGGGATGGCCAGGAAGCGTGCCTCATCGGTGGCGATGGTACCGTCGTCATGGTACCTGGGCTCCGGACGGTCGTATACGAGCAGGAACGGAACGCGGTCCGTGCCAGTGTTTCGGATGCGGAGCGTCCCATCATCGGGCATCTGGAAGGTCATCGGCAGGTCGAAGTTGCCGACGCCACGGTAGAAGAGGTACTTCTCGTGTCGGCCGTCACCCGTCGTGACCAGGTTGCTGTCGGTGAGACGCGGGTAGATCCAGGCGGGCGTCTCGTCGCCGTCGAGCACCGTGGCCGGCGAGTAGGCTCCCGGCGGCAGCACGTCCACATCCCAGCGAATGGCGCCGTGGTAACCCTGGGCGAAGTCGATGCCGCCGCTCACGATGTTGCCGTTATCATCCCGCTTCAGTTCCGGCGGCGTCTCACCGCCGGAGCGTTGGGGATACCACTGGCTGATGCTTCCGCCCTTGAAGCCCACAGACACCGACGCATGGCGGGCCGTGTCGCTGTAAAAGTAGAGCACCGGCGTTTCGAGCTTGACGGTGACATTGTGCAATGGCCGCCCATAGCCCTTGCCGCAATCTTCCATGTAGCGGCAGAGACCATCCATCTCCCGGACGAACGACGGCAGTGTCTCTTCCTCGTGTTGCACGCCCGGCAGCCGCACCCCATCCGAACCCGACACCGACGTGAAGGTGCCCCATTCGTGCACCACGTAATCCGCCGGCTGCGCCAGGAGCCGGCCGGTGACCATCAGACCGCCGATCACCGCCAGCGTGATGGCAAGGGCCTTGGCAAGATGACGCCTCGATGACATCGTAGCCTCCTCCGATGAAGGTGCGGGTCGTGACCGCGCGTGCAAAGCTCGACAGTCCTAGACCGTGCTCCCCATTGTACCTGAACTTACCCCGATTCAATCACAGTGGTCATGGGAGCCGCCAGAAAGGGTCGGGGGCACAATGGCCGTGGCACTGTCGCTCCAGAGTGGATTGTCCTCCTCCGGCCCGACACGATCCGCGAACTCGGCCGCCGGGGCCTCAGGGCCTCGCCGGTCGAAGCACGATCAACCCGGCGTCGCCCGCCGCAACCAGCACATCGCCATCCAGTACCGCCACGTCACGCACCCTGCCCGAAAGACATTGCCCGTAGAGCATGCCCGAAAGGTATTGCCCGTAGATCTGGACCGGCCGGGCGGGGTCGCTGAGGTCATCGACGGCCAGACAACTGCTCGCGCGGTACAGTAGCGGGCCATCCAGGACCATGCGCGAATCAGTTTCGCCGGCGCCGGCCGCTTGCTCGCCCAAGATGCGTGGATGATCGAGGTCGGATAGGTCGACGGCGATGACCCGTTCACGCGTTCCCACGTAAGCCGTGTCGCCTCTGACCACCGCATTCCGGGGATTCTGGATCGGCAGCCGGCCACGGGCAACCGGGTGAAGCGGATCGTTGATATCAAAGATCTTCAGCCCCATCCAATCACGGCGTGAACTGACGATCAAGGTGCCACCGTCGATCGCCAGCGTGGTGTAGTACGACTGGTCGTCGTTGGCAAACCCGCTCACTGGACGCGGTTCTTCGGCTCGCGACACGTCGATGATTCGAATCTCTCTGGCTTCGTAATCGTTGGACAAGGCATAGATCACGTCGCCCATCAGCGCGATGTCTTGGGGTGGAAGGATGCCCGTCAGGCGCCCCAACTCGGTGAACATGCCGCTTCGGCTCAGCCCGAAGGCACTCAGATACCCACCCGGGGTGACGGACCGGCCACCGACCCGCTGGACTTCGCCGGCCACGTAAGCCGCGGTATCGGAGGCCAGCACGCGCGAGGCCGGCCCGGGAAGGGCGGCGACATCGTCGACAAAGGGTCGAGCAGGGTCCGTCACATCGATCTTCCACAGTCGACGACCGGTGTTGTCGGCGGCGAAGACCTGCCGCCCCACAGCCGCCAGCCGGGTGATGTCGGTAAGCGTGTCGACCGGCCGCAGCTCACGCGGCTTGTCCGCTTGCCGGAGATCGACAAGGGTCAGGCCGCGATCACCCACGATGTGCAGGATGCGGCCGCTGAGGCTGGCCATGGCGATGCCGAACTCGTTCAGCGGCAACGCGCTGCGAAGAAAGGGGCGGACGGGATCCGAGATATCGATGACGCTGAGCTGAGCGCCGAGTTGTTCCCAGTCATTGCCAAGGCAGACCAGGTAGAGACGCCGCCTGTCGACCACGGCGTCCGCGGGATATCTGCAGGCGTCGATGCGAGCGACTTCCAGAGGGGCGGCAGGATCATCGAGCCGCCAGACAGCAACGGCGGGGCGAGCGAAGTTGCGGACATAGGCGTAGCCTTGGTCTACGGCGAGGCAGCAGCGCCAATCGGGGACATACCGTTCTAGCTGTGGCACCGTGGGAACGCTGATGTCGATGATAAGCGTGCCCCAAGGGGTTTCCGCGTAGACCATCGCTCCAAACACATGGAGATCGGTCAGACCCCCTTCATCGAAGTGTGCCCAGGCAAGATAGCGGCCGACCTCGCGTGGTGCATCCGGACGGGCAAGATCCAAGACGATCAGGTCTCGGTCACCGCCGATCAGGTACCGGCTGGTCACCGCCAAGCGGGCAGCATTCAGACCCGGGATCGCAGCAAGCACACGGGGCCGGGACGGTTGGCGAATGTCGACCACCTGTGCCCAGGCATTCGCCAGTCCCACATAGGCATAGGCCCCATGGACAGCCACCGCCTGTACGACCCCCGGCAGCACCTCCGAGAGGCCCACCAGCAAGGGCTTGCCGGCCGAGGCCAGGCTGAAGATGGCCAGGCGTGGTCCGATGCCCGCGTACAGAAACCGATCGGTCACCGCCAGCGCATTCATGGCGCCACCGGTCTGACCGATCAGGTCGAGTCGGAACGGGTGAATCACGGGGACGACGGGCAGGAAGACCCTGCGCTGGCCGACGGCGGATCCAGACGCCGCCATCGCGCGTAGCCCCGGTGCTCGCTGCGCACCGCTAGACGCGGCTGGGGCTGAAGGCAAGAGGAACAGCAGCCAGAGGATCAACGCGTAGGCGAACGGCATCCGTGGAACGTGCATCCGATGAACTCCCCAAGCAGGCGCGTCGCGAAAGGTCGGGACGGTGGACACCGGAGGACCAGGCCGATGAAGCCGTCCTCATGTCTGCTTGATGACATCCTCGTTCAGCGGATTACAGGGATAAGCGGCAGCCTCCTCCTCATGGCCGTCGTGCGAGTCCCCGCTGACCTCCGCGGTCAACCCGGCGCCGCTGCGCGTTGAACGCCGCGTTTCTCGCCGTAAAACCCTGGCTCACACGGCGAGGAACTTGGCGCGACACGCCGTGAAACTCGGTCCGACACGCCGTGAAAGCGCTTGCGGCAGCAGGTGGGGGGCCAGGTACAGTAGCACCCAAGCACAGCTAACGTAGGCCTGTAGCTCAGCTATGGTACCAGGTTAGCTGAGCTACACTAGCACTCAACCATCTGTCGCTCGACTTCGCGCACGCCATTCGTCACCACCATCAGCGGCCTTCCGCCACCTGCCCCCACGACGACCAACAACCCCAGAGGGCCGCGCATCCAAGGACTGCATTATACCGCATGGCCGTTGGCGCGGGCACGACCGCACCCCCCCCCCCCCCCCGCCCTCCGACCGGCCCGCGCGACTAGAGCGCCCGGCGCGGAGCCCAGCCGGCCGGGCCACCGTGGCGCGCTTTTCCCCGGGCGCCCGCCCTCTCTGTTGGCCTCGCCAGCGACTCTGCAGCAGCCAACGAGGCCGGGCATCGGGCACGGCGGCGAGCCCCACGCGCGGGAGCCGCCGGGCCTGGGCCTGCCTCCCCCCCCCCCCCCCCCCCCCCCCCCCCCCCCCCCTCACCCACATCCCGCTGCCTGAGCGCCTCGTACAAGGCCACCGACCCCGCCACCGCCGCGTTGAGCGAACCCACGCGGCCACGCATCGGCAGGCGGACCAGGGCGTCGCAGCGCCGGGCCACCGCTTTGGAGAGGCCCTTGCCCTCGCTGCCCACCACCAGGGCCAAGGGGCCGCCCAGCTCCGCCTCACCCAGGGTGATCGGCGCATCGCCGTCCAGGCCCACCACGCGCACGCCGCGTTGGCGCAGCTGGTCCAAGGCCGTCACCAAGTCCGTCCGCGCCACCGGCAGGTGGGCCACCGCGCCCGCCGAGGCCTTCTGCACCGCGGCTGTGACCCCTGCGCCGCCCCGCTCGGCGATCAGGGCGCCATGCGCGCCCACCGCTTCCGCCGAGCGGATCAGGCTGCCCAGGTTATGCACGTCCTGGATGGCGTCCAGCACCAGGATCAGCGGCGGCTCGCCGGCGCGGATGGCCCGCGCCAGGATGCTCGCCAGGTCCGAATAGACGAAGCCGGCGCTGCGGGCGGCCACGCCCTGGTGGTTGGCCACGCCGCCTTCCGCGCGGCCCACCAGCCGGTCGAGGGCCGGGCGGGGCAGGTACTTCAATGGCAGCTGCCGCTCGCGCGCCAGCTTGACGATCTCCGCCAGCGCGCCTTCGACGCGCACGCCCTCCGCCAGCAGCAACTCGTCCAGCACCCGACCGGATTGCAGCGCTTCCAACACCGGATGTCGACCGTAGATCACATCGGACATGGGGGGGCCTGATCAGTCCTGACCGGCTGAGGCGTCCGGGGCGGCTTCGTCCGGGGCAGTCTCGCCCCGCGCTGCCGGCCCCAGGATCTCGTCCACCGTGAGGCTGAGCGCGGGCAGAGTGCTCGAGATCACCGTCTCGCCGCGGACATGGCGGCGGTAGCGACGGTAGCCGGCCGGGTCCGGATCCTGATAGACCTCCAGCGCCTCGCCCGCCAGGTCCACGATCCATAGCTCGGGGATGCCCGCCGCGGCGTAGAGCGGGGCCTTGATGCTGCGGTCTACCGCCAAGGAGCTGTCGGCGACCTCGATGAGCAGCAGGACATCTTGAGGCTCAGGATGCGAATCGCTGTAGTCATCTCCTCGGAATCGCAGCACGGCCACATCAGGCTCAGGCTCCGAGATGTTCGACAGACGGATAGGGTTCTGAGAGGCGATCAACGGCGATTCCGCGAGCCGACCGATGAGCCGAACCAGACGATTGACGCAACCAGCATGACGGCTGTTGATCGGCATCTTGTAGAACACCTCCCCGTTCAAGAGCTCCGTCCGGTCGTCCGCGCCGAGCACCCCGATTTCGACGAGCCGGTGGTAGCCCTCGGTGGTGAATCGCAAGGATCGGAGAGGTGGCGACTGACGCAGCGCACCATTCCCAGTCCGGTTGTCCACCAGCGGGCGCAAGTTCGCGAGCTCGGTTGCGTCGGCATCACGCCGTACCGTCAGGACGGACATCGCTCTGCCTCCCTCAATTCCCGTGCCGCCAGGTGGCGCCGTCGGGGGTGTCCACCACCGATAGGCCCAGCTCCGCCAGGCGGTCGCGGATGGTGTCGGAGGCCGCCCAGTCGCGGGCCTCGCGGGCGCGGGCGCGCAGTTCCAGCACCAGGGCCATCAGGCCGTCGACCGCGTGATCGCCGCCCGCCCCCCGGCTCATGTGCGCCGCGCCGCGCGGCAGGTCCAGGCCGAGGATGCCGCCGAGGCTGGCCAGGGTGGCCTGGGCCTGGCCCAAGGATTCGGCGTCCACGCCGGCGTCGCGGGCGCGGTTGATCTCCGTGACCAGCCCGAAGAGCGCCGACAGGGCGCCCGGCGTCCCGAAATCGTCGTCCATCGCCCTGTCCAGGTCCATGCAGGTCTGGCTGGCGGCCTCCACCAGCCGGTCGATGTCGGCTTGGTGGCCGCTCGCGCCGGGGCGCGCCGGCTTCAGCGCTCCCCAGAGCCGCTCCAGGCCCTTCTGGGCGGCGAGGATCGCGTCGTCCGTGTAGTTGACCGGCTTGCGGTAATGACTGGAGAGCACCAGCAGGCGCAGCACATCCGGATCGAAGCGCGCCAGGAAGTCGTCCAGGGTGATGAAGTTGCCCAGGCTCTTGGACATCTTCTCGCCGTTGACCCGGAGCATGCCGTTATGCATCCAGATACGGCTGAAGGGATGGCAGCCCGAGGCCGCCTCGCTCTGGGCGATCTCGTTCTCGTGATGGGGGAAGAGCAGGTCCATGCCCCCGCCGTGGATGTCGATCTGCTCGCCCAGGTGGCGGCCGGCCATGGCCGAGCATTCGATATGCCAACCCGGCCGGCCCTGGCCCCAGGGCGAGTCCCAGGCCGGCTCGCCCGGCTTGGCCGCCTTCCACAGGGCGAAGTCCGCGGGGTCCTCCTTGAAGCCGCTCTCCGGCTCCTGGCTCTCGGCATCCTCGAAGCTGCGCCCCGAGAGCCGGCCATAGCCGTGGAAGCGGCGCGAGCGGAAGTACACATCCCCGTTCTCCGCCGCGTAGGCCTGGTCCTTGGCCACCAGGGTCTGGATCATGGCGATGATCGCCGGCATCTCGGACGAGACGCGGGGGTAGAGGGTGGCCGGCAACACGTTCAGCCGCTTCATGCCGATCAGGTAGTCCCGCGCGTAGCGGTCGGCGATCTCGTAGGCCGAAACCCCTTCCTCCAGGCTGCGGCGGATGATCTTGTCGTCCACGTCGGTGAAGTTCACCACGTGGCGCACCTGGTAGCCGCGATGCTCCAGGTAACGCCGCACCACGTCGAAGACCAGGGCGCTCATGGCATGGCCGATATGGGCCGCGTCGTAGACCGTGACGCCGCAGACGTACAGCCGCACCACATGGGGCTCGATGGTCTCCAGGGTCTCCATCTGGCGGCTGAAGCTGTTGGTGATGCGGATGCTCATGCTCAGGTCTTTCTGGTCGCAGGGGGCGGAGGATCGTTCGGTCAGGCAGATCGACGGCGCATCGAAGGGCCGCGAAGGATTATAGGCGTCCGCCGGCCGCCAGCAGCAGCCCGTCGGCCTCCGCCCGCGCCAGCCATGGCTCGTTCGGCCAGGGGCAGGGCTCGCCGGGCGCGCGGCGGTCCGGGGGCGGGGCGGGGCGGACGAGGGTCTGGGGTGGGAGGGCGGGGTCGCCCTCTCCCCCATCCCCTCCCGACCCCCTCCCCAAAACGGCTGGGGGAGGGGAGAAGGGAAGCGAGGATCAGGCTCGCCGCATGGGGCAGGTTGCGGGCGACAAGGGTCCGCGGGTCGCGCAGGAGCGCGGGGATCACCTCCGCCGTCGGCCAGGCCAGCTGGCCGATGTCCACCAGGATGGCGCGACCGCCCGCGGCCAGGCCCGCGGCGAGGTCGCTGAGATGGTCGCCGATGAGCCACGAGCGGCCCAGGTCCAGCGCCAGGTCCGCCGCCGCTGCCCGCAGCATGCCCGCGCCCGGCTTGCGGGCCTCGCTGGCGCGGCTGAAAGCGGGCATCCGGCCTTCCCGCTCGTGGTAGGGCGAGAAGTAGTAGCCGTCCAGGGACGCGCCGGCCGCGGCCAGGATGGCCGCCAGATGCGCCCCGGACCGCCGCGCCTCGGCCAGATCGAACAGGCCGCGGGCCACGCCGGCCTGGTTGCTGACGACCACCAGCGCGTATCCAGCGGCGCGCAGCGCGCGCAGGGCCGGCAGGACGCCGGGCAGGAGTTCCAGCTCGCCCGGCTCAGCGCCCCAGGCCAGGTCCCGGACGAGGGTGCCGTCGCGGTCCAGGAAGACGGCCGGACGTGCGCTCAACGGGGGGCAGCCGACGTCGCCGCAGGTGTAGGACGCGGCCTCAGGCCGGATTCGCCGGCAGGCCGTCGCGCAAGGGGGTGACCACATGGGGCGTCCGCAGCCGGTGCAGGATCAATGCCGTGGGGCCAACCAGGAACAGGGCATGGTAGGGCGCGTGCACGTCGCCGTTCAGCCGCAGCACGGCCTCGACCGCCGCCACCAGGAAGACCACCAGGATCTGCGGCCGGAAGCCCGGCACGGTGGTGGCCGGATCGGTGACCATGAAGATCGTGAACAGCTGGTACATGGGGCCGGTGATCGGCGCCACGTTGGCCAGGAAGGGATCGCCGGAGATCAAGGTCCGGATGCCGGCGAAGGCCACGAAAGACAGCGCGTAGGTGATGGCGATGTGCACCCGGCGCAGGCGCCACAGCACCAGGAGCCCCACGCACCAGATGGGGATCATCATCGTCAGGCGGTTGTCCCATTGCACCGACAGGCTGGCCACCGCCTTGAGGGGCGAAGAAGAGCATCATGACGATGCCGAAGTTGGACGGATTCCAGATATGCCGGCCCTTCAGGCGGATGGCGTACTTGGACAGGATGCTGATGGCCGCGCAGAGGGCGAAGGGCCAGAAGAAGGGCGAGCGCACCAGGATGCCCACGCTGATCCCCGAGATGTAGGCCGAGGCCAGATGCGGCCAGCTGCCGCGCATCAGCCTGGAAAGCCCGGCCTCCAGGACGATGGCGGTGACGATGGCCAGGCCCGTCTTCCAGGGACTCTCCAGGTTGCCGGTCAGGAAGTTGCTACCCAGCAGGATCAATGTGATCAGCATCGGCGGGATGTAGCGCGGATCGATCTGCGGGCGCGGCGCGGCGCGCGGCGGGACCGGCGTCGCCAGGGGGGATGTCGATGTGCTCGTCGTCATGGCAGAGACCTCCAATGCGGGCTGGTGGGCAGAGCGGGTGGTCAGCGCAGGCTGCCCACGGCGCCGGGTTCCTTCAGGCGATGGATCTGGTTGATGGCCGGGCTTTCCAGGACCTGCTCCCGCCCCCCGGGCCAGGTGATGACAGCCCGCTTCGCGGCGGTGGCCGCGCCCAGGCCGAAATGCAGGCGGCGCTGGTTCTGGGCGCAGAAGCCGCTGGCGCTCTGCAGCTCCTGGAGCGTCACGCCCGATTCGCGCTCCAGCCGCACCTGCGCGCCGATGGCCCCGCGGTTGCCCACGCTGCCCTCCAGCTCGAAGGCGATCCAGCCCTTCGCCGCGGCGTCGGCCTCGTTGCGGTAGATGAGGAGCGGCCCCTTCTGGCTGGCGACGATGACGTCCAGCACGCCGCGGTTCCAGAGGTCGGCCATGGCCACCGCCCGGCCGTCGAATGTCTCGGTGACCCCCACGGCCTGCGCCACATCCTGAAACCGCCCCGCGCCGTCATTGACCCAGACCCGCTTGGTCTGGTAGCCGCCCAGGCTGCGGTCGCCCATCGCCGGCCAGTTGGCGGCATCGGAGATGATGACCTTGTTGCCGCCCGCGATCTGGCTGTAATCGTACCAGTAGTTCTCCTGCCGGTCGGCGGAGACGAAGCCGTTGGTCAGGAAGAGATCCTGGAAGCCGTCGTTGTTCAGGTCGCCGAACTGGCTGCCAAAGCTCCAGCCGCCCATCTCGACGTTCATGGCCTGCGCCAGATTGTCGTAGACCGTGTCGTCACCGCTGCTGCCCTCGCGGGGCACCCACAGGTTGTTGCCCTGCACGAGGATGCCCTCCTCGCTGATGTTGCTGATGTAGATGGCCAGCCGGCCCTGGTTGAACACGTCGCCCATGGCCACGTTCATGCCGCTTTTGGGCCGATCCCCGATGCCGGTCTTGGCGCCTATCTCGGTGAACTTGCCGCCGTCGTTGCGGAAGTACTCGCTCACCCCGTAATCGTTGGCGATGACCAGGTCCGGGTAACCCGTGCCGCGCAGATCGGCAGCGGCGGCGGCCAGGGCCCAGCGGCGGCTGACCAGGCCGACGCCCTCGGCCACGTCCTCGAAGCGCCCCTCGCCCAGATTGCGCAGGAGGTACTTGCGCCCCCCGTTCTGCGCATACTCGAAGCTCTCCGGCATCATCTTGGTGTCGGCCAACTTCCAGAGGTCGATCTGTTCGTCGTAGTAGCCGCCCAGGAACAGATCCAGCAGGCCGTCCTGGTCGAAGTCCAGCCACACGGCCGAGGAGGCATTGAGCCAGGCCGGCAGTCCGGAGCCTTCGGTGACGGGGGTGAAGGCCTTGCCGGCTTCATTGCGAAACAGCTCCGGCCGGCCCCATTTGTTGACGAAGAGGTCATCGTCGCCGTCGTTGTCGTAGTCGCCCCACAGGGCGCCGCTGACGATACCGCTGCCGACCTGGTTGAGGTCGGCCAGGCCCATCGCGGCGGCGACATCGGCGAACTTCCCGTCTCCCAGGTTGCGATAGAGGGCGCAGGCACTGCCCTCCTTGCTGTTGGCCACGAAGAAATCCGACCAGCCGTCGTTGTCGAAGTCCGCCACCGCCACCGCCGCGCCCATGGCGTTCATCTGCGGCATGATATGGCCCAAGCGGGCGTCAAAGGTGGGCGCCTGGTGGACGAAGTCCACGCCCGATTCCTTGGCCACTTCCCGGAGGGCGAAGCCGTAGCGGGTGACGGCCGCGCCCTGTTCCAGGGCCTGGCTACCGCCTTGGGGCTTGCCGGAACGGCGCGACAAGACGGCGGCCAGACCGATAAGGCCGACGAGGAGCAGCGGCAGGAGGATGCGGAGGGTGGGGGATGTGCGCATGGTCTGTGGGTTCCTGGTGAGAAGTTGAAGTGGTTGGTGGGCGGGCCGGGGGGCTAGCGACCCGCCGGAAGCGCCTGCAGCGGCCGGTTGAGGCGCTGCGGCGGAACGAAGCGGGTGTGGTAGTCGATCCAGTCCTGGGGGTGGGCCTGGTAGACCGGATCGTCCTGCAGGCTGCCCACAGCGCCGAAGCGGCGCGGGTCGGCGTACTCCGGCTTGTCATGCGCCGGCAGGGGCAGGACGGTCTCGCCGTAGGCGGTGTTGAAGTCGCCGTCCTTCTCCCAGCCGTCGCTGATGAAGACGAAGTCGCGCACCCAGCCCGCCGGCGGATCGGCCGGCGCCTTGAAGCGCAGCAGGATCTCATCGCCGGCGTTGAGGATGACGTAGCGGTCGTCCACCTGCTCCAGGAGCGGCTTCACGTCGCCGAAGCGGGTGTAGAAGCCGCCCAGGTTCAGCCATGGCACGGTGGTCGTCACCCGGCTGTAGTCGGGGATCTCGGGCATGGCGTGCGGGGCCGGGTCGTCGCCGGTATGGGAGGTGACCGACAGGCCGCGGTAGCGCAGCTGGGCCGATTCGGCCGCCAGGCGCTGCGTGCGGGTGGCGTCCTCGCCGGGAACGAGGGCCACCAAGGCCAGCTGGTCCCAGTAGACCTCCAGGTTGGTCCGCAGGCGCAGGCGCTCAGGGGCCGCGGCGCCATCCGGATCCAGGCCCGCCAAGGGCAGCAGCAGGCTCTTGTGCTTGCCGGCCGGGAAGCCCTGACGCGCCTTGGCCGTCCGCCAGCCGCCCTTGCCGTCCGGCACCTCGATGCTCAGGTCCTGCGGCGCCACCGCCTTGCCCTGGCCGATGGCCACGTTGATGGAGCTGTCGGTGGGGTAGATGAAGCCAGTGGCGTAGAGGGCGAGGGCCGGCGGCGACGACGCGGCAGCGTCGGACGCCGACGCGGGTTGCTCCGACTGCAGCTTCACCAAGGCCTGAGTCAGATCCACCTCCACCCAATGGTCCTGGGCGATACCCTGGTAGGCACCGAGCGCGAAGCTGTCCAGGTAGACCTCGTCGCGCGCCGCCACGCGGTCGCTGACGTCGCGGCCTTCCTGGTCCAGAGCCCGGTCCACCGGGAAGAGCGGTCCGGTGGTCTGCACCGCCAGGGGCGGCGGGGGGATGCTGAAGCGTTCGTCGACGAAGGCCTCTGTGCCTTCCGGATGGTCGACCACCATCAGGCTCACCAGGTCGAAGAAATGGGTCTCCCAGAGCTCGGCGGTGATGCGCAGGTCGTAGAAGCCGTCCTTGGCCGCCAGCTGGTCGCCGCGCACCTTCACCCAGTCCTCGGTCTGCACCACGCCCGCCGTGTCCACGGCGTTGATGCGCAGGCCCAGGGGGGACTTCCAGAGGATGTCGGTGACGAAGGCGATGCGGCTGCCGTCATCGGCGAAGAGCCAGGGGCAGGAGCCCTTGAGCCGCTGCAGGGCCGTCGCCGCAGCGTCGCCCTCGAGATCGAACTCGCCCTGGGGCAAGCCATTGGGCCAGTAGATATGCGCGGTCTCCACGCCGCCGCGGCTACCCAGGCCGAAATGCAGGGCCGGGCCGTCGATGAGGCGGGTCTGGGTCAGCAGGCCGGAGCGGATCGAGACCAGGCCACCCAGGCCGAAGCTGTTGATGCGCTGGTCGCCGCTCTGCTGCGCGCCGCTCTGCCCGGGCGGGGCGGGGGGGATCTCCAGGCCACGCAGGCGCAGCACCTGGTAATGGTAGTCCTTGGCGCCGCCCTGGTTGGTCAGGCGGATCGCCGCCGTACCGGCGGCGTCGCCCATGCCCACCAAGTCCAGCTTGCCGTCGCCGTCCAGGTCGGCCAGGGCGCGAGCCGCGGCGCGTTCGACCAGCGGCAAGTCCTGCCAGGCACCCTGCCCGTCGTTCAAGGAGACGCGGGTGACCGGCGCGGGCTGATCGCAGCCCACGACGAGGTCCGCCGCGCCGTTGTTGTCCACATCGCCCCAGAGCAGGGTCCGGCAGGCGGCGCCGCTCCCGACCGCCGGACGGAGTTCCTCGGGCGCGCCGAAGGCCGGCGCGCCGGCGGTGGCGGTGGCGGGATCGGCGCGCCGAGCCGCGACGGCGCCGTCGGCGGCGAGCGTGAGGAGGTCCAGCCAGCCATCGCCATCAACGTCCGCGGCCAGGAGGACCACCGCTCCGGCCGCCGCGCCCAGGTCTTGGGGAGCGAAGCTGCCGTTGCGCCTGTTGTCCAGGACGGTCAACCGCTCGCCGGCGATGGCAGCCAGGTCGGCATCGCCGTCGCTGTCCAGGTCGGCCCAGATCAGCTGGCGCAGGTCGCTCAGGTCACCCAGGTCCGACGCTTCGACGGCCAACCAGCTGCCGTCGCCGTTGTTGCGCAGGACGGCGGCCTTGTCCGCGCCCTGCCCCAGGAGCAGGTCCATGTCGCCGTCCAACTCGATGTCCGCAGTCCAGGCGCCGGTACAGGCGGGCTTGAGCACCGCGTCAGTCAGGCCGCTGTCGACCGTCACGTCGGTATAGCTCGCCGCGTCGGCGCGGTAGAGCAACAGCCCGCCGACGCCGCAGGCGGCCAGGTCCATCCGCTTGTCGTTGTTCCAGTCCAGGGCCAGCAGCCGCACGGGCGCCGCCGTCGCGTCGTCATTCGGCCGCACGGACAGCGACGGAAAGGCCAATTCGGCCGTCCGGGACCCGTCCAGGATGCGTGCCGCGCCCCCCAGGTCCAGAACTGTTGCGGCCGCCCCCTCCTCGCCCAGGGGCAGGACCGCGATGTCGATCGCTGGCGCGTCGATGGGCTCGGACCCGAAAGCCAGGGCCATGTCCGGCGCGTCGGCCTGCGGCCGGGGCATCGGCAGGCGCAGGAAGGCGCCGATGGGCTCGCCGATCACGTCGTCCGGCAAGCGCAGGGCGCGGATGGCCACCTGATAGGCGGGCGTGGGCAGCAGCAGGTTCTGCAGCACCGCCAGGCGCGGCACCAGGGCCTTGACGTCACCGGCCTGGGCGGCCTGGACCTGCGCCAGCTGGTCCCGCACGTCCGGGGGCCAGGCGTCCGCCAGCGGTCCCAGCGCCTGGATGGCCGTCGTCGCGGCCGCGCCATCACCGGCCTTGGCTGCCAGGCGGGCGCGGTCCAGCAGGGCCGCGGGGTTCTGCGGGCTGACCGCGAGGATGGCATCCAGTTCTGAGGCCACCGCCGCGTCGGCGTCCGCCGCCCCCGCACGCTCGATGGCTTCCTTGAGCGCATAGCGGGCGCGGAGGTTCGCGCCATCCAGGGCCACCGCCTCCCGCAGCACCTTGACCGCGTCTTCCGGCTTTCCGCGGCGGTCGGCGACCAGGGCATCCAGGAGCGCCAGCCGGCTCTCCTGCGGCGCCAGCTTGCGCGCTTTAGCCACCAGATCAGCGGCCGTGTCCGCACCCTGATTGCGCAGGTGATACAGGGCCAGATCGGCCAGGATGGCCGGCTCTTCCGGCGCCAGCTCGGAGGCCTGGGTCAAGAGGTCCTTGCCGCGGCTGGTGGTATCGCCCACCTGCAGGGCCGCCACGCCGCCGAAGTAGGCCGAGACCAGCTGCTCATAGCGGTCGGCCGGCAGGTCCAGGGTGGGAAGGGGGCCAGGGGCGCTCGGCTTGCAGGCGCCGACCACGAGGAGCAGGCCAACCAGCATCGTTGCACGGGCTGGCGCGGGGAGGATGGGTCGGTTCATCGGCTTGGTCGATTCTCCTGGCGGGTCGCGCGCGGGCGGCGTAGCCGGATGGACCGCCATAGCGAGCGCGCCGGCCGTTAGCACAAGGGCGTCGGGATTCTAGCAAAAGCCAGGTTCGGTTACCGTCCCCATCCGTCTTCACCCAGGTCCAGGAGGCCCTCTCTGAGCGCGCCGCGGATCAGGCCGACCAGGTTGCTGGCGCCGAACTTGGCCAACAGGCTGGTGCGGTAATGCTCCACGGTCTTGACGCTCAGCCCCAGTTCCGCGGCGATGACCTTGCTGGTATGCCCCGCTCCGATCAGGCGCAGGATCTGCAGCTCCCGCGCCGTCAGGCTGGCCGCCGCGCCGCCGCTGGGCGGCCGGACCTCAGGGGCGACCTGGCCGAGCAGCGGCCGGCCGAGGGCCGAGCCGATGTAGGTGCCGCCGCGCGCGGCCGTGCGGATGGCCAGGAGCAGCTCTTCGGTCACCGCTTCCTTGAGCACGTAGCCGTGCGCCCCCTTGGCCAGGGCCTCGCCCACGAGGGCGTCGTCGCCATGCATGGAGAGCACGATGACATGCGTGGACAGGCCCTCGCGCGCCAGGGCCTCCAGGACCGCGATGCCCCCCGCGCCCGGCATCGCCAGGTCGGTGACCAGGACATCCGGTTTCAAGCGGCTGGCCAGGAGGATGGCCGTCGGCCCGTCCGGCGCCTCGCCCACCACCTCGATGTCATCGGCTTTGGCCAGCAGGGCCCGCACGCCTTCGCGCAACAGCGGATGGTCGTCCGCCACCACCACTCGGATCATCGTCTGCCTGTATCGCTTTCCGGTTCCAGCGGCACCCAGGCCAGCAGCCGGCTGCCAAGACCCGGGCTGGAGGCGATCTCCAAGCCACCGTCCACCAGCGACAGCCGCTCGGCCATGCTGGACAGGCCCATACCGCCCCCCGGCGCCCCTGCCGGGTCATCCTGCGCCCATCGGAAGCCCCGCCCATCGTCCCGCACCTCCAGCCGGAGCCAACCGGCCTCGCAGCCGAGCCGCACCGTGGCCAGGCGCGCGTCGGCGTGGCGCAGCACATTGGTGAGGGCCTCCTGCAGAAAACGGAAGAGGGCCAGCACCCGTTCGTCGCTGACCTTGTCGACCGCCAGGCCCTGGTAGTCGACCGCCAGGGCGGTGCGGTTGGCGAAACCGCGGCAAGTGGCCTCCAGCAGCCCCGTCAGACCGTCGGCGCCCAGGGTGGGCGGGCGCAGGCCCTGGGCCAGGGCGCGGATGCGCTCGTGGGTGCTCTGCACCAGGGACGCGGCCTCCTGCACCTCGGCCGCCAGTCGGGCCTGCAGGGCCTCGTCGAGCTCGCGGGCCAGAAGCTCCAGGCTGATGCGCAGGACGGTCAGGGCCTGACCGGCTTCGTCATGGAGCTCGGCGGCCACGCGGCGGCGCTCCTCCTCATGGGCCTGGATGACCCGCCCCGCCAGCAGGCGACGCTGCTCCGCCAAGAGCTCCACCGCCGCCTCGGCGCGCTTGAGGGCGGTGATGTCGGTGGCATAGATGAGCACCGCCCCGGTGGCGCCGATGAAGCAGACCTTCTCTTCAAAGACCGCTTCGCCCAGGTCCACCTGACGCGCCGCGACCTCTCGCGCACCGCTGCGGAACTCGGCGACAAGGGGCGTGAGATCGGCCAGGAGCGGATGCGCCGTCCCCAGGTCGACCAGCTCCGGAAAGCGCGCGCGGGCAACAGGGTTCAGGTAGATGAGCCGGCCTTCCAGGTTCAACTCCATCACCAGGTTGGGGTTGTGCTCCGGATAGCTGGCCAGGCGGACCAGGTCCGGGCCGCTCTGCGCCACGAGCGCTGGGGGAAGCTGCCCGCCGCCGGCGTTGTCCGCTGCGACATCCGCGGCGTCCGCGGCGTCCGCCTGGAACCCCATCAGGCCTCCAGCGCGTTGCGCAGGGATTCGAGGCGCGCACGACCCAGCAGCATCCAGGCCAGGAGCACGGTGTAGGCCAGCATGGAGAGGCCCAGGAGCCACAGGAACTGCGGGCTGGCGGCCGGTCCGCCCGGACGACCGATGACCGGCGCGGGATGGAATCGCGGCTGCCACAGGGTGAGGGCGAAGTGGTTGAGCACCATCACCGGCAGGCCCAGCAGGGCCAGCACGGCGGACAGACGGGCACGGCGCTCGCCCTCGGTGAACTGCCGCAAGGTCAGGTAGCCGGCATACAGAAACCAGAGGAAGAGGGTCAGGACCAGCCGCGGGTCGTCCCAACGCCACCACCAGCCCTGCGCGCCGCGGGCCCACAAGGAGCCGGTGAGCAAGGTGACGGTGCCCAGCCAGAGTCCGGCCTCGCCGCCGGCCACGGCCAGTCCGTCCCAGGCCTCCGATCGGCTGCGCAGATAGGCCAGGGCCGCGATAGCGGTGACGCCGCCGGCCAGATAGGTCGTCCAGGCGGCGCCGGCATGCACATACAGGATGCCGACCATGCGGCCGAGCACCCGCTCCGACGGTGAGAACCAGAGGCCGGCGACGAGGGTCATCGCGCTCAGCAGGAGCGCCAGCCAACCCAATCCGCGTTCGGTCCGTCGCCATGTGGCGCTTGTCATCATCACCCCTCGCACGGTGGTGGCGGTCCCGTCAGGAATCCCCGGCGTCTTCCAGGACCAGCGGGTAGAGCCAGAGGCCGAGCACCCAGAATATCACCCCGAAGGCCCCGATGAGAACCAGGGCGGGGGCCAAGGCGCTCGCGGGCGCGCCTTCAAGAACCAGATTGGAGGCCTGGACGCAGGGCAGGAGGAGCGGCAGCGCCAGCGGAAAGCCCAGGAGCGGCAGCAAGGTCTCCCGGGCCCGGCTGGAGGCGCCCAGGGCCGCCACCAGGGTTCCGACGGCGCACCAGCCCGCCAGGCCCAGCAAGGCGATGGCGCCCAAGGCCGGCGCCCGCTCCACCGGCAGTCCCAGCCAGATGACGAAGGCCGGCAGCAGGGCCAGCAGCAGGACGGCGCAAGTCAGCCACGCGGTCAGCCACTTGGCCGTGAAGACCGCGCCCAGGTCCACCGGCGCCGCCCGCAGCCCCAGGAGACCGCCGGCCTCCTGTTCCGCCGCCACGCCGCGTCCCTGGGCCAGCACGGCGGCGAAGAGCATGGCCACCCACAGGGCCCCGGCCGCCCCGGCCGCCAGGCCGTCCAGACCGCGCGGGAGCCCGAACTGGAAGATCACCGTGACCACCAGCCCGAAGACCAGGGCCGGCAGCAGGGCCTCGCGGCCGCGGACCTCCACCAGCAGGTCCTTCCAGACCACGGTCCGGACCGTGCGCCCGAAACCGGGGGCCGGCGTCGTGGCCAGGGCCGCTGGGCGAGCCTCGATGGCCGCGGCGGCGGCCGGCTCGCCTGCCGCCGGTGCCATCGCCATCGCCGCCGGCGCCGCGATCCAGGACGGGTACGCCGACCGCAGGGCGGCGGCATCCCAGCCCTCGATGGAACCCCGCCAGACCGCGCGGCCGCCGCGCAAGGCCAGCAGCGCGTCGGCCAGGCCCGGCAGGCGTTCAAGGTCATGGGTGGTCAGCAGGATGGCCCGGCCGGCCGCGCGCGCCGCCAGCAGGCGCTCGGTCAGGTCGGCGGCGGCGGCGGGGTCCAAGCCGGTGAAGGGCTCGTCCAGCAGCAGGACGGCGGGATCCGGCAGCAGGGCCCGCAACAGGGCAAGCCGTTGCGCCAGGCCGCGCGAGAGCGTCCGCGCGGGGCGGTGGGCCCAGGGCGTCAGTCCCTGGGCGTCCAGGAGGACCGCCAGTTCCGACGCCGGCGGCCGCAGGCCGTGGAGTTGCGCATGGAAGCGCAACAATTCCAGGGGGCTCAGCTGGGGATAGAGGCGGGGCTGATGGGTGACCAGACCGATGGCCCCGCGACGCTCGCGTCCCTCCAGGACGGGACGTCCGCCCAGGAGGACCTGCCCCTCCTGCGGCCGGTCCAGGCCGGCCAGGAGCCGCAGCAAGGTGGTCTTGCCGGCGCCGTTGGGTCCGACGACGGCGGTGATACCGCCGGCCGGAAGGTCCAGATCCAGGCCGCGGAGCGCCCAGCGGCGTCCGAAACGCCGCCCCAGGCCTCTTGCGGCCAGCATCAGGGAGCCGGCGCGGCAGCCAGCTGGACGTCCACCCGCTGGCGGGCCATCACGGTACCGGCCGCCCCATCGATCACCGCGAGTTGGACGATGCCCGGGCCGGCGGTGGCGGCGGTGTAGACGATGTTCCCCGCGAAGCGCCCATCGGGCTGCACGGCGATGCTCGCGTTGCCACGCCAGTGCTCTCCCGTTTCATCCACGCTGAACACCATGCCCACCAGGGTCTGGGTGGCCGAGTCCAGCGATGCGGTTCCGGCCACCGTCAGCGGCGAGGCCACCACCGCCCCGGCGGCGGGCGCAGCGACGACGATGGCCGGGACGGTCAGGACGCGGCCATCGCCACTGCCGCTCGCGGTGGGGCGGGGGCGCTGACAGGCTACCAGACCCACAACGAACGACAGGAAGACCAGGACCACCAACCCCCTGGGAAGCGATTCTCCCCAGGGTGAGGTCATGACTTCGCCGCAGCCGCGGCCGCGGCCTCGGCCTCCTCGGCGCGGGTCCGAGCCTTGTGGCGGTAGGTCACGCGCCCGCGCGTCAGGTCGTAGGGCGAAACCTCCACATTGACCCGGTCACCCAAGAGGACCTTGATGTAGAACTTCTTCATCCGTCCGGAAAGGTAGGCCAGAACCTCGTGACCGTTCTCCAGGCGCACCTTGAACATCGTGTTGGGCAACGCCTCGATGACGATGCCCTCCAGCTCCAGTTTTGCTTCTTCCTTGGCCAAGTGGGGCTTCTCCTCCACCCAGGAGCCGTTGACGGTTCCGATCAATGCGGGGCGCCTCCTCGAAAGCCGCCCCGCCGGTCGCCAAGACTCCGCGACGGTTTGTTATGGACGCAGGAGAAGCCAGAACGCCCTCCCGCCAGTGGTTTATCATAGCCGTCCGTGGGCGCAGCGCAACCCTTGACGCGGCAAGCGGCTATCATCTACACTGACAGCACGCCACATCCCCCAGGCCCGCGAGGCCTGCCGCCGTGCGCCGGCACCGTCATACGGGGCCAGGCGCCGGCCCGATCCAAGGAACCGACACCCCTTGAGCATGGCAAGCGATCCTACCCTGGGCTATGCCACCGAAGGCGGCCCCGTCACCGGCACCAACCGCGACAAGCTGGCCTTCTACCGGCCGGACGACCCCCAGCTCGCCGAACTGGCCGGCAGCATCTACGTGGTTGCGGACGGCCGGGCCGCCGGTGAGGCCGGGGCCCGCGCGGCGGAGCGAACCGTGCGTCAGATCGTCCGCGCCTACTACGCGGCGGCGCGCGATCACGGTCGCCCGGACGCGTTGGCGCTGGCCTTCGGCGCCGCTGACCGGGCGCTGCGCGAGGCGGCGGAGCAGGAAGGGAGCGCCGGCGGTGTCTGCGCCGCGGCAACCGTCCTGTGCAACGACACCCTGATCGTGGGGCATGTCGGCCAGCGGGCGCGAGTTCATCTGGTGCGGGCCGGGCAGGCCTATCGCCTGACCGACGATCCCAGCGACGCGGCGGCCCTGCTGGGCCGCGGGCCCTTGCCTCGGCCAGTCTGCAGCGACCCCATCCCCCTGGGCGGCGGCGATCGCATCGTGCTGACCACCGACGGGTGTTTCCAGGCCCTGCGCGAAGCGGAGATCGGCCCGTTGGTGGTGAGCCAGCCTGCCGTGGCGGCCGCGGCGCGGCTCATCGCCCTTGCCCGCGGCGGCGGAGCCGACGATGACGCGACGGCCATGGTCGTGGCCCCCTACGAGCTGCCCGTGGCCACGCCGGTCAGCCCGCCCGTCATGCCCAGCTTCGAGATGCCGCAGGTCTCGTGGCCGACCGTGGCCATCGGCGCCGGCACGGTGCTGACCTTGGCCGGCCTGCTGGTCTTCTGGCCCACGATGGCCCGCGCCCTTTCGCGCTCAGCGGCAGAGCGCGCGGCGCCGACGCAGGTGGCCGCCGCGCCGCCGCCCACCTTGGCGCCCGTGGCCGCGGTCATCGCCCCGGCCAGCCCTACCGCCACCTCGGCGGCCAGCCCCACCCCCACGACGCCGGCCCGGGTCACCGTACCCAACGTGGTCGGCCTGTCGCAGTCGGACGCCGAGCAGGTCATCCGGGCCAACGATCTGCAGCTCTCCCTGGTCCGCCAGTACTCCGGCACCGTCGACCCCAGCGTCGTCATCAGCCAGAACCCGGCGAGCGGGGAGACGATGGAGCCGGGCCAGCTGGTACAGATCGCCGTGAGCCTGGGGCCGAACCCGGCGACGCCCACGCGCTTCTTCCGCCCGGCCATCCCCACGGTCGTTCCTTCCCTGGCGCCGCCGACGGCGGAACTCCCCACCGAGGCGCCGACGGCCCCGCCGCCGGACCCGGAGGATGACAAGCCGGCAAAGCCCCGCCCGCCGGAGCCGCCCACCCAGGAGCCCAAGCCCGAGCCGCCTACGGAGGAGCCCAAGGAAGAGCCGCCCACGCCCAAGCCCGCCCCGCCCAAGCCGGACAGCCATTGGCAGGCTCCCGGGGCCGCGCGGCTGGCTGGCGCGCGGCGCGTCCGCGGCCTCGCCGCGCCTATCTGGACCGTCCGTTTCGACAGTGGCACGGTCGGCGGCGCGCCCGATCGGCCCCTGGCGCCGGCGGCTCCGGCGGATACCGGCCCGGCCTGGCAGGAGCGGCTCAACGTCTTCCGCAGCCTGGCGGGCCTGTTCGGGCTCAACGACGCCGCGCCTTGGAGCGCCGGCGCCGCCGCCCATGCGCGCTACGTGGTTCTCAGCGGCCTGGTCGTGCGTGACGAGGATCCCGCCAGCCCCTACTTCAGCGAGGAGGGCGCGGCGGCGGGGCGGGGTGCGCTGGTGCTGGCCGACACGAAGGCCGACCGGTCACCCGAATCGGCGATCGATGAATGGACGGCCAACGCCTTCGACGTGGTGCGGCTGATGGACCCGCGGCTGACGGCGGTGGGCTTCGGCAGCTTCGCCCAGACCGATGCGGCGCGGCCCTTCGCCGCCGTCCTGGACGTGGAGCGTGGCCGCCAGGCACAGCTGCCTCTGGGTGCCCGCTATCCCGTTCGCTACCCGGCGCCCAACCAGCTGGTGGAGGTGGTCCGCTACCTGTGGACCGCCGGCAGCGCCAGCCCCAACCCCTTGACCGGCTGCCCGGGGGCCTCCGCCGGCGCAGCCAGCGGTCCGGCGGTGGTCCTGCTGCTGGGTGACGGCTCCCGCCGACCGCAGGTGACGGCCGCTTCCTTGACGGCCAACGACCGCGCCGCGGCCCACTGCGTGTTCACCGAGGACACCTATGTCAACCCGGATTCGGGGTTGCAGGCCTTGGGCCGCGACATCCTGGCCACCCGCGACGCGGTGGTCCTGATCCCCATCGAGCCGCTGAAATTCGGGCGCAGCTACGCGGTCAGCCTGACGGTCGACGGGACCAGCTACGCCTGGAGCTTCCGGGCGGACAAGAACTCGGGGCCTACCGTGACCCCGCAGCTGCCGCCGCCGACGGACACCCCGACGCCCACTCCGACGCCGACGGCAACGCCCACCGACACCCCTACCCCGACGCCGACCGATACGCCTACGGCGACGCCCACCGACACGCCTACCCCCACAGCCACGCCCACCTACACCCCCACGCCGACGCGGACCCCGGCCCCGGCCTACCTGCCGCTCATCGTCATCGACAAGTATGTGCTCTGCGAACCGCCTTGGACCGGCATCGATGATCCAGAGCCCGACGCGCCCAACCTGGAGCGCGAGGATCGGATTCTCTGCCCGGACATGGGCTATAACGGACGGCTCTGGGCCGCGGGCAGCGGCACGGACGACGATGATTGGTACCTGGTGACCCCCCGGCAGCGCGGCAACCTGCGCGTCGATCTGGTGGTTCCACGCAAGGGCAAGGGCGACTACGACCTCTTCATCTACGTGGACCCCAACAACCCGGCCTACCTGGCGGCCAGCCGCAACCGCGCGACGATGGACGAGAGCATCCTGCTGCCGCGGCAGGAGGCCGGTCGCTACTGGATCCGCGTCTGGGCTCAGGGCCGCGAGGTCGAGGCTCCCTACCAGTTGATCTGGTCCTTCGTCCCGGCCACCACCACGCGGTGAGCGGTTCCCGAGGGGTCCCCGCCCGACCCATGCGATACCGATGAACGGCGCCAAGGGTTGGGCGGCTGGTCTGCTGCTCTTGGTCGGCAGCCTGCTGGGCCTGGTCTACCTGGCGTTTCTGGCCGCGCTCCTCCTGGCGCCCACCCCGGGCCTCGAGGTCTTTGCCGTGGTCTGCGGGGCCTTGACGCTCTTCACCTGGTTCCTGGGTGCGAGCCTTCGGGGCGGGGGCTCACGGCCCTTCGTCCTGACGCCGGGTCGCGGTCTGCTGCGGTTCCTGCTCGCGCTGGGCCTGGGCGCGTTGGTGATGAGCGCGGCCCAGCCCTTGCTCACGGCGCTGTTGATGCCGCTCCTGCATGTGGGGGCGGCCTTGCTGCCGGCGTTGATGGCGGTGGGGCTGGCGATGGGAAGGCGAGGCAGGCCGGGACGCGCAAGCGCCGTGGCGCAATCCGTCGGTTACCCTGATCCCCATGATGCCGATGGGACGAATGGAACCCAGGGGATCGATGCGCCCGCGAGCGCTGCGTTCCTCGATGACGATGACCGGCCCGCGCATGCCGTGGTATCGCCCGAGCCCTCGGTATCTCTTGAGTCCCCGGTATCTCTTGAGTCCTCTGTAACCTATCCGTCCTATGGGTCCTATGGGTCCCATCCGTCCCAGCCGCCCCAGCCGTCCGCCCCACTCGCCCCGCCCGCCCCGCCTCGCCCCACCTCGCAGCCCTCGTCAGACCCGGTCGTCACCTGGCAGTCCGTGGCCACCGGCATCGCCTGGGGTGGCTGCGCGGCCACCTTGCTGGCCATGGTGGTGGAATCGGTGCTGGCCTTGCTGCTGCTGGTACTGGTGGTGGCCTTGCTGGGGGACTCGGCGGTGCTGGGCGAGATGTTGGAGAAGCTGCAGCCGGCAGCGGGCGCGGCGCCGGATCCGGCGCTGCAGGTGGAGCTGATCAGCAGCATTCTGGATCAACCGCTCTTCGTGCTGGCCGCCTTCATGCTGATGGGTGCCCTGGCGCCGTTCACCGAGGAGCTGGCCAAGCTGCTGGGGCCGATCCTGGCGCAGCGGAGCGAGTTGCCGCAGCTCGACGCGGCGGAGGCCCGGCGGCGTGCCTGGCGGCGGGGCGTCTGCGCCGGCGCCGGTTTCGGGGCCTTCGAGGCCATCTTCTACAGCGCCATGGTCTTCAGCCCCCTACCCTGGGTGGCCGCCGTGGCCGTGAGAGCCTGCACCACAGTCATGCACGCCGCTTTCGGGGGCGTGGCCGCGCTGGGCTGGCGGCTGGGCGCGGTGGAGGGGCGGACGCGGATGGGGCTGGGGCTCGCGGCCGTGGCGGTGCTGGGCCATGGCCTTTGGAACAGTCTGGCCCTGGGCGCCATGATCGCCAGCATGCAGGTGGGCGGGGGCGGGGAAGGCCCCCCGGTGGGCGCTCTGGGCTCGGCCCTGGCCCTGAGCCTGATCCTGCTGTTCTACGGGCTGGTGGCCATGTTCGCGGGGGTGACACGCTGGGTCAACCAGGATGCGCCGTCCGCCTGAAGCGCGCTCGTCCGCCGGCTACAGCATCGAGCGGACGCTTGACAATCGAACAGGCGTTCTATACAATCGGCGCCAGGCTCGACCATGTCCTCCACCCACCCTCCCTCCCCGACAGCTCCTGCGCTCCCCCGCGTCGTATGCGCCTGGTTGCCCCATGTGCCGGTAGCCCTGGCGGAGCGCGAGGACCTTCGGCGCATGGGTCGCCCCGTGGTCGTCGCCACGCCGGAGGCGCTCGGCTTCCGGGTTCAGGATCGCTCCTACACCGCACACCTCGCCGGCGTCCTGCCCGGCATGACCGTGACGGAGGCCCGGCGGCTCTGCCCCGGCCTGGAGGTCCTTCCCGCCCGGCCAGAGGTCTACGCCACGGTCTTCCAGGCCCTGCTGGCCGCCCTCAACGACATCAGCCCCGCCGTGGAACCGGCCGACCTCGCCCAGGGCTGGCTGGGCACCGCGGGGCTCGTCCCCCGCGGCGGCTCGGAGCAGACCCTGGCGAACGCCGTGCTGGCCGCCGTCCGCCAGGCCACCGACCTGGATGCCCGCGTGGGCCTCGCGGCAGGCAAACTGACCAGCCGCATCCTCACCCGCTACCTGGGGGAACGCGGCAGCATGGTCCTGCCTCCGGGCAAGGAAGTCCTGTTCCTGGGCGGGCTTCCCACCCATTACCTCCCCCTGGCCACCCGCACGCTGACCGCCTTGCGGGAGTTGGGCATCATCAAGGTGCATCAGTATGCCGACCTGCCGCAAGGCGGCATCCTGCCTCGTTTCGGCCATGCCGGCCTGCGTGCCTGGCGCCTGGCGCACGGAGAGGACGACCCTCGCGTGCGCCCATGGACCCAAGAGCCCCTGCTGGAGGCCGTGCACGCCTTCCCGGAACCCATCGCCAACCATCGCAGCCTGGAACATCATATCGGCCGGCTGGCGGCCCGGCTGGCCGGGCCTCTCGCGCGGCAGTTCCAGATGGCCGGCCGGCTTCGCCTGCAGATAGACCTGGAACGGGGCCAGCCGCTGGTCCTGGAGCGCCGGCTCCTGACGCCCCTGGCTGGCGCCAACGCCCTGACCACGCAGGCCGTCGCGCTGCTGCATCAAGCCGGCTGCCGCACGCCCGTAGAGCGCCTGAGCCTGACCGCCCAGGGCCTCTGTCCCACCACCGCCCGCCAGCTCAACCTCTTCCGCCAGGAGGAAAGCGCCCAGGAGCGCATCGAGACCACCTTGCAGCGCATCCAGGCGCGCTATGGCGAGGCAGCGGTGCAGCAAGGCCAGGTCCTGGACCCCGCCGCTCCCCTCCATGAGCGCCGCGCCATGTCGCGGCCCTGGTCGCCGCAGCACCACGCTCAGCCCACCTCCTCCGCCGCGGCGGACTGAGCACCGCTCCGATCACCGATCCAACGACGCCGTTCCGATCAGGGGCGGCCGCGAACTCCCCTACAATCCGCCGGGCGTCGCCGTGGCGGTGGCGGCATCCTCTGCCGCGCCGTCCTCACCAGCCTCCGGTGCCTCGGGAGTCCCGGGGGTCCCGAGATCCTCCGTGCCATCGGGCGTGGCTTCGTCGCCGATGCCCTCGCCAAGGGCCGCCGCCGTGGCGGTGGCGTCCTCGTCGACCGGGTCACCGTCGCGCTGGCCCTCGATGCCGCGGCAGGTGGTCTCCACCTTGGGGCGACCATCCAGGAACAACTTCTGACTCTCGGCCTGGAAGTAGAGCGGGTCATTGGGGTCCGCCCGCTCCAGGATGGCGGAGAAGTCCTCATAGGCCAGGTTGAAGCAGCCCAAGGCATAGCGCAGCATCCCCCGGTTCCAGAGGGCCTGCGGGTCCTGGCTGAGATCGATCGCCTTGCTGTAGTCCCGGGTGGCGTTCTCGTCATCACCCAGGTTCTGGTAGGCCAGGCCACGGTTGCCATAGGCCTGGGTCAACTCGGGGCTCAACTCGATGGCCTTGTCGAAGTCCGCGATGGCCTCCTGATAGGACTCGCGGTCCACGTAGATGCGCCCACGATTGGCATAGGCCTCGGCGTAATCCGGGCGCAACTCGATGGCCTCGCTGAGATCCTCAAGCGCATCATCCTGATGCTTGTCCATGCCCATGTAGGCCACGCCGCGATTGTTCAAGATCTCGGCCCGCTGCGTGTCGGTGGGCGCGGGATCGGTCATGGCCAACGCGGCGTCGTAATCCGTGACGGCCTTCTGCGACTGCCCGCTGGCCTCATAGGCGATCCCGCGGTTGATATGCGCGATCAGGACGGCGTCACCCGCTTCGATGGCCTCGCTGAAAGCCTCGATGGCCGCCGGGTAGTCGCCCGCCTGCAGCGCGCTGTTGCCGCGTGCGTGCGGCCGCGCCACGAGCGCGCAGCCCGCAAGCAGGAAACCGACGCAGAGCGGCAGGGCGGAATGGGGGAATCGCATGGGGGGTCTCTCCTGGCAAGGGGCTATGGGCGCGGAAACAGGGGGACCAGCCTAGGACCGGCACCCTGGTCAGGCAATAAGCCATTGGTGGTAGTTGCCCGGCGCGACGCCGCAAGCGGCGGCTCAGCCCTCTGCCGCGCCTGGTCCGATGGTAGCAGTCGGGCGGCAGATGAAGACGAGCATGCTGGCCAGGTCCACCGGCAGCCACGAAGCCGCCAGGCCCAGCAGACGGCTGGGATGCCTGACGAGTCCCGCCAGATCCCTCCCGCGCAGCGGGGCACCCTCCGTGCCCTCGCTGCCCAGGCAACGCAGTACCTCCAACCCGGCGGCCTCGATCAGCCGCTGCCATTGGCGCCGGGTGCCGTAGCGCTGGATGGGCTGCCCATCGTCGTGCACGTCGCCCGTGCGCCAGACATGCAGCACGTTCCAACGCAGGCCGAAGCTGTTGGGCACCAGGATCAGGGCCAGCCCGGCCGGATCCAGCACGCGGGCCATCTCGCTGAGGCCGGCCGGCATGTCCGCGTAATGCTCCAGGCTGCCCACGCTGGTCAGCCGCTGGAAATGGCCGCGGGGAAAGGGCAGCGCCGTCCCGTCGGCGGCCACCAAGACCCCCGGCGCCAGACCGATCCCACCCCGGGTCAGGGCCACCTGCGACAGGTCCGCCCCCTGCGCCGCCAGGCCCCGTCGGCAGGCCAGGCGCACCAGTTCGCCCTCGCCGCAGGCCACGTCGAGCAGCCGCATGCCCGGCCTCGTATCCAGCTGGTCCAGGAGCCAGTCCAGATGCCCCACCAGGTTCTGAATGCCGGCCCGGGCATAGAGCGCGTCGTAGGCCGCGCGCGCCTGATCGTCAGCCACATGGCGCAACTCGATCATGCCCGCGATGCCCCCGGCAGGCCGCTCGCCGGCGATGGGCCGCCCCGTCTCAAGCTCGGTCATGGGCGCCAACGCCATCATCCACAGACCGCAGAGCGGTCATCGGTCGGACCCCGCGGCCACCGCGGCGCACCGCCACGGTGGCGCCGCCGGCCCAGACAAGCAGGACCAGCAGGGTCCACAAGCGCCAGGCCAGGGTCAGCCCCAGGGCCAGCGCGGCAGCCGGCAGCGCCTGCCCGTCGGCCGCCGCCAGGCAGAGCGGGGCGAGGAGAGCGATCATCCCGCCATCCTTGAGCAAGGCCGTGGCCGGCAACCAGGCCAGCAGGCTGGCGATGGCCACCCCCAGGCCCCAAGCCGCCAGCACCGTCGCCGGATGGGCGGCAGAAGGCAGCAGGGAGCGGATCACCAGGATCAGGGCCAACCCGCTGAGCCCCATGACGAGCAGCTCCTGGCCGAGGAGCCGGGCCAGAAGCCCAAGGCGCGGCGCGGCCGGCACGGGCTGGATGCGCAGACCCCGCGCCAAGAGCGCCAGCAGCCGCCCGAAGACCCGCGGATGCAGAGCGGCCAGGCTGGCGCCGCCCGCCGCCAGCAACCAGGGCAGCGCGGCGGGCGGCACACCGACAGCGAAGGGCAGCGCCAGCAGGAAGACGAGCAGCCCGGCGAGGCCCAACAAGGTCATCTCCAGCAGCATGGCCGCCCCGGTACGCAAGGTGCCCAGGCCCCGCTCGCGGTAATAGGCCACCCGCGTGAGCGGGGCCCAGATGCTGCCCGGTAGCACCTGGGCCAGCGCCGCCAGGGTATGGCCCTGCAGATGCTCCGCGAAACGCATGCCGCGTAGCGGATCTCCCGGTCCCGCCGGCGCACCGGCCGGCTGGGTGGCGCGCAGCATCCGCCGCCAGGCATCCACGGCCAGGAGCCAACCCGGGGTCTGGATGAGAAAAGCCAGGGCCAGGAACCCCGGCCGCAGTTGGAAGCTCGCCCGCACCTGGGGCGTCAACGCCGACCAGGCCGCGGCCAGGGCCAGGACAAGGCCGAGCGCCAGTATCAGGCCCGCCAGCCGCCAGCGCCGCGACCGCAGATGGCCCGACAAGCGGCTGGACAGCCTGACAGCGGCCATGCTCAGGAATCCTTGGGGATGCCGTTGGGCGGCGCGGGATAGAGATGCCGGTGAACGTAGAGCCAGTCCGGATAGGCGCAGAGGGCTTCGCCCTCGGCCCGCGCCGCACACAGGATGTACTCGCGCTTGGCGGCCAGGAAGGGCAAGGGCAAGGCCGTCAAGCCGTTGAGCAAGGCATTGAACAGGCCCTTGATCCGGCTGGCCATGTCGCGTCCCTTGAAGGTGGGCCAGACATTGGCCGTGGCCAATTCCAGCACCCGGTAATGGCAGGCCTCGAACAGCCGCCCCACTTCCCCGGGCGCGAACTCGCGGGCATGGCGACCGTAGACCCCGTAGCCGCTGTAAGGGTATTCCGTCGGGCGCCCCAAGGCCATGTTGACCAGGCGCTTGATGTTGAGAAAGTTGGGCACGGTCAGGAAGAACAGCCCACCCGGCGCCAGCACCCGGTGGCTCTCCGCCAGCATGTGGCTGGGCGAGTAGCAGAGATGCTCCAACACCTCCATGCACAGCACCACGTCGAAGTGCTCGTCCGGAAACGGGAAGGGGTCCTTCTCGATGTTGAAGACCTCCACCCGGATGTCCAGGCGGCCGTCGCCGTCCGGCACCGCCAGCTCCACGACACCGCGCCGGAGCTCGGCGGGCTCGCCCGGCCAGGCGCCGGCCTGCACGTTGGCCGCCGTCAGCTCGATGTCAAAGGCCCGGGCCATCAGGACGCTGAAGTAATACGGCGCCCCACCCAGCTCCAGAACCCGGAGGCGGCGCCCCGCCGGCAGATGGCGGCCGAGCATCGCCAGGGAGAGGGCAGCCGAGCGGCCGTGCACCTCCACGTACTCGTCCATCTCCGGTGTGGCGTCGATGAGGGCCTGCCCGTCGACCGGGTCCCGCAGAATGCGCACCTGTCGCAGGTAGGCGCGCAGGGCGGCGGGGTCGGTCCAGTCGGTGGCCGGAGCTGGCATGGGGCGAGGCGGAGCTGGGGAGGACATGGATTGGCTCACGATGAAGGATTCTAGCCGACGGTGGTGGAGGAGCCCGACGGCTCCATGAGCATAGGACGCGACTGCGCGTCCGATGCTTGCAGGCGGCAGTCCCGATTGCCGGTCAGGGCGTCGGCGCGGCCGCCGGCGCCAGGAAGGCCAGGCAGCGGTCGCGGGGGCTGTCCTCGCCCTCCGCCGGGAAGCGCTCGCAGGCCACCTGCACCTGCTGACGGATCTTCTCGGCGGAGTCCGCATGCGCCCCATCCTTGTTCCAGCCCTCGATGGCCGTCTGCAGGCGCTTGAGCCGGGCCAGGTTGCGGTTGGCGAAGGCGTCATCGTTGGCCAGGAGTTCGTCCAGCACCTTGGCGGTGTCGCCCTCGATGGTCGCCGCGTCGTCCGGCGTCTGGCTCATGAGCATCGCCAGGTGGTCGTAGCCCCATTGGAAGCGGCTCGCACGCCCCTCAGCGCCCACCCAGGCCTTACGCGACCATTCGACGGCCGCGGCGGCATCGCCTTTCTCCTTGGCCTTGGAGGCCCGGTAGCTCATGTAGTAATGGGGGGCCAGGCTGCGGCCGATGGCCTCGTCCAGCACGGCCTGCGAGGCCTCGCCCTGGCCCACTTCGTCCAGCAGCCAGATCATGGTGCTGGCCACGGCCTGCAGCTCGCCCGGGTCGGTCACGGTCTTGCCGGCCCAGGCCACCTGATCCCGCAGATGCTGCAGCAGTTCGGCCGGCAGGGATTCCGCAACCTGCGTGGCCGTTCCGCCGGCGGCATCGGCGGGCGGCGTGGGCGTGGGGGGCAGGGTCATCCGCAGCATGGCCAGTTGCGGATAGAGCGCCGTCAGGCGGTCGTCGACGGTCAGGCTCTCGTCCACCTCCACCGCTTTGGCGGCATCCGCCCAGGCCCGCAGCAAGGTGTCCCGCTGCGAGCCCAGCCCGGGATGCAGCAGGTCCACCGTCTCCTGGCTCCAGTAGAAGAGGAGGTCCAGGTTGTCGTTGCGCAAGGCGGGATCGGCCAGGAAGGCACCGATCTGGGTCTCGACCGCCGCGCGGTCCTCGTCGGCAAACCCTGGCGGCTCGGTGGGCGGGTCCGCCTCCGCGGCGGCTTCGCGCGCCCCGTGCAGGGTCGTCAGGTAGAGCTTGAGAAAGCGCGTCTTGACCGCCTCCTGCTCTGCGGGCGTCTCCGCCCACAGCCGGCGAAAGAGATCCAGCTTCGGCGCATCCTCCAGCTTGATCCTGGCGTCGAGATCCCAGTCATAGTAGGCCAGCAGAGCCAACTGCTCGGGCGTCGCCTGGGCCGGACCGGCCGCTTGCACGGCCTTGAGCACGGCATCGATGGGCTGGGTCATCGCCTTGGCCCGGTCCAGGACGGCGGCGTAATGCTCCGATCCCAATCCGTTGGGCACCCGCAGCAACTCCTCGCCCGCGGGGCTCATGACCAGCACCGTGGGATAGCCGCTGACGTTCAACGTCTCCCCCCAGGTCTGGGCGCCTTCGGTATCGCCGTCCAGATAGACAGCCACGAAATCCCGGCTCTTGGCCACGAAGTCCGGCTGGTGGAACACCTTCGTCATCAGGTAATGGCAGGGGGGGCACCAGACCGCGCCCCAGTAGAGGAAGAGCGGCTTGGACTCTGCCTTGGCCGCGGCGAAAGCCGCTTCCACCGAGCCCTCGAACCACGCGACATCGGCCGCCTCCGCCGGGACGGTGGCGGCCGCGTCGGCCGTGGGAGCCCCGCTGGGCGCAGCCGCCGGCTTGCAGCCCACCAGGAGCGACAGGGCCAGGGCGCCGGCCGGGATCCAGCCGATCGGCTGTCGTCGTTGATCGCTGTACATGGGTAATAGCCTCCTTCACCAGGCAATGGCAGGGCCCAGTCTATCACGGCGCGCCGACGCGGTCGACATCGGCGCCGCCGCCCAACCAAGGCAGCCACAGGCCGCCTGGGCGCCGCAGGGGGCCGAACACGTGGATGGCCGCGTCCGCCGGATCGGTGACCAGCAGGCGACCGGCACCATCCACCGTCAGGTCGCCGGGCGGGCGGGAATCACCCGCGGCGGGCGCCGGCAGGACGGTTCGCGCGGTCTCCCGACCCTCCGCGTCCAGCTGCACCAACTCCCGGCGGGCGGTCAGCACCACCGGGTCGCCGGAAGGCAGGACCGCCAGCCGGAAGGCCCCCGCGGGCGCCGGAAGCTCGCGCAGCAGGGCGCCTTCGGCGTCCAGGACCAACAGTCCCGGCCGGACGAAATCCAGCACCCAGATGCGTCCCCGGCCATCCACCTCCACGTCATTCCAGGGCGCGAAGCCCACGGCGGGCGGCAGGAGCCGCTCGCCGCGCGGCTCGCCGCCGGCCAGGTCGAAGAAGCGCAGGCGCCGGGCGCTGGCGTCCAGCAGCACGAGCCGCCCTCCGGCGGCGTCGACGGCCAGGGCGGTCAGGCTGCTGGGAGGACTGGCGGTCAGGGGCTCCGTCCAGTCCCGGGTCCATACCCGCTCCGCGACCGCGCCCCGGCGCCGGTGCCGCTCCAGCGTCAGGCGCTGCGTCCCGACCGGGGCCACATCGGGGTCCTGGGCATCGTCCAGGCTGTTGGACTGCCGGGCGCGCGCCACGAAGCAGTCACCGTCGGGCAGGCCGGCCACGGCAGCGGCGAAGGGACGCCGCGCCTGGGCCAGGCCTCCGCCCGCCGCATCCAACCATTGCAGGCGGTGGGTGCCATCGGCGAGGCAGATGTCCGACCCAGCGGCGGCGAGATAGGTCGGCTGCTGGTACCAGCCGGCCGCCAGCGACGGGAAGCGCCATGAGACCTGTTCCGTGGCCCGCTGGCCGGTCACCGTCAAGCCCGAGATGCCCCCTTCGTGCTCGCTGCTGGGCCCGTCCAGCAACCAGACCTCGCCGGCGCTCCCGGCCGCCAAGGCCCTTGCGCCGCGCTGAATGGGCAGCGCCAGGTAGCTCCCGCTGCGCCGATCGAAGTCGGTCACCAGCCGCGCTCCCAGACCATCGAGCATGAAGCCCCGTCCGGCGCGGTCGAAGGCCAGGTCGCGCGGATTGAAGTCCAGCCGCGTGCGCGGCGGCGCGATGTCGCCCTGGCGGTCGAAGACGTAGAGGATGGGCGGCAGGGTGACCACCGGGGCCTCCGCGGCGAACCAGATCTGGCCCTGCGCGTCCACGGCCAGGCCGTTGGGCAACTCGCTGGCGAAGGACTGCGGCACCTGGACGGGGATGTTGTCCAGCGCCTGCTCACCCTCCGGCGAACGGGTGAGCAGGCCGCTGCGCCGCCGGTCGTAGACATGCACGCGGCCCCCTTCGCCCCATGCCAAGGCCTCGGGTTGCTGGAAATCCGCCCACTCGGTCAGGAAGTCGCCCGCCAAGGTGAAGCTGGCCACGGTGGCCCGCTCAGAATCCGAAACGTAGACCCGCTCACGAACCGGGTCCACGGCGACGGCCAAGGGGGTCAGGAAGGGGCGGCCCGGCAAACGGTAGGCACCCAGCACCCGGCCGTCCGCCGCGAAGCGCTGCACGCGCCGGAGTTCCCTGTCCACCACCACCAGGCTGCCGTCGGGAGCCAGGGCCAGATCCACGGGCGCCACCACGGCGCCCAGGGCCGGTTCCGCCGCGGCGCGCCAGACGGTCTGCCAGGGCGGCAGGCCGCCGCCTTCGGCCAGCCCGGTGATGGGCGCCGCCGCCGCGGCGGCGAAGACCAGGAGGATGGTAGCAAGGCGGGGACGGGTCAGCACGGGCCTCATGTCGAGCTCCATGATCCAGGACGGGGGTCGCGGTTGGCCAATCATATCGCGGGTGGCCAATCCTATCGGACAACGCCGTTGAGGCCCCACCGCGACGTGGGGGGAACACCGGCCGTCGGCCCGGCGACGCCGGCCGCCCGGGCTGCTACAATCGGCCGCCATGCACGCCAACCTCCGCGCCGAACCCAGCGCGTCCGCGCCGCGCCGCTGGGCCTTCCTCCCGCCGCGTCGCGCCCTGGGCCGCTTGCGGGAACGGCTACCGGATCTGGCCGCCGCCGCCATCGGTCTGCTGCTGGCCCTTCCCATCCTCCTGCCGGAACGCCTGCCGCTGCCCCGCCTGCGCGGCGCGGACACCGAATCCGTTCTGCGCACGCTTGAACTGACCTTGGCCCTGCGCGCCGGGCATTGGCCGCCGCGCTGGATGCCGGATGCCCTGTTCGGCCTGGGCTACCCCTTCTGGAACTTCCACGGCCCTCTGCCCTATGTGGGTGCGGCGCTGGTGGGCCTGGGACAGGCCGGCCTCACGGCCATTCAGGAGGGTCTGCCGGAGGCCCTGCGCCAAGGGGTCCAGACCTCCGCCCTGGGGCAGGCCAACCTGGTCGCCGGTACGCGCGTCACCCTGGCCCTGTGGCTGATCCTGGCTGCTCTGGGTGCCTCCCGCCTGCTGCGCCGCCACCGGCCGCGCCGCAGTGCGGGCTTGCTGGCCGCCCTGCTGCTGCCGGCGGCCTTCCTGGTGGCCGCGGCCCTGGAAGGACCGGGGTCCGCCCCCAGCCGCCTGGGTCAGGCCGCCCTCTTCCCCTGGGTCCTGGCCGCCGCCCTGACCGCCGTCCGCTCGCCCGGTCTGGGGGCGTCGCTGCGCTGGGGCGGCTTGCTGGCGCTGCTCATCGCCTGCGAGCCGCGTCCCGAGCGGCCCTGGCTGAGCGGAGCGGTCCTCATCCTGAGCCTGGCGGCGTTGCTCTGGCAGCGCCGCCAGGCCACCGGGACGGCGCCGCCCGGTCCGCCGCCCGGTCCGCCAACCGACCTGCCAACGCCGAGCCTCGACCTGCCTGCACCCTGGGCCGGCCCAGGGCGCCTGCGGCGCTGGCTGGCGGACCAGGAACTTCGGCGCTGGCCGCGCCGCCCAGGCGCAGGGCAAGCAGCGCTGATGTCCGTGACCGGTGGCATGGCTCTGGGGCTGGCCCTGTCCGCCTGGCTCTGGCTACCCGCCTTCGTCGAGCGCCCACACCTGGACCGGGTGCTGCCGGATCAGGTGTTGGGCGGTGGGGCCCAGGCCCCGACCAACGAAGGGCCGGCACGCGCCGACATGACCGTCTACGAGAGCCTGACGGGGCGGCTGGCCACCTTGACCGCCGCCCCGCTCCCCGCGGCCGTCCACCAGCGTCCCGCCGGCGGTCTGGCGACCGCCCTGGGGCATCAGGGCAACCCCCGCACGCTGTCCGGCATTACGCAGCTGGAGGGGGTCACCCCGGGCCTGCGCGACCCTGCCCGCCGCGACTGGCGGCTGATCATCAGCGGCAACCAGCGGGGCACCCTGGCCTTCCCGATCCTGTGGTTCCCCGGCTGGGAGGCGCGGGTCAACGGCGGCCGCCCCCGCGAAACCAGCGCTGTCGAGGGCTCCGGCTGGTTGAAGCTGACCCTGGAACCGGGCGAATGCGCCAGCGACTGCAGCATCGTCTTGCGCCTGGGGCGCAGTCCGGTGCGCGCCGCCGCTGAGATCCTGTCGCTGCTGGCCCTGTTGCTGTGGCTGTCGCTCTGGCTCGTCGACCGCCGCCGCGGGCTGCTGCGGGGCGCCTTGACCGGCCTCGCGGTCCTGGCCGTGGCGGCGCTGGTCGCCTGGCTCCTGCCGCGGCCGGACCCTGCCGAACCCGCGCTCTTCGCCTGGTTGCCGCAAACGGGCGCAGCTTTGCCGCTGAGCCTTCCCGCCGGGCTGACCTGGGAAGGCGGCGAAGCGCGTCCGCGCCTGATCGACGCCGTGATGAGCAGTCCGGCGTCCAGGGGTGAGCCGCCGGCGGCGCGAGCGGCGCGCAGGGACACCCTGCCGCTGGACGCCGGCGACACCCTGGAGCTGCGTCTGCGCTGGCGGCAGGCCCCGCCGGACCTCAGGGTCAAGGCCCAGCTGGTGATGGCCGCCGCACCCCTGCTGCATTGGCGCGACTCAGCCGTAGAGGCCGAGGCCGCGGTGGACGACGACGGCGGCGCCCTGGTCAACCTGAACGTGCCGGCCACGACCATCCCCGGCCTGTACCTGCTGCGGCTCAGCACAACGGTCGGCGAAAAGCCCCTGCGCACGGCGGCGGCCGGCGCCGAAGGCGAGGTCTACCTAGGCCCCATCCGCGTCCGCCGCCTGCCCGAGCGGCTGCCGGCCACTGAAGGCAATCTGGCGCAGCTGGGCGACCTCACCCTGGTAGCGATCACGGCCGAGGATCGGATCGCCGCCACGGCGTCGGGCGACGACCCACAGGACGCGGCGGCAGACAAGACGACCGGCACGCCGGATGCCTCGGCCGGCTGGCTGCCCGTGCGCATCACCTGGAAGGCCGCCCGGCCGCTGGCGTTGGACCATAGCCGGACGCTGCGCCTTCTCGACCCCGCCGGAACGGTGCTGGCCGAACTGCAAGGCATGCCTTTCGGCGGCGTCTTCCCCACCAGCGCCTGGCCGGCCGGCGAGCCGGTCAGCGAACGGGTCTGGCTGCGGTTGCCGCCCAAGGCGCGGTTGGATGCCGACCGCTACCGCTTGGAGGTAGAGCTGCTGGACGGTCTCTCCGGGGCCAGCCTGGGCAGCGCCCAGATCCAGGACCTGGTCCTGACGCCCTGAGATCGCAGCGCGCCGCGGCCGCCGGCTGGAGCGGAGGGAGGCCGTGCTCCCGCGCGTCCGCTCCAGCCGGCCTGATGAATCGAGCATCCATGATCGCCGTCGAGATGGCACCCACGTAGGACCTGACTGCGTCGGGCCGGGCTTGCCGAGGCCATCCGGTCTCCGCGGCACCCAGCGGCGCATCCGAGATCAGTCTACCGGGTCGGGCGTTGCATTTTCGTCACTCAGGCCGGGGAACGCCGCTGCGCGGGCGCGCATACCCTGCTATGAAAATGCGCCGCGCTCCAGCCGCAGTTTCATATTCTGGCGGGTGTGCTTGCCGCACATGCGCGACTATATACTTGCTCTGCATCGTGTCTTCCCTGATGCGTTACCAGCGGACCAGGACGACCCACCTGCCGCGGATGCTTGCGCCATGCCTCCTGCCCTGCAGTCCAAACTCGACAGCCTGCCCACCGTACCCGGCGTGTACCAGTACTACGCGGAGGGTGGTGAGTTGCTGTACGTCGGCAAGGCCGTCAACCTGCGCAACCGGGTGCGCTCCTACTTCCACCAGTCCGCGCGCCTGGAACCCAAGACGCAGCGCCTGGTCAGCCATATCACCGATCTGGAATGGATCGTGACCGCCTCCGAGCTGGAGGCCCTGCTCCTGGAGATGAACCTCATCAAGGAGCATCGCCCGCGCTACAACATCCTGCTGAAGGACGACAAGCGCTACCCCTACATCAAGGTCACCTGGGGCGAACGCTTTCCCAAGGTCTTTGCCACGCGACGGGTGCTGCAGGACGGTTCGCGCTACTTCGGGCCCTACAGCAGCGCGGCGGCCATGCGCGAGACCCTGGGGGCCTTGCGCAAGGTCTTTCCCTTCCTGGACTGCGACCGCACCATCTCCGGCCGCGACCCGCGCGCCTGCCTGTACCTGGACATCGGCCTCTGCCTGGGCCCCTGCGTGGGGGCGGTGGACCAGGCCGGCTACCGGACCATGATCGATGGTCTCTGCCGCTTTCTGGACGGCCATTCCCAGGAGGTGCTGGACCGCTTGCGCGAGGAGATGGCCGCCCATGCCACGCGCCTGGAGTTCGAACGGGCGGCGCGCGTCCGGGACCGGGTGCTGGCCATCGAGCAGGTGGTCGAGCGGCAGCGCATCATCGCCCCCACCCTCTCCGACCAGGACGTGGTGGCGGTGGCCCGGGAGGACGGGGCAGCCGTGGCCCAGGTCTTCTTCGTGCGCAACGGCAAGCTCATCGGGCGCGAGAGCTTCCAGCTCTCCGGCGCCGCCGAATCCCCCGATGAGCTCCTGGCGGCCTTCATCAAGCAGTTCTACGACGACGGGGCCAAGGTGCCGGGTGAGATCGTACTGCCGGAGCATATTGCCGAGAGCGAGATCATCGAGCGCTGGCTGGCTGAACGACGGGGCACAAAGGTGCGTTTGACCGTGCCCCAGCGCGGCCGCAAGCGGGAGCTGGTGGACGTGGCCGTCAGCAACGCCGCCGAGACCTTGCGCGTGCTGCAGGCGGCCCACAGCGCCGAGAGCGAGGACGGCGTTGCCGAACAGGCCATGGCCGAACTGCGCGATGCCCTGGGCTTGAGCGAGCTGCCGCGCCGCATCGAATGCTATGACATCTCCACCTTGCAGGGCACCCATACCGTGGGCTCCATGGTCGTCTTCGTGGACGCCGCGCCGGACAAGGGCGATTACCGCCATTTTCGCATCAAGAGCCTGGACGGCCAGGACGACTTCGCGGCCATGGCCGAACTGCTGTCGCGGCGCTTCGAACGGCTCTGCCGCCACCGCGAAGCCCTGGTCGCGGGCCTGGTGGAGCCGGGCGCCCGGACGGGGGCCTTCGAACGGGCGCCGGACCTGGTCCTTGTCGATGGCGGCAAGGGGCAGCTGAGCCGGGCCCGGCAGGTCATGGAAGGCCTGGGCCTGGACGCGATACCGCTGGTTTCGCTGGCCAAGCAGCGCGAGCAGCTCTTTCTGCCCGGCCAGCGCGACCCGGTCATCCTGCCGCGGGACAGCCAGGCCCTGTACCTGGTCCAGCGCTGCCGCGACGAGGCCCACCGGTTCGCCATCAGCTACAACCGCAAGCTGCGCAATGCCAGCGGCCTGCGCTCCAACCTGGACGACGCGCCGGGCATCGGGCCCAAACGGCGGCGAATGCTCCTGGTGCATTTCGGTTCGGTGGACGGCATTCGCAACGCCTCGGTGGATGCCCTGGCGGCCGTCCCCGGCATGACCCGCCGCGCGGCGGAGGAACTGAAGGCCTACCTGTGAACGCCGTCAGCCTGGATCAGGTGGTGGCCCATCTGGCGGCCACATCGCTCTTCGCCAACCTGCCGCGGCGGGCCTTGCTGGCGCTCGCTCCGGTGGTGCAGCAGGTGGAACACGCGGCGGGCGCGATCATCGCAGCGCAAGGACGGGTGGACGCTACCCTGTGGATCGTCATCGACGGCATGGTCAGCTTCCAACAGCAGAGCCCGGACGGCGGCCAGGTGCACCAAGGCATGTCGGGCTACGGCACCGTCATCGGTTCGCGCGGCGTCTTCGCCGACGAACCGCGCGACAGCACCGCCTTGGCCTTCGACCGGGTCAGGCTGCTGGTCCTGGACGGCGAGGTCCTCTGGGAGATCCTGCGTTCCGACGCCCAGCTGCTGGACCTGTTGGTGCTGCCGGACGAATTGCGCGAACGCCTGCGGGTGCCTTCGGGCGGCCGAGGCCCTGGCGGAGAGCGGACCATCACCATCTTCCGGCGCCATCCGCTCACCGTGCTGCCGGGTCTGGTCGGGTTCCCCCTGATGGTCTTCCTCGGCTCGGCCGGTCTGGTCTGGTTGGTGGCTTCGGCCGGCGTTCTGGGGCCATCGGCGTTGGCGGCCCTGGCCGGACTGGCGCTCTTGGCCACCGGCGCGGCCGCGACCTACGCCTTCTACGATTACTGGCACGACTGCCTGGTGGTGACCAACCGCCGGGTGATGAACGTGGAACGCAAACCCTGGATCGACGAACGGCGCTCGGCGGCGCGGCTGGATCGGGTGCAGGACGTGCGTTTCGTGCAGCCCAGCCTGATGGCCCGGCTGCTGGATTACGGCGACATCTTCGTCCAGACCGCGGGGGCCAGAGGCAAGCTGGGCTTCGACCGCGTCCGCCACCCGCGTCAGGCCCGCGACCTCATCTTCGAGCAGGTCGGCCGCGCCCGCGACCGCGCCGGTTCCGAGCGCCAGGTGATGATCGCGCGCAAGGTGCTGGGGGCCATGGGCCACGGCTCCACGCCGGGCGACGAGCCCTTGCGTGTGGCCAGCCAGGCCGACGTGGCCCAGGTGCAGCGGCCAGGCCTCCTCCTGCGCGCCTTCCGCTACCTCCTGCCGGCGGCGCGCACCGAGGCCCCGGACGGCACCATCACCTTCCGCAAGCATTGGTGGAGCCTGCTACGGGACGGCTGGCTGCCCATCGGCCTGTGGCTCCTGGCCACGGGGGCGCTGCTGGCCGCCCTGGTGGGCTCCGGGCCGCTGGCGGGACCGCTGGCGGCCGGGGGTCTGTTGCTGTGGCTGGGCCTCCTGGCTTGGGCCTGGTGGGTCTTCGAGGACTGGCGCAACGACCTCTACGTGGTGACGCGGGAACTGGTCATCGATATCAACCGCCGCCCCCTGGGCATCTTCGCCGAACAGCGGCAGGCACCGCTGGGGCAGGTGCAGGACGTGCGCTTCGTCATCCCCAACCCCTTGGCCGCCATCCTGCGCTTCGGCGATGTGATCATCGAAACGGCCGCCGAATCCGGCAGCTTCACCTTCGATTCGGTGCGCAATCCGCAGGCGGTGCAGGACGAGATCTTCCTGCGTCTGGATCAACGGCTGGCCGCCATCCAGCGCGCCGAGCAGGACAAGCGCGACGAGGAGCTGGTGCGCTGGATCTCGGCCTACCATCAGATCACCAGCGCCAACCCGGAGGACCCCAAGGTCGGCGACCGGTCCGCAGACTGGCTGCGGCGCGGCCCCTGACGGCGCCCACGCCCCGGGCCCGTGAACCCCGCGGCCGCCTCGCACGTACACAACCCTCATCACCGGCGATGTCGTCAACGGAGCCTTTCATGGACAGCCTCTCCTTCCCGGTCATCGACCAGCGCCGACGGCGGCGACTCGCCGTTCCCTGGTCAGCCATCTGGCTGGCCCTGGTCGCCATCCTCGCCTTCCTCCCCTGGTCGGTGGCCAACGACCTGAACCCGGCCACCGTACCCACCGCCGCGATCCTGGCCCTGACCTGGCTGTGGGTCCTGGGCTGGCGAGGCATCCATCAGCGGCTGCCCCAGGTGCGGCTGGACTGGTTCGGGCCCGCGGTGCTGCAGGTGGTGCTCTTGGCCATGACCACCTTCTTCAGCCTGCTCCTGGTGATCATGCGCGACAGTGCAGTGCTACGCTCGACCAGCCCCGACGGACGGCTGCACGCCGTCCTGCTGGCCGCGCCGGGTGGCAGGGAGCATTATGTCGCCGAGGAACTGAATCGCGGCCTGATGGTCCACCGCGTGTCGCGTATCGGCTATGCCCAGGGCAAACGCCCTCCCGAGCGTTTCGAGCTGGTATGGAAGCCGGAGCTGGGGCGTCTGGAGGTCTGGGGCGACGGGGATCTGCTGGACGCGACCGCGTACGACGACGGCGGACTGATCCCGTCGCAGTCGATGGCGGAGGGTGCCGGTGCGGCACAGGGCGGCGGCGGCATGGGCGAGTGAGCTAGCCGCCGGACAGGCTTACATCTCCGGCTCGCAGCTGCAGCAGGACGCCAGCCTCGGTCCGCAGCAGCAGCGCGCCGTCGGCGGCGACACCCTCGGCCAGCCCCTCAAGCACCCCGCCGTCCTCCTCCAGGCGCCGCACCCGCACCCACCGCCCCAAGGTGGCCAGCTCTGCCGCCCAGCGCGGCGTCAATGCCTCCCCGTCGGCCAGCCGCGCCAGCTCCGCCGCCGCGGCGCGCAGCAGGTCCGCCGCCAGGTCGCCGCGATGGAGGCGCGGGTCCTCGTCCTCGACCGCGGCTTGCAGCGCGAGGGCCAGGCTGGTGGCGTCAGGGAGGCCCGGAAAGGCGCGCTGGCGGAGGTTCAGACCCAAGCCCACGATGACGCGCGGACCGGCCTCGTCCCAGGCCAGCTCGGTCAGCATCCCCGCCGCCTTGCGCCCCGCCAGCAGCAGGTCGTTGGGCCATTTCAGCGCCGCCGCGCTCGGGTCGGGCAGCCGCAGGCGCAACGCGGCCAAGGCTCCCAGGGCCAGGGCCATCGGCAACTGGGCCAGGCGTTCTGGGCTTTGCAGGGCGGGCGGCGGACGCAGCAGCAGCGAGAACATCAGCGCCTGGCCGGGCTCCGCCTGCCAGGACCGGCCCAGGCGACCGCGCCCCGCGGTCTGCTGGTCGGCGATGACCATGGCGCCCGACGGCGCGCCCGCATCGGCCAGCCGCGCCAGGCGATCCATGGTAGAGGCCAGCTCGGCGTGGACCTCCAGCGGCAGGCCCAAAGGGCAGCCGGCAAGGGCGGCGCGAAGGCGCGCAGCATCGAGGTCAGCCGCCAAAGGCGGTAGGTTCACGTGCAAACTGTAGCGGGTGAGGCCAGCCGGCGACGGCTCAGGGCCGATCGCGGAAGGGGAAGAGCTGGGCTTGCTGCAGGCCGGAATCGGGATCGTCCAGCCGCGGCTTCTGCATCCGGGGCAGGAAGGCGCGGTGGACGACACGCTTGACGTTGGCCGTAGCGATGACCGCCGGCGTTGCCGAAGGGATGGCCGTAGCCACACGGGTCGGCGGGACGGGTGTCCTGGTAGGCGAAGGCGCGGCGGTGGGCGGTTCCAAGGGCGCTTGAAGCACCAGGATCGTCCGCTGGGGGAAGTCCGCCTGCAACCCTCCCCCGTCGCTGCGCCTGATGACGGTCCAGGCCCGGAGACCGCTGGGCTGCTCGCCGAGGCGGGTGGGCCGGACACGGTAGGTCAGGGTCAGGCCGGCCTTGGCCAACAACGGCACCTTCCAGCGCAGCGAGGCTCCCTCGACCGGATCGTCGTCGATACGCGGCTCGGGCTCACCGGGTGCGCCGACGCCCACCAGGGTGACATCGGGTGGCAGTAGCTGGGTGATGTTGGCGTCCTCCAGGACCACGTCCACCATCTCCCGGCGCAGCTTGTCAAAGGCGCTGGCCAGCTGACCCGCGTCGGTCACCGCCAAGGCGAAACGGGGCTGGCTGGCGGCCTTGCGCATGCAGTCCTGGTCGCAGTCCGCCCCGACGCAGACCGTTCCCAGGAGCGCGCCATCGCGCTTCAGGTCGCTGGCGGCACGTTCCACCGGATGGCAACCAGCCTGATTCGTCCCATTGGAGAGCAGCAGCACGGCCGCCAAGGGGCGGGTCGCCGACTGCTTGCGCCCCTTCTTCAGCAACTCGCCGGCCTCCACGAGCCCCGCGGCGATGTCCGTGCCGCCTGTAGGGGCATTGCCGAGCTTGTTCAAGCAGCCGCTCAGCGTCTTGCTCTGGTTGGTCAAGGCGCAGATTGTCTCGGCGCTGTTGTTGAAGCTGACGATTCCCACCGATGTGCTCGGATGGTCGGCGAGGTTCAGGTCCTCGATGAAGTGGCGCGCCGCGTTCTCGGCCTGCATGATCGGCTGGCCCTGCATCGACCCCGAGGTGTCGATGGCCAGCACCACATGCAGCGGCTGGCCGGCCGACTGGCCGCATCGCGGCTGCAGGATCAGCCTGACCTCGATGGTCTCGCCCAACAGGATGACGGCGGGGTTGACGGTCTGCTGCACATCTACACGGCAACCGTCCGCGTCATCTTCGGCGGCCAGGGGCAGGGGCAGGAGGAGCAAGCCGACAGTCGCGGTGCAAGCCAGAACGGCCGCCCCCAGAACGGGTCGGACGGCGAAGCGACGGAACCAGACGCGCCAAGGCTCCATGATCTATATGCTAACATTCTTTTTCCGTTCGTCAATCCCCCTTTCTGACGATCCTGCCATCGCCGATCGCGTCGGCCCGCCAGCCTCCTTCAGCCCCGTCGACCTGCACATGACGCCGTCCATCATCCAATTCGAGCAGGTGGGCAAGGCCTACCCAGAGGCCGGCCGCAGCCACACGGTGCTTCGGGATGTCAGCTTCGCCATCGGCGCCGGCGAAGTGGTGGCGATCCTGGGGCGCAGTGGCTCCGGCAAGACCACGGTGCTCAACCTCATGGCCGGCATCGACCAGCCCACCCAGGGCCGGGTGCGGGTGGCCGGCGAGGATCTTGGCGCCATGTCCGACCGCGAGCGCACGCGCTTCCGGCTGCAGCGCATCGGCTTCGTCTACCAGTTCTTCAACCTGATCCCCACCCTGAGCGCCCTGGAGAACGTGCGCCTGCCGCTGGAGCTGGGCGGTGCGTCCGTGGCCGACGCGGACCGCCGCGCCATGGCAGAGCTGGCGGCCGTCGGCCTGGCGGATCGCGCCGCCAGCTTTCCGGACCGCCTCTCCGGCGGCGAGCAGCAGCGGGTGGCCATCGCCCGCGCCCTGGTGACCGACCCGCCCCTGATCCTGGCCGACGAGCCCACCGGCAACCTGGACCCGGAGATCGGCGACCAGGTGCTGGCCCTGCTCCTGGAACGGTCCCGCGCGTCGGGCCGCAGCCTGATCATGGTCACCCACAGCCGCCGCATCGCCGCCGCCGCGGACCGCGTCCTGCGCGTGGAGGGCCATGGCGTGGTCGAGGCCCAACCGGAGCCGGCTTGATCCCGTTGGCCCCGCTGGCACGCATCGCCTGGTCCCAGGCGCGGCGCCGGCCGCTGCAGTCGGGCCTCCTGGTTCTGGGCGTGGCCCTTGGCGTGGCGGTCTTCGTCGCCGTCGAGCTGGCCAACCAGAGCGCCATGGCCGCCTTCCGTCTGTCACAGGAGACGGTGGCCGGCCGCGCCACCCACCGCATCGTCGGCGACGGCCGGCGGCTGGACGAAGCCCTTTATGTCCGGCTGCGCGGCTCCCTCGGGCTGGTGCTGGGCGCGCCGGTGGTGCAGGGCGAGGCCCGCATCGACCGGCCGGGCGGCGAAAGCCTCACCCTGTTGGGCGTGGACCCCTTCGCCGAAGCGCCCTTCCGCACGCTTTTGGGCCCGGATGACACCACGCCGGGCGACGACCTGCTCGCCGCCCTTCTGACGGAGCCCGATGCCGTGTTGCTGGGCCAGGACCTGGCGGACCGCCTGGGTCTGGCGCCCGGTGACCGCCTGCCCCTGGACGCGGAGGGCCGGCGGGTGAACGCGCGGGTGGTCGCCCTCCTCAGGCCCACCGATGCCCTCAGCCGCCGCGCCCTGCAGGGCCTGCTGCTCACGGATCTGGCCACGGCGCAGGCTTTCCTGGGCCGGCGCGGCCGGCTGGACCGCATCGACCTGATCCTGCCGGCGGAAGGGCCGGCACTGGCCGCACGCCTGGCGGCGATCACGGCCCTCCTGCCGCCGGGGGCGGTGGTCGAGCCGGCGGGAAGCGGTGAAGGCAGCATGGCGGCCATGACGGCCTCCTTCCGCCTGAACCTGCGGGCCCTCAGCCTGCTGGCCCTCTTGGTGGGGGTCTTCCTGATCTTCAACACCCTGCGCTTCAGCGTCGTCCAACGGCGCAGCACCCTGGCCATCTTGCGGGCCCTGGGGGTCACGCGCGGGCAGCTTCAGGCGATGCTGCTGCTGGAAGCCCTGCTCCTAGGCGCCGTAGGCACCGCCGTGGGCCTGGCCCTGGGACTGATCCTGGGCCGCTGGGCGGTGGCCCTGGTTTCCGGTCCCATCAACGACCTGTACATGACGGTCACCGTCCGCCAGGTGGAGGTGCCGGCGGCCACCCTCGTCTGGGGCGCCCTGGCCGGCCTGGGCGCGTCCTTGATCGGTGCGCTGCTGCCCGCGCTGGAGGCCACCCGCGTGCCCCCGGTCACCGCCCTGCGCCGCTCCGAGCAGGAAGCGGCCAGCCGCGCGAGCGCGCCGCGGCTGGCCGCCCTCGGCATCGCCGTGGCCCTGGCGGGGCTGGGGGCCTTGGCCTGGCCGGGGCAGGGGGTGGTCGCCGGCTTCGTGGGCATGGCCTGCTTTCTGCTCGCCTTCGCGCTCTGGGTGCCCCTGGGCCTCCTGGCCCTGATGCGCTTGCTGGCCCGTCCCTGCGCCCTGCTGCTGGGCCCGGTGGGCCGGCTGGCGCCGCGCGGCATCGCCCGTTCCCTCAGCCGCACCGCGGTGGCGACGGCGGCCCTGATGGTGGCGGTCTGCGTCTCGATCGGGGTGGACGTGATGGTGGGCAGCTTCCGGCGCACGGTGGAGATCTGGTTGGGCCAGACCCTGCAGGCGGACATCTTCGTGACCCCGGCGGGCATCACGGCCACCCGCAGCGGGCGAACGCTGGATCCGCGCCTCGCCGAGGCCCTGGCCGGGCTACCGGGCGTGGCCGAGGTAGCCACGGCCCGTGACGTGGCCCTGCGCTCGCCGCAGCTGGGCACGGTGGACGTGGTGGCGCTCAGTCGCGATATAGCCGGGGCCGACCGGCCCTACCTGGTGGCCCCGCCGGGTGGCGCCGCCGCGGTCTGGCGGGCGGTGGAGGACGGCGCGGTGGCGATCTCGGAGCCCTTCGCCCGCCGGCATTCCCTGGGCCTGGGCGATCGTCTGACCTTGAGCACCGACGACGGGCCGCAGGGCTTCCCGATCGCCGGCGTCTTCTATGACTACGGCTCCGAGCGGGGCGTGGTCTTCATGGCCGACGGGGTCTACCGCCGCCACTGGCGGGACGCGGCCGTCGGCTCGATAGCCCTGATGCTGGCGCAAGACGAGGACGCGGAGGGCTTCGCGTCCGAGCTGCGCCAGGCGCTCGCCGACGCGACTGATCCCGACCCCGATCCCGGCTCGCCCAGCTCCGGCGTCGCCATCCGCAGGCTGCGCATCCCATCCGGCTCGCTGGAGCCGGGCCTGCGGCTGGCGGTGCTCTCCAACCGCGGTCTGCGCCGGGACGTACTTGCGGTCTTCGACCGCGCCTTCGCGGTCACAGGAGCCTTGCGGCTGCTGGCCCTGGTGGTGGCTTTCATCGGCGTGCTCTCCACACTCCTCTCCCTGCAGCTCAGCCGCGCCCGCGAGCTGGCCACCCTGCGCGCCATGGGGCTCACCCAGGGCCAGATGACGGCGCTCTCGCTGCTGGAGACCAGCCTGATGGGCCTGGCCGCCGGCCTCTTCAGCTGGCCGACCGGGCTGGCCTTGGCCCTGCTGCTGATCCGGGTGGTCAACCGCCGCTCCTTCGGCTGGACGATACAGCCGCAGGTCAACGCCGCCCCCTTCCTGACCGCCCTGGCCCTGGCCCTGGGCGCGGCCCTCGTGGCGGGTCTGTGGAGCGCGCTGGCCCTGCGCCGGCTGCCGATCGCGCGGGTGCTGCGGGAGGAGTGAGGGTCGGACGGGTCTGCGTCGGCGCCGTTGCGCGTTCTGCAACCGATCGCCAGCATCCTGAGCGCGTCGGACGCGCCCAGGACGCACACCAGCAGAAGGAAGTTGGCCATGCGTTGGTCCAAGAAGTCGGATCGCCTGCTGCAGCTGGAGCAATTGCTGCTGTCCCATCCGCGGGGTCTGCGGCGGGTAGAGTTGGCTCGACGCCTGGGCGTCAACCGCTCGACGGTCACGCGCGACATCCAAGACCTGAGCGACGCGCTGGCCTTGGTGGAGGAAGACGACGGTCGCTTGTGGATCGACCCCGCCAACTCCCTGACGCGCCTTCGCCTGACGCTTGACGAATGCCTGGCCGTGCACCTGGCCACCCGCCTGTACACCTCCCGGAGCGACCGGCACAACCCGTCCGCGGCATCGGCGTTGCGCAAGCTCGGAACGGCGCTTGAACCCGTGGCGCCCTTGATCGGCCGGCATGTCAGCCGCTCGGCCGACGCGGTGGACGGACCGGACCGGCGCGAGGATCCGCAGTACCTGACGAGCCTGTCCACCTTGGCCCGGGCCTGGGCGCAAGGACGTAAGGTGCGCCTGAGCTACGAAAGCCGCCCGGGCCAGGCTGCTGAGCGAATCCTGTCCATCTGGCTGATGGAGCCCTACGCTCTGGGAATGACCACCTATGCCATCGGCTGGCTGGAACCGCCAGGGGCGCCGCGGGTGCTCAAGGTGGAGCGGATCCGCTCCATAGACATCTTGCACGACGAGCCCTACGACCTGCCCGCGGATTTCGACGCCGAAACCCTGCTGCGCGGCGCCTGGGGCGTCTGGATCAGCGCCGCGGACCCCGTGGATGTGCGCCTGCGCTTCGCCCCGGAGGCCGGACACCGGCTGCGCGAGACGCGTTGGCATCCGTCGGAAAGGCTGACAGAGCTGGAAGACGGCGGCGTCGAGTGGCGGGCGACGGTGGCCGACTGGACGGAGATGATCCCCTGGGTGCAGGGCTGGGGCGCCCTGGCTGAGGTACTCGCGCCCCGAGCGATGCGCGAGCACGTGCGGGGGCAGGTGGCGGCGCTCGCTGAGCGATACGGTCTACCGCGACCTGCGGGCACAGCAGAGGGCTAGGCGACCGGGAGGCCTGATTCGCAACGCGAGTCACGCGTCCCAGACCCGCGCCGCATCCCCGCGCCAACTGTTGCCGATTCCGCAACAACGCCCCCCTACCCTGAGTCCCTGACCGGGCGATCCGGCCCGGCAGTTTCAGGGGGAGGTCGATGATGCGAGGGTTCAAGTTGGCCTTGGGCATCGGGATGCTGGGGCTGACCACGATGGCCTGTGGCGAGAGCGGCGCGGTGGACGCACCGCGCAAGGTGGAGCCGGGAGCCGAGGCGGTCGCCGCGGCGACGGTCGAGGGCGCGGCCCAACCGACGGCGGCGGAAGCTGAACGCTTCCAGGTGGGCGATGCGGTGGCGCTGGCCGATCACCAGATCACGCTGGAGAGCGTCACGCGGGACGAGGAGAACAACCTGGTGGCGGTCTTCGTCGTCGAGAACACGAGCGGCAAGGATCTGACGGTCTCGAGCCTGATGAGCTTCGAGGCCAAGGACGATGCCGGCAACAAGGGCCAGACCGCCCTGCTCTTCGACAGCGACACCGGCGGCCTGGACGGCACGGTGCTGGCCGGCGACAAGCTGCGCGGCCATGTGGCCTGGTCGGGCCTGGGATCGGGGGTGCGGATCCACTACACCCCGAAGCTGCTCGGCGACACGCGGGTGACCTGGGAGGCCGGCCAGTAGGGCCGGGCGAGTCGATGGACGAAAGGATCGCACGATGAACATCGGCGCCCTGCTGTCGCTCCTGATTGCCGCCTGGGTGGCCCGCGACGCCCGCCGGCGCGGCGGCCGCTGGGCGCTCTGGTCCCTCGCGGCACTGCTGCTCTGGGTCATCACCCTGCCGCTCTGGCTGGCGCGCCGCCCGCTGTTGGCCGGCGAGCGCCGCGAGGGCGGCGCAGCGTGGAACCTGCTCAAGAACTTCGCCCTCAGCTGGACGGCCTTCATGGCTTTGATCACCTTCTTCGTCCTGGGGACGGCGGGCGACCAGATGTCGGAGGTCCAATCGGACGCCGAAGCGGTGGGAACAGTGCTGGGGGCCGGGTTGGGACTGGGCCTGAGCTTCGCCGCCTGGTTCTTCCCCATGCTCACGGCGGTGCTGGTGGGCTTCTTCCTGAAGAAGTCCACGGTAGAGGAAGGCCCGCCCGCCGCGGCGGAAACCTGAGGTCGAACGCGCACAGCGGCTTGCGTCGGTCGAACGAAGCCGGCCCCGGACTCGGTGTTGCCGTAGCCCGGGGCCGGCGGCTGCTGGCTACCGCCGACTTCCCGGAGCGAGCGTCCTCCGACTGAGATGTCACGCGCCGACCACACCCTGACGGGCATCCGCGTCCGAGGCCCATCCGTTCGCCCGCCACGCCCGAGTTTGCCCCTACATCGATACCGATCTATATTGACGTTCATGAATGATCCATTGCTGGCAAGCGATGCAACCTGCTGTGCCCCCCTGCGGCCGTCCGCGGCCATCGCGAATGCCACGGACCTGGTGGCCATCGCCAAGGCCTTGGCCGATCCGGTGCGGCTGCAGATCGTGGACCTGCTGCGGGCGCAGGGCGCCGCGGTCTGCGTCTGCGATCTGCAACCGCGCTTCGACATCACGCAGCCGACCTTGTCGCATCACCTCAAGCGGCTGCGCGAAGCGGGGCTGGTCACCGTCGAACGGCGACAGCAATGGGCCTATTACAGCCTGGTTTCCGAACGCATGGAGGTATTGGCAAAGTGGCTGAGTTGATGGTTTTCGACGAAGTCGACACCGTGCGCGAGCAGGTGCGCCGGCGCTACGCGGATGCGGCCACGTCCGCGAGCGGCTGCGGGAACATGGACGCGGGCTCCGGCAGCTGCTGCGCGCCGGGCCTGACCACCGACCGGGACGGCGTGGAGGTGTTCGGCGCCTCGCTCTACGCCGGCGAGGACGAGCCGGCGCTCGCCGCCTCGCTGGGCTGCGGCGTGCCGACGGCGGTCGCCGAGCTGCACTTGGGCGAGGTGGTGCTGGACCTGGGCTCGGGCGCCGGCGGCGACGTGCTGATCGCCGCCCGCCGCGTGGGGCCCACCGGTCGGGCCATCGGCCTGGACATGACCGACGAGATGCTGGGCCTGGCCCGCGCCAACGCCGCGACGGCCGGGCTGGACAACGTTGCCTTCCACAAGGGCTACATCGAGCAGATCCCCTTGGCCGACCGCTCGGTGGACGTGGTGATCTCCAACTGCGTGATCAACCTCTCGGCCGACAAGCCGCGCGTCTTCGCCGAAGCGGCGCGGGTGCTGCGGCCCGGCGGGCGGCTGGCGGTCAGCGACGTGATCGCCGACGAGCACATGGACGACGCGACCCGCGCGGACATGCAGCAGTGGACCGGCTGCATCGCCGGCGCCTTGACCCGCCGCCAGTTCGAGCAAGCGCTCGCGGACGCCGGATTCGTCGGCGTGTCGATCACGGAGACGCACCGCGTCCACGAGCATGCGGGCGCGGCCATCATCCGCGCGGCCAAGCCGGCGTCCTGCTGCGAGCCCGCCGCGCAGGCCGACTGCTGCGCGCCGGAGGCGAAGGCGGGTTGCTGCGGTGCGGGGGCGGATAGGATCGCGGATCCCGCGACCGGCCCGGCCGCGAGGTCCGGCGGGAGCTGCGGTTGCCGGGCCTGAGCCGAGAGCGGCCGGTGCTGCGAGTGCGCCCGCCGTGACCGCGCCTGTAGAACGGCACGCTTCTTGCTGTAATTGCCCGACAGCCATCCCGAAGGGGGACGCGTGTCACCGGCCTGATCCCGTAGAGGAGCAAGTACGATGATTCCCTCGCCCGCATGCGTCGCCGCACCCCAGGCCCTTCCGCGGCCATCGACTTCGCCCCGCCCGTCCCTGCCGCGACCGCGACCTTGGCTGATCACCGCGTCGGGGCTGCTGCTGTCCTTGGGCCTCAATGCCTGCGCCTCGCGGAACGTGCCGACGGCGCCCCCCGCCGGCACGCCCCCCGCCGGCACGCCCTCCGTCGACACGCCCTCCGTCGACACGCCCTCCGCGGCGCCCAGCAGCACGTCCACCAAGACCTCCACCGCGCCGCGCCCGGAAGCGGGCATTACGGCGACCGCCCTCTGGAAGCAGGTCAACAGCAGCCCCGTCCCCCGTCCTGCAGGCGGAGGCCGGGCGGCGGCCGGCCTCCATCCGACGCCCGCGGCCCAGCCGCCGCGCACCGGCGGCGGCGCTCCGCCGGAGCCGCTGCTGCCACCGGCCCGCTACGCCAATGCCGGGGCGCCGGTCATGCCCTTGCAGATCGCCCCCCACCTGCCGGCGACGGGCGGCCTGGCCCAGGCGGCGGCCACCGACACGGGCGCAGAAGAGGCCTACGGCTCGCTCTGGGACAACCCCTTCCAGGCGGTCGCCGACGCGCCGCTGTCGACCTTCGCCATCGACGTCGACAGCGCGTCGTACAGCAACGTCCGCCGCTTCCTGACCGCCGGACAGCGGCCGCCGATCGATGCCGTCAGGATCGAGGAGCTGATCAACTACTTCCCCTACCAGGACCCCCTGCCGGAGGCGGCGCCCTGCGTGAACCTAGAGCTCAGCGACGCGCCCTGGCAGCCGGAGCATCGCCTGCTGCGGGTGAACCTGACGACGGCGCCCATTGCCTTCGACCACCGTCCGCTCTCCAACCTCGTCTTCCTCATCGATGTCTCCGGATCGATGCAGGATGCCAACAAGCTGCCCTTGGTCAAGCAGGCCCTGCGGCTGCTGACCGAGCAGCTCGGCGAGGCCGACCGTGTGGCGATGGTGGTGTACGCCGGCAGCTCGGGCCTAGTCCTGCCTTCGGTGTCCGGCCTGGAGCGACCGCGGATCCTGGCGGCCATCGACCAACTGGAAGCGGGCGGCAGCACCCATGGCAGCGAGGGCATCGCCCTGGCCTACGAGACGGCATTGGCCAGCTTCATCCCCGGCGGCGCCAACCGGGTCATCCTGGCCACCGACGGCGACTTCAACGTGGGCGTCACCGATCCGGCAAACCTGGAGACCCTGATCCGCGACAAGGCCAAGAGCGGTGTCTTCCTGACGGTACTCGGCTTCGGCATGGGGAACCTCAAGGACGAGACCTTGGAGCGCCTGGCCGATCGGGGCAACGGCCATTACGCCTACATCGACAGCATGGCCGAAGCGCGCAAGGTCCTCGTCGAAGAGATCGGGGGCACCCTGGTGACAGTGGCCAAGGACGTCAAGCTGCAATTGGAGTTCAACCCCAGCAAGGTGGCCGGCTATCGGCTGCTGGGCTATGAGAACCGCCTGCTCGCGGCCGCCGATTTCAACGACGACAGCAAGGACGGGGGCGAGATCGGCGCGGGTCATCGCATCAGCGCGCTCTACGAGCTGGTGCCGGCGGGCCGGGCGGTTCCCACGGCCCTGGCCACGCCGCAGCTTCCGCCCACCCTGACGCCGCTCGAGCAGGCCAGCGCTACACCCACCCCGTCCGGCTCGGCCAGCCCGACGCCGGCCATCGATCCGCTACGCTACGTCGGCGCCGATCCGGCCTTCGAAGGCGAACTGCTCACCGTGAAGCTGCGCTACAAGCTCCCGGACGCCGCCGAGAGCAAGCGTCTCAATGTGGCGCTGGGACTGGATGTCCAGCCCTTTGCCGCCACCTCGGACAACCTGCGTTTCGCGGCCGCCGTGGCGGAGTTCGGCATGTTGCTGCGCGGCTCACCACATCGCGGCGCCGCCAGCTTCGCCGACCTGCGCAGCCTGGCGGCCAGCGCCCTGGGAGAGGATCCGGGCGGACACCGCGCGGGATTCCTGGCCTTGGTAGACCTGGCGGCCAAGGCCGCGGCAATCGCGCCCTGATGCGTCGAGATCCTGGAAGCGGGACGCAATACCCTTCCGATTATCGCAGTTGAGGAGCCCCCGTATCGCATCCTACCCGAGGACAGTCGATGAAGACCACCCTGACGGTTGTGCCGTCACGGAAAGCGGTTGTTGGCCTCATGGGGCGGGTCTATCCTTGCCCGGTGGTGATAGCAGATCCCCCATCTCGTGATCCTGACCAAGGAGAGCCAGCCACCACGTCAATCGGACTGGTCCTCATAGGTAGACACCTCTCCCCCATCGCTCGCTCGCCGATCAGATCGGCGTCGAGTCGCTGATCGGCAACTTCGGCACCTATCATTTGACGTTGCCCGGCAGCCACCACATGCCAGTTCATGCACCGCCATCACCAAGCGGACCACCATGCCCGAAACGCCCATGGAGCCATGGTGGCCCCTGCTCTACCCACGGGCAAAGTGTCTACCCGTGAGCTGCAACCCTGTAGAGCATCATGGAGGCTCCCAGTGACACGTAAGACGCACCAAGACACGATTTGGCTCGCTATCACAGTAGCCGGTCTGGTTGCTGGCCTTGCCGCAGTGGTTATCCTGAATCAGCACGATTCAGCGAGTGTTCCTGGACAGTCAGTTGTCGCATCAGCAACTCCCCTTATCCCTGGAGCGAATGGTACATCTACACCAGGGTCGATGGGTGTCAACCCGATCGGCACACGAGTGATGTATTTTGATATGCCACCGGAAACTCCCATTCCAGACCCCGATGAGCTGTCGGAGTTTCGCTCTCAATTGAGGAGACGGATGCTGTGCATTCCAGATGAAGCAATTTGGCATGCCAAGATGCTAACCGGGACGACCTCGTGGGTTCGAAATGTCGTCAAACGGACATCATTGGCCGTGGCGCATCGATGGGCAGAAGAGCAGCCTGCCGGCGACCCGTCGAACGATAACTCTCCTGTAGTGTGGCTTGTGCTCTTTGAGAACAGTGAGCAGCTCACACATCGTTCACGCTTCGACCTTAGAAAGTTATCTCCACCGAAGGACGCCACGGAAGATGCTGTGCCGTTGCGTACGACCTACATGGCAGTGACTTTTGAAGAGACCGGGCAGTTCGACGCACTGCTACCTGTGGCAGGAGATGGAAAGACCATCGAGGAAGTGTTTGCTTCTGCCGAGGCAATACCAGAGCTTGGCTCCCAGTATCTTGAGCGGTATCCGATAAACGCAGCAAACCTCTGTAATGAGAGCCCAGGATCTCGACCAACACCTGGTGCCACCTGGGTATACCCAACTCCTGAAGCAACCCCATAAAGAAATAGGCCACTTCAGCCCAGTCACCTGCAGAAGATCTCCGAGAGGCTTGAGGTGCGCCTTCGCCCTCGTCGATCCAGAGACATCCCAGGAGGCTCCTTGACCCCGACAACCCGCCGCCGGCTGCCCCCTCTGCTCGCCCTGCTCGGGCTGGCCGTCGGCCCTGGGACCCTGCCGCCCGCGCCGGCGCAAGCCGAGGCCGGCGGCCAAGCGGTCTACCTGCCCTGGCTGGGACGCGCCGCCGGGCGGGACACGCCACCGCCACCGACGAATCCGCCGCCGCCTGAGTCCCCGACGGCTCCCCGACGGCAGCGCCCGCCCCACCCGCGACGCCGCCGCCCGGCCCCCTGCGCCTGTCGGAGATCGCGCCCACCGGTGGCGAGATCCTCGACGAGGATGGCGAGGCGTCGGACTGGGTCGAGATCCACAACACAGGCGCCACGGCCCTCGGCCTGAGCGGCTACGCCCTCAGCGACGATCCGCGGCAGCCGGAGCGCTGGCGCCTGCCGGCCGTGACCTTGGCCCCGGACGAACGGCGCGTCGTCTTCGCCTCGGGCAAGGATCGGCCGGCGAGCCCGGACGGCGGCGCGGGGGCGCCCACGGACCATTGGGAGACGGCGGTGCAGGATGGCAGCGGGTGGCGCTTCACCATGGGGCGGGCGGATATCCCGGTGGATTGGCGCCAGCCGGGCTTCGACGCCACCGGCTGGGAGGAAGGGCCGGGCGGCATCGGCTACGGCGACGGCGACGATCGGTCGGAGGTCCCCGAAGCCACGCTCAGCGTCTACGCCCGCGGCGAGTTCACGGTGCGCGATAAGGGCAAGGTCACCGACCTGCTGCTGCACATGGATTTCGACGACGGCTTCGTGGCCTACCTCAACGGCGTCGAGATCGCCCGCGAGGGCCTCGCCGGCACGCCGCCGGCCTGGGACGAGCTGGCTGTCGAACATGAGGCCGTGCTCTACCAGGACCAGGTGCCGCCGGCTTTTCCCGTCGATCGCCGACGGGTGACGGAGCTGCTCGTGGACGGGCGGAATGTCCTGGCCATCGAGGTCCACAACATCGGGGCCGACTCGTCCGACCTCACGCTCAGGCCCTTCCTCCATGTCGGACTGGCCGACGCGGGCTCGCAGTTCGACCCCAATCCGCCCTGGTTCCGGCCGCCGGGCGCCGCTGCCGGCACCCTGCACGCCAACTTCCGCCTCAAGGTCGGCGAGACCCTGCGGCTCACGGCCCCTGGCGGCCTGGCGGCCGACGCGGCGGCCATCCCCCCCGAGCTGCAACGCGGGCATGTGCTGGCCCGGATCGGCGAGGCCTGGTGCCTGAGCGACAGCCCTTCACCCGGTGCGCCCAACAGCGGCACCTGCTACGACGGCTATGCCAAGGCCCCCACCTTGGGCCTGGCGCCCGGCTTCTACGCCGGCCGGCAGGCAGTAGCCCTGGGGGGCGACGACCTGCGCTACACCCTGGACGGCCGGCTGCCCGACGCCTCCGCCACCCGCTACCGCACGCCCATTGCCCTGACGCGCAGCAAGGTGCTGCGGGCCCTGGCCCTGGAAGCCGGCAAGCTGCCGAGCGAGGTGGTGACGGCCGCCTATTTCATCGACGAGCCGACCGCGCTGCCGGTGGTCAGCGTCGTGGCCGCGCCGGGCGATCTCTTCGCCGATGGCGCGGGGGGCGGGCCAGCCATCTACGACAACTTCGAGTCGGGCCTCAAGGTGCCGGGCGAGGTAGCCTACTTCGACGCCGCCAGGCAGCAGCGCTTCAGCGAGCGGGCCGCGCTGCGGGTGGTCGGCAACTTCTCGAAGGCTTTCGCCCAGAAGTCGCTGCAGTTCAGCTTCGAGGACGACTTCGGGGCGAAGGGCGACGTGCCGAATGTGCTGTTCAACGAGGACAAGCCCGCCTTGGGCAAGCTGCACGGTTTCCGGGTGCGCAACACTGACGATGACGCCACGGCGGCCCGCATGCGCGACACCATCGCCAACCGCATGGCCCTGCCCACGCATGCCGCCGCCACCGCCTCGCAGAACGTGGCGGTGTTCGTGAACGGCGCCTACTGGGGGCATTACGTCGCGCGGGAGCTGCTCAACGAATACTACATACGCGACAACTTCGGCGCCGATCCGGACAACGTGGACATCGTCAAGACCCACGTGGGCACGACTTTCGCCGACGCCGGCAGCCAGCAGGACTTCGTCGACCTGGCGACCTTCCTGAGTACGGCGGACCTCGGCCAGGCCGAGAACATGGCCGAGGCCCGACGGCGGGCCGACCTGGACAACTGGGTCGACTACTGGGCCACCCAGATCTACATCGCCAACGGCGACTGGTACTCCTCGCAGTGGCTGAACAACATCCAGGCCTTCCGCGGCAGGCCGCCCGCCGACAACCGCTGGCGCTTCGTGCTCTGGGACTGCGCCTACTCCCAGGCCCTCGCGGGCGGTGAGGCGGCGGTCGACTTCGACTCCCTGGCCTTCGCCCTGCGCAGCCCGGTCAAGCCCAACGTCTACACGGACATGTTCAACGGCCTGCTGCGCAACGAGGGCTTTCGGCGGGACTTCGTCAACCGCTTCGCCGACCTGCTGAACGACGTCTGGACCCCCGCCCACATGGGCGCGCTCATCGACGACAACGCCCGCCGCATGGCCTCGGAGATCAGCGCCAACCACCTGCGCTGGGCCCAGGCCTGCGGCGGCAGCTACTGCCCGCCCGACCTGGAACGCTGGCAGGGCGCGGTGGCCGACCTCAAGCGCTTCCACCGCGAGCGGCCGGCCATCCAGCGAGCCCACATCCTGGCCTACTTCGGCTTCGCCAAGACGGTGGCCGTCACCTTGCGCGTGGAGCCGCCCGGCGCGGGCCGCGTGCGCATCTCCACCGTCACCCCCGCCGGCATGCCCTGGACGGGCATCTACTTCGATGGGAACCCGGTGACGGTCACCGCCCTGCCGGCGCCGGGATTTGCCTTCACCGGCTGGTCGCCCAACGCCGCGATCGCTGATCCGCTGCAGCCCGAGTTCACCGCCAACATCGACGCGGCCGCCACGACCTTCACGGCGCGCTTTGGGCGAGCTGGCGCGCAGTGATCGTCGCTATCGCCCCAGTCGCGGCAGAAACACCTTAGGCGAGGTGGCTGCTGGAGGAGATGCAAGCGACGACGAGGCACCGATCATCGAACCATCCGCCAGCTATTCGCTGGACCCGAATCGCTTCACCACGACCATACCAATAGCCAAGGTCACCAGGTGATTGATGACGTTGAGAACATGCCAGGTCGTCGTGTAGTCGCCGCTGAAGATGTACCGGATCTCCAGCAGCGCCACGAGGATCAACGTGATCCACACGTATTGCTTGTTCTTGCTCAAGCTCGTCTTGGCAAAGAGGTAGAACATGATGAAGAGGAGGGCCGACGACGCCAGCAGCTTTGAGATCGCGTAGTTGATCACCGGCGACTGGATCCAGAAGAAATGGATGGGATAATCATAGATCTCGAGCGGCTCGTAGAAGATGTGGACAAGCCCGTCCAGGACCGTGAACACGAGCGCGATGAGGAAGGACATCCAGAGAATCCGTCGCTTCGTCATGAAGACCCTCCAATGTAAAGATCAAGGCAACGGCTGGCGACCGTATCCAGCCTACTCAATCCCGGCCTCGGCAGTATAAGTCCGCCCCAATCGTCCGTCAACCCCATTTCACCGCGGGCGGGACCGGACGGTTGACGGGCCCCTGGCGCAGGTTTATGCTCCGACCAGGGCCATCGTGGCCAATGAAGGATTCGAGACCCGGCACACCCATCGGCTACTCTCAGAATCCATTGTGTTGCGATACCAGGTTCGCCAGTGTCGCTTTCGTCGCCTATGGCGATGTGTCAGGCAGTCAGGACCCCGGGCAGAGCTCGCGGTTAGTCTGAATGGCGATCCGCGAGCCCGCCCATCAGCGCTCCGCCAGGCTCGCCTTGAACCCGTCCGCCAGCTGCTGCCTCTCGGCTTCGCTCAGCCGCGCCTCGGGATGCATGAGCAGGTAGTCGAACGGGGGCATGCTGCCTCTCGTGACCGCGCGCTCCAGCGAATCCGGCAGGCGGTCGCGGCGGCGGGCCGACAGGGCATTCAGCTCGGAGAGGTTGATCGACTCGCGTCCCCGGCGCACGTGCAGCACCGTGAGCCAGGAGCTGGGCGCCACGCCGGTGTACCAGGGCCAGACCGTCTCGTTGCTGTGGCAGTCCATGCAGGCGCGGGTGGCCAGGTCCTTGGTGGCCGGGGTATCCCAGGCCATGGCCTCCTGCGGCGGCGGGTTGTCTCGCGCCGGCCGGACCAGCTGGCTCAGCAGGAGGCCGGCCGTGACAAGCGCCAGGGCGGCGAGCAGGGCCCGCCCGACCTCGCCGGACGCGGCGGCGGGCGCCGATGTCGCGTCCAACGTCGCGTCGACCTGGGCGCGGCCGGCCTGGGCCAGGGCATAGCCCATTAGGCCCAACAGGAGGAAGAAGAGAACAGTGCCAACGGCCATGGCCGGCAGCGGCGAAGCGGGGCCACTGAAAGCGCCACCACCGGCGGCACCAGGTGCTCCGGCGCCGTTGCCGGCCGGCGCTCCGGGGGCAGCAGCAGCACCCGAAGTGACCGGTGCGCCCGGCGCGTTCGTCTGGCCCTGTCCGCTGCCGGCGGCTGGTGCGCCGGCCTGCCCGCCGCCGTTAGGGCCGGCTGGCGCGCCGCCGAGGGGCGCGCCGAAGACTTCAGGCTTGCTCAGTGGATGGGTAGCCGCCAGCGCCAGGGCGCCGGCCAGGGCCAGGCCCAGCACCAGGCCCGGCAACGAGGCCGCCTGGAGGGACCGTAGCGCCCTTCGCTGCGACTGCGCGTCGGGTGCCCCGCGCTGGAGAACCACCATGGCCGCCACGAAGGACAGGAGGCCGGACATGATGATCCACACGGCGGTCAGGCTGAGCGCGCCGATGAGTGGGACGCGGATGAGGTCGCCCACGGTGCCTATCTCGGCCACCTGGAAGACCATGCCCTTGGCAGTGGACGCGACCAGGAGGGCCGGGATCACGAGGACGAGCTTGCCCCTGAAGTCCGCCGGCCGCAGAGCCACGGGCAGGGCGATGGCCGCGGCAGCGGCCAGCACGCAGACCGCCATCGCCCAGGCGGCAATGCTGGCGACCTTGTGCGCCAGTTCCATGCCCGGTACTTCACCATAGATCCGCCAAACGAATCCGCTGGCCGCGAGAGTGCCGGCGGCAACGAAGACCAAGGCCGTCCCGGCCGACAAGGCCAGGCGCAGGGAGGACTGAAATCTGGTCACGGGAAGCCTCGTTGGGGTGGGGGGCGGAAGGAGGGCGAGAGCCGTGGGCGGTGGCAGAACCGCGGGACAGACCAACAGTGCAAGCGTTGAACGGGGACCACGGGTTAGGCGCGGCCTGCTGCTGGTGGCGCATTGTGGCTGAGGGACGCGGCGCGGCACTTCAGGATGGACCGCGTGCTCGATGCTCGTCCTGCGGCCGGCCGCTTGGCCGCCGAAGGGGAGACGACTTAAATAGGGGGTATTCGCCGGCCGCGGTGGGGCCGCTGGTGGGGATATGGCGGAATCCGGCGCCAAGGAGAGTCTCCAAGGGCGCAACGGGGTCGAAACATCGACCGCGGACTATGTCTCGGCGTCTTCCGCGGTGGGGGCCAACTTGCGCCGCTTGCCGCGCCGCAGGACCACGGGCCTGGTCTTGCGCGGCGGACCGGCGGGGATCTGCAGGGGATCGTCGGGGAACTCGGCGTCCCAGAGTTCTTTGTACTCAGCATGAGACAAGCCGCCGCGCTGGGCGTTGGCGATGCGCCCGGTGAACTGCTCGCGGTCCTGCACGTCGCGCAGCAAGGCCCGATCGGGCGCGAAGCGCATGCGCAGCTCCATGTCCTGGCTGACGGTGACGCGCAAACGCCCAACGCCGGGAATGACCACCGGCGAGCCGCGCAGCAGATGGAAGCGCATGGCGTTGCCCAACTCGCCGATGACCATGCGCGCCACGTTGCGGTTGAGGCCGGCGACCGCCATCCAGTCCGCCAGGTCCTTTGGCCTGGCATGCGGACCATCGACGACGCGCGGTCCGTAGCGACCCACGGCTTGTACGAGTCTGGCCATGATGGGTATGCCCCCTGTGTTCGAACGATGATGATGGAGGTGCGTCGGCACGAAGGCCCCGAGCAGCGCCTGGTTCGCCGCTGAACGCTTGTCACCAACACCGGGTAATGGATTCTCCATCGCGTGGTCTAATGGATGGTATCCCAATTGGAACTGGCTCGTCAACACCGGGTCTAGCGAGCGGGGTTCCAATTGGGACACGGCTCGTTCTACGGCGAGAATTCGAGTCCATCCTAGCTGCTCCGGACCCTGGGTTCCAATTGGAACTTATCAATGCAGCAAAGGCTGCCGGCAGCGCAAGCGGCTACAACGCAGGACAGTCGCCCCGGAGAAACCAATGGCCAGCCCTCGACAGTCGCAACAAGAGCCAGGCACGATGGGCGCGGCTGATGGCGGCTCCCGCTCGGCCCGCGTGACAGCGTGTCCGTGGCGCTCTCCTGATCAGCGGCGGCGCCTGGCCCCCGCTACCGGCTGACGGCTTCCCCCAGACAACCCGGCCTCGACTCAACCCGACTGGCTGCCGCTGCCCAACTTAACCGCCATGTCCCAATCGCACCCTCCGCCACGTGGCCTGAAACGCTGCTTATCGAGAGATCAGCCGCGTTACGGCATCACTGCACGGGAATGCTGCCGTAAGCGGGACCGAATGCTGCCGTAAGCGCAACGCTATGATGCCTTCATACTGACCTTATGAAGGCATCATAGCTACCTTATGAAGGCATCATTCTGAGTGGCTGCTGCCGTGACGGCGCATCGGACACGGGCTGACGCCATCATCGTCCCGCGGTCAAGGAGGCCCGCCCATGCCCACGCAGACCATCAGCGCCTCTGTCGACATCGCGGTGCCCGTCGCCAAGGTCTACGCCTACGTCGCCGACCTGCCGCGGCATGTCGAGTGGAATCATCAGCCTCGCGTCATGACGCCGCTGACGGAGGGACCCCTGCGGGTCGGGAGCCGGTTCGAGACTGAGGAGGGCGCGCCGAGCACCCTGAAGCTGCGCGACCGGATGATGTTCGGCCTGTTGATGCCCCTGGCCCTGCGCTACCTCGGCTCGCCCGGCCGCACCATCGCCGAGGTGACGGCCTTGGATGCCGATTGACAGCGCCGACCTGCAATCCAGGGTGCCAGGGCGGTGACTGTAGCCCCGGCTTGACGACTTTAATTAAGGGAATCGCGCCTGGCGGGGCGCCCGTCCTCCACGTTCTGGTCAGGTCGAACGGACTGGCAGACGGAACATCGGCATCGGCGAGGACGCGACTGAGTACTTCTCAGCCGCCACCGCCGAGGCGAAGAACCAGTTGGCCGACTTGGGGGAACCGCGGGTTCAGAAGGGCATCTGGCACCTGCAAGTTCATCTGAGGCAGGACAATCCTTCGCTCCTGCCCGTGCTGGCTGCGACCCGCTGAACGCTTACTCGGTACTTACCCACTTACCCACAACCCGGTCTCTGCTCAACCCGACTGGCTGCCCCACGGTAAGTATGTACACCCGTCGAGGAAGGGCATATGTGAACGGAGTATGGTGTACGCTATTGGTGGACAGGAATGCAAGCGGAAGAGCGTCGCCGGCGGGGGAGGGGCAGCCCAGTCCACAAAACGGAGGTTTTGTGGACAACGCAGCTGACGATTGGCTCAGCAAGAGCATCGGTGTTACTCTTCGCCGATCGAGAAAGCCGTGTCAAGGCCATAGACTAGGACGGGTGTGGTGCATAGGATGAATCCACTGCGTAGGCGGCCATATGTGCTCGGATTGACAACATTACGCAACAGATGGTATCGCCCACTCGCATTACGCTCCTGCATGGTCGCGCTCATGATCGTGTCCGCTAGTGGCTGCATCACCATCACCACTGACTCACCCGCGCCGTGTGTAAGTGGATTGTCGGCAGAAGAAATATTCGAGGCATTCGAGAAGGAACATCTCATTCCCGGCGGACGTGGGCTGCTTGGGCCGGACTCAGGTCCGGAAGCATCGCCTCAAATGTGTGATGCCTGGACTTTCTACTTAGATCCTGACCCGATGACGATGAACCGGGCATATCTCTTTCGTTGTGACCGCGAATCCAGATTGCGCGAAAACATAGACTTTTATGGCCGTGAAGATGCTGATGACATGTCGCGGCTTGTTCTCACGTATGACTGTAACACTATCGGCCTCATTTTGCCTGACTCCGTCGACATGGAGACCGTCGCCAAGTACAATGAGATTATTAATGAGCTTCTACTTGGAGAGCCACAGCGATAGGCACAATATCGGCGCGTCACCCACTCGCTGCTAGCCGCGTACGGTCAGACTACGATACCCAGATAGTCCTGAGCGACGAGGGACACGGGGGTGTCCAACAAACGGTCCTATTCTGGACGCCCGAGTTTCTGAAACCACCGTTTTCGTGACTGACTGAGGCCAGGCATGTCGGGGCCAAAGTTTAGCTTCTCCAGTCTGAGGCCAAGCAGCTCAACGAAATCATCACTTGAGTCCGGAGATGTGTATACCTCTGAGTGCTCCTCGGTATGTCCGGCCGTTCATCTTCCGCCCCAAAACGCCCCGGCCGGACATGGGATATCCACCGCTATCTCTCGATAGATCCCAGCCAGCTCCTGCGCGGTCGGGGCCTGGAAGTACAAGCTCGGCCCAGAAGCCATCTCCCTGAGCGCCGCCTCATCCAGGTCGGCGCCCAAGCCGATCGTGTAGATGCGGATCCCCGCCGCCTTGGCCTCGGCGGCTCGCGCCACCGCCTCGGTCACCGGCTGCGGGTTGGACCGGCCATCGGTGAGCAGGATCAGCACCGGGGCATTGGCCGGCCTGCGCCGCGTGCTGGCTAGCTCGGAGGCCCCGGTATCCATGCCGCAGACGATACAGGTTTGCGGCGCCGACGTGATGGACGCCAAGGCGGAGTCCAGAGCGGAGCGATCGGCGGTCAGGCCGGTGAGCAGTGCCGGCTGAGCGTTGAATGCCACGATCGCCGCTTGATCGCCTTGATCCAGCCGGAGCGCGTCGAGAAAACTGCGCGCGGCCTCGCGCGCAGCGTCGAGCTTGGTCTGAGCGCTTCCCAGGTCGGCGGGCTCAAGCATGGATAGCGAGCCATCCAGGACCAGCACGACATCCACCCGGCGCTGCTCGGGCGTGCACATCTCGCGCAGCAGGAGAGGGAGGTAGACGGGAGCGGGTGTTGGAGTCGGCGGCGGCGTAAAGGACGGCGTGGCGGTGGCTATTGGCGGCGCGGTCCGAGTCGCGGTCGGCGGCGCGATAACCTCGACGACAGGCACCGGGAACTCGAATCGCCTTCTCACCCCGGCCGGATCCGTGAAATCCGCAAGCGCGCGTCGGTTCGTGGGTAGGGTTCCCAGACGTTGCGGCTGAACCGAGAGCGTCAAGGTCATCCCTCCGGTCGGGAGCCCATCGACATGCCAGCGGACGCTCGACGGGCCCTCCCACGCCCTGGGTGCCGGAGAGCCGCGCAGCAGGGTCATGTCGGGGCCCGCCTCGTCCCAAACCTCCACGTCGCGCACCACGCCCGCCCGACTCGATTGCAGGATCCGCTCGAGCAGAGCATCGCTCGATAGCACGTCATCGAGGTTCAAGACGTCTCCTTCGGCAGCCACCATGGACCGAAGTCGTTGCCGTTCCGCTGACGGCAATCCACCGTCAAGAGGGCGAAAAACCAGGATGACTCGCACGTCGCGACGTCGGGACTCCGCGGCGATGTCCGTTCCGTCCCGCTGGGTGATCATGAGGCTCTTGTCGATCTGCACGAGCAGCCGCGTCGCGCCGCGGCGCCCGCCCGCGTCCATGACATCGAAGGCCCAGCCCAGCCCGTCGAAGCTGTTGGCATCGGCCGGCAGATAGGGATTGAAGTACCGCCCGGAGCGCACAATGGCGTCATGAAGTCGCCGCTTCTCGCCGCTGAACCCGGTGAGCTGCCCGTAGCCGTGGAGATAGATGGCCACCCGGTCCCGACTCAGGTCCAACCCCTCGACGACGCGCTCGGCCACTTGCCAGGCAGCCGACTGATAGTCATGCGGTTCGGTCCCATTGCCTCCGGTCAGCCCACTCCCGAGCAGGATGAGGATGTCCAGCGGCGGCCGTGGGCTTGCGGGGCACGCGATGTCAAGGGTGAGTCGAACCTCCACGGGCTCGCCCAGGAAGACGCGGCGCGGTGATGCCTGTTTGTCGCCGGTCACGCGGCACGAGCCTCCACCGATCGCCACATCGGGCGGCGGGGTGGGATCCGCGGCAGGAGGGACGTCGACCTTCAGCTGAAGGATCGAGGGGCCATCCGCATCGAGAATCGTCAGAGTGCCCGCTGGGGTCCAGGCCAGATCGCGTGGTTGCAGCGACTCCGCGCCGGCGATTGTCGTCAGGTCGACTTCCTGCCACCCCGCGACACCGTGGACATGGACGCCGCCGCTGCGCGTCAGGGCGCCAAGCCGGCCTCCCGGTCCCACGTCGATTCGAAACGTGCCGGCGGGAACGCCGACATACGACCGCACCTTGCCCCGGGCGTCGATAGCCTGGATCCGCTCCTGAACCCCGTCCAGGAGCAGCGTCTGGTCCCCGTCGGTCGTGACATCCAGGGGCAATGCATCGCCCGTGACACTGGGCGACGACCACGCGCCTGAGTCCGTACCTGTGAGGAGCTCGAAGCTCTGCAGCCGCGGCGGCGCTGCGTTGGGCACGATCACGCCTCCGCTCCCGACGGCCACCCCCGCCGCCGTGTCGCAGTCGCAGGTTCGATGCCACAGCAGCCGGCCATCGGGGCCGAGCAACCGCACGGAGCCCTGCGCGCCCGATGACCCCTTGATGGCCAGCGTGCCGCCGCCTGCATCCACGTCGAGGGCCCAACTGGGAGCGGGAACCTGGCGTTCCAGCGTCCCCGCCGGAGAGAACGTGACGAGGCGATCCGAGTCAGGGTAGAGCACATGAACCCGGTCGGCGTGGTCCACCGTCAGGCGTCCGGCCACCCAATCCACGGGTGTTCGAGCCGGGCGGAAGATGGTTCGCAGCATCGGGCCACCCTGGGCGTCAAACTGGATGGCCTGAGCGAGGACGGCACCCTGGCCCGAAAGGTCGTCCTCACTGAGCACGGCGAAATGATTGTCAGGCCGGGGCGCCACGGAGAGGATCTGGCAGTCCGGGCACAGATCGGGCACATACGTGCGGTACTGCCGCGCTCCCGCATGGTTGAAAACGTCGATGCCGAGATCGGTCGTCATATAGACATGATCGGGCGATGGCCAGCTCGCCAACCCGACCCTGCTGGACCAATACGGATGCGTGCCATCGTACCGATAGAAGGCCGCCTGCTGCCGGCAGCTCCCGTCGACTCGATCGATCCGGTAGCCCGGCTCGAACCCCTGACGGTTGGGAAGGTCGGTCTTAAGGAAGAACTGTCCGCTCGATCCGGCCGCGAGCGCCGTGTACTTCTCCGGGCACCGGGTGCCAAAGCTCCGCTGGCCATGCCGGTCCGCCGTGGCGATCTGCGACCTCGGCTCACCGGGATCGCCGGGAGGCGGGTTGATCAGCCAGGCGAGCAGGCCGTCCCGCGTGATGGAAAGCCGATTGGCTGAGCCGTTGGACTGCCACATGTCGTCACGGACTGGCAGCGTCCAGCGGTCCAGATAGGCGCCGCCCTCGTCCAGCACCAGGTATTGCAGTTGGCCGACGCCCTCAGACCCTGTGCGGCTGGCGACATACACCACACGATTCGACGGATCGTATCGAACCTGGAATGGCCGCATGCCAAACGTAGGCCGGACCAGCCAAGGCTGCACGGTCCCGGTCCGAGGATCCACCTGCCATATCGATTCCTGATCCTCATCCGCGACCAGCAGTCTGTGGTCGAGCAGGTAGGTGAGGCTCTCGGCGACGAAGGGTTCGTTGACCCCCAGCGCCGGCAATGGCCAGCGACTCACCAGATCAGCTGCCTGGGTGGCTGCCATGGGACGATCCGCGCTCGCGATTGCCTGGAATGAGAGGAGGAGCGCGGCAAAGCAAACGGAGCGGACCTGCGCGAGACGAGCCAAGGCCCCGGATCGTGGGTCGCGATACTTCGGATTGCCCGTCATCGACGCCATCGCATCATCGCCTCGCCCAGAACGCACTCGCCGTCCAGATCAATGAGGATATCAGATAAGTTGCGCTCCGCTCCAATCCGGTTCCACTGGCCACAGAATCGAAGGCCCCTCCTGAAAGCGCTCGTGCTGCAGGATAGTGCCGCCCGCGCCCATCACGTACGGCCAGGGGTCGCAGGCCAGGGCGTCGAATACGTCGACCCGTTACGAAAACGGTCGTTTTCGTGACTGGCTGAGGCCGAGCATGTTGAGTCCAAAGTCAGCCTCTCCATATTGCGGCCAAGCCGCTCGACGACATCATCACGCGAGACCGGAGATGTGTCTACCTATGAGCCTATCGCCCCAGGAGGAAGGGCAGGGTCAGGGTCCAATCCGGGACGGGCGTGGCGGTCGGCCGCGAGACCATCGTCGGCGTCGAGCTGGCGGTTGGGAGGATCGTCGAAGCCGTGGTCGGGATGCGGGTCGCGGTTGAGGTCGACGCCGGGGCCACTGTCGAAACCGCTGTCGATGTTGCCGGCGCGGTCGGCGTCGGCCCGGGATCGCCCCCGCCGTCGCCATCGCGCAGGATGCGCAGGTCGTCGATCCACATCGTCTGGCGCAGGGGCGAGCCGTCGCCGATGTAGGGCGCGATCAGCAGCTGGTTGAACTGCTGGTCGGCGTTGGCCGCGGTGCGGTAGAGGATGTGGTCGTAGCTGATGACCAGGCGCCCGTCCAGCCAGTAGCGCAGGGTCCCGTCCACCAGGCCCTTGCCGCCGGCGATGCTGTTGAGCTTGAAACGCGCGGCCACCCGGTGCCAGTCGCCGCCGTAGAGCGTCGTCCCCGCCGGGGCGTCCCAGACCCGAGAGGAATACCATTGGCCATTGCCGGTGGGGAAGCAGTCGTGCTGGTCGAGGTCGCCTTGGATGCCGTTGCAGGCAGCCACGGAGCGGCGCTCGGTGAAGCGAAAGCTGTTGAAGTCGCCGTCGCAGCCGACGAAGCTGCCGTCGTTGCGCAGGATGCAGCGGGTGTCGACGTTGAGCAGGTCCTGCAGGGCCAGGCGGGGGCGGCCAGCCAGCTGCTCGACGTAGGTGGTCAGGTGGGTGCCCGCCGGGCCGATGTAGGGCCCGTCCTTGTTGGTCATGAACACGTACTCGTGGGGGTGGTAGGGCTTCCCGCTGCCGACGAAGCCCGGGGCGTACTTGACCCAGTACTCCACGTAGAGCGACTCGGTCAGGTCGAAAGCATGGCGGGCCGGCGTGCCGCCCTCGCAGCCCGTGGCCCCCCGAGCATAGGTGCATTCGAAGGCATGGCCGCTGCCCGGGGCATGCTCGGCGGCCGTGACGACGCCGCGCGGCCCGTCGTACCAGCCCCGCGCGGCGAAGTCGGTGTCCTCGAAGTCCTCGCACAGTAGGGCCCCCGCCGGGCAGGGCGAGGCGGCGGCGGCTCGGGCTGGACTCCGTGGCCCCGCCAGCCCCGCCGGCCCCACCGGTCCCGCACCCACCACCGGGCGCGCGGCCCCGGCCGCGAACAGGCCGACGCCAGCCATACCGATCAACGCTGCCCCAATGGTCCGACGCATACTCGCCTCTATGGCTGCTCGAAGGGGTTCAGCAGGTCCACATCGAAGGTCGCGAAGTCGGAGGTGTTCCGCGTGACCACCGTCAGGTGGTGGACACGCGCCGTGGCCGCGATCATCGCGTCCTCGTAGAGCGTGTCGGACTTCCGGTGCATCAACCGGGCCCAGGTCCTGAACGTCAGGGCATCCATCGGCAGCACGTTGTACGCTGCCGCCACCAACTCGAGCCACGCCTCAAGTTCGGCCGCCTTCGTGGCGTCCTGCTCCCTGGTGACTTCGATCCCCGCCTGGATCTCGGCCAAGGTCACCACGGAAACGAAGAGGCTCGCGTCATCCACCGACCGCAGCCATTCAAGAACCGCACCATGGGGCATGGGCTTGCGCAACTCCGAAACCACGTTCGTGTCGAGCAGGAACACGGCGTTACCGGAACGCGGCCACGGCACGGCGGCGGGCCTGGCCTCGTTGGGGCACGAGCAGGTCACCGCGAGCGCCATCGGCGAGCAGCAGTTCCTTCAGCGAGGGCCGCGCCGCGGCCTGGAGGAGCCGCCACTGCTGCACCGGAACCAAAACCGCCGCCTCTGCGCCGCGCCTGGTCACCATCTGCGGCCCTTCTGTCAGGCAAGCCTCCAGGAACTCGCTGAAACGGGCCTTGGCATCATGTACCGGCCAAGCATGCATGGCAATCCTCCTAATGACTAGTCAGATGACTAGTCTACAAGGACTGCAACCTTCGGTCAATCGCGAGCAGACAGGCGGTGGCCCATCCTCAGACGGCCTGCGCTATCCCAGGCTGACCGTGCCGCTGCGCTATCGGAGACCCCAGAAGGAATCGACTGGACAGGGAATCGCCACCGCGATGACGCGGTAAATTCCGGCCAGGGCCTCGGCGTCCAGGGCTCGGTAGAAGTAGGCCGGCTGGCTGGCGATGGCCGCGAGCGCCGTGTCGTCCAAGTCCGGCCCGAGGCCCCCACCCCGGCCCCCCGCCTTCGCGGGAACCGGGGTGGGGGTCCTCAGCCTTCGTCGCCGACGTCAGCGCTAGCGCATGCCGACTCCGCGCGTGCCGGCGCCGCCCGTCTCCGCCGCCCTACCGCCCGCCCACGTACACCGTCGAATCGTCCTGCCCGTTCCCCTCGCCGACGTTGCCGGCGGCGTCGCGGAACTGCACGAACACCGTCGCTTCCTGCCCCGGCCTAAGCTCGCCCAGGTCCCAGTCCGGCACCTGTGAGGCGAGGGGCCGCCAGGCGGCGCCGCTGAAGTCGGCGCTGTTGGAGAGGCGCATCTGCAGCGCCGCCGTCGGCGTGCCCGGCAGGTCCGTCGAGGGCTCGTCGGCGCCGTGCGCGTCGCCGTCGTCCAGGGCGCTGATGCGCAGGCGCACCGTGCGGCTGGTCGTCTGGCCGTTGTCGTCGTCGATCAGCAGCGAGCCTTCCGGGGCGTAGGGGTCCGCCTTCGCCTCCACCGGGGTGGACTGCGCGATGGCCGCCACCGCTACCACCGTCTTGAGCTTGGCGCGGGTGCCGGCGCGCGGGTCCGTCCCGCCGACCGCCCGGACTTCCGTCCCGACCACCGTCGGCTCGATGCGGTAGGCGTAGCGCCGCCCGTCTTGCACGTCGCGGTCTATGTAGACCCGCGTGGCCAGCTTCCGGCCCACCAGCTGCCAGTCCCCCACCGTCCGCCCGTCTTCCGAGGTGACCTGGCGGTAGACGTTCATCGAGCGGAAGCTGCCGCGCGAGGGGCGGGCCAGGCCCACCACCAGCCGCGGGCCGCGGCTGTCGGCCTGCGGCGAGACCAGGATGGCCGGCGAGCGGCCCACCCGGTCGTCCGCGCCGTCCAGCGGGTCCATGCCCGAGGCGTTACAGCCGGGCGTCTCGCTGCCGTCGCTCTCGCCGCCGGCGTCCGTGTCCGGGTTGTTCGGGTGCGTGCCCTGGGCCAGCTCGCAGCGGTTGATGAGGCCGTCGCCATCCGAGTCGTCGCGGCCGTCCGTCGGGTCGAGCGGGTCCAGGCCGTTGTCCGTCTCCCAGCCGTCCGGCAGACCGTCGCCATCCTTGTCCACGTCCTGGCGGACCACGAAGGCGCCCTCATCCTCGCGGCGCTGTCCTGCCAGCAGCCCCACCGCCTCCACGCGGTAGGAGCCCACCGAGGCCGGCGCCTTGCCTTCCTTGGCGCCATGCGGGTCGTCCACCACCACCTCGCCCACCGGCGTGCGGCTGTACACGTTGCCGTAGACCCCGTCGCCCGGATCGCCGTCCCGATGGTCGCCGTCATCGTGCAGCAGCAGCGTCTTCTGCACGCCATCCGGCGCCGTCACCCGCGCCGTCACCGTGGCGCCCAGGCCCGGCTGGCCGTTCTGCACCATGGCCACCTTCAGGGGCACCCGCAGGCCCTGCAGCGGACTGGACTGGGGGCTGTCCACGAAGAGGTGCATCGATACCTTGGTCACCGCGCTCACGCCGACGTAGGACTGCTGGTTGGGGATGAAGTTCAAGAGCTTCCAGGTGCCCGGCTGCGGGTTGGGGATGCGCCAGATCTGGTGCGTGCCCTGCGGCGACTTGAAGCGGAAGGCCACCGGCACGGCCACGTTGGCCGGCGTCATGGGCTGGATGAAGGGGCTGACCAGCGGCTGCGGCCAGGCGATGGCGATGACCAGCTCGGTCGCCGACGCGTCCACGACGAAGCTCTGCTGCTCGGTGGTCGCGCCCGAGCCCACGAAGCTGGCGATGCGCTGCCGCGCCGCGCCGCGGGCGGCGCTGGCGTCGAAGAGCCGCGCCAGGTTGTTGCCCCAGGCCAGCTGCTTGTCGCCGGCGGCCGTGAGCACCGGCACGTTGCCGCTGCGCGGCGCGTAGGCGAAGGAGCCCTTGGTCGAGGGCTGCGCGGCCGCGATCTCGTAGAGCAGATCCTCGTTCGCCTCCGGCCCGAAGGCCACCGCGTCGATGGCGCAGCCGTTGTCCAGCACGCCGGCCTTCACGTCGTCCCAGTAGGCCGGGTCGTTCTCGTAGCCGTCGGTCAGCAGGGCGAAGGCGCAGCCGTTCTTCTCGCTGCCATGCGCATCCTCTTCCGTGGCGGCCGTGAGCAGCCCGTCGCCGATGGAGGTGTTGCCGCCCGCCGCCTCGGCCTGGATGCTGTTCTCCAGCGCCGTTCGCTGGCCGGCGTTCATCGGCGCCAGGGCCACGCGCAGGGCCGCGTCATGGTGGAAGGCCACGTAGCCGCCCTGGTCCGAGCCGGCCAGCTCGTCCACCAGCAGCCGCCCGGCGCTCCGCGCCGCCTCGATCTTGCCCGTGCCGCCGCCCATGCTCCCCGAGCGGTCCAGCACCACGATGCGGTCCAGCTTATGCGCCACGTAATGCAGCGCCGCGACCTGGCTGGCCGTCTCGCCGCCGGGCAGGGTGACCGTGACGTCGTAGACACCGTCCGTCACCGCACCGGCGATGTCGTCCGGCGCCTGCACCAGCAGCCAGTAGGCACCCTGCGTGTCGACGCCCGAGATGACCGTGGCCGGCAGCAGCGGCCCGGCCTCGCCCGTGGGCTTCAGCGTCACCTCGTACAAGTCGGAGGACAGCCCGCTCACCGGTTCGCCCTCGGCGCCGGTGACCAGGGTCCGGACGATGAACGGTGACGGGTCATCGGCCGCGCCGACCTTGGCCGGATCGTCGGCCGTGGGGCTGGTGATGGTCAGGCTGGGGTCGACACAGCCGTGGCTGATGTTCACGAAGCTGGCGTCCCACAGGCCGGTGACCACGCCACCGATGCTTTCCAGGCCGCCGGTGTAGAGCGTGCGGCTCCAAGGCTCGTTGCCGGTGGTCGTCCAATGGTGCCGCAGCTGGCCGCCGGCGATGCTCATGACCGTGGTGCCCCAGGGGCTCACGTCGTCGCCCACCGGCTCCACGCCGAAGCCGACGTAGGGGCACATGCCCGCCGGGTTGTACTCGAAATGCTGGCTGGAGCGCGGGTTCAGGCCCCAGAAGCCGGCGCTGCCGTAGGGCTGGGCGCTGGTGACCAGGTTATGGCCGCTGAGGGGCACCGCCGCGCTGGTGATCTCCGGATCCAGGAAGCCCAGGCGCTCGTCCAGCGGATCGGCCTGGAAGGCGTAGAGCGCCGCGGTGTAGTCGCGGTAGTCGGTGTAGAAGTCGCTGCCCCGGTCGCGGATGCTGTTGTCCAGCTCCGTGACGATGTCCAGGGCATTGGTCATGCCGTCGTCGCCCTCGACCACCGGCAGGGCGGCCAGGCGGTCGTAGAGGTCGACGAGCGCGTCCCAGCCAAGGGTCGGGTCGCTCTCGCCGGCCGTGCGGTAGCGGTCCATGAACCAGGTCCACCACAGCACGTTGCGGTAGCTGATGTTGATCATGTCGTCTTCGCGGTAGGAGGGCTCGTCCGCGTCCTGATCGCCGTCGCCGTCGCTGTCGGCGTAGCTGTTCTGCAGCAGCCGCTTGGCGTCGGCGAAGACCGCGCCGCTCGTTGTGGCGTCCAGTTCGGCATGGGTGCGGTCCTCCACCGTGCGGGCGAAGCCCTCGCTCCACCATTGCCGGAAGCCCACGCCGTCGTTGTAGAACTCCTGCATCAGGTGCTGCAATTCGTGGACGGCGTTCTGCTGGATGTACTCATCCGTCCAGGACTCCACGCCGTCGTCGTCGGTCCAGTAGCCCTTGGCTGTCTTCCAGCCGTTCTTGGGATCCTCGGCGATGAACAGCTCGAACTCCGTACCGTCATCGGAGAGCAGCGGCAGGTCGCGGTCCAGGTAGAACTCGGCCGCCGCCTGGAACTTCGTGGCCACCTTGACAGCGACGGCATGGGCGCCGCCCAGGCCGTCGGGGGTCAGGGCATGCTCGCAGCGGTCGACGGCGTTCTCCTCGTCCGTACACTGGGCCAGGTTGTCGGCATTGTCTGCGTCCTCGGTGTAGTAGGTGTGGACGACGTAGTCCGTGCCGTCGTTCTCGAACTCGCGGTCGTAGCACTGGTCGAGGATGACGTCCTTGCCGCGGATGACCTCCAGGCGCGGCACCACGCAGGCGTCCGCGGCCTGGGCGACGCGGGGCCGGGCGTCGGCCAGGCCCAAGAGGGGGAGGATGAGGGCGACGAGGATCGCCAGGACGGGTCGAAGGCGGATCATTGCAGGCTCCATGGATTCAAAGGTCGGAAGGGATGCCGCTGAGCCTACCGCGGCCGGCCCCGCGTGTCGTCAGGGATATCCCTGATCCCGACCCTGATCTTTCGCCCTAGCCATGGTTCAGCGTGCGACAGCGCATCGCCGTGACCGCCCCAGGAATGCAGGTTCCTGGTTGCCAAGGCCATGGAGCCGTCGAAACGGCCGCGAATCCCCGCAAATGCCCGCTCCCGCCCTCCCGAAGGGAGGCGCCGGTAGCTCCTCCCCCCAGCGGGGGGAGGTTGGGAGGGGGGCCGCCGTGGCCGTCGCGGACCGACCCATCAACGGCCCAACCCCTCGGTCGCCGAAGGCCTCGAACCGCTGTATTGCGTCTCCCGAGCGCGTGTGCCTGGCGAGCTTTGTTCAGGTGGCGGCCCCTCCCAACCTCCCCCCGCTGGGGGGAGGAGCTACCGGCGCCTCCCTTCGGGAGGGCGCTGCACCACCACGGATCTCGACTTAGCCCGCACCCCCCTCAGTCCCCGTCCCCACCCAGCATCCCCTGCTCGCCGGCCCAGACCGACAGCTGCGTGCGGTTGGCCAGGCCGAGCTTGGCCAGCACACGGCTGGCATGGGTCTCGACGGTCTTCACCGACACGACGAGCCGCTCAGCGACCTGCTTGTAGGTCAGGCCGCGGGCGAGCAGCACCGCCACCTCCAGCTCCTTGGGCGTGAGGCCGCCCGGACGTTGGGGCGCGGCGCCGGCTTCCGGCGCTACCGTGGCCGCGAGCGGCCTGGCCATCGCGGCCAGTTCGGCGCGCGCTGCGGCGATGGCCGCCGCTACGCCCCAGCGCTGGCCCTCGGCCCAGGCCGTGGCGAAGGCGGCCGGGCCCATGGCCGCGCCCAGCCGGGCGCCGATCTCGTCGCGCGCGCTGCGCTCGATGGGCAGGCGCGCGACGAAGACGGCTTCGGCGGCGGCGGCGAAGCGGGTGGCCAGGGCCAGCCTGGCGAGGTCCGGCCCGGTCGCCTGCGCGGGCGGGCCGGCGGGCGCCGGCAGGGCGCGGCGCCAATGCACCGGGGCCGCCAAAGGGTGGGCGATCAGGGCCGCCAGTTGGATCATGCAGTCGCAGAGGCCGTGCGGCTCAGACCAGGTCTCGTGCAGGGTCAGGCTCTCGGCGAGCAGCCCGGCCGCGGCGGGCAGGTCGCCGTCGCCGTGGGCGATGCTGGCCAGGCGGCCCAGGTTGTGGGCCAGGTTGTGGTTCGTGCCGGCCTTGCGCTCGGTGGCCACCGCCGCATGCAGATGCTCCAGCGCCGCCGCCCGCTCGCCGACCCGCGTGTGATGCAGCCCTATGTTGCCTTGGGTGAGCACGATGCCCGGTGTGTCGCCCAGGGCGGCGCAGAGGGCGTAGGCCTGGCGGTAAGCCGCCAGGGCCTCCGCGGCGTCGCCCTGGGCCTCAGCCACCGTACCCAGGTTGTTCAGGGTCATCGCCACACCCCGCTCGCGACCCACCGCCTCGAAGAGCGGTAAGGCGGCTTCGTAATGCCGGCGGGCGGTGGCCATGTCGTTGGCCTCGTAGCCAGCGACGCCGCGGAGCAGCTCGGACCGCGCCAGACCCAGCTGGTCCCCCTTCGTCCGCCAGATGGGGATGGCCAGGCTCAAGCTGCGGTCCATCGCCGCGAAGTCGTCCTGGCGGTAGGCCAGCATGGCAGCGGCGTGCAGGCAGCGTGCCCGCAGGGCGGCGTCACCCTGCCCGCTGGCCAGCGCCCGCTCGAGCCAGGAGCGGCCCTCCGCCACCTGGCCGCGGCTGTACCAGAAGCCGTTGAGGTTGCCGGCCAGGTCCAAGGCCAGGTCCTGGTCGCCGCCCGGCCCAAGGGCCCAGCCCAGGGCGGCGCGGAAGTTCCCCTGATCTTGTTCCAGGCGGTCCAGCCAGGCCCGCTGATCGGGGCCGTCGATCTCCGGCCGGGCGCCGCGGGCCAAGGCCGCGTAGGCCTCGGCATGCGCCCGGCGCGCCTCCTCGGTCTCGCCGGCCGCCGCGAGCGTCTCGGCGGCGAACTCGCGGACCATCTCCAGCATCCTGAGCCGCGAACGACCCTCGGGGCCTTCCTCGACGCGGACCAGGCTCTGGGAGACCAGGGCCATGACCAGGGCCTCGACCGCGTCCTCCGCGCCGCCGGGCGCGAGGATGGCCGGTCGCGCTTCGGCCAGGGCGCAGCCGCCGCTGTAGACGGACCAGCGCCGGAAGACGCCCTGCTCTGGCTCCGTCAGCAGGTCGTAGCTCCAGGCCAGGCAGCCCCAGAGCGTCCGCTGCCGGTCCGGATGGTCGCGAGGCCCGGCGCTGCGCAGGTCCAGGCGCCCGGCCATGCGCGCCAGCAGCTCCGCCGGGTTCAGGAGCCGCATCCGCTCCGCCGCCAGCTCGATGGCCAAAGGCAGGCCGTCCAGCCGGCGACAGATCTCGGCCACGGCGCCGGCGTTGGCGGCGGTCAGGCCGAAGTCGGGCCGCAGCTGGCGGGCGCGGGCGACGAACAAGGCCAGGGCGGGGCTGGCGCGCAGGGCGGCTTCGGCCTCGGCCGCGCCACCGAAGGCCAGGCCCGCGTCGGGCACGGCCAAGGGCTCCACCGCCAGTTCATGCTCGCCGTAGAGCCGCAGCGGTTCGCGGCTGGTCACCAGCACCCGCAGCAAGGGGCAGCTGTCCAGGAGCAGGGTCACCAGGCCCGCGGCCGCCAGCACATGCTCGAAGTTGTCGAGCACCAGCAGGGTTTCGCGGTCCTGCAAGGCGTCGACCACCGCCGCGCCGATGTCCGCCCCCGTGTCGCCCAGGCCCAGGGCCGCCGCCACCGCCGAGGGCACCATCGGCGCCTCGGGCACGGCCGACAGGTCGACGAAGTAGCAGCCGCCGGGCAACTGGCCCTGCAGCTCAGCCGCCGCCTGCAGGGCCAGGCGCGTCTTGCCGGTGCCGCCGATGCCGGTCAGGGTGACCAGCGGCGCATCGGGGGAAAGGAGCAGGCCGCGCAGCGCCGCCAACTCCGCCTCGCGCCCCAGCAGCGCCGTCCGCGGTTCGGGCAGCCGCGAAGGCTGGGGCCGACGCAGCACCCACACCGCTCGCCGTTCGCGCTGCGGATCGGGTCCGGCCGATGCCATGATCTGCGGGGCCTGCGCCATCCTCGAGTCCTCCGGGCGACCAGGGCGGTCAGGGCGGTCAGCCGGACGTCATGGGCTGCGGGCCCCATTATGGCGTTGGGATGGCGGAGCGCCAACCGGGTCAGGGGGATGCCATCGCGGCCCCTTGATCGGCGGCAATCGCGAACCCCTCAAGGCCCCCCAATCTCGAACCAGCTCGCCCCCCCATCCCCCCGGTCCACCCACAGCCGGTCGCCGTCGAGAGCCAGGCGGCGCCCGCCGGTGGGCAAGGGCAGGTCGCCGGCGGGAGCGATGGAGCCGTCCGCACGCAGCTCGACGACGATCAGGCGCCCCTCGCCCGTGACGCCGTAGGCCATGCCGCCATCCACCACCACGTCGAGCACCCGGCCGATGCCCTCCAGGCGGGCCAGCTCGCGCCATCCGTCGGACGGATCCACCACCCGCAGGCCGGCTGTGCCCGCCGCGATGAGCAGCCGATGTCCCCAGGCGGCGATGCCGCCCGCCAGGCCGCCTTCGACGGCATGCGTGGACAGCTGGACCGGCATCCTCGGGTCGCTCAGGTCCAGTTCGACCACGGTTCCCAGGTCACCCGTGGCGATGAACACACGCTCTCCGGCCACGGCGATGCCGCCGAACTCCTGCGGCTTGCTCCGATCCAGCACCGTTCGACTCAGCAGTTCCGGTTTGGACGGCTCGCGCAGGTCGATGATGTCCAGTTCCATCGCCGTCCCCTGGCGCGCATCCGCCAAGGTCCACGATTCGCGAACCACGTAGGCCCGGCCGGCCGCTACCCGCAGCGCGTAGGTCTCGCTTGCCGCGACAGTGATACCGGGATCGAGGGAACTGCCTTGGTCGAGGTTCAGGCGGCCGAGCAGGCGCAAGGCGGCATCCGCCGAGTAGACCGCCAGGGACCCGCCCACGACGGCCACCAAGGGCGCGCCACGCGCGATAGCCAAGGCGCTGCGCCACCCGTCCAAGGTCACCGTAGCCGCCGGTTCGGCGTCCGCTCCGCGCAGGACATGGAGCTCCGGTTGATCCGCGGAGGCCACGAAGACCAGGCCGTCGGCCGCGGCGATGGCGGCCACGCCACCCGGACGTCGCAGGCGCCCCAGGGCTCGGGGCGCGTCCAGATCGCTGATGTCGGCCACCTGCAGCTGCCTGTTCCCCACCAGCCAGGCCCTGCCGGCGTCGATGGCGAGGTCCACGGGCGGGAAGTCGAGCCTCAGTCGGCTCCGGCGAGGCAGGTCACCGCCACCGCGTGGATCGACGACCGTCAGCGACCCGGCCCCTTCGGGACCGCCATGGGTGCGAACGTAGGCCATCCCGCCCTGCAGGGTGGGCGCCGTGGGCACTTCGGCGTAGGGGAAGTTGAAGCGGGGCGCGAGATCGGCCGGGGCCGCGCTGGAGGGCACGTAGCTGCATTGCGGCCCGCCTGCCATCGGGCGGATGCACCAGATGCTGTGGACCTGACCGGCGCTGATCGAAAAGTCATCCATGTTCATCCGCAGCTGCTCGGCGATCGCATCCACCGCGAGCAGCAGCGGATGAGCGGGATCGCTGACGTCATAGCGAAGCAGGTTCCCCTCGCGGTCGCCTCGAACGCCGAATGTGTGCTCGCCATCGTGCCGGCATTGGAACATCCCACTGGCGAGCGTTCCGCCCGGCAGAGACACCGTGGTGAGCGCTCTCCAGCCGGTGGGGTCGGCCAGGTCGTAGACTGTGAACCCGCTGCCGCCACAGACATAGGCATGGCCGGCATGAACCTGGATATCGGCAAAGCCGACCACGGCATTTCGCGTCTGCAGCCGCGGAAGGCTCCGCGCCGAGCCGAGCACGCTCACCGCCAGCGAAGCCACGTAAGGCGCCCGAGCCGGATACAGTCGCGCCTCCGCCGCGCGGGTCACGACGTAGGCCCATTCGCCCCCGTCCCACAGGATGCGCTCCACGTTGCCGTCGAGCGGCTCGGTCCTACCGAGCGCCCGCGGCGTCCCATCCGGTCCCACCCCGTAGGCCACCACGTGCGAGCCCTCGCCGACCAAGGCGTGGTCGCCATGGGCCGCCACCGCCGAAATACGGCCGAAGGCGGACCCGCCCGGACGGAGCTCACGCAGGGGCGCTCGGTTCAGCGCCGGCAGGTAGATCCGGTGGTCCTCCGCTTGCGCCGCTCCGGCGTGGACGCGGCCGAGGGGGGCGACCATTCCCAGCGCGCTGCTGATCATCAAGGCGCTGAGGCCCATGGCGCGGTATCGGGCGGCGCGGTGCCGGAGGTTCATCGCCTGCGCTCCTTGCGAGTAGGGGCCTCGGATCGAGGCCCTGCGCAGATGACGAGGTCGGATGGGGAACGCTTTCAGGGGCGACGAGGGACATTAGCCCCGCAGGTCGATCTCCAGACGAACGCGCACCAGGTCGCCGATGTCCACCTGCTCGGCCTTCTGGACCAGGACCTTGACCGGCACCAGGTAGATCCCCTGGCGGGGGAAGAGCGAGGTGGTGAACGTCGTCCCGCCGATTCGCACGGTCGCGGGGATCACGCCCCAGCCGTAGGTGATCGCCTTCGACACCGACTTGATCTCGTCGGAGATCTCCGGCGGCACCGGGACGAAGACAAAAGGTGCGGGACCGCGCCAACTGATCGCCGCGGCTTCAAACTCGAAGACCATCACCCAATTGTATCAGGACGCCGCGTCGGCGATGGGGGGAGAGCCAGGAGCCAGGTCAGGTTCGGATTGGGCGAGGGCGGTCCGCCGGACAACATCGGGAACTTCGATCCTGGGGTGTGCTCCTTGGATTGGCTAGAATGACCCCGACGAATCCGGCCACGCACGAATCTCCGAGGAGACCATGCCCCCTCAACCCACCCTCGTCACCCTGTTCCAACACCACCTGTGGGCCAACCTGCGGCTCTTCGAGCGCTGCCAGGGCCTGACGGATGCGCAGCTGGATACCACGGTGGTAGGCACCTACGGCTCCATCCGGGACACCCTGCAGCATATCGTGGTGGCCGAGCAGTCGTACGTCTCGCGCATCAGCACCGGTCAGCGCCTCCAGCGCCCGAGCGACGCACCGCCGCTGACCATGCCCGAGATGTTGGCCTCGCTGCGCCGCACCGGAGACGAACTCATCGCCTGGGCGCCGAAGGTCGCGCCCGAGGACGCCGTCACGATCGAATGGGACTCCGGGCCGCGCGAGGTGCCCAAGGCGATCCTCCTTACCCAGACGATCAACCACGCCACCGAGCACCGCTCGCAGATCATGACCATCCTCACCCAGCTGGGCATCGAGCCGCCGGAGGTCGACGGCTGGACCTACTTCGACGAGCTCGTGCGACAGGGCATCTGAACGGCGGCGCCTACCTCGACCGGTCCAGAACCCTGCCGGATCGGCTTTCCGCCGCCAGTCCGATCTTCCGAATCATGCTGGAGAAGATCGGCCCATGGACGGGGTACAGAAGGTACCAATAGCACAGGCCCAACAAGCCTCTGGGGGCAAAGAAGGCCGTTTGAACCAGCAGGGTTCTACCGTCCGGCTGCGCTTGGGCCTCAAATTGGAGCCAGGCCTCGCCAGGAACCTTCATCTCGGCCCGCAGGCGGAGCAGTCGGTCCGGCTCCACGGCCTCGACGCGCCAGAAGTCCAGCGCTTCACCCACCCGCAGATCGTCAGGATCGCGGCGACCGCGCCGCAGGCCCACGCCGCCCACCAGGCGATCGGCGATGCCCCGCAGTTGCCAGGCCCAGTCAAAGCTCGGCCAGCCACGAGCGCCGCCGATGCCGACAAACGCGCGGAAGACCGCCGCGGGCGGCGCATCCACCACAAGCTGCCGGCGTTCGAGCATCATGCCGTCCTGGACCGTGAAGATGACCGGCGCGATATCGCCCTTGCTGCTCACAAGCGCGTCGCTCCAAGCCGTCTCGACCTCCCCTGCATCCAGCTTGTTGAGCGCATGCTCGACCGCCGTCTGGTAGCTCAGCGGCTTGATATCCGGGAAGAATTGCCTGGCTGAATCATCGCGAACGATGACTTCGTTGCGCAGGCCCTCGATGAGCGGCTGGGCGATCTCAGCCGGGATGGGGGTCACAAGATGGACCCAGTACGAAGAGAGCCGCGGCGTCAGGACCGGCACCGGAATGAGCCAGCGACGCAAGCCGCGGGCCTTGGCATAGCCCTGCATCATTCCGCCGTAGGTCAACACATCGGTGCCGCCGATTTCGATGACCCGGCCCGCGGTCTCTGGGACCAACAGGGTCGCTTCCAGGTAGTCCAACACGTTGCGAATGGCGATCGGCTGCACGCGGGTGTAGACCCACTTGGGGCAGACCATGGCCGGCAGACGTTCGGTCAGGTAGCGGATCATCTCGAAGGAGATGCTGCCCGACCCGACGATGACCGCTGCCCGGAATTCGGTGACCGGCACGCCGGCCTCGCTCAAGGCCTGACCGGTCTCGTGACGCGAGCGCAGGTGCTTCGACAGATCAGCGTCCGGATCGCCCAGACCGCCCAGGTAGATCAGGCGTTGCACGCCGGCGGCCTTGGCCGCGTGACCGAAGCCGCGCGCAGCCTGCAGGTCACGCTGGTGGAAATCCCCGCTGCCTGGAGCAGCTTTCTGCATGCTGTGGATCAGGTAGTAGGCGGCAAAGACGCCCGTCATGGCCTCCGGAAGGGTATCGGGCCGCAGCGCATCCGCCTCGACGATCTCGACCGCCGGGGCCCACGGCCGCCCTTGCAGACGCGTACGGTCGCGCACCAACACGCGCACGCTGTAGCCGGCCGCCAGCAAGCGCGGCACCAGCCGACCGCCGACATAGCCGGTGGCGCCCGTCACGAGGATCAGTCTGCCTGCTGTCATGGATGGCTCTCTATCAGGATGCAGGCTATGCGCGGTTGGGTACGCGACGGGCGCCAGTCACCAGGGCGATCGTCACGAACTTCCTCCTATTTGAGGTCTGAACTGCTCCACCACAAGGGTAGCAGCGGACCCAAGTCGCCGCGATGCATCAAAGGCGGGCGGCGTCCTGCGCGCCGCCGGCCGCCGGTTCGACCGCACTGACTCGCGTCGGTCACGCCCTGAGGCCGGCGGTCGTCCTGTAGATATCGCTGGCCATGCCGGTTGCGCTTGGCCCCCGCCCTCGGCATGCCCCCGGGAGTTCTCCATGTCCGACTTCGACACCGCGCCCCCACCCGATACCCTCGACCGCGCCACCATCCTGGAGGCCTTTCGCGCGGCCTTCGAGCCCCGACCCTACGCCCTGGCTCTGTGGGAGGGTGGATCGGCGGCCTTCGGGCGGACCGATGAATGGTCGGACGTCGATCTGATGCTGGTGGTGGCCGACGAAGCCGTGGACGTGGCGGTCGATGCGGTGGCGGAGGTGATCGCCGCGTTGGGCGGCGCTTCGCTGTGCCATGTCCTGCCTCAGCCCACCTGGCATGGGTACTGGCAGGCCTTCTATCGCTTGGCGCGGGCCACGCCCTTCCTGATGGTGGACCTGTGCATCGTCAAGGCTGGAGCGGGCGAGAAGCTGCTTGCCCGGCAGGTCCACGGCGAGGCCCGGGTGCATTTCGACAAGGCGGGGGTGACGGCGGCGCCGGACTGGGACGCCGCGGCCCAGGCAGCGCGGCGCCTGCGACGGCTGACGACGATGGCCACCACCTTTCCGCTCTTTCAACCGCTGGTGGAGAAGGAGCTGCGCCGCGGACAGGGTCTGTTGGCTCTGGCCTTCTACCAGGGCATGACCCTGAGGCCACTCCTGGAGCTCCTGCGGATGCGCCACGATCCGGAGCGCTTCGATTTCGGCTGGCATGCCCTGGGCCGGGTGCTTCCCTCCGCCACCCTCCGGCGCCTCGAGCCGCTGGCCTTCATCGCCGGCCCCCAGCAGCTCGCCGAACGCCGCGCCGAGGCCGAGCGTTGGTTCTGGACGCTGCACGGGGAGCTGAGCGGGGCCCTGGCGGACCGCGACACGGCCCCCTGAACGAGGTACGGACCCTCCTCAGGATCTCTTGACCGGCCGGTCGATCCGGCGCTAAGCTGGAACCCATGAACACCGGCCGGCGCCTGATATCCACGGTTCGGATCGTGGCCACCGCCCTGCTGCTCGCGCCGCTGCTGGCGCTGTTCCCGGGCGCAGGCCGTCCGGACCCACGGGGTCCCGCGGTCCCCGCCCTCGTGCGCGCCCAGACGCGGCCTCTCTATCTGCCCCTGGCCGCCCTCGCCGCCCACTGGCCCCTTCCGGCAGCCACCCTGGCGACGGCCCCCGCGACCCCCAGCCCCGACAGCCCCACCCCAAGCGCGACAGCCACCGAGGAGCCTCGTTCCACGACTGCTGCGACGGCGACCGCCAGCGCCACGCCGCCGTCCGGCAGCGCCTCACCTACCCCCGCCGCCGCCCGCGCCTGGCCCGACAGCCGCCGCGGCATCCCCGTCTTCAACGACCAGCTGCCGGGCCTGGGCAACCTCACCGAGCCCCAGATCCGCTTCGCCGTCAGCCATTACGTGGGCACCCAGAAGCTCACCCGCCCGGACGCCGACCGGCTGCGGGCGCTCAATCCCGGCTTCCTCATCCTCCATTACCGCCTGGGCATGGGCCTGGGCTACCGCATCGCCGACGGCGACTGCCAGCCCACGGGCGACTGGCTGCAGATCGTCGACGGCGCGCGCTGGGTGCGCGAATGGCCGCCGGAGGACCTCGTGAAGCCCAGCTGGTTCTTCCCCTACGGCGGGCAGGAGCGCGTCTTCTTCTGCCCCAACGGCTGGTACCTGATGAACCTCGACGATCCCGGCTACCGCGACTGGTGGATGGGCGAGGTCTTGCGCCAGTTGGCGGACAACGACGACGACGGGCTCTTCGCCGACTCCCTCTCCGTGCCCAACTTCTTCGGCGGCGGCGTCTGGCGGCCGCGCCTGCCCGATGTCGACGCCGCCTTCGAGTCCGACTGGGCGCGGCGCATCGAAGACGGGCTCACGGCGCTCAAGGCGCGGATGGGCTCGCGCTACGCCCTGCTGCCCAACGCCGGCAACTGGGTCAACGGACGGGACCCCGTGCGCTACGCCGCCGCCGACGGGGTGATGGTGGAGGGCTTCGCCAGCTGGGGGCCGGGGCGTCTCTACGACCCGGCGGACTGGCGCCTGCAGATGAACCGCATCCTCACCCTGACGAGCCAGGGCCGCATCCTCATCGCCCAGAGCTATCCCGACGCCGCGGACGTGGAGCACCGCATGTTCACCGTGGCCAGCTACCTGCTGGTCAAGGGCCGCCGCAGCTACATCAACCAGGAGTTCAGCATGGCCCCCGAATGGTGGCCGGAGTACGAGCTGCCCGTGGGCGCCTACCTGGCCGAGCCGCCCACTTCGGTCGACCAGCTGCTGGACCCCGCCCTGGGCGTCTACCGCCGCGACTACGAGGGGGCGATGGTCCTGGTGAACCCGGGGCCGGACACGCGGCGGGTGAAGCTCGACGCGCCGCGCTGGAACCTGAAGCCGACGGGCGGCGGGTTGGTGCCGGCCGACGGGAGGACCCCTGGGTATCTGACCGGCCCAGTCGTCCGGGAGCTGACCTTGGCGCCGGGCCAGGGGGCGGTGCTGACGGCGCCGCCGACGCCGGTGCCGTGAGTCGGTGGTCGTTTCGACGGCGTGCCTCAGCCACCCGTGTTCATCCCACGATCGTCCATCAGCCCAGGAAACCGTCCTACTTAGTAAGCTGTCCTACCGTCGGTCGCCATACCTGGATCTTGGGTCTATCATCCCTCGGATCACATGGGCGCCGGGCCTTGCCCAGGCATGGACCTTGGGTCGCGGTTCGGTGTGAAGGATTGCGAGGCTGGCAATGACCCGACATTTCGCGGATCTCATCGCTATGAAGACATGCATGTGCCTTGGGCTGGCGACCGGGATCATGGCGGTCATCGGCGCACGCTCAGGGCTGGCGGAGAGGGGCAGGTT
>JADJUE010000005.1 GCA_016710785.1 Candidatus Epilinea brevis | reverse complement strand
GGCACCAACGGCACAGCCAGCTATGCGAAGGGTGCCCCATGGCCGTCTACCGCATCGCCTACCCCGAGAAGGTCGTCAGCGGCTTCCTGCGCTACCAACTGACCGATCGCCTTGCGCGCCTGGTCCATCTGAGCCAGGCGAATGATCTCGTGCACGTCCATGCTCTTGCTTCTCCTTCGGGCCATGGGGTCGGCCTCCCTTTTCGGGCACGCCTACCCCAGTGGCGTCCCGCTGCCCCCTCTCCCCCTGCCGCCGGTGCCCGATGAAACTTTGGCCGACGCTCAGAGTGAAACGTTAGGCCGACGATTCACACGCTGAGACCGGAGGCGCTACACCTGCGGCATTTGAGTCTGCGCGGAATCGGGCAACAGCGCGTCAACCAAGGGGACCACCTGCGCGTAGAGGCGCGCTTCTTGCCGCGCCGCATCGGCCTCGTCCCCGAGCACGAGGCGCAACGAGGCGACGATGTCGACGCTCGGCGTCCCATCGGGCCGCTTGCCGATGGCCATCTCGGGCTGGGTGGGGAGATCGGGTATCACCGCCGCCAAACGCCGCTGCACCTCGCCTATCGATGCGCGGTCGGTATGGACACGGAAGCGGAGCAGGCTGCCTCCTTGCATCAGCGGCGAGACGAATGCCAGCCGAACGAGCCCTGGAACCTTGGGGGTGAGGTAGAGCTCGCAGCGCGAGCCGGTTTCTGTCTTCCACCGGCTGGACAGGTGGGAACGTGTGCGATGCCAGAGCTTACCGAAGTTGCGTTGGTTGTCCTTGATGACTTCGTCGGTGACCGGCCACAGCTCGCCGATATGCGGCAAGGGCGGCGTGAAGCCGAGGCGCTCAAAGCCGTCGCGCAGCCAGGCGGAGATGGGCTGGTCTCCGGCGACCAAAGGCCGATAGAGGTCGCGCCATAGGAAGTGAGGGGCCGCGGTGGGACGCAGGTACTTGGGGTGATCGAGCACGGCGTCGGCCGGCGGCTTGAGCGAGGATCGGAAGTAGGCGACGGCATCGACGCCCGGCAGCGCGAGGTAGCGCTCCAACTGCAACGAGGTGACGCCATCCTCGGTCAGCTGCATGGTCTCGGTCGCGTCGATCTTGTGCTCGCAGATCACCCGGCGCCCATCACTCAGGTTCAGCTCCATGTCGGGCTGCGAGCGGTGATCGGCGAAGGCGACCTGGATGGACACGCTCGCGATCGATGGTGCCCTGCCGCTGACCGTGAGCGGTTCGAGGACGCTCCGCTCGTACGCGGCGCGGAACAAGGAATCGGATTCGAGCGCGGCGGCGACGAAGCAGGTGAGGTGGTCCTCACGAGCTTGGGTCAGATGGCGGGTTTCCCAGAAGAGGTTCAAGGGCAGGGGCCGTCGGCTGTGGTGATGAGGGCAGACGACTGAAGCGAGATGACCTTCAGATACCAAGAACCTTTGCCTTGGCGGCCTTGAACTCTTCGTCCGTGAGGATACCCGCCTCATGGAGTCGGGCGAGTTGCCTGATCTTCTCCACTGCGTTCTGTTCTGTCGCCGGTGGATGCATACCAGTGGAACGGGGTGGCGCAGCAGGAACGGATCGCCGAGTCTCCACCGCCGACTCCGTGGCATCGTCCTCGTCTTCGATGACATGGTCCGCCATCAAGTGACCACATCGACCGCACTTTGTTCTGGCGGCTCGAAGCAGGTGGGAGAGACCGAGAGTCAGGACGCCGGTCACGCGAGTCTTCGTTTTGTACGCTGCCGAACCGAAAGCGCTTGTGTTGCAGCGCCGGCAATCTCGGCAGGCGTACTCGCCACGGGCATTCATTTGTTGCCAACTCCTAGTCCTGAGCAACTGCTTGGCGAAGACGAACAGCGAAGGTCATGGCAGGCCAGAGCGCAGCCGATCGCGGGCTTCCTCCCAAGGACTCTGATCCGCCGGGCGGGATGCCAGGTCGTCCAGACGCTTGTCAAGCAATGCCTGTTCGTCGGTATAGACGGGTACATCGGCGAGCGGCAAGGTCTGCCACAGCACGCTGATCAACGCGATGCGTTCTGTCACGCTGAGCACGCTCACCTGGGACAGGAGGTCGTCGCTGATCATGGTTCTAGGATAGCGCAAGGTTTGGGCAAGACGCGGGGGTAGGCGCCGAGCTTGCGACAAGGTGCCGCCACACTTGGCGCCCGCGTCCGAACCAGCTGGAGATGCAGGTTACCCGTCCACCGGCTGTTCATGGCAGCAGGCCGGCAACGCGGCCCCTCCGCCCTTGCCAAGCCCCTCGCCCCTCGGCCATAATCCCGACCCTTACCCGTGAGGGCTGGGGGTCATGAGCGGCATCGACGTGCGCGGAATGCCAGCGGAAGTCCAGGATGCGGCGCGCTACATGAGCGCGACCCTGCATGCTCTGGCGCGCGAAGAGATCTTGGGTCGGCGCTCCCGGCGCCTCTTGGAGGATGATCTGGCCACCTGGCAGCGCTTCCGGGGCAGGCTGACGGAGACCGATCTGGCGCTCTTGCTGCTGGAGGACGCGGCGGTGACGCAGCCCTTCGCCTTCGACGCGGCGGGCGTCCTGGGCGCCTCCGCAGTCCACCTGAGCCGCCTGGATCCCGCGCGCCTGGGGCCGTGGCTGCGCGCCCTGCCGGGGCTGCCCCTGGTGCAGTCCGACGGCGACTACCTGCAGGAGCAGGCCCGTCGGCTGGGCCTGACCACCCGCCTGGGCCGGAGCGACCTGCATCGCGGCATCCGCCCGCACCACAAGGTGCTGGAGCTGCCCGGCACCGGCGGCCAGCTGGCGCGTTACCTGGCAGACAGCCTGGAAGGCATCTACCTGCGGGATGTCTTCACCATCGCCTGGCGGGACTGGCGGGACCGGCTGCTGGCCGGCCTTACGGCGGTGGACGGCGGCCTAAGCGGGCAGGCACCCATTGCGCTTACGGCGGGCATCGACGACCTGCGCGGCGATGGACAGCGCTGGGACTACGTGCTGGGCGCCCTGCCCGAGCGCGGGGTGCAGCCCTACGACCTGGACACCCTGCGCGCCTGGTTCCCCGGCGCCACCGTGCTGCTGGTCTGAGGGGCAGCGGGCGACCATGGCGGCGACCGTGCACGTGGTGGGCAAGCCGGCCCATGATGCCGAGCGGCAGGCTCTGGCCTACCTGGCCGCCGGCCTCCCGGCATCGTTCCAGCTCTACGCCAACTCCTGGCTCGCGCAGCGCGATGGCGCGGTGTACGAGCTGGACGCCGTGGTGCTGGCGCCCCATGCGGCCTTCATCGTGGAGATCAAGAGCTACCGCGGCCGCATCGAGGGCACGGACCATGACTGGCTGCTGCCGGCGCCGCGACCCAGCCCCTTGCGCCTCAATCGCCTGACGGCCCAGGTGCTCAAGGGTGAGGTGAAGCGCCGCAGTGCCGCGGCGGGGCGCTGCTGGGTGGAAGGCCTGGTCTTCCTGTCGCATACCACCGATCTGGCTATCGAGGGCCGGCCAGCCGCGCCCGGGTGCACAGTCGGGCCACCATCCTGGATGCCCTGCGCAGGCCGGAGTTCCTGCGCGACGAGCTGATGGGCGGCCGCCTGCCGGAGCCTCTGGACGATCATGCCCGGCAAGTCTTTCACGCCGTGCTGACGGGCGCGGACCAGGCGCATCAGCCCAGCCGTCGGGTGCGCGAATGGCAGCTGCGCTCGGTGCTGGACCGCGGTGAGGACTACACCGAATACCTGGCCGAGAACGAGATGTCCCAGAAGCGGCGGCTGCTACGCGTCTACAGTCTGCCCTGGAGTGCCGGCGACGAGGAGCGGCAGCGCGTGGTGCAGCGCTGCTCCTGGGAGGCGCAGGTGTTGGTGAGCGTGGGCCAGCATCCCAACATCCTGGACGCCGAGTCGCCTTTCCAGGACGAGATCGGCATCTGTCAGCCCTTGGAGCATTTCCCGGGCCTGTCCCTGGCCTCCTGGCTGGAGCGCTACCCGCCGGAGGGCCCCCAGTGGCCACCTCTGGCCGAGCGCCTCCGGCTATGGCGGCAGGTGGCGGAGGCACTGCACTTCGCCCACCGCCGTGGCGTGGTGCACCGCCTGCTGCGGCCTGAGGTGATCCTGCTGGAGGACAAGGCACAGCGCCCGCAGCTGCGTCTGGCGGGCTTCGAGCTGGCCAAGCAGCTGAGCCGGCAGGCGACCATCGTCAGCAGCCTGGAATCTGAGGAGCGGCTCACCTGGGCGGCGCCGGAGATCCTGCGCGACTTCCACGAGGCCGCGCCGACCTCGGACCAGTTCAGCCTGGGAATGCTGCTGGCCCTCTTGGCCCTGGGGCGCCCCCTGGCGGAGAGCAGCGCCGCCTTCTTGCGCCGCGGCGCGGTGGCGCCCAGCCTCTCGGACCTGGATGCGCGCCTGCCCAAGGCCCTGGACCTGCCCTTCCGTCGCCTCCTGGCCCTGCGACCCGCCGATCGCTTCGCCACGGTGCTGGAGGCCATGCGGGCCGTGGACGCCGCCCTGCGACCGGAACGGACTGCGCCGGCGCCAGAGCCGCGCCTGGACCCGGAGCATCTGCCGGCCGGCCACCGCCTGGGCGTGGATTACGAGGTCCGCGAGCGTTTGGGCGAGGGCGGCCTGTCCACGGTCTACCTGGCTCTGCACCTGATGAGCGGCGAGCAACGGGCCTTGAAGGTGGCCCATCCCGACCCGACGGCCGAAGACGCCCTGCGGGCGGAGTACGCGGTGCTGAGCCGGCTGGACCATCCGGCCATCGTGCGGGCCATCGACCTGACGGCGGTGGTGCCGGAGCGGATCACCTTGATCATGGAGCGGGTGGACGGCGAACCCCTGCCGCGCTGGCTGGACGGCCAGCCGGACCCGGACCCGACCCTCCTGCGCGGCTATGCCGAAGACCTGCTGGACGCCCTGACCTACCTGGAGCAACAGGGCCTGACGCATAAGGACATCAAGCCGGACAACCTGATGCTCGGCCGGCAGGCCCTGCGCCTGATCGACTTCTCCCTGGCCTCCGAGCCGGCTGAGCGCCTGGCCATCGGCACGCCCCTGTACCGCGACCCAGCGATGACCGCGTGGGACGCGGCCGCGGATCGCTACGCGGCGGCGCTCTGCCTCTTCGAGCTCTTCGTGGGGGCGCATGCCTTCGGCGGCAAGGCGCCGCAGCCGGACGAAGCGGTGGCTTTGGACGAGGATGAGGTGAACCCGCCGGCGATGGCGGACTTCCTGCGGCGGGCCTTGGCGCCTGCTCGGGAAGCACGCTACGAGAGTCTGGATGCCATGCGCCAGGCTCTGCGCCGTGCCACAGGCCAGGCGCCCACGGAGGCTCCCGTGCCGGCGGCCTGGGACCTGAGCCCGGATCCGGCGGCGCCGCTGCCGGAAGCGCTGCTGACGCGCGGCGCCTACAACGCCTTGCGCCGCAACGGCCTCAGCAGCCAGGCTGACCTGGTGGCCATGGACGAGGACACCCTGGCCCGCCTGCGGGGCGTGGGCCGCCGGCGCTGGCAGGAGATCTGCGCTCTGCGCGCGGCCCTGCTGCAGCGCGGTAGATGGTCCCAGCGGCCGCCGCGCCGGCCGCGGAGCCACCTTTCTTCGAGCCGCTGGTGGGTGACGAACGGCCGGTGGACCGGCTGGGCATGTCGGAGGGCTTGACGGCGGCCTTGAAGCGCGCCCAACTGAACACGGTGGGCGCGCTGGCCCAGGCCTCGCGGACGAAGCTGCTGGCGGTGCCCTGGCTGGGTGACCTGCGGCTGCTGCGCCTGGAGCAGGTGCTGCGGCGGCAGAGCGATCCGCCGACGGGGTCGCCGGAAGACCCGGAGACGGCGTCCCTGGAGGCGGCCTGGGAGGCGGCCTTGGCGCAGCTCAGCCCGCGGCAGCAAGAGGTGGCCATGGCCCTGGCGGCGCCGGCGGATGTCCGTCCTGCCAGCCAGACGGCCCTGGCGGAGCGGCTGGCGGTGAGCCGGCAGGCGGTGTCGCAGGCGGTGGTGGAAGCTCGCGGCCGGCTGAGGGAGGGTCCGCTGGGCGCGGCGCTGGAGGGCCTGGCGGCGGCCATGGCCGCAGCGGGCGGTCTTCTGCCTCAGGAGGACGCGCTGGAGGCCGTGGTGACGGCCCTGCCCACGGAGGACGAGGGCCTGGCGAAGCAGGTCCTGCGCCTGGCGGCCTTCGGCCTGGACTGGTCCTGGGCGGAAGCCGGACCGGGGCCGCGGGACCTGCGGGAGCCGGTGCTGGCGCTCACGGCGGAGCTTGCCCGCGGAGCGGCTGAGCTGCCGCGCCGCGCGGCGGCTCTGGCGGAATGGCCGCCGATGCCGGCTGTTGCGATATCCCGCTCTCTGGCCGCGGGGCTGCCGGGCTACGGCGGCGACGCGGCGGCCCTGGTGACGGGGGTGGCGGAGGGCTTCTGGTGCGCCCCATCGGGTGAACTGATCGCGGGCCGGGTGACCTTGGCCCAGGCCCTTGCCTGGCTGCTGCCGCGCAGCCGTCTGCCCTTGACCCTGGCGGAGCTGACGGCCCAGGCCCGCGCGGCCCTGGGCCCGACAGCGGACTGGCCGGCGGATGAGGCGGCTCTGGTGGCGGCCTTGGCGGCCCTGGACCTGAACGCCCTGGGCCTAGGCCCGCTGCGCCTGGAGGAGGGCCGCCTGCTGGAGGCGGGCGCCGACGCGCCGCCGCCGGCGCTCCCTGGAGGACGCCCTGCCCGGCCTGGCTGCGCGGCCAGGCTAGCCCGGGCGAGGCGGCCGCGGAGCAGCTGCGCCTGGCGGCAGGGCACGGGCATTGGCGCCTGGTGGTGACGCCCCCGGAGCGGCATCGACTGCTGGGCCGCGGCGTGGCGGCGGCCCTAGGCCCGGAGGCGCGCTTCATCAGCCTGGAAGACCGTTTGCTGGCGCGCATGGAGCCGCGCTTTGCGGAATTCGAGCGCGCGGAGCTTTAGAAGGCCCAGAAATGGAAGCTGCGCCAGGAGGCGGAAGGGCTGCTGCGGAGATCTTGGAGCAGGAGGGCGCCCCGGGCCGTCGGCGGGGTGCTGGGGGACACGGGCCTGCTGCAACTCTGCGAGGCCACGGACCTGTTGAACTGGTTCTACAACCAGACGCTCTCGGGGACCTACGGCTTCTGGGCTCTGGTGATCCCGGGCGTGATCTACGGGCACACGCCGCTGTTCAACGAGAAAGAGCGCCTGCCGCTCCTGGGCGAGCCGCTGCCGCTCCGGGAACTGGTGCCGGCATGAGACGGGGATGTGCGGGAGCTTCGGGCCGATACGCGGCAGGACGGGGCGGATGCGCGGCGCGGCTGGCGGGGTGACGCGGTGAACGCGGCCACGCGGCGCAAGCTGACGGAGCAGCTCTCGCGCCTCAGCGGGCGGGCGGCGGCGGACATCCGGGGGCGCATCCTGGGGGATGGGCCAGCGCGGGTGGCGGCGGAGGCGCTGCACGCGGCGGAGAACGTGGGTCAGGGCTTCGAGCTGTGGACGGACCTGCTGGCGCGGCGGGCGGCGGTGATGTGGGTGCTGCGCTCGGTGTACCTGCGGGTGCTGGAGGACCGCGGGCTGCTGCGGCCGCAGCGGCTGTTGGACGAGGAATCGGAGCAGCTTTTCCGCCGCCTGGCCCCGGACCTGGGCGAAGCGGCCTACCTGCGCTGGATCTACCGGGACCTGGCTAGCCCTGCTACGGGCCTGGCGGAACTGTTCGCCCCCACCCCGGCGGAGGTGGCTCAGCCAGGCGACGACCTGGCGCGGGACTTGTTGGACTTCTGGCGGGCGAAGGACCCGGACTCGGGGGAGCTGCGCTGGCGCTTCGACGGGGAGGACTTCGACAGCCGCCTGCTGGGGACCTGTACCAAGACCTGGACCCGGTGGTGAAGGAGGCGCTACGCGCTTCTGCAGACCCCGGCCTTCGTGGTGGACTTCATGCTGGACCGCACGCTGGCCCCGGCCCTGGCGCGCTGGGGCCCGGAGGAGGTGCGCCTCTGGACCCGGCCTGCGGCTCGGGGCACTTCCTGCTGGCGGGCTTCCACCGCCTCTTCGCGGCCCTGCGCGGCGCGGCCGGACCTGACGGCCTCAGAGGCGGCGCGCCATGTGCTGCCGCGCGTGGTGGGCATCGACCTGAACGACTACGCCTGCGCCCTGGCCCGCGCCCGCCTCTTGATGGCGGCCCTGGAGGCCTCGGGCAGCCGCGACCTGCACGACGCGCATGACCTGCACCCGCAGGTCTTCTGGGCGGACGGCCTGGACCAGCCGGAGCGGGAAGAGAACCCGGCCAGCCGGCAGCTGGACCTGTTCGGCGCGGCGGTGGCCGCGGGGGAACCGGACCTGCCGATTGCCACGCTCAGCCGACCGGAGGTGCGGGCCCGCCTGGCGCCGCTGCTGACGGCGGGCTTCCACGTGGTGGTGGCCAACCGCCTTACATCACGGAGCGCGACGAGCGGGCCAAGGCCTACCACAAGGAGAAGGTGGGGGGCGGGCGCGGTATGTGTCGGCCACGGGCATGTACGCTGGTCTGCCCATTCATCGAACGCTGCTTCCAGTTGGCGGTGCACGACGGCGCGGTGGGGTTGATCGTGGCCAACAGCTTCGTGAAGCGGGAGTTCGGCAAGGCGCTGATCGAGCAGTTCCTGCCGCAGCAGCGCTGACCTTGGTCATCGACACGTCAGGCGCGTACATCCCGGGCCACGGCACGCCGACGGTGCTGCTCTTCGGCGAGCGGGGGCGTCCGGATCCGGCTTCGCCCATCCGCACGGTGATGGGCAAGCGCGGCGAGCCGACCGTGCCGGCGGACCCGGCGAAGGGGCTGGTGTGGACGAGCATCGCGGCTGGCCATGACCGGCCGGGCTTCGAGAACGAGTTCGTTTCGGTAGCGGACCTGGATCGTCGGACGCTGGGGAAGCATCCGTGGAGCTTGCAGGGGGGTGGGCGGCCAAGTCACCCAGCAGATCGTGAGATGCTGGTTCGACGAAGCTGGGTTCACCGGCTAACTCCATCGGGATCAACCCGTCACGGGAGAGGACAGTGCATACGCTTCCGATACGAGAGGCCCTGGGCGCGGATGGGCCTGGAATCGAATCCCTGGTCATCGGAGAACGGATTCGCGACTGGGGTGTGGATCAGCCGAGAGTGCTGCAGCCCGATGACAAGACGTTCTCCGTAGCTCGGGACACCCCGAATTCAGTTCAACCGCGCATCCAAAGCTACCTGTGGCACTACCAAGCAAGTCTTCGAGGCTGCGCAAGCGATTCGGCCACCCCAATGCTTGAACGGGTGCAACCGCTGGTTTGAGCACTCCATGTTCTTCGCCGACCGCTTCCGCACCCCCCTCTCGATCACCTTCGCCTTCGTGGCGACGCACAACCACTTCGTCCTGGACCGCGGGGGCAAGGTGTTCAACCGCACGGCCCCAGTCATCAAGCTCCCGCCGGAAACCGGGGAGGATGCGCACCTGGGGCTGCTCGGGCTGCTGAACGCGTCGGTGGCGTGCTTCTGGATGAAGCAGGTGTTCCAGGACAAGGGGGGTTGGCGGCATTGGTGGCGGCATGCGCGAACGATGGGAGTTGCGCGCTACGAACACGACTCCACCAAGCTCCTCCAATTCCCCATCCCCACCCCCGCCGACCCCACCCTCATCGCCTTCGCCCGCCACCTGGACACCATCGCCGCCGCCCGAGTCGCGGACACCGTCGCTCTCGCTATCGATACTGCCGCCGCCCAGGATCACACCGCCTTGACCGCGGCCCTCGCCGCCCGTCGCGACCGCGACCTTTCCCGGTTTCGGCAGATGGTCGCCTTGCAGGAGGAGTTGGACTGGTATGCCTACGGGCTCTACGGCATCGCCGCTGACCTGCCACGGATCCCGCCTGCAGATGTCGCCGAACTCGTCCCCGGCAATCGCAGCTTCGAGATCATCCTCGCCCGCCACAATCTCGACATCCGTGAGACGCTGGCACGTGGCGAGGATCCCGGTGAGCAGCCCACTGCCTGGTTCGCACGGCACGGCTGGGAGCCGGTCACCGAGGTCGCCAACATCCCTGACCTTCGCTACCGCGCCATCGTCGAGCGGCGCCTGGACCTCATCGCCCAGAACCCCAGCCTGGCCCTCCTCGAGCAGCCCACCTACAAGCGCCGCTGGTTCAAGCCGGACCATGCCGCGCAGGAGGCGGCGGCTCTGGACGGGTGGCTGGCCGACCGGCTGGAGGATTGGGCCAGGGAGCAGCCGGCGCCGTGGCCGATGCAGCGGGCGGCGGCTGCCTTGGAGACCGATGCCGCGGTGCAGGCCGTGGCCCAGGAGCTGGCCGGGCGGCGGGACTACGAGCTGGAGGCCATCCTCCGGCGGCTGGTGGTGGAGGCAGCGGTGCCCAACTGCAAGACCGACCGCTACAGCGCCGCCGGGCTCGAGAAGCGGGCGGCCTGGGAGCATACCTGGGCCTTGCAGCATGCCCAGGATCGCGGCGAGGACGTGACCGTGCCGGTGCCGCCCAGGTACGGCTCGACAGATTTCGCCAAGCCCAGCATCTGGCGCCTGCGTGGCAAGCTCGACGTGCCCAAGGAACGCTTCATCGCCTTCACCGAGATGCCCGGCGCCACCGGCGACCGCGCCCTCTACGGCTGGGCCGGCTGGAACCCGCGGCAGCGCGCCCGCATCCTCCTCGCCCTCGACGACCAGGCCGAGGCCGCCGGCGCGCCGCTGCCAGGGCGCTACGGACTGCTATGGGGCGTGTGGTTCCTGCTGCCCTGGGTGGCCTGGGAAGCCGAGGCCGCCGCCGCCGAGTTCCGCGGCATTGTGCAAGATCTGGTGGGGCGGGCGGGGGTTACAGAGGCGATGTTGGGGGAGTGGGCGGCGGGGCGGAAGGGGGGGAGGAGAGGGTGATAGGCGATTCGAGCATGCCAGACAAGGTGCGGGAGGTGTACGACCTGTTGTGGCACGACGCTGCCATGCTGAACGCCAAACGGGTTCTGGCGCAAGAGTGGTTTTGGCACGCTGAGAACATGGCCGTCCTCCAGGATGCAGCCGGCGATGCCATTCGCATCGTCCGAGACAGTGTGTTCCATGATCTGGTCGTCTCGATACAAAGGCTGCCTTGATCCAGCTAGCCAAGGCTCCGTATGAGAATCTCTGCCTGGAGCAGCTTGCAGATATCATCGCCCATGAGGACCCCGACGCAGGCAATCGGCTTGAGAGAGCGTCTGAAAGCGGCCCGGGACCAGCACGCCATTGTCACGAGTTGGCGAAACAAACGCACCGGGCATCGGGACTGGCGCGTTGCTCTGGGATCCCATCCGCTCCCTGGTCTAAGTTCTGACGACCTGTTCGCTGCGATCAAGGACGTCAACGCCTTTCTGGAATGAAGCACTAAAGGTATTTGAGAACTCCGAGGTGGTGTGGAGCCAGTTCTGGATCGCCGGGCAGACTCTATCATCAGGCTATTGTCTCAGATCTCGCTAAGTCCCGGCTGAGGCCGGAGAGTCTCGACCGCGCCAAGGGGCCATCCGTCCACCAAGGCCGACACTAAGGGGGACCGCTGCCACCAGATTCTTGGCTCATTCGCCCCAGCGGCACCGACCCGTCACAAAGACGGCGCCTACCCCTGGTGGAATCCCGGCCGGAACCTCATGCTATCTCCAGGCTCGCCAACCCGTACGGCATCGACCGGATGCCGCGGCAGCAGGCGATCCGCGGAGGGGTGCGGTGGCCCGGAGGCCGAACGTCCATGACAGCTTCTTCAAGCAGCTCTTTGCCCGGCCCGCGCTGGTGGCCGGATTCTTCGCCCATTACCTGCCGCGCCGCGTCGCCGCCGGTTTGCGCCTGGATCCCGAGTCACTGGAGCCTCTACCGACCGAGTTTCCGGGCCAGCATGTCCCTTCGCGCCGCGCTGACGCCGCCTACCGTGTCCTTCGGGCTGACGGCGGCCGACAGCCGATCTACGTCGTCCTGGAGCACAAGAGCCGCCCCGAGTTGCTGACCTCGGCACAGGTGGCGCGCTACTGCATCGGTTACTGGGAGGGCCAGCTCGCCCAGGGGCTGAGGCGCCTCAGCCCCATCCTGCCCGTGGTCCTCTATCACGGCGCCCGCCCCTGGCGCGTGGCCCGCGACCTGGGAGAGTTGGTGGACGCGCCGGCCTTCCTGAGCGACTTCCGCCCCCGCCTGCGCTACCACCTCGTGTCGCTCGGTCCCCAGGATCCCCCGCCCCGCCGCGGCCCCGTCAGCCTGCGGGTGGGGTTGAGGTCATGCAGGCCGCCTTCTTTCCGGATTTCGAGGCCCGCCTGGCCACTGCCATCAGCCGCCTGGCTGTCTTGCGTCGACCCGACTTGATCGCCCGGGATCTCGCGCCTATCCTCATCTACGCCAACCAGATCCGCCCGCAGCTCAGCAACGAACGGCTGCAGGATCTGGTGCACAGCGCCTTGCCCCTTCCAGGAGGAGCCATCATGGACAAGACCTTCGAGAGGTTAATACAGCAGGGCTACCAGGCCGGGTTTGCGGAGGGCCGTCAGATAGGTTTGATGGAAGCTCGTCAGTCCACCCTGTTGGAAGGGCGGGCGGATGGCGAGGAGGAGGGCCTCTCCTTTGGACTGCAAGAGGGCATAGCCCTTGGCATCGAGATCAAGTAAGTCCTGGAAGTCGGCGGCACAGGCGTCGAGGCAGGTGTTCAAGCATCGCGGGTCCACGCATGCGGTGACCGTACGGCTCGCCCATACCGCCGCATTGCCGTGATAGATGACGATGTTGCCATCCTGCTGCAGGAAGAGCGCGGCTCCGGCGTGACCCTGCGTGCCTGACCACCACACAGGCGTCCCCCACCCGTCGTAGACCACCAGGTTACCATCGCCCTGCATCACCAGATAGGCGCCGCCGGATTGATCCGTGCCCGTGCTCCAGATCGCCCGGCCGAAGGAATAGAGGACGACGTTGCCATCGTTTTGCATCCAGAGCTGAAAGCATCCGCCGGGAGACGCGATGAACGTGTTCTTGTTAAGGCCCTGTCCCGGCTGAAGACCATGTGAATCGTGAGCCAGGGAAGGAGCCATCCCCGGTCCCGGTCGCAGCCAATACAATGCTGAGTTTGCCTTGCGCCGACTGAAGTTCTGCCCGGTGACACTTGCCTGGATAGAGGTCCTTGAGGAGGCAGACCGCCGCACGCGCACCTTCCACTCTACCCATCGCTCTCGACAGCCGGTCTGGCCGGGCCGAGACGCGTCAGGATTCTCGATGGCCGGTCGACCCTGCAGGCCCGGCCCGGAGCATGACGCCAGGTTTTTGTTGTTTTTTGTCGGCGGGCGGGCGCGGGCCGGGGCTTGTTGTTTTTTCGGGGTTTGGGGGGGGGGGGGGTGGGGGGCGGGGCCCCTTCGGCGGTCAGGGGGGGCGCCCCGCCCGCGGCGTGGGGTGTTGGGGGGTGGGCGCCGGTCGCACCGCTGAACTGGCAGACTTCCGTGGCCAACCACAGCTGGACGTTCTGCGCTCCCTGAGGATCCTCGGCGCTCACGCGGACCGTGACATCGCTGTTGGATGGCAACGTGACTTCCCTGGTCGATGGGTCGTGTGTCGGCTCGATGACCGTGCCGTCGGGAAGCTGCAAGGTCATCCGGATCGCCGGAGCCGATGCGTCCGAAGCCGGAATCTCGACGTCGCAGCCGGATTGGCCTTGTGCCCCTTGGGCTTGCGCAGCCGGGGAGGGTGTGGTCGCGCCAAGCAGCAACGCGACCATTCCAACAATGGTCAGTGGTCGACTCATGTCCGACAGCTCCCTTCGCGTAGGTCGAGCCATGCCAGGCTCCGGGGCGTGGCTGATCCCATCGATAAGGTCAGCCGCGCATGGTTGCACCAGTCGTCCGCGAGGCGCCTGCCGCCATCCGAATTCCGAGAGTCAAAATCGACGGAAGCGCATCGGCCGGTGATCTGCCGCCAAAGGTGCTCCGCATTGCATCGCGCCGTGCGCCACCGGCCGTCTCATCTTTGGTCGCCGTCGGGGCAGTCCTGCTCCGGGTTCTCCTATGCGCGGACGACCTGATGGGATCATCCCCTGGCCGCATCCTCCCCGGCGGTGTGTGATCCCCGCGTTGTCGCCTGCGGGCCCAGTTGGACATCGCCTCTGGGTCGCGCCGTCCCGGGCCTCCCGCCACCACGGCCAAACCCCCCCTCCCTCGCCCCGCGCCCCCGGGCCGGGCACACGCCGGAACCCCCGCGCCCTGCGTACACCTCGCCGCCTTTTGGCGCCCCCCCCCCCCTCCGCCATCGGGAGTTCCGGCCATGACCCTGCAGCTGCAAGACGCCTTCGACATCCCCCAGGATGTGGGGGCCCTCGGCTTCGTCGTCAGCATCGCCGATGGGGCCAAGAGCCGCGAGCCCTTGCTGGCCAGAGTACGTGCTGACGCCCGGCGTGCAAAAGCGCCTGCCCGATGTCCTGCGCAGCCTGCAGCATCCCTTCGACAAGCGTGGCGGCGAGGTGGGCTGGTTCGTGCACGGCAGCTTCGGGGCCGGCAAGAGTCACTTCATGGCCTTCCTCGGGGCCTTGCTGGAGGACGACGAGGCCGCCTGGGCCAAGCTGGCGACCCACAAGAACCTGGTCGCCCTCGCCGGACAGCATCGGGGTTGGATCCGCGAGCGGAGCCTGCTCGTGGTGCGCGAGAACCTGCTCAGCGCCTCCGGGCCGGACAAGCGCTTCGACAGCCTGGTGTATGGCGCCGTCAACCGCGCCCTGCAGCAGGCCGGGCAGGCGCCCTTCGAATACCTCGACGTACAGCCCCTCCTCGACGAGGCCCGGCGCGAAGCCCAGGATTACGGACCCGCCTTCTGGCAGCGCATGGAAAGCGCCGGCATCGTCGGCAGCCAGGCCGAGTTCGACGAGCTGGCCGAGGGTCCGACCCAGGGCCGCGAGGGTTTTGCCCGCGCCTACTTGGAGCACAAGGGCCGCTCCGTGGCCGGCAGCGGCTTCAACCGTGCCTGGGCGCCCGGCCTCAAGGCCCTGGCGACCCATGTGCAGGGCCTCGGCTACGGCGGCATCGTCTACCTGCTGGACGAGATGCTCTTGTGGCTCAGCGGCCTCAGCGGCCCGCAGTACAAGGAGGCCGTCAACCAGCTCAACGTCATGGTGGACCATGCCGACGGCCGGCGGGACCTGCCCATGGCCGTCTTCGTGGCCCGCCAGCGGCGCTTCCGGGACTTCTTCCCCGACATGACCGACCAGGACCAGCTGCAGGACCACCTGGACCACCACAGCGGCCGCTTCGAGCTCTTGACCCTGGACGACGTGGAGCTGCGCTTCATCTGCAAGGAGCGCATCCTGCGCCCCAAGCAGCCCGCGGCTGTGACTGCCGCCGTGGACCGGCTCGTGGCTGAGCAGGGGCGCATTCTGCCCACCCTGCTGCAGAACGCCGACGAGGCCTACCTGCGGGATGTCCATCCCTTCCATCCCGCGCTCATCGAGGCGCTCATCGACATTTCCGCGCTCATGCAGCGCGACCGCACCGCCTTGCGGCTGCTCTACGAGCTGCTGCGGCGCAACGCGCACTTGCCCCTGGGCCAGCTCATCCCCGTCGGCGACGCCTTCGACGCCGTCTTCAACGGCGCCGACTTCGGCGGCGACAGCAAGGTGGACCGCCTGCGCGCCGTGCAGCGCCTGTACCAGGAACGCCTGGCGCCCGCCCTGCAGCAGATGGCCGCCGACCTGGCCAGTGAAGGCTTCGACGGCCCCCGGGCCCAGGCCCTGGGCCAGCTGCTGAAGACCGCCCTCGTGGCAGAGGTGTCGCCCCGCCTGCGCGGCCCCGGGCGCATGACCGTCGAGCGCCTCGTGCGGCTCAACCACTTTGCCGTGCCGGGCGAGACCGAGAAGGGGCGCATGGGCGTCGCCGCCCGGGACCTCGCGGAACTGGGCCGCCGCGTACCGGCCTTGCAGGTGAACGGCCAGGCCGGCGCGGCCGAGGTCTCCGTGTCCCTGGTGGGGGCCGACTTTGGCGAGATCCTGGAGCGGGCCAAGGGGCAGGTGGAGAGCCCCAACCGTCGCTTCCGCACGTTCTATCAGGTGTTGTTGCCCCTGCTGGGCCTGCAAGACCAGCCCGGCTACGGCGCCGGCGAGGATAACGACGGGGTCTGGGACAGCAGCTGGCGCGGCACCCGCCGCCGCGGCAGCCTCTGCTTGACCAACGTGCGCGAGCTGCCCTACGAGCGCTTCCGGGTGCGCGAGGGCGGGGAGTTCCGCCTGATCATCGACTACCCCTGGGACGAGCCCGGCCATACCGTGGAGGAGGACCGCCAGCGCACCCAGAACTGCCGCCAGGCCCAGGGCCAGAGCAGCACCCTGGTCTGGCTGCCGCGACATTTCAGCGAGCGCGAGATCCAGACCCTGCACGACCTGGCAGCCTCCGAGTTCATCGGCAGCGAGGAAGGCCAGACCCGGCTGCTGGGCTCCCTCTCCGCGGCCGACCGCCAGCGGGCCGTGGAACAGGCGGCGGACCGCGCCCGCGGTCTGCGGCAGGAGGTGGAGGCCATCATCCGCCGTGCCTACCAGGACCACGGCGAGGTGCTGGCCCTCACCAGCGACATCCCGGCCAAGGTGCCGCATCCCGATCTGCAGGCCAACCTGCACCATTTCGCCGCCGAGTTGCTGGACCGCCGCTACCCCCAGCATCCGCGTTTCGGCGCCGAGCCGCGGGTAGCAGACCTCGAGCGCCTGCTGGACTGGATGTGCGCCGCTGCCGAGACCGCCGACCAGCGCGCGCCCTTCGACAACGCCACCCTGCCGGCCCTGCAGAACCTGGGTCATCCGCTGGAACTGGCCGACCTGGGGCAGCGGGCGGCGCGCCTGCGGCTGGATACCCGTTATCTACAGTAGGTGCTGGGACAGCTGGACGCGCCCAGCCTGCTGTGGCGGAGCATCGATGAGCGCCTGGAGGAGCAGTTCGGTCTGCAGCCCCTGGTGCGCAGCCTCTTCCTGCTCTTTGTCCTCAGGGCCCGCGGCTACCGCGCCCTGCAGGAGCAGACAGGTCGCCCGGCCGGCGACCTGGTCATCAACGCCAAGCCGCTGGTGGGCCTGCGCCTGGAGCGTGCCGAACTCCTGGATCTGCCTGCCTGGAGCCGGGCGCGGGAGCTGGGGGCGGCGCTCTTCGGCCTGACGGCCCCGCCAGCCACGCCAAACCTGGCGGCGCAGGACAGCTGGGCGGAGCAGCTGCGGGCGGCTGGCCACCAGCAGCGCGAGCAGCTGGAGACATTGCTGGCCCGCCTGCGGGACAACGGCTGGGTGGCCGCGGAAGCCGCCCGCCTGGCGGAGCTGCACGAGGCTGTGGGGCGCCTGAAGCCCTTGGACGACACCCGTCTGGATGCCTTTGGCACGCTCAAGGCCCTGGTGGCCCAATGGCCGTCCGACGCCGGCGACAGCCTGCGCCAGGTGGTGCGGCAGGCCGGCGCGGCCCTGGAGGCCGTCAAGGCCCTGGATGCGAGCGTCCTCAAGCAGCTGCAGGGGGCCACGAGCAGTCCGACGATGGGCCCGCAGGCAAGGGCGATGATCGCCGAGGTCAAGGAGCGGCTGGGAGCCGGCCAACTGGCCGGTCTGCCGAGCGCCAAGGAGCTTCAGGGCTGGACCGACCGGGCTCGCGCGCTGATGCAGCGCTTGATCGAGGAGGCCGCCGCGCCGCGAACCATCGTCCCGGCGCCTCAGCCCGTGACGGATGGCCATGCTGGCCAGCCAACCGGGGATGGCGCACCGACGGCCGTCGATGCCCCAGCTCCCTCCCGCGCAGGGCCGGGGATGACCGGTGCTGTGGCTGATTTGGATCTGGCAAGTCCTCCTGCGGCGCCCACTTTGCCGGGCCGCAGCCGGCTGATCTGGCAGGGCGAGGTCATCGACCCGCGCGATCCCGAGCAGCTGAAGCAGGCCGTCGTGCGCCTGGGGCAGGCCCTGCGGCGCCTGGCCAAGGACGGCGACGGGCGCCTGGCGGTAGACGTGACCGTCCGCCTGCTGCCGGATGGGGACGGCGGCGAAGCGGGCCTGGGATGACCGGCGACCAGCTGCTGCGCCGCCTCCTGGAGCTGGCTGGCGCGGATGACGACGCCAACTACGTGTTGGCCCGCGCTGGCGAGGGCCTGGAGGCCGTGCCGGAGACCTTGGAGGTCGCCGGGCGGCGCTACCACGTGGCGCGGCCTGCCACCGAACTGGGGCTGCGGCGGCTCTTGTGGCAGTCCGGGGGCGCCCCTTGCATCGCCATCATCGGCGCCGATCTGGCGGGACGGCTGCCGGCAGACCTGCTGCGCGCGGCGCATGGCGGGCGCGTACATGCTTTGGGCCCGGCTCAGGTGCTGGCGGCGGTCCTGGGCACCCATGTCATGGGCGTGGAGGACGAGCCCACCTTGCAGCTGGCCCTGGAGCATCTGGAGGCGCTGCGGCGGCTCCTACGCGAGGATGCCGGCACGCCTACCGTCCTGGACAGCCGCCTGCTGGATGAGCTGCTAGCCGAGGTGAGCGTGGGGCGCCGTCTGGGGCCGTGGGTCCGGGCGCCCTCCTGGCATTGCTGCTGGAGCGCGCCACGGCCTGGGACGAGCGGCTGCGCGCCGTCTGGCAGCGTTACCTGCGCCGGCGCCTGGCTACGGAGGGGCGCGTATTGGCCTGGGCTCTGGATGGGGAGGACCGCCTGGGGGCGCTGCTGCTGCACGGCCTGCTGCTGGCGAGCGACGACGCGCATCCGTCGCCCCTCACATGGGGCCCGCTGGACTTAGCGGCCACCCAGGAGCAGCTGGGCATCACGCGCGACCTGCTGCGTCCGACGGTGGTGCATCTGGCATTGGACTGCCTGGACGCCATGGACTCCCTGGGCCTGGACAGCGCCGCCTGGCTGACCCAGGCCGAGACGAAGGGGCGCGGCATCCTGGCTTTGCCCATTCTCGAACAGAGCGCCATCCTGCCCCTGGGCCTCGACGCGCAGGCGCGGGCGCTGGCGATGCAGGCCGCGGAGGGCCGGCCGGTGGCCGCGCGCGCGGTGGAGACCTTGCGCCGCCACCGCGCCGCTCGCCTCCGCCAGCGAGACCTGACCGTGCTGGACGAGCTGGCCCGACTCTCCCGCTACCTGGCGGCGCCGGAGGCCGCCCGGCTTGCCACCGTGTTGAACAGGGCACCGGATGCCTCCCGGTCCGCCACGGCGGCCGACCGCATGGTGGCCTACCAGCGCGACGGGGCCTTCGCCGACCTGGTCGCACTCCGGCTGCGGCGCGCGGCCGGCGAGAGCAGCGCCTTCGCGCCGCAGGTGGTCGCCCTGCTGGCCGCCTGGCGGGCGCGGCGGGACGCGGAGAACGAGACCTTCGCCCTGCTGCTGGCCGAGGACTACGAACGCGCCGTGCACAGCCCCGGACTGATCCCCGTGCAAGGCTTGTGGCGGGAGCTGGTGCTGCCGGCGCTGGAGAGGGGGGAGCGGGTGCACCGGGGGTAGGCGGGCGTGAAAGCGGGCACGACCGTGGGCGGGACGGCGGGCGTGGCAGCGGCTGTTACGGCAGGGGTCTTCGTGGTCGTGCTGGACGGCTGCTCCTACCCAGTCTTCCTGGACCTGCTCTACCGATTGACGCAGGATCCCGAACTGCCCTGCGGCCTGGCCCTGCCTCCGGCTTCCGACGGCGCTCTCAGCGACGAGGCCCGTCCGCGTCCGGGCCTGGCCCTGCTGCCCTCGGTCACCAGCCATTCGCGGGGGGCGCTCTTCCTGGGCTCGGTGCCCAAGGATCCTTGGGTGGACGAACGGCTTTGGCCCGGCGAGCGCGAGGCGGTCACCGACCAGGCCCGCTTCAAGCAGAACCAGGACCTGAGCCGCCGGGGGCTGCTGCGGCGACTCTTCCTCAAGGGCGACCTGGCGCGCGGCGGCGCTTTGGAGGCCGCGCTGCGGGACGAGCATCTGCCGGTGGTGGCCGCCGTCTTCAACGCGGTGGACGACGAGATCGGCTCCTCCAACACGGGCGCGGTCTCCCGCCTGCGACCCGGCGACATCAACGGTTTACTCTCGGCCCTAGGCGCGGCCTTCGACGCCGGCCGCGCGGTCTTCCTCACCGCCGACCACGGCCATACGCCCTTCCTGGGCACAGCCCTGCGTGTGGGCGCCGGCCCCACCCCCCGATTCTGCGAGCTGGCCGAGGACGAGCGGCAGCCCGAGGGCTTCGCAGTCATCGACACGGCCGGCCTGGGCGGCCCGGCCGCCGCCCAGGGAACGCGCCTGGCCTTTGCCTGGCGCGTGGGCGCCTACCGCGGGCAGCCGCAGGTGGGCTTCCACGGCGGCTGCGGCCTGGAGGAGCTGGTGGTACCCATGGCCCGGCTCTGTCGCCACGGAGTGCCGGCGAGCGAGCCGGGATGGTGGTTTGGGGGGGGCGGGGGGGCGGAAGAGGAGTAGGGTGGCGTCTGACTGGGCGCGGGTTGGGGGGCGGATGGCGGCTAGGGTCAGGCACCGAACCGAGCCTCTGATCCCTCCGTCGCCCACGATCTCATCAGCCCCATCCGGCCAGGGCGCCGCCGCGCCTGGTCCCCGACAAGACAGGTGATCCAATTGGCCAAACCGATGCACGCCATCTCTCGCTACGGCCCGCGCCTGGCGCCGGCCTCGCCCGCGACCGATGACGAACTGGCGGACCAGGTGGCTGCCGGCACCAATGCGAGTCCCCACATGGCGCGGATGATGCTGGCCCAGCTTTCGGATGCGCTTCTGTACTTCCTGCGTCGCGGCTCGTCGGTGCGCGTGCCGGGCATCGGGCGTTTTCGCGCGATCATGGCGCGGGACGGCAGCCTGCGGCTGCACCTGGTTCCGGACAAGCGCCTCGTCGTGGCCCTGCAAGACCAAGAGCAACTCGAGACCACGGTGGAGCATGCCGAGCGTATCGGCTGGACCGATGCCCAGTACAAGGTGCTGTGGGACGCCGAGTTCCCCGAAGATCCGCTGGAGGTCGTCGTGACCGGCCCGCCGCGCCGCCGGAGGCTCAGCCCCGGGCGGCCTAAGGTGGGCGATCCGTAGCGGAGGGTGACCGGGAGGGCGGCGAAGTCGCTTCGCGGTCACATCGGTGCAATAGCTAACGGGCTCTCCGGCGGTCCTGAGCAGTAGCAGTTGCTCCTGCCGCGCGGAACAGTTGCTATCGGGTCAGGGTAGCAGCTGCTGCCCGGGTCGGGGAGCAATTAGGATTGGTCTATATTCCGGTTCCGGAATTAGACCCATTCCTAATTGCTCTTCGGGGGCGAAAAGCAATTGCTATCAAGAACGGATCGCAGGTAGGATCGTCTGGCCTGAGCAAGTGCTGTGGTCGGGCATCCTCCTGGCTAAGCGCATCTCCCTTGCCCACGGACCAATTTCCCCCACCCTGTCCGACTTTTGGCCCGAAGTGTCACCTACTGTTCAGGAATGCAAGCAGCGCCGGAAGCAGCCCGGGCCACAGGCCTCCGGCGCCGCCGCCTTCCCACTCGACGGTCGGGCCCGGCCGTCATCCGCATCCCTGCCGTATCCCTTATCCGTGCGCGGGCGACAGTACCTGGAAGCTGCCGCCTGCACCCACAACCAAGAAAGAAGTGTTTCATGGCAAAGATGGTCCAGGCCGTACAGAAGTTCGGGCCCAAGGTCGTTTACGGGCCCACCGCCAAGATCGATGAGCTGGCCGGCTGGATGGCCCGCAGCTCCGGTCTCAACCCCCACGCCGCCCGCATGGCGTTGGGCGAGCTCAGCGACGCCATCCTGTTCTACCTGCGCCGGGGGTCGCCCGTGACCCTCCCCGGTCTCGGGCGCTTCCGGGTCACCGTCGGTCGCTTCGGAGAGCTGCGCATGCACATCCTGCCCGAGCGCGCCTTCCTGCGCGACGTGCGGGACGCCCGCCGCTACGTGGGCTTCCGGGAGAACCTGGATCGGGCCGTGTGGACCGATGCTGACTACAAGACCGCCTGGGATACCGAGTTCCCCGACGATCCCCTGGAGCTCACCGCGTCCGACCAGCCTGGCGAGCCGACCGAGCCCGGGCAGGACAACCTGGCCCAGGCCGCCTGAGCGGCGCGGGCCTCCAGCCGTACCCATTCATCCCCGCCGGCGTAGCCGTGACGCTCCTCCAAGCGGACGCCATCATCCCCGTCGCCCGCCTCCGGGCCCAACCTTCATCCACAACCGAATAGCCGAGGCCGCCCGCGTGGGGAGCGCGGGCGGCCTCGCCCCTTGGTCGCCACGGGGCTTGGGCCCACCGTTGTGGCTTCCATCATCCATCCTCATCGGCAGCAATGCCCGGCGGTCTCGCCTTCCTGATCCCGGCTTCACCCCATCCGGAGCGAACCCGATGCCTTCATCCCCTCGGCAAGTGCCCAGATCCAATGCCTCCGGCAGCGCAGCCACGTTGTGCTGGGAGCAGCTGTCCGACGGCCGGCCCACGGCGCCGACGGAGAGCGGCGCGATCGCGGGCGGCGATTCCGCTGCCTTCGACGCGTCCGCCGCGGCTACCGCCGCCGTCTACGACTGGGGATCCGAGGCATTCACCGCCCTGGTGGACCGTTGGACCCGGCCCTTGTTCCGCTTCCACTGGAACCACTGCCAGGATGTCCAACAGACAGAGGACTGGCTCCAGGAGACCTTCAAGCGCGCCTGGGAGCGCCGCGCAGCCTTGCGGGATCCCGCCGCCGTGCGCGGATGGCTCTTCGGCATCGCCGCCATACTGCACCGCGAGCACTACCGCCGGTCGAGCATCGAGAGACGCCATCTGGGCCGGCCGGTGGACCTCGCGGTAGCCATCGAGGACGAGCCCATGGTGGCCGGCTGGGACAGCAGGGTGCAGCGCGCCCTCGCCATGCTGTCGATTGAAGACCGGCGCCTGGTGGTGCTGATCGGCGCCCACGATCTCAACCAGCGAGATGTCGCCGCCATGCAGGGGTTGACCGAATCGGTCGTCCAGAAACGCTGGCAGCGAGCCGCAGCGCGCCTGGCGGCCAACCTGATTACCGTTGATACACCCGCGCCCACAGGCCCCGACCTGGGCAGCGGGTTCCGAGACAAGGAGAGCGGGCGATGACCTGCGAGCAGTGGCAGTACCGGATGGCAGACAACTTCCAGGCCTTTCTGCGCGACCCCGTCGCCCAGGAGCATGTGGCCGCCTGCCCGCGTTGCAGCGCCGTACAGGCCCAAGAGCAGCTCGTGCGCTCCGCCCTTACGGCCATGTTCGCCCCCGAACCAGACGAGGCGCTCATGGCCCGCCTCCGCGCCATCCCCGACCTCTACCCCGATGCCCAAGCCCAGCCCGCCACCGCCGAGCCGCTAGACCTGTCCGCCGAGCCCTGGCCGCAGCGCTCCGCGCAGCGGCTCGGCCGCTGGCTGGCCGCCCGCCGGCCCGCAAGCCCTGCCGGAAGGGTGGCAGCCGGCACCCGCGGCGGTCCCGGTGCCGCGGATCGCCCGGCACCCTCCCGCCCCCGGCCCTCCCGCCTGGCCCCCCTCCTGTTGGCCGGCGCCGCCACCACCGTCGCCCTGGCCGCCGCCTTCCTCGTCTGGCCGCGCGGCGGGGCGCCCCTCTTGGGCCACGCCACCGTCACCCCCACGCCCTCGCCCGTCGCCCCGCCGGCCCCGGAGGGCACGCCGCCGGCCGACGCGGCCCTGCCGCCCGGCGCGACGCCGACCGCCGATCCGTGGACGGACGCCTACCCCGACCCCGCCGACCCACCCGGGCCCTTCCCCAACGCCGTTTGGGAAGATGCCGCGCCGGCCGGCATCGCCGCCGGCAGCGGCGACAGCGTGGCCGACTTCTGTGTGTTGCCCGACGACGGGCTCGTCCTCTTCATCCTGCGGCGCGGCAAGGAAGGCAGCGCCGACGCGCAGCTGGCCGCCCGCGACGACCAGCGCGTGCTGCTGCTGCCCGCGCATGCCCTGCGGCCCCGGGCCGCACCCGTGGAGCCCCGCGTCTTCGCCGACCTCGGCGACCTCCCCGGCAGCGCCGAGGCCCAGCTGACCGCCCTCGACTGCGCCGCCCAGGCCGGCCGCGTGCTCGTCACGCGCCAGAACGCCTGGCGCTCGGCGCGGGACACCGACTGGCAGGGCGACCTGTGGCTGCTGGACGGTTCGGGGACCCGGCTGAACGCCGTCTCGCTGCTGGCCGGCCTCGGCGAGACGCCCGCCGCCGCCGCTTTGGCACCCGACGGCCAGGCCGCCCTGGTGCTGGGCGAACGCGAGGGCGGCGTACACGTGCTGCGCCTGGACGGCCTGTCCCGGGCGTCCGCCGCCGATCCACCAGCGTCGTCCGCCGTGGAGGCCGTGGCCACCGGCATCGGCCTGAGCCTGCCCAGCGGCAGCGCGGGCGGGATCATGGCCTGGAGCCCCGCGGGCCGCTTCTTCCTCCTGGGCGGCATCCAGGCCTCAGGCACCGACATCGACATCTTCCGCTGGGACGGGCAGCGGGCCGAGCGCGTCCTGTCCGCCCCGGCCTACCTCCCCGACCCCGCCGGGTCAGGCGCCTCCAACCCGGCGCCGACAGCGGATCCCCTCGTGGCGGCCCGGCCCCTGCGACGCGGCCGCCTGGACCCGGCGACCCTGCAGCTGACCGATGACGGTTCGCTGACCTGGCTGCAATGGCTCGACGACGAAGCCGCCGGCGCGCCGGCGGCGGACGCCCCGGCCGGGGCCAACCCCGCGCTCGGCGACCTGCGCGCCGAGCGCATCCGCTGGCGGTCCGCGCGGCTGGACCCGCGCCAGGATGACGGGGCCGAGGTCGAGCAGTCCCTGACCTGGCCGCCCGCCCCCTCCGGCCGCCGCCGCGCCGCCGCGCAGCTGTTGCCCGCGAGCGCCGGCCTCCTGCTGCGCGACGAAGACGGCATGATCTGGCAGCTGGGCAGCGACGGCCCGCAGGCCATCGTCCAGGGCGCCTGGGGCAGCGGCCGCATGGCCGTGGCCCCGGGCGCCGCCGCCCCCGGCGTCAACCTGCTCATCTACCGCAAGGCCGATCCCGCGGCCGTCGACACGGTCGGCGCGCCGGCGTTCCACATCACGGACTGGCTGGGAGGGGTGGCGTTGGGGGGGCGGCGATAGGCGCGGGCCTGCCGGGCGCTGGGCCGGCCGGGGCCGCTGGGCAGGCCGAGGGGCCGCCTGGGCCTGCCAGGGGGGCCGACCGCATTCGCGTGCCCAACGGCAGGGCGGGTTTACCGGCCGAGCGGGTGGGAAATGGCCGATGGTGGTTCAAACCCGCCCTCCCTGAACCCGGTCCGCCCACCGCCATCGGTGCGCAGGGGTTTGCCGCGAAACGCACCCCGCCCCTACCCCGCCCGCCCTCCCTGACCCCCCTCCCCTCCCCAGCCGTTTTGGGGGAGGGGGCCGGGGGGTGGGGGCGGGTGCCGGCAGACCCGACCCCACGAACCGACGTCGCTCAACGCGAACGCATGGACCCGCGCCGCGGCCAGGCACCCCTAGGGCGCCATTGCCCTACCTGCCCAACCGCGGCAGCCAGACCGTCGGCCGCGCCGCCGCTGCCTCCACCACCACCGTCACCTTGCCCGGGTTGCCCAGCACGCCGTCCTCCATCACGCGCACCGTCAACTCGGCCACCTGGCGGCCAGCCGGCATCGTCGCCGGGTCGATGGTCAGCTGCAGGTCCGCCGGCAGCAGGCCGTCCCAGGCGGGCAGCAGCAGCCAGGGCGCAGAGCTGCTGGCCGTGAAGCTCAGGCAGCGGCCGCTGCGGATGCTGTCGCGCAAGGTCACCAGGGTCGTGGTGGGCGCGGACGGGCGGGGGATGGAGATCAGCGGCGGGGTCAGCTCCAGCAGGGCCTCGCGCACCACCGGCGGGGGCATCGCGGACAGGATCGGCGTGCCCAACAGCGCCTCCGCCCGGTCCAGCGGGAAGTCGCGGATGGGGAAGGTGCGGGAGCGGGCCACTTCCAGCTGCACCGCCGCCTCGCCCTCCAGCACGCGCACCACCGCGGAGATGTCCCGCCAGCGGGCGCCCGGCAGCTCGTCCACCGGCAGCAGGCGCGCCTCCAGCGGCGGCAGCGTCAGCTCCCGGCTGCCGTTGTAGCCGCAAAGCGCGTCGTAGCTGTCCACCGCCACCCGGGCGGGGGCCGGGCCCAGGTTCTGCAGGGCGATGCGCGCCACCGGCGCATCCGCGTCGCGCTGCTCCCAGTAATCGTGCCGCGCCGCCGGCGCCGGCAGCCCGATCGTCCGCGGCCCCGAGCTTGGCCCCGCGTTCTCGCCGCCGGTTGATCCGGCGGCGCCATAGCGCCAGGCCGGCGCCGCCCAGGTCTCCGTGGCCGCCTCCTCGCCCGTCGAGAGGCGGTAGCCGTAGAAGGCCGCGGCGATCGGCATCGCCGTCGTGGACATCCGCGCCCAGCCCTCGCCGCCCGCGCGGCCCAGGCCGAAGCCCATCTCGAAGATCACCTGCGCCAGGGGGGGGATGCCCAGGGGCACGCCCCGCGGATCCTGGCCCTCTGCCTGCGTGTCCACCTGCAGGTTGTCCCAGGCGGGGCCGGTGTTGAAGGCCGCCACCTGGGTGCGGCGGCCGTCGGCGGGGGCTGGGGCGTGGGGGGCGAAGGAGGAGTCAGCGGAACGGCGCCCCCCTCCCGACCTCCCCCCGCTGGGGGGAGGAGCAGACGTGAGGACTCTCCCCTGCGGGGAGACGGAGTCGAGACTGCGGTCAGCTGCGCTCAGGTTAGAGCGTGGGGCAAGCGCCACGCTTCCCCTGTCAAGGGGAAGCACGCCTGCTCCTCCCCCCAGCGGGGGGAGGCCGGGAGGGGGGCCGGCGAGGCCAGGAGAGGGGCCGCCCAGCGGCGAGAGCCAGAGCGGGGGCTGCCGGATGACGACTTTCCCAGGAGGTGCCGCCGTTCGCTCCCCCTCCCCCGCCTCCCCCAGCACCACCGCCGGCGGCAGCGGCTTCGGCTCCTGGTAGGCCAGCGGAATCGCCCAGGACTCCGGCGTCGTCCCCATCAGGCTGCCGTTGAAGCTGGCGCTCGTGCCATAGCCCAGCTGCGAGGCCATCACCGCCAGCGGCCGGTCGCTGGTGACGCGCAGCGAGGCCGCGGACATGTCGGACCAGCTGTCCGCCGGCTGGAAGCTGGCTACTGCGCCGCCGGCCACCGACAGCTGGCGCCGGCCCGGCAGCTGGCCCTGGCTGCCGCGGAAGGCCTCCACCGTCACCTGCGCGCAGTCCGCCGAGGCGCCCTGCAGCCAGACCAAGCCCTTCTGCAGCTCCGGCGTCTCCAGGAAGACCCCCGGCAGGATGTAGACGAAGGGTTCCGTCCGGGCGATTGCCGGATCCGCGCCCGCGTCGCTCAGGCTCAGCGCCGCCTCGCGGTCCAGGGCCGGGCGGGCCGCCGACGGGGCGCCCTTCGCGTCGATGGTGGGCATCTCGAAGGCCGCCGCTGCCGCCAACGGCTCGCCGCGCAGGAGGTCCAGGGGCAGGTCCGGCAGCAGCTCGGTCATGGCCGCACCGCTCAGGTAGGCGGCGTGGAAGCCGCGGTACAGGGCGCAGTCCAGGCCTTCGTCGGCATCGACCGAGCGAGGTCCGGCCTCCGACCCGGCCCCTCGGACCGATCCCGGCCCGTTCAGGGCGCTGCCGCCTGGCGCCGTCACCTGGGACGCCATCGAGGTCGGCGTCGGCGCCGCGCCGCGGAAAGGTCCAGCGGCCGCGGCGATGGCCTGGCAGGCCACGTCGGCCAACGACGCGCTCGCTTCCAGCCCCTGGGCGCGGGCGAAGGCCGCCCAGGCCTCACCGGCCTCGCTCGCCGGCCGCAGGCTCAGGCTGTAGACGACAGCGCCGCCGCCACCGGGGAAGGCAGTCCAGGCGACGCCCGGATCCGTCAAGGGGCTGCAGACCGCCGTGAAGCGCGGGCATTCCGCGCAGCCGGCGGCGGCGGGCACCGGCTGAGCAGGCGCCTGGGCCAGCAGCAGGAAGCGGGTGGGCCCCGCGCCCAGGTTCTGCACCTTCAGGCCGTAGTCGCGCCCGAACTCGCGTCCAGCCGCGCATGGCCGGCGCGAAGGCCACCCGGTCGCGAGCCGGGGCGGTGGGCGCGGCGGGGGATTGGGCGGCGGCGGGGGTGGCAGGCGCGAGGGCGAGCGAGAGCAGAAGGACGAGGGCGGCGAGCGGCTCCCCCCTCCCGGCTGCCCCGTTGCCAACGGTCCCCCTGCCGGCCTCCTTCCGGCCAGGCTCCCCCCTCCCGGCCTCCCCCCGCTGGGGGGAGGAGCAGGCGCCGTGCCTTCCCCCGCTGGGGGAAGGGCTTGCTCCCCCTTCAGGAGGATTCGTCCGGCTCCTCCCCCCAGCGGGGGGAGGTTGGGAGGGGGGAGCCGTCCGTGACGAACAGCGGGTACCATTCAAGCTTCGGGTCGAGAAAAACGGGCGCATGGTCATCTCCTGGGCAAGGTCCGCCGGCAGATCGCCGGGGCTCGGGAGATGACAACGAGGGCGGGGCGGTGCTGTTATGGGGGCGCGATGCTGTCCTGCATCAGTGTGGCGGGTCGTCGCGTCCGACCGGAACGATGCGGTCAGCCCGGGGCCAGGCGGTAGAGACCGCTGGGGACCTTGCGGGCGGTTCGACCCGCGGGTTCACCCCCCCAGCGCCTGCGCCAGGTCCGCCCGCAGATCCTCCAGGTCCTCGATGCCCACCGACAGCCGCACCAGGCCCGGCGGTACCGCCAAGGGCGAATCGGCCACCGACAGGTGGGTCATGGCCGCCGGCAGCTCGATGAGGCTCTCCACACCGCCCAGGCTCTCGGCCAGGGTGAAGAGGCGGGTGGCGGCGACGATGCGCCGGGCCTCTGCCTCGCCGCCCTTGACCACGAAGGAGACCATGCCGCCATGGCCGCGGGGCATCTGGCGCAGGGCCAGCGCATGCGAGGGATGCGAGGGCAGGCCCGGGTAGATCACCCGCTCCACCCGCGGATGGCCTTCCAGCCAGGTCGCCAGCGCCAGGCCGCTCTTCGAATGGCGCTCCATGCGCAGGGCCAGGGTCTTCAGGCCGCGCAGGGCCAGCCAGCTGTCCATAGGGCCCGGCACCACGCCCGCCGCGTTCTGCAGGAAGGCCAGGCGCGCGCGCAGCGCTTCGCCCCGCCCGGCCACCACGCCGCCCACCAGGTCGGAATGGCCGCCCAGGTACTTGGTGGCCGAATGCATGACCATATCGGCCCCCAGATCCAGCGGCTGCTGCAGGTAGGGTGAAGCGAAGGTGTTGTCCACCACCACCAGGGCGTCCTGGGCACGGGCCGCCGCCGACACCGCCGCGATGTCCACCAGCTTCAGCATGGGGTTGGTGGGCGTCTCGATCCATACCATGCGCGTGTTGGGCCGCAGGGCCGCGGCCACCACCGAGGCGTCGCTCAGGTCCACGAAGCTGAAGTCGATGCCGTAGCGCCGCAGCACCTTGTCGAAGAGGCGGTAGGTGCCGCCGTAGAGGTCGTCGGCGGCCAACACGTGATCGCCGCTTTCGAGCAGGTACAAGAGGGTGCTGGTGGCGCCCATGCCCGAGGCGAAGGCGAGGCCCCAGTCGGCGTTCTCCAGGCTGGCCAGGGCCGTCTCATAGGCCGTGCGCGTGGGATTGCCCGTGCGGCTGTACTCATAACCCTTGTGCTCGCCCACCGCCTGCTGGGCGTAGGTGCTCGTCTGGTAGATGGGGACGATCACCGCGCCCGTCGTGGGATCGGGCGCCTGGCCCTCGTGGATGGCGCGGGTGCTGAAGCCGTCGCTGGGCTGCTGGGACATGGTTGGGGCTCCATGGTTGGGGTTGCGGAAGGCCGCAAGGATAGCAGCGGGGTATAATCGGCTCCATGCAGCGCATCCTCATCGCCGGAGCCAGTTCCGGCATCGCCCAGGCCATCGCCCGGCGCTTCGTGGCCGCCGCCGCGCAGCCGGGCGACTTGCGCTTTCTTTTGGCCGGCCGGGACGAGGCGCGGCTGACAGCCGTGGCCGACGACCTGCGCGTGCGCGGCGCCGGTGAGGCCCGGACCTTCGTCATCGACTTCGCCGACCTCGGCCGCCAGCAGGCGCTGCTCGACGAGGCCCGCGCCCAACTGGGCACGGTGGACCTCATCCTGGTGGCCTGGGGCTCCCTGCCCGACCAGGCGGCCGTCGAGCGCGACCCCGATCTGGCCGCGCGGTCCTGGCAGGAGAACGCCACCGCCACGGTGGCCTTCCTGGGTCGTGCGGCCACGCTCCTGGAAGCCCAGCGGAGCGGCCGCCTGGCGGTCATCACCTCCGTGGCCGGCGACCGCGGCCGGCGGGCCAACTACCATTATGGCGCGGCCAAGGCGGCGGTCATCGCCACCCTCCAGGGCCTGCGGGCCCGGCTGTACCCCCTGGGCATCTCCGTGACCGACCTGCGCCCCGGACCCGTGGACACGCCCATGACCGCGAGCCTCAAGAAGGGGCCGCTGGTCTGCTCCGCCGAGCGCTCCGGCCGCCTGTCCCACGCGGCCATCGTGCGCGGGCGGGACATCGCCTACATCCCCGGCTACTGGCGGCTGATCATGACCCTGGTCAAGCTGCTGCCGGAGGGCATCTTCAAGCGCTTGAACCTGGCGGCTTGAGGGCTTGGGTCCGGCGCCTGTCGGCCGACCCGATCCGCGCTACCGGCCCGGCAGGGCCGGTTCAAGAAGGAAGGTCGGGATGTACGAGCATCGCAGCGAGCCGCTTCTCCCCCGCCGGGCCTTCCTGTTGCGGATGCTGCGGCATGTCGGCCTCTCCGTTCTGGGCATCGGGGGCTCCTGGGCGGCCGGCGCCGCGGGCTACCACTACCTGGGCGGCCTGCTCTGGATCGACGCCCAGCTCAACGCCGCCATGCTCCTGGGCGGCATGGGGCCCGTCGACCACGTCGAGCCCGCGGCGGGCAAGCTCTTCGCCTCGTTCTACGCCCTGTACGCCGGCCTGGTCTTCCTCATCGCCGCCGGCCTGATCTTCGTCCCCGTCTTCCACCGCCTGCTGCACCGGCTGAACCTGGAGGAGGACGGGCGCCCATCCGGGGCGGTCCCGCCCCTACTGTTTCTTCGCCAGCCGCGGCAGGAAGACCGCGATGCGCGGCACGCCCGCCAGGATGGTGCGATGCCCGTCGGCGCCGGTGTGGATCAGCTCCACCAGGCCCACGGCCGCCAGGGGGATGCCCGGCGGGGCCAGGAAGCCCGGGTTGGCGGTGTTGAAGCTGAAGGCACCCTGGTCGTCAGCCAGGGCCGTGTAGTTGCGGGTGGCCGAGCCGTCCCGTGGGCTGACCCTGAGGGTGACCAGGCGGTCCTGGAACCCCGCCGGGGTGGGCACCTTGCCGTTGATGCGGCTGCCCACCGTGTCCAGGGCCATGCTCAGGTCGGCCACCGTCATCCGCGCCGTCCGGGCCGCGCCGCCGTCCAAGAGCTCCAGCTCCACCGCCAGCTGCTGCCCGGCGATGATGCGCGGCGCTGCGCCGCGCAGGCCGGCGCGCAGCTGGCCCGCTGAGTCCAGCACCGCCGCCGCCGTGGCCAGGGCCGCGCCGCCGGCGGCCGGCTCCAGGCTGAGGCGCGCGGCCGCCAGGGGGCTGCCTTCCACGCCGGCCTGCTCCGTGCCCAGGTAGGCCGTCAGGCGGGTGAGCAGGTCCAGGCTATAGAAACGGTGCCCTTCGGCGTCCAGATGGCTGGCCTCCGCCCGCAGGCCCGGACCGGCGGTGACGCCCGCCGGCAGGGCACGGCGCCAGGCGCCCGTGGCCTGGTCGGTCAGCACCGTCACCGTGCGCGCGCCGCCCGCGCCCTCGAAGCGGACGCTGAGCGTGCGGCTGAGGGGCCCCGTGCCCGCCAGGGACCAGCTCTTGTCGGCCGCCTGCTCCAGGCGCGCCGACAGCGGTCCCACCGGCACGGCCAGGCTGCGGCCGAAGCGCAGGCTGAGGCTCTGGCCCGCGGCCAGGATGGCCGGCCGGCCGGCTTCGTCCGCCAGGCGCAGGCTGAAGCGCTGGTCCACCGCGGCTGTGGTCCGGGCCTGGCCCACCGCGGCGCCGGCGCGCTCCAGGTTGGCCTGCACCGCCGCCCGCGGCAGGGCCAGGCCGTCTACCGCGTCGCCGCCCACCATCACGTTCAGCCAGGGGATGGCGCGGTCGATGCGCGCGCGGTTGCCGTTGGGGTAGGTGTAGGTCACCTGCAGGCGGCTGCCGGCACGCAGGTTGGCGTCGGGACTGAAGGCGGCCTGATAGAAGGCGCTGGCCGGCACGGTGACCGCGCGGGTGACCGCGCCGTTGCCCTGACCTTCCGGCGGCTGGGCGACCACCGTCACCGTCCCGTCGGGCGTGGTCTCGCCCGACACGGTCTCGGCCGCCGTGTCCCAGTCGATGCCCAGGGGCGGCACCGTCATCGAGCGCTTCAAGCCCTCGAAGCGCAGTTCAATCGTCTCCCCCGCCCTGGGCAGATGCAGCTCGCCCTTGGGCGTGGTCAGGGTCAGGTCATAGCGCCCGAGGACGCTTGAGGCGCCGCTGGCCGAGGCCACCGGCAGGCCCAGGGCGTCCAGGGCCACCACCGTCAGCTCGGTACCGCCGGGCACCGAGCCGTCCACCCGTCCCAGCTCCGGCCAGACGCGGATGGAGGAGGCCGCCTCCACCAGCCGCACGCGATGGCCCTCGGGGTAGCTGTAGAGCACATCCACCCGGCTGCCGCCCACGATGTCCAGCCGGCCGCGGAAGTCGGCCAGGTAGCGCCCCGCGCCATCGACGGTCGCCGCCAGGGTCTGGGTGTTGAAGAGGACCCGGGCGCTCACCGCCAGGGTCGCGCCGGCCGGGGCCTGGCCGCTCACCCGGTCCTGGCCGATGTCCAGCTCGGCGGTCAGGGTGGGGATGGTCAGCTCGAAGCTCTCGGCGCCGCGCTTGAAGCTCAGCCGGTCGCCGGGCAGGATGAGGGCCGGGCGGTTCAAGGGGTCCGCCAGATCCGCGGTGAAGCCGCCCGCCGCCGCGGCGGCGACGGCCGCGCGGCCCTTCTCCATGCCGCCGGCGCCGCGCAGGATCAGGATCACCGGCGCGTCCGGCGCGGTCACGCCGCTGACGGTGGCGGCGCCCAGCAGGGCTTCAACGCGCGTCAGCGCCCAGGCGCGGCTGAGGGTCACGGTCAGGCCCGGCTGGCGCTGCACCAGCTGCACCTGCCCGCTGGAGCCCGGCGCCAGGTCGGCCTGGCCGGCGAAGCTGGCCTGGTAGCGACCGGCCGCGTCGGCGACCACGCGCAAGGTGACCGCCCCGCCGCCCGCGCCGGCAGACACCTGCACCTCGGCGCCGGCCGGGGCCTGGCCGCTGACCGTGTCCGTCGCCCCATCAGCCTGGGCGTCCAGTTGCGGCACGGGGTAGTCGTAGCTGCTCAGACCCACGAAGTTGAGCTTGACCCGGTCGCCCGGCTGCAGGGGCACCGGGTCGTCGGCGGCGCTCAGCAGGCTGAAGCCGAAGATGCCGAAGAAGGCGCCGCTGCCGCCGCCGCGGGCCAGGGTGCGGGCGCCGCGTACCAGCTCGGCTTCCACCACCGCGCCGTTGGGGCCGGCCCCGCTCACCGCCGCGTCGTAGAGGCGCAGGTTCAGCTGGGACGAGAGCGGCAGTTCCAGGCGGAAGGTGAAGGGATCCGCGGGGTAGTCCAGGCGCAGGTTGCTGCCCTCGGCGATGTCGTAGCCGCCGGCGAAGCTGACGGCGAAGGCGCCCGAGGCGTCGGCCACGGCCCCCCGCGCCACGGCGTCGAAGCCCAGGCCGCTGGAGACGGTCACCGAGATGGCCGCCCCGGCCGGGGCGGTGCCGGTCACGGCGTCGGTGGCGGCGTCGGCCGCCAGGCGCAGGGCAGGCACCAGCGCTTCGATGGCCGGTCCGGCGGCGTCGGCCACCCGGATGCGGTCGCCGGCGGCCACGGGCACGGGGTTGCCGTCGGCGTCGGCCAGGGCCAGGTTGTAGAAGCCGATGAGCGGCAGGGCATTGCCGCCGGCGCTGCCCTTGACCGTCTGACCCGCCCCGCGCAGCTCGGCGCTGAGCTCCGCCCCGGAGGCGGCCCGGCCGGTAATGGCCGGGCGACCCAGGCTGACCACGGCGCTGAGCGGACGGGCGGGCGCCTGGGCCGAGGCGGCCCGCGGCGAGGGCGCGACGGCGGCGAGCCCCAGTAACAGGCAGGCCAGGGCGCGGGCGGCAGAGCGGCGGGCGGCGGCTCCGTCAAGAGCGGGGCGCGGACGGGGCATGGCTGTCTCTCCTGGGCTGAGCGATCCGGCGCGCGTGTCCCCCGGTCGGGAGCGCGCGTCCGTGGTGGTTGGACGGTGGGCGTCGCCTGACGGCGGGCGCGGAGCCCCCCAGACGATACCACCGTGGCTAACACCGGCGCGGGGTGTACGGGTAGGGGCGGGACCGCCGGGCGATTCGCTACGCCGTCACCTTGACGCTGCGACCCGGCTGGCTCGCCCTCGGTTCACGTGAACCCCGGGTTAGAGGTACGGGCGCCAGGCCGCCGCAGGCGCCCGAAGGCGCATGCCCCCGCAGCTGCTTGCGAAACCCCTCGCGCTCCTGCTATACTGAACCTTCCGTTCGGGCGGTTAGCTCAGTTGGTTAGAGCGCCACGTTGACATCGTGGAGGTCACAAGTTCGAGTCTTGTACCGCCCACAGCCCGGCCTTCGCCGCCCTTGACCGGACGGCGCGGCCCGCGCTACACTCGGTGATCGGCGCGAGTCGCCGGTCTGACCCGATGTGGATTCCGAAATAAAGCCGTGCGAGGTTCGCTCCAAATGCCCTTTGCGGCCTGCCTCGCTTCTTTGCATGTGAAAGGGAGCCGTCCATCAAGCGATCAGCCAAGCGACCCGAGCAACCGGTGATCGAAGACCATCGGCGGATCAACGAGGAGATCCTGTCACCACGTGTGCGCGTGATTGACGACAAGGGGGAGCAACTGGGCATTCTGTCGCTGCGCGATGCGTTGAACGCGTCGCGCGAGCGGGAGTTGGACCTGGTCGAGGTGGCCCCCAACGCCGATCCGCCCGTATGCCGCATCCTGGACTACGGCAAGTACCATTACACGATGGTGAAGCGCATGCGCGAAGCGCGCAAGGCGCAGAAGATCACCGAGATCAAAGAGATCCGCCTTCGGCCCAAGACCGACGACTACCATACCGGCTTCAAGGTCAAGCGCGCTCGCGACTTCCTGAAGCAGGGGATGAAGGTCAAGGTCCGCGTCCAGTTCCGCGGTCGGGAGATCACCCATCCGGAGATCGGCCTGGAGCATCTGCGCGAGGTCGCCGCTGAGTTGAGTGACGTGGCCACTGTCGAGCAGAAGCCCGACATGGAAGGTCGCACCATGCTGATGGTCCTCGCGCCGACCCCGGCCGTCGTGGCCGCGGCGGCCTTGGCGCCCAAGGGCCTGGCCAAGGTCAAGGCGGCCGCTGCGGCGGCGCTGCTGGCCAGCGGCGAGGCCGGCCTGCCGGACGACGACATCGATGACGACCTCGACGATGACGACATCGATGACGATGATGATGATGATGACGACGACGACGATGACGACGAGGTAGAAGAAGACGATGCCCCGTCGGCCGAGGACGAGCCTGCGGCTGTAGCGACGGACGGGGCCGCTGCGGACGACACACCGCCGATACCTGAGTCGCCGCCGGTCCCTGAAGCGGTGACCGTCGGGGACGAATCCGAATCAGAAGGTTGAATCAGCCATGCCGAAGATGAAGACCCACAAGTCCACCGCCAAGCGCTTCAAGGTGACCGGCACCGGGAAGCTCATGCGCACCAAGATCGGCAAGAGCCACCTGCGCCGCAAGAAGACGTCGCGGGTGCGCCGGCTCTTTGACGAATACCTGGTGGTCACGCACAAGGGCAGCATCAAGAGGGTGCGCAAGCTGGCGCCTTCGCTCTGGAAAAAGAAGGGCTGAGCCTCAGGCTCATGGCCCTGCCCGGCTGATGGCGGCAATGCCGCCCGGCCCGGGCTCGACTCAACCACACCAGCACCGGATCGATGGGAGCTCCGCGCTCTCTCCGGCCGACGAGGAGACTGATAGACCATGGCACGTGTGAAAGGTGGAACCACCACCCATCGCCGTCACAAGAAGATCCTGGACATGGCCCGTGGCTATGACCAGGGTCGCCGTCGCCTGTACAAGCGCGCCCACGAGGCGGTCATCAACGCCTTGGCGGACCAGTTCCGGGACCGCCGCAAGCGCAAGCGCGATTTCCGTCGCCTGTGGATCCAGCGCATCAATGCCGCGGCGCGCCAGCATGGGCTGACCTATGGTCGCTTCATGCACGGCTTGATCCAGGCCGGGGTAGCGATCGATCGCAAGAGCCTGGCTGAGTTGGCCGCGCGCGACCCGGAGGCCTTCGGGGTTCTGGTCAAGGTGGCCGGCGGCACGGTCTGATCGGGTTGGTTGATCCGACCGGTTGCTCCGACCGGTTGCTCCGACCAGGCGGACCCCCAATCCCAAACACCGTTGATGATGGGTCGTCGGCGTAGGGGCACGGTATGCCGTGCCTCCGCGCCGACGACCCATTGTCGTTGTTGCGCCCAAGCGCCATGATCACCAGCCCCGACAACCCCAAACTGCGTTACCTGCGCCGCCTGTCGGACAGCAAGGCCTTCCGGGCGCACGAAGGTCGGGTGGTGCTGGAAGGCCTCCGGCTGGTGGAGGCGGCCTTGGCGGCCGGCGCCTTGCCCGCCCTGGTCCTGGTCAGTGCCGAGCTGCTGGCCACCGAGCGCGGGCATGGCCTCCGGGAGCGGTTGCAGACTGCAGGGGCGACCCTGCTGGAGACCTCGCCCGCCCTGTTTCGGGCCACGGCGGACACGGCGACGCCCCAAGGGCTGTTGGCGGCCTTCCCCATCCCCCAGCCGCCTCCGCCGGAGCGGCCGAGCCTGGTGCTGGTCCTGGACGGTTGGCGGGATCCCGGCAACCTGGGCACCGCCCTGCGCGCCGCCGCGGCCGCCGGTGTCGATCTGGCCCTCTTGACCGCCGGCACGGTGGACCCCTGGCATCCTCGGGCACTCAGGGCGGGCATGGGCGCGCAGTTCGTCCTGCCTCTGGAGGCCGCGGCGCCCGAGCAGGTCGCCGCGCGACTGCAGGGGCTGGACCTGTGGATCGCGGAGGCGAGCGGCGAGCGGGTGCACACGGCGGTCGACTGGACGCGGCCGGCGGCCATCCTGGTGGGCGGCGAGGCCGAGGGCGCTTCCGGTGCCAGCCTGTCCCTGCCGCATCAAACGGTGCGCATCGCGATGCCGGGGGCCATGGAATCCCTCAACGCCGCCACCGCGGCGGCGGTGCTGCTCTTCGAGGCCCTACGGCAGCGCGCCGCGGCAGGTTAGCCTGACACCACCATGGAACGTGACGGTGGCGGCGTCATGAACCGTCGGCCACGCCAACAGAGGGGATCCGGTCTACCCACCGGCTACTCTCAATCAACCTCCATGGTGCAATCCTAACCGAAGCGCTCTTCGGTCCAGGGGTCGCCGTGCATGTGGTAGCCGTAGCGTTCCCAGAAGCCGGGGCGGTTGCCCTGCATGAACTCCAGACCGCTGATCCACTTGGCGCTCTTCCACAGGTAGAGCTTGGGCACCAGGAGGCGCATCGGTCCGCCATGCTCAGGCTCCAGCGGCAACCCTTCGTAGCTGTGGGCCAGGATGACGTCGGCTTCCAGCAGTTCGCTCAGCCGCATGTTGGTGGTGTAGCCGCCGTAGCAGTGGATCATGACATGGTCCGCTTCCGGCCGCGGCGCCACGAGGGCGGCGATCGTGGTGAACGGGGCGCCCTGCCAGGTGGTGTCCAGCTTGCTCCAGCGGGTGACGCAGTGGATGTCCACTGTCTGCGTCTGCTGCGGCAGGGCCAGGATGCCCTCGTAATCCCATTCCTGCGGCGCGTCAACGAGGCCCCAGACCTTGAGGCGCCAGCTGTCCCGATCGACGCGCGGGATGGGACCATAGGTGAGGACGGGGAACTTGGCGGTCAAGCTCTGGCCCGGCGGCGTGCGCCCCACGGGCGAGTCGCTCTTTCCGGCGCGGCGCTCGTTCGCCCGGCGAAGGTCCTGCACGCGCTTCAGGGGGTCGAGGATGGGCACGATCGGCTCCTGTCGGGTCGGCGCGGCGGCCGATCCGCTGCGGTCGGCGCGCTGAATTGTAGCGTCCCGCGGCCGTTCGCGGCGCGCCGGGCCCCGCCCGCTGGTATCATCCCCGCCTCATGACCGCAAGCATCCAACTTCCGCATCCGCGCGTCCTGGCCGGCGTCTTGCTCTGGCTGGCCCTGGCCGCCCTCCTGGCCGCCTTGCCGCTGGCGGCCTTGGCGCCGGCGGCCGCCATGGCGGCGCTCTTGCTGTGGCCGCCCTTGCTGCTGGTGCTGGTGGCCGGGGCCGTGCCCTTTGGCGGCCTCGCGGCGCTGCAGCTTGGGGGCGCGCGGCTGACGCCGGCGCTGCCCCTGCTGGCCCTGGGTGCGGCTTTGGCCCTGGGACGGGCGTTCCTGGCCGGGCGCCTGCCTGGCTGGGGGCCTGCCCGACCCTTGCTGCTGCCCCTGGCCTGCTTCCTGGGCTTGCTGGCCCTGGCCGGTTGGCGGGCGCCGGAGGCCGAGCTGGTCTTGCAGGAGCTGGGCCGCTGGGCTTCCTTGGGCCTGGCGCTGTGGCTGGCGGCCCGACTCGCGGTCCGGCCGGCGGCTCGACCGGCGGGGACGGAGGAGGACGGCGGGCGAGGCAGCGCCGCGCCCGGCCGGACCGCCGAGCCGGCCTGGGTGGTGGCCAAGGTGCTGGCCCTGGTGCTGGGCATCGGAGCGCTGGAGGCGGCTTGGGGCATCCGTGGCGCCCTGCTGCGCGAGGGTCCGGAGGCCTACGCGGCCCTGGGCGGGCGCATCCTCCGCGCCCACGGGCATTTCGGGCAGCCCAACCCTTTCGGCGGCTACATGAACCAGATCTGGCCCTTGGCGTTGGCGCCCTTGGCGGCGCGGCTGCTGGGCCTGGGCTCGGCGGCAGGCGACCGCCGGCCCTGGCCGGGGGGGATGGCGCTGCCGCTCTGGGGGGCCGTCTGCGGCGCCCTGGCCCTGGCCGGGCTGTTCCTGTCCTGGTCGCGCGGCGCCTGGCTGGGCGCCGCGGCGGCCGGCGTGGCCATGGCCGGCGCCGCCCTGGCCGCGGCCCTGAGCGGCGGGGCGCGCCGGCGAGGCCTGGCGGTCCTCTGGCTGGGTCTTATCCTGGGCCTGACCGGACTCTGGGCCGGCGGCCTGGAGCGCCTGCCCCCTTCGGTCGTCGACCGCCTGGCCTCCAGCGCCGAGGGCGGCGGCTGGCTCATCGACGTCCGCGACGCGGAGGTGACCGACGCCAGCTTCGCCAAGATCGAGCGGCTGGCGCATTGGCAGGCGGCGCTGGACATGTGGGCCGAGCGGCCCTGGCTGGGCCAGGGGCCGGGGCATTTCGCGGCGGCCTACGAACGCTTTCGCGTGCCCCGCTGGAAGGACCCGTTGGGTCACGCCCACAACCTGTACCTCAACCTGCTGGCCGAGGCGGGTCTGCTGGGCCTGGCCGGCTACCTGCTGTGTTACGGCGCGGCCTGGGCCCTGGCCTGGCGCGCCTGCCTGCGGCCCAAGGGGGCGCTCGAGGGGGCCCTGGGCCTGGGGCTGGTGGGCGTCCTGGCGGCCTTGGGCGTGCACAGCCTGTTGGACCACCTCTACGTGCATGACCTGGCCGTGCAGCTGGGCCTGAGCCTGGGTCTGCTGCTGGCCGCGCGCCACTGCGGCGACGGCCTCCCCGCCATGGAGACACTGCTATGAAGATGCGCCGCGCTCCAGCCGCAGTTTCATGCTCTGCGGGTGTGCATGCCGCACATGCGCGACCATGAGCCTGCCCGCCGAGACCGCGGCGCAGCCGCTGGATGCCGCCCCGCCCGCTGAGACCTCGCCGCGGCCGCCCGCGCTGGGCCGGCGCCTGGCCAGCCCGCGCAGCCTGCTATCGCTGCTCCTGGCCTTCCTCTTGATCGGCTTCTTCCTGCGCAGCCAGGACCCGGCGGCCCTGCGCGAGGCCTGGGCCGCCATCCGCGGCGCGCATCCGGGCCTCTACCTGGCGGCTCTGGGTACCTACTACCTGGCTTTCCCCATCCGCGGGCTGCGCTGGCGGCTGCTGCTGCGCAACACGGGCCTGCCGCCCCAGCAGCTGCCGCGCGTCCGCGATCTGGCGGAGATCATCTACCTCTCCTGGTTCGTCAACAGCATCGTGCCGGCCAAGCTGGGTGACCTGTACCGCGGCTGGCTCCTGCAGCGGGAGGGCGGTCCGGCCTGGTCGGCCGGCATGGGCACCATCGTCGCCGAGCGGATGCTGGACTTCCTGGTGCTGGTGACCCTGACCGTGATCACCGGCCTGGCCACCTACGGCGAGGTGCTGACGGCCGGCCTGGCGGGCGGGCCGCTGGCCTGCCTGCGCGGCGGGCTGCACCTGGAGCAGCTGGGCTGCAGCCTGCTCCAGCTCTTCGTGCTGGCGGGGGCCATGGTGTTGGCGCTCGTGGTGGGCCTGCTGGCCTTCGCGCGCTGGGGCTGGCGGCTCGCGCGGCGCCTGCCGCCCCGCCCGGCGGAGCTGTTCCAGCAGTTCAGCGGGGCGCTCCTGCTGTCCTTCAGGGGCTTCGGTCCCATCCTGGGCCTCTCCGTCCTGGCCTGGGTCGCGGAGGGAGCGGCCTTCCTGCTGGTGGGCTTGGCCCTGGGCCTGCGGCTGCCGCTGCCGCTGGTGGTCTTCTTCAGCTTGCTGCAGGCCTTCATCACCGTCATTCCCCTGACCCCGGGCGCCGTGGGCCTGGAGTTCATCCTGGTCAGCGCCCTCACCATCAAGGGCTACGACGGGGGCCCGGCCCTGGCGATGACCGGCCTGTACCGCACCATCAGCTTCTTGAGCCTGATCGTGGGCGGCGCGGCGGTCTACCTCTTCAGTCGCAAGACACGCGCTTGAAAGCGCTGTTGCGATAACATGAAGCCATGAGGGTCATCGCGGGGAAGGCACGCGGCCGCCGCCTGCAGGCGGTTCCGGGCGCCGGCACAAGGCCGATCACGGACCGGGCCAAGGAGGCGCTGTTCAGCATCCTGCAGCCGGAGCTGGTCGGTGCGCGGATGCTGGATCTCTTCGCCGGCACCGGCCAGGTGGGCATCGAGGCGCTCAGCCGCGGCGCCGCGGCCTGCGATTTCAACGAGCTGGCCCCGGCGGCCCTGAAGGTGATCCAGGCCAACCTGGACGGCACGGGTCTGGCCGGACCAGCGGCCCGCCTGTTGCGACGGGATGCCTTCCGCCTGCTGGAGACGCCGCCCGCCCAGCCCTATGACCTTGTCTTTGTGGCGCCGCCGCAGTACAAGGGCCTGTGGAAGCAGGCGGTCATCGCCCTGGACGCCGCCTGCGCCGCCTGGCTGGGGGCCGATGGGCTCCTGGTGGTGCAGATCGACCCGCGCGAGGGCGAGGACCTGCCGCTCGTGGCCCTGAGCCTTGCCGATCGGCGGACCTATGGCAGCGTGGAGCTGCGTTTCTACCGGCCGGCGGAGGTCGAGGATGACGGTCCGGGCATCGCCCCGGCGGACGGGCGAGACGATGGCTCCGCCGGCTGACCCGTCGGAGCCGATCGCGCCTGAGCCGTTGCCTCGGGGCGGCGGACGCGGCGCGCGGTCGGTAGGCGGGGCATTGATCCTGGGCGGCCTGCTGGCGGGGCAGGGGGCCGTGCTCTGGTGGCGCGGCGGGCGGGCCAGTGGCGCCCTGCCGGCCTGGGCGGGGCTTCTGGGTCTGGGTCTCATGCTCGCCCTCCTCCTGCCGCTCATGGCTGCGGGCATCTACCTGCTGCGTCATGGCGGCGCGGCGCTGGCCGGCGCCCCGGATCGCCGCGACTGGTCCCGCCTGCGCCCGCTTTTCGATGCCGATGGCCGCCTGAGCCTCACCGAGGCGGTGATCGCCCTGGGCCGGCCGCGCAGCGAGGTCTGCGGCCTCCTGCGCGCCGCGGCGGGGCGAGGCGAGATCCGCGGCTGGCTGGACCTGCGGGCCGGCGTCTTCCAGCTGGCGGCGGCGCGACCGGGTTGCTGCCCGCGCTGCGGCGCGGAGCGCGGCGAGGTCGCCGCGGCGGGCCGTTGCCAGGCCTGCCGTGCTGAGATTCTGGGCTGACTACTACCAAGGGTGTAGCCGCAACGGGCAGAGCCAGCGCAAGGGAGTAGGGTTTTGCGGCCGATTGCCGCCAAGGGAGCATTGAGGGTCGGGTGGGGGGCGGGTACACTGGTAGCGTCCCTTTCGGAGCCGAGGCCGGCCGCGAGACCGGCGGTCCCTGAGGGGCGGATGCGAGAAGCAGACGTCGCAACCCGTTTCCATCACCCGATCTCTTACGAGACATAGGAGCAACGATCATGATGAAGAAGGTAGTGGTCCTGGCCTCGATGGCCACCGTGGCCGCAGTGCTCGTAGCCGGCGTCGCCGGTTTCGGCGCCAACAACACCCCGGCCGTGTATGCCAGCCGCCTGGCGGGCATTCAGGGCGCCGGCGGCAGCGGCATCCAGATCCAGAACCTGGACGCTTCGCAGGACGCCCAGATCGTGGCTGACTTCTACAACCAGAAGGGCAACGCCGCCGTCTCCCTCAACCGCCCCAACGTGGCTGCCGGCTCGGCCGCCAACATCTACCTGCCCACCGAGACCTCGCTGACCAACGGCGCCTACGCCGCCATCATCAGCGCTGACCGCCAGATCGCGGCCATCGCCCGCACCGACTGGAGCACCAGCGGCGGCGCGGCCATCTACAGCAACGTGATCCCGGGCAACGAGATCTCGGTGCCGCTGGCGGCCAAGGGCTACAGTGGTCAGACCACCCTGGCCAGCATCCAGAACACGGACACGGGCCAGCAGGCGACGGTCACGGTCGAGTTCTTCAAGGCCGGTTCCGCCACCGCCCTGGTGAGCACGCAGAAGAACATCGGCCCCGGCACCTCGGTCACGGTTGACCTGGGCAAGGACGCCGCCTTCTCGTCGGTGCCCGCGGGCACCTTGGGCGCCCTGGTCGTGAAGAGCGCCACCATCCCGGTGGGCGTGCAGGCCTTCATGGACATCGAGAACATCACCAAGGCCGTCTACGCCTACGAAGGCGTGCCGAGCGAGCAGGCGGCGGCCACCTTGTACGCCCCGCTGTTCCGCAACGACTTCTACGGCACCAGCGGCATCTCCGTGGTCAACCCGGGCACCAGCCCGGTGCAGGTGACGGTCACCTACGTCGCTTCGGCCGGCATCCCGGGCCTCGGCTGCACGGGTCAGACGGTGCACGGCGGCAAGGCCTTCACGATCGATGCCAAGAGCTCGGCGGTCTTCTACCAGGGCAACATCGCCGCGCTGCCGACCGGCGCGAGCGGCCTGGCGCCGAAGTGCGTGGGCGCGGCCAAGATCGAGGCCACGGGTGGCAACATCCTGGCCATCGTCAACGACGCCGACCTGGGCAAGACGGCCAACAGCCCCGGCGCCGGCACCTCGGCGGCCTACAACGCTTTCTCGGCCGCCGCGGGCGCCAAGAAGGTCGCGCTGCCGCTGTTCCGCAACAAGCACACGAACCTGGACCTGTCCACGGGCATCCAGGCGATGAACATCGGCGACGCTCCGGCGAACGTGTCCATCGAGTTCAAGAACTCCAGCGGCCAGCTGATCAGCGTCACCGGCACCAGCCAGACCGTGGCCCCGTTGGCCTCGGGCAACTGGTTCCCGCCGCTCATCGCCGGCATGCCGACCAACGTCTACGGCTCGGCCTCGATTACCAGCGACCAGCCGGTCGTGGTCATCGTCAACGACGCCTCCGGCAACGGCAAGGTGGACGCGGCCATCTACAGCGGCATCAAGGCCGACTGAGCTAACGCGTCGCATTCCGATCCAGACCGACCTTTCAGCAGGCCCCGCCCCTCACCGGGCGGGGCCTGCTGCTTGTTTGAGGTGTTGCGACGGAGATCGGGGCTGATCCGGCCGGGAGTTGTCGTCCTCAGCGGATGACGCGCACGTTGACCTGCGGCAGCAGACCCAACCAGGATCGATCGCTGGTGACCGCTGCGGTGCCGCGCGCCCAGGCCAACGCGAGGCAGGCTCGATCGCCGAACGACAGCCCTTGCGATCGGGTTGCGGGACGCAGGAATCCGGCGGTCAGGGCTGCCTCGGTATCGAAGTCGACCACATCGAGCTGCAGATCGGCGAATGCGGAACGGATGGCTTGATCGGGCATGCCGTGCTCTGCCAGCTTGGCCACCACTTCGGACAGGTTGACGCTGCTGATGACCACGTGGGGGAAGAGATCCGCAACGACCTCGCCCCCAGGCTCGGAGCGAAGCAGGGCCAGCAAGGCGGAGGCGTCCAGAACCCACCTGGTATCATTCACGTTCCGCTTCCCGTCGCCGGTCTTCCAGCAGCTCATCCGACAGGCGGACATCGTCCGGAATGTACCGCCGCACGAGGGCCCGTGCCCGCGCTATGGCTCGGCGCGGAGACATGATGCGCAGCTCATCGTTCTCCAGGACCATGATGAGGTCGTCGCCGGTCTGAATGCCCAAAGCCTTGCGGAAGGCTGAAGGAACCACGATTCGTCCACCTTCGCCCAGTTTGGTCACGGATTCCAACATGTGTCACCTCATGGCTATCATGGCATGAGGACCATCTTCTGGCAACTCCCGCCGGGGCCTCAGCCTTTCCGCCCCACCGCCGCGATCACCGAGCCGCGCCCCAGGCGGTTGAGGGCCCAGAAGAGCGGTTCCACCAGCAGGCGCAGGCCCGGCAGGCGCAGCAGGCGGATGACCGGGCCGCGCAGGCGCGGATGGCGTGCCGCCAGCCAGTTCTCCAGGCTGATCAGCCAGGTGAAGTAGGCGGGCATGAAGCAGACCCAGTCCAGCAGTCGGAAGCCCGCCGCTTTCATGATGCCGCCCAGGCTGGCGCGGTCGAAGACGTAGAGGTGGCGCGGCGGGTCCCAGCCGGCCCAGTGGCGGCCGAAGAGCCGCCGCTCCGGGCTGTCCCAGTTGGGCACGTGGACCAGCAGCAAGCCACCGGGCTTCAGGAGCCGCGCGGCCAGGGCCAGGGTGGTCGAGGGCGAGTAGACATGCTCCAGGACGTCCCAGAAGGTGACCACGTCGAAGCTGCCGTCGACCAAGGGCGCGTCCTCCAGCATGCCCGTGAACACCGGTAGCCCGAAGCGCCGGCGGGCGTAGTCCGCCGCGCCCTCCGACAGCTCCACCCCCTCGGCCTGCCAGCCCGCCTGGACCATCTCGTGCAGGAACAGCCCCGTGCTGCAGCCCACGTCCAGGACCTTGCCCGGGGCGGCGCCGCGGTGGTCGATCAGGTGGCGCTCGATCAGGTGGCGCCGGTCGGCCAGCTTGCGCCGGCGCATCAGGCGCATGAGGGCCCAGGGCTCGTCCTCGATGGCCTTCCGGTAGGGCTGGTAATCCGGAGGGTAGAAGGCGCCGATGGCTGCCGGCGTGGGCCGCGGCGCCTGGTAGACCAGGCCGCAGGAGCTGCAGCGGCGGAAACCCACTTGCGGGGGCACCGGCGGCGCCCAGGAGCCTGGCGCGAGCAAGGTGCGCGCCTCCGGGGAGCCGCAGCGGTCGCAGGCGGGCAGTTCCAGCGCCAGGGCGGGATCCAGCGCGATCGAGGATGCGGTCTCCGGGGCAGGCGGCGCGGCGGCCGCCGATCCATTCTCAGGCATCGCCCGCCCCCTGCCGCCCCTGGGCCAGATGCCGCTCCAGGCGGCGCAGGCCCAGGCTCAGGAGCACCGTCAGCACCAGGTAGACCAGGGCCACCAGGTTCCAGACCTCCAGCGCCTTGAAGGTCTTGGCCACATGCTGCCGCGCCTCCTGCACGATATCCGGCACCGCCAGGACGGAGATCAGGGCCGAGTCCTTGAGCATGGCTACGAAATCGTTGCCCAGGGGCGGCATCGCCACGCGCAGGGCCTGCGGCAGGACCACCAGCCGCAGCACCTGCGCCCGGCCCAGGCCCAGGGAGGCGGCGGCTTCCCATTGGCCGCGGGCCACCGCCTCGATGCCCGCGCGCACGATCTCCGCCACGTAGGCCCCGTAGCCGATGGCCAGTCCCAGCACGCCGCGCAGTTCCATGCTGGCGCAATCGGCCGGGCGGCGGCAGGCGGCCGCCAGACGGGGGCCCCAGCCGTAGAAGTCATGGCCCGCGGCGGCCAGATCCCGTAGCTGCGCCGCCAGGAAGGTGATCACCGTCGGTACCAGGGCGTAGCCGATCCACAGGATGAGGACCAACAGCGGCACGCCGCGGACGACCTCGACGTACAGCGTGGCCAGCTCGCGCAGCCAGCGGCGCGGCGAGACCCGCCCCAGGCCCACCGCCGTGCCGATGACCAGGGCCAGGGCGAAGCTGACCAGGGTCACCCGCACCGTCACCGCCAGGCCGCGCATCAGGACCCTGAGGGTGGCCTGCGTTCCCAGGTCGCCGGAGGCGGTGACCAGCCACCATGTGGCGGCGGCCAGCAGCAGCACCAGCCACCAGGGCAGGTCGGCCAGGCGCTGGCGCGCGGAGCGGCGGGCGGTGACGGCCGCGGTGACGGCTGCAGCGGCGGGCGGGTCCATGGCGGTTCCGGAATCCGGCCCGGTCCCTACTCAGTCAGCCATTTGCCGACGATGGTCGCCAGTTGGCCGCTGTCCTGCATCTGCGCGATGGCGGCGTTGAAGGCCTCCAGCAGCTCGGGGCTCTTGTCGGGCACCAGGATGCCGTAATCCTCCTGGGTGAAGGGCTCGCCGGCGACCATCAGCCGCGGCTCCGCGGTATCCTTGGCGGCCTTCTCCGCCGGGACGCTGTCCAGGACCACGGCGTCGATGTCGCCGTTGCGCAGGGCCTGGATGGCCAGCGGCACCGTTTCGAAGCGGCGCATCTTGTCCTCCGGCACCAGGGCCTTCGCCGTGGCCGCCGTATCGCCCGTGGTGCCCGTCTGCACGCCCACCACGGCTTGCGGCAGGGCCGCCACGCCGGTGACGGTGCTGTTGTCGGCCCGCACCAGGATGACCTGCCCGATGCTGTGGTAGGGCACGGTGAAATGGGCGCCGCTCTCCGTCTCCCGCTCCGGCAGGATGGTGATCGAGCTCATGAGCGCATCGAACTCACCGGACTTGAGGGCGGCGAAGATGCCGTCCCAGGCCGTGGCCACGAAGCGCGGCTTGCAGTTGGCGATCTGGCAGATGGCCGTCATGATGTCCGGGTCCACCCCGACGATCTTGCCGGCGTCATCGGTGAACTCGAAGGGTTCGTAGGTGGCGTCCGTACCCACCACGATCTCCCGCCCGCCCAGGTCGCCCGATGCCGGAGCGGCGGTCTCGGCCGCGGGCTGCGCCGCGGGGTCCGCGGTGGCGTCGCCCGCCGGCTGGTCGGAGGAGCCGCTGGCGCAGGCCCCCAGGGCTACGGCCAGGATCAGGGCGCTCAAGGCGCCGGGGATGAGGCGCTTCATGGGGTCTCTCCTTGGCTGACCGGGCCGGTCATGGCGGCAGGCCCGGTGGGGCGCGGCGGACCCAGTCGGACCCGCCGCCCTATAGATACCTCAGACGGGGCCGGGGCACAAGCCCTTTCACATGCCTTGCCGGGAGCGCGCTTCGGGAGCTCGTGGTGGCCACGGGCGATCGCCGGCGTTTACGCCTCGGCGCCCCATTTGCTACAATGCGCGGGCTGAGGCGTGCATTTCGTGAGGGGGCGTGGCATTCTAACCTTGGTTTCCCCCTTCGGCCGGCCCGATCCCCGTGCTGGCCTCCCGTCGTGGCAGTCCCCGTCGCGACGTGGTGGTAACGCCTCTGCTTAGGAGCAGATCCATGAGTCAAGAGCCTGCCCCAAGTCCTGTCCCGGACTTGTCGGACGTGGCCCTTCCCGCCGGAGGCCGAGGCCCCCGGCGCATCTTCCTCGAAAGTCTGATGATCGTCAGTGCCGTGGGCCTGTTGGCCGGCGGTCTGGTGTGGTTGCGCCGGCAGGGCGGCCCAGGCATCGATCCGGAGGCCCGGCAGGCCATGGTGGGCGCCGAGCTGGTGGAGGACATCCCCACCGCTGTCGCCAGCCAGTTGCCGCCGCCTGAGGCCCAGGCCCCCCAGCCGGTGAACACGCCGCATCCCGATGCCCCGCCGCCCCTCGAATCGGTGGCGCAGCCCGCCGAAGCCACCGGCGGGACGGCGTCCGCCAAGGCGGCGCCCAAGTCGGTGGTCTACGAGATCAAGAATGGCGACACCCTCTACGGCATCGCCATCGAGTACGGCGTGACCCTGGATGCCATCGTCGCCGCCAACAGCGTCACCGACCTCACGGGCTTCCACGTGGGGGACAAGCTGACCATCCCCCTGACGGGCGAGGCGGTGCTGCCGCCGTCCGCCGCGGCGGTGGACCTTGCGGCGGACGCCGACCCGGCCCAGGCCGCCGGCGGAGCATCCGCGCCCCCTGACCCGTCGCAGCCGCAGCCCATCGTGGTGCGGGCGCAGGAGGTCTACCGGGTGCAGCCCGGCGACACCCTGGACGACATCGCCGCCAAGCACAACGTGGCGGTCAAGGACCTGCAGGCCTTCAACCCCCAGACGGCTGACAAGGCGGAGTTGAAGGCCGGCCAGGAGATCGTCATCCGCCCGGCCCAGATGGCCACGCCCACGGCTTTGCCGGCCGGCACCGCCATTCCGGAGCAGGGCGACCCGGCAGTGGCCGCGGACAGCGGGGCCGACCTGCTTCCGGCGCTCAGGCTGCTGAGCCCGGGCATGGACATGAAGGTGGCCGACGAGGTGGTCCTGCTGCGCTGGTCCTCGGTGGGCATCCTACCGGAGGGCCTCTACTACGTGGTGAGCCTCCGCGACATCACCGCCGAGCAGGCCAAGGGTGCGGCCGCTCCCGACGCTGCCCTGCCGCCCCTGGACGAAGATCCTGACGCCCGACGTGAGTGGGTCTACAGCAACGCCACGGCCTTGCGCGTGCCGCCGGAGCTGCGCCCGGCCTTGGGCGCCAGGCGGATCATCGAATGGAGCGTCACCGTCCGCCGCCGCGGCGCGGACGACCACGACGGCATCCGCAGCGATCAGACGGGCCGCGAGGTGCGGCGCTTCACCTGGATGCCGGGCGCCGCCGCGACGGGCGAATCCACCCAGTAATCGCGCATGTGCGGCAAGCACACCCCCGCGAACGCGGCTGAGCGGGCATTTTCAGGGACATGGCATGGCCCTCTATGGCATGCCATGCCCTTCGACGGTTGGGTGGATTCGCCGTCCGCCTATCGATCAATACCGGGGCAGACTGCCATCCACCTCTTCGGCCCAGCGGTTGATCCCGCCGACGAGGTTGTGCACCCGTGGAAAGCCCGCCTGTCTGAGCATCGCCACGGCACGGGCGCTGCGCACCCCTGTCCGGCAATAGGCGACGATCTCGTCGGCCGGATCCAGTTCCGCCAGTCGCGCCGCCAGTTCGGATAGCGGGATGAGCAGCCCCCCGTCGATCTGGGAGATGGCCAGCTCGTGGGGATCGCGCACGTCCAGCAGGATGAGGCGCTCGCCGCGGTCCAGTCGGGCGCGCAGCGCCGCCGGCAAGATTTCCAAAGTGTCCTCCGTTGGCGCGACAGCCTGCGGAATGCCGCAGAACTGCTGGTAGTCGATGAGGGTCCGCAGCGTGGGCCGCTCGCCGCAGGCGGGGCAGGCGGGGTCTTTGGGCAGCTTGAAGTCCTGGAAGCGCATGCTCAAGGCGTCCAGCAGCAGCAGCCGCCCGATGAGCGACTCGCCCGCGCCCAGGATCAGCTTGATGGCCTCGTTGGCCTGGATGGCCCCGATGATGCCGGGCAGGACGCCCAGCACCCCACCTTCGGCGCAGCTGGGCACGAGGCCCGGCGGGGGGGGCTCGGGGAAGAGGCAGCGGTAGCAGGGGCCCTTGGCGGCCCAGAACACCGCGGCCTGCCCGTCGAAGCGGAAGATGCTGCCGTAGACGGTGGGCTTGCCCAGGAGCACGCAGGCGTCGTTGACCAGGTAGCGGGTGGGGAAGTTGTCCGAGCCGTCGACGACGATGTCGTAATCCGCCAGGATCTGCAGGGCATTGGACGAATCCAGCACCGTCTGATGCGCCACCAGCTCCACGTGGGGGTTCAGGTCCCGCAGGCGGTCCACGGCGGAGGCCGTCTTGGGCCGGTCCAGATCCCGCGTGCCGTAGAGCACCTGCCGCTGCAGGTTGGAGGCGTCGACGACATCGGCATCCACCAGGCCGATGCGCCCGACGCCGGCGGCGGCCAGGTAGAGCCCCGCGGGAGACCCGAGCCCGCCGGCGCCCACCAGCAGCACGCTCGCCGCCTTCAGCCGCCGCTGCCCTGCCATGCCCACCTGGGGCATGATCAGGTGCCGGCTGTAGCGGGCGACCTCCTGGGGGCTGAGATCGGGATCGGGGGCGGGGTCGGTAGGGGGCAGGGGCATGGTGGAAGGATAGGGCGGATGGGGGTCGGGGGGCAATCAGCGTCAGGGACATGGGGGCGGCGCGCGTCGCGGGGATCGCGCGCGCGGGGGCGACCTTAGCCCAGGCCCCGCCGGGCCCCCTCGCGCCATTCCAGCTCCCACAAGCCCCAGAGCATCGCCGCGCCCGCCGCGACCAGGGCCAGCCAGGCGGGACCCGTGTCGCCGCGGTCCAGGCGTCCCAGGTAGAGGCTCAGGGCGGCCGCCGCGCAGCCCAGCAGCCACAGCGTCTGCACGGCCTCGCGCGCGGTGGCGCCCCGTGCGACCAGGCGGTGGGCCAGATGGTCCTTGCCGCCATGCTTCAGCGGGTTCAGGCCGCGGCGCAGGCGGGAGACCACCACCAGCAGGGTGTCGAAGAGGGGGACGGCCAGCACCAGCACCGGCACCATCCAGCTGGCCGCCGGCGATTGCCCGGGGAAGCGCAGCTTGATGCCCAGCGCCGCCAGCAGAAAGCCCAGGAAGAGCGAGCCGGCATCGCCCATGAAGATGCTGGCCGGGCTGCGGTTGTAGGCCAGGAAGCCCAGGCAGGCTCCCGCCAGGGCGGCCGCCAGGGGGGCCACCAGCAGCTGCCCGCTGCCTTGCGCCAGGAGGGCGATGGCCGCGGCCGCCACCAGCGTGACCCCCGCCAGGGCGCCGTCCATGTTGTCCAGCAGGTTGGCCGCGTTGGTCAGGGCCACCACCCACAGCAGGGTCAGCCCCAGGTCCGCCGCCGCCCCCAGGCCGCCGCCCAGGCGCTGGCCCAGGAGGGTCACCTGCACCCCGGAGGCGATCAGGACGCCGGCGGCCAGGGCCTCGCCCGCCAGCTTGACGTAGGGCGAGAGCGGACGGCGGTCGTCCCAGGCGCCCAGGAGGGCCACCAGGGAGGCCCCGCCCAGGATGCCCGCCAGTTCGCGGACCTCCGCACGGCCTGCCGCGCCGGCCATCACCAGCATCACCGCCGCGTAGATGGCCAGCCCGCCCAGGAGCGGCGTCGGCCGGCTGTGGAAACGGTTGGCCGCCGGCTGCGCCGTCACCCCCAACCGCCAGGCCAGGCGGCGGACCAAGGGCGTGGCTGCCAGGGTCCCCGCCAGGGCCAGGGCGAAGACCACCAGGAGCGGCATGGCGGGGCTCAGGGTTGGCTCGCCGTTGGCGCCGCGGTCCCTGGGGTCGCTTCGGCTGCGGCGTCGGGCGCGGTCGTCGGCAGGGCGCCATCGGTGGTGAGCGCCGCGCCTGCGGGCGGCGGCGCCTCTTCCACCGGCGTCTTGCCTTCCTGGCAGCCGTATTCCTCGTTCAGGCGGCTGAAGGTGGGGTCCACCTCCGGCAGCTTGTCTTCCTCGCTGATGGTATAGCCGCGGTTGACCCAGTTGCAGACCTCCTGCGCGCCCTTCTGCAGGTCGTTGGCCAACTGGGACAGGTTGCTGAGGGTGTTGATGTCCGGGTTGCCGCCCCGCTTCTCGGTCAGCAACACCACCTGCACGTTGGCGTCGTAGGCCTCCGCCAGGTTGCCCAGCTTGCCCTGGATCCAACCGAACTCGCTCCAGGCCAGCAGATCCCGCTTGCCCTCGCCCTTGGCCAGGTAGACCGCGAAGTCGTCCGCGGCCTTCTGCCAATCCTCAGGCTTGTCCGTGTCCCGGGCGACGTCGCTGTGAAATCGGGCCCGGGTGCGGTGGGGGTGCAGGAACTTGGGGTCGATGGCCAGCGCCTCGTCCAGCCGCTGGAAGGCCGCGTCCCGCTGGTTGTCCAGGAACTCGGTCTGGGCCAGCTCTTCGCGCAGTTGGGCGTTGTGCGGGCTCATGTCCGGGGCGATGACCTTCAGGAACCATTGCCGGCTCTGCGCCAGGCGCTCCTTGCGGCGCACCGGCTCATGGGTCACGTCGCCCCAGATCTGGTAGGCGCGGGCCAGGTTGGCCGTATGGTCGGGGTTGTGCGGGGCGGTCGCCAGGGCCAGGTTCAGCACCGTCAGGGCCTCTTCGAAGGCCTGGTCGCGGGTGGCGGCCGCTTCGGCTGCGCCGCCCTGGTATTCGCTGCCGCCCGGGATCGCGCCGTTCTCGTCCAGCTGCTGCTGGTCGAAGACCGAGGCCATGCGGGCCGCCTTCTCCAGGAGGGCCTTGCCCTTGAAGAGCATGTAGTAGTCTTCCTTGGGGTCCAGGCGCAGGGATTGGCTGTAGCGCGCCACCGCCTCCTCGTAGTTCAGGAGGGCCTGCTCGTTGTCGCCGTCCTGGCTGGCACCGTCGTGGAAGTACTGGCCTTCCTTGTAGTAGATGTCGGCCCGCGCTTCGTTGATGTTCGTCCATACCGTGAGCAGGAATGCTGCCGCACCCAGGGGCAGCAGCAGCCATTGCCGCCTCATGCCACCGTCCGCGCCCCCCCGGCCCAGCGACCAGGCCCAGCCGGCCAGCAGCAGGAGCATCGCGAAGTAGAAGAGGAAGAGCAGTCCGCTCGAGGTCGAGGAGCGGCCAGCCAGGGAGCTGCCGTCGGCCGCCTTCATCGCCAGCATGCCGAAATGGCTGGCGGCATAGACCAGCGGCGCGCCCGCCGACAGCATCAGGAAGGCCCCCAGGCCGGTGCGCGGCCCGCGGCGCGCCGTCAGGTCCACCGCCGTCTCGCCGCCGACGATCAGGCTGCCGATGAACCAGGTCAGACCCATCAGCCACAGGACGATCCACAGGTTGCCCAGCTTGGGGTCCACCAGGAAGTCGTAGGCCAGCACCGTCAGGCAGGCCACGAGCAGCAGGCTGGCCTGGATCCAGCTGCGCAGGGCGCTGCCCCCGGCGCCTTGCAGGCGCTGCGCGGCCTGGCGACGGGGAGCCCGGCGGCGCTGCTCGCCGGTCGGGGCGGCGGCTGATGGCTCGTCCTCGCCGTCGCCCTGGGCCCAGAGCGGATGGCTCTCGTCCACCGCCGGGCCCACCACGGCCAGAAGGGCGATGAGGACGAAGAAGAGGGTGCGGGTGGCGGCGATGGCGATGCCGAAGTGGATCTCGATGAAGTGGGCGATGACCGCGGCCAGCAGGCCCACGAGCAGCAAACGCCCCGGTCGCTGCGGCGCCTGCCAGCCCACCAGGGCCTTGCCCACCACGTAGAGGAAGAGGCCGGCGATCATCCCCGCCGGCAGCGCCACCCCGAAGTAGGTCCAGCCGTCCGTGAAGAACCTGAAGCCGGCCACCGCCAGCAGGCCGCCGCCCAGCCACAGGGCCAGGAAGCGCCGCGTCTCCGCGGCGCCGACGATGAGGCCCAGCCAGCGCAGGCCCAACAGGAAGACGCTGCTGAAGAGCAGCAGGTAGGCGCCCAGCCCCAGAAAACCGGTGGTCACCAGGGCGTCGAAGGCCTCGTTGTGGGCGCGGTCCGGTGAGGCGTTGCGGGCCTCGTAGTTGGCCAGGTCCGGCGGGTAGAAGGGGTTGTAGGCCACATGCATGGACTCCGGCCCCCAGCCCACGACGGCGCGCAGCGGGTCGGACAGCACCAGATCCGCGGCGCCCTGCCAGATGAGCAGGCGCACCTTGCCCGTGCCGCTCTGGGTCTCGAAGATGCGGCCCATGCGGCCCAGGTAGGGCACGTCGCGCAGCGGCGCGAGGGGCGAGCCGGGCAGGTTGAAAGCTACCAGGAAGGCGACCAGCGCCGTCCCGGCGCCCAGCACACCGATGACCGCCCGCCGTTCGCCGCGCAGCACCGCGAGCAGCAGGAACATGAAGAAGAGGCCGCCCAAGAGGCCCAGCACAGGTCCGCGGCTGCCGGCCAGGACGACGGCCGCCAGCTGGAAGGCCAGCAGCACCAGATAGCCGACCACGCGCATGGTGGCGGCGTTGAAGAGCGGCGCCTCGTCGGCCACGGCGTTCATCGCCCTGAGGGCCCGCACCAGGCGCACCAGGGTCAGCGGCACCGTCAGGATGAGGTAGGCGGCGACGAAGATGGAGTTGCCCATGGTGCTGGCCACGCGCGCGGTGACGTTGCCCAGCCAGGGCATGGGATCCTTGCCGAACTTCTGCACGATGCCGTAGAGGGCCACCGGCAGGCTGGGCAGGATGATGGCGGTGATCAGCCGCTCCAGCTGACCGTGTTCCTTGAGGAAGGCGACGATGCTCAGGAAGACCACCACGTAGGCGCACCAGGTATACAGGCCCTGCAGGCGCACGAAGCTGCCGGTCAGGCTGAGCCAGGGCGTCAGCGAGGTGGCGGTGGCCAGGGCGATCACGGCAGTCAGCACCAGGACCGGTGCCACCAGGGGCCGGCGCAGGAAGGCGCGCCCATCGACCTCGGCGCGAGCGGCCAACCCATGCGCCAGGCCACCGGCGGCCATGAACAGCGCGATGCTGCGCAGCAGGGTGAGCTTGTCCGGTTCGAAGACCCGGTAGGTCCAGACGTTGAAGAACAGCGGTACGGCGATGACCGCCAACAACCAGCCGGCCTCGGCCAGGCGGGCGAACGGCGATGCGGCGCGGGGAGAGGGGCTCATGGCCTGTCACCTTACTCGGGGGGTGGTGGAAGAGGCGATTATACCCCTTTGGCGCCTACTCGAAAGCGATGGACTCCTGATCCCGGCCGGTCGGTCCTGGCGGGGGCGCAGGCGGCGGGGATCCATCGGCGCCGCCGCGCTCGCGGGCTCCCGGATGGGCCTTGGCGATGACCTCGGCCAGGCGGGCCTGGCTGACATGGGTGTAGATCTGGGTGGTGCCCAGGTTCTGGTGGCCCAGCAGGTCCTGCACGACCCGCAGATCGGCCCCGCCGTCCATGAGGTGCGTGGCGAAGCTGTGGCGCAGCACGTGAGGGCTGACCTTGCCGCGGGCATGGCCCGCCGCCACCGCCGCCGCGCTGACCAGCACCTGGATGGAACGCACGCCCAAGCGGCCGCCGCGCTGGTTGAGGAAGAGGGCCAGGCCGGGACGGGGACCACTGGGCCGGGAGCCGGGGCTGGCCGCCGCCGCGGCCAGGGCGGGGCGGCCGGCGGCCAGGTAGCGGGCCAGGGCGGCACAGGCGGGTCGACCGAGCAGGGCGATGCGCTCGCGGGAGCCCTTGCCCATGACGGTGAGCCGTCGCGCGGGCAGGTCCAGGTCGCGCAGGTCCAGCCCGGCCAGCTCGGAGACGCGCAGGCCGGCGGCGTACAGGGTCTCCAGGATGGCGCGATCGCGCAGGTCGGCGGGCGCCTCGCCCTGGGCCTGATCCACCAGAGCGGCGGCCTGGGCCTGGTCCAGTACCCGCGGCAGGTGGCTGGGTACTTTGGGGGCCAGCAGGGCGTGAAAGGGGTCGCTAGGGACGCCCCCGTGCCTGAGCGACCAGACGCCGAAGGCCCGGAGCTCGCTGACGCGCCGGGCGATGCTGCTGCGCGCGATGCCGCGATCCAGGAGCTCGGCCAGGTAGCGCCGCAGCAGGGCCAGCTGGATGTCTTCCCAGCGGGCGGCGCCATGCGCGGCCAGCCAATCCAGGGCGGCGCCGATCTCCGACCCGTAATTGCGCAGGGTGTAGGGCGAGAGGCCCCGCACCCCGGCCATCCAGGCGAGGTAGGCGTCCAGGAGGGGGCGGGGGGGCATGGGGGCAATTGTAGCGGGGAGGGGGCGGTTGCCGCCAGCGGACCCATACGGTCTGCCGCCGAGCCCTCCCGCCTCCGAGCCCCTTGACCCCACCGGCCCCGCCCGGGTAGACTCCGCAGCACGGCAAGTTGCGATGTCCCACCCAGCGACCACCACCACCGCCCCCGAGGCCGCCGCCGGCTACGCCCCCAGCTGGCTGGACCGCTTGCTGCGCGCTGTGGACCGCTTGCCTTGGCCCTGGTACGCCACCTACGCCACGGTCTTCATCCTGGGGCAGGCGGCCATCGCCGGCCTCCGGGCGGACGCGCAGGCGGGGTGGGCGCAGCGCTTCCTGGAGCCGCCGCGGGTCTTCTGGCTCTGGTCGGTGTACCTGCCGGCCTTCACCCATTACCTGGGCCGCGTGGCCCGCGAGAAGCTGCTGCGCTTCCGCGAGGTCCTCGGATTGGACGACGACGCCTTCCGCGCCCTGGCCTACCGCCTGACGACGATGCCCTTCTGGCCGCCGCTGGTCCTGGGGCTGCTGTCGGTGGCCCTGGGCGTGGCCACCCTGGGCCTCAACCAGGACCTGATCCGGCAACTGGGCTTCCCGGCTTGGGAGGAATGGGCGACAGTAGCCAGCTATGCCGTGGGCGGGGCGGCCATCTACCACAGCATCCATCAACTGCGGGTGGTTAGCCGGGTCTACGCCATGGTCGGCGAGTTGGACCTGCACCACCTGGAGCCGGTGCACGCGCTCTCCGCATTGACGGCGCGGACGGCGGCCGGCTGGATCCTGCTCCTGGTGGCCACGCAGGCGGTCATGCCCCGGCAGCTGGCCGGGCGGATGGCGGTGGAGCTGGGCTTTGCCATCCTCATCCTGGTGGCCGCGGCCAGCTTCTTCGCCCCCCTCCTGGGTATGCACAAGCGCCTGGAGCAGGAGAAAGCGGCGGAGCTGACCGCCCTGAGCGGCACGGCGCGCGTCCTGCGCGTTCAGCTGCACGCCCGCATCCAGGCGGGGGAGCTGGAAGGTCTGGATATCCTGCAGAAGAGCCTGGGCCTCCTGACCGCCGAGCGCGACCAGATCGCCAGGACGTCCACCTGGCCCTGGCAACCGGCGACGCTCAGGGGCTTCCTATCCGCCTTGCTGCTGCCGCTGATCGTGAAGCTGTTGCAGGGGGCGGTGGGAACGTGGATGGGCTTGGGGTGAGGGACGGGGGGCGACTGAGGGACGGGGGGCGACTGAGGGACGGGGGCGACTGAGGGACTGGAGGGCTGAAGACAGGTGGGCTGAAGACTGGTGGCCGGCCTGATCAGCCCTTCGAATCCGCTTCTGCCGGCGGGCTGAGGCCCCGCAATCCCGCGATCCGCGCGCGCCAGGCCATGGCCTTTCCGTCGGTCGCCGGATCGCCGCCGTGCAGCAGCACGCGGTGACGGCGGTAGGCCAGTTCGTTCTGCGCCAGTACCAGGGCGCGGCCGCGCTCGCCCGCGAGGCCGGGAGCGCGGCGCAGGTGCAGGATGCCTTCGGCCCGCGCCGCCGCCAGCTCGGCCTCGTCGACCGCGCCGCTGCCGCTGGACAGCTCCTGCGCCAGCATGGCGCGCAGCAGGCGGCGCTCCTGCAATCCGCTGCGCCAGACCGCGATGGCCAGCAGCAGAAAGGCCGGACCGTTCACGGCCAGGGCGGTTACGGCCGCCGCGAGCCACCAGACGGGGGTGACGGCCTGCACGAGTCCGTCGGCCGGGTCCAGGGTTCCGCCAAAGGCCTGGGCCAGGCCCGGCAGCAGCAGCACGCCCAGGCTGTTGTGCAGCATGTGCGCCCCGATGGCCCCGGTCAGGCCGAAGGCCGCCGCGGTCGGTAGGCGCCAGCGCCCGCGCGCTTGCCGTGCCCAGCCCAAGGCTGCGCCCAATAGCCCGCTGTAGACGGCATGCCCGTCCAGGCCCAGGAAGACGAAGCGGATGGCCAGCTGCGGGCCGAAGGCCAGCTGGCCGGTCTCCACCATGTCGTAGATCACGTAGAGCGCGCTCTCCAGCAGGTTGAAGCCGAGGCCTACGAGGGCGCCGTAGATCAGGCCGTCGCGCAGGTTGTCGAACTCGTCGGCCAGCAGCCAGACCAGCAGCAGCAAGGCCAGGCCCTTCACGGCCTCCTCAACCACCGGGGCGATGAACACGCTCTCCACCACTTGGGCCAGACCGCCGGAAGCGCCGCCCGCCGTCGCGCCCAGCGCTTCGTCGCCCAGCACCATGGCCAGGCCCAGCTCGGTGGCCACGGAGCCCAGCAGGCTGAGGATCAGGGCCAGGCCGGTGGCCACGACCGCGCCCCAGGCCAGGACGCTCCAGAACACCCAGGACGCCTCGCGCTCGCGGCGATCCAGAAAGCGCAGGAAGGCGAGGGCGGGAAGCGTCAGGAGCATGGCGCGGCCCAGGGCCTGGTAGAAGGCCGGCCCAGCGTCCACGGCCTGGCTGACGGTGCCCAGGATCCAGACGGCCACGGTCAGGGCGCCGCAGGCCATCAGGGCCAGGAGGACGACGGCCAGCGCCGGGCCGCGCAGGGGGCGCCGCAGGGGCGAGCCGTCGAGGGGCGAGGGGGCGGGGGGAGGGGCTGATCTGCGGGCATGGGTGAGTGGGTGGGGGGCCGGAGGCATGGTGGGAAGCATGGCTGGCGATTATAGGGTGGACCTGCGCCGCGAGGGCCGACCGTCAGCTCGCGGCATCCGCCCCGAAGCCCCGCAGCCGGCCGCCGCTGGCCCGCACGCGAACCCGTATCGGCCGGCAGCAGACCTCGCAGTCCTCGATGTAGTCCTGGCGGTCCACGGACAGGTCCAGCAGCATGCTGATGGGCGCGCCGCAATGGGGGCAGGGGAAGTGGTGTTCGAGTTCGTCCATGAGGGCGGCTCCTCGTCGTGGCAGGTTTCGACGCAGTCCAGGGCCGATGGTCACCATCGGGATCAGCCAGGCCCGATCGCCAGGATCAAGGCGGCGAAAGTCCACGGCGCAGTTTCAGAGCAGGATCGATCCGTCCGGCGGCAGAAGCGGTGAAGGTGGCGGGCGCGGCGAATCTGAGAGCCAGCCCCCCGGTCATGAGCCTGGGCGCGTATTCCGGGACCACTCGGTGCCAAAGGCCCAGCCGTGTGGCGGCGCCTAGGGGGAACAAGGAACGGGAAGTTCAATGACCGCCGCTGGAGTCTACATCATCGGACAGTCAGCAGCATGGACATCCCGATACATCTGTGGCTGCCGCTTCCCGAGCCGCCATCTGGCGGGGCTGACGACTGAGTAGGCGGCTGGGCGGCTGGGCTTCAAGTCGACGACCCAATTGGCTGCGTCTCGGCGGCCAAGGCCAGATCGGCGCCGAGGCGGCAGATGTCGGTGACCATCGATGGTTCCGTGATGACCGTCAGGAAGCCGATGGTGAGTGCGGACGGCGTGAACAACACGATGAGCGGCGCTGGATGCTCAGCCCTGATGCTTCTGAACGACCGCATCGGAAAGCGCCGCGCCCAAGCCGCCAGCGCCTCGACTGCTCTACTGTCGAGCAACATGTTCGACTCGGCGGGATCGGTGCCCAGGACACGGTAGCGCCCTTCCAGTCGTGTTTCCAGCGCCTCGATGGATTCGGCCCTGTCGAAGTCGGGAATGGTGTCGGGATCGATCCCCAGCATGCGCGGGTACTCCTTGAACATGAGCATGGGTAAGCTGACTTCGCCAGACAGCGCTTTCAGGATTCCGGAAACCCTTTCAGGGTCGAACCCCAGCCGGTGCACCCATTTCTTGAACAACGCTGTGTCCCGGACGCTTCCGACCCGTATCGGGCTGTGCGACCGCGGGGTCGTCTGGACGAGGATGGTGCAGCCGTCGGGGATGCCGATCTTGGTGGTCGTCCAGCGCGTGAAGGCGATGTTGCGACCGGGTGATGAGGCGCCAGATTCCACGATCCACGGAATGCCTTCGGTGCTGCCGGACATGGTGGCCACAGGGCTGTTCGGAGCCTTCATCGACTGACCCGACCCGCCGTCACCGCCTGCCTGCGGCCTGCGCTGAGGTAGGGAGCCTCCATTCCGATGAACGCCCGCAGCCGTGCGGCCTTGCGTTCGTGATTCGCCAAGCCGGAGCTGAAATAGGGAGTGACCGCAACCGCAAGGCCACCGGCGGTCGCCAGACGCAATCGGTATGTGTCCCCGTCTCTACTGCGGCCGACCTCGACATTGACGGATACGACCTCACCCACCCGAAATGCCCGGGTTGCTGCCGGCCTGAACAGGCTATGTGTGGTCAAGGTCATCCTCGGCGGTCGCCTGTGGGCGACGAGCGTGCTGCCGGCGCCGAAAAGGAAGCCAATGGCCAATCCCAACAGCACCGTGACAGCGCCCCCCACCTTCTCCCCAGTGAAGATGGCGTAGAAGCCGAAGACCATCATCGCCGCGCCGCACAGCCAAACGACCACCGGATAGGAACGGATGACGAGACGGTCCTTCTCTTGATCGTCCATGGGCTTCTCTCACCTTTTGGCTGCGCCGACGGTACCTCGGGAGTATGCCATCGACGCGTTCCCATAGCGTTCCCCGCGGCCGGCGACATCGTCCCCCCGGAGGGTCACCACGGGGCCAGCATCACGACGGCGGGCGTCACGGTTGTCCTGGGCGGATCGTTGAGGGATGGCGCTCCAACCGGCGATTCCGAGGCAGAGGACAGGTGACCCATGAACCTATTGATCATTGGCGGTACCCGCTTCCTGGGTCGACATCTGGCCGAAGCGGCTCTTGCTCGCGGCCATGACCTCACCCTCTTCCACCGCGGCCAGACGGGGGTGGACCTCTTCCCGGAGGCACGGCGCATCCTCGGCGACCGGCGAACCGACCTGGACCGCCTGGCCGACGGGCACTGGGACGCAGTCATCGATACCTGCGGCTACCGCCCCGCGGAGGTCCGCGCCGCGTGCCGGGCCTTGAACGGCCGAGTGGGGCATTACAGCTTCATTTCCACGATCTCCGTCTACGCCGAAGGCCTTCCGGCGCCGATCGAGGAGGATGCGCCGGTCAGGCGCCTGGCGGACGCCGATCCGGATGTCGTCGAGCTGACCGGCGAGACCTACGGGGCGCTGAAGACCGCCTGCGAGGAGGCCTTGACCGCTGGCTTCCCTGGGCCCAAGGCCATGATCCGCCCCGGCCTGATCGTCGGCCCGCACGACCCCACAGATCGCTTCTCGTACTGGCCCTGGCGCATCGACCAGGGCGGCGCCTACGTGGTTCCCGCGGACCCGGACTGCCCGGTGCAGGTCATCGATGCCCGGGACCTGGCCGGCTGGACCCTGGACCTGGTCGAAAGCGGCCGCGCAGGCACCTTCAATGCTGTGGGTCCGCACGATCCCCTGACGCTCGGGCAGCTGCTTCAGGCCTGCCGCGACATGGCCCGGACGCCGGGGGCGCCGGTCGAGCTGCCGGAAGCCCGCCTGCTGGACCTCGGCGTGAGCCCCTTCACCGACCTGCCGCTATGGCTGCCCAAGGAGCGACAGGACTTCAGCCGGGTCAGCCACCGCAAGGCCTTGGCCGCCGGTCTGACCTTCCGCCCATTGGAACAGACCCTGGCCGATACCCTGGCCTGGGCCCGCCTGGAGCTGGCGGGGCGGCCGCAGCGAGCAGGGCTGACGGCGGAGCGGGAGGCGGGGCTGCTGGGGGAGGGTCGGATTGTCGGGAGGATGCAGCGTCACGGTTGACCCGGGCCAGGGGCTGGCATCAGGTGAACGTGATGGGGTGGCGCGGCGATCGGTCAACGGTCAAGGAGAACACGTCGGGGCGACCGTAATGCCCGGCTACGTCGAGCGTGCGGTGCAGAGCACTCGAAGCGTCAGCATGCAGGTCGCAGTAGAGGATGCCATACGCGTCCCGCAGTGGGCCGGCGACGATCTGCCCGGTCGGGGCGACCACGACCGAGTCACCAGAGTTGATCCAGGTGTCCGGGTTGGGGAACACGGTATTCCTGGATGGGAAAGATTCGGGGATGTCGCGTGAATGGAGGGCGCAGCCTGATCCGATCACCCAGCAGCGGCCCTCGGCGGCGATATGCCGCATCGATGATACCCAGGTGTCGCCGTTATCCCAGGTGGAAGCAACGTAGATCTGGACACCCTCTGCGTATAGGGCATAGCGAGCCAGCGGCATGTAGTTCTCCCAGCAGATCAACCCGCCCAGCCGACCGAATGCCGTGTCGACCACGCGAAGGCCTGAGGCGTCACCTTGCCCCCAGACCATCCGCTCAGGATTGGTCGGGATCAGCTTGCGGTGCCGGTTCAGGACCGAGCCGTCGGCACCGATCGTGACCAGGGTGTTGTAGAGCGTCGCACGGCTGAACATCCCCTCCCTCTCGTGAATGCCGCACACAACAACCACGCCGTGTTCGGCGGCGGCTTTTCGTAGAGGCTGCAAGTCATCGGACGTCATGTCGACGCTCGCCGCGAGCAACCGGGTGTGAATGTCCTCGGCCAGCGCATAGTCGTCGCCAGGTCGCAGCGACCAGATCCAGGCGGGGTACCCCGGAATGAACGTTTCCGGGAACACGACCAATTTCGCGCCGGCGGCCGCGACCTCCGCCACGGCATCGACCGCCACTGCCATCGTGGCGCCCCGATCGAGCAGGATCGGCGGGCGCTGGACCACCGCTACCTTTGTCGAACCGTCAACCATGGCCGCGCCCTCTGTCGATGTTCATGCGGTGGGTGGGAACAAGGGAGTTCAATCCCAGCCGTCGGAGTCTACATCCCCGACCTGACCCGCGCCAATACCCCTCACCCCACCACCCCAAGCACCCGCCCGATCGCAAACGCCTCGCCCACCTGCGGCAAGGGCAACCACCCGCATTGCACCACGCCGTCGTCGCTGCGCAGCTCGCAGAGGTAGGTGGCCAGGGCGCCGAGAGGCTGTTCCGTTTCCAGCAGCCAGCTGCCTGCCGGCAGCCGTGCGGCGCGTGTCTCGTAGGCGCCCAGCAGCTCCACCTCGCCCGAGGCGCTCGCCTCAAGGATGTTGCGGCTCTCCAGGGGCCGCACCGCTTCCACCCGCGCTGTCTCCACCGTGGCCTCCAGATCCGCCTCCAGGCGGCGCAGGCGCAGGCCGTGGCCGGCCAGGCGGGTCACCAGCTCCGGTGGGACGGTGTAAGCCCAGGGTCGGGCGACGACCTCCGTACCCACCCAACGGGCCAGATGCGGCACCAGCAGCTCCGTCGGCGCCCCGTCCAGGCGGCGCGGCTCGCGGGACAGGATGCGCGCCGGCGCGTCCTCGGCCTCGAGCGCGTAGCGGACCGCTACCGTCTCCGGCGGCGTTCGCCCGGCCGCCACCGCCGCCAGCAGGCCGTTGGACTGCTCGGCCGCGTAGGCCAGGCTCTCGCGGACGAATTCGTAGGTCGTGCGCACCCGCTCCTCGAAGGGCAGGTAGGAATAGGTCTCCAGCAGCAGGTCGGCCCGGCCCGTCAGGCCGCGGTAGTTGCTGCCGAAGCGCGGATGGTGGGTGTAGGTGGTCCAGCCCTCGCCCGACTTGCCCTCGTCGGCCAGGAAGTTGCCGTAGAAGAAGGTGTCCAGGCCGGTGCGGGCCTTCAGCCGCTGCGTCACCGCCGGCAGCAGCCCCTGGCGCACCCAGTCCATGGGCGCCCGCGCGCCGCTGTGCACCGTATGCGGCGTGTCGTAGGTGAGGGCGAAGCGGTGCACCGAGCCGTTGGTGGCATGGCAGTCGATGGTCAGGTCCGGCTGCCAGGCCTGGACGACGCGGCTGGACAAGAGGCGGCTCTCCGGCGCGTCCTGGCGCAGGTAGTCGCGGTTCAGGTTGATGCCCATCGCGTTGGCCCGCGTGCCTACGCCCGCTTCCGGGCCCAACTGGCCCATCAGGTGGCGCAGCTCCAGCTTGCGGTTGTCCGGGTGGATGCGGTCGTTGCCGTCGGGGTTGAAGAGCGGTACGACGACGAGGGTCATGGCGTCCAGCGCGTCGCGGTCCAGGCCGCCCAGCCAGTCCCGAAGCAGCATCAGCGCCGCCTCCTTGCCCTCCACCTCACCCGGATGGATGCCGCAGAGCAGCAGGATCACCGGTCGGCCGGTGGCCCGCGCCTGCTGCGGCGTCGCCACACCGTCGCGGCTGAGGATGACCAGCGGCAGGGATCGGCCCTCGACGCTCCGCCCGAAGTCGGTCAGCCGCCAGCGCGGATCATCCCAGCCGTCCAGCACGGCCAGAAAGTCCAGCAGCTCGGCATGCGTGGTGGTGGCGCGCCAGGCGCTCTGCTCGGCGCGGGTGAGGGGCTGGGGGCGCATGGGTCGCTCCGGGGATGTCGAGGAAGGCGTTGTGCGGCAAATGGTACATGGGTGGATGGCGGGTTGTCGAGGAGGCATGTGCCACCCCCGAACTGCTCTGGAAGGTCTTGACCGCCAAGCGTTGGGAACTGCTCAAGTCGCTCTGCGGCGTCGGACCCGTCTCCATCCGGCAGGCTGCGCGTCGAGTAGGACGAGACGTAAAAGCCGTTCACGGCGACGTGACCGCCCTCATCGAGGCAGGATTGATCGAGCGCGGCACGGATGGCGGCGTCGAGTTCCCCTTCTCAGCGGTCAAGGTCGAGTTCCTGCTGCAGGCAGCCTGAATCAGTTCGGAGGGCCGTCCACGCGCTCGAGCACCAGCAAATGGCTCAGCCCAAAGCGCTCCAGCGGCGTGCGCTCCAAGGCGTAGGAGACAGCGCGCAGCAGCCGGCCCAAGCCCGGACGGCGCGCGGCCAGCTTGTCATAGCCCGGGTAGATCTGGCCGTGGTGCAGCACCCTGAGCGGCAGCTCGGCGAACACCTCGCGCAATCCCGCGGCCGTGTACACCCGCACATGGGGCGCCAGGCGGTTGCGCAGCGGATCCGGCAGGTAGTTGACCAAGGGCATGTTGCCGAAGCGGTAGCGGCCGCGCCACCAGATGCCATGGGTCTCGAAGGGCCATAGGCGGTTGGGAACGAAGATGAGGGCCCGCCCGCCGGGAGCCAGCACGCGGCTGATCTCCACCGCCGTTGCCCGGTCGTCGGCCACATGCTCCAGCACCTCGTGCAACAGGACCAGATCCAGGCTGCCGGCGGCGAAGGGCAGGACCTCGCTGACACCGGCGAACACGTCCAGGGCGCCGGCACGTGCCTCGCGGGCGCGCGCCCATTCCACCTCCAGGCCGAAGGCCAGGGCGCCATCGTCCGCCAGGCGGCGGGTGTACATGCCCAGGCCGCAGCCGATGTCCAGGGCCCGCGCGCCGGCTGGCCGGCCGAAATGGCGGATCATGGCCAGACGGCGGTCCTGCCCCGCGCGCCACAAGGCACTCGGCAACCCGCGACTGGCCGCGCCGTCCTGGGTGCCGGGGCCGGCCGGGGGACGAACCTCGCTTACGCTCACGCGTCCAGGGTCGCCTTGGCCGCCTTGAGCAGGCCGGTCAGCTCCTCGACCTCGGCCGGGCTGAGATCCCAAGGGCCGAAGAAATGCTGCTCGGTGGCTTCTTCGGCCGCCTCGCGGATCTGCAGGCCGCGGCTGCTGAGCCGGTAGGTGTCGCCGTCGGCTTCCAACCAGCCGCGGGCCACCAGGGCGTCCAGGCCGGACTGCATCGCCGCGGTGTCAAAGCCGCGGAAGCCCAGTTTCTCCGCCGCTTCCGCCGCCGTGTGCACCGGGTCACCCCAGACCTTGCGTCCCCAGACATGGCTGAAGGCTTCCCACTGGGGGCCGGTCACGTCATAGGGCTTCCAGGCGGCGATATGCGCGTCGTCGCGATAGGAGGCCAGGTCGCCCAGGTAGCGGCGGATGCGGGCCCAGACAGGGGCCGCGTCGCCCGGATCCAGGCGTCGGCTGCCGGCCAGGGCATGGGCGTCGATGCCGCCCTGCAGGCAGGCCTCCACCTGGCGCCGCAGGAGGGCCGCCAGGCGCTCCGCACCGTCGAAGGATGGCCGCCGGCCCAGGGTGTCCAGCACCATGGCCTGCATCTCGTCCAGGGCGGCATGCCCCGCGTCGCTGAGCCGGTAGCCGTCGTCCGCCGGCAGCAGGAGTCCTTTGTCTGCCAAGCTCCTGAGCAGGTCGGTGGCGGCCTGCCGCGACTGGTAGGGCGTGCGGCGCAGGACCCGGGCTTCGTCCAAGGGCTCAGGCTCGGCGGCCCAGGCCATCTGCAGGCCGAAGGGCTCGAAGCCGCTGAGGCCGTGGGTCTGCATCCAGACCTGCAGGGGCCCCTGCAAGAGGCGTTGGTTGGCAGCGGTCAGGGACCATACCAGGTCGTCGTAGCCGTCGAAAGCGTGGTTCATGCGTCGCTCCAGGTAGGGTGCGGTCCGACGGCCGCCGGCAACAGTCCAGGGCGCGCCGCGCCCCCCGGTGGTCGAGGACTTCGGTTCGACAAATCATGCTTGCGCCTGTTGGACCGTCCGCCGGCCGTCAGGTCCCTTCCACCCGGAAGTTGCGCATCATGCCCATGTCCTCGTGGTCCAGCATATGGCAATGATAGAGGAACAGGCCGGCATAGGACTCGAAGCGCATGCCCACCCGGACGCGCTCGCCGGGCATGACCAGCACCGTATCCTTCCAGCCTTCATCCAGCAGGCCGTCGCGCACCGTGGCGTAGGCGGCTGCCTGGCGCGGGGCGATCAGTCGCTCCAAGACCTTGAAGCGCACCAGATGTATGTGGAGGGCGTGGGGGATCATCATCATGGTGCTGACGCTGTTGTCCCATTCCCAGATCGCGTCCGTGCCCAGACGGACTACCTCATCCGGTGCCACCGCCTCCATTTCGAAGCTGCGGCCGTTGAGGGTCCACTGCATCATGCCCTGATGGTCCAGTACCACGCGGCGGTCGGGGGTCACTGCGGTCGCGTTGATCGGTTCCGCATGGCGGCTCGCGGCCCGCGGGGCGGGGCGGTTGCCCTCAAGCGCCGCGCCGCGCACGGCAGCGGGAAGGAAGATACGCGTGCGGGAACCCTCGCCGTGCGCGCGAAAGCGCGCGACGGTGAAGGGCGAGCCCTCGGGGATCAGGGACGGCCGCCCCATGCCCATGCCGCCCGTACCTCCGCTGTCCCAGTCCAGGCTGCGCAGGGTGAGCTCGGCGCCGGCCGGCAGATCGCTGAAGTCCACCACCACGTCCCGCCGCTCTCCGGGCGCCAGCATGAGGTAGGGTCGGTCCAGGGGCGTGGGCAAGAGGCCTGCATCGGTGGCCACGGCCCGCAGGGAGCGGCCGTCGCTCCAGGCCAGCTTGTAGGTGCGGGTGACGGAGCCGTTGAGCAGGCGCAGCCGGTAGGCGTCCTGCTCGACGTCCATGCTGTCGCCCGCAAGCCCGTTGACCGTCACCTCGTCGCCCAGGAAGCCCATCATCTGCTGGGCATAGGCGTTGACGTTGGCCGCGTTCAGGCTACGGTCCTGGATGAGCAGCGGGAGGTCGCGATCGCCGCTGGGCAGGTCGGCCTCCAGGGTGGGGTCCACCACGAGAAGGAATCCGGCCAGGCCATGCGCCACCTGGAAGGCAGTGCGCATGTGCGGATGGGGATGGAACCAGTAGGTGGCCGGCTCGGCCAGGATGGGGAACTCGTAGACGCGGCCGCCGCCACTGGGTACGACGTCCTTGGGGTGGCCATCCATGGACTCGGGCACGGCGAGTCCGTGCCAGTGAATGGAGCTCGCTTCGGGCAGGTGGTTGCTGAAGTGCACCTTCAGCGTCTGCCCGGGGCGCAGGCGAAGCACCGGGGCGGGCAGGGGGCCCGCTGTCCAGCCCAGGCCTTCGGGCGGTCCGCTGATCAGCCGCGCCTGGTAGCGCCAGACTTCGGTGAGCGGGCCCGGACGGAACTGGCGTCGCTCGACCACCGCATCCAGAGCGATCTCCAGCGGCGGGGGCGTCTGCCGGCTGCCGGCCGGCAGCATCGGCGAGGCGGACGACAAGGCGTTTCGCGGCAGGAACAGCCCGCCGGCCCCCAACCCGGCCCAGCCCAGCAGCTGGCGGCGGGAAGGATGGGTGGTCGGGAAGTCGGGTCGCGATGGCATGATGGCGCATGATAGACCGTCGAGGGCTTGACGGTCCAGTGTCCCGGTGGCGCCCTGATGGCGCGGTGGGACGCTGGTGTAACGCGGGCCGAAAGCGCCCCGCCGCTCGCCCTGCTTTGCTTGCCCGCCGCCGCTCTGCCTCCTATCCTTGACCTCATGAGCCACGAGGAGCCTCCCCCCCCCGTCGTGACGGCGCCTGCCGCCGCCAGCGCGCCCCGCGTCTCGCCCGGCGGCGCCGAGGACAAGCACGGCGCCGTCCGTGACATGTTCGGGCGCATCGCCGGTCGCTACGATCTCATGAACCGCGTCATGACCGGCGGCCTTGACGGCCGCTGGCGTAGCGAGACCGTGCTGGCCGCGCGCGTGCCCGCCGGCGGACGGGTGCTGGACGTGGGCACGGGGACCGGCGATCTGGCCCTGGAGATCGCCCGGCGCCATCCCGACGCCACCGTTGTCGGCCTCGACTACACCGGGCCCATGATCGCCCGCGCCCCGGCCAAGGCCTTGCAGGCCGGCCTTGCAGGGCAGATCGCCTGGGCGCGCGCTGACGGCCACACCTTGCCCTTCGGTGATGCCGGCTTCGATGCCGTGACCTCCGCCTTCGTCCTCCGCAACTTCGCCGACCTGGCCCAGGCCTATGCCGAGATGGCCCGCGTCACGCGGCCAGGCGGGCGGGTCGTCGCCCTGGAGATATCGCCGGAGGGCCATCCCCTGTGGCGGCCGCTCTTCCGCCTGCACTTCGAGCATGTGGTGCCCGTCATCGGGCGCCTGATCACCGGCGATGACCGCGCCTACCGCTACCTGCCCGCTTCGGTCGCGGGTTTTTTGGGCGCTGAGCAGGTGGCGCAGGTCATGCGCGCCGCCGGCCTCGTGCCCTTGCCGCCGCGCCGCCTCATGCTGGGCAGCCTCATGATCCACGTTGGCCTTCGCCCTTTGGGTGCCGTCCGCTGAACATGGCTGCGCGCCTGCCCGCCGATCCCGGCTCCTTTCCGACCACGCGCCCGCGCCGGACCCGTCGCTTCGACTGGAGCCGCCGCCTGGTAGCCCAGCATCGGTTGTCGGTCGCCGATCTGATCTGGCCGGTCTTCGTCCAGGAAGGTGTAGAGCTGGAGACCCCTGTTCCCAGCATGCCGGGCGTGGCCCGCCTCTCGGTCGATCGTCTGGTGCAGCGGGCCACCGAGGCCGCGGCGCTGGGCATTCCGGCCCTGGCCATCTTTCCCGTCACCCCGCCGGAGCGCAAGACCCCCGGTGGCGACGAGGCCCTCAATCCCCAGAACCTGGCCTGCCGCGCCGTGCGCGCGCTGCGTGATGCGGGCCTGCCCATGGGCATCATCTGCGACGTGGCCTTGGATCCCTACACCAGCCATGGGCAGGACGGCCTGCTCATCGACGGTTACGTGGCCAACGACGAGACGGTGTCCATCCTTTGCGAGCAGGCGCTGGCCCTGGCCCAGGCCGGCTGCGACGTGGTGGCGCCTTCCGACATGATGGACGGTCGGGTGGGGGCCATCCGCGCCGCCCTGGACCGATCCGGTTACCAGCGGACGATGATCCTGGCCTACAGCGCCAAGTACGCCTCCGCTTTCTACGGCCCATTCCGGGATGCCGTCGGATCCGGGTCCAACCTGGGCAAGGGCGACAAGCGCAGCTACCAGATGGACCCCGCCAATGGTGACGAAGCCCTGCGGGAGGTCGCCCTGGATGTCGCCGAGGGCGCCGACATGGTCATGGTCAAGCCCGGACTGCCCTATCTGGACATCGTCTACCGGGTGAAGGAGGCGTTCGGGCTGCCGACCTTCGCTTATCAGGTCTCCGGCGAATACGCCATGATCGCCGCCCTGTCCGCCACCGGCGGCGGCGACCGACGGTCCCTGGCGCTGGAAAGCCTTCTGGCCTTCAAGCGAGCCGGTGCCGATGGGATCCTGACCTATTTCGCCCTGGAAGCGGCGCGTTGGTTAAGGGAACCCACCGAATCCTGAGCGCCGGTTCATGTCCGGATCCGGGGGGCCGAAGGACGGCTGAATGGGGCCAGGATCGCCCAGCGTAGGGCAATCGTCGGACAATCGTCACCCGATCGACCGATGCCGCGCCTATCAGCCTGATATACTGTGCGACGCGCAACCCACGCAACCCACGCACAAACAGCACGGACGGCCCTTCCCCCGTCTGCTAGAATGTTCACCAAATTTGGTGCTTCCGGTTGTTTGTGCATCCACATTGGCCGCTGGGCGTAACCCCGTTCGACCAGCCTGAAGTCCGTCTGAGGGAGCTTCGTTCTCTCCTCCGCCGGTTCAGGCCCACGGTTAGAGGAGTCGCCCCATGATTTGCATTGTGGCCCACGGACACCTGAAGCGGCTTTGGGTCCGTGGGCAGCCAGGTCCGCGACATTGGCTGATTTCCTGACGCGGGCATCTGTCGACCAGGCGCCAGGCGGTCAATCGACCGCCAGCGGCGTGTTGTCGTCCGCTGGTTCGCGCTGCTGCCCCCAGCCCGCCGTACCGCTACCGCCTTGCCGACACCGATGGGGGTCAGCCTTGGGCATTCGATCATTTGTCGCGTCCCTTAGAAGCAACGACGTGCGTGAAGAACGGCCTTGCCCGGCCGGAGACCTTCCCTGCGCGGTTGCTTCCGATTGCCGGCATTCGCCCGTCGTCAGGACGCAAAAAGAGAGACGCGGTGCGTCGCGTCCCTGGTCTGCCCCTGCCCGAGCGTCTGCGGGATCGCGTCGCGTGGCCGGTTGCCCGGCCTCGCGTCTCTCATCGGTGAATAACGCGGCCATCTCCGGCGTGTTACGCGCAGTTGATTCGGCCGACACCCCGGGCGGAGGCGTTGGATCCGACCGCCCGGCATCTATTGCATTGCCATTGTGAAGGGAAACCACATGACCCACGCGCATCCTGGTCGACGCACCTGGTCGTTCCTCCTCGTCCTCGCCGCGGTTCTGCTGACCGGCACCGCGGGCGCCCGGGCGCAGAGAGCCCCGGCCGCTGAAGCCCCCACCTTGCCGGATGCCTGGCGCGCTGCGCCGGCCGCCGCCGCCGACGGTATCACTGCCCCGATGGACGCCGAGCAGGGGCCGGGCGACGAATACGCCCCCAACCGCCTGGTGGTTCGCTTTCAGCCATCCGCCACGGATGAGGACAAGCGCAAGCTGCACGCGCGCTACAAGGCGAAGGTGGTCCGCGAGATCCCCGTCCTGGGCATCCAGGTGCTGGAGCTTCCGGACGACACCGTGGCCATGGTCAGCGCCTACCAGGCCGAGGCGGCTGTGGTCTTCGCCGAGCCGGACTACATCGCCACCATCCAGGGTAGCCCGGCCGCCGACGCCGCGGTGTTGGACGCGGCGGCCATCGCCGCGCTCGCGAATGTCGCCCGCCCGGCGACCCGCCCCGATGGACTGGCCTGGACGCCCAACGATCCGCTGTTGGACCAACAATGGCATCATGCCACCATCGGCAGCGCGGCGGCCTGGGAACGCAGCCGTGGCGCGGGCGTCGTCGTGGCCGTCAACGACACCGGGGCGGACTGCACCCATCCGGATCTGGTCGGCAAATGCCTGCGCGGCTACGACTTCGTCAACGACGACACCGACCCGCGGGACGATCATGGGCACGGCACCCACGTGTCCGGTCTGGTGGCCGCGACGGCCAACAACGCCGTGGGCGGCCTCGGCAGCGGCCCCGAGGCCATGGTGCTGCCGGTCAAGGTGCTGGGTGCCGGCGGCAGCGGCAACATGAGTTGGATCGCCGGCGGCGTCACCTATGCCGCGGACAACGGCGCGCAGATCATCAACATGAGCCTGGGCGGGCGATTCACCTCCAGCGCCCTGCGCGACGCCATCGCCTATGCCATCGGCAGGGGCGTGACGGTGGTCGCGGCCGCCGGAAACGAGAGCACCTCCAACCCCAGCTACCCCGCCGCCTATCCCGGCGTCATCTCCGTGGCCGCTACCGATCGACAGGACCGTCTGGCGGACTTCTCCAACTACGGAGACGCCCTGGATGTCTCCTCGCCGGGAGTGGCCATCCTGTCCACCGTGCGCGGCGGCAGCTACCAGGCCTGGAACGGTACCTCCATGGCCTCGCCCATCGTCGCCGGTGTGGCGGCGCTGCTCAAGGCCCAAGGTCCTTGCCGCAGCCCGCAGGACATCGAGAACGTGCTGGAGTCGACCGCCAAGGACCTGGGTTCGCCCGGCTGGGACCGCACCTTCGGGGCGGGCCGCATCCAGGCGGACAGGGCCTTGGCGCAGAACCCGCAGCCCTGCGGCGGCAGCGGCACGCCGGCTGCGCCGACGGTTGTCCCTGTAGGCCCGACGGCCATCCCCCCGCGGGCGACGGCCACGCCGCTCCCCACCCAGGAGCCGGTGAACCCCGGCGACACCGTCGCCCAGCTGGAGCTGTTGATCAACCGCGAACGGGCCGGCTACCAGCTGCAGCCGCTGGCCATCCACCTGGGACTGCGCCGCGCCTCGCAGAACCATGCCCTGGATCTGGCCCTCACGCAGCGTTGCTCCCATGACGGCTCCGGCGGCAGCACGCCGGAGAGCCGGATGGTGAAGGAGGGGCTGCAGCGGCCCTACGGCGAGATCGTCGCTTGCGGCCAGGCCTCGCCCGAGGCCGCGGTTCAGGCCTGGATGGGCAGTTCCGGTCACCGGGCCATCATTCTCTGCGCCACCTGCAAGAGCCTGGGCGGCGGTTATCAGGCCGCCGGCGACGGCTTCCGCCGCTACTGGGTGGCCACCTTCGCCATGGATGCCGGTACCGGCGGCCTGCCCACGGCCCTGCCGCCCACGGCGACCACGGCCCCGCCGACCCATACCCCGGCGCCCACCGCCGGCGCAAGGCCCACAGACCTGCCGGTACCGGCCCCCGGCGGCGGCACGGAGATCGAGCTGCGGCCGGTGGCCGGGCGCATCGGTTGGGTCGTGTCCACGCAGCCCTACGGCAACAACTGGGGCAGTTCCGATACCTTCACCGGCGTCTGGAACGACCGCGTGTACCACGGCGCCATGCAGATGGACCTGGCGGCCATCCCGCAGGGGATGCACATCAACTACGCCCGTCTGACCCTGTTCGGCCGGACCGACGCCAACAACGCGCGCACCGGTACCTGGACGGTCAATCTGCTGGATACCGACATCGACGCCGGCTTCGATGGCCACGGCTATGCCAAGATCCACAGTGCCCGGGTGCTTTCCACCCTGCTGCCCATCATGGGAGCTCAGGACGTGGACCTGGGGCAGGTGAACGTCTTCAACTTCGCCGCCGCGCAGCTGGAGCTCCTGAAGAACCGGGTGGACAGCAGCGGGCTCCTCACGATAAGGATGGACGGGCCCAGCAGCGGCGACTTCGCCAACCTGGTCAGCTGGGACAGCGGCGTGGGCGACAAGACGCTGTATCCGGGACCGGTGCTGTACATCAACTACAGCAAGACGCCCATCGTCATCGCCACGCCAACGACACCGCCCTCCCAGCCCGGTCCCACCGCGGACCCCGGTCAGCCGCCCGCGCCGACCCAGGATCCGGCCCTGAACCCGCCGACCGCTACCCAGGCGCCGCAGACGACCCGCACCCCCACCTCGCCGCCGCCGCCGACGCCCGACCGGTCCAGCAAGATCATCGAGATCGTGGCCCTGGCGGGTGATGTCGGCTACGTGAAGGAGAGCGATCCGCGCAACTTCCTGGGCTCGATGAACACCTACACCGGCTTTTCACAGGCCTACCGCTACAACGGTATCGTGCAGTTCGACCTGTCCAGCCTGGCCAAGGATCGGGTGGTGACCGGTGCGCGGCTGACGCTTACAGGCCAGTCCACGCAGCGGCTGTCCAAGCTGGGCAACGGCAGCTGGGACGTCAACCTCTTGAGCGGCGACGTGGACGCCGGCTGGGCCTTCCACGGCTACAAGCGCATCAACGACACGCAGGTGGTGGCCCGCATGGACCCGAAGCTGGTGCAGACGGACCTGGACGCCGGAAGAGACAACGTCTTCATCTTCCGCACCAATGAGTTGAAGGAGCTGGCCTGGCGCTCGCTGACCACCGGCAAGGTCAGCTTCCGCTTCGACGGGCCGCGCAACGGTCAGAGCAATGTCTTCGACTGGGACGCCGGTCATGGCGGCAACCCGCCGCGCCTGACGGTGGTCACCGGACCGCCCACCGCGGACAACCCGTTGCCGCCGGCGCCGCCGCGCGATCCGGAGCGCATGGCCACGATCATGGAGCGACTCAACAAGGCGCGTTCGGCGGCTGGCTTGCGGCCGCTGGTGGTCAACGACGCCCTGATGCAGGTAGCAGACCGCCATGTCTGGGACATGAGCACCCACCGCTTCTTCGACCATGTGGGCAGCGATGGTTCGACGCCGGAGGACCGCGTGGCCCGGGCGGGCTACAGCGCCCGACAGGTGAAGCAGTTGATCGCCGGCCAGAACGGCAGCGCCGACCTGGTGGCCAACACCTGGTTGGGCAACGGCGAGACGGCCGGCCGCGTGCTTACCCCGGAGTTGACGCATATCGGCGTCTACTACGACTACGTGCCCGGCTCGCCCTTAGGGCATTACTGGGTGGTGGTGATGGCCGAAGCGCAGTGACGGCCTGATGACGATGACGGCCCGGAGGGAATCTCCCTCCGGGCCGTCATCTTGTTGCGCCTGCATGATCCGGTCGACCCGCGACGGACAGCGGTCGGCCTCTCAGCCCGCGGCGGTCCCGTCTACCAGCAGCACCATCAGATCGTTCACGTTCGTCCCCGTCGGCCCGCTGACGATGGCTTCCCCCAAGGTCTGGAAGAAGCGCCCACTGTCATGACCGGCCAAGGCCTGCTGTGGATCCAGGCCCATGGTGCGGGCCCTGGCGGCGGTTGTGCCGTCGACGACGGCGCCGGCGGCGTCCGTGGCGCCGTCGACGCCGTCTGTGCCGAAGCTGGCCAGGCTGATGCCGGCCCAACGGGGATCGTCCAGGGCGATGGCGGCGGCCAGGGCCAGCTCCTGGTTGCGTCCGCCCACGCCGCCCAGGCGCTTGAGGGACACCGTGCTCTCGCCCCCGGCGATCAGGCAGGCCGGCGCGGCGAGGGGCAAGCCCTCGGCGGCCACCGCCTGTCCCAGGGAGGCCATGATCCGGCCCAGTTCGCGGGCCTCGCCCTGGAAGCGGCTGCCCAGGTGGAGGACGCCATAACCCAGGGCTGCCGCGGCTTCGCCCGCGGCCCTCGCCGCCAGGGCATTGTCGCCGATGAGGGCGGTGGCGCTGCGCGCGAAGCAGGGCTCGCCCTGTTTGGCCGTCTCCGCGATCCGTCCGCTCATGCCGGTGCGCAGATGCTCGCTGATGGACGCTGGCAGCGAACTCCAGAGGCCGTAGCGGGCGATGACCGCGGCGGCGTCGGCGTAGGTTGTGGGGTCCGGCACCGTGGGGCCGCTGCCGATCGCGTCCAGCGGTGAGCCCACCACGTCGGACAGCACCAGGGCCACCAGCCGGGCCGGGGCCGCCAGGCGCGCCAGACCGCCGCCCTTGAGGCGCGAGAGGTGCCGGCGCACGGTGTTGATCTCGTGGATGGCGGCGCCGGAGGCCAGGAGGCTGGCGGTGGCGGTCTGCAGGTCCACCAGGTTGAGGCGCCCCGCCGGCAGTTCCAGAAGGGCGGAGCTGCCGCCGGAGATGAGGGCGATCACCAGGTCCCGCTCAGTCAGGCCTTCCAGCATCCGCGCCATCTGTCGCGCCGCCAGCAGGCTGGAGGGGTCCGGCAGGGGATGGCCGCCCTCATGCAGGGTGCAGCGCTCCAGCCGGTGGATGCCGCCGCCGCGGGCGGTGACGGCCACGCCGCCGCTCAGGCGAGGGCCGAGGATGCGCTCGGCGGCGGCGGCCATGGTAGCGGCGGCCTTGCCGGCGGCCACCAGGAACACCCGATCCACCGCGCCGAGGTCGACGGTCACCGGACCGGCGTGCAACTGCTCGCCGTCCAGGCGCAGATGGGATGCCACCAAGGCCGCCGGGTCGACGGCCTGCATGGCGACCCCCAGGATCTCGAGAAGCCTGGCGGCGGGGCCCGGGGATGGCGGCGGGCCGTGGCCCAGGCGGAGCTTCATGCGGCGAACAAGCCGCGCTCTTCGCGGGCCCGCGTCCGCGCGCCTAGTTTCGCGGGGCCTGCCAACCGGCCAGGATCTCGTCCAGCAACCGCAGATCCAGCTCGATACGGTTGAAGGCCATGCGCGGCTCGCCCTTGAGGTCGCCCTGATGGGCGCGGGCGCGTTCCAGCCATTCCTTCTGGGCGCGGACGGCCTCGGCCAGCGGGCGCACGCGCACCTGCTTGGCCAGCGAGCCGGTCAGCTCCCGCGCGCGGTCGAGAGCGTCCATCTGCTGGGTGATGACCTGTGGCTCGCGCGCACGTCCGGCGAGCTTGCCCATGCCCTTTTCGATCTGCTCCACCCGCTTGCGCAGGTAGGCCTGCTCGGCCAGGTAGTCGGCGTCGGGGCGCAAGGTGTATGCGTTGATCATGACCGGATGCCTCATGGAGGGAAGCGACTCAGGCGGGGCCGGCCGGACGCCGGCTCCGCAGCAAACGGCAGTATAGACGGGAGGCCAAGACCGCGCAAGGGATGCCCGCAACCTTGGGCCTACCGCACGTGGAGGGATCCCGCCGCGGCCGAATCCGGCGACTCCCAGCGCCCGAAGCGCACCGAAGCCTCGGCGGCAAAGTCCAGCGCCTCGCGCAGGGTCGGGAACTGCTCAGGGAACTGTCCGACGAGCACCTCGGCCATCCCCGTCAGGTCCTGCGTACCATCGAACAGGGCCAGCAGCATGGCCAGCGCTCGCCCTTCCGAGGAGGCCAGCGGCCGGGCGTCGGCGGCGCGGCGGCGAAGGCGATCGAGCGAGAATGTGCGACCGTCGAACGACGACTGGTCGAAGGTGGCGCGCACCTTGCCGCTGTCGTCGCGCAGTCTGGTGCGCCAACGCCATTCGTAATGTCCGCCGATGGAATCGGCCCTGAGGGCGATCTCCGCGCGATCGCCGGCGCTCAGCGGCACGGCTTGCGGCCAGGGGAAGAAGGCATGGCCATAGACCAGCCGCGGTGCTCCGGGTGCCGTGGTGAAGCTGATGCCATCGGCCAGCAGGGCATCGAACCAGACGGCCAGGCCCTGCGCGACTGCCCCGCGCTCGACAGTCAATTCGGCGCTGCCTGCCGCACCCGGCGCGTCGATGCGGTGGTAGTCCAGGGTGAAGAGCTCGGCCGGGGCCGTGACGAGATCCTCCTTGCCGATGACGGCGCTGCGCCAGCGGTGGGTCGCCAGGCGCAAGGCCGGCTTCAGGTCCAGACCCAGAGCCTGCCCGTCCCAAGGCGACGTCAGCTGTTCGTACACGGCGGCATTGCTGACGACGGCAGCCTTGACGGTATCGCGCAGCGGGATGAGCCTTCCTCCCGGCTTCAGCAGGCGTTGACGGGCATCGATGATGGCCGCAAGATGCCCGTCATGCAGCGGCAGCACGCCGCGCAGATCGGAAACGATGACGTCGGCGCGCTCGGGCAGGCGCAGATCGGTCGAGAGCCCCTGATGGAAGCTGATGGCATCGGCCAGCCCGCTCGCCGCGGCACATTCCCGGCCGAGCTGAACGGCGTCCGACGACTCCACCGCATAGACATGGCGCGCCCCCAGCTGCGCGGCCAGCAAGGCGAAGATGCCGGTCCCGGTGCCGATATCCAGCACGATGTCGCCGGGGCGGATGGTCTGCCGCATGGCCTGGACGTAGGCGTCGAAGCGCAGGCGGTTGGAGATCATGTCGCCGTATGCTTCCAGCGAGTACTCAGACATGGCGTCTCCCGGTGGGGATCACGGTGCGGAGGGCGATCACGCCATGATAGCAAACCGGCGTGGCCGGCACCGCTCGCCCCAGACCGTCACCTCAAACGGGCCCGGATCCGTGCGCTGAGCGTGTCCATCGCCGTGACCATCAGGATGATGGCCAGGATGGCCACCGCCGCGGAGCGGTACTGGAAGCCGTTCATCCACTCCTTGAGCCGGGCGCCGATGCCCGCCCCGGAGACGAAGCCCACCACCGTGCTCATGCGCACCGTGATGTCCCAGAAATAGATACCGAAGGACAGGAAGGGCAGCAGGACTTGCGGCAGGATGCCGAAGCGCAGTTGCTGCAGACGGGCGGCCCCCGCCGCCTGCAAGGCCTCCACGGGTCCGGCGTCGATGTCCTCGATGGCCTCGGCGAAGAGCTTGCCCAGGTTGGCGAAGGTGACCAGGGCCAGGGCCGGAATGGCCGGAAAGGGCACGCCCGCCCCCACCCAGCGGGCGAAAATCAAGGCCCAGAGCATCGGCTCCACCGCGCGCAGGATGGTGAGCAGGGAGCGGGCACCGCGGTACAGCAGGTTGCCCAGACCGCTGCGCGGCATGACGTTGCGCGCCGCCAGGAAGGAGATCGGGATGGCCGCCAGGGCGCCCAGAGTGGTGGCCCACAGGGCCGAGAGGAGGGTGACCAGGAGGGAGTCCAGCACGCGCAGCAGGGCCACGCTCGGCCGCCATCCCACCGGCTCGGCCACGGTCATGACCAACAGGGCCGGAGTACCGGCCACTTTGGCCGTGTCTGCTACCAGCGCGCGGACCTCAGCCTCGGCCTCGAAGCTGCCATCCGGCCCCACCGCGTCGCCACCCTTGGGCAGCTTGACCGGCAGCTCGCTCCCGTCACCCAGATCCCAGGCCAGTTTGACCTTGGCGCCCGGCAGCAATCCGGAGGCGGAAACCGGCACCCTGTCCTTGGGTCCCGCGCAGGTCGTGCCGATGCGCAGTGCGCCATCCCCAGTCTGCGCCGCCGCCGGCCCGCCGCAGGGCACCGTCAGCTGGGCGGCATGGGTGACGATGCGCGCCTCGCGCTCGACGAGCAGGGGGCTGGCGAAGCTGCCGGCGATGGGCAGGACCTTCCGGGCATCCCGCAGCAGGCGCAGCGGCGCCACCTCGGCCGTTCGCCAGGCCCAGACGGTGGCCGCCAGCAGCAGCCAGGGCGCCAGGGTCCGGCCTGCCGGCCCCAACACCGGCTGCCCGCTGAACACCCGGTCGCGCAAGCGGTTGCTCACGCTCTCCATGGGGATGATGACCAGGGCGATGACCAGGATGGCCGTGGCCGCCTGGGACCAGAAGCCCAGCTTCAGCCAGTCCGTCAGCAGCATGCCCAGGCCGCCGCCGCCCACCAGACCCACCACCGTCGACATGCGGATGTTGATGTCCCAGCGGTAGACGCTGTAGGCGATGAAGGAGGGCGTCACCTGCGGCAGCACGGCATAGCGCACCAGCTGCGCCCAGCGTGCGCCAGAGGCGCGGATGGCCTCCACCGGGCCCTCATCCACGCCCTCGATGGTCTCGCTGAACAGCTTGCCCACCGCCGCCACCGTGTGGACCATGAGCGCCAGCATGCCGGCGAAGGGACCCTGGCTCACCCACACGACGAAGATGATGGCCAGGATCAGCGACTCGATCGAGCGCACCACGTTCATCGCCAGACGCGCCCCGCGGTAGACCAGCCGCGTGACGCGGCTGCCGCCCATCAGGTTGCGCGCTCCCAGCAGCGAGAAGGGCAGGGCCAGCAGGGTGCCCAGGAGCGTGGCCAGGAAGCCGATGGCGATGGTCTCGCTCAGGCGGGCCAGGATGTCACGTAGGGTCTGGCTCAGGGTGATCCGGCCAGTATCGCGGGTCATCAGCGCGGTGATCGTCTGCTCAACGGCCGTCCGGGATTGCTGGGTGACGACGTTGACCGAATCTGGTGGAATCCGGATCTCCGAACGGAAGGCCCCGTCGGCGCCCACTGTCGCCGCGCCCAGCCTGATGCGGGCGTTGGACCCACCGTTGGTCAGGGTCAGGTCCAGCTCGCCGGGCGGGAAGCCGGCGCCGCTGAGGGCCAGGGGCGCTCCCAGGTCGACGCAGGCCGGTTCCAGGCGCAGGGAAGGCTGCGCGGGCTCCAGCGCCGCCGTATCGCTGGGAGCCTGCTTGTCGCCGCAGGGCGTGTAGGTGTCGATGTGCGCCTCGGCCAGCGTCTCCATCACCGGGTCGATGAAGTCCGGCCGTGCCAGGCCGCGGAAGAGCGGTGCCACGCGAGGGAAGCCGGTGATCAGGCGCTCCGGCGCCATCTCCGTCAGCTGCCAACCGATCACGTAAAGGGGGATGAGACCCAAGAGGGTCATCGTCCCCAGTCGGCCCTGACGTCCTCCGGCCATCGCGCTCGCGTCGGCGGACTGCAGCAGCCAGAAGGGGGCGAGGAGCAGCCAGCCACCCCCACCACCGGCCACCACCAGGGCGATGGCCATGGTGGCCAGGAGGATGACGGCGCCGCGTTGCCGCCGCCCAGCCAGGGCCTGGCCCAGACCTGGCAGCAGCAGCGAGGCGATGAAGGACCGCGCCGTGCCGCCCATCAGCGGATCTCCACCTCCACCGCATCCTCGCCATAGATCTGCTTGAAGCGCGCATCGTCGATGTCCGCGGGCTTGCCGTCGAACATCAGCCGGCCATCCTTCAGGGCGATGATGCGCGTGCCGTACTCGCGGGCCAGGCTGAGGAAGTGCAGGCTGCAGAGGATGGTCATGCCCCGCTCGCGGTTGAGGTCCCGGAGGTAGTCCAGCACCGAATGGCTGGTGGCGGGGTCCAGGCTGGCCACCGGCTCGTCCGCCAGCAGCACCTTGGGTTCCTGCATCAGCGCGCGGGCGATGGCCACGCGCTGCTGCTGGCCACCGGAGAGGGCGTCGGCGCGGTTGGTGGCCTTGTCTGCCAAGCCGACCAAGGCCAGGTTACGGGCCGCAGCATCGCGCACCGCCGGCGGCCACAGGCCCAGCAGGCTGGGCAGGGTACCCACGGCGCCCAGGGCTCCGGAGAGGACGTTGGTCATGACCGAGCTGCGCTTCACCAGGTTGAACTGCTGGAAGATCATGCCGATGTCACGCCGCAATCCCCGCAGGGCCGTCGGCGGAGCGGCCGTGATGTCGACGCCGTCCAGCAGCACCTGTCCGCTCGTGGGCTCGATGAGGCGGTTGATGCAGCGCAGGAGGGTGCTCTTGCCCGAGCCGGACAGGCCGATGACCACCACGAATTCGTTGCTGCCGACCGTCAGGCTGAGGTCGTCCAGGGCCTTGAAGCCGTTCGGGTAGACCTTGGTGAGGTGGCGGATCTCGAGCATGGATGGGCCTCACGAGGAACCGTCACCCCCTCGCCCGCGCCGGCGGGCGAGGGGGCTGAGGGATGAGGGCTATTGCGTGACCAGGTCTGCCGCGTTGATGCCGGCCTTGCTCAAGGTGGCGCGGAAGGTGTCGTAGAAGTCGTCGCCGATGGGCTCCAGGGCCTCGACGCTGTAGAGCGTCTTGAGCGCCTCCTTGCCCGCATCAGAGGCCAGCACCACCTGCAGCCCGGCCGTCAGCTTGTCGGAGACATCCTTGGGGAAGCCCTTGACCACGGACAGGTTGTCGTTGGGGATGGCGTCGGAGGTTGCCATGACCGCCACGACATCCTTCACGTCCGACAGGTCCTTCTCCACGTTGCCGCGGGCATCGTCGAAGATGGCGCCGGCGTCGCAGTCGCCGTTGTAGACCCCGGTGACCACGCCGTCGTGGTTGCCGAGGTCCACGACCGTCAGGTCCGTCTCCGGATCCACGCCGGCGGCCTTCAGGGTGATGGAGGGTACGATCCATCCCGAGGTGGATTCGGCGTCCGGGCGGCAGAACTTCTTGCCCTTGAGCCCGGCGATGTCGGTGATGCCGCTGCCCGTCTTGGTGATCAGCAGGCTGGCATAGGTGGTCTTGCCGAAGCGCGAGACGGCCAGCAGCGGCGTCACCTCATACTTCTCATGGGCCAGGATGTAGCTGAAGGTGGGCAGCCAGGCGGCGTGGGCGTTGCCGGCGCCCATGGCTTCCACCACGGCGCCGTAGCTGGAGGCCACCGAGCCCTTGATCGTCAGGCCGGTCGCTTCGCTCAGCAGCTTGACCACCGCCTCGCTGCCGGTGGTGACGTTCTCCTGCTTGCCGCTGGGCGTGAAGCTCATCAGGATGGGGTTGGCCTCGGTGCCCAGGTCTTTGAAGGCCGTAGCATCGTCCGCGGCATCGGCGGCGGTGGGCACGGCGGCGGCTTCGCCACCGGCGTCGGTCTGGGTGGCCTCGTCGCCGGCGGGTGCTTCCGCGCTGCTGCAAGCCACGTTGGTGATGGCCAGACCGCAGGCAAGCAGGGTGGCCAGGAGCCAGGGGGAACGCTTCACGGTGCTTCTCTCCTCAGGTCAACGCGCCAGGGTGGCAGTAAAGGGGATGCGGGTCCGGCCGGCGAACGGGGTCGGGTCTCCCGCGGCGCCTAGGATAACCGATAGGGGCGGGGGGAACAAGGCGATTGGCTTAACCTTCGGCCCCGCGCCCCCGCCCGGGATGTGCCGGACCGCGGTTCACGGGGGGCTTCCCGTCCGCGGCCGACGGACCGCGCCCGCCGGTCAATCCCCGTCGCCACCCCGGTGCAAGGCGGGCAGGAAGGTGCCACCCTCCTCCGGCCAGGCGATGATCACGTTGCGGAACAGCGAGGGGTTGATGTCCGAAGGCGGTCGCCAGACAGCGGCGGCCTGCTCGTAGTCGAAGGCCAGGGCCAGCAGCCGCGCCTCGCTGTACGCGGTGCCCAGGAGGGTGATGCCCACCGGCCGGCCGCTGTCGGGGTTGTAGCCGATCGGCAGGGCCACCGAAGGGTAGGCCGCTCGCGCGCCGATGGCCGCCGAGCCGCTGCCGACGAAGAGCAGGGCGTCGAGCCGGTCGCCGGTGAGGACTGCGTCGATGCGCTCGCGGCTGACCTGCAAGCCTTCTTCCCGGGCCTTTTCGTAGGCGGCGGCCGTGGCCGCGTCGCCGAGGTCCACCGCCTGCGACTCGACCAGCAGGGTCTGGCCGAACTTGATGGCCCCCTCTGACTTGTGCGCCGTGTTGAAGGCGATGACATCCGCCAGGCTGCGCATGGGGGCGTCGGCGGGCAGGCGCGCCAGGTAGGCGTTCAGGTCGCGCTTGAACTCCTGCGCCAAGATGCTGGGCGGGAGGTTGCCCTGGTCCACCGCGGCCGGAACCAACTCCGCGCCTTGGGCCTTCAGGACCTCGACCGCCGCCTGGTACACCGCGGCCGCCCCGCCCTGAGGCGCGTTGCCCACCAGGCCGATGCGCGCGCCCTGCAGGGCGGTGTCGCTGAGCAGCGCGGCGTAGTCGATGCCCGTCACCGCCGCGCTCTCGGCCGTCACCGGGTCGGCGGGGTCTACGCCGGTCAGGGCCGTCAGCAGCAGGGCGGCGTCGCGCACCGACCGCGTCATGGGTCCGGCAGTGTCCTGGGTGCCGGATATGGGCAGGATGCCGCTGCGGCTGACCAGGCCTACGGTGGGCTTCACTGCCACCAGCGAGTTGGCCGCGGCGGGGCTGAGGATGGAGCCGGAGGTCTCCGTGCCTACGGTGACGGCCGCCAGGCCGGCCGCGGCGGCCACGGCGGAACCGGAACTGGAGCCGCTGGGGGTCAGGCTGGCGTCGTAGGGGTTGAGCACCTGGCCGCCCAGGCTGCTGTAGCCCGAAGGCATGCCATTGGTCGTGAAGTTGGCAAACTCGGTGAGGTTGGCCTTGCCCAGGACCACCGCGCCGGCCGCCTTCAGCCGCGTCGCCAGGAAGGCGTCAGCGATGGGCATGGATCCTTCCAGGGCCAGCGAGCCGGCCGTGGTGGGCAGGCCCGCCAGGTCGATGTTGTCCTTGATGAGCACAGGGATGCCGTGCAGGGGGCCGCGCAGCTGGCCGGCGGCGCGTTCGCGGTCCCGATCGCGGGCTTCCGCCAACGCCGTGGGGCTGATGGCGCGAACGGCATTGATCGCCGGCCCCCCCAGGGAGATGGCCTGGATGCGCGCCAGGTAGCCCTGGACCAGGCGCTCGCTGGTCAGGGCGCCGGTGCCCATCGCGGCCTGCAGATCGGCCACCGTGGCCCGCTCCAAGTCCAGCGGAACATCCTGGACGCGGCGGGCGGCGGCGGTCAGCATGGCCTGGCCCAGGAGGGCGATGGCCAGGCCGACCAAGGCGGCGCGGCGGTGGCCGGGCAACCGGCGCGCGCTGTGGTTACCAGAATGGATGCGCATGGGGAGCCTCCGTAGGCCATCGACAGGGGGTTCAAGGGCGTGACGGTTGCTCCGAACGGGATGGGCCGACCGAGAGCGGTCTCATCCCATCCCGGCCAGGAGACGCGCCGCTGTTTCCAGATCCTGGTGGGTGTTGATGTTCAGGAAGGAGCGGCCATCCGGGTCTGCCTGGCGCCAGATCTCGGGGGCGATAACGCGGGCCTTCACCATGCTGAGGAGGGCCATGGTGGGCATGGGGCCACCGGCGAGGATCTTCTCCAGAGCCGGCAGGCAGGACTGGCGATAGGCCGCAAGGAGCGGCTGCAGGCCGGCATCGCGGGCGCGGGTGGCTCCGGCGAGCAGGCCGGACGGCGGTTCGGCATCCCCGGCATAGGGAACGGCAGCGTCCCAGGCGCCGATGGCTTGGACCAGGAAGCGGAGCAGCTCCGGGCGGACCAGAGGCATGTCGCAGGCCAGCACCAGGCACAGGTCTGAATCGGCGGCCCGCAGCCCGGCGTGGACGCCGGTCAGCGGCCCCCGAGCCGCCAGCGCGTCGATGACCACGGGGACGCCCAGCGCCCGCAAGCGCTCCGCGGCCGCTTCGTCGCGAGCCACGATCATCTGGCGATCGGATGCCTGGCCCAGGGCGTCCAGGGACCATTGGATCAGGGGCCGCCCCGCCAGCTCCACCCAGGCCTTGTCACGGCCCATGCGACGGCTGCGACCGCCGGCCAGGAGGATGCCGGTCACCGCCTCTGCGGGCCGGGCGAGCGGCTCGGCGAGCGGAAGCGGGGTAGCGGCGGAAGCGGCTCGAGGTCGGGTGAAGGACGACATGACGGATCCACCCAGTTGGACGAAGCGAACGCAAACGGCGGGCGGATAGTATCATAATGGACACATGTGTGGTATCTGTGGACTCCTGGCCACCCGGCCCGGCGACAAGGTCGATCCCCACGTGGTGGAAGGCATGGTCAGTGCCCTGCGCCACCGTGGACCGGACGACCAGGGCCTCGCGGCGGATGCATCGGGGCGCGCCGTGCTGGCCGCCGCCAGGCTGTCGATCATCGACATCGCCGGTGGCCACCAGCCCCTGTCCAACGAGGACGGCTCCATCTGGGCCAGCCAGAACGGGGAGATCTACAACCACGCCGCCCTGCGCGCAGAGCTGAGCGCCCGCGGGCACCGCTTCCGCAGCCAGAGCGACACCGAGGTTCTGGCCCATGCCTACGAGGAATGGGGCCTGGCCTTCGTCGAGCGCCTGCGGGGTATGTTCGCCATCGCCCTCTGGGATGGGCCGCGCTCACGGCTGGTGCTGGCTCGCGACCGGCTGGGCATCAAGCCGCTGGTCTACGGCGAGCACGACGGCCGGCTGGGCTGGGCCTCGGAGATCAAGGCCCTGTTGGCGGCAGGGTTCCCGCGTCGCCTGGACCCGATGGCCCTTCACGATTACCTGAGCTTCAACTACGTGCCGGCGCCATTGACGATGTTCGAGGGCATCCAGAAGCTGCCGCCGGCTCATCTGGCGGTCTGGGAGGGCGGGCAGCTGCGCTTGGAGCGCTACTGGCGCCTGCCGGTCGGCGCGGGCCACCTGGAGCCGGATACGGAGCGCGGCGCCCTGGCCGGCCAGCTGCGCGGGCGCCTGGAGGACGCGGTCGCCGCCTGCCTGGTCAGCGACGTGCCGGTGGGCGCCTTCCTGAGCGGTGGACTGGACTCCAGCATCGTCGTGGCCTTGATGGCCCGTCTGGCCGGCCGCAAGGTGGATACCTTCGCCGTCGGTTTCGCCGAAGACAGCTACAACGAACTGCCCTGGGCGCGCCTCGTGGCGAAGCATTGCGGCACACGCCACCATGAGACGGTCCTAAGCCCGGACATCGGGGACATCATCCATGGTCTGGTAGCCGCCTTTGACGAGCCTTTTGCGGATTCCTCGGCCGTGGGCAGCTGGGTGGTGGCGCGCGAGGCGGCCCGAGAAACCAAAGTGGTTTTGAGCGGCGACGGTGGTGACGAGGTCTTCGGCGGCTACGTCATCTACCAGGCGGACCGCCTGGCGTCCTTTTACCGCCGCCTGCCGGAATCCCTGACGGCGCGCTGGCTGCCCGCCCTGGCCCGTCGCCTGCCGGCCTCGGATGCCAAGATGAGCTGGGACCTGAAGGCGCGACGCTTCCTGGAGCATGGCCGCCTGGACCCGCTGGCGGCGCATGGCTCCTGGCGGATGATCTTCAGCGAGGAGATGAAGTCCCGCCTCTACGGACCGCATTTCTCCCCCGCCCGCCACGACAGCCTGGACCTGTTGCGGGCCATCTACAACGACCATCCGGATCCGGATCCGCTCAACCGCTTCCTGGCAGTGGACACCCTCGTCAGCCTGCCGGACGACATGTTGACCAAGGTGGACCGCACCAGCATGGCGCACAGCCTGGAGGTGCGGGTACCCTTGCTGGACCACCACCTGGTGGAATGGATGAGCTGTCTGCCGGCCGAGGTCAAGCTGCGCGGGCTGAAGCTCAAGGCGCTGCTCAAGGACGCGGCGGAGGGTCTGCTGCCCAAGGCTGTCGTCCACCGCCGCAAGGCGGGCTTCCATGTGCCCATCCCCGGCTGGCTCAAGGGCGAGTTGGCGCCGCTGGTGGACCGGCAGCTTGGCATTCCCAATCTGGCGCGCCAGGGCATCTTCCAGCCGGCCTACGTCCAGCAGCTGATCCAGGAGGACCGCGCGGGCAAGGCCAACCACAGCCGCAACCTGTGGGGGCTGCTGATGTTCAGCCTGTGGTACGAGCGCTATCTGGACGGGGGATGAGGCGACCTCCTTCTCGATCGCCCGGATCCCGTTTGGTGTTTTGCCCGTTCTTCGGCACAATCGGCCGCCTTTGCTCTGAACTCCTGTAGCGGTCCTTGCCTTGGGGCCGGCGTCCGGCCGGCCGGGGTGGCTCCGCCCCCGCTCCATCCAAGAAAGACAGTCACACATTCCCATGAGCTACGTCAGCGACGTCTATGAGCGCGTCAAGGCGCGCGACCCCCAGCAGACTGAATTCCTGCAGGCTGTCTGGGAAGTCCTGCAATCTCTGGAGCCGGTCATCGCTCAGCATCCCGAGATCAAGGCCGCCGGCATCCTGGAGCGCATCTGTGAGCCAGATCGCGCCATCCTCTTCCGGGTGCCCTGGGTGGACGACCAGGGCCAGGTGCAGGTCAACCGCGGCATGCGCGTGCAGTTCAACAACGCCATCGGGCCCTACAAGGGCGGGCTGCGCTTCCACCCCTCGGTCAACCTCAGCATCGTCAAGTTCCTGGGCTTCGAGCAGATCTTCAAGAACGCCCTGACCACGCGACCCATCGGGGGAGGCAAGGGCGGTTCGGACTTCGACCCCAAGGGCAAGAGCGACGGCGAGGTCATGCGCTTCTGCCAGAGCTTCATGACCGAGTTGTACCGCCACGTGGGTGCCAACATCGACGTGCCCGCGGGCGACATCGGCGTGGGCGGCCGGGAGATCGGCTTCCTCTTCGGGCAGTTCAAGCGCTTGACCAAGAACTGGGAAGGCGTGCTCACCGGCAAGGCCTACGGCTGGGGTGGTTCACTCATCCGCCCGGAGGCCACCGGCTACGGCCAGGTCTACTTCCTGCGCGAGATGTTGGCCAGCAAGGGCCAGGAGATCGCGGGCAAGGTCTGCACCGTCTCCGGCAGCGGCAACGTGGCCCAGTACTGCGTGGAGAAGGTCAACGCCTACGGCGGCAAGGTGGTCAGCATCTCCGATTCCGAGGGCACCATTCACGACCCGGCCGGCATCAACAGCGAGAAGCTGGCCTGGGTGATGGACCTCAAGAACCACCGCCGCGGCCGCATTCACGAATACGCCGACGCCTTCAAGGGCGCCACCTTCCATGCCGGCAAGCGCCCCTGGGGCATCGCCTGCGACGTGGCCCTGCCCTGTGCCACCCAGAATGAGATCGATGGTGCGGACGCCCGCACCTTGATGCAGAACGGCTGCCATGCGGTGTCCGAGGGCGCCAACATGCCTTCCACCCCCGAGGCCATCGAGGTCTACCGCCACGCCGGCATCCTCTACGGCCCGGCCAAGGCGGCCAACGCCGGCGGCGTGGCCACCTCGGCTCTGGAGATGACCCAGAACGCCCAGTTCGCCGAATGGACCCGGGAGGAAGTGGACGCCGCCCTGGACCGCATCATGACCAACATCCACGCCCAATGCCGTCAAGCGGCCGCCACCTATGGCCACGAGGGCGACCTCTTCGCCGGCGCCAACATCGCCGGCTTCTTGAAAGTGGCGCGGGCCATGCTGGACCAGGGCGTGGCCTGACGGTCGCGCTGCCACCGCGCCGCCCGGCAGGACCAGCGGGTGGCGCGGTGGCAGCGCGACGGGTGCCTGAATCCGGCAACTGGCTGATCGGCCGATCCAGAACCGTGGTATCATCGCCCTGCGTGAAGACCGGAGCGGCGCTGCCGTTCCCTGTTCGACGGGATCAGACTGGGAGCAAGCACATGCGCATGCCATCGACACGGACGGGACGGTTCCTCTGGGCCGCGTGCGGGGGTTTCTTGGTGGCGCTGACGGTGGTGCCGCTGGCTTTCGCGGCGGTCACGTTCAACAGCTTCACCCCGCCCACCTGGAACGGCAGCAACTGGGTGGCCACCGCCAACGTCACCTTCACCGGCGGCTCCGACAAGACTGTCTGCCTGGAGTACGACACCCCCAGCGATCCGCTGGTGTCGGTGTACTGCGGCAGCATCAGCCCCCCGGGGACCTTCGACTTCACCTGCACCATCCCCGGTCCCGACGTCGCCAACGAGCCCAGCCCCATCGCCTGGCAGTTGGTGGCCTGGACCAGCAATGCTGGTTGTACGGGCTCGCGCACCGCTGGGCCTGGCGGCACCTTCGCCCCCAACGGCACGGGTCCGCTGGCGGTGGGCCTGGGCGGCTTCAGCGCCGTAAGCGGCCAGGGCTGGAGCCTGCTCCTCGGGTTGGTGGGTCTGGCCGCGGTGGCCATCCTGATGATCCGTCGACGCGGCCAGGGCGCCGTGGCGCCTGTGGGCCGCTGAGTCCGCTCGACCGCGGAATCAGGCCTGCCGCGCCCACGGTATGTCCATGACCCCCGCCTGAGCGTTGGCCAGGCGGGCGGCGGTGAAGAGCCAGTCGCTGAGGCGGTTGAGGTAGATCAAGGCGGCGGGGGTGAGACGCTCGCCCGCCGCCTGTGCCTCGACGGCGCGGCGCTCGGCGCGGCGGCAGACCGTGCGTGCCAGGTGCAGCCAGGCGGCGGCGGTGCTGCCGCCTGGTAGGATGAAGCTGGTCAGGGGCGCGAGGCCCGCCTCCATGCTGTCGATCTGGGCCTCCAGCGCCGCTGCCCAGCTGTCATCGGCTCGCAGCAGCCAAGCCCCTGCTTTGCCGTCGTCGGGCGTGGCCAGGTCGGCGCCCAGGTCGAAGAGGCGGGCTTGGATGGCCAGGATGTGATCGCGCAGCAGTCCATGGCCCTCCGTCAGCGCTGTCACCGCCAGGCCCAGCACCGCGTTCAGCTCATCCACCGTGCCGTAGGCCTCCACGCGTGGATGGTGCTTGGCCACCCGCCGTCCGCCGAAGAGACCGGTGTCGCCGGCGTCGCCGCTTCTGGTGTAGATCTTCATCGCTGTCCCGCTCTGGAGCTGTCGTCTATCGGTCCGGGGGCCGTCAAGGATGCCCGCCCTGGCCTGGATTGCCCGAACGAAGCCTGGCCAGCAGTCGGGCCAGCGCGTCCCTGGCCCCATCGGCTACCTTTCCAACCTTCGCCAGCAGCCAGCCCATGGCCGCGCCGGCCAGTGCGCCTGCAAGGGGGCTGAGCCAGCTGCCCACCGGCAGGAAAGCCGCGCCCACGGCCTGCTGCAGAGCCCCCAAGGCCGCGCCGACCATCACGCAGCGGCGGTCGCGATCCATGGCGGGCAAGAGGACGGCCAACTCGCCGGGCAGGGCCAACACGGGGGCCTGGAGGATGGGTAGCATCCAGAACGCGGGACCACCGGGGGACAGGCTGTTGATGCCCAGCGCCGCGGCCTGGGCCAGGATGGCCGCACCGGCGAAGGGCGCCAGCCGTAGGGCCAACAGGACGGGCAAGGTCTCCAGAGCTGCGCCGGCCAGGCGCAGCAGCAGCCCAAACTCGGAGGCCTGGCCCTGCAGGCGCTCCAGGCCGAGAATGCGCGCCACCAGGTAGACCAGCCCGCCCAACGCGCCCCAGAAGAGGCCGTGGGTCACATCGGTCCAATGCCAGGTGCGGCGCTCCAGTCCCAATCCCAGACCCAGGCCAGTCAGGCCCCAGACGCCCACCAGGATGCCGGCCCACATGGGGATGCTCTGGCCGCGGACGCTGATCGCGGGCCGCAAGGGAAGCTGGGCTCCGGCGCGCAGGTAGAGGTAGAGGAGCAGGCCGGCGACGGCCGCCGCGGCGATGGCCAACTGCCAGGGAAGGCCCCAACGGCCCAGGGAGTCGGCGAGCGTTCCCGCCGACCTGGCAGTCACGTTTCCGGCCGGCGCCATCGGCCGCTGGCGGACGGCGGGCATGGCCCGCGGTCGCTGATCGACAGGTGGCTGGGCGGCGGGCGGGAAGGCCGGCGACGCCGATGACGGTCCAAGGGGGGGGGGAGCCGCACTGCCCCAGCCGGGCGGCGCGCCGGCGCTGGGATCGACGCGGGGCAGCCCACTGGGACGGATGACGGGGTGCCGCGCCGGAGGCGGGGCCGGGCGTGCAGGGGCCGCGCCGGCGCGGATCGGAGGCGGGGCGGGGCGCTGGGAAGCGGCGGTACCAGGCGGGCGGGACGCTTGAGCAGGCGGGGCCACCGCAGCGGCGACCGCGGCCGGCGACCGGGTGCTCTTCACCTGCCGAGAGCTGAAGGGCTCGCTGCCGCTGACGGCCTCGGCCACCCAGGCCACCATGCGGCGCTGCAAGAGGCTCTCGATGTCCCCGGTGATGTCCTGATAGCTGCTGACTCCGGAACCCATCACGACCTCGCGGATGGTCGGCGCGTCGCGTCGATCCCGCTGGTAGCGTTCGATGAACTCCAGAATGCGGAGCTGACGTTCCTGAGGGGTCATGGTTTCCTACGGCGGCAGGCCGAACCGGTGCCGCGCGGCGGAGGAACGCCGCCCAGCGGACCTGGAGAACGCCCGTTCCGCGCGACCTTGAGCATAGCGCGGGTAGGGGAGGGGAGCCAGTGCCCGCCTATCGGCCTGGTATTCAGCCCTCAACGCCCCAGCCAGCGGCCGTCAGCGCGGTCAGGATCTGCCGCTGGGCGATCGGACCGACGCCGGGAATCAGGTCCAGGGCGCGCGGATCCTCGGTCACGAGTCGGATCAGGGTGGCCGTGTCCGGCACGCGATTGGATTCCAGGGCGCGGATCACGCGAGCAGGCAGGCCAAGGTCCGCCAGGGTGGGCGGGATGGACGGGCCTGCGCCAGCGGGGCTAGAAGGCGCTTCGCGTCGGGCGTCGACCTCTGCAGGGATGGCGGCCGGGTCTCTTCGGCCATGGGTGGAGGGCAGCGGGAGCACTTCCGGGAAGTCCACGATGCGGGAGCTGGTGTCCGGGCCTGTCAGCACGTCACCATGGCGGATTTCCCGCAGGGACGGCGGCGGGGCCGCGGCAGGCGCCGGCGAGCCGGCTTCGGGGAAGAGGGTGAAGGCGGCTTCGACGCCGTCGCCCACGGTGGCCGGCACGCCGGATTCAGACCCCAGGCCGGCATCGCCACCCGCCCGCCGCCAGGGTGGGACGAAGGCCTGATGCTCCTGCGGTGGGGAAGCAGCCCCCGCCGGGTCGGCCGACACTGTGGGCGCCTCGATCAGCGCGCTCCGGGCTGCCCGACCGCCGGCCGACCGGACGCTCGGCGGCGCGGCTGCGCGCGCTGGTAGCGCATCGTCCAGGATCCGCGAGCCCCCCGCGCGGAACAGGTCGCCGATGGCCCGTGCCGTGGGCAGGTTTTCAGTGCGCACCGCGACCACGGTCGCTCCGTCGCCCAGAGCCTCCAGGAGCCCCTCGCGGTGACTGGGCGGGATCTCCGTCCTTTCGCCGAAGACGCCGGCCAACAGACCCAGCGCCGCGCCCAGGAGGATGCCGGCGGCCATGCTGGGCAGCGGCCCGAGGCCCAGGTAACCGCCGACGGCGATGGGTTGGACCCCAACCTCGCCGGTTGCCAGACTGTCGAAGCCGCCGCCCAGCCAGAAGCCGACGATCGCGCCCAGCAGCGCACCCACCACCAGGAAGCTGGTGGCGGCCCGCCGCACGGGCAGACCGGCCTCAGCGGACAGGCGCTCCTGGACCCGCGTGTCGCCGTGGACCACCTGGACGCTGTCCATGTCCAAAGGAGAAGCCGCCAACTGGGCGATGACTCGCCCGGCATCTGCCAACTGATCGAACACACCCACGACCACGGTCTTCATGCGGCTCTCCAGAGGCTGCAAAGGCTGATCGGCCCTACTGCGGGCGACCGATCTCGATAGGGACGCTGTGCGGCGCGCCCAGGAAGTTGCCATCGCGCTTCACCAGGACCAGGCGGATGACGTAGGGGCCTGGGGGCAGCGACGCGGCATCCAGCACCTCCAGGATGCCGTTGACCACGGGACCCTTGTGGGTGCTGCCCAGGGTAAACCATTCGCGCGGCTCCTGCCCGGGCCCGAACTCCACCTTGAAGTAGTCGACGATGTTGGGATCATACTGTACCGTGCCCGTCAACTCGGTGCGAGCCATGACCACCGTGCCCGGCGCCAGGCCCAGGCGATAGGTGCCGGCCGTCGACGGCGGGAGCGCCTCCAAGACCATGCCCGGCCCCAACGCGCCCGGCACGACCATGGTGGCCAGCTGCTCAGCGCCGAGGGCCGCCGCCGCCATCTCCGGGCTGCAGGGATCGGTGGCCGCCAACGAGGGCCAACCGCTCGTCTGCGCCCATTCCAGGAGGAAGCGCCGCTCGCCCATCAGGTAGTTGTCCGCCCCTTCTTCGGGCAAGGGCAGGACGGCCACCGAATGGACCTTGTCCAGGCCGACCTCGGGGCCTGCCAGGCATTTGGTCAGCACGGTCTTCATCGGCGGGGTCTCGCCCTCCGCGGGCTTGGCCTCCCGATCGGGAACGCTCTGAGGGAAGACCGCAGCCAGTTGCACCGTCCAGTCCTGATCTGGATCGGGCACCTGCTCCTTCAGGAAGAGTTCGGTGTCATAGGCCGGGCAGCCCGTGGCCAGGTTCTTCAGATCCTCCACCCGGCAGACCTTCTGCTCCACGATGCCCGCCGGCCGCTTGAAGGTGCTCTCCAAGGGCAGTCCGAACTGGGACCGCGCCCGCTCGATGACGGCTCGCTTCTCCTTGTTGCCCGCCACCTGGCGCATGAAGGCGTTCCAGATGGGCGCCGCGCCCGTGACCCCGGAGCTGCCCTTCATGGGGCGGTTGTCCGGATTGCCGGCCCAGACGCCCACGGCCAGATACGGCGTGTAGCCCAGGGTCCAGTTGTCGCGGTAGTCATTGGTGGTGCCCGTCTTGGCCGCCGCCTTGAAGCCCACATTGAGCGGGTTGCCGGCGTCGAAGGACGGCGCGCGGGCGGCATTGTCGGAGAGCATGTCGGTGATGATGTAGGCGGTGCGGGGGTCGGCCGCCTCCACCGCCTCCAAGGCCGCCTCATCCTTCTCCAGGTCGTAGAGCACCTTGCCGCCGGCATCGGTGATCTTCAGGATGGCGTTGGGCCGCACGCGGCGACCCAGGTTGGCCAGGCTGGCGTAGACCGTGGTCATGTCCAGGAGGGTGGCTTCGCCGCCCCCCAGGGTCAAGGAGAGGCCGTAGCGCTCGGCGCCGGCCTGAAGACCGTTGATCCCCAGACGATGGGCCATGTCGATGGTGGGGCTGATGCCGGCCATGCCCAGGGCCTTGAGAGCCGGGATGTTGAAGGAGTTGGCCAGAGAGCGCCGCATGCGCACCGGGCCGTGGAACTTGCCGTCGTAGTTGCGCGGCACATAGAGGCCGCCCGGCAGGCCCGCTGCAGGAACCTCCATGGGCACGTCCCAGAAGATCTGGGCAGGGCTGACGCCCTGTTCGAGGGCCGTCAGGTAGGTGACCGGCTTGATGGCGGAGCCTGGCTGTCGCTCGCGCACGGCGACGTTCACCGCGCCGTCGATGGCATCGTTCCAATAATCCGCACTGCCGACCATGGCCAGGATCTGCCCGGTTCCCGGCTCCAGGGCCACCAGGGCGGCGCTGTTCAGATCGTGGCGCGATCGCAGGACGTCCACATGCTCACGGACCTCCCGCTCGGCGATCAACTGTACGCTGTAGTCCAGGGAGGTCGTCACCTCCAGCCCGCCGCGCGCCAGCAACTTGGGGGAAATGTAGGGACCATCCTCATCTTCCAGGAGGCTCTGGACATACACGACGAAATGGGGAGCGCTGAAGCTCTCCTGCTCTGTCGGTCGGTTGACCGCCAACTGCTGGGCCACCGCCGCGTCATATTGCGCCGGCGTGATGTAGGCTTCCTCCAGCAGGCGGTCCAACACGATGGTCTGGCGCTCCTTCACCCTGGCCTGGATCACCGGGTCGGGGCTGAGAGGGTCGTAGGTGCCGGGGGCCTGGGGCAATCCGGCGATGAGGGCGCATTCCGCCAGATTCAGCGCGGCCGCGGACTTGCCGAACAGGGTCTGGGCAGCGGCTTCCACCCCGTAGGCCAGGTTGCCGTAGTAGACCTCGTTGAGGTACCACTCCAGGATCTGCTCCTTGGAATGCTGCCGGGTGAGGATGACCGCCAGCACGATTTCCTTGGCCTTGCGTCGGTAGCTGCGCGCGAAGCGCTCCTCGTCGGAGAAGGCGATGTTGCGCACCAGCTGCTGGGTGAGCGTGCTCCCCCCGCCGCCGGTCTGGCTGCCGGTCAGCACACCCTCCACCGCGCGAGCGATGCCGGCGATGTCCACCCCGGGATTGCGAAAGAAGTCCTTGTCTTCCACGGCGATGGTGGCGTCGCGGAGGATCTGAGGCATCTGGTCCAGCTTGATGTAGGTGCGCTTGCCCAGCGGCGCGATCTCGCGCAGGACGACGCCGTTGCGGTCGCGTATCCGGGTGGTCTGGAAGAACTCTCGCGACTCGATCTTGTCGACGGCGGCCAGGCCGGACTCCAACTCGCCGGCCAAGGAGGCGTACAGGATGCCCCCACCGATGATCAGGGCCAGCAGCGCCGCGGCCGGCAGCACCGCCACCACCAGCAGGAAAACGGAAACCAGCCCTCCCAGGGAGGACCGGCCGCGCTGAAGCCGGGCGAGCCGGCGCTGGAGCAGAATGCGCTCCAAAGGGGACAGGCTCATGAAGGGTCGGATTATAGGCGTCGGCCGATACGGTGGCGAAAAGACCCGTCCTGGGCGCGCCGCGTCAGACGTCCTGCTACAATCGCCCGGCGCATGAAGCCCTCCGCCGCCGCCCGCGACCTGCCCACCACCGGGGCTCCCGGACTGGTGCTGCTGGGCTTGGGTCCGGGCGACCCGGGGCTCCTTAGCGGGCCGGCCCGCGCGGCCCTGCTGCGCGCCGAAAGGCTGTGGACCGATGCCCCCGGCCATCCCGCGCTGGGTCCCGCCGGTGCGGCGCCCGCCGCCCTACCGGCCGACCCCTCGGCGGTGGCCGGCTTGCTGGTGGCGGCCGCCGCGTTCGAGCCGGTGACCTGCGCTGTTCTCGGCGACCCCCATCTCGATGCCGCCGCCCTGCTCGGCGCGTTGGCCGAAGAGGCGCAGCGCGCGGGCCTGCCGCTGGCCATACATCGCGGCGTGGCCTGGTGGCCCGAAGCCCTGGCGGCGGTGGGTGATGAAGGGTTGGCGCCGGCAAGCCTGGCGCGCACGGGCTTGCAGACGGCGTCGGCGGCGAGCCTGATCAGCCGCAACCATCCGGACCTGGACCCGGGGCGGCCCGGTCTGATCGACCTGGCAGGGCTGACCGCGGAAGGGGCCGCGAGGCTGGCGAGGTTGCTGGCAGTGGCCTACGGAGCCGATCACCCGCTGTGGTGGCTGCTATGGCGGACGCCGGGCAAGGCGGCCTTGGCGACGACGGTCGGCGGCATGGAGGACGGGACGCCCGCGGGCGCGCGCCTGCTGCTGGTGCCGGCCCTGCCGCGATACCATTCCTGGCTGGACCTGGCGGAAGTGGTGGCCCATCTCCGGGCGCCGGACGGCTGCCCCTGGGACAAGGAACAGACCCACGAGAGCCTGCGCCCCTACTTGCTGGAGGAAGCCTATGAGGCGGTGGAAGCCCTGGACGCCCGCGACTGGCCGGCCTTCTGCGATGAGCTGGGGGACCTGCTCCTGCAGGTGGTCCTGCATGCCCAGGTGGCGGTGGAAGCGGGTCGATTCGCCCTTCGCGACGTGCTGGCGGGCATCACCGGCAAGCTGATCCGCCGCCATCCGCATGTTTTCGGCGAGGTGCGGGCGGACACGGCGGAGGAGGTGCTGGTCAACTGGGAGGCGCTCAAGCAGGCGGAGCGGGCGGCAAAGGACGGCGCGGCGACGGCGGCGGTGACCGATCCGCTGCAGGGCGTGCCCCGGGCCATGCCCGCCCTGGCCCGGGCGCAGCTGATGCTGCGCAAGGGCCGCAGGGTGCCCGATCTGGCGGCGCTTCTGCCGCGGGCGGACGGCGCCGCCCTGCCGATGCTGCTGGCGCGCTTTCAGGCCCATCCTGACGAGGCCGCCCTGGCGGAACTGCTCTGGCAGCTGACGGCCCAGGCGCAGACGCAAGGGTTGGACGCGGAGGAAGCGCTGCGCGGGCGCCTACGGCGCTTCGCCGACCCGCCGTTGACCTGAGCGGTGACCTGGCACTGAGTTTGTCCGGCGCTGCAGATAGGGTGCTTGAGATCTGGTACAGAATCCGGACCCTGCGGATCCGTCACCCACACCGGCATCCGTTACAATGGCGCTCGACACATCGGCCCTCGACATCGGCACGCTCGATCTGACGGTTACGGGTGTCCCGCTGGTACCTTTCCTTCGATCCCTTGTTCCGTCGCCCGCCATCCGACCTCTGGAGCATCCCCATGAGCAAGATCGCCCGCATCCGCGCCCGTGAAATCCTGGACTCGCGCGGCAACCCCACCGTGGAGGCCCAGGTGCTCCTGGAAGACGGATCAGAGGGCCTGGCCCTGGTGCCTTCGGGCGCCTCGACGGGGGCTCACGAAGCGGTGGAACGCCGCGACGGCGATAAGGGCCGCTACAGCGGCAAGGGCGTGCTGGGGGCGGTGGCGGCGGTGCATGACGAGATCGACCCGGCCCTTCGCGGTCTGCTAGCCACCGACCAGCGCGCCGTCGACGCGGCGATGATCGCCCTGGACGGCACGCCCAACAAGGGACGATTGGGGGCCAACGCCATCCTGGCAGTGAGCCTGGGTACGGCGCGGGCGGCGGCGGCCAGCCAGAACACCCCCCTGTACCGCTACCTGGGCGGGGTGGATGCGCACCTGTTGCCGGTGCCCATGCTCAACATCCTCAACGGCGGCAAACATGCCTCCAACTCCACGGATTTCCAGGAGTTCATGGTCATGCCCCTGGGCGCTTCCAGCTTCGCCGAGGGTCTGCGCTGGGGGGTGGAGGTCTATCACCATCTGGGCCGCCTGCTGCATGACGAGGGCCAGCCCACCACCGTGGGCGACGAGGGCGGCTTCGCTCCCAGCCTGCCCACCAACGACGCCGCGGTGGAGCTGGTGCTCCGGGCCATCGAGCGCGCGGGCTATCGGCCGGGGGAGGACATCGCCATCGCGTTGGACCCGGCGACGACAGAGATCTTCGACGGCGGCCAGTACGACCTGGCCCGTGAGGGCCGGCGGCTGTCCAGCGCGCAGATGGTGGACTTCTGGGCGGATTGGTGCGCGCGCTTCCCCATCGTCTCCATTGAGGATGGGCTGGCGGAGGATGACTGGGAAGCCTGGGCGGCGCTGACGGCCCGCCTGGGCGATCGCGTGCAGCTCGTGGGCGACGACCTGCTGGTGACCAACACGCTTCGCCTGGCTCAGGGCATCGAGCGCCGTTCGGCCAACAGCATTCTGATCAAGGTCAACCAGATCGGCAGCCTGACGGAGACCCTCGACGCGGTGCGGCTGGCCCAAGGCGCGGGTTGGACGGCGGTCATCAGCCATCGCTCCGGCGAGACGGAGGACACGACCATCGCCGACCTGGCGGTGGCCACGGGCGCAGGGCAGATCAAGACAGGCGCCCCGGCCCGCTCCGACCGGGTGGCCAAGTACAACCGGCTGCTGCGCATCGCCGATGAGCTTGGCGATTCGGCGGGCTGGCCGGGCTGGGGGGCCTTGAAGGCGCGAGAGCGGGCTTGAGCTGGACTCGCGAGGTAGCCGCTGCGCCGCGGACCGCCACTGACGGCCCTGGAACGCAGCTGCCTGCATCTGCTCTCTCCATCCCGCTATAATCCCCTACCGGATGAACCCCCACCTCCTTCCGTCTCCGATCCGCTCGCGCCTCGCCGCCCGTCGCCGCTTCGGCGGGCGCGCCGCCCTTGGCGTCACGCCGCTTGCCCTGGTCTTGCTGGCCATCCTGGGCGCCGGCTGTAGCAAGCCCACGCCGGCGACGCCCGGCCTGCCCGGCGCGCCGGGGCCGACGCCCACCGCGGACCCCAACGCCGTTGTGTGGCTGCTGGCCAAGGGGCCCGGCACCTTGGACCCCGGCCGACTGGCCATGGAGGAGGAGAGCGCCTCCCTGGATCCCGCCGGCCAGCTGGTGGCGGCACAGGTCTACGATCGGCTGGTCTCCCTGCGGCCCGGCACCGCGCAGCTGGCGCCCGGCCTGGCTGAGACGTGGCAGCAGAACATCGAGGAGAACACGGTCACCTTCAAGCTCCGCGAGGGGCTGACCTTCCAGGACGGCAGCCCTCTAGGGGCGAGGGAGGTGACCTGGAACTTCGAGCGTTGGATGAACCCCGAGCATCCCGCCCATCTGGAGGGGTTTCAGGTCTGGGACGGTTTCTTCGGTTTCGTCGGGCAGAAGGACGCGGCCGGGCGCGACGCTTTCATCATCAAGGCCGTGGAGGCCATCGGGCCCCTGCAGGTGCGCTTCAAGCTCAACGCGCCTTTCAGCCCCTTCCTCTACCATCTGGCCCTGGCTTCCTTCGGCATCGCCAGCCCTCAGGCCGTGCAGGCCCAGGGCGATCGCTACGGTACGGACGGTGCGCATCTGCCGGTCGGCAGCGGACCCTACCGCGTTGTCAGCTGGGACGAGAGTGGCGTGTACCTGGTGCCCAACGAGGGCCATTGGGGCGCCAAGGCGGTCAACAGCGGGTTGCGCTTCAATGTGGAACCCGATCCGGAGAAGCGGGCGCTAACCGTGGCCGAAGGTCGGACGCATGGCACCGATCTGCCTGCGCGTACCGTGCTGACTGGCACCCTCGCCAGTCCATCTCTGCGGGTTCAGCCGCGTCCCGCGCGCAGCACCGCCTGGCTGATGCTGGATGACAGCCGTCCCCCGCTCAACAACGCCAAGGTGCGCCTGGCGATCAGCCTGGCCATCGATCGTCCGGCCCTGGTCGCGGGCCATTTCGGGGCCTTCGGCTTGCCGACCGGGCAGCTGCTGCCGCCCGGGTTCTTCGGTCATGCGGAGGATCTGCCGGCGCCTGCTCGGGACCTGGAGCGGGCCAAAGGGCTCCTGAAGGAGGCGGAGGTAGACAGCTTCAAGCTCAACATCTGGGTGCCGCAGGTGCCGCGGCCCTTCCTGCCCGATCCCGTCGGTGCTGCCGAACAGGTGGCGCGCGACCTTGTGGAGCTGGGCCTCGAGGCGCAAGCCCAGAGCGTGCCCCTCAGGCAGTTCCTGCGCGATCGGGAGACCGGACGCTACACCGCCTGGATCATCGGCTGGGAGGCCCAGTCTCCCGATCCGGACAATTTCTGGTATTGGCATTTCGGCATCGCGGACCGTGTGGTGTCCGAAGGCCATTACGACAACCGCGCCCTGGCCCAGGCCCTGGCCCAGGCTCAACGGCTGGACACCGACTCGCGCCGCCAGATCTATCTGGATGCCGCCAGGACCGTGGATGCCGATACCGCCCGCGTCTTCCTGGCCAACACCCAGGGGCTGGTTGTCACCAGCCGCCGCCTGCGCGGGTTCCAGCCAGGCCCCATGGGCATCGACAGCCTGGCCGAGGCCTCGCTGGGCGAGCCGGAGCCCGACCCCACCGCTGGCGCGACCCCCGCGTCTCCCGCTATCGACGTGACGCCGCCCTCCGCGGACCTGCCTGACTCCGCGGCTTCCGGCATGACGCCCTCCCCGCCCTGAGCCCTGAGGGGCGCAGCGACCATGAATGAGGACAGGCATGAACGACCGATCCACCCCACAAGTCAAAGACCCTTCCGCCATCCGCGAACTCCTGCGCAGCGGCCAGTTGGCCTGGCGTCTCATCAGCGACAGCCGGGTGTCCTGGAGCCTCAAGCTGATCCCTTTCCTGGCCTTGGTCTACTTCGTTTCGCCCATCGACCTGGTACCGGACTTCATCATCCCGGGCTTTGGCTCCCTGGATGACCTGGCGGTCATGGCCATCGCCCTGCGCTTCTTCATCCGGCTCGCCCCGCCCGAACTGGTGCGCGAGCATTCGGGGCGCGGCGCCGCAGTCGCGTCCGACGACGAGACCATTTCCGCCGACTACCGCGTCAACGACGCGGCCTGAGCCCCCATCCGGCCGCGGCTGTCGCGGCGCCCCTGGGACACCGCATTGGAAGCCATCGACCCCACCCCTCTCTCGGCCGCCGCTGACCAGCGATCGGACCTACCTCCGGATGCACCGCCGGACCTCGCCATGGCTTCAGTCCTGCTGCCACCGAGTCCTTCCGCCATCGCCGAAGTGGCCATGCTTCTGGACGTGTTACCGCCGCGGCTTAAAGACGCTGTGCTGACCGCCGGCGGGGGCGCCGAACTCATCGAGATCGTGATGGACCTGGGACGGCCGGCCGAACTGCGCACGCATGGCGGCGGGCGAGTCTTCGAAGACATCGAGATCGATCAGGCGGATCTAGACCAGGTTGTGGCCCATATCGGCGAGTTCGGGGACGACAACCGGGCGGGCATCGCCCGCACCTTGCACCGCATCTCCGGCATCCGCAACCGCAAGGGCCAGGTCATCGGGTTGACCCTGCGCGTGGGGCGGGCGGTCTTTGGCACGGTGGAGATCATCCGCGACATCATCGCCGCGGGGCGTTCGGTGCTGCTCCTGGGCCGCCCCGGGGTGGGCAAGACCACCATGTTGCGCGAGACCGCGCGTCTCCTGGCCCAGAACCGGCGGGTGATCATCGTGGACACCTCCAACGAGATCGGCGGCGACGGTGATATTCCGCATCCGGCCATCGGCCGGGCGCGGCGGATGCAGGTGGTCACCCCCACCATGCAGCATGAGGTGATGATCGAGGCCGTGGAGAACCATAACCCGGAGGTCATCGTCATCGACGAGATCGGTCGGGAGCTGGAGGCCCTGGCGGCCCGGACCATCGCCGAGCGCGGGGTGCAGCTCATCGGCACGGCGCATGGGCGCAGCCTGGACAATGTGCTGATGAACCCCACCCTCTCCGACCTGGTGGGGGGCATCGAGAGCGTCACCCTCTCCGACGAAGAGGCTCGGCGCCGCGGCACGCAGAAGAGCATCCTGGAACGTCGCGCTCCGCCCACCTTCGACGTGGTGGTGGAGATCCAGGACTGGCACCGGTTGATCGTGCACCACGACACGGCTTCCGCCATCGACGCCCTCCTGCGCGGACGGACGGTGCGCCCGGAGCTGCGCTACCTGGACGCCAACGGCCGGGCGGTCATCGAGGAGGGCGACCCCATCGGATCCAGCGGCCAACAGGAAGGGCGCATGCGCGGCGCGGGCGGCTTCGGCGAGGGCGCCGCCACGGAGAGACGGCACGAGGGCCGGCCGGTCCGCGGCGGCGACCTGCGCCCGGGGCGGGAGCGGCGGGACGGCCGGACGCCCGAGCCGGCCCCACCTGTCCGTGACGGCGACGAGCGGTCGGGGGCGGATCGCGGCGCTGCCCGGCACAAGACCCTGCGTATCCTGCCCTATGGGGTCAGCCAGGACCGGCTGCGCCGTTCGGCCAAGGCCCTGGGCGTGCCCATCTTCCTCACCGAGGATCTGACGCAGACCGATGCCGTGATCACCTTGAAGGGTCATTACCGCAAGCAGCCCTCCACCCTGCACGAGGCGGAGACACGGCAGGTGCCCATCTACGTCCTGCGCTCCAACACCTTCGCCCAGATCGAGGCCGCGCTGGTGGATCTCTTCGGCCTGCGGCCGGCGCACGACGCGGTGGAGGCGGCCCTGGCGGAAGCGGAACTGGCCATCCAGGCCATCCACCGGGGCAGGCATGACATGCTGGAGCTGGCTCCCCAAGGTCCGGCGCTGCGGCGCGAGCAGCACGCCCTGGCTCGGCAGGCCAACCTGCGGTCCCTCAGCCGCGGCGAGGACCCCTACCGGCGCGTGCGCCTGTTCCGGGAGGGCGGATGAGCCGCGGCCTTTTCATCACCTTTGAGGGGCCGGAGGGCGGCGGCAAGACGACCCAGATCCACCGCCTGGTGGACAGCCTGCGGTCACAGGGACGTGATGTGCTCCCCTTGCGCGAGCCTGGGGGGACGACGATCGGGGAGAAGATCCGCGCCCTGCTGCTGGACCTGGCCGAGAGCCCGATGCAGATCGAGACCGAGGCCCTGCTCTTCCTGGCGGCGCGGCGAGAGTTGGTGCAAGACCGCATCCTGCCGGCGCTGCAGGCCGGCCGGATCGTGATCTGCGACCGCTTCGCGGATGCCACCCTCGCCTATCAGGGCTACGGTCGGGGCATGGATCTGGCCGCCTTGAAGGCTCTCAACGCCTTTGCCACCGTCGGTCTCCAGCCGGACCTCACCTTGCTGCTGGACCTGCCGGTGGAGTCCGGCCTGCAGCGCCGCAAGATGGACCCGGCGGACTGGAACCGCTTCGACGCCGCCAGCCTGGCCTTTCATCAGCAGGTACGCCAGGGCTATCTGGCCTTGGCCGGGGCCGAGCCGGGGCGCTGGCGGGTCATCGACGCCGCGCGCGCGGCGGACGTGGTGGCGGTCGACGTGTGGCGGGCGGTGGGCGAGGTGTTGGCGGTGATTTGAGCCGCGTCCCCACCCCATGTATCCTTGCGGGCCGCGCCCCGCTTGCATCACCCAAGGCAGCGTCTCCGTTCATGAGCGAACCGCCCGTCGTCGATCCCGCCGTCGACGCTCCGTCCAACCTGCTGGCCCAGCGCATCGCCGACCGCTCGGCCGTGGTCGGCGTGGTGGGCCTGGGCTATGTGGGCCTGCCCTTGGCTGTGGCCCTGGCCGAATGCGGCTACGGTGTGCGTGGTCTGGACATCGCCGTCGAGCGGGTAGCCAGGATCAGCGAGGGGCGGAGCCCCATCGGCGACGTGGCCGACGAGCGTCTGTCTCCGCTGGTAAGTGCCGGCCGCTTGTCCGCGTCCACCGACGACGCCATCCTGGCGGCTTGCGATGTCGTCTTCGTCTGCGTGCCGACACCCTTCGATGCCAACAAGACCCCCGACCTGCGCGCCGTCATCGCCGCCGCCGATGCGGTGGCCGGCCGTCTGCGCGCCGGCCAGCTGATCATCCTGCAGAGCACCACCTACCCGGGCACCACCGAGGAGGTCATCCTTCCGCGGCTGGCCGCCACCGGGCTGGCCGTCGGCAAGGACGTGCACCTGGCGTTCAGCCCCGAACGCATCGATCCCGGCGTCTCCGAGCATACCGTGCGCAACACCCCCAAGGTGGTCGGCGGCCTGACCGCGCGCTGCGCAGCGCTGGCCGCCGCGCTCCTGGGCACCCTGGGTCCGGAGGTGAAGGTGGTCTCCAGCCCGCGTGTGGCGGAGATGACCAAGCTACTGGAGAACATCTTCCGGTCGGTCAACATCGCCCTGGTCAACGAGCTGGCGCTCCTGGCCGAGCGGATGGATATCGACATCTGGGAGGTCATCGGCGCGGCCGCCACCAAGCCCTTCGGCTTCATGCCCTTCTGGCCGGGGCCGGGCGTCGGTGGCCACTGCATCCCCATCGATCCCTACTACCTGGCCTGGAAGGCCCGCGAATACGACTTCTCCACCCGCTTCATCGAGCTGGCGGCGGACATCAACCAGAGCATGCCCGCGCATGTGGCCGACCTGCTGGGCGCCGCTTTGGACCGCCGGGGGCGCACCGTCAGCGGGGCGCGCATCCTGGTGTTGGGCGTGGCCTTCAAGCCGGATGTGGACGATTCGCGCCATTCACCCGCCGAGCGGGTGATCGCCCTGCTGCTGGCGCGCGGGGCCACGGTAGCTTACCATGACCCTTACATCAGGGAGTTGGCGGTCGGCGGCGACGTCTTCCATCCTCAGCGCACCGTGCTGCAGAGCCGGCCGCTGGACGACGAAGCCCTGACATGGGCCGACGCGGCCCTGATCCTGACCGCGCACCGGGCGATGGACGTCGAGCGTGTCCTGGCGGCGGCCCCGCTGGTGGTGGATGCCACCCGGGCCACGGCCGGCCGCCAGGCTCCCAACCTGGTCCGCCTGGGCACCCCCCTGGCTTGACACCCATGCATCCAAGCGCAGGCAATCTGGCCTGACCACCCCAACAACCTTTGCCCGGCGGCGCAGCATCGCTATCCGCCATCCGGCACCGAACCCATCGAGGAGGCACGTTCACCATGGCACGACGAGAACGAGAACGATTCACGGAGCGCAACCGACCGACCCGCCGGCCCGGCGATGACGGGGACGACGACATCGTCATCCGCGGGCCCAGCCTGAAGAACCCCGGGGTGCTGGTGGGTCTGGGTGCCGTGGCCGTGGCCATCGCCCTGCTGCTGGCCATGCTGGCCACCCGCAAACCCCAGGAGGCCGCCACCACCGACGGCACCGGGACACCGGCGGTGGCGGCCAGCGGCGAGGGTACCGCTGAAGCCCCAGCGGCTGCTGACGCTACCGAGGCCGCCCCGGCGGAGCCGGCCGGTCTGCCGGGCAAGACCTTCGCCGCGCCCGAGGACCAGAAGCTGGATCCCGTGGGCAAGGCCTATTTCGCCACCATCAAGACGGCCAAGGGCGACATCCGCATGCAGCTGTTTCCGGACGTGGCGCCCAAGCATGTCAACAGCTTCATCTTCCTGAGCCGCCAGGGATTCTACGACGGCCTGACCATTCATCGCGTCGACCCGGGCTTCGTCATCCAGGGCGGCGACCCGGCGGGCAACGGCACCGGCGGTCCGGGCTACAGCGTGGACGGCGAGTTCAACGAGGACAAGCCCGTGCCGCATCGCGGCGGCACCTTGGCCATGGCGCGGAGCGCCGATCCCAACTCGGCCGGCAGCCAGTTCTACATCGTCCTGGACGATGGCCCTGCTGCGTCCAGCCTGGACGGCAAGTACACCGTCTTCGGCCATGTGCTCAGCGGCATGGATGTGGTGCGCGCGACCGCCATCGGTGACGTGATGGAATCGGTCACCATCGAGGAGCTGCCCGCGTCGGCCAGCGAGATCAGCGCCGACGACATCCGCGACGACAAGCGCCCTGAGGGCGGTCGCTGAAACCGGAAGGCCCGGTCGGCGCAACCCATCAGGGGGGCGTCGACCGGGCGTCCCGTCGCCACCTGCTTGGGAGCAGTTTCATGAAGCGCCTGCCCATCGCGGCCCTGTCCGCTGTTCTCCTGGGGCTCTGCCCTTCCGGCCGTCCGGCCGCGGCCCGGCTCGACGAGCCGCAGGCGCCGCGGCGCCTGCAGACGGATGTCTGCGGCAAGCTGACCGGCGTCGTGACCTGGACCCGCGGCGCATCGCCCTATGTCAGCACCTGCGATCTGGAGGTGCCCGTCGGCTCCACCCTGACGATGGAGCCGGGTGTGGAAGTGAAGCTGGGTCCGCGCCACAAGCTCAGCGTGGCCGGACGGCTGCTGGCCGTGGGCAGCGAAGCCCTGCCCATCAGCTTCAAACCGGCGAGCAGCGAATGGGACAGCGTGCAGCTGCTGGCCGGCAGCGGTCCATCAGAGATCGCCTACGCCAGCTTCACCGGCGGGGGCGCGGGCCGTCGCGAGATGCTGGGCATCGCCGCGGACCAGGCAGACCTGCACCATAGCAGCTTCCTGGCCGGCTCCGGCGTGGGCGTCGAGGTCAAGGCAGGCGCGGCCCCGACCCTGCGCTACAACCGCTTCGACGGCTGCACCGTCAGCCAGGCTTTGCCGCCGGCGGCCTTGCGCCTGCAGAAGGGGGCCCGGCCGGTTGTCAAGGGCAACTACTTCCTGAGGAACGTGCTGGCCATGCAGATGGACGCCTCCGCCAGCCCCAGCCTTGACGGCAACCGCTTCGATTACAACGGCCACAATGGCATCACCGTCTCCGGCACCGTCACCGACCGCACCACCTTGGCCAGCCTCGGTCCGCGGCGCTGGTCCTACCGCGTGGACGGCAACGGTTTTCTGGTGGACCAAGGTGGGACGCTCACCCTGCTGGCCGGCACCACCTTCCGCTTTACCAACGGCGGGGCGCTCAGGGTGAAGAACGGTACCCTGGCGATCCGGGGTGCGGCCGGCAGCCCGGTGCAGCTGATTCCCGAGAAGGATGACAAGCGGCCCGGCGCCTGGCCGGAGGTGCTGCTGGACGATGGCACCACGGATTACGACCCGGCGACAGGGGCCGGCACCCTCATCGAGCATGCCGAGATCCTCTACGGCGGGGCCTCCTCCGGCGGCGCCATCACCGTGCGCAACAGTTCGCCGCGCATCCAGAGCACCCTGATCCGCCAGAGCGGCGGCCGAGGCATCACGGTCACCGGCCCAGAGGCTCGGCCGCAGCTCATCGGCAACCTCGTCTTCGACCAGCAGAACGAAGCCAGGGGCAGCGGCATCTTCGTGGACAACGGCGCCGCCCCCAGCATGAGCTTCAACATCTTGCGCGGCAACGTGGATGGTCTGCGCGTGGACACCGGCGCGCAGCCGCAGGTGGGTCCGCATAACTGGTTCGATTTCAACCGGATCTACGGCTTGTACAACGAGGACCGCACCACCTGCGTGGAAGCCGCCGGCAACGACTGGGGCGATACCGCCGGACCCAACGATGTCAGCGAGCGCACGGACGCCTGCGGCCTGGGTGGTAACCCCGGCAAAGGCGAAGAGGTCAGCGATGGCGTGCGCTACCTGCCTTTCGAGGGCCAGCAGGTGCGGCCCCAGATCCTGGCCCCGCGCTGCGGCGTCTTCAACGACGCTCAGCCGGAGATCAGCGGCGTGGCCGCGTCGGGCGCCCGGGTCCTGGTCTACGATAACTACCAGCTTCTGGGCGAGACCCGCGCCGCAGTCGGCGAGGGCGAGTCGGCGCCGTTCAGCTACCGCCCCGCCGCGCCTCTGTCGGCCGGCTCGCATGTCATCCAGGTGCGATCAGAGGGCGAGAGCGGCGTGGCCAGCGGCATCACCCAGCCGGCGGCATTCTCCGTGGACCCGGCGCTTCTGGTGGACGCGGCCGGCCTGGAGCTGCGCTACGAGCTTGAAGGCACGCGCTATGTCCAGCCCTACCAGGACGAATCCGGCTGCCTGGCCCTGCGCGGCGATGGCGAATGGACCCTGCGCGTTCATCCGCCCGCGCCGAGCAAGACCCAGATGGTGACCCTGCACGTGCCGCTGCGCTGTCCGGCGGGGCAGCAGCCTTCCGGGGAACTGCGCTACCAGGACAAGGCCTATCCGCTGGGGGCGGTCGACGGCGCCTACCAGGCCAGCTTCCCCTTGGATGTCGCGGCCACCGGTGCCACCGTCACCCTGTCGGCCCGCTGCGGCGGCGGCGAGCCACGCGACCTGCTCCTGGGAACCATGACCGTGGAATACGACGGCTTCGTCCATGATCTGAGCGGGCAACCGGACCCGCGGCTGAAGCGCATCGCGGGCGCCCGGGTCTCGCTCTTCGCCCGGGATCCTGGGGCGGCCGTGGGCCGGGAGTGGAAGCTATGGCCGGCTACGCACGGCCAGACGAACCCGCAGACCACTGGCCCCACGGGCTGGTACGGTTTCTACCCGCCGCCGGGCCAGTACCGGGTCATGGTGGAGGCGTCGGGCTACAAAGCGGCTTTCACGAACCCCGAGACGGTCACCAACCAGCCGATGATGCAGACCATCGGCCTGGAGCCGGGGACGACGGTGCCCACCCCGCCGCCCACGCGCCAGCCGGGCAAGGGCATCTATCTGCCCCTGCTCCTGAAAGCCTTCGAGCCGGGCTCGTGACTGCCCTCCGGTCCGGAGCTGCCGTGTGAGCCCGCGCGCCAGCCGCTTCTTCGGCTGCGTGCTGCCGGTCGCCCTGGCCCTGTTCGGCTGCGGCAGCTGCCTGCTTCTCGGCTATGCGGGTCAGGTCTTCTTCGCCCTGGTGCCGGTGACGGACGAGGCCATGGCGCCCTACCTCGCGTCCGGCGACCGGGTCCTCTCCGACAACACAGCCTTCTGGGAGGATCCGCCCGGCCGCAACCGGCTGGCCTCCCTGGAGGCTCCGGACGGCGTGGCAGTGCGCTACGTGATCGCCGGGCCGGGCGATACGGTGGAGGGCCGCGGAGGCCGCGTCTACGTCAACGACCAGCCCTGTGACGGCGAGCGCCGTGATGACGCAGGCCAGGCCTGCGGCCTGGAGCTGATCTGGCAGGGTCCGGGGGTGGATGACTTCGTCCCGCTGACTTTGCCGGCGGACGGCTTCTGGGTCATGGGCACCTCCAAGGAGGCCCCGGATTCGCGTATCTGGGGGGCCATCGCCCGCGAGCGATTCTTCGGGCAGGTGCTGCTACGCGTGGGCGACGGCTTGCGTCTGGAGGCCGTCGATCTGCCGGAGACCGCTCCGGCGGAGAGGTCTGCGCCGGGGAAATCGCCGTAGGATCGTGCCGACTGATCCGTTGGGGAACGATGGCGACGATGGCGGGGCAGGGGCCGCAGTGATCTGATCATTTGACCGCCGCCCGTCCGATCCATATGATCGGAACGTGTGTTCTATTCGCCTTTCCTGCTATCGGAGTCTTCCATGGGCCGCCTGATCAGCGTCGAAAGCCCCTCCACCATCCGCCAGCGCTGGCGGCGGACCATCGCCGAGGCGCTCAAGCACCTCATGGCCAAGCGCGAGCTGGACGAGGAGGTCAAGGACCTCAGCGCCCTCATCGTCTTTGCCCTGCGGGAGATCAGCGCCGGCGTCGAGCAGTCGGCCTCGGTCTGGGACAAGAAGCATTACTACATCAAGGCGGACCACCTGCGCGCCGATTGGGAATGGGCCGACCGCACCGCGGAGCGAATGGTCCGGCTCATCCAGGTAGACGACTGGCTGCGCCTGCCGGTGGTCCTGGCAGAGATGGCACCGCGCTTCGCCGATGTCAACGTCAACCAGTTCACCCGCACCAACCAACTGTGGCGCGGAGCCTTCAAGCGGCTCAAGGCGGAAGCCTGAGCGAGGCGGGGCACGATTGCCTCACCGCTGCTGCTTGACCGTGGCCCGGCACCGGTAACATGATTGCGCCCACTAGCGGGCCGTCCGGCCCGGCGGCAAACACGCAAGGAGAGAATGACCCCATGACCGTTCGCAAACTATGGATTCCCGTCGTGACCGTGCTGCTGATGGCCGCCTCCCTGACGGCCTGCGCTCCTGAGGAAGCGGCCGCCCCGGCCGACGAGGAGAGCGCCGGCCAGGAGCAACCCGCGGCCGATGCCGGCATGGGCGCCACTGCAACCGTGGGCTTCAGAGACCTGGCCGACGGTGCTGAGGTGACCAGCCCGGTCAAGGTCTGCATGGAGGTTACCGGCGTCGGTCTCGAGCCGTCCGGCGAGGTCAAGGCCGGCTACGGCCACAACCACGTGCTGGTCAATCCCAGCGCCGACGAGGTGGCGGCCATCACGGCGGGGACCATGACCTCCGCCCTGGTCAAGGACGAGACGCATATCCACATCGGCGATGGCACGGACTGCAGCGAATTGACCCTGACGCCCGGCAGCTACGAGCTGATGGCCGTGGTCGGCGACGGAGCCCATGTGCCGTTGAATCCGCCGGTGGTCAGCCAGATCAGCATCACGGTGAAGTGATCAAGGCCGGGAGGGTGGCCGGCGAGGGGACGCGGCACGCCGCGCCTCCGCATTGACCACCCTCCCGGTATGTCCTGTGACGGTCCTGTCGTCTGGTCCGCTTCCGCCCTGCCGTCAGCCGATGCCCGGCACCGGAAAATCCACCGCCATCTCTGCCGCTTCCGCACGGATGCGGACCAGAGCGGATTCGTCCTCCACGGCGTCCAGGGCCCGTCCGATCCAACCGGCGATGCGCCGCATCTCAGCTTGGCCGAAGCCGCGTGTGGTGACGGCCGGCGTGCCCAGGCGCAGGCCACTGGTGATCATGGGCTTCTGGGGGTCGAAGGGGATGGCGTTCTTGTTGGTGGTGATGCCCGCTCGATCCAGAGCCTCCTCAGCGACCTTGCCGGTGACGCCCTTGGGCCGCAAATCCACCAGGATGAGGTGGTTGTCCGTGCCCCCGGCCACGATGCGCAGTCCAGCAGCCGCCAGTTCCTGGGCCAGGGTCTGGGCGTTGGCGATGACCTGGGCCTGGTAGGCGCGGAAGGAAGGCGCCTGCGCTTCCAGGAAGGCCACGGCCTTGCCGGCGATGACATGCTCCAAGGGGCCGCCCTGAAGGCGGGGGAAGACGGCCTTGTCCACCGCCGCCGCATGTTCGGCCTTGCAGAGCAGCAGGCCGCCGCGCGGGCCGCGGAGGGTCTTGTGGGTGGTGGAGCTGACGATGTCGGCCAGGGGAATGGGGTCCGGATGCAGCCCGGCGGCCACCAGGCCGGCGATATGGGCCATGTCCACGAACAAGCGCGCCCCGACATCCGCGGCGATCTCCGCGAAACGGGCGAAGTCGATCTGGCGTGGGTAGGCAGTCGCCCCGGCCACGATCACCTTGGGCCGATGCTCGCGGGCCAGGTCCGCCACCGCGTCGTAGTCGATCTCCTCGCTGCGCGGGTCCACGCCGTAGGCGGCCACTTTGTAGAGCTGGCCGCTGAAGTTGACCGGGCTGCCGTGGGTGAGGTGCCCGCCCTGGTCCAGGCGCATGGCCAGAATGGTGTCACCGGGCTGCAGCAGGGCGCTGTAGGCGGCCATGTTGGCTTGTGAGCCGGCATGGGGCTGCACGTTGGCATGGTCGGCGCCGAAGAGCGCCTTGGCCCGCTGACGGGCCAGCTCCTCCACCTGGTCCACATGCTCGCAGCCGCCGTAGTAACGGCGCCCGGGGTAGCCTTCAGCGTATTTGTTGGTGAGCACGGAGCCGACGGCCTCCTGGACCGCCCGGCTGGTGTAGTTCTCGCTGGCGATGAGCTCGATGCCCACCCGCTGTCGTTCCGCCTCCAGGCCGATGAGGGCCTGGATCTGGGGATCGACCTCCGCCAGGGGCAGACCCGGGCCTACGAGGTCCACCGGCGAGGCGGGCGAGGCGTCGGCGCGCGCGACCATGGTCATGAGAGGGCTCCTTGCGCTGGCGGGTGATGGTGGCTGGCAGCAGGCGGGATTGGCCGCGCATCGCGGCGCAGAGTATACCATTGCGCCATGACCCGGGAAACGACCGCCCAGGCTGCCGCGGCGGCCATCGATCTGGACCTCCTGCGAGAGACGGCTCGGGCCATGGGCCTGGACGCTTGGCTGGACGCGCGCGCCCTACGGGCCTATGGCCGCTACGCCGCGGAGCTGGTGGCGGCCAACCAAGGCCTGAACCTCACCCGCATCAACGGCCCGCGCGACATGGCCGTGCAGCATGTGCTGGACTCCCTCATCTGTCTGCGTGGTCTGGACCCGGAGGTACGGCGGGAGACGCCTCTGCGCCTGGTGGACGTAGGCTCCGGACCTGGACTTCCGGGCCTGGCGCTGAAGATCGCCTGTCCCGAATGGCAGCTGACCTTGGTGGAGTCGGTGGGCAAGAAGGCAGACTTCCTGCGCCGGCTCACCGAGCTGCCGGATCTGGGTCTGGCGGGCACACTGGTGCTGGCGGCGCGCGCCGAAGATGCCGCGCGCAGGGTCGAACACCGCGCGGCCTATGACCTGGCGACGGCCCGCGCCGTCGCCGCCCTGCCGGTGCTGGCGGAGTACCTGCTGCCCTTCCTTCGCGTGGGAGGGCGGGCCCTGGCGCTCAAGGGTGCGGAGGCCGCCGCCGAGGCCCGCTCGGCGGCGGGGGCTATCGCCAAGCTGGGGGGCGAGCTGCTGGCCGTGGAGCCCTATCGGCTGCCGGGCCTGGACCAGACGCGCCATCTGGTGGTCATCGTCAAGCGCCATCCCACAGCACCGGCCTACCCGCGGCGAGCAGGGCTGCCCACGGCGCGGCCGTTGGGTTAGGGAAGTCCACGGAAGGCGCTTGACTGGGGATAGGGGCGAGATTATCCTTGTCGCAGCAGAGTAGGGATCATCCTGGTGTGGCGTTGTCTCTCGCCTACGATGCGCTGCCAGGGATCAGTGAAGTCAGTCCGTACCGCATATCGAGTACGTAGAGCGGGAGCCCGCTGGTCAAGAAGGCCGGTGTTCTGGCCGCACCAGTGATCCATGCCCGATGGGCTTATTGGCCCAGGGCAGAGACTAAAGTCATGTTCCCTCGCGGAATGGCCCGTCGTGTCAGATGCCGGTGGTCGTGACCTGAGCCCCTTGTCCGTGGGGCATGAAGGACATGGTGAGTGCTTGTGTCAGTGCGCGCCGAGTAATCGGCGGCACTGCCCCAAGGGGAGACGATGAGACCGCTATGAGACCGACATCGAATTCAGAAGACCCAGGCGTCAACATGACTGAGGTGGACTGGCCACCGAGTCCCGTTGCCATGTCCAGCGCCGCCCTATCCAGCGCGTCAGCCGTCCCCGAGGGCTGCCCCGGTTCTCCGCCCGAGCGATGGGTGCTGGGGCTACTGCACAGCTTCCGGGTCGAGCGTGATGGTCTTCTCGTTCACCGATTCCAGATGCGTATCCTTGACTGCCTGCTGGCCTATCTGTCATTGCAGCCCACCCGGGCGCATGGCAGAGAGGAGATCGCGCGTCTGTTCTGGCCGGACAGGCCGATCAACGTCGCACTCCGCCGCTTGTCGCACGTGCTCTTCATCCTGACGCGTCAGCTCAAGGATCTGGGGTTGCCGGGCGGGGTGATCATCGCCGACTACTACACGCTGCGGCTGGCCCCAGAGATCGGTACGGACATCCAGCGGCTGGACGAACTGATCTCTCGCGCGTTGCGCGAACCTGACCGCATGGAGCGGCAACGAATCCTGGACCACGTGATCGAACTGCACGGCGACGGCATTCTGCCGATGATGAGCCAGCCCTGGGTCAAGCCGGAGCGAGATCGACTGGCGGAGCGTCTCAACAGCCTGCGGGGTTCCCTGAAACTGGAAGGCTCCGGTGGCGCCCATGTCGGCATGGGCTTGGCCGACCCAACGACATCTGCAGTTGCTGAGCCGCGCGTCGATGGCCATTCCGGCGGTCGGCCCCCGAGCACGGCAATCGGCGATGGTCGGCTGACGTACCCATCGGCCCTTGACGAAGGCGATCGCTCGGAAGGTGACCGTCTGGCCAAAGCACAGGCGCTGGCGACCTGGCTGGAGCGTCTGGAACCGCATCTCCTGGGTTCTGATCGCGCCCGCTGGGTTCAGATGGTCAGCGAAAGGGAAGTGGAGATTCGGATGGCTGCCGAATGGGCGCTTTCGGCCGGCGTTACCGATCGGGATCCCGGGCTGGCCCTGCGCTTCGTGGCGGCGCTGTGGCGCTATTGGTACCTGCGATCCATGGTACAGCATGGGCGTCGACATGCGGAACAGGTGCTATTGGCCCGACCGGCAGAATCGAGCCCGCATTACGCTCGGGCAGTCTATGCCGCCGGTTCTTTGGCGCTTTGCAGCAGCGACCATGCCTTTGCCAAAGCCTGGTTCGTCGAGTCTTTGCAGATGGCCCAACGCTTGGGGGACGAGCGGCTACAGAGCCGCTGCCTGGCCTCTCTCGGGGTGGTAGCCTACCAGGAGGCGGATCTGACTCTGGCGCGCCAGCTCCTGGCGGAAGGGGCCGTGGTCTTCCGTGCTGCGGGAGAGCAGGTTCTGCTTGCCGGGGCGCTGCACAACGCGGCATTGGTGGAGATCGATGCTGCCGACTTCGAGCGTGCGGAGGCCCTGCTGGGCGAGTACATGGCGCTAGGTCACCGCTTGGGTGACCAGATCATCATGGCCAATGGGCTGGTGACCATGGGAACCCTCGCTGCGCATACCGGCTCCTGGGAGAAGATGGTCCCCCTGGTGGCTCAGGCGCAGCCATTGTTCGAAACCCAGGGGGACCTCAATGGCGTCGCCCTGTGCCTGCGCTACCAATCCTACATCGCGGCGGAGCGCGGGCAGACTGAGTTGGCCCGGGTCTATGTGGAATGCAGCCTCAGCCTGTGCCGAGCCCTGAACGACCCGCCGGGCATCAGTGAATCACTGCACCTGCTGGCGGAGATCTTCGAGAAGCAGGGCCGGATGGCGGAAGCGCTCGCCCTCTATCGGGATGCCCTGCAGCAGCCGAAGCAGGCCGGTCCGCGGATCTCGACCGGCAAGACCTTGCGCGAGGGTGTCGTGGCAGCGGGGCAGGCTCTGTCGATCAGAACGTCCTGATGCTGACAGGACGGGCGCGTGGTGCTCTGCAATCGACAGGGGCGGTGGCGCAATGCCCCGCCCCTGTCGCTGTGATTCGTCCGCGCGCTGGTATCGCACCACAAAGGATTTTGAGAGTAGCCGATGGGTGTGCCGTGTCTCGAAATCCTTCATTGGCCGCGAGGTCATGCCACCGCGCCCCTCACGCTTCATGGATGTGCTGTACTCGTCTGTTGCCGTCATGACGCCGACTCCGGGTGGGGTCTATTGCCCGGCGATGGCGATATCGGACATGCCCGGCACCGCATAGGCTCCCCTGCGATACGCCAGTTCCAGAAGCGAATGCCCGGGGAAGGCCGCCTCGACGTAGTAGTCAAAGGCCGCATCCAGGCCGAAGAAGGCGAAGCGGCCCTCGGCGTCAGTCTGGACACGACCGGACTCGACCCCCGCTGCACCCTGGCAGCGGTAAAGGACGATTTCGGCGCCGAGGCTGCTGCCGCTGACATGGCCGCTGATGTCTCCCGCAGGAACCGGTGCGGGCTTGGGGCTCGGGAAGGGAACCGGCGGTGGCTTGGGAATGGTGATCAGGATGCCGCAAGGCAGTGGCTCGGCGCGAGCCCGGCCCAAGGCTGGCAGGGCGAATGCCACGAGGCACATGGACAAGCACAGGAAGACCATCCGGGACCTGCGGCGCGGGTTGGGTGTCGTCACGTGTTGGGACACAAATGCTCCAATCAAATCTGACTTCGGGGTTGTGAGCGAGCGGCGGTCAAGGGCGGAGCAGGGGGTTTGCGACACCCTCCACCGGCGCCGGAGTCGCTGTTTCGGGACCCCGCCGGGGGACGCCGGAAGCCTTGACCAACGATATGCTACACCGCTACGCAATAGATTGATGTGTCGAAACCGATCGGGTTGCGTGGTGGGAAGATGTCAGTTGAAGGGTGTTCGCATGGCGAGACAGGCAACGGATCGGCGGGCTGTGGCCTGAGTTCATGGCTTCTGGTGCCACGCCGGCCCGGCAACTGCGCGCTGGGCTAAGGGCTCCGGCGGACACGAGGTCGTCGGCCTCGCCACAGTGATTCGCTCAAAGGTGTTGTTTTAGTCTTTTTTTGAAGCCCGAGACATGACTGTTAATATCTAATAAGAGTTGCGTCAGTGTTTTGGCGGGTGTACCATGGCGCTCTGGGACTCACCGCTCTCGCAACAAGGAGTACTGTCCGATGCAGTCTGCTTCCGGCACCTCGACCTATTGGATACACCGTCGCCTCGGGAGACTGGCAGGGTTCCGGTCCATTCGGGCAGCTGGTGGGGCCCTGCTCGTCGCCCTGGCGACTGTCGCCAGTACCGCACCGCCTCACGTCCAGGCGGCCACCATCCTGTCAGCCAACTTCAACACCGACGCCGGCGGCTTCACCTACGTCGACGACCCCTTCCTCGGCACCAGCCAACCGGCCTACGCCAGCGGTGTGCGTCAGGCCACCGGCGGCTATGGCGGGACCGGAGGACTCCAAGTGACGTTGGGCGGCATCGACGCCACCACGATCAATGGGATGTCCGGTGGTTGGAGCTACACGCTGAACCTGGCTACCGCTCAGACCGGGGTGTCCCTTTCGTACCGCTACAAGGTGGACCAGACCTCGCAGTACGAATTCGACGAGTACAGCCGAATGCTCATGACCTTCGACGGTGTCCAGAAGGGGCGCGGGTCGAAGGACTACGTGGACCACATCGGGGGCGATGGCAGCAGCACCCAAGGCAACAGCAGCAGCTACCTGCCCACGACGGACTGGCAGCAGCATCAGGTCTATCTCGGCAATCTGGCGGCGGGCAACCACACCCTGCGCATCGGCGGCTACAACAACCGCAAGAACGCAGCGGACGAGTCGATGACTGTGGTTATCGACGATGTGGCCATGACCAATGGCAACACGGCGCCTGTCGATACGGTCGCTGAGACCTTGGTCGAACGCCTGGACCTGAACACCTACAAGGGTCGCATCCAGTCGCTCGCCGGCTACGGCGACCGCTGCCGCATGTCGTCCTGCCCCGGCTCACCGGCCAACAGCTTCCTGAACGCCCAGGCTTGGGTGGCCGGACAGCTCTCCGCCATGGGCTATACGCCCCAGTACCACAACGGCACCTGGAGTGGGACAGCTGTCTCCAACCTCTACGTCACCAAGATCGGCACCGTCCATCCGGAGCAGATGTATATCGTCTCGGGTCACCTCGACGGCCGCGGCGGTGGCGGCGGCGCCGATGACGACGCGTCGGGCATCGGTGTGGTCATGGAGGCCGCGCGCGTGCTTTCAGCGCCGGATGTGCAGACGGACGTCTCGGTGCGCTTCATCTTCTGGGATCGGGAAGAGGTGGGCCTCAACGGCGCCAACGCCTACGTGACCGACCGCCGCGTCCTGCAGGGCGTCGAGAACCCGGCCGGCTCGGGTCTCTATCCCGAGCCCACCTGGCTGGGCATCATCCAACACGACATGGTGCTCTATGACCATGGCGCCGGCACGGCCGGCGGCACCCAGAGCGTCTATGCCGACCTCGACGTGGAATGGCGGGCGGGCACGACCGAGGAGGCGGATTCCAAGGCGCTGGCCCTCCAGTGGCGTTACCTCAACGGCAACTTCTCCACCCAGTACCCGTCCACGGCCTACAACTACAGCACGAACTCGGACGACACCGCCTTCCATCCCTGGGTAGCGTCGGTCAGCGTGCGCGAGAACCGCCGCAGCCTCACTTCAGGCACTAACGCCGAGTGGATCAACCCCAACTACCACACCACGAACGACCTCTACGCGACCTATTCGACGGCGGACTTCGATCTGGGCTTCAACATCGCTCAAGGCACCTTGGGCACGGTGGCCACGCTCGCTGGCGCGCAGATCGTGCCCCCCAGCGACCCGCCGACCGCGGATCCGCAGTCGGTGACGACGGACGAGGACGCGGCCCTGGCCATCACGCTTACCGGGTCGGATCCCGAGAACGATCCGCTGACCTTCGCCATCGTGACCCAGCCCAGCCACGGAACGCTCAGCGGTACGGCGCCCAACGTGACCTACACGCCGGCGGCCAACTACAACGGTGGCGACAGCTTCACCTTCCGCGTCAACGACGGCTACTCCAACTCGCCGCCGGCCACGGTCAGCATCACCGTCGACCCTGTGCCGGATCCGCCGGTGGCCAACGCGCAGACGGTCACGGCCACCCAGAACACACCCAAGGCCATCACCCTCACCGGGTCGGATCCGGACAACGACCCGCTCACCTACGCGGTCTCCAGCCAGCCGCTGCACGGCACGCTCAGCGGCACGGCGCCTGCCCTGACCTACACGCCGGACTCCGGGTACCTTGGCGCGGACAGCCTCGCATTCACCGTCAACGACGGCGGCGGCGACTCGCCTCCCGCCACGGTGACCATCAACGTCAATCCGCCTGGACCGATCACGGTCTTCGATGACGGCTTCGAGACCAGCCAGGGCTGGACGGTCAACCCCTCGGGTACGGACACCGCCACTTCGGGTGTCTTTGAGCGGGCCAACCCGGAGGAGACGAACTCCAGCGGCGTCAAGCAGCTGGGAACGACGGCCGACGGATCCTTCGACATGGTCACCGGTCCGCTGGCCGGCACCGGCTCGGGCAGCTACGACATTGACGGCGGCGTGACCTCCGTCCGGTCGCCGGACATCAACCTGCCGAGCAACAGCCACCTCACCCTAGGGCTCAAGTACTACCTGGCGCATGGTACGAACTCATCGACTGCCGATTACCTCAGGATCACGGTCGTCGGGCCGAACTTCTCACGGCTCGTGGTCGAGGAACTGGGCGGCACCGAGAACGACAACGGCGCATGGGCGACCCTCAGCGCCAACCTCAACCGCTTCGCCGGCCAGACCGTCTACCTGCTGGTCCAGGCGGCGGACGCCAGCGGTGCCAGCCTGGTGGAGGCAGCCATCGACGATGTCACCATCCTCGCCGACACGGCGCCGACGGTCGTCGTGCAGGCCGGATTCACCAGCAACTCCGAGGATTCAGCTACACCGATGACGGCTTCCGCGGCACCAACCAGCCAAGCTACGCCAGCGGTGTGCATGTGACCTCGGGCGGCAACCCCGGCGGGGCCTTGAAGGTGACCTTGGGTGGGGTGAACAACACCACCATCAGCAACATGTCGGGCGGCTGGGGGAGGTCCATCACGCTTGCCGCCAGCGCCGAGGTTATTGTATCCTTGTGGTACAACCTCACCCAGAGTCCGGAATACGAGACCGATGAGTACAGCCAGAGCCTGATCAGCGTCGATGGCACCCTCTACGGTCTGCCGCCGACAGATTATCTGGCCCAGGTCTACGGCGACGGCAACGGCGGTAGCAACATCGGCACCGGCTGGCGACTCTACGAGGTCAATGTCGGGTCGCTGGCTACTGGGTCGCATACCGTGCGGGTGGGTGGCTTCAACAGCAAGAAGACCAACACCAACGAGTTCACCGACGTGTTGATCGACGATGTGATCATCGCGACGCACTGAGAGATGTCTCCGCGGACGGGCGTGGGAAGGCGGCACCGCCTTCCCGCACCCGTCCGCGGTTGCTTGACGATTCGGACTGTAGGGAGCTGCCCGATGGCGAAGTATGACGGCTTGAGTCGCAGGTTGGTTGATCCTGACCTCGATGCCCCGCAATCCGTCCGCGGCTGGCGTTGGTTCGCTGTGTTTGGCCTGCTCGTTGGCATCGTGCTGCTGCCAGGTGGACCGACCCCGGCCACGGCAGCAACCTTGCTGGAAGCCCACTTCGACACGGGCACCGACGGCTTCACCTACGTCGACGACGCCTTCCTGGGCACCAACCAGCCCAGCTACGCCAGCGGCGTCCGACAGGCCACCGGCGGCTTTGGCGGGAGCGGCGGTTTGGAGGTGACGCTCGGCGGTGTCAACGGCAACACCATCACCGGAATGTCCGGCGCATGGAACAGCAGCTTCAATCTGGCTGTCGCCGCCACGGGGCTGCGGCTGCACTTCCGCTACAAGCTGCAGCAGAGCGCCACCTACGAGTTCGACGAGTACAGCCGGGTGCTGGCCACCATCGATGGGAACCTTCAGGGCCGTGGGGACAAGACCTACATCGACCATGTGGGCGGCGACGGCAGCAGCGGCCAGGGCAACAGCAGCAGCTACCTGCCCACCACGGATTGGCAGGAGCACGAGGTCTACATCGCCAGCCTGGCGGCCGGCTCCCATACCCTGCGCCTGGGCGGTTACAACAACGCCAAGAACGCGGCGGACGAGACCACCACGGTGGTCATCGACGATGTGACGTTGAAGGATGGGCAGGCGGCGCCGGCGGCGACCGCCGCCGAGACCCTCGCCGATCTGGTCGACATCAACAGCTACAAGAGCGTTATCCAATCGCTGGCCGGCTACGGTGACCGCTGCCGGAGGACCAGTTGCCCCGGGTCGCCGGCCAACAGCTTCTTCGACGCTCAGGACTGGGTCTCGGATCAGCTCACCGGCTGGGGCTATACCCCGCAGATTCACACCGGCAGCTATGGCGGCCTGACGGTGTCCAACCTGTATGCCACCAAGATCGGCACCGTGCATCCTGACCAGATGTATATCGTCTCCGGCCACCTGGATGGCCGCGGCGCCGGCGGCGGCGCGGACGACGACGCCTCCGGATCTTCCGTGGCCCTGGAGCTCGCCCGAATCCTCGCCCTGCCCGACGTCAGGACGAATGTCTCCGTCCGTTTCATCTTCTGGGACCGCGAAGAGCAAGGCCTCAACGGCTCCAACGCCTACGTGACGGATCGCATGAACCTTCAGGGCGTCGAGAACCCATCCGGTTCAGGTCTCTATCCGGAGCCGACGTGGCTGGGTATGATCCAACACGACATGGTGCTCTACGATCACGGTGCCGGCACGCCGGGCGGTACCCAGAGCACCTACGCCGACATGGATGTTGAATGGCGCGCCGGAACGACCATGGAAGCCCAGTCGCGCGCCCTGGCCCTCACCTGGCATAACCGCAGCGGTGTTCATTCCGCCCAGTTCCCGTCTACGGCCTACAGTTTCAGCACCAATTCGGACGATACACCTTTCCATCCCTGGGCTCCGTCGATCTCGGTGCGTGAAAACCGGCGCAGCCTCACCTCCGGCAGCAACGCCGAGTGGATCAACCCCAACTACCACACGGCGACCGATCTCTACGCCACCTATTCGGCGGCCGATTTCAACCTGGGCTACAACATCGCCCGGGTGACCACCGGCATGGTGGCCGAACTGGCCGGTGTGACCTTGGTGGGCCGTCCTACAGCCGACGCGCAGTCGGTGCTGACGGCCAAGGGCGTTGCGGTGCCGATCGTCCTGACGGGTGCCGATCCGGACGGGGAATCGCTGACCTTCGCCGTCGTCGGCGGACCGCAGCACGGCACGCTGAGCGGCACGGCTCCCAACCTGGTCTACACGCCTTCGGCCGGCTACTTCGGCTTGGATGCCTTTGCGTTCACATCGCACGATGGCGTCCTCAGTTCAGCGCCGGCAACAGTCAGCATATCCGTGGCCGGCGCGCGGCATTTCCTGCCGTTCACCGACAACTTCGATACGGACCGCGGCTGGGTGTCGGACTTCTTCGGCACGGACAGCGCCAATGCCGGCCGTTGGGAACGCGGCGACCCTGGTCCCACCGACTCGGACGGACCCAAGCAGCTGGGCCTGGCGGCCAGTGAGGTGTTGGGGCTGATCACCGGTGCGCGGTCGGGGTTCACCGCTGATGGCCACGATGTCGATGGTGGTATCACGTCGCTGCTCTCACCGGCCCTGGTGCTACCCTCCGGCGAGGCTATCGAACTGTCCTTCGCCTACTACCTGGCCCATGGGCGCAACACGTCGGCCGATGACTACCTTCGCGTGCGCGTGGTCGGCGATGACGACGTGACGGTGCTGGAAGAACGCGGGGCGCCGGAGAACGACGATGCCGCCTGGCAGACGGCGACGGTGGAACTGGGGGCCTTCGCGGGCCAGACCGTGACCCTGCGGATCGACGCCGCGGATTTGGGCCGGCCCAGCCTGATCGAGGCGGCGATCGATGACGTGTCCGTGGTCACCACGACCCTCGGTGCCACCGTGCTGCAAGCGGATTTCGACGGCGGCACCGATGGTTTCGTCTATGCCGACGACCCGTTCCGCGGCAGCGGCGAACCTGCCTACGCCAGCGGTGTGCACGCGCCGGGCGACGGCCACGAAGGCGGCGGTATCCAGGTCCAGCTGGGCGGCCTCGACGGCAACGTCGTCACCGGCATGTCCGGTGGCTGGCAGAAGGACTTCATCCTGGCCGAGCCGGGGTCGGTGCTGCTCAGCTTCTGGTACCGGCTGACGCAGTCGCCGGATTACGAGCCGGACGAATTCAGTGATGTGCTGGCCAGCATCGACGGCACCTTGGTGGGTCTGGCCGGTGCGGACGTCGTGCATCGCGTCTACGGCAACGGCAACGGCGGCATCGCCGAAGGCACCGGTTGGCGCCCCTTCGCGGCAACCATCGGCCCGCTTCCCGCCGGTACCCACAGCCTGGTCCTGGGCGGGTTCAACAGCGGCAAGAGCTACAGCAACGAGACGACCGAAGTCTTGTTGGACCAGATAACCGTCCGGCTTCCCTGATCCGGCCATCGCGGCCCCCTTACGAGGAGTCAATCAGCCATGATGCTCGAGCCGATTTCTGATACGCCGCGCCGCCGCCGGCCCTTCGTGATGGTCTTGCTGTCGGCGGTGGCACTCGGCGCCTCGCTCGCGGTTCTGCAGTCGCGTGCGGCCAGGGACAACGTTGGCGGACCCTTGCTGACCGAAGGTCCAGTAGCAGGGGGGCAGGCCCGGGTGAGCACGGACGCCGTGGCCCTGGCGGCGCCGCCGGAGGTGGCCTTCGATGCCGACGAATGCATCCACGGTCCGGGCATGGTCCCGGCCGGGCTCACCAAGATCACGCTCACGAACATGGGCAAGCAAGAGATCCACCAGATCCAGCTGGTGGAGCTCGAGGACGGTCGGACCTACGATGACGTCACCGATGCCCTGCAGTCACCCGACGAACTGGATCCGTCCTGGATCAGCTACGCCGGGGGGCCCAACGCGGTGGTTCCCGGCCGGAGCGCCAGCGCCTTCGTGGACCTGAAGCCGGGCAGGTACGTGGTGATCTGCACCATCGCCAACTCTCTGGGCAAGCCGCATTACACGGAGGGCATGGCCATGGAGCTGACGGTGACCGACAGCGGCGTCACGGCTGTGGCCGCGCCGCCCGCGGACCTCGAGGTTTCGGGCCAGGAGTTCAACTTCGGCGATATGGGCCTGGCGGAGGGCCTGCCGGCCGGCCCGCGGGTGGTGTCCTTCGTCAACAAGGGTACCCAGCCCCACGAGGCCGCCCTCATCCGCTTGGACGCGGGTGCGACCGCCGCCGACTACTACGCCGCCGTTGCCGCTGCCGGCGACACGCCCATGCCGGGACAGCGGGTGGGCGGCATGGGGGCCATCATCCCCGGGCAGGCGCAATCCTTCATCGCCGATCTGCAGCCTGGGCGCTATGCTCTGATCTGCTTCGTGATCGACCCGGCCGCCCGGGTGGCACACGCGGCCATGGGCATGACGACTGAGTTTCAGGTCAACTGAGAGGGGTGTCCGGTCCGGCCGCAGCATGGGGTTGGCCGTTGCGGCTGAACCGGTTTGTCGGCGGCGCTATGGGGCCGGTGCCTTCAAGAGCTTGTTGACCAGGGGGCCGAGTTCGGCCGCCGTGACGCTGCCCTCGAGCCGCTCGGCGACCAATCCGTCGGCCCCGACAAGGTAGACCCAGGGCTCGGTCTTGAGGCCCCAGATGTCCATGGCCTCGTCCAGGACCAGGGGGCTGAACTCGCGGTAGACATCGATGTGGATGAAGTTCACCGCGCCGCCGACGGCGGCCTTGATCACCTTCACCTCGTCCAGAACGGGGCCGCAGATGCGGCTGCTGCAATGGCCCGGCGTGGCGAAAACGATGACGGTGGGCTTGCCGGAAGCGGCGGCGTCTTCAACGGTGAGCTGGTAGAAGTCCGGGTCCGGCATCGGGTCGCTGCTGAGCCTGGCCAGATTCGGTTCGTCGGCCACCGTGCGGTTGGCGGTCTTCGGCGGACTGGCCCCGATTCCCACGGCCTTGGGGGCTTCTTGAACCGTGAACCGCACACGCTGCGGGAGGATCTCGCGGCCGTCCACGAGGGCCGCCTCGATCTGTGCGCCCCAGGGACCGGCCTTCGTGAAGCTGTGGCGAGCTACGTAGAGCCCGGCGCTGTCAAGGCGGGCTGGAAAGTAGGTTGCTACGGTGGTAGTGATGGGAATCGCTCGGTCGCCGTCCAGCTCGAGGAAGGTGACCTTGGCCGCGGCGTATTGGATCAGGTTGCCGCTGGGGGTCAGGATGGCGAAGGCGAAGCGTTCAGGGCCGAGAGCCAGATCGGTGGACGCGAGGGCGATCTGTACGGGGGTCGCGCCGGCCGGTATGGATTGGGTGGTTGCATCGACCGCCATGGCTACCGCGGCGGTGGGCGGCGGGGTCGGCGAGGTGGTCGCTGCGGTTCGGCTCTGGCAACCGCCCAAAACAAGGCCGAAGCCGATCAGGCCTGAACGGAGCAACTGCGGAACCTGTCGCGCCGCGGCTGACCAGCGCCGGCGATCGGTGATCACGCCTGGTTGCCTGCTTTCGGTGTTCACGACCTCTCCTTCTTCGGCCCGTCGGCCGGCCGACGGGCCGAGCGACGGCGAACGAGCATGACCAGTGCCGCGACCGCGGTCAGTGCCACCAGGCCCAATACGATGTTGGGTGGCGAGCCTTCGGAAGCGGGTGATCCGGAGGCATCCGATTCAGCGAGGGATGGCGGCGCGTCGGTCGCCTCGCTCGTCTCCTGCTGGGTGGCTACGACCGGACTGCCGACGGCGGAACTGCCCGGCAGCGATGGCTCCGGCGGCGGGCCGGCGGCGGCAGGCAACACCCGGAAGCCGAAGGAGCCATCGACGGCATGACCGTCGGCAGCCTCGACGGCGTGGTACTGTACGGTGTAATCGCCAGGAGCAAGATCGGTCAACGGCAGAGACATGGCATGGGGCTGGGCGGCATCGACGACGGCCGGTCCGGCGGCTACGGATTGGAAGCCGGCGTCCAACACGTCGACAGTGCTGCCGTCACCGAGCAGGTCGGAGAAGGTCAACGCGACGGTGGACGGCGCAGCAGCGATTTCGGCGCCGGCCGCGGGGACGCTGTCCAACAGCTCGCTGTGGGCCAGCACGGCCGGGCCGTGGCCCAGGAGGACGCCGAAAGCGGCAACCAGGGTGGCCAGGGCCAAGGTTGGGACGCTGGCGCTGAGTTGTCGCCCGACCGAGGGTCCGCGATGCGGCAGATGGCTTCGGATGCTACGAAAGGTGGGCCAGGCTGCAAGCTGGTGCACGGCGGTCGGCTCCCTCTGGCGGTGCTGCGAGTCGAGATCTGCGGCCCGGTAGAATAGGCGTTGTGCCGGCCCCAGGTCAACCGCCCGGCATCCCCAAGTCCTGTCAATCCGGCTCGAAAGGCTTGCTTCCCACGTGCTCGCCGTTGTATACTCCGCCCGCCATAGGGTCGGCGGTCCGCCGATCACTGCGTCCAGATCCCGGGGGGGAGTCAGACGCGGGCGCGTCGTCGCGTGTTTGGATTACCCCCCGCTGCCTCCCCGTCTTAGGGTTCGTTTGCTCCGGCAGAAGATGTCATTGTCTGCGATGGGCTGCCGTTCCGCGTTGGGCTGCCGCGGTGACCATCGCTACGCCGTCGGGGTCATACAGGGGATCATACATCCAGTGCAAGTCCGCGATATGCCGCGCATTGCCGCGGGCCACTACGCTCATTTAGAGGTGAAGCCATGAATCGTCCGTCCGCAATGCCCTCCGTTTGGCTCATGCGTCTGCTGCCTGGTGGGCGACGTGCTCGGCTCATCTCCACGTTGCTGGTGGCCCTGGCCATGCTGGTGGGGAACCCCTTCAGCGTCGCCGCGGCCAACCCGCCGACGGTGCAGCTGTTCTACGTGGCTCTGCCGGACGACGACCTGTTGACGCTGTTCGACGCGGATGACGAGCAGGGGGGAGGGCAAGCCGATGCCTCGAGCCCGCTCCGTAGCATCACTTCGATCTCTATTGCGGAGACCGGAACGCTGGTGTACTACGACCAATGGGAGGACGGCGGCTACGACACCGACTTGGCCAACCCGGGCGCCAACATCTACAGCTCGGGTGGCAACCCGGACGGCACCCAGATCTGGGGCGATGGCGTTTTGACGAATGGCTGCCCACCGAGCATCAACAACGCCATCAATCCTTGCACGCTTGCGGCGCATGACCAGCTGACGGCTGGCCAGGTCATTGTGCTGGACAATGATGTGAAGATTGGTGCCAAGTATCAGGTCTACGACCAGTTCAGCGCTGTGGCCTACAACAACAACAACGGTACGAGCAACTGGCTGAACAGTTGGACCGAGATCGGTGACGGCACAGAGGACCCCGCCACGGGCGACATCCTGATCACCAGCAACCAGTTGCGCTTTTCGGAGACAGAGGCTAACGATTCTCTGACGCGCGGTGTTGACCTCTCTGGCGAATACAATGCAACGCTCCGGTTTACGATTGGCGGCGCGAATCTCCTAACGGACAACACTGACGAGATTCGCGTGCAATACTCGACCGACGGGACCACATACACCACGCTCGCAACCTTCAACGGTGCGACAACGCAGACCGCTCAGGTTTTGGATCTATCTGGGATCAGTGGTGCCAACACGCGCATTCGCTTCGAGAGCGTAGATCTACTCGAAGCTACTAAGCGCTACACCATCGACGACGTCGAGGTCACCTGGGGCTTCGCCCGCAGTTCTTCGCTGATCTACTTCGACGGCCGCGACAAGGTCGGCGTGACCTCGCCGGTGGCCATGACACGCGCGGTGTTCCCGATCACACCCGGATCGGTGATGGCCGGGGCCTCTGAGGTGCTGGACACATCCGCTTACGGCACCTTGTTCGTGGCCCCGGTGGGCGAGGATACGCCGGCTACCAACACAAGCGCCTTCGAGGATGTGCGCTGGTTTGTCATGGCCCAGGTGGGCGGTGCGACCATCGATGTGGATGCGAACGGCGACGGCGACTTGGTGGATACCAACGACCTGAACGACTTCGTCATGACCCAGGGCGGCCGAAAGAGCATCGACGGCATTCTGGAGGGCGGAACGCTCACAGTTGTTGCTGGAAGCCCGGTGCAGGTGCATTCCATGGCGGCCGATGTCGGCGATACCTTCGAGTTTCGTTGGGATGCTCTGCTCCCGCGCGCCCAATGGACCAATAGCTATTATAGCCCCGTTGGCACGACACCTGATACTGGGAACGGCAATAGCGGTTGCACCGAGGTGTGGATCTACAATCCCGCGCCGCCTGCAACCACGAACGAAAATGTCCGTGACGAGTTCAGCGCCGTGTCCTACGGCAACAACAACGGCAGCAAGAACTGGTCGACCGACTGGGTGGATGGATTCGACGGCGGTTCCGGCCCCGTAGGCGGCGATGTCCGGGTCACTGGCAACCGGCTGCGGATTGGCGAGGACGCGGATGCGTTCATCAACCGGACGGCCAACCTGACCGGTGCCACCGGCGCCACGCTGTCGTACGCCTTCGAAGATGCCGCCAGCAACAACGCGGATGTCGTCTCGGTCCAGATGAACGACCAGAACCCCAACACCTGGGTTACGGTCGACACCGTCGACGGCGATGACGGAACGGGGACGCGGTCAATCAACATCGCCAGCTACATCGCCGCGAGCACATCTGTGCGATTCGTGATCACGAATGCGCTCGAAGGCGGAGAGTTCATCTACCTCGACAACGTGAACATTGCCTACACCGGTGCCTTCGGTGGCAACATCACGGTCACCATCGATCGGCCCGCTCCCACCGGTGATGCGACTGTGGTCGTCCCCGCCCTGGGGACGATTGAGTGGCCGGGCACGGCCACCGACCTTATCAATGATGGGTTCCGCCTTTACACCGCTGGCGGCGAGCCCTTCCTGCCCATCCAGATCGTGGACTGCACCAAGGACACGTCCACTCGAGACGGGCGCATGTTCGACTGGGGGGCGCCGCTGGTACCTTCAAACCAGCTCACCGATGAGGTGTTGGTTGGATTTGCTCCCGGTTGCAGCAATGAGAGCTTTAGCGGCATCTGTCACGACCCGGACGATAATACGAACGGAACGACCCCGGATATTCTGTCTGAGGCAAGTCGCAGCGTGGTCTGGGTGACTCCGCTGGCCAACACGGACATCTATGTGGACACCAACGGCAGCGGCATCACTTGTCCGGGCGGCGCGGGCGCGGAGCAGACGCAGGTGGCCACTGCGCTCGAGAGCTACCGTTTCGACGACGATCCAAGTGCGCGCCGCTATGTTCATGACCTGTTCGCTACTACCCGAGCGTACAACCACGATGATACCGTGGATGGATGGAATGGTACCGGTGGTCGGGGCTCTACAGCAATCACTTGGACCTCTGACTGGACTGAAACTGGCGAGGCTACTGACGCGACAGCCGGCGCCATCCAAGTCACCAACCCTGCCGCTGCCCTGCGCCTCCAAGAACTCGCCGCCACCGATGAGACCGGTCGCACCGTCCAGCGCACGCACAACACCTCCGGCAACTCCTTCGCTCGCCTCAGCTTCAATCTCGAGTCCGCGCCGGCGTTGGATGCCACCGACCGCATCGCCGTGGACGTCTCCGGGGACGGCGGTACGAACTGGACCACGCTGCAGACCTATGTAGGTCCCTACACGCCCCCTGCCTGGCCACCCACGACACAGGTCTTCAACATCTCGTCGTACATCGCCACCAACACCAGCGTCCGCTTCCGTTTCGTGGACCCCATGGAGACCGGCGACTACTGGCAGATCGATAATGTCCACATCGACTACGTCAACGGCGGCGACTACGACATGACGGCCTCGCGCATCAAGACCTGCAACGGATCGCTGATCGCGGTGGCTTACGGTCAGAATCCTAGCCTGAGCGGTCCCAATGACCAGGAGGCCCAGGACTTCGGTACCCTCGTCCTGCCTTTCAACGACATCCCGCAGTTGTTGGGCGCGGTGGGTGACTATGTCTGGGTGGACGAGGACGGCGATGGGGATCAGGATGCCGGCGAGTCGGGCATCCCCAACGCCAAGGTCACCTTGACCGGTACCTCCACCGACGGCACCGTGTACAACCTGACCACCTACACCGACGCCAACGGTGGGTACCTGTTCACGGACCTCAAGCCCAGCAACATCAGTGGCTACACCGTCACCGTTGATTCCACCACCTTGCCCGCCGGCCTGGCGGCCAACCCCACCTATGATGAGAACGGCATCGGCACGCCGCATACCACCGTGGTCAACCTCCCGTCCGGCCAGCAGCACACCACCGCCGACTTCGGCTACAACTGGTCGTCGCCCGCCGAGACCAACACCCCGGGTGCCGGTTCTACAGGCGCCATCGGCGATCGCGTCTGGATCGACACCGATGGTGACGGGAACCAGGATATCAACGAGGTCGGCGTCTACAACCTGACCGTGCAACTGGTGACCGCCGGCGCCGACGGCCTGTTCGGCACCGGCGACGACGTGGTCGCCGCCACCACGACCACGAACCACAACGGCAACTACATCTTCGACGGCCTCGCGGCCGGCGCCTACCAGGTGCGCATCCCCACGCCGCCCGCCGGCTATGTGCAGACCGGCGATCCCGACCAGACCTTGGATCACAAGACCACCAGCCCCATCGTGCTGGGGCCGGGCGACGTCTTCCTGGATGCCGACTTCGGCTACCAGCCGAATGCCGGTACCTTCGGGAGCATCGGCGACCTCGTGTGGCTGGATGCCGACCGCGGCAACGACAAGGACGCCAGCGAGCCCGGCATTCCCGGCGTGACCGTGTCGCTCATCAAAGACCTCGACGGCGATGGCGTCTGGGACATTGGCGAGCCCATCATCGCCACCGACATCACCGATGAGAGCGGGATCTACGGCTTCACCGGCCTGCCCATCACCGATGGCACCGGCACCGATGACTACATCGTGTGGGTCAACGACGTCAACCATGCCTTGGACGAACTCAGCCCGACCTACGATGTCCGGGATGGCGGCAGCCAGGGCAACCCGGTCACCGGCGTGCGGACCGGCCTGGAGATCAGCGCCGTCACCAACCTCACCAGCACCGCCGTCACCGATGCCGACTTCGCTTATGCCCCGGCCGGGCATGACCTGAACGAGGGTTTGATCGGCGACACCATCTTCCTCGACTCCGATGCCGACGGTCTCTTCGATCCCGGCGAGGGCGTCGAGGGTGTGACCGTTCAGCTCTTCGACACCTCCACCGGGCTCCTGGTGGCCACTACCGTCACCAACGAGAACGGCCAGTACTTCTTCGGCGGGTTGGCCGCCGACACCTACACCGTACAGGTGATCGCCACCACCTTGCCCGCGGCCGGCGTCGGCCTCACCAACACTGTCGACCCCGACGCCGGCACGGCCAACCAGTCGAACGTGACCATCGCCGCCGGCGGCATCAACCTCGTCCAGGACTTCGGCTACCGTGACACCAGCGGCTCCAATTCCATCGGCGGCACGCTCTGGGAGGATACCGATACCGACGGGACGCTCGATGCTGGGGAGACCACCCGATTTGCCGGTGTCACCGTGGTGCTGTACGAAGACTCCAACAACAACGGCATCCTGGACGGAGGCGACAACGTCGTCGGCAGCATTCTGACCGACTCCAACGGCGACTACAGCTTCGAGAACCTGCCGGACAGCTCCTACTTCGTCGACATCACCGACGACGCCAACGTGGTGAACGGCTATTGGCATTCGCTGGGCGACCAGTCACAGGCGGTCGACAACACCAGCAAGACCGATGTCTTCCTCGTTTCCGTGGCCGGCGGTCAGAACATCACGACCATCGACCACGGCTACTACCGCGAACCGGCGGCCATCGGCAACTTCGTGTGGCATGACATCGACGCCGACGGCATCCAGGACGCCGGCGAGCCGGGCATCGCCGGCGTCGTCGTCACCCTGACCATCACCTGGCCCAATAGCGGCGGCACGACCACGCTCAAGACCACGACGGATGCCACGGGTGCCTATAGCTTCGGCAACCTGCTCTTGGACGAGGATCAGGACGGCGTGGGGGCCGGCGAGCCCACGTTCTCAGTGTCCGTGGCCAGCGCGCCCAGCGGCTACACAGCGACCCTGGCCAACCAGGGCGGCGACGACGCAGTCGACTCCGACCTGGCGGCGGGCGTGACGGCGACCCCCGTCGAGGGCACGACCGACAACACCTACGACTTCGGCTACGTCAAGACGGGCAGCATCGGCAACACCGTCTGGTTCGACGAGAACGGCGACGGCGTGCAGGACGCCGGTGAAGCGGGTATCCCCAACGTGACGGTGGAGCTGTGGAACAGCGGACACACCGTGCTGCTCGGGACGCGCATCACCGACGCCGACGGCCAGTACCTATTCACCAATGTGACGGCGGGCACCTACCAGGTGGACGTCCTTAACAGCAGCCTGCCCACCGGCCTGGTGCAGACGCAGATCCCGGCGGGCGGCGGCGATTTCGTCAACCATGCCGACCCGTTCACCTCGGTGACCGTGACCTCGGGCGGCGAGAACCTGACCGCGGACTTCGGCTACAACTGGGCGCCCTCCACCGACACCGACGGCAACACCGGCACCGGTGCCATCGGCGACCATGTGTGGATCGACACCGACGGCGACGGGCGGCAGGATCCGGGCGAGTCCGGGATCTCCGGCCTGACAGTGCAGCTGATCACAGCCGGGCCGGATGGGCTCTTCGGCACCGTCGATGACGTGGTGGCTGCGACGACCGCCACCAACGCCGCCGGCAACTACATCTTCGACGGCCTGGCCGCCGGGGCCTATTCGGTGCGCATCCCGACGCCGCCGGTGGGCTACACCCAGACCGGCGACCCGGACCACTTCGGGACGACCGGCACCAACGACAACCAGACCACGACGCCCATCGTGCTCGGCCCCGGCGACGTGTTCCTGAACGCGGACTTCGGCTACCAGCCGAACGCCGGCACCTTCGGGAGCATCGGCGACTTCGTGTGGTTCGACCGCGACGCCGACGGCGTGCAGGATGCCGGCGAGCTCGGCATCCCCGGCGTCACCGTGTCGCTCATCAAGGATCTGGACGGCGACGGCATCTGGGATGTCGGCGAGCCGATCATCGCCACGGACATCACCGACGGCGGCGGCCTGTACCTCTTCGGCGGCCTGCCGGTGACCGATGGCGCGGGCACGGACGATTACCTGGTGTGGGTCAACGACACCGACAACGTGCTGGGCGCCTACGACCCCACCTTCGACCGCGACGGCCTGGCCGCTCCGGCCACGGGCGTGATTTCGGGCGCCAACATCGCCGCGGTGTCCAACCTGGCGCCGGCGGGCGTGACGGACGCGGACTTCGGCTACACCGCCGAAGGCCATGTGGCCGGCCGCGGGCTCATCGGCGACACCATCTTCCTGGATGGCGACGGCGACGGGGTCTTGGATGTGGGCGAGGGCGTCGAGGGTGTGGTGGTGCAGCTCTACGACAGCACGGGCACCAACCTGCTGGCCTCGACGACCACCGACGAGAACGGCAACTACTTCTTCGCCAACCTGGATGTGTCGGTGGGCGGCGTCGGCTACCGCGTGGTGGTGGCGGCGAGCAACTTCAGCAGCGGCGCCGTCCTCCAGGGCCTGGCGAACACCGTCGACCCGGACGCCGGGACGGCCAACCAGTCGGACCTCACGCTCACCACCGGCTCGCCGACCAACCTGGCGCAGGACTTCGGCTACCGGCCGGCGGCCAACCGCGGCACCATCGGCAACCTGGTGTGGACCGACACGGATGCCGACGGCGTGAAGGATGCCGGTGAGACAGGCATCTCCGGGGTGACCGTCGATCTATACCGCGACCTCAACGGCAACGGCCGCCTGGATGTGGGCGAGCCGCGGGTGGGCAGCACCACGACCGCGGCGGATGGCTCCTACCTGTTCAGCAGCCTGCCCACCGATGACAACGCTTTAGGCACCGCCGGCGCCGATTACATCGTGGACGTCAGCGACCGGGACGCCGTGCTGGCGGGCCAATGGCATTCGCTGGGCACGGCCGGCAGCAACGACAACAGCCAGGCGGACCCCTACGCCGCTTCGGTGAGCGTGGGCACGCCCAACAACCTGACCGCCGACTTCGGCTACTACCGCCAGCCGGCGGCCATCGGCAACTTCGTGTGGCATGACTTGGACGGCGACGGCATCCAGGACGCGGGTGAGCCCGGCATCGTCGGGGTACCGGTGACGCTGACCATCACCTGGCCGAGCGGTGGGGGCACGACCACGCTCAAGACCACCACGGATGCCACCGGCGCCTACAGCTTCGGCAACCTGCTCTTGGACGAGGATCAGGACGGCGTCGGGGCCGGCGAGCCCACGTTCTCGGTGTCGGTGGCCACCGCGCCCAGCGGCTACACGGCGACCTTGGCCAACCAGGGCGGCAACGATGCCCTGGACTCCGATCTGGCAACAGGCGTCACGGCGACGCCCATTGAAGGCAGCACCGACAACACCTACGACTTCGGCTACGTCAAGCCGGGCAGCATCGGCAACACCGTCTGGTTCGACGAAAATGGTGACGGCATCCAGGACGCCGGCGAGGCGGGCATCCCCAATGTGACGGTGGAGCTGTGGAACAGTGGCCACACCGTGCTCCTGGGAACGCGCATCACTGATGCTGAAGGGCAGTATCTCTTCACTGACATCGTCCCCGGCAGCTACCAGGTGGACGTTCTCAACAGCAGCCTGCCCACGGGCCTGGTGCAGACGCAGATCCCGGCCGGTGGCGGGGACCTCGTCAACCACGCCGATCCGTTCACCACGGTGACGGTGACGGCGGGCGGCGAGAACCTGACCGCGGACTTCGGCTACAACTGGGCGCCTTCCACCGATACCGACGGCAACACCGGCACCGGCGCCATCGGCGACCATGTGTGGATCGACATCGACGGCGACGGGCGGCAGGATCTGGGCGAGTCCGGAATCTCCGGATTGACGGTGCAGCTGATCACGGCTGGTCCGGACGGCATCTTCGGCACCGTGGATGACGTCGTGGCCGCCACGACGGTCACCAACGCCGCCGGCAACTACATCTTCGATGGCCTGGCCCAGGGCGCGTACTCGGTGCGCATCCCGACGCCGCCGGTGGGCTACACCCAGACCGGCGACCCGGACCACTTCGGGACGACCGGCACCAACGACAACCAGACCACGACGCCGATCGTGCTCGGTCCCGGCGACGTGTTCCTGAACGCGGACTTCGGCTACCAGCCGAACGCCGGCACCTTCGGGAGCATCGGCGACTTCGTGTGGTTCGACCGCGACGCCGACGGCGTTCAGGATGCCGGCGAGCTCGGCATCCCCGGCGTCACAGTGTCGCTGATCAAGGACCTGGACGGCGACGGCATCTGGGACGTCGGCGAGCCGATCATCGCCACGGACATCACCGATGGCGGCGGCCTGTACCTCTTCGGCGGCCTGCCGGTCACCGACGGCGCGGGCACGGACGATTACCTGGTGTGGGTCAACGACACCGACAACGTGCTGGGCGGCTACGACCCCACCTTCGACCGTGACGGCCTGGCCGCTCCGGCTACGGGCGTGGTCTCGGGAGCCAACATCGCCGCGGTGTCCAACCTGGCGCCGGCCGGCGTGACGGATGCCGACTTCGGCTACACCGCCGAAGGCCATGTGGCCGGCCGCGGGCTCATCGGCGACACCATCTTCCTGGACCGCGACGCGGACAATACCCCTGACGCGGGCGAGGGCATCGAGGGCGTGGTGGTGCAGCTGTACGACAGCACGGGCGTCAACCTGCTGGCCTCGACGACCACCGACGAGAACGGCAACTACTTCTTCGCCAACCTGGACGTGTCGGCGGGTGGCATCGCCTACCGCGTGGTCGTGGCGGCGAGCAACTTCAACAGCGGCTCTGTCCTCCAGGGTCTGACGAACACCTTCGACCCGGACGCCGGCACGGCCAACCAGTCGGACCTCACGCTTACCACGGGCAGCCCGACCAACCTGGCGCAGGACTTCGGCTACCGGCCGACGGCCAACCCCGGCAGCATCGGCAACCTGGTGTGGACCGACACGGATGCCGACGGTCTGAAGGACGCCGGTGAGACCGGCATCTCCGGGGTGACGGTTGACCTCTATCGCGACCTCAACGGCAACGGCCGGCTGGACATCGGTGAGCCACGGGTGGGCAGCACCACGACCGCGGCGGACGGTTCCTACCTGTTCAGCAACCTGTCCACGGTGGACAACGCGCTCGGCACCTCCGGCGCCGACTACATCGTCGACGTCAGCGACCGGGACGCCGTGCTGGCGGGCCAATGGCATTCGCTGGGCACGGCCGGCAGCAACGACAACAGTCAGGCTGACCCCTACGCCGCTTCGGTGAGCGTGGGCACGCCCAACAACCTGACCGCCGACTTCGGCTACTACCGCCAGCCGGCGGCCATCGGTAACTTTGTGTGGTACGACCAGGACGGCGATGGCATCCAGGACGGCGGCGAACCCGGTATCGCCGGCGTCGTCGTTACCCTGACCATCAACTGGCCGGGCGGCGGTGGCACAGCCACGCTCAAGACCACCACAGATGCCACCGGCGCCTACAGCTTCGGCAACCTGCTCTTGGACGAGGACATGGACGGCGTGGGGGCGGGTGAGCCGACATTCACGGTGTCGGTGGCCACCGCGCCGAGCGGCTACGCGGCGACCTTGGCCAACCAGGGCGGCAACGACGCCCTGGACTCCGACCTGGCGGCGGGCGTCGCGGCGACCCCCGTCGAAGGCAGCACTGACAACACCTACGACTTCGGCTACGTCAAGCCGGGCAGCATCGGCAACACCGTCTGGTTCGACGAGAACGGTGACGGCATCCAGGATGCCGGCGAGGCGGGTATCCCCAACGTGTCGGTAGAGCTGTGGAACAGCGACCACTCGCTGTTCCTGGGCTCGCGCATCACCGACGCTGACGGCCAATACCTGTTCAACGACGTCCCCCCGGGCACCTACCAGGTGGACGTGCAGAACACGACGCTGCCCACGGGCCTGGTGCAGACGCAGATCCCGGCCGGTGGCGGCGACCTCGTCAACCACGCCGACCCGTTCACCACGGTGACGGTGACGGCGGGCGGCGAGAACCTCACCGCGGACTTCGGCTACAACTGGGCGCCCTCCACCGACACCGACGGCAACACCGGCACCGGCGCCATCGGCGACCATGTGTGGATCGACACCGACGGCGACGGGCGGCAGGATCCGGGCGAGTCCGGAATCTCCGGATTGACGGTGCAGCTGATCACGGCTGGGCTGGATGGCATCTTCGGCACCGTCGATGACGTGGTGGCGGCGACGACCGTCACCAACGCCGCAGGCAACTACATCTTCGACGGTCTGGCCCAGGGCGCCTACTCGGTGCGCATCCCGACGCCGCCGGTGGGCTACACCCAGACCGGCGACCCGGACCACTTCGGCACCACCGGCACCAACGACAACCAGACCACGACGCCCATCGTGCTCGGCCCCGGCGACGTGTTCCTGAACGCGGACTTCGGCTACCAGCCGAACGCCGGCACCTTCGGGAGCATCGGCGACTTCGTGTGGTTCGATCGCGACGCCGACGGTGTGCAGGATGCCGGCGAGCTCGGCATCCCCGGCGTCACGGTGTCGCTGATCAAGGACCTGGACGGCGACGGCATCTGGGACGTCGGCGAGCCGATCATCGCCACGGACATCACCGATGGCGGCGGCCTGTACCTCTTCGGCGGCCTGCCGGTGACCGACGGCGCGGGTACGGACGATTACCTGGTGTGGGTCAACGACACCGACAACGTGCTGGGCGGCTACGATCCCACCTTCGACCGCGACGGCCTGGCCGCTCCGGCCACGGGCGTGGTCTCGGGCGCCAACATCGCCGCGGTGTCCAACCTGGCGCCGGCCGGCGTGACGGACGCGGACTTCGGCTACACCGCCGAAGGCCATGTGGCCGGCCGCGGGCTCATCGGCGACACCATCTTCCTGGACCGCGACGCGGACAACACGCCCGACGCGGGCGAGGGCATCGAGGGCGTGGTGGTGCAGCTGTACGACAGCACGGGCGTCAACCTGCTGGCTTCGACGACGACCGACGAGAACGGCAACTACTTCTTCGCCAACCTGGATGTGTCGGCGGGCGGCATCGCCTACCGCGTGGTCGTGGCGGCGAGCAACTTCAACAGCGGCTCTGTCCTCCAGGGCCTGACGAACACCTTCGACCCCGACGCCGGGACGGCCAACCAGTCGGACCTCACGCTCACCACGGGCAGCCCGACCAACCTGGCCCAGGACTTCGGCTACCGGCCGACAGCCAACCCCGGCAGCATCGGCAACCTGGTGTGGACCGACACGGATGCCGACGGCGTGAAGGATGCCGGCGAGACCGGCATCTCCGGGGTGACCGTCGATCTGTACCGCGACCTCAACGGCAACGGCCGCCTGGACATCGGCGAGCCGCGGGTGGGCAGCACCACGACCGCGGCGGACGGCTCCTACCTGTTCAGCAACCTGTCCACGGTGGACAATGCGCTCGGCACGGCCGGCGCCGACTACATCGTGGACGTCAGCGACCGGGACGCCGTGCTGGCGGGCCAATGGCATTCGCTGGGCACGGCCGGCAGCAACGACAACAGCCAGGCTGACCCCTACGCCGCCTCGGTGAGCGCAGGCACGCCCAACAACCTGACCGCCGACTTCGGCTACTACCTGCAGCCGGGCGGCGTAGGCAACTTCGCCTGGAGCGACACCGACGCCGATGGGCGTCAGGACGCAGGGGAGCCCGGTATCCCGGGCGTCGTGGTGACCCTGGTCATCACCTACCCCGGCGGGGCGACGACCACGCTGAAGACCACCACCGACCTCACCGGCCGTTACAGCTTCGGCAACCTGTTGCAGGACGAGGACTACAACGGCGACGGCCTGGGCGCTGAGCCGACCTTCGCCCTGTCCTTCAGCCCGCCGGCCGGCTTTGCGCCGACCGTGGCCAACGCCGGAGCGGTACCCGATACCGTCGACTCGGACTGGAACGGCAGCACCGCGGTGACCGCCCAGCCGGTTCGTGGCGGTACGGACACGGCGCTCACCAACACCACGGACGCCTACGCCTCCTACGACGCCGGCTTCGTGCCGGCCGGCTCCATCGGCGACTTTGTCTGGGTGGACACCGACCGCGACGGTCGGCAGGACAGCGGCGAGCCGGGCATCCCCAACGTCAAGCTGAACCTGTACCTGGACGACGGCGACGGCATCTACGAGCCTGGCGCCGGCGACACCCTGGTGTCCACGACGATCACGGATGGTGACGGGGCCTACCTCTTCGACGGCCTGGGCGCCGGCAGCTTCTGGGTGGGCGTGGACACGGCCACCGTGCCTTCGGGCTACGTGGCCCAGTACGACGAGGACGACGGCACGACGGCTCCCGATAACTACACCTTGGTGAGCCTGCCAGCCGGATTCGACCACCTGACGGCGGACTTCGGCTATGGACCGGCCGACACTGGCAACTCCAGCATCCTGGGCGACCGCGTCTGGTACGACGCGGACGGCGACGGCGAGCAGGACGACGGCGAGGTCGGCATCGGCGGCGTGACCGTGAGGGTGACGCCGCCCGCCGGCGTGGACATCGGCGCCGGCCCGGGCAACCCGGTGAATGTGGTTACGGCCGCGGATGGCTCGTGGCTCGTCACAGGGCTGCCGGCAGGCGACTACACCGTGGCGGTGCTCTCCGGCACCCTGCCGGCGGGGCTCAACACCACGCCGACCAACGGCGCCATCAGCCGCATCCTCACGGTGCCGGCCAACACGGCCGTGCTCTACGCCGACTTCGGGTTCAACGGCGGGACGCTCGGCTCCATCGCCAACACCTTGTGGCTGGACATCGACCGCGACGGCGTGGGCCCCACCATCAACGGCGAGAACCACGGCGCGGCGGGCACGCCGGACAACAACGAGCCACCCATCGCGGGCGTCTCGGTGTCGCTGATCCAGGACGTCAACAACGACGGCATCTGGGATCCGGATGGCGTGGACAACATCGCCGGCAACGGCGACGACGAGCGCATCATCGCCACCGATGTCACCGATGCCGTGGGCCAGTACAAGTTCGTCGGCGTGCCCATCGTCGATGGCACTGGCACGGATGACTACCTGGTGCTTGTGGGCGACCGCAGCAACCTGCTGGCGGACATGACCGGCACCTACGACCCGGACGGTGCGGGCGGCGGCGGCGGTGCGAACCAGGCCAACAGCGTGCTCGGCCTCAGCCGGGTGCAGAACCTCAGCGGCACCCCGGTCATCGACCAGGACTTCGGCTTCGCGCCGCCCGGTGGTTCCATCGGCAACCTGGTCTGGCATGACCTCAACAACGATGGCCGCTACGGTGTGCAGGTGATCGACGGCAAGCTGGACATCAACGGCGACGGCGTGATCAGCACGGCGGACGACGGGGTGTATGCCCACGCAAACGTCATCGACGGCCTGCTGGATATCAACCGCAACGGCACGATCGAAGCCGGCGACGGCTACCTGCTTGACGGCCGGCCGGTGATCAACGGCCAGATCGACTTCGACGGCAACGGTACGGTGAACGCGTCCGACGACGGGCGGCTCAGCGAGCCCAAGATCCAGGGCGTGGTGATGGAGCTGTACCATGACGCCGACGGCAGCGGCACGGTCAACGCCGGCGACCTCCTGCTTCGCACGACGTCCACCGACGCCGACGGCAACTACCTGTTCACCGGCCTGCCGACCAACAGCGTCAACTACCTGGTGCGGCCGGCGGCGTCCAACACGGCGCCGGGCGGCGTGCTGGAGAACATGACCAAGACCACGGGCACGGCTGGGCTGGACAACAACAGCCAGGCCAGCCCCTACGCGGTCACCCTGACCAGCGGGGCGCCGACCAACCTCACCGCCGACTACGGTTACCGCGCCCCGACGGCGTTCACCCTTAGCGGTACCACCTTCCTGGACAAGAACAACAACGGCGGGGTGGTGCCGACGATCGAGAGCGGCACGGACGCTACCCTGTCCTACATCCCGGTGTACCTGTACAAGGACATGGATGGCGACGGACTGCTGGAGCCGGGCGATCCGCTGGTGGCCACGACCATCTCGGGGGCCGACGGCTTCTACCGCTTCACCGACCTGCCCAACGGCAACTACATCGTGTCCACGACGGCCATGCAGGCCTTCCCGAATGGCTTCTTCCAGACGACGCAGCAGGGCTCGAACGCCGTCGAGCCGGCCACGATCCTCAACGCCAACGTCATCGATCAGGACTTCGGCTTCTATGACAACGGCGGCTCGCAGACCACGCCGGTGACGCTCTCGTCCTTCCGCGCCGAGCGCACGGGCGACACGGTGCGCTTCACCTGGACGACGGCGACTGAGACGGGCAACATCGGCTTCAACCTCTACGTGCAGACAGACGCGGGCCTGCGGCGCGTCAATGCGAAGATGATCCCCTCCGAGCAGGTGGACAGCCTGTCGCGGACGGCCTACGCCTTCGAAGCGAAGGGCGTGCAGGGCGACCGCTTCATCATCGAAGACGTTGACCTGCGGGGCAAGGTGCGCAAGCACGGAACCTTCGAAGTCAACGTCGCCTACGGGTCGACCGAGGAGGAGGCGCCCATCGACTGGGCCGCCATCCACGCCGAGGATGAGCGCTTGACGGAGGCGCGCGATGCCGAGGCTGCCACGGATACCGCGGCGCGCATCGGCGAGATCGTCGCGGCCGGCGGCGGCGACGAGGTCGATGCCGATGTCGACGCGGATGCAGACGCAGACGGCATCTTGCAGGCCGGTCTGGCCCCGGCGGTCGCGCGCTTCACGGTGAAGACCGACGGCATGGTCCGCGTGACCTACGAGCAGCTCTTTGCCGCGGGTATCGACCTGAAGGCGGTCGTCAGCAATCAGTTGGCCCTGGTCAACCGCGGCCGGCCCGTGCCGGTGCAGGTGACCTCGGCTGCCCGCACCTTCGGTGCGGGTTCCACGATCGAGTTCTATGGTGAGGCGACCCGGGGCCAGTACACGCGCAGCAACGTGTATGACCTGGTCGTCAACAGCGCCCTGCGGCAGTCGATCGGGGTGTTCAAGACCGCCAAGAAGCTGAGCGGCGCGCCGGCGGCGTCCTATGTCGAGACCCTGACGGTGGACAACAACCGGGCCTACGGTAGCGCCTCGCCCAGCGACGACCCGTGGTACGACGTGCGCATGCTGGTCTTCGGCGCGCCGGGCAGCTGGTCGGTGCCGGTGGCGGTGGACAACGTGGCGCCGGGCACCGGTACCTTGACGATCAAGACCTGGGGCGGCACGGATTGGGACGGTGACGACGATCACCACCTGCAGGCCGCGTTCAACGGCGCGGCGATCGTCGACGGTCGCTTCGACGGCCTGACGGTCTACGAGCCGCAGGTGACCCTGCCCAGCGGGCTGCTGCGCGAGGGCGCGAACAGCCTCGGCCTGACCCTGCCCGGCGACAACGGCTTCGACTTCGACCTGGTCAACTTCGACCGCCTGGAGTTGAAGTACCCGCGCGCCTTCGTTGCCCGCGGCGGCAAGCTGTCCTTCACGGCGGCGGCGCCGGTCTTCACGGTGAGCAAGCTGAGCAGCGCCAACGTGGTGGTCTACCGCTTCTCGGACGGCGCCCTGCCGGTGCGCTACGACAAGGTTGCCGCGACGCGGCAGCCGGACGGCAGCTACACGGCGATGTTCGAGGGCCAGTCGCGGGCGGCGCGCTACGAGGTGCTCTCGGTGGCCCCGGCGGGCGCGGCGGCCATCACCGCGGTGCGCAGGGCGGCCGACATCACGGCTGCGGCGACGGATTACGTGGTGATCGCGCATCCCAACTTCATCGCCGGCATCCAGCCATTGGTGGACTTCCACCGTGGGCGGGGCCTGCGGGTGAAGGTGGTGGACGTGCGCGATGTGTATGACCGCTACAGCTTCGGCATCTTCGATCCGCTGGCCATCAAGGCCTACATCAAGGACGCCAAGACCAACGGGGTGCGGTTTGCCCTGCTGGTGGGCGGCGACACCTACGACTACCTCAATTACGCCAACCCGGGCGCCATGAGCTTCATCCCGACGCTCTACGCCCGCACCGACCCCATCGTCCACTTTGCCCCGGTGGATCCGCAGTTCGCCGACGTCGACAACGACGGCACGCCGGACGTGGCCATCGGCCGCTTCCCGGTGCGGACGACGGCGGAGCTAAGCTCGATGGTCGCCAAGACCTTGGCCTACGCCGGCAAGAGCTACGCCAAGACGGCGGTCTTCGCGGCAGACGCGGTGGATCCGTTGGTGGACTTCACCGCCGACAGCGAGGCGATGATCGGCCTGCTGCCCGGCGGATGGGATGTGCAGCGGGCGCATATCGACCAGGTGGGGGTGGCCGAGGCGCGAACGCGGCTGCTGGACAAGCTGAACCAGGGCGTGGCCCTGACCAGCTTCGTCGGGCATTCCAGCGCCACGGCCTGGACCTTCGCCGGGCTGCTGCGCAGCAGCGACGCGGCCGCGCTGACCAACGCCGGCAAGCCGACGGTGGTCGCCCAGTGGGGCTGCTGGAACACCTACTTCGTATCGCCGAGCACCAACACCCTTGGCCCGGCCTTCCTGCTCAGCGGGGATCGCGGGGCGGCGGCGGTGTTGGGCGCCTCCACCCTGACCGAGGCGCGCTCGGAAGAACTGCTGGGCGGCCTGGTCATGCCACGGCTGACCGCGCCGGGGGCGACGATCGGCGAGGCCGTGCAGGCCGCCAAGCGTGAGCTCGCGACGACGAACCCAGCCCTCGCCGACGTCCTGCTGGGCTGGACCATCCTCGGCGATCCGGCGCTGCAGGTGGAGCGGTAGGCAGAGCGATTCCCGAGAGGGGGAGGGCAGGCGCGTGACCACAAGGTCACGACCCGCCCTTCCCCTTTGGGCTGTTGCTACCGCTGTGGTCACCTACGATGATGGCTTCTCGAAGCTGTGTTGCGGCAGCGCCGGACCTGGGCGCGGTCGCCGGTTCGTGCGCGCTCCTTGGACGGCGACCGTGAGCGGTCTGGCGGCTCAATGGCGGCGGCATGACGCGCCGCTTGCCGGCGCTGGCCCGGTCTTCGCGCGGGTCACGGCCGCCTTGGCCCATCGGGCCATCGACGGCAGCGGCCAATGGCTGAGTGAAGACGGGTCGATCGCTCTGTGGCATGGGCAGTTCTGGACGACGCCTGAGGATGAGGGCGAGCTGCAACCGCTGGCATTCGGTGACGTTACCCTGGTGTTCGACGGGCGCATCGACAACCGCCGGGAGCTCTGCGAGGCCTTCGGCCACACGCAGGCCGAAGCGGCGGCGTTCAGCGATGCTGCCTTGGCCCTGCAAGCGTTCAGGCGCTGGGATGAGGCGTTCGTCACCCACCTTGAAGGGCCCTTTGCCGTCGTCGTGTGGGATGCGTCGAACCGGCGACTGCTCGGTGCGCGTGACACCTTCGGGCGGCGCACCCTGTTCTACCGCACCGATGGCGACCTCGTCACGATCGCCTCTGAGCCCGGTGCATTGTTGGGCGGCGATGTGGCCGGAGCCGATCTGGATGAGGTCTTCCTGGCCCACTTCTTCGCCCTGCGCGCCGCGCCACAAGGCCGAACGATGTTCGCCTCGGTCCATGAGCTGCCCGCGGGTCACGGCCTGTGCATCACGGACGGCGCCCTGCGGCTCGACTGCCACGGGCCGCAAGACCTGGCGCCGATCCGCTACCGCAACATCGAGGATTACGGCGAGCGTTTCGCCGAGCTGCTGGAGCGCGCCGTGCTGCGCCGCATGCGCGCGCTGGGACCACCGGCGGTGATGATGAGCGGTGGCCTGGATTCGACATCCGTGGCGGCCCTGGCCGCCACCGCCTTGGCGCGTGCAACACCGAGCCGGCGCCTGAGCGTGGTCTCGTATGTGTTCGACGAGCTGAGCGAAATCGACGAACGCCAATGGATGGCGCCGATGGTGGCGCGGTACGACCTTGACCAGACCCTGGTGGTCGCCGATGACGCCTGGCCCCTGAGCGACTTTGCTTCCTGGCGGTGGCAGGCCAGCGGCCCGGACACGGGGCCCTTCCGGCCGCTCAACGAACGGTTGTATGCGGCGGCGCGGGCCAAGGGCCATCGCGTCCTGCTGACGGGGGCGGCCAGCGACATCCTATTTGTCAGTGGCTCTGCCTCATGGCTGGTGGATCTGGTCGCTGATGGCCGTTGGACCGAGGCGGTGGTCGAGATGTTGCGGCATGTGCGGCGCTTGGGTCCCCAGCGGTGCTCCGGAGCCAATCGGTGCGGCGGCTGGCGGCGCGGCTGACCGGGCGGTCGGAGCGAAGGGTCGGACCGCCGCCGTGGCTGACCCGTCACGCCGCCGCACTCGTTGCCGAAAGCCCTCCGGACGGACCCGGTCCGACGACCCGCCGACTGCCCAGGGATGCGCGCGCGGTCTGGGCGTCACTGAACCAAAGCAACGGAATAGCGACGGGCGATGGCGAGCACCGGGCGGGGGTAGAGGTGCGCGATCCCTTCGCGGATAGCGAGCTGGTATCCTTCATGCTGTCCATCCCCGCCTACGCGTTGTACAATGAAGGGGCATCGAAGCTCGTTCTGCGCCGGGCCATGGCTCACATGTTGCCCTCGGCGCTGCTGGCGCGGCCGACACGATCTGATATCTCGCCACTCTTTCGGCGCGGAATCGGTCCGGGTCGCCCCCCATCAGCTTTCTCCCTTCTTGAACGCGCGGACGCATTCTGGGGCCGGTACGTCAAGCCGGATGTCTTTCTAGAGGACGATGCGCAACAAACAGACAAACGCATTTCCGGAGCTCGTTCGGTGGCGATGCCTGAGCTTCGAGTGGTGGATGATGCAATCAACATTGACGCCGGCGGAGGCCGCGTAGCTTGGCCGACGAAAGGTTGTTTTTGGTCATGACACAGAGGAAGATCCTGATGGAGACAGCGCAACATCTAACGGCGGAGCAGTCCGGCCGACTATTGAAACCGGTTGGGACCGCGAGTCGTCGGACCTATTGCACCCCGCAGTTGACCGTGTTCGGCAACCTGCGCGGCATCACGCTGGGGGGGTCCCCCGGGACCTTAGATAGCGGCAACGGCAGCATGGAGGACATGGTCTTCTTCACGGACAACTACAACGGCCTTCCGTAAGTCGCTGGTGAGGGACAGGACCTGGCGCCCGGCGCCGGCGTCCCGATTCACGTTTCTGTTGCCGCAGACCACCTCGCGGCAATCACTCGAGGCCCGGATGCGTCTGGCTGGCGGGATGTTTCGCAATCGACCTGGTTCTCGAAGGTCTCCGCCATCCGATCCCGAATCTCGGCCAGGCCAGAGCGGTCCTGTCATGCCCATCCGCCCCTCCCCCCAGCGCTCGACGCCCACGTGGCGCAGCACCGGCAGCAGCAGCCTCGGCAGCTGGGATCTCGCCTACAGAGCCAGCTACGACCCCCATTCCGGCTACACCATCGACCTGGCTCCGGGGCTGCGGCTGCTCGTCGCCGCGGACGGCCAATGCGTCGCGTTGGACCATCCCTGCGCCTTTGCCCTGGATGATCCGGCGATTTCCCAGAGCGTTCTCGGCCCCGGCCTGCTGCTGGCCCTGGCCCTCCAGGGCAGCTTCGCGTTCCATGCCAGCGCCGCCGCGTTGGGCGAGCGGGCCGCGGTGTTCCTGGGCGACAGCGGTGCCGGCAAGTCCACCCTGGCCGCGGATCTCGACCAGCGCCGGGCCGACGGCTGGCAGCGCCTGGCCGACGACGTGCTCCCGGTGGCACCGGCGGCAGATGGCGGCCTCGACGCCTGGCCCGAGTTTCCGCAGCTCAAGCTCGGGGCCGAGGAGCAGTACGTCGCCGGCGGGGCGCGCCCCGAACGGGTGCCGGTCGCCGCGATCTACCTCCTCGATGCGTACAGCGCATTCACTGACGCATCCGCGTCCGCTAGCGACATCGCCGCGGCCGTGACGATCACCACTGTGTCGCCCCGCGACGCCATGCTGGCGCTGGTGGCCCATACCATGGCCGGGCGGCTCTTCGCCCCCGAGCTCGCCGTTCGGCATTTCGCGTTCTGCGCTGCCGTCGCCGCCGCCGTGCCGCTGAAGCGCCTGCGTTATCCCCGGCGCCTGGAGGCGCTTGATACCGTGGCCGACGCGCTGGCGGCGGATCTGGCGCTTTAGGGCCCGGGGCCGCGCGGGTCCACGACAGCGCGGGTCCACATGACAGCGCAGGACGCACTGCGTCGCGGCCTGCTATCATCCGCCGGCTTGTGGCAGTCGGGGCAAGCGCTGGTCTTGCCGCCTGCTCGCGACCTGGGAGGAACCCCTTTGGCCCCGTCCATATTTGAACAGCGCGTCGTCATACCCCCGTCGGTCATCTTTCGCGAGCTCGACGGCGAGTCGGTGCTGCTCAGCTTTGATTCTGAACGCTACTACGGCCTGGACGTCGTCGGCACCCGCATCTGGCAGACCCTGGCCGAAGCCGAGACGGTCCGTGCGGCCTTCGATCGCCTGCTGCAGGAGTTCGATGTCGAGCCGGACCTGCTGCAACGGGACATCGAGGCCTTGATGCGCGAGCTGTCCGCGCAGGGCCTGGTCGTTCTGGAAGCGGCCCCCCCAGCCGGCTGATCCGCGACACCTTGGCTCCCGATCCAGCGCCGGTCCGCATGGCAACGTCGGTCGGCCTGGTGTCGATCGGCGGCCAGGAACCCTGGCGACCCAGCGCCGATGGGTTGGCCGACTGCGTGCGCGCTTGCCTGCGCGCCCGCCAGGATCCCGCGGCGCTCGATGCGCTGCGGGCCGCGCTCGGATCGGGCCAGGCGACCTGGGAAGCCCTGCTCCGACAGCTGGCCGATGCGCGGCTCGATGGGCTCGTCTACCCCGTTCTGAACGACGCGCCATGGACCCCCCCGGCGATGCTGGCCGAACTGCGGCAGGCTCACGCGCGCCATGCCGTCGCCAACACCGTCCTGCTGACCACCTTCGCCGATGCCGCTCGGAAGCTGACCGCCGCCGGCATCCCCACCCTGGCGCTCAAGGGCGCCGCCCTGGTGGAATCCGTCTACGACAGCCTGGGCCAGCGGCCGATGAACGACCTGGACATCCTGGTGCCCGCCGGTCAGGCCGCCGCGGCGGCCGAGCTGCTGCTGGCGGAAGGCTACCGCTGGGCGGCGCCCACCGATCTGGCGGCGGCCCTGGAATTCGAGAACGAACTCATGCTCCGCCGCCCCGGGCCTATCGACATCGTGATCGAGCTGCATTGGCACCTGATCAACGCGCCCTACTACCAACGCCGCCTGCCCATGGACTGGTTCTGGGAGACCTCGCGACCATTGCAGGTCGGCGGCGTCGCCACCCGTACCTTGGGCCCCGAGGCCCAGGTGCTGTACCTGTGCGCCCACCTGGTGCTGCACCACGGGCAGCAGCGGGACCTTGAACTGCGCCTGCTCGCCGACATCGCCGCGGTTCTGCGGCTTGCGGGACCAGCGGACCGCGCCATCGACTGGGACCTCGTCCTGCGGCAGGCCCAGGCCTGGGACCTGGTGATCGCCCTGCAACGCGCGCTCTCGCAGGCCGCCGAACGCCTGGGGGCACCCGTCCCCATCGCTGTGCTCGACGCCATGGACCGCATGCGCCCCTCGGAGGCCGAAGCGCGAGTGGTGGCGGCCATGACGGCCCCGGACCCCTCGGTGGCAGCGCGCTTTCGGGCGGACATGGCAGGCTTGTCGGGCGCCCGCGCACGGCTGCGCTTCATCGCCCGCAACGTCTTCCCCTCTGCGGACTACATGCGCCAGCGCTACAGCGAGGATGGCGTGGGTCTGCCGCGGGCCTACCTGCGACGTTGGTGGCTGGGCCTGAGCGGCGCGGTGCGGAGCCTCGGCCGTCGTTAGTCCGTTGTTCATCGTGCTGTAGCGCATCACCGACCGCCCGGGGGCAAATCAGCCCCGGGCTCTACCATCGGAATGTCCCTTCGGGACGGTACGGCGGAGCGCTACACCGCCACGAATTCTGCTCTAGCGCGGGCGCCATGAGGGTTGGTGTCGGGTCCATGGTCTCCGGTCCCATGGTCTCCGGTCCCGCGGTGTCCCGTCTCTGGACCCTGACGCTGACCGTCAGCGTCCGTCCAGAAAGGCACCCACCGCTGCCGCGCCGGCCTGCGCCTCGGCCGCCCACACCGCTTCCAGGCGCGCTGACTGGTCGGACGTCAGCTCCCAGGAAAGCGGTAAGGGTTCCTCCAGGACGAACTCCAGCCGCTGGATGTCCACTGCGCCCGACCAGCGCCGCACCAACAGGTCCAGTGTCTGCAGGTTGCGTACCTTCTGCGTGGCGCCGCGGGCATTGATCAGAGCACTCAAGGGCCCCGCAAGCAGGCCGCGCAGGCCAGGCAGGTCTGCCGGGGCGACCGCAGCCGTGGCCTGACGCTGCTTGTCCTGGCAACCCGGGCCCGGGCAGTCGCGGCTGTAGACCGAGATCAACAGGACGCGACGGCCACCGGCCTGCTGGTAGGCCGGCAGCACCGCGCCGAGGTACTCCACCAGGGTGACGATGCCGTAGTTGTCGAAGTAGCCGCCGTCGGAGTGGAAGGCGCCCAGGCGTGCGTCGCCCGCCACCGGGCCGGCGGCATCGGCGGCGCGAGCGGCCGGGGTGATCCAGGGAAAGGAGGCGGACAGACGGGCGGCGGTCAGCCAGCTGAGGTCATGCGCCGGATAGGCCTCGCCGAAGTCGGCCAGGGCCTGGAAGGATGGCGACGATCGGCCGGGCGCGAGCGCCTGACCAGCAGGCGCCCCGGTGGGACCGCCGGGCGCGGCGCCTGCGCCTGGGTCGATCTGCGCTGGGTTGATCGGCCGCAGGTTGATCTGCCCCAGGTCAATCTGATCGGGCAGCTGCGGCAGGCTGTCACCCGCGTCCGCGGCGTGCAGGCGCAAGGGGGCGATGACCAAGGGTGCGCCGCTCTCCACCGCCATGGCGTTCAGCAAAGGCGTCGCCCGGCAACCGCCGGCAACTGCCGCGGTCCAGCCCAGCACCGTGGGTTCGGTCGCGACGCCCATGCCCTCCAGCCCGGCCGCCCAGGAGCGTTCCAGGGCCCAAGCGCGGTCGGCGCGCGTCAGCGCCGCCCAGCCGGGCTGACGCCAGCGCTCTCCGGCCCAGGCCGCCGCGGCGGCCGGTCCGCGCCAGAGGTCGGCGTAGGCCAGGCTCCAGAAGGCCGGGCGCAGGCTGCCTCCGGCCAGGCCGCGGCGGATGGCGCGCAGCTGGGCCGCTTCGCGGGGACGGTCGCGGCGCTGCAGGCCGGCCAGATAGGCGACAGTCCCCAGGCTGCCGCCGGAAACCGCGCTGACGGCCTGCAGCGAGCCCGTGAAGCGCGCGCCGAGCCGCTCCTCCAGTCCTCCCAGAACGGTGGCTGTCCACAATGCGGCCTTGATGCCTCCGCCGGCCGCGGCCACCACCACCAGCGGGGGTGGGTCCTGGCCCCGCCCCGCGATCTGACAAGGACCCGGCCGCAGCCAGGCGCGCAGGGCTTCGGGCGGCGAGGGGGCCGGCGTGCGAGGCGCGGGTAGGGGCAGCAAGGTGAAGCTGTGGCCGGGGTCGAAGAGCAGCAACGGCGTCAGCATGACCAGGGCCAGCGCGGGCAGGACGGGCAGGCGCCAATGGTCCAGCAAGAAGGAGAGGCCCGGCAGCAGCCAGGCCAGGGTGGTGGCGGTCAGCAACAGGTAGCCCAGGACGGGAAAGCAGAGGCGCAGGGCGAAGTCCCGGCAGCCCAAGGGCGCCAGGCCCGGCTGGAAGGCCAGACCGATGCCCAGGTACCCCAGGGACCACAGCGTCAGCATGGCTCCAGCCGCCAGATGGGTCCGCCGCGGTCGATAGCCCGGGCCCAAAGCCGTGACCGGCCGGCTGGACGCGTCCTCCTGCTGGAGAGCCGCGTCGACAGCGACGGCCTTCTCCTCGCCGTCCTCGGCGCCGCGCAGGCGTGCCGCCAGCCGGCCCAGGGTCGCCGTCAGCGCCAGCCCCAGGACGAAGCCGAGGCCGACCAGCGGTCGCGCGGTGGGCGCGGCGGCCGTCAGGACGCGCACAACGGTGGGCAGGATCAAGACCAGCCGCAGCCAGGGCTGCCAGTGTCGCCAGCGCCGCCGGGCTGCCGCGCCCAGGGGCGGCAGTCCGAAACGGGCGGGCACCGCGGTCAAGAGCAGGCCCACGGTGGCCGTCAGGCTCCAGGCAAGGGCCATCGCCAGGGCGCCCACCGCCACGGCCTCCTCGAATCGCAGCTGAAAGGCTCCGGCCACCGCCAGGCCCCAGCCTTGCCCTCGCGCCGCCAGCGGCAGGGCCAGCAGCAGGATGGCGCCCAGGAGGGGGAAACGCAGCAGCCAGAACCAGGCCAGGCGGGGGGTGGCGCTGCCGTCGGGCAGGAGGCGCGAAGGGGGCATGGGCGGGATCCCCTAGGGTGGGGGCGGTGGGTGTGAGGGTAAGGGATACGGACGGGTCTGGGAGGAAATGGGAGCCGCGTCCGAAGCGTCCCGGGTATATAGCCGAATGGGGTGCCAGGGGCAAGGCTTGGGCATCAACCCGCCCGTTCCCACGCTTCCCGCAGCCAGGCCGTGACCTGGTCGTCGATATCGGCCGCTTCGTGCAGTTCCAGGTGGTGCATGAAGCGTCCGGGCCGGGGCTCGACCACCTGCTTCCAGCGTGGCGACAGGGAGCGGTGGTCCAGGTCCACGGACAACACCAGCGGAGCGATCTTGCCGCGCAGGTACTTCGCCGGGATCCAGGCCCAGGCGAAGCCCCGGCGGCGGCGGAACGCCACCTGGCTCTTGGTGACCCGCAGCGTCACGTCGTCCATCGCTTCGACCCCGCGCCGCAGGACGTCGAACAGGCGGCGCGAATCCTCGTGGCCCTCGAAGCAGGCATCGAGCGTCACGGGAGTTCCCGGTCGGTTGTCGGAACCGCTCACCTCCCCGCCCAGAATGCCTCCTTCGCGCAGGGCAGGGCCCCGGCGATAGCGCGGTAGATGGCCGCCAGCTCTGCCGCGTCGGGGGCGACGAAGCAGTGGTCGGCGCCCGAGGCCAGGCGCGCAAGGCCGCCAGGTCCACGTCATCGCCCAGGCCCACGGTGTAGACGGTGACGCCCGCGGCCTTGGCCGCGTCCGCCGCCGCCTGGGCCGCGCCCGGATCCTCGTCCGTGCCCTGGCCGTCTGTCAGCACCACCATGGCCCGCTGGCTGCCCGGCCGGGCGGTGGCCAGCTGCTCGGCGGCAGCGGCGATGGCCGCCCCGATGCGCGTGCCCGTGCCTTGCGCCAGGTTGCCGGCGAGCGCGGCGTCCAGCTGCGGCCCGATCGCCGGTCAAGGGCACCAGCACCGTCACCGCGCTGTTGAAGGAGACCAGGGCCGCCCGGTCGCGGCCCAGGCTGAGCTGGTCCAGGAAGACCCGCGCTGCCGCCACCGCCGCGTCCAGCTTGCTGGCCGCGCCGGCGGTGGGCTGGCTCATGCTGCTGGAGCTGTCGATGACCAGCACCAGATCGGCGAAGCGCAGGGTGGGATCGCAGCGCTCGCGCAGCATCAGCGGCAGGTAGATGGCGCGGGGCGCCGGCGTCGGGCTGGCCGTGGCCGTCGGCCGCGGCGTGTCGCTGACCGCGGGCGTCGCGCTGGGCCGGGCCGTCGCCGACGGCTCCGGCGTAGCGCTCGGCGGCGGCGTCGGGGAGGCCGGGGCGCGCACCTTCACCCGTGGGATGGGGAAGACGATGCGCCCCGCCTTGCCCGCCGCATCTACATAATCGCCGTAGGCCTCGACGTTCGTCGGCCAGTCGCCCGCCTCCTGCGGTTGGATGCGGTAGCGCAGGCCGATGCCGGTCATGGGGATGTTGCTGAAGGTCCAGCCGAGGGTCTGCCCGCTCACCACCGCCGGCGGCGCCGCCGAACCGGTGAGCAGCCGCATGTTCCCCGGCAGCAGATCGGTGATGGCCAGGCTCTGCAGCAGGAAGATGGGTCTCACGGCCTGCGACACCTGCTCGTAGATGCCCGCCAGCTGCCATTCGGCCCGGCCCTTGATGACATGGGCGGCGTCGGTGCTGATGTCCCGCGCCCGCTTGTCGTCCGCCTTGCGGCCGATCTCCAGGGCGAAGATCTCCGCCCCGCGGCGTTTGGCATTGCCGGCCTCCCAGACCGAGCGCTCCCAGCGACCATACTCCCCAGCCAACAGGACGATGATGACCTTGCGGGCATCCCGGCGGCCGCGAACGCTCCACAACTCAGCGGCGGCCGCCTCCAGATTGTCGCGCAGGTAGCCGTCGTTGAACATCTCGATGCTGAAGCCGGGTGTGCCATTGGGGATGGCCACCGGCTCCAGCTTGCGCAGGAGGCGCCGCAGGTACTGCAGGTCGCCGCTCAGGCGGCCGCCCAGGTCGTCCGGCTGGATGACCACCCGGTCGGTGCTGGGGTCGGTACGCCCCAGGAAGTCCTCCATGCTACGGCGCGCGGCCTTGAAGGTACTGTCCTGCACGCCGGCGTCGATGATCAGGGCGATGTCGAGCAGGTCTCGGCCGGGCGCGCAGGCCCCACGGGCGGTCAGCTGAATCTCTACCGACTGGCCCAGCTCGATCTCCGCCGGCAGGGCCACCTTGTCCGGCAGCACCTGGCAGCCCTCGGCCACCAGGGGCGCCGTCGCCGGCATGGCTGCACCGTCCCAGGCATAGACGGTGACAACATCGGCCGCACCGTCGGCCACATAGACCCTGCCGGCGGCGTCCGCGGCGATGTCCACGGGGCGGCTCAGGCGACCCAGGTTGAGGCGCGTGGTGTCCCAGGCGGCGGTGACCGCGCCCGTGGCCGGGTCCAGGCGTCTGGCCCATCCGCTGCGGAAGAGCACTGCCAGCCGGCCGTCGGGCAGCAGGTCGAAGCGGTCGGCGGCCTCCGGCAGGGGCACCTCGTGCTGCAGGCGGCCGAAGCGGTCCCAGCCGCGGATCTGGGGCACGGCGGCGTCCAGGGCCCAGCGGCTGCCGTCGGGGCCAACCACCAGGTCGGTCCACGCGGCCTGCGCGGCGTCCTTGGCGCGCATCGCCTCCTGGCCCAGCAGTTCGCCGGCGGGGCTGAGGCGGTAAAGGCGCTTGCCGGCGGCTTCCAGGGCCAGCAGCTCACCGGCCGTCGCGTTCCAGGCCAGGGCCACCACTTCGGGATCCGCGCCGGGGGCCGCGGCGCGCAGACGGCTGCTCCAGCGGGCTTTGCCGTCGGGTCCATAGGCGTACACGGTGTCGCCGGCGGCGGCGTAGAGGTTGCCGGCGGCATCGGCGTCGGCCTCCACGGGGTCGGGGCTGGCGATCTGCGCCTGCAGGCCGCCGTCCAGACCCAGGATCTGGATGCGCTCGGGCACGTCCAGCAGGTAGGCGCGGCCGTCGTCGCCCAGGGCCAGGGATTCGATGCCGTCGAAGAAGCCGGGCACCAGCCCGTCGCCGGACCACTTGGCCAGCGGCTCGCCGCTGGCCGCGCCGTAGCGCCAGCGCCAGACGCCGGGGGCGCCGTTCAGCGGCAGGACGGCGCCGGCCATGCCCCCGGCGGGGGTCACGGCCACGGCCATGACCTCGGCCCCGCTCAAGAGTCCTTCCAGCTGGCCGCGATCGCTGCTCAGCCGTGCCAGGCCGTTGCCGGTGGCCACCCACAGCCGTCCGGAGTCCACAGCCACGTCATAGGCTGAGCTGCCGTCGATCTGCGGGGCGTTCAGCTTGAGGCTGCTGGGGGATCCGCCGTCGATGCCCGCTGAAACCAGGCGCTCGTTGCCCTGGTCCACCACCCAGACGCGACCATCGGGTCCGACGTCCAGGCCGGCCGGACCGTCGAACTGGCCGGGGCCGGAGCCCTGGCTGCCCCAACGGCTGAGCTCGACGCCGTCCGGGCCGAGGACTCGGATGGCATGGACGGCGGCATCGGCCACCAGCACCCGCCCATCGGGGGCCACGGCGATACCGCTGGGCGCGCCGAAGCCGGGCCACAGGGCCAGGCGGGTCCCATCGAGGGCATAGACCGCTACGCGCCCGGCGCCCAGATCGCAGACATAGAGGCGGCCGCGGGCTTCGTCCAAGGCCAGGTGGCCGGGGGCCAGAAGGTCGTCGGGGCTGTCCCCGGCGCCGATGATGGCCCGCGGCGTCCCGTCGCCGTCCAGCACCTCGATGCGCCGGAGGCGCCGGTCGCTGGTGTACACCTGCCCGCTGCCGCTCAGGGCGATACCGCGGGGCTCGCGCCACAGACGGGCGGGCAGGGCGACGCTGCTGCCGCTGTCCCAGGTGGCCACGGGCACATAGGCGCCGGCGCCCTGGGCGCGCCCGGCGGGGGTGGCGCCGGGGAGCAGGCCGAGGGCCAGAGCGAAGACAAGCGCGAGGGCGGCAGGGCGTCCGAGGGCGCGGTGGCGGCGGGGACTGAACCTTGTCATGACGACCTCCTGAAACCTCAATGCTAGCCCGCGTCGCGGACGGTAGGGCCACGCGGCGGACGGAGTGGCCGACAGTCTACGATACCATAGGTTATGGGGCTGGATGTATGGGATGCCATTGCCCTGGCGTCGATCGCCACCCATCGCCTATCCAGGCTATCATCCCCGCGCCATGACCCTCCCCCCCATCGCCCTCCTGACCGAGAGCCGCTTCGCCGCCCCCACGGCACCGCGCGCCGACTGGTACCTGGCCAACATCCTGCACGAGGACCACCTCTTGCAGGCGGCCCTCCGGCGCCGGGGAATCGCCAGCGAACGGGTGGACTGGGCGCGGGAGGATGTGGACTGGTCGCGCTTCGGCGGCGCGGTCTTCCGCAGCACCTGGGACTATTCGCGGCGCTTCGGGGCGTTCAGCGCCTGGCTGGACCGCGTGGCGGGGCGGCTGCCGCTCTGCAACCCCCTTGCGATCGTCCGTTGGAACATCGACAAGCATTACCTGGCGGACCTGAAGGCCGCGGGCATCCCGGTGGTGCCCAGCCGTTTCCTGGAGCGGGGCACGGACCGGCCCCTGGCGGAGCTGCTGGCGGACAGCGGCTGGACGGAGGCGGTGGTCAAGCCCTGCGTTTCCGGCGGCGCCCGCCACACCTACCGGGTGGATCGCGAGAACGCGGCGGATCTGGACCCGCTGCTTCGCGAGCTGCTGCAAGACGAGGCCTTCATCCTGCAGCCCTTCCAGCGGGCCGTCCTGTCGGGCGGCGAGGACACGCTGATGGTGCTGGGCGGGCGCTACACGCATGCGGTGCGCAAGCTGCCGCAGGCGGGGGACTTCCGGGTGCAGGACGATCACGGCGGCACGGTATGGCGCCTCCGTCCCGACGACGCGCAGGTGGATCTGGCCGAGCGCGCCATGGCCGCCTGCCCCTTGTCTGGCGCCGGGATGGCGCCGGCCTACGGCCGGGTGGACATGGTCCGAGGCAATGACGGCGCCTGGGCGGTCATGGAGCTGGAGCTCTTCGAGCCGGAGCTTTGGTTGCGTCAGCATCCGCCGTCGGCGGAGCTGCTGGCCGACGCGATCGTTGGGAGTCTGGCGGTCGCCGGGAAAGAAGGGAGATCGGAATGAAGACCGGAACTAGACGATGGCAGCTGCGCCGATTGGCGCTGGCCCTGCTGGGATGCGTCCCGGCTATCGGACTGACCGTCCGGGCCGCCCCGCGCGCCGAGCGCCGGGTCACGCTCTACGATGGCAGCCTGAACACCGGCACGCCCGATACCCAAGGCTTCCTGTACCTGGCCCGCCCGCAGACGCCGCCGCTGATGGCCACGCAGGCCTTCGCCGACGGGGTGGCCACGCTTACCACCAGCGCGCAGCGGGGCGATAGCGCGGGCTGGTTCGGGCGGGCGGACCGGCTGCCGGCCCTAGACCGGCGGGCGGGCTTCACGGTCACCTTCACGGTGCGCCTGGACGCCGAGGACCATTCGGGCAGCGACAAGAACGGGGACGGCATCGGTGACCGCGCGGGCCTGAGCATCATCGTCCTGACCTCGGACGTGTTGGGCATCGAGCTGGCGTTCTGGCCGGGTGAGGTCTGGGCGCAGGAGGACGGGGCGGCGGAGCCGCCGCCGCCGGGCAACACCCTCTTCACCCATGCCGAAGGCGCCGCCTGGGATTCCAGCGCCGCCCTCACGCCCTACGACCTGCGCATCCAGGGCGACGCCTACGCCCTCTCCAACGCCGGCGCGCCCATCCTCGCCGGCCGCCTGCGCGACTACCGTGCTTTTGGCCAGTTCCCCTATACCTCGCGCAACTTCCTCTTCCTGGGCGACGACACCACCAGCGCCAGCGGGACCATGGCCTTGTCGCAGGTGGCGATCCTGCTACCGGACCATGGGGAGGGCGGGACGCCGACGGCGTCGCCGACGGTGATTCCGATCGCGACGGTGGAGGCCACGGCGACGGTGGAAGCGACGGCGACCGTCGCCGCGACAGCGACGGCTGAGACGAGCGCCACGGCGACGGCCGCAGCGACGGCGACGCCTGACGGTGGGGGGACGGTGACCGTGGAGGCGCTGTACCTGCCGCTGCTGCGCGGCGGGCGCTGAGGGGGGCGACAGGGCATGGTCCCCGTGGTCCTCGCGACGCCCGCCGGTGCTGCCCGGACGGCCTCCCGCGCTGCGCCGAACGGTTCCCTGCGGTGTACGAAAGGCCGTCCCCTGCTGTAGCCTTCGCGGTCTCAAGGGCGGCCATTTCAAGTACGCTGCGTACTTGGTCGAAAACACCGGGTCTTTGGGGTCGTTCAGCAGTCGTTACAGGGATCAAGTACGCAGCGTACTTGATCCGCTTCCCCACGAGAACCTGCGGCGATCTCGTGGCTGTCCGATTCCGTAGCCCCAGGCGTGGCGCGAGCAAGCCCCACGGCGAGCAGCAGCAGCAGGCCGATGCCTAGCGGTAGGGCGGCCCGGGGCCAGGCGAGATCGGCCGGGAGGCCGCGTGCGGTCAGGCCGCCCAATAGGATGGCCAGGCCCAGCACGAGGCCGCTGGCAAGGGCTGGCCGAGCCGGCAGGCGGCGGGCCACCACGGCCAGCATGACAGGGGTGCTGGACTGCAGCAGGGCGATGCCGGGCAAGAGTGTCCACAGGCGCCGGCCACCCCAGACGAGGAGCGGCACCGCCGCCAGGGCGGCGCCGAGGGTCCAGCGCCGCCAGCCCACCTTGTCCGCCAGCCAGCCGCCGGCGAGCTTGCCCACGGCGGCGGCCAGGGCGATGGCCAGGAGCCCCGACCCGCGGCCCTGCCAGGCGATGTCGGCGAGGGTCCAGATGGCAGACCGCAGGGCGATGGCGCTGAGGAGAAGCAGCATCAGCAGGTCGTGGTCGTCCAGGAGCGGGGGGCCTACGCCGGCTGGGTCGTCGGCATCCTCCGCGGCATTGGCCTGACCGGCGGACTTGGCCTCCGTCAGGGCAAGCTCGGGCTGGCGCAAGGCTTGGTCCATGCGTGTCCGCCGGGCCGCGATCCAGGCCAAGACCGCCATGCCGGCGAGTGCGGGCAGCAGCAGCGGCCGCGCGTCGACACCGCGCAGCGCCGCCCAGCCGCCCAGGGCCAGACCCAACACGCCAGGCGCGGCGAACACGCCGGGCCCCAGAGCCCGCCGTGGCGTGGCCCGCAGGCTGAGCGCGCCCGCGGCAACGTGGAACCAGCCCGACGCGAGCCCGGCCAGGGCCACCGCCGTCCAGGGCTGGCCGCCGAGACCGAGGGCCGCGGCCATCAGCAGCAGGCTGCCGACCAAGGCCCCGGCCATCTTTCCGCGTCGGTCCAGCAGCCAGCCGAATGCGGGCTGCAGCCCGAAGGCCAGGCCGTTGTACAGCAGCACCATGCCGGTCACCGCCGCCAGCGGCTGTCGCACCGGCAGGCCGGCCAGCAGCCATCCGGCGCTGCCGTCCGACAGGCCGTGCGCCAAGGCGAGGCAAGCGAGGAGGGCGGGGGTGCCGCGCGGGCTCTCCGGCGCGCGGTCGGCGGCGGGATCCAGGGCCCTGGGATCGGTGGCCGCCGGATCCGATGTCACCACAGCCCCAGCCCGAGTCCCTGTAGGACCAGCAGCAGCACGACGTAGCTAACGGCGTTCACCACCGCCGAGGCCCTGAGGCAATGCGCCCAACCTAGGCCTCGCCGCCGCGCCAGGATCACGGCTTCGAGGGGCACGGTGATGAGGTACATGGTCAGGTAGGTTCCGAGCCAGGGCCAGGCCGGCCACTGAAAATACAACACGGCACCAACGAGCCCCGAAAGCACGTTGGCCACCAAGGTGTCACGGAAAGCCAGCCGCAGTGAGGGCCAGCGGAATGCCTTCGCGAGTAGCAAGCTCTCAAGCAATGCAATGCAAAGGGTGCCAAAGGCAAAGGGCAGGAGCCCGAACGGGATCAACAGGAAGGCGCCGCCAGCGTCAAGGAAGACTTCGCGGCGAGGCCTGAGAGGGAATGAGTGCAGTGTATCGACGGGGGAAGTCAGCACCGGGGGCAGGGGAGGCATGGTGTCTCAATGCTCCTGATCGCTGCGGTCGGCATTCCGTTCAGCGCAGGTCCACGGGAAAAGGAACAGGAAGGCCAGGGAGATGATGGGGATCATCGGGAAGACGAAGGTCGGATCGCCGTTCAGTATGGACGTTCCAGTAGCCGCCTGAATGGTTGTAGTGTGCGACGAATCCGGGAAACTGTCAGTACTCCTCAGCCGACCCCCATCAGCCCGCCAAGGTCCTGCAAGGAACGGCTTGTCCCACTGTTGCACGAGCTTCTCGTCCGGTCCCATGTCCAGCATATGCTGGGCAAGGGCAGGGCTTGCAGAGAATCCTGAAACACTGTACGAGTTGTCTCTACGAGAGACCCACACGGTCATAAGTCCCTGGCTACCATGACTGACCAGTATCACGGTCTCCGACCAGACCTGATAATACTGGGTCCGACCGGTCCAGAATTCCCGACGCAGTTCGTACAGCGGGCGAGAAACAGGCGTCAAGGTCAAGGCATCGGCGGAAGGTATCGATTGAAGTACCGTCAACGATGACCGGTCCGACCACAGCTCCGCCCTGATCTGCTCCAGCACCTCCGGCCGAGCCAGATCCTGTGCGACCTCTGTTACGGTGGGTGCTCGTGCACCCGACTCCTGCGCGATCACGCGCTGCCCTACCCGGGAGCCGGCGATCAACGTCGCTACCAGAATCAGCGCTACCGGTACTGGTCGATGGGGCATCGCTCCTCCTCGCGCTGCCGCAGGGTCGGCGTCAGCGCTGTCGCGTGGCGAAACAAGGCGGGCCACGTCAGTCGCCCGGCCAAGGTGTATCGTAACCCCGCACATGAACAAGAGAACGACTGGAGCAGTGCCATGGATACTGTGATCGACAAGATCGGACCGAGTCCGTCAACGGGCCTTCCTCCCACCTTCACCGCCACGCTATGGCGCTACCCCGGTCCTGGCGGCTGGACCTTCGTCACCATCCCCGAGGACGAGGCGCCGCTCGTCCTTGCCGACCCGCCAGCATTGCTCCACCGGCAAGGTCTCCAGCAGCTGCGCGTCCGGCGGCCAGGCCGCCAGCGGGTGGCAGAAGACATCCTTGGCCCCCGGCCAGACCTCGGCGCAGGCCAGGATCAGCGGCGCCTCCCCCGCCACGGGCAGCGAGAGCAGGTAGGGCAGGCGGCCGCCGGGGATGGGGTCGCGGGCGATCAGGAGGTCGGGCATGGGGTGGAAGCTGTACCACCGCTATGGGTGACCGTCAAGCCGCTGCGGGCCTATCGCCGTGCCAGTTGGCCTGGCCCCGGACACCAAGGACTGGGGCGCCAGTGTCTGGCACCAGTGCCTGGCCTCTCGAGCCACGTCCCGAGGACGGCATTCCAAGCCTGTCGATATCCCCTTGAATGTGCGCCAGAACGCGCATTGTCGGACGCCTGGCCGAGGTGTATCGTGTTCTCGACCCGCCACACTGAATCACCCAGTAGTTCTGAGCAGCCAAGGAGCCTAGCATGCCGCTACCGACCCACGTCGTCAACCGCCGAGGACCGCCTGCCGCCCTGCTCCTCCTCCTGATGGGGATGTCCGCCCTTTCGCTGACCGCCCCCTCCACCTCCGAGGCTACCTCGGCCGCCACCTCGCTCACCGCTGACGCCAACACCTCCGCCTGGCGCACGGAATGGGGCGGCTTCAACCGCGTGCTCGGCATCGCGCCGGTCGCCGCGGACGACGTCTGGGTGGTGGGCTCCAATCTGGCGCATTTCGATGGCGCCAAGTGGCGGGCCGTCGACCGCCGGGATACCGACGCCGCCTACCGGGCGATCGACCTATTCGGGAGCCGGGATGGCTGGGCCGTGGGCCACGGATTCACGCAGCGGCTGCGCGACGGGCGTTGGGAGGAACGACTGCCGATGCCTGATGCCGTCTTCTTTGACGTCGCCCTGACCGACGTCGACGAGGGCTGGGCAGTGGGCTACGACAGCGCCGCCGCGCGCCCGGCCATGTGGCGTCTGGTGGGGGGGGCCTGGAGCGAGCTGCCCGGTTCGGCCATTCCCGCGGTCGCCGTGTGGATGGCTTCGGCCGTCGACGGCTGGGCCGTGGGCGCCGATCAGCTGGCGCATTTCGACGGCCGGGTCTGGACGCCCGTAGTGGTCCCAGGGGTCAAGGCGCTCCGGGCGGTGGCTGGCAGCGGGCCGGACGACGTGTGGGCCGGCGGTGGCAGCGAGCCGGCGCCGGGCTTCTTCGGTCCGGGGCAGAGCCTGTTGCTGCATTTCGATGGCCGGTCCTGGACGGTGGTGCGCGACGCGGCCGGCCCGGGCATCGCGGCCATAGCCTTGGGGCAAGGACGCGGCTTCGCCTTGGGCTACGAGGGCGAGTTGCTGGCGCTCGAGGGTGGCGCCTGGCGCAAGCTGGATGCCCGCGTGCCCGCCAGTCGCTTCCGCTGGGCGCGGGCCATCGCCCTGATCCCCGACCAGGGCGGCGCCTTGGTCGGCATCGATGACGGGAAGATCTACCACATCCTCCAGGATGAGATGCTGCAGTTGGTCCATCGGTCGGCTGAGATCAGCGCTATCGACTTCACCAGGCCGGACGAAGGCTGGGCGCTTGGGCCGGCAACGCAGAACCTGGTAGGCATCGGCCCTGCGTGGATTCCCATGGCATTGGGTTGGGATGGCCTTGCTTGGACGCCCCTGGCGGCTGACCATCCTTTGGCCGGTGCGGTTGACATCGGCGTGCTGAGCGCCCAGGACGCGTGGGCGGTTGGACCCAGCGGGCTCATCGTGCACTTCGACGGTCGCTCATGGACGCGTGTCGCCAGTCCAACTTTTCTGGACCTTTATCGGGTGCGGGCGGTGGCACCAAACCTGGTATTGGCCTTGGGCAGGGGTTGGAAGCTGATTCCAGGTTCCCTCGCAAGCAGCATTCTGCTGCTTTATGATGGGGAATCCTGGCGCGTTCTCGGCGAATGGGTTGGATCTTTGCCCAGCGATGTCTATCTTGGTGATGTTGATGCCCGAGGAAACAATCGCGTCTGGTTGCTCTTCAGCGATGGGTTGCGCCGCTACGACGGCAGTGTCTGGACCACCTTGGCCATCAAGAATCCCACGTCCCTGGCCATGTCTGGTCCGGAGAGCGGCTGGGTGGGAACGTCGAACGGGCGCATTCTGCAGATCGAAGGTGACAAGATCACCGAGGCCCTACAGTTCACCGGGGCTTCGACCGTGTACCGGCTGGCGCTGGACAGCGCTGGCGGCGGCTGGGCCGTTGGCCTGAATGGCACCGTGGCCCACCTGGACGGGGACCAGTGGACCGTCCGTCGCGGCCTGGCGACGCTCTGCAACTGCGCCGTCCCCACAGCCCTCATGGGCCTGGCGCTGCTCAATGTCGATGGCATTCGCCAGATCTGGGTGGTGGGCTCCGAGGAGACCATCCTCCAGAGTGCTGTTGCGGAGGTGCTGGCCCAGCCGCCGATCCCACCGTTCAATGAGACCGCCGTGCCCTTCACCGTCATGCCCAATGACACGGCCACGCCGGCGCGCACACCGACCGCCGTGCACACGAGGCCTCCTGGGTCGCGGGGGAGCGTGTGGCTGCCTCTGCTCGTCCTGGCGGCCATGCCCGATCCGCCCACGCCGCTCGCGGGACCGACCGGTGGCGCGGCGACCTCCTCGGCGACCGGCGAGTCGACAACGACGGCCGCGCCGTCCACAACACCGACTCCTCCGCCGGCCACCCTGCCCAGCGTGACGCCCGAATCGGGACCCTCCGCCACGGCCCTGCCGCCGGAGACGCCGCCGCGCCCGACGTCCGAAACCCCCCCCGGCACCCCCATCCCCCCCGACTTCGCGCCCTTCGGCCTCGTTCGGCTCGCGCCGGAGCTTCGGCTGGACGGCAGCGGGGTCACCGTCGACAGCCTGGCCTTCTGGGAGGCGCCCGTCGCCGAGGATACCCTGCTGCTGGCCACCGCCAAGGGCAACCAGCGTGTCGAGGTCTGGCAATGGCCCTTCAAGGGCGCCGAGCTGGCCGCACTGCAGGACGCCCGCTGGGCCGGATCGCTGGTCAACGGCATCGTCGTCGACCAGAATCAGGGCCGCGCCTATGTGTCCGTGTCGCGGCCCGCATCCACCATCGCCGCCTTCGCTCTGCCCGGGCTCGAGCCTCTGGGCGCGCTCGTAGCCGGCCAGGTGGACCTGCGCGTCGAGCCCAACCTGGCCCTGCTCACCCTGCCCGACGGCGCCAGACGCCTCTACGCCTCGGCCGACGACCGGGTGCTTGTCTTCGACCCGGCGGATGGCAGGCTGCTGGCGGACTTCCCGACGACACATGCCGTCGAGACCGTGCTGGCCGACGGTATCGACCAGGTCCTCTACCTGCCGGACGAGACCCGCCGCAGCGGCGTGCACGCCTACCATCCGGATGGCCGGCCCTTCCAGCGCGGCGGCGCCGTGAGTTTCGGCGGCGGCGGGATCTTCGAGGCCGATGCCGAGGGCATCGCTCTCTATGCCTGCCGCGGCCAGGACGGTGGCGACGACGGCCGTGGCCTGATCATCGTGTCTGACCAGAAGAACGACGCCACCGACTTCGAGGTCTTCGACCGTCGGAGCTGGGCCCACCTGGGGCGGCTGCAGTTGGACGGTGTACGCCGCACCGACGGCATCGCCTCGACCGAGCGGCCCCTGCCCGACCATCCGGCCGGGCTCTTCGCCGCCGTGAACGACGATGCCGAGGTCGTCCTCGTCGGTTGGGACCGCATCCTGGAGGCCACCGGCCTGCGTTGCGAGGCGCGCGTCGAGGGCCGCGGCGACGCCGGCGCAAGCGCGATGACGCTAACCCATCGCAGCCGGGCGCCGTTGTGCCTGCGAACCCGATCCCCTGTCTCTTCCCCCCTCGTCCCGATGCTCGGAGAAGCCAGATGAAGTCCCTGACCCCCCTCCTCGTCGTCCTCTTCGCCGCCCTCGCGGCCTCCGGCGCCGCGGCGCAGGAGGACCAGCCGCCGATCGGGTTCTTCGTGGACGCCACGGGGCGGGCGCGGGTCCAGGTGGCCTCGTCGCCGGCCTACTACTACGTGCTCCTCGCGCGCGACACCCTGCCCGCGGGGCCCGAGCGCGCGGTGGGGATGGCCCTGGGCCGCGAGGGCACGACCACGCTCACCGAGGGACTCGCGGCCCACCCGCAGGGGCATTATCGCGTCCTCCGCTACCCGCTCGCGACCCCGGGCGACCAGGACCGCGACGGCATCGACGACCTCACGGAACTCGCCGGCCTGGGTCGGCTCGGCCCCTTCAACCCCTCGGCCGAGATCAACCCCGTGGACGGCACGGTGGTCATTCCCGACCGCGCCACCTTCGAGGCCCTCTCGTACAAGGGCCAGGAGGTGCTCATCGACACCCACCTCAAGGACCTGGAGTTCGTCAAGTTCTACATCCTGGACACCGACACCGACAACCCCAAGGTCTACTTCATGAACTCCGTCACGCACCGGGCCCACGGCAGCTTCGCGCGCGCCATCGGCCTCCCCGGCGGCGGGCGGGGCGGTGGCGCGCCGGGGCAGATGCGTGGCGAGATCGTCTACCATCCGCATGTTCTGAGCCCCAGCGGCAGCCTGGGCGTCTACCGCTTCGAATTCGAGCCCAACGACAGCTACGCGTTCGCCGACGTGCGGATGGTCTACGAGCTGATGGCCAGAAGCATACCGCTGCTGCAGAACAACTGGTTCTACTACCCCATGCCCAGAGCCGCCCTCCCGCGCTACCAGCGGGAGAAGGATCTCTTCGACGCCTCGCGCGTCAAGGTCATCCTGGACGAGGACATCCTGGGCGAGACGCGCTACATCCCGCTGAACCTCGCCGAAGGCTACGGGATGCTCACGGTCATGGACCCCAACGCGCGGCCCAACCCGCGGGACATCGTGATCTACGAGTCCCTGCCCAACGAGATGCCGCGGGTGGGCGGCATCATCACCACGGTGCCGCAGACGCCGCTCTCGCACGTGAACCTGCGCGCCATCCAGGACGGCCTGCCCAACGCCTATATCGCGGGCGCCCTGGAGGATGCCGCCATCACCGGCCTGATCGGCAAGCATGTCTACTACCGGGTGAGCGCCGACGGCTACCTGCTGCGCGAGGCCACCTTGGCCGAGGTGGAGGCCCATCACGCCGCGCGCCGCCCGACCGAGCCGCAGGTTCCGGTCCGCGACCTGAGCGTTGCGGCCATCGCGCCGCTGGACAGCATCGGCTTCGCGGACTGGCGCCGCTTCGGCGTCAAGGCCGCCAACGTGGCCACCATGCGGCGCTTCGGCTTCCCCGAGGGCACCGTCCCGGACGGCTTCGCGGTCCCCTTCGGGTTCTACGACGCCTTCATGACCCACAACGGCTTCTACGACGCGGTGCGGGCCCTGCTCGCCGACCCGGAGTTCCTGGGCGACTACGATGTGCAGGAGGCCCGGCTGAAGGCCTTGCGCAAGCAGATCGAGGACGGGGAGATGCCGACCGCGATGCTGGACGCCTTGGCCGCGATGCAGGCGACCTTCCCCGCCGCCCAGCCCATCCGCGTCCGGTCCAGCACGAACAACGAGGACCTGCCGGGCTTCAGCGGCGCCGGCCTCTACGACTCGTACACCCATCATCCCGACGAGGGCCACATCGCCAAGTCCATCAAGCAGGTCTACGCCAGCACCTGGACCTTCCGCGCCTTCGACGAGCGGCAGTACTACCGCGTCGACCATTTCCAGACGGCCATGGGCGTGCTGGTGCACGCCAACTACGAGGGCGAGGCGGCCAACGGCGTGGGCGTGACCACCGATCCCATCTACCTGACCAAGGGCACCTACTACCTCAACACCCAGGTGGGCGAGAACCTGGTGACCAACCCGGACGCGCTCTCGGTGCCCGAGGAGATCCTCCTCGGCGTCGCCGCGGGCAGCGGCTACACCGTGGTGCGCCCCTCCAACCAGGTGGCCGATGGCCAGCAGGTGCTCTCCGCCAAGCACCTCGAGTCCATGCGGCAATACCTCGGCGTCATCCGAGCGGAGTTCGCGGCGCTCTACGGCGAGGCGGCCAACCCGGACTTCGCCATGGAGGTGGAGTACAAGGTCACCGCGGAGGACGTGTTGGAATTCAAGCAGGCCCGGCCTTGGATCTCCGATGGTGGGACCGATCCGGGGACGGGTCCGACGACGGAGCCCACGAAGGCGCCGACCACCGGTCCGACACCGAAGCCGACGATGACGAGGACGCCCGTCGCGACGCCGACGACGGGAGGGAAGACGCGCTACCGGCTGTGGTTGCCGAAGCTGCAGGATGGTTGAGGTGAGGAGTGGCGCCGTCTTATCAGCGCCAAGCGGGTCGCAGGCCTGCCGAAGGCGCCGACGCCCAATCGAGGTGATACTTTTCGGGCTGGCGGGTGTGCGTGCCGCACATGCGTGACTATTCCCGGAGCATGCCGTGAAGAATCGTTCGCTGTTGCCGTTCTTCTTCATCATGGCCGGCATGGGCCTGATCCGGGCTCTGGCACCGTGTCGACCCCATCAGCCCATCGTATGACTTTGTCGCGCCGATGCTGGCGTCCATCGTGCGCGACTTGAATGCCGATGGTACGTCCAAAGCCACCGCCGTGCCATAAGGTGGCCGCTGCCGAGGGTGGTCACATAGTGCGAAGTTGATCAGCCTGCGCCGCGCAGCGTCGCGCCCGCTTCTGCCTTGCCTTGGACCCTGTCCGCCAAGAGACCGGCGACAGGCAGCCGGGAATCGCGGCCCCGGTAGGGCCGAGCGGCCAAATCCTGACCGTTAACATAGGGGCTACGGCGAACCCAGCCGGCGGTTCACGGGGAGCGCCCCACGTTCGGCCATGCCGCTGCCATGCACACAGCGCCGCATGGTGGTGGCTTTGCCTCTGCGCACGGCCAGCTCTTGCCGGCCCAGAAATATCGAAGCCGTAGAGGCCGCGACTTTGCGGGTAGGAAGCGTTGGCTTCTACCGCTATTGACCTCGCCATTACGGGTACGAAGAAACGCTTCCTACCCGTGAAGATCGGCCTTCCCTGACGTAAGCGCCGCCGACCCCCTTCTGGATCCGCGGCCCCAGTTCGGCCACCGACATCACCGTGGACGCCGGGCCGAAGGATGATCCGGTCACCCTGCGCTGATCCCTGCGCGGAAAGTTGACCGTAACGGGGATCTCCGGTGACGATAGCCCTGTCGTACACCGCGATTGAGCCGTCCACTGCGTCGACAGCCCCCGCTCGCGTGATCGGCCTCCGGGTTCCAGCAGGGTAGCGACGGCGCCGCGCTTGCGCGCCCGGCAGCCACCGACGTACCATGCGTCCCAGACCGCCGCCCCAAACCCGGGCGGTGGGCCGTGCCTGATCCGCCGCGCCGATCCCCCCGCTGGCCCCCCCGCCGGGGCCGGTCCCTCTCCGACGGAGCCACCCCCATGTTCGCCGCCCTGCGCGCCCTTCGCCACCGCCGCTTCGCCTTTCTGTGGGCCGGGCAGACCCTGTCGCGCATCGGAGACTTCGTCTACCAGATCGTGATCGCCTGGTGGGTGCTCGAGGAGACCGGCTCCGCCGCCGTCATGAGCGCCGTGCTCATCGTCACCTTCTTGCCCGTGGCCGTCTTCACCCTCATCGGCGGGGTCGTGGTGGACCGCGTGTCCCGCCCCTGGCTGATGCTCGTCTCCGACCTCGTGCGCGCGGCGGCCGTCCTGGGGGTGGCCGGATTGGCGGCGACCGACCGGCTGGAGATCTGGATGGTCTATGCCCTGGGCCTCCTCTTCGGCATCGCCGACGCCTTCTTCCAGCCGGCCTACTTCGCCTTGGTGCCCGAGCTGGTGCCCGAGGAGGACCTGACCAGCGCCAACGCCCTGACCAGCCTCAGCTTCCAGCTGGGGCGCGTGCTCGGTCCGGCCATGGGCGGGTTCATCGTGGCCACCGGTGGAACCGTACTGGGGCTGTTCGTCAACGGTGGCTCCTTCGCGTTGAGCGCCCTGCTGCTGCTGCCGCTCCTGGTCGGCGCTCAGGCGCCGCAGCGGGAGCCCGGCGAGGCACAGTCCCATTGGCGTCAGGACCTGCGCGAGGGCATGGACACCGTGCGCGGCCAGCCCATCCTCGTCCTGGGGCTCCTGGCCGGCGCCCTGGCGGCCGCGTTCCTGGTGGGGCCTTTCCTGGTCAGCATGCCCTTCATGGTCGGCGAGCGATTCGGCGCCGATTCCCGGGTCTACGGCTTCCTGCTGGCCTGCTTCCCCGTCGGCTTCGTGCTGGGCAGCCTATGGGGCGGCCGGCTGGCGCGGCTGCCGCGGCGCGGGATCGTGCTCTTCGGGGGCATGGCGCTGGCCGCCGTGGCCCTGACCCTCTTCGGCCTGCCCCTGCCATTGGCGGCCATGGCCGGCCTGGCGCTGATCAACGGCTTCAGCCTGGAGCTGGCCGGCATGGCCTGGACCTTGCTGCTTCAGGAGCATGTGCCCGCCGAACAGTTGGGACGGGTGGCCAGCCTGGACCAGTTGCTGAGCTGGACCCTGACGCCCGTCGCCTTCGCCGCGGCTGGATGGGCCACCGAACATTGGGGCCCGGGCCCGGCCTTCGTGGCCGGTGGGAGCGCCGCGGCGCTCGTCTGTCTCGCGGCGCTGCTCCACCCGGTGGTCCGGGCGGTGGATTGATCCAGGTCTCATCTAGATGGCCCGCCCCGGTACGGGATAGGAGCTGCAATTACAGCCGCCGGAGCCTACACCCTCTTCCCGACCCGCGCAAACACGGTCTCAGGCATCGTGATCGCTACATATCCCAGAGCCGCGACAGCGGCATCGCCAGGTTAGGTCCGTCGCCAAGCGCGAAGGCGCTGTCGCCAGCATAGAGTACTACTCCGCCCTGGTAGTCCGCGCCGCATTGCTCGGCCAGCCGACGCAGGCCCTGTCCATCGGCGGGTGTTGCCGTCACCGCCGCCTTCACCTCCACCCCCCAGGTCTGATGGCCGCGCGTGATGACCAGGTCCACCTCCACCTGGTCCTTGTCACGATAATGCCAGAAGCGCAGATCAGGATCGGTCCAGCCGGCCTGCGCCACGACCTGCTGAACCACGAAGGACTCCAGGAGGTGCCCGAAGCGGCTGCGCTGGGTGTTCCAGTCGGCCGCGGTGAGGCCTGTCAGAGAGGAAGCCAGTCCGCTGTCCAGCACATGGACCTTGGGCGACTTGATCAGGCGGCTAGCCGGGTTACGGTGCCAGGGCGGCAGGCGGCGCACCAGATAAAGCCGCTCGCAGACGGCCAGATAATGCTCCACGGTTTCGCGTCGCAGGTCGAGGTCGTTGCCCAGGCGGGTCACATTCAACAGCTGTGCCGTGCGCAGCGCCAGCAGCTCCAGCAGGCGGCCCACGGCGGCGGTGTCGCGAACGCGCGCAACGTCGCGCACGTCGCGTTCCAAGAGCGCGCGTAGGTATTCGCGATGCCAGCTGCGGGCGCGGGCAGCAGAGCGCGCCACCGCCTCGGGGAAGCCGCCCGAGACGATGTGCTGGGCCAATGCCAGCGGGGCCTGCACTGTAGCGGAGGCGATCGCCGGCCGAAGGTGCCCGCCGAGCAGCGCTGCCAGGAAGAGGCCCGGCACCCCGGCCTGCTCGGCCGCCGTTAGCGGCTGCAGTTGTACGACCTCCATGCGCCCGGCCAGCGAATCGCCCAGCCCGGGCAGCAGGAGTAGGTTGGCAGAGCCCGTGAGCACGAAGCGGCCAGGCCTCCGGTCGTGGTCCACGGCCAGCTTGAGCGAGCGCAACAGCCCCGGCACGCGCTGGATCTCGTCGAGGATGGCCCGCGGCGGCAGCGCAGCCACGAAGCCGCTCGGATCGGCCTGCGCGAAGGCCAAGGTGGCCGCGTCGTCGAGGGTGATATAGGCATAGCGCGGTTCGAGCATACGCGCCATGGTGGTCTTTCCTGACTGGCGCGGCCCCAACAGGCACACCACCGGCGTGTCTCGCAGCGCTGTCTCCAGGCTGGCCGCCAGCGGTCGGGCAAAGTGCATCATTCAGATCCGTCCATTTGCCTAGTACAATAGCGTCCAATTGCCTATTTCGCAAGCGTCCAATTGCCGGTCAGAATGCCGCTGAACCGCCGATCTCCGCGCATGCCCGCCATAACGATGCGTTCAGGGTCCGAGCCGCCCCATGGTCAGCGCCACCCAGTCGCCCTCCAGAGCCTGTTCCCAGAGCGCAAGGCCCTCCGCCTCATAGGCCGCCACCACCCCTGCCGCCTGCTCCTCCAGGATGCCGCTGAGCACCAGGATGCCCTCCGGTGCCAGGTGGGCGGCCAGGGTCGGGGCCAGCACGATGAGCGTGGGGGCCAGGATGTTGGCCACGAGGAAGGCGAAGGGACCGCCGATGTCGGCCGGCGCGGCGTCGGCCGACGCGCGCATGCTTCCCGGGGCGATGGGCTTCAGGCCGCCGGGGGCCAGCTCGCCGGCGCGCAGCTCCAGGTGGCAGCCGTTCATCGCCGCGTTGGCCCCCGCCACCTCCACCGCCTTGGGGTCGATGTCCACGCCCAGCACGCGACCGGCGCCCAGGAGGCGGGCGGCGATGCTGAGGATGCCGCTGCCCGTGCCCAGGTCCAGCACCGTGTCATCCCGCCGCAGGCGGCGGGCCAGGGCGGCCAGGCAGAGCTGGGTGCTGGGATGCAGACCGGTTCCGAAGGCCATGCCCGGATCCAGGCGCAATAGGATCTCGTCGGGGCCGGGCGGCGGGTCCATGCTGTCCGGGCCCAGCCAGGAGGGGAGGATGACGAAGCCGGCGATGGCGGCGGCGCTCTTTCCAGCCGTCCTGGTTTCTGTCTCGGCTCCAGCCGCCACGTCGGCCAGACCCAGGTTGGCAGGGATGCGCAGCGGGCGGTAATGTGCCTTCCAGGCCTCCGCCCAGTTGGCCTCCGCCAGGCTGCGGATGCTGGCTTCCGGGATGGGATGCAGCAGGCTCAGATGCCACAGGCCCACCTCCAGCTTGTAACGGCCCTCCACATCGTCCACCGGCAGGTAGGTGAGCACGCGATGGCGGCGCTCCGGCAGGGCGCGGCCGCTGGTCGTGTCCCGCACCTGCACCTCTACCACCGCGCCGCCGCCGTAGCGCTCGAAGAGCTCGCAGACGGCCTCGGCCGCCTCGCCGTCCACCTCGACGCTCACCTCCAGCATGGCGCCGCTGCCGCTATCCGCGGCGCTCACGCGAACAGGTCCTTGATCTTCTGCCAGATGCGGCCGCCGGTTCCCGTCCGCTCCACCACCGCCGAGGGCGGCAGGCCGGCGCGCAGCTGCTCGTAGAGCCCGCGCTCGCGGGAACCGAGCTTCTCCGGCGTGGCCACGAAGGTGGTCACCACCAGTTTTCCGCGCCCGCCGCGCCGCAGATGGGGTACCCCCTGGCCATCGATGGTGAACTGGTCGCCGGTCTGGGTGCCTGCCGGGATGGCCAGGCGGGTGTCGCCCTCCAGGGTGGGGATGTCCAGTTCGGCGCCCAGAGCGGCATCGGCGGCGTTCAGGCGCAGGGCCAGCAACAGGTCGGTGCCCTGGCGCAGGAAGACTGGGTCCTCGCGCACCTGCAGCACCACGAAGAGGTCGCCGGGCGGCCCGCCGAAACGGCCGTGGCTGCCCTCGCCGGTCAGGCGGATCTGGATGCCTTCCTCGACGCCGGCCGGCACGTCCACATCCAGGCTGTGCTGGCGGGTCTGGCGGCCCTGTCCGCGGCAGGTCTCGCAAGGCTTGTCCACCGTCTGGCCGCGCCCGCGGCAGGTCGGGCAGGCCTGGACGTTGACGTACTGGCCGAAGACACTCTGCTGCACCTGGCGCACCTCGCCCTGGCCCTGGCAGGTGCGGCAGGTCACGGGCTTCGAGCCCTCCGCCGCGCCGCTGCCCTGGCAGGCGGCGCAGGTTTCCTGGCGGCCCACCTGTACCTTCCGCGTGGCTCCGAACACTGCTTCCCGGAACTCCAGCCGCAGCTTCAGCTGCAGGTCCTCGCCACGCTCGCCTGTCGACGGCCCGCGCCCGCGGCGGCGCCCGCCGCTGAAGTTGAACAGCTGGTCGAAGAGGTCGCCCAGGTCGCTGGCGGCCCCTTCGCCCGCCGCGGCCCGGCCGCCGCCCTGGAAGGCCGCCGCGCCGTAGCGGTCGTAGAGGGCGCGCTTCTGCGGGTCGCGGAGCACCTCGTAGGCCTCGTTGATCTCCTTGAAACGCGTCGCCGCAGCGGCATCGCCGCCGTGCAGGTCTGGATGGTGCTGCTTGGCCAGCTGGCGGTAGGCGCGCCGGAGCTCGGCCTCATCGGCCTGGCGGCCGACGCCCAGGGTCTCGTAGAAATCGGTCATGGGTGGCTGTTGTGCTTTCGGCGTTGGCCGGTCGAGGGATGGAAAATCGCTGTCGCGTCGCGGGGCGCGGACAACCGCCCGGCTCGCAGCGGCGCGGACCAGGCGGGCTTGCGGCCGAGGGTCAGGCTGCCGCGCCGGCCATCAGGCGGGTCATCAGGCGGGCGATGAAGCCCACGGAGGGCACGGCGCGGTCGTAGGCCAGACGGGTGGGGCCTACCACGCCGAGGATGCCGGCGGGCGCCGGGTCGCCGAAGGGCGCCAGCACCAGGGACATGTAGGGCAGGCGCTCGAAGGGCGGCTCGCCGCCGATGATGACATGCACCCCGCCCTTGGGCAATCGACCCAGGATGGCTTCGAGACCCTGGCCGTGCTCCAGCAGGTCCACCACATCGCGCAGCCGCCCGCCGTCGGCGAACTCCGGCTGCTCCAGGATCTGGCTGAGGCCGGCATGGTAGAGCTGGGCGCTGCCGCGCTGCTCGGTTCCGCGCCGCAGGCGCTCCACGGCGGCCAGCACCTGTGTGGTCAGCCCGACGGGTTCTGGCGGGCTACCGGGGTCCTGAAGGCCACTGGGTTCATGAAAGACACCGGGCTCCTGAACGACACCGGGTTCCTGAAGGCCACTGGGCTCCCGCCGTTCCGCCAGGCGGTCATTGATCCGCAGCGTCACCTGGTCCAGCTGGGTCTGGTCCACGGCGGATTCAGGTCGCCAGCGCAGCTGCCGCACGGTGCCGTTGCCCAGGATGCCCACCAGCTGCACCAGGCCGTCGTCCATGAGCAGCAGGTCCACCCGCCTAAGGGGGGCGCTCGGCCAGCGCTCAGCGGCCACCAGGGCCGCCACGCCGCTGGCGCGGGCCAGGACGGAGGCGCTGAGCTGCAGCCAGCGCTCCAGATCCCAGCCGGCCTGGTGGAACTGGTGGCTGATGGTGTCGCGCTCCGCGGCAGGCAGCTCGGCATGCAGCATCAGGTGCTCTACGAAGTAGCGGTAGCCGGCCACCGTGGGCACGCGCCCGGCGGAGGTATGCGGCTGGCTGAGGTAGCCCAGGTCTTCCAACAGGCCCAGGTCATGGCGCACCGTGGCCGAGCTGTAGGGCAGATCATGCTGCCGCACCAGCCCGCCCGAGGCCACCGGCTGGGCGCTCACCACATGGTCGCGCACCACCAGGGCCAGCACCCGGCGCTGGCGCGGCGTGAGAGGATCGGTGGCGTTCATGGCTTAATGGTAGCGGGGGAGGGCGCGGAGGCAAGCGCGGGGCGGCGTGGCGTGTGGTGGCCGAGCGCGGACATGGTGGTATGGTACCCCTCATCCTCGCCGTCCGCACCGCCTACACGCCGACCGGGAGCCGCATGAAGCACGAGCACAGCACCACCCCCGACCAGACCGGCCAGACCCTGGCCGCCGTCGTCCGCGCCATCCTGCCGGGCCTGTCCTGGCGCCGTGCCCAGGACCTCTGCGCCAGCGGTCGGGTGACGGTGGACGGGGCGGTGACCACCGACAGCGCCCAGCGCATCATCGCCGACCAGCGGCTGGTCGTCGATCCCGAGGGCCGGCGTCAACGGACGGACATCCTGCCCGACGACGCCATCCTCTATCTGGACCGCGACCTGGTGGTGGTGCGCAAGCCCGCGGGGATGCTGACCGTGCCCTGGGAGATCGATGACGGCCGGATCACCTTGGCCGACGTCACCCGCGCCGCCCTACAGCGGCGCGACCGGCCGACCGGGCTGCGCCACCTGCCGCCTCTGGGTGTCGTCTCCCGACTGGACAAGGACACCACCGGCGTGGTGGTCTTCGCCCGCACGGAGGAGACTCGGGAGCAACTGGAACGGCAGTTCGAGGCCCACAGCATCGAGCGGCGCTACCTGGCCATCGCGCACGGCGCGCCCCCCGAGGGAACGCTGGAATCCATGCTGGTCGCCAATCGCGGCGACGGCATCCGCGGCTCACTGGGTGTCTTCGCCGCTCACGCCGCCCCAAAGGGACCGCCGCCCGGCGCCCAGCGCGCCGTCACCCGGGTGCGCATCCTGGAGCGCTTGGCGCGCGCAACGCTGGTGGAATGCACCCTGGAAACCGGTCGAAAGCACCAGATCCGCATCCACCTCGCCGAAGCGGGCTGCCCCGTGGTCGGCGAGGCGATCTACATCCGCGACTTCCGGGGTCCGCCCATCCCCGCGCCGCGTCCGATGCTGCACGCTGCGGTGCTGGGTTTCACCCATCCGCGGACGGGGCGCATCGTCCGCGTGGAGGACCCGCCGCCGGAGGACTTCGTGGCCATGGCCGAGCGGCTTCGGGGCGAAGAGGCGGGCTGAACGGAGCGAGATGCCCGGAGCGAGCCTCCCGCCGATGCTCCGAAGGCTGACGGCTGGTGCTTGACGCCGGCCCCTTCACGTTGTAATCTCCTGATAACCCCCGCAGGCATCCGCCCAGACGCCGACTGAACGTCATTGCTGTAAGGGCAACGCACGATACCATCCTTCGTGTGCGGCCGCACGCCGTGCACCGTGCCAAGGAGCCTGCATCATGTCACTGCTGCGCTGGACGCTTCGCGTCTGTTTCCTGACCGCGCTATGTCTCGGGACCGTCGGCCTTGGCGCCGCGCCGCCCGTCGCCGGCGCCCGCCCCGCCCCGGATTCGACCGCTCCCTGGCACCTGGACGACGGCGCGGGTCCCTCGCCCCGCGCCCTGGTGGTCGACGGCGAGCATGACGCGGTGCGGGTACCCGCCCATCCCGACCTGGCGCCCGGCACCGCCCTGACCCTGGAGGCCTGGGTCAGCCGCGAGCCTGCCCTGGGCTGCGGCACCTTGGTGGGCAGCGGCCGCAGCACCGGCGTCTGGCTGGGCATCTGTGGCGGCCGCCTGCGCTTCTCGCCCGGCGGCGGGGCCTTCGTCGATGGCGGCGCCCTGCTGCCGGACCGCCTCTGGACCCACGTGGCCCTGACCTATGACGGGCGCCTGCGGCGCATCTACATCAACGGCCTGCTGGACCGCGAGTCGAGCGAGCAGGCGCTGCCGCTGCGCGCCGGCCCCGGCGAGCTGGTGATCGGCGCCGATGCCGAGCTGGGCGCCGCCTTCGCCGGCCGCATCGACACCGTCCGCCTATGGCGTGTCGCGCGCAGCGCCGCCGAGATCCAGCGCGATCTGCGCAAGACGCTCGGCGCGGCCGCCGGCCTGGTGGCCGAATGGCCCATGGACGGCGACGCGCGCGACCGGGTAGGGGGGCATGACGGCGCGGCCGTCAACGGGGGCACCTTCACCTACGACGGCGTGCTGCCGCGCGCCTTGGACCTGCCGCTGAGCCCGGCGGCGGTCAGCATCGACGCCCGCTGCGACCCCAGCGAGTACGGCGCCTCCGAGCGCGTGGCCCTGGACGGCATCGACCGGCCCAAGGCCTACGTGCAGGCTTCGGCCGACGAACTCTTCATCTGCCTGGAGGGCCTGCCGCGGGCCACGTCCACCAACGCCCTGGCGGCGGTCTACATCGATCGCGACCTCAGCGCCGACACGACACCGCAGCCAGGCGACTACCGCTTCAGCATCCGCGTTCGCGGCACGGGCGAGGCCGACGAGGGCGATGGCAAGGGCGCCTGGCGCGACCTGGTCCTGGCCGCCGGCGAATGGCAGGCGGCCAGCATGGTTGTGGACCAGCTGTGGCGCGCCGAGTTCCGCCTGCCGCGGCGGCTGATCGGTGCGCGCCAGGATCCGGACAAGGCGGTGACCATCGGCATGGCCCTGGCCTACGAAGAAGGCCGGACGCCCGGCGACGGCATCTTCTGGCCCGCGGGCGCCAAGGCGGGCAGCCCCCTCAACTGGGCATCGGCCACCCTGGCCGAGGTGACCGGCATCGCCCCGCGCGTCGAATTCAGCGGTCAGGTACTGCGCCTGGACGAGGAGGGGCGCGACATCGGCATCGAGGGCAGCGCCGTACAGCTGCTGGGTGTCTATGAGGATGCCCTGATCCTGCTGGATGCCGCCGATACTGACGCGGCCGGTCGCTACACCCTGTCCCATCGCGTCCGCGGACGCCGGCCGGAGGCCTATCAGGTGCGCCAGGCCGATGCGCGGGGCAGCAGCTCGGTGATGGCCGAGGCCGGCGCCGACGCGCGCGTGGTCGGCCCTGACCTCTTGTCCTATGCCGTCGACCCGGACCTGCCGCTGCCTTCGGCCTTCAGCCAAGGGCGCTTCATCGACCGCCTGGGCATCCCGCCGCCCGCGTCCGGCGATCGCCATTACCTGATCGTCTATGCCCCGCCGGTAGCGACGGAAGATCTCTGGACCCTGGTGGAGGCCAAGCGCGCCGCGGGCTTCCAGGTGACCGCCATCAGCACCGCGGACCTGGCGCGGGTGGGCGAAGGTAGGGACCTGGCCGAGCGGATCCACAACTGGCTGAAGGCGGCATGGGAGGCGGCCGACGAGGCCCCGGTCTACGCCTTGCTGGTCGGCCGCGGCGACAAGATCCCCTTCCGCGATGTCGGTTGGCTGGACAACGATCACCGGCAGATGGGGCAGCCTGGCTACTTCCCGGCCTGGCCCACGGATTGGTACTACGCTGACCTGGACTCCGACTGGGATGCCGATGGCGACGGCTTCTACGGCGAGTTCATGGGTTGCCGGCCGGGCGACAGCTTCCCCGACCGCGAGGCCGAGGAGGGGCGGCGGGATTGTCCGGAGGAGGGCAACCTCAGCCGCGAGGGTCCTTACGGCGCCCTGCGCACCGCCGACGACGACTTCCAGGCCGAAATCGCCGTGGGCCGCATCGCCCTGAACGAGCCGGGCGAGGTGCGCACGGCCCTGGCGGCCTCCGTGGCCGCCGAGTCCGGCGGCTTTGCCGCGCGGCGTCGCGCCCTGGTGCTGGGCGCCTTCTGGCATTACGCCGGCTCCTCCTGGTCGGCGGAGGCGGGGGGCAGCGTCAGCGGCGGCGCGGCGCAGGCCGACCCCTGGGTGCGTCTGCCATGGACCACCCAGAAGCCCTTCGGGTTCGACGCCGCCGAAGCCCTGGAGACCGGCCTGGTACCGGCCTTGACCCCGCTCATGAACACCGTCACCCGGCTCTACGAGGCCGGCGCGCCGTCTGGACTGGACTTTCTGGCCCCCAGCGCCCGCCAGGGCGACCGGCCGCTGACGGCTTCCGGCGTGACCGGCGCCTGGACGGAAGGCTACGGCCTGGTGACCGCTGCCGGCAACGGCGGCCCCGACGCCTTGGTGGCCGCCCACTGGCAGCATGACTGGAACGGCAACTTCGCCATCGACAACCCAGCCCGGCCTGCCGACTGCGCCGGAAAGGAAGTGCGCCCCGGTCAGGTCGGTGCGCCCTGTGACGAACTGCTGGCCGAGGACCTGCTGCATGGCGACCTGCCGCCGACGGTGGGCGTCGCCCCGCTGGTGTTGGCCAACGCCGGTCGCACGGCGGAAGTGGCCTGGACCTGGGACGGCGTCAACGAAGGCGGCAACGTGATCGGGCTGCGCTACGGTCCCGCGGCTTTGGCCGGCGCCTTGGCGGCCCGCGGCCGCGCCTCGGCCTGGGTGGGAGCCCTGGGGGCCGTGGACCCGGGCGCGCTGGACGCCTTCCAGACGCATTTCGTCGAATCCCTCCTGACGGACGGCCTGCGCGCCGGCGACGCCCTGTGGCGGGCCAACACCGAGCTGGTGCGCGGCCGGCCCTATGACATGCGATCCTACGGCGTGGCGTTCTTCGGCGATCCGGCCATGAGCTGGTGGGAGGGGCCGCCGCAAAGGGATGGCGCCTGGCCGACCGACGGCGGCAGCGCCCGGGCCGCGGGCCTGTCGCTCCACAGCGGTCCGCTGATGCCCGAAACGGCCTGGGCCAGCGCGGATCAGGCGCCGCAATCGCCGCCCGTCATCGGTCAGGACGGCAGTCTGCTCCTGGCCGGCGCGGGGCGCCTGCTGCGCTATGACACGGGCGGCAACCTGGCGGCTTCCACGACGGTGAGCGTGGCCGGCGCCGGCTTCGCCCCGGCGCTGGCGGCGGATGCCGTGTACGCGGCGGTCGGCGTCGAACTGCTGGTGCTGGGCCGCGACCTGCAGTTGCGCGAGCGGGTGGCCCTGCCCGGCGGCAGCGGTGCCACGGGCGCGCCGCGGGTCGCCGCTGACGGCGCCGTCTGGGTGCCGTCTTCCGGCGGTATGGTCCGCATCAGCGGCGGTCGGGCGTCTCGCGTGGGCGCCGCCGGCGCAGTCAGCGGACCGGTTGTCTTCCGCCGCGACGGCGAGGCGGTCTGGACCACCACCGACGGCCGCGTCCTGGGCCTGCGGCTGGAACGGGGCCAGAGCAGGGCGCGGCAGATCGCCGACCTGGGCGGCGTGCAGCTCACGGCGCCGGCCCTGGGCGCCGATGACACCGTCTATGTGGGCGCCAGCGACGGCCGCTTGATCGCCTTGCCGCTGGAGGCCGCGCGCTGGCAGGCGGGCACGGGCGCGGCGGTGACGGCCCGGCCGGCCGTCGGATCGGACGGCACGGTCTACGTGGGCAACGCTCGCGGGGCGGTGTTGGCCTTTGCCGACGGCCGCGGCACGCCCCTCTGGCGGCGCGAGCTGGGCGACGCACTGCGCGCCCCAGCCACCGTCGACGGCAGCCGCCTCTACGTGGCCGCCGGCAGCCGGCTGCACGCCATCGACCTGGCCACGGGCTTCCTGGCCTGGTCGCAGGACCTGGGCGGCCCGACGGACGCTCGCGCCATGCCGGTGCCCGGTCCGGACCGCAGCCTGTACCTGTTGCGCGCCGACCAGACCCTGGTGGCCCTGCGCGAGCAAGGCTGGCTCGCCGCGCCCACCGATGTGGCGCTGACGGTCGCCGCGGCGCAGATCACCGTGCGCTGGCGGGACAGCAGCCTGGGGGAGACGGGCTTCCGCGTGGAGCTCTGCGCGCGGGATGGCGATTGCACGGAGGCCGGCCGTACCGCCGCCGGAATCCGCTCGCTGGTCTTGTCGCGCTCGACCATGGCCCCGGGTTCCATCTTCATGGCCCGGGTGCAGGCTCTGGGCGCCCCCGGTCACGACTCGGGCTTCGGGGCTTCGCCCCTGGCCTCGGTGCCCGCGCCGGCGCCCGTGGCGCCGGTGGCCCTGGCGGCCGCGGTGCAAGGCTCGGATTCGGTGGCCCTCAGCTGGGACTACGCGGGCGACCGGGGCCACCTGGAGGGCTTCGAGATCTGGCGCCGCACCGCGCCGGACGGCAGCTACCGCGCGCTGGCCTTCGCCGGCGCCGACGCCGACGGCTACCTGGACCGCGACCTGTCCCCAGGCACGGCCTACGATTACCGCTTGACGGCGATCAACGCGGCAGGTGACTCGGCGGCATTGGAGACCTCGGCCCGCACCTGGCCGCGCAGCCTGGCGGCCCCGACCGAGCTGGAGGTTCATGCCCGCGGCCTGGTGGTGCAGCTGGACTGGCGCGACAACGCGCGCGAGGAGACGGGCTACCGCATCGAGCGCCGCGATCCGGGCACGGCCGTGTATCGGGTGATCGGCCGCCTATCGGCCAATGTGACCCGCTTCTACGACGCGGTGTACCTGGCCGACGGCGCCTACCATTACCGCGTCCGCGCCGTCGGTGACGATTCGGACTCTCCGTGGCTGGGTATCGGCGCCGTGGTCTCCACGGTGGAACGGGAGAACCGGGTGTACCTGCCCTACCTGACCAGGCGCCGCTGAGGGAGCGGTCCCTTCTGCAGGCCGGAGCCCATCTGGTTATCGTCGACCATCCTCCCCCTCCCCCAGCCGTTTGGGGGAGGGGGGCGGGGGGTGAGGGCGGTGCGGGAACAGCGGGCCAGGGCGCCGGGCAGCGGCCTGAGGGCGAAGCATCCGGCCAACGGTCTGGGGGAGTCCGGGCGCAAGCGGCGGATGCTTCGCCCCTACCCCTACACCGCATCGATCCTACCCCCAGCCACCCATTCGTCCTCTACGTCCTATCCGTCCCATTCCTCCCCGTCCCGCCACCCACCACCTACCCCCCCAGCGCTTCTCCTCGCCAGAACCCCGCCAGGGCATGCCCGGGGTTCAGCCAGACGCGCACCGGCGCGCCCTCCGCGATGAACTGGGTATGCGGGGCCAGCACGTCCAGCTTGCGGCCCGACGGCAGGCGGACGCGGTAGAGCAGGTGCATGCCCTGGAAGACCCGGCGGTAGACGCGGGCCGAGCCCAGGGCGTCCTCGGCCAGCGACAGGTCGTCCGGCCTGACCAGGAGGTCGACCTCCTCGCCCGGCGGCAGGTCCACCCGCTGCGCCAGGGGGCCCAGCTCGGTGTTCAGGCCGCCCTCGGTCACCCGCGCCGGCAGGAAGCCCGTCTGGCCCAGGAACTCGGCCACGAAGCGCGTGCGCGGCCGGTGGAAGAGGGTCGCCGGGGCGTCCAGCTGCTCCAGCCGGCCGCCGTTGAGCACCGCCACCTCGTCGCCGATGAACAGCGCCTCCTCCTGGTCATGGGTGACGAAGAGCGCGGTCGTGCCCGTGGCGCGAATGATCTCGCGGACCTCCTCGCGCACGGTGACGCGCATGCGGGCGTCCAGGTTGGAGAAGGGCTCGTCCAGCAGCAGCAGCTCGGGTTGCGGGGCCAGGGCGCGGGCCAGGGCCACGCGCTGCTGCTGGCCGCCGCTCAGCTCATGGGGCAGGCGGTGGCCCAGGGCGCTCAGGCCCACCAGTCCCAGCATCGCCTGCACCCGGCGGTCGCCTTCCGTGGCGCGGGGCAGGCCGAAGGCCACGTTCTCGGCGGCGCTCAGATGGGGGAAGAGGGCGTAATGCTGGAAGACCATGCCCACCCGCCGCCGCTCCGGCGGCACATGCGCGCCCGGTCCGTCCACCAGGCGGTCTCCTATGTGGATGCTCCCCTCGTCCGGCGTCTCCAGCCCGGCCAGGAGGCGCAGCAGGGTCGTCTTGCCGCAGCCGGAGGGGCCGAGGATGGCCAGGATCGCCCCGCGCTCCGCCGCCAGACTCACGCCTTCCAGGGCGCGGACGGGACCATAGCTCTTGCTCAGGTCGCGGCAGCTGAGCATCGGGTCGCCGCTCATGCTTCACCCCGCAGGCTCAGCCAGGCCAGGGGCGGCGCGGAGACCGCCACCAGCACCAACGCCGGCAGGGCCGCCCGGGCGAAGTAGGCTTCCGACACCGCCGACCAGATGCTGATGGACAGGGTGCTGAAGCCGGCAGGGCTCAGGATGAGGGTGGCCGGCAGCTCGCGCAGGCAGGTGAGGAAGACCAGGGCCGCGGCCGCCGCCAGCCCGGGGCGGGCCAAGGGCAGGGTCACGGTGCGGAAGACTGCCGTCGGTCGGCGCCCCAGGGTGCGCGCCGCCTCGCCCAGGGCGGGGTGGATCTGGCGTAGGGCGGTCTGCAGGCTGCTGCCGGCCTCGGGCAGGAAGAGGATGACGTAGGCCAGCAGCAGCAGGGGCAGGGTCTGGTAGAGCGCGGGCAGCAGGCGGGTGCTGGCGAAGACGAGCGCCAGGGCCACCACGAGAGGCGGCAGGGCCTGGCCCGTCCAACTGAGACGGCCCAGCAGCCGCGCCCGGTGACCCGGGCGGCGCACCGTCAGCCAGGCGCCGGGCAGGGCGGCCACCAAGGTGAGCACCGTGGCCAAGGCGGCGGCGGTGACGGAGCCGCGGAGGGCGGGCCACAAGCCGGACAGCCGTTCGCCCGCGGCCAGGCCGCGCAGCAGCCAATGGCTGAGGATGCCCAGGGGCAGGACGACGGCCAGGGCGGTCAGCGCGGCGCAGCAGGCCAGGGCCACCGGGCGCCAGGGGCCCAAGGCCACCGGCGCGATGGGCCGCCCGCCGTGGGAACCGGCGCGGTGCAGCCGCGCGCGCCGCGAGGCGCCGCGCTCCAGGCTGACCAGCCCCAGGGCCATGGCGACGAGCAACAGGCCCAGGACGGCGGCCGTGTGGCGGTCGAAGGCCGAGCCGTAGGCCAGGTAGATGACCCGCGCCAGGGTGTCGTAGCGCATGATGGCTACCGCCCCGAAGTCCCGGAGCACATAGAGGGCGGCGAGCAAGGCCCCGCCGGCTACCGCCGGTCGCAGCTGCGGCCAGGTGACGCGGCGGAAGCAGGCCCAGGGCCCCAGGCCCAAGCTGCGGCCGGCGGCCTCCAGCGAGCCGTCCAGCCGCGTCCAGGCGGCGCGGATGACCAACAGGCTGTAGGGGTAGGCGCAGAGGGTCAAGACGATGAAGGCGCCCCAGAAGCCGTAGACCGAGGGCAGGCGGCTGAGTCCCAGCGCCGGGCCGATGCCTTGCCACAGGAGCCCGCGCGGGCCGAGGGCGGCGGCGAAGAGCCAGGCCGAGATGTAGCTGGGCAGCACCAGCGGCAGGGCGACCAGCACCAGCCACAACCGGCGGCGGGGCAGGTTTGTGTGCAGGGTCAGCCAGGCCAGGGGCAGGCCCAGGGCCGAGCTGGCCGCGCCGACGGCGGCGGCCAGCAGGAGGGTGCGCCCGGCCGCGGCCCAGGTGCCGGGCGCCAGCAGGACGGCTCCGGCGACGCCCGGCGCCTCCAGGCTGCGGATGAGCAGGTACGAGGGCGGCAACAGCAGCAGCAGACCCACGCCGACGGCGGCCAGCCACAGCGGCCAGGCTTCGTCCCACGTCCCGCCGCCCGCCCGGCTCCGGGGCCGCGGCAGGGCTATGGCAGCACCCCGGTCTGGCGCAGGAGGTCGATGGTGCCTTGCAGATCGGCCAGATCGGCCAGGGGCAGGGCGGGGCTCTTCAAGGCGGCGAGCGGCGGCAGGTCGGCCGGGCCGTCCACGCCGGTGGCCACGGGGTACTCCCAGGATTCGGTGACGAAGAAGCGTTGCGCCTCGTCGCTCACCAGGAAGGCGATGAAGCGTTCGGCAGCGGCCTTGTGCGCCGCGGTCTGCAGGATGCCGGCGCCGGAGACCAGGACCATGGCCCCGGGTCCGCCGCCGGTCATGAAGTGGTTGCGCGCGCTGAAGCCCTCGCCCTCTTCCACCAGAAAGCGATGCAGGTAGTAATGGTTGACCAGGCCGATCTCGACCTCGCCGGCGCCCACTGCGGCCACCACGGGCGCGTTGCTCTCGTAGGCCACGGGTTCGTTGGCCATCATGCCGGCCAGCCAGGCGCGGGTCTGCTCCTCGCCCTGCAGCTTGCGCATGGCGGTGACCATGGCCTGGAAGGAGGCGTTGGTGGGCGCCCAACCGATGCGGCCCTTCCAGACGGGATCGGTGAAGCCGTCGAGGTCGGCGGGGATCTCCTGCGGCTTGACGGTCTGGGTGTTGTAGACGACGACCCGCGACCGGCTGGACACGCCCACCCAATGGCCGGCGGGATCGCGGAAGGCGGCAGGGACGCGGTCCAGGATCGCCGGCGACAGCGGCGCCAGCAGACCCTCGACGGCGCCCAGGCCGCCGGGGTCCTGGGCGAAGAAGACGTCGGCGGGCGAAGCCTGGCCCTCCTCCATCAGGGTGGCGGCCAGGGGCGCGGTATCCCCCCAGCGCATGTCCACCTGGATGCCGGTCTCGGCCTCGAAGCGCTCGATGAGCGGGCCGATGAGGCTTTCCTTGCGGCCGGAGTAGACGATGAGTTTGGCGTCGTCGCCGGTGAGGGGCGCCTGGGCGCTGGGGTCGGTGCTGGTGCTGGCGGGATCGGCAGAATCGGTGGAACCAGTGGCGTCGGCGGTGGCGCCGCCGGCTGCCGTGGACGGATCGGCGGGATCGGTCGCGGGCGCCCCCGACGGGGTGGCGCAGGCGGCCAGCAGCAGCACGGCACCGGCCAGGAACCCGGCGGCGCGTCGGCTGATGATCATGATGGGATTCCCTCCTCGGGGAAGCGGACCTGTGGCGGTCGCCGAACGCGCCGACGCATGCGGCCGCCGCGGCGACCGCGCCAGAAGGTAGGCCCAGCGGCCGGCGCGATCAAGGCCGAGGGATGAGAACGGGACGCGACCGGCGTGGAGGACGGGTTGCAACCGGGTTGGGGAATTGGGGGATGGCGGCCGCCGGCATGGACGGACGGCCATCGTAGGGGCGGGTTTGAACCACCGTCGGGCCCTCCTGACCGTTCGGCCTGTAAACCCGCCCTGCCGTGGCCGGTCTTGGTGGCCCAAGGGCGTACGGTGCAGGAGACGCTCGAGATCGCCCGCGACGTGGCTCGGCGGCTGAAGGAGTCCGGGGCGGGTATGGTGGAACGGTTGTCGCCGGACCCGGGTTCTTCGTCGGGGCAGCGCTGATCGCTAGCGCTCCGGCAGGTCGGCGATGTGGTAGCGGATGAGGGTGGCGACTTCGGCGGAGCAGAGAACTCCGTAACAAACACTGAAACCGTATTGAACCACGCCGACGCCAGGACACAGCCAACGCTCGGAACCCGAGCCGGCGCCACCCACGACCTGGAGGTTTCGGCAGTCATCGAAGGTGCCGGCTGGGAGTTGGACGGTTGTCGGATCGCCGGCACCCACCAGCGGAGAGACATCTGAAGCATCGGGTGACAAGCTGTGATAGGTCGGCAGGGCAAAGCCGACCTGAGGCAGGGCACGGTTCGATCTGTAGCGCTGCCACCCGCTGACTCTCTCGAGTCCCTTGCGGCTGCCGGCGATGAGCACCGGTGAGATGAAGTAGTAAGCGTCGCCAAGTCCATAAGGCTCTTCGGTGTCAGAGCCATAGGACGGTAATGCTGGTGACAAAGCCGACAAAGCCAGGGGATCTCCGTCCATGGTCATGCGTGCTTCGATGTGCGACCGTAGAACCGCGAGGCCGTCTTCCATCCACGCCGCTTCGATGGTCTCGGTCATCACGTAGGACCACCAGACCACATCATGACTCTGGCCGTTCACCTTCCAGGTCCAGGAACTGCCGGGTGCGAAGCCGTAGGCCTTGAAGGTGGGGTGAAGCGCCGTGGGCAACGTCTCCCGGGTGATGGCGGCCGATGATGGAACTGCGGTGGGGGATGCAGTAGGTGTCATGGTCGGCCCCAGGCTTGTCGGCCAGGGCCCCGGGGTGACCACCCGTGTAGCGGTTGGCCAGCGACGAGAACTGGGGTCGAAATGTGCTACGGCCGTTGGTAGTAAGCGATAGATAGGGGTGTCGTCAAAGAGCCGCAGTCCTCCCTGAACCACAACGGAAGCCACGACTTCGCCGTTCAGCGCATCGAAGGCTCCCAGTACCGTCAGTCGTTCTGGCGCCAATGCGGCTGGACCGCTGTAGCGCGGATGGCGGCCGTATGCTCCGTCCGCTCCCAAATCGAAGTAGGGGTCCATTCCCTGGGTGGACGCGAGGACCAGCAGCAGTGGGTCGTGTGTGCCATCCAAAGGCAAGCCGTCGAGGGCGAAGGGAGTGCGTAGATCGTAGAGATCGGCCACACCTGCCCGGACCAGCGCCTCCCGCCGCACATACGCACTCCACTCCAGCCGCGGCTCCCGCGCCGGATCCAACCAGCTCAGCACCTCCCGCTCGGCCTCCTCCAACGGGACGGCGACAACAACCGGGGCATCCAACGGGAGCGGGATGGCGGTCACGCTGGGGCTGGCCGTGGGGGATGGCGTGTCCGTGCGCGGTGGACTGGTGGGGCTGGCCGACCGCTCGGTGAGACGCGCTATCAAGGTAGAGATGTGGCCGGGAGCAGCGGTGACCTGTGCGAGACGCGAGTCAGGCGTCGGGGAGGCAGGCGTCGGTTGGCAGGCCGCGAGCGCCGCGACCATGACCATGCCGAAGGCGCCGGGTGCCGCGCGACGGCCACCTGCGGCACACGGCGGGATGCGCATCGATGGTGTCATGAGGGCAGTATGACGACTTGGCCGGAGATCGTCAACGGGCAGGTCCGACAGGCAACGGTACAAGCATGGCGGAAGGACGGTGGCCACCCCCCGGATTCACGTTGACCGAGGGCGAGCCAGCCGGGACGGGCGGGGACATTGTGGCGGCGGGACAGAAACGCCCGGCAGACCCGCCCCTTACGAAAAGGCTATCGCCGGATGACGTTTGATGCGATTACCCTGCCCCAACCCCCTCCCCCGCCGATGCTATACTCAGCCCCGTCGCCGCCCGGCGGCCGCGGCGCCATCCGCGGGAAGGGGCGGAGAGTCGGGCCCGAAGGGGGTAGTCCATGGTGTCGATGGTCGAGGTCACGGTCGAGAGCATCCGCGTCAGCCTCATCAACCAGTCACGGCTGGTGGTGCTCAGGGAGAAGCACGGGCCTCGGTATCTGAGCATCTGGATCGGCTCCTTCGAGGCCGACGCCATCACCGTGGGCTTGCAGGAGGCCATGGTTTCCCGCCCCTTGACCCATGACCTCATCGGCAACCTGGCGCGGGACATGGGTGCGCGCATCGAATGCGTGCGCATCGTATCCCTCAAGGAAGACACCTACTTCGCCGAACTGGTGCTCGACCAGGCCGGCCAGGAGCGCTGCATCGACGCCCGGCCCAGCGACGCCATCGCCGTGGCCGTGCGCCAGAAGGTGCCCGTCTTCGTCAGCGAGTCCGTGATGGAGGCCGCCGGCCAGATCCCCGCGCCGGAGTACGACGGTCCGGCCGCCCGTACCAGCGCTCGCTCTGCGCCGGCCGACAGCGCCGACAAGCTGGACGTCTTCCGCAACTTCGTGGATTCCCTGGACCTCAGCGACCTGGGCAAGACCTCCAGTTCCTGATGGACCGACTGGCCCCCGCCAACGTCGAAGCCGAGCAGGCATTGCTGGGTTCGATCCTCATCGATCCCAGCGCCGTTGTCCGCGTGGGGGCCTTGGTGGCCGCCGACGACTTCTCGCGGCCCGCCCACGGCCAGATCTTCGCCGCCGTGGTCGCGCTCTATTCCCGGCGCGAGGCCGTGGACATCGTCACCGTGCTCACCGAGCTGGAGCGGCGCGGGGCGGCTGAAGAGACCGGCGGAGCCGCCTACCTCACCTCGCTCATAGAGCGCACGCCGGTAGCGGCGCATGTCGAGCATTATGCCGGGCTGGTGGCCCGCGCCGCCATGCGCCGCCGGCTCATCGATGCCGCCGGCGAGATCGCGCGCATCGCCTACGAGGACGAGGCCGAGACCATCGACGAGACCGTCGACAAGGCCGAGTCCGCCATCTTCAGGGTGCTGGGCGAGCGCCGCCGCGGTGGGCTGGTCTCCGTGGCGGACCTGCTCGATCAGTATTACGAGCGCATCGAAGAGATCCAACGCGACCAGGAATCCATGGTCGGGGTGGGCTCTGGCTTCAAGGATCTGGACCGCACCTTGGGCGGCATGCAGCCCTCCGACCTCATCATCGTCGCCGGACGCCCCGGCATGGGCAAGACCAGCTGGCTGACCTCCGTGGCCTCCAACGTGGCCATGACCGCCGGCAAGACCGTGGCCCTCTTCAGCCTGGAGATGAGCGGCGACCAGATGGTGCAGCGCCTCATCTCCGCCGAGACCGGCATCTCCACCCACAAGCTGCGCGTGGGCGACATCAGCTTCGCCGAGACCGAGATGATCATGCGGGCCATCGGCCGCCTGGCGCCCATGAACCTCTACATCGACGACACTCCCGGCATCTCGCCCTTCGAGCTGCGCACCAAGGTGCGCCGACTGGCCGCCGAGAAGGGCGTGGACCTGGTCATCGTCGACTACCTGCAGCTCATGCAGAGCGGCGGGCGCAACGAGAACCGCGTCCAGGAGATCAGCCTCATCTCGCGCAGCCTCAAGGGCCTGGCGCGCGAGGTGCGGGTGCCGGTCATCGCCGCCAGCCAGCTCAGCCGCGCCGTCGAGAGCCGCGCCGACCGCCGGCCCCAGCTGTCCGACCTGCGCGAATCCGGGGCCATCGAGCAGGATGCCGACATGGTCCTCTTCCTGTACCGCGACGTCGTCTACAACGAGGACACCGAGAAGAAGAACATCGCCGAGATCATCGTGGCCAAACACCGCCATGGGCCTACCGGCACCGTGGAGCTGATCTTCGTGCCCCATGAGACCCGCTTCCGGGATCTGGCCACCGGCTACGCCGAAGTGCCCGCCGCCGCCGCGGAGCCCGTCTGGTGAGCTATCCCGACGCTGCGCGCCGCACGCCGGTGCCCGACCTCTTCTTCAGCCGCGACCTGCCCGAGCTGAGCGACCCCGTGGCCCTCAAGCTGCTCCTCCACCTGCTGTGGCGGGTGCACCGACGTGGTCGCGGCCGGCCGGCCGCGCTGCGCGAGACCGAGCTATTGGGGGATCCCGTGCTGCGCCGGGGCATCACCGTGCTGGGCTACGCGCCCGAGGCCGTGGACGCCGCGCTGACGGCGGCTCTGGGCGCATTGGCGCGGCGGGGCGTGCTGCTTGTCACGCACGCCGCCGCGCCGGAAGGCCCGACCGCCTGGTGGGCCATGGCCGACCGCGAAGGCCGGACCGCCCTGGAGCGGCTGGCCGCCGGCGCCGAAGCCCCCGCGGCCGAGCACCATCTGGGGGACGCGGCGGCGCGCCCCAACATCTACGCCCTCTTCGAAACCAACATCGGGGTGCTGACGCCCATGGTGGCCGAGGAACTGCGCGAGGCGGAGGCCGCCTTCGCCGCGGATTGGATCGAGGACGCCATGCGGTCGGCGGCCGCCAACGGCGTGCGCAAATGGAGCTACGTGCGGGCCATCCTGGACCGCTGGCGCCGCGATGGCCGGGACGACACGGCCGGCGGCAGGGAGGATCGGCATGAAGGCCATCGGCGAGATGCTGGACGAGGCGGCCAGGCGCGCGGCGGCCACTCGATCGTCCCCCACATCGAGTACTGAGACCCCCGCGGCCGCCGTTGAGGCGCCCTCCGGCGACGGCCGGCCCGGCTGCCCCAGCTGCGGCGGCGTCGGCTGGCTGCGGCGGGAGGTGCCCTTGGGTCACCCGGATTTCGGCCGTGCCTTTCCCTGCGACTGCATCCGAGCGGACCTGGCCGAGCGGCGCCTCGCCGGCGCGCGGCGGGCCTCCAACATGGCCACCCTGGGGCGGATGACCTTCGAGAACTTCCAGGTGACCGCGGCCGGCAACACGCCACAGTCCATGGCCAGCCTGAAGCAGGCCTTCGAGGCGACCTCAGACTTTGCCCGCCGGCCGGAGGGCTGGTTGGTGCTCAGCGGCGGCTACGGCAGCGGCAAGACGCATCTGGCCGCGGCCATCGTCAACCAGCGCCTGGCCGACGGGGAGTCCGCGCTCTTCGTGGTGGTGCCGGATCTCCTGGACCATCTGCGCGCCGCCTACGCCCCCAGCGCCCCGGAGGCCTACGACGAGCGCTTCGACGCCGTGCGCTCGGCGCCGCTCCTGGTGCTGGACGACCTGGGGGCCGAGGCGCACAGCGCCTGGGCGGCGGAGAAGCTCTTCCAGCTGCTCAACTACCGCTACAACGCCCGCCTGCCCACCGTCTTCACCACCAACCAGCCGCTGGAGGACCTGGACGAGCGCCTGCGCAGCCGCCTGGGCGAGATGGGCTTCGTGCGCACCGTGGAGCTCCAGGCTCTGGACTACCGCGGCGGCCTGCACGGCGACCGCTCCAGCCTGTCCAGCCTGGGCCTCTACACCGACTGCCGCTTCCAGACCTGGGATCCCCGCACCGGCGAGCTGCCGCCCGAGGACAGGGAGAACCTGTTGCGCGCCTTCCAGGCGGCGAGGGACTTCGCCGCCTCCGCCCAAGGCTGGCTGGTGCTCCAGGGCGGGCCGGGCTGCGGCAAGACGCATCTGGCTGCGGCCATCGCCAACCACTGGGTGGCGGAGGGTGGCATGGCCATGTTCGTGGTGGTGCCGGACCTGCTGGACCACCTGCGGGCCGCCTTCAGCCCGCAGAGCCGCAGCAACTACGACAAGCGCTTCGAGGAGGTGCGCGCCGCGCCGCTCCTCGTCCTCGATGATCTGGGCACGGAAAACGCCACGCCGTGGGCCAAGGAGAAGCTGTTCCAGATCCTCAACCACCGCTACGCCGCCCGCCTGCCCACGGTCATCACCATCGCAGGCCATGAGGGCGAGCCCTGGAAGCGCATCGACGAGCGACTGGTCAGCCGCATCAACGACCGCCGCCGCTGCAAGGTGGTGGGCATCAAGGCGCCGCCCTACGGCGGGCCGGCGGAGGTCCCCCGGCGCAAGCCGGCGGGGCGGCGCTGAAGGCCGCCGCCGGCGGGTGCCATCCCTGGCCAGCGGGCAATCGCCGCCATTCGGAACGATGCGCTCCGCACCGGGCCCCGGCGCGCTATACTAGACGGGCGACGTGCGGAATCGGCCGCGAAGTCCAGACAAAGGTGGTGTAGCATGCGAGGTATCGGACCCATGGAACTGACCCTCATCCTGGTCTTGGCGGTCGTCCTCTTCGGCGCCAGCAAGCTGGGTGACGTCGGCGGGGCGTTGGGCAAGAGCATCCGCGAGTTCAAGAAGGCGTCCAGCGCCGACGACGAGAAGCCGGTGACCGAGGCCAAGTCGGACGCCGCCGGGAGCTGATCCGGCGCATCGGTAGCCGGACAGCGTCCGTGCCGCCGCTTGTTCGCAGGGCGCGGCCCGCCGCGTCTCTACTGGCTTGGACCATGGACCGCGATTGATGCTGCCCGTTCGCCTGTTGTTTCCCGGCATGCAGATCAAGCGCTGGCTGGTGTTGCTGCTGGCCGGCATCACCGCGCTGGCCCTGTCCATCGCCGGGGTCCTGCTGGAGGTCTACCGCGCGGTCGAGTTGCCCCCGCAATCCCCCACCCAGACCTGGGTCAGCCTGCTCACCCTGCAGACCATCTCGCCCGCGGCCCGGGCCTTGGTGCTGGCCCTGGGCGGCGTCCTCTTGGGCGGGGTCGGCCTGTTCGGCCTGGGGAGCTCCATCCTCGACGCCGAACGCTCGGCGCGCAGCGGCCGCCTGCTCGACAAGATGGAGCGGCGCCGGCGGCGGCGCACGGACACGCGCATCGTGGCCATCGGGGGCGGGACGGGGCTGTCCACGCTGCTGCGCGGGCTCAAGCACCATTCGCTCAACCTCACCGCCATCGTCACCGTGGCCGATGACGGCGGCTCCAGCGGCCGCCTGCGCGAGAGCCTGGGCATCCACCCGCCGGGCGACTTCCGCCAATGCATCGCCGCCCTGGCGGACACCGAGCCCTTGATGGAATCCCTGTTCCAGTACCGCTTCGGGCAGGGGGAGCTGGGAGGGCATGCCTTCGGCAACCTCTTCTTGGCCGCCATGGCCGGCATCACCGGCAGTTTCGAGAACGGTCTGCGCGCCGCCAGCAAGGTGCTGGCCGTCTCCGGCCGCATCATGCCCTCCACCCTGGCCCATGTCACCCTCTTCGCCGAGCTGGCCGATGATTCGGTGATGAAGGGCGAGTCCCAGGTGCCGCGCGGCGAGGCGCCCATCCGCCGGGTCTACATCGAACCCGCCAGCCCGCCCGCTTTTCCGGAGGCGGTCAACGCCATCCTGACGGCGGACCTGGTCATCCTGGGGCCCGGCAGCCTCTATACCAGCGTGCTGCCCAACCTGCTGGTGCCGGACATCGCCGCCGCCTTGGCCGCTACCCGGGCACCCGTGGTCTACGTGGCCAACGTGGCCACCCAGCCCGGCGAGACGGACGGCTACAGCCTGACCGAGCATCTGCGCGCCCTGGAGCGCCATATCCCGGCCGGGATCATCGACCGCGTGCTGGCCAATGCCAACGTGGCCTCGCCGCTGCCTGCGGGCGCACCCGTCACCCGCGTCCTGCCGGAACTGGAGGCGGGCGAAGGCCCCCAGCCGCGGCTGGTGAAGGCCGACCTGGTCAGCCCTCTGGTGCCCACCCACCATGACTCCTTGCGCCTGGCGGATGCGGTGATGGCCATGGTGGCGGAGGGCTGACCGTCGCGCCGTATGCGCTCGATTCCGGCGCCGGTCCCGCCACTGTCAGGCAGCGCAGTTCCTACCGACCTTCCTGCCTCTCTTGACCGTGCCTCTCGTGACCGCGCCTCGGCCGTCCAGGCAAGGTCCGCTCAAGGAACCCCATCATGGACCGAAACCTCTTCTTCACGCTCGGCGGCCTGTCCGGCATGCTGTCAGTGCTGCTGGGCGCCTTCGGCGCGCACGGCTTGAAAGACCGTGTTCCCGCCGACCTGCTGCAGGTCTGGGAGACGGGCGCGCGCTACCACAGCTACCATGCCCTGGCCCTCCTGGCAACGGCCTGGGCCATCACCCGCTGGCCGGATGCCCGCGCCGCCGGAGCCGCCGGCTGGCTGTTCGTGGGGGGCACCCTCCTCTTCTCCGGCAGCCTCTACTTGATGACCCTGACCGGCCAGCGCTGGCTGGGCGCGGTCACACCCTTCGGCGGTCTGCTGCTCATCGCCGGATGGGCCTGCCTGGCCTGGGTGGGCTGGAAGGGCTGAAGGCCGAACGGCATCCCGTTCATTGCGCCCGCTTGCCGACCCAGGGGAGGATGCCCTTCCACGGGAAGCGCCGCGGCGGTCCGGCACTGCGCAGCGCCGGCCGCGCCGGCTGCCCGTCGGACCAGGCGCCCATGCCCAGCTGCGGCGCGCCGCCGCCGAAGGCCGCTTCGCAATCGGCACCGAGATGGCCGCAGGACAGGAGCGCGTCCAGCCATTTCCAGTAGCCGTAGCCGTCCAGGCCGTCCAGCAGGCCTAGCGGCGCGTCGCTGTAGACCGAGCTGAAGTCGGCGATCATCGCCGGCTTGCCGTAGGCGTCGCTGCGCAGGACCAGGCGCTCGCGCCACAGGGCCGGGACATGGCTCATGCGGTCCCAGAGCAACTCCTCCAGCACGCGGTCCGCCTGCGCGTCGTCCGTCGCGGCGACGGTCAGCACCTGCAGGTCCGGCGGCAGGCGGCGCAGGGCCAGGCCGTCCACCAGGCCATGGCTGTCACGCGGCAGGGCCAGGAAGAGGCCGCGCGGCAGGGGCAGCCCCAGCGAGAACCAGTCTGCGGCGGAGGCCACGGCCAGGGCCGCTCCCTCCCCGTGGCCGGCCCAGAACAGGGTCTCGCGATCGATGCGCCGGGCCAGCTCAGGGTCGGCGCGCAGCTCGGCCACGGCGGCGGGCAGCAATTCGGCCAGATGCGCGCGCCAGCGCTCCGGCGTGGCGTCGAGGTAATCGGGGACGAGGATGACGACGCCGGAGAGGGCCAGGTGGTCCAGCCAGCGACGGTAGGGTTCCAGCAGACCGGCCCCGGCGGCTTCGGCCGCCGGAAGGAAGATCAGCACGGGCAGGGGGGCGCTGACCAGCGGGTCTTCGGCGACGGCGCCCTCCGGCAGCACCCGCCACCAGGCCAGATCTCCCACCTGCCGCGGCTCCACCCGGGTGGTCTCGTAGATGGCCCGCCGGGCCGAGCCCGGGCCGCGCGGCGGCAGGCCGGGGGGGGCGGCATCCACCGCCGTGGGCGTCGGCGTGGGCGGCGGCGTGCGGGTGGGGCTGGCCGTCGGGCGCGGGCGGGCGGCCAATCGCTGCTGAACGAACTGCAGGATGAGGTCGGTGGCCTCGTCGGATTCCCAGCCCAGATAGCCGATCAGGCTCTCCGCGTTGCGCCCCGCGACCACCCGGGCGTCGCCCAGGCTGCCCACGCGGATGAGGGCGCTGACCAGGGCTGCCGCGTCGGCCCGGCGGCCGGACGCGTCACCCTCGGCCGTGAGCAGGAGCATGGGCGGGGTGCTGGCGCGCAGATGCATGTCCGGCGAGGCCTCGCCGCGGCGGAGCGGGTCCAGGCCGAAGGCGCCGGACCAGGAGCCGTCGGCGGGGTCGATACGGTAGATGCCGGAAAGGCCGATGACGCCGCGCAGGTCCGCGGGGCTCAGGCCCTGCTCCTCCAGGTAGCGCGGATCGGCGGCCAGGAGCGCGCCCAGATGCGCGCCGGCCTCGTGCCCGCCGACGAAGATGCCGCCGGCGTCGAGACCGGCCACCAGGAGCCAGGAGCGCACGAAGCCCACCGCCCGGGCCAGGTCGCGGACATGCTCCGGATGCTGGATGCCTGCGGGGGAGCCGTCGCTGATGCGGTGGTCCACCAAGGCCACACCCAGGCCCAACTCCGCCAGGGCGCGGGCCTGGGGGCGGTACACGGTGCGGTCGCCGGCAGCCCAGGCGCCGGCGGGGGCGAAGACCAGGACGGGCGGGCTGGAGCCGGCCATTTGAGGCAGGAAGAGGTCCAGTCGCTGGCGGGGCGAGGCGCCGCCCCCCGAATGGTAGGTCTGGTCCAGGTGGCTGACCACCGTGTAGCGCAACTGGGCGGGGCGCGGGCGGGGATCACGGGCCTTGGCGCCGGTCACCGGTTCGGCGAGGCCGGCGACAGCCAGCAGCCCCAGGCCCAGGATGAAGGCCGGCAGCCAGTGGGCGATGGCCGGAGATGCGGTGGGATCGATGAGGGTGGGCGCGGGTCGCATGAGGCGCTCCTCCGCTGCGCCGGCAGGCCGGCGCAGGCCGCTGCCGACTCGGGCGAGGGTGGAAGGTGGGCCCTGGGAGGCGGCCCTGGACGAGATCGGGCGGGGGGCGAATGGTTAATAGTATAGTAACCGCGGTGGTATCTGCAAAGGGGCTCGGTGGTTCTGCAGGCGACGCGGTCCGGCTGCCTTGCCCTGGATTCACGTGAACCGAGGGCGAGCCAGCCGGGTCGCGCCATCCATCGTGCGGCGCATCATCACGCCCGGCAGACCTGCCCCTACGTGATCAAGGCCCCGTCACCGTCACGCGTCCGTCCGCGCCTTCGCGCAGCTCCCGACCGTCGGGGTAGCGCAGCACGAGATCGCGGACCGCTTCGCCCAGCAGGATCACGTCCTGACCGCGGCCGTCGCGCAGGCGGACCTCCGGCGCGTCGAGGTAATCGGCGCGGACGCCGTCCACCGTGGCGCTGAAGGCCAGCAACTCGCCGGCGCGGAAGGCCAGCCAGCCCTGCGGAGGTAGGATGAAGGGACTCTCGCCCAGGCGCACCGGCCAGTCCTCGCGGGAGAGGTTCACCCACAGCTGCAGGCCGCTCGACTGGGTCAGGTGCAGCCGCGGCGCCGTGAGGTTCCAGTCGGCCGCCAGGGCGCCGGGCAGGTCCAGCTCCAGGCCATCGGCGGCCGCGTAGCGGACGGTGGGCGGAGGACCGGCGGCCAGGCGGCCGGACAGGGCGCGGCCCCACCAGTAGGCTTTGATCTGGTCGGCGGCGCTGAGCAGGTCCTGGCCCGCGTCCAGGGCGGCCGCCGAGCCCCAGGACTCCCAGGCGCCGGCATGGCCAAAGGCCAGGCCGGCCGCCTGATAGGCGTCCACCTCCGCCACGGTCAGTGGGCGCCCCTCGGCCAGTCGGCCGTCGGGGTCTTCCAGGAAGCGGGCGTAGTCGCCCATGCCGTAGGCCAGCTGGCGCTCGTTGAGCTGCGCGTGCCCGTAGTCCGGGATCATCAAGCCCTGGATCCCCGGCTGGTCAGGGCTGCCCGTCGCCAGGCTGCCCGGCACAGCGTCCAGATAGCCGGCATAGAAGCTGCCGAAGCCCTGCTCCCAGGTGCCCCAGGCGCCCGGTCCGAAGACGGGACCCAGGGTCTGCAGCTCCAGCAGGGATCGCTTGACGGCGGCGACGCCCTGGCCGATGGTGACCGGATGCTGGGTCTGCGGCGCCAGATCCAGGGGCGTGTCCTCCAGTCCGGGCCAGGGATGCCCGGGGTTGAAGGCCGCCATGAGGTCCAGCCCCGCCGAGCGCAGCCCCTGGCGCTTGAACGCTGCGGCGTCCTCCTTGGCAAAGGCCTCCACCGCGCTCGGTGCCAGCACGTAGCGGGCCACGTCGGCGCCGTCCGCGCAGCGGTGGCTACCCAGCGGCTTGGGCAGGCCATCGCCGCCGATCACCCGGTCGGCGGGGCGGTAGCGCGGGTTGGGCTTGCCGGGGCAGGAGGCCGTGGTGCCGGTGTAGCTCAGGGTGGGCGCCAGCCGGCCGTCGGCGGCCCGGATCAGGCGTGCCCAAGCGGCCGCGTCGCCCCGGGCTGGGTCCGGTGGTCCCTGTAGCGGCAGCAGCGCGGCGCCGTCGGCCCATGCCGGGAGGTGCACCTGAAGATCGGTCAGGCCCCATTCGCGCAAACGTTCCAGGTAGGTGGCCTGGGCCGCGAAGCCCACCGGCACGGCCCCTTCGCGCAGGGTCACGTGCACCCGCCCGGACTGCGCCGCGCGATGGGGCGATGGCGGGGCGCTGGTCATGGGAAAGCTGTCGGCTGGATCCGGGGAGAGCGTCACCCACAGGGTCTCGTCCACCGCGCGCAGCCCGCCGCTGCTGTCCGGCGGGTAGAAGGCGTCCACGCCGTTGGCCACGCTGTCGCCCAGCACCTCCGGTCCGCGCACGAAGAGGGCGCCGGCCTGACTGCGCGGGTAGTCGAGCAAGGTGGCCGCGAACCAGCGGTGGTCCAGCATGGTGAGCGGCACCGCCTCCATGCCGGGCAAGCGGATGTTCACCGCTTCGCGCGTCCCCTCGATGTCGCCGGCGTTCACCCCGGCGTAGCCGCCGGCGCCTGGCGCCACCGCGCCATCCAGGCTCTGCAGGCGCAGCTCCAGGGCTCGGCCTACCAGCTTCACGGTGTAGCGCTTGCGGTGCGGCCGGCCCTCCAGGGTTTCGCGCACATCGAAGCGGAGCCCCACACCTTCGTCGGCCGGCAGCAGGGCATGCTCCACCGCGTCCACCTGCCCCACCAGCCCGAAAAGCCGCGGCTCCACCAGCTGCCCGCTTGTCTTGCGGTAGGTGAGCCCTGCGCCGGCGACGGGAAAGCGGTCGCTGTCGGTCTCCTCGATGCTCAGCCGGCCCCGCGCCACATCCGGATGGTTGGGGTCGATGCGCCAGGTGATGCCGCTCGCGCCGGCGCTGTCCTTGAGCCGCAGGCGGTAGGTGCGGCCTGCCGTCTCGTAGCGGGCCTCGGGCGTGCCTTGGGCCAGCACGGCGCGCGGCATCAGCCGTTCCGTGCCGACGGCCGCTGCCGACCGCGGCGTTGGGCTGGCGGTCGGGCTGGCGGTCGGGCTGGGGCTGGCGCTGGGGGGCGCTGAAGCCTCGCCGGATGGCGTCGCGCTGGGCCAGGGCGTGGGCGAGCCCAGCAGCGGCGTCGCCGAGGGGGTCAGGGTGGCCGTGGGACTGGGGGTGTCGCTGGGGGTGGGGCTGGCCGTGGGCTCCGGGGTGTCGGTGGCGGCGGCCACGGGCGTGTCCGAAGCCGCCGCCGTGGGGGTGACTGTGGGAGCGGCGGCGGTCTGGGTCAAGGCCGCGCGTGCGGTGCCGGTGGCCCGACGCGCCTGGGTCGCCCGCGCCGCCGGCAGTTCGATGGACAGCCAGCCTTTGGGTAGGAGCGGGAGGTAGAGGCGGTCGGACGCGTCGGCGGCGGCCACGGCGTCACCGCTGGCTGAGCTCGCGCTCGCAGGGAAGTCCACCAGGCGAGCCCGACCCCAAGACCAGGCCACGGAGAGTACCAGGGACAGCCAGACGATCGATCGACCGGCCCCCTTTCGGCCGCCTTCGGGTCGGCCTGGACGCGGCCGGTCAGGCCCATGTCGACCCGATACCAGCCGGCCCCCAGCGGGTATCGGACAGAGACCGTGGCCGGGTATCGACCGGTCAGGGTCGATCCCGGCCACGGTGGGTGGCTGGTCAGGATGCGCTGCCGACACCGATGGCTCCGCTCCGCCCGGCCTCAAGGCCTGACAGCCTGCTCCGGCGTAGGTGGCAGCGGTGTGGCTTCAACACCGGACAGGCTCGTCGGCAGCGGCTCCTCGGAGGGATCCGGTGCCACCGTCGGTGGTTCGCCGGGCCGCGGCGGCCGGGGCGTCCGGGGTGGGCAATCCGGTGGGCAGCGTCGCTCCGGTGTGCTGTTGGGGTCGGGCGTCGGCCATGGTCGGCGCGTCGGGCGCGGCGGGCCGGGCGGTGGGCCGTTCGTAGGTCCGATGAGCGGCGTCTGCTCCGGCCTGGGCGTCGCGGCCGGCGGTGCCGGCGTGTCCTGCGGCTGACGGGGTCCCTCGCGCGACGCCCGTTCCGTGGCCCGGCGGGCCGTTTCGGTCGCCCGCCGCGCATCGTCCGTCGCGCGACGCTGTGGGTCGCGGGTCGGGTCGTCGCGATGCCGCGGTTCTTCGGTCTGGCGCCGAGCTCGCTCAGTGGCCCAGGCTTCCACGGTGGCCGCGGGCACGGTGGCCGTCCGCCAACGGTCGCGCGGATTACCGGGCGGCCAAGGCGTCTGGCCTTGGCCGGGCGTCGGCCGCGGCTCGCTGATGCCCGAGCTGCCACCCACCACCAGCGTCGCGGTCGCCGGTTCGGGCGTCGGAGAATCGGTCGCGGCTTGCGTCGGGAGGCCGGCGAGGGCGTCGGTCGGGCTGGCCGTCGGTTCCTCGCGCAGGCGCTGGAGCGCTTGCGGGGCCTCGGGCTGCGGCAGCGACTCCAGGTCTTGGGAATGGGCCGCCACATGCTCCTCCACCAACTGGATGAGCTGCGGGTCGCCGCTGTCCTGGGCCTCCTGGCGGGCCTGCTGATGGGCGGTCAGCCACGCATTCAGCAGGCTGGACGGGGCCTGCCGACCCTGGCGGTCCAGATCCTGGACCTCCTGATGGCGGATGTCCGAGATATCCAGCCACACCCTGGCCCTTGCCTCGGGCGACCAGGTGAAGGCCAGCCGCGCCGACTCAACGGCCCGCTTGACGGGATAGAAGGCATCGCCGGGCAGGCTCTCGGCGCTGGCCACGACACCGCCACCAAGGGCCAGCGTGCCGGCGAGCATGACACCGCCCAGGCGCAGGGCCAGGCGGCGGCGGTTGACCGGCGCCAGCCAGGCCGCCAAGCCGCGCGCCGGTGCGCCGCGGTCGGCCACGAAGGCGGCTTGGAGGGCGGTCTGCATCGCGGCGCGGCGTGCCGGGCGCAAGGCCTGCGGCAACTGCTGCGCCATGGCCAGGGACAGCAGGAGGTCGACCGCCAGGCTCTCGCCGCCTGGCTCACGGCGCAACGCAGCCAGAAGCGCGTCGACCGGTTCACCGGCGGCGTGTCGATCCAGGTAGTCCTGGAGCATGATGTCAGGGTTGTTTGGGTTCATGGTTCAATCGTCAAGCGGTTCTGCCGGTGCTGTGGGCGGCCGGGGAACCGTCTCCTCCATTGTGCGACGCTGGACGGCATTCTGTTTGCGAACCGTGTCCTGCCTGCTGCTCGGTTTCGGAGGTTGCTCACGGACCCTCCTCGGACAGCTCCGGCCAGGCCAAGGCCTTGCGCAGGGCGCGCACCGCATGGTGCTGCAGGTTCTTGATGGCCCCGTCGCTGCGCTCCATCGCCGCCGCTGTCTCCAAGATGGACAGGCCGGATCCGAATCGCAGCAGCAGCACCTGTTGTTGCAGATCGGTCAGCTGCTTCATCGCCCGGGCGATCTGCTCCCGGTCCACGCTCAGCTCGACCAGATACAGCGCTTCGTCTTCTTCGTGAGGTCTGGCGGCCAACCGGTCCAGGCGGCTCTCAGCCTCTTCGTCGTCCTCCCCCAACTCCGCCGCCGACAGGACCCGCTCCGGCCGTCGGGCCTGGCGTCGCCAATGGTCGTACACCGTGTTGCGCGCGATGCGCAGGAGCCACGGCGCCAATGACCCACGCCATTCCATGGCGGCCAGCCCGCGCATCGCCTGCATGAAGACCTCTTGCGTCAGGTCTTCGGCAGTGCCGGATTCGCGAACCTGATACAGCACGAAGCTGTACACGCGGTCGACATAGGATTGGTAGATCTGCCCGAAAGCACCGCTGTCGCCGCCGCGCGCACGCTCTACCAGATCGCGTTCGTCGCTTGGCGTCACGGGTTTCCGTCCTCGGGTTGTCGGGTTGAGACGAAGGGCATAACGTGTTTCCGGGGGGGCCGGTTAGATGGCGCGGCGGGGGCCTGAGGGGGACTGAGGGGGGCGCAGCTGAGCGGCAACTGCCCGGGGCCACCCCGCCGGCCGCAGCAGGCGGTTGATGCCGACTGCTGGCGTCCTGATTGTGTATTGTAACCGACTTGGGGCGCCGAGGCGGACACCTGCGCTCGAGAAAGCCAAAGGCCGCCCCTCGCGAGGAGGGGCGGCCTTTGGCTAGGGACAGGCGGCTGCGCCCGGTGCCTGGGCGCAGCCGCCGACGGTGATCGGACTAGGGGCAGGGGATGAGGCGCGCCACCTCGCGGTAGAGCTGCGCCAGGTCCTCGGCCTTGGGGGCGGTGAAGAAGAGGCTGGGGTCGCTGGCGGCCGCACGCAGGACGGCGGCGTTGACGTCCTGGCCCAGGCCCACGGTGAGCACCTTGATGCCCGCGGCCTTGGCGGCGTTGGCCGCGTCCAGAACGGCTTGCGGACCACCGTTGTCCAGCTGTTCGCCGTCGGTGACCAGGAGGATGGCCCGGGTGTTGGCCGGCAGGTGGCGAACCGAGTCCAGCTCGGCGGCGCCGGTGGCCAGACCCAGGTCGATGCGGGTTCCACCGGCCTGCTTGGCAGGCAGGCTGTTCACGGCGGCGCTGAGCGCGGCCTTGTCGCTGGTCAGCATGGAGACCAGCTCGGCCGTGCCGTTGAAGCTGATCACCGCGGCCTGATCGGTGGGCTTGAGGAGGTTGATGATCTCCAAGGCCGCGGCGACGGCGGCGTCGATCTTGCGCTGGCCGCCGGCCTGGGTGGGATCGCTCATGCTGTTGGAGGTATCGATGATCAGGGCGATGTCGATGGTCTGCGAGCCCGGCACGCAGCGGGTGGGCTCAGGCGTCGGTACCAGCTCCGGCCACATTCGCAGGGTGAAGGGCAGATAGGCCGGAGCGGGTGTGCGCGTGGGCGTGTTGGTGGGCGTCGCCGTGAGCGTGGGCGTGGAGGTGGAGGTTTCCGTCGGCGTGTTGGTCGGTGTGGCCGACGGCGTGGGGGTATAGGCCAGGATCTCCACCTGAGGCACGGGGAAGATGGCGCGGCCCAGCAGGTCCAGGGAATCCGTCCACAGGAACTCGGCCAGGTCGCTGACGGGGAAGATGCCGGGCTCAGGGCCTAACGGCTCGACGCGGTAGGTCAAGGTCACCGGCACGCGGTCCAGCACCCATTCCAGGGTCTGGTCGGTGAGGGTGACGGTGGGCGGGTTGGCCGAATCCGGCACGTAGCGCATGTTGGCTGCCAAGGTGTCCCTGACGGTCATCACCTTGAGGGTGATGGGCTTGGGCGGGGCGATGAGCACCTCGTAGAGGTTCATCATCTCCTTGATGTCGCCGGGCTTCATGACCAGCCGCGGGTCGCTGGCCAGATCGCGGGCATAGCGGGTGTTGTAGCTGCGCCCGAAGCCGACGGTGAAGACATGCGGCCGGTCCTTGCCGCTCAAGGCGGCGCGGATGTCCTTGGCGCAGAAGTGGAAGTCGGAGAGGATGACGAGCACCTTGGTGCGCTCGGCGTCCGTCCGGCTGCCGCCGCCGGTGTAGACGCGGTCCACTTCACGGAAGGCCTGGCCGATGAAGGACAGGTCTGATCCGCGCATGCGGTTGGAGGCGGAGAGGATGTTCGAGGCGTCGTTGGTCAGACCCTGCTTGACCTTGGCGCCGTCGGAGAAGGACACGAAGCCCATGCGCAGGCGGTCGCTGGCCATGTCGCGCTTGACGACATCCTGGTCCAGGAAGTCGCGCAGCCAGTTCTTCTCCTCGCGGATCAGGTCGGTGTCGCCGGCGGCCTCGAGCGGCTCGTCGGTCGGCTCCTCTTCGATGCCGGGCGTGGGCGTGCGGCGCGGCGGGAAACGCCGCGTCGGCGTCGCCGTGGGCTCCAACTCGAAGCCCTTGGGATCGCACCAGGTCGGCTCCTCGCCGGGCTTGCTGCCCGTGTCCGGGGTGCTGATGCCGCCGCCGCCGGGATCCGGCGTGCCGCTGCCGGGATCCGGCGTCTCCGTGGGATCGCCCGGGACGGAGCCGCCGCCGGGAGCCTTGCTCTTGGTCATGGAGAAGGATTCGTCGGCCAGGATGATCAGGTCTATCGGTCCCAGCTTCGCGCCGCAGGTGGCCGAGACCACCAGGGAGGCCAGGACGTTTTCGCCCAGGATGACGGTGTTGCGATCCAAGGTCTTGTCCACCGTGGCCTGGCAGCCGCTGGGCACGGGCGTGGCGGTGGAGGCGAAGGGCTCCGCCGGCCGGCCGGTGACGGCGCCGGGACCGGACAGCGAGAGCAGGGAATAAGCGATGCCGACCATGAACAGGGGGGTCAGGACGGGCACGAGCCGCCTAGACAGACGTTGACGATGCATGGGCTCCACGACTCCTTTGCTGAGATGAACTTCCAGAAAGACCCAGGCGCGGAACAAGCCGCGCCGAATGCGGATGGAAGCAGAACGTGGGCCGACGGCCGGGGGATAGTCCGGGGCAGCGGCGGATTTGTAAACATCTGGCGGCCGGCCGCGAGCAGGCCGCCCCACCACGGAGCGTGAGGGGGCTGGCGCGCCGCGAGGGAGAGGGTGACTTGCGCGCCCGGGAAATTGCGGTATCCTGGCCGCACCCGCGGTACGGCCCGCGGCTGAAGCGGCGGTCACCTGTGGCCGGCACCCGGCGAGCGGTGCAGTGCATAGGGCTGACCGCGCCGGTCCCTGAGCGATCGAAAGGGCGATGGGCATGCGGCTCAAGACCGATCTGACCACCCTGGCCATGTGGGCCATCGGCGGCGTCATCCTGCTGGCGATCGTCATCGGCTCGGTGGCCACCCTCCGGGCGGGAGGCCTTAGCGCCCGCGCCTGGCGGGATCTGGTGGTCTTCGGCCTGGCCCAAGGCAGTCTGTACGCGCTCATCGCCTTGGGCTACACCCTGGTCTATGGCATCCTCCGGATGATCAACTTCGCCCACGGCGAGGTGTTCACAGCGGGGGCCTTCACCGCCTACTTTGCCGCGGTGCCGCTCTTCAGCAGCCCGCGATTCAACGGTCGGGCGGGCGAGCTGCCGCTGGTCGGCGGGCTGGTCGCCGCCCTGGGGCCGGAGCATCCTGTCATCGTGGGCGTCAAGCTGCTGCTGCTGCTGGCGGTATCGATGGGCGCCTCGGTCACGGTCGCCGTGCTGCTGGAGCGGATCGCCTATCGCCCCCTGCGACGTGCGCCACGCCTGGTGCCCTTGATCACGGCCATCGGCGCCTCCATCTTCCTGCAGTACACCTTCGCCGGGCTCTATGGCTCCAACCCGCAGACCTATCCGGACGTGCCGCTCCTGGCGGGCAAGACCACGGTGTTGGGCGTCGAGATCCTCCGCGCCCAGCTGCTGGTAATCGTCGCCGCCGCCCTGCTGATGGCCGTCCTGGTCTTCCTGGTGCAGTACACCCGCACCGGACAGGCCATGCGGGCGGTGTCGGAGGACAAGGACACAGCGGCTCTGATGGGCATCGACGTGGATGCGGTGATCGTGCGCACCTTCATCGTCGGCGGGGCCCTGGCCGGCGCGGCGGGCCTGCTGTACGCCCTGCTCAACAAGCAGGTGCATTTCTACATGGGCTTCCAGCCGGGCCTCAAGGCCTTTACCGCCGCGGTGCTGGGCGGCATCGGCAACGTGCCCGGGGCCATGCTGGGCGGGCTCTTTCTGCGGCTCTTCGAATCCGTCGGCCCCAGCCTCTTCCTGCAGGGGCTGAAGATCCCGGCGGCCTATCAGCTCAAGGACGCCATCGCCTTCACCATGCTGGTCCTCATCCTGATCTTCCGTCCCACGGGCATCCTGGGCGAGCGCCTGGGCGCCAAGCGGGCCTGAACCGCGCTCCGGCCCGTACCGCAGCCGCATCCTCCTCTGCATGTGATAACGGAACATCGCCATGTCCCGCAGCCTTCTCCAACATCCCAGCCTGCGCTCCGGCCTGATCGCCGGCCTGGTCACCGTCTTCCTGGGACTGGTGGGCTTTCTGAGCGCCTTCCAGGATGACGCCCTGCTGGTGGGCCATCTGTTGGGCGCCAACCGCTCCCTGACCCTGGGGACGGCGGTGGTGCTGGCCGCCCTGATCTGGGCCGGCGCGCGCGCCGCGCCTGCCGGCCGGCCGGGTTGGCCGGCGCCGCGGGGGCCGCTGTATGGCGCCCTCGCCGGCCTGGTGGCCGCCCTGGTGCTAGCGGCCTTCGCCCGGCTAGGGCGTTCGGTCGATCTCCGCGCCATCTTCCCCAAGGCGTCGCCAGAGCTCTACGACATGGTGGCCTTCTCCGGCGGAGCCTTCGCCGGAGAAGCGGGCTGGGAGCTGTTGCGCCTGCTGATCCTGGGCGCGGCGATGGGCCTCTTGGGCGCGCTGTGGCAGGGCCTGGCGCCGCGCTCGCGTCGGCTCGCGACGCCGGCCATCCTGCTGGTGCTGGGCCTGGGCGTCTTCGCCGAGCAGTTCCTGCTGGTGCTGGCGCATAACGGCATCGCTGAACACTTCCGTGGCTGGCTCTTCCTGAAGGGCGGCGGACTGGCCGCGCCGGGGGCCATCCTCGTCGCCGTCCTGGCGGTGGCGGCGGGGCTGGCGGCGGAGCGGGGCTGGACGCCGCGGCAGGCCCTGGCGCGGCAGGCGCCGGCGCGCCGGCGGGCCATCTTGTCCCTGGGCTGGACCCTGGCCCTGGCCCTGACGCTGGTCCTGCCTTGGCTGTTGGGCAGCTACCATTCAGACGTGCTGGACACGGTGGGCCTCTACGCCCTCATGGGCCTGGGCCTGAACATCGTCGTGGGATTCGCCGGCATGCTGGACCTGGGCTACGTGGCCTTCTTCGCCCTGGGCGCCTACACCGCGGCGGTGCTGACGAGCAAGGAGAGCTTCCTGGCGCCCTGCATCCGTTTGGTGGAGGGCGTCTGCGCTGAGCACATGCCCCTCACGGGTTTCTGGGTGGCGGTGCCGGCGGCGGTATTGGTGGCCGGCCTGGGCGGGGTGCTCTTGGGCATTCCGGTGCTCAAGATGCGCGGCGACTACCTGGCCATCATCACCTTGGGCTTCGGGGAGATCATCCGCATCCTGGCGCAATCGGATTGGCTCAGGCCCTACCTGGGCGGCTCGCAGGGCATCGCCGGCATCGCTCCCGCGACGATACCCTTCAGCGGCATTGCGGTGGCCGGCCTGCGGAAGCCGCAGCTGCTCTTCTACCTGATCCTGGCGGCCTGCCTGCTGGCGGTCTTCATCGCCCGGAGGCTGCGCGATTCGCGCCTGGGCCGGGCCTGGATGGCCATCCGCGAGGACGAGGACGTGGCCGAGGCCATGGGCATCCACCTGGTGATGACCAAGCTGATGGCCTTCGGCACCGGCGCGGCCCTGGCGGGGCTGGCGGGGACGCTCTTCGGGGTCAAGCTGACGACGATCTATCCGCACAGCTTCGCCCTGTTGGTGTCGATCAACATCCTGGCCCTGATCATCGTCGGCGGCATGGGCTCGATCGCCGGCGTGATGGTGGGGGCCCTGGTGCTGGTGGGCCTGCCGGAACTGCTGCGCGACTTCCAGGACTTTCGCTGGATGGCCTTCGGCGCGGTGCTGGTGTGGATGATGCTCAACCGCCCGGAGGGCCTGTTGCCCGACGCGGAGCGTCGCCGGGAGCTGCGCCCCGAGGGCGCTCCGGCCGCGGCGGATTGAGGGGCGCGCCATGAGCGAGGCCATGCTCTCCATCCAGAAGCTGACGAAGCGCTTCGGGGGCCTGACGGCGGTGGACGACATCTCCATCGAGGTGCCGGAGCGCTCCATCTACGCGGTCATCGGGCCCAACGGGGCGGGCAAGACGACGCTCTTCAACTGCATCACCGGTTTCTACCGCCCGGAGGAGGGCGCGGTGCGTCTGGCGGGCGGGGGCAACCTGGAGCGCCTGCGGCCGGACGAGATCGCCCGCCTGGGCGTCACCCGCACCTATCAGAACATCCGCCTCTTCGCCGACCTGACGGCCCTGGAGAACGTGCAGATCGGCCTGCACCACCGCCTGCGCACGGGCCTGGTGGGAGCCATCCTGCGACCACCGGCGGCGCGCCGCGAAGAGGCCTGGGCCCTGGGCGAGGCGCGCCGGCTGCTGGCCTACGTGGACCTGGCGGAGGAGGGCGACCAGGTGGCCCGCAACCTGCCCTACGGCGCCCAGCGCCGCCTGGAGATCGCCCGGGCCTTGGCCACAGAGCCGCGGCTGCTGCTGCTGGACGAGCCTACGGCCGGCATGAACCCCAACGAGACGGCGGAGATGATCGACTTCATCCGCCGCCTGCGCGACGACCTGGGGCTGACGGTGCTGCTGATCGAGCACGACATGAAGGTGATCATGACGGTGAGCCAACGCATCACGGTGATGGACTTCGGCCAGAAGATCGCCGAGGGCACGCCGGCGGAGATCCAGGCCAACCCGCGGGTGATCGAGGCCTACCTGGGACGCGGCGCCGCGGCCGCGGGGAAGGGGGTCTGAGATGGCGCTCCTGGAACTGCGCGATGTCCACAGCTACTACGACCGCATCCAGGCCCTGAAGGGCGTCAGCCTGGAGGTGGCCGAGGGCGAGGTGGTCACGCTGATCGGCGCCAACGGCGCGGGCAAGACGACGACGCTGCGCACGATCTCGGGGCTCATCCGACCCCGCGAGGGCAGCATCTACCTGGCGGGGGAGCGCATCTCGGAGCTGCCGGCCCACGCCATCGTGGCCAAGGGCGTGGTGCACGTGCCGGAAGGGCGGGGCATCTTCGGCCGGCTGACGGTGGAGGAGAACCTGCGCATCGGGGCCTTTACGCGGCGCGACAAGGCGGGCATCCAGACAGACCTGGACGCCGTCTTCGCCACCTTCCCTCGGCTGCGCGAGCGGCGCCGCCAGGCGGGCGGCACGCTCTCGGGCGGCGAGCAGCAGATGCTGGCGATGGGCCGTGGCCTCATGGCCCGCCCGCGCATCCTGCTGTTGGACGAGCCTTCGATGGGTCTGGCGCCCATCCTGGTGGAGGAGATCTTCGCCATCATCCGCCGCCTGAACCGCGAGCAGGGCGTCACCATCCTCCTGGTGGAGCAGAACGCCCGCGCCGCCCTGGAGGTGGCCCACCGTGGCTACGTGCTGGAGACGGGCCACGTGCGCCTGGCGGGCCCGGCGGCGGAGCTGCTGGTGGACCCGGAGGTGACGAAGGCCTACCTGGGGGGTGAGGGGCAAGGTTGACCTCTTTAACTAGTCGGCCATGAACCCAGGGTTCACCCGCCAGAGCATGAAAATGGGGGAGGTTGGCGCATGGGGTATAGTTGAGGCGGTCCATCGGCCAGCGAGGTCGGAGTCCCCTGGTGCAAGCGAGCCCGTTAATTAGTCTGACCCAGAACCTCATAGGCACCCCCAATTGTCGCCGCCCGCAGGGCGAGCACGCATAGCAGAGTCTTACACTTCCTGAGGTTCTCACCCCGGTGGCCAAGGAGAACGGCCGTGAAGGTTGTCCATTCGATCTGTTGTGGACTGGATGTCCACGCCAAGACAGTCGTGGCGTGCCTGATCAAGGGGGGCGAGAAGGAGAGGCGCACCTTCTCGACGATGACGGACGATCTGGTCAGGTTGAAGGAGTGGCTGATCGCCGCCGAGTGCCCGAGGGTCGGGATTGAGAGCACGGGTGTGTACTGGCGCCCCGTGTTCAACATTCTGGAGGATCGCGTTGAGGTCTTGCTGCTCAACGCACGTGATGTCAAGGGGCGACGAGGCCGCAAGACGGACATGCTCGACAGTGAGTGGATCGCGGAGATGGTGCAGTATGGACTGGTGGAAGGCAGCTTCATTCCGCCCGCCAACATCCGGGAGTTGCGAGAGCTGACTCGGTATCGCGAGAGTCTGGTGCGGCATCGCACAAGCCTGGCCAATCGCATCCAGAAGCTGATCGAGAGCGGGAACATCAAACTGGGCCAGGTCGCCAGCGATGTCTTCGGCGCCAGCGGACGGGCGATGCTGCGCGCGCTGGCGGATGGCCAGAGCGACGCACACGGGTTGGCCAGTCTGGCGCGAGGCAGCCTCAAGAAGAAAGAGACCGAGCTCGCGCGAGCGCTGCAGGGCCAGCTTACTGAAGCCCAGCGCTGGGTCCTTAAGGCGCTGCTCAACCAGTATGAGCAGACCGAGATCGAGATCGCCGAGGTCCAAGAGCGTCTTTCCGCGGAGGTGGCCGACAACGCGGACCCTTTTGCCCCTGACGCGGTAGCCCTGCTGCAGACGGTGCCCGGCATCGGCGAGAAAGTGGCCATGGTGATCATCGCCGAGATCGGACTGGACATGACCCGCTTCCCGACAGCCGGACACCTCGCGAGCTGGGCCGGGTTGTGCCCCGGCAACCACGAATCCGCAGGCAAGCGCTCAAGCGGCAGGACGACCAAGGGCAACCCCTACCTCAGAACCAGCTTGGTGCAAGCCGCGTGGGCGGCCACGCGCACCCGGAACACCTACCTGGCCGCCCAGTATCGCCGCCTCGTCAAGCGCATGGGCGCCAAGAAGGCACTCGTGGCGGTGGCCCACACCATGCTGACCATGGTCTACTACATCTTGAAGCGACGAGAACCGTTTCGTGAGCTCGGCGGCGACTACTTCGAGCGGCGCAGCATCGACGACCAGCGCAAGAGCCTGGTGCGCAAACTGGAATCCCTCGGGTTCTCGGTCACCATTGCGCCCCTCCTTCCTGAACCAACCATCGCCGAAGCCTCCCCCTCGGAAGCCTGATTTTCATAGCAGGGGCTCTGCGCGGTCATCGGGGACAGGCCAGACCCTCGCCGATGGCGATCAAGCGCCGGCTTGCGCTGCCACCCGCAAAATGATGGCTTCATTCGTGGGTGATTACGGCATCATCGGGTCGCCGTCACGGCATCATCGGTAGGTAGGTTACGGCATCATCCGCCGTCGATTACGGCATCATTCTTCAGCGCCCACGCCAGAACGCCGCCGCAGGGCAGGGGATGTCCACCGCGATCCCGCGGTAGATGCCCGCCAGCTCGGCGGCAGACGGGGCATGGCGGTAGGCCTCCGGCCCCGAGGCCATCTCCCGTAGGGCGGCCTCGTCGAGGTCGGCGCCCAGGCCCACGGTGTAGATGCGGATGCCCGCGGCCTTGGCCACGACCGCCCGCGCCACCGCCTCCGCGGCCGGTTGGGGGTTGGAGCGGCCGTCGGTGAGCAGGATGAGCACGGCGGCGTGGTCGGCGCGGTGGCGGGCCGAGGCCAGCTCGGCGGCAGCGGTGTCCACGCCGCAGACGATGCAGGTCTGAGGGGCGGGGGCGATGGCGGCCAAGGCGGCGTCGAGGGCGGAGCGGTCTGCGGTCAGGGGGCTGAGGAGGGCGGCCGAGCTGTTGAAGCCGATGACGGCGGCCTGGTCGCCGCGGTCGGCGTCCAGGTGCAGGGCGTCGAGGAAGGTCAGGGCGGCACCGCGGGCGGCATCCAGCTTGCTGCGGGGGCCGGGAGGTCCGGGAGCGGACCCGTCGCCGGCGGGCTCGAGCATGGAAAGCGAGGCGTCCAGCACCAGGGCGACATCCACGCGGCGCTGCTCGGGCAGGCAACGTTCGCGGAGGAGGAGGGGGAGGTAGAGGGGGGACGGGGTGGGGGTGGCGGATGGGCGCGGGGTCACGGTCGGGGACGGGGTGACGGTGGGCGTTGGCGACCGCATCGGCGTGAGCGAGGCGGTGGCAGTGGCCGATGGCGTAGGGGTGGCCGACGGCGTGATCGTGGGGGGTGGGGTGTCGCTGGGGATGGGGGTGTAAGTGGGGATGAGGTTGAAGGTGAAGACGTCGTTGGGGATGGCGACAGGGCGATTCTTAGTGAACTCGCAGGATCTGAAAGAGGAGAGGATGCGCATCGATGCTGATGGGACATCGTCCACGCCTATCAGGGCCCAATCGTTAACTATGGGGCCGACGCCAGCAATGATCCGTGACCCGTCTCGGGTCCATGCTATCGCGGGCGCCCTCCAATGGTCGGCACATCCCGGCTCTTCATCCTCACAGAGGCCAATTGACTTTGCAGGAACATATACCTTTGCCGCCACGGCGAGCTGAAAGGGTCGATCATCATCGAATGGAATGACACTTACCAGACTTCCGCCATGTACCGCAAGGAAGCGTCCATTCTTGCTGGAATAGTTGAACTTCACTGCGCCTACGGTGCCCGAGCCTGGAATGGTAACGGCACGCGAAGATCCACCCACAAGGTCCACCACGGAAACCTGTTGTGCCAATCCGGCACCAATAACCAGATAGCGACCACTCGGACTTAGAGTAGCAAAAGTCTCATAGAATCGTCTGATAGGTGGCTTTGACGATGGTGTGTATACTATGGGCTCTTCCAGAACTTTCATATCTTCAATTCTAACATGATAGACACGCGCGTCCGAAGCAGCGACATAGGCTGTAGAACCGTCGGGGGCGAGAACGATGCTCGCGGGTTGTACATCAGGAAGGAATCCATCTATCGGTGGCAGAGGCTGGGGACGCAAGCCCGCAGGAGAGTTGAAGTATGACAAACCACCATACTTGTCCTGTTGGTGCAGAGGATTGGGATCGATCAATTTCTGCACATCGATCTTGGCCAGACCGTTCTCATAACCAAACAGTGCATTCTGACTGTCCAATGTAACCTCAACATCAGAACCCACGACGAAATCCCCCCGGTAGAACCGCGTTTGCCATGATTCGACCGAGCTAGGATCGCCGAATAACACATGTGCCCAGCGCGACTGACCGATATCCATGGCCATGATGAGGCGACCATTAGGGGCAACACCGAGCTGATTGGGCGATTGGGCGAATGCACCGGTCAGGATTCCATGCGTCAGGTCGCGATCATCTCGAATGGAAACTTGATCACATCCGAAACTGCTGGGCCTCGATAGATCATCGGTAAACACCACCCAGTTTTCCAGCGGCGGTACCGCAGCTGAACTCCTGGTCGTCCAGTGCCGGGGGGCCTGCACGGTAGAACTTGCAGCTAGAAGCAGGAACAGAACGAGCCCGATGGGCGAGCAAGTCAATAGTGATCGCATGAACCCTCCCAGAATCGACACCATAATCACGAGAATTGACAACAGCCACCACCGCATGGAAGACCGAAGTCCCATCAGGTGGTGGCTGTCAGTCAATGGGACCTCAGTTGTAGAGGACTGTCATTGAGGAGCCGCTAACACTGCAAGTGAAAGGGCAGATGTTGGTATTTCCCGTACTGATGTACTGATTGCCGGCGTTTGTCTGGCTCAGAGGTGTAGTGGTGGAAGCGCCGCATTCCGTTCCGTTAGGGACGGCAGTTGTGACGTAGTCAATGTTGTCAAGATTGTTCCCACCGGCATTGGGATCGTTGATGCTGACGATCAAGGTGTACCCTACTGCAAGACTCGCGCCACCGCACATGTTCGTGCTGCAGAGGCTGATTGCGACAATGTCGTTGGTCAGATTGACATTAGATAACGACCATGTCGAACCATTCCACGTAACCGTGCACGTTGCCACTTGAAGGTCAGTGCAATTCGACCCTGGGCCGACCGGGTACCAATGGGCGGTGATGTCCCAGTCAGTTGCGCCGTTAGGAATCACCGAACTGCCGCTGCTGTTGTCGACATAGGTTACCGTCATGGCCGAAGTCTTGTTGCCATCCGGTGGACCGGTGCAGGTCCAATTGGCCAGGTGGGTACAGCCGCCTTGAGCCAGCACCGGCAGCACCCTGTTGCTCTCCGACGCGGTGTCGAGCAGGCCGGAGAGACCGAGGGTGAGGCCCAACGCGATGGCGATGGGAAACACGAAGAACGTGCGAGACATGGGCTTTCTCCTGGTTGTTGAGAAGCGGACATGACTCGCCCTGAAGCAGGCCGCGGGCAATCCAGTTGCGCCAGAGGTTGACCTCGAAGGCGTCCGGTATCAGAATACTGGGTTGTGAGCTTCCCTGGGATGCCTTGCCTAGATCCAGGGCGGCTTTCAGCGGGCTGGTCGTTCACGCGACTGGCCCGCCTTGCTGTTGGCACGCGGCTCTACTGAGCGACTGCGTACCGCGGATGGGAATGGGTGAACGTCAGAACCTGCATTCGGTCATGACCCTCCCTTCGGTGCAACAGCGCGTCGCACCCTTGATGTACTGCCCGCCTCATCCGGGGCGGCCGGACGATCCACGACTTTGTTCCTCTGCGCATGACAGGCGCTCACGCTAGCGCTTACGGTCGATTATATGGCGGAGGGGGGGTATGTCAACCCACCACCCAAGGCTTCTGTTTCACCGCCCGCCCCAGAACGCCGCCCCCGGGCAGGGGATGTCTACCGCGATCCCGCGGTAGATGCCCGCCAGCTCGGCGGCGGACGGGGCATGGCGGTAGGCCTCGGGTCCCGAGGCCATCTCCCGCAGGGCGGCCTCGTCCAGGTCGGCGCCCAGGCCCACGGTGTAGACGCGGATGCCCGCGGCCTTGGCCATCGCCGCTCGCGCCACCGCCTCAGCGGCCGGCTGGGGGTTGGAGCGGCCGTCGGTGAGCAGGATGAGCACGGCGGCGTGGTCGGCGCGGTGGCGGGCCGAGGCCAGCTCGGCGGCGGCGGCGTCCACGCCGCAGGCGATGCAGGTCTGGGCGGCGGGGGCGATGGCGGCCAGGGCGGCGTCGAGGGCGGGGCGGTCGGCGGTCAGGGGGCTGAGGAGTGTGGCCGAGCTGTTGAAGCCGATGACGGCGGCCTGGTCTCCACGTTCGGCGTCCAGATGCAGGGCGTCCAGGAAGGCCAGGGCGGCGCCGCGGGCGGCATCGAGCTTGCTGCGGGCGGGTCCGGGAAGGCCGGCATCGCCGGCTGGCTCGAGCATGGAGAGGGATGCGTCCAACACCAGGGCGACATCCACGCGGCGCTGCTCGGGCAGGCAACGCTCGTGGAGGAGGAGGGGGAGGTAGAGGGGAGCGGGGGTGGGGGTGGCGGATGGGCGCGGGGTCACGGTCGGGGACGGGGTGACGGTGGGCGTTGGCGACCGCATCGGCGTGAGCGAGGCGGTGGTGGTGGCCGATGGTGTGGTGGTGGCTGACGGCGTGGTCGTGGGGGTTTGGGTGTTGCTGGGGATGGGGGTGTAGGTGGGAATGAGGTTAAAGGTGAAGACGTCGTTGGGAAGGCTTACCCGTCGGAGTTGGTCGGGCAATTCACATGATTTGAAGAAGGATGGCCGACCCAAAGAAGGTTCAGAGTCGAACGACACAGGGATTTTCGCCCAGTCATACGCGACAGGCCCCACAGCAGCGATGATAGCGTCGCCGGAACCTGACCAGGCCAGGGATGGATAGGGCCAGGAGCGGTCACAGTCAAGACAAAGTTCGCGTGTCTTTGCGGGAACCGAGACTGTAGAGAGAAGTTGTAGTACTTTACCGGCATCTTCTTGGAAACGTAGCAGCGCCACACTCGTTCCACGGTGAACCGCTAGGATTGCGTCGTCCCCATTGCGGTAGTTGAACCGTACGCCTGAGAGTATACCACTTCCAGGCACCTTGACGAGACGCGATGTGCTCTCTTGGAGATCAACGATGTTGACCTCCCCGACGAGACTTGAACTGACAACCAGAAAGTGTCCACTTGGACTCAGGGTCGAAAATGTCATGTAGTAGCGGCCTCTGGGGGCCGTGTTTGGAGGGGTATATGGAATTGGGACACCCACGGTCGTCATTGTGTCAATGTCAACGTTGTAGATCTTGGCATCCACGGCAGCGACATACGCATGCTCCCCATCTGGGGCCAATACAATGTTTGCTGGAGATACATTCGGCAGGAAGCCATCCAATGACGGCAATGGATGGACTGGCTTTGCCAATTTCCTGGACGGCTTAGAGATGGATCGAACCGGAATGACTTCCCGGTGATCCAGACGTGAGAACGCTGTAAGTGAATCTACGGCTATCTTGGCCAATCCACCATCAAGACCAAAGACCGCATATCGGCCATCAAATGTTACCTCTATGTCGGAGCCCCAAGTAAAACCACCGTGAAAAAAGTGCGACTGCCATTGGTCGCGATCGACCGGACTGCCTACAAGTATGCGAGCCCGTCCCGAATGCCCCTGATCGAGGGCCATAATGAAGCGTCCATCCAAAGCCGCGCCAATTTGATAGGGCGATTGGGTGTACTCGCCTGTAACCAAGCCTTCAGATAGGTCTCGGCCACTACGGATGGATATCTGATCACAACCGAATACTCCCGGAGGTGCAGAGTCGTCCGTAAAGATTACCCAGTCTTCAACAGGTGGCATCGGGTTGGAGGCTGGTGTGTTTTCGTCCCGAGTATACAACGAAGACGACTCTTGCCAGAAGTTGATGCTTGCCGCCAGACACACGATGACTAACTGCTTCATAGCGCCTCAGTAATCTGAAGATGATCGATATCGAAGATGCAAAAAACGCGAAGAGGCTGGTATTTGACATCGGCCTCTTCGCGCTTCATTCATCGTCGCTAGTTGTAACTTATGGTCATTGAACCACCATTGACACCGCAAGACCAATTGCAGAGATTGCTGTTTCCCGTGCTGATATAGTGATTACCAGAATTGGTCTGGCTGACAGGGGTAGTGCTCAGTCCATCGCAGACCGTGCCATTAGGGACTGCTGTTGTGACGTAATCGACGTTGTCCAAGTTGTAGCCACCGAAGGGATCAGGGGTACGAACAATCAGGGTATACCCAACGGCCAGAGAGGCGCCTCCGCACATCTCCGTGTTGCAGAGTTGAATGTTGGTGATCCCACTGTTACCTGGGTAGTTGATGCTGCCGATCGACCAAGCAGAGCCGTTCCATGTCACGGTGCAAGTAGCGACTGCGACAAGAGTGCAGTCTGAGCCGGACGCAGGATACCAGTGAGCCGTGATCGTCCAATCCGTGCTTCCATTCGGGATTACAGAAGCTGCAGACAAGTCGTTGTACCGAACTAACATAGCTGACGTCTTTGGACTACACGCGTAATTGGCGGAGTGAGTGCAGCCTTGAGCCAGCACCGGCAACACCTTGTTGTCTACCGTTGTGGGGTGGAGCAGGCCGGAGAGACCGAGGGTGAGACCCAACGCGATGGCGATGGGAAATGCGAAGAACGTGCGAGGCATTGTCTTTCTCCTGGTTGTTGAGAAGTGGACATGACTCGCCCTGAAGCAGGCTGTGGGCAATCCAGAATGCGCCAGAGGTTGACCTCGAAGGCGCTTGGTATCAGAATACCGGGTTGTGGGCTTCCCTGGGATGCCTTGCCAAGATCCAGGGCGGCTTTCAGCGGGCTGGTCGTTCACGCGACTGGCCCGCCTTGCTGTTGGGGCGCGGCACTATCGAGCGGCTGCGCGCCCCGGACGGGAATGGGTGAACGTCAGAACCTGCATTCGGTCATGACCCTCCCTTCGGTGCAACAGCGCGTCGCACCCTTGATGTACTGCCCGCCTCATCCGGGGCGGCCGGACGTTCCACGACTCTGTTCCTCTGCGCATGACAGGCGCCCACGCTAGCGCTTACGGTCAATGATATGGCAGAGGGGGGGTATGTCAACCCACCCCTGGAATTCCGTTTCACCGCGCGCCCCAGAACGCCGCCCCCGGGCAGGGGATGTCCACCGCGATCCCGCGGTAGATGCCCGCCAGCTCGGCGGCCGAGGGAAGCAAAATGGAAGACGACCTGGCTACTCGGAAACAAGCTCCGCAAACCGCGCTACCAGCCCCGGAGCATGACGGTTGAGAAAGTCGGCGATCGTGGCTTCGTCGATGCCGACCTGGAGCAGCGCCTTGATGTCCGCCCGGTCCTGGGGCCGATCGGCCAGCAGCTTGAGGACAATCAGCCCCTCCGGGCTGATGACTGGAATCTCGAGGTCGTTGGGGATGCGAAGGAAAGCGGCCAAGGCGGGCTGGTCAGGGGGGAGCGGCATGAAGTCGATGACACCGACACGCGCCATATCTTTCAGTTCCGTGCGGAACACGAGAATGGGCGCCACCCGCTCGAAGGCTTGGTCGGCCACGAGGAAGTCCACATCCTTGGTGGCCCGAGGATGGCCATACAACCCGACGGCAAGCCCGCCGATGAGCGCGTGCGGCACGCCCAGTTCGGTAAGTCGCCGCGAGGCCTCGACTGCGTCCAGAAGTACCTGGGGGGCCACGACTTCCGCGAGGCGATCCCATGGATCGGTCAAGCCGGTCGTCCCGTCAACATCGGCCGTCCGTCCGCAAGGTAGACCACTACTGGCTCCCGTACGGGGCGCGGTTGATTGTGGGCGACCTGTGCCCGCAGCCGCGCCACGAACTCAGGCGTCAGTAGCAGGGTTGTGGGCTCCGACGGCGCAGCCTTGTCTGGCAGTGGCTGTACGCCGTCCGGGGTGATGAAGAAGTGCTCGCGGCCCGCTAAGGGCCTGACCACCGATTGCAGGGCATCCAATCGCTCAGCATCACCGGCATCATACGCCGACTGCATGTCCAGCCACCAGCGGGCGGGCACGTTGAAAAAGAGGCCCAAACGCAGGGCGATATCCGGTGTCAGACGGCCGCAGCCATTCAAGAGCCCTGAGATGCGCCGCTCGCGGACCCCGATCGACCGAGCCAGATCCAACGGTGCGATGCCGAGAGGGTCCAGAAAGCGCTGTCGCAACAAGACACCTGGATGTGTCCGCCGTCCGGAGGCCGCAGGTTCCACCACCATGAGCGAAGCATAGGACCTCCCCGGCCTCACGTCAATCGTCATGTCGCTTGGACCTGCGATCGCAAGCCCGCTCCTCCATTCCGGGCGATGGAGACCGACGGCGCGTTCGACCGTGCAGCATCCCGCCGTTTCGTCTTCCTCCCCCGTCCCTTCACCGCCCGCCCCAGAACGCCGCCCCCGGGCAGGGGATGTCTACCGCGATCCCGCGGTAGATGCCCGCCAGCTCGGCGGCGGACGGGGCATGGCGGTAGGCCTCGGGTCCCGAGGCCATCTCCTGCAGGGCGGCCTCGTCCAGGTCGGCGCCCAGGCCCACGGTGTAGACGCGGATGCCCGCGGCCTTGGCCATCGCCGCTCGCGCCACCGCCTCAGCGGCCGGCTGGGGGTTGGAGCGGCCGTCGGTGAGCAGGATGAGCACGGCGGCGTGGTCGGCGCGGTGGCGGGCCGAGGCCAGCTCGGCGGCGGCGGCGTCCACGCCGCAGACGATGCAGGTCTGAGGGGCGGGGGCGATGGCGGCCAGGGCGGCGTCGAGGGCGAGGCGGTCGGCGGTCAGGGGGCTGAGGAGGGTGGCCGAGCTGTTGAAGCCGATGACGGCGGCCTGGTCGCCGCGGTCGGCGTCCAGGTGCAGGGCGTCCAGGAAGGTCAGGGCGGCACCGCGGGCGGCGTCCAGCTTGCTGCGGGGGCCGGGAGGTCCGGGAGCGGACCCGTCGCCGGCGGGCTCGAGCATTGAAAGCGAGGCATCCAGCACCAGGGCGACATCGACGCGGCGCTGCTCGGGCAGGCAACGTTCGCGGAGGAGGAGGGGGAGGTAGAGGGGGGACGGGGTGGGGGTGGCGGATGGGCGCGGAGTCACGGTCGGGGACGGGGTGACGGTGGGCGTTGGCGACCGCATCGGCGTGAGCGAGGCGGTGGTGGTGGCCGATGGCGTAGGGGTGGCCGACGGCGTGATCGTGGGGGGTGGGGTGTCGCTGGGGATGGGGGTGTAAGTGGGGATGAGGTTGAAGGTGAAGATGTCGTTGGGAACAGACACCCGCTGACGCCCACTACTGACCGGCATCTCGCATGAGCGGAAATATGACTTGCGTACCACGGTCTCTGACCCAACAGAGCGGAAATTTATGGCTGCCCAATCATATGCGATTGGGCCGATTGCCGCGAATACGATATCTCCATTGTGACTCCAAGCCAAAGCAGGCGCGCGCCAGATATCGGCGCACCCGGGCCCTAAATCCTCGCAAAGCCCTATCGACTTTGCTGGTATATTGGTCTTGGCTGCGACCGTTAGTTGATATGGTCGATTCTCATCAAAGGCAAGAACACTGACCGAATTGCCGCCATGTACGGCAAGGATGCCATCCGCCGAGGGTGCATAATTGAATTTTACAGCATTGATGATGCCGGCTCCGGGAATGGGGACAAGTTGGGAGGTACGGAGAGTCAGGTCCATGACATTCAGCTGTTGCGACAAGCCAACTCCGATGACGAGAAAGCGGCCACTAGGGCTGAGCGTGGCGAAGGTGTCATAGTAGCGCCTTCTCGGCGCCTGTGGAGATGGCTGATACGAGATAGGCGTTTTGATGATCTGCATGGAATCAATATCGACCTGATAGACCTTTGCATCGATGGATGCCACGTAGGCCGTATGGCCATCTGGCGCAAGGACGATGCTCGCAGGAAGGACGCCAGGCAGGAAGCCATCTAGCGGCGGAAGTCGTTGGGGGCGGGGTCCATTGGGTAAAGTCCTGCGCCCTGAGAGATAACCGCCGACAGATTGAGGCTCTTGAGTGCCGCGAGAGAACTTGTCAACATTGATCTTGGCCAGCCCATGATCATAGCCAAACAGCGCAAACTGACTGTCGAGGGTTATCTCAACATCAGCACCATATGTAAACTCGCCTTGGAAGAACTGGGTCTTCCACGTTGCCTTGGATGTCGGATCTCCTGTCAGAACATGTGCCCAGCCCGATTGGCCTTCATCCAACGCCATGATGACGCGGCCGCTAGGGGCAACTCCGAGTTGGCTCGGTGATTGAGAAAACGCGCCAGTTAGAACGCCCTGCGAAAGGTCGCGATCGTCGCGAATCGAGACTTGATCACAGCCAAAGTGGTATGGATCAGACAGATCATCGGTAAAGACCACGCAATCTTCAATTAGGGGCATGGAATCAACGCCTGCTTCTGGACGCTTCTCGAATGAGACGGCCAGCGCCGACCTTCCTAATGAGATCAGACACAGACTGCCGAGGACAACCACCGCTCTGGAATGCATATGTGCTCCTGGGAGCAGGCTATTGAACGCTGCACGGCGAAGTGACCGCCGTCACATTACACTGATTGATGGTGCAATGTGACGGCGGCTTTAGGCTCCAATGTCAGTTGTACGAGATGACCATCGAAGATCCGCTCACGCTGCAGGTGAACGGACAGATGTTCGTGTTCCCAGTACTGATGTACTGGTTGCCCGAGTTGGTCTGGCTGATCGGTGTGGTATTGGACGCACCACACACGGTGCCATTGGGTACGGCAGTCGTGACGTAGTCGACATTGTCAAGATTGTTGCCGGTTGTTCCAGATGGATCGTTGATGCGGACAATCAACGTGTAGCCCACTGACAACCCCGCCCCGCACATGTTGGTGTTGCACAGGCTGATAGCGACAATATCGGCGGTCAGATTGACGTTCGACAGCGACCAAGCCGAACCATTCCACGTGACAGTGCAAGTGGCCATCTGCTGATCGGTGCAATTGGAGCCTGGGCTGGTGGGGTACCAATGGGCCGTGATGTCCCAATCGGTCGCACCGTTAGGGATCACGGATGAACTGTTGACGTCGGCGTAGGTCACGCTCATGGCAGACGTCTTGGTAGCGCTTGTCGGGACGCAGATCCAATTGGCTGCGTGGGTGCAGCCCTGCGCCAGCACCGGCAGCACCTTGCTGCTCTCCGACGCGGGGTTGAGCAGGCCGGAGAGACCCAGGGTGAGGCCCAACGCGATGGCGATGGGAAACACGAAGAACGTGCGAGGCATTGTCTTTCTCCTGGTTGTTGAGAAGTGGACATGACTCGCCCTGAAGCTGGCTGCGGGCAACCCAGGATGCGCCGGAGGTTGACCTCGAAGGCGCCCTGTATCAGAATGCTGGGTTGTGGGCTTCCCTGGGATGCCTTGCCAAGATCCAGGGCGGCTTTCAGCGGGCTGGTCGTTCACGCGACTGGCCCGCCTTGCTGTTGGGGCGCGGCCCTATCGAGCGGCTGCGCGCCCCGGACGGGAATGGGTGAACGTCAGAACCTGCATTCGGTCATGACCCTCCCTTCGGTGCAACAGCGCGTCGCACCCTTGATGTACTGCCCGCCTCATCCGGGGCGGCCGGACGTTCCACGACTCTGTTCCTCTGCGCATGACAGGCGCTCACGCTAGCGCTTATGGTCGATGATATGGCAGAGGGGAGGCGTATGTCAATCCCCCCTGGAATTCCGTTTCACCGCCCGCCCCAGAACGCCGCCCCCGGACACGGGATGTCCACCGCGATCCCGCGGTAGATGCCCGCCAGCTCGGCGGCGGAGGGGGCATGGCGGTAGGCCTCCGGCCCCGAGGCCATCTCTCGCAAAGCGGCCTCGTCCAGGTCGGTGCCCAGGCCCACGGTGTAGATGCGGATGCCCGCGGCCTTGGCCAACCCCGCTCGCGCCACGGCCTCCGCGGCCGGCTGGGGGTTGGAGCGGCCGTCGGTGAGCAGGACGAGCACAGCGGCGTGGTCGGCGCGGTGGCGGGCCGAGGCCAGCTCGGCGGCGGCGGTGTCCACGCCGCAGACGATGCAGGTCTGAGGGGCGGGGGCGATGGCGGCCAGGGCGGCGTCGAGGGCGGGGCGGTCGGCGGTCAGGGGGCTGAGGAGGGTGGCCGAGCTGTTGAAGGCGATGACGGCGGCCTGGTCGCCGCGGTCGGCGTCCAGGTGCAGGGCGTCCAGGAAGGCTACGGCGGCTCCGCGGGCGGCATCGAGCTTGCTACGGGCAGGTCCGGGAAGGCCGGCGTCGCCGGCGGGCTCGAGCATGGAGAGGGAGGCGTCCAGCACGAGGGCGACATCCACGCGGCGCTGCTCGGGCAGGCAACGCTCGCGCAGCGTCAACGGCAGGAAGATCGGTTGCGGCACGCGCGTCGGTAGCTCGGTGGCCGTGGGCGTTGAGGCAGGCGTGTGGCTGGCGGTGGGGGTGAAGCGAGCCGTTGGCTGCGCGGTCGGAGTTTCGGTGGCGGTCGGTGTTTCAGTGGCCGTCGGGATCGCTGTCTCAGTCGGGACAAGCGTGGCCGTCGGCGTCGGTGTCGGCGGCGTGCACCAGGGCTGGATGGTGACCGACAGCGGCATCATGGGTACGATGCGCTCGCCCTTGGCGCGATCGCGGAGCGTCATGCTGCCTGTTAGCTGGTATCCGCCGGCTTGAACGGGTTGGACGCGGTAGGAGACGGAATGCGGCCAGCTGACCTTGATGGGGTCGAGTGGCCACGACAACACGGTTCCGGTGACTGAGCGCGTGACGTTCGGCGGCGAGCTGGCCGAGCCGGCGACGTAGTCGAGGCCGGCGGGGAGGTGTTCGTCCAGCAAGACGGTCGTCAAGCGGTCCGTATCCGAGACAGCGAAGGCATCCAGCGCGGCATCCATCGCGTTCGCGATGCCGGAATCTCCCGGGGGCCGGACGTATATCGCCGTGACGAGGCCATCTCGTCCACAGCCGTGCAGGCTGGATCGTCACTGCCCCCCCGCTCATACGGGCAGGCGGAGATGACGGTGGCGCCGGAGCGCTTCAGCACCGTGACAGCCTGGCGCTGCCGATCCCAGGATCCGCTGACGTTGGTGATTGCTCCATAGCTCATGATGACGATGACCTCGCAGGGCCTCAGCATCTTGGCGGCATCGTCCTCGCGTCCAGCCTCCAGCATGGCCACGGCCATCTGTGCCGCGCGCGCGACATGCGTGTTGAAGGTGAGGCCCTGGGCCGAATCGAACTTCGGGCCTGCCGCGGAGACATTGTTCGTCAGCTCCAGGCGCACCGTGGCATTGCCATTGTCATAGCGGACGACCCCCACCTTGACGTCCGGGCGCCGCAGCTGTTCCAGCACGCCGAGCGACGCTCTTGGCGCATTCGAATGCCATTCTCGAACCAGGCTCGGGTTCTTGTCGATCTGGATGTACGCCACGTTGATGCCGTCCGGGCATACGGGGCAGTGAGGCTCGATCGTCGTCGTCACCGCCAGCGTCTTGCAGATCGCGATGTTGCCCGACGACAACGTCGACGTCACCGTGCCGTTACAGCCAGTCGTCCGCGGCGTGGCTGTCGCCAATGGCGACGACGCAGCGTCGCTTACCGGCAAATGCGTGGAGACCATGGTTATCGCCGCAACGAGCCCGACCGTGGCTATCGCCGCCTTCAGCATCGATGTCATGATGGCATGCCAGATGGTCCTTCTCCCACACACAAGTATAAATGCAGGTCCGAGCGGTGGGGATGTCAGCCGCCGGTGTCGGCAGCTTGGGCATGCAGTCGGACGCCGAGTGCCTTCGTGACCTTGAGGATGGTGGCGAAGCTCGGGTTGCCTTCGGCGCTGAGCGCGCGGTACAGGCTTTCCCGACTGAGACCGGCGTCCTTGGCGAGTTGCGACATGCCCTTGGCCCGGGCGATGTCACCCAAGGCCCGGGCGATGCCGGCAGGGTCGTCGGGCGCATCTTCGAGCCAGGCGTCAAGGTATGCGGCCATTGCTTCGGGCGTGTCCAGGTAGTCGGCCACGCTATAGGGCCGGGTCTTGGTCGCTGCGACCTTCGTTCCAGTTGCTTGGTTCATCCGCGCTGCTCCGTGAAACTCCGATTAAGTTCGAGGGCCCGAGCAATATCTCTCTGCTGTGAGGACTTGTCGCCGCCGATCAGGAGCAGTAGCAGCACGTCGCCACGCAGAGCGTAGTAGACCCTGTATCCGGGTCCGACATCGATCTTGAGTTCAGACACACCCTCGGTCAGATTGCGGTGTGCTCCTGGATTCACGTGGATCAGCCTATCGACACGCATCAACACGCGGGCACGACCCGTGAGGTCTTTCAACCCTTTCAACCAGGTGTCAAACGCGTCCGTTCTCTCGACTCGTATCCACTCAATGTAGCTCGCGGGCTACGCTTTGACAAGCGCTACGCGAATGTGTGACTGTCACACTGCGGGTGGGTGGATTGCGGCTTTGCCGCCGCCCGACCGATGCGACCTCGGCCGCCTGCGCGAGGCATTCCGCCGTTTCGGTGGCTGTCGGGATCGCTGTCTCGGTCGGGACAAGCGTCGCAGTCGGCGTCGGCGGCTTGCTCCGGGGCTGGATGGTGACCGACAGCGGCATCTTGGGTACGACGCGCTCGCCCCTGGCGCGCTCGCGGCGTGTCAGGCTGCCCATCAGCTGTAGCCGCCGCGACAGCCATCGCGTTCGCGATAGCATGGACCGCTTCGTTGCGCTGCGCCCTGATCGCCGAATGCCCTTCACCGCCTTTCAGGGAATCGCCGACAGCATCCAGCCAAACCGGAAGAGGCCGCCGCCGGCCGCGGCGACCCATACCTCGGCGCGCGGGTCGTCCACGTCGACCGAGAGGCCCTGGGGTTGTCCATCGACGAGGGCATAGGTGTACAGCGTCGGTCGCGTAGGATTGCTGATGTCGAACAGCCAGAGCTTGCCGCCGGCGTCGGCCACGTAGAGCACGGGGAACTTCGGACCCGCCGCCTCGATCAGATCGACGGCCCTGCCGGCGCCCACGGTGCCGATCTCCGCCGCCTCCTCCGGCACCGTGACGCGGACCACGTGCAGGCCGGCGTCCCCGGCGGCCACGTAGGCCACGCCGTCGCGTACGGCCACCGCCGCCAAGGCCCCTGCCAGGGGCAGCCAGCACCGGACCACGGGCGCCGCGGGCACCGCCAGATCGACAATGGCCAAGGTCGACGGCTGGGCGGTGGTGAGGTAGACCCGGTCGCCGGCGATGCGCGCCGAGCTGAAGCGCATGCCGGGGTTGAGGGACCCCACCTGGGACAGGTCCACCCGGCCGATGACCCGCGGACCCGCGGCTGGGTCCACCTGGATGACGATGATGGCGCCCGTTTGCGCCGATCCGCGGCGCGTGCTGCTCTGCGCCGCTACCACCACCCACTGCCCCTGAGCCGCGAGAACGCCCCGCACGGGTTCGTCGAAGAGACGTACGGCGGTGGCATGCAGCGGCGAAGCCGACGGGTCCAGATCGACCACCTGCAGGTCCTTGCCGTCGAAGACCGGCATCCGCCGCCCGGGCAGCCGGTGGTCGAAGCTCGGGGGGATGAGGACATGCTCGCTGTCCACGTAGGACGGCGCGTCCCAGGTGGCTACGACGCGGGTGGCGCCCGGCAGGCTGGAATCGATCAGGCTCAGCCGCTGCCCGGACAGCGCAACCCGCATGGCGCCCAGCCCCGCGACAGACGTCGGTGCGCCGATCAGGCCGACGCTGCCCCTCGCGCCGGGCGCGTCGGCATCGGCCACGTCATAGGCCCGCAGGTCAAGGCCGCCGATAACCGCCAGCCGATCGCCCTGGGCCGCGATCAACCCCGCGGGAAGGTCCAGGGTCTTCGTCAGGCGAGGCCCTGCCGCGGCGGCGTCCGACCAGTCGTAGATGCAGGTGCCGAACCCCCCGGCATAGACCCGGGTGCCGTCGGCGGGGCCGAAATTGGCGCAGGTGGCGGACTGGTTCGCGCCGATCGTGCCGCCCGTACGCCAGTTCAGCGGATCGGCGACATCGAACAGCCGTAGGCTGCTGTAGCTTTGGCCGGTTCCGTGGCTTGTGCCGCGGAGGTAGAGCCGGTCGCCGGATAGCAGATAGCCCGCGACCTCGCCGCCGCCGGGCAGGTAGTCGTCACCCAGCTCGCGGACGATGCGCATGTCCGCGGGGTCGCGCACGTCGATGGCCCGCCACAGGAAGCCATTGGCCGCCTGCGAAGCCTGGTTGCCGCATTTGCGGACGCAGCGCGCCAGCAGCAGGCCGCTCTCGGAGCGCTGGCAGTCCGTCAGCCCATCGGGCACGGGCAGGGCGCCGAGCGGCACCAGGTTCTGGGGATCGCGCGCATCCAGCGCCCGCAGCCCGGTGGCGTCGCAGACATAGGCCGTCTGCCCGTGAAAGCTGAGGTCGTAGATCGAGTGGATCGCATCGCTGTAGCTGACGGCTTGCAGCCGGCCGTCGACCGGGTCGGCGCCGATGTCGAAGACGTGGACCTTGCCGTAGGGGTAGGAACTGCTGCGCGCGGTCCTGGCGAACAAGTAGGAGGAGCCTTGCGTCGTCAGATCCACCACCTCGCCGGCCAACGCGCCGCTGGAAGCAAGCATCCGCGGCGCGCCGGATCCCCCGATCTCATACACGCTCAACTGTGAGCCTTCGCCGACATAGGCGTAGCGACCCTCTACGATCAACTGTCCGATGGATCCACCGGCATGGCCCAGACCGAAGCTGGCGAACTGCGTGACCCCCGGTGCGGCCAGGGCCGGCAGGAACAGGCGTTGCGACGGGAGTTCGTCCGCGACCGCTCGGAGCAGGATGGCTCGCGGCCGAATCGGCAAGGCATCGGCGGCTTGCCGCATGGTGAGCGCCGAGACTGCAGGCCGCGGAGCCAGAGCCCCCAGGACGACCCATGCGGCGATGAGAGCGAACCGAGCAGCGGACTGGCGTGTGGCGCGTGGTGAAGGGCGAGAGTCCATGGGGGCATCTCCGGACATGCAGGGAGGGGGAGGAGGGCGCTTGACGACGGTATGAACAGGGGGGGACACCGTACAACACGGAGGACAACGGGTGCTGGACGCTGTTCCCGGAACCAGGACGGAAGGCGCGTCAGAACGGTTTCAAGGGTGCTCGACTGCCAGGTCATGGCGACGCGGCGGCCGAAGCACAAGGGCATCGGCGATCACCTCGCCTCCGCCCCTGCTATACTTCGCGGTCGTTTGCGGTCAGGCCCTTCCGGCCCGTGCCCGGCCGGCCGCCGTCCAACAGCCACCGTCCAACCGGGGAGCGAAACGCCATGTCCGGCCATTCCAAATGGTCCACCATCAAGCACAAGAAGGGCGCCGCCGACCAGAAGCGCGGCGCCATCTTCACCAAGCTGGCCAAGGCCGTGACCGTCGCCGCCCAGAACGGCGGGGCGGATCCGGAGACCAACTTCACCCTGCGCCTGGCCGTCGACAAGGCCCGCGCGGCCAACATGCCCAAGGACAACATCGAGCGCGCCATCCAGCGCGGCGTCGGCGGGGACAAGAGCGATGCGCTCGATGACGTCGTCTACGAGGGCTACGGCCCCGGCGGCGTGGCCGTGATGGTCGAGGCCACCACCGACAACCGCAACCGCACCGCGGGGCAGGTGCGCTCCGTGTTCACCAAGCATGGCAGCAGCCTGGGCGAGAGCGGCACCGTGGCCTGGCAGTTCAACCGCCGTGGCACCATCGCCGTCCCCGCCGCGGGCATCGACCCCGACGAGCTGGTCATGGCCGCCATCGACGCCGGCGCCCTGGACGTGGAGCCCGATGATGAATACGTCACCGTCTACACCGAGGTGGCCGACTTCCAGAAGGTCAAGCAAGCCCTGGAGGCCGCCGGCTACGACGCCGGCGACGCCGAGCTGGCCATGGTGCCCGCGGTACTGATGGCCTTGGACCCCGGCAAGCAGCTGCAGGTGCTCAAGTTCATCGAGGTGCTGGAGGATCAGGACGACGTCGATCAGGTGTGGACCAACGCCGAGATCTCCGACGAGGTCGCCGAGCAGTACGCCCAGTCCTGAACGTGGCCACGATCGCCCGACCGGTGCTGCGGGTGCTGGGCATCGACCCCGGCACCGCCACCACCGGCTTCGGGGTCATCGAGGGCCAGGCGGGGGCCGGGGGTGAGCTGCGCCTGCTGGATTACGGCGCCATCCGCACCTCTCCTGCCGACCCCATGCCCGACCGCCTCGTCGATCTCTACGCCAGCCTGCGCGAGCTGCTGACGTTGCACCGCCCCCAAGCCATGGCCGTGGAGGAGCTCTTCTTCTCCAGCAACGTGACCACCGCCCTCACCGTGGGCCAGGCGCGGGGCGTGATCCTGCTCGCCGGAGCCCAGGCCGGCATCCCCATCGCCGAGTACAAGCCCATGCAGGTGAAGCTGGCCATCACCGGTTACGGCGGGGCCGACAAGCGGCAGGTGCAGGAGATGCTGCGCCTCACCCTGCAGCTGACCGAGGTCCCGCGGCCCGACGATGCCGCCGACGCCATCGCCATCGCCCTCTGCCATCTGCAGACGGCGCGGATGGTCCACGGCGCCTGAGCCCCATGGTCCGACACAGGGTCCGACTGATGGCCAGCCTGATCGTCATCCCGCTGGTCAGCCCGATCCTCCACCCGCTGGTCGGCAGTTCGCCATGACCGCCGCTGCGAAGCTGCTGCGACGCGTCGCCCTGGCCCTGCGCCGCCGCATCGGCCTGCTGCTGCTGGGTCTGGGCCTGCTCCTGGGGCTCTACAGCCTGCTGGTGGCCGGCGCCCGTTGGCGGCTGAACGCCCGATTGCCGCAGGCTCGGCCGGCGGTCGAAAGACCGGCGCCCACGGTGGGGGTTGTGCCCCCCACCGGCGCGGCGCCCGCGGCGGGCGTCGCCTTGTCCGTGGAAGCCCTCCTGGCCACCGCCGGTGTGCCGGCCCGGCTGCCCTCGGCCACGCCCGATCTCATGAGCCAACCCGGCCCGGTGCCCGATTGGATCCGCATCCCCAGCCTGGGCGTCGACAGCCCCGTCCTGCCCGTGGGCTGGACCGATCCCGATCAGGCCGAGGACGGTTCGGTGGAATGGCGCACCGCGGACTTCGGCGCCGGCCTGCATGCCGGCTCGGCGCGCCTGGGCGAGGCGGGCAACACGGTCATCTCGGGGCACAACAACATCGCCGGGGCCGTCTTCCGCCGCCTGGCGGAGCTGAAGCCGGGCGACGACGTCCTCCTCAGCGCTGCGGGCCAGGATTGGACCTACACCGTGGAGCGGCGCTTCATCGTCCCTGAGACCGACGCCTCCGAGGCCCGCCGCCGGGCCAACGCCCGCTGGATCGACAGCAGCCCGGACGAACGCGTCACCCTGGTGTCCTGCTACCCGCCCTGGGGCAACTCGCATCGGGTGATCGTGGTGGCGCGGCCCAAGGCGACGGCGAGCGCGGCGGCAACCGCGACGACCAAGCCCTGACGGGCCGGCCCGCAAAGGGAACCGATCGCGGGCTTCGGGCCACCCCACGCCGCGGCGTGGGGCCTACAATCAGGTCCATGAGCCGCCGCCCCGCGTCGCCGCCCGCCCCCTTCGCCGTCCCCGCCGATTGGTGGAGCCAGACGCCCGCCGACCTGTTGGTCGCCCTGGGCTCGCGGCCGGCGGGCCTGAGCGCGGCCGAGGCCGGCGCCCGCCTGGCAGCTGTCGGCCCCAACGTGCTGGGCAAGCAGCCCAAGGTGGCGGCCTGGCGTCTCTTCCTGGGCCAACTGCGCAGCCCACTGGTGCTCATCCTGCTCTTCGCCTCGCTGGTGTCCGTGGTGGCGCGAGAATGGACCGACGCCCTGGTCATCATGGTCATCGTCCTGGGTAGCGCGGGCGTGACCATGCGTCAGGAATACAGTGCCGGCAAAGCCGTGGAGGCCCTGCGGTCCCGGTTGAGCCGGCGGGTCACCGTGCTTCGGGATGGGCAGCCGCAAGCCCTGCCGGCCGAGGCGCTGGTTCCCGGCGACGTCGTGCGCCTGGCGGCCGGCAGCCTCATCCCCGCCGACGGGGCGGTGCTGCAGGCTCGCGAACTCTACGCCAACCAGGCCGTCCTGACCGGCGAGACCTTTCCCGTGGCCAAGGAGCCTGGGGCGGCCGCCGCGGATGCCGGCCTGGCGGGGCGCGTGGGCAGCCTCTTCATGGGCACCAGTATCGCCAGCGGCACCGGCGACCTGCTGGTGGTGGACACCGGCGCGGCGACGGCCTACGGCAACATCGCCAGCCGCCTCAGCCAGGAACCGCCGGAGACGGCCTTCCAGAAGGGCATCCGCCAGTTCGGGGTCATGCTCACCCGGGTGATGCTGGGCCTGGTGCTGGTGGTCTTCACCGTCGACGCCCTGACCGACCAGCCGCGGCTGGAGGCCCTGCTCTTCGCCATCGCCCTGGCGGTGGGCATTTCTCCCGAGCTGCTGCCGGCCATCATCACCATCACCCTCTCGCGCGGCGCGCGGGAGATGGCCAAGCAGGGCGTGATCGTGCGCCAGCTGGCGGCCATCGAGAACCTGGGCAGCATGGATGTGCTCTGCACCGACAAGACCGGGACCTTGACCGAAGGCGTGGTCCATCTGGATGGCGCCCTGGACCCCGCGGGGCGGGAGTCGGCGTCGGTCCTGCGTCTTGCCGGATGGAACGCCGCCCTGCAGACCGGCCTGCCCAACCCCTTGGACCAGGCCATCCTCGCCACCCTTCCGCTGGAGCCTGATGGTCCGGCCAAGCTGGATGAGGTGCCCTACGACTTCGTGCGCCGGCGCCTGAGCGTGATCGTGGACCTGCCCGGGGAGGGGCCGCTGCTGGTCTGCAAGGGCGCCTTGGAGCAGGTGCTGGCCGCCTGCGGCAGCCAGGCCGGCGCGGAGGACGCGCCGCGGCCACTGGACGCCGCCGCCCGCCGGGCGATCCTGGATCGTTTCACCGCCTGGAGCGCCGAGGGCTACCGCGTGCTGGGCCTGGCCACCCGCGCCCTGCCGGCGCGGGCGCGCTACGGCCGCGACGACGAGGAGGCGATGGTCTTCAGCGGCTTCCTGCGCTTCATGGACCCGCCCAAGGCCGACGCCCGCGAGACCGTGGCCGCCCTGGCGGGCCTGGGCGTAGGGCTTAAGGTCATCACCGGCGACAACCGTTACGTGGCGGCCCATGTGGCCGGGCTGGTGGGGCTGGGGGCGGCGGAAGGACAGGTGCTGACCGGCGCGGCCATGGCCAAGATGAGCGACGAGGCCCTGTGGCATGCGGTCGAGCACGTCGACCTCTTCGCCGAGGTGGACCCGGGGCAGAAGGAGCGCATCATCCGCGCCCTGCGCCGCATGGGTCACGTGGTGGGTTACCTGGGCGACGGCATCAACGACGCGCCGGCGCTGCATGCGGCCGACGTGGGCATCTCGGTGGACGGCGCGGTGGAAGTGGCGCGCGAGGCGGCCGACCTGGTGCTGCTGGAGGGTGGGCTGGATGTGCTGCGCGCCGGCATCTTGGAGGGCCGGCGAACCTTCGCCAACTCCCTCAAGTACATCTTCACCACCACCAGCGCCAACTTCGGCAACATGCTGAGCATGGCCGTCGCCTCCTTCTTCATCCCCTTCCTGCCGCTGCTGGCCAAGCAGGTGCTGCTGAACAACTTCATGTCGGACCTGCCGGCCCTGGCCATCGCCGGCGACCGCGTGGACGAGGAGATGATCGCCCGCCCGCATCGCTGGTCGACCCCCTTCATCCGCAGCTTCATGGTGGTCTTTGGACTGGTCAGTGCGGTTTTCGACTTCCTGACCTTTGGTATCCTGCTCGGTCCCTTCCACGCCTCGCCGGCACTGTTCCGCACGGGCTGGTTCGTGGAATCGCTGCTGACGGAGCTGCTGGTGGCCCTGGTGGTACGCACGCGCCGCCCCTTCTTCAAGAGCCGCCCGGGCGACTGGCTGCTGTGGAGCACCATCGGCGTCAGCGCGCTGGCCCTGGCCCTACCCTACCTGGGCCTCACCCGCTGGCTGGGCTTCGTGCCCCTGCCGCCCGGCCTGCTGCTGGCGTTGCTGGGGCTGTCGGTGATCTATGTGCTGGCGGCGGAGCTGACGAAGCGCTTCTTCTATGGGCGCGTGCGGGAAGCTTGAGCGCGGGACGGCGCGATCGGCGCACCGCCATCGGCAGCGCATCGCCCCTACGCGGTCGACGCGGCAACGCCGCTCCTCCGCCCCGTCACCACCAACCCCAGCCACAGCGCCAGCCCCAGCAGCCCCACCGCGATGCCGCGCCATACCCAGGGTGCCGTGTAGCGCAGCAGCACCTCATGCTCGCCGGCGGGCACCGGCACCGCCACCAGGGCGAGGTCGGCGCGCAGGACGGGCGCCGGCGAGCCGTCCACCCAGGCCCGCCAGCCGGGATCGTGGACCTCGCTGAAGACCAGCCATCCGGGGGCGCCGCTCTGGGTCCTCGCGCTCACGAAGCCCGTGCCGCGGTCCGCCAGGGCCACGTCGGAGCCTGGCGCAGGAGCCGATGAGGCCAGGGCGCCCTCCGCGGCGGCGTCCGTGGGCGCGTCGTCGTGCAATAGCACATGGCTGAACACCGGGAAGTCCGGGTCGCGCAGGCGGGCCAGGGCCGCGGTGTCGTCGCCGACCGCCTCGGCCGATGCCGCCCACCACAGCTGGGGGCCGGCGCTCTCCAGGCGGTGCAGGTACACCGGCTCGGCGGCGTTGCCCTGACTCAACAGCCGCTCGCTGGGCAGGTCCAGCCGGTCCTTCCAGGTGAGGACATGGCTGACGGCCATGAGGTCCCACCAGCGCGCCGGCTGGTCCGCCAGGCCGGAGCGCAGGGCCTCCCAATGGGCCAGCTTCAAGGGGCTGGCGCCGCTGGTGGCTTCCACGCCATGCAGCATCCCGAAGTTGGGCGGCAGGCGGTGGTCGTTCTCCACCCGCTGCGGGGCGCTCTCGCGCAGGGCGGCGACGATGGCGCCGCCGTTCAGCTCGGCCGGCGCTCCGGCCTGCAGGTTGACGCCGGCGGTGGCCAGGTAGAGGTCGCCGAGGACGAGGAGCATCAGCGCCGCTGTCAGCGCGCGGCGGCTCAGCCGGCCCGTCGCCGCGCCCCCGGCCAAGGTGGCTGCCGCCAGCCCCAGCAGGCTCAGACGCCCGGCCGCGGCACGCAGCTCTGGCGCCGCCACCGCCGCCAGCAGGGCCCCCAGGCCGGCGGCCGCGACGCCGCCCAGGGCGACGGCCCGCCCGATGCCGCCGTCGCCCCGCCGCCAGCGGGCCAGGGCCCAGCCCGCCAGCATCGCCCCGCTGAAGCTCACCGCCACCGCCGCGCGCTCCTGGCCGCGGAAGAGGTCGAAGCCCGGCGCCAGCAGGTAGAAGAGGTCAAAGGCGAAGGCGTGCCGACCCAGGGAGAGCAGCAGCGCGGCGAGGCCGAGGATGGGCCAGATGGCGGGCGGAGCGAGCTCTTCGACCGGCGCGGCCATGCCGTCGCCGGCTGGCGCCAAGGGGCGATCCCCGCCGGCCTCCGCTCGCAGCCAGCGGCCCATGGCGGCAAGGGCCAGGACGAGGGGCAGAAGGCCCAGGTAGAGCGGTGACCAGTGGGTCAGGCCGGGCAGCAGCGCGCCCAGGAGTTCGGCGGGAGGGAAGCCGCCGGAGAGCATGGCGTAATCGGCGGAAGCGCGGGTGCTGCGGCGCATGAAGTCCAGGGCCGGTAGCCAACCGGAGGCGGACAGCAGTAGGGCCAGGAGGGCGGAGAGGAGGTAGGTGGCGGTAGGACGCAGGGAGCGGGCCCACCCCCACCCCATCCACAGAGCGAATCCCAGGCCGATGATGCCCAGATGCAACGCCGTCTGCGGATGCCCGGCCAGAATGATGAGGGCCAGGGCCAGGGCCTGCCAGGGATCCGGCCGCGGGCGCCGCGCTCCCGACTTGGCGGACTGTTGCCCGCCGTCCGCCGCCGCGTCGCCATCCGCCGCCCGCTCGATGGCCCAGAGCAGCAGCGGCAGCCAGGTGACGCCCTCGAGGATGGCCAGTTGCAGCATGGGGTAGCCGCTGAGGTAGCCGCCCAGGCCGAAGCAGAGCGCCGCCAGCAGGGCCCCGCCGCGGTCACCCAGATGGCGCCGAGCGAAACCATAGGTGAGGGCGGCGGATAGGCCCAGGTGCAGCAGCACCGAGAGCTCGAGCGCCAGGAGGGGCAGTCGCCCCCAGACCGCCGCCGCCGTGAGGTACAGGGCGAGGTTCGGCGGGTAGGCCACCGCCGATTGGATGTCGGCCCAGAAGGGTGCGCCGCCGTAGGCGTAGGGGTTCCACAGCGGCAGCCGCCCATCGGCCAGCTCGCGCACCGCGAAGCCGGCGAAGGCCATGAACTGGTCGATGAAGTCCCCCTCTGCCAGGTACTGCCGCCCGCCTACCAGGCCCATGAGGGGCTGAAAGAAGAGGAGCGGCAGCAGCAGCAGGGCCAGGGCGACCAGGCTGTCGCGGCGGGTCCAGGGAAGGGGCGGGGTCATGGGGGCTTGCCCTGGGGCGCGGCGGCGGCGGGCAGCCTGCCCGGCAGGGGCGGATCGACGCGCAGCGGGAGGCTCGTGACCAGCCGGTCCACGAAGCCACTGCCGCCGTCCCGCGGATCGTAGGCCCGGAGCTCCAGGCGATACAGGCCGGGCGCCAGGTCATGCGGCAGCGCCAAGCCGTGGCGGTCGAGCCAGGGCGGCGGCGGACCGTCGGGGGAAGGCATGGAACGGTCCGGCCACCATGGCAGGACGGGGCGATCTGCGGCGGCCGCGGCCGCCGCGGCGGCCGGATCGGACGCGCGCCGCAAGCGGATCGACAGCCGGGCTGGAACATCGCGGCCCAGCGGAGCGGACCAGCCCAGGCGCAGGGCGAAGACCTGGCCGGCCGTACCGATCATCGAAGGCGCCGCGATGGCCAACGTGACGACGCGGTCCGATGACTGCGCCGATGGCGTAGAGGGGCCGGGGGCGGGGCCGGCTGTGATTCGGGCGTCGTCGCGCGGCTCGTCCGGAGGCAGCAGGAAGCGATGCAGCCGCCAACCCTGCAGCCGGCCATCCACCGACGGGTAGCTGTGGGCGTCCAGCCAGGCAGCAGCCCAGCCCCTGGCCTGTCCATCCTCGACCAGCCAGACATTGGCATAGTCTCCCGCCAGCTCCTCCAGCCTCTGCAGGGTCCTGGTTCGCGCGCCGTCGTCCACGCCGTCCGGCAGCCGTACGAGCTTCACCGGCATGCCGGCGGACCGGTAGCGCTTCGCCAGGCCCTCGCTGGGTCCGTCCAGGAGCAACACCGTGTCCTCGTCGTGGGTGGAGGGGTAGAGGACGGGCTGGGTGGAGGGGTCGCGCGCCGTGGCGGTGGCCATGGCCAAGAGGGCACGGTAATCCGGCTTCTGGAACGCTGGATCGGTGTACAGGTTGCGCAGCGGCATGACCGCCGCCGCGGCGATGAGGCCGCCGGCTGCCAGGGACCAGCGGCGGCCGAGGGCCGCGCCGCCAGTGGCCGCCAGCAGGTAGAAGCCGCCCAGGCCGGCCATGAAGTAGCGCGGATCATAGTCGGCCAGCCGTCGTCCGTCCGCTGCGGGGTGGCTGGTGGCGGTCAGGATGAGGGCGTAGGCCAGGGGCGGGAGCAGGCCCAGGGCGAGGGCTCGCGTGGCGCGGGCGGCGCGGGCGGCGGGTGCAGCGGATGCCTGGGATGCGGCGGAGCGCGCGGCGTCGCGATGGCTGGTCGCGGACCGGACCCAAGCGATCAGGCCGGTCAGCGCGAGGCCCAGGTACACCGCGCTGCCGAGCTGGGACCTCGACGGGGGGCCGGGGCTCCAATCCGCCCGGGTGCCCGTGCTCCAGGCCCCCAGATTGGCCCAGGCCGCGCCGGCCAATGGCCAACCTTCGCGCCAGCCTTGGTGACCCAGGATGCCCAGGGCGCGAGGGAGCCAGGGAGCGTAGAGCAGGGCGGCGGTGAGGGCGGCGAGGAGGTAGCCGCGGGTGAGCCGGAGGGTGGTCAGGCGGGGGTTCAGCAAGGGCCAGAGCAGCAGGGGGACGAGGGCCAGGACGCCGTAGGCATGGGTCAGGACCGCGGCCGCCGCCAGGGCGCCCGCGAGGATCCAGTCACGGCGTCGGCCGGAGCGCTCGGCGTGGAGCAGGGCCAGGGGAGTGGCCAGGGCCAGGCACCAGAGCAGGGCGTAGCCGCGCGCCTCCTGGCCGTAGTAGACCAGGAAGGGGTTGACCGCGGCGATCAGGCCCAACAGCCGCCCCGCGCGGCGGCCCGCCAGCCGCCCGCCCATGGCCATCGCAACCGGGACTGCGACGACCGAGGCCAGCAGCGAGGGCCAGCGGAGCGCCAGGTCGCTGCTACCGGCCAGGAGCGTCCATGGACGCATCAGCGCGTAGTACAGCGGACCTTGCTCCACCGGCAATCCGCGCAGCATGTCCCCCAGGGGGGTCAGGGCGCGGTCCAGGGTGATGTCCTCGTCGCTCCACAGGCTCTGGGCCGCCAGGCGATGGGCCCTGAGGGCCAGGGCCATGGCGACCAGGGCCAGGCCGGCCCAGGGTAGGGAGCGGCGCCGGACGATGGTGGCGGAAGATGGGGGCTGCACGCGGGCTATTGTGGACCAGGCGACCGCCCCTTGCCCAGCGGCGGGAAGCGGCCGAGTCAAACCCCCGGCCGACGACGCCTAGGGATCAACCCCCGTCACGCTGTCCTGGGGTCCGGTGGGCAAGAGCAGCCAGCGGCGGCCGTCGGTGCCTTGCCGGAGGTCCGGCCGACGCGGGTCGTCTGCCGCTGATGCCAGGTTGGCGGGGCCCTCGAGCCGGGTGGGGGCCACCGGGGATTCGAGGAGCCGGCGCTCGGGCGCCGCCCCGGACCCAACCTGCCCCGCCCGCCCCACCGGCTGCCCCGCCCGCGGCAGGAAGATCCGCCGTCCGCCCGCGCTCGGGTCCCGGTCCGGGCCCGGCCGGTCCGGAGCTTCGAAGCCGTCGGTCTGGGCGATCACCTGGTGGCCGCCGGCCACCGTCACGGTGGCACGGATGGCCGTGATGTCGTCCAAGGTCCATCCGCCGCGCGGTGGGACCTCGGCGGCGGCGAAGCGCCAGCGGCCGGTGCTGTCCGTCTCGCGGCGCAGGTCCAGGCGCCGGCCGTCGGCCAGGCGCAGGCCGAGGGTCACGATGGTGCCCGCCGGGGCCTCGCCCGCCACCGGCTCGCCGCGGCTCCAGTCGAAGCCGAGGTTCGGCACCGTGACCGTCGCCGTCTGCCCATCCGTATCCACCGTCACCACGTCGCCGGCCTGGATGCGCGCCGAGGCGCCGTCCGGGCCCTGCAGACCGACGCCGAAGCGGCCATCGCCGTCCGCCACGGCCGAGCCGGACGCCGTCGCGGCGCCGGCGCGCCGCAGGTCGGCCCGCAAGGCCGCGGCGCTGTTGGCCGTTCCCGCCACGCGGTCCGAGTCGATGTACACCTGCAACAGGCTGCGGTAGATCTGGCGGAACACCTGGTGGCCGTTGGGCAAGGGGACGTAGAGGTCGAAGCCCTGGCCGGCCGCCAGGGAAGGCAGACCGGTGGCGAAGCGGCCGTCGTCGTCGGTCTCGGTGGCCATCAGGCCCACGAAGCCGGCTCCCCGCTGGAGGCCCTCGAGGCAGCGGCGGGCCGGCCATTGCAGGAAGACGGTGCTGCGCGCCGGGCCGCGGCCCTGCAGCAGGCCCCGCTCCCAGTCCGGGGTCAAGGTCAGCTCCGGCAGCTCTACCGCCAGGGCCTCGCCGCCGATCTCGGCGGTCATGCGCTGCCCCGCGGCGCTGCGCAGGAGGGCGCCGGCGGCGTCGGCAAAGCTCAGCCGGAAGCGGCCCAGGCTGTCCGTGCGCCCCTCGCCGCGCGCCAGGCGGCGGCCGTCGGAGGCCAGCAGCTCTGCCCCTACCGCGCTGCGCACCGCACCGAGACCGCAGGCGTTGGGTCCGCCCATCTCGGCACGAAGCAGCGGCACGACGGCGCGTCGGATAACCACATGCCCCGTCGCCAGGCGGTAGCGCGCCTGCACCTGGGTGCCTGGCTCCAAGGGCCAGGAAGGCACCAGGTCGGCCGTCCAGCTACCGTCGGCCTGGATGGCCGGCCAGTCCTGGCTGATGGCGAAGTCCTCCTGCAGAGCGGAACCGGCCGCCACCGTCAGGTCGCCGCCCAGGGGCGCGCGTCCGCTGATCCGGTTGCGCGCCCGATCGGCGTCCACCGTCAGTTCCGGCAAGGTCAGCCGCAGGGCGTCGCCCACCGGCTCCAGTTGCCGCAGCTCCAGCTGGTCACCCGCCCGAAGCGTGACGGCATCCGGCAGCTCCAGCTGGAAGCCGCCGCGGGCGTCGGCGGTCAGGGCCCGCTGCAGCAGGGTCTGCCCCTGGCGGCGCACATCCAGGCCCAGGCGGGCTCCCGGAGCGGCGGCGCCGCTGACCCAGCCGCGGCTGAGGTCCACCGTCAGGCCGGGAATGCTGAGGGTGCGCCGCAGGGCATGGCCGCCCAGGTCGGCGAAGAGTCCCACGGCGTCGTTGTAGGCCAGGTCTGCCTGGCCGTGAAAGTCGTGGCGGAAGCGGCCCTGCGCGTCGGCTTGCACGGCGACCGTCAAGGGCGCGCCGCCGTAAGGGCGCAGCTGGATCTGCAGCTTCTGGCCGGGCGCGGCCTGCCCGGTCACCAGGTCGTCCTCCACGAAGGCCGCGCCGTCCAGGTCGGTGACCTCCAGCGCCACCGCCTGGTCGCCGGCCGTCAGGCGCAGCCGGTCGCCGCTGCGCGGGCGAACCGTCTGCCCGGCCACATCGACGAAGGCGCTGCTGAAACGGCCGCTGAGCAGACCCAGGGAGGCCACCAGATCCGCCGGCAGGTCCAGGCCGCTGAAGTCCTGGGCGGTGGTGCGCACCGAGGCCACCAGGGCGCCCGCGCCGTCCAGGAGCTGGGCCTCCACGAGCGTGCCCGGCGTGGCGCGCCCGGAGAGGCCGCCCTCGCCCAGGTCCACCGTCACCGCCAGGGCCACCCAGCCGCGGCCGAAGACCTGGCCGGGTCGACCGGCGGCCTCCAGCCGCAGCCCCAGGCCTGGCCGCAGGTCCACCTTGCCGGCCAGGTCGAAGCGGAAGCGGCCCTCGGCATCCGCGGTGGTCACCAAGGGCGCGGCGCCGGGCGCCTCCGGCAGCAGGCTCACCTGGAAGCCGGGCGCGCTGCGGCCGCTGAGCTGGTCGGTGGCCAGGTCCGCCTCGGCGTCCAGGGGCGGCACCGTCAGGAGGAGGGGATCGCCGGCGATGCTCTCCAGGGTCACCGTGTCGCCCGGCTGGGCCGCCAGCTGCCCGAAGAAGGGCCCCGGTCCGCCGGGCGGGGCGAATCGGGCGCGCCAGGCGCCCTGGTCGTCGGCCCGGCCCTGGCCGCGGCCCTTCACCTGGCCGCCGGGTCCGCCGAGGGTGGCCGTGATCACCGTGCCCGGCGCGGCCAGGCCCCAGACCTGGCCGCCGCCCACGTCCAGGCGCTGGACGGGGACCACGGCCGTGGCCCCCGCCCGCAGCCCCGGCGCCGCCCGCCATACCAGCTGCGCTGTCCAGCCGGGGCCCAGGTTCGGGACGGCGCCGAGGTCGACATCCACCATGCCGGCGGCGTCGGCGACGGCCGGCAGTTCCTGCAGCGCTCCGCGCGAGTCGCGCAGGCGCAGCGCCAGGGCGGCGCCGGCCGGCGCCCGGCCGCGGGCGCGGGCCTGGCCGGCATCCAGGGACAGGGACAGGTCGGGGAGGGCCAGCTCCAGGGTCTGGGTGAGGCCCCGGGTGGGGTCAGCCACGGCCAGGCGCAGGCGGTCGCCGGCCTGTAGCCTGAGGGGCGGCTCCTGCGGCTCGGGGCCGACGACCAGCCGGCCGTCGCCCCCGCCCAGAGGCAGGCGCCAGGCGCCGCCGGCGTCGGCGAAGACCGGGCCGAAGCCGCGCGCCGCGGCGCCCGATCGCTCCACCTGGGCGCTGACGCGCCGGCCGGGCATGGCCCGGCCGCGCAGCATCTCGGCGGCCAGGACGGCCTCGGCCTCCAGGTTGGTCAGGGCCAGCCTGAAGCGGTAGGACTCCCCGCTCAGCCAGGTCAACTGCCCGCTCAGGCCCTCGTCCGGCAGGTCCAGGCGGCCGGCGAGGTCCAGCTGGTACCGCCCGCCGGCGTCGACCACGGCCTCGAAGGCCTGCGCGCCGCCGCCGCCGGCGGACAGGGCGAAGGACAGGGTGACACCTGCAGGCCCCTGGCCGCTGATGCGGTCGACACCCGCGTCCACGGTCGCCGTCAGCAGGGGGATGTCGACGATCAGGGGCGCGCCGCCGCGGCGCAGGATGCGCAGCTGGTCGCCGGGGCGGATGCTGGTGGGGCTGCCGCCCAGGGAGATGGCCGCCCGGCCGTCCCCCAGCAGGTAGCTGCCCCAGGTCAGCCGGGCCAGGCCGGCGGCATCGGCCGCCCCGCCGGCGCTGTCGACCACCTCCGCGCCGCGCCTGAGCTCCGCCTTGACGGCCGTGCCCGGCAGGGTGCGCAGCGCCAGGCCGGCCCCGTAGAGGTCCACCTCCAGCTGGGGCTCGGCGGCCTGGGCGGGGCCTTGGATGGCGACCGGGGACGCGAGTCCGGAGGCCTTCTCCGGGGCGTCGGGTAGGGCCGACGTCCGAGCGGCGGCCGTGGACCCTGGCGGCAGCAAGGCGAGGGTCAAGAGGGCGATGGGCAGCAGGGCGAAACGGGCCAGGCGCCCGCGGGCGGGCAGTCCGGACGAGCGGATCATGGGACCTATCTCCTGGGATGGGGTGCAGGCGCTGCGCGGTCGAAGCGGAGCGGTCGACCGGGGGCATGCGGTCCGGCAGGGGCTGGCATTGCGCGGCCCGGCGGACGGCCGGGCGCAGGGGAGAGCTTATCGGCGGACGATCAAGAAATGATGAAGGTCAGCCGCCGGCGCCCGCACCCGGCCGGGGAGCGATCTGGATGCGCCCCAGCTCCACCGCCGCCTCGGGGTTGCCGGGCAGGCCCAGGCGCGCTCCCGTGCGCCAGTCGTACCAGCCGTGCAGGATGCGTGCCTCGCCGGGCGCCGCGTCGGCGGCCAGGGTGAGGTCGATCTCCTCCAGCACCCGCTCGCCGGCGCGCCATTGGTTGGTCGGGTGGCTGGATCCGCCGCCGGGCAGGCCGAGGGGCGGGCCGTCGAACTGCGCGGCGCTGCGGCCGTCGGCGGCGATGACGTGGACGAAGTAGTTGTGGTCCAGGTCATGGGGCGCCACCAGGCTCCAGAGCAGCCTGAGGCGCAGCGTCTGCCCAGGGGCGGAATGGCGCTGCGGCAGCCCCCAGCGCTCCAGGCGCAGCAGCCCGCCGAAGGTGGAGGGCCGCGCCGACAAGGCGGCCGACACGGCCTCAAGGCCGGCTTCGTCGAGGCTGAAGGCGATCAGGTTGGGGGTCTGTGAAGGAAAGCGCTCCAGCGGGATGTCCTGCCGCCTGGCCTCCGGCCAGCGCGTGGCGAAGGCCGCCGCGCTCGCGGCCTCCACGGGGTCGAAGAGGTAGCGCGCGCCGGTGGCCCAGGGCCGGGGGGGCAGGATGAGGCCGCGGTCCAGGGCGGGGCTGCCCGAGACGGCGGGCTGGAGGTTCATGAACTGGATGACGGATTGCTGGGCCAGGGCCGGCGACACATAGACGGGCCGCTCCTGCCGGGCGACAGCGCCGCCGCGCTCGACGGCGGCGCCGTTGAAGGCCTCGTAGACCTCCTGGCGCGGGGCGTAGTCGCCGAAGTAATCCCGCCAGGTGGCCCAGCCGGTCCAGGCCAGGGTCGATGCGAGCAGGGCCGGCGCGATGAGGCGGCCGAGGGCTCCGCCGCGGCGCTGGAGCCATCCGCCGCGGCGCTGGAGCCATCCGCCGCGGCGCTCGAGCGCCGCCGCCACAGCGTCCAGGCCCAGGGCGGGAATCAGGTACAGCGGCGGCCATAAGCCGGTCAGGCGCACGTAGTTGGGCGCCCCCTGGCTGAGCCAGGAGGGGGCCAGGGTCACCAGGGCGGTGGCTGCCACCAGCACGGCGGCGGCGCGGGCCGCGGCCCCGCGGCGGCCGGCCAGCATGAGGCCCAGCACGGCCAGGCCGGCCAGGAAGGCCAACGCCGCCGGCGGCTCGCTGAAGACGGGGCGGCGCTTGAGGTTGTGGTACCAGGAGCCGTCGCCGCGCAGCAGGGGCATCTGCGCCAGATGCCAGCCGTTCTCCAGGAAGGCCCGTACGGGATGCCCGTCGTTCACCTCGGGACTGAGGATGGACACCTGGTCGGTGCGGTGGCTGACCATCTCCGGATGCCGGCTGAAGTAGACGATCAGGGGCAGGGACAGGACGGCGGCCAGGCCCAGGGCCAGAGCCAGGGGTCGCCAGACCTTGCGGTCGCGGTCCACCAAGACGGCCCACAGGGCGGAGGCCAACAGGATGGCCGGCAGCAGGCGGCCGGTGAGGTAGGTGTAGACGCCGGCGGCCAGGAAGACGCCGGCCCAAAGGGCGGCGACGTCGCGGCGCATCGGCGGGCGGGGGGCGGTGGTGGCGTCCCTCCTGGCCGCGACAGCCGAGTTGTCCGCCGGCCGGATCGCCCGCCACCAGGCCCAGAGCATGAGGCTGATGGGCACGGCCATCAGGCTGGTACGCAGCCCGTAGCGGCCCTGGGCCACGGGCCAGAAGCCGACGGCGAGGAAGCCGGCGCTGAGCAAGGCCACCCGCCGCGGCCGCGCCAGGGGCAACTCCTTCACCCACAAGGCCTGGGTCAGCACGGCGGCCAAGGTGGCCAGGGCCGCGGTCAGGCGAGCGGTGACGATGCTGGGGCCGGCCAGGGCGAACAGGCCGGCCATGAGGTACACGAAGAGCGGCTCCCGCCCGTTGTTCCGCTCCAGGTAGATGGGCCGCGCGCCCTGGACGATGCGCCAGGCGTCCATGGCGTAATGCCCCTCATCGGTATGGAAGCCGAAGGGTGCGTCGCCCAGCCGCCACAAGCGCAGCAGGGCACCGACCAGCAAGATGGCGGTCAGGCCCAGGGCGAAGGCGTGGCGGCGGAGGAAGGGGCCGCGGGGGTGGGGGCTGGAGGGTGGGCTGGGGGGTGGGCTGGACATGGGGGGCGATTGTAGGGCAAATGGGGGTGGGGGCTAGAAAGTGCGGACCCCGTGGGTTTCGCAGGGGCGGGACTGCCGCGCGTTGGCGCTCCGCCTTCACCACTACCTTGGTCCCGGCGGTCCCGCCCCTACGGAAGGACACCGTCGGCGAACGGTGTGTGCTGTCATGGGGGGGCGGCCGCGGCGACCGGGTAACGTGTGCCCAGCGTGCGCCCCGGCGACCGGGTAACGTGTGCCCAGCGTGCGCCCCGGCGACTGAAGTCGCGGGCTCTTAAGACGAAGTCCGCTGAAGCAGACTGGCTCAAGGGATTGTCGCGTGGTGCCCGCACGTGGGGGCGGCCATTGTGGTTCTATCGGGTGGTATCGGCGACCGGGATGCGTGAATCCGATGGCCCCCTCCAGCGGTGCCGAGGGCTACAATCCCGCAAAGATAGCGCCCCCAAAGCGCAGCGTCTTTCGCCATCAGTGCAGAGGATGATTCCACGATGGACCGATCACCGGATGGACAGCCAGTGGTCCCGATCGATGAAGCCACTGCCACGCGGCGGAAGGTTCGGGCCCTCTTGCTGGTGCTCGGCCTGGCCCTGGTCGTGCTCGGCGCGCGATGGGCCTCTGTGGTCCGCTTCGGGCCGAAGGACGTCGGCAAGGGCCTGCGCCAGGACGGCCTGCCGGACATCGCCTGGGTTGATGTACCGGCCGGGCCGTTCATCATGGGCAGCGACGACCCGTCGCATGGAGCGTTGGCCAGACGCACCGTGACCCTGCCGGCCTTCAAGATCAGCAAGTACGAGACGACCCAGGCCCAATGGCAGGCCTTCACGAACGCGGCGGACGGATACGGCAACGCTGACTGGTGGAACGAACCGACGAAGCTGGCCTATCGTGATGAGCAGCCAGGCGAGCCGAATTGGCCCGGCGCCGATCTGCCGGTGGAATCGGTGAGTTGGTACGAAGCGGTGGCCTTCACGCGCTGGCTGACGGCCAGGCTGCGGGCTGCCGGGGATCTGCAAGCCGGGGAGGAGATCCGCCTGCCGACGGAAGCGGAATGGGAGAAGGCGGCTCGGGGCACGGACGGGCGCGAATATCCGTGGGGGAACCGTTACAAGAAGGGCTTCGCCCATGTCGCTGAGTGGGGAGGAGCCACAGGGACGGCCTATGGTGGGCCGACCACCGCGGTGGGATCGTACCCTCAAGGCGCGTCACCCTACGGGGCTCAAGACATGGCGGGGAACGTGTGGGAGTGGGCGCTCACGGAGGTTGAGGCCCAGAACGCCTCGGACCTGACGAACGATCGGCCGCGGGTGTTGCGGGGCGGGTCGTGGTACTACTCCCCTGTCCCTGTGCGCGCTTCGTCCCGCTACGACGTTCACTCGGACACCCGTTACTGGCTCGTCGGGTTTCGGGTGGTTATGGCTGCCCCTGTTCCTTGACTCTGGCCTCGGGGGCTCTGGAAGCTCTGGCTCGCTGGAGCGAGCGGAGCGAGCCGCCGTGGCCGGGGCGGTGGGGGGCGGCGTGCCTCAAGCCGTATCGGCGAGATCGTAGTGCAGCACCATCAGTCGCTCGGCGGGAACCGCCAGCAGGGCGAGGGTGCAGCCGTCATCATCGCTGAACTCCACCTCGAAGACACCGGGCGCTAGCAGCGCTACCACCGTTCCTACCTGACCGCGCCTTAGCCCCTGCTCCGGCCATTCATCGCACAAGGCGACGACATCGAGGAGTCGGATGCTACTCATCATCAACGCTGCCTCCTCAGGAGCACGTAGCAACTTGTCAGGCGTGGAATATCTTCGCCTGTTCGGACGATCCACAGTGATCGGACTTTGGCAGAACCCCGCAGGCCGACCATCTCGAAGACTAGCACGTAGCGTTGGCCGTAGCGGAGGGGAAGGTGAGGGTGGTGGGTTGGCCAATGCACGGGATCATTGAGGGAGAGGCGGAAGCTAGGGCATGACGTGTCGGCCGGCACGGTGCTGGCCGGACCCGATCTTCTGTGCTATACCGGAGTCGATCGAATCCCCGGCTACCCAGGCAAGCTGCCATGCCTCGTATCTTCGACAACATCGACCCATGACCCGCGACGACCTCCGTCAGCTCGTCGCGGACATCCAGACGCGGCAGATGGAGCCGCCCCGCTTCGATGACCGGCGATCGTCATTCTGGGTCACCATCCGCAATCACACCCTCATGAACCCAACGGCCATCGCCTGGCCCAACCAGTTCGCCGACCGCACGATCAACGACCGGCAGCGCCTGGCCCTTGTCTACTTCCGACAGCGCGGCCAGATCGCCAATGCCGACTACCGCCGCCTGAACCACGTCGACTCTACAGTGGCCGGCCAGGAGCTCCGCGGCCTGGTGCAGCAGGGGCTCGTGGCACAGGATGGGGTGCGACGCGGGACGACTTACAGATTGCTCGCAGTCGACGATGCCAACGCCCCTGCTGCCGGCGATAGCAGCCCCGAGATCGCTGTTCTATCTCTCGTGCAGTCGAGAGGTGCGGTGACAAGCGGTGACTGCCAAGCACTGCTTGGCCTAAACAAGGACCAGACCTACCGGCTTCTCAGCAAGCTCAGCCAAGATGGACGTCTGAGGGCAGTTGGACACGGACGCTGGCGTCGGTACACAGCGCCATGATAGGATCGATGGGTGCTATGCGCGCTCTATTCGCGCCCTATTCGCGCCGCCCGCGAATAGACGCTGGATAGACGTGGATAAGACCTAGATTCAGAACGGAATGAGGTCATAGATGCCCCTGACGATTATCGCCAACACGCCCCTCATCGCGGAGGGGCGCCTGACTGTGGTGTCGGGCTTCGACGACCGGCACCGGCGCGCCACGGCCGAGCTGGCGGCGCGCCGCAACGCGCTGGTCGCCGCGATGTCTTCCACTCTCCTTGTCGTACACGCGGAACCCGGCGGCCAAGTCGAGCGCTTGGTGGGGGCGGCGGCGGAGGAGGGGATGCCCGTGTTCGTGATGCTGCCCGAGCGGGTCGAGACGCTGGTGGATGCCAGGGCGCGGCCGGCGACCGTGGCGGCGATTCGGTCGACCTTCGCTCGGTAACGGTGGGTATGGGACAGAGCCGTCGTAAGTCCGCATGTCGCACGTTCCCGCAGACCAAGGAGCCCCGCCCTCGTCCCAAGCGATCGAGGACGGATGACCCTAGTGCCTGGGACGGCGCCGTCGTAGCATAGGCCCATCGTTTCGCTCATACCGGAAAGGAAGGGTCATGAACGCCTCGAATCGCGCGCGCATTGCCGCCGGGCTGCTGGTGCTGTCCGGCGTCTTCGGTCTTGTCTCCGCCATCCGCATTCTGGCCGGCGGCAGCCAGGGTCTGCCGCCGCTGCCGGGGGCTGAGGAGATGGGGGGTCCGCCCTTTTGGGCCGGGCTGATGTTCTTTGCCCTGGCCGTCGCCGGCCTCTTCAGCGCATTCGGCCTGTGGAAGGGCCAGCGCTGGGGCAAGGTGGTGGCCATCGTCACCTGCGCCGTCAACGCGGTGTTCGGCGCCGGCGACGTACTGGGAGCCGTCGCAGTCGGGTCGGTGGCCATGGGTGTGGTCATGGGGCTGAGCGTCCTGGTCTACGTGCTGATCATCGTCCTGGTGCTGCGGCGCGATCCCGTGCCGACGACCGCCTGAGCGGGGACAGGAGCGGCGGTATGTCGGAAGCCCCGCGGTCGGAGCCGCCGACCGACCTGCCGCCGCGGCGGCGATGGGATGGCAGCGGCCTGCTGGGAGGCGGCCTGCTGGCCGTCCTTCTACTCGGCTACGTGCTCCTGGCCTTCCTCGGAGTGGTCATCGTGGGCGCCTTGCTCACCGGAAACCGACAGATCGTGTTCAACCCGCCGTGGTGGCTCCATGTCATCGCCCTGGCCCTTGTGACCGCCACCTTCGCCCCCTTGCGCCGCTGGCTGCGCGACGCCATCGACGACCTGGTCCAAGCCCAGGAGGACGACGCCTACGCGCTCGTCGGCCGGCTCAACGCCGAGCTGCAACAGATGGCCAGCCCGCGGGCCGCCCTGCCCCAAGTGGCCCGGATGATCGCCACCGACCTGCGCCTGCCCTATGTGCACATCATGGCGGACGAGGGCCTCGCGGTGGACGCGGTGCCCGCAACCATGGACTTCAACGTCGGTCAGCCGGCGGCCGGCGCGCCGCTCAGCCGTCTGCCGATCGCCTACTTGGACCAGCGTCTGGGCCTGCTGGTCGTCGGCGGTCGGGCGGCCGGGCGGCCGCTGACGCAGCGCGATCGGGCCTTGCTGGGCGATGTCGCACGGCAGCTGGGCATCGCGCTCTACGCGGCGCGGCTCACGGTGGATCTGCAGGCGTCGCGCGAACACCTGGTGGCCGCGCGCGAAGAGGAGCGCCGGCGCATCCGCAATGACCTGCACGACGGGCTGGCACCCACCTTGTCCGCGCTGCAACTGCAGCTGGGCGCCATCCAGCGCCTGATGCGCGGCCGGCCGGACGAGGCGGAGCGCCTCATGGACGGTCTGCGCGAGAGCCTGCGCGGCGCCACGGCCGAGATCCGCCGTCTGGTCAACGACCTGCGGCCGCCGATGCTCGACGCCTTCGGCCTGCTGGGCGCCATCCGGCAACTGGTCCCCGCGGAGTCGGACATCGCTTTCGACCTGCGTGCGCCGGAGCCGATGCCGGCGCTGCCCGCGGCGGTAGAGGTGGCGGCTTACCGCATCGCCGGCGAGGCCATCCACAACGTGATCCGCCATTCCGGCGCCCGGCGCTGCCTGCTGCGCATCGCCCTGGCCGCCGATGAGCTGGGGCTGGAGGTCAGCGACGACGGCCGCGGCTTCGCCGCCGATCTCCCGGTGGGGGTGGGCACGTCCTCGATGCGCGAGCGGGCGGCGGAACTGGGCGGCAGCCTCATGCTGGAGAACGACCTGGACGGCGGCGCGCGGGTGCTGGCGCGGCTGCCGTTGCGGCTTGCGCCGGCTGGGCTCGAGCCGCCGGGACTTGATCCGCCGGGACTCGAGCCGGTGGAACACCAGCAGCCCAACCAGGAGTCTTGACCATGGAGCCCTTGACCCTCTTGATCGCCGACGACCATCCGCTCTTCCGCACGGGTCTGCGTGCGCTGCTGGCGTCCATGCCCGAGGTGGACCTGCTGGGCGAGGCGACCAACGGCGCGGAGGCCGTGCGGATGGCCGAAGCGCTGCAGCCGGACGTGGTCCTGCTGGACCTGCAGATGCCGGAGGGCGGCGGGCTTCCGGCCATCCGCCAGATCGTGCAGACCAGCCCGCATATCCGCATCCTCGTCGTCACGATGTTCCAGGACGACGACAGCGTGTTCGCCGCCATGCGCGCCGGCGCGCGGGGCTACGTGCTCAAGGACAGCTACGACGAGGACATCCGGCGCGCCATCCTGGCGGTGGGAAACGGCGAGGCCATCTTCAGCCCGGCCATCGCGGCGCGCATGATGCGCTTCTTCGCCGCGCGCCCCGCCGTACCCAGCGAGGACTTTCCCGATCTCACCGAAAGTGAGCTCGCGGTGCTCCGGCTGATGGCTACCGGGGCCAACAACGAGGCCATCGCGGCGCAGCTGGGCTTCAGCCCCAAGACGGTTCGCAACTACAGCTCAAACCTCTTCGGCAAGCTGCAGGTGGCCGACCGCGCGCAGGCCATCGTGAAGGCCCGTGATGCGGGGCTGGGGCGGTGAGGGTGGTGGGTTGGCCGATGCACGGGATCATTGAGGGAGAGGCGGAAACTAGGGCATGACGGGTCGGCCGGCACCGTGCTGGCCGGACCCGATCTTCTGTGCTATACCGGAGTCGATCGAATCCCCGGCTACCCAGGCAAGCTGCCATGCCTCGTATCTTCGCCAACATCGACCCATGACCCGCGACGACCTCCGTCAGCTCGTCGCCGACATCCAGGCCCGGCAGATGGAGCTGGACAGCGTCGAGGTGAAGGCTGCCCGTGGGGGGACGCCGAAACTGCAGGAGGTGCTGTCGGCTTTCGCCAACCGCACCGGCGGCGGTGTGGTGCTGTGCGGGCTGGATGAGCGGACGGACTTCGGGCTGGTGGGGGTGCAGAACCCGCAGAGGCTGCAAGAGGAGGTTGCGCATCTGGCCACGGACGGCATGTAGCCGGCGCTGCGACCCACGTTCACGGTAGACGAGATCGACGGGCGGGTGGTCGTGGCGATCGAGGTGGATGAGGTGCAGGCGGCGCAGAAGCCCTGCTTCTACAAGGCTGCCGGCCTGCCCAAGGGCGCCTACTTGCGGGTGGGCAACACCAACCGCCAGATGAGCGAGTATGAGGTGTTCGGCTACGTCAGCGGTCGCGGTCAGCCGCAGCATGACGCCGAGGTGGTGCCCGACGCGACGCTGGACCGCGACATCCCTGAGTACCCGCTGGACGCCGTGCGCGAGGTCATCGCCAACGCCGTCGCTCACCGTGATTACAGCCCCTACGTGCGCGGCAGCTACATCCAGATCCGCTTGTTTGCCGACCGCATCGAGGTCCAGAGCCCCGGCGGCCTGTTCGGCAACGTGAACATCGAGAACCTGGAAGAACAGCATTCCACCCGCAACGCCCGCCTCATGCGCATCTTGGAAGACCTGCACGTGGTCGAGAATCGCGGCAGCGGCATCGGCTCGATGTTGCGGGCGCTGCGCGAGGCCAATCTGGAGCCGCCCCGCTTCGATGACCGGCGATCGTCATTCTGGGTCACCATCCGCAATCACACCCTCATGAACCCAACGGCCATCGCCTGGCTCAACCAGTTCGCCGACCGTACGATCAACGACCGGCAGCGCCTGGCCCTTGTCTACTTCCGACAGCGCGGCCAGATCGCCAATGCCGACTACCGCCGCCTGAACCACGTCGACTCCACAGTGGCCGGGCAGGAGATCCGCGGCCTGGTGCAGCAGGGGCTCGTGGCACAGGATGGGGTGGGACGCGGGACGACGTATCGGTTGGTGGAAGTCAGCGGCAAGGACGTGCCGCAGGAAGTATCCCCCGCGGACAGCGACCGAGTGCTTGAACACGTCACGGGACATGGATCCATCTCCAACGGGGAGTGCCGGACCCTTCTGGGTGTCTCAGACAACCGCGCCTACTACATTCTCGACAAGCTGGCCAGCCAAGGCTGCTTGCGGCCCGAGGGTAAGGGACGCTGGCGCCGCTACGTGAAAGCCGGATAGCATGTCTATTCGCGTTCTATCCAGGTTCTATCCAGGATGTTCCTGGATAGAACTGCCAGCCATCATCACGAACGCAGGCCACCATGCCACTGACGATCATCATCAACGCCTTCCTCGGCGGCGACCCGCCGCTATCTGCGCAGAGAGGACGACTCCACGATGGACCGATCACCGGATGGACAGCCCATGTTCCCGATCGATGAAGCCACCGCCACGCTGCGGAAGGTCCGCGTTTTCCTGCTGGTGCTCGGCCTGGCCCTGGTCGTGCTCGGCGCGCGATGGGCCTCTGTGGTCCGCTTCGGGCCGATGGACGTCGGCAAGGGCCTGCGCCAGGACGGCCTGCCGGACATCGCCTGGGTCGATGTACCCGCCGGGCCGTTCATCATGGGCAGCGACGACCCATCGTTCGGTGCGACGGCCAGACGCACGGTGACCCTGCCCGCGTTCAAGATCAGCAGGTACGAGACGACCCAGGCCCAATGGAGGGCCTTCATGAACGCGGCGGACGGATACCGCAATGCTGACTGGTGGAGCGACCCGACGGGACCGGCCGAGCGTGAAGAGTGGCCAAGAGAGCCGAAGTGGTCCGGTGCCGATCTGCCGGCTTCGTGGTTGAGCTGGTACGATGCGGTGGCCTACACGCGCTGGCTGACGGCCAGACTGCGTAAGGCGGGGCAACTGGATGCGGCGACAGAGATCCGCCTGCAGACCGAGGAGGAATGGGAGAAGGCAGCGCGCGGCACAGACGGGCGCGAGTATCCGTGGGGAGAGGGCTACAAGACCGGCTTTGCCAATGTCCGTGAGCAGGGAGGACCCCTTGAGACGGTCGATAGGGGACACCCCACCGCGGTAGGATCGTACCCCCAAGGCGCGTCCCCCTTCGGTGCTCAGGACATGGCGGGGAACGTGTGGGAGTGGACGCTCACGGAGTATGGGGGCCATAGCGCCTCGGACCTGACGGATGATCGGCCGCTAGTGTTGCGGGGCGGGTCGTGGTTCAACTCTCCCGACTTTGCGCGCGCTTCGTTCCGCCTCCCCTCCGTTCCGTTCTACCGTGTCAGGCGCGGCGGGTTTCGGGTTGTGCTGGCTGCCCCTGTTCCTTGACCTTAGCCTCGGGGGCTCTGGTGGGCCGCACGCCCTGTGTCGCCGGCAGCGGTATACTTCCCGCAGGCCAAGGAGCCGTACCGCATGCCCCGCGCGTTCAACACCGCCGGCCCTTGTCGGGCGGAAGACCACTACATGCTGCCCCCGACGGCGCGCCTGCCGCAGGTGATGGGCCTGGTGGGGCAGAAGCTTTACTTCGTCCTGCATGCACCTCGGCAGACGGGCAAGACGACGGCGCTGCTGGGGCTCGCGGAGGAGCTGACCGCCTCCGGGCGCTATGTGGCGGCGCTGCTGTCGATGGAGGTAGGCGCACCGTTCGGAGATGACCCCGGAGCGGCGGAAGGGGCCATCCTAGGGAGCTGGAGCCGAGCCGCGGGCGCACAGCTTCCCCAGGAACTGCAACCCCCACCCTGGCCCGCGGCCGAGCCGGGAGACGGCATCGGAGCGGCTTTGGCGGCCTGGGCGGTGGCGGCCCCTCACCCCTTGGTGGTCTTCCTGGACGAGATCGACGCCCTTCATGATGCTGCGTTGATCTCGGTCCTTCGCCAATTGCGGGATGGCTATCGCAATCGGCCGCGGGCCTTTCCATGGTCCCTGGCCCTCATCGGCCTGCGTGACGTGCGCGATTACCGGGTGGCGGCGGGCGAGGCCGGGCGGCTAGGGACGGCCAGTCCCTTTAACATCAAGGTCGAGTCGATCACCCTCCGGAACTTCGACGCTGCTGAGGTGGCTGCCCTCTACCGGCAGCATACCGAAGACACCGGGCAGCTGTTTACGCCCGAAGCCCTGGAGCGGGCGTTCGTCCTGACGCAGGGCCAGCCCTGGCTGGTCAACGCCCTGGCGCGGCAGGCGGTGGAGGTGCTGGTGACGGATCGGGCCGCGCCGGTGACGGCCGAGGTCATCGAAGCGGCCAAGGACCTGCTCATCGCAGCGCCAGGACACCCACCTGGACAGCCTGGCCGAACGGCTGCGCGAAGCGCGCGTGCGCCGCGTGATCGAGCCCATCCTGGCCGGCGGCGCCGCGGGGCAGGACCTGCCGGAGGATGACATCCGCTATGCGGTGGACCTGGGTCTGGTGCATTGGAACGGCGGTCTGGAGATCGCCAATCCCATCTACGGCGAGATCATCCCGCGGTGCTGGCCACCGCGGCGCGGGCACTGCCGCGGCTGGACCCGGTGTGGCTGCGGGCGGACGGCCGCATGGACGCGGGCGCCTGCTCGAGCCTTCCTGCAGTTCTGGCGACAGCACGGCGAGCCGCTGATGCGCGGCCTGCCCTATGCCGAGGTGGCGCCGCACCTGGTGCTGATGGCCTTCCTGGACCGGGTGCGCAATGGCGGCGGTAGCCTGGAGCGGGAGTACGCGGTGGGCAGCGGCCGGATGGACCTCTGCCTGCGCTATGGCCATGACACCTTCGCCTCCGAGCTGAAGGTGTGGCGCGAAAAACCGGCCGGACCCGGTGACCGACGGGCTGGCGCAGTTGGACCGCTACCTGCTCGGCTTAGGTCTGGGTACCGGCTGGCTGGTGATCTTCGACCGTCGCACAGGCCAGCCGCCCATCGAGGATCGCACGAGCGCCGTGGAGGCGATGACGCCTGCGGGGCGGACGGTGACGGTGGTGCGGGCCTGAGTGGCGTAGGATATCCTCGCACAAGCGGCTTCGGCTTCACCGGAGCAGCTTCACTCGGTATACGTTGAGAGGACGATTCTGGTATGGACCGATCACAGGATGAAGCGCCCGTAGACCCGGTCGATGGGCCACGACCGCGCGACCGAGGTTTCGTGTCCTCCTGCTGGTGCTCAGCCTGGCCTTGGTCGTGCTCGGCGCGCGATGGGCCTCTGTGGCTCGATTAGGGAAGCAGGCCGCCGGCAAGGGTGTACGCTCGGATGGCCTGCCGGACATCGCCTGGGTCGATGTACCGGCCGGGCCGTTCATCATGGGCAGCGATGACCCATCGTTCAACGCGACGGCCAGACGCACGGTGACGCTCCCCGCGTTCAAGATCAGCAAGTACGACGACCTTGAGCCCAATGGCAGGCCTTCACCAACGCGGCGGACGGATACGGCAACGCTGACTGGTGGAACGAACCAGCGAAGCTGGCCTATCGTGAGGAGCAGCCAGGCAAGCCGACGTGGTCCGGTGCCGATCTGCTGGGTGGAAACGGTGAGTTGGTACGACGCGGTGGCCTTCACGCGCTGGCTGACGGCCAGCCAGCGGGCTGCCGGGGATCTGCGAAGCCGGGGCGGAGATCCGCCTGCCGACCGAGGAGGAATGGGAGAAGGCAGCGCGTGGCGGCACAGACGGGCGAGTATCCGTGGGGGAGGGCTACAGGGCCGGCTTCGCCAACGTCTTTGAGCCGGGAGGATCCATGGGGACAGCCGATACTGGACAAACCACCGCGGTGGGATCGTACCCTCAAGGCGCGTCTCCCTTCGGTGCTCATGACATGGCGGGGAACGTGTGGGAGTGGACGCTCACAGAGTATGAGAGTCAGACCTCGGACCTGACGAACGATCGGCCGCGGGTGTTGCGGGGCGGGTCGTGGTACTACTTTCCCGACCGTGCGCGCGCTGCGTACCGCCACGTCCACGGTCCGCTCTCCCGTTATGTGTTCCTCGGGTTTCGGGTGGTGATGACTGCCCCTGTTCCCTGACTCTGGCCTCCGGGGCTCTGGTCTCTGGGGCTCGGGATGCTCTGGCTCTCAGCGCCGGAGCGAGCCGCCGTGCCGGGGCAGGGACTCCCACCGAACGCCACCTTCGCGAAGACCTCCGCCAGCGCTAGCGTACAAGCCCA
>JADJUE010000004.1 GCA_016710785.1 Candidatus Epilinea brevis | reverse complement strand
AAAGGAGTGATGTCGCCGCTGAGTTCGTGGATCATGGAGCTTGCCGTCCTCTTGGGGGTGGGAGCGAAGGGGCGACCACCACCGGAGCTGCCCTGGTGGAACCGCCGACGCCTGCGAAATTGCTCTGCCTCGCCGCTGATTGTGCCTGCCGCGATCTGACGCCGCCTCCGACTTTGGCCGGGCCGCGGCTGCGACCTTGGGCGGATTCCCGCCTGCTGGCCAAGCCGGATCGGTAGGGTTACAATGCCCCGCGATCCGGCGCCGCGCCCATCCGGTCGGCGCTGCCCCCTGCGAACCCGGGAACAACCATGCTACTGACAACCAGCAACGCCCTGGGCTTCCCCCTGCTCTCCCTGATCGTCTTCCTGCCCTTGGTGGGCGCGGGCTGCCGCGCTGCTGCCCAAGCGCCAGACGGTCTGATCCACGCCACGGCCCTGTTCATCGCCGGTCTGGATCTTGTGCTGGCCCTCGTCCCCGGCAGCTTCGATCGCGGTTGGGCGGACCCGGCCACCCAGAGTATCCAGTACGGCATGCGCCTGGGCGCCGGATTTTCAGTTCGCCGACCCCGAGCACCTGCCCCCGAACTGGCCGCTGCCCGGCGGCATCAGCTCCCAGCTGGGGGTGGACGGCATCTCCGTCGTGTTGGTGCTCCTGACCGCCCTGCTGGGCTTTCGGCCCTCTTGTTCAGCAGCCCGCATGTGGGCCATCGGGTGCGCGAGTACGGCATCTGGATGCTGATCCTGCAGATTGGGCCGTTACGCCTTCACCGCCCTGGACCTCTTCCTCTTCTACGTGTTCTGGGAAGCCCGCTCATCCCGATGATCTTCCTCATCGCCATCTGGGTGGCCGTGAGCGCATCTACGCCACCTTCAAGTTCGGGCTTCGCCACACCCTGGCGGATCGCCCCGATGCTGGTGGCCCTGGTGGCCCCGGTCAGCTGATGGGCCGCCCGGTCTGTGGTTCGGCGCCGGACTGTCATCCCTACCACTTCTTCACCCCTTCTGGCCGCCCCCAGCCTGCCGTTGGCGACGCAGGCGCTGCTCGGGGCCTTCGCCCTGGCCTTCGCGGTGAAGGTGCCGCCTTCCCCCTTCCACAGCTGGCTGCCGGACGCCCATGTGCAGGCCCCCACCCGCGGTGTCGGTCATCCTGGCGGGGTCCCGTCAAGACGGCGGCCACGGCCTTCTGGCGCTTCTGCTCGCCGCTCTTTCCCGATGGCGGCGGTGGCGGCGGCGCCGGCCTTCCTGCCGCTGGCGGTCGGCATCTGGTACGGCCCGTGGGTGGCCTTCGCCCAGACGGACATGAAGAAGCTGGGGCCTATTCCTCGGTCAGCCACATGGGCATCGTCATCCTGGGCATCTTCAGCTTCAACGAGCAGGAACTATTGCCGGCGGCGCCCCCTGCAGATGGTCAACCACGGCCTTTCTACGGGGCGCTCTTCCTGTTGGTGGGCATGCTGTGAACGGGCGCACAGCCGGCAGATCGCCGACTTCGGCGGGCTATGGTGAGGTGCCACGCTTCAGCGTGGTCTTCCTGGTGGTGCTCTTCTCCAGCGTCGCCTGCCGGGCACCAACGGCTTCGTCGGCGAATGGCTGAGCCTCTGGGCGGCTTCCGGGCGAACATGCTGGCCGGCGGCCTGGCGGCCTTCGGGGTGCTGGGCGCATTTACATGCTGTGGCTGTACCAGCGGGTGTTCTTCCGGCCGGTGCGCGGCAAGTCCGCGGGTCTGCCGACCTGACGGGGCCGGGGATGCTGACCTTGCTGCCCCTGGTGGTGCTGATCTTCTGGATCGGCATCTACCCGGCCACCATCCTGCAGCCGATCCAGGCGGCGGCCACGGAATGGCTGACCTACATCGATTCGGCGGCAAGGTTGGCGGCGGGGGGGTAGAGGGCGGGCTGTCCCGAAGGTCCTAAGGTCCAGCAGTCCATCGTATCCCATGGGTTCTATGGGTTCCATGGGTCCGTTGGGTGAGATAGAACCCACTGGACAATGCCCGACTGCTAGGAAAACACACCCACCGCCATGCTTTTCCGGGCGGCCCCGCGCCCATGTCCGACTCCCCCCAGGGGGAGCAGACGCCTGCTCCTCCCCCCAGCGGGGGGAGGTCGGGAGGGGGGCCGCCTTGGCCGTCACCCCCGCCACCACCAGGTACCCGACGGCTCCAGCCATCCTGTGCCAGCCAGGCTTCGACCGCGAACTGATGGGCCATCGCGTCGAGCGACGGCGACGGCCACGGCGGCCCCCCTCCCGACCTCCCCCCGCTGGGGGGAGGAGCAGGCGTCTCCTCCCCTTGGGGGGAGGAGGGGAGAGCGTTTGCACTCGCCGGGGGGTAGGGGCTTTCCTTCGCCCGTTGCAGCCCTACTTGGCTCAGACAAGAGGATTGCGACGCGTTCCCCGTAGGGTGACCCACTCAGTCCAGGCCATGGCCAGCGCCAGGCGCAGGCCGAGCAGGCCGTCGCGGTAGCCGTGGTCGGTGATGAAGCGGCGCTGGAACTCGCGCAGGGGTTGCAGGATGAGGTTGTGCGGCCGCACACGCGCTCCGGCGGCACGACGGCGATCGGCCTCCAGGCGGGCGTAGGCGCGCTGCTTGGCGCTGAACTCGGCCCAGGATTCGTAGTTGATGTGCGTGAGCGGGCTGTCGATGCGCCCGGTGCTGCCCTGGATCTCGGCCAGTTCGTGTACCGCGCGGGCGGGGTCGTAGCGGGCGCGGTCCACGCGCAGCAGGCGCAGCTGGTGGTCCGGCCACCAGCCGCCGCCGCGCAGGGCGTGGCCCCAGAAGAGGTTGCGGCGGGCGATCCAGTAGGCGGCGGGGGCATCGGCGTCGGCGCGCTGGGCGGCCTGGGTTACGGCCGCGGCGAGTTCTGGGGGGACGCGTTCGTCGGCGTCGACGAAGAGGACCCAGGGCGTGTCCACCAGGTCCAGGGCGGCCTGGCGCTGGATGCTGTAGTTGACGAAGGGCCGCGTCGCCACCCGCGCGCCGGCGGCGCGGGCGATGGCCACGGTCTCGTCGCCGCTGCCGGAATCCAGCACCAGGATGGGGCCGATGCTCCGCAGGCTGGCCAGGCAGTCGGGCAGGTGGCGCGCTTCGTTCAGGGTGAGGACGACCGCGGTGATGGTGCTGGTGGTGCCGCTGGTGACGCTGTTGACGCGGTCAGCGCTCTGATCGCGGCCGATCATGAATCCCCCAGGGGCGGGGCATCCATCAAGGGCGGCGCATCATCCATGGGGCCGAGGGCCGCCGCATAGGCCGTCCGTCGCTCCCGGGCTTCTGAGCCACTCAAGGATCCGGCGGCGAGAGCCCGCTCGTCTGCCCGCCGCAGGCGCGCGACGGCGACCTTCAGCAGCAGGTCGACGGTATCGGCGCGCCAGGCCGGCTCGTGCAGGCGCAGGTAGCGGCGCCGGCTGCGCCAGAGTATGCTCCAGCTGCGCGCCCGGAACTGGCCGCTGGCCGCCCCGCCATGGTGCATGACGGTGGCGGCCGGCACGCAGACGACGCGCCAGCCGGCGCGCGCGAAGCGCCGGCACCAGTCCACTTCTTCGGCGTACATGAAGTAGCCTTCGTCCAGCGGATCCACCTGCCGCAGGGCGGCGACGCGCACCAGCATGCAGGCGCCCAGGACGAAGTCGACGTTGAAGGGCTTCCCGGCTCGGTAGCGGCGGCGCGGATAGCGTCCGTTGAGGCGGCTCTCGAGGAGGCGGCGGCCCAGCCTGCCGCGCGGCGGGAAGAGGTCCAGCGCCGCCTGCGCGATGCCGGGAAAGGCGAAGGCGGCGTGCTGGAAGCCGTCGTCGGGGTAGACGAGGGCGGGGCCGGCAACGGCGATGCGCGTATCCTCGGCGGCAGCGTCCAGGAGCGTCTGTAGCGCTCCGGGTCGGACCTCGGTGTCGGGGTTCAGGAGCAGGACCCAATCCGGCGACGCACCTTGGCCGCGCGCCAAGGGGCCTAGGACGACGTTGTTGCCGGCGGTGAAGCCGCGGTTGTCGGCCAGGGCGGTCACGCGCACCCAGGGGAAGCGATCGGCCACCATGGCGGCCGAGCCGTCGCTGGAGGCATTGTCCACCACCTGGACCTCGGCGCCAATGCCGGCGGCGTCCAGCTCGAGGCGCAGGCTGTCGAGGCAGTGGGCCAGCAGGTCGCGGGTGTTGTAGCTGACGATGACGACGGCGAGGGTGCCGGGGGGTGGGGGCTTGCTGTGGAGGGGACTCACTCCCCCTCCACGGTCAGCCCCCTTGATGCCGAAGGGCCCTGGATCATGCGCACGTCCTCGTGCTGCAGGCTGAGGTAGACCTTGGTGCCGCGGCGGTTGGGGCGCTGCACGAAGCGCAGGCCCCGGAGACCACGGTCTCGGCGCCCGGGGCCAGGCAGAGGTACAGGCGACCGGCGACGTCACAGACGTCCAAGGTCTCCATGGCCCCCAGCTGCCAGCGGAAGGGGTAGTCCACGTCGCTCTCCAAGGCGTCGCAGGCCAGGCCGATGCGCAGGGCGCCGGGGCTGGGGGCGAAGGGTTCGGGGGCCTGGTCCGCCAGCGGCGGGAAGCAGAAGCGACCAGCCTGGTCGGCCACGGCCCGGCGCCCCTTGCCGGCGGTGGCGTCGAAGGCGTAGACCTCGGCGCCGCCGGCCGCCGCGCCGCCGGAGCGCACCTGGCCGCAGAGCGGGGCGGTGGCGGAGGTGATCGCAGCAAGGGCGTCGGTCGCCGCGGTCGGCTCGGTCGGCTCGGTCGCCGCAGTCGTCCTTGACGCGCCCGATGCGCCGGACGCGCCGGAGGCGCTTGACCCCGCGGCCGGGCCGAAGGGATCGCGCCTGGCCGCCGCGGCCAGCGGGTCTACGGGCTGCAGCTCCAGCAGCAGCTCAGCGGTCGGGCCCTCGGGAACCCAGCGGCTGGCGGCGCGGTAGGCGACGGCAGCGTTCCCCTCGGCCGCGGCGGACGACGTGGGCCGGCCCTGGCGGGCCAATATCCAGGTGCCGCGCGCGCGCGCTGGTTGAAGGAGCGGTTGCTGTCGTAGACGTAGCCGGGCGGGGGGCCGAAGCTGCGCAGGGGCGTGGCCCCCACGTTGCGCACGGTCACGGTGAACCACAGGGTGGCCCCCACGGAGACGACGGAATCGCTCCAGTCGACGTCGCCGACCAGGGCTGCGCGCGGCTGGCCGCCCTGGCGGATGGCCAGGGGCAGGCTCTGGCGGGTGACGTTGCCGGAGCTGTCGCGGGCTTCGGCCAGCACGAGGTAGTCGCCGTCGGGCGGCGGGGGCGAGTCGGCGTCGACGCCGCCGTCGAAGTCATAGGTATGCGGCCCCACCTGGCCGGCCTTGTCGGCCGAGCTGACATCCTCCAGGATGTCCTGGATGAAGGTGCCGTCGGCGGTCTCGAGCCACAGGCGCACGGCCGCCGCCTCGCTGAGGCTGTAGCTGAGCTTGACGCGGTCGCCCATCCCGTCCTGGTTGGGGGAGAAGCTGTCGGGCGCCAGGGCGAGGCCCTCCAGGCGCGGCGGCGTTGTATCGCCGCCGGTGATGGCCAGCGCGGCCTGGGCCTCGGCGGCCGCCGACCCGTCGTCGGGGCGGACGCTCACGCGCAGGCTGTAATCGCCGTCGGGCAGCATGCGGCCGTCGATGACGCCGCCGAAGAGGGCCTCGTAACTGCCGGGCTGCCGCGGCAGGTCGTCGCGGAAGGGATGGGTCTGGCCGTCAGGCCCGACGAGCTGGATGGTCAAGCGGGCGGGCCGGCCGACGCTGTAGCTGATGCGCGCCACATCGGCGTTGCCATCGCCGTCGGGGTGATGGCCGCGGGCTCTACGCGCAGGTCGGACAGCGGCTGGGCGCCGCGGCAACCGACCAGGGGGAGCATGAAGAGGGCCGCAGCCGCGAATGCTATGATCTCTCGCCACATCGTAGTCGGAGCGTAGCACGGCGAGGGCGAGGACACAAGCACAACGATGATCAGCACCTGGCAAGGGGCCCTGGATGCCCTCTACGGCCTGACGAACTGGGAGACGCGGCCTCCGGGCACAAGCCCTGAGCTTCGAGCTGGACCGCATGCGCCGGCTGCTGACGGCCTGGGCGAGCCGCAGCTGCGCTGGAGGGCGGTGCATGTGGGCGGCACCAACGGCAAGGGCTCCACCTGCGCGATGATCGCGGCGGGCCTGCGCGCCGCCCGGCACAAGGTGGGCCTGTTCAGCTCGCCGCATCTGCACACGGTGCGGGAGCGCATCCAGGTGGATGGGCGGATGATCGGGGAGGACGAGGTGATCGCCTGGCTGAACGGCCACGCGGCGCTGCTGGCGTCCCTGGAGGGCCTGACGACCTTCGAAGCCCTGACGGCCCTGGCCTTCGACCACTTTGCGGCCTCAGGTGGACATCGCGGTGATCGAGGTGGGCCTGGGCGGGCGGCTGGACACGACGAACGTGCTGACGGCGCCGGAACTCTGCGTGATCATGCCGGTGGGCATGGACCATGCGGCGGTGCTGGCGATACCCCGGCGGAGATCGCCGGTGACAAGGTGGGCATCTTCAAGCGGGGCCGGCCGGTGGTGGCGGCGCCGCAGCTGCCGGAGGTGATGGACGTGTTGCGCGAGGCGGCGGCCCAAACGCCCTGTCAGCTGCTGGCGACGGAAACGCTGGCGCGCTGGGATACTGCGCGGTCGACGCGAGTGGGTCAGCGCTTCCGGCTGCGGCTGGCGGCGCTGGAGGTGGATGGGGATGCGGCCCGGGAGAGCGCGGGGCCTGCCCGCCGGCCGGACGCTGACGGGGCGCCGGCGATCGCTGAAGCTGTAAGGCCGACGGGCAGCCGGGCGGTGGTGCCGTCCAAGCCGGTGAAGCTGCCGGCGCTGGAGCTGGAGCTGGAGCTGAGCCTGGCGGGCGACTTCCAGCGCGCCAACGCCGCGACGGCGGCGCTGGCCCTGCGCGTACTGGGCGCCCTGGGCTGGCGGACGGACGCGGCGGCGATGCAGGCGGGCCTGGCGGCGGTGCGCTGGCCGGCGCGTCTGGAGCGCTTCGAGAGCAGCGTGGTGCTGGGCGGCCCGGGCCCGCTCCTGGTGATCGACGGCGCCCACAACCCGCCGGCGGCCCTGGCCTTGGCGCAGGCCCTGGCGGAGCGTTACCCGCGCTGGCGGCGGCATTGGATTGTGGGCTGTTCGGCGGACAAGGACATCCGGGGGTCTTGGCGGTCTTGCTGGCGGATGCGGCCTCGGTCACCTGCATCCGCGCCCCGCATCCACGGGCGCTTTCGGCACAGGCCCTGGCGGACGTGGCGAGGGAGCAGCTGGCGGCCATGCGCGCGCCGGCGGACGTGACGGTGGCCCCGGCGGCGGACGCGGCGGCGGCCCTGGACCGCGCCCTGGCCTTGGCGGGGCCGGATGACCTGGTGATCGCCACGGGCTCGATCTTCGCGGCGGCGGCGGTGCGCCTGGCCTGGGCGGAGCGCGGGGGGCTGGCGATGCCGGAGCGGGATCCGGATCCTGTCGGGTAGGGTCAGGCCTCGCTGAACGCGTTCAGTCTGGCGCTGCGGTCTTGGGCTTGGAGCGGGGGGTAATAGCCTGTCCTCCGTCAGCATCTGAATTTGCTGATCGCCTGATCGCAATCGGCGCCGACTCACTTTTCGGTGCCACTTCACGAAGGAACTGAACGAGACCATGAATGCAGGGCATGAACGCCGCGACAACGGCCACGGGCCACGTGACAAGGGCCATGGGACGATGAACGGATCAGGAGGGAACCGGCTCGGAATGCCGACTCCGGCCTGGCTGCCCATGCCGGAAGACGATGAAGACCAGCCGGTGGCGCTGCTGGACCCTGACGGATGCGCGCCGGGCGGAGATCGCGGGACGCCATCCGCGTGCTGCTGCGCGCGGTGGGCGAAGACCCGGAGCGCGACGGCCTGCTGAAGACGCCGCAGCGGGTGGCGCGGATGTACGAAGAACTGCTGGCGGGCTACAGCCAGAACCTGGACACGCTGCTCAACGACGCGCTCTTCGACGTGGACTACGACGAGGGCGAGCTGATCACGGTGGCGGGCATCAGCTTCAGCTCGCTCTGCGAGCACCACATGCTGCCCTTCACGGGCACGGCCCACGTGGCCTACCTGCCCAAGGGCAAGGTGGTGGGCCTGAGCAAGATCCCGCGGGTGGTGGACATGTTCGCCCGCCGCCTGCAGGTGCAAGAGCGCCTGACGGGCCAGATCGCCGACGCCCTGATGCAGGCCCTGGACCCACGCGGGGTCATGGTGATGGTCGAGGGCGCCCACAGCTGCTGCTCGCTGCGCGGGGTGAAGAAGCAGGGGGTGAACATGGTGACCACGGCGCGGCGGGGGGCGTTTAGGGAGCAGGGGGAGCTGAGGGAGGCGTTTTACCGGCAGATCGGGCGGTGAAGGGGGAAGTTGTCAGGCTCTGACAGTCCTTTCGCGGACCTTTCGACCGACTGGAGTTGACCCGTCTTGGTGGACACCTGATCGTTAGGGGTGCAGGAGGTGCCCACCATGGCCAAGGGACGGTAAACGTACCCGCTGGCGAAACTCCAGCGGCTATTGGAGATGTACCGGGCCGGCAGGAGTGCTGAATCGTTGGTGTGCGACTTCGAGCCTACGGCACAGACGATTCGGAGTTGGGCCGCGCAAGCGGACCGGGACGAGGTTCGGTGGTCGGACGGGCTGACCACGGCTAAGCGGGCCGAGCTGCGCGAACCACGTCGCGACAAGCGCCGGCTTGAGAAAGAGCTAGCTATCCTGGGAGAAGCCGTAGCCTGGTTCGAGCAGAAGACGGATGGCTCTACGTCCAAGCAGCGTTCGAGTTTGTGAGTGCGCACCAGGCTGAACACAAGGTAACGACGCGGTGCAGGGTGCTTGACGTGTCCCGCAGCGGATTCTATGCCTGGCTTCAGCGGAAGCCGTCCGCACAGTCCCGGAGTGACGCAGCGCTGAAGGAGCAGATCGTGGCGATCCACGAAGTCGTCGCGCGCGACTTATGGTGCTCCCAGGGTTCACTTCGAGCTCAAGGAGTTGGATCAACATGTCAGCCGGTAGCGCGTGGCTCGGTTGATGCGCCTGGCTGGCATCCAACGCGAGAGCCGGCGCAAGGGCACACGATCACGGGTCGCAGTACACGTCGCTGGCCTTCGGGAAACGCTGCGAGACGTTCGGGATCCGCGTGTCCATGGGCACTGTCGGTGAGTGCTTCGACAACGCCATTGCCGAGACCGTGTTCGCTTCGTTCGAGTGCGAGCTGGTTGACAGCACGACGTTCCGCAGTTACGCTGACGCCCGCCTCGCCGTCTTCGACTACATCGAGGGCTGGAGTAATCCCCGCCGGCGCCATCCGGCGATCGGCTGCCTCTCTCCGGCCAGCTTCGAACGACTTCATGAGCTGACCCAAGCTGCCTGATCCACCAAATCCCTTCTGTCCACCAAAGCGGGGCAACTACACATGGCAAGAAGGACGAAATCAGGAGCGGGGGCGACATCGGTGGTCGTCATTGGCGTGATCGTGCTATTGGCCTCAATTCCCAAGGAGGTCTATTACACTGTCGGCGGCTTGCTCTTGATGGGTGCTGCTGCACGCTACTGCTGGAAGAGCCGGAGGTCCATGGGTGCGAAGGCGGACCGAAGTCGCCAGTCGGGTACTTCCTCGCCGACACTGACAACGAAATCTTTGGACTCCACCAGGGTGAACCGCAGCTTGGCCTGGCGCCCGAATGAGGGCGATGAACAGCCGCTGCTGGTTCGAATGCTCGCAGGCGCACGTGCCTCGTCGTTCAAGATCCCCCCAGCACCCCGAGGCTACGGAAAGGCGAGCTGGATTCCGGCTGGGCAACCTGGGATGGTGGCAGGCACCACCATCCCAGGAGGGCTGGTCTACGTCGGCACTTCGCTGCCCGCATCCAGGGGGCTAAACGACCCTTGTTTAATCGACCCATCAAAGCCCGTTGCTCGGAGCGGGGACTACACCGTACGGCAGATGAATTACTGGCCGAGCTACTCAGAGGTGTCGGCGGCATCCCGACGCGCCTACCTGAACTGGCTCGCCGGCGGTCGTCAGGATCCCGAGGCAGACATCGGCTTCGTGTTCCTCTTCTTCTACGGGCTGGAGCGGCGTGCCATCGTAGATGCCGCGAATGACGAGGCGGCACGGGAGGATTGGCCCGCTATTGGTGTGGAGCTGCGGCGCCTGCTCAGTATCTACGGTGGCAAGTCGGGTTCCTTCCGCCGCTACGCTAGCGAACTACTCGACTGGGTGGCTCTTGCCGAGCAGCCCTCCCGCCTTTACGAGAGACCAGTCCCAACTTATCCGCGTACCTACGAGCTGCCGCTGTACGTCCGGATGGCGTTGGGGCAGGCCGCAGTAGACAAGGTACCCGTGCCGACCTCGCTGGCGCTGGCTTGGGCCCGGCTGGAACCGAGCATCGCTCTGAGGACTCCAGCAACACGCTGCACAGAGGAGTTCGAGCGGGTGTTCGCACAGAAGTACGCCGAGCTCTGCGGCACCGGCATGGTGCTTCCACGCAACCGGACCAAGCTGAAGCTCGTGTACAGGCCGGCGTCGGCTGGCTTTCTGGGCTACCAGGAGCTGCAGCCTACGCTCAAGGACATCCCGGACGTCACCGTCCTTACGGCGCCAGTGCGAATGCTGCAGGAAGTCGTCGAGGCGTCCACCAAACCTCTGGAGTCGTACAGCCGCGCGTTGGGCAAGAATCCAGGTGCGCGCGCCTCAATCGAGGCCTGGCTGCACTTGCCGGCCAGTCTATGGCCGGAACCTGGGCAGCGGGCCTTGCAGAGACTACAAGGGCGCATTGGCTCCGACATGGTCGCGATGTCGTTCCAGACCCTGCTGACGTCGTTCGACGCCACCGGAGGCTTCACAAAGGAGAAGACGGCCTCGCTCGCACGGGCGCTAACGGCAGTAGTGAAATGGGGTACCTTCAGGAGACCGTCCTGTCTTGGAAGCACCTCCCGCCACGCCAGATCCGACGTCTGCAGGCGCGCTTGGTGCTGCTGAAGGAGGCTCCGCCCTCGCTTACCACTCTCAAGAGGAGCTTCGAGCCGCTGGACAAGAGCGTCAAGGAGACGATTGCGGCTTTCATGGCCACAGTTGCGCAGTCCGACGGCGAGGTGTCGCCCGCCGAGGTGAAGATGCTGGAGAAGGTCTACAAATCACTGGGCCTCGACGCCAAGAAGGTGTTCACCGACGTCCACGCCGTAGCCGCGGGCGAGAAGCTCCCCGCCGCAGCGGTTGCGAGCGTCGAAGAGACAGGCTTCAAGCTGGACCCCGCCAAGATCGCCTCCCTCCAGCAGGACACCGAACGGGTATCAGCCCTGCTCTCCAAGATATTCACCGGAGCCGAGGAGTCACCCGCAGCCGATCCGGAGCCATTGCCAGAGCCTGACGTCGAGTCTGATCCAGAGTCTATCGGTATCACCGCGGGGCTGATGGGCCTAGACGACTCTCACAGCGCCCTGGTCCGGATGATGCTGTCGCGACCCGAATGGAGCCGCGAGGAGCTGCTGGACGTTGCGGCTGACCTGGACCTGATGCTCGATGGCGCACTGGAACACATCAACGAAGCGGCATTCGACGCCCACGACATGCCTCTGTTTGAGGGCGAGGACCCCGTGACGGTCAATACTGAGATCCTGGAGATTGTGGAAGCATGAATACCCCGGCCATTCGTCCTAGGGGACCGCGACGCGGTCCTCCAGTCGCTACGTGCGGGCGTCGTACCCCGTTCCGGACAGCACCTCATACAGGTCGGGCGCACTCGTGAGATCCAGACCTTGGTTACGGACATCGACCGGGTTGCCGAGGGAGGCTCGGCCTTTCGCGCGGTGATCGGCGAGTACGGGGCGGGGAAGACGTTCTTTCTCAACCTCGTTTGCGCCGTGGCCATGGAGAAGAAGCTCGTAGTGGCCAATGCTGACCTCAATCCCGACCGCAGGCTGCACGGCAGCGGCGGGCAGGCCCGATCTCTCTACGCGGAGTTGACGCGCAATATGGCCACGCGCACCAAGCCGGAGGGTGGAGCGCTCAGCGGTATCGTCGAAAAGTTCATTGCGACAGCGAAGGTGGAGGCCAAGGCGAACGGTGCGTCGACTGATTCCGTACTGCATGAGAAGCTGGAGCAGCTGACCGAGTTGGTGAACGGCTACGACTTCGCTCATGTGGTTGCCGCCTACTGCCGCGGGCATGATGAGGGCAACGAACAACTGAAGTCGGACGCAGTGCGCTGGCTGCGCGGCGAGTTTAGCACCAAGACCGATGCTCGAGCCGCCCTGGGCGTGCGCACCATTGTCGATGACGCCGCGGTCTACGACCAGCTCAAGCTGATGGCACGCTTCGTGAGGCTGGCCGGCTTCAGCGGGTTGCTTGTGTGCCTGGACGAACTGGTCAATCTCTACAAGATGGCCAACAGCCAAGCACGCAATGCGAACTATGAGCAGATCCTACGGATCTTGAACGATTCGTTGCAAGGCTCAGCCGTGGGTCTCGGTTTCGTGCTCGGGGGCACGCCGGAGTTCCTGCTTGACACCAGGCGGGGTCTTTACAGTTACCCGGCCTTACAGAGCCGTCTGGCGCAGAACACCTTCGCAGCAGAGGGGCTGGTGGACTTCAGCGGTCCAGTCGTACGCTTGTCCAGTCTGTCGCCTGAGGATCTCTACGTGCTGCTGCAGAAGATCCGAGGCGTGTACGCCTTCGGTGACCCGGCCCGGCACCTGATCCCTGACCCTGGCATCTACAGCTTCATGGAACACTGCTCGAAGCGGATCGGGGATACCTACTTCCGGACGCCGCGCACGACGATTACAGCGTTCATCAACCTGCTGGCTGTGCTGGAGCAGAATCCAGGGGCCTCATGGCAGAACTCGCTTGGTAGCATCGATGTAGCTGTCGATACTGGAGGCGCTGCCGACCATATCACGGAGGCGGACGGAGATGACGAGCTTGCAACCTTTAGGCTGTGAGCCATTAGGACCCGAAACGATGTCCGGCTCGTCCTCAACCTCGTTTCACCTACTCGACGAGCGCATCCAGCGCTTCATTTGGGCCGAAGGATGGGAGACGCTTCGCGATGCACAAGAAGCTGCAATTCCGTTGATCGTCAAGGCCGACCGCGATGTTATTGTGGCGGCGGCCACGGCAGCAGGCAAGACCGAGGCTGCCTTCCTGCCGGCCCTGACCTACATGCTGCAGTCAGAGGTGCAGGGCCTTGCGGTCTACATCAGTCCGCTTAAGGCGCTGATCAATGACCAGTTTGGCCGGCTAGATCGGCTCTGCGAGCAGCTTGAAGTGCCTGTCTGGCCCTGGCATGGCGACATCGCGGCCTCCGCCAAGAGCCGTTTCCTAGCCCAGCGGCGAGGCGTGCTGCTGATCACGCCGGAATCGCTCGAGGCGATGCTATGCAACCGCGGGACGTCAATCGGCTCGACCTTTGAGCGCCTGAGCTACCTAGTCGTTGACGAACTGCACGCGTTCATCGGAACAGAGCGCGGTAAGCAGCTTCAGTCGCTGATGCATCGCATCGAACACGTGATTGGCCGACGGGTGCCGCGCATCGGGTTGTCAGCGACTCTGGGCGATATGAGCCTCGCGGCGGAGTTTCTCCGCCCAGGGCTTGGGCCAGAGGTGGCTCTTGTCGAGTCGATGTCCTCGGGAGGCGAACTAAAGATCCTTATCAAGGGCTACGAAGAACCGCGGGTTGTGCACGGCGACCATGAGGATGAGGAAGGTGCCCTTGTTACGCCAGGGCAGATCGCCGGACATCTGTTCATGGTGCTGCGCGGCTCGAACAACCTGGTCTTTCCGAAGTCGCGGAGCGAGGTCGAGCGTTTCACGCATCTACTAAGCCGGATGTGCGAAGCGGAGCAGGTGCCCAACGAGTTCTGGCCGCATCACGGCAACCTGTCGAAGGAGATCCGCGCGGACACGGAGGCCGCCTTGAAGCAGAAGGAGCGTCCTGCAACCGCCATCTGCACCAATACGCTGGAGCTGGGCATCGATATCGGAGCTGTCAAGAGCGTTGCGCAAGTCGGGCCACCTCCGTCGGTCGCGAGTTTGCGCCAACGCCTCGGTCGGTCGGGTCGCCGCAAGGGCGAGCCTGCTATCCTTCGCGTCTATTGCGTCGAGAATGCACTGGGCGGCCAGGCCTCGCTTGCGGATGACCTGCGCCTGGGCACCGTGCAGATGGCAGCGATGACTTCGCTGTTGCTCGAAGGGTGGTTCGAGCCTCCTGCAGTGAATGGCGCACACCTGTCAACACTGATTCAGCAGGTACTGTCATTCATTGCGCAGAACGGTGGCGCTACCATCGGTCAGCTTCATGAGTTGTACTGTGCCCCGGCGTCACCCTTCTCCAATGTCGGCAAAGAAGAGCTTGTGGAACTGATCCGGCACCTCGGCCAGAAGGACTTGCTGATCCAGGACTCATCCGGCGCATTGCTACATGGCCGAGTCGGCGAGAAGCTGGTCAACCACTACACCTTCTATGCCGCTTTCACCTCTGACGAGGAATACCGCATCGTCGCTGGCGGTAAGGCATTAGGCACGCTCCCGGTGTCTCAGGCTCTCACGGTCGGTCAGCGCATCCTGTTTGCCGGCCGCGCCTGGGTAGTCGAAATCGTCGAGGACGACCGAAAGACGATCTACGTGAGGCGTTCGTCTGGAGGCGCGCCACCGGACTTCTCCGGTGGTGGTGGACGAACACACACCACGGTGCGGCAGCGAATGCGCCGACTGCTCGAGTGTGACGAAATGCCGGTCTATCTGGGCGACGTGGCCAGGCGGTTTCTCACCGAGGCTCGGGCGACCTATAAGGCACGCAACCTGGCAGCCGCCTGTCTGCTGGACCAGGGTCGCGACGTGCTGCTGCTGACCTGGCTCGGGGATGCGGCGAATGAGGCTCTCGCTTGTCTACTGCGGTGCCGAGGCCTCACTGCTTGGCTTGCTGGTCCGGGTGTTGAGGTGATGAAAGGGCAGGCAACGCTGGATGCCATCGTCGCCGCGCTATTCGCCGCCGGCCAGGACGAAGCACCATCGCTCGAGGTGCTGCTTGCTAACACGAAGAATCTTTCTCGCGAGAAATGGGACTGGGCGTTACCGGACCGTTTGCTGCGAAGGGCATATGGCAGCCTAAACCTGGATCTGGGCGAGGCCATACAGTGGATTCGGGCCCTGTCTGGAAGCGGCCCGTAGGAGAGTGCTTGAGGGGCGTGGTGGAGTTGACCCAAGCTGCCTGATCCACCAATTCCCATCTGTCCACCATAGCGGGGGCGGTCTCAAGCGATCAACGCAACAAGCGAGACATAGCCTCTGACGGTGTCGCCCAGGTGAGAGTTCGTCGAGGACGGCCGTTGAGCTCAGCTGCAACTTCATCGAGGTAGGCCTGATCATGTATAGCCAAGTCTGTGCCCTTGGGGAAGTACTGGCGCAGCAAGCCGTTGCTGTTCTCGTTGGTGGCTCGCTGCCAAGGGCTTCGTGGATCGCAGAACAAGACCTTCACTTCCGTCGCGACGGTGAACCGGGCGTGCTCTGCCATCTCCTTCCCACGATCCCATGTCAAGGACCGACGCAGGGTAACCGTTCAGGCGGGGTGGGCCTGAGACGGTAGGAGTGAAGGGACGGAGAGGCCCGCGACGTGGTTGACATGGGCTGTCATGAGGAAGTCGAGGGCATTGCGCTGCTGGGCAGACAGGGTGGCCACGGTGGTGAGGATGCGCTCGACGAAGCGGCTGCCGGCGGGGCTGTCGGAGCCGAAGCTGCCGCTTCGCCAGAGAACGGGGCGGCGGAGGCGACGCTCGGACAGGTTGTTGGTGGGGGCCAGGTCGGGCTCGTCCAGGAAGAGCCACATGGCAGCCTCCCAGCCCAAGAGCTCGCGGCAGGCGCGGCGGGTCTTGGCCGATGCGAAGCGGGCGGTGCTCCCCAGCAGCAACATCCGCTGGATCTGTTCGCGCTCAGGCTGAATCCGAGCCAGCATCACGGCGCGGTCGATGTGCCCGTCAGCCCAGGCAGCCCACGTAGCCAGGACTCGCCCACCGGCCAGAACCATCCAACCATCCGCCGTCCGTGCCATTCGCTGCCGTAGCGCTCCGCTGTGGCCTGGAAGTCCCTCAGCAGATGCGACCAGCACAGACCTCGCCGATCGACCCAGTGGTAGGCCCCGTAGCGATCGGTGCACAGGACGCCAGCGAAGTCCTCGCCCAAGAGGACCTGCGCCGCCTTGGCATTACGCCGGCGGTGAATCATGAACACCGCCACCAGCGCGGTCGTCGCCACCCACAGCCAGGCTCGGCTCTTGGATTCGCGCCAACTCGTTTCGTCGGCATGTACCACCGGGGCGCCCTTGACGTGCTCATGAGCCTCGGCCACCGGCGCTGCCAAGGCTTCGGCCATCCGCCGTTCCATTGCGCTGATCGTCCCAGGGCTCAGCTCCAGGCCGAAAGCCTGGCTCCAGCAGCAGCGCCGCCATCCGCTTGCTGAGCAGCCACTGGCCCGTCAAGAGCACCACCATGCCGTGCGTCCGTGGTCCGAAGCGGCTCCGGCTGACCCCGGCAGGCAACTCCCCAGCCGTCACCTGGCCACAGCGGGAGCAGGTCAGGCGATGGATCTGGTACTCGGTCACCAGCACCTTCGGCTCAGGGATGTCGACCTGCTGGTGTCGCTCCGGCGTCGGATCCATCCCCTCCAGAGTCTCGCCGCAGCAGCCGCAGGTACCCGGCATGCAGGGCACCAGGGTATCGACCTCCTCGATGGGGACCAAAGCCCGGCCATGCCCCTGATGGCCCACCTGCCCGCCCCCGCGCCAACTTCGACCGCTGGCGCTTCGTGGGCAGCCTCCGGCTCGGCCCGTCGCTCGACGGCGGCTTGGACGAGTTGCGCGAGTTCTTCCCGAGGCGCTCTTCCAGATCCTGGATCCGCTCTTGCAGGCTGACCACCAACGCCCTCAGCTCCGCGTTCTCCTGCCGCAGCGCGGCGTTCTCAGCACGCAGCGCCGCGTTCTCAGCCCGAAGCTCCGCGATCTCCTTGGCCATGCTCATGCCAGGTACGGTACCCTTGTCGGGGCGCTCAGGCAAGCGCCGGTCTCCAGCCCACCTGAACGCTTACGACGCAGGTGATCCGGCAGCTCGCCGACCTTTACGGCCAGTGCGTCGGCAACCTGTCCTGCGAGGCGGCCGTGGCGGAGATCTACCAACATCACGAACCGCGTCTGTCGTTCGACAAGCGTCCCAAGGGCAGACAGCGAGCCCTTGCCGATGATCAGGTCGCCCTCCCAATGACCCGGCACCGCGCGGTTCTCGACTTCAGCCGGTCGCTCGCTGAGCAGCACCATGTCCGACAATTGACCGCCCGGATTTGTGCGGCGCAGCGGGCGTCGCTGTGCTCGCCCGCTGCGCAAGCACCGAGTAAGTTCCTTGCGCAGCGCGCCCCGCGCCTGCACGAACAATGATCGGTAGATCGTCTCGTGGGACACCCGCATCTCCGCGTCGCTGGGATGGTCTATGACCAGCCTAGCGGAGATTTGTTGTGGTGACCACCGCAGCGACAGCAAGCGTTCGACCTCCTTACGAAGCCGCAGCGATGTGGCCATCTTTGCGGTCTTGGGACGTCTGGCGCGACGGTGGGACGCCTCGTCCGCCCGCCAGGCCCGATATCGGCGGCGACCTCCATTGGCCGACACCTCACGTGAGATCGTCGACGCTGGACGACCCAGTTGCCTCGCAATCGTCCGGTACGACTCACCCGACAGCAGTCCCCGTGAGATCTCCTCGCGTTCGGCGAGTGACAATTGTAGGGCCGGTCTGGGTCTGGCTCGCGGCTGCATGCCACCAGTCTTAGCCAAGAGCCGCTGCACGGACTTGGTCGAACATCCCACAGCGGCAGACGCATCCTCAAACCTCTCGCCCGACCGTACTCGCCGCTCCAGCTCCAGCCGCTCGGCGAATGTCAGTCGATGCGCGTGGTCACCTTGCCAACCCATCCTGGTGCTCCTTTCGCGACGCTCGATGCTGCCTGAACGCCGCCGGTGTTGCAAGGACCACTTGAGACCGCCGGGGCAACTTCAAAACCGCCTCAGACAGGCAGACAGGCTATGAAGTGGGGCTTGACAGGGTTGGTCGCTCGGACTAAGCTAGGACCGTGAAAGTCCGTCAGGCTGATCTGTGGAAAGGTCCACTCGGCCTGAGCGATACCCCTGCAGATGTGGGCATGACCTAACCCTGCAGGGCTTGGGAGGGATCAGGTCATCAGACGCGTGGTCCTTGCGGTGCTTCTGGTCCCCATCACCTCGCCACCTGACGGAGCTGCATCGAGACTGCCCGAAAGCGAGGCGCCAAACGTCTTGACGCCTTGCCCCTTGTCCAGTCGCCCCGGCCGATATCCCTGGTTGAGCTGGTACCGGCGGGGTCGACACGTGATACTGTTCTCTTCTCCCTCGCTAGCAGCGTGCAGCAGCTGGCGTCAGGTACACCTTTTCGCCCCAGGACGGCTGCATATCCCATCCGAACGGCTTTGCAGGGCCCCAGATTGGTTCCCGTGTCCATGGTCGTGACAGAGGCCCGGCCAAGTTACTGATGCCATAGGGTAAGTGACATGAAAGTGCTGCCTATCACAAGACTTGACCACTACGTAAGCGACACGTTGCCAGCTATCTGGAGTTGGCGTGAGAACCTGGCAACTGAGTGCGAGACCGCTATTGTCTGGATGGGGTTTCAGATGGAAATGTCGTTGGGAGAGGTGAGCTTTGACATGATGATAGAAGCACTCCAGAAGTTGTCGAGTCACAAGTACGCCGCGGAACGAGAAGCCCAACCAAGATTGTCGATTCTCGTACTGCGTTCATTTGCGGAGGACGAGCCAAGGTACAGATTGCTTCGTGACCGAGTCGCCGGGGATGACTGGACTGGACATGCAGTGACCTATACGACAACCACCTTTATGCATACAACGCTAACAAGAAGCGGAGGTGGGGGTGAGTACAGGACTATAGGACCAGGGCAGTCAGAGCTGACTAAGCAACATCGCATCATCAGAAGGATCTTGCGCGGAGAGATTGAGAAAAGAGAACTGGCTAAGCGAAAGATACCAATAGGTGGAAAGGACTCGAACAGGCTCATTTGGTTCTCTCAGTATGAGGAGATCCAGTCCGCAGTCACTGCATTGGCCGGTTCAAGTGCTACGAACGAGCAGCGGGCTACAATCATATGCAGTGCATTAGGAATGGCCCATGTTCATGGTGGTACTCTAATAGAGATAGTGGTCGAACATGACAGATTGCCCGACTTGAGAGCCCCTTGCATCTTCTCAGGGCGAGGAAACCCTCACTTCTGGCCCGCAAGACGTCAAGACCGGTGGGGCAATGCGATTGATGTATCTACTCTTGGCTCTGGTCTCCCTGAGGCCATTCACCCGAATACCATTACCTGGAATGACATTGTAGGCAGGCCAACCCCAATTGCAGATCTATCAGCGACGCCCATCAGCCTCTCTGAGCATCAATGGGACGTATTGTTTGAGTGCGCCAAACGCGCAGTCGAAGATTACACATGAATTCACTCTGGGATCCAAACAGAATCCTTAGTGATCTTTGTCGTATGACACAAGAAGAAATATCGGAGATCTTGCGTATTCTTCTTTGTAAGAATGCGCTGATAGTGAATACTGAGGCAGTTCAATTGCGCGAGACCTATCCGGGTGATTTCTTGCTGGGAATCCTAAATCAGGCAAGCGCAACAGGCAATCGTGCAAGCGCTGTGCACGCTCTCGAACTCCTGAGATCTGCCACATGGTCACTATTTCGAGATTGGCAAAGCGCTCTAGATAGCCAGAGGTTCCTTAAGGAGTTGGTCTACTTGATAAGCGCCCTTGGACATAATGAAGCCGCACAATTCACTGGCCGATCAGAGCTATTCGACTTGGCAGCCGCGGGTCGATGGAGGGGCGCATTATTGGACGAGAGAGGGGACATGCAGCTGTGTGCCCTACAGGCGCTGTTTAATCTGTATGATGATGAGAAAACATTCAAATTGGCACGACGATTCGTTACTGATAGGCGGTATTCGGCACTTTGCTTTAGGAGACTCGTAGACCACGACGTTGATTGTGCCTTGAAGTACATCCAAACACTACTAGTTTGTGCCATAGAGAATGAGGAGATTGACCTTCCGGTGGTTCTTGAGCACTACTACCAAGCCCTAGGGCTTGATGCATTCGTGGCTAGCCTAGAGGCACTCCTAGACCAACTAGCCTGGCCGTCCCCTAGGCAGGGCGTCAGAGCCCCGGATCTATGGTGTCAATACAAGGAGGTAATGGAGGAAATTGGCATCGGCTTAGATTTTGTTTCATCAGACGATCTTGAGTTCGAGATCCCGGACATGGCGCTCGGAGCAATTGTTCTGGTGCACTGGGACATTGCAAATGACGGGCGGAATGAGAAGGCCCGCGTACGGTTGATGAATCAAGCGGTGATTGAATTCATGCGCATGCATGAACTGTGCAGCGTGCCATTCGGCAGTGAAGTAGCGCCAAGCTTGGCACAAATCGAGCTACAAGAGTGGCTGGAAGGATCTGGAGACTACGCATGAATTCACGATCCGAGGACTCAGCAGACGGGTACCGAGCTCTTCAGCTTTGGGTCGAGTGGTACCATGGGCAGTTGAAGCTCATTGAAGCCGATCAGGAATTACAGCTCGAACATGAAGGGCTGAGAATTGACTTCGCCATCGACTTCTATGACTTGGCTGGCTTCGCCTTTCCATTCCATGACCTCTTGACGAAGAGTCGAGATGGGGACAATATCTCAGACGAGGCTATTGGGCAAAGCACGAGAAACTTCGCCGCGCGATACTACCTCCTGAAGGACGCAGCGAAGCGACATCGGGTTGTTCTGCTACCGCCATATGAAGAAGAGCTTGCTGATTTGCTTACCCTCTTGAATTACACAACCAGGGAAATCAAAGGACGACCTGAGCCGGTTGAGTTGCTTAGGGAGATTCTCGTAGATGCAAGCGAAGACGAGGAGCTTCTGGTGCTCTTGGCAAAGCGATTTGACAGAGTCCTGCTGCTCTATGGCGGTTATTACCATCAAGGATTAAGGGAGATAAACTGGCTATTCGGCGAGAACTTGCTCCATCGCTACTCGCGGGGAGCTGAGGAACTCCATTAATCGGTGACCACGAGTTCTTAGAGCATGTAACATACTGGGATGACATTCTTAAGGAGGTAAAGGGAAGTGCTAAAGCGCGCCACCACAGCCCTCGAGCCATTCGAAGGGATGCATTTGCGATCGCTATGGTTACCCAAATGAATCGGTATGCGGAACGCGATAAGCGTATTACAGTCTTAGTGTCTGGGGCGGCTGCGATGGGCGTCGCGTTTAGGTTGGATGAGCAGCCTGGACACAGATCATTGGGGCAACCTGATGGCTTGGACTCTGAGGTTGGTAAGACCCGCGGCCAAGGACGCTCATTGCTTGCAGTTCCATTCAACACTGTACCCACGATATTGCGCACACCAGATTACTTTTTGGTTCTGATGTATATTCAGCGAAATGATGTAAGTGTCTTGGAGGAGGTGCGCCGAAGGGTCAGCCTAATTGAGGAGTTTGAGAGGGTTTCGGAAGGTATTGCTAGGAGCGTCGGGTCGACATTGGACATGAAGACAATGCGAGATACTGGTGTCTTCTCGGTAATCGAAGAATTGGAAAGAGATCGTCACGAGTTGTCGAATCTGCAAATGTACCTTCATCTTCAACCCGTCCTTCCAAAAGGCTGGGATGAGAGGCTACGGGAAGGGGTGGGCTCGGTGTGGCGGTCCATTGAGCAATTACAGACGTCTGGTGATATCGGTGGCGAGATCTCGTCTGCGATTCACCGACTTGAGAAGGAAATGGCGTCGCTTTTGCAGGGAATCCAGGCGGAGACTGCGCCGCTGGCCCAGTTGCCAGTTCAAGAGGATTCCAGTGTGCTGTCGTGGTTGCCGCTCTTCGTGAGATTTCACAGTGACGCGCTGGAGAAGAAGCGTCGCGAGCTATACGATACCTGGACACAGCAAAGGAGCAAAGTGAATGACAGCGAGGCAAGAGAACAGATCTCAAGCATGCTAGTTGTGGCACGCAGGGTAGGGTCGCGCTCTGAACAACGACTACTATGGTGTGTCGTATTGCTGACCTACAGATTGTACGGCCCCGCAATTGCTATCGCGCAAAGACAGATTGCCGCCGAGCCCTCGCAAGAGGACTGCCAATTCCGTTGTGTCTTGGGGTACGCGCAGACTATGACGGAGTCTATAGAAGGGCGACGAAAAGCAGCAAAGACCCTGCGTGATGCGAGATCGAAGTACTCAACTAGCCCGCTTCCTTGCCATCTACTTGCCTTTTGCATTGGCACCTCGCACGAGAAGAAACTCGGAGCCGAGTTTCGCCTTGGGGAGGCAATTGATCTAGAACGCGAGACCCTCAAGCTAGCTGGTTCTGATTACGAGATTGAAGGGTCGGCTAAGAACAACCTCGCCTACTACTTGAGCCAACTCGCCATGGAGACACGAGACCATGAGCCTGTAAGTGAGGCGGTGGAAGTAGCTAAACAGCTAAGCGCCTTTATGGAGAACTACCACGTGGTTCGCCCGGAGTGGTTACATACGATTGGCTTCACGTATTATGTGGCGTCACAGTTTGCAGGTAGTGAGGCCGAGCGGCGACAATATCGGAGAGATGCCAAGACAGAGCTCATTCGTATTGATCTCCTGCCAAATGTAACTGCGGTGTGCAAGGCTGTGGCAGGGGAGCTTCTCAGTTCTCTTGAATAAGGAGTTGGCCCCACTCTAGGTCTGTCATTGAAGTTGACCCGGCGGTCTCAAGTGGTCCTTGCAACACCGGCGGCGTTCAGGCAGCATCGAGCGTCGCGAAAGGAGCACCAGGATGGGTTGGCAAGGTGAAGTTGCCCAGGCGGTCTCAAGCGATCAACGCAACAAGCGAGACGTAAGCGTTCAGGTGGGCTGGAGACCGGCGCTTGCCTGAGCGCCCCGACAAGGGTACCGTACCTGGCATGAGCATGGCCAAGGAGATCGCGGAGCTTCGGGCTGAGAACGCGGCGCTGCGTGCTGAGAACGCCGCGCTGCGGCAGGAGAACGCGGAGCTGAGGGCGTTGGTGGTCAGCCTGCAAGAGCGGATCCAGGATCTGGAAGAGCGCCTCGGGAAGAACTCGCGCAACTCGTCCAAGCCGCCGTCGAGCGACGGGCCGAGCCGGAAGCTGCCCACGAAGCGCCAGCGGTCGAAGTTGGCGCGGGGCGGGCAGGTGGGCCATCAGGGGCATGGCCGGGCTTTGGTCTCCATCGAGGAGGTCGATACCCTGGTGCCCTGCATGCCGGGTACCTGCGGCTGCTGCGGCGAGACTCTGGAGGGGATGGATCCGACGCCGGAGCGACACCAGCAGGTCGACATCCCTGAGCCAGGTGCTGGTGACCGAGTACCAGATCCATCGCCTGACCTGCTCCCGCTGTGGCCAGGTGACGGCTGGGGAGTTGCCTGCCGGGGTCAGCCGGAGCCGCTTCGGACCACGGACGCACGGCATGGTGGTGCTCTTGACGGGCCAGTGGCTGCTCAGCAAGCGGATGGCGGCGCTGCTGCTGAGCCAGGCTTTCGGCCTGGAGCTGAGCCCTGGGACGATCAGCGCAATGGAACGGCGGATGGCCGAAGCCTTGGCAGCGCCGGTGGCCGAAGCTCACGAACACGTCAAGGCCGCCCCGGTGGTACACGCGGACGAGACGAGCTGGCGAGAGTCCAAGAGCCGAGTCTGGCTGTGGGTGGCGACGACTGCGTTGGTGGCGGTGTTCATGATTCACCGCCGGCGTAATGCCAAGGCGGCGCAGGTCCTCTTGGGCGAGGACTTCGCTGGCGTCCTGTGCACCGATCGCTACGGGGCCTACCACTGGGTCGATCGGCGAGGTCTGTGCTGGTCGCATCTGCTGAGGGACTTCCGGCCAGCGGAGCGCTACGGCAGCGAATGGCACGGACGGCGGATGGTTGGATGGTTCTGGCCGGTGGGCGAGTCCTGGCTACGTGGGCTGCCTGGGCTGACGGGCACATCGACCGCGCCGTGATGCTGGCTCGGATTCAGCCTGAGCGCGAACAGATCCAGCGGATGTTGCTGCTGGGGAGCACCGCCCGCTTCGCATCGGCCAAGACCCGCCGCGCCTGCCGCGAACTCTTGGGCTGGGAGACTGCCATGTGGCTCTTCCTGGACGAGCCCGATCTGGCCCCCACCAACAACCTGTCCGAACGTCGCCTCCTCCGCCCCGTCCTCTGGCGAAGCGGCAGCTTCGGCTCCGACAGCCCCGCCGGCAGCCGCTTCGTCGAGCGCATCCTCACCACCGTGGCCACCCTGTCTGCCCAGCAGCGCAATGCCCTCGACTTCCTCATGACAGCCCATGTCAACCACGTCGCGGGCCTCCCAGCCCCTTCGCTCCTACCGCTTCAGGCCGACCCGGCCTGAACGGTTACTTGGTGACAGTTGACGCAGGGGCGGGTGGGGTGTATGCTGGCGAGTGTGCGCTTCCAACGTACAGTTCCGTTGCTAGTGTGGCTGCGCCTGCGGGGGTGAGGCGGCGAAATGCTGGGCACGGTTGTGAGTTGGGTAGTATGTGTTTCATCGCCGTCCCGCATGGCGTGGCACTGCCGATGTGCTGGCGACGACCCTTGCGATTGTCTACAAGAGTGCGTAGCATGGCCAAGGGGTGCATGCAAACGAGTCTGACTATTATGGGGCTGAGAGATACATGTCCACCGGAACTGTGAGTCACCAGCCGTTCATGCCAGATGGGGACTGGAAACGTCTCGTTCGGGCCGTAGCAGCTCGGAAGTATCACCTACTACTCGGTGCGGGTGCGAGTCTCGGCGCTCGTGGAGGGGACAACGAGTTCCTGCCGACAGGACCGCAGTTGGCTGGCGAGTTGCTACGCCGGTTCGGCTTCGGCGATGAAGCTGATTCAAATGAGCACCTACTGCACGCAGTGTGGGAGGTGATAAGTGATCAGACAGACTCAACGGGACGTTCACCGGTCCAGTACTTGGCAGATCGCTTCACCAACTGTAGACCGTCATGGCAGGGTGAACTCCTGACCCTCCGCTGGCAGCGGATCTGGACGCTTAACATCGATGATGTGATTCAGCAGGCATTTGATGGTGATCGAGAGGTCTGCTCGCAAGACCTGACTACACTTGTCTGGAACGATCGTTATGCTGACATTCGTTTGGGGGATCGGCACGGTAGGGAGTCGGTACAGGTCATCCATCTACATGGCTACGCACCGCGACTCCCGAATCTCAAGACTGGCGGCGAACATGCCAGCATTGTGTTCTCCATCCGCGAGTACTTGAAGGCAGCTGATAGTCGTCATGTTTGGCATCGGATATTCCATGATGAGTTCATTGGTCAACCATTCCTGATCCTTGGCGCAAGGCTCGTCGACGAGTACGACCTAAACAGCGCTCTTAGTTGTGGTAGTTCTTCACTAGAGCTCCTTGGACTTCCGTCCGTGGCGGTGCTCGCTCGCCCGGACGCAGTAACAAGGCAGCGTCTTGACCGGAATGGTGTAGTGGTTGTTGATGCTGATGCCCGGAGTTTCATAGAGCGACTTCGACAGGATGTTGATGAGTTCGAGCAGACCCAGTCCCTTGGCAGGTACGCATTGGGGTCGCGTCAACACGAACTGAGAGTCCTTGAGCAGTTCCGGCCGCTTGACCCTCAGAAACCCTCAATCGAACGCCGGAGCAGAGACTTCTATGATGGAGTTGAGCCTGAGTGGATTGACGTAGTAAAAGAACGAGATGTTGTCTTCCAGGCTACCTTGAGGTTGGTCAGAAGCATCGCTGAGAGCGTGCCTGACTCCGATGTGCCGACGTGTGCGTGGCTGGTTACTGGTCGGCCGGGTTCCGGCAAGTCAGTTGCACTCCTTCGGCTTGGACGGGAGTTGGTTTCGTTAGGTTACGAGGTCTTCAGTTTTCGAAATGAACAGCGGCTCAACGTGGACGCTGTAGTCGCTTGGCTGAGGCAGTCGCTGCACACAAGACGCGCACTGCTGTTCGATAATGCCGGCGATAGTGCTATGGAGATCGGTGCTCTGGTAGACTCTGTTATTTCGGAGAGACTCCAGGCAATTGTCTGCATGGCCGAACGAAGAAGCCGTCAAGGCGTGATCTTCGACGGTGTACGTACGGACAATCTTCAGGTGGTTGAGCTAGAGCGACTGCATCGAGTGGATGCCTCACTTCTGATTGACAAGCTCAATAGCGTGGGTCGGTTGGGTGTGATAACGCCCATGTCTCGCGAGGGCCAGATACGGTACTTCTGTCACGATAGCCATGGTGATCTCCTCGTTGGTCTGTTCGGACTGGAGGGGAATCGATCATTCGCCGATAGACTCATTTCTGAGTACGAAAATGATACTGGGAGTCAACTGCTTCGTGACGTGTATCTAGTGGTGTCAATCATCGCAAGTACTGGAAACAAGACGGAGCTTTCCCTAGTTGAGCTTGTTACGGGCTTCTCAGGTAAACTCGTTATTCAGGAGGTGGAGAGAGTTGGAGAGCCACGCGGGTTGTTTTCCATCAGTGAGGGCAGGCTCACAACTAGGCATCGGCGCGTGGCGGAGACGCTCATAAAGGTAGTGGTGGATCGCAGCGTTTTGTACTCGACGATGCTTGCGATCATGACGCAACTCGCTCCATACGTTAATCAGGCGTCCGTATCCTTGAAAACAGTTCCCGCCCGTATTGCCCGCACCATGTTGGACGCTGACTACGTGAGGGATATTCTTGGTGCATTGGTTGTGGAGCAGTGGTATGAGGATCTGAGTGATCGGTACGGTTGGAGTGGGAGATTCTGGGAGCAGCGGGCGTTGGCTAGCTTAGCTAACAGGGCCTATGCCAAGGCGTACTCGTACGCATATCAGGCCGTCAAAAGGAAGCGTGACCTATTCAGTCTTAACACACTTGGAACCGTGACATTGGCTATGGCAGTCCATTACGATCGTGCCGGCGTGGAAGCTGCTGAGCGCTACTCGACAGCAGTTCAGTACCTCCATGAGGCGCGTGCTGCTGACGAAGCATCGACGCGTCGGTTGGGCTCACCCTATCCATTCGTGACGTTCTTTCGGTATTCGTTGGAGTATGGGCGCGTTGCTGCGTCTTCCGGACTACTCACGCAGGAGATGGCACACGAGTGGGACCAGTGGTACACAGCGGCGAAGAGGATGTCGGTGTTCCAGTCAGGTCAGTACCGACATAGTCTCGACCGGTGGCATGAGAAGTGGCTAAAGTTGGTGATTGCCCAAGGTAAGAGCACGGACATGGCGAGCGAGTGACCCATTGGGTCTCGAGCGGCGTGGCGCCTCTCGCAGTGGGCTGAAGAGCTGCCCGCAATTCACAGTTTCGTTGGTGTTCGCCAACTTCGATCAATCGTCTTGTCGCCCCCTCAGCCTTGACTCCGGCCTAGCTGCGGCTATCCTGCTCGCTCCTGGAATTGTCGCCACCGGCTGCACGACTCACACCATCTTGTTCCCACTTGACTCCAGTTCAGGGCTTGGGGGAAGCTCACTCACCGAGGTCACGCTGAACTAACCCATGATCCGGCCCTACCAGTAACGCTCGCGGAGGAACCCGATGAACAAGAATTATCTTTCGGATATCGTGATTGCAGAGTATGAGTACATTGCACACACTGCGTCCGAAGCGCATGAGGACCGCGCACGAGTGACCACCTTCTATCAGCTTGCAGTTGGGTCTTTGGTGGCAGCTCTCCTTGGCTCGCAAATGATAGGTGGTAGCGGCTTTGCAGCCCGGGTAGGCGGGTTGCTTTCTGGCTTGTTCCTGCTATTGACATGCCTGGGTGTGTCCACCTTGCTACAGCTTGCCCGCCTAAGAGTGGCATGGCATGGTTCCGTAGTCGCAATGGATCGCATTAAGACGTTCGCGATCAAGAACATCCCGGAGCTGAAGGATGCATTTCTTTGGGGAACGTGCACTATCCCAAAGCCATTCACGAAAGGGAGTGTTTCACACCTGCAGGCGGTCGAGGTTTCGGTAACCACTGGAATCATGTTCGGATCTACGATCTACTTCGGGCTTGGCAGTACGACCTTTGCCAACATGGGTTGGACGAAGCTCGCAATAGCGGTTGCGGCAATCGTGCTGATGAGCTTTCAGCTCGTACTATATAAGACATGGACGCAGAGGGCGGCGCAGGCGGGGGGGGCGCGGCCTTGTGAACAGTCTGATGATCAGGGCGGGCGTGTAGCCAAGACCAGGTAAACTGCCCATCTGTTGCCGACATGTGATGTGCCATCCGTCTAGGCACCGCCACGCCTTGCTGTACTTGCGTCCCTGTAACCGTTCAGGCGGGGTGGGCCTGAGACGGTAGGAGTGAAGGGACGGGGAGGCCCGCGACGTGGTTGACATGGGCTGTCATGAGGAAGTCGAGGGCATTGCGCTGCTGGGTAGACAGGGTGGCCACGGTTGTGAGGATGCGCTCGACGAAGCGGCTGCCGGCGGGGCTGTCGGAGCCGAAGCTGCCGCTTCGCCAGAGAACGGGGCGGCGGAGGCGACGCTCGGACAGGTTGTTGGTGGGTGCCAGATCGGGCTCGTCCAGGAAGAGCCACATGGCGGTCTCCCAGCCCAAGAGCTCGCGGCAGGCGCGGCGGGTCTTGGCCGATGCGAAGCGGGCGGTGCTCCCCAGCAGCAACATCCGCTGGATCTGTTCGCGCTCAGGCTGAATCCGAGCCAGCATCACGGCGCGGTCGATGTGCCCGTCAGCCCAGGCAGCCCACGTAGCCAGGACTCGCCCACCGGCCAGAACCATCCGCCGTCCGTGCCATTCGCTGCCGTAGCGCTCCGCTATGGCCTGGAAGTCCCTCAGCAGATGCGACCAGCACAGACCTCGCCGATCGACCCAGTGGTAGGCCCCGTAGCGGTCGGTGCACAGGACGCCAGCGAAGTCCTCGCCCAAGAGGACCTGCGCCGCCTTGGCATTACGCCGGCGGTGAATCATGAACACCGCCACCAACGCAGTTGTCGCCACCCACAGCCAGGCTCGGCTCTTGGACTCTCGCCAGCTCGTCTCGTCCGCGTGTACCACCGGGGCGGCCTTGACGTGTTCGTGAGCTTCGGCCACCGGCGCTGCCAAGGCTTCGGCCATCCGCCGTTCCATGGCGCTGATCGTCCCAGGGCTCAGCTCCAGGCCGAGAGCCTGGCTCAGGAGCAGCGCCGCCATCCGCTTGCTGAGCAGCCACTGGCCCGTCAAGAGCACCACCATGCCTTGCGTCCGTGGTCCGAAGCGGCTCCGGCTGACCCCGGCAGGCAACTCCCCAGCCGTCACCTGGCCACAGCGGGAGCAGGTCAGACGATGGATCTGGTACTCGGTCACCAGTACCTTCGGCTCAGGGATGTCGACCTGCTGATGTCGCTCCGGCGTCGGATCCATCCCCTCCAGTGTCACAGGCCGGGCTATAAACCACACCCAGGTCGGGTGAACGGACCACACTGGGGATCGGGTCAACGAACCACAGTCGGGTCGGGTCAACGGACCACACTTAGGCTGGATTTGCCGCTGGCAGGCGGCAGTCTTCCTTGCGCCAACTTGGGCAAGGAGGGAGCCAGCCGTGAGCGCACCGAGAACCGACATGCACCGACTTCAAGAACTTGTCCGACTGTACAGAATGGGCGTCGGGGCGCGGCAGCGAGCCCGCCTCCTTCGCATGAGCACGCGCACGGACCGGGAGTACCGGGAGGCCATCGCGGCAGCAGGGCTGCTGGAGGGCAATCCGGCTAACCCGCCGGATGTGGCTGAGCTTCGGGCGGCCGTGGAGGCGGCGAAGCCGCCGCCTGAGCCGCGCAAGGTGCCGAGCAGCATCGAGCCCTGGCTGGCTGAGATCCGCAGGGCCACCGAGGCCGGCACCGGACCGCAGGCCATCTGGGACCGGCTGCGGCGCAAGGACCCGACCTTCACCGCCAGTGTGTCCGCGGTCAAGCGCGCCGTGCGGCGCATCCGCAGCGAGCAGGGTGTCAAGGCCAAGGATGTCGTCATCCCGGTGGAGACCGAGGCCGGCGATGTGGCGCAGGTGGACTTCGGCTATGCCGGTCACCCTTTCGACCCCGACAGCGGCCTGGTGCGGAGGGCCTGGGTCTTCGTCATGGTCCTGGGCTTCAGCCGGCACCTGTTCGCCAAGATCGTCTTCGACCAGAAGGCCGAGACCTGGCTGGCCCTGCATGTGGAGGCCTTCCGCTGGTTCGGGGGCGTGCCCCGGACCCTGGTGCCGGACAACCTCAAGGCGGCGGTCATCCGCGCGGCCTTCGGTGCCGGCGACCGCCACGAACTGGCCCTGTGCCGCAGCTACCGGGAGTTGGCGCGGCACTACGGCTGCAAGATCGACCCCACGCCGGTGCGAAGCCCCCAGAAGAAGGGCAAGGTGGAGTCGGCGGTCAAGTACGTCTGCCGCAACTTCCTGGCCGCCGGCGCCTTCGAGAGCATCCAGGACGCCAACGGCGACCTGCCGGACTGGCTGCGCCAAACCGCAGGCCAGCGCATCCACGGCAGCACCGGTCGCCGCCCGCTGGAGGCCTTCGCCGAGGAGCAGCCAGCCCTCCTGCTCCTGCCGGCCGCGCCATACGAGCCGGTGGTCTGGAAGGAGGCCACCGTGCATACCGACAGCCATGTCGAGTTCGAGCGCCGGCTCTACTCGGTGCCCTGGAAGCACATCGGCCGTCGGGTGTGGATCAAGGCCACACCGGCGACAGTCGCCATCTACTTCAATGACCAGCGGCTGGCCACCCACGAACGTCGTGGCAAGGGCCGGATGAGCACCGACGCCCAGCACTTGCCTGAGCATCGCGCCGCCCTGGCCCAGCGTTCCCTGTCCTTCTGGACCGAGCGTGCCGACGCCTTGGGCTCTGACGTCGGCACCTACATCCGCCACGTCATCGCCTCCGACGATGTCCTGTCCAAGCTGCGCGACGTGCAGGCCATCGTCGGCTATCTCGAGCAGTTCCCCGCCCAGAGGGCAGCGGCAGCCTGCCGGCGGGCGGACCACTTTGCCAACTACAGCTACCAGGGCATCCGGCGCATCCTCACCAGCGCGCTTGACCTGGAGCCACTGCCCACACACCGCCCGCAGCACGGGCGCCTTGCCGCGCCGCGCTTCGCCCGCTCGGTGCTCGAGCTGCTCAGCACCTTCAGGAAGTGACATGACCGCCCTTGACGATCTCGTTCCCGTTCTCAAGAAGCTGCGCCTCTCCGGCGTTCTGCAGTCTCTGGACCTGCGGCTCAGGCAGGCAACCGACGATGACATCAGCACCACCGAGTTCCTCTACCGCCTCCTGACCGACGAGGCAGAGCGCCGCGAGGCCAAGCAACTTCAGCTTCGGCTCTCCCGAGCTGCCTTCGAGTCTCGCAAGTCTTTCGACGACTTCGACTTCACCTTCAACCCCGAGCTGCCCAAGGCCAAGATCCTGGATCTAGCTACCGGTCGCTTCCTCGACACCCACACCAACCTCATACTCGTCGGCCCGGCCGGTGTCGGCAAGTCCCACCTCGCCCAGGCCATTGGTCAACGAGCCTGTCTGTCTGGCCACAGCGCCCTCTACGTCACCGCCCACCAGATGTTCGCCTCCCTCCGCGCCGCCCGCGGCGACGGCAGCCACGATCGCAAGCTGGCCCGTTTCACCTCGCCTCGGCTCCTCATCATTGATGACCTCGGCCTCCGGCCGCTCACCGACGATGAGCCGATGGACCTCTACGAGATCATCCGCCAACGCTACGAAAGGAGCTCGACCCTCATCACCTCCAACCGCGACATCACCGAGTGGTATCCCCTCTTCGGCGATGCCCTCCTCGCCACCGCCGCCATGGATCGCCTTCTGCACCACAGCCACATCCTGGTGCTCGACGGCCGCTCCTTCCGCACCGCCCGCCGACCTGACTGACCGTTACTGTGGTCCGTTGACCCGACCCGATCGGCTACCCACCAGCCCCTTGCTGCTCTACCGCGAAGTGTGGTCCGTTGACCCGACCCCAACTGTGGTCCGTTGCCCGGCCCTTGACAGTCGCTGCGATTGGAAGCAACTGGTTTTGCCCCGGCAATCTTGAATTGTCGCGACAGTCGCCAGGTCGTCACCCGCGAACCTGGGCCGCGTCGCTTCGCGGCCCGAAGACCGGACCATCGCGACCGCCGCGCCGCCACAGGATCCCCACCGCCACAGTCACAACCTTGGAATCCTGGCGGGGGAGCGGGCGGGAATCGACCACATAGTGCGAAGCTGCCCTGGCAGCAGCGCGGAGCGACGTCTCCCATACATACCTGGCCTCGTGCGGCGTCCGACATGCGATCGGCGGGCGGGAGCGGCTGACTGCGGCAAAAAGGGCTTCCGAGCGCCGAATCCTGACGATATACTTAAGCGCATCCGGCTACCGCATCGGAAAGCCGCAGGGCGACGACCTCCGCGTGTCATGCCTCTTCCGGGCTTTGGCAACTGCTTTGAGAGGCGTTGGTTTCAGCATGCTGTTGGCTTCCTAACAGCCCAGTGTTGCGTTGGCAACAGCCCAGTACTTCGTTCGCAACAGCCGCTACTACGAACGAAACACTGGGCTGTAGCGATCGCAAGAGCATGCTGTTGCGCGAGACGCTCTGCCCTCCCCTGCCTAAACTCCGATTCAGTAGGTTGACGGTAACGCGTTCGCCGCCAGCGATCAAGCCCATGTTCTGACCGTGGCCGATCCCCGCTTGTGCCAACCCATAGGACCGCAACCATCGGTGCGATGCGTCAGCAGCGCCCTCCCCTCAGCTCTTTGTCGATGAACATCCCGCAACCAGCAGCTCTTTCAGGCCGGGATGTTCCCGTGACGGTCGATCCAGCAAGTCCAAGAAGTCCTGCAACTGACTACCGGAGACCATGAAGAGGCGCTGGTCGAGCAGGGTCAGCTCCGCCGCATCGCACGCGCTGTCCAGAATGAAGTCCGTCATGGACTTGCGTGCCACCGCGGCGGCGCGGCGGGGGAGCCGCAGGCGGCGTGCTGTGCAACATGGGGCACCCTGGGTGCGTACGGTCCAGTGAGCGCAAACAGCCGATCGGCTTCGGCGATCGGCCGAACGATGCACAGGAGGCCTTAATGCTGCACAGCCACGGGACTGTCGTCATCACCCTCGCCGGTGCCGGCCGATGAGGGTTGTCGTCCACGATCGCTACGGGCCTCCCGAAGTGCTTCGCATCGAGGAGGCCCCGGCGCCGACTCCGGCGGCCGGCGAGGTGCTCGTGCGGGTGCATGCCACCACGGTGACCCAGACCGACTGCCACATGCGCCGCGCCCAGCCCTTCGTCTGGCGCTTCCTGCTCGGCCTCCGGCGCCCGAAGCGGAGGGTGCTGGGCCTGGAGTTCGCCGGCGTGGTCGAAGCAGTGGGCACCGGGGTCACGGCCTACGCCGAGGGAGACCGCGTGTTCGGCCTCCGAGGCGGCGCCCACGCCGACTACATCTGTGTCCGTGAAGCCGGCCTGATGGCCCACATCCCGGAGGGCACCACCTTCGTTGGGGCAGCGGCGCTGTGCGACGGGGTGAGCCAGGCCTGGGGGCACCTCAATGCCGGAGCTGTCGGCACCGGGACACGCCTGCTCGTCTACGGGGCATCGGGATCCTGTGGTACCGCCGCGGTCCAGCTAGGCCGGCACCTCGGCGCCCACGTCACGGCGGTGTGCACCGCGAAGAACGTCGAGCTCATGCGCACGCTGGGCGCCGACGCGGTGATCGACTACGCGCAGGAGGACTTCACGCGCAACGGCGCGACCTACGACGTGATCCTCGATGCCGTCGGGAAGTATTCCTTTCTCCGTTCGCGCCGGTCCCTCGCCCCGCGGGGACGCTTCGTGCCGACCGACGGACTGCACAACGTGGCTTTCGCGATCGCTACGCGGTGGTTCGGGGGTAGGAAGGTCGTAGGCATGAAACCGGGCATGGGCTATTCGCGGGAGAAGGTGCTCCTTGTCAAGGCGCTCGTCGAGGAGGGGCGGTACAGGCCCGTTGTAGACCGCAGCTACCCGATCGAGGATGTGGTCGCCGCGACACGGTACGTCGAGAGCTGGCAGAAGACGGGCAACGTCGTGATGACCCTGGACGCGGCGGTGGGCTGAGGGTGGCCGGCTGGGTCGCGACGATCCCCATCCATATACCGCGCACCTGGGCCGCGAAGGGACTCGGCCCACAAACCCGCTGATCGCGACCGCCGCGCCGCCACGGGATCCCCACCTTCGCGATACCTGCGACCGCATTGCTCGGTGCCTTGACAAGCCGGCGGGACGTGGCCCGTCCGGCTTGGGGTTGGATGGAACCTTCACCCTGGGGGCGACCCGGCGACGCGCTTCCAGGAGCGTTGGCCCCATCACGGCGGCAGGTCATACGGATGCCGCCGACATCCACAGGAAGTGATGCCGTAATCGCGAGCCGATGATGCCGTAAACGCGGGCAGATGCTGCCGTAAACGGTGGAGCTATGATGCCTTCATAACTACCTTATGAAGGCATCATAAGCACCTTATGAAGGCATCAAATCCCGGATCCCCTGCCGTGAAGGCTGACAGTTCATTCCGAGACGCCAATCGCCGCAGCCCGTGGGCCCCGTGCACAGAGCGCCGCGGCCCATTCCGGGCGCCTATGCCAGGTTCCGAATGCGCCTGAAGGCGGCCGCCAGCTCGGGCGCCGCTCCATCCGCCGCGCCCGGGCAGCGGCCACCTCACCGCCCCAGATACGCTTCGATCTGCGTCTTCTCCGCCTGGTAGGTCCCCGTGACCAGGCGCTCCTCGAAGCCCAGGCGCTCGTTGATGCTCAGCATCGCCGCGTTGCTGGTGGCGTTGCTCGTGTGCACCCATCTGAGCTTGTGGGGGGCGTAGCGGAGGCGGGCGAACTGCAACATGCGGGCCTTGATCAGCTTGCCCAGCCCCAGGGAACGGGTTCGCGGATGCACCCCGGTGAAGAACTGCTGCAGCTGGTCCGGCACGTAGGGGTACCAGCCCGCATCGGTGACCGCCACGATCTCCCCCTGCGGATCCCGCACCAGCACCACGTGATGGTCGGACTTATGGATGGCCACCGCTTCGTAATGGGTCGCCAGGTCTTTGGGCGTGAACCGCCAGTCGCCCATGTCCAGTCCATCGCGTGGCGCGTGGCGCTGCAGTTCCTCCACCGCCGCGCAGTACTCGGGCCAGAGGGCCTCCGGTAGGCGGTCCTCGTAGAGCTCGACGACATAACCGGGTGCAGTCTCGCGCGCCGCAGCCACCCACCGATCCACCATCGCCCAATCCAGCGCTTGGAGATCCGCGCGGCTGAGGCGGTCGACCTGTCGGGGCTCGCCGCAGATGGCGCGCATGAATGGGTGTCCGTCCGGATCGTCGACATAGACCGTGAGCGTGGTGGCGCCGGTCAGCGGCATCCACTCCAAGGTGCGCTCCAGCCAGCTTCGGCCGATGCCGCGTCGCCGCCAGGGTTTCAAGACGGCCCCGTAGGATCGGAGGATGTGACCGTTGATCTCATGGTTGGCGGTTCCCGGCCGACACGCCATACCACCGAAGGATGCGATGACGCGATCGTCCTGCGCGACGACGAAGTGGTAACGGGCCTCGTCCTCGTCACGACACAAAGCCCGCTGGGAGTCCGCAAAGTTGTCATCCGGGGAGAAGGGCCAGTTGGGATCCCCCCGCTCCTCCCAGCGAGCGCGGCGGTAGACGTGGAACTTGCGCCACAGGTCGTCGTCGGCGGTGTTCGGATCGAAAGGGATCTCTTGGAAAGTCGCGTGCATGGCGGTTTCTCCTTTGCGTCAACTGGCCTTGCTCTGGTTCGGAGTGCCGGACATTGCCGGCTTCAGATGTAAGTCGGGGACATGCGCGGCCGGAACTCCTGGACGATGCCATCCCCGGTCGAGGCGTTGTGCTGGCCAGCCGGAGTCGGCTTCGACGCTTGACACCATAGCGCCCATTTTGCCCGACGACCACCAAAGGTGGAGCAGTTCCGGACGTCTTGGGTACTGGGAACGGTCCGCCCTTCCTCTCTGCCCGAAGACGTATCGAGGTCAGAGGAAGCCATTGACGCCGCTCGTAGCAAAGCGTAAGCTTGCCCTGTCGGTGCGCCGGGCCCTGCGCGCCGGACGCTCGGACAGCCTGCCCATCGAGGACCTCGGCGTGCGGCCGACGACGCCCGAAGATGTCCTGCAGACCGAAGACCTGTTGGGCGACAACGAACCCTTGCTGGCGGCGGCGCGAAGGTTGCCGCGGCGCCGCCGCTTGCCAGGCCACCGCCGTCAACCATGACCTTGAATCACGAAGGGTGACCCCGGATGACAAGCGCCTACTTTCGCGCCAACGTCGGTGCCTGCGTCGTCGATGCCCAAGGCCATGTGCTCGCCCTCAAGCGCAAGGGGACCACGGACAACGCCTGGCAGATGCCCCAAGGCGGCATCGAGGAAGGCGAGACGCCCGCATCGGCTGTGATGCGCGAACTCGCCGAGGAGACCGGGCTGACGGCCGACGACGTGACCATCGTCGCCGAGTTCCCCGAATGGCTCGCGTATGAACTGCCCCTGGAGTACCGGCGCCCGAAAGTGGGCTGGGGTCAGGTTCAGCGCTGGTTCCTGCTGCGTCTGACCCCCGGCGCCCTGGTGCGCCCGGATGGCGTCGAGTTCGAGGCCTTCCAGTTCCTGCCCCCCGGCGAACTCATGAACCGGGCCGTCGCTTTTCGGCGACCCGTGTACGAAAAGGTGCTCGCTGCTTTTGTACCGCTATGACCGGCGCATCGCGGAACGGCTGACAGGGTGCGATGTCAGGCGCTGAGCGACAAACAGCGAGTCAATGCTCCCACGGATTGAACAGGCTGAGCCCCGTGAAGCGGAAATCGGTCACATTGCGAGTCACCAGCACCATTTGGTGCTGGATCGCGGTTGCGGCGATGAGGGAGTCCATGACCCCCATCGGTTCGCCGCGTTGTCGTTGTTCCGCCGTCAGGCGACCCCAGGTGAGCATCGTGTCACCGTCCAGCGCGAGCATGCGATCGCCAAACTGGCTCAGCAGGTCGGCATTCAGCCAGACCTCGAGTTCTGTTCGACGGTTCGACGCCGGTCGCTGGCTGATGCCGAACTGAACCTCGCCCAGGGTCACGACGCTCAGAAACGCACGATCGACCTCGATCGAACTCAGCCACTTGACCACGTTGACCTCAGGCCTTGGTTTGACGAATTCGGAGACGACGCAGGTGTCGAGCAGGTACCGTAAGGTCACAACTCGACCTCACGGACCTCAGAACGCTGGTCACGCTCGATCACGAGCCCAGCCTTGCGAAGCGGTGATGCCATGAAGAAGTCCGCGAGGTTCTGAGTCGGCGCTGTCAGCTTGCGGTAGGCGCTATAGGGCAGGACAACCGCCACTTCAACCCCATGGCGGGTGATGACTTGCGGCCCGTCCGCGAGCACCCGATCGATCAGCTCAGAGAGTCGGTTCTTCGCCTCTTGCAATTGCCATGCCACCATGGAACGTTCCTTTCATCAGGCTAGACTGTCCAGATGTTAGTTGCATTCCAGCGAGCGGGCAACATCAGTCAGGTCAGCCAACCACGACCGACTCTACCAAGGAGTTGGCGGCAGAGATGCGGCCTCATATCATTGCGGTCCGGCTATCCGGAACAGCGGGCGAGTCGTCGCGGCGGAGCCGCTGGGACGTCCCTGCGCACCGAGATCGAGGCGACTTGTGACTCAAGATCTGTACGTCGTCGTTGAGCGTGATGAAGACGGTAGGTTCGTCGGCGAAGTGCCGCAGTTGCGTGCATGCTATGCGCAGGGGCACACCCTCCACGAGATGCTGGCCAACATCCGCGAGGTGGTTGCCTTGTGCCTTGAAGATGATCCCGAGGCCGCGGTCAGCGAGTTCGTAGGTGTCCAGAAGCTGACCGTCTGATGCCTGTGCTGCCCGTCGAAACCAGTGCAGAATGGGCTCGCGCCGCCATCCTCCTGGGCTCCAACCACGAGCCCCGCAGCAACCTGCGCCATGCCGTCGCCCGCCTGGCGCGTTTCGGCCGCATCGTGGCGGTGTCGCCCGTCTACCAGAGCGAGGACGTGGCGCCGGCGGCTGGCACGGATGCTCGCGCCCCCTACCTCAACGCCGCCCTCCTCCTCGAAACCACTTTCTCTGCCGCCGAGCTCAAGTTCCAGGCCTTGCGGCCCCTCGAAGCCGAGCTGGGGCGCCTTCGCGACCCGGCGGGCGCCTCCGATCCCGCCGCGCCCGTGCCCATCGACCTGGACCTGGCGCTCTACGACGACCTCGTCATCGACGATCCCGCCCTCGGCCTGCGCCTGCCCCACCCCGACATCCTCCTGTACCGCCATGCCGCTCAGCCCCTCGCCGACATCCTGCCCGACTGGCGCCATCCGGTGGACGGGCGCAGTCTCGCGACGATCGCCGCAGACCTCGCCGCCGGCACTCCCCCTCCCCCAGCCGTTTTGGGGGAGGGGGTCGGGGGAGGGGGCCGGCTTCAGCGGGGACCGCGGGGTGCGACCCGGCTTCAACCGGTACCCCGGCGATGCATCTTGTCCCCGACCTCGACCTCGCTCCCACCTCCGCCCCCCCCCGTCCCCTCCTCCTGCAGCCGGACAACTTCACCCCACCCACGCGCACGCCCTGGGGCGGCACGCGGATCGCCGGGCGTTACAAGCGCGGCCTGGGTCTGCCCGCCGCGGCCACCATCGGCGAGTCCTGGGAGCTGTCGGTGGAGCCCTCCTTCCCCAGCCGCGTGCGCGAGGACGGCGCCCTGCTCGCCGACCATGTCGCCGCCCAGCCCGTAGCCTGGCTCGGCGAGGAAGGGGCGCGCGCCTGCGGCGGGCAGCTGCCCCTCCTGCTCAAGCTGCTGGACGCCGGCGAGGACCTCTCCGTGCAGGTGCATCCCGCCCATGACGACCCGCGCCTGGGCGCCGACGAGAGCGGCAAGCCCGAGGCCTGGATCATCGTCGACGCCGATCCCGGCGCCGGGCTCTTCCTGGGCTGGCGCGACGGGGTGGCGCGCGCCGACGTCGAACGCTGCCTGGCGCGGCGCGGGCCGCTGGAGCAACTGCTCAACTTCGTGCCCGTCGCCCCCGGGCAAGTCTACGATGTACCGCCCGGCACCCCCCATGCCATCGGCAAGGGCGTCACCGTGGTGGAGCCGCAATACATCACGCCCGGCAAGCGCGGCGTCACCTACCGTTTCTTTGACTGGGATCGCCGCTACGCCCCTGACGGCCGCCCCGATCCCGCCGGCCGGCCGCGCGAGCTGCACGAGGCGCAGGCCCTGGACGTCACCGATTGGCAGGCGCCCACCGGCGGGGCACTGGTGGCGCGCTGCCGACAGGCGCGACCCGTCGATCCACCCGCGCCGCGGCCCGGCCTTGGCGAAGCCCCGCGCCAGAGCGGCCTGCGGCTGCTCCCGCTCATCCAGAACCGCTGGTTCGGGGCGGCCGAGGTTCGCGGCAGTGGCCGGCTCGCCCTGCCCGCGGGCGGCTTCCGCTCCGTGCTCGTCCTCGAGGGCCACCTGGAACTCGTGGTCGACGGCGGCGGGCTGACGCTCGCCCAGGGCGACTGCGCCGCGGTGCCCGCCGCCACCGGCGCGGTCAGGCTGGAGGGCCGGCAGGCCCTGGCGATCGTCGCCTGGCCCTGGGGTGGCGGTTAGCAAGCACCTCGCCCGGATCCCTGGACGGCCGCCCATGCTCCGCGGGGCGTTCCTCCGCCCCGTCCCACCGCCTTGTCCCTCCGCCCCGTCCGCCCCGTCCGCCAGCGCTCGGACGTCAATCGGGAACCTTTTCGCCGAACGTGTCTCCAAAGGGGCAGAACCCACCGCCCCGGCGCCCTCACGGCCGGGGACGTCCTTCCCCGGTCAGGGCGCCGCCTGGCGTCCTCCCCAGCCCCTGGAGCCAACATCATGGTGTTCGAACGCTTCGAAGACAAGGGCCTGTCCCATTACAGCTACGCCGTTGGCTGCCCCGGCAGCGGCGAGTTGGCCATCGTCGATCCGCGCCGCGACATCGACGTCTACCTCGACTACGCTTACCAGCAGGGCATGCGCATCACCCATGTCCTGGAGACCCACATCCACGCCGACTTCGCCTCGGGGGCCAAGGAACTCGCCGAGCGCAGCGGCGCAACGCTGGCCATCTCCGCCTACGACAAGGGCGAGATCTTCGAGGCCTCCTTCCCACACCAGGAACTGCAGGACCACGACAGCCTCACCCTGGGCGGCGTCCGCATTCAGGCCCTGCACACGCCAGGCCACACCCCCGAGCATCTCAGCTTCCTCGTCTACGACCTCAGCCGCAAGGCCGATCTGCCCATGCTCATGCTGAGCGGCGACTTCCTCTTCGTCGGTAGCCTCGGCCGCCCGGACCTGCTGGGCGAGGAGGCCAAGCGCGGCCTGGCCTCGCAGCTCTACGACTCCGTGCAGCGCCTTGCCGACCTGCCCGACAGCCTCGAGGTGCACCCGGCCCACGGGGCCGGCTCCATGTGCGGGGCCGGTATGAGCGGTCGCCCCATGACCACCCTCGGCTACGAGCGCCTGGCCAACCCCTACCTGGATCCCTCCCTGGACCGCTCGGCCTTCGTGGCCAAGATCCTGGGCTCGGTGCCGCCCTTCCCCGCCTATTACCGACGCATGAAGCGCGTCAACAGTGAGGGCGCGCCCAGCCTCGGTGGCCTGCCGGGCGCCGCCGTCCTGAGCGTGGCCGATCTGCGTGCGCTCATCGACCAGGGCGGCGTCGTCGTCGACCTGCGTGACCAGCTGGCCTTCGGCGCCGGCCATATCCCCGGCAGCTACGGCATCGGGGCCGGGGAGAAGGTGTCCACGTGGGCCAGCTGGGTGCTGCCCTACGACCGCCCCATCGCCCTCGTGGCCGCCGACGGCAGCGACGTCTCCGAGGCCGTTCGCGCCCTTGTCCGCGTCGGCCTGGACGATGTGCGGGGCAGCCTCGACGGCGGCCTGGCCGCCTGGTCCGAGGCCGGCCTGCCCCTCGGCCACATCCCGCAGCTGACCCCTCTCGAGCTGGCCGAGCGCCTGCGCCAGGCGCCTGGCTCCATCCATGTCCTGGACGTGCGCGAGGACAGCGAATGGGATCTCGGCCGCGTGCCCGACGCCGCGCATATCATCGCCGGCCACCTCCAGGATCGCCTCGAGCAGGTGCCCAACGGCGGCCGCCCCGTGGCGCTCATCTGCAACAGCGGCTACCGCTCCACCGTGGCCGCCTCGGTCCTGGAGCGCGCCGGCCGCAAGGACGTCCTCAACGTCACCGGCGGCATGCTGGCCTGGGAGCAGGCCGGCCTGCCGGTGGCCCGCTGAGCTTCCCGACCCGATCCCGCCGGCCGTCCCCCAACGCGCGGCATCCCGCCGCTATCCCCGCCGCCCCCGTCCCGCAAGTCTCCAGCCTTGAAAGGATCCCATACCCCATGACCACCCTCGCCACCACCCGCTTCCACGAAGTCGACGCCGCCACCCTGCACCGCTGGCTGCAGGAGGGCAAGGCCGTGGCCCTGGACGTGCGCAGCCCCGGCGAGCACGCCGACCAGCGCCTGCCCGGCGCCGTGCTCACGCCCATGTCCACCCTGGACCCCCACAGCCTTGCCGAGGCCGCCGCCGGCCGCCGGCCCGTCCTCTTCTGTCGCAGCGGCAACCGCTCAGGCCGCGAGGCCCAGGCCCTGCTCGCCGCCGGCCTGCCCGAGATCACCCACCTGAAGGGCGGCATCCAGGCCTGGACCGCCGCCGGCCTGCCCGTCGAGCGCACCCAGGGAGCGCCGCTGGACCTGCTGCGCCAGGTACAGATCACCGCCGGCGGCATGGTCCTCCTGACCGTGCTCCTCGGCGCCTGGCTGCACCCTTCCTTCCTGCTATTGGCCGGCGGCGTGGGGGCCGGGCTTCTCGGGGCCGGGCTCAGCGGCAACTGCCTCCTGGCCTCCCTGCTCTCCCGCCTGCCCTACAACCGCCGCTTCGCCGCGGACCAGGTCGCCTGCGCGCCGGCGGGCATCGGCGGTACCGCCGGCCGGTCGTGAGCGGCGGCGCCATGGGCGAAGGGCGGGGGGCCGGGGCTGGCGACCACGGCCGCTCGCCCGCCGGCCGGCTGCGACGCCTGGCGCCGCCCTGGCTGCGGGATTACCGCCGCGCCGCGCTGCCGGGAGACCTGGCGGCCGGCGCGGTGGTCGCTGCGCTGCTTATCCCCCAGAGCATGGCCTACGCCCAGTTGGCCGGGCTGCCGCCCCAGGCGGGGCTCTACGCCAGCATCCTGCCCGTGGCCCTTTATGCCCTCCTGGGCAGCAGCCCCACGCTGGCCGTAGGCCCTGTGGCGATGGTTTCGTTGATGGTGGCGGCCGCCCTCGGCCCTCTGGCCGCCGCCGGCTCCGCCGACTACGCCGCCCTGGCCCTGACCCTGGCCCTGCTGGTGGGCCTGCTGCAGGCGGCGCTGGGCCTGCTGCGCCTGGGCGGGCTGGTGCACCTGCTCAGCCATGCCGTCATCGCCGGCTTCACCAGCGGGGCGGCGCTGCTCATCGCGGTGGGGCAGCTGCGACCGCTGCTGGGCCTCAAGGGCGCCGGCGGCGACCGCCTGCCGCAGCTGCTCGCCGGCCTGCCGACGGGCTTCGGGCAGGTGCCGGCGGCCGGCGCCGCCCTCGGCCTGACGACCCTGGTCGCCATCCTCGTCCTGGAGCGACTGCCCTTGCCGCCGCGCCTGGCCGCCTGGCGCAAGCTGGGGCCTCTGGCGGCCGTGGGCCTGGCCACCCTGGCCGTGGTCCTGGGAGATCTTGACGGCGTCGCCCGGGTGCTCGTGGTCGGCACCGTTCCGGCCGGCCTGCCCAAGGTCACCTGGCCGACCTGGGACGCCGGCCTCTGGCGCGCCCTCGCCGCGCCCGCGGTGGTCATCGGCCTGGCCGGCTTCGCCGAGAGCTACGCCATGGCCCAGGCCCTGGCCGGGCGCAGCCGCGGCCGGCCCCGACCCGATCGCGAGCTCCTGGCCTTGGGCGCCGCCAACCTCGGCGCGGCCTTCAGCGGCGCCTTCCCGGTGACCGGCGGCTTCAGCCGCACCATGGTCAACCAGGGCGCCGGCGCGACCTCGCCCCTGGCATCCCTGGTCTCGGCCGGCCTCATGGCCCTGAGCGTGGCCTGGCTGACGCCCTACCTCGCCCGCGTCCCCCAGGCCGCCCTGGCCGCCGTGATCCTGGCCGCCGTCCTGCGCCTGCTCGACGCCGCCACCTTCCGTCGTCTCTGGGCCTACGACCGGGCCGAGGCCGCGCTCATGCTGCTGGCCTTCGGGGGCGTCTTGCTCCTGGGTGTGGAGCGCGGGCTGCTCGCCGGCCTGGCCGCCACCGTGGGCCTGCATCTATGGCGCGCCGCCCAACCGCATGTGGCCGTGCTGGGCCGCGTGCCGGGCACCGAGCATTACCGCAACGTGCTACGCCACCGCGTCCTCACCCAGCCGGCAGTGTTGGCCCTGCGCGTCGACGAGAGTTTGTCGTCGCTGAACATCGGCTTCCTGCGCGATCGCGTTCAGCGCGAGGTGGCGGCGCGTCCGGAGGCTCGGCACCTGCTCCTGGTCTGCAGCGCGGTCAACGGCATCGAGGGCGGCGCGCTGGTGGAGCTGGAGGCCCTGGTGGCCGATCTACGCGCGGCCGGCATGACCACCCACCTGGCTGAGGTCAAGGGTCCCGTGCAGGACCGCCTGGACCGTGCCGGCTTCCCCGGTCGCCTGGCGGGGGGACGGATCTTCCTCAGCACCCATGAGGCCATGCGGCACCTGGAAAGCACGCCGGCTGGGCTACCATTGACGGCGTGACGACCACCGCGACGCCCGCCCCCGACCGCCGCGCCGCCATCGAGGCCTTGATGGATGCCGAAGGCGGGCGCATCCACGGTCTGGCGCTGCGCCTCTGCGGCGACGCCGAGGACGCCGCCGACCTGGTGCAAGAGACCTTCCTCAGCGCCTGGCGTGGCTGGGACGGCTTCGAGGGGCGGGCGCAGGCCGGAACCTGGCTCTACGCCATAGCGACCCGCGCCTGCCGGCGCATGCGCCGCCGGCGCTCCGGCGCGCCCGCCGCGCCGCTGCGCACCGCCGCGCAGCTGTTGCCTGAGAGCGGTGCGGACATCGTCGACCTGCCGGATCCGGCCGCCGCCGACGCCATCGAGGGTCTGCTGCGCCGCGAGGCCCTGGCGGCGGTGACCGCGGCGGTGGCTGAACTGCCGGAGCCCTTCCGCCTGGCCCTGGTGCTCAAGGACATCGCCGAGCTGCCGGTGGCCGACGTGGCCCGCATACTCGGCCTGAAGGAGGCCACGGTCAAGACGCGGGTGCACCGCGCTCGCCTGGCGCTGCGCCAGGCCCTGGACCGGCAGCTGCCCCATCGCCCCGCGCCGCCGCCGGAACATGACCGGGCCGTCTGCCTGGACCTGCTGGAGGCCAAGCAGGAGGCCCTGGACCGCGGCGTGCCCTTCCCCGTGGCGCCCGCCGAGCTCTGCCAGCGCTGCCGGGCCCTCATGGGCACTCTCGATCTGGCCCATGACGCCTGCCACCAACTGGGCCAGGGGGCGTTGCCCCCGGCGCTGCGCGCGGCCTTGCAGGCGCGATTTCAGCGCCCGCCGTCGGGCTCCCCGCGGCCACGTCGCCAGCCCAGGATGGCCAAAAGCGCCAGCCCCAGCACGGACAGCCAGCCGCAGAGGTCCCCGATCCGCGCGTAGACCGTCGCCACGCCCCGTAGCGGCACCTGGGCCACCATCACCCGCTCCGTGGCTCGAAAGTGGTCCATGGCGGCGAGGGTACGCCCGTAGGGGTCGGCGACGATCGATAGCCCCTGGTCCGCCAGTCGAACCACCGACAGCCCGTTCTCGATGGCCCGGAAGACGCTCATCTGCCCATGCAGCGGGGTGATGGCCTCCCAGTCATGCGCCGGTGAGAGGAGGATGTCCACCCGCTGACGCCCGGCCTGGCGGATGTTGGGGATGAAGTCGGTGTCCCAGCAGATCACCCCCGACAGGCGGCCGAAGGGCGTGTCCACCCAGCGCAGCTTGCCGTCGCCCTTCAAAGAGCCCTCGATGACGTTGCCGCCGTACTTGACGTGGTCCAGCACCAGCTCGCCGGAGGGGCCGAAGACGCGCAGCCGGTTCTCCGGCGGGCGGCCCTCCGCCGCGAAGAGGGTGAAGAAGGGGACGGCCAGGTACAGGCCTTCGTCGCGGGCCATGGCCGCGGCCCGGGTCGTCAAGTCCGGCTCGTCCTCCTCCGCAACCAGCCCGGCCCCTTCCGGCCAGAGGATGATCTCGGCCCCTGCGCGCGCCTCCCGCAGGCTGGCCGCGAAGTAGGCATCGCGCATGGCGGCGGTGTTCGTGCGGAAGGCCGCTGGATCCGCTCGGCGCTGGGGCATGAGCTCGTTCAGGTCCGGCGAGGCGGCGGTGACGGCGGCTACGCGGACAGTACCGGGCGCGAGGTCCGCCGCGGCCAGGCGGATCTCGCCGAAGAGCCAGACCGCGCCCAGCACCGCGGCGGCGGCCAGCAGGCCGCGGTGCAGCTCCGGCCAGTCCCAGCCGCGCTCCCAGGCCCAGTTGAAGAGGGACGCAGGCCAGGCCATCAGCAAAGTGAGGCCCCAGATGCCTGTGACCGACAGCAGCTGCAGCAGCACCAGGTTGCCCGCCTGGCTGTAGGCCGTGGCGCCGAAGCTGCCCAGGGGCGAGCCCAGGCCCATGTTGGCGAACTCCAGGACGGTCGAGGCCAGGGGAAAGACGAGGGTGCCCGTGAAGCCCCCCAGCCGCGGCGTGAGGCGGCGGTCCACCCACAGAGGCAGGGTGGACAGGAGCCCGGTGAAGACGATGAAGAGGCTGTCCGCCGGCGGCGGGATGGCGATCATCCCCCGCCAGCTGATGGCCAACATGGCCATGCCGGCCAGGGCCACCGCCAGCAGGCCCAGGCTGACGCGCCGTACGCTGCGCATGAAGCGTACGAAGAAGACCGGCGCCACCCAGGCCAGCAGTGGCACCGCCAGGCGGCCGGAGGAGAAGACGAGCAGGACCAGTCCTACCGCGAACCACAACCAGGTCCGCCGGTCGGCAAGGGGGTAGCGGACGTTGTCGCCTTGCATCGGGATGCTCCCGCGTGGGGGGCCGCGCGACGACGCGGGCCATGGATGGATGGTCGCGAGTCTACGCCCAGGGCAGGGGGGCGTCAATGGTGGGAAGGGCCATCGCCTCGATCGTGGACCATGCGTTCGGGCCTTGGCCCGGGCAACTTCAACCGCCGGGGACGTTGGACGCCGCCCCCGCCTCCTGGTATTGTCCGCCGGTCCCTCCCATCGGCTTCTCGATCGCCCAGGATTCCCCATGACCCTCCGCTCCCGCCTCGCTGCCAGCTACGCCCGCTTCGCCAAGCGCCCCCTGCGCCGGCCGCCTTATGCCGACGAGCTGCTGTGGCTGCCGGCCTGGCTGGTGGCGGTGCCCCTGGCCCGCCTGGGCACGCCGCCCGAGGCCGTCGTGGTAGCGGGCTTCGCCTGCGGCCTGGGCGCCGTGGCGATCATCGCCGGTGGCGGTTTGCCCGAGCATGGCCCGCTCTGCGCTGCCTTGATCCTGGCCAACGCCGTGCTGGACTCCGTCGACGGCGGCGTGGCGCGCATGACCGGCCAGATCCGCCTCATCGGCGGCTTGCTGGATCTGGTCTTCGACTTCTTCTTCACCCTGCTGATCTTCGTGGCCATTGTCCTAGCCGTCGGGCCGGGCGGCGCAGGCGGCTTCGCGATCCCGTTGGCCATCGCCGCCTTCCTGGCCAATGTCTTCGCCGCCACCGTGATCAGCTTCGTGATGTTCCGCGACGAAGGCGGGGGGCAGGGTCTGCCGGCGGCGGAGCAGGCGCGGCGCTTCGCTGCCGCTCCCGCTGCGGACGCGAGCATCACGGCGCGAAACCGGCCTCTCTTTCGTCTGCTCGTGGGCGGCTTCAACCTGGGCTGGGGGGCCGTGTTCCGGCTGATCCTGCGCGCGGGGCTCTTCCGCGAGCGCCTCGGTGGCGGCGCGCCGGTGCGCCACCTGCTGGCCTTGGGGGCGGTCGGGTCGCAGCTGGCTGTACTGGCGCTCGTCATCGCCATCGGCTGGCCGCTGACCACCTTCCTGGTTTACGAATGCGCGTTGGGGGGGATGGCGCTCGGCCTGCTGCTGGCCTTCGAGCGCTGAGGCGCATCCCGGATGGCGTTGGCGCATCGTTCAACCGCTCGCAGTCGGTTCACGGCTAGCAGCCGTGGGGAGCGAGGGCGGGTGGGTTTCCATGGCGACCTGCCCCCCTCCCGACCTCCCCCCGCTGGGGGGAGGAGTTCGTAGCGCATCCTCTATGTGTGTACCGAGCCTGATTCTTCGCCCTGCAGCGGGGGTCTCGTCCACTCCCGACCCGGCCCCCGCCGCTACTCCCCTCCCGGCCCCAGCAGGTGCTCGCCGCCATCCAGCTCCAGCGTGGCGCCAGTGGTGAAGTCGCTCTGGGCCAGGAAGACCACGGCCTCGCCCACCGCCGCCCCGCCGCCCGCGCGCCGCAGCGGCAGGGAGTCGAGCAGCCGCCGCCAGGCCTCGTCCTCGCCGCGACCCTTGACCGGCATGATCGGGCCTAGCACCAGGGCGTTGACCCGCACCGCGGGAGCCAGCTCCAGGGCGGCGATGCGCGTCAGGTGCAAGAGGCCCGCCTTGCTGACCCCGTGCTGGACGTAGCCGGGCCAGACCCCGACGCCCGAGAGATCGGCGATGTTGACCACCAGGGCCGGCGCATCGCGCGGCTCGCGCTTCATCAGGCGGGCCGCTCGCTGGGTACAGAGGAAGGGCGCGCGCAGGTTCACCGCCAGGGTCTGGTCCCAGTCCTCCGCGGTGATGCGGTCGAAGCGCTGGTAGTGGAACTCGGCGGCGCTGTTCACCAGGATGTCCAGCCGGCCGAAGCGCGCGTCGACGGCCCCGAAGAGACCGTCGATGGCCTCCGTCGAGGACAGGTCGGCCGCATGGGCCATGGCCGCCGCGCCGGCGGCCGTCAGCTCGGCGACGGTGGCGGCGGCCTCGTCATGGGCGCGGCCGTAATGGATGGCCACGTCCGCTCCGCGTTCGGCCAGAGCCAGGGCGATGGCCTTGCCCACGCGGTGGGCGCCGCCGGTGACCAGGGCGACCTTGCCTTGCAGGTCCACGCGCTACCGGTCCACGCTAAGGGGTTCCGAGATCCGCCGTCCAGCGCGTGTCGGCACCATCGGCGCTCACGGCCACGCCCACGCCCAGACGGCGATAGGCCTTGCCCAGGATGATCGGGCGATGCGCCTTGGAGTCCAGCCACTGGCGCACCGCCTCGTCCGCCGAACCGCTGCCGCAGGCCACCGTCTCGGCGTAGGCGCTGGCCTCGACGCCCGCGGCCTTGAGGCGGCTTTCCAGGCTGGAGCCATCGCTGCCGTCATGGCTGCAGGTCTGGTGTGCCAGCAGGTCCTCGCTGTGGCCGGTGGCGGCCGCCGTGAGCTGGCGGTCCATCGTCAGCATCGGGAGTCCGGCGTCATTTCGGGCGGCGTTGATGGCCGCCGCCAGATCTCGTTCCATGGCGGATAGCGTGCGGGCGCCGCCGGAGGATCCGGTGGGGACCGGCGTGGGGGCGACGGCGATGGGCCGCGACGGGGCCAGGGTCTCCTGGTCGGAGGCCGCGCGTTGCCGGGCGAGCCCGGCGGCCCCGAGGAGCAGGGCCATGGCCAAGGCGGCCAGGCCGCCCTGCTTGACGCGGGAGCCGGTCTTGGCGGATGAAGCGCCCGCCGGGACGGCTTTGCGGCGCAGGGGGCGGCGGCGTTCGGGAGCGCGCATGGCGAGGCGCCGCCCGTCAGCGCCCGCGGGCGGCGACGGCGGATCTTGCCGTGCGCAGCCGGCCGGCGATCGGGAGAGCGTTGCGCTGGGTCATCGGGACAATCTCCAAAGCGTGAGGCGCGCAGCGGATCTGCAGCTTCCGCCGCGGCCGGGCAGAACGCCACGCATTGTACGACGACAGGTCGACGGCGGCCAATGGCCGCCGCGCCGATCGGCACGTGCGGCACGGTGGATTCCTTAGCATCTGCTGAGAAGCTATACAAGACCTTGACATGCAACGCCTGTGAAGCTAAACTCTTGCCCATAAGTCCTGCACGAACCGCTGTACAACAGCGTTGAACCGCACATTGTTGAACAAGACCTCGGCGGACGATCGCCACCATCATCGATGAACCTCGGCACACCACACAAGGAGAACGCAGATCATGAAGCACCTCAACATCGCCGCTACCGCCTTCGCCCTGCTCGGAGCATGGGCCTTGGCCCAGCCCGCCGCCGCCGACGGTCATCAGGCCCGGGTGCGTGTCGTGCACGCCTCCCCGGACGGTCCCGCCGTCGACGTCTGGGTGGGGGACAAGCCGGCCTTCACCAATGCGACGTTCAAGGGCATCACCGCTTATGCCGGCCTGGATGCCGGCAACTATGGGGTCAAGGTCGTTCCGGCCGGCAAGACGGAGCCGGCGGTCATCGACGCCAAACTCGACCTGGCCGCCGGTAAGGATTACACCGTCGTGGCGGTGGGCAAGCTGGCGGACATCGCGCCGTGGGTGCTCACTGACAACAACGCCGCGCCGGCCGCGGGCAAGGCCCATGTGCGCTTCGCGCATGCCTCGCCGGATGCCCCGGCCGTGGACGTCGCCGTCACCGGTGGCCCGGTGCTCTTCAAGAACGTCGCCTTCAAGCAGACCGGCGACTACCTGCCGGTGGATGCCGGCAGCTACGACCTGGAAGTTCGCCTGGCCGGTACCGAGACCGTGGCGCTGAAGGTGCCGGGCCTGAAGCTTGACGCGGGCACCGTCTACACGGTCTTCGCCATGGGTCTGGCCGGCGGTGAGCCGGCGCTGGTGGCGGTGCCGAGCGTGGACGCCAAGGCCGCAGCGGCCCATCACACCATGCCCGCGGCCATGCCCAAGACCGGCGCCGGCGCGCCGGCCCGCCAGATGGGCTGGCTGGTCCTGGTAGCGGCTGGACTGGTGGCCGTCCTGGGCCTGAACGCCCGCCGCGAGGCCGTGACGACACGTCGCTGAGCGATGCCGTCCGGCCCGGGACCCATTTGTCCGGCCTGTCCTGAGCCACGTTTCCAGAGCGAGGGTGGCGCGTCCCAAGGGGGGCGCGCCACCCTCGCTTCACTTACCGTGATCGCCGCTTCCGCGATGCGCCCAGCGGCCGCGTCAGCCCATCCGCCCCTTGTCGGCCTGTTCCCAAAGCCCCATGACCTGTCGCAGGATCGCCAGCTCGCCGATATGGTAGGCGTTGTGATCCGCGGCCACCAGGAAGCAGCGAAACGGGGTATGCGCCGCCTCCCAGGCATGCGCCGGCGCTCGGTAGAGGTCGAAGTCCGGATTGGCCACCAAGGCCTCGATGGCATCCAGGTCGGCGTGGAAGGCGGCGATCGTCGCCTGCCAACGCGCTTCGTCGGCGACCTCCGACGGCGGCGGCCAGACGCCTTCCGGAAAGGGGACGCTCTGGTAGCCGGGGTTGCGCACATAGTCCAGGATGTCCCATTGGCAGAAACGGATATGCTCCAGCAGCTGCCAGAAGCTGTACGGTGTGTGGGGCGGGTGGGTGTTGTAATGCGCCGGCGGGAAGTTCCGCACGGCATCGTCCAGCTGCATATGGGCGTCGCCCGTTCGCAGGGTAAAGCAGAGCTCGGCGCGTGCGACCTGGTCGGCGAGGTTCACGGACATCGGGGCGGCCTTTCTCACGGCGATCGCGGGTGGTGGCGAACGATAGCGCGGCAAGGCGGCAGGCGTCCAGGTTCGATCGCATGCGCCGGAGCCTGGGGCGCGGCGCGCCGACCGCCCTTGCGTGAGACCGAGGATCGACACGGCTTGTCCGGCAGTGGGGTATGGGAACCGCTGCCCAAGGCATCTCATGAGACGTTGCAGGTTTCCAGCACGCAATCAAGAGCTGTTACCGCCAAGAGGTTGTCCCGTCATGAATCCAGCCCTACGCATCGCCACCTACAACCTCCACAAGGGCGTGTCCGCGTTCTACCTGCGGCATGTGCTACCGGCGCAGCGTCGCGCCTTGGATGGCCTGGACCTGGATCTCGTCTTTCTGCAGGAGGTGCAGGGACGCCATGCCAGCCGTGCCCGTCGGCATGCTGACTGGCCGGCCGATCCACAGCATGCCGTTCTGGCCGGCGACCACCACCATGCCTATGGCGCCAACGCTTTCTACCGCGCCGGACACCACGGCAACGCCATCGTCAGCCGCCACGCCATCCTCGGCTGGCATAACCAGGACCTCTCGCTCAGCCGCCTGGAGCGCCGTGGCCTCCTGCACGCGCGCATCCGCCTGCCCGGCCGCGAAGCGCCATTGCACGCCCTCTGCGTGCACCTGAACCTCCGCGCCGAGGATCGCCGCCGGCAGCTGGAGGCCCTGGTGCGCTATGCCGTTGACGAGGTGCCCGCGGATGAACCTTTGATCCTGGCCGGCGACTTCAACGACTGGCGCCAGGAGGCTTGCGCGGTCCTCGAGGATGCCCTGACGGTCCACGAGGCCTTCCGCCGCCGCCACGGCCGCCTCGCCGCCACCTTCCCCGTCCGCCGGCCGCTTCTGCACCTGGACCGCATCTACGTTCGCGGCCTGGACGTGGTCGAGGCCAAGGTGCACAGCGCCGTGCCCTGGCGAGGCCTGTCGGACCACGCGCCGCTCTCGGCCGTGCTGGTGCCGCGCTGAGGACGGTTCGTGGACCGCGTTCGGGGACGAGGCGCGTCGACGCCGCGGACCCCGAGCGCGATGACCGTTCGCAACCGCGCTGGCGCTCCGGCAACCAGGTCGTCCTGCTGCGCGACGGCGCGGCGTACTTCCCGGCCTTGCTGCAAGCCATCGCCGATGCGCGGGAGGAGATCTTCCTGGAGAGCTACCTGTACCGGCCCGACGCCGTCGGGCGGCAGGTCTCGGCGGCCCTGATCTGGGCCGCGCGTCGGGGCGTGCGGGTGCAGCTGCTGCTGGACGGCTTCGGATCCCGGGATCTGCCGGCGTGGCTGCGTCGCAGCCTGGATCGCGCGGGGGTGCGGCTGCTCTTCTATCGGCCCGACCACCGTCTGCTGGCGGTGAACCGGGGGCGGCTGCGCCGTCTGCACCGCAAGCTGGCCGTGGTCGACGGCCGCTTGGGCTTCGTGGGGGGCATCAACATCATCGACGATGTCGACGGGCCCGGACAGGTCCCGCGCTGCGACTACGCCCTACGGGTGGAGGGGCCGCTGGTTCAGGATCTGCGCCTGCAGGCGGCCGGGCAGTGGCGCGCCACCTGCCGGGGGCAGTTCAAGCGCGCCTGGCGGCACATCCCGGCCACAGGGGCGATGCCGCCGGAGGCGGGGGCGATGTCGGCCGCGCTGGTGGTCCGCGACAACTTCCGCCACCGCCGGGCCATCGAAGCGGCCTACCTGCGGGCCCTCGATGCGGCCCGGGAAGAGGTGCTGATCGCCAACGCCTACTTTCTGCCCGGCAGGCGCTTTCGCCATCGCCTGATGGCCGCCGCGGGGCGAGGCGTCCGCGTCGTGCTGCTCTTGCAGGGACGGGTGGAGAACAGGATCGAGCACCACGCCACCCACGCCCTGTACCGGCCGTTGCTGCAGGCCGGGGTGGCCATCTACGAATACCAGCCCGGCTTCATGCATGCCAAGGTGGCGGAGATCGACAAACTCTGGCTGACGGTGGGCTCCACCAACATCGACCCCTTCAGCCTGCTGGCGGCGCGGGAAGCCAATGTGCTGGTCCGGGACGCCGACCTGGCGCGCGAGCTGCGCGACGACCTGCTGCGGCTCGTCGTCCAGCATTCCTTAGCCGTACGCCTCGAAGACATCGACGGGCAAGTCTGGTGGCAGCGCGGGCTGAACTGGCTTGCGTACCAGCTGGTGCGCGGCATGCTGGGGCTGACGGGCTATGGCGGGAAGGCCTACCTGGAGTAGGTAACGCAAGACCGGCGGGGGCGTTCGCCCCCGCCGGTCGATGGGATGGCACGCGATGGCCTTGTTCTCACGGCCAAGGGCTCAGGGCTGGACCGGCGCGCCCTGCCCGTAGCGCTTCTCCATCTGCTCGCGGATCTGCGCCGACTGGTCCTCGGCGCCCTCCTTGAACCAGGCATGCTCCGGGCGGCTGAGGATGCCGTCGATGACCGCGTCCACCTTGGCGGCCGCTTCGACCTGCCCGGCCGCGGCGGCTTTGGCCGCCACCTCCCGCGCCTGCGGGATCAGCTGCATGTAGAAACGGTCGGCCACCTCGAACATCCCGTGCCAGTGGGTGTAGTCCGGGGCCATCATCGAGGCGCCGTGGCGGGCGCGCCGGCCTTCGTGGTGCCACAGGAAGTACCAGGTCCACTCCACTTCCTCGTCGAACTCCGTCTTCGTGCGCAGCCCATTGTCCAACAGGGCGCCCATGATGGCCTGGCCCGGCTTGGCGAACTTCTCGTTGTAGAGGATGACCAGGTTGTCGTACTGCGTGTAGAAGCTGCCGACGTAGTCCGGCGAGTGGCAATGCTCGCAGACCTGTTGCATGCGGTCGCGCTTGTCCTTGGCCGTGTCCGCCACCAGGGCGCGGCGCTTCTCCGGATCTACTTCCTTGACCACGGCGTGGTCCGCATCGGTGTCCATCACCAAGCTGACCGGCGGTCGGTTGGTCCAGGAGATGCGCTCGCCCGGGTCATGGGTCACCCGTCCGCCGTTGCGTGTGTTGCCCGACATGTGGCAGGTGGCGCAGGTGGGCGCCGCCGCGTAGTCGCGGCCCAGCACCCAGTCCTTGGCGTCCAGGTTCAGCTGGTCGCGCAGGTCGCGGTAGGCCACGCCATGCTTCGACTCGTCGTAGATCTCCTTCTGCGGATGGTCGGGGCCCAGGTGGCACTTGCCGCAGTTCTCCGGCTGGCGCGCCCGGCGCGGCGAGAAGTCGTGCCGGCTGTGGCAGGCCGAGCAGGAGCCGCGCGAGCCGTCCAGGTTCAGTCGCCCGATGCCCGTGTTCGGCCAGGAGGCCGGATCGTAGAGCGGCCGGCCGTCCTCCGGGTCGCGCAACACCGTCTCCAGCAGGGCGATGTTGGTCGGCTTGCCCTTGGCATCCGGCTTGAGATCGTCCATGGTGATCTTGCCGCCGTCCGTCGTGCGCAGGGCCACCTTGGAGCCGTGGCATTGCTGGCAGCCCGAAGCGGCGCTGGCCATGCCGTCCACCATGTCCACCTGGCGGCCGACCGTCGGCGAATGCGGGCTGAAGGGTATGCGCGAACCCTCCACCGTCTCTGCCAGGAAGTTGTCCAAGGAGGCCAGGATGTTGCCGGCCGCCGCATGGTGGCTCTTGGCGAATTCCTCATTCTCGGCGGGATGACAGCGGGCACAGTCCAGCGGCGTCACCACCGTGGCCATGTGGGCGCCGTAATGCTCGAAGCCATCCGCGTCACCCTTTTCGGCCTGGTGGCAGTCGATGCAGGCCACGCCCTTCTCGGCATGGGTGCTTCCGCGCCAATGCTCGACGATGCCCGGATTGCCCTCCGCATGGCAGTCGACGCATTCCTTGGACGCCGCCGGAACATTCACTTGCGGGGTCGTCAAGCCCGCTTCCTGGCGTCGGCGGCTGGTTTCCAGGGCCTGGACCAGGATCAAGGAGACCAGGAAGAGGCCTCCCAGGATGGCGATGATCCAGCGCTTGAATTCCAAGGTCATCGGTCTGCTTCCTTCCGTGGTCAATGGGCGACGAGGGCTTCCCAGACGGTCAGGCCCAGGATGGCCAGGACGCCCAGGATGCCGATCCAGACGCTGGCTTCCTGGAAGCGGCTGCGCCTGCGAATGAACGCGTCTATGAAGGGCCAGCCGAACATGAGCGCCACCACCGCGCCCATGCTCAGCACCGCGGCGCTGCCGGAGAAGAGCTTCAGCCACCGGAACGCCACGTAGAAGAACCACTCCGGTTTGATCACCTCCGGCGTGCTGAGCGGATCCGCGGGCGGGCCCATCTCGGCCGGGGCGATGGTGGCCAGGGCGCTGAGCAGGATCATCAGGGCCAGGCCCATGATCAGCTCGGTGTACAGATGGTCGGGGAAGAAGTTGAAGCTGCGCGGCCGGCTCGGATCCTCGTCCTTGAACTGCATCTCGCTCACGCCCTGCAGGCGGATGATGGCGATATGCGTGGCCACCAGGGCCGCCAGGGTGACGGGCAGCACGGCGGCGTGGATGATGTAGAAGCGGGCGAGCGTGTTGGCGTTGTAGCGATCGCCGCCCAAGAGCATGCGCTTGGCCAGACCGCCCACCACGGGCACCGCGTCGGCGATGTTGGCCCCTACCGTGGCGCCCCAGTAGCTGAGCTGCTCGAAGACCAGGCTGTAGCCGGTGAAGCCGATCATGAGGGTGCAGATGAGGAGCAGCATGCCCACCATCCAGTTGATCTCCCGCGGCTTGCGGTAGGCGCCCGTGAAATAGACCCGCATCTGGTGCAGAACCACCGCGGCGATCATCAGGGTGGCGCCCCACTTGTGCATGCTGCGGATGTACCAACCGTAGCTGGCTTCTTCCGTGATGTAGCGAACGGAGTTGTAAGCGGTGCTGGGCGCGGGCTGGTAATAGAAGGCCAGCAGGATGCCGGTCACGATCTGGACCACGAAGAGGTAGGCAGGGGTTCCCCCCAAGGCGAACCACCAGCGCTTGAGGTGGTAGGGGACCGGTTCGTTGGTCAGCTCGCGCAGGTCCAGCTTGTCCAGGGGCAGCCGCTGGCCCAGCCAGGAACCCAGGCTGTTCACGCCCGTCCCCCTGCGCGCGGCCGGCCATCGCCGCGCACCACCCGCTCCACCGGCACCTCGATGAACAGCAGTCCCCGCTCCACCTTCAGGGGGTAGCGCGCCAGCGACTGGCCCGCGTCGGCCGGCGGGCCGGCCGTAGCCTTGCCCGACGGATCGAAGACCCCGTTGTGGCAGGGGCAGAAGAAGCGGTCTTCCTGCGCCTGCCAATGCACCTGGCAGCCCAGATGCGGGCAGGTGCTGGAGAGGGCCACGAAGTCTGAGCTGTCGCCGCGGTTGCCGCGGCGGGTGATGGCGACGGGTTCGCCCGTGGGTGCGACATAACGCAAGGACTCACCCGTGTGCAGCCGTTTGAGATCGGCCACGAACTGCCATTGGCGCGGTTCGGCATGCGCCGGATACAGGAAGCGGGCTGCTATGCGGCCGAAGGCGCCGTAGCCGGCGACCAGGCCGGCCAGCATCGCCAGGCGAGAGGAGCCGACGAGGAAACGGCGTCGAGATCCGTCCAGGTCATGCGGATCGGTTTCGGTCCCTTGCTGATCCATGCTCGCGGCCTCCAGCGGAAGTCACCACGGCGGCGACGGACACGACAAGCCTTGTCGCCAACATTGACCAGCATTGTAAACAAGATGCGGCGCTTGTCCAGCGCGCCGCCGACGGCGGATGGGGCCTTGGGCGGCGGCCGCGGCCCGCACACGCGGCGGGGCAACGAAACAGGCGCGGCCCCACGGGCCGCGCCTGTCTTCTAAGGTCTCTTGGTGGAATCCCGGGAGCCTTCGCTCCGGACCACCGTCCCCGCTATCAGGGAATCGGCGGACCCGGCGGCGTCGGGATCGGCCCCGGGCCGCCACCACCGCCGCCGTTGCCCGGCTCCGTACCCGGCTGGCCGGGGCATTGCGGCGCGCGCGGGCCCAGGAAGGGCAGCGCGCCCGGCAGCGGGAAGCCCCAGTTGGCGGCCGACTCGTCGCCGGGGATGTCCAGCCCCAAGGTCGTGCCGGCGCGCTCCACCTTCACCGCGGCCAGGCCCACCACGTTGCGGACGAAGCCGCCGTTGGGGGCGAAGACCTCATGCTCCCAGAACGTGGCCGAGATGAGCGCCGAACCCTTGAAGCCCGGGTTGATGAAGCCCCAGCTGTTCAGGTCGATGTACTCCACCTGGCGATCGTGCAGCTTCTCGCAGACGAAGTCCAAGAGGCCGTTCTGGTCGAAGATGAAGACCGCGAAGTCGGTGAAGCCCGGCTTGGCCACAATGTTGGCGATGGCCACTTCCGAGGTGATACCGGAGCCCGCCTGGTCCTTGTGGAAGCTGGGGATGCCGATGCGCCCGATGCCCGAGCACAGACCGCCGCAGCCGGAGCCCACCTGCCAGTCATAGGCCATCTGCTCGGGGAAGAACTCGTAGGCCATGGCCTCTTGCGGCGAGGTGCGCTGCACGTCGCCGTACTTGACCATCTCGGCGATGGCGAAGATGTAGGGGGCGTCCACCGCCGGCGAGCCGGGTGCGAACCAGTCCTGGCTCTCCACCCGCACCGAACCTACCCAGTTGCCCGGAAGGTTGGCGATGACCGGCAACAAGAACTGCTGCGAGCCCTGCGGGCAGACCCAGTCGACCACCGTGGTGATGACGTCACCCGAGCGGTCCAGGAAGTAGACCTTGACCTTGGCCGCCTGCGTGCGCGACAGGTTCTGGACGATGACCGCCGTGTCCCAGCCCTGGTACTCAGAGTAGATCAGCGGACCGTAGGCCACGGCCGAGCCGGTCGTGAAGTACTTCACACCGTGGAAGACATAGTTCAACTCGGCCGGCAGCCCGGTGTAGGTCATCAGGACGTCGTTGCCGATATGGTCCACGGCGACGCCCAACGGCTGCGTGGAGCGGATCCAGGCGTCGCCCACCCAGCCCGCCGGCATGCAGCTGGAGGCGTCGAACTGGAAGGTCTCGCCCGGCGAGAGCGTGCTCACGTCGCAGATACGCGGGCGGAGGCAGTCGTCGCGGCCCTTGAACCAGATCTCGAGGCTGGTGCATTCCAGCCCGCCGTTCTGGATATAGAGGATGCTGTTGTAGCCGCCGGAAGCCGCATACAGGCTGGGGGCATAGAAGGCGAAGCCGCCATAGACGGGATCGTAGGCGCCCAGGAACTCGCCGGCGATGCCCGCGTAGCTCGACACCACGTTGACCTCCGGGCGCAGGTCGCCCGGGCATTGGCGCAAGACCTCGGCGGCCATCGGCTGGCAGGGCCGGCTGCCGAAGTCGAAGCCGCGCCAATTGCCGAATTCCGTGTAGGCCTTCCAGAAGCGCCGGAACTCGTTGCAGTCGCCCACCACGTACTGGAAGAGCGATTCGCAGAGGGCGTCGGCGAAGATGTCCTCGCCATGGGCGCCGACGTAATCCGTTCCGGCCGAGACGATGGCACCGCTCTTGGCGCCCGTGGGGATCTGCGCGCCGAGGAAGTTCCAGGCCGAGCCGGGGATCAGGAGTCCGGAGCATTCCACCTTGAGTGGTCCGGTGCATTGCGGCGGGCAGAAGCCCGGCGCGCCCCAGACCAGCATGATGGCCTTGGCCGGATGGTCGCCGGTGTTCTGTACCTCGACCCAGCTGGAGCATACCGCGTCGTTGGCCAGGAAGTTTAGGATGGGGAGCAGGGAATGGCAGCCGAATGAGGGGCGCTGCGGGCTATGCGGCCAGGCCGTCGGCAGGCCCGTGGGCGGGCAGGGGAAGCCGGGCGGGCAGGCCGTGGGTTGGCCCGAAGGCGGGCAAGGGAAGCCCGGCGGGCAGGCCGTGGGTTGGCCCCCGGGCGGGCAGCCCGGCGGACAGGGCGCTGGAACCACCGCGGTGGGGTTGGGGCAGTAGCCGCAGAGGGTGTAGCGGAAGGCCGACTGCGCGCAGGGCGCCGGATAGGGGAGCACCTGCACGTACTGGCTCTGCGGCGAACCCGGGTACAGGGTGTAGTTGGAGGGCACGCCAGCGAACCAGGTGCGGTAGGTACCCGAAGGCAGGCCGGCGAAATAGGCGCAGCTTCCGTTGGCTGGGTTGGTCGCCATGTACACCTGCCCGGCGACCGGCTGCCCGGAGATGTTCACCTGCTGGGCATAGGCCGTCACCGCCACCGGGAAGGGGCGCGGGTTCTGGCCTACGCTGTCGACCTCCAGCGCGCAGCTGTTGAGGTCGCCCAGGCCCACGTTGCCGCCTTCGGGCGTCGGTGAGGGCCAGATGTTGGTGGGTTGCGGGATGGGGGTGCCGGTCAGCCAGGGCGGCGGAACCGGCGTCAGGTTGGTCGTCCTGGTCTGCGTGGCGACCGGCGTGGGGAAGACCGACGTGGCGGTGGCCGGCAGCGGCGGCGGCGTCGGCGTGGGCGACGCGATGCCCGGCGGCGGGGTGGCACTGGGGAGCACAGCGACGGAAGTGGCTGAAGGCGCCGTGGTCGGCGCGGGCGGCTGGTCCGTCGCGGTGCCTGGAACCGCAGTGCCCGGAACCGCGGTCGCGGAAGGCGGCACGGAGGTGGCCGTCGGCGGGACCGCCGTGGCCGAAGGCGGCACGGGCGTGAGCGAGGGCGGCACCGGCGTCAGCGTTGCCGGGAACGGCGGCTGCGTCGGCAGGAAGGGGGTCTCGGTCGGCGGGACGGCGGTCTTGTCGTCGACCACCGCGTTCAGGCAGACCATACGCGGACCGGTGTCACAGCCGGAGGCCGTGTCCAGGTTGGGTGACTCGGGGTCGGTGGCCCAGCGAACGCAAGGCACGGCGCTAGGTCCAAGCAGGGCCAGATTGATGTAGACCTCCACCGTGGGACCGCAGGCGGCCTGGCCCAAGCTGAAGCCGATGTCACGGGTGCTGCCCACCGTGGCCATCTGCGTGCTGCCGGCCGTGGTCGACCAGGCGCGGCGCCACAGGGGATGTCCCTGACCGTTGAACAGGTACGGTGCCGGAGTGCCGGCCGCCGATCCCCAGTCGTCATCAAAGCGGCCGTTGCCGTTGAGATCGGGGATCAAGGTGAGGTCGCCGGCGCCGTCGGACAGCAGGCCGCCGGCCTGTGAGTCGCCGCTCACGGCGGCGTCTTCCAACAGCAGCATGAAGCTCTGGTTGCCTACCTGCAGCCACCACTTGTAGCGCGCCGCACTCCAATCAGGCGACTGGTCCTTGGACCAACCGGGCGTCCCGGCCATGCAGAGTCGCAGGTGGAGGTAGCCGTTGGTCGCCGTCCATGCGGATTCTGTGCCGTCGCGTCCTGCTTCGCCGCCGCATTCGCCGGCGGAATCCGATGGCAGGGCATTCCAGGCCTTGGGGTTGATCTGCCCGTTGGCCTTGCGGGCGGCATGGCCGCCCCACAGCATCCCCAGCACCGCGACCGCGAGCAGAAGGGGGGCGAACAGTCGCAAACGTCGTGTTGATTCCGACATGGCCGGCTCCTAGCGTCGATCCCCAGAAACAAATGGTGTGGTTGCCTGCAGTTCAGGCGCTGCAGATAACGATGTCCACCTGCATCTGTCACGGCCAAGTCGGCCGCCCGGATGCGGAGGCGGCCGGGCGACGACAAAAAGAGACGGGGAGCGCGATCGCGCTCCCCGTCTTCTTGTGGATGCTGGTCTTCTGAAACGGCTGTCACGTCTGCCGATCACGGCATGCCGATCACAGCTTGCCGGCCATCAGCCGGCAAGCGTTCACTTCGGGCAGGACTGACCGACCTTCATCGCCACGGCATAGACATCGTAGACGTTGATCATCTGGTCCTTGACCAGATCGTACTTGGCGTTCCAGGCCGGATCCGTGGCGGTCAGCATCAGCTGGCCGGCGGTCATGTCCACGTCCGCGTCGGTCACCGTGCGGTCGCCGTTGAAGTCGGGCAGGTCACAGGGGATGGTCAGCGGATCGGTCGGCGGCGTGACCGTGGGCACATTGGGGTCGGGTACGGCGAAGACCTGGGTCCAGGTGGGACCGCTGGGGTTGTAGGCCACGCCGATGTCGATGTAGTTGGCGTTGAGGATGTTGGCGCGGTGACCCGTGCTGTGCATCCAGCCGTCCATCACCTCGGCGGGCGTGCGGTAGCCCTTGGCGATGTTCTCGCCGACCATTCCGCCCTTGTAGCCGCTCTTCTTCACCCGGTCCGAGGGGCCGCCGTCGCCGCAGTCGCCGTGCGAGAAGCAGCCGGTCTTGACCATGTGCTCATTGTGCATCCAGGCCGCGACCTGGAGCTGGTAGTTGACCAACAGGGGCTGGCGACCGACCTTGGCCCGCTCTTCGTTGACCATGTCCACCACGGCCTGCTCCTGGGGCAGGATGCGCTCGCCCGGCCATGAGGCCAAGGCGATGGCCACCGGCAAGGCCAGCAGGACCGCCGAGGCAATCGCCAGCACCACTGCGCCACGCCGACTTGATCGAACCATGCTCATGAGGATCCTCCTAGCCACATACCCGATGTCGTGAAGATGCCATGATGGCAAACCGTCATTGCCAAGTATAACACAGTGGGGCTTGCGAAGCACGGGTGCTCGCGTCCGTCGCTGCGACCGACGACCGGGTGGTTGCGGCGAGGCCGGCGCTCACCCATCGCCGGTCGGCGACGACGGCGGTCGCCGGCCGAGAGCCCAGGCCAGTCCGGCCACGGCCAGACCGAGAAGGGCGAGACCCATCCAGGCCAGGTTGGGCGAAGGCCCGTCCGGAATGCCGGGCAGCCACGAGCCGGTCAAGAGACCCTTGAGCGACCCGGTCGGCCGCAAGGCGGTGGCCTGTTCCAGAAAGGCCGCACGCTGCGCATCGCTGGGGTCCTGCGCCACGGTGATCTGCGCCGGGGGGCAGCTGAACGTCTCGTCGCCGGCATCAGCGGCGCCCAGGATGCGGAGGTCGGTGACCGTCAGCGCGATCGGTTCGTCGGTCTGTTTCAAGGGCGCGAGGGTGAGCTTGACCAGTTCCCCGCTGCCTTGGGGGAGGAGAGCGGGAGCGGCCGCCGATCCGTCGGTCGCCGGCGTGGCGTCCACAGCCTCTTCCAGCGCAAGCCTGACGGTCAATGCCCCCGGTTCGGCCGCGACCACGGTGAGCTGCGCCTCGGGCCGCACCGCGCTGATCAGGCTGCCGTTGCCCACGGCCGTGACGGTCACGACTTCGCCGTCATAGGCCAATGACAGTTCGAACCCGCGCATGGCGCCGACGTCCTGAACCAGGATGGAGACCGGTTGCGGATCCGTGGTCAGGTAGATTTCGGACTGGGCGAACAAGGCCTGACCGGCCGCGCCGGCATGGTGAGTGCCGGACAAGGACAGAGCGCTGAATGCGGCGATGCGGACGATCCGGCGCCAGGGCGCCGGACGGGTTGGCGACGTGAGCATCGGCGAACACCTTGGGGATGGGCTGCGGGGCCGAGAGTCTACCAGGGGCAACAGCGGCCGGCAAGGACCGCCAGGGCACAGACCGCCGACCAAGCCGTCCGATCGTCGGGACATTCCACGGCTCTGTGCGCCGCGCGGCTGATCGCCGCGGCGTACAATCACGGCCATGCCACCGTTCTACCTGGCCACGGCCCGGCCCGGCGCCGCGACCCGACCCGCCGCAGGGCAGCTCGCGCTGCCTTTGGGTGCCGACGCGACGCGCTGGTACTGGGGGAACGGCGCAATCCACCAGGTCATGGGCTGGGGTGCGGCGCACCGCGTTGAGGCGGTCGGCCCCGATCGCTTCCGCCGGCTGGCGGAGGGGATGGCGTCGGCGCTTGCGACGGGCATTGAGCCCGTGGCGGGCGCGCAGATCGCGGCCATCGACCTGCCATGGTTCCTGGGCTTCGGATTCTGGGATGGCCCCGCCTGGCCCGGCTTTCCGTCGGCGGTTCTGACGCTGCCCGAGACGGGTGTCATCTGGCGATCGGATGCGCCGCCCCTGGTCTGGGCCCTGGCTCGCGGGGGCGCCGCGGCCGAGGCCGCGGCCGCGGGGGCGGCGCGCCTCCTGGATGTCGGAAGGGGCATGTCTGGTGAGCCGGACGCGGGCTTGCCCGCCCTTTCGACCTTGCTGCCCGACGACCTGGAGCGGCGCATCGCGGGGGCGCTGGTCGAGATCCGCTCCGGCCTGGTGCAGAAAGCAGTCCTGGCGGGGGCGCGGCTGGCTCGCCGGTCGGACGGCCGCGATTGGGATGCGCTGGTATTGCTGCAAAGACGGATGCAGGCCGAGCCTGACAGCTTTCACTACCTGTTCTCCCCCACCCCGGGTCTGGCCTGGCTGGGGGCTACCCCAGAGCGCCTGGTGGCTCGGCGGGGCGACAAGCTGGAGACCATGGCCTTGGCCGGATCACGTCCGCGGCATGCCGATCCGGTCACCGATGCGGCCCTGGGCCGGCAGCTTCTGCACAGCGTCAAGGATCGTGCCGAGCATGGATTGGTGGTGGAGGCCATTCGGCAGGGACTGCTGGGGATGGGCCTTCAGCCCCGGGTTGCGGGGCCGCGACTGCGCCGCCTCGCCAACCTCCAGCATCTGCAATCGGTCCTGGTCGCCTCGGTGCGTCCGGCGATGAAGCTGCTGGATCTCGTGGCCCTCCTACATCCCACGCCGGCCTTGGGCGGTTGGCCCAGAGGGGCAGCCCTGGAGGTCATCGAGCGTCACGAGTCCCTGCCGGATGGCCGGGGCTGGTACGGTGGCGGCGTGGGTTGGCTGGACGGCCGCGGTCAAGGCGACATCAGCGTCGGCATCCGGGGGCTGTTGATCCGCGGCGGCCTGGCGACGGCCTATGCCGGCGCGGGACTGGTGGAAGGCTCGGATCCTGCAGCCGAGATGGCCGAGATCAGGGTGAAGATGACCGCGGCGATGAGCGCCTTGACCGTGACCTGAGCGCCGCCGGCGCCGGTGGGGGACAGCAAACAGGCCCCGGACATCGCCGGGGCCTGTTGGATTCCATCGAATTCTGCCTTCAGGCTGAGGGTCAGCGAGCGTACTCGACCGCGCGGGTCTCGCGGATGACCGTCACCTTGACCTGACCGGGATACTCAAGCGTCTCCTCGATCTTCTTGGCGATGTCCTGGGACAGACGCAGGGCGCCCAGGTCGTCTACCTGCTCCGGCCTGACGATGATGCGCACCTCGCGGCCGGCTTGGATGGCGAAGGATTCCTCCACGCCGGCGAAGCCCTCGGCGATGGTCTCCAAGGCCTTGATACGCTTGATGTACAGCTCCAGCGATTCGCGCCGGGCACCGGGCCGGGCGCCGCTGATGGCGTCCGCCGTCTCCACCAGGACGGCCTCCAGGGTATCCTGCTCCACCTCGTGGTGATGCGAGGCCACGGCGTTCACCACCAGGGCCGGGATGCTGTAGCGCTGCAGGATGTCGGCGCCGATCAGGGCATGCGGCCCATCCACCTCGTGGGTCATGGCCTTGCCGATGTCGTGCAGGAAGCCACCCATGCGCGCCAGTTCGATGTCGGCCCCCACCTCCGCGGCCAGCAGCGCCGCGATCTGGGCCGTCTCGACCGAATGGTTCAGGACATTCTGCCCATAGCTGGTGCGGAACATCATCCGCCCCATGAGCTTGAGGATCTCCGGATGCAGGCCGCGGACATCGGCCCGATAGGCCGCTTCCTCGCCGGTCTCGCGCATCGTCCGCTCGACCTCTTCGCGCATCTTCTTGAGCACCTGCTCCACGCGCCCGGGGTGGATGCGCCCGTCGGCGATGAGCTGCAGCATCGTACGGCGGGCGACCTCGCGTCGCACCGGATCGAAGCAGCTGATGACGATCGTCTCGGGTGTATCGTCGACGATCACGTCCACGCCGGTCGCCTGCTCGAAGGCGCGGATGTTGCGTCCCTGGCGGCCGATGATGCGACCCTTCATGTCGTCGGACGGCAGTTCGATGCTCGAGACCACCACATCCGCCACCACGTCCGTGGCCAGGCGCTGGATGCAGGTGATGACGATCTCGCGCGCACGGCCCTCGCCTTCGGCGCGTGCCGACTGCTCGATCTCGCGGATGATGCGAGCCGAGTCGTTGCGGGCCTCCAAGGCCACCTTGTCCAGCAGTTCGCTGCGCGCTTCGGCGCGGCTCATGCCGGCCACGCGCTCCAACTCTGTCTGCTGGACGGCCTTGAGTTCCTGCGCTTCCCGCTCCAGGGTGTCGATCTGCTTTTCACGCTGTTCGATCTTGCGGGCGCGGTTCTCGGTCTGCTCCAGGCGGTCATCCAGCTTCTCCCGACGGCGGTTGAGCTGCTCCTGGGCCTGTTCGACTTCCTTGCGACCGCGCTTGCCTTCCTGTTCCGCCTCGTCGCGGATCCTGATGGCCTGATCCTTGGCCTGCAAGAGAATCTCGCGGCTCTTCGTCTCGGCATCGGCGATGATGTTTGCTCTGGAAAGCTCCGCCGCTTCCTGATCAACCGCCAGGCGCACAGAAGTACGCCTGGCACCGTACCACCAACCGCCGCCCGCTCCCACCACCAATGCGATGATGGCATAGAGGGCTTCCATATGTCGTTGTCCTTTGACGCTTGTGCGGGCCTGAATCCGGCTGCGGCCCGGGGAAAGTTATCGGTCCGGACAGCATGGGCGTCGACCGACGCAACTGTCCTGATTCCGGGAAGTATACGCAATCCGTGGACCAAGCCAAGCGGTCAATCCGCCGGGCGGGGTCGCTGATCGTCCCCGGTCGCCAACCTGAATCAGTCCTCCGGAAGGTCCGCCATGCCCTGCGCGGCCCAAGCCTGGGCGAGCGCTCGGCGGATCGTGGCCCCGCTGAAGCCGCGGCGCGCCAGAAAGCCCCCCAAGCGGCGATCAAAGTCCGGTCGAGGCAGCCGGCGCAGCTGCGCAGCCCTTGCCAGGGCCAGCCGCAGGACCGTCGCGTCCTCGTCGATCTCCGCCAGCGCTTCTTCGATCACCGTATCCGCGACGCCCTTGCCGCGCAGCTCAGCATGCATGGCCAGCCGGCCTCGGGGCGACTGCCGGCCGCGGCTCTCGACCCACCAGGCGGCGAAGGCCTGGTCATCCACGAGCCGCAACTGGCGCAGGCGGGAGAGCACGCGAGCGGCAATGCCGGGGTCTACGTCCCATTCCTTCAGCCGCTGCGTCAGCTCCAATTCGCTCCGGGCGCGGTAGCCCAAGAATCGGAGCGACCGCGCCAATGCCTGCTGATAGGCGTTGTCCTCACGCAAGTTGCGCACGAGGTCGTCGGTGAGCTGCTGGCCGACGAAGAGGTTGGCGGCCAGGTCCAGGTCTACGGCGAGCGCGAACTCATTGTCGAGGAAGACGCTGACCATGCCGGATCGGCCGGGCTGTTGAAGCAGGCGGGTGATGGTGGGCATGGGGCAATCATAAGGGTGCCCCCGCCTGCGGGCCAGCCCGCGGACGGGGGCGTTGGTCTGAACGCCGAACGGTTCGCCCGGAGGCGTGTGGTCCACGCCTCCGGGGCCGGGCGCCAGGGGCCATCAGGCGGTGACGGGCACCGGCACGGGCCGCGGGGGAACACCCAGGATGGCGCGAACCTTGTTCTCGATCTCCAACGTGAGGTCGGCGTTGTCCTTCATGGCTTGCTTGGCGTTCTCCCGGCCTTGCGCCAGCCGGGCCTCCTCGTAGAAGAAGAAGGAGCCGCGCTTCTCGACGATGCCGTGCTGCACGCCCATGTCCAGCACATCGCCGAAGCGCGAGATGCCCTCGAGGTAGAGGATGTCGAACTCCGCCTCGCGGAAGGGCGCCGCCACCTTGTTCTTCTTGATGCGGATGCGGGTGCGGTTGCCGATCACCTCCTGGCCGTTCTTGATGGCCTCGGTGCGTCGGATGTCCATGCGCACCGAGGCATAGAACTTCAGGGCCATGCCGCCGGTCGTGGTCTCGGGGTTACCGAACATCACGCCGATCTTCTGGCGCAGCTGATTGGTGAAGATGACCGAGCATTGCGAGCGGCTGATGGCGCCGGCCAGCTTGCGCAGGGCCTGGCTCATCAGGCGCGCTTGCAGGCCGACATGCGAGTCGCCCATGTCGCCCTCGATCTCCGCCTGGGGTACCAGGGCGGCCACCGAGTCGACGACGACGACGTCTACGGCGCCGGAGCGCACGAGCGCTTCGCAGATCTCCAGCGCCTGCTCACCGGTGTCCGGCTGCGACACCAGCAGGCGATCGATGTCGACGCCCGTGCTGGCCGCGTAGACCGGATCCAGCGCATGCTCCACGTCGATGAAGGCGGCCACGCCGCCCAGCTTCTGGGCTTCGGCGATGATGTGCTGGCAGACCGTGGTCTTGCCCGATGACTCCGGGCCGTAGATCTCGATGATGCGCCCGCGGGGAATGCCCCCCACTCCGAGCGCCCAATCCAAAGCCAGGCAGCCCGTGGGGATGACCTCGATGTCCAAGGAGGTCGATTCACCCAGCTTCATGATCGAGCCGTCGCCGAAGCGGCGCTTGATCAGGGTCATCGTGGTCTCCAGCGCCTTGTCCCGTTCCTTGCTGTCCATCATGCTCCATGCCTCTCTGTAAGTATCGCCCGGCGGGCCGCGAAGGCCGTGCCGGATGCCGTGAATATGGAACATGCCCATGCTCTTGTCTCGGTAGGCCGGCCCTGCGGACCGTGCCGCCGCGACATGCGGACAAATGTTCTAAACCAGTATAACATGCGGGCCGGGGGTTTGCAACGCCCCAGGCGCCAACATCGCGCCAGATCGGCGCCGACGGCCGGGGATCAACGCAGGCCGTCGGCCAGCACCTCGGCGATGTCGCGCACCTGCACGTTCTCGACCCCCATGCTCTTGGCCGCGCTGTCCAGCATGGTCAGGCAGTAGGGGCAGGCGACGCTCACCACATCGGGCTTGGTGGCCAGCAGCTCCTCCATGCGGATGAGGTTGACCTCGCGGTCGGACTGACCCTCGAACCACATCTTGCCGCCGCCGCCGCCGCAGCAGAGCCCTGATTCGCGGTTGCGGTCCGCTTCGATGACCTCGACGCCGGCAGCCGCCAAAGCCTGCCGCGGCGCCTGGAACTCGCCGTTGTAGCGGCCCAGGTAGCAGGAGTCGTGGAAGACCACCCGCTGGTCGTTGCCCGGCCGGGCCGCCAGGCGGCCGCCCTGCACCAACTCGTCCAGCAGTTGGCTGTGGTGCACCACGTCGAAGTCGCCTCCGAACTGCGGGTACTCGTTGCGCAGGGTGTTGAAGCAATGGGGGCAGTGGCAGAGCAGGCGGTCGAAGCTGTAGCTGGAGATGGCCGCGATGTTGCCTTCGGTGGCGCCCTGGTACAGGTACTCCTCGCCCAGACGGCGTGCGCTCTCGCAGGTGCAGCGCTCTTCGCGCATGACGGCGAAGGTCACACCCGCTTCGCGCAGCAGGGCGACCATGCTGCGCGCGATCTTCTGATTGCGTTTGTCATAGCTGGCCGAACAGCCCACCCAGTACAGGAACTCCACATGCTCGCCCACGCGGGCGATGGGCAGGTCCAGGTCCACGGCCCAGCCCAGGCGGTCTTCGGCGCTGTAGCCCCAGGGGTTGCCCGCCGTGCCCATGTTCTTGAGCGTCTGGCTGGAGGTGCCGGGAAGGGCGCCCTCGTTCAGGGTGAGGTAGCGGCGCAGGTCGACGATGTTGTCGACGATCTCGATGAAGGCGGGGCAGACCTGCACGCAGGCCATGCAGGTGGTGCAGCTCCACAGGGCTTCCGGGGTGATGATCAGGCCATCGCCCACCAGGATCTGGCCGCCGTCGCCCACCAGGAAGGGGCCGTCGGCCTGCGCGCGCAACGCATCGCTGAGGCTGACGATGATCGCCTTGGGGTTCAGCGCCGTGCCGCTCATGTAGGCCGGGCACACCGTTTCGCAGCGGCCGCAGCGCACGCAGGCGTCCACGCCGAGACGTTGCTTCCAGGTCATGTGGTCCACGCTGCCGACGCCCCAGACCTCGGCGTTCTCCAGGTCGATGCGCGCGAGCGCGGCGCCGGCGCCGATGGTCTCGGTGGTCTTGAACCAGGCGTTGGCGGAGACCGTCAAGATGTGGATGGCGTTGGAGTAGGGCAGCGCGGCGATGAAGAGCAGCGATGCGCCGGCATGCAGCAGCCACAGCCACAGATGGGACTGGCCGGCCATGAACATCAGCTTCTCTGAGGATCCGCCGCCCAGCGACAGGATCAGGTTGGCGATGGCGTTGCCCATCCAGGACCAGCCCCGGTAGGGCAGGGCAGGATGGGTGATCACCAGGCGCAGGCCTTCGACCAGGAACCCGCTGATGTTGATCAGGACCAGGATCCAGAGCATGAAGTCCCAGCTGCCCTTGACATGGTGCGGCTCCTGGATGTGCCGCCGCCAGATGGCCAGGCCGAGGCCGATCAGGAAAACCAGGCCGGCGGCGTCGAGCAGGGCTTCATAGCCCAGGTAGAAGGGGCCCTGCAGGATGCGGCCGCTCAGCGGCGCATCGCCGCCCAGCAGCAAGCGCGTGACGTCCCAGTCGATGGTGGCCAAGGCGGTGCCGACGAACAGCAGACCGAAACCGGCGACCATCCCGCTGTGGAAGATGCCCGGATAGCGCCGCTCCACCGTCTTGCGCTGGAACAGCGCATAGGTCAGAAGGTGGCGCAGCCGCCGGCCCGGCTGGCCGAGGTTGCGCGCCGGGACGCCGGCCTGCCCGCCCATCCACGCCTGCCAGTGGCGCCACACGCCCAGGGCGAAAATGCCCAAGGCCACCACGCTCATGACGTACAAGGTGAGCTCTGCCCAATGGGGGACATTGCAGAAGGTGGGGCGGACGACCAGCGCGTTGCCTTCGGCGGTCCTGATAGCGCAGCGGTCCAACGGCGATGCCGGCGGCGCTTCGCGCAGGCTGCCGCTCAAGGCCAAGGCCATCACCGCGGTCAGGGAGAGGACGGCGCCCGCCAGGAGCGGTTCAGCCCAGGGACCCAGGCCGCTGAGCGCCTCGCGGACCGCGGGCGACGGGCCGCCGGGGACATCCTGTGGGACGGGAGGATGGCTGCTGCTCATGGCTGGCTCCCTTGGGGCGGCCGAGTCGGATCCGGGCGGCGGGATGAGCGGGTCGGACTGAGTGGGTCGGACTGTGAGGGCGGACTGAGTGGGCGGACTGAGTGGGTCGGACGTTCAGGGCGTGGGGCTGGCTGCGGCCTTGGCCCGCATGCGCTCGTCGAGCTCCGGCGGGGCGGCCATGAAGATGCCGCCGCCGGTCTGCGGCGTGCCGACGCCGCTGCCGCCGGACCTCGGTGCCTCGTCCTGCGCCGCGGTCATCGTGGCCTGGCGCGACGCTCCGGCCAGCGGACCCGCCAGCACCAAGGCGCCGGCGACCAACAAGGCGCAGACAGCCAGCACCACCGCATTGGCCGTCGAGGGCTCGTCCAGCCTCGCGTCTTCGTCGGCGGAGCCCATCACCATGAGCACCAACGGGCGCAGGTAGGTGAAGGCCGAGATGACCGAGCCGAGAATGAGGGCTACGGCCAGACCCGATCGCCCGGCACCCAGGGCCGCGTCGAAGAGGGTCCACTTGCCCAGGAAGCCAGCCGTGGGCGGCAGGCCCGCCAGCGACACCAGGCAGATGCCCAACGCGACGGCCACTGCCGGAGACCGCGCGCCCAGGCCGCGCAGGTCGGCGAGGCGGGTGGCGTCGCGGTCGGGCGCGTCGACCGCCGAACCCAGGGCGACCAGCGCGGCGAAGGCGCCCAAGGTCATGAGTGTGTAAGCCAGAAGGTAGAACAGCATCGCGCCGCGGCCTGCCGGCCCGCCGGCCAGGAGCCCGATCAGGAGATAGCCCGACTGGGCCACCGCGCTGTAGGCCAGCATGCGCTTCATGTCCGCCTGCACCAAGGCCACCAGGTTGCCCAGGAAGAGGGTCACCACGGCCAGCACCGCCAAGACCGGCGCCCACATGGGCGCGAGCAGGCTGAACCCGCTCCACAGCACCCGGCCCAGGGCGGCAAACGCCGCCACCTTGGTGCCCGTGGCCATGAAGGCGGTAACGGTCAAGGGCGCTCCGTCATAGACATCGGGCGTCCACTGGTGGAAGGGAGCCAGGGCCACCTTGAAGCCCAGCCCGACCAGGATCAGCCCCAGTCCTACGGAAACCAATGGCGGCAGACCGTTCAAGCCTTGCTTCTGCAGCACGGTGTGGATGAGGCTGAGGTTGGTGGTGCCGGTCGAGGCGTAGACCAGCGCGATGCCGTAGAGCAGGAAGCCGGCGGCGAAGGCGCCCAGGACGAAGTACTTCAGGGCGGCTTCCTGGCTGGCGCGTTGGTCGCGGCGAAACCCCGCCAGCACGTAGAGGGCGATGGAGAAGGTCTCGATGCACAGGAAGAGGAAGACCAGATCGGTGGCCATGCAGGCCAGCAACATGGCCGCAGTGGCCAGCAGCAGGATGACTGGATGCTCCATGCGGTCCATGGCGGAGCGACGCTCGGCGTAGGCCAATCCCAGAAGCAGGCTCGCGAAGGCCGACAGGAGGATGATGCCGCCGGCATAGACGGCGTAGCGGTCGCCCTGCAGGAGGAAGAGCTCTTGGGTGGCGCCATCACCCAGGTCGGCGACGCGTCCGAACCCGCCGCTGAGGGCTTTCGTGCCGGCCATCTGACCCCACTGCCGAACGGTCAGGGCACCGGCCGCGGCGACGCCCAGCAATCCCAACCACGATGCGTAGCGTCCGCCGCTGCCCTTCGGCAGGAACCAGTCGGCGATCAAGCCGGCCAAAGCAGCGGCCATGACGGTCAGAACGGGACCGACCAGGCCGAGTTGGTAGGATAGGGTGAGGGGCGTTTGCATACGGTCTCCTCCGCGCCGGGCGCGGCGGGCGCGATTCTAACACCCTTGGGGCGCGGGTTCAATCCAACGCGGGTCAACGCGGTGCGGATCGCCGGCCGCGCGCGACGCCGAGGAAGCTCTGGGCCAGAATGAAGCGCTGCCCTGCGGCTGACTGCTCAGCGAACGGTCAGGAAGATGGACTCCGTGCCCACGTCGATCACGTGCTGCTCGCCATCGGCGCCGATACGTACCGGCGCCGGCAGCGGGCCGCCCGGCTCCTTGACGGCGGCCCAGGGAAAGAGCTGTGCCCGCGCCTGTCGCTCGCCCCGCACGGGGAGGAGGATGCGCTCGGACCTGCCCGTCTTCGACCAAGCGACATAATGCACCTCGGCGGCCCGCGGCGCCTGGAAGCGCAAGAGCGTGTAGCGGTCGGTCGAGAGATCCTCCGGCCGCCCGTCGGTCTGGGTGATGGTGAGCGGCAGCACCTTCAGGGCCGGCTTGGCCTCGTAGGCCGCGGTCACCAGGCCGCGGTCGGGGTCCGTGGGCTGGGCTTTGAAGGCCGCGGGGAAGTCCACCCAGCCGTACCAGTAGACCCGTTGCACCTGGGGGATGGCCAAGATCTGTACCAGGTCGCGGGTGAGGAAGAGCATCTGCCGGCGGGGGCTGTCGGGGTCGGCGTTCTGGGTCAGGCGGTAGGTCTCGGTGATCCAGATGGGTAGGTCGGCCTTGCCATGCGCCGCCAGGGATGCGCGCATGGCGGCGAATTTGGTGATCCCGGCGGCTTCGGTGGGGATGTCCGGGAACCAATGGAGGTTCATCACATCGATCAATTCGCCGCCGCCCAGCGCCAGGAAGCGGTCCAGGAACTCGGGGTGGAAGCCGGGGATGGTGGACACGTAGGCCAGGCCGCCGAGGGTGACGATGCTGCGCGGCGCCACGGCCTTGATCTCCTCTCTCGCCGACTTCAGGAAACGCAGGTAGGCCTCCGGCCGATCGCCGAAGCAGCCCCCGACCGGCACGGTGGGTTCGCCCCCGCCCCATTCCGGCGGGCGCTTGCGGTCCAGGTCATCGATGGTGGTCTTGATGTCCACCTCATTGGAGATCTCCCAGCCGGCGATGCGATAGGGCGGGCGACTGTAGCGCTCGGTCAACGCGCGGATGAACTGCCGCCATTCCACTTCCATGCCGGGCTGGAAGTCGTAGCCGCATTTGTAGACCGTGGCCCATGCCGGGTAGTCGACGATGGAGACCAGCACGTCGTAATGGCGGCTGTAATCGCCCAGCAGCTCGTCGGCCTTGCTCCAGTCGTAGCCTGCGGGATCGGTGTTCTGCGGTTCGATCTGCCGCCAGTGGAGCATGGTCCGCACGGAGCCCAGGCCCAGGGTAGCCGGCCGCTTGAGTTCCAGCGCCACCGCCTTGCGATGCTCCACCGGGAAGTCGTCCCAGGCGAACTGCAGTCCCCAGACCCGGCCCCCCGGCAAGGCGAGGTCCGCGCCGCGGGCCGCATAGGGCACGTAGGTGGTCGCGCCGCTGGGTGAGGGGCTGGGGCTGGGCTCCGGGGCGAGGGTCGCGCTGGGGCTGACCTCTGCGGTGGGGGTCAGGGTGGTCGTGGCGGTGACATCGGCTGTGCCCGTTGGCATGACCGAAGCCGTGGCGCTCACGGCCAGGGTCGCGGTGACGGTGGCGTTGGGAACGCGTCCGACGTCCAATGGCAGCGGGGCGGTCGCCTTGGATTGCGGCGCGCGGGCCAGGAGCAATGCGGCCAGTACCACGGCCAGGGCCATGACGGCTGACGCGGCGGCGCCCAGGGCCAGACCGCGGCGCGATGGCCGCCGGACCGAGATCTGACGGGCCGCAAAGGCCTCGGGAAGCTGCTCCGACATGCTCCACCTCGCAGGGACGGGAATGGGCCCGCCGGCTGCGGGACCTTCGAATAGGGGGTGAGGGGCCGGGCCGGCCGGCCGCAACCGGACGGTCAGCAACCTGACGGACAAGGTTCCGTCCGGCTTGCAGTCGTCTGGCCCGACAGGGATCAGGTCCGGCGGCTCTCGCTGAAGAGGCTGCGCAGGACGAAGGCCAGGTTCTCCGGCCGCTCCGCCAGGCGGCGCATGAAATAGGGATACCACTGGCGGCCATAAGGAACATAGACACGCACCCGGTAGCCCTCCTTCACCAGGGCCAGCTGCAGGTCGCGTCTGATGCCGTACAGCATCTGGAACTCGAAGGCGTCGCGTGAAATGCCCAGCTTGGAGGCCAACTGCTTGACCGCCTCGATGATCGCCGGGTCATGGGTGGCCAGGGCCGGGTACACGCCTCGATCCCGGGACGCGGGGCTGAGCAGGCGACCGGCCAGCCGCAGGTAGCTGGCGTCCACATCCTCCTTGCGCGGCCAGGCCACTTCGGGGCCTTCGAGGTAGGCGCCCTTGCAGAGCCGCGGTCCGCTGCCCTCCGCGACGAGCCGTTCGACATCGCCCGCCGTCCGGTAGAGGTAGGCCTGCACCACCACCCCCACCCGCGCAAAATCGGCGTGGACGCGGTGGAACAAGGCCAACGTGGGCTCGGTGTAGGCCGAGCCCTCCATGTCGATGCGCACGAAAGGCACCGGTTGGGATTTGGCGGCGGCGGCAAGGATGCGGCGCAACTGCTCCTCTGCCACCTCCGGCCCCAGGTCCATGCCCAGGGCCGTGAGCTTCAGCGAGACGCCGGAGCGCACGCCCGAGGCGCAGATCTGGTCGATGGCCAGCAGGTAGGCGTCGGCCGTCTGCCGCGCGTCCTCCAGCCGACTGATGTTCTCTCCCAGATGGTCCAGGCTGGCCGTCAGCCCTTGGTTGTTGAGCTCGCGAACGACGGCGATGGCCTGTTCCACGGTCTGTCCGGCGACGAAGCGCCGCGCGCCCCGCCAGGCCAGCCGGCTGTCGGTGACCGCCCGGCCCAGCCGCGGAGAGCTGGACAGGAAGAGGAAGGCCTTGCGCAGGTACGGAGCGAGCGGAGAGCTGGGCGCGGCTGTGGGGGGCTGATGCATGTCGGGGTCCACGGTGGGGAATGGCGAAGAACAATGGCGAGGCCGACGGTCGGCGACGCGTCCTTCCATCATACCATCGCCAGGCCGGGCTGGTGACCGCGCGGCTGGGAGAGGGTCTCGGCTGGCCCCGGTCGACCCCCGTCCCTAGAATGTGCGTCTGCGGCATCCGCTGAAAGCGGGGAGTGCGGCTACCGGGCGGCGCCGCCCCCCGGACGGTCTATGATACCGTTGGCAAACCTTAAGTGAATGGTCGGACGGTCGAGAATCCCTGCAAAATCGCGCCGCCCCGATCGCCCGGGGGCAAAGCAGCCCCGGGCTCTACCATTGGAATGTCCCCTACGGGGACGGTTCTGTCGTGATTTCGCATGGTAGCCACGACTTCCGCAATGGTTGTACCGTCCCGCAGGGACATCCCGATGGAAGAGCCCGGGGCTGCTTTGCCCCCGGGCGGTTGGGGCGGCGCGATCTGGTCGGTTCCAAACCGCCACACAGCAGACCACAACGTTTACCAGCAGTATCGGTCTATCACGAGGATCTCTGTTCTATGGCCACCGACAACCCTGCTGACGGCTACGAGCTGGTCATCGGCCTCGAGACGCATGTGCAGCTGGCCACCGCCAGCAAGATGTTCTGCGCCTGTGCCGCCGGCGCCGCGGGCGCCGAGCCCAACAGCCTCTGCTGCCCCACCTGCCTGGGCTTGCCCGGTGCCCTGCCGGCGACCAACGCGCAGGCGGTGGCCCTGGCGGTTCGCCTGGGCCTGGCCCTGGGCTGCGAGGTGCATGAGGCCACCCGCTTCGAACGCAAGAACTACTTCTATCCCGATCTGCCCAAGGGCTATCAGATCAGCCAGTACCGTCGGCCCTTGTGCACGGATGGGGCCCTGCCCCTGGGGACCGGCGGCGAGCGGCGCCTGGTGCGCATCGAGCGCCTGCATCTGGAGGAGGACACCGGCAAGCTGGAGCACGGCGCCCATGCCAGCCTCATCGATTACAACCGCTCCGGACTGCCCTTGGTAGAGATCGTCACCCGACCCGACCTGCGCACGCCGGACGAGGCGGCGCTCTACATCGAGACCCTGCGGCAACTGCTGCGCTGGCTGGGGGTCTCCAGCGGCCGCATGGCCGATGGTGCGCTGCGCGTGGATGTCAACTGCTCGCTGCGCCCGGCAGGTCAGGAAGCCCTGGGCACCAAGGTGGAGGTGAAGAACCTCAACACCATCACTGCGGTCAGGGATTCGCTGGTCTACGAGCAGGTCCGCCAGGCCCGGCTGTTGGCAGCGGGGCAGACGATCAAGCATGAGACGCGCGGCTGGCTGGAGGACCAAGGGCGCACCGTGGGCCAGCGCAGCAAGGAGCAGGCGGCCGACTACCGTTACTTCCCGGAGCCGGACCTGCCGCCCCTGGTCCTACCCGAGGGCCTACGCTCGGCCGCCGCGGCGCTCGTGCCGGAACTGCCCTGGCAGCGACGCGACCGATTCGAGATCCAGCTGGGACTACGAGCCGACGAAGCCCGCCTGCTCACCCGCAACCGGACTACCGCCGATTACTTCGAGCTGGCCCTGCAGGCTTTGCCGGAGGCGCCGCGGGCACTCGCCGCCTGGATGGTTGGCCCCTTGTTTGCCCTGCTCAACAGCGCCGGTATGGAGATGGAGGCCGCCGCCGCTGTCGTCGCGCCGGATGCCCTGGCGGAGCTGGTAGGCATGGTGGAAGCGCGGCGCATCGGCGCTTCGACCGGCAAGGGTCTGCTGGCGCGGATGCTGTCCAGCGGCGAGCGTGCCCCGGCCATCGTCGCCCGCGAGGGGCTGGAGCAAGTGGACGACCAGACCCTGCTGACAGCCTGGGTAGAAGGGGCCCTGGCCGCCAACGCGAAGGCGGTGGCCGATTGGCGGGCCGGCAAAACGGGTGTTCAGGGCTTCCTGATCGGCGCGGTCATGAAGGCCAGTGGCGGGAAGGCCGATACCGCGCGGGTGCGGGCGATGGTCGAGGCGGCCCTGGGGGCGCCACCGGATGCGCGGCACGCCGCGGACAGCGAGGCGTCCGAATGAACCTGGTGTTGCTCTACGGGCCACCGGCGGTGGGCAAGATGACCGTGGGGGCGCAGCTCTCGCAGCTGACGGGCTATCCGCTCTTCCACAACCATCTGACGGTCGATCTCGGACTGCTCTTCTTCCCCTTCGGTTCGGCGCCTTTCCAGCGCCTGGTCACAGGACTGCGCTACCAATGCGTGCAGGCGGCCGCCGAGGCCGGTGCGCAAGGGCTGATCTTCACCTATGTCTACGGCGGCGGTGATGATGAGCAGGTGTTCGTGGACGAGCTGTCGGCCATTGTCGAGGACGACCATGGCGGTCGCCTGCTGCCTGTGCGTCTGTTCTGCCGGCCGGCGACCTTGCTGGCCCGCGTGGCGGAACCGTCGCGCGCGGACCACCACAAGCTGCGTCGACCAGAGGAGCTTGCGGCGCTTTTGGCCGCCAGGGACCTGTTGCAGCCTTTGCCGGGGCGCGAGAGCCTGGCGCTGGACACCGATCGCCTGGCCCCCCAGGAGGCTGCCCTGGCCATCGCCCAGCACCTTGGCCTGCCGCGGCGCGAGGACGGCGCGTGACCGGCGACGTCGCCCCTTCGGCGACGGTCGAGGTGGCCATCCAGGGCATGGCCAACGGCGGCGAGGGCGTGGGCCGCCTGCCAGATGGCCGGGTGGCCTTTGTCGACGGAGCCCTGCCGGGGGAGACGGTGGCCATCGCCGCGCCCGGGCCTGGCCGCTTCGTCCGCTCGCCCATGGTGTCGCTGCCGGTGCCGCCCAGCGCGGCGCGCCTGGCCCATGCGGCTTGCCCGCATTTCGGCGGTTGGCCGGAGCGCGGCCGGCTGCCGGCCGCCCATTGCGGGGGCTGCCAATGGCAGCATGCCACCTATGCGGCGCAGCTGGCCTACAAAGCGGATGTGGTGCGCGACTGCCTGGCGCGCATCGGGGGCCTGGCGGATCCCCCCGTGGCGCCCACCCTCGGCATGGACCATCCCTGGGGTTACCGCAACCAGCTGCGGGTGCGTCTGGCCGGCGGCCGGCCGGCCCTGGTGGCCCTTGACGGCCGTAGCCTGCTGCCCATCACCGAATGCCCCATCGCCCATCCGCTGGTGGTGGACCTCTTGTCCTGCCTGGACATGGACCTGCCCGACGGCATCGAGATCACCCTCCGCGCCGGCACCGCCACCGGCGATCGCCTGATCGCCATCCACGCTCCCGCCGAGGAGCTGGCCGAGGTCGACGTGGAGCTGGACGTTTCGGTGACCCTCGTCGATCCGCAGACCGGTGCGGTCCATGTGGCCGCCGGCCGACCCTTCCTGGTCGAGCAGCTGGGTGGCCACAGCTTCATGGTGCCCGCCGCCGGCTTCTTCCAGGTGAACACCGCGATGGCCGAGCGATTGGTGGCGCAGGTGCGCGCCTGGTTGCCGATGGGCGGCGCACGGCTCATCGACCTGTACAGCGGGGTGGGAACCTTCGCCGTGCTGCTGGCCGATCGCTTCGCCGAGGTCGTGGCTGTCGAGTCGTACGGGCCGGCGGTGGCCGCCGCGGTGGACAATGCCGCTGGGCTGGAGCATCTGCAACTGGTGGAAGCACCGGCGGCCGAGGGGCTGGCATGGGCCTTGGACGAAGGCGGGGGGCGGAGCACGGATTGCATCCTGCTGGACCCGCCGCGCGCCGGCGTCGACCGCGACACCTTGGGCTTGCTGGCCCAAGCTGCGGCCGGTACAATGATTTACGTAAGCTGCGATCCGGCCACCATGGCCCGCGACGCCCGCCGCCTGGCGGAAGCGGGCTGGGTGCTCGAAGCCAGTCAGCCCGTAGACATGTTTCCGCAGACCCACCATATTGAAACCGTCAATCGCTTCACGCGCGAAGCGCGGATCTCCTGAGCCCTTTCGGCCGTCCAAGAGGCAGCACCATGAGTCGTACCCAATCCTCCAAATCCCAGTCGGTGCAGGTGATCCCGGACAGTGCCGGCCTTGAAGCTGCAGCCGGAGCGGCAGCTGTTGCGCCGGCGCAGGTTGATCCGGAGTTGTGGCGGTCCCTGAGCGGCGACCCGGCCGAAGAGTTCGAGGCCATCCTGGTGTCGGCCGCCGGCCTCGAGACGCTCCTGGCCCAGCTGCCCGCTGGCGTGACCGTGGGGCATAAGTATCGTCTGATCAACTCGGTGTCGGTGCGGGCGACGGCGGCGGCGATCCGTGGTCTGGTGCGCCTGCCGATGATCAAGCGCATCGAGGCTGTGCGACCGGTGGCCGCCTGCGAGCCGGCAGCGAGCTGACCGTTCTCATGAATCCGGCCAAGCTCCACAACTCGCTCAGCAGTGTCGTCAGCATCGCCAGCGTCGATCCCCAGCCGATGCCCATCATCGTCCGCACCCGTCCGGGACCGGTGGCCCGCGGCGAGATGGGCGCCTTGTCCGGCTTCGGCGTCGACCGGCAGTTCCGCCTGATGCCGGCCCGTGCGTTCAGCGCCGACATGGCCGAGATCGCCCGCCTCTCCGACGATCCCACCGTGGACATGATCTGGCCGGATCTGCCGGTGCATAGCTGGCTCGACGAAGCGGTGCCGCTGATTTCGGTGCCGCGGGTCTGGCAGTCGGAATTCACCGGCCGCGGGGTGAAGGTGGCCATCCTGGACACGGGCATCGACGGGGAGCATCCCGACTTCGCGGGCCGGATTTCGGCCTGGCGGGACTTTGTGGCTCCCGACGGGCCCGACGCCGCCAAGCCGCGCGACCCCAACGGGCACGGCACGCATGTGGCGGGCATCGTCGGCGGCAGCGGGATGGCCTCGGAGGGCCGCTTCCGCGGCGTGGCGCCGGATGCGGAGCTGATCATCGCCCGGGTGCTGGACGAGGCCGGCAACGGCCGCACCAGCACGGTCATGGCCGGCGTGGAATGGGCCGTGGAGCAGGGGGCCCAGGTGATCAACATCAGCCTGGGCGGCCCGCCCTTCCCTTCGGACGGCACGGATGCCTTGTCCTATCTCTGCAACGCGGCGGTGGACCAGGGCGTTGTCGTCTGCGCCGCCGCGGGCAACCTGGGCCCATCGGGTCATACGGTGGGCTCGCCGGGTGCCGCGGCGAAGGTGATCACGGTAGGCGCCTGCGAGGGCGACCCGGCCACGGAGGCGGACAGCATCGCGCGCTTTTCCTCGCGCGGCCCGACGGGTGACGGTCGGGCCAAGCCGGACCTGGTCTTTCCGGGGGTGGGCATCGTGTCGGCCCGATCGGGGGGCACGGCCCTGGGCGAGGTGCTCGACGCGCATTACACGGGTCTTTCGGGCACGAGCCAGGCGACGCCCTTGGCTACGGGCACCGTGGCCCTGGTGCTGGAAGCCAACCCCAGCCTGAAGCCGGCCGAGGTCAAGCGCCGTCTGGTCGACGGTGCCGAGGCCCTGCCGGATACCGAACCCCTGGCCCAGGGCGCCGGCCGCGGCGACGCCTACCACGCCTTCACCGGCAGCCGGGGCGAGCCCCTGGGCGGCGGCTCTGGTGGCCATGGCCCCGGGCGGACGCCGCCCGCGCCGCCTCCGTCGCGCGAGGATCCGCGGCGGGATCCCAGCTTGCCATCGCCTGACGAGCCGGCTGCGCCGGCGGGTTGCCTGGCTGCGGTGGTGACGGGGTTCCTGCTGCGCTGAGTTCGAAAGCGGCCGAGTTACAGTCGGTCGCTGCCGTCCCGGCGTCGATCATCACCCACTGCATTCCGCCGCCCGCGGCCGTGCAATCCGGCCGACCCCACCAGGAGACCCCGCGTGATTCTGGAACGCTTCGAAGACAAGGGCCTGTCCCATTACAGCTACGCCGTCGGCTGCCCCGGCGCCGGCGAAGTGGCCATCGTCGACCCGCGGCGGGACATCGATGGGTACCTGGCGTATGCCGCCCGCGAGGGCCTGCGCATCGCCTATGTGCTGGAGACCCACATCCATGCGGACTTCGCCTCCGGGGCCAAGGCCCTGGCCGAGCGGACCGGCGCCGAACTGTGGCTGTCGGCCTACGATGACAACGAGCTCTACGAGACCAGCTTCCCGCATACCGAGATGCGCGATGGCGAGTCGGTGACCATGGGCGCCATCCGCGTCCAGGCCCTGCACACCCCCGGCCACACCCCCGAACACCTCAGCTTCCTGGTCTACGACGGCAACCGCTCGGCCACCGTGCCCATGGTCATGCTCTCCGGCGACTTCCTCTTCGTGGGCAGCCTGGGCCGGCCGGACCTGCTGGGCGACGAGGCCAAGCGGGGCCTGGCCAACCGGCTCTATGACTCGGTGACCCAGAAGCTGGCCGGCCTGCCCGACGGCCTGGAGGTCCACCCGGCCCATGGCGCCGGGTCCATGTGCGGGGCCGGCATGAGCGGGCGTCCCATGTCCACCCTGGGTTTCGAGCGCATCGCCAACCCCTATCTGGACCCCGCGCTCACCCGCGAAGCCTTCGTCGCCCGCATCCTGGGCAACGTGCCGCCTTTCCCGCCCTACTACCGGCGGATGAAGGTGCTCAACGCCGCCGGTCCGGCCAGCCTCCATACGCTGCCGGGCTCCAAGGCCCTGGGCCCGGACGAGGTGGCGGCGCGGATGGCCGATGGCGCAGTGCTGGTCGACCTTGCCGAGCAGGCACAGTTCGGGGCCGGACACGTGCCCGGCGCCCTGGGCATCGGGGCCGGCGATTCGGTCAGCACCTGGGCTTCCTGGGTGGTGCCCTACGATCGGTCGATTATCCTCGCTGCCCCCGATGACGCCACCCTGGACGCCGCGCAGCGGGCTTTCGTGCGCGTGGGTCTGGACGATCTCGTCGGGCATCTCGCCGGCGGGACGGAGGCCTGGGCGGCCGCCGGACATCCCCTGCAGTCCCTGCCGCAATGGTCGCCCGCCGCCCTGGCCGACCATCTGGACAAAGGCAACGGCCTGCTGGTGCTGGATGTGCGCAACGACGACGAGTTCCAGGCCGGACACATTCCCGGTGCCCGCCACCTGATGGGCGGCTACCTTGCGGAGCGGCTCTCCGAGTTGCCGCGCGATGCCGAGATCGTCGTCGCCTGCCGCAGCGGCCACCGCTCCACGGTGGCTGCCAGCGTGCTGCTGCGGGCGGGCTTCAGCAAGGTGGGTAATCTGGCTGGCGGGCTCAACGCCTGGCGCGAGGCGGGGCTGGCCTTGGGTTGAGCAACCGGCAGGTCTTGTTCCCGCGCCTCGTAGGCCATACAATCTGCGCCACATCCGTCTTCATCGCCGTCCATCCGCATCCAGGTTCGGCTATCGGCCCCAACACCTCGCCTGCGAACGACGTCTAGACCCCCGTTTGCCGGGGCAGGCGGCCGCTGCCCTGCGGCGATGCGCGCGCATCGCGTCGACCTCGCCCGTACTGCTGGAGAACCCTCATGAGCCCCCAATTCTCCCACACCGCGTCTCGTGGCGCCCAGCCCCGACTGCGCCTGGCCCACGGCCTGAGCTTCGCCGACCTCTACCAGCGCGCGGGCCTCGCACGCTTGGATGAAGCGTTCCTGTCCTGGTTGCGCGAGCGTGACGGCGAGCTGCACGCACGACTGCTCTCCGGGCGGGCAGACCCGCTGGAGCTGGATCGCAAGACCGAGGGGGACCTGCTGCTGGACCTGGGTCCGGAGCTGGAGGACTTCATCGGCCAGCTCTTTGGCATCGGCGCCGATCTGGCCGCGGCCCGCGAGGCCCAGGACGCCTTGGCGCCCATCCATGACTGCAAGCGCCAGTTCATCCAGCGTGTGGCCATCAAGAAGCATTCCGCCGAGATGGCGGCTGGCTATGACGGCCCGGCTCTCGGCGCGGCGCTCGCGGAGGCCATGGGCCAGTCCATCACCCAGCTGGGCCTGGCCAAGGCCATCCTGGCCTGGCAGGCCGAGGGCGAGGGCGCCGCGCCGCGGCTGGAGCTGGCTGCCCAGTATGCAGCCTGGGCCCATTACACAGCAGCCGGCCGCCACGCCCACGCCGGCTGGGTGCTGTTCAAGGCGCCGGGCAAGAAAGACCCCTTTCAACTCATTCCGGTGGACAGCCTGCTGGAAGCCGGGTCCTTGCGCCTCAGCCTGGGCGAAGCCCATCAGCGGCGGCGCGAGGGTTTCTCCCTGACCGATGCCGGCGCCAGCCTGACCGAGGCCATGGACGAGGTGCATTACTGCATCTACTGCCAGCATCAGGGCAAGGGCAAGGACAGCTGCAGCGTAGGTTTGAAGGACGCCGCGACGGGGGCCGTCAAGACCAACGCATTGGGCCGGGAGATGCTGGGCTGCCCCTTGGAGGAGCGCATCAGCGAGTTCCAGGAGCTGAAGTCCAAGGGCGGCGTCATCGGCCCCTTGGCGGTGATCACCGTCGACAATCCCCTGTGCGCTGGCACCGGCCACCGCATCTGCAACGACTGCATGGTGTCCTGTGTCTATCAGAACCAGAACCGCGACCCGGTCAACATCCCCCAGGCCGAGACCCGCACGCTCAAGGATGTGCTGGATCTGCCCTGGGGCTTCGAGATCTACAGTCTGCTCACGCGCTGGCAGCCCCTCAACCTCGCCCGCCCCCTGCCCAAGCCGGACAGCGGCTACAAGGTGCTGGTGGTCGGCCTGGGTCCGGCCGGCTACACCCTGGCCCATCACCTTCTGCAAGAGGGCCATGCCGTGGCGGCCATCGACGGCCTGAAGATCGAGCCCTTGGACGCCAGCGTGTCCGGCGTGGCCGCAGATGGCGGGCGCGCGGCCTTCCTCCCCGTCCACAGCATCGAGACCTTGCGTGAGAGCCTCGACGAACGGGTCAACGCCGGCTTTGGCGGCGTGGCGGAATACGGCATCACGGTTCGCTGGGACAAGAACTACCTCAAGGTGCTGCGCCTGCTGTTGGAGCGCCGCGCCGCCTTCAGCATGTTCGGTGGCGTGCGCTTCGGCGGCACCCTGACCATGGAGGACGCCTGGGCATTGGGCTTCGACCATGTGGCCCTGTGCATGGGCGCGGGCAAGCCGACCATCATCGACATGGAGAACGGTCTGGCGCGCGGCGTGCGCCAGGCATCGGACTTCCTCATGGCCCTGCAGCTGACCGGCGCGGCGCGGCGCGATACCGTGGCCAACCTGCACCTGCGCCTGCCGGTGGCGGTCATCGGTGGCGGCCTGACGGCCATCGATTCCTGCACTGAGGCCCTGGCCTACTACCCCGTGCAGGTGGAGAAGTTCCTGGACCGCTACCAGACCCTGGCCGACGAGCAGGGCGAGGACAAGGTCCGCGCCTCCTGGTCGGCTGAAGAGCGAGAGATCGCCGAGGAATGGCTGGGCCACGCCCGCGCGATCCGGGACGAGCGCGCCGCGGCCGCGGTCGAAGGGCGCGAGGCCCACATCAGGGAGCTGCTGCAAGCCTGGGGCGGCTCGAGCATCGTCTACCGCAAGACGCTGCAGGAGGCGCCCAGCTACCGCAACAACTGGGAGGAGGTGGAGAAGGCCTTCCAGGAAGGCATCCGCTTTGCCGAGGGCCTGTCGCCCGTGGCGGTGGAAGTGGATGGCTTCGGGCATGCCGCCGGCCTGCGCTGCAAGACGGCGGACGGCGGCGAGACCACCCTACCGGCGCGTAGCATCCTGGTGGCGGCCGGCACGGTGCCGAACACGGTGCTGGCCCGCGAACAGGGCGGCATCCTGCTCGACGGCAAGTTCTTCCAGGCCGTGGACGAGGACGGCGAACCGGTGACCCCCGAGCGCAAGGTCAAGCCGGCTGCGGTCCATGTGCTGATGAACCCCGGCGCCGCCGACGGCGATGCCGACCAGGCCGGCCGGGCGAGCTTTTTCGGCGATCTGCATCCCAGCTTCGCCGGCAACGTCGTGGCCGCCATGGCCTCGGCCCGCGCCGGCTACGGCGTGATCGGCAAGTCCTTGGCGCGGCGCGCGCCGCGAGGCGGGACGGCTCCGGACCTCTTCGCGCGGCTGAACGAGGAGCTGCGGCCCACGGTGCACCGGGTGGATCGATTGACCCCCAACATCGTCGACGTCATCGTGCGCGCACCGCGGGCGGCGCGGCAGTTCCAGCCTGGTCAGTTCTACCGCCTGCAGAACTACGAGACCTTCGCCCCGCGCACTTCAGACACCGTGCTGGCCATGGAGGGCCTGGCCCTGACCGGCGCCTGGGTGGACAAGGAGGCGGGGCTGCTGTCGATGATCGTGCTCGAGATGGGCGGCTCCTCAAGCCTGGTGGACCGGCTGAAGCCCGGCGAGCCGGTGGTGGTCATGGGACCCACCGGGCGGCCGACCGCGACGCCTGGCGGCGAGACGGTGATGCTGGTGGGCGGCGGCCTTGGCAACGCGGTGCTCTTCTCCATCGGCGAGGCCCTGCGACGGCACGGCAGCCGGGTGCTGTATTTTGCGGGCTACAAGAACCCGCAGGACCGCTACAAGGTGGAGGAGATCCTGGAAGCCTCCGACGTGGTGGTCTGGGCCTGCGACGTCGCGGCCGATTTCCACCCCGAGCGGCCACAGGACATGGCCTTCACCGGCAACATCGTACAGGCCATGCGCGCCTACGCGGCCGGCGAGCTGGGCGAGGTGAGCATCCCCATGTCAGAGGTGGACCGGGTCATCGCCATCGGTTCCGATCGCATGATGCGCGCGGTGGCCGAGGCCCGCCACGGCCTGCTGGCCCCTTATCTGAAGGCCGGCCACATCGGACTGGGCAGCATCAATAGCCCCATGCAATGTATGATGAAGGAGATCTGCGCCCAATGCCTGCAGCGCCACGTGGATCCGGTCACGGGTCAGGCCAAGGTGGTCTTCTCCTGCTTCGACCAGGACCAGCCCTTGGACCATGTGGACTGGGGCGTGCTCAACCAGCGCCTGGGCCAGAACAGCCTGCAGGAGAAGCTCACGCGATTGTGGATCGCTCGCGAGCTGGGACGGTTGGAGCCGGAGGGCGAGCTGGCCTTGGTCTGAGGCCGTGATCCGATGTTCACAGCCACGCCAAGTGCCGCCCGCCGGGAGCTGCTCTGCCCCCGGCGTCCATCGGGATGTCGAAACGGGCTGGTAAGACGGATCGCAACACCGCCCGGAGCTTCGCTCTAGCGCCCGCGCATCAGGATCAGCTGCCCGCCCTCTGCGATGCCTGGGATGTCCTCCCGGCCATGAGCCTGCACATCGAAGATCCAGCTACCCGCGCCCAGCCAGGGCTCCAGGCTCAAGATGCCCGAGGACTCCCAGCAGTCGGCTCCCGGCCCGCAGCCGTCAGCGTCCTCGACCATCTCGACCACCGCCTCCGCCGCGCCCAGGCCGTCGCCGTCAAGGGGGAAGCGGTAGATGCGCGCCGGACGGTCGAAGCCCTCGTAGGCGGGATCCTCCTGGACCATCAGGCTGTTCTGATCGGTGGCCAGATTGTCCGGCGAAGCCCAGCCTGACCCGTGACCGGCGGAGCGCGCCAGAAGCGTCAGCCGGACGCCTTCGGTGGGCGTGATGGGGTCAACATCAAGCCGATAGAGGGAGCCAAAGGCGTCGCAGGGCTGGTCGCCGGTAGGGCCGCAGGTGGCCGAAGTGCCTGTGGCCTCGTCCGTCCCGGTGTCAGCGAAGTAGAGCCGTGGGCCGGCGCCTGGGCGCCGGTCGACGTCGCCGTCCTCCAGGCGCACGAAGGGGAAGACCCTGGCCTCGTCATCGGCGGCTGACGTGCGCTGCCGGGCGACCCAATCCTGCAGGCCCGCCCCGCTGCCGTCCGCCACCGGGTCCGGCACGGCCAGGAAGCGCCCGCTGATGGTCTGTCCCGGGCTCATCCCGGCGACGTCCGCCGCGGCGTCGGAGGCGAAGACGTGCAGGGTTCCCTGTCCGGCGAGCAGCGCGTCACTGCTGGCGGCCAAGGTCAGGTATAGCTCCGACTTGCCCCGGGCGTCGTCGAGGCCGACCACGCCGATCTGGCCGCTGAGGCCGCGCAGGGGCACCGCGTTCTCGTGGGCGAAGCGGCCCAGCCGGGGCAGTCGGTGTACCGCGCCCTGCACGTCCACGGCCAGGGCCCTGCCATCGCTGCCCTCCTCGCCGGTCAGGAAGACGCCGGGAGCCTTGAAGCCGGCCTCTGCTTCCGCCCAACTGGCGGAGCAGAGTCGCTGGTAACCCTCACTGCCATCCACCGGATAGCCTAGCCGCAGCACCGCCAGTTCGGGCAGGCGCAGTTCGAGGCGCGAGACCATGGCCGCGCGGAAGCCGGGCAGCTGCTCCTGGCCGTCGATCTCATGGTTGACGTGCAGCACCAGGCGGTCGCCCAGGGAATAGGCGCCGATGCCGTCCGGCAACGGCGCCCAGACGAAGGGTCCAAAGCGCTCGCCGACGGTGATGACAGGGGTCAGCCCGATGCTGTCGACCAGAGAGCGGGCCTGCAGGGGCGCGGCGGCGAGATGGGGGACTGCGACATCAGCATCCACGGTGGGAACGGCGGCGGACCCGCCGCTCGGAGCCGTCGCAGAGGTAGCCGTTGGGGCAGAGTTGCCCAAAGCAGCCGCGGCGTCGGAAGCGGACGGCGTCGACGATCCGGCGACCGTCGCGCCAACAGCCGTTGCGGATGCGACCCCAGAGGCAGGGAGGTCAGCGCTGGCCGGCTGCTGGCCTGCCTTACCGATGGGGGGCGCCGTGCAGCCGATGAGCCATGCGATGGGGAGCAGCGCGCCGATACCGGCCGCCGCCCAGCCGCGATAGCAGTTCATCCCTGTTCTCCTCTCGTGCCGATGGCTTGCGGTTGCGACCAGTAGCCCCAGTCGCTGACGCGCAGCCGCTCCGGCAGCAGGCCGGTATACAGCAGCACGCAGCGTAGCAGGTTGTGCGCGGTCTTGCGCCATGCACCCTGGTCGAGGCGCCGATGGTCGCGCTCGTGAACCACCAGCCCGGGCTCGAAGTGGAGCCGGTGGCCCCTGCGGGCCAGGCGCCAGCCCACTTCGGAGTCTTCATTACAGGGCAGCAGCGGGTCGAAGCCGCCGACGCCCAGGAGGGCGGCACGGCGTACCAGGAAGTTGGAGCCGGAGACCGCGGGGACGCCGAGGCGGTCCGCCAACTGCTGGGCCTTGGAGAACGCCCACCAGTAGCGCTGCCACCGGCCCACCGACCGCTTGGGGCCGTAGAGTGCGTCGCAGTGGTCAGGAAGTCGGCCGAGACGCTTGAAATAGGCGGGGCCGAAAGTGACGTCCGCGTCGCTGAAGAGCAGCCAGGGCGTGGCTGCGGCTTCGGCGCCGATCTGCCGGGCGGCGCTGACCCCGGCGCGGCTGCGGATGACCTGAGTGCTGCGTGGCCGCAAGCGGTTGATGATGTCCGGCGTTCCGTCGTCGCTCGCGTCGACGACGATCAGTCGAAGGTCGGGCGGCAAGGCGCCGAGGAAGGTGGCGATGTTGGCGGCCTCGTTGCGCGTCGGCAGGACGAGGGTGATCTGCTGTAGGGCGGGCATGGGGTCCTCGCGGTGGCTGATGACGCCGGATGCGCGGAACCCAGTGTGGCCGGCGCGGTTCAAACGCGCGGGAGGGATTGTTGATGTGGCGGTTAACGGTTGACGACCTGCAGTGATACCGTTCGGCGCGATCGCCGCACTCGCGTGGCCCTTGCGTCGACCGCGACCGCGGCCTAAGCTTGCCGGCGCCCGGCGGCGGCCGGCGGCGGCCGGTGGAGACGGCGGATCCCCATCGGGGAGAGGCGAGACTGGAGCGCTGGTATGAAAGGTAGGGCAGACATGGCAGGCGTGCGACGGGTCGATAGCCGCGGCGGAACCCTGCGCCGCCGCGTCGGTCGGCCGTTGTTGATCGCGTCGGCGTTGTTCCTGACCATGACCCACTCGACACCGGCGTCTCGCCCGATCCGGGCCGAATGCGTCAGCGTCGGCTGCCGCCTCTACCTACCTCATGTCGGCGGCCGCCACCGCCTGGACCTCAGCGAATACGGGCCTGAGGGCCTCCGCTGGCGGTACCATGGGCAGACGGACCGCATCCTGGACATGGCCTACGATGCGCGGGGCCACCTGTGGACCGCCACCTTGGGCGGCCTGGTGGAATGGCCGCCGGCACCCGCCGATCCCATCCGCCACAGCCTGCAAGCGATCCGCCTGGTCGCGGTGGATGCTTCGGGGGCGGTCTGGTATGGCGGCGAGGCGGGCCGCGCCGGCGAGGTCCTCCATCGGCGATCGCCAGACGGCCGCTTGCGGACCGTCATCCCGGCCGACGGCCTTCCGGGCGGCTCCCTGGTCGACCTGGTCGCCGACCGCGTCGGTCAGGTCTTCGCCGCCTGGCGGGTCGGCGACGTCGGCGGCGGTGGCCTCAGCCGCATCGACGCCTCCGGCGCCGTGCGCACCTGGCGGCAGGCGGATGGGCTGAAGCACCGGGACGTGACCTTGCTGGCTTCGGATGGCGCCGGCGGTGTCTGGTTCGGTCAGGTCGACGAAGAAGGTCAGCCCATGCCGGGGCTGGGGCTGCTGTCGCGCAGCGGTGGTTTGCGGCCGGACGTGGCCATGCCGGCGGAGGTCAAGGAACTGCCGGTGGTCGGCCTGGAGCCTGGCGCAGATGGCGGGATCCTGGTGATCTTCAGGGTTGAGGACCAGGCGCGGTTGGCGGCGGCGACCGGCAGTTCCTCGCGACGGGATGGCGGCGGCATGGGTGCGACCGCGCTCTTCGAACGCATGGCCAGCGGCGTTTGGACGGCGCTCGAGCTGCCCGTTGAAGCCGCGGACGCGCAGCGACTGCTGCCCCTGGGCTTCGATCAGGGTCCGCGGCGGGCCACCGTGGATGCCAACGGTACGCTTTGGGTGGTGCTGGAGGGCATCGCCATGGCCATGAGCCCCAGCGGCCGCCTCACGTTCCGTCCTTCGCGACTGGCTGCCGATGATCCGAGCCTGGCCCGGGAGCTGTGGAGCAGGCTCGGTGCCGAAACGGCCCTGGCGTCTCGGCCTGGCGGCGGTATGGCAGTGGCGGCGTGGGAAGCGCCCGGTTGGATGACCGTGGAAGCGGCGCCGGGTTCCGCCCTGAGTCTGCTGGCCGATCCGGCCGCCTTGCCGGTGGAACCGGATGTGCTGGCCGCCGGCCCGGCCGGTTCACTGTACCTGTCGGGCGGCAGATGGGATCGGCGTGGGGTTTGGCAGCGGTCGGACCGCAGCGGCGGCTGGCAGCGGCTGGGCGGCTCCCCGCCCGCGATGGCCTCGAACGACGACCCCGGACTGCGGACAACCATCGGCCCAGTACACATCACGCCGGACGGCGTCTACTGGATCGCCGACGGGCGCGACCTGCTGCGGGTGACGCCGGATCGCCGGCAGCGCACCGTGGTGCGTCCGGCGGACGGCCTGACCGGCGGGGGAATCCTCTGCTTCGCTACCGGGGCCGACGGGACGCTCTGGGTAGGGACCACAAAGGGGCTGCTGCAGCTGGACAGTGGTGGCCGCTGGCTGCGGCATGACCTGCCGGGCGGTATGCCTCCACGGTCCATCGCGGACCTGGCGGTGGCCGCCGACGGCAATCTCTGGCTGGCGCTGCCCGCCGAAGTGATCGATGAAGTCGCACTGGAAGGCGGTGTGGTCCGCCTTCGACCCGGCCTCGGCAGCGAGTTCTGGTCCTCGGGGTCGATCTACGAGATTCCGGACGGCTTCGGTCTGGGGCAGAACTCGGTTGCCGTCGCTGCCGATGGCAGCGTGTGGACCGGCGGCGATGCCGGAATCGCCCGAGGTGACAGCGCCGGACTGTGGCGGCCGATGAACCATGAGGCCGGTCTGGAGTTGTTCGAGACCGTGGGCGATCTTGAAATCGACGCGCGAGGCTTGGTCTGGGTGGCGTCATGGCAAGGAGGGGTCCTGCGCTACGAGCCGACCCGGGACCGTTGGACGGATTACTTCAGCGACCAAACTGTCAACGGGCAGGTGTCCGCCATGGCCGCCGACGCCGGTGGCAGCGTCTGGTTCGGCGTCACCGACGCTGAAGACGGTGCCGCGACGCTGGTGCGGCGCGATCCATCCGGGCGCTGGCAGGCGGTGAACATGCAAGCGGTGGCTCGGGGCATCGAGGACGCCAGAGTGCAGTCCCTGGCCCTGACCCCGGACGGGTCGGTGGTTCAGACCACCTTCAACGACTACCTGCTGCTCTATGGGGCAGCCGGCGTCGGCAAGTGGATGCCACAGGACCGCCTGCCGCCGACCTCGGGGCCCCTACCCCTGTGCGCTGATCGCGACGGTCGCCTGTGGACGTTGCCGTTCTCAGGTCTGGCGAGCCACCGTGAACCGTCCGGTTGGCGAATCGAACAGACGGCCGAAGGTTTGCCGTACCCAGCCTTCAGCAGCATCGCCTGCGCCGCCGACGGCAGCCTGTGGCTCGGGAATCCCCCGCTCAACTTCGACCAGCAACGTCAAGGTCTGGCAGCGAGCGGTGTCGTCCGGCGCCTGCCCGACGGGCGCTGGCAGGATCTGCGCCAAGAACTCGGATTGGGCATCGAGGGCGTCGGCGCCATGGCATCGTCCCCCGACGGCACCTTGGCGCTGGCCACGATCCGCTCCTGGATGCCCGGCGATACCACCGGGCCGACGATCGGTACCGGACTCCTGATCCGCCACGCCGACGGCCGGCTACGCCGCTTTGACATGGAGCAGCTGCGAGTAGCGGACCTGCGCGCGCTGCTTTACGATCCCCAAGGCCTGCTGTGGCTGGCGACCGATCGCGGCGTCCTGCGTCTGTCGCCCGGGGGCGAGGTCACCGTACTGTCATCGGTCGGCCTGCCCAGCCTGGACCTCCGCAACCTTGCCTGGGCCCGCGGCCGCCTTTGGGCCGCTACCGCCGCCGGCGCCGCCGAGCGCCTGCCCGACGGCCGCTGGCGGCCCTATGGCCGGGACGACGGCCTGGCGGACGAGGCCCTGCGGGGCGTGGTCGCCGGCCCCCAGGAAGCTATCTGGTTCCTCGATCATTCCGGGGGGATCAGCGTTCTGCTGCCCTGAGCCATGGCGCGGCCAGGCTTCCCACCACATTCGGACACGCAGGGGGCCACAATCGGCCTACGATTCTGGCGCGGTTCGACGCGGTGGTGTTATACTCGCCGCCGCTCCATCCCCAAGGCCGTCGCGCCGTCTGCGGCGGCCCTTGCGTGTCAACCGCCGGATCGGGCCGGCGGCGCGTCGGAGATGGCAGAGGAGCAAGGAGGCAAGAGAGCCCATGAAGAAGTTCGCGGTGCCCATCATCCTGACGGTGATCTTCGGCTGGCTGGCGCTGTGGTTCACCCAGACCTATCAGTGGTTTCCCATGCAGGCCAGCGCCGAGGCCGTTCCGGTGGACGGCATGATCCTGCTGTCCTTCGAAATCCTGGCCGTGGTCGCTGCCCTCGTGATGGTGTTCTTCGTCTATGCCCTGGTGGTCTTTCGCCGCCGGCCCGGGGATACTGCCGACGGCCCCCACTTCCACAGCCACAACGGCTTGGAGATCGCCTGGACCATCGTGCCGCTCATCATCGTGATGGGCATGTGGTGGCATGGCGTGCAGGTGGCGGACAGCATGGGGCTGCTGCGCGAGTTGCCGAGCGACGCTCAGGCGCTGCAGATCAACGTGACCGGCCAGCAATGGGCCTGGTCCTTCGAGTATCCCAAACAGGCAGGCGTCCCGGAGAGCTTCAGCTCCGACCGCTTGGTGCTGCCGGTGGACCGCACGGCGGTCTTCAGCATCTCCTCGCCGGATGTCATGCATTCCTTCTGGATCCCGGAGATGCGCATGAAGATGGACGCCATCCCCGGCCGCGTGAACAAGATGCGTCTGACGCCCAACAAGGCGGGCGAGTACAAGGTGCGCTGCGCGGAGCTTTGCGGTACGGACCACGCCTACATGGAGAGTCCGGTGCAGGTACTGGCGGCGGAGGGCTTCACAAAGTTCGTCGCCGACAACGACATCTCCAAGCTCTCGCCGGAAGAGCGCGGCGAGAAATGGGCCAAGACCTACGGTTGCGTGGGCTGCCACAGCATCGACGGCAAGAAGATGGCCGGGCCCACCTGGAAGGACCTGTACGGTCACGAGGTGGAGCTCGACGGCGGAACCAAGGTCAAGGCAGATGAGGCCTATCTCAAGACCAGCATCTTGGATCCCAACAGCCAGATCGTGCTCGGGTTCAAGCCCAACGTCATGCCCAAGACCTTCCAGGACCGCTTTACCAAGGACAACGCGGGCAAGAGCTTCGACGAGGTGGATGACCTGATCGCTTTCATCAAGTCCGCCAAGGTCGACACCCAGCCCTGAGCCAGAGCGGGGTCGGCGCGCCATCCGTGCGCGCGGCCCGCGACAGGAGATCACTACCATGCCCATCCATCGACTTGGACTCTTCCGGGCCACCGTGGGCGCCGTCATCGGCGCCATCAGTGGCGCGGCCTTTGCCATGGCGGTCCGCGCCCTGTTGGGCTGGTCCGTCTGGGGCACGCCGGAGGCTACCGAAGGCTGGAGCGCTGTGGCCGCCGTCTTCGGGACCATCGGCTGGATGATCGGCGCCGGCGCCATGACCGACTGGTGGTCCTGGATGCGCGGCGCCCAATCCGGCGAACCCGATCACGGCGATCCACATGCGCCTCAATGGCCGCGCTACTTCAACTATGACAGCAACCACAAGGTCATCGGCATCCAGTATGCCGTCACCGCGGTGCTGACGCTGCTCATCGGCGGTGCCATGGCCCTGACCTTCCGCCTGGAGCTGGCCCAGCAGGGCATCCAGTTCTTCACCCAGGGGCGCGGCGACACCTACAACGCCCTGATCTCGCTGCACGGCATGATCATGATCGCCGGCAACCTCATGGGTGTAGCGGCGTTGGGCAACTACCTCATCCCGCTCATGGTCGGGGCCCCGGACATGGCCTTCCCGCGCCTGAACGCGTTCAGCTACTGGATCTCCATGCCGGCGGTGATCCTGCTGGTGACCGCCTGGCTGGTGGGCGGGGTGGACCATGGCTGGACGGCCTACCCGCCGCTGTCCACGCGCAGCGGATTGGGCAGCCAGTTCTTCCTGCTGGCCATCTTCATCTTCGGCTTCGGCTCCATCGTCGGCTCCATCAACTTCCTGGTGACCATCTTCCGCCTGCGCGTGCCGGGGATGAGCTTGTTTCGCATGCCCATCTTCATCTGGGGCATGCTGGCCACCAGCCTGATCCAGTTCATCGCCACCCAGTTCATCGCCATGAGCTTCCTGATGGTGCTCTTCCAGCGCTGGATCGGCCTGAACTTCTTCGACTCGATGCAGGGCAACGTGGTGTACTACCAGCACATCTTCTGGTTCTACTCCCATCCCGCGGTCTATGTCTTCGTGTTGCCCGGCCTGGGCGTGATCTCTGAGATCCTGCCGGTCTTTGCCCGCAAACCGCTCTTTGGCTACCGCTGGGTGGCGCTTTCCAGCATGTTCATCGCCATCGTGGGCTTCCTGGTCTGGGCGCACCATATGTTCACCACCAACCTGGGCGGCACCCTGAACACCCTGTTCTCGGTGACCACCGCCTTGGTGGCCGTGCCCACGGGCGTCAAGTTCTTCAGTTGGATCGCCACGCTCTGGGAGGGCAAGATCTCCTTCGAGGTGCCGATGCTCTTCGTGCTGGGCGCCTTCGTGGTCTTCCTGATCGGCGGGCTGAGCGGCCCGCCCAACGCCTATTACGTGGCGGATCAGCCCCTGCACGACACCTACTGGGTGGTGGCGCATTTCCACCACACCATGTTCGGCGGCTTCATCTTCCCCTTCATTGCCGCCGTCTACTTCTGGTTCCCCAAGGCGACCGGCAAGATGTTCAGCAAGGGTTGGGGCCAACTGCAGTTCTGGCTGATCTTCATCGGCTTCCACATGAAGACCTTCCCCATGTTCCTCATCGGCCTGCAGGGCATGCGGCGGCGCATCGTGGACTATTCCGAGCCGGGCTTCGGTACCTACCAGCTGATCACCACCATCGGGGCCTACCTGATCGGGATCTCCTTCCTGATCTTCGTCTACAACATGTGGATCAGCGTCCGCAAGGGCGCCCCGGCGCCGGCCAATCCCTGGGGTTCGCGCTCCATCGAGTGGTTGACCAGCTCGCCGCCGATCGACCAGAACTACGCGCGCTTGCCCATCGTGGTCGGCGAACCCTACGACTATGGCCTGCCCGGCGCCGTCTATGCGCAGTATTCGACCGCCGGCGCGGGCGATGACTGAGCCCGTTCGAGACTCAAGGAGAGAGCCCCATGAGTGAGATCAAACACGCCGCGGACTACAGGGCCAAGATGCGCCGTGGAACCTGGGTGATCGGCGGCCTGTTGACCGTCTTCACCATCGTCGAGTACTTCATCGCCGTCAACCTTCATGGGCAATGGGCCCTGCTGCTGGCGGCCCTCCTGGTGGCCGCCGTGGCCAAGGCCTGGTTCATCGTCCGCGACTTCATGCATGTAGCCCAGATCTGGGGCGGGGAGCACCATTGATGGCCAGCCAATCCGGGGCGCAGGCCCATTCCCATCCCGCAACCCATGACCACGGGCACCATTCGGTGTTCCATTACGACCATCTGGCCCTCAACCGATTGGGGCTGTGGCTCTTCTTCATCTCGGAGACGATGATCTTCCTGGTGCTCCTGTCCACCCGTTTCGTCCTGCCGGGGGCCCGCCAGATGCTGGACGCCAACGGCGGCGTAGCCCATGTGGACCAGGTGCTGGGTCTGGTGATCACCGTGATCCTTCTGGCCTCCAGCCTCACCGCCTACCGTGCGGAGACAGCCATCGCCCACGGAGACCGCAAGACCTGCGAGCGCAACCTGATGGGCACCATCATCATGGGCACCATCTTCCTTCTGGCTGTGGTGGTCTTGGAGTGGCCCACTGCCCTGGAGCACCACGTGACCCCTCATGCCGGGTTCGGCATCTCGCTCTTCGCCATGACCGGCATGCATGCCTTCCACGTGCTCTCCGGTGTGGTCATCCTCCTCCTCGTCTGGGCCAACCTGCGCAAGGGCGGCTACTCGGCGGAGCACCATTGGGGCGTGGAGGCCACGGTAAAGTACTGGCACATGGTCGACCTCGTCTGGGTCTTCTTCTACCCGGTACTGTATCTGCTGGGACCGATCAAATAGGCAAGCTCGGCCTTGTCCTGGCCCACGCGGTCGACGGGGTTCCCGATGGCCATTGGTGGGCGGTCTGGGATCTGCGTCCGGATGTGATAGCGATCCTGGTGCTGCTCGCCGGGATCTATCTGCTGGGCTGGGTCCGGTTGCGTCGGCGGGGCGGGCCCGTAGCGGCGCCCTGGTGGCGCCTGGTCGCCTACCAGGGCGGGTTGACCTGTCTGGCCCTGGCCTTGCTCTCCGCCCTGGACGTCTATGGGGCGCTGCTCTTCAGCGCGCACATGATGCAGCATCTCTTCCTGATGCTCCTGGCGCCGCCCCTGCTCCTCTGGGGCTCTCCCATGCCTACGCTGCTCTGGGGACTTCCGGAGCCCTTGCGCCGGCGCCTGGGCCGCCAGTTGGCGGCCGGCGCCGCTCTGCGCCGGACTGTCACCTGGCTCTCCCTTCCGTCGCGAGCCTGGCTGGTCTATCTGGCCGTCGTGACCGCCTGGCACATACCGATGGCCTACGACGCGGCGCAGGGCAACAGCCTGATCCATGACCTGGAGCATGTCAGCTTCTTTCTGAGCGCCGGTCTGTTCTGGTGGCATGTGTTCGCCGCGGCGCCGCATCTGCATGGGCTACTGGGCATGGGACGGCGGATGAGCTATCTCATCCTGGCATTCATCCACAGCCAGATCCTGGGCATCGCCCTGGCCTTCGCGCCGATGCCCCTCTACCCCTACTACGCGCGGCGCGGTGGCGCCCTGGGCTGGTCCGTGCTGGAGGACCAGGCCGCCAGCGGAGCCATCATGTGGGTGCCGGGGGGCATTGTCTACGGCGTGGCGATGATCGTCCTGGCGGCGGCCATGCTGGACCGCGAGGCCAAGGAAGTGGCGGCGCGCACGACCGCCACCTTCGGCGCCGCGCGGCAGGGCGGCGACGCCGCGTGATGGCCGTTGGCTGGCGCACGGCCACTTTCGCAGTGAGTCTGGCGGCCTTTGCGGCGGTGGCCGCCTACCAACTCTGGGGGCTGTTGCGGGGCCTCTCGCGGCGACCGGTAGGCCCCGAGCGGCGAGCCATCCTAGAAGAGCTGCTCTGGGTGCTGACCGCGGTCGGCGCGGTGCTGGCCCTGACCGCGCAGGCCCTCTACGGCGCGGGCGGTTGACGCCCCGTGTCCGCTCGGGTATAACGCAGTCCGCCGTTCGTTGTCGGCCCCTTCCCGGGTGTATCCGTCGCCGACCGCCGGCCCCGTCCGATCGCCGCTTCGCGCGGCGTGGGTCTTCCGACCTTCGCCGCGTCCTAGTTGAGGAGGAGAGATGACAGTGCGAATCCAGAACCGTGGCCTTCCCATGCTGCTGACCCTGGCTCTCACCGCTCTGGCTGTCAGCGCCTGCCGCGATGCCGCCGAGCCTGCCATACCGCCCACCCCGCAGCCCGCCGAAGCTTTGGCGCAGCCCAGCGAGACGGCCCCCGCCGCCGCCGAAGAGGTTGCCGGCTCCTTCTTCGTCAGCGCTGACGCCGTGGATCCGATGACGGTGCAGCTGTCCTTGAATCGGCCCAATGCGCCGCTGTTGCAGAACCTGGCCATGGGCAACTTCGCCTTTTCCAGCCCCAAGGCGGTAGAGGCGGCCGGCGACAAGTACGGCACCGCCGACGGCTCGCCGATCGCGGTGGGCGCCGGCCCCTACAAGCTGGGCAGTTGGAAGGCCGGCGAGGCCCTGATCCTGGAGGCCAACCCGGACTATTGGGACAAGGAGGGCGGCCCCAAGAGCAAGACCATCGAGCTGAAGGTCATCAAGGACGGCACGACCCGCTTCCTGGCCCTGGAGAAGGGCGAGATCGACGGGATGAACCAGGTCAATCCCGAAGACATTGTCAAGGCTGAGGCCAACCAAGACCTGCAGGTGGTCATGGAGCCGGCGAACAACGTTGGCTACCTGGGCTTCAACCAGGCCATCAAGCCCTGGGAGAACCTTAACTGCCGGCTGGCGGTGGCCCATGCCATCGACAAGCAGTCCATCATCGAGGCCCTTTATGCCGGCGATGCCATTGCCGCCAGCCAGATGATGCCGCCCAGCCTCTGGGGCTACAACGGCAGCGTCACCGATTATCCCTACGATACCGTGAAGGCCGCAGCGTACCTCAAGGCCTGCCAGGCCGAGTCCACGCTGCCGGCTGAGGTGACCTTCTACGTGCCGCCCATCCAGCGCTTCTACTATCCCAAGCCCAAGGAGCTTGGCGAGCTGATCCAGGCCAACCTGGCGGCAGTGGGCATCAACGCCAAGATCGAGTCGCCGGATTGGAAGACGGTCTACATCCCGGATGTCAACGGCGGCAAGGTGGACATCTACCTGCTGGGCTGGGGCGGCGACAACGGCGACCCGGACAACTTCCTCTGCCAGTTCTTCTGCGGCGGCACCGCGCAGTTCAACAGTGACGCTGACGGCAAGCCTCTGGCGCCCGACGCGGCCATCGACACCCTGCTGCGCGCCGCGGCGGCGGAGACGGATCAGGCCAAGCGCAAGACGCTGTACGAGGACGCCAACCTGAAGATCCATGACGCCGTCCTGGCCGTGCCCCTGGTACATCGCACGCCGCCACTGGTCTTCGGCGCGGACCTGACGGGCTACACCGCCAGCCCCCTTCAGACCGTCTTGACCCGCGTTGTGGTGCCCGGCTCCGACCGGCTGGTCTTCGGCCATCCGGAGGACGCCGCCAAGCTGGATCCGGCGGACGTCACGGATGGCGAGTCGCTGCTCGCCACCTGGCATATCTACGAGGGCCTGACCCGCTACAAGGCTGGTAGCACGGAGGTGGAGCCGGCTCTGGCCACCGCGTGGACCGTTTCCGACGACGGGCTCACCTGGACCTTCACGCTTCGCGAAGGCGTGACCTTCCACGATGGCGAGCCCTTCAACGCCGATGCCGTGGTCTGGAACTTCAACCGCTGGTTCGATCCGGCCCATCCGCAGCACTTCAAGGACTGGCTCTTCGATTACTGGTCGACGATGTTCCAGGGTTTCAAGAGCTGATCGCCGACTGTCGGTAACCGCTCAGGGGCACGCCACGGCGTGCCCCTGAGCGGGCGCCTGCGCTAGCGGCTGCTCCTCCCGGTACCATGCCCTCCTTCATCGCCCGCCGCCTGCTGGCGGCCCTGCCCGTCCTCCTGGGCATCTCCTTGATCACCTTCGGCTTCCTGAAGTTGACCGGCGCCAAGGGCGGCATCTGCGCGGCGATCCTCGGCGAGCGCTACACCGAGGAGCGCTGCGCGGTGATCCGCGAGAAGTTCGGGTGGGACGAGGGTCTGGCGCGGCAGTACGGGCGTTACCTCACGCGGACGCTGCAGGGTGATCTGGGCGAGTCGATGGTCACTCGGCGCGCGGTATCCGCCGAGCTGGGCGAGCGCTTCCCGGCCACGATGGAGCTGGCCCTGATCGCCATGTTGATCGCGGTGCTGGTAGGCGTGCCTCTGGGCATCGTTGCCGCGGCCCGTCACAACACCTGGGTGGACCTGACGGCGATGCTGGTGGCCTTGGGCGGGGTGAGCATGCCGGTCTTCTGGCTGGGCTTGATGATGATCTATGTGTTGGCGGTGCGCTGGGATCTCTTTCCCACCAGTGGGCGGTTGAGTTCGGGCGTCGTGTTGCTCGACCGGACCCACCTGCACCTCGTGGACAGCATCCTGGCCGGTGACTGGGCGACTTTCAAGGATGCCCTGCACCATCTGGCGCTACCGGCCATCGCCCTTTCCACCATCCCGGCTTCGATCATCGCCCGCATCGCGCGGTCGGCCATGTTGGACGTGCTGGGCCAGGATTACATCCGCACCGCGCGGGCCAAGGGTTTGGGGGAGCGGGCGGTGGTGATGCGCCACGCCCTGGCCAACGCCCTGCTGCCGGTGGTCACGGTCATCGGACTGCAGACCGGCTACCTGCTCTCCGGAGCGGTATTGACGGAGACCATCTTCTCCTGGCCGGGCGTGGGCAGCTGGATGGTGAACGCCATCTCCAGCAACGACCTGCCGGTGGTGCAGGGCGGGGTGCTGGTCTTCGCCATCATCTTCGTGGTGATCAACCTGGTGGTGGACATCTCCTACGCCTGGCTGGACCCGCGGATCCGATACGGCTGAGGTGCAAGCAGCCATGGACGACGTCACGCCGCTGAGGATTCTGGTGCTGCACGGCCCCAACCTCAACCTGTTGGGGCATCGGGAGCCGGAAGTCTACGGCCTCATCACCCTGGCGGAGATCGACGCCGCGCTCAGGACCCTGGGCCGGGAACTCGGCGCCCATGTGGATTGTCTGCAGTCCAACCACGAGGGAGCGCTGATCGATGCGGTGCAGGCGGCCATCGGCCAACGTGATGGGATCCTGATCAACGCCGGTGGCCTGACCCACAGCTCGGTGGCCTTGCGCGACGCCCTGGCCGCCGGCCCGCCGGCCCTGGAAGTGCATCTGAGCAACATTCAAGCCCGGGAGCCCTTCCGCTCGGTGTCGCTGTTGGCAGCGGTCTGCGTCGGTGGCGTCTTCGGCCTGGGAGCGGACAGCTACGCCCTGGGACTGCGCGGTCTGGTGGGTTGGCTGCGATCGGCCGGCCATGGCGCGTTGGCGGTCACGCGCCAGCCGGATGCCGATTGACGACCCACTCGATCATGTAAACTCTACCAATCGCAGCTCTAAAAACCGTATCTCCGACGGTACTCACCCGTTTCTCATGCAGCAGGGGTGCGTCCGTTGTCGGCCGGCGCCTGTTGGATCTGTGCGATTCCACCCACGCACCAGGAGACGCTCTGTGAAGTCCCGACCCCGGCCTGCCTTGACCCGATCGCTGACCATCGTCGTGTTGGGCGCCGTCTCGCTGCTCATCGGCCTTTACAGCCCGCGCGCCTGGGCTCGCCCGGCGTCTGACCGGGATGCTCTGTCATCGCCGGGATCCGTAGCGCCGTCGTCCGGTTCCGAGTCTCCAGGCTCCTCGCCGCGCGTTACCGTCATTCAAAACGGGCCTGGCGGCATCCCGTATGTGATAGTCCCGGCCGGCGTCAACGGGCAGACGGCCATGGCCCAGCTACCGGGCAGCGTGTCCCTTGTTCCGGCGGCACCTGCGGGCCCGGTGGCCCTGGCCGCCGCCACGCCGGTCAATGATCAATGCGCCGGCGCCTTGACCATCCCCGCTACCGCGCCCAACAGCTCGTCGCTCTCGCCGATCATCGACCTCGCAGACGCCACGGATGTCGGCGACCCGGCGAATGGCCCGACGACGGCCTTTCGGGCATCGCGCAGCGTGTGGTTCAAGTACACCGCCACGCGATCCGGAACCTACACCATCGAGACCTGCGGCACGGATGGCACCCTGAAGGACACCGTGATCGCCCTCTTCCTCAGCGCCTGCAGCCCGCTGTCGAATTTCACCGGCAATGACGATGTGATTGTCTCAGGCACCACCTTCGATACCTGCAAGCACCGCTCGCGTACCTCTTTCGGCGCCGGCATCGGCACCGGAGGCAGCCTCACGGTGTATATCGCGGTGTGGAAGTTTGGCATGAACCCGCCGCCGCCCGGCGAATCCAGCGTCCAGGTGCGGGTGGTCGAGGTGACGAACGCGACGGCGACGGCCACCGCGACGGCGACGCCAACGGCCACCGCCGGCTCGTCGCCCACGGCGGCCACCGAGACCAGGACGCCGACCAGTACCTCCACGCCCACCATTACCAACACCCCGACGCCCACCGCCACCGCCACAGCCACGCCCACTGCAGTGGGGGCCGGCGACGTCGTCTTCGCCTACGTCAAGCGGCCGTTGGTGGGCTCGCTCAGCGGAGATACGGTGATGCACCTGCGGCGCTCCACCTTGGGCGTGCCATCCTACTCGGGCTGCGTCGCCTCGATCTTCCCGCCCAGCATCGAATGCGATGACGACGAAGGGCATCTCTACAGCACGCCCGCCAACGTGGTCGTGCCGCCTTCCGGCGGTGGAAACGGCTTCAACTCCGCTCTGGCCGGTGTGCCTTTAAGTGGCGGCGAGAGCCTCATGGTGCAAGGCTTTTCGGCTACCACCGTCGTCGGCCCCTACGACCTCTATGTGCATCGTCCCAACGGAACGGGCAGCTTCCTCGAGGTGGAAGGCAACGACACCCTGGCCGGGGCCAACGCCGTCCCCGCGCTGCCGGCCTGCAGCAGTGTATTCAGCGAGGGAACCGGTAATCCTCGGCCGCGCATCGCCGCCGGCGGCCTGGATGTCGTTTCCCTGCCGGCAGCATCGACGGGCTGGGTGGGCAGCGCCGGTCTGACCAGCAACACGGACGTTGACTATTATGGTCCGATCGTCGTGGGTGCCGCTGAAGCGGTGTTCATCGGCGTGGATGGTGCTCCTGACTGCGCCGGCTGCCCCCATGACCTCAATGGAATCAACGCCGACCTGTCGCTGGACCTGCGGAGCGCCGCCGATGTGAGCCTGCCGGTTACGGTGATCGACGGCAGCGTCGGGACGACGACGGCCGGTCAGGCCACCGGCGAGTTCTTCGCCGGCACGCCGGGTCAGGCCTTCTATATCCGCGTCAACGCCAAGACCAGCGATATCGGCAAGGGCTACCGTTTCACCGCCTGCTCGCTCGGCGCCACGGCCGGCAACACCCCGGTGCCGACGGCTACCCAGGATCCCTTGAATCCCTTCACGCCCACGCCCACTTGGACGCCGTCGCCAACAGCCACGCCGCTGATCAACGATACCTGCGCCAGTGCCGTGACGCTTACCTTGAATGAGCCCGCGCTGGGCTCGCTTGCCGGCGCCCGCAATGACTACCAGTTGCCGGCCCTGTCCACCTGCTTCACGGCCAACGGCGCCATCGGCAATCCGACGCCTTCCGCGGTCACGGCCCTTGGACGCGATGTCGTGTATCGCTTCACTGCCCCGTCCAATGGCAATTACTCCTTCCATCTGTCCAATATCGATCCGCTGGGTGGCGCGAACCTGATCCTGCACCTGTCCAGCGACTGTCCGACGGCGGAGGCTACGGCCACGCCCACCACTGCGCCGTTGCCCACCAACACCCCCGCGGTGGTTCCGGCCTGCGTCGCCGCGGCCAACCGCACAACCACGACCACCTTCGGCGCGGAGGAAGTGCCCTGCCTGGCCATGACCGCTGGTCAGACGGTCTTCGTTTTCGTGGATGAGGCCACCTACCTGGCGTCGCAGTTGGGCGGAAACTTCTACCTGGAGGCGACACGCTGCGTTTCGGAGGTTGAGCCGAACAACCTCTCCCACCAGGCCAATGTCTATGCCTGCGGCATCCAGGGAGTGATCATGCGCACGCCGTCGCCGACGCCCTCGGCGACGACTGTGGGCGGGCCGACCAATACGCCCACCCCGACCAACACGGCCGTACCGGTCGGATTCCCCACCATTACCCAGACGCCGTCTTTCGGCGAGAACGACTACTTCGCCCTGCCCACGGCGCCATCGTCGGAGCATCGGCTGTTCGCCCTGGTGGACATGGGCGCCGGCAACGTCAACGACGTCGACCTGCGGCTGATGACCAATGGCGATACCCTGGAGTACGACGCGGGAGACAACGACACCTTGTTCGGCGTCAGCGCGCCGAACCTTGGCGGCGCCCTCTTCAATGTGACGCCGCAGCCAGGTGCATTCCTGCGCGTCAACGCGCCCAGCCTGGTCACCACCGCCGAGCCCTATCGCGTCTACGCCGTAGTCCAGCCGCCGCGCCCGCTGGCCGTGACAGAATCGGAGCCGAACGACTCCTTGGCTCAGGCCAACAGCAGCGGCTCCTACTACTTTGGCAACCTGGCCGGCTCCCAGCCTCAGGGCAACAACCTGGTGGGAACGGGCGCCTCGGTGGATGCCGACCTGTACCGCTTCAGTGCGGTCGTCGGGGACCTGATCTTCCTGAGTGTCGACGGCGATCCCCTCCGTGATGAGGACGCCTACGGCAAGTCGCCCATCAACCCGCAGCTGGTCCTGCTGGATGCGGCTGGCAACCTGCTCCTGCGCGTCAACGAAGCGTCCACCTCCTTGACCTATGCCACCGGCCTGGGGCAGGTCAACGCCACCAGCCCGCAAGGTGGCCAGTCCGAGGGCCTGTACTTCCGGGCGCCGTATTCGGGTACCTTCTACGCCGGTGTGGCCGCGGGGGCCAAGGACGTCACCCAGTTCGGGAGTGGCCGCTTCACGAGCGTCGGCGAGTACCTCCTATCGATCTCGCTCAACTGCGCGCCCTACGTGCCCGGGGTGGCCACGGTGACGCCGACCGCCCTATCAAGCAGCACGCCGACGCCTGCTTTTACGCCCACACCGTCCAATACGCCGTTGCCGTTCTCGGTGGACATCGCGTTGTCGAAGACCGAGTCGGCCGATCCGGTGACCGCGGGCAGCGGGGCGAGCAACCTCACCTACGTGGTGACCGCGCGCAAACGTCTTCGACGGCGAGGTGGCGGTCACCGCGACCAACCTGCAGATCCAGGAGACGCTGACCCTGCCGGCCGGGGTGACGGTGGTGTCGGTGACGCCGGGCCTGGGCTCGGTGTCGGGGACGGCGCCCAACCTGTTGTGGACGATCCCGTCGCTGGCCTCCGGCGCGTCGACCACCTTGACCGTGGTCCTGACCGTGGGCGCCGCGACGCTGCCGGGCACGGACGTGGTCGGTGACACCGCGACTGTGACCAACACCGACCAGCAGCGCAGCAACACCGGTGACGACACGGTCACGGTGCGCACGACGGTGATCACCCGGGCCGACCTGAACGCGAGCAAGACGCCGGCGACGGGGACGATCATCGCCGGGAGCAACGTGAGCTACACCGTGGCCAGCACCAACGCCGGCCCGTCGGACGCGCAGAACCTGGTGCTGACGGATACCCTGCCGGCCAACGGGGCCTTCGTCTCGGCGACGGCCTCGGCGGGCGGCAGCTGTACGACGCCGGCGGTGAACGCCGTCGGCGGCGTGGCGACCTGCACCTGGCTGGGGGCGACAGCGCCCACGGTGCAGCGCTCGGTGGTCATCGTCGTCCGCAGCTGCGCGGGCAACCTCTGCAACAGCACACAGGTCAACTCGGTGATCTCGTCGAGCGGCACCACCGACCCCGGCCCGCAGGCGAACAGCGCGAGCAGCAGCCTGACGGTGCAGAGCCAGTCAGACCTGTCCATCGGCAAGACCGGCGCGCCCAACCCGGTGATCGCCGGCAGCCCGCTGGTCTACACGCTCACGGTCAACAACGCTGGTCCGTCCAACGCGGCGGGGGTGGTGGTGGTGGACACCCTGCCGGCGGGCGTGACCTTCGTCTCATCCACCGTGAGCCCGGCCGGGCCCATCTGCACGGCGGCGCTGCAGGTGGTCACCTGCAACCTCGGGATCATGGGCGCCGCGGGCCAATGCGGCACGACCTTGCCGACGGCCTACACGATCACCCTCAACACCACCGTGAACGCGAACGTGCCCTGCTCGCCGGGCATCTGCCCCGGCAGCCCGGGCTTGCCGCTGAGCAACACGGCGTCGGTCAGCACGACGAACTGCCTGGCGGACCCGAACCCGGCCAACAACACGACGACGGTCACGACCAACGTTCGCGCCGGGGCGGACGTAGTACTGGGCGTGCAGGTGTTCCACCTGGGGAGCAACCCGCTGAACCTGGCGGATCTGGCGGCCCTGGCGGCGGCCGGCGACCTCGTGGCCGAGGCGCGCGTGAACCGCGCGCAGCGGGCGGTGCTCAACGGCCGGGCCGCGACGGACGAGCAGCCGGGGATCGCGGCGGCGGATGTCGTCCGACCGGCCGGTCCGGCTGGTTCGGCCGGAGCCGATGCAGCGGCCGGTACGGATGCGGCGGCTTCACCCGACCAGCTCGTCGACTGCATCGCCTCCGGCGACTTCGTACGGGTGGTGTACACCTTCTCCAACACCGGCCCCTTGGCCGTGACCCTGCAGCCGGACAACCCCGGCCCCGAGTTCGAGGCCGATGTGCCGGCGCAGATCGCCCTGCAGCAGAACACCTGCACGGTGAGCGCGGGCACCGGGCTGTGCACGGTGACGAACAACGGCGGGCACATCGAGTGGAACGGGCAGATCCCCTTGGGCGGCACGGTGTCGGTGTTCTACATCGGCCGCATCCGGCCCGGGGTGGTGAACGGCGACCGGATCCCGTTCACCGGCACGGTGCATTTCGACATCTTCAACATCGGGCAGAACACCGCCTCGCGCACGGTGTCACCGGCGGCGCTGCTGCTCATCGGCTGCCCGGTGCTGGTGGATCCCAACGCGCAGCTGGGCGTGCAGGTGCACCTGCCGATCCTGAACTTCCAAGGTCAGGACGACGTCTGCCGGGCGATGATCGAGGTGCAGTACATCGGCTGCGATCCGTCGAAGGCGGTCTTGGTGACCTGGGGCGAGCCGGGCTTCTGCCCGCCGCAGGCGGCCGGACCGCTGAAGGTGGAATGCACGGGGCTGCTGTTCCCCGGCTCGTCGTGGATCCTGATGGGCGCGCAGATTCCCACCGGCTCGAAGGGCGGCATGCTGTTCAAGTTCACGGCGAAGCAGCTGTCGGACGTGGGCATCGACCTGGGCTTCGACGACGTCGTGGCCGACCTGATGTGCGAGACGCTGTTCTTCGGCGTGGTCGGCGACGCGGATGACTACCGGCGCTTCAAGAAGGCCTACAACGAAGGCCTGGACTTCGCGGGCATCAACCAGCGCATCGCAGCCGGGTCGGGCATCCTGGCGGTGGAAGTGCTGCGCCATTGCCCGGGCGATGTGACGCCGGGGGTGGAGGTGAGCTCGAAGTACATCGGCATCGCCGGGACGCATCTGGGGGCCTACGACCCGGTGTTCGGCGGCTACGGCTACTACGTGCCTTTGATCTACGCCAACAAGGCGGGCCTGAACACGGTGATGTACATCCAGAACGGCGGGCTGGAATGCTCCAGCCTCGAGCTGTGGTTCAAGGCGCAGGACGACTGTTTGCGAGCCCGTATCTGCGACGTGGCCACGGTGGCCCCGGGGGAGACCTACCAGTTCGACGCCTCGGACTGCGTGGGACCGGACTGGCAGGGCGCGGCCTGGATCCGGGCCTCGGAATGGATGGGCGTGGCGGTGGACATCTACGGCCGCGACATCCTGATGACCTACATCGGCGAGCCGGTGCCTTTCGCCTACGCCTTCGACGACGGCACGGGCTTGAGCTCGCCGTCGACGGGCGAGAAGGTGGCCTACGGGCCGCTGATCTACTCGGAGTACCAGGGCTGGGACACGGGCGTGCAGGTGATGAACCTGAGCCAGCTGGTGAACGCCAAGGTGAAGGTGTACTTCCTGGACCGCTCGGGCGATGTGATCACGACGCTGGTGGACTGGGTCTGCCCGCGCGGTTCGCAGACCTTCTTCCTGCCGATCGTGGCGGACCTGCCGGGCAGCTGGGTGGGCTCGGTGCGGATCGAGAGCCAGGTCTGGTGGACGCCGGGGACGAACGAGGTGCAGGCGCCGGACATCGTGGGCGTGGCGACGCTCATGAAGTACGGCGACGTGGCGCGGACCGAGGCGCAGCAGGCGATCGCCTACAACCTGCTGCCGGAGCACAAGGCCTACAAGTGGCAGATCGGCGGCCGGTCGAACGGCGGCCTGGAGTCGGGCGTGGGCCTGATCGCGATCCCGAGCATGCTGAAGGACCTGGACGGCTCGGGGGTGACGAGCGAGACGGCGATCATGAACCTGGTGGCCAAGCCGGGCTTCACGGACTTCGCGATCTACCTGTACGACCAGAACGGGCTGCTGGACTTTGTGTGCCAGAAGCTGAGCGACCGGCAGGTGGAGTACATCGACCTGCAGACCTGGGGCTATGTGACGAACGGTTTCAAGGGCTCGGCGGTGATCTCGGCGACCTTCTGGGAGCATGAGGTGTTCGACGCCTTCGGGTTCCCGGTGCGCAACCTGGTGGGCCTGGGGGCGGTGATGGTGGAGCGGACGGGCACGCGGCTGGGGGAGGACATCCCTGGCGACGAGGCGGCCGGCGATCGGGGGATCCCGTTCGGGGTGGATCAGGACCTGAGCTGGTGCCCCGGTGGTCCGGAGCTGCCGGTCTGCCCTGGGCAGCCGCTGTTCGAGGACCGCTTCCGGGTGGCGATCGCGCCGGTGGGGACGGCCGGGAACATCCCGGATGCGGGCCCGACGGCACCGGGCTCGGCGAGCTTCACGATGCTGGTGACGGCCTCGTCGGCCTGCAAGGTGACGGATGTGGACCTGCAGATCGACATCACCCATCCGCGGACGGAGGATCTGGACGCCTTCCTGACCCACGGCGGCGTGACGGATTCGGAGCTGTTCAGCGACCTCTGCGCCGGCAACGCCTTGGGCATCAACCTGCAGGCGGTGCTGGACGACGACAGCGCGCCGGGCATCGGGACGGCGGCCTGCCTCAACGCGGTGGGCGGCAACCGGCGGCAGGCGACGGAGGGCGGTGGGGGTCTGAACGCCTTCGACGGCCAGGGTGCGGGCGGCGCCTGGACGCTCAAGATCCAGGACGATCTGGCCGGCAGCACCGGCCGCCTCAACAGCGCCACCCTCGCGGGCAGCTGCTTTCGCGACCGGTAGTCGGCGGGCGATCCGCTAGCCGGGGTCGGGGCGTCAGACGCCAACACCCATCAAGATACAAAGGCCCCCGCGGCAGATCTGCCGCGGGGGCCTTTGCTTGGCTCTGGTGCTTGGCAGCGGATGCCCGCGATCGGTCAGGCTCCGTACCAGTGCACCTCGTGTTGCGCCAAAGCCTCCCCCTGATACACGAAGCATCCGCTGAAAAAGCCGGGTCGATCCAGCCAGGGCAGGAAGATGTGATCGCCGGCCCAGAGTGGAAGCTGCGTCAGTTCGGTATCCGCGATCCACGCCAGATGGCCCTCCGCAGGATCGGCCAACAGCTCGCCGCGCGGCTCGTAGGCCAGGAACACGAAGGCATACCAATCGTCGTCGCCCTGGAAGCCCGGAAAGCTGAGGAAGCCCTTCAGCTCCAACGGGCCTACCTCCAGGCCGGACTCCTCCAGGATCTCTCGCCGAGCGCATTCCTCGGGACTCTCGCCGCCTTCGAACTTGCCGCCGAGGCCGTTCCATTTGCCGGCATGCATGTCGCCGGCCTTCTTGACCCGATGCAGCATGAGGGTGCGTCCCTCATGGCGGACATAACAGAGTGTGGCCAGCTTCATGCGCCGCGGATCCTGTCTGTGGCTGGGTTCACCCGTTCTGCTCCCGCCCTCTAGGGAAGCGGGGAAGCGGGGAAGCGGGACCAGAATGGCGGTCTGGCGGAGGATGCGGCGAGCGATGTGGCGGGACGACAAGGAACTTACGGGGAGGAACTACGGGGCGCTCGGGGAGGCCTCCACCGGCTCGGGTGGCACTGCGGACGCTTCGTCGTTCTCGAATCGCGCCATGATCCCCTCGTCGATCAGCAGATCGTGGACCGCGGTGAAACGGTCCGCTTCGGCTTGCGTCACCGTGCCAGCGGCGACGGCCTGGGTCACGAAGCCGCGCTCCATGGCCTTCTTGGCCTCGTCCGCCATCTGCATGCCCATGCCCATCCCCGCTTCCGCAGGCATGTAGGGCTCGATGGCCGCGTGCACCTTCAGGAACAGCTCGACGTCTTCAGCGCTGATCAGCTCTTGGGCTACTGCCTCGTCCAGCATGGCGCGGTGCATTGTGTCCTGCATGCGCCGATGCATGTTGCCCATATGCGCGCCCATTCCCTGTCCCGGCTTCATGGTGTCGGATACCGCGTCGGTGACGTCGCCGACGACCGATGTCGCTGGGGCTGCGGTCTCGCTCCCGGCGCTGGCTGCCGGGTCCACGGTGGCCTCAGCGGCCGGCGTCTCTCCCGCGTCGGTAGGCGTGCACGCCGCCAGGCCCAAGGCCAAGGTCGCCAGCGCCAATCGCGCCGCGACGCCCGTTGTCCAACGTGTTTGACAGACCATCTGCTGCATTCTCCCTCATGGTGTGAACAGTATTGTTCGACCACACCATTCTAGGGCAGGCCGCGCTGAAGGCCGAACGCATCGGTCTCCTTGGGCACCGATCCGGCTCGGTCTGCAACCGGCGTTGGCATTGCACCACGCAGGACTTAGAGCGTAGCCGCTGCTGTGTTGGGTCCCGACGCATTCAGTTGAGGTATTGTTAGCGGTCGATGCCGGTTCCACCCCGTCACCCCAGCGGCGAAATGAGGCGTCAATGCAGATCGAGGGACTACCACCCATCACGTCGATCCTGGACGACGCCCGTCGCCGCGTCGATCGCCTCGGGCGGCGCGCGTGAAGCACGAAACCAGTGATGCCGCGGCGCAGCGGGACGAGATCAGTGAGGCCGCCGTCGAAGCGGAGTTGGACCAACTCGGCCTGAACATCGCGGCGGTGGAGGAATTCTATCTGCGCGAAGGTCGAAGGCTCAGCCGCTCGCAGCGCCTGGTGGAGCGTATCAGTGCCTCCGTCGGGCAGCCGCGCTTTCTGGGCCTCATCCTCATCTTCGTGGCGACCTGGATCGGCGTCAACGAGTCCCTGCGCGCTCTGGGACGGGGGGCATTCGATCCGGCGCCGTACTTCTGGCTGCAAGGCATCGCCGGCTTGTGTGCCCTGCTCACATCGACGGTGGTGTTGACCAAGCAGAACAGGATGGCGCGGCTCGAGGAGCAGCGGGCCCATCTGGACCTGAAGCTCACGCTGCTGACCGAGCAGAAGGCGGCCAAGCTGATCGATCTGTTGGAGGAGCTGCGGCGCGACCTGCCCAATGTTCGGAACCGCCACGACTCCGATGCGGCCGCCCTGCAGCAAGCCATGAACCCCGACCTCGTGCTCGCCGCGCTTGATGAACCGATGCAGCCGCACGATGGCACCAAGATGCCGGAAGAGGCCTTGAAGGCCGCCGACGGCATTGACTGAGATCGCGAGTGGCCGCCATGATGCCCAGGCGTAACGCGACCGAAAGCCTCAGGCAGAGCGGGTAACCCCTCCGCCTGAGGCTCGCTCTACGTGAGGTCCTCAGCCGTGACCCTTGCCGTCCGCCGCCCCGCGATGTGGCGTGACGGTCCAGGTCTCGGCGCCGCGCAGCAGCTTCGCCAGGTCGCCCTTGCCCTTCTGGCTCTGGGCGGTGACCACCTGGTCGACCACCGCATGGGCGTAGTCCGGCTTCTCCACCGAGCGGAAGACACCCATGGGCACGGGATGCTCCGGGAAGTTCATCCGGCTGAGCATGAAGGCCAGATGCGGGCTGGGGGCGTGGGCGTCATGGACCAGGATCTCGTCGATCGTGGCGTCTTCCATGCTCACCACTTCGGGGGTCATGCCCCGCAGGCGGATGCCCTTCTTGCCCCCGCTGAAGAGCATCGGCTTGCCGTGCTCCAGCAGCAGCTGCCGGTCGTCGCGCTGGTCCTTCTCGGTGACGTATTCCCAGGCGTGGTCGTTGAAGATGTTGCAGTTCTGGTAGATCTCCACGAAGCTGGCACCCCTGTGGGCCACGGCCGCGCGGATGACCTCCGTCAGGTGCTGGCTCTGCACGTCCACCGTGCGGGCCACGAAGGTGGCCTCGGCGGCCAGGGCCACGGAGATGGGGTTGAGGCTCTGCTCCACCGTGCCCATGGGCGAGGACTTCGTCTTGTGCCCTGGCAGGCTGGTGGGCGAGTACTGCCCCTTGGTCAGGCCGTAGATGCGGTTGTTGAAGAGCAGGATGTTGACGTTGACGTTGCGGCGCAAGATGTGCAGCAGGTGGTTGCCGCCGATCGACAGGCCGTCGCCGTCGCCGGTGACCACGAAGAGGGTCAGTTCCGGGTTGGCCAAGGCGAGTCCCGTGGCCAGGGTTGGCGCGCGGCCGTGGATGCTGTGCACCCCAAAGGTGTTCATGTAATACGGGAAGCGGCTGGAGCAGCCGATCCCGGAGATGAACACGATGTTCTCCCGGGCGATGCCCAGTTCTGGCATCACGCGCTGCACGGCGGCCAGGATGGCGAAGTCGCCGCAGCCCGGGCACCAGCGCACCATCTGGTCAGAGACAAAGTCCTGCCGGGTGAGCGGCTGAAGAGACGCGGCGGGGATGGTGGTGCTCATGTGATCTGCCTCACATTGTTTCTTGGGTGGTGGGTGGCCGTCAGGCCAGCGCCGCGCGGATATGCTCGGCCAGCTCGCTGATCTTGTAGGGCTGGCCCTGAACCTTGGGAGCTGAGATCACCGGCCGGCCAAAGCGACCCTGCAGCACGAAGGACAGCTGTCCGCCGTTCAGTTCCGGCACCAGGATCTTCTGGAAACCGTCCATGATCGCCTTGAGGTTGGCCGGGAAGGGATTCAGATGCCGCAGATGCACGTGGGCCACCGACTTGCCCTGCGCCTGGGCATCCTCGACGGCGCGGCGCACCGAGCCGTAGGTGCCTCCCCAGCTGATGACCAGGAGCTCGCCGGACTCGGGGCCGTGGGCCTCCGCGGGGGGGATGATCTCCGCCAGGCGGGCCACCTTGGCTGCCCGCTCCGCCACCATCTGCTCGTGATGCTCGGGCGCGTAGCTGACGTTGCCCGTGCCCGGCTCTTTGGACAGGCCGCCGATGCGATGCTCCAGACCCTGCGTGCCGGGGATGGCCCAGGGGCGGCCGCCGGCCGCGTCGCGCTGGTAGGGCATGAAGTCAGGGGCCCCCTCTGCTGGCGGTCCGAAGCTGACGGGATGCGACACCTGGATGGGTTCCATCTTGCTGGGATCGGGCACGATCCAGGGCTCCGAGCCGTTGGCCAGGTAGCCGTCGGAGAGCACGACCACCGGGGTCATGGCGCGCACCGCCATGCGGAAGGCCTCCACAGTGATGTCGAAGCAATCGCCGGGCGTCGCCGGGGCCACGACCGGAATGGGGCTCTCGCCGTTGCGTCCGAAGAGCACCTGCAACAGGTCCGATTGCTCGGTCTTGGTGGGCAGGCCGGTAGAGGGGCCGCCGCGTTGCACGTTGACGATGACCATCGGCAGCTCCAGGACGATGGCCAGGTTCATGGCCTCGCTCTTGAGGGCGATGCCGGGGCCCGAGGTGCCGGTGGCCGCGAAGGCGCCACCGAAGGCTGCCCCGATGGTCGAGCCCATGGCCGCGATCTCATCCTCCAGCTGGGCCGTGCGTACGTCGAAATGCTTCAGCGCGGCCAGGCTGTGCAGGATGTCGGAGGCCGGGGTGATCGGGTAGCTGCTGTAGACCAGCGGCTTGTCGGCCAGCCTTGCGGCGGCCACCAGGCCCATGGCCGTGGCCTCGTTGCCGGTGATCTTGCGGTAGGTGCCCGAAGGCAGGCTGGCCGGCGCCACGTGGTAGCGCACCTGGAAGGCTTCGGTGGTCTCACCGAAGTGATAGCCGGCGTGCAAGGCGCGGTGGTTGGCCTCGATCACCTCCGGCTTGGCCTTGAACTGTCGGGACACCCAGTCGAGGGTGGCCGACAGAGGCCGGTCGTAGATCCAGAAGGTGAGGCCCAGGGCGAACATGTTCTTGGAGCGGTCGATGGCCTTGGAATTCAGGCCTTCGATACCGGTCAAAGCCGCGCGGTTCAGCTTCGTGAGCGGGATGCGGAACAGCTTGTGGCTACCCAGGGAACCGTCGTCCAGCGGGTTGTCGACATAGCCGGCCTTCTTGAGGTTGCCGGCGGTGAACTCGTCCTCGTTGACGATGACGAAGCCATCGGGCTTCAGGTCCCTGAGGCAGGCCTTGAGGGCCGCGGGATTCATGGCCACCAGCACGTCCGCGGCGTCACCGGGGGTGTAGATGTCCTGGCTGGAGAAATGCACCTGATAGCCGCTGACGCCGGCCAGGGTGCCGGCAGGCGCGCGGATCTCGGCCGGGAAGTCCGGCATGGTGCTGATGTCGTTGCCGATGATGGCCGCGGTATCGGTGAACTGCGTGCCGGTCAGCTGCATGCCGTCGCCGGAGTCGCCGGCGAAGCGGATGACGACCGATTCCAGGTCCTCGAAGCTGCCGACCTGGGGCGGGGCCGCCGTAAGGGTTTCGGCCATGTTGGGGTCTCTCCTGAGCGTCTCGTCCCGACCCGCGCCTCATGGCGGCGGGCTCGTCAAAACCGCGCCGCCCGCGACCGGACGGCAACCTTGGCAATTGTAGGTCCGGGGGCGAAGTCGGTCAACGAAGATCGGCGGCGTCCGCGGCCATCGGTCGATGATAGCGGGGGGCAGTTACGGTGGAGTTACTGCCGCCAGGGGAGCCCGCGCCGCCTGCGGCCTGCCGGCAGTTGGAGGCCGTTGCCGCTTGGCCCTCGCCGCCGTCGGGAAGCATACTGTGGGGGCGCTCGGGCCGGAGCGCGGAACCGGTTAGGGGAGCCAAGCACCGTGACGCACGACAAGATCGCCGTCGTCGACTTCGGCGGCCAGTACGCCCACCTCATCGCCACCAAGGTGCGCCGCCTGCACGTGCTGGCAGAGATCCGCCAGCCGGACGATCCCATCGAGGCCTTCGCCGGCTTTAAAGGCATCATCCTCTCCGGATCGCCTTCGCTCTCGGCCTTCGGTGAGGACGATGTCTACACCAAGGCGATCTACGACCTCGACATCCCCATCCTCGGCTTCTGCTTCGGCCATCAGGAGATCGCCAAGCATTATGGTGGAGCGGTGGTGCACGGTGGCCGCGAATGGGGTTACGCCGACCTGCACCTGACCAGCCCGCACCGGCTTTTCGACGGCCTGGCCGCGGTGGAGCAGGTGTGGATGAGCCACTACGATTCGGTGACGGCCATCGGGCCCGACTTCGTGGAACTGGGCTACTCCAGCCTGCCGGGCGAGAGCGCCGTCCAACACCGTTACGCCGCCATCGCCTCGGATGCCTTGCGGCGCTACGGCTTCCAGTTCCATGCCGAAGTGGACGACACGCTGCACGGTTCGGAGATGATCGCCAACTTCGTCCTGGGCATCTGCGGCTGCCGGCCTTCCTGGACGATGGAGCAGTTCATCGCCGCCGAGATGGCCAAGGTGCGCGACCAGGTGGGCGACGGCTCGGTCTTCCTGCTGGTCTCGGGCGGCGTGGACTCCACGGTGGCGGCCGTGCTGCTGGGCAAGGCATTGGGGCCGGAGCGCCTGTCGCTGCTGCACATCGACAACGGCCTGATGCGTCGCGGCGAGAGCCAGGCCGTACTGACGATGCTGCGCGAGCTGGGCCTGGGGGCGCAGCTGAACTTCGTCGATGCCAGCGACGACTTTCTGGCGGCCCTGGCCGGCCTGACCGAGCCGGAAGCCAAGCGGCGGGCGATCGGCGACACCTTCGTGCGCGTCTTCGAACGCGAGGCGCTGCGTCTGGGCATTGCGGAGCATCTGTTGGCGCAGGGAACGATCTATCCGGATACCATCGAGACCGGCGGCACCAAGCGCGCCGACACGATCAAGACCCACCACAACCGGGTGCCGATCATCCAGGAGATGATCGATGCGGGCAAGGTGGTGGAGCCGCTGGCGGAGCTGTACAAGGTGGAGGTGCGCGAGCTGGGGGAGAAGCTGGGCCTGCGCCATGACGCGGTCTGGCGCCATCCCTTCCCCGGACCTGGTCTGGGAGTGCGCTTGCTCTGCTCCACGGGTCGCGAGGACCGCGAGGGCTTCCATGAGGTCGAGCCGGCCCTGGCCGTGGTGGCGGCGGGAGCGGGAGCGGGCCTGCGGCTGACGGTATTGCCCTTCCGCTCGGTGGGCGTCAAAGCGGACCTCCGGGCCTACGAGCATCCGGTGATGATCAGCGGCGACAGCGACTGGGAGGACCTGCTGCGGGTCGCCGGTACGGTTTATAAAACGGTGCCGGGCATCAACCGTTGCATCTGGAACCTGGGCGGCGCCGCTCCGGAGACGCTTCGCGTCCTGGCGGCGACCATGACTCGCGAGCGACTGGACCTGCTGCGCGAGGCCGACGCGATCGTGATGGACGGACTGCGGCGCCATGGCATCTACCACGAGATCTGGCAATGCCCCACGGTCCTCGTGCCCCTGGAGATCGATGGTCGTGGTCGGGAGCTGGTCATCCTGCGGCCCATCAACTCGGAGCGCGGCATGACCGCCACGCCCTACCGGCTGCCGGACGCGCTGCTGGGCGAGTTGCGCGAAGCGCTCCTGGCTCTGGAGGGCGTCAGCGGACTGGCCCTCGATCTGACGACCAAGCCGCCGGGGACGATCGAGTGGGAGTGAGGTGAAGCTCCGTTTCTGGGGCACGCGCGGCTCCATTCCCCAGGCCGGTTACAGCACCCTGCGCTACGGCGGCAACACCGCCTGCGTCATCCTGCGCTCGGCATCCGGCACCTGTGTCGTCCTGGACTGCGGCACGGGCGCCCATGGACTGGGCCGTTCCATGGTCCGTGACGCGGCGGCCCCCGAACACGGCCATCTGCTGATCACCCACACCCATTGGGACCACATCCAGGGCTTCCCCTTCTTCGCGCCACTGTTCACCGGCGCCGGATCCTGGGATGTCTATGGCCCCCGCGGCATCGGGCAGTCGCTCAAGGACAGCCTGGTCGGGCAGCTGCGCTACACCTACTTTCCCGTATTGCTGGAGGATCCAGCATCCACAAACCGGTACCACGAACTGGTGGAAGGGCGATTTGCCGTCGGCGACATTCGCGTCACCACGCGATTTCTCAACCATCCCGCCCTCACCTTGGGATACCGGCTGGAAGTAGATGGGGTGGTGGTGGTCTACGCCACAGACCACGAACCGCATGACCGGCGCTACGGCATGGGCATCGAGGGCGACCTGACCGGCGAGGATCTGCGCCACGCGCAGTTCATCGCCGGCGCCGACCTGTTGATCCACGATGCGCAGTACACCGCTGCGGAGTATCCGGAGCGCCTGGGCTGGGGGCATAGCACGATAGAGTACGCCGTCGACATGGCCTTGCGGGCGGGCGTGCGAGAGCTGGCCCTCTTTCATCACGACCCTTGGCGGACGGATGACGAGTTGGACGCGATCGTGGTCCAGGCGCGACAGCGGGTCGTGAACGCCGGCGGCGCGCTGGAGGTCTTCGCGGCGGCTGAGGGGCGGGTGATCGAGATGGGGCGCCGCTGGCTGCCCACCAGCCGGTTGCCTCAGGCGACCCTTGACGAGGAGCCGCAAGCAGAAGTCACACACGCGGTGCTGGTGGCCACGGCCGAGGCGGCCACGGCCGAGGTCATGGCCGCAGCGGTGCGGGCGATCGGGCTGCAGTTGTTGACGGCCGGCGACGCCGACCTGGCGGTGGTCGCCGCGGCGGCCGAACCAGCGCTTATCCTCTTGGATCGGGCCTTACCGGGAGGGGATGTGCTGGCGCTTTGCCGGCGCCTGCGCGAGGGCACACAGGGGCAGAGATCGCTCCTGCCGATCGTCCTCATAGCGGACCAGGCATCGGAAGAAGATCGCCGGCAGGCCGAGGCGGCGGGCGTCACCGACTGGCTCGTGCGTCCCTTCTCCCCGGCCTATGCCCGCTCGAGGATCACGGCCTGGGTGCTGCGGCAGGGCGCGGCCTGGCTCTCCGCCCACCGCCCGAACAACGAACCGCGGCGCCTCGCGACCTTGCATGGCCTGCGCATCCTCGATACCGGGCCGGAAGAGCGTTTCGACCGCCTGACGCGGATGGCGGGTCGGCTGTTGAACATGCCCATTTCGGCCCTGTCGCTGGTGGACGCGGACCGTCAGTGGTTCAAGAGCGTCCAGGGCCTGGACGCCAGCCAGGGTCCACGCGAAGCCTCCTTCTGCGCCCACGCCATCCTCGGCGACGAGCCGATGGTCGTGCCCGATGCCTTTCTGGATCAACGGTTCGCGGACAACCCGGCTGTGACCGGCGAGCCCTTTGTACGCTTCTACGCCGGCGTGCCGGTGCATGCCCCGGATGGCTGCGCCATCGGTAGCTTCTGCGTCATCGACCACCGCCCGCGCGAGTTGGATGCGCGCGATCTGCAGCTGCTCAAAGACTTGGCCGGATTGGTGGAAGAGGAGCTGCGCAAGGGAGTGGACGGGGCGGCTGAAACGACAGCGCAATCCGTCCTGCCACGTCGACCGTAGCGCTGGTCGGCGGCCACCGATTCAGATCTGACCGTACCAATGGCGGTCTCTCAACCGTCACAACCTTACGCGGACCCTGCCCCGGCTCGCGGTTGATGGCCTGCGTTGCGCCTCGACCGCGTCTGAACTCTCCATCCTTGAAGCTCGTGGCATTGGAGGCAGTATGACCAGCAGGCTCGGATTCTTTTCGCTGTTCACCATGACCCTGGTGGCTGCGGCCACCGTCTTGGTAAGGCCGGCCGTGGGGGCCCCGGGGCGTCCGGCGGATGGTGGAACGGTAGGTGCGGCGGCGGCAACCGACGGACCGGCACCGATCGGCGGTTGGGCCGCTGCCGACATCTTCAGCCCCTTCTCCCTGGATTACAGCGGCTGCGCGGTGGTCGTCGCGCCGGTGGTCAATGCGGCCTACGAACAGACGGTCATGGAACTGGTCAATCGGGAGCGGCTGCACTTCAACAACCTCCCCCCGCTCAAGCGTACGGCGGCCTTGGACGATGCGGCTCGCTTTCACAGCACGGACCTGGGCCAGGACGACTACTTCAACCATGACAGCTATGACCGCGATGGCGGGGGGAATCTGGTGCTGGCCTGCGGCTGGGCCACACGCGTCCAGAACTTCTACGGCGCCTACAACAACCTGGCCGAAAACATCGCCGCGGGCTACACGACACCGGCCGCGGTGATGCTGGGCTGGATGAACAGCACCGGCCATAAGAACAACATCATGAACACTTCGGTGCGCGCGCTCGGCGTGGGCTACGCCTGCTGCTCGGGCACCTATGGCCGCTACTGGACGCAGGACTTCGGCCGCAAGGCGGCGGTCTACCCCTTGGTCATCAACCGCGAGGGGGGTACGACGACGTCCACGGCGGTCAGCCTGTACATGTACGGCGCCTGGACGGAGATGCGGCTGCACAACGACACCGATCCCTGGGGAGCCTGGCAGACCTTCAGCAACGACCTGGCATGGACGCTTCCGGCCGGTCTGGGAACGCACACGGTGTACGCTGAGATGCGCACCGGCGGTACCTCCACCTCGGCCAGCGACAGCATCACCTTGGTGAGCGGCTCGCCCACAGCGACGCCGACCTCGGTGTCGACGGGAGCGCCTCCGCCGACGGCGACGGGAGCGGCGACAGCCACGGCGACGCGGACTGCCACCGCTACCCAGACCAGCACGCCGGTCCCGCCGACGGCGACCCGGACGAACACGGCGGTCCCGCCGACAGCGGTGCCGACGAATACGCCGACCGCAACCCGGACGAACACGGCGGTCCCGCCGACAGCGGTACCGACGAACACGGTGACCGCGACCCGGACAAACACGGCGGTCCCGCCCACGGGAACGGCGATCCCGTCGGCCACCGCTCAGTCGACGAGCACCGCGACGCGGACGTCCACGCCGATCCCGCCCACAGCGGTGCCGACGAGCACGCCGACGGCAACGCGAACGAGCACGGCTGTGCCGCCCAGCGCGACACCGCTGCCCTCGGCGACGGTTGCGTCGACGAACACCGCGACGCGGACGGCCACGCCGATCTCGCCGACGGCGGTGCCGACGAACACGCCGACGGCGACGCGAACGAACACGGCTGTGCCGCCCACGGCGACGCTTGCCGCGACGTCGACGCCGGTGGCTTTCACCTCCGTTCACGATGGCTTCACCGACAATGTCTTCCCGACACAGAACTTCGGCGCCTTGACCTACCTGTTTACCCGCGGCGGTGGCAGCTCCATCCGGTTGGGCTACTTCAAGTTCGTGGTGACAGGTCTCACGCGATCGGTGCAGTCGGCCACGCTGCGGCTCTTTGTGGCTGACGGGACCGCGGGCGGCGGCTACGTCTACCGCAGCAGCAACGACTTCTCCACAGGGGGCGCCTGGACGGAGGGCGCCTTGAACTGGGGCAACCAGCCGACCGTGAGCGGCGCGCCGCTGAGCAGCTTCGGTACGCTCCCCGCCGGGCCAGGCCGAGACTTCGACGTGACCACGGCGGTCACGGGCAATGGCACGGTCAGCCTGTTGGTCCGAACCCTCACGGCGGATCAGGCTGAGTTCGGTACCCATGAAGCCACGGTGGCGGAAGAGCGGCCGAGTTTGATCGTCGTGCAGACGCCATAGCGCGTAGCTGCGATCGCGGGCCGGAGCGGCCATCGAGCCGCTCTGGCCCGCCCGCGGCGGCAGGCCTATCATGCGCGGTGCACCGTTAGCCCCTATGTGTTCAGGAGGCCAGGATGTCGCGCCCGATCGTCTATGCCGCCGCCGCTTTACTCCTGCTGTTCGTCGTGATTCCGGCCGCGACAAGGACAGCTTCGCCGATCGTCCTCGCCCAGCCGGTCCCGTCGACCGATCTGTTCAGCCAATCCGGCGGCGCGATGAACTGCGCGGCGACATCGGGCGACATCGTCTGGCTCTGCTCCGGGCCGCGGCTGCTGGCGGTGGATGTGAGCGATCCGGCCGACCCGAAGGTGCTGGGGCAGTCGGATGTGCTGCCCGGCGTCCTAAATGCGCTGGTGCTCGACGAATCGCGCAACATGGCCTGGGTGATGACCAAGGATCAGGTGGTCGGCCTGGACCTGACAGCGGTCGGTCAGCCGAAGGTGTTGGGTCAAGTCCATGTCGGTGGGAACGATTACGGCCGCCAGTCCATGGCCCTGGCCGGCAGGCGGATCTGGCTCCACGGATCGGTTGCCGGGACTGTGCTGGGGGTGGACGTCGGCGACCCTGCATCGCCGCTGATCGTCAATTCCGTGGACATCCGCAGCCAGACCGGCGGGGCGGTGGTGGCCTTGGCGGCGCGTGGCGAGCGACTGTATGTGCTGGCCCGGGTGGGATCGCATGAAGAGCCGGTCGGTGGGCGCAACCTGCTGCAAAACCAGATCCAGGTATTCGACCTGAGCTTTGGTGCCGTAGCCCTGCGGGTGCAGACTGTCAGGGTGCCGAACGAGCACGTGACAGATGACGGTGACTTGACCTGGGATGGCGACCTACTGTGGGTGAGGAACCATGACAACAGGCTGCTTGCTTGGCTGGAGGACGCTCAGACGCTGGCACTGACACTGGTCATTTCAGGGGAGCTGGGCGGCTGTTACAGTCCGGTGGGCTTTACCATCCGGGAAGGGCGCGCCTTCGCCTCTTGCACCACGGGCTTTGCCGATAACCTGGCTGTCGAGGTATTCGACCTCCGCCAAGGCCCTGAGTTCCCATTGGTTGCCAAGGGAGCCGGCGCGTATGATGATCCGGGTCTCTACAGCCCGGCCATCGCCCTGGTTGACACCACGCTTTGGATCACCGACGGCGCAGGACGGCTGCGCGGGCTCAGTGTTGGCACCAGCGGGGACATCCCTGACCTGCGACACACAGGTACGCTGAGGCTTGTCGGCGAGGTGGACGAGCTGACCTGGGACGCCGATCGCCAACGACTCCTGGCCACCGCAAGCGACGGTCTGATGCCCATCGATGTCACTGATCCACAGCGCCCCGCTGCGGGACCCGTGCTCGCCGGCGGATTCCACATGGGCCAACTGGACGCGGACGGCGATCGACTGGCGATGGAAAAGCACGGCGATGGCGACATGATCAGCCCTGGACTTCAAGCGCGCGATCTGCGCGATCCAGTCCAGGCCCCGTTGGTCTTCGAGGCCAACTACCCCGATCTGCGACTGCTCTCCGGTCCTTCGTCGCCTGTCAGCCTCGACGGTACCAACCTCTTGCTTGCCGAGACGTCTGCTTCCGGCGGGCGCATGAGCCATTGGGAATGGCTGCCCGGAGCAGCGCCGCGGCGAATTGCTTACTGGCCGGCCTCGAATTGGCTGGAGGCAATGGCTCTCGGCGCAGGCCAGGCCGCCATGGTGAGCGTTGACATCTCGGCCGATGAGATCACGGAGATCATGCTGTCCGTCATCGAACTTCGTACCCGTGCGGTACGCGACCTTGTACTGCCGATCCCCGCGAGCGAGTCCGTTCAGGTCGATCTCCAGTTCAGCGGCGACGCATTGTGGCTGGCACTTGCGAACTCCGGCGCGAATGCGGGCTCAGCGGCGCTCACGATCCAGCGCATCGATCTCACGGATCCCAGCGGGCTGCGGGCCAACACGGCCTGGGAGGAGTCTCTCGTCGGTTCCTACGTGCCGTCGATCCAGCTGTTGACCGATCGGTCTGGAGCGCACCTGTTGCTCGGCCAATCGCCGGGCCGTGTGCGCGTCTTCGTGTCGCGATCGGGCACGCTGCACCCGCTGGCCATCCTGGACTCCCCCTTCCGTATCTCCGACCTCGCCATCAATCCCGACGGCGATCGGCTGTTCATCGCCGCCTTCGCCGGCGGCCTCATCAGTTACCAGCGCCCCGCCGCCGGCTGGGAGTCCCTGCCCACGCCCCTGCCGCCCACCGTCGCGCCGACCGTGACCATGACCCCGACGTCGACCCCCAGCCCCACCGCCACGGCGACCATGGTCGTCCGGTCGCGCGGCTGGTTGCCATGGATCGGACGGCCGTAGTTCGCTTGATTCGAAACGGTCTGCCATGCGCTTGCTGCGCTTGGCACTGACGGTGATGTCGCGATCGCCCGGCATCGGACGAACCCCGTGTCTCCGCATGCAACCCACATGTGTCTTCATGTGCAGGACGCAATGTCCTAGATGTCGCGCCGCTTTGTGGGAGGTTCGTCATGGTTCGCGCCTCGACCGCTGTACTCCGCGCCTTGTCCGCCGTGACTCGCGCCAACGTCGCCATGCCTCGCGCCAGATCGCTCATCGCCCTGTTGGCCGTGTTGACCTGCTTCGCGGGCGCCGCCGCCGTCCGGTCCACCCGCGCCCAGACCAGCCCCATCCGCCAGGTGACACCCGCTGACAACGCAGTGAACGTGTGGAACGGGCACCGGGTCATCGTCGACTTTGCGCGGGACATGGACCAGGCTTCGGCCGAGGCATCTCTGGCCATCACGCCCACCGTGCGCGGGCATATGGAATGGCCGCTCGGCGACCGGCGGCACATGGAGTTCGTGCCTCACGACATCTACCGCGGGCAACAGACCTACGCTGTCACCCTGGCGGCCGGGCGCTTGCGCGACGCAGAAGGCCGACCGGTCCTCGACAACACCTACCGCTGGCACTTCACCGCTCGGCAGCCCGACGCGCAGCCCCGCTTTGGCAGCGGCTTGCCGCTGCAGCAGCTGACCCTGTCCGGCGGCCAGGGCATTCCCTTCGATCCCGGCTACCCGCGCGCGCGCTTCGACGTGCGGCTCTTCGCCATCAACGGCGCTCAATTCGCCGAGCGCTACGCCGCCTTGGCCCGGGGCTCCGCTCCCGAACCGCAGGCGCTCGAACCCGGCGAGCTGCGGCCCGATCACGCGTGGACCCAGGAGGTGGACGCCAGCAACAAGGCCGACCGGCTCGACCTGCCCGACGGCCTGAAGGCCGGCCTCTACCTGGTAGAGGTGGCCCATCCAGTGCTGCCGACCGTCCGCGAGCTGTTCGTCTACTCCGACCACGCCCTGGCGGCCAAGACCGGGCGCCGCGGCCTGCTCGTGTGGGCTACGCGCCAGCCCGAAGGCAGTCTGGCGCCGGATGCTCGCTTCAGCGCCTATGATGCCGATGGCCGGCGAACGCAGGTCTTCAGCGCCGACGCGCAGGGCCTGGCGCGCCTGCCGGATCGCGGCGACGCCGTCCTCCTGGTAGCCATGGTCCAAGGTCAGCCCGCCGTCGTGGGCCTGGATGGCTGGTGGCCCAGCCGCGGCTACGCCACCGGGCAGCGGCAGCCATTGGCGCCAGCGCGCGATGTCGTGGCCCACCTGCACACCGATCGCCCCATCTACCGGCCCGGCCACACCGTGCATTGGAAGGCGGTGCTGCAGCAGGTGCAGGAGCTTGGATTGCAGCCCCTTGGCGCGAACGAGACCGTGACCCTCACCCTGCGCGATGCCGTCGGTAACGTCGTACAGGAACTGGCTCGGCAGCCCGACGCGTTCGGCAGCATCGCCGGCGACCTGCTGCTCTCGGAGGGCGCCGGCTTGGGCGTCTGGCGGCTGCAAGCCCAGGCGCGCGGGCAGCTGCTCAGCGGCAGCTTCATCGTGCAGGATTACCTGAAGCCCGACTTCAAGATCGACGTGGCGACCGACCGTCCCTACTACATCGAGGGTCAGAAGGCCCAGATCACGGTGCGGGCGGATTACTACTTCGGTCAGCCGGTGGTTGGTGGCGAAGTTGTCGTCCGCGTGTTCGACAACGGCTGGACGACCCGTAGCAGCCCGCTGGCCGAAGTCAAGGGACTGCTGGATGCCGCAGGTCAGTTCCAGACCGAGGCGGCCCTGACCCTGCGGCCTCCCTCCGGCGGCCGTCCATCTACCAGTCGCTATACCATCGAGGTCGAGGTGACGGATGCCAGCCGGCGGCCGGTGTACGCCACCGTGGACCGACCCGTCCATCCTGCCGCCATCAGCCTGAGCGCGGCGGTGAACGGCTACAGCCAGCCCGTAGGCAAGCCGGTGGCGGTGTCCGCTGTGGTGCGCGACCATGATGGCCACCCGGTGGCCGGACGGGCGGTCGAGGTGACGGCCTCCCGTTCCGACATGCACGGCAGCGGCGGGATTGTCGCGCGTGCGGCCGCGGTCACGGATGCGGACGGGCTGGCCGAGGCCCGCCTCAGCGGTCTGGACCTGGGCTGGTACACCCTCAGCACGACGGCCCTCGACGACCAGGGCCGCGTGGCGCGGGCCGACACCTACGTGTGGGTCTACAGCCTCACCCGGCCCTTGCGCTGGTCTGGCGGCCTGGCCATCGAGGCCGACAGCCAGAGTTACAAGCCCGGCGACACCGCGCGCCTGTTGGTCAAGAGCCCCATCACGACGACAGCACTCATTACCCTGGAAGGCCCTGAGGTGCTGGCCGAGCGCGTGGTGGCAGTGGCCGGCGCCACCACGGTGGAGCTGCCGATCACGGCGGCCATGGCCCCCGGGGTCACGGCCAGGGTCACGCTCTGGGAACCGGTGCGACACGACAGCATGGGCGGCTACGACAATGCCGCCGACGGGCGGCTTCTCAGCGCCCAGCTGGAATTGCGGGTGCCCGCGGAGGACCGCCGCCTGCAGGTGATGGTGTTGCCGGACCGCCGCCAGGCGCGGCCGGGCGAGGCGCTCAAGCTGCGCCTGACCGTGCGCGATGCCGCCGGCCGGCCGGTACGCGCCCAGCTCAGCGTCGCCCTGGTGGACCAGGCCCTGCTAGCCCTGGCCCGCGACGGCGCGGGCGACATCTTCGAGGGGTTGTGGGGCTTCCGCCGCGGCCAGGTGAGCGGCCACGACAGCTGGTCGCCATCATCCTGGTGGTGGAGCAACGAATATGATCCTTCGCAGCGCTATTTGCCGCGCCCGACCTCGGCGCCCGGCAGCAGTACAGCGACCGCTGCCTCCGCTCCCACTGCCGCCCCGTCGCCCACCCTCAACAGCAGTGGCGGCCCGGATGCGCCCGCCGAAGAGCAGGGCGCCCAGCCGCGCCGCGACCTGCCCGACACCGCCTACTGGAACGCCGCCATCGTCACCGACGTCCAGGGCGAGGCGGAGGTCACCGTGACGCTGCCGGATTCCCTGACCACCTGGCAGGCCTTGGCCCGCGCGGTGGATCTCGAGGGCCGGGCGGGTCAAGGGACGGCCGAGGTGGTGGTCAGCAAGCCGGTCAGCGTCGAGGCCGCCTTGCCGCGCTTCCTGGTACAGGGCGACCGCCTGGCCGTGGATCTGCTGGGCCGCAACGATGCCAGCGTGGACCCCCTTGAGGGCTTCTGCCGTCTGGACAGCCCCGGGCTGGTCCAGCTCGACCCGGGCGAACGTCGTCTGCAGTTGGAACCCGGCGCGATGACAGTGGCCCGCTGGAGTGCGGTGGCTTCGGATGTGGGCCTGCACCGCCTGACGGCGACTCTGCGCACGCCGATGGGCGATGACGCCGTCGAGCAGCCGCTGCGCGTCGAACCCTTCACCGTTCCCGAGCCCTTCGGTCGCAGCGGGGTGGTAACCCGGGCGCCGGTGACCGAGACCCTGGACCTGCCCTTGGGGGTTCATCCGCTGCAATCCGTGGTGGAGGTCAGCCTCTCGCCTTCGCTGGCCTCAGCCATCCTGGGCGGTCTGGACAGCCTCATCGGCTACCCCTACGGCTGCGTGGAGCAGACGATGAGCCGCATGCTGCCCAACGGGGTGGTGGGTCGCCTCATCCTGGAAATGGACCTGGACGCCCCTCAGCTGCAAGCTGCCCTGCCGCCGATGATGGCCGCGGGCCTGCAGAAGCTCTATGGCTACCAGGCCGCCGACGGCAGCTGGGGCTGGTGGAACGGCGGCGGCAACACCTACATCACCGCCTATGTGCTTCACGGCCTGACCCTGGCCAAGGCCTCCGGATATGCTGTGGACGATGGGGTGCTGGACCGCGGCTTCAGGGCCCTGGGCCGCTTGATCGCGGCGGAGGCCGACCTGGGGGTGCAGGCCTATGCGCACTTTGTCATGGCCGAGGCCGGGCGAGTGGATGTCGCTGCCGTCCTCAGCCTGAACGAGCGGCGCGAGCGGCTGGATGCCTTCGCTCTGGGAGCCTTGGCCGTGGCCTTGCGCTCCGCCGGCCGCCAGGATCTGGCCGACCAGGGCTTGGACCTGCTGCGGTCCCGGGCGATTCGCGATGCCGGCGGCGTCCATTGGGCTTCGGCTACCGGCTCTGGCGCCGCCGGTGGGCGCAGCATGGCGTCGTCTGTCAAGACCACGTCCATGGCCCTGTTGGTGCTGGCCCGCATGCGGCCCGAAGATCCGCTGGCCCCCGAGGCTGTGCGCTGGCTGATGGCGCAGCGCCAGGGTCTGGCCTGGGGGCAGTCCACCCACGACACCGCCTGGGCGGTGCTGGGCCTCACGGATTGGATCGTCGCTTCGAACGAGCTGACCGCGGCCTACGATTGGCGGCTGAACCTGGACGGCAAGGAGATCGCCGCCGGGCGCCACGAGCCGGGCCTGGTCGCCCTGCCGATCGTCGTCCGCCTGCCGGGCGCCGACCTGACGCCCGGCCGCCATCTGCTCGTGCTGAGCAAGGGCGCGGGAGGCAGTCTCTATTACAGCCTCAGTGGGCGGCTCTATGTGTTCCACCCGGACTTCAAGGCGGTGGCGGCGGCCGGCAGCGGCCTCAGCCTGGGCCGCGAGTATATGGCGATCGACGGTCGCCCGGGCCCTGAACGCTGGCAGCCTGGCGACCTGATCAACGTGCGCCTGACCCTGCAATCCTCGCAGGAGCTGTCCTTCCTCATGCTGCAGGACTGGCTGCCGGCGGGCTTCGAGGCGGTCAACACGGCCCTGGACACGGAGACGAAGCGCCTGCCCAATGGCCAGCTGCCCTGGTGGCGCTGGTGGGGCTATGAGCGACGCGAGCTGCGCGACGAAGGGGCGACCTTCTTCATCAGCCGTCTGCCAGCCGGCCGGAACACCTTCGAGTACGCCGTGCGCGCGGTCACGCCGGGGCGCTTCGGCGTCCGGCCGGCTGAGGCCTACGCGATGTATCAGCCCCAGCTCTGGGCCCGCTCGGACAGCCGGCGGGTGGACATCGCCCTGAACAAGGTGGCCGACCTGCCACCCCTGGCGGGCGACATCGACGGTGACTGCCGCCTCACGGGCTTCGACGCGGACCTGGTCGCCTCCGGCTGGGCGGGCCCGGATGCGGCGCGCGACCTGGACGGCAGCGGGACTGTGGACGCCCTGGACATCGCCGTGGCCGACGCGCATCGCGGCCTGAGCTGTGGCGAGGCCGTGCCGGCCGCCCCTGCCGCCGGAGGCGAAGCCAGGCTGGATGTGACCGCCGAGCGCGCGGATGACGGGACCCTGACGATCACTGTGCGCACGGGTCAAGATCTCAGCCTGGACAGCTGGGAGCTGACCATCGACCTGCCCACGAGCGGCAGCAAGCTCATCGCCAGCGCCGCTGTCCGACCCATGGCGGCCGCCAGGGCGCTGGGCCCCGTCCTTGACGCCAAGGGCCGGCGCTTGCGCCTGGGCGGTTTTTTGCCAGGCGGCGCGGCATTGGCGGCCGATACGGTGCTGGCGCGCGTCCGCCTGCAATCCCCGGGGCACGCCACATCGACTTCACTCGTGGCGGTCGGAGCGCTGGCGGCGGCAGCGGACGGCCGGGCGCTAGCGGTCACTGTCGGGGGCGACGCGATCTCACGATCATGGCGGGAGGGAAGGGTGTGGCTGCCGTGGATCGTGCGGCCGTAGGCCGCATGCCGGCCGATCGCATCGGACATCCGTACGCAATCAGGTGACCGTAGGGGCGGGTCTGCCAGGCGTTTGGACTCGCCGTCATCATAAACATCCGTCCCCGCTGGCTCGCCCTGGGTTCACGTTGATCGCATCCCGTAGGGGCGGGTTTGAGGCACGATCGGAGACCCGCCACCGTCCCGACCGGCAAACCCGCCCTGTCGTACACCGTTCGGAGACCCGCCACCGTCCCGACCGGTGCGCGCGAACCAGCAGGGCGGGTTTACCGGCCGCACGGCCGTGGGGTTCTCGATCGTGCCGCAAACCCGCCCCTACGGGTTTGTCTGTTCCTGCCGGTGTCGCCCGACCGGACGCCAACCGGTCGGGCGGGGGCGCAGATCCCCCTCGTTCCGTAGGGGCGGGTTTGAGGCACGATCGGAGACCCGCGACCGTCCCGACCGGCAAACCCGCCCTGTCGTACACCGTTCGGAGACCCGCGACCGTCCCGACCGGCAAACCCGCCCTGTCGTACACCGTTCGGAGACCCGCGACCGTCCCGACCGGCAAACCCGCCCTGTCGTACACCGTTCGGAAACCCGCCACCATCCCGACCTGTCCGCGCTCCACTGAGCGCCTTGCCGCCCGGCAGACCCGCCCCTACTCACATCCATGCACCCGCCCTGCCAGCCGCTTGTAGACCAAGGCCAGGTCCTCCCCGTCCGGGGCGAAGGCGTAGTCTTCCGGGGCCGAGGCGACGCCACGCAGCAGGCGGTCCAGCACGTCGCTGGCCTCGCCCAGGCCCACGGTGAAGACGCGGGTGCCGGCGGCCTTCGCCGCCGCGGCCGCCGTGAGGATCGTGTCCTCCTGCGTACCGCCGGCCGGGGGTGTGGGCACGCGGTTGGGCAGGCCGTCCGTCAGCAGGATGACCACCGGCGCCACGCCGCCGCCGCGCAGGCCGCCGCCGTCCAAGACGCGTTGGCCCTGGGCCATCGCCAGGTCCAGCCGCGTGCCCTGGGCGATGCGCCGCTCCAAGGCGTCCAAGGCGGCTTCGAGGGCGGCGAGATCGCTCGTCAGACCCACCTCCGTCCAGGCCGTGTCGTTGAAGCCCACCACCGCGGCGCGGTCCGCACGCCCCGCCTCATCCGGTCGCAGCTCCATCTGTTGGACGAAGCTGCGCGCCGCCTCCACCGCCGCGGCATGCTTGGAGCGCCCATTGCGGGTCAAGCGCTCCATCGAGGTGGACATGTCCAGCACCAGCACCACGTCCACATGCGCCTTGGGCAGGCACCAGTTGCGGTTCAGCATGGGCAGGTAGATGCGGCCCGGGACGCTGGTGGCCGTGGCGGTGGGGGTGGCCGTCGGCGTGCGGGTGGGTGTCGCGGTGGAGGTCGCCGTCGCGGTCGCCGTGGCTGACGGCGTGAATGTGGGCGTCGCCGAAGCGGTAGCCGAGGGGCTGGCGGCGGGGGTGAAGGTGGGCACCAGCGGCGGCGGGCAGAGCGACTCCACATCGCCCAGGCCTTGGCTCTTGGAGAAGGTCGGGTCAGTGCCCCCGGTCGTCTGGTAGAGGGTCTCCTTCTGCGCGGCCCGGCCCGTGAGGTTGTCGAACCAGATGGCGCCGCCGCTCTGGGTGACGATGGGGTCCAGCACCGAGGAGACCACGCGGTCGCCCAAGGGGCTGAGGGCCAGGGCGCCCCAGAGTGGCTCCTGGTGGATGATGTTGTCCTCGTAGAACTCGCCGCCGCCGGTCGTGTCCGGAACCCAGACCCCCCCCTGCTGCCGGGCAATGATCAGGTCGCCGTAGCCCACGTTCAGATGCGCGTCGCCCAGGCGGTCGCGCAAGCCCAGCAGCAGGTCGCCGTTCTTGCGCACCACGATGTCGCTCAGCATCGCTTCGTGCCCGCCGCCCCATACGCCCCCGGCGCTCCAGGACGACCATGGGGAGTTGCCCTGCCGGTAGCCCAGGTCCAGCCGCAGAAGCAGCCGCATGCGGCTGCCGTCAGGGTCCGACACATACACCGTGGCCTCGTTGCGTCCGCCCGCGGCGCCGCTGTTGACCACCCCGTGGTACAGCTGGCCGCCCCAGACGCCCAGGCCCATCGGCCGCGCCCCGCCGGCCCAGGACTCACCCGTTCCGCCGTTGGCGAAGCTGCCCAGAATCCGACCGTCCGGCACGCTCACGCGGTAGATCCGGCCGTCGAACAGGTTGGCGGCATACAGTTCCGTGCCGTCCTCGCTCAGGTCGATATCGCCTAGGCCCAGCCAACCCACCCAGGGGGAGAGCGGTTCGTCGTAGTTGGTCGCGTAATCGTGCAGGTCGGGGCCTGCGGGCAAGAGGGTCCACGGCGACACCTGGCCGCTGGTCAGGTCGATGCGGTAGATGGCCCCAGGCCCCAAGGGCCCCATGACCGCCTCGCGCTTCATGTAGGCCCCCGCGTACAGCTGCGAGCGGCGGTGGTCGTAGGCCAGGCCGTAGACCGCGCCGATCTGGCTCTGGTCGGCCAGTCGCAGCTGGCCCGAGGGCTGGCCGTTGAAGGCCAGGATCGCGTCGCTCTTCCTCAAGACGCCCACCGGACTGTCATGGGCGAAGATGCTCATGGCATAGGCCGGGTTAGGGCTGACACAGCTGGCCGCGAGGCGCTCGCGCGGTCCGCCTCCCGGCGGGATGGCTCCCGGCGGCAAGGCTGAAGCGGTGGCGGCCACCGCCGTCTGGGTGCCGGGAGCGGTGGTGGCAAAAGCGGTCAAGGTGGGGCCGTAGCGGGTGGCGAAGGCTTCGACAGTGGCGGCCATCACCGTCTGCGGCGCGACGGCCGCCTCCGTCTGCCGGATGCTGACCGCTGCAGTGGCGGTGGCTGCCAAGGCCGGGTCGCGCCGAGCATCGCCGGCGCACAAGGTCTCGGCGTCGCCCAAAGCGGCGAGCAGCATGACCGGGGACGGGGCGCTGACCGGCGCGGTCACCGGTTCGTCGTAGGCGGAAACCACCGGCATAACCGCCGCATCGCCGTCCAACCAGCCCAGTTCACCACGGGCGCCCAGGAAGCGCAGTCCCGGCTGCGCGCCTTCGCGGCCCTCGCGGCCCAGGCCGCCGTCCATGCGCAGGGCAGTGGCGGCCCACAGGTTGATGCCCGGCAGCTTCGCCAGACCGCCCTGCGCCGCGAAGCTGTAGGACGCGGCCGCCTCCGGTCGTCCCCGGCTCCAGCGCATGACCGGCGCCATCTGCCCCCGCAGCTGGAAGTTGGAGGGCTGAGCCACATCCACCGACCGCTCGCGGAAGGCGGCAAGGAAGCCCGGTTCTCCGCCTTCGGCCGTCGGCGGCATGACCCCTATGTCGGTCAACATCAGGACGCCGGGAAAGGGTTGGCGCTCGTCCAAAAGGGCGGGGCCTGCCGGGATGGCGGCCACTTCGGTCAGCTCTTTGCCGTCCATACGCGAGCGGAAGACATGGGCGGTGGCCGTGGGACGGTCCTGATCTCCCAAGTCCATGACCCCGTGGTAAAGCCAGTCGCCGTCCACCGCCAGGGCGAAGAGCCGGGCCTTGCCCTGCCAGGTCTGTCCGTAGCCGCCGTGGCGAAAGCTGCCGAGACTCACCCCATCCGCCAGGCGCAGTCGGTGGATGCGTCCGTCGTAGAGGTTGGCCACGAAGAGCTGGCTGCCGTCCGGCGCCACGTCGATGTCGCCCAGGCCGGTGCGGCCCACCCAGATGGCCGCCGGCTCGTCCTGGGACAGGTTGAGATCGTGATGGTCCGGCCCCGCCTGCAGGCTGGCCCAGCGGATCACCGCGCCGGTGGCGAGGTCGATGCGGTAGATGCCGCCCGGACCGGCCGGGCCGAAGGGCGCCCCGCGCTTGTGGTATGCCGCGGCATAGAGCTGCCGCCGTGGGGCGTCGTAGGCCAGGCCGAAGACCGCGCCGGTCTTCGCCTGGTTGGCCAGGGTCACCTGCGCGCCAAGATCATCGGAGGCCGTGTCCTGCAGGGCGACGATCGAGGGCGCCGCCGGGTCGGGACGGTCGTTCTTGGGCACCGCGAAGCGCGCGACGGCCACGTAGGGGTTGAGCGAACCGCAGGCGGACACCAGGTCAGGGGCCTGGGCGGTGGATGGGCGCGGCGCGGCCTGCGTCGCAAGGGCCACCGCGGTACCCAGGCAGAAGAGCAGGAGGCTACGGCTGGTCCGGTTGCCGGCAGCTCGCTGTGTCATGGTCACTTCCTCGTTCGGTATTCCCGTGATGCTGGTATGGCGGCCCTCTGGCAAGCGCCGCGTCTGCAGACACCTTAACGACATGGGTGGCTGAAACGGACAGTTGGGTTGCCCCCGGGCACCACGCTGCTCAGTGTATCATTCCCAACACCATGTCCGTTGCCCCTGCAGTCTCCGCCGCCCCGCCTATCCCCCGCGCCAGCATCGTCATCCCCACCTGGAACGGGGCGCGCTTCCTGTCGCCTTGCTTGGACGCCTTGGCGCACCAGAGCCTGGGCGGTCTCAGCGGGCCGGACGTCGAGGTCATCGTCGTCGACAACGGATCAACGGATGACACCGCGGCCGTCCTCAGCCGCTACCCCGCCGTGCGGGTGATGGCCCTGCCGGGAAACCTGGGCTTCGCGGCCGCGGTCAATGTCGGCATCCGCGTGTCCCGCGCGCCGGTCATCGTCCTGCTCAACAACGACACCGAGGCCGAGCCTGGCTGGCTGGCCGCCTTGCTGGCCGCTCTCGACGCCCATCCCCAGGCGGGCATGGCCTGCTCCAAGCTGCGGCAGTTCGCCGACCGGGAGCGGCTGCATACCACGGGCGACACCCTGGACCGCGCGGCCATGGCCGCCAACCGTGGCTGGGGCGAGCTGGACCGGGGGCAGTACGACGGAGCGATAGAGGTCTTCGGGGCCAACGCCGCCGCCGCGGCCTACCGCCGGGCACTGTTCGACGACATCGGCTGGTTCTGCGAGGACTTCGGCTCCTACATGGAGGACGTCGACCTCGCCTGGCGGGCGCGCCTCGCCGGATGGGGCTGCGTCTTCGCCCCCGACGCGGTGGTCTACCACCATGTCTCGGCCACCGGCGGCGGCCCTCTGGCCAGCTACTTCGTGGCCCGCAACCGAATGCTGATGATCGCCCGCTGCTACCCCGGGCGCCTGCTGGCGCGCAACCTGCACCATGTCCTGGCCGCCCAGCTGCACCTGGCCTGGCAGGCATTGAGGGCCGGGCGCGGTGCGGCGGCGCGAGCGACGCTGCGCGGGCTCGGCGCGGGGCTGATCGGCTGGCCGGCGATGCTGTATGCCCGGCGGCAGATACAGGCGGGGCGGCGGGTGGGGATGCGGAGATGGCGCGGCTGATGGGGGGGTGAGTGCCGCTCAACCCAGCGCCGCCGCCACCCGCTCAAGCTTCGCCCGCGCGTCCGCTGCCACCGCCTGGATCGCTGCCTGGTCCTCCATCCCCGGCACGCCCATCATGGCGTCGGGATTGACGATGCGCACCAGCGATCCGCCTTCCGTCGCCTCGACAACGACATTGCAGGGCAGGAGCAGTCCGGCGGCGGAATCGGCGCTCAAGGCGCGGTAAGCGAGGTGGGGGTTGCAGGCGCCAAGAATGACATAAGGACGGAAGTCCTGGCCGATCTTCTCTTTCAACGTCGCCTGTACGTCGATGCGGGTGAGGATGCCGAAGCCCTCAGCCTTGAGGGCTTCGGTCACGCGAGCGATGGCTTCGTCCGACGGGAGCGGCAGTCGGACGTTGAAGCCCAAGGGGGAAGGAGAGTCTGTGGCCATGCTTGAACTCCTGGATCGAGAGAACGGTGTCGGCCCAATGATAGGCCAGATCGCTTGCCGACGGTGCCGCAAGCCGGCATCCAAGCTCGATGCTTCGGCCGAGCCTCAGCCGACCGCTGCAGGCCAAGTCGGACACCGACGACGTCTGTCGGATCCGAACCCTGTCCGTGGACATCGACAGCCACGTTAATCCAGGTGAAGCGTTCACGGTGGACCCGTCGCACCGAACCCGTCAGCTGATCGGATCTTCCCATCACCCGGTGCGCGTCATTCCGTGGAACGGGGAGCCTGCGATGTCGACCCGACTGCCTGCTGTCGTCCTGGTCACCGTTGGCGCGGTTGTGCTGTCGGCGCTTGCGCCCATGGCCTCAGCCGCATCCGACCCCTCCGTTCGAAGCCGGGCTCAGCCGAGGCCACGGGTTGTGGAGGCCGCCGCGACGGCCGTGCCGATGCACCAGGTCGGTGGCGCGATGAACTGCGCCGCGTCAGCCGGTTCCCTGCTGTGGCTGTGTTCCGGGCGCCAGCTCCTGGCGGTCGATGTCCTCGACCCCTCCCAACCGCGGGTGGTGGGACGCTCGGCCCTACTGCCGGGGATCCTCCGGGCCTTGACCTTGGTGGAAGAGGGCAGCAAGGCCTGGCTGGTAGCGGGTGACTTCCTCGTCGGACTGGACCTCGCGAAGCCCGCCCAGCCCGTCGAGCTGGGGCGGATCGATGTCCAACGGGACATGGCCGGGGCGCTCAAGCCGGTCATGGCAGTCGGTGACGACGGCCTGTTGCTGGGATCCTGGGCGCGGGGAATCGTGCGCCTCGTGCTCATTGCGGATCCCCGTCGGCCCATGGTCGTGGCCTCGGACGACATTCGCATCCCCTACGGCACGCGGGTCTTGGATCTGGCCGCCCGGGGCGATCGGCTCTTCGTGTTGGAGGTCACCGAGGAGTCTTCGCGCAGGCCTGGTGACGCTCCAGCGAGCCACGGTGACATCGCGGTCTATGCCCTGGATCCAGCCGCGCCGCCGCTGGCCCTGTACGCACGGCGCCTGCCTGGCGAAATCGACACCTCCGAGGGACATCTGGCTTGGGACGGAGACATGCTCTGGGCCCAGGCCGACCGGAGCGGGATCTGGGGTTGGCGGGTGGCAGGCGGTCCTGAGCAGCCGCTCCTCGCCGGGACGCTCGCCGGCTGCAGGCTTCCAGCAAGCTTTACGGTACACGAACGGCGAGCGTACGCCAGCTGCCGTACCGGGATGGGCGGAATCTCGGGAACCGCGGTCTTCGATCTGAGCCTACCGGAGTGTCCGCTGCTGGCCAAAGTTCCTTACGAGCAAGGCGACTTCGTGTTCATCGACCCGGCCATCGCCGTCGCCCAGGGGGTTTTGTGGCTCGGCTACTCGGCCGGGGAGCTGCGCGGACTGGACATCGACGAAGGTTCAGGCCCGCCGTCGCTACGACAGGTTGCCTCCCTTCGGCTCGTCGGAACGGTGAAGCGCATCAATTGGGACAAGGCCCGCCGGCGTCTGCTGTCCTCCGACGGCGACGGACTGGTCGCGATCGACGTTGCGGACCGGGATCGGCCACGCGTTGGGCCGAGGCTTGCCGGAGGGTTCTATGTCAGTTCGTTTGAAGCCGACGGCGATCGTCTCGCCCTGGTGGATGGCGGCGGAGCGGATGTCCTGATGCATGCACTTGAGTTGCGCGACCTGCGTGACCCTGGCTCGGCACCGATCATCCTGGACCGTCAGACGGAATACCATTCACTGGGCTGGAACGCCTTCGATCCACTGCGACTCCGTGGTTCTCGCCTGCTCCTCGCTCGCGTGGACGAGAACGACCGAAGCCACAACGAGTTCCTGAGTCTCTGGGACTGGCCACCGCATGGGCGGCCTCAAGAGCAGGCCCGCTGGCCCATCAACTGCGGCTGCGTGATCAAGGCGCTGGCTCTCGAAGGCGACCTCGCCGCGGTGTACTCTACTGTCAGGACTCCCTCGTACCTCCGGGAGCTGTCGGTGATCGATCTGAAGACCGGTGTTCGCCGTGACCTCCAATGGTGGGATCACGACATTGCATACGGCCTGGCCGATCTGCACTTCGCTGGCGGACATCTCTGGCTGGCCTTCACGTCTAGGGACATCGATGGCTCCCGCCCGGCCGTCAACGTGACGAGGATCGACCTCAGTGATCCAGCCAGGTTGACGGCCGCGAACTTCTGGCATGAGTCGTCGAACCTCAGCTGGTGGGATCCCGTGTTCCTGATGCATGTACCGAGCCAAGACCGACTGATCTTCGGTCATGGTGGCGGGCTGGTGCGCGTCTTCGCCATGAAGGAGAACCGCCTGGCCTCGCTGACCCGAATGCAGAGCCCGGCACCCATCGAGGACATGGACATCAGCGCCGATGGAGACCGGATCGTCCTTGCCTCCGGCGAGCACGGCCTGGTGACCATCGACCGCCCGCCCGGCGGTTGGCGGCGCGAGCCTGTTCGCTGAGGAGATCGTCGGTGGTGCATTGCGCTATCATCCGCCGCAGCCCTCCGGCCAGGACCGGACGCCCGCGGAATGCAACCCTTCCAGGAGACAGCACATGGCCATCGACCGCCGCCGTCTACTCGGATCCGGCAAGGCCCTTGCGCCCTTGATCATCGGGCAGCGCGCCATGGCTGCGGCGCCCCTGCCGCCCGACTGGCCGGATGCCCTTCCGGAGCGCCTCGACGGCACCGGCGCGCCGCCGGCCCCTGCCCGGGAACTCGTGATCCTCAACCGCGCCGCCTACGGTCCGCGCCCCGGCGACCTGGAACGGCTGCGTCGGATGGGCATCGCTGCCTGGGTGGACGAGCAGCTGGCGCCGGATGACGCGGCCGACACCGAGTATCGTGAGCGTCTGGCCCAGGCCCGCCTGGGCATCGAGTACGAGAAGCGCGGCGGCGCGACGGTGAAGGAGGAGCGCCCGCTGGACCTCCTGGAGGCGCCGCTCGACCGGCTGTGGGCCCTCAACGACTACGAGGCCGTGCCCTGGCAGGAGATGGTGCGCCCGGTGGAGGAGGTGCGCGCGGCCACCTGGCTGCGCGCGGTCTACAGCCGCTGGCAGTTGCGCGAGGTGCTGGTGGAGTTCTGGCACAACCACTTCAATGTCTCGGTGGAAGCCGACAACGCCGGCGTGCTGGTCACCTGGCCGATGTACGACAAGGTCATGCGCCGCAACTGCCTGGGCAACTTCCGCGCTTTCCTGGAGGAGGTGGCCACCAGTCCCGCGATGCTGTACTACCTGGACAACGCCTCCAGCAAGGCCTCGCCGGCCAACGAGAACTACGCCCGCGAGCTCTTCGAGCTGCATACCCTGGGCGCGCCCAACTACCTCAACGCCCTCTACGACCGCTGGCGCGACGTGCCCGGCGCCCTCGAGGGCAAGCCCATCGGCTACATCGACCAGGACGTCTACGAAGCGGCGCGGGCCTTCACCGGGTGGACGGTGGCCGATGGGCAGGACGACTGGCATGGCAATGTCTTCCCGGATACCGGCGAGTTCCATTACCACCACGGCTGGCATGACCCCTACCAGAAGCGCGTGCTCGGCGTGGAGATGGATCCCAACTCGCCGCCGCGAGCCGACGGCCGCAAGGTGCTGGACCTATTGGCCGCCCATCCCGGCACGGCGCGCTACGTTTGCGGCAAGCTGGTGCGCCGCCTGGTGGCCGACGAGCCGCCGCCGGCCATCGTCGACGCCGCCGTGGCCGCCTGGCAGGCCAACCTCCAGGCGCCGGACCAACTGGCGCGGGTGGTGCGCGTCATCCTGCTGCACCGGGACTTTGCCGTCACCTGGGGGGCCAAGGTCAAGCGGCCCTTCGAGGTCTTCGCCAGCTTCTTCCGCGCCGTGGGCGCGCCCTTCGACACCCGCGGCACCCCCAACCTCACCTGGGTCAACTACGTCGCCGGCTACCGCCACTTCGCCTGGGGTCCGCCGACGGGGCATCCCGACGAGGGCGGCTACTGGCTGAGCACCAACGGCATGCTGCAACGCTGGAACGGCCTGGTCTACGCGGTGTCCGACTGGTTCAGCGCCCTGCGCTTCGATCCCTTGGCCGCGATGCCGGAGGACGTGCGCACAGTGCGGCAGATGACGGATTTCTGGATCGATCGCCTGCTGGGACGGCCGCTGGCCGACGCCGCGGCTCGCGACCGCCTGCAGCGTTACCTTCTGGCCTGGGGCGACGACCCCGACGCTCCGCCGGTGGGCGACGCGGACAACCTCCGCGGCCGGCTGCGGCAGCTGGTGGCCCTCATCGGCATGACCCCCGACTTCCAGTGGCGCTGAAGGGAACACCATCATGACGATCAAGCTCAATCGCCGGCAGTTCGCTCTGGGCTGTTCGGCCGGCATCGCGGCCATGGCCGGCGGCCGTCTGGGCGGCATGGTCTTCGCCGACCCTCAGCGCCGTCAGCAGGTCGGCGGAAAGGACCCCATCCTGCTCGTAGTCTTCCTGCGCGGCGGCATGGACGGCCTGAACTTCTGCGCCCCCGTAGACGACCGCGACTACATGGCCGCCCGCGCCGGCGACCTGCGCATCCATGACAGCGGCGACCTGGCCGGCTTGAGCCTGGCGCGCGGTCTGGGCGGCGACTTCCGCCTGCACCATGCGGCTCGACCCTTCCATGAGCTGTATCAGGACGGCCGGCTGGCCATCGTGCACGCCGCGGGCCTGCCCAACGGCACCCGCAGCCACTTCGACGCCATGGACCTGATGGAGCGGGGCAGTATCGACAACAAGAGCCTGGCCACGGGTTGGCTCTCCCGCCATCTGGCCACGCAGCGGCCGGACGGCCTGCTGCCCGTGATCGCCTCCGGTTCCAGCACGCCGGGCTCGCTCTTGGGCTCCGGCGAGGCGGTCTCGGTGTGGCAGCCGGAGGGCTTTGGCATCGCCACGCATTGGCAGGAGCCGTCCGAGGCCTCCGAGATCCTGCGCAGCTTCTATGCCGGTGGCGAAAGCCCTCTGCACGGCGCGGCCAACCGCACGCTCGATGCGGTGCGCCTGGTGCAGCGCGGCGTCCCGCGCGACAGCGACGGCATCGCCCTGCCCTACGAAGCGGAGAACGGCGCCGAATACCCGGATGACTGGAGCTGGCGCCAGTCCCTGATCACCGTGGCCCAGCTGGTCAAGATGGACCTGGGCCTGAGCCTGGCCACCCTGGACTTTGGGGGCTGGGACACGCATGAAGGCCAGGCCTGGCGCTTTCCGCAGCAGGTGGACAATCTGGCGCGGGGCCTGGGCGCCTTGTACAACGACCTCCACCGCTACCACGACCGCCTGAGCATCGTGGTGATGAGCGAGTTCGGGCGGCGCCTCAAGTCCAACGAGAGCGGCGGCACGGACCATGGCCACGGCAACCTGATGATGCTGCTGGGCCAGCAGGTGAACGGCGGGCGGATGTTCGGCCAATGGCCGGGCCTGGCCACCGAGCAGCTGGATGACCGCGCCGACCTGGCCATCACCACGGATTACCGCCAGGTGCTGGCAGAGCTGCTGGTGCGCGGCATGGGCAACGCCCACCTTGGCCGCGTCTTCCCTGGCCTGGGCAGCTACCAGCCCTTGGGCGTGCTGAAGGGCGCCGACCTGCCGATCGACTGGTCGGAGGACAAGCCGGCGATTCCGACGGCGACGCCGCGGCCGCAGCCGGCGGGCAAGGTGCTGTTGCCGTTCCTGGGGCGGCGATGACCTTGTGAGCGTGCAGCCCGTCGGTCGAATCGCGGTTGTCGCGACGGCGCTGCTGCTGTGTTCATCGCTGACCGGCTATCGCCTGCCCTCGCGCCCTGGGTCCACCCAGGCCCTCACCGCCCGCGACCTCCTTCTGCCCGGCACGCAGCCGCGCAACCTGGAGCATCCCCTCGTCGGCCCCAAGGACTGCCGCGGCTGCCATGCCGGGCAGCGCGCGCTGACGGGGCAGCCCGAGGAGACGGAGATCCAGGTGGCCTGGCAGGGCTCGCTGATGGCCCATAGCGGCCGCGACCCGGTCTTCGAAGCGGCCTTGGACATCGCCAACGCCGACGCGCCGGGCAGCGGCGAGTACTGCCTGCGCTGCCACATGCCGGAGGGCTGGCTGGCCGGGCGGTCGCGGCAGGCGGACGGGCGAGCCATGACCGCCTCAGACCGCGAGGGTGTGCATTGCTCGGTCTGCCACCGGCTGGTGGATCCGTGGATCCGTTGAACGTGGGCGCCGGTGGGCCAGAGGTCGACGCCGGGATCCGGTCCGCCCTCACCCTGACCGTCCGGACGGTGGGCAGTGCACGCCTTGTCCTGGACCCGCTCGATCGCCGCCGCGGGCCGCGAGACCTGGCGGCCGAAGGACTGATCACCGCCAACCCGCACCTGACCGCGGAGGGGACGCTGGCCTCGCCGTTCCATCGGAGTTCGGAGCTCTGCGGTAGCTGCCACGACATCGACAACCCGCTGTACCGCTGGGACGCGGCCGCCGGCGCGTACGTCCCAGGCCCGCCCGACGAGCCCCTGGCGCCGGAGGACAAGCCCTTTCCCATCGAGCGCACCTACAGCGAATGGCGGCTGTCGGCCTTCGCCGCCGCGGGCGGGGTGGCGGACTCGCCTTTCGCCCAGGGTGATCGGGGAGTGGGCAGCTGCCAGGACTGCCACATGCCGCGGGTGCGGGGCGCCGCCGGCAGCTACTTCGGCGACGCGCCGGTCCGCGAGGACCTGGCGATGCACGACCTGACGGGCGCCAGCACCTGGGTGCAGAAGGCCATCCTGGCCCATCCCGAATACGGTCCGCCGCTTCGCGCCGACGCGATGACCGCCCGCGCGATGGTCTCCGGCACGCTGCGTGCGGCGGCGATGCTGCGCCGCGCGGCGCGGGTGGCGGTCCTGCGGGTCGGGCGCGACCAGTTGGCGGTGACGGTGGTCAACCAGGCCGGCCACAAGCTGCCCACGGGCTACGTGGAGGGCCGGCGGATGTGGCTGGAGGTGGAGGGCTTCGGCGCCGACGGGCGGCCGGTCTTCCATTCCGGACGCTACGATGCCGCGACGGCCACCCTGGACAGGGACCCGGCCCGCGATCCGCAGCTACGCACCTGGGAGGCGCACCACGACCTGACGCCGGAGGTCGCGGCCGCCACCGGCGTGGCCGCCGGCTCCGGCTTCCACTTCGCGATCAACAACCGCATCGTCTTCGACAACCGCATCCCCCCGCGTGGCTACGGCTTCGCGGCCTTCGACGCGGCCGGCGCCGCGCCGCACGCGGATGGCCGGGCAGACCCATCGCGCTACCAGGACGGCCAGCATTGGGATGCCGCACGCTACACGATGCCCGCGGGGGTCGTCAGCGGCACCGTGCGCCTCTGGCACCAGCCGGCCACCGCCGAGTACATCGCCTTCCTGCGCGATGCTGGGCCGATGCGCGGCCAGCCGGGCAGCCGGGGCGACCTGCTCTACCGCTTGTGGGAGGAGACGGGCAAGGCCGCTCCGGTGCTGATGGCCGAGGAAGGGTTTGGCACGTGGCGGATCTGGCTGCCGCGGGTTGCCAACGGTTTCCCGTAGGGGCGGGTTTGAATCCCATACGGGAACTCGCATCGGCCCGACCGGTAAACCCGCCCTGTCGCGCCCCCCTCGGAAATCCCTTCCGTCCCGCCCGGCTCCGCCCGGCCCACCGAACAGATCGGTACGCGCGAACCGCCAGGGCGGGTTTGCCGGTCGAGACAGTGGGAGGTTCCCGGAAGGGATTCAAACCCGCCCCTACGAAACCTGGTGCACCTACCTTGGCCATGGGCCGTCAGGGTATCGTGACCTCCGGCGTGCCGGAGCCCGGCACCGGCGTGCGGCCAGGATCCTCCGCCGCCCCATCGGCCCCGCCGCTCCCCGTCAGCTCCCCCAACCGCTCCAGCGCCCGGCTCAGCCGGTCCATCTCCACGCCGAAGCTTCGCCAATCACCCGTTTCCAAGGCCTTGCCGGCGGCCGCTTCGGCCGAGCGGGCCGTTGTCACCAGCGCCGCCAGATCGTCCGGCAGAGTGGCTGCCCCTTGGTCCTCCGGCAGCGGGCGGCCCAGGATCGCCCCGGAGCCCGCCGACGAAGATCCCGCGGCACCGGCCCGGTCGCCGGCCCCGCCGCCGACCAGGGCCGCCAGGGCCTCTTCGAAGGTTTCGCGCATCTCCACCCGCTCGCCGTCGGCCACGATGACCCGCTTGAGTTCCGGCAGGGCGTTGGTCTCCGCTTGCAGGAAGAGCGGCTCCACGTAGAGCAGGGCGTCGCCCAGGGGGATCACCAGCAGGTTGCCGCGGATGGTGCGCGAGCCTGCCTGGCTCCACAGCGTCAGCTGCGCCGAGATGTCGGTGTTGTTGTCGATGCGGCTCTCCACCTGCTCGGGTCCGTCGATCTGCTGGCCCTTGCCGAAGTTGTAGAGCAGCAGTTGCCCGTAATGCTCTGGATCGGAGCGGGCCGCCAGCCAGGCGTTCATGTTTTTCTTGCCGGCGGGCGTGTAGGGCCGCATCAGCAGGAATTCCGCATCCGCTTCGCCGCGCAGGCGCATGGTGACGTAATAAGGATCCATGGCCACCGAGCTGCCCTGTACCCGCGTCTCCTGCGGCACCGTCCACAGGTCTTCGCCGTTGTAGAACACGTCCGGCCGGGTGACGTGGTAGCGCTCGAAGACGCGGGTCTGGGCCTTGAAGAGCGTCTCCGGGTAGCGCCAATGGGCCTGGAGGCCCGCCGGCATGGCCTCGGCGGGCTGCAGCAGCCCGGGGAAGACCTGCTGCCAGGCGCGGATGATGGGGTCCTCGGGAGCCACCACATAAAAGGCCGGCCGGCCGTCGTAGGCGTCGATCACCACCTTGACGCTGTTGCGCAGGTAGTTGACCGTGCCGCCGCCGGACTCCTCCGGCAGGCGCACCGGGGCGGCGTACGGAAAGCGGTCGGTGGCCGTGTAGGCGTCGATCATCCACACCAGCCGGCCTTCGTCCGTGACCACCAGATAGGGATCGGCGTCGAAGGTCAGGAAGGGGGCCAGCAGGCGGGCGCGCTCGGCCACCTGGCGGTGCATGAGGACGCGGCTCTGCGGGCTGACGTCGTTGGAGAGCAGGATCTCCACGTCGCCGAAATGCAGGGCGAAGGCCAGGCGGCGCAGCAGCGAACCCATGCCCACGCCGTCGGCGCCGTCGTAGACCGTGCGCGCGTTCTCGTCGCCCAGGGGGTAGTCGAACTCGTCCGTGCGGCTGCCGACGATGACGTAGGGCACGTCATTGCCGCCGGTTTCTCCGAAGTAGATGCGCGGCTGTTTGACCTCCTGCGCGAAGGGGGCGGCGATGCGTAGCGGCAGGTCCCGCACCCAGAGCACCGGCTGGCCGCGAGCATCCACCTGGTCCACCGGCACCATCGCCAGGCCGTAGCCATGGGTGTATTCCAGATGGCGGCTGATCCAGGTGGGGTTCTGCAGGCCGGAGGGCTGCAGCTCGCGCGCCGCCAGCTCCACCTGCCGCGGCCCGTCCGCGGTGGCGTATCGATCGATGTCCACGTCGCGGAAGTCATAGTAGGGGCGGATCGACTGCTTCTGTTCGAAGTAGTCCAGCAGCACCTGCCAGTCCCAGAGGCGCACGTTGTCCAGGCTGCCGCTGTTGGCGGCCAGCAGTTCAGCGTTCACCCTGCCGCTGGGCTCGTAGGCCACCTGTTCGATGGCGTCCAGGCCCCAGGCCTTGCGGGTCATGGCGATGCCATGCGCCAGGTATGGACGCTCGAAGGCCAGTTCGTTGGGTTCTACCCGGTACTGCTGGATGATGCCGGGGAACACCTGGCCGGCCAGGAAACCCATGGCCAACACGGCGGCGGCCATACCGATGGCCACGCGCGCCCGACCCAGGAAGGCAGTGAGCACCAGCAGCAGGGCTACCAGCAACCAGAGCCAGGTCATGGCGTTCAGCACCGGCTGGCGCAAGGTCACGTCGGCGAAGCCCGGTCCGGCGAAGACGCTGTCGGCGTGGTTCGCGTTGAGCAGCGCCAGGCGGTTCAGCCAGGCGCCGGCGGCCAACAGCAAGGTGTTCACCGCACCTAGCAGCAACAGGTGGCGCCTTGCGGCGGCGCTGAAGCCCGGGGCCAGGCTGGCGGCGCCCAGGCGGGCCTTGAGCGGCCCACCGCCGGCCCCGCGCCGCAGGGCACCGCCGGCAGCCACGGCCCCGCCCAGCAGATAGATGGCGGCCGCACCGACGATGGCGGTCAAGGCCAGGCTGCTGGCCAGCGCATGCGCCAGGCGCCAGACGGGCAACTGGAAGACGAAGAAGCCGACATCCCGCCCAAGAATGGGATCCTGAAGCCCGAAGTCCCCTCCGGCGCGGTACAGCAGCAGGCTCTGCCAGGCGGCCGCGGCCCTCAGGCCCAGAACGGAGCCCATGCCCACGGCGGCCACCACCACCAGCGGCCGAGTGCCGCCGCCGGCGACGCGCCGCGAGGCCCAGAGCCAATGCAGGCTCAGCACCAGGGTGGCCGCCAGCGCCACGGCCCCGAAGACGGCCAGCGGTGCCAGCAGCCGCGTGCGAAACACCGCGGTCTGGCCCAGGCTGCCGAACCACAGGGCGTCGATGTACACGCCCACCAGCAGGCGCAGGCCCACCACAACCGCCAAGGCGGCCATGAGCAGGATCCAGAGGCGGACGACGCGGCGATCGGGGCGCCGCCCCTGCCGGGCCTTGGGGAAGAGGGCGTCGAAGTCGATGGACATGGTGGGGCTCCGAGCGGGGGAAGAGACAGAGTGTCCGCGAATGATAGGACCGATGGGCCGGCCTGGACTTACCGGACGATAGCAGGTAGAAAGGTGGCGTCCCGGTCTAGGCGGCTCTGCCAGCGGATTGCCGTGTTTACAGGCGGCGGTCGAGGCTCCAACGGTTCGCGACTGGAGGTGAACGGCCATGAAGCTGACGCCAACCCTTGCCCGACTCCGGCTAGGACTGCTGCTGGCTCTCTGTGGCGTGGCCGCAGGTAGCCGTATGCTACCGGCCGAACGGGATTCGGCACGCCAGCCGGTCTTAGCCGCGCCTGCCGCCGCTCCCCTGGCGCGAGTCGCGCAGCTGCCCTGGCCCATCGTGGCCTTCATCGACCGTGACGCGAGCCTGGGGCGCGACTGCATCTTCCTGATGGATCTCGACGGCGGCAACCGTCGCAAGGTCACCTGCGACGCCCGTCAGCCCGCCGCGCCTGCCTGGTCCAACCGCGGCGACAAGCTGGCCTATTACGACTTCAGCAATGGCGAGGATCAGGCGGCCAGCCTCTGGACCGTCGACCTCCAAAGCGGCACGCGTCAGGAGATCGGCGGAGCCGGCTGGATGTATGGCTACCGCGCTCGCGCCGCTTGCCCGCAACTGCCGCGCCCTGTCTGGGCGCCCTATGTCGAAGACCAGGTGCTGGTGCTGCGGGGGCGAAGTCAGGATGTGCCCTGGACCTTGCAGACCTTGCGCGCCGATGGCAGCGGCGCCACCGTGAGCCCCTTGGGCGTCGCCGGCAACGATGCCGACGGCTGGGACTGGACCTCGGCCGCGCGCCCCGTTTTCAACGCTGCCTGGGGTAGCTTCGCCCTGCAGCTCTCGGACGCGGCCATCTTCCCCATGGCGCGCACCGGCCCCCAGCTGGCGCTCGCGGGCACCGGTGAGCTGGCGGCTTTCCGAACGGGGTGCAGCCCTGCCGCCGCTCTGGGCTGGACCTACAGCAACGGCTACGCCGGCGGTGAGGTGCCCGAGACTGGGGGGGCTCGCTGGCCGGCTTTCACCCTGGACGGAGAACTGGTCTACGAAACGGTGGCGGGCGAGATCTGGCGGGGCGCCTTGGACGGCGGGGTCCGACAGCGCCTAGGCCCCGGACGCCAGCCCCATGTCTACCGCTATGGCATCGGCGAGCCGCCCTCGCCGACGCCCACGGACACCGATACGCCGGAGCCGCCGGATACCGACACGCCCACCGCCACGCCAACGGACACGCCGACGGCCACCGACACGGATACGCCGACGGCCACGGAGAGCCCCACTGCCAGCGCGACCCCGACGGCGACCGCCACCCTCGACCTGCCCATCCCCGTCCCGCGGGGCCTCTGCCCGTCGGATTGGGTCGTCTGGACCGCAGTCAACCAGATCTGGGTGACCACGGTAGAGGCCTTCGAGCAGGCGGAGATGAGCTGCCGCTTCCCCTGTGGCGGCAATTGCCCCAACGGTCTGGTGGTCAAGGGTTTCCTGGCCGGACCCTTCGGCGATTCGGCTGCGGCCTGGGACACCGTCTGCAAGGGCATCACTGAGGCCCGCGGCAGCTCGATCGCCAGCCCTTGCCCCGTCAGCATCAAGTTCCGCGGCAAGTGGTACGACTCCACCTGGTGGCCCAACAGCCGCTGCCCCGTCACCCTGCCGCCCGAGCCGCGACGGCAGCCAGGCGTCTGTCCGACCAAGACCCCCACCGCGACACCTTCCAACACCCCCACCCCCACCAGCACCCCGACTGCCCGTCCGGAGGTCAAGGCCATTCGCAGCGTCTGGGGCGGCGTCTTCCTGCATCGCTCTGGGCTACCGCTCGACCGCCTGGGCCTGCCCAACCGCTACGACGTCGAGGTGGATTGGCATGGCTTGGACCCTGGCAAGGTCAGCTTCGCGCTCAACGGCCAGACCGTGCAAGAACCGGCGACCGGCGGCAAGGTGGCTGCCTCGCATAGCTATGAGATGTCCGCGGACCTGAAGGCCCATCCGGACGTCAACACGCTCGAGGTCATCGCCGAGTCCCGGAGCGGCGGCCGTTCGGTGCCCAAATCCGCGACGGCCATCGCCGCGCCCATCGGCTGGTGGAAGAGCGCCGGACTCTACCGCGAGGCCTTGCTGGGGTGGGCCCAGCCCAAGAAGCCCTACGACAACGCGGCCACCTACAAGGGCAAGGTGGAGTTCCCGGAGCCGCCCATCAAGGATTGGACCTTCACCATCCCCAGCCTCTTCCCGCAACCTCTGGGGGGCAAGGGCTTCGGGTTGAAGGCGTTGGCGGTCAGCCTGGAGACGGAGGCCAAATCCAAGGGCGAGGGCTGGGTCGACCTGCTCGTTCGCGGCGGGATCACGGCCATGGAGGACAAGGCGGCTGGCACCGGTGCGGTGGGTTCGTTGCAGGGCGGCGGCCGCGGGCGGGTCACCCTGCCGCCGGAAGGGCTGACCGTCGGGCCATCGGCGGTGGTCGTGGGCGGGGGCATCAAGGCCAAGATCGAGCAGGACCTGGTCAAACTGGGCTGGGGACAGAAGCTCATCCAGTTCCTGGGCAAGCTCCCCTGGCTGGGTAAGTCGCTGCAGCGCTTCCTGGAAGGCCGGGCCAAGGTGGGCTTCGACATCGAGCCGCAGGTCAAGGGCACCTTGGGCCTGGAGGGCGATCCCGTCGGCGGCCTGAAATGGCGCGAGAGCACGGTGGAGCTCAAGGCGCCGCTGAAGGGCTCTTTTGCCGCCGAGATCGTCAGGAGCAAGAGCTTCCCGGTCAAGCTGAAGGTGTATGCCGGCGGCGACGCCAACATCACCTTCGGCCTGCCGAAGCCTTACCTGCGCAAATGCCTCATCAAGCTGCTGGGCGGTGGCGAGGCCGTGGCCTGGCGCCTGAAGCTGAAGCTGGATGAAAGCGCCTGGCAGCTGGCTAGCTGCCAGGGCAAGCCGCAGGCCCTGACGGTAGGCCCGCTCGCCCCCGGTGCCCTGGGGCTCTGGGATCCACGCTGGGCGCCGTTGATGGCGGCCGACGGTCGTCATCCGTTGCCGGCGGCCGCCGCGCCGGCGGACCTGTCGCGGGTGGACGCCGCCGTCGCCGCTGGCGAGGCGGAGCTCGCCGTGGTGGCCACGGGCATCGCCGACGCCTCGGGTCCATCGCTGACGGCCTTGGGAGACGGCAGCCTCCTGGCCCTGTTCGTGACCGAGGACGCGGCCCGGCCGGCCGGCCGGGGCTTCGAGATCATGGCCAGCCGCTACGATGGCCTTCGCTGGTCGCTGCCCGTCGGCCTGACCCGCGACGACATGGGCGACTTCAACCCGATGATCGCGCCGGCGGCCGGTGGCGCGGTGGCGGTGTGGGAACGTTTCACGGTGCCGCCGACGCGTTCGGACGACCTCGGCGATGCCGAGCTGGCCGGGGTGGAGATCGCCTATAGCCGCTTCGATGCCCGCAGCGGCAGTTGGACGGCGGCCGCTTTGTTGACCGTCAACGGCTCCCTGGATCGCGGTCCCTTGTTGGCTGCGGCCCCGGATGGGCGGGTGATGGCCTTGTGGGCCAACCATCCGGGCAACCGACTGGGCGGTGACGCGGCGGCGCCCGATCGTCTCATGAGTAGCATCCTGGTTGACGGGCGTTGGTCCGAACCCCGGGAGCTGGCCGCGGTGCCGGACCTGCTCGCCTACGATCTGGCCTTCGACGGTCAGCGCGCCCTCCTGGTGACCAGCCAGCTGGGTGACGCCGCCGGCGAGCGGCTTAGCTACCGGGTCTGGGCAGCCGACGCCTGGAGCTCGGCCCAGCCCCTGGGCAATGGCGATGGCCCGCGCGCCGCCTTGGGCGGCCGCGGTCAACTGTGGCTGGCCTGGACTGCCGGAGGGCGGATCTGGCTGGCTGACGGCCGCCTGGACCGGCCGGCGACTGGCCTGGCGGTTGAGGGGATGGCGCCCGGTTCCGTTGCCCTGACGACCAACACCTCCGGCGATGCCGTCGTGGTCTGGCAGTCCACCTCGGACCTGGGCGGAGACCTCTCCTACGCGGTCTGGGACGGTGGCCCGCGCCGCTGGAGCGCCGCGCGCCCCTTGGTGCGGGACAGGGCCATCTTCGGCGGCCAGAGCCCGGTGTTCGCCGCTGACGGCTCGCTGTGGGTGGCGGCGGCGCGCAACGCCTTGCCGCTCACGGACCGCATGGCGACCTTGGAGGACGGCACGCGGGTCAGCTTCACCGGCGTGCCGTCCTTCGGGCGCACGGATCTGCTGCTGGCCCATTACCGCTTGAAGGCGGACCTGGCGGTATTACCGGAGGACCTGCGCGTGGGCAGCGCGGCCGGCCCCGGTGGACCGCGCCCGCTGGCGGCGACGGTGCGCAATCTGGGCGACCACCTGGCCGAAGATCTGGACCTACGTTTCTATGCCGGCGATCCGCGCCAGGGTGGTGTGCCGATCGGCGCGCCCATGCGCATCGCGGAGCTGGCGGCTGGCGCGCTGACCGACCGACAGGTGGATTGGCGCTACCCCGAAGCGGTGGCGGGCGAGCAGGTCTGCGCCTGGGTGGATCCCGAGTCCCTGCTGCCGGACGCCGATCGGTCCAACAACATCACCTGCCGGCGGGCGCGCTTTGACGGCTACCTGCCCTTCCTGCTGGCGGTCTGGGACCACCGCGTGGTGGAGCCGACGACGATGCGGCCGACCGCGCCGCCGACGCCGAGCTTGCCACCCACGGCGGGACCCTCGCCCACGGTGGACGTGGTGGGCACGGCGGTGGCGGCGACGCTCACGGCCCTGGCCCCCACGCCGACGACGATGCCGACACCGACGGTCACCGTGACGGCGTCGCCCACGGCCACACCGCCCACGCTGCGCATCCTGGGACTGTCCACGACGGGCTTGGACGGGCAGGCCATCCGCACGGCTTTCGCCCCCGGCGATGGCCTGCTGCTCTGGATTCAGCTGCAGAACCTGAGCGCGCAGACCTTGGCGGTGGACCTGGACTACACGGTGGTCGGCCGCGGCGGCTTTGCCCCGCCGGAGCTGCAATGGCGCGGCCAGGTGGCCGCGGCGCCAGGCATGGGTTGGTACCCCCGCAGCTTCACGGTTGCGGGCGGCGCCCCCAAGGGCCAGTACGCCTTCCTGGGCACGGTGGGCGATGGCGGAGGCTCCCTGCAATCAGAGATCGTGCTGACCGGAGCGAGGGCGGCGGCCGATAACTTCGCCGACCCGGCCAGCGGTTGGCCGAACCAACGAGGGTCCCAACATTGGGTGCTCTACCAGGGCGGCCAATACTTGATCCACTTGCTGGATCCGGGGATCGGGGCCTGGGCCTCGCCGCTCACCTGGCCGGAGGGCCGCGACTGGGTGATGGAGGCGGACGTGACGGTATCGCCGGGACCCCAGACCTGGGCAGGGCTGATCGACGGTCTCGCTCGCTCGCAGGCGCATTCGGCCTTCACGGTAGACGGCGGCGGCCGCTTCAGGTACTCGCGCTTCACGGCTGGCGCCTGGCGGTCGCTCGTCCCGCCGACGGCCCACGAGATGGTGCGGCCGGCCGGAACGGTCAACCACCTGATGCTCCTGCGACGCGATGCGGACCTGACCTTGTACAGCAACGGCCAGATCCTCGCCGCCATTCAAGAGTCGGATGCCAAGGTGGGCCGCAGCGGCCTCTACGTGGAAAACGAGGCGGCCGGTGGGGAGGGCTGGTTCGACAACGTGAACGTGTATGCGGTGCGGTAGTTGAACCGCTGCGTCAAGCGTTCTTCATGGGCCATCGGCGCCCCGCCCCCAAAACGCCCCTCCCGGGCAGGGCACCGCCACGGCGATCCGCCGGTAGATCTCCGTGAGCGACTCGGCGTCCGGCGCCTTGTAGAAGTACTCCGGTCGGCTGGCCATCCGCTGGAGCGCGTCCTCCTCCAGGTCGGCGCCGAGCCCGATGGTGAACAGTACCATTCCGGCGGCCTTTGCCTTCTGAGCCTCGGCCTCGGCCACCGCCACCGGCACAGGGTTGGCCCGGCCGTCGGTGAGGACGACCATCACCGCCAGGTTGCCGGGGCGGCGGCGAAGCCCGGCCAGCTCGGCGCGGGCGGCGGCAATCCCCAGATCGAGGCGCGTGAACTGGGCGGCGGCGAGGCCAGCCAGCGCCGCGTCGAGGGCGGGGCGGTCGGCTGTGAGGGCCTGGGCCAACTGGGCTCGCTCATTGAACCATACGACGCCGGCCTGGTCGCCGGCATCAAGCCGCAGCTGGTCGAGGAAGCTGCCGGCCGCCGCGGCCGCCGCCGCCAGCTTGCTTCGTCCGGCCGCGCTCAATTCCAGCATGCTGGACGAGGCGTCGATGACCAACAGCGCGTCGAGGCGCTGGGTGCCGGGGACGCAGCGCTCGCTCAGGAGTAGCGGAAGGTGCAGGACTGCCGGGGTCCGGGTCGGTGACGGTTCGGGGGTGACGGTGGGCTGTATCGCGGGCGTGCGGCTGCTGGTGGCGGTGGAGCCGGGCGTCGCGGTCCTGAAGGCTGTCGCCGTAGCGGTCGCCGATGGCGCGACGGGGGTGGGGGGGGTGAGCGTGGAGACCGCTGTGGCGGTGGCCGGCGGGCCGCAGAGCAGCTCGATGTCGCCGAGGGAGGTGTACATGCCTTCGTTGTCGGCCCGAGCGATGGGGATGGGCCGCTGGCGGCCTACGGGACGGTCCGGCCAGGGATCCGGTAGTCGCCGGCCCACGGGGCAGAGGTTCTCGACGGCCATCTTGTTGCCGGTGGCCGGCTCGTACCAGAGGGCGGCGGTGTTGAAGCCGATGGAGAAGATGCTGTTGTCGACGAGCCCGTCCAGATGCGCGCTGAGCACGCGGTCGCCATCTGGGTCGTAGGCCAGGCCGCCCAGGGCGGTCTCATCGCTCTCGGCGGAGCCGTCGCCATAATGCTCGGGCAGGGGCGGCACCGACCAGAGCGCGCCATCCGCGAGACCGTACAACAGGTCGCCGATGCCCAGGCCGGCCTCCTGGCCCAGGGGATAGGGCATGACCATGTCCCCGAAGCGGTCGCGCAGACCGATGCTCAGGTTGCCGACGCGGTCGATGACCAGGTCGGCCAGCTCGGGCATGGGCGCCACGGACATCTGCAGCTTGCCCTCGGGCGTCGGCACGGCGTCGGACCAGGGCCGCCAGGCCAGGTCGATGGTGCTGGGGTTGCGCACGAAGCGCTGGATCTGGCCGCGGGCCTGGTCCAAGGGCAGCTGCGCCACGCGTCGCAGGTCGGACCCGTCGGGCGACGACGCGTAGATCTCGGCCCGCAGGTCCTCCCGCCGGCCACTGCTCTCGGCCGAATTCACGACGCCGTGGTAGAGCCGATCGCCGGCAAAGGCCAGGCCGAAAGGCCGGGCGTCGGCGGCCCAGGGCTCGCCGGCCGCCCCGTGGGCGAAGCTGCCCAGGAGGGCTCCGTCGGGCAGGGCGAAGCGGTAGATGCGCCGGTCGTACAGGTTGACGGCGTAGAGCTCGGTCTCGGCGTCGTTCAGATCGATATCCCCCAGCCCGCTCTTGCCGGCCTCCCGCTGCGCGGGTGGATCGGTGCCTTCGATCTTCGGCTCGGCTGCCGCGGCCGTCGGGACGCGGGCCAGCAAGGTGATCCGGCCGCTCGCCAGGTCGATGCGGTAGATGCCCCCGATACCCCCCGCGGCCAGGATGGACCCGCGTCGGCGGAACGCGGACGCGTAGAGCGCGGATTCGCGCCGGCTGTAGGCGAGGCCCCACACGGCGCCCACCTCGCGGTAGGTGGCCAGCTGGAACTGGGGCGTATCCCCGGGCGTGTCGCGGAACAGGGTCACGGTGGGCAGGTAGGACTCGTTGCCATACAGCCCGGGCGGAGGAAAGCAGACGGCGGCAACATAGGGCTGCCCGTCGCGGCAGGCGGCCTCGAGGTCCGGCATCTCCGCGGGCGCAGCTGCCGGAGGCGCCCCCGGCGGCCCGGCGACGAGGGCGAGCAGGGCCGCGAACGACAAGGCGGCCAGGCTGAGCGGGGCGAAGCGGCGGAGGGGGGTCGGCATGTGCGGAGTATGACAGGTCGGCGCGCGAGGGCCAAGGGCAGTAGGATGACCGAAGGCTCGTCGACGGCGCTTCGGCCGCGCGATGCAACCGACCCGGCTTGACCGATTCGGGCATCCCAGCTGCTCGTCGCCTCGGAAGCGGTTGCTCAGCGCATCGTTCAGCAACTGCTGAGCACCTCGATTAGCAACTGCTCATGGGGGTAATTACGCAGGGGGAATTAGGGTCGATCCTAGTTGCTAATCGCACGGGGTTCCGACTGCTCCTGATGGGCGGTCGCAGCTGCTACCCGGAACCGGAGCAGGTGCGATGGCGAGACAGGGCCTTGGCGACAGCGTGGAAGTCGGCGCGGTACGCCAGGTCGCGAAGGCCGTCAGCGGTAGATCGATGCGCCCTCGCGGCAGCGTGCTTGGGTTATGATGCCTTCATAGCATGCTTATGATGCCTTCATAAGGTCGGGATGAAGGCATCATCGCGCTGCGTTTACGGCATCATCTCCTGCCGCTTACGGCATCATCTGGCTGACTTGATGCCGTGAGCCGACCGCGCTTGCGGGTGGCGTGGGTCAGGGGCCGGCCGGTTGAGGGGAATGACCCCTGGGCGACTGGTGCGGGGAGGGCTGATCGGGACCGGCGCGCCCTGACGACTTTAACTAGTCGCGCATGTGCGGCATGCACACCCGCCAGAACATGAAACTGCGGCTGGAGCGCGGCGCATTTTCATAGCAGAACAACTCGGTAAGAGGAAGCATGGCCAGTGTGCTCAAGCAGCGAGGGAGGGAATGGACGGATCGGCTCTACGCTGATCTTGCTACGGGTATCATCACTGTACCATCCACTTCAATACGCCTTCGCCAGCACCACCCGCCCCACGCTGGGCTCGCCCGTCATCACGCACTGGCCCGGAGTCGCGTCGTAGCCCCATTCGCCTTCCAGCGGGATGCAGCGGATCGTCACCTTCAGCTCTTCCTTGAGCTGCGCCTCCACCGCTGCCGAGCCGTTCCAATGGCAGAGAGCGAAGCCGCCGTGGATCTCCGGCTTGTCGCCGCTCTGCGGCGTGAACCAGGCGTAGAGTTCGTCCTTGCTGTCGATGACCCGGGTATGCTCCGTGCGGAAGGCCTTGGCGCGGGCCAGCAGGTTGTCCTGGATCGCCTGCAGGCGGGCGATCACCGTGCCCACGAACTCGCTGCGGTCCACACTCTCCTTCTCGCCCGTGTCGCGCCGGGCCACGAAGACCGAACCCGCCGCGATGTCGCGCGGGCCCACGTCGATGCGCAGCGGCACGCCCTTCTTGACCCAGCTCCAGGTCTTCTCCCCGCCGCGCAGGTCGCGGTCGTCGATGGTCACCCGCAGCCGCTCGTCGCCCAGGCGCTGGGCGTGAAGCTCCGTCTTCAGGCTCTCGCAATAGGCCAGCACGTTGGCGCGATCCGCCGCGTCGCGGTAGATCGGCAGGATGACCACATGCTGCGGCGCCAGGCGCGGCGGCACGATCAAGCCGTCGTCGTCCGCGTGGGTCATGATCATGCCGCCGATCAACCGCGTGGACACCCCCCAGCTCGTGGTATGGGCGAACTGCATCTGCCCCGCCTCGTCCTGGAAGCGGATGTTCGAGGAGCGGGCGAAGTTCTGTCCCAGGTAATGGCTGGTGCCCGACTGCAAGGCCTTGCGGTCCTGCATCATCGCCTCGATGCAGTAGGTGTCCACGGCGCCCGGGAAGCGCTCTGAATCCGTCTTGCGCCCCTTGATCACCGGCATCGCCAGGTGCTGCTCGGCGAAGTCCGCGTACACGTCCAGCATGCGCATCGTCTCGGCCCGCGCGTCGGCCTCATCCGCATGCACCGTATGCCCTTCCTGCCACAAAAACTCCGCCGTGCGCAGGAAGAGTCGCGTGCGCATCTCCCAGCGCACCACGTTGGCCCATTGGTTGATGAGCAGCGGCAGGTCGCGGTAGGACTGCACCCAGCGGGCGAAGCTCTCGCCGATGATCGTCTCCGAGGTCGGGCGGACGATCAGCGGCTCCTCCAAGGGGCTGGCCGGCACGAGCTTGCCGTCCGGCCCGGCCTCCAGGCGCGAATGCGTGACCACCGCGCATTCCTTGGCAAAGCCGTCCACATGCTGCGCTTCCTTCTGCAGGTAGCTCAGCGGGATGAACAGCGGGAAGTAGGCGTTGACATGCCCCGTCTCCTTGAACATCCCGTCCAGCGTCCGCTGGATGTTCTCCCACAGGGCATAGCCCCAGGGCTTGATGACCATGCAGCCGCGCACCGGCGAGTTCTCCGCCATGTCGGCGGCCTTGATCACCTGCAGGTACCATTCCGGGTAGTCCTGGGCGCGGGTGGGCTGGATGGCGGTCTTCGGCTGCTGGGACATGGGGCACCTGTTGGGGGGGAGAAATGGGACGGACGATATCGCTCGGCGATGTCTTCGGCCTGAGCCGTCGCGGGTCGCCGCACCCTTAGGATAATGGCGGGCATGCCGGCGGGGCCAATCGGAACAGGGCGACCGGGACGCTGCGGCACACGTCTTGCTGCGTGGCATTGTGCGTCGGCTCCGGCAGAATCACCAGAACGGTACCTGGCAACCGCGGCGGCCAACGCTGGATTCCACCACGGGTGGACGCAGGTCTCGAGGATGTGCTATTGCTTTAGAGGATCGCTTCATCGACAAGGAGGCCGAACCATGCGCCACCACTGGATGTTCAACCCAACCCTGCTCGCCATCACGCTGTTGGCCCCGGGGCTGCTCGTCGCTTGCCGCCCCCTGCCCGCCGCCCGCGCTCAGGCTACCCATCATGTCACGGTCATCGAAGGCAGCGGCGGCGGCGACTACGCGCCGGGAGACACGGTGCGCATCGAACCGTACAGGATGCCGGACACCAAGGTCTTCGATCGCTGGCATGGCCAGGTGGTGAAGGGCGCGGATCTGCGCCGCGCCCATACCAGCTTCACCATGCCAAGCCACGACGTTCACTTCCAGGCCGTTTGGCGCCAGGCCCCGCTCTGGGCCTGGGAGCCCGTGCCCGGCTTCGATAGCGTCGCCGCGATGCACCCGCCGCGGCTTCCCTCGAGCATGCAGGGCCGTCCACCCATCCTCGTGTTGCTCCACGACGCTGGCCAGGACATGCTCTATTGGCGGCAGTCCAGCGAGGCGCGGCTCTTCGCCCGCGCCGCGGCGACGAGGGGCTTGGGGCTGCTGGCAGTGCAGAGCACCGATCCACAGGGCCGCTGGGAGCTGTCGCCAGCGGATGTCCAGGGCAACCCCGACCTCGTCCGCCTGCTGGGCGCCATCCACGCTGCCGACTTCGTCGGTCCTCTGGTCTTCGTCGGCGTCGGCGAGGGCGCAGCCTTCGCCGAGCTGGCGGGCCGGGCCTTTGCGCCGCTCTCCAGCGTGCAAGCATCGGCCGCGATCCTCGTGGGCAGTGTGGGCAGCGCCGCGGACCAGGGCGCCGGCCTGTCGCGCTTGTGGCTGCTTGCGGACAAGGAGGACGCGGCGGTAAAGGCCGAGGTACGGCGCCGCCTCAGCCTCCTGGGCCACGGCACCTTCGACAACCTCGTCCAGCAGACGCCCTGGCCCATGTTTCCCCGTCGCTTCTGGCGGGTCGGCGGTATGACCGCGGGCGAGAGCGTCCAGTTCCACCAGTCCCTGGTGGCTGCCGGCGTCCTCGACGGTCGCGGCTGGGTGCTTGGCGATCCCGCCACCCTCGACGTCTCGCTGCTTCCGGAGGCCCTGCGCCCGCAGGCGCCCGACCTCGTCGAGCAGCTGAACGCCGGCTGGAGCGGCCACGGCTTCAACAGCCATGCCGCCGAGCGCATGCTGGACTTCGCCTGGGGCCACGGGAGCGTCGCGGAATCCGTTCCTACCCCCGAGCCCACCCGCCGGGCCTACGCCGGCCACGTGACCGTCAGCGGCGGCGCCGCCGGCAAGGGCGACTTTGACGGCAGCGACGCCTGGTATACCGACCGCGACCGCGTCCACCTCTGGGCCGAGCCCGATCCGCCCGGCCTGATCTTCGACCATTGGCGCAGTGAGAACCCGTCCCTCGCCGACCCACGGTCGCGGCATACGGTCTTCCAGGTATTGAGCCCCTCGACCACCATCAGCGCCAACTTCGCCCCCGCCCCCGACTGGCGCCCCGCGCAGCGCCTTGTCGATGGCCGCGACGTCTACTTCCACGCCCCGCCCGATCCCGTCGGCCTCGTCTTCTACTTCCACGGCGCCGGCGGCAGCAGCCGCGGCTGGGTGACGCCGACCAATGCCGAGAACTGGCAGGCCTTGCGCGATGCCGTAGCCCGCGGCTACGCCGTGGCGGTGACCGAGAGCGGCGACCGCCAGGCGGCGCAGTGGAGTCCGTTGGATCCGCCCGAGGCCAACCCGGACATGCAGCACGTCAAGGCCCTGCGGGCCCAGCTGGTCGCCGAAGGCGCCATCCCCGCCGGCCTCCCTGCGTTCGGCATCGGCATGTCCAACGGCGGCGGCTTCGTGTCGCGCGTCGCCGACGCCCTCGGCTGGCAGGGCGCCGTGGTCTACGACGCCGGCTGCCGCGCGCGCTTGGCAGCCACCACGACGGTGCCCATCGCCTGGCACCTCTCGGAGAACGACCGCCGCGTCTCCAACCAGGACGCCTACGCCTGCCACCAACAGCTGCTGCGCCGTGGCATCCCCACCGAGCTGCGTGTCCTTCCGCCCCAGCCCCTGCATCCCCTGCGCCTTCGGCGTGGCCCCGGCATCGGCCCGGCCGAGGCCGAACACATCCGCCAGACCCTGACCGCCGCCGGTCTCCTCGACCGCCTGGACTTCCAGATCCAGCCGCCCTCCACCAGCGACTGGCGCGCCGCGCTCGCCGGCATCACCGGCGTGCCGCCCGCCCAGGTGGCCGAGCAACTGGACGTCTGCTTCACCGAGCACCAGTTCTACAGCGACTACGACCATCTGGCGCTGGACTTCTTCGATCGCCAGCGGGGCCTCGTCGGCACGCCCACGCCGCGGCCGGCGGTGACCTTGACGCCGGGGTCGCCAGGCGAGCCCGCGACCGAGGTGCCGACATCGACAAAGGCGACGCCGGCGGGCAGTGCGACGCCGGCGGATCGCCAACGGCGATTGTGGCTGCCGATGCTGCGGGGCGATCGCGGGGAGTGAGGGAAGACGTCCACCCACGTCACCTGGTGAAGCGACAGAATACACCTTCCGACTGATGCCCCGCCGGCCGCCTCGTCCTATCCTGGTCCCGGCAGCCACGATTCCTGCGCGGCCCAGTCCTGCCTGCCGCGCGCCCCGGGAGGCATCCTCGCCATGGTCACCACCGATCCCAACGCCCGCTACCGCTATGCCCAGGCGCCGCTGCGCGTCTACTGGGAGATCACCCGCGCCTGCGACCTGACCTGCCTGCATTGCAGGGCCGAGGCCCAGCCACTGGCTGATCCCGAGGAGCTGAGCACGGCCGAGGGCTTCGCGCTCATCGACCAGGTGTCCCGCTTCGGGCCCACCCCGCCGCGGCTGGTGCTCACCGGCGGAGATCCGCTCAAGCGCGAGGATCTCTTCGAGCTCATCGCCTATGCCGGCGCCCGGGGCATGGGCGTGTCCGTGGCCCCCAGCGCCACGCCCATGCTGACTGCCGAAGCCCTGCGCCGCCTCAAGGACGCCGGGGTGGAAGCCATCTCCCTCAGCCTGGACGCCGCCGACGCCCAGGCCCATGACGCCATCCGCGGCGTCCCTGGCACCTTCGCACGTACCTGCGACGCCGCCCGCGTGGCCGCAGCCGTCAAGCTGCCCTTCCAGGTGAACACCCTCGTCTGCGCCCGCACCGTGGACCAGCTGCCGGCTCTCCTGGACCTGGTGCAGGCGCTCGGCGCGCCCCGCTGGAGCCTGTTCTTCCTGGTTTCCGTGGGGCGCGGCGAGCTGCTCGAACCCATCAGCGCCGAACGGGCCGAGGAAGTGCTGCAATGGCTGGCGGCGCGCCGCAGCCAGGCCATGGCCCGCGGCCTCGTGATCACCACCACCGAGGCGCCGCAACTGCGGCGGGTCATCGAGCAAGGCGCTCGTTCCCACCCCCTGCCCGCGCCCGGCCGCCACCCCGCCGTCGCCCACGGCGCGGGCATCCGTGACGGCAACGGCGTCCTCTTCATCTCCCACCGCGGCGACATCTGTCCCTCCGGCTTCCTGGAGCTGGCCGCCGGCAACGTTCGCCGCGACGACTTGACCGCCGTCTACCGCGAGGCGCCGCTCTTCACCGCTCTCCGCGATCCCGACGCCTTCGGCGGACGCTGCGGCGTCTGCGTCTTCCGTTGGCCCTGTGGCGGCTCCCGCGCCCGGGCCTACGCCGCGACCGGCGACATCCTGGGCGAGGATCCACTCTGCGCCTGGCAGCCGGAGGCCATGCCGGCCGGGCGCTGAGGATACGCCGGCCCCCGACGCCTGCTATACAATCTGCAGCATGAACCTAACTGCCCAGGACCTCGCCCGTTACCCCCGCCCCGGCACCGCCGCGCCGGCGAAGATCGCCTTCGCCCCCGACGGCCGTCGCCTCACCTTTCTGTTCAGCGAAGCGGGCGGGCTGGAGCGCGCCCTGTGGGAGCTAGACCTGGCCGGCGGCGAGCGGCGTGTGCTCGTCTCCGCCCGTGGTGTCGACGCCCTGTCGCGCGACGACGAGCTGCGGCGCGAGCGACAGCGGCTGCGCGAGACCGGGGTGACCCATTATGCCTGGGCGCAGGAAGCCGCCGTGCTGCTGGTGACCCAGGGCGGCGATGCCATCGTCGATGGGCAGGTGCTGGCCCGGGGCGTGGTCGACCCGCAGCTCTCGCGTGACGGGCAGCTGCTGGCCTTTGTCCGCGACAGCGAGCTCTGGGCCGATGGCCGGCGGCTGACCTTCGACGCCGAACCGGGGCTGACCAACGGCCTCGCCGACTATGTGGCCCAGGAGGAGATGCACCGTGCCTCAAGCTTCTGGATCGCGCCCGACGGCCGGCACATCGCCTTCGAACAGGCCGACGAACGGCATGTCCCCGTGTACCCCATCGTGCACCAGGGCAAGGCGCAGGTTGAGGTCGAGGAGCACCGCTACCCCTTTGCCGGCGCGGCCAACCCCAAGGTGCGGCTGGGTGTGGTGCCCGTGGCCGGAGGGCCGGTGGTCTGGATGGACCTCGGCGACGGGTCAGAGTACCTGGCCCGCGTGGACTGGGCGCCCGACGGGCGGCTCTTCGTCCAGACCCAATCGCGCGATCAGCGGCGGCTGGAACTGCGCGCCTTCGATGCCGCGACCGGGATCGGACAGACGCTCCTGGTCGAGGAATCGCCGCTGTGGGTCAACCTGCACGACATGTTGCGCTTTCGGGACGATGGGACCTTCCTGTGGGCCAGCGAGCGCAGCGGCTTCCGCAACCTCTACCTGTATCGCGAGGACGCATGCCTGCGCGCGCTCACGGCCGTCGACTGGCCGGTGGACGAGCTGCTGCGCGTGACCCCTACGGAGGTCTGGTTCGCCGGCCATGGCGGCCGACCGACCGAGCGCCACATCTGGCGCCTGTCCTTGGCCGGCGGGGCACCGGAGCGGATGTCGGATGCGGCCGGCTGGCACGAGGCAGTGGTGTCGCCCGACGGCGCGGATTGGGTGGATGTCCACCAGAGCCGCGCGCAAGCGGTCACCGTGACCTTGCGCGGCCGGCAAGCCCAGGTCATCCACGCGCCCGACGCGGTCGTCGATCTGCCCGCGCCGGAGCATTTCAGCTTCACGTCCCGCGACGGCGAGACCCTGTGGGCCGCGCTCTACCGTCCGGAACAGTTGCCCGCGCCCCTGCTGGTGAGCGTCTACGGCGGGCCGCAGGCCCAGACCGTGCAGGACAGCTGGCTGCAGACGGTGGACCTCAGGGCGCAGTGGTTGGCCCAGAAGGGCTTCCTGGTCGTCAAGGTGGACGGTCGCGGCTCCGCTCGCCGCGGTCTGGCCTTCGAGGGCGCCCTGGCCGAGCGACTGGGCGACATCGAACTCCGCGACCAGGTGGATGGCGTCCGGCATCTGCAGGATCGGGGTCTCGTCGACGGCGATCGCGTGGGGATCTACGGTTGGAGCTACGGTGGCTACCTGACCCTGATGGGCCTCTGCCGGGCGCCGGAGGTCTTCAAGGCCGGCGTCGCCGGCGCGCCGGTCACGGACTGGGACGGCTACGACACGCATTACACCGAGCGCTACCTGCGGACGCCGGTGGCCAACCCTGACGGTTATCGCGCGAGCTCGGTGCTGACGCATGCGCAGCAGCTGGCGGGTCGCCTGCTGCTCATCCACGGCATGCTCGATGAGAACGTGCACTTCCGCCATTCGGCGCGCCTGATGGACGGGCTGGACCGGCTCGGCAAGCGCTATGAGCTCATGGTGCTGCCGAACGAGCGCCACACGCCGCGCGATCCGGCGGTGTTGGCGGCCGAGGAAGAGCGGCTGGCGGCGTTCTTCGTGCAGCATCTCTCTTTGAGGGGGTCAGCAGGCGCATGAACCGACCCGCTGGTCGCCACCCGCTCGCACTGAGGCCGACAGCATGACCCGACCCCCACTGCTCCTGCTCCATGGCGCCCTGGGGGCCGCCGATCAGCTGCAGCCGCTGGCCGAACTCCTGGCGCCGGACTTCGACGTCCGGGTCTTGGAGTTCCCGGGACATGGGCGGACCGCGGCTCCGGCAGGCAGCTTCAGCATGGAGGGCTTCCAGGACGCTATCGCCGACCGGATCCGGCGCGATGGCCTAGCGCCGGCGCGGGTCTTCGGCTACAGCATGGGCGGCTTCGCCGCCTGTCGGCTGGCCCTGGAGGCCCCCGACCTCTTCGCCGGCCTGGCTACCCTTGGCACCCTCTTCCGCTGGGACTCGGTGGTGGCCGCCCGCGAATCCGCCCTTCTCGACGTCGCCACGATCCAGCAGAAGGTGCCGCGCTTCGCCGCTCGGCTGGCGGAACGGCATTCAGCCCTGGGTTGGGAGACCCTGATCACGCGGACCCGCGAATTGCTGGGCCGATTGGGGCAGGATGGCGGTATCGAGCCCGACGCGATCGCCCGCCTGCCGATGCCGCTGCGCATTCTCGTCGGCGACCGTGACGAGAGCGTGGACCTGTTGCACAGCCGGCTGCTGGCCCTGGCCGCGCCGCGGGGCGCGCTGGAGGTCATCCCTCGGGCAGGCCATCCGCTGGAGCGGGTGCCGCTGGGGCATCTGGCGCGCAGCCTCCGGGATTGCTTCGGCGCCGCGTCGGAGCGTTGAGGCAAAGCAAACGCGTCGGCCGCCACAAGGACGGACCGACGCGTTCGAGCGAACCTGAGCGTACCCGCCGGGGCGGGTGCCGAGAGCTAGAGACCTTCGACAACGCTCCCGAGGGCCAACAGCACCCAGCCGCCGATCAGCAGCAAGAAGTCGTATGCTGCAGCGGCCGGCAGATAGCCGTAATGGCCCAGAATGCCCAGGATGCCAAGGATTACTGCGATGATCCACGTGACTTGCTTCGGTGCGTCGGTCTTCATAGGGGGACTCCTCCTGGTTGAGCCGATGCGGCCACTTCGGACCTCCCTGAGGCCTGGTTGCCTTGCCTCGGTTGGACGGACCGCCTGTCAGGATCGCAGTGTATCCGGGTCATGTCTGAACGTCAAAAAACGGTTCGGTCGGGCTTCGCGCCGGGTCGTAGGTCGCGAGGCGGGGCCTTGCGCCCTCGCGCCAGGCATCGCGGTCAGGCGCCATCCGCGGCTTGCGGCGGAGGATCCCCCGTCGCGTCCGCCGCCCCCGGCTGCAAGGCCGGTGCGAAGCGGGCCAGACGGGCCATCATGATCGCCACCGCATCCGGGTTCTCATCGCAGAGCCAGAAGCGGCGATCCAACTTGCCCGCCGCCTCGCCGAGGGTACCCGAGCCGGCGAAGGGGTCCACACAGAGATCGCCCGGGCGGCTGTGCACCCGTACGATGCGCTCCAGGATGGCCAGCGGTTTCTGGGTGGGGTAGCCCGTGCGCTCCCGCCCGCCGGTCGGCACCACCGTCTGCCACCAGACATCGGTGGGCGTCTTGCCGCGCGCGGCCTTGACCGGTCCCACCAGCCCGGGCGCCATGTAGGGGATGCGGTCGATGGCCTCGTAGTCGAAGTGGTAATGCTCGGGGTCGCGGACATACCAGAGGATGGTGTCGTGTTTGGCCGGCCAGCGGCGCTTGGACCGTCCGCCGAAGTCGTAGGCCCAGATGATCTCGCCCATGAAGGCGTCGCGGCCGAAGAGGCCGTCCAGGAAGACCTTGACGTAATGGACCTCCCGCGGGTCCAGGTGCACGAAGAGCGCGCCATCCGGGGCCAGGATCCGCCGCGCCGCCACCAACCGGGGGGCCAGGAATGCCAGGTAGTCGTCGAAGGCATCGGCGAAGTCCAGGCGTCCCACCGTCTCGCTACGGTAACGGTGCCCGCCGAAGCCCTTGCGGTCGCCGGCCTCGTCGCGGACGGTCTTGATCCGGGTGCGGCTTTGGCTGTGGCCGGTGTTGAAGGGCGGATCCATGTACACCAGTGCGGCGCAGCCGTCGGCCAGGGTGGCCATGGCCCTGAGGTTGTCGCCCTGGACGATGGTGTTCACCCTGGCGCCGCTTCCTGCAGCTCGCGGTAGGCCGCCAGCGTGGCTTCAGCAGTGGCCCGCCAGGTGAAGCGCGCCGCTTGAGCCTGGCCGCGCGAGCGCAGGTCGTCCGCCAGCTCGGGGTTGTCCAACACGCGTTCCAAGGCCGCGGACCAGCCGCTGGCGTCGAGAGGGTCCAGCAGCAGGGCGGCGTCCCCGGCCACTTCCGGCAGGCTGGTGGCGTTGCTGACTACCACCGGCGTGCCGCAGGCCATCGCCTCCAACACCGGCAATCCGAAGCCTTCGTGGCGCGACGGAAAGGCGAAGGCCGCCGCCCCGCCGTAGAGCGCCGGCAGGTCGCTCTCGTCGACCTGGCCCAGGATCATCACCGCGTCCGTCCGGGCGAAATGGGCCACGTAGGCATCCGTCAAGCGGCGGTAACGGCGGTCGCGCGGTCCGGCCAACACCAGTCTCGTGCCATCCGTCAGCTCGGGGCGGCGGCCGAGCAGCCGCCCCCAGGCCCGGATGAGCGTCGCCAGGTTCTTGTGCGGTTTGTCGATGCCTACATAGAGCAGGTATCGGGGAGGAAGGTGCAGCCGGACCTTGAGCGCCTCCACGGCTGCGGCGGAAGGCGGCTGAAACTCGGAGCTCGCGGCCAGCGGGGTCACCCGCACGCGGCCGGCCGCTGCCAGCCCTGTAGTGACGAGATCGTCCGCCACCGCCGTGGAGATGGCCAGCACCCGCTCCGCTCGGCGCAGCGAGAGCCACACCGCCGCGTCCAGCAGCCGCCCCTTCAGGCTGGGCACCATGCCTGGGGCGCGCCTGCCGATCAGGTCGTAGCAGGTCAGAACGGTCGGTAGGCCGGGCCACCATGGGCCCAGCCAGTAGGTGGCGTGGAAGAGATCGGCGCCGGTACGCTGGATGGCGGACCGGCAGCGCCACTGGCCGATGGGATTGAAGACGCCCGCGCCCACGGGAACCAGGAAGACGTTGGGCCGCTCGGCCAGGAGGCTCAGCGAGAAGCGGCCGCTGCGCTGTCCAGGGGTGACCAGCACCGAGAAGCGGTCATCGGGAGCCAGGTCCGCCAAGGCGCCCACCAGGCTGTGGACATAGCGGCCGATGCCCGGAAAGTGGTCGGTGATGCAGCGGCCGTCCAGGCAGACGTGCACGGCTCAGTCGCGCCGCCCCACGGCGCCCATGGCGTTGGTCAGCAGCGGGCCGTTGAACCGCGGAGGCAGGCAGCCCAGGCGGTTGAGGCCGCCCATCGCCAGCCGCTTCCAGGCCTGGCGGTAATGCAGGGTACCCAGGAAGCCGGTCCACAGCGGCTCCAGCCCCGCGGCGGCCAGGGCGCGGCGGGCGCTGGCGGGGTCGAAGTGGGAGAGGTGCTGGTAGGGGATGAGATGCGGCCCGCTGCCGGGTCGCAAGCGGTACAACCAGCGGGCCTTGGGTATCTGGAAGGCGGCGTTGCCGGTATGGAAGAGCACCAGACCGCCCGGCCGCAGCACCTGACGGCAGGCAGCCAGCACCGCCACCGGATTGTCGACATGTTCGATGACATCCCACAGCGTGACCAGGTCGAAGCGCGGCCCGAGGTCCGCCGCCAGGTCTCGCAGGTCACCGGTGTGGACGGTGAAGCCCCGCTCGCGAGCCTGGTCGGCCAGGCCCGGATGCAGGTCAACGCCCTCGGCCTCTAGGCCCGCCTCGGCCGCGAAGGCCAGGAAGTCGCCCCGGGCGCAGCCCAGGTCGAGCACCTGGGCTGTTGACGGAAGGCCGAGCAGCCGCAAGCGGGCCATGCCTGCCATGTAGATCGGCCGGTTGGCCACGGCCGCGTCGCGCCGCGCGGCGCCGCCGGAGAGGTTGTTGAACACCGCCCCGGTGCCGCGAGGCGTGACGTAGACGAACCCGCAGCGCCCGCAGCGCACCACCGGGAAGTCCCAGCGATCGTCGGATGCGCCGCCGCGTATCGTCGCGCATGTGCGGCAAGTACACCCGTCAGAGCATGAAACTGCGGTTGGAGCGCGGCGCATCTTCGTAGCAGGGACGCGGTCCACCAACAGCGGCTGTGGATCGTCAGCGCCGCAGAGGCTGCAGGCCACGGGAGTCCAGGTGGGCGGAGCGCTCTCAGCCCGGACCGGACGTTGCCCCGAGGTTGCCATCCTCAGCTGTCCTCGCCCAGCTTGAGCACGGCCATGAAGGCCTCCTGCGGCAGCTCCACCGCGCCGATGCGCTTCATGCGCTTCTTGCCTTCCTTCTGCTTCTCCAGCAGTTTGCGCTTGCGGGTGACGTCGCCGCCATAGCATTTGGCCAGCACGTCCTTGCGCATGGCGTTCACCGTCTGGCGGGCGACGATGCGCCCGCCGGTGGCGGCCTGGATGGGCACCTTGAACATCTGGCGGGGGATGACTTCCTTCAGCTTGCGGGCCAGGGCGCTGCCTACCGTATGCGCCTTGTCGCGGTGCAGGATGAGCGACAGGGCGTCCACTGGCTCGTCGTTGATCAGGATGTCCAGGCGCACGAGGTCACCGGCGCGGTAGTTGTCGAACTGGTAGTCCATCGAGGCGTAGCCCCGCGTGCGGCTCTTGAGCTGATCGTAGAACTCGACGATCAGCTCTGAGAGCGGGATGTGATAGGTCATCATCACCCGGCCTTCGGCGACGAACTCCATCTTCTCGAAGTCGCCGCGGCGCTTGGTCACCAGTTCCATGATCGGACCGATGTAGGCATCCGGGGACCAGACCGTGAGGTGCATCCAGGGCTCGTAGATGGCCTCGATATGCGATGGGTCCGGCAGGTCGGCCGGGTTGTCGATGAACAGATGCTCGCCGTCGCGCTTCAGCACCTCGTAGATCACCGAGGGCGCGGTGGCCAGCAGATCCAGGTTGTACTCCCGCTCCAGCCGCTCCTGGACGATCTCCATGTGGAAGAGCCCCAGGAAGCCGCAGCGGAAGCCCAGGCCCAGGGCCGCCGAACTCTCCGGCTCGGAAACCAAAGCCGCGTCGTTGAGGCGCAGCTTGTCCAGTGCGTCACGCAGGCCGATGTAGTCCTCGCTGTCCGTGGGGTACAAGCCGGCGAAGACCATGGGCTTGGCGACGTGGTAGCCGGGCAGGGCGGTGGTGGCCGGGCGGGCCACATGGGTGATGGTGTCGCCCACCTGCGCCTGCCGCACGTCCTTGAGGCCGGTGGCGATGTAGCCGACCGCGCCGGTGTTCAGACGGTCCACGGGGGTCATCCGGGGGGTGAAGGTGCCGACCTCGAGCGGTTCGAAGGTGACCTCCGTAGCCATGAGCCGCAGCCTCTCGTCGCGGATGGCGTTGACCGCGCCGTCGAAGACGCGCACATGGGCCACGACGCCCTTGTACACATCGTAATGGCTGTCGAAGACCACCGCGCGCAGGGGGGCGGCGGGATCGCCTGCCGGCGGCGGTACATGGCGCACCACGGCTTCCAACACCGCTTCGACGTTCAGGCCGGACTTGGCGGAAATGCGCAGAATGTCTTCGGCCTTGCCACCCAGAATGGCCACCACCTCGTCCGCCACTTCGTCCGGGCGGGCCGCAGGCAGGTCGATCTTGTTGAGCACCGGTACGATCTCCAGGCCGGCTTCCACGGCCAGGTAGAGGTTGGCCAGGGTCTGGGCCTCGACGCCCTGGCTGGCGTCCACCACCAGGATGGCGCCCTCGCAGGCGGCCAGGGCGCGGCTGACCTCATAGGTGAAGTCGACGTGGCCAGGGGTGTCGATCAGGTTGAGGCTGTAGATGAGGCCGTCCTTGGCCGGGTAGCGCATGCGCACGGCGCTGGCCTTGATGGTGACGCCGCGCTCGCGCTCCAGGTCCATCGAATCCAGGGCCTGGGCCACCATGTTGCGCGCGTCGATGGTGGCCGTGGCCTCGAGCAGCCGATCGGCCAAGGTGCTCTTGCCATGGTCGATATGGGCGATGATGCAGAAGTTGCGGATCAAGCTGGTATCAGTCATGGCCCTGGCCGGTGGGGAGTGCTTCTGGAGGTGGACGACAAAGCCCCGGCGGCGGCAGGCGCGACCGGGGCCAGCTATGCAGTCGACCGCCTGAGTCTAGCACAGCCGGGGCCTTGTCCGCGCCGCCGCCCACGACGCTAAGATTGCGTTAGAGGTCGCCCGATGGGCCTTCCCAAGGCGGTGGGGCATGCAACCGCGGACCGCGTCTGGCGTAGAATAGAGCCGCTCGCCCGCTGACCGGGGGCACGCAAGGAGCTCGCTACGAGGCGGGCCGCAACAAGGAGAACTGCAACATCATGAACGATTCCCAGACCACCGAAACCATCGCCGAGACCCTCGAAACTGCGGCGTCCGATACCGCTGCCGCCGCCCAGGACACCGCGACCAGCATCGCCGTGGAGCTGAAGGAGTTCGGGGTGCGGATCGCCGCCGTCGCCCAGGCCGCCATCAACACCCCCGAGGCGCAGGACCTGCGCAATGACGTGATCGACGGCATCCGCCAGCTGCGCGAGCAGTTCGACGGCATGCTGGAGAACCTGCGCAACTCACGCAAGAACGCCGAAGTTGGCGAGGCGGGCACCGGCAACAAGCTGGCCACCCAGGTGCGCAACGAGGCCGCCACCCTGCTGCGCGGCGTCAACCGCGGGCTGGAGAAGCTGGCCGGCACCATCGAGCCGACGGCCGGCGCCGCGCCGACTACCGTTGTCGCGTCGACGCCCGCCGCGGGCGAGGATCCGACGGCCGGCGCCTGATCCCCCGGCGCAGCGACCGGCGGCGATCGCCCCTGCGCCGACCCATTGATGATTCGGCTCCCGCTGACGGGTGGTCGCCGCTCGGTTCAAGCCGGCGGCCGGCTACCCGTCACGCGGCGGAAGCGCGCGGCAGCGGCCGGACCCTCGCGCCGTAGGCGACCGCGCCGCTCCAGATGGGCGACCAGCGCCAGCAGTCCCGCCAGTCGCTCCGGAAGGTCGGGGCCGTCGGTCTGCTCCGGACCCAGGCGCAGCAGCAGGTCCCAGGGAGACAGCGCTACGGTGTCGGTCGCGTCGAGGATGCCGGTCAGGTGCCCTTTGACCTGCGCCAGTCGACGGGCGATCAGTACCCGATGCGAGCGGATGGGCGCGCCGTGGCCGGGCAGGACCAGGTCCACCGTCTCGCGGCTCAGCGGCCGCCAGGCGCCCATGACCCGGCGCAGCATGTCCGGCCAGTCTTGTAGCGGTTGAGGCAGGGGGAGGCGCAGCCCCGGGGAGCGGTCCAGGAGGTCGCCGCCGATCAAGGTGCGCGACGCGGCATGCCAGTAGGTGGCGCAGGCGGCGGACAGGCCCGGCGGGTAGCGCGCCTGCCAGATGTGTCCGCTCAGCCGGAGCTCCTTCGCCGGATTCGGATCCAGCCAACGCTGGCTGGCCATGGGTTGCCAGACCGGCTGCAGCGCACGGCGGTCGGCGTGCAGCTCTCGTAGCCGCTGCAAGGCCCATGCGGGTGCTCCCCCCCAGCGCGCCGCAGTCTCCAGCGCCCGGTCGCCCATCAGGGTGTCAGCCATGGCCTTGGCCATCCCGTTCACGCCGCCCCTGGCGACGACGGTCAGCCCGCCGCGGCCGCCCAGCCAGCCCACCAGGCCCGCCCGCTGGGGCTGCCAGCCGGTCAGGACCACGGTCTTGAGCGCCGACGGTTTCAGTCCGATAGCGGCCAGGGCCTCAACGAGGCGTTGGCGGGACTCGTTCGAGTCGGGGCCGGGGTCCACCAAGGCAGCGTCTGCGGCGCCCGATCCCGGCAGCAGGTAGGCATTGCCCTGCCGCTCGGCAAAAGCAGGGGGCAGGGCGATGCCATAGGCGGTGATCGCGGGACGCAGCGCCAGCCGCTGCGCGCGCAGCGCCGCGGCGCTCTGCCGCCCGGTCGTCGCGCCGCGTGCAACCGATCGGCGGTTCAGCCGCCCTCCGCCGGCAGCGGACGCATCCTCACCAGCAGGGTCCAGACGCCCTTCTGGACCACGTCGCCGTCCTGGTTGACCACCCGCACATCGAAGCCGATCACGCCGCCGCCCATGGGCTTGCTTTCGCGCTTGTCGGTCACCTTGATGATGGCGTGAATGGTGTCGCCGATGAGGATGGCCTTGCGAAACTTCCAGTCCACGCCCAGGAAGGCGATGGCTGTGCCATCGACCGGGCCGACATGATGGACCAGGCCGGTGGCCACCGAAAGGCCCAGCATGCCATGGGCGATCCGCTCTCCGAACTGGGTCGTCTTGGCGAACTCGCGGTCGGTGTGCAGCGGGTTGAAGTCGCCGGACAGGCCGGCGAAGGCGCCGATGTCATGTTCGGTGATGGTCCGCGCCGGCGTCACCCAGGTAAAGCCCTTCTCGAATTCTTCGAAATAGCGGCCCCGTTGGGGGACCATCGCGTCCTGGGACATGCTCTCTCCTTCAAGGCCTCCGATGCCCGCGGCGCATCCGCCGGCGGACGGGAACGGCCGGGATTCTAGCGGGCGGGCGCAACGGCGACAACCGCACTTCCATTGACCCCCCGCCGCTGGAATGCTAAGCTCGCCCGGCATGTCCGCAGCCTTTGCCGGGGGCCCCGCCGCCCCTACGCTGGTCGAACGCGTCGGTCGCCTGGCGCGGGTTCGCGCCTGGTGGCTGACCGCCGCGCTGTGGGGCGCCTTCGCCTTGCTGGCCGCCGTCATCGTCCAGACCCAGCTGGCCTGGGCCTGGGCCCCTCCCTGGCCCGCGCTGGGCGTCGGGCGCCTGCTGGCGGCTCACCGCCTCGCGGCGCGCCTGGGCGCCTTTGCCCTGCCGATGATGGCCCTCCTGGCGGGTGCCACGCAGGAAGAGCGCGAGGCCAACAAGGCGCGGCCGCTCGGCTGGGCCCTGCTGCTCTGGAACCTCGGTCTGGCGGTGGGGGTGATCGGCGTGCTGTCCGGCTGGATGAGGCCGGAGCCCTGGGCGCCCCAACCGGTGCTCGCCGACCTGTTGCTCTTTGCGGGCGCCGCGGCCTGGCTGCGCCGGGTAGGGCTACAGGCCGGACCGCAGCCAGACGCCGCGTCACGGGCGGCCGTGGCCGCGGGCCTCGCCTTGCTCGCCTGCCTGGCCGTCGGGGGCATCCTCGTGCAGGCCTTGGGGGGTGTCGGCCAGGCTCTGGGTGGCGCCCTCATGGGCCGCGGGATCGATGACCTCGTGCTGACCACGGCCGCCTTCGGCTGCGGCGCGATCCTGTTGCCGCGCATCAGCGGAAGGCCGCTGTTCGGCCGCCGCAGCTGGGTCTGGGGCCTGTGGGCCTGGCTGGCCTGGGCCCTGCTCCGCCTGCCGGCCGACCTGGTGCCCGACCTCCTCGGCCCGGGCGCCGTCCGGGCCATGGACATCTTGGCGCCCTTGGGGCTGTTGCCCTTGGTATTGATCGCCGTGGCCCTCGCCGGCACCTTCGTGGGCGCTGGACCGACTGGACCGACCGGTGGCCGTCAGCGCCACCCGCAGGATCTCCTGGTCCTGACGGGCCTGGCCTGGCTCATCCTGGCGCGGCTGGCCGAAACCGCCACGAGCCCCGCCGCGGCGCGACTGCTGCAGTTCTCGGCCGCGGCGCCACGCGCCTGGGAGCTACCCTCCTGGACAGCCTGGTGGTGTCTGAGCGCCGGCTTGATCTGGTGGCTGGCCGGCGGACCCCAGCTGCCCCGCGGCCCTTGGGCCGTGCGCGTGATCCTCCTGGCTGCGGCCGGCCAGGGTATGCTGGCCCTGCCCTTGGCCCTGGTCTCCCTGGCGGCCGGCCCGTCCGCGGAGCTGTTGGGACTGGAGGCCGGCTTGCGGCTGCCCGCGACCGGCCTGCTCGTGGTGGCCTGGGTGGTCATCGCCGCGCTCCTCTGGCGCCGGGAACCGTCCCGCCCGGCCGAGGCGATGGAGGCTGTCGCGCCGACCCCTTCGGCGGCGCGGTCTCCGGGCCTCGCCGGCCCCGACCTCTACGGGGCCTCGGTCGCGGCGCTGCTGGGCGCTGGGCTTCTGCTCACGGTCATCGTTCCGCTCGCCAGCCAGGGGGCGACGGGCACCGGCGCAGAGGGCGCCGAAGCCAGCGCAGAGGCGGTGGTCCTGGCCGGTGGCCAGGAACTGGCCCGGGGCCGGGCGGTCTACGTGGCCGAGGGCTGCGTCGCTTGCCACACCCGGCGCGTGCGCGTGGGCTGGGATCCCGCGGCGCTGGGGCCGCCGACCCGGGTGGCCACGCAGGGAACAGCACCGGCCCTGGCCGGGCTGCGGCGCGCGGGGCCGGACCTGGCCTGGGAGGCAGACCGGCTGGTCGACGCGCCGGAGCGCGTGGCCGTCCACGCCGCCGGCGGCCGGCCGGCCTTCCCCTGGCTCTTCGATGCCGCGGGTGCGGGCGCTTCCGGCGCCGACCTCATGGACTTCCTGGCTGCCCAGCCGTCATCCGCGCGAGAGCTGCCCTGATGCCGCCGCGGCGCGACGCCTTCCCCGACCGCGATCCTGGCCTGCCTCGTTTCGCGGTGGTGGCCGCTGTGGCGGCCCTGGGTCTGGCCTTGGTCAGTGCCCTGCGGCCCCCTGTCCCCCCCTCCGCGGCGGTGACCGATGACCAGGCCCAGGGAATCCTCGGCGGCGGACCCGCGGCGCCGGATCCCGCAGCTGCCGGGCGCGAGGTCTTCTTGGCCCAGGGCTGCGGCGGCTGCCATGCCATCGACGCCGCCGGTGGTGGCGGCCCGGCATTGGCGGGGCTCTGGCGGCGGGCCGAGCTGCGCCTGTCGGCGCCCGACTATCGAGGCGGCGCGCGGGATCCCGAGACCTATCTCCGCGAGGCCGTGCTGGACCATTGCCTGGACCCGCTGCCCGGCTACAGCTGCCCCGACCTGGACGATCTGGCCATCCGTCTGAGCGTGGGAGATGTGGACGCGCTGCTGACCTACCTGCGATCGGTCGGCGGCGCGGACGCCGCGCCGGGGCCAACGGCGGAGGGGCCACCATGAACCAGCCTCATCACCTGGGCCGGCCGCTTGACGCTGCGCTGGCCGGGCAAGACCTGGAGGCAGAAGCAACGGCGCTGGCGGCCCGCTTCGCGCCGGGCGAAGCTGCCGGTCCGCTGCTGCGCGCCCTGGCCGGTGGCCTTCTGGGCGCCCTGGCGGCCTTGGCTGTGGACCGGATCTGGCCGGAGCCCTTTCTGGCCCTGGGCCAGGATGCAGATGGCCGGCTGCTGCGCCTGCCCTACGAGCTCTTGCTGCCGTCCTTGTTGGCGGACCAGTTGCTGGGGCAGCCCGATCGTTGGGGCTTGGGCCTGCTGGCATTCGCTCTCAGCCTGATGCTGGTCAATTTCGTGTATGTCTACGGGCAGTTCCGGCGCTTCATTCCCGGCGGCGATCTCTGGCGCGGCCTGGCCTGGGGACTGCTGATGGCCTTGCTCAGCGCCGGCACCTTGCTGCCTCGGGTCGGCGCCTGGCTGGAACCGGCCTTCCTGGACCGCGGCGCCGGGCTGCAGTTGGCCGCCGCGGGGGCGGTGGTGCTGGAGTTCTTCCTGGTGCTGGCGGCCTATGGCCTGACTGCCGGTCTGATCAGCCCTGCCGACGGAGAGCCGCCGTGAGCCGACGCGCGCCGGCGCGCCGATGGCTGTCCGGGCCCCTCCTGCTCCTGCTCGCGGCCTGTAGCGCCTCCGGTCAGCCGGAGGAACCCGCCCTTCCACGGCCGATGCTGGCCCCAGCGCGTCCGCTGGCGCTGCCTTCCGGACTGGAACTGCCTGTGGAACTGGCGGATGCCGCGGCCGTCGGGCCGCGCTTCGAGCGCGAATGTGCGGCCTGCCATGGCCTGACGGGGCGGGGCGACGGCCCGCGCGCGCCGATGCTGCGTCCGCCGCCCGCCGACCTGACGGACGCCGCGCGGATGCGGGCGATCGCTCCCAGCTGGCTGCACCGCTCCATCGTGGAGGGCAAGGGCGGTATGCCGTCCTGGGGCTACCAGTTCGATCGCCGTGAAACCTGGGATCTCACCTTCTGGGCCTGGTCTCAGGCCCTGGCGCCGCGGCCCGGCGATGAGGCGCGCTTCAACTCGCATTGCGCGGGCTGCCACGATGGCGCCGCGGTGGCGCGGCTCGATCGCGCCTCGCGCGCCGCGGCCACCTTCGACGAAGAGCTGGCCGCCCTGTCTGGCGGGCCGCACGCCTCACTCGCGACAGTGGGCGCGGCCGACCGCGAGGCGGCGCTGCGCTGGTCCTGGACCCACTTGTACCGCCCGGCACCGCCGCCGGTCGGCGCCGGCGGACCATGACCGGCATTGGCATCGCCGCCGGCAGGTCATGGTCCGCTCGGTCCGCGAGCCTGCCGGTCTTGTTGGCCGCCGCGCTGGTCCTTACGGCGGTCTTGCCGCGGGCCGGTCATGCTTCGGCGGGCCGATCTGCCTGCCGCCCGACGGTGGACCAGGTGGCCGAACCGCCCAGGCTGCCCTTGGGTGCGGAGGTCACCGTCACCCTTCGGCTGTCCTTGGATTGCCAGGCGGCGAGGATGCCGCTGGCCATGGCCCTGGTCATCGACCGCAGCAGCTCGATGTTGCGGGCCGATGCCATCGGCAAGGCGCGCGAGGGGGCCCTGGGCCTGATTGAGTACCTACGGCCCGGAGCGGACTGGGGCACCCTGGTCACGTTCAACGAGACGGCCCGCGTGGACCAGACCCTGACCGATGTACCGGCGCTGCTGCGCCGGGCGGTACGTGACCTGCAGGCCGGCGGCGACACCAACATCAGCGCCGGACTCGCCGAGGGCCACAAGCAGCTTCGGCGCCTGGCCGATCGGTCTACCCTGCGCGCGCTGGTGCTCTTGACCGACGGCAAGAACGAAAGCGGCGCCGCGGCGGTCACCCGGGAGGCGGAGGCCCTGCGGCAAGCGGGGATCTACGTGGCTGCGGTGGGTCTGGGCCGTGACCCGGAGCGGGCGATCCTGGAGGCGGCGGCCACCAGTCCGTCCGACGCCTGGTTCCCCAGGATCCCGCGGAGCTGCCGGCCATCTTCCAACGCATTGGAGAGCGTTGGATCGGCCTGCAGGTTCGGGAGGCCGCCGTGCGCGACAGCCTTCCCCTTGACCTGGTCGCGAGCGCCCCGGCCCTGCCTCCCGGCCGCCAGGCCCCCGGCGGCGCCTGGTATTGGGACCTGCCGGCTGCGGGCCTGCTGCCGATCGACATCCGCCTGCGACTGCGTCCCACCCGCACCGGCCGCCAGCCCGTGAGCAGCGGGGCCTTGTTGACCTGGCGGGACCAGGCCGGACTGAGCGGCGAGGCGCCGTTCCCCATCCCCTTCATCGAGGTGTTCGCCCCGGAGGCCTGGCCGACGGCCCTGGCCAGCGCCACGGCCGGCGCGGTGCCTGAACCCTCGCTGACGCCCACGACCTGGGTCACGCCAACGTCGGTGCCCTCGGCCACGGTGCGCCACCCGGCGACAGTGCCCCACCCGGCCGTGGTCACCATCCACCTGCCGATGCTGTCGCTGCGCGGCGAAGCGCCGACGCTGCTGGCGGGGTCTGTCGCTGCGGCCCCGGCGAGCGGCGCGAGCGACCGCTGAGGCGTCGGCCTACCTTCCTGGCTGGCATTTGCCGCTCGCGCTCGTATCATCCTCGACCCTATGGCGCGGGGCGGACGGTCGTGGCAGCTGTGGCTGGGCATCCTGGTGAGCCTGGTCGCTTTCTGGTACGCCGCGCGCGAGGTGGATCCGCGCGAGCTGTTCGCGGCTTTGGCCAGGGCCGACTACCGCTGGCTGCTGCCGGCCCTGCTGCTGCTGGCCCTGGGCCAGGTCGCCCGCACCTGGCGCTGGCGCCTGCTGTTCCACCGCGCCACAAGGCCGCCCTGGCGCGAGACCTTCGCCGCCCTGTCGGTAGGCTACCTGGTCAGCACCGTCATCCCCCTGCGGCTGGGCGACCCTATCCGCGCCTGGGCGGTGGGCCGCTACACCCGGGCGGGCTTCGCCGAAGCCTTGGCCACGGTCATGGTGGAGCGGGTGCTCGACCTGCTGGCGGTGATGGTGCTGCTGGCCTGGGTGGCCCCGGCCATCACCGCCGAGCGCCTGGCGGAGCGCTTGGGACCCGGCCCCTGGGCCCATGGCGACGGCATTCGCTGGCTGACGGTCGGCTTCGTGCTGGTCTGCTACCTGGGCCTGGCAACGGTGGCCACGATCGGCCACCGTTCGGACGATGCCCTGGAGCGGCTGCTCGCGGCCATCGGCCTCGCGGAACACCGTCGCGTCCGCCTGCGCGCGGCCTGGTCGGGCCTGGTCGACGGCCTGTCGCCGCTCCGCCGGCCATCGCGCGCCCTGGCCGGTCTGGTGGCTTCACTGGTGGTGTGGTCGATCGGCGCCTTCGCCTACTGGCTGGTCATGCTGGCCTTTCATCTCGGCCTGGCGCCGACGACCGCCGTCTTCATGCTGTGCACCGTGGCCTTTGCCGCCATTCTGCCTTCCACACCTGGTTACCTGGGCATCTTCCAATGGGCGGTGGTCTGGAGCCTCGACGTGGCGGCGCAGGTGCCGCATGACGACGCCCTGGCCTACGCCTTGGTGGTCCATGCGGCGACCATCGCCGTCCTGCTGCTGCTGGGTCCGGTGGGCCTCCGCATGCTCGGGCTCTCTCGCGGCGACCTGCGCCAGCGCGTGCTCAGCCAGACCGGGTCAGCACCATGATGGGTCCCTGTAACCCGCCACAGTCCACACTGAATGGGCTGCGACGGTGCGAGGTTGACCGGAAGAACAAGGGCGTAGGCTCGCGGTCGCAAGGCCCCGAACTGCTTCCCGGCTGTAACCCGCCGCGGGTTGCGATTAGAATCTAGCTTCGTATGCCCCCATCCGATCGGCCTTCGGCCCCCGCCCGTGAGCCAGACATGGAACCCTTGCCTGCTGCTGCGGCCCTGCCCGCCACCCGCTTCGATGCTGAGCGCCTTCGGCGTATGCTGGCCAATGAAGCCGACATGTCCTTCAAGCGGCGCGCCGAAGCGGTCTTCCGCTTCATCGATGTCCAGCCCGGCGACCGCGTTCTCGACGCGGGTTGCGGACGCGGCTTCTATCTGAACTTCCTGAGAGCCTTGTATCCGGCAGTCGACGTGACCGGCATCGAGCTGGACATTCCGCTGCTGCCCTTGGCCCGGCGTGTGGTACCGGGCGCTGCGTTGTCCTGCGTCAACCTCTACGAGATCCCGTTCGCCGACGGCAGCTTCGACAAGATCATCTTCTCCGAGGTCATCGAACATATCCCGGATGATGACAAGGCCCTGGCCGAACTGTACCGGGTGCTGGCCCCCGGCGGCACCCTGGCCCTCACCACCCCCAATGCCAACTACCCCTTCTGGTGGGATCCCATCAACAAGTCCCTGGAACTCACCTTGGGCACCCATATCCAGCATGGCCCGCTGGCCGGCATCTGGGCCAATCACGTGCGCCTGTACAGCCTGGAGGGCCTCTTGCGCCTGGTCACGGATCAGGGCTTCGAGGTGGAGGCCCTGGAATGCCACACGCACCATTGCTTTCCCTTCATCCACAACCTGGTCTACGGCCTGGGCAAGGAACTGATGGTCCACGGCCTGCTGCCGGACGCCATGATGCAGGCCGCCGACCGTTTCAGCCTGGAGGCGGACCCGTACCGCGGCTCGCCGCTCAATCCGGTGAACCTGGGCTTGAGGGTGCTCAACGCCTTCGATCGGCGCAATGACACGCATCCGCCCACGCCCCAGGACAGCTTCCTGATCATCGCCCTCAAGCTGCGCAAGCCGGGGGGCGCCACGTGAACGGTAGCGATGACCGCAGCGACGACCGCCCTGACCGCCTGCCGGCGGCTCCTGGTCCGCTGTTCGGGGATGTATCGCCTGAAGTCGAAGCGCCGGGGGCGGACCACCCGGTCGCGATCTCCGACGGGGACCCGAAGGCGGCTGACGACGGGTCCCCGTCGGCGGCTCACGACGCGGAGCCTTGGCTGCCCGACGACGCGGACCTTCCCGCCGGTGACGATGAGCCCGCGCCCAGCGCTTTCGTCCTCCCCTTGGGAGCCTTGTTGCTCGCAGCCTTCCTCTTGCGCTGGGCTGTCGCCGCCTGGCGCGGCGCGCCGGAGCAGTGGTGGGATCCCTTGCTGGCCGCCGCCGCGGGCCTCGCTGCGCTGGTCTACGGGCTCGCGCGCTTGCGACCCGCCGTTGGTAGCCTGGCCGCCTTTGCAGCCGCGCTGCGTCCGGAGCCGCCGGCGACCCCCGTCAGTCCTCTTGCAGAGGATGGGGGGTTGGCGGACGGACTGCGGCACGAGGATGGACTGCGGCTCGAAGACGGGCTGCGGCTAGAAGGCGGAGAAGGAATCGAAGGCCAGGACCGAGCCTCGCTCGTGGCTGATGGCGACCGGCCGGATGGGGCGACCGATGCCTCCTGGGCCGCGGCGCCGGTTTTGACGCCGCTGGCCGCCGGCCGCCGGCGACCGGACCTTCGGGCGCGCTGGTCGGAGCTGGTCGCCGGCCTGCGCCGTCCGGTGGATGCTCCGCCCTGGCTTCCTCGTCTGGTCGCGACGTCGCCTTGGCGCTTGACCGCGGCTTGCGCCCTGGGGGCCATGGCCCTGGGGCTGGCCCTGTTCGCCCAGCTGCGGCTGGACGCCCAGGCGCTGACGGTCGCTGAGCAGGTGCCCGTTCTGGCCACGACGACCTTCTTCCTCCTGCTATGGGCCCTGGTCATGGCTGCGGCGATGGAGGCCCTGGCCCCGGAGACGGTGAGCGATCCGGTCTTCGCGGCGGTGCCGGCCAGGGTCGGCGGGGGTCGGCGGGGATGGGCCCTGGCAACCATGGGACTGGCCCTGGCTCTGGTCACGGTGGCGTTCTCGGCGCGCCTCGGCGCCGAGCCGCCGCCCATCGCGCTTTTGCGTCCGGCAGCGCTCTACACCAACGCCACCTTGCAGCCCTTGGGGCTGCTGCTCTGGCTGGCCGGACTCGCGGCGTTGCTGGTCGCGCTCCAGGAGCGCGGTCGGAGCCTGTTCGAGCTGTTTGGCGGCTGGATCGGCGCGCTGCGCCGACCGGAATCCTGGCTGCTTCTGGCCATCCTGGGGCTGGCTGCCTGGCTGCGCTTCCACAACCTGGCCTTGGTGCCCGCGGAAATGACCAGCGACCATACCGAGAAGCTCAACGACGTGCGCACGATGCTGGAAGGCGGATTGCGACCGGTCTTCCTTCCCGGCAACGCCGGCCGCGAGGCGATGGAGTTCTACTGGCTGGCCTTCCTGATGGGCCCCTTGGGTCTGCCGGTCTCCTTTCAGACGATGAAGGTGGCCATGGGGCTGGTGAGCCTCCTGAATGTCGTGGTCCTCTACCGGCTTGGCCGGGAGCTGGGCGGCGCGACCCTGGCTCTGACCGCGGCCTTCCTGCTGGCGGTGTCGCCTTGGCATCTGCTGATCTCGCGCATCGGCCTGCGCATCGCCTTCGCTCCCCTGTGGGTGACGGTGGTGGCCTGGCTGCTCTTGCGGGCCATCCGCAGCGGCCGCCGCAACGACTGGCTGGCCCTGGGCGCCTCCATGGCTCTGGGGGTCTACGGTTACACCGCCTACCGCGCCTTCCTGGTGGTCGTGCCGGTCATGATCGCGGCCAAGCTGCTGCATGACCGCTGGTATCGCCGCGGCGAAGGCCGCCCCCTCGTGCCGGTCGGCCTGCCAGGGCACGTGATCGCGGCCGCGCTGGTGGGCTTCGTCCTGATCCTGCCGCTGTGGCGCTACTCCCAGGACTACGCGGAGCTCTTCAACCATCGCGCGGTCACCCGCCTGGTGGGCGACGCGCCGCTGAGCGCGGCGGAGTTCGACACCGTGCTGGACCAGAACCTGAAGACGCAGCTGTTGCCCAACATCCGGCGCGCCTTGTGGATGTTCAACCTCACCGCCGACAGCTCCTGGTTCCAGAGCCCGCCGGGACGCCCGGCGCTGGACACCGTCGCCGGTGCGCTCTTCCTGTTGGGCCTGGCCATCGTCCTGGTGCGTGCGTTTCGCCGCGACTGGCGCTACCTGGTCCTGGCGGCCGCCCTGCCGCTGATGCTGGCCACCAGCTTCCTGGCCATCGCCTTTCCGCGCGAGAATCCGTCGCTGTCGCGCGCCTCGGGGGCCTTGCCCCTGGCCCTGCTCATCGCCGCCCTCCCCCTGCCCGGCCTGGCGGCCCGCTGGCGCGCGGCCCTGGGCCGGCGGGGCCTGGCGGGCGCCGCCCTGGCCAGCGCGGCGCTCCTGGTATGGATGACCCTGGGCAGCTGGCAGCGCTACTTCGTGGATTACCGGGACAACTACGACCAGAGCACCCATCCCACGTCTGAGGGCGCGGCCGAAGCCCGCCGCTTCATCAGCGAGCAGGGCGGCGATTTCGGCCATGTCTACTATGTCGGTTGGGAGCATGGCTGGGACCACCGCGCCCTGGCCTACCTCATGGGAGCGCCCACCTGGAACGGTCTCCTGAGCGGCAGCCGGCCCGACTGGTCCGATGCCGCGACCGCGGCCCAGGCGCATGTGTCCGATGCCGCGCCCAAGCTGTACCTGGTGGGTGGTCCTTTCGCCGCGGCCCAGATCGATACCCTCAAAGGGTTCTTCCCCACGGCGCTCGTCGCCGAACACAAGACCCGCATGCCCGGCAAGGACTTCTGGACCGTCATCGTCCCGCCGCGCGGCGAGGGAGCAACACCATGAGCCCGATGGACCCGGCCCTGCCACCGGACGAGGCGAACGCCCCGGACGAGGCGATCGCCGACGTGGCCGGCACGGCGCCGTCGACAGCCTTTCGCCTGCGCCGGATCCGCCCGGCGCAATGGCTGCTGTTGGCCGCGCTGCTCATCGGCTTCTGGTTGCGGTTCTCGGGATTGAACTGGGACGGCGACGAGCACCTGCATCCCGACGAACGCTTCCTGACCATGGTTGCCAGCAGCCTGCAGACGCCCCAGGACCTGTTGGGCTACCTGGATACCGACACCTCCACCCTCAACCCCCGCAACACCGGCCACGGCTTCTATGTCTACGGTACCTGGCCGGTCACCATCACCTTCTTCGTGGCCCAGGCATTGGGGGCGGCCGACTATTCCGCCGTGCACCTGGTGGGCCGCAACCTCAACATGCTCTATGACTGGCTGGGCCTGATCCTGATCTTCCTGATCGGCCGCCGGCTGGTCGATGAGCGGGTGGGCGCTCTGGCCGCCTTCCTGGCGGCGGGCACGGCCTTCTTCATCCAGCAGGCGCATTTCTTCACCGTCGATGTGCCGGCCAACTTCTTCTTCCTGCTCTTCCTGTACGGCTTCGTGCGCGCCCTGGACGGCCTGCATCCCTCCGCCGGGACCGCGACCGTGAGCCCAAGCGCGGCCGAGGACGGATTGAAGGACGGCTACCTGGCGGTGGGGCTGTCGGGAGTCGCTCTGGGCATGGCCCTGGCCAGCAAGATCGCCTTGTGGCCGGCGGTGCCCTTGGTCATGGTCGTGCTGGCCTGGCGCGCCTGGCGCGCGAACGGCGCCTGGATCGACGGCCGCCGGGTGCTGCTGCCGCTGCTCATCCTGGGCATCAGCTCCTTCGTAGTGCTGCGCTTCTGCCAGCCGGACATGTTCGCCGGCCCCGGCTGGCCCAATGTCGTGGGCAACCCGCCGCGTTACACGGAGGTCACGGCCAAGGCCCCTTCCTGGTGGTTCAGCATCGAGCGCCTCATGCCCGGGGCCTTGGCGCCCCATCTGTTGCCGGATCCGCGCTGGGCCGGCAACCTCAGCGAGGTGAGCCGCCTGGTGCAGGGTTACGGGGTGGACTGGCCCCCCAACCACCAATGGTTCGGTCGCCGCGACTGGCTCTTCCCGCTGCAGAACATCGTGCTATGGGGCATGGGGCTGCCCTTGGGTGTGGCGGCCGTCCTGTCCTGGATCTGGGCCGCCGTTGCGCTTCTGCGTGGACGTCGGCCGGAGCTGCTGCCGCCCACCCTGTGGTCGGCCTTGATCCTGGGCTATTACGGGATGCAGTTCGGCAAGACGATGCGCTACTTCCTGCCCATCTACCCGACCCTCATCCTCTTGACCGCCGCGGCGCTGATCGCGCTCTGGGATCGACGCGGTACGGTGGCGGAGGACGGCGACCCGGTCTTGCCCGACACGGACCGGCCCGATACGGCCTCACCACAACCGGCGACCCGCCGCCCTGCCGCCCGCCTGGCTCCGGCGTTGACGGTGCTGGTCGCCGGCGGCGCCTTGCTCTGGGGCTTCATGTTCAGCCGCATCTACGCCCAGGACCATTCGCGCATCCTGGCCAGCCGCTGGATCTACCACCATATCCCCACCGCCTTCGGCCTGACCATCGACCAGCAGGCGGATCGCAGCGGCCGCGGCTTGTACCTGCCGGCCCGCGTGCCCTCCGACCTGCGCTTCGCGACGCAGACCTATCGCTACGAAGCGCGACCCGGCAGCTGGCTGGGCCCCATGGAGGTCCTGGTGCCGGGCGACACCGCCGTGACGGTCGATGGCGCGCAGCTGGCCCATGTGGTCAGCGCCCGCGGTGGACCGGCCCAGGTGCGGTTGACGGCCTACCTGACGGAATCCGATCAGCTGGGCGCGGACGGCCAGCCGCAGAACCCGCTTGCCAATGGGACGGCCGCGGCTTCGCTCTCGGACATCGGTCAGCGGATCACGGTGCCGTTCGACCAGGCGCTCATCCTGGAGCCGCGTCCACAGCAGCCGACGGCGCCCAAGGGCCTTGCGCGGGCTTTCCTGGGCCAGGCCGCACCAGCGGCCGAAGCCGCGCCGTCCAAGAGTTACCGCCTCTGGGTGCGCGTGGAGGGCGACGCCCTCGCCGGGCGCACCAGCATCTTCGCCCACGACACCAGTTGGGATGACACCGTGCCCCGGGGCATCGAGGGCTACGCCGCCTGGGACCAGGCCGAGTCGGATTGGGCCGAAGGCAGCTACGGCTTCATTCAACTGCAGATGTACGACGAGGACAAGGACCAGGTCAAGCTGGACCGCCTGATGCAGGGTCTGCAGGACGCGGACTACCTGATCTCCACCTCGAACCGCGTCTACGGGTCCACCCGGCAGCTGCCGGCCCGCTATCCGATGACCAACCGCTTCTACGACGACCTGTTCGCCGAGCGCTTTGGTATCGCGCACACGGCGTCCATCCACAGTTTCCCGCGGCTGGGTTCCCTGGAGGTCGACGACCAGGGCGCCGAAGAGGCCTTCCACGTCTACGACCATCCGCAGGTGGACATCTGGGCCACGAAAGACATCGACCGAGCGGCATTGCTCGGCGACCTCGCGCCGCTTCCCGCCCGTTACACCTGGCAATGGCCCACGGGCACCCGCAGCTTCCGCGAGCGCTACCTGCCCTTCCTGCCGGGTGGCGGCGGGGTCGAAGGCGGCTCGCTGCTTGCGCGCCTGCTCGGGACCGGCGCGGATGCGGGCAACGGCGTGGATGCGGGCGCCCCGGGTGCGGCGATGAGTCCCGAAGAAGAAGCCGCCGAGGCGCGCGAACGCCTGCTGCTCTCGCCGCAGCGGCGCGCCCAGGAGGCAGCCGAGGCGGATTACGTGTTCAGCGTCGACAGCGTCTATGAGCGCTGGCCGCTCCTGGCCGTGTTGGCCTGGTACGCCCTCCTGGCCTTCATCGGCCTGGCTGCCTGGCCCCTGGTGGCAGCCAGCCTTCCCAACCTGCCCGACAAGGGCTGGGCCGTGGCGCGCATCGCCGGGCTGCTCCTGGTCAGCTGGCTGGCCTGGCTGGTGGCCAGCCTGGGTTGGGCGCCGCACAAGCCGCCCCTCCTGTGGGCGATGCTGGCCCTGGTCGGAGCGCTGGCCTGGCTGCTGCCCGGGCGCCGCCGCGCCGCCGCGCGCCTGTCGTGGCTGGCCGAGCATCGTCGTGAAGTTCTGGCCGCCGAAGCCTTGTTCGCGGTCTTCTTCCTGATCTTCCTGGGCATCCGCATGGGCAACCCGGACCTGTGGCATCCCTGGTACGGCGGCGAGAAGCCGATGGACTTCGCCTACCTCAACGCCACGCTGCGGTCCGTCAGCTTCCCGCCCTTCGATCCTTGGTTCTCGGGCGGCAAACTCAACTACTACTACTTCGGCTTCGTCTTCGTGGGTGCGCTCTTCGAGTTGACCCGCGTGCCGCCCTGGATCGGCTACAACCTCGCCATCCCCAGCCTGGCGGCCATGACCGCGCTGGGCTGCGCCGGCGTGGTCTACGGCTGGGCGCGGGCCCAGGGCTTCAGCTTGGGGCGGGCGCGGCGCGCGGGCGGGCTGGCGGGCCTGATGACGGTGCTGATGGGCAACCTGTACCAGGTACCCTTCATTCTGGGCAAGGGCGTGGAGTTCGCCGGACCGCTGAGCGTCGGCGGCGGGGCGGCGGACTTCAGCAGCCGCATCCCCGGCCTGGCCTTGGCGGTCAACGGCCTGCGGGGCGTCCTGCAGGCGGCGCTGTCCCCGTCGCAGTACCTGAACGTGGCCACCGGCCATTGGTACTGGAACGCCTCGCGCGCCATCCCGGATCAAGGTGAGACGGTGGCCATCACCGAGATGCCTTTCTTCACTTTCGTCTACGCCGACCTGCACGCCCACATGATGGCCCTGCCCATCACCGTGCTGGTCCTGGCCTGCGCCCTCAGCTGGGCCCTGCCCACGCGGGCCGAGGAAGAGGGCTGGTGGTGGCTGGAACCCTGGGGCCTGGGCCGCCTGCTGCTGGCGTCCCTGGCCATCGGCGCCTTGTGGCCGGCCAATACCTGGGACGTTCCCACCTACGGCCTGGTGGCCGCCGGCGCTCTGGGCGCCGGCCTCTGGCAGCGTATGGGCGGGCCGTCCTGGCGCTGGCTGTGGGCGGTCCTCTGGCGCGGGCTGCTCCTCTTGGGGCTGAGCCGGCTGCTGTTCCAACCCTACCATGCCAACTATGTCACGGCCTACGCCGACTTCTCTTTTTGGACCGGCACCAAGACGCCCCTCTCGGCCTACCTGACGGTGCACGGCATCTTCCTGGTGGCCATCAGCGGCTGGGGCCTGTGGCAGCTCAACGACGCCTTGGGAAGCCGAGTCGAGCGGCGCGCCGTGCTGGCGACCCTGACCCTTTCCCTGGGCCTCAGCGCCGCCGCGTTCTGGTGGCTGTGGCAGAAGACCGTGACCGGCGACGGCAACCAGGCGCAGTTCCCGCCCTCGCCCTGGACGGCGGTTGCCGGCACCTTGCTGATCGCCCTGGGCATCACCCTCCTCCTGAGGCCGCGGCAGTCCGCGAGCAGTCGCTTCGCCGCCTGGATCCTGCTGCTGGGCGCCTTCCTGAGCCAGTTCGTGGAATACGGCGTGCTGGCCGGTGATATCGCACGGATGAACACGGTCTTCAAGTTCTACATCCAGATCTGGGTGCTCTGGGCCGTCCTGGCCGCCTGCGCCTACGCCTGGTTGGCCGAGCGCATCGACGCCTACCGCGTCGCCCCGTTGTTGCCGCGCCTGTGGCGCCTGGGCTTCCAGGCCTTGGTCTGCGCCGGTCTGGTCTACACGGTCACAGCGGCCAAGGGCAAGATCGCGGACCGCTTCCCGGTGCCGGCCGCCGCCGCAGCGAGCCCCCGACCGGGCCTCTCGGGCCTGGCCTACATGGATTGGGCCCTGTATGAAGACGGCGGGAACATCCTGCCGGAGCAGAGCCGCCTCCTGGTGCTGAAGCATGACCGGCACGCGATGCTGTGGTTGTTGGCCAACGTGAAGGGCTCGCCGGTGCTGCTGGAGGCCTTCCATTACATGGGCGGCTATCACTGGGGCTCGCGCTACAGCGTCTACACGGGGTTGCCCACCGTCATCGGTTGGGATTGGCATCAGACGCAGCAGCGCAATGCCGGCGGCCGCGGGGTCATCGAGCAGCGGATGCAGGACGTCCAGGCCATCTACAACAGTGCCAGCCTGGCTGAGGTCCAACCGCTCCTGGAGCAGTACGATGTGGCCTACATCGTCGTCGGCGAACTGGAGCGCGCCTTGTTCCAGCCGGCGGGCATCGCCAAGTTCGATGGCCTGATCCGCAGCGGCGGCGCCGAACTGGTCTACGAGAGCCCGCCCGAAATGCGCGATGAGCGGACGGGCGAGCCAGCGGTGAAGATCTATCGCCTGCTGCGCGGCGGCGAGGCCCGCCTGCGGCAGCCGCGGGAAGGCAGCGGATCATGATGACGCAAGTGCTGTTGCCGGTCCTGCAATGGTGGCTGGCCACCACGGCGGTCATGCTCGCCGGTCTGCCCTTGGCCCGGCGCATCCTGAAGGTGTTGCCGGACGCGGGCCTGTCCGTGGCCCGCCCCGTAGGCATCCTGGCCGGCGGCCTCTGCTTCTGGCTGCTGGGCATGCTGGGCGTCCTGCCGGGCGGCTGGCTGGGGGCCGCCTTGTCCCTGGGACTGGTGGCCACGGCCGGCTGGTCTCTGGAGCGGGGCGACGGGCCGGCCTGGCGCGACTTCCTGGCCACCCACCGCCGCCGCCTGATCGGCTTCGAGCTGATCTACCTCCTGGGACTGCTGCTCTTCGCGTGGTTCCGGTCCTTCAACCCCGCCATCGAGACCAGCGGCGGCGAGAAGTGGATGGAGATGGCCTTTCTCAGCTCGGTGCTGGAGAGCCCTTCTTTCCCGCCCATGGATCCCTGGTTGGCCGGATACGGCATCTCCTACTACCACCTGCATTACCTGATCGCCGGTTGGCTGACGAAGCTGTCGGCGGTCAACCGCTATTTGGCCTTCAACCTGATGATCCCCATGACCCTGGGGATGACCCTGGCGGCGGCGACGGGCCTGGGCTACAACCTGGTGGCCCTGTCCGCGCCGCGGGTCCGCGAGGCGGCGCGCTGGGCCACGGGCGCCCTCGCGGCGACGCTCTTGGTGCTCATGGGCAACCTCCATGCGGTGCTGGAGGCCTTCTACCTCGAGGGTTGGCTGCCGGCGGCCTTCTACGACGGTCTGGGCATCAAGAACCTGGGCGTGAACCTGACCTTCTGCGGTGAGGCCAACGCCGGCTATGGCCAGGGCCGATTCTGGCCCGACCGCTTCATCTGGTGGTGGCGCAGCTCGCGGGTGATCGCCGACGTCGATGCCGGCGGCGGCTGTCGCGAGGTGATCCACGAGTTCCCCTTCTTCAGCTTCATGCTGGGCGATGTCCATCCGCATGTGCTCACCCTGCCCTATGTCCTCCTGGCGCTGACCTTGGTCCTGGCGGTGTTGGCGGGCGGCTACCGCCTGCGCCGCGGCGCCGAGCTGTGGACCTGGCGCTGGCTGGCCTTGCCGGTGATCCTGGGCGCCCTGGGCTTCTTCAACACCTGGGACCTGCCCACCTTCATGGGGCTGGTGGGTCTGGCCTTCCTGTGGGTGGCCTTCGATCCGCGGCGCGGCGCGGCGCCGCCGGAGGGGACGGAGCGACTCGACCTGTTCCTGGCGACCTTCGGCCTGGCCGGCCTCTCCGCCCTGGGCTGGCGGCTCGCCGCGGCCCTGGGCGGCGCGGATGGCGCGCCGGTGGGTCTGGGCACGCGGACCTTGCTGGCCGCGGGTTTGGCTCTGGGCAGCGGAGCTGCGGTGCAGGTGCTGTGGTCCCGCCGCGAACGGGGCGGCTGGGAAGCCCGCCTGCTCGCTGTCCTGCGGATCGGCGTCTGGCTCGGCGCCCTGGGCCTGCTCTGCTACCTGCCGTTCTATGCCAGCTTCAGCTCGCAGGCCAAGGGCGTGGGCCTGGTGGACATCCGCTCCCGTCTGGACCAGTGGCTGGTGCATTTCGGCCCGCTCTTCTGGCTGGCGCTGTCCGGCATCCTGTTGCTGGCGACCGCCGCCTGGCGGGGCGCCGGCGCCGCGGCCCGGCGCGCCTGGGGTCTGGGCCTGGCGGTCGGGGGGGGCGCCCTGCTGGCCTGCCTGCTCCTACAGGCCTGGACCGCGGCTCTGCTCGTCGTCCTGGTCGCGCTGGCGTTGACGGCCGCCGTCGCCCTATGGCTTGGCAATGCCGCGGGCGTCGCGGCCGGCGCGAGCGAGGATCTCGGCGCGGGAGACGATGCGGCCGCCAGCGACGACCCCATCCACGGCGCCGCCCCAGGTGAAGCCGACGGCGAGCGGATCGCCGGTACCTTCGCCTTGCTCTGCCTGGGCGCTGGGCTGGCCCTGCCGCTTCTGATCGAGTTCGTCTTCTTGAAGGACCTCTTCAACAACCGCATGAACTCGGTCTTCAAGTTCTACTACCAGGCCTGGGTGCTGTTGGCCATCGGCGGCGCCTATGCCGCCTTCCTGGCCTGGCGGCGGTTGCGGCGGCCGCTGGCCATGGCCTGGTCGGTACCCACGGCTCTGCTGGTGGCCGGCGGCCTGGTCTTCACCCTGGCCGCCGTGCGTGATCGGACGCGTGGTTTCACCCCGCAACCCGGCGGCCTCACCTTGAACGGCCTGTCCACCTGGCCGGAGCAGCAAGCCGGCGACTGGGGGGCGGTGCAATGGCTGTTGGCCAACAGCCGTCGCGGCGAGGCCATCCTCGAGGCACCGGGCGGTGGCTACGACTATGCCGGCCGCATCAGCATGGCCAGCGGCCGACCGACGGTGCTGGGCTGGGCGGGGCATGAACATCAATGGCGCGGCGATGCTGCCCTGGCCCTGACCCAGGAGCGCGAGGCCGACATCCGCCAGCTCTATGGCGAGGCCGACGATGCCGCCGCCTTGGCCTTGCTGACCAAGTACAACATCCGCTATGTCATCGTCGGTCGGACGGAGCGCGGTTGGAGCGGCTTCGATCCGGCCAGCGACCAGCGCTTCGCGCGCATGCTGAAGCTGGTCTACGACTCGGACCCCGGCAACGCGGACAGCACCCGCATCTTTCAGCGGCCTTAGGGCCGCCCCGCTCGGGCGCGGGCGGTGGGCTAGAATAGCCCCCGGCCTGGCGCCTACGACACGGTCTACCACCATTGACCACCGCATGAGGACAGAACGATGAGCGACAACGGCATCGGCGGCGCTGGCCGCCTGACCACGAGCCTCCGCCCCGGTCTAGAGCGGTTGACCTGGCTGGGCCTGTTGGCCGTCACCCTGGTGACGCGCCTTTACGAGCTGGGCCACCGGGTCATGTCGCATGACGAAAGCCTCCACGTGTACTACTCCTGGAAGCTCTTCGCCAAGGGCGAGTACCTGCATGACCCGATGATGCATGGTCCGGTGCTCTACCATGCCACAGCGCTGATGTACTGGCTCTTCGGTGATTCCGACTTCAGCGCCCGGCTCTTCTCGGCCCTGATGGGCATCCTGCTGGTGCTGTCGCCGCTGCTGCTGCGCAAGTGGCTGGGCCCGATCGGCGCCCTGGCCACCGGGCTGATGCTCTTCCTGTCGCCCACCATCATGTACTACTCGCGCTACATGCGCCACGACATCCATGTGCAGCTGTTCACGGTGATGATGGTCGTGGGCTTCATCCGCTACCTGGACTCCCGCCAGGGCCGCTGGATCGTGATGGCCCTCGCCGGTGGCGCGCTCAACATCGCCTCGGCGGAGATGTCCTACATCAACGGCTTCGTCATCCTGGTGAGCATCCTGGTCTTCCTGGTGGCCGAGCGACTGCGTCCGGAAACCGGCAACCTGGCGGGTCTGGGCGGGGTGAGCCTGGGCCTGGGGCTGCTGGTCTTCGGTTCCCTGGCCAAGCACGGCGGCCTGACCGAACTGCTGCCGGCGTCATTGGCCGGCCGCTTGCCGGCTTTCGACCAGCCGCCGGCCAAGGGTTACCTGGAGGCCAGCTTCCTCTTCGCCGGGCTGATCCTGATCTTCGCCCTGCTGCTCAGGATGATGGCCGGCTTCCAGGCCAGCGATCCGGCGGGTTCCGGCGACGGGGAGGTCGCCGACGAAGACGGGAACGGCAGCGGCAGTGGTCAAGGGATGGGCCTCGTCGATCTGCTCTTCCCGTCCCAGGCCTGGATCTTCCTGGGTCTGGGCGCGGTTCTGGCCATCGCCGGACGCCTGCTGCATGGGCAGCGCGGCTGCGCCGTCGACGCATCCCCCGATGTCTGCAACGTGGCCAGCGGCCTGTTGGCCGCGGGTCTGGTCGTGCTCATCTATGGGGCGGCCAGCATCCTCTTGTCGCCGAAGCGTGGCCGCAGCCTGGCCCTGTCGATGGGCGGCGCGCCGGCGGCCGCGACCGGTCTGGCCCTGGTGGTCTTCGGCGTCATCTACGTGCTCTTCTTCACCACCTTCTTCTCCAGCGTGGGCAAGGACCCCTTGCAGGGCATCGACGGCTTCAAGCGCTCCATCGACTACTGGCTGGCGCAGCATGACGTGGTCCGCGGCGATCAGCCCTGGTATTACTACCTGCTCTTCGTGCCGATGTACGAGTTCCTGCCCTTCTTCTTCGGCGTGGCCGCCGTATGGGTGTATTGGCGCAACGCCGCCCTGCGCGCCTGGCGCGGCGACGACGCCCTTGCCGGGCAGCCGCCGGCGCTGGCCGCCAGCCTCTTCGTGCCCCTGCTGACGGGATGGATGCTGGGCGCCTACTGGACCTTCTCCTGGGCCGGCGAGAAGATGCCCTGGCTGATCGTGCACATGGCCGTGCCGCTCTGCTTCCTGGCCGGGCGCCTGATCGCCGACACCGTGGACTGCATCGATTGGGCGGCGCTCAAGAGCGGCCTCCTGGTGTACCTGGGCCTGCTCACAGCGGGCATCCTGCTGCTGGGGGCGCAGGTGGCGGCGCTGATGGTCTTCGAGCAGGGCTGGCCGGTGATCGCCTTCCTGCTGTCGCTGGGCCTGCTCGCCTTGCTGCTGGGCTGGCTGGCCGCCTGGCTGCGCGCGGGTCGGGCGCGGACCGTGGGGATCATCCTGGCCGTCCTGGCGCTCGCGCTGCTGCTGGGCTGGCGCGCAACGGTCGCCGAGAAGGCCGGCGAACTCCTGCTGGGTCAGTACGACCACCTCTTCACCACTTTGCCCAAGATGGCATGGGCTGTGGCGGCGGCCATCGGGCGCAGCCTCTTCGGCATCGCGCCGGCCCTGCAACAGGCCGACGGCGGCAGCCTGGCGCGAGGCGCCTTGGGTCTGCTGGTGGCGGTGGGCGTGCTGGCGGCGATCCTCAACCGCCAGAGCAAGGAGGGGTCCAGCTTCAACGTCCGACTGCTGGGCGCCCTCGTGCTGGCCGGCATCCTGGCCGCCGCCAACCTCTATGTGTCCCTGCGGGCCAACTTCGTCAACGAGGAGCTGGCCACCGAGTACATCGTCTACGCCCATGCCACGGATGATGACAACGTGGCGCTGGAGCGCCTGCGAGACCTGCAGAAGGTACTCAAGGACACGCAGCAGCGCGACGCCAAGATCGGCTACGACAACGAGGTGAGCTGGCCGTTCACCTGGTACTTCCGCAACGACCAGCCGCGCAGCCGGCCGGACACCGTCCCCTTCCCCGGCGCGTCCTACCTGGGTGCCGACGCTCCCGGTCTGGCGCAGCTCAAGGAATACGACGCCGTTCTGGTGGGCTCGCCCAACTACGGCAAGTTCGAGGACTATCTGGACTCTGACTTCAACGCCTACGAGCTGGACCGCATGTGGTGGCCCAACGAAGGCTACAAGGGCGTCACCATGGACGATGCGGGGCTGGAGAAGGTGCTGGAGAACTTCCGCAACCCCAACATGCGGCGCAACCTGATGAACATCCTGCTGTACCGCAAGTATGTGCAGGATCCGCGGCTGCCTGCGGCCGAGGCCCAGGCCAAGTCGCTCGACGACTGGTTTCACAACGCCAAGATGAAGCTGTGGGTGCGCAAGGACATCGACCAGCTGGGTACGCCCGTCTCCGGATCGGTGGCGCCGGTGGGCACGGCCGGGCCGCAGCCCACCAAGGTGGATGTCGCCCAGCTGGAGGTGAGCGCCGACCTGCGCTTCGAAGGCGACGACACCTCGGTGTTGAAGGAGCCCAAGGGGGTCAAGGTGGACGCCGCGGGACGGGTCTATGTGCTGGACCACGGCAACCAACGCGTGGTGGTCTTCGGCCCCGACGGCAAGGCCGTGGCCACCTTGGCCGAGGGCGTCCTGAAGTACCAGCCCGAGAACGCCGACCCGGCGCCAAGCGCCTGGGGCCTGGGCGTGGCGCCGGACGGCTCGGTGTACGTCGCCGACACCTGGAACCATCGGCTGCTCAAGTTCAAGGACGGCAAGGAGACCGCCCGGGTGGGCACCTTCGGCTCGCCACCGTCCTTGAGCGAGGGCCTGGACCTGCTCTACGGCCCGCGCGATGTGGCCGTGGACGCGGCGGGCCAGGTCTACGTCACCGATACCGGCAACAAGCGTGTGGTCGTGCTGGACGCCGACCTCAAGCCCCTGCGCGCCTTCGGCGGCAGCGGCCTCGGCCCCGGCGAACTCAACGAGCCCACCGGCATCGCCATCGATCCGGCCAACGGCAACATCGTGGTGGCCGACCTGTGGAACGAGCGCGTGCAGGTCTTCGACAAGGACCTGCGGCCCTTGCGCCAGATCCCGGTGGAGGGCTGGACCAGCACGGATGCCAACCACAAGGCCTATGTGGCCGTGGGACCCGGCGGGATCATCGCCTTCACCGACCCCGAGAAGTCGCGGGTCTGGGTCTACAGCGCCGACGGCAAGGCCCTGGGGCGCATCGGCATCCCGCAGGACCAGGTGGGCCTGAAGATGCCCATCGGCATCGCCTTCGACGCCGAAGGTCGGCTCTACGTGGTCTCGTCGGAGAGCAACGTGGTGTCCCGCTTCCCGGTCCTGCCGTTGGGCGGTGGCGACGCCGCCGCTCCGGCGGCCGAGGGGACGGTGGGCGATGGGGGCGACGCCGCTGCCGGCGGCGCCGCAACCTCCGCTTCGACCTCCGCCGCGACCGCCGGCGCAGCCGAGCCCACCGCTGCCGGCGGGCCGACGGCCACCGCCGGCCCCTGATGCTATAATCCCGGCGCTTTCCACTCCAGCCAGATCCAGGGGCGGCCTGAACGGGCCGCCCCTTCCCTGTGTCCCAAGGAGGTCGCATGAACATCCATGAGTACCAGGCCAAGCGCCTGTTCGGGCGCTACGGCTTGCCGGTGCCCGTCGGCGATGTGGCCACCTCGCCCGAGGAGGCGCGGGCGATCGCCGCGCGCCTTGGCGGACGGGTGGTCGTCAAGGCCCAGGTGCTGACCGGCGGCCGCGGCAAGGCCGGCGGGGTCAAGTTGGCCAAGGACCCGCAGGAAGCCGCCGATCGCGCCGCGGAGATCCTGGGCATGGACATCAAGGGCTTCACGGTGCGTCAGGTGCTCATCGACCCGGCGGTGGCCATCGCCAAGGAGCTGTACCTGAGCATCATCCAGGACCGCGCGGCGCGCCGTTCGGTCATCATCGCCTCCGCCGAGGGCGGGATGGACATTGAGGAGGTGGCGGTTACCCAGCCCGACGCCGTCGTCAAGGTGGCCATCGACCCCCTGTTGGGCCTGCAGCCCTTCCAATGCAACCAGGTGGCCTTCGGCCTGGGGCTGGACCCCGCGCTGCACCGCTCCTTCGCCGCCATCCTGAACGGCCTGTACCAGGCCTACGTGGCCCTGGACGCCACCCTGGTGGAGATCAACCCTCTGGTCATCCTGCAGGACGGGAGCCTCATGGCCCTGGACGGCAAGGTGAACCTGGACGACAGCGCCCTCTACCGCCAGCCGGAGCTGGCCGCCATGCGCGACCCCTCCGACGAGACTGCCGCCGAGCGCGAAGCGCGCGAGGCGGGCCTGTCCTACGTGGATCTGGATGGCTCCATCGGCTGCCTGGTCAACGGCGCCGGACTGGCGATGGCCTCCATGGACGTGCTCAAGCTCTGCGGCGGGGAGCCGGCCAACTTCCTCGATATCGGGGGCGGGGCGCAGGCGGACAAGGTGGAGAAGGCCATGCGCATCATCCTGGCCGATGGCCGGGTGAAGAGCGTGCTGATCAACATCTTCGGCGGCATCACCCGCGGCGACGAGGTGGCCAAGGGCATCTTGGCGGCCATCGGCAATCTGCAGACCGACGTGCCCTTCGTGGTGCGCATCGTGGGCACCAACGCCGCGGAGGCCCGCGAGATCCTGAAGAGCGCCAACCTGCCTACGGCGCCCACGCTCTATGAAGCGGCCCGGCTGGCCGTCGCCGCCGCCGCGGGTCAGTGAAAGGAACGGGTTCCACACCATGAGCATCTACGTCGACAAGCAGACGCGCCTCCTCGTGCAGGGCATCACCGGCCGTGAGGGCGCCTTCCACACCGCGCAGATGGTGGCCTACGGCACCCAGGTGGTGGCCGGTGTCACCCCGGGCAAGGGCGGCCAGCGCGAAGCGGGCGTGCCGGTCTTCGACACGGTCGCCCAGGCCGTGACGGCCACCGGCGCCGACGCCAGCATCATCTACGTGCCGGCGCGTTTCACGGCCGACGCCATCCTGGAGGCGGTGGATGCGGGCATCCGCACCATCGTGACCATCACCGAGGGCGTGCCGGTGCACGACATGCTGCGGGTGACGGACTACCTGCTGCTCCACGGCGTGCGCATGATCGGCCCCAACTGCCCCGGCATCATCACGCCGGGCGAGGCCAAGGTGGGCATCATCCCGGGCAACATCTGCATGCCCGGCAGGGTGGGGGTGGTCAGCCGCTCGGGCACCTTGACCTATGAGGTGCTGCACGCCCTCACCGAGCGCGGCATCGGCCAGTCCACGGCGGTGGGCATCGGCGGCGATCCGGTGCAGGGCACCAAGTTCGTCGATGTGCTGCAGGCCTTCCAGGATGATCCGGGCACCGATCTGATCGTGATGATCGGCGAGATCGGCGGTACCGACGAGGAGACGGCGGCGCAGTTCGTCAAGGACTCGGTCACGAAGCCGGTGGTGGGCTTCATTGCCGGGCAGACGGCGCCGCCGGGCAAGCGCATGGGCCATGCCGGAGCCATCATCTCCGGCGGCATGGGCACGGCCGAGGGCAAGGTGCAGGCCTTCCAGGCTGCCGGCATCGCGGTGGCCCGCCATCCGGACGAGATCGCGGAGATCGTCGCCCGCATGGTGTGACGGCCCCAGGTCGACGCGGGACAGCAACCGGCGAGCGGCGCCACATGGGTCTGGTCCGTTGTTCTTCGTGCTGTAGCGCATCGCCGACCGCCCGGGGGCACATCAGCCCCGGGCTCTACCATCGGAATGTCCCTTCGGGACGGTACGGCGGAGCGCTACACCGTCACGACTTCCGCATTAAAGCGCAGGGCCGAAGATCCAAGCGAGATCCTCGGCCCTGCTTGCGTGGCGGCGTCTGGCGCGAGGGCCGGCACGGGGTGTATACTGGCCAAACGGGTTCGTCGCCTGCTCCGAAAACAGGCCCACATGCTTGCGCCTACGAGTGAAACCTGGGTTCATCACTGAATCCTCACGAAGTGAGGAGCCACCTGCTCCTCCCCCCAGCGGGGGGAGGCCGGGAGGGGGGCCGCCGTGGCCGTTGCGGTTTCCTGACGTCATGGACCCTCAGTGTGTTCGGTGGCTAGGGACGGGACCACGGCCACAGCTTCGGCCACGCACGGCGGCCCCCCTCCCGACCTCCCCCCGCTGGGGGGAGGAGCCGCGGCTGGGATCAGGGTTCGTGCACGATTTGAGAGGAGCAGCCGTTGAAATGGCTGGAATCGGTGCGTCTGCCTCGGCTGGCCGGCATCAGCGCCGCCGGCGCCTCGCTGGCCATGGTCCTGGGCTTCTTCGCTTCCTCGGCGCGCGGGCAAGCCGCGCTGCCGGTGCTCGACCAGCGCACCTGCGATGAAGTGCCGGTAGGTTATGCCCGCATCGACGCCGGCACCTGGAAGGCGCAGACCTTCGTGGCCGGTGTGGACGGTCGGCTGGCCTTCGTCAGGCTGCCCTCCATCCGCTTCGGGCCGCCGGGCCTGACCACCCTGCACCTGCGGCCGACCGACAGCTGCGACGGGCCGCTGGCCACAGAGCTCGCGGCGTCCGGCGCGCGGGCGGGCGATCGCTTCGATTTCGCCGAACCGCCGCGACTGGAGGCGGGGCGGACCTACGCCCTGGTCGTATCGCATGATGGCGCGCCGCAGAGCCAGTTCGGCTGGGGCTACTCGAATCGGCCGGACTGTTATTCCAACAGCGTCGGCAGCTCCTATACCTCGATCGACGGGCTGACCTGGCACGGCGACATCGACGACATCCATTTCGAAACCTGGATGCTGGCCGATCCGCCGCGCCCTGCCGGTGTCGGGATCCGACCTGCCGCACCGATGGTCCTGGAGCCGGCCGCTGGCGTGGCCCACGACCTGTCGGAATTCGCGGCCATCCAGCAGGGCATGCCTCCTCGCGATCCCGTCACGGCGTCCCGACTTCGTGGGGCTCCGCCGCAACCGGACCGGCTGGCGGCCCGCCCGGCGGCCGCGGTGCGCAAGTCGGTGATGGTCATCTCCCTGCCGACCGGCCGCTACGACGCAGTTCACATCCGGTCGCAGACCCAGGCGGTGATCGACCAGCTGCAGGAGGCCAGCGCCTATCACGGCTACGCCGACCCGCTGGCGCAGCCGTACCTGGCCTACGACCTCTACCAGGACCGGATCTTCGTCGAGGAGGAGATGCCGCCCCGCTGCGGGGGCAGCCGCGACCTGGGCAGCCTCTTCGCCAAGCACGGTATCTGCGACCTGGTACGGGCGGGCGAGGTCGACGAGGTTTGGTTCTGGGAGGGTGGCACCGGCGGCATTCCGGAATGGGCCACCAACGGCCCCGAGTGGCAGAGCCTGCAGGGCACGCGGATGCCCAACTGCGGCCGCCAGGTGGCGCTCATGGCCTTCCACAACGGCCTGGGTCCGGACTATGCGCTGCACAGCTTCGGACACCGGTTGGAATGGACGATGCGCATCTACAGCCCTTGCGATTTCACGACGGCCACCTGGCCCTGGCCGGCCGTTCCCGCGGGCTGCCTGGACGGCAGCGCGTCGGACCGCACCGGCTTCGTTGCCCGGCCCTTCGCCGGCAACGGCTTCGTCGGCGCCTGCGGCGACGTGCACACACCGCCCAACGTCCTTCAGGATGTCGGCTACCAGTACGGCCGGGGCGAGGAGGCGGATTCGATCTGCGAGGACTGGCGTCGCGACGGAAAGGCCCAGAGCCGCCGGCTGTCCTGCGCCCGCTGGGGCTGCAGCCAGCTCGGCTTCATGCTCTGGTGGCTGCAGAACGTCCCGGGCATCGCCAACCAGAGCGCGGACATCGATGGCAAGCCCATGGAGAACTGGTGGCCCCTGCTCTTCGGCCGCTCGGTCGGCGGGACTCCGGGAACCCCGCGCCCCACGCCGCGCCCCCGGCCCCCGACGCCGACCGTCCTGCCGCCGACCCTTCCGACGCCGACCCGCTTCCCCGACCCGCCCCTGGCCGCCGCCTACCTGCCGCTGCTGGGTCAGGGCTTCAAGCGGCTGGACCTGGACGGGCAGGGCCTGCCACCCGCGGCCTACGTGGCCTACCGCGTGCCGGCAGCTACGGTCGGCGGGCAGGTGCACCTGGGCGCCCTGGGAATGGACTTCGACGTGATCCGTCCGGTGCTGGTCACGGCCCTGGGCGCCTTCGACAGCCGGCAGGACGGGCTCCGCGCTCCCATCCACGTCTACCTGGTGGACCGCGACGGCGACCGTCCGCTGGCGGCGGTCGAGCTCTACCAGGGCGCCTCGCCCTTGCAGGCGGGCAGCCGGCTGGCCCCGCTGGACCGGCCACTGACCCTCGGCGCCGGCTTCCACGGCAGCATCGTGGCCGACGGCTACAACGCCGATGAACCCAACGGCAACGCCGAGGGACGACCGGCGAGCTGGACGGTCGACAGCGGGCAGGGCGCCCTGCGCTTCGTCGGCGGCGGGCGCTACGCGAACACCTGGACCTACGGCCGCCTGCCGGCGATCCTCGACGGCGGCCCGGCCAACCGCTACGCGGCGGGAACCTTCGCGTTCCAGGAGATCGCTCCGCCGCTTCGGTAGGGCATCGGCCGGACGCGCGCCCCCGTCCGCGACCGGCACGCGTTGCGGCGATGGTATACTCGCCGGCCAAGGACCGCTGACCGCCCGCCCTCTGCAAGACAGGAACCTCAGCAGTGAACGATCTTCCGGAGAGCATGGACGAGGCGGAGGCCGGGCCTTCCGCGGCGCTGGACCAGGAACCGGCCTCCACCCCCGGCCCCGCAGCGGCATCCGCCGAACTGCCGCCCATCACGGCCATCCAGCACGCGCCGCCGACCGCCACGTCGCACCATGCGCCCCGCCGTCCCGCGAGGCCTTCGTGGCCCGTCCGGCTGCTGCTGATAGGCCTCATCGCCGGCGCCTGGCTGCGTTTCTCCGGCATGGACTGGGACGCCAACCAGCACCTGCATCCCGACGAGCGCTTCCTGACCATGGTCTCGGAGAAGCTGGAGCTGCCGCAGGACTTCCTGGGCTACCTGGACACCGATACCTCCACCCTCAACCCGCGCAATGTCGGCCATGAATTCTACGTGTACGGTACCTGGCCCATCACCGTGGCCTATCTGGTCGGCCTGGCCACGGAATCGACGGATTACTTCAGCATCTACATCGTCGGGCGGCAGCTGAGCGCGCTCTACAGCCTGTTGGCGCTGCTCTTCGTCTACGGCATCGGGACGCGGCTCTTCGATCGCCGTGTCGGCGGCCTGGCCGCCTTGCTCTGCTCCGTGACCGCCTTCACGATCCAGCAGGCGCATTTCTACACCGTCGACACGCCCGCGATGTTCTACTTCGCCGCTTTCCTCTTCTTCGCCATCAGCGTCGTCGGCCGGCGCGGCTGGGCGGGATGGCGCGAGACCCTGCCGGCCGGGCTGGCGATGGGCATGGGCCTGGCGAGCAAGGTCTCGCTGTGGCCGATGGTGCCCGTCTTTGTCGCGGCCTTGGGCGTGGAGGTCTGGCAGCGCGGCCGGAAGCGGGGCGACTGGATCTCCGCCGCGCTCAAGACCCTCGTCGTCGGCGCGGCGGCCTTCGCCGCCCTGCGCCTCTGCCAGCCCGACATGTTCGCCGGCCCCGGCTGGCAGAACGTGGTCGCCAATCCGGACCGCTTCGCCCAGGTGACCGGCGCCGCGCCCTCGTGGTGGCGGGCCATCGACGAGCGCCTGCCCGACGCGCTCAAGCCCCTGCTGCTGCCCGACCCGCGCTGGGCGGCCAACATGCATACCATCAGCGGACAGGTGCAAGGCTATGGTATGGACTGGCCGCCCAACCACCAATGGTGGGGCCGCCGCGACTGGCTGTTCCCGCTGCGCAACATCGTCCGCTATGGCATGGGCTGGCCCCTGGGCCTCGTCTCCTGGGCCGGCCTGGCTTGGGCGGCCTGGCGGCTCATCAAGGGGCGCCGCACCGAACTGACCTTGCCGGTGCTGTTCAGCGGGCTCTACTTCTTCATCAACGGGGCGCAGTGGAGCAAGACCATGCGCTACTTCCTGCCCCTCTACCCGGTACTGACGGTTACCGGAGCCGCCCTCCTCATCCATCTCTGGGACCGCGCCGCGGCACAACCGGCGACGGCGCCCCGCGACGGCTCGCGTACCGGCGGAAGGCTCGGCCGGGCCGCAGCGGCGGCCCTGGTCGCCGCGGTCGTCGCCGGAACCGCCCTGTGGGGCTTCATGTTCTCCCGCATCTACAGCCGCGACCACAGCCGGGTCGCGGCCAGCAAGTGGATCTACCACCATGTCCCCACGGCCATCGGCCTGACGGTCGACGAGGCGGCGGGCGACGCTGCCGGGCCGCTGATACCCGTGCCGGTCCAGTTCCCCGATCTCGTCTTCAGCCCCACCGGCTTCGACTTCACCATTCCGGTCGGCGGTTGGCTGGGACCGGTCCGCGTCCAGATCCCCCCGCCCGGCCCGCCCACCGTCACCGGCCTGCAGATCAGCCACCTGCGCGTGACCGGTGCCGCGACGGCGCAGGTGGAGGCGGCCCTGAGCCTGGCGCCCGATCTGGATCAGCGTGGGGCACCGAAGGATGTGGTGGCTACCGGGAAGGCGGCAGCCCGCCCCGGGGCAGACGCGGAGCAGACGCTGCGCGTCGCCTGGGCCCCGGTCCAACTGACTTCGGCGGTCGACCCCGAGCCGGCGCCCCGCGGTCTCGAGCGCCTGTTCCGGGCGCCTGCAGCGGCGCCGCCGGAAGGGACGCCCACCTACTACGTCTGGCTGCGGGTCACGGGCAGCCCCATCCTGGCCCGGCCGACCGTCTTCGTCAACCAGACCAACTGGGATGACTTCGTGCCCCACAGCATGTATGGCTGGGCGGCCTTCGACAATCCCGGCGGCACAGCGGAGGGCTTCGTCGGCCTGCTGGAAGTGAACCTCTACGATGAGGACCGCGATCCGGCCAAGCTGGAGCGGGTGCTGGGCGCCCTGTCGCAGGCCGACTACACCCTCGCCACCTCCAACCGCGTCTACGGCTCCACCCGCCAGATCCCGGTGCGCTATCCGTGGACGAACCGCCTCTATGAGGCCTTGTTCGGCGAGGAGTTTGGCTTCGAGCATACGGCGTCGATCCATTCCTTCCCCAACCTGGGCCCGTGGGAGGTCGACGACCAGCCGGCCGAGGAGGCCTTCCACGTCTACGACCATCCGCAGGTGGACGTCTGGAAGGTTGCCGGCGCGGATTTCGAGGCTTTGCGTGCCGAGCTCGAGCCCCTGGTCGCCGAGGCCTGCTGGAAGTGGCCGACCGACAAGCGCAGCCTGCTCGATCGCCTGGTACTGTCTTGGGTCCGCGAGCCAGAGGCCAGTGGGCTGCGCAGCCGCTGCGACTGAGGTGCGGCCGGTGGACGGCCGCTGATCGCCCGCAAGCCGTCGCGCTACAATCGTCGCCATGAACATGATCCCGACAGCCGCAAGCGGCGCGCGGCGGGCAGCGCCGCTCGCGCCGCCGCTGGCGCGCGCCCTGGACTTCCTGGTGGCCGACGAGAGCGCAGCCGCTACCTGGGTGGTGGGCGGCGGCCTTCGCGACCGCCTCTCCGGCCGGCCCGTCTCCGATCTGGATCTGGTCACGGCGGCGGACGCCCTGGGCACGGCGACGCGGCTCGCAGCGCGGATGCGGGGCAGCCTGGTCGTCCTGGACCGGGCGCGAGACATCGCGCGGGTGGTGTGGTCCGGCGCGGCCGGCCCGGTGACCCTGGATCTGGCGCGCCTGGCGCGACCGGACCTGACCGGCGATCTGGCGGCGCGCGACTTCACGGTCAATGCCCTGGCCCTGTCCCTGGCCGCGGATGTCGCCGAACTCCTGCAGCACGGCGGGGCGCCCCTGGCCGCGCGGCTCACCGATCCGACGGGCGGCCTGGCCGACCTCGCGGACGGTCGACTGCGGATGGTGGCTGAAGCCAACCTGGACGATGACCCCCTGCGGCTCATCCGCGGTGTTCGCCTGGCCGCCGAACTGGGATTGAGCGTTGACGGCGCGACACGCAGGGCCATCACGGCGAGGGCGTCATCGCTCAGCCTCCCGGCTCCCGAGCGCCTGCGGCAGGAGCTGCTCCGCGCCCTGGCTTCGCCTCGCGCCGGCATGGCCCTCGACCTGGCCGATGCGGTGGGGCTGCTGGATGTGCTCTTCGGCGAGCTGGCCGCCGGCCGCGGCGTTCAGCAGTCGTTGCCGCATGACCGCGATGTGCGGCGGCATAGCCTGGACGCGGCCATCGGCGCGGCCTGGCTGCTAGGCAGGATCGAGGGCGAGCGGACGGCGCCGGTTCCGGCGCGACTGAACCTTCCTCCGGCCTTTGTGGCGGCCGTCGATGCCGCCGCCCCCGACCTGGCGCCGTTCTTCGCCCAAGCGCCGACGATGGACGAGCTGCCGCGCCGTGCCTGGCTGCTCCTGGGCGCGCTGCTTCATGACATCGGCAAGGTGCGCACGGCCCAGGCGGACCCGCTCAGCGGACGGCTGCGCTTCCCGGGTCATGCGGAAGCCGGCGCCCAGATGACCCGCGTCATCGCCCGGCGGCTGCGCGCCTGCGCGCCGGGCGTCGCCTACCTCGAAGGAATGGTACGCTGCCACATGCTGCCGCTATGGCTCTCGTCCGGCCCGCCGTTGGACGGCCGGATCGTGCACCGCTACTTCCGGGCTGCTGGCGAACTGGGCGTGGACGCGGCGCTCTTCAGCTTGGCCGACAACGCCGCCAAGGCGCCGCTGGAGACTCCAGGGGCGGAGCGGATGGCCGCGACCTTCAGCAGCCTCATGCGGGCCTGGTTCCATGAGCGCGAGCGGCTGGTCGAGTCCCGCCCTGCTGTCGACGGCCGCAGCCTGCAGGCGGCCCTGGGCCTCGCGCCTGGTCCGCAACTGGGTTCGCTGCTGTCCGGGCTCCGCGAAGCGGTGGCCGCGGGCGAGGTCGCGGCGGACGATGCCGAGTCCGCCCTGGCCTGGGCGCGGCGCCGACTGCCCCCCGCGGGCGCCTGAGGTCCGAGCTTGCCAGGCACTCAGCCCGCATTCATCCGGCCCTAAACTGCGGATGGCATCCTGTGCCGGCAAGTGAATGAACTTCCCTTGCCGATCTGGCCGGGAATCCGTTTATCGTGGGGCGGTGCGGATTCCCGGCTGTTTCGTTAAGCGCGGCTCTGTCGGGATGCGCTTCGCTGCGCCGCGACCATGCGCAGGAAGAGGGTATGCAGGCGGTGATCGCCGGTCAGTTCAGGATGAAAGCTGGTGCCCAGCATAAGCCCCTGGCGCACCGCCACGATGGTTCCATCGTTCAGCCTGGCCAGCACCTCCACCGCCGGGCCGGCTCGGCAGACCACCGGGGCGCGGATGAAGACCGCGCGGAAGGGCCCGTCCGTCAGACCCGCGACGTCCAGGTCCACCTCGAAGCTGTCCACCTGCCGCCCGAAGGCGTTGCGCGCCACGGTCACGTCGAGGCCGCCGATGAGCGGCTGTGCCTGCCCCACGTCTTGCGCCAGCAGGATCAGCCCGGCGCAGGTGCCCCAGACGGGCAGGCCTTCGGCCACCCGTAGGCGGATGGCGCTCAGCAGCCCGGCCTCACCACCCAGCATGCCGATGGTCGTGGATTCCCCACCGGGCAGGATCAGCCCATCGATGTCGTTCAGATCGGCCGGTCGACGGATGCGGCTGGGCCGGCCACCGGCCGCGGCGATCGATCGCAGATGCTCGGCCACGTCGCCCTGGATGGCCAGGACGCCGACCCGAACCGCGTCGTCGGGTGGGGCAGGGCTCACCGCGGATCCTCCGCGATCAGCGGGCGAGCCATCCACGACCACCCTACCAACCCCGCGCCGCCAGCCGCTCGCCTTCCGGGATCTCCTGCACCGCTCGCCCGCGCATGGGCGCGCCGATGCCGCGGCTGACCTCGGCGATGACCGCGGCGTCGTCATAATGCTGCACCGCGCGGACGATGGCCGCGGCGGCCTTGGCCGGGTTCTCGCTCTTGAAGATGCCCGAACCGACAAACACGCCGTCGACCCCCAGCTGCATCATGAGCGCGGCGTCGGCGGGGGTGGCGATACCGCCGGCGGCGAAGTTGACCACCGGCAGCTTGCCGCTGCCCGCCACCTCGCGCAGCAGCTCCAGCGGAGCGCCCAGGTCCTTGGCCGCGGCCACCAACTCTTCGTTGCCCAGCACCGTCAGCCGCTTGATCTCGCCCAGCACGGAGCGGGCGTGGCGCACCGCCTCGACGATGTCGCCCGTACCCGCCTCGCCCTTGGTGCGAATCATCGCCGCGCCCTCGGCGATGCGCCGGAGGGCCTCGCCCAGGTTGCGGCAACCGCAGACGAAGGGCACCTTGAAGCCATGCTTGTCGATGTGGTAGCGCTCGTCGGCCGGGGTCAGCACCTCGCTCTCGTCGACATAGTCGACGCCCAGAGACTCCAGCACCTGCGCCTCGACGAAGTGGCCGATGCGGGCCTTGGCCATCACCGGGATGGAGACCGTCTTCATGATCTCCAGGATCATCTCCGGGTCGCTCATGCGCGCCACGCCGCCCTGGGCGCGGATGTCGGCCGGCACCCGCTCCAGGGCCATCACCGCTACCGCGCCGGCGTCCTCGGCCAGGCGGGCCTGATCGGCAGTGGTGACGTCCATGATCACCCCGCCCTTGAGCATGGCGGCCATGCCGGTCTTGATGCGCCAGGTGGCGCTTTCGCGCGGCGAGCGTTCGCCGGCGCTGTTGTCGCTATCGCTCATGTCGGCTGTCTCCTCGAACAAGGCGGAAAGGACGGTGGCCGTCCTTGGGCTTGGCGCTGCAGGCCTGGCGCTGCGGGGTCGCCTTGGCCGATCAGGCGTCCGGCGACCGGCGAATTCTAGTCCGTTCGGCCTCGCCGGGGGCAGTCCTTGACCCCTGGCCGCCCTGCCCCCTATAATGCCGCTTCAACGGGCGCCTCGGCTGAGGCGTTTTTTGCGTCTGAGGAGGACGCTGGACATGGGCGAACGAACAACGCGACGTCTGGGCATCATCGTGGTGCTGGCTGCCTTGGCGATCTGGTTCAATTGGGACATCGTCCAGAAGGGCTACGAGCACCCGCGCGCTCTCCTGGACCGACTGACCTGGCAGAGCGAGGATGTTGAGCGCCGCTCGCTCAAGCTCCGCGAGGGACTGGACCTGCAGGGTGGCCTGCAGATCCTGTATCAGGCCGAGGGCGACATCAAGCCCGAGCTGATGGAACAGACCAAGAAGGTCATCCAGAACCGCGTGGACTCGCTGGGCGTGACCGAGCCCAACGTCCAGGTGCAGGGCACCGACAAGCTGGTCGTCGAGCTGCCCGGGGTCGAGGATCCGGATCAGGCGCTCAAGACCATCGGCAAGACCGCGCTCCTGGAGTTCATCTTCTCCGGCGACGCCGAATTGACCGAAGGCATCACTGTGGAGAGCAGCTATCCCACCCTCTTCAGGGAGCTGCCCGCCGACAAGCAGGCGCCGTTCCAGGGTGATCCGGATGCCGTCGCTCCGACGGCGGCCGCGACGACCGAAGCGGCCGGCGCCGGTACGCCGGCGGCCACCGCCGCGCCCTCCCCGACGGCCGCCGCGGGCGCCAAGACGACCACCATCTATCCCTCCGTCCTCTCGGGCGGCGAGATCGCCAGTGCCAGCGCGCAGTACGACGCGGCGCGCGGCGGGGCGGTGGTGGCCTTCGAGATGAAGGGCGAAGGCTCTGACCGTCTGGGCAGCTTCACCGGTGACCATATCGGCAAGTTCATGCCCATCATCCTCGACGGTGAGGTGATCAGCTCGCCGACGGTCAACGACCGCATCTCCACCAGCGGTCAGATCAGCGGTCGGTTCACCATGGCCGACGCCGAGATCCTGGCGGCCCAGATCGAGTCCGGCGCCTTGCCGCTGAAGCTCAACCTGGTCAGCCAGAACCGCATCGGGGCCACGCTCGGCAAGCAGACCATCGATTCCGCCATCCGCGGCGGGCTCATCGGCCTGTTGGCGGTGCTGCTCTTCATGCTGCTGTACTACCGCGTTCCGGGCCTGTTGGCGGACGCGGCCCTGGTGCTGTACGCCCTCTTCACCATGGCCATCTTCCGCGCCTTGCCGGTCACGTTGACCCTGGCGGGCATCGCCGGCTTCGTGCTCTCGGTGGGTATGGCTGTGGATGCCAACGTGCTGATCTTCGAACGCATCAAGGAAGAGCTGCGCGGCGGGCGGCGGGTGACGCAGGCGCTGGAAACCGGATTCTCCCGCGCCTGGTCCAGCATCCGGGATTCCAACGCCTCCACCCTGATCACCTGCGTGATCCTCTTCTGGTTCGGCAACCGTTTCGGCGCCAGCATCGTCAAGGGCTTTGCCATCACCTTGGCCTTGGGGGTCATCACCTCCATGTTCACCGCCATCACGGTGACCCGCACCTTCATGCAGTTGGCCAACCACTTCGGTTGGTTCAAGGAGACCCCCGGCGTCGCCAGCAGCGAAGACCCGCGCCTCAAGCGGATCTTCGGCTACTGAGCCGCGGGACCGTAGGCACGGCAAGGCCCACCATGCTCCGCGTCCAGGATTGGATGACGGCCGAGCCCATCGCCATCTCGGCGGGGGCGTCGGTGGCCGTGGCGCGCGCGCGCATGGAGCACCATGACATCCGCCGGCTGCTGGTCAACCTGGATGACGGGCAGCTGGCGGGCATCGTCACCTGGGGGGACGTGGCCGAAGCCTGGCCCTCACCCTTCAGCCTGCTGGATTCCGGCGAGGTGCGGGGGATGATGGAGAGCATTCTGGTCGACGAGATCATGACCACCGAGCTGGTGGTCGCCGATCCGGAGACCACCATGGCCGAGGCGGCCAGCTTGATGTTCGAGCACCGCGTCGGCGCCCTGCCGGTGGTCAAGGACGGCAAGGCCATCGGCATTCTGACCAGCTCCGATATTCTGCAAGGTCTGGTGCGCATCCTGGTGCAACCGAGCCTTGCCGATTCCCGTGATTGAGATCGCGCGAACCGCGCGCGGAGGGTAGGCACCGTGTTCAAAATCGTCGAACGCCGTTACTGGCTTTTCCTGCTTTCGGCCCTGATCATCATCCCCGGACTCGTCTTCTTGACGCAGTATGGGCTGCGGTTGGGCAACGACTTCGCCGGCGGCTCGCGCCTGGACATCAAGGTGGCCGAGGCCGATAGCGCCAAGGTGACGAACGAGGCGGTGGCCGCGGCCTACAAGGCCGTCGGCTTCGAGGGCGAGCCGCAGATCGTTCGGGCGACGGACGCCGATACGGGCGAGGAGACCGTGCAGCTGCGCGGGCAGTCGCTGGCGGCCCTGGCCAAGACCCAGGGCAAGCCCTATCAGGACGTGGATGCCGCGCTGCGCACCGAACTGGGTAACCGGATCGGTAGCTTCGAAGTGCTGTCCAACAACGATGTGGGTCCGACCGTGGCCGCCGAGGTCACGGAGAACGCCGCGATCGCGGTTCTCCTCGCGGCGGTGGCCATCCTCATCTACCTCACCATCCAGTTTCGTAGCGTGCCCAATTCCTTCCGCTACGGGGTGACGGCCATCGTCGCCATGCTCCACGACGTGCTGGTGGTCGTGGGTCTGGCGGCCATCCTGGGGCATTACCTGCATTGGGAAGTGGATGCCCTCTTCCTGACCGCCCTCCTCACGGTCATCGGTTTCTCGGTGCACGACACCATCGTGGTGTTCGACCGGATCCGGGAGAACATGGGGCGGATGCGCGGCGTGCCCTACGACCGGGTGGTCAACCACAGCCTCATCCAGACCCTGGACCGTTCGATCAACACCTCGTTGACCGCGGTGCTGACGCTCTCGGCCATCTGGCTCTACGCCGAGGGGCAGCTGAAGACCTTTGTCTTCTGGCTGCTGATCGGCATCATCAGCGGCACCTACTCGTCCATCTGCAATGCCGCGCCGATGATGGTGGCCTGGCATAACCGCGAATGGCGCACCTGGTTCGGCCGCAACCGCGGCGAGACCGCGAGAGCCTGACCGTTCCGGCCGCGACCCGCGGCCGTACCCTGAGGCCGGCCCTGCGCGCTCCCGCGCCGCGGGGCCGGCCGATCCGCTCGACCGGAGCCTGCCCATGACCCACAGCGAGCCGATGGTCCGGGCAGAGGGCCTCACGCGCCTCTACGGCGACTTCGTGGCCGTCGACGGCATCGACCTGAGCATCGGCCGCGGCGAGATCTTCGGGGTGCTAGGCCCCAACGGGGCCGGCAAGACGACGACCTTGCGCATGCTGGTCGGACTGTTGCGGCCCAGTACGGGAAGCATCGTGGTGGACGGCGTGGACATGGTGGCGCGCCCGCAGGATGCGCGGGCGCGCATCGCCTTCCTGCCCGACACGCCCTACCTCTACGACAAGCTCACCGCGCGCGAGTTCGTCCACTTCGTGGCCGGGCTCTACAGCGTGCCCCCCGAGCAGGTGGACCGCCGCAGCGACGAGTTGTTGACCTTGTTTGGCTTGGGCGACCGCGCCGACGACCTGGTGGAGGGCTTTTCGCATGGCATGCGCCAGAAGGTGGTGATGGTCGCCGCCCTGATCCATGCCCCCAAGGTCATCTTCCTGGACGAGCCGACGGTGGGTCTGGACCCGCGCAGTGCCCGTTTGCTGCGTGACATCCTCCGGCAGCTGGCCGATCGCGGGACGACGGTGGTGCTCTCCACCCATATCCTGGAGATCGCCGAGCGGATGTGTGATCGCATGGTCATCATCGACAAGGGGCGGGTGGTGGCCATGGGCACGGTCGCCGAGCTGCACGAGCAGGCGCATGAGACGAGCAGCCTGGAGGACATCTTCCTCAGCCTCACCGGCGGCCCCGCGGACGCGGCCATCGCCAGCGTGCTCTCCTGAAGCCGGCCTAGGTCGTGGATTCGCAGCTGGGGCTGGTCGCGAGCGTGCTGCGCCTGGTGCGCGCCCGCTGGCGGATCGCCTGGAACACGCTTCGCCGCGCGAGTGGCTGGCGGCGTCTGGTCGGGGTGGTGGTGGCGGTCGCCCTGGGATTTCTGGTCTTGATGTCGCTGGTCACCAGCTTCGTCATGACCCGGGTGCTCGTGGGCGTGTTCGAGCGGGTGGAGGCTGCCGACGTCATCCCGGTCGCGGCCTACTCCAGCGGCCTCATGCTCAGCTTCATGGTCAGCTTCACGGTGGCCCTGGCGGCGCTGTACCTCAGCAAGGATCTCGACCTGCTCCTGGGTTCACCGCTTTCCCGGCGGGCGGTCTTCTTCTCCAAGCTGATCGCCGGGCTGCTGCCGGCCCATGGGGTCATCCTGGCGCTCACGGCCCTGCCGCTGCTGGGCCACGGGCTGGCCCAGGACCAGGACTGGCCCTATTACGGCGCGGCGCTGCTCTCCTTGCTGGCCCTGCCCATCCTGCCGGTGGCCATCGGCGCCACCTGCGTCGTGCTGATCGTGCGCTATGTGTCGGCGCAGCGCGTGGGCGAGATCGTGGGTCTGATCGTGGTGGCCATGACCATGTCCCTGGCCTTGGTGCTGGGTTCCGCCCGCCAGCTGCAGCAAGCGATCTCGCTGCGCGACCTCATGGGCATCCTGGAACGCTTTCGCAACCCCTATTCGCCGGCCGAATGGCTCACGCGCTTCCTGGTGGGGGTTTCGCGCGGACCGGCCGCGGATGGCTGGCTGTGGTTCGGGGTGCTGCTGGGCGTGACGGCCTGCAGCCTGGTTCCGCTGTGGTGGGTGGCCGACACGGTCTACGACGAAGGCTGGCTGCGCATGCAGGCCGCGGCGCGGCGCACCTTGCTGCGCCGGGGTTTCCTGCCCTGGCAGCATACGGATCGCGCCGCCGAACTCAGCCGGCCCTCGGGCCTGCTGCGCTGGTTGCCGGGGCCGATGGTGGCGATCATCCGCAAGGACTGGCGGGTGATCCCGCGCGACCTGACGAACATCGCGGGGGTGCTCTCGCCCTTGGCCATCGGCATCTTCTTCATCCTGCAGCAGCTGCTGTACCCGATCCGCTTCGGCGAGTCGGGGATGCCGCAGGGCTTCGTGCAGCCGCTGCTGACGATGCTCTCGACGGCGGTGGCCACGGGTGTGGCGGGCATGATCATGAGCCGCTTCGCCCTGACGGCCTTCTCCTTCGAGGGCCGCAGCTACTGGGCGATCAAGGGATCGCCCATCTCGGCCCGCGACCTGGTGCTGGGCAAGTTCATCTCGGCCTGGGTGCCGATGGGGCTCTTGGGCGGCGGGCTGGTGTTGATGCTGGACCTGGCCCGCGGCTTCAACGACGCCCGCCTGTCGGATACGGCCTTGCTGCCGGCCCTGGCCTCGGGCGTCGGCCAAGGCTACATCCTCTACGCCTGGTTCGTGGTGGCGGTGCTGGGAGCGGGCATCATCGCCATCTCCCTGGCCCTGGGCGCGGCGCGGCCCAACCTGAACTGGGATTCGCCGCACGAGATGATCACCCCTGATCTGGGCTGCATGAGCCTGGTGCTGTACGCCGGCTACGCAGGCGTGGCCGGCATGGCCTTGATGCTGCCGCTGGCCACCAGCCAGTTCCGCCTGCTGGGCTCGCCGGGCCTGCTGTGGGCCGGTGGCCTGACGGTGGGCCTGGGCATCAGCGCGGTGGCGGTGCTGGGATCGCTGTGGGTGGCGATGGGGGAGATGGCGTCTGTGGGGGAGTGAGGGGCACGCCACAGGACACAGGAGCATCACATGACCCGACAGTCGCTTGACGCCGTGTATGAGAAGGGCATGTTTCGCGTACTTGGTCCGCTTGACATGGTGATTCCCGAGGGTCAACGTGTGCGGATTGTGGTTGACGCGGAGGATGCAACCGACGTCCTTCTCGCCCTCGCGGCACAAGTGTATGAAGGGCTGACACCGCAGGAAATCGACGATATCGAGCAGTTTGCGCTCGATCAGCGGCGATTCTTCGATCCGCGGGAACACGCATGACCCAGGTCGCGGCGTTGTTGGACACCGAGGCCCTCTCGCTCATGATTCGGAATGACCAGCGGGTAGTCTCACGAGTACAGGCCTATCTCGCTGTTCATGGCCAAATCACGATCTCGATCATCACTCGCTACGAGGTGTTGCGAGGACTTGAGGCCAAGCAGGCTTGGAAGCAACGCTCAGCGTTCGAAACGCTATGCGCCGCAATGCAGGTCATGTCGCTTTCTGATGGCGTCGTCGTTCGCGCTGCGGCGATCTATGGCGACCTTCACCAGCGCGGAGATCTCATAGGCGATGCAGATATCTTGATCGCCGCGACTGCGATGGAGCATGGATTGGCTCTGGTATCCAACAACGAACGGCATCTTCGGCGCATCGCTGATCTCGCGCTGGATAACTGGGCGCCGCGTCGTCAGCGACCCTGTCCTGTCTCTGCTGCTACCAGCTGAGTAGCTACAGCTAATGGACATAAGAGGGACTCGAATGAACAGCCAAAAGTCGATACGGGGCGTCACACTGTTTGTTGCGGTGTTGACGGTAACAATTCTCTTCGTCGGCTACTTGATGACGATTGATGGCACCCCAGAGTCGAGTCTTGTTCCAGATAGCTCTGCCATGACGACCGGGCAGGGAGTCTACCTGTCGGAATTACAAGCTTCGGATAACGTGAATCCAGTCTCGATTCCAATCGACGATGTTGACGGTCAGGGAAACACGGCGTATGTCGCGATGGGTGGACGAATACAGGTATACGAAGTCAGTGACAATGAGCCAGTGGTCTACTTGGATCGAACGGCGAGGTATTGGTCATCCATTGCGTCAATTGAATTGAAGGACGATAAACTATATGTCGCGGGCTGGTTGTCGGCCGGACCAGGTGTACAGACAGGTCCCGGGCAGGAAGCAATAAGTGTTCTCGATGTTTCCGATCCGAGCGATATCCAGTGGTCGGGAAGTATCAACATCAGTGGACGAGTCACGGACTTACACATTGATGGCAACATCATGTTGGCCGCGAATGAGGAAACGGGCGCAGTATTGTATGATGTTGCATCGGCGGCCATATTGGCTCCGATTGCAACGCTTCCGGTAGCCGCCGGTGGAGCAAGACGAGGAATGCTGGCAGATGATATTGCCTACGTAATTGTCGACGACTCGCTGGTTACGACACCGAGTCCACCGGGCAGTTCAGGCGGCGGGTCCTCGGCAGTCGTTGGTCCTCGAGTTATGCTGTGGGACGTGAGCAGTCTGACTGCACCAGTACTGCTTAGCAGTATTTTGATTGACTCATCCGAAGCCGCAATCGATGTAGTCGACAATGACCTCTACATAGCTATGAGAGACACGATGCGCGTGTATGGCGTTCAGAATCTGACGTTGCCAGTTCTGGCGCACACGGTGCCGCTCCATGGTCAAATGCCGTCGGATGTCGTACACAATGATGAGAGGTTGTATGTATCGGTGATACTGGATGCAGGGGAATTGACCGATACTATGATCTGGACTTTTGACTTGAGTGCTCCAGGAGGACCGGAAGAGATCGGATCTCATTATGTAGACGATGCGAAGGACAGTATGTCGGCTGTGGCGATGGAGTGGGTGGCCAATCGTCTACTGGTGGCCACAACAGACGGGCTAGAGGTCGCTCGGTGGCTCGAACCAGACGGGCTCGTGGTTGTCTCTGCGCCGCGATTGTCCCGAGGATGGCTCTCGGCGGTGGTGGCGGATCAGGATAACGCATTCATTGCAGACGAGTTTCAAGGATTGCGTATTCTTGATATTCAGGATCCATCCGAGCCAACGCAGATTAGTCGTGTGGCGACGGTCGCTGGAATGATCGATCTAGTCAAGCAGGGTGACTATGTATATGCGATGTCTGACTACGAATTGTTCGTGTTTGATGTTCAGTCAGTTAATTCTCCCACGTTGGTAGCAAGGGAGATTACGCTAGAGCAAGACGGCTACGGCATGAATCTCGGAATAGAGGTGTATGAAGATATGCTATTCATCTCTGGTTTGGAGACAGGGATTTCAGTCTACGATATCTCGGTACCAAGTGCGCCGGAGCAGCTGGAGTCTTTAGAGATAGCTGACTACGCAACGTATGCTCTCCTCGTTGATGGCCACTACTTGTACGCGGGGAATACTTCACACTTCGTTGTGTACAATCTTGATGGCGTGCTCGGGCCCGAAATGATAGACGAAGTTGAGCATGAAGGAGGTATTGTGTCCATGGCGAAAATAGGACATCACGTTGTCACAAGCGACATTGCTTGCGACTATCAGGTATTTGATGTGTCAGATCCAGCTGATGTTGAATTCGTAACCAGTAGGGTAATGGGGACCGGTCAGACAATTGACACCGCGGAGGCAATTGCAAACTTCCCAAACACAATGACATCGTTCGGTGGCTACGTGTTGTCCGCGACCTACGGAACAGACCGTCCATTGCGTATTACCGACCTAGCTAATCCAAGCAATCCGGTGGAGACGGGCGGCTATGTCTTCAAGGGTGTAGGACGTGATGTGCACGTGATTGGAAGTCAGGCCATAGTGAGTTTTGGAGATGTGTTGCACATTATTGACATCGCCAATCCAAAGAGCCCGACCCTGCTAGGGATGATGCATGTGGAGGGGTAGGCGACTTGTATCGTGCTTGTTGGGCAATGTCTCGAAATGACTTCGCGAGACCCAAGGGGTGCCGGGGAAGCAGTCGCGCCAGGCAGGCGTCCTGCGATGCGGATCCGCCGCGCCGACCTGGGTGTGGTCCATTGCCCGGCCCGGGACACTACGCGAGGTTGGGAGCGCTGCTGGGCGGGCGGCGACGGCGGCGCGTCGGACTGCTGAGGGCGGGCGCCAGCGGCTGTCGGAGCTGCCCTTCCAGCCGCGCCTACAGCCCCAGCTTCTCCTTCAGCCGGTCGGTGGTCAGGTGCTTGGCGACGTCGAAGGGCTCGCAGTTGCCGCTGGCGGAGCTGAATGCGATCGGCCCGACGTCGCGCGCAACCTTCAGCGCCGCCTGGTTCAACACGGCGCTCCGCTTTCCGATGCCCATCAGTGCTGCAGCCATGGACAGGCGGACCTTCTCCGGCTCCGTCCCGATGCTGTCCGCGATGCGCTCGACGTGGGCGAGGAAGAAGGCCTCGCTGGGTGCCTTCTTGCCCGAGAGCTTCGACGTCTCATAGAGCAGCCCGTAACCGCAATCGCGGCGGATGGGGTCCTCGCTCCTCACCCAGTGGTCGGCAAGCTCGACCACGAAGGGCGTCTTGGCGAGCGTTGCATCGCAGGAAGCAAACACATGCGCAAGCATGCCGCCGCCCAAGGCCTCGACCTGCTTCTCGGCCTGATCACGGGTGATCTGCGCGGGGTCGTCGATCAGAAGTGCGATCACCCTGGCGTCGTAGACGTCGGTCCGCCAGAGCGCCTGCGCGAGCTCGCGGTTGCGCCCGATCCCCTTGGCCAGCTTGCGCAGTTTTGTAAGCCCGATGCCGTAACTGCTCATCCCGGCGGTGCTCGCGCCCAACTTCGTCCAGTTGCGCATGCCCCGCTCGTCCCGTTCAGCGTCGAGCAGGGCGAGGACTTCGGGAACGGTCATCGGAGATCTCCTCTTCCTGGTTCGGTTTCGGGGGCCGACACCGCGGTCCCCCGCAACTGCATGGCGGCCCGCTTGTAGGTCTTGGACTTGGCGTGCGCGGCGGCCTCGCGAACTGCCCACTCCTTGCCTGTGAACCGCGAGTGGTGCAGCAGCTGGAGGATGGTGCTGGCAGGCGCGGGGGCAAGCATCAAGCTGTCCTGATCAGGGAGAAACGGATAGGTCTGGGTTTGACCGCTGAGGCGGGCATAGAACAGGTTGCCCTGACGGACCTTGCCGGGCCGGGCTTCGGGAAGGAAGACGGGCCCCATCCAGCTCTGCTCTCCGCGGCGCGCCGGCTCACGGCCCATGGCGCGTAGCTCGGCGCGAAAAACGCCTTCCTCGTTCTTGGCGAGGTGAATGGAGGCGGGGGGTGAGCCCGACAGGCGGACATCCCCGTGGTCGTAGGGTGTCGCGAAGAACGCACGCTCGCAGTAGGCGAAGAAGCGCGAGGAGTTGAATGCCCCCACCAGGTAAGTCGCTCCCTGCGGGTACTCCCCCTCCGGCGCGCGGACCAGGACGGAGAAGCTCAGCTCGCGGAACCGGACGCCCATGAACGTCGCATCCGCGGCCACGACCTGGATCTGGGCCTGACCGTCCTGGCTCTCGGCGGGAACGAGATCGTGCTCCCGCAGGTGTTCGCGCCAGAAGTCGAGGTCGGCCGTGCCAGTGAGTGAGAGTTCCCGCACGCGGTCCAGTTCGGCGGCCCATTTGATGGATGGGTGCATCTGCCAGGCTCCTGCTGTTGCTGGTTGGCTGTTGGTCGGCCGTCGACCACCCGAAGTCGTCAAAACGCAGGCCCTCGCGCCGCGTCGTCAGCATCGCGGCGCGGTTACGGCATCACTTCACGCCAATGATGCCGTAACGAGCGGCAGATGCTGCCGTAAGCGCGACCTTATGATGCCTTCAAACCACCCTTATGAAGGTATCAAATGAGCTATGAAGGCATCATACTTGGCCGCCCCCGACGGTGCCCGCGCAGCCTACGCCAACGCCACCAGGCCCGGCACCTCATGGCGGTACACGCCCGTGTCCAGGTAGGCCCGCAGCTTTGTGATGGCGTTCGGGATGTAGCGCGGGAGCATGGCCAGGAACTCCGCGTTGGTGGTGGTGATCGTATCGTTGAGCAGCACCAGGTTGCGGCTGGCGACCATCGCCTCGAACTGGGCCGCGGTGAAGGCGGGCAGCGGCCTGGCCGACTGGTAGCCGTCCAGCAGCGCGGCTTCCTGGGCGTGGTTGTCGCGCAGGTAGTAGGCGGAGATGGCCAGGTCTTGGGCGGGCACGCCGATACCGCTGTCGTCGAAGTCGAACACGATCAGCCGGCCCCGGTGCCACTTCAAGTTCCACAGGTGGAGGTCGGCGTGCAGCGGCTGGCGACTGGCGTTCGCGAAGAGCGCATCCAACTGCCGCTGGATCTGCGCGAACGCGGCATCGATCAGGTCGTGGTCCGGTGTTGACAGAAGCGGGTGGTCGCCGCCCAGGTGATATGGCACGTCCATCAGCACCGTGTCGATCGCCGGCAGGGCGGTGCCCGGCGGCAGCTGCCACTGCGCACCGTGCTCGTGCAGCGCAGCGGTGGCCCGCCCGACGGCCCTCATCTGGTCGAGCGTCGCCCCCTCGCCCAAGTCGCGCCCAGGCAGCCAGGCGAACAAGACGGCGGGGAGCCAGCGACCGAGGTCAGGGCAGAAAATCTGGGTGGTCAGCGCTCCCTCGCGCGTGCGCTGCGGCACCGGAAGCCACAGGTCTGTGTCGGCGGCCAACGCGGCCAGCCAGGCTGCCTCGGCGGCCAGGTGCTCCGGCCGCCGACGCGAGTTGAAATTGAGCCGCAGGGCGAATCGCCCACCGCCCGCGGTGTCCACGCGAAACGTGGTGTTGAAGCCGTGGTTGAGCAGGCGCAGGCTCGTCACCTCCAGCGGGTACTGCCGGAGGGCAGCCAGCGCCACCGGCCGCAGCCGGTTGATCTGCGCGCGCTGCGTGAGTTCGGCGAATCCTTGCGTGGTCATGGACGTTGAACGCCTTCGTTCAGCGAACGCAGCAGCCCATCTCGGCGGCGTCGCACGAGCTCGCGCTCGACCGCCTCGACGATGAGCCGTACAGCACATCGCCGGGCGCCGCGGCATGGGCGGCTAGCAGCGCCGCGGCGAAGGCGTCGCCCTCGCCCGCCTTCAAGGCGTCCTGGTACGCCAGCTCCAGTCGCTCGGGATCGCTCCCGATGTCGCGGATCCTGTTTGGGTAGGGCATGGCGCTCCCGCCGATCAGCGTCCCTGCGGCTCCGCGGCGCGCAGCACGTAGTCGTCCGCTTCGTCGCTCCAGGACAGGTCCACGAAGCCGCGGGTATGGGCGGCCTTGCAGAATTGCAGGAAGCCGGAGTAGCCCAGCTTGCGTTCGTCGAAGCTCGGCACCCGCTTCTTGAGTTGGTGCTTCAGACCCGACATCAGCGGTGGACCCTTCTGCGCCTGGATCACCACCTGGGCGCGCAGGGCGGCGAACATCTCCACATCGCCGCCGCCGCGCTCCGGGAAGCCCACTTCCGGGTCGCCCCGCGCCCCGCTCTCGGTGAGCTCGACCGCTTTGCGCTCGGCCAGGAAGCGCAACATCTCTCCCAGAGAGCGGAAGCCGAAGTTGGCTTCGTTGAAGGTGGGGTCCTTGCGGATGAGGGCCCGCTTGAGCGCCGATCCGCGCACGGCGTCGCCGCTGTTGCGCTGCAGGCCGGCTAGCGTCTGGGTGACCAGCGCCGTCAGCCCCTCGAGGCTGCCCGACTCCTTCTCCGTGGCCACCGGCGCTTCTTCCACCGGTTCCACTGGCTCTGGAGCCGGTTTGGCCGTGCTGGGGCGCCGGGCGCGCGACTGGCCGCGCTCAGTCCGGTCAGCCCGTTCGGCGCGCTCATGGCGTTCGGCGCGCTCCGAGGCGCGCGGGATCTCCACGCCATCCAGCATCTCGTAGAAGATGAACTCGTCGCAGGCCGGCGGCAGCAGCGCCGACGTGGAGGCCTTCACCCCCACCCCGATCACCCGCTTGTTCAGCTCGCGCAGCTTGTGCACCAGGGGGGTGAAGTCGCTGTCGCCGGTGCAGATGACGAAGGTGGTCAGGTAATCGCGCTCGAAGCAGAGCTCCATGGCGTCCACCGCCATCTTGATGTCCGCCGAGTTCTTGCGCACCATGCCCATGCGCTGCGGAATCTCGATCAGCTCCACGTGGTTGCGCGTGAGCATGCGCCGGTCTTCAGAGAACATCGACCAGTCGGCGTAGGCCTTGCGCACCACCACGCGCCCGCGTTCGGCCAGGGCCTCGGCGAGCGGCTTCATGTCGAACCGCAGGCCACCCAGCTTGTCGCGGGCGCCGATGGCGAGGTTCTCGTAGTCCAGGAAGAGGGCGATGCGTTCTTCGTCGGCGGCGGTGGGCGATGTCAAGGGCGTTCTGTCCGAGGTGTGGGGCGGGTCGCGAAGGGTGCGGCGAGCGCGGATGCCCGCCGCTGATCGTACCATCGCGGAGGCTTCACCGCAACCCTATGGCTTGCGCCGCCCACGGCCTAGCTGCCGCCCAGCCGCGGCATGAACAGCTTGTCCTGCTCGGCAGCCGGCTGCCCCGTGGCCGTCGGCTCGACCGCCGGCGTCGGCGACGCCGCCGCAGCGGTGGCTGTGGGCTCGGGCGGCACGGAGGTGGCCGTGGCGGGCACAAGCGTCGGTGCGGCTACGGGCGCGGCCCCGATCACCGTCAACTCGGTCATTGGCAGGCGGCGCAGGCGGCGGCCCGTGGCGGCGAAGATCGCGTTGGCCACGGCCGGGGCCACGGTGGGGTAGCCCACCTCGCCGACGCCGCCGGGGGAGCTGCTGTTGCCCGTGACCAGGTGCACCTCGATGGGCGGCGCGTCGCCGAGGCGGAACCATTCGAAATCGTGGAAGCTGCTCTGCTGCACCCCGCCGCCCTTGAGGCTGACCGCCGCGCGGAAGGCGGTGGAGAGGCCGTCGATCGCGGCGCCCTGGATCTGCGACTCCACCCCGCGCGGGTTTACGGGCAGGCCGCAGTCCACAGCCACCACCACGCGGCGCAGGCGAACCTGGCTCCCGCCCTCCACCGTCAGCTCCACCGCCGTGGCCACGTAGGAGCCGAAGCAGGCCGCGCAGGCGATGCCGCGGCCGGCGCCCGCCGGCAGGGTGTCGCTCCAGCCGATCTCGGCGGCGGCGCGGTCCAGTACCCCCAGCACGCGGCGGTTGGTCAGGAAGCGGCGGCGGTAGGCCAGCGGATCCTGGCCGGCAGCCGCGGCCAGCTCGTCCATGAAGCTCTCGTTGACGAAGACCACCGCCGAATGGATGACCGAGCGCCAGGCGCCCACGGGCACGGCCAACGAAGCGGTGGCCATGGACAGGTCCAGGCCCTGCAGGTCGTAGGGCGGCGTCAGCTCGCGTTCGCCCGCGCCGCCGCCGGCCATGGCGCCGCGATGCTGCCAGGCCACCGGCCGACCGCCGGCGTCCAAGGCCGCGCGCAGCCGGTGGTGGCTGGCGGGGCGGTAGTTGTCCTGCCGCAGGTCGTCCTCGCGGGACCAGGTGAGCAGCACCGGCCGCCCCATGTTGCGCGAGAGGCCGACCGCCTCGGTGACGGTGGACGAGGCGTTGCGACCGAAGCTGCCGCCGAGCAGCGGCAGGTGCACGGTGATGGCCGACTGCGGCAGGTTGAGCACCGTGGCCACCGTGCGCTTCAGGTCGCCGGGGTTCTGCGAGGGCGCCCAGACATCCGCGCCGTCCGCCCGCACGGCCGCCACGCAGCAGAGCGGCTCCATGGCCGCGTGGGGCAGGAATGGCAGGTCGTACTCCGCGCTGACCGCGCGGCCAGCCGGCAGCTCCGGCGCGCTCTGGCTGGCTTGCCGCAGGCCGGCGCGGATGCTGTCGTCGCTGATGCCGGTGTTGGCCCCCAGGTTCCATTCCACCGCCAGCTTGTCGCGACCCTGCATGGCCGCCCAGGTGTTCTCGGCCACCACGGCCACGCCGCGGTTGACCGGCAGCACGCGGATGACGCCCGGCACCGCCAGGGCCGCCGCCTCGTCGTAGCGCCCGGGGCGTCCGCCGATGACCGGACAGCGGGCGACCACGGCGAAGGCCATGCCCGGCAAGCGCACGTCGGCGGTGTAGCGCGCCCGGCCGCGGACGATGTCCGGGCTGTCGACGCGATTGACGCCCTTGCCGATGATACGGAACTCGGCCGGCGCCTTGAGGCGCAGCGACGCGGCGTCGGGCGGCGTCAGGCGGCCGGCCTCGTCGGCCAGGGCGCCGTAGCCCAGCTCCCGCCGGCTGGCGCTGTGGACCACCTTGCCGGGCTCCGTGACGCAGGACTCGGCGCTGACGCCCCAGCGGGCGGCGGCGGCCTGGATGAACATGAGCCGCGCCCCGGCTCCGATGCGCCGGAGGTTCTGGTAGTTGCCGGAGGTGCTGCCGGAGCCGGCCGTGCTGTGGCTGCCGTAGGTGTCGGGGTCGGTGGGCGCCTGTTCCACCCGCACCCGCGCCCAGTCGGCGTCCAGCTCTTCGGCCAGGATCATCGCCAGACCGGTGCGCACGCCCTGGCCCATCTCGGACTTGTGCACCCTGAGGGTCACCTGGCCGTCGGGGGTCACCGAGAGCCAGGCGCCCATGCGCATGGACGGCGTCTGGGACGGATCCTCCGACGCGGGATCCAGGTCGCGGGCCAGCAGCAGCAGGGGCTCCGCTCCGGCGCGCAGCAAGAGGCCCAGGTGGAAACCGGCGGCGCCCTTGAGGATGGCTCGGCGGGTGATCAGGGGCTGGGACTGGACGCTCATCGCTCGCCTCCTGCGGTCGCCAGGGCCATGCCGGCGGCCTGTTGGATGGCGGCGCGGATGCGCGTGTAGCTGCCGCAGCGGCAGACGTTGGCGCTCATGCCGGCGTCCACCTGGTCGGGCGTGGGGCGGGGGTTGGCGGCGAGCAGGGCGGCGGCGGCCATGATCTGGCCGGCCTGGCAGAAGCCGCATTGGGGCGCGTCGGTGGCCACCCAGGCCTGCTGCAGGGGATGCGACCCGTCCGGCGACAGCCCCTCGATGGTCGTGACCGTGCGGCCCGCGGCGCTGCTCAGGGGGGTGAGGCAGCTATGCACGGCCTCGCCGTCGAGATGCACGGTGCAGGCGCCGCAGGAACCCACGCCGCAGCCATAATGGCTGCCGGTAAGGTTCAGCACATCGCGCAACACCCACAGGAGGGGCATCTCGGGCGGCAGGTCCAGCGACTGGGCCTGACCGTTGACGTTGAGCCGGATGGTGGCCATCGGGTCTATCCTTTCGGCTGCGGTTGCGGATCGGCTCGGGGGCGGGGCCGAGCGTGGGCGCGGGTCGGACCGCGCGCCCATCCGTCTCCGATGGTAGTCCAGACACCGGATCGCCGGCAAGTCATGGTCTGAAAACGGTCATAGGGTTCGATAATGCACGACATAAGAGAAGCAGTGAACGGCTGGCTGGCCGGGGGCCGACGCGTGGCCCTGGCCACGGTTCTCAGCGCCTGGGGCTCGGCGCCCCGCAAGAGCGGCGCGGCCCTGGCGGTGGTCGAGGGCGGCGACTTCGCGGGATCGGTGACCGCGGGCTGCGTGGAGGGGGCGGTGATCGAGGCGGCCCTGGAGATCCTGGCCGGGGCTCCGCCGCGGCGCCTCGGCTACAGCGTGAGCGACGACCGCGCCTGGAGCCTGGGCCTGGCCTGCGGCGGGGAGATCACGCTCTGGGTGGCGCCATTGGATGCGGCGCTGTGGCGGTCGGCCTGGGCAGCGGTGGATGCCCGCCAGGCAGCGGTATGGAGCACGGTGGTCGGCGGACCGCAGATCTGGCTGGGGCGGGAATGCCTGACGGCCGGCCCTCTATTTAACGGTGAAGGATCGGCTGCTAACGGTGAAGGATCGGTTGCGATTGACGGTGAGGGATCACCTGCCGGACCTACGGCGCCCGTGGGTTCGCCGGAGCTGGCGGCCTTGCTGGCGGCATCGGGCGCGGCGCGGGATACGTCGCAGCCCCAAGCGCGGCTGGTGGCAGTCGAGGCAGGAGGGGATACCCTGGAGGTCTTCGTCAACCCGCTGCAACCGCGGCGGCGCCTGCTGATCGTGGGTGCTACGCATATCGCTCAGGACCTGGTGCGTCTGGCGGCGACCTTGGGCCTGGAAACGGTGGTCATCGACCCGCGTGCGGCCTTCGCCAACCGCGAGCGCTTCCCGACGGCCGACGTGATCACGGTGGCCTGGCCGGCGGAGGCCCTGCGGACGCTGACGCTGGACGCCGACACGGCGGTGGCGGTGCTCAGCCATGATCCGAAGATCGACGACGATGTCCTCGCGCTGGCCCTGCGGAGCGAGGCCGGCCGCGGGGGCCCCCCCCGGCCGCCCCCCCCCCCCGCCCGCGCCCGCGCGCGGCGGCGCCCGCGGGGGGCGCCGCCCGCCCGCCCCCCCGGCCCCCCCCCGCCCCCCGCGCCCCCGGGCCTCGGCGCGCGGACGCCGGCGGGGGCCTGGGCCACCCTGGGCGCCGGGCGCGGGCGGCGGTGGCGAACGGGGCGGTGCGGCGCGGGGGCGCCGCGGCGGCCGGGCGGCCCGTCGCCCCGGGCGCCGGCGCGCCCGGAGACGCAACGCCCCGCCCGCGGCCCCTGCGGCGGTGCTGGGGCGGGGACGCAGGGGCCGTCGACGGGAACCCGGGGCTGGCGGGGGTCGCGGGCCCTCCGGGGGGCCCCCGGGCGGCGACGCCCATCTGGACATGAGGGTCCGCGACCTGGGAGCGGAGGTGGTGGAAAATCCTGCAGCCGAGGCTGGAGAGATGCTCGGCTCGCTGCAACGCCCCCCCCGCCCCCCCGGCGGCGGGCGGGGGGTGCTGGTGCTGCCGGCGCGGGGGGGGGGGGGCCGGGGCCCCCCGGCGATCAGCCGATGATCGGGCCGGAGGTCATCCGGGCGGTGCTGGACGCCGGGTGGCGCGCGGCGGCGGCGGGCGTGGGTCGCGGCGCGGGCGGCAGTGGCTTGGAGCAGGTGCTGGTTGTGCCGCATACGAAGGACGCTGGGGGCATCCGGTGCTCTTCGAGACGGGACCATCTGCCCGACTTGCTGGCGCTGCCCTGGCGGGCGACCGCGGGACCTGCTGCGGCGTCGCGACGGCTTGACGCCAGTGCGGCTGCGGTGGACAGCGGTGGGCTGGGGGGACCTCGAGGCAGCGGCGCTACCTGCAGCAGCCGCCCGTGAGGGCGACGTGGGCACCGGGTCGTGGCAGCGGCGGTCAGGTCCTTGGACAAGCCATGTCAGGCGGGCGCCCGAGGCCGCCGGGCGCTGGGCTGGAGGCAGGCGTGATGCCGGAGGGGGTGGGGCCCAGGGTCTGGCTCGAAGATGCGTGGCACGGAGGCCAATGCGGATGTATCTGTCCCTGAACGGCGGCTCCCGGCTTGGCAAGATGGTCAAGCTCCCCCCCCCCCCGTCCAGCCTCACCCGGCTTAGCACCCCCCCCCCGGCCGGCACTTGGCCCCAACCAAACCCCCCCCTCCCCCCCCCCCCCCCCCCCGAAATGGGGGCCCCCCCCGGACATGTGTCACAAAAAAATACTGCTGCGCGTTGTCCAGATCGTGATCCGCAATCGTGTTTACCTGGGCAGATAGATTGGACAGTGAATGCGTTCGGCAATCTGTCTTGTTCCCAGAACAATCCAGCAACTGGATCTGGACACTTGGTCGGCAACGGTTCTCGGCTGACGACGAAGTCTGGCCTGGTGGGCCGGAGCTGGGTCCAAGAAGCGTTCCGTCTTGGGCGCGCTGACGAGTCTGATGTCTGGCGTACCGATTGGCCAGGCTTTGCCCCCCGTGCACCGTTGATGGCTCCAGGGGGGTCGCCGCCATTCAAGTCACATCGAGTATTTCAAATCGCTCTAGCAAGCGTTCAACATCGATTCCTGCCTAACCAATCCGCCCTTCTTGCATTTCAGTAAACACCAGTCTCAATTTCCTCAACGACGCTTCTGTCTTAGATAGAGCCGTAGAGGTCGAGACCGGGGATACAGGTCTTGTGTGTGGACTACCAACAAGGGGGGCGGGGCGGCCTCGACCCCACCGAACCCTTGGGATGCCGATGACTACGAGCTTGTATTCCGCCGCGATACCGTGATCCAACTGCGGCAATCCGGTGAAGACTATGAGGCGCGCCTCTCGGCCGCCCTGCCCCACCACTCCTGGCGAGGTCCCCCGCGGCCCTCCCCGGCCATACGCGCCCCCGAGCGGCGCCCCTGCCCCACCGCGGCCCCTCCCCCTGTCCAGCCCGCCTCTCTGGCCCAGCCCGCCCGCCCGCCGCCCCCTACCGTGTCGCCGCCTTCTCCCCGCCGCGCTGCCCACGGCCTCCAACTTCGGAGCACAGTGACTCGCTCAAGGAGACACGAAATGGACATCACATCGGGAGTTAGACTCCGCGTGCTCTGCACGACTATCTTGATCTGTGCGTTGAGCCTGTGGATTGAAGGATGTACACCTCCTGACAATTGCAGTGAACCAGTCAAGGCGACTGGCCAAGCATCACCCGGGAATTTTAGTGTACCCCGTCCCGGGCCAGCGGGTCACCCAGATGAGCGCGCCTAGACAGGCATAGATGCTGTGTACGTGAACCTGCGTACCGTCAGAGGAACTCGTCACGACAGCGATCGGATCCTCGAGGTCCAACCCATGGACTCGGGTGGTGCCAAATGGGGATATCGTGTTCGAGGAGGTTGGATGCAGTTTTGAGGAAGGCCGAGCGGACATTGCGAATGCTCAATGGGTGAGCTTTGTTCGATTCCCCACAACCGAAGAGGTAGGGGCTGTTGGCGCCATGCTGGTGAGCCCGCTCGTCGCCGCCCCAGATGAGAACCACAAGAGTGTTGTCCCGTTCGCTCAACGTGTTTTCAAGACCTCTGGAGAGCGGCTGAGGGGGGCACATTTGCAAAGATGGTATCCACTTCAGCCTGATGGCACCTACGGGCCGGTACTTGGAACTCATTTGGGCGCGGGTGAACACCCAGAGCGAGCGGTCCCCCATCAGTACTACACCGAGTAACACATCGACCTGGGGTAGTGCCACCCCCGACGAGCAGCCTGGGTTCCGCCGCCAGAGCATGGATCAAGTCCATCGCTGCGTCGGCTCATCAGCCCATCATCTGGTACAATCGGTTGCGGAACTGCGTCCAGTGGTCATGTGTTGTCAGAAATCCAGGATCAAACGCAGGTCCGTCTCACTTTCAGATCCCGAGGGTGCTCCGGTCCGCCAGGGCGCCCGCGTTGTCAGCAGTCCAGTAAGGACAAAACAGTGAAGATCCTACATCCTGTATCGATACCCATGGCGATTGTTGGACTGGCTTTGGTGTCGGCTTGTTCAGGCATGCGCACTGGCGAGCGCGACACAGGCTCCAACTACACCCGTATCCAGCCCAACGGGGAGGCACAGTTCAGTGCGCTCTCTGAGTTACCCCCTCCACTCTGGGTTCCGCTAGTGGACGTCTCAGCCAGGGTTGAGGTGACCGAACTGTTAGCACCACGGTATGAGACAACGGACGGATTGCGCCCGCTGAATCCAATCGGCACTGACGTCCTAAGGCGCTATCAGATTGCACTGGCTACTGTGCGACAGCACTATCTGCCAAGTGATTCAACCTTGCTGGCGTTTGTCGTAAACTATACCGTGGATGGCCGAGACCACGCGACCATTCGTCACCGGCTGAAGGACATAGCGATCGGTGATACCGGCGTGGTGTACGGGCAACTGGCCACAGGTGGGCGTGGAGTAGGATATCTAGTGGACTACTACGGACCAACGCCACCCTTCCCAAATGGCCCTAGATTTGCAGACTACGCCCTACGTGAAGCTGTATTGAGTCTGCGCCAGACAGGCCAGCAGTATGAAGCTCTCGAGGCAGGGAACTGGTGTGAGATCGAGAATGCCAGCTGCGTAAATCATCGTACCGGCTGGTCAGCAACCACGTCGCAGTTCGAGCAGTACATGACAGAGCAACTTGCGCTGCAGAGGGTTGCCACTCCTGAGAGGAGCTTCTTCGGCCCCTGAAATTGGTGTTTGAAGAAACAGAAGCTCGCTTACCGCGTCAACGGAGAGAGGCCATAGTCATAAACTGCAACTTCGCCAACGACGCTGGTGTGGCCAGGTACCGCCTGTGGGCGCGGAACATGACTGTGGCCCGTCGCACTCTCAGCCGACCGCCTTGACCCCGCCCTGACGTCGGCGTATCCTCGCTGCCAACCACTGGTCCCGTCGAAAGCGGCAGGCTGCGCATCGCCCGCCGCACCTTCAGTTGACGCATGGAGTACGACACGATGTGCATCGCCCGCGTCGCGAGTCGGTCGTGGATCGCAGTCCCGTTCACCGTCGTCGCGCTGAGTGCAATCGGCGTCGTGCCCGAGGCGCCGGTGTCCCGCGAACGCGTTGGTCATCGGTCTGTCGCGGTCGCGGCGGCCGCCCACCGATCACCCACCGTTCGCGAGCAGGCCACGCAGCAAGCAGCGCTCCCCTGGCAATTCCAGGTACTGGACCAGGCAGGCGGTGACACCGGTCCCGTCTTGCTGATAGGTGATCTGGCCTATGTCGGACGCGGGCCCGTGGTCGCCGTGGCCGACGTCGCGGATGCTCGTAGACCCCGATGGGTGGGGCAGTCGTCCGTCCTCGACGGAGCGGTGACCGAACTGCTGTTCGCGCGAGAGGGACTCTTGGCCCTGGTAGGGCAGGACGGCTATCGGGACGGCTATGACGAGCAGCTGGTCAGCTTGAGCCTGGCCGATCCCTTGAAGCCGCAGACCGTGGCCGTGCTGAACCTGGGCGACGCGTCCCTGGACCTTGCTCCGGCTGCCGACGGGGCTTGGCTCAGCGCCATTGTCCGGAGCGACCTCGGTTCGGAACTCAAGGTCATGGCCCTGGATCTCGCAGACCCGGCGCGACCCTCGGTCACCGTGAAGTGGAGCAGCCGATGGGGCGAGCGCACTTGGCCCGAGCGGACTCCCCTGCTTCGCTCCCTGGGCCCCGGGATGGTGGCGGCGGTCGGCCTGCGGCCGAATGAGGCCGGGGACAGCTTGTGGGTCTTCGACGATACCGCCGGCCGCGACCTGGCGCTCATGAACCGTTTCGACCTCGGACCCGACGACGTGCTGGCCATGGCCGTTGACCCAAACCAGAAGCGGGTCTACGTGGCGAGAGAACAGAGCGTTCGGATCTTGGACATCGCTCCGGACGGCGGCGTTCGCCCACGGGGCAGTGTCCAGATCGGCGCTCGCGGCGACTGCGGTGGCCTGTTCCTCGTCGATCGCCGGTTGATCGCAGGCTCGGGCTGCGACGGTGGTCTCACTGAGGTCATCGACGTCGCGGACCCGGATCAGCCGCGCCTGGTGAGCAGCAGCCCGGTGGAGATCTCGCTGGCCCGCCTTGCCGCGACCGATACCCGCATGGTGGGCACCGGTGGCCGCCAGGGAGGGCTGCGGGTGTTGGACAGGACGCAGCCGTTGGCGCTCACCACGCTTGGCCGCATTACCGACCCGCCGGTGTACAGGAACGTTGTCGACACCGCGCATGGCCGCTACGGCGTCGTCAGTGGTCAGGGGATCGTGCGTCTGGGCGGCGAGAGCGAACCGGACTGGGCGGCTTCGACGCTGGTTTACGACCATCCGGCGGTCGGATCCCTGGTCGTCGGCCCTGACCCACTGCTGGTGGCCGTCGAATCGGACGCGCCGTTCGGGACCGCCCGGCTGCGGCTCCTCCAGAGCGAGGGCCTCCGACTGGTGCCCGTGGCTCAGTCGGATCTCGAGGGTCGGTGGGTGCGGCGCCTTCAGTCTGTGGATGATGACCTCTACGTGAGCCAAGAGGACTCTGTCGCCGGCGGTGCCCCGGCCGCGCCGATCGAACGTTGGCGGATAGGCCCAGACACGCTCACCCGCGTTGCCAAGGCGGACGCCGGCACGGTCCCCGGAACCTGCTTTCATGCCGCCGACAAGGTCTACGTGTCCGTCGACGATTCCTTGCTGCTCCTTGACCGGCTCAGCCTCTTGCTCACTCAGACCTTGTCCGGAAGCACTCTGGGCGCGCTGAACTGCAGGCTGAGCGCTCGCCAGGTCGAAGGCGACCGACCGGGCATTGAGCTGATGTCCATCGCCGACAGCTTTGTGCCGTTCGGCGCTAGCACCTTGCATGCGCAGAGGGTGGACGGCCTGACGTTGCGCGAGACAGCGCGTATGGAGCTGCCCTGGACAGGCTTTAGCGGCGATGTCTCGATCCGTGCGTTGCCTTCCCAAGTGGCTTTGCTGGGCGGTCCGGGTCTCGCCCTGTTGGATGCCCCGGTCGATGGCGAGTGGAGCTATCGCGCGCTCCTGGGACTCCCGGGGGCCTTGTCGCTCACCGCCCTGGAAGCTGGCGCCACGAGCATGGACCCGGGCGAGCGCTGGATCTTGTCGACCGATGCCCTGGGTCTCCTGCTGATCACGACCGCCGAGGGTTCAGCCCCGACCGTCCCGCCGCCACCTCCCGCGTCCACGACGCCCATCGGTCCAGGTCCGGGCGCCTCCGGCACACCGGCCCTGCCCACGCCCAGGGTGCTGCCCACGCCGGATCCGCTGGCCCCTTGGCGAAGCGTCTACCTGCCCTTTGTCGGCGACCAGAACCTGGCGGCGAAGCCCGCGCGCTTCAGCGACATACGCAGCATCGGCCCTGGCTTCGCCGCCATCGCCGCCGAGGGTGACCGGGCATGGGCCGGCGACGGCCTCACGGTGGTGGCCTTGGACTGGCGTGACGGCGCAATCCAGATTGCGGCGCGCTCCGGAAACCTGCCGGCGGCGCTTCGGTTGTTGGCGCCGGCCACGGGCCACCTCGTGGGCATCGCCGGTGCCAGGCACCTCCTTACGCTCAGCCGGCCCGACGGCGGCGCGCCGCAGCTGCTCGGTCAGCTCACCCTGCCGGATCACGCCGTGGACCTCGCCCTGCGTGGCGAGCGGGCCTACGTGGCGACGAAGGACGCCGGCATCGTCGTCGTCGATCTGGGTCGCATCGGCAAGCCGCGCATCGCCGCCCTCCTTGGCGTGCGTGGAACCGGCCTGGCGATGGCTGTGGTCGGCGACTGGCTGATCTGGCTGGGCGAGCCTGAGGGCGGAACGAGCAGACTGGCAGTCGCCGATCTTGCCGATGCGGATCGACCGCGCTGGGTCTCCGAGCGCCAGGTCATCATCGACCGCGAAGTCGTCAGCCGCGCGAGACCGTTTGTCGGCGCCAACAGCCGAAACGTCTTCGTTCAGGGACTGGCCGAGACCGCGGACGGCGTCGGCGTGACGGCATTCACGGTGCAGTCGGATGGTCAGTTGGTCGACGATCTGGCCTGGATGGCGGCGCTGACGGCGGCGCCCGGAATCTGGTCGCTGCCCTTCGCCGTCCACAACCTGGCCGTGACCGACGATTGGCTGCTTGTGCAGGGAGTGCCCGGCGTCACCAGCGTCTCCCTCACCGAGGCCGGGCTGCCGCTCCGGAAAGCGAGGTGGGAGCAGGCGAACGGATGGCAACCGGGATCGCTGCGGATCGCCGGCGGGCGGTCCCTGGCGGTGCAGTCCGGCGCGGTCAATGGCTTACTGGCCGTAGGCGGCTTGGTGTGGTCGGACCTCGCGACGCTTTCGCCCGGCAGTGCCGACCAGCCACCGACAGAGGGGGAGTTGGCCGCATTCCCGTTGGAGACCAGTCGCATGGTGGGCTCGGGGACGCAGCTCTGTGTCGGCCCCTACTTCCGGGGCGCGGGACCCACCGCGTGGTTGGCTTTGGACGCGAGCGATCCGGCCAATCCGCGTCCGCTGGGTCGCATGGCGTTGCCACCGTTCGTTCACTGGATGATGCTGGATGACCCACGGGACGCGCTGGCTCTCCGAGCGTTCGAGGACATGGAGCCCTCCATCCTGAGACTGGACGCCACGGATATCATCCATCCGCGCGTGGTGTCGGAGACGAAGCTCTCCGGCGGCTACCCGGCCTGGGCCCTTCGTGACGGTTCGACCGTCGGCGTGAAGCTGCAGCCTCAAGGGCCTGGTGATAACAACGTTCCCGTCTTTCAGTTCCTCTCCGCCGAGGCTGGTGCGCCCCTTCGGCTGCGCGGCAGCATCGCGGTTCCGGTGGCTTCCGATGTGGTCGATCTCTTTCTCGACCGCGGTCGTGCATACGTGTCCACTGGACATCACAGCCAGGTACCGGTCGGGGGCGAATGGCAGCCCGAGGACGCCACCGCGGTCTTCGATCTGCGAACGGATCCGCCCCAACACATGGGCAACTTGCCTTTTGCCACCAGCGGCATCAAGCGCATCGGCGACACGGTGTTCGCCATCATCGACAACAACTCGGCGCCCATCGGCAGCGATAGCCGCTATCTGGCCACTGTCGATCTGGCAGAGGAGCCCAGCCGCTCCAGCGTGCTTCACCGCTTGAAGCTATCCGGCCGAATCACGGTCATGCTCTGGAGCGACCATCCGCTCGGAGACTTGATCCAGTTGCCGGACGGACGGCTCGTCATGCCGGTGATCGCCGGCGCAACGGCCCCGGGATCGGACTCCCACCTTGCCCTTGAGGTCTTGCGGCCTGATGGACAGGGCGGCTATGCGTCGGAGGGCGAGGGTCCCCCGTTCCAATCGACGCCCTACGGCTCGCCATCCTTGCTGAACCTCGGCGATTGGGTGGCCTACATTTCCGGCGCCTCGGAGGCGAACGGGGTCCTGAATCTGGCCAGGACGGAGCCATAAAGGGCGCGACCGCCTGGTCCTCACGGTAATGCCGACTTAGTCGGCATGAAAGGAAGACAACCGCTTTAGCCGCCTGCCCTACCAGATGCCCGGAAGCAGGCGGTAGCGCACCTTGGCGCAGTACGCGGCGTAGCCCGGCAGATCGCGACGGAGCATTGCCTCTTCATCGGCGATGCGCAGCACCAGGATGGGGACGATGGTGAGCAGCGGCAGCACGCCCCACCAGGAGCCGAGGGCGATCGGGGAGGCGAGCCAGATCAGCAGCATCGCCACGTACATGGGGTGGCGCACAACGGCGTAGGGACCGCTGCTGATGACAGGCTGGTCCGGAATCACCTCGATCACGCGAGAGGCGAAGCGGTTGGCGAGCAGCACCCGGACGAAGAGCGCATAGCCCAGCAGGACGACGCCGTCGGCGACGATTACCACCCAGGGCGGCACCTGTGACCAGCCGAAGCGGCGATCAAAGCCGGGCAGGAGGAAGCCGGCGATGAAGCAGACCATTGCGATCCGGATCACCCGCTGTTGCCGCAGCTCCGTCTCCCGCGTGCGCATGCGGCGCTCCAGAAGCTCCGGGTCGCGCAGCGCCAGGTAGATGCCGAGGGCGACAACCGGGGTCAGCAAGGTCGCGAGGTACAGCCAGGCCTGCCAGTAGTCGAAGGTTCCAGCGGGCAGGAAGAACAGCGCCACCAAGGCGAGCACCGCGGCGACGAAACCCAAGGCCGCGCGCTTGATGATGGGGCCGCGCGCCACCTGCGTGGGCTCCGGCGGGTGTGGGTTCATGGTATCCTCCTTGACCGGCGATCCGCCCGGCCGCGACTCAAGGCAGTGGTTCCAGCACAAGCGCCTGGCCCGGCGGCGGCGACCGGTCCAAGCGCATGGCCAGGTATTGCCCATCCCTGTGGCGTTCGATCAGGTCGTCGTAGTGATCGCTGAGCAAGTTGCCGCTCTGCCCCGTGGTGTGCATGAAGCGGTCGGTGTCCGGTCGACCGAAGTCGATCAGCTGGCGGTAGCTCGGCACGTTGCGCTGGTCCAGGGATTCCGGATCCACGTTGCCCACGTTGACCGTGTAGCTGTCGCCGCCGTTGGCGATGCTGCGATGGAAGAGCGGCCGCAGGAGCGGTACCTCGCTGAAGGGGTTGTGGGGATATTGGCTGTGGTGCAGGTCACCCCAGGTGGCCGCCGCCGACGCCGGGGCGTCGTCCGGTCGTTCTCGGGGCAGCCCGACCCTCTCCAGGGCGTCGCCGAGGCTGGCCTTGAGCAGGTCGGCGCATGATTCGAGGCCCATCGTCCGGCGGTCATCGCACCAAAGTGCCGCCCCCGCGTCACCGGCCAACATCCGTTCGACCAGCTGCGGATGACGCTCGGCGATCACCGTCCTGGCCAGCTCCTCTCCAAACTCGTCCACCAACGCGGCGCGGGCGAAGGCCGCGAACCAAACCTCCAGGAGTGCCGCGCCGCGACTGTCCCGTTCGACGGTCCCATCGGCCGCCGCTAGCAGGGCGTTCAGCACCAGGTCCAGGCCGCCGGAAGCCGCTGGGACCCCCAGCTTCAGCGCGGCGGCGGCGAAGGTGGCGATCGGCAGGCTTCGGCGGTCCAGCTGCAGCGCCTGCAGGTCATCCAAGGTGATGTCCCCTCGCTCCGACAGCTCGTTCAAGCGCCCAGAGATACGCGTCATGCGATACGGGGGCGACCACTGGTTGGACAGATGGAAGGGATAGCTCGAGCCCACCAGCAGCTGGTTGGCGTTGGCCAGCCAGCCTTGATCCGGATCCCAGGCCTGTGGCAGGGACTCGAAGGGGACGAACCCCGTCCATTCCGCGGCACCGTCCCAGCCGGGCCGCGGCAGCTCACCGTGCAGGCCCTCGGGACGCAAGGGGATGCGTCCGGCGCCGATCAGGCCGATATGCCCCGCGTCGTCGGCGTAGGCGAAGTTCTGCGGCGGGGTGACGAAGCGGGCCAGGGCAGCCTGGAAGTCGGCGCGGCCGGCGGCGCGGTCGATCGCGATGAGGGCGGCAAAGCTGCTGTCGTCGTCGTCCAGCGCCGTCCAGCGCAGGGCCATCGGCTGCGCGGCATCCGCCAACACATCGCTGATGAGGGGTCCGTGGCGGGTCAGGCGGGCGACCCAGGGTTCCGGACGCTGCCGCCCCTTCACCCAGATGGGCTCATCGATCAGGGTCAGATCCCGCCAGCCGGCCTCGGTTTGGTAGCGCCGCCCACGGTCGGGATCCAGACGTTCCAGATACAGGTCCTGGGTGTCGGCGACGAGGCTGGTCAGCCCCCAGGCGATGTGCGCGTTGCGGCCGATGACGATGCCCGGAACGCCCGGCAGCGTGGACCCCACGGCGTGGATGCGGTCGCCGTGCAGTTCGGCCAGGTACCAGACCGAGGGAATGCGGGCCGAAAGATGCGGATCGTTGGCCAGGAGCGGCTTGCCGCTGGCCGCGAGCCGGCCGGACACCACCCAGCTGTTGGATCCGCCGCCCGGCAACATCATGCTGAAGCGCGACCGCAGGTCTGCGCCCATGGCCAGGAGTCCGTCGGCGGTCGGCGCGTCGAGGACGGGGGCGGGCGACGGCGCGGCGCTGCCGGCGGGCCCGCCGCTCCCCGGCACACTGGGCAGCGCCCCGGCCACATAATCCGGCAGCAGATCGGCCATGCGCTCCGGCCCCAGGAGCGCCAGCAGACGCCCGCGCAGCAGTTCGGTCTCGTAATCCCCGGCGAGATCCTGGCTCATCATCTTGATCCAGCCCAGGCTGTCCTCCGGGCGCCAAGGCTCGGGGCGGGTCTGCAGGATGACGAACTCCGGCGGCAGGCGCCCCCCTTCCGCCAGAAAGCCGTTGACGCCGGCGGCGTAGGCCCGGAGAAGCGATCGGGAGTCTTCGTCCAGAGCCTTGTAGGCCGTGGCAGCCGCACGGTGCAGGCCCAGGGTGCGCAGATAGCGGTCGGTGTTCACGGTGCTCTCGCCGAGCACTTCGCTGAGTCGCCCGGCTGCGACACGGCGCTGGAACTCCATCTGCCACAGCCGGTCCTGGGCATGGGCATAGCCCAGGGCGAACACGGCGTCGGCATCCGTCGCGGCTAGGATATGCGGCACGCCGTCGCGGTCACGGGTGATGGTGGCCGACGCATGCAATCCGCGGACCGACACCCGGCCCGCCGTACGCGGCAGGCTGGCGCGCAGCCACAACCAGCCCAGGCCGCCCAAGGCCAGGGTGACCGCGGCAAAGAGGGCCAGCCGCCTCGACCAGAGTACGCGTGTCACGGGCATGCACCTCAACCTGCTTGAAGCCTCACGGCTGGGAAACGGACAGGCCTCGCGGTTCCATGCGGGGCGACCCGCCGCCGGGCCATGGCCGCTCGCAACCGGTCGGCGCGGCCTTCTGGCTTGCCAGTATGGCCTCCCCGAGCAGCGCGCGCAAGCTCGAGGCGTCGGCTTCAGAATGTCATTGCCATCGGCTTCCAATCGTCGCCCAGCATCGGTACAATCCCCGCCGTCGACACAAGGCGATTCAGATACCTCGTCCCGGGCGGCTTCGAGCGACGCTTTGCGCTGACCCGGGTCGCCTGAACCACCACGACCTATCTTCCACCAAGGCAGGGCCAACCACGTTGGATGAGGAGATCTCCATGAGCGCCAAGACCGCCACGAAGAAGCCCGCCAAAGCAGCCGTCGACGGGTTTACGGCCGACGAGAAGGCCGCGATGAAGGCCCGCGCCCTGGAGCTGAAGGCGGAGGCGCGCGCAAGCAAGGACAGGGCGGTAGGCGAAGAGGCCATTCTGGCCGCCATCCACGCCATGACGGAGCCGGACCGCTCCATGGCGGCGCGCCTGCATGAACTCATCACCGCCAGTGCGCCCACGCTCGCGCCCAAGACCTGGTACGGGATGCCCGCCTATGCCAACGCGGATGGCAAGGTCGTCTGCTTCTTTCAGGCGGCGAGCAAGTTCGGCTCGCGGTACGCGACGTTTGGCTTCCAGCCGGATGCAAACCTCGACGAAGGCAACATGTGGGCGACCAGCTTTGCGCTGTTGGATCTGACCCCCGCCGAGGAGGAGCGGATCAGCGCGCTCGTGAAGCAGGCGGTGCGGTGAGGACTTGACCGGGGCCGGGCGGGCGCGATACAGTCCGCCTCGGACAAGGCCGACGGTCGGATGGACGGCCGGCACAGCGTCGAGGCCACGGCTTACATCGCGCGAGTCGTGGCGCACGTTTCCGATTGCGGTCCAGGTGTAGGTGCTGCGACGGGGGGGCTTGTGGCGCTGATGGGGTGGTTGACGCTTGGGTGAGCGGGGGTGTAGACTCCCCGCGCGGTGGTTGGAATCCCTGATCCCCGCTACAAGACGGTGACTATGACGTTCTTTGCCCTTGTCTCCATTGTCGCGATGGTCGCGATCTTCATGACCGCGCAACGTGCGCAGGCCGAGGTGCGCGACTTGCGACGCCGAGTCGATGCTTTGGTCAATGACATTGAAACCCTGCGCCGAGCGTTGATTTCGCTGCGCAAGAACATGCTGGAAACCCAACGGCGAACGGGTTCGGAAGTAGCCGAAACGGCCGCACCGGCCACACACACTTCGCCGATAATCGTCGTTGAAGAAGCGCCACCAGTGCTCCATGCTGCGCCGCCACATGGCGAGGCAATTCCCGAGATCGCTGTCCGCGACGCAACAGAGCCGGAAAAGGCTAGCATCAGGCCGGCAATGTCGTCTGAACCCGGTCCCGTGTCCACGGCGCCGGCAGCTCCTCACGCTGCGTTCGAATTGGCCCGGCAGGGGAGCAGAAGGCATCATGAGGCGTCAGCGCCCGACTTTGTGGTCAAAGCCAAGGAATGGCTGTTTGGCGGCAATCTGGTTGCCAGGCTGGGTTTGCTGATCCTGTTCCTCGGCGTCAGCTTCCTGCTCAAGTATACGGTTGCGCGCTATAGTGTGCCCATCGAGTTTCGCCTGATCGGTGTTGTGCTGGCCGACCTGACGCTGCTCGCTTGGGCCTGGCGCATCCGCGAACAGCGTCCGGCCATCAGCCTGCCCGTGCAGGGCACCGCGCTCGCGATCCTGATGATGGTCACCTTCATCGCCTACCGACTCTACCAACTTCTCCCCGGCCCGATGGCCTTCGCGCTGTTGCTCATTCTGACTGTTTTCACTTGCGTGCTCGCCGTGCTGCAAGATGCGCTCTGGCTCGCCGTGTTTGGCATTGTTGGCGGTTTTGCCGTGCCCGTCGTCGTGTCGACGGGCGTGGATAACCGCATAGGCCTGTTCTTGTATTACGCACTTCTCAACGCCGGCGTGTTCGGCATCGCGTTGCGACGCTCATGGCGCGTTCTGAACCTGCTCAGCTTTGTATTCACCTTCGTTATCGGCCTGGCCTGGGCCGATCGAAACTACATCCCGGCGTACTACCCATCGACGCAGCTGTTCCTGATCCTTTTCGTCCTGTTCTATGTCGGCATCGCGATCGCCTACGCCCTGCGTCAGGCACCGCGCCTGAGACATTACGTGGATGGCACGCTGGTGTTCGGCACGCCGCTGTTGGCCTTCGGCATGCAGTATGGCTTGGTGCACGCGATGCCCTTCGGCGCTGCTTTTTCAGCGCTCGCCTTCGGCCTGTTCTATACGAGCGTGGCCCTGGCATTGTGGCGCCGCCGGACCGCCAGCTTGGGACTGTTGACCGAATCGTTCATAGCCTTGGGCATCGTGTTTGGCACGCTGGCGCTGCCGTTAGCGCTAGATGGTCGCTGGACCTCGGCCGCATGGGCCCTGGAAGGTGCGGCCATGGTCTGGGTTGGCTTGCGCCAGCGCCGGCCGTTGGCATGGATGTTCGGCCTGTTGGTTCAGGTGGGCGCGTGGATCTCGTTCGCCGAATCCCTCGTCGAGTTGGATAGCGCGGAGGCGATGCATTCTAACCTGTGGTTGGGCTTCGTGCTGCTCAGTGGTACCGCCTTCTTCATGGCGACCCGCTTTCGCGCCCAGGCGGGCGACGACGAGGCGCTGCTCGCCAGCGGCTTTCTGGTCGTCGCCTCGATTTGGATCGTCAGCGGTGCCTGGACCGAAGTCTGGCTTCGTACTGAAGGTACGGTGATGGCCAACCTCTTGGTGGCGAGCGCATTGGCGGTGGCAATTGGACTGTACGTCATCGCCCGCAAGCTGCAGTGGCAACTGGCCGGGAGCCTGGCGCTGGTGGTGCAAGGCATCGCAGGCATCACATTCCTCGTACTCGCGCTGACTGAATTCGACTGGATCGGCGCCTCACCGAACCTGTTCGACCGCCCGGTGTTGGCCGCAATGATGATCTGCGGCGGTGCCGCCTTCAGTAGTTGGACCTTGGCACGCCACGGCGGTGCCACCCTTGGCGCCCTGTCGTCCGCGCTGTTGCTGTGGTCGCAAGTATGGTGGCTGGGAGTGATACTGCCCACCGTCGCCGCGTGGCTGAGCACCCACTACCAGATGGTTACGACGGGCCAGTTTGGTGGTGGCGGTTTCGAATTGGGGTTCACCTTCTACAGCCTGCTGCTGGCCGGCGCTGCGCCTGTGGCCGTCTGGCTGGCTGGCCGCTTGGCCTGGCCGGCGCTGCGCTGGCCGACGACATCGGTCTGGGGGGCGTTGGCGATCAGCACGCTCGCATTGCTGGCAACGCTTTACTTCCGGCCATCGTTGCCGGCTAGTTCCAGCGTGTTCGGCTATGCGGCGCTGTGGCTGACGGGCGAATGGCTGATGCGCGCTTGGCCGGCGCGCGACTGGACCCTTGCCGAACCGGCCCTCAAGCTGTTGCACGCGCTGCGGACGGTCGGGCCGTGGCTGATGATCTGGCCGAGTTTCAGCACGTGGATCACACGCTATCTGCAAGGTAGCAACAGCGCCGAGGCGCAATTGCTGGCCGACGCACGCTGGCAGGTCAGCGCCAGTTGGGCGCGCTTCCTACCGGCCTGGCTGATGATGGCTGCTATCGCCTGGCTGTTGCGACGCAGCCGCTCGGAGGTTTGGCCCGTAGCGCCGATCGCCCGCTGGTATCGGCAGAGCCTGATCCCACTCGGTTGTCTGTGGGCGCTCATGCTGGTTGCGCTTTGGAACTTGAGTCAGGATGGCGCCATGGCGCCGCTACCCTATGTACCGCTGATCAATCCGCTCGACTTGAGCAGCTGCTTCGCGATGCTGCTCGCCGTAGCCTACTACCGCTCGCGCCGCGACACCGATGCGAGGTGGGGGGATGGCTGGTTACCACCGGTCGGTGCGGTCGCTGCCTACGTCTGGTTCAACCTGGCCTTGCTGCGAACGGTTTCCAACTATGGAAACATCCCCTACCAATTCGAAGCGATGTTCGACTCTCTGTTCGTGCAGGCGATGCTGTCGCTGGTATGGAGCGTCACGGCGCTGCTGCTGATGCGCCACGCCGTCAAGCGTACGGCGCGTAGGCTCTGGCTTTACGGCGCGGGCTTGCTGGGGGTGGTGGTGGTCAAGCTGCTCCTGATAGACCTGTCAAACGCGGGCAGCGTAGAACGCATCATCACCTTCCTCGGCGTAGGGGCATTGATGGTCGGCATCGGCTTTCTGGCGCCCTACCCGACCGGGCGCGATGCTGCAGGGCCTACGGAGTCAACAGAACAATGACATCCCCAGGATTGCCCCCGGGCTTCAGACGGTGGTTCACCATCGGCGCGTTGGGCGTCGCGTTCGCCGCCCCTACCGCGCACGGCGCCAATCCACCGAGCGACACACCGAGCGACTACGCCTACAACATGCCACTGACCATCAGCGGTACGCAGGGTGTGGTGCAGTTGCGTCTGCCGAAGGCACTGTATCTGCACGCCCGTTCGGCCGAGTTGAACGACGTGCGTGTGTTCGACGCCAGCGGCGAGCCGCTGCCGTTCGCCTTCCAGCAAGCATCCACCCGCCCCCACGTCAGTCACAGGTCGCTGCCGGTCAGGCTCTTCCCGCTCCATGGTACACGGGGCGGGAGCGGCGAACCACTCGACCTGGATGTGAGCACCAGTGACGACGGCCGGCTGCTGTCGGTCAAGATCAGGCAGGGAGGCGCTGCCCGTATCGATGACGTGGACCCACTGGTGGGTTTGGTGCTCGACCTGCGGCCAGGGAACGCCGGCCCCGACGATCCTGGACCGCTGGTCGATTCGCTTCGCTTCACGCTGCCGGCCGGCATGACGTCCTACACTGCAGAGGTGTGGATGGAGAGCAGCGACGACCTGAAACAGTGGGAGGCGCTCGGCGGCGCTGAGTTGAACTGGCTGGTCAACAGCGCCACCGAGACCCTCGAAAGCGACCGGCTCGATTTCGAGGCGCGCCGCTTTCGATACGCGCGCCTGAGCTGGATTCGTGGCGCGCCTCTGCAATTCGCGAGCATCAGTGCCAACTCCCCCAGCCAGACCGTGGTCAGGCCAGAGGGCGAGCAACTGTTGATCGACGCAGGTCCGGGGAAGGAGCCGCAAGACCTGGTCTTCCAGGCACCGATTGCCATTGGCGCGCAACAGGTGGGACTGCAGTTTGACGCCGGTAATGTCGTCATGCCCGCGCAGCTGGGAACCTATCGCGAACTGCCGGCACACCAAATCGGCCAGCCGTCGACCTGGCAATTCCAGCCTTTGCTGCGCACCACCTTCTACCAGATCACGCAGGCGGGCAGGACGCGCAGCTCGGGCAACGTAGATGTCGATGCCGTGCACACCGACCAGTGGGTGCTGCGAGCTACCGTTGTGACGGACAGCAAGCCCAGGCTCAAGCTGGTCTGGACGCCGGCCACGATGTACTTCCTGGCCAAAGGCAAAGGACCCATCACGCTTGCTTTCGGGCGCGACGGCGCAGAGTCCGCGCAGCGCGACATCGGTCTGGTGGCGCCGGGCTTCTCTGCAACGGAGCTGCTGACGGTTGAACAGGCCGGCATCGGCCCGCTCATCCAGCGCCCGGCGGTGCCGGCGGTCGAGGACGACCGAGTACTCAAGGCGACGCGAGCGGCAAACCTTCGTGCATTGCTGTTGTGGGGTGTGCTGCTGATCGGGGTCATTGCTCTCGTTGCGATGGTCTGGACGCTGCTGCGCCAAATGAGAGTACCGCCTCAGACACCGGACGCCTGAGCGTACAGTCGTCAGCGCCGAGCTCGGCGACCAAACGCCCCGTGTCGTCCAGGCCGCGAAGGGTGAGGAGGTCGTCGCGTTCCCTGGTCATGAGCGCAAAGATGCCCGGACGCGTCGCCGCATCGAGGTGAACACCGTCCGCAAACGCCGCCTGGACGGTCGACAGATCGTCGCTGGCAAGGCGACCGCTGATGATCAACCATCGCTCTCCGCCCGAAGGCAGGATGGCCGTTGAACACGTCAGGACGCCGTCAGCTCGGGGCAAAGCCGGAAGGCTGAACATGCCGTGCGCAAACCAGCCTCGCCAACTGTGCTTGGCGTCGGCCAGCCCAAGAACCCAGTCACCGCTCTTGGTTCCGGCATAGACCGCGACGCGCGAATCCGGTGCCTCGACCGACTGAAGGACGTGGACCTCGTCAAAGTCGCCCAGACCTCCACCCGGCTTCAGCGAGGCCTCGATGGCTCCTTCCGCTGTGTCATGAAAGCCGCCTCCGTAAAGGGGCGTCAGCGGTCCGCAGCCGGATGCCAGCAGGGTGCCGGAGATGATTGCGGCGATTGAAATGCGCTTCAACGTCAACTCCAATGGGGCGGGGAGCGAGGGGATTGGGTCAGCCTATCGTGTCAGGAGGGGCTCAGTACAGCAGCCGAAGGCTCACCGCGCCGGAGCTGACGGTGACAGGAGCAGGCTTGCGGGCGAGCTCGGGGTGAGGGGGTCGCCGAGGTGGGCACCGTGCGTGCTCTGCTGTTGGCTCAGACCAGTGGCTGCCGTCCACCTGAGCGGGCGCGCCTCAGCCGGGTGCTGACCTTTGCCCGTGATGCCTCCGACTTCGCTCTCGCCGCGTTGGTGGGAGGACGGCCATGATCGCCGTCTCCGAACTGAGCTCCATCCTCAAGCGCCTCCGTTTGTCAGGAATCCTGGAGACCTTGGACCTGCGCAACCAGCAGGCCATCGCCGAGCACTGGACCCACGTGGAGTTCCTCGGCCGCCTGGCCTTGGACGAGGTCGAACGCCGTGGGGGCAAGCAGCTTGACCTGCGGCTCCGGCGCGGTCTGGTGGACACGGCCAAGACGCTGGAGAGTTTCGACTTCAGCTTCAACCCAACCATCTCCCGCGCCGCCATCTACGACCTGGCCACCTGCCAGTTCATCCAGCAGCGGCGGAACTGCCTGGTATGCGGCCAAACCGGTGTCGGGAAGTCCCATCTGGCGATGGCTCTCTGCCACGAGGCGGCCCGAAAAGGGCTACGATGTCATGTTCACCAGCGCCCACAAGCTGCTCTTCAGTCTGGCCGCTGCCCGGGCCGACGGCAGCTACGACCGCCGTCTCGCCGCCATTCTCCGGGTCGATCTCCTGGCCCTGGACGACTTCGGCCTGCGTGCGCTCCCGCCTACCGGCGCCGAGGACCTCTACGAAATCATCGACGGTCGCTACGAGCGCCGCAGCATCCTGCTCACCAGCAACCGCGCACCCAACGAATGGCTTGAGATGCTCGGCGACCCCCTCCTAGCCAATGCCGCTCTCGACCGCCTCGCTGACCGCGCCCACATCGTCTCCATCTCCGGCCGCATCTTCCGCCTGGCTGGGCGCAAAGCCCTCAGCGAGGCTGCCGGCTCATCCAAGACCGAACCCGCGTCGATCATCACCTCAACCCAACTGGAGGAGCCTGCCGCCATACCCGCAACCGCCTGACCCACCCGACCACTCCCGTCACCATCCACCCATCCCCGCCATCCCCTCATCCCCATGCCCGATGAAACTTTGGCCGACGCTCAGAGTGAAACTTTGGGTTCTCCGTCACTCTTGATGATGGTCAAGCGGCGAAGAGTCCGTACGGTCACGAAGTTCGCACATTGGGCGCCCGAGCATCAAGCCGTCAGTGAGGATGAGTTGCTTCGACTTGCCCTGACTGGGCAACACTGTTCTGGTCCGTCATCAAAAGTGACGGAGAACCACTTTGGGGCGACGGTTGACAAGCCCTTCAGGCCGTCCACGCAAGCGATCAGGATGTCGCGGATGCCGCGGTTTTTCAGGTCATTGAGGATGCCCAGCCAGAATGTGGCGCCCTCACTTTCGCAGAACCAGAAGCCCAGAACGTCCTTGTGGCCGAGCAAGGTGACGCCCACCACGACATACACCACCCGACGGATGACCTGTTTGCCTACCCGCCCCTTCACGACCACAGCGTCCAGGTACACGATGGGATAGACCCCGGCCAGCTGCCGATTCTGCCAGGCTCGAACGTCATCCATCACGGTGTCGGTGATCGTGCTGATCAGCTCCTTGGAGACCTCGACCTCGTAGATCTCCAGGAGGTGTTCCTTGATCTGCGACTGGGTCATCCCTCGGCTATAGAGCGACAGGATGATGGCGTCGAAGCGGCCCAGCCGCCGTTTGCGCTTGGGGACCAGGATCGGTTCGAAGCTCCCGTTGCGGTCCCGCGGAATCCGAATCTCCATCGGCTCCGTCTCGGTTTCCACCGTCTTGGTCAGGTGTCCGTTGCGGCTGTTGCCGCTGCCTCGACCGGTCGCCTCGTGCAGTTCGTAGCCCAGGTGATGGGTCACTTCGCCCTCGAGTGCCCGCTCGACCAGGCGCTTCGTCAGCTGCCCAATCAGACCTCCGGGCCCGAACAGCCCCTCATGGGTGCCGTACTCCCGGCCCAGTTCCGCCAGCAGCTCCTCCGCTCGTGCGCTCAGAGCTGGTGTGTCCGTCCGTGTTGCCTTTGCCATGACTGCCTCCTGTGTTCTGGATCCAGTTTGCCAGTTACACACTTTTCATGACACCCTCGTGGGATTGACTTAAGGCCAATGAAGATATATCCTGGTTGCCAGGCAGTGATCGCTGTCCCTTTTGAAGCGCACCTTCGGCGGCTAGTCGTCTATACAGAGGAACAATCCACTTTCCCCGCTACGCATGTACTAAGGAGTCGTCGATGCGCCCGTTTGGTAAAGTCATGTCGGCCGCCAATAGGGCGCGCCGTCATTTGACCGCTGTTGCTATTGTGGTTTCCCTTTCTACGTTCTTTATCATAAACCTGACGCAGGCCCAAGGTTCACCTGGGAGCCACTGTGCGCCGAACTGTGCTCTTGTCGGCGATCTCGTATGGGAGGACCTTGACGACGACGGTCGACAGGAAGATGGAGAAACCGGACTCGCGGGAGTGACCGTCGAACTCTATCTCAGTAATTCTGAGGGGGATCTCGCAAGTTCAGCACCGCAATATACTACGGTTACAAACTCCGCAGGGTTATATCAAATTGAACCACAAATGTACCATTGGTATAGGCTGCGATTCGTTCCAAATTCAAACACATCTCCAGGGATGGCATTCTCCCCTCAATTTGTGCAAGACGTTCCAGAAACGAAGGATAGTGATCCCTTCGAGATTGGAGATGAGTATGAGGGATACTCCATTCAGTTCTACTTGGATGAAGAGTTTGACTTTAGTAAGAGATGGGATGCTGGGCTGAGCGACCCTGAGCCGCCGGCATGTGGACCTTGGACGCTGGGGGACACGATCTGGATTGATAATAACAATGATGGCATTTATCAATCCACCACTGACAACCCTGCGATCGGAATTCCAGTAGACTTGTATCGTGTTGAGTCAGGTCATGCTAACGGAGCAGTACCAATTGGCGCAACGCGGACTAATTCAGGTGGTCAGTACTCCTTTTCGTGCCTAAAAGATGAGGAAGAGTATTTCATCACGCTGCCGCGAATTGCCGGCTATGTCGTCGCCCCACAATCAGTCAGCAATCCTAACTCACCTCACTCCCCAACGGACAACAATCTATTAAGTACCTCACCCTTTCCCGACGCAACTGGACTAGTCGATGCCGCAACAAACCCTATCTTGTTGCCAGAGGTGTCGAGTAACTCGGTTGATGACACACTTGACGGTGCGCTCAGCTGTAGGACAGCACCGGTTGACTTCGTGTTTGTCATTGACAAGTCAGGATCGATGAGCGGCAAGCTGGAGGATGCCAAGGCCGCAGCTCTCAGCATTCTCCAAACAGCGGAAGATGAAGGTGGCGGCACGTCGTCGGGTGATATTTCTCCAAGACGGGGGGGTGTAGTGTGGTTTTCGACTAGTGCCGATAGCCCAGCGCCAGTAGGGCTAACTAATGATAAACGGGATTTGGACGCTGCGATCAATGCAGTAAACGAAATCCATGTTGGTGGTAGCACAGATATAGCGGCAGGGCTGGAAGCAGCGGCAACCATGCTCAGAGCTGCAGACCCTGACAGCATTAATGGGACCATTATTCTTCTCACTGACGGTTACAACACGGCTGGGGACCTTCCCGTCGTGTCAAAGGCCGGACTGCTCAAGGGATTTGGACATCGCATCGTCGTTGTCGGCTTTGGGGAAGTGGTCAATGAAGTATTGTTGAAGCGCGTGGCAACATCTCCATCGGACTATTACTTCGACCGTGATGCAACACACTTCGTGGAAATCTTCGATGCTCTCTACGCTAGGCTCTGTGACCGCCCCGCGTGGGGTGACTTCATGTGCACTGATGCAGGATCTCTGAATATCGATATAAGCACGGGGCGGTCTCCGGGTGGCACAATTCCGAATCCAATTCCGAGTGACACTGAAGACTATTCATGGAAGGTAGTGAACGGAATTACCGAGACATTATCGGCTTACTTGGTGCCTGCGTGGCAAAGCTGGCCCACATATTGGGGTCGCCGGCTGCAGGGCTCAACATGGATTTCGGACTCACCGTCCGCCGAATCCACTACTCAGGGTGCGATACACACCTACCATACGAATGTCTTTATCACGGGTAGGCGGGTGCCTGAGCGGGTCGAACTCAAAGCATGGTCCTGGGTCGATGACACGATTCAGAGCGTCAAGCTCAAGAACTCGGAGCACCCCAGCGGGACCGACGTAACATTCTCAAGTAATGGGAACTTTGGTTCTCAACCAGCGGAGCTCACTTTAGCCGATCCGGACGCATTTGCACTTGGCGACAACTTTCTTGAAGTGAAGGTCAAAGATGACAACGGTGTCAAGGTTGGACTTGACCTGACTGGACAAGTTGCAGCGTGCGATAAACCTCACGTGGATGTGGAGCAAACGTGCATTGCGGACTCCTTGGATGGTCGAAGAATGGCTGTAAAGTACGCTCTGCAATATGCATTGAGTCGAAATGACTGCTGGCCCTCGTTCGGTGGTGGGGCCGATGGCTCAGACTGCCAGAATTTTGTAAGCCAGTGCATCTACGCCAGCGGAGTCGATATGGATTGCCCCAACTGGTACTGGTTTGAAAACGGCCAGCACTCTCCTTCGTGGATAAATGTCGAGCTCTTCGTAGACGCTGCCGTGGCCGCCGGCATCACGTCGGTCCAGGATCCGATCGGAGTGCATGGAAACTTTGTCGACAATCGAGGGAACTCAATTCTGAGGCATGTGCAGATCGGCGATCTAGTACTTTATCGGTGGGAGCGACGGAATGTCAGGCAGATGCTTCGTCATTACAAATATAGTCATGTCGCCATTGTGACCAATCGGTACGGCGATCACACAGAGCAAACTCAATGTGAAAATGGCTGTACGCCGATCGCGCAGCAGGTAGGCCTTAACGGTACCTTGGTGACTGCACACACCAGCGATAGACGGAATGTGCTTTGGAATGTTGAGTGGTCTGAACCCCAGGGCCAGCAGGATCCGAAATGGCGGCGAATTAGATTTTGGCACTTGCCAATGCGATATACGACAACTTGTCGAACAGGGCGGATTTGTCCACCTGTTGATGAGTGTGAAGAGTGGGAGGGTGAACCTGAGTAACGGTTGGCAAGGCAAGGGGCGACGAGGTCTCTACTGAGCCAATGCCAATTATGATGATCGGGAAACCAGGCAGCCACATCAAGGAGTAAGAAACCATGAAGCGAACCATTCAAGCTTTCGCCATCCTGCTAGTCATCGGAGCAATAGTGGCACTGCTCGTTATCATGCCTTCCCAAAACCGTAGTCCATTGAGTGGACAGAGTGACTTGGATGTCATCACTGAAACTATCCGGCTTGCGTTTGTGACACGTGGCGAGGCCTGCCTAGCCGAGAACTTTGGAGAGAAGGAGGAATATCTCACTCAATTGAACCTTTACTGGTCGCCGGCGACGCCGAGTCCAGACGAGGTTGCAACCAGTGAGGTGGATTGGCCCAAGGAGCATGCTACCTATGAGCCGAGCTATTTTGCGACACTCGAAGCTCAGGCCTTGAATGACTATAACGCGGGGTTGATTGACGAGAAGACGTACCTGCACTCTATTGATCCAGCGGTTCCAACACCGAGTTGGTATCCTAATGACACAGCTCAAGACTTTGCAGCTGGTTTCATTGATGACTGTCACCAAGGTGATGGACACACTGGGTTCGGCTTCGTTTCAATCGACGACCCAGACTTCGAAATCGAGAACGATACTGCGATTGGAACTGTGAAATTAACCTATTGGTACGAATTCGATCGAGATGGCACGACTGTGCATGTTGATCGCGTGGATGAGGTCTATCAATACGGGTTGGAAAAGCCGACTGGCGGGACGTGGAAGCTCGTCGACGAGCTCCTGCAAGATGAAAGGTCATTCTGATGGCGAAGTGCGGATGTAGTCGTCCGAAGGTTCAGGTGAATGACATTGACCAAGTAGTGCGAGCCCCAGAATAGTGAGCTACACAATCCATCTGCTACAGATGCGCAAGTCCGAGAGGGGGCGACCATGGAGATCTGCACATCCGCATGACTGAATGTTTCTGAGTTCTTCCAGTGGCGTGCTTGTCCCGCTACAGGTGCGACGCCTGGGATTTGACTTGCTCCAAGGCAAGCGCATGTTTTCCTCGCATTGCTAGTGGGTCACTTGGTTTGGACATAGCCATTGGTCGGCGATGTATCGTCGCCGGATGGGGCGAGTGGTGCAGGCACCTGAGCCGCCGAGGGCATGACGTCGGGCGCGGCTGCGGATACGACGAGCCGCACGGTGGCCACCCCAAACGAAGGGTGTGGGATGTTGGTTCCAGGAGTTGGCTGTGGTCTCCAACCAATCAATGATCTCCGTGGGACTTTTGGGATGATGTCCACTCAGTGCTCGCCAGACCACGATTCGCTGAATGGACTCTGCCATGTTCAGCCATGAACCAGACAGCGGAGTGTAGAGGGGCATGATGCCGTGCCGGAACAGCCAGAGAACCATGTCCGCGGTCTTGTGCCCGGCCAGGTTGTCCCAAATCAACAGCATGCGCAAGGGCGGCAGTTCACAGGGAAGCGTGGGGCGCTCCGACAATCCGGCTTGCCAGCGTTCCCAACCAGCGTGGTTGGCGGCGGTGGGCGTCATATCAACTGGGGCAGCTGTAGCCAGGAGCGCCAGCAGTTCCTCTTTGAGCCAAGGATGGATTACGGCGTTGGTGGAGCGCGTCACACCCTTTACGCGAACCACACCTGTGGCAGGCTGCAACAGGGTCAGCAGTTTCGCAGTGCCATTGGGCAGGTATTCATGCGCCAGTCTTTGAGGTTGACCTACCGGCGCCCACGCCACACCGGCATAGGGCTTGGTGGAGTATGGCCCGGCTTCGTCCTGACAGCACAGAAGCAAGCCAAGCGACCCAGCCTGACGGTAGGCCGTCTCAATCAAGTTTTTTTCACCTCCCCGTCAGGATCGGTCACCGCAACGGGGCCGTGCTTGCGCCGACGTACCACCTGCCCGGTCTCGCACCACGTGCGCGAGCGTTGCCAACTCCAGCCAGCCTCTGCCAAGACCTGTTGGATGGTGAAGGTACTCACGTTTGGCAGACCGTCGGGTTCTCTGCGCAGGCTCTCGCGAAGCGTCATCAGCGACCAAGTGCCGGTGCCATCTGTGGCCCGATCCGGCGGGCGCCGAGCGGTGTCGAGGATCCGTTGTCGATCAGCATTGCCATACAGGCGCGGGTGTCCACCGCCGTGCCGTGGCACGACCGCCGCGATGCCGTCTTCGTTGAAGCGTGCCACGAGCTGCCCTACTGCGTCGCCGGATCGGCGACCGGCACCTTGTGCTGCCGCTGTGAAGCTGGCTCCATCGGCAACCGCCAGGAGGATCTTGGCACGCGTGACGTGGCTACTGGGTTCACCGAATGCCCTGCTGATGCGCTCAAGAAACCGTCGTTCGTCGGCCGACAACGGCCGAAGGGGTGTCAGTTGGCGTCGCGACATGGCTACCTCCATCCAATGGCCTGCAACGGACAGCCGCCATCCTATCACAACCGCCTCAATATGGCTATGTCCAAACCAAGTGACCCACTAGTACCGCACCTCCATGAAGATTGGGGGAGGTCGTGGTATCCTGGTAGCGGCAGCGAAGAAGCCGGGCCGGGATAAGCACCGAGGAGAAGCCAGTGTTCAGGAAGTGCAGCGTGGTGCTCAGTGACGACCAAGAGGCGCGGCTGCTTGAGACGGTGAGCCGCGGTGTAGCCAGCGCGCGCGTGATTCGGCGTGCCCATACGCTCCTGTATTCCTGGGAAGGATACGGCGACGAACGAATCGCCGAGTTGCTCCATTGCACCCCCAACACGGTCGTCAACACGCGCAAGGCATTCAGGGACCGGGGCTTGGCCAGCCTGCATGAGAAGCCCCGACCCGGGGCGAAGCGCAAGCTGGACGGCAAGGCTGAGGCCCATCTGGTCGCGTTGGCCTGCTCCGAACCGCCGGAGGGCAGGAGCCACTGGAGCATGCAGCTCTTGGCTGACAGCATCGTGACCTTGAGCCTCACCGACTCGGTCTCCGCCGAGACCGTGCGTCGGGTCTTAAAAAACAGAAGATCAAGCCGTGGCTGACCAAGCAGTGGTGCATCGGCACCTTGGACGGCGAGTTTCTGGCGCGGATGGAAGGCTTGCTGGACCTGTATCAGCAGGCCTACAATCCGGCCGAGCCGGTCGTTTGTTTCGACGAGTGCCCGGCGCAATTGCTGGGCGACGTCAACCCAGCGCTGCCGGCGGCACCCGGTCAGCCAGCCCGGCAGGACTACGAGTACGTCAGGTGTGGCACGGCATGCTTGTTGCTGTCCGTCGAGCCACTGGCCGGCCGCCGGGACGTCGAGGTCAGTGCTCAGCGTACCAAGCTCGACTTCGCCCGCCGCATGAAGCACCTCGTTGACGAACGCTACCCTGAGGCAAGCATGGTCCACGTGGTGCTGGACAACCTCAATACCCACACCCTTGGTGCGCTCTACGACGCCTTTCCAGCTGCCGAAGCACGGCGCATCGCGCGCAAGCTGCGATTCCACTTCACGCCCATCCATGGCAGTTGGCTGAACATGGCTGAGATTGAACTGTCGGTACTCTCTCGCGCCTGCCTGGCTCAGCGCCGTCCAACAATCGAAGCTCTCCAGACTGCCGTAGACGCCTGGCAGCAGCGACGAAACGATGACCACGCCACCATTACCTGGCGCTTCACGATTCCCGATGCCCGCGCCAAGTTCCAACGCTTCTACCCCCACTCTTCATAGAGGTACGGTACTAGAGCGCATGATCCTGTAATGCCTTACGCTGCATATTCGTTGCCAGTGATAAATAGAGACGAGTTGTCTCGATATCCGCGTGGCCTAGCGTTTCTTGGACGATCTTGAGGCCGGTGCCGCGTGGGGGAAGTCGGAGATCCATGCATGCGCGGGCAAGGCCGGTGCTGCTGTCGCCATCAGCGACGGAAGGTCCATCCACAGCAGCCCGCCGCGCATCGTCGTGTCCGGCCCGCCTATCGACGCGCCTGCCGTCAGGCCCCAGGTCAAGGCGTAGGCCGATCCATCGGTGAGGGCCATGGCGCTGTAGCGCAGCTTGGGCCCGGGCACCCAGAAGGCGATTCGCTGGGGCAGCCCGTCGCCGGAGCGCTCCACCGCCACGATGGCCTGTTCGCCCCAGAGCAGCAGCCAGTCTCGCGACGCGGCGATGCCGACCAGGCCCACAGTGCCCCAGGACCCCATGGCCGCCTCCAGCGCCACCGACCAGTCGCGATCTTCGACCAGGACGCCGTCCGGCGCGATCTGGTAGGCGGTGAGTTTGGCCGCGGCACCGGCATCGCCGGGAACGATGAACACCCGCTTGCCGTCGGTGGCCATGCTCGTGCTGCTGTAGGATCGCGCCACCTGTTCGCGGACCCATTCCGGGCGGGACGGTGTCGCCAGGCTGGCGACGGCGATCGGGCTGCTGCTTCCCGACGGCATGCCGATGCTGAGCAGCCATCCGTCGGCTGCGAGGAGTCGGCGTGGCGCTCGCGGCGTGCCCAGGATGCTGAGGATCCGCGGGCGAGCAGGAAGGCTGAGGTCGACCGTGAAGATACCGCAAAACGCAGTGGCGACGTAGACGTGGTCGGCGACCACGGTCAGGTCGATCACGTGATCGGGGAGTTCCAGTTGCCCCAGCGCCTCCGGCGCCGCATCGGCAGGGCGCTTGAGCACAATCAGTTCGCGGCTGCCGGCGATGGCGACCAGCAGGTCCTCGCCCGTCGCGAGCAGGCGGGGTGGGGCCGGGAGATTGGCCGAACGCTCCGTCAGACGCGGCGCCCCGCCGTCTTGGGTCAGCAGCGCCAGGGTGAGCCCGTCGGCGATCCAGGCACGGTCGTCCACGGCGGCGATGGCGCTGAAGGTTGGGCCGATGCTGCACAGATCTTCGAAGGGTGGGGGCCAGGCGCTGTACTTCCGATCGATGGTCAGGGGCAGGTAGAGTTGCCGCAGGCTCGACGACGTGGTCGCCGTCGGTTGTGGCCTGGAAGGGGCGAGCGTCGGGCTGGCCCATGGTGGCACCGTCGGCCCGATGGGACGGGCAGCGTCCGATGCGGCCTGCAAGGTGACCAGGAGAAGCCCCAGTCGCGCCGATGAGACCACCCAGCGGCGGCCGGCGGCGAAGGACGGACGCTCTGGGCCGATGGTCGTGATATCGGTCAACCCCGACAAGGACAGGTGCGCCAGGGCTCGCAGATCGGTTTCCGAACGGCTGTCGACCAGCAGCAGGCCATTGCCGCGGAAGGCGACGGTCTCCGATCCCAGGTCGCGTACCGCGGCTTCGCCGAAGGAGATCCTGTTGGGCCCGGGCCAGTCCACCTGGCTGCTTGTCTTGAGGGTCTTGTCGTCGATCTGCTGGACGAACAGGCTGCGGTGGCTGGACTTCAGGAAGCGCGGTGCGCCGTCGGCGGCCCGCCGAACCGCGAATCGGCACGTGTTGTCATCGGGTTGGTCGCTACCCAAGGTTTTCAGCGGTGTCAGGCTCTGGGGGTCCAAAGCGACCATGCCGTTGCTGACGGCAACGTAGACCTGGTCGCTGACAACGTAACAAGAACCGCCGACCTGCGGGTCCGTCCGGGCTTGGAGCGCCAGGCCATCGGGTAGAAAGCGCCAGCGCTGGATCGGCGCAATGCGCGGTTGCTGGTACTGGGGGGGATGCGCCAGTCCCAGGTAGAGATCGTAGCCGACCACGGTGAGGTTTCCGGCCCAACTCGCTTCGAGGGCAATGCTGCGTCGCGGCGTCAGTCCCGCTGCGCTGATCTCGAAAAGGTGAAGCTGCGCCGGTGCGGGGTGCTCACGGGCTTCCGTCGCGATCAGGAGACCGTCCGGTCCCACGGCGAGTGCGGTCACACCTGGGAGTGGATGCACCAGTTCCGATCGTGCCCAATCGGCGTCGGTCGCTTGGGTCAGGCGCACGATTCCCAGCCCCGCGACCAGCCCGAAGCGGCCATGGGCAGTATCCACCACCTGGCTGAACACGGCTGCGTCCTGGATGTGCCCATGCGCGGTGAAGCTCGGCCCGCCTTCGGGACGGAGGATGGTCAGGCCGCCGGAATCGCCGCCGGTCGCCACCCATCGATCTCCGGCCGGCGCCAGGCGGGCGATGGACCGGCCGACGGCCAACGGGGCGGCGCGGCTGGGCAGATCCGGATCGCTCACATCGATGAGGGCGGCCGAGGTGCCGCCGCCGCAGCCCGACGAGGCGACCAGCCAGCGGCCGGACCACAGGAGCCCACCGCAGTCGCTGGACGCGCCCAACGCCGTCGATCCGCGGGGTCGCAGCCGGCCGTCATCCGTGACGTCGAAGACTGCGAGTGTCGATCCGGCGGCCACGTAGGCCAGGCGCCGGACCGCATCCACTGCCATCGCCCGGGTGTCGCTGCGCAGCGGCAACCGTGACCGGGGTAGCCACTGGCCATCCGGGCCCTTGGTCAAGCGCCACAGCGCGGCCCCCAGGTCCCGATCGGGAGAGCCGCCCTCAAGCACCAGGATACTGCCCGCGCCCATCGTCCGCACGATCGGCGCGCGCGCCGGCAGCGACCAGCCCGACCGGGTGGATTGCCACACGACCTGTCCGGCGGGCTTGCCGGAAGTGTCCAGGGTCAGCGCCATCACGGAGACGGTGGTGTCCACGGTCTTGTTATTGAGATGAAGATGACCCAGCCACGCCTGGTCTGAGGTCGTGAACAGCTCCAGCGACTCCGAGCTGAGTGGCATCTCGCCGACCAGTCGCGGGGACAAGGGGCTGACGAGGCTCAAGCTGACGAGGCGCTCCTCGTAGCCCTCGTGGCCGATGAGCGCGAGCAGGTGCCCCTGCCACAGCGCCAGCTCGGTGACCGCCCCCTCCAGAGCGGCGGATTGCCCGACCCAGCGCGGCCGCTCGTCGTCGCCGATGTCGGCCACCGCCACCACCGGACCGCGACCGACGTAGGCCAGGCTACCCACGACCACGACGGGACCTGTTGCGCCGCCGGCCTGGTCTACAACCTGGAACTGCCAGGGAAGGTCGGCCTGGCCACCGGCCTGGTCGGCGCTCGCCGACCGTCGAGATGCTGCGATCTCGTCTGCTCGATCCTCGTCTGTGCCGGGGGCGGCCCAAGCGCGGTTCTGATGGCTCGAGGCGCCTATCGCGATGGCGGCTGCGGCGATCACGACGACGACGGCGAACCATCGCGGCCGTCGAACCGGGTTCTGAGGCATGGCTGACGCTCCGTTTGCCCGACCGGTGGGCCATCTGGGGCTGTAGGCATGTAGGCAGCGAGTCCGAAGGCGCAAGCCCGACAATGCCTTCGGCAACGGTCCGGGGCAAGCCTGGGGCGTGGTCTGGGGGGCGCTGTCCGAAGGATATCACCGGTCCGATCGGTGGACAACAGGTGCCGGACAGCGCGCTACCAGGGGGGGTGTGGCCAAAAACCATGAGCGCCGGGATAACCGGCGCTCACGGTTTTTGGCCTCACCCTTGGCGCGCACGGCCGAGAGCGCCCTATCCAGCGGCCTGCGCAGCACGTGACGATAGAGTAGGAGAAGGGCACCCAGCGCATGGTTCTGAGTAGAAGCGGCAACATTGCCGTCGGTGGTTAGGTGCGTAAGGTAGACATCCACCTCCGCACTCTCCATGTCCTTGGGGTGGCGCTTGTTGTGGAACAGGATGTAGCGCCGGATCCAACCGACGTAGGCATCCTCCGTCCTGGGCGAATAATGCATATCACGGCCACTATCATGTGTTTCGCCCACCTGACGCGGTCGGCACCGACCAAGGTGACGAGAGTACGACCCTGAGCGGGCAGAGTTTTCTCCGGGGTGGGCGAAGTTATGAAAGAGGCCGATGGGCATTTCCTTGGCGAGCGACTTTGTGTCCTGCCCAGACTTGACAACGCTTGGAGGATCCGGTAGCATCCGATTCGGACGCAAGCGGCAAGGCTTCAAGAACCGGCGCTGGTTCCTGAGTTTGGGTTGCCTCGGCGTGCCCAATGGCTTGCCATCCAAATTGTCACCGGAATTCCAAAGCGCCCTTGGAATAATTCTCGCCTCGTCGATTATACAGCGAAGTGGAGTGATCGGATGATAAGTTCAGACAAGGTAGCACGAGTACAGAGAACGCTGAGGTCATCCTTGATCGCTGCGCTCTTCGTTGGCCTCGGAATTGTGGGAGTCATCGTAGGTGGCCGGCCCAACTCGGAGGGAGTTCATGCGCAGTCGGTCGGACAGCCTCCCATAGAATGTGGTGACGGATGTGTACCTGTCGGATTACAGTACATCGGATCAGAATGCGGTGCAGAGCCGACTGTTCGTGTCGGAATTCTAATCGAGCTTGTGCGAACAGGAGGCACTGATTTCAGAGCGCTTGTGTGCCTCTATGATTACAATGGAATCGCAGTGGCCTGCAATCGTGAAACTCCATCGCCAGGTGACCCTAGTGGAGGTCATCAGACTGTGAGAGCAACCGCACCAAACGTGGAAACGAACGAAATTTGGGAGCTGGTCGGCCCTCCAGGAGTACCGATCTGGCAAGTGCGTTGGTTCATTTGCTCAGGATCCGGTTATGTGACTATTCATGGAGATGAATTCTGCGTGGATTGCCCTGCACAGAACAACGGTCTCATTCCCGTGTGTGAACCCGATCAATGTGAAGAGAACTTCCTTCCCACTGTTGCTTCTTTCGGAACGACCTGTCAAGGTGATCCGGCCTTCGTCCCTGGTCTCGAAGCGGTGAAAGTGAAAATGACAAACGAGTGCTACACTGCCCAGACAATCCACTATTGGTGGCAGATTGCGCAGGGTGGCAGCAATCGAGAAATTGGTCCCTATGGCGTTACGATTCCAGCGCGGGCAGGCATGGATGGAAACCCTGCACTGTTCCTCTGCAATTCCATGCACATAAATGCCGGGGATGGTCACAGGAGTTTCTTGTTCTTCCGCCGAGGACGCGGTTCCTGCCCAATGTCCGCGGTATCAGCGGGGATGACCTGCATCGCCGACACGGGCCAGTATTTCTCGAATATGCAACCGGGAACGTGCGTCCCCCCAGGGAACCCATGAGGGGCGTCCTCTTTCCACCGTCTCAATTGTGAGTGTGAAGCCGGGCTGCTAGAATCGGGACGGGTTGTTTGGGTGCAGGCGATCTATCGCCTGCACCTAACTCTCCTGATTCAGTAGTTCGACGCCACAATCGCGCGAAACGGATCGCGGATTACATAATGGTCGTACAATGTCTTCTGCGGTTCCAAGCCGCTGGCGCAACGGGAATGCGAACGCTGAAGGTGCCAGGGCAGCACAGATCACTCCTGGCGTAACCGGGGTATGATGCATCGCAGCATAAGCTACCGGGGACGAGTCACAAGGCGTATCGGCAGGAGTGGCCGGATAGCGAGAGCGAGGCCGTGCAATGACATCGAGATACCTGTTGCGGTCTGTGGCTATTGCCTTTGGCTTGTTGACGATAGGATTAGCAAGTCGAATTGGCGCCCAGTCAGCTGCTCTGGGCTATGTATTGGAATCAACTCACCCCATAACGGCGACTCAGCCAACAAGGATGGGGCAGGCAGTAGCTGTCAGGGTTTCCTATGATGCTGGGGAATTGCTGGTGGTCGATCAGAGGCCGCCAAGGGTGCTAGTTTTCGAACCCGATGGTGCCCTGTTGCGAATCTTTGGCCAGGGCAGTCTCGTACATCCGGTCGATGTTGGGGTTATTTACGAGCGGAAGCAAGGTCTGTTCGCCTATGGTGATCCCGAGCGGGTCCGCTATATTGTGCGCGAAGAGAATCCTAATCGGCTGCTCATGTTCTCGGCGGATGGAAACCTCATTCAGCAGACGGCGCTTATAGATGGAAAGGTTTTACTGGAGAGCGACTCGCAGCGACTATATCTCGCCAGCGTGGCCAATCGGGAATTGACCATTATGGACTATGCAGGACAGATCACGGGTGGATTTCCAATCACGTTGATGTCCGATAGCACATTAATGACGCTCGGGCCATCTGTCACCCCGATAGGCGGCCCTCCAACGCTGTTACTCTACAATAACGACAGCAGGGTGCTGGATCAGATCAGCCTTGACACTGGCGATATAGTGCGATCACGGACACTGGATATCGGGGAGCGGGTCGAAGAGCTGACATGGTCACAACAGGGAACGAATGGCGTTCTACTCAGGCTAAACAGCGGTTCAATCAGTTGGCTGGCAGATGATACAGTTGCCCAACCGGCGCCTGTAGCCACCATACTTGACACCAGTGACGGGGATGCACCGCGCCTGTTAGCCGGAACTCATTGGTTTGCCGTTACACATACTAGCAGTGGTGTGTCTGGGATTCGCCCATTCTCGCCTATCTATGGCATTTCATCTACCGGATCTCTTGGACGATGGTACATCAGGCAGGAGTTTAACGATGTTTCGCTGGAACCACTCTGCAACATGGCGGCGAGTGAATCCACTGCCGTGCGTGATTGGCTTTGGCGAGTAGGGGTGATTCATGGACAACCGGTCGTGTTGTCTGAACAGGGGGCACTCAGTGTGTTGGCTGCCGGCGATCGTTGGGAGCCTCTCGGCAGCATAGGTCCCTCCGATGACTTTGATATTGACGCGGAGGGGCAATTGTACCGTCTGCGAGACGGACGTATGGCCATTTACCATCGTCAGGATGGTGGTTGGCGGACGGTCGTGCCCTCGAAGGGGGCTGTGGGAATCAATCAGGGCTGGTGGCACACGGAATGGGATTGCACTCCTCCGGGCACAACATGGCCAGGTTCAATTGCCGTTGATTCGAAGGGAATCATGGTGGACTGGTTGGTCAATGGCTGGCTCGACGTGGCGGCCGGTTTGGATTGGGATGCTTCATCGATGCATCACCGACGGGTCCGCTCCGGCACCGATGAAGATCCGAGGTTCGGGGCCTGGGACAGCCCATTGTCAAGTTTAGGATATGGTCGAAGTTGGGGGGAACACCCTCAGGAGCGTCTCATAGCTGATTTTGACTTCTCCGCAGTACCGGGTGAAGTGTGGGCGCTTGATCGTCTGGCCGCTCAGGTTCTCCGAGCCAAACCTGGAATTCAGGATCCAAATAGGGTTCGCAACGGCACACGGATTCCTGGACGCCCCGCGAGGCTCAGCGTATCTGAGCAGTCCAGTCTCACTTTTGTACTTACGGCTGAAGGTTCGGTGTATGTAGTGGATGACCAGGGATCGGTGAGAGGTGGTTGGTCTACGCCTATGTCGCGGGAGGCGACCAAGCTTGGCTTTGCCGACATCGTTAGCCTGCCCGAAGGCAGAGTAGGTGTGCTGGACGGCATCGCTAGAAGACTCTACATCTACCGACCAGCTTTCGTGGGAGAAAGGGTGGCCGAACCCGATGCGTTGCCATACTGTACAGTGGAAGAGGCCAAGGTCGCTGATCGTGAGCAGGTCCCCATAGGAAATGAAGTCGGTATTCAGCTTGAACTGCGCGGCGGCTGCGGCAGAATCGCTTCCGATAATGATGTAGTTATCTTGATGGATCAGCCCTTGTCCAGTGAGCAGCGCGCAATGGTCTCTGCTCTGCAAGCCTTGGTGGATTCACTCGACCCACAACTAGACCGACTCGCGATCCTATTGTACACGTATCCTGGTCGTGTGGCGCTTGACTTTACCAATGACTTTTCTAGATTCGCACCGGTAGTAGCCAATCTACCGCCAGGCAAAGCCGGTCCTTCAAGCCCGCTTAGATTTGCTGCGACCTACCTTGAGCGCGAAGGACGGCCGGACGCGAACCGAGTTCTCATTGCACATAGCATTTACACAAGGGGATTGTACCCATATCAAGACGGGGGCCTGCGTGCCGTAAATGGACTTCGAGAGGCAGGGATCCGGGTCTACAGCATTACAGCAGGACCCTTTATCTTGCCGCAGTTGTGGCCGACATTCCCCGAAGACCACTTCTTAGTGCCAGATGCCGACACACTCCGATCTGTTTATCAGCAACTTGGCAAGGAGTTCGCTGCCCGCGTACTTGCCCGGCAGCTCACTGTAAGAGATCGCGTTCCTGATAACATGGATCTGGTTGTCAACTCCATCAGCCCGCCAGCAAGTTGGGATGTGGGGACCCGTACCCTCGTGTGGCAGGCCAATGATGTTGGTTTCAGTGGATGGCAGGCATCTTATCGGCTTGTTCCACGCGAAATGGGCCAGCATGCTACGAATGAATCTGCCAGCGCTGAACTGATCGACGGCTTTGGCAATCCCTTTCAGGTCACATTTCCTATTCCGATGATAGACGTGCTGGCCCCGGCCACAGCATCGCCGACATCGGTGGTCACAGCCTCGCCGACTGTGACCCCGGTTGTCAGTCCGGCGGTAACGATTCCCGTGTCCCCGACCCGAATCTTCCTGCCAGTTCTCCTACGTGAGCCGCCATGCGAGCCGGATGCGCGTCCCGTGGACGCGATCTTGGTCATAGATGCATCCAGCAGCATGACCGGACCAAAGTTGGCCGCTGCCCGGACTGCGGCGCGGGCTTTCCTAGAGGCGCTCAGTCTAGGTGCTGACCGGCTCGCCGTCGTCAGCTTTCACCAAGAAGCTATCGTCCAGAGTGGGCTTACGTCGAGTCGTGCGACTCTGGACATGGCAATAGCCAGCATCCGCACAAGCCCCGGAACGCGGATGGACTCCGGGCTTGGCGCGGCCCATGACCTTTTGACCACCACCGGCCGCCCGGATGCGGCTAGCTTGATCATCCTGCTCACGGACGGGCGACAGGACGAGCACCCTGAGGCAGCGATGGATGAGGCCGACTTCCTCCGCAACAGCGGGGTTCGCCTGGAATCGGTGGGCTATGGCGGAGATGCCGATCTAGCCTTCCTGACCGTGCTCACCGGTGACCCCCGTCGCGTACACCGTGCGGATGACGAAACGGCCTTAGTGGCCCTATATCGGCAGCTGGCCGCGGCCAGTGATTGCCCGCAAAGCCCGGGTTGGAGCGGACGGTAGGAAGGCTTCAGGAAGTAAGGCGCGCCTGTCTGGACTGCGCAAAGGTCGCGTTGATCAACGACTGTCATTCCGCCAAAGCGGTGCACGATCGGGGCCGCCGGACGCGAGTCGCGCTGAACCAGCACACTTGCGGCGTCCCCGTCTCACTCCGTGTCCGCGTCCCGTCCTCCAGCACGCCCGCCTTCAACCACTTCTGGATCAGGCGTATGACGTGCCGGTCCCCGATTCGGTGCTCGATGAACTTCACCAGCCATCCATGGTCGATGGTGTCGAAGTAGCCACGGATGTCTGCATCCAGCACCCAGTTCACCTTCTTCATTATCAGGCCGACCCACAGCGCGTCCAACGCGTTGTGTGGGCTGCGCCCTGGTCGGAATCAGTACGAGAAGCCCACGAAATCCGTCTCGTAGACGGCGTTCAGCACCTCTACCTCGGCCCGCTGTACGATCTTGTCCTCCACCGTGGTCACGCCAATCGGTCGCAGGTGGCCGTCGTCCTTCGGGATGTACACCCTCCGGACCGGTTTCGCGTGGTACGCTCCCCGCTTCAGGCGCTCCGTCAAGTCCCGCAGGTTGCCCTCCAGGTCCTCGCCGTAGTCCTGCCACGTCTGCCCATCGACGCCCGGCGGCGCTTCCCGCTTCGAGATCAGGTAAGCCCGCCGCAGAATCTCCGGCTCGCAGATGTGGTGGTAGAGCGCGGTGCACCGCTCACCCTTGTCCCTCGCTGCTGCCTGTCGTATCCGCTCCAACGCGTTTGGCACGTCCTTCACCCGGCTCTGCGTCCGGGACGTGTCGCCCTGGCTCGGATTCCCCTTGGCCCACCCCCTTCCCTCCACCACCTCCGCCGGCCGTGGCTCCTTGCCCGTGCCTTTGATCGATGGCTTCGTCGGTACTACGGGATGGTCAGACTTCTCGTGCTCGTTCATCTCCGGCTTTTCGTCCTTGGACTTCCCATCGCGGCCCACGGGCCATCTCCCGTGGGCGAGCACGAGACCTCCCGGTTCTCGCGCGAGATGCTTCGTGTGCATGCCGGGGTCTCCGACCGCGCGAGGGCCCACCAGCGGCTCGCGCTAGCGCCCCTGGTGGTGTGGCCTGCCGCCAACCGTATGGCGTCGGCGCCCTCGGATGTGCCATATTTCGCGGTTCCATACCCGGCCTACGCACGCCCCTGTCAACGCTTCGACCATGCCCTCGCGAACATGCCCGCATGACTCGGGGTCGGTGTGGGTCGCTACTCCTTCACCGTACGGCTCCTTCCTCCGCTGCATCTCGCCGGTTTATCCCGGCGCTCACGAATTCTGGCCACACCCGACTTTGAGAGTAGCCGGTGGGTGTGCCGGGTCTCGAATCCTTCGTTGGCCGCGAGGTCATGCCACCGCTACCCTCACGCTGCTTGGGGGTACCGTACGAGCATTGTGGCGGTGGTCTCAGGTCATTGTGACACAGCGGGCTATCGTGTCAGGAGGGGCTCAGTACAGCAGCCGAAGGCTCACCGCGCCGGAGATGGCGGGCAGGGCGAGGGTCATCGTTTCTCGGGTCGCCAGCTCGCGGACGCGCAGGTCGACGCCGTAGAGGAAGCGGCCGGATTCGTCGTACCACTCGCAGCGGATGTAGCCGCGAGCCAGGGCGGAGAGAGCGAGCATGCCGTGCAGTCCCTCGGCGGACGCCGCCGCCGCGTCGAGGGCGGCCGGGTCGCGGGGGTAGGCGGGCAGGCGCGCCAGGCGCAGGGCCTGAGGCGGTCCGGGTAGGACCTCCGCCTTGAGATAGCGCTCAAAGGCCGAGCCGGCCAGCGTCGGGACGGGCGGGGCCAGGCCGAGGGAGCCCTGGACGGTGGAACGGACGGGCGCCACTTGCCACAGCGCGAAGGCCGCCGCGGCCAGCAGGCCCAGAGCCACGGGCCATTGGCTCAGCCTCAGCCGCTGGCCCAGGGTCGGCGGGGCCGGCGCGGGCGGCGGCTCGGCCTCGCGCTGGACGGTCCGGACGGCGCCGCTGTCGTCGACCTGGTAGACGGTCAGGATGGACGCAGTGAGCGTGGTTCGTGTGCTGCGTACCGAGGAGGTCAACGACCCGAAGGACCCAGGCGGTGCGCAGCTCAACAGGTCTGCCAGCGCCCCGGCGATGCGCGCCTCGCTGCCGTCGTCGCCGCGCGCATCCTCCCGGGGCGCGAAGAGGATGCTGAAGCGATTGCCCCGCGTGCTGATGTCCAGGTCTGCCGGGAACGCGGCCGGCGCCCGCCAGGCGCGCAGACCTTCCAGCCAGTCACCGCCGTCGATGGCGGTGCCCTCCAGCAGCCCTTCGAGGCGCAGGCCGTGCGGCGGCAAACCCTTGCCGCGCAGCAGGCTCATGATGGCGGCGCCGACTGCCCGTCCGGCTCTTCCTCCAGGTCACCGAGGTCCACCAGTACGGGCGAGGCGGTGGCGGCGCCGGGCAACGCCACGCGGGTATGGACGCCCAGGACCTGGTCATGGACATCCAACCGGCGCTCCGCCTCCAGCCGGAAGTGTTCGCTCCGTCGCCGCTCCGCGTCCAGCTCCTCCTGCAGTCGCTGGGCGCGCCGGTCCACCTGTTGATCGTGCGCCTTCTGCTTCGTCAGGTCGGGCAACACGAGCACCAAGATGATCGCAATCAGCCAGAAGAAGAAGCCGATCAGGTACCAGGCGACCGGATCGCGGCCCCGGTTCTTGGCCATGACTGCCGGGATCAGGGGCCGCCCGAAGATGATGGCCACCCAGATCAAGAGCATAAAGGCCTCGCCCAAGATATCCATGAAGGTCCTCCCGCGATAGGGGATCGAGCCACTCGTGTTCAGCCATCCCGCGTCCGCCCATGGGGGTCGGTTGCGTTGACACGCGCAGCGCAGGTGAATTCAGATGCATTCGGGACATACGCGCAGACAGCCGGAGGGTAGCTTGAGTCGCCACGTCGAGCAAGCAGCCAGGTTCGACGTGCCGGAACCGGCGGGCTATGCTTCGTTCGCGCAGCGCCGTGCCGCCCCCGATGCGTGTTGCCGGAGAACCCAGCGCTAGGAGTCTTGACATGACGTCAAGGGAGACGCCATCAAGGTGGCGTGCCGGTCGCGATGGCTATGGACTTGCCTTAGCCTTGGGCATCGCCGCAGTCGCCGGACGGTGGGCCTTCGGGATGCCCGCCACCCCGCTCGACGATCGCGGCATGGAGCTGCTGCGCGTCCAAGCGGCCGCCGACGCGAGCGTGGACAGCGCGCGGCCCGTTGCGGCCCTGGACGCGACGCGGGCGCTGACGGTCGGCTACGGGGTCAGGCCTGGTGGCTCCAGCTAGGCGCTGGACGCCCGGATGGCCTCGGTGTTACATTGGGACCATGGATGGTGACTTCCTCGGTCGGTCTTGATGACCCCAGGTGGTCTAGCCCTCCTATAGTTCTTGTCAAGTGTGCGTCAGGCCGGTTTGAATCGTGCTGTAAATGTGAATTGCCCACCTGCCCTTCGACTTGTTCCTGGAATAGGGGATGTACATGAGGCTGGTCACCTGTTTGGCTGCTGTCGCCGCTCTCTGGTTACTCGGCGGCTGTGTCAACTTCACAGAACCGTTGCCGGATGATCCGAGCCTGCCGATTGATCTCTCGACGTTCCTTGGCCCATGGCGCTCCGAGGAAACACCGGGATTGATCCTGGACCTGGAGCCGTCTAGCAGCCGTCCGAACACCCTCCTGGCCAGCTTTCGCAGCGTTGATGAAGGTCCGAGTGACCTCTCTGCCCCCGCGACAGTTCAGGTGAGCCAGATCGAAGGACAGATCGTGATTTCGGTGAGTTCGAACACCGCAGGCGGCCGCCCGATGTTTTGGTCGGTCGCCGCGGTCGAGGTGGGCGAGAATGCGTCCGCAGTGACGATTCGCTGGCTTGACGACCAGACAGTTCTGGCGGCGATCAGATCGGGTGCGCTGAAAGGCCGGCAAGCTGATCGAGAGAGCAGCAGGCAGTCAATGGCCGGCACCTTGATCGAGGTGAGTGGTGCTGCCTTGAGAGACTATTTGACGGAGCATGTCGAGGCGCTGAGCCGGGGCGAGGAGACCCGGCTGCTACGCGCCGATCCGGAAGACATCGCCATGTCCTCGAACCGCTCGCTACTGCCGACCGCGGTCAACGCCGGCTCTGGGTCCGATGGGCCAACCGTTGAGCCTTGGACGGCGATGGCTGACGTCAATCCCGCCGAGTCAAACGCAAGCGGCTGGGATTACCCCTATCCCGACATGCCGGGCTTCCCGGCCACATCGCCGACAGACCTTGGCGGGCAACCTGCGAACGCCGTAGATGGATCCGGATCGTCAGGCGGGGCCAGCCCTTCGACGTCTCCCGATGCCGACACGCCGAACTCCCTCAATGGCGTGGTGTTGGCTCTGGTGCTCTTGGTCGTTCTGGGCCTCGTGGGCGGTGTGGCCTTCAACTACTTCCGGCGCTACCAGAGCGACGGGAGACGGGAGGACGGCGAGGCAAACGCTTTAGGGGACGCCTCCCTCGCAGACGACGACGAACCGCGCCCAAGCGGGCTGGTCGCGCAGCTCCGCGGCTATGCCCTTCCCGCACTGCTGATCCTGGCCGTCGCCCTCGGTCCGATCCTGTACGTGGCCGTGCTGCTGAACGGGCTTTCGTTCTCCGCATCCACCCTCGGCTTGCAGCCGGGTGCCTGGGGGATGCTGCGGGGTTTCGCGCCCTACCTGATCGTCCTGTCGATCGGTTGCGTCATCGCCATCGCCGAGGTGGTGACGACCTTCCCCGCCTTCGCTGCCGAAGCGCTGTCGACGCGCTGGGCAGCCATCTTGGTCCTGTTTAACGGCTTGGGCGGGATGACGGTCTACTCGGTCGTTATGAACTACGCGTCGAGCTTCGACCATCCGCTCATTCGCGCGCTCTTGATCGCGGTCGGATTCGCAGTGCTCATCCGGACGCGCTTTGTGCTGGCGCGCGATCTGCGTGGACCGGTCGCCTCGATCGACACCGGCGGGGCGGCCCGCGACGGCGTCAGCATGGACGTGGGTTGGCTCTATGCGCGTATCCAGCAGCTATGCCTCCAGCGAATTGAAAGTGATCTGCTGCGCAACCCGCGCTATGCCATAGCGCGCCTCCTTGCCCTGTTCCCTGACGCGGTCTCGCTCCAACGGGCGGCCACCGACAGCATCAAGGTCGACGATCTCGCCAGGGCGGCCGACCAGCGCGCGCGCCTCGCGGCCCTCGCGGCCCAGGATGTCGCACCCCGTCTGACTCGCGCTCGGTTAGCCCGTTTCATCGTGGAGACCGGCGGCATCACGTACACGCGCTTCCTGTTGGAGCATGGCACCTGATGCCGCACCATGAAGGACATTGAACGTAGCTGGTGGGGCAGTTGGGTGCCCGAGCACGGAGTATCAGCAGCGCTTGCTGGAAGCATCTGAGTTGCAGCTCCGACGAGCACAAGAAGGGGACGCCATGGCGGCCTGGGTTGAACGTCGCAAGCTGACCGCCAGCATTCGGGTCAATGTCGATTGCAGAACCTTCTGATGCTTCGGCCTCAGATAGGAGCGGCACCCGGCGTCGGCAGCGAATCGCAAGTCAACAGGTGTAGGCCCGCAGGCATTCCCCCCTACCCCCGCACCCGCCGCCACCCCAGCCTGAGCCCCTCCACCCCAGCGCCAGGCCCACGGCCGGGTAGATCGCCGCGCCCACCGCCGAGCCCAGCGACAGGCCGGCCAGGCCCTCGGCCAGGGCCGGCCGCGTCGCCAGGGGGCCGAGCTTGCCGAGGATGGCCGCCAGGGCAGCGACCGGACCCGCGCGCAGGACGGCGACGATGGCCAGGCCCATGACCCCGGCGGCGACTCCCGCCCGCAGCAGGTCGCGCAGGATCGCGGGCAGGTCCAGACCGCCCAGGCCGCGCCGCAGCAAGGCCAGCCCCAGGATCACCTCGGCCGTCACCGCCACCGAGTTGGCCAGGGCCAGACCCCGATGGGCCAGCGGGCCGATCCAGACCAGGGCCAAAATCAGGTTCAGCAGCAGGGCGAAGACCGCCATCCACAGCGGCGTCCAGGTGTCCTTGCGGGCGTAGTAGAGGCGGGCGACGATCTCCAAGGTGACATGCCCCGTCAGGCCCAGGGCGAACATCTGAAGGGCGCCCAGGGTCAGGGCGGCCGCGGCGGCGTCGAAGCGGCCGGTGCGCAGCAGCAGGTCGATGGCCGCCCCGCCCAGGGTCCACAGGGCCACCGCGGTGGGCAGCGCCAGGGCCAGCATGATCGCCATCGCCTGCCGGGCCACCCGACGCAGCCCCTCCTGATCGCCCCGTGAGGCCAGGCCTGCCAGGGCGGGGAAGGCCACCGTGGCGATCGCCGTTCCCAGGAGGGTCTGGGGCATCTGGCTGATCAGCCAGGCGTAGTTGATGGCCGACAGGCTGCCCGGCGGCAGGCCCGATCCCAGGCGCACGTTGATGAGATCCATCGCCCGCACCGTGCCCAGGGCCAGCATCCGCGGCAGCATCAACAGGAAGACCAGCCTTACCGCCGCGTCGTTCAGGCCCAGCACAGGCAGCCAGCGGTAGCCGCGACCCAGCAAGGGCGGCAGCTTGATGAGCAGATGCCCCAGCGCGCCGAGCACCACGCCCCAGGCCAGGCCATGGATGCCCAGCCGCGGCGCCAACCACAGGGCGCCCGCCCAGATGCCCAGGTTGTACATGATGGGCGCCACCGCCGGCGTCAGAAAGTGGTGGTAGGCGTTGAGGATGCCCATCTGCAGGCCGGAAACGGCGAAGATGACCGTGCTGATCAGCACGATGCGCATGAGGTCCGCCGTCAGGGTCGCCTGCGCCGCGTCGAAGCTGGGCGCCACCACGTGGCGCACGAGGGGCCCGGCGAACAAGGCCGCCAGGCAGCCCAGGCCGACGGTGGCCAGGGCCACCCAGTTGCCGACCGCGCTGGCCAACCGCCAAGGGTCGCTCGTCGGGCTGGAGGAATCCGCGGAGTTGCCTGGGTCGGACGGAACGGATCCGCCGCCGGCGGCCGTCAGGGAATCGATGAACACGGGCATGAAGGCGCTGATCAGTGCGCCGCCGGCGAAGACGGTGAACAGCAGGTCGGGGATCTTGAAGGCCGCCACGTAGGCGTCCAGCTCCCTGCCGGCCCCGAATTGCCCCGCGATGGCCCGGTCCCGGAGCAGGCCCACCACCTTGGACAGCAGGAACGCGCCCATGACGATCATGCCCGAACGCAGCATGCGCGGGGCGGGAGGGGGGGCCGACAGGCCTGGTCTCGTGGTCATGTCCACCCGATGATACCGCGAGGGCGGCGCCGCTGGAAGGCCGGCGTGTTGCCGCCGCAGCGTTGGCGGTCTAGGATTGGGGACCACCGCCGACATCCCTTGCCCTGACCCCACGCGACACGGAGCAGCCCATGTCCTCGTCACCTGTCAACGCGACCGAGACCTCCATCCTCGCCGGTGGCTGCTTCTGGGGCATGGAAGACATCCTCCGCAGCGTGCCCGGCATCCTGGATACTGAGGTCGGCTATGCCGGCGGCCAGACGGAAGCGCCCACCTACGACCAGGTGCGCAGCGGTAGCACTGGACATGCCGAGTCCATCCAGGTGGTCTTCGACCCTCAGGTGATCAGCTTCGCCCAACTGCTGGAGGAATGGTTCTTCCGCATGCACGACCCCACAAGCCTCAATCGCCAGGGCAATGATCGGGGCACACAGTACCGTTCGGCCATCTTCACCACCAGCGCTGAGCAGGATCGGGTGGCCCGGGAGGTCAAGGCACGGGTGGCGGAGAGCGGTCGCTGGGGCGGCCCCATCGTCACCCAGATCCTGCCCGCCGGCCCTTTCACAAAGGCCGAGGACTACCACCAGGACTACCTGGTGAAGCATCCGGGTGGGTATAGCTGTCATTACCTGCGGTCGTAGGCGGACGCTGCCGGTGGAGCAGCTTGCGCGCCCTCAGGCGCTCGGCATCTTCCGGGGGTCATGGACGACGCTCGCCGAGAAGCGGACGAAGTCGGTCGGGGCATCGATCGAAGACACCATCCCCAGGCAGCCTGTCTTGATGTCCTCGAAGTAGAAGAAGCCGGCGACCTTGCCGTTGATCCGGCAACAGCCGTGATAGAACTGCCGCTTGGGGATGCTCAGCATGGCGAAGCGGTGCATGATGGCCGGGCCCTCCCCGACGACCAACCGGCTGCCGATCTGGCGGATGATGGACTCCAGCAGCGTGTGCCTGGCCGGCCGGCTCTGGTCGATGAAGTCCGGATCGTCCGCCAGGTGATCGAAGAAGTAGCGGATGGGCTCGCAGACGTCCTCGGCCTGGGTCATCTTCAACTTCAGGGTGCTGAACCTATCTGGGTGCATTGCCATGAGATTCACGTCCATTCAGACTGGCGTCGGGTAGTGGAAGACTGACGGTGGATGGAGAGAAACGGCCCGCCGGCTGGTGTGTCTCTCCTGGTGGGGCTTAGCCTAAGGCCGGCAGCCGAACCTGTCTACCACCCTCGCGCCATCTTCGCGCCGCGCTTGCGCCATCTGCCATGTGCTGGCCACGGTGGTGGGGCCACCGTCAGGTCTTTGGAATCAGGGTCCCGTCGCAGGGCGGTGCGAGGCCATGTGAGGGGCCCTTCGCCGATGAATCCTCCGCCCAGACTGAAGGGTTCGGCCCTGAGGTCTTGCGTTACTGTCAACCTCCCAAACCGGAAATGAGGCAAGGAGGCCAGGTGGTCATGCGCAACAGCATGCTCTTGCGCTCGCAACAGCCCAGTATCGCGTTGCTAACAGCATGCTCTAGCGAACGAAACAGCCCAGTGTTGCGATGGAAACAGCAAGCTGTTGCGAACGCAACACGGTGCTGTTCCGAAGCCGACTGCATGCTGATGCGAACACCACTCGGGGCTGCTGCCAATGCCCGAAGGCGCCATGCCGCGCAGTCGGCGTCGACCAACGGCCTGCCGGCAGAATGGCCGAACGCCCTTAAGTATATCGTCAGGATTCGGCGGCCTGACAGCCGCTGGCGCCGCGGTCCGCAGCTCTCCGCCCGCTGGTCCCATGTCGGACACCCTACAAGGCCAGGAATGGGCGGGGAGTATGGCGTCGCCGTACTGACCGGGCAGCTTCGCACTATGTGGCCGCCTGGCGCAGGGTGCGGTGCCTGCCAGGAGTCCGAGGGTACTTGTTTACCGTCCAGCGTGCGGTTGGGTCGGGCTCGGCTGGGGGGCTTGACGGGCGTGGTATCTTGGTGGCATGAAGCGGTGGGAGCTGGAGAGCGCCTACGCCCGAGAGCGCGAACGCAATGCGGAGCTGACCCGGCGCGTCGGCGAGCTGGAGGCGGAGCTTGCCGCGCTGCGGGCAGAGGTCGGCCCCCTGAAGGAGATGGTGGCCGAGCTGCAGAAGCTGGCGTACCGGCAGGCTGGGCGCTTCCGACGCGACCCAGATCGACTGGCGAAGGGCAAGAAGCCGTCCGGACGCAGGGCCGGCGAAGGCGAGTGGTCACGACCAGCTGAGCCTACCGAGGAGCAGAAGGCCAAGGCGGTGGATAAGGCCAGCGACCTGGCGGCATGCCCGGACTGCAGTGATCCGTTGACCGATTGGCAGGACCATGTCCACTACGAATGGGACATTCCTCCGGTGGTGCCGGTGCTGACCTCCTTCAAGAGCAGGAGCGGCTACTGCGCCAGGTGCAAGCGTCGCCACCGGTCTCGCCATCTCGATCAGATCTCGGAGGCGACAGGGGCGGCGGGCGTCATCGTCGGACCCAGGGCCAGGCGCTGGCCAGCGACATGAAGCACCACTTTGGCGTGAGCCACGGCAAGATCAGCGCCTTCCTCGAGACGGTATACGGGATGCAGTTCGGTCGCGGTGGCTTGTACCGGGCCGACATGCGGTTGGCGACCCGAGCTGGTCCGGTTTACGTGGAACTCATCGAGCTGGTGCGCCGCCTGGCGCAAGTCCACGTGGACGAGACCGGCTGGCGGATCGGCACACTCTCGGCCTGGCTCTGGGTCTTCTGCGGATCGGACGTGACGGTCTACACCATCAAGCGCAGCCGCGGCCACCAGATGGTTCTGGAGATCCTCGGCCAGCAGTTCCAAGGCCGGCTCACAACCGATGGGCTCTTGACCTACGATGCCGCGGCCCTCGACGCCTGGCTGAAACAGAAGTGCATGGCCCATATCCTGCGACGGCTCAAGGAGATGTCGGCCAGCGCACAGGCGACCCATCGGGCCTTGGCCACCGGCATGTCTGCGGTCCTCCGAGAAGCGCTTGCCTTGGCTCGCACGCGGACCGGGGCCGACGATCGCAGCTACGCCGAGGCTGCGGCCGCTATCGAGGTGCGACTCGACGCGCTCCTGGTTGAGCACATCAGCGACGCCAATGACGACGCCGCACGCATGGCCCGGCACCTGACCAAGCATCGGGCTGCGCTCCTACCCTTCCTCATACCATGACGGAATCGAGCCGACCAACAATTCCGCCGAGCAAGCCCTTCGCCCAGCGGTCATCACCCGCAAGGTCGGTGGCTGCAACCGCACTGTCGAGGGCGCTCACGCTCATGCCGTCCTCGCCAGCTTGGGGGCCACCTGCCGAAGTCGCGGCATTCCGGTGCTCGACTTCCTCGTCCAGATCCTCCGCGCCACGACTGCCCCACCCACCATCGCCGCGGCTACGTTGGCCGCTGCCGACTGACGGTAAATAAGTACCCCCGGTCGGTTGGAATAGCAACTTCAGCGGCGGATGCGCCGACATCTTCCTGAGATGGCTGCGGAGGACACGGTGCAGCGGGTCTTTTCATCTTGGCCAATCTAGAAACCCAGGCTACCCCACTCAGCCCGCCAGACCAGAAAGCCATCTCGCAGATCTCAGAGTTGACAGTTGCCTGCTGAATGATTATGATTATCATTGCTACGGTGTGGGTTTATGGCAATTGATTCAGAATGACCAGCCCAGCGACGCTCCTACCGCTCTGGAGGAACAGAAAGTGTTATCAGCAAAGAGTAAGCTTCTTGTTGTTGTCCTTTGCGGCGCCGGCTTAATTCTTGGATTGAGGAGCGAGGTTGCACGCTCCCAGCAGGAATTCCCACCTCAGTGGTGTGCTGGTGAACTCGATGCTGAAGACATTGAGGACGTTGCGGTGGCCATCGGCAGCCGGGCCGATTCCGATGCTGAGATGGAAGCTTGCATCAAGGCGATGACGCCTGATAACGCGGCGCTCGTCTTTGACGAACTTGTCGAGATGGAAATTTGGGAGGCGCTTCCTGAAGGAGAATTTGATACTCCCGAATCGTACTTGGGTGGAGAACTGGACACTTTATCGACCCCATAGGTCGACACATGTCCCCCCCTTTACTCCCGCCCCCAGATGAACGGTGGATCCCCGATCGGCATCCGGGGCTTGTAGCGCTTGATGTTTCCAGGTAGCCACCACATCAGGCTGCGATCTTCGAAGGGTAAGCGTTCAGCGGGTCGCGGCCAGCACCGGCAGGAGCGAGGGGTGAGCTGTGCCACGGAGCTGAGTGAGGTAGGCCTCGGTGAGCGTGTCGAGGGTTGAACGGGCGCGACCCTGGAGGCGCAGGCTGGCGACGAGGGTGAGGATGCGCTCGGTGAACCGGCTTCCGTCAGGGCTGTCGGTGCCGAAGCAGGCCTTGCGCCAGAGGACGGAATGGCGCAGCAGCCGCTCCGCCAGATTGTTCGTCGGGGGGACATGGTCGTGAGCCAGGAAGACTCACCGGCAGCTCTCGTGTTTGAGGATCTCCGCGCAGACGCGGCGCGTCTTGCCGGCGGCTGGAGCTGCGGCGGCCAAGGTGAGGAAGCGCGTGATCCGGGCCTTGTCCTGGGCTACCTGGTCGAGCAGTTGAGCGCGAGTCAGCCTGCCTGCGGACCATTCCGTCCAGGAGTCCAAGATCCGTCCGGCAGCCGAGCGCAGACGATCACCGTACCAAGCACTGGAACCCCCACGCTCGATCATCGCCTGGAAGTCCCCAGCAGATGCGCCCAGCAGAACTGGTGATTCGCATCGGGCAGCCAGTGATACGCCGCGTAGCGGTCCGTGACCGTCTGGCCGCCCTCCGTGCCCAGCAGTTCCTGAGCCTGGGCCTTGCCCCGACCACCCTGGATCTGGAAGACGGCGACGGCGTGGGTGGCCATCAGCCACAGCCAACGGGTCTTATGTTGCTCCGTCCAGCCGGTCTCGTCAGCATGTCGGCAAGGCGCGCCACGGATGTGGAGGGCCGCTTCCGCGTAGGGTTTGTCCAAGGCCGCTGTCAGGCGCCGCTGGATCCCGGTCGTCGTGCCCAGCCCCATGTCCACGCCGAAGAGCACCTCCATCAGCTCCGGGATGTCCCGGTGACTGAGTCGGAAGCGCCCGTGCAGCAGGCCCACGATGCTCTGCAGGCGAGCACCGAAGCGGCTCGGAGCCACCTCCGCCGGCAACGACGCCGTCGTGACCCGGCGGCAGTGCGGGCAGCGGAGCTGATGCTGCTGGTACTCGATGACCTTCGGCGTCACCGGCGGAAGCTCGGTCACCTGATGCCGCAGCGGTTCTCCACAGGCCACCGCGTCCTCGAGCGACGCTCCGCACGCAGTAGGCACAGTCATCCGGCAGCAACGGCACCACATCATCCACTTGCTCGATCGGCAGCAGTTGCCGCGTCTTGCCCAATCGCCCGGCTTGCCCGCCTCGGACGCGCTTCCCCTTTGTCCGCTGCGTGCCTTGCTGCCGCTGCCCAGGCTGGTCCGTCGACGGTGGCCGCGACGAGTTCCGCGAGTTCGGGCCCAGCCGCTCTCGAAGCGTCGCGTTCGCTTCCTCCAGGTGGGCGATCCGCCCCTGTGCCGCTACCAGGGCAAGTTCCAAATCACCAATCCGTCCTTGCGCCGCCTCCAACCCCGCCTCAAGCAGCGCCAACTGCTCGCGGAGATCTCTGGATCCTACCACCGCCGCCTGAAATCCGGTCATGCCCCCAAGCCTATCCCAGCTCCCCGACTCTGGCAACCCGGTGAACGCTTACAAAGCCACGTCCACAGTTCTTATAGCATCAATGGCGGTCCTTGCCTTCATTGTGCTGAAGCAGAGCGGCTCTCTGCAGAGTGCATGGCAGGAAGACGAAGAGCGTTCTAAAACCACTGGCCAAGGGCTGCTTACTAGAGCAGAGGCGATTTCGGTTACACTAGACTGGATTTCCGCCGCTGGTGAGGACTTTCAAATCCAGGTCATGGAGCCGAGACTCATGACCTATGGGGAGTTTGCTCGTTTGGATAGTGGCAATGCACTAGGCACGCCTGCCCCGATGACACTGGACGAAATCGAAAGTGAAGCAAACCCCGTTTGGGCGGTTGTATTTAGTGCAGACATCAATCTGGCGCGCACGAGTCTCTTTGGTGGTAGCGATGAAGTAGCTGATTACTACATGGGCGCTGGTGGCGAGGATCACGTGTGGCCAGATGGCTCCAGCAGGGGATCCATCGTTATCGACGCGAGCACAGGAGATATACTAGCGACGAAAGCTCACAGTAGAGTATCAACGAATGACTACTTCTTCGATCGGGTGTTGGCCTATCCAACCCCGGTCTCACCTTGATGTGACGTCAATGTCAGATCAGAGATGGAACGCTATCTCAAAGTCCTCAATTGCGAGAGTCGAGGCTGTCTATGGTTCTGGACTCTTGACAAGCCTCTGGCCCACCGGTCATCGATGGAGCCGGTGTAGGTTGCTGGGATGACGGGGCTGGGGTAGTGATCAAGCGGCCTTGACCTGACGTGTCGATGCTGGACGACGGTCAGACTGCCGAGCATCGGCAACAGCGGGTCGGTCACCAAAGCGGTGATCTGCTCGCTGGCCACCGCTGCCGCCGAGCTGCTGGTAGGAACCCGCCGTGCCGCCAAGTGTCACAGGCCGGGCTATAAACCACACCCAGGTCGGGTGAACGGACCATAGTCTGGTCGCAGAGCGCCACCACCGACGGGACGCCCTGACTCCCTGCCAACACGTTGATCAGGTCCATGCTCGCGTCCGGCCTCCCGGCCAACTCAGGGTACAATGCGCTGCGGAACCGCGTCCACTGGTCTTCGTTTCTCACAAAGCAGGATCCAACGTAGTTCCGCCTTAATGTCAAGCCTCGTGCGTGCCTGTGGTCCACTCAGGCGCGTGCGTTGTCAAAAGTCCAGTATGTCAGATAGGATCTTCAGAAGGTCTAAGTCATCGCGTGAATTTTGACTTGAGAAACAATGCAACGACGAACATTCCAGCGAGGCAAATCGCGCCAAGCCCGAACCATGTTCCTGCACCAAGACGGTGAGACAGCGCTGAAGACCCGAAGATGGGTGTTGCCGTCGCGATTGGAATAGACGATGAAACTGCTTCAGTCGTCAATCGTGCTGGCGGAAGAGGCGGCATATTCGTGAGGTATACTCCCAGAGCCTCGGTTGGTGGCAAGTGATCGTTGGATTGGCCGACCAAGTACTGATACAGCGTTCCAAGTGACACAGGAGTGCTACCTAGCACTTGCTGCGTCTCAACACAAAGAGCTATCGCTTGATTCCCACGCAATATGTACATCTCGTTCTCGGGAAGATGATTCACAACCAGATCACTGGGTTGCCTGAGTGCTTGAAGATTGCGACTGCAGCCCGAATTCCAAATCTCAGTTGGCGAATAGTGACTTCGTGTGCCTGTTGGGCTTGAGATGCGAAGTGTGCCGATTGGGTGGTTTGCATGATTCAGTGCTGCAAGCCACACACCGTTCCACTTGATAACGTTGCTTGCGACACTCGGGGCCCCTGTATCTAAATATTCCCGAGAGAAGGAATACTCCTTAATGTACTCAGGGCCCAAGGTGACTTCGGCAGGACTGCCTATTGCGGAAATCGCTATGTCTCCTTGATTCACTCTAAGGTAATACGTGAGGAGACTGTCGGTCGAGGCTAGTATCTGCTGATTAACTTCTGGATCTGGTTGAGCAAGTGCGATGGATGGCTGTATCAAACGAAGTACCGCGGCCACCACCAGCGTGAGTACTGGCATATGACTAAGACTTTGAGGGCGATCAAATGGCATGTTCATGGTAGCAGACCTCAATGCTGTCTTCGTAAAAAACGAGTCACCGCTAGCGCAATGGGAGTGGAATCAGTGTCGGAAAGGATGTTGCTGTGATGATAGGGATGGTATCCTCTACAAGTGAGTGAACTTGCTGCGCCGTATACGGATTTCCTCCGGAGGCTGAAGGAGGGTCTAATGCACCCTTCATCAACAACATTCCTCCATAGGCCTCCCAGACTGCATATGCTCCGTCAGCTGGGTCGCTGGCCCCTACCCAGCCAAACGGCGCTGGACCCAAAGGAATCTCTGGCAAGACATCGTTGGCTGAAAGCCCTGGGGCCTCCAATGCAACAACCCACAAGGGGAGAGATGGCTCAAGTTCTGGGACGCTATCGCTACCTAGCCATCCGATATATACACTTGATGCGCTAAGGAGCTTGGCTGTCATGAGAGTTGGTGTGAAGGTGAACTCAGCGAGAGTGCGCTCAATCGCTTCGGATGCGGTAAAGATAGGTCGAGGATGCCATGGCGCGTCTGTGGGTGTATCTGTTACTACAGGGATCTGGCCCATGATCATCCGCCCTGGACGATCGCTACGGCCGATCAGCCCCTTGTTCATCCATGCGATCGCGAATGACAGGATCACGGTGATCAGCACGGTTGGTCTCATTCCACGCATTCCGACTATCTCCTTTGCCAATACAACCCGAATTCTTATTGCTCTCCGGAAAACTCGTGTAACCGTTCAGGCCGGCCCGGCCTGAACGGTTACCTCCGGTGATCATCATCAGGACGACTGGTCCAACGGACCCCGATGGTTTCACTGCTGCCCATCCTTTGTTGTCGGTGGAAGAACCATCAAGAGGCGACGAGGATTGAAGGCGGACGAATGCAAGCCTTCGACCCCGGGCCAGCCAAACGGCTCCACCTCCCTCACCCCGCCGCCTCCCGCCTGGACTTGAACCCCACCCGCGCATGGCTGCCGTCGCAGAAAGGCTGGTTGCCGGTGCCGCCGCAGCGACAGAGGGCGAGCCTGCCGGAACGCGGGATGGGGGCGCCGGCCTCGTCCAGCAGCTCGTAGTCGCCCTGCAGCAGGAGGGGGCCATTGAGGCTGGCCTGGATGCGGGCGCCCGCTTCCGAGGCCGCGCTGTCACGAGCCGCGTCGACCGTGGGGGCTGTGGTCACCGCATCGGTCATCACGTACTTCAGGGCGCCCGAGGGACAACGGTCGATGGCGGCGGCCACATCCGCTGCCGCGGCGGCCTCCGGGGCCACCCAGCGTCGCCGGCGCACATCGAAGACTGCGGGCAGCGCGGCCAGACAGACGGCCGAATGCACGCAGACCTGCGGGTCGAAGGTGACCGTGATCCCGGGAGCGGTGTAGGTTTGTAGCGGCTTCATGGGTCCATTCTCTCTACATGTGGGTGGGCGGCTGTACGGCGTGGCCCGTTCACGAGGCAGGAGGGCACCGGCGGGCAGTGCGATGCGCGTCGAATCCAGTCCGAGCGGCGTTGCGGGCCGCTGGGCGTCGCCAAGGCCCTGATGAGCCAATGGCTGAGACCCAAAGCGGATAGGCCACGAGAACTATACGGTCGGCCGCACGGCCGCACAACCGGACATCGACCGCGACGGTCATGAGGTGGCCGGCCGGCGGCCTCGGAAGCTCGTGACGGTTGCCGAGGATCATTGACAGGATCCCATGTCACCCTATGATCCAGCGCGAGTCATGTATCTTCCAGAAGCCGTCGTCGCGCTCCTTCCATTGGTGGCAGCCCTCATCTGGGCCTGGCATCGAGGTTCCCCTGAGGCCGAACCGGCAAGTGTCGAGGGGCGCTGGCCGCAACCGCGAAGTCGAGCGTGGTGGCGAGAGAGCGCGGTGTGGTGGCTGGCCATGCCTTACGCCTTCAGCAGCGGTAGGAATATCGCAAACGCCCCCATGGTACTGGCGAGTCTGAGGATGCACCTGTTCGCGGACCAGCCGTCCAACCAGTGGATGTCCGCCGTGATCGTCTTGGGCGACCCGATATCGACTTTGGTCGCCGGAGGCGTGGCCTACTGGTTGCTGAAGCGCATGCTCGCGGTCCGGGATCCTGGTCAGCGGGAATGGACCTTGATCGCGCGCGGTATGGGTTGGCTGGTGTTGTCGGGGTTGCTGCTCAAGGGGCTCTCCGCATTGGGGCAGCTGCTGCTCTGGCTGCAGTTGCTTGGTCGGAGCGGCAAGTCCGCCTGGGTTCTCAGCGCAGGCGTGCCGGTGTTCGGGTTGTGTCTGTCCATGGTCTGGGCGCTCTCTCGAGGACGTTCATCCGCCGAGCGTCTGGCCGTCGTCTTGTTGCCAAGCGTGGCTCCGGCCTGGTCAGGATGGGTGATCCGAGCGGCGCTGGCCGGCGCCGTCGGCTCGGGTGTCGAATTGATCGCCAATCTTGCTGGCCCGTTGACCTTGGCCCGATATTGGTCGTCATCCGCGCAGTCGACGCCGCCAGGCATATCGCCGATGGCGTCGTTGGTCTACAGCAGGAGCGTTCGCGATCTGGGTATGGTGCTCGTGGCCATGCTGGTGTTCGGTCCTGCCTTGAGGCGGACGGCAGGGCGTTGGTTCTCCGAATGGCCCTGGTCGACCGAGCAGCGGCTCATGGCCAGGTTCGCGGTCTTGGGCCTGTTGACCGGTATCGGCGTGTTCCGGCCGATCATCCTCCAGCTCACGTCCTCATTCCGGCGCATCTTCCCGTTGTCATGGTTCGATCTGGGTCGGCTGTCGAACGTGGACATGCTGCTGATCGGCGTGGCCGGCGTCGCCACATTCCTGGGCGTCATCGCGCTGAGCAGGTATTCGCAGCGGCGTAGGTCCCGGAGTGAGGACGATCCGGCCTCAAGCGCTCCACCAGGGCTTGACGCGAATCCAGCGGTGGACATCCAGGAGATCGCCCGCATCGACGCGCGAGCGAACGACGGGGTTCAAGAGGACTCAGGCGCTACCGAAGCGCCATCTGCCTGAGACCGCTGGCAGATCTGAGTAGAAAGGCAGGCGCTGACATGTGGACAAGCGGGTACCCGATTCCGTCCTTTACGCAAATACTCTTGGTCATCGTTGCCGTGTTGCTGGCGCGGCGTCTGCTGCCGAGACCGATCGATGAAGACGGCTCTGATTCGTCCGACCCACGCCTGGTCGACGATGAACTGACGCGGCTTGACGATGGCGAACCGCCATTCCGGGGCGACGCTCCTGCCGACGAGGAGCGGTCGGCGTATCTGCCATCCGGCCCGGAGCGATGGATCTTGCTCCTCGTGCTCGCCGGGCTCATCCGCGAACCGTTCGTAGCAACCCTCGACTGGCGTGGCCGAATCCTGCGCAGCACGCTGGACTGGTCTCGCCCGACGCCAGCCGCGTCAGCCTGGTCACTGTTGCCGTATCTTCCCGTGCTCGCCTTCTTCCTCGGTCTGCTCCTTGTCGGACGGTTGCGTCCTGGATATGCCGACATCGATCGACGTCGCGCCCGCCTGAATGCGCTCCTGGCCTTGTTACTGGCCGGGTTCTGGCTGCCGCTTGTGGAACAGTTTCTGGGGCTGCGAGAGCTCTTCGCCATGATCATGATGAGGTCGGGAGACCCCCGCCGTGACCCCTTTGGGGGGCAGATCATCACAATGACCCAGCTCATGCTGCTCCTGTTCGCGCTGGGTATCGGCGCATGGGCCTGTTACCGCACCGCCACCTGGCTGAACCATGGCTACAAGCGGGCCTTCCAGGTGGGATGGCGCCGAAAGGCCGGCTGGCTCCTGGGCATCGGCATGTGGGCGGCCGTCGCCCAAGGGGTGATGGCTCTGGCAACTCCCATGCTGAGTGCCGCCTGGCACTTCACGCCGGTAGCCCTGGAGCTGACGATGCGATCGGACAGTATTCGCGTCCGCCAGTCCGACGCGTTGTGGGCCGTATTGGTGCAACTGCTCGGAATGGCGACGCTGCTCATCCTCGGAGCTGTGGCGCGCCCCGTCCTTGATCGGACTCTGGCGCGTTGGGCAGAACCCCTCCCCGACCCCCTGGACCTTCGGCTTATCAAGGAGTTGGCGGCCATCGGGTTGGTCTCGTGGCCTGTCACCTGGCTGACTCCGCTGGCCCTATGGTTGGCGTGGGGAAGGCCGTTGTGAGTGCCAGAAATTCTGGCCGCCGGCCCTTTCACGGGCGCCGAGGACTACCAACAGGCCTATCGGGTCAAGCATTCGAGCGGGTACAGCTGTCATTACCTGCGCTGACCGGAGCAGTCGGCCGGCCCGATCAGGGCGCCAGCCGCACCAGGTGCAAGAGGCCCCGATCGCTGAACCCCCCAGGGTCATCGCGCAGCAGCCCACTTCTTGCGCCATTTTCGCCGAGGAACGTCAGCCAGCCATTCCCGTAGGACAGCGAAGGCGATCGGAAGACGGCCAGGTCCAGGGCCAGGCCGGGATCGGCCGACCAGCTGCCCGATGGGCCGCTGCGCCGCAAGCGCTGCAGGAGGTATTCGTAGGGCCTCGACTGATTGCTGCTCCAGGTCATAACGGGCATGACCAGGCTGCCGTCGGGCAGAGCAGTGATCTCGCCGATGTCATCGCCGGAGTCTTGCCAAAGCGGCGAGTTCCCCAGAAGGTTGATGCGTTGCAGGATGCTGGAAGCGGCCGGTGGATCGGAGAGCGAGACCGTCGCTAACGTGCTCCGGAGAGAAGAGGGAGTGGGGAGGAGCGCGAAGACGTCATCTCCAATGCGTGTGAGGGCCGTGACCTGGAACGGCAGGTCGCCCAGGCTTCGCGGCGGCAGGGTCGCCAAATCGTAGACCTGTGTACGGTATCTGGTTTCGTAGGTGGTCGTACCTTCCACGAGGAAAGATGACTGCGTGGACAGGTAGCCTCGGTCCCGGTCGACGAAGAGGTGGCTGGGTACCCAAGAGCCCTCCTGGGAGCTGGCGATCGATCCCAAGGGAGCCAGTGGCTGGTCCAGGGCATCGCGGACAAGCAAGTAGCTGTCCGGCACCATGCGACTGCTATCACCCGCCTCCATGCGGACCGCCACCAGGTTCCCTGAGCGTGTGGCTGAACTTGGGAATTGATCACCGACGGCGATCTCCTCGATCACCCGGGGTTGCAGGATCTGGGTGAGGTCCAGGCGGAGGATGCTGCCGACCCGGCGGTCGAGGTTCCATCTCAGGGCGAGCGCGCTGGTCTCGCTGGTCGGGAGCATCCCATGCACGCCGTCCGGTAGCCGCAAGCGGCCGAGGGGCCTTACGCGGTGGGGCACCGAGGTATCGAAGGCCATCCAGCTGTCGCGGCTGTCCATCCCCTTGGCTCTCTCGCCTGGACCGATGCAGACGATGTTGCCGAAGCGAACCATCGCGGCTGGTTCCCAAGGTGTGTCGGAGAACCAGGTGTGTGCCGGAGCAGCGAGAGGGGCGCCAGCTTCGAGCGTATCGAGGTTGAGCCACAGCAGGCTCCCCCGGGTGATCGAAGCCGGGCCATCCGGGCCGCCGATCGTCGGGCCGGCAGCAATTGCCCAAGCAGACCGACCGCCCACGGCGAGGGTCACCGAGTCCAGCGCCTGACTCTGAACCCATTGGGTGACCTTCTCCGGTAAGCCATCGGTCGAGAGAGCCACGGCCACGACGGATTGCGTGCTCGAGAGAAGCAGCCAATCGTCGGATGCTGCCATTGTCGGCTCCCACAGCCGCAGGTGCTCCGCCCCGGGTGCGGTCGGAAGCGCCTCTATCCATGGGCGATCCTCGACCAGGGTTTCATCCGAATTGAAAGTAAAGGCAGCCAGGCGGTACTGGCTATCTTCGAGCTGCGCATCGGTAATCAGTCGGGTGCCGTCGGTGGTGGCCATCTGGAAGTAGGGGAGGTTCTGCTGGTGCTTCCACTCGGGGACTGCGGGGTTGGCCAGGCTGGCGATGGCCACCGCGACGGTACTGTCCACCGCGTCGCCTCGGCTAAGTAGCCGGCCATCAACTACCAGGAGCTGACGCGTCAAGGTGGGCGTGTCCAGGACGCTGGTGATCCGTGGCATTGCTGGCTTGCCGAGGTCGATGGCGATGATGCCGCAAAAGGTCGTGGCCGCGTAGGCATGATCGGCCGTCACGACCAGGTCGACGATCTTGTCGGGAAGCTCAAGGCGCCCCAGCACTTCAGGAGCCTCATCCCGGGCACGGGACAGGATGACGAGGCCTCGCTGGCCGGCGACAGCAAGCAACAGGTCCGGTGCGGTTACCAGCAGACGGGGTGCGGCGGGTAGATTGGCCGATCGGTCGAGCATCGAAGCGGACTGGCCATCGTTTGCCAGAAGGGCCACCGTAAGGCCATCGCCCACCCAGGCCCGATCGCCTTCGGTGGCCATGCCGCGGTAGTGAGGGCCGATGCTCCGAATCTCGGCAAAGGGGTTGGGCCAGGCGACGCGTTCGTGATCCGCAACCATCGGCAGGAACAGGCGCCGGGCTGGCGGCGTGGCGGCGGCTGTCGGCAATGGCCGCGCCGGGGCCAAGGTTGGGCTGGCCCAAGTCTGGGGTGAGGCAACGATGGGTGGGGTGGGCTTCGGCGATGCAACCGTGGTGACCAGCAGCATGCCAAGATCAGCGCTCGAAAGTACCCAGCGTCGGCCTGGGGCAAGGGAGGGGCTTCCCGCGTCGAGGGGCGTCAGATCCGTCGGCCACTGCATAGGAAAGGAAGCCAGCGGGTGCAGTTGGGTTTCCGAGCGACCATCGACCAGGAACATACCCGCATCGCCCAGTGCGGCCACGTAGCCACCCACATCGTGCAACCTATGGACTGTCCCCACGCCATGGGGCCAGTCTGGTGCGATGCGACCGATCGTCTTGAGCTTGTCGCCCTCAAGTTGCTGGATGAACACGGCGTTGTCGTCGGCCCTCACGAATCGAGGCGGCTTGCCTGCGGCAGTGCGCAAGGCGAACCCGCAGACGTTGTCTTGGGCCTGGTCGGAGCCGAGGACCTGCAAGGGTACCAGGCTCAGTGGATCCAACAGGATCATGCCTCCACTGACCGCGACATAGACCTTGTCGTCGACCTCGAAGCAGGATCCATTGACCCGAGGATCGGTCCTCGCGTCGAGGGTGAGCCCGTTGGGTCCGAAGCTCCAACGTTGTACGGGGGCCACCCTGGATTCCTCCTTCCACATCTGGCTCAGGCCGACATACAGGTTCCTGCCGATCACGGTCAGATCGCCTGCAATCGACGCTTCCAGGGGGATGCGCTGTTCCAGATGCAGGCCAGTATCGCTCGTGGAGAGGACATGCAGCTGCGCCGGACCAGCGTCGTAGCGACGACCTTCAGCCGCGACCAACTGACCGTCAGGACCCGCGACCAGGTCCAGGACATCAGGAAGCGCGTAGACCAGCGCTGACTGGGCCCAAGCCGCCTGGGTAGGCGCGCCCAGCCGCACAATTCCCTGGCCCTCGGCAATCCCGAAGCGTCCCGATACCGTTTGGACCACACCCGTGTACACCGGAACTTCCTCGAGATGCCCAAGTTCGGACATCGATGGCAGCTGGTCGGCTCGCAGGACGGTCAGGCCCCCCTGGTCTCCTCCCGTGGCTACGAGGTGCTTGCCGGACATCGCAAGGCGGGCAATCGATCGCCCGGATGTCAGGGTTGCAGCCAGCCGCGGCGCATCCGGATCCGCCGCGTCGATGAGCGCGACCGACGTGCTCCCACGGCAGCCAGACGAGGCGAGGAGCCACCGGCCGGTCCACGTCAAGCCGCCGCAGCCCACCGACTCAGGAAGCGTCATCGAGCCGCGTTCCTGCAGCAGGCCATCCTCCAAGATGTCGAAGACCCTCAGCGTACTGTCCTCGCTGCCAAATGCCCTGCGACCTTGCTCGTCTACAGCCATCGCCCGGTTCTCGGTATCTGAGAAGTGCCTGTTGTCGTACTCAACCCGCGACCTTGGTTGCAGGCGCCCGTCCAACTCCCTCGAAAAGTTCCAGATCGACCCGAATCGGTTATCGATGACCAGCCCCGCGACCAGGAGGTCGCGCTCGCCAACAGGCCGTAGGATGGGGGCATGGAACGGGCGTTGCCAGCCGGGCCCAGCGGCATTCCAGAGCCGCTGGGCGATCGGCCTGCCGGAACCATCCAGCGACAGCGCCATGATGGACACCTTGGTTCCGTCTTCGGGCAAGACCTGGTCGACCACGCTCAGCCATGCCTGCCCCGAACCCGCGAACAGGCCCAGCGAGGATGTTGGCAGGTCAAGTTCTCCCACCAACCGTGGCGTCGTCACTTGGGCAATGTTCAGGCTGATCAGGTGCTCGTCAATACCATCCCGGCCGACAGTCGCCAGCAGGTGCCCCTGCGTCATGGCCAGGTCGGTGACCTCTCCGTACAGGGCCGCCGACTGCCCCACCCACCTGGGCTGTAGCGGGTCGCTGAGGTCGGCCACGGCCACCACGGGGCCCCGGCCGACATAAGCCAGCGGCCCTGCGATAACCACCGGGCCTGTGCTGCCGGCCGCCTGGTCCAGGACCTCGATGTGCCAGGGCAGGTCGGTGGGTGGTGTCGCCTGATCCACGCCAGCTGGATCCCGAGAGTCACTTCGGTCCAGGCGTTGACCCCGATGCTGTTTCACTTCGGCCTGAGCCGCTGTTCGGCCGACGACAGGGCCAGTGGCACGGGTGGCCAACGCGATCATGAAGGAGGCGGCTATCCATCGCGACATTCCGATGGGGATCTTGCGCATACCTTATGCTCCTCCGCGACTCGGACCCGGCGCCAGGTCCGAGGATGCTGTGGATTCGTTCTCCATGAGTCGAACGCGTAGACGATGTTAGATTACCAGACAACGTCCTCCCAATGCCGATGCCGGTTGCGCGCTCATCTCTCTATGGAGGCATTGACCCGCCCCCGCCCCTCAGGTAACCTTCCCGGCTGAACCTTGCCGCCGGCCCGCCCCTCCCCCAAGAGCTGCGAACCATGGACACCCACCCGCCGCCGTCAGACCCTGCCATGCCGTCGGGTCCCGCCATGCCGTCGGACCCCGCCATGTCCCCCGCGCCCATGTCCGGCGTGAAGGACAACATCCTCCAGACCATCGGCGACACCCCCATCGTCCGCCTGCACAAGGTCGTGGCCGGCCTGGCGCCGGACATCCTGGCCAAGGTCGAGTACTTCAACCCCGGCGGCTCCGTGAAGGACCGCATCGGCATCAGCATGATCGAGGCCGCCGAGGCCGAGGGGCGCCTGAAGCCCGGTGGGACCATCGTCGAGCCCACCAGCGGCAACACCGGCGTGGGGCTGGCCATCGCGGCGGCGCTCAGAGGCTACAAGACCGTCTTCGTCATGCCCGACAAGATGAGCCAGGAGAAGATCCGCGTCCTCAGGGCCTATGGGGCGCGCGTCGTCATCACCCCCACCGCCGTGGAGCCCGACGATCCCCGCTCCTACTACAAGGTCTCCGAGCGCCTGGCGCGTGAGATCCCCGGCGCCATCCTCGGCAACCAGTACCACAACCCCGCCAACCCCGCGGCCCATTACCGCAGCACCGGCCCCGAACTGTGGCGGCAGACCGATGGGCGCATCACCCACTTCATCTGCTGCCTCGGCACCGGCGGGACCATCTCCGGCACCGGGCGCTACCTCAAAGAGCAGAACCCCGCCATCCAGGTGGTGGGCGTGGACCCCATCGGCTCCATCCTGCATGACCTCTTCTACACCGGCAGCCACGGCCCCGCGCAGGGCTACCTCATCGAGGGCATCGGCGAAGACTTCCTGCCCTCCGCCACCGACTTCTCCGTCGTCGACGATGTCGTGCAGGTCAACGACGCCGAGGCCTTCGTGATGGCCCGCCGCCTCGTGCGGGAGGAAGGCATGTTCGTCGGCGGCAGCTGCGGCAGCGCCGTGGCCGGCGCCATCCGCTACATCCAGCATCGGAACCTCGGCGCCGACGCCGTCGTCGTCGTCCTGCTGCCCGATTCCGGCAGCCGCTACCTCTCCAAGGTCTATGATGACGACTGGCTCCGCGAGCACGGCATGCCCACCGGCCCCGACGGCGAGGACCGCGTGGCCGACCTGCTGGCCTTCCTCGGGACGCGCCCCGTGCATACCGTGACCGCCGGCACCCGTCTGGTGGATGTCGTCCGGCTGATGAAGGAGAGCGACATCTCCCAGGTGCCCGTCCTGGACATCGACGGTCGCATGCTGGGATCCGTGTCCGAGCGGGACATCCTGGCGCGGATGCTGGCGCCCGGCTTCAGCCTGACCGACGACCTGGACGTGCACACCATGGTCGGCGACGGGGTGGCCGAGGTCAGCCCCGAGCTGCCCTTGACCGCTCTGGGCGAGCTCTTCGCCGCCCACAACATCCTGATGGTCCGCGACGGCCCTTCCCCCCGCGCCGTCTTCACCAAGATCGACCTCATCGAGTTCCTCACCCGCCGCTCCGCTTCGGGGAGCTGAGCCGCCATGCCCCTGCTGCCCTCCGGACTCGAGCTGCCCGACCTGCGCGTCGTTGCCGGCGAGGCCGTCTTCTTGCACGAGGAGGCCGACGAGCGGCGGGTGGCCAGCCTGGCCCTGCGCTTGCAGGCCGACGGTGTCATGCGCAACCCGCCCATCGTGGCCGCCCTGGACGGCGAGCGCTACGTCGTCCTGGACGGCGCCAACCGCGTGAGCGCCTTGCGCCGCCTGGGCGTCCCAGACCTGCTCGTCCAGGTGGTCGACTACCACAAGGTCACCCTCAACACCTGGTACCACCTCGTGACCGGCACCCCCACCGCGGACTTCGAGCAAGGCCTGGCTGCCATCCCCGGCCTGCGCCTGGAATCCGCCACCTTGGAGGCAGCCCGCCGACGCCTGGCCGAGGACGATTGCCTGGCCTTCGTGGTCCATCCCGACAGCGACGTCACCTGCCTGGTCGGCGGCGAAGGATTGGTGGCTCGCTCGGCGATGCTGCGCGACGTCGTGCGCCTCTACAAGGGCCGCGCCAACATCCACCGCGTGCAGAGCGATGAGCTGGAAGGCCTGGCACCCTTCTACACCGAGATCACCGGCCTCGTGGTCTTCCCCTCCTACCAGCCGGCCGACATCCTGGCCATGGCCCGCCTGGACGCCAAGCTGCCCAGCGGCATCACCCGGCATCTGATCCCGCTTCGCGCCCTGCGGGTCAATACCGAGCTGGACCTGCTCTGGAGCGACACCTTGCGCAGCGAGAAGAACCGCTGGCTGGCCGAATGGACGCGCCACAAACTGCAGGAGCGGCAGATCCGTTTCTATGAGGAGCCCACCGTGCTCTATGATGAATGAGTCCCCTGCCAAGGAAAGGTAGCCTGCAATGACCAGCGAACTTCCCATAGCCACCACCACAGCCACTGTTGTCGCGGCGCCCATCGATCCCATCGTCCTGGAATCAGAGGTCCGCGAAGCGCTCCGCGCCGTGGTCGATCCTGAGATCAACCTGGATATCGTCACCCTCGGCCTTGTCCGCGAGATCAGCTTCCACCCCGACGGGTCCACCGAAGTGGGCATGATCCTCACCACCCCCTTCTGTCCCTATGCCGGCACCCTCGTGCAGCAGGCCAAGGACGTCACCCTAAGGGTCGTCGAAGGCGAGGTCACCATCACCCTCCTCGACGAACCCCGTTGGACCCCCGACATGATGGAAGGCGGCGACTGGTCCGAATGGGGGCTGGTCTAGCACGAGGTCCCGTCACCGGGCGCGTTTCGACAGGATCCGCCTAGCGGTCGCGCATCACCGCCGCCCGCGCCAGACCGCCTAGCAGTTCTGCCGGTTCCGCGCGCAGCGGCATGGCGTCCAGCATGCCCTGTGCCCTGGCCGCCGCCGCCAGGGCCTCGGTGGTCGCCGCTTCGCGGCAGCCGCAGGCCTCCAGTTGATCCAGCCAATCGGCCGTCTCGTCGTCGTCGAGCGGCCGCTCGTCGGCCAGCCGCAAGGCCAGCTCCGATCCGATGCGAGGATGGGCCAGCCCGCGCAGGATCGGCAGGCTGCGCTTGCGGCGGCGCAGGTCGTTGCCGGCCGGCTTGCCCGTGCGCTCCGGGCGGCCCCAGAGCCCCAGCACGTCGTCGTGGATCTGGAAGGCCACGCCCACCGTCTCGCCGAAGCGGCCCAGGCCGGCCGCCACCGCGGCATCCGCGCCGCCGGCCAGGGCGCCCATGGCCGCCGCGGCGCCGAGCAGGGCGCCGGTCTTGTCCGTGACCATGCGCAGGTAGGCGGCGTCCGTCACCGGCGCACCGGTCTCGAAGCCGATGTCCTGCTGCTGGCCCTCGGCCAGTCGCAGGCAGGCTTCGTCGTAGGCGGCGGCCAGGGCCACCGCCGTCGCGTCGTCGTAGGCGCGGTCGGGCGCGGTCAGCAGGGCGCGGGCGATGGCGAAGAGCGCGTCGCCGGCGTTGATCGCCTGGGCCACGCCGACCTGCGTCCAGAGCGTGGGGCGACCGCGCCGCAGGCGGTCGCCGTCCTGGATGTCGTCGTGGATCAGGGAGAATTCGTGCGTCAGCTCTACCGCCGCGGCGACGCCCACAGCGTTCGCGGCGTCGCCGCCCACCGCCGCCGCCGCGCAGAGGCAGACCAAGGGTCTTATGCCCTTGCCGCGCGCCGCTGTCGGCAAGGGTCCGCCGTCCAGGTCGGTCAGGCCCAGGTGGTAGGACAGGTAGCGGTATACCGCGAGGTCGTCGCGCGGGCTGCCGCGGCCGCCAAGGCTGGCGGCGGCGCGGGCCACCACCTCGTCCAGGCCGACGCCGCAGGCGGCCCTGACCTGAGCGGAGAAGGCCGCCAGCACGGCGGTGCCGTCCGGCGCCTTGCCTAGGGCGTCCATGGCTGCAACCGCTCCGTATGCCGCAGGGCGGCGAGATCCGCCGCGCCGATGGCGAACATCGTGATGCGCAGCGTGCGCAGGTGCACCGCGATCTCCTCCAGCACCGCCTCCGTGGACACGGTCGCGGCGCGCAGGAAGGGTCCGGCCATGCCGGCCAGCACCGCTCCCAGCGCCAGGCATTTGGCCATGTCCACGCCATCGCGCAGGCCGCCGCTGGCGATGATCTCCAGCTGCGGGGCGGCGGCGCGCGCCAGCACCAGGGCTTCCGCCGTCGGCAGCCCCCAGCCGGCGAAGGCCGCGGCGACGCGTCGTTCGGATGCCGTGGCGGCCCGGTGCTTCTCCACCTCGCTCCAGCTGGTGCCGCCCGCCCCGGCCACGTCGATGGCCTTGACGCCGGCGGAAGCCAGGCGGTGCACGTCGTCGGCGGCGAAGCCCCAGCCGACCTCCTTGGCGATGATCGGGCAGGGCAGCTCGGCGGCCAGTCGCTCGATCTGGTCCAGGAGCCCCGCCCAGCGCGTGTCGCCCTCGGGCTGCACGGCCTCCTGCACGGCGTTGATGTGCAGGATGAGCGCGTCCGCCTGGATCATGTCGACCGCGCGGCGGCAATGCTCCAGACCGTAGCCATAGTTCAGCTGCACGGCGCCGAGGTTGGCGAAGAGGGGGATGTCAGGGGCCAGATCGCGGACGCGGAAGGAGTCCGCCAGCGAGCCATCCTCCAACGCCGCCCGCTGCGAGCCGACGCCCATGGCGATTCCGGCCTCCTGGGCGGCCTCCGCCAGATGGCGGTTGATGGCCGTCACGCCGCCGGCGCCACCGGTCATCGACGAGATGAGCAAGGGGGCGCGGTAGGCCACGCCCAGCACCCTGCCGTCGGTGCGGACCGCGTCGAGGTCCAGCTCGGGCAGCGCACGCGGGATGAAGCGGTAGCGCTCCAGGCCGGTGCTGATCGCCGAGGACACCGGCTCGTCGAGGTTGATCCGCACATGATCCACCTTGCGGCGGGCGGTCGGGGATTCCTGGCTCACCTGCGGCGCAACTTTCCGGGGCTGAAGGTGTTCATATTAGTGGGAGGCGGATTCGGGGGCGACCGGACGGGGCGACGAGTATGACTCAGCCCCGGGGCAGAGGTCAAGGCAACGCCGCTTATGGCGAGCCGCCGACCCTTGCCGATCGGCGTCGCAGCAGGATATACTCTGGCTTCGTCAGGCGGCCGCCGCCCGCTAAGGGTCAGTCGCCCGCTGCCGCCTCATTCGCACCGCCTCTTTCGTGTCGGGGTTCCCCTAGCGTCAGCCCCGGCGCCGCAGCACAGATCAGCCTTCAACCCATCAGGAGAACCGAGGAACATGGCCACGTCACAGGAAGAAGTCTTCACCAAGATCCGCGAGATCATCGCGGAAAACCTCAGCATCGACGACGTCGAGGGCATCAACCGCGAGCAGAACTTCAAGGACGATCTGGAAGCTGACTCGTTGGACCTGGCCGAGATGATCATGGACTTCGAGGACAAGTTCGGCGTCGGCGACATCAGCGAGGACGACGCGCTGAAGATCCGCACGGTGGGCGATGCCGTTGACTTCATCCATTCCCGGCTCGCCGATCAGTAGGGCCGTGGTGGCGGGTCGGGTCAGCGGCCCACCCGTCGCCGCGTTGGGCAGGAACCTCAAGGGCCGGGCGCCTCGTCGCCCGGCCCTTTCGCTGCGCTGCTATGAAAATGCGCCGCGCTCCAGCCGCAGTTTCATACTCTGGCGGGCGTGCTTGCCGCACATGCGCGACTCATGAGCCGCCGGCGCTCCGCGGCGACGCCGCCCCCGCCGTTTCGCGCCGCGGCCGGCGCCTGCTGCGGTATGGACGTGGGTGGCACCTTCACCGATATCGTCATCACCGGGCCGGGCGCGTGGCGACTGGAGAAGCTGCCAAGCCGGCCTCGGCAGCCGGAGCAGCCCGGTGTCGAGGCCCTGCGTCGCCTGGATCCTGAGGCGCTCCTGCCCGCCCTGCACGGCAGCACGGTGGCCACGAACGCCCTGCTGGAGCGGCGCGGCGCGCGCACGGCCCTGGTGTTGACCGCCGGCTTCGCCGACCTCCTGACCCTCGGGCGCGGTCAGCGTGGCGACCTCTACCGTTTCGACCCCGATCCGCGCCCGACGCTCCTGGACCCCGACAGCGACCTCAACCTCCAGCTGGAGGAGCGTCTGGACGCTTCCGGGGCTGTGCTTCAGGCGCCCAGCGCCGCCGACCTGGAGGGCCTGGTGCGCCGCGTGGCCGCCAGCGGCGCCGAGGCGGTCGCCGTCTGCCTGCTCTTCAGCTGGCTGGACGACCGCCACGAGCGCGCGGCGGCGACGGCCCTCAGGCGAGCGGGACTGGGGCGCTTCCTGAGCCTCTCGTCCCAGGTCCTGCCCCTGGTCCGCGAGGTGGAGCGCGCCAGCACCACCTTGGCCAACGCCTACCTGATGCCGGTGATGCGCCGTTACCTGGACCGCCTGGCGCGTGGCCTGGCGGGCCGGCCCCTGGCGGTGATGGGCTCGCATGCCGGCCTTTTGGCCCCCCGCGCCGCCGCCCGCCTGCCGGTGGCCACAGTGCTCTCCGGCCCGGCCGGGGGCGTCCTGGGCGCGCGGGCCGTGGCGCGGCGACAGGGGCTGGAGCGCATCCTCAGCCTGGACATGGGCGGCACCTCCACGGATGTGGCGCTCTGCGAGGGCGAGCCGGCCCTGGACGGCTGGAGCGTTGTCGGCGGCATAGCGATCCATCGGCCCAGCCTGCGCATCCACACCGTAGGGGCCGGAGGAGGGTCAATCCTCGAGGTGGCGCCGGGCAGGCTGCTGAAGCTGGGACCACGCTCGGCCGGGGCCTGGCCCGGTCCGGCCGCCTACGGGCGCGGCGGCGGCGAACCGACCCTGACCGACGCCAACACGGTGCTGGGGCGCCTGCCGGCCGGTCTGCGGCTGGCCGATGGCACGCGCCTGGACGCCTCCGCCGCGGCGCGGGCGCTGGCGCCGGTCGCCCGACGGATGGGCCTCAGCCTGCAGGACTGCGCCCTGGCGGCGGTGCGGCTGGCCGATGCGCAGATGGAGCGGGCGCTGCGCCGGATCTCGGTGGAGGCCGGCGTCGATCCGCGCGAATGCAGCCTGGTGGCCTTCGGCGGGGCTGCCGGCATGCATGCCTGCGCCCTGGCCGAAGGCCTTGCCATCCCCCGGGTGCTGGTGCCCGCGGCGGCCGGGCTGCTGTCGGCCGTCGGCCTGGCCACCGCGCCACCGTCGGCCTCGGGGATGCTGTCGCTGGCCCTTCGACCCTGGCCCGGCCGTGGTCACGGCTGGCCGCCGGCCGTCGAAGCCGGCTACCGCCGGCTGCTGGTCGCCGCGCGGCGCGACCTGGGGCGCCTCTGCGACCTCAACCAGCTGACAGTGCAGCGCGCCGCCGACCTGCGCTACGAGGGCCAGTCCTGGGAGCTCACCGTGCCCTGGGTCGCCGATCCGGCAGCGCTGCGCGCCGCCTTCGAATCGCAGCATCAGGCGCGCTTCGGCTTTCACCTGCCCGAGCGGCGAACGCAGTTGGTGGCCCTGCGGCTGACGGCCCGCTGCCTGCCGCTGGCCGAACTGCCCTCTACCTGGAGCTGGCCGGACCCGCAGGAGGCAGGCCCGTCGTCGACCGACCTGGTCCTGCCTGGCGGTCGGGTGCAGCGCGCGCCGCTGGTGGCGCATCAGCTGCTGGCTCCCGGCGCCTCCTTGCGCGGCCCGGCGGTGTTGACCCAGCCGGACAGCACCTTGCTCCTGGCCAGCGGCTGGGGCCTGACGGCCCTGCACACGGGGGACCTGCTGCTCGAGCGTGGATGAGGGGTGGGGAGTGGGGGGGGGGCTCTTGACCATCTCCCTTCGCCTGTTCCGCCGCCTGCTATCGTCACCGCTCTTCCGCATCGCCGTCCTGCCCGCCCCGTCGGCAAGCACCATTGGAGCCAGTCTGGTGAACCGCCTCAGCGACGCCCTTTCGCCCTACCTCAGGCAGCATGCCGACAATCCCGTGCATTGGCAGCCCTGGGACCCTCAGGCGCTGGCCGCGGCGCGCGACTCCGGCCGGCCCATCCTCCTGTCGGTAGGCTACTCCGCCTGTCATTGGTGCCACGTGATGGCCCACGAATCCTTCGAAGACCAGCGGCTGGCGGCGCTGATGAACCAGCATTTCGTCAACATCAAGGTGGATCGGGAGGAGCGCCCGGACGTGGATGCCCTGTACATGGATGCCCTGCAGGCCATGACCGGGCGCGGCGGCTGGCCGATGACCGTCTTCCTGACGCCCGAGGGCCTGCCCTTCTACGGCGGCACCTACTTCCCGCCGGAGGCCCGGCACGGCATGGCCGGCTTCGGCGAAGTGCTGACGGCCATCGCCCAGGCCTGGGAGGGCCGCCGCGAAGCGGTGCTGGCCAGCGCGCAGCGCCTGGCCGATGCCCTGCGCGGGGCCGCCGCCGCCACCGGGGCCACCCAAGGGCCATCCCCAGCCGCCCTCAATGCGGCGGCCGAGGCGGTGGCGGGCGCTCATGACCCGCGCCACGGCGGTTTCGGCGCTGCCCCCAAGTTCCCGCAAGCTCCGCAATTGGCATTTCTCGCCGCCTATGGGCGCACCTTCCCCTGGCGCAGCCGGCGGCAGCGGCGCTGGCGGTCGTCGACGAAGCCCTGGATGCCATGGCCGGCGGGGGGCTGTTCGACCAGCTGGGCGGGGGCTTCCATCGCTACTGCGTCGATGCCGACTGGACCGTGCCGCATTTCGAGAAGATGCTCTATGACAATGCCCTGCTGTTGCCCTTGTACCTGGGTCAGGAGGCCCGCGGCAAGGGCCGGGCGCCGCGGCGCGTGGCTGAGGCCACGGTGGGCTGGCTGCTGCGCGAGATGCGCCATCCAAGGGGCGGCTTCTTCACCGCCCAGGACGCCGATCAAGAGGGCGGGGAGGGCAGCTTTTTCGTCTGGCGCCCGTCGGAGCTGGTGGCCCTGCTGGGCGCGACCGACGGCGCCTGGGCGGCGGAGCAGCTCGGTGTCGATGCAGCAGGCAACTTCGAGCACGGCGCGTCGGTGCTGACCCGCCGCCGCGCGGCCTTGGCGGCGGCGGATGAGGCGCGCCTGGATGAACTCGGCGAGCGCCTCCGCGCCGCTCGCGATGCGCGACCGCGCCCGGAAACCGACCTGAAGCTGCTCTGCGGTTGGAACGGGCTGACCATCCGCGCCCTGGTCGCGGCGTCCCGGCTGTGGGAGCGCGCGGACCTGCGCCTGGCGGCCGAGGCCGCCGCGAGCTTCGTGCTGCGCGAGATGCGCCTGCCTGACGGCGGGCTCGCCCATGTCTGGCGGGACGGCCAGGCAGCGGTGCCGGCCTTCCTGGAGGACGTGGCGGCGATGGCGCTGGCCTGTCTGGACCTGGCCGCGGATGCGCCTGACGCGCGCTGGCGCGAGGCCGGCCTGACGCTCTGCGATCAACTGCTCACGGACTTCGCGGATCCTCTGGGCGCCGTGACCCTGCGCTGCTCGCCGCGTCACGAGCGCTTGTTCGCGAGCCAGAAAGACCTCGCGGACGGCGCCTCGCCCAGCGGCGCGGCCCTCGCCGCGCAGGCTTTGATCGCGCGGCGCCGTCTGACGGGTGAAACGGGGCTGGAGCCGGCCATTCACGCCACCCTCGGCGCCGCCGGGCCATTGCTGGATCGCAGCCCGGCGGCATTCAGCGGCTTGCTGACGGCGGCGGTGGACGCCTGATGGTGGGCCGGGGGTGTCGAGGGCCCCGTGGTGATCCGATGCGTTCGCCTCGCCGACCCTGCCTTCCAAGACGCAGGGTACGCTATCATTTCGCCCCCCCAAACCGCTCCCAGCCGTTGCCCGACCATCGGGTCGGCAGCCGGAGCGGCCGTTTCGGCCGGAGCGGCGACCCATCGCCGTTCGGCATTCACTGAGGAGAGAACGTGATGAAGCACCTTGCCTTGTTCGCCATGGCCGGTGGCCTGTTGCTGGCCGCCTGCACCACCACGCCCGCCGAGCCGGAAGGCGACGTCGCCCCGGCGGTCGAGAGCACCGCGGTGGCCCCGGCCGCCGATGTGCCTGTCGAGCCGACGGCGGACCCCGCCGCCGCACCGACCCTCGATGCCGCCGCCCCGGCGGTCGCCAAGGTATCGGCCAACAACGCCACCGAGGAGGAGTTGATCGCCGCCTTCGAGGCCGCGGGCATCGCCAACGCCGCGAAGTGGACCGACGAGGTGATGGAGTACCGCCCCTACGCGGCGGACGACCTCGAGTTCACGACGCTCCGCGAAGAGCTGGCCAAGTACAACCCGGAAGCCGGCGTCATCGACCAGATCATCGCCGTCCTGGAGCCGTGACCTGATGGCGGGGGCGGGCGGCAGGCATGCAGCCGCCGCCCGCCCCCGTTGGCGGCGAGGCAAGACCCACGAGTCAAAGCCCCCCAACCCCAAGGAGCTGGGATGAGCATCAATGGTGGTGACGGTGTATGGGCCCGGTTCCGCCGCCTGGGCGGCAAGGATCTCAACGAGGGTCTGCACGGCCTCTGCGCCCTTGGCATCGGTGGCCTGGTCACCGAGTTGGCCCTGACCCGCCATTGGCAGAAGTGGAACCAGGGTCTGGTGTGGCTCTTCATGGTCCTGCTCATGCGCGCCTGGTGGATCCTGCGGCCCTTCCCCTCAGCCCGGTCCGGCCCCAACGCCGCGCAGCGGCGTCAAGCGAATCGCCTTTCCGCGATCGTCGCCGCCGGTGGCTTGCTGGGCATTGTCTTCCATGTCAACGGCAACCTCTCCGCCGCGCCGCTGGATGCGGCCTACGGCCGTCTCTGGGAGAGCATGCCCGCCTGGCAGCAGCTCTGGCTGGCGGTCACGATGCGCGTCGGACCGGCGCCGGCCCTGGCTTCCGGCGCCCTGGTGCTGTTGGCCGGGATGATCTGGCTGTTGGCGAAGGTGGAGTCCGGCGCGGTCTGAGCGGGCTTCAGGCAGTTGGGGTCACGCCGCAGCGAACGGGCTCGCCCGACGGCCCCGTGTAGTCGGCGCTGACGCCCAACTCCTGGCCCAGCGCCGCACAGACGGCGACGGCGTACGCGTCGTTGGTGCCGCCCAGGGCCAGGATGAGGCTGCGCTCCGTCTGACCGTCGATGGCGTAGATCGCGCTGCGGGAACTCCAGCCGAAGGTCTCCCAGGCACCGGCGATGGCGCTGATCCGCCCCAAGGGGATCGGCCGGCCTTCCGCCCCGCTGCCCGCCAGCGGTGTGAGCAGCCCCGCGTGGCGATCGATCTCGACCAGCGGCCGCTCCGGAGCCAGCCGCGACGCCAGCGCCCAGAGGACGGGGGCGACGGCGACCGCCAGCCAGGCCCAGGCTGACAAGCGCAGCAGCAGGCCGCCGCCAACCGCGAAGGCCAGGGCGATGGCTTGGATCTGGATGCGCTGGTAGCGCAGGGCGCGGGGTCCGGTCCACAGTTGCAGCCGCGCACCGTCCTGTCTCACGGCGATCCATTCGCCGCCTGGGCGGACGGCAGGCCAACTGCCGGACTGCGCACGCGCTTCCTGGATCACGGTATCAGCCCCCCCGGGCTCGGCGTCGATGGACATGAGGAACAGTCTACGCCTGCCCCGCGAGGCCTTCAACCGACTTTAGGCCGATTCGTCCTCAGGCGGCAGCAGCAGGTCCGGTTCGGCGACCAACGGCGCCGGCCAGCGGCCCATCAGCTCGCCGGGGGCCGGAACCACCGGAACCAGATGCAGGCCCAGCAGCTGCCCGGCGGTGGCCCGTAGCAGATCCTGGGCCGGGCGCAGGTCGCTGCCGGGCGGGGCGTCGATGATGGCGTCCGCCAGCTCCATGGCGGCGTTGACGGCCACCGGCGTGTTCAGGTCGTCGTCCAGGGCGCCGGTGACACGCGGACCGAAACGGCTCAGATCCAGCAAGCGCTGGCCGGGGCTGACGCGGGCGATCGCCGCGTGCAGGGTTCGGGTCATGGCCGCCGTGTCCTGGAAGCGCGCCGGATCCCAGTTCCAGGCCTGGCGGTAATGGTGTTGCAGGAGGTAGAGCCGCACCGTGTCCGGATGGTGGCCCTCGGCCGCCAACCGCCGCACCAGGACCAGGTTGCCCAGGCTTTTGGACATCTTCACGCCGTCCTTCTCCACCATGGCCACATGCATCCACCAGCGCACCCAGGGCCGGTGGGCAACCAGCGGCGTCGACTGCGCCTCTTCGCAGGCATGGTGGGGGAAGGCCAGGTCGCCGCCGCCGCCATGGATGTCCACCTGCTCGCCCAGGTGGGCCAAGGCCAAGGTGGAGCATTCGATGTGCCAGCCGGGTCGCCCGGCCGACCAGGGGCTGTGCCAGGCCGGTTCTCCCGGCTTGCCGGCCTGCCACAGCACGAAGTCCAGGGGGTCCCGCTTGCCGGGGTCATCGGGATGGTTGCCGCGTTCGTTGGCGATGTCCAGCAGGCTGGCCCGGTCCAGCCGCAGGTCGGCGGCGAAGTCCGGATCGGCGCCCACGGCGAAGTACACGCTGCCACCGCTCTCGTAGGCCAGCCCGCGCGTGATCAGGGTCGCCACATGGCCGATGATCTGGCTCATCACCGACGTGGCGCCGGGATACACATCGGGCGGTACGAGGTTCAGCCAGGCCAGGTCGCCGCGGAACAGGTCCGTCCAACGCAGGCCCAGGGCGCGCCAGTCCTCGCCGGTTTCCGCCGCCTTGCGCAGCACATCGTCGTCGATGTCGGTGAGGTTTTGGACATAACGCACAGGCCAACCGTGGCCGTGGCGCATCAGGCGCATCAGGGTGTCGAAGGTGACATAGGTGAACGCGTGGCCCAGATGGGTGGTGTCGTAGGGCGTGATGCCGCAGACATAGACCCGCACGGGCCGGCCGGGGACGGGGCGGAAGCGCTCGCGCTGCTGGCTGCGGCTGTTGAAGAGCTGCAACATGCCTGCTCCTTGGCGAAGTGGGGCGGCGGAAGGGCGGGAATTGTAGCCGATGGCTGTTGCGGGCCGGCTTGGGTTACAATGCCGCCCATGGACCGGCCGTCACCTCGCTCCTTCAAGACCGTACCGCTGGCTGTCGTCGGCCTGGCCGTCATCGCCTCGGCCTGCGCCTCGCCGACACCCTTCCCGCCGCGCTCGCCGCTGGCCATCGCCAACAGCCCGGCGCCCCCGGTGGTCGAAGGCGGCACGCGGATGCCCGACGCGGTTGCGACCGTCACGCCTGCCGGCAGCCCGACGGCTGCCCCGACCGTCTTCGTGCCGCCCCCAGAGCCGCTGGAACTGCCGCCGGGCTTCGCCATCGGCGTCTTCGCCAACCTCGGCCTGCCGGTGTCCATGATGGCGGTGGCCCCCAACGGCGATCTCTTCGCCAGCGTCCCGGCCGAAGACCGCATCATCGTCATGCCCGACCGCGATCAGAACGGCCAGGTGGATGCCCTGCCCACCGGCCAGTCGGGGCCGGCACTGGTCTTCGCCGCAGGACGCGGGCTCAGCCGGCCGTGGGGCCTGGCCTTCGGACCGGATGCGCTGTACGTGGCCGGCACCGACGCCGTGTGGGCCTTTGACTACCGCCCCGGGCAGGTGTTGGCCTCGGGCGCGCCGCGCCGCCTGGTGGATCTGCCGGGTGGCGGACCCAACTGGGAGCGCGGCCTGGCCCTGGGTCCCGACGGCCGGCTGTACATCAGCGTCGGTGCGTCTTGCGCCAGCTGCCAGCCGGAGGATGCGCGCTCGGCCGGCGTGCTCAGCCTGGATCTGGCCGGCGGCCAGAACACGCGCTTTGCCGCCGGGCTGCGACGCAGCCTGGATCTGGCCTTCCATCCCCGCTCGCGCGAACTCTTTGCCGGTGACCAGGGGCGCGAAGGCTTGGGTGACGACCTGCCGCCGGACGAACTGAACCGCCTGTCGGCCGGGGCGCATTACGGCTGGCCCGGCTGCTTCGGCGCCGGCCGGCCGGATGGCGCGGCCGAAGCGCCGGGTGACGCCGCATTCTGCGCGGCCACCACGGCACCGCTGGTGGCGCTTCCGGCCCACGGCGCGGTCAGCGGCCTGGTCTTCTACACCGGCGAGCAGTTCCCGGCGGATTACCGCGGCGACCTCTACGTCGCCACCCATGGTTCGGATGCCCGTCGCGAGCTGCCCGTGGGCTACAGCGTGCTGCGCATCCCCATGGAGGGCGATCTTCCGCGCGGCGAGGTCTTCGACTTCGTCAGCGGCTGGCTGCGGCCGGACACCCGGCGCTGGGGTGGTCCGGTGGACCTGGCGCAAGCGCGCGACGGCAGCCTGCTGATCTCGGATGACCGCGGCGGCCTGGTCTACCGCGTCTTCTCTACCCTTCCCCCGCCGACGCCAGCGCCACAGCAGCCCTGACCACGCGGCGCGAGGTCCGCCGGCCCAACGACAGGCGCGGCAGGGGCTGCGGGGGTGGCGGGGGTCTGGTATACTGAGCGGCGCCAGTCGCGCTGGCCGGGACAGGCCCTGCGGCCGGGTCGCCGCCACCGCCACCCATCGATCAGCACCTAGCCAGGGGGAGGGCACCGCATGAGGCGCCTTGTTAGCAGCAGTCTGTCCGTCTTGTCGCTCGGCCTGGCCTTGGGCCTGGTTCCGGTGTCAGCGGCGCCCGACCAGTTCGTCATCTTCGTCAACACCACCGAAGACATCGCCACCGACAGCAACCATTGCCTGCCCGGTGACAACCCTTGCTCGCTACGCGGCGCGATCGAAAAGATCCAGGGTGCGGCCGTGGCCGGAACCATCCGCGCCTGCTACGATCCGGCGACCACGCCGCGGGGCAAGAAATGCCCGCCGGGACGCAAGCCCTTGGCTGTCACCGATCCTGGTTACGATCCGGCCACCGGGCGCTGGACGCTGGAGTTCGGCGAGAACGCGATCCCCTACAACTTCACCGCCGCCGGCACCGCCATCGACTTCGGCGCCGACATCGTTGACTACGCCGGACCGCAGGACAACAGGATCGTCATCCGCCCCGGCGCCAGCGAGATGGCCTACGCCTTCGTGGTCGAAGGTCCGGGCAGCACCTTCAAGGGTTTTACCCTGTCGGGGGCCTATGAGCAGGCGGCCATCATGGTCCGCTACGACGGCTTCAGCGGCGGCGCCCGGGACAACCAGTTCGGGCCGGGCCTCAGCTTCGCCAACATCAATCCCGGCGTAGGCATCATCCTGCGCGACCGCCAGACGATCGGCAACCGCTTCGTCGGCAACTGGTGCGGCCTCGAGGGCGACGGCTCGGTTCGCGCCACGGTGTCAGAGGACTGCGTCCAGATCATGAACGGCGCGTCGCGCAACGTGATCGGCGGGCAGGATCTGAAGGACCGCAACATCCTGGCCGGCAGCGGCATCGGCTCGGCGGTCAGCGTCTTTGAATCGGCGCCGGCCAACCTGATCGTCGGCAACTGGATCGGGCTTAACGCCAAGGGCCAGCCGGAAGCCAACAACGGCGGCATCACCGTGAAGCTGGGCGCCAACAACACCGAGATCATCGACAACCGCATCAGCGCCAACAAGGTGGCCGGGATCGCCATTTTCGACACCACCAGCGGCACAGTCATCCGCGGCAACCGCATCGGCCTGCTCGAGGACGGCAGCTGCGCCGGCAACGGCGATGTCGGCATCGCCATCAACAACCAGGTGTTCAACGCCCTGATCGAGGGCAACGAGATTTCCTGCAACGACAAGGGCGGGGTCTCCATCCAAGGTGCGGCGGCCAAGAGCATCCACCTGCGGCGCAACCTCTTCGAAGACAACGACGGGCCGCCGATCAACATCGGCCAGGGGGCCAACAACAAGATCAAGCCGCCGCAGCTCTCGTTGGCCTCGCCCGAGCGCATCATCGGCAGCGCGCCCGGTTGTCTGGGCGGACCGGTCGAGATCTATTCGGACTCCAAGGAGCAGGCCGGAAGCTATGAGGGCGAGGTGCAGGCCGACGGCGCCACCGGCCTCTTCATCTTCAATCCCACCGGGCCGTTCAAGTACAACAAGGTCACGGCCGTGTGCACCGATATCAACAACAACACGTCGGCCTTTGCCCTGCACCGCGCGATGGGTTCCACGGCACCCACACCTACACCCACCCGCACACCCTTCCCCAGCCCCACCGGGGGGACGCCGCAGGTCGAGCTGCGCAGCGTCTTCATCCCGTCGGTGCTCAAGAACGGGCGGCTGGGTCAGTAGCGCGGCGGTCAGAGATCAAGGCGGCGGCGACCGTGCGCCTCGCGGTCAGGGTTGCCCTGACCACCGTGGCGGCTTCCGCCCTGGCGACGGGAGCTTCCGCCCAGCCGGTGGCGGCGCAGTCCGGGCGGCTGACCGATGATGCCGGTATGGCCCTGGGCCTGGTCCATGTGGATCTCATGGACCTGCATGCCGAGCGCCTGCCCGCCGGCGGATCGGCGGCGCGCGAGCTGCTGCCCGCCGCTGACCTCGCCGAGCGCTACGCCCAGGCCCGCGCATCCGGCGCCGCCTGGAACCGCTGGTCGCTGTACTGGGACCTGATCGAGCGGCCGGACGGCAGCTGGGACTGGTCCGTCGCCGACGGCATCGTGTCCCGCGATCTGGGTGCCGGGCTGGCCAGCCTGCTGATCCTGCAGGGCACGCCGCCATCAAGGGCCGGTCTTGTCGATGCGGCGGTCTGCGGCGTGGCGCCCGTGGCTGTCGACGGCGAGGCGCCTGAGCGTCCTCACGATGCCGGGTCCGCCGGGAACGGGCGGGCTTCGGCGCGCCGTGACCGGCCTTGCCGCGTCGAGGCGGCCCCGCCCAAAGACCTGGAGGCGCCCACCTTCCTGGACGCGGCGGGGCGTCCCACCGAGGACATCGCTCGTGCGGTCCAGGCCAATCCGGCCAATCCCTGGGCCATCTTCCTGGCGGCGGCTGTGGACCGCTACCGGCCGGGCGGCGTCCTGTCCCGGCTGCGGTCCCGTCCCCTGGAGGGCGTCCGCGCCTGGGAGGTGGGCAACGAGCCCAACCTGGCCCATTTCTGGAGCGGCAGCGCCGATCAGTTCGCCCGCTACCAGGAGGTGGCCTGGCGGGTCATCCGCTGGCGTGATCCGACCGCGACCGTGCTCCACGGCGGCATCGCCGACGACGCCGGCGCGGCCGACTGGTACCGTGCCTTTCTGGCGGCGATCAAGCGGCGCTTGGCGGCGGCGGGTCTGGATCCGACGGACCAGCTGCCCTTCGATGCGGCGGGATGGCATTGGTACGTGTACCCCAGCCTGCTGCAGACCGGCCCGGCCCGCGCGCGGCAGTTGCTGGCCGAGGCCGGGCTGCCAGAGCGCCCCATCTGGGTGACCGAGCTGGGCGTGCCCGTCTGGAACGAGCATCCGGGGCCCTGTTGGGATGCCAACAGCCCCTGGCGGGCCACGGCACAGGAACAGGCGGGCTACCTGTGGCAGGCCTATGCCGAAGCGCTGGCGGCCAGGGTGGCCGCGGTCTTCTTCTTCCAGCTCTACGATGACTGCGGCAACGGACCCAGCAGCTACGACGCCTTCGGCCTGGTCCGCAACCATGCCGCCAACCAATGCTGGGCGCCGCCGGAAGGTCAGGCCTGCTGGCGCCGCGACGCCGCGTTGGACGGTCGGCCGCGGCCTGGATTCCAGGCGCTCCAGACCTGGTCGGCCGAGCTGGCCGGAGCCAGCCTGCTCTGGCATCCGCCGCGCGAGGCGAACTTCACCCAGCGGGTCCTCTTCTACCGCCCGCCGGACAAGCGCGTCAGCCTGCTCTGGAACCTGGTTCGCGCCGAGCAGGTGATCAGCTTCTTCGCCACCGGTCCTGCCGGCGTCCTGCTGCGTTTCGGTCCGACCGGCCTGTTGGAATCCCAACCGCTGAGCCCCGTCGCCGGGCGCTACAGCCTGACCTTGACCGGGGCCACCAACCGCAACAACCCGGGCAACCAGTCCGCGGTGATGGCCGGTTTGCCGCAGATCCTGGTGGAGCGGGATAGCGCGGCGCCCTTTCGTGCCCTGCTGGACCCATTGCCCGAGACCTCCGGCCGCCGCCTCGACCTGCTCGTCCGCGCCGCCGATGGTGGGACGGGGGTCGGGCGCATCGAGATCCTGGTGGCCACCGGCACCTGCGCGGCCCCGGTGGCCTGGGAGCTGTTGACCGCCATGGACTGGACCGCCGATCCGCTCGCGGGGGAACAGGTCTTGGCCTTCGAAGGCCGTCCGGGCCCGGTCTGCTTCGCCGCGCGGGCGGGGGATCGCGCCGGCAACTGGACGGCGGCGCCCGACGCCCCGCAGGCCAGGACGGTGATCGTCGCGGACGGCCCGACCCCGAGCCCGACCCCGATCGCGAGCCCGAGTCCGCGTCCGACGGTGGTCCCCTCAGCCTCGCCGGTACCTACGGTCGCTCCGAGCCTGGAGCCGACGCACACCGCGACGGCGAATCCGACCGCCACCCGGCCGCCTGGCCTGCGCCCCGGGGCCTATCTGCCGCAGCTTCAAGGCGGAACGGTCGCCGACGCATGGGCGCGATCCAGTCTGAGGCTCCGAGCGTGGCCCTGATACGAGCGCGACCCTGATACGAGCGCGACCCGTGGCGAACCCTGTAGCGATCAAGGGTCCCGAGAGGATCAGGTGTCGGGCGCGTCCTCGACCCAGCGGCATTCGATCCGCAGCCCGGCACAGCGGAACTCGGCGCGCGGCGGCGCTTGCTCGATCAACGCCAGCGCTTCCTTGAGGACCCGCAGCAGTTGGTCGCGCGATGTGGGGCCGCCATAGGCCCCGGCGAAATCGATGAGCAGTTGTTCGTTCATGGACGGTCTCCGCAACCGATTGTATCATGCCTGCGTAGATGCCAATCCAACTATGGAACACATGAGGATTGAACCGGAGACCGCACTGGTCCAAGCCGCTCGTCAGGGAGACCGGGGCGCGTTCGGCCAGTTGGTCGACGCCTTCCAGCGCCCGGTCTATTCCCTGGCGTTCCGCATGCTGGGTAGCGCCGATGATGCTGAGGATGCGGCCCAGGAGTCTTTCCTGAAGGCCTATCGCGCCATGGGCAGTTATGACCCCGCGCGTTCGTTCTCGACCTGGCTCCTCTCGATCACCGCCCACCATTGCATCGACCGCATCCGCCGCCGCCGGCCTGAGCCGGTGTCGCTGGACGACCTGCCGCCTTGGCGGGAGTTCGCGGCGCCGGCGGTGGACCCTGAACGGGCGGCCATCGCGGCTGACCGCGCCTCGTGGATGTCCGGTCTGCTGGGCCATCTATCGGAAGCGGACCGCCTCGTGTTGGTGCTTCGTTACTGGCATGACCTGGGCTACCAGGAGATTGCCGAGATGACGGAGACCAGCGAGGCCGCCGTCAAGAGCCGTTTGCACCGCGCGCGGCGCCAGCTCGCGGAAATGATGAGCCCGCGGGCGACCACCCCTGAATCTGACGGGCAGACGGCCGCCCCTGCCGGACCGGACCACGCCTATCACCTGGCAGCTGAACGGAGCGAACCATGGAACCGCACTGCGACACCTTCAACGAACTGATCGACGATGCCCTGGACGCTTTCCTTGAGCGGGGAATCGCGCCGCCGGAGAACCTGCGCCGCCATCTGAACAGCTGTGGCGACTGCGGCCGTAGCTGGGAGCAGATCAGCGCCCTGCACCGGATGCTCAAGGATCAGCCGGCGATCGAAGTGCCGGCCAACTTCACCCATCGCACGATGGCGCGGCTGAACACCTGGATGCTGAGCCGCCCGGCATGGCAGCTGGCGGCCTTGCAGCTGGCGGCGATCCTGACCGGTGTTGCCGCGGTGGTGGCGGCGCTCGGCCTCCTGGGTTCTGGCCAGGGAACGCCGATGCCGGCACCGGTGTGGGTTGCCGCCGCCGCTCAGTTGATGCGCTCCGCAGGTTCTGTCAGCGCTGCGCTGGTGGCGTCGCTGGTCGAAAGCCGGTGGGTCGCGTTATCATATCCGTTCATTGCGGTGATGCTGGCCGCGATCTGGTTCCTGGCCCTGTTCGGACCGCGACTGCTATTCAAGTCGGACCGCGGCAGGGCGTCGTAGGATCCATATTCCCAGGCGCGTCGCAAGCGATGCTCGCCGGCGACCCGACCTGCCCTTCCACAGAAGAGTGAGCCATGATGCATCATCACCGCCATCGCCCTGCCGCTGATCGCCCCGCCGCGCGTCCCGGCTTGAAGCGGCGTCTGCTGATCCTGCCGCTGATCGTCGCCGTCCTCGGCGGCGCCCCGTCGGTCCTGGCCGCTTCGACCGATGAGCCCTGCGGCGTCCATTTCGGCGACACCGTCATCGCTGAGGGCCAGAGCCTGGACTGCGATGTGGTGGTGGTCGGCGGCAGCGCCCTCGTTGAGGCCGGCGCCCTGGTCGACGGCAGCCTCAACGCCGTGCCGGGCAGTGTGCGGATCCTGGGCGAGGTCACCGGCGATGTGTCCGCGGCGCGCGACATCGCCATCAGTGGTGACGTCGGCGGCAATGCCTTCGCCATCGGTGGCGACATCGAGATCGACGGCACGGTAGGCGCCAACGCCACGGCGGCGCGCGGCAACATCAGCCTATCGCGCGGGGCCGAGGTGGAGGGACAGGTCTCGGCTCGCGGTGACGTGACCCTGGCGGAGGGCGCCCGCGTCGGCGGTGACGTGGTCGCCGGTGGCCAGGTGGCGTACGACGGCGTGGCCGATGTGGATGGGCAGATCACCGAAGGTCATGCCGGGAGCGGCTACGCTTCCATGCCCGGCGAACAGGATCCGCAGACCGGCGTCATCCAGGCGATCATGGCCTTGGCGGTCATCATCCTCGCGGTGCTGTTCGCCACCCTGACCGCGATGGCCGCCCCGGGTCGCGTGGCGACCCTGGCCGACGCGGCGTCCGGCTCGCCGATGCTGATGGTGTTGCTGGGCCTGATCGCGTTGCTGGCCACCCTGCCGGCCCTGTTCCTCGTGATTCCGCTGTTTCTGGCCCCCATCGCCCTGGCCTTCGGTTGGGTCGGTCTGGGGCAGGCCTGGGGTCGACGTGTCGCGCCCCGACGCAGCGCCGTCCAGCAGACCGCGGTCGGCTCGCTGCTTCTGGCCGCCATCGCGGTCCTGGCCATCGTGACCATGTTCGGCCTGCCCCGCTTCGCCGTGGTCTGCGGTATCGGTCTGCTGCTGCTCATCCCCATTGCCTGGGCCTATGCCGCCGGCATCGCCACCTGGCTGGGCAGCCGCCCGTTCAAGCGCGGGGCGGCTGCGGCCTTGCCTGCCGGTACGGAGGATCGCTCGCCGTTCCCCGCCCCGTCGGAACCTGGGCGGGACGCGCCGACACCTGAGGAAGCGGCGATCGCGGCCCCGAGCCGGCCTGCGGACGACGCCGTCCCGGCCGTGGTCGGCGAGATTGCCGTCCCGACCGACGATTTCCCGGTGGTCGATCTGCGACCGATTGTTCCTGGCGCTGTTGAGTCTGCGCCTGTCGCTCCGGCGCCCGCCGCTCCGGATCCCACCACTCCGGATCCCACCGCTCCGGATCCCACCGCTCCGGATCCCGCCGCCCGGATCCATCGCTCCAACGCCAGAGGCCGCGCTGCCCGTCGCGCCGGCGCCGGTCGAAGCGCCGCATGACGAAGTCCGGCATGGTCCGGCGCTGCGTCAGGTGCTCGGGCTGAGCCCGATCTACGCCGAATTGCTGCGCAGCGCCGGCGTCAAGGGGGCGCGAGACCTTGCCGCGCTGAGCCCGGATGAGGCGGCCCGGTTGACCGCCGCTCCGGGCGTCCTGCCGGTGCCGGTCGACAAGGCGGCGGCGTGGATCCGGGCGGCGCGCGCGCTTCTCTCCGAGGCGGGCTGATCGCATGACCCTGGCGGAGCCAGAGCTCCGGCAGCGCCGGGGGCAGGGTCGCCCCCATGTCTGGGGTCCCCTCTGGTCCCTCGCCTGTGGCGTCATTTCGGCCGCGCCGCCATTCAGCCCGCTGCTCCTGGCTCGCCTGACGGCGGCCGTGTTCGTGACCGGGACCATCTGGACCCGGCTCTGGCCCGCGCTTCGCGCCGATGAGCAGCCGGAGGCCGCCGCGAGGACGCCGTTGCGGCCGCTGGCGATCCAGCTCTGGCTGCTGCTGGCGTTGGTCCTGCTCATCAACGCGCGGGCCGCATCCTGGCTGGTCGTCGCCGCCTTCCTGGTGGCGGCAAGCGCCGTCCTGGTCCGGCGGATGCCGGGAGTCCACCTGGTGGTCGACCTGATGGGGTCGATTGCCCGCATCGCCATGCCTGGTTGGCTGGGCTGGTTGGCGGCTTCGGCGGACCGACAGCCGCTTCCCGAGCCGAGCATCGCGTGGGCCCCATGGCCGGGTTTGTGGTCGGCGCTGGGACTGTATGCCTTGCCGCTGGCCGTTTGGGCCTGTTTCACGGTGGTGGACTTCAGCTTCACCGCGCATGGCCGCGGCCGCGGAGAGCCGCTATGGCGCGGCCCTCTGCTGCTGGCGGCCTACGTTGTCTTGGCCCTGGTCCTGGCCGACCAGGGGCAAGCAGTCGCCGCGGCGGCGATCACCATGTTCGGGGCGACCCAACTGCCGATGCTCGGCGCATTGGATCATGGTCGACGTCGCTGGTACGCTCAAGCGGCCCAACCGGTGTCCATCCTCGCGCTCTTGGCCGCGGCGGTGGCCATCGCGCGCCACGGACCCTGACCACCGCGCTTGCCGCGACCGCATTCGGCCCGTTTTCCGGGAATCAGAAAGGACCTGCATGGACAGCAGCATCACGGTGCCGCGGCATCTCGCCAGCCTGGCCGATCTCAGCCCACAGGAGACGATGGGTCTCCTGGAAGTGGCTCGCGAGCTCAAGGACCGCTGGTCTCGCGAGCGGCGGAACCTGGACCTGCTGTCTGGCAGGTCGCTCGCGATGCTGTTCACCAAGCCGTCGCTGCGTACGCGCGTGTCCTTTGAATTGGCCATGCAACAGCTGGGAGGACATGCGCTGTACCTGTCGCCGGCCGAGGTCGGTCTGGGCCAACGCGAGAGCGTGGCCGACGTCGCCAGGGTGCTGGGGCGCTACGCCGACCTGATCATGGCTCGGGTCTACGCCCACGCCGATGTGCTCGCTCTGGCGGCGCATGCCGGTGTGCCGGTGATCAACGGACTGTCGGATCTGGAGCATCCCTGCCAGGCCCTCGCCGATCTTCTGACCGTCCTGGAAGTGGCGGGTCCGCTCGCCGGCCGGCATCTGGCCTATGTCGGCGATGGCAACAACGTGGCCCATGCGCTGCTCCTGGGGGGTGCGCAATGCGGCATGCGGGTGTCCATCATCCACCCCCCTGGCTATGCCCCGGCGGCTTCCGTGATGCAGTCGGCCCGCGCCTTCGCGGCGCAGACCGGCGGCGCCGTGCTGGCGACGACCGAACTGGCCGCCGCCGACGGGGCGCATGTGCTCTACACCGACGTCTGGGCCAGCATGGGACAGGAAGCGGAGGCGGCTGGTCGCCGCGCGGTGTTCATGCCCTACCAGCTCAACCAGGCGCTGGTGGATCGTGCGGCGCCGGATTGTCTGGTGCTGCATTGCCTGCCCGCCCATCGCGGCGAGGAGATCACCGATCAGGTGATGGATGGACCGAACAGCCAGGTCTTTGCCCAGGCCGAGAACCGCCTGCACGCCCAGAAGGCGCTTCTTGCCTGGCTGGGCGGTGGCCTTTCCTTGGCCGGCGCCCGGGTAGGATGAAGCGCGGAGCGCGAGGACGCGGCGCATGCTCCATCTGAGCGACCTCGGGATCTACTTGTTCGCCTTGCGGGCCACGGATGTCCTCGACATCCTGTTGGTCGCGCTGCTGGTGTTCGCCCTCCTGGTCGTGGTGCGTGGTTCGACCGCCGTGCGCCTGCTGCGCGGCATCCTGATCGCGGTTCTGCTGCTGTTGCTGGTCAGCCAGGTGCTGGATCTGCCCGCCTTCGGGCTGATCATCTCCCGCTTGCTGCCCTCGGCGTTCATCGCCATTCCGGTGATCTTCCAGCCGGAACTGCGACGGGCCTTCGAACGGTTGGGCCGGGCGGGCTTTCTGGGGGCGCGGTTGGGGCGGGGCGGGGCCGACTGGATCGAGGGGGTGGCGCAGGCCTGCCGCCGCATGGCTGAAGGCCGGGTGGGCGCCCTGATCGTCATCGAGCGCCGGATTTCGCTGGCCGAGTTCGCCGACCGCGGCCTGCCCATGGATGCCACCTGCAGCGCCGACCTGCTGCAACAGGTCTTCGTTCCCAACAGCCCGCTGCATGATGGCGCGGTCATCCTTCGTGCGGGCCGATTGGTGGCCGCGCGGGCGGTCCTGCCGCTCGGCGCCGCGGCGGGTGGCCTGCGGGCCCTGGGTACGCGGCATCTGGCGGCGGTGAACATCAGCCGCTTGACCGACGCGGTGGCCATCGTGGTGTCGGAAGAGTCAGGCTTGATCTCGGTGGCGCAGGACGGCCGCCTGACCCGGCGCTTGACCGAGCTGTCCCTCGCCGAACGCCTGCGCGCGACCTTCGCCAGTCCGGAAGCGGAGGCACGCACCGGTTGGCGTGAGGGATGGGCCGAGTTGCGGCGAGCCATGGGTTTCCTGCAGCCGCTGGGCGATGGCGCCACGGATGGGGAGCCCGCTTCGGAAACCAAGACCCGCGGATTCGACGCCGCCTCCCGCAGCCGTCGACGGCTGCTGCCGCGCCTGATCGGCCGACCTTCCGAGTTTGCCCTGGCGTCGGCCGTGGCCCTGGTGTGGTGGCTCGCCGTGCAGGCCGACGTCCGGCCCTTGGTGGAGCAGCTCGTGCCGGCGGCCGGGGCTGCCTCGCGCCTGGAGGTCGCATTCACGGGCCTGGGCGAGGACCTGGCGGCCTATCGGCGCGACGATGTCGCGGTGCAGCTGCGGCTTCGGGGCTTTCGCGATGCGATCGCGGCCGTGGATCCGTCGCAGCTGGTGGCGCTCATCGACGTGCCGGATGACGCCGGCAAGGCGGGTGACCTTGACCTGGCGATCCGTGGCCGTTGCCGCAGCCGCTGGCAATGCTGGCGCAGCGGCGTTCGCGTTGCCGAGAGCCTTCCGGCCAGCCTGGCCGTGAGCGTGGGCGGACGTAGCGAGGATGCGCGCAGCGTCGTCGTCGAGCCGGGTCAGGCGCTGAGCAGCCAGTTGAGTATCGAAGGCGTCAGGGTGTCACCGGCGGAGGTGGTCTTGACCGGACCGGCCGTGCAGGTGGCTCGGGTGAGCCAGGTGCGGGCGGTCCTGCCCGTGGATCGCCTGGAGATGGGCATGCATTCGCTGCCGGCGGTGAGCGTGGTGGCGGTGGATGCCTTTGGCTCGCCGGTGCTGGACATCACCGTTCGGCCGGAGCGGGTGCGGGTGGACCTGGTGGTGGTCCAGCGCGGCGAACCCGTGGCGGTGGCACCCCGCTGGCGCATCGCCCCGGCGGACGGCTATGAGATCTACGACATCAAGGTGCAACCCAACAGCGTGCAGCTCGAGGGCCCGGACGAGGCCATCGAGGCCGTGCGCCAACGCGGGTTCAAGCCTCTCGTGGACCTGACCGGCTTGACCGAGGACACGGTCAAGCGCTTCGATCTGGACCTCCCGGCGACCTTGCGGGCCTTGGGCGGCGTCGATGGCATCACGGTGACCCTGCGGGTGCGCCCGCAGACCGGGACCCGCAATCTGGAACTGACCCTGCGGCCGGTGCATCTGGCGGCCGGCCTGCGGGCCAGCCTGGCGGCGACCACGGTTCAGGTCGTGCTCGAAGGACCGCGCCCCGCGCTGGATGCCTTGTCCGCAGACCAGGTGAAGGCCGAAGTGGATCTCCGCGGCTTGCCGGTCGGTACGCATCAGGTCAGGCCCAATCTGGACCTGCCTTCCGGCATCAGCGTGCGCAGCCTGGCGCCGGAGTCGGTGGAGGTGACCCTGGAGGCCGAGGCCGGCGTCGGGACGACGCCCGCCGCCACCGCGCCGCGCAGCCCTTGAGCGGCGCGCAGCCGGGCGGGCCGCGACGACGGCTGCTGCTCCTGGAGCCCTACCTGGCCGGATCCCATCGGGACTGGGTGGCGGGTCTCAGGGCCGCCAGCGCCTGGGAGCTGCAGGTCGCCAGCCTGCCCGGCCGCTTCTGGAAGTGGCGCATGCATGGCGCGGCCCTGACCCTGGCGCGGCGTCTGCCGGCGCCGCAGCCTCCGCCGCAGGCCATTCTGGCCTCCAGCATGCTGGACCTGGCCGCATTCCTGGGGCTCACGCGGTCGTGGTCGGCCGCCCTGCCGGTCGTCTACTATGCCCACGAAACGCAGCTCACCTACCCTCAGCAGCCCATCGCGCCGTCATGGGATGCGTCGCGACAGCGCCGCGCCGCGCGTGACGACCGGGAGTATGCGGTCGTGAACCTGCGCAGCATGTTGGCCGCCGATGCGGTGTGGTGGAACTCCGACCATCACCGCGACAGCTTCCTCGGCGGATTGCCGGCCTTTTTGCGCGGTTTCCCCGACCACCAGGAACGGGGTGCCCCGGCAAGGGTGGCGGCCCGCAGCCGGGTGCTCCCGGTGGGGCTGGACGTGGCCGCCCTGGAGGCGGCGCGCCCCGCGGCCCGTCGCCCCGGTCCGGTCCGGCTGCTCTGGAACCACCGTTGGGAGCATGACAAGGGTCCGGACCGACTGATCCATTTGATGGACGCTCTGGCCGAGCGCCGGATCGACGTGCAATGGCTGCTCCTGGGGGAGCGCTGCGGCTCGCCGCCCGCGGACATGGCGGCCATGCTGGCGCGCCACGGCGCGCAGGTGGTCCATGCCGGCTTCGTCCCCGACCGCCGCGCCTATGCCCGGATGCTGTGGCAGGCCGACATCGTGCTGTCCACCGCCCGGCACGACTTCTTCGGCGTGGCGGTGGCTGAGGCCATGGTCTGCGGCTGCCTGCCCATCCTGCCCCGCGATCTGGCCTATCCCGAGCGGGTGCCCTTGCCGCGACAAGGACAGCTGCTCTACGATGACCAGGACGACCTGCTGGCGAAGGTGCTCGCGGCCGTGGCCTCCTTGGGGCAAGCGGAGGATCTGGTGCGCGACGAAAGCTGCCGCCGGGCGGCCTTGGCCTTGGATTGGCGCCTGGTGGCGCCGCGCTACGATGCGGCGATGGAAGACCTCGTCTCCCATCGAGGGCAGGGATGATGCCATGGCGCTGATCGCAGGGCCGGTGACCGCAGAGGGGGCCGTGCGCGCCCGCACGTGGTCGCCGCGCTTACGGCGGCTGGCGATCGTCCTGTTGTCGATCGGGGTGGGCGGACTGCCCCGAGCGGCTGTGGCCGGGGACATCAGCTGGCAGGCGGCCGTCGACCTGAACCCGTCGGCGCCGGAGGCGCCGCCGCGAGACCTGGACCTGCTGGCCATGACCGATGGCAGCCTACGGGCGGTCTGGGTGGAGGACCATCCGGGGGCGGCGAGCAGCCTCTGGTCGGCCGGCCGGCCCGCAGGCACCCTCGCCTGGCAGGCCGCCGAGCGGGTGGCCTCCCTGGACGGCGGCGAAACGGTGGCCGAAGGCGTGCTGGCCACGCCGCGCCTGGCGGAGGATCCGGCGGGTCGCCTGCATGCCATCTGGCTGCGGCGTCAGACCGGCGGTGCATCCGTCTGGCATGCCGAGCAACGGCCCGGCTGGTCGGCCTGGTCCGTGGCCCGCCGGGTCGATAACGGTGCGGATGTCGATCGCGCGGACCCTGATCTGGCGGTCGACCCCTATGGCGTGCTGCACGCCATCTGGTCCGAAGGTCGCGATGAAGCCGACATCGTCTATGCGTTCAAGGTTCCCGGCGAGCATTGGTCCGCGCCGTCCCGCCTCAACACCCCGGCGGATGGCGTCCAGCGGCGCCCGGTCCTGGCCGCGGCGCCGGACGGCAACCTGTATGCTGCCTGGGAGGACACCCGCGAAGGACGCAGCGACATCGCCGCCAGCCGCCTCCCCCCGGGTGGCGACGTCTGGTGGCCCAACGCCATCCTGAGCGCCGATGTCGGCCCGGCCGCCCAACGCTTCCCGGCCATCGCCGTGGATGAGGCCGGCCATCCCGTGGTCGCCTGGTTGGATCTGGCCGGGCTGGGGCGCATCCGCGGGGCCAGCCTCCCGGCGCCCGACGGCTTCTGGCGGGCTGAAGGGCCCTGGGTTGAACCGCGACTGGGTGCTTTGGGGGAGATGGACCTGGTGGCGGGCCCGTCCGGATTGCGGGCGCTCTTGTGGACCGAGAGCCGAACCGACGCATCCGGTGCGCGCTTGTTCGCCGCCAGCGTGGGCGCGAACGGCGTGGGGGCCGCCAGCCGGGTCGATGCGGCGCGCGGCCTGGGGCAGGCGCAGGATCCGCGTGCCGTGCTGGACCGCGACGGCAAGGTGCAGGTCGTCTGGCTGGGCCTTCGCGCGGGCGAAGCCGAAGCGCGCGCCCGCAGCTCCGGCAGCGAGACGCCGTTGGCGGTGTCTACGCCGCAGACGCTCGTCGGCCGCTTGCTCTACATCGGGCGGCCTATCGGCTGTCCCTTGGATGCCTTCGCCCTGGTGGACTGCGACGGCCAGTGGCTGAGCTATGTGCGGGCTTCTGGGCCCGCGCTGGCGCCCTTCCTGGGATCCTGGGTCAGGGTGACCGGTGGCTTGGACCAAGGCATGGCCTGCCGCCCCTTGCGGGCCGACACCGTGCAATTGCAGGGAGGCCCCTGTCCGCGCAACCTGCCGATCGTCACCGGCCTGCTGCGGACTCTCGATCGGCCGGTGGATGATGGTCAGGTGATGATCGGATCCGATCGCGCCGCCACCGGTCCCCTGGGTCGGTATGCCCTGGCCTTGGACGGTCCTGGTCGCGCCGATCTGGTGTTGACCGCGCCCTGCGCCCTGGAACGCCGCATCCGGGGCGTCGAATTGATCGACGGCCTGAACCAGCTGCCGAGCATCGCCTTGCGGGCGGGTGATGTGGACGGCAACTGTTCGGTCGACCTTCGCGACATCGTACAGGTAGCCCGCCAGCAGGGCTTGCCGACGGATCTGGCGGCGCCGCGCTGCATAGACCTGGACCGTGACGGCGTGGTCAGCCTGTCGGATCTGGCCTTGGTTGCCGCGGCCTACGGCAGCCGTTGCGACGGCGGCCTGCCGCTGGTCGGGGCGAGCCTGGTGGACAGCCGCGCGCCGGCGGCGTATGCGCTCTGGATGCCGTTCGCCGGGTCAACCGGCCCCTGAGGCCGTCGCGTACTCGTGGCGGCAGCCCCTGCTGCGTCAGCCACCGCGGTACTGGTACAGCTGCGCCGCGATCCCCGCGTTGTAGAGCTTGCGGCGGCGGTCCGCCGTGCGGCCGTAACAGGTCTCCCAGTCGGGCAAGGCGCTGAGCCAGAAGGCCCGCCAGCCTTCGCCGGCGGCGCGGTGCCGCTCGCCGAGCGCCCGGGCCAGCTCGGCGGCGGCGCGCTTGTCGCCCAAGCGCTGGCCGTAGGGGGGGTTGCCCACCAGCAGGCCGCGGGGCGCGTCCGGCGACCAGCGGCGGGCATCGGCCGCCTGAAAGCGGATGAATGCCTCCACACCGGCGGCCGCGGCGTTGCGGCGCGCCAGGTCCACCAGGTTCGGCGACAGGTCCAGGGCGCGGATGTCGGGCTGGGCGCGCTTGTCCAGTTGTTCCTCGGCCTCCAGCTGCAGTCGGCGCCATACCGGCAGGCCGATCTGCGGCCACTGCATCGCCGCAAAGCGCCGCCGCAGGCCGGGGGCCTGCCGCCGGGCGATCATCGCCGCCTCGATGGCGAAGGTGCCCGATCCGCAGAACGGATCCACCAGCACTTCCTCCGTCATCCGCCAGCGGGCCAGGATGAGGATGCCGGCCGCCAAGGTCTCGCGGAGCGGCGCCTCGCTGACCAGCCGGCGGTAGCCGCGCTTGTGAAGGCCGTCGCCGCTGGCGTCCACCGTCAGCTCGGCCACGTCGTCATGCACCGCCACCTCGATGCGATAGAGCGGACCGTCTTCGCTGAACCAATCCACTCCCTTGTGGCGCCGCTTCATCGCCTCTACCACGGCCTTCTTCACGATGGCCTGACAGTCCGGAACGCTGTGCAGGATGGATCGCGCCGACCGACCCACCACGGGGAAGGCCGCGTCAAGGGTCAGGATCTCCGCCCACGGTAGAGCCGCCGTTCCCTGGAACAAGGCCTCGAAGCTGGTGGCCGGAAAGGAACCGACGGCCAGCTTCACCCGGTCCGCGCTGCGCAGCCACAGGTTGAGGCGCGCCAGCTCGGCCCAATCGCCTTCCACCTCCACCTTGCCGGGCCGCACGGTGACCTCGGTATGGCCGAGCGCGCGCAACTCCATGGCGACGATCGCCTCCATGCCCGCCGCGGCGGTCGCGATGATCCTCATCAGCGTGTTCCCCAATCGTGGTCCATCTCGAGCAGCCGCGCCGCCAGGCGCGGCGGCGTATCGCCGCCCAACACATAGGCGCCCCGGCCAAGCAGCGCCTGCAGGGCCGCCGAGAGCCCATCCGCACGCTGGCTGGCCTCGCCGGCAATGGCGGTGGCCTGCCAGCGTTCATGGGCTTCAGCGGTCGAGATGTGCCGCCAACAGCCGGCCTCCGCCGCCTCGCCCCGCGCCAGGAAGACCACCGGGCCGGCCATTGCCGAGCCGACCAGGCGCGAATCGCCTTCCGGCAGCGCCAGGCGGACCTTGCCCGTGAGCGTGTCGACGGGGCCTTGCGGCTGGGCGTCAGCGCGGTCAGCGAGATCGGAGACCGGCGCCAGATCCCAGGCTGTCAGGACATCCGGCGCGACATGGATCTGGTCGGGCCGGCCGCGCAAGGTCGGCGAAGCAGGTGTCGTGCGCAGGTCGATCCAGGTGACTTCCTCGGCCAGGAGGCCCAGTCCTTGCCGCCAGGCGGCCAGGGCCAAGGTGGACTTGCCGCCTCCGCCGGCGGCCCGTAGCAGGAGACCCTTGCCGCTGGGGGCGATGACGGTGGCCGCATGACAGGCCACCAGCCCTTGGCGCGCCGCAAACCGCCATACGGGAGCGCCGAACAAGGCTTCGGCTTCGGCGGCGAGGTCGGCCTCGGGGTTGACGAAGGCGCTGATGCGGCCGGACTCCAGGTCCGCAAGCGTGCAGCTGCCGCTCGGCGTCAAGATGGCCAGCAGGCCGCCTGCCTCATGGTAGGCGCGGCCGTCGGCCTCCGCCGCGAAGGCGCCGAGGCCGAGGTTGCTGGGCATGGAGGTTCCCGGCGTCCGTAGCGCCAGGATGCTCAGGCTCAGGCCACTCGACACCGCCTTGGCGCGGCTCGCCAGCACCTGGGCGGCCGCGGCGGTCAGCGCCTCATCGGCTCCCTGCCATGCCAGGTCCATGCCCAGCACGGTGAAGCGCCGCGCGGTCCAGCTGGCGGGCCGCTGGGCGCCGAGGAGAGGCTGGATGGCCAGATCATCAGGCGTCATGAGGTCATCCGGGTTGTCATCGCGTCATCCGGTCGGCCATGGCGTCATACAGGCGCAACCAGCCGCTCACCGCTTGCGGCAGGTCGAATCGGGCCACGGTCGCGCGCAGAGCGGCGGAGCGGGCCGGTGCATCTGCGCCGAGGGCCCAGGCAAGGGCTTGTCCGATGGCGGCCGACAGGCCGGCCGCATCGCCGGGCGCCGCCGTTGCCAGGCCGGCCGGCGCCAGCTCGGGGGCCACGCCGACGCTGGTGCTGGCCATGGGCAGGCCCGCCGCCGCCGCCTCGATCAAGGCCAGGCCCTGGGCCTCGTGGCGCGCGGAATGGACGAACACCGTCGCCGCGCCGAGCGCCAGGGGCACGGCCGCATTGGGGATCTGGCCACGCCAGACCACCTGGTGGGCGATGCCCAGTCGCCCCGCCAGGCGACGCAGGTCGGCCAGGACCGGACCCCCGCCGACCAGCGCCAGGCGCAGATCCGGCAGGGCCTGTGCCCAAGGCGCAACGGCGCGCAGCAAGGTCTCCAGGTCTTTGACCGCGTTGAACTCCGCAACGCTGAGCAGGGTGAGCGGTCGCGAGGCGGCAGGCGGCGCCGGAGAGACGGCCAGGAAGGGTGCCAGGCGGATGCCCAGCGGAGCCAGTACGACGCGCGCGGCGCGTCGCTCCGACAGGAGGCGGGTGGCCAGGCGGCCTTGCGCCAGGCTGCCCACGGTGATCCGGCGGGCGCGGCGCATGGCCGTGCGCACCTGCCAGCGCTCGACCGCAAAGGCCTGCGAGCCATAGGCGAGGTGGGGAAAGCCTACCGTCTCCCCGCCGCCCAGATGGACGACCAGCGGCACATCCAGCATTCGGCTGGCCAAGGCGCCCAGGAAGCCGGCCTCGTTGCCATGCAGCGCATGGATGACATGGAAGGGCCGTTGGCGGTGCAGCCGTCGCAGGCGTGACAGCGCGGCAGTCCAGAGCCGGGGGCTCCGGCGGAGTCGCAGATGCCCATGAGGAAGGGGATGGACGCGGGCCCGACCGCAAGCGAACGGCGCTGTGGCGGAGGGGAAGCGCAGCGGCAGCACATCGAGGTGCATGACCTCGGCCACCGCCTGCGCCATCGGCCCCCAGTAGGGAACCAGGGGATCGGCGGCGTCGCGCGGAAAAGCCGGGAGGATCCAGGCCACGTGGGTGGCGCCGGACCGTTGGGCATGGCTCACGGCGTCGGCGGCGTGGCGGCGACTTCCAGCGGCGGCCCCATGGCGACGATCAGTCCCGTAGGCACGTAGCGGGAGCTGAAGGTCTCCTTGCGCTCCTGTCCGCCCTCGAGGATGATGCGGGTCAGGCTGACCGTCAGCCCGTCGCGGGCATATTCCTTGACCTCCGAGCTGCCCGGCGCCAGCTTGGGATCGAACTCGGTGCGCGGGGGCGGGGGCGGTACCGCCTTGCCCTGGACCACCGGGCCGAGCTTGACCTCGCGCGCGGGCCTGGTGCCGTACAGGATGAAGGTGGTTGTCGTAGCGGCCTTGTTGGTTCCGGTGGCCACCAGCAGCCAATGTCCGGTGTCGTTGCGAAGCTTGAGGTCGACGATGGGGCTGTAGATGGTGGCGTCGAAGCCCGGCGGCGCCCCCTGCTCGTAGTAGCCCACACGGTAGCCGTGGGCGTGCCGCTCAACGACGGGCAGCCCGGCCATGAAGCCGGCCCGGAACAAGGTCGTGGACACCTGGCAGACGCCGCCGCCCACGCCATCCTGGGTGGCACCGTCGACGATGATCAGCGTCTTCTTGTAACCTTCTTCTTCGGAGACGTCGCCCAGATGCTCGTTGAAGGAGAAGATGCCGTCCGGGGGGATCAACAGCCCGTGAAACCTCGCGGCGGCCAAGGCCACGTTGTGCACGCGGCCGGGGGCAGAGCCCGCGAAGCGGCTGGTCGATTGCCCCACCACCTCCTGAATGCCAAGGTCGGCGGCGGAGGCCCCATCGCTGACAGCGGGATCCTCGAACTGCAATGGCAGGCGCACCAGCCGGGCACCTTCGCCGGCCGCCAGGATCTGTTCGGCGGCGGCCGCCATGTCGATGCGCTGACCGCGCTGTCCGTTCGCGATGCGCTTCAGGGTCTTGGTCTCGGGCAGGAACTCGAAGCGCGGCAGCTCGGCCGTGCGGCTGACGACCACGGTGATGGGTGCCATCCAGGCGTTCAGCGCCGCTTCGTCCAGCGCCAGACGCACCGTCGTCCCGTCGGCTCGCGGACGAAGGAGCGGGGCCAAGGCTTCCGGCGGCAGCTGCCAGGTGTCCTCTCCGGCGCGCAGGGTGATGGGCTCCCGCAAGAGAGCGGTCGCCTGTTCCAGGGCCGCGCCGAGTTCCTGCACCGCGGGAGTTTCCAGGACCACCGGCAGGCGAAAGTCGACGATGGGCCATTGACCGCGCGCCGCCACATCGCGCAGGCCGACGAAGGCCAGCCCCTGGTCCAGTCGGCGTCCGATCACCGCGTCCACGGCCCGCGGCTCAGAGCCCTCCAGCACGATGGCGGCATCGCGGGGGGCGCGGTCGAAAGCCTTGGCCAGCCGGGCCAAAGCCACGGCCAGCGCGGCATCGTCCACCCGGACCACGGGCGCCACCTCCTGGCCCATCAGCGCGGCTCGCGGCGGCACCAACGTTCGGGCGACGAAACCGCGGTCACGGCCGACGGCCATGGCCGCGGCGACGCTGGCCTCCTCGTCCAGGGCGATGCCGTCCGTGCCCGGGGCCATGTTCAGGGTCTCCGCGTCCGCCAGCAGCTCCAGCGGCTGGGTGGGATCCAGACCCGCCGCCCGCAAACGCTCCCGCGCTTCGGCGGCGGTCAGTCCGCCCACGTCGATGCCCGCGACGCGCACGCCGGGATAGATCTGCTCGGCGTAGCGCAGCCGCATGGCGGCCGGCACGGCCACCAGGATCAAGAGCGCCGCCGCGAGGATCGCCGGCAGCCAGCGCTTCAGGGTTGGGCGGCGGCTCGCATCGTTGTTCAAGGGGACGGCTCCTCAATCTGGGGGGCAACTTCGCGGCGCAGCCAGGTCAGCAGGTTCGCTTCTGCCACCTGTGATTGCCGGCTCTGGCGGAGGTCCTTCACCGTAACCTCGCCCGCGGCGACCTCGTCCGGTCCGACGATGAGCGCCCAGCGGCAGCCCAACTGGTCCGCGCTGCGCAACTGCTGTCCCAATCCCTGACCCGGTTCGGTGGCCAGGATGACATTCAGGCCGGCCGCACGAAGGGAATTGGCCCTTGCGGCGGCGGCCGGAGCGTCGTCAGGGCTGAACAGGGTCATGTAGGCCGTCGGCGGAATGAGGTCCGGGTCGTCGAACAAGCCCAGTTCAACCATCACGTCGACCAGCCGATCGACTCCCAGGCTCGACCCGACGGCCGGCATGTCCCGGCCGAAGAGGCCGATGAGCCCGTCATAGCGTCCGCCGCCGCTCACCGATCCGATCGGCGGCTCGGGCACCACCGTCTCGAAGATGCTGCCGTTGTAGTAGGCCAGGCCCCGCACCATCGCGAAGTCCACCTGGTAGCGGTCTTCGCCGATACCCACCGCATCCAGCACCGCCAGGATGCGGCGCAGGTCGGCGGTGCCGGCCGTCGCCTCCGCATCGTCCAGACGCCTGTCCAAGGCATCCAGCAGCGGCAGCGGGCGGTCCCGCAGGGCCAGCAGGTCCAGCAGGCGCTCGGTCACTGCGGAGGGGATGATGCGATCGACGCTAGTCTGGGACCGCAGCACGTCCAGAGAGGCTTGAATGGCGGTCTGCCGGGCCTCGGACAGGGGCGTCGCCGCGTTTTGCGGAAAGGCCGACAAGGCGTCCAGAAAGGCGGCGATAGCCAGGTCGCGAGCGGCTTCGCCCACGCCCTCATCGTCCGCCTTCGCCAGATCCACTTCCAAGGTGGCGCGATCGGCCTTGCCGCCCAGCCAGCGCTCAACGGCCTGACGCTGACGGTTGAGCAGGTCGCCCGACAGGCCGACCGCCAGCAGTTCCTGGCGCACGCCGGCGAAGCCGATCTTATCCAGCTTGTCGATGGCGCGGTACAGTCCCGGCAACAACGCCGCGGGCATCCCCGCGAAGCGGCCGATGCCGTTGAGCACGCGGCGGTCGTTGATCTTGGTCAGGCTGCGGGGCAGTCCCAGGGCCTGCAGTGCCTGCACGACGATCTGGATGATCTCGGCGTCGGCCAGCACGCCCGTGGAACCCACCAGATCGATGTCCGCCTGCATGAACTCGCGGTAGCGGCCGCGCTGCGGTCGTTCCCCGCGCCATACCGCCGCCATCTGGTAGCGCCGGAAGGGCTTGGTCAGGGCGGGATTCATGGCGCAGGTGCGGGCCAAGGGCACCGAGAGGTCGTAACGCAGGGCGTACCCGGACTCGCCGGCGAGTCCGGCGCGGTAGATGAGGCGCTCGGCGTCCGGTCCGTACTTGCCCATCAGGGTGCCTTCCAGCTCCAGCGCTGGGGTCTCGATCGGGGCGTAACCGTGCCGCTCGAAGATGCCGCGAAGGGTATCCGTCACCTTTTGGTGGCGGCGAGCCTCGAGGGGCAGCAGATCGCGCATCCCGCGGGCGAGGGCGGGGGCGCCGGGCTTGGACATGGCGCTATGGCTCCAATGAGGGTGCCCGGCGTCGGATCTGTCGCCGGGGCTTGAGACGCGGGCGGGATGATGCGTGGTCGCGGCGACCAGCCGCGCGGTTCAGGCGGAGAAGGCCTGGATGCCGGTCTGGGCGCGGCCGAGGATCAGGGCATGGACGTCATGCGTCCCCTCGTAGGTGTTGACGGCTTCCAGGTTCATCATGTGACGGATCACGTGGTACTCGTCGCTGACACCGTTGGCACCGTGCATGTCACGGCTCTGACGGGCGATGTCCAGAGCCTTGCCGCAGGAGTTGCGCTTGATGAGCGACACCATCTCCGGCGCGGCCTCACCGCTGTCCAGGAGGCGGCCCACCTGCAGGCAGGCCTGCAGGCCCAGGGCGATCTCGGTCTGCATGTCGGCCAGCTTCTTCTGGATGAGCTGGGTCGCCGCCAACGGACGGCCGAACTGCTCGCGGTCCAGGGTGTATTGACGCGCCGCATGCCAGCAGTACTCGGCGGCGCCCAAGGCCCCCCAAGCGATGCCGTAGCGGGCCTTGTTGAGGCAGGTGAACGGGCCCTTGAGCCCTCGGATGTCCGGAAACGCGTTGGCCTCGGGCACGAAGACGTCATCCATCACGATCATGCCGGTGCTCGATGCGCGCAGGCTGAACTTGCCCTCGATGGCCGGCGCGCTGAGGCCGGGCATGCCCTTCTCCAGCAAGAAGCCGCGGATGTCCCCGGCATCGTCCTTGGCCCACACCACGAAGACGTCGGCGATGGGGCTGTTGGTGATCCAGGTCTTGGACCCGGTCAGACGGAATCCGCCTTCGGCAGGACGCGCCCGGGACTTCATCGCGCCCGGGTCCGACCCGTGGTCCGGCTCGGTGAGGCCGAAGCAGCCCACCAGCTCGCCCTTGGCCAGCCCGGGCAGGAAGCGCTCCTTCTGCGCCGCGGTGCCGAAGGTGTCGATGGGATGCATGACCAGGCTGGACTGCACCGAGGCCGCCGACCGGTAGCCCGAATCCACCCGTTCGATCTCGCGGGTGATGAGCCCGTAGGCCACGTGGTTGACGCCGGCACAGCCATAGCCCTGGATGGTCGGGCCGAGGAGCCCCAGGGCACCCATCTCGCGGTAGATGGTGCGGTCGAAGACCTCGTGGCGGTTGGCTTCCAGGATGCGGGGGGCCAACTGCGACTGGCAGTAGTCGCGCGCCAGGTCGCGGATCATGCGCTCGTCCTCCGCCAGCTGGTTGTCCAGCAGCAGGGGATCCTCCCAACGGAATCGGACCGCGCCGCCGGTGCGGGGCGCGGTCAGGTCTGCGGTCGGGGCACCGACGGTCATGGGAGGCACTCGCTTGGGGAGGATCCGGACGGGGGCGCGCGAACACGCGATGGCCCGGATTATAGCGTGTTCAGCTGCTCCCGCGGCGCCTCATCATCAGGGGAAGCCCGATTCACCATCCAGCCGGCGAAGCCGTCCAGAAAGCGGTCGAAGCCCGGCAGATGCTCCGCCGGAAAGCCGAAGCGCCGCGGGGCATCCACCAGCACGCGGCGGAAACAAGCCAGCCATTCCTGGCGTGCGGCCTCATCGATCGCCACCGGAAGGTGCCGGGCGCGCATGGCTGGTGGACCGTAGCGCTGATGGTAGAGCGGCGGGCCGCCCAACAGCCCCACGAAGAAGGCCGTCGAGCGCTCCACGCTGCGGTCGATGTCAGGGCTGAACAGCTGGGCGATGGACGATCGGTGCAGCTCGTCATAAAGGGCGGCGATCATCGCCCGTACCCCGGCCTCGCCCATGCTGGCGTAGATCTCGGCGCTGGGCGCCGGCACGCGGGGCGGGCCGCCCGGCGGCACATGGATCGAGGGCTTCGTGGGGTCCATGAGGTCCATGGTAGCGCTTGACGCCAAACCGGACACCGTCTCATGGTAGGAAACGGTGTCCGGTTCGGCGGGTTCCGCTCAGGGCTTCTGGGCCCAGGGTAGATGAATGGTCTTCTTGGTCCCCGGGGTGGCGAGGGTGGGCGTCCGGGTAGCGGGTTCGGGTCCCGTGGCGGTCATGGTCGCCGTCGGCGGGGTCAACGCGCCGGTGGCCGTCGGAACGGCGGTCGTCGGCACCGTGCCCGACGGTCTGGGCGTGGGGGTTGCAGATGTCGCGGACGTGGGGCCGGCGGTGGCGCCCCATTCCGTCGGCGTGGCCGTCGGCGTGGGGGTTCGGGCCACGTGGGTGCCGGGGATCAGCTTGGCTGTCGCCAAGGCGGAGCTGTTCTTGCCGTTGGTGGCCAAGGCAGTCACGTAGCGGTAGAGGAAGCCGTCGGGCTTGCTGAAGGCGAACGCGCCGTCGGCGCCGGCCACCACCAGGCCCTCGTAGACGTCGGCCTGCTTGTCCATGTCCGAGTAGACCTCGACCGTGCAGCCGGCACAGGCCACACCCGCGAGCGTGGTCTCGGTCAGCTCGTCCAAGCGGGGCGGCTTGATGTCATCGTTGGCGTTGGAGCTGATGCTGATGGACTTGCCCTGGTTGCCGGTGATGCTGTTGCGGCTGAGGGTGTTGCCGCGGCTCGCCTTGCCCTGGATGGTGATACCGTTGCCCTTGTTGCAGAAGATGGTGTTGCCGCTGATGACCGTCTCGTTGGGTCCGGACACCAGCTGGATGCCGTCGCCGCCGTTCTGCATGCAGGTCTTGCCGTCGATACCGGCGCCGATGGTGTTGTCGGTGATCATGGTGCCGGTGACCGGGTTCTGGATCTGGATGCCGGACTGCTTGCTGGCCGCAATCGTGTTCTTGTGGATGCGGTTGCCGGGGGCGTAGCTGATCAGGATGGCGTTGGTCAAGCCGTTCGTCGGCTGGCCCTTGGGGTTCACGCCGAACACGTTGTACTCGATGGCGTTGTTCTTGGTCTGTTTTTCCAGGCCGACGAAGTCGCTGTCCTCCAGCCGAATACCGGTCGAGCCGGCGGCGAAGTAGTTCTGGTTGCCGGGCATCGCGTCACCGATGACGTTGCCGAAGGTGCCTTGCTCCAGGTTGATGCAATCGCCGCTCACCGGCGCCAGCACGGTACCGTCGCCCTTGATGCCGCACCAGTTGCCGACGACCTTGTTCCTGCTGGTGCGCAGACCCGTGATCTGCAGGGCGTGGCCGCCGGAGAACGCGTCCGGACCCTTGATGTCGGCAAAGACGATGCCCGGGCCGATCTGGTTGCCCTCGGCGTCGTCGTTGATGATCCCGCCCTGCAGGACCATGCCCGCCCGCTTGTACGTGCCGCGGAAGTCGAAACCAGCCAGGATGTTGGTGTCGCTCTCCATCGAGATCAGGTACTCCAGGCCGACGTCACCGCCGTCCACGACGATGCGGTTGTCGGCCGGGCTCTTCCAGGTCAGTCCCTGCCGGAAGTCGACGAAGACCAGCTTGTTGGTGAGGATGATCTCCAGGTTCAAGGACATCTTCATGACCCATTTGCCTGTCGCGGGATCGAAGTTGGGATCGGACTTGCGCAGTGGTTCCGCTCCGGCGGGGCAGGGCCGGGCGCCGGGCACTTCCGTCGGATCGAAGCAGGCGCGGACGATCGCGCCGTTCAGTTCCAGCTGCGCGGTGTTGATCGCGCGGCGAAAGGTGCAGGGCACTTCGGCACGGCAGCGGTCCTCATCGTCCTCGCCCTGGTCCACGGTGCTGTTGACGAAGATCACGGTCTGGGCGTGGACGGGCGTCCACTGTCCGAGGGCAAGAGACAGAAGAAACGCGGCGAGGACGAGGGTTCGGGGAGCGATGCGGGAGCGCTGCATGTCGGTGTCTCCTGGGAATGCTGCGGGGCCGGCATGGATGGGCAACCGGGGAGGCCACGCAAAGCCGGCCGGAGTCTTGGGACTCCGGCCGGCGGTTGCGACTGGGTGCTGCGGTGGGCTGGCGCCGAAACCGGATCAGCGCGGTGGAGACACGTCCAGCTGCACCGCGGGGAAGTCGCCGCTACCGGCGCGCTTCTGGCTGTCCGACCATTCGGCTCGCGAGGAGGCGCTGATCGGCAACTGGCCGGCCTGCAGCGGGCGCACGTCGAAGGTCAAGGTCACAGGGCTGCCGGGGTTGGGCAGCACCCACTCCATGGTCCGGCCGGTGATCGACGAAGGGGCTGGGTTGACCGAGCCCGCCACCAACTCCATCGTATCGCTCAGGGTGTCGCGAACGGTCAGGCTGGTCCAGCTCACCTTGTCGAACACCGCGATGGCGGGATTGATCCGGCTGTCGGCGAAGAGCTTCAAGATCTGCTTGATCTCACCATCGCGCAGGAGGAAGAAGAAGGACTGGTCGGAAGCGATCTGCCGCAGCTTCTTCTGGTTGGCGCCGCGGCCGGCGGCCACGGAGACCACGCGGATCGTCTTGTCGACGCGGGCGCGGTTGACGTCCTTGCTGCAGAACTGACCGTCGGAGATGACGACGATCACCTTGACGCGGTTGGTATCGCGCTTGACCTGGCCGCGGACATTCTCCAGGAACACGCGCTCGGCGGAGCGCAGGCCCACATCGATGCGGGTCTTGCCCTCGCCGCGGAGGAGGCCCAGGCGGCCGACAAAGCTGCGGGAATCATTGGTGAGGCTGACGAGACGGCGGCCCCGCTCGTTGAAGCCCACCAGGCCCAGGCGCATCTTGCCGGAAGCCAGGTCCGCCTTGACCTCGGGCTGGTCGACGAACTTGCGCAGCCACTTCTGCGTCTCGCGGATCAGGTCCTCGGTGCCGGCCAACTCAGGGTTGGGGTCCGTCTTGTCATCGCCGATGCCCGGGCCGGGAACTCCCCCGCCGCCGCCGATGCCCGAACTGGGCGTGGCGGTAGGCGGGGCCCCTGGGCCGGGCGGCGTGGCTGTCGCTTTCCCGCCGATGCCAGGATCGGGCGCGACAGCGTCGCTGCCCTCGCAGCCCGACGGCTCGGCGCCCGGCTTGCCGCCTCCGACGCTGCCGCCGGCACCCGGGTCCGGCGGAGGATCGCCGATGCCCTGGTCAGGAGACGTCAGGCCCAACGCCAACAGCGGCTGGACAGGCGCTGGTGGGGGGGGAGGCGGCGGATCGCCGATGCCCGCGCCGGGGGTCACGTTGGGGTCCGGTGTGGCGATGTCCGCGCCGGTCTTGTTCTCGGCGCGCGTCATCGACAAGGAGGTATCCACCAGGAACACGAGGTCCACGGGCCGCTTTTCGTCCGGGCAGGTGTTGGTGATGACCATGGTGACCCGAGCGGTGTCACCCATCTCGATCTGGCCCGGATCGACGGTCTTGTTGAGGCCCGCCACACAGGTGCTTGCCGGCAACGCGGGGGGAGCCGTCTGCGCGTGCAGGGCGGGTGAGGCGAGTGCGGACATGGCCAGCGCGATCAACGCCACTGGTGCCATGGCCACGGCCAGGCGTCGCTTCCAATCCTTCATGATCTGTCCTCCATTGAGTGGCCTTGACGCCCGGTCGGGATGCCGATGCAGCACCCTCACATGGCGTGGCACATTGATTCCGCAAGACCTAACGTCGGCGGGCGTCAGACGGTTAGACCAGCGCTTGCCTGCCGAGGAGGTTTAACGGTCGAGCGCGGGCTTTCTGACCGGAGCCGCGCGGTTTCGCGGGCCTTAGGGTCGCTGCTTGCATTCCCTCAGCTTCCTCCGTATCGTCTTGGCCGCTCCGGCGAACGATCCGCCGCGACGGACGGCAGCCACCCACACCGATCACTGCTCCGCGCAATCTTCCGCCTGCATCAGGAGGCATTATACCATGCGCCCAACCCTGCGCCCCAAGACCCTGACGCGCCGGCTGTCCTTCTTGCTGGTCGCCGCCGGCCTGCCGATGCTTGGCTTGCTGGATGGGGTCGCGGCAAGCTCGCGGGACGACCGCGGTGCGCGCGACCTGCACGCCGCTCATGCGGCACCCCGCTTCCGGGCGCGCCCCGTCGCCAGCGACGCCGCGCTGACGGTCTGCCCCGCGGGCTGCGCCTACGCCACCATCCAGTCCGCCCTGGACGCCGCCAAGCCGGGCGACGGCATCTTCGTCGGCAACGGCGTCTATCCGGAAGTACTGACGGTCAAGACCAGCGTGAGCATCCGCGGCGTCGATCCTTCGGTGACGGTGATCGACGGTGGCCAGGCGGGGCCGGTCATCAGCATCCAGCAAGGCGTTGGGGCGACCATCAGCGGCTTCAAGATCACCGGCGGCCGGGCGGCGGGCGGCGCCGGCATCTACAACCAGGGAGCGCTCTTTCTGAGCGACGCCGTGGTGGAGGGCAACGAAACGACCGATCCGGCGACAGGATTCGGCGGCGGCATCTTCAACTATGGCGGGTCCATCACCCTCAGCGACGTCACCATCAAGGGCAACAAGGCCGAGCTGGGCGGCGGCCTGCTCAACGCCTACGGCATCGCCAGCCTGGTCCGGACGACGGTGGAAGGCAACGCCGCGGCGCAGTTCGGTGGCGGCATCTTCAACGGCGCCACGGCGCGCCTGAACGTGGACACCTTGCTGCTGAAGGACAACGATGTGGGCACCGGGCGCGGCGGCGGGCTCTACAGCGCCGGATTCAGCTACGTGCAGCGCAGCACCTTCACCGGCAACAGCTCCGGCGAGAACGGCGGCGCGGTCTACCAGTTCGGCGACGTGACGATCCTCTCCAACAGCACCTTGTCGGGCAACCGGGCCGATTTCGGCGGCTCGGCGGTCTACGTGAACTCCGGGGCGATGCTGATCACCAACGTCACCTTTGCCAACAATTCCGGAGGCTTCGGCGCCCTGTTCAGCCTGGCGCCGGCGGAGACGGAGTTCGACCGCGTTCGCCTGCGCAACACGCTCATGGCCGACAATGCCGGCGGCAGCTGCTTCGGTACCATCGTGTCCGAGGGCCATAACATCGACAGCGGCAACTCCTGCAGCTTCAGCGGCGAGAAGGATCGCGTCAACATCGACCCGCGCATCCAGCCCCTGGCGGACAACGGCGGCATGCTGGCCACCCATGACCTGCGCGCCGACAGCCCGGCCATCGACGGTGGCGATCCGGCCGGCTGCAGCGCCCCCGACGATACCTTGCTCACCACCGACCAGCGCGGACGGATCCGCCCGGTCGACGGCAACCGCGACGGACAGGCCGTCTGCGACGTCGGCTCCGTCGAGTACTCGGCGGACCTGCTCGCTCCGACGCCCGTACCGCCCACCCCGGAGACCCTGCCCGGCGCGGCACAGGTCTGTCCCAGCGGCTGTCCCTTCACCACCATCCAGGCGGCCATCGATGCCGCCGCGCCGGGGGGCAGCATCGCGGTCAAGGCCGGCACCTACAAGGAGCGGCTCAAGATCAGCAAGAACCTCACTTTGGCTGGCGCCGGCAGCGTCTACAGCGTGATTGACGCCGACAGCCAGGGCCCGGTGTTGGAGGTATCCGCCGGGGCGCAGGTCACCGTCCGGTCGCTGACCCTCACCCGCGGCGCCGGCATCAGCAACCTGGGTGACCTCACGCTGGAGCGCGTGCTGGTCTCCTACCATTCCGGCCCGGAGGCCGGCGGGGTCCTCAACCGCGGCCGGCTGGTGGTGAGGAATGCCGACTTCGTCTCCAACGTCAGCCTGTCACGCGGCGGCGCCATCCACAATGACGGCGGCAGCCTGGAGATAGACGGCAGCCGGCTGCGGGAGAACACCAGCGCGGTTGACGGCGGTGCCATCTACGCCAAGGGCGGCACGGTGGCCTTGCGCAACTCGGTTCTGTTGGGCAACCTGGGCCGCTACGGTGGGGCCATCAACCTTCGCGAGAGCGTGGTGACGGTGGACGACACGCAGTTCACCGGCAACCGCGCGGATCTGGGCGGCGCGGTCTTCAGCTACGGTGGTTCGGTGACCTTCAACCGCGGGACGATGGAGCGCAACCGCGCTGACGTCGGCGGAGCGGTCTACCTCTACGCCACCGACACCGTGCCGGGGCGCAGCCTGAAGCTCAGCGGGACAAGGCTGACCGAGAACACCGCGGCCGGCACCTACGGCTTTGGCGGCGCCATCACCAACAACGGCGGCGATCTGACGATGACGCAGGTCACCTTGGCGGACAACGTCGCCCGCAACGGTGGCGCCCTGTACGCCTACCAACCGGCCTCCACAGTGGTCGGCGAGCAGCTGATCGTGGAGCGCAACGGCGCGGCGCGCGGCGCCGGACTCTTCGTCGATGGCGGCAGGCTGACGCTCAGCCGCTCGCAGTTCACGCAGAACGCGGCGACCTTGGACGGTGGCGGCCTGCACCTGGCCCGCAGTCTGGTGACCTTGACCGATGTCAACCTGACCAGCAACTCTGCGGCCCGCGACGGGGGCGGCATGCTGGTGGGGCCGGCCGTCGACGCCCGCCAGCCGGTTCAGGCCAGCGGCCTCGTGCTGACGGGCAACGGCGCCGAACGCCAGGGCGGCGCCATCGCCGTGGCGGACCTGGGGCGCCTGATGCTCGATGGGGCCGCGTTCAGCGAGAACGAGGCCAACGGCAGCGAGGGACAGGGCGGCTACGGCGGGGCCGTGGTGGTGCTCGACGGGGCCGAAGCGACCCTGCGCCGTGGCATCCTGCGCAACAATGTCGCCCGCCTGGGCGGCGCCATCGCCATCAGCGGCACCTTGTTGCTGGAGAACAGCACGCTGACGGCCAACCAGGCGCTCAGGGGCGCCGCTGTGTTCAGCGTGGGTCAGGGACGCATGGTCAGCAGCACCGTGGCCCGCAACCTGGTCAGCACGGTGGAGGGCGAAACCGGCGGTGCGGCGGGAGTCGAGCTGGACCGCGGCGCCACCTTGATCACCGCCAACAGCATCATCGCCCTGGGCGAAGGCGGAGCGGACTGCCAGGGCGCCCTGAACTCGCTGGGCTACAACCTGTCCGGCGATTCCAGCTGCGGCATCAACGGCACCGGGGACCAGCGGGACGTCGATCCGGGCTTGCTGGCCCTGGCCGACAACGGTGGATCCACCTTGAGCATGGACCTGCTGCCCGGCAGCTCCGCCGTGGACGGCGGTGACCCGGCAGGCTGCAAGGACCTGAGCGGCAACGCCGTTCTGGCGGTCGACCAGCGGGGCGCCAAACGCCCCGTGGACGGCAACGGTGACGGAACGGTGCGCTGCGACATCGGCGCGGTGGAGCATGGCCCGATGGCCCTGCCCTCGGCCACCCCGTCGAGCAAGCGGCGCATCTTCCTGCCGCTGCTGCGCAAGAACGAATGATGCCGCGCCGGCCGCGTCGGGCAGCCCAGCCCGACGCGGCCGCGCGCCGGTCTCAGCGGTGGTACGGATGCCCGCGCAGAATGCTCCAGGCGCGATACAGCTGTTCGGCCACCACCACCCGGGCCAGGGCATGCGGCAAGGTCAACGGCGACAGCGACCAACGCAGGTCGGCTTCCGCCAGCAGCGTCGGATCCAAGCCATCGGCGCCACCGATCCAGAAGCAGGGACGGGCGCCGTCGGCCGACCATTCGGCCAGGCGCTCCGTCAGCTCAGCGGTGGACCAGGGCCGGCCGCGTTCATCGAGGGCGATCCGCCATGCCCCCGTTGGGGTGGCTGCACGCAGCAGCTCCGCCTCCCGACGCCGGACCTGAGCGGCGTCCAGGGTCGGTGCGCGGCGGGCGGCGGGCAGCAGCCGCAGCTCCACGCTGTAGCCGTCGACGACCCGCCCGGCGTAGGCTAGCGCCGCTTCCTGCGCCCATGCTGGCGGGGACTCGCCGATGGCCAGCACCAGCAGCTTCATGGCGACCCGATCCGGGTTGGCCTGGTGCTCAGCTGCCGTCGGCGGCCCGGACGGCGGCAACGGAGCCGTCGATCGCCGTCATGCGCAGGGGGGGCGTCTGGACAAAAGGCGGTTCCGCCACCTGGCCGTAGCGCCGGCGGACGAGGTAGAGCGGACGCTGCTTGACCTCCTGGTAGATCCGGCCGATGTACTCGCCGATGATCCCCAAGGTGATGAGCTGGACCCCGCCCAGGAAGAGGATCACCACCAGCAGCGAGGGGTAGCCCGGCACATCGGGTCCGCGCAGCAGGGTGATGACCACGCGGTGCAGGGCATAGGCGAAGGCCAGGGCGCTGACGGCCAGGCCCATCCATGTGGCCAGCTGCAAGGGCGCGCTGCTGAAGGACGTGATGCCCTCGATGGCCAGGCGGGTGAGGCTCCACCAGTTCCACTTGGTCTCGCCGGCGTGGCGCGCATCGCGGCGGTAGGGCAGCTGGGTCTGGCGGAATCCCACCCAGGCGAAGATGCCCTTCATGAAGCGGTTGCGCTCCCTGACACCCCTGAGGGCGTCCACCGCGGGGCGGCTCATCAGACGGAAGTCGCCCGTGTTGGGCGGGATGGGGACTTCCGAGAGCCGCTCCATCAGGCGGTAGAAGGTGGCCGCGGTCTGTTGCTTGAGCCAGCTCTCACCCATGCGCTCGGTGCGAGTGGCGAACACGACATCATAGCCCTCGCGCCAGCGCTCGACCATCGTGGGGATGAGTTCGGGCGGATCCTGCAGGTCGGCGTCGATGGGGACCACGGCCTGTCCTCCGGCGGCGTCGAGGCCGGCGGTGAGGGCGATCTCCTTGCCGAAGTTGCGCGCCAACTCGACCACCTTCACCCGTGGATCGCGGCGATGCAGGGCGATCAGCTGCAGCAAGGTGTCATCCCGGCTGCCGTCGTCGACGCAGACGATCTCCCACGAGAGCCCGAGCCCGTCCAGCACGGCGCGCGTCCGCTCGTAGAACGTCGCCACGTTGTCCGCCTCGTTGTACATCGGCACCACGACGCTCAGTTCGGGCCAGATGCCTGGGGGGCTCGAGCCGTCGACAGGCGCTGCGGGGCGAGGGGCGTCGTCATGGGTCTGGGTCACGGCGAGACTTTAGCCGAGCCTTTCGGCTCGGGTCAACCCTAGGGCAATCGCATCAAACGTCATCCGGCGAGGCCATATCGTAGGGGCGGGTCTGCCGGGCGATGGGATACGCCGCATGCCAATTGGCAGGTCCCGGCTGGCTCGCCCTGGATTCACGTTGACCGAGGGCGAGCCAGCCGGGATGAGGGTGCATGGTGACGGCGCGTCCCAACGCCCGGCAGACCCGCCCCTACGATCACCCAATGGCATTTGATGCGATTGCCCTGGGGTCAACCCGGCGCCGCCATAGCCCGCAGTAACGGCTGCGGGATGCCCGCGTTCTCAAGCACGAGGCATTCGCCCTGTACCTCGCGGCCCATCCGGACGCCGGAGCCATCGAAAGCGACCGCAGCCCATGCCACGGACCAGACCGCCCGACCCACGGCGCCTCGCCGCCCATCCCAACGGCGTCGTGCGCGCCACCCTCCTGCTGGCGGCCGTCGCCGCCCTGGGCCTGGCGCTGAGCCCGCGGCTCTTGCGCCAGCGGGCGCAGACGCCTGACGGTCGGGACGCCTCCCTGCTGGTGCTGCTCAACCCGGGGCCTTCTTCCGGGGAGGCGTCGCTGGCCTTGACCGGCTTCAGTGAAGGCTGCGCCGGCAAGACCGGACGGATCGACATCGACAGCCGCGTGCTGGCGCCGGGCGGCATGGCCATGGTGGACCTCAGCGATCCGGGCACCTCCGGACTGCCGGGCGACTGCCGGGCATCCGGCATCGTCTCCGGCAGCGGCGCCGCCTTCGCGGCCTTGGTGCTGACCGAAGAGACCTTGTCGGGCGGCGGCCTGTCGGCCTACCTGGGCCAGACCCAGCCGGAAGCGGCCACCGAACTCTGGCTGCCGCGCTGGAGCGGCGACGCGGCGGACGACGGCGCGGCCAGCCTGATGCTCATGAACCCTGGGGCCGCGCCGGTCGACGTCTCCCTGGAGCTTCTGGCGCCCGACGGCAGCCCGCTCAGCTGTCCGGCCTGCCGGGCGACGATCGCGCCGCGGTCGGCCGTGGACATGGCGGTGGGCCAGCTTGGCGCCCAGACCGGAAAGCCGATCGGTGCGGCGCGGGTCGTCGCCCGGCAAGTGGTGCTGGGTCTGGCCCTGGGCCATCCGCTGCCCGACCGCTGGGCCTGGGGGCTAGGCCAGGGCGCGGTGAGTCCGCCGCGACTGCCGGCCTTGCGTTCGCGAGCGCTCATGCGCAGCACGGGCGGCTCCGCGCTGCTGGCCCGCGGTCTGGGCCAAGGCAGCAGCCGTCTGGACCTGGTGGCCACCGGCGGCCCGGCAGGCGGCACGCTCATCCTGCTGGATCCGGAGGGCAAGGCCGAGCCGGCGGTGAACCTCGGTCAGATCGCGGCGGGCGCCAGCGAGGGCCTGGACCTTGAGGCGGCCAAGGTGGCGGCGGGCACCTACACCGGTCGATTGCGCCTCAGCGGGGAGATCAGCGGCGCCACCGTCACCCAATGGCCCGCCGGCAAGGCGCGCTCGGCTACGGGCTGGCGCCCCGAAGGCACGGACCTCATCCTGCCCTACTTCTGGCCGCCGGACGCCGACCACGCGGCATGGATCACGGTGGCCGGCGCCCAGGACCAGAGCCTGACCAAGGCTCAGGTGGCCTTGTACGAGCCGGGCAGCCGCAAGGCCCTGGCCGTGGCGGCGGTGGACCTGCCGCCGGGCGGCTCGGCGACCCTGGACCTGAGCGACGAGACCCTGTTCGGCAAACTGGACGGCCATGCCGCGCTCTGGGCCACGGTATCCGCCGACCTGCCGGTGGTGGCCACGGCGCATCTGCTGCGACGGGTGGCGGGTCGCGTGGTCGTGGCGGATTACGAGGCCCTGGCCGCCGACGCCCTGGCCAAGGAGATCGGGGCGCCCTGGCTGCGCATCGGCGCCGCGGGTCCTGAGCAGGCCACGCCCACGGCGAGTGCGACCCTCCCGCCGCGGGCCACCGACACGGCGAGCCCGAGCCCCGAGCCGGGCACGCCGACTGCCACCGATGGCCCGCCGCCGACGGCCACCCCGGCGCCCACGGAGCCCCTGCTGCCGCCGCTGCCGGCCACGGCCCCGCCCCGCAGCGGTCCGCGGCCGGATCCCAAGTCGGGCTGGCGGCGCCTGATCGACAACGACAGCCTGGGCGACGCGGCAGACCTGGTACGCCTGGCCCGGGCGGCGGACGGAACGGTCTGGTGCCTCTTGCGCGGGCCGCGCGGCGGACGGCTGGTGGCCCTGGAACCGGGCGGCGCGGTGCGGCAGTTCAACGATCGCCGATCCGCCGTGGAGGCGGACTTCCTGGGCCTGATCCGCGGAGGCAGCGTTGCCGGCTTCTGGGAGACCGATCCGGCCGGGCGCATCTGGGTGGGCGGCGCCTACTACAACGGGCGGATCTGGTTCCAGGCCCTGCCCGATGAACCGCAGCCCTCCGGCATCCTGCGCGCCGGGGACCGCAGCGTCATGGCCGCCGACGGCCGGGTGTGGGTGCCCCAGGAAGCCACCGTGGACTGCCAGCGGCCACAGGGCTGCGGGGCGCGCGGCCTGCGCCTGGTGGACCAGGCGGGTGGCCAGGCGACGGGGATCGACCTGAGCGGCGCCACTGGAAGCCCTGAGGGCGTGCAGCTGTTGCACCTGGGGCCTGTGACAGGCCCCCGCAGCCGCCTCGCGGGCCAGTCAGCCACGGATCAGGGCGCCGAGGTGCTGGCGGTCACCAGCCAGGCGCTCTACCTGCTGCCGGACGCCACGCCCATCCTGTACCCGCTTCTGGGCCCACCGCCGCGCGGCGGACTGCGCAATGCCGGTGAGGCCACGGCTTCCTACCGCAACGGCCAGGGACTGCAGGTCATCACTTGGATAGAGGAGCAGCGCCTGGCGGGTCCGCGGTTGCGGGTGTACCGCAACGCCTGGGACGCGATCGGCCGACGGTGGTCGGCCACCGAAGACCTGACGGGTTCGGGGTCGCCGCTGACCGCCTTGGTGGAGGCCGGGCAGCGGGTGACGGCGGCGGTGGAAGCCCCCGACGGCACGTTGTGGCTGGGCACGGACGGCGGCTTCCTGGTGGGGCGGCGGGGCACGCTTTGGCTGAAGGCCCAGGTGCCGTTGACCGGCGGCGGTGATCCGCGGATCCGCGGCCTGCAGATGGCGGCCAACGGCCAGACGGTGTTGTTGGCCACCGCGGAAGGGCTCTTTGCCTTCGACGGCCAGGACTTCAGCGGCCAGCGCGCGATCCACCTGCCCTGGCTGGGGACTGTCCGCCGTTGAGCGGTGCGCCGCGCCTTATCGGACCAGGGGGGCTCGGGCCTGCGTCGGCGCTGGATCGCCGGCTGCCGGCCGGTGTCCTGTGGGCCGCAGTCCTGTGGGCCATCGTCCTGCTGGCCCTGGTCCTAGCGGTGACAGGCGCCTCGGCGCAGCCGGCGCCGGACGAGCCCTGGCCGACGGACTGGGCTTGGCGACCCTGGACTGACGCGCCGGCGGGCTCGGCTGGGGTGCAGGCGCTGAGCCAGGCCGCCGATGGCGGCATCTGGGTTCGCCTGGACGGTGCCGACGGCGCGGATGAGCCGCGGGTTGCCGCCCTGCGGCCTTCTGGCGAGACCATGGTCCAGCCGGCTCCCATCCGTACGGTGGTCGAAGCGAACCTGGCTCTGATCCGCAAGCTGGGCAGCTTGGAAGGCCTGTGGTCGGTGGACGCCGGCGGCCGGGTCTGGGTGGGGCCGTCCTACCATGACGGTCGCCGCTGGACGGTGCTGGCCCGCGACGGGACCCTGGGCACGGCGCGCCTGGATTACGGCTGGGACACCCTGATCGATGGCCGGGGCAACCTGTGGGTTCCCTACCGCCTGCAGCGCGAGGGCTGCAGCGACCCGGCGGCCTGCGTCGAGGACGGGCTGCGCGCCTTCGGGCCCGAGGGCCCGCGCCAGCAGGTGCTGGCCCTGGCGCCTTCCGCCGCGGCCGAGCAGTTGGGGGCCGGACGTCATTCCCTCATGAGCTGGGGATCGGACGCCTGGGCCTTGGCGCCCGGCTCCGCCTTGCGCCCGCCGCTGGACCAGGTGCTCGACTACCCGCTGCTGGGTCCTCCCGAGATGGGCCAACTGCGCAACGCGGGCTACGCCACGGGCGCCTGGCGCGGTCCGCTGGGGGGGCCGCAGGTGCCGCTATGGGTGGAGCTTCAGGAACGGACCGGCATCCGCGAACTGCAGCTGCTGGCCACCTGGAACGGGGCGACGGCGGCCTGGGAGCAGGAGGAGTTGACGGACTGCCCGGTGCTGGCCGCGCCGCGCCGTGCCCCGCGCCTCACGGCGGGCGCCCGCGGCCAGTTGGGCGGCGTGGCGGCGCTCTGGTTGGGTTCCAACCGCGGCGAGGTGGCTCTGCGCTGGGCGAGCGACTGGTGGCAATGGGACGCCGCGGCCCTGGGGCTACCTTCCACGCCGGTGCGGGCGATGCTCACGGACAAGAGCGGGCAGCTGTGGCTGGGGGGCACTGGTGGGCTGGTGCGCTTCGGCCCGCCGGAGTCAGCGGAGCCGCCAGGGCTGGTGTTTCTCCCGGGGCTGCGGCGCTGAGTGGTCGAGGCTTGAGGCGTTGCGCGGCGTCGCGGCGGCTCCTCGAGGTCGACAGCGTAGCGGGCAGCCCGATCGATGCGCGAACCGCGGGAGAGATACCCAGCGTCCTATAGGCTCAGGCGCGTCTTACTCGTTGTGCGCCTCAGGTGAACGCCTGGTTACCGGTAGATATTCCCTTAAGCGAATCGAGATAATCCGCTTAAGCGAAATAGGCAAATGCTCTTAAGCGAATTATCTCAATTCGCTGGAGCGAATGTATCGACGCAACCAGGGGATGACCGGGCGATCACGATTACGATCACGACCGGATCGCGGTGGTGACCCCCGACGCCACCGAGAGTGATCGGGTCGGGCACCGCGGTCGAGGGGCCAGGACAGCAGATTGTCAAGGGCCGGGCAACGGACCAACTTGCACAGAATGTGCAGCTCACCGCTTAGGTCTCACGGACCAGGTGTTGCAGTGATACTCGGATCAACTTCAGGCAGAGAGGATATTGCCGCCATGTGATCCGGGTAGGGATCAAACTGCCCGTCTCCATCTGTATCATAGACATCGACGAATCCACTGTTCAAATTATTGCCTATCTCATCCATTTCCAGATACGGATAATGACCAAGAGGCCCTGAAGTGCTACTTCCACTTGGGGAAGCAGTTCCTGACGTAGTGCTGGATTCCGGATTGACAGCATCAACGGGTATGCCGATTGTACGAAGAACCTGTGCCGCCGAGCGACCCTCACTGGTATGAAGCACCACAAACCAGACTACCGCAGAATCATCACTTCCGATAGCGGGCAACGTAGGCGTCGGCCTAATGGAGTGAACCATGTTGATTTGCGCAATCAGACCGGCAACCTGTAACTCGGTTGTGCGCCGAGCAATAGCCATGCCAGGATTGGCAATTCCCAAAGTCATCTTGGCGTGATCAATAGCCTGCTCATGAGATAGCAGCAGGGTCGGGGTCAAGCCAGGATCCGGTTCGGCAGTCTCCCCAGGTGACAATGTGGCCATCCATCGAATGGGTCGCCTCGATTGGCCAGTCTGCGAATTGGAAGTTCTCAACTCGAGTAATCGCGAAAGAGATACAATCCCAATCACTGCAAGAAGCCCGAACAAGATTCCGAAGAACTTGAGAAGTCGATTACGGCCAACATCAATCGTGGACACAGCATTCTCCAAGTTCTCCGGGGGAGGTATGAAGTGAAACAAGTGGAATGCGACCACACTCATTGCTAGTCATCGCATTGAATACGGTGACGCGAGCCACAGTAACGATATGCCCCTCCACCTGGCGGTGACATCATGAATAGGTCGGACACATCAATCCGAGGCTGTGCTATGTGAAGGCAACAGGCGTTGGAGCAGCGCTCATGCAAGCGTTGAGGGGTGTGGCCAAAATGCGTCCAGCAACCATGTTGCCGTCCGACGCCATGTAGGGGCGAAGCATTCGCCGTACCACTGCTGGGAAACCCAATACCCGCACAGCGGATGCTTCGCCCTGGCCCCAGCACCAGATTGCGGATGCACCACACCTGAAGCCGGTGGATAGGCGATGCTGTGCCGTGAGCGCCAGGGCGAAGCATTCGCCGGCGACTGGGGTGGGGATCCCGGGTTCCTGGCGGCAAATGCTTCGCCCCTACCTCTTTCACATGGCGTCAGACGGCAAGCTGGCTGCCGGACGGTTCTTGGCCACACTCAACGTTGAGGGACTCCAGTAAGCGCGGCTGAAAGCGGACTTCGGCCAAGGCGAGCCGGGCGGGCAGCAGCTGGTTGAGCCGTCCTCGGTTCAGCGTAGGCCATGATGCTACTGCCCACCAGCCGCCCCGCCCGCCAGATCGAAGCGCTGCACCACGATCGGGGATGGGTCGCCGCCCGCCGCGTGCGCCGTCCAAATGCGTCCGCCGAACAGGGTGGTGGCCGCCGCCCCGCCCCGCGGACCCAGGACGAGTCGACGCGTCATCCCCGGCAGGCGCATCCCCGATGGGGTGAGGGTGGTTGCCGACAGGGCCTGGCCATCGTCCTGCACCAGCAGCACCTGGTTGCCCAGGGCCCAGAGTTGCATGCCGCTCACCGCCGCGTCCTGCGCCCCGCCCATGCGGAGGACGCCGTCGTCGCCGAAGTCGGGGTCCGGGGCGCCGCCCGGTAGCAGGCGCAGGAGGAAGACGCCGCGACCGTCGGCCCCCGCGGTGCCGGCGGCCAAGGTGCGTCCCTCTCCGGCGTCCGCCAGGGCCAGCAACTGCCCGGTGCCCGTCTCCAGTTCGGCCAGGCCGCGCTGACCGAAACTGCTGTCCCGTGCGCCCGCCGGCAGCCATTGGCCCAGCAGGGGGCGGCGGTCGGCGGCGCCCGCCGACAAGGACGAGCCGGCGGCGCGCAGCTCGCCGTTAGGGGCCACCAACAGGGCGGCCAAGGACTGATCGGTCATGTCCAGCCGCGTTCGATCGCGCAGCAGCCCGCCCTGGCCAAAGCTGCTGTCCAGGCTTCCGTCAGGCAGGAGGCGGGCGAAGGCCATCTCGCGGAAGACCTCTCCGGCGATGGCCTGCTCGGCGTAGCCCGCCAGCGTCAGGCGTCCCGCCGCGTCCAGACCCGCCGCCTCGGCGCTTTGGATGCCGTCGCCGAAGCGAACCGCCGCCAGGCCGTCGCCGTCGAAGGATGGGTCGAGTGAGCCATTCGCGAGCAGACGGGCCACGGCCATGTTGCGTTTGGTGCCGCCGGCCGACGCATGCCCGAAGACAATCAGCTTGCCGTCCGGCTGCAGCAGGCCGCCGCGGGCCACCTGGTCGCCGCCGCCGAAGTCCACCTCGGCCAGACCTTGGCGGCCGAAGCCCGCGTCCAGACGGCCGGAGGCGTCCAGGCGGGCGACGGCGAAATGCTCGTCGCCCGGCACCTGGGCCGCGGTGACCACCACGTGGATGGCCGCATCGTCGACCAGCAAGGCGGCCGGAGCCAGGATCGCCGGACCCTGGATGCGCGCCGCGCCGCCGCTGCCGAAGGCTGGATCGGGAGAGCTGTCCAGGAGCGTGACCTCGCCGCCGATCAGCCGATCGACCAGCCCCGGTGTCGGGTCGGCGCCCCGATTCAGGAAGAGCCACAGCCCGCCGGCCGTGAAGACGAGGATGACCATAGCCAGCAGCAGGATGATGCGGCCGGAGTTATCGCGCATGCCGGAGTCCTTGGTGCAATTCGAGAGCCGCCTTGACCGCCGCCGTCCCCGGGGCCGCCCGATGGCGCGCCGTCGCCCGCAGATCGCGAGTTGGGGCCGCGACAGTCGGGGCGCAGGATCGCCTACCAGCGTTGGGGATCGATGACCAGCCAGTCCGGATCGTACCACCAGGTCCAGTTGGCCGCAATGCTGTACCACATCGCGCGGCGGATGGCCGTGGCCTGCGTGGTGGCGCCTGTGCCTTGCTGCCAGCTGATCATCGCCAGGCTGGGGTCGCCGGGATCGGGGTTGGTGCCCAGGCAGTTGCTGTTCTCGATCTCCGGCACATAACCCAGGGTGTCCGTGAACAGGCTGAAGATGCTGCTGACGGTGGTGTAGGCTTCGTCGTACCAAGGCTTCAACACCAGAGCGCGTTCGGCGGCGAAGGCGGGATCGCCGGCGTTCACCGGGTAGCGCGCCGCCGTCAGGCGCATCAGGCCGCCGGCGCCCTGGATCAGCTCGTTGTAGGCGCCGAGGCCCGATTCGTCCGTCAGCAGCTTGATCGGGCCGCCACCGGGAAGGGCGGCGCCGGCCGCCAGGTCACGGTTGTAGACCTGGCGCCAGGGCACGCCGGGGCGGCCGCCGCAGCTGGTCTCCGCGGCGGCGATATGGCCGTCCTGGTCGATGAGCTCGGTTCCGCCCGCGTCATGGCTGCGCCAGAGGTAGTCGAAGCGCACCGTGGGCGAGCCGGGGTTCGGCGGCGCGTAGATGCGCTGCCGGCGCGAGCCGCCCCGGTCGAAGCAGGCGCTCGCGGCCGGGTCGTCGGCCTGTCCGCTCGGCGGGGGGCAGCGATGGTAGGTGGCCTGGTAGAGCCAGACCCAGTTCTGGAACTCGTCCACCGTGTTGCGGTGCTGGCCGTCGAAGAGCGAGCTCGCCAATCCCCCGGCCGGCCGCGGCGCGTCGCCGGTGCGGTCGCCCAGCACCAGGCCGAAGAGCGTGGTGCCGTAGATGGGGCTGGGGCCGGCCGAATGGTTCTCCATGGCCCCCGGGTATTCCTGGTGGTCCTTGTAGGCGAAACGGTCCCAGGTGCTGCCCAGCCGGCTGGCGGGATCGACCCCCGCCGGCACGTCGCCCTCGCCGACGCTCAGGCGGCCGTTCTGCTCCTCGCCGTCATGAAGCCCCGCGGACAGGGTGCGGATGGCGCGCACCACACCGTTGGCGCTCCAGGTCCACTCCAGGTCGTCGTTGATCCCCGAGCCGCCGTGGAAGCCGGCCACGCCGTAGCCCAGGCGCTCGGTGACATGCTCGTAGGGGCTGAGGGCGGGGCTCAGACCCAAGGGCACCCGCTGGGCCGCCGCGCCGCCCAGTGCGCGGGCCGGGAAATCCGGATCACCCATCGCGGCCAGGCGCTCGATGACGAAGAGCCCCATGCGCGCGCCGCTGAAGGACCACAGCCATTCCTCGGCGATGGAGCCCAGGTTGGTGTCACCGCAGGAATGGCCGCTGGAGGTGTAGAGGCGGTCGGTACACGGTTGCGCGGCCCCGGGATTGCCGTAGTACTGGCCGTAGGGCGAGAAGGGGCCGGGGGCGGAGCGGCTGCCGGTCTGGCTGCCACGGGCCGACATGTCCAGGCATTTCTGGAGGCCGTCCGAGGCGGTCAGGCCAAAGGTGCCGTAGCACCACCAATCGCCGGGCGGCGGATAGTCGGAGTCGAACCAGTAGCCGTCGATCCCGCCCGGGCCGCTGTCCACCGCGGCGGTCCGCAGGCTGGCGATGTCCTCGTCGCCGCTGTCGAAGCTGTAGCGGAAGTGATCGGTGCCGTCCAGGGCGCCGTTGGCCGGACGGCTGTTGTCGTAGGTGCTCTGGCTGCCCAGGTTGACGAAGCCCGCCGTCGCCGGACCGTTGGTCTGCGACCAGACCCATTCCCACCAGACGCGCTGGTTGAGCCCGTTGATCAGGCTGAAGGCGTTGCGTCGGTCGCGGTTGGAGCCCCAGGCCTGTTCGCGCTCCAGGAAGGCGACCAAGGGCACATAGCTCATCTCCAGCAGGCCGGCGGTGCGGGTCAGGCTCACCTGGAAGCTGGCGTCGCCGCGGGTCTCGCGGAACATGCGCATGATCAGCTCGCGGGAATGGGCCTCGTATCCCCGCACCATCGCCCGGTGGTAGTCCTTGCTGCGCCGGGCTTCGCCGGCGGTGTAGGGCACGCCCGCCGGCAGGTCGCTGTCATGGTCATGGACGAAGGCGTGGTAGAGACCGTAGAAGTTGGCCATCCGCGCCACCGTGTCGTTGGCGTAGTAGTTGGCCGGATCGAAGAGAGTAAAGCCGCCACCATAGCCTACCTTGGCGAAGGTGGCGGCCAGGCGGCCGCCGGCACAGGCGATGAAGTCCGCGCGGCTGACCGCCGTGTGGCAGGCGGTGCCGGCGCCGCCGCGGACTTCCCAGAGTGTGTCCGGATCCTTGGCCGCCGCCGTCTTCTCTGCTTCCCAGCGTGGCGCGGCCATCTGCGCCGGCAGCGCGGCGTCGTCGCGCTGCCGGTAGAACTGCAGCAGCGCGCCGCGGATCTGGTCGTTGAGCGTGGTGTCGGGCCAGGTCGGCTCGACGGGCGGGGCGCCGAGGGGCCCTGCGGCCGCGGGCGCGCCGCCGCCGATGGCCGCGCCGAGGCCGAGGAGGGTCAGCCCGATCCGCAGAATCCGCCTGGTCGCCTTGCCCATCGTCCACTCCCTTGTCGCCGGCCGGTGCCGTCGCGGACGCTCGCCCGCGGCGAGACGCGCTCTGTCAAGGACAACGGTGGTCGCTGCCGCGCGTTTCGTCGGGTTCAGGGTGCCGGCCCTTCGCGCTTGCCGCGGCAGGAGCGAACGGCTAGATTGTCCCGCCAGCCTCCCGCCTGCCGCCGCGTCCTCACCGCCGCAGGACCCGCGACCCGCATGGAGTTTCAGCCATGTCTCCCGCCCTGTCTGATTCGCCCGCAACCTTGGCCATCACCGGCACCCGCCTGGACGGCCGCGACGTCGACGTCCTCATCCACGGCTCGCGCATCGCCGCCATCCACGCCACCGGCGGCGCGCCGGAGCAGGTGGCCGCGGCGCTGCGGCGTGTGGACGGGCGCCGGACTGCGGTGTTGCCGGGCCTGGCCAACGCCCACACCCATTCGGCGATGGCCATCATGCGCGGCCTGGCGGATGACATGGCGCTCATGCCCTGGCTCAACGAGAAGATCTGGCCCTTCGAGGCCCACCTCACCGAAGAGGACGTGTACTGGGGCGCGCGCCTGGCCTGCGTGGAGATGATCCGCACGGGCACGACCTTCTTCAACGACATGTACTGGTTCTTTCATGGCACGGCCCGGGCCGCCGTGGACAGCGGCCTGCGCTGCCAGCTGGCCGGGGCCATGATCGACCTGGGCGACCCTGCGCGAGCCGAGGCGGCGAAGGATGAACATCAAGCCCTGCGCGAGGCGGCCGCGAGTTATGGCTCCCGCGTCAGCTTCGCCCTGGCGCCGCATGCCGTGTACACCGTGAGCGAGGACCTGCTCGGCTGGGTGCGCGATGAGGCCGAGCGCTATCAGCTGCCCATCCACATGCACCTCTCCGAGACCCAGGTGGAGGTGGACGGCTGCCTGGCGAGCACGGGACTGCGCCCAGTGCATTACCTCGACCGGCTGGGCCTCTTGGGACCGCGCTTTCTGGGCGCCCACGCCGTTCACCTCACGGACGATGAGATCGGGATCCTCGCCGCGCGCGGTGCCCACGTGCTGCACAACCCCACCAGCAACCTCAAGCTGGCCAGCGGGGGGCCGATGCGCTACGCCGACCTGCGCGCAGCGGGGGTCAACGTGCTGGTGGGCACCGACGGCTGCGCCTCCAACAACAACCTGGACCTGCTGGAGGAGCTGAAGTTCGCGGCTCTGATGGCCAAGCATGCCACTGGGGATCCCACCGTCATGCCGGCCCAGGAGGCGCTCGACCTGGTGACCACCCATGCCGCGCGCGCCTTCGACCAGGACATCGGTCGCGTAGCGCCGGGCGCCCTCGCGGATCTCATCCTGGTGGACCTGGACCATCCGCTGATGTTCCCGGGCCACAACCTGTCTGCCGACCTGGTCTACAGCGCCCTGGGGCGGGCGGTAAAGACCACGGTCTGTGACGGCCGGGTGCTGCTGGAGGGCGGCTTGGTCGCCGATGAGGCGGAGATCCGGACGGAGGTGAGCGCGCGCCTGGCGCGGCTGTTGACGGCGGCCGGGCTGGCCTAGGATTCGTCGGGAGCGGCGGTCAGGGGCTGACCTTGCGCCGCAGTTCCACGCCACTGGCCTTGCCGGCCACCACCGTGACATCGGCCTGGATCGGGCCGCCGCCGGCGTTGGCCACCACCCGGTAGCGGCCCGCGGGCAGGTCTGACAGGACGAAGTTCTCGTCGAGTTCCGGCAGGGGGCGCACCGGCCCGTCGGGATAGGTGGCCGTGGCGGTCCACCAACCGGCCTTGCCCTTATCGTCCAACTTGAACAGGTTGACCGCCACCTTGGGCATCGTCTTGCCCGCGGGGTCGCTCACCCGCCCGACGATGAGGCCTTCGCCGGCCAAGGGTGCGAGGAAGAGGTCGGGGTTGTAGGTGCGGCCGTAATCCTGCGCATGGTCGCGGATCTCCAGATGCAGGTGCGGACCCAAAGCGATGCCGGCCATTCCCACCGCCCCGATGGCGTCCCCGGCCTTGACATGCTGGCGCCGGGCGACGCGCAGCCGGCTCAGGTGGCCATAGAGGGAGTAGAGCGGCTGGCCATCCAGCAGCAGTGGATGGCGGATGACGACGAGCCGGCCGTAGAAGCCCTCGGGGAAGCGTTCATTGCTGGCCCCGTAGACCTCACCGTCGCTGTCGATGCCGGCGAAGACCACCTCGCCGGCGGCGACGGCGCGCACCGGGCTTCCCTGAGGGTTCCCGAAGTCGAGCCCGTGATGCAGAATGTAGGCGCCGCCGCCGGTGGTGCCGTAGGGGTAGCTGGGCGCGGCCTTGAGCCCCAGGCCGTCGCCGGCGAAGGGGCGGCCCAGGGTCAGAAGCGGCGCGGCGAGGCGTATCGGGCCCGGCGTCGCGCCCTGAAGCCTTTGCGGCCCGGAACCGGTGGCAGCCGTGGGGGTAGGCGTGGCTGCGGTGGCGGTGGCCGCAGGGATCCGCGGTGACGGCCGCGCCGTGGCGAGCGGCGCCGCGCCGCGCCGGGCCGGAGCGGAAGACCAGACAAGGGCCGCGGCGATCAGGCACATGATGCCGGTGACGATGGCGAGGTTACGTCGACGCCGCTGGCGGAAACGCCCGAAGGAGAGGGACATGGGCGAAGAGTATAGGGGATCGAGCGAGGGCGGTGCGATCGAGGCGCCCGCGGCGCAGGCGCCCGGCATGCGCATCGACGTGCTGACCGTGCTGCCGGCGATGTTCGTCGGACCCTTGGATCACAGCATCATCGGGCGGGCGCGGACGCGAGGGCTCCTGGACCTGCGGGTGCATGACCTGCGCGACTGGACCCATGATCGGCACCGCACGACGGACGATTACGCCTTTGGCGGCGGCGGCGGGATGGTCATGAAGCCCGAGCCCCTCTTCGAAGCGGTGGAGGACCTGCTCGGCATCCCCCCGCGCCTGCCGGACGGCCGTGAACCGTTGCCCTGCCCGGTGGTGATGATGACCCCCCAAGGTCGGCGGCTGGACCACGCCTATGCCCAGGAGCTGTCGCGCTACGACCGGCTGATCTTCCTGGCCGGGCATTACGAGGGCTTCGACGAGCGGGTGCGCCAGCATCTGGCGACCCACGAGCTGTCGTTGGGCGACTTCGTGGTGACCGGCGGCGAGATCCCGGTCATGCTGACCATCGACGCGGTGGTGCGGCTGCGGCCGGGCGTGGTGGGCCTGGCCTCGGCCACGGAGACGGATTCGTTCGCCGCCGGCCTGCTGGAGCATCCGCAGTACACCCGCCCGGCGGACTTCCGGGGCTGGACGGTTCCGGAGCAGCTGCTCAGCGGCCATCACGCCCAGGTGGCCCGCTGGCGCGCCGAGCAGTCGCTGGCCCGCACGGCGGAGCGGCGGCCGGACCTGCTGGCGGGGCGGCCAGGGAGGCAGGGATCGTAGGGGAGGTCCCGCCCCTACGGGAATTGATGTGCTTGCCCGGCGCTTCACCCTACCCATCGCCTCTGCTATAATCATTCGTCGTTGCCCCGGCAACATGCCAGCATCCTCACGCACCCTCGCGCGGCGGTAGCCACCGCCCCGCTTTCAGAGCAAGGAAGGCCGCTCATGTCCAACCTGGTCAAGGCGTTCGAGCACGACTTCAAGCTGTCGCGCGACGCCATGGTGCCCCTCACGAAGATCCATCCCGGCGACACCGTACGGGTGCACTTCCGCATCGTGGAAGGCAAGCGCGAGCGCGTACAGCCCTTCCAGGGCGTGGTCATCCGCAAGCGCGAGGGCGGCCTGAGCAGCAGCATCACCGTGCGCCGCGTCGCTTCGCACGGTGTCGGCGTGGAGCGTACCTTCCCGCTGCATGCGCCGCGCCTGGAGCGGGTTGAGGTGTTGCGCAACGCCCATGTGCGCCGCGCCAACCTCTACTACCTGCGCGACCGCGCCGGCAAGAGCGCCCGACTGCGCGAGAAGCGCCGCTTCTACGCCGCGGCCTCGGCCTCCAGCGAGACCATCGAGAGCCAGGACTGATGAGGCGCGCCGGCCCGCGCGCCTGAATGGCGTGCGGGTCCGCGCGATGGCCGCGGGAGACAAGCCCTTGCCCGACCTTGCTTGGGAACGGGCCTGTCTTCTGGATACCGGTGGCCTTGCCGCCGGCCTGGACGAGGTGGGGCGTGGCGCCCTGGCCGGCCCGGTGGTCGCCGCGGCCGTCCTGCTGGATCCGGTCGACTGCGTAGCCGACGCGCTCAGCGCGGTTGACGATTCCAAGCGGCTGAGTCCCGCGATGCGCCGTGTCGTGGCGCAAGGCATCCGCGACGCGGCCCTGGACTGGGGTCTGGGTCAGGCATCGGTCGACGAGATCGACGCCCTAGGCATCGGTCGGGCCAACGATCTGGCGATGTTGCGGGCCCTGGCCGCCCTGCGCCGCCCTCCTGTCCACCTGTTGGTCGATGGCTACCGGCTACGGCTGTCCTCCTTGCCCCAACAGGGCATCGTCGGCGGCGATCATCTGGTGCTGTCCATCGCCGCCGCTTCGGTGCTGGCCAAGGTCCATCGCGACGGCCTGATGCTGGACCTGGATGGTGACCATCCCGGCTACGGTTTCGCGCAGCACATGGGCTACGGCACGGCGGCCCACCGCCGCGCCATCGCCAGCCGCGGGCCGTCGAGCGCCCACCGCCTCTCCTGGCGCCTGCTGGACTCCGATGCGCGCACGTCGCCCCGAGCGAGGCGCACAAGCGCTGCGGACAGCGCCGCGGCTCAGCCGCAGCTGGCGGGTCTGGCATGACGGACCGCCGCAAGGCCGACGGCGCGCGGGCGGAAGCACTGGCCGCCGAGCATCTGCTGGCTCGGGGCTGGGTCATCGTGGCCCGCAACTGGCGCTTGAAGGAAGGCGAGATCGACATCGTCGCCCGCGATGGCCCCAGTCTGGTCTTCGTCGAGGTACGCAGCCGTGGCAGCGGCACCCGCTCGGGCAGCCCGGAGGAGAGCGTGGGCGCGGTCAAGCGCCGCCGGCTGCGGCTGATGGCCGAGCGCTTCCTGCTGGCGCACCGTTGGGACGGACCTTGCCGTATCGATGTGGTGGCGGTGGTGCTGGACCCGCAGGGCCAGGCCTTGCGTCTGGCGCATTACCCAGACGTGGCCTGAGGTCGAGGTGGACGCCGACGACGCGGCCGCCGACGACGCCGGCCCGTTTCCGCCGCCGCGCCGCATCCCGGTCATCTTCGGTCCGACAGCGGTCGGCAAGTCGGCGCTGGCGCTGGCCCTGGCGGCGGCGCTCGACGGCGAGATCGTCTCCCTGGACTCGCGCCAGATGGTGCGCGGCATGGACGTCGGGACGGCGAAGCCGTCGGCGGCCGAGCTGGCCCAGGTGCCGCATCACCTGGTGGACATCGCCGGGCCGGAGCGTTCGCCGAGCATGTCCGAAGTGCAGGCTCTGGCCTATGGGGCGATCGATGCCATTCTGGGCCGCGGGCGGTTGCCGGTGCTGGCCGGGGGTACGGGCCAGTACCTGCGGGCGATCCTGGAGGGCTGGACGATTCCGGCGGTGCCGCCGGACCCGGCGCTGCGCGCGGCCCTGGAGGCCGAGGCGGCAGCGGAAGGCGCGGCCGCCCTCCACGACCGCCTGGCGCTTCAGGATCCAGCGGCGGCGGCGAGCATCGACCCGCGCAACCTGCGACGCCTGATCCGCGCCCTGGAGGTCATCCAGCACAGCGGACGGCCCTTCTCGGACCAGTCCGGCCGGAAGGGCGCCCCGCATCCCTGGCTGATCGTGGCCCTGGGCCGGCCGCGCGACGTGCTGTACGCCCGCATCGACCGGCGGATCGACGCGATGCTGGAGGCGGGGCTGGAGGACGAGCTGCGTGGTCTGCTGGCCGCCGGTCACGGTTGGGAGCTGCCGGCGATGCGCAGCGTGGGCTACCAGGAATGGGCCGCCTACCTCAGGGGGGAGATCGACCGGGCCGAGGTGCTGCGGCTCATCCGACATAACACGAGGCGCATGGTTCGCAGCCAGGACAACTGGCTGCGCAACCTGGACCTGCCGGTGCTGGCGCTGGACCTGGGCGACGGTGAGGTGGGGGAGGCGGAGGTGGAGCGGGTGCTGGCGGCGCTGGATGACGATGAAGCCGTTGGATCGACCAAGGTGAGAGAGATCTAGGGGCTCGACCTAACCCAGCCAGCCGGCGGCCCACAGCGCCGCACCGACTGTAAGCGTTCAGCGGGGTAGCCAGCCGAAGAGGCGCTGGACGGACGATGCTAGGCCTTGGAGCCAAGCGTCGAGGCCCATCGGGCCACGTGGGTGAGGGACCATGGGTGCGTCTCCGAGGCGGACGGGATGGGGCTGGACCATGGCGCCGTTTGCACGAGACGAGCTGCCGCGATAGGCTTGGCGACATGATCAGAGAAAATAGGGACAGGGGCGGCTGGCGCGCGAGAATCGCGGCTTGAGGCTGCCTTGGAAGCCGCCCTGGTGCGGATCACGTTCCTGGAAGCTGCGCTGGCGACGGATCAGGCGCGGATCACTGAGCTGGAGGCAGAGAACGCGGCGCTGCGGGAACGCCTCGGGAAGAACTCGCGCAACTCGTCCAAGCCGCCGTCGAGCGACCCGCCTGGGGCAGGGCGGCAGACGACCAAGCGGGTCAAGGGCCAGCGTAGCCGCGGTGGGCAGGTGGGGCGAGCAGGGCCTGCGCCTGGCCGCCGCCCTGGAGCGGCCCCATAACGAGGCCGCCGATCATGTCCGCGGCGCAGCCTGTCGCTTTGCCGATGAGACCGGTTGGCGAGAAGGTAAGGCCAATAGCTGGGTGTGGCTGGCAGCCACAGCCTCGGTGGCCGTCTACAAGATCCAGAACGGCCGGGGCAAGACCCAGGCGCAGGCCCTGCTCGGCCCTGACTGTGTCGGTGTGACGGTGACGGACCGCTACGCGTCGTACCACTGGTTGCCTGATTCGCAGCACCAATTCTGCTGGGCCCACCTCCTCCGCGACTTCCAAGCAATGGTCGAGCGTGGCGGTTCCAGTGCCTGGTATGGAGAGCGGTTGCGGTCGGCGGCCGGCCGGATCCTCGATTACTGGGCAGATTGGGCGTCGGGCCGCATCCCGCGCGAGCAGTTCCTCGCGCAGGTGGCGAAGGACAGGAAGCAGGTCAAGCGCATGCTGGACCTTGCGGCTGCCGCACCAGCCGCGGGCAAGACGCGGCGCATCTGCGCAGAGATCCTCAAACACGAGGCCTGCCTGTGGGTCTTCCTCGACCATGACCTGGTTCCCCCAACCAACAACCTGGCCGAGCGACTGCTGCACCATACCGTCCTCTGGCGCAAGGGCTGCTTCGGAACCGACAGCTCCGACGGAAGCCGTTTCACCGAACGCATCCTCACCCTCATCGCCTCCCTCCGCCTTCAGGGTCGCGGCCGCACGATCCTCGACGCCCTGTCCCAGACCTACATCGCCTATGCCCGCGGCCTTCCGCCCCCTTCGATTATCCCACTGGCTCCGGCAGCCTGCTGAACGGTTACCAACCTACAACCTCGCCGAGCGCGCGTTCCGGCGGTCGGTGATCTGGCGCAAGCTCAGCTCTGGCACTGACAGTGAAGGCGGCAGTCGCTTCGCCGAGCGCATCCTCACCGTCGTCACCAGCCTCAAGGACCAGCACCGTGATTCCTTTGCCTTCCTGGCTGACGCCTTCACCGCTCATGCCACCGGATGCTCCCGCCCCCTCGCTCCTGCCCGCGTCCGAGCTACCCACCTGAACGCTTACGTGAACGCTTACGACCTACCAATCCTTTTACCAGGACGGCGCGGGATGCTTTTGGGCGACAAATGGGCAATTCTCGAAAAGGGTATGATGGCCGGACGCGGGTCGTTGCCGATCGTCGTGCCTTCCCTTTCTGCCTACGATGAGTTGATCGAAAGGATGCCCGTGCCATGACGCTCCGACCGCTGTCCACAGCCGCTTGTTTGGTATCTTTCGGCCTGATCTGGGGCTTGGCCGCCGCTCCTATCCGTGAGCACGAGTTGTCGCGAGCAGCCCCCGCTGTCGCCCCGCGCCTGATCGACCAGATCGGCGGCTCGGGCGGCCTCAGCGCGACCGATGGGGATGTGGTCTTCGTCGCCATCGGGCCGCGCATCAAGGCGTACCGGACTGCGGTAACCGGCGGCCCGCCGCTGCTGCTGGGCAGCTCCGGGCTGCTGCCTGGTCTGGTGAGCGATATGGCGATCAGCGAGCACCGGCTGTACCTGGGACTCTGGGAACTGGGGCTTGATCCTCGATATTCGGGATCCGGCCAAGCCACAGGTTCTGGGTAACCTGCGCACGGTTAGCAGCATCTACAACCTTGAGGTCGCGTCCGATCTCGTCTACATTGCCGCTGGCACGGCCGGGCTCAGGGTCGTGGACGTGCACGATCCGGCGCAACCGCTCAGCCTTACTACTGTGCCGATCCCCGACCGCGACCTTGAGGAAAACGTGACCCGGGCAAGGCATGTGCAGATTGTCGGTCGCCATGCTCTGGTCTTCTTCAGCGACGAGTACTCGGCCGACAATCTCGCCGCAGTCTTTGACCTGTCCGAGCCTTCGCTTCCGCGCCATGTCGCCATCGTCGACCTGGAGATCCCCTGCCGAAACCCGAGCATCGCGTTAGCCGGCACGATGCTCTACATGGTATGCAACTACCAGCTGTACGCGCTGGATGTGTCCAACCCGGAGTTCACGCGCATCGTCGGCCAGGCTCGGTTTCCCAACATCTCCGCAACGGGCATCGCTCTCTTCGGCAAATACGCCGTGATCGGATCATCAGGTTACATGCCGCAGGAGGGTCTCGGCATAGCGGTGGTCGACATTAGCCAGTACGAGGCGATGAAGCTGGTCGGCTTCCTTGAGACCCGCGCCGGGACGGAGTCGCTCAGTGCGATCGGGTCGACCGCCTTCGTCGTGGATAATTCTTTTACCGCTCCGGATGGGCTCCGCCAGGTCGACATCAGCAACCCGGCCATGCCGCGCGACCAAGGCCGGGTCGATTGGATCGGCTCCGTTACTAAGATCGCCGCAAGCGGGAGCCGGATCATCGCGGCGGAACAGAACAGCATTTGGTCGCTCCTCAGCAAGGATCTCAGTGCGCTCGGCCGGCTGGGCCTGCCGGTGGGCCGCATGGTCCTTGCCGCTGAGAAGGTGTACGTGGTCGAATATCAGGGGCTCCACATCCTGGATGGCCGGTCCGACGGGACACCGGCCCAGCTGGGCGAGCTGATGCCGGATTTGCCGGGCCTGCGCTTCGTCGGTGTCGCCGCGAGCCCCCCGCTGGCCTATGTGCTGGCGACGACCGCCGGGAACAGGAACGTCGAGGAGACGACTCAGGTCATCGTGGTCGATGTCAGCGAGCCCGCCAAGCCGACGATCCTGGGACGGGTTGAGGTGCCCTCCGCGGCTGGCCGCCTCGTCTCATGGCGCCAGCGCGTGCTGGTGGCCATCGGCCCACGGATCCGTATGATCGATGTGTCCAAGCCCGCGCTTCCTCTGGATGTGGGCGGCTGGACCATGGCGGCCGACGTGAAGGCCATGGCCCTGGCCAGCGATGACGACGGGTACATCTTCGTCGCGGTCGGTAATCAGGTCCGGAGCTTCGACATCCGCGACGCCGATCAGCCGCATGAAGTTGGCTTCATCACGCTGCCCGCACCCGTGACGGCGCTCGATGTCGGCGACGGGCGGGCCGTCGTGACCTTGGCCCACCCCGCCTTGGTGGACCGAGGTTTCGCCAACGAGGTGCGATTCCTAAGCACCCAGGACCCGGCCAACCTGACCGATCTCGGGGGCCTAGGCCTGCCGAGCGTGGTTGGGACTCCCATCGAGCACGCGCGCCTGCTCGGCGATATCGCCTATCTGGCTGCCGGACCTGTCGGCCTGCTCGTGGTGCAGGCACCTCGTGACTGGGTCTCGCAGCTCAGCCTCCCTTTCGCGCTCGCGCCTAGGGGGGCCGGGATTTCGCTCGATCGCTGACCGAGGCTTGTGGTCCATCCCATCATCCCATTGATCGGCTCACCATACAGTCCGGCCATTCCCGAATGCACGCAGCGAGCTGTCCTTAGTCACGAGATCGGCATCGAGACAGTTTTCCTGGCACGCTCACCTACCAGCTCAGCCAGGACCGGGGACGGGACATGCACCCAAAGGCAGGCGATCGGCCTGCAGCGCTTGTTGATGACCAGCTGCTCGCCGGTGCTGGCCACTTCACCTAGCAGGGTCATGCAGCGGGCCTTGAACTGACTGGCGGGAATGGAGCGGTCGTTGGTCATGTCACGAATCGTAGTCACGCAGGCGCGCTGACGAGAGGTGTCAAATGCACCGGCTGCACCGCCTCGACCAACCACACCCCATTCGCTGAGACAACGAACTCATGCCCGTCGCGGACCATCTTCCCCGCATCAACAGCCAACACCGCTGGGCGTCGGTGTCGCGCGCCGACCCGCTTGGCCGTTGCAGCGTCGGTCGTGAGATGCACATGGTGCCGCGACATTTTCCGCAAGCCGCCTTCCAGGATCGAGGCCAAAGCGCGATCTCCCGTGCCATGGTACAGAGTTGGCGGTGGCGTGGTGGGCTCCAGCTGGAGATCGACATCGATGCTGTGCCCCTCAGTGGCGCGAGTATGCGTTCCGGCCTACTTGAACGCGAAGCGCGGCTTGTCACTCCGTGCCACGACTTCGGCCAATTCGGCGGTCGTGATCGGCAAGCCGTGGCTCGCGCACGAAGCCAGGAGGGAATCGACGCTCACCCAGCCGCCCGGAGCCACCTCGAGTCCCAGTCGCTCCGGCCGGTGGCGAAGGTGCCGGCTCAGGAACCGGCTCGTCTTGACCAGTCGACCGTTGGAGATTGAAGGGTTCTGGTTCAGTCGCTCCTCAAGGCTTCGTATCCGGTCCATGGCGTGAGTCAGTTACGCTCGCAGCTCTTCAACCAGCGCCTCCCGGGCGGCCAGAGCCGCCTCCGATTCCGCATTCCGTCTCAGGGAATCCGCCAGGGTCATGCTCCCCAGGGTAGTCCTCCCTCGCCCTCCGCGCAAGCGCTCAGACCCCGTGAACGCTTACGAGTCGGGCAGCTGCGATAGGCTTGGGGGCATGACCGGACTTCAGACGGTGGTGGTAGGATCTAGAAGGCTCCGCGCGCCGCTGGCGCTGCTCGAGGCTGGGTTGGAGGCGGCGCAAAGACGGATTGCTGAGTTGGAGCTGGCCCTGGTGGCCGCTCAGGGTCGGAACGCCCAGCTGGCAGAGGAGAACGCAACACTTCGAGAGCGGCTGGACCAGAACTCGGGCAACTCCTCGCGGCCGCCATCGTCTGACCAACCTGGGCAGCGGCCGCAAGGCACGCAGCTGCCCGACTCTGGCAGCCCGGTGAACGCTTACCACCGACTTACCTGGCGTCGCCCATTGCCGCGGCTGAGGATCCGTCACCCCGTCCGAGCGCGCTACCGGGCAACGGCCGACATGAGGGTATTGTTGGCGGTACGCCAAGCCGTTGATACTGTGAGCGTGGGAGGTGGAACTTGTCGATGGTAAAGACGGCGATCTCGATCGAAAGGCCGCTGTGCGACGCGGCTGATGCGACAGCACTCGAGTTGAACGTGTTCCGAAGCCAGGTGATTGTGATCGCGATGCAAGAATATCTCCGATAGCGCGAGCACCAGCGGCCGCTCGACCAGATCAACGCAGTGTACGACGATGGACTCGATCACGAACAACTTGAGATCCTCAAGCGGATGGAGCCGCACCATAGGCGGATCATGGAGTCGGCAGGGTGATTCCACGGAGGACGTCGTCCGGTCCTCCCTGACTGTTCCGGTTGAGTCTGGTGCATATCCAGCGATACAGCCGTCGGAGCTTGCTCTGGGCCTTGGCCCGGCGCTCGACCACCCTCAGCCCCATGCCCAGCTGCTCGCTACCGTGTCCAAGGCTATGACTGTGGCCCCTCATGATGCCCGCGGACTGAACTACTTCCAGCTCGGCCGCCGCAGTATCCAGCGCCTCCTCAGTCAAGGCCGCCGCCTGCGGCTAAGACTCTGCCTCCCGCCCCGGCCAGCTCCCGATCCGGTCTCCGCCTACGGTATCCCCTTCCCCATCTGCGGTGGCTTTACCAGGATTCCAGCTTCCATACCTGCTGGCTGCTGACCCATGCAACTACTTTCCCCACCCTCCGCAGACCCTCGCTCATACGTACCGCCTCAGGCCGACCCGGCCTGAACGGTTACAATTCACTGGCTGAGCTGTTGCTCTAACTCCACGAGCGACATTTCAAGTTCCCCTGGCAGGCAAAAGACCCGATCATCCCTGATGAGACACCAAACACTTACCTGCACGGCAACCGAGTCAGGCTCGTTCGCCTGTGCCTCAAGTCGCAACTTTGATGGTTCCCAGTCCTCATCAAAGCTCTTACCGAACAGGATCCCTTCGTCGCCTTCCTCAAATGAAGGAACACCAGCAATCAAGGTAGTGTCACTTATCCGTGGCTCGCCAAGAGCAAGCATCCGTTCGAGCCCTTGGCGGCCAGTGATGTTGTGGTATACATGGGAGACATCAAACGCGACCTCCCTATATGACATCATCCCGGCATCTTCTGGCGCCTCGACAAGCGGTCTTGCTCCGCTCGCGGTATTGTAGTCTACCGCTCCTAGTCCCGAGACCGTTGCACGAACAACAACGAGGGAGTTGGCCTTCACGTCTGCCATCGAGAAATCGTCGACATAGCTAGGGCTCATGTACGTGATACCCGGCGAGGCCTGAGAATCGAGCTGCTCGTTTAGGGCGACTCCTTCGCTCGTATCCGGCGACGTCGCGGAGGAGTTAGCTGGAGTGCTTGCCTCACGGTGACCGCGGTTTACAACGAAGCCACAGCCAGCAGTCACCCCAATGCAAACGATCATCAGGAGCGCGTTCCCATAGATGCGGTAGGTTGTGTTCACGGATGTCACCATTCGTTACTACGTAGAGACCTCGTAATGAGGAAGATGCTATCACATTCTGCAAGCACACAGCCAGCTCAAGGATACGCAATCGCGACTGGGTTTGTGCAGAGTATCATGTAAGAAGGAGACCGCTCCTATCTTTTCATTAGACAGATAGCTATAGCTAACTCTTCGGCACTTAGCTCACAGTTGTTCTGCCTGAAGGAGTGACAGAACGTCTGAGCAAGGCGGTTGGGGTCTGACATGAGCGGCTCGCTAGCAGCCTGCGGGTCTGGTGGCGGGTACCCAGCGAAAACCGCCAAAGACGGGGAAGGGAATGCCGTATGCGGGTACCGGATCGGGATCGACTCTTGGCGAGAGCCTGAGCCGGCGGCCCAGGCTGAGCAGCTGTTGGACGGAGCGAACGCCTATCTGGAAGGGGCTGAGGACCCGCGAATGGTGGGGGTCGATCTCCTGCCGTCGGCCCGGGGTGTGGCCAAAATCCGTCCGGTAGGAACCCTGCCGAACGGATTTTTCCACACCCTTTCGGACGAGTTGGGCTTCCTGCTCAGCTGGCGAGTCCCTCGAGTCCCTGGCGTACTTCGTCGATGCCCGTGGACCGATGGATGGCCCGGAGAATGTTCCGTAAGCTGGCGGAGCTGGTGATCAAGCGAATCTGGGCCATCAGTGCCAGGCCGGCGTCGCCGAAGCGGTCGTGAAGCGCGTCTTCAATGGCGACATGCAATCCTTCGGCGAGCCACTTTTCAGCGAGGGTCATGGCGATGGTTCCTCCTCCTTTCGGATCGGCGGCGGTGGCCACGTCGTTGAATTCGGCGACACTGAGCCCCTGGCCGGCGCGGGTGGCATAGGTCAGGATGCGACCGAGTTCCTGCTCCCGCAGCACCTGATCGCCGAGCTGGCGGAGTAGAGCGGCGATAGCGGTGAGGTTGAAGGGCAGGTTGGGTCGGAAGATGGCCTGCAGCACCAGCAGGGTCACCCGCAGCAGGAGCCCGCCGATGATCTCTTCCTTCTTCCAGGCCTGCAGGTCAAGCAGGACGTAGCGCTGCTCGGGGAGGAAGGGTGCGAGGGCGGGTGGGCTGCGGAAAAGCCCGGAGAGGCTGAGGGGCGCTGTCCAGCGCCGCTGTCCATGATAGACGACGATGGGGATGATGGGGCAAAGCGTGACGGCTTGCCTCCGCCATGAGCTTACGGGGCGGTTGGGGCGATGGGTAGGGGGTGGGCGCCGCGTTTGCGACTAGGTTGCGCCAGTGGTGGGTTCATGGCGATGTCCGCCAGCCGCGCCCATGCGTTCTGTCGCACCTTCAGCCCCCACTCCTGAGTTGCGACCCGGCCGTCCTAACCCAGCCGTTCCGCCACCCACAGCGCCGCTCCCACCAACCCGCCGTCGTCGCCCATGTCTGCGGGGACGATGTCGCAGGCGCGGTCCGGCCAGGTGACGGCGCTCTCGGCCAGGGCCTCGTGCATCCCACGGGCCCACAGGTCCCAAGCCGCCGTGAGTCCGCCGCCCAGGACGATGCGCTCCGGGGCCAGTGTTTGATGATCGAGGCCAGGCCGCGGCCCAGGGCGCGTCCGGCGGACTGCCAGGTTGCCAGGGCCCAGGCGTCGCCGTGTTCGGCCGCGGCGGCCAGCATGGCCGCGTCCAGTGGGAGCGCCGCGGCTCGTGCCATCGCCGATAGCGGCGTCCCGCTCGGGATCTCCCCCGCGGCCAGCGCTCGCCGCGCCAGGCGCGCCAGGGCCGAGCCGCTGGCCAGGGCCTCCAGGCAGCCCGCATGCCCCAGGCCGCAGGTGGGGCCGGCGGGATCCGGGAGGATGTGGCCGAGTTCAGCCGCCAGCCCATGCCGGCCCTCGAAGAGCCGGCCGCCGATGACGATGCCCCCGCCGATGCCGGTGCTCACCGTCAGGTAGACCAGCGGATCCGCTCCCCGGCCGGCGCCCGCGAAGGCCTCGCCCAAAGCGGCCAGGCTGGCGTCGTTGTGCAGCCGCGCCGGTAGCTCCAGAGCGTCGGCCAAGAGGGTTGCCAAGGGCACATCATGCCAGCCCGGTAGGTTGGGCATCCTGATCACCATGCCCGCCACCGGATCCAAGGGGCCGGGCGCGGCGATGCCGATGTCGACCGCCGTCCGCTATCCAGCCGGCGTGAAGAGCTTTGGTGGCGGGCCAGAGGTAGGTCAACGCATGCAGGATGTCCAGCACCAGGGTGAAGCTTGGTGTCACAGGCCGGGCTTTAACCACACCCAGGTCGGGGGATGTGGCCAAAATGCGTCCAGCAGCCATCGTGCCGTCCGACACAATGTAGGGGCGAAGCATTCGCCGACGACTGGGGTGGGGATCCCGGGTTCCTGGCGGCAAGTGCTTCGCCCCTACACTTCACACATTGCATCAGTCAGCAAGCCGGCCGTCGGACGTTTTTTGTTCACACCCCAGGTCGGGTGTGGTCCGTTGCCCGGCCTGTGACATGCTCTTCCAGCTCTATGCGTATCCCACATCTGCAAGCTAATGGGGCTCTCCAGAAGCGCGCTCTATGGGTATGTGCAGCGCCGGAAGACCTGACGCAGATGCCCTCTCAGCGCTCGCTGGCTACCCGGAGAACGATCGTTCAGGCGATGCGGGAGCTGTGGGAGCGCTTCTGGTGAGCGCTCGTGGTCTGGGGGCCCGAAGAGAGGGCGGTTGGCTCTCGGTGCGGGCCAAAATCGTCTGGAGCCATCAGGCGGCTTCACGATGCAGAGGTGACCGATCCAGACCGCCGAGTGAGTCCCCTGCGGCCACACGACCTGCGCCACACCTTCGCTTTTCGGCTCTCCCAGGCGGCGACCAACGCTCCGAGGACCCGCCACATGACCCTTTCCGTGGTCAAGCGAGGTCCGCCAACGACCAAGAAGCATCTCAATGCCGCTTGAATCCCCGATTCTCATCCCCTCCAACACCATCTCCGACAACGCCAGCTACACCTTGTCCAGCCGGGCTTTGTCAAAAGTCCAGTAGTAAAGATGGCTCTCATTTCAATCGAGCTGGCTGATGAGGTCCTGTAGCTCCATACTCATTTCTAGGGGGTGGCACTGGACTTCATCCCCATCAATAGGGCACCACATCCCTACCTTCGCTGGGTACATATTGTCCATTGTCGCATCTTCCTGAACTGCCTGTCCCATTGTCTCCTGGGCAAGGTCACTAGGAATTGGCCCCCCAAACAATATCCCGGTCTGCCCAGCAGAATAGAGCGTCGAGCCATCAAACAACATGGCAGACCCAGCTCTTTCGCCACCAAATACGAGCGCGACAATCTCACTCAGAGGAGATCCTGTGTCGTTCTTGTACTCCTCGTCCACAGTGAATGTCACAACCGAGAACAACAAGTTCCCTGGATCCATGACATCTGTGGTGACCGGTGGGTCGCCATTTACCGTGTTGTAGAGCGTCGGCCCCGCAGCATCGACGGTAACCTTGACCACAAAATCGTTGCCATCTCGCAACTCGGCAATTGACATCTCTGGATATCGCCCGCCGACTCTCACAAACGGTGTCGTCGAATTTGTCGACTCACCAGGTGTAGATTCAGGAAGGAGTGCTTCTGTCGTGCTCTCGTTGCCAATAGAAGGATACGTCGACACATCATCACCTTTGGGCTGCTCAGCAACAGGGTCGCATGCCGCAAGGGAGAATGCGACCAACGCGCCAATCAGAAAACCGCCGATTTGGTGCTTGACTGACATCATTACCCTCCTGGGCTCACAGGTAGACACATCTTCCCTCCATCCCCCACCCCCGCCCAGATCATCGGCGAATCGACGATGGGCATCCGAGGCGGGTACCGCTTGTTGTTGCCCGGCAGCCACCACACTGCGTTGCGCTCCTCGAACGATCCCGGCGGTATCCATCGCAGTCCAGTGGACCCTGCAACAGCCGGATCAGCCGGCGCTGCCGATTGGCCGAAGTTGACGGCGGCGGCATCGCCAGGGCAATACGCGGAAACCGTGCGTCCTGCTCTAGAAGGATTCCTGTCACCAGCCATCCCAGACTCCTGACGATCCGCGGATCGTCTCCGACACAGGCCGGCCTCAACTCCGCCAGCACCCGACTAATCCATGCCCGCAACGCCAATGACGCAAGAATAGTCTGTTCCCGGTTTGCGAGCAATGCGTTTACCTGTGACCCCACGGGGCTGGAACCGCCCGGGCTGGAACCGCCAGGGCTGTGCCGCACCCTCGTCGTGATCAGGCCCGTCCGTCCGCCACCCACAGCGCCGCTCCCACCAACCCGCCGTCGTCGCCGAGGTCGGCCGGGACGATGTCGCAGGCGCGATCCGGCCAGGTGACGGCGTTCTCGGCCAGGGCCTCGTGCATCGCCCCGGCCCACAGGTCCCAAGCCGCCGTGAGTCCGCCGCCCAGGACGATGCGCTCCGGGTCCAAGGTGTTGATGATCGAGGCCAGGCCGCGGCCCAGGGCCTGCCCGGCGTCCTGCCAGGCGGCAAGGGCCCAGGTGTCACCCTGAAGGGCGGCCGCCGCCAGCATCGACGCGGCGGGCGGGCGATCAGTCGCTAACGCCAGCAGCACGGAGTCGGCTGGAATCGCGCCGGCCGCCATGGCCTCGCGAGCCCGGCGCGCCAGGGCCGAGCCGCTGGCCAGGGCCTCCAGGCAGCCCGCATGCCCCAGGCCGCAGGTGGGGCCCGCGGGATCCAGGAGGATGTGGCCAAGTTCTCCTGCCAACCCGTGCCGCCCTCGAAGAGCCGGTCGCCGATGACGATGCCACCGCCGATGCCGGTGCTCACCGTCAGGTAGACCAGCGGGCTTGCTCCCCGACCGGCGCCCGCAAGGGCTCGCCCAGGGCCGCCAGGCTGGCGTCGTTGTGCAGCCGCGCCGGTAGCTCCGAGCCTCGGCCACGAGGGCTGCCAAGGGCACATCATGCCAGCCCGGTAGGTTGGGCATCCTGATCACCATGCCCGCCGCCGGGTCCAAGGGGCCGGGCGCGGCGATGCCGATGCCGACCGCCGTCCGCTCCGGATCCAGTTCACGGGCTGCCGTCACCATCGCCGCGATGACCGCCGGCGGTCCGCCCGTCGGCGTCGGATGTCGACGGCGCCGCAGCACCGGCCTTGGGCATCCGCCAGGCCGGCGCGCAGCCAGGTGCCGCCCCAGGTCGAAGACCAGGACAGGGCTCTCGGATGGAGACGCGTGACGCTTGTCGGGCGAGGGGTTGGAGCATGAGGATGGGATGGGCGCGCGACCGATGGCGACGACGGACCGATGTTATACTGCCCGGCCATGTCCGCAGACACTCCCATGATGCGCCAATGGGCGCAGATCAAGCAAGCCCATCCCGACTGCCTCGTGCTGTTCCGGCTGGGCGACTTCTACGAGGCCTTCAACGAGGACGCCGTGCGCCTGGCCGAGGTCTGCGAGGTCACCCTCACCAGCCGGCCGGTGAAGCAGGGCGCGCGCGCCCCCATGGCCGGCGTTCCCTACCACGCGGTGGACGGCTACATCGCCCAATTGGTGCGGCGCGGCATCAAGGTGGCTCTGGTGGAGCAGACCGGAGCCGAGGGGCCCGGAGAAGCGGGCGCGGATGAGCCGCGCCCCAGAGCCGGCAGCGGCCCTGTCCCAGCCCCCGACTGCCGTGACGGGTGGCCGGTCCATCATGAGCCGCGAGGTGGTGCGGGTGGTCACGCCGGGCACCTTGGTGGAGGGTGACCTGCTCGAGGCGCGGGCCAACAACTGGCTGGCGGCCGTGACCTGGGAGACCGGCGACCGCCTGGGCCTGGCCTTGATCGACGCCACCACCGGCGACTTCCTGTGTACCGAACTGAGCGGTTCGACCGCCGGGCAGCGGCTGCTGGACGAGCTGGCGCGGCTGCGCCCGGCCGAGTTGCTGCACGCCGAGTCCGCGGTCGCCGAGCACCGCCGGCTGACCGCGCTGCGCGAGGACCTGCGCGCCATCGACCTGTCGACGGTGCTCATGCCCTATTCCTCCTGGCGCTTCGACCCTGACAACGCGCGGCGGCAGATCTTGGAGCATTTCGGCACTGTGTCGTTGTCGGCCTGGCTGCGAGCAGTTGCCGCTGGCCACCGGCGCCGCCGGAGCGGCTCCTGGCCTACCTCGGAGAGCCAGCAGCTCGGCCGCCCGCCAGATCCAAGGGCTGGCCACCTCCCAGGCCGATGCGTTCCTGCATCTGGATGCGGCCACCCGTCGCAACCTCGAAATCTCGGTGACCTTGCGCGGCGACAAGCGGCAGGGAACCCTCTTGGCCGTGTTGGACGAGACGCTCACTGCCATGGGCGCCCGACGGCTGCGGGCCTGGCTGGACCAGCCCCCTGCTGGATCTGGCGGCCATCGAGGCGCGCCACGACGCGGTGGCGGCCCTGGCCGCCGACGAGCGCTTGCGGCAGCCTTGCGGCAGCGGCTGGAAGGCCTGCCGGATGTCGAGCGTCTGTTGAACCGCCTCCTCGCCGGCTACGGCGGGCCGCGCGCGCGAGCTGCAGAGCCTGGCCCGGGGCCTGGAAGGACTGGCAGATCTGGCGGCCTTGCTGGACAGCGGGGCGCTCGCGGCTGATCCGCTGGCATCGCTGGTGACCCGGTGCTCCGGGTGCCCGGATCCGCCGCGGCCCTGCCCGCCCTCCTGGCGGCCGCTGCCAACAAGACCTCGGCGCTCTGGTGGCGCGGGTTCGCGCCGCCTGGTGGACCAGCCGCCGGCCGTCCTGGGTCCTGCCGGGGCGTGCGCGAGGGCTACGATGCCGATCTGGACGCCATCCTGGACGCCACCGCCGGCGCTCGCGACTGGATCGCGGGTCTGGAGGACCGCGAGCGGGCAGCGCACGGGCATCAAGAGCCTGAAGGTGTCGTACAACCGGTCTTCGGCTACACCATCAACATCATCCAACGCCAACGCGGCCCTGGTGCCGAAGCGGGATTACGAGCGGCGCAGACCTGACCGGCGCTGAGCGCTACGTGACGCCGGAGCTGAAGGCGCGCGAACAGGAGGTGCTCAGCGCCGAGGAACGAATCGTGGCTATCGAGCGGCGGCTCTTC
>JADJUE010000003.1 GCA_016710785.1 Candidatus Epilinea brevis | reverse complement strand
CTTGTAGTTATTCTCTCCTCGTTATTAGTCGGCAAACGGTGCCACTCTAGATCTGCACCTGTTGCCGATCTTGATCGGCATATTTTGCCGATCACTTCGACATTGTGCACAACTTCGGCGAGTTATCCACATTTATCGTTTCTTGAAATTGAGTACATACAGGTTCGTTCGTCCCTGTCCCCGGCGAATGATCGATATAAAGCTCTGGGTGTCCAGTTCTTGCAGCGCATTGTATACGCTGCGGACACTCAGGCCGCATTGCTGGGCTAGTCGCTCCTGACCTGGGAACACGTGGTTGCGTGTATAGGCGTAGGACAGCAGCATGGTATAGACGAGCTTCGCATGGGAGCTGATCTTGTCTGAATACAGCACATGATTGGGAATATTGGTGTAGCCCTGCTGTGTTGCAATGTCGGCACCATGGAGAACTATATCCTGATCGGTGTTGCCATACCGGCTCTTCATGATCTCCTTCAAGCTCTTCATGGTTTCAAGAGGCGCTCTTCTAACTCCTTCAGGTATGGCTCGATGGCCTCGCGTAGAATTCGGCTGGCCGACAGCTTCTTTCCCGTCTTCTCCTCGTAGATGTATCGAATGCGATTCAGTTTCTTCTTCTGATCAGAATAGATCTCGAATGCGTATCGCTCGGTCGTCCGGACTGAAGACTGCATGCCGTCGCGCATCTCCTCCATCAGTGTGTTCTGGGGTGGACGCGAGTGAGTTGTACGAGGAGGTGCATCCTCCAACGATCGTGAATCCGATCGGTAGACCGATCGGTTGTCCGAACGGTTAACCGTTCGATCGATCGGTTCTTCGGGAGGGGGAATCTGCTTCTCCCGTCTGCCGGTCTTGGCTCCCGAGAAGAACGCGGAGGCGCCCCGAAGCTCGTTGGTAATACTTGATTCATTGAGTGCTTTCTTCATAGTAGAGTTCATCTATCAGCCGTCCGTAGGCAATGGCGGCTTTCGCATCCGGCTTGAAACTGAAAATGTCGGTCTTGTTGAAATGCGCATCCCGACTGTCCGTATTTCGAGGAATGACCGTGCGCAGCACTTGATCTTGATACGTCTGGCGCAGAATCTTCAGCGACGTTCGACTGTTGATCGTGGGGTCGGACATGGTAAAGACAAACCCTGCCAGTCTGAGGCCTTCATGATAGTACTCACGCACCTCCTCAATCGTCTTACCAATTTGTACCGTGCTGTCTAACTCAAACGAACCGGGTGCAACTGGCACCAGGACTTTGTCTGAGGCGGTGAAGGCATTGATCGTGATCCAGGACAGAATTGGCGGGCAGTCAATGATCACATGGTCATACTCGGCGGCAATCGGGGCAAGCCCCCGACTGAGGCGGGCTTCACGGTGATCCTTGGCCGTAGTGAGCTCGATATCCGTGTCAGACAAAGAGATGTGCGACGGCACCAGCATCAGGTTTGGAATAGACGTTGGGTGCACGGGGAGAGGACGGCGCTTCAGGATCGTTACGTAGATGGTTTCTTCCCGGGTTAATTTGCTATAGTCTTGAAGGAGTACTTTCGACGCATTGGCCTGCCAGTCTAGGTCGATCAGAAGAACTCGCTTGCCGCGCCAGGCCAGGCCTGCGGCGAGTGCAATTGCGGTAGTTGTTTTACCGACACCACCTTTTTGTGTTGCAACGGAAAGTATCATGATGCTGTAAATGACGCGAAAGCCACGAATGGGTGTTTCGCGAAATTGAGTAATTACAAATCAGTATACACATGAGCATCGTGACATTTCAAGGACTTTTTTTTGCCCAGCGCATACGAGGCACCCGTGGCACACAGCGACAATCACCCTGAGCTTGGGGGCTAGGGCGACTGTCGTTCTTCGGACGGAGAAGGCCTGCAAGGGCTACCAACGGGCATTGACCACGTGGTGGGGCACCTCCTGCGCCTTGAGCCACGTATCGAGTGCCTCGCGGCGGAAACGCACCGACCGTCCGATCCTCAGGAATGGCACCTCACCAGTTCGCATGAGCTCGTAGATGGTCGTGCGTCCCAACTTCGTGATCGCCTGCATCGCCCATCGTGAGCAAGCGGTTCGGTCGTAAGAGCACCTCCTGGTTCCCGTGTAGTGTTGTGCAGATCATCCGACCTGCGTACAGGGAAAGCAGGTGCCGGGGCCTCAGCCTGTCTAGACCGAGCGCAAGCTCGCCCGAGAGGCTTGGCCTTGACAGGCTGGGGTGGCACGTACCCTCTTGACCAGCAGGTTGGTTGAGAGCCCCAAACAGCAACTGGCCCAGGCAATGCCTGGGCCAGTTGACGGACTTTTTTGCCGGTTCGCCGTTTCGTCGCTCGGTAGGAGGCGACACCGTCGTAGCAGTCTTACTGTGGGCAGGCTCGCTGCCGTTGCGGGGCTGCCCAGGCTGCCCACAGTGTCAATAGCCGCCCGAACTGGGGATTGGCGCCGCAGACGGGGGGCCGTGACGGAAGGGCCAGCAGTTCAACCTATATGCTAGTGACAGATTCCTAAGTGCAGTACTAGTGCGGCTCGTAAAGGAGGTGAGGGACTGGACCTGCTATACGCCCCGGTGGGACGGGAGCTAGGTCATGGCGAGGGACGACGGTCAAAGGTCATGCTGTACTTCTGCTCGTCCCAGTTGATCAGAAGCTCAGCCAGGTGGACATGGTCCTTGTGTTTCGCAATGACCGCTGAGATACCTTGTTGCTGCCACGAGACGATCGAGTCCACTACGAAGTTGAGCGCCCATCGCGCGGCCGACTCGTCGGGTGCGGTGTCCTTCCACCCGAGTTTCGCGCTGTAGGTGATTTGGTCCTGGTTTCCGGATGATCCTGAATCCACCCAAGGGACCATCGTTAGGAGGCGACTGAGATCGCCAATCGATGTCGTTGCCGCCATCATACTACTGACGGATACAGCATCGTCTCGTGCGGCCTTGAGGCCATTGGTGACCTCGCGGCGCAGCTCTGGGGTCATGCCATTCACGCGAGAACTGAGGTAGCCGCCTGAGAAGAGTGAGTCGAGAAACGGAAACTCGCACGTACAGAGGAACGCGTGATTGGCTAGCGCAAGACCCCGCAAGAGGTTTCCGGCCGCAATGTCTTCCTGTGCCCGATGAAGCACTCGCCGTGTTAGGTTGTCCCGGACTAACTCGATTAGGGACATACTTTCGAAGTCCGCCCCCCAGACATCGCGCACGAAGGATTGACAGAACCCGTGCACATACAGTCGTGCGTCGTCTACTTCCTGCACGTGTGGGACCCGTGCGTCGTGTTGGACACCGTTGCGAACCTTGTGAAGATGGTACAAACGAGGACCGACCGAAAGAGCGGGCAGGCCCTGTTGAGTTAGGAGCACGTCACACTTTTTCAGGAGATCGGGGAACGTGATGTCGTAGCTATGTCCGGGGCTGGCTGAGGCGAGCAATGCCTTGAGCAATGATTCGGCCGCCAGGTCAAACCCGACGATGGCTATCATCCCTGCCACGGGATTTCCCCGATCCCGGGCGGCCACCTCAGCAGTCAGGAAGAGCTGTCGCACGATAGTCAGCCGGCGCGTCGAACGATCGTCGAGAGGTAGGGTCATTGGGTCTCCATTGCCATCATGTACGTTCTGATGATAAAGGATGCGCTCTGCGGATCAACGTGCTGTGGATGGATGACTCGTCTCAGGGCGAGCTACATTGGGATGTACTTAGGTGGCAGTGACGCTTTCCGCCGTGAGGATGTCCTCCATGAGTCCAGCCGCATCCTCGATCGCCTCGGGCATGACGTGGCTGTAGGTGTTCATCGCCAGGCTGATCTGCGCGTGCCCGAGCAACTCCATGATGACACGCATGCTGACCCCCTTAGCCAAGAGGAGCGAGGCATAGGTGTGGCGCAGGTCATGGAATCGTATGCGGGGCAAGTCGGCCTCGGCCAGCGCCCGCTGGAGCTTGTGCGTGACGTTAGGGCCATCCAGAGGCGTACCCGCCTGCGATGTGAAGACGAGGTTCAGAGGATTCCACTGGGGATCCTGCCGCCGCGCCTCTGTATCCTTCTCGTGCTGCGCACGTAGCTGTGTCAATGTCTGCGAGGAAAGCTCACCTTCCGTCTGCTGCGCGCCGTCTTGGGGCTCGACCAGCGTCAGGACGCCGTCAACCCGCTGCAAGGCCTGGCGCACAAAGAGACGCTTGCCGGCAAAGTCGATGTCGGGCCACTGCAGCCCGAGAAGCTCCCTTGGCGAAGGCCTGTCCCAATGGCCACCACGAAAAGAGCTTCCATGCGATGCCCTCGGATGGCTTCAAGGAACGCCTGCGCCTGTTTGGCCGTCAGCACCTCAAACTGCTGCGACTTGGCCCGGGGCGGGTCGGCCAGCGCCGCCACGTTCCGTGCGACCAATCCTTGCCGTAGGGCAATGGTCAGAGCGCGGCGGAGCGTCGCCCGGATGCGGACCACAGTGGTCGCTGTCAGCCCGGCCTCCAGCTTCTTGGCCAGGAACCGTTCCACATCCTCCGGGGTCAGCCGTGCCAGCTTCTTCTTCCCGAGGTCGGGCACGAAGATGGGTGTGGACGTGGCTCGCATACGCTGTGTAGGTGGACGGGCGGTTACGCAGCTTGACCGACAGGTTCAGCCAGCGCAGAAGAAAACTACCAACCGTCATACGGTCATCGGGGGCCGGGAGGCCGAGGTTCCGATCCCGAAGGGCCGAGGAGAGCTTGTCGGCTACTTCCTGCGGGTCTTCCATAGATGGCCTTGCGCCGACCGTCATCCGTGGTGTACCTGGCCCCAGTACCCACCGTACTCACCGATAGCGCCCTCACCGTTGCCACGCTTGCCAGCCATGCGTGCATCCTCCCGCGTCGCATCGCCACTGTTCGCCAGGCACCAGCCGGGTTGGCATATGTCGTTGGCATATCGGCGCGACAGATCTAGTTTAGCAGCGCTTCGGCAGGTCGCCAAAAAGAGAAGAACCCTTGCTGTACAAGGGTTCTCAGGTGTCCCGACGGAAGGATTTGAACCTTCAACCAATGGATTAAGAGTCCACTGCTCTGCCGTTGAGCTACGTCGGGGCGGCAAGCGAAGGGCCATTCTACGCGGAGGGCGCTCGCCTGTCAAGGCTTTTTCCGTCCGGCGCCGCTCGTTCGCCGCCGCCTCAGTCCAACTCGCGCACCAGCCGCCAGGTGCCGTCGGCCTGGTCCTGGCAGAGCTCGCAGATCAGGTCGCGCTCCGTGGCCACCAGCCAGTAGCACCGGTGCGCCTCGCCCAGGGGGCTCCACCAGTCCAGACGCGGCTCGCGGTGCTCCTCCAGGCTGGCCACCCGGTGCAGCGCCCGCGCAGGGTGAAGGCCTCCGGTCGGCCCTGCGGGTCGGCCTGGACGCGGATGGGGATGCCCGGGTTGTGCAGGCGCATGGCGTGAGCGTCCCCTCAGGACCGGCCGACCGGGCTCGCGCAACCAGGGCCATGCGACCAGGCTCGCACCTGGCTCACCCGCGGTTGGCTCGCATCCCGCCGCGTCCCCATGTTCACGGCAGCCACACCTCCAGCCCCGACTCACCGCCCTGCAGCCCCGGCGACTTCAGCACCGTCGCCCGCGTCTGCCAGCCGCGCAGCACCCCGCCGCGGCGGATGAGCCCCACCCGCGTGAAGGCGATGCGCAGCGCCGCCGCGTGGGCCAGGGCGCGGTAATGGTGCTCCGGCCCCGAGAGCAGCACCAGGGCCGTGGTCGTGCGCGCCAGGGACGGGATCAGCAGGCGCAGCAGCTGCCCCAGCCGCAGGGCCAGGGCCGGCGGCGGGGCGGCGGCCGCCAGGCGCTCCGCCTGCTCCATGGCCACCAGATCGTCCAGGTCGTCCAGCACCACCAGGCCGAACTGCCCGCCGGCCGTCAGCTGGGCCGTCATCGCCAGGGCCGCCTCCACCCCCCGGGGGCGCAGCAGGTAGAGCCGCCGCAGGTCCACCCCCGCCGCCGCCAGGCCCGCCAGGTCCACCGCGCCGCTCAGGTCCACCCAGGCCCCCGCGGCGCCCGGGCCCGCCAGGGCCGCGGCCATCGCCCCCGCCACCACCGACACCCGCCCCGCAGTGCGCCGGCCGATCAGCTCCGTCAGCCGCCCTCGCGGCAGGCCACCCAGCCCCGTGGCCACGTCCAGGGGCGCGAAGCCCGTGGGCAGGGCCGGCAGGCGGGTCTCGGCGCGCGGACCCACCCGCACCACCTGCCCCTGGAGGGCGGTGTTGACAGTCTCGGCCAGCGAATGCAATTCCGCCAGCGGCCGCGGCCGGCGCTCAGGATGCGTGGACAAAAGAGGCCAACTGGATCGAGGATCCCAATATGCCGATACGGCTGATCCATCAGCATAGCCGAACGCCTGTTCGATCGCCAAGACCGGGCAAACGACCCGCCGCCCCCTCAGCCCTCCACCTTCAGCAGCAGTTCCTCGCCCTCCGCGTCCACCGTCACCCGCCCGCCGTCGGCCAGGCGGCCGAAGAGCAGTTCGTCCGTGAGCGGCCGCTTGACCTTCTCGTCGATCACCCGCGCCAGGGGGCGGGCGCCGAAGGCCGGGTCGTGGCCCAGGCGGGCCAGCAGGTCGCGCGCGGCGGCGGTCAGGCTCAGGCGCACCTTGCGCGCCGCCAGCTGCCCGTTCAGCTCGGCGATGAACTTGTCGACGATATGCCCCATCACCTCCGCCGACAGCGGCTGGAAGGCCAAGCGGCCGTCCAGGCGGTTGCGGAACTCCGGGCTGAACAGCTTGTCGTAGGCCGTCTGGCCCGCGTTCGGGCTCGAGTCGTCCTGGCCGAAGCCCAGGCCCGGCCGGGCCATCTCCCGGGCGCCCACGTTGGAGGTCATCAGCAGGATCACGTTGCGGAAGTCCGCCACCTTGCCATTCGTATCCGTGAGGCTGCCGTGGTCCATGATCTGCAGCAGGATGTTGAAGACGTCCGGATGGGCCTTCTCGATCTCGTCCAGAAGCAGCACCGCGTGCGGGCTCTGGCTGACAGCCTCCGTCAAGAGGCCGCCGCGGTCGTAGCCCACGTAGCCGGGCGGGGCGCCCACCAGGCGGCTGACCGAATGCCGCTCCATGTACTCGCTCATGTCGAAGCGCAGGAAGGACACCCCCATGACCCGGGCCAGCTGCTTGGCCACCTCCGTCTTGCCCACGCCCGTGGGGCCCGCGAGCAGAAAGGAGCCGATGGGCTTCTCAGGGGCGCGCAGGCCGGCGCGGGCCATCTTGATGGCGTCCACCAGCTGGTCCACCGCCGCGTCCTGGCCGAACACCGCGCCCTTGAGCGTGGCCGACAGCTCCGCCAGGCGAGCCCGGTCGTCGCCCGTCACATGCTGCGCCGGGATCTGGGCCATGGCCGCCACCGTGCGCTCGATGTCGCGCGCCGTGACCTGCCCGCGGCCCGCCAGATGCGCCGCCGCCCCCGCCTCGTCGATCAGGTCGATGGCCTTGTCCGGCAGGCGCTTGTCGCGCAGATGCCGGCCGGCCAGGCGGGCCGCGGCGCGCGCAGGGCGCTCTTGCTGTAATGCACCCCGTGGTGTTCCTCGTAGCGCGACTGCAACCCCGCCAGGATGCGCTCCGTCTCCGCCACCGAGGGCTCCAGCACGTCCACCTTCTGGAAGCGGCGCGCCAGGGCGCGGTCCTTCTCGAAATGCTGCCGGAACTCCTCCCAGGTCGTGGCGCCGATGCAGCGCAGGCGGCCGCTCTGGAGGGCCGGCTTCAACAGGTTGGAGGCGTCCAGCGTGCCGCCGCCGGCCGCGCCCGCGCCCACCATGGTGTGGATCTCGTCGATGAAGAGGATGCTGTTCGGCTGCTTCTCGAGCAGCGAGAGCACCGCCTTGAGCCGCTTCTCGAAGTCGCCGCGGTAGCGGGTGCCCGGCCACCAGGGCGCCCATGTCCAGCTGGTAGACCCGCGTCTCGCGAAAGCCCTCCGGCACCTGGCCCTGGGCGATGCGCAGGGCCAGGCCCTCCGCCAGGGCCGTCTTGCCCACGCCCGGCTCACCCACCAGGATGGGGTTGTTCTTGCGCCGCCGCTGCAGGATGTGCAGGCAGCGGTTGATCTCCGCGCTGCGGCCGATGATCGGGTCGATGCGCCCCTCGCGGGCCATCTGCGTCAGGTCGCGGGCGAAATGCGTCAGGGCGTCGGGCTTCTTCTCCCCGTCCTCCGCCTCGCCCGCCGCGGCGTCCGGGGCGTCCTGGACCGCGTCGCCCGGGCCGGCCAGGGCGGCCGGATCGGCCTCATCCCGGCGCGACTGGCCGTGGGCGATGTAGCGCACCACGTCCAGGCGGCTGACATCCTGCTGCGCCAGGGCGAAGACGGCGAAGCTGTCCTCCTGGTCCAGGATGCCCACCAGGGCCTGCGCCGTGGACACCGCCTCGCCGCCCGCCGATTCCATGTAATGGGCCGCGGCGGAGATCGCGCGGCGGAAGCCCAGGGTGGGCGCCACCTGCAGCGTGCCCTCGGCTCCCGGCAGCTCCTCGCGGAGGTAGCGCTCCAGCTCCGCCGTCAGCCGCTCCAGATCGGCGCCGGCATGCCGCAGCACGTCGGCGGCGGCCTCGTCCAGGATCAAGGCCTGCAGCAGATGCTCCACCGTCGCGTGGCTATGCCCCAGGCGGCCGGCCTCGGATAGGGCGACGGAGATGCAGATGTCCAGATCGTCGGAAAGATCCATGGCCTGCGGCGGCCTCCTTGGCCGCCCGGTTGCCTGCGGTGGCCTCCTCGGCCACCCGGTCGCCCGCGCCGGAGCGGCGGGGCGGGAACGATGGCCGGCGACCCTCAGGCCGGCTCGGCGGTGACCAACAGCGGCATCTCGTTGGCGAGGGCGTCGGCGGTCACCTCGGCCACCTTGGTCTCGGCCAGGTCGCGGGGATAGACGCCGGCCACCCCCACGCCCTTGCGATGCACCTGGAGCATGACGAAGGTGGCTTCCGCCGGCCCTTTGCCGAAGTGGTTCACCAGCACCTCCACCACGAACTGCATCGTCGTGAAGTCGTCGTTGTGCAGCAGCACCTTCCAGAGGCGCGGCCGGTCCACGCGCCGATCCTTGCGGATCAGCACCTCGCCCTGATCGCGGCCCGCGTCGTCCGCGTTCCCGCCTTGGCCCGGCTTGCTCATATGCGCTGCATTATAGAGAGGCGCAGGAGGACGAGCGCCTCCCGCGCGGTATCGGCCCGCTAGAACGCCGGCCGTCAGGAAGGACCTCCACATAGACCGGCGCCTCGGTCAGCGTGACTGTGATCGTCGTCCCGGACAGCTGCGTGACCTGGCCCAGATGGTTGGTCACCTTGATCTTGCCGGTCCAGCCCGGCAGCACGGCGGCGCTGAAGACCAGCGTCCGCAGCACCGGCGTCGGCGGAGGCGGCGTGGACCCGCCGCTGCCCGGCCCCCGCTTGCCCAGCCGCTCGCCGGAGTCGGTGAAGGCGACCACCCGATAAAGACCGCTGGCGGGATCGCGGAAGCGGTAGGCTTCGGTCTGCGCGCTGCCGGTCTGGGTCAGCGGGATGAGGCTGTCGAAGTCGAGCCCGGCCAGCTGGGCCTGCGCGGTCTGGAAGGCGCGGTGGGCCAGCTTGGGCTGGTTGTCCACCGGCGCCGAGTAGCCAGCCAGGGGGTTGGGTACGCAGGTCGCGGCGGCTTCGGCCACGGCCTTGGAGCGCACCAACCCGAAGGTCTGCCAAGCGTAGATGTTGCCGCAGCTGCCGGTGAAGCGGTCCTTGCCCACGAACCAGAGCACCATGGACACCCTTTCCGCCAGGGCGCGGGCCAGGATCTGCCCGGGGTAGGCGGCCTGCAGGAATTCGTCGCGGTGGGTGAATGCGTCGGCCGGCGCGCTGGACAGGCCCACCTCGGTGACGACGATGGGGCGGCTGCGCAGGTCGTAGACCCCCGAGCGAAGCAGCTGGTTGTCGCGCAGGTGGGCCACCTTGGCCGCCAGCTCCTGGTTGTAGGGCTGCTGCCCGTCCCAGTTGTTACGGAAGTCGTTGTAGATATGGACGGCCATCCAGTCGAAGAAGGGGTAGCCGCTCTCGACGCTGTAGCGGGTGGTGAGCGAAGCCAGCACATTGCCCACGAATTCGTAGTCGAAAGGCCCGGTGGGGCTGTGGCCGGCGGGCCCGTTGTAGAGCCGGTCGTAGGCCACGCCGCCGAAGAGCACCGTCGCCGTGGGATCGGCATCCTTGATGGCCTTGTGGCTGGCGCGCAGATGGTCGGCATAGGCCGCGGCCTGACCGCCGAAGCAGCTGCCGTGGTCGATCCCGTCATCGCTCATCGCCAGATCGAAGTCCTCCTCGTTCTCCACCTCCCAATGGCCGATGCGCGGCGAACCGGGCGCGTCGTCCTGGCCGTCGCCGTCGTAGCGCTCCACCAGGGCGCGCAGGTAGGCCTGGTAGCGGGTGATGGGCACGAGGTCCACGGGGCCGCAGCCATCGGATGAGGCCCAGGGCGGACGGGTATAGAGGATGGCCACGGGACGGATGCCGGCCCGGTCCATGGCGCGGATGGCCTCGTCCGCCCCCGCCCAACCGTAGACCGGCGGGTTCTCATCCGTCGGCTCGATGTAGGCCCATTGCAGCGGCAAGCGGCCGTAGCTGGCGTAGGCCGCGGTCATGCTGTTGAGCAGGTCGTGGCGCACGGCCTCGTCGCCGAAGAGCTGGACGCCCAGGGCTCCGCGCACCAGCGGAAGTGGGCGCCAGCGTCACCGTGGGCGTGGGGGTGATGCTGGGGGTGGGGGTGATCGTCGGGGTATCGGTGACGGTGGGGCTGGGGGTGACGGTCGGCGTGTCGGTGAGGGTGGGGCTGGGCGTCGGCGTGTCGCTGGGCGTCGCGGTGGGGGTCGGCGTGTCCGAGGGCGTGGGGGTGTCGCTGGGCGTCGGCGTCAGGCTGGGTGTGAGGGTGAGGGTTGGCGTGGGCGTGTCGCTGGGCGTCGGCGTCAGGGTCGCCGTAGGCGTCGCGGTCGGCGTGTCCGATGGCGTCGGTGTGTTCGACGGCGTCGGTGTGTTCGACGGCGTCGGTGTGATGGTCGGCGTTGCCGTCCGGGTCGCCGTGGCGGATGCCGTGGGCGTCGCCGTCAGGGTCGGCGTGGCAGAGAGCGTGGGGGTGGGCGTGATGGAAGGCGTCGGGGTCGAGGTCGCCGTGTGTGTCGGCGTCGCCGTCAGGGTTGGCATCGGCGTGATCGTGGCCGTCGCGGTGCGGGTCGCCGTGGCGGATGCCGTGGGCGTCGGCGCCGTGGTGGCAGTGTTCGTCGGGGTCGGGGTCGGCGTCGCTTGCAAGGTCGGCGGGGGCGTGATCGTGGCCGTCCCGGTCGCCGTCGCGGTGGGGGTGGGGCTTGCGGCGAGGGCGGTCATGGTTGCCCCGGTCGCCGCCGTCGCCGTCGCCACGGATTGCTCGGTGGCGCGGGCTGCTGCCGCGGTCGCCGTCCGCACCGCCGCCGTGCCCGTGGCCGCCGGCGGATCCAGGGTCTCCGTCGGCGTGGGCGGCGTGACGGCGGTCAAGGTCGCACGGGCCGCGGCCGTCGCCGTCGCCGCGGACCGCTGGGTGGCGCGGGTCTCCGCGGTCGCCGTCCGCACCGCCGCCGTGCCCGTGGCCGCCGGTGGATCCAGGGTCTCCGTCGGCGTGGGCGGCGTGAGGGCGATGGCCGTCAAGGTCGCGCGGACCGCGGCCGTCGCCGTCGCCGCGGACCGCTGCGTGGCGCGGGTCTCCGCCGTCGCCGTCCGCACCGCCGCCGTGCCCGTGGCCGTCGGCGGATCCAGGGTTTCCGTCGGCGTGGGCGGCGTGACGGCGATGGCCGTCAGGGTCGCCGCGGCCGACGCCGTCGGCTGCGGCGAGGGCGAAGGCGGGGCCAGGGTGGGGCTGGGGCGGGGTTCAAGCAGCTGGGTGGGGGTAGGGGTGGCCCCCGGGCCGCCGTCCGGGCGCGGGCAGCGGTCGAGGGGCAGCGTCGCCGCGGAAGCGGCCTGCCAAAGCTCCGGCGCGGCGTTCAGGTCCACCCGGCGCAGCATGACCGGGATGTACAGGCAGACCGGCCGCGGATCCGCGGCCGCCGGCAGCTCCCGCGGCGCGGCAGCGCCCAGCAGCGCCGCCAAGGCCAGGGCGGCCCACCCGTTCCGACCGACAGGCCGGGAGCGCGCTGGGTCGCGCGCAGGTCTTGCTGTCAAACGCTTGCTCCGTCGCCGTGGCGGCCCGAGCGGCCGCGAACTCATTCGCCGGGCACCTGGATGAAGACCGGGTCCCGTCCGTAGCGGACGACGACCTGGCCATCCAGCCGTCCGTCCGATTCATCGCGCAGGCGCTGCCGCGCTCCCAGGCCGTGGATCCATTCCACCTCGCGGGCCTGGATGCTCAAGCTGGCCTGGCTGCCGTCCTCGGTCCAGGCCACGGCCAGGCGGTCCGCGCCTTGCTTGAACCAGTAGACCTCGCCCGAAGCCAAAAGGTCACGCGCCTGGCGTTCCGGCACCGCGTCGGCCAGCAGCCCGGAGGCCAGGCCGAAGGCGATATGGGCCGGCTTGGGCTGCAGGTCGATGTCCACCAGGCCCCGCGCCGGATCATCGAAACCGGCCACGTCATCATACTGGAACCAGATGACGGTCTGCACCCCGGCCGCCAGGGCCCGGGTGTAGAGCTTGGCCACGTAGCGCAGCTGGTCGTCGGGCGTGGCCGCGGGATAGGGCGGCAAGGCGGCGCTCCACATGCCGGCCTCGGTGAACATCAACGGCTTGTCGAGGCCGTAGCCGGCCAGCTTGCGCCGCACCGCCTGCGCCTTGCCCACGATGTCCGGGCCCTGGGCCTGCCAGCGGAAGGCGAAGAGCGGGTAGTAATGCACGTTCATCGTATCGAAGCAGCAACCCCCGCCCGCGCGCAACACGTCGTCCAGGAAGGCGGGATTGAAGGGGCCGCCGTCCTCGGGGAAGGCGTCGTAGGCCAGGCCGCCGAGCAGGACGTTGGCCCCGGGGCTGGCCAGCTTGATGGCCGGATAGGCCCGCTTGAGCATCTGGGCGTAGGCCGCGCCCTCACGCCCCCAGTAGCCCCAGGCCCGGCCTTCCTTGGCCAGTTCAGAATCCGTGTTGTCCGGCTCGTTGTACAACTCCCAGTAGCGGATGCGCGGCGAGCCCGGAGCATCGGCCAGGCCATCGCCGTCGTAGCGCTCCACCGCGGCGGCCAGGAACTGCACCAGCGGATCCAGGCTGTACAGCGGACCGCCCGGATAGTCCGCGGCCCAAGTGGGATTGCCCACCACCTCGGCGATGACCTCCAGGCCCTCCTGATGCGCATGGCGCAGCAGGCCGTCGTAGAGCGACCAGTCATAGCGCGGCGGGCTCTCTCGCCGCGGCTCGATCTCATCCCAGAAGATGAGGCTGCGCAGGAACACGGCCCCCGACCGACGCACCTCACTGACCATCGCCGGATCCCGGAAGCGAACCTCGGACAGCTGGGCGCCGAACACCGTGGCCCGGTCGGAATGCAGGTGGTAGGGCTGGCCGCCTCTGAGCAGCAGCGGCAGAAAGACGGCCCGCGCCCCCGGCTCCTGGGCGATCCGGGCGGGGAGGTCGGCCGGGGAGCCGGTCGCGGCCGGCGGGATCGAGCCCAGGGACGCGAGCGCCAGGAGCAACGGCGTGAGCAGGCGGGCGCGCGCGACGCGCGCGGGCAGGGAGGTCATGATGAAGCCGTTCTTTGCGATCCGAGGCCATCCGGCGGGACGGCAGGCTACCCAACGATAGGGGACAAGGCGGCGCGCGGGCAAGCCCTTGCAGGGTGATCGCATCAAATCCCGTAGGGGCGGGTCTGCCGGGCGTCAGGATGCGTTGTTACGGTGATGCCCCGGCCCGGCTGGCTCGCCCTGGGTCAACGTGAACCCAGGGCGGCTCAACCATCACGCCGCGCCCCTCCCCAGAGTCGCGCCCCCAGGCCGCTGTCGCGCCGGGCGCGCCGGCCGATGGCCGCCCGCAGCGCCGCCTCGCCGGCGTAGACCGTCACCCCCTGCCTGGCGCGGGTGATGGCGGTGTAGAGCAGCTCCCGGCTGAGCAGCGGCGAGTCGGCGTCCGGCAGGATCACCGCCACGCGGTCGAACTCCGAGCCCTGGCTCTTGTGGATGCTCATGACCAGGGCGTTCTCGTGCGGCGGCAGGCGCGGCGGGGCGATGGCCCGCGGCGGCTTTCCGTCCAGGCCGGGGAACCAGGCCCGCAGGCGGCCGTCGGCCGCTGCGTCCACCGCCACCAGGCCCGTGTCGCCGTTGTACAGGCGCAGGGCCTCGTCGTTGCGGGTGATGAGGAGCGCCCGGCCCGGCCATTGCTCGCCGATCGGCTCCAGGCGCCCGGCGCGGGCCAGGGTCGCCGTCACCGCCTCGTTCAGCGCCGCCACCCCCGCCGGTCCCCGGCGGTGGGCGCAGAGCAGACGGTAGCTGCCCAAGGCCCGCAGGGCTTCGGCGATCGCGGCGGGTCCGGCCGGGCCGGCGGCGCCCCGCAGGGCGTCCAGGTAGACGCCGTAGCCTTCCAGCACCTGTTGTTCCAAGGCCGCCTCCAGCCGGTCGCGACCCCGCGTCGGCGGGGAGGCCAGCCAGCGCAGATCGGCGCGATCCGGATCGCGGAGGATCGTCAGGGCGCGGTCGGCGTCGCCGTCGCGCACCGCCACCGCCAGGTCGCCGATGCCGCCCCCGGCCGTGAAGCGGAAGCTGTAGGAGAGCCGCGCGATGCAGGCGGCGATCGCCGGGGGGGGCGCCTCCGGGTCCGGAGCGGCGGCCGGATCCGCCGGTGCGCTCGAACGGCGATCACCGGCGCGCGTCGGGGGCCCGCAGATCTCCGCCAGCACCGCCCCGGCCTCCACCGAAGTCAGCTGGTCGCGATCACCCAGGATGACCAGCCGCGCGTCGGGGGCCACGGCCTCCGCCAGGGCCCGCATCAGCGCCGCGTCGATCATCGAGGCCTCGTCGACCACCACCACGTCGGCCGGCAGGGGATCGGCGGGCCCGTGGCGCCAGCCGCCGCCCTGCCGCATGCCCAGCGCCCGATGCAGGGTGCGGGCCTCGGGCTTGATGGACCGGCGCAGGGCCTCGTCCGCCGGCAGGCCTTCCAGGCCCCCGGCCACCGCTTCCTGCATGCGGGCGGCGGCCTTGCCGGTGGGCGCCAGCAGCAGCACCCGCGGTGGCCGGTCGTCCCGCGCCGCCGCCTGCTCCGCCAGCAGGGCCAGGATCCGCAGCACGGTGCTGGTCTTGCCCGTTCCCGGCCCGCCGCTGATGACCGCCAGCCGCCGCCGCAGGGCCAGCGCCGCCGCCGCGGCCTGGTCCGCCACCCCCTCGCGCCGGGCGGCATCGGCGGCGGCGGGCGGAGCAAAGTACCGCTGCAGCCCGGCCGCCAGCAGCTGCGGGTCATGGTCCGCGGCCGCCGCCGCGCGCTCCGCCAGCACCGCCGCCAGCCGCGCCTCATGCTCCCACCAGCGGCGCAGGTAGAGCCGCGCGGCGGGTTGTTCCAGCACCAGGGGCCGCGGCTCGGCCGGCGCCGCCTCGGGCGGGCTGCCCTCGGGCAGACAGGTGACCAGCGGGCTGTCGCCCAACGCCGCCAGCCAGGCGGCCAAGGGCGGCCAGACGAGCCCCTCCAGGCGCCGGCCCTCCTCGTCGACCGGCCCGCCGGCGGCGCAGAGGGCGGGCAGGTCCAGGCAGACGTGGCCCAGGCGCACCTGGCGCGCGGCCAGGGCCAGGGCCAGGCGGACGCGGTCATCGGCCGGCCACTCGGGCCGGGGCGCCAGGTCGCCCAGCAGGCGGGCGATGTGAACCTCCTGGGGCGCCAGCCAGTCCGTCGCCGCGGCCTGCAGGGCAGCCACGGTGGCCTCGTCGCCCGCCTTCATGCCCGCCCCTCCCGCAGCAGGCGGTCCAGGGCCTGGATGCGCGCCGCCGGCGGGCGGTCGAAGCAGACGCCGCTGCCGGGATGGCCCTCGCGCACGCCGCGCACGAAGACATAGAGGATGCCGCCGAAATGCCGCTCGTAGCTGTAATCCGGTAGGCGGGCCGTCAGGTGGCGGTGCAGGGCCAGGGCGTAGAGATGGGCCTGTAGGAAGTAATGGTGCCCGGCCATGGCCGCGGTCAGGCGCTCGGGGGCGTAATCCGCCCAGCGCTCGCCCAGGCGGTTGGACTTCCAGTCCAACAGGAACCAGCGCGCCTCGCCTCCCTCTCCGCGGCGGCGGAAGACCAGGTCCAGGGAACCGTTCAGCCAGCCGGCCAATGGCGCCGCCGCCAAGGCCCGCAGCCGGCGGGGGTAGTCGGCGGGCATGGCGCCGCCGGGATGGCGCTCCAGCACCGCGGCGATGGCGGCCGGGGTCACGCCGCCGCCCGGTTGCCGGGGGGAGAAGCGCCCGTCCCGCGCCTGAAGGGCGACGGGCAGGATGTAGTTCAACTCGTCGCGACGGTCGGCGCGGTCGATGTCGGCCAGGCGGAAGCCCAGCCGCTCCTCGACACCCAAGGCTGTGCTCAGCAAGGTGGGCAGCGCGGCCAGCAGAGGCTCCAGCGCCTCGCCCGGCAGGGCCCGTCGGGCTACCAGCCGCTCGGCCTCCTGTCGCCAACGTGCCCCGTCGCCGCGGAAGTCGATGCGCTCCAGGAGCGCATGCATGCCGGTGCCCAGGCGGGTACCGGCCACCAGATCGGCCAGGGGCACGCGATCGACCGCGTCCGCTGCCGCCCGCGCGCTCCCGACGGCGGTCTCCGCCGGCTCGGTGGCCTCGGCGGCCGACTGCGCGTCGTGGTCCGGGCCGTCGGGATCCTGCTCCTCCGCGGCCGCCGCGAAGCGCTCGCCGCGCGCCAGCGCGGTGAAGCTGGAGCGGAAGAGGACGCGGCGCGGCGGGTGGCTGGACCGGCGAGCCTGGCCCGCCGGCCCGGCGAGGGCGGCGTCCGGCGGCAGGCGCTCGGCGCGCAGGTCGCCGCGTCCCAGCCGCCGGGCGCGCAGCAGCCGCGGATGGGCGTCCGCCAGGGCCTTGAGCCGGCCCCACAAGGGATCGGCCGCTGGATCATCGCCGGCTTCGGCGGCCGCCTTCACCTCGGCCGCGGCGACCGCGGCGATGCCCGACCGCCAGCGCTCCAGATCCTCCGCGGCATCCCCTTCGGGCGCCTGGTCCGCCAGCTGAGCGCTGGTGAAGAGGTAGGCCAAGGCGCCGCTGGCGGTGTCCGCGAGAGGCCCCCAGGCCAGCCAGCAGCGATGCCGGGCGCGGGTGAGGGCCACATAGAGCAGGCGCAGGTCTTCGGCGAGGGCCTCCAACCCGGCAGCCAGGATCGCGGACGCGCCGTGCTCGGCGGCGATGTCGAGGCGCAGGGCCTGGTCGCCATCCAGATCATGAAAGGCGATCGGCCGGGGATCCTTGTTGCCGCGCGACTGGGAGCCGGCCCACAGGAAGGGACAGAAGACGAAGGGGTACTCCAGACCCTTGCTGCGATGAACGGTGACCAGCCGCACCGCGGCGGCATCGCGCTCCAGGCGCAGCTGGGCGGTGTCGCCCAGGCTCTGCCGCCGCAGCTCAGCGTCTTCCAGCACCCGCTCCAACCAGCCGGCCAGGCCTTCCGGCCCCAGTTCCTGGCGGACGGCTACCGTATGCAGCAGCTCGGCCAGGTGCAGCAGGTTCGTGAGCTGCCGCTCGCCTCCGGCATGGCCCAGCAGGCGCCGGGCGCCATGGCTGCCGTCCAGCAACTGACGGAAGGCCGGCAGGAAGCCGCGTTGCCGCCAGACCGTCTGCCATTCCCGAAACCGTTCCACCCAGGTTTCCCAAGCGGTCTCGTCGGCCGCCAGGTCCTCGATCTCCGCCGCGCTGAGCCCCAGGAGCGGCGTGACCAGGGCCGCGCGCAGGGCCCAAGCATCCGCGGGATCCAGGAGGGCGGCCAGGAGCAGGCGCATCGCCTCCGCCTCCGCCTGATCCAGCACGGAGGCGTCGCTTTGGAGCACCGTGGGGACGCCCAAGACCCGCAGCGCGGCTTGCATCCGGCGGGCCTGGGCGTTGGTGCGCACCAGGACGGCCACATCGCCGGCCGTCGCCGGTCGCGGGCGGCGGCCCGGCATCGCGATCAGCGGCGGGCGACGCAGCAGGCCGGCAACCGCGGCGGCGGCCGCACGGGCGGCGGCGCGCTCGGCTCGGCCCTTGCCGGCGGGTTTGCCGTTCGCCTGGTGATCGGCGATGTCCGCCGGCAGGTAGGCGATCTCCAGGGCCGGGCCGCCGGGCGTCAGCCGGTCGCCATGCCGGGCCACCGCCGGCTCGTAGCGGATGGCCTGGAAGAGAAACGGCCGCTGCACCGGCAGCCACAGCGCATTGAGGGCCTCCACCATGCCCTGGTCGCTGCGGTGGTTCGTGGCCAGGCTGTGGCGCCCGTCATCCGCCAGGGCCGCCACCGCCCTGAGGTAGGCGAAGACGTCCGCCCCGCGGAAGGCGTAGATGGCCTGCTTGGGGTCGCCGATGCGCAGGAAGGGCAGCGGCGGCCCGTCAGGCGGCTGGAAGATGGCGCGGAAGATCGCGTCCTGCAGCAGGTCCGTGTCCTGGAACTCGTCGATCAGCGCCGCCCGATAGCGCCCCCTGATGCGCCGCGCCAGCCGCTCGCCCGTTCCGTCCACCGCCCCCAGGGCCCGGCTCAGCTGCTGCAGCAGGTCGTCGAAGGACTGCTGCCGCGCGCGGCGGCGGCGCTCCGGCAGCTCGCGGTCCAACCAGACAGCCAGGCCGTGGCGCAGCTCGAGGCCCCAGGCGGCCAAGGCCGCGTCGGTCTCCTGCCGGACCTGGTGCAGCGACTCGCAGGCGTCGAAGAGGGGATGCTGGGGCGCGGCCTTGCCCTTGTTGGTCTTCGTCTCGATCTGGCTGCGGGTCAGGTTCTGCAGGCGGGCGGACAGCTCCTTGCCCAGGACGAGCGGGAGGTCGCCGGCCAGACCCTGGTCGAGCTGCCGTCGCCAGTCGCCCAGGATGCGGTCGGCCTTGTAGGTGCCGTTGTGAACGGCCTTGGCCGCGGCGGACGCGGCCAGCAAGGCCAGCGCCGCCTCCCCATCCTGACGCCAGCAGGCGACGACCGCCGTCCAGGCCGCGCGCCAGCCGGCCAGGGCGGCTTCCGGCGCCGGCGACAGGTCGCCTGGCGCGCCTTCGGCAAGCGCGGCAGGGACCGCCGGCACCCGCTCCAGATGCGGCGCGCCCGCCAGGGCGTCGCCCAGCTTCTGCAGGCCTTCGACGTTCAGCCTGCCGCTGGTCATCAGCCAGCTGAGGGCCAGGGGGTCGGCGTCGTAGGCCATCAAGGCCCAGTAGTCGTGGATGGCGGTGCGGCGCAGGGCGGTCTCGTCCGGCACGAGCTCGGCGTCGAAATCCACGCGGCTCTCGAAGGCGAAGTCGCGGAGCACGCGCTGGCAGAAGCCGTGGATGGTGAAGATCGCGGCTTCGTCATAGTCGCGCAGCGCACGGCGCAAGCGAACCGCGGCCGCCTGCCTCGCCTCCTCCGACAGTCCGGCCAGCCAGTCCCGGACCTCGGCCTCCGCCGGGTCCGGGGGCGGGGGCGGGGTCGGGGCTGGCGATGCCGCCGCGGCCCCCGGCCCGCTCGGCGCCAGCAGCCGCCCCGCCTGCACCAGGCGCGCGCGGATGCGCTCGCGAAGCTCTCCGGTCGCGGCCCGGGTGAAGGTGACGACCAGGATCTGGTCGATCGTCGGCGGCGGCGCGGCGCCGACGTCTTCCACCAGCAGCCGCAGGACCAGCGAGCCGATGGCATGAGTCTTGCCCGTTCCGGCGCTGGCCTCCACGAGGCGCGGGCCGGCAACATCGGTCCGGAAGGCGTCGAAGGCGCCGGGAGCGGCGGGCGGCGCGGTCATGGCCGCCCCTCCGCCGGCCCCGGATCGTCCTCCCCAGGGGCGGTGGCGGCAGCGGACGCGGTGGCGGCCAGGAAGGGTGTGTAGACCAGCGCGGCCAGCCGGCGGAAATCCCGGTCCCACGCGGCGTCCAGCACCTGGCCGTCCTCGTCCCAAGGCTCGGCGTCGCCGAGGATCAGGGTCAAGTAGGGATCGTCGCGATCCTTGCGGCCCCCCCAGGTGGCGGCGGCGTCCTCGTCCCGCCCCGCGCCGAAGGCCTCCGCCGCCTTGCGGCGGGCCTCGGCCAGATCGATGGCCGGTCCCGGCGGGGCCTCCGGGGCGTCCGGTTCACCCTCCTCCGCCGCGGCCCGCCGCAGCCCGTCCAATCCCAGCTCGCGGGCGTAGGCCCGCGCGGCGGCCGGGTAGAAGGGCAGCGGCGCGTTCTCCCCCCGCAGGCAGCCGGCGACCAGGGCCTCCAGCAGCGCCGCGGCGTCCGGCACCGGCTCCAGGCGCAGGAGGTCGCTGTGCTTGCCGCCGTCGGCCGGCCGCCCGACCGCCCAGGAGCGGGGCGTGGTGCCGGACAGGTCGCCGCGGTCGATCAGGGCGCAATGCACCAGGTGGCGCAGCCAGAGACGCAGCCCGCGCCGGGCGTCCAGGCGGCCGTAGCCCGCCTCCACCCTTCCGGCGGCGTACAGTCCGTCCAGCGAGCCCGTCAGATGGACGCTGCCATCCAGAAGCGGGATGTCCAGCGCCAGGGTCCGCGCCGCGCCGCGTCGCAGCGGCCGCGCCAGGTCGGCGATCTCGCGGGCGACTGGGAACAGGCCTGCGACAGCCAGCGCTCCGGGCGTGCCCAGCGGCAGAAGGCCCTGGGCCGCGAGGCGCGAACGGGAGGCTTCCAGGTCAGCGCCCTGCAGCAGCGCTTCCACCAGGGCGTCGCCCACCCGCCAGCGCAGGAGGGGGTCCAAGGTCAAGGGCTCGCGGTCGGCCAACCGTTCCTCGCGGCCGGGCAGGCTGATCCCCAGGCGCGCCTGGAGGAAATAGCGCGCCGGGTTCTCCCAGCAGCGCAGCAGGTGCTCCAGGCGCAGCGTGCGCGGCGGATCCGGCGGGGGCCGCGACGGCAGCGCCTCCGTCAGCAGCGGCGGCCGCGGCTGTCCGCCGGCCGCGCCCCGGTCCACCGTGCGGGCGTAGTCGGCCGCATAGCTGAACCAGCGCCGGTCGTCCTTGACCGCGAAGTAGCGCCGGCTGTAGGGATGCAGGGGATGCTGCTGCACCAGCGCATCCTGCTGCGGCTCGCTGCCGGCCTCCGCCATGTCGTCGCCGGCCACGCCGTCGGCCGGTGCGGGCAGCATCGCGCGCAGCACATCGCGCAACTCGGCCACCACCACCGACGGCGGGGACTGGGCCTCGCTGCGGGCATCCTGTCCGGTCCAGGTGAGGATGAGCCGCTCCCGGGCGCTGGTCAGGGCCTCCAGGAAGAGCAGGCGATCGGTGTCGCGGCTGATCGTGGCCCCCAGCCGCGGGCGGCGCGCCGCCAGGTCGAAGCCGGCGGGCCGGTCGCCGCGCGGAAAGGCACCGTCGTTCATGCCGATCAGGGCCACGACGCGGAAGGGGATGGCGCGCATCGGCTGCAGGGCGCAGACCGTCACCGCCCCTTCGAGGAAGCCGCGCGGCGGCGGATCCTCCTCCAGGGCGGCGGACAGCAGGCCGCTGACGGCATCGAGCCCCAGCAGCGAGGTGAAGCCGGCGCGGGCGGCGCGCTCCGCCAGGCTGCCCAGGGCCCGTTCGATGCTCAGTCGCTCCTCCTGGCTCGGTTCGCCGGGGCCCAGCAGCTGGGCCCCGAAGTCGCCCAGCTGCTCGGCCCAGGCGGCCATGGTCAGGCGCGCCTCCAGCAGTCGCCCCCTCCAGCGCACCAGAAGGTCGGTGAGATCTGCCAGCGCGCCCAGCAGCCAGGGTTCGGCGCCGGCCGGACCGTAAGGCAGCACCGCGCCGGCGGCCAGGCTGATGGCACCGTCCCCCGGCGCGGCCCAGCCCAGGAACAGGCGCGCCAGCCCCCAGCGCCAGGTGTTGCCTTCCAGGCCCGGCTGTCCCACCTGCCGGCGGTGGGCGCCGTCGATGCCCCAGCGAATGCCCGCGTCCTGCACCCAGCGCCGCAGGCTGTCCAGACCCTCTTCGTCGACGGCCCGGGCCGCACGCACCGGATCGAGCGCCAGCAGGTCCAGGATCTCGGGAGCGGTCATGCGCCCCCGCAGGAGGCGCAAGGCCTGCTCGAAGGCCAGGATGCCGGCCCGGCCGCCCCGCGCTGGTCGGTCGGCGATGCGGAACGGAATGGCGGTGGCCTGCCCGGCCTCGCCGCTGCCGAAGACGGCCTGCAGGAAGGGCGCGTAGACCTCCAGGTCCGGCACCATCACCACCACGTCCTGGGGCGCCAGATCGGGCAGCTCGTCGAAGGCGGCCAGCAGCTGATCGCGCAGCACCTCGGCTTCGCGCAAGGGGCCGTGGCAGCTGTGCAGACCCAGCGAGCGATCCTGCCCGGCCTGCAGCCGCGCCGCCAGACCCTCGTCGGCCACCGGCTGCCGCCCCGCGGCGATGTCCGCCTGGAGTCGATGCAGCAGGCCGAGGGGAACGTCGCAGCCGGGAATCGGCGCGGCGCCATCCGGGGCGGCGCTGGCGGAGACGACCGCCTCGGCGTCGCCCGCCACCCGGAACGCCGCCTCGGACAACACCAGGAGCATCTGGAAACCGCGCAAGGCGGCCGCCTGATCCCGCAGCAGCGGATGGGCGACGAGCGGCTCCAGCAGGCCCATCGCCTCGGCGGCGATGGGGGCCGTTCCGCCATCGAGCCGCCAGCCCGCGTCACGCAGGCCGCGGGCCAGGTCGAGGACGGCGCCGGCATCCGCCGGCGAGGGGACCAGGGTGTAGACCCGCACCGGGACCAGGCGCGCCAAGGCGTCCAGGATGCGCACATAGACCGCGGAGAGGGCGCTCAAGCCGAAGACCGATACCCGCGGCAGGCGCTGACGCAGGACTTCCAGCGTCCGCGCGTCCTCGGGGCCGGCGGGGTGGGTCAGGGCTTCCAGCCGGGCGATCAAGCCAACCGCGAGGCGCGCCGGATGGCTGTCGATCAGTTGGGGCGAGCGCGCCACGAGGGATCGCCACAGCGGCGCCTGCCAGGCGGCGTCCTCGCTGCCCAGATCCGCGAGATCGGGCGGCAGCAGGGCGGCCGGATCCCCGGATTCCCAGCGCTCGAGGATGTCCGGCCGGTCCAGCAGGTAGCCGTCCAGCACGCGGGCGATGCGCCGCGACAGGCTGAGCAGGCGGCCGGCCTCGCGCTCCGGGCCCAGCCAGGCGAGGAGGGGGTTGAAGGCGGGCGCGTCGAGCAGATCCGACAGGGCGGCGGCCACCGCCCAGCCCAGGGCCTCGACATCGGTTGGCGCACCCTTGTCCTCCCGGTCGCCGTCCGCCGCCGTCTGCCGCGGGGCGACGCGCCGCCACAGGCTGCGGGCGAAGGCTTCGGGAAAGGGGAACCAGGGGTTGGCCCAGACGCCCTGGCCGGCGCTGAGCTGCAGCTCCAGCCAGCGCTGCATGCCCCGGTTCTGGACGACGATGCATTCGCGCACCAGCGGGTCCGCGGAGCCCTGGCCCAGGTCCGCCAGCAGCGAGGCCAACAGATCCTCCGTGCGCGGGGCGAACTGGACTTGGAGCTTGGGGCTGTCGACAGGCATGGGCCGCATTGTAGTCAGTCCGGATGCCGAAGCCAGACCGCGACCGCTTCGTCCTTCGCCGCCCTTGGCCCTCCCGCCCGGCCCCGCTCTACAATCAAGGCCATGCCCCGCTCCTTCGCCCGCCCGGCCCTGCGCATCCCCCGCCCCGGCCCCGCCCTCCGTTCCCTCCTGGCGCTTCTGGCCACCCGGCGGTGGCAGTACCTTCTGGGCATGCTGGCGCTGTGCGTGTCCGACGGCGGCCAGCTGGCCATCGCCCGCGTCGTCGGGAGGACGGTGGACGCCCTGCGCGAAGGAGGCCTGGACGCCGGGGGGCTGCAGCGCCGGGCCCTGGCCATCGTCGGCATCGCCGTGACCATCATGGGCGCCCGCTACGCCTGGCGGCTGCTGATCTTCGGCAGTTCGCGGGCCATCGAGCGCGACCTGCGGCAGCGGCTGCACGACCACCTGCAGCGGCTGGACGCGCGTTTCTACCTGGAGAACAAGGTGGGCGCGCTGATGGCCTTTGCCACCAACGACGTGCCGGCCATCCAGGTGGCGGCCGCCAGCGGCATGATGGCCGCCCTCGACGCCGTCCTGGTCTTCTGGGGCGCGGCGCTGATGATGGCCTTCACCGTCAGCTGGCAGCTGGCCCTGGTCGTCCTCCTGCCGCTCTGCCTGCTCAGCCCGCTCTCCTACCTGCTGGGCCGGCGGCTGCACAAGCGCTACGGCGAGGTGCAGGAATCCTTCGGTCATCTGAGCGAGCGGGTCCAGGAAAACGTGTCCGGGGTGCGGGTGGTCCGCGGCTATGTTGCCGAGGCCCGTGAGGCGGCGCGCTTCGGCGCGGCCAACGAGGACTACCGCCGCCGCTTCAGCGAGATGCTGCGCTACGACGTGGCCTTCGATCCCCTGATCGGCCTCCTGGCCGGCATCAGCTTCAGCCTGGGCCTGGGTCTGGGCGGCTGGATGGTCGTGGACGGACGGATCAGCCTGGGCGCCTACATCAGCTTCAACACCTATCTGGCCATGCTGGTCTGGCCCATGCTCGCCCTGGGCTGGGTGATGAACCTCTTCCAGCGCGCGACGGCCTCGATGGCGCGCCTGGAAACCGTCCTGGGCATCGCCCCGGCCGTGGCCGACCGGCCCCAGGCCCAGGCCCTGCCGCAAGAGCAGTTGCGCGGCCAGGTGACCCTGCGCGACCTGCGCTTCCGCTACCGCCCCGACCTTCCCTGGGCCGTGGAGGGCTTGAGCGTCGACCTGTCGCCCGGGCGCACCCTGGGCATCCTGGGGCGCACCGGCAGCGGCAAGAGCAGCATCGCCGGCCTGCTGCTGCGCGTCTTCGATCCCGACGAGGGCCAGGTCTTCCTCGACGGCCACGACGTCCTGGACCTGCGCCTGGCCGATCTGCGCGCCGCCATCGCCTATGTGCCGCAGGATGCCTTCCTCTTCAGTCGCACCATCGCCGAGAACATCGCCTTCGATCCGCGGCCGGAGGCCTACAGCCGGGCGGAGATCGCCGCCGCCGCCCGCCTGGCGGACCTGGCGGATGATGTCGAAGCCTTTGCCGCCGGCTACGACACCATCGTCGGCGAGCGGGGCGTGACCCTCTCCGGCGGCCAGCGCCAGCGGGTCTGCCTGGCTCGGGCCCTCATCCGCGAGGCCCGCGTGCTGATCCTGGACGACGCCTTGTCGGCCGTCGATACCGCCACCGAAGCGCGCATCCTCGCCGCGCTCAAGCCTTATCTGGCGGCGCGCACGGCCATCCTCATCGCCAGCCGGGTCTCCGCCGTGCGGGATGCCGATGAGATCCTCGTCCTGGACGAAGGCCGCGTGGTGGAACGGGGCGACCATGCCGGCCTGCTGGCTGCCGGAGGCGCCTATTTCCGCCTCTACGAGCGGCAGCAGCTGGAGGCGGCCCTGGAGATCCTGGCCTGAGCCGCCCGCCCCCGCCCATGGACACCGCCGCTGCCGGCCGCCTCCCCCTGCGCGCGCGCCTGGCGCCTTGGCTTCTGGGCGCCCGCAGGCAGGGGCCCCTGCCACTGGTCCCCGGCTGGGGGCGGTTGCCCGAGGGAGCGCGGCTGCTGCTGGTCCGCCCCGATCATCTGGGCGACCTGCTCTTCGTCGGGCCGGCGCTCAGGCTGCTGCATCAGCTGCGGCCGGACCTGCACCTCAGCCTCCTGGTCGGACCCTGGGCGCGGTCGGTGGCCGAACGGTTGCCGGGCGGGGCGACCGTGGAGACCTTCGCCTTCCCCTGGTTCGACCGCCGACCGCGGGGGCGGCGCCTGGCGGCCATCATGAGGCTGTGGCGGCAGGCGCGGCGGCTGCAAGGCCGCTTCGACGCGGCGCTCATCCTGCGCGACGATGACCACGGGTCAGCCTGGATGGCCGCCTGGGGCCGCCTGCCTCTGCGCGCGGCGCACGCCCATCCGGCCCTCGACCCCTTCGTCACCCACGCCTTGCCGCCGCGCCTTCCCGGCCGGCACAGCGCGGCCCTCAACCTGGATCTGACCGCGGCCCTGGCAGGGCAGAACGCCCCGGCGGGCGGCTGGGATCCCCGGGAGCAGCCGCTGGGCTTCCGCGTCCTGCCGGCGGAGGCGGACAGGGCCGCGGCCCTCCTGGCCGGCCTGCCCCATCCCCTCAGCGGGCCGCTGGCCATCCACCCCGGCTCCGGCGCGCCGGTCAAGCGCTGGCGGCCCGAAGCCTGGGCGGCGCTGGTCGAGAGCCTCCTACCCTCGGGCGAAGGCCTGGTCCTGACCGGCTCAGCGGGCGAGGCTTCGCTGACGGCAGAGCTGGCCGCCCGCCTGGCCGACCGGCCGGTCCTGGACCTGGCGGGACGGACAGACCTCGGCACCCTGGCCGCGGTCTACGACCGCTGCCGTCTGGTGCTGGGGCCGGACTCCGGCCCCCTGCATCTGGCGGTGGCCATGGCCGTGCCCAGCGTCCATCTCTTCGGGCCCGCCGACGCGGCGCGTTTCGGGCCCTGGGGCCCAGCCGCGCGCCATCGCGTGGTGGCCAGCACCATGGATTGCGCGCCTTGCGGCCGCCTGGACTGGGAGGATCTGGCTGCGCATCCCTGCGTGCGAGACCTGGAAGGCCTGCGGGTGCTTGCGGCCGCCCGGCCGCTGGCCCAGGGCCACCCCCACGGGCGGGATGCCGTCGAGCGCGCCAGAACCGGCGGCCGGTAACTATAATCCGTCAGGCAGATGGGGAGCCAGGGGGCCGATGGCCCCCTTCTCACCCGTCCCGATCCCGAAGGCCGTCCTGAGATGGCCGTTCCCCGGCGCTCCCAACGCCCCGCCGGGCACCTCTCGACAGCGCCCGAGGCCCCAGCGGCGAGGAGTGATGGGCTGTGCAGCAAGTGATCGACCTGGCCCGCCTGGCCGAGGAGTTGGACTCCCCCTACCGACCGCTGGATCTGGCCAGCCTGGACCGGCTGAAAGCATCGCTCTTCATCTGCGATGACCGGCGCAGTTGGCATCGCGACGGCGCGGAAGGCTCCCTGCTGTTCATCCTGGACGGGGTGGTGATGGTGGACAACGGCACGGTGCGCACCGTGGCCAACGAAGGCGAGTTGCTCAGCGTGCCGCGGAAGGTGGGCCACACCGTGTCCGCCGGCATGCGCTCGACGGTGCTGCTCCTGGAGACGGTCGTCGAGGACGGCGCGGTGGTCAACGGCCACCTGCCGCCGCATATGGCCCTGGATCATGAGATCCACAAGGCCCATGCCGCGGCGGACGCGCTGCGCGCCGAGCCCTTCCGCTGGCAGGCCCTGGGCCATTGCGGCGCCTACACCGTTTGCGCCACACGGCTCTGGGGACAGAGCGAGTCCTACATCCCGGCCACCGGTCCCTTGGTCCTCATCGTCTATCGCGGCGTGCTGGAATACCAGATCGGCGCGGAAGGAGCGCCGGGTGTGGCCGTGGGCAGTCAGATCCTGATCGCCCCGGCGGCGACACCGCTGCGCCTGCGCTCGGAGCGCGGCGCCACCGTCCTGGTCATGGCCCACGGACGCCAGGAGCCCCCCCAACCGGCCGGCGCCACCTCCGTCGGCACGATCGATCAGCCGTGAGCCACCGCGCCCCCCTGGCCGTCCTGACAGCCATGATCCTGGGGGGGAGCCTGCTCCTGGCCCCTGTCCTGGCGGCGCCCCGGGTTCTGCCCCAGCCGCCACCCGCTAGCGGCGCGGCGCCGGCGGCCGTCGACCCGGCCTTGAAGCAGGCGGGGCATCCCGGCCGACAGCCCGTCATCGTGCTGCTGCGACCGTCGCGGCCGGATCGGACGGCCTTGGGTCGGTCGGCCACCGACGCGGCGCGGGGCCGCTCCGCCTTCATCCACCGCGCCGGGCCGCTCCTGAGCTTCCTCGGGGAGGAGACCGCCGCCGGCCGGGCCGGGCCGAGCCGGGCGCTGTGGTCCGTCGACGGCGTCGCCGTCGACGTATCGGACGCCACCCTGCGCGCCCTGGCGCAGCGGCCGGAAGTGCGGGCGGTCATCGCCGACGGCAAGCTGCGGCTGGAGCCATCCAGCGCGCCGCAGCCGGCCGCCCGCATCCTCGGCGTCGCCACCGATCCGCTGCAATGGAACCTGCGGCTGATCAAGGTGGACGAGGCCCGTCGCCTGCTGGGTGTGGATGGCAGCGGCGTGACCGTCGCCGTGGTGGACTCCGGTGTGGACTACCACCACCCCCTGCTGCAGCCCAGCTACCGCGGAACGCAGCCCGGCGGCAGCCCCCGTCATGCCCGGAACTGGTGGTGCAATCGGATCATCGATGCCTTCTGTGGCCTGGGCGACACCTACCCCGTGGACAGCGTGGGCCACGGCAGCCACGTGCTGGGCACCATCGTGGCGCCGGCGGGGATCGGTGTGGCGCCCGGCGCTCGCTGGATCGCGGCACGCGCCTGTCAGGTCGACGGCTGCCCGCTCAGCTGGATGGTGGCCGCCCTGGAATGGGTCGTCGACCTGGGTGAGGACCGACCGGACATCGTGAACCTCAGCCTGGGCACCGATGCGCCGCTGGAGATCGGTGTCTACCAGCAGGCTGTGAACCGCATCGTGGAGGCCGGGATCTTCGTGGTGGCCGCCATGGGCAACAACCCCGACTCCCTCCTGGCTCCGGCCACCTTCACCTCCACCCTCGGCGTCGGTGCCGTCACCGCGGACGGCGCGGTGTGGAACCGTAGCGCCCGCGGTATCTCCACCTGGCAGGAAACCAAGCCGGACCTGGTGGCGCCCGGTGTGGGCATCACCTCCACCCTGCCCGGCGGCGGGCTGGGCCGGCTCTCCGGAACCAGCATGGCCGCCCCCCATGTGGCCGGCGTCGCCGCCCTGGTCCTGCAGGCCAGACCCGGCCTGAAACCGGCAGCGCTCAAGGACCTGCTGCGACGCAGCGCCACCCCCATCGGGGCCGGCCTGCCCGGCCGGGCCAGCGGTTGGGGCCTGGTCAACGCCTACGCCGCCGTGGCCTCGGTCAGCGACGTCGGCCAGCTGCGGGGGCAGGTGCTGCGCAGCGCCGATGACGAACCCATCGTCTGGGCCCGGATCACCGTCGCCTCACCCATCGGCGATCCCATGGCCTCGACCATCGTCTCGCCTTCGGACGGCAGCTTCGCCCTGGACCTGCACCCCGGCAGCTACGTCATCCTCGCCGAGGCCTTCGGCTTCCGTAGCCGGAGCCAGCGCGATGTCCGCATCAGCACCGGCCAGACCACCCGTGTGACGCTCTCCCTGGATTTCGACGAACCCATGGGCATCCTGGAGGGACGCCTCCTGGACGCCGCGAGCGGCGCGCCGCTGGACGGCGCCATCCGCCTGGCGGACGTGCCCTTCACCATCGACAGCAGCGCCACCTTCGGCTTCAGCCAACGGCTGCCCGAACGCAGCTATGACCTGCGTGTGGAGCGCTTCGGCTACCGGGTGCTGACCGACACGGTCAAGATCAGCGCCGCGGCCCCCAGCACCCGGATCTACCGCCTGCAGCGCGCCCCGCGCATCCTCCTGGTGGACGGCGATGCCTGGATCTACAGCGGCGCGGTCGATCTGTACCGCGCCGCCCTGGATCGGATGGGCTATCTGTACGACGTGCACAGCGTGAGCGACGACTTCGCCGGGCCCGGCAAGCCCGGTGGCCCGCCGACCACGGCCACGATGGCGCGCTACGACCTCGTGATCTGGGCCAGCCCGCTGTCCAGTCCCAACAAGGTGATGGGCGCCTATGAGCTGGGCGGCTATCTGGCGGGCGGCGGCCGCCTGATCGTGTCCGGCCAGGACCTGCTCTGCCAGGATTCGGGCCGCGAGGTGCCCGGCAAGCCCTGCAACGAGAACGGGCCGGTGCTGCCCTATGTGCGCGATCAGTTGCTGGTCAAGGTGGTGGCCGACACAGCCATCGGCGCCACCCAGCTCAGCGGCGTCGCCGGTGGGCCGCTGGCCGACCTGCGCTTCACCCTCAACGATCCCGGCGGGCTGCAGAACCAGTCCTCGCCCGATGCCTTGGCCTTGCGCGACGAAGCCCGGGGGCGCCTGATCCTGCGCTACGGCGGTGGCCAGGGCGCGGCGGCGCTGGTGGACACCTGCACCGGCTACCGCGCCGCGGTGCTGGGCTTCGGCCTGGAGGGCATCGGCGACACGGCCGCGCGCGCCAGGCTGCTGGACCGGGTGATCCAGGCCCTGATGGCCCCGGCGCCCGCGGCAGGCCTGCACGCCGCGGTGAGCCAGTCGCGGCTCGTCGAGGCCGCCGGCGGCAGCGCCGACTACCGCCTGACCGTCCTCAACACCGGTGCGCTGGCCGCCGCCTACACGGTGACCCTGGCCGCGGGCTCCTGGCCCGCCGAGCTGCGTCAAGCCGATTTCGGCGCGGTCAGCGACGGGCGTCTGCGGCTGGCCAGCTGTGAGACTGCCGTCCTGGGCCTCAGGGTGCGCATCCCCGCGGACAGCGCACACGGCAGTTCGGCGCGTACCGAGATCCTGATCCAGGGCGCGGACGGCGGCGACCCACGGCGCGTCGCGGTCGAGACCCGCACGCCGGCGCCGCTGCTGGTGGTGGACGGGGATTACGGCAGCGACAGCGAGCAGCGCTACCTCGAGGCCCTCGACGCGCTGGGGCTGCCCTACGACCAGCTGGAGCTGGGTCTCTTGCAGCTCCGGCCCAGCCTGCCGCCCACCCGTACCCTCCGCAGCTATCCGATGGTGCTGTGGTTCACCGGCTACAGCGGCCTCAAGATGGACCGCCACTTCGGGCCGGAGATCCAACGCCTCATGGCTGACTACCTGGATGCCGGCGGCCGCCTGCTGCTGTCCTCCGAGGACTACCTCTACCATTGGGCCGCCACGCCCTACCGCGACGCGCTGCTGTTCCATCGCGAGCGCCTGGGTGTGGAGACCTTTGAGGAGAGCGCCGGACAGGCCCATCAAGGCCCCTTGGTGGGCGCGGACAAATCGATCTACCAGGATCTGCCGCCGGGTTGCCGACTGGCGTCCAGACCGCAGGCGGAGGACTTCAGCGACCGGCTCATCCTGCGTCAGGTCCCGCTGGCCCGCGCCGCCATCTTCAACCAGCTGGGCGAGGCGGTGGCGGCGCAGTACGAGCAGAACGCCGGCTACAAGACCGTCTTCCTGGCCTTCGATGCCGCCACCCTGGCCCCCAGCTGCGCCGAGCGCGTGATCGGCAACGCGCTCGACTGGTTCAACCCCTGGACCAGCAGCGCCTTGGAGCAGGTGGACGCAGCGGGGCGGGTGCTGCCGCCGGGGACCTACCGCGGGGGCGACAGGCTGCGTCTCAGGCTGCGACTCAGCCATACCGGGCCCGCCGCGGAGGCGCCCGTCGCGGTGCGCTGGACCCTGCCGCGCGGCGCGACGCTGGAAGCCTCGCCTCCCCTGCCGCCCAGCTGGATCCTGGACGGCGCTGATCTGCGTTGGAGCGGGACCCTACCGCGCTTCCAGGAGCAGACCCTTCAGGTGAACCTGCGGCTGGACCCAGACCTGCCGCGCGCGCTCGAGCAGGTCTCCGAGGTCGCCATCGCCAGCGACAACCAGACCCTGCGGCGCCGCACCCTGTGGCGGGTGAACGCACCGGATCTGCGCAGCTCCTCCAAGAGCGTACCGGACGACCAGCGCATGGTCCGCCCCGGCCAGGCGGTCAAGTTCATCATCAACCTGGCCAACACCGGAACCGAGCCCAGCGGGCGCTTCGTCCTGACCGACACCCTGCCCGCCGGCCTGGAGCTTCTGCCGGAACGGATCCTGGCCGAGAGCGGCACGGTGCGCCTCGCCGGCACCAATCGCCTGGTCTGGGAGGGAACCGGTCTGCTGGTGGGCAGCAGCAGTTCGCTGGTCTATTCCGCCCAGGTGGCCAGCCACCGCGGCGGCTGGCTGGCCAACCGCGCCGAACTGCATGAATCGGGCTTGCCGTCCTGGTGGCTGGAGGCCCGGGTCTTCGTCCGGCCGGAGCTCATCTTCCCCTGGCTGGGCCGCGAGCCTGAGCCCGACCCCTGAGGAAGCTGCGGCCGGACGCCCTTGTTCTATAATGCCGCGGTCACGGAGCCGGAGCTTCGTCAGACATCGACGGCCTCAGCGGCAAGCCCCCCGAAAGCGAGCAGGTTCGATCATGAGCACGCGGTCGGCATTCGAATCCGAAATGCGCAGCCTGGAAGACCGGCTGCGAGCCATGGCCGACCAGGTCGGCGCGGCCGTCGATCAAGCCACGCGGTCGCTGGTGGAAAACGACAGCGCCTTGGCGCGGCGGATCATCGAGGGTGACGAGGTCATCAACCGCCTGTGGGCCAACCTGCAGCGCGACATCCTGGAGATCATCGCCCGTCAGCAACCTTTGGCTTCCGACCTCCGTGAGATCCTGGCCATCTCGGCCATCATCACGGACTTGGAGCGCATCGGCGACCATGCCAAGCGCATCGCCGTCACCGCCCTCGAGATCGCCGATGACCCGCCGACGGAGCCATTCGTCGATATCCCGCGCATGGCCCTGCTGGCCTGCTCGCTGCTCCAGGGTCAGGTGGACGCCTTTCTGCAGCGCGACAGCCAGTCCGCCCGGTCCATCGCCGTCCGCGACAATGAGATCGACGCGCTCTACCGCAAGTGCTACAGCGACCTGCTGGCCGACATGCGCGCCGATCCGGCGACGATCGATCGCGGCAGCAAGCTGATGTGGACCGCCAAGAGCATCGAGCGCATCGGCGACCATGTGACGAACATCGGCGAATGGGTGGTGTTCCTGGAGACCGGTCAGTTGGTGGAGCTCAACGCTTGAGCGCTCTGCTTCCGCCGGATGCCAACGCGCAGCGGGCGCTCCTGGAGCAGCTGGCCGACGCGGCCCAGCGCAACGCCGACGCGATCGCCAGCCAGGAGAGCGCCTTCAGCGCGCTGCGTGCGCAGTTGGCCGCTGTGGAAGGCATCGTTCACGAGCGGGAGCAGGGCGAACTCCGGCGCAACGATCAGGTGGAACGGCTGGCCTCCGCCGTCGACCGCCTGCTGGGGGACCATAGCGTCACCAGCCAGGTGGAGGCCTTGGGTGCCCAACAGGTGCGTCTGGCCGAGCGGGCCGAGCAGTTGGCGGTTGACCTGCGCCGCGTGGATCAGCTGCAGGCCAGCCTGCTGCAACTGGGCCGGGAGCTGACCGCTGAGATCGCGAGCCGCGACCATGCGCTGCGCAGCGAATTGCAGGCGCAGAGCCGGCAGCGCTTAGAGGAGGGCGAGCGGCTGGTCCGCAGCCTGCAGCCTCTGGTCGCACGCGGCGAAGCGATCGCGACCATGGACAAAGCCCTTGAATCCCTGGCGCGGCAGCAGACAGACCTGCTGCGCCAGCTGCAGGCGCAGGCTACCCGATTGGACGACCTGGCGGCTTCCTTGGGTCCTCGCGATGAGCTGGCAAGGCAGCAGGAACAGCGGCTGCGGGCGGAAATCCAGGAATTGCGGCCCCAGTTACAGGATCTGACGGGCACGGTTGGCCGTTGGCAAGGACATCTGGAGGAGCAGAGCGAGACCCTGCGCGAGGCGCGCGGCATGGTGGAGCAGGCCCGCGTGGAGGCCGACCGCCTGCGGGTGGATCATCATGCCACCAAGGAACAGGTGCGGGTCGCGGCGGAACAGGTCGACGCCGCCCTGGTCGGCCTGCGCCAGGAGATCGCGGGGCGCTGGGAGCAGTTCCTGGCCGGCCGGAGGCAGGACTGGATCTCCCTCTCCCAGGAGCGCCTCACCGAACGGCAAGCCTTGGCCGATGCGCTCAACGCCTTGCGCGGCGGCATCGACGCCGAGCTGTCCATCCTGTCGGAGGGTCTGTCGGCCGGGTTGGATCTGGGCCGGAAGGATCTGGAGAGCCTGCGCCATCGCATGGGACTCTTCGTGCGCGGCCTGCGCGATGCCACCCTGGTCGGGGCCGAATCCTTCGACGTCGATCTGCCCTCGGGCGACCCGGGCGGGCAATCCCCGGAGCGGCGCCAGGCCTTGCGGCGGGCGCTGCGCGCCAGGCGCCAGGCCGGGGGAGGGCCGTGAGCCGCATCGTCGTCGTCGGTACGGCCGGGCACGTCGATCACGGCAAGAGCACCCTGGTCCGCGCCCTGACCGGAACGGACCCCGATCGGCTGAGCGAAGAGAAGCGCCGGGGGATGACCATCGACCTCGGCTTCGCCTGGATGCGGCTGCCCGGCGGCGATGTCTTGAGCCTGGTCGACGTACCGGGGCATGAGGATTTCATCCGCAACATGCTGGCCGGGGCCGGCGGCGTGGACGCCGGCATCCTGGTGGTGGCCGCCGACGAGGGGCCGATGCCCCAGACGCGGGAGCATCTGGCGATTCTGGACCTCCTCGGCCTGCGCCACTGCTTGGTGGCGCTGACCAAGACCGACCTGGTCGACGCGGAATGGATCTCCCTCGTCACCGAAGACCTGCGGGCGATGCTGGCCCCCACCTGTCTGGCCGACGCGCCGATCGTGCCGGTCTCGGCCGAGACCGGAGCCGGATTGGACCGACTCCTCGCCGCGCTGGAACAGCTGGTGCGGCAGGCCCCCGAGCCCGTGGATCGCGGCCGGCCACGCCTGTCCGTGGACCGTTCCTTCAGCCTGGCCGGATTCGGGACGGTGGTCACGGGCACCCTGCGCGACGGCGGCCTGCGCGTGGGCGATACCGTTTCGCTGCTGCCGCAGGAGCAGCTGCGCAGCCGCATCCGCGGCCTGCATGCCCATGGGCAGGCGACCGAGGAGGCCCGGCCCGGCTCCAGGACGGCCATCAACCTGGTGGGGGTGGAGCCGACAGCCATTCCCCGGGGCACGCTGGTATCGCTCCCGGATCAGTATGCGCCAACCCGGCTGGTGGATGTGCGGCTGCGCGCCCTGGCCGATCTGCCGCATCCCCTGGCGCATGACCTGCGGCTGCAGGTCTACCATGGGGCGGCCGAGACCCCGGCATTTCTGCGGGTCATCGGCGCCCAGGCCATCGACCCCGGCTCCGAAGGAGACGCGCAGCTGCGCCTGGAGCGCCCCCTGGTCCTCGCCGCCGGCGACCGTCTGGTCCTGCGCCTGCCGTCGCCGGAGCGCACCGTCGGCGGCGCCCGGGTGCTGGACTGCCATCCCCCCGGCCGTCGGCGCCGCTTCGCCGACGCGGTCAGCGCGCGCTTTGCGGACCTCGCCACCGGCGAACCGACGGCAGTCGTCTGGCAGATGCTCGCGGAGCGCGAGCCCTGTGCGGCCGAGCGGCTGCGCCCCGTGGACCTGGGGTTCGAAGCGCCGGAGCGCGACCTGGCCCTGGAGCAGCTGTCCCGCGCGGGCCGGGTGTTGTCGTTGGAGGGCCATTGGGCCACGGATCGCGGCTGGGCCCGCCTGCGCCGTCTGACCGAGTTGATCCTGCGGCGCTATCACGACCGCCACCCCCTGCGACCCGGGGTGCCCATGGAGGAGCTGCGCGGGCAGCTGCGGCTGGCGCCGGAGGTGATGGCCGCCGTGACGCGGCGGGCCGTCGAGGAAGGCTGGCTGCAGCGCGAGGGCGAGCTGCTGCATGATCCGCGCCACAGCGTCCGCTTCTCCAGCAGCCAGGATGAAGTGGTGAAGCAGCTTCTAGGCCGGTTCCGGGCCCAGCCTTTTGCCCCGCCGTCGGTCAAGGAGGCGGAGGCGGAGGCGGGCGCCAGGGTGCTGGAGGCGCTGGTCAAACAGGGCGACCTGGTGCTCGTCTCCCCGGAGGTGCTCTTCGACCGGCAGGCCTATGGCGAACTGCGCCAGGGCGTGGTCGATCTCATCCAGACCCATGGACCGATGACCCTGGCCGACATGCGGGACCGCTTCAACACCAGCCGCAAGTTCGCCCAGGCGATCCTGGAGCATTTCGATCGGCAGCGTCTGACCCGGCGCATCGGCGATACGCGGGTGCTGGTGTCGCCGCCCGGAGGCGGCGGCGCGACGGAGCAGGCATGAGCTCGGGCGCTCCCGATCGGGGCGGGGCAGCCCTGTCCGACCGGCCCGCGGCCGCGCCCCTCGACGATGTGGCCGTCATCATCGTCAACCACGGCACGGCGGCGCTGCTGGCCGATTGCCTGCGCTCCCTCGCCGACGGGGGCCTGGAAGGCCTGTCCGCCGCGGTCTGGGTGGTGGACAACGCCTCGCCCGACGACAGCGTCGCCCTGCTGCGCGACCAGTTCTCCTGGGTGCATCTGGTCGAGAGCGACCAGAACCTGGGCTTCTCCAGCGCCAACAACCTGGGGCTCCGGGACGCGGGCTTCGCCGCCGCCGGCGATGACCCGCCCGCCCGGCCGCGCTACCGCCACGCGCTGATCCTCAACCCGGACACGGTCGTCCCGACCGGCGCGGTGCGTCAGATGGTGGAGGATCTGGAGGCGGAACCCTCGCTGGCCGTGGTCGGGCCGCGCCTGCTGCTGCCGGACGGCTCCTTGGATCCGGCCTGCCGGCGCTCCTTTCCCTCCCCGGCGGTCTCCTTCTACCGGCTCCTGGGCCTGTCCCGCCGCTACCCGCGCCATCCGCGCTTCGGCCGCTACAACATGACCTTCCTGCCGGAGGACCAGGCGACCGATGTCGACAGCGTGGTAGGCGCCTGCATGCTGGTGCGCGGCGCGGCCATCAACCAGGTGGGCCTCTTCGACGAGCGCTTCTGGATGTATGGCGAGGATCTGGACTGGTGCATGCGCTTCAAGGAGGCGGGTTGGCGCGTCGCCTACCGGCCACGGACCCTCGTGCACCACGTCAAGCGGGCCGCCAGCCGCGCGAGCCCCCGGGCGCGTTTCGAGTTCCAGCGCGCCATGTGGCTGTTCTACGACAAGCATTACGCGAGCCGCACCGCCTGGCCGGTGCACCTGCTGGTCCTGCTCGGCCTGGCCTTGCGCGGCGGACCGCGGCTCGTGGCTGAGATGTCGGGTCGCGGCCGCTCGGCATGAGCGGATGAGCGCCTTCGCGCCGCCCCGGCGGCCATGCTATGCTGTGCGCCGAGGACCGGTATCGGTACCGGCCGCCCTCGGCACGGAGAGCCTGCCTTGCGCCTAGGACATTCCACCCGCCGCCGCATCTGGCTGGAGCGGATCTCGCTGGTCGCGCTTGATGGCGCGGCCTTCGCCGCCGGCCTGCGCATGGCCCACGATCTCTACCTCGGTCTGGCCCCGCTCAGCCCAGCCAGCATGGGCGCGCTGCCGCCTTTCGAAGCCCTCGCGCCGCTCCTTCCGGTCCAGGTGCTGACGCTCTGGCCGGTGTTCTTCTTCTCCCGCCTGTACCACCAGCCGCGATTTGTCTCGCGCGTCGACCTCGCCGCGCGCCTCCTGCGGGCCATTTCCCTGGGCATCATCCTCGTGTTCGCCGCCGCCAGCCTCCTGCTGCCGGACCTGGCCTACCCGCGCATCCTGCCGTACCTGGACTGGATCGCCTGCTTCGTGGCCGTCCTGGGGCTGCGGCTCTTCCATCGCCAGGCCTGGACTTCCCTGCGCCTGCTGGGCTTCGGCCGCACCCGCATCCTCATCGTGGGTGCCGGAGCGGTCGGCCAGGATCTGGTCGGCCGCATCCATCGCCAGCCGACCTTGGGTTACGACGTCGTCGGCCTGGTGGACGACACGCCGGGACGCAGCCGGGCGCGCGGCGTACCGGTCCTGGGAGGCAGCGACCAGCTGGGTGCGCTCGTGGAACGCCTGGACGTGGACGAGGTCATGGTGGCCCTGCCCGAGGCCACGCGCGCCGAGCTGCTGGGCCTGATCAACCAATGCCAGGTGGAAGGGGTTTCCATCCGCATCTTCCCGGATGTCTTCCAGATGATCGCCGGCGAGGTGCAGATCAGCGCCCTGGACGGCCTGCCGCTGATGAGCGTGCGCGACGTGTCCCTGCGCGGCTGGCGGCTGACCCTCAAGCGCTCCGTCGACCTGTTGCTCAGCGCCACCGCCCTGGTGGTCCTCTCGCCCTTGATGCTGCTCACCGCCGTGCTGATCAAGCTGGAATCGCGGGGATCGGCCTTCTTCGTCCAGGAGCGCATGGGGCTGGACGCCCGCCCTTTCCCCATGATCAAGTTCCGCTCGATGCGCCTCGATGCCGAGGCGCATACCGGCGCCGTATGGGCGCAGCGTGACGATCCACGGCGCACCCGCTTCGGTCAGTTCCTGCGGCGCAGCAACCTGGACGAACTGCCTCAGCTCATCAACGTGCTGCTGGGGCATATGAGCATCGTCGGGCCGCGACCTGAGCGGCCCGAGTTCGTCGCCGAGTTCCAGCGTCTGATCCCCCGCTACATGGAGCGGCATCGCGAGAAGGCCGGGATCACGGGCTGGGCGCAGGCCAACGGCCTCCGGGGCAACACGTCCATCGAGGAACGGACCAAGTACGACCTCTATTACGTGGAGAACTGGTCGCTGCTGTTGGACTTCAAGATCATGCTCAAGACCCTTCTGGCGGGTTTTCGCGATCCCAACGCCTACTGAGGGCGCGGACTGGATCTCGCGGCCAGGCTCGCGGCAACCACGGCAGGGCCGCTGACCGCCGGCAACCTGTCGGCAACGCCTGCCGACCCTGTGCTATACTGGCCGGGTCCGCTGCGGGGTCTGCGTCGCGGCGGCGACACAACCGAATCCGACCTTCAGGGCAGGGTGAGGCCGCGGCGCAAGCGCCATACGGTCAATTCCCGACCGGCGGTATGGGGCTTCAGCCCCGAGCCCGCGAGCTCTCCTGGACGACCCGCCCGCATCTGGGGGGCCTCCGGGGTGGCAGATCCGGTGTGAGGCCGGAGCCGACGGTACAGTCCGGATGGGAGAAGGTCCCACAGGTCACGCGCTCCACGGCAATCGGGGGAGGGCGTGGTTCTGTTTGACATCGAGCGCCGTGACGCCGCGGCGCCTTGTCCCGGATCCTGCGATCCGGGGACAGGGCCGCACGGCTATCGGGGTTCGGTGTGGGTCTGCCCTGCGGGTCGTTCACCTGGAGGGCATTTTCTTTGTTCGTCACCCGCCACCCCTGGCATCCCGAAGATGACCTGGGATCCCGCGATGCGCACATGCGCCTGGCGCTGGCTTTGGCCCGCCAAGGCCTGGGCCGCACCAGCCCCAACCCCAGCGTCGGCGCGGTGGTGGTGCGCGACGGGGCGGTGTTGGGCTGCGGCACTACGGCGCCGGCGGGCGGCGCGCATGCCGAGGTGCTGGCCCTGGCTCAAGCCGGCGCAGCCGCGCGGGGCGCCGACCTCTACGTCACCCTCGAGCCCTGCTGCCACCACGGCCGGACGCCGCCTTGCACGAACGCGGTGATCGCCGCCGGTATCCGCAAGGTGCACGTGGCCATCTTGGACCCCAACCCCTTGGTGGCCGGTGGCGGGGTCGCCGCGCTGCGCGCCGCGGATGTGGCGGTGGAGATCGGCTTGGGCGCCACGGCGGCGCGGCGGCTGATCGCGCCATTTCGCCAATGGGTGCTGGCGGGCCGCCCGCAGGTGCTCGCCAAGTACGCCATGACCTTGGACGGGCGCATCGCCAGCCACAGCGGCGACAGCCGCTGGGTCAGCGGGCCGGAAGCCCGTCTGCTGGTCCACCGCCTGCGAGATGTCAGCGACGCGATCCTGGTGGGATCCGGCACCGTGCGGGCCGATGACCCGGCGCTCACGACCCGTCTGCCGGATGATCCCGCGCCGCATCACGCCCTCAGGGTGATCCTGGACAGCCAGGGTCGCCTGCCGCTCACCAGCCGGGTGTTCGATCCCTCCCTGCAAGGACAGACCCTCGTGGCCACGGTGGCGGCGCCCGATCCATGGCGCCGCCGGCTGGAGGACCGCGGCCTTGCCGTCTGGACCTTGCCCCCTGACAGCAGCGGCCGCGTGGCGCTCGGGCCGCTGCTCTCGCGCCTTGCCGCCGAGCGCGGCGTCACCAGCCTGCTGCTGGAGGGCGGGGCTGCCGTGCTGGGCGCCTGCTTCGGGGCGGGCTTGATCGACCATGTCCTGGCCTTCATCGCCCCCAAGGTCATCGGCGGTCAGACCGCTCCCGGCCCCGTCGGCGACCCCGGTCGGTCGTCCATGACCCAGGCGCTGCCGGTGGGCCGGCTACGTTGGCTGCGGGTGGGCAAGGATCTGGCGGTCTGGGGAGCGATGCCATGACCACGCGATCGGAGGCCTGAGCTGTTTACCGGAATCGTCGAGGAAGTGGGCCTGCTGCGGTCCGTACAAGCCCGCGGGGTGCTGAGCGTGCTGGGCATCAGCGCGCCGCGCTGCGGCCCGGGCCTGGCCGTGGGCGACAGCATCGCCGTCAACGGCGTCTGCCTGACGGCCACCCTCGTGGCCGAGGGTCCCGGCGGCGACGGCTTCACCGTCGAGACGGTGCCGGAGACCCTGAGACGCAGCAACCTGGGCCGGCTGGCCGTGGGCGACCGGGTCAACCTGGAGCGGTCGCTGACGCCGGCTTCCCGCATGGGCGGCCATTTCGTGCAAGGGCATATCGACGGAACGGGCACCGTCCTGGACCGGACGATGGAGGGGGAATCCATCCTCATGCGCTTCGGCACCGACCCCTCGCTGCTCGCCTATGTGGTTCCCAAGGGCTTCATCGCCATCGACGGCGTCAGCCTGACCGTGGTCGACGTCGACGACGGCCAGGGCTTCAGCGTCGCCTACATCCCCCATACCCTGGCCCATACCATCGCCGGTGGCTATCGCCTGGGACAACAGGTCAACCTGGAACCCGACATCCTGGGCAAGTACGTTGAACGCTTCATCGCCGCCCGCCTGGCGGCCACCGAGAGGAACTCCTGATGCAGACCGCAAGCCCTTCCTGGGCGGATCTGGTACTGGCGCCGGCCTCCGCGAACGCCGACCCCGGCGCGGACGCCGACCGGGATCCGCCGGCCGCCGCCGTGGCCCTGCCGCCCGACGAGCTCGTCTTCTGCGATGTGGAAACAGCGGTCGCCGCGATCCGCGCCGGCCGGATGGTCATCGTCACCGATGATGAGAACCGTGAGAACGAGGGCGACCTGGTGATGGCCGCCGTCCACGCCGACGTCGCGGCCGTCAACTTCATGACCCAGGAGGGACGGGGCCTGGTCTGCGTGCCCTTGCTGCCCGCGCGCCTGGCGGCGTTGGACCTGCCGCTGATGGTCCAGGACAACACGGCGCCCTTCGCCACCGCGTTCACCATCCCGGTGGATGCCCGTGGCCTGACGACCACCGGCATCTCCGCGCCGGATCGCGCCGCGACCATCGCCGCCCTGGTGGATCCCAACAGCCGCCCGGCCGACTTCGTGCGCCCGGGCCACATCTTCCCCCTGGCCGCCCGGCCCGGCGGGGTGCTGGAGCGCCCGGGCCATACGGAGGCGGCCGTCGACCTGGCGCGCCTGGCGGGCCTGCCGCCGGCCGGCGTGATCTGCGAGATCCTCGCCGCGGACGGCAGCATGGCCCGCGGCGCCACCCTGGCCGCCTTCGCTCGTCGCCACGGCCTGCCGGTCCTGTCCATCGCGACCCTCAGCGCCGCGCTCCGCGGGGCGGGGGGGACAGAGCCTTTGCCGGCCCCGGTGGCCGATCCACAACTGCATCTGGCCGCGGAGGCCGACCTGCCCACGGACCATGGCCTGTTCCGGGCCTTGGCCTTCACCGAGGCCGGAGCAGCGGCCACGCACCTGGCCCTGCGCCTGGGGCTGGACGACGGCGCAACCAGGACCGACGGCTTCGCGCCTCTGGTCCGCATCCATTCCGAATGCCTCACCGGCGATGTCTTCCACTCGCGGCGCTGTGACTGCGGCGCGCAGCTGGACGACGCCCTGGCCATGATCGCGGCCGAGCGTGAGGGCCTGCTGCTGTACCTGCGGCAGGAAGGCCGTGGCATCGGCCTGGCCAACAAGATCCGCGCCTACGGCCTCCAAGACGACGGATTGGACACTGTCGACGCCAACACGGTGCTGGGCTTGCCCGCCGATGGCCGCGACTATTCGGTAGCCGCAGCGCTCCTGAAACAGCTGGGCCTGCGGGCGGTGCGGCTGATCACCAACAACCCGGCCAAGGTCCGCGGCCTGGCCGCCCACGGCATCGTCGTCGTGGCGCAGGTCCCGCGCCGACCGGCCTTGACGCCGGAGAACCAGCGCTATCTCGAGACCAAGCGCGATCGCATGGGACATGTCCTGGACCTGTCCCCATCATCCGACGCCCCCCGTCCCTGAGGCCCGAACGAGCCCTGGGCCTGCGACAGAGGAGACTTTCGACATGGTGCACGAAGGCAGCCTGCACGGCGATGGTCTGACGATCGGCATCGTCGTGGCCCGTTGGAACAGTCTGATCACCCGCGAGCTGCTGGCGGGAGCGTCCGATACCTTGCGCCGTCACGGCGTGGCCGAGGGGGCCATCGACATCGTGTGGGTGCCGGGGGCCTTCGAGATCCCGCTGGCCGCCCGCTGGATGGCTGAGACCGGACGCTATGCGGCCATCGTGGCTCTGGGCGCGGTGATTCGCGGCGGCACACCGCATTTCGATCACGTGGCCAACGCGGCCCTGGGCGGCATCGCGGCGGTCGCCCAGAGCACGGGCGTGCCGGTCACTGCCGGCATCCTGACCACGGACAGCAGCGAGCAGGCCCTGGAACGCGCCGGCATCAAGGCTGGGAACAAGGGCGCGGAGGCGGCGCAGGCGGCCATCGAGATGGCCACCCTGGCGCGCAGCCTGCGCGGACAGGCCCGCTGACGGCTTCCCGCTGCGCGAGAGGCAGGCGCGGATCCCGCCGCCCGGCGGCTCATTCCACCCACACCGCCAACTGGTCGATCTCGCTCAGGTAATCATGCCCGCTCGTCCCCACCTCGATGCGGATCAGGTGGGTGGGTACTGGGCAGCCCCGATCGGCGAAGCCCTGCGGATTGCCCAGCTCCAGGAGGTTGCCGCTCTGGAAGGCATGCCATTCGCCCGGCGTCACCAGCACGCCCTTCTTGGGCGCCTGGGCGCCTGGAGGGGCCGGAACGGCATAGAAGCCGACCATCCACTCGCAACCATCCTGGTTCTGCGCTGCGCGGTCGACACTCCGCAGGCGGAGGATGAGCGGGTACTCGCTGTCCAGCTCGCCGCCGCCCGGCAAGGACTGCTCCAGCACCCGAAGCACGGCGCTGATGCCGATGAACTGGGCGCGGCGCACATCGAGATCGCCGTCTGCGGCAGTCGGGTCCGCCATCTCGCCGGAGGGTGGATCCAGGCGCAGACGCTGCTGGAAGAAGAGGTCCGCCGAACTGCCGGCCGCCGCACGGCGCTCGAAGCGGATGACGCTGCGCCGATCGCTGCCGGACGGCCCCTCGGACGTGGTGCGATAGGCCCGTCCGACATCGACCGGCCGGTCCGGCAGGCGCTGGCCGAAAGCCCAGGTGTCAGGTCGCAGGTCGTTGTCGAAGCCGTCGTTGCGCACCACGTTCTGGGGGCCGGTCTGCGGCGCGTCCGGCGCCGCTCCGCGCCTGATCAGGCTCCGTTCCTGGGGGCCCAGCAACACCTTCCCGACCGCGTTCGTCACGGTGACCACGCCCCGCTGGCCCATGACCCGGAATGCGCCCTCGGCCATGAAGTCCAGCCTGGCGCGTGAATCCGGCGCCAGATCGAGCTCGCCCAAGGCGATGCCGGCCGGATCCTGGGCCCGGATGCGGACCTTGCGAAGGCCCCAGGCGCTGCTGACCGTGAGGCCGCCCGCAAAGGGCTGCGTGGCCCGCGCCGTGAGGTCCAGCTCGGGCATCCCGCGGCCGAGCACGAAACGCGGGCGGCGCAAGCGCTCCAGCATCAGCTGGGTCTGTGGCTGCAGGCTGATCACCGTGCCCGGTTGATCGTCACCGCCATCGCCGTCGGCGATGCTGATGAAGGCCTCGCTGGCGGCGTCGGCGCTGAGGACCGCCCATCCTTCCGCGAGCTTCCGCTCGCCGTCGCCCGGCAGGAGCACGCCCTCCTCAACGCCGTGGCTGACCTGCAGGGCGCCGCGCACAGCCTCCACCTGGACCGCCGGCACCTTCGTGGCGCTGCGCAGATAGCGCAGGACCGCGAAAGGCCCGCCGATCACCAGCAACAGGAAGACGCCGAAAGACGCCAGGAGCACCGTCCAGGCGACACCTTGGCTGTTGCGGGCGAGAGGGGGCATGGGGATGGATGCCGGGCGGCGCAGGCAACCCCCGCCGGCCCGGCTTGCGGGCTGTCAGTCGCGGCTGCGCCCGGAGAGCCGCGTGACCCAGTAGAGCAGCTGCAGCACGGCACCGGCGGCCGCGGCCACGTAGGTCAGGGCTGCGGCGTCCAGCACGGCGTCCACCGCCCGGGCCTCGCCCGGGGAGACGAGACCGGCCGCGGCCAGATTCTTCTTGGCCCGTCGGCTGGCGTCGAACTCCACCGGCAAGGTGATGAGGGTGAAGGCCACCATGGCGCCGAAGAGCAGCACGCCCGCCCAGGCCACCGGGTACCAGTTGAGCGCCAGGCCGATGATGATGACCCAGACCCCCAAGCCCGATCCCAGGTTGGCGACGGGCACCAGGGACGCCCGCAGGTTCAGCAGGGCGTTGCCGGTCTTGTCCTGCTCGGCGTGGCCCAGCTCGTGCGCCACCACGGCCATGGCCGCCACGGAGTTGCCGAGCGAAGCCTCAGAGAGACGCATGGTCTTGTCACGCGGGTCATAGTGGTCGGTGAGAAAGCCCGGCGTCTGCTCGATCCGGACGCCCTCCAGACCCTGATGCTGCATGAGGAGGCGCGCCGTCTGTTGGCCGCTCAGGCCCCGCTCGCTGAGCACCTGGCTGTAGCGGCGGAACGTGGACTCCACCCGCCAGCGCGCAAAGAGGGTCAGGACCAAGGTCGGCAGCATGACCCAGAGCATGTAGCCAGGGTTGACCATGAACATCGTCAACAACTCCTTACCGCGATGGGGCGGCGACATCCGGCGGACCTTCCGCCGCATGAGGCCAAGGATAGCGCGCCGCGCGCGGTCAGGCCATCAGCGTTGTGACAGAACGCCGAGGCCGCCGCGATCCCCGCCGGCGGTCGACAGGACCTCAATCCGCGCCGGCGATCGGGGCGCCGAGGCCGGCGGTCAGGGCCTCGAGCGCCGCCGCATCGCTGCCGGCGTAGATGACCAGCATCTTGCCGCGGCGGTAGACATGGGGCGGTGCCGGCCACTTGACGGCGATCCGCTCCCCGGGATCTTGCGGATCGGCCATCGTCATGCCGTCGCGGCTGATGCCGGCGGCGGCCTTGATGGCTTCCGCCTCGGTGGCATAGCCGTACAGCTCCACCCGCTCCGCGCTGTCTTCAACGGCATAGATGCGGGCCATGCCAGGCAGGTAATGGGTGGGCAGCTCCGAATCCAGGATCAGGGTCAGACCCGCGGCCTTCAGGCTCTCCTCCAGGCCAGCCGCATCGACGATGGTCGTTGTTTCCGCCGCCGCGGCGGCGTCGACGGGGGCGGGCGTCAGGTCCAGGGGCAAGGGGGGCTGCGGCGCGGGGCGGCAGGCGCCCGGCAGCAGGCCGATCAGGAACAATGTGGTCACAGCGGGTCGCGTCAGCGTCATGCCGATCCTCCTCAGGGTCGGGCCATTCTACCCCATCCGGCTGCGGGCGCTAGTACGGCCCGGCTTCAGACCTCGACCGCCGCGCCGGCGTCGCGCGGCCCCTCCGGCAGGCTGAACCGGAACACCGCCCCGCCCCCGGGGTTCGCCTCCATCCAGATGCGGCCCCCATGGGCCTCGACGATGCCCTTGCTCACGGCCAGGCCCAGCCCCGTGCCGGACACCTGACGGGCCTGGCCTTCCTGACCGCGGAAGAAGGGTTCGAAGATCCGCTCGGCCAGCTCGGGCGGTATGCCGGGGCCACGATCGGCCACCCCGATCTCCACCGCCGCCGCCGCGGTCCGTTCGTTCGTCCGCCGCAAGGTCAGGGCGATCTCCCCCCCTTCCGGCCAGTACTTGACGGCGTTGGCGATGAGGTTGCCCAGCACCTGCGCGATGCGATCGCGATCGATGCTCAGGTGGCAGGACGCCACATGAACCCCCAAGGTGATGCGGTGGTGATCGCTCAGGGTGCCCAGGTCATCGACCGTCTCCCGCAGGAAGGCGACCAGGTCCACCGCTTCCCGACGCAGCACGAAGTTGGCGCTTCCCAGGCGGGCCAGGTCGGTGATCTCGTCCACGAGGCGGGCCATCAGGCGCGCCTTGTCCAACACCAGCTCGCCCCAACGCGCCCGTGAGGCCGGCGGCGCATCCAGGCGATCATGCAACAGGCGGGCGTAGCCCAGCACGCTGGTAAGGGGGGTGCGCAGTTCGTGGCTGACCACCTCCACCACGGCTCGCAGGCGATCGCGCGCCTCCAGGGCACGGGCGTTCTGGGCCCGCAGCTCTGCTTCCAGCCGCGCGCGCTCGGTGATGTCCAGCACCAGGATGACGATGCCCACCACCCCGCGTGACGGGTCGCCCAGGGGAATGAAGGACAGTCCCAGCGACTGCTCATGCCCTTGGGGATCGGCGCCGCGGACCAGGCTCAGGTGCCCCGGCGTACCCCTGAGCGCGGCCTCCATCGCGTCGCGCGCCCGCGGGCGGCCCAGGACCGGCAGGACGGCCATGGCCGCCCGACCCACCAGGGCCTCGACCGGTTGCCCCAGCAGCCGCGCCAGGGCGGTGTTGGCGCTGGTCACCCGCTGCCTGGCGTTCACCGTCAGCATGCCCAGCGGGGCGTCCTCGGAGACGACCATCTGCTCCAGGGCCGCGGGTGGCGGCTGAGCGGCCAGCCGGGCCTGTTCGATGAGGAGCGCGGCGGCGTCGGCTAGCGTGGCCACCCTCACCCGCTCCCGGGGTCCGAAGGCATCGGCGTGGCGGGAGGTCAACTCGACCACCCCCCAGACCACCGTGCCCGCCCGGAGCGGCTGGCCCAGGAAGCTGCGGACCGGATCGGGCCCCTCCCAGTCCTGACGCCGACGGAGCGCGCGCGGGTCCAGGGTGGCGTCGACGCTCAGCACGGATCGGGAGGTCGCCAGCACCTGGCCCACCAGCCCCTCGCCCGACGCGACCCGGTGGCCCAGGGCGCTGGGGGGCAGTCCTGAACCACCGACCAGGGCGAGGTCGCCGTGGTCCACGTCCAAGAGGTAGAGGGCGCCGGCCTCCGCCCCCGCGGCGGCGGCGAGACCGTCCATCAGGCCGTCGAGGGTGGTCTGGAGGTCGCGCCGGGGGGCGGCGGGGACTGGGGGCGCGGCGCTGGGCGACCGTTGCATGACGGCGATTGTATTCCGGTTTATAATGTCCGCAAAGCGTACACGGCTGAGCCACGGGTCACGTCATGCCATCTCAGGTCCTCATCGTCGACGACGACAGCGCCATCCGCGAGCTGCTCCGGGAGTTCCTGGCGGAGGAGGGGCTGGCAACCAGCGAGGCCGCTTCGGCGGCCGAAGCCCGCCAGGCCCTTGAAACATCGGATCCCGACGTCATCCTGCTGGACATGTGGCTGCCCGACGGCGACGGGCTGGATGTGCTGGACAGCTTGCGCGGCCGCCCGGAGATCCCGGTGATCGTCATCACCGCCGACTCCAGCTCATCCCGGACGATCCGGGCCATGCAGGCCGGCGCCTTCGACTACCTGGTGAAGCCGCTGGAACCCGAAGCCGTTCGCGCCGCGCTGCGGCGGGCCCTGGACCAACGGCGCATGGCCCGCGACCTGCGCGCCACCGTCCTTCCCGACGGCCGCGAGCGTATCGTCGGCAGCGGCACCGCCATGCAGGCGGTGTACAAGCTCATCGGCCGGATCGCCGACGCCCAGGCTTCGGTGCTCATCACCGGCGAGACGGGCACCGGCAAGGAGCTGGTGGCCGAGACCCTGCACCAGAATTCCAGCCGCCGCGCCGGGCCGCTCATCCGGGTCAACTGCGCGGCCCTGCCGGAATCGCTGCTGGAGAGCGAGCTCTTCGGGCATGAGAAGGGCTCCTTCACCGGAGCGATCGGTCTGCGCAAGGGGCGTTTCGAGCTGGCGCACGGGGGCACGATCTTCCTGGACGAGGTGGGCGAACTCAGCCCCAGCACCCAGAAGAAGCTGCTGCGCGTGCTGCAATTCGGAGAGTTCGAGCGGGTGGGCGGGGCGGTCACCTTGCGCAGCGACGCCCGCGTCGTGGCCGCCACCAACCGCGATCTGGAAGCGGAGGTGCAGAAAGGCCATTTCCGCGAAGACCTCTACTACCGCCTCAACGTCCTCCGGATAGCCCTGCCGCCGCTCCGGGAGCGACGGGACGACTTCCCGGCGTTGATCGCCCATTTTCTGGATCGCTACCGACCAGCCCCGGGCGCGCCGCCGGCCAAGATCAGCGGGCCGGCCATGCGCCAGCTCATCGCCGGCGACTGGCCGGGCAATGTCCGGCAGTTGGAGAACAGCATCCAGCAAGCCGTGGTCCTCTCCGGCGGGCGGGTGATCACCCCCGAGCATCTGCGTCAGATGCCGCTGAGCGTCACGCCGGAGAAGAACCACCTGGATCTGGCCGCCTTGGTGCGCGAGTCCGTGCCCCTGAAGTCCGTGTTGGCCAAGGTCGAACGCGAAATGATCGTCGAGGCCCTGCGCCAGGCCGCGGGCAACCGCAGCGAGGCCGCCCGGATGCTGCATATCTATCGGCGTCTCCTGTACGAGAAGATCGAGGAGTACGGCCTCGGCACCGGAACCAAGGAACGGGACTAGGCCATGTACCTGGGAATGAGCGGGCGGCAGCGGCAGGAGATGCGCATCTCTCCCAGCCTGATCCAATACACCCATATCCTGCAGCTATCGGGGTTGGAGCTACGGGACCTCATCATGCAGGAATTGGAGGACAATCCTGCCCTGCGGCTGGAGGAGCGCGGCATCTGCCCAGCCTGCGGCGACCCCCTCCGGCCCGACGGCGTCTGTTACCGCTGCCGGCGGGGCGAGCGCCTGGATGCCGCCGACGCCCGCGCGCTCGTGGAGACCATCGACCCCGACGAAGCCTACGACGCCATCATGGCCATTCCCCATCAGGCCAGCCTGGAGGAGCACCTGCTCTTCGAACTGGGGGCGGTGCTGGCGGAAGAGGATCTGCTGATCGCCGAGTTCCTGGTGGGCGAGCTGAACGATCGCGGCTTCCTGGAAACACCCCTGGACCTGGTCGCCGAGACCCTGTCGGTGCCCTTGAGCCGGGTGGAGGCCGTGCTGGTCGCCTTGCAGCACGTGGGCCCGCTGGGGATGGGCGCCCGCTCCGTCCGCGAATGCCTGGCCATTCAGCTGACGCGGTTGGAGGAGGAACTGGGGCCTCTGCCGCTGGTGCGCGCCCTTGTCGGAGACCGTCTGGAAGACCTGGCCGCCGGGCGCTATGCCCAGCTGGCCGGCCAGCTGGGCGTAGCGCAGCCTGAGATCCTGGGCGCCCGCGACCTGATCCGCGCCCATCTGCGCCCCTATCCCATCGCCGAGGACGTGGACCTGGCCATCTGGGAGCGCGGTACCAGCACCGGGGCCGCCGCCCCCGATGTCATCATCCGCGCCGCGGAGGACGGCGAGTCGTTTCTGGTGGAGGTGCTGGAGTCCCGGCGCTTCCAGCTCTCGGTCAACCCGCTCTATGACGACCTGGCGTCCCGTCTGCAGGAGCAAGCCAAGACCCCGCCGGGGCTGTCGGCCCAAGACCGCCAACACGTTCAGGAGCAGGTGAAGCGCGCGCAGAACTTCCTGGGCTTCGTCCAGGAACGGCGCAATACCCTCGAGCGGGTCACGGTCTTCATAGCGACCCAGCAGGCCGACTTCCTGCGTCTGGGCCCCAGCGGCCTGCATCCGTTGACCCGAGCCGAGGTGGCCGAGGCCCTGAGCCTGCATGAATCGACCATCAGCCGCGCCACCAAGGACAAGTTCGTGATGCTGCCCAACCGGCGGGTCGTCCCGTTCAGCACCTTCTTCCACGCCGCGCTTTCGGCCCAGGACGCGCTGCGCACCTTGGTCGAAGCCGAGCCGCACCCTTACACCGACATCGAGCTGGCCGATCTGCTGCGGGACAAGGGGCATCCCATCTCCCGCCGCACCGTGGCCAAGTACCGGCAATTGATGGGCATCCTGCCGTCGAACCTACGCTAGCGGCGGATGGCCATGGGACATCTGTCGGTCGAACTCAGCGGGGGGGTCCGCTGCGCCTTGGACGGCCGCCGCCTGCCGCCGCCGCCGCGGCGCGACATCGTCCGCCTGCTGGTGTACCTGGCGCTCCAAGCGCCCGCGACCGTCGCCCGCTCGGCGCTGGCGGCGGACCTCTGGCCTCACCTGCCCCCGCTGCGCGCCCGCTCCAACCTGCGCCTGATCCTCCACAGCCTGCAGCGCCATCTGGCCACCGTCGGGGGGGACGTCGCCTGTCTCAGCGTCTCGCCCGAAGGGATCGGCTGGGATCCCACGCTGCGGGTCACGGTCGATCTGCGGCAGACTTTGGATCTGGCCGAATCCCAAACCCAGACGACCGCCGACGCGCTCCCTGTCCCCGAAGGCGCCTTGCCCGATTGGTCCGACCCCTGGTTCGACGGCTGGCGTCGCCGCTTCGATGATGCCCGCGGCCGGCTGCTGACGCAGCAGGGCGCGGCCTGGGAGGCAGCCGGCCAGCCGGCTGAAGCGCGGCAGGCCGCCCTGCGGCTCCTGGCGCTGCGACCGGCCGATGAGGCGGCCCACATGCGCCTGGTGCGCCTGTTGGCGGCCGCGGGCGATCTGGCCGGCGCGCGGCTGCAGTTCGAACGCTGCTGCGAGCTGCTCGAGGACGAACTGGGCCAGCGGCCGTCAGCGGCGTCCCTGTCCGTGGCCCGCCGGCTGTTCGGCCGGCGGCCCATCGACCACGGGGCTCCGGCGGCGGCGCCCGAGGCCGGGTGGCGAGCCGTGGCCATGCCCTTCATCGACCAGGGCGGGCGGATGGCGCGGATCACCGATCTCAGCCGCGACCATCGGCTGCTGGTCGTGACGGGTCCGGCGGGCGGCGGCAAGAGCCGCCTGCTGCAGGGCTTTCACGCGACCCTGGGGTCAGCGCCCCCGTGGGTGGACCTCGACGGCTGCACGCGCGACGCCATGGTCGCCGATCGCATCGATCAGGCGCTCGCGGAACCGGTGGCTCCCGGCCTTGAGCAGCTCTTGCTCATCGACCACGCCGAGGCGGCCCTGCGCCTGGGCGTGGGTGCCCTGCTGCGGGATCGCCTGCGCGCGAACCCCGCCCTGCGGCTGCTGGTCGCCAGCCGGGTGCCGCTGCTGATCGGCGGCGAGCGCCTGTGGCGCGTGCCGCCGCTGCTGCTTCAGGCGGCCGCCACCGCGGGCCGGGTCGGCTTGCCCGCGGAGGATCCGGAGGGCATCGGCTTCCTGACCGCGGCGATGGATCGGAGCGATCCGGTCGCCCAGGAACAACGGAGCGCCTTGGGCGATCTGGTCGCGGCGTTGGAAGGCCGGCCGCTCGCCTTGCTCGCGGCGGCCGCGCTGCTGCGACCAGCGGCCGACCTGGCCGCGCAGGCGCGGGGCCTGGCCGCCCAGACCGACCTGCTGCTGGACGTCCCCCTGGTCGGGGCCCGTCACGCCACCCTCGCCGCCGCAATGGCCGCGGATGTCCTCTGGCTGGAGCCGGCGGCATTGGCCTTGTTGCCCGCCCTGGCCGGCCTTCCGGGCGCTTTCGGTCCAGCGGAGGCCTGGGCCTGCGGGACAACAGCGGACGAGGACAGCATCTTGGATCTCTTCGGGCAGCTGGCGCGTGGCGGGCTGCTGGCGCCACTCCCGTCCGCCCCGGGAGCGCTTCGTTTCCGACTCGATCCGCTCGCGCGCGCCTATTGGTCACGCCCCACCGCCTGATGCCGCTCCCGGGACGGCCGCGCGACCGCTCCCAGCGCGTCAGGCGCCGACAGGTGTAGAATCGGCGCAATGGTTGTCGTCCCCCGCCGTTCGGAAGCCCGGTCCCCGCGATCGCCGGCGCGTCGAGCGGGACAGGACGCCCGGCGTCTGGTCGCGGTCCTCGCGCTGGTCCTGGTCGCCGGCGGCCCACCGACGGCGCTGCGGGCGCAGGCTCCCGAACACCGCGTCTTCCTCCCCTTGCTGTCCCCTCCGCTGCGCCGGGCGGATCGTCCGCTGTTCAGCCGGACGCGCGGGTTGCAGGAGCGGCCCTTTGCCTTGAGCCTGCGGGCTCCCGACGGCCTCGTCATCCGCTACAGCCTCGACGGCCGCGCCCCCGCGCCGGACCTTGGCCTGATCTACACGGCCCCCATCCCCGTCAGCCACAGCCTGGTGGTGCGCGCCCTGGCCTACGGGCCGGAGGGCGACCTGGCTCCCTCCGCCGTGGAGACCCACAGCTACGTCTTTCCCGAGTCGGTGTTCCGGCAGCCGGCCGATCCCCCCGGCCTGCCCGGCGACTGGGGCGTCGGGGTCGAGATGCCGGAGTTGGGGCCGGTGGCCGCGGATTACGGCATGGACCCGCGGGTGATCGACGACCCACGCTACGCGCCGCGGCTGACGAAGGCGCTGCGCGACCTTCCGTCGCTGATGTTGACCCTGGACCCCGAGGACCTGTTCGGCCCCGAGCGCGGCATCTACCGCCATGCCACCGAGGAGGGGCCTGACTGGGAACGGCCGGTATCGGTGGAGCTGATCCGCGCGGATGGCCGCGACGGCTTCCAGGTGGATGCCGGGCTGCGCATGGCGGGGGTGGCCAGCCGGCATCACCAGTTCACCCGCAAGCACAGCTTCAGCCTGCGCTTCCGCTCGCGCTATGGCAGCCCCCGCCTGGACTACCCGCTCTTCCCGGATTCGCCGGTGGCCCGCTTTGACACCCTGCGCCTGCGCGCCGGCTTCAACGACAGCTTCGCCTTCGTGCCCTGGCGCGGGCAGTACCTGCGCGACGCCTGGGGGCGGAGCAGCCAGCGCGACATGGGCGGGCTGGCGCCGCGGGGCCGCTTCACCCATCTCTTTCTGAACGGCCTGTACTGGGGACTCTACGAAGCGACCGAGGAGCCCACGGCCGCCTTCTCCGCCGATCACCTGGGCGGGCGCGAAGCCGATTATGACGTGGTCAAATCAGCCGAGCGCGGCGAGGAAGGCGTGGAGGACGGCAACCGCCTGGCCTACGAGCGCCTGATCGCGATGACGGACCTGGCGGATCCGGTGCATTACCGCCAGGTGGCCGATCTTCTGGACATCGACGCCTTCGCCGACTACATGCTGCTCAACATCTACTCGCTGAACCTGGACTGGCAGACCAATTGGCGCGCGGCCCGTAGTCGGGTCACCGGTTTCGGTTTTCGCTTCTTCAGCTGGGACACGGAGATCAGCCTGAACCTCCTGCAACCGGGCCACCGGCTCTACGAACCGGCCTACGCGGACGATGTCTCGGTCACCATGGGGGTCGACGGCTTGCATGACCGGTTGATGCGCAGCCCGGAATACCGCCAGACCTTCGCCGATCGCGCGCGGCGCCATCTCTTCGATGCCGGCGCCCTGACCGATGGGGCCGCGGCCGCGCGCTACCGCCGCCTGGCGGCCCAGATCGAGGATCCGATGGTCCTGGAATCCGCCCGCTGGGGGGACAGCCCACCCGGTGGACTGGCGCGGCGGGACGGCGGAATGCTGTGGGATGCCTACTTCGCCGCCAAAGGCCCCGGTGCGCCGCAGACCCAGGGCCAGGAATGGACCGCCGAGCGCGACCGTCTGCTGCGCGACTTCTTCCCCCGGCGGGCGAACCGGGTGCTGTGGCAGCTCTGCGACCGGGTGCTCTACCCGCCCCTGGTGGCACCGGTCTTCGAGCCGGGCGGGGGCCCGCTGGTCGCGGCCACCCGGGTGCTCATGTTCCCGGATGCGGGCGGCTGCCCGGGCGCCGACCGGCGCGGGATCCTCTACTACACGACGGACGGCAGCGACCCGCGCCTGCCGGGCAGCGGCCATCCCGACATCCCCTGGTCGGGGCAGATCGCCCATACGGCGCAGGCCTACCAGCATCCGGTCGCGCTCGACGGCTACACCGTCCTGAAGGCCCGCGCCGCCCTGCTGCACCAGGGCAACCTGATCTGGAGCGCCTTGAGCGAAGCCAGCTATGGCAGCCCGCGCCTGGCCTTCGACGAGCTGCATTACCAGCCGCCCGGCGAGGGCCAGGATCTGGAGTTCGTCGAGATCGTCAACCTGGAGCGGCAACCGGTGGACCTGAGCGGCGCATCTACGGGCGGCATCACCTACACCTTCCCGGCCGGTGCCCTGCTGGCACCGGCCGCGCGGGCCGTCCTGATCCGCGATCCGGACGCCTTCACCCTGCGTCATCCCACGGTGCCCGTCGCCGGGGTCTATTCCGGACGTCTGGCCGATGAAGGGGAGATCCTGACCCTGACCGCCGCCGGCGGCCAGCCGCTGGCCGAGGCCGCATACCGCTCCGACGGGTTCTGGCCGCAGGCTCCGGCGGGGCATGGCTACAGCCTGGTGCGGTCCACCGGCTACGGTTCCGCTGCCACGCCGCCGGAGGACCCCGATGCCTGGCGCGCCAGCACCGCCGCCGGCGGCTCGCCCGGCCGCGGCGACCCGCCGCCGCCCTACGCGCCGGTGTGGATCAACGAGGTGTTGCCGCGTCCCCTGCCGCCCCTGGAAGGCGCCGTGGAGCTGTTCAACCCCGGTCCGGCGCCCGTGGACATCTCCGGCTGGTGGCTGAGCGACGACCGGTCTCGGCTGCGCAAACACCGGTTGCCGTCGGGGACGGTCCTGCCGCCGGGCGGCCACCATGTCGTCTACGAGATCCAGTGGCAGCAGGATCCCGCGCCGCTGCAACTCGCACCCGCCGGCGGCGAGCTGCTGCTGAGTTCTGCCGACGCCCTGGGCCAGCCGACTGGCCTGCTGACCGGTTTCGGCTACGGCGCCGCCCAGCCCAACCGCTCCTTCGGCCGCCTGGCGACGGCCGCCGGCCCGGTCGTGGCCCCCTTGGCCGAACCGAGTCTGGGCAGCGTCGCGCCCGAGAACCCCGCGGCCTTCCGCCTGGGGCGCGGCGCAGCCAATGGACCGGTGCAACGCGGTCCGCTGATGATCACCGAGCTGATGGTGAACCCCGCCTCCGGGACGGAGCCGGAATGGATCGAGATCCAGAACCTGAGCGACCGACCGCTGCCCCTGGGCGGCGCCGTGGCCCTCCCCGGCGCGGCCGCCCTGCCCTGGCGCCTGATCGACGCGGTCAGCTACAGCTTTCCCCCCGACGCGGCCTTGGAGCCGGGCCAGCGCGCCCTGGTCACCGGCGGCGATCCGGCCTCTCTGCGGGCCCTGCGCCGCCTGCCGGACGAGCTGCCGATCTGGGGGCCCTGGCGGGGCAAGCTGGCCAACGAGGGCGAGTCCCTGGCTGTCGGGCAACCGAGCGATGCCGGCGGCGGGCCGGCGCTCCTGGTGACCGATCGCGTCAGCTACGGCAGCAGCGCTCCCTGGCCGGCGGCGGCGACGGACGGCCGGGGTGCCAGCCTGGAACGGGTGGACGGCGATCGCTGGGGCGAAGATCCGGCCGCCTGGGCCGCCCCCAGCCGGGACGGCACGCCCGGTCGGCCGAACGCCGTGCCGCGTCGCATCTGGCTGCCCCTGGGCATCCGCGGGCGCTGAGACCGCACCAGACGACTTGCTCCCGGCTGGTGCCGTTGGCGTGGCCGGTCTGACCCCGCACCCAAACAGCAAACCGGCGAGGCGCAGGGCGCTTCGCCGGTTTGCTGTGTTCAGGATCTGATCCGCAGACCCGGCGATCCGGCCGCCGGGTCTGATCGGATCGGGTTGGCTCACGGGGTGGGGGTGGGCTCCACATAGGGCGTGGTCAGGTCGTGGTTGGGCACCACCAACGGCAGGTAGAGGATGGGGTTCGGCTCCCGACCCAGGATGATGTCCCTGAGGCCCCAGTCCATGCCCGGCATGTTGTTGATGTAATGGGTCAGGATGCCCAGGTCCATCGGCTCGGCGTCGGTCGCCACGGGCTCGCAGATCCATGACAGCTCCGCGTCGGCGTTGCCTGTGTTCTCCTCCAGGTCGGCCATCGCGTCGATGTCCATCCAGTTGCTGTCGTCGGTCATGAGCTTGACGCAGTCCAGCCGGGCCTGGTCGAAGTGGTAGCGGCCACCGTCCTTGACGTCGCTCGGGGCCCAGTCGCCGACCGGGCTGGGCTGGCCCTCGGGGGTGAAGTCGCCCATGTCGTCCGTCGCCTGCACGGCGAAGTCGAAGCTGAGCGTGCCGTCGAAGGTCACGTCGGCGCCGAAGAGCTCCAGGGGAAGAGTCAGGCTGGCGAAGAGGTCCTGGACGTTGTAGTTCACCGACTGGAAGGCGACGTCGTTGAAGACGAGCCACTGGGCCTGATCGGCGATGGGAGCGGGGTAGCCATCGTCGCCGGTCATCGCCGGGGCGAAGACGTTGAGGGCGTTGACGCCCTGGCCCAGGCGGAAGACCACGAAGTCGAAGGTCCCGTCCTTGTCCGAGTCGAGGAACACGGACACGCGGCTGTCGATGACCAGGGTGCTGCTCTGGAAGGTGGCCACACCGAACTGCAGGACCGGCGAGGCGCTGCTGTCGGCGAAGACGCGATCGCCGTAGCGGACGCCGACCGCGGCCACGTCGAGGGTGGCGGGGAAGTCGCCGGCGGCGCTCTCCTCGTCATCCTGGCCCAGGGCCCAGAAGGTCTCGGCCAGGCCGATGTTGTTGCATTCGTTGGACCAGCTCAGGGGCAGGGTCTGGTCCTTCTCCTGGCCCAGGTACACGGCGTCCATGGAATCCGGCACCGTGCAGCTGCTGCGCATGGGCAGGGTCTGGAAGGGCACACCCACCACGTCGCCCTTGTCCACCGCCATGCCCGCGGCGTCGACCTCGGTGAGGTGCACGTAGCCGTCCACCTCCTGCTCCTGGAAGCGGTCCTCGGGCATGATCGGCGCGGCGCCGTAGACGTCGTACTCCGTCATCCCCGCCGGGTCGGCCGTCAGGGTGACCGCCACCTGCGCCGACTTGCCGCCCTCGACGGCCAGCATGTCCGGCTCGAAGCTCAGGGTGACGCCGCTGTCGGCGTCCTGCTCGGGGAAGGCGAAGGCGTAGTCCAGCTTGTAGGAGGCCGCCTTGTCTGACAGGTTGCGCACCGTCAGGTTGATGGTCTTCGTCGTGGGCTCGCCCGCGGCATGCGTCACGCCGAAGCTGAGCTCCGCCAGACCGCGCTCGGAGCGCACCAGGGTATGGGCCACGGCGCTCTTGTAGGCCTGCGTCAAACCGGCGCCCTGGCGCATCACGCCCTCCAGCGGGCCGGTGTCGTTGCGCGAGCGGTGGATCACCGGATCGGCGTAGTTCATGGCCAGGGCGGCGATGTCATCGGCGCTGAGGCCCAGGTTCTGGGTGTTGTTGCGCTCCCACAGGAGGGCCGTCACGCCGGCCACCGCCGGGCCGGACATGGAGGTGCCGCTGAAGCTGACCCCCTCGGTGCCGGAGCCGTTGGCCACGGAGAAGATGTTGTGGCCGGGCGCCGTGATCTGCGGCTTGATATGGGCGTAGAAACGCCCCGGGCCGCGGCTGCTGGAATCGTCCATGGTGTCGGTGAGCCAGATCTGCTCGATCTTCGACGCCGGGTCCAGGGTGGCCGTGACCACGGTGCCGCCGACCAGAAGGTCCTTCAGGGCCACACCCGGCTCGTTGTCGATCATGACCCCGGGGATCTCGACCTTGGTCTCGCAGGGCGAGGGGGCAAGGCAACCCATGGCCGTCTTGGGGCGGGCGTCGCTGAAGACCACGGCGGCCGTCGCGCCCATCTTGGCGGCGTTGACCAGCTTGTCGTAGAAGGGGCAGGTGCCGCGCTCGATGAGGGCGATCTTCTCGGTGACGTCCTGCACCGGGGCCGTGGGGTTGCCCATGTCGTCATTGCAGGCCAGACCGTACCAGGCCAGCTCGCCGGTGCGCACGCCGGTGGAAGCCAGGGAGGCTATCCACTCCGCGCCCTCGAGGGCCTCATGCAGCTCTTCCTTGGCCCCATCGTCGGCGGTCCAGTTCACCTTCAGGGCCAGGGCCGATTCGCCCGGCGCCACCGAGTTGGCGACCGACAGGACCTTCTCCGTGGCCGAGGGCGAGCCGACGATGAAGGGCGTGGGGCCGGAGTTGCCGGCCGAGGCCACCACCGTCACCTCATGCTCGATCAGGCTCTCGACCACCTCTTCGTAATCCTTGGTGCCGCCGCCGAAGCCGGCGCCCAGGCTCATGTTGATCACGTCGATCTTGGTGGCGGGCCGGGTGCCGGGCACCTTGTCCGAAGCCTGGCCCAGGTACAGGTTGTGGTTGGCCACCCATTCCATGGCTCCGGCCGTGATGTTGGTCGAGCCGCCGGCGCCGAAGACCTTGAGGGAGACCAGCTTGGCGTCGGGGGCCATGCCCTTGTCCACCTTGCCGCCGCCCTGGCTGGCCGAGATGCCCGCGACATGCGAGCCGTGGCCGCCGTCATCGATCGGGTCCATGTCCGGCTTGGGGGTGGCGTTGGCCGCGTTGTTGGCGTCGTACAAGAAGCCGACGAAGTCCCAGCCGCCGACCACCTTGGCCGTCGGGAAGGTACCCGCCTCGATCACCGTGTCGTCGTCGGCGTCGCGCTTGGCCTTGTCGCCGTGGCCGCCGAGGGCCGCGTGCATGTAGTCGATGCCAGTGTCGATGACCGCGATGGTCACGCCCTTGCCGGTGAAGCCCAGCTCTTCAGCCACCTTGGTGGCGCCGATATGCGGGCGCGCGTCCCCCAAGGTCAGCTGGAAGGTGGGCATGCGGCCCATCGAGCGGATGCCCGGGATGGCGGCCAGGGTGGCCAGCCGGTCGCGGCGGATGCGCACGTGCAGGGCGTTGGACGTCGTCTGCAGGCGCTCGACCAACTGCCCGCCGGCGGCCTGAATGGCCTGGATGACCGGCTCCTGCCCTTGCTTCAGGGTGTTGTGGATGCTGCTGATGGCGTCCAGGCTCATGGGTACGCTGGCGTCCTGGAGGGCCGCCGTGTTGGTCTCCACCTGGTCCAAGACCTGGTAGAGCGAGGGGGCATCCAGACGGACGAGCAGGTCGAGCGTCGCGTCGGGCGCCAGATCGGCAAGCGCCGGGGCGCTCACATCGCCGTCGGTCTGGCTTAGCGGGGCACCTTCAAAGGTGACCGCGCTCAGCGGCTTGGTGACGGAGGACTGCTGAGCCTCCGCCGCCCCGCTGCCCAGGCCGGACACCAGGATGGAGGCCGCCATCAGGGCGGCGGCCAACGGCCGGTGGTGCAACTTCATGTTCGGGGTCCCTCCTGAGGATCGTGGTGCGGGCACCGGCCGCCGGCGATGACGCAGCGGCTCTGCGGTGACCTGCGGGCCCATTATCGCGCCGCCCGCGGGCGGCGCCTATGGTTCGGGGTTGAACACGCCCTGCAACGTCGCCAGGCCGAAAAGCGTGACGGTGGCCAGGCCGGCGCTACGCGCGGGGCGGGCGAAACGCCGGCAAGCCTATCACGGATGGGCCTGCGATGAAAATGCGCCCGCCCTCCGCCGGCAGCGACCGGTCGGAACCGCGAGCCTTCGTGATAGCATGAGGCGCCTGCCTTCCTGTCGCTCCCATCCCCCAGCCGCATTGCCCGCCCCGTGGAGGTCGCCATGCCCGCTCCCCGCCGCTCCTTGCTGATCCTGGGCTCCGTCCTGACCCTGGCGCTGATCACCCTCTTGAGCGGGCCGCGCCGGCAGCCCTCCGCAAACGCCCCCGACGCCCTTGGCGGCCTGCTGGCGATCGACGACTACAGCCTGGGCGAGATCCTGGAAGGCGCGGGCCCGGCCATCGAGCGCTTCCCGCCCGGCGCCCTACCCGCCGCGCCCCAGGTCGCCGCGCAGGAGCCCTTGCCGGCGCCGGTCGAAGGCTCGCCGGTGGACTTCCGCCATTACCCCAGCCCGGAGGAGATCCGCGCCTTCCTGCAGGATCTCGCCGCGGCGCATCCGGACCTGGTAACGGTCCAGACCATCGGCCACAGCTGGCAGGGCCGCCCCATCGACGCCGTCCGCCTGACCAACGCGCGCGCCCCCCAGCCCATCGCCGACCGGCCGGTGATCCTGATCGACGCCCAGCACCACGCCCGCGAGCTGGTCTCGGCCCAGGTGGCCCTGTACAACGTCTGGCGCCTGGTGGACGGCTACGGCAAGGATCCGGTGGCCACGCGCATCCTCGACACGCGGGTGGTTCACGTGATCCCCAGCGTCAACGTCGATGGCAACGCCTTGGTGCTTGCCGACAACCAGAACAACCGCAAGACCTTGAGCCCCGCCTGCTGCGACGACGACGGCGACGGCAAGGTGGATGAGGATCCCCCCCTGAGCTACGGCTACGGCACCGACTCGCTCAGCCGCTACACCTTCGACCAGGCCTGGGCCGACGCCCATCCCCAGGACCCCTTCGTCGACGATTGGCGGGGCCATGTCATCGGCCAACCGCAGGCCTTGGGGCGCTTCACCGGGGCCCTGGGCGGTGAGCGACGCGCCATCGCGCGCGTGGACGCCGACGGCGACGGCCGGATTCAGGAAGATCCGCTGGGCGGCGTGGATCCCAACCGCAACTACGACTGGTTCTGGGAGGGCGGCGACGCGCGGATAGGGTCGGACGCCTTCCGCGGCCCGGCCGCCTGGTCAGAGCCCGAGGTGCGCACCCTGCGCGACTACGTAGCCGAACTCGGGACCATCGCCGCGTCGGTCTCCTACCATTCCGGCACCGACCTGCTGCTGCATCCCTGGGCCTATTCAGAGTCGGATCCCTTGCCGGACGAAGGGATCTACGAGCTCCTGGGCGCCAAGGGCAGCCAGTTGACCGCCGTGCACGGCTTCCCCGGCACCGTCCGCACCTGGACGGCACGGGGTCTCTATGTGGCCATGGGCAGCTCCATGGATTACATCTACGCCAAGATGGGCGCCCTGGCCTTCGCTCCCGAGACCTTCGGCGACAGCGGCATCACCCGCATCGAACGGCTGGGCGCTACCGGCACTTACACCGTCGGCCAGGCGACCGGCTTCTCCTTCAACCCCCGCCCGGAGGGGATCCTGCCCGTGGCCGACCGCTGGGACCGCTGGGCCCGCTACCTGATGGCCGCCAGCCCCAACATCGCCCTCAACGCCTTGCGCCGGGACGGCGACGCGCTGCTCATCGCCATCGGCAGCGAAGGCGTGATGCCCATCCGGCTGCGCGTCACCCTGACCGCCGCGGACGGCCGCCGCCTGGAGCTGGCGCCGGAGGGTGACCGCGTGGTCCATGCGGAGCAGCTACGCTGGCGGGTGCCGCTGACCGCCTTGGGCGCCCAGGGCAACCGCCTGGAGGCCGAGGCCATCCTGGCCTCGGGAACCCGCCCGCATCGGGTCGAGCTGGCCCGCTGGTCCTTCGACCTGGACCCGGCCGGCCCGCGTCTGACCGTGGGTGGGATCGAGCCCTTCACCGACCTGTCGGCCCATTTCGGCGGTTGGTGGGCCGGCCCCGAATGGAACGATCCACGCTACCGCTGTTCGAAGGAACCCTGTCAGCCGCAGATCCTGGTGACGCCGCCGCCGCTACCCACCGTCGCGGCCGAGCCGACGGAGGCGCCGGCCCTGTCGCCCACGGCATCGCCGACCAGCGCCCCGGAGCTGGTCCTGCCGCTGTTGCGCGCGCCCTGAGATCCGACCGGGGGCCACAGAGGGGGCCACAGCGGGGATCAGCGCGGCAGCTGCCGCAGGAGGGCGGCCAAGGCGCGGGCGCGGTGGCTGAGCGCCGCCTTGTGGGCCGGATCCAACTCCGCCATCGTCCGCCGGCCGTCGAGGCCCCCGTCCTCCACCAGGAAGACCGGGTCATAGCCGAAGCCGCTCGCCCCGCGGGCCTGCAGGCCGATGCGGCCCGCCACCTGGCCTTCCGCCGTCAGCAGGCGGCCGTCCGGCCAGGCCAGGGCCAAGGCGGCGCGGAAGCGGGCGCCGCGCCCGGCGAGCGGCACCGCCGCCAGCCGGGCCAGGAGGGCGGCGACACGATCGGCGTCGCTGCCCGGCACCCAGCGGGCGGAGCGGACGCCCGGCGCGCCGTCGAGGGCCGCCACCTCCAGACCGCTGTCGTCGGCCAGGGCAGGCAGGCCACCGGCCGCCGCGAAGGCGCGCGCCTTGAGGACGGCGTTGTCCAGAAAGGTCGCTCCGGTCTCCGCCACGGCCAGGTCCAGGCCCAGGTCCGCGGGCGTGCGGACCTCCCAGCCCGCGGCCACCAGCATCCCGCGGAACTCGGCGACCTTGCCGGGGTTGGTGGAGGCGATCAGGAGGACGGGCATCGGCGCGGCCGTGCTTCAGGCGGCGTAGAGACCATGGGTCTCGATGTAGGCTCTGACCGCCTCCGGCACCAGGTAGCGGATCGAACGCCCCCGGGCCACTCGGCGGCGGATATCGGTGGCCGAGATCTCCACACGCGGGCCTTCGAGCAGGGCGACGCGGCCGGCCAGGAAGGGCATCCGCGTTTCCAGGGCCGCCAGGTCCAGGGAAGCGCCCGGCCGCGCGAACACCGCCAGGCGCGCCTGGGCGGCGATCCGCGCCGGTTCCCGCCAGGTGGACAGGCCGGCAAGGCTGTCGGCGCCCAGGACCAGTACCCATTCGGCCCTGGGCCGCGCCGCATGCAACAGGGCCAGGCTGTCGACGGTGTAGCTGGGCGGCGGTCGGTCCAGATCCACCAGGCTCAGGGCGAAGGCGGGATGGTCGGCGATGGCCAGTTCGACCATGGCCCGGCGATGGGCGTCGGCCGCCGGCGCCTGGCCGCGCTTATGCGGCGAACGCGCCGCCGGCATGAACAGCAACTCCGACAGACCCAGCTGCTCGCGGGCCTGCTCGGCCACCAGCAGATGCCCCAGGTGAATGGGGTCGAAGCTGCCGCCGAAGACCCCGATCACCGGGGCGGTCATGACCGGGGCGTTCGTGACCGGGGCGGTCGTGGCCATGCCTCATTCGACCCATTCCAGCTCGACCACCTCGCCGATGGCCACGATGTCGCCGTCCACAACGCCCGCCTCGCGCAAGGCGACGCGGGCGCCCATGGTGTCCAGCAGCCGCTGGAAGCGGGCGATGGACTGCTCGTTGTCCCAGTCGGTGACCTCGGCGGCCACCTCCACCCGCTCACCCGTCAGGCGGTAATGCCCCTCGCCCAACAGCTCGACCTTGACCGTCTCGGCATCCACCGCCTCGGGCCGCAGCACCGGCAGGCTGATGGGCGTCGGTTCCGGCGCTGGCAGGGCCCGCACCTGCGCGGCGATGGCCCACAGCAGGTCGCGCACCCCTTCGCCGGTGGCGCCGCTGATGGCCATCGCATCGGGATGGTCCTCTGCCAACTGCGCGCGCAGGTCGGGCCAGCGCTCGCGCACGCCGGGCAGGTCGATCTTGTTGACCACCACCAGCTGCGGCCGCGCGGCCAGGCGGGGGCTGAAGGCGGCCAGCTCGGCGTTGATCACCCGCAGGTCGGCGATGGGGTCCTCCGCCGAACCGTCCAGGAGGTGGACCAGGATGCGGGTGCGGTCCACATGGCGCAGGAAGCGGTCGCCCAGGCCGCGGCCCTTGCTGGCGCCCGCCACCAGACCCGGCACATCGGCCAGCACCAGGGTCTGCTCGCCCAGTTCGACCACGCCCAGGTTGGGCACCAGGGTGGTGAAGGGATAGTCGGCGATCTTGGGGCGGGCGGCGCTGACCACGGCCAGGAGGGTGCTCTTGCCGGCATTGGGCATGCCGATCAAACCCACGTCGGCGATGAGCTTGAGCTCCAAGCGCAGGCGGCGCTGCTGCCCGGGAAAGCCCTTCTCCGCGAAGCGCGGCGCCTGGCGGACGGAGTTCTTGAAGGCCACATTGCCCCGGCCGCCCCGACCGCCCGCCGCCACGACCAGCCGCTGGCCGTGCACGGTCAGATCGCCGATGGTCTCGCCGGTCGCCGCGTCGTGGATCACCGTCCCCACCGGCACCTTGACCTCCCGCAGGGCGCCGTTGGCGCCATGCATCTGGTTGGGTCCTCCGGGCCCGCCGTTGTCGGCCAAGAAGCGCGTCGTGTAACGGAAGGCGTAGAGGGTGTTGAGCCCTTCGTCGGCCACCAGGACCACGTCGCCGCCCCGACCGCCATGCCCGCCGGAGGGACCGCCGCGCAGCACGAACTTCTCCCGCCGGAAGGTCGCCAGGCCGTTTCCGCCCCGGCCGGCCACCACGTCGACTTCTGCTTCATCCAGGAACATAGGCCTTCACTGCCTCTCTGCTGGCGGCGCTACCTGCGCCGCGAAGGTCGACAGCGCCGCCTTGAGTTGTTGCTGACCCGCCGCCACCGTCAGATCGCCGCGGGTGCGCTCGGTGACGCCGCGGACCATGTCGGTGGTCTGCTTGAGGTTGCGGGTGATCACGGCCGGATAGTCCACCGTGGTCAACAGGGTGTAGATCTCCTGCATCCGCCCCAGGATCAGCTCGGCGGTGGCCACGTCCCCCAGGCGGATGACGTCCAGGGCGCTGCGACGCAGCTCGCCGGCCGCTTCGCCGAGGCCGTTGAGCCAGGAGGCGTCGTCCACCGCCAGGTCCTGGGGGCCGGGCAAGGGCTCGCCGCGGCAGAGGGCCAAGGTCAGGTGCGCCTCCGCCAGTTCCTTCTGGGCATCCAGCATGTAGCCGGCCGCCTGCAGGTCTGGATGCCCTTCGGCGGCCTGGTGCATCTGCGCCACCAGGTCGCGGGCCTCGGCCAGGGTGTCCGCGGCCGCGGTCCATTCGGCGCGATGCACGGCGCGGATGGCCCGCGCGGCATGCTGCACCAGGAGCCGGCTCAGGCCCATGATGGTCTCGCGGCGGGCGTTCTTCTGGTCCAGGCGGGCCAGGATGGCCGCCCCCAGATCGTCGATGTCCCCGGTGGCCATCAGCGCAGCTCGGAGGGCGCCAGGCGCGCCAGGCGCTCGGCCACCGCTTCCAGCAGCGCCCGATCCGTCGCCCCAAAAGCCGCCGGCTGGTCACTGTCGATGTCGATCTCGCCGATGACCCGGTCCCCGATGAGGATGGGCACGACGATCTCGGAGCGCGTGCTGACGAAGCAGCTCAGGTAGCGCGGATCCTGGCGCACATCATCGACGACGATGCTGCGGCGTTCCGCGGCCGCAGCGCCGCAGATGCCGCGGCCGACCGGGATGCGCAGATGTTCGGTGGGCAGGCCGACATAGGGCCCCAGGACGAGGTCGTCGCCCTCGACCAGGTAGACGCCGGTCCAGTTGAAATGGGCGAAGGCATCCGCCAGGTCGCGAACGGTCAGCTCCAGGATCTGCATCCAGGACGACGCCCGACGCTCGATCTCGCGATCGAGCCGACGCAGGATCGCGAGGCTGTGGTCGGGCAAAGGGGACTCCTGGAATGGGTCCGGGCTCAGAGGGGGCTGCAGGTCCGGGCTAGACATAGCGTCGACAACCACCGTGGATTGTAGGGAGGCCCGCACGGCGCTGCAAACGCCCGGACAAGGCATGGGTCGTCCGGGCGGGCCGCCTCTGGGGCGTCGATGGCCGCCCTCTGCCGGCCACCGATGCTATAGTCAATCTGATCGAGGGTTATGAAGAGGTTAATGTCCCTTTCCCAACCGACGGCCCCCTTGCTCAACCTTCCTGTTCCACCAAGGCGCTCCAGCTGGATCCTGCGCCTTCTGTTCGCGTTCCTGGCGCTGGGCATCCTGGCGATCGGGTCGCTGGCGGCCGTGGTGATCGGCCGGACCGTCTGGGCACTCGCCGGCCCCGGCCGGCCGGCGGCTGAGGCCGAGCCGCAGCCCGATCGGCCCCAAGCGCCGGCGGACGACGCGCCTGTGGCCGATGCCCCCGAAGCCGCCGTCTGGGACCAGCACGGCCCGTTGGACATCCTGCTCATGGGCCTGGACATCGACGACTGCGAGCAGGGCAGCGAGCTGGCCACCGCCAGCGAGGCCCGTCGCACGGACACGATGATCCTGGTGCACATCGATCCGGCCACCGATCGGGCCGCCATGTTCTCCCTGCCGCGCGATCTCTACGTCTACCTGGACATCCCCTACGGCGAGGGCGTCATCGGCGGCAACAAGCTGAACACGGCCCATGTCTTCGGCACCCGGCTGGACGAGGATGGCAAGGCCATCCCGCACAGCGGGCCCAACGCGGTGAAGCGAGCCATCCAGCAGAACCTCGACCTGTCCGTCCACCGCTACATCCGCGTGGATTTCCAGGGCTTCAAGGCCGTCGTGGACGCCTTGGGCGGCGTCGACATCGACATCCCGCCCTCAGCGGATGATCCGACGGTGGGCCTCGTAGACAGCGGTTATCCGGATGGCCATTGCGGCACGATGACCCTGCGCTTCCTGCCCGGTCGCCAGCATCTGGACGGGACGCAAGCCCTGCAATACGCCCGCTCGCGCAAGTCCACCAGCGACTTCGACCGCTCGCGGCGGCAGATGGATGTCCTCCTGGCCCTGCGCGCGCAGGCGATCAGGCCAGGGGTCATCCTGGATCTGCACAAACTCATCCCGGCCACCATGGATGCCGTGGACACCGACCTCACGACGGAGGAGATCCTGGCCCTGGCGCGTATCGGCCGGCGCATCGACCCTGCCGCGGTGACCCGCCTGCAGCTGGACACCAACGCCGGCTATGGCGACATGCTGCCCATCGGCAGCTTCGAGCAATGGGTGCTGCGGCTCGACTCCGAGCGCTACGCCCTGCTGCGCGAGGCCTTCCTGAACTTCGGCCCGGATCCTTTCGCCACCCCCCCGGCCACAGCCACCGCAACAGCAGCCGATCCGGCCGCCGAGCGGTAGTCGGCCTTGGACGGCGAGGCGGGCAGGCCCCGCCTCGAACACCCGTGCTATCCTTGCCGGCCATGGCCAAGCCCGCCAAGTCCACCATCGCCGCCTGCTTCGCCTCCGGCGGCGCCCTGGCGCGGGCCCTGCCCGGCTACCTGCCGCGCGCCAGCCAGGCGCAGATGGCCGAGGCCGTGTGGCAGGCCATCCAGAGCCAGTCGCCGGCCCTGATCGAGGCGCCCACGGGCACGGGCAAGAGCCTGGCCTACCTCATCCCCGCCCTGGCCTCTGGCAAGACGGTGGTGGTGGCCACGGCCAACAAGTCCCTGCAGCATCAGCTCTTCCTCAAGGATGTGCCCCTGGCGGCGCGCGCCCTGGGCATGGAGCCCAACGCCGTGCTGGTCAAGGGACGTCAGAACTATGTCTGCCAGTGGAAATGGGAGCGCGAATGGGTGGAGCGGCAGCTGCTGGCGCAGATCGAAGGGCCGGGCGGGCAGGTCAACGCCCTGCGCGACTGGCTGGCGGGCACGGCCTCGGGCGATGTCGACGAGCTGCCCTTCCTGCTGGCACCCGACCTGCAGCCCCGCGTCGTCAGCCTGCACGACGACTGTGTCCAGCAGGCCTGCCGCCATTTCGAGGAGGGCTGCTTCGTCAACCAGATGCGCGATGCCGCGGCCGGAGCGCAGGTGTTGATCACCAACCACCACCTGCTGCTCACGGCCCTGCGCCTGGGTGAGGCGGGGCACCGTCTGCTGCCCCCGGGCCAGGTCTACATCATCGACGAGGCCCATCACCTGGTGGACACCGCCACGGCGGTCTTCAGCGTCGAGGTGACGGACCACGCCGTGGAGGGGCTTCTGGCGCGCACGGTCTACGCTGAGCATCTGGGCACCGACACGGTGGATGAGCTGCGCTTCATGGCCCGCGCCGCCTTCGACGACCTGCGCGCCCAGGCCCGCGCCGCCGGGGGCGAGAGCGGCGCCTGGCGCATCGAGGAGGAGCTGCCGCGCCTGCGCCAGCTGGCCCAGGCCCTCAAAGCCCAGGGACAGCTGCTGCAGGACCACAACCCCTACGCCCGCGAGGCCGCCCGCGCCGCGGCCGGCGGTTCGCCGGAGGCGACGGCCAAGGCAACGCAGGCGGACGAGGTGGCCGAAGCCTGGCGGGCGATGAAGCGCCTGCGCCCCACGCGCGCCACGGGCGGGCGCGGCAAAGCCGCCGAACCGGTGGACGAGGCCGCGGCCCGCCAGCTCTACGAGCTGGCCGTCGGCAGCCTGAACGGCCTGGCCGACGACTTCCTCGCCCTCTCCAGCGCCCGGCACGACGACCGCGTGGTGCGCTACGCCGAGCCGGTCAGCGGCCGGCGCCAGGTGCGCCTGGTGCTGCACGCCTCGCCGATCACCCCGGCCACCGAGCTGGCGGAGCATCTTTTCGGCGCCGCCGGGCGGGCGGTCATCTGCACCTCGGCCACCCTGGCGGCCTCGGACGGCTTCCGCTCGGTGACGACCCGCCTGGGCATCGCCCGCCCGCCCCTGGAGCTGGTGACCGAGACGGTCTTCGACTACCCGGCGCAAGCCCTCCTCTACCAGCCGGCCCTGCCGGAGTTCCGCTGGGACCAGCGCGAGGTCTACTACGACGCCGTGGCCGCGGAGATCGAGCGTCTGCTCTCGGCCAGTCGCGGGCGGGCGCTCTGCCTCTTCACCAGCTGGGCCGGACTGGAACAGACGGCCGCGCGCCTGCGCGAACGGAGTTGCTTCTGGCCCCTGCGCGCCCAGGGCGACGCCCCCCGAGAGGCCCTCCTGGCCTGGTTCCGCGGCAGGGCCCACAGTGTGCTGTTGGCCACCCGCGCCTTCTGGGAGGGCGTCGACGTGCAGGGCGAGGACCTGAGCCTGGTGGTGCTGGACAAGCTGCCCTTCCCGTCGCCCAACGACCCCCTGCACGGGGCACGGATGAAGGCGGTGGAGGCTGCCGGCGGCAGCAGCTTCGACGACTACCTCCTGCCGCAGATGACCTTGACCCTCAAGCAAGGCTTCGGCCGCCTCATCCGCACCGCGGGCGACCGCGGGGTGGTGGCCATCCTGGACGAGCGCCTCAGCCGCAAGGGCTACGGCCAGGCGGTGCGTCGCGCCCTCCCCCCGGCACCGCTCACCCGCGACTTCAGCGCGGTGCCCCGCTTCTTCGACCTGGCGTTGGGCGGCGCGGTGGACTTCGCCCTGGAGGTCATGGGCCGGGAGGGCGCGGAGGGCGCCACGGTGGCGCTGGACCCTGCGCCGGATGGTTGACGGGCGGGCGGACACGGCCGCGGGAAGCAGCGACCAGATGGCGGACGGGATCTCGGCGGAGTTCTATGCCGCGGTCCTCGGACTCCGCGACCTGGCGGGACGGGTGCGCCGCGCGGGCAAGGAGCCCGCCGCCTTCAGCGTGGAGCTGCGTTGCAGCCAGCAGGCGGCGGGCTGGTTCGAGCGGGCGGAGGACCTGCCCCCCGACGCCTTCGGCGGAAAGGGCTTCGCGCCGGCGGATTGGCTGGCCGAGCGGGCGCCGTGGCGCGCGGTGACGGTGCTAGGGGCGGCGGTGGAGGCGGGGGACGACGACGAGCGGCCGGCCCTGTAGCACGGAGACCCTGCTATCCTCCGACGCCTCTTTGATGGGGGACTGACTCACAGCGGCTCCGAGTGGCCAGCTCTGTGGGAGACGTTTTAAATACGGCCTGATACCACAGGAATGGCGGCCGGCGGTGGTTGTGGTCAAGGACTTCGGCTACCAGGCCTCGTCCTGCCCATGGTCCGCTGCGGTCGTCCTGGTCGTCCAGAGCCTGTTGTCAGCCGGAAAAGCGGCTTGTCGTGCCTGGAGCGCTATCTGCAGTCCCAATTGGAACCGAGGGTCAATAACGGCTGCTGGCCATCCGATCAGCAAGGGCTCTCGGGGACGACTTCCAATTGGGACTCGCTTCGTTTCTCCAGGTCTTTCGGCCCGACTTCCAATTGGAACTCCCCTCGATAGTCCAGGCGATCCACGACGCGAGCACCCGCAACCGCCAACGGGAGCCTCCGCTACTCGCGGCAACAGCCTCGGCCAACGCCGCGCTCAGCCCTGGGGAGTCGGGTCCGAACCCACCGCGCCCGCTCCGCCGCCGCCCGCCACCGGCTCCCGGATGCCCAGCACCTGCGCCAGCATCGGGAAGGCCGCCGCCCACATGAAACCGTCCTTGACAGCCGCGAAGACGAACTGCGGCGTCAACAACGCCTCCTTCACCGCCACCGCCTGCGCCGCGGCGTAGGACACGATGCCCAGGGCCAGGGAGATGCCCAGGATCTGCTTGCGGATCCGCTTCGGCAGGACGCCGGCCATCGCCGCCAGCCAGAAGCTGAGCAGCACCCCCAGCACTTCAGCGCCCAGACCGCCCAGATGGGCGCCCCAGGTGCTCGTCAGGGAAGGCGCCCGCTGGGGAACCAACAGCACCTGCCCCGGCTTGACCTGCAGCTGGGACGGGTCCGCGATGGCGTTGGCCAAGGACAACTGGTCCGGGGCCACCTGGAAGGCCTCGGCGATCAGCGCCGCGCTGTCACCTTCCTGCACCGTGTAATGCGTGACCGTCTCCACCGCCTCCTGGGGCACCCGCGGGATGAACTCCCGCGTCCACCAGGCCAGGGAGACGATCAGTACCAGGCAGAGCGCCGCGGCCAGGTAGAGGGCCGCCTGCCTCATCCCCGGTCTCCGCTCTGGGCTCCGTCCTGGAGGGCCGAGCCCACCATTCCCAGGGTCAGCCAGGCTGCCACCGCCAACAGGGTCAATCCGGCCACGGCGTTCACCGCAGCCAGGGCCGCGCCGGCGGCCCATAGCAAAGCCAGAAGCAGAAAGGCACCCACCACCTGCCGCGGGGCCCAGGCCAATCGCTCGCTCATCCTTCGCACTCCTTCATGGTGCTCTTCTTCATGGAACGTCATCGTCCAGATGCCGGTCGGCTGGCGTCCGACCCGGCCTAGCGCCCCACCAGGCGCAGAACCTTCGCCGCGGTCCTGAGCAGGATCCAACCGTCCAAGAGCAGGGAACGGTGCTTGATATAGTATAGGTCGTATTGCAGTTTGAGAAGCGCGTCACCGGTGGAAGCGGCGTAATCCTGGTGGACGGCCGCCCAGCCCGTCAGCCCCGGCGCCACCGCGTGGCGAGCGCGATAGAAGGGAATGGCCTCCGCCAACTGGGCCACGAACTCCGGCCGCTCCGGCCGCGGCCCGATCAGGCTCATCTCCCCGCGCAGGATGTTGAGCGCCTGCGGCAGCTCGTCCAGGCGCGAGCGGCGCAGGAGGCGCCCCACGCGGGTGACTCGTGGATCGGCCTCCGCCGTCCAGCGCGGCCCGTCGGCCTCGGCCCCCGGGCGCATCGTCCGCAGCTTGTAGAGGGTGAAGGGCCGCCCGCCGCGGCCCAGCCGCGTCTGGCGGAACAGAATGGGGCCGCGGCTGTCCAGCCAGATCACAGGCGCCAGCAGCGGCAGCAGCAGGACAAGCACCAGCAAGCCGCCGAGCCCAGCCGCCAGGTCCACCGCCCTCCGGACCAGGCGGTACAGGCCCGTGGCCTCCGCGGGGCTCAGCGGCAGGGCCACCGCCCATTGCTCGCCGATATGCTCCACCGGCACCCGGCCGGTCAGCAGTTCGTAGAGCAGGGGCATGGGGGTGAGCGTGACCCCCTGCTCCTGGGCATTCAGCACCGCCCGGAACAGGCCGGCCTCCATCCCGTGGGTGATGGCCAGCACCACCTCCGTCGCGCCCAGACTGCGAATGCAGGGCAGGAGCGCCTCCCGGCCGCCGAGGACAGGCAGCTCCGCCACGGTCCGCCCGGCAAGCTCCGGGTCGTCGTCGATGAAGCCGACCACCTCGTAGAGCGGCGCCGCCTCGGCGCGGATGGCCTCCAGGATGGTCCTCCCCGCCTCGCCGGCGCCGACGATGAGCAACCGCGTGCGGAAGGTGCGCCGCTCCAGTAACGCCAGGAAGGCCAGGCGCCAGAGGGGCAGGGCCAACGCGCTCCCCAGAGCGAAGAAGACCGCCACATGCCGCACCAAGGTCCAAGGCGGGGGGATGAAGTAGACCAGGGCCCAGAGCAGCAGCAGCTGGCCGCTGACCACCACCGGTCCGGCCAGGGCCAGGGCCAGCAGGCGACGGCGCGGGCGGCCCAAGTCATACAAGCCGTTGGCCCAGGCCAGAGCCAGCCAGAGGGGCAGGAGCAGAATCAGCCAGCGCAGGTACTCTCCCAGGAAGGGCCGGTTCGCCCAATCCCAGCCCGAGCGCAGGCCGCCCAGACGCAGGGCCAGGGCCAGGACCGGAGCCAGCAACAGGAGGTCCCCGCCGGCGAGGATGGCCTGCCGGGAGCGCCGGTCCAGCGGCAGGCCGGTCGCGCCATGGGCGTCACGTGCGGGAGCGGTGGTCATGGTCCGGCCGCCGCGGGCGATGCCGGGCCGGGCCGACCGCGCAGCAGCCCGCGCCAGAAGCCCAGCCCCCAGGACAGATGCATGCAGATCAGGACGCCTGGAAGCAGCCAGAGGTCACGAAGCGGCGCACGGCGCGCCCAGCCGACCGCGGCCCCCGCCAGGATGAGCAGGTAGGCCGCCGGCGGCAGCAGCAGCCACGCACGCAGGTCGGGCCGGACGATGGCCAGGAGCAGCCCCAGGGCCAGCGCGGCGGTCCACAGCGCCGGCAACAGCTGCCGGGCGCGCAGCGAACGGGGATGCTTGCGGCAGGTGGCGGCCCGGCCCTGGCCGTAGCCCCAGTACTGGCGGATCAGTCCGGCGGCGGTGCCGCGGGTCAGGGTGCTGCTCTGAATGGCCGGGTCCAGCCATACCGTCCCGCCGGCCGCGCGGATGCGCAGGGCCAGTTCGTAGTCCTGGTTGCGCGTCAGGGCCTCGTCAAAGCCGCCCAGGCGTGAGAGCACCGCGCGTGGCCAGGCGCCCAGGTAGACCGTGTCCACCGGCCCGGCTCCGCCGCGGCGGAAGGCGGCGTCGCCGGCGCCCAGCGGATGGGTCCAGGCCAGGGCCACCGCCCGGCCCCAGGCCGTCTCGCCGCGACCTCTGAGGCCGCCGCCCACGCAGCTGGCCCCCGTGGCTTCGAGGGCGGCGAGGCAGGCCGTGACGTAACCCGGCGCCGGCCGGGCATGGGCGTCCATCCGCACGATCACGTCGCCGCGCGCGGCGGACAGGGCGGCATTCAGGCCCGCCGGCGTGCTGCCGGCGGGGTTGTCCACCCACAGGATGGGGCAATCGGCCCGCCGACGCGCGGCGGCCAGGGCCAAGGCCTTCGTCACCGCGTCACCGGGGAGTCCGGCGACCAGGATCTCCATGCCCCCCGGCGGCCGGTCGCCGGCGAGCAGGGCGTCCAGGCAGAGGCCGATCTGCGCCGCCGCCCCCCGGGCGGGGATGATCACCGATACCGCGGGCGCTACGGCGCTCATCGGCGGCCGACCGCGGTGCTTGCGGATTGCGCCTGCGCTTGACGGTAGACCGCCACCGTGGCCCCAGCGGCGTCATCCCAGGTCCAGGCGGCGGCGGCGGACAGGGCTTCGGCCTCCAGCCGCCGCCGCCAGACGGCATCCGCCAGCAATCCGGCGACGCCCGCCGCCAGGGCGGCGACGTCCAGGGGCGGTACCAGCAGCCCGCCGCCTGCGGCCAGGGCCTCCGGCAGGCCGCCGACCGCCGTGGCCACCACGGCCCGCCCGCGGCCGCGCGCCGCCGCCAGCACGGCGCTCATGTCGATGTCGCGGTAGGGCAGCACCACCAGGTCCGCGGCGGCCAGGGCGAGCTCGCGCTCCGCCCGCGGCAGGTAGCCGTTCACGAAGTCGACCGCCGTCGCGCCGCCGGCCCGGTCCACCTCCCGCCGCCAATCCTCCAGGGCTCCCGCGCCACCCGCCACCGCCCCGCGGACCATCAGCCGCGCCCCGGGCAGGCGGGCGCGAACCGTCGGCCAGGCCGCCAGCAGCAGATCCAGTCCCTTGTAGGGACGCACATGGCCCAGGAAGAGCGCCAGGGGGACGGCCGGGGCGATTCCCAGGCTGCGGCGTGCCGCGGCGCGGTCCGGCTGGGGCGAGGGCGGATCCGCCGGCATGGGCACAACGGTCGCCGGAGGGGCGGCTGCGCCCAACAGGCCGGCCAGGCGCCGCCGCGAGACCTCGCTGTGGACGATGATCGCCCCGGCGCCTTGGTAGAGGCGGCGCCAGGCCAGGGGCTGGGCGGCATGCCGCTCATGGGGCAGGATGTTGTGCGCGGTGTAGACCGCGACCCGGCCGCGCGTTCGGGCGGCGGCGAAGGCCACGGCGTCGATCAGGGGGGCCAGGCTCCATTGCTGGTGGAACACGGCGCCGGGTCCTCGTCGGACGTCAAGCCGCCGCAGGGCGGCCAGCTCCAGCGGATAGGCCAGGAGGCGGGCCAGGCGGCGCGGCGGCGGACGCGAGCGCAAGAGGCGCGCGAAGGGCCCCGTTCCCTCCAGCCAGGGAGCGAAGGCCGTCAGCGCCTCGACGCCCACCGGCGCCTGGGCCGCGTCGGCCAGCAGCGGACCGGCGGCGAAGGTCACGCGCCAGCCGGCGCGCGCCAGGGCCTCGGCCAGGAAGCGGTCGTAGTCGGGCACCTGGTGGCCGGGATCCACCAGCAGCACCCGCTGCGGTCCGGGCGGCGCGGCGAACTCAGCCATCGTGCCGCTCAGCCGGCCCGCTCGGCCAGGATGGTATGGTAGAGGGAGGCCAGCCGCCGCGCGGCATGGCCCGGCGAGCAATGCAGGCCGACATGGCGCCGGGCGGCCTCGCCCAGGCGGGCGGCCTGCTCCGGGTTGTCCAACAGGGCCAGCAGCCGCTCGGCCAGCTTGTCGGGGGAGCGTGGCGGAATGAGGAGGCCCGTCTCGCCGTCCTTGACCACATCCGGCACCCCGCCCACCCGCGAAGCGACCACCGGGCGCGACAGGGCCATGGCCTCCAGGAGCACCACCGGCAGACCCTCCTGCCGCGAGGGCAGGGCCACCAGGTCGCTGGCGGCCAGCAGCGAGGGAACGTCGGCGCGGTAGCCCAGGAAGCGCAGCGCATCCTGGAGGCCCAAAGCCTGGGCCTGGGCCTCCAAGACCTGGCGCAAGGGCCCGTTCCCGGCGACCAGGAAGCGGGCCTGCGGCCGGAAGGTGTGCACCACCTGCGCGGCGATGAGGAAGTCGTCGATGCCCTTCTGCGCTGACAGCCGTCCGATCAGGCTGATGACCGGCGCGTCCGGCGGCAGGCCCAGGCGGGCGCGCACGGCCAGGGGGTCGTCGGCCTCGGCGGCGATGCGCGCCACATCGATGACGTTGGGCACCAGGACCACCCGCCGCTCGTCCAGGCCGCGCGCCAGGAGCATGCGGCTCTGATCCCGGGAGACGGTGACCACCCGATCCGCCAGGCGCAGGAGGAAGAGGTCGATGGCCCGGTAGAGCCGCAGGCGGCGGGAGGTGCTGGTATGCAGATGCACCGTGGCCACCCAGGGCAGGGCGCGGTCGGAGCGCCGCGCGGCCAGGCCGCCCAGGATGTTGCTCTTGTAGTCGTGGGTATGCAGCACGTCGGCGCCGCTGCCCTGCACCCGGCGGGCCACCCGGCGGGCCAGACCCAGGTTGAAGGGGCCCGGGTCTTCCACCTGCTCCGCCTGCAGGCCGCGTTCGCGGGCGCGCTCCAGCCAGGGATGCAGCTCAGCCCCGCCCTCCGGCGCGCGGTAGAGCGCCAGGATGCGGGTGACCACGGAATGGTCGCGCAAGGCGTCCACCAGCAGCAGCAAGGCCTGCTCCGGCCCATAGGCCTGCGTGGAGCTGCGGACGTTGAGCACGGACAGCGGCGGTCGCTTCATGCGGCGGCCCTGCGGCGTTCGGAGCCCTCCGCCAACCAGCGGTCGTACAGGTCCTGCAGGGCCCGCGCGTGAACCTGGATGGTGAATCGCTCCCGGGCCAGCGCCTGCCCGGCGGCCCCCATCCGTGCCCGGCGATCGGGATCATCGGCCAGGATGCGGATGGCCCCGGCCAGCGCCGCCGGGTCGCGCGGCGGCGTGAGCAGCGCGGTGCGGCCTTCGACCACGGCCTCGGCCACGCCCCCCACCCGGGTAGCGACGATGGCCCGCCCCGCCGCCTGAGCCTCCAACAGCGCCAGCGGCAGGCCTTCGATCGCCGAGCAGAGGACCACCACGTCGCAGGCGGCGTAGAGACGGGGGAGGTCGTCTCGCTGCCCCAGGAAATGGACCCGGTCGGCCAGACCGGCCGCCGCCGCGAGGGCGGCCAGCGGCGCGGCCAAAGGACCCGAGCCGGCGCAGAGCAGGCGCAGGCGCGGGAGTTCGTCGGCCAACAGGGCCACGGCGGCAAGCAGGTCCGCGTGGCGCTTCTGGGGGTGGAGCCGGGCAGGAATGAGCAGCAGCAGGTCGGCGGGCGCCAGGCCCAGGGCGGCGCGGGCGGCGGCGCGGTCCTGTTGGCCGAAGTCCTCGACGCGGATGCCGTTGGGCAACACCGCCACCCGCTCCGGCGCGACGCCCTGGTCGGCCAGCCAGGCGGCGTCGGCGGCGGAGACGGCCAGGTAGCGCTGACCGGGCATGCGGTCCAGCAGCCGGTCCGCCAGCCGGCGGGCCCTGGTCGGCGTCAAGGGCCGGCAATGCTCGTGGGCGACGGTCAGCGGCAGGCCGGCGAGGCGAGCGGCCAGGCGGGCGTAGGGTGCCACGCGGCTGTAGAGCGGCGTGTGGACGATCGCCGCCCCGTTGCCGCGCAAGGCGGCGGCCAGGGCAAGCACCGCCCCGCCGTCATAGGGACGCCTGAGGCGCCCCAGCACCTGGACGGGGACGCCCAAGGTCTTCGCCACGGCCACGGAGGCGCCCGCAGCGCGGGCGCACACGAGGACCGGGCGGTAGCGGGAGGGGTCCAGATGACGCCAGGTGTCCAACGCCAGGCCCTGGGCGCCGCCCCGGCCGAAGTCGAGGAAGACATGGGCCACGGTCAGCGGCGCACCCGGCCCGGAGTTCACGAACGGAACACCATCGCCACGCCAGCGATGATCACCACCACACCCAGGATCCTCAGCGGTGAGATCGTCTCTCCCAACAGGTGGTGGGCGCCCAGGAGCAGCGGCAGGTAGCCCAGGGCCAACAAGGGATAGGCCCAGGAAAGGGGTTCCCGCGACAGGACGCGGGTCCAGAACAGGGCGGCGACAAAGGCCATCCCGTAGCCGCCGGTGAGCGCCGGGATGGTGAAGGCCTTCCAGAGTCCCGGCAGGGTGAACTGCATCTCCCCGCCCAACTGGTTGGTGCCGTGCTTCATCAGGAATTCGGCCACCTGGCCGATGGCGATGGCCGTCAAGAGCAGGGCAAAGCTTCCCCAGCGGTGGTCGGTTGGCATGGTATCGGGTCTCCTGTCCTAAGCATGGATGGGCGGAAAGGGTCGACGGGCCGTCGCGATGACCGACAGCCCGAAGGGCAGACGGTGGCCGGCGGCGATCCAACGGCGCTCGAGATCGAGGACCGCCACCGCCAGGCGGTTGATCGGCGCCGGAGGGATGCTCAGGTCGCGCGCCGGACCGGCGGGCGTGAAGCGCTCGGTGAGGCGCCAGAGGACGGCCGCGCCCAGCAGCAGACCGTTGGCATAGGTGAGCCGCTCGACCGCAAAACCGGCCAGCTGCAAGCGGTCCTTCAGCACCGCGGCGCTGTAGCGCTCCCGGGTGCCCACCTCGTCGTCATGGCGGCTGCGCAGCCAATCGTAGGCCGGCACCTGGATCAGCAAGCGCCCGCCCGGCCGCAACACGCGGTAGAACTCGCGCAGGGCGGCAAGGTCGGATCCGACGGCCTGGTGGTAGACAACGTCCAGGGAGCTGACGCTGTCGAAGCATTCCGAAGCCAAGGGCAGGGCGGTGACCGTGGCCTGGCAGCGCTGCCCGATGCCCCGCCGCCCCGCCCATTCCAGCGCGTAGCGGTACAGGTCCAGGGCAACCGCCGGCCGGTGGGCGCCCCGAGCCCGGGCCAGCGCCTGCAGCCAGCCGCCCGTGCCGCAGCCGGCATCCAGCAACTCGCCCGGATCGCCGAACCCGAGGAGCAGGCTCAAGGCTGTCGCGCGCATGCCCAGGTACCACCAATGCTGGTCCTCCACGCGGGCCAGGGTTCGGTAAGCGGCTCGGTTCATCGCTCTGGAATCTGCCCCGTGGCTGGTGCTTGCGGCGGCGGTTGCAGCGGCTATGTTATCACCGGCCGCATCTTTGACCACCCTCAGGCCCGGTCCTATAGTCTGCGCGGTGGTTCCCTCTCCGCATTCAGCCGGCCGCCCACCCTCTTGGTGGGAGCCTTCCGGTGATCCCCCGCCCGCGCCATGTTGAGGACCGCAGGCAAGGCCGGCCGGCGCTGGCTGTTCGTCAGCCTGATCCTGTACCTGGGTCTGCGTGTGATCGCCCTGACGCGCGTGGGCCTGCTGGAGGACCGCGACAGCGGCAGCCTGATCCGCGACGCCCAGGGCTTCGCCACCTGGGACCTGACCCGGATCATCGACCTGCGTCCGGACGCCACGCCGCTCTACCCGCTCCTGTCCGCCGTCGTCAGCCTGCCGGGCCTGTCCTTGGCCTTCAGCGCCCGCCTGGTCTCCTGGCTGGCCGCCGGCGTGCTGGCCCTGGCGCTGGTGGGCGTCGCCCGGCAGCTGGCAGCCCCCGCCGCGGCGGGATTGACGGAACCGGAGGACAGCGCCGCGGCGCGAGACTGGTCGGTCGGGGTCGCCGCGGCCACCGTGGCCCTGCTGGCCCTCAACCCCACCCTGGTGGACCTTTCGCGGTCGGTACTCACCGAGGGTCTGTACGTCGCCGTGGTCTACGGCGGCTTGCTGCTGCTGCTGCTGCTGCTGTGCCGGGGCGCCGGATCGGATTGGCGGCACGGTGCCGCGCTGGGAGCCCTCTTCGCCCTCGCCTTCCTGGCGCGAACGGAAGGCCTGGTCTTCCTGGTGGCCATTCCGGTCATCCAACTGGCCGTCGCCTGGGGCCGAGGCCGGGGCCGGAGCGGCACGGCGGCGGCCTGGCCCGGGGCGCCGGCCTTCCTGCGCTGGTCCATCGCCTACTTCGTCTGTTTCGGGCTGCTGGCCCTGCCGCAGATCTGGCGGGTGAGCCGGGCCATGGGGCAGCCGGCCATCAACGGCCGCCAGGTCTGGCAGGTCATCCTCAACCAACCCGACGAAAAGCCCTATGAGCAGAAGATCTATGGCCTGGACCACAGCCCCTCGGAGATCAACCTGGTTTACATCCAGAGCCATCCTGTGCTGGCGCGGCAGCTGGCCGGCCAGGTGACCGGGTCCGACCTCGTCGCCAAGGCCGCCGACCATGGGCGGCGTTTCCTGACCGAAAGCCTGCCCCGGCTCATCGCGCCCTTGGGGCTGCTGCTGGCCGCATTGGGGATCATCGCCCTCTGGCGTGCCCGTCGCCGGGCCGAGCTGGTCTGGATGGGCCTCTTCCTGGGCGCCGGCCTGGCGGCCCCCCTGCTGCATGACCTTGACCCCCGCCATCTGGCGGTGGCCCTGCCCCTTCTGGGGCTGCTGCAGGGCATCGGCCTGGTCTGGTTGGCGGGGATGCCGCCGCCCGCGCCGGGTCGGTCGCCGGCGACGGCGATCGAGGCCGACACCGCCGGACAGTGGCGGCGGCGCATCCGCCCGGTGCTGGTGGCCGGGGCCCTGGCCGGCGTCCTTCTGGGCTTCTGGGCGGATCTCGCCGCCGCGACCCTGCCGCCGTCCACGAACCGCGACTACGCCCTGGCAGACCAGGAAGCGCTGCTGGCGGTGATCCATCGCGACGCGCCCAGGCCGGTGGACCCGCTGCGCATCAGCGCCCGCCAAGGCTACCTTTCCCTGGCCGCGGGGGCCCAGGAGGTCTACCTTCCGTTCGCTGACTACGAGGCCCTGGTGACCTACTGCCGCCTCAACCGGGTGGACCTCCTGTTGCTGGAGCACGACCTGCTGGAGCGCTACCCCTTCCTGCCGCGCTTCGCCGCGGGCGATGCCCCCGACTTCAGGCTCATGCACCGACGCGTCAGCCCCAGCCACGGCCTGTTGGAGCTGTACCGCTTCACGCCGCGCGGAGGCGGGGCGTGAGCGGGGCTCTGGGGGGCGGGGAGGCGGTCCAACTGCCGGCGCGGGCGCCGGCCGCGGTCAACCCGCCCGATGGGCCTCTGCTCAGCATCGTCATCCCGGCCTTCGGCGAGGCGGGCAACCTGTTTCCGCTGTACGAGGAGATCCGCGAGTCGGTGGCCGATCTCCCCGCTTGGGAGCTGATCATCGTCGATGACGGCAGCCCGGACGGCACCTGGGCCGAGGTGCAGGCCTTGAACGCTCGCGACGCCCGCGTGCGCGGGCTGCGCCTCTCGCGCAACTTCGGCCACCAGTACGCCCTCTTCGCCGGCCTGGGCGCCGCCCGCGGCCAGGCGGTCGTGACCATGGACGCCGACCTGCAGCATCCACCGGCGGTGATCGCGCTGCTTTTGGCGGAATGGCGGAAGGGCAGCAAGATCGTCCATACCCTGCGCATCGACCAGCAGGGCATCAGCTGGCCCAAGAAGCTGAGCTCGGCCCTGTTCTACCGGGTCTTCTCCTTCCTCAGCGGCGTGGACCTCTCCGCCGGCATGGCCGACTTCCGCCTGCTGGACCGTCAGGTGGTGCAGGAGCTGCTGCGCTTCCAGGAGGACGGGCTCTTCCTGCGCGGCCTGGTGCAATGGGTGGGTTTCCCCAGCGCCCGGGTGCCCTTCCAATGCCGCGAGCGCCTGGCCAACCACAGCAAGTACGGTCTGCGCCGCATGCTGCGGCTGGCGGGCGCGGGCATCACCTCCTTCTCGGTCATCCCCCTCCGGCTGGGCATCCTCCTGGGGCTGGTCACCAGCCTCTTCGCCTTCTACCAGCTGGGTGAGGCACTCTACGTGCATTACTTTACCGGCCGGACCCTGCCGGGCTGGACCTCCACCTTCGGGGTGATGACCCTGCTCTTCGGGGTGATGTTCATCCTGATGGGCATCCTGGGCGAATACCTGGGGCGCATCCTGTTGGAGGTGCGCGGACGGCCGCGCTTCATCGTCGCCGATGCGGTCGGGGAGACGATCCCGGACGGCCATCCGCCGGTCGATGTCCGTGGTGCCGGCCGATGAGCGCTCCGCTGCAGGTCCTGCCACTGGCGTCGCAGCACCGGCCGGTCTGGGAGCGCTTCGCCGCCCTGCATCCCGCGGCCACGGTGGCCCACGACCTGCGCTGGGCGACGGTGGTCGAAAACAGCTACGGCCATCGGCCGCTGCACCTGATGGCCTTCGACGGCGATGTGGTGGCCGGCATCCTGCCCCTCTTCCTGGTGGAGGGCGGTCCCCTGGGCCGCAGCCTGGTGAGCAGCCCCTTCCTGACCTTCGGCGGCGTGGCCGCGCGGGACGCGGAAGCGGCCAAGGCCCTGGCGGAGGCATCCTACGAGCTGGCCGTTTCCCTGGGGGTGGACCATGCCGAGGTCCGCGGCGACCGGCCGGAGCCGGGCTTCGCCCACAGCAAGACGAGCTACCACACCCTGCGGCTGGACCTGAGCGTGGGTCCGGAGCGCCTGTGGGCGGGGCTGCACGCCTCGGCGCGGCGCAACGTGAAGAAGGCGCAGCGGGCGGGGCTGGAGCTGCTGGAGGGCCTGGAGCACCTGGACGCCTTCGTCGCCGTCAACCACCGCAACATGCACCGTTTGGGCACGCCGGCGCATGGCGGCGTCTTCTTCGGCCAGGTGGCGCGGCAGTTCCCCGAGGCCCGGCTGCTCATGCTGCGCCGGAGATCGGAATGGGTGGGCGGCATGCTGTTGCTGCCCCACAAGGACACCGTGCACATGCCCTGGGTGGCCTCCCTGGAGCGGCATTTCGAACTGCGCCCCAACAACCTGCTGTACTGGGAAGCCATCCGTAGTTCTGCCGAGCGGGGCTTCGCGGCCTTCGATTTCGGGCGCAGCCGCGAGGACCAGGGCACGTTTCGCTTCAAGGTCCAACATGGGGGCGAGCCGGTGTCTCTGTACTACCAGTACCACCTGGTCAAGGACAAGACCGTCCCACATCTGGATCCCTCCGCGCCGCGCTTCCGGGCGCTGGTGGCCATCTGGCGCCGGCTGCCCTTCCCCCTGGTGCGTGCCCTGGGACCGCGCCTGATCGGCTGGATCCCGTAGACCGATGCGCGTTCCATCACCCCGTGACCCGTAGTTCTGCGATGAATCCCAGACAGGATCCCAAGTCGAACCCCTCGGCGCGCCTCCTCGTCGTCCATGCCGACGACTTCGGCCTGTCGGCCGATATCGACGCGGGCATCCTCTGTGCCCACCGCGAGGGCATCGTCACCTCCGCCTCCCTCGTGGCCGGGGGAGCGACCTTCGCCGCCGCGGTGGCGGCGGCGCGCGACACCCCCACGCTCGACCTCGGCGCGCACCTGACCCTGGTGGGCGAGCGGCCGGTGTTGGACCCGCGGCTGGTCCCCAGCCTGGTGGGGCCGGACGGGCACTTCCACCGCCACGCCAACGGCTTCGCCGCCCGCTTCCTGACCGGCAGGATCGCCATGGCGGAGCTGCGCGCGGAACTGGCTTCCCAGCTCGAACGGCTGCTGGCCACCGGCCTGCCCATCAGCCACCTGGACAGCCACCAACACCTGCATGTCCTGCCGGGGCTCAGCCGCCTGACGGCAGAGCTGGCCCGCGACCACGGCATCTCCTTCGTCCGCCTGCCCCGAGAGCGGCGACGGCCGGGTGGAACGGGGCCGGATCGAGCGGGGCCGGATCGCGGTCGGCTCCGGCGCCTGCAGCGCGCGGCCCTCAGCGGCTGCTCGGCCTGGGCGCGGCGACATTGGCTGCACCATGACCGTCGTCACGCGGACGCCTTCCACGGCTTCATGGAAGGCGGCGACCTGGATCGCGCCGCCCTGCTGCGCGTTCTGGACGCGGTGGGTCCGGGTCTGAGCGAGCTGATGTGCCATCCAGGGCTGGGGGAGGCGCCCTTGGCGCACCACGTCGGCTGGGGCTACCGCTGGCGGGCGGAGTTGGAGGCCTTGACGGACGAGCGCGTCCGTCAGCGCGTCCTGGAGCGGGGCATCCGGCTGGTGGGCTATGGGGAGTTGAGGGATGAGCGGGCGCCGGACAGCGCCCCCGGCAACAGCAGCGATCACGCCACCCGAATCAGCCGAAGCTCCCGCTCCGACCATAGCGCCCCCTGAGGTGATCGATGATCCCCCACAGCACCGCCGAGGCGTCCCGTCGCCGGCGGCGGACCAGCAGGCGCAAGGGCTGGCGCGCGGCCAGGGCCAGGGTTTCCAGCCAGCAGCGGACCCGGGCCGCACCACTGCCCCAGCGCCGCGCGAAGCGCAGGCGGTTGCGGACATTGTAGTAACGCCGCCGGGCCGGATCCCCGGCTGTGCCAGCCGACCCGAGATGCAACACGAAGGCCTCAGGCGCGTAGCGGATGCGCCAGCCGGCCGCCTGGGCACGCAGGCCCCAGTCCACGTCCTCGTAATACAGGTAGCAGGCTTCGTCGAAGGGACCCACCTCCTCCCAGGCGGCGCGGCCGATCAGGCTGGCCGCCCCGCTGGGGTAGTCCGGATCCGGCGCCAGGTCGTACTGGCCCTGGTCGGCCTCCCCCTCGCCGCGCAAGGCGGCGAAGGCCCGCCGACGGTCGACCGTGCCACCCGCCCCGTTGAGGATGCCGGGACGCTCGCGATAGCCCAGGCGAGCCGTGGCCGCCGCCGTGCGTGGACCTTCGGCCAACGCGGCGGCGAGTGCCGCGACCGCCCCCGATTGCACCAGGGCATCGTCGTTGAGGATCAGCACGGCCGCCGCCCCCATGTCCCAGGCCGCCTGCACCCCCTGGTTGACCGCCGTCGGCCAGCCGCGGTTGTCGGGATTGCGGAGTACCCGAAGCAACAAGGACGGATGGATCCCCGCCCGCCTTTGCTGCCCATCCCTCAAAACGGTCGGGGGGGGAGGACCGGGGCTGGGGGAGGGAGACCGCTGGGAGGCGGCGGGCACCCTCACGGGCTCAGGATCCTCCGCCATCTCCGGGATTTCCCGTCGGCCCCGCCCCTCCAACCAATCCCCCGTCCCGTCCGTCGAGCCGTTGTCCACCATCACCGCTCCCGCTACCTGACCGCGCAGCGCGTCCAGGACCTCCGGCAAGCGCTGGCGGGCGTTCCAGACCGGGATGACGGCCCAGATGCCGCGCTCCTGGGCGGCCAGGCGATTCGCCGCGCGGCCCTCGTCGCCGCCCGCCGGCTTCGCCACGCTCACGACCACGCCTCGCGCCGGCCCAGCAGCCGCCGCCCCAGGGCGCCGATCAGCGCCCAGTCCTCGTCGGCCATCTCGCCCGAGAGGCGCAGGGTCGCCAGGGCCGCCGCCGTCCCGACTGCCCCGGCCAGCAGCAGGATCGGCCAGCCGGCCAGGCCCCAAGCCACCAGGACGCCGGCCGCGAGCGCCCCGGTTGCCGCCGCCAGGACCGCCCTTCCATCCGGAAGCAGCTCCAAGACGCCCAGGTCCTGCTCCCAGGCAAAGGACAGCAGCATCCACAGCCCGCCGGCGGCCAGGCCCGCCGCAACGGCAGCGGCGACGCCCGCAAGACCCCAGGGGCGGGCCAGGTAGGCGCCGCCCAGGGAGACCGCGGCCGTGCAGAGGCCCGCCGCCGTGCTGCGCGCGGCGGTTCCGGCCGCCTGGGTGATCAAGAAGGCGGGCAGGGCGATGAGGGCCAGCATCCAGCCGGGGCTGAGGATCTGGAGCGCGCGGGCTACCGCCGGCGCCAGCTCGCCGCCCAGCCAGAGGCGGCAGAAGTCCGGAGCCAGAACCGCCACCAAGGACCAGCCGGACAATACCAGCCGGTCCATCCAACGCCGGGCGCGGGCGTGCAGGTCAAGGAGGGCCTGGCGGCGGTCCGGTTGGGCGGCGATACCCTCCAGGCGGGCCGCGGCCGGGAAGAGCCCGGCGGCGGCGGCCATGCAGGCGGCGCCCAGCTGGCCGGCGACGCGCGCCGCCAGCTCGTAGGCCGCCACGGCGCCCAGTCCGCTCGCGGCACCCAGGAGGGCCTTGGCCACCGGATCGACGAGGGCGCTGGCCAGGTTGACGGCCTGGGCATGGCGCCCGAAGCGCAGCAGCTCGCCGGCGCCGGCGGACGACAGGACCGGCCGGGCCGCCGCCAGCCGCGGATCGGCACGCTTCAGCTCCCGCTGGGTCCAGAACCCGGCCAGCAGCGCCATGACCGCGTTCTTGAGGACCAGCCCCATGAGGCCCCCGCCGGCCCAGAGCACCGGCAGCACCAGCCAGGGGGAGAGCAGGCGCTGGACGACCGTGTCGATCAGGTTCACCCGCTCCAGTCGCCCCAACCCCTCCAGGGCCGCCGGGCCGGGGGCGAAGAACCCCTCCAGGGCGGCGACCACGGCGGTGCCCAGCAGCATCCCGCCGGCCTCGCGAGCCAGGTCGGTCGGGATGCCCAGGCGCGGGTCGGTCAAGACCGGCAGGCACAGGGCCACCAGGGCGATACCGCCCGCGCCGGTCAGGAGCGCGAGGCCCCGGGCCGTCGCCATGGCCGATGCGGCCTTGCCGGCCCCGTCGGCCCCCGCTGTCCCCGCGACCTGCGCAACGCGGCGGCTCAGCGCCCGCCCCAGGCCCAGGTCCGCCAGGCGCAACAGCCCGAGCAAGCCGCCGGCCAGGGCCCAGAGTCCAAATCGCGCCGCCCCCAGCTGGGCCAGGGCAAAGGGGGTGACCCACAGGGCGCTGAGGGCGCCGATGGCGACGCGGCCGCCGCCGGTCAGGGCGGCGGCGGCCAGGCGCGGCGGTTGCGGGTCGGCGGCGCCGGGGGGCACAGGCTCATCAGCCGGCGACATGCCGGTTGGCAAGGGGTCGGCGGCAGCGGGTCGGGGCATCGTCCGGGCGCCGGGCGGGGATGGCGGCTTCCTCAGGTGAGGATCCGCTCCAGGGCTCCCTGTTCCAATGCCGCACGCAACTCCATGGCGATGCGCTCGCCCACGGAGACCGGCCGGCCGTGGAGGTAGGCGCTGTAGGGCGTGGCGGCGATGCCGGGCGAGCCGGGCACGCGGGGGCTGACATCGACCACCACGAATTCCTTCTTGGGCGGGCCAGGCACCACGATGCTCTGCAGGGCGAAGGGCCCGATGACCCCCGGCGGGTACAGCTGGGCCGCGGCGGCCACGAAACGCTCGCCGGCGGCGAAGATGTCCTCCAGCATGCTCTCCAGCACGGTCACCGCGAAATGACCGGCTTCCTCGTACTTCAACGGAATGGCGCCCAGCACCTCGGCCTGGAGTTCGGCGGGGAGCATCGCCAGGCCGCCGATGTTGGTCTGGCGCCGAGCGTCGGTGCCCAGAAGCTCCAGGCGGCCGTCCAAGGGGGAATGGAAGAAATTGAAGTTGACCGGCGCCCCCAGGACGTATTCCTCGATGGTGGACTCCGCCAGGCTCTCCTTGGTGAAGACGCCCTCGTTGATCTTCAGGGCGGCCTCGCGCCGGTAATCGTCGGCGTCGCGGGCGATGAAGAAGGCGCGCTCGAAGCCGCGCGCGTTCTCCAGAGCCTTGACCAGCACGGGGCGGTCGATCTCCTCTGGGGTGGCGAAGATCAACGGGCGGCGGATGGCGGCGGCATCCAACAGGTCGTACTGGTTGGGGTGCTCGGTGCGCTCCTCGATGCGCAGGAGGTAGCGGTTGCCGAACATCGGCACGCGGAAGGCATGCTCGATGGCGTCGTAATCGCTCTTCAGGTAGACCTCGAAGGAGCGGTGAGGCACGAAAACGGCGTGGCGCTCGGCCAGCTCGGCCTGCACCGCCGGCTGCAAGATGTCCGCGAAGTGGTCCAACACCATCACGTCGTCCACGCAGCCGCGGCCATCCCGAGCGCGGTAATGCTCGGCGTAGGTGCGCTCCCGGCCTTTCTGGGCGATGACCAGGGTGCGGAAGCCACCCAGCCGGGCGCCGCGGCAGACCTCCAGGGCGGAATGGCTGCCCAGGACGGCCACCGTCAGGCGCTGGGCTTCCAGTCGGGCGATGGCATGCTTCAGCCAGGGCATGGTCGGGGGTCCTTTCCGTGGCTCAGTCGATGATCTCGTCCATGCGCCCGGCCAGCCAGGCCTCGCGGATCTCGCGGGCGATGCGGCGGCCGGTGGACATGGGCTCGTCGAAGTACAGGGCGGCATAGGGCGAGCCGTTGACGAAGAGGTTGGTGCCGGCGACGATGCGGCAGCTGATCTCGATGACATGGAAGGCCAGGTCGGGGGTGATGATGGTTTCCAGGCAGAAGGGTCCCCAGAAGCCGCGGGGGCTCACCAGCTCCCGTGCGGCGGCGACCACCCGCTCGCCCATCTGGTAGGCCTCTTCCAGCATGGACTCCCGGAGGACCAGCGGCGAATTGCCCACCACCACGTAGCTGGGGCTGGGCTCGATCTCCGCCTGCACCTGCTGCGGCACGCGCCCCAACCCGTCGACGTTGGTCTCGTAACGGCGGTCCATGCTCAGGATCTCCAGCCGGTCGCGCATCACCGACTGGAAGTAATGAACGTAGAGGGTGACGCCCAGGATGTAGCGCTGCACGGTGTAGCGCCGCGGACCCTGATCCAGGCCGCGCGCGGCCAGCTGCGCGTCCAGATGGGCCCGCGAGCGGGCCAGGAAGTAGCCGCTTCCGCCCGCCGCGCCGAAGGTCTTCACCAGCACCGGCCAGCCGTCGATGGCATCGGGGTCGGTGTACTCGGCCGGCTGCGGGATGCGCGCGGCGTCGAGCCACTGGCGCTGCAGGTCCCGGCTGCCCTCCCAGCGCAGCACCGACCGGCTGCCGTAATAGCCCACGCGCATGGAGGCGTTGACCTCCTCGCCCAGATAGGCCACGAAGGAGCCATGCGGCACCATGACCGCGCCACGCGCGGCCAGATCTGCCTCCAGACCGGGAAAGGCCGCATAGTCGTCGATGGTCAGCACCTCATCGACGAAGTCGTAGCGCCGATAGAGGCCATCCTTGCCCCGGGGGGCGATCACCAGGTTGGGCAGGTCCTCGTCACGGGCGCCGCGCAGGATCTGCAGCGCCGAATGGCTGCCCAGGGTGGCGATGGTGGGGAGCGAGCGTTGGGGCATGGATGGCTGCCGTGGGGGATCCGCCGGACGCGGGGGCAGAGTGTACCATGGGGCGGGGTGGGCGTCAGGCGGAGGGTGGCTGAGGCCCCTGGTCGGCGATATCCGTCCGCCATTGCATCCCGGCGAAGCCGACGCCCGTGGGGCCGTCGCAATCGAGGTCCTTCAGCCGTCGATCGATGGCGTCGTAGGCCTTGGCGCGCGCTTGTTGCAGAGACCCCGCCATCGCCACCACGCTCAACACCCGTCCGCCGTTGGTCTCCACGTCACCCTCCACCAGGCGACTACCGGCCTGCAGGACCTTGACGCCCACGCGGCGCGCGACGGCGTCCAGACCGCGGATGGGATCCCCCTTGCGGCTGGACTCCGGGTAGCCGTCGGAGGCCAGAACGACGCAGACGGCGGCCTGATCCTCATCCACCGCCAGCTGCACCTCGCCCAGCCGCCCTTCTGCCGCGGCCCGCAACAGTTCGGCCAGGTCGGTCGTCAGCAGCGGCAGCTGCACCTGGGTCTCGGGATCGCCCAGGCGGCTGTTGAACTCGATGACCTTGGGACCGCTCGCGGTCAGCATCAGACCGCAGAAGAGGCAGCCGCTGAACGGATGGCCTTCGTCGCGCATGCCGCGGAGGGTCGGCTCGACCACGCCTTTGAGGATCCGTTCCATCACCTTCGGCGTGACGGTCACCGGGGCGTAGCTGCCCATGCCCCCGGTGTTTGGACCCGTGTCGCCGTCCATGAGCCGCTTGTGGTCCTGGGCCAGAGGCAGGAGGCGGTAGTGGACGCCATCGGTGATGGCCATCACCGAGAGCTCGGGGCCTTCCAGGCGCTCCTCGATCAGCACCTGCTCGCCGGCCGCGCCGAAGCCGCCGTCCACCAGCATGGCCCGTGCGGCGGTCATGGCCTCCTCCGCACTGTCGGCCACCACGACCCCCTTGCCGGCGGCCAGGCCGTCGGCCTTCACCACGCAGCGGCCGCCCATGCGGCGGATGGCCGCCTCCGCCGTGGTCAGGTCCCGGGCCACCGCGAAGTCCGGACTGGGGATGCGGTGGCGGACCATGAACGCCCGCGCCCAGGCCTTGGAGCTCTCCAGCCGCGCCGCCGCCGCCGTGGGGCCGAAGACCGCGAGGCCCGCGTCCCGGAAGCGATCGACAATGCCCACCGCCAGCGGATCCTCCGGGCTGATCACCGTCAGGCCGATGTCCTCGGCCAAGGCATGGGCCACCAGGGCGTCGATGTCCATGACCCCGATCGGCACGTTGCGTGCCTTCGGCTCAGCGGCCGTCCCGCCGTTGCCGGGAGCCACGTCGATGCGGGTGACCGTCGGCGAGCGGCCCAGGATCCAGGCGAGCGCATGCGCCCGCGCATCACCACCGACGATGAGGATGCGGCCGGGGTCGCCTTGGGTCATGGACTGCTCCTGGGCATCAGGGTCGCCGGCCCATTCCCATCAGGATCCGTCGCGCAGGAAGACTTGGGCGACGATCACCGGCCGGCGCTTGAGCCGTTCGGTCACCAGCTCTCCCAGGCGACGGACGATCTGGTCCTCCAGCCCGCTGCGCCCGGCGCTGGACGTGCGCAGCACCTCGATAGCCGCCAGACGCAAGGCTTCCATGAGGTCTTCGGCTCCCGGCTGGAAGACACAGCCGCGGGTAGAGATGGCCACCTGCGGCTTGAACCTGGCATCGGAGCGGTCCAGGGTTGCCGAGACGAGGATGAAGCCGCTCTCGGAAAGACGGCGCCTCTCCCGCAGCACCGTCTCGCCCACGTCTCCCACCCCCGAGCCGTCGACGAAGATGTAGCCACCGGGGATCTCGCCCTCCTTCCGCGCGCCGGCCTCGTCGATGGTGACCACCTGGCCGCTCTCGACGATGAAGATGTCCTCCGGAGCCATCCCCAGATCCTGGGCCAGCCTGCCGTGCAGCACCAGCATGCGGTACTCGCCGCCGGCGGGGATGAAATAGCGCGGCCGCGTGAGACGCAGCATGAGCTTCAGCTCTTCGCGGCTGGCGTGGCCGGAGACATGCACGGGCATGAGCGCCTGGTAGAGCACGTCCACCCCCAGCCGGAACAGGTTGTCCAGGGTGCGGTGCACCAGCTCCTCGTTGCCCGGAATGGGCGTGGCGGACAGCACCACCGTGTCGCCCTTGCGCAAGGTCACGCGCGGGTGGGTGCCCTCGGCCATGCGGGTGAGGGCGCTGGTGGGCTCGCCCTGGCTACCGGTGCAGCAGATGGCCACCTCGTCCGCCGGCAGCTTGTCCAATTCCTTGATCCCCAACAGCGTGCCCGGCTCCGGGGTCAAAAAGCCCAGCTCGAGGGCCATGTCCCCGTTGTTCTCCATGGAGCGCCCCACCAGGCCCACCTTGCGGCCATAGAGCTCGGCGACGTTGATCACCTCCTGCACGCGCGAGATGTTGGAGGCGAAGGTGGCGATGATAACCCGCCCCTCAGCCCGCTCGAAGACCCGTTCCAGGGCGTCGCGCACCAGCGATTCTGAGGGGGTGTGGCCGGCGCGCTCGGCGTTGGTGCTGTCGGAGAGCAGGGCCAATACGCCGCGGCTGCCGTAATCCGCCAGGCGGTGGATATCGGTGGGCTCGCCGGAGACCGGCGTCAAGTCGAACTTGTACTCGCCGGTATGGATGACCACGCCCAGAGGCGTCTCGACGGCAAAACCGACAGCATCAGGAATGGAGTGGGCCACGCGGAAAGGTTCGACCGTGAAGGGGCCGGCCTGGATCCGCTCCCCGGGCTCGATGGTCGTGATTTTAGCCCCGGCGAGCCGTTTGTGCTCCTTCAGCTTGACCTCGATGAGGCCGCGCGTCAGGCGGGTGGCGTAGATGGGCGCCGGCGCGTTGGGCAGCACGTAGGGCAAGGCGCCGTGATGGTCCTCATGCCCATGGGTGATGAAGTAGGCCACCAGACGGTCCACGTTGTCGACCAGATACTGGAAGTTGGGCAGGACGAGGTCGACCCCCGGCATGTCGCTCTCCGGGAACATGAGGCCGCAGTCGATCACGATGATCGCCCCGTCGTACTCCAGGGCGGTCATGTTGCGCCCCACTTCGCCGTAGCCGCCCAGGGGAAGGATTTTCAGATTGCTGCTTGGTTTCAAGAGAATGCCTCGTGAGCTGGTGCGCCCTGATCAGCCGCCGCCCGGACCAGCGCGGCGAAGGGCTCGGCCTCCAAGGAAGCTCCGCCCACCAGGGCACCGTCGATGTCCGCGGCGGCCAGGTAGGCCGCGATGTTCTCTGGATTGACCGAACCGCCATAGAGCAACCGTGCGCTCGCGGCGGCCTCCGCCCCGAAGCGCGCCCCGAGAGCCGTGCGCAAGACGCCCATCACCCGCGCCGCTTCCGCCGCGTCGCAGGCCCGGCCGGAGCCGATGGCCCAGACCGGCTCGTAGGCCAGCACCAACCCGGCCGCCTCCTGGGCGGCGATGCCGTCCAAGGCGGCCAGCTGCCCCAGCACCACGGCATCTGCCTGGCCCGCCTCGCGCTCGTCCAGGCGCTCACCGACGCAGAGGATGGGCCTGAGGCCGTGGGCGAAGGCGGCGTGCACCTTGCGGCCCAAGGCCTCGTCCGTCTCGCCGAAGAGGCTGCGGCGCTCGGAATGGCCCAGGATCACATAGTCGGCCAGCTCCGCCACCATCAGCGGGGAGACCTCGCCGGTGTAGGCCCCCTGGTCCGCCCAATGCATGGTCTGCGCCGCGACGCTCAGACCCTGCGGCCGCGCGATGACGGCCACGGCAGCCAGGGCCGTGGCCGCGGGAGCCAGCAGGACCTCGACGCCTTTCAGCCCGGCGACGGCGACAACAACATCCGCGGCCAGGGCACGGGCCTGGGCCACGGTCTTGTGCATCTTCCAGTTACCGGCGATGAGCGGTCTGCGCAAGGCCTACGTCCCGGGTCTACCTGCGGCGGAGATCGGCTTCGAACGTCCGTTGGTCAAACGCCAGTATAGAGGATGCCGCGAACGGGACTCAAACCGGCCGGTCGGCCGGGAGGTCAGTCCACCACCAGTCGGCTGCGAAGGGAGATCGTTTCCACCGCCGCCAAGGCCTTGGACACAGGGCAACCCTCCTTGGCCCGCTGGGCGAAGGTGTCGAAGGTGGCCTCGTCGATTCCGGGGACCACGCCTTCCGTTTCCAACTCGATCTTGCTGATGACCGGCCCGGCCTCAAGATGGACCTTGGCCGTGGTCCGGATCCGCGTGGGCGGATGGCCTTCCTTGGTCAGCAGGGCGGACACGAACATGGAGAAGCAGCCGGCATGCGCCGCAGCGATGAGCTCCTCGGGGTTGCTGCCCTTGGCCTCCTCGAAGCGCGAACCGAAGCTGTAGGGCACATCGACGAAACCGCTCTCGGCGCGCACGGTGCCGTCGCCCTCGCGCAAGGTGCCGTTCCAGACCGCCTGAGCCGAACGAACCGTCATGAGCCTCTGCCTCCTGGGATGGATGGGTATCGGTGGAAGGATTGCGACGGGCAATTATGGCGGCTGAACAGACGGGTCTCCAAAGACCCACGCCCTGCGCTTCAAGGCGCGTGGTGGCCCGCGCCGGCCCGCAACCCTGCCCCAAGCCCCGATCCGGCCACGCCCCCACCCCCCAGGGAACCTGTCCAATCCGCGGCCACACCCATGTTATCATCCCCACGACGGATGCCTGGCCGCCCGACATTGCCTCCTGGCTGCCTCGATGAAGCCGGTGGCGGGGCCTTGCCTGGTACCTGGGATGCCGTTAGCTGAGTGGATCGCTGAGTCACCGAGAACAGAAGACAAGAAAGAGGTCATGCGTCATGAATGCCTTCAAGGACAGGCCGGAGTGCGTCGGACAGCTGAGATGTGGCGGCCTGTGGCTGGGCCTCTTTTTCGGACTGGCCTTGACCGGACTTGTCGGCGGCTGGGTCCATCGCCATCCATTGCCGGTCATTCGCGGAGCCCGACCGGCGGCCGCGCAGGAACAGGAGCCGCGGGGCTTCCTGGCCCTGCCGATCTTGAATGGACTCGGTGACGACCCCCTGGTCTGCCACAGTCTGGTGGGCTTGCAGAACCTGGGTGACGAGGCGGCCCAGGCCGTCCTCCTGCTTTGGGAAGGGCATCTGCCCGGACTCCCTTGCGCCGGACCCTTGCAGGTGCAATGCAGCGGACTGCTGGCGCCCGGCGCCACCTGGGCCTTGCAGGGAGCGCAGCTGCCCAGCTTCAGCCACAGCGCCATGGTCTTCAGCGTGACCACCAGGCAGCTGAGCGAACTGGGGCTGGATCTGGGCTTCGATGACTCGGCGGCCAGCTACCTCTGCGCCGCCCTGTCCAGCGACCTGCTGCTGCGCGACTGCGACGCCTACGAGCGCTTTCGAGCGGCTTGGGCCGCGGGCGGCACCTTCGCCGGTCTGCCCCTTGGCCTGGTGGCCGGCCCGCCCCTGGCCGCCCAGGTGCTGCGGCGCTGCCCATCCAACACGCCGGGCACGGAGGTCAGCGCCGGATACGCGGCTTCCTGGCAGGACGCCGCGGCGGACGGACCTCACGAGTACCTGGCCACGCCGATCCGCGGCCACGTCGTGCCGCTTTCCACCTACGTCTACCTGCAGAACCTGGGAACGCACCCGGCCCAGGCCACCGTCGGCTTTCACGCCTCGGGTAGCTGCGAGCCGGCGCGCTCCTGCGGCCAGCTGACCCTCCTGCCGGGCGTTTCGGCGACGGTGAATCTGGCGGACTGCGCTCCCGCCGGGGCGGAAGGCGGACTCAGCATCCAAAGCGACACCCCCCTGGCCGTGACCGTCGACCTGGAAGGTGCGGACAGCCTGTCCACCGTGGAGGGCACGGACGCCGCCGGCTGGGGCACCCGGCTGGTGGGCGCCCCGGACCCCGATGCGGCGCGCGGATGGTCAGCCACCACCTTCGTGCAGAGCCCGCCCGGCGCGGCGCGCGAGACGAGGGTGCTGGTCGAGCATCTGGACGCGGACGGCACCGTGCTGGACCGCGCCGAGCAGATGCTCTGCCCCGGTGGCGTGCTGGCCTTCTCCCGACCACGCACGGACAGGCGGCCCGGTCGCCGCACCGGCAGCCTGCGCGTCAGCAGTCTGGACGGTGTGCCGGTGGCGGCCAGTACCCTTGTGGAGCGCGCCGGCAATTTCGATCCCTTGTCCGAGGCGGCACTCTATCCGCTGGTCCCGGCGCCGGCGCCGGGACAGGGGTTGGTCCAGTCCCTACCCATCCTGGTGAAGGACCTGGCCGGCTTGGGTGCGACCACGGAACTGGTCTTGGCCAACCACAGCCAGCAGCCCGGATGGACCGAGCTGGCCCTGATGACCTATGACGCGAGCGGACCTCTCGCGGTCCGCTGCCGCCGCCTGGACGCCGGGCAGGTGGATTACATCGATCTCGAACTGATGTCCCAGATACCCAATGGCTTCCTGGGCGGCGTGGTGGTCTCCCCGGTATGGTGGTCGCATGCCGTGCCGGACGGGGCGTCGGTGGATCCCTCCCTCAGCGCCACCCTCGTGCTGCGCACGGGAACCCGCGACGGCGAAGACATCCCGGGCGACGAACTGGCCGTAAGCCAGGGGCTGCGGCTGACCAGCCTGCCGGCCTTCCTGCGCGAGGCGCCGGCGCTGCGTTGCCGGCCACTGCCGTTGGCGGCTCTGCCGGGGCCCACACCGACGGACGATCCGCGGGTCAGGGAAGAGGCCTTCCAGGCCATGGCCTGGCTGCCGACGCTGGCCTATCTCGGTCAGGATCCGGTTTGCGGCCCCGTGGTCACGGTGACCAACCAGGGCGACCGACCGGCCCAGCTCCTGTGGCTGGCGTGGACCGAGCCAGGCCTCTGCGCGCCGCAAGCTGCGGGACCTATGGACTTTGGCTGCTCAGGGCTCCTGGCCCCGGGCGGGTCCTGGCTGTTGGAGGGTTCCACGCTGCCCAAGGAAGCCAACAGCGGTCTGGTCTACAGCCTGAGCACGGCCACCTTGCTCGAATTGGAGTTGGATCCTTCGTCGCGCGAAACGATCGCCGCGGTGCTCTGCGAGCGCCTGCCGGGGCTCATGGAAGATGCCGCCGCCACGATGGAAGGCCGCCTGCGACAGGCCTTCCAGACGGGCGGGCGCTTCGGCGACCTGCCATTGGACAAGGCCTGGGGACCGCCCATCACGGCCACGGTCAGCCGCACCTGCCCCGCCGACCAGACGCCGGGCATCGAGGTGACGGACAGTTACCCGGCCACGCGACCGGACAAGAGCCGTGGGCAAGAGGCCGGCCACCGCTACTCGGCGCAGCCCATCCTCGCCGACTGGGCCGCGTTCAACAGCGTCATCTACATCCAGAACACCGGCCTGAGCTGCGCCAGCGTCAGCCTGGACTTCCAGAGCCTGGGCGATTGCCTGTATACCCGCCGCTGCCTGATCGGGAGCCTGGCCCCCGGCGAGAGCTATGCCTTCGCCGCCAGCGACTGCGTGGGGCCGGATTGGCGGGGCAGCGTCGTCATCGCCGCGAACGAGCCGTTGGCTTTGGCCGTGGATCGCATCGGGCTGGATCAGCTGCGCACGGTCCGCGAGCAGCCCGGCGCCTTGGCCTCCGACCTGGACGGTAACGGGCGGCTGGAGGAGGCCGACGTGGACCGGGTGCGCGCGGCCCTGGGAAGCAAACGGGGGGATCCGGGCTGGGACGAGCTACTTGACCTGGCCCCCGACGACATGATCAACGATTTCGATGTGGCCACCGCCAAGACCGGTCTCTGCCGTCCGGCGCAGCCCAGCGGTCCTTCCGTCCCCCGACCCGACCTCCCGATGCCCCGCCTGCAGACCTTTCTGCCGGCCCTGACCGGCGATGGGTCCGGCCGCTCCGACTGCAACGTCTTCGTGGATATCCAGAACCTGGGCCAGGTGCCGGCCAAGGCCATCCTCCTCCTGTGGCGCGCGGTGACCGCCGACTCGGGCGACTGCCAGAGCCCCAGCCGCGTGGAATGCTCGCCGCTCCTGGCGCCGGGCAGCAGCTGGCTGCTGCCGCAGCCGGCCTTGGCGGGCGCGGGCAGCGCGGTGGTGTTCGGGGTGGACGGCATCGCGGATCCGGCAGCGGTACTGGGTATCGAGGCCGATGATACCGTTGCCGACATCCTCTGCGAGACCCTGCGATTCGGGGTGGTAGGCGACTGCGAGGCCTACCGCCGGTTCAAGAGCGCCTGGGACGGCAAGGGAAGCTTCAACGGGATCCCTTTCGACAAGCTTGACGGCGTTCCATTGGGTATCCGCGTCGAGCGGGATTGCGCCTCGTCCGGCCCGCGCGTTCCGGCGGGCCGGCGCGAGCGCAGCGCGTACACCGGGCTGGATGCCGCACAGCTCGCCGGCTGGGCCGAAGTCGCCGGCACCCATGTCAGCACGGTGCCGGTGCTCTACGCCAACAAGGCCGGCATCAACACGCGGCTCTGGTTGCAGAACGCCGGTGTCGCCGTGGCGGAGGTGGCGGTGTGGCTGCAGGCCCAGAACGACTGCACGGGCAGCCGCCTGTGCAAGACGCTGACCGTGCAGCCGGGAGCGGTGGTCGCTCTCGATCCCTACGTCGACTGCCGCCGGGTCGACTGGCAGGGATCCGCCTGGCTGCGGTCTACGGCGCCCATCGCGGTAGTGGCGGAAACGGACGGGCGTGGCGTCCGCATGGCGGCCGCGGCACCGATGCGGCAGCCGCTGCTGGGCGCCGATCCCGCCGTAGTCGCCCCACCCGCCGCGGACACCGTGCTCTTCGGCCCCATCATCCAGGCTGACCAGCAGGGCTGGGACGTGGGGATCAACGTCCAGAACCAGAGCCTGAACCAGGACGCCTGGGTGGATGTGGCCTTCCTGGACGGGCACGGCGCACCGGTGTCCACCTTCGACGCCCGCATCTGCGCCGGCGACACCGAGACCTTCTTCCTGCCCGTGGCCGAGGCGTCACGGCGGCGGCTGGGACCCTTGGGCACCGTCCGCGTGCTGAGCCGGCCGCCGGCCGGACGGACCGGCATCGGCGCAGCACCCATCGCCGGGGTGCTGATGATGATGAACTACACCGATCCATCCCGCTTCACGATACTGGAAGCGATCTCCTATCCACTGCTATCCGCTGACGCTGTGGGACCTTGGCCGTTGGGTCAGGGGCGGCAGGGCACGGCGGTGCTGGCCCTGCCGGGCCTGGTTCATCAGCCGGGACCGGAGGGCGAGACCAGCGAGCTGGTGATCAGCAACCTGGCCGGCATGCCGGGCGAGACGGCGTTCGACATCATGCTGTTCGACGACAAGGGCCTGGTGGCGAAGGCCACCCGGAGGCTGGTCGCCGGCGCGGTGGCGGCCATCCCGCTGGCGGACCTGGGCGTTCCCAGCGATTTCCGCGGAGCGGCGCTGGTCTCAGCCAGCAGCTGGACCCATCGGCGGCCGGACCGGCCCGCTGACCCGGCGGTGGTAGCCCTGGCGGCCGCGGCGCTGAGCAAGGTAGGCGACGACGACTCGCCGCGCTTGAGCCCAGGGCCGCGCATGGCGGCGGAGCTGGGCATCTCGCTGGCACAGCTGCCTGGCGGACGAACCCCGGAACCGCAGCCGACGAAACCGACCGCGGTACCGCAGACGCCGGAACCGCGAGGAACTGAGCGGATCTGGCTGCCGCGGGTCAACAAAGGGCGCTGACCAAGGACCAGGATGGGGGGATGGGCCGCGGCCGTTGCCGCGGCCCATCCGGCTGGCTATCGTTAGCCTTGGCGTTCACCCATCCCTTCCTCATTCCCAAGGAGCTTGTCCCATGACCGCCATCGACGTCTTGCGCTCGGCCTTCGGCGGAGCGCACCATTGGTACCAGGGCACGGTCGCCGACATCACCGCCGATCAGGCCAACCATCTGCCCCCGGGCATCGCCCATCCCATCGGCTCACAGATGGCCCATATCCTGCATTCCGAGGACATGATGGTCGGCATGCTTAGCGGAGCGCCCACCCTCTGGGAGAGCCAGGGCTGGGGGCAGAAGCTGGGCCTGCCCATGCTCAGCAGCCAGACCACGGAGGGCTCCCGCGCCTTCCATTGCGAACCCAGCCAACTCAACGACTATTGCCAGGCTGTCTTTGCCCACACCGATGGCTATTTGTCGGGCCTTTCGGCCGAAGACCTAGATCGTCCGTTCGACCTGTCGTCCTGGGGAATGGGTGCGATGCCCGTCGGGCAGATCCTGACGACGATGCTCCTGGGCAACACCTACGCCCATACCGGCGAGATCTCGGCCCTCAAGGGCACCTTGGGCCTGAAGGGCTATCCCTTCTGAGGATCGCCTTGCAGGGGGGAGCGGCCGGCCGCTCCCCCCTGTTTCGTTCGGTCGTTCGGTCGTGTTCCCTTCCCCTTGCCGCTCAGCGTCGCTCAGTGCGCGGGATCCATAGCCGGCCGCCCTGGGGCGTAGCGCTGGGCGCGGCCGTCGCCGTCGCGGTGGCCGTCGGACTGGGCGTGGGGCTGGGCGCCGGCGTTTCCGTCGGGGGCGCCGGGTCGACGGTCAACCAGACGGCGCGCGGGTTGCCCCAGCGCCCGCCGACGGCCCGGGCGCGGACGACGACGTAGTAGCGTCCGGGCTGAAATGTCGTCGTATCCAATTCCGCGGAGGCCTCCTCGACCAGGCTGTCGAAGGCACCGTCATCCGCTGCCAGGGGGAGTCCCTTACCGGGTTCGGCGTCCGAGCGCGGCAGGGCGATCCCTGGCAGCGGCCCACCCGGTCCGCCGACGGTGACCTCGGCCCCGTCCACCCGCATCCCACCGACGCCTGTGCCGTCCAGCCGGGCCGTCACCAGCAGCGGATCGCCCTGCTGCAGCGCGATCACGTCCAGGCGCACCTGCGCCACCTCGGGCGCAAATACCCGTGCATATGGCTGGTCGGAAAGGGTGAGCATCCGTTGCAGCTGGGGGAGCTGGCTGCGAATGATGCCGGGTAGTTGACCGCAGGGAGTGAGGAAGGTGTCGCCCTCCAGCTCGATGACGTAGCCGGGGATGCCCAACTCGCCGTAGGCCCAGTCTCGGGCGTCGCCGCTGACGGGGTACAGGCTGTTCTTGGTGACATAGCCGATAGGCGCCGCGTACTGGGCAGCGATGGTCGACAAGCCCTCGTAGTTGGGCGCCCGGGCTTCGGTCCAGCTCCAAGGGTAGAGCATGGTGCCGGGCGAGGTGTAGTTGTGAAAGTTGATCATGGCCCCCATGGTGTCCTCGGGTGCCTTGTCGTCATCCGCCGGCCCGCGCTGGTCAGGGAAGATCTGGCGCAGCATGTTCTCATAAGCCTGGGTCTCGGGCTCAGATCCAGCGGAGCGGCCGCGGTAGGTCTGCTCGCAGGCGTCCGTGCTGTGGCCAGGCGCGTTCCACTTGAAGATGTGGTTGCGGTTGAGATCCACGCCGTAATGGCTTCCGGTGGTGGGAGGCCACTCACAGGCCTCCCGCTCTCGATGGGCGTTCTTGCGCCATTCCCAAGGACGCCCCGTGGCCGCCGAGGCCCCCAGCTCCACCATCTCCCGCCCATCCGGATTCATGGCCAGACCCACGTAGAGCTCGCGATGGTCGAGAAGGTAGGTGATCTGTGGATCGCGGCCATAGCCCTCTACCATGGTCTGGATGAAGGCCCGCATCAGTTCGATGGTGGGCAGTTCTCGCGCATGCAGACCACCGTCGGCCCAGAAGCGGCCTTTCTTGGCACTGGTCGCCTCCCGCGCCGTCACCTTGGCCACGAGGATGTCATGTCCCGCCAGGGCGTCGCCCTTGGGGCTGCGGCAGGGGCCTTCGGCCTTGCAGTAGCTGTCGCCGGCGTCGATGACCTCCACCAGGTGGTCATGCGCGGTGGCGTAGGTTTGCAGCCAATCCAAGGCCTGGGCCACCTCTGAATAGCAGCTGGGCCAGGCCTGGGGCGCGGCGGGCATCTGACCAAGGACGGCGAACGGCAGACCCATGTCGGCCAATTGCGCCACGCGGGATCTGGACAGGGAAAGCCGCTCGGTCCCGTTGACCACCGGCTCCTCGACTTCGGGCGCATTCTTCATCAACCGGCCCAACTGCTCACGGCTCAGGTCGCCGATATCGATGAGGACGTCGGTGGACGCGGGCGGCGGCGCGGGCGGGTCCAGCGGCCGGGCGGATACCGGCGCGGCTGGACGGGCGGCGGCCAACAGCAGGAAAACGGCCGCGAGCGAAGGAGTGTGGCGCTGGCGCATGGGTGGGCCTCGGGGTCGGATGACGAAGACGCTGCAAGTACCCCCCCCGGGATTCGAACCCGGAACCAACGGATTAAAAGTCCGCTGCTCTAACCGTTGAGCTAAGGGGGCCGGCTTGGGATCGTGGTTCTGAGAGCAGGGGACTCTTGATTCGTTGTTCTTTGGTCCCCGAAGCCGAGCGGGGGCATTATAGCCGCATGACGCTCTCCTGCTTCGCTTCCCCTCTCGTTTTGACCAGCGCCAGTGGCCACGTGCGGACCCGCACTGGGGTCGGACACTTCTGTGGCGAGAGCATGACTTGATTCCCATGCATCCCTGCCGCCGCTACGGCGCCCGCTGGCAACTCCTCCTGGTCTTGATGGTGGGTGCCTGCCGCACCGTCCCTGCGACCCCGGACGGCCGCGCCACCGTGGATCGCCCTTCATCGGCCATCGCCTTGTCGGCAACAGCTGAGCTGAAGGACGCGGACGCCCCGCTCCTCTCCGCGGATCCCGCGGTCGATCCCCCAGTCCCGCCGCGCTTCATCCAGGCCCATTACCTCGATCCCTCCGCCGTCGCCCGCATCTCGCGCTTCCGCTCGGGAGCCGGCCATGATTTCAGCGATGGCCTGGAGTCCTGCCGCAGCATGAAGCATTACTTCTGGCCCCAGGGCGGCGAGCCCGGCGCAGCCCACGACCCCGCCTGGACGCAGCTGCCCATCTTCGCTCCGGTGGACGGGCGGATCGCGCGGGTCGTGCCGGAATCCTGGGGCGACCAACTCTGGCTGGAGCCGGCGACCGCCCCGGATTTCCTGGTGCGGATCTTCCACGTGAGCCTCGCTCCGGGCTGGCGCGCGGGCGATGCCGTCTCGGCCGGGACGCTGCTCGGCCACCATGCCAGTGACGATACCATGTCCGACGTGGCCCTCGAATGGCGGGCGGCCGATGGTTCGCTGCGACTCCTCAGCTACTTCGATGCCATGCCGGCAGATCTCTTCCAAGACCTGGTGGATCGCGGGATCGTATCGCCCGCGGTGCTCAGCATCAACCGCGCCGAGCGTGATGCCGCGCCCTTGAGCTGCGACGAAGAGCGCTTCCGCACGGCGTCATCGCTGGCCGACTGGGTCGATCTCACGCTACCGGCCTTGTCCGGTTCCGACGCGGCCACCATCGTCGCCCGACTCGCGCCGCAACTCAGGCTTGAGCGCCATGTCGCCGACCTGCCCTACCCCGTGGCTCTGGCCTGGGGCCCCGCGCCGGCGACGGCACCGCGTCCCGGAAAACCCGTGCTCTATGTGGCCACCAACGGCGTGGCCTTTCCTTCGCCGGAGGACCCCATCGGCAAAGTGTGGTGGCTGGACGGCACCCGACCGCGGCCTTACCTCAGCGGTCTGGACCGGCCCTTGGGTCTGCTGTGGACCGGCGCAGGCGCGCAGGCCGAACTGCTGGTCTCCAGCCGCGGCCGCGTGGCCGCCTGGCATGACGCCGATGGTGACGGCCAGGCCGACACCGAACGCCTCCTGATCGCCGAACTCCCGGCGTTCGACCTGCATCAGAACGATTCCCTGGCCTTGGGACCCGCCGGCCTCGTCTATGTGGGCATGGGGACGGCGGGGAACGCCGATGAAGCGGTTGAAGCGCCGTTGAACGGCACCCTCTTCACCATCCCCCTGGCCGGGGGCGCGGCGGAGGTCTTTGCGAGCGGATTGCGCAACCCCTTCGACCTGGCATTTGCCGGTGATGGTCGGCTATGGGCCACGGATAACGGCGTGGATCCCCCAGCCAGGAACAGTGCGCCGGACGAGCTCAACCGCATCGTGGAGGGCGGCTTTTATGGCCATCCGCAAGTCTTCGGTTTGGACCTGCCCGATGCCGCCGCGCAAGCCCTCGTGCCGCGCCCGCCGGCGGCCACCTTTCCTGCGCACGCCAGCGCCGACGGCCTCTTGGTCTACCGTGGCCGGCTGTTCCCCGAGTTGCGCGGCCGGCTGCTGGTAGCCGAGTTCGGCAGCTACGAGTTCAGCCCAGAGGAAAGCGGGCGCCGCCTGATCCTGGTCAGCCCCGGCACCGCCGGCGCCGAGGATCGGACCAGTCAGGCGACCCTCATCGACCCCTTTCCCGGCCGGCCCCTGGATCTGGCGGAAGGACCCGACGGCAGCATCTACATCGCCGACTTCGAGGGCGACGCGGTCTGGCGGCTGGGTCGATCGGCTGGCGGACAAGACCTTCCCTGAAGTCCAAACAGGCGGTCAACCACCGTCTGCTTCGTGACCCGCCTGCTCCGGTGGGTCCTGGCCTCGCAGGGCGGCGTAAGCCTGACGGAAGCGCTCGTCCTGCCGGCGGTGGCGAGGGCGTGGTCGGTGGCGACGGCGCGGGTCCCAGCCCAGGATAGCCAAGGCTACCGCTTCCAGGAAGAGCCGGGCATCCAGTCCCAGACTGCGCCGCCGGATATAGAGCAGGTCATAATGCAGCTTCTCGCGCGGGGTGCTGTAGTAGTCACCGTAGACCTGGGCAAGGCCGGCGAGGCCTGGCCGTACCCGGTGACGCTTCGCATAGTCCTTGATCTGATTCAGGTGACGGGCGACAAAGACCGTGCGCTCCGGCCGCGGACCCACCAGGCTCATCTGTCCCAAGAAGATGTTGATCAGCTGCGGCAGTTCATCGATATGCGTGCGGCGAAGCAAATGCCCCAAGCGCGTGACGCGCCCGTCCTCAGGCGCGGCCGGCACCGGCCCGGTGGCGACCTCGGCATCCTTGCGCATGGAGCGCAGCTTGAGCTGATTGAAGGAGCCGCCGCCCCGCCCCACGACCACCTTGGCCACCAGCACCGGTCCGGGATCCTGTAGCCAGACCGCCAGGACCAGGAAGAAGGAGATGGGAAGGGCAATGGCGATGGCCGTCAGGGAGAGCAGGATCTCGAGGATCCGGCGAGAGCGGTCCCAGGCGGTGTCGGCCAGGAGCAGGTAGCGGTGCCCTTCACGTACCGCGTCCAGCAGAATCTGATCCGGGCGGGCGATGACCTCGATCAGGCCGTAACGGCGCCAGGTGAGCAGAAGGGCACCGGCGAAGGCTCCGGCGAGGCCCACCGCCAGATAGTTGCCGCCCTTGAGCAGCCGATGGATCATCTCCCGCTGGTCCGGACCCATCCCGAAACGCGACTGGTACACCGCCACCACGACCGCCAGCACCACGCCACCTCCGAAGGCCAACCGGAGTTGGTTTTCAGGCCGCAGCGGCAACCACCCCGCCAGGCCCCCCGCACCCGCCGTCACCAGCGCGAAGATGAGCAGCAGAAGGACGAACTGCAGCAGCGGGTTCTGGATGTCGTAGTCGTAGAGCCTGGCGATGTAGACGGCGTAGCGCTGCAGCAGCCAGAAACTGGCCAAGGTCAGGGCGACGAAGGCCAGAAGGAGGTAGCCGAACTTGCGCGAGCGGCCCGGCTGCGGCATCGCGGCGTCGAGGTGGGGAAGCGTCATGGAGAAGGGAACCCTATAATCGGGCACATGATAGCCCAAGCAGCAGCCGGCATCCCGCCGCGTCGGCATATCCTGGGACAGCGGGTAGACGACCTGTCCTGGGAGGATTGCCTGGCGCTGTTGGGGCGGTGGTCCCATGATTCCGTGCCCCATCCTGCTCGCCAGGTGATCACCCTCAACCCGGAGCATGTCATGGCCGCCCGCCGGGACAGTGATTTCCACGCAGTGATCGAGGCCGCGGACCTGGTCACCTGCGACGGTGTCGGCCTGGCCTGGGCCGGCCGGCGGCTGCGACAGCCGCTGCGGGCGGTCATCCCTGGATCGGACCTCATGCCGCGGCTGGCCGCGATGCCCACCGCAGAGACGACGCGCTGGTTTCTCTTGGGCGGTGGCGAAGGCGTGGCGGATGCCGTTGCCCGGTCCTTGCCGGCCCGTCACCCACATCTGGAAATCGCCGGAATCCATGGCGGCTCGCCCCGGGACGAGGATCTGCCTGAGATTCTGGCTCGCCTACAGGCGGCCGCGCCCATCGACGTGCTTTGGGTGGCCTATGGATCGCCGGTACAGGAGAAGTGGATCGCGCGACATCGGGCGCGACTGCCGGTGCGGGTGGCCATCGGCGTGGGCGGCGCCTTCGACTTCCTGGCCGGGACAGCGGCGGCGCCGCCTGCATGGATGCGGCGGGCCGGCCTCATCTGGTTATTCCGCCTCCTCCGCGAACCCTGGCGCTGGCGGCGGCAGGCGGTGCTGCTCCCCTTCGTCGGCCTGACCCTGCTCGCGTCGAGCGGTCACCGTTTGGCGGGCCAGGACCAGACGCGCCCATGAGGCCATACCCAGGCAGGGGTGAGGACGTCGGCTCCAACGAGGTCATCACCGACGTCCTCCCCCGCAGTTCAGCGCTGGGACGGCGTCTCGTTCTTGACCAGCATGGGGAGGAAGGTCCACCAACGGTTGGGCATGGGCGTGGATCCCGGGGTCGGAGGCAGCTCTGTCGCGGATGGTTCCGGGTTCGGTGTTGACGTCGCGGTCGGGGGGAGCACCCCGCCGGGTCCGGTGACGATAAGCTTGCCCTCCATGCCGCGACTGCGGTGGTTGCCCACCGAGCAATAGAAGACATATTCCCCCGGCTCGGCCGGCGCCGAAAAACCGAGGACGTTGGTCTCACCGCCGCGGATCTTCTGCGACGCCTCCGTCCGCCCGTTATCCAACTCGAACTTGATGTCGTGCGGGATGGAGGTGCTGCCCATATGCTGCAGGGTGATGGTCACGATCGTGGACGTCTCGACCGTGAGTTCCTTGGGGTCGTAATACCATTCGCCCGTCTTGACCTCGAAGGCGCTGGCCTCCAGCACGCGCGGCGCGGCGAGACCGGGTCTGGTCAACAGCAATCCGGCGAGAGCGATCGATGCCAGAACCAGGACCGGTAGGATACGGCGTGAGGACGGATACATATGCGTTACCTCCACTGGGATGGGCCGTGGCCGGGAAGCGCCCCGCGCGAGGCGCCGTCGGTCAGGCCCGCCGGGGACCCGAACCGTTGATAGATATAGCTTAGATCCTTCGTTACCCTCAAGGCCGGCCCCCACCAACGCGTTGTACCTGCACCATGTTGGTGGTACCGGAGACGCCGTGCGGAAGGCCGCTGGTGATCACCACCAGGTCGCCGATCTTGACCAGGCCGGCTGTCTCCACGGTGGCCAGAGCGACCCGGATCATCTCATCGGTGGTCTCGTAGGCTGGGGTGCGGATAGGCTCCACTCCCCATGTAAGGGCCAACCGACGGTAGGTGGCCTCGTCTCTTGTCGCGCCGTACAGCGGCATCCGTGGGCGGCGGTCGGCCACGCGCTGCGCGGTGGAGCCGCTGGTGGTCATGGCGATGATCGCCGCGGCATCGACGGCCACGGCGATCCGTACTGCGGCGCCGCTGATGGCATAGGTGACCGAGCCATGGCCGTAGTCGTCGCCGCGCGCGCTCAACCGTTCATGGTCCAGGACCCGCTCGATCTCCAGGGCGATGCGCTTCATCTGCTGCACCGCTTCCACTGGATAAGCTCCGGAGGCGGTTTCCGCGGAGAGCATGACCGCGTCCGTCCCATCCAGGATGGCATTGGCGACATCCGAGGTCTCTGCTCGGGTAGGCTGTGGATGCTCGATCATCGACTCGAGCATCTGCGTGGCCGTGATCACCGGTCGGGCGCGCTCATTGGCCACGCGGATGATGTCCTTCTGCACCACCGGCACGCGCTCGGCACCGATCTCTAAAGCCAGGTCGCCGCGAGCCACCATGACCGCGTCGGCAGCTTCGACGATGGACTCCAGATTCTCGACCGCCTGCCGCCGCTCGATCTTGGCGATCACCGGCACGTTATGACCCGCGGCCGCGATTCGCGCCTTGAGGTCCAACACCTCAGAGGCCGCTCCCACAAAGGACAAGGCCACGTAGTCCACTCCCGCTGCGAGTCCAAAGCTCAGGTCTGCCAGGTCCTTGGCCGTCAGAGGCGGCAGGCGCAGGTCCGTATCCGGCAGGTTGATGCCCTTGCTGGTACGCAGGGGTCCGCCAACCACCACTTCGGTCTCGATGTGGCTGGCGGCCACCCGGCGAACCACCAGCTGCAGCTGGCCGTCATCGATAAGGATGCGGTCGCCCGATTTCACCTGTCGGCACAGCACCTCAGCCAGGGAGATGGTCACCCCCTGTGCGTCGCCTTCGCGATCCTCGGCGAGCAAGAGCAGTGACTGGCCGGGCGAGATCAGCACGTTCGGCCGCATCCGGCCCACCCTCAGCCGCGGTCCGGTCAGGTCCTGCATGATGGCCAGAGGACAGTCCTCTGCCTCCGCTGCGCGGCGGAGGCGCGTGATCCGCGCGGCGTGGTCGGCGTGGGTCCCGTGAGAGAAGTTCAGGCGCGCCACGTCCATTCCAGCTCGTAGCAGTTCGCGCAAACGAGCTGGATCGTCCGACGCGGGACCGATGGTGGCCACGACCTTGGTTCGGCTATGTCGTCGCTGGACTTTGTCGAACATGGGCACCTGACTCCGGAAGGGTTACGGAAGAAAGCTGGGTCAAGACAAGAAGAACAACCTGTTGAACAGTTGGTCTTTCATGACCGTGTTAACCGTAGGGGCTGTGGATTGTGGATGAATGAAAGCGCATGATGTCCAAACTACCGCATCTAGAGGTGGCTGTACGGAATGAGAACCCGGATGGCGGATCGATGGGGTATGCTCTCCGTGGCGGCTTTGGGGATGGACGGGGGACAACCGACGGAACCCATTTCGAGCGTTTGACGGGGCGTCGGCGGGGCCTCGGAATATCTTGTGGTGACGGATCAGAGGGGCACGCGATCTAGGGGGTGGACGCAGGAGCTTCTTGACAGGTTATCCCCAGGTGACCGTCATTATCCCCAGAAAGGGCTGGGTTATCCACAGAACGGCCTGATAGGGCCGTTCTGTGGTGGATCATGCGGGTCGGGTCGGCAAGGCCGTTACAGGACTGAATGAGGTGGCCCGGAAGGCGCCAGACAGGTGTCGCGGTCAGGGGCCGTAGATCCGCTGGCGAAGCTGAAGGATGTCGCTGCTCAGCTTGGGGTCCTGTTCGGTCAGGCGTCTGATCTTCTCGCAGCCGTGCAACACCGTCGTGTGATCTCGTCCGCCGAAGAGTGCGCCGATGGCCGGGTAGCTGGCTTCCGTTTCCTCGCGGATGAGGTACATGGCCACCTGACGTGGCTCGACGATGCGGGCCGAGCGTCGTGGCCCTAGCAGTTCGTCACGCTCCAGGACGTAGAAGGCGGCCACAGCGCGGATGATGGCCTGCGGGTCCGGCGGCGCACGGCGGATCATCAGGTCTTCCAACGCACGCGCCGCTACCTCCGCAGTGAGCGGTAGGCGGTTGACCTGGGTGTAGGCCACCACGCGATTCAGCGCTCCCTCGAGTTCCCGCACGTTCTGTTGGACGGCCTGCGCGATCAGTTGGATGACAGCGTCGGAGACCGGCTGCGGCTGACGCAGATTCTTCTCGCGCAGAATGGCGATGCGGGTCTCCAGGTCCGGTGGCTGGACATCGACCAGGAGTCCCCACTGGAAGCGCGAGCGCAGCCGATCTTCCAATGTGGCGATGGCGTGCGGTGGCCGGTCGCTGGTGACGACAATCTGGCCGTCGGCACCGTGAACCGCGTTGAAGGTGTGGAAGAACTCTTCCTGCGTGCTCTCCTTGCCGGCGATGAAGTGGATGTCGTCCAGGAGCAGCACGTCCGCGGCGCGGTAGGTCTGACGGAAGGCCTCGGTGCTCTGACTGCGGATGGCGTTGATCAGTTCGTTGGTGAAGCTTTCGGAAGAAAGCATCCGCACCTTGCGTCCACGCTGCAGGGCACCGTGGGCTATGGCATTCAGGAGGTGGGTCTTGCCCAGCCCGACGCCCCCATAGATGAACAGTGGGTTGTAATGCGAGGCTGGGAACTCAGCTACCGCCTGAGCCGCGGCATGAGCCAAGCGGTTTCCGGGCCCCACGACGAAGGTCTCGAAGGTATAGCGAGGGTTGAGGCGCAACTGCCCCGCAGTCGGAGCGGACGCTTCCGGGTCCGGCAGGCGGGCCTGCTCGAGAGGACGCTGACCGCCGTTTCCCTTCAGGGAGGAATCTTCGGCGCCGCCTCCGGGGGTCACCACCAGACGGTAGCCCAATGGGCTGCCTACGACGGACTCGATGGCCGAGGTAAGGGCGCCGTTAAGACGCTGGGTGATCCAATCCTCGGCATAGGTGCTGGGAACGCCGATGACCAGAGAGTCGCCGCTGATGTCCAGGCCGATCGTCGGGCGCAGCCACGTGTCGTAGGTAGCGGGAGACATCTTGCTGCGCAGCTCAGTCTGTACCGCCTGCCAAAGTGCCTTGGGATCCATGACAGGGGATTCTACCCGACGCTCAGCGAGGCCCGCAATTCGCTCCTGACGACGTCAAGTCACTCATTTTGGCTATGTGGGGGGGGGATGACGGCTCTCGGTACCAGATCTGGGTTATTGGGTATGACTTTGCATAACAGATAAGAAACTTTAAGAAAACTCCGTGTATACCACACGGTTTCTGCTCCAGGCCCGACGGCACTGAGATGGACCCGAGGTGGAGGTTCGCTTTGCCGCGCGTCGCAGGTTGCCTATAATCGAGCGTCGCAATCTACATCAACGCTGCTCCTCGTCATTGGGGGCGGCGTGTCGATCCTCGCACGGAGAGCCTGACGGCGGTCGCCTGCAACGCGGCGCCGGCGGTCTGGTCCGCGGTGAACCCAAGAAAGGCAGTCTTGACGATGAAGCGCACCTGGCAACCCAAGAAGGCGAAGCGCATGCGTACCCATGGCTTTCGAGAGCGCATGGCCTCGGCCAACGGACGGCGGGTTCTCAAGCGCCGCAGGGCTCATGGCCGCAAGCTGCTGACGGTTCAGCCGCACCAGAAGTAGCGGATTCAGCGCGGCAGCCTTGCTTGCGGTTCATGAGCGTGGCGGGCGGTTTCCGATGCGGCGGGCTTGGCGGCTGCGCGATGGTGCGGACTTTGCTCGCGTTCGAGAGCGCGGACATGTCTGGCGCCATCCGCTTCTGGTGCTCACAGCCGCACCGGCTCAAGATGTCGCAAGGGCAACCCGGATGGGCATCACAGTGAGCCGCCGCGTGGGCGCGTCCGTGGTTCGCAACCGGGTAAAGCGGAGGCTCCGAGAGGTCCTCAGGCTGCTGTATCCCCGTCTTTGCCGTGGATGGGATCTGGTTCTCGTGGTCCGTCCCGCGGCGGCGGAGGCCACCTACCAGGATCTCGCCGCCGCCGCGCATTCGTTGCTGCGACGGGCCGATCTGGTCAGCACAACGGCGCATGGGCCGCAACCGGCGTCCGCATGAAGACTCTGGCCCTGGGCGCCATCCGACTCTGGCAGCGAACCTTCAGCCGTGTCCTGCCGCCCAGCTGCCGCTTCCAGCCGTCTTGCTCGGAATACGGCTTCCAGGCCATCGACCGCCATGGACTTCGCCGGGGAGGCATCCTTACCCTTCGTCGACTGTCCCGCTGCCATCCCTTCAACCCAGGCGGTTATGATCCGGTTCCATGACCGGGCCAGGATTCGAAGGCTGAATCCGAAAACCGCCGATCATCTGAGAGGAAGCTCGGTTGACCTACGCCCTCAGCAACCCGTTCACCTTGTTCTTCAAGAACATCCTTCTCTGGCTCCACGACGTCTTCGCTCATGTCGGGTTGCCGGATACCATCTCGCCTTTCGTGCCGGCGTTGGTGCTCATGGCCGTCCTGGTCAAGGCATTGACCTATCCGCTCAACCTGGCTCAGCAGCGCTCGATGCGCGGCCTGCAGCAGATCCAACCCAAACTGCGGGGGCTGCAGGAGCAGTACAAGGATGACAAAGAGACCCTGGCCCAGAAGCAGTTGGAGCTGTACCGTGAACACAAGGTCAATCCTGTGGGAGGGTGCCTGCCGCTCATCATCCAGATGGTCGTGTTCTTCGGTCTGTTCGCCGCCCTGAATAATTTGAAGGGCACCGCCGCCATACCGGGGCCGATGGTTGGGGAGCGATTCTTCTGGATTCCGAGTCTGGCAGCTTGCGAGCCGAACCCGCTTTGCCCACCGGACAAGTTGATGGCCATACCCTTTCTGGCGCTGGTGCTCTTCGTGACCCAGCTGGCCTTCCAGAAGATGATGACGCCGCCCGTTCAGTCGGACGACCCGCAGGCGCAGGCCATGGCGACCAGCATGAAGGTCCTGCCGTTCATGTTCGCCTACTTCTCGTTGACCTTCGCGGCCGGGTTCTCCATCTACTACATCGTGTTCAATATCCTCAGCCTTGTTCAGCAGAAATGGCTTACGCCCATGAGCCCGGTAGCCGCCAGCGCGGGCGCCGGGGCGAACGAGGCCGGGAAACCCGACGCTGGCCGCACCGAACCCAGGCGCGGTCGACGATCCAAAGAGGAGGGGTTCAATGAGCGACGCCCTAGATAGACGCGTGATTGAAGTTCAGGCTCCCAGTGTGGATGAAGCCATAGTGCGGGGACTGGTGAGGTTGGGTGGACTCAAGCGCAGCGAAGTCCGCATCGAAGTGCTTCGCGAGGGAAAATCCGGCTTGCTAGGCCTTGGCGCCGAGGAAGCCATGGTTCGAATGACCCCTCTGACCCTTGGCGACAGTGTCGACGAGCCCGCGGGGACGGCAGGCGAAGTCGCGACCGCCGCAGAAGCTGCTCCTAAGCGCCGGACACGCAAGGTGGCTGTCGAGGGCGAGGCAGATCTAGCACCGGCTACCGGGCCAGCGTCCCTTCCGGTTGGCCCCGCCGCTACCAATGCTGACGGTCTGGCCGTCCTGCCGGCGACAGAAGTCGTCGACATGGCGAAACGGGCCGTGGGCCGCATCCTCCAGGACATGGGCTGCGATGAGGGTTTGGAGATGGAAGCCAAGCCCTCACTGCTCCCAGTTCCCATCGATGGCGAGGAGTCCCTGGTCCTCAGCATCCACGGACCGTTTGTGGATCGTCTGACCGCTCGCGGCGGTCGCGGCTTGGCCGCGTTGCAGTTTGTCGCCCGTCTCTTGGTCAGCCGCGAGCTGGGGCGCTGGGTCAACCTGCTATTAGACATCGATGGTGATCGTGCTCGGCGGATCAAGGAGATCTACTTGATGGCCGAGCAGAGTGCCCGCCTGGTGGAGCGCGAAGGCCGACCGGTCAGCTTGCCGCCGATGACCCCCTACGAGCGGCGAGTGGTTCATCTGGCTCTCAAACCGTTCGATGAAATCACCACCCAGAGCATTGGCATCGGCTTCGGGCGCAAGGTGACGGTCCGCCGCAAGGACCAACTCTTGCCCACACTGCCCCAGGCATCGTGATCCGAGCCGGTACCGTCCCAGAATGACGTTGATTGCATAGGGGCCGACTTCTCAGGAGTCGGCCCCTATGCAGTTCCAGGGCAAGAAGAGGGTGGGGTAGAGACAACAGGTGGTGGCCGAAGCGGCCACGGCGTCAAGCGTCCTATCGGCCCGCCATCAGGCTGTCAGCCACCTCGGCGCGGAAGATGTAGACGCCGTCGATGATTGGCCACCGGCGACCGCACGACGGACAAGGTACAGCATCAGCTTCCTCTATGAGCGGTTCGGTCCCGCATGACGGGCAGCGCCAGAGTCCGTGAGCCGCTCCACCACCCACTGTCTTCAATGCGCGGATGAATTGGCTGGGGCTTAGACAGAGTCGGGCCAGCAGCCCGGCCAAGAGGTCGTCGGCGCGGGCAAGGGTTGGCACGGGCACTCGCTGCTTCAGGATCGCCAGGCGAAAGAGGGACACCGACCGCGCAGCGGTCGGCGACAAACTGGCCTTGCCAAGGGCGGTGATAACCCGTCGCGGGTGGTGGTTCCAGTTCAGAGGTACAAACTCAAAGGGCTCGTCGTCAAAGGGGTCGGAAGCTTGTTTGCCAGTCAAATGGCGTAGGATGGCCTTGAGGTTGCGCTTGTTGGCGAACTCCAGTACGTAGGCTCCTCCGGTGCGGAGGGTACGAGCAACCTCCATGAACGCGTTGTCAATTCGTTCCACATGGTGAAGGACGCGGATCTGGACCACCGCATCCAGGGCAGCGGTGCAGAATGGCAGGTGATAGAGATCGGCGCAGATGAAGCGCAGGCCGGTACGACTGCCGGAAAGCCGCTTCCGAGCATCGGCGATCATCGAATGGGCGTAGTCGACCAACAATACCTCGTCGAAGTTGCGATACTCGTCCACCAAACGCCCAAAGCCGGCACCGATCTCAGTCAACCGGCGTCCGCTGCTGGGGAGTAGACGGCGGATGGCCAACCTTTCGGCAGCGTCCTCGTAGGCCCGGTCGGCGTGTTCCCAGAAACGCTCGCGGTAGTCGCTGCCCTCGTAATCACAGATGCGGGGCGTCTCGTTTGGTTTCACGTGAAACATTCCTTGCTGAAGACGGACGGTTGGGGCGGTCGGCCAATCTCAGACCAGAGTCGCTCGGCACGAGAGCATGACCAACCAGTGCCAGATGTTTGTTTCACGTGAAACCTGTCTGGCGTTGGAGCGGAACGGTCCAATCATGCGCGATCAGCCGTCAGGATCTGGTAGAGCCCCGACAGGTCCTCCTCAGAATAGAAGTGAAGCAGGATCTGTCCGGCGCTGCCGCGACGGCGGATCTCTACCCGCGTACCCAGAGCGGACTCCAAGGAGGCGATCGCAGCGGCGGTGTTGGGGTCAAGCGCTGTTGAGCGGCGGGTCGAGCGGTCGGCGGGTCGAGCGATATCTCCTACCGGCGACGACTTCCGCTCCCGAACGGCTTCCTCCAAGCGCCGGACGGTCCAGCCCTCGGCAAGCGCACGCTGCGCCATCGCCTGTTGCTCAATTTCGTCATGCAGACCCAGGAGCGCGCGAGCATGTCCTTCGGTGAGGTGTCCAGCGGATACCAGGGCTTGTAGTTCCTTTGGAAGGCCTAGAAGGCGGACGGTGTTGGTGATGGCGACGCGGGACTTGCCGACCAACTGCGCCACCTCGGCCTGAGTCAGTTCGAACTCTTCGATGAGTCGTTGATAGCTACCGGCAGCCTCCAGGGGGTCCAGATTCTCCCGCTGGACATTCTCGATGATCGCAAGTGCAAGCATCTCACGGGTGCTGGCTTGGCGGGTTACAACTGGAACCTGGCTGAGTCCGGCAATCCGGGCGGCCTGCCAGCGCCGTTCACCGGCGATCAGGGTGTAGCCATCATCGCCGGGCACGACCAACAAGGGCTGGATGATGCCGTGGCTTCGGATGGAGGCAGCCAACTCCTCAAGTGCCTCGACAGCGAAGACCTGGCGTGGTTGGTAGGGGTTGGGGCGGATGCTGTCGATGCCAAGCCAAAGCACACCGTTCTCGCGGGAACCCGCTGATGCCGAGTCGGAGCCGCGGGCAGACGGGGCATCAGCGGGCAGCTCGTCGACGGGCAAGGCGGTGCTCTTCAAGAGGGCGTCAAGGCCACGCCCCAGTCCGCGTCGCTTGAGCTGGGTCATTCGCTGGTACTCCTCGTGGATTCTGAGCGCGTGGCGCCACTCACCTGGTTGGTCGATCCGGTCATGCCGGCGGCTCAAACCGATGCATCAGCTCGGCCGCGAGCGCACGATAGGCAACAGCGCCGGGCGAAACGGCCGCGTACTGCAGGACGGTCTCGCCATAGCTCGGCGCTTCGCTCAGTCGGATGTTGCGCGGAATGACGGTGTCGAAGCGCTGTTGGGGAAAATGTCGACCTACCTCCGCCACAACCTCGCTGGATAGGCGGGTGCGAGGGTCGAACATGGTCATGATCAGGCCGCTGACCACGAGCGCCGGATTCAACCGTCGCTGGACCAGCTCAAGGGTGCGCATGAGCATGCCCAGACCTTCCAGGCTCAGGTACTCGCATTGCACCGGCACCAGGACGCCCTGAGCGGCGACCAAGGCGTTCACCGAGATGAGACCCAGGCTGGGTGGACAATCCATGAGGATATAGTCGTACTGGCCCTGCGCCGCTTCCAAAGCCTGCCGCAGACGGGTTTCCCGCCCCCAGAGGTTCACCAACTCTACCTCGGCCCCGGCCAAGGCGGCCGACGAAGGTACCAGCGAGAGTCCGGCCGTGCCGGTTCCAACGGTGGCATCGCTCAAACTGACATGCTCGGCATCGACGAGAAGGTCGTAGAGAGAGTGTTCGGGGGTATCGGCATAGCCGACGGAACGGGTGGCATTGGCCTGCGGATCGCAGTCAATCAGCAGCACGCGCCGCCCTGCATCTGCCAGCGCTGCGCTGAGGTTGACCGCCGTGGTCGTTTTGCCCACGCCGCCCTTCTGATTCACGACGGCGTACACAAGCGACATGCAATCTCCTTGCCAGTCAGGGAAGAGCCGGGGCCAGGAGCGACTGGTGACCGGCACAGGCGGCGGAGAATAGCCCGGCCAGGGTCGGCGCGCCAAGTCAGACGCATCGGCTGGTCGTTGGTAACGCGCGGCGGCCAGCCGTCAGCCCTACAGTAGCCGCTCTTGCGTCGCTAGTGGCGATACCCTATACTGCGTCGGTGGACAAAAGCATCAGATGGACTGAACCACTACCCCTTGGGGGTAATGTGGATCACTTGCCACGATATGACCGATTGGGGCCTTCAAGAGCGTTTAGGATGTGGTCGCTGCCCAGGGCATTGCGACCGCGAATCTGGACGAACCACTGGGGATCGACCCGGACTGTGGATCGAGAGCGACCATGAACTTGACCTGCCTGCAGGAAGACCTGGCCCGTGGCCTGTCGGTCGTCGGCCGGGCGGTGGCTACCCGCACCACACTGCCTATCCTGTCCAACATCCTTATCGAGGCGGCCGACGGGCGGGTACAGCTGTCCGCGACCAACCTGGAGATCGGTATTCGCGCCTGGTTCGAGTCCGATGTCGAGACGCCGGGCGCGATCACCGTGCCCGCTCGGCTGCTCAGCGACTTCGTCCACTCCCTTCCCACCCCACAGGTCAGCGTGAGCCTGGATGAAAAGACCCGTACCCTCAACATCCGCTCCGACCGCTACCGGGCGGACATCAAGGGCATCGACGCGGTTGACTTCCCCATCCTTCCGACGGTTGCCGACGGCACCGTCTTCATGCTGGAGGCGGCGACACTCAAGGAGATGATCGCCCAGGTGACCATCGCGGCCGCCACGGATGATGCCCGACCCATCCTGACCGGCGTTCTGACCACGGTGGACCCGGATGCCGGCCGCATCACCATGGCGGCAGCCGATGGATTCCGACTCTCGCTCCGCGAAGCCCAGTTCAACGAGCCGCTGGATGGATCGGTTTCGGTCGTCATTCCGGCCAGGGCGCTCCTGGAATTGGGAAGGGTTATCGGCGACGACGGCGATCCGGTGCAGGTCTGCCTGACAGCAGGCCGCAATCAGATCCTCTTCCGTATGCGCCATGTGGACATTGTCTCCCAGCTACTGGACGGAGCCTTCCCCGACGTGGCCAAGATCGTGCCGACGGGGCACGGGACGCGGGCGGTCATCAACACCAAGGCGCTTCACGGCGCGGTGAGAATCGCCAGCTTCTTCGCCCGTGACTCAGCCAACATCGTGCGCTTGAACTTCGTACCGGGTTCGGACGCAGCGCCAGGTCAGGTGACGGTCTCGGCGCAATCGGCGGAGGTGGGGGGCAACCAGAGCGAGATCGAAGCCTCTGTCGAAGGAATGCCGGTGGAGATCGCCTTCAACGCCAAGTACCTGATGGATATCCTCGGGGTGCTGAAGAGCGATCAGGTGGTGTACGACGTCAGCACGCCCTCCAGCCCCGGCGTCATCCGTCCCGTGGACGATTCTGAGTTCACCCACGTGATCATGCCGATGCACATCGCCCGCTGACTTCGGTTGAACACCTGGCGCCGGTGCCGATGCGCCGCAGAAGACACATACGCGCCGGGACTGCGCTTCCGGTGCTGCCCACTATAATGCCGACGTGCGACTCCGTCAGCTGTCCCTCACCCATTTCCGCTGCTATCGCCAGTTGGCGTTGACCCTGCCGGATGGTCCCGTGGTGTTGGCGGGGCAGAATGCGCAGGGCAAGACCAGCCTCCTGGAGGCCGTCTACATGCTGGCCACAAGCCGGGCACCGCATGGCGTGCCGGACCGGCAACTGATCTACTGGAACGCCGGTCGCGATGAGACTTGGCCCTTCAGCCGGGTTCTGGGCGCGGTGGAACGCCGCGAGGGCCCACTGACCATCGAGCTGCTCAGTACCCTGCAAGAAGGTGGGTCGGACGCGGAAGGACCTCGTCTCATCAAGCGTATCCATGTGAACCAGGCGCCCCGCCGTGCCATGGATCTTCTGGGGCAGTTCAACGTGGTGCTCTTCACGCCCCAGGACTTGGAGATCGTCGCCGGCGCTCCGGCCGAGCGGAGGCGCTACCTTGACGGGTTGCTCTGTCAAGTGGATTCCACCTACTGCCGGGCCCTGTCGCGCTACAACCAGGTCCTGACCCAGCGCAACCACCTCCTTCGGCTGATCCGAGAGAGACGCGGGCTGGCTTCCGAACTGGCCTTCTGGGATGAACGGCTGATTCAGGACGGGGTCTTGGTGCTGGCCAGACGGCTAGAGGCCACAGCGCAGTTGGAGGCCATTGCCGTGGACCTGCACGAGCGGATGGCCGGTGGTGGCGGGGCCTTGTCGCTGAGGTACCACATGTCCTGGAATGACCCGTCTGTCGGAGAGAAGGGCGGAGTGCTTGCCGACGGCGCCTCGTTGGGTGAGGCCGGCGGCCACTCCCGGGATTTGGCTGCCGACTTTGCGGCTGCGCTCGAGCGCAGCCGCCCCGCCCAACTGGCCCGGGGCGTCACCCCCGTCGGACCGCATCGCGACGACCTGAGCTTTATGGTAGGCGGTGTGGACATGCGTGGCTTCGGCTCGCGGGGGCAGCAGCGCACGGTAGCGCTGGCCCTCAAGCTGGCTGAGGCGCGGCTGATGGCCCAGCGTCGTGGTGACTGGCCGGTGGTCCTGTTGGACGATGTCCTCTCCGAGCTGGACCCCGGACGTCGGGGGCGCCTGTTGAGCCTGTTGGAGGATGTGGACCAGACCATTCTGACCACAGCCGACCAGGCGATGCTGCCCACCGACTGGCTACGGCGCGCCACGCTTCTGGTGGTGGAGGCCGGTGCGGTTCGGCCCCACGTGGCCTCTAGTAGCTGATAGAATCAGCTGCATGCGATCCAAGATGGGAGATCTAGCCGTCACGCGCACGCTTCTGGTTCATGACTGGCTCAACCAGCACGGTGGCGCCGAAGTCGTCCTGGAGATGCTCTGTGACCTCTTTCCGCACGCGCCGGTGTACACCACCATCGTCGACCGGCGGTGCCAGCCGCGGCTGGCCGGCCGCGATCTCAGGCCCAGCTGGATGGATCGCCTGCCAGGCATTCATGCCCACCATCAGCGTTACCTACCGCTGTTTCCGCTGGATTGGGGGAGCCGTCGCTTGCCGGAAGCGCACCTGGTCTTGTCCAACAAGAGCGGCTTCTGCCATGGTGTGCGCACCGGCAAGGCGGTTCATGTCTGCTACTGCCTCACGCCGACGCGGTATGTCTGGGAACCGGAGGCCTACCTGGAGCACGAGCGGGTGCCGCCGGGCGCCAAGTGGGCGTTGAAGGCCATCCTGCCCTGGCTGCGGCGCTGGGATCTCCGGGCCGCCGACGGTGTCGACCACTTTGTCGCCATCTCCTCGTTGGTGCAGGAACGGATCCAACAAAGCTACGGACGCCGCAGCACCGTCATTTTTCCCCCGACGGATCTGGAGCGCTTCCGGCCCCCGCCGGTCGCGCCTGAGGACCATTACCTCGTGCTGGCCCGCTTGGCGCCCTACAAGCGCATCGATCTGGCGGTCCAAGCCTTCAACCAACTGGGCCGGCGACTGATCGTGGTCGGCGAAGGGCGGGATCGGGCGCGACTGCAGGCCATGGCAGGCCCCACCATCGAGTTCCGCGGTCGGCTGCCGCAAGTCGAGGTGGACCGGCTGCTCTACAGCTGCCGCGCCCTGATCTGGCCCGGTGTCGAGGACTTTGGCCTGGCCCCCGTGGAAGCCATGGCCGCGGGAAGACCGGTGATCGCCCGCCGTGCCGGCGGGGTCCTCGACACCCTGCGCGAAGCCGAGACCGGGCTCTTCTTCGACGCGGCGGATCCGGCGGCCCTGGCCCAGGCCGTCCTCGCCGCCGATCATGTGAACTGGCAACCCGAGCGGATCCGGACGCATGCGGCACGCTTCGGCACCGAGCCATTCGCTAACAGCCTCAAGGCCTTCCTGGTTGAGGCCCTGCGCCGTGGCAAACGAGGGGGAGTCCTGTGAACGAAGGCATCGAATTGCGGCTGCTCGTCGCCGTGCTCCGCCGTCGTTGGAAGACGGTCCTCGCCCTGCCCCTGGCTGTGGGACTGTTTTCTCTAGCCACGGCTACCCCGCCGCCCGTGCTGTACCGGACCCAGTTGGCCTTCGCTGTCGACATTCCCCGTTCGGCCCTCCTGGAAGGCAGCGATGAGGGTACCGCGGCCAAGATCGGTGAGGCTCTGGTGGACGATCTGGCCCGGATGGTCGGACGCGACCAGTTCGCGCTGGCTGTGTCAAAACGGTTGCCGGCGGGAATGGCAACCCGTCCGGGCGAGATTGCCGGTGATCTCTCGGCCGAGGACAAGCACCGCATCCTCGAGTTGACGGTATCGCGCAGCTTGCCGGGCGAGGCGACCGTGGCGCAGGTGGCGACGGTTCAGGACCAGATACTGGCTATCGCTGCTGCTGTGGCGTTGGAGCTGCGCGAGAACGGGGGGAGTTGGTTCGCGCGTCTCGGCGAGGATTCGGTGGAGCTGACCCTGATCGACGCGCCGGAGCAGCCGTCGCGGCAACCGGTCGGCCTTCGTCAGAGGCTGGACCTGCCGCTGCGCCTGGCCCTGGCCTTCCTGGTCGCCCTGGGCGTAGCCGCGCTTCGGGAGGGGCTTGACCGCCGCATCCATGATGCCGCGGCCATCCGCTCCCTGTTGGGCGTCGGGCTCCTGGGCAGCATTCCGCGTCGTCGCTAGGGCCGCGCGGCGCCGGCCGTCGAGGCTGTGTCATCTTCCCGATGCGCAGCGCCGAGCCTCCGCGGATGGCGACCCGCCATTGGGCCAGCCGGTGCGCGCGTGATACAATCGCCCACTGTGGACCTTAGCGCATTTGCTCGCATGCTCCTGGCGCGCGGCTGGATCCCGCTCGTGCTCGGCATGCTCGGCGCGGCCGGGGCCTTGGCCTTTGCCCAGACCCAGACTCCGATGTATGAGGGCCTGACGCGCGTCCGCTTGGAGTTGTCGCGGCCCAGTGATTTCGCCCAGACCCAGGCCACCAAGGAACTTCTGGCCAGCAACGTCGAGGATCTGCGCACCCACGACATGGCTGCCGCCACCGAGGCGCGCCTGGGCCGGGACTGGTTGGCCGATCACGGCCTGGAAGAGGGCGCGCTGCACGAACTGCTGGACCGCGGCCGGATCGGAGCCAGCGCCGACATCAATGTCTACGAACTGCAGGTAAAGGTTCGCCACAGCGACCCTGCCGTGGCCGAGGCCGTCAGCCTGCAATGGGCAGAGACCTACGTCGACCGCCGCCGGAAGGCCAACCTCCAACTGCAGTTGGAGGAGCGCGTGCAACCCGTCATCCGCGACGACAGCAGCCACCAGCAGGTCGCTCCGCGACGCAAACTGCTCACCGCCCTGGGGGTGGTCGCCGGCCTGGCGTTGGGGACGGTGATCATGCTGCTGCTGGAGTACGTGGAGCAGGCGGTGCTCCGCGGCCGCCGGGAGACCGAGCTCGATCTGGGGCTGTCGGTGCTGGGAGAGATACCACCCCGGCCCGGCCGGCCGCGCGGGCCGGGCGCCATCCGCCGTTCGCTGGCGGACCTGTGGCCGGCCGTCACGAGTGTGGCGCGCGCGGCGCTGTGGCCTCTGTCGCTGGCGCTGCTGGGTGCGGTGGCCGCCTATGGCTTCAGCCGCGCGCAGACGCCGCATTATCGGGCGCGGGCGCGGGTGGCCCTGGAACCGGCCATCGGCAGCAACTGGGGCAATGCCATGGCCGTTCGGGAGACGATGCGCGGCTTCAAGGAGGACATCCGCACCTACCGCATGGCGCGCGAGGTCAACGAGCGCCTCCAGCTGGACCTGCGCGAGGCGGATCTGCTTGAATCGCGCCGGCTCAACGTGGCGGAGGACACGGGGCTCTTCGAGTTACGGATCGATGTCTTCCATCCCGACCAGGAGTTGGCTCGCGCCATCGCGCGAACCTGGGCGGAGGTCTTCATCGAGCAGCACCGGGTGGCCGACCTGGTGCGCGACCAGCGCGACCGCACGGTGGTGCGGCTCCGGGACAGCGCCATCCCGATCATGCTGTGGTCCCCCAAGCCGCTGGTTAACGCTCTGGCCGGCGCGTCCCTCGGCCTGGTCACGGGATTGGCCCTCCTCTGGATCAAGCGTCGGCTCAAGGACGGACTGGTCCTCGGCCTCGCGGACGCGGCAGAGGCCGCGGGCGCGCCGGTTCTGGGCAGCATCCCGCCAGCATAAGGAACGACCGAATGCCCGACATCATCACCTTGACCGATCCACGTTCACCCGTTTCTGAGGCCTACCGCAGCCTCAGGGCCAATCTGGCCTTCGCACGGCCGGACGAGCCCCTGCACACCTTGCTCGTGACCTCGCCGGCGCCGGACGCCGACAAGGCGGAGGTGGCGGCCAATCTGGCGGTGGTCAGCGCACAGGCCGATCAGCGCGTGATCCTGGTCGACGCCGACCTCCGGCGGCCGGCCCAACACGAGCGATTCGGCTTGGAAAACACGCGCGGTCTGACCGATGCGTTGGTGGCCGATCTCCCTGGCGGGCCTCCGCTGCAGCCCACGGCTGTGCCCGGTCTGTTCATCCTGACCAGCGGACCCTTGCCGCCCAACCCTGCCGAGCTCCTGGCTTCGCGGCGCATGCGGGCCCTCCTCACGGACCTGGCGGCGCGAGCGGACCTGGTCATCATCGACGCGCCGCCGCTGGTGGCGGTGAGCGATGCGGCTGTCCTGGCGCAGCAGGTGGACGGCGTGCTGCTGGTGCTGGCCGCCGGACGGAGCCGCCGCGACCATGCGGTGCAGGCCAAAGAGACCTTGGCCAAGGTGGGGGCTACGCTTCTGGGCGTGGTGTTGACCGAGGTCGAGCCGGATAGCGCCGCCTACGGCGCATACCGTTAGGTCCGCCGGTAGCTTCAATGACTGGCAGCGCGCAACACCAGGCTTCCGGCGCAGCTGGCGCCCTTATCGATGCTTCACCCCATGCAGGAAGGGAAGACAGCCCATGAAAGGCCTCATCCTCTCGGGCGGCAAGGGAACGCGGCTCTATCCGCTGACCTACACCCGGGCCAAGCAACTCATCCCCGTGGCCAACAAGCCGGTCCTGGTCCGGGTGATCGAGGCCATCCGCGATGCCGGCATCGAGGACATCGGCATCGTGACCGGGGACACGGGTCCGGAGATCCGCGAGGCCCTCGGCAATGGCGAGCGTTGGGGTGTGAACCTCACCTACATCCCCCAGGATGCGCCCATGGGTCTGGCGCATGCGGTCAAGATCAGCCGTGACTTCCTGGGCAACGATCGCTTCGTGATGTTCCTGGGCGACAACGTCATCCAAGGCGGTATCAATGACCTGATCCGCCAATTCGGGACCAGCGACTGGAACTCCCAGATCGTGCTGACCGAGGTGGAGGAACCCCAGCATTACGGCGTGGCCGAGTTGAGCCCCGAAGGCCAGATCCTGCGCCTGGTGGAGAAGCCCCGCGAACCGCAGTCCAATCTGGCCTTGGTGGGCATCTACATGTTCGACCACCACATCCACGAAGCCTGCGAAGCCATCAAGCCCAGTTGGCGGGGCGAACTGGAGATCACCGACGCCATCCAGTGGCTGGTGGAGAACGGCTACGCCGTCCATCCCTATGTGCATCGCGGCTGGTGGATCGATACCGGCAAGCCCATCGACATGCTAGACGCCAACGACCACGTGCTCGAGGAACTGGAGCACCGCGTGGAGGGCTTCATCGACCGGCAGAGCCGGGTCGACAAGCGGGTGACGGTGGAGTCCGGCGCCGAGGTGATCAACAGTGTCGTCCGCGGACCGGCCATCATCGGCCGAGGCACCCGCGTGGTCAACAGCTACATCGGTCCTTTCACCTCCATCTACCACGATGTGGTGATCGAAGACAGCGAAATCGAGCACTCCATCGTCCTGGAGCATTCGGAGATCGTCGGCATCCCCAACCGCATCGCCGACAGTCTGATCGGCCGCAACGTCAAACTGACCCGTTCTCCCATCAAGCCCTCGGCGCATAAGCTGGCTTTGGGCGACTACAGTGAGGTGGGGCTGCTCTGAGCGAACGGACCCCGCGTGAAACCCATCGCGCGCAAGGCCCACGCCTCGACACGCCCCCCGCAACGGCCGCTGACAGGCCAAGGAGGATCCGTTGGGACGCACCCTACTCGTCACCGGCGGCGCTGGTTTCATCGGCGCCAACTACGTTCACCACGTGCTGGCCTCGCATGCCGAGGACAAGGTGGTGGTTTTTGACAAGCTGACCTACGCTGGCAACCTGGACAACCTGCGCGGACTCGATGCCGATCCGCGCTACACCTTCGTTCATGCCGACATCTGCGACAGGGCGGCGGTCGAACGAACCATCGAAGCCCACGGGGTGGACACCATCGTCAACTTCGCGGCCGAGACCCATGTGGACCGCTCCATCGACGAGCCGGGCTCCTTCATCCATACCGACGTGGTGGGTACCTACACCCTCTTGGAGGCAGCCCGTGACCGGGGTCTGCGCTACCACCAGGTCTCGACGGACGAGGTGTACGGCCACGTGGCCGAGGGAGATTCCACGGAATCCGATCCGCTGGTCCCTCGCTCGCCTTACGCCGCCTCCAAGACCGGCGGCGACCTGCTGGTCAATGCCTACCACGTCACCTACGGCCTGTACACCACGATCACCCGCGGATCCAACAACATCGGCCCCTACCAGTATCCGGAGAAGGTGCTGCCGCTGTTCACCACCAACGCCATGGAGGACCAGCCGCTGCCGGTCTACGGTGACGGTCTGCAGGAGCGCGACTATCAGTGGGTGGGCGACCATTGCGAGGCGATTGACCTGGTGCTGCGTGAAGGCCGGCCGGGCGAGGTCTACAACGTGGGTACCGGCACCTCCATACCCAACCTGGAGATGGTCCAACTGATCCTGGACTCCCTGGGCAAGCCGCGTTCCCTGATCCGGCATGTGGCCGACCGCCCGGGCCATGATCGGCGCTACAGCATCGACAACGCCAAGATGCGCGCCTTGGGCTGGCAGCCCCGGCACAGCCCACAGGACGCCATTCGGAAGACCGTGCAGTGGTACGTGGAGAACCGTTGGTGGTGGGAGCCCATCAAGAGCGGCGAATTCCGGGCCTATTACGAAAAGATGTATGGGCATCGGCTGGCCGATGCCCATTCGAGCTGAAGGACGTCCAAATCTGGTCCTACGTTCCAGGTGATTCGGACCAGAAACCCGAGACCCAGGCAGTCGGCGGCTTGCGGTCGCCGGAGGGGCGGAAAACCGCATGTGGTGTCCCCGAGGCAGACCATACCGCGAAATAAGGGCCGATGTCACAAGGAAGCGGGTTCATCCTTCGATGGCCGATGCGCAAGGGAACAGGGGTCATTCCTGAGGTAGCAGCGGACTGCGGTGGACCTTCCAGCCTTGCAACGCCGGTCAGGCTTTCTATAATGCCCGACGCGGCGCAAGCTCCGTGAGGGCTTCGTCATGCCGCGCAGCTGAGTAGGGGAGGTACGACATGGCGGTCAATACGGAGGCCGTTGCCATCGGTGGCAGCGACATCACCAGGCGAGAGTTCCTTAACTATGCCTGGTTGGCTTCGATCGGGGTTCTGACAGCAGAGTTGGCGGTGGTCACCTATCTGTTCAGCTACCCCCGCCTGGCTCCGGGCGAGTTCGGCGGGCCGGTGCCCATCGGATCCTGGGAGGCCTTGCCGGGCCTCAAGGCTGATCCCTTGGGCTTCAACCGGTCCAAGTTCTGGTGGATTGTCGATGACGAGGACGGCAAGGGCAAGAAGGTGGCTCGCGCCATCTACAAGGTTTGCACGCATCTGGGCTGCATCTACGGTTGGAAGCAGGACCAGAACAAGTTCATCTGTCCTTGCCATGGCTCGCAGTTCTCCCGGATCGGTGATTACCGAGCCGGCCCGGCGCCTCGAAACCTGGACCGCTTCCTGATCCGGGCCGTGGACAGTTCGGGGAACGAGGTGGCGCGCACCGATGAAGAGGGTCTCCTGGATCTGACAAGTCCAGCGCTCAAGGGCGCGAACCTCGTCGTCGAGACCGGCACGCGCATCCAGGGAAAACCCAAGGGCGCCTGAGCGGCGACGTCCCTGGGATCCTTTCATTCCAACGCACCGCTTCTGACGAGTAGCGGCTGAGGAGCACTCCATGCTAGGCAGCGGTTCCCTGCGCGACAAGCGCGAGACCATGAACAAAGAGATCCAGAGGCTGAAGGCCTTCGACTGGCGAGGTTACTTCGGTATGGTGCTGGACGGCGTGGTCCGCGGCATCATGGCCGGCCTGAGCGCCAAGGAGTTGCGCGCCATCCTGCGCGGGGATCCGCCGACGGAACGCCCCAATCCGCGCTACAAGGCGATGGTGAAGAGCTTCACCCTGCACCTCAGGCCCAAGTACTACCAGCGCGCTTCTACCTGGTTCACCCACACCTGGCGGCTGGGCTGGTTCTCGGTCTTCTTCTTCGTGGTGGAGACCCTTACCGGCATTGTGCTCATGGTCTTCTATGCCCCCACCCCTGAGCGGGCCTACGGCGACATGCTCACCATCCTCAGCAACGTCCCCTTCGGCCAGTTCATGCGCGACCTGCACCGCTTAGGAGCAGAGGGCATGGTGGCGGTGGTGGTGCTGCACATGGTGCGGGTCTATTTCACTGCTTCCTACAAGGGTGAGCGATCGTTCACCTGGTTCACCGGCATGGTTCTGCTCCTGTTCACCCTCGTCCTTTCCTTCAGCGGCTACCTGCTCCCCTGGGATCAGCTGGCCTACTGGGCCGTGACCATCGGCACATCAATGGCCGAGGCGGCTCCGCCGCCCGCCATGGGCAAGGCGGTCAACATCCTTCTGCGCGGCGGTGTGGACATCTGGGCCGGCGGCCTCCTGCGCTTCTACCTCTTGCATGTCTTCCTGCTGCCGCTCCTGGCGATCATCGTCATCAGCATCCATTACTACAAGGTGGCTCGCGAACATTCCATCTCCCTTCCCGCCGCGGTGGAGGAAGGGGAGATGGAGCCGGAAGCCAAGCGGCATGCCGTGGAACGCATCGACCTGATCCCCGATCTGGTCATCCACGAGATCATGCTCGCTTCGCTGGCATCCCTCCTCATGGTGTTGGCGGTGGCCACCTTCTACCATGCTCCGATGGAGGCCCACGCGGATCCGCAGGTCACGCCGCTGCACACAGAGGCGCCCTGGTACTTCCTGTGGCTGCAGGGCCTCCTCAAGCTGGGCGATAAGACCCTGATGGGCGTTGTCCTGCCGACCGTGATCTTCGGTGTGCTCTTCGTGGTGCCCTGGCTGGACCAGAACCCGCACCGCATGGCGCGCAAGCGGCCGGGCGCCATCATCATCGGGATCATCTCCGTGATCCTCATGATCATCCTCACCTACATGGGCACGCCGGGTTTCGGCATCGAGACGCCGCCGGCTCAGGACATCCTTTCGCATCTGGTGCCGGCCACCAGTCCCGGACCGGTCAAGGAATTGCCCTGGGACGAGGTGGAGGCCGGACCGCTGGACGAGGCCAAGGGCGTTCATGGCAAGCGGACCTACTTCGTCTCCTACCCGCCGGATTGGGAGAAGCAGGCTTCCTATCAGAACACGGAGGAATTCGTCTTCATCAAGCCCGAGGGACAGGAGACCAAGGGGCTCGAGGCGGACAACGAGTTCCTGGAGATCCTCCGCCACTTCAAGGCCGAGGTGGAGAACAGCCCCAAGCTGATGCCGCCGGTGGACGACAGCGCGCCGCTGGCCAAGGTCACGGTGGAGGAAACGCAGCCCGGCCTCAAGTGGGCGCACTTCAGCATCACGTGGGATGAGATGGCGGTCAATGACAAGGATGGAACGCCGCTCGTCTTCGACAGCGGCGATTTCAAGGGCCAGACCAAGTTGAAGCGCGAGACCAAGGCCATACCCGCGCCGGATGTCCAGGAGGCCAAGATCGGCCTGCACCGGGACTCCTTCTACGGCCGCTAAGGGCAAGCCGTCGCCACAGCGGCGCGAGGAGATCAGAACATGACCCGAGTAGAGATCACCATCGGCTTTCTTTCCCTCCTGGGTGTCATCGCCATCACTGCGGCGGTCGGCATCGGCGAAGGGGTCAAGGAAGGGGACAACGGCCGTCTGGCCAAGGCCGCGTTGGGGTTCGAAAAGCGCAGCGTCGAATCCGGGGCCCAGATGTTCGACCAATACTGCGCCAACTGCCACGCCTTCAACGCCGCCGGCGCCAACTGCCCGCCGCTGGACGAGACCTCCGGCCTGCATGGCGGGGATCTGGGCGAAGGCGTGGCCTGGCGCCTGGAGGAGATGCACTGGGACCGCGCCGACGTCTACGGCTACGTCTACTCCACCATTGCCGCCGGCCGCATGGAGTCCTCCCGCCCGGACCGCTACCAGGGCTTGGATCCCAAGATCATGGCCATGCCGGCCTGGAGCCAGCAATACGGCGGCCCGCTGCGCCCGGACCAGATGAAGGACCTCGCCAACTACGTGGTCAACTTCCGCGCCTACCTGCCATCAGCCAAGGAGGAGGCCGCCTACGAGAAGGGCTGCCGCCAGGTCATGGAAATCATGAACCCCTCGCGGCCGCAGTACGTGAGCAAGTGCTACGAGAAGCTCTGCGTGGTCGCCTACGAGGCGAAGGGCAAGACGCCGCCGACGATGCCCGAGGCGCCCCCGAAACCGGCCGATGGCCAGGAGAAGGATCCGGCCTACGTGGCGGCCAAGGCGCAGTACGATGCGAACCTGACCCGCTATTGGGCCAGCTTCTGGTCCGGATGCAAGGCTGCGGGTGGCCAGGCGCCACCCGACCCGATCACGGCCACCCCCTTGCCGGCGGTTGCCGCGAGCACGCCGGGGGGTACGGGTGAAGCGACGGTAGCAGGTGACGCGGGTACAGCTGAGGCTCCGGCGGGCACCGGCACTCCCGCCACTCCCGCCACGGCTGCGGCCGGCGGCGGTGCCACGGCGACGGCCACCAAGAAGCCCTGAGACACAGGGCAGTCGAAAGCAGTCGACAGGCGCGCCTCCCACACTTCAAGGGGGGCGCGCTTCTTTTCGGGATGATCAGCGTCCGTCGAGGCGCAGGCGCAGCTTGTCCATGAGCCTGGACATGGGCAGGGCGCGCGCTTCGGGGCTGTCCAGCGTCACCCAGCGCCAATCCACATAAGGCGACCAACGCTCGGGCATCGGCGGCGGGACGGCGTTCGCGAGGTCGCCGCGCAGCAAGCGCAACTCGAGGCGCAGGTGGGTGAACACGTGGCGGACGACCGGTTCTACGGGCTCAAGGACGTGGACCCATGGACCCCAATGGCTCAGCAGCAAGGCTGATCCGTCATCGTCCAGGACGCTCTCCATCCACGGGAACTCCCAGAGCCCGCCCAGGAGGCCGTCGGGGCGGCGGCGGCCCAGCAGCCGGCGGCCGGCGGCGTCCTGGATGGCGTAGGCAAAGCCCGTGGCCGGACGCGGCGATGTCCGTTGGACCGCCTGTGGGAAGTTCTCCTCCTGGCCTGATCCATGAGCCAGACAGTCGTTCTGGACCGGACAGGAGGCACAGGCCGGCTGCCGGGGGCGGCAGATTCGGGCGCCCAGTTCCATGAGGGCCTGATTGAGGTCGCCGGGCGAGGTTGTTGCTCCCGGCAGCGACTCCGAAAGCTCCGTGGGGACGGCATCCAGCAGGCTTTGGGCCAGTTCGCGCAGCCGCGACGCGCCCGCGCCGCGCGTCAGGTCGCCCGCGAGGGCCCCGATGCGCCCCAGCACTCGCCGCACGTTGCCGTCGATGGCCGGCTGGGCCTGACCGAAGGCGATGGACAGGAGGGCTCCCGCGGTGTAGTCACCCACGCCCGGCAGGGCGCGCAGACCGGCCCGGTCGGTGGGGATTCCCTGCCCCTGGGCGATCAACAGCCCCGCCGCCTCGTGCAGCCGCCGCGCCCGGCCGTAATAACCCAGGCCCTGCCAGAGATGAAGCACTTCGTCGACCGACGCGGCCGCGAGCGCCTCCAGCGTGGGAAACCGCGCCATCCAGCGCTGATAGTAGGGCGTCACCGTGGCCACCTGCGTCTGCTGCAGCATGACCTCGGAGATCCAGACGGCATAGGGGTCAGGGCCCGTGCCGGGCACCGCGCGCCAGGGGAGCGGGCGCTGGTGCAGGGCGTACCAATGCAGGAGGGCGGCCCGCAGACCCGGCAGGTCAAGATCGATGTCGGAGGTTCCGCCGGCGGCGGCCGGCGCTGGGGGCTCAGCCGTCAAGGATGGACGGGAGCCATGCCGACGCCGCTGAGGAGGTGCGGCAGCCAGATCCGGTCCCCAATGGTGCCGGTCGGTGTCCCGTGGCCCGCCGGCGTCTCGTGGGCCATGGCCGTGCGGCGGGGCGTCGGGGTGACGGTGGCCGGCGGAGCGGCCTCGCCCAGGCGCAGCTGGTAGACGCCGCCGGCCTGCGCGGCGATCCGGACCTTCCCGGTCGCCCAGATGGAAGCCATGGAGACATCGACCACCGGAAAAGGCAGGGTGAAGGTGGCCAGGATCGACGCTGGTACGACGCCGAGGTCGACAACCAGCAACCCACCCTCGCGATCGGCGACGAAGGCTCGCGATCCGTCGGTGCTGAAGGCCAGCCGGACAGCCGTGCCGCTGGTGTCGACCGTGCCGCGCGGCACGGGCAGCGCCGGATCGGTCAGGTCGTAAAGGGAAAGGCCTGCTTCACCGTCCGCGACACCCAGCAGGCCTTCAGGCCCGACGGCCACCCCCGAAGCGAAGCCAGGCGTGTCGATGGTGGCCAGGCGCGTCGGCCGCAGCGGATCGGTCAGCCCGAAGACGGAGACGGCGCTGCCGTGAGCCACGTAGAGGCGGCGGGCGCCGACATCCACGGCGACGTCCTCCGGCAGGTCGAAGCCGAGGTCGAGCGGACCCAGGTCCTGCAGCGGCGGGGGTTGAACGACCCGCAGGCCGCCGAGCAGATCGGCGACATAGACGCCCAAGGGCCTGCCGTCCGGCGCCTCCAACACGGCGATGCGCTTCACCGCGGAAAGGGTGCGCAAGGCCGCGCGCTCGGCGAAGCGAGGCCAGACCCGCTCGCCTTCCATTTGATGGTACCAGCGAACGCCGCCGCTCCCGTCCGCGAGGAAGGCGTCATAGCCGAAACCGGTGAGGGCGAACGACTCGGCCTCGCCCGCGCTGTCGAAGGCCAGCTCAAGCAGACCGGGGAGCGGCCCGGGGGACAGACCGTTCGTGACCCAGACCCCGCTGCGGCCCGCGGCGACATAGAATTGGTTCACGGACCTGGCCCAGGGAGCCTTCGACAGGCTGGCGGACTCGGTCCAGGTTCCGTTTCCTGGTCCCGCTGGCGGCGCCCAGTCGATCACCTTGAATCCTTGACTGCCGGCCGCAACCGCCAGGCGGCGGTCCAACTGGCTCAGCGCCAGAGCATAGCCGTCCGGCGCCCCCAGGCCGTCCTCCAGGATGCCCAGGTCGAAGGTCTGTGCCAAGACTGGACGCCGCGGATCCGAGAAGTCCACGCGGTGGATGAGGAGGCGGCTGTCGACGAAAGCCTGGGCCGCGACGAAGGCGGTCCGCCCCAGGATGCTGATCTCCTTGATGTCCTCGTCCGGCAGCTGAAGGGTGGCCTGGTGGCGCGGCCCATCGGGATCCCGCCAGTCGATGATCCGCAGCCGCGGCCCGTCGGCGCCCAGGACCAGGCCGCCGCTCTCGGCGACGGCGGTCACGAAGAGCGGCTGGCCGTCGATGGCGGGCAGGGCGCTGCGGATCACCGGCGCCATGGGATCCGTCAGGTCAAGGGCCCGCAGTCCATGCTCGTTCATGGCCAGGTAGCCCATGGAGCCGTTGACGGCGATGTCCCAGACGCCCGCACCATCCTCGAAGACGGCGCAGCCCAGAGCCTCAGGGCTCCGCGGGTCGGAGAAGTCCATGGAGGTCATGGTGGCGTTGCCACGGGACAGGTGGACCCGGTGCTTGCTGTCCGCGACCATGTTGACGATGGCCGGGATGCCGGGCTCGACGCCTAGGAGCCTGGGATTGGCGGGATCGGCGACGTCCATCGCCCAGACCCCTCCGGTCTGGCCGGCTGCGTATAGCACATCGCCATCCAAGGCCAGATCGCGGATCGGTCCTGGCAGCGGCGCGCTCACCCCCAGCACCTCGGCGCCATCCATGCCCCCGCCGGCGATACGCAGGATCCATAGACCCGCCCCACTTCCCACATAGGCCAGACCACCGTCTGGGCTCAAGGCCACGGCCTGGTAGGCGCCGCCCCACTGGCCCTCCACGAGCAGGCTGGTATCGGAGGCGCTCGGGAGCTTCTGGCCTAGCACCGGTCCTCGCCCGGACGGACCGGCGCCGACGGCCACCGTGGCCATCAAGAACGACAGGAGCGACAGCAGCGCCACACGGTTGGCTCGCGGCTTGCGGGGAATCATGAGGGCTCCCAAGGGACGGATTCGAGGGGCCTTGCATCAAGGTCAGCAACAAGAAACGCCGTGGGTTCTTGGAGGAACCCACGGCGAAGCATACCAGATGAGGAGCCACCCGTCGGATTTGAACCGACGACCGACGCATTACGAATGCGTTGCTCTACCACTGAGCTAGGGTGGCGTGGAGCCGCACGGACCCCAAAGTAAAACGAGCCTCGCGCCAATCACCGATGACCCTAGGTCCTCGACATGACTGGCCTCGGCTCGTCCAGAGCGGGCGATGAGATTCGAACTCACGACCTTCTCCTTGGCAAGGAGACGCTCTACCACTGAGCTACGCCCGCTGGATGGACGCACAATTCTAGTGAAGCCGTTGGCTTTGTCAAGACGGAGGCAGGCGGACGGCGGCGATCGCCGCCGTCCGCCTGAGACTGCCTGTCGCATCAAGGCCATCCCGACGCTCGGGAGGGCCGTCGCCAGAGGCGGGCCTCGGCGATGAAAGTGCCGTTGGGTCACGCTGACGCCTTCATCCAGGGCCGACGACGGCCTCATCGAGACCGGATGACGCCAGCGCCAACGGTTTATGATGCCTTCATACCGACCTTATGATGCCTTCATAAGGTCGGTATGAAGGCATCATCGTGTTGCGTCTACGGCAGCATCTGCGCTGCGTCTACGGCAGCATCTGCTTCCGTTTACGGCATCATCTCTCGAACTTGATGCCGTAATCCCACCGCTTCCTCGGCGGAAGCGCCTGCGTCTGGTCGCCAGGGCCGGTGTTTCCTACGCGCTCGCGCCTCGGACCGGCCGCGGCCGCGGTCTCCGCGCCGGAGCGTGGAAAGCAAACGACGGGGCGGGCCCGAAGGCCCGCCCCGTCGTCAGGGTGCGGATGTGGGAACGACGGCGTCAGCCGCTCAGGGGATGCAGAGCACCTGGCCGGCGTAGATCAGGTTCGGGTTGGACAGGCCGTTGGCCGCCGTGAGCGCGTAGGAAGCCATGCCGTAGCGCCAGGCGATGCCCGAGAGCGACTCGCCGGGCTTCACCACGTAGGTGAAGCGGCACTTGCCGCCCGGCTTGCCCGGGTAGCCGCCCGATCCGGGCTTGCCATAGCCGCCCGAGCAGACCGTCAGGCCCTTGCCGGCGTAGATACGCTCCGGGTTGAGGATGCCGTTGCGGCTGGCGATGCCCGCCACGCTGTCCCCCGTGCTCCAGGCGATACCCGAGAGTGTGTCGCCCGGCTTGACGATGTAGGTCCAGCAGTCGGCCGATCCAGGATTCCCCCCGGGGGGGACAACAGGGCCGGGACCACCGTGGCCGCCGCAGCCAGGGATGGTCAGCGTCTGGCCCGCGCGGATGTAGTCCGGGTTGTGGATCCCGTTGGCCGCCGCGAGGGAGGCCACGCTGATGCCGTGCAGGCGGGCGATGCTGTAGAGCGTCTCGCCCAGCTTGATGACATGGCTGCAACCGGTCGGCTTGCCGTAGCCACCGCCACCGCTGCCCGGCGTGCGAACCGGCGCCAGCGTGGGACGCGGCGTGCCCGGCGTGCGGCCGGGAGGCGCGGTGGTCGGCGCGGGATCGGTCGCCGCCGGCCGCGTTGGTCGCGGCTGGCCGTCGCAGGTGACGCTGATGGTGCCGTTGCTGAGGTCGGCCGCGATGGGGCCGGCGCTGGCGTTGGCCAGCATCACCGACTCCAAGGTGATGGCGCTGGAGCCCGACGCCTTGCCCTTGAAGTTGATCTGGGCGATGACGCCGTTGCCGGACTGCGCCGGCGCCGGGTTGACCCGGATCGCGGCGTAGCTGACGATCCCGCTGTCGTTGTCCGCGCGGTTGGTCTGGATCATGCCCTGGTTGTTGGCGACCGCGGGCAGGTCTCCGGGCGTGATGTTCACCGAAGCGGCGTTGGCGTCCGCATCGACGACCTCCAGGACGTTGGCGTCGAAGCTGACGCGGATGTCCACACCGAAGAGGTTCTCCACGTCGTTGATGCGGATGTCGACCACCTGCGTGGCGTCGCAAGCCAGGTTGGACGAAGCGGGCGACACCTTGACCGACGTGCCGCCCTGGGCGAAGCTGGGAGCCGCCAAGGCAAGGCCCAGCGCCGACGCCAGCGCGAACGCTGGCAGGATCCTGCTACGGGCATTGAAGCTGTACATAGTGGAAGTCTTCCTCCTGATACGGGTACGGATCATGCGCTCGACAAGCAGGCCCTTGCGGTTCCGCGACAATGGCGCGGCGCCGATGAGATGTCGAGTCACCAAAGCTTAATACTCAGGAGTCATCTTACCAGACAGGTGAAGGCATGTCAAGACATAAAATTGCTTAACGCCAGCTGCAAACACCTTAAAGACCATCGCCGCGGGATTTGGATCGACCGGAACCCACGGGTATGATCGCCGCCGGTCACGCTCCAGTCGCATCGGACCCTATCCAGCAAAGGAACTTCATCATGGAACGCACCCTGATCATCCTCAAGCCCGATGCCGTTCAGCGCGGGCTCGTCGGCGAACTCATCGCCCGTTTCGAACGGCGCGGCCTGAAGATCAGCGCCCTCAAGCTGCTGTCCGTCTCCCCCGAACTGGCTCGCCGCCATTACGCCGAGCATGAGGGCAAGCCCTTCTTCGACGGCCTGATCGCCTACATCATTTCCAGCCCGGTGGTGGTCATGGCCGCCGACGGCCCCGGAGCCATCGGCGTGGTCCGCAACACCGTCGGCAGCACGCGACCGGCTGAGGCGACCCCCGGGTCCATCCGCGCCGACTTCGGGCTCATGGTGGGCCGCAACCTGGTTCACGCCTCGGACAGTCCGGAGTCGGCCGCGCGCGAACTGGCGCTGTGGTTCGCTGCCGGCGACTTCGCAGAATACGTGCGGGCCATCGACACCTGGATCCTCGAATAGACCCGGCGGCCCCGGCCGGGCTACAATCTGACTTCCATGGTTGACAACGGCACCGCAGGCTCCCCACCCATCCTCGGCCCTTCGCGCCGCTGCGTCGTCACCGGCGCGGCCGGCTTCATCGGTAGCCACCTCTGCGAAGCCCTGTTGGATGCCGGGCACGAGGTTCTGGGTATCGACTGCTTCACCGATTACTACGATCGGGCGATCAAGGAAGACAACCTGTCCGGTCTGCGCGATCGGCCGGGCTTCCGCTTGGCGGAAGAGGATCTGCGCAGCGCGGAGCTGCGGCCGCTCGTGGCGGGCGCCGACACGGTCTTCCATCTGGCGGCCATGGGGGGGCTGCTGCGCTCCTGGACCTGGTTCAAGCTCTACCAGGACTGCAACATCCTGGCCACCCAGCGGCTGCTCGACGCTGTCCTGGTCGAGAACGTCGGGCACATCATCCATGTGTCCACCTCGTCGGTCTACGGACGTGACTCCTCCGGTGACGAGCGCCAGCCGCCCCAGCCCATCTCGCCCTACGGCGTGACCAAGCTGGCCGCCGAGCACCTGGTCGGGGCCTATGCCGCCAACTTCGGAGTCAAGGCCACGGTTCTGCGCTACTTCTCCATCTTCGGGCCGCGCCAGAGGCCGGACATGGGCTATCACCTCTTCATCGACCACATCCTCAAGGGCGAGACCATCACCATCGCCGGCGACGGCCGCCAGTCCCGGGGCAACACCTATGTTGCGGACTGCGTGGCTGCCACCGTCGCGGCCTTCGCCCGCGGGCCGGTGCCGGAGGTGGTCGGCGAGACCTTCAACATCGGCGGCGGCGAGGTCATCTCCGCCTTGGATGCCCTGGCCCTGATCGAGCGCATCATCGGGCGCGAGGCCACGGTCGTTCACGGGCCGTCGCGACCTGGCGAGCAGCTGCAGGCCCTGGCCGACACCGGCAAGGCGCGGCGGGTGCTGGGCTGGATGCCGCGGACTGGAATCGAGGCGGGCCTTCGCGCCCAGGTGGACTGGCAGACGCGGCGCGCGGTTCCGACAGGGGGAAGGTCGTGAGTCCCTTCGATGCCGAGCGCCCGGACCCGTCCATCCGACCCGCCGGCCCGGATCTGACTGTGGTCATCCCGCTCTTCAACGAGGTGCAGACCATCCCCGCGCTGGCGCTTCGGCTGGCGGCGTCCTTGGACCGCCTGGGACGCAGCTGGGAGGTGATCGTGGTGGATGACGGATCCACCGATGGCTCCTTCGAGGCCCTGCGCCGCGTACACGAGGACGATCCCCGCTTCTCGATCATCCGCTTCCGGCGCAACTTTGGGCAGACGCCGGCTTTCGCCGCGGGCTTCGATGCCGCCCGGGGTCACATCGTGATCACGATGGACGCGGACCTGCAGAACGACCCCGACGATGTCTCCGCCTTGCTGGCGGAGATGGAGCGCGGCGACTTCGACATCGTCAGCGGCTGGCGGCAGAACCGCAAGGAGCCGCTGCTGCTGCGCCGCATCCCGTCCAAGTTCGGCAACCTGGTCATGCGCCGCCTGACCGGTGTCAGCCTCAAAGACACGGGTTGCTCGCTCAAGGCCTACCGTAGCGAGGTGGTGAAGAACACCCGCCTCTACGGCAACTTCCATCGCTTCATCCCCGCGGTCGCCAGCTGGTACGGCGTGCGGGTTGGCGAGGTGCCGGTGCGTGACAATGTCCGGGCCCACGGCAGTTCAAAGTACGGCAGGGGTCTGAAACGGGCACCGCGCGTGTTGCTGGATCTCTTGACGCTGCATTTCCTGCTCAACTACGCCACGCGGCCCATCCATATCTTCGGGGGCATGGGCTTCGCCACCCTGGGGATGGGCATGCTCACGGCGGTCTACCTGACCTGGGAGAAGCTGGTCCTGGGGCATGATATCGGGGGCCGCCCCCTGCTGCTGCTCGCAGCCTTGCTGATGATCATCGGCGTGCAGTTCATCTCCATGGGATTTCTTGGCGAACTCATGGTCCGGACCTATTACGAATCCCAGAACAAGCCGATCTATGCTGTTCGCGAGGTTCTCGACCGCCCAGGCCTACCTCAGCACGGTTGAGCCTGGCCCGGACCCACCAGGAGGAGAGGCGCATGAGACAGAGACGACCATCCGCGGTTGGCGCGCGAACAGCGCTTGCGGCAGGACTGGCAGTCCTGGTCCTGGCAAGGCTGGCCCATACGCCGGCTGGGTGGGCGGCTCCGGACGGCAGCGACCAACAGGCGCCACCGTCCGCGGCTGATTTCAAGCCCGCGACCCTCCCCGGAGGCGCCTTCTACGGCGTGGACAGCTTTGACCTGCCGCCCGGAGCCCCCCTGAGCAAGGACAACCAACAGATCATCGCCGTGGGCGGCCGGCTGGCTCGGGCCGACCGCGGCGCCCGCTGGACCACCGTCGACAGCCCCCTGCTGCTACGGCACATGGTGGCCACCGCCAACGGCGTGCTGCTGGTCAACGATGTCAACGGCAAGGGTTACCGATCGGATTCGCTGGGCAACGGCTGGACGCCGGTCGAACTGGAACCGGGCGCGAAGATGCGCTTCCTGTCGGTGTCCGAGAACTTTGCCCGCGATGGACAGGCCCTGGCCATCACCTTACCCGAATGGCAGCTCTACCGCTACGACCGTTCACGCAGCCGCTGGACGCAGGCCGTGCTCCGGGCCGGCGAGAACCATCTGGTGGGCGCCGCCGGCTTCTCGCCCAACGTCGTGGTCGACGAGTTGGTCCTGGCTGGTGCGGATGACGGGATCTACCGCTCCCAGGATGCCGGGCAGACCTGGCAGCGGGTGGCGTCAACCGCCGCCGGCGCCCCGGCTTTCGGCCCCGCCGGCGGCCAGCCCGAGGAGCAGGGCATCGTCTTCCCGCGCGAGTTCGGAGACGACCGGCAGCAGCGCTACGATGCCGACGACCCGACGGTCTTCGCCTTCAACAAGGAAGGCATCTACCGCTCTGACGACAAGGGCGTCGCCTGGCGGCGGCTGCCGTTCAGCGGCGGCAAAGTGCGGGACCTGGCAGTCTCCAACGCCTGGCCCTACGACCCGGTGCTCTTGGCCGCGGTCGACGCGCCGGGGCGGATCGGCGCGCTCTCCCAGGACGGCGGCCAGACCTGGAGCTGGGTGGACGGAGCGCCGGGCGTGATGGGCACCGGCGCCGCGCTTTCGCGCGACTTCGGCGTTTCAGGCAGCGAGACCCCCTACAACTGGGATCCGCGGAAAGGCCCGACCGCCCTGTCCCTGCCAACTCTCTACAAGGCCCAGACCCTGGGGCCTATCGAGCGCTTTCGCGGCTCGCGCGAACTGTTCCTGGCCACCGACGGCGATGGCATCTGGCCGGGCCGCCTGTCGCTGGAACCGGACGGCCGGGAGCGGGCGGTCTGGGATGCAGCCGGACACAAGACATCGGACAGCAGCCTGGGGAGCGGCGAACCGACCGCCGTCTTGCACCTGACCGACGGTTCCGGCGCCATCCTGGCCGGCAGCCGGGCCAGCGGGCTGTACCGCAGCCAGGACAACGGGAGCAGCTGGACCGCGGTGACCGGGGAGGCGACCCTCCCGCGGGGAAGTGAGCAGACGATCCACCGGCTGGCCGCTGTTCCGGGGCAGGGAGGGACCGTGTTCGCGGCGACGGAGAGCGGGGTCTGGCTCAGCCGTGACGGCGGGCAGAGCTGGCGGCGGACGGGTGGACCGGTCCCGGCGCGGTCCCTGGCCGTCTCGCCGGACTTCGCCAACGATCGCACGGTCGTCGCGGCCCGGCAGATCTCCCGTGACGGTGGCGACAGCTGGAGCCCCGTGGCCGGACAATCCGTCGAATTCGACTGGTCGGCGGTGGCCTTCTCCGCCGACTACGCGCGCGACCGCACCCTCTATGCGGCGTACAACCTCCCGGCGGACAAGCGCAGCCTGGACGACTGGCCGCTCAAGGTGTCACGGGACGGCGGTCAGTCCTGGGAGGGCATCCAGGCCTCCTACCTGCGGCAGAGCGGAATCCTGGACCTTGCCACGGTGCTGGCGGGAACGGATCCGCTGCGGGTGCTTGTCGGGACGGATCGGGGCCTGTTGCTCTCGTCGGACGCTGGAAAGACCTGGAACAAGCCCGGCAACATGCCCAGCACCGCGGTTCGGGCGGTGGATGCCCGGTCCCTCAGCCAGCCGTTCTTCACCGCGGTGCTCGTGGCTGCCGGGGATTCCGGCGTCTACTGGTCGACCAACCGTGGCAACAGTTGGACCATGGGCCCCAACGGGCTCAAGGACTTCCGCGGCGCGGCGCTGGCTCCGGACGGGCAGACCTATCTGTTGTTCCGCATCGTGGACCTGCTCAACTACGCGAAGGTCTTCACCCCCTGAGGGTGAGCGAGGCAACCGATGCCAGCGCAAGGCCTGCCGAGCGGGTCGCATTGGCGGCGATTCAGGCCGATCCTGGATCTGGCCCTGATCCTGCTGATCGTCGGCCTGGGTCTGGGGCCGCGCCTGAGCGCCGCGCGATCCTACACCCTGCCGCCGCAGGCCGAGGAAGAGCTCTACAACCGCTACGCGGTGCCCTGGTCACTGGGGCAGGGCGCCGAGCCGCGGGAACAGGCCTTTCCCTGGCATCCTATGGGATCCTTCACCCACCGTCCGCCCGGCTACGCCCTCTTCCTGGGCCTGGTCTACCGCATCGCGGGCACCGAGAACTGGCCTGCCGTGCGCCTGACCCAGGCCTGGATGGGTGCCGTGGCCCTGGCGCTGATCTATGCCCTCGGCATCCTGGTCTACGGTGGCTGGGCCGGGCGCGCCGCGGGTCTGGCCGCGGCGCTGCTCATGGCCCGCTACGACTTCCTGCTGCTCTTCGTGGCGCGGCTGCTCTCGGAGACCCTCTATCTGTTCCTATGCCTGTCCTTCCTGTCTCTGGCCCTGTTGGCCCTGCGCCGCAAACAGCCCTGGCTCAGCCTGGCGGCGGGCTACGTCCTGGGCTGGGCCAACCTCACCCGGCCCTTCGTGATCTTCGTGGTGCCCGGCTATCTGGTGTGGCTGCTCATCGCTCCGCGGCTGCAGCGACGCTGGCGACATGTGACGCTGGCGGCCTTGGGGGCCCTTCTGGCCATCGGTCCGGTGACCTGGCGCAACTGGCAGTTCCACGGTCGCCTGATCCCCATCTCGACCAACGGCGGGTTCACACTGTACAACAGCATCGTCAAGGTGGAGGGCCTGAGCGCGCCGGAAGATCTGCCCTCGGAGGCCTCGATCGACGCCCGGGAGCTGGGCGAGTTGGCTGAGCAGGGTGCTTTCCGTCAAGCGGCGCTGGACTACATGCGCCGCCATCCTGAGGATCTGCCGCGCATCTTCGCCCGCAAGTTCCGGGTTCTCCTGGCCGCCAAGGCCGGCCACAAGGTCTCGCACGAGCTGATGGCGACGCCCGACGATCCGTGGCTGTACCCCCTGGCCCTCGGCGGGGCTTTGTTGAGCCTGGTGGTGCGGCCTCGCTGGCGGTGGCATCCGCGCCTGCTGCTCCTCCTGACCATCGGTAGCCAGCTGATCGTCTGTCTGGTTACCAACACCGAGGCGCGCTACCGGGTGCCCATCGTTCCGCTCTATGCTCTCCTGGCTGCCTGGGTGCTGGTCGGGCCTGTGGCCGGAGCGTTGTCTCGCAGGTCGGTGCCGCCGCCCTTGGGCGAGGCCGGCGCCTGATGCGGTGGCCGCTTCGCCGCCGGCCGAGCCTTGCCGGTCTCTTGACCCTGGTCGTCGCCATGCTGCTCGTCCGGCTCTACTTCTGGCGCCTGGACGGCTATCTGATCAATGACGATGAGGGCAGCTACCTCTATGCCGCCTGGCGCATCGCCTTGGGCGAGAGACCCTACTGCGACTTCCTGACGCCCCAGCTACCGGCCTTCCTCTTTCCCGGCGGGTTCCTGATGCGGCTGGTCGGTCCGGACGTCTGGGCGGCGCGGGCCCTGTCCGTCGTCCTCACCCTGGGCGCGGGTTTCTGGACCTACCTGGGCGCTCGGCGCCTGTTCGGGCCTTGGGCGGCGTTGGTGGCCGCTTCCGCCTTCCTTCTGCAGCCCGAGGTCTTCCTGCACGGCCGAAGCTATCGGTCTGACCCCTTCATGCTCTTCGCGGCCAGCTTGGGGGTCTACCTCTTCTGCCGCGGCATCTTCCCGCGGCCCGGCGCCGCGGACCCTCCGCGCCGCCGCTGGCTGGCGGCCTCAGGTCTGGCCTTCGGCCTGGCCACGCTGAGCAAGCTTTTCGGTCCCTTGCCGCTGGCCGGCTGCCTGCTCTGGCTGGCCATCGACGCCCGTTGGCGGCGCCGGCCGCTGCGACCGGTCCTGGGCGACGCACTCGCCAGCCTGCTGCCCTGCGCGCTGCTGGTCGGCGGGGTCATGGGTGCCTTCATGCTATCGGGCTGCCAGGTGGTCGAGGACGTCGTCGTGCACCACACCATGCAGAACCAAGGCCTGGCCTGGTGGCGGGTGTTGACGGATGCCTGGGCCTTTCTCAGCCGCGCCCTGCGCGAGCCGGGCAACGCGCTGCTCGCCTTCCCGGCGGTAGCTCTTGCGGTGGTGGCCTGGCGCGGTCGCGAACGGCGCATCGCCTTATTCGTCGCCCAGCTGCCTACTGTGCTGGTCTTCTTCCTGCTGTCCCGCGAGAAATACACCCGACATCTCTTGTACCTGGTCCCGGCGCTGGCGACGCTGTTTGGCGTCGCCATGCTGCGTCTGGCAGCGGAGGGGCGCGAGCCGACGGCCGCGACGGGGCGGCGACGCGTCCTGGAACCGTCGGCGCTGCTGTCCTTGGCGCTCATCGCCGCTCTCCTGGTGCCCTGGCGGCTCTGGGACCGCGATGTGGCCTATAGCTGGGAGACGGGAACCACGAGCCTGGCCTCCTTCGTCTCCCTGCTGACCACGCCGGATGACCTGCTCCTCTCCGACTACTCCGAACTCAACTTCTATGCGCTTCGGCCGACCACCTACTCAGCGGCCTCGCTATCGGCGGGGGCGGCGCAGAGTGGCCAGATCACCTGGCGGCGCCTGGCGGAGGAACTGGCCGGCCGGCGCCCGCCCTTGGTGATCCTGGACACCGATCCGGAGTACGCCCATACGCGCTTCTTCAAGGCCGCGGATCGGGCCGATTTCGAGGCCTGGCTGAGCGAGCATTACGGCCCTCCCGCCGGCAGCCTCCGCCGCGACGTCCAGCGCTACGACGTCTACGCGGCCAAGGAACGTCCGCTGCCGACCCGGGCGCGCTTCGTCGGGGGGCCGCGGCTGCTGGCGGCTGCACCGGATCGGACAAGCGCCGGCTCCGGCGATCGGGTTGCGGTGCAGAGTGCCTGGCAGGCGCCGGCCGAAGGAGAGGCGCCTATCGACAGGGATCTGGGGATGACCTTGCGGTTGATCGACGCGGCGGGCATCGAATGGTCGCAGGCCGACGGCGGGCTCTTCGCCTCCGATCCTTCGTCCCAGAAGCTCCATCGACGGCCTACCAGCGCCTGGCTTCCCGGCGAATTCACCGCCGGAAGCGTCGCCATCACCGTGCCCTGGGGCTTGCCGGCCGGGTCCTATGATCTGCTGCTGGGGCTCTATGCCCGACCCGACAGCAAGGGCCTGGATGCTGTGACGGATACCGGAGCGCCCTTGGGCCAGAGCCTGGCCATCGCCACCCTGCAGATCGAACCCTGGCGGGCGGAGCCGGCGGCGATCGCCGATCAGCTGCTGGACCTGGATCTGCGGGAGGAGGCGCCGGCTGTCTGGCCGCGCCTTCTGGGACGCGGGCCGCTACCCGCGGCGCCGGTGGCGGCGGGCGCCGCCCTGCCCCTGGACCTTTGGTGGTCTCTGCCGTCGGACGGCGGTGCGGTGGCCGGTGGCGCAGCGCCGGTCCGGCTGACCCTCACGCGGGACGAAGACGAGGCGGTGGCGGCGGACTGGCCGCAGGTGCTCGCTTCGCTGCCGCCGGTGGCCGACGGTCAGCCGCCCCTGATCCTTCAGCGCGCCTACCTGCCCACCGAACCCACGGCCCCAGCCGGTCGTTACCGGCTGCGCGCCGTGTGGCCGGCGGAGGCTGCCGAGCCCCTGGTCATCGAACTCGGCGAGGTCGAGCTGCGGGCCCCCGATCGCGACGACCTGATCTTCGATCTGCCGACGGGGCAGCCGCACCGCCGTCTGGATGCGGGTCTTGGGACGGTGGCGCGCCTGCTGGGCACCGACCTGGACGAGACGACGACCGTCAGCGCGGGGGCGGGCCTGACCGTGGGGCTTTACTGGCGGGCCGAGGCGCCCATTCCGGTCAACTACCAGGTCACCGTGCAGGTTCTGGATGAGGCGGGCAAGGTGGTCGCTCAGCATGACGGCCCGCCAGCGGAGGGCGCCCGTCCCGCGGCCGACTGGCTGCGCGGCGAGGTCATCGTCGATCGCCATCCGCTGGCGACCGAGGCATTGGTGTCGGGAACCTATCGGATCCTGACCGGCCTGTATCACCCGATAACAGGGCGGCGCCTCGAGCCGTCCGGCCAGGCGCCCATGGCGGCGGATCTGGTGGAGGTCGGCCGCCTTCGGGTGCTGCCGGCGGCGGACGGCGCGAGCGCCAGCGCGCCGCCCTGATCCGGCGCGCGATCCACACCGTGGCGGCGGCAGGATCATCCTGACTTGGCCAATGCCCCGATCCCCGCGGCCTGACGTAGGCGGTGCATGGTGGCCACGGCGATGCCGCGGGCCCGTTCGGCGCCCTCGGTCAGGTGGCGATCCAATGCCGCGCGGTCGTCGATCAAGGCCTGATAGCGTTCGCGCAGGGGCGCGATGCCGGCATTCATCTCCTCGAAGAGCGCCGCCTTGGCTTGGCCATAACCCATTCCGCCGGCGCGATAACGGGTGGCCAGTTCTTCCTGCCGCTCGGGTGCGGCGAAGAGGCGGTAGAGGTTGAACACATTGCAGGTGTCCGGATCCTTGGGCTCCTCCACGGTCCTGGAGTCCGTGACCACGCGCCCGATCAGTTTCTTGAGCTGCGGCTCCGTCGCGAACAGTGGGATGGTGTTGTCATAGGACTTGCTCATCTTTCGGCCGTCCAGGCCCGGCACGATGTCCGTGGCCGCAGCGGTCACCGGTGCGGGGACCACCAGCAACTCCGCGCCGTAGGCGTGGTTGATGGTCTGCGCGATATCAGCGCAGATCTCCACATGCTGCTTCTGGTCGCGGCCGACGGGCACCACATCGGTGTCGAAGAGCAGGATGTCGGCGGCCATGAGCACTGGGTAGGTGTAGAGCCCCATGTTGATGCCGGCGTCAGCGTCCCGACCCGCGGCCTCGTTCTTGGCGATGGCGTCTTTGTAGGCATGGGCCCGGTTCATATGCCCTTTGGCGGTGAAGGCCATCAGGAAGCTGGCCAGCTCGAAGGTCTCCGGCACGTCCGACTGGCGGTATAGCAGCATGCGCGCCGGATCCAAGCCGCAGGCGATCCAGGTCGCGGCCACCTCGTAGGTCAGGTCGGATAGCCGCTGGGGGTCGTGGATGCTGTTCAGCGCGTGGTAGTCGGCGATGAAGAAGCGGGCCTCGTAGGACTGTGCCAGGGCCAGCGCGGGGCGGATGGCGCCCAGGTAGTTGCCGATATGGGGGATGCCGGTGGGTTTGATGCCCGTGAGGGCGACGCGGGGCTGTGTCATGTGCTTGCGGGGTCCACGGGACGGGGATGCGCCGGAACTATGGGAACCCGCTGATTATACTGCCAGTCGGCGCCAGCCCTCTCAGGCGTCGCTGCCATAGTCCAGCTCCATGCCGCGCGCCCAGCGCATGGACAGCCACAGAAGGCCCATGGTCACCAACAGGAGTCCGATGATGGACACAGGCGCTGACGTCGGGGCGGCGACCACGGAGATGAGTTGGGTCTTGGCCGGGATCGGCCCCAGAGACTGCAGGTAGTGGATGATGCTGAGCTTCTGGAGTCCGGCCGGCAGGAAGAGGTTGATCGATTCCCAGACCATCAGGAACAAGGTGGGGAAGATGGGGTTCTTGAAGCGCAGACCCAGAGCCAGGAAGACCGCGCCATAACCGAGGCATCCCAGAAAGCTGATTCCGGCGTAGGTCAGCCCCAGACGCAGGCCCTGGGCGCTGAACAGGGCGGGCAGGGTCTCGCCGAGCGGTCCGTCAAGATGCGCGGCGGTCCACATGGTCAGGCTGCCGAGCATGAAGGCGATGCCGGTGAAGATCAGGCCGCTGAGGTACTTGGCCGCCACCACCAGCTCGCGCCGCAGGGGCGACAGGTAGCTGTAATGCAGGTAGCGCCCGGCCACCGCGCTGCGGAAGCTGTTGAGGAAGACCGCCGCGCAGCCGAAAAAGACGCAGACCCGCAGCATCAGGCTGTGGAAGACCTCGGCGAAGGCTTGCCGCCAATCGGCGAGGCCGCCCACGATCTCCTGGGCGGAGTCCCCCGGGCCGAACAGATGCTTGACCACCACGATGAACAGCAGCAGGAAGGTCGGGCCGAAGGCCAGGAGCAGGGGCGGCAGGCTCCAGAGCCCGGTGGCCCTGAGGCGCAGCTCCTGGCGGGTGAGGACGCGCAGTTGGGCCCAGCGGCCGCGGCTCAGGATGGCAGGCCGGTCGATGGGGTTGACAGAGGCGCTCATGGGCGGATCCACAGTGGAGTTCGGTCACGGGTCGCACCGTGCGGCAAGGGGGCGTTCATGCTTCACCGATCAGGTATTGGTAGACAGCACCCACGTCATCGTCGACGGGCATCACCGTCTCAAGGATCAGGCCCTCCTGCAGCACGGCGTCCTGGACGAGGCGATAGAATCCCTCGGGATCGCGGGTGCGGGCGAAGAAGCCTCCGCCGTCCGCATGAAGCTGCAGGTCCGTGACCGAATCCGCGCCGATCAGGCGCGCCGCCAGGGGGCGGGGGTCAGCGCAGCGTACCACGATCTGCAGGGGATGGCGGGTCATCTCCCCGCGCACGCCCTGGATGTCGCCTTCGGCCACCACGTAGCCTTGGTTCATAAGGATTACCTGATCGCTGAGGAGGTCCACCTCGTGCAGGATGTGGCTGGAGACGATGAGGTGCCTGCCGCCCGCTCCCCAACGTCGGAACAGCGCGATGACCTCCGCGCGGGCCATGGGGTCAAGCCCGTTGAGCGGCTCGTCCAGCACCAGGACCGGCGGATCGTGGGCGATGGCCCGGGCCAGTTTGATCCTCTGACGCATGCCCTTGGAGTAGGCTGCCACCTTGCGTCCGGCGGCGTCGGAAAGGCCCAGCTGATCGATCGTCTCCTCCGCCCGCAGCTGCGCCGCACGGCGGCCCAGACCGCAGATCTCCAGGAACCCGGCTACGAAGGACAGCCCGGTCGCGGCCGGAGGAAAGGTGTCGGGCTGGGCGCAGTAGCCGACCAAACGGTGCAGTCGCTCCGGATCGTCTGTCGCTGTCCCGCGCACGGAGATACGGCCCACCGTAGGGTGCAGCAGGCCGGTCATCAGGTTCATCAGCGTGCTCTTACCGGAGCCGTTGGGACCGACCAGGCTGGTGATCCCCGGCGGAATGGACAGGCTGACCCGGTTGATGCCCAGAACCTCGCCGTAGAACTTGGAGACCTCCTGGAACAGGATCAGCTCTCTAGGATCCGTGCTCATCGGACCACATCCAGAGCCTTCACCCGCGACATCAGGGCCAGGAATCCCAACGCGGTCCACAGGCCCAGCGCCGCCAGGGTCCAGGGCGCGGACAGGCTGGGGAAGCCGCCGCGCATCGCCGTTCCGATCTGCGAGAGGCTGTCCTCCATCAGGCTGAAGCGCAGGTCGCGCACCAGGAGCATGGGGGCAAACACCAGCCCCCACGGCCGGTCGGTAATGCCGTAGACCGCCATGGCAAAGGCCGAGGGCACGCTGACCAGGCCCAGGATGAAGAGCCTGGCCACCGGGGTCCAGCGTACCCAGGCACTGATGGCCAGGGACAGGCTGGTCAGGAGTAGGATCCAGGCCAGGGAGCTGACCATGATGGATGTGAGGATGTCGAGGCTGTCCCCCGCCCAGGACCGGCCACCCAGAGAGGCCTGGAACAACCACACCAGGAGCACCGGCAGCCAGGTGACTGCGGACAAGAGGGCCATGAGCGCCGCGGCCTTGCCGAAGAGGTAGGAGCGGCGTGAGAGCGGGCGGCTGAAATACAGGGGCAAGGCCACGCCCGTCAGGTCGCGGGTGATCAGACCGGGTCCGACCACCAGGGCCATCCACAGGGCCAGCCAATGCTGCGGCCAGAGCAGGAGGTAGAAGAAGGACCCGTCGATCCGGATCAGCTCGGAGATGGGCAGATTCAGGACATCCAGCGCTTGGGCGTTGTGATGCAGATAGACCACCAATAGGCCGAGGGTTGGGACGAAAGCCCCGGCCACCAACGAAGCCAGGAACAGCCGAGAGCGGGCGAAGTCGTCCCAGGCGAAGCGGCTGATGACCCAGGCGCGGCCTCCCACCGGGCGGCGTGGCCCTTGGTAGGGTTCGTAGCGGCGTTCGTAGACCGCCATCACTGTACCTTCCCGTCGGAGGCGTTGCCCGCGGGGTCAAGGTCCGCGTCCATGGCGCGTAGGAAGATGTCCTCCAGCGAATCGTGGCGGTAGCTGAGTCGCTGGATGTGCGCCCCGGTCTCAGCGGCCAGCGCGTAGAGGTCGCGCACCCCGAAGCGATCGGGGACCACCAGCTTGAGACGGTTGCCTTGACGGTCGATGTCGATGCCGCGACGGCCCAAGGCGGCGGCGAAGGCGTCCACCGCGCCGACGGCGTCCAGATCCAGGAAGCTGCGGTCGTCGCGTCGCTCCGCGGCCAGGTCGCAGACCGCGGCGATGCGGCCCTCGCGAAGGATCAGCACCTCGTCGCAGCATTGTTCGACGTCGCGCAGCAGGTGGCTGGACAGGACGACCTGCGCCGACCCGCTGTCGCGGATCTCGCCGATGAGGTCCAGCATCCGGCCTCGGGCTCGTGGATCCAGACCGTTGGTGGGCTCGTCCAGGAAGATCAACTGGGGGCTGTGCACCAAGGCCTGGGCCAGCTTTGCGGTCTGCTTCATGCCCAGGCTGAAGGTCTGCACCTCACGGTAGCGCGCCTCGCCGAGGCCTACGTAGTACAGCGTGGCATGCGCCCGCTCGATGGCCACCGCCCGCGGCAGGCCACTGAGCTCGCCCATGTAGCGCACGAAGCGCACCGCGCTCATTCCGGGGATGAAGGCCTCGTTCTCCGGCATGTAGCCGATGCGGTCGCGCAGGTCCGGCCCTGCGTGGCGGATGTCTTCGCCCAGCAGGCAGGCCGTCCCCGAAGCCGGGCGATGAAAGCCCAGCAGGGTCTGGATCAGGGTGCTCTTGCCGGCACCGTTCGGTCCCAGAAGACCGATGGCGCGACCGCGCAAGGTGGCTGTCAGCCCGTGCAGGATGGGTCGGCCGCCCAGGCGCACGGACAGACCGTCCAGCACGATGGCCGAAGGGTCGGGAAGGCGGGCGGGCGGGGAGGGGATTACGGCCGTTGACGAGGCACTGAGCATGGGGGCGCCTTTCCAGTGCTGGTCCGGGAAGCCACCAGGGCCGCGGCGACGAAAAAGTCGCCGCGGCCCTGGTGGGTCTTCGTCGATCAGTTTGTATCGGGGACCGCGACCGGCAAGCCCTCGCCCAGCAGCAACCCGCTGCCGATCAGGAGGCTGCCGATGCCCGCCCCGGTGGCCTGGCCGCGCAAGGTCACCCGGTCGGCGCCGGCGCTGGCCAGAAGCAGTCCTGGCGGAAGGTCGTCGGCCGTGAAGGCCGCAAGGCTTTCGGAGCCGGTGTCGGGTGCCGAGCTGTTCGCCTTGGCCGCCTGCGCCTGCATCGCCTGCGCCAGAGGCTGCGCCACCGCACCCAGGTTCTGGTACAGGAGCGCCGACGCCCGCAGCTTGCCTGCGCTGAGGTCGGCCGGAAGCAGCTTGCGGAAGGCGCCGGAGGCGCGAAGGTTCACGCCGCTCGAATGGTTGCGCAGCGCACGATCTAGGATGCCGGTCTCGCTGGCAGCCACGAAATAGCCGTCTTCGATCAGGTAATGGAAGGAGATCGGTATGGAGGGAGCGTCGCCGGTGGCCGCTGCGTCGCCCGACGTTCCGGCCCGATCGATGCGCACGCTTCCCACCGCGCGTCCGCTGACGCGACCAGTTTCGCGTACCACCAGTCCTTCCGCCGCGGCGCGCGCCTGGAGGTCAAAGCAGTCGAGCAGCTGATCGAGCCCCTTCTGGAAGGCCGCGCCGTCGCGCATCTTCATCGCCAGGGTCCAGGACGGGCGGGGCAGGACGGGGCCGTCGAGGGCAAAGGCGAACTCGCCGTCCGCCGCCGCGGCCATGGCCTGCAGGCTGTCCATCGGCGCCGGCGAGCAGTGCTCTGCCGCTGCATCGTCGGGCGTGGTGGCGTGGGCGTTCTCTTCCTTCAATTGCAGGAGCTGGCTCAGGATCGTCGCGGGTTGCTCGGTGACGCCAGCTACGGCCAGATGGGCCTCCGGCGAGAAGAAATCGAGGGCGCCCAGATCGCTCGGTTCTGCCAGCCAGGCGCTCATTCCCTGGCGGGCCTTCGAGAAGGTCAGCTCGGCGCGCAGGTCCACCGTGCCGCTCTGCGAACGCTCGGTCACGATCAGGTGGCGCGCGGACGCCATGCCCAAGAGCAGGTTCGTGGCCTCGATCTCATTCGCTGCTCCGTCCTGCGCGCGAGCGGCCATGATCCGCTCCAGATCGACGCCGATCACGGTGTTGACCCCTTCGGCGTAGGCCCGGCTCAACGCCTGCTGCAGCGCGGTGCCGTTGAAGCGCGGGCTGTCGGCCGGATCGAGCAATGCCTCGAGCGCCTTTGCAGAGGGCGACAGGATCACCCGGCCGTCGGCGATCCAGACCAAAGCGGCCTTGTCCTCGTCGCTGGTGGCCATGGCGGGGAGTGCTGGGGCGACCGTATCAGCAACCTGGCCTTCGGCCGCCTCCACCGGTTGGGCGGCGATCTCTTCGGCGACGGCCTGAGTCAGCGCCGCACGATCGGTCAAGACCTGCAGCTGCGGCAGGGGATCGGCGTCCGTGGTCGCCGCTTGGGCCAGGCGCAGATCCAAGGCCTTTCGCAGGCCCGCCGCGTCCTTGGTTTCAGCCAGGACCAGGGGTGCGCGGAACGTCCCGTCGGCATCGAGGCTCAGCGCCAGCACGATCTCATCGCCGAGGTAGCCGCCCATCTGGGCGATCTCGACCATGACGCGGTCCATCTCCGCCTGCGACTGGCCGCGTCCCAGATTCTGCTCCCACCACTGCTTGAGGACGGGGCTTTCCTGGATTCGCTGCTTCAACAGGACGTCGGCCTGGGCCATGGTCCCGCTGAGATTGGGCAAGGCCACGTAGAGCACGGTGTCGGCCGGCAGGGCCGCCGCCAAGGTGCTGGTTCGGCGCAGCTCGGGGCGCGGCAGCGCGTTCAGGTCGGTGCGCAGGCGGGCCAGTTCGCTGACCAGCTGTCGCTGCCAACTCTGGACCTGGGCCAGCACTCGGCTGGGAGTCAAGGTGCCCGTGGCCCAACCGGTCAGGCCCAGGACCAGCAGGAACCCGGCGGCCAAGGCCCAGGAACGGCGTGACGGCCACCAACCTCGCTGCACGGTGCTGAGCGGGCGCGGGTTGCGCAGGGCCGCGGCGGGGCGCTGTCCGCGGGCGGTGCGGAGCGCGGCCTGGCATTCGACGCAGCCTTGCATGTGGTCTTCGAAGAGCCGCTTCCGGGCGGAGGGCAGCTCGCCGGCCAATGCGGCCCCGATCAGGCCGCGATAGTCAGCGCAGCCCGAGAGGCTGAGGGACGGCCCCGCGGACGCCAGGCTGGCGCTGATGCCCTGCCATGCCCGCCCGCGGGCCGCGGCGAGGTCGCTGGGATCCGTCGCGGTTCCGCGGACCGTGGCGAAGGCCTGATCCAGCCGGGCCTCGGCATCGTCGTTGACGCCATTGGACGGGGTGTTGTCGATGGTCATGATCGGCCTTCCTTGGGGCTCATGCGCTCGCGTAGGGTCTGGCGGGCGCGGTACAGGGTTACGGCGACGGTGCTTTCGGAGCTGCCGGTGCGCGCGGCCACTTCCTGGTTGCTCAACTCTTCCAGATAGCGTAGGGCGACCATTTCTGCCGCGCGCGGATGCAGGCCAGCCAGACCGGCCCGAAGACGGTCAGCCAATTCGTTGTCCAGGAGCGATGCGTCGATCGGCGCTCCGGCGGGGCCTGGAAGATCAGCAACGGTTTCGGCCGGTCGGCGGGCGCGCGCTCGGAGCAGGTCCAATGCGGCGTTGACCGCGGCCCGGTGCAGATAGGCACCGGCATCCTGCCCGTTCACGGCGCTCAGGTTGTCCGGATGCTGCACCAAGCGCACGAAGACGCTTTGCAGCACATCCTCGGCGTCTTCCAGGCTGCCGGTCACCCGATGGGCAGCGTTGAGCATCCGGTCCCCATGAGCTTGGAACAGATCGGCGATGGCGGACGACAGCTGACTCGGTTCGGCGATGCGCGAGGTCGGGGGCAGTACGCTCATGCTCCGTCTAGCGTACATCGTCAGGCTGGCTGAGTGCAAGATAAGCTCCTGAAGGATCCTGTCATGCGGGTGAGCCGCTCATCGGCGAATCCGATGAGCCTTCCCGGTAGCGTGGTCGATCACTGACCAAACGTCGGTAGAGCCGGCCCCATTAACGACGCGGTATAATCCCGGTCATGTCGACAACTTCGGTGGAGGAGCGGTTGTACCTGGGCACCCAGGCCGGCCTGCTCGTTCTGGATCTGGGGCCGGAGGGCTGGCGGCGCGGCGAGGTGCTCTGGCGTGACCGACCCGTGCTGGCCTTGGCCGTGGATCCCTTCCTGCCGCAGCGTCTCCATGCCGTGGTGGAGAACGATGGGCTCTATCGCTCGGAGGACGGCGGGCGCAGCTGGGATCGCTACCGGACCGGCGACTTCCAGGTGCTGGCGCTTCGACCTGACCGTCCGGAGATCGTCTATGCCGGCAGCGAACCGCCTGAGGTGTACCGGTCGACCGACTCGGGCGGCTTGTGGACGGCCATGCGGCTGACGGGCCATCAGGAGCGATCCGATGACGCCGCCGGCGTCCCGTGGCGGGTGCGGGCCCTGGTTTTCGACCCGGCTCGTCACGCCAGCCTCTACGTGGGTGTCGAGGGCGGCGGGCTCGTTCGGACCTACGATGGCGGTCGGGAGTGGATCGAGTTGACCGCACGTGGCCTGCCCCTCGAGATCAAGAGCCTACTGCCCCTGCCTGAGCCGAACAGGGCCTTGTTCGCCGGGACCGCCAAGGGCCTCTACTGCTCCTTGGACGAGGGCTTCACCTGGACGGCGGACGGGATCGGAATGGCTGAGCCGGAAGTGCTGGCTCTGGCGCATACCAGCGAAGGGCTGCTAGCCGCCGCGCATCCTCGCGGCGCAGACGATCAGGCGTGGGGAACCCTGCCCGCCCGGCTCTACCGCCGCCCGGCCGGCTCGGCGCGCTGGTGGCAGGTCTCGGAGCCGTTGGACGGCGCGGTCCATGGTTTCAGCACCCATTCCGATGGGCGACGGGTCTACGCCGGTACCACTGGGGGAACGGTATGGACCAGCAATGATGCGGGCCTGTCCTGGCGGCCCATCGCCCGCGGGCTGCCGCCTATCCATGGGCTGGCGTTGGACGCGCAGCACCCCGATCCATCCGGCGACGGCGCGGCCTGAGCGGATGCCGATGATCAGGCCAGCAGATCCTCAGCGTCCACACTGTATACCTGCTGCGGCAACGGCAGGTACTCGGGGAACTTTTGCAGGATATGCTGCGGCGTCGAGAAGGTCACCCAGTCGAATCCGCCGAGATAGACGGTGAAGCCACTCTGCGTGATGTCTCCGGGCACGATCTCGTCGGAGCCAAAGAGGCGAACCTTGATCTTGCGTCGCTCGATCTCGACGATCTCAGCCATGGGCAGCCCGCGGGCAATGCGCTGCGCGCTGTTGGCGCGGTCCTCGGTCAAGGCTTGCGGCGGGATATGCGGCCACTTGAAGAACACGTTCTTCTCCTCAGGTCCAGGTACTTGGACGGGGCGCTCGTGCGCGACTGCGCCTCCGTTCCGCCAAGGCATGACGCGCCAAAGCGAACCCTAAGCATAGACAGGCACCGCCAGCTTGCCAAAGTAACGGAGTCCCAAGGGCCGGACCGCGACCATCAGGACGCCTTCGAATGCCTTGGGAGGGGGGGCGAGGGGCGGCAAATGGCTAGGGCTGGCCCGGCCCGAGCCCGCGCCAGGGACCGCCGTCGTCGCCCTTGCGCCGGCCCCGGCCGGCGGCGGCGAGCTTGCGATCCAGCGCATGCAGGCCGCCCTTGACGCGGGCCAGGCGGTCGCGTATCCAGCGCAGGGCACGTTGCGAGGCCGACCAATGCCGGTCTTGCGGGCCGAAGCTCCACTCCACCAGACAGGCGCCCCAGGTCAGCCCCCCGCCGAAGCCCACGAAGACGATGTGGTCGCCGGCGCGGATGCGCCCTTCGGACAGGGCGTCGACCAGGGCCAGCGGGATGCTGGCCGCCGAGGTGTTGCCGTAGCGATGCACGTTGGAGTAGATGCGGCCGGGCGCGAAGCCCAACTGCTTGGCAGCCACTTCCAGGATGCGCGTGTTCGCCTGATGGGGGACGATCAGGTCGATGTCGGCGAGTTGCAGGCCCGCCAACGCAGTCACTTCTTTCGTCGCCTCGCTCATGATTCGCGTGGCGAAGCGGAAGACCTGCTGCCCGTTCATCTTCATCGCCGTCTCGCCGCGGGCCACCGAGTCCTGAGTGATCGGAAGGCGCGTGCCAAGGCCCACCATCAGGAGATCGCCTCCGGAGCCGTCCGAGCCCAGCTTGCTGGACAGCACCCCACCGGGACGGTCAGAGGCCTCCAGCACCACCGCGCCCGCTCCGTCGCCGAAGAGGACACAGGTGGAACGGTCGCTCCAGTTCATGACCCGCGACATCGACTCCGCGCCGATGACCAGGATCCGCTCGTAGAGCCCGCCTTTGATCAGGCCCGCCGCCACGCTGACCGCGTAGACGAAGCCGGAGCAAGCCGTGTTCAGGTCGAAGGCCGCCGCGTTGCCCGCGCCGAGTCCATCCTGGATCAGGCTGGCGGTGTTGGGCATCAGGTAATCCGGTGTGGACGTTGCGCAGATCACCAGATCCAATACCGACGGATCCAAGTTGGCGATCTTGAGCGCCTGGCGCCCCGCGTGGATGGCCATCGTGGACGTGTACTCGCCCTCTTCGGCGATGTGTCGCTCCACGATGCCTGTTCGCTCCTGGATCCAGGCATCCGACGTGGGTAGGATCTGCGAGAGGTCCTGATTGGTCACCGCCCGGGCCGGGACATGAGCGCCCCAACCGGTGATATGGGCGTAACGACCGCCGCTCTCGGACATTGGGGCTACAGATCGCGGCGGAGGAGCAGAGCGGCGTTGTGTCCGCCGAAGCCCATCGAGTTGGAGAGCGCCACGCGGACCCCGCCAGACGGGCGTCGAGCCACCAGTGGCACGTAGTCCAGGTCGCAACGCGGGTCTGGTGTGTGCAGGTTGATGGTCGGCGGGATGACACCGTCCACGAGCGTGAGGCAGCTGGTCGCTGCTTCCACCGCGCCACCGGCGCCCAGAAGGTGTCCGATCATGCTCTTGACCGAGCTCATGGGCACGTCGCCGGCGCGCGAGCCCATGAGCTGCTTCATCGCCTGCGTCTCCGCCGCATCGTTGAGCGGCGTGGAGGTGCCGTGGGCGTTGATGTAGTCGATGTCCGCCGTGGTGAGCCCGGCCTGGTCCAGGGCCGCGCGCACCGCGCGCGTCATGCCCGCGCCGTCCTCCGACGGCGCGGTGGCATGCCCCGCGTCAGCCGTGCTGCCGTAGCCCGCCAACTCGGCGTAGATCCGCGCACCGCGAGCCTGGGCCTGGTCCAGCCGCTCCAGGATCAGCACCCCGGCTCCCTCGCCGATCACGAAGCCGTCGCGTTCCAGATCGAAAGGGCGACTGGCCAGCACCGGGTCGCCCACCCATTTGGACAAGGCGCCCATGTTGCTGAAGCCCGCCACCGCCAGAGGGACGATGCCGGCCTCTGCGCCGCCGGCGACCATGACGTCCGCCGCTCCGCGCCGGATGACCTCTGCCGCCTCTCCGATGGCGTTTGCTCCAGAGGCGCAGGCGGAGAGATGGGCCATGTTGGGGCCCCTTAGTCCGTGCTGGATGGCCACCATTCCGGGAACGGAATCGGCCAGGAGCATGGGGATGGTGAAGGGGCTGACCCGGCGCGGGCCGCGCTCTCGCAGCACGTCATTCTGCTCCACTACGGTGCCGATGCCGCCGACGCCGCTGCCGATGAAGACACCCACGCGCTCGGCGGGGGCGTCGCCGGTCAATCTGCCGTCCTCGCCCAGGAGGCCGGCGTCCTTCATGGCTTCATGGGCCGCCACCACCGCCAGCTGGGTGACCCGGTCCATGCGCCTCGCCTCGCGGGGGCTGATGATAGGGCTGGGGTCGAATCCCTTGACCTCAGCCGCCGTGGTGGCTTCGAAGCCCATTCCCACGGCATCGAAATGGCTGATGGGGGCCAGCCCAGAGCGGCCGGCGACCAGCGATTCCCAACTGGAAATGCGGTCCAGGCCGACGGGCGTCACCATGCCCAGGCCGGTGACCACGACGCGAACAGGGCTGTTCATGGAAGGTACCGCGCCTCACGGGGGGGCTCCGGTTCGGGGCGCCGACGGAGCTGATGGACGGAAACGCTGAAACGAAGGGACGGCAAGTATATCATCCTGAACCGGGCGAAGTTGCGCGATGCGCATGGACAGGTGGGCATGAGCGGGATTCTCACCCCCGTGCATGCCGGTTTCGTCCACGGGGAACGCCGTTAGCTGTCACGGCGGGGCGGCGCGTGGTCAGCGGATCGCGTTCGTGTCCGGCAGGCGGCATTCGCAGGCTTCCCGCCGGATTCCATCCGACGATTGCAGCCCGCCGTCGTAGACTGTAGGGGATCCCCAGGCCGTCCAGCGGCCCAAAGCGAAGGGCGGATCGCCACCGGCCGCCAGCCACTCGCCGTCATAGAGCCGGGCGATGTGCAGATGGGAGGCGGTGGACACGCCGCCCTCGCAGCTGGGATGCCCCAGTCGATCGCCGGCGCGCGATCGACTGCCCGGCGCCGCGCGGCCATCGGCAGCGAGGTGCAGGTACATGACCACCGGCCCCGTCTCCCGCATCCCGTCGCCGTCCAGGTCCAGGAAGAGCTGGCCGGTCTCGCCTTCCAGCACCACCCCGTCGCCCACCGCCGTCACCCAAGCCGACGAGACCGCGCAGCCCCGCGCCTCCTCGTCGGGTACGAAGTCCAAGGCCGCCCAGGCGCTGCCGTTGGCCCAGCCCCCGTGTGGGCCGCCGGTCATCCACCAGGTGTCGCCCACCGGCCAGGGGAGCGTGAGCGCCGGAAAGGTGAGGGTAGCGAGATCCAGTGCGGGCCGGGCACCCGACCAAGGATCGCCGAAAAGGCCGGCGTAGGCGGCCTCGAACCCCGCCTGAGCCCCCGCCAGCTCCGCCTCGGTGGACAAGAGCCCCAGCACGCGGTCGACGGCGAAACTGCCGGCGTTCAGGCCTTCGGGGGCTCCCAGTCGAAGGCCGTCCCGCAGGGTCATGACCCGGTTGCGCCGGGTGCGGAGGTCGTAGTAGGCACCGTTCAAGCGATCCGCCAGCCAGTTGAGCTGCCGCCACAGCCCCGCTCGGGTGCTGTCCTCCATCCCGGCGGGGTAGCTGTCGAGGGTGACCAGCGGCATGCGGCCGCTGACCTGGCCGCTCCGGGCCTCGAGGAAAGCCAGAAGCACCCGCGGGCCCACGGAGAACTGCCGGCTGATGCGCTCCACCATGACGGCTCCGTCCATGGTCACACCCTCGACTGTTTCCGAGTAGTCCAGGAGGGGGCTGCCCAGGCCGGACAGGAAATCGCGGATGTCGAAGCCCAGGTAGGCCGGGCCGCGCACCAGCTCGCTGTCGGGGACGATCGGGGTGGCCGGGCCGTCCCGCTCCGGAGCCAGGTGGATGTGGATGACCTGGCCTACCTGCAAGCTGTCCGGGTCTGTGAGGCCGTTGAGGTCCATCAGGTTCTCCGGTGACAGGCCGTGCCGGATGGCGATGCCGCTCAGGGTGTCGCCGGGAGCCACGGTGTAGAGGATCAGGGCATCGGACTCACCGGCCGGGCTGGCCAGACTGACGGGTGTGGCGCCCACCGACTGCCCCCGCTGCGCCTGGCGGTGCACGGTCAGGCGCAGGGCGGCGACGCCGGCGGTGAGGGCCATGGCCAGGGCGGCCACCCCCAACCAGGACCATCCGGCGCCACCGCGGCGCACGGATGCGTTCCGGCGGGATGGCCGAGGTGCAGATGGCAGGGCATCGGGCGGCCCTGATGCGGTCGGTGGAAGCAGGTCGTTCATGGGAACTCGAGCAGGGGCAGAGCGGATTTGCGATCGATCGACGGCGCGGACCATGGCAGATGGCGACAACGCCCCGCGTCGTCGCGCCATTGTAGACCAGGGATGCTGCGCTGCGGCTGAATCGTCGCCGCAGCCGCGTGGAACGGCACGAGTTCTCAAGCAGTTATCCACAGCTTTGTGCACAGCCAGGGGTCGCGGTGCCCAGGTGGACGACACCACAAGCGGTGGTAGGGGCCGGGCGGATGCTCCGGAAACGACGGTGGCGGCGGCTTGCGACGGGAAGGATGCTCATGGTAAGGTCTAGCCGTCGCTGGCCACCCTGAGCTTGGAGACGGAACAGTCGTTGTTGGTTTGGCGGCCGCTGGCCCGTAGCGGTGGCCCGACTCAGTTGAGGATCCCCATCATGACCGCATTGACTGCCACCTTTCATGGCCCTATCCCCGTATCGCTCGGTGCCAGCCGCACGTCTGGGTCGCTCGCCGCGCGCCTGGCGGCCGTGGCGCCGCGGGATCGGGCGGCCAGCCTGGTGGAAGCGGTGCTGGACGGCGAGAACATCCGGCTTGCCGGCGCCGATCTGCGCGGTCTGGACCTCAGCCCCTGGCAGAAAGGGGCTGCGACCCTGGTGCTGGACGGCGCGGACTTCACCGGCGCCACGCTCAGCGGCGCCAACTTCGGAGGCGCCAGTCTCAGGGGGGCCTGCCTCGACGGCGCGCTTCTGGTCGGTGCCCGGTTGCAGGGCGTCGACCTCCGCGGCGCCAGTTTGCGCGGCGCGCATCTCACGGGTACGGACCTGAGCCGATCGGACATCAGCGAGGCCGACTTCAGAGGCGCCTCGTTGCTCAATGCCGACCTGACCTTGGCCACCGCCAGCGGCGCCGTGTTCAGCGAAGCACTCCTGCAGTCGGCTGTGTTTGACGGCGCCGTGCTCCGCACCGCTGATCTGCGCTGGGCGCATCTGGTCAATGCCCGCCTGGTCGGCGCGGATCTGGCCGGGGCGCGATTCGAGGGCGCGGTACTGTCTCTCGCTCGGCTGGACCGCGCTCAGCTCTCGCCATCGACGGACTTCAGCTACGCCTTCCTCTATCAGGCTGGTCTTGGCGATCTGCCCCTTCGCCGCGGCCACCTGAAGGGCGGCGTGGGCGAGGCCGTCGGCGACCTGGCCCTGGCGCGCGACACCTACCGTGGCCTCAAGCATCATTTCGCGCAAAGGGGGCGCTCGGCCGATGCCCGTTGGGCCCACGTCATGCAGCAGCGCATGGCGACGGCTACCCACCGACCGGATCGCGCGGCGCGCTACCACCGCTCTGCCTGGCCCATCTGGTTCCAACTGAAACATGGCCTGCGCTGGATCCTGGGCGGGGTCGCGGAACTGCTGACCGGCTATGGCATCTCTTTCGGTCGTGCCCTGAGCACCCTGGTCGCCATCTGGCTGGCCTTCGCCTGGATGTTCGGTCTGTCGGGCACCGTGATCCATGTGGGCGGTGCGGCGGTACGCACGGTGGATCTCCTGCTCTTCTCCGCGGCGCAACTGACACCCATCGACGCCTACCCCTTGGCCACCACCACGAGGGCGGGCCTCCTGGCCTCGGCCGTGGAGAGCATGGTGGGCATCGGTCTTCTGGGTGCTTTGGGACATATGCTGGCCCTGCGACTCAACGCCGACTGATGGGCGAGCGACGTGGGAGGCGTGCGGGCCGCGCCCAGTCGGGGGGCAACCTGGATGCCCCGGGAACGGTGCTCCCGCCGCCGCCGGCGGATTGGCAGGATCTGGCGTACGCCGCCGGTCCGCCGCTGGCCATCGGTCACCTGCGAGCCGCGCCGGAGGACTTCCGGGTGGTGGAGGAATTGGGTTTCGCCCCCAGCGGCGACGGAGACCACGTCCTCCTCCGCCTGCGCAAGCGCGGCGCCAACACGGACTGGGTGGCCCGTCAAGTGGCCGACGTGGCGGGGGTTACCATTGGCCGCGTCAGCTATGCGGGGCTGAAAGATCGGCACGCGGTCACCGAACAGACCTTCTCGATCCTCCTACCGGGCAAGGGCATGCCGGACTGGTCAGCGCTGGAATCGGCCGATCTGGAGGTGCTGGAGGCGGCCCGTAACCGGCGCATGGTGCGCCGTGGGGGACTGAAGGGCAACCGGTTCATCCTGGTGGTGCGTGAACTCAAGGGGCTGCGCGGCGCTGAGCCACCGCGGGCGGCGATGGACGAGCGCCTCGGGGTCCTGGCCACCGCAGGGGTGCCCAACTACTTCGGTCCGCAGCGATTCGGTCTGGGGGGCGGAGGCAACCTGTCGCGCGCCTTGGCCATCTTCGCCGGCGCCACGGAGAGCCGTTCCTACAAGCGCGGCCTGTACATCTCTGCGGCCCGGAGCTACCTCTTCAACCGCCTGCTCTCCGCCCGCGTGACGGCCGGCAGCTGGAACCGCGCCCTGCCGGGCGAAGCCCTGGCCCTGGAGGGCACCCGCAGTTTCTTCGTCGCCGAAACCCTGGACGAGGACATCGAAAGTCGGCTGGCGGCGCTGGATGTCCATCCGACCGGTCCGCTCTGGGGCCTGGGCGAGAGCCCGGCGCGGGACGAGGCCCTGCGCGTCGAACAGGAGGCTCTGGCTGACCTGGGCGAATGGCGCGCCGGCCTGGAGGCCTACGGTGCCCGCGCCAACCGCCGCGCGCTGCGGGTGAAGCTGCGGGAGCTTAGCTGGCGCTGGTTGGACGACGGCAGCCTGGAGTTGGCCTTTGGCCTGCCGCCGGGTGCCTACGCCACCTCCGCCCTGCGGGAGTTGCTGGACACGGGGACCGAGCCGGAGGACGAGGGGGAAGCGGAAGACTGACGCGGGGGCTGGCCGTCAGGACCGCAGCGGGTTGCCCACGTTCGATGCCCGGATCACGCCGCTGGAACGCCTCGAATGGCTCCCGCGGCAGGGTCTTGATCTGTTCGCGCGTCCAGCGCACTCCCAGGGTTTTCATTCACAATCAAGTCGCGCATGTGCGGCATGCACACCCGCCAGAGCATGAAACTGCGGCTGGAGCGCGGCGCAATTTCATAGCAGGCATAGGACCGATTGCCTTCATTGACAGCGAAAACCATCGGCGGGATCGGTCATGTCTTGACCCTCCGCCTCGGTGGCCGCTCCCGAGCTCCGTCAGCCCCAACCCCGCTTTTTGGCCACGCCCACGCGGCCGCCGTAGATCTCTGTGAAGCGCCCATAGTCCGGATGCGGTCGCACCAACAGGTCCCACACCAGGCGCATCTGCGGCGTCTCCAGCTGTTCCGCCGTCCGGCCAGGGAAGCGGGCCGCGGCGTCCGGAACATCCGTCAAGCGAAAGGTCAGGTCGTCCAGGACCATGTATCCACCGGGCCGCAGCAGCTGGTCAGCCAGGAAGAAGGCGCCGGCGTCAGGGTCCCATTCATGGGCGCCGTCGATCAGGCACAGGTCGAACTGCGGCTCGAGGTGCCCGGTTGCGCCGGCGGCGGCGATCATCCGGCCCAGCCGCCAGATGTAGCCTGAGGGATCTACCACGATGTCCAGGTGCTCCGGTGAGATTCGGCAATGCTCGGCCAGGGCGCGAACATTGACCGGTTCATGCGCCGCCCGGTCGATGGTGGTCACCCGGCCGCGTCCCCGCATCTGGAACTCGGCGGCGATGACGCAGGCGGTGGCGCCGAAGCCCGTCCCCAACTCCAGGACGCGCAGCAGCCGCTTGCGTTGGATCAACCGCAGCAAGGCCGTGATGACAGGCTCAGGAAGCTGAAACAGCCCCCCCCCCCAGGCTTCCGGAATCGGGAAGGAGCGCACCATTTCCAGCGACTGGTCACCGATGGCGTCCGTACCCGGCGACAGCAGACCCGCGAGACGGTCGAGGAACATGCATGGCTCCGATGGGACGAACGAGACGGACTTTCGTCAATGGTACCACGGCGTCCCAAGCCTCCACCCGCAGGCCGGCCTGCTCCCAGACCCGCCCCTGTCGCCACCCCGTGGCCAGCAGCCTCTCAGCCAGCGCCGCGGCCTGCCCGGGTTCGGCGCGGTCGATGATCAGCCACAGGCGGTGAAGCGGACGCGCCGCGGACAGAAAGGCGGCGATGTCTTCCGTCGGGGGACGGTCGGTGGGAGCCAGGCCGACGACCGTCGCCGCGCCCGGTGCCGCAGCCGGTGGCGAATGCGCTGGGGGCAGGTCCGGAACCCTGCCGTAGTAGGCGAAGGCCGGCGCCGTCGCATGGGTCAGGTAGAGCGGCTCGTCCGGCCGGCGCTCGCGCTCCAGCCAGGCGAGCGCCGCGCGCAGGGGCTCGCGCGGCACCGCCAGATCGGCGTTCAGCGCGTCGCGCTGCGGCCAGAGCAGGAAGAAGGCCAGGAGCGTCGCGGCCAAGGCTCCCCGGCCCAAGGCCGGCGCTGCCCGGCCCAGGGAAGCGAGTCCCGCCGCCAGGCAGAGCAGCAGGGTCGGAGCCAGGAAGAGCGACCAGCGGTTGCCCAAGGGGTAGAGCCCGGTGATGTCCGCCGCGTAGAGCAAGGCCAGGTTGCCGCCGAGGAGCAGGACCAGGTGTCGGCCGGCGCCGGCGGCTGCCGGAATGTCCAGAGCGCCGCGCCACAGCAGCATCGCCCCCCAGAGCGCCACCATGCCCAGCCCGCCCGCCACCCACAGAGCGCCGCCGCCGCCGAAGGGCGTCAGGAAGAAGACCAGGGCTTCCCGCCACAGGTGGTCGGCCAGATAGTCCAACTCCTTGATCACGCCCGTCCCGAAGAGACGCGGTTGGTTATGCGGCGTCGCCAGCCGCTCGCCCAGACCCAGACCTGCCAGAAGCAGCACTGTCGTCGCGCAGACCAGGAAGTGTCCGGCGAGGGCGCTGCGGTCGACGGCGGGGCCTGGATCCGCGGGACATGGATGGGAGACTGAATGGCTCCGCCCCCGCCGCCAGAGCCCCGCCGCCTGGATGGCCACCGGGAAGGCCAGCCCGTAATGCCAGGTCAGCGCGATGGCCGACAGGCCGCTCAGGCGCTGCCAGTCCCGCGGCCACCCCCGTCGCCTCACCCCTTCACCGGCCAGCCAGAGGACGACCGCCAGAACCACCATGCCGCTGTACTGGTTCAGCTCCTGGCCGTAATGCACCAGGACCGGCGCCATGGCCGCCAAAGCCGCCGCGGCGCAGCCCGTGTCCCGCCCCCAACGTCGAGCTGCGGCGGCGCCGAGGAGGACCACCAGAGCCGCACCCGCCAGGGCCGCCGGCGCCCGAAGCCAGGCCTCCTGCTGCCCCAGGGCCAACCAGGGCTTCAGGAGGATGGCCATCAGCGGGGGGTCCTGGTCGATACCGCGGCCGCGCAGAAGGAGCGGCCAGGACAGGCCGGCTCGCTGCCATTCGAGGGCTTCATCATGCCACAAGCTGGGCGCCCCCGCCTGCCAGAGCCGCGCGGCCAGGGCGACGGCGCCCCAGCCGGCCAAGGCCAGACGGAAGCCCCAGCGGCCGGAGGCCGGAGGACGGGGCGTGCCCGTGTTCGCCTCAGCCGAACTGGATGCCCTGGGCCAGGGGCATGTCACGGGAATGGTTGATGGTGTTCGTCTGGCGGCGCATGTAGACCTTCCAGCTATCGGAGCCCGACTCGCGGCCCCCGCCCGTTTCCTTCTCGCCGCCGAAGGCCCCGCCGATCTCCGCGCCGGAGGTGCCGATGTTGACGTTGGCGATGCCGCAGTCCGAGCCGACGGTCGAGAGGAACTGTTCCGCTTCCAGAAGATCGCGGGTGAAGATGGCGCTGGACAGTCCTTGCGGCACGCCGTTCTGCAGCGCGATGGCCTCATCCATCGTGTCATAGGTCAGAACGTACAGGATGGGGGCGAAGGTCTCTTCGCAAACCATCGGGCTCTGCTGCGGCATGCGGACGATCGAGGGCTCCACGAAATTGGGGCCGAGGTCCGGCCGGCGGGCGCCGCCCGTCAGCACGGTGCCGCCCTGCGCCACGGCGGTGGCCAGCGCCCGCTCCATGTCTTCCACCGCCCGGCCGTTGACCAGCGGTCCCATCAGGATGCCCGGCGTGAGTGGGTCGCCGATAGGCACCTGGCCGTAGGCGGTCACCAACCGGTCCACCAGCGGGTCGGCCACCGCGCTGTGCACGATCAGCCGCCGCGTCGTCGTGCAACGCTGCCCCGCCGTGCCCACCGCGCCGAACAGGATCCCGCGCACCGCAAGGTCCAGGTCCGCCTCCGGCGTGACGATGATAGCGTTGTTGCCACCCAGCTCCAAGAGGCTGCGGCCCAGGCGGTCGGCCACCGTTCGGGCCACATGTCGGCCGACGCGCACTGAGCCGGTGAAGCTGATCAGCGGCAGCCGCCGGTCCTCCAGCATCGGGTCGCCCACCTGGCCGCGCTCACCGACCACCAGGGTGAAGAGGCCCGAGAGGCCGTGATCGGCCATCACTTGATTGCAGATCTGTTGCACCGCCAAGGCGCAGAGCGGCGTGGAGGAGGAGGGCTTCCAGACCATGGTGTCGCCGCAGACGGCGGCAAGGGCGGCGTTCCAGGACCAGACCGCCACCGGAAAGTTGAAAGCGGAGATGATGCCGACAGGCCCGAGCGGATGCCATTGCTCGTACATGCGGTGGCCCGGTCGCTCGGAATGCATCGTCAAGCCGTACATCTGGCGGGAAAGGCCCACCGCGAAATCGCAGATGTCGATCATCTCCTGGACCTCGCCCAGCCCCTCGGCGCGGATCTTGCCCATCTCCAAGCTGACCAGCTCGCCCAAGGGCTCGGCGCATCTCCGCAAGGCCTCACCCAGGTCTCTGACCACCAGGCCCCGTCGGGGGGCCGGCACCAGGCGCCAGTCGCGGAAGGCCTGATCGGCGGCCTGGGCCACCCGCTCGTAGGTGGCGCGGGTCGCCTGCGCCACCGAGGCGATAGGCTCGCCGGTTGCGGGGTTGTAGGAGATCAGTGGCGTGCCGGCGGGATCCGTGATCCAGGCATCGGGACCGATGCAGGCGCCGGGATTGTGTTCAGCCAGGCCGAGTTTGGCGAGAAGGGCGTTCATCGCGGGAGACTCCGTCTTTGTGGAAATGGAACGGGCATTCTAGCACGCGACCAGGGCGCCGATGTGGCCTGGAGGGACGCTCTTGCAACGCCTGCCGCCTATGCTGGCGGTATGAAGGGATCGCCAGCCGCATCGGAACGCCGTCCCTGAACGCCGACCTTGAACGGCCGCTCTTTGAACGGATCCCTGTAACCCCGCCACCCGCCATGAACCCAGGAGTCCCGCGTCCATGAAAGCCCGATCGGTGGTTGACACTGCGCATGTTCGCAGCGCCTTGCGTCAGCTGGCGCGTCACTGCAGCCCTACCCGCAATCCCCTGGCCGATCTGGCTTGCGTCCGCCTGGCCGCGCGCCGCAGCGGTTTCGAGCCTACGCTCGAGGCGCGGGAATTCGAGTTGGGCCGCATGCTGGGTGAAACGGTGGCCACAGAGTTGGAGCGCCTGCGCCGCCAGACGGGTGCCGGCGGTGGCGGAGCCCCACGAGACCTGCGCCACTGGCCCATCGCCGCCCGCATCTGCGCCGACTTCGAGAAGGACCATCCAGAGCTGGAGGCATGGAGCGGCATCTACCACCTCTACCTGCGCCCGGATCTGAACCTGAGCTTGATCGACCTGATAGCGATGGTGCCCGGGCGCTGCCGGCGAACGGTGCAGCGCCGCTTGCAGCGGGGCATCCAGGCGCTGACGGAACGGATGCTTGTCGCCGAGCACGAGGCGCGCCAGCATCCGGCTGCCGTTGCCTGGTCCAAGCCCACCCGCTGGGAAGACCCTTCCTGGGACGATTGCGAGATCCTGGCGGTGGCAGAGGATCGCCTTGGCGCCGGCTGAGGGCAAGGGGCGCCAGGATCGCGTCCGGCCCGATATTCCGGGCCGATGTCATGGTCTGGCGGGCAGTGGACTCAGCCCACCGCTTCGGCCAACGCGTAACGAGCGCGCTTCTCGCCCTTCTGGCGCTTCTCGGCATCCAATTCGCGCTTGCGCAGACGCAAGCTCAGCGGGGTGACCTCCACCAGTTCGTCCGGTCCGATGTACTCGATGGCTTCATCCAGGCTGAGGCGGATGGGTGTCGTCAGGGCGATGCCCTCTTCGGCGATGGACTTACGGTGGTTGGTCACATGCTTCTTGCGGCAGACATTGACGACCAGGTCGCCGGCTTTCGGCCGCCGGCCCACGATCTGCCCGGCGTAGACATCGATGCCGGGCTCGATGAAGAGGTCGCCGCGTTCCTGAACCATGTTCAGGGCATAGCTGGTGACCAGGCCGGTTTCGTGGGCCACCAGGGAACCCTGCTCCCGGTGCTCGATCTCCCCGGACCAGGGGCGGTAGGCGTTGAAGATGGTGTGGATGACGCCCGTGCCGCGGGTAGCGGTAAGGAAGGAACCGCGAAAGCCCAGGAGTCCGCGGGTGGGGACGATGTAGGTCAGGGAGATAGCCCCGTCGCCGGTGGGCTGCATGGCCTGCATTTCAGCCCGGCGGCGGCCGAGCATCTCCACCACCACCCCTACATGCTCCTCGGCCACCTCGATAAAGGCCTCCTCGTAGGGCTCCTGGAGCTTGCCATCCACCTCATGGGTGATGACCTCCGGATTGCCCACCGCCAGCTCGTAGCCCTCGCGGCGCATCGTCTCCACCAGGATGGCCAGGTGCAGTTCGCCGCGGCCGCTGACCATGAAGGTATCAGCGCTTTCGCCAGGCTCGACCCGCAGGGAGACGTTGCGTTCCAACTCCCGCTGCAGACGGTCGCCGATGACGCGGCTGGTGATGTGCTTGCCCTCTCGCCCGGCGAGAGGGCTGTTGTTGACCATGATGGACATGCGCAACGTCGGCTCCTCGACCCGGATGGGAGGCAGGGCGCGCGGCGTCTGAGGATCGGCGATGGTCTCGCCGATAGCCACGTCCGGGAGCCCCGAAAGGGCAACGATATCGCCGCTCTCGGCCTGCTCGACAGCATGGCGACCCAGATTCTCGAACACGAAGAGCTCGGCCGCACGGCCGCGCCGGGCCGGCTTGTCCGGCTCGAGCATCACCAGTTCCTGGCCGCGGCGGATCCGCCCGGCGCTGAGCCGACCGATGGCGATGCGTCCTTTGTAGTCGTCGTAGTCCAGGCTGGTGACCAGCATCTGAAGGGGCTCGTCAGGGGCCACCTGCGGAGCCGGCAGCTTCAAGATCGCCTCGAAGAGCGGTCGCAGGTCCTCGCCCGGCTGCGTCGCGTCCATGGAGGCCGTGCCGGCCAGGGCGCGCGCATAGACCACGGTGAAATCGCATTGTTCCTCGGAGGCACCCAGATCGATGAACAGGTCGAACGTGGCATCGACCACCACCTCTGGACGGGCCTGCGGGCGGTCCATCTTGTTGACCACGACGACGACCTTGTGGCCCAAGGCCAGCGCCTTGCGCAGGACGAAGCGGGTCTGCGGCATCGGGCCCTCCACCGCGTCCACCAGCAGCAGCACCCCGTCGACCATGTTGAGCACGCGCTCGACCTCGCCTCCGAAGTCCGCGTGGCCCGGTGTGTCCAGGATGTTGATCTTGGTGCCTTGGTAGCGGATGGCCGCGTTCTTGGCCAAGATGGTGATGCCGCGCTCCCGCTCCAGGTCGCCGGAGTCCATGACCCGGTCCTGCACCACCTGCTTGGCGTGGAACACGTCGGTCTGACGCAGCATGGCATCCACCAAGGTGGTCTTGCCGTGGTCGACGTGAGCGATGATGGCGATGTTGCGGATGTCCTGACGACGCATGGATGAGGAGCCTTTAAACGGGATGATGAGGGCGTGGTGATAGGGAAGACGGCGACCCGCCAACCACATAACCATAGCATGCCGGGCCGGCGCTTGGCGCGAAGCCGGTGCATTGACACTGCCGCGGTGGGGCGCTAGCATGGATTCATGCATACGAATGAGACAGATCCGTCAACCAGCCGCCCCGGAACCCGCGAGCGGTTGATCAGGGCAACGCTGGATGTCATCTACCAGGATGGCTACGATCAGGCCACCACACGGCGGATCGCTGAGCGAGCCGGCGTCAACCTGCAGTTGATCCAGTACCATTTCAAAGGCAAGGAGGGCCTGATCGCCGCAGCTCAGGAGCAGGCGCGCCTGCGCTTGATGACCCTTCTGGAGCCGGCCGTCCTGGCGGCGCCGGATCTGAAGGCGGCCATCCGCGCCGGGATTGCCCTGACATGGGCCCAGGCCCGCTCCCATCCTGAGTTCATGCAGCCGGACCTGCTCTTGCAGATCCGGCGTGCCAGCGGGCAGGCCCCTGGCCATGACCTGCCCGCTCGCGAGACCCAGACAGACCTCGCTCGCCTGTTGGACCAGGTCAGATCCCGCAGCGGCGAGCGGCTGGCCGTTCCCATCGACCCGTTCATCCTGCTCATGATGAGCGGAACGGCAGGCCTCCTGATGGAGTATCGCATTTCGGGAGATGCAGCCACGATCGGCGCGGCTTTCGAGTTGCTGGCCGAGCGGCTGGAGGGCCTTGTTCTGGGCGGCCTGGAAGACGGCGTATAGGCCGGCGCGACAGTCCATCCGGCTGGGCCGACTGCCGAAACCCGATCGGCCGGCGCGTTAACGTGGAGAGGCGTGGCCAAAGGCCACGCCTCTCCGTGCGCTGTCGTCGGTCGATAGTTGTCGGGTCTAGCAGCGGGGGGACCGACAGAGACGCCCCCACCAACCCTCAAATGGAATTCCCAGAAGGATCAAATGATCGCGGTATGCACCGCGAGCGCATGAAGCCCTGAGAATCAATACAGCGGCACCCTGATGTCGTCGTTCTTCCGTAACAGTGCGATTGCAGACGTGAGACGAGGAGAATTATAGGGGGTATTGCCAAGAGTGCCAAGCGATAACAATCGCGCCGACCATCAGGCTGTTCGGCCGCGCAACAGTCGCCGGGTGATGAAGGCGCGGTAGGCGAAGAGCAAGGGCATTCCCATCCACATCGCCAGGCCGACCGCCGTCCAAAGCCAATGCCTGCGAAGCCGTGCCTCCACGTGGTCATAGACCCGTGTCCGATGGGGTCCCTCAGCCACGAAGCGGTGTTCGTGCCGCCAGAAGTCAAAGGGGCCCTGCAGTTGGGTGTCGACGAAGCCGCTGTCGCTCACGTCGCTGATGCGCGCCACCCAGCGCACGGGAAGAACCCCGCCCAGACGCAAGGTGAAGCGCATCTCGTCGCCCTCACCCAGGATTGGAGGCGCCTGATGCACCCTGACGACGATGCCGGGAGGCGTGATGGCCCCCATGCTTTCGGAGCGGGCATGAAAACCGGCCACCGCGGCCAGCGGTGCCTCCACCTCGAACTGGTGGCGATAGCTGAACAGGCGGCCCCGGCGGTGGCCATCGGCCGACCCGGGCGCTATCGGCCTGGGGGCGGCCGTCATGCCAGGATATCCAGCAATGCCTTCTGCGCCTGTGTGAAACGGAAGGCATAGCCGGCCGACAGAAGCCGCTCGGGCGATACCTGCTGGCCCTCCAACAGGAGCATGGCCATCTCACCCAAGGCCAGGCGCAGGGCCGGCGCCGGCGCCGGCAGCAGGGAGGGGCGATGCAGCACCTGGCCAAGCGCGCGGGAGAAAGCGGCGTTGTCCAGGAACTCCGGGGCAGCCAGGTTGTAGACACCGGCCGTGTCCTGCCGGTCGATCAGGAAACGGAAGGCGCCGATCACGTCGGAGATATGAATCCAGGGAAAGGGCTGTCGGCCGCTGCCCAAGGGACCGCCTACGAAGAGGCGAAACGGAAGCAGCATCCGTGGCAGCGCGCCGCCCTGACGGCTGAGGACGATTCCGATGCGCGTGACCACGCGCCGGACCCCCAAGGCCTCTACTGCCGCGGTGGAGGCCTCCCAGTCGCGGCAGACGGAGGCCAGGAAGTCGTCGCCGGAAGGGGCTTCCTCGCCGAGAGGCCCACTCTGTCGGGTTCCATAGTAGCCCGCGCCCGAAACCTGCACGAGGCAGCGCGGCCGGTCGGAGATCCGCTCGATCGCGGCCACCAAGGCCTGCCCGGCTTGAACCCGGCTATCGCGAACGAGCGTCTTGCGCGCCGCGGACCAACGGGTGTCCGCTACGCCTGCGCCGGCCAGGTTGACCACGGCATCGCAGCCCGACAACTGCCCAGCCCAACCCTCCGGCCGCCGGGGGTCCCAGGCGGTGACGGTGACGCCCCGAGCAACCGATGACGGATGGCGCGCCGGATCTCGGGAGAGGACGGTCACCCGGTGACCCTCCTGTGCCAGGCTGGTGGTCAGCGCCCGGCCGATCAGCCCGGTGCCACCGGTGATGACGATGTGCATGTTCTTACCTTCCGCTGAGCTTGACCCATCGGGTGTCCGGAGGGATGTCCGGGCCCTGTTCGACCCGCTCCCTCAACGCTTCCAAGAGCAGTCCAACAGGAACGGATCGCCGATACCATGATAATGTCTCGGCACCTGCTCCGGCAAGATACACTTGGCAATACATCGACAAGTCCTTGACGTATGGAGCCTTCGGTATTACCTTGACGCCTGTGGACGAGATACCATGACCCTTCCTTCTGAACCGCCCCATCCGATTGGCGGCGCCAGGACCCCCGCTGACGCGCCCATCTTCAACATCGGCGCCGTGGCCCGGATGACCGGGCTGTCGGTGGCCGCGCTGCGGGCTTGGGAGCGACGCTACGGTTTCCCCCAGGCAGAACGCAGCGCCGGCCGCCAGCGGGTGTACAGCCAGCGGGCCTTGGAGGAGTTGCGATGGGTGAAGGCGCGCATCGACCAGGGGATGCAGGCCGGGCAGGCGATCCGAGCGCTGAAGCATGTTCAGTCCGGGCAACCCGCCCTTGAGGTTCCCGACCGGCCGATGCGCGTGTCGTCCTGGTCGGCGGCCACGGATGACCAGGCCCTGCAGGCCTTCGCGCGCCGGGTTACCGGGTCGCTCATGGCCCACGATCTGGCCGGCACCGACCGTATCCTGGCCGAGGCCCTGGCGGTGCTCAGTTTGGAGGACATCCTGCTCTCGGTCCTGCGCCCGGCCCTGACCGGCTTGGGAGAGGGTTGGGAGACGGGCGAGGTCACGGTGGCAACCGAGCATCTGGCCTCCGCTTACATCCGTCAGCGCCTGCTGCTATGGCTGGCAGAGGGTGCCCCGCCTCGTCCCGTCCCCCCCACGGTCCTGGCCTGCGCGCCAGGAGACTGGCACGAGATAGGGCTCCTCATCCTGGCGGTGTTGCTTCGCCGGCGACACTGGCCCATCCAGTACCTGGGCCCCGCTGTTCCCCTGGCGGATCTGGCGGCTTTCGTGCGCAGCACCCAACCGGCCGCGGTGGTGGTGGTGGCCACCACCACCACCGCGGCGGCCGCCTTGGGCGACTGGACGAGCGAATTCCCGGAGCTGGCTTCCAGAGGTCGAGCGATCTTCTGCTACGGCGGCCGCGCCTTCAGTCAGGATCCGTCCCTGCGCGCCGGCCTGCCGGGCCACTATCTGGGAGCGACCCTGGAAGAGAGCCTGGAGCGGCTGGACGGCCTTCTGCGTGACATCACCGGGATCCTGTCCTAAGATAGCGGTCTGGTTTCGCCTTTCATGGCTATCGAGGAGGCATCGTGGCACAACGCATCGAGGGCGCCGTCGAGATCACCCTGCACCTGGAGGAGCTCCAGGCTCGGCTGAATCCGGAATGGATGGGCAAGGCTGAGTACCGGATCCGTGTCTGGCTCAACGGCTTGGAGCGCTGGCAGTCCGAGAAGCCGGTGAAGGTGTCCGAGGGCGGCGCGGCCGCCATCGGGGTCGCCATTCCCATGCGCCTGGAATTCGACACCGACGTCATCGCCATCCAAGTGCAGGCCGCAGAGTTGGATCTGCTCAGTCCTGACGACCCCGCTGAAGGCAGCTTTGAGCTGTATCGCTCGGCCGGCTTTTTTGCCGGGGAGCGCTTTGCCATTCCCATCAGCGGAGCGGGCACGGACATCAGCCTTCACTGCCGTGTCGAGGTCCAGCTTCTGGAAGCCGGTCTCGGCCCGGAAGAAGCCGCTGCCTGATCACGGCTGGGGGATGGGTTCAGGCCAGAGACAGCACCTGCCGGAAGAAGGCCAGACCGTCTGGCTCCTTGTCAAGGGGGCGAAGCCGCCAGGCCGGGTGTTGGAAGCGGCTGACAAAGCGCTCCGGATGGGGCATGAGTCCCAGGATGCGACCGCTGGGGTCCGCGAGCCCGGCGATGGCGTGCGCGGCGCCGTTGGGGTTCTCCGGATAATGCGCGGTGGAATGGCCCTCGGCGTCGACATAGCGCAAGGCCACCAGTCCCTGGGCCTCGATGGCCGCAAGGGTAGACGCGTCGGCGAAGAAGCGGCCCTCGCCGTGTGCTAGAGGCAGTTCCAGCCGTTCCGGCAGGCCCTGAACCAAGGGGCTGCTGCCAGAGGCCGCCAACCGGACCCAACGGCATTCGAAGCGCCCCCTGGCGTTGAGCGCCAGGGTGGCTTGCATGGCCCCCAAACGGCCGAAGGGCAGGAGGCCGGTGCGCACCAGTACCTGGAAGCCGTTGCAGATACCCAGGACGGGCTTGCGGGCCGCCACGAAATCGGCCAGGGCATCGGCCAGGAAGCTGACCAGCTCGATGGCCATCACCTTGCCGCTGACCACGTCGTCGCCATAGGAGAAGCCGCCGGGTAGGGCCAGGGCGTCGAAATCAGCCAGACGCACGGCACCCGAACGCAGGAAGTTCATGGGCACCACCTCGGCCCGGCCCCCGGCGAGATTGAAGGCATGCACGGTTTCGATCTCGCAATTGGTACCGTCGGCCTTGAGGACGCAGACCCGCGGCCCGCTGAGGGCGGAGGTGATCATGGACGTGCTCCTGGGCAATCAGGGCATGGGCGCCGCCATAGACGGGCCGCAGGCTATCGAGAGCTGGAGGGAAGGATAAGGCGGCCTGGCATTGCGGTCCAGCTTGGGAGACGGTGGCGCGTGGGCCGAATCCATTCCATGGATTGCGCGTTATTAAAGGGATAGCGAGGCGGACGGGTGTTATCATGGGCTTGATTGTTTCGCCTCTGCCGTTCGCGGTAAGGGATACCGCCTTTCGAGAGGCGATTGGCCAAAGGGGACCAGACCATGTCCGTGCTTGATTCCACAGAACAGTCCGCACAGCCGGGTGACGATCCGCGGACCACCGGTCGCAAGCTGAGCCGCCGCGGTTTTCTGCGCGCCCTGGCCACGACATCCGCCGGCACCGCCGCCGGACTCGTCGCCCTGGGTGCAGCCCCGGATCCGGCGCTGGCCGCGCCGCCGCGCATCCCCACGCGCACGCCCACGCCACGCCCCCGGCCCAGCACCACTCCGGGCAGCGGCGGAGGGCCCCCGGTCGGAGGGCCACCCGGCAGCAGCGGCTCACCGACCTCGGCCGGCAGTCGCGCCGCAAGGTCCATGTACATGCGCCAGCAAGCGGCCCTCTACGAGCAGGGCCTGGGCTTCCCCCAGCACCAGAACAACGGGGATGAGGCGAGCCTGCCGGGCTACATCGGCAACTACTCCAAGGGCCTGCCGCACAACGCCCTCGGCGAAGTGGATCCGCTTGCCTATCTGGCCATGCTCCGCGCCGTTGGCAGTGGTAGCCCTGCGGATTTCGAGGCCATCCCCTTGGGTGGCACGCGGGCCTTGACCAATCCGCAGGGCGGGCTGGCCTTCGCCCTGCAAGGCCCAGATCCGGCCTGCATCGCCCAAGCGCCCGCACCCGCCCTGCGCAGTGCCGAGCAGGCGGCCGAGATCGCCGAGAACTACTGGATGGCCCTGCTCCGGGACCTGCCCTTCCAGGACTACCTCAGCGATCCGCTGGCGGCAGCGGCCTGCATCGACCTCTCGGCGATGTCGGATTTCCGGGCGCCCAAGGTGGCCGGTGCCGTGACGCCGCAGACGCTCTTCCGCTCCCAAGCCGTGGGGACGACGTTCGGCCCCTACATCTCGCAGTTCATGTGGCTGAAGACGCCTTTCGGCGCCGAGGTGGTGGACCGCAAGATGCGCACCCGCAAAGCGGGGGTGGACTACATGACCGGCTATGCCGATTGGCTGGCGATCCAGAACGGCGTGAATCCCAGCGGCGATCAGGGCTTCGAAAGCCAGACCCGCTACATCATCAACGGCCGTGATCTCAGCGAGTGGGTGCATATCGATGTCCTCTTCCAGGCCTACTTCAACGCCCTGTTGATCCTCTTCGATCAGGGAGCGCCCATGGACGCGGCCAACCCCTACCGGAGTTCGCGCAACCAGGCGGCCTTTGGCACTTTCGGACCGCCCTATATCGCCAGCATCCTCTGCGGCGTGGCGCGGACAGCTCTGGCGGCGGTCTGGTACCAGAAATGGTTCGTGCACCGGCGCTTGCGGCCGGAGGCCATGGCGGGGCGCATCCACAACCAGAAAACGGGTGCGGCCGCCTACGGCATCCACCCGGACATCATGAACAGCCAGGCCATCGGCCAGGTGTACAGCCGTCACGGCAGCTACCTGCTGCCGATGGCCTTCCCGGAAGGCTCGCCCACCCATCCGGCCTACGGGGCAGGCCATGCCACGGTCGCCGGTGCCTGCGTCACCATCCTCAAGGCGATGTTCGACGAGACCTGGGTGCTGCCGGCGCCGGTGCTGCCCACGGCGGATGGCCAGAGCCTGGTGGCCTATGGGGGCGCCCCGCTTACCGTGGGAGGCGAGCTGAACAAGTTGGCGGCCAATGTGGCCTTTGGTCGCAACATCGCCGGTGTTCACTGGCGTACGGACGGCGACGCTTCGATGCGCCTGGGCGAGGATCTGGCCATCCGCTACCTGCGCGAGGATCGGCTGTGCATGAACGAACCCTTCACGGGCTTCAGCCTGACCCGCTTCGACGGGACGACGATCACGATCTGAGCTTCGGATCAGCCGCCGTTCAGATCGATCTTCCGGCGCTCCAGCGGCGTGACCGCCGCAGCGCCCTCCTCCACCAGATAGAAGCGGTCGGCGGCCAGGCCCTTCCAGGCCTCCGTGCGACCGGCTGGCCAGCGCACCTCCAATTCCTCGACCACGGTGGCCGTGCCGAGGCCGATTTCCGCCTGCAGGCTGTTGGCGCCGAAGCTGCCGCCACTGTCCAGCACCGTGTGGATCTCGCGTGAGCCGCCCGCGCCGTCCTTGACCGTCAGGCGCAGGCGGGCGCCGATGGCGGCGCGGTTGGCCGTCTTGCCGCGGAGCCTGAGCACGACGAAGTGGTTGGCGGAGCCGGGGTTGAGGAAGAGGGCGTTGGGTGAGGCGTCGCCGCGGCCAAAGCCGCCCGCCTGTACCAGCAGCTCCTGGTCCCCATCGTTGTCCAGGTCGCCGAAGGAGATGCCGTGACCCTTGGGCAGGTGGCCCACGTCGGCGGAGGCCGTGGCGTTCAGGAAGCGCTTGCCGCCGTCGTTCCAGTACAGCTCGTTGGGGGTCAGCGTGCTCAGTTCGGGATCGCCCGTGCCGAGGTAGAAGTCAGTCCACCCGTCGTTGTCCACATCCGCGAAGTTGGCGCCCATCGGCACGCGGACGATGTTCAAGCCCGTCGCCGAGGTGACGTCCACAAAGCCGCCCTGGCCGTCGTTGCGGTACAGGCGCGGCCGGGCGCCGCCGGTGGGCATCTCGCCGAGGTAGTCCTGGGCGATCTCGTCCAGGGTGGCCTGGTAACCGTTCACGTACAGGTCCAGGTGCCCATCGTTGTTGTAGTCCCAGAACCAGGCCACGAAGCTGCGGCCCGAAGGCTCGACCACGCCGAGCGCCAGCGCCACGTCGGTAAAGCTGCCGTCGCCGTTGTTGCGGTACAAGCGGTTGGGCCCGATGCAGGAGGCGTACAGGTCCGGGTCGCCGTCGTTGTCGTAATCCCCCCAGGCCACGCTCTTGGTCATCCGGTCGCTGCGTACCCCCGCCGCCTCGGCCACGTCGGTGAAGGTGCCGTCGCCGTTGTTGCGGTAGAGTTGGCTGGGGTAGGGCACGTTGTCGTTGCTCATCTCGTTGCCGATGTACAGGTCCAGGTCGCCATCCAGATCGTAGTCCGCCCAGGCCGAAGCCTGGGTGGGGTACACTGCCTGATCCAGCCCCGCGGCATGGGTGACGTCGGTGAAGCTGCCGTCGCCCTTGCCGCGCAGCAGCGAGGGACGCATGCGTCCGCTGTCCATCTGCCAGCCGCCGCGGGTGATGAAGAGGTCCAGGTGACCATCGTTGTCGAAATCGGTCTGCTGGATGTTGAAACCACCCAGCTGGCCGATCAGGCCGGCCTCAGCCGTTCGCTCCTCGAAGCCGCCCTGCCCGTCGTTGTGGTAGTAGCTCAGGTTCTGGCAGGGGTCGAAGATGGTGGTGACGATGTCCTGGAAGCCGTCCTCGTCGAGGTCTTCGATCAGGGTGCCGCCCAGGACGGACACCGTGGCCAGACCCAGCTGCGGGGCGATGTTGGGGAAGCGCGGCAGTTCATGCTGGGCGGCGAAGCGCTCCGGGGGGATCAGCCAGGCCGCGGGCACGCCCTCCGGATAGCTGCGCAGGAGCATATGGCCGATGTTTAGCAGCCAACGGGCGCTGCGGTCTTCCGGGTAGCGGCGCAGGCTGTCCTCCAGGAAGGCGATCGCCCGTAACACCTCTTCCGGCCGGTCATAGGCCCCTTCCTTGCTCTGCGTGAGCAGGCAGAGGTAGGGGCTGGCCGCCTGGCCGCAGTTGGCCGACTCGCCCATACGCAGATAGGTGGCCGCGATCTGGCGGCGGATGTCCTGGGGGCGGATGGCCGGGGTGGCGCTTCCGGCCATCGATCCGATCGCGGCCCCGGAACCGTTGCCCTCGGCCACCTGTAGGGTGGACTCGAACTCGGTGAGCGCCTTCTGGTAGTCGCCGCGACTGGCGTAGGCCTTGCCCAGGGCATAGCCGAACTCGACCAGCTCGGCGATTGTCTGCGGGTCATGACGCGCGGCCGCGGCTTGCCGCGCGGCCCGCAGGCGCGTCTCCAAGCGAGTCTGGATGACCGTTCCCAGGTAGACGTGTTCGTCGATCTCCCGGCAGTGGCGGGACAGGTCGTTCGTCTCGCCGGCCTCAACCGCGGCCTGGGTGGGGATGATCCAGCGCCCGGCGTCGATCTGCGGCAGCCGGGCCACGAAGTCCGCCGCCGGCAGCTCGGCGGTAACAGCGCCTCCAGGGGCGTAGCGCCGCCAGGCCCAGGCGCCTGCGGCCAGCAAGATCACGGTTGCGGCGATCAGCGAGAGCCAGGCGGCGGACCCAGGACGCTTCGTGCTCGGCTCGGCTGCGGGAAGGCTCGCGTTTCGCGGCGGCTGCGGCGCCGGGTCGCGGGGGGCGCGCTGCTTCTTGCTCATGGCGGGGCACCTGTGGGAAGGAGGGCGATGCGGCGAGGCATCGGCGGGCGGATGGATATTCTACGTGCAACCCGGGCGCGGGCGCCAGGGTAGAAGGCTAAGGAACGCGCGGCGATCCCCACGCCGCACGGACTCAGGTATCATTGCCACCGATCCGGCGAGGCAGCCGTTGAACCGTCGGTGCGGGCGGATTGCCGAACCGGATCCCGGCGCCATTCGCCTTCCTTCGACCCTTTGATTTGGCGACTACCATGACCTCTGCAGACCCCCATCCACCCCTCATCCTGCTCTCGGGTGTGGTCAAGCGCTTCGCGACGGCGGCCGGCGAATTCGAGGCTTTGCGCGGCGTGGACCTGACCGTCGATCACGGCGAGTTCGTGGCCGTGGTGGGCAAGAGCGGCAGCGGTAAGTCCACCCTGCTCAACATGATCGCCGGCATCGACCGGCCCAGCGAAGGCAGCATCGCGGTCCATGGCAGTTCCCTGGGGCAGCTCAGCGAGGCCCAACTGGCCCGCTGGCGCGGGTTGAGCCTGGGAATCGTCTTCCAGTTCTTCCAGCTCATGCCCACGCTCACCGCCCTGGAGAACGTCCAGCTGCCCATGGACTTCGCCGGACGCGGCGCCGGGCCTGAGGCGGCGGGGCGGGCGCGCGAGCTGCTGCGACGCGTGGGTCTGGCGGACCAGGCCGACAAGCTGCCCGCCGCCCTGTCCGGCGGCGAACAGCAGCGCGTGGCCATCGCCCGTGCCCTGGCCAATGACCCGCCCTTGGTGGTGGCCGACGAGCCCACCGGCAACCTGGACTCGGCGACGGCCGACCAGATCTTCAGGCTCTTCGAGCAACTGGTGGCCGTCGGCAAGACCATCGTCTTCGTCACCCATGACCGGGACCTGGCGCAGCGGGCCAGCCGGGTGCTGGAGATCGCCGACGGCCGCATCGTCGGCGACCACCTTGTCGGCCTTTCGGCGGCCTCTGAAACCTCATGAGATCGGGTTTTCGCCTTGCCGCTCTCGCGCCGCGTTGGCGCAAGGTGGTTCGGGACCTCTCTCTGGCGCGGGCCCGGACTTTCATGGTGGTCCTGTCCATCGCTGTCGGCGTCTTCGCCATCGGAACGGTGGCCGGCACGCGGCAGCGCATCGCGCGGGCCCTCGACGACTCCTTCCGGGCCATCCAACCCTCCAACGCCACCCTGACCACCTTCACCACCTTTGACGATGACCTGGTGTCGACGGTCGAGCGCATGCCGGAGGTGGCTGAGGCCGAGGGGCGGCGCAGCCTCTTCGTCCGCGTGCGCGCCGCGGGCGGCGAATGGCGCAACATGCAGCTGAACGTGCTGCCCAAGGATGGGTTGACGCGCCTGGACCGGGTGCTGCCCCACGAAGGCCAATGGCCACCGCCGCGTCGCGCCATGGTCGTTGAGCGCTCCGCCCTGGGCCTGGTGGGCGCCGGGATCGGCGAGGATGTCACCGTGCGCACCCCCTTGGGCAAGGAGCGGACCCTGCGCGTGGTGGGCACGGCTTTCGACGTCTACGCCCTGATCTTCACCATCGACGGCACCCCCTGGGGTTACATCGACGAGGACACCCTGGCCTGGCTCGGTGAAGGTCGGGGTGTCAACGAACTCCACCTTCGCGCTGCCGAGCGCGCCGACGACGCCGGCCATATCGCCGACGTCGTGGCGGCGGTGCGCGACAAGCTGGAACGCGATGGCCGGGCCATCTACTATATGACCATTCCTGAGCCGGGCAAGCATCCCCTGGACAGCACCATTCAGGCCATGCTGCTGCTGCTGGGGGCCATGGGCGCCCTGGCCCTGGGGTTGAGCGGCTTCTTGGTGGCCAACACCGCTGCGGCCATCATGGCCCAGGAAACTCGGGCCATCGGGATCATGAAGGCCATCGGAGCGGGGCAGGGGCAGATCGGTGGTCTCTATGCCGGATTGGTGCTGGCCTATGGGGCGCTCTCCTTGGGCGTGGCCCTGCCCGCCGGGCTGGCCGGCACCGTCTGGTTGTCGCGCCTGATGGCCCGCTACCTCAACCTGGACCTTCACGGGGGCGTCATCAGCCTTCCGGTACTGGCCCTGCAGGCTGCGGTGGCCCTGCTGGTGCCGGTGATCGCCGCCGCTGTCCCCATCTGGTTGGGCACCCGCATCACGGTGCGCGAGGCGTTGAACAGCTACGGGCTGGGCCGGGGGCAGTTCGGGAGGCGGCGAATGGACCGCCTGCTCGAGCGGCTGTCCGGTCTCTCGCGGCCTCTGCTTCTTGGCCTGCGCAATACCTTCCGCCGCCCCGGCCGCCTGATGCTCACGGTGATCACCCTGACCATCGCCGGAGCCATGTTCGTAGGCGTTCTGCATGTCCGCGCCTCTCTGGGCCGGACGATGGACACCCTGATGCAGCTGTACCAGTACGATGTGGCGATTCAGCTGGCACGGCCATACCGGTTGGAGCGCTTGTTGGGGGTGGCGCAGGGCGTGCCCGGCATCCGCGAGGCCGAGGGCTGGGGCTTCACCAGCGCCCGCCATCTGGGAGCCGAACGGCCACAGGGGCCGAGCATGCTTTCCCTCAGCGTGCCGCTCATCGTCTTCGCCCCGCCGGCGCAGTCGACGATGTTGCGGGTGCCCATCCTGCGCGGTCGCTGGCTGCTGCCGGGCGACGAGCGCGCCGCCGTGGTCAGCACCGCGGTGCTGGACGACCAGCCGGGCCTGGACGTCGGCGGAACCATCCGCTTGAAGCTGGAGGGGCGCGATACCAGCTGGACCGTGGTGGGCGTGACCCAGGGCTTGGGGCCTACGCCGCTGATCTACGTCAACTACCTTCCTTTCAGCAAGGTGGTCGAGGCAGCGGGCCAGGCGCAATGGCTGTCGGTGACCCTGATCGAACCCTCAGAGGCGGCGCGACAGACAGCGGCCAAGGCTTTAGAGTCGGCCTTCGAGCGGGCCGGTCTGCGCATCTCGCTGGTGATCAAGATCGACGAGGAGCGGCGGGAGGCCTTGGCGGCCTTCGACGGCATCATCGCCCTGCTCCTGGCCATGGTGGGGCTGATGGCCATCGTCGGTGGCCTGGGCCTGGCGGGGACCACTTCGCTCAACGTGATCGAGCGCACTCGCGAGATCGGGGTCATGCGCGCCATCGGCGCGGGTGATGGGACGCTCTACCAGATCATCCTGGTGGAGACCCTGACCGTGGCCCTGCTCAGCTGGCTCCTGGGCACGGCCCTCAGCCTGCCTCTGGGCTGGGCTTTGGGACGCGCCATCGGGCAATCGCTCCTGGGCAATCCCCTGAGCTTCGGGCTCAGCCTGGGGGGCGCAGCTGTCTGGCTCGGCCTGGAGGTAGTGCTGGTGCTGCTATGCAGTTGGCTGCCGGCGCGGCGTGCGGTTCGGATCAGCGTGCGCGAGGCGCTGGCCTATGACTGAGCGGCTCGCGTCGGCCTGCCGCGAATTCGACCGTGACTCTGGAGACGACGAACGCGTTTAACGCGCTTGTTACATTGGTCACAGATGGGATGATTGGGTGTCATGCACGATTTCGAGGAGTTCAGGATGGTTGGGAACGTCTTCACATGGCCGAGCCTGCCTTTGTTGCGAGCCGGCGCACTCTTGGGACTGGGCTTGCTCCTGGGCGCCTGCGGGAAGTCGGGCGGCGGCGACGGGACGGCCACCCCGACCATCGGCCCGGTGGGTGCGGACGCGGGGGTGGTCGCCGAGGCGCGGGTGCTGCCGGTGAGCAGCGTGTCCCTGGGCCTGCGCGGTGGCGGCCGCGTGCTGAAGGTCGCGGTGAAGGAAGGCCAGGCGGTGAAGGCGGGCGCCGAGCTGCTCCGGGTCTCGGGCGGCGCCCAGGCCGCTTCGCTGCTGGATGCGGAGGCGGCCCTCCGGGCGGCGGACGCGGGGCTGGCCCAGGTGCAGAAAGGGGCTTCCGCAGAGACGCTGGCGGCTTCGGAGGCGGCGGTGGATGTGGCCGACGCCGAACTGCGTGCGGCCACGGCCCGCGTGACGGCCGCCGACGCCGGCCTGACCAAGGTCACGACGGGCTCGGCGGACGATGTGTCCATCGCCGAGCGCCGCTTCGAGCAGGCCAAGAACACGCGCTGGGGCCTGCAGGCCCAGCGCGACGCCATCTGCGGCCGGGTCAAGGAGAAGCTGGCCTTCACCCAGGCGGACTGCGACCAGGCCCAGGCCAATGTTCAGGCGGCCGAAGAGACGGTGCGCATCGCCGAGCTGGAGTACGGCAAGCAGAAACGCGGCACGGCGCAGGAGGATGTGGCGGTCGCCCGGGCCCAGGTGGGCGAGGCGGAGGGCGCGCGCGCGGCGGCCGCGGCCCGCTTGCGCCAGGCGCGGGCTGAGCTGGACCGCGTGCGCCGCGGGGCTTCCAGCGAGGAGTTGATCATCGCCACGGCGGGCATGGAGCGAGCCCGGGCGGCCCTGGAGCTGGCGCAGCTCAACATGGACGACACGGTGGTGCGGGCGCCCTTCGCCGCCACAGTGGCGGCGCTGGAAGTGGTGGAAGGCCAGATCCTGGCCCCGGACGCCCCGGCGGTGCGCCTGGCGGACACCAGCCGCTGGCAGGTAGAGACGGAGGATCTCACGGAGTTGAGCGTCGTCGGCATCCGCGAGGGCGACACGGCCCGGGTGACCTTCGACGCCGTCGACGGCCTGTCGCTGCCGGGCAAGGTGGTGCGCGTCCGCAGCTACGGCGAGAGCCGGTTGGGGGATATCACCTACCGGGTGACGATCGCCCTGGACCGCCAGGACGAGCGGCTGCGTTGGAACATGACGGCCTCGGCGGCCATAGAGCCGAGCGGGAAGCGCTAGCCGAGGCGCTTGAGGAATCCGCGGGGACTGTAGGTCATCAGGTAGCGCTCGCGGTCCTTGTCCACCTGGAACTCCGGATGCCGGGCGACGAAGTCGTCGATCGCCGGCAGAGGACCTTCTTCCAGGTGTCCGAAGTGGTCGCTGGCGGGGAAGAGGTCCAGGATGCCGTCCTCCACGATGAGGTAGCAGCCGGGGCTGACCAGGGGGCCGTACAACTCCAGATCGCGGAGAACCGAGGCCCGCAGGTGGTCGGCGTCGTGGATGACCATGGTCCGCTTGCCGGCGCAGCGGGCCGCCACCTGGGCGACGATGGCCGGATCGGCGCAATCGCCGGTGATCTCGGTGATGCGCGGATGCACCGCCTGGTAGCGCGAGCGGTCGATGTCCAGCGACAGCACCTCGCCCTCGCCCAGGAGGTCGAAGAGCTGGGCGAAGTAGAGGGTGCTGCCGCCGGAATGGCTGCCGATCTCCACCAGCACCTGGGGCCGGGTCTCAGCGATGATCTCCTGGTAGATCCAGCTGTCCAGGGGACTTTTGAGCATGGGGATGCCCATCCAGCGGCATTGGCTGAAGACGATCTCCCGCTGGTGATGGTCAAGCCAGTCACGCAGGGTCATGCGGTCCCAGTCGCCGTAGTCGGCATCGTTGAGTCGCCGTGTGGGCGGCCGCAGGGCCGCCGCCGCCACTGCCCGCCCGCGCGCCAGCAAGGATCGCGCGGCCTGGCGCCAGAGGGGGACGGGGAGGGGCGGGATGGGCTGCGGCGTGAAGGGTGTGGAGGACATGGGCAGGATGGTAGCGTGGGGACGGGGGCTGGGTCTAGCCACAAGCGCGGCGGCCTGTCGCCCATCGACGGCTGCGACGTCCAAGGTTGAAGCGCCTATCGCCGAATCGGCCGAGACCAGCGCGGAATACAGCCACGTGATACACACACAACACGGCGAGCAACGTGCTGTAACCGCACCAGAAACGTGTTTCATCAGCCGCTGTCACCGCAGGTACCCTGGCAGTCAACCCCAGCTACACTGCTACCATGCCTCAGCAATCCTGCTACCGTAATCGAGGTATCAGCCTAGGATAGACAAGGAGCGACATCATCGTCGGGAACCCGGCTACCGCAGGCGACGACGGCCGCTGTAGGAGAGGCCCCTACGCCACCCCTCACGGCAAGCATAGACCCGTCCGATGGGCTCGGCAAACAGCGACGAGGCCGCTTTCATCACGTTGATCGAAGGAGACGACCATGGCTACGGATCAGGACTTCGTCCAATACGTCTGCGAGGAATCCGGCCTGCGGGACGCGCTGAGCTACAAGAAGATGTTCGGCGAGTACGCGCTCTATCTGGACGGCAAGGTGGTCGCGTTGGTCTGCGACAACCAGCTCTTTGTGAAGCCGACGGCTGAGGGGCGCGGGTTGCTCGGCGCGGTGTCGGAGCAGCCGCCCTACCCGGGCGGCAAGCCGTACTTCCAGATCGACATCGAGTTCGAGGACCCGGAGCTCCTGGGCCGCCTCCTGCGCATCACCGCCCTCGCGCTTCCGCTGCCGAAACCCAAGGCCGCGAAGCGCCAACCGAGGTCCGCGACCACTTAGCCCGGTCGGGAAGCGCGGCCGCGCTACACGGTGGCGCCGCGCTGTCCGCGGCGGACCGCCGCGGTTCGCGTCAGTCACGGGCCGTCCCCGCCCCCATCCCCACCCGGCGCCCGTCCGTCGCGCGGATGGCCAGCACCGAGGGTCGGGGCGGGTTGTCGCCGTCTGGCCAGCGCGAATGTGGATCGCTCAGGGTGCCGCCCTCGCCCGGATGCTGCACCGACACGAAGAGCGTCGTGCCATCGGGGCTGAAGCAGGGCCCCGTGATCTCGCAGCCCGGGACGCCCGTCAGGAAGCGCCGCGCGAAGCCCCGCTCCGCGCCCTCCGTGGGCACCGCGTAGAGCGCGTCGTGATCGCCGTAGAGCTCCGATTGGCCATCCGTGGCGATCCACAGGTTGCCGTCCAGGTCGAAGGCCATGTTGTCCGGGCAGGCCATGCGGCTGACGCGGGACTTGGGGAAGCCCCCGTAGTAGGTGTCCGGATCGTCAGGATCACCGCAGAGCAGGAAGATGCGCCAGCGGAAGCGCGTGCCGCCGTGGTCCCCGCCGTCCTCCTCCAGCTCGATGACATGCCCCGCCTTGTTCGCCGGACGCGGGTTGGCCGCGTTCAACTCGCCCCCCGGCAGACCGTCTTCCCCCCGCTTCGGGTTCTTGGTGAGGGCGATGTAGACCTTGCCCGTATGAGGATGGATGACGATGTCCTCCGGACGGTCCATCCGCGTGGCGCCCATGAGGGTGGCTGCCCGCACCGCGTTCATGCACACCTCCGCCTGCCCCGGGAAGCCGTTCGCGGCCACCAGAGGCCCCTGCCCCGCCACCAGCGGCAGCCATTCGCCGCGCCCGTCGTCGTGGAAGCGGGCGGCGTAGAGCGTGCCCTGGTCCAGGAGGCCGCGGTTGTGGGACCGGTCGCCCGGCCGCCATGCGTGCCGGGTGATGAACTTGTACACGTGCTCGAACATGATGTCGTCGCCATAGTACAGCGCCACCTGTCCGGTGACCGTCGCGGTGGCCGTGGAGCCCTCCGATCGGATGCGGCCGAGGGCCGTCCGTTTGCGCGGCGTCCAGGACGGGTCATGCGGGTCCACCTCCACCGCGTAGCCGAAACGGTAGGCCTCGCCGGGCTCGCGGTCGATCCGGAAGCGGTCGTAGACCTTCTCGAAGCCGTACTGCGAAGCCTGGTCCGGGAAGCCGTAGCGCATGAAGTGGGCGCGGCGCGAATCGTTGCGCGGGAGGTCGATGGACTCGCCGAAGTAGAGGTGGAAGTTCTCCTCCGAACTCAGCACGTTGCCCCAAGGCAGCACGCAGGCCGAGCAGTTGGCCAGGGTGCCCTGTACACGCATGCCCGAGGGATCGGCGCTGGTGCGCATCCAGGGATGCCCGGCTGCCGGTCCCGACATCAGGATCGGGGTCAGCCCCGTCACCCGCCAGTTGCGCGGCGAGCCGCGGCTGACCTGCCAGCGGTCGTCCACATCGCTGTAGACCTCGACGAAGGAGATCCCCTGGGCCGCCAGCTGGATGTCCACCTGCTCCCGCGTCGGACGACTCGAGTCATAGCCTTCGAACATCAGCTCAGGGATGGTGTATTCGTGGTTGACCACCAAGAGCCCGTGCTGCGACGCGCCGCCGCCCGGCTGCAGGGGGATGTAGCCCACATAATCGCAGTTGTAGCCGAACTGCATGGCCTGGGCCGCCGCCGACTGCCGGCGCGGATCGAAGGCCGGGGCGCCCGGAAGCAGCGGATCCCCCCAGCGCAGGAGGACCTGCGCCGCATGGCCTCTGGCCACCAGCACGCGGTCCTCGCGGCTGGGCGCCAGGGGCTCGAAGCCCAGGCCGCCGGTGCCGTGGGGCGTGGGGATCTGCTGCTTGTTCCCCGTCCAGGGCAGGAAGAGGACCAGCCCGCCCAGGAAGCCGCCGCGCAAGGCGTCCCGCCGGGTCAGCCCGCGGGACAGGATTGCGGCGAAGTCTTCGGAATGGCTCATGTCACAACCCGGCCGGCGCCGCCGTCGCCCGATCGGCGAACCGGCAATGGCCCGGCACCATCCTCGAGGTTGACCAGCGTCGCCCCTTTTCTCGGCGTGGACCCAAGGCGAACCAGCCGGGACGCCCGCCCGGAGGACGTATCCCATGGTCCGGCGCCGACCCGCGAATGCGGTTGCCGTCCGCCGGCTTGCGCCGGCCCGCCTGTGGCATCATCTGCGCCCAGCCCGACGCGGGACCCGTGATCCCGCGCGTCGCAGGAACAGGCCGCCTCGTGCTTCAGGACATCGAACCCGCTTCACCCGCGGCCACGAGATCCGCGATACCGGTCGCGGCAGCAGCACCGCGGGCCCATCTCGCCCTCGCGGCGGTCTTCCTGCTCTCCATCCTCATCCGGCTGCCCTATGCCCAGCTCATCCCCATGTACACGGATGAGGTGCGCCTGGTGAAGTACGCCGTGCGCCTGACCTGGGGGGAGACGGTTCCCCTGTCCCTCACCGGCTATAACGGGCCGCTGATGGTCTACCTCCTCGGCGCGGCCCTGGCCATCTGGTCGGCGCCGGAGACGCCGCGCCTGCTGGCCGTGGTCCTGGGCTCCGCCCTGCCGCTGCTGACGGCGATGATCGGCCTGCGCCGCGGTCCCCTGCTGCCGGCGTTGCTGGCCGCGGGGCTCTTGTCCACATCCTTTACCTACGTGGTCATCTACGGGCATCTGCCCTGGGCCGTCACCCTGGGCCTGCTGCTGTTGCTGCTGTCGTGGTGGCTGAGTCTGGGTCCGCTCGGCGGGCGGTGGCCCTATCTGGCCGGCTTCTGCTACGGGTTGGCGCTCCAATGCTACCCCTTGCTGGCCGCCTTCGCGCCCTGGCTCCTGGCGCGTCATGCCCGGGCCTTGGGGGCATCGGCCCGGCGGCTGGCAGCCTACCTGGCCGTCCTGGCCCTGGCGCTCTCGCCCGTGGCCCTGCACCATCTGCTCGCCTGGTGGCGGGAAGGGTCGCTCAGCCTCGGTAGCTCGGCTCCCGAGATCCTCGCCGAATCCGGGACCACGACCTATGGGGCGGGGCTGGTCGCCCTGGCGCGCAGCGTCGTCGACGCCCTGAGCGGTGCCGGACATGCCCAGCACTTCACGATCGCCCAGGACCCCCTCGCCCTGCTGATCATCGGCCTCGCCACGCTTGCCATGGTCCGTGCCCTGGCGGTGAGGGACGCCTTCCTCGTCGTCAACGGCCTCTCCTTCCTGCTGCTGGCACCGCTCCTGGTGCGGCAGTACGGCTTTCCCATGGGCACGCGCTACAGCGCCCTGCTGCTGCCCGTTCTGTGGCTGGCGGTCGCCGCGATGACGCCGCGGGCGAGCGGCGGCCGAAGCCTTCGCTCGCTGCGGTTCGCCTGGACCATCCTGCTGCTGGGGCTGATGACGGCCGGTGGCGGGCGCGTCACCGCCTTCTACCGCGAGCAGGTCGCCAGCGGGCGGACCAACGCGGCGATGAACGCCTTGGTGGATCGGGCCGCAGACGCCTGTCCGCGGCTGGTGCTGGACAACCGCATCGACGCCGACTACCCGGCCGGTGGCGCCTTCAGCCGCGTCGTGGAGGCCCGATTGAACCTGCAGGGCATCCGGCCGGAGCGGGCGGATGACGCCGCCGGCCTGGCCGCCGCCATCGCCGCACAGGCCGCCCCCGGCTGCGCCATTCTGTCGGACGGCCATCTCGCGGAATTGCGGCGGCAGATCCCGGCGCCGGACCTTCGTGCCGCCGCCGGCCTGCCGGCCTCCGAATACGGCGAGGGAATCACCTTGCTCTGGGTGGGAGAGCCGCCGCCGGCGGGGCCTTGAGGTCGGTGACGCGAGGCTTGACCGGCCGCCAATCCGCCCCCGCACGCCGTATAATCAGCCTTCCACCCGCCACTGCCCCGTTCCAGGATCCTGCATCATGAGCAGCAAAGGCCTCAGCTTTCAAGACGCCGTTCTCCGTCTGCAGACGTATTGGGCCGCCCAGGGCTGCGTCATCTGGCAGCCGCATAACCAGGAGGTAGGCGCGGGGACCATGAACCCAGCTACCTTCCTGCACGTGTTGGGTCCGGAGGCCTGGAACGTGGCCTATGTCGAGCCCAGCATCCGGCCCGATGACGCCCGCTACGGCGAGAACCCCAACCGCCTGGGGCGCCACCACCAGTTCCAGGTCATCCTCAAGCCTGATCCGGGCGATCCGCAGGGCCTGTATCTGGCCAGCCTGGAGGCCATCGGCGTGGACCTCGCCCGCCACGACGTGCGCTTCGTGGAGGACAACTGGGAGTCGCCGGCCCTGGGCGCCTGGGGCCTGGGCTGGGAGGTGTGGCTGGACGGGCTGGAGATCACCCAGTTCACCTACTTCCAGCAGGCCGGCTCCCTGGAGCTGTCGCCCAACTCGGTGGAGATCACCTACGGCATCGACCGCATCCTGATGGCCCTGCAGGATGTCCAGCATTTCCGCGACCTGCGTTGGAACGACCGCGTCACCTTCGGCGACATCCTGCTGGGCAACGAGGTGCAGACCAGCCGCTATTGGTTCGAGCTGGCCGATGTCGGCCGACTGCGCCAGATGTACGACCTCTGCGAGGCCGAGGCGGCGTTGGCCCTGGAGCATGGTCTGGTCCGACCGGCCCATGACTACGTGCTCAAATGCTCTCACCTCTTCAACGTGCTCGACGCGCGCGGCACCGTCGGCGTCACCGAGCGGGCCCAGTTCTTCGGGCGCATGCGCCGCCTGGCGCGGCAGGTGGCCGAGGCGTACATGGCGGAGCGTGCGGAGGCCGGCCTGCCCTTGGGCGCGGACGCCGACGCCCGGCATTGGGTGGCCGGCGCCCCGGTCGGCGGCGCGCCCGAGGCGCCTCCGGCCGATCCCGGTGCGGCGCCGGAGGATCCAGCGGATTTCGTCCTGGAGCTGGGCGTGGAGGAGTTGCCGGTGGATGACCTGGATGCGGCACTCGCCTCCTTGGATGCGCGCATGCCCGCCCTGCTGGCGGAGCTGCGGCTGGCCCACGGCGGCGTGAAGGTGGGCGGCACGCCGCGGCGCCTGGTGGTGGGCGTGAGCGCCCTCGCGCCGCGGCAGGCGGACCTGGTGGAAGAGGTCGTCGGCCCGCCGCTCAAAGCGGCCTACGACGCCGCCGGGCAGCCAACCAAGGCGGCCGAAGGCTTTGCCAAGAGCGCCGGCGTAACCCTTGCCGAGCTGCGGCAGGTGGAGCAGAAGGGCGAGCCGCGCCTCCTGGCCACGCGCCACGTGGCCGGCCGCGGCGCCGCGGAGGTGCTGGCCGAGGCGCTCCCGGCGCTCATCGCCGCCCTCCCCGCGGCGCGGGCCATGCGTTGGAACGCTTCCGGCGCCACCTTCAGCCGTCCCTTGCGCTGGCTGTTGGCCCTTCATGGCAGCCAGTTGGTACCCCTGAACTGGGCGGGCCTGACGGCGGACCGCGTGACCCGTGGTCCCCGGCCGCAGAGCCGGCCCATGGCCGTGGCCACGGCCGAGGACCACCGCAAGCTGCTCTTCAGCCAGGGCATCGAGGTCGATCCGGAGGCGCGCCGCGAGCAGATCGCCCGCCAGGTGGCCAGGCTCGCGGCCGAGGTGGGCGGCACGGTGCCCGAGGATGGCGCCCTCCTGGCGGAGGTGGCCAACCTGGTGGAGCAGCCGCGCGCCCTGCGTGGCGACTTCGAGCCGGCCTTCCTCGATCTGCCGGACCCGCTCTTGATCACGGTGATGAAGAAGCATCAGCGCTACTTCCCGGTGCTGGGCCCAGACGGGCGGCTGCTGCCGCATTTCATCACCGTGGCCAACGGCGCGGCCCTGGACGATGACGCGGTGCGCTACGGCAACGCGGCGGTCATCCGCGCCCGCTTCGCCGATGCGGCCTACTTCTGGCGCAAGGACGGCGAGCGCTCGCTGGAGAGCTTCGGCGCCGGATTGGGCGGGCTCAGCTTCCAGGAGAAGCTGGGCTCGATGGCCGACAAGGCGGCGCGCCTCGTGCGCCTCGCGCCGCGCCTGGCGGCATGGCTGGGCGCTGACGCGGCGGTGACGACCCGGGCCGCCGAGCTGGCCAAGAACGACCTGTGCACCAGCATGGTGGTGGACTTCACCAGCCTGCAGGGGGTCATGGGCCGCGCCTATGCCCTGCGCTCGGGCGAGCCGGAGGCGGTGGCCCTGGCCATCGAGGAGCAGTACCTGCCCCGCGGCGCGGGCGACCGCCTGCCGCAGAGCCTGCCGGGTACCGCCCTGGCCCTGGCCGACCGTCTGGACAGCCTGGTGGGCCTCTTCGCCGCAGGCCTCCGGCCCAAGGGCGCCAACGACCCCTTCGCCCTGCGCCGCGCGGCCCTGGGCATCGGCACGATCCTGGTGGAGAAGGGCCTGGACATGGACCTGCCGGCGGCCATCGACGCGGCCGCCGAGCAGCTGCCGCTGCCCCTGACCCCCGAGGTCCGCGCGGAGCTGATTGACTTCATCGGCAAGCGCCTGGAGGGCCAGCTGCGCGAGGCGGGCCACGCGGCCGACGTGGTGGCGGCGGTGCTGGCGGTGCAGGCCGCCCGTCCGGCCGCGGCCGCCCGCGCGGTGCGCCAACTGGAGGCGACCATTGCGGCCGACGGCTGGGAGGCCACGCTTACGGCCTACGCCCGCTGCGCGCGCATCGTCCGCAGTCAGGGGCCGGTGGCCGATACGGTGGACAGCGCGGCCCTGGTGGATTCGGCGGACACGACGCTGCTGGCGGCGGTCGACGCGGCGGCGGCCGGCCTGGACGGGGGCGACGCGGCGGCGGTGCTGGCCACCCTGGCGCGACTGGCCCCTGCGGTCAACGCCTTCTTCGACGGGGTCCTGGTGATGGCCGAAGACCCGGGCCTGCGCGCCGCACGCCTGGCTCTGGTGGGCCGCGTCGCCGGACTGCCGCGGCAGGTGGCGGACCTGAGCCTGCTCGAAGGGTTCTAGTAGCGCACCACGGACGCACGCAACGGAATCGGCCGGCCCAGGGAGCGGATCCGACTCGGAAGCCATCGATGGGGGTTCGCCCTGTTGCGGCCGGCGTTCATCAAACCGCCGACGTCAGGCCGAGTCGTCCTCGTCGTCGCACGCCGTCAGCGCCTGCAGGGTGGCCAGCAGGTCCAGGTGCTTGACCGGCTTGGTCAGGTAGGCGCTGAAGCCTCTGGCGCGAGCCTCTCGCGCCTGACCCTGCTGGTCGAAGGCCGTCAGCAGGACCAGGGGCAAGGGCAGGATGTCCGGATCGCGCTCGATGGCATCAGCCAGATCGAAGCCGTCCGCTTCCGGCATGGCCAGGTCGAGGATGGCCAGATGGAAGGGTTGACCCAGCGCCTGGGCCTCCCGCAGGAAGGCCAGGGCTTCGTCGGCCGAGGCGGCGCCCCGGCCGCTCACCCCCCAATGGCTCAGATAGCGGCGCAGGATATCGCGATGGGCGGCGTTGTCATCCACCACGAGCACCCGCAGGCCGTGCAAGCGGCCGTCGGGCCGCACCAACTGCCCGCGATCCACCAGCCGCGGCGGCAGGCGGAAGCGAAGCAGGGTACCGGCATTGGGGTTGGTTTGGATGGCCATGATCGGCGGTGTTGAGCCCTCTGGAAAAGGGACCGGCGAGTATAGGCAGCTCCGTGGAGCGTGTCAAATCATGCGAATGCGTGCGTCGTCCGTGCGTCAGGCGGCGTCCGCGCCCAGCGGCGCCAGCACCGTGGCCAGCCAGCCGCGGCCATCCGGCGCCCGGACCACCGTGCAGACGCGGCCGCGCCGCGCCCGGCCCCCCGGCCGCTCGCCGGCTTCCAGGGGCGGCCAGGGCGCTCCGGCCACCAGAGGCTCCGTCGATCGAACGGTTCGGAGGGCCCGCTGCACCTTCTCGTAGTTATGCAGCCGGGCGATGACCTCCTGGCCGATGTAGCAGCCCTTGGCGAAGTCCACCAGGCCCACCAGGCCCAGTTCCAGCGGGTTGGCCGAGCCGTCGATCTCCGCGCCCCGCATCGGCAGCAGGAGCGGCACCCGCTCGGCGTCGTAGTCCCCGGCCCGGCTCAGCGCAGCCCCGGCCGCGACCGCCCGCTCAGCGATGCCAGTCGCGGCGGGGCGGGGGACCACCAGGTCCCAGCCGTCCAGACCACTGCCCTGCGGATGGCGCAGCAGCCAGATCTCGCCAGCTCCTTCCCCCGCCGCGCGCCAGTCGCCCGGGACCAGGTCGGCGAGGTCGATCCCGCTGACGCCACCAGCGATGGCGGCCGCGTCGGCCCCGGTCAGCCTGAGGACCGCCACCTGCTCCGTGGCGTCGGTGACCGTCACCTTGTCGCTGTAAAGCACATACTGCTTGAGCTGGGCGGCCACCAGGGGCGCCGCCGCGCGGCTGGAGCAGATCAGCGCCGCCCCGTCCGGGCCGGCGTGGCATGCGAGAAGGTCCACCGCGCGCCCCTCGTCCGAGGTCAGCACCGTGGCCCGGCCCTGCCAGGGACCCAGGTCCGCCAGGCGGGCGGTGCCCATGCGCTCCAGGAAGGCCAGGCGGTCCGGCCCGCCCAGCCAGACCAGGCCCTGAAGGTCCAGGTAGCAGCGGTTCATGGCTTCGCATCCTCTCCAGGGGCCACCGGCGAAGGCCAGGCGGCGACGGTTGCCAGCAAGCGCTCCGGTTGATCGCGGAAGGCCTCCCGCGGCCGGCGGCCGGCGGCGAGGTCGGCCACCAGGGAGGAAAGGGCGGCGTTGACCGGCGCGCTCAGGTCCATTCGGGCCGCGGCGAGGACCACGGCGCCGCTCAGCCACTCGCATTCCGTGCGCGTGCGGCCGCGAGCGAGGTCGGCCGCGGGGCCCGGCAGGCGGTCGCCGCGGCCGCCGGCCAGCCGGGGCCCCAGGAGCGGATGCAGGAATGCCGCGGGCAGGCCGCGGGCCAGGCGGACATAGAGCGGTACGGGATAGCCCGGCAGGGTCACCGGCGCCACGCCCATCGCCTTCATCACCTCCATGGCCTCCCGCCAGGCCGCCAGCTCCAGGCCGAAGAGCCGTCGGTCGGCGAAGACGCGCGCCGGCGGCCAGCCCAGGATGGCCGTGGTGGCCGAGCCCAGCAGGTTGAGGAGCAGCTTGGACCACTTGATGGCGGCGCCGGAAGGGAAGCAGCGGCTGGGAAGGCCTCCGGCGCGGAAGGCTTCCGCCAGGTCGGCGTTGTCGCAGGCGTCGCCCGGCCGGCATTCCAGGGCCACCCCGCCCTTGTCCGTCGCCTGGATCCAGGCCACCTCCCGCTCCCAGCAGGCGGCGGTCAAGGTGCCGGCGCAGACGGCGTGACGGGGCAGACGGGCGGCCAAAGCGGCCTCGTGCCCCACCCCGTTGAGCATGACGATGATGCGCCCGGGCGGCAGATGCTCGGCGATTTCCGCGCCCGCCGCTTCCAGATCCATGCCACGCAGGGTCAAGAGGACGGCATCGAAGGGTCCCTGCGTGGCGGCGTCGGCTACCGACTCCACCACCGGTAGGTCCAAGTGCCGTGACTCGCCGTCTCGCCCCAGCCGAAGCCCCTGCGCGGCGAGGGTTCGCCCGCGCGCGCCGCGCGCCACCAAGGTGACGTCCGCCCCGCCGATGGCCAGCGTCCCTCCCAGAAGGCCGCCAACAGCACCGGCCCCCAGGACCAGCACCTTCATGGACCGTTCGGGTCCGGACCGTCTGCGGGCGAGGGGTCCGTCCGTGCATTCGGCCCGCCCGCGCCTGGATCGCCTGTGACGCCCGCCCGCGTCTGCCGTCCATGCCCGCCGAAGATGTAGACCAGGATCAACAGTGCCAGGAGCGCCAGCCGCGCCGCGTTCAGCCCGTAGCGCTGCATGGCCCAGCCGATGGCCAGGAAGACCGCCGTGGCGACGGACCAGCGTACCCAGGTGGTATGCCTCATCGGCTGTCGACGCGGATCTCGCCGCCGGCCAGCAGCCGCTTGATGTTGGGCCTGAGGGCCCAGGCTACCAGACCGAGCTGTCCGACGCCGTAGACAAGAAGCGCAGGAGATCGTTGGCCGCTGTAGACGAACCACAGCACGCTCAGCAGCAGAACGGCGCTGAGGCTGAGGCTGGCCACCGAGGCCATGCGCCCCAGCTTCCAGACCAGGCCGCCGATCACGGCGGCGCCCAGGAACCAGAGCGGGTTGGGGCTGAGGGCCAGGAAGGCGCCGATGTTGGGGCTGCTGCCGGCGCCGCCGGCGAAGCCCACATAGACCGAGTAGTTATGGCCGAGGATGGCGGCCAGGGCGGCCAGGGCCACGATCAGCGGCTGCTGCGCCCCCGGCACCAGCCAGATCGCCAACCAGACCGCCGCGGCGCCCTTCAGCCCGTCGCCCAGCACGGTCAGGATGGCCGGCACGGCGCCGGCCGTGCGGTAGACGTTGGTGCCGCCCGTGCGCCCGCTGCCCACGCGGCGCGGATCCTTGCCCAAGGGGCGGCAGACCACCACCCCGAAAGGGATGGCGCCCAGTAGGTAGCCGGCCAGGACGGCTAGTAACGGAAGGATGGCGGTGGACATGCGGCTGCAACTCCGGTGCTTGCGGATGACAGGCTCGTCGGCGCTGGTGGATGGCGCGCGGCGGCCCTGGAGGATACGTCCGGATCTGCCGTCGCGCCAGCCCGAGGCGGCCAGGGTTGACGGCCGTGGCCAGCGCGATTACCTTAGGCCCATGCCCGCCTCCCGCCAACTGGACAGCCCTCGGGTTCGCGACCTGGTGGCCCGCCTATCCGATCCCCTCCTGACCACGGCAGAGGCTGTTCCTCTGCTGGCCGCCTTCGAGGGGCACGAAGGCGAGGCCGCGCTGCCGCTCTTCGGCCTGCTGCATGACAGCACCGAACCGGCTGTCCTGCGCACGGTCTCGCGGATCATGGCCCGCTGGTCGGTCCTGCCCGTGGCGCGGGCCCTGGTGCCCGCGTTGGAGATGCTCCTCGGCGAACCGACCGTGCCGCCGCTGAACAAGATGGCCGCCGCCGGCCTGCTCGAGGTCTACGGCTCGCCGGTCGACTATCCCCGGCTGGCCGGCGACCTGGACGCCGAGTCGGTCGACCGCGTGGGGCAGGAGGCGTTGGAGACCCTGCTGCGAGCGGGACGGCGCACCTTGGCGCTCTCCAACGCTTTGGAGAAGATCGGCGAGATGCCCCAGGACCTGGCCCTGGACCTGATCGACGACCTGGGGCGCCTGGGCGACGCCCGTGCCGAGCCCATTCTGGCGGCGCTCAGCCACGCCGCCGACCCCGAGATCGCCGTGTCGGCGGTGGCGGCCCTGGATACCCTGGGCCGTCCTGAAGCGCAGGACGCCCTCCTGCGCGTGGCCGCCCACCACAATGACCCCACCGCCCGGGCCCAGGCGCGGCGAACCCTGACCCGTCTCGGGGATCTGGATCCTGCTGCCCTGGCCGCCTCGGGGCCGTTGCCCCGACTGAAGGCGCACGGGCGCAAGGGCGACGATCGGACGACCCGCCTGCTCTTCCTGTCCGTCACGGATCCGCGCCATACCGGTCTGCACGATGTATTCGTGGCCGTATTGGACCGCGAGCGGGGGTTGCGGAGCTACGCCACCGCGGAAGGCTTGAGCGACAACGCGCTGGAGAGCCTGCGGCAACGGATGGCGGCGGGTGATGAGCCCCTGGAACCCTTCAGCCTGGCCGAGGCGCAATGGGCCTTGCAGGAGGCTTCCAACCGCAGCCTGGCTCAAGAAGGTCATGGCGCCGCGGTGGCCCACGTGGTCTGGCTGCGCCTCATGGGGCGGCTCCTTCAGGCCGGCGCCGATTGACGACAGGCGCCCGGTAGGACGAATCTCGGACCCCGCCCGGCCCCGATCGGGCCGGGCGGGTGTTGGACAGGCCGGAAAGGCCTGTGATATACTCCCGCCCGCTTCGGCAGAGGGCGGCTTGCGAACGTCCTGCGGCGCCCCGGCACGGGGGATGGACATCGGGAACAATCGCATCGCAACCAAGATGGTCGCCTGGCTTCGGAAGTACGATGTCCTGACGCTGGGATGCAGCTTCTATCTTCAGTTGCTGGGGCCGGGCCTGCTCGGTGTGTTGGTGGACCGCATGGCGGGAACGATGCCCGGTGCATCCCTGGCGGGCGTGCTCGTCGGGGTTTTTTGTGCCACGATCTATCTGGCCCGGGCCATGCGGTTTCGATTTGAGGCGCTCTCGCCGCCCGAGGACGTCGACGGCGCCAGACGGACGGAACCGGACCAGACGAACAGTTGACGCGACGGAACGATCCACGGGCGCCTCCGGGCGCTGAGGAGGAAGAAGGCTCGATGTCCAAACTGATGAAGCCCAGCATCCTCATCCCCACCCTCGTCGCCCTGGGGCTGATGCTGGCCAGCCGGCTCTATACGCCCGTGCCGCTCCCGCATATCCAGGTGCCGGCCGAGCCGCTCTTCAAGATCAGCGACGGCTTCTACTTCACCAACACCATGCTGGCTCTGCTCCTGGCGGACGTCATCCTGCTGGTGTTGGGCATCCTGGCCGTCAGGGCGATGAAGGATGTGCCCAGCGGTCTGCAGAACGTCTTCGAGGCTGTCGTCGAGTTCTGGCAGGGGCAGTCGGAGCAGTTGATCGGCCCCAAGCTGACCAGGACCTGGCTGCCCCTGATCCTCACCCTCTTTCTGGGGGTCATGTTCGCCAACTGGACCGAACTCATTCCCGGCTTTGACACGGTGGGGATCGTCTGCTCCCACGGCAACTGCCCGGGTGAGGGCGACGAGGCCTTGCCCAAGACGACGCATACCCAGTTCAAGATCGACACCGTGCTGGGCCTGCCGTCCGCGATGCGCCGCATGACGGCCGAGGAGCTGGCGGCCGAGGAAGCCGCCGCGCCGGCCGAGGGCGAGTCGGCCGAGGCTGCGGGTCACGAGGCCGCCGCGGACGCCGAGCATCATGGCCCCGACCCGGTCGAGGCCGGCCAGGGCGCCTTCGTGCCCTACCTGCGCGCCGGGGCCACGGACCTCAACTTCACCCTGGCCCTGGCCATCATCGCCTTCCTGGCCATCGAGATCGCGGGCTTCAGCAAGCTGGGCCTGGGCTATCTGAAGAAGTTCTTCAATTTCGACTTCAGCCACGGCGTGGGCCAGGGCTTCCTCAATGTCTTCGTGGGGCTGCTGGAGTTCGTCTCCGAGCTTTCGCGCATCGTGTCCTTCGCCTTCCGACTTTTCGGCAACATCTTCGCCGGGCAGACCCTGCTCTTCGTCATGCCCTTCCTGATCCCGCTGTTCCTGGTGTTGCCCATCTACGGTCTGGAGCTATTCGTGGGGATGATCCAAGGCTTCGTCTTCGCCATCCTCACGCTGGCCTTCATGTCGCAGGCGGTCGAGGATCATAGCCATTGATCCCCGTCGTTCGGTCGCCACAACCCAACCCAATCGCACATCAACGATCTGCATCGGATCCCTTTGAGGAGGAGAAGACCTCATGAATGGTGATATCGTCGTAGCCATGAAGCTGCTGGGCGCCGGTCTGGCCATGGCGGGCATGATTGGCCCCGGCATCGGCATCGGTCTGGTTGTGAACGGTGCGCTGCAGGCCCTCGGCCGCAACCCGGAGGCCGGCGGTGAACTGCGCACCAACATGATTCTCGGCATCGTCTTCGCGGAGTCCGTGGCCATCTACGCTCTGGTGGTTGCACTGATCCTGATCTTCGCCGTCTGATCCACGGCGACACGTCGACAAGGGAGGGATCCGTGAAACCATTAGGCATACTCCCCTGGAACCTGGCCATCCAGATCCTGCATTTCCTGCTGCTCATGGTCATCCTGAATCGGCTGGTCTACAAGCCGATCCTGCGGATGCTGGAGCAGCGCAAGGACAGGATCCGCCAGGCCCTGGAAGAGGCCTCTCGCGTGAAGGAAGAGGCCGCCGGCGAGCGCGCGCGCCTGGAGGCGCAGATCGCCGAAGAGCGGCGCACCAGCCAGGAGCGACTGCGCGAGGCCGTGGCGCGCAGCGAGGAAGCGGCCGAGCGACGCCTGGGCGAGGCCAAGGCAGAGGCGGAGAAGATCCTGGCCGCCGCTCGCGCCGATGCCGAGCAGACCCGCGCCCAGGCGCTCTCCGGTTTGCAAGGTCAGATGGCCGACCTGGCCCTGGCCGCCGCAGCCAAGGTTCTGGGCGAGGGCATCGACGAGAACAAGCACCGCTCGCTGGTCGACCGCTTCCTCAAGGAGCAGTTGGGAGAACTGGCGTGAGCGGCATACTTGACGACCTGAAGGGCGTAGCCCGCGACCTCGTCGCGCAGGTCGGCGAGAAGGCCGGGATCGGCGGGCTCAAAGAGGCTCTGGACGAGATCGAACACGCGGGGCGCAAGCACCGCGTCGACGCGTTGGTTCGTTCCGCCGTGCCCCTGGCCGACGCCGAGCGCCAGGAGTTGGAAACGCGGCTCCGGGCCCGCTACGGCCATGACCTGCCCATCACTTTCGAAGTGGATGGGGCGATCCTGGGGGGCTTGATCCTGCGCGTCGGCGATCGCTATATCGACGGCTCGGTAGCCAACCGCCTGGGGCAGCTCCGGCGCGCACTCACCGGCGGTTCGGCCGGCTAAGGACGGCGCTCCGTGGCGTTTCGGTCCGCAAGCTCGGCACGATACAAGATGAGGACACATCACCATGCGTGTTGAAGACATCGCATCGATCCTGAAGGACCAGCTGGACAAGGTTCAGCTGGTCACCAGCGCGGCCGACGTCGGGACCGTGGAAGAGGTGGGGGACGGCATCGCCCGCATCAGCGGCCTGCGTGGCTGCGTGGCTGCGGAGCTCCTGGAGTTTCCCAAGGACGGCGGCAACTCCGTCTACGGCATCGCCCTCAACCTGGAGGAGGGCTCCGTCGGCGCGGTCGTCCTGGGCGACGCCACGGCCATCGAGGAAGGCGACATCGTCAAGTCCACCGGCCGGGTGATCTCGGTGCCGGTGGGCGACGCGCTCATCGGCCGCGTGGTCAACGCCCTGGGGCAGCCCATCGACGGCAAGGGGCCCATCCAGACCACCGCGACGCGGCCGGTCGAGCGCATCGCGCCGGGCGTGACCGAGCGCAAGAACGTGCACGAGCCGGTGATGACGGGCATCAAGGCCATCGACGCCATGATCCCCATCGGTCGTGGGCAGCGCGAGCTGATCATCGGTGACCGCCAGGTCGGCAAGACGGCCATCGCCATCGACACGATTATCAATCAGAAGGACTCCGGGATCGTCTGCATCTACGTGGCCATCGGCCAGAAGCGGGCGCAGGTGGCCAACCTTGTGGGCATCCTGGAGGCCAACGGGGCCATGGGCCACACCATCGTGGTGGTGGCCTCGGCCTCCGATTCGGCGGCCATGCAGTACATCGCTCCTTACGCCGGCACGGCGATGGGTGAGGAGTTCATGGAAGCGGGCCGGCATGCCCTGATCGTCTACGACGACCTCTCCAAGCACGCCGCCGCCTACCGTCAGGTCTCCCTGCTGCTGCGCCGCCCCCCCGGCCGCGAAGCCTATCCGGGCGACGTCTTCTACCTGCATTCGCGCCTTCTGGAGCGTTCGGCCAAGCTCTCCGATGAGCGTGGCGCCGGATCGCTCACCAGCCTGCCCTTCATCGAGACCCAGCTCTCGGACGTGTCGGCCTACATCCCCACCAACGTGATCTCGATCACCGATGGTCAGATCTACCTGGAGCCGGAGCTCTTCTACGCCGGCATCCGTCCGGCGGTGAACGCCGGCCTGTCGGTCAGCCGCGTGGGCGGTGATGCGCAGTACAAGGCCATGAAGCAGGTGGCGGGCAAGCTGCGCCTGGAGATGGCCGCCTTCCGCTCCCTGGCCGCATTCGCCCAGTTTGGTGGCGACCTGGACCCTGCCACCCGGCGGCAGCTCGACCGCGGCCTGCGCCTGCAGGAACTGCTCAAGCAGGGCCAATACCAGCCGGAATCCTTCCCGCAGCAGACGACCCTCATCTACGCCGTCACCAACGACTTTGCCGACGAGGTCGCGGCTGCGGACGTCAAGGAATGGGAGAAGGGTCTGGTCAAGTTCATGGCCGAAACCTATCCCAACGTCGGGCGCCTCATCGATGAGCGCAAGGCCTTGGATGACGAGATTCGCGGACTCTTGGACGAGGCCCTCCGGGCTTACAACCAGAGCTGGGCCGCCATGCGCGGCGCCTGAGCAGAGCCAAGAGGCTAGGAGCAGTCCGTGGCGGGTTCCAGAGAAATCCAGCGCCGCATCAAATCGGTGTCCAATATCGGCAAGGTGACCCGCGCCATGGAGGCCGTCAGCGCCTCCAAGATGCGTCGCGCCCAAGAGGCGACGTTCCGCAGCCGGGCTTTCGCCGAGAAGGCAGCCCAGGTCCTGGCGCATCTGCGGGCGCAGTCCAAGGACGCGGCACCGCTGCATCCGCTCTTGACCAAACATGACAAGGGCAAGGCGGCGGTGATCCTGATCACCCCGGACCGCGGTCTGACCGGCGGTTTGGTGCTTACGGTCATCCGCTACGCGGTGCGCACGGCGGAGGAAAGACAGGGCAAGGACATCGCCTGGGTGGCCTTGGGCAAGAAGGGTCGGGACTTCCTCGCCCGGGCGCAGGCAGACCTGCGTGCGGCCTTCGTCAGCATCTCCGACACGCCGTCGGCCTTGGAGATCACGCCGGCAGCGCGGCTGGCGGTGGACGGCTTTCTCGGCGGGGAGTTCTCCTCTGTCCATCTGGTCTACGCCGACTTCGTCAGCCCGGTCAAGCAGTTGCCGATCTGGCAGCAGCTCCTCCCTGTGGAGATTCCGGAAGATCTGCCGCCTTCGCAGGCCATCTTCGAGTTCGAACCCAGCCCGGAGGCGGTGCTGGACGAGATTCTGCCCCGCTTGGTGGAGACCCGCATCTACCAGGGCGTTCTGGAAGCCCAGGCCAGCGAGCATTCGGCGCGTATGGTGGCCATGCGAAACGCTACCGACGCGGCCAAGGAATTGGTCGGGGAGCTGACCCTGGCGCGCAACAAGGCCCGTCAGGCGGACATCACCAGCGAGATCCTGGACATCGCCGGTGGCGCTGAGGCGCTCCGACAGTCCATGGCGAAGCAATAATTACGGAGGCATCCCGTGACGACGAACGGTAAGACCGACGACCTGATGGTCGGCGAGGTCACCCAGATCCTGGGCTCGGTGGTCGATGTGCGCTTCCCCAAGGAAGGCATGCCGGAGACCTACTACGCCGTGGAGATCGACATGGGCACCGGCACGCCCCTGATCGCCGAGGTGCAGCAGCACCTCGGCAACCACATGGTGCGCTGCGTGTCCATGGGCTCGACCGACGGCCTGGCGCGCGGCGCCCGGGCCCGCAATACCGGCAGCCCCATCATGGTACCCGTGGGTGACATCACCCGCGGGCGCATCTTCAACGTGCTGGGACAGCCCGTTGACGGCGGCGCGCCGATCCCGGCCGACGCCGAGCGCTACCCCATCCACCGCGAGGCCCCCAGCTTCGAGGAGCAGTCGACCAAGACCGAGGTCTTCGAGACCGGCATCAAGGTTATCGACCTGGTGGCGCCCTTCACCCGCGGCGGCAAGACCGGCGTCTTCGGCGGCGCCGGCGTGGGCAAGACGGTCATCATCATGGAGATGATCCAGACGATGGCCTTGGAGCATTCCGGCGTCTCGGTGTTCGCCGGCGTGGGCGAACGGTCCCGAGAGGGCACCGCGCTGCGCGGTGAGATGATCGAGGCCGGGGTCATGGACAAGACCATCATGGTCTTCGGCCAGATGAACGAGCCCCCTGGCTCCCGTCTTCGCGTGGCCCTGACGGCCCTGGCCATGGCCGAGTACTACCGCGACAACGGCATGGACGTGTTGCTCTTCGTGGACAACATCTTCCGCTTCGTACAGGCGGGTTCCGAGGTGTCGGCGCTTCTTGGCCGCATGCCCTCGGCCGTGGGTTATCAGCCCACCTTGGCCTCCGAGATGGGCGCCCTGCAGGAGCGCATCACCACCACCCGCAAGGGCGCGGTGACCAGCCTCCAAGCGGTCTACGTGCCGGCAGACGACTACACCGACCCGGCGCCGGCGACCACCTTCGCCCACCTGGACGCCACCATCTCGCTGGAGCGCTCCATCGCCGACAAGGGTATCTACCCCGCGGTGGATCCGTTGTCCTCCACCAGCCGCATTCTCGACCCGCAGATCGTGGGCGACGAGCATTACCGTGTGGCCCGCGAGGTGCAGCGCGTGCTGCAGCGCTACCGTGACCTGCAGGACATCATCGCCATCCTGGGCGTGGACGAACTTTCGGACGACGATCGCCAGTTGGTCAGTCGCGCCCGCAAGATCGAGCAGTTCCTCAGCCAGCCTATGCGCGTGGCCGAACAGTTCACGGGCATGGAGGGCAAGTACGTCTCGCGCGAGGAGACGGTGCGCGGCTTCAAAGAGATCTTGGAGGGCAAGTACGACGATCTGCCCGAGCAGGCCTTCCGCATGGTGGGCTCGATCGATGAGGCCATCGCCAAGGCGAGCACAATGCGCGGCTGAGGCCGCCCGGAGGATTCCTCATGCCGATGACATTGGACATCGTCACAGTCGAGCGTTCCATCTACCATGCCGACGACGTGGACGTGGTGGTGGTGCCGGGCTCCGAAGGGGTCATGGGTATCCTGCCACGCCATTCGCCGATCGTGACGGCCCTGAAAGAGGGCGTGTTGGAGATTGTCCGCGGTGAGAACCGCGAGCTCCTGGCCATCGGTGGCGGCTTCATGGAGGTCCGCGAGTCGCAGGTGGTCATCCTGGCCGAGGCCGCCGAGCATGCCGACGAGATCGATGTGGCCCGCGCCGAAGCGGCCCGCGTCCGCGCTCGACAGGTTGTCGAGGAGGCTCCGGACAAGCAGGACATGGAAAAGGCCATGGCCGCGTTGCGGCGTGCCGAGGTCCGCCTGCGCGTCTCCAAGAAGCGGGCGCAGCAGGCTACCGGGTCGCACTGATCGCCGTGCGCCCATAGCCCACTGGGACAGGCGCGCTATAGCACCGAACCCGACGCAGCGGGGACCTGTCGCCTTCCGGCCATGGGTCCCCGCTTTTCGTTGCCGCGATCCCGCGAAAGGCGCGCCAGCGTGCCCTGCCCAGGCTCTGTCAGGGGGCTTCTCCGGGCGCGGCACCATCGACCGCCTCGCCCGGCGTTGGCCACATGCTCAGCAGTTCCACCCGTCTGGCACAAGGCCCGCGATCATTGTGCGATGCAAGGTAGGTCACCGGATCGCCCTGCCGCAGATCCCGGAAGTGCACACCCATCAACTCGGAGGCATGGAAGAAGATGTTCTCCCCGCCCCCTTCGGGGGTGATGAAGCCGTAGGAATCCAGGAGGTTGGCGATCCGACCCGTCTGAAGCAGACCCGTGGCCTCCGGCCGACTGACCTCACCCCCTGCGGCCTGCCGCGGAGGCCGCCAGACGAAGAGCGACTCCACCACCGGGTCGGTGCCTTGCGGATCATCGCCGATGACCTCTTCCATCCGGATGCGATGGGTCACCTCGCGGCCGAGGGCCTCGGCGGTGCGGATCGTGCGCAGTTCGCCGATGGGGAGCCGGTAGGACAGGTTCCATCCCACCAGCATCACCCGCACCCCCAGCGCGTTGAGCTTGCGCACCAGTGGTAGGTAGTCACCGTCGCCGGTGATGAGCACCACCACATCGAAGCGGTTCATGAGCGATAACTCGAGAGCTTCCAGGGCAAACCAGACGTCGATGCCCTTCTCGCGCACGGGTTGACCTGGGCGGGCGGTCACCGGCAGGTAATGGGTGACGATCCCGAAGGACATGAGCACATCGTCCCAGATCCGCTCGGACTCGAGCTGCTGGTCTGAGAGTTCAGAGACCGGCAAGCGGCCCCGGAACCAATGCACGTCCACCACATGGCAGTAGGAGAGCGGCATGTCCTCGGCCAAGGACACCTGTTCCCGGATGAAATCATGCAGACCCCCCAGGTGCAGGCGACTCCGTCGGGGATGGGTGAAGTTGTAGTAGTTGTTGACCGCAGTGAAGTAACCGCCGTCGTAGAAGACCCCGATGCGGGTGAGTCGTCTTGCCGCCCCCTCCATACGATGCACGAATGCCCGCCCCTTGCGTTTGGAATGTCCGGCGAAACTGGCCTGTGCCGGCCGCCTGCTCTGCTGCGGAGGATTGTCGCCCCCAGCACGGGGAGATGTCAAGCAGAATGCGGCGCGGCCGGTGATCCGGCGCTCGTCGCGCCGTCCATAGACCTAATCCGCCTCCCAGGCTAGACTAGCTCTGCCATGCCCTACCGCAGTCTTGATCAGCGCAGTCTTGATCCCGATCCAATCCCGCCCATGCTGTCGATCGTCACCCTGCCCCCCGCTCCCTGGCAGCGTCCCCTGGATCTCGTCATCACCATCTCCCTTCTCCCGCTAGCCTTCCCCCTCATCGTCCTCCTGGCGCTGATCGTGCGCCTGGATTCCCCCGGCCCGGCCTTCTTTCGCCAGGAGCGTCTGGGCCGCGGTGGGCGGAGCTTCGTCCTCTTCAAGCTGCGCAGCATGCGGGCCGGCGCTGATGAGGCGTTGCACCGTCGCCGGGTGACCGGACTGCTGCGGCCGGAGGGAAGGGGCCTGCCCTGGCAAGCGCCCGCGCATGACCCGCGCGTCACCCGGTTGGGGCGCCTCATGCGGCTTAGCGCGGTGGACGAACTGCCGCAACTGGTCAACGTCCTGAAGGGCGAGATGAGCCTGGTGGGGCCGCGGCCCGCTCTGCCCTATGAGGCCGAGCACTGGTCGGTGTGGCATCAGCAGCGCCTGCTGGTGCGTCCGGGGCTGACCGGTCTGTGGCAGGTGGCAGGCCGCGACCCGGCGAGCCACCGGGCAGCCGTCGATTTCGACGGCATGGTACGGCTGGACCTGGACTACATCCGGCGCCGCTCGCTGGCTCTGGACCTGCGGATCCTGGGCATGACCCCTGCGGCTGTCTGGCGCCGGAGGGCGACCGCCGACCGATCACTGACGGGCGGAGGCGCGGAAATCCGGTTGGATCAATAGCCCCGCAACACCGGCAACCAGACCTGCCCCGGTCGCCAGCAGGCGTCGAGGCGCAAGGCGTCCAGCAGAACAGCACTCACACCGCCCGGAACCTCCCGTTGGCCGCGGTTGAACAGTGCCAGGTAGATCTCAACCTCGGGCAGGTTCAACCAGCGTGGTCCCAAGGGGAGGGTGTAGGCCGTCCAGGTGTTCAGCGGCGGCGCGTCCTCCCCGCCCGCGCTCAGCAGTACCTCGCGTACCCCGTGGCGGACATCGCGCAGCTCGACAAGGAAGGTGTCCTCCAGCGAGCGAGCGGCCCAGGCCAGCTGCAGTCGCAGCGTGGCTGTCAGGGCGCCCTTGGGAATGGCTACCGAGCGGGACCGGCCCGAGAAATCGAAGCTATCGGCCGCCGGGTCCACCAGGCCCAGTCGGAGCGCGCCGGCGCCGGCGAAGACCGGTTCTCGAACCCATTGGGCGGCGTGGCCGCCGCGGGCCTGCCATTCCGGGCCGGCATTTTCGAAGCCCTCCTGCAGGAGGGGACCGCAGAGCGGTGTCGTCGGCGGGCCGCCTTCGCTAGCGGGCAGTTCGGCCGTGGCGGTGGGTTCTGAATGGGCCCCGGCGGTCGGCTCGGCCGTCGAACCGGCCGTGGGCGCGGCGGTCGGCTCGGTCGGGCCGGGCGAAGGCAGGGTGCCGGCGCCGGCGGGCGCGCAGAGGCGCAGCTCCACGGCGTCGACGCGCATGTAGGACCGGTGGCCGTCGCCGTTGTTGACCACGCCGAAGTACAGGCGGATCTCCTGGCCGGCCGCGGCTGCCACAGCTGCGGTCAGGTCGAAGGTGTAGGCCTTCCACTCCGACGTGGGCGGGATGGCCAAGGTCCCCAGCGCCAGGGTGCGGCCTCCCGCGTCGACGACGCGGACGATCCGCTGGTCCGCGGCGTCGCCCTGGGTCTGGGCGGCGAAACGCAGCTGGGCCGAGCCCAAGCGCGCGGGCAGCCGAATCGCCTGCTGGGCCGACGCGTAGCTGCTACCCGGGTCCGCGTCGGCGTTGCGCAGGCCGATGAACAGAGCCCGTCCGCCCTGATACACTTCCCAGCTGGTGTAATAGGCGCGGTTGCGCACCCAACGGGCGTCTTCCTGCTCGAAATCGCCGCCGGAAAGGGCATCGCCGCAGCCGGAGGCGGCGAGGGTGGGCGGCGGCGCCGTGGGCGGCCGGGGTGTCGGCGGTGGCGGGCCGCCGGGTTGTCCCGCGAGTTCCGCCATCCGCACCCGCACGGCCGTCCGCACGCCTTCCAGGCGGCCGTAGACGCCGTCGCCGGGGCATTGGGTGTGACCGGGCAGGGAGTCGCGGTGGCCCATCACCGAATGGGCGAAGCGCGTGCCGGCCAAGGTGACGGGCAGGTCCGGCTGAATGCCGTAGCGCTGCCCTTTTTCCGCCAGCAAGGACACCAAGGCGCCTTCCATGGCCGCCGGCGGGCGGGTGCTCGCGGTCGTATAGGTGCCCAACAGGGCGACGCCGATGGTGTTGGGGTTGAACTGCAGGGCGTGGCCGCCTTGGGTGATCTTGCCCTGCCGCTCTCCGCCGTAGCGCCCTTCGTAGAGATTACCGCGATGGTCGACCAGGAAGTTGTAGCCGATGTCGCCCCAGCCCTGGCTGACCGCATGGTACTGGTAGATGGCGCGGACGACTGCGGCCGGGTCCGCCGGGTCGTTGGTGGTGACCGTGTGGTGCACCAACTGGGCCCGCGGCGCGGTGTAGACCGGCGGCCAGATCTCGTTGCCGGCGGCATCCCGGCGCTTCGATTCGTCGGCGCCCCAGCCGGCGCGGGCGATCACGGAGACGGCGGTGGCGCTCAAGGTGTCGCCTTCGTCGCGGTTGGCCATCGAAGTCAGGGCGGCCGGACGCGCGCTGGAAGACGACAACGGCGCGCCGGGGCCCGAGTCGCTGTTGAAGTAATGCAGCTCAAGGCTTTCCACCGCTCCCGCGGCACTGGCCGTCACCTGGTCCCGCGGGCCGATAACCAAGGCCCGGCTCTGCAGGTAGCGGCCCCGGGTAATCAGCAGCCGCGTCCAGCTGGACGCGCCCGGCAGGTCTTCCCGGGCATCGCCGTCGCCCGCCGTGAGGCTCTGCCAGGATGACCAGATGACGCCGTCGCGGCTGCTGCGGACCTGGAGCGTCACGTCGTCTCCGGTACCGGCTGGCCGGTCCAATCGCGCCCCCACCGCCATGAAGGGGAACTCGGCCTCGACCACGGGCCCGTCAAGGGTGACCGCCGCCAGGTCCGGGGCTGCCGGGGCCGCGAGATCCAGTGACAGTGCGCTCAGGGGTTGCTCGGCCGCAGATGCATCGGGCCGGGCATCCAGGTCGTCGGAGGTCAGGAGGATCCGGCCGGCGCGGACCTCCACCGACGCGGCCGGCCCGGCTTGCGGCGTGGTGGCGGGAAGTGTCGGGGAGGCTGTCAGGTCCGTGGCCGCAGCCACGGCGCCGATGAAGGCTTCGGCTTCTTGCACCAGGACCTCACCGCCGGCCACCTCCACGGCCTGTCGACCACCGGAGAAGGCGAAGCGTACAGTGTGCCGGCCGGCCGGCAGACGACCCTCGAAACGGTAGTCAGCACCGCTGCGGTAATCGTGCTCGGGGCCGCTGGGACCGTCCATGACGTAGGGCGTGTCGTCGATCCAGACCTGGCGCTCAACCGGGGCCAGGTTGTCCCAAGAGACATAGGACACGGCGAAGTTGAACGACGTGGCCGGCGACCCTTCGCGAGGCGTGACGGCGGCGTCGTACAGGTGGGGTTGTTGGGGGATGTCCACCCGGGCCCCGGCATAGTAATGCTCGACGATCTCCTCCGCGCTGGCTCCCCAATCCGCCAAGGTGGCCGCACCCTCCTGACTGAGTCCGGCGCCATGGCCCCAGGGCTCGGCGAAGGCTTCGGGCGAGCTGACCGAGCGCAGGTAGGACCAGCTGCGGCCACCGCAGCAGCGGCTCTCCTCGCTGGACAGGGTGCGGTCTGCGGCCCGAGCGAAGAACAGCGCATTGAGCAGCTTGCCGTCGTTCCGGGCAACCTGGCCGTGGGTGGTCTCCACGGCAGCGTCCGAGATGTCGTAATGCACGTTGCGCCAGACCTGCGTCCGTGTGGTGGTGTCCACGTTGGCGTCCAGGCCGCGCTCGCAGACATCGGGGTCGCCGGCGGAGGCGGGCAGGCAGCGCACGGCGGCATAGGTTCGAGAAGCGATGGCCTGCGCCATGAGCGCCGCGAAGCCGCGGCGGTAGAGGTAGCCCATCTCGGCGGGTACGACGCCCTTCAGGTAGCTGTCCATCGCCATGGCCGTGATGCTGCCGTCGGGCATCAGGACCCGGACTTGCTCCGGCACGTCCTCCGGATCGCCGGCGTCGAAGATACTGACCGGCAGATCCTTCTCGGCCGCCGACCCCTGGCCCGGCGGTCCCAGCAGGCCGCGGAGGTCTGCTGAGAGCTCCGGCTCGGCGCGCAGGCGATCCACCATGGCGCGCAGGCCCAAGGCGTCCGGCGCGAAGGGCGGCAATGCTACCCGGATCTTGTCGTTCGTCACGTCGTGGCGTGGTGCAACGACCTTCTGGTCGATCACGGTCGCCGAACCGTAGCCGATGGCATCGACACGAAGCCGGTGGCGGCCCGGGGGCAGGTCGAGCACAAAGCGGCCCTCCAGATCGGACTCCACCCGCTGGCCGGATCCGCTGACGGTGGCGCCCGCCAGCGGCAGGCCGCTGGTCAGGTCGGTGACTCTTCCTTCCACCGTGACGTCGACCCGCGGCGCCGCCGCAACGGGGGCCGCGCCGCGCATGACGGAGGCCCAAAACGCAAGCAGCCCGAGCGCCAGGAGGCGGCTCGGGCTGCGGAAGCAGATGACATCAGGCATCATGGATCGCCTCCGCGCCCTTGAAACAAGCGTTGAAAATCGCCGTCGAAATCGGCCAGAAAGCCAGCGATGTCAAGAACGTCGTCCATGCTGACCGGGCTCAGCGCGCGGAAATGCGCGCGCTCAAGCGGATCCAATTCATGCAGCGGACCCACGGCCGGCAAGGCCGACCGATCAGACCGCCGCTGCCAGGCTGGCCCTTGGACGATAGCCCTGACAAGACTCATGGTATAGCACCGATGGCAGACAACGGCCAGATCCCAGATCCGGTCGTCCTGCTGGCGGAGTACATGGACGTTCTCGGACCGGTAGCTGCAATTGCAGTCGGCGCAGCGGGCCTGCCGCAGCAGCACCCGAACCACCTGCTCGGCGCCGCTGGCGGCGGCGCCTTCTGTCGGGGTCACGTCACCTGATTCCGGTGGCCGTGGCCTCACCCGTCGGAGGGTTCGTCGCTGACGCTGTCTTCGTCGCCGACAGCAGCGTCGTCCGCCGTGGCGGCGGCGGGTTCCTCAACGGGGGCATCTGCGACCAACTCGCCGTCGGGCACCAGGTTGACCGTGATCGCGCCGTTGACGCCCTGCATCAGGTGGATGGCCACCTTGTGCTCGCCCAGGGTGCGCAGCGACTCGTCCATGACGATCTTGCGTCGATCGATGGCCTCGCCGACCTTGGATTCCAGGGCTTCGGCGATGTCCGAGGCGGTCACCGAGCCGTACAAGCGCCCGGTCTGCCCAACCTTGACCCGGAATTCCACCGGATGCGCCGCGATACGGTCAGCGAAGCTCATCATCTGCGCGCGGATGCGATCCTGCCGGCGCGTCTCGGAGCGCTTCAAGTCGCCTACCTGGCGCAGGCCGCCGGTGGTGGCCAGCATCGCCAACCCCTGCGGAAGCAGATAATTGCGGCCGAAGCCGGGCTTGACGGTGCAGACGTCGCCGACGTTGCCGAGTTTGGGCACGTCCTGGGTCAGGATGACTCTCATGGCTGTGGACCTCGAATTGACTTCAGGGAAGGGTTCTGATGGGGTGGCCGCCGGACGTGCGATGATAGCACGCGCCTGGGGCTGTTCAAAAACCGGACACGATGAAAGTCGACGGTGGATTTGTCACTGCAGGCGGCTGCCCTATAATCAGCTTGTTGTCGCCCCAACATGACCGGCCGTAAAAGGGTTGTGGTCATGATGGTCTCGAGAGTCTTGAGAGACCGGCGGCGCACGAAATCCACTGGGAAGGGAGGTGATCACATGACCGTCCATCTGCGACAGGGGGAGGGCTTCGAGAGTCTGCTCAAGCGCTTCCGCAAGGACGTGGCCAAGAGCCGCATCCTCAGCACCTACCGGCGCAAGCGCTGGTTCACCCCGCCCAGTGAGGAACGCCGTCTGGCCAAGAAGAAGGCCGAACGGCGGGCCCGCCGGCGCAAGCTGCGTTCCTTCGGCCCGCGGCCCCCGGCCCGCGACATCTAGATCTCGCGATCGCCGACATATCAGGTCTACAAAGCAGGGGCCGGGCGCGCATCCCAAGTGGGGCGCCCGGCCCCTCTTGCGTCCGGCGGAATCCTGCTACAATCGTGGCTCAGGCCATCTCTTCGCATCAGGAGGCGACCCAGATCATGGACGACCAGACGCGGGCCTTCCTCGGCGATACCGCTGGCTGGCAGGGGGCGCAACTGATCCTGGATGACGTCAACGGCCTGTGGGGCGGCCTGCGGGTCACCGTGCGCGGGGACGGCAACGCCTACGTCACCATGGTGGATGTCAGCCTGGCCGAGCAGCATTTCTGGTTGCCTCTGGGCGTGGATCGTGCGCTGGCTGTTCTTGATCTGGCCGCGCAGCAGGACTTGCTGGCGGTTCCCGTCAGCGGGCGCGTCCCTGTGCCGGACGAGACGTCGACGCGTCTCCAGGTGATCAACGCGGCGGGCGAGACGCGGACGGTGGTGCGTTGGGCGCACGACGACCCCGATACGCGCTTTGACGTGGTGCGCGAGGGGCTGATGGCGCTGCGCAACGACATGCAGGACCTCGGCGCCCGTCGGATCGGCAGCATTCCGGCCCTCGGCGCCGATGACCCCGCCCCGCCCTTTCAGGAGTCCCCGGCGATGGAAGGCCATCTCGATACCGACCGCATCCTGCAGGCCTTCATCGACTTCTTTACCGACGACGACTGGCGTTTCGACCGCAGCGAGCAGAAGCCCATCCTGAGGCTCTCCTTCCAAGGGCGCAGTGGCCATACCTGGAACTGCTTCGCCCAATCGCGCATGGGCGAGAACACGGAACAGGCCATCTTCTACTCCGTGGCGCCCATCAAGGTGCCCGAGATCAAGCGCCAGGATATCGCCGAGTATCTGACGCGCGCCAACTACGGGATGGTCATGGGCAACTTCGAGATGGACTACAGCGACGGGGAGATCCGCTACAAGACCTCTGTCGATCTGGCCGGCGGTAGCCAGTTGACGATGCTGCTGACCAAGCCCCTGGTCTATACCAACGTGCTGATGATGGACAAGTACCTGCCCGGCGTCATGGAGGTGCTCTACGCCGAAGTCAGCCCGGAGCAGGCCATCCGCAAGATCGAGGGCTAAGCCCACCGGGGATGCCCCTCCCGCCGCGAACGAAGCGGCGACGGGGCCTGCGAAACGGCGTGAGCGATGACCTGCCCCGGCTGCCAGTTCCAGAACCCATCCGGCGCCCGCTTCTGCGCGGGCTGCGGCAACGCGATGCCGGTCTTCTGTACGCAATGCGGTCAGGGACTGGTGCCAGGCGGGCGCTTCTGCGCCTCCTGCGGGACGCCGGTCGCGGGGGCCCCGGCGGCGGCGGATCCCGCACCGCTAGCCGTGTTAGACCTGCCGGCCGCGCCGTCCACGCCCACGCCGGATCCGCCGCCGCCGGCCACGCTTCCTCAAGTTGACTCGGCGGCGGCTACCGCCCTGGGTCCCGCCATGCCGCCCGCGGCAGCAGCGTCCGCCCTGCCGGCCTCCGAGCGGCGTCTGGTCACCATCCTCTTCGCCGACATCGTGGGCTCCACATCCCTGGGCGAGCAGATCGATCCGGAGGACCTGGCGGAGCTCATCAACGGGGCCTTCGCGGTGATGAACCAGGCGGTGAGCGATGCCGGTGGCTACATCGCCCGCTTGATGGGCGACGGAATCCTGGCCTTCTTCGGCGCCCCGGTCAGCCATGAGGACGATCCCCTGCGCGCGGTGCGCGCCGCGTTGGCCATCCGTGATGGGGTCAAGGCCTACGGGGCGCGGGTGGCCACCGAGGGGGGGCCGGAACTCTCGGTACGCGTGGGCATCAACAGCGGCCTGGTGCTCGTGGGACAGATGGGCAGCGACCACTTCAGCGAATACACCACCATGGGTGATGCGGCGAACACGGCGGCGCGCCTGCAGTCGGCGGCGCCGCCCGGTGAAGTGGTCATCTCCACGGAGACGGCAAGACTGATCCGCGGGGCGATGGAGTTGAGCCCCTTCGGTCCTCTGGCCCTCAAAGGCAAGGCGGAGCCGGTGGAAGCCTTCCTGCTGGCCGGCCCGCCGCCGGCCATGGGCACCTCGGTGCGCGGCCTGCCGGGCATCACCACGCCGTTGGTCGGCCGCGGCGGCGAGTTGACGCGCCTCAGGGAGGCCTTCGAGGACGCGGTGGAATCCTGCGCCCTGGGCTGGATCACCCTGACGGGCGACGCGGGGGTGGGCAAGAGCCGCCTGACGGCCAGCTTCCTGGAGGCCTTGGCGGCGCAGGACCCTGCGCCGCAGATCATCCATGCCCGTACGGCCGAGCAGGAGGGAGATCCCTACGCTCTGGTACGCCGTCTGCTGGAGGCGCGCTACGGGCTGGACGGCTCGCCGGGATCAGGGGCGGTGTTGACGAGCGCGGCAGCGGCGGACCTGGCCCCCTCGGCGACCTTGGATCCGGAGCGCGCGGCCCGCGACCTGGCCCGCCTGGTGTACCCGGGCCAACAGGCGGAGGGCGGCGATGACCCGCGCGGTCTGGCAGAGCGCGGCCTGGCGGCCCTGGCGGCCCTGGCGATGACCTGGGCCGAGCAACGGAGCCTGGTGTTGGCCCTGGAGGACCTGCACTGGGCGGACGATGCCTCGCTGGACGCGGTGGCCCGCCTGGCCGAGGCCCTGCACGGGCATGCGGCGCTGATCCTGGGCAACGCCCGCCCGACGCTCTTCGAGCGCCGGCCGCATTGGGGCGAGGGCGAGCGGGGCCACCTGCGCCTGGATCTGAAGGCGCTCTCCACGGCGGCCATCGGCAAGCTGGTGCAAGCCCTCTTGGCCGAAGGCGGCGAAGCGGTGCCGGAGGCGGTGGCGGCCTTCGTGGCCGAGCGCAGCGAGGGCAACCCGTATTACGTGGAAGAGCTGGTGGAGATGCTCCGTACCCGCGATGTCCTGCGCCAGAGTGATGCGGGCTGGGCGGTGGACCCGATCCAGTTGCAGAACGTGGAGGTGCCCACCACCCTTCAGGGCGTGCTGCAAGCCCGCCTGGACGCCTTGGGCGGCGAAGAACGCCAGGCTCTGCAGCTGGCCAGCATCCTGGGCAAGGTCTTCTGGGACGGTGCGGTGATGGCCCTGGGCGCGCCGGACGCGTCGGCTTTGGATCGCCTGCGCGGTCGGGGCCTGGTGCTGGCCCGTGAGCGCTCAGGATTTCCGGAGCAGCGCGAGTTCGTCTTCAAGCACGCCCTGCTCTGCGACGCCGCCTACAGCACCCTCCTCAAGAAGAGCCGCGTGACCTTGCACGCCCAAGCGGCCACCTGGATGCGCGCCCACGCGGCGGATCGCTACGGCGAACTGGCGGCGCAGATCGGCCGCCACGCGGAGCTGGGCGGCCTGGCGGCGGACGCGGCGAGTCATTACCTCGCCGCCGCCGCCCGCGCCCGTGCCCGCTACGCCAACGCCGACGCCATCAGCCTCTACGGCCGCACCTTGGCCCTCTGGCCGGCGGAGGATCCGGCCGGCGCCTTCGCCGCCCACAAGGGCCGCGAGCTGGCCCTGGACATGCTGGGCCGCCGCGACGAGCAGCGCGCGGACCTCGAAGCGATGGACGCACTGGCGGAGGGGTTGGCGGGGACGGAGCAGAGCTACGTGCATTTCCGGCGGGCCTGGCTTGTATTACCGGACAGGCGAGCCAATCAACGCAGAGTCGGAAGCGCGAATTGCGCTGACTCTAGCCCACGAAGATCGAGCCGCGCGAGCTGATGCCTTGGTGAATCTCGGGAACGCACTCAATATCCAGGACCGTTATGCAGAGGCTCTGGACGTCTTGAGTGAAGCCGTGGGATTGCGAGGCGACTTGGGAGACGAGCGTGGTTTGGCAACAGCCCTCATGAACGCCGCAGCTGCGAGTCGAGACTTGGGCAACTTCGAAGTGGCGCTCGCAGACAACAGGCGCGCGCGCGCCATCTTCGAAAAGCTGGATGACATCCGCTTCCAGGCGGTCACCACGACCAACATGGCGGTCACACATGCTATGCGCAATGAGTTGGGCGAGGCGGAGCCACTGTTCAACCAAGCGCTGAAACTCTACCAGGCCGCTGGCGACCGAGCCGGCGAGGGAATAGCATTGCACAACCTCGGCTTCCTGGCGGCCGAACGGGGCGACCTGATCGGCGCCGAGCAACGGATGCGCTCGGCGCTCAGCATCTTTCGTGACACCGGGCAACGATCCGATGCCGGCGACGTCCTGAAGGACCTGTCGCAGATCCTTGACAAGGCCGGGCGGAAGGATGAGGCGAAGGCATTGGAGGCGGAACTAGCGGCCCTGCAGCAGCGAGGTTGAGACGGATCCAGACAGTCCGCTCCACCGAGCTTGAAGTTCTCCGACCTCACCAGCTTCTGTGGATGGCGGAGGTAAGGGGTGGCACCGATCTCGTCGGAAGAACCATCACGGATCAGGGAGTGTCGGCCGCGTGACCACACCGCGCAGCTGCCGCATCAGAGCCGCGACCATAGAGATAGAGGTCCGTATCCTCGCTGACGGGGATGCCATCGATGAGCGGCAACTCGTCCTTGAACAGCCCGACGATGTCCCAAATGGTCCCCGATCCCTCCGGGGAGTCCCAACGCGCCTCGACATCCAGCAATCGGCGGACCACTTCGGCCATGCTCACGCCCTCGCGCATGGCGCGTGTAGCCAGAAACTCGGCATGCTCCTTGCGGATGGACAGTTGAAATCGCTGCATCGCGGATACCCTCCTCAGACGAGGTTGAATGGCCTATCCGGTGCAGGCAATCTACAGCATCAGGTATCACCGGTCAACAGACGGCCGAGGCCACACTCTATAGCCAGCCCGGTCCGATCGCCATTGCTCCCTTCGCACATCGCAGTTGCTACCGGGTTGATGTAGCAACTGGACCTGGGGGCGCTTAGCAAGTAGGAATGCCCCTAATTCCGACGCCGGAGTTACCCCCATTCCTAGCTGCTAACTGACCAGATTCGCAACTGCTCATGGAAGGCGGCAGCAGTTGCTCCATCGTCCGGGCTGCGGTCAGTAAACAGACGGCCACTCAGCCACTCAGAACTATCTGATGCTGTGCCCCTTTGGCAGGTAAGGCGTGTAGATCACCAACCCCGCCTGCGACGGCGGCGCTTGCGGGTCGATGGTCACGCTCAAGGTCGCGGTAGTCTGGTTGCAGAAGCCATCGGTGACTCGCAGTTCCAACGTTGTGGGGCCGGTCATGCCGACCGGTGGCGTGCGACCCTCAAGCGGGATGCGCAGCTCCAGGGTGTCCGGGTCGAACACGGCCGGTACGGTCTGGCCACCCAGCTTCAGGCTGATGCTGCCACTGTCCACACCGGCCAGCCCATCGCTGATCTCGGCGATGGAGGCCGGTAGGTTGCGGATGGCGGTGCCCGCCGCCAGGCGCCATTGCACCAGCGGCTTGCTGAGGTCGAAGCCGACGGTGTACAGGGTGATGGCGGTGGTGGCCTGCAAGGCACGCGATGGGTCCCGGCGGCCGAGCGCTAGCGCGGCGGAGCTGACAGAGACTTGGGCGCTGGCCTTGAAGGTCTGCGCCCCAGCCGCTGGCGCCACCGCGCTGCTGCCGATGATGGGGGTCCAGCAGCCGGCATCCCCCTTCCACCCCGCGATCGTCGCGCCCTGGGTGCCCGCCGGGCAGGCGCTGGAGCGCTGGTCGCCGCCGCTGCCGTTGTTGAAGGCGGCCGAGGGAGCGGTGATCTCGAGGAGGCCGGCGAGGGGTTCGGCGGCGGGGTGGATCTCGTAGACGCCGCCGCCCTGGGCCAGGTTCATCTGCCAGGCGTACTGGCCTTCGCGCAGCTCGCTGGAGGGGGAGGCGGCGTAGGCCGCACCATAGGCGTCCGTGCCCGCCTGGTACGGGCCCACCGGTGCCCGCAGGTCCGGGGCGACAGCCGAAGCGCCGATTGCCGCCGGCCCATTCGCGCTCAGCGGGGCGAGCGCCTCCTGCAGCGCGCCCAGGGCCGGGCCGCGGCGCAGGACGCCGCCGACGCCGTTGGGCAGCAGGCTGGACAGGTCCAGGACCGCGTCGCCCGGGCGGCTGGTGGCCTGCTGCCAGCCCAGGACCAGTCGCGGGTTCCAGAAGACCGAGTGGATCATCCCGTCGCGGTCCACCGCTTCCACCGTGAAGCTCATCACCCGCGTGCCGTAGGTGAGCAGGCTCTGCATCGGGATCTCCACCGTCAGCAGTCCCCGGCCGTCCGTGAGGAAGAACAGGTTGAGCGGCGAGAAGCGGACCGTGGCGAAGGGCTGGCCCACCCCCTTGTGGTCCACCAGCCGGAAGCGCCGTTCGAAGATCGGCTGGCCGGGACGCAGGGCGCGTGGCGACCCGTAGGGGATTTCGATCAGCCGCCACGGATCGGACAGATGGCGGACCTCCGAGAGGCGGGAGCTGCTGCCGTTCTGCGTGGTGGTGGCGGTGAGCCCCGGATCGGTGATGGCCAACAGGTCCAGGCCGGCGACCGACCATTGGCCATCCGCCTGGGCCGTGTTGCGGCCGAGCAGCTTGCGCGCCTCGTCCAACGGATCGCTGAACAGCTCGACCACGCAGCCGGGGCAGGTCGTGCCGCTGACCTCGCCCCGAACCCGATCCACCTCGTCGATGCTCGGCGGGGCCAGTTCCAGGGCCAGGGACTCCACCGCGATGGCCGCGCCGCCGTTGGCCGTGATGCGGTTGCCGCGCAGGGTGTTGCCGACGCCGTTCGTCGCCCCCGTGCGCACGCCGTCGCGGCGGTTGGCGCGGATCTCGTTGCCGCGGATGCTCGTGTCCTGCACCCCACGCTCCAGCAGGATGCCGTCGCGCAGGTTGTACAAGATGGCGTTGGCCAGCTCCGGCGTATCCGCGCCGTCCGCCGCGCCGCCGATCAGCGTGCCGCGCGCGGCGCTCTCCAGGCGGATGCCCGTCACGTTGGCGTAGCGCTCCCAGCGCCCCGATGCGGCCGGGCCGATCAGGTTGCCGGCGATCGCATTGCCCTCCGTCGTGCGGCCCGTCACCAGGATGCCCGAGTCCAGGTTCTGGATGCGGTTGCCGCGGCCCGGCTTCAGCGCCCGGCCGCTGAGCGCGCCCACCACGTTGCCCGTGGCCCCGCCGCCCAGAAGCACCCCCGCACCTGTGCGGGCAAGGGCGCCCGGATCACCGTTCGCCTGGATGCCGATGAAGTTGCCCGTCACCCAGACCTGCTTGGCGCCTTCGATCTGCACCTGTGCGGCGCGATTGTCCCAGATGGCGTTGCATTCCGCATCGTCCCGCGCGCCATCGCCGTCGGAGCCGATGCGCAGGCCCGCCACCGCCGAGGACACCAGGATGCCCGTGCCGAAGCCCGAGATCTTGAGGCCCATGACCGCCACCTGGCCGGCCGCGACCGTCAGGCCCACCCCGCTGCCCGCACCCGTCAACTCCTGAGACGCCTGACAGGTGGGCACCGTCTGGGCCGGGGAGACTGCGTGCGCCGCTGACGCCGCGCCCGTGAAAGCGCCCGCCCCATCCAGGATCATCCCGTCGCGTCCCAGCGGGGGCAGGCTCTGGCCGGAGGGGACGGCGATCGGCCCCAGGCCACCGGCGAAGTGGATGCGGATCGTGCCCGGGCGCTTGTCCGCGTTGACCTCCTCCAAGGCGGCCTGCAGGGAGCAGGCGTTGTTGCGATCCAGGCATACCTCGTCGCCGGGAGCGCGGTCCGGGGCGTTGGCGACTGTGTCCACCTTGTAGCTGCGCTCGTTCGTGGCCGGCGAGGCCGACGGCTCAGGGGTCTTCGTCGGCGGGTCGCCGGCGCCGGGCGTGGCCGTCGCCGGCGGGATGGGGCTGGCCGACGCAGTCGGCGTCGCGCTGGGCAGGGGCGTGCGGGAGGGGATCGGCGTGTCGCTGGCGGCCGTGGTGGGCGAGGGGGTTGCGGTCACCTGAACCGGACCGTCGCAGGGAGCGCCCGTCTGCGGCCGGGGGCTGTTGACGTAGCCGGGGCTGCTGCAGCCCTGCTTGAAGTCGCTCTTGTTGGACTGCGTGTCGATGCCGTCGACCAGGCGGGCGATGCTCACGAAGGGGTTGGCCGGCGGGTCGAGTACCGCGGCGCCGCTGCCTTCAGTCCAGGTCCCGCCGGTGTCGGGGCCGCCCGGCACATCGCCTTCGTAGCTGACCGTGTCCACCAGTATGTCATCGCGCGGGTCCGTGGTCGGATTGCGCAGGATGGCCACCGCGGCCAAGGGCTGGCCGGCGTCCCGGTCCCGGAGGCCGTCCTGCTCCAGGAGAGCGTACTGGTCGCAATTGACCAGGGCGCTGCCGACGTTGCAGATCACGTGATAGCCGTTCGGGGGCAGGAGGCGCGAATCCAGGCGCACCTGGGCGTTGTAGGGGCTGCCTTTGGCGTCCACCAGCACCAGGTCGTGCTGGCCCAGGTCGATCGGCTGGCCGGAGCGGTTCTTGATCTCGACGAATTCTTCCGTGTCCGGTCCGTTCTGGGTGTAGTCCAGCTCGTTGACCACCAGACCTGGGAGCTGAGCGGGCCGGACGCAGCCGGTCACCAGGCTGCCGTTGGTCTGCCCCGGCGTCGCGCAACGCAGCTTGAAATCCTTCAGGTTGTCGTCGGTGTCGCCGCCGTCCGGGCTGCGCGAGAGCCCGAGGCTGATCAGCCCCAGGTTGTCCGCCGGACTGGCTGCCGATCCCTCCGTCCAACTGCCGCCGGCGGTAGGCCCGCCGGGGACCGTCGTGCCATAGCTCAGGCTGTCCACCAGGATGTCCAGGTCCTGCTCCATCGTATCGCGCTTGACGAGGGCGATGGCCGCCGGCAGCTGATCCGGATCGATGCCCTGCCACTGGTCTTCGGCGGGCTGGATGGCCAGGTCGCAGTTGGCCACCTGCCCGTTGGCCGGGCAGATCACATAATGCTCGCCAGGCGGCAGCATCTGGTCCGGTAGGTCCACCCGGCGGTAGAGGCCGCCGTTGCCGTCGATGCCCAGCAGGCTGAAGCGTCCGAGATCCATCGGCTTTCCGGAGATGTTCTTCAGCTCGACGAATTCCTCTGTGTCCGTTCCCCGTTGGTCGATGTCGGCCTCATTGATCACCAGCGACCGCAGTTGCGGTGCCGCCTGGCAGTCAGAGGACGAGGCGTTGTTCTTCAGGCCCGGCGTGGCGCAGGCCGGCTTGAAGTCGCCGCTGTTCTTGTCCGTGTCCCGTCCGTCGGGCAGGCGGGAGATGCCCAGGTAGGTCTCGCCCGTGCTCGTGTCGGCGGGGTTTACGCCCTCGTCCTCTGTCCAGGCGCCGCCGCCGGGTGGGCCATCGGGCACCGAGCCCTCATAGCTGACCGAATCGACCAGCATGGCCGGCCCGCCGCGCAGCGGCGTCGTCAGCAGGCCGATGGCAAATGCGGTGCGGCCATCGCCGAGACCGGGCAGGATGTCCTCGCTGTCGGCGGCGACCCAATCGCAGTTGGGAACGAAGTCCATGCCGCAGACCACGAAGTACTCGCCCGGCGCCAGGCTGAAGGGAGGCAGGTCATAGCTCGCCAGCTCCTTGCCTTGGCTGTCGACCGTCGCCAGGCGATGTCCGGCCATGCTTGTCGCCTGCGTCCCCGCGTTCAGCAGTTCGACGAAGTCCACGCCGCGCTTGTCGGCGGGCTGGATGTAGTCCACCTCGTTGAGCAGCAGGCCCGACGAGGCGCCCGGCGCCAGCGGCCGCGCCTGGGAGGCGCGCAGCGGCAGCAGGGCGAAGCCGGTCAGCAGGCAGAAGACGAGGACGAAGGGGCTCGGCATGCCTTGCCCCTGCCCGAACATCCGGCCGTGGGCAGACATGGAGAAGCGGGAACGCGCCATGGGACAGCTGTCCTTGGTTGGGTGAATGCCGTACGCCAGGATCAGAACGATGCCGCCCGCTGGGCGCTACGGCAAATTGGCCGTCGGCGCGGGGCGGGCTTCGCTCAGGCACGGCTGGCCCTGCTCCTACTGGCAGGGGATGGACCGCGCGATGCTCTTGTAGATCTCCGCCAGGGCCTGCTCCGACGGCGCGTCGAAGAAGCGGCTGTCGCGGCCGGCCACGATGCGCAGCAGCTCGCGATCCGCATCGTCGCCCAGGGCGATGGTGAAAACGGTAACGCCGGCCGCCGTGGCGGCCTTTGCCTGCGTCAGCACCGCCGCGGCGTTGTTGTCCGCCTGGCGGCCGTCCGTGAGCAGGATGATGGTGGGGATGTGGTCGGGATCCCGGCGACCCAGGGCCTCGAGTGCCTTGGCCAGACCCAGGTCGATGCGCGTGCCCGTGCCGGAGGGCAGGCGGTCGAAGGCACCGGCGAGGGCGAAGCGGTCGCCGCTGAGTTCCTGCACCAAGGTGGCCTCGCTGTTGAAGGCCACCAAGGCCACGCGGTCCTCCGGCAGCTTCAACTGGTCCACGAAGACGCGCCCGGCGCGGATGGCAGCGTCCAGCTTGGTCATGCTGCCGCCCGCCGGCGTCTCCTTCATGCTCGAGGAGCTGTCGATGACCAGCACCGCATCCGTGCGCGCTTCGGGGCATTTCTGCTTCATGAGGATGGGCATGAAGACCTGGTACAGCTCACGACCCGTCACCTCGACCTCCGGGATCGGGAAGACCAGCTGCCCGCTCTGGGCCAGACCGTCGCGGTAGAGGGCCTCGGCGCGCACATTGGTCGGTCGCCGACCTGTCTGCCGGGGGCTGACGCGGTAGCGCAGGACCATGCCGCCCGGCGAGACGCTGGTCAGCTGCCAGCGTAGGGTGCGGGTGGCCGGGTCGTAGGTGGCCGGCGGCTGGGCCGAATTGGCGCGCAGCTCCATGTCCGCGGGCAGGACGTCGGTGACCGTGACCTCCTCCATCAGCAGCGAGGCCCGCACCCGGCGGGCGATGACGTCGTAGATGCGGGTCAGCTCATATTCGCTGGGGGCTTCGAAGTAGTAGGCCGGTGCGGTGACCATGCTTTTCAAGAAAAAGCTGTCGACGTCCAGACCCAGCCCGACGGCATAGATGTCGACACTTGCGGCGGCGCGGTAGGTGGCGGCCGTGGCCAGCATCTCGCCCGCGCCGCTGTTGGGCCGTCCGTCGGTGAGCAGGATGATGACCTTGCGTGCGTCCCGCCGGCCGCGGTCGCCGAAGAGCTCGGCGTCGGCCATCTGCATCGCGGCCAGCATGTTGGTACCGCCGTCATCGCCCAGATCCGGGATGGCGCGCAGCAGTTGGCGCGGGTTGCTGGTCAGCGGTTGCACCAGGGCCGCCTCCGAGGCGAAGGTGATCAAGCCCACCTGGTTGCGGCTGTAGTCCAACTGACCGACGAACTCCAGGGCCGCTGTGCGCGCCGCGCCCATCTTGGCCCCGGCCATGGAGCCCGAGGTATCCACCAGCAGCAGGATGTCGGAGCGGCCGTCGGCCAGGGGGCAGTCGCCGCTGATGCTGAGCGTCACCTCTACCGACTGGCCCAACTCCACCTGCGCCGGGGCGGCGGTCTTGTCCGGCGTCAGGCGGCAGCGGTCGGCGAAGGTCGGGAGCTTGGGCGGCGTGCCGGCGGGATCCGGAGCGAAGACCACCACCTGACCATGGTCCTCGCCGCCTGTCCCTTCCAGGGCGACGGCCACCCGTCCGCTTGGTCCCACCGCCAGGTCGGCGGCGCGCTCGGCGCGCTCGGCCACGTCGTCGACCGGCCAGGCGGCGAGGAGGCTCTTGTCCGGCGCGTACTTCAGCACCCAGCCTTCGCGAATCAGGACGAAGACGCTGCCGTCCGGGGCCACGTCGATACGGCTGGGTGAGCCGGGTGGAATCCAGCTGTCGCGCAGGGCGCCGTCGGATAGACGGCGGACTTCCAGCCGGCTGGTGCTGCGGTTGAGCAGGTAGACCCGGTCCTCGGCCAGGGCGGCGTCGATCACCGAGGTGAAGCCATCGGGCGCCGAGATGGCCCATTCGGCAACGGGGTTGCCGCTGAAGTCCACCACATACAGCCGTTGGTCGCCCATGTCGAAGAGCAGGACCGAATTGCCGACACCGGCCAGGTCGAAGCTGTCGACGACAGTCAGCCAGCTGTAGGGGTTGCCTTGGCTGGGGTCTGCGCCGGGCGGTAGCCATTCCCAGAGCAGGTTGCCGTTCTCGGCCCAATAGCGCAGCAAGCGGCCATCGATGGTGAAGGCGGAGCCGCGACCCCCGGCCGCGATGTCGTGCAGGCCGCCGACGGCGAACTGGCTTTGCGGCAGGCCATCCGGATCGTAGCCCTGCACCCGCGGCCAGCGGTCCAGGAAGAAGAAGCGGTTCTGGGCGTTGCCCGAGATGCGCCGCGGCCCCTCGATGGTGCCCAGGGGGGCGAAGGGTCCGCCCCATCGGCGCGTCTGGAGGATGGCCGCACGGCGGTCCGCGAAGCTGATGATGCCGGTGAAACCCAGCCGGAAGTCCTGCACGCTCATCACCAGGCCGCTGCCCGGACCCACGCCCACGCCGCGCCCGCCCGGGATGCGCTCTGGCGGTGCCACCACGTCCATGCCGTGGTAGCGCGTCAGGGTCAGGTCGGTGACGATATAGACGTCGCCGTCATCGTCCACAGCCACGTCAAGAGGGGCCTGCGTGGTGCCGTCGAGCTCCACCGGCAGGGCGCCCAGCAGCAGCCCGTCGGCGTCATGCATGCGCACGTTGGCGCCCTGTCCGTCGCCCAGGTCGCAGAGATAGACCCGGCCGTCAGGCCCCACGGCGATGCCGCGCGGGTCGCGCACCGCCGTGTTGTCTGCCGTCCAGCGGCCCACCTCCAGGCCGCTTTCGTCCAGCACCAGGACGTCGCGCGCGCCCGGCCGCGACACGTAGAGCCGTTTCAGGGCGGGATGCCAGGCCAGGCTGCTGGGCCGGCCGCTCACCGGCCAGCTGCCGATCAGTCGGCCGGTGGCCGTATCCAGGAGGTGGACCTTGCCGCCCTCGGGGTCGGCCACGTACGCCAGGCCGCCCGCCACACTCAGGTCGCTGGGCGTGCCCAGGCTGCCGTCGCCGCCCCATAGCGCCAGGCCTCGGCCCGAAGCGTCCAGGACATGGATGGCGCCCAGGCCGCGATCGGCCACCAGGATGCGCCCGTCCGGGAGGCCGGTCAGGCCCTCTGGGCCTCTGAAGCGGCCGGAGGCCTTGGGATCGCTCACCGAGGTCCAAGCCGCCAGGCGGCGGTAGGCCTCGGTGGGCAGCCCCTGCGCCGAGGCCCGCATCGCGCCGCCGGTCAGGCCGATGGCCAGGAAGGCCGGTCCGAGGAGCCAGAAGGGCGCGCGGCGTCGGACGGGTGTGAGCAGGGACATGGGGAACTCCACAGGGACGCTCATTCAGGGCAGGCCGAGAGGGGGGTGGGGCTGGTTACGGGTTCGGGGGAGGGAAGCCCCTTGCAGCCGCGCCAGTACGGGAAGCGCAGCACGGCCTGGCGGGCGGAGCCCAGGTCTGAGGAGCCTACCGATCGCTCCTGCGGGCTGTTGGGGCAGGACAGGTAGCCGCCGGGCAGGCGGGCCATCGTCACGGTGTAGGGCGGGGGGACGCAGAGCCTGACCTGGGCGGAGGGGGGGCCGCCGGCCTGGGCGCCAGGTTGACCCACCCACAGGACGCTTCCGTCCGCGCTGCGCACGATGAAGGTGGGCAGTTCCAGCGGACGCAGGGCGCGGCTGTAGCGGCCGGGATAGTCGCCGCTGTCCCAGACAGCGTTGCAGCCGGGGCAGCGGTAGCCGCCCACACCCACGGAATCCACCCAGGACTCGATGGCCAGCGTGTAGGAGGCTCCGCCCGGACAGGGCTGCGGCGTGGGCGCCGTTGGGAGGGTGGCGGTGGGGGCGGGGCCGGAGCCGGGCGTCGGCGTCGCTCCCGGTGCGAGGGTCGCGACCGGCAAGCGCACCTCAAGCTGCGGCTCCGGGAAGCTGTAGCTGCGCCGCGTGCCGTCGGCGTCCAGGTAGCGCACCTTGGCGCGGCCGGCCGGGCCCCTGCCGGGCAGGGCGGCTTGCAGGGTGTAGCTGAAAGTCAACCCGCCCTCCGGCAGCGCCGGGCGGTTCCAGGTGAGGGTGTCGCCCACCATCAGAGGCGGAGGCGCGCCGCTGCCGGCCATGTAGCGCACCAAGGGTGACTCGGGCCGGTCCTCGATGACCATGTCCGTAACGTTGAGCCCGGCCACCACTTTGAGGATATTGTCGTAGATGCGCTGCAGGTCGACGACATCCGGGGCGTAATAGAAGTCCTGCGAAGAGCTGGCGATGCCCTCCAGGAGCAGCGAGTCGATGAACTTGCCCAGACCCACGGTGACGATGTAGGTGCGGCGCGCGCGGGCCCGTTCAGCCGCAGCCAGGGCGGCGGTGACCGGTTCAGGGGCGAAGGGATAGTCGGGTTCGCCATCGCTCAGCAGGATCATCACCGGTAGGGCGTCGGGCCGGCCGGCGTCGCGCAGATGGTCGGCGGCGGTGCGGAGGCCGGCGTGGATGTTGGTGCCGGCGCCTTCCGTCTTGAGCCCGGCCACCACGGCGTCCAGCAGGGCCCGGTCCGTGGTCGCGGGCTGGGCTACCCGGGCGACCTTGGCGAATGTGACCACCCCCACCCGATGGTAGCGGAGGTCCAGTCCGGCCAGGAAGCGGGCGGCGGCGGCCTTGGCCCCCGGCATGCGCCCGTACTGGTCCATGGAGCCGGAGGTATCGATGACCAGGATGACGTCGGCGCCCCTGACTGCGCCAGGAGGACAGACGGCATCGAGTTTCAGGGTGACCTGTACCTTGCCGCAGCGGTCCACCACCGTCGGGCTGAGCGTCCGGCTGCCGCGCACTTCGCAGGACTGGGGACCTTTGGGCGGGTCGGCGTGTACCGGCGTCGGCGTCGGGGGCGTTCCGGGGGCGAAGACCCGGATGTTGCCGGTCTCGTCGTCCAGCACATAGATCCAACCGCGGCGATCCATGGCCAGGTCCAGCGGCTCGCCGGGCACGGCGAAGCGAGCGACCAGCTCGCCGTCCGGCCGGTGCACATGGATCAGGCCATCGGAGAAGAGGACGCCCACCAGGATCGCGCCGTCCGGTTGGGCGCCGACGCTGATGCGCCAGGGGCCGCTGTTCTCGATCAGGCTCCAACGGGCGAAGTCATTGGGCAGGTATGGCGGCGCCCAGGTGAAGACGGCGTCACCCAGGAGGTCGGTGGCAAAAAGCGTGCCGTCCGGAGCCACATCGACATCCGACGGGAAGCCGATCGCGGCGCCCGGCGGCACCATCACCCCGGAGACCCGTCCATCCGCCCGCCCGCGCCAACGGATACCGCCGGAGGGCTTGTTCTCCTTGTATTTGGTCTTGAGCGGGTCGGTGAGGAAGACGCGTCCAGCGGTGGCCCCCAATCCGGTTCCGGAAGCGCCCTCCTCAGGCTGCTTCCAGACGGGGGTGCCGCTGGCCGGATAGCGCCCGATGCTGCGGTGGTAGAGCGGCGACTTGGCCGCCGAGCCCAGGTAGATGTCGCCGCCCGGCTCCGGGGCCAGATCCAGGGCATCGGGCGGCGCGGGGCGGGTCTCCACCTTCTGCCCTTCCGGCGAGAGGGCCACCAGGCTGCGCGTCTTCTGCCCGTTTGAGCCGTCCAGCAGCCAGACGCGACCATCCGGGCCGGCGGCGACGGCCATGGGCGCCGGCAGCCCATGCGCTGCCGCAGGCCAGACGGCCTCCAGGCGATAGCCGGGAATCGGGGCGGATCGGCCGGGCAGAGGGAGGGCCAGGCCGAGGACCACCAGGGTCAGGGTCAGAGCCCCAAACAATCGCGTTCGCATGGTCGATCGGTCCTGGGAGGTGGGTTCCGACGGAACTCCGACGGATTGACGGACGGGCCGGATGGTTGCCCGCAGCGACCGGGCGCGCGCATAAGACGCCCCATCCGAAGCGGTCGTGACCGGGGCAGGGGCGCATTATAGGCCGCGGGCGGAGCGCCGACCCCGGAAGCGATGACCCATCATGCTTGCCGCCGGTTGCCAACCGGCTATAATCCACCCTCCCGCGAGGGGCAGTAGCTCAGCTGGGAGAGCGCTACTATCGCACAGTAGAGGTCAGGGGTTCGAGTCCCCTCTGCTCCACCTGATCAGCCCAACGGAACGCCCGTTGGGCTGGTTGCGTTAAGGGCTATCGCGGACGCAAGTGCCCGATGGGTTCTTGCGTCCCATCCTATGCCGGGACGAACGCCGAACCGAGCCCGGTAGGAGACCCCCCACCATGATCTACAGACCCTTCTTCCTTCTGCCCGGCCGCGCCGGGGCCGCGGCCGGCGGCTTGATGCTCCTGGCCATGCTTGCGTCGACCGCGACGACCGCGCGGGCGCAGGCCGATGCCTCCCCTGCCGGCAACATTGAAATCGCCCCCCCCGACGCTTTGATCGCCGAATCGGCGCCGACGGCCGGGGTAGCAGCCGCGGACGGCGAAGGCCCCACCCACCTGGCAGCGGTCATCCAGCGCAGCCTCGCCCTGGCCGGGTCGGAGGACGGAGCGTCGCGCAGCTGGGACTGGGAAGCAGGCGTGGCCTGGGCCGGGCTGCTGGCGATTCAGGAAGGCAGCGGAGACGCCGCGATTCTGTCTGCCGCCCGCGTCTGGCTGGACACCCGGCTGGCCGAGGGCGTTCGACCGCGCCACCCCAACCACTGCACGCCGGCCTGGCCGGCGCTCCTGGTCCATGAGCAGACCGGTGAAGCGCGCTACCTGGACGTGGCGCTGCGCTGCGCGGCCTATCTGCGCGACCAGGCGCCGCGGGTGCACGGGGCCTTGGCCCACAAGGATGACCAGCTTTGGGACGATACCCTGATCGTCAGCGTCCCGCTGCTGGCGCGGCTGGGCGCGCGTCACGGCTGCGTGGATTGCCTGGGCATGGCCGTGGATGAATACCTGGCCCATGCCCGGCGCCTCCAAGACCCCATCAGCGGCCGCTGGTACCACGGCTGGGATGCCTCTGAGCAACGGGGCGGCGGCGCGGCGCATCTTTCCGGGGCCCAATGGGCGCGGGGCAACGGCTGGGCGGCCCTGGCGGCCACTGAGATCCTCGCGGCCCTGCCCGCCGGCGACCCGCGCCAGGCACAGATCCGCGCCCGTCTGGAACAGCAGTTCTTGGGCCTCACCGCCGTGCAGGACCCTTCCGGGCTGTGGCATACGGTGGTCACCCGTCCGGACTTCTACCTGGAATCCTCGGGCAGCGCGGCGATCGCCGCGGCCGTCCTGCGCGCCACGGACGCGGGTTGGGTGGACAGGCGCCTGCGCCCGACGGGCCTGCTCGCTGCCCGGGCGGTGGATGCCTTGGTGGCCGCCGACGGCACCCTGACCCGCGTTTCCACCGGTACCGGCGTGGCTCCGACCCTTGAGATCTACAACCAGGTGCCCTTCGACCAGATCAAGCCCTATGGCCAGGGGCTCTATCTGCTCATGGCCGCTTCCTGGCGCTGATGGCCGCCCACGCCGACCAGGCGGCGTCGGATTGAACCGCCGGCTCCTACGCGGCGGAGCGCTGGTTGGCATCGGCCTGGCCGTCGCCCTGACCCTGTCACCGACGCGGCCGCCGGCGGCCGCGGAGACCGATGCCGAACTGCCTTGGATCCTGGACAGCTCCTGGACGACGGGCGACGAGGACGTGCTGGGTCTCGCCGGCCTGCCGGACGGAGGTTTCTACACGGTCAGCCAGCCGCGCCAGACCAGCGTGGATCACAAGGGCTTGGCGCGGCGGGCGGCGGACGGCTCGCTCGTCTGGTCGCGGGTGGTCCGCGACACGGCGGGCGTCGAGCAGCGTCCCATCGCCGTCGCGTCCTCGCCCGACGGCACGGTCTATGTGGCCACCGCCGACCGCCTGCTGGCCCAGGCGCCCGATGGCGCCCCTCTCTGGGAGGCGCCGGCCGGCGACGGCCATCCGGACTTCGGTCCGGCGGCGCGCGGGCTGACCCTGGATCTGGCCGGCGGTCTTCTCTACGGCACCGACCTGGTCCAGTCCCGCCTGCTGGCCTACCGCACGACCGATGGCCAGCGCCGCCTGCGCCTGGGCACGGTGGGCGAGACCCCGGGCAGCTTCCGCTCGCCTGTGGACGTCGCCCTGGCGCGCATGGCCACCGCCGATCTGGCCCAGCCGCCGCGCGTCTTCGTGGCCGAAGCGGGTAACCGGCGCCTGCAGCGGCTGGATCTCCAGGGCAACCCGGAGGGCTTCCTGCTCCTGCCGGCCGCCCCCCGCGCCCTGGCCGCCGATGCGGCCGCCGGCCGCCTCTACGCCCTGTTGGCCGACGAGACGGTGGTGGCGGTCGACCCGACCTCAGGGCAGGTGACGGGACCGCTGTTTGGCGGCCTGGGTCATGATCCGGGTCGCTTCACGGGCGCATGGGACCTGGCCCTGGCGGGATCGCGCCTCCTGGTGGCCGACCGCGGCGGGCGGCGGATCCAGGCCTTCCGCCCGAGCGCGCCGGACCCGACCCCGCTGGCCAGCGCGTCTCCGCCTGCCCCGACCGCGACGCCGGAGACCATTGGGCTGGCCGCCTGCCCCGACCGGCCGGCGCGGCTGAACTGGGAGGTGACGCTCCCGCCCGCCCCGCCGCGGGTGGATCTGCTGCTGGTCATCGATACGACCGGCAGCATGGAGAGCCTCATCTCCACCGTGCAGGCGCGTGCCGCGGCCATCGCCAGCGGTCTCAGGGCCGTGAGCCCGGACATCGCCCTGGGGCTGGTCGACGTGCGGGACTTCCCCTACGGCCAGGCCGGCCTGCCCAGCGACTGGGCCTGGCAGCTTCGCGGCGCGCTTTCCACGGATGAGGCAGACCTGGCCGCGGCAGCCGCCACCCTCTACGCCGGCGGGGGCGGCGACGCGCCGGAGGCCTACGCCTCGGCCATCGCCGGGGCCCTCGACAGCCCCCTTGTCGGCTGGCGAAGCGGCGCGCGGCGGGTCATCGTCCTGCTGGGTGATTCAGTGCCGCGCGACGACGATCTGAACGCCGGCATCGCCAACCCCAGGGTGCCGGGCGTCTGGACGCCCGGCCGCCCCGCCTGGTGGCGCGACAGCGGAGCCGACCTGCTGCCGGGCACGGCCGACGACCTGGACTGGCAGGACCTCCTGGACCGTTTGAAGGCCGAGGACGTCACCTTGATGGCCACCATCAGTGGCGCGGCACCGCCGGAGCTGGTCAGCCTGAGCGCGGAGCTCACCCGCTACTGGTCGGCCTGGGCGGGGCGTGCCGGACCGGGCGGGGCTGCCGTGGACCTGAGCAACGTGAACCGTCTGCCTACGGCGCTGGCCGATCTGCTGGGTGGCTCCGGCAGGCGCATCGGCCGCCTGACGCTGCAGGTCCAGCCGCCGGAGCGCGCCGGCTGGCTGCTGGCGACCCCCGCCGAGCATGTGGCTGTGACGGTGCCTCCAGCGGGCGCTCTGCGGCCCTTCGACCTGGCGATTGAGGCGCCGGCGGAGACGCCGGCGGGCATCTACCGCCTGCTGTTGACGGCGGTTGGAGACGGGGCGCGCTACGGGCAGCGGGTTGTCGACCTGAACTGGACGCCCGCCTGCGCCCCGACCCCGCTGCCCTCGGCGAGTCCGCCGCCACCGCCGGAGCCGTCGCCGACGCCGCTGCCGCCGACCCCGCCGTCCACGGACACTCCCCGTCCCACGGAGTTGCCGACCCGCGCCACGGTCACGCCAGCCCCGCCACGGTCGCTCCTCCTGCCATTTCTGGGCCGCGGCCATTGTCTGGCGCTGCGCCGCCGGCCCTTGGACGTGGCCTTGGTCCTGGACAGCTCGCAGTCCATGGCCGGGCCCAAGCTGGCCGCCGCCCTGGCTGCCGCCCAGGCCTTCGTGGACCTGGTGGACCTGCCGCGGGACCGCGTGGCCGTCGTCAGCTTTCACGGCCGGGCGCGGCTGGAATCGGGCTTGACCGGCAGCCGCTCGCTCTTGGAGCTGGCCCTGGCCGCGCCGCAGACGGGCCAGGGCACACGCATCGACCTGGGCCTCATCGCGGCCGATGCCGAACTGCGCGGTCCGCGCGCCCGTGCCGAAGGCCGGCCGGTCATCATCCTCTTGACCGACAGCCAGCCGGACGCCGGCAGCGGTGGCCTGGCGCGGGACGCGGCCCGGCAGGCCCGCGCGCGAGGCACGCTGATCTACGCCATCGGCCTGGGGACGGACGTGGACCTGGGGCTGCTTCGGGAGCTGACGGGCGATGCGGCGCGGGTGCTGCCGGCCCCGTCGCCAGCGGACCTGGCGGGCATCTACCGGGGTCTGGCGGAGACGATTCCCTGCTCGTAGGCCCGCCCTCTCGCCTTGCCGCCACCACCTATCAGGGGTATCCTCGCACGCGCTTACATCAGTGGTAGGCTCCTGCCCGAGCGTTGCCGCGCCGACGCCCCGCTGCCATCTGGCGGCGGGGCGTCACTACTTCCACCGATCTGAGCAGGGGCGCAGCGCCGAACAGCCCGCGGCTTGCCCCGATCCAGCGCAACACCAGACCCCACGGCTCCCATTCTGTCCTCAACGGCAGGGGATGACCCGCGCCACCTGCCGGTAGATGTCCGCCAGATCCCGAGCGTCCGGCGCCAGAAAGACCCGTGACGGGTCGCCCGCGATATCTCGCAGGACCTCCGGTAGCACGTCCTCGCCCAGCCCCACGGCGTAGACCGCCACGCCCAGTTGCCGGGCCAGAGCCGAAGCCTGGCGGATGCGGCCTTCCGTGCCTTCCTGCGGCCGGCCGTCGGTGAGCAGGACGATGACCGGATCGGCTCCCGCGCGTCGGCGCGCTCCGGTCAGTTCGTTGAGCGCCGCCCACAGACCTTCGTCGATGCGCGTGCCGACGCCCGGGCCGAGAGCCGCCAGCGCCCCATCCAAGGCGGAGCGGTCGGCGCTGAGCGGCTGGGCCAGGCGTGCGGTCGCGTCGAAGCCCACCACGGCTGCCCGGTCGCGGCGCAGGTCCAACTGGTCCAGGAAGGCGCCGGCGGCGGTCTTGGCCGCCTCCAGCTTGGCCCCCAGCATGGACGAGGACGTGTCGATGGCCAGGGCCACGTCCACCGGCCGCGCCTTGGGGATGCATTGCTCGTAGAAGAGGACGGGCAGGAAGAGGCGCCGCGGGCCGGTCGGCGTCGGCGAGGCGGTTCTGGGGACCCGCGTCGGCGACGGCGTTGCGGTAGGGGTGGCGCTAGCGGTCGGCGGCACCGTTGCGGAAGGCTCGGAGCTGGCCGTGGGCGACGGCGTGGGCCCGATCACCTCCACGTAAGGCACGGGAAAGAGGATGCTGCCATCGTAGCCGAGTCCGTCCGTATAGGCGCCGCGGGCCTCGATGTTGGTCGGCCAGACGCCCGCCACCAGCGGCTCCAGGCGGAAGCTGAGCGGTGGCAGGCCCTCCCAGCCAATGTTCTGGAAATGCCATTCCAGTGCGCCGTCCGGCAGCACCCTGGCTGGCGGGCTGATGCTGCCAGGATCCAGGCGCATGTTGGCCGGTATCCTGTCCACCACGCGGATGTCGCGCAGCAGGTGGCGGTCGGAGACCGCCAGGCCGAGGTCCTTCAGGATGGCCGGCAGGGCATTGGGCGCGCCCACTTCCTGGTAGCCCGCGCCGCGGCTGGCCAGGGCGGCGATCAGTCCGCGATCGGGGCCGTCCTTGGCCTGGTTCAGGCTGTCCTGGCCCACCGTCAGGCTGTAGACGCGCACCCCGGCCTGCCACAGGCGTCGCGCCTCCCAGAGCGCCGGTCGGCGCGGCGTCTGGCTGCGCGGCGAGAGGACGATCAGCACCTTGCCGGCCTCCGTCCGACCGGCGGGGCCGAACAGTGCCTCGCGTCCGGCGCGCAGGCCGCCGGCCAGGTCCATCGGGTAGCTGGGGGTGATGCCCAGGAAGGCCAAAGGCAGGCAGCTGGTCTTCAGTCCGCCGAGGGCCGCCGAGGCGGCGGCGCGATCCGCGGTCAAGGGCAGCAGCAGGCGGGCGCCGCCCTCCTTGCCGTCCACCTCAGTGCTGAAGCTGACCACGGCGACTTGGTCGCGGTCCTGCCTGAGAGCCCCCGCCAGGGCGATGCCGGCCTCGCGCAGCTTCGCCAGACGCTCGCCGGCCATGTCACAGCCGGCATCGACGACCAGGACGATGTCCAGGGCGCGCCAGGCCTCGCCGCAGTCGGTAGCGACGCTCAAGGTCACGGTCGTCGTGTCGCCTAGCGCCAGGCGGGCGGGGGCGGCGCGCTTGTCGGGGACCAGCCGGCATGGCGGGCCGTCGGCGCGGTCCACCGCCTGCCCCGGCCCCCCCTCCGGCGCCCAGACCAGCACGCGGTCCAGGCGGCTGTCGGTCAGGAGCACCCGGCCCGCCTCATCCACCGTGAGGTCGGCGTAGGCCACGGCGCCGCCCGCGCCGTCCCAGCGGGCGTCCCAGGCGGCGCGAATGGATCCGTCGCGCGCGGCCTTGAAGACCCAGCCGTCCGTCGCCAGGACGAAGAACTCGCCCTCCGGCCCCAGGGCCAGCGCCTCCGCGCCGCGCCCGCCGAGGTCCGGGGTTACCTCGTCCCCCGTCCGCCCCCGCCGATCGACGGGCAGAAGGCCGCCATCCTTGGCCAGCACCCAGGCGGTGCCGAAGGCATCGTAGGCTACGTCTGCGAAAGGTCTGAGCGGCCCGTTCTGCGCCACCAACTGCACGCCGCCCACCAGCTGGCCCATGGGGTTCAGGCTGCGCAGGACCAGGCGTCCCTTGCCGGCGTCCAGGACGGCGACGTTGGGCGTGCCGCCCAGGTTCAGGGCCAGGGCGCGGTTCCACCAGCCGGGGTCGGGCACCAGGTCGCCCACCCGGTCGCGGCGGCTGCGCTGGTTCTGGTCCAGCACTTCCAGCTGCCCGACGGGGCAGCCGCGGCTCTGGTCGCTGGACAGGGTGACCAGGTTGTCGTCCAAGAGGGCCAGGCAGCGGTCCCAACGGGCGAGATCCCAGTGGCGCTGGTCATGGGGAACGAGCGGTGTGGGCGCGGGGAGGCCGTCCAGGCGCCCGTCCGCGGCCAGGTTCCAGGCGCCGGGCAGGCTGTCCAGGAGGGTGCTGCCCCGCCCGTCGCCGGCGATGCGATAGGGCTCGGCGGGCCAGCCGCTGCTGAAGGACCCGAAGGCGGGAAACCAACGCGCGGGGTAGCTGTCCAGGCCGTCGCCGGCCCAGAGCGCCGGATCGAGGCTGACCGCCCAGCCGGCCTTGGGATGGTAGCCCACGCCTCGGATGCCCTCGTGGTTGTTGACCATGGGCACGGGCGGTACGTTCGGCGGGAGCGCGAGGATGGGCCGTTCGATGCCCACGTAGCTGGTCGGGCTGTTGTAGCGCAACACGCCGCGCTCTACCGCCACGTGGATCTGCCCCTTGTCGTTGACGAAGACGTCCTGAGGCATGCCCCCTGGGCCGGCGCTGTTGTCCAGGAGCAATCGGCCCTGCGCCTGCCCGGCGCCGTCGAACCATTGGATGCGGTGGTTACCGCTGTCGGCCACATACAGGAAGCCGTCCTTGGGCCCGATGGCCAGCCCGGCCGGCCGGTCCAGCTGCCCCAGGCCGCGGCCGAAGCCGCCCCAATCGGCCAGGTGGGTGCCGGTGCTGTCGTAGACACGCACGCGGTGGCCGGTCTCGTCGGCCACGTAGACCTTGCTGTCCTGCCCCAAGGCGATGCCGGTCGGCCGGCCCTCCACCGGCCATTCGGCCAGGAGCGCCCCGCCGCGGGTGGCCAGCACCGCCACCCGCCGGGCGCCGCTGTCGGCCACGTAGAGCCGCCCGGCCTTGCTGTCGACGGCGACGTCCACCGGGGCGCGCAGCACGCCAGGACCGCCCAAGGCGGGCTCGGGGGTGAGCATGTTGCCCCGCGGGCCGGGCGGCGCGCCGGGACCGGTCCACGGCGCGGGCGCAGCGCCGCCGACCATGTGCCACACGCCGATGCGGTCGCTGCGCGGCATGGCCACGTAGACCAGACCGTCCTCTCCCACGGACAAGCCCGCCGGATGTTGGATGCCGCGCGGGGCCGCCGGCGCGGCCGGCCAGCTGTCCACCAGCGCATAGCGCTCGGGCGGCAGGGTGCGGGTGATGGTGACGGCGGATTGCAGGAGGGCGTCGGGGGCGGGAGGTGGGCGCTGCGGGCGGCCATCCGACTGAACGCCGTCCTCCGACGGCCGAACGTCGCCTGCTGCAGATCTGGCGTAACCGGTCGTCTCCGGCAGAGGCTCGCGCGCCTGCGCCGCGCCGTCGATCCAGGCCCAGCCCCAGGCGGTGGCGAGCACGAGGCCGGCCGCCAGGGGAAGGAACCCGAGGCGCGAGGAGCGGCCGCAGGGAGGGTGCATGGCAAGGGTGAAGACGTGCGGCGGGGGCGGGCGTTACGGCTTAGGGGCCTAGCGGACCCTTGACGACAAACTGTACGACTGTTATCATACAGTCGTTCAGTCGCCCGAATCATGGACTGTGAATTCCTACCAGATACAGGTTGCCTTGCTCCACTTGCAGTTGGACCCATCCAGCGGGATTCCCATCTACCGCCAGATGATGGATCAAATTCAACGCTACATCGTGCTTGGCGCTATTGGACCGGGCGATCAACTGCCCAGCATCCGAGCGTTGGCGGAGCAGCTACGGGTCAATCCCACCACGGTGGTCAAGGCCTACACGGAGTTGGAGCACACGGGGATTATCGAGCGACAGCACGGCCGGGGAGTCTTCGTCCATCGGCAAGTGAACGATGTGCTGGAACGACGCCGTGACGGATTGAACGCGGTCGGCGGCTTGGATCAGGAAGCGACGCAACTGGTCTTTCGAGCCTTGGAGCTCGGCTTGGATCCAACAGCGGTGCGGGCGGTGGTGGAGGATGCGATCAAGCACATCATGGGAGGCGATGGATGATCTGGGAGAATGGGCCGAGCGAGACAGGTGATGGAGTGGATTCGCGGGACCGGGCTGCCGAGGCCGACGGTCTGGTGAAAGTCTACGGCGACGGTCATCGCGCCCTGGACGGCCTTGACCTGCGCGCCGCTGCCGGACAGGTCTATGGACTGGTGGGCCGCAATGGGGCGGGCAAGAGCACGGCCATCGGATGCCTCTTGGGCTTGCTTCGGCCCACGGATGGGCGGGCGATGGTACTCGGACTGGATCTGCGCGAGGCGGCCGCGCTGGACCGCGCTCGTGTCGCGGCCGTATTGCAGGAGCCCCGCTTACAGGACACGTGGACGGGGTGGGATCTCATGCGTGAGCGGGCCCAGGTCTATCCCCGCTGGGATGCCGACCTGGCCGGGCGCCTGGCAACGCGATTCGATCTGCAGGGCCACCTGGGCCGGCCAACGGGCAGTCTCTCGGGCGGTCAGCGGCGCGCGTTGACCATGCTCCTGGCCCTCGCCTGCCGACCGGAGTTGCTGGTTCTGGACGAGCCAGCTGCGAGCCTGGATCCCATCGCCCGGCGCGCCCTTCTGGACGCCCTGGTCCAGAGCCTCGCCGAGGACCGTCCGCCCACCGTGCTGTTGAGCAGCCACGTGTTGGGCGATCTGGAGCGCCTGGCCGACAGGGTGGGCATCATGGATCGTGGGCGGATGCTCGTCGAGGACAGCCTGGATGCCCTGCGCGAGCGCTTCCAGCGTGCGCAGTGGATCTTCGCCGCGGAAGCCCCTGTCGACTTTCAGCCGCCGGTCCGCTTCCACGACCTGCGTCGTGAAGGTCGACTGCTGTCGGCGGTCATCGAGGTGCGATCCGCGGCGGAGCTTGCGGCGTTGCGAGCGGTGCCGGGGGCGCATCTGGACCTCTTTTCGCTCAGCCTGGAGGATGTGTTCGTGGCCGTTCTAGGGACGGAGCACGCTCCGCACCTCGATGAGGCGATACCCGACTCGACCGGCGAGCCGGTTGGAAGCGATGCTAGGAGCGTGCTGCGATGAAGCACCCAGCTTCCGTCGGTTCCGCCTTCAGGCGTGGGTTGACCAGACGGATCCTGCGCGATGACGGCCCGCCCCCCACGGCGGCGGCCATGGCGCAGTTGAACGATGCCGCTGAAGGGCGAGCGGTGGAGGGGCGGCGGGCGCTGACCGCTTCGGCCTACGAGGCAGGGCTGCTTGCGGACCTCTGGCGAGTGGGTTTGCGGCAGGCCAACCCGCTCGCGGCGATTGTCGGCGCGACGGTGGTCTGCGTGGTGAGCGTCTCCAGCTTCATCGCGGCGCCTGATGATTGGGCCGGTCGCGTCTACCTCCCCACGCTGCTCGGCCTCTACAGCGTTTGGCTGGGGGTGGCCATGGGGCGCCGCTGGGGTGCCGTCACCACGGGGACGGGAACGGAGGCGCAAGGCTTCCTTCTGCCGGCGACGCGGCGGCAGCGCTACCGCGCTTCGACCTGGCAAGGACTGATCTGGTCGCTGACGATCTGGCTCCTGGCTGCGGCGGGACCCTTGGGCATCCTGCTTCTGGTTCGCCTGCGCCTAGCGGCGATCGGGTCGCTGTCGCCCTTCCCCTTCGCGGGCGCGCTCATCTACCCGGCGGGGGTCGCTCTGGCCTTTGCCATGAGCTTCCGTCGATTCATGAATGCCTCGAGCGCGGCGGATTACCGGAATGCCCGCTGGCCGGCGCTGGGTCTTGCGGCTGCTCCGTTGCTGCTTCTGGAGAGCCTGCCACGAACGGTGGCCTCGATGCCGCCGGACTCCCCGCTATGGCTGCTGAGCCCGCCGATCATGCACGCTCCGGCGGTCTGGTTCTCCGTCTTGGTGGTGTCAGGGCTGTTGGTCGCCGCCTGGCGGGTGTACCACAATGGGCTGCGCGACTATACGCGGAAGGACGCGGTCGACCGGCCGCTGGCGAGTGGCGCCATCTGGAGCGATGGCGGGGAGGGCTTTGTCAGGCGAATCGGCGTGCTGTTACTGGTCGCGGTGATCGCGGCAGTATCGGTGTGGATGCCAGCTATCGACTGGATGGACGATGCGCCGAATGGGAACATCGGTATTTCCCCTGCCCGAAACACGTACCTGGCCATTGGCAAGACCGCGGGTGGGGCTTTCGAGGGTACATCGTTGATTCAAGGCGATACTGCTTACGTCAGCCTGGTCAATGGCATCGGCGTATTTGACATCAGCAAGCCTGGCAATCCGGTGATGACCGGGCGCGTCATCGAGATGAGCGGCATGAGAAGCTCTGGTACAAACAGGGAGTTGTCAGTAGGGTTGAACGATGTGATCTACAGCAAGATCAACTCTCGACTTTGGTCTATTGATTCCCGCGACCAGCGGCGACCCAAGGTGGCATACTCCGACCAGTCAGCGACTGCCGCCAAGTGGACTGGCGGAGTAGTTGTTGCTGGCTCGTCTATATATGGTTGGTATAGCTCGGTGATGTTACGGCTGGATTCCCGGTTCCCGTTGTCGCTGCGTTCGGTAGACGAGGAGAATCTTCACGACGAAATCCTGGACGTTCATGTCGCTGCTTCGAGTACTGGGAAGAGGGGCAACGATCTGATCATACTGACATCGCCCTCGTACGATTCGCGACAGATCCGAGCTGTCCTGGTTGAACCGGATGGGCGAATGCACTTGTCTGCGGGGAGTATGTCGCTGCCGGATCGCGCTGAGCTGCTGGCGGTCGAGAATGGGGTGGTCTATCTGCTCGCAGGAGACAACCATCTGCAAATGCTCCAGGTGGTGTGGCGCGATGGGATACTTCAGAACGGCAAGGAGATCGGAACGCTCGATCTTCCGGTTCTTGCCGACCGCCGCCGCCGACCGCCCTTCGATCGGGATCAACGATCTCGCGGACAAATGAACGCTGGCCGGCTGTTGTTCTCCACGCGCTTTTCCAGGGCCCTGACCTTGGTTGATGTTGCCGACCCCATGCATCCTCGGCTTCTGTCGCAGCGGACGGACAGGATCTGGGACAACGACGTGCAATGGTCGTCAAGTGGCCTGATCAGTGCCTTCTCGATCAACCCCGCATGCGTGTACGCTCATTGTCCTGGAGATACATGGCATCTGCTGAGAGAAGAGACGCCTGGCGTGCTTCGTGATGTGATGTCGCGCCAAGGGCACAACTTTGAATACGTGACCAAGAACAACTCGGGGGTATGGGCGCAGGCACGATACCGGACTGTCCAGCCTCTCGCCGCCTTCGACCTCCCCACTCGCCAGATTCCGAACGAACCGCACTGGATGGCAACCAACACCGACGATTTCGGTCGTCCGGTGGCTTTGCACGGTGAACACGCGGGTTTCCGGGTACATGGCGATCGTTGGTGTCGCGTGACCGATGATGCAGTTGTCTGCCGGGACATCGACAATGGTGGGGAAGTTCGGATTGGGGGCGACATGTTGGGGCATCGCATCCACGCGCCGAAACTGGCAGCCACCACCGAACAATACATGATCGTCACTCATGACACCGGTGTTCTGGTCCTTGATCTTCGGAAGCCCGGTACTGAAAGGGTTGTCCTTGATTGGGTCGATCCGAAAGCACCCGCCTACCGCCAACGCCACGAAGAGTCCCTTTCCAGCGCCTCCTCACCCTTGATTTGGGCGGGTCTGGAAGACGACCACCTTCTTGTCCTGTCACTCGACGTCACCATGTACCGCTGGCAGCTGGGACGTTGGGATACCGCGCCGCAGCGGATTGTGATTCCTCAACACGATGATAGTGGGGCCGAAAGATCCATCGCGCAGTACCGATGGCTTTGCATGGCTTTGCGTGACAGCTCATCACGCCTGTACCTTACGGAATACGAATCGGGGTGGGACCCACCGATAGGCAAATACGTCTCGTCCAGTGTCATTTATGATCGGCGCCGCATATTGGATCTGCAGTCCCTACCGGCAATCGACGTCGTCGCTTGCGACGAGCGGGAAGGTTCAGAGTCTGAATGCGACAAGATTCAGCGTTTCGTCTCGGGAATACTACGCACCGACCAGGGGCAAGCACTCTCGGTCGCCTACGAGAGCGTGCAATGGGTAGATCAAGTCGACCCTGTCCGGAAGCCAGCCGTGAGTTCGCTCCGAGCAGAGGTCGAGTTCACCGACGCGGCATTCATCTCGCCCCGTGAAGCCGTCCTGGTGACGGAGGACGGCAATCTCGTCTTCGTCGAGCGCCGGCCAGTCGTCAACCGCCTTCTGGACGCCCTTTGGGGTAGGGTGGTGCCCCAGGAATGAGCGGAATGTTGGCCGGTCGATGCATCCCAGACGCTTGCGTGCCGAGACGGGAGCGCCGTAGCGCTACCGGTCGGCCGGCCAGGGTCAGCGCATGAACCCATCAGCAGCCCCCTCCCACCCCCTCGACTCCGCTGCCGCCTGGCTCGCCGCGCGCCGCTCCACCGTCGCCCTCCTCGTGCCTCTGGTGGGTGCCGGCGGCTTCATCCTGGAGCGCCTGTTGGTCCAGGGCGGATGGGCGGCGGCCCATCCCCTCCTGGGTGAGGTCGCCGCGGCACTCGGGGCCGCCAGCCGCTTCCCGCCCCTCCTGGTGGCGGCCAACGTTGTCATGGCCCTGCCCCTGATCCTCGGCCTGCGTCGGGTCTGGGACCGGCGCTCGCTCGCCGGCATCGCGCTGCTGGCTCTGTGGAGCTACCTCATCGAAGGCATCGGCGTGCAGACCGGCTGGCCCTACGGCCCGTTCCAGTACGCCATGGGGTTGGAACCCCTGCTGCTGGGCATCGTGCCCTTGGCCCTGCCCCTCTTCTGGCTGCCCATGATTCTTTCCAGCCGTCTCCTGGCCGGCCGCATCCTGGCTTGGCGGATCCCGACCCGCCATGGGAGCGGCCCGGCGGACCGGCCGACGGCGAGCCCCTGGGCCACCCTGCTCCTGTCCTCCCTCATCCTGGTGCTGCTGGACGGCGTGCTGGACCCGCCGGCCGTGGGCCTGGGCTTCTGGGCCTATGCCGAGGGCGGCGCCTACTACGGTGTGCCGGCCAGCAACTACCTGGGCTGGTGCTTCAGTGGCCTGGTGGCCCAGGGCATCCTGCTGGCGACCCTGCCTTCGCGGCGTCTGTCCGGGGCCGCGCCGGAGGCCTGGAGCACGGATAGCCTGCGGGCCTTCCTGCTCTTCTGGGGCCCCGTCGCATTCGCCTTGGGCCAGGCGGGACCCGCGGCCCTGGCTCTGGGCTTGCTGGCTTTGGAGTGGTGGCTTGGCAGGTCAATCGAAATCGCTCGAGATGCAGATTTTATGCGCTGAAGCACGCTGATATCCACAACACTCACAATGAATATCGTGCAAAACATTGACTTTGAGCGATTTATCGATTAGTATCCCAGCATGCTACAGAGATACCCGACGTCGACGCTCACCACCGCCCACCGCGAGGACGCGCCCATCCTGGTGACCAGCCAGGAGGCTGCCCGCATCTGCCGCGTGCATGCCAGCAGCGTCAAGCGCTGGTGTGACGCGGGCGAGCTGCCCTGCCGCCTCACTGCGGGTGGCCATCGCCGGATCGTGCTGGAGGATCTCGTCGCCTTCGCACGCCATGCCGGCTTGACCACGCCTCTGGCTGCGTTCGACGACCAGCTGGCTGCCGTCTGGCGCGCCAGCAGCCAGGCCGGCGACGGCCGCTTCGACGCCCTGGTGGACCTCTGGTTCAGCTGGCTCATGGCCGACGAGCCCGCCCTGCTGGATCCGTCGCTTGGCCTGCTCCTGGACCGTGGCCTGCCCCTGGCTGCGGTGCTGGATCAAGGTGTGGGCCGCCTGATGCGGCGCGTCGGCGACGCCTGGGAGGAAGGGCGTATCCGCATCGGTGACGAGCATCGCGCCAGCGAGCATGTCATGGACGCCCTGCATGCCCTGAGAGGCCGCCTGCAGCCCGGCCTGCGGCCGGCCGCCGTCCTCCGGCGCGCGGTGGTCGGGGCTGCCGAAGGCGATCCCCACCACCTGGGCTCCTTCATGGTGCGGCTGCTGCTCGAGGAACGGGGCCTGACCGTCAACTACCTGGGCGCCAATGTACCCGGAGAGGAATTCGCCGCGCAGCAGCAGCGCTGGGGGGCGGACCTGGTCTGCGTCTCCTTCACACCGCCGCGCGGACCGGCCGATGCCGTCCGGCTGGTGCGCAGTCTGGCGCAGGGTTACGACCCCGCCCGTCCCTACCACCTCGCCCTGGGCGGCGGCGCTCTCGACGGCAAGGTCGTCGACCCGCCGTACCGCCCCTTCCGTTCCTTCGCCGTCTTGGGCTCGCTTGTCGAACTGGCGGCCTGGCTGGACGGCCGTCGCGACAGCGCCGCTCTGTCGGAAGGCGCGGCCACGGATCCTTCTGCGGCGGAGTCGTCCCTGGCGGAACACGGATACACAACATCGCGGAGGTCAACTTGAGCCCATCGCTCTTCGCGGCGCCACAAGCCGCTCCGTCGTCCTTCTCCGTTGCGTCGGCGATCGATCCGCGACCACCGGCTCTCGACCTGCCCGTCTGGCTACGCGAGGCAGAAGCCTCACCGCGGGCTTTCTTCCAGGTCAACTCGCGATCCTTCTCCTTCGCCGCCCGGCTCTTTCCTCCCGCCCAGCGGCGCCTGGTCGAGTTGGTCTACGCCTTCTGCCGCTGCACCGACGAGATGGTAGACAGCCCCATGTCCGCTGGGAGTCCAGAGCTGGCTGCCGCGCAGTTGGATACTTGGGAGGAACTGGTCCACGGCGCCTACCAGGGCCGCCCCAGCGGCATCGCCTTCCTGGACGAGATCATGGACCGGTCCGCCCGCGCCGGTGTGCCCTTCGAATTGATCGCCGAGCTGATCGCCGGCGTGCGTTCGGACCTCGGCCCCGTGGCCATGGCCGACTGGGAAGCCCTGCGGCGCTACTGCTACCAGGTGGCCTCAGTCATCGGCATCTGGATGACCCGGCTCTTCGGCGTGCAGGATCCTTGGCTCCTGGCGCGGGCCGAGACCTTGGGCTATGCCCTGCAGCTGACCAACATCCTGCGCGACGTGGGTGAGGACCTGGCCATGGACCGCGTATACCTCCCGCAAACGCTCCTGGAGCGCCACGGGCTGCGCCGCGCGGACCTGGAAGCCATGGCGGCCGGCGGCCCCATCCTGCCCGCCTACCGCGCCCTCATGAAGGAAATGGTTGCGGTCGCCGAATCCTGCTACGGCCTGGCCTGCGCGGCCGTTCCGCACCTGCCCCGCTTCTACGCCCGTCCGGTGGCAGCGGCGGCCGCGATCTACCGCGGCATCCTGACCGGACTGCGGCGCAATGGCTACGACAACTTCCGCCGCCGCGCCCGTACCCAGGCGTGGCAGAAACCGCTCCTGGCTGCCGCAGGCCTGTGGCGGGTGCACCGGCCGCCCGCGGATGACGAGACGGTCGCCGGGGGCTTACCGCAGGGCTTCGAGAGCAGGGAGGCCATCGGCGCCTGAGCGGCGGCCGCCCTGTCACCATCGCTCCCCCCTTGGATCCTTGAACGTTTCCTTCATGAAACTGAGTTGAACGGAGTCTGTCCATGAACCCCAACGGAACGCAGACCACGACCGCACCCCGCGCCATCGTCATCGGCAGCGGCTTCGGCGGCCTTGCCGCCGCCGTGCGCCTGCAGGCCATGGGCTACCAGACCCAGATCCTGGAGCAGCGGCCGCAGGTGGGTGGCCGGGCCTACCAGTTCAAGGAAGCCGGCTATACCTTCGATATGGGGCCTAGCCTGATCACCGCCCCCGACATCATCGAGGATGTCTTCGCTGCCGCCGGCCGACGGCGTGCGGACTACTTGGACTTCCTCCCCCTGGATCCCTTCTACCGCATCTTCTTCCACGACGGTAGCCACATCGACTATAACGGCGACGCCGCGCAGATGAAGGCCCAGATGGCGGTCAACAACCCCGGCGACGCCGGGCGCTACGATGCCTTCATGGCCGCCATCCGGCCCATCCATCAAGCCATCATCGCCGACCGGCTGGGGGCCCGGCCCTTCGACCGCTTGTCCACCATGCTGGCCTTCATTCCCAAGGCCCTGAAGCTGGGGGCCTTCTGGCCCGTGGCCCATTTCGTGCGCCGCTTCTTCAAGGATCCGCGCCACCATTTCATGTTCAGCTTCCACCCGCTCTTCATCGGAGGCAACCCCTTCCGTGCCTCTTCGGTGTACCTGTCCATCCCCTACCTGGAGAGGGACGGTGGCGTTTGGTTCACACGCGGAGGTATGTACAGCCTGGTGGAAGCGTTCGCCCGGCTCTTCACCGACATCGGGGGCGGCATCCGCACCGGCGTGGCTGTGGAGGAGATCCTCGTCCAGAACGGGCGAGCGGTGGGCGTGCGCGTCGCGGGGGAGACCCTGCCGGCCGACCTCGTGGTGTCCAACGCCGACGTGGGCTTCACCTACAGCCACCTGATCCGCCCTGAGCATCGGCGCAAATGGACCGACCGGCGGGTGGCGCGCCTGGACCAGACCATGAGCAGTGTGGTCGTCTACCTGGGCGTGCGGCGGCGCTACCCCAAGCTGGCCCACCACACCCTCATCCTCACCAAGCGCTACAAGGAGCTGCTGGCCGATATCTTCGACCGCAAGGTATTGGCCGATGACTTCAGCCTGTACCTGCACGCGCCGACGGTCACGGATTCCCAAATGGCGCCGGAGGGGGCCGAGAGCCTCTACGTGTTGATCCCTGTGCCCAACCTGAAGGCCGACATCGACTGGGAGCGCGAAGAGGAACCCTTCGTGGAGCGGGTGATCGACTTCCTGGAGCGCTGGGGGCTGGAGGGGCTCAGGGAGAACCTGGAGGTGAAGCAGGTCTTTGGCCCGCGGGACTTCCGGGACCAGCTCTCCAGCCTGGACGGCAATGCCTTCGGCATCGAGCCCAAGCTGACGCAGACCGCCTGGTTCCGCCCGCACAATGCCAGCGAGGACGTGCGGGGACTCTACTTCGTCGGCGCCGGAACCCATCCGGGCGCCGGTGTTCCCGGCGTGCTGCTGTCGGCGGAGGCCATGGAATATTGCATCAAGCGCGACGAGCCGGAGCGCTGAAGACCTCACCAGGGCCGACGGCTCGTCCAGGCCGTGCTCCCGCTGTCCGTCGACCGCGGCGACGGACTATAATCGCCGCTTCCGCCGCGGCCCGCCCTATCGTATGAGGTTGCCACCATGATCGCTACCGCCGGCATGACCACCCCGGCCGTGTCCACCGCTCCGAACACGTTTGTTGCCTCCGTAGACCTCGACGGCTGCATCCAGGCCATGGTCGAGCGGCACGGGGATGGGGAGCGGGCGCGTATTGCCCGTGGCGTCCGGCAGGTGGCCGAGCGCTGGCTGGTGGTCGACGGCGATGCTGCGGCCTTCCGGTCCTTCTGTGTGGAGCATTTCGTGCTGGAGGGGGATGACCTGCGGCGTCTGGTGGATCGCCTGGAGACCCTGAACGAGCTCGTCGGCGGCCACCTCTACGAGATGCAGCGTCGATTGCGGCGCTGGAGCGACCTGGTAGGCGACGACCTGCCGCAGATCGACGGCCTCCTGGCCACCTTCAACCCCGCGCCGGATCTGGCGGACCAGTTGTACCGCCAGAAGCCGGCCTTTGTGGCCTTGCTCAACCTGCGCCGGCTCAGCCTGGCGGAGATGCTCGCCGAAGGGTCCAGTTGGACCACCGACGACTGGGCCCAGGCCCGCCTGGCCAAGGCGCCTGGCGCCCGTATTCCCGCTGACCTCGACGAGCGGCGCCGGCAGGTGAGCCATCAAGCCTCCACCTTTGTCGACGGCTTCCACGTGCCAGTGGGGCGCATGGTGGATGCGAAAGGCAAGGCCTGGTTCGAGCCCGGTCGCAAGCTCATCGCCCACTGGCTGATCCGCGAGCAGATCAAGGCGGGCTACGCCCAGGAGGGCGGGCTGGACCTGCAGCGGGCCTTGTCCTGGGTGATGGCTCGGCACATCGACGGCTCGGTGCCGCGCGACCTGCTGGAAGGCCGGGCGGAGGACGAGGCCTGGGATCCGCAGGCCAATACCCTCGACGGCCGGGCGGTGGCCGACGCGGACCAGGTAGGCCCCCTGCGCTACGAGCACCTGTTGGCCCATCTGGCGGTAGCGCGCGAGGTGGATGCCTACCATCCGGACCATCCCACGGCCTTGGATCGCGCTTTCAACCTTCACCGTGAGATTCCCGAGAGCGATGTGGAAGCACAACTCGTCGCCCTCCTGGAGGCCCCCGAACGCGATGCCCTGACCGATCTCCTCCGGCGGCGGCTGGGCCGGGATCTGGAGGCCTTCGACATCTACTTCGAGGACCTCCTGCCTGCCCTGCCGCAGGAGGATCTCAATGCCCGTCTGCGCGAGCGCTTCCCGGACCACAGGGCCTTCCAGGACGGCCTGCCAGCCTTGCTGCGAGATCTCGGCTTCGGCGCGGCGGACGCCGACTTCCTGGGCACCCGAATCCAGGTGGAGATCGCCAAGGGGGCCGGACATGCCATGCCTCCCAGCCTGCCGGAGTACAAGGCCTGGCTGCGCACCAACAGCCTGGAGCGGGAGTTGGGCTGGGACGGCTTCGACATCGCCATGCACGAGCTGGGCCATAACCTGGAACAGCTCTACGGCCATCACTTCGTGGCCCGGCCCGCCCTGAGGGGCGTGCCCAACAACGCCTGCACGGAGGCCTTCGCCTTCCTCTACCAGGGTCTCGGACGCCAGGTCCTGGGGCTGGCCGCCGGACCCGGCGACCCAGACCCTTTCGACCTGGCCGCCGTTCAGTCGGCCCTGGCCGCCTGTCAGATCGCCGGGCCGGCGCTGCTCGAACTCCACGCCTGGCGCTGGATGTACCAGCATCCGGACGCCGGACCTCATGAGCTGCGCGCTGAGGTCCTGCGCCTGGCCGAGGAGCTGTGGAGCCGCTACTACGCGCGCCATTACGGCGCGGATCCCTACCACATCCTGGCTGCCTACCAGCACATGGTGGGTTATCCGCTCTACCTGCCTGATTACGCCCTGGGGCATGTCATCAGCCACCAGATCGGCTCGCATCTGCGGGGGCGTGATCTGGCCACCGAGACGCGCCGCATCTGCAGCATCGGCAACCTGACGCCGGCGGCCTGGATGCGCCAGGCAGTGGGGCAGGACATCAGCGTGACGCCGCTGATGCGCGACGCGGCCGACGCGGCGCGGCGTCTGGCTTGAGCGCGGCGCCAGCCAGGTCGCATGAGCCGCAAGCCCAGCCCGGCCCACCCGACGACGAAGGCTGTCCGCGCTTGACAGGTCCTTCACCAGCCCTTAAGACGGATGACCCGCGCCCTTCGGCCGGCGATCCTATGCTCATACGGCTTGGACAGGTGCGCACAGGCTCGCTCCTCATCCGCCACCGCGCCGGGCAACGTCTTCATATCTCTCCTTCGTGGGAATCGCCCCGCAAGCAAGGCATGCGACCAAGATCGCCGGCCATCGCTGGCGGGGCGATTCTCTTGGTCCGGGCGGCGCGCCGTGGCTGATGCCGGTGCCGACCAGGCTCGCTTCGCCGCCCTGCGGCACCGGGACTACCGGCTCTTCTGGCTGGGCCGGCTGCTGTCGGTCATCGGCTCGCAGATGCAGCAGGTGGCGGTCAGCTGGCATGTCTACCAACTGCTCAAGGGCCAGGTGCTGCCGGTCGACCTGCCCTGGGGTGGCAGCCTGGACCTGGGCGCCTCGGCCCTGGGACTGGGCGCCGTGGGTCTGGTGCGCATCCTGCCGGTCTTCGTCTTCGCCTTGCTGGGGGGTCTGGCGGCCGACAGCCATCCGCGCCGGCGCATCCTCCTGGTGACCCAGAGCCTGGCGACGCTGAACGCCGGGCTTTTGGCCGCCCTGACCCTCTCCGGCCACGCTACCCTGCCGCGCATCCTGCTGCTGCTGGCCGTAGGCGCCGCCGTCACCGGCTTCGACGAGCCGGCGCGGCAGTCGATGGTGGTCAATTTGGTGCCGCGACCCCTCCTGTCTTCGGCCATCAACCTCAACACCCTGCTCTTCTTCGGCGCCAGCATCGTCGGGCCGGCCCTGGCCGGCCTCCTGGTGGGAACGGTGGACGTGGGCTGGGTCTATGTGGTGGATGCCCTGTCCTTCTTGGGCGTGCTGGCCGCCCTGCTGGCCATGGGCTTCCGCGACCGCCTGCCCGAAGTGCCCGCCGGATTCACCTGGCCGGCCCTCAGGGAGGGTCTGCGTTTCACCTTTCAGCAGCGCCTCGTGCGCAGCACGATGGTCCTGGATTTCGTGGCCACCTTCTTCTCTTCCGGCCGCTACCTCCTGCCCATCATCGCCACGGAGCTTCTGGGACTGGGTCCGTTGGGCTACGGGCTGCTCAGTACGGCGCAGGCTGTGGGGGCCGTGGTGGCCGGCGTGGTGCTGGGCTTGCGTCCGCCCATCCGCCGCCAGGGAGCGGCGCTTTTCGGCGGGGTGGTCGTCTATGGCCTGGCCTCGGCGCTCTTCGGCCTCTCCACGGTGCCCTTGCTGTCCTATCTGTTGTTCGCCCTCACGGGGGCCGGCGACATGGTCTCCACTGTCGTTCGCGGCACCATCCGCCAGACGGTCACGCCCGATGCCCTCCGCGGGCGGATGACCAGCATCAACATGCTCTTCTTCATGGGCGGGCCGCAGCTGGGCGAGGTGGAGGCCGGGGCCATCGCCTCGGTCTGGGGCGCAAGTGTGGCCATGGTTACGGGCGGACTGGCCACCTTGGTCTACGTGGGGTGGCTGGCGTTCAGGCAACCGGAACTGCGGCGTCTGGAGGTAGAACAGCTGATCGCGGCGGATTGAACGGGCGGGGAGGCCGTCACCCCCGCCCGACCATCACCACTCCACCCCCACCATCCCCGCCGCCTTGGGGCATTCCTGGATGCGCCCGGCCACCAGGCGGTAGATGGCCGCCAGGTCCTCGCCATCGGGGGCGAAGAAGTAGTCGCCGGGCGTGGTGGCCACGCCTTCCAGGAGGCCGCGCAGCACGTCCTCGCCCTCGCCGAGGCCGATGGCCAGCAGGCGGGTTCCGGCGTCCTTGACCGCGGCGGCGGCGCGCAGCACGACGCATTCCTGGGTGGGGCAGTCGGGGTCGAGCGAGCCGGCGCCGAAGGGCACCTGGTTGGGCAGGCCGTCGGTCATGAGCACCAGCACCGGGGCGTTGGGCTGCAGGCGGGGACCGTCGCCGAGCACCTTCTGCCCCTGCCTGAGGGCGAGGTCCAGCCGCGTGCCCTCGGCCGCCTTGTCCGGCAGGCCGTCGATGGCCGCCTGGATGGCCGCGGCATCATCCGTGAGCCCGATGGCGGTCCAGGCCTTGCCGTTGAAGCCCACCACACCCAACTGGTCCTGACGGCCCCAGCCGTCGCGCTCGAGGTCCAGGAGGGTGACGAAGCTGTGCGCGGCGGCGATGGCCGCCTCCATCTTGGATCGCCCGCCGCGTGTGGGGCGGTACATGCTGGTGGACATGTCCAGCACCAGCACGATGTCGGCGTGCATCTCCTGCGGGTCGCAGGGCCGGGGCGTGGGCTTGGGGCGGCATTCGTTGAAGGTGGCGGCGATCTGGGCGTAGATGCCGGCCAGATCCTCGGGTCGCGGGGCGAAGTGGTACATCCAGCGCTCGCTGGCGGCATCGATCATCAGCCAGGGCAGGATGTCGCGCGGGGTGCCGAGGGCCACGGTGTAGACGCGGCTGCCGGCGGCCTTGACGGCGTTGGCCATCAGCAGGACCGAGTCCTCCTGACGGCGGGCTCCCGGATAGGGCGAGCCCTCGCCGAAGGGAACGCGGTTGGGCAGGCCGTCGGTGAGGACGATGACCACCGGGCGGTTGGAGGCGATGCGCTCGGGCCCGTCCAAGGGTTTCTGGCCCCATTGGAAGGCCAGGTCCAGACGGGTGCCCTCCTGGGTCTTGCCGCGGATGCGGTCCAGGGCGGCCAGGGCGGCGCCGCGGTCGCTGGTCAGCTCCTGCTCGATCCAGGCGTTGTCGTTGAAGCCGACGACGGCCACCTGGTCGCGGCGGCCGCGGGAATCGGCCTCCAGCTGCAGGTTGGCGAGGAAGGCCTTGGCGGCCTCGATGGCCGCCTCGTTCTTGGGGATGCCGCCGGCTTGGATGGGGCGCAGCATGGAGGTGGAGCGGTCCAATACCAGCACCACCGATGTGCGGTAGGCATCCGGGTCGCAGGGCTTCGACTTCTCGGTGAAGGGCAGGTAGATGCGGTAGGGCGTGGGCGTCGCCGACGGGGTCCAGGTGGTCGTGACCGTCGGCGTGGTCGTGAGCGTCGGTGTCGAACTGGGGATGGGCGTGGCGGTGATTGCCTTGGTGGCCGTGGCGCTGGGCGTGGGCGAAGGCACGAACTCGCTGCACAGGATCTCGACGTCTCCCAAGCCATTGGCCTTGCCGAAGTTCACGGCGGATTCGAAGTCGTAGACCTCTTCGCGGGCGGTGTTGACGCCCGTGACGTTGTTGAACCAGTAACCGCCGCCCGAGCTGATCTGTAGCGGCGTCATGCCGGTGCCGATCACCTGATCCACCTTCATGATCTGCGCCAGGCCGCCGAAGCCGGTTTCCTCGTGGGTCCCGGTGCGGGCGTGCAAGCCCGGTCCGGCGTCCTCGGCGTAATGCTCGGGCGCGGGCCGCGCGTCCCAGCGATCGCCCTGGCGGCGGGCCAGGACGATGTCGCCGGCCGGGATGCTGGTGCCCTCGCCAGGGGGATTGCGGCCGCCAGGGTCGAAGAAGGTCATGTCGCCGTTGCGGTCCCTGAAGCCCAGGACCAGGTCGCCGCGGGCGGTCAGCTCCATGTCCGACAGCATCGGCTGCGGGTAGATCCCGAACGCCAGGCGGCCGTTGCCCGAAGTGTTGTAGCCGCTCTTCCAAGGACGCCAGCGCGCGGGGATGCCGCCCCCGCCGCCGCGCCCACCGAAGCCGCCGATGGCGTCGCCGCGGTCGTAGTCCAGGGACATTGCCAGCACCTCGCGCATGCCCGAGCCGTCGAGGGCGGAGGCGTAGACATGGGCGACCAGGGCTTTCTCGTCCTGACTCTTGAACGCGGTAGCGACGACGCCATGGTAGAGCGTATCGCCGCGGATCATGAGGCCGAAGGGGCGCGCTTCGGCGACCCAGGGCAGCTTCAAGGCCACCGGCCCGATGTCCACCTTGCCCAGTAGCCGCTTGTCGCTGACTTGATAGCGATGGATCTTGCGCTCGATCAGGTGCATGACGAAGAGCACGTCGCCGGTGGTGTCCAGGTCGATGTCCGCCAGGCCGGTGACCCCCACCACGTCGCGGGCTTTGGTGTCCGGGAAGTAGTTGTCGCTCTTGTCGTGCATGTCGGTGCCGGCGCCAGCCACCGTCAACCAGGGCTTGACCTCGCCGGTGGTCATGTCGATGCGGTAGATGCCTCCGGGGCCGGAGGGGCCGAGCATGGCGCCGCGCTTGTGGTAGGCCGCGGCGTAGAGGGCGCGCTCCGTCGGGCGGTAGGCCAGGCCATAGACGGCGCCGATCTGGCCCACGGTCGCCAGGATCGGCTGCGGATCGCGGTTGCCCGAGTCGTGGAAGGCGACGATGGCCGGTTCGTCCAGGTTCCTCCCTCGGGCGTAGCGTGACGTGGCCACATAGGGGTGATCCGACACGCAGGCGTCGTCAAAGAGAGAGAGGGGTGGCGGACCGGCCAGGGCGCCGTCGGCGGCGCCCGCCGCGGGTCGGATGGACAGGACCGCGCCGAGCACGGCCAGGAATGCGCAGATGGGCAGAACGCGACGCATGACGAAACCCTCCAGCCCGGCGATGCTTCCGTGCGACGGACGAGGCGATCCAAAGCCCAAGAACCCGTTCGGGAGACGAAGGCGGTTCGACCCTCGCGTACGGCTTTGAATGTTGTCCGGAAAGGGAGGCATTGTAGACCCCTTTCAGACCTTGGGCCAGGACCCTCTGTGGTATGCGTCCTGGCCTCAGCGCGCCGTAGGGCCACCGGACGGCGCCGGAACCAGGTTGTCGGCCGCCAGGCGCTCCCAGAGTGGGTCCTCGAAGGGATAGCCGAACTTGCTGCAGTAGTAGCCGTCGTCGCCGTTGGCCTTGCGCAGGCGCCCCAGGTTGAGGTCCCAGAGCAGGTAGCCGGCCACCCCATCCTCCCAGGCGCTTGCCAGATCGCCGGCCACCCGCCCCGCCCGGCCGCCAGGCCCCTGGCCGCCGCGAAGCGGCTGGCAGCTGTCGTCGTTGGCGATGTCGTAGATCTCGCCGTAGAAGACGGGCTTGCCGATATCGGCGGACAGCTCCCGCTCCAGCACGGCATCGGTCTCGATACCGCGGTGCACGGAGATCAGGTCGATCTCGTCCTTCTTGTGCAGGCGGCGGTAGCTCTCCTGGTCCAGGTCGAAGTTGCCGGCGCCGATCATCCCGCTGGAGACGAGGTGGCAAGCGTCGATGCCCTTGATGCTGCGCGCCATGCCCACCACCCAGTCGCGGATCGTCTTGACGCAGGCCTCGTCGAAGCGCCCCTCGCCGCAGTTGGGCTCGTTGATCGGCTCCCAGGCCAGGATCTCGGTGCGGTCCTTGAAGCGCCCCACGGTGCCCTCCAGGTGGGGCCGGTAGCGCTCCTCGTCCTCCTCGCTGAAGAACCAGTCGACGCCCTTGTGCACGTTGTCGCCCAAGGTCACGATGAAGCGCAGGCCCAGCCCGCGGCCGGCGTCCAGCAATCGCGCCAGGCGTTCCGGGTTCTGGCCTTCCTGGAACCACACGCGGACGACGCTCACGCCGCGCTGTTGGAGCTTCTCCAGGATACCTGGCACCAGGTCCTCCGGAAAGTCCTCTTCGGTCAGGTAGGTGGCGTTGACGCCGAAAAAACGCAGGGGTTGGCCGGCGAGCACCAGTTCGGCCCCCTGACGGCCGACAATGCCCGGGCAGGATCCGCCCGCGGCGGAGCCCGCTCCGCCGACCGCCGGCGCCTCCACCTGCGCTGCCACCCCTGCTGCCGGACTCGGACCAGGATCCGGCGTGCCGGCGCCCCCGCTCACCGCTCCCCAGCCGGCAGGCGGCTCGGCCTGACCCACCCAAGGCATTTCCAGCCGCCAAGGGAGGGGCACGCCGCCGATGTCCGGCTGCGTTACGGCGGTTGCCGGGATGGCCCCGGGGCCGAGGAGGGTGTTGGCGGCCAGCGCCGCGCTGGGCACGGCGGCGGGCTCGGCCCCGAGGCCTGCTTCGCGGCTGGCAGATGGGCGGCAGGCGGCCGACATGAGGAGGGATGCGAGGGCGAGATGGCGGATGAGGGTCGACATGGGGGCGCTCCGAGGCGGGGGCGGCGTGCGATTCGCCCCCATTCTACCGTGCGCGGCGACCGGCGCCGATCGCCGCGCGCCTGCCCCAAGCCGATCCCAGGCTCTGTCGTCATGGTAGAATCGCGGTGCGGACGCCCTGTGCGGCGCCCGGTAGCGCCCCCTACCCATGCGGGACCTTGAGAAACTTGCCCTCATCGGCCTGCTCCCCCCCGCCAGGTTTGCCATGATCAGCCTTCAATTCCTGGGCGCCGCCCGCGAGGTCACGGGCTCGATGCATCTGCTGACGGTGGGTGGCCACCGCCTGCTGTTGGACTGCGGGCTCATCCAGGGCCCGCGCAAGACGAGCTTCGAGCGCAACCGGGCCTTTCCGGTGGTGGCGCGGGACATCGACGCCGTGGTCCTCTCTCATGCCCATATCGACCACAGCGGACGGCTGCCGCTCTTGGTCAAGGGCGGCTACCGCGGCCACATCTTCTGCACCTCGGCCACCCGCGACCTCTGCGCCTACATGCTGCCGGACGCCGGCCACCTGCAAGAGCTGGATGTGTCCTACCGCAACAAGCGTCGCGCGGCACAGGGCCGTCCGGTCATGGACCCGCTATACACGCTGGAGGACGCCATCGCGGTGATGCCCCAGCTGCGCACGGTGGAGTTGGGGCAGAACTTCAGCCCCATTCCCGGCGTCACGGTGCACTTCATCAATGCCGGGCATATCCTGGGCGCGGCCTCGGTCATACTGGACATCGAGGATGAGGGGCGCCAAGTGCGTCTGGGCTTCAGCGGCGACATCGGTCGCTGGAGCCAGCCCATCCTGCGCGACCCGGAGATCCCCGCCGACCTGGACTACCTGATCATGGAGGGCACCTACGGCAACCGCAGCCACGAAGGCACCGGCGAGGCCCGCGAGGTGCTGCGTCAGACGGTCGAGGACGTGTGGCGGCAGCGGGGCCGCCTGATCATCCCCGCATTCGCCGTGGGTCGCACGCAGGAGATCGTCTACCGCCTGAACGAACTGTCGGAGACGGGACAGTTGCCACCCATCCGCTGCTACGTGGACAGCCCCCTGGCGGTCAACGCCACGGAAGTGTTCCGCCTGCATCCGGAATGTTACGACCAACAGATGCTCATGGCCCTGGCCAAGGACCCGGACCACGATCCCCTGAGTTTCAAGGGCCTGCGCTATGTGCGCGAGGTCGAGACCAGCAAGCTGCTCAACACGACGGAGGAGCCGGTGGTCATCATCAGCGCCTCGGGCATGTGCGAAGGCGGCCGCGTGTTGCATCACCTCAAGCACAGTCTGGGTGATGTCCGCAACACGGTCATGTTCGTGGGCTTCCAGGCCGAGGGCACCTTGGGCCGGGCGATCGCGGACGGGCAGGCGCAGGTGCGGATCTACGGGGAGGAAATCCGGGTACGGGCCACGGTGAAGGTGGTCAGCGGCTACAGCGCGCATGCCGATCGCGCTGAGCTGCTGCGATGGGGCAGCACGGCGGCGCAACAGAGCAAGCTCCAGCGCAGCTTCCTGGTTCACGGCGAGCCGGAACCGCTCTTCGCCCTGGCGGCCGCCCTGCGCGAGGAGGGGCTGCAGCATGTGGAGATCCCGGAGCCGGGTCAGGTGTTTCCGCTGTAGGCCGGACTTTGTCGTGGTGAGGCGGTAGCCATCCGTGCGGGATCAGGCCACCATGGCGTAGCCGCCGGTCAGCCCCGCACCCCGGTGGCCATGTCCTCTTTCATATGGCATTGCTTGTACTTCTTGCCGCTGCCGCAGGGGCAGGGATCGTTGCGCCCCACGCGGCTGCTGCCGCGGCCGAGATCGGCCATCACCGGGGCGGCCAGTCGGCCCATCTCCGCCAGGCGGGGGCGTCCGCTCCCGGAAGGTGCCCGTCGCTCGGGAGCCTGCGGGGGGCGCGTGGCGGCCGGAGCGGTCTGCTGCGTGACCGGCTCGGCCAGGAAGACGCCACGGGCGATTTCCGCTGTGATGTTGTCCATGAGGGTCTGGAACATCCGGTAGCCTTCGCGCTTGAAGGTGACCAGCGGGTCCTGCTGCCCGGCTGCGCGGAGGCCGATGCCGGTGCGCAGCTCATCGATGGCCGTCAGGTGGCGGATCCACCATTGGTCGATGACCCGCAGCATGACCATGCGCTCCAGCTGGCCCATCAGGACCGGCCCCAGGCGGGTCTCTTTGGCCTCGTAGGCCTCTTCGGCCAGGGAGAGCAGATGGCCGGTCAGCGCGTCAAGGCTCCAGTCCTTCCAGGTCGTCGGATCCTCGTCCTCCGGCAGGGGGAAGAAGCCGCGCAGGGTCTGCGCCAGACCCACCAGATCCCAGTCGTCCCGGTCCGGCAGGGCGGTGTGGCTGGCGATCAGGGCCTCAACCTCCTGCTCGATCATCGGCCAGGCCACCTCGCGCAGATCATCGCGGCGCAGGATCTCGGTGCGCTGATCGTAGATCACCCGGCGCTGTTCGTTGATGACCTCGTCGTATTCCAGGAGATGCTTGCGGATGTCGAAGTTGAAGCCCTCCACCTTTACCTGCGCCGATTCGATCTGGCGGGTGACCAGGCTGCTCTCGATGACCTCGTCCTCGGCCACGCCCATGCGGGCCATGAGGTTCTTCACCCGCTCGCCGCCGAAGCGCAGCATGAGCTCGTCTTCCAGGGCGACGTAGAAACGGCTCTCGCCGGGATCGCCCTGGCGGCCGCTGCGGCCGCGCAACTGGTTGTCGATGCGCCTCGCTTCGTGCCGCTCCGTGCCCAGGACGAAAAGGCCGCTGAGAGCCACGATCTGCTCCCGCTCGGCGCGACAGGTCTGCCAGTGCTTGCGAAGCACGTCCGCCCATTCCGGCACCTCGCCCTCCGGTTCGACGCCGGCGCGCAGGTTCTGCAGGACGGCGTCCCATTCCAGGCTGGGAACCTCTGTCAGGTCCACGCCGCGGCGACGCAGTTCGGCGCGCGCCATGCCCTCGGCATTGCCGCCGAGCAGAATGTCCACGCCGCGGCCGGCCATGTTGGTGGCGATGGTCACCGCCCCCAACTTGCCCGCCTGGGCGATGATCTCGGCCTCGCGCTCATGGTTCTTGGCGTTGAGCACCTCATGTGGCACCCCGCGCCGCGTCAGCAGCTTGGACAGCCGCTCGCTGTTCTCCACGGAGACGGTTCCCACCAGGATGGGCTGGCCGGTGCCGTGGCGTTCGGCGATCTCCTCGACCACCGCCTTCCACTTGGCGCTCTCTACGGGGTAGATCAGGTCCGACCCGTCGGCCCGCACGATGGGTCGATGGGTGGGGATGCCCAGCACCTCCAGCTTGTAGATCTTGTCCAGCTCTTCGGCTTCGGTCAGCGCGGTGCCGGTCATGCCCGCCAGTTTCTCGTACATGCGGAAGAAGTTCTGGAAGGTCACGGTGGCCAGGGTCATCGACTCGCGCTGGACGGCAACGCCCTCTTTGGCCTCGATGGCCTGGTGCAGACCCTCGGAGAAGCGCCGGCCGAACATCAATCGGCCGGTGAACTCGTCGACGATGATCACCTCGCCGTCCTTGACGATGTATTCCTTGTCGTTCTGGTACAGCACCTGCGCTTTGAGGGCGTTCTCGAAGTACGGCGTGAGCTCGTAATGCGCCGCGCTGTACAGGTTGCCGATGCCCAGTAGGCGCTCCACCTTCTCCACACCCTCGTCGGTGGGGGTGACGTTGCGCATCTTCTCGTCGAGCAGGTAGTCCACATCGCGCCGGAACCCGCGCACGATCTCGGCGAAGCGCACGTACGATTCGGTGGCCTCCTCGGCCGGGCCGGAGATGATGAGCGGGGTGCGCGCCTCATCGATGAGGATGTTGTCCACCTCGTCGACGATGGCGTAGTTCAGGGGGCGCTGCACGCGCTCAGAGAGATCCCAGACCATGTTGTCGCGCAGGTAGTCGAAGCCGAATTCGTTGTTGGTGCCATAGGTGATGTCGGCGGCGTACACGGCGCGGCGCGGGCTGGGCCGCAGGTTCTGGTAGCGGTCGTCATCGGCCTGGAACTCGGGATCGAAGAGGAATGAAGCCATCTGGGGGTTCTTGCCCATGTTCTGGATCACGCCGCTGGACAGGCCCAGGAAATGGTAGATGAGCCCCATCTGCTGCACGCCCACCTTGGACAGGTAGTCGTTGGGGGTGACCAGGTGCACGCCCTTGCCGGTCAGGGCATTGAGGTACAGGGGCAGAGATGCGACGAGGGTCTTGCCCTCGCCGGTCTTCATCTCTGCGACCTTGCCCTCGTGCAGCACGGCGCCGCCGATGATCTGCACGTCATAAGGCCGAAGGCCGATGGTGCGCTTGGCGGCCTCGCGCACCGTGGCGAAGGCCTCCGCCATCAGGTCCTCGACGCTCTCCCCTGCTTCCAGGCGCGCCTTGAACGCGTCGGTCTTCGCGCGCAGATCCGCGTCGGAGAGGGCCTCCAACTGCGGCTCCAAGGCGTTGACCTCGTCCACCAACCATTGGTACTTCTTGTAGGTCCGCTCGCGCGGATCGCCCATCAGCTTCTTGATCAGTGATCCCAGCATGACGTCCTCGATCCCGGTGGGGAGCGCCGATCCGGGCGCGCGGAGGCGCGGGATCAGGCGGTGATGGCGGCTCAGGGGCGGCTCAAAGCGGGAAGTATAGCGCTCTGCCAGGGTCGGCCGGACGTCGCGGCGCCAGGGCGGCGGACTCTGATGGTGTTCTATGGGTGGATCAGCTGAACGAGCTGGCTCAAGGCGGCCCGATCGGAATCCGCGCCACCGGCAGAACGCTCTGCCCGTCAGCGCTCAGGAGCGGCGTGCCGGTCCGCCAGTCGTACAGGCCCACGCGTAGCGTGGCCGTGCCTGCCGGCGCGTCGGCCGGGATGGCCAGCTGGTGGCGGGTGATCACCGTCTCCCCCGCTCGCCAGAGATCCGTGGGGTAGCTGGATGCCCCACCGACCGGGCCCAGGGGAGGGCCATCGGCCTGGGCGATGCCGCTGCCCTGGGCGTCGACGAGCTGGATGGCGATGTTGAGGTCGGGCGGAGGCGGGGCGGTGGCTTGCCAGACCAGTTCGATGTCCACGGTCTCCAGCGGCATCCGTTTGGCGGATGGGGAATCGGCGCCATCCGTCAGGCTGAAGAGGGTCGAGCGGCGGGAGAAATTGACGGCGTCTTGGGTGCGGAAGCCGATGAACACCAGGCGGATGCGGCCTCCCAGGTCGTCCCGGTAGGGCGTGGACGAGGGGTTGTCGTCGATCCCCAGATGGATCTCCTCCGCCGCGCAGCCGCGCAGTCGGTGCGCGGTCGCGCCATGGGTGGCGACGTCCAGTGACCGTACTCTGTTGATCGCTCGACCACCGGAATCCTGCGCTTGTGGCAGGAGAGACTGGTGTAACGTGAAGAATGCGTTGCAGGCCGCTGACGGGTGGTCGAGGCCGTCTTGCGCGTCAAGGCTCACATAGCTCACCCGCCCGACCCCCGCCGGAGGCAACACCCACCCGTACCGCGCGTCGAACCCCCGCGCCCGCTCGCGCACCAGGCTCTGCACCGTGGGATGGGCGGCCATCGCCGCCGTCAGGTAGACCTCGTTGCCCGCCGCGCGTTCGGCGTTGACGTAGTTGGCCAGGGCCGCCTTGTCGTCGTCGAAGGCCAGGGGCGTGTTCGGGTCGCTCATCCAACTGCGATAGTCCTGCCAGGTCTGGTAGCCGAAGAGTCCCAGGAAGAGGGCCGCGGCGAGGTTCCAGAACAGCGCTTCGGTACGGTCTTGCGGGCGGAGCACCAGTCGGCCGCGAAGGCCACCAGGGAACCATTCCAGGCCGCAGGCCAGGAGCAGGAAGGCCGGCGGCAGGGCGCCGATGCTGCGCGAGAAGTTGGGCGCCTGGTCGGTGGTCATGGAGGGGAGGAGGAGGATCAGCAGCCAGAACGCGGCCATGACCGCCCAGGGCCGCTCGCGGCGCAGAGCGCTCAGCCAGGTGACCAGACCGGTCAGCGGCAAGAGGAGGGTGAAGAAGAAGTCGCCCGAAGGCCCGCCCAATGCCGGACCGAAGACCGGCCGCCCGCGGCCACCTGCGCCCACCAGGTTGCGCCAGGGCTTGCTGTCGCCGTCCACCGTGAACATACCCGCCACCTTCCTGGTGTTGTCCCACAGGGCCTGCCAGCCCTGCCTCAGGATGCTGACCTCGCCCGCGTGGCTGCCGAAGGTCTCCGGATGCCGCCACCAGAAGTACAGAAGCGGCGCGGCGATGAGGAGCGCCCCAGCGAAGGCTTGGACGACCAGGCGCAAGGGGTGGACATCGTGCCGCTTCCAGGCGAGGTAGAGCGCGTGGCAGGCCGGAAGGGCGACGAGGGCCCGGCCGGCAGGGTGGGTGTAGAAGGCCAGGCCCAGGAAGATGGACAGGGTGATGAGGGGGACTTTGGGGAAGCGGGTCGGGGGGGTAGGGCGGGACTCGGACGCGGCTCCCAGAAACACCCCCGCCACCTTCCACCAGGCCAGCACCACCACGCAGACCACCGGCGGAAACAGCACGGCCCGGATGCCGAAGCGGCTGAAGTGCAGATGCCACAGCGACAGGCCGGCAAAGCCCGCGGCCAGGAAGGCCAGGCGCCGTAGGCGCTCCGGCGGAATGCCCGGATCGCTCCCCAAGAGTCGGCGGGCCGTCAGCCAGAAGAGCGGGATCGAGAGGGTACCGATCATCGCCGAGGCCAGGCGGACGTTGGCCACCGACTCACCCAACAGCCGAAGCAGCGGCGCCTGCAGGTAGCTGTAGAGGACGTCGCGGCCGGCGTTGGCCGGCAGGAAGACCGGCCACCAGCCAGACTGGATCATGGCCCGCGCATCCAGGAGGTTGAAGGCCTCGTCCACATGCAGGCCGGGCGGCCAGTCGGCCAGGCGGTAGCCACGTATGACCGCGGCGACCAGAACCAGCAGGGCGAGGGCCACCCGCTCTCCGTGGGTCACGGCGGGTTCGCGTCGTCGCGAGTCCCAGCCAGGGGCGTCGTCGTCGGGGCGGGGGGTGTCGCTCACGCCTCCAGCTCGAGCGCCGCGGCCACCCGCTCCACCTCCTCATCCGTCAGTTCCGGCACCAGAGGCATGCTGAGCACCTCGTCCGCGGCTCGCTCCGCTTCGGGAAACTGTCCGCTCCGGAAGCGTGCGGCATAGGCCGGCTGGCAGTGGATGGCCGTGGGGTAATGCACGTCGGAAGCGATGCCCTGCGCGGCCAGACGCGCCTTCAATCCCGTGCGATCTACCGTGCGCAGGACATACAGATGATGGACGGGCTCCACGTCGGGGGCCGTCCAGGGGGCAATCAGCCGCGTCGATCCCGCCAGAGCGGCATCGTAGCAGGCCGCGATAGCGCGGCGGCGGGCGTTGTCGCGGTCCAGGTGGTCCAGGCGCACGCCCAGGATGGCGGCCTGCAACTCGTCCAGGCGGCTGTTGACGCCCACAAGGCTGTGGACGTAGCGGGCGCTCTGGCCGCCGTTGCGTAGCTGGCGCAGCCGGTCGGCAATGGCGGGATCCTGCGTGGTCACCGCCCCGCCGTCGCCGAAGGCGCCCAGGTTCTTGCTGGGGTAGAAGCTGAAGGCCGCCGCGTCGCCCCAGCCGCCCACCGGGCGGCCGCGATAGCGAGCCCCGTGGGCCTGGGCGCAGTCCTCCAGAACCTTGAGTCCGTGTTTGCGCGCCAACACCAGGATCGGGTCCATCTCCGCCGGCTGGCCGTACAGGTGTACCGGCATGACGGCCTTGGTTCGCGGGGTGATGGCCGCCGCGACGGCCGCGGGGTCCAGGGTCATCCGCCGTGGATCGATGTCGGCGAAGGTCGGGACGGCACCGATCTGGGAGATGGCCAGGGCAGAGAAGGCCGCCGACAGGGGGCTGGTGATCACCTCGTCACCCGGCCCTACACCCAGGGCGCGAAGGCCCAAGGCGATGGCGTCGGTCCCGTTGCCTACGCCCACGGCATGGCCCACGCCCAGGTAGCTGGCGAAGGCCGTCTCGAAGGCCGCCACCTCGCGGCCCAGGATGTACCAGCCGCTCTGCAGGACGCGGCCTACGGCAGCGTCGATCTCCGGCTTCAACCGGGCGTAGGTGCGGGCCAGGTCGCCTACGGGGATGAGGGGGACGGCGGAGGATGGGTCCGCGACCACCGTCTGGCCGACCGCAGGGGCCGCCGCCGGATCATGGATGCTCACCAGTAATGCTCCTTGTGGCGGCGGTAGAAGGCCGTCGTCTCCGCCAGACCCTGGCGCAGGCTTACCTTGGGCTCCCAGCCCAGCAGCTCGGCGGCCAGGGCGAAGCTGGAATAGGCGTCGCCGATGTCGATGACCTTGCGCTCCGGCGGGAAGGGGACCAGGCGATAGCTGCCCGAGCCCGCCACCTCCACCAAGGAGCTGATCAGCTCCAGGTGGCTGACCGGCGCCCGGCCGCCCAGGTTGATCACCTTGCCGTTCACCGCCTCGGTCATGCCGGCGCGCAGGAAGGCGTCCACGACATCGTCCACGTAGGTGTAGTCGCGCAGCTGGCGACCGTCGCCCCAGATCTCGATCTCTTCGTTGTCCAGGGCCTGGCGGATGAACCAGCCCAGGGCCGTCTGCCGGCTGTGCCGCACGAGCATGCGTGGGCCATAGGTGTTGGTCAGCCGCAGGGAGCAGGCGCGGATGCCATAGACGTTGTTGTACAGAATGTGGTACCACTCCCCAGCCATCTTGTTGATGCCGTTGACGTCGGCCGGATGCACCGGATGCCGCTCGTCCAGCGGCAGGTACTGCGGCGCGCCATAGATCTGCCGCGTGCCGGCGAAGACCACCTTGGTCTGCGGATTGCCCTCGCGGCAGGCCTCCAGGATGGACAACTGCGCCCGGCAGTTGATGTCCAGATCGGTGAAGGGGTCGCGCATGGAGTTGATGTGGCTGACCTGCCCGGCGAGGTTGAAGATGATGTCGTGCCCACGCACCAGGTACTCGATCCCATGGCCGCGAACATCGGCGATGTTGATCTTCAAACGGTCCTCGTAACCGTCCAAGTTGAAGAGGCAGCCCCCGTAATCGGGGATCAGAGAGTCCACCACCACCACCCAGGCCCCCAGATCCGCCAGGGCGCGGGCCAGGTTGCTGCCCACGAAGCCCAGCCCGCCGGTGACCAGCACCGAGCGCCCGGCGTAGTAGGCGGCGAGATCGACGTCTGCGGCGAGGGCGGTTGCGGTCATGGGCCTACTGGATAAGGGGGGATAGAGGCGATGGGGCGGGCGGAAGGGTAACCGAAAGGGGTGCGACGTCCAAGCGGTGGGATTCGATCATCACCGTCCCACCCGTCCCGTCACCGTCCCTGTCGTCAGCCCCGCCAGTGCCTTGGGGCATTCCTGGAGGCGGCCCGCCACGAGGCGGTAGATAGCCGCCAGGTCCTCGCCATCGGGGGCGAAGAAGTAGTCGCCGGGCGTGGTGGCCACGCCTTCCAGGAGGCCGCGCAGCACGTCCTCGCCCTCGCCGAGGCCGATGGCCAGCAGGCGGGTTCCGGCGTCCTTGACCGCGGCGGCGGCGCGCAGCACGACGCATTCCTGGGTGGGGCAGTCGGGGTCGAGCGAGCCGGCGCCGAAGGGCACCTGGTTGGGCAGGCCGTCGGTCATGAGCACCAGCACCGGGGCGTTGGGCTGCAGGCGGGGACCGTCGCCCAGCACCTTCTGCCCCTGCCTGAGGGCGAGGTCCAGCCGCGTGCCCTCGGCCGCCTTGTCCGGCAGGCCGTCGATGGCCGCCTGGATGGCCGCGGCATCATCCGTGAGCCCGATGGCGGTCCAGGCCTTGCCGTTGAAGCCCACCACACCCAACTGGTCCTGACGGCCCCAGCCGTCGCGCTCGAGGTCCAGGAGGGTGACGAAGCTGTGCGCGGCGGCGATGGCCGCCTCCATCTTGGATCGCCCGCCGCGTGTGGGGCGGTACATGCTGGTGGACATGTCCAGCACCAGCACGATGTCGGCGTGCATCTCCTGCGGGTCGCAGGGCCGGGGCGTGGGCTTGGGGCGGCATTCGTTGAAGGTGGCGGCGATCTGGGCGTAGATGCCGGCCAGATCCTCGGGTCGCGGGGCGAAGTGGTACATCCAGCGCTCGCTGGCGGCATCGATCATCAGCCAGGGCAGGATGTCGCGCGGGGTGCCCAGGGCGACAGTGTAGACCCGTGAGCCGGCGGCCTTGACGGCGTTGGCCATCAGCAGGACCGAGTCCTCCTGACGGCGGGCTCCCGGATAGGGCGAGCCCTCGCCGAAGGGAACGCGGTTGGGCAGGCCGTCGGTGAGGACGATGACCACGGGGCGGTTGGAGGCGATGCGCTCGGGCCCGTCCAAGGGCTTCTGGCCCCATTGGAAGGCCAGGTCCAGGCGGGTGCCCTCCTGGGTCTTGGAGCGGATGCGGTCCAGGGCGGCCAGGGCGGCGCCGCGGTCACTGGTGAGCTCCTGCTCGATCCAGGCGTTGTCGTTGAAGCCGACGACGGCCACCTGGTCGCGGCGGCCGCGTGCGTCGGCCTCCAGCTGCAGGTTGGCGAGGAAGGCCTTGGCGGCCTCGATGGCCGCCTCGTTCTTGGGGATGCCGCCGGCCTGGATGGGCCGCAGCATGGAGGTGGAGCGGTCCAACACCAACACCACCGATGTGCGGAAGGCGTCCGGATCGCAGGGCTTTGTCTTTTCCGTGAAGGGCAGGTAGATACGGTAGGGCGTGGGTGTGGCGGACGGCGTCCAGGTGGCCGAGGGGGTGAAGGTTGGCGTGACCGTGGCGGTGGCGGGAGCCGTCGGCGTCGCGGTCGTCGTCGCGCTGGGCGACGCCGTCTCGGTCGGCGTTGCAGTGGGCACACCCTCGCCGCAAAGCACCTCGGCATCGCCCAAGCCGTTGGACTTGGCGAAGTTGCTGCGGCCGGCATTGCCCACATACAGCGTGGTGCGGCGCCGGTCCCCGCCGTCGGCCAAACTGAACCAGATGGCCCCGCCGGCATGGTATTCCAAGGGCGAGACGGCTGTGCTGAGGACCTGGTCATGCCCCCACACCCGGGCCAGCCCCCCGAAGCCGGTGTCGATATGGAAGCCGTCCGTGACGTTCATCCCCCCGCCGGCGTCCTCGTTGAAGAACTCCGGCCAGGGGCCGTCGATCTGCCAGCGATCTCCGGCGGGGCGGGCCAGCAAGATGTCGCCGAAGGGATGGCCGGAGCGCTCGCCCGCCGGCAGGTTGCGATTGCGGTCGTAGAGGCTCATGTCGCCGATGCGGTCGCGCAGGCCCAGGACCATGTCACCGTTGTCGGCAAACTCGATGTCGCTCAACATGGGCATGGGGTAGATGTAGGCATGGTCATGCGTGCCCCGTGGGGCGACGGTGTCGGTGTTCGGCTGCCATGGAAGCCAGTTGGCGCGGATGTTGGGCGGGATCAGACCGCGGTAGTAGTCGAGCTTGAAGCTCAGCACCACCCGTGGCTTGGTGCCGTCCGGGCCCGTCTCGTAGACCAGGGCCTCCAGATCGCGCGCGTTCTTGCTCTTGGAGGCGTCGCGGACCACGCCATGGTAGAGCTTTCCGCGCCAGGGCTTCAAGGCGAAGGGCCGGCCCTCAGCGGAGCCCCAGGCCAGCTTCGCTGCTCCGAAGTCGAAAGCGGAGAGCAGCTGCCCATCGGCAACGCGGTAGCGTAGGATACGGCGGGTGAACAGGTTGGTGACGAAGATCTCCGTCCCATCCTCGCTGAGGTCGATGTCGCCCAGACTGGTCAGTCCGGGCCAGGATCGGGCCAGGCGGTCGGGGATGTAGTTCTCGCGGGGATCATGGTTGTTGGCCCCGGCATCAGGCACGTCCAGCCAGGGCTCGACCTGGCCGGTGCTCAGGTCCAGGCGGTAGATCATCCCCGGGCCGCCCGGCCCGAAGGGCGTGCCCCGCTTGTGGAAGGCCGCCGCGTAGATCAGGCGCCGGCGCGGATCGAAGGCCGTGCCGTAGGTGGCGCCAATCTGGTCGTAGGTGGCCAGGACAAAGCGCTCGGGTCCGTCGCGGTAGGCCAATAGCGCCGGCTCGTCCTTGCGGTCGCCCATCGCGTAGGCGGGAGAGACGAAGAAAGGGTTGTCCGAACCGCAGGTCTCGTCCAGCCGCTCCAGCGGCATGGGCGCGGCGCTGTGGCTGGGCGTGGGCCGGAGCAGAGCCATGGCCAGCCCGGCCAGGGCCAGGAGGATGACCGTCCAACGCGGCGTCAGCGATGATCGTAGGAACATGACACCTCCTTCGGCCCGAACGCCGGACCCTCCGGTCCAGGGTACCAGCGTCGATCCGGAAAGGGTAGTGGCGTCCACTATAATGCTGGAGTGACCTTCATGCCCGTCCTTTCCAATCCTGCTTCCGGCCGCCATTCGACGCCTTTCCCGCGCTGCCTCGCAGCCTGGTTCCTGCTGGAGAGTCTCTTGCTGGTGGGCTGCGCCCCCGAGCCCGCGGATGAGACGCTGCAGGGCGCTCCGGCGCGGGACCATCATGCCGCCGCCACCCAGGGATCCCGTATCGGCCCCCAGGCATCCGGCCGGGAGTCCGATTCCCGGCCCCCTATCCTCGCGGCCGAGCCGACCCGTCTGGCCCAGGCCGACGCCGCCCTTGGTGACGGCGAGCCGCTGGCGGCCATCGCCATCCTGCTGGGGACGCCCGCTCCGACGGCTGCGGAGCGAACCACGACGGCCACCGCGCGAGCGCTTCCCGCCGGGGCGCCGGCAGGAACGGCACCCACTCTGTTCCTCCCGCCCTTGTCGGGGGCTGAGCTGGAAGCCGTGCTGGACGGCTTGCCCCCTGTCGCCCAACAGCTCTACGCTCGGGCCTTGGACGCTGCCGGTCGGCCCGTTGGCGCCGCCCAAGCCTGGGAGCATCTGGCCGCGTCTCTGCCGGCCCTGGCGGACCGCTTCTGGATGGAAGCGGGCAACGCCTTCTTCAAGGCCGGCGAAGACGAGGCGGCCCTGCGAACCTACACCCTCGCCCGCGACCTGCTGGTCCAGTCTGCGCACCGTTCCGCCGACCAGCGCTCGCTGGCCGAACTCCGCCGCGGCAACGCGTTGCTGCGCCTGGGCCGCCTGCCGGAAGCCCTGCAGGCCTACGAAGCGGCTGGCGACCAGGCCGGCGAAGCCGCCCAGGCCCAGGCTCTGGCTGGCGCCATCGCCGTCCATCTGGCGGCTGGGCGGGACGATGCGGCGGCGGAGACGCGCTTGAGGCTCATCCGCGACCTGCCGGGCTCTTCCCTGGCACCGACGGCTCTGACGCGCCTGAAGGCCTCTGGCGTGGCCGTGAATCCTGTGGACGAAGCGCGGCTACTCGCCGCGCAAGGCGATCCTGCCGCCGCCGCGACCCTGGCGCCCGACCACCTGCCAGAGGGCATCGACTGGCTGCTGGCGGCGGGCGAGCCCGAGCGGGCCCTGGCCCTGGCCGAGTCCGGTCGGGCGGGGGAGGAGGCTGCGACCCTGGCGTCGGCGCTGGACCTGCGGCGGACGCAGGCGCTGCGGCGTCTGGGCCGAACGGCCGAGGCGGCCGAGGCCTTCCGGGACCTGGCCCGCAAGCAACCCGGTACGGCCGCTGCCGCCGAGGCCTGGTGGGAGGCGGCCAGGCTCTACGAAACGGCGGGCGATCTGCCAGGGGCCGCGGTGGCCTACGCCCAAGCCGCCGCGGTGCGGCCCGCCAGCGACGGTGATGCCACGTCCCCGAATGCCCCGGACCGGACGGAGGAGGCGAGCTTTCGCGCCGGGCTGTGCCGCTGGCGCCTGGGCGAGCGTGCGGCAGCGCGCACGGCCTGGGCGGCGGGGCTGGCCATCGCCGTCGATCGGCATCAACGGGCCAGGTTGGCCTATTGGACTGGCCGCGCGGCGCAGGCGGACGGCGACGCCGCCGCGGCGCGGGAGTATTGGGTCACAGCGGAAGCGGCGGCGCCGCTGACGGTACACGGGCTGCTGGCCAGGGCCCTGCGCCAAGGTGGTGCTGTCCGGGATGCCGACCCGCTGGAAGTGGCGATCGGCTCCGGATCGGCGGCGAATGACGAGGGCGCCGCGACCGGCGATCAGGTCGGTAGCGCGCTCCAGGCCCCGTCGGAGACCCTGGAGCGCGTCGAAGTCTGGCTCAGCCTGGGCGACCGGCAGTCGGCCGAGCAATTACTGGTTCCGGGGCTGGACCCGCTCGTCGCCGCTGGCGACAGCGCCGCCTTGGCGGCGATTGCCGGCGTCGCCGAGCGCCTGGACCTGGGCACCCTTTCCTTGCGCGCTGCCGCCCTGGCCTTGGACCAGGCTGGCAGCGCCAGTCTGGAGGACGCCTCTACCGCCCTGCTGGCCCTGGCCTACCCGACGGACCGACATGGGGGAGCCATCCGACGGACCGCCGCCGAAGCCGGCGTGCCGGCCCAGTTGCTCTTCGCCCTGGTGCGGCAGGAGTCGCGGTTCAAGGCCGATGCCGTCTCGAATGCGGGGGCGGTAGGGCTTACCCAGATGATGCCCGACACTGGTGCGCTGGTCGCCGGATGGCTGGGGGACGAGGGCTTTCAGCCCGATGACCTTCGGGACCCCGGCACCTCCCTGCGCTATGGCGCTCGATTCCTTGCCTGGCTCTTGGAACGTTACGACGGTCGGGTGTGGCCGGCGCTGGCGGCCTACAACGCCGGGCCCGGACCGGTCGACGGCTGGCTGGAGGCGTCCGACGGCGACATGGATGTCTTCCTGGAGCTGATCGACTATCCGGAGACCGCCAGCTACCTGCGCGGCGTGGCGGTGGCTTCGGCCCTGTACCGCTGGCGCTGGGCGGAGCTGCGCTAGTGGACGGGCGCGAAGACCGTCGTCTCGCGACAGCTCCTGACCCCTTCGGCGCCCACCCCCTCTTGATTTCGTCGGAAGATCTGAACGCCTGGGTCCTCAGCGATGCCGGCGGCATCGTGGCCATTGACAAGCCGGGCTGGGTGGTCTGCCATCCCTCCAAGCACGGGCCCACATCCAGCCTGGTGGGCGCGGTGCGGGAATACTGGGGTTGGGAGACCGTGCATCTCATCAGCCGCCTGGACCGCGAGACCAGCGGTCTGGTGCTGTTGGCGCGCGACCGAGAGCTGGCCTCGGCCTTGCAGAAGGCGTTCATGCGCGGTGCGGTGGCCAAGACCTACCATGCCCTGCTCTGTGGGCACCTGCTCGCGCCGGCCAAGGTCGACTGGCCGCTCGGCGAGGATCCGCACAGCCCGGTCTTCACCAAGGTGGCAGCAGTGGCCTTCGGCAGCGCGGGCGCCCGTCCTTCCTGCACCCGCTTCGAGCCGCTGGCCTGGGGCGCCGGCCACACGCTGGCCCGCATCACGCCCGAAAGCGGGCGCAAGCACCAGATCCGCGCCCATGCGCGCGCCCTGGGGAGGCCCATCGCCGCGGACAAGATCTACGGCCCGGACGACCGCCTCTACCTGCACTTCATCGACAGGGGCTTCGACGCGTTGCTGCAGCGGTTTCTGCCCCTGCCGCGCCAGGCCCTGCATTGCAGCCGCCTCGTGCTGCGCCAGGATGCGGAGCCGCTGATAGACATCGTCGCCCCGCTGGCGGAGGACCTGCGAAGCCTGGCCCTGCAGCTGCTCGACGATATGGACGAAGCGCGGCTGGATGTGCTTCTGGACCAGGCGCCTGCCGGAGGCTGATGAACCCGCCCGGACCGGCCGCTGTTGACTGCCAGGGGAACCCGGGGACGTCGATGGCACGGTGAGGAGGAACCGCGTACCATGGGCTGGCGTTCTGAGTCCTGGATCGAGGCATCAGGTCGTCGTCCCCAGCCACCTCGCAAATGAGACCGTCCTAGCAGCCTCTGAGGAGAGAACCATGAAGGACCGTGTTGCCGGTATTCGATCTTTGCCCCTTCGGGGTCCGATCAGGACCCTGACCCTCGTCTTCATCCTGGGTCTGTCCGCCTGTGCTTCCGCTCGCGAATCGGCCGCCCCGATGGCGGCCTACGACGACGCGGCCGGCTCGGCGTCGATGGAGATGGCCCAGATCGCACCAGGCGCTGTGGCCCCGGCCGATTCAGACGCCTCGGCGCCCCGGCCGGCCTCCGGCGCCGGCGACAGCAACGGTCTGCGCATCATCAAGGAAGCCACCATGAGCGTCGTGGTGGACAGGCTGGAAACGGGTCTGGGCCGCCTCGAGACGGTGTCTGCGCAGGGCGGGGGCTATATCACCGAGAAGCAGACCGACTTCTCCAACGTCTACCACCGCACGGCGAGCCTGGTAATGGCGGTGAACGTCGACCAGTTCGAGGCGACGATGGACCGCATCCGCAAGCTGGCGATCTCGGTGGATTCGGAGGCGGCCTCGGGCGTCGACGTCAGTCAGCAATACGTGGATCTGGAGAGCGAGATCGCCAACCTCGAGGCCACCCAGGCGCGCATCCGCAGCTTCCTGGATCAGGCCAAGACGGTGGAGGAAGCCCTGCAGGTCAACGCGCAGTTGACGGCGATCGAGGGCGAGATCGGTATCCGCAAGGGGCGCCTCAAAGACCTGGGCCAGCGCAGCAGCTTCTCCACCATCCGCGTGAACCTGAGCGAGCCAGCCCCGCAGATCAGCCCCACACCGCAGCCCACGGCCACGCCGGGCCCAGGCTGGGATCCGGGCGAGCAGGCGGGCGACGCCTTCCGCACGTTGCAGGGCTTGCTCCAGGCCCTGGGCAGCCTGGCCATCTGGCTCTTGATCGTCGGTTTACCGCTGGCCCTGATCTTCTGGCTCCTCAGGCGCTTGCTGGTCCTGCTGGGCTTCCGCTGGCCGTGGCGTCGGGCGAAGGCGTCGCGGGGGGGCGACGAAGCGGGGAGCTGATGATCGGGTTGAGGTGGTAGCCTGGGAGGTCTCTTTCCCTGCCCTCGGCTGTCCGCTCTGCGTGAAGCCGTCATCCATCGTCTGCGTCCGCTGCTCGCCCATCTCCCCCTCTCCCAGCAGTCTTGGGGGAGGGGGGCGGGGGTGGGGGATGGGAAACGGAGAGGCCGCCGGCCCCGCCGCAGTCCGCCCCCTTGAACACGTACACCTCCGCCCCTGGCTTTCCGTCCCTAGCGTTGGCGTCAGCCACGAAGAGCGTTTCCCAGCAGGGGCTGGCAGCCAGCCGGGTGCGGCTGAGGACTTTGCCCGTCACGCCTACGAAGGCGTGGGTGACGCCGGCGTCGCTGAGCGCCTGGCGGGTCGCTGGAGCGTCCAGGTCTGCGCGCCAGAGCTCCGCCAGTTGGTTGACGGCCTCGCGGTAGCCCGGCTCGGCACTGACTTCCAGCCCGATGGTGATGGGCGGCAGGGTGCTGCCGCGCGGCGCGGTCAGGAGGGGTAGCCACCAACCGGCGTCATCGCCCGCCTGCACGGTCTGTCCGAAGGCCGAGAAGCTGCTCACCAGGAAGCGGGCGTCGGGCGGGGTGTGCTCGCGGATCCAGCTCATGGCTGTCAGGTCGTCGGGCAGCACCAACCGGAAGCTGTCGTCGCGCACGGCGCGGCCCTGCCAGGCCAGGGTGGCCGCCAAGGCGACGGCGGCCAGGGCCAGGCCTCGCTCCGTGTGGCGGTGCATCGGCGTGATTCGTTCGGCCAGGGCGGCCATGCCGCCCCCGACCACCAGGCCCAAGGGCAGGTAGGCGGCGATGGCCACCGTGAAGTCCTTCAGGACGCCGGTGACCGGCAAGCCCAGGAGCCGCGGGTAGGTGGCCAGGAGGAGGAGGACCAGCCAGAGGAGGCCCAGCAGGGCCAGTCCTCTGGGCGAGAGCGGTCGGCGCTTGGGATCCCTGCCCGTCATCCCGACCACGGCGCCTGGGCACGAGCGCGAGGACCAGCCCCAGCCCGGCGGCGATGAGCAATGGCCAGCCCACGTTGCGGGCCAGGGCATCGGTGCGCCACATGGCCCAGGCGTCGGCCAACACTCCGTAGACATCGGGGTTCGCCACGCGGGTGGTGGACAGGGCGGTGGCCGATTTCAAGATCAGCCCGCCTGCCAGCCGCGGCAGCCAAGGAGCCAGCAGCAACAAGGCGCCGATGCCGACGAGACCCAGCCGCCGCATTCGCCCTAGCAGCGCTCCCCGCGCCACCAGCACCCAAGCCAAGATCAACAGGCCCATGAATCCGGCCACCAGGTAATGCGTCAAGAACAGACCCGCGGCCAGCAGCATCGCCGCCGTGTTCAACAGCCGCCCGCGCGCCGCCGTCGGCATCCCGGTCCGCGCCACCGCCCGCACCATCACCAGCGCCGCCACCGGAAGCAGCACCTGCCCGGCCAGCTGCGTATAGCGGCCCCAGTTCAGGTAGTAAGCCGGCATGGGCGACAGTCCGGCGGCGGCCAAGGCCGCGCCGACCCCTGCCCAAGGCCGCCGCGTTAGCCCTGCCGCCAGGGCGTAGAGGGTCAGGCATTGCAACACCATCAGGAGCTGGCCGGTCACTAGCACAGCCCGCGGCGCTTCCAGGCGAGCGGCCGCGGCCAGGGCGGCGGTCAAGGCGTGGAAGCCGAAGTGGTAGCTGAAGCTGGCCAGCGGGGCGAAGGGCTCCCAACTGTCCGGCAGTCCGCTGCGCAGCTGGAAGAGGCGCACGATCATGCTGTGGTGCACGCTGTCGCCGAAAAAGGGGATGGTCAGGCCCCGGATCTCCGAGAAGCGCGTCCAGAAGGCCAGGGCCAGCAGGGCGATCAACGGCACGTGGGCGACTTGAACCCGCCAGCCGCGGCGCGCCGGCGGGTTCGAGCGATTCGAGGGCCGGCGGTAGCCGGCAAGTCCCCAGAGCAGCAGTCCCGCGGCCAGGGAAACCCCAAGGCCGGCGGGTCCGCGCCACCAGCCTGCAGGGAGGAGCCGATCGGCCCACAGCGCCCATAGGGCCGGCAGGACCAGACCGATGCCGACCGCCGTCCCGAGGGCAACCGCGGGATCTTGATCCTGACCCGAATCCAGCTCCCGATCTCGAGCCTGACTTCGTTCCAGATCCGCCGTCCCACTCATCCTTCGCCTAGCTCCCACACGGCGTCGATATGCACCAGCCCCAGGGGCTCGTGCAGCGAGCCGGCGTGGACCCGGAGCTGGTAGCGGCGGTGGTGGTAGTCGAAGGGATGGGTGCAGCCGCTGTCGTAGATGCTGGCGGAGATCTCGTAATGGCCGGGCAGCAACGGCAGCCGCGGCATGTGGAAGTCGATGTGGCCGCGGCCTTCGATCGCTTCGATCCGCAGACCCGCGTCGCGGGTGTTGGGCCCGGTGATATGCACCCCGTCCTGGCGATGGATGCCCAGGCCGAAGACCGGCCCGACGATGCGCTCCCGGGCCTGGTAACGGATACGCACCGTGGCGGGCTCGTCGGCCGGCAGGATCTCGTGCTGCCGGCCGTCGGGACCGAGGGTTTCCACAGCGGTGATCTCGACCTCGCCGGAGCCCCAGCGGTCTGGCTGGGTCTGGATCACATCATCCAGGGATTCGCCCGCCGCGGCCCGATCGGCGGCCAGGCGTGACTCCTCGCGAGCGATCATGCTGGCGTAATAGGCGCCGATCACTTTGTCCGTGGTTCCGACGGCCTGCAGCTTGCCCCGTTCCAGCCACAGGGCCTGATCGCAGAGGCTCTTGATGGCCTCGTTGTCATGGCTGACCAGGATGATGGAGACCCCCGCCTTGCGCAGGGCGGCGATTCTGTCGAGGCATTTATGCTGGAAGGCTTGATCGCCCACGGCCAGCACCTCGTCGATCAACAGCAGCTCGGCGTCCAGGTGGACGGCGGTGGCAAAGCCCAGACGCATGTACATACCGGAGGAATAATGCTTGACCGGCATCTCCACGAAGCGCCCCAGCTCGGAGAAGTCGATGATCCGCCCCAGTCGCGGCTGCATCTCGCGGGCGGAGTAACCCATCATCGAGCCGTTGAGCAGAATGTTCTCCCGTCCGGTCAGGTCGGGATGAAAGCCGGCGCCCAGCTCCAGCAGGGCGGCCACGCGCCCGCCCACCCACACCTGCCCGGCCGTGGGCTCCAGGATGCGGGCCATCAGCTTGAGCGCCGTGCTCTTGCCGGTGCCGTTGGGTCCTACGAAGCCAAGCGACCCGCCGCGCTCCAGGGCGAACGACACATCGTCCAAGGCCAGGAGGCTGTCAGCGTCTTCGGCCTTGTCGGCGGTGGCGGTGGAAACGGTCGAAGCGGCAGCTTCCGGAGCGACGACAGCCGCCGCCTGCCCTCCCGCGCCTCGGCGCCGCCACAGGCCCACAAAGGCCTCGCGAAAGGACGAGGGCCGTTCATGGCTCAGGGCGAAGCGTTTGGTGACGTGTTCGAAGGCGACGATCTCGGGCAAAGGGATGATCCTCGTTGGGCCGGGGCTGTGGGCCGCGGATCCGGCGGCGGGGCCGGGCTGGTATAGCAGTGTCACCGGGCGGGGTCAATCCCTGAGGGCGGCGGATTGACGGGCCGGCGGCCGCTGCCTAGACTCTGACGGCATCTCCGTGGGCTCGCTTGCGCCCGGGCCGAGGTCGGGGCCACCGGCCGCCGGCCGCCCCTCCACCGACGACAGGACCCTTTCGATGATCAAGCGCATCCTGGTGACCGGCGGCGCCGGCTTCCTGGGCTCGCACCTCTGCGACCGGTTGGTGGCGGCGGGGCATGATGTCCTCTGCCTGGACAACTTCTTCACCAGCCAGAAATCCAACATCGCCCATCTGCTGGGCAAGCCCAACTTCGAGTTGATCCGCCACGATGTCATCCATCCGCTGTACCTGGAGGTGGACGAGATCTTCAACCTGGCCTGCCCGGCGGCTCCGGGCCATTACCAGTACAACCCCATCAAGACGATGAAGACCTCGGTGATGGGGGCCATCAACGTGCTGGGTCTGGCCAAGCGCGTGAAGGCCAAGGTCTTCCATGCCTCCACCAGCGAGGTCTACGGCGATCCGGAGGTGCATCCGCAGCCGGAGAGCTACCGCGGCTCGGTCAACCCCATCGGCCCGCGGGCCTGCTACGACGAGGGCAAGCGCGCTGCTGAGACCCTGATGTTCGACTACCACCGCAGCAACGGGGTGGATATCCGCGTGGTGCGCATCTTCAACACCTACGGGCCGCGCATGCATCCCTACGACGGTCGGGTGGTCTCCAATTTCATCCGTCAGGCCCTGCGCGGCGAGGACATCACCCTTTACGGCGACGGCTCTCAGACGCGGTCCTTCTGCTATGTCGATGACCTGCTGGACGGCTTCATGGCGGCCATGGCTGGTACGGACAGCGGGCCGATCAACCTGGGCAACCCGGGTGAGTTCACGGTGCGCGAGCTGGCTGAGCTGGTGGTGGAGATCAGCGGCTCAAGCTCCCAGATCATCCAGTCCCGCCCCCTGCCGGCCGACGACCCCCTGCAGCGCCGCCCGGACATCACCCGCGCCCGCAGCCACCTGGGCTGGGAGCCGCGCATCCCCCTGCGCCAGGGCCTGGAGCGCACCATCGCCTGGTTCCGCAGCATCGACATGGACCAGTACCGGCCGCCGACGCCGAACTACTGAACCCGTGTCGTGACAGCCGTCCGCCCCGCTTGACTCCGCCCCCGCCCCGGCTATCGTTGGCCGCCCGCCGCACCTGCCCGGCGGAACGATTCGGCCGGTGCCGTTCAAGGCCCGCCGCCCAGCAACTCGGAGCCGGTCCTTTGCAGCTCATCCTCTGCGGCTGGAACCTCTATATGGCCGTTCTGGCCCTGCTCATGGCCTTTTCGGCCGGCCCGCGCAGCCGCTCCGGCCGGTTGGCCTTTCTGGCGATGGGTCTCTGCCTGGCGATCACCGCCCTGCTGTGGCGTTCCGTCGAGCTGCCCGCGCGGCTACTGGCCTGGTGGCCCCTCGAAGCTGTCGGCCCCCTGCCTTTCCTGCCCGAACTGGGCATTCTCCTGATCGCGGTGGGCATCCTCATCGGCCACCGCCGCCAGGACACCCGCCTGATCGCCCTGCTGTTGGCCGGGACCAGCCTCTTCCCGCTGGCGCTGCATTTCTGGCGGCCCTGAGATCTTCCCGACAGGATCCCTTCCCGAGGACGCCACCATGCCCGAATCGCCCCCGCCCCCACCGCGATCCTCGTCCCGCGCGGCCGCCCTGCGCCGCCGGCTCATTCCGTGGCTGACGCTTCTCGCGGTGGGCCTCATCACCCTGCTCGCCGTCAGCCGCGGCGCGGCCGGCCGGCGCTGGCTGGCGGCGGCCACCGGCGAGGAGAGCTGGTGGGAGGGGGTCAAGGGCACCGTGGCCCTGGCCGGCCTGACCATGAGCGGCCCGCGCCTGGAGTTGGCACCCGAGGAGCCCATCCTGCACAAGGGCACCCCACCCTACGGCGTCAATGTATTCCTGCAACTGGAGGCCGATCCGGACCATGTCCGCCGCAGCTTTGCCCTGATGCATGATGCCGGCATCGCCTGGGCGCGGCAGCAGTTCCCCTGGGAGGATATCGAGATCCACGCCCGCGGGGATTTCCAGGACCGGCGCAATGAGCCGCCGCGCTCCGCCTGGGACAAGTACGACCGCATCGTCCAGGAAGCGCAGAACCATTCCGTCCAGCTGCTGGTGCGCCTGGACGACCCGCCCGATTGGGCTTATGGTGATCCTGCCGCGGCCGGGGCGCAGAAGGGCCCGCCCGATGACGCGGCCGACTACGCCAACTACGTGGCCGCGGTGGTCAAGCGCTACTGCGGCAGGGTGCGCTACTACCAGATCTGGAACGAACCCAACATCTACCCCGAATGGGGCGGTAGCGACGAGCAGCCGGCGACCGTGGATCCCGCCGGCTATGCCGCCTTGCTCAAGGTCGCCGCCGCCGCTGCTCGGGGGGCCTGCGGCGAGGTCTTCCTGGTCAGCGCAGCCCTGGCGCCCACCACCGAGCCCGGCGGCCGCAACATGCATGATCTGCGCTACCTGGAGGGACTTTACGCGGCCGGCTGGCAGGACGACTTCGACATCCTGGCCGTTCAGGGCTTCGGTTTGTGGACCGGACCTTCGGATCAGCGGGTGAGCGAAGACCGCACCAACTTCGCGCGCCCCATGATGGCCCGCGACATCATGGTGCGCGCCGGCGACGCCGCCAAGCCCGTATGGATCACCGAGTTCGGCTGGGACAGCCCGCCGGCCGACATGGAGGCGCCCTACGGTCGGGTGGACGAGGAGACCCGCGCCGCCTACACCACCGCCGCCTACCGCCGCATGGCCCGCGATTGGCCCTGGGCTGGAGTGGGTTTCTTGTGGTTCTTCCGCCGTCCGGACATGGAATGGCATCAGCGGCCTGAGGGCTACTTCCGGCTGGTGGAGCCCGACTGGACCCTGCTGCCCAGCTACCGGGCCCTCCAGGACCTGGCGACCGAGCCGCGACTCCTCAATGGCGGTCGTCATCGCCCGGACGACCAGGCCCTCCTGTACAGCGGCCCTTGGCGGGACCAGTTCTTGGACGGGCGGCTGCAAAGCCGCGTGGGCCTGCCGGGCGCCGAGCTGGACCTGAGCTTCCGTGGCACCGGCTTCGAACTCTGGCTGCAACCGGCGCTGGCGGCGATGACCGCGCCGCGCACGTTGGAGGCGCCGCCGGCGACCGCGCTCGCCGGCCAGCCGACGGACGCGGCCGGTGCCGCGCCCGGCGCCAGCGCCCGTCCCGAGGCCTCCGACGCTCCTCCAGGTGAGCGCGAAGGTGAGGCCGGTCCCGCTAGCGGCGATCCGGGGCCGCCCATGATCTACCTGGTGGTGGATGGCGAGGACCACACCGTGGAGCCGGAGGCCACCGGCGGTCGCTATCGGCTGACGCGGAATGGCCTGCCCGACGGCGAGCACCGCGTGTTGTTGCGTGTGGATGGCGGCGAGCTGGCCTTGGAAGAACTGCGCATCACGGCTCCACAACCGGTCAGCCCCCTGCTCCGCCCGCTCCAGCTGGCCGGTCTGGCCCTGGCTGCACTCATCGCCCTGGCCCTGGTCTGGCGCCGCGTCCGCCGCCCTCGCCGCCCCGCGCCGCCGCCCGCGGCGATCCCGGCGGAGGATAGCCTGGCGGATGCTGTCTTCGACTGAACCCGCGGCCCGTCGACGGCTGGAATGGCCCGCTGACCGGCTGGCGATGGTCGGCATCCTGGCCCTCGCTTTCGGCCTCAGGCTCTGGCGCCTGGGCGACAAGAACCTGTGGTGGGACGAGGCCCTTGCGCTCTGGGCCGTGCGACAGCCCCTCGCCGCCCTGACGGCCTGGACCGCTGGCGACGTCCATCCGCCGCTTTTCTTCTGGGCCCTCTGGCTATGGCGACGCGGCGTCGGCGAGACGGAGTTCGCCTTGCGGATGCTCCCGGCCCTCTGGGGCGTGATCACCGTGGCCCTGGCCTATGCCTTGGGCCGCCGCGCCGGTGGCCGGCGGGCGGGAGGGCTCGCAGCGCTGCTGCTGGCGGTCTCGCCATTTGCCGTGTGGTGGTCTGGCGAGCTGCGGATGTACGCCCTGGCGGGGCTCTGGGTGACCCTGGTCGCCTATGCCACTCAGCGCTGGCTGGAGGATGCCGCTGCCGCGCGAGGTCTCGCGGCCGGATCGGCCCCGCCAAGGCCCGACCGCTGGCTCCCGTGGGTCCTGCTGGCGACCGTCGCCATCCTCCATAGCCTGTACCTGGGCGCGGCGGCCCTGGTGGCCCTGAACCTGGCCGTGGGCCTGGCCTGGCTGCGGGGAGGCCTGCCCGCGAGGCGCCTCGTGGCCTGGGCTGTCGCGCAACTGCTGGCGGGTCTGGCCTTCCTGCCCTGGTGGCGTTACGCCGCCGGCCACATGCAGAGTTGGACCTCTCTCCCCCAACCGACCACGCCCTGGGAAGTGCTGCGTCTGGGCGCAACGCTGATGGCCACCGGGCGATCGACGGCCTTGGCCGAGGCGGCCTGGCCCACCCTTCTCTTCTGGACAGCCGCCCTGATCGCCGCTGCCCTGGCCTGGCGGAACCGGCGCAAAGCAGCCCTTCGCCAGCCGGCAGTCCTGGTCTTCCTGGCCCTGTTGCCGCCCGCGGCCATCTGGGCGGCCACGCAGCCGCGGTCGCTCTTCTACAGCCCCGGCCTGGAGGCGCGATACTACCTTCCCTTTGCGGCCCCGGTATACGCTTTGGTGGCCATGCTGGCCGCCGGCGGTCGGCTGGCACCACGGCCCGTCGCGCCGCTCCTGGCCGCCGGCCTTCTCCTGCCCCTCCTCGGGGGCCTGCCCGATCATTACGCGCCGCGCCGTTTGCGGGACGACCTGCAGAGCCTCGTTCTGGTCCTGTGGAGCCAGGCCCGGCCCGACGATGCCTTGCTCTTGGTCAGCGGCGACCGCTACCCGCTCCTGGAAGCGGCCTACGGGCGCTGGTCGCCGGGGGAGGGCGCGATGCAGCCCGGCGCCCTGCCGCCCATCCGACCCTTCCCCGGCAAATCGGCCGGGCCCCTTCCCGCCGGCTGGGAAGCGGGTCTGGCGGCGATCGTTCGCGACCACCCTCGGGTCTGGCTGGTCGAGATCGAGCGGCATTGGCAGGACCCGGAGGGCAAGGTGGGGGCCTGGCTGACGACGGACCGGCGGCTGGTACTTTCGGAGACCTTCGGCCCCCACCGCCTGAGCCTCTTCGCCGCGTCGGGCGTCGCCCCGCCGGCGGTGGAACGCGTCGATCCCCATTGGCCGGGCTGTCGGGAACAGCCGAACGGGGTGGCGCAGGTGCTGGCCTGTCAGCCGGCCGTCGATGTCCGTCCGGGCGACGAGCTGTCCTTGACCCTGTTCTCTCATCCGGCCTCGGCGCGCGAGCTGCGATTGGATGCCTTGGACGGCGCGGCGGCGGCGCCCGTGGCGCGATGGGTGGCTGCAGCCGGGGCATCGACGACGTCGAAGGCGGACCGGCAGCGCGTATCGCTGTCCATCACCGAGCGCCTGCCAAGCGGCCGCTATGCCTTCTTCGCGGAAGGGCGGGTCGCCCCCATCGGCCGCCCGGTCGAGCTTCGATCACGCCTGCCTGGGCCAGCTCCCTGGCCGGTGGGCTGGCGCGGCACCAGCATCCGCTTCTTTCATCCCTCCGGCGAGGTCCGACTCAGCGGGATCAGCCTGACCGGCCCTCCGCTCGGACCAGGCTCCACGGTGGCCGTGGACCTGCGCTGGGATCTGCCTGCGCCTGCATCGCTGACGCCCTCCCCGACGGTCTTCGTCCACCTGCTGGGGCCTCCGCGGCCGGACGGCAGCGTGGTCTGGGCCACCGGCGATGGCCCGCCGCTGGCGGATCGCTGGCCGGTGGCACCCGGACCGCTCTTCGACCGGCATCTGCTGGCGATCGACCCCGATGCTCCCCCGGGGCGCTATCAGATCGAGGTCGGGCTCTACGACGCCATCGGCGGCGAGCGCTGGCTTGTGGAAGGCCCGGGAAGCGACGCGGCAGCGCGGCGATTTGTCGGCGATCCCGCCGATCTGCGCCGGAGCGGCCCATGACCGTACGGCCCACGACCCCATCCAAGCTGAGGAGTTGAACCATGGTGATCCCCTGCCTGGCATCGGCGAAGGAGCGGACATGAACCGGCGTATCGTGATCGTCGGCCCCTACGCCACGTCGATTCTGCTGAGCGCCTTCCTGCTTTTCGTGGTGCAGCCCATGATCGGCCGGGCGCTGCTCCCGGTGTTCGGCGGGGCGCCGGCCGTCTGGAACATGGCCATGGTCTTCTTCCAGGTCCTGCTCCTGGGGGGCTATGCCTACAGCCACTGGCTCGTGGATCGGCCGGCCTGGCAGCAACTGCTCTGCCAGGGACTGGTGGTCTTGGCTCCCCTGCTCCTGCTTCCGCCGGCCCTGCCGGAGATGGATCCCGCCCTGGCCGTGGCCGCGCCCGTGCGCCAGTCCTTCCTGGCCTTGGCCTGGGCCGTGGGACTGCCCTTCCTGGCCCTGTCCACCAATGCCTCCCTGGTGCAGCGCTGGTACCTGCGTCGGAGCCCCGGTGACAACCCCTACTGGCTCTACGCCGCTTCCAATGGCGGATCGGCGGCGGCGCTGATCGCCTATCCGTTGATCATCGAACCCTTGGGTGGCCTGAGTTGGCAGAGCCGTTGGTGGGCCGGGGCCTACCTGCTCTTTGCCCTGGTCACCCTGGCCCTGCTGTGGCGGGACCTGCGCCTGGCTCGGACGAGCGCTGCCGTCGTCGCCGTCAAGGCGTCGCTCCCCCCTGGCCCCGGTTGGCGCCAGAAGGCCGGCTGGGCCTTGCGAGCAGGTCTGGCCTCCAGCCTCCTGCTCAGCACCACCATGCAGATCACCACGGATGTGGCGGCCATACCCCTGCTGTGGACGCTCACGCTACTGGTCTACCTGCTCACCTTCATGCTGGCCTTCGGGCAGCAGCGCCCGGCGCCGCGTCGGCTCCTGGCCTTGGCGACCGTCGTCGGGGCCAGCCTGGGGCTGGTGGCCATGGTGGCCATGTTGAAGCATCCCCTGGCGCTCTTCATGGGCATTTCCGTAGGCACGCTGTTCTGCGGCGCCTGGCTCTGCCATTCCGATCTGGCCCGCTCCGCGCCCGCGCCGGAACATCTGACCGGCTTCTTCCTGTGGGTGACCCTGGGCGGTGCCGTCGGTGGCATGCTCAACAGCCTGCTGGCACCACAGCTGCTGACCAGTGTTGCTGAGTACCCGCTCACGCTGGTCGCCCTGCTGTGGTTGATCACGCTCTCCGGACCCGCGGCGCGGCGGCCGCTCGGCCGACCGGCAACAGTCGCCCTGGTCATGGTCCTCGCGCTCGCCGGCGGCGGGCTGCTCTGGGCGGCCGGTGGGATCGCCGGCCTGGAAGCCTTGGTTCTCCGCCAGCTGGTGCTGCTCATGCCGTTGCTGGTCCTGGCGCTGGGGGCCGCCGCCTGGCTGGCGTCGCGGCGCGCCTGGGCCTACGCGGCCTGCATGAGCATGGTGGTTCTCTACGTCATCGACGGGCGCCATCTGGCGTCGCGGATCCAGTTTCAGGACCGCAGCTTCTTCGGTGTGATTCGCGTGCTGGAGTCGCGCGGCGAGCGGGTGCTCCTGCACGGTACCACCGTGCACGGCTCCGAGCGGATCAGCGGCCCCTTACGCGGCAAGCCGGGCGTGTACTACCACGAAGATGGCACCTTGGCGCAGCTGATGCGTCAGATGCCGGCCAATGGCCGTGCGGGGATCGTGGGGTTGGGCACGGGGGCCCTGGCGCATTACCTGGAGCCCGGTCAGCGCCTGGTCTACTATGATATCGACCCGCTGGTGGTCCGGATCGCCGACGAGCAGTTCACGTTCTTGCGCCAGACTCGCGGCGAGGTCGATGTTCGCATCGCCGACGGTCGGCTCGGCCTGCAGCGGGACCGCGACCAGGACCTGTTCGATCTCTTGATCATCGACGCGTTCAGCAGCGATGCCATCCCCACCCATCTCCTGACCAGCGAGGCCCTGGCCACCTATGTGGGGCGGTTGGCGCCGAACGGGATACTGGCCTTCCATATCTCCAACCAGTTCTTCGATCTGGAGCCGGTGATCGCCGGCTCAGCGCAGGCCCTGGACCTTCACGGCGCAAGGGTGGATTGGGATCCCGACAAGGCGCAGAAGAACGAGGGCGCAGCACGTCTCTTGACGGTTGTGCTGTCGCCCGACCCGGTCAAGGCAGGATCCTGGGCGCGGTCGGAAGGCGGACGGCCCCTGACCGCCGAACGCCTGCTCTGGACCGATGACCATATCGACCTGCTGGCCGCCTTGGCGGAATAGACCGCTGTCAGCCCTTGTCGCCGCGCGCCGGGGCGATGCCGTACTGCTGATGCGCGCTCTGTAGCACCCGGAGCAGCGCCTGCGGCGAGCCGCGGTTGATCCGCCGGTGGATCTGCACGGCGGACATGGGTCGGTTACGGTTCTCGATCAGGGCGCGCAGCACCGCGTTGGTCATGGGCATGGTGCTGGTGATGAAGTCCGCCCGGTGGGCGCGCTGCGTGAGCACTTGGGTCCACATGGCGGTGAGCTGGAAGACTTCGGCTGTCTGGGGATCGATGTAATCGACCAGGGCCGCCGGATTGCCGTCCTCAGCCGCCTGGCCGCCAAGGATCTCGCGCAGGTAGCGGTCGAGGCTCCGCCCATGGCTGCTCCACCAATCCAGGTCGATATGGAAGGGGGTCTGGATGTCGGTTCGTAGGTGCATGGTGGCTCAGAGCTGCTGTCGGAGGGTCCAGAGGGGCGCTTCGAGCGCGCCGACATTGCGGAATCGCTCATCGCGGGCCAAAGCCATTTCGAGGGCTACGGCGCGGGTTTCGGTGGGCACGTTGGGGTCCAGATCCAGATCGTTCAGGATCAGGGAGGCGGGCAGGGGTTCGCCGGCCAACATGATGACGGCCTCGGCGAGGTTGCGGTGGCCCTGGTTCAACTCCGGCAGCAGGGCGCGCAGAATCCAGCGATCACCATAGGTCACCCAATCCCGCTCCTCGGTCAGTCGCGTGCCCAGGGGGGGGGTGACGATGGGGGCATAGCGCTGGCTCAGTGCCTTGGGATCCAGGTCCGTCTCGGTGAGGCTCAACGGGTGCTCCCAGGTGATGCCGGCGGCGAACTCACGCTCGACGTCGCCGATGCGCACGCGGATGACCTCATAGCGGCCGTAGGAGGGGTTGTTGCCGGGCCGCACACCGAGCACCGTGCCCTCCACGCCGTCCGACGCCGTGAACAACAGCATCTGTCCCGCTTCGTAGCGGTCGGCGGGCTGGTACACCTTGCCCCGGGCACTGGCGCGCGCGCGTCGGTTCGCGACCTCGCGCTGCACCCGGTGCTCGATCACGCGGGCGGCGAGAGATTCGAGTGTTTCCGGCCGCCCCGACTCGATCATGTGCTCGTAGAGCATCTCCAGATCGGCGTCGTTGGGCTGGTAGGTTTCTATCCAGTATTCAGGGGCATCGATTCGGGCCTGCATGATCAGATCGTCATCCTGCCCTAGGTATAGGGATGGTCGTGCAAGAAGCGAGTGGATGAATATAGTATGGGCCATGGAAGGCGTCAAGCGACCCGTAGGCCCCGGTCGCCTGCTGCTGCTGGGGGCACTGGTCTATCTGCTGTGCCGCGGGCTGCTGCTGGTCCAGGTGTTGCCCCACTGGCAGGGTGCCGACGAGCCGGGGCATGCCGAGATGGCCGTTCTGGTCGCTCGAGGCGGTTGGCCCCGGGCGCCCGATCCGGGTCTGCAGGCGCGCATCATGGCGGACATGCGGGCAGCGCGCTTCTTCAGCTGGCTCGATGTCGCGGTGCCCGCGGGGGTGTTGACCGGCTTCGCGCAGGTGCCGCGCCTGGCCGACGCGCCCAGTCAGGTGGGTGACGAAAGCCCGCTGGGCTACCTGCCGCTGGCCCTGGCCGCCGCCGTCGGTGAGTCCGCGACTCCGGAAGGCTTGCTGCCACGCCTGCGTTGGGCGGCGCTCGTGACGGCGCTCCTGTGGGTGCTGGCGCTGCATGGGGCGGGTTTACGGCTCGGCGGTGAGCGGTCGGCGATGGGACTGGTTGCGGTGGCCGTCTTTCTGCCCCTCGGGGCGGTGGCTTCGGCGACGGCCGGCCCGGATCTCGTGCCGGCCCTGTGGGTGGCCTTGTGGCTGGGTTGCCTTCCGCCGCCAGGTCGACCGCAGCGGCGTGGCGCGCGGTGGAGCGCTCTCCGGCTGGCGTTGGTCGGCCTGGCGGCCCTGTCCAAACGCAGCGGGCTCTTCCTGGTCCCGCTGGCCCTGGCCTGCGAGGCCCTCCCATGGCGGACGGCTGCCGGCCGTAGCGACCGGTCGGATGGGTGGGGATGGTCGCTCAGGCGCGCCGGACGCGTCCTGCCCCTCCTGTTGGCCGGCGTCCTGGCCACCGGCGTGGGGATGGGGCGGTCCACGGTGGCCGCCGGCTGGTTAGGCGAGGGACGCGATTGGGGCGCGGTACGCCTGGCCGCCGCCGCCCGGTCGGGAGGCCACGGCTTCCGGGTGACGGACGGGGATCCTGGGGCCTGGCAATACCTGCTGCGCTGGGTGGACCTGCCGTCAGGCCGAGCCGCCTCGCGGGAGGTGGAGATCGGGGCCTGGCTGCGCGTGGCAGCCGGCCATGCGCCCGCTGCGGCGCAGGTGGTCGTCACCGACGGCCAGGGCGCCTGGTGGGGGGAGACCGTGACGGCCGGCGCCGACTGGTCGATGGTCAGGCTACGCTTCAGCCTGCCGGGGAGCGTCGAGCGGCTGCGTGTGGCCCTTGTTCCCGGCACGGGCACGGCCGCGGGGCGCGGATCCTTCGATATCGACGATGTCATCCTGCGCATCGGCGACCAGGAGCTGGCGATCAACGGCGGAGCGGAGGCTCCCGAGCGCTGGGGAGCGGCCCTGGCGCGCGGCCTGAGCCGCTACCTGGACGCGCCGCGCCTGTTTCGCGGCGCGGTAGCGGTCTGGCGAGATCCGCTGGCCGGCCTGGGCTCCGCGGCGCGCGGCCTGGCCTTTCTGCTGCGCAGCGCCTGGGGCGGATTCGGCTGGCTCAAGGTGTGGCCCGGATCCTGGGCGGGCGCGCTGGGCATCGGATTGGGACTCTTCATGGCCGCGGCCGCGCTCCTGGCGATGCTCCGGCCGCAGGCCTTGGCGCTGGGGCCGCAGGAAGGGCTGTGGCTGCGGATCTGCGGCTTCGGCGCATTGGCGGCGGTGCTGGTGGCCACGGCAGGACCGATGCTGGGCGCCGTCGACCGCCTCCCGCAAGGCCGCTACCTGCTGCCGGCCTACCCATTCTTTGCCCTTCCTGGCCTGGCGTTGGCGGAGCGGCTTTGGCCCTTGCGCGGGCCCTGGATGCTCTGCCTGCTGCTCCTGTCCCTGGACCTGTGGACCCTGTTCGGGCTCATGTGGCCGGCCTTCGGCGGCGGCGCCTGATCATGGCCTGAGGGGCGGCCCCGCCGGTCCACCCTTCCACGGCCGATCTCATGGGCGGTTGCCCGAAGCCGGATTTCGGACGGGTTCCTGCCGCCACCCGTAACGCCGAGCCGGACTGTGCGTTATGGATGCTGCCTCTGCCTCGTTTGGCACCCTGCCCGTGCCGCCGTTCCCCATCCATTTCCGTCGGGCAGTTCGGGTACTTCATCCGGGTCGGCTTGTGTGGCCGATCCCTGGAGGCCCAGTGCAATAGCCACGCGTTAATCCCAAGACGCGCAGCAATGAGGAGAGAGAAGACATGACCCCCATCTTTTGGCGTGCCCTACGTTGGTCGGGCGGTGTGGCGGCCGCGGCCCTCATCGGCCTGTCGCTCCAATCGCCCAGCGCGTCCCTGGCCGCTCCCGAAGCCCGGCCGGCGCAGCAAGGCGTCAATGCCAGCGGCATCATTACGAACGGTCAAGGCATCTGTTTTCCGGACGCGGTCCTGACGGACTGCAACGGCGCTGTCCTGCGCCAACTCAAAGGCCCTGGTGGCGCCGCCTTCTTCAGCCCCTACCTGGGCCAGTGGGTGGACCTGAACGGGGCCGAAACGGCCTGCGCCGGCGGCGGCAGCTTCCTGAACGTCGTCAGCATGCGCGCCGCGCCCAATCCCTGCCCGGGCAGCGGACAGCAGCAGCCCACCGCCACCCCCTTGCCCGGCGCCACCGCCATCCCGGGGGGGACCCCCGTCCCCGGAACGCCCGGCAATCTGGCTCTGGGCCGAGCGATCAAGGCTTCCAGCTCGCAGGCCGGCTTCCCGCCGGAGAACGCCATCGACGGCAACATGGCCACCTGGTGGGCTTCCAATCCCGGCCGCGACCCGCGCTACCCGGCCCGCAACCCGCAGTGGATCTACATCGACCTGGGCTCGCCGCAGCAGATCCAATCGGTGAAGATCCATTGGAACACGCAGCGCCATGCCCGCACCTATGAGCTCTACGTCTGGCGTGACGAATGCCGCGGCTGGTGTTTCGGCGGCGGGACGAACGTGGGCGATGGCGGCGTCGACGATTGGACGGCGGCTCGCAAGTTCGAGACGCAGTACATCATGCTCAACCTGCTGAACCCCTACCTGATGGGCCAGGACTACGAGATCACGGAATGGGAGATCTTCGGCACGGCACCGGGCGCGGCCGCCACCAACAGCGCTCGCGGCAAGGTCGCCACGGCCCTGTCTGCGGATCCGGCCTATCCGGCCGCCAACGCCACGGACGGCGACCTGGCCACCGAATGGCGCAGCATCGGGGGAGCGCCCACCTGGTTCTATGTGGACCTGGGCGCCGACACCACCCTCAATCGCCTCCTGCTGCATTGGTCGGCCGGGCTGCACGCCACGCAGTACACCCTATACAGCTGGAACGGGCGGGCCTGGTCGCCCTTCCACACCCAGCGCGCCGGGGCGGGTGGCGATGAGACGGTCAACGTATGGACCTTGCGTACCCGCTATGTGCTCCTGTATGCCAATGCTGCCGTCGGCGCCAGCGTCGGCCTACGCGAGCTGGAGGTCTTCGACATGAGCACGACCGGCGGCGGCGGGGCCCCTGGTCTGCCGACCCCGCCCGCGCCACCGCCACCGCCGATCCCGTTGCTTCTCGAGGGCCGCGCGGATCTGACGTTGGGTACCCAGAGCGTCTTCCGACCGCTGGTTCGACCGGCGGGAGCGCCTGCGACGCGGCTTCTGGGTTCGATGGACCGCGACGTGGCGGCGCAGAGCGGGCCCGCGCCCGCTCTGCCGCAGCCGGTCGGTGGCGGCAGCCGGGACTGAAGCGGCGTTCCCCAGGATTGGCCGTCTAGCCGGACCGGCCGGCGCTACAATCGGCGAACGAAGCATTTGGAGCGGGCCCCCTGGGGGCCCGCTCCTTGCATTCCGGGCCATCGGCGATCTGCTCGCAACCGCCTTCAAGGCCGGCCCAGAGTGGGCAAGTAGCGAGCGTTGGCACCGCTGCGGGCCCAATCCCAGGCGAAGACCTCGGCCAGGTAGCTGTGGACGGCTGTTGAATCCACGGTAAGTCCCGCTTCGCGGTTGGCCTTGTTGGCCGTCTCAGTGCCGTTGATGCTGCCCAGATGCGCCAGTCTGCGGCAGGCCGCACCGCGCGCCCCAGCGGGCCCTGCCGCCGCGCCGCAGCCAGCGGTCACCAGCACCATCTTGTTGTGCAGACCGAGTCCGGCAGGATTGCCCAGCCGGGCCTGCAGGTCCAGGCCCTGCGCCTGGGCGCGCTCGTTGAGGAAGCGGACCGTGTCCAGGTTGCTGTTAGGGCGCGAGGGGTCGTCGAAGAAGCCGTCCAGCAGCACCCGCACCCGGGCGCCGCGTCGCGCCGCCAACAGGTAGCCGATCACGCGCGGGTTGCCGGCCGGATCCGCCTCCGGCGGCACCGCCCCCACAGGTGCGCCCCACCAGAGCGGCTCGTCGAGCTGTTCGGCCGCAAGCTCATCCCCCGGTCCGGCGCGGCTGAGCAGGCCCGGCAAGCCGGCGTCCGGATCCAGCACGCTCTCCGGCGCGCTCATCAGCTCCCAGGTGGCTGGTTCCGACAACGTCAGATCCAGAGGCTTCATGAAGCGCGGTTGGTAGCCGCTGCCGCCGCCGCCGCGCTCAGGACGGAAATCCGGCAAGGGGGCGCCCCGAGCGGGGTCGCGGGCCTGGAAGGGCCGCAGGTCGAGGCGTCCCGCCGCCAGATCGGCGTCCAGGAGCGCGCTGGCCCAGGCGACGACCCCCGGTTCATCGGTGGCCAACCAGACGCCGCGGCGCCCGGCGGTGCCGTCGGCCAGGCCGTCGGTGGGGGCCGAGCCCAGGCCGGGGTTCTCCGAACCGATCAGGGCGCGCTGGCGGTCGATGACGACGAGCTTGGCATGCAGGCCGCGGTAGCGCGCCGCGACATCGCCACCGCGGTCCATGAAGGACAGCTCCGCGCCGGCGGCGGCCATCTGCGTCAGGCACCAGCGCTCCTGCATGCTGATGCCGCCGGCCGGATCCCCCTCCAGAGCCAGACGCACCCGCACGCCGGCGCGCGCACGCGCGGCGACGACCTCTGCCAGATCGGGCTGATCGAAGGTGTAGACCGTCATGTCGATGCTGACGGCGGCGCTCGACAGGTGGCGGGCCAGGAAGGCGGCCAGGGCGTCAGGCGCCACGGCGACCTCCAGCCAGCTGGGGACTCGCCCCGCGACGCGCACCGGGCGCAGGCGCGCTTCCAGATCCCAACCGGGATAGCGGACCCTCCGTCCCCGCACAGCATCCGCGGGGTCGGCGGCCCAGTCAGCGGCCTGGTCGCTGTCCCGGACGGGCAGTCCGTGTCGCGCATCCAGCTTTCGATAGTGGACCTGATGGCTGGTCGCCAGGCCGCTGCCGCTGTAGGGGCTGAGGGTGGCTCCCATCCAGCCTTCTATCGGCATGGCGGTCCGGCCGTAGACGACGGTGTCCGTCACGCGTCCGCTCGGCTCGCGCAGGAAGAGGACGTCACCACTGTCTGCCAGGCGCGGGCCTCCGCCGGTGGCCGCCAACAGACCCAAACGGGGGCCGGGCGACGCTCCGGCGACCCAGGACCAGTCGGGGTCAAAGCCGAAGCTCTGCGCGAAGGCGGTGGACTCGCGGCCCAGCCACCAGAAGGACCGTGCCGCGAGCCGCGCTCCGGGCGGGAAGACCACGCGGCCGGTCGTATCGGCCATCGACCAACCGGCCAGCTCGGCGGGCTCCGCGCCCAGGTTCCAGACTTGGACGGCCTCGTCGGCGTCGCCCGGCATCTGACCATCGGCCAGGAAGGCGCTGATGACCAGCGTGGTCTCCGCGGCGTCGGTCGGTGATGCCGCCGGAGACCACCGCGGCCCGGTATTCGCGGCGGCGCCCGCCGCCGCGAGCAGACAGAGGAGGGCCGCGGCGGCGCGCTGTCCGGAGATAGGGACCCCGCGTCTCGTGCTCATACCACCAGCATAAGGGAAGGCGCTGTCGACCGCGAGGGGCCTGGCGCCGTCTCTGCGCCATGGTTGCGCCAGCGACGCCGCGCGGGCCGCTGATGTACAATTCCCGACCCGAACCCCCATGACCCATTCCCCCTTGGTCGCACCTCTCCCGGCGCACGCGCCCCTGGCCTTCATCGGCCTGGGCGTCATGGGCGGCAGCATGGCCGGCCACCTGCTGGCCGCGGGGCATCCCCTGACGGTCTACACCCGCAGCGCCGCGCGCGCCGTGCCGCTGGTGGCGGCTGGGGCGCGGTTGGCCGACTCGGCGGCGGAGGCCGTGCGCGGGGCGGCGGCGACCATCAGCATCGTCGGCTTTCCGCAGGATGTGCGCCAGGTCTACCTGGGCCCGGAGGGCGTGGTGGCCGCGGCTGAGCCGGGCAGCCTGCTGATCGACATGACCACCAGCAGCCCCAGCCTGGCGCGCGAGATCGCCGCGGCGGCCGCGGCGCGGGGCATCGCCGCCCTGGACGCGCCGGTCTCCGGCGGCGACATCGGCGCGCGCAATGCCAGCCTGTCGATCATGGTGGGCGGCGAGGCGGAGGCCTTTGCCCGGGCCCGGCCCCTGCTGGAGCGGATGGGGCGAACCCTCGTCTACCAGGGCCCGGCCGGTGCTGGCCAGCATTGCAAGCTCTGCAACCAGATCGCCATCGCCGGCACGATGCTGGGGGCGATGGAGGCCCTGGTCTACGCCCGCGGCGTCGGACTGGAGCCGCTGACGGTCCTGGAATCCATCGGGGCGGGCGCCGCGGCCAGCTGGACCCTGAGCAACCTCTACCCGCGCGCGGTGCGCGGTGACCTGGGGCCGGGCTTCTATGCCGAGCACTTCCTCAAAGACCTCCGCCTGGCCCTGGAGGAGGCAAGCAGCCGGGGTCTGCGCCTGCCGGGCCTCTCTCTGGCGGAGCGGCTCTACGAGCGGCTGGTGGCCGAGGGCGGTGGCCGACTGGGCACGCAGGCCCTCATCCAGGTGCTGTCGTCGCTTCCAGTCACGGAGGCCGCCGATGAGCCGTGACCGGCTGCGGCGCGGTCTGGCCCTGCTGGAACGCCGTCGCCCGCCGCGTGTGCGCGCCGGTCAGCGCCTGCCCGGGGGCATCTTGCTCAAGACCCCGGAGGAGATCGCCATGCTGCGCGAATCCGGCCGCTTGGTGGCCCAGCTCTTCGAGCTGCTGGGTCAGGCGGTCCGACCAGGCGCGGTGCTCCGGGACCTGGACAGGATGGTGGAGGAGGAGATCCGCAGCCGCGGCGCGCTGACGCTCTACAAGGGCTATCGGGGGCAGCCGCCCACGCAGCCGCCCTTCCCCGGGGTGATCTGCGCCTCGGTCAACGAGGAGATCTGCCACGGCATCCCGGACGGGCGGCGCTTGGAGGAGGGTGACATCGTGGGCATCGACATCGGTCTGCGCCATCAGGGCTGGTGCGGCGACGCCTGCGTGACCTACGCCGTGGGCCAGGTGTCCGCAGAGGCGGCCCGTTTGCTGCAGGTGGCTGAGGAATGCCTGTGGAAAGGCATCGCCGCCGCCCGGCCGGGGCGATCGCTGCGCGAACTGGGTGCGGCCATCCAGGAGCATGCCGAAACCCACGGCTACTCGGTGGTCACCGCCTGGGGCGGCCACGGCCTGGGGCGCAGCCTGCACGAGCCGCCTTCCGTGCCGCATACGGGCGAGGATTCCAACCTGGGCCGCATCCAGCTCCGCGAGGGCATGGTCTTCACCATCGAGCCGATGATCAACGCCGGCAGCCCGGACTGCGAGATGCTGCCGGATGGCTGGACGGTCGTCACCCCCGACGGCCGGCTCTCAGCGCAGTTCGAGCACACGGTGGCGATCACGGCGGACGGGGCGCAGGTGCTGTCGGCGCTGTAGACCGCCGGTGCGTCTGCTGTTCAGCTGCTTGTCGTCCGGCCCGGTGGCTACGCCTCAGTCCTCGGCCAATCCCGCCATCACCGCCCGCGCCGCCGCCACCGTTGCCTCGATCTCCGTATCCCCGTGGGCCAGCGACACGAAGCCCGCCTCGAACTGGCTGGGCGCCAGGTAGACGCCTTGGGCGATCATGCCCCAGAACCAGCGGGCGAAGCGCGCGGTGTCGGAGCTCCTGGCGCTCTGGTAGTCGGTCACCGGGCCTTCCTGGAAGAAATAGCCGAACATCGAGCCCACATGGCCGGCGACCAACGGAATGCCGGCTGCGGCCGCGGCATCGCGCAGGCCGGCCACCAGGCCCGCGGTGCGCTCCTCCAAGACCTCGTAGACTGCGGGGTCGCGCAGCAGCTCCAGCTGGGCGATGCCCGCGGCCATCGCCAAAGGATTGCCGGAGAGGGTGCCCGCCTGGTAGACCGAACCGGCCGGAGCCACCCGGTCCATGACCTCCGCCCGGCCGCCGTAGGCGCCCACCGGCAAGCCGCCGCCGATGATCTTGCCCAGGGTGACCAGGTCCGGGCGCAGGCCGAAGCGCGCGGTGGCCCCGCCCCAGGCGACACGGAAACCGGTCATCACCTCGTCCAGGATCAGGAGGGTCCCGTGCTCGTCGCAGAGGCGCCGCAGTCCGGGCAGGAAGTCCGGCCCGGGTTCCACCAGACCCATGTTGCCTACCACCGGCTCGACGATCACCGCGGCGATGCCCGCGGGATGAGCGGCGAAGGCCGCCGCCACGGCCTCCAGATCGTTGAAGGGCACCGTCAAGGTGTCGGCGGCGACCACGGACGGCACGCCGGGTGAGTCCGGCAGGCCCAGGGTGGCCACGCCGGAGCCGGCGGCCACCAGGAAGCTATCGGCATGGCCGTGGTAGCAACCCTCGAACTTGAGGAGCAGGTTCCGTCCCGTATGGGCCCGCGCCACCCGCAGGGCGCTCATCGTGGCCTCCGTGCCGGAGTTGACGAAGCGCAGCCGCTCCAGGGCGGGCATGGCCTCCTGGATCAGCTCCGCCAGGCGCGATTCCAGGGCCGTAGGCGCTCCGAAGCTCGTGCCTCGCGTCGCCTGCACCTGAACCGCCCGGACCACCGCCGGATGGGCATGTCCCAGGATCATCGGACCCCAGGAGCCCACGTAGTCGATGTAGCTGTTGCCGTCGGCGTCCCAGAGCCGCGCGCCCGCGGCGTGGTCGATGAAGAGCGGTGTGCCGCCCACCGCGCGGAAGGCCCGCACCGGGCTGGAGACACCGCCCGGCATCAGTTGCCGCGCGCGATCGAAGAGCGCCTGGGACCGTTCATGTGAGAGCATGGCGAAGACCTTGGAGGGGGCTAGAGGCTAGATCAGACCCAATGGGACCATGAGGACGAATGGGACCGATGGGACCTATCGGTCGCAGGCCCCAATCGCTAGCCCAACGATGGTACCACCACTGGCGCCGTGCCGCCCTCCAAGGCGGCGGCGATCTCCCGGCGGACCCAGGGATCGGGCTCGTGGGGCAAGGCCGCGTCCAGGGCTACCCGCGCCGCGACCTCCGTGACGCAACCCAGGGCCCAGGCCGCATGGCCGCGAATCAGGGGCTCCTCATCGGCAAGAGCCTTGCGCAGGGCGGGCAGAGCCTGGGGGGAACCCCAGTTGCCCAGGGCCACGCAGACATTGCGCAGCAGGCCTCGCCGGCGAGTGCGGGTCACGGCGCTGCCACCGAAACGGGCCGCGAAGCGCGCCTCGTCCAGGGCGATGAGGTCCAACAGGGGCGGGGCCACGCGGTTTGGATCGGGGGTCAGATCCGGGTCGTCGCTGGGGCGGGCGAAACGTTGGTTGTAGGGGCAAACCTCGTTGCAGATGTCGCAGCCGAAGACGCGGTTGCCGATCAGGGGACGCAGCGCGGTGGGCATCGGCCCCTTCATCTCGATGGTCAGGGTGCTGATGCAGCGCCGGGCGTCCAATACGTAGGGCGCCGGGAAGGCGTCGGTGGGGCAGGCGGTCAGGCAGCGGGTGCAGCGGCCGCAGGTGCCGGCGCGGTCCGGTTCGTCGGGCGGCAGATCCAGGTCCAGGAGGATCTCCCCCAAGAAGAGCCAGCTGCCCCAGCGAGGGTGGATGAGCATGCTGTTGCGGCCGATGAAGCCCAGGCCGGCGCGCTCGGCCAGATCCCGCTCCAGCATCGGCCCGGTGTCCACATAGACGCGGGCGCCCACGGCGCGCCCCAGGTCTTCCGCCAGCTGGGCGCGGAGCCGCTCCAGGCGGGCGGTCAGCACCTGATGGTAGTCGGCGCCCCAGGCGTAGCTGGCGAAGAGGCCGCGCGAGGGGTCGTCCTTCAGCTCCGGCGGCAGGTGGCCGGTGAAATAGTTCTTGCCCACCGCCAGGACCGAGCGCACCTGCGGCAGAATCGCGGCGGGATCCAAGGCGCGGGTCACGCGGTCCGGTCGGGCCATGTAAGCCATCGGCTCGTGGTGGCCCGCCGCGAGCCAGGACTGGTAAGCGGCGGTGGCGACGGGGCTGGGCTCCGGGGCGGCGATGCCTGCCAGTTCGAAGCCCAAGGCATGGGCCTGCCGCTTGATCTGCTCCGCCAGCTGCGGGGATGAAGTCATAGGGTCCATTATGGACCAGGCGCGGGCGGGGGGCGTCGTGCGCCCGGCCACAGCTACCGCCGCCACCGCCTACCGCGCTCAATCCTACCCGCCGTGGCCGCCGGCCCTGTATCATCCACGGCCATGCCGCCCCATCTCCCCGCCGCTCGGACCCTTGCCGCACGGACCCTCGCCGGGCGCCTCCGCCGCGGTCTCGCTGCCGGCCCCGCCGGCGCGCCCCTCGCGGTCCTGGCCGCCCTGCTTCTCGCCCTAGTTCTGCGCACCTGGCGCTTGGATCACCTCAGCCTCTGGCAAGATGAAGGCCTGTCGTTCTACCGCGCTTCCCTGGGTATCCGGGAGCTCCTGGGGGGGCGCATCCCTTTGGGTGATCTCATCACCCGGGACGTCCACCCGCCCTTCTACTTCCTGCTGTTGGGCGGATGGCTGCGGTTGTTGGGCCTGGGCCTCAACGCCACCTGGGGCGCCAAGGTCCTGTCCCTGCTGGCCTCCCTGCCCAGCATTCCCCTCGTCTGGGTCCTGGGCCGGAGGCTGCTGGGCCGCCGCAACGGGGCGCCGGCGCTCGCGGCCTGGCTGGGCGCTCTCTCCCCCGCGTGGCTCTGGTACAGCCAGGAAGTGCGCAGCTACAGCTTGTTGATCACCTTGGGGCTCACTGCCGCCTATGGCCTGGCGCGCATGCTGATGCCGCAGGGCGCGACAGCGGCCCCGGGCTCGGCCGACCTCGTCCGCCGGGCCGACCCGTCGCCCGACGCCCGCGGCCCCTGGCCGGCGGTCATCGCGGTCGCGACGGGGCTCATGCTCTGGACGCATTACCTCAGCTTCCTGCTCGCCGCCGCCCTGGCTCTGGCCGCCGTAACGATCCTGGTGCGCCGCCGCCGGGGGACGAGAGCGGCCGCGGGTCCAGCGATCAGCGCGGGCCCCCCGCCGGGGACGGTCCCGCGAATCCGCGCCCTCTGGCCCCTGCTCCTCGCGGTCCTGATCGCCCTGCCCCTCCTGCCCTACGCCTTCTGGCGCCTGGGCCTGGGGGCGGAGCGGCATCAGCATTTCGTGCCGCTGCCGGTCATGCTACAGGACATCGTCTTTGGCTTCGGGTTGGGCCGGACGGTGGACCAGGGTTTGTGGCCCATCCGGCTGCTGGACGCCGGCTTCGCGGCGGCGATGGTCCTAGGGTTGGCGCTGCTCTGGCGCCGGCGCCGGACGGCGGCGCTCTTCCTGAGCGCCTACCTCCTGGGTCCGGTGTTGCTGCTCTTCGCCATCACCACCGTCAAGCCCGTGTACCTGGGCCTGCAGCATATCCTGATGGTCTCGCCGGCCTTCTACCTGCTGGTGGCGGCCGGCCTGGAGGGTGTCAGGGCCGCGAACCCGTCGTCACCGCGCTGGCGGCGCGTCCTGCCCGCCGCGGGCAGGGCGGTTCTCCTGGCCGGGATGCTCTACGCCGACCGCAACTTCTACGCCGATCCCGCCTTCGGCAAGGACGACCACCGCGCCCTGGCGGCTTATGTGCGGGAGCGCGCCGCTCCCGGCGACCAGCTGGCCGTGACCGACCCGGTGCTGCAGATCCTCTACCGCACGCTCCTGCCGGAGCTGCCGGCGCGCACGCTGCCGCCGCTCCTGCCCAGCGGCGCCGCCGACGACCGCCCCCCCGGCGACCTGCTGCGCCCCCTGCTGGCCGAACTGGGCGAAACCAAGGGCCGGCTGTGGTTCGTGGATGCGGCCGACGACCTGTCGGACTGGCTGTCCCGGCAGGCCCTGCACGTGGATCGGCGGGTCTTTCCAGCGCGCTCGATCGCCCTGGACCTGGATGCCTGGGAGACGGATCCCAACCTGCGCACCAGCCAGGCGCCCGAGCGACGCGCCACCGTGGATCTGGGTCCTCTGTCCCTTCTGGGTTGGTCCTGGGCCGGCGCGCCCGCGGCCCCGCCCGCCGGTCGGACCGCTCGCCTGGGCATGGTCTGGCTGGTGCCGCCGGAGGGTGTGACGGGTGATCTCAAGGTGGCCCTGACCTTGCGCGGCCCGGACGGGTCCGTTTATGGAGTCGGGGATCACGAACCTTTCCGGGGCCTGTGGCCCTCTGGTTCCTGGCCCGCCGGCGAGACCGTCTACGCCCCGCAGGAGTTGGCCATCGGCGGTGGGACCCCGCCGGGCGACTATCGCCTGGCGGCGCAGGTCTACGATCCGGCGGCGGGGGAGGCCTGGCCCCGGGAAGGCCCGGCCGAGATCGGCGTCCTGCGTGTCGGGCGGCCGGAAAAGCCGATCAGCGTCGGCGCCCTCGCCGTCGCCGCGCCGCTGAGGCGCCTGCTGGCTCGCGGCCCCGGGGTGGACCTGGTGGCTTGGGAGATGGCCGCGCCCCCGGAAGGCGGTTACCAGGGCGGTCGTCCGCTGGCCCTGGCCGCCTGGCTGCGCTACCGCGGCCCGCTGGAGGGGCCCTGCCCGCGCCTCAGGGCCGAATGGGTTGACGCTTGGGGACGCGTGCAGGCCGCTGCGCCCGGCGAGGCTTTCGGCTGTCACAACCGCGCGCCGGGCGATCTGCATCGTCTGCCGTTGACTGCCGACCTCCCCGCCAGTTCGGGTCGCTACAGCCTGAGGCTGCGGCTTCTGGACGACCAGGACCGGCCGCGGCATTGGCGCCGCGGCTGGCCGCTGGCCTGGCTCCCGGTGCGAGCGGTCTGGCTGCGGTCGATCAGCATCCAAGAGCCGCTGCGGCGGACAGCGCTGCCGGAGGCCGCCCATCCGGTAGAGGCCGTCGGCGGCGACGATCAGGCCGCTCTCCTGGCCTGGGAGGGTGCGGCGGATGGCGCCGCCGTCCGGGTCGGCGATGCTCTGGATCTTACCCTCTACTGGCGCGGCGGCGCGGCGGCCCGACCGGCCTGGAACGTCACTGTGCAGCTCCTGCCTTTGGCCGATACGGCCCCAATCGATCGGGATGAGGACGAGCCCACGGGTCCGCCCGTGGCCCAACACGACGGCCCGCCGGCCGAAGGCGGCCGGCCGGCCCAGGGCTGGCGGGCGGACGAGGTGGTCGCCGATGCCCACCGGCTGTCGCTGCCGCCGGACCTGCCGCCCGGGCGCTACCTGCTGATCGCCGCTGTCTATGATCCGGCCGCCCCCGGCGCGCCGCGCCCGCTGTTCCAGCAGGACGGCCAGGCGCGCGACCATGTCCGCCTGGCGCGGCTGAGGTTGCTGCCCGCACCGTCAGCCGGATCAACCACAGAGGAACAGGGTCCATGACCGGTCTCTTCATCATCGGGCTGGTTCTGGGCATCGGCCTCTTCATCGTCCGCCACCTGCCGCCGCCGCTGCTGACCGACCCTCTGGATCAGCTCTCCCTGGCCGTGGCCGGCGGACTGACCGTGCTTTCGCTGGCCACGCTCGTGGCCGCCCTGCCGCGCGTCTGGTCCGTCCCCCTGGGCCTGCTCTTCGTCCTGTCCCTGCCCTACCTGCTCTACCGCTCCTGGATCCGTCGCCTGACGGTTGGGCCGGCTGCCACCGCGGCGCCCGGCCCTGTTCGTGCCTGGCGGCCTGGCGCGGCGACGGTGGCCCTCCTCCTCTGCCTCCTCATGGGCGGCTGGTTCCGCCTGCGCCATCTGGGCTACAGCGAGTTCCAGGGCGATGAAGCGCGCGCGGTGCTGATGGCCGGCCATCTGCTGGCAGAGCGTGACGCAGGCATCCTGTTGCTGCACAAGAAGGGCCCGCTGGAGGTCCTGTTGCCCGCGGCCGGCCTCAAGCGCGGCGACCTCTCCGAAGGGACCGCCCGCCTGCCCTTCGCGCTGGCCTCCCTGGCCGCCTTGGCCGCGATCCACGCCCTGGGGAAGCGGCTCTGGGGACCACGGGCAGCGCTCATCACCCTCTCTTTGGCGGCTGTGGACGGCTACCTCATCGCCTTCGGGCGCATCGTCCAGTACCAGAGCCTGGTGCTGCTCTTCGGCGTCACGGCGGTGGCTTGCGCCTGGCGCTGGTCGCGGCGGGACCTGGACGGGCCGCGGGCGGCGGGCGGGGACGCGGGCCGCGCCGCAGGCGGGGACTGGGAGATCCTGCTGGCCGCCGGGCTCATCGGCATGGGCACCTGGGCGCATTACGAGGCCGTCCTGGCCCTGCCACCGGTGCTGCTGCTGGCTTGGGAGCGCGCGCGGCGAGAGGCTTCGTCGGTCGGGGGCGCGCTTCGCCGGCTCCTGCCGCCCGTGCTGACCCTGGCCTTGGTCGTCGCCGCCTTCTACCTGCCCTTCGCCCGCCACCCGCATTTCCAGGAGACCTGGCGCTACATCGCCGAGCGGCGCGTGGGCGGCAGCCCACCCTACAACATGCTGGGCGACTACTTCCAGCGCGCCTCCTTCTACAACGCCAGCACCTACGTGCTGCTCATCGCCGGCGCCGCCCTGACCGCCCTGGCCCTGCGGCTGGGTCGGCTCTGGGGGCGGGCGGGGCGTCGGGGCGCGGCGCTTTGGCTGGTGGGCCTGGCGCTGCTCTTCTGGCGGCCGGACTGGTTCCAGTTGGCGCCGGCCACCGACGACACCCCGGCCCGCTCGGCGGCCATCCTCCTGTTTGCCCCGGCCCTTGCCCTGGTGGCCGCGGGCCGTTGGCGCAGCCGGGATCCTCGCGACGCCGCCTGGCGCGTGCTGGTGGTCTGGCTGTTCTTTCCCCTGCTGGCGGCCGGCTTCCTGGTCAAGAAGCCGCATACCCATTTCTACACCCTCCTGCCGGCCTGGCTGCTGATCGTCGGGCAAGCGCTGGACGCGCTTTGGGTCCAGGCGGAAGCGCGTTGGGGGCGTCGCGGCCGGGCGGTCGGCGCCGTTGCCGGATTCCTGGCGCTCCTGGTCTTCGGTTGGCATCAGCAGGTGGTCTTCATCCGCCACCATCCGGAGTACAAGCGGGTCTATCCCGAAGCCCGCCTGCCGGGCTACTGGACTCCCTTCGGTGACGATCCGCCGCGTGGCGGCTACTTCGGCTTTCCCTACCGCGCCGGTTGGAGCGTCGTGAGAGACCTCTACCGCATGGGGCTCCTGGCGGGCAGCTACGACAGCAACGAGGAGCTGCTGATCACGGGCTGGTACACGCGCGGCGCCCCACGCTGCGCCGAAAGCCCCGCCAACACCTTCGTCGCCTGGCGGCCGCAGGACGAGGAGGATCTGCCCTTGGAGGAGATTCGCCGAACGCAACGGCTCTGGGCGGTGGTCAGCGTGGAGGGGCAGCCCAAGCTGGAGCTCTACCGGCGCGCCGCGCCTGATGGCAAGGAGCCTCTGCAGCTGGACGCCGACATGGACCCGCGCGCCCTGGCGGAGGCGGTCCTGGGCGTGGAGGCCGCGACGGGCGCGTCCACTGGCGACGCGGTGGATGCCGCCCTGGCGCGGCTGAATGCGGAATCGCCGCCGTCGGTTGCCCAGGCCCTGGAGCTCGACGCGGCGGCCCTGGGCGAAGCGGCGGTGGGCTGTCCTTGATCTTCAGGCTACCACCTTCAGGCTACCCTAAACCAGTCGGTAGTGGTGGTCGACGATCAGTTCGCGGAGCCGCCCGCCGGCGACCACCGCCCCGCTTCCTCCGAGGAGGAAGCGGGGTCTGAGGATTAGCGCCTACTCCCCCCGTCGCACCATCGGCAGGAAGGCGCGGCTGCCGAGGTCTTTGACCAGCCGGTACGTGGCCACCGCCTTGCTCTTGGCCGCGGCCAGGGCGACGTTGCGGATGTCCAGATGGACTGCGGGTCGGGTGGCCAGGAGGCGGTAAACCGCCATGGCCGCGCTGCCGCTGCCCAGGCGACCGCTCCAGACAACAGCCCTGGCCTCGGCGGCTGGAACTTCCAGAGCGGCGACGGCGGCGAGTCCACCGGATTGCGCCGCAGCGGCCACATCTTCCTGGCTGGCCTTCACGGCGACAAGGCCGCTGCTTCCGGGCGCGCCGCCGACGTAGGTGAGGACGGCTTCGTCGAAGTCGCTGTAGACCAGCAGGTCGCCCGCGCCGCCGATGTTGGTCAGGTTCAGTGCGACATCTACAGCGCCGAGGGGGCCTGCGGCCGACGCGTCGGCGCTCAGCTCCGCCGCATCGGCGTCGCGCCAGATGCGCACCTTGCCCCAGCTGCCGTCCTCGGCCTGCGCCTCCACCACCATGTGGAAGCCCAGCTGCTTGCCATAGTCACCGGGATTGCCGGTCTGCGCGCCGCTGATGTCCAGGCCCTCCACGGCGCCGATGCTGACGGCGTAGGCCCCGCCGGTGCTGTCCACCATCAGGGTCTCTTCGGTGCTGACATCCGCGTTGGGCGGGGCGGTCTCGCCGCCGCGGCCGGTGAAGCCCTCGGGGAGGCGCGGCGGATAGTAGCCGCTGGAAGGCACGGTCACGCCGCCGTCGGCGTCCGTGAAGGCGTAGTCCTTGATACGGGTCTGGCCTTGATCCTGGGAGAGGGTGATGGGCAGGGGCAGCTTTTCCACGCCGGCGCTGTAGCCCAGGGCGTCGTGGAAGGCCGGCACGGCAGGGCGGGACGCGAAATGGGTGGCGGTGATCACCGTCGTCGCCGTATTCTGGAAGCCGGTGACCACGGTCAGGCTCATGGGCGCCTGAGGCGTGAAGCCGAAGGCCGCATCCGTGGTCTGGACGCGACCCGTCCAGTTGTTGTTGGGCGGGAACGGCCAGCTGCCGAGGGCGTTGGTGTACTTGCCGTCCCGCGGGCCACGCAGCGGCTGGGGATGGGCATCCATCAGGGCCACGCCGCCCTTACCGCCTTCGCTGGGCAAGGCGGTCAGGATGTTGCGGCTCAGGGGCGAGTTGCCGCCCCAACGGGTGTCCCAGACCCAGACGAGCAGGCCGGGCACGTTGCTGGGCACCTTGTCCACCCGGAACTCCCGCCGCCCATCCGCGGTCAGGGTGGCGTACTGGGTGTTGTAGGTCCACTTGAGGCCGCGGTCAAAGCCGGTGCTGTTGCGCCATTCCAGCAGGTAGTAGCGGGGGAAGGCGCGTGTGCCGTCGGACAGGCGCCAGCCATCGCCGCGGGTGCCGGCAGTGGAGCCGGGCTGCGACTGCCAGCCGTTCAGGTCGCCGCCCTCCACCGGATCTTCCCAGACGGGCTGCCCGCCCACGGTCAGGCGGAAGTTGTCGGCGAAGAAGCCGAAGCCCAAGGTGCCGTTGTCCGTGAGGTAGCGCAGGCGCAGGCTCACCGTGCTGCCCGCCAGGGAGGACAGGTCGTGGCGGACGCGCAGCCAACCGCGGCTTTGGCCGGTGTAGCCGTACTTCAGGTTGCCGTAGCCGGCCAGAGCCCGATTGGGATCGGCGTAGTCGTCGGGGGTGGTGACCTCGGCGCCGGTGTCGGTGCGGAAGCCCTTCAGCTGCTGCCAGCTGAGACCGCCGTCGCGGGAGGCCTCCACCACGAGGTAGTCGAAGTCCGCCTCCGTGGCGAAATTCAGGTCAAAGCTGAGGTCGACCGGCTGGGCGACGCCGACGGCGGTCAGGTCCAAGGTCCGGGCCAGGCGCACGTCGGCCTGGTCCTGGTCGGCGCCCGAATGCCACATCTGGGTGGAGCCCTGTGGCAGCGGCACCGAGCGGACGATGGTCGGCGGCAGGGGGACCATCAGCGAGCGCTCGGTGCCGGTCGGCGGCTGCGAGGCCTGGCCCAGGGTGAAGGTCTCGGCGTCGGTCGTGGGGGTGATCACCCGCGGCGCCTGCCAGCCCAGGCTCAGCTTGCTCCAGGGCTCCATGTGGGTGGGATCGGATCCCTTGAGGCGTCCGGGATGGCTACCGGTGGACATGAGGCCCCACCAGACCACGGTGTCGTTGCCCAGGCCGCTGGTGTCGTAGAGATCCGGCAGGCCCAGGTCATGGCCGAATTCATGTACCAGCACGCCCAGGTTGAGGTTCTCGGGCTGCACGGTGTAGCCGCGCAGACGGATGTCGTCGGTTGTGTCGGGCGTGCCCATGTCGTCGACGACCACGTTGGCCGAGCCGCGGTGGGCCCAGATCTGCTGGTAGGTGTGGATGCCGCCGCCCTCGCTCTTGTCGATGCCGGCATGGACGAAGACGATGTGGTCCAGCACCTTGTTGCCGTCGGTGTCATAGTCGGCCCAGGGGAAATCGGGGTTGGCGGCGTTGATGGCGGCCACGACGTCGGTGGCCATCTGCCGCACGCCATTGCGGTTGGCCGGCAGGCCGTTCTGGGCCTGGACGGCCGGCGCGCGGCCGTTGGTGCAGCGGCTGGCGGCGTAGTAGCCCACGGAATGGGGCACCTTGACCCAGTCCAAGACGCCGGCCGGCCCGGCGTCGAAATCCACCTTGCCGGCCGAGACCTCCTTGTAGAAGTTGGCCATGGTCAGGCCGCGCAGGTCGATGCCGGGCTTGCCGTCCAGGGGGTCGATCAGGTCCATGCGCGCGCGTTCGGTGACCCCCTCTTCGGAAAGGATCAGCTTCTCGTAGAAGGCGCGGTCGAAACGCTCCAGCCACAGGGTGTTGTTGTCGCGCGGGCCGGGTGCGGCGATCTCGTTGTGCACGGGGCCCTTGAAGGTGACGGTTTCCGTCACGCAGCTGCGGTCGTCCATATTCACGGGATGGCTGAAGTTCTCCGCCGTGTCCTCGCCGGCGAAGTCCACCGGGATGATCAGGAGGCGCAGCCGGCCTTCCACGTCCAGGCCGTCGGTGGCCGCGGGCTGGCTGGCGTCGGCGGCACCGTCGCCATCGGGCGCCGCGCTCGACGGGGGGTCGAAGCGCGCCGGCACCTGGCCGGTGCGCGCGACCGCGTTCAGGACCGCGTTCTGGCGGGCGATCACCCGCTCCGCCTGGCGTGGATCCGGCCCGTGGTAGGCGCCGCGCTGCCAGACGGTCTTCAGGCCCTCGGCGGTCTGCTGCAGCTCGGCGGGACTGGCCGACGCGCCCAGCTGCGCGGCGGCCACCTGCCAGGCCAGCTCGTCGGAAGGCCGCACATAGCTGATGAAGTTGTCGGGGTCGCCTTTCCGGGGGAAGCCGGCCTGTTCGGCCAGCGGGTCCGCCGCCTGCTCCGCGGCACGGAGGACGGCGGCGACGTCGGGGCCGGCGGCGGCCGGCTGGACCGCGGGACCGTCCAGGGCGCGCAAGGCGGCCAATGCGGTGCCCAGGATCAGGGCGCCCACGGTCAGCACGAGCGCGCGCAGGCGCAGGCGGGAGCCAAGGGATTGGAACACAGGGATCATGGGAGCCTCTCCTCGTTGAACAAGCACGCTGCCCAGGGCCGTCGCGCCCGGCGCAGTAACGCAACGTCGCCGGCGGCGGGACCGTGACCGATGGCGCGGGAGCTTAGCGCAGACGGGGCGGGTTGGGAAGGGTGGCGGCGTCCGCGAGACTGACCGTCACTGCCTGCGCCCCAGCACGAGATCGACACCGCGCAAGATCAGGTTCAGTTTGGCGTCCGGCACCCGGCCCACGAGGTCTGACAACGAACTGCGATCGAGGGCGGCGATCTGCGACACGTTGGCGACCGACTGGATGGTGAGACCGGAGTCCTGGGGTCGCAGTTCGACGTTCCCGGGTGCGCGTCCCCACTTCATGTTGCTGGTCACCGGGACGCAGACGACCGTACCGATGGTGCTACGGTTGAAGGCGTCCCCCTGTACCACAACGACTGGGCGGCGGTAGCCGGGAGCGGAGCCCGAAGGCTCATCCAGGTCGGCCCACCACACCTCGCCCTGGGCGACCATCACCAGGTCTCGCGCGCGTACAGACGTCGCGTCGCATGGGCAACCGCGGGGTCAAGCGAGGTGTCGATCTCCGAGGCCAGGTCGTCCAGGCTTGCGGTGATCTGGTCTTGGTCGTGCCGCTGAAGATACTCCCGGAGGGCTTCGACATAGAGCTCACTGCGGCTGCGGCCGGTTCGGGCAGCGAAGGTATCGGCGGAGACGAAGAGGTCATCCGGAAGGGAGATGGCGGTTTTCATACCGAGAGTATAACGAATGGATTTGAGAATCGTCCAGTACAGCCGCTGGGGCGTTCAGGACCTCGTTGCCGTACCTGGTCGTGTTGGGGCCGTGTCCAAGAGGACTCCGTCGCTGATAGGGATCAGGGATAGAGACGCATCCGGCATGTCCAGGTCCTGGCGACCGGACGACCTCAGGAATCAAGTGTGATCGTCCTGGAACAACGTCGTATTCGCTATAAGGAATCTGATAAATTGTCTATAGTGAATTATTAAAAATCCCTTCAACGAATTCATTCAATTCGCTGAAGGGATTTTATGGTGTTCTCAAGGCTTCTCCGCCGCGGGAAGGTGGGCTTCGGGCAAGGATCGCCGTGGCGGCTGCCTTGGTCCGGCGGCCGGCTACCGCGACCGGACGGTCCTGTCCGACCTGTTCGCGCGAGCAGGTCGGGGTGGATCAGGCCTTTTCGCCGCAGTTGAACATCCAGCGCGTGCCGAAGCGGTCCTCGAGGCTGCCGAAGTAGTCGCCCCAGAACATATCCGCCAAGGGCATCTCCACCTTGCCGCCGTCCGCCAATGCGGTGAAGAGCCGATCGGTCTCCGCTCGCGTGTCCGGCTCCAGGTTGATGGTCATCGAGTTGCCCGACGTCACGGTGAAGCCCATCGATTCAGGGGCGTCGGTGCCCATCAGCACATGTCCGGCCAGAATGGGCAGCTCCACGTGCATGACCAGGTTCTTGTCCGCCTCAGCCGCCGGGGGCTGGTCCGGCTGCGCCGGGATGTCGCCGAAGCGCATGATAGGCCCTGCAAAGTCGGTGCCGAAGACCGACTTGTAGAACAGGAACGCCGCTTCGGTGGAGCGCGGGAAGTTCAAGTAGGTGCTGACACGGGACATGATCGGTCTCCTTTTGGGTGACATGGGGAGTACGGACGCCACAGAGGCGCAAGTATAGCGGCATCGACCATGAAATGCGAACAGATGTGCTGATCGGTCGATGACGCTTTCGCTCGCTCAGCCGCGACCGCCGCGCCGTCCAACGCTGTCCTCACCGCGACCACGTGATCCAATCCGCTTCGTTCAGGACGGTGCTGGCATCCCAGAGCGCAGTCCCATCGGCAAGCCCCACCAGGGTGCGCAGCGTCCGGCCCCGGGCGAAGCGGACAACGAAGGTGTCGCCGTCGGGGGACCAGAGGAGAAACTCGCGCTTCGCCAGGTCGTGGTCATCGGTCAAAGGCGGCAAGGTGGCCAGGCGCTGGAGCCCCGAACCGTCGCGACGGGCGCGGAAGACAGCGTTGCCCTGCCAGAGCGATCCGTCACGGTGGCGCGTCCCGAAACGCAGGCTGCCGTCGGGGGCCACGGCGGCGCCGTAGGCCTGGTAGCGGCGATCCTCGGAAATGGGCAGCGAGCCGAGCACGGCCGCGCTGCTCGCGGGGTCGGCAGCGTCGACGACCCTGACTTCGGCAAGGGTCTGGCGGAAGGTGGTCCCTTGGGTCACCAGCAAGGCGTCGCCATCGGGCAGCCAGACCTGTTCGCTATACAGGCCCTGGCTGTAGTTGGATGTGTCAGGGATCTCGCGAGGCTTGCCATCAGGCAGTTCGATCACTGCCGGCGTTGAGCCTTCGTAGCCTCCTACTTGAGCGAGGATTCGCCGTGCATCAGGAGACCATGACTGCGGCGCATAGATCCGCGAGCCCGGTCCATCGGTGGGGACGATGGTCTGCTCGACGACCATCCGCGGCGAGCCGCCATCCAGGCCAACCGTCCACAAGCCCTTGCCGTCCCCGAACGCTACCTCTTGACCGCTGGGGCTCAGAGCCAGACCATCGCGGCAACCGACGACCCAGCCGGCCGGCGCGATAACGGCCTCACAAGCCGCGATCCCCCGCGCCTGGTCCGGCTGCCGGCTGTCCACAACGAACAGGGTGCCGCGGTCCGTGGCCTTCATGCCATCGACGGCCATCCGTTCGGCGCCCGCCGCGTCGACCCCCAGCCCGATATAGACTGCCCGCTGCCCGTCCGAGCTGATCTGGAAGTCCCGCAACTCGCCATGGGTCGGCAGGTCGCGAGCCGCGGCGCCCTCGGCCAGCAGGATCAGCCGCGCGTCGGTCGGCCGATTGCCGGGAGCGATGGCCACCAGGGCCTGGCCACTGTCGCGGCTGACCCGCAGCCCACGCATGGCGGCGGCCCGGGCTTCGTCGCGCCACAGCTCGCGCCGCTCCCCTCCCTCCCGAGGCCAGCGCATGATCGCCCGTTCACCGTGCAGCACGTAGGTCAGGGTCGCCGGCAGGGGTGGCAGGGCTCGGCCGGCGACCGTTCGCGGGGCGGGAAGGTCGGGATCGCCCAGGGTCTCGACCTTCTGGAAGCCGCCCTCCCGCCAGACCGATCGGGACCATGCCCCGGGCGCTTCGGGAGCGATCAGCTCGGCCAGCCCGTCGCGGTCCTGGTCCATGAGCAGGGCACCCGGCCCGGCGCTGGTGACCAGCCGCACGCTGGCATCCACCTGCCGTTCGTAGAGCGCCAGGATGCCGCCCGCTTCCAGCACAGGATCCGGCCGACCGTCGCCGGTAAAGTCCTGGTCGAGGAGGACCGTTGCCCCGTCCAGCCCGTCGATCACCAACGTCGCCGGCAACGCCAGGTCTTCCGCTACCCGCGTCACGTCGCCGATCGCGAGGATGAGCAGCCGCGCACCGCCATCGTCGGCCAGCAGCAGGCCGGCGCCAGCACCCTCCATCCGCAGCGGTCGCGCGAGGGTTGCGCCGGCGGCGAGATCGGGATGGTCCACCAGATCCCACAGAAGCCGGGGTGGCTCGCTCTGCGTGATGGCCGCGATGCTCGGGCGACCATCGACAGTGTAGGGCACGCCATAGGCGTACAGGGTGCTGGCATCGTTTTTGCTGCCGTACCAACTGATATGTTCGGACACATCGGCGACCGCTCCCGACGGAAGGAGGGCTTCGACTGCCTTGTGCTCGTCGTACGCCGTGGGGCCAGCGGCGGCCGCGGGGCCGGCCGTGGCGGGGTGGGGATAGGCCGCGGCGACCGTCGTCGTGATGGAGGAATCGCCTCGTCTCGCGACATTGTGGGCGGCGATGCCCGGTGTCGGCGATCCGCGGACACCCGTGAGGGGAACCGCCGTCGTCGATCGACAGGCGGTGGTGATCAGGAGGATTCCGCCGAAAAGCAAGGCCCCTGTTCGAGTCCTGTGTCTGTCCATTCGCAGCGCTCCGTTCGATTCGATGTCAAGGTGGTCTTCGGGCCTGTACTGACCGACGCATTGCAGAGAAAGTGTAAGGTCCGATTACGACGACCGCAACTGGCTCTCACCCCCACCCAGTCGCCGCGCCAGTCCCGTATGCCGCGCCGCCACCGCGTCGTTCTTCAGGGCCATGGCCAGGGCTTTGCGCGAGCCCACCAGGACGCAGAGGCGGCGGGCGCGGGTGACGCCGGTGTAGAGCAGGTTGCGCTGCAGGAGCAGGTAATGCTGCGGCAGGAGGGTCATGACCACCGCGGCGTACTCCGAGCCCTGGCTCTTGTGGGTGGAGACGGCGTAGGCCAGGGTCAGCTCGTCCAGCTCCGAGAAGCCATAGACCACCTCCTGGCCGTCCACGCTCACCAAGGCGGTCTGCTCCTCGGCGTCGATGGCGACGAGGCGCCCCACGTCGCCGTTGAAGACGTCCTTCATGTAGTTGTTGCGCAGCTGCATCAGCTTGTCGCCTACCCGGAAGAGGCGCCCCGCCTGGCGCAGTTCCGCGCGGCCGGGCTCTGGTGGGTTCAATGCCTCCTGCAGTCGCTCGTTGAGCGCGCCCACCCCTGCCGCGCCGCGGTGCATGGGCGAAAGCACCTGGATGTCTTCCAGCGGATCCAGGCCGAAGCGGGCCGGGATGCGGTGGCTGACCAGGTCGACCACCCAATCGGCCGCCGCCCCCGCCTCCTCAGCTGGGAAGAGGAAGAAGTCCTCGCTGTCCTTCTCCAGGAGCGGCATCTGCCCTTGGTTGATGCGGTGGGCGTTGACGATGATGTGGCTCTTGGCGTCTTGGCGGAAGATCTGCTCCAGGGCCACCGTGGGTACCGTGGCGCTGGCGATCAGGTCGCGCAGCACATTGCCCGCGCCCACCGCGGGCAGCTGGTCCACGTCGCCCACCAGCACCAGATGGCTGCCCAGGTCCACCGCCTTGGCCAGGTGATGCATGAGCAAGAGGTCCACCATCGACACCTCGTCGACCACGATCAGGTCGGCCGGCAGGGGGTTGTCCTCGCCGCGCTTGAACATCTGGCCCTCGCCGGGGGCGAACTCCAGCAGGCGGTGCAGGGTGCGCGCCTCCAGGCCGCTGGCCTCGGCCAGGCGCTTGGCCGCCCGGCCGGTGGGCGCCGCCAGGCGCACCGAGCCGCCCTTCGCCGCCAAGAGTTCCAGGATGGCCCTGACCGTGGTCGTCTTGCCTGTACCCGGACCGCCGGTGATCACGCAGAGCTTCTGGGTGAGGGCCAGGCGCACCGCGTCCCGCTGCCGGTCGGCCAAGGGATGCGGCAGCCGCTGGTCCAACCAGGCGAAGGCTGCCTCCCAATCCAGGGAGCGAAAGGGGAGCAGGCGGCTGCCAGGGACTTCCAGATGCCGCCGCAGACGGCGCGCCAGGTTCGTCTCGGAATGGAACAGGAGGGGTAGATAGATCCAGGCCGCGGCTGCGTCGGCCGGCGGCTCCGGGCTGCCGTCGATCAGATCCCCGGTGGCCAGCAACCGGTCCACCGCCGGCTCCAGCAGTTCCGGCCCCACCTCCAACAGCCGTGCCGCCTCCCGTACCAGCTCCGCCCGCGGGGCGTAGCAATGCCCTTCGTCCGCCAGACCGCCGAGGGCGAAGCCGAGGCCGGCCTCCAGGCGGCGCGGTGCGTCCGCCGCCAGGCCCAGGCCTTGGGCGATCTGGTCGGCGGTGCGAAACCCGATGCCGAAGACCTCGCGGGCCAGCCGGTAGGGATCCTGGCGCACCACGTCCGCCGCCTGGTCGCCGTAGGCCTTGTAGATGCGCACCGCCAGACCGGTGGAGACGCCATGCGATTGCAGAAAGAGCATGATCTGCTTGATCTGGCGCTGCTCGACCCAGGCCTGCGCGATGATCCCGGCACGCTTCGGGCCCACGCCCGGCACCTCCGCCAGCCGCTGCGGCGTGTCGTCGATGATCGCCAGGGTCTCCACGCCGAAATGGTCGACGATGCGCTCGGCCGTCACCGGCCCCACGCCGTGGATCATCCCGGAGCCCAGGTAGCGCCGGATGCCCTCGACGGTGGCCGGCAGCTTCTCCTCCGCGCGCTCGATGAGCAACTGCCGACCATAGTGCGGGTGGCTGGTCCAGCGGCCTTCCAGGATCAGGGCGGCACCCACGTTGGCTGTGGGCAGGGGGCCGACGACCGTGACCGGTGCGCCCTTGCCCGCCGGCTGAAGGCGGGCGATGGTGTAGCCGTTCTCGGGGTTGTGGAAGGTGACGCGCTCGAGTGTCCCCTCCAGCCGGGTCATGGGCTGGTCGGCGGCGGTGGCTGCGGCGTCCGGCACGGTGGGCATGCGGGGGATGCTAGCATGCCTCGGCGGGGCGATGCAGCACTGGAATCGTCGGTCGCCGGGCGGATGCTTGTTCAGGGCTGCTTGCGCGGATCGTCCTGGCCTTTCCCCTTGTCATCACCGCCCTTGTCGTCACCGCCCTTGTCGTCACCGCCCTTGTCATCACCGCCCTTGTCGTCACCGCCCTTGTCGTCACCGCCCTTGTCGTCACCGCCCTTGTCGTCGCCGCCCTTGTCGTCGCCGCCCTTGTCGTCGTCGCCCTTGTCGTCGTCGCTCTTGTCGTCCGAAACGTCTCCGAAGTCGGCTGAAGAGGGTCCGTCGGTGGTGCTGGGCTTGTCGGCACCACCGCCGGCTGCGTCGGGCACCAGAGCGGTGGCGGTCGTGGTGGCGAAGGGCGTGGCAGTCACAGGCCGGCTGGATGAGACGGCGTCGCCTGGACCGCCCGGTCCAACCGCCGGCAGCGGCTCGGCCGGCAGCACCCGCAAGCCGATCACCCGGCCATTTTCCGTGCGGGCATCCACCTGCAGGCGCCGCCCTTCCAGCGGCATCGCCGAGATCAGAACCGCCGACAGGTCGGCCGAAGACACATCCACCGGAAGACCGCCGATGCGCCAGACCGATCCCTCCACCCGTTCCAGACGACCGAAGAACTCCACGTCCACCTCGCGTCCCTCGGCCAGGACGGCCAGGCAGTCGCGCCGGTAGCTGTCCTCCTGGGCCTGCATGGCCTTGGCTCGCGCCTCCGGGCCACGGGCCGTGGCCACGAGCACTTCCTGGCGCCAGGTCTTGATGGGATACAGGTTGTCGCCCGGCAGGGAGCGCTCTGCCGCCCAGACCGCCCCGCCGCCCAAGGTCAACCAGACCGCCAGGCCCGCTGCCAGCCAGGCCAGCCGGCGGTTCTGGAAGCCGCCCGCCCACCAGCTGGCGGGGGCCGAGTCGGCGGCTCGCGGCTGCCGTCCCGCGCGCAGCTGAGCTCCCGCTGCCAGCCAGGCCGCCCGCGAACGCGATTCGACGGCGGGACTGGGTTCGGGCAGGTCCTGGCGCAAGGCCAAGGCCGCCGCCAGGTGGCGGCGGAGCCCCTCCTTGACCGCGGGCGATGCGTCAGCCATGCCTGCCTCCCAGTTCTCGCCCCGGCCCCAGAATTCCAGGGCGGTCATCAGAGCGTCCTCGTCATGCCGTTCTTGTTCCATGTTCCTCACCCTTCACCCGACAACAGGCGGCCTAAAGCGGCCACCGCGCGCGCCTGCAATTGCTTGACAGCCCCTTCGGTCTTGCCCAGGGACAGGGCTACATCGCGGATCGGCAGCTCGCCTACGAAGCGTAGCGACAGCACCTCGCGCTGCTCCTCGGTCAGCCCCGCCATGGCTGTGACCAGCCGGTCGGCCATGTCCGCCTGCTCGGCCGCCTGCTCGGGCTGCGCTGCCTCGGCCGGCCGCGTATCCACCCGCGGGGCCAAACGGCCATGGCGGAAGGCGCGCCGCTGTTGGTCGGCCCAGACGTGGGCCGCCACGCCGAAGAGCCAGCCGCGCAGCGAGTCCGGCGGCCGCGCGGCCTTGCCCATCGCCTCCAGGAAGCGGACGAATACCTCTCCCGCCAGGTCTTCGGCCAGGTGCGTGTCGCCCGAGCGGAGCAGCAGGTAGCGGAAGACCTGCCGGAAGTAGCGGTCGTGGATGGTGGCCAGGGCCGCTGACTCGAAGCGCAGGGCCCGCCCCAGCAGTTCCCGGTCTCCGTCGTCGGTATCGATAGGTGGAAGCATGGATAAGGTGGTCCATGGCGCCCAAGCGGCCGGTGCCGGTGGTGCCATGACTCCTCGATCGAGATTAGCCGCGGGGGCGGTCATCGGTCAAGCGCTCCCATGCGCCGTTGAGCATTCGACCCTCGCGGCGGAGCAGCCGGCCGGCGGCAGCCAGACTCAGGCTGCGGCCCCGGTGGATGCAGATCAGACGAAGCAGGGTGGTTGCCTCCAGAAGGCGCAGGAGGTCGGGTGACAGCTGGGGGTCCAGGCGCCGTCCCCAGGCGACCATGGAGACGGCGGCCCGCCGGAAGCGCGCGGCCAGGGCCGTATCGGCGGTTGTCATGGCCGCCAGCCGCAGATGGGCGGCGAAATTGGCCAGGTCCACCGCCGGCTCGCCCAGGGCGGCATCGTCCCAGTCCACGATGGCCAGACGGGACCCGTCCACCAGCACCTGGCCAGGATGCAGGTCGCGGTGCAACAGCCGCCAGCGCCAGGGCAGCCGCTCCGCTCGGTCATGGACCCGCTCGACGGACTGGCGCGCCGCGCGGGCATGGCCGGCCAGCGGGGGGCAGGTGGCCTCCAGGTCCCGCAGCCGCGCCGCCAGGGGCGCCAGTTCCCGCCGGGCATCGTGGCGCGGGAAGGTGTCGCCCGGCAGCTGTGCGGCGGTGATGGCATGCAGATGGGCCATGGCCTCCGCCATCCGCCCTGTCAGGCCGGGCTGCCCCGCTGCCAGGCGGTTCAGGAAAGGCTCGCCCCGCAGGCCGCCGATGACCACCAGGCCCAACTCCGGCGCCACGGCCAGGACCGGCGGCAGCTGGACCTGCGGGCCGCCGACCTGCAATGCGGCGCAGGTGGCCGTCCGCCGGCCCACGGAGGCCGCACGGTCCGTGCCGTAGACTTTCAGGTAGACCACCGCATCCGCCGGAGCCGGTCGGATGCCGTCCGGATCCAGCGCCACGCGCAGGATGCAGCGTCTTCCGGGGCGGTGCTTGACCGCGGTGACAGCCAGGACCCGCAGCGACCGACCGAGCAGACGCCCCAAAAGGTCTGACGCGCCGGAGGAGGTCGTCAGACCGGCCAGCTGCGGCAGGCCGGGGTCCAGAGTCGCGGCCGGGAAGGCGGCTGGGCTCATGCCGCCCTCCGATGGCCAACGGCGCGCTCGCGGAGCAGGTCTGAGCCCAGCTCGCGGATGGTCTGCGCCCGGCTGGCCCAGGTATGCTCGGCCCACACCGTTTCCAGCGCCTGCCGGCCCATCCGCTGCGCCTGCTGGGGGTCGTCCAGCAGGCGGCCGATGGCCTCGGCCAGGGCGGCGGCGTCTCCCGCCCGGTACAGCAGGCCCGTATGCTCCGTCTTGACGATGGCGCGCAACTGGCCGATGTCGGCGGCGACCACCGGGCGCGCCGCCGCCATGTACTCGAAGACCTTCAGGGGGGAGAAGTAGAAGCCGCCATCGCCTCCGGAGGCGTAGGGAGCCACCGTCACGTCCATCAGCGCGAGGAGCGCGGGAACGGCTTCATGCGGCACCGCCCCGGTGAAGCGCACCCATTCCGCCAGCCCCAGGGACTGGGACAAGGCCGCCAGCTCGGCGCGGAGGGGCCCGTCACCCACGATGAGCAGCTGGAAGGCGTGGCCCTGGTCCCGTAGCCGGGCGGAAGCCTCCAGCAGGCCGGCCACCCCGTGCCAGGGCCGCAGCCCGCCGACAAAGCCGAGCACCGGACCCGGCCGCAGCCCGATGGTCTGGCGCTGGGCGGTCACCGCCGCCGGATCCACGGCGAAGGGGCGCGGGTCCACACCGTTGGGCAGGACCACGATCCGGCCGGCCGGGACGCCGCGGGTCTGGGCCCAGTCGGCCAGGGATTGGGAGACCACCAGCACCCGGTCCGCGCCCCTGAGCACCTCGTCCTCGACGCGCGCGGCCGCCGGGCGAAGGTGGAGGCCGCGCCAGCGTGCCTGCTCCTCCACCAGGGGGGCGTTCACCTCCAGGAGCAGCGGCAGGCCCTGGCGGCGGGCCAGGCCCAGGCCCGCCGCCCCGAAGAGCGACAGCCGCTCGTAGAGCAGGTCGGGGGCGTGAGCCCGCAGCACCGGTGCGGCAGCGCGGCCGAAGCGGCGCATGCCCGCCAGGGCGGTCAGGTCGCGCGCCAGGCCGTCCTGATCGGGGGGTACGGCGCGCCATCGCGGCGCGGACGAAGGCTCCGCGCTCAGCCACAGGCCGGGTGAGGCTTCCGAGGGCGTTCCCGTGGCGCCGACCGCTCCGGAGCGGCCCCGCGCTAGCAGCAGCACCTCGTCACCAGCCTCGCGCAGCGCGGCCACCACCTGCCGGACGTGGATGGAGGCACCCTTGTCGCCCAGGGCCGGGATTCCGGGATCGCCGCAGAGGTAACCCCAGCGCATCACCGGACCCCTTCCCAGACCAGTCGCGGCTGAATCCGGCCCGGATCAGCGGCCGCGCGCGGTCGCGGCGCGAGCCGGTCGTCGACCAGCAGCCGGCGAAGGGCGGCGCTGGTCCTTTCCAGGCCGTCCATGGGCAGCAGCGGCTCACGGTGGCCCGGCCCCGCGTCCAGCAGGACGCCGATGCGGGCTGCCAGCTGCGCCGGGCTGGTCCGCTCCGGCAGGGCGGTCTCCACCAGTCCCAGCTGCGACAGGCGCTCGGCGCGGATGGCTTGCTCGCGGCGCGGGCTCGTCCGCGGCAGGATCAACGCCCGGCTGGGTACGGAGAGGATCTCGCAGGCAGTGTTGTAGCCGCCCATGCTGATCACCAGATCAGCCTGGTTCATGGCGCCCACCAGGTCCGGGCAGAAAGGCTCGACGCGAATCTCGGGGCGTGCGGCGGCGATCGTATCCAGGGTCATGCGCGCGACGGGGGGCAGGAAGGGACCGGTGATGATCCGGGCGGAGATCCGCCGCCCGGCGGCCAGGAGGGCCAGGGTATCGCCGGTCAGACGGAAGAAGTCTGAGGCATCGCCACCGCCGCCGGCAGTCACCAGGATCCGCTGCCGACCGGGCGCCGCCGGCCAGGGCTCCGGATCTACGGCGGCCTGGCGCCGTAGGTAGCCCACGTAATGGAGCTTCCGGGCGGCCTGCTCCGGCAGTCCGTAAGCCCGCGCTACGTCCACCATGGACGGGTCCCCGTAGACCAGGATCTGATCGTAGATCTCGCTCATGGCGTCGTAGACGCCTTCGGCGCGCCAGGCCCGGCGCACCTTCTCCGGCTCGTCGATGACGTCGCGCAGGCCCAGGACGATGCGGCAGCGCGGGCGGTGAGCCTTGAGGAAGCGCAGCAGCGGCAAGGCCTCGCCGCCCAGGCCGAGCGGGCTGTGGTCCACCAGCAGCAGATCCGGGGCGTAATGGCGCCCGGCAGCCAGCAGCAATGAGCCGCGCAAGCGGCAGGCCTCGCGCAAGGGCAGGGGCAGATCGCGGCTGGTGTAGGCGCCCTGGGCGTCCTTGGTGATCACCGGCAGCTTGACGAAGTCCGTGCGCGCCGGCCAGGGGAAGGACGCTGTCGCCGGCGAACCGGTCACCACCAGCTGACTCTCCACCCCCGGCTCGCGGCTCATGTCATGGGCGATGGCCAGGGTGCGGCGCAGATGGCCCAGGCCGAAGCTGTCGTGGGCGTAATACAGGATCCGGCGTCCGGACAAGGATTCCTGGTTCATGATGCAGATGCCTTTCAAGACGGGCCCAACGCGGTGGCGCGCCGGGGGAGCAGAACCGACGGGCTTGTCTGAGAGTCGGACGGATCGGATAGGAGACTGGGCTGGAGACCGGGCTGGAGACCGGGCTGGAGACCGGGCTGGAGACCGGGCTGACCTTCGGACGGCCGCTCGCGAAAGGGCTCCGCCGCCGAGCCGACCGCGATCAGCGCCCCGGGCTCCGCGGCGGCCAGGAGCTGGGCGTAGCGCCCGCCCTGCGCCACGAGCGCCTCGTGGCTGCCCATCTCCACGATCCGGCCCTCGTGCAGGACCACGATGCGGTCCGCCTGGCGCACGGTCGCCAGCCGATGGGCGATGACCAGGGCCGTGCGTCCGGCCAGAAGGCACCGCAGGGCATCCGTGACCAGCCGTTCGGACTGCAGGTCCAGACCGGTGGTGGGCTCGTCCAGAAGGACGATGGGCGTGTCGCGCACCAGGGCGCGGGCGATGGCCAGTCGCTGTCGTTGCCCCCCGGACAAGGTGACGCCGCGCTCGCCGATGGGGGCCTCGTAGCCCCCCGGCAGGCCGGCGATCACGTCCTCCAGCAGGGCGGCTCGCACGGCGTCTTCCACCTGGCGCCGGTCGGCGTCGGGGCTGCCGTAGGTGAGGTTGTCCCAGACGCTGCCGCTGAAGAGCATGCCATCCTGCGGCACCACCGCGATCTGGCGGCGCAGGCTGCGCAGGTCCAGGCTGCGCAGGTCATGCCCGTCCACCAGCACCCGCCCCGCCGTGGGGTCGTAGAGCCGGGAGATCAGCGAGAGCAGGCTGGTCTTGCCGGCGCCGGTCGCGCCCACCAGGGCCACCATCTCACCCGCGGCGATGGCCAGTGACACCTCGCTGAGGGCGCTTTCTCCCGGTCGATAGGCCAGGCTGACCCCTTCCAGGCGGATCGCGCCGCGCAACGGGGGCGCCAGGCGCGGTCCGTCCTGGACCTCTGGTTTCGTGTCCAGGAGGTCGGTGATGCGGTCCAGGCAGCTGGCGGCCTTGCCGGCGCGCTCCACGGAGCGGGAGATGCGCCTGAGCGGGCGGTAGAGGCTGGACAAGTAGCTCATCACCAGCACCAGGTCGCCCACGCTCAGCCGACCGGCATGCACCTCCAAGGCCCCGTACCACAGGGCCAGCGCCGTGCCGGCGGACAAGGTCAGTTCCGTGCTGCGGTACATCCGGGCCTCCAGGCGCGCCGCCTTCTGGCCGTCCGACACGCTGCGGTTGCCGTGGTCCCGCAGCGCCTGGTCCTCCTGGTCCTCGGCGCCGAAGAGCTGCACCAGGTGGATGCCGGAGATGACCTCCTGCAGGCGCGCGGCCAGCTGGCCCTCGCGTCGTCGCTGATCGCGCGTGAGGCTGCGCAGGGGCCGGCCGTAGCGGTGGATGGGCAGGGCCAGGAGGGGCACCACCGTCAGGGCCAGGGCCGCCATCCGCCAGTCGACGAGGATCAGGGCCACCAGAAAGCCCAGCAGCACGGTGACCTCCGAGACCATGGTCAACAAGGTGGCCACCAGCAGCTCGCGCAGCATCTGGATGTCGCCCATGAGCCGGGTGAGCAGATCCCCTGTGCTGGCGCGCACGTGGTAGCTCATCGACAGGCGCTGCAGATGGGCGAAGGCCCTTGCCCGCACCGCCAGGACCACGCCCTGGCCCACCTGCGCCGCCAGGACGCTCTGGGCGTAGTAGAAGGCGCCGCGGAGGCCGGCGAGGCCGACCATGACCGCCAGGGCCAGGCCGAAGAGCAGCGCGGGGGACATCGCGGCCGCGTTGCTCCCGGCGGGCGCCAGGATCCGGTCGAAGACGAACTTGATCGGCAAGGGCTCGGCCAGGCGGGTGGCGGTGTACCCCAGGGCGCAGAGCGCCGCCAGCGCCAGACGGCCGGCCTGCGGCCGGAGCTCGCCGCCGAAGCGCTGCAAGGCGTCCCGCCAGGGCGCCCACGGAGCAGTGCGCCGCTCAGGCCTGGACATGGTCGGCCTCCGGCCGCAAGAGACCGGGGCGCTGCGCCGAGACCCCGTCCGGCGCCGCGGACGGCGTGGGGGGGCTGGTCAAGAGGCCCTTCAGGATGGTCACGTTGCGGCGCAGGTCGAATGCCTGCGCCATCCGCTGTCGGGCCAGCAGCGCCCGCCGGCTGGTCTCCACCGGCGCGGACAGGACCTGGGCCATCGCCTGGGCCAGGGCGGCGGGGTCTCGCGGCGGGACCAGCCATCCGGTTTCGCCGTCCCGCACCAGTTCGGGAATGCCGGTGACCGGCGTCGAGACCAGCGGCACGCCCAGGGCGGCGGCCTCCAGGAGCACGGTCGGCAATCCGTCGCGGTTGCCGTCGTCGCCGATGACGCAGGGGGCGGCCAGGAGGGCGGCCTGGGGATACAGCTCCAACAGGGCCTCGCGGGGCAGGGGGCCGGGCAGCCGGACGAGGTCCTCCAAGCCCAGCTGGGCGATGAGGCCGCGCAAGGCGCCCAGGTCCTCGCCCTTGCCCACGATGGCGCAGCGGAAGCCCTGGCCTTGGTCGCGCAGCAGGGCGCAGGCGCGGATCAGGTCGTCGAAGCCCTTCTTTTCCACCAGCCGGCCCACGCCCAGAATCAGGGGCGGCGCGTCGGCGAGGCGCGTCGGCGGCGCGACCGGGCGGAGCCGGAAACGCTCCAGGTCCAAGCCGTTGTACAGGCGGACCAGGCGTGCTGACGGCCCGCCGTCCGCGGCCAGGAGTCCTTCCAGATGGCGCAGGTTGAAGTCGCTGACCGTTACGGTGAACGCCGCCGCGCGCAGCTTGCGCCGCAGGGCGACGGGGCTGACGGACTGGTGGTAGATGTCCTTGGCATGGGCCGTGATGGAGTAGCTGGGTCCGCCGAGACGGCGCAGGTAGTAGGCCACGGAAGCCGCCGCGCTGGCGAAGTGCACGTGGACATGGTCGATGCCCGCCTCGCGCAGACGCGGCAGCAGGTAGCCGGCCTGCAGGAAGCGCCGGATGGCGACCTTGTTGCCGCGAGCCAGAGCCTCGGAGGCCACGCGGAGGTAGCGCGCCGGATCCAGGCGCAGGGCTTGCCGCTGGGCCATGGCCATGGCCCTAGGCTGGCCGAGGAGCGATTCGGGAACATAGCTGACCGGGGCCTTGACCCGCGCCAGATCGCCGTGAAAGCGCCCATCGTCCGGTTTGCGCAGGGAGTAGATGCGCAGGTCCAGGCCCTGACGCTCCAGTTCCAGGATCTCGCTCAGGATGAAGGTCTCGGAAAAGCGGGGATACATCTTCAGCAGGTAGGCCACGCGGCTGGGGTTCATGGTTCAACCTTCCAAGAAGGGGGTGGTTTGCGAAGGAAGTCGCCGCGGGGAGCCGGAAGTCACGGCCTCCGCGTCGGTCAGGTGGTACATGTGGTCTTCCACCTGCCGCCATCGTCGCTCGACCGCCTGCGGCCATCCCGGCTCCAGTCGCCGGAAGGGGCCGGGGGCCAAGGCCAGCAGCTGGATGGCGGCCAAGAGGTCCAGGCGCTGCGCGTCTTCGGGACGGGCCGCCAGCCAGGCCGCGCGGATCGCCTCGGCCGCCACCGGGGCCGGCTCGCCTTCCAGCGCGGCAGCCTGGGCATGGGCCAGCCAGCAGGCGGCATCGAGGGCGGCTGGTCCCAAGCCCGCCTCGTCCCAGTCCAGAAGGGCGATGCCCTTGTGGTCGTCCACCAGGATCTGGTCCTCGTAGAAGTCGCCATGGACCAGGACCATCGGCGATGGCGGTAAGCGGCGCCACGCTTTCTCGATGCCCGCCGCCAGGCGGGCCAGGTCGGCGGCCCGCGCCGGCAGCAGCGGGTCCAGGGCCGCCACGGCCCGGGCAAGTACCGCGATGGGATCCCGGGCGGCGAGGCCAGGCACAACCGCGGGCTCCAGACGCTGGACCCGACGCAACAGGGCGCAGACCTGATCGGCCGATGGGGCTGCGGCCCGGTCGACGCCGTCCGGGCTATCGGAACGCCGGCTCGCCGGTAGGGCCATCAGGCTGGTCCCGTCCAATCCTGCCTGGACCACGATGTCCTCGTCCGGACAGGCGGCGACGATGGCCGGCGTGCGGATGCCCAGCTCCGTCAGGCCACGGGCCAAACACTCCAGCAGCGCGGGCCGCAGCTCGGCGCCCACCTTCACGTACCAGCGGCGGCCGTCCGCGGCCGCGGCACGGAGGACGGCGCGGCGGCCGGGCTTGTACCGCAAGAGGGTGATCGCCAGCCCTCGCGGCGGCGGGTCGCCCGGCCGGCCGTGGGCGATGACTGCGGCGAGCAGCCGCGGATCGATGACGGTCGCCAGCCCGGGGAGGCCGCGATCGAAGGGGAAGCCCTGGGCCAGGGCGCCCAGGGAGGGCTCCGACCAGGCGCCGGTCAGGGGCCAGCCGCCTCGCGGTAACCGGGCGCAGAGCTCGCGCGAGCGCCGTCGTCCGGCGATCGCGGTGGCGTGGTCGCCGGGATACAAGGTCAGGGCGACGGGCTGCTCGACGCTGCTGCCCGTCGCGTCGCGCAGCAGCGCCCGATGCAGGATGACCGCGTTGGTCAGCGGCTTGTAGCGGATGTAGACAGGATGCACATCCGCGACGCAGATCCCGTTGTTACCCTGCGCGCGCAGGCGGGCCGCCAGCAAGGCGGCCACGTGGTCGGCGTCAAGGGCGGCGGCCAGGCCGGGGAGTCGTGGATCGACAGGGCAGGCAATGGTCATCGCCCCCAAGTCGTCCAAGGGGGCAAAGGGTCACGGGTGAGGCGGATTCTCGCGCCGGCCGTGGACCCGGCGGTTGACACCGCGGCTCCCTGGACAAAGCCCGCCTGCGCGGGCTGGATGTCCGGCCGAAGTCCGCCCCTTCAGGCGAAAGGCATGCCTCGGCTACTGCTGCGGCTTGGTCACCTGTTCGCCCAGGGCCATGCGCGTGAGCAGGTCCAACTCGGTGTTGTCGATGCCGCCCTCGGCCCGGGCCACCACGTTGCCGCGGGCGTCCAGGATGAAGACCCAGGGATCGGAGGCCAGGCCCCAGGCCTTGGCCGCGGCCGACATCTGGGTGGGGTCCTGCGCGTCGCGGGATTCCACGTGGATGAACCTGGCACGGCTGCCCAGTTGGGCCTGGACGGCCTTCATGCCATCCAGGGCGGCCTTGCACATGGGCGAAGGGCAATGGGCGGGCGAGGCGAAGAGGACGACCGCCGGCTGCTTGGCGGCTTTGGCGTCCGCCAGGCTGCTGGTGTAGAGGGCCTCTACCGGCTTCTCGTCGCTGGTCAGGGCCTTCAGGTCTCCGCCCGGCGCGACATGTGGCAGGTCGGCGGCGGGGGCCAGCATGCCGGCCCGCGGGGCGTCCGATTTGCCCTGCACCTCCACCTGGGTCTTCAGCGCGCCGCTCCAGCCGTCGCTGCGCAGGAGGCTGACGTCCAGAGCCCAGGTCCCGGAGGAATCGAACTCGGTGTAGGCCACCCAGGAGCCGCCGTCGGGCATCCCCTGGCCGAAGTAGATGGCCTCGCCGTCGGCAGCCTTGACCTCCTGCCCGGTGGTGGCGACGATGCGCGAGAACTTGACGGTGGCGGCGCCGTCGCGGACGGGCGAGCCGTTCTCATCCTTCAACAGGAAGGCGAAGCGCTCCAAGCCCAGGGCCAGACCGCTGTTGAGCACCTGGATGGACAGCGGATGGGGTGTCCCCTGGGCGGCTGCGCCCTGCGCCGTGGGAGCCGCCGGGTCGCCGGTGCCGGGCGTGATGGTGGGCGGTGCGCTCTGGCAGGCGCCCAGGAGTCCGACCAGGGTCAGGGCCATCAGGTTGCGCCAGCAGCTGCGGCTGTCATGCGACATCGTCTCGTCCTCCGAAGGTGGTGGGGCGGCAGCCCCGGGTTCTCCGCGGCCGGTCATTATAATCGGAAGGTGGCGATTCCGCCCGCGGCAATTGCCCCCGGCGTCAGCCCCCGCCCATAATTCATGTCGTCGCCCCGCCGCCCTCGCCGTGCCGCCAGGAGCCCCCACCATGAGCACCAACCTCAGCCAGCTGCAGTCCCTCGTCCAGCAGCCTGCCGCCCGAGCCTTTTTCAAGGGCCTGTTTGCCCGGGCGCGCCTGGAGCTGACCGACACCGGCGAGCGCTTCACCATCCACCAGGAGGGCGACGACGTGCGGGTAGCTGAGGGCTTCGACGGCCCCGACGCCAACCTTGTGGTGCCCCTTGCCAGCCAGAACCTGGCCAACCTCGGCGCCATCTTCGCCGACCGGCAGGTGACCGGCGACGAAAGCTACCGCATCGTCCGCTTCATGCTGCGCCCCTGCCTGGAGGCCTCGCTGCAGATGCCCATCCTCCAGAACGACCGCCTGCTGCGCATCCTGGGGGTGGATGACTGGCAGCAGGCTCTCCTGGACCCCCAGGGCCGGGAGGACGTGCAGCTGACCGTCCACAAGACGGACGGGAAGTGGACCGTGTCCGAAGGCTACCACGGCAACCCGCGCCGCCGCCTGCGGCTGACCGCGGAGCAGATGCTGGACTTCCAGCGCCGCCTCTTCAAGGCCGATGAGGAGAACAGCATCAGCGGCTGGATGTCCTTGGCCGGCTGGTACGTCACCTGGCGCGACCAGCTGACGGTGCCTGTCGGTTCCTGACCGCGGCGCCATGCGCTGGCTGGCCATCCTCAACCCGGCCTCCGGCGCCCTGGGGGGCGGGAGGCGGGCCGAGACCCTGGCGACGCGGCTGACGCAAGACCTGGGCCTGCGGGTCGCTGTCAGCGCTGCGCCCGGCCAGGCTGAAGCCCTGGCAAGCGAGGCCGCCGAATATGACGGCCTGCTGGCGGTGGGCGGTGACGGCACCGCGGCCGAGGTGGTCAACGGCATGGACCGCGAACGCCAGACCCTGGCCTTGTTGCCCACCGGCACCGGCAACGGCCTGGCGCGGGATCTGGGCTTGCGGCAACCGGGGCGGACCCTCGACCTCGCGGCCGTCCGTGCCGCCCTACAGGGAGCGAACTTCCGCCCCGTCGATCTCATCCAGGTGCGGTTCCGCCGCTGGAGCGAGGAGCCTTGGACCACCCGCCTGGCCCTCGGGACCACCGCCGTCGGCTACGCCGCCGAGGTCGTCGCCCTGGCGCGCGGCCCTTTGGCGCCCCTCAGCCGCCGTCTGCCGCCCGGCTTCTGCTATCCCGTGGGGGCCACCTTGCAGGCTTTGCGCCAGCGCCCCTTCGACCTCCGCTTTGCCCTGGACGATCAGCCGCTGACAGCCCGCCGGGCGACCAATCTGATGGTCCACAACTCGGCCCACGCCGGCAACTTCCGCGCCTTTCCCGACGCCAGACTGGACGATGGACTGCTTGACGTCCTCCTGGCCGACGCCTCCCCCCTGGCCCAGCTACGCCACAACCTGGCGGTGCTCCGCCAGACCTACGGCTTCGCCACCGCCGAGTCGCGGCCGGCCCGTCGGGTGGCGCTGCAGAGCGACCGGCCACTGCGGTTGATGTTGGACGGGGAGTTGGTCGATGGGATCAGCGAGGTCCGGTGGGCCTTGCTGCCCAAGGCCTTGCGGGTGGCCTTGCCTCCAGGCACCGGCGACGATGCAGGGTCTGCCGCGACCGCGACCTGATCGCGGACCCACCGCGTCATTGCGGACGGCGATGCAGACGCTGAGCGAGGGCCGTCAACACGCTATCTCTCTGGTTGGACAGTTCGGTGCCTGGCGTGATGGCCCGTAGGTCGAGGCCGGCCGCCGCGGCGACGGCGTGCATGAGGCGGTCGGTGCCCAGGTAATGGGCGGAGCGGCCGGCCCCGTCCGGGCGCAGCAGCCCGGCAGTTACCAGCTTGGCCAGGTCATGGGAAGCCGTGACGCCGGTGATGCCCGTCAGTCCACGGTAGTAGCGGTTGGTGATGATACGGTTGAAGAAGGCGTCATACAGAGCGTTGGCCGTCCGCTCGTTCAAGCCGAGATCATGAACCGCGATGTCCACCAGGACGGTCCATACCCCCTTGTCGATCTGATGGCGCAGGTCCAGGGCGGCCATCTGGCTGGCTTGCGCGCAGACATGGGCCTGGACGAAGGGTCCGACATCGGTATCCGGCCGCCATGCGCTGCCCAGGCAGGCGAAGGCGGCGTAGTAGGCCGAGAGGTGTCGTCCCCACCATTCCTCCAAGCTGGTGAACTGAGGCGCCTGGTATCCGGCCCGGTACATCACCAACGAGGCCAGGACGCGCGCTGTCCGGCCGTTCCCGTCGGCAAAGGGATGGACGGCCGCCAGGCATGCGTGCGCCCAAGCCGCCGCCACCGGCGCCGGTCCTGGGAAGTCGCTGAGCCGGCTGACGAAGACCCGCACGAGGTCCGGCACCTGTTCCGCCGCGGGCGGCAGATAGACTTGAGCGCCCGTTGCGCTGTTCGAGACCCAGTTCTGGCGGTCGCGCAGCCGACCGGCGCCGGCCGCAGGGGATCCCGCCAGCACGCGGTGGTGGATGGCCAGGATGAGCTCGGTATGCCATTCGAAATGGGGATCGTCGGCCCGCGCCAGGACGTAGCGCATGGCCTCGCGATAGCCGTCTACCAGCGCGGCATCCCCGCTGTCGACTCCGGATGGCCGGTCTCCGGCCAGGATGCGCCGAGCTTCTTCCACCGTCACCGCCACACCCTCCATACGGGTGGAAGCCGCGACGGCTTCCACCTCCAGATCCTGGCGCGTGCGGCCCAGCCAACTCCGTGGCAGAGGCCCGGCGCGATCCAACCGATCCCGCAGGTTCTGGATCCGCTGCAGGCAATGTTCGGATTCCGCAGTGAGGGTATAGGGCAGCATGGTCTGGTCCGCTACGCGATTGGTTTGGTAATCACTAACATGATTATATGATTGTTTGTCCAATCGGGGCAGCACGGCCTATGGTACGATTGACCCTCTGTCCGTTGGACCCAGAACAAAGAAGGGGGCATCCTTTGCGTCTGCGACGACTGCTACCTGTCCTTGTCGGTGTCCTTGCACTCGCGGTCGCTTCGACCGCTTGTGCCGACCAGCCGACGCCGGCGGCCGACGGGGCGGCCGAGACGGTCGGGCTCCAGGTGTTTGCCGCCGCGTCGTTGACCGCGGCCTTCCAGGAGATCGGCGACACCTTCGCGGTCGATCATCCGGAGGCCGACCTGGCATTCAATTTTGCCGGCTCGCAGCAACTGGCCTCGCAGATCAAGGAAGGCGCCCAGGCGGACGTGTTTGCATCGGCCAATCAGAGGCAGATGGATGGGGTGGTCGCCGCCGGCGACGTGATCAGCGGAACCCAGCGCGCCTTTGCCCGCAACCGGCTGGTGGTGGTGATCCCACCGGACAACCCGGCAGAGCTGCGGGGGCTGGCGGATCTCGGCCGGCCTGATCTCAAAATGGTCCTGGCAGCCAAGGCGGTGCCGGCAGGCAGCTACGCCCTGGCGTTCCTGGGGAAGGCGTCCGCCCATCCCGACTTCACCCCGGCCTACAGCGCCACCGTCATGGCCAACGTGGTGTCCTTCGAGGACGATGTCGTGGGCGTGCTGGGCAAGGTGGCCCAGGGCGAGGCCGACGCCGGCATCGTCTACCTCTCGGATGTCTCAGGCCCGGCGGACCCGAAGGTCCTTCGCATCGACATCCCGGAAGCCCTCAACGTGATCGCCACCTACCCCATCGCCCCGCTGGCGAATGCGCAACACCCCGACCTCGCCCAGGCTTTCGTCGATCATGTGTTGTCGCCCCAGGGCCAGGCGGTCCTGGTGAAGCACGGGTTCATGGGAGCCGTCGGTGCCGCGGCCTCTCCCGTACCGGACCCCGTGGCGGCCTTCGGCCTCGCCGGGATGCGGCCGCCATGGCCGCGGTCGCCGCGGTCCGCAGCTACCGATGTCCGACAGTGATGGTCCGCTCGACCGCGTGCTAGGCCCCCAGCGGCCCCGATGGCTGTTGGGGGCCGTCGGCCTGTCCGCCGCTTTCTTCGCCTTGCCCCTGGTCGGTCTTCTGGCGCGGGTGCCATGGCGCGATGTGCCGACGATTCTCGCCCGACCCGCCGTGCTGACGGCCCTCACCCTGTCGCTGGCTGTCGCCGCGATGGCCATGATCGGAGCGCTGCTGCTGGGGCTGCCCCTGGCCTGGGTGCTGGCGCGCTGGCAGTTCCGCGGCCGGCTCCTGCTGCGCGGGCTGGTCATGCTGCCGATGGTGTTGCCGCCGGTGGTGGCCGGCGCGGCGTTGCTGGCGGCCTTCGGGCGGCGCGGGCTGTTGGGCGTCTGGCTGGCCGGAATCGGCGTGTCGCTGCCCTTCACCACCGCCGGCGCGACCCTGGCGGCCACCTTCCTGGCGACGCCGCTGTTCATCCTGACGGTGGAGGCGGGCATCGCCGGGCTGGACCCGCGGTTGGAAGCGGCGGCGGCGACCTTGGGGGCGCCGCCCCGGCTGATCCTGCGCCAGGTGATCCTGCCGGCGCTCCGCCCGGCGCTGGTAGCGGGCATCGCCTTGGCGGCGGCGCGCGCGTTGGGTGAGTTCGGCGCCACCATCACCTTTGCCGGCAATCGGCCGGGTGTCACGCAGACGCTTCCGCTGGCGGCCTATGAGCTGCTGCAGACGGATCCGGACGCAGCGTTGGCGGTCAGCCTGCTGCTGCTGCTGATCAGCTTCGCGCTGGTGCTCCTGGCTTGGGGCAGCCTGCGGCCAGGACCGGGCGCGGGACCGGCGCCGCGATGAGCCTGCGCGCGCGTGTCGTCGCTCACGCCGGAGCCTTTACCCTGGCGGCGGAGTTGACGGTGGCCAGCGGCGAAACCGTGGCCCTGGTAGGCCCTAATGGCGCCGGCAAGAGTACCTTGGGGCAATGTCTGGCCGGGCTGCTGCCATTGGATGACGGCGACGTGCTGTTGGACGGCCGCGTACTGGAGCGCCCGGCCGAAGGCATCCGCCTTCCGCCTCAAGAGCGCGGCGTGGGGCTGGTGTTCCAGGACCGGCTGCTCTTCCCGGCGCTGAACGCCCGCGACAACATCGCCTTTGGGCTGTTGGCGCGCGGCATGCCGCGCCGCGCGGCGCGCCGCGCGGCCGACGGCTGGTTGGAACGGGTGGGGCTGACGGCGCAGGCCGACCTGCACCCAGACCAACTCTCCGGCGGTCAGGCGCAACGGGTGGCCTTGGCACGGGCCTTGGCGACCGAGCCCCGGCTCTTGGTGCTGGACGAGCCCTTCGCCGCACTGGACGTCGCTGCCCAACGCGATCTGCGGCGGCTGGTGGCCGGCGTGCTGGCTGATGGCGATGGTGTCAAACTGCTGATCACCCATAACCCGTTGGACGCGCTGACATTGGCCGATCGCGTGGTCATCATGGAAGGCGGCCGGGTGGTGCAATGCGGCGACGCTGACGACATCCGGCGCCGCCCGGGGTCGGCCTATGTGGCCACCTTCGTCGGGTTGAACTACCTGCGCGGTACCTTGCGGCGCGGCCCTACGGGCATCAGCGTGGATACCGGGAGCGGCCAGTTGCGCGTGGCATCGACCGACCTGCCGGATGGCGCGGCGGTGGTGGCCACGGTGCATCCACGCGCGGTGCTGCTGAGCCTGACCGAACCGGCCACATCGGCGCGCAACACCCTCTACGGCCGCATCGCCACCATCGACCGCTTGGACGATCGGGTGCGCGTGACCGTGGACTGCCGCCCGCTGCTCATCGCCGAGGTCACGGACGAGGCGCTGGGGATGCTGCGTCTGGTGGCAGGCATGCCGGTCTGGGCCTTGGTGAAGGCCACCGAGATCGACGTCCAGGCCCTGGGAGCGTCGTGAGCCCCGACAACCAGCCGGGAACCCGTCCGCTGCGCCGCCCCGCCGCCCGGCGCTTGGCGGGCCTGTCCTTCCTGCACCTCGCTCCCGCCGACTGGGTGACCCTGGGCAGCCTCGCCCTGGCCTGCGCCTCGCTGCACAGCGCCCTCCAGGAGCGGCTCAGCCTGGCTATTGCCCTCATGGTCCTGGCCATGCTCACCGACATGCTGGACGGACCCGTCGCCCGGCGCAGCAGCGGGCCGCGGCCCTTCGGCATGCAGCTGGACAGCTTCATCGATGTCTTCGTGTACCTGATGGCCCCCGCCCTCATCCTCTACCAGCTGGGCCAAGGCGATTCCCTCTCCCTGGTCGGCTTGCTGGCCTACTGCGCCGCCGGTGTCCTGCGACTGTCGCATTTCAACCTGGTGGGCGCGGAACCCGACGAGCGCCGTCCGGGGGTGACCCGCCACGTGGGCCTGCCGGTGATCTGGAGCCAGCTGCTGGTCGCCCTGGCCTTTCCCGCCTGGCAAGCTTGGGGGCCAGCTGTCCGACCGGTCATCGCCGTGATCCTCCTCATCCAGAGCGTCCTCATGGTCAGCCAGCTGCGCTTCCGCAAGCTCACCTGGTACCTGCCCCAGGCCCTTCTGATCCTGGCCGTCGCCGGCGCCTACCTGGCCCTGCATCTGCAGGGCCGGTATCGACCCTGACCGGCATGCTTGCGCCAGACGCCACGGTTCGCTCCCGCCGCTTCGCGTCCCCGGATGGCAGGGGCCGTCTGACCGCCATCCTCAACCCCGCCCTGACGGATGAGGCGGGCCGGCCCTACGGCCAGCTGGGCTTCCTGGATCTGGCGAATGACTTGCCAGCCGCCCGCGCCCTGACCGCGTCGGCGCGGCGCTGGCTGCTGCGGCAGGATGCCGGCGTCGCCACCGTCCTCGCGCCCATGAACGGCGACGCCTGGCATGATTACCGGCTGATGGTCGCGGGCCACGACGAGCCGCCCTTTGCGGGCGAGCCGCGCAACCCGCCCTGGCTGCCCGGGCTGCTGGAAGCCTGCGACTTCGCGCCGTTCAGCGAGCATGTGACCAAGACCATCGCCGAGCCGCCCGCGGCCCTGGCGGCCTGGGCGCGCTTCCACCGGCGGGCCTTGGCGCGAGGCATCAGCTTCCAAGCGGGGGACCCTGCCGATCTGGGCGCCGTCCTGCACCGAGCGTATCGCGTGAGCCTGGCCGTCTTCAGCGGCCTGCCCCTCTTCAGCCCCCTGCCGGAGGACGACTTCGGCGCCCTCTATGCTGGTGTCGGCGGTTTGCTGGAACCGGACGGCCTGCTCTTCGCCGTGGCCCCGGACGGGCGGGATCTGGGCCTCTGCTTCGCCTTCCGCCTGCCGGGCCATCCCCGGGACCTCTACCTGAAGAGCTTTGGGGTTCGCCCGGAATGGCAAGGAACCGGCCTCGCCGCCGCCTTCACCGCCGAGGTCTATCGCCGCTGGCTGGAGCGGGGCGTGGCGCGGGTGCATCATTGCCTCATGGGAAGCAACGAGGCATCCGCGCGATTCGACCGCGGGGCCGGCGTGGTCACGCGGCGCTACCAGCTCTTCGCCCGCCCGCTGGATCAGGCCGGCTCATGAACCTGGTGGAGCCGCTGCGCCGCATCGCCGACGAGCATCCCGAGCGCATCGCGCTGATCTTCGTCGGGACGGACGGTGGAACGGCTGGTGGAGCATCCGACTGTCGCAGCGAGACGGCCTCTGCCGATCCGCAGGGCGGCGACCGCTGCATCAGCTTCGCCCAGCTGGACGCCTGGTCGGCGCGCTTCGCCGGCGGTCTGGCGGCGCTGGGCGTCGGTGAGGGCACCCGGGTTGTCATCCTGGCGCCCCTGATGCCGGAACTCTATGCCGGCCTCATCGCCCTGTGGCGGCTGGGTGCGGTGGCCGTCTTCCTGGATCCCTGGTCCGGCCGCGCCGCCTTGGAGGCGGCTGCCGATCTGGCCGCGGCCGAGGTTCTCATCGCCGGCCGCGCAGTCAGCCGGCTGCGGCGGCTCTCGCCGGCGCTGCGGCGCATCCCCCTGGTCCTGCCGGTCGACGGCCGCGGACCGAACGCGCTGTCCAGCCTCATGCGCCGCAGCCCGGCTCTGGTGGCCATGGCCGACCTCGCGTCTGAGCATCCGGCGCTGATCACCTTCAGCAGCGGCAGCAGCGCCGGCGGCCTGCGCCCGCCGAAGGCCGTCATCCGCAGCCACGGCATCCTGGAAGCTCAGCATCAGGCCATCGCCCGGGCCCTGCCGCAGCAGGTGGACGATGTGGACCTGACCCCTTTTCCGATGCTGGTGCTGCACAACCTGGCGGGGGGCGTGCCGACGGTGATCCTTCGCGGGCGGAACGCCGGCCGGAGCGATCTGACGGCGCCCGCCGCCGTCCTGGCGGCGATGGAGCGATCCGGCTGCACGACCGCCGTCGCGGCGCCGGCATTCTGGCGGGAGCTGGCCGAGGCGGCCATCGCCGCTAGGCATACCCTGGCCCTGCGGCGCATCGCTGTCGGCGGCGCAGTGGTCGGTGCGCCGCTGCTGGAGCTGCTGGCGCGGGCGGCGCCCAAAGCGGAGGTGGTCGCCGTCTACGGCAGCAGCGAGGTGGAGCCGGTGGCCGTCATCGCCGCGGACCAGGTGATGGCGTTGGCCCCATGGACCGCGGCCGGCGCCGGGGCGCCCTTGGGGCCACCGGTGCCCGAAGTCGCCGTGCGCATCCTGGACGCTGATGGCGCGGCCTTGCCGGACGGACAGCCGGGGGAGCTATGCGTGGCCGGCGGGCATGTGGCCGGCGCCTACCTCGGCGACCCACCGGACGGCAGCGGGCGACGCTACCGCGATGCCGACGGCCGGCTCTGGCACGGCATGGGCGACCATGGCTACCGCGACGTGGCCGGGCGGCTATGGCTGCTGGGGCGGACGCATACCCTTCTGCAGCGGGCGGGCCGCGTGGTCCATCCCGTGGCGGTGGAGGCGGCGGTGGAGCTTCTGCCCTTCGTGGAGCGGGCGGTGCTGGCGAGCATCCCCTTCCTGGAACAGCTTGATGGCGACGACGAACGGGTGATCCTGACGGTCCAGCTGCGGCAGGATGAACAGGTCCGGCCGGACTGGCCGGACCAGATCCGGCGGCGGGTGTCCGGATTGGCGCGCGAACCGGCCGAAGCCGGGGATGAAGGTGAGAGCTGGGGCGCGCGCCTGGGGCTGGTGTTCGACGAGATCGTCGTTGTCGATCTAGTGGACCCGCTGCCCATGGATGCCCGCCACCGCTCGCGCGTTGATCACGCTCGCCTTCGCCGGCGGTTGATCGACCGCCACCGCAGCCGCCACCTGCGGGCCTGGTTGGCCGAACGCTTCCCGCCCCTACAGTACGGGCTGCTCATCTCCTCCTACTTCGGGGCCAACGCCCTGTTGGCCCAAGCGGCCAGCGGTCGGACGCCGCTGTCCCTGGGCTGGCGGGAGGCCGCGGGGGCCCTGGTCCTGCTCTGCATGTTCTTCCTGCTGCGCATCATCGACGAGCACAAGGACTTCGCCGCGGATCTGCGGGTGCACCCGCGGCGGGTCTTGTCGCGGGGCCTGGTCACCCTGGGGCAGCTGCGCGTCCTGGGGGCGGCCGCCCTGGTACTGGAGATCGGCCTGGCCTGGGCGCTGGGTCTGTCGGCCGTCGTCGGTTGCCTGTGGGTGTTGGGCATCACCGTCCTGATCGCCCGGGACTTCTTCCTGGAGCGCTTTCTGGAGGCGCGGATGCTGCTCGGCGCCCTTCTCCACCTCCTGATCATGCCGCTGTACAGCCTCTTCATCTTCGCCGCGGTCAGCGGGCGCGACCCATGGGCCGCCCCGGCGCCCGTCCTGGCCTACGCCTGGGTGGGCTACGCCGTGGCCCTGGCCTACGAGCTGGCGCGCAAGACGCGTACGCCTGGGGAGGAGCGGCCGGGCCTTGTGACCTATTCGCGGCGGATGGGTCCCTACCGCCCGGCCTGGTTGGCCTTGACGGCCATCGCGGCGGCGGCGGCGATCAGCTGGCAGGTGGGAGCCCAGATGGGCCTGGAGCGTTGGTACCATGGGACGGTGCTGGGACTGTTGGCCCTGGTGGCGACCGGCGTGCTGGACTATCGCTTTCGCCCCAGCCCCGCGCGCGCCGCGCGGCTGAAGGACTATACCGGCCTCTACATCGTCGCCTTCGATGTCCTGCTGGCCGTCGCGTTGGCGCGCGTCTACGGCCTGCGGATCGGTTGAAGGGATGTCGAGCGGTGAAGGCTGACCCCATGGACCCCATGGACCCTATGGACCGCGTCGGCGCCAAGGCCGCCAAGCTCCAGCGTCTGGTTGCGGCCGGCTTGCCGGTGCCGCGCTTTATTGTCCTCCCAGATGCGCTGCGGCGGGACTTCCTGTCGACCTTGGACGGCGCGCCCGATGCCGACAGCATCCGCGCCGCACCCTGGCCCAGCGCCTGCCGCGACGCCGTTCGGCAGGCGCTGATCGCCCTGGCGAGTCCGACCGATCCGGGCGATCCAAGCGCCGCGACGGCGATCGTTCCAGCGGGCATCGGGCTTCTGGCCGTGCGATCCTCCATGGACGGCGAGGACGGCGTGCGGCTGTCCTTCGCCGGCCAGCTGGACTCCTACCTGAACGTCCCCTCCGATGTCGACGCGGCCGACTCGCGGCTGCTGGCGGCCATCCAAGCCTGCTGGGCCTCGGCTGTGGGCGAGCGCGCCGAGGCCTATCGGCGGCAGCGGGGGCTGCCCGCCGACCCAGGCCAGGATCCGCACCAGGATCTGCGCATGGGCGTGATCCTGCAGCGCATGGTGGACGCCCGCGCCGCCGGCGTGCTCTTCACCATGGACCCGGTCGCGGGCGACGCGTCTGTGTTCCTGCTGTCGGTGGCCCCCGGCCTGGGCGAGGACCTGGTGCAAGGGGCCGTGGCCGGGGAGACCTTGCGGCTGGACCGCGCCAGCGGCCGGGCTCTGGCCCCCTGCCGCCTCCTGGCCGCGGACGAGATCAAGCGACTGTGGGCCGCGGCCATGCAAGTCGAGGATCTCCTTGGCGGCCCTCAGGACATCGAGTTCGCCTTCGGCGCCGATGGCTTGCACCTGCTCCAGGCGCGACCGGTGACGGCGGCGGAAGGCCCCCCAATCCACCAACCGGCGGCTGCCGAAGCCGAGGCGGGAATCCATGGAGCCACGGATTCCATTCTGTGGGACAACAGCAACATCACCGAGAGTTACGCCGGAGTGACCACGCCGCTCACCCTCAGCCTCATCCGCCGCGCCTACGCCGGCGTGTATCGGCAGTTCCTGGGGCTGATGGGCGTGCCCGATCCGGATGAGGAGATGCTGCAGAACCTGCTGGGCTTCTACCACGGGCAGGTCTACTACCAGCTGAACCAGTGGTACGCCGCGCTGTCCCTCCTGCCCGCCTTCCAGCAGAACCGCGCCTTCATGGAGCAGATGATGGGCGTGAAGCAGGCGGCGGGCGGATCCGCGACCGCCCCGCGGGGCGGTCGCCGGCATCTGGCGGTCTGGCTGGGGCGGATGGCCGCCCTGCACCTGAGCAGCCGGCGCATGACCGCGGCCTTCCACCACCAGGTGGGCGCGGCGCTGGCTGAGATGGCCGCCATGGACCTGGAGGCCATGACACCGCGCCAGCTTCAGGGCGTCTTCCGGCGGCTGGAGACGGAGGTGCTGGGCCGCTGGCGGGCGCCCATCCTGTCCGATTTCATGGCCATGATCTTCTTCGGTGTCCTCAGCCGTCTGTCGGAGCGCTGGCTGGCCGACACGCCGCAGATCCACGGCGAGCTGCTGGCGGCGGAAGGATCCATGGAGTCGCTGGCGCCCTTGCGGCGGGTCGCCGAACTGGCGGCGCTGGTGCGCGGGCGGGAGGATCTGCGGGATCTCTTCCACCGGCCGGCGGCGGAGGTCTGGACCCGCCTGCGTTCGGATCCCTTGTTGGCCGCGGTCGGCGCCCGATTCCAGGATTACCTGGACCGCTACGGCGACCGCTGCATGAACGAGCTGAAGCTGGAGGAGCCCAACCTGCGCGACGACCCGGCGCGCCTCGTGCGCATGGTGGTGGCGGCGGCCGGGCGGTCGGGCGACCGTGGCGCCGGCGATGGACAGGGGCGGCGGCTGGCGGCCGAGGCCCGCGTGGCGCGCCTGCCCTGGGGGCGGAGGACCGTGTATCGCTGGGTCCTCGGCAACGCCCGCCGCTACGTGCGGGATCGGGAGAACCAGCGCTTCGTGCGCAGCAGGGTCTTCGGGCGGCTGCGGCGGCTCTTCGGCGCGCTGGGCGACCACTTCGTGCGGGCCGGACGCCTCGATACATCCGCCGACATCTTCTACCTGACGGTGGAAGAGGCCTGGAGCGAGGTCACCGGCACCGCCATCAGCTTGGACCTGCGCGGCCTGGTCCGCCTGCGGCGCGCGGAGTACGCCGGCTTCCGCAACGAGTCCTGGCCGGAACGCTTCGAGACGGTGGGGCCGCCCTATTGGGGCGCGCTTCGCGCAGCGCGCCGCCCGGCTGCGACCGCTGCGCCGCCCGGGGAAGAGGAGGCGGCGGACCCGAGGTCCAGATCCTCCTCCGCGCTCCGGGCCACGGCGACCATGGACCGCCCGCCCGATCTCCAGGGCATGGGCTGCTGCTCCGGACGGGTGACCGGCCGGGTGCGCGTCGTCCAGACGGTTGACGAGGCCTTGGACCTGTCCGGTGAGATACTCGTCGCCGCGCGCACGGATCCCGGCTGGGTCTTCCTCTTTCCCGCGGCCGCCGCCCTGCTGGTGGAACGCGGCAGCCCGCTCTCCCATTCGGCCATCGTGGCCCGCGAGCTGGGCCTGCCGGCCATCGTCAACATCCCGGGGCTCACCGCGCTGCTGCGCACGGGCGACCTCGTCGAGCTGGACGGGCAGAGCGGCGCGGTATGGCTGCTGGAGCGGGCGGCGCACCACGATCATCTACCGAGCTGATCCTCCGGTCATGGACAGCTCCCTGGCGCGCATCTTCCTGGCATTCGGCCTCTTCGCCTTGGTGGGCCTGGTTCTGGCGGGAACGGGTCACGAGCGGGCTGTGACCACAACGTCGGCCTCGAAGCCGGCGTCGGTGGCATCCGGGCCGACGGCCCGGCGCAAGGCGCCCTCCTACCTGCTGCTCAACTTCGTCTTCCTGGTGGCCATCCTGGCGCCCGCGCGCTGGGGGCTCTTCCCCCTCCTGCTGGCGCTGATCGGGATGCTGTCGACGGCCGAACTGCTGCGGGCCATGACGCAGACAACGGGTTGGATTCCGCGCGGGCTGATCGCCCTGTTCCTGCTGGTGTACCTGCCCGCCGCCCTGCTGGCCCTGCTGGCGGTCCACCGTACCGACGGCGGCCGCTATCTGGCCGCCTCCCTGTACCTCTGCGTGGCCGCCCACGACGCCTTCGCCCAGATCCTGGGACGCCGTTGGGGCCACCGTCCGCTGGCTCCCCGCGTGAGCCCGGGCAAGACGGTGGTGGGCGCCGTGGGCGGCCTGGCGGCGGCGGCGGTGATGGGCGCGGCGCTGGCACCGGCGCTCTTTGCCGGGGCGCCGCAGGCCGCGGTCCTCGGCCTGACTCTGGGTGCGGCCGCCCTCGGCGGCGACCTGCTGGCCTCATCCGTCAAGCGCGCCGCGGGGCTGAAGGATTTCGGGCAGGTCCTGGGGCCGCAGGGTGGTATGTTGGACCGGGTGGACGGGTTGCTGCTGGCGGCGCTGCTGATGGTGTGGGAGCTGAGGACCATCGTGATGCCCTGAAGCCGGCGGCGGCCGCCCCGGACGGAGCGGCCGCTACGGCTGTCCAGGCGCTCAAGGCTGCCCCCACATCGCCCCGCCTGGGCAGCCCACGTTGACCGCCAGGGAGCGGTAGAGCGCGCCCAGATCGTCGCCCGACGGCGCCTCCAGATAGTAGCTGGGGCCGGAGGCCACCTGCCGCAGGAGGTCGCGATCGAGGTCCGCGCCCAGGCCCACCGTGTACAGGCGCATACCCCCGCCCTTGATGGCGACGGCGCTCTCCAGGATGGCAGGCACGGTGCCCTGATCCGGACGGCCATCGGTCATCAGCACCGTCAGCACATTGTCGTAGCCCGCCAGGCTGCCCTGCATTTCGCGCATGACCTCCTGCACCCGCGCCAGGGCCAGGTCGATCCGCGTCCCCGGTGAAGTTCGGATGCCCGTGATGGCCGCTCGTGCCGCGGTGAAGTCCTCCGCCGGCCAGACCGATCCCTGGCCGAAGGGCGCCGCCTGACTGTTGAAGGGCACCACGCCCACCACGTCGCTGCCCGGCCGCAGCAGGTCCACGAAGGACAGGGCCGCCGCCTTGGCCGCCGTGATCTTCGTCTGGGCGCCGGAGGCTTCCTCCATGCTGCTGGAGGCGTCCAGCACCAGGATGACGAAGTTGCGGTTGGAGACTGCCGGCTTGCAGAGCTGGCGCATGATCAGGGGCAGGTAGGCGCGCACGGTCTGCGGCGTGTCCGTGGGGCGGGGGGCAGGCGTGTCCGTGGGGGCCTGCGTGGCCACCGCCGTCGCCGTGGCCGTGGGGATGTCGGTCGGTGTCTCCGTCGGCGCCGGGCTGGGTGAGGGAGCGGGCGTGTCCGTGGCGGCAACGCAGGGGCCTACGTTCAGGCTGCGCAGGGGCACCGTGATACCCGCGCGCGAGCGGCCGAAGCTGTCCACCAGGCTGACCGTACTCTCGAAGGTGCGCAGCCCGAGCGTCCCCTCCTTGCCCGGCTTCACCCGGTAGCCGGCCACCTGGGGGGTGGCCACCTTGGCGTCCTTGAAGCCAAAGGTCAGCCGCGGCGGCAGGGCGGTGGGCATCGGCGTGCCCGAACCCGACTGGTACTGCATGTCCGGGCCTAGCACCTCCAGCAGGTTCAGCTGCTTCAGGTACAGCCCCACGCCCTTGTCAAGGAGCTGCTTGAGCGTCTTGGGCACGCCGGCGCTACGGGACTCGAAGTAGTAGCTGGGGTCGCTGGCCATCTGCTTGTAGCTGTTCTTGCAGGTCTCGCGCGGCGATTCGGCGTAGCAGACCGTCATCACCGCCACGCCCTCGCCGGCGGCGCGCGAGGCGGCGGCCTTGGAGGCGGCCGGGCAACCGCCTACCGAGGGATCGCAGCCGTCGCCGTAGAGCAGGATGACCTCGATGGGCGAGATGTCCGGCGTGCGCGCGTCGCGCAGCATCTGCATGGCCTTGTCGATGGCCTTGGCCGGATCCTCGCCCAGGTCGGCGGCCTGGTAGCGCACCGAGTTGACCGCCCCGGAGGCCCGTCCCGGATCGTTGGTCAGCTCTGTTTCCACCGTTACCCGGAAGCCATGCGAGACCACCGCCGCCTTGTTCTCCCGATCAGCATTGAAGTCGACGACGCCCAGCACCTGGCGCGCCGACTGCTGGATGTCGCGCAGCAAGGGGTTGGTGGGCGGGTCTGCGATCGACTTGGAGCGGTCGACGGCGATGATCAGGTGGACGGGCAGGCTGGTGGGGCAGGTGACGCCCAGGGTCACTTGCACCTGACCCTCGTCGCAGACGCGCGGGTGGGCCGGTTGGATGTCCTCGGCCACCTGCACCCGGCAGGCGCTGGGGATGAGGCTGACCTGCTGCGGCGCGGCCGGTGCCGCCGGTGCCTGGTCGTCCGGGCGGGCTTGGACGGGCGGCAGGATGGCGAGGGCGGCCAGGCCCAGGAAGGCGGTGGCGCCAAAGGCGGCGCGGCGGCGCAGGGCAGATGGGGCGTGCATGCTTGGGATCTCCTTACGACGGCTTCCGCGGGGCCCGCGCCTGTCGCCGCTGGGTCCCCTCCCTGGGTATGCCGCGCATTGTAGCCCAGGCCGGGGACAGGGGCGATGGTGAAGGGGTTAAGGCGGGTTCATGCGGCGGGGGAAGGCCGGGTGCGGCGCGAATGCGCTGCCCGGATGCGGAATGCCTGTTATCGCAGCAGTTCAGCCAGCACCGCCAGGGCATGTTCTTTGGCCTCGCGGTCCTCCTCGCCTACCGGTCCCACACAGGCCGGGCAGCCGGCGTCGCAGGGGCAGTCGGCGATCAGCTCCCGCACGGCGGACAAGATGTTGCCGTGGCGGGCAAAGAGGGCCTCGCCGAAGCCCACTCCAGCGGCGGCCCGCTCGTAGACCACCACCGTCGGGCCGCCGGACCAGGCGGCATGGCTCTCGGTGGACACACCCAGATCCCGGGCATCGCACATCAGGAAGAGGGGCGCCACATGGCCCAAGGCATGGCCCAGCCCGGACAGGCCGCCGTGCAGGCCCAGGGCCCGCTCGGCCACGCGGTGGCAGCTGGGGCAGAGGGTGATCAAATTGTCCAGGTCGTTTGCCGCACGGTGGTCGCCGCTCGCGCCGCCGCGGAACTGGCGGAAGGGCCGGATATGGTGGACGTCGTGCTGCCGATCGGGCGGCTCGGGAGCGTTGCAGAGCCGGCAGCGAAAGCCGTCCCGCGCCCGGGCTTGCTGGCGCGCCCGATCCCAGTCCGCCCCGCGCCCCGTCAGCGGGTCGTGTCTCCAGCGACCGATGGCCCGCAGTCGCTCGACTGCGTCGTCCGCCAGGCAGAACCAGTAGCCGCCGGCCACATGGCGCTCCTCCGGCAGGTCCAGCCGCTCCCAGCCCAGCACCTCGTGGGTCCGAAAGGCCAGGCGGCGGTAGCTGGTGACCCGCGATCGCACCTCAAGCTCACCGTATGAAACCGTCGACCCACGCTCAGGCCGCTCCTCGCGGATGGACAGCGGGCGGATGTCCACCCGGCTGGACGCACGGGTGTAGGTGGCGCCGTCGCTGGGCCTGACGGTGGCATTGCCGGTCTCCAGATCCAGGCGTTCCACCGCGTAGGGTTCCCCCTCGTGCAGGTAGATCGCACCGGGATGCAGCATCCAGGTGGCCGAGGCGCGGTCCACCGTGCCCAGGACGCGGGTGGTTTCGGGGCCGGTCTCCAGACCACCCTCCCGGTTGCCGCCCTCGCCCAGGATGATGGCGATCGCCCCCGGCCCTGCGCCCCGCAAGCTCACGCCACCCGCCGGGTAGCTCTCGGCCATCCAGAACCAGCGGCCATCCACGTGACGTAGCAGGCCTTGGGCCTCCAGGACAGCGAGGATCTCGCGGGTGGCCGGAGGCGCGGGGTGGGACGGATGGGACGAATAGGACGAATAGGACCCAGCGCCCCCCTCCACCCCCCCCACGCCATCATACCCCTCATCCCCGTATCCCTCACCCCCGTCCCCGAACCTCCGCTCAGCCTCCTCGTCCGAGAAGGGCAGCTCGAAGGCCGCGCAGCGCACGTGGTCCAGCAGGATCAAGAGGTTGTCCGGGTCGATGCGCGCTTCCTCCGGCGAGCGGCCGAAGAGGTAATCCGGATGCCGGGCGATGAACTGGTCCAGGGGCGAGGCCGAGGCCACCAGGATGGCCACCGACTCCCCGCCGCGGCGCCCCGCCCGCCCCGCCTGCTGATGGGTGCTGGCGATGGTGCCGGGGTAGCCGGCCATCACGCACACATCCAACTGCCCGATGTCGATGCCCAGCTCCAGGGCGTTGGTGGCCACCACCCCACGCAGCCGACCCTCGCGCAGGTCGGACTCGATGGCGCGGCGCTCGGCGGGGCTGTAGCCGCCGCGGTAGCCGCGCACCCGGCCGATGAGGGCCGAAGCAGTGTGATGAGCGCCGGATTCGCGGTCTGCCGCGCCGCCCGGGGCGCGGTCCTCGCTCAGGTAGCGGACCATCAGCTCCGCCGCCTGGCGCGAGCGGGCGAAGACCAGGGTCTGCAGGCCACCGGAGAGGAAATGGCGCGCCAGGGCCTCCGTCTCCAGGATGCTGCTGCGGCGGATGCCCAGCTGCGGCTCCACCAGGGGCGGGTTGTAGATCAGGAAGGTCCGCTTGCCGCGCGGCGCCCCGTCCGCGTCGACCACGCGCACCGGCGCGCCGGCCAGGGCGGCGGCCAGCTCGCCGGGGTTGGCGATGGTGGCCGAGCTGAAGTGGAAGCGCGGCCGCGCTCCGTGAAAGCCGGTCACCCGTCGCAGCCGGCGCAGGACGTTGGCCACGTGACTGCCCCAGACCCCGCGGTAGACATGCAGCTCGTCCAGCACCAGATCCGTCAGCCCGGACAGGAAGGGCGCCCAGCCGGGATGGTGGGGCAGGATGCCGGCATGCAGCATGTCCGGGTTGGTGACCAGGACCCGCGCCTGGCGCCTGATGCCCGACCGCGCGCCGGCGGGCGTATCGCCGTCATAGGCCGCGGGGCGCAGGCCGCCGCCCAGGGCGCGGTCCCATTCGGCCAGCCGCGCCAGCTGGTCGCGGGCCAGGGCCTTGGTGGGAAAGATCAGGAGGGCCCGCGCCTGCTCGTCGCGCAGCAGGGCGTCCAGGAGGGGCAGGAGATAGCCCAGACTCTTGCCGGCGGCGGTTCCGGCCACGGTGACCACGTTCTCGCCCCTGAGCGCCGCTTCCACCGCCGCGGCCTGATGGCTGTAGAGGGCTTCGATTCCCATGCCGGAGGCCACCTCGCGCAAGCGCGGATGCAGGCCCGCCGGCCAGGCGGCGAGGCGAGCTGCGGCGGCCGGCAGTTCCCGCCGCGCGGCGATGTTGGCGGCGAAGCGCCCCGTCGACTCCAGCTGCTGCAGACGGTCCTTGACGGGAATGACGAAGAGAGGAGCGGGCTTGTCCATTCGACCGGCCATCGCCTCCGTCAGCGCAGGGCCAGCTTCAGGTCATGCGCCAGGTCGGCCGGATCGAAGGGGCCAGAGAACGAGACGGGGATCTGTCCGGTCTGGTCGATGAGGTAGACGTTGCCGCTGTGGGTGATCAGACGTGATTGACCCTCCTCGGCCGGTTCGTCGTAGAAGGTGACCAGGTAGGACGCCGCCACCGCCTGCAAGGCCTCCAGGCTACCGGTGAGCCCGAGGAACTCCGGCCCATAGCCCGACAGGTAGGTGCTGAGCTTTGCCGCATCGTCCCGTTCGGGGTCGACGCTGATGAACAGCACCCTGACGCCCGCCCGGTCGGTCGGGTCCAACTGCCCCAGCGCTGCCGCGATCTGGCCCATGGCGGTCGGGCAGACATCAGGACAGGAGGTGTAGCCGAAGAAGAGCAACCGCACCTGCCCCTGGCTGTCGGCCATGCGAAAGGGTCTGCCCTGCATGTCGGTCAGGGTGAAATCCGCCGCCGTGAGGGGTGGATTGAATTGGCGGCCAAGGTACTGGCCCGCCGCCTCGCGGCTGCGGTTGAAGACGACGAAGAGGCTGATCAGGATGGACAGCAGCGCGGCCAAGGCCACGCGTCGGCGTGGGCGTGGCGTGGCCGTGGAGGCCGCCATCGTCCCCGGCGCTGCCGCGTTTCCCCCAGCCGCGTCCCGGGTCTGCGCGTCCGAATCGTTTGCGTCGCTCAACCCTGACCGTTCGTCGTTCACAGCGATCTACCCTTCCGGTGGTTGTCGATCAGATCCTGGTAGCCGCCCATGGTCAGGTTGCGCACCATGTCGGCGGCCACGAACTCGCCTAGCCAGCGCTCGCTGGCGCCCAGGAGCTTGTAGCGCATGATGGTGATCCTTGGGTGGGGGGATGGCGCGCGGAAGACGGCGGATCGGGGCCGGGCCTGTCGCGCCGGACCATGGTCTACAATCATACGGCATTCGCGGCAAAGGTCCGACCCCGCTCCATGGCGTCAGAAGTTCTCATCCAGCAAGGATCCCCATGAGCAGCTACTGTGACTTCGCCCCCAGCCATCCGCTGCACAAGGCCTATCACGACACACAGTACGGCTTCCCGCTCCGGGACGACGCCGCGCTCTTCGGGCGCCTGGTCCTGGAGATCAACCAGGCCGGACTCTCCTGGCAGACCATCCTGGCCAAGCAGGACCACTTCCAGCGCGCCTACGCCGGCTTCGACATCGACCGTGTGGCGGCCTTCGACGAGGCCGACCGGGCACGGTTGCTGGCCGACGCGGGTATCATCCGCAACCGCTTGAAGGTGAAGGCGGCCATCGAGAACGCCCGGCGGCTACAGGGCATTCGGGCCGATCGCGGTAGCTTCGCGGCCTGGCTGGACGCCCACCATCCCCTGGACCGCGAGGGCTGGCGGAAGCTGTTCAAACAGCATTTCGTCTTCACCGGGGGAGAGATCGTCAACGAATTCCTCATGAGCACGGGCTACCTGCCGGGCGCTCACGACCCGGACTGCCCGGTCTACGCGCGGATCCTGGCCCTGGACCCGCCCTGGCGGCGTCCCGAGGCCTGACGAGGCGTCGGGCCTCACGGGTCAGGCAGGCGAAGCCGGCGCGAGTCCGAGCGTTTCCGCCGTCCGGCCGGACCGTGCTACCATGAACCGCAAGCCTGTGCGGTCAGGTTCTTTCGCTCGTAGCGGTCCTGAGGCACCGGTCTTGCGCGCCCCGATAGGGGCGCGTTTTCATGCCCGGCGGCAGGTGTTTCGAGCCCCGCAGTCGCCAGGGTCGCTGCTGGGGGCCGTCGCGCGCCCGCCGGGTGCGTTGAGCTAGGTGGTGAGGTATGACCGCGATCCAGTCCCGCTCGATGACCCTGGCTGAAGGCGCCGTCGCGCCCACCGGCCTCAGGATCCGTCCCCAAATGGCTCTGACCTTTGACGACGTCCTGCTGGTGCCTCGCTACTCGGCCATCGTCTCCCGCCGGGATACGGATCCCAGCTCGCCCTTCAGCCGCAACATCGGCCTGCGGATCCCCATCGTCAGCTCCAACATGGACACGGTGACGGAAAGCGAGATGGCCATCGCCCTGGCCCGGGCCGGGGGCATCGGGGTCATCCACCGCTTCCTGACCATCCGGCAGCAGGCCGCCGAAGTACGGCGGGTCAAGCGCATCTCCTCCTTCATCATCACCGCCCCCCTCACCCTGCCGCCCTCGGCGACGGTCGGAGACGCGCGGCAGGCGATGGAGCGCGCCGGCGTAGGCGGGGTGATCATCGTCGACGCCGAAGCCCAGGTGCTGGGCATCGTCACCCGCCGCGACGTGATGTTCGCCGACGAGGAGGGCCTGCCGCTCACCACGGTCATGACCGGCGGCGAGCGCCTGATCACCGCTCCGGCCAGCACGCGCTTCGAGGAGGCGCGGGCCATCCTGCACCGTCATCGGGTGGAGAAGCTGCCCTTGGTGGACGGCGAGGGGCGCCTGGCGGGGCTGATCGCGGCCAAGGACATCGAGCACATACAGGATTATCCCCTGGCCACCAAAGACGCCCTGGGCCGTCTGCGCGTTGCCGCGGCCGTGGGGGTGAGACCGGGCTTCCTGGACCGGGCGGAGGCCCTTCTGGGCGCGGGCGCCGATGCCCTGGTCGTGGATATCGCCCATGGAGACTCGTCCAACGCCGTGGAAGCGGCGCTGGCCCTGCGCGAGCGCTTCGGTGCCGGCTGGGACCTGGTGGTGGGCAACGTGGCCACGGGCGAGGGTGCGGCGCGTCTGGTGGACGCCGGCGCCGACGCGATCAAGGTGGGCGTGGGGCCTGGCTCCATCTGCATCACCCGCCTGGTGACGGGCTTCGGCATGCCGCAGCTGACGGCCATCGCCGAGGCGGCTGCCGGCGCGGCCGGGATACCCCTGATCGCCGACGGCGGCATCCGCGGCTCCGGGGATGTGGTCAAGGCCCTGGCCGCCGGGGCGCAGACGGTGATGATCGGCAGCCTGCTGGCGGGCACCAAGGAAAGCCCGGGGATGGTGGTGGTGCGCGGCGGCCGGCGCTACAAGATCACCCGCGGCATGGCTAGCCTGGAGGCCACCATGGTCCGCGACCAAAAAGAGGACGAGTCGCAGCAGCAGGCCAAGAAGGAGTACGCCACAGTGGTGCCGGAGGGCGTCGAAGCTCGCGTGCCCTACCGCGGCCCGGTGGCCGATGTGCTGCACCAATTGGTGGGCGGTCTACGCTCCGGCCTCTCCTACGCCGGCGCGCGCACGGTGCCCGAGCTGCAGGCCAACACCGAGTTCGTGCAGATCACGGGCGCCGGACGGCAGGAAAGCGGTCCGCACGACGTGGACCACGGGTAGCTGGTCCGCGCCGTAGCGGCCGCAAGCCTGCGCGATCAGCCAAGGTCCCCGCTCACGCGTCCGGCATGACCAGCGGCTGGTTGAACTCGGTGCGCCACGCGGCGGGGTCCGATCCGGAATCCGGCCCGCTGACATAGCATTCCCAGAGATCCGCGGCAGGCGTGCGTCCTTGCGCCGCGATCCACGCACGAAACTCCTCCCAAGCGGCGCCGAGACCCTCGTAGGGGCCATGGTAGACCGTACGGGCGACCGTCGCGGCGGGCAGCTCGCCCGGCACCACGCGGCCGGCGGGGGTGACCGGGGCGCTGACCGGCACGCCAATCTCGAAGTCGAAGATGCCGGGGTCCATCCGCAGATGATGTGAATACCAGGGACCGGTGGGGGCGATGCCCTGGGCGGCGAGGGTGGTCATCAACTCCCCGATCCCGGAGCCCATGGCGTTCTGGATCTCTGAACGGGGGATGGTAAGGCGGATGACGGCGGCAAGCTGGGCGGTGGTCTGCGTGATCTGTGGCTGGTCCAACATGGCGATGCCCTCCTGAACGCGATTGACTGGCTGCAGATGCAACAATAGTAGAACAGATGATCGGATGAAGCAAGCGCCTTCAGACAGACCGCTTGCGTGCCGTGACCTCGATCTCGATCTTCATCCGCGGATCGGCCAGGCCGGCGGAAAGCATCATCGCCGCCGGTCGGACTGCCCCGAAGACCTCGCGCAGGGCTGGCCAGCATTCGGGAAACGAGGCCGCATCAGGCAGCACATAGGTGATTCGCACGACGTCGGCGAAGGTGGCCCCGGCTTCCGCGAGCACCGCCGCGATGTTCTTCAGGCATTGCTCGGTCTGCTCCAGCAGGCCGTCCGGGATGGTCATGGTCCCGTAGTCGAAACCGGTCGTCCCGGAGACGAAGACCCAGTCGCCGTCCACCACAGCGCGCGAATAGCCGATGTCCTCTTCGAACGAGGAGCCGGAGCTGATCAGACGGCGGGTCATGGTGCACTCCTGTCATGGTTGGCGGTCGGATGATGGGTCGGTCATCCCTTCGATCCTAGCGCAGTTCCCCGACGACGATCTCCAGCGCCGATCCCCCGTCCACCGCCCGCACCCCCCCCGGCAGCGCCGGCCCACCGGAATCCGCCGCCAGCGGCAACCGTTCGCCTGTCGCCGGATCGTACCAACCCAGGCGCAGACGCAGTTCGCCGCGGGCGGCGGCATCCAGCTTCGGGGCATGGCGCTCGATCACGGTGTCGCCCGGCAGCCAAGCAGTCGTCGGCAGGCTGCCGTTGCCCGGCTCACGGTCCGCCTGGCCCCATCCCTGGCCCTTTGGACCCACCAGTTGCACGAAGCAGGTCCAGCGCCGCGGCATCACCGCCCCGGCCCGCCAGTAAAGGCGGATCTCCAGCGGCGCACCGGGACGCGCATCAGCAAGGGTCAGCCCCTGCAGGACAGGCCCATCCACGAACCGGACACCCAGCGGCCGCTCCGGCCGCAACGGATCGTCTTCCGCGTCCGCCGGGAGCGTCAGGCGCCAGCCGGCGTCCATGCGCAGGACGGACAGAAGCGGGCGGCCCTCCGGATCCTCCACCGTCTCCTTGGTGAAGCGATCCGGGTCGAAGCCGTCGAACCAGCCCTCCTTCGCCTCCTCCTTGGCCGGAGCGGCCAGGATCACGTCGCTGGTGCCCGCCGGCAGGACCAGAGTGTTCGCCGGGTCGAGCCTCCGCACCGGTCCGGCGCGGTTCATGTAGGCGAAGCTGGCATGCTCCGCCCACAGCGGATGCAGGAAGACCGCCGCCCCCTTGGCCGCCTCGCCCGCCAGCCAGGCATAGGCGTCACGCTTGTCCAGGTCATAGCTGTGGTAGAGGTCCAGGCGCTTGTCCGTTCCGCAGACCAGGGGGCGCTCCCGCCCGAAGACCCCGAAGTACTGCCACAGCGTCCAGCCCCCGGCTACTGCCAGGGCTGCCGGTAGCAGAAGGGCCGCAGCACGCGGCCAGCGACCCTGAAGCAACGCCCTCGCCCACTGGGCGCCCAAAGCCGGTAGCAGGACGACCACCGGCAGGGCCGCGATGGCCCGCGAATAGTTGGGCGCGCGGTCGGAGAGCAGCGTCGGCAGCAGGAACACGGTCAGCCACAACCCCAGGAAGACCACCCGCTCCTGGTCCAGCGCCAGCGCTTGCCGCCCCCTTTCGCCATCTCGTCCGACACCGCGGTCTCCTGGGCCTTGCGAGCTCTCTCCTATCTCTCCGGCCCGTTCGTCCTGTAGGTCCCATCCTTCACCCCTCGCCCTTCCACCCCATGACTTTCCACCCCACGCCGCCAGCAGCACCCCTAGCCCCAGCACGCCCAGCAGCGCCGTCAGCGGATCCCAGACCGGCAGGCAGGGCAGGTTGTGGAAGGCCGAGGGATCTCCGGACACGAAGAACATCCCCAGCACCGCCCAAAGCTGATGCGCCGCCGTCAGGGTCATGCTGCCGTCGAAGTTTTTGGACGCTACCGCCGCCAAAGAGACGTCGCCCGGATGGGAGACGAACCACACTGGATGCGCCAGAAAGAAGAGGCCTAGAGGGATGAAGAGGACGAAGGCCACCGCGGAGGACGCGATCAGGCTGCGCAAGGCGCGCGGAGCACGGCCGAGTCGGCAGGCCGCAAGCCAAGCCAGATGTCCCAGGAGCACCAAGGGCAGCAGACGGCCGGTGGGATGGCTGTAGACCGCGCCGGCCATGGCCGCGCCGCAGGCCAAGGCCGCCCGGCCGCCCCAGGCGGACCGGGCAATCCAGCCACCTGGCGGCGATCCTCGCTGGGCTTCAACCGCCCGCCACCAGGCCCAGAGCGCCAGCGTCGTCCACAGCGGCGCCAGGATCGCCCGGATACCGTAGCGGCTGAAGTGCAGGTGCCAGTACGAGAAGGCCAGGAAACCAGCACCCGCCATGGCCAACCGCCGGCGGCCAAGGAAGCTCATCAGCCAGCCATACGCCACGGCCACCGTACTGACGCCGACCAAGGCGCTGACCAGCCTGAGGGCCAGCAGCGGCCGGTCCGGACCCAGCGCTCCCAGGCTCAGGGCTTGCAGGTAGATGGACAGTGGCTCCCGCCCGCCGTTGTCCACGAAAAACAGGTCCCGCGCCCCACGCAGGACGCGCAAGGCGTCCAAGGCATTGTGCGCCTCGTCGAACTGCAGACCAGGCGGCAGGCGCTCCAGCCCCCATAGGCGCAGGCCGGCGGCCAGGAGGAGCAGGAGGGTCAGGGCCGTGCGGTGGCCGAAGCGCCGGAACACCTTGCCTGGCCTCAGCCGGACGCTTCCGCCACCCCGTCGTCCACTACCGCCCCTGGCACCTTGAGACGCGCCTCCAGCTTCTCCACCCGGTCCATCACCTTGCGCAGTTGGCTACGTAGGCTTTCCATTTCGTCGGCCTTGCCCCCTGGCTTGGAGGATCCGGCAGCCCGGATGTCCGCAGTCAGCCGCGCCACCGCCACCTGCTCCTGCCGACAACGCGGGGCCGCGAAGGCCTCCAGCGCCGGTATGGCGGATGCCGCCTCCAGGATGCCCAGGCCGCGTGCCGCGGCCCAGGCCACCTTCTGATTGGGGTCGCGGAGCAGGTCCACCAAGGTGTCCGTCACCCGCTCGCGCGCCGCCCGTTCCTGCCGATGGCCCAGCTCTGCCAGAGCGGCCACCGCCGCCGGGCGGGAGCGGTTGGAGCTGGCGCCGTAGCCGACGTATTCCTCCAGGCCCGTCAAGGCCTCGGGCAGGCGGCTGGCGGCCAGAGCGCGGAAGGCACCCGCCTGCACGATGCCCCCGAAGCCCTCGCGGCCGGCGGCCTCCAGCAGCAGGTCCACTGGGGCCTCCGCCCGTCCGGCGCCCAAGGCTTCCAAGGCTGCCGCGCGGGCGGTGTAGGGCAGGTCGTCCTGGGCCAGCCGGGCCTGCACGGCCTCCAGCATCAAGGGGTCGCGGTAGCGGCCGATGGCGCGCATCACCGAGGCGAGCACCCGCGGATCCTGCTCCAGGAGGCAGCGTTCCACCAGCGCCTCCAGGGCCGCATCCACCCCCGCCTTGCCCAGGGCCTCCATCCATTCCACCCGCACGCCCCAGAAGGGCTCGGTGCTGCAGGCGGCCCGGATGGCGGCGATGCCCTCGCGCGAGCCCTTGGCCGCCAAGGCAAGACCGGCCTGGATGCGCCCCGTCACGTCACCGGCCGCGGTCAGCTGGCGACGGAGCATGATCTGCCCCGGGTCCAGGTCCAGCTTGTGCAGCACCAGGCCCCGCGGGTCGAAGCGGACCTGGTCGGGGGCCGCCGGCATGGGGATGACCACCGTCTGGCGGGCGCTTTCGAGGGTGATGGGCCACAGCTGCAGTTTGCCGTCGACCACCCAGCCCAGCTCCGTGCGCAGGTGGAAGACGCGCTCGCCGGTCTGGGCATCGGCCTGCGTCTGCTCGATCGTGAAGCGGCCCTCGCCGCGCGCGGCGTCATGCTTGAAGCGCACCTTGATGGCCGGGTAGCCGGGGCTATAGAACCATTGGTCAAAGAAGCGGCCCAGACTGCGTCCGGAAACCTCCTCCAGGACGCGGCGGAAGTCGTCGGTCTCCACCACCTCGCCGCGGTAGCGCGCCAGGTAGGCCCGAACGCCCTGCCAGAAGCTGTCGTCGCCCAGCTCGCAGCAAAGGGTGTGAAGGCGGCAGGCGCCACCCGGGTACAGGTGGCGGTCGTACATCTGCCAGGAGCTGTTGAACTCCCGGGTGACGATGGGGCGCTGGTAGCGCTCGTCGGCCTCCTGCAGGTAGGCCTTGGCGTCGCGCCAGTACTGGTAGGCGCGCTCATCTTCGCCGACGGTCTCCGCGAACCAGACCTGCTCCATGTAGACGGCCCAGCTCTCCTTGAGCCAGGCGTGGGCGAAGTCCCGGCAGACCACGGCGTCGCCAAAGTAGCTGTGGGCCATCTCGTGTAGGTTGGTCTCGTCGACCGCCCGGGTCCATTCCTGAGCCAGGGTGGCATCCAGGACGTAGCTGTCGTCCCAGGTGACCAGGGAGATGTTCTCCATGGCCCCCCCGATGCCGGGCAGGGCGATCTGATGGTACTTGGGAAAGGGGAAGGCCATGCCCAGCTTGGCGGTCATCCATGCCAGCATGGCCGGCGTGCGTCCGAAGGAGCGACGCAGGTCCTCGGCGTTGAGGGGTGAGCAGGTATGGTAGGCCACGGGCACCCCGTCCACGGCGCCGTCGTCCACGCTGACGAAGTCGCCGGCGGCGAAGCAGATCAGGTAGCTGGGGCAGGGAAAGTCCAGGTGCCAGTGGGCGGTCTTGCTGCCGTCGCCATGGTCCTCCTGGGCCACCAAGGTGCCGTTGGCCAGGATGGTCAGCCGCGACTCGGCCCGCAGGTGAAAGTCCAGCCGCGCGCGGGCGTTCGGCAGGTCCACGCAGGGCAGCCAGTGGCGGGCCCGCTCCGTCTCGTGGTCGGTGGCCACGAACCAGGGCTGGTTGGGGTAGGCCTCGGTGGGCCGCGAGAAGTAGAGTCCAGCGGTAGGCTCCTGCACGCGGTAGGCGACGGTCAGGCGCCGCTCCTCACCCGCGCTGAAGGGCTGCCGCCAGCAGACCGCGATGCGCTCCCCGTCGTAATCCCAGTCCAACTCGCCGCCTGCCGGATCCTCCACGTTCAGGGACTGGAGGGCGACGGCGTCGAGACGCAGCCGCTGGGCCCCGGCGCGCCGGGCGCGCAGGGTGTGAGTCACCCGGCCGGTGGCCGTGACCGCCTCGAGATCCAAGACCAGATCGATGTCCAGGTGCAGAGGCTCCAGCTCCAGATCCGGCGGATAATGCCGCTCGGCCCCGGGCAGGGTGAAGCTGTCGCCGGCGCCCAGCTTATGGGTGGCGCAGGCGCAGCGATTGTCGTGGCTGTGGTCCTGGTGCATGGCGGTGGTCCTTGGGGTGGAGATCGGCCCTAAGTTTCGTCCGCCATCAAGGCAGGGTCAAGGATGCGAAGAGACGCCGGCCCTGGCGCAGCCCGGCCGCGAAGCAGGACCGGCGCGCCGCGCCAGGACGCCTGCCTCCCGGCGAGATAAGGCGACCCGGTCTTGACATCCGGAGTGGCCGTGCGTAGACTGGTTTGCATCACAAACCTCGCTACAGGAGATCCGCCATGGCCACCGATGCCCAGCTCCGCGACCTCGAGCAACGCCCTCAACGCTACTGGAACGCCGACGGCATTCCAGAGTTGGTCATGGGTCTGGTCTGGATCATCTGGGGCGTCGCGCTGCTCGTCGGCGAGGCCCTGCCCCCGGGTCGGGGCCAGCAGGGCTATTGGATGGTCATGCCGGCCATCCTGGTGCTCAGTGGCTTTGGCGCCAACTGGCTCATCAAGCGGCTGAAGGAGCGGCTGACCTACCCTCGCGCGGGCTTCGTGACCTACCGTGAGCCGGGCCGTTCTGCTCGCCTGCTGAGCGCCGGCGTGGCGATCCTGACCGCTGCCACCCTCGCCTTTCTCATCGTCACAGGGCGGCAGGGAGGCACAGAGCAGTCGGCGGCGCCGGCGATCGGCCTCATCCTCAGCCTGGCCTTCCTGGTGGCGGCTCTCCGGCAACGGGCGCCGCATTACCTGGCTCTGGCCGGTGTGGCCTTGATGCTGGGCCTGGCCTTTGGCGCTCTGAGGCTGGGCTGGGACGCCATCAACTGGATGCTGGTCCTCTTGGGCGCGGCCGCAGCCCTCCTGGGCGCCTGGCGCCTCGCCCGCTTCCGGCGGTGCAATCCGCCCAGCGTGGAGCACCACCCGTGACGGAGTTGGACCGCGTCATCCACGAACCGGCCCGCCTGCGCATCGTTGCCCTCCTGGCCGGGGTGGAGGAGGCGGACTTCCTCTGGCTCCTACGCGAGAGCGCCCTGACCAAGGGCAACCTGTCCAGCCATGTGGCCAGGCTCGAGGAGGCGGGCTACGTGGCCGTGGAGAAGTCCTTTCGCGGCAAGATCCCCCTGACTTTGCTGCGCCTCACGGACGCCGGGCGCTCGGCCTTCGGGGGCTATAAGCGGGCGATGAAGGCGGTGCTGGGGAAGGGGTGAGCGTCGACCGGCATTCCGGGTTCGGACAGCCCTTCACCGGTTTGCTTCTACCCCTCGCATCTCTACCAGCCGGTCTCCGCGTTCCAGCATCAACTGCGCCTGCGGAAACACCGTCGAGAACCAGCGGAGCAATTCGCGACGACGACAGTTGCCGATTCTGAGCCAGAGAACCGCAGGCCCTGATTGCACGAAGGCGCGTCGTCTTGCGAAATCCTCGTCCTTTGTGATGATGACAGCCCCCGAAGCAAGCGCCGAGTCCCAAATCACTGGATCTTCTGCGGTCTCCATGCCCAGGTCGGCTACATGCGTCGCCTCATGCCCACAGGCGGCAATCCAGCGAGCGAGAGCTGGTGGCAACTGGGCATCGATCAGGAAGTGCAATCATGCCGCCGAGAGCACCGCATGATCCAATTGACGCGCCGCGTACTCCAGAACGGCAACGACATCCCCCCCTTCCAGATAGGGGTAGTCGCCCAGTATCTCTTCCTGCGTCGCTCCGGCCGCCAGCAAATCCAGGATGTCGGACACACGGACCCGCATCCCCCGCAAACAGGGACGCCCGCCGCATTGCTCTGGGTTGATCGTGATCCGGTGTAGTTCGCTCATTCGACCTCCACGTGACGGCTGATCTCAGGGATCCCCCCGAGCCGACGCGATGCATCGGCGACCGCTCTCTTGCCCACCTCAACGGTAGCACATGGCAATCGCCTCCGCCACGCATCGCCGCAAGTGCCTCGTCAGGAAACGACGAAGGCGCGCCTCCCTCGCGGAAGACGCGCCTTCGTGTGGATCCTCAGGATCTGCCATTGCGGCGCCTCGATGAGGCCGCCGCGATCCGCCCGGAGCTAGCGCTCCAGCCAGGGCAGGTAGACCTTACCGCCCGTCGGCAGATTCTTGGCCTTCACCGTGAGGGTGAAGGTGTCGTTGACCGACTTGCCGTCGGAGGTGGCACGGATGGTGATGTCCGTGCTGCCCGTCATGCCGGTCATGATCGCCAGGTCCAACATGCTGCCGGTGATGGACGGGGTGACCAGGGCCGCGTTGCTGTTCCTGTTGACCGTGAAGGTCATCTGCGTCGGATCGCTGTCCGCGTCGGCGAAGACCTTGGACAGGTCGATGGAGGCCACCGGCTCCTCCTCCATCACCGCGATGTCGGCGATGGGCGACTTGACCGTGGGCGGCATGTCGATGACCACCGGCGGCAAGGTCGGGGTGGGCTCCAGTGGCGCCTCGGTGGGCTCGACCGTCGGTTCGGCCGTGGGGCCTACCAGCGGCGGCAACTCGCCCTTGATGGCGTGAGCCGCGTTGAGCGACTCGAAGGGGCCTGTGGTATTGCCCGGCTTGTAGTCCACCAAGGCCAGCACGTGGCCCGCGGTGCCCAGGTCCTTGGCTTTGTCCTTCATCGTGACCACACAGGTGGCCGTCTCACCGTTGAGGAGCGGCTTGCCGCAGAGGCCGTTGACCTGCTCGGCCACCGCGGTGCGGCCGGTGTGCAGGATCTTCTTCTCCAGCCAGATCACCGCGTTGAGGGTGGTGGCGTTGCCGCTGGAGAGGGTGACGCCGGAACGGTTGGTGACCCGCATGGTCACCACCACGTCGTTGTTGACCACCTTGTAGGCGGACAGCAGTTCCACCCCGGCCTTGCGCCGCAGGGCCTCATCGATCATGCGCTTGTAGACCTTGGCGAAGTCCACCGAGCCCATGGTGTTGCGGAAGCCGCTGTCCACGTCGATGAGCGGCAGCGTGGCGCTGCCGCCAGCGCCGAAGGCCGACCACCAGCGGGCCGGGCGCGTCCAGCCGCGCGTTCCATCGACGTTGTACTCGATCATCAGGACGTTCTTGTTGGCGTTCTTGTAATCCGCTTGAAGCTGGTCGACCACCGGACCGGCGGCCTTGCAGATGCCTCAGGTGTCGCGGCTGAACTTCTCGAAGACCACCAGGCGGTCCTGCTCCGCCTGGGCCTGGCTGATGCTGGCCGTGTGGTGGGTCGTGATGCCCACGATGGCCAGCACCGCGCCGGCCAATACCGGCATGCTGAGTGCTCGACGCATGTCTCTTGCCTCCTGCAAACGTGAGGACCGACGCCGATGAGACCAGACGGTCTACCGGCCAAGCCCATAGGACACCCTCGAAGCCCGAGGACGAAATGGCCCGGAGGCGCTCCGGGGCGCACGGGTCGAAGTTGGCGGCGGAGACGACGGCACTTCCGGCCGACGAGCAAGGCTTATCCGCCCCCAGCCAAAGAGTGTACCGGGCCGGGGCGGGCCTGTCAATACCAGTTTACGACCACGGTCGCCATCGATTTCATCGCCGACGCTCTGCAACGCCTTTCGGCACTGAAGCGTGACCCGTCAGATGGACGGCGACACGGCTGTTTCATGCCCGCCGTCAGCGACAGATGGCCCGCGGCGCGCCCCGTCGATCGGCCGCGGCGCCAGCCGGCCGCCCGGCGCTATCATTGCCCGCCATGAGCACCGACCCCTATCAGGAAGAGGAGCTGGAAGGCCGCGGTCTGGACCGCCGCCTCCTCGGCTGGATGCTGACCTATGCGCGGCCGGAGCGGCGGGCTCTCGCCGGCTGCGTCCTGCTGCTGGCCGGCCTGGCCAGCCTGGAATTGACCCAGCCCTACCTCATCAAGACCGCCATCGACCGGGTCCTCGCCCCCGGCGCGGGCAGTCGAGACCCCCTGCTGCTGGCGCGGCTCTGGCCCCTGGCCGGCCTGTACCTCGCCTCCGTCATCGGCCTGGCGCTGCTGCAGTACCTGCAGGCGCTCTGGCTGGGGCGGACCGGGCAGCGCATCATCGCCGCCATCCGCCAGGATGTCTTCGACCATGTGCAGCGCCTCAGCCTCTCCTATTTCGACCGCCAGCCCGCCGGACGGGTGGTCACCCGCGTAACCAACGACGTCGAAGCCCTCAACGAGATGTACACCTCGGTGCTGGTCAACCTCTTTCGGGACCTCTTCGTCATGGTCGGCGGCGTCATCGTCCTCGTCAGCCTCAATGCCCGCCTGGCGCTGGTGGCCCTGGCCGTCATGCCCCTGGTGGCCGCTACGGCCTGGGCCTTCCAGAAACGCTCGCGCCAGGGCTGGCGCGTTTCGCGCCGCCAGCTGGCGCGGATCAACGCCACCCTCGCGGAATCCTTCTCCGGCATGCGCGTCATCCAGCTCTTCGGGCGCGAGGCTGCCGGCAGCCGGGCCTTCAGCCAGGTCAACCAGGCCTACCACGACGCGGCCATGCAGGTCATCCGCGTCTTCGCCGTCTTCGGTCCGGCCTTGGACCTGCTCACCTCCCTGGCTCTGGCGGCGGTGATCTGGTATGGCGGCGGGCTGGTGCTGCAGCGCAATGCGGCCCTTGCGGCAGGCGGCGTGGAGAGCGCGGCCTTGGCCGGCATCAGCTTCGGCACGCTCTACGCCGTCATCGCCTACCTGCGCCGGCTCTTCGATCCGCTCAACGCCCTGGCCCAGAAGTACAACATCCTGCAGTCGGCCCTGGCCGCCGCCGAACGGCTCTCGCAGCTCCTGGCCACCCGCCCCGAGGTGGAGGATCCCGCGAGGCCCCTGCCGCTGCCGTCCGCCCGACGGGACCAGGTCGGCGGGTGGGGCGGGGATGGCCCGGTCCCGGTCGCCCAGTCGCCGGGCGCATCACGGCCAGCCGCACCGTCTATTGTCGTTGCCCCGCCTGCGCTCCGTTCCGCGGAAGCCGGCGTAAACGGCCATGGGGTGCCCGCCGTGGCCTTCGAGGGCGTATGGTTCGCCTACCAGGGCGAGGACTGGGTGCTGCGCGACGTCAGCTTCCAGGTGGCGCGCGGCGAGACGGTAGCCTTTGTGGGCCACACCGGGGCTGGCAAGTCCACGATCATGAACCTGGTGCCTCGTTTCTATGACGTGCAGCGCGGGCGCATTCTGGTGAGCGGGCGGGATGTGCGCGAGGTGGCCGGGAAGGAACTCCGCCGCCGTGTCGGCATCGTCATGCAGGATGTCTTCCTCTTCGCCGGCGATGTGGCCGGCAACATCAGCCTCCTGGACCCGGCCATCGATCGCGTCGCGGTGGAGACGGCCGCCCGGCAGGTGGGCGCCGACCGCTTCGTCGCCCGCCTGCCGGGCGGCCTCGATGAGCCGGTGGTCGAGCGCGGCCTCTCGCTGTCCACCGGCCAGCGACAGCTCATCAGCTTCGCCCGCGCCCTGGCCTACGACCCGGACATCCTCATTCTGGACGAGGCCACCGCCAACATCGACACCGAGACGGAAGATGCCCTGCAGCAGGCGGTGCGCATGGTGGCCCGCGATCGCACCCTGTTGGTGGTCGCGCACCGCCTGGCCACGGTGCGCCAGGCCGATCGCATCCACGTCATGCACAAGGGACGCATCGTGGAATCCGGCGACCACGCCGGCCTCCTGGCAGCGGATGGCCGCTACGCGCATCTGTGGCGCCTGCAGTTCGAATCCGCCTGAGACCCGGTCCCGGACGATTCCGACCTGGCGAGTGATTCGGACCTGCCAGCGCAACTTCCGACCAGCCGTGGGGTATTAAAGGGTAGGGGAGACAACACCCCCCTCGTCCGTGTCCCGACATTCACCCGCAGAGGAGTTCTTGTCATGGGTATTTCCAACTGGCTGGCCGTCGTCGTGTCCGCTCTGGCGGTCTTCACCATTGGCTGGCTGTGGTACGGGCCGCTATTCTCCAAGCCCTGGGCTTCGGGCATGGGCTTCAGCAACAGCGGCTCGGATGCGACGATGCCGCCGCCTACCATGCTGTTCCTGTCCTACCTCATGTCCTTCTTCCTGGCCACGGCCCTGGCCTCCATTCTGGGTACGGCGGGGATTACCGAGATCGGCGCGGCAATGCAGGCGGCCTTCATGCTTTGGCTGGGCATCGTCGCCACCACCTACACCCTCAACCAGATCTACGACAACCGCCCCTGGCGGGTCTGGGCGATCAACATCGGCTACCACCTGGTAGGCATGTTGGTGATGGCGCTCATCCTCACCCTCTGGCCCTGAGCCCACCGCAGCGGCAGCCGAGGAACCAGGGGCGTCCGGGTCGTCCGGCTCAGACGCCCTTGGTGATGGCCATGAACATCCGCTCCAGGTCGCGCTGACGGGGACGGAAGCCCAGGACGGGCAGACCGGCCCTCACCATACCCGCCAGGAGCGCTGCCTGCGCCGCCTCGCCGCCTTCCACGGTCACCGCGATCCAGCCGGTCATCTGCGGCCCTGTCGCCATCATCTCGCCACCGTCGGCATCCTTGCCCTGCTCGGCCGCCGCCTCATCCGCCAGCAGGACAACGTCTGGTCGATCGCGCAGAAAGGCGAGGGCGGCATCGGGTGCCCCCAGCACCCTGATCTCGATGACCTGCCGCGGCTGCAGCAACTGCTCGATCTCGTCGAAACCGCCGCTGGTCAAGAGGCGCCCGCGCTCCATGATGCCCACGGCATCGCAGAGGTCCTCCATCTCGGCCAGGATGTGGCTGCTGACCACGAGGGTCTTGCCCATGTGGCGCAATTCGCGCAGCAGCTCGCGCAGTTCCAGGCGGGCTCGCGGATCAAGCCCGGACGCCGGTTCGTCCAAGAGCAGGATCTGCGGGTCATGTACCAGGGCTTGGGCCAGGCAGAGCCGCTGCTTCATACCGCGGGAGAGCGTGCTGACGTCGGCATCCCGTTTCGCGGTCAAGTCGACCAGATCCAGAAGCTCGGCCACCAACCGGCCGCGGTGCGCGGCGGGAATGCCATGACAGCGGGCGAAGAAGTCCAGGTACTCCCAAGCGCGCATGTCTTCGTAGACGCCGAAGAAGTCCGGCATGTAGCCCACCAGACGGCGCAGGTCGTCCGCTGCTCCAGCGCCGGTCATCTGCCGTCCGGCAAGCTGGATGCTGCCGCTCGTGGGCGTCGTCAAGCCGGCCAGCATGCGCAAGGTGGTGGTTTTTCCGGCGCCGTTCGGACCGATGAGGCCATAGACAATGCCCATTGGCACCGTCAGGTTGAGGTCGCTCACCGCCAGATGGCGACCGTAGCGCCGCGTCAGGCCGCGGGTCTGGATGGCCGGCCCGTTCAGGGTTGCGGTCCTGTAGTAGACGGCGTCATCAGGATGATGGCCGGCGGCGTGGCGCTCCCTGCGGCTCTGTTCGGCATGTCCGACTCAGTGTCCGCCTCCGATGTGGGGGTGGCGAAGGCATCGGCCGACACCCGGGGCGCTACCCCTTCCTGAATGGCCACCCGCGGCTCCACGCAGCCGTCGAACATGCTCCAGCGCTCCCGCTCGTCCGGACCGCTCAGGTTAGCCTCCAGGCGCAGCCTGATCTGGTCGCGCCCGTCTTGGCGGCTGATCACGCGCGGAATCTCGGCGCTCTGCCCGACGCTGAGGACGTTGAAGGTCAGCCAACTGCCCTGCGTCTGGTCCCACAGGGAGATCTGGACCGGGAAGGCGTCCGCGCCGAAGGGGAAGCCCGGCGCCTCCAGACTCTCGTTGGCCGGGCCGATCAGGCTCAACCAGATGCGGCCGCTCTGCGGCCGTCCCAGGCCCAAGGGGAAGCTGAACTCGGCGGTGGGTTCGTCGGGGGAGAGCAAGGCGGCCCCCGAACCGCAGCGCTCGGCACTCCCCGTCCCTCGGGTGGTGGCGACACCGTTGATGAAGCGTGGGGTTTCGCCGCCCAGGTCGATGGGCAGGCGGGTGTGAACCATCGCGAGGTCACTGCGGGTGTCGTCGGCGTCCCCGCCCTTCACGGACACCTGCAGCCGCGGCTTGCGATCCCAGCCGATGAGCAGCGCATCGGGCCGACGAAAACTGGGCAGGGCGAGCGCCGCCGGGTCGATGCCCGCGCGCGACCGCCCCAACAGGGCTCCGCTGACGCCTGTCGTCGCGCGGAAGGCCTGCAGCAAGACCCAGCGCCGGGCATCCTCACCGTCGTCCCCCATCATGCCGTCGGTCGAGGCTGTTTGGGTCGAATGCAGCAGGGACGCGCCGCTGAAAGCCTCGTAGTCCAGGGTGGCGCGGAGCGGATCGCCTTCGCCCACATCGCCCAGCCACGCGCTGCCGCCGGGCACCAGCAGCTGGGCGTCCTCCAGTCGCTGGCCGAGTGGGTTCGGCTGATCCGCCCTTACCTGGCTGCCCGACAAGGTCAGATGCCCGAGCGCCGCCTGCGGCCAGGGGATGACGGCCTCCAGCACCACCTGTCGCTGTGACCACTGGTCGATGTCCAGGCCGGTCAGGCGGCTCTGGCGCTCTTGCCAGACCTGAATCGCGCCGTTGCCGGCCCCTGCCGCAGGGCGGAAGGCGCCATGCTCGGCAGTCAGCTCATAGCTGTGGCTGCTGGGCGAGAACAAGGACACGATCGTGGTGACATGGGCCACCCCGGCTTCCGGCACCGCCCGCACCAGGGACAGCTCATCCAGGCGCAGATCGTCGCCGTGCAGGCGGCGGCCCAGACCGTAGATGACCAAGGTGGCGGCGAGGCTGAGCATGGGGATGGTCAGCCAGGCCAGGTCCAGCCGCCGCCGGCGGCGCAGCAGCCGGTGGTTGACCGGGCCAGCCAAGAGGATGTAGAGCGCCAGCGACCCGAGCAGCCAACCCAGCGAGGGCTGGCGCAGACCCTGGGCCGAGATCAGCAGCGGGCCTAGGCCGTCCAGGCCAAGCGTGGGGCTGCTCCAAGCAGTGTCGGCCAAGGGGAAATCGCGCGCCAGAGAGCGCCAAAATCCCCCCAGCCCGCCCCACCCGCGCAGCGGCGCCTGGAAGGGATCCATGGCCAGAACGGTGACCCGGCCGTCACCGTAGCGACCCTGGACCGCCAGCGGGCTGCCGTCCGCCAGACTGAGAAGGACGGTGGCATCCGGCTCAGGCACCAGTTCCGCGATGGTGGCGGCGCCGCGCGGGGGGCCGTCGCCGCCCAGGGCCGCCAGGGCGTCCAGCTCCGTCACGCCGCGGGTGCTCAGGACAGAGGCCGGCCGAAGTGCCTGCGGCATCTGGCCCAGGGTTCGGGCCGCGGACGGTCCGCCGGTGAACAGCAGATGCCCCCCCAGGCCCACCCATTGGAGGATCGCCTCGCGCTGCCCCGCACGCAGCGCCTCCCAGCCCAGACCGGCCAGCACAAGATGGTCCACCGAGGCGTAGGCCAAGGGCTCTTCCGGAAGGTCGGCCGGGCGCTCCAAGGCCGTGGCGGCCGCTTGGCCGCCGCCGAGGCCGTCCACACCTTGCAGGTCGACATCTCCCTCGGCCACGATGACGGCGAGACTGCGGCCGGCGGTGTCCTGCAGGATCAGCGGTATTGGGCTCTGGATTTGCACCCGGCTGTCTGGGAGCCACACGGAGACATTGGCCGACGTCGCCCGCCCGACTTGCATGAGGAGCGCGACGCGCTTGCTGGCGCCGGGGGCCAACTCGACCGTCGCCGCCACCTGTCCCGGATCCGCGGTCAGGACGATCTCCCCGCCCGGCCCGGATTCGTGGCTGACCTCGGCCACGATCTGGGTCCAACGCCCGTCGTCCACCCAACCGCTGAACAAAGCCCGGGCGTTGACGCGGACCTGAGTCGCCTGCAGGTCGCCGGGCGCGGCCCACGCAACCGGCGTCGTGCCGATAGACGCGGCCAGCAACAGCCCTGACAGGAAGAAGTGGGCGATCCGCTGGCGCAGCGCGGGGCGCGGCGGTTCGGCATCGGCGCGCGAACGGTGCGGCTTCAGCGATGGACGGATCGTCACGGCGTCCTGTCAGTGTTGTGGCGCTGCGCCGCGGATGGCGAACGGCATGCCGATGATACCGCAGCCGTCAACGCACGTCGATCTCCGCCCGGCCGGTCATGCCGGCGTACACGGGCAGGTCATCAGTGGGCATGACATCCAAATAGACGGTGAAAACCACCGCGCCGGCCTGATCGCGCTGGCCCTGGCTGTCCACCCGTTGGACCGTGGCGTCCAGCTTGCGGTCCGGGTAGCTGGTCAAGATGACCTTGGCCTTGTGTCCCACCCGGATCTCGCCCACGTAGCGCTCACCGAGGTTGGCGGTCACAAAGCGCAAGGGCCGCGTCTGCACCAGGGTGGCCACCGGCGAGCCTGGTCCGATGTCGATGCCTGCATTGACGTTCACCGCCGAGATCGTGCCGTCGAAGGGCGCCGTGAGCGCCTGACCGGCGTGATCCCGTTCGGCGCGGGCCAGGGCCAGCCGCGAGACCTCCGCCTTGGCCTGCGCCGCCTTCCGGTCCGTGTCCTGGCGGGCTTCCAGGTCTTGGAGGTTGAGCTCGGCGATCCGCACGCCCTGGTCGGCGGCGTTGGTGTTGGCCTCGGCCTGGTCGCAGCCGGTCTGGGAATCTTCGCGGGTGGCCTTGCAGGCCTGGCGGGCGAACTCATCACCGTCGCCGCAGTCAGCCCGCGCCCGGCCGCAGATGGCGTCGCGCTGGGCCTGGACGGACCAGCGGTTGTTCTTGGCTCGCTCCAGTTCCTGCCTCGCTCGCTCCAGATCTGTTCCTCGCGCCAACTGGTCCAGCTGCTGTTGGGAGGCGATGCGGTTGGCCCGCGCCTCGGCCAGATTGACGTCCAGGGCATCGGGCTCGATGCGCGCGATGACGTCGCCGGCCTTGACCTCCTGTCCGGCCGTCACCGTCACCTCCGTCAGCTTGCCGCTGGCGGAGAAGCTCAGGGTCTGCGGCACGCCCGGGTAGCGCAGCTCGCCGTCGGCGGTCACCACCTGGGCGACAGCGCGGTCCACGGTGGGACGCGCCGTGCCGGCGGCCGCCGGCGTGCCTGCGGAAGGCGTGCCGGCGCCGGGTGTGCCGGCGCCGGGTGTGCCGCGGCCACCGCAGCCGGCGACCAGGGTCAATGCCAGGGCGAGGAGGGTAGGGGTCCGGATGGGCATGGGGACACTCCGAGGCTGGGGGGGGCGGTGGCTTCAGACCGTGCGCAGGATGTCGATGGCGCGGCGGCGACGCAGGCTGTGGGTGGCGATCACGGCGCTGAAGAAGCTGGAGAGGATCATCAGGACCAGCATGGCCGGCACCACCACGGGGTCTACGGCGAAGTGGGTGGGCAGCTCCTGGCGGAAGCCCTCGGAGAGCCGGAAGGTATAGGCCAGGAGCATGCCGGCGGTGATGCCGGTCAGGGTGGCGGAGAGCGTCATCACCATGGCCTCGCCGACGAAGACGTAGAGCAGCTGGCGGCCGGGTGTGCCGACCGCCTTGAGCATCCCGATCTCCGCTCGGCGGCCGTAGATGGACACATAGATCACGGCGAAGACGCCGAAGATGGCCAGGATCGAGGTGAGTGCGGTCAGCACCACCAGGAAGATCTGCCCGGTCCGCGCCTCCTGCTGCACCGTCTTGATCGTCTCCGCTGTGCTGTTGATGGCCAGGCGGTGCTCCGTCGCGTATCGCAGGCGCAGATCGCTGGTGAGCTTGCTCTCGTCCTGATCGGCGGCCGGCGCGGCCAGGAGGGTGCCGACCACCGGTAGACGAGGGTCCGGCGGGCCGTAGACCGGGTTGTTGGTCAAGGCGCGGTAGCTGTCCATCGCCACCAATACTGTGGTGGAGCCGCTCCAGACATCGGTCTGCTTGGAGGTGAATGAGCCCACCCCGCCGATGCGCTTCGCGATGGCGACGATGCGCAGTTCTTCCAGATGGTCCTTACCATCGCCCACCACCTGCACTGTATCGCCCACGGCGCGGTCCAGATAGGTGGCCAGGCCGGCGCCGATGATCGCTGTTCCCGGTTCCAGGGCCAGCCGCCCCAGGGTGTCCGGAGAGCCGGACACCAATTCGATGGCTTCGCCGTAGAGCGTGTTGCGCGGATCGCCGTCGATGCCCACCACGTTGGCCTGGGCCGAGCGCATGCCCACGCCGTCGCGCACCTCACTGCGATAGCTGCGGCTGCGACCGAGCGTGGCCCGGAAAGCCGGATCGCCGCGCAGTTCGTCAAGGATGTCGGTCTTGAAGGTGCTGGCCGCCTCGGCCGAGGTCGCCGGACCGCCGCTGCCGTCGTCCTGCTCGCGCCGGCGCTGGCTGTTCTCACTGGACGGCGGATTGATGCGGAAGGCCGCGCCGCCCTGCAGGCGCCGGTCGGTTTCCGTGTTGGCCACCTGCAAGGCCAGGGTGGTGGACAGGAAGCTGGGCAAGAGAGAGCTCAGGACGATCATGAGGGAGATGAGGGTGTTGCGTGCCTTGCCCCGTAGCACCGTGCGACGGACGAAATAGCCCACATGCGGCGCCAACCGGTCGATGATCCACAGCAGGCCCCGCTCCATGGGCAGAATGACGATGAAGAAGAGCATCGCCGCCCCGACGATCAGCGAGAGCAGGGCCCCGAAGATGAGAGCCGCCAGCACCCACAGGATGCCGAAGTCGAAGGCCAAGGGGAAGACGTAGAAGACCAGAAGGGGATAGCACAGGATCACCAGCCCGGCGGCGGAGATGCGCAGGTCCGTGCGGCGCTCACGCAGGCGGTCCAGGTCGTCCAGTCCGATGCCGTCGGCCACGCCGGGGTTGATGGCGTTGGTGATCTTGGTGCTGGCGGCACGCTGGGCCGGCGCCAGGGCAGAGATGGCCAGGACCACCAGGGAGACGAGTACGCTGATGAGGATGGCTCGCGCCGACACCAGCGGCAGGTCTACGATGAAGCCCGCGGCGCGGTCCTTGATCAGGGGCACGACCACCAGGTTGTTGACCAGTTGCCCGACGACGACGCCCAAGCCGATGCCCAGGAGGCCCACCGCCGCTACTTCGGCCGCCACCAGGTTGAAGAGGTGTCGTCGCGGCGCGCCGAGAATGCGCATCACCGCCATGTCGCGGGTCTGCTCCTGGACATTGGTCATGATCAGGGTGCGGATGAGCAGTCCGACCACGCCCAGGGACAGGAGGCCGTACATCATGATCAGCGACTGCCAGAAGACGAACTGGTTGGCCCCGTCGATCACCGCCCGAGGACGCGGCATGTTGTAGGCGAAGTCGTCATGGCCCAGGGCGTCGCGCACCGCGAAGCCCACCAGGCGGGCGGCGAAGGAGCTCTGTTCGGGGTTGTTGGAGTCGTAGCGCTTGGGATCGATCTCGACGATCAAGCGGTCGGCTTCATCGCCCAGGTGAAAGCGCTCCTGGGCCACTGCCAGATCGACGATGACGCCCTCGTTGTTGCTCCGGCCGGTCAAGCCGCGCTGGGTGCCGATGCCGCGCACCTCCCATTGCGCCGTCGTGCGCAGGAGCGATCCACTGGCGGGCACGTCACGGCCCTTAAGGCGGGTTTCGGGTGGGGCGTACTGGATCTCCAGCGCGTCGCCCAGGCTGATGTCCAGGACGTCCGCGGTCTCCTGCAGCACGAAGACGCCTGGCAGGCCAGTCGTCCCGGTGCCCAGGTCATAGACGCCGTCTTCCACCTTGACCGCCCCACTCTGGTCCAGGTCGGGCTGCAGGGCGACGAAGGCGGTGTCCCCGTCTTTGACCCCCGCGCGAACGGAAACGATGGCCTGGATCCGTGGCGACACGCCCATGACCCCCGGGATGGCCATGAGCCGCGGGGTCAGATCGCCTATCGCCAGGAAGGGGTTGGGTGCCGTGTCGGGGCGGGTGATGGTCAAGTCGAAGTCGCCTACGTCGGAGGCGACGGTGCCGGTGTAATAGCGGCGGTAGCTGTCCACAGTGGCGTTCAGGGTGACCAAGGTCCCCACCCCGATGACCAGGGAGAGGATCATGAGCACGGTGCGGACACGGCGACGTCGAAAGTTGCGGCGAACGTAGAGGCCGATCATCGTCTCAGAGCCTGCCAAGTTTCTGGTGGTCGTCCGGCGCGGCTGAGCGCCGCGGATCGCTTCGATGCTGGCACGGGACGCAGCTCAGTCCCCGATGAGCGACACGACTGGATCCGCCTCCCGAGCCACGATCTGGCCGTCCAGAAGATGCACGGAATAGTCGGCGTAATCAGCCATGCGCGGATCGTGGGTGACATAGACGACCGTCTTTCCCTCGCGCTGGTTGAGATCCCTGACCAACTGCATGATTTCGAAGCCGGTCTTGCTGTCCAGATCCCCCGTCATCTCGTCGCCGATGAGGATCTCCGGGTCGTTGGCCAGGGCACGGGCGACTGCCACGCGTTGCTGCTGGCCGCCGGACAGCTCCGATGGATAGTGATCCACGCGATCGGCCAGGCCGACGGCCGCCAGCAGCGCCTGCGCGCGCGCCCGGCGCTCCTTGCGCCCCAGGCGCCGCAGCAGCACCATGGGCGCTTCCACGTTCTCCAGGGCGGTGAAATTAGAGAGGAGGTTGAAGGTCTGGAAGACGAAGCCGATCCGCTCCAGGCGCAAGCGAGCCAGCCTCTCCTCGCCCATGGACACGATGTCCATCCCGGCGATCGTCACGTGCCCGCGCCCCGGCTCGTCCAATCCGCCGACGATGTTGAGCAGGGTGGTCTTGCCGGAGCCGCTGGGACCCATGAGGCAGACCATGTCGCCCCTTTTGACCACCAGGCTGACGCCGCGCAGCGCGGGCACGGCCTCCTTGCCCATGAGGTAGCTCTTGTGGACGCTGTCAACGTTGATGATCGTTTCAGACATGCTGTGGGAACACCTTGTCCGTGGATGCGGCCAGCGATGGCCACGGAGAGCGATCAAGCATAACCGATCGCGCTCGGCTGTCCAAGACGCCGGAGCGCGTCCCGACAGCCGGTGACCGAATGGCAATGGCGCCGGCGAAGGGGTTAACGCCGCAGCGGGGCCAAGGATGAACGGGGCGAGAATTTCGAGATGACCCATCACAGCGCGAGCGCCAGAAAAATGCATCCTTGACAGGCCTTCGACGCGGCCTCTATAATGGCAACGGAGCAGAGAGTCGTGCAATAGCCCGTTCCCCCCCTGTCCCAAGGGCAGGCTCGACTCTCTGCTCCGATTACCTGACAGAACGATCCAGCTGCGACGCTATCTCGTCTGTTTCCGCGCCCTGGTCAAATCGGCGGGCGCGGCTCTCACCCTAGTCGCACTGTATAACGCGAGCCTGGCGGAATAGATACGGTTCCGCACGGGCTCTTTTTTGTTTCTTGTTCCAGAGTCAAGACAACGGGCGACCGACAAGCAAAAGGGCCGCTGTCAGGCGGCCCTTCTTGACGCTTCGAGATGGGGGCTGACCCGCGGCCCCGGAAAGGCAAACGCCTTCCGATCACGGATTGGGCGTGACGGGTTCCTCGACCGAGATCGCTCCGGGATCTTCCAAGGGATCCTCGCCCGGCGTCGGGAGCTCCATGGGCGGCTGAACGATCTGTGTGTCATCTGTCGGCTCGACCGTGGGCTGATCCGCCGCTCCCGGGCTGCGGGTGCCGGCCAGCCTGGCCTCGCCGTCCTCATCTTCATCCCCCACGAGCAGGTTGGGCTGGACGAAGTCCGGCTCGGGCACCAGTTGTGCTTCTGGTGCCCTGATGGCGGGCGCCAAGGTGGGCGCACTGGCGACAGGCTCTGCCGAGGAGAGGTCATCCAAGGCGACCGGGCGCTCGACCGGTAGCGGAACCTGAGGCAGGCGACCGATTTCCGCGGTCGCGTCGGCCTTCGGCGCCGCGGCAGCTTGCGCCGCCCGCGACGACTCGATCCATGCGACCAGACTCACCAGGCGCGCATGGTCCACCGGCCCCAGCGCCTTCGACATGTCCGCCGGGTCATCGAAAGCCGCGATCAGGCCCGCGAGCAGACGCTGCTGCTCGCTGATCGGCAGACGGCGGATGGTGGCGTAGGCGTTGGCCTGCGTTTCGACCCATTCACGCAGGACGTCGGCTGGAATGTCCCGGCCACCGGCGGACAAGGCCAGCATCTCGCGTAGCCGCGTGCCGGCAAAGCGATCGCTGAGGTCGATGCGCTGGTCCGAGTCGAAGGCGAAGAAGACACGGGCGCTCTCGCCCAGTCGCTTGATGCTGTAGATGGGATCCCCGGGGAGGCTGTCAGCGGCCGCGGTGGACATGCGGCCCACCCCTAAACCGAGGGCGACCACGAAGGCCGCCATGGTCATGGCATTCGAAAGCGCGCGGCTCGCTACGCGAGGACGCGGGGCGCGCATACCGTGCCAGAAGCCCAGCAGGCCCGCTCGGAGATGGGAGGCCGGTGACATTCGGGCGGCGAGGGCCCGCTGCCGCAGGGCGCGGCGGCGCTCGACCAGGACCATGAGACGCTCACGCCCCATGGCGACCCGCGCAGCATTGGGCAGAGGCGAAGCGGTGCTGTGCATCCGCCAGGCGGCCAGCACGACGGGGCGCTGCTCAGGCGTGGCCCGAGCGAGAAGCTCAGCGATGGGAACGCCCGCCTTGATCTCGTTCAGAAGACCCTGGGTGGACTCCATCGTGCGCCGGCAATGGGCAGCGGCCGCCATGATCGCCTGCTTGCCTGCCAGGCGACGGGTGACTGCCGGTGCGGGGATCTCCAGGCGAACCCAGGCAACAGCCGCCAGGATTGGCCGCAACTCATCCGCATCGTCCGACACCTGCTCGAGAACGACCTCGAGATCCATGCCGTTATTCAACTGGGTTATGCACCTATCGATCAGGTGCTCAAGCGGGTACTTCACCGCCATCTCCCAACACGCGCCCCAAGGACGCCAATGCTCGGTGCTGCAGCGACTTGATCGCCCCTTCGGTCTTGCCCAGGATCTGGGCGACCTCGAGATTGCTCAAGCCATCGACGAACTTCAGGATGACCACCTGTTGTTGGTCATCCGTCAACTCGGCCAGGGCCTGCCGCAGCGCCTGATGCGAGAACTCCTGGTCCAGGAGTTGGGTCGGGTGTGCGACATCGGCGACCAGCTTCTCCTCCAAGGAGAGCGCCGGCTGCGAAGGCTGGCGCCGGAAATGGTCTACCACCATGTTGCTGGCAATGCGGTAGAGCCACGCCGAGAAGGGCACGCCCCTGAAGGCGAAGCCGTCGATGCTCTCCATGGCCTTGGCGAAGACGTCCATTGCGATGTCTTCCGCCACGACCTGGTCCCCGACCCTGTAGTACGTATATTTGTAAACGCCGTTGAAGTAACGCTCGTAGATCTCCCCAAACGCCGCCGGATCGTAATCCTGCGCGCGTCGGACGAGGTCCTCTTCGTTGTACTGCAGCGGTTCCGTGATGTTCATAACGGTAGGGGGCGACCAAAGTTACGGGTGCGGGACATAAAATTCTTGACCCAGGGGGAGATGGGGCTCTTAAGGCGGGGAGGCCATTTATAGCGCGGCATCGCCCGATCCGTCAATTCACCGGTCGCCAGCGAGGCCGGAACCCCGGGGCGGGGTCGGCGCAACGCCAGGCCACGGCGAAGATATCGTTGGCCGCCACAGCCCGGAGCGGGCTCCGCATGGCCATCCGGCCCAGTCGGCGGACCACCGGGCGGGCCAGTTGCGGGTAGCCGAGGCGGCGAGCGGGATCGGGATAGTCGCGGTTCTGGCCGCGCCGGGCATGACGGGTGCTCCATTCCTCGAGCCAAACCCGGGCTCCCAGGCCGGCGTGTTCAAGGGATCGACGGAGCTGGCGCGGGCTCTGCTCGTTCACGTGAACCGCACGCTCGTAGGCGGAGCGGGGATCGGCCGGCAGGCCGGGCAGCAGGCCGCGCAACAGCGGATAGCCGATGTTCAGCGCCCAGCGGTTGGGCAGGGTATGGATCACGGCCAGCCCGCCCGGAGCCAGAATGCGCTCTACCTCGCGCAGCAGGGCAGCCACCTGCCAGTCACGCAGGTGCTCGATCACGTCCAGCAGCAGCACCCGGTCCATGGAGGCCGGAGCCAGAGGCAGGCAGCTGGCCTCGGCCTGCAGTAGGGCGACGCCCCGGCCGGCCGCCGCCCCCAGGACCCGACTCGCTGTTTCGCGGGTGAGCGCAAGGCCATCGCGGCTGAAGTCCAGGGCGGTGACCAGGGCGCCGCGCCGTGCCGCATGCGTGCTGGCCTCGCCTCGCCCGCAGCCGATGTCGGCCACGCGCAGGCCGGGTCGAAGGTCGGCCAAGGCCAGGGCCCGGGCCAGACGGGGGCGAAGCGGCCGCCCGCCGGCGGCCAGGAAGCCGGCATGCTCGCCGGCCGCAAAGGTCTCCAGGATCGCTCGACTGTAGAGGCCGGGCGACACGGCGGCGGTGCGCAGGGTGGGAGGGCCCCAAGGGGCGACGGGAGTTGGCATGGGTGTGGCTCCCATAATATGACGTGTCAGCGACGAAAGCGACACGATGAGTTGGCGGGCGAGACTGGAATCGGGCCGGGGAGCAGGCTACACTGGATGGGCGGTATGGGGCCTCTGGTGGCGCACCGCGCCATGACGCAGACGCCGCAGACACGATCAGACCCGGTCTTCCGATCAGCCCCCATATTAAAGAGGTGCAACATGCCCTGGCAGCCCCAAGCGCGCGTGAAGCGCGCGCTGCGCACCACAACCCGGTCCGGACTCCTCGCGATCATGGCCCTCGCCGCCTTCGCCGGCCGGCCGGCCGCCGCCGACCCGCCCTCGCCGCCCGGCATGGAACTGGCCACGGCCCTGCGCCGGGCCGCCGCTAATCTGCCAAAGCGGACCACTGTGCCTCAGCAGCAGTCCGGCTGGCAGGCGGTGGCCATGGAAGGCGCCACCTGCGGGCGCGGCGCGCCCTTCAAGTATTACTTCAACCCGGCCAGCCAACCGGATGCGGGCCTCTTCATCCTGCTCTCCGGCGGGGGCGCCTGTCTCAAGGACGGTCCGGCGCCGGAGGGCACGACCGGTGTCGCCCGATCCCTGTACTGCATGGACTTCGAGAACTTCCAGGATCCGGCGGTGAACGACCAGTACTTCACCGGCGCGCTGTCCGGACTGATCGTCCCCACGGTCCTGCCGCACTTCAACCGCAACGACGCCGCCAACCCTTTCCGCGCCTACCACTTCGTGGCCGTGCCCTACTGCACGGGCGACGTCTTCGCCGGCCGGATGACCGCCGGCTACGACTACGACCCCGACCCGGCCGCCAGCTTCGACGTCACCCACCGGGGGCACCTCAACCTGATGGCGGTGCTGGAAGACCTGCAGAGCCGCGTCAAGGGTGACGTGCCAGTGGTCTTGAGCGGCCTGTCAGCCGGTGGCTTCGGCGCCGTCTTCAACTTTCCGGAGGTGATCGAGCGCTGGCCGCGCGCCATGCTGCTTCCGGATTCGGGCATGGCTCCGGAGATCCCGGGCACCCTGTTCGATCGCCAGGGCCCCGCGGTCGCGGCCCGCTGGGGCGCTGACGCGTTGTTGCCCGACTGGTGCAAGGATGCAGCCTGCCTGGCCACCCAGCGGCTGCTGGCGGCCCATGCCGAGCATTTCGACGGCCGGCGCGGCCCCTGGCGGCCCTTCGGCTACCTGCAGAGCCAACAGGACAACGTGCTGACGCCCTACCTGGAGACGACGCCCTGCGGCTACGAGATCGGACTTCGCGCCGGGTTCGCCCGGCAGGGCGGCCTGCCCAACCTGCGCGCCTACCTGCCGGCCACGGACAAGCACGTGTTCAGCATCGTCGCGGACAGCAGCAACCCGCTGGCCGGCGCCCGACCCTTCGTCTCCAAGCGGGGGGTGAGCTTTCTGGACTGGTTCCGCAAGGTGGCCACCGCCCAGGGGGTCGCCGATCTACCGCCGGACATGGTGGACCCCTACCTGGCCTGCCACGACATCCACCTGGCTTCCCTGCGCCTGGGCCCTTGAGCCCGCGCTCCACCGCCGGTCGGCCTGATACCTGGCTACAGATGCCCAGTGGCCCCAAGGCGTTCCGATCCACCCCCCTCGCCGGAGGCAGCACGACGTGACGCCGCAGGATCTGATTCCCCACGACATCCCAATGGCACCCAAGGTCTTGCGGCTGGAAACAGCCTTGGGCGATACTTTCAGCATCCACGACGTCACGGACCGCGGCGACGTGGTGGTCTTCCGTGGTCGCTACCTGCGCAGTCCGGAGCTGCTCTACGAGCAGGTCTCGCCGCGCTTCAAGGCCCTGGGCTACCAGACCGTGCTACGCCAGGACAAGGGCCTGGACGTGGTCATCGGCTACCCCATGCAGGCCACGGGCCGGCGCTCCTCGCCCTGGCTGCACCTGACGCTCTTCCTCCTGACGGTGTTGAGCACGGGCCTGGCGGGCACCCTGCAATGGCTGGGCGACCACGGCGCTGAGATCGGGTTGGACCCCGCCGGCCAGACGGGGCTGGGCGACCTGGCGCGCCTCGCCCTGACGCATTGGCGGGGCGGCCTGCCTTTCACGGCCGCTCTTCTGGGCATCCTGGGCGTCCACGAGTTCGGGCATTACTTCATGGCCCGGCATTACAAACTGGACGTCAGCCTGCCCTATTTCATTCCCTTTCCGCTCAACACCTTCACCGGCACACTGGGTGCGGTGATCAAGATCCAATCGCCCTTCGAATCCCGCAAGTCGCTCTTCGACGTGGGCATCGCCGGGCCCTTGGCCGGGCTGGCGGTGGCCGTGCCGGTGGTGCTCGCCGGCCTGGTCAACGCCAAGATGGGTACGATCGACCCTTCTCAGGCAGGGGTCAGTTTCGGTGAGCCGCTGCTCTTCCAGTTCTTGGCCTGGCTGGTCCATGGGCCCCGGCCGGAAGGCCAGGACCTGCTGATGAACCCTATGCTCATGGCCGGCTGGTGGGGCTTCTTCATCACCGCCCTCAACCTGCTGCCGGTCTCCCAGCTGGACGGCGGCCACATCGCCTACGGCCTCTTGGGCAAAGGGCATCGCTATCTGGCGCGGGCCTTCTTCCTGGCCGCCGTCGTGCTGTCCGTCCTGACCAGCCAGGGCTATATCGTCATGCTGCTGCTGGTTCTCTTCATGGGCCTGGACCATCCGCCGGCTCTGGACGACCTCACGCCCATCGGCCTGCCGCGGCAGATCCTGGGTTGGGCTACCCTCATCCTCTTCTTCCTGCTGTTCACGCCCGTGCCGCTTTCGGCCCTGGGCTGACGGGCGGCGGGCGGCGATGGCGGCCGGTGCGGCGCCCCGCGAGGCGGGAACCGGTATCGCCTCTGGCGTGACTTACCCTCGAAGCCGATCGGGGATGGCGACCGCCTTTGGCCTGTCCCTGCTCGCCTTCTTCCTGCGCCTGAGGGGCCTGCAGGACTGGCCGGCCTGGACGGACGAGACGGGCGAGATCGCCACCGCGGTGGACATCGCCTTCCACGGGGCGCGGCCGCTGGTCCATAACGACAGCTACCGCGGTCCCCTGTGGGCCTGGCTGCTGGCGATCTCGTTACGCATCCTCGGTCCCCATGCGTGGCTGCCGCGCGCCTTCGCCGCCGCCATCGGCGCCGCGACGGTGGGGGTGGTCTGGCTGTTGGCGGCCCGCTTTGTCGGACGGCGCGGGGCCCTCGTGGCCGCGGTCCTGGCGACTACCGCCTTCGCGCCGCTGGTCTTCTTCAGCCACATCGCCTGGAGCAACCACCTGACCCCGCTGGCGGTCGCCGTCGCCTTGCTGGCGACGGCCTGGGCCGCGGGCTGGCCGGAGCCGGGGCGGAGGGACTTGCCGGCCGCCGCAACCGTGGCGTCGACCGGCGCGGGATGGTCGCCCGGACGGATGATCCTGGCCGGGCTGGCCTGGGGGGCGGCGCTGCAGACGCATCCTTCGGCCTTGCCAGCCTTCGCCGGCTTGGGGGGATGGCTGGCCTGGCGGCGGCTACGGCGATGGCGCGATCGAGCGGAGCGCCAGGATCGGTCGGACCGCCCCGCGGATCCGGACCTACCGACAGACCGCGTTCTCCTCGGATCCTGCCTCGCGGTCGCCCTGGGCGCGTCCCTCGCCCTGAGCCCGGTGCTGGTCTACAACATCCAGGCGCTAAGGGGCGGCGACCAGCCCACCTCGATGGCCGAGGCCACGGACAGGGATCAGCCGGTGAACCGCGACCTAGGCCCGCGCGCCTTCGTGACCAACGTCATCGGTCTCTTCGGCCAGCTGGGGCGCGCGGCGGTGGCCGGACCGCCCTGGGAGCGGGGGGACCCGCAGCCAAGGGGCCTGCTGAGGACCACCGATGGCTTGCGGCCGGCGGCCACGGTGTGCGCCGCGGCCCTGCTGCTGGCGGCCTTGTCCTGGGCGGCGCGTCGGCCGGCGCTGGCGCTGATCGCCTGGCCCGCCTGGTCCTCCGTCCTCCTGCTGCCGTTGATCAACCGCAGCTACCTGAACATCTACGACGCCCGCTATCTGGGGGTGTTGCTGCTGCTGGGACAGGTGTCGTTGGCGGCCTGGCTGGCGGGGGAAGGTGGGGGCGGAGAGATCGTCGTGGGCGAGCAGGCGGCGACAGCCGGATCACGACGGATTTCTGGCATGCGCGTCGCGAAGGGACTGATCCTCGTCTTCATGGTGTGCTACCCGCTTCTGGCCGCCACGACCTTTGCTCAGCGGTCTTACGACAGTGGTCGCACCAATGGTCCGCTCTGGGCGGCGCTCGCGGCGTTGGTTCGTGATCGTCAAGGCCGTGCGGATGCCCCGCCGGTGTTCATCGCCCGCGAGCTGCGCGCCCTGGACCTGGGCGGCGGGGGCGATCCGGCGCGGGCCTTGACCCTGATGCTCGCGCTGGAGGGGCAGGCCGTCGAAACGGTCAGGGCCGACACCCTGGGTTGGCACCTGGCGCAAGGCACCGGACCGCTGTGGGCCGTGGTCACGGAAGAGGCCACCTGGCCGGCGCCCTGGCGCCCGCTGGAACTGGCCCGCGGACCGGGCTGGCAGGCGCTGCGGCTGGAGCGAGGCTCGCGCTCGACCCCGTAGTTGCACCGGACGGCGTCCCACATCGCACCGGACGGCGGCACCGGACGGTCCGCGCCGCACCGGACGGTGTCCCGAGGATCGTCGGACTGTGTCCCGCATCACATGGGACGGTGTCCCGAGGATCACCGGACTGCGTCCCGCATCACACGGGACGCAGTCCTATCCGAGCCGGCCCGCGTATGCTGGATTTCAGTCCAGCTCCGTACCGCCGGTACGGTCACCCCCTGCTGCTCGGGAGGTGAGGCGATGTTCAGCCCTTAGCCGTTCACCCTAGGTAAGTACAGCTGTCTGCCCATCGGTGGCGTGACGGTTGGCGCGAAGGTCGGTGGGGGGGGCTCAGGGGTCCTGGAAGCTGTGGGTGTGGTGGCGACCGGCGTGCCGTCAGGTGGCGTCGGCGTGGCCGAGGGGATCACTGGCGTTCCGGCCGTGGACGTCGGCGTGGGTACCCGAATGACTGGGCCTTGCCGCGCACAATCAGGCAGCAGTTCCAGCCACTCTGACGCTGCCGCTGCCGCGACGCCTTCCAAGGCCTGGGCCTTGGCTCCCTGCCAACGGGCGGGATCGTCATCAGGGCTGTGGCGCAGCTGCCAGGCCGCAAGGTGGGCGCGGTTGCCGGTGAGCCGGCCCTGGGCATCGTAGGCCAGGTGCTCCCAGTAGGCGGCGCTGATCACCGCGCTGCCCGTGAAGCCGGGGTTGACGTAGCCCCAGGTGCTCAGATCGACATATTCCAGACCCTGTTGGGCGAGCTTGTTGCAGGTGAAGTCCAGAAGACCGTTGGCGTCATAGACGTAGAGGGTGAAGTCCGTGTACCCCGGCGCCGTCGCGAGGTTGGCGACGGCGAAGATGCCGTCTTCAGCCCGGGCCGCCAAGGCGAGCTTGGACTTCTTGCCGATCCGCGGCAGCCCTAGGATGGTGACATCGGGGCCGCCCGCTTCCAGCGGCTCCATCTCCAGGCCCAGGGCGGAGACCGATCCGGACGCGCCGCCCACGGTCGCTGGCGGCAACAGGTCGATGCTGGCGATGACCGGCACTGTGTTGCCCAGGGTGTTGCTGCCGGGCGTCCACCATTCCTGGCTGATCACCCGGATCCGCCCGGTCCACGGCTGCTGTAGACCGCTCGGCGCGGGGATGGTGAAGCTGCCTGTCGCCTGTGGGCAGATCCAGCTGACGAGGGAGGTGATCACATCGCCGCTGCGGTCCAGGAGGTAGACCTTGACCTTGGCCTGGAGATCTGGGTGGGGGTTGAGTACCTGGACGACCGGGCGCCAGCTGGCCGGCAGCGCCGGCAGGAGGCCGCTCCAGCCCGTATATGCCTTGGGCTCTGCTGCGATGCTGGCGAACACCCGCCCGTCATAGCTGTCGGCCACGACGGCGATCATCTCTGTGCTTTGCAGGGAGACGCCCATTGTTCCCGGCGCGGGCGCGCAGTCAGCCAGAGGAAGTCGGGCGGCTGTCCCCGGCGATACTGCGAACGTCGCGCACAGGCGAGGCCGTTGGCAGTCGGCCGGCGGGGAGGGTTCGTCCCCTTGCGGCCGGCCTGGCATGTGGATGAAGACCTGCACCGTCGCGCAATCGAGGCCCAGGTTCTGGATGCTCAGCTCGGTCAGCGATCGTCCGGCGGAATCCGCTCCACCGGCCAGCCCGGCAAACCAGGCGGTGTGACTGCCATCGTCCTGCCGCTCGGCCATGGCCCGGTCGGCGCCGATGCCAGCGTAGTCGGCCGACGCGACGGCATCCGCCTCCGCCCCTGCCGGACCGCAGCCGCGCTCGACGGTGACCGCGATCGGGCCGCCCTTCCGCCAACCCGGCTCCAGCCCAGGGAAGGCGGCACCCGACCGGTAGGCCTCGAGGAAGCGTTGATAGGCTCCGGGGCGCGTGGTGAGGGCGGCGGCGATCTCCGCGCAGCCGGGATTGCCGCCCGTGCCAGGGGGCAATGCGTCGATCGCCAGGCTGAACAAGGCCGCCGAGCGCGCCTCGGGGTCGATCTGGGGCGACGTCACCGTCCATGAGGAACCGGGGACCATGAAGCCGCTGCAATTCACCTTCAGGGGTACCGCCGCGCCCGTCGGACAGGATCCGTCCGCACCCCATTGCAGGAGCAGAAACCGGGTGTTCGGTCCCGGAGGGAATCCGGCTTGGATAGCGCCTGTCGCCCCCAGAGCCTGCACGTGGATCCGTGCGACGCAGCTGTCCGCCCCCCAGCCTTTGCGCCCAATAGAGGGCAGGTGCACCTCCCGCGCATCGTGTTCCGGGCCGATTGCGGCCCGTACTGGGGCCTGCATCCCGGTCGGAGCGAGCGACTCGGCGCGATTCGGGTTCGGAAGGGTCATGCCCTGGCCCAGGGCGATGCCGATGGGCAAGGTGAGCGGGACCAGGAAGAAACCAATCAGCATGCGGCGAGACGACACATCGACCTCCTACGGGGTTGAGACGCGGTCCGGCACAAGGGATGACGAAAGGCGGTGTGGCTGGATACGACGATGCCTCGTTTCAAGAGGGTAGTTGCCGCGGAGAGCGGAATGGATCAGGCCATATGGCTGGCATCGCCCCTTGTGTTTGGATCTGAAATCGGACGTGGACTGAACTTGGACTGCCGGCGCGGCCTGCTAGAATCCTCCCCTCATGCCCCCCATCATCCAGGTCGAGCAGCTGGTCAAGCGCTACCGCAAGGCGGAGCAGAATGCCGTCGACGGCGTCAGCTTCACGGTGGCGCCGGACAGCTTCTTCGCCCTCTTGGGGCCCAACGGGGCGGGCAAGACCACCGCCATCTCCATCCTCACCACCACGCTTACGCCCACGAGCGGGCTGGTGGTGGTGGCCGGCCATGATGTGGTGCAAGATCCGGACGCCGTGCGGCGGCAGTTGGGGATCATCTTCCAGAAGCCCAGCCTGGATCTGAACCTGAGCGCCGAGGAGAACGTGCGCCTCCACGCCGTACTCTACGGCCTCTACCCCTGGCGACCCTTCTACCGCCTCATGCCCGCTGCCTACCGCAAGCAGGTGGACGAACTGGCCGCGGTGGTAGGCCTGACGAGCGCCGAGATGGGCCAGGCGGTGCGCACCTTCTCCGGCGGCATGAAGCGCAAGCTGGAGATCGTGCGCAGCCTCATCCACCGGCCGCGGGTGCTCTTCCTGGACGAGCCGACCACCGGCCTCGACCCCGCCAGCCGCCGCGGGCTCTGGGAATACCTGGGCCAGGTGCGCGCCCAGGGCGGGACGACGGTCTTCCTGACCACCCATTACCTGGAAGAGGCCGAGGACGCGGACCAGATCTGCATCCTCAACCACGGGCGGGTGGTGTCCATGGGCACGGCCGAGACCATCAAGGGCGACCTGGTGCAGAACTGGGTGCGCCTGGACGCCGCCGACCGCGACGCCCTGGCCGCCGAGCTGACGGCCCTGGGCCGCGCGTACGAGCGGGATGGCGAGGGCCTCACGGTGCCGGTGGAGGCGGCGGATGTGCATGCGCTGCTGCGAGGCATCGACACCCCGCTCACCCGCGTGACCACCCACACCCCCACCCTGGAAGAGGCCTACCTGGAGATCCTGGAGCGCCCCGCATGATGCACCAGCTGAATGCCGGGATGACGTTGGCCTACCGCGACGTGCTCAAGCTGCTGCGCGACCGCGGGCGCCTGGTGGCCACCTTCGTCTTCCCCTTCATCTTCATCGGTATCCTGGGCGGCAGCCTGCAATCCTCCTACGGCCAGACTGGCGGCATGAACCTCTTCGACTTCGTCTTCACCGGCATCCTGGGGCAGACGCTCTTCCAATCGGCGGCCATCGGCATCATCTCCCTGATCGAGGACCGCGAGAACGACTTCAGCCAGGAGGTCTTCATCGCGCCCATCTCGCGCTACACGATCATCATGGGCAAGATCGCGGGCGAGGGCCTGGTGGCCTTGGTGCAGGCGGTGGGCATCCTGGTATTCGCCCGCATCCTTGGGGTGTCGATCTCCCTGCCACAGCTGATGCGCAGCGTCCCGGCGATGGTGGCGGTCTGCCTCTTCGGCGGGGCCTTCGGGGTGCTGGTGCTGGGCAGCATCCGCACCCAGCGGGCGGCCAACATGGTGTTCCCCTTCATCATGCTGCCGCAGTTCTTCCTCTCTGGCGTCTTCCTGCCGGTGGACAAGCAGAAGCCCTTCCTCAGCGCCCTCAGCCAACTCTCGCCGATGCGCTACGCGGTCGACCTGATCCGCGGCACCTTCTACATGGGCCGCGCGGACGAAGCCGAGGCGGTGCTGAAGAGCGTGCCCTTCAACCTGGGGTTGATGACGGTCCTCTTCGTGGTCTTCCTGGTGATCGGGACGACGCGCTTCGTGAAGCAGGAGACGGAGCGCTAGTATCGCAACGCAATGGATTTTGAGAGTAGCCGGTGGATGTGCCGGGTCTCGAATCCTCCGTCTGCCACGAGTTCATGACACCGCAACCACCAAGCTTCATGGAGGTGCGGTACTAGGGCCGCTGGCTCACTACGCTGGCAGCGCCATCCTGGAAGGGTCGGGCCCGGGCGGTCAGCCGCTGACGGGCGCCCCCATCTCCGCATCCCGGAACTGTGTCGCGAACAGCTCCGCGTACAGCCCGCCCTGGGCCAGCAGCTCGGCATGTCGGCCGCGCTCGGCGATGCGCCCTCCGTCCAGCACCAGGATCTGGTCGGCGGCCAGGATGGTCGACAGGCGGTGGGCGATGACCAGGCTGGTGCGGCCCTGACGGATGTCGTCCAAGGCCTCCTGGATCAGGGCCTCGCTCTGCGAGTCCAGGTGGCTGGTGGCCTCGTCCAGGATGAGCACGGGTGGCGCTTTGAGGATGACCCGCGCCAGGGCCAGGCGCTGCTTCTCCCCGCCCGAGAGGCGGTAGCCGCGCTCGCCGACCATGGTGTCCAGGCCCTCGGGAAGGGCGGCGAGCAGGTCACCCAGGCGGGCCGCGCGGCAGGCGGCCAGCAGCTCCTCCTCGGTGGCCTCCGGCCGCGCGAAGCGCAGGTTGGCGCGGATGCTGTCGTGGAAGAGGAAGGTCTCCTGGGTGACCACGCCGATGAAGCGCGCCAGGCTGTCCAGGCGGTAGTCGCGCAGGTCCACGCCGTCCAGGGTGATGCGACCCTCGGTGGGGTCGTAGAGGCGGGCCATCAGGTAGCCGGTGGTGGTCTTGCCGGCGCCGCTCGGCCCCACCAGGGCCACCAGCTGACCGGGCTCGGCGGTGAAGCTCACCCCGTCCAGCGCCCAGGCGGGTTCGGCGATGGCCGGGTAGTCAGGGTGGCCTTGCAGGCTCGGCGGCAGGACGCCGTAGCTGAAGTGCACGTCCTCGAAGGCCACCCGGCCGGCCAGATGGGGCGGGTCCACCGCCTGGGGCGATTCCGCCAGCTCCACCGGCAGGTCCAGGATCTCGAAGACGCGCTCGAAGCTGACCAGAGAGGTCAGGAACTCCACCTGCAGGTTGGACAGGCTGCTGACCGGACCGTAGAGCCGCCCCACATAGGCGGCAAAGGTGACGATGAGGCCCACCTCCATCTTGTCCTCCAGGACCAGGGAGCCGCCCACCCAGTACATGAGGGCGGTGCCGACGGCTCCCGCCAGGCCCATGGCGAAGAAGAACCAGCGCCCCACCACGGCCCGCTTCACCCCGATGTCGCGCACGGCCCCGGCGGCCTCGGTGAAGCGCCCGAGCTCCCGTGCCCCGCCGCCGAAGCTGCGCACCAACAGGGCCCCGCTGACGCCCAGGGTCTCCTGCACCTGGCTGGCCATGCGGGCGTCATGCCCGGCGGCCTCGCGGCGCAGCCCCCGCAGGCGCTTGCCCACGTGGCGGGTGGGCAGGATGAAGAAGGGCAGGGCCACCAGGGCCACCACCGTCAGCCGCCATTCCAGTCGCAGCATGATGCCCAGGGTGGTGACCAGGGTGAGCACCGAGGTCAAGAGGTTGGGGATGGTGCCGGTGACGGCGTTCTGGGCGCCCACCACATCGTTCGTGAAGCGGCTGAGGATGTCGCCGGTCTTGGTCTGGGTGAAGTAGCGCAGGCCCATGCGCTCCATGTGGGCGTACATGGCCGCCCGCAGCTCGTAGATGAGCCCCTCGCCGATGCCGGCGGAGAAGTACCGCCCCGCCAGACTCAGCAGGCTGGCCAGGATGGGTACCCCCAGGAGTCCGAGGGCGATCAGGTTGAGGTCGCCGGGAGTCAGGCTCTTCTTGGTCAGCCGGTCCACCAGCTGCCCGTACAGAAGCGGCGGCGCCAATTCGATGAGGGAGACGACGAGCAGGAGGGCCACCATGGCCGCGATACGCCCCGCATAGGGCCGCACCCAGCCGCCCACACGGCGCAGGAGGCGGCGGTCGATGGGGCGGGCGGGGCCTTCGGGGGCGCGGAGGTAGGCGCGCCAGGGGTTGTTGTGTTGCATGGGGAGGATTGTACATGCGGCAAGGCGGAACGACTGGCAGGGCCGAACCGGGCGATCTAGAATCAACCCATGCCCATGCCCACCCCGATCCCCAGCCCCTGGGATCCTCAGCAGTACGACCGATTCAAAGTCGAGCGTTCCAAGCCCTTCGACGACCTCGTTGCCTTGCTGCGCCCCCGGCCCGCGCCGCACGTGGTGGACCTGGGCTGCGGCACCGGTGAGCTGACGGCCACGCTGCTTGAGCGGCTGGGCGCGGCCGAGGTGCTGGGGCTGGACAACGCGGAGACGATGCTGGCCGAGGCTCGCGGGCGGGCCGGGGTTCGGCTGCGCTTCGGGCATGCGGACATCGCCGCCTTCTACGAACCGGGCGCCTGGGACATCGTGCTGTCCAACGCGGCGCTGCAATGGGTGCCGGACCATGCCGCGACCTTGGCGCACTGGGTGGCCTCCCTTGCCCCCGGAGGACAGCTGGCGGTGCAGGTGCCGGCCAACGCCGACCACCCCACCCACCTGGTGGCCGATGAACTGGCGCACGAAGAGCCCTTCCGCTCGGCCTTCGCCCACGGACGCCCGCCGCCGGACGTGGTGGCGGCCAACGTGCTGGCGCCGGAGCGCTACGCTGCGCTGCTCTACAACCTGGGAATACCGGATCCGCAGGTGCGCCTGCAGGTGTACTGCCACCTCCTGGACGGGCCGGAGCAGGCCGTGGAATGGGTGAAGGGCACCACGCTCAACCGCTTCAAGGCGGCGCTGCCGGCGGCGTTGTACGCAGAGTTCCTGGCCTGCTACCGCGAGCGCTTGCTGGCGCGGCTGGCACGGGATGCCGGCGCGGTGGAGGGGCGGCCCTACCTCTACCCGTTCAAGCGGATCCTGATGTGGGGACAGGCCTGACCCACGCGGCCTTCCCGAAAGACCAGTCGACTCGCGGCCGCTGCCTGGCCGTCGCCGGCCGCTCGCCGGCCGCTCGCCCGCGGTCATGCGCCAGCCGCCACGGTGCCGCTTGCCGCCGGCCGCGCTTTGGCGGACAATCAGGATCCTTCCTTACAACCATCAGGAGGACGTTGCCATGCCGCGAATCAGGCGCCTTGTCGTCATCCTTCCGCCGCTCGTCCTTGCGCTCAGCGCTGTCTCCGCGATGCGCGGAGTGGCCCCATCCGCCACCAGCGCCGCCGGCGATCCGACCCGTTGTTCGCGTTGCGCCGCCCCCCGCGATGACATCGCCAACATCCGCCTGGTGGGCGGGCTGCCGACGGACACCTGGCTGGACATGGCCTTGGATGATGAGCCTATCTTCAAGGACCTGGAATACAAGGATGTCGGCGACTACGCCGCGACCGGCGCCGGCATACGGGTGCTGCGCATCACGCCCAAGGATTCCAGCGACCCGGTGATCGAAGGCGAGATCGCGTTGGAGGCGAACACCGACTACACCGTGGCGATGGCCGGCACCGAGGACGCGGTCGAGGCCTTCCTCGTCGCGGACGACAACACGGCCCCGGAACCCGGCGAGGCGCGCATCAAGCTGCTGCATCTGGCTCAGGGCGCCCCGTCCTTGGATGTGGTTGCGGGCGATGTTGCGCTGTGGGAGAACGTGGCCTACGGCGAGGCCAGCGCGTACATCCGCCTGGATGCCGGCACCTATGCCGTGGATGTGCGCGAAGCGGGCACGAACAACCCGTTGCTGCCGGCCGATGATCTCACGGTGGAAGCGGGCACCGTCTACACCCTGCTCGCCCTGGGCCGCGTCGACGGCGAACCGCCGTTCATGCTCCTGCTATCCGCCGACGCCGCCGATCTGCCCACCGGCAACTTCGGCGTGGCCCTGCCGGCGCTGTACGCGAGATAATGTTCCTTGACCGGGCGTACGCCATAGAGCGTCGCCCGGACCCATCCCTGAGGCAAGGCGCATGAGCAAGTCGAACCCCGCCGCCCCGACCGCCGTCCAGGCCCCTGCCGTGTTCGAGCCTCCGGAAGTGGAGCCCGCCCCCTACACCCCGCCGGTGGCCGAAGCGCCCTACCAGCCGCGGCACAAGGTGCGCTTCATCACCTCCACCTCGCTCTTCGACGGGCATGACGCGGCCATCAACATCATGCGCCGCATCCTGCAGGCCACCGGGGCCGAGGTCATCCACCTGGGGCATAACCGCTCGGTGCAGGAGATCGTGGACGCCGCCATCCAGGAGGATGCCCAAGGTATCGCCGTGTCCAGCTATCAGGGCGGGCACATGGAGTACTTCACGTACATGGTGGACCTCTTGCGCGCCGCCGGCTGCGGGCATGTGCAGGTGTTCGGCGGTGGCGGTGGGACCATCATCCCCGAGGAGAAGGCCGAGCTGGAGGCCTACGGGGTGGCCCGCATCTACCACCCGGAGGACGGGCGGCGCCTGGGTCTGCAGGGCATGATCAACGACATGATGCGCGCCTGCGACTACAGCCCCTTGGGCGGCGCGGGCGAAGCGCGCGGATCGGACGGCGCCGGCAAGGGCAATGGCAACGGCCGCGGATCTTCCGATCCTGCCGCCGCCCCGCCCCCCGGCTTCGTCGGCCCGCTCACCCCCGCGGACATCGACCGGATGGGCGCGGACAAGGACAGCTGGAAGGCCCTGGCGCGGGCCATCTCCACGGCGGAATGGGTGGCGGACGGCGCCGCTCCCGCTGCCCTCTGGGAGGGCTTGCTGCCGCGGGTGGCCGCCCGCGCCAGCGCCCGGACTCTGCGCGCGCCGGTCATCGGCATCACCGGTACCGGTGGGGCGGGCAAGAGTTCCTTCACCGACGAGATCCTGCGCCGCTTCATCGAGGACTTCCCCGCGATGCGCGTGGCCGTGCTCAGCGTCGACCCCACCAAGCGGCGCACCGGCGGGGCCCTCCTGGGCGACCGCATCCGCATGAACAGCCTCGCCGGCGGCACCGTCTACATGCGCAGCCTGGCCACCCGGGGCAGCGGTTCGGAGATCTCCGCCGCCCTGGACGAGGCCGTCCAGCTCTGCCAGGCCGCGGGCTACGACCTGATCATCGCCGAGACCAGCGGCATCGGGCAGGCCGACGCCAGCATCATCGACTTCGTCGACCTGGCCCTGTACGTGATGACCCCCGAGTTCGGGGCCCAGACGCAGCTGGAGAAGATCGAGATGATCGATCTGGCGGACATGGTGGTCATCAACAAGTACGACAAGGCCGGCGCCGAGGATGCCCTGCGCGACGTGCGCAAGGCCTACCAGCGCAGCCACGACCGCTGGCACGATCCTTTGGAATCGATGCCGGTCTACGCCAGCATGGCCAGCCAATGGGGCGACGAGGGCTGCAACCAGGTCTACGTGATCCTCCTTCAGCAGCTGCAGGATCTCGCCGCCGGCAAGCGCCAGGGCCGCTCGACGCGGCTGAACGGGCCCACGCAAGCCTTCGCGGATGGGCGCTTCACCGCCCAGCTGCGACTGGGCCTGCCCGACCGGGCCACCATCATCCCCCCGCGGCGGGTGCGCTACCTGTCGGAGATCGCCGACGCCGTCAGCGGCTACAAGCGCCGCGCGGCGCAGCAGGCGGAACTGGCCGCGGAGCTGTGGGCCCTGAAGAAGGCCCTGGCTGTGCTGGCCGACGCCCCCTCGCGTGAGGTGGGCTACGCGGTGGCGGCTTTCGAGGCCGCCGAGATGGCCGCGGCCAAGCCGGCCCAGGCAGAGCTGATGGCCGCCTACAACCACCTGCTGACCCGTCTGGACCCCCGCGCTCGGGAGCTGATCGAGCGCTGGCCGGCGCTGAAGGAACGCTACACGGCGGAGGTCAACCGCTACCAGGTGCGCGGCAAGGAGATCGTCGCCGACAACTACACCGACAGCCTGAGTCACCAGAAGGTGCCCAAGGTGGCCCTGCCGTCCTTCAGCGACTGGGGCAACCTCTTGGCCTGGCAGCTCTTGGAGAACCTGCCGGGGGACTTCCCCTACACGGCCGGCGTCTTCCCCTTCAAGCGCCAGGGCGAGGACCCCACACGCATGTTCGCCGGCGAGGGTGGCCCCTGGCGCACCAACAAGCGCTTCCACTACCTCAGCCGCCATGCCCCGGCCAAGCGCCTGTCCACGGCCTTCGACTCGGTGACGCTCTACGGCGAGGATCCGGACCCGCGTCCGGACATCTGGGGCAAGGTCGGCAACTCAGGGGTGTCCATCGCCACGGTGGAGGACATGGAGGCGCTCTACGCCGGCTTCGACCTCTCCGATCCGCTCACCTCGGTGTCGATGACGATCAACGGGCCGGCGCCCACCATCCTGGCCTTCTACATGAACGCCGCCGCCCGCCAGAGCCTGCGAAGGCATCTGCGTGCGGCGGGCCGCATCACGCTCGACGAGGCGGACTGCCTGCAACCGGACGGCGGCGGCTACAGCTTCGCCCAGCTCCGGGCGATGGTGACCGACGAGGATTACGCGCGCATCGTCGACGAGACGGTGGCCCGGGTGCGGGGCACGGTGCAGGCGGACATCCTCAAGGAGGATCAGGGCCAGAACACCTGCATCTTCTCCACGGAGTTCAGCCTGAAGCTGATGGGCGATGTGCAGGCCTGGTTCATTGCCCATCAGGTGCGCAACTTCTACTCGGTGTCGATCTCGGGCTACCACATCGCCGAGGCGGGGGCCAACCCCATCAGCCAGCTGGCCTTCACTTTGGCCAACGGCTTCACCTTCGTGGAGTACTACCTGGCTCGGGGCATGACGGTGGATGACTTCGCCCCCAACCTGAGCTTCTTCTTCTCTAACGGCATGGATCCGGAGTACGCGGTCATCGGCCGGGTGGCGCGGCGCATCTGGGCGGTGGCCCTGCGTGATCTCTACGGCGCCCGCCCGCGCAGCCAGATGCTGAAGTATCACATCCAGACCTCGGGCCGCAGCCTGCATGCCCAGGAGATCGATTTCAACGATATCCGCACGACGCTCCAGGCGCTGTTGGCCATCTACGACAACTGCAACAGCCTGCACACCAACGCCTACGATGAGGCGATCACCACACCCACCGAGGAGAGCGTTCGCCGCGCCCTGGCCATCCAGCTGATCATCAACGCCGAGTTCGGGGTGGCCAAGTGCGAGAACCCCAACCAGGGGGCCTTCATCTTCGACGCCCTGACGGAGCTGGTGGAGGAGGCGGTGCTCGCGGAGTTCCACCGCCTGACGGACCGCGGCGGCGTGCTGGGGGCCATGGAGCGGATGTACCAGCGCTCGAAGATCCAGGAGGAGAGCCTGTACTACGAGCAGCTGAAGCATTCGGGCGAGCTGCCGATCATCGGGGTAAACACCTTTGGCAAGCCGGGCGGGGAGATGACCACGACGACGATCGAGCTCATCCGCTCCTCGGACGAGGAGAAGGGCGACCAGCTGGCGCGCCTGCGGGATTTCCAATCCCGCCACGCCGCCGCGGCCCCGGCGGCGGCCCTGGCCCTCAAGACGGCGGCTCTGGCCGGCGGCAACGTCTTCGACGCCCTGATGGAGGCGGTGCAGGTGCTGTCCCTGGGGCAGATCAGCCGCACCTTGTACGAGGTGGGGGGGCAGTACCGGCGGAACATGTGATGCTGACGATCGGCACCCTGCCCTCCCTCCCCGGCGTGACCGTCTGGCGCATCCCGCTGGAGCTGCCGGAGGCCGAGCTGCCGGCACTGGCGGCGCTGCTGTCCGCCGATGAGCGAGCGCGGGCCGAGCGCTTCCGGCCACCGGGGGCCTGGCGACGTTTCGTGGTGGCGCACGGCTGGTTGCGGCGGATCTTGGGGGCCGCGCTGGACGCGAACCCGGCGGACCTGGTCTTCGGCGCCGGTCCCTGGGGTAAACCAACCCTCGGCGGACCTTGGGCGGCGGCGGGCATCCAGTTCAACCTCAGCCATTCCCACGAGCTGGCCCTTCTGGCGGTGACGACGGGCCGCGCGGTGGGTGTGGACCTGGAGCGCCTGCGGCCCATCCCCCGCGCCACGCAGCTGGCAGAGCGCTACTTTGCCGCGCCCGAGCGTGCCGACCTGGCCCGCATGGCCGGCACGGCGGCGGAGGCGACGACCTTCTTCAACTGCTGGACGCGCAAGGAGGCCTTCGTCAAGGCTCAAGGCCAGGGCCTGGCCTGGCCTCTGGACAGCTTCGCGGTCAGTTGCCTGCCGGGCGAGGCGGCGCGTCTGACCTGGTGCCGCGAAGGGGCGGCGGAGGCGGCACGCTGGCAGCTGGCGGAGCTGGCGGCGGGCGACGGCTACGTGGGGGCGGTGGTGGTGGAGGCGCCGGCGGACACCCTGCCGCCGCTGCCGCAGACGGCCCGGGAGAAGCCGACGAGCCTGGCGGCGGCGATGGCCCAAGAGAAGGAGTCCTTCGTGAGGGCACTCATGCCCCACAGCCTGACGGTGGCCGGACGAGCGGCCGCCCTGCCGGCAGTGCGGCCGCACCTGAGCGCGGGACTTTTCGACGAACTCCGCTGGGCCTTGGTGGCCAGGAGCCGCGACCTTGAGGCTGCCCTGCGGGAACGCATAGCCGCCGGCTATGCCGCCGGCGACCTGGGGGATCCGCGCTGGGAGCGCAAATCGGGGCCCTTTGGGGATTACCTGCTGCCGCCGGTGGCCGAAGTGCCGGGTGGAATGTACCCGATCGGAGCGGATCAGCCGATCTTCGATGCCGAGGCGAATGAATGGCAGCACGGCCACATGCCCCGCCATCTCGTGCCTGTCGACCCTTTCGCCATGGGCTGCTTTGCCGTGACCAACGCCGAGTGGGCCTGCTTCATGGCTGCCGGCGGCTACGAGGACGAACGCTGGTGGGTAGGTGCCGACGCCTTGGCCTGGCGGCGAGGCGAGGGCACTGCCGAAGGCCCGAGGCTAGGGGCGAGACAGGGGCTGAGCATCCTCCGGGACAGCCCGGAGATGTTGGAAAGCTGGCTTGATAGCGGCCGAATCGACGACGACGGTTACCAGCGCTGGTTGCTGCGGTTGGCGATGAGCACCGAGGCGTTTGACGCGCATCTGACCGCGCTGTACCCCGGCGGCCGGCTGACCGAGCCTCTGGCCTGGGGAGATAGACGCTTCAACCGCCCGACGCAGCCCGTGGTGGGGGTGTCGTGGTACGAGGCGCGGGCTTACTGCGCCTGGCTGGCAGCGCAGACGGGCGCCGCCTGGCGTCTGCCCACGGAAGTGGAGCGCGAGGCGGCGACCGGGGGGCCGACGGGAAGCAGCTTCGTGTACGGCGATGCCTTCGATGCCTTGGGCGGAAACACCTTGGAGACGCATCTCAGGCAGACCAGCCCGGCAGGGGTCTTCGTAGCGGGTGACAGCCTCAATGGCATCAGCGACCTGGCTGGGAACAGTGCGGACTGGACCAGCAGCCTATGGGGCCGATTCGGGGACAAACCCGACTACCCGTATCCCTACGACGGATCGGATGGCCGTGAAGATGCCTTTGCCGGACCAGACATCGCCCGGGTGCTCAGGGGCGGGTCCTGGGACGCCGACGCAAGCTTTGCCCGCGCCGCTGGCCGCGACCGCAGCCTTCCCGCGGACCGTGGCGAATTCGGCGGCTTCCGGGTGGTGCGTGCGTCCCCCACCGCTCCTGTCCTCAGATCTCCGATGCCGCGTAGCGCCGCGTCGTCGACGTCGCGGAAGGTCGTGGCCGTCGTCCAGTCAGCTCATCGCGAGTAATGCCGTCAGCCCTCCCGCGCCGGATGCCCCCCATAGGCCCGCCCCCCTGCCAGCCGGTCGTTCTTCATGACCACCGCATGCGGCGCGACCTGCGCTCCCGCGCCGATGTCCGCGCCGTAGAAGACCACCGCCCCCGGCCCTACCGTGGCACCCGCGCCGATGTACAGGTGGTCGATCTTCAGCACCCGGTCCTCGAAGCTGTGGGCCTGGAAGTTGCAGGCCACCGTGGCGTCGTCGCCCAGGTGAAGCATGTCCGGGTCCACCACCTGGGTGAAGCCCGACCCCAGCACCACCCGGCGGCCGATGTGCATCCCTGTCAGGCGCAGGAAGGCGTTGAGGACCAGGCTGCCCTCCAGCGCGGTCAAGAGGCCCCGCGCCCACTGCCCCCAGGCCATGAAGAGGAAGTCCCAGCGCCCGCACCAACAGGACCAGAAGGCATGCTGGCCCGGCCGCACCCGGCCCAAGAGCAGCCACTTCAGGGCCACGATGGCCAGGGGCGGCAGCAGCAGCGTGGCCGCGGTGATCAGCGGGACGACAGCGGTGGCCATGGCCGTTGGCGTCGTCCGCGCGGACCAGGTCAGGATCAGGCGCCACCACAGGAGGGCCAGCCCCAAGGGCAGGGCCGGCAGGGCGAAGCGCGCCAGCTCCCAGAAGAGGCGGGTGGCGTAGCGCAGGGCGTCCGGCTGGTAGGTGAGCCGGCGATCGGCGGCTACCACCGCACGCCGCGGCAGGCTGAGGGGCGGGTGGCCGAACCAGTCGCCGCCGCGCTCGGCCTGCAAGGCGCCGGCCACCGTGGAGACGCCTAGGAAGAAGTCGTCCGGGTAGCTGTGCCCGGCGGTCACCAAGGCATGGTTGCCCAGGAAGCTGTGCCGGCCCAGGCGCGTGGGCGCGACGGTGATCGTGCCGCGGTGATGGCGCGGCTGGCAGAAGTAGATGCCGTCAGCAAAGAAGGATTCCGCCCCGATGGTCACCGTCTCCGGCAGCACGTCGATGATCGTGCTCACCTCCGCCCCCGGGCCGATACGCATGCCCGCCAGCCGCAGCCATGGCGGCCAGAACAGCGAGCCGCTCAACCAGATTCCGGCGCTCTGCACCATGCCCGTGCGCAGCCAGATGGCCAGGGCTGTCCTGCTCCAGCGGCTGTGCACCCTCTCCGGCACCGGCCCTCCCAGGCGCAGGGCCAGGGCCTGCAGCAGCAGACCCAGCGGCAGGGCCGCGCAGGGCAGGAGGATGAAGAGGGCGGTGGCTCCCGCGCTCGCCCCGCCGTACCAGAACCAGACCGCTATCCCATCCGCCTGCGCGGGCGCGATGCGGGCCATGACCAGGATCGCGGCGGCCAGCGGCAGCCAGCGCAGCCAAGGCAGGAGGAGTTGCGCCAGGAGCAGGACCAGGCCATGGGCCGCGGGTTGCCATGGGCGGCCCGCGCCATCCACCGACGGCGGGGCGGGGGAGGGTCCGACCGCTGCGGCGGGGACGCCGTCCCAATGCTCTCCATCCGGCACCAAGTTCCCGGGCGGCAGCCAGGAGAGGGCGCTCAGGAAGGCGCCCGCGCCCAGGCCGCTGCCGGCGCTCAGACCCCCGCGTGTGTCCACGGTCGCCCCGCTCCCCAAGCGGACCGGGCCGATCACCAGTTGGCCCGTCTCCAGGGACACCAGCCGCAGGGCGGCTTCCTGACAGAGGGTGACATCGTCGCCGATGTCCAGCAGGTCCCAGCCGCCGCGCCGCAGGTCTACGCCACGGTGCGCATGCAGCCGCGCCCCCACCCGCGCCCCCAGGGCCCGGAGCACCGGGGCGACGAAGACGGTGCCGGCCAACAGCTCCCAGGGGATGAGGCGGGCGGCGCGGGTCGCCAGCCAATGGCGGAGGTAGAAGCCGCCCCACACCGGGTAGCGCCCGGGACGGTAACGCCCGATCAGCAGGCGCTTGGCCAGGACGGCCACCATCACGGAAGCCGGCAGGTACAGGGCGAATCCGACCAGGGCGAGGACGGGCGCCAGCAGCAGGCCGCCCAGGAGGCCGAGGCGCTCCCAGAGCCAGGGCAGGGCGAGGAAGGCCGCGAGCCAGGCCAGCAGGCCACCGGCCCACAGCTCGAAGAGGATCCAGAGGGATTGGAGGGCGGTGGCGAGGGTGGGGTGTGGCGCCCGCCCCCACCCCCCGACACCCTCCCCCAAAACGGCTGGGAGAGGGGGAGACAGGTTGGGCCGGGGAATGTCGTCGACGACGATGCTCCCCTCCCCCAGCCGTTTTGGGGGAGGGGCTGGGGGTGGGGGCGGGTTCGAGGTAGATCTCGCCGGCGCCCGCGGACCCGCGGCCTCTTCCGCGTCCCTGCTTCGCCCCCCCATCCGCTCCGCCAGCACGCCTGCCGCCCGCAGCTCGTACACGTCCCGCACCGTGGCTCCCGCCCAGCCGCCCTCGCGCAGAGCGACGACGGCCGCCACGGCGGAGAGCGAGTCGCCGCCCAGATCCAGGAAGAAGTCGTCGCCGCCGGCGATGGCGCCCTCGTCCAGGCCCAAGGCCGCGGCGAAGGCGGCGCGGACGGCGGCCTCGGCGGCGGAGGCGGGGGGCGGAACGTCCGCCCCATCGGCCGCTCGCCGGGAGGGATCGGTGGCCGGAGCGGCGGGGATTTCCGGCAGGGCGGCGCGATCCAGCTTGCCGCTGACGTTGACCGGCAGGGCGGTGATGAGCGCCAGGCGGGCGGGGACCATATAGTCGGGCAGGCTGCCGCGCAGTGCTTCGCGCAGGGCGCCCAGGTCCGGCGGCCGCGCGGGGTCGGCGGGCACGATGTGCGCCGCCAGGAGGGTGGCGCTGCCCACGCCCTGCAGGCGACAGCCGGCGGCGCGCACGCCATCCTGGGCCGCCAGCGGCGGCCTCGACTGCGCCCAACTCCACCCGGTAGCCCCGCAGCTTCACCTGGGCGTCGATGCGGCCAAGGTAGTCCAGGCGGCCGTCGGCCCGCCGCTGCACCAGGTCGCCCGTGCGGTAGATGCGCCCCAGCTGGGGGTGGACAGGGAAGCGCTCCGCGGTCAGCACCGCCTGGCCGCGATAGCCGCGCGCCAGGCTGAGGCCGCCGATGCACAGCTCGCCGCTCTGGCCGTCGGGCACCGGCGCCAGGGTCTCGTCCAGCACGAAGGCTCGGCTTCCCGGGACGGGTTGGCCGATGGTCACCGGCTCCCCCGGTCGTACTTCGGCGCGGGTGACGGTGACGGTGCATTCGGTGGGCCCGTAGCCGTTGACCATGCGCCGCCCGCGGGCCCAGAGATCGGCCAGGTCCTGGGGCAAGGCTTCCCCGCCCACGTAGAGCAGGCGCAGCTGCGGGAGTTCGCGTTCGGGGTCCTGGCAGCCGCTGGCGCGCAGCAGCGTGGGCGGCGGACAGAGAACCGTGACCCCCTCTTCCCGCAGCCAGGGCACGAGGTCCGGCCCCAGGCGCACGGTGTCATCGTCCAGCACCACCAGACAGGCGCCCACCGCCAATGCCAGCCAGGCCTCCTCGATGGAGGAGTCGTAGGCCGGCGAGGAGCATTGGGCGACGCGGTCCGCCGGACCCAGCTCGAACTCGGTCATGTCGGAGTGCACGAGGTTGACGATGGACGCGTGCTCGACCATCACTCCCTTGGGCCGGCCGGTGGTGCCGGAGGTGTAGATGAGGTAGGCGAGGGAGGAAGACAGGTTCGGACCGGAACGGCCGTCGCCGACGATGCTCCCCTCCCCCAGCCGCTTTGGGGGAGGGGGCTGGGGTGGGGGCTGGCTGCCTGGCGGCAGCGCGTCGCCGATCCCCACCACCATCACCACCGGCAGCTCAGGCGTCTCCAACCCCGTCACCCGCTCTGCCCCCGCAGCGTCGCTGAGGATGGCGACAGGATCCATCTCCTGGAGGATGCCCCGCAGCAGGCCGTCACCCTGGCGGGGGTCCAGGCAGGCGAAGGCCGCGCCGGACAGGAGCACGCCCAGCTGGGCGGCGTAGAGATCCGGATCCTCGCGGGGCAGGAGGACGGCGACGACGGCGTCGCGCGCGGCCACGCCCTCGAGCCGGGCGGCGATGGCCCGGGCACGGTCCAGCAGCTGGGCGTAGCTGAGGCTCCGGCGCTGGGGGCGCCCATGGCCGGGGGGCACCTCGATGGCGGGTCGCAGGGGATGCCGGGCGGCGGCGGCGAGGAAGAGCTGGTGGAGGAGGGGGCTCGCGGCGGGAGAGGGTGGGATCATGGACGCGGACAGGCGGGCGGGACGCCCGACTCAGGTTGTGGCGGGCAGGAGGGCGGCGAGGTGAGGCGCCAGGTACGGGGCCAGACGCGCCTGCTCGCTGGGGCTGAGGTGTTTGAAGCCTCGGACGGTCCGCCCGCCGCAGCCGCCGCAGCGGCATTGGAAGGCCTCGGCGATCTCGTACTCGGTGCTGTTGTAGTCAAAGTTGATTTCGTCCCAGGCGGCGATGTCCTGCAGGGCGATCAGCCAGCGGCCTGCAAAAGCGGCGTTGGGTCGGCAGGCATGGTTGAGGTAGCGCCACAGGTAACGGTCGGGCACATGCTCGGGACGCAGGTCGTCGGGTGGCACGACGTGCAGCTGGGCGGCCACCTGCACCGAATAGCGGCTGGGCGCGTCGACAAACACGCCGTGGAGCTGCAGCAGCTCGGTGCCGGCGGCGATGGGCTCCAGGGCGATCACGCGGTAATGGCCCTCGCGCAGGGCCACGCCCAGGCTGGGATGGGTGTGGCCGGCGGAAGCCGGAACGGTACTCGGTGGAGCCATGATCTGGCTGCCGGGGCTTGACATGCGGTCTCCGGGAGGGGCGGGATGTAAAACGCAAGAACGTCTGAGGATACGCGAGGGGTTAGAGGGCGCTCCGGCCGCCGCCGGATATCTCGGCCTTCCTTGATGGCTGGGGCGTCGCGTCCATTCCTTCTCTCCGCCATTTGACCGTTGACAGCCCCTCCCGTTATGGCCTACGCTACAAAGGCGCTCCAGACCGGGGGCTCGCTGTAGGGAGGGTAGCACATGAATCGGACCGATCGTTTCCTCATCGGCCTCCTGGCCGGGGTGCTGATCCTGGCCGCCGTGGCTTTTGCTTTGGCCCGTGGGCGGACGCAGGTGGACTACCGCGCGGATGAAACCGACCCTGAGGCCGTGGCCTTCAACTACCTGCTCGCTCTGCAGCGCCAGGAGGACGCCAAGGCCTACAGTTACCTGGACCCGGCCCTGCCCGGCTACCCGCCGCGTCTGGACGTCTTCATCGACGACCTCAGCGAGCGGGCCTACCTCCGGGATCTGGGCAACCGCTCCTTCCGCGTGCTCTCCCACAAGGCCGAGGGCGACATCGCCCGCGTCACCATCCAGGAGACCAGCTTCGTGGGCGGCGGCCTCTTCCAGGGCGACCAGAGCGTCGACCAGTTCGAGTTGCGCCTGCAGCAGAAGGGCGACCGCTGGCTGCTGATCGATGGCCAGCGCTCTTGGTGGGATTGTTGGGACGAATACAGCGAGTACTGCCGACGCGACGGCGAGTCGATCAAGCCGGTCCAAGTGCCCTGAGGAGGGAGACCCAATGCCAGCGCTGCGCCGCGCCTACCTGTACCTGACCGCCGCCATCTCCCTGCAGGTGGCGGTCTGGGCCGCCATCTCCCTCCTGCGCGCCTACCTGACCCCCAACGCGGATCCGCTGGCCGCCAACCTGGCTCTGCAGATCGCCGTGCTGCTGGTGGCCACCCCCGTCTTCGTCCTGCACTGGCGCCAGGCCGACAAGCTGGCCAGCGCTGATCCCGCCGAGCGCGCCAGCACCGGCCGCCAGCTCTATGCCTACGGCATGACCGTCCTCTTTCTGGCTCCCGCCCTGGTCGCGGTCATCGATCTGTTGACCCTGCTCCTGAGTCTGGGCCTCACGCCGCCGCCGAGCGAGGCCGGCCCGCGGGCCGCGCGCAGCCTTGTGAGTCTGGCTGTCCTGGCGGGGATGCTCTTCTGGCAGCAGCGGCTGCTGAGCGCCGATCTGGCCGAGCCGGGCGTCGCGCGGGCCGCGGCGCCCTTCCGCCGCCTCTATACCGTGATCTTCACGCTTGCGGGCCTGTCCATATGGACGGGCGCCACGGTGGGCCTGATCAGCTGGATCCTCACCGGCATCGACACCGCACCCGGAGCCCTGCCCGCGCCCAGCGGCACGGCCACGGCCGAGATGGTGGCCGCGGCGGTCGTAGGTGTGCTGCTCTGGGTCTTCTTCTGGCGCCGGCTGGGCACGGAGGCCGCCGCCGGCCCTGCCGCCGGGCGCGGCGCCCTGCTTCCGGCCGCCTTCGTGCACCTGGCGCTGCTGAGCGCTGCCGCCGCCACCCTGGGCGGCGGCGCCCTGCTGCTCATCGGCTTCCTCCGTGCCGCCCTGAGCCTGCCGCCGCGCGGCGACTACCGCGGACCCTTGTCCGTGCTCATCGTCGGCGCCCTGGTCTGGGCCTACCACCATCGGGTGCGCGCCGCGGCTCTTGCCGCGGTCGATGGCGGCGCGACCGGTGCCGCGACCACCGCGAGCCTCCGCGCCTGGTATCCCTACGCCATGGCCATCCTGGGCATGGGCGCCGCCCTGGCCGGCCTGAGCGCCGTGGTCAACATCCTCATCCGCGCCCTTTCCAGCGTGGGGCTGGTCGACAGCGGGCGGGAGCAGCTGGCCTGGGGCGCGGCCGTGCTCCTGATGGGTCTGCCCCTGTGGGCCTTGGTCTGGCGCAGGGTCCAACCCTGGGCCCTGCAGGCCGGACCGGAGGGCGACCGGGCGCGATCGGCTTTGGCGCGCAAGGTCTACCTCTACTTGTACCTGCTGGTATCCGCCCTGAGCTTCCTGATCGCCGCCGTCTACCTTGTCTACCGCCTGGTGGGCCAGGCCCTGGGCGGGGTCACCGGTACCGATCCCTTCGGCCTGGACCTGGCGGAGGCGGGGGCGATGGCCCTCATCGCCGCCGGCGCCTGGCTGCTGCACTTCGCCGCCCTGCGCGGTGACGGGGATCTGGCCGCGCGCGGCCAGGCCGGCCGCCTGGCCGACTGGCCCGCGCTGCTGCTGGCCGCCGACGGCGAGGCCTCGGCCGACCTCGAGGCCGCCCTGCGGCGGGAGTTGCCGGACCTGCCGCTCAGCAGGCTGGTGCTTGCCGGCGAAGCGGCAAGCCTTGACGGCGCCGACGCCATGGCGCTGGCTTCCGCGACCCTGATCATCGTGCCGGCCGCGGCGGCTATGGGTGCCTCGCCCCTGGCCGCGGCCATCGCTGCCGCCCCGGCCCGCAAGCTCTATCTGCCGGCCGGATCCGCCGACTGGGTGGGCGTGGAGCCCTGGAGCGCCGAGGACCTGGCCGAGCATCTGGCGCGGGCGGTGAACCAAGTGGCTGCCGGCCACGAGGTGACCCTGCGCCGCCCCATGGGCCTGGGAGCGATGATCGCCACCGGCGTGGCCGTGGCCATCCTGCTGGGGATCATCGGGGTGCCGCTGTGGCTGTTCTTCGATCACCTGGTGTGACGCGCCGAAGCCGCCACACCGTCACCCCTGCCCCAGCTCTGACCACCGGTAGCGCAGCGCCCCGTCCCGGGCCCAGGCCAAGGCGGCCTCAGGCCCCAGGGGACTGCATTCCGAAAGCCGCTTGACCAGGGCTGCTGCGCTCAGATCCGGCGCGCGGGCCATCACCAGGATGGCGCCGCGCGCCAGCCCTTCCTGGGCCTGCGCCAGGCCCTCGGCGGGCAGGCCCAACTGCGCCAGCAGCCGGAGCGCGCCGGCAAGGTCCGCGGCCTCTGCCAGCAGCAGGGCCGCGGGGGGCGGGACGGGGATCGCGGGCAAGGGGGGCCAGACGCCGAGGTCGGCCGGCGCAGCGCCCTCCTGGGCCAGGGCGGTCAGGGCCATGCCGGCGGGAACCGGGGCATCGAAGAGGGCGGAGATCAGTTGCATGCGGGTCCTCCGGCGGGGGCGGTCGGTGGGGAGCGATCAGCGGTGGAGAAGGGCGCCACGTGGTCGGTCAAGGATGCGGGCAGGCCCGCCAGTCGGTTCCCACCTGGATCCAGAGCGCTGCTTCAGGGGGGGCGGCGGTCCAGTCCCCGGCCGCGCGCAGGGCCTGCGGACCCAGGCCCAGGTCCCGCGCCAACCGTGCGGCGGCCACCGCCGCTTCCGGGCGGTGGAACACCAGGCTCTCGGCCGCTTCGGCGCGCCGCGTCAACTTCCCCGCCGCCCAGCCGCTCTCCCCCAGGCGCAGGGCCACCAGCTGCTCCCAGCCGCTGCGGCCGGTGGCATCGTAGACCGGGACGGCGGCGGCCCGCGGCGTCGCGGGGTTCGCGGCGGGTCCGAGGAGATCTGCCAGGACGCCTTCCAGGGATTCCGGATGCAGCAGCAACACCGCGGACCCATCCGGCGCCGTCCAATCCTCCAGGTCCGGGAACTGCAGCACGCGGCTGCGCAGCTGCAGGTGGTCGCGCACCTTGGCCACCTGCAGGGCCAGACGGGCCACGTCGCTCGCCGCCAGATCCGCGCGCAGGTAGGGGGTCAGGGCGCGCCAGACGTCGGGCACCCGCCGGAGGGTGCCCAGCGAGCGCGCCTCGCGCAGGAGGGAGCGCGCCACGCGCTGCTGCCGCCGGGCGCGTTCGAAATCCGAGCTGCCCCAGCGGGAGCGGGCGTAGCGCAGGGCCAGCTGCCCGTCCATGTGCCGGATGCCCGGCTCGAGGGTCAAGGCCACCTCACCGCCCAGGTTGCCGGGATCGAAGAAGAAGTCCTCGAGCAGGCAGTCCACCGGCACGTCGATGCCGCCCAGGGCGTCGATCAGGCGGACGAAGCCCTCCAGGTCCAGGCGCAGCACATGATCGGGCGCGAAGCCCAGGTTCTGGGCCAGGACGCGCCGTGGCAGCTCGCCCGGCGGCAGGCCCGCCGCCTCGCCCAGGTAATCCGCGGTGTTGATGCGTCCCGCCCCGTAGCCGGGGATGCTCACCCAGAGGTCGCGCGGGACAGAGAGCAGGCCCACCTGCCCGGTCTCGGGCTGGAAGAAGACCATCAGCAGGGTGTCGGTGCGCCAGATCCGCTCCTGGGCGCGGCGGTCCGTGCCCATCAGGAGGAAGGTCACCAGACCCTCCGGCAGCCGGCCGGGGCTGGCGGTGGCCAGGGCCCGGGGCGCGGCGCCCGCGGCGCGCAGGCCCTCGCCGGGCAGGGGCGGGGGCAGGCCGGCGGCGGCGTAGATCCGGCTGGTCATCATCCAGCGCCGCAGCTCATAGCTCCAGCCGGGCCGGCGCAGGGGATCCCGCGCCGCCGCGGCGACCGCTCCGGTGCCGGCCTCCATGGTCCCGGGCGCCGTCGTCGATGTGCCGCGGTCCGCGGTCGGGCGCGGCGGCATGGCGGTGATGACGGCGATGGTGGGTGCGGCGGCCGGAGCGTCCTCAGCCCCGGCCCGGCTGGCGGACGAAGCCATGCCGACCGCCAGCAGGCCGGCCAGGAACGCGGAGCGAAGGTTCATGGATGCGGATTGTAGGCCGCGGGACCCATGAGTACAGTAGGGGCGGGGCTGACCCAATGGTTCACATTGGCCCCCGAACACCTGAGCGATATAATGCCCCCATGACCCGGCGCCCCGCTGCCCGTGCCGCCCCGCGCCGCAAGAGCGCCCAGGGTCCGGCCGCCCAGCAGCTGATCCCTGCCATCCTGACTCCCGCACGCAAGCGGGAGATCGCCGGCGCGACGCTCCTGGCGGTTGGGGTCCTCACCTTGGTTTCCTTCGTCAGCAATCGCGGCCAGGTGACGGCGGCCTGGGTGGCCTTCCTGGGCCGCCTCATGGGCGACGGACGCTGGCTCCTGCCCCTCCTGCTGGGGGGTACCGGGGCCTGGCTGCTCGTCGACAGCATGGACGACCAGGTGGAATTGCGTCTGGCGCGGCCGGCGGGCGCGGTGGCGCTCTTCCTCAGCCTCCTGGGGCTCTGGCAGCTCTTGATCCAGGGTCTGACGGCGCCCGACGGCTCGGCCCTGGCGGCTGCGAGCGGCTATCGCGGCGGCTTCCTGGGCTACCAGCTGGCGCGGATCCTCACCGGCGCCTTGGGCCTGGCGCCGGCGGCGGTGGTCCTCATCCTGGTGGCGGGCTATGGCGCGGGCACGGTGGCCGGGCTGAGCTTGCGGGAGATGTTGGACCGCCTGGGCCAGTTGCTCTTCGACGGCGCCGGTCGGCTCTGGAACCAGCGCGGCAGCCTGGGCGGCGCTCTGCGCGCCGGCGGCCGATCCTTGTGGGGCGCGCGCCCGGCGGCGCTTTCGAAGGATGCGCGCCCGGAGGACGATGCCTCCGCCGCGCCGCTCGTCACCCCGACCGACACCCGACCCGTCCAGACGGCCCTGGCTCTGGACGGCCGCGGCGAGGCGTCTGCCCCGCCGCCGGTCGCCCCGCCCGCCGCGGCCGACGACGCCGCCCCGGCGGCACCCTTGCCGGCATCAGGGGCCCAATGGACGCTGCCGGACATGGCGGGGCTGCTGGACGCGCCGCTGGATGTGGTGCGCTCGCCGGAGGAGGCCGAGCTCCTGGCCCGCACCATCGAGCAGACCCTGGCCGAGTTCGGGATCCCGGTGGAGGTGGTGCAGATCAACGTGGGGCCGACCATCACCCAGTTCGGCCTGCGCCCTGGGTATACGGAGAAGGCCGGCATCCGCTCCAAGGTGCCGGTGCGGCGCATCCTGGCCCTGCAGAACGACCTGGCCCTGGCCCTGGCGGCCAGCCCGGTGCGCATCCTGGCGCCGGTGCCCGGCCGGCCCTATGTGGGCGTAGAGCTGCCCAACGCGTCCAAGACGGTGGTCAGCCTGCGCGGGGTGATGCAGTCGGAGGCCTTCCAGCTGCTTTTGAAGCGCGGCGGCCTGCCCATCGCCCTGGGGCGCGACACCGGCGGCAACGACGTGGCGGTGGACCTGACCCGCATGCCGCACCTGCTCATCGCCGGCGCCACGGGCTCGGGCAAGAGCGTCTGCGTCAACACCCTTATCGCCTCGCTGCTCCTCAGCCACACGCCCGATTCGCTCAAGATGGTCCTGGTGGACCCCAAGCGGGTGGAGATGACGCAGTACCGCGGCCTGCCGCATCTGGCCACGCCGGTGGTCGTCGACGCCGAGCGGGTGGTGGGTGTGTTGCAATGGGCGGTGCGCGAGATGGACCGCCGCTACCGGGCCTTCGCCGAGGCGGGGGCGCGGCATCTGGCGGCCTACAACCGCCTGATGGATGAGCGGAGCCAGACGCGACTGCCCTTCCTGGTCATCGTCATCGACGAGCTGGCGGACCTGATGATGCTGGCTCCCGAGGAGACAGAGCGCCTGATCACCCGCCTGGCGCAGCTGGCGCGGGCCACGGGCATCCACCTGGTGCTGGCTACCCAGCGCCCCTCGGTGGATGTGGTCACGGGCCTGATCAAGGCCAACTTCCCCAGCCGCATCGCCTTCGCGGTGTCCAGCAGCGTCGACTCGCGGGTCATCCTGGACCAACAGGGGGCGGAGAAGCTGCTGGGCCAGGGCGACATGCTGTACCAGAGCAGCGACGATTCCAAGCTGCGCCGCCTGCAGGGCTGCTACGTCTCCGATGAGGAGGTGGAGCGCCTGGTGCATTTCTGGAAGTTCAACGCGCGCAAGGATGTGCCCGGCGCCGTCCCCAACCCGGCCGCGGAGCGCCTGGGCATTCCCGAGCCCATGATCCAGCCGGAGCTCTGGGAGCAGATGGCGGATCCGCAGGGCGGCGCTCTGGCCGACGAACATGACGCGCTCTGGGACGAGGCGGTGACCCTGATCCGCTCCCACAGCGCGGCCTCCACCAGCTTCCTGCAGCGCAAGCTGAAGATCGGCTACTCCCGCGCGGCGCGGCTGATCGATTCGCTGGAGGCGGCCGGTCTGGTGGGTCCGGCCTCGGGCAACGCCCCGCGCGAGGTGACCATCGCCTCGGATGCCGACGTGGCGGACGCGCGGGGTTACAAGGAGCGACTGGATGCGGTCTTCGGCCCTGAGGCGGGGCCGGCTGACGCCGCGGCGCCCGAACTGCCGGAGGACTTTTTGCCGCGGGACATCGATCCCCGCCGCCTGGCCCCGGTGCCCCTCCCCTGGCGCGGCGCGGACGCCGGTGTCCTGCCCGCCGTCAGACTGGATGTGGGCGCCGGCCTGGCCGTGGACGCCGATCTGGAGGGCGACCTCGACATGGAAGACGAGGACGAGGGCGACGGCGCGGACGGTGCCTCCACGTACTGGTCGGATGCCGACGACGACGGCTGGGACCTGGGCGAGGATGAAGGCGGCGCGGCGCCAGGCGCCGAGGACGACGACGTGGACGGCGCGGGGGATGGGATCCGGCCCTGGTTGCGGGGCTGAGGACGCGACCGGCGATGGCGCTTCGCGGCCCGGCTGGATCCGCGACGCCCTGACAGCCATCGACCCATGAACGACCACGACCCCGCAGCCATCCTGCGCAACATCCTGCCGGGTTATGTTCTGCCGCTGCGGGGGGATCACGGCGTGGCCCATTGGGCGCGGGTGACGGAGATCGGCCTGCGGCTGGCGGAGCTGACCGGCGCGGACGCCGAGGTGGTCGCGCTCTTCGCCCTTTTCCACGACGCGCGGCGGGTGAACGAGTATGACGATCCAGAGCATGGCCTGCGGGGAGCGGAGCTGGCCCGCAGCCTGCGCGGTAGCCTGGTGCATCTGAACGACGAGCGCTTCGACCTGCTCCATGAGGCCTGCCGCCGGCACACCGATGGCAAGACCAGCAAGCAGCCTACGATCCAGGCCTGTTGGGATGCCGACCGCCTGGACCTGGGCCGGGTGGGCATCACCCCGCGCCCGGAGCGCCTGGGCTCGGACGCCGCCCGTTCGCTGCTGCGCTGGGCCCACAGCCGGGCGACCCACGGCTACGAGCCGCCGATGGTGCTGGGACTGTGGGGCTGCTGAGCCGCTGAAGGCGGGATCCGGACAGGGCGGTTGACGCTGCGATCTTGACCCCGCGCTGTCCCGTGCGTCTTTACGATTTCCTTATGGCTCCGCCCCCATGCCTTGCCCCGGCCTGATGCTGCTCGGCCTTACACTGAGACCCTGTTCCAGGGAGCCGCTCGGCCTCATACTGAGTGCCCGTTCCAAGGAGCTGCAAGGGAGAACATGGCATGAAAGATGACAGCAGTCCGCTGATCTACCTGGCGATGGGGTCGTTGGCGGCGATCGGTTTGGGTATCGCGCTCATCCCGTTTCGGGAAGCCACGAGCGCTTCCAACTTCACGCTACCCTTCCTCGTCCTGACAATCGTGGTGGCCGAGTTCGGGGGGCGCTGGGCAGCGGTGGCGACCGCCATGGTCTCGGCGTTGAGCCTGGACTTCTTCCTCACCCAGCCCTATCTGCACCTCGCGATCCAGGACAAGCACGACATCATCGCGTTCGGCAGCTTGATTGTCTGCGGCCTCGTCGTCGCGAATCTGGGGTCCACACGCACCGAGCGGAATGCCGACCTCCGGGCGGCTCGACGGCAACAAGACGCCTTGCACACCGGATTGGTGGAACTGGAACGGGGGGCGGAGATCGACTTCAGCGCCGGGAGGCTTCTGGATGCCTGCCGGGACGCACTACCCCTGGCGGCCATCGCCCTGCGGGACAACAGCAATGCCTTGATTGTCGCTCGACCGGCCCCGCGACCCGTGCCCCAGATCATGCTCGAGCCGGACAGCCTGCTTCCTTCCAGCGTAGCCGATCGCGACCTCCTGCCGTCCGCTGATCTCTTGCCGCAGGAGGGTGGCCGGCTTGCCCTCTCGATCGGTCGCCGCCAGGTCGGCTGGCTGGACCTGTGGGGCCGCGATGCCGCGATGAGTCCGGAGTCGCGCCGCACGCTTTCCGACCTGGCCCGGGTACTGGCCGCGATGCTGGCCCTCAGTGGGAAGGACAGCCCGAGTTCGGGTCCATCCTAGATGGATGGCTATCAACCCTTGGAGGAGGCCGAAATGTATGACCTGATGTACATCGGTATCACGGTCGGCGGTTATGCTGTGCTATGGCTGCTGATCGATCGTTACGGACCGCAATAGGAGGCGATCTGTGGAAGCAATCAATGCGGGCGTCGGCGTCTTGGCCGCGGCCCTGCTGATCTATCTCTTTGTGGCCCTGCTCAAACCGGAGTTGTTCTGATGGGCGGCTTTCTCTTGCCGGGGCTTTCCACGGGCTGGACATCATGGCTCCAGATCGCCTTGTACCTGTTGGTCCTGCTTGCGGCGGCAGTGCCGTTGGGGAACTACATGGCTCGCGTCCTGGAGGGGCAGCCGCATCTTCTGAGCCGCGCCTTCGGGAGGCTGGAGCGGTCCATCTACCGCGTGGCCGGTGTGCGCGAGGACGACCAGATGGGCTGGAAGGCCTATGCCCTGGCGCTCCTCGCCTTCAGCCTCGTCGGGACCTTGGCCGTCTACGGCCTCCAGCGCCTGCAGGGCGCCTTGCCGCTGAACCCGGCCGCCATGGGCGCCGTGCCCCCAGGCCTGGCCTTCAACACGGCCATCAGCTTCGTCTCCAACACCAACTGGCAGGCCTACAGCGGCGAAGCGACCATGAGCTACCTTACCCAGATGCTGGGGCTGACGGTCCAGAACTTCGTGTCCGCAGCCTCCGGCATCGCCGTGCTGGTGGCGCTCATCCGCGGCTTCCGCGCCCGCCAGGCGGCCGCCCTGGGCAGCTTCTGGGTCGACCTGGTCCGCAGCACGCTCTACATCCTGCTGCCTTTTTCGGCGATCTTGGCCCTGGTCCTGGTGGCTTCCGGCGTGGTGCAGACCTTCAAGCCCTACAGGGTGGTCGACCTGGTCGAGCCGACCGCGATCGACCAGCCGGTGCTGGATGCGGCCGGGGCGCCCGTCCTGGACGCCGCCGGCGAGCCGGTCACCGAATCCGTTCCCCTCACCACGCAGACCCTGGCCCTGGGACCGGCCGCCTCGCAGATCGCGATCAAGCAGCTGGGGACCAACGGCGGCGGCTTCTTCAACGCCAACGCCGCCCATCCTCTTGAGAACCCCTCGCCCTGGTCCAACTTCCTGGAGATGCTGGCCCTTCTCCTGTTGCCGGCCGCGCTCTGCGTGACCTTCGGCCGGATGGTCGGCGACCTGCGCCAGGCCTGGGCCTTGCTGGCGACCATGACCCTGCTCTTCGTGGCCCTCCTGCTGCCGGCTGTCGCGGCCGAGCAGGCCGGCAACCCGCGCCTGGCCGCCACAGGCGTGGACGATGTCGCCGGCAGCATGCAGGCCGGCGGAAACATGGAGGGCAAGGAGACGCGTTTCGGCGTGGCCAACTCCGCCTTGTGGGCGACGGCGACCACGGCGGCCTCCAACGGCTCGGTCAACGCGATGCACGATTCGTTCACCCCCATCGGCGGCGCCGTGCCGCTCTTCCTGATGCTCCTCGGCGAGGTCGTCTTCGGGGGCGTGGGTTCGGGCCTCTACGGCCTCCTCATCTTCGCGATCCTGGCCGTCTTCGTCGCCGGCCTCATGGTCGGCCGCACACCGGAATACCTGGGCAAGAAGATCGAAGCCTACGAGATGAAGATGGCCTCGCTGGTGATCCTGGTCCCACCGATCGTGGTCCTGGGCTCCACGGCCCTGGCCTTGTCGACCTCGGCCGGTCGGGCCGCCGTCTTCAACCCCGGGGCCCATGGCTTCAGCGAGGTGTTGTACGCCTTCGCCTCCATGGCCAACAACAACGGCAGCGCCTTCGGAGGCCTAGGCGCCAATGCGCCCTTCTACAACACGCTCGGCGGCATCGGCATGTTCATCGGGCGTTTCGCGATCATGGTTCCCGTGCTGGCCATTGCCGGCTCCCTGGCCGCCAAGAAGTCCATCCCGGTCGGCGCCGGTACCCTGCCGACCCATACCCCCCTCTTTGTCACCCTGCTCATCTCCACGGTGCTCATCGTCGGGGCGCTGACCTTCATCCCGGCCCTGGCGCTGGGCCCGATCGTCGAACATCTGCTCCTTTGGGGCATCGGTCAGTAGCCGGAACTGCAAGAGGAGCAACCTGCCATGGCAACCCTTCCTGAGAAGCGCCCGCTGTTCGATCCACCGCTCGTGAGGCAGGCCGTCCTGGCCTCCTTCGCCAAGCTGGACCCGCGCCACCAGGTGCGCAATCCGGTCATGTTCATCGTAGAGGTCGGCAGCCTGTTGACCACCCTCCTCTATGTCCTGGCCCTCGGCGGCCGAGCCGACGCGCCGCCCGACTTCATTCTGGCCATCACGCTTTGGCTGTGGTTCACCGTGCTTTTCGCCAACTTCGCCGAGGCCATGGCCGAGGGACGGGGCAAGGCGCAGGCCGAGTCCCTGCGCCTTGCGCGCCGGGATGTGTCGGCCAAGAAGCTGGCCGGCGCCGGCCGCGACTCGGCTGTGCTGGAGGTTGCCGCCAGCGCCCTGCGCAAGGGCGACCTGGTGCTGGTGGAGGCCGGCGACACCGTGCCCGGCGACGGCGAGGTGGTCGACGGCATCGCCTCCGTCGACGAGAGCGCCATCACCGGCGAGAGCGCGCCGGTGATCCGCGAAAGCGGCGGCGACTTCAGCTCGGTGACCGGCGGCACCCGCGTCCTCTCCGACTGGCTGGTGGTACGTATCGGTGCCAACCCGGGCGAGGCCTTCCTGGACCGGATGATCGCCATGGTGGAGGGCGCCAAACGCCAGAAGACGCCCAACGAGATCGCCCTGCAGATCCTTCTGGCGGCCCTGACCATCGTCTTTCTGCTGGCCACGGCCACCCTCTTCCCCTTCGCCCGCTACAGCGTGGATGCGGCCGGACAGGGTTCCCCCATCAGCATCACCGTCCTGGTGGCCCTCCTGGTCTGCCTCATCCCGACGACCATCGGCGGCCTGCTCTCGGCCATCGGCATCGCCGGCATGGACCGCCTGATCCAGGCCAACGTGATCGCCACCTCCGGCCGGGCCGTAGAGGCCGCGGGCGACGTGGACGTGCTGCTGCTGGACAAGACCGGCACCATCACCCTGGGCAACCGCCAGGCGACGGAATTCATCCCCGTGGCCGGTGTGGATGTGGCCACCCTGGCGGACGCCGCGCAGCTGGCCTCCCTGGCGGATGAGACGCCGGAGGGCCGCAGCATCGTGGTGCTTGCCAAGGAGCGGCACGGCCTGCGCGAGCGGGAGATCGAGGCCCTGGGCGCGAGCTTCGTGGGCTACACGGCCCAGACCCGGATGAGCGGCGTGGACCTGCCGGGTCGCATGATCCGCAAGGGTGCCGACGACACCATGAAGCTGTTCGTCGAGGCGCAGGGCGGCCACTTCCCCGACGACGCCCGGGCTCTGGTGGACCGGGTGGCGCGCCTGGGCGGCACGCCGCTGGTGGTGGCCGAGGGCAACCGCGTCCTGGGGATCGTGTACCTGAAGGACATCGTCAAGGGCGGCATGCGCGAGCGCTTCGCCGAGCTCAGGCGGATGGGCATCCGCACGGTGATGATCACCGGCGACAACCCGCTGACCGCCGCGGCCATCGCGGCGGAGGCGGGGGTGGATGACTTCCTGGCCCAGGCGACGCCGGAAGCCAAGTTGAAGCTGATCCGCGAGCATCAGGCCGGCGGGCGGCTGGTGGCCATGACCGGCGACGGCACGAACGACGCGCCCGCTCTGGCCCAGGCCGATGTGGCCGTGGCCATGAACACGGGCACCCAGGCGGCCAAAGAAGCCGGGAACATGGTCGACCTGGACTCCAACCCCACCAAGCTGATCGAGATCGTGGGCATCGGCAAGCAGTTGCTCATGACCCGCGGCGCCTTGACCACCTTCAGCATCGCCAACGATGTGGCCAAGTACTTCGCCATCATCCCGGCAGCCTTCGCGGTCACCTACCCGCAACTGGGGGCCTTGAACATCATGGGTCTGGCCACGCCCCAGAGCGCCATCCTCTCGGCGGTGATCTTCAACGCCCTGGTCATCATCGCCCTGGTGCCCCTGGCCCTGCGCGGCGTGCGCTACCGGCCCGTGGGGGCCGATGTCATGCTGCGCAACAACCTGTTGGTCTATGGGCTGGGCGGCGTGGTCGTTCCCTTCCTGGGCATCAAGCTGATTGACCTGGCGCTGACCGCGCTGGGCCTCGTGTAAAGGAGTTCCCACCATGTGGCGCCACATCAAGACAGCGACGATCCTCTACCTGGTGCTCACCGTCCTCACCGGTGTGCTGTACCCCCTGGTGGTCACCGCCATCGCCCAGATCGCCATGCCGGCGCAGGCCAACGGCAGCCTCATCGAACGGGGCGGCCGACCGGTGGGATCAACGCTCATCGGGCAGGCATTCACCGGCCCCGGCTATTTCTGGAGCCGGCCATCGGCCACCGGACCCATGCCTTACAACGCCGCCGCCTCTTCGGGCTCCAATCTGGGGCCGACCAACCCGGCCCTGGAGGCAGCGGTCCGCGAGCGCATCGCCGCCTTGCGCGCCGCCGATCCCGGCAACCTCTCGCCCGTGCCGGTGGACCTGGTGACCAGCTCGGGCAGCGGGCTGGATCCGCATATCAGCCCCGCCGCCGCCGAGTTCCAGGCAGACCGCGTGGCCCTCGCGAGGGGGATGGATCCGGCGCGCGTTCGAGCCCTGGTAGGCGAATACACGGATGGGCGCACGTTCGGGCTGCTCGGTGAGCCGCGGGTGCGGGTACTGGAGCTCAACCTGGCCCTCGACGCGGCGGCCGGCGCCCCCTGAACGCTATCGTTGGCGACCGTATGCTGAGCGGATAGGCCAAGCCCATGACCCTGGCGCGACCATGACCGACGCAACCCGCCCCGATCCCGATCTGCTGCTCGCCCGCGTCCAGGCCTCCGAGGCCCGGGCGAAGCGCGGGCGCCTGAAAGTCTTCTTCGGTGCCGCGCCCGGCGTGGGCAAGACCTACGCCATGCTGGAAGAGGCCCGCGAACGGCAGGCGGAAGGGGTGGATGTGGTCGTCGGCTGGGTGCAGCCGCATGGCCGGACGGAGACCGAATCCCTGCTGCAGGGCCTGGAGGCGCTGCCGCCGCGTCTGGTCGAGCACCGCGGCGCGGCCTTGCCCGAGCTGGACCTGGACGCCGCCCTGGCCCGCCGGCCGGCCCTGCTGCTGGTGGACGAGCTGGCCCACAGCAACGCCCCGGGCTCGCGCCACGCCAAGCGCTGGCAGGACGTGGACGAGTTGCTGGACGCGGGCATCGATGTCTACACCACGGTCAACGTCCAGCACCTGGAGAGCCTGAACGACGTGGTGGCGCAGATCACCGGTGTGCGCGTGCGCGAGACGGTGCCCGACGCCGTGCTGGAGATGGCCGACGATCTGGCGCTCATCGACCTGCCGCCGGACGACCTCTTGCAGCGGCTGCGCGAGGGCAAGGTCTACGTGCCCGATCGGGCCACCGCGGCGATGGGCCGTTTCTTCCGCAAGGGCAACCTGATCGCCCTGCGCGAGCTGGCCCTCCGGCGCACGGCGCAGCAGGTGGATGCCCAGATGCGCGCCTACCGCGACGACCACGCCATCGCCCAGACCTGGCCGGCGGCCGAGCGCATCCTGGTGGGCATCGGGCCGGGGCCTCTCGGCCGGCGCCTGATCCGCGCCGCCCGCCGGCTGGCCGACCGCCTGCAGGCCGAATGGATCGTGGCCTATGTCGAGACGGACGCGCATGCCCGCCTGTCGGAGGCCGATCGCGCGCGGGTCCACGAATCCCTTCGCTTCGCCGAGAGCCTGGGCGCCGGCGCGGTGACGCTCGCGGGCGGCCGGGCCGCCGAGGAACTGCTGGCCCATGCCCGCAGCCGCAACGCGACCAAGATCATCATCGGCAAGCCCCTGCATCCGCGCTGGAGAGACCTCCTGTTCGGCTCGGTCGGCGACGAGGTGGTGCGCGGCAGCGGGGAGATCGATGTCTACATCATCACCGGCGAGGCCGACGAGCCGTCGCCCGCGCCGTTCGCCACGCTCCGTCCCAGCAGCCGCTGGCCGGCGTACCTCCGCAGCGTCGGGGTGATGGTGCTCTGCACGCTCGTGGCCCGATCGCTCTTTCCCTGGTTCGAGCAGTCCAACCTGATCATGGCCTACCTGCTGGGTGTCGTCTTCGTCGCCTTGCGCCATGGTCGCGGGCCGTCGGTCTTGGCCTCCATCCTGTCGGTGGCTGCGTTCGACTTCTTCTTTGTCCATCCCTACTTCTCCTTCGCCGTTTCCGACACGCAGTACCTGCTCACCTTCGTGGTCATGCTCCTGGTGGCTCTGGTCGTCAGTTCGCTCACTGCCCGCCTGCAACAGCAGGCTCTGTCGGCCCGGATGCGCGAGCGGCATACGGCGGCGCTGTTGAGCCTGAGCCGGGACCTGGCCAACCTGCGGGGCCTGCCGAACCTGCTGGAGGCGGCCGTCCGCCACATCGCCGAGCTGCTGGAGGGGCGGGCGACGGTTCTGTTGCCGGCGGCTTCCGGATCGCTGGCAGTGGCCGCCTCCTCGGCTGGCGACGGACAGGCGGCCAGCGCCGAACTGGGCGTGGCCGAATGGTGCTTCGCGCACAGCCAGATGGCCGGGCGTGGAACCGCCACCCTGCCGGGCGCGGAGGCCCTCTACCTGCCGCTGCGCGGAGCCCAAGGGCCGGTGGGGGTATTGGGGCTCAGGACCGATGCCGTGGACGGCGTGACCGCGCCGGAACAGCTGCACCTGCTGGAGGCCTTTGCCGACCAGACGGCCTCGGCGGTGGAGCGGGCGCAGCTGGCCGAAGAGGCGGCCCGCCGCCGGGTACAGGCGGAGACGGAGCAGATGCGAAGTGCCCTGCTCAGCGCGGTGTCGCATGACCTGCGCACGCCGCTGGCAACCATTACCGGCGCTGCCAGCCTGCTGCTGGAGGGCCCGGACGCCGCGGGCGGCGGACCGGGCGCCTTGGACGAGGCCGCGCGCCGCGAGCTGCTGTCGGCCATCTATGACGAAGCCGAGCGGCTGAATCGGCTGGTGGGCAACCTGCTGGAGATGACCCGGCTGGAATCGGGCCAGGTGCAGGTCAAGCGCGATTGGCAGCCGCTGGAGGAGGTGATCGGCAGCGCCTTGGGGCGGATGGAGCGGGCGCTTGCGGAGCATCCGATCAGCACCGCCATCCCAGATGACCTCCCCCTGGCACCTATCGACGGGGTCTTGATCGAGCAGGTGCTGATCAACCTGCTGGACAACGCCGCCAAGCACACGCCGCCGTCGACGCCCATCGCGCTGGGGGTGACGGCGGCGCCGGATGCGCTGACGGTCACGGTGGCGGACGGCGGACCCGGTGTGGCTCCGGGTGAGGAGGCGCAGATCTTCGAGCGTTTCCACCGCGCGGCGGGCGCGGTCGGTAGTGGCTCGGGGCTGGGCCTGGCGGTATGCCGGGGGATCGTCCAGGCGCACGGGGGGCGGATCTGGGCCGCCAATCGACCGGGCGGCGGCCTGGAGATCACCTTCACCCTGCCAATCGTGGGCGAGGCGCCGACGATGGAGGGCGCGGCGGAGCGGGACGTTGCCGATCCCAGAAGGCAGGATGCATGACCACGACGGGCGACGGGCCGGGCGACGCCGGGACCTCCGCGGCCGCCGGCCTGGTGCTGGTGATCGAGGATGAGCCGCAGATCCTGCGCTTCCTGCGGGTTTCCCTGGCCAGCCACGGCTTCGGGTACCTGGAGGCCCGCACGGGCCGCGCGGGCATCGAAGCGGCCGCCCTGCGCGCCCCGGACGCGGTGATCCTGGACCTGGGCCTGCCGGACCTGGACGGCCTGGAGGTGGTGCGCGCGATCCGCGGCTGGTCGGCGGTGCCGATCCTGGTGCTGTCGGCGCGGGGTCAGGAGCAGGACAAGATCGCCGCCCTGGACGCGGGGGCGGACGACTACCTGACCAAGCCCTTCAGCGTTGGGGAGCTGATGGCGCGGCTGCGGGTGGCCCTGCGCCACGCGGCGCGGTCGGCGGCGGAAGGGTCGGAGACGGCGGTCTTCAGCGTCGGCGGCCTGCGGGTGGACCTGGCGCGCCGGCAGGTCTTCGTCGACGACCGCGAGGTGCGGCTGACCCCCAACGAGTACAAGCTGCTGGCCACCTTGGTGCAGCATGCGGGCAAGGTGCTCACCCACCGGCAACTGCTCAAGGCGGTCTGGGGGCCGACCTACCTCACGGAGGTGCATTACGTGCGGCTCTACATGGGGCAGCTGCGCCACAAGCTGGAGGCGGACCCGGCCCGCCCGCGCTACCTGCGCACGGAGCCGGGGGTGGGCTACCGGCTGGTGGCGGGGGCCTGAAGCATGTTGAGGAAAGTGGGCCTGATGGGTCCGAACAAGGCATGCCCCGTCATTCTCCGTAACCGCGATGGCGAGGCGGAGCTGCTGGCATTTCGCCACCCGCTCGCGGGGATCCAACTCGTCAAGGGAAGCATAGAGCGTCTCGAATCGCCCGCCGAGGCTGCCTTGCGCGAGCTTCAGGAAGAGGCTGGCATCGCTTCAGGCCATGTGCTGCGCTGCCTTGGCGTCTGGGCCTCGGGCTTTCAGGATCAGGTCTGGTCGTTTCATGAGGTATGGGTCTCGCAGGAGTTGCCAGAGTCGTGGTCTCACTTCACCGCGGACGATGGCGGTCAGACCTTCTCGTTCTTCTGGCATCCTTTGAGCGCCGAGCCGTCCGACGAATGGCATGCCCTCTTTATTGGCGCGCTCAGCTTCATACGAAGGAGCTTGATGACCATGGAGGAGAGTCCGAGTGGAACGCAAGGACAGGAGCCATGAATGTTTCCCGAAAGCAGCCCAGAGGGGGAAAGGGAGTGACCGACTGGCCCCCAAACAGCCACAGCGTGGGCTGCAGCGATCGAGAAGGGCCTTGGGCTCACCAACGCGCAGGCACGCGCTGCCTGCGAGGGTGATCAGTTTCCATTTGACCGCCTGGAAGCGTGGGTTCGCAAGGCCTTCGGAAACACGATCGGGTTGATCTGCCCCTCGGCCAAGGCTTGATCGCGGCGGAGGCTCATCATCGAGTTCGTGCCGGCAGCGCTGGGAGCGAGCGCTAGGCGTGGCGAGGGGGGGCCGGTCTAGCCCCACGACTGACATGGCTACCCTTCCGCTTTCGAAGAGGGCACAATGCGGCTGTGAACAAGACCGACGCGTTGGTGGCCTGGCTGATGGAGGGCGATCCCGCCATCCGCTGGCAGACGATGCGCGACCTGCAGGGCGCGCCGGCGGAGCACTGGCAGGACGAGCAGCGCCGCACCCTGGTCGAGGGTTGGGGCGCGCGGCTGTTGGCCTTGCAGGCGCCCGATGGCAGTTGGGGCGGCGGCATCTATTCGCCGAAATGGATCTCCACCACCTACACCCTCCTGAGCTTGGGCGCCATCGGCATCCCGCGCGACTGCCGGCCGGCGCAGCTGGCCGGCGCTCTGGTGCTCGACCGGCTGCTAGGCCCCACGCGCGACGACGCGTTCATGGGCAAGCTGGCGGCCTGCGATCGCTGCGTCGTGGGCATGGTCCTGTCGATCGCGGCCCGCTTCGACATCCGCGACGATCGCCTGGACGCGATCGTCGCGAACCTGCTCGCGGAGACGATGCCCGACGGGGCCTGGAACTGCCGCCGCCTGCGCCGGCCCAAGCCCCACCACAGCTCCTTCCACACCACCTTCAACGTGCTCGATGGCCTGCGCGAATGGCTGGAGACCACGCCGCAGCACCCCTTGCGCGGCGCCGTTCTGGACGCCGAACGAAGCGCCCTGGACTTGGTCCTCGAGCATCGCCTGTTCCGCTCGGACAAGACCGGTGCGGTCATCGACCGCCGCTTCACGCTGCTGTCCTACCCGCCTCGCTGGCATTACGATGTCTTGCGCGGACTGGACTACTTCGCCCGGCTGAACGCGCCGCGCGACGACCGCCTGCAGGACGCGATCGACCTGCTGCAGAGCCGCCGCCGCGTCGATGGCAGTTGGCCGCTGCAGCAGAAGTATGCGGGCAAGGTCTTCTTCGACATGGAGAAGGTCGGCGGACCCAGCCGCTGGAACACCTTGCGCGCGCTGCGGGTGCTGCGCTGGTGGGAGGGCTGAGGCTCGGAGCGGCGGGGGAACGCAGTGGGCTGCCGTCATAGGTGCCGCCCAGCGGCTTGGGGCAGGACCTGACGAATGAGGTCGGCGGCGATACCGGGTTCGGAGAGGCAGCTTCAGGTCGCCACCGGCGATCGCTTCACGTGGATGCCAAGGGCCTCTCGTCCGGCCGATACGTGACGATGTGTCCGGCAGTCAGCCATGCGATCTTGACCCGGCACCGTATCGGATAAGCAATCATCAACGCTATCCGATACCGATACAGAGGACTGAGCCTTGCCGGAAACCCGCCTCCTGGCCCGCCGGGGGCGGCTGGAAGCCATCAAGCGGGGCCGCAACTGGCATACCACCCGCCGGGCGGTGGAGGCGTATCGACGATCGGTCGAAGCGTCCGCTTCTTGATGGGCGAAGACCGTGTTCTCGGAAGAGCCCTTCCCCCCTGGGCATCGACCGGTCAGGTGCTCGCGCTGTGAGGGAGGCGGCCCTCTGTGGCAACCTATGTCCTCGATGAAAGGCAGGCGGTGGTGGACTTGCGGGAGGCGATGATGAAAACCCGTTGGCTGATGAGCGCGAGCGCCTTGTTCATGGGCGCGCTGGGTGTGGCCGCCTCCTTCCTGCCGCAGGAGGTCTTGGCCTATGCCGGTGCGCCGCCGGGCGCGCCCGTGGTCTTGCTGCTGCAGGTTCTGGGCGCGCTGTACCTCGGCTTGGCGATGCTCAACTGGATGGCTCGCGGCAGTCTCATGGGTGGCATCTACGGCCGACCGCTGGCCATGGGCAACTTCCTTCACTTCTTCATGGTGGCGCTGCTGCTGCTCAAGGCTCTGGCCGCTGGGCCGGCGACGTCGGGCATCGTGATCGGGGCCCTGGCCTATACGGTGTTCGGCCTGTGGTTCGGGCTGGTGTTGTTCCGCAATCCGACGGGGCGCGGCGACAGCCGCCCATGACCAGGAGCCGCTGATGATCACCCGCACGATGTACGTCCTGGCCGTCCCCGACCTTGAGCGGTCGGCGGCCTTCTACCGCGATGTCCTGGGCTTCGAGGTGCGTGAGATCGGCGACCCGGGATGGCGCATCTTCGAAAAGGACGTCTGCCGCATCATGGCCGGGGAATGCCCGGACGCCACACCGGCAGCCGAGCTGGGGGACCATTCGTACTTCGCCTACCTGACGGTGGAAGGCGTCGACGACTACTACCGCCGGGCGCGCGAGCACGGGGTGGCGCTCATCAAGCCGCTACGCGACGAGCCCTGGGGCATGCGCGAGTTCGGCCTGTACACGGTGGATGGGCACCGGATGATGATCGGGAGCGAGCAGGCGGTGTCGCCGGCCCTCGGCGAAGTGGCCCCCATCGAAGCGGCCAACCTGGCCCTGCTGCGCTCCTACCTGGCGGCGCTCGAAGCCGGCGCTGTGGGCGACGACCTGGCGCGCTTCTTCACCGCGGACGCCGAGCAGGTCGAGCTGCCCAACCGCCTCAACCCCAACGGCGGCCGCAGCGACCTGGCCACGATGCTGTCGCGCGCCGAGCAGGGCCGGAAGCTGCTCAGCGCTCAGCGCTATGTCGTCCACCGGGCCGTGGCCCACGGATCGATGGTGGCCATGGAGGCCGAATGGACGGGGATCTTGGCCGTGGCGCTCGGGTCGCTGCCGCCAGGGGCGGAAATGCGGGCGCATCTGGCCATGTTCTTCGACATCGAGGACGGTCGCATCCGTGCGCAGCGCAACTACGACTGCTTCGAGCCCTGGTGACGGTGTGAGGGGGCGATCTTGACCGCCTACGGCACCGCCCGAAGCGGTAACACCATTCGTCGCCCCTTGCCGCCGAGCGCTACGAACGATTGCATGGCATACCACTGCATCAGCCGGTCGTCCTTCGGATCAACGGCCAAGAACACGCCGCCGACAAACGCCGCTTCGCGTTTGGCGATCTGCGCGGCCCGCATGACCAGGGCCTCGCCGATTCCTCGACCTTGCAGGGCTGTGGCGACTCCGAGCCGTCCCAAAAGGAAGCCGCCGATCGACGGGTACGGGACCGCGCCGACGCCGAGGCTCGCGAGGAATGACGGCTCCACTCGCACGGCGAGCGGGGCGAGCGTGAAGTAGCCGCAGACGGCGCCGCCCGCATCCACGGTCACATAGACCTGGCTCAGTCGCAATGCCTGCTCGATCGCCGCCCGGTCGTGCAGGAATCGATCGATCTCGACGTTGCCGCACGTGAAGGGGCGAACCTGGTGAGTGGGCGTCAGCAGCACGAGCGGCGAAAGCGACGGGAGCGGTGTCGCCATCAGGCCAACGACTCTCCAAACATCGTGTCAGCGCGCTCTGCTATGGCATGGGCACGCGCGGTCGGCTCCTGCGCGCTCGCGAGCACACGGAGCAGCGTGGCCTGCTCGTCGACCGAGAGCGCCCATTCCATCGACGTGGCAAGATCTTGCGTGACGCGCTCCGCGAGCACCATGGTGATGTACTCAGCCACGCTTTGGCCGGCCTGCGCGGCGGCACGACCCAGATGCTCTTTCAGCAGCATCGGCAGTCGGAACTCCTGACGTTCCTCGGCCGGCAAAGTCCGATACACGGCTGCAGCATTCGACATGGGCAACTCCCGATTCGTACATTGTACGAATCGGGGCGGGTGTTGTCAATCCAGGCCAGGTGATCGACGTCTCACTTCTGCTCCGCCGTGCACAGGTGGAAGCCGTTCGTCGCGTCGAGGTAGGTACTGTAGACGAGCGTGCGGCTTTCAGCCACAGCGGTCATCTCCACCATCCACACGCCGTCGGGGAACGCGTACCCCATGTTCTCGGCGTCGCGGTGGACCTCGCAGCGGCCGAGATCGAGCGCTTCGGCTTCAGGCACCAGTCGGGCATCGACGATCTGCCAAGTGCCCTGCGAAGGTCCAATCGCGCTTCCGATCATGTCGAGCGCCACCCGCTCGGCCTGGGCGCGTGTCCAGAATGGGCCGGGACCGAGCGTCGTCTTGGGCGGCGGGATGGGCGTGATGGTGGCTCGGATATCGATCTCGAAGGCGTCCAGGATGTTCCCGGCGAGCCTCAGCACCTGCGGATCAAGCTCGAAGCCGGTGCCGTAGTCCTGGCGGAAGCCATACGCCATGCCGCCGTGCGCGAAGCGGACCTCCACGCAACCACCGTGGATATCGCCATTACAGTAGCTGACGTCGCCGGACAGCGGCGGCGCATTCGGCAGGTTGAGCGACGCAGGCGGATGTTGAACGAAGCCTCCCAACCGCACTTCTGGTTGCACATTGCGATTGTCGCGTGTCGCGATGCTCTCGGCGGCAGCCTTGGCGATGGCCAGCCGCAGCGGGTACTGCGGCCATTCGGGGCTGGTGAGCGTCCAAGCATCGTCGCCATCGGAGGCGAACACCATGTCGGCCGGGTGATGCAGTCGAACGCCGAAGCGCGGTATCTTGGACGTACGCCACGCCATCACATCTGGTGTGACCAGCCAATCCGGCCGCCTCGCCACGTAGACCGCAACCACAGCCTCCACGACGAAGATCCGATCCGCGTCCTGGCAGTGGGCGAAGGCCGGATCGCCGAGGTGGCCCCGAAATCGTGCGAAGTGTGGCCAGTCGATTTCAACCACACCTGGCGCGCTAGCCGCGATGAGCCACGGTGCTCCCGACGGGGGCAGGTTGTTCGACGACTCGTTGGCGAACGTAAGGGTCTGCCAAAGCGGTTGGTCCAGCAGCGGTGAACTGTCTTGCGACGGGCAGCCGGTCATCGCCTCCATCCGACCTCGCCCCGGCCATGACATGTAGTCGTCACCGTGGTATGCGTCCAGCTCCACCGTGGTCATTGCCGCGGGCGGATGCGCCAGGAGTACGGCGACGTCGCCGGAGCGCGACGCTGGAGTTGCGATCGCAAGGGTCGGTTCCGCCGTGGCCGACTGCGCCGGAGGCTGGACTTGGATGGCTGGCTCGCGGGCACAACCGGTCAATGCCCCCAGCGCCAAGCCTCCTATCGCCGCTACGCCACAGCCTCGTCGGCGACCGTTCATGAGTTGATTCATGCGGGGCTCCACCTTCCAGGCGTAGAGGCCGGTTCCGAGTGCGGTACCAATGGTCGCGCTCGTTGCCTGGAGAAACCTTCGGCGGGTCAGCAAGGAGATAGGAATGTCAGTCCCACGCCCCCAACATACCCCCCCAGGCACCCCATGTCAAGCGCTCTCCGCGCAGGTGCCGCAGGATCTTGTCGATCACCGCCGGCTCCTGGATCAGCGCGATCACCCGCATCGTGTCGCCTTCTACCACGATGTCCTGGGCTTCGAGGTGCGCGAGTTCGGCCTGTACACGGTGGATGGGCACCGGATGATGATCGGGAGCGAGCTCTGATGGCCGACCGGCTAGACGACTCAATGCGGATTGACAAGCGCGGGATCCGAGGCCATGATTGTCCGGGTCCGGATCATCCGCGGTGATCCTGGAGAGCGAGGGCTGTATGCTGGGGTATGCTTTGGCAACGCGACTGCGTCATCATGGATATGCAGCCAGGTCCGTCGACATCATGAGAAGTTAGGCGGCGGAACACAACCGCATCGTGCCAAGCTTTCTACAACTCCCCATCAACACAGAGCGTCTTGTACTGCGCGCGTTGCGCCCAGACGACGCTGCTGAACTTTTCGCGATCTACTCAGACCCGACCGTTATGCGGTTCTGGGGAACGCCTGCTTGGACCCGAATTGAGCAGGCAATCGAAATGATTGAACGGGAGAGCAAGGCAACGCAAGCAGGCGAATACCTGCGTCTCGGTATCGAAGAGCGAGAAAGCAGCACATTGATCGGCGCCTGCGCGCTTTTCAGCTTTCACGAAGCCAGCCGCCGTGCTGAGATGGGCTACATCCTTCGCTCGCAGAGTTGGGGTAAAGCACTGATGTCGGAGTCACTGCGTAGCCTTGTGAACTACGGGTTCACCAATCTCAATCTGAATCGCATCGAAGCGGACATCGATCCACGAAACGAGAGGTCCGAAAGAGTTCTTCAGCGCTTGGGCTTTGTCAAGGAGGGCCATCTTCGCCAACGTTGGATCGTATCCGGTGAAGTCTCGGACTCCGCCCTTTACGGGTTGCTGCGCAGCGACTGGGAGGCAAGAACGTGAGTCACCGCAGTTCAGCGACGCCTAACCCCTCGGTCAACCGGACCCGCGACGGCAGGCAGCGTAAGAGGCCACCGTTCTACGTTCGCATCTGAAAGGGAAATCATGGCAACCCAGTTCGCTCGACCGAAGGACAATCCTTGGAGACTGAAGACCCCTCCCGGGACGTCCGAGTATACGATGCACACAGACGAGAAAGACGGAAAGAAGATTCTAGTCTGCACTGTTGGCAGCACGGTCCTGCACTACGACGCCAGATGCATCGATGACTTGTATTCCATGCTCAAGCAGGCAGGCGACTGGATCGAACTCGGTGGAGCCGACGAGCAGAAGCCAGCGAAAGACGGCACCGTTGAAAGCTGGGGCCGATCAGAAGCCAATCCGGTAGGCGGCTGGTATGGACTGAAGAAGGGCCTGCGTGGACGTTTTGGCATCTACATCCCGCCGCTGATGGAAGAACTCGGCCTCTGCGAGCTTGAGCACAACGCCAAGAACAACAGAATGCGCGCCAAGTGAGCGCAGCGACACCTACCCCCTCGCGCCGCAGGTGCGCGGGCTGGTTCAGAGGTAGCCCCGCTGCAAGAGGTTCCGCGCCCCGGCCACGTAGGATCCATCGTCCGCCGGCGAGCGGATCGATGGTGGCGATGGAGGCCGAATGGACGGGGGGCCTGGCCGTGGAGCTCGGGTCGCTGCCGCAGGGAGCGGAGATGCGGGCGCATTTCGCCATGTTCTTCGACATCGAGGATGGGCGCATCCGCACCCAGCGCAACCATGACTGCTTCGAGCCATGGTGATGGTAAGCGGGGCAGACGGCTTCAATCCGGGTCCGTTCATCGTGCCCCACCCGTGTTCGGTGTGTCACGGGCAGGGCTGTGCCAGGTGCTACGGGACTGGTGTGGAGCGGTTCTACCATGGTACGAAGGCGGACCTGAAGACCGGAGACCTGATCAAGCCGGGCCACACAGCCAACTACGGCAAACGCGATCGGACAACGACCTACGTCTACCTGACCGGCACACCGGATGCGGCCACCTGGGGGGCGGAGTTGGCGCTCGGCGAGGGGCGAGGCAGGATCTACATCGTCGAGCCGGTCGGTACGATCGAGGACGACCCCAATCTGACGGACAAGAAGTTTCCCGGCAATCCGACCAGGTCGTTTCGCTCTCGAGAGCCGCTGCGCATCATCGGCGAAGTTGTGGATTGGCAGGGGCACGCCCCCGAGGTGCTGCAGGCCATGAAGGATGGCGTCGAGCAGGCCCAGCAAAGGGGCGTTGAGCCAATCGACTGACGGTCGGAAGGCCCGCTGGCCAACAAGCCGGAGCCCACCGCCCCCCCGCGATCGGAGACCACGATATGTCATTCCAAGCATACCTGGACAACATCCACGCCAAGACCGGCAAGCATCCTGAGGACTTCAAAGCCCTGGCCACCGAGGCGGGCGTGTACCGGCCGGGCATGAAGGCCGGTGATCTGGTCGCCTGGCTCAAGGCGGAATTCGGCCTCGGCCATGGACATTCCATGGCGATCTGGGCCGTGTTCAAGGACAAGGGCTGGGTGTAGTTGCCGAAGCCGCCTCCTACCGCGACATCCTGGGCTTCGCGGTGCGCGAGATCCGCGACCCGAGATGGTGCATCTTCGACAAAGACGGTGGATGGGTAGGGTAGCGGATCATGATCGGGAGCGAGCGCTCGGCGGGGCGCGGCCTGTCAATCGTCGGCACCGGGCGCGACGGCGAGGGTGAAAGGGGGGGGGAAGCGGGTGCTTGGAGTAGGCCACCGCAAGGGGTGGATCACGTACGCTAGCGTACGTGATCCGCTGCGGATGGGCTGAGGGGGCGGTGGCTGACTGGCGGCCGGCGATGAACACCCCACGAAGTTGCGGGAGATCGTGTGTTCAGCACGCTGCCGCTTGGTCAACTACAGCAGTCCAGTTGAGCAGGAGAACAAGCGATGTCCGACCGACAACTCACCTTTGATCGGATCAAGCAGTCAGAAGCGTATGCCGATCGTGCCGCTCGGGTACTTCCCAGCGACATGAGGTTCTCTGTGGGTACAGGCTGCAGTATCGTATTCGTGTCGGTCTGGTGCCTTTTGGTACTGGTCATAGGTGGCAATTCGGCGGGAATGGCCGCACGCTCTCCATTCTCATCGTCTATAGGATCCATCGTCCCCGCGCTGATGTTTCTCGTCGGTATCGTCTTTCTGGCCAATCTCATCTATCAGACCGCTCAGTATTCCAAGGCTCCGACCCAAGCCACTGCCGCCATTGTAGTCAGTAAACACAGCCGTGGCCGCGGGGAATACTCGAGGAACTTCATCACGTTGGAGTTCGAAGACGGCCGGCGACATGAATTTACGATCAGGAATGAAGAGCGGGCGGCCCTTGTCGGCGTGGGAGACGAGGGGGTCGCCTTCACCAGGTTCGATGTGTTTCTTGCATTCGATCGGGTGCCATGACAGCTTGTTCTGGACACGTGGTCCCCGGTAGACTCAGGACTGACAGTTTCGCTTCGGGATCGGCGAGACTGGCAAGACGCCACGGTGCCGATGCTGGAGACCGCCCGCCGGCGTCTAAGTCGCAGGGTCTAGGGCTGTTCGTGCGATCCCTGGTGGGCATGGACCGGGAGGCAGCCAAGAGCGCGTTGAGCGGGTTCCTGAACGGCGAGGCCTGGAGCGCCAGCCAGATCGAGTTCCTGAACCTGATCGTGAATCACTTGACCGAGCATGGCGTGATGGAGGAAGCGCGACTCTACGAGTCGCCCTTCACCGACCTGACGCCGCACGGTCCGGATGGGCTGTTCAGCAGCACGCAGGTGGAGGCATTGCTGGCGGTGATAGCCGCCGTGAGGGCGACGGCAGTCGCGGCGTAGATCGCGGACACTTCGAGAGGGCATCGTGATGACAGCGAAGAACACGATGTTCATCATCCCCCAGCGGCTTGCCGCCACCTGCCGCGGCGTGCCGGAGCGCCGCTCCGGACGCGACCATCGGCCACATCGCGGACCTCCTGGAGGTCGACAGCGAACGCGCTCGGCTGTGGCTGTTCGCCCGCGAGGCGGCAGAGCCGCGCGACGCTTGGAACGACGATGCGATGACCTTGGCGAGGGCGCTGGGCTGAGGGGGCGGCGGCAGGCTGGCAAAAAGAGTCGAGCAGCGGCAGCCCCGGTCGAGTCAGGGCTGCGACCCCGGTGCTGCCGGGTCAGGGCTTTGCTGGCTGGCGAGACGATGTGACATCCTTCTTCCATCATGAAAGTGCAGGAAGTGGTTGATCTGCTCGCATAGCAGGATTGGCGGATGGTCGGGCAGAAGGGCAGCCACCGGCAGTTCCAGCATCCGATGCAGCGCGGGACCGTCACCGTTGCGGGCAAGCCGAGCATGGATCTGCCACCGGGCACCTTGAACAGCATCCTCAAGCAGGCTGGATTAAAGGAGTAGGAAGCACATGCGCTACATGGTTGTGGTTGAACATGGGCCGACAAGTGTGGGCGCCTACGTGCCCGATTTGCCGGGCTGCGTGGCCGTAGGCGATTCGGAACACGAGGCGCTCGCCCTTATTCGCGAGGCGATCGAACTCCATCTTGAAGCGCTCCAAGAGCAAGGGCTAGCGCTCCCACCGCCGCTGTCATCGAGCGCATTGGTGGAAGTGAGAGCGGCGTGACCGAGACTGCGCAGACTCCGCCGCCTGCATGATCGGGAGCGAGCGCTAGGCGGGGCCGGGACTGGACGAGCGCGCGCCGGCAAACCAGGCTGCCCTGCCGACCTGCCGACCGCCTGGACCCGACGACCGCGCCGGTTCCCTTCCGGGGGTCCAAATCCCGCGCGGCGGCTGAGCCTCGAGCGCGTCCTTCCGCGGAAACGGCCCGGTGAAGTAAGGAAGCAGGGCCCTTGCTTACTTCGCGCGGATGAAGTGTAGTAAGGAAGCAGAGCTTATGATGCCTTCATCGCTACCATATGAAGGCATCATCGTCGCGCGATGAAGGCATCATAGTTCAGCGAGCTAGCCGTGGAGGAGGATCGGCCCACCGATCAAGGGCCGTCGCCCAGGCCGGGGGCCGCCGCCAGTTCCCGCCGAATGTGCTGGCTCAGAGGTAACCCCGCTGCAACAGATTCCGCGCCCCGGCCACGTAAGATCCATCGTCCGCCGGCGGGACATCCCAACCCAGGGTGTCCGCCAGGCGATCGTAGATGTTGAAGAGGTAGGCGACGTGGACCGCCTCGGCCAGGGCCTCGCGGCTTACACCGGCGGCCAGCACCGCTCGTGCGTCCTGGGCCGTCAGCGCTTCGGGCCGCCGGGTCATGGTGTCCAGAAAGCCCAGGGTGGCCCGCAGCCCATCGGCGATGGGCGCGCTCTGGTAGTCGTCCAGCACCTGTTGCGTGAGCTTGGCGTCGAAGGCAATCGCCGCGACCGCGGCGTGGGCGTTCGTTCAGAAGTGGCAGGCGTTCAACCGCGACACGAAGGCGGCAAAGAGCTCGCGCTCGCCGACGGTCCAGGCGGAGTCACCGCGCATGGCGGCCTGGGTATGCTCGGAATGCGGCCGGCCGAAGAATGTCGGTCGATAGCGCAGGGTGCGCACCACGTCGGGCGCACGGTAGCCCGAGAGCCTGCGGATGACGAAGAACATCAGCCGGTCCTTCAGACCCTCGCCCCGCTCCACGTTTGCGAGCCTCATGCGGCCTCCACGGCGGCCATCGCCGCGATATATCGGGACTCGGCGGCGCCCAGGGTGGCGGCCACGACGAACTCGAAGACCTGGTCCTGGTCGTAGCCAGGACCGTCGGCGGCCATCAGCGCCGCCACGTCGGCATCAGTGATGGTGTAGGCCTTTTGCCGGATCTTGGCCAGCAAGGGCGCCAGGTCGGCCGGGGCCTCGCCACGGGCCGCCGCCTGGCGCAGGGACACCGCCAGCCGGCCGGGGCCTTCGAGCACGGCCCGGCGCGTGGCCAGCCGCAAGGCCTCCAGATGATCCAAGCTATCGCTCATGACGATGGGCTCCAAGGTGTCGGGCACCCTGCGGCAGGCGACGGAGTCGCACCATGCCGGGGCGCCCGATCCGATGATAGGCCGACCGGCGTCCCGCGGTCTACGGGAGAAGCCCGCGACGATGGGCGGGGATTCCCCCTGGGCGCCGCCGTTGACCGTCTCGGCCAACTCGCGGCCGCTGATTCCGTTGGGCTCCAGGAAGACATCGTTGATGAACTCGCCCGGATGGGGGGGATTGTGCATGATCATCAGTGTGGAGTTGACCCCATAGTGCGAAGCCGCACTGGCAGAAGGGCGGAGCCATGGCTCCCAACCATGCCTGGCCTCGTGCGGCGTCCGACTCGGGACCGGCGGGCGGGAGCGGCGGACTGCGGCAATAGGGGGGTCCGACCGCCGAATTTTGACGATATACTTAAGCGCATGCGGCTACCACGCCGGCAAGCCGCAGGGCGACGACCACAGCGTGTCATGGCTCTGCCGGGAATCGGCAACTGCTTGGGGTGGCGTTTGTTTCAGCATGCTGTTGGCTTCCGAACAGCCCAGTGTTGCGTTGGCAACAGCGCAGTACTGCGTTCGCAACAGCCGTTGCAACAAACGAAACACTGGGCTGTTGCGAGCGCAAGAGCATGCTGTTTCGCGAGACGATCTGCTCTCCCCTGCTTCAATTCTGATGCTGTGACAAGCTGTGACAACCCACTCTGACAGCCCCGGCCTTCCTGCGCGCGCACCAAGATCACATCGCGATCCACAAGCTGCGCTTGAACAAGGCGCTCACAGCGGCAGACTTGACCGAGCATGGCGTGATGGAGGCGGCGCGACTCTACGAGTCGCCGTTCACCGACCTGACGCCGCATAGTCCGGATGGGCTGTTCCGCACCGCGCAGGTGGACGCGTTGCTGGCGGTGATAGCGGCCGTGAGGGCGACCGCAGTCACGGCGTAGATCGCGAACACTTGGAGAGGCATCGTGATGACAGCGAAGAACACGATGTTCATCATCCCCCAGCGGCTTGCCGCCACCTGCCGCGGCGTGCCGGAGCGCCGCGCCTGGCTCGATCGCCTGCCGGACGTCGTCCGCCAGATGCAGGACCGCTGGACGCTGACGCTGGGGGCGCCCTTCGACGGCAGCGAGGTTAGCTGCGCGTGGGTCGCGCCGGCCCTGCGCGGGGATGGCAGCCGCGCGGTGCTCAAGCTCGGCCTGCCGCACATGGAAGCGGCGCACGAGCTTCAGGGGCTGCGCTTCTGGGATGGCGACCCCACGGTGCGGCTGCTCGAAGCCGACGAGGACCTCAACGCCATGCTGCTGGAGCGCTGCGAACCGGGCACGGCGCTCCGCGAGCGACCGGAGCCGGAACAGGATGTCGTCATCGCCGGGCAGCTCCGACAGCTGTGGCGCAAACCAGCGGCGCCGCAGCCCTTCCGCCCGCTCGCCACCATGCTCGCGCATTGGGCGGATGAGACCTTGGCGGCTGCTCCCAACTGGCCCGATCCGGGGCTGACCCGAGCGGGTCTCGGGTTGCTTGAGGAGCTGTCTCGTCCGTCAGCCGACGACGTGCTGCTCGCCACCGATCTGCACGCCGGCAACGTCCTGCGGGCGAGGCGCCGGCCCTGGCTGGTGATCGATCCCAAGCCCTTCGTCGGGGACCCGGCCTACGACGCGACCTAGCATCTGCTCAACTGCCGCCAGCGGCTGCTCGCCGCTCCGGAGGCGACGATCGGCCGCCTTGCCGACCTCCTGGAGGTCGACAGCGAACGCGTACGGCTGTGGCTGTTCGCCCGCACGGCGGCTGAGCCGCGCGACGCATGGAACGACGACGCGATGACCTTGGCGAGGGCGTTGAACAGCATCCTCAAGTAGGCTGGGCTGAAGGAGTAGGAAGCAGATGCGATACATGGGCGTGACCTCGCGCAGATCGAGACGCTGCCGGGCATGCCAGAGATCGTAGCGGTCCTGCATCGCCATCCCGGAACCCAACCATCAGTGGGATGGCAGAGTCAAGGGGCCTGTGGCATGCTTGTGCCGGTTCGTTTACCGGGAATCGCCGCGGTGTCCACGGCCCCGCACCATCGGAGAACAGCATGTCCTTCCAAGCGTACCTGGACAACATCCGCGCCAAGACCGGCAAGGCTCCGGAGGACTTCAAGGCCCTTGCCACCGCGGCTGGCGTGTTCCGGCCCGACATGAAGGCCGGCGAGCTGGTCGCCTGGCTCAAGGCGGAATACGGCCTCGGCCACGGGCATTCGATGGCAGTCTGGGCCGTGTTCAAGGACAAGGGCTGGGTGCAGTCGCCGACAGGGAAGTAGTAGCTGGGAGGCAGGCTGCGGTCTCGGCCATTGATGATCCACGGCATTCCAGACCGGATCGAATCGCTTCAAGAGCAAGGACTTCTGCCGTCGCCAGAGGTCTTGGCGCACAAGGAGTGGATGCCATGCACATTCGGGCGGCCGTAGCAGGAGACGCGGGACCGATAGCCCGAGTTCACGTTCAGGCGTGGCAGCTGGCGTACCGCGGCATTCTGCCGCCGCGTGTGCTCGACGCCCTGTCCGAGCAGCGGCGCGAAGTGGTCTGGGCAGAGCGGATCGCTGCGAATGCCAGGATCCTGGTGTCTGACATGGACGGTGCTGTTGACGGTTGGATCTCATTCGGGCCGAGTCACGACGACGATGCAACGCCGAGTGACGGAGAGGTGTACGGCCTCTACGTAGCGCCTGACTGCTGGTCCAAGGGAATTGGAGCCGCGCTTTGTCAGGAGGCAAAGACGGCGCTGAGCGGGACCCGCTTTAGCGTCGCGAGGCTATGGGTCTTCGAAGCCAATGACCGCGCGAGGCGTTTCTACGAGCGGCAGGGCTTCACGCTGGAACCCGGCGTGAGACAATTGTTTGAGCGGGATGGCGCAACAGCACCAGAGGTCCGTTACTGTGGGCCATTGGAGCCCAACTGAGACTGAGCGCCGCGGCAGCAGTATCTGTTGGGTGCTGGCGAGCAGTCGGGCAGCGATGGCCGCAGCCATCATGTGGCCGGGCTCGGGCCGATCCGCGCAACGGCTCCGCGTTGACACGCGACTTCGGCCGTGGGACAATTATCAGGATCCGTGTGGCGTTGCCGTGATGTTGGGCCATGTGCTGCTGCAATCAGCGATGTCGCAGGCGGTGCAGTCTGCTGGACATCGATAGGTCGACGCTCGAGGCGGCATAGCATTCGCCAGGAGGCGACTATGGATTGGAGACGGGTGCATATGCAGGTGGGGAGCGGGACTAGGTGGAAGCCGTCGGCATAGTGATATAGTTGGGCAGACAAGGGTGGGGGCGGAGCGGTCGGCGCCCCGTTGCTTGAGTAGGGGAGCGGGCATCTGTGAAGTACGTCGCGCTGCTGCGTGGGATCAATGTCGGCAAGGGCGCTCGCGTGCCCATGAAGACCCTGAAGGCTCTTCTCGAGGGGCTCGGGCTTAGCGACGTTGCCACCTACCTGAACTCGGGCAATGCGATATTCAGTTCATCTCTGAGTGCCCTCGACCTGACGCGTCTACTCGACGACGAGCTTGAGCGGGCGTTCGGCGAGAAGATCCCGACTTTGGTCAAGACGTCGGCGGAGGTGATCGCGATTGCGGACTCGATACCGAGCGAGTGGGGAAGCGGCGAGGGTGAGCAGACCTATGTCGCGTACCTGTTCAGTGATGTCGACAAGCCGGGTCTCGTGTCGGAGCTGCCGGTGAAGATGGAGTTCCTGACCATCTTCTACACGCCTGGGGCCATCGTCTGGAACATCAGGCGAGAGAACTACAATCGCAGTCACATCACCAAGATCGTGGGACACAGCTCCTACGCTCGGATGACCACGAGGAACGTCAACACGGCGAGGAAGCTTGCGGCGCTTTGCGCTGAGTCCTGACGGTGGCGCCGCTGCCCAACAAGCGCATCGAGCGGACACCGTAAGGCTAGCATCATCCCGAAGCGCGTGAGTGCCGCTCATGCGCAACACGTTAGGCGGTCTCGAGACTGCCTTCGGTAGTGACGAGTAATAGTCCGTGAATTGAGCATGGTTGCGAGATCAGGACGGAGAACCCACACCTAGGAAGGGAGCCAAATGGCGGACAACAACAACGATCGAGCGCCGGAGTTGCCGCTCTCGCCGCATCCGGCAATGCAGAAGCTCAGCCAGCTGATCGGCACTTGGAGGAACGAGGGCGGTGCGCCGGGAACGTCGACATACAGATGGGGCCTGGCTGGGCACTACCTGATTCAGGAGTTCGAGACAGAAACGCCGCGTGGCCGACGCTTGAGCGGCATTGAATACACCACGTGGGACCACGATACCGAATCCTTGCGCTCGCACCTCGTGGCGGATGACGGAAGCAACTTCGCGTACACCTATCAAGTGGATGATGACGGCACCGTGTGGACGTGGTTTGGAGACAAGGGCTCGGAAAACTACTTCAAAGGCAAGATCAGCGATGACGGCCGGACGATTGTGGGCCGGTGGCAATGGCCGGGAGGTGGCTTTGACGCCAAGTCAACTCGCGTCTCAGTGTAGGGCCCATGATCGGCCTGAATTCAGGCTCCGAAGAATGTCACCAACGAGCCGCCCAACAAAGGCTATCGAGCGGACGGCGTCAGGTAGACTCGACCTGAGCAACCTTGACCGCCGCTCATGCCTAACACGTTAGGTGTCACAATGAGCCACAGAGGAACCGTCAGATGAATTGGACGCAGGTTGATCTTGGCCACTTGAGTTCTGGTCAGACCGTTGAGGTCACGCTTTCGGGTAGTGCTGCGAATGTCCGATTAATGGACTCGTCTGGTTTCAACAATCTCAAGAATGGCCGACAACACCGATACATCGGTGGACTGGTTAGGCAGTCACCATATCGAATGCAAGTTCCCAGTTCTGGGCATTGGTACGTCACCTGAGCGCAAGACAATAGCCTTGCTCGAAAAGCTCCTGAGCAATACCGGCACAGCGGGGGAGGGTCAGAAGCTAGTGCTGCACCTCCAAGAAGTTTGAGGGTAGCGGTGGCATGACCTCGCGGCCAATGGAGGACGCGAGACCCGGCACACCCTGCGCGCGCTGCGGGTGCTGCGCTGGTGGGAGGGCTGAGGCTCGGGTCGGCCACGCTTCGTGTGCTGGCGGGGGCGGTCGGCCTATGGCATGCTTGTGCCGGTTCGCCGACCGGGAATCGCTCCGGCGCCGGCGCTACTGGCGCCGTGGTTCGCGGATGTGACGCTACTTCGCTACGACGACGGTCTGGTGGTCAAGGAGGTCGAGCCATTGGTGGCCTATGTTGCCTCGGTGTCGGGCTGGCTGGATGAGGACGGGCTGGCGGCGCTCAGGCCCCTGGCGGCGGGCAAGCTGGCGCGGGATGGCGCGATCCGTCTGGCCAAGGACACGGGCCTGCTGGTCGGACACCGCCGCGCGCGCCGGAACTGAGTGGCCCGGATGCCGACTGGGTTGATGGACCGTCTCCCGCCGCCAGGACTCACGCCGCGTAAGCTCGTGCAGCGCGTCGGGGATGACATCGGCGTGGACCTGCTGCGGTCCTGGTGCGTGGATCTGCTGCGTGGGGAGGCGAGCGCCGAGGATGATCGCTATCCCCACATCGGGTGGTTGGGAGGCACCACGGGCTGGCTGGCCTACTGGGCGCGTGTGTGGGTGCATGCTGATGATGTACGGCGCCAGCTCCCTCACGGGCTCGGTGGTCGGCCTGGTGATCGCGGTCGTGGGCACCGTTGTCCTCGTGGGGCGCATCCTCGGCGAAGAGAAGATGCTGCTCACCGAGCTGGACGGTTACGACGCGTACAAGCAGAAGGTGCGGTACCGCCTCATCCCGCATGTCTGGTGAACGGAGACGGCGCGCGCGGCAGCACATCTCCCGCAATCACTCCAGGAGGCTCAGAGCGTGAACGCCCGTCGGCTGTGCGGCCTTATCGCCGCACCACGGCTTGCGCCACGCGCTCGACCTCCATCACTTCCATGGCCCGTGTCATCGGCTTGAGGTAGCTTTCTTGATAGTACGCGTTGCCCACGTCCGCCGTCAGGTCCAGCCCAAACGGCGCCAGGAAGGCCGGCAGCTCAGCCGGCTCCAGGCCGAAGATAAACGGCGCGCCCCGCGCCGCAAAGTCCATCAGCTTGTTCGCGCCGGGGATGTCCGAACGGCGCTCGATCACGCTCTTGAGCACATACGTAAACACGAGGCGGCTGCCGGCGGCCGCGTGCCCCACAAAGTCCAGTGTTTGCTTGACGGCGTCGGCGGTGATGTATTGGGTGACGGCTTCCCAAACGAACACCGCCGGCCGCGAGCGGTCATACGCGGCGCCCGTCAGCACGTCCGCCAGGCGCTGTGTATCAAAATCGATCGGGAGGTAAGTCACGTGGGCCGGCAGGCCGCCCAGGAATTTCTGCACTTTCTGTTTCTTATCCGCCTGCACCGAGGGCAGGTCCACTTCCAAGACCGATACGCCCTGCAGGTCGGGCAGGCGGTAGGCCCGCGTGTCATAGCCGGCCCCCAGGATGACGAGCTGTTGGATTCCCTGTTCCAGCGCTGCCACCACCGCGTCATCGATATACCTTGTGCGGCAGATTTGTTCGCCGTACAGCCCGGCCAGCACGCCGTCGGTCTGTTTGACGGTGAAATTGCGCACGGCCGCCAGCCGCATCAGGAATGGGATCGGGGCGCTCAGCATGCCCCGGATCACCGGGTCGTTGAACAGCCGTGTCGCCTCCGGCTGGTACTGCTCAATCAGCCGGCAGGTTGCCGCGCCAACGGCCGTATTGCGCACACGTGGACTCGCCATCCCGCCCCCTCCTTCATCCGCCCAACTCTGCACGACCCTGCTTCAACGTCCCACAAGATACCACAAGTCTGCTATGAAAATAAGCCGAGCTCAACCCCCAATTTCATGCTTGGCGGGTGAACGGTTTCGCTCATGCTTGACTAGTACTGCACCTCCAAGAACCTTGAGGGTAGCGGCGGATTGCTTGCAGCTTATCCCACGTCGCGCCGTTGCAGCCCCAGCAGCCCGATCGCGGCGAGCACCGCCGCGAGGGCGGTCAGCCCCAGCAGCGGCGTCGCGGTGACCTGGATGGACCAGTGCACATGGGCGAACGGTGAGATGTTGAACAGCGACTGGCTCACTTGCTGCAGCTCCCACCCCAGCTCCAGCGCCAGGAACACCGCGAAGGCAGCCCAGGTCAGGGCTGCGGCGCGGCGGGGCAGCCAGCCATACAGCGCCACCGCGATCCCGGCCACCACCCAGATGGCCGGCAACGTCAGCAGCGTGCGGTGCAGTAGGCGTGGCGAGTCCTGGACCAGGTTGTGCGCGGTGAGGCCGTAGCCAAGTCCGATAGTCAGGCCGAGCACGATCAGCAGGACCGCCGGGCCGAGCGCCGCGATCGTCACATGGCTGAGCGCCCAGCGCAGCCGGCTGACCGCAGTCGCCAGAACGGCCTCGGCGCGCCCCTCGACCTCCTCGGAGCGCAGGCGCAACGCGGCCAGAATGGCATACACCGAGATCACCTGGCCGAGGACGAACATTGTCAAGAACAGGAACGCGTCGCCGGCATCATGCGCCCCCATGCGCTGCGCCCACGCCTGCATCTGCGGCGCGTCCACGAAGCCGGCCATGCTCACACCGACGATCCCCAGCAACAACCCGAAGCCGGCCGCCGCGACGCTCCAGCCCAGCAGCCCGCCACGGTGCAGTCGCCACGCCAGGGCGCGGGGACTGTTCAGCGCGGGCGCCGCCTCGGCCGGCCCCACCGGCACGGGCAAGATGCCCGCGGCCAGATCCCGCCGCGCCGACAGCGCATAGGCCATGGCTGCCAGGGCGGCACCGAGGGCCACGAATAGCACGAACACCCACCACTGCTCGTCGGCGAAGGCGCGCGTCAGCCGCACCCAGCCGAGGGGGGACAGCCACGACAACCAGGCCAGCCCCTGCGCCCGGCCCAAATCGCCGACGGCCCGCACCAGCCACGACAACGCGAACATGACCAGCGCCATGCCGCGCGCCGGGCCCGGGCTGACCGTCAATTGCGCGGTGACCGCGGCGAGGGCTGCGAAGACCCACCCGGCCGCCGCGGCGGACAGACCCATGACCACGGCGCCGGCGGCGGAGAGCCCCAGGCTGATCAGACCTGCCGCGATGAACACCCCCAGGAGCAGGTCCACCGCGCACACCACGATCAGCGCGGCCGTCAGCGGGGCCTGGCGGCCCACCACGGACCCGCCCAGCAACTCACGGCGGCCGACCGCTTCCTCCGCGCGGGTGTAGCGGACGATGAGCAGGATGCTCACGGGCGCTATGAAGAACATGCCGTTCAGCCCCGCCCGCCAGGCCGTCAGCGCCCCGACCGTCGGCGCGTAGATGAGCCCCAGCATACCGACGGTCGCCGGCGTGCTCATGCTCAGATCGGCGAACGCCTGCAGTCCGGCGGCGGTGGGATACAGTACCTTGTAGGCGGCGGCCATGCCGATCGGGATGGCGCCCACCACCAGCACGTAGATCAGGAGCTTGAGCCGATCCCGCCGCAGGCACAGCCGGACCAGGGGGCCAGTGCCGGCCAGCGCGGTCATCGCGCCACCTCCGGGTGCCCGCGGCTCGGGTCATCCCCGGCCTGGGCGTCTGTCCGATAGTGGCGCATGAACAGCTCCTCCAGCGTCGGCGGCTGGGTGACCAGGTTGCGCACGCCGGCGGCGGTCAGCTGGCCGAGCACGGCGTTCAGCTCACCGGCGTCCACCTGGCAGCGCACGCGGGTGCCATCGACCTGCAGGTCATGCACGCCAGGCAACTCGGCCAGGCCGGACGGCGGGCCGGCCAGCTCGGCGGTCACCGAAGTCTGCGTCAGGTGGCGCAGCTCGGCCAGCGTGCCGCTCTCCACCGTCCGTCCGGCGCGAACAATCGTCACCCGGTCGCACACCGCCTCGACTTCGGCCAGGATGTGGCTGGATAGCAGCACCGTGCGGTTGCCGGCTCGCTCCTCCATGACGATCTCGCGGAACTGGGCCTCCATCAGCGGATCAAGGCCCGAGGTCGGCTCGTCCAGGAGCAGCAGCTCGACGTCCGAGGCCAACGCCGCGATCAGGGCCACCTTCTGTCGGTTGCCCTTCGAGTAGGTGCCGCACTTCTTGGTGGGGTCAAGATCGAACCGCTCCAGCAAGCTGGCCCGCCGCCGGGCATCGAACCCGCCACGCAAGCGGCCCAGCAGGTCGATGACCTCGCCGCCGGAAAGCTCCGGCCACAGCGTGACATCGCCGGGGACATACGCCAACCGGCGGTGCAGCGCTACGGCGTCTCGCCACGGGTCGCCGCCGAGCAGCTGAACGTCGCCCGCGTCAGCCCGTAGCAGGCCCAGCAGGATGCGCAGCGTCGTGGTCTTCCCGGCGCCGTTCGGGCCAAGGAACCCGTGGATGGCGCCCGTGTCCACCGACAGGTCGAGCCCGTCCAGGGCCCGCGTCCGTCCAAATGACTTGACCAGACCTGAAGCGGAGATCGCTGCGGTCATGGGTCCACGACTCCTTTGTGGTCGCTCGGGCTCGCGGCCATGGAGCGTTGGCGACGCGCACCGGCGCTTGGCGGCGGAGCGGGCTGCGGCTACGGGCCCATTGGGCTGGCGATGGCGGTCATGATCCGGCAGCTGTGGCCGGCGATGAAACGCGAGGCGGAGCGGGTGTTCGGGAACGCGGAGAAGGTCAGGCTGGGGGCGAAGCATGTGGTGCTGCGGGCGCGTCGTCGCTGACCCGCGTCACCGTGCCCGCCGTCCCGTTCACCCTGATCCGGTCCCCGGGCATGAAGGTGTGCATCGCGCCCCGCACCGCGACGACGGCCGGGATGCCCAGCTCGCGCGCCGTGACCGCACCGTGGGACAGCGGCCCGCCGCTCTCGGTGACGACGGCCACCGCGGCGTAGAAGAGGGGCGTCCAGGCCGGGTTGGTCGTGCGGGCCACCAGAACCGAGCCGGGCGGGAAGGCGGCGAAGTCGTCGCTGCTGCGGACGATGGCCACCGCCCCCTCCGCCATGCCCGGCGCGCCGGCCAGCCCGCGCAGTGCGTCGCCTTGCGGGGCCTCGTCCTCCGGCGCGACGCCGTGCTGGAACGGAGGGTCGACTCTGAGCTGATCCTGATAGCTCGCCCGGTTGGCGCGCAACTCGGCGGCGGCGGCCGCGGCCGGCACATCGCCGCGGACGAAGCCCTCCAGGGTGGCGCGGCTTAGGAAGAAGACCTCGTCGGGCTGGTCGGCGATCTTCGCCTGCACCAGGCGACCTCCTAGCTCCATGAGGGCCGCCCGGAACGGGATATGCAGGCGCGTCGTCTGGTAGTGCTCCAGGTCGTCCAGCGCGGTGTAGACGCGGCAGAGGCGGACAAGCTCCGCGCCCAGGGTGCGCAGGGGCGCGGGCAGCCGAGGCAGGAAGGCCCGCTCGGTGGCGTGCTGGCGGGCGCGCGAGGCCTGGTCCTGCCGGCCCGGGTCGGGCAGCCGGCCGCTGAGCAGCATCAGGCGCAGGTTCTCCAGGACCACCCAGGGCTGGCCGGACCAAGTGGGCTGGTAGGCGTCGAAGTCCACCTCGCGGTGCCCATGGTCCTCCAGGAAGCGCGCGAAGCGAGTGTGGAAGGCGGCGTGCTGGCCGAGGGCGCCGGATTCCCAAAGCGCGCGGCGGTCCTCACCCTGGAGCGCCGCGGCCAGCGCCGCATCGGCCCGGGCCAGCTCGTATAGCTCGTGCAGATCGCGGTTGACCAGATTCGTCTTGGTCTCGCAGAAACACGTCAGGCCGTCGTAGGTCTCGGCCGCGGCGTCCGGGCCCACGACCATCGTGACCAGCCGGTAGAGCATGCGATGCATCAGGCCCTGGGCGATGGAGATGGCGATGTTGGGCAGGAAGTAGCGCCGCCCGGCCTCGTCGATCCGCAGGACATGGTCCCACAGCGCCGGCGTGTCGAGGTCCTCCAGCGGCACGGCACTCAGCCGCCCCAGCGCAAGGAGGTAACGGTCCAGGTCGCGCGCCCAGCGCATGGGAAGCTCCTGGACCCAGCGGAAGCGCTCAGCGAAGCCCTCGACCCGGCCCTCCAGCTCCTCGAGCGAGGCGAAGGCCACCTGGTGCCCGGCGGTGAAGACCTCGATGGCCGTCTGGTTGCCGTAGATGTAGCCGTCCAGCCGCTCGAACCAGCGGCCCTCGAAGTCCGGCAGGCCCATGAGGCCCAGTGAGTGGCGGAGCGAGTCGTGGAAGCCGCCGGAGCTGAAGTCCCACGTCAGCGGGGTCATCGGGCTCGGGAAGCGCTCGGCCGAGTCCTGACGGGTCCAGCGCTCCGGGAAGCGGGTGATGGGCCGCGACTGGAGGATGTGCAGCCGCCCGCCGGCGATGGCCCACTCCACGTCCTGCGGGAACTCGAAGTGGCGCTCGGCCTTCAGGGCCAGGTCCACCACCTGCCGCAGGGATCCCTCGTCCAGCGACGGCGACGCGGCGCGCGCCGGTTCGACGGGCCGCGTCACCGTGCCGGCCCCGGCCTGCACGACCTCCTCGGCCTTGAGCCCCACATGCCGCTCGATGACCCGGCCGTCGGCCTTGGCGACGATGAACTGGTCGACCTCGCCATCGCCGGAGACCACGGTCTCGCCCAGCCCGAAGGCGGAGGTCACCAGCACCCGGTCGGTCTGGCCAGTGATGGGGCTCATCGAGAAGGCCACCCCGGCCGCGTCGGCCTGGACCATGGTTTGGACGACGACGGCCATGTCGGCCGCGTCGGGGGCGAAGCCCAGCTCATGCCGGTAGCGGACGGCGCGGTCCTCCCACAGCGAGGCGTAGCAGCGCCGGATGGCGTCCATGACCGCATCCAGCCCGCGCACGCCCAGGAAGGTGTCGTGCTGCCCGGCGAAGGCCCCGCCGGCCAGGTCCTCCAGCGTCGCCGACGACCGGACGCTGACCGAGCCTGCGCGGCCCACCAGGTCGGCCAGCGCCGCGCGGAGCTCGCGGTCGACCTCGGGTGGGAAGGCGGTCGCCACCAGGGTGGCCCGCAGGGACTCGCACTCGCGGCGCAGGGCCTCGGGCTCGGTGACGCTCAGCGCCCCGGCGGCCCGCAGGTCCGCCCCGCGCGCGAAGGCGCGGTAGGCGTCGGCGCCGACCAGGAGCGCCTCCGGCACCGGGAAGCCGCCCTGGGCCAGGCGCGCCAGGCTGGCGCCCTTGCCGCCGGTCCGGGCGGTCTCCCGGGCCAGCGGGTCGCCGATCGCCAGCACCAGGCGCGGGGCGTCAGAGGTCGTGTCGGTCGGCGTCATCGGGGATCTCCAGTTCGAGGGCGCTCACCGCCAGGGCCAGGTCGCGCAGCTCGCCGGCCAGGGCGTCGAGTTCGGCGGGCCGGGACCGCAGGCGCAGGAAGGTACGGGTCCGGCGGCGGGCGCCGCCGGCGCGGTCGCGGTAGAGCAGCGCCACCCAGCCCGTCAGGGGCAGGCTGAGGGCATAGGCCAGGGCCCAGGCGCCGGGCAGCAGGAGGAAGGCCGCTCCGACCTGCAGGGCGTAGAAGGCGGCGAAGACCGGCGGCGCGGCGAAGACGGCGTTGGAGGCCCACTGGTCCAGCTCGGTCGACATCCGCCGCACGAGCGCCTTCACGGTGAGGAGCGCCGGCAGGTGGTTGAGCCAGCCCCACAGCGCCAGCGGTGCGCCGACGAGCAGCAGCTCCAGCTCCCGCACCACGAAGAAGGCCGCCCGCCCCCAGCCCAGGTCCAGGTTCAGCTCCTCCGGCCGTAGGCCCAGGCCGTCCAGGCGCTCGGTGAGGCCGGCGACCCGCGCGCGCAGGTCCGCCAGCGCGACCGGCCGGTGCCGCGCCAGCCAGCGGGCGCCCTCCAGCAGGCGGTGGGCGCGTGCCACGTGCGCCTCGGCGGCCCATGGCGGCTCCTGGCCGAGCATCGGCGGCCGGGCGTCGACGCCCTCCAGGAGCCCGGCCGCCCCGACGAGCAGGCGGCGGTCTTCGTCCCGATCCGTGTTGAGCGTGATCTCGCGGACCCAGGCCTCCATGGCGCGCGTCAGCGCCCGCGCATCGGCTTCGGGATGCTCCCGCCGCCACGCGCGCGCCGAGCGAGCCTGCCCGACGAGGGCGATGGCCTCGGACCGCCAGCGCTCCTTCTGCTCGAAATGCAGGCCAATCGGCACAATAGCCAGGTCCGCTTCGCCCGCGCCGTCGCCCACCACGTCAAGCGCCACGCGTGCGGCGCCGGTGCGGAATGGCCGCAGGCCGGGGTCGGAGTGGCTCTGGCCCTCCGGGAAGAGGTAGACCGCCCCGCCGCGGCGCAAGGTCCGGGCCAGGGTAGCCAGCGCTTCGACGTTGGCCCGCGGGTCGGCGCCGTGGGCCACGTCCTGCGCGCGGTGCAGCAGCACCACGCCGACCGCCCGGATGAGGGGCGCCAGGAGGGGATGGCCGAGGAGGGTGCTCTTGGCGGTGAGCGTGATGCGCCGCTGCACGCTCACCAGGACCAGGAGCGGATCCACGAAAGCATTGGCGTGGTTGGAGATGAGGAGGACCGGGCCGGACCGCGGGATGCGGTCGATGCCCTGGACCGAGACGGTCCGGAAGAAGCCGCGCAGCGACAGGCCCAGGACGAAGCGGATGAGGCAGTACATCATCGGCCGGCCTCCGCCGCGCTGCGGGGCACCAGGCGCACAGCCAGGGCCAGGCAGGCGATCGCCAGCGCGGCGCCCACCACGAGGTCGATGGCGTAGTGATACCGAAGGGCCAGGGTTGCCGCGGCGATCATGGCGATGAGCGGCACGTAGATAAGACCGCGCAAGGTATTGCGGTGGGCGAGGTCGAAGGCGCACGCCAGGGTCGTCGCGCCCACGTGCAGGCTCGGGAAGGCGCCGTGCGGGCCGCCCGCGCTCTCGATGGCGGCCCGCACGACGCCGTGGAAGAAGCCGCCCGGCAGGGGCGCGGCGAAGCTGCCCGCCATGGCCACGATAGGCCCGCGGGCGGGGACGAACAGGTAGCCCATGAAGCTGAGGCCGTAGAGCGTCGCCAGGGCGACGAGCAAGCGCTCGCGCTCCAGGGCCGGGCGCCCGAGGAGCCCGAGGAAGAGGGTCAGGTAGAGGTAGGGGATGAACGCGACGTAGTAGAACGACAGCAACTCGACGCTCCAGGCTCGACCGCCGAGGGCCTGCGCGGCCAGCACGGGCGGGCGGCCCGGGCTGAGCCAGGCGTCCAGCCGCGTGAGCATGGGGTCCGCGTCCCAGGGGATGGCCTGGAAGGTGACCTTGCCGAGCGAGGCGTACAGGAAGAAGAGGACGCCGAAGACCAGGACGCCCCGCGCGGCCGGCTCCCAGCGCCGCCCGCGCGCACGCCGCAGCCATGCGCCGCCGGCCAGGAACACGGCCAGCAGGGCCCCGTGCAGCAGCGCCTGCCCGCCCACCCCCCGCCCCTGGCCGGCGGCGATGGCCAGCGTGGCGGTGATGACGGCGAGGCAGCCGGAGACGGCCAGCTCGGGGAACGGAGTGCGGTGGTCGTCGATAGCGGCGGCCTCCTGGCGGAGATGGGAGGGCGGGTGGCCCTACGGGGCGACGTCGGCGGGCCGGGGTGGATGTGGGCCAGGTGGCCAGGTCGCTGCGTCTGGCCGGGTTCGGCGTAGTGGTGAACGAGGTGTTTGACGCGCGGTAGGCCGCCGCGCCCCGCCGCACCACTGCGACAGACATTCCATCTCCGCCTCAGCTCCAGATCGTCGCTGCCACCCGCCTGACCCCCACCCCCACCGCCTGCCCCTCGATCACCACCTCCGCCCGCCCCTGCGCGTCCTCCGGCGCCGGGCCGAAGTGCAGTTCCGTGGCCAAGGTCTCGCCGGTGATGAAGCCCTGCCAGGTGCGGGCCGCCGCTTCCAGCTCTGGTGAACCCGTCAGGTAGAGGGCGATGCGGTCGGTCACCTGCAGGCCGGCTTGCTTGCGCAGCTCCTGGATCTGGCGCACCAGGTCACGGGCCAGGCCCTCGGCGACCAGCTCGGGGGTCAGCTGTTGGTCGATCTCCACCACGTAGCCGTCCTGCTCGGCCGTGGCCCGGCCCTCCTGGGCCGCGGCCATCACCTCCACCTCTTCCGGCTGCAAGGTGACCGCTTCGCCGTCCACCGTCAGCGTCAGCGGCTCGCCGGCCGCCAGGGTGACCGCCGCCGCCGCCGCGTCCACCGCCGCCAGGGCCGCGCGGACAGCGCCCATCGCCTTGCCGAAGCGCGGGCCCAGCTTGGGCAGGACCGGGCGCAGGCTGTAGGTCACCAGGCTGCCGCCATCCCGCACCACCTCCAGGGCCTTGACGTTGAGTTCCTCCAGCAAGTGGCCGCCCAGGCGGCCCAAGGCCGCCTCCTCGGCCACCGAGCGCACCGCCACCGTCGCCCGCGCCAAGGGCTGGCGCAGCTTCAGGTCCTGGCGGGCGCGGGCCTCGCGGCCCAGGGCCGCCAGCCGCAGGACCAGGTTCATGTCGGTGATCAGGGCCGCGTCTGAACGGTCGGATCCATCCGACCCACTGGCCGCACCGACTCCGTCGCCCACCGCCCCGGCCGCCGCCACCATCGGCCACAGGCAGTGGTGCACGCTCTCCGGCGCCCCTGCGTCGCCGCGGCGCACCAGGTTCTGGTACAGCTCCTCGGCCGAGAAGGGCAGCATCGGCGCCAAGGCCCGGCTCAGCGTCACTAGCACCGTGTACAAGGTGTCCAGGGCCGCGGCCTCGCCCTCCCAGAAGCGCCGTCGCGAGCGGCGCACGTACCAGTTGGAGAGTTCCTCCACGAAGGCTTCCACCGCAGCCGTGGCCTTGAAGCCGTCGTAATCCGCCATCCGCTCCGTCAGCTCGGCGAGCATCGCTTCCTGGCGGGCCAGGATCCAGCGGTCCAGCTCCCGCGCCGCCTCGTCCGCCGCCGGCGCGCGCCCGGCAGGACGGGTCGCGTCCCAGGCGCGGGGGGCCGTCCAGCCCTCCGCCAGGTTGGCGTATTGCACGAAGAAGCCATACACGTTCCACAGCGGGATCAGGAAGCGCCGCCGCACCTCTGTGCCCGGGCCATAGCCGAAGTTCAGGTTCTGCTCCGGGCGGTGGGCCAGGTACATCCAGCGCATCACGTCCGCGCCCATCGTGTCCGCCGCCTCGTTGAACTCGATGGCGTTGCCCCAGCTCTTGTGCATCTCCCGCCCATCCTCGGCGAAGAGCGTGGCAAAGCCCAGCACCGTCTTGAAGGGCGCCTGGCCCTCCAGCACCGTGCTCATGGCCAAGAGGCTGTAGAACCAGTTGCGGAACTGGCCCGGGAAGCTCTCGGTGATGAAGTCCGCCGGGAACCAGCGCGCCTTGGCCGCCGCGAAGGCTTCCTCGTCCGCCGGGTCCGCCGGCAGGGTGGACAGCGAGACGATGCCCGCGTCCAGCCAGGGGTTGCCCACGTCGCGCACGCGCCTGGCCGGGCCGCCGCATTCCTCGCAGAGCACCTCCACCGCATCCACATAGGGCCGATGCGGGCTGTGGCCCTCGAAGACCTCCCAGCCCGCCACCGACCGAGCGCTCAGCTCCTCCTTGCTGCCCACCACCGTGAACCAGCCGCATTCCGGGTCCTGGCAGACCCAGATGGGTAGGGCAAGGCCCCAGTAGCGCTTCTTGGAGATCATCCAGTCATGCATGTTGCGCAGCCAGTCCAGCTCCCGCTCCCGCCCGAAGCCCGGGATCCAGCGGATGGCGTCCACCACATCCATCATCTGGTAGCGCAGGCTGGCGGCCTTCTGGGCCTCCGTGACCGCCTCGCGCGGCAGGTCGTAGAGCGGCCCCATGCTGATGAACCATTCGTCCACCAGGCGGAAGACCAGCTCTGAGCCGCAGCGCCAACAGGTGGGGTAGCGGTGCTTGTAGCCCTCCACCTTGTACAGCAGCTCGCGCGCCTTCAGGTCGTCCACCACCTCCTGGGCCACATCCAAGGCCAGACGGCCCGCGAGCCAGCCGAAGTCCGCCCCGTAGATGCCGCTCTCATCCAGCGGCGCGATGACCGGCAGGTCGTAGCGCTTGGAGAGGCCGAAGTCCTCCGCGCCGCAGCCCGGGGCGATGTGCACGATGCCCGTGCCCTCGGCCTCGCCCACTTCTTCCCAGGCGATGACCGTATGCGCGCCCTCCACCGCCGGCGCGGCCGCCGCCAGATGGTCGTAAGGTCCACGGTAGCGCCAGCCGACCATGTCCGCCCCCCGCAGCTCCGCCTCCACCGTCCAGTCCTGGCCTTCCTTGCCTTTCAGGGCCGCCTTGGCCGCGCCCTTGGCCAGGTACAGGATGTCGTCCCCTGGCGCACCTTCAGGTAGGTCAGCTCCGGCCCCACCGCGGCGGACACGTTGGCCGACAGCGTCCAGGGCGTGGTGGTCCACACCAACAGCGACTCGCCGGGCCGGTCCACCAGCGGGAAGCGCACCGTGGGGCTCTTGTGGGTCAGGTCCTGGTAGCCCTCGGTGGCGATCTCGTGCTGTGAGAGGCCGGTGCCGCAGCGGGCGCACCAGGGCATGACGTCGCGGCCGCGGTAGACCCAGCCGCGGCGATGGCATTCCTTGAGGAAGCGCCAGATCAGGTAGTTGTTGGTGTCGGCGAAGGTGAAGTAGCTCTTGTTCCAGGGCCACTTGCCCAATTGCCCCACCAGCTGCTCCACCGTCGCGGTCACCGGGCCGGCCGGGGTGTCCACCGTCAAGGCCTCCGCCTCGTCGATGTGGTCGGCCAAAAAGCGCAGGTCGGCGGGGTCGTCCCAATGCATCCACATCCCCAGGCGGATGGACTGCTCGGTCTGCACCGCGGCGTAGCGCAGCACGCGCTCCTTGCAGCGGCGCACGAAGGCGTCGATGCCGTAGGCCTCGATATCGCGCTTGCTCTTGAAGCCCAACGACTTCTCCACCTCCACCTCGACCCACAGCCCCTGGCAGTCGAAGCCGTTCTGCCAGCGCAGGTCGCGGCCCTGCATGCTGAAGAAGCGGCTCCACACATCCTTGAAGCTGCGGCCCCAGGCATGGTGCACCCCCATGGGGTTGTTGGCCGTGATGGGCCCGTCCTGGAAGGACCAGGGCTCGGCGCCGGCGTTCTGGCGCGCAAGCTTGCCGAAGGCGTCGGTCTCCTTCCACCAGGCCAGGATGCGGCGCTCCATGGCCGGCCAGTCGTTCTGGGGGGTCACGCGGTCGAACATCGGGGGCTCCTAAGAGGGGATCCAGGCTTCGGCCCAGGGCCGCACGCAGACGGTGGCCGCGTCGTCGACCTGCCAGCGCGCCAGGCGGCCGGCCTCGTCCAGGGTCAGACGCTGCTCCGGCCAGCCGGGGGTGCTCAGGCTGACGACGGTGCGGGGGACGACGGTGCGGGGTTCAACCGCGTTGTCCGTGGCCGGCGAAGCGTCGACGCCGATGGTCAGCTTGACCGGCCGGGCGCGCAGGCCACCGCGCGCGGCGGGGCGGCAGACCAGGGCGCAGACCATGAGGATGCCGCGGTCATGGGTGTCCAGGAAGGCGTCCAGGTTCATCAGGCAATGGTCGCGGCCGGAGACCGGCGGCCAGAGCAGGCGGTAGCCCGGCGGCACCGCCAGGGATTCCGAGGCCGGCTCGGCGCCGCGGCGCCAGATCATGACCTCGTCGGGGAAGCAGGTGAGGGCCAGCTCCACCGGGCGGCCCTCCTCCAACCAGCGGGCCTCCAGGCGCTCCGGCCGGCCGTCGGGGGCCAGCACGAGATGCCACAGCGAGCCCGGCGGCAGGGGGCCGGAGACGGGGTCGATCCAGCGCTCAGCTGCCTCGGACGCTGGGGCCGCGCCCGCGTCCAGCTCTCGGCCGGGCAACACCGCTACGCGCACGAAGAAGCGGCCCTCGGCATCCACATGAACGCTGAAGGCCTCCACCTGGCCGGCAGGGCGCAGGCTGCGGCCGCCATCCACCAGGCGTTCGGCGGCGCCGGGGGCGTGAAGGCGGGGGAAGGCCTCGGTGCTCGGGATCACGGCGAACGGGGAGGTCCCGTCTGCCGCTCCGGTTGTCGTCTCTGTGGCTTGGCTCATGGCTGCTGGACCCCCGCCCTGCGACAAGAAAGGCCCCCGCCCTCCGAAGGGAGGATGAGGGCCCTGGAGCCGATGGCCCCACGATGATGACACCCGCTACGGCAGATGACGCCGGTCTCACAACCTGCACGAAGCAGGTGGGTGACAGCCGGGCGCCCCGGCCACGATGAGCCGGCCTCCGGTCGCACATCCCGCCCGCCGCCCCCGAAAGGGCCCGGGCCTCGGTGGCCAGGAGTAAGACGCCTGCGCTTGCTTGTCTCCCTGAGTGAAGGTGTTGGTTGACGACGCGGAGTACGCCACCCGGCCCGCAGCAGGAAGCGTTAGGGTATCAGATGGGGGGTGGGGGGTGCAAATCAGGCAATTGGGAGCTTGTGTGCTCCCGAATCCATGCTTGCAATTCCGATCGACCGATCAGACCGGCCGCGACACCAAGCACTATAGCTTCGGCGCCATCGACCGAAGCTTCAAGATCAAGGCCGTTGAGACGCAGAAAGGTCTCCAGTGCGGCGTGCCCGACGCGCTTGTTGCCATCGAGGAACGGGTGGTTCCTGATAAGTGAAAACGCGAGAGCTGTCGCCTTGGCCACAGGATCTGGATAGAGGTCCGATCCGTCAAAGGACATTCGTGGCTGGGCCACAGCCGATTCGAGAGCCGCCAGATCCCTAAGCCCTGTCGCTCCGCCCGACTGCTCCAGAACCATGGCCTGCAGGCGAAGGATCTCGCCCAAGGTCAGGTAACGCACCTAGGCCAGCCGCCGGTACAGTTCCTGGTTCTTCTCAAGAACATGTCGAGCCGCGCTCTCGAATTCCGGGTCAGGTTCGGCCACAAAGTCGCGCACCAACGCTGCTGCGAGATCGTCAACAGCCACATGCAGCCGGTCGGCCGCACTGCGCAATCGGATCTCAATCTCAGGCGCAATCTGTATGGAGAGCATCGTCTGTACCTCCGAACGGGCTAGGGACTCTACCACTGCCACTCACTCTCGTCGAAGCGGGTGGGTGTCGGCGGGTCGAGCAGCGCGCTGCCTTCGGTGGCAGCCGAACGCGCAGCCGCCTCCGCCCAGCCGGCGCGCGGCGCGCGGACCGCCGAGATCACGATGTTGCCGTCTTCGACCCGCAGATCGACCTCATCCCCCAAGCCCACCTGTTCGATAAGGGGCTTGGGCAGACGGATGCCTCGGGAGTTGCCGATGCCAATCAGTCGTGTTCGCATGGTGACTACATTGTATGACCACCGGGCGAGCAATCATACAATCATTGCAATGATTGTATGATTAATCGTTGCCTCCGGGCTTTCGTGAGGGGCGCGGCGGCGATGTGCCGCCGGATGGCTACGCCGTCAGCCAAGCCCCGATCTGCCGCCGCACCACATCGTGCTCGAAGTAGTTGCAGTGGTTCATCCGGTCCTCCAGGCTGTAGACCTGGCGGTGCTCCGGTAGGGGGCTGAAGGGCGAGGTCGCACCGCCGGTGGAGAAGGTGCCCTCGGCTGGCACCACGCCGTCGTTGTCCTCGCCGAAGAGGCGGTCCACCAGCTTGTCGCCCACGCGCTTGCAGAGCTGGGCGATCATGCCGGGATCTGACGGGGTGAAGCTGGCCCCGATGCTGTGGTAGACGGTCGGTGGCTTGGCGGCGCCGTTGATGCGCTTCAGGTAGTCGCCGCGGGGGTTCAGGCAGGCCAGGCCGGGCAGGCCGGCCAGAGCGCCGTGGGCCATCACCTTCACGAAGGTGAGGATGCCCTCCATGGTCAGGGTGTAGGCGTTGTCGGGCAGCTTGGTGATGAAGTTGGTGTAGCGGTCGGCCAAGGAGATCCAGTTGTCGCCATCGGCCAGGATGGTACCGCGGTTGGGGCCGGCCACCAGCACCGCGCGCCGGACCTTCAGGTCCACGCCCCCCGGATCCAGTTCAGCGCGTCGCTCGCTGAGTTCGCGCGCCAGCAGGCCGCCGCGGCTGTGGGTGACCAGGTCGAAGGTCGGACGGGCATCCGCCGGCAGCTGCTGCTTCAGCTGACCCAGCAAGGTCTGGACGTTCTGGGCCGGCGAATGGTGCATGGAAGGGTGGTTGAAGGCGAAGACCCGGCCGCCGTAATGCCCGGCCAGGCCCGCAAACGAGGCGTCGCCCACCAGGTTGTCGAAGCCGGCCTGGGCGCTGCTGAAGGTGCCGTGCAAGAGCAGCAAGGCCGGGCCGGCGGCCAGACGCCGCCAATCCTCGGGCCCCATGGGCACGGCGGCATCGATGCCGGCGGGGCCGACGGGATGCAGGCCATAAGGGCGCTGCTGCTCCTCCCATTTCTGGGCGGCCTTGAGGCTGAAGCGGCCGACGATGTCATCGGTCACCCACAAGAGGACGCGCACCACGCGCCGGCCGATGATGCTGATGGGGCCGCGGGTGCCCGGCGCCTTGGCGGGGTCGGCCGGGGGCAGCGGCGCGGCATCGCGCGGCAGGTTGAAGGACACGGTCGCGCCGGCGCCGCGGGTCAGCGCTGATCCGCCAGGGGCGGCAGTGGCGGTGACGGACGCAGCCCCGCTCGAGACGACCGCAGCGGCGGCGGCCGCGCCGGGGTTGGGCAGGATCCAGCGGCTGTAGCCGGATTCGTCGGTGTACAGCACGGCGTAATCGGTGTCGGGCCGCAGGCGGGGGACGCGCAGGGTCATGGCCGGCTCGCCGCTGCGGGTGAGCGCGGCGCCGCCGGCGCCGCTCGTGGGCGCGCGTCCGGTCACCGGCGCAGTCCGGCTGACATCCATTTCGAAGACCTTCACCAGCAGCGCGTCGGCGCCGGCGACGGCCAGGCGCAATCGCTCAGCATCGACCCCTTCGGCGGCGCGGGTCTCAGTGGCGCCCGCGGCCAGATCCTTGACGGTGCCCCGCAACCCCGGCGCCCGCAGCTGGTAGCCACCGGGGGCCAGGTCGATGAAGCTTGTGGCGTCGTTGAGTTGCACGGTGGTGGTGGGCATGGGGGCGGGCTCCTTCTCTTGACTACATGGCCAGTCGCAGCATGGGATGGCCGTAGTAGATGTAGGCCAACGGGGTGGTGTGCTTGCTCCTGTCGTAGCCGCGGCGCAGCTCGCGCAGGACCTCGCCGACGCGCCGGCCATCCTTGAAGACGGCGGCGTAGAAGGCCAGGGCCAGGTCATGGGCCTGCACGTCCACGACCTCCCAGAGCGGGGCGATGAAGCCTTGCGCCCCGCCGCCCACGAAGGCGCCAGGGAAGCCCGCGGGCATGCCCAGGCTGGCGCCCGGGGTGCCCAGCTGGCAGGCGTTGAAGAAGACGAAATCGAAGAGGGGGTCCTGGCCGCAGTCATGGCTGCCCACCAGGCTCTCGGCGTCCACGGTCGTGCCGTCCTGCAGGACGATGGCCTGGTCATTCTCCAGAGGCTTGCTGAGGCCGTGCAGGGCCAGGTGCAGCAGCTGCGAGCCCGCGGCCGGCCCCGCGCAGAGGGCGCCGAGATCGTCGCTGGTGGCGGTGAGGAGGGCGGCGCCGTAATCCCGGTGCAGGATGTCCACCTCGTCCTCTGCCTGCGGCAGGGCGGGGACGCCGCTCTCCAGGGTATACCTGCCGGCCACAGCGGTCAGCTGCCGCACGAAGCGGTAGGCCGCCGGGGGATAGGCGACGTGGTCGGCGAACCACCAGCGGCCGATGCTGGTCTGCGCGCCCAGGGTGGCGGGCGCGCCGTCGTCGAAGAGCGCGCCGCTCATACGCGCCAGCTCCCAGGGTATATACGGCTCGTCGGTGACGAGCAGCACGGTGGGGATGGCCCCGACGGCAGCCTGCACCTCGCGCAGGCGCTGCCAGAACAGGTCGGGCATGCAGCGGCTGATGCGCTGCCCGATGGCCCCCAGGGAATTGAAGGCGAAGACCCCGGACTTGTTGAGCTTCTGCTCCACGTCGCGGGCGAACTGCCGCGCGTCGGCGATGGTCGTGCGCAAGCCAAGGTCCTGGATGGCGGGCCGGCGGGCCATGAGGGTCCATTCCAGCTCGGTCTCGGAGACCTTGAGCACGGAGACGAGGAAGTCCACGGCGTCTTCGGAGCCGGGCTGGCCGAGGCGGCAGGGGTTGCCGGCGGCGGAGGGTCCGGAGGCGGAGGGTCCGGCGGCGGGCGCGTCCGCAGCGGACGATCCGGCGGCCAGCGGCGCCGCCCCCAGGCCTGGCCCGAGATCGGCGACCAGGGGACTCGCCACCGCCATCTGGCGCAGGGCGCCGCCCAGGAGCTCGTTCTGGTAGAAGTACTGCGCCTTGAGCCGCACCTCGCGGGCGCCGCCGCGCACCTTGCAGGTGAACGTGACGGTGGCGGCAAGGTCCAGCTCCAGCTGCGCGGAACCCTTCCCGTCGACGGTGGCGCCCTCGGCGGTCAAGACCACGAGCATCTTCACCCCCGGCTGGGGATCGCTGATGTGGATGGGCGCCACGTCCTGCAGCATCTCGTCGCGCTCGGTCTCGGGGCGGAAGCCGACGGTCACGGCGAAGACCGCTCCGGTGGACGCCGAGGAGGGCGCGTCCAGCCGCGGCTGGGCGCTGAAGGGCGGTGGGGGCGGCGGGCGGGTCTGGCTGGGGCGGGCGCCGCCAGGGTGGGATTCGCGGCCGCTGTGGCCGGAAGCGTCGGGGTCGAAGATGGAGGCGGAATCGAGGTCGAGGTCGGCCAGATCGGGCGTCACAACCCCCAGCACCCGATCGCCCTGCACCACGACGGCCATCTGCCAGCGCGGGGCATCGTCGCCCGGGCCGATCTGCGGGCTGCTGGTGGATTCGTGGAGGTTGAAGATCTGCTCGATGGTACCGGCAGAGCCGGGGCGGTCATCCGGACGCTGGTCATCCGGACGCTCGTCCTCCAGCTGCAGGATGTCGCTGAAATCCTCCCAGGGCACGGCGTACAGGTAGGTGGCCGCGGCATCGACAACCCGCCGGATCACGGCGAAGTCCACCGGCGACCGGCCGCGGACGAAGGCCAGCACCTGCCGCCGCGTCCAGCGGGAAGAGACGACGAGGATGCTCGCGTTCAGGCGATCGAGGGCGGGCATGGTGTGACTCCCGGGCTGGTGATAAGGACAACCTGCGGATACGTCAACACCGCTACAAGCCGCCTTGGCGGGGACTGAGCCCACGCCCGTTGCCCCTCGCGACTATGGCGATGGTGAAAGCCTCTCCCAACGCCTGCGTCTCACAGCCCTCACCCCGCCCCCTCACACCCTTCCACCCCCCCCGCCACATCCCACAGCGCCGTGAACCCCACCGCCGCCAGGGCCTGGCAGAGGGCGCGGCTGCGGTTGCCGCGTTGGCAGCAGAAGACCAGCGGGGTTTCCGGGTCCAGGGTGAGCCACCAGCGGCGCAGTTCGCTGAGGGGCAGACATTCCGCGCCCTCCAGCCGGCCCAGCCGCCATTCGTGCGGCTCGCGGATGTCGATGACCCGCGGGGCTGGGGCGGCGGCCAGGAGCGCCCGCAGCTCGCGGGCCGCTATGCAGCGGTAGGGGGGGCGCGCTTGAGGGTCGTGCATGGGCGCATTATACTGCCCTTTGTGAACCCTGAAGATCCCGATCTGTCCAAAACCGCGCCCCAAGGCGTTAAAGACTGGCGTGAGGCGGAAGAGGCCGACCTCGTGGGCGCCGCGCGGCATGACCGCGCCGCCTTCGGAGCGCTCTACGACCGTCACTTCGACGCCATCTACAACTACATCGTCCGCCGTGTCAGCGATGACGCGGTGGCGGAGGACATCGCGGCAGAGGTCTGGGAGCGGGCCCTCGTGGCCATCGAACGCTTCGAGCAGCGCGGGGTGCCGTTCGCGGCCTGGCTGTACCGGATCGCCGGCAACCTGGTCATCAACCACCACCGCAAGGCCGGCCTGTGGCGGCTCGTGCCCTTCGCCGATCGCATCGCCGCCGCGCGGCCCTTCCGCCAGACAGAGGTCCGCACCGCCGTCGAGGCCGCCATGGCCAACCTGTCTGCGGCCGACCAGGAGGCTCTCGCCCTGTATTACTATGGGGGGCAGAGCCCGGAGGAGATGGCCGTCATCCTGGGCTGTTCCGTCGTAGCCGTGCACAAGCGCCTGCATCGGGCGCGCGAACGATTGAAAGGACATTTGGGAGGAGACCCACGTGCGGGATCTGAATCAGCCTGAGGCGATGGACCAGACGCCCCCTCTCGACCCCTGGGTCGAGACGCTGGGCGCTGACCGTCCGCGCCAGGCTTCGCCCGCCTTCAAGGTCGCCCTGCGTCGGCGTCTGACCAGTGCGCCCGCCCCGATGGCCGATGCCCGGACGGCCGGTGGCCCGGCGTCCGCCGCCGGCCGGCGGCGGGGACTGAGCCTGATCCTGGCCTTGGGTCTGGGCCTGTGGTGGCTCGCCCGCCCCGCTGGAGCGCCGGAATCCGCGCCCGCGCCACTGCCCGTCGCCGCTCCGACCCACACGGTTCCGGCCCTTCCCACGGCCATGACCCTCGTCACGCCCAGCGGCGGCGTGCCCCGGGCGCTGCCGGCGACCCCGGCCGGCGGGGCGTCACAGGCGCCACGACCCGGTGTTTCACGTCCCGGTGTTTCACGACCCGGTGCCTCAGGTCCAGGCGCCTCCGGCCCCGGTGCCCCCGCATTGCTCGCCCCGGCCCTCGCTTCGCCGACAGCCTTGCCGGCGGGCGGCGCCGAGGAGGCGTCCGAGCAGGATCCGCGGCTGCTGCCCACCGCCGAGCCCAGCGCCACCGCCACGGCCACGGAGCCCCAGCTGCCTCCCGAGCCGCCCACCGCCACCGCCATGCCACCCGTGGACTTCCCCACCCCCACCCCCGACGCCCTCCTCGGCCCGCCATCGGCGCCCCTGGCTCCCTGAAGGCCCGCCCGATGGCCCCCGCGCCGCAGGTCCGGCCGGGGTCGCCGCCAGGGCGACCGACGAGGTCGCGCGCGGTGGCGATCATCGCCGCGGCCGGTGCGCTGGCCTGGCCGCTGCTGCTCGCTTCGCCCCCCGGCCACGCCCAGGGGCCGCCCGCACGCCTCGTCTACCTCCCCCGTCTGGACCGCCTGGCGGCCGACGCCGCACCGGAGGCCTGCCTGCTGGCCGCGGCTGAATGGCAATGCCCCGACAACGGCGGCTGGCGGCTCAGCTGCGGCGGCATGGGGGCCATCCGCGAGCTCATCAGCCTGCAGGATACCGAGGCCACGGTGCTGGCCGTGGGCGACGGCGTGGCCCGCTTCCGTCTTGCAGGCGGCCAGGCCAGTTGGACCGCGCAGCTGGGCGGGCCTCTGACCGGCCTGAGCAGCGCGGCCCTGGGCAGCCGGCCCGAGGCCGAGGTCTGGGCCGCGGGCGCCGCCGGCCGCCTGGCGCTGCAGGCCCGCGGCTGCTGGCAGCCCTCGCGCACCCGCAATCCAGATCTGGACCTGCGCGCCATCCGCGCCGTCAAGCTGGGCGCCACAGCCAACTACTTCGGCTGGGCCGTCGGCGCGCGCTGCGGGGCGGATGACGCCGCCTGCCGCGGCGCCGTGATCCACCTCAACCACCCCGACGATCCCCTGGCCTGGGTGGACCAGGGCGCGGCCAACCTGCCGCCCTTGGACGATGTGGTGCTGCGGCGGACCTTGGCCGGGCCGGGCGATCCACGGGCCGAGACCTGGATGGTAGGCGGGCGGGACCTCACCGGGTCCGTCGCCGCGGCCCGGTCATCCGCCGCAAGGTCATCCGCCGCAAGGTCATCCGCCACCGAGCGGCCGACCGGCGAGCGCCAGGACTGCCGTCCGTCCCCTGACAGCCCCGGCCTCTTCCTGCGCGCCGACGCCTCAGCCCCTGAGGACCTCGGCCCGCTGGCCTGCGTCAGCGAGGGCCGGCCGGAAGAGCTCACCTTGACCTCCGCCGGCGGTCTGGCCCTGGGAGCTTCGCTGACCGGCGGGGACCTGTTGGGTTGGCGCGTCGATCCGCTGAGCGGCGCCGTCTCCGCTCTGGACCAGGCCCTGGCGCGCGGGCGGCGGTTGAGCGATCTGTATTACGCCAACCTGGACCTGAGCGGCCTGGCCGACCTGCCGCGCCTGTGGCTGGGCCTGGCTCCCGCGGGTGGCGCCAGCGTGCTGATGGAGCTGGGCCTGCCCCCGGACGGACCGCCGCAGCTGGAACCCCTGGGCCTGCCGGCTACCCTGGCGGCAGACCCGCCGCCCCTTGACGCTGCCAGCGCGTCAGCCCTGGCGCCTCTGCTGCGCGATCCCGAAGACGGCACCGAACAGCTGCAGCTGCTGGGCCTGCTCTACGCCTGGGGGGACGGCGTGTGGCTACGGGATCAGCACAGCGCCGCCTGGTCGGCGGTCCGGCGCCGGCGCGACCTCATCGCCCTGGCGGCCGCGCCCCCCGGGCCCGAGCCGGGCCAGCTGCTGGCCTTGTCCGTGGAGGCCGGGCGTGGCCGATTGCTGCGGCAGTCGGCCGACGGCCTGCGCGAGGTCTCGGCCTACAACAGCCTTCTGGATCGCCTGCCGACGCCCCGCGCCCTGCTGTCCGTTGCCGGATCCTACTGGCTGGCCGGGGACGAGGGCATGCTCCTCAGCCTCGACGGCCTGGGGTCCGCCCGGATCCTGGCGCCCCCGCCCGCCGGCGCGGACGGCGCGCCGCCGCGCCTGTCCGCCCTGGCCGCGGCGCCCGCCGGCGGCCTGTGGGCCCTGGCAGAGGATGCCGCCGCGCAGCGCGGTCAGCTTTGGCATGTCGAACCCAGCTCCGGCCGCTGGTCGCTGCTGGCCGCGGGCGGCGCCTGGCGCGGTCTGGCGGCCGGTCCGGGTGGCGAGGTCTGGGCGGTGGGGGCCAGCCGCGTGCTGTGGTCGGCGCCCGACTGCGATTCGCCGGCGCCGGCCACTCCCTGGGTTTGTGGCTGCCAGAACCTGGGCGATGGCCCTCGGCGCGTCTGCCGTCTGGAGCCGCGGCGGCTGCTGAACCTCAAGGCCGTGGCGTCGGCGGGCCCCGGCGCGGCCTGGGCGGTCACCGAGCGCGACCTCCTCCGGCTGAGTCCCTTGGACGGCAGTCGCTGGGCCTGGCATTACGTCCATGAAGCGGCCCCGCTGCAGACCGGGCAGGAGATCCAGACGCTGCTGCGCGATGACGCCGGCGGCTCGGTCTGGACGCTCAGCCGCTGCGGCCGCGATGGCTGGTTCGGCAGCGGCGCCGGCCGGGGGGTGGGCTGCACGGACCAGCCGCCCTTCTGGGGCGCGGTGGCCCGTTTCCGCCCCGACGCGGCCGATCCCGTTGCCGGCCGCTGGGATGCGCGCTCCAGCGCCACCCTCAACGTCCTCCCCCATGCCCTGGCCCAGGCCGCCGACCCCGCCGGTCGCCCCGCGCTGTGGCTGGCCGGCGACTGGACCACCCTGGCCTACAAGACGATCGACCCCTGATGCCACCCTTCGGTGGCCATCCGTGGCAGAATCACCCTTGACGATGCCCTGCCTGCTTCAGCACCCGCGAGGTCTTGCCATGCGCGCCACCGCCCTCTCGTTGCGTTCCCTGCTCCCGCTGTCCCTGCTGCTGTTCGGCCGGCTTCCGGCAGAACCGGTGGATGCCGCCCGCCGGCAGGTCGCCGGCGCCTACGCGTTGAGCGACACCTGGTCCGGTCGCCCTGACCCCCTGCCAGCCGACGCCTGGCGCTGGACCACCGGCATCACGGTGCTGCCCGACGGGCGCGGCTTCCTGGTGGATCAGGCCACCGGGCGCTTGATCAGCCTGCAAGCCGACGGCACGGCGCAGACCCTGGTCAGCCGCCAAGGGGGGGCCAATGACCTGGCCGCGCCCACCTTCCTGGCCGCCGATGGCGCGGGCGGGCGGCTCTTCGTCGCTGATCCGGGCCGCAACGCGGTGACGGTCTTCGCCCTGGATGGGCAGTTCCTGAGCCTCTGGGAGGGCATTCCAGAGCCGGCCGGACTGGGCCTGGCCGCCGACGGCAGCCTGTGGGTGGCTTCGGCCGGCAGCGGCGAGCTCTTGCGCCTGGGCCCCGACGGGCGGCGCCTGGCGGCCTGGCCCGTGGTCCCATCCGCGCCTGGTGGGGGGCTGCTGGCTGGCCTCGATGTGGGTCCCGACGGTCGGGTCTACATCGCCGACGGGCGGCAGCCGCGCATCCATGTGCTGGAGGCCGACGGGCGAAGGGTCGATACGGTGCTCGTGGATCCCGTAGGGCTGAACGCTTTTGAGCTGCACGGCATCGCCGTGGAGCAGCTCACCGGCCAGAAGAACCCCGTGCGCTACTGGGCCGCCACCAGCGAGGGCCTCTGGTCTCTGGACACACGGATCAGCGGCGGCTGGCGGCGCGCGGCGGTGGCCGGCGCCTGGGGAGTCGACGTCAATCCCGCCACCGGCATCTGGGTGACCGTGCCGGAGGGCAACCTCATGGGCTCCCGGGTGGCCATCCTGCCCTTCACCCAAGGCGGCGCGCCGGCCATCCCCAGCTGGCGGGGCCGGCCGGTGCTGCGACCCGGAGACCTGGACGGTCCCGAAGCGCTCTCCGTGGCTGCCGGCTCCGGCGAGGTGGCGGTGCTCGACAAGGGGGACCGCGTGCAGGCCTTCAGCGGCGGCCAGCCGCCGCTGTACTGGGAGCAGTCGCCCGCCGGCGCGCCCATCCGCGTCTGCGGCCACGGGGCCTACCCGGCGGTGACCGACGGTAGCGGCATCCGCCGCTACCGCCGCCAGGGGGATGTCTGGGATCTGCGCTGGCAGACGGCCATCGGGCAGGGCTCGCAGGCGACCGCCCTGGCCTGCGCCCCGGACGGGCAGGTCATCGTCCTCGATGGTCTCCGGGACCGTCTGCAGCGTTTCGACGACAGCGGTCAGCCGGGGACCGCCGTCGCCCTCCAAGGCGCGGCGCCCGGAGCGGTGTGGGCCGACCTGGACCTGGCCGCCGACGGCAGCCTGCTGGCCCTGGATCGCGCCAACCGCCGGCTGCATGTGGTGGCCCCCGATGGCCGCCAGCGGACGGTGGACCTGCCGGATGGTGCGCGGCGCGCCGCGGCCGGGCCCGCGGGTCGGCTCTTCACCCTGGACCGCGATGGCTGGGTGCGGCGCTACGACATCGGCGCCGCGGTGGCGCGACTGGAAACGGCCTTCGACGCCATGCGCTTCGACCGCGCCGACAACACCGCGCCGTCGGATCTGGCGGTGGCGCCCGACGGCACGGTGCTGGTCAGCGACCGGTCGGCCAACCTCATCAGCCATTACCGCTGGTCGGAGGCGGCCACAGCGCCGGATCCGGGCGAGCAGGGCAGCTGCCGCAGCTACCCGGCCAAGTCGGCCAGTCCCGCGTCCGTGCAGCTGGGGGAGACCGTGGCGCTGCGCCTGAGCCTCAGGGGCGGCTGCGGCGCCAAGGTGGGCGGGGCCACCCGTGACATCGTGCTGGTGCTGGACAACTCGGCCTCCATGGCCGGCGAGAAGCTGGACACCCTGCGCAGCGCGGCCCGCAACTTCGTCGCCGAGGTGGATCTCAGCCGCAGCCGCGTGGGTGTGGTGGTCTTCAACGAGGACGCCCGGGTGGTCCAAGGCCTCACCGCCGACATCGATGCCCTGAGCCGCGCCCTCGGCGGCATCCAGCCGGCGGCGCCGGACAAGGTGACGGCCATCGACCGCGGGCTGAAGGAGGGGCGCGACCACCTGCGGCAGCGCGCGCGCGCCGGCGTGCCGGGCGTGCTCATCCTCATCTCCGACGGCGGCTCGGACTATGACCTGGCGGTAGCGGAGGCCGACGCGGCCAAGGCGGTCGGGGTGGAGGTCTTCAGCATCGGCATCCAGGCCTGGCAGCGCCTGATGCGCGCCGTGGCCACCGACCAAGGGCATGCCTTCGCCATCGAGGGGGCGCGCTTCCTGTACGGGGTCTTCGAGCAGATCGCCGGCAGCCTGACGGCGGCCACGCTCTTTCAGAGCATCACCGTCAGCGATGAGATTCCCGCTTCCTTCGATCTGGTGGCGGGCTCGGTCCAGCCGGTCGCCGCATGGGATCCGGCGGCGCGGCGCCTGAGCTGGCAGATCGCCGGGGTGCTGCCGGCGGGCTTCGTTCTCAGCTATCGGCTGCTGCCCCGCCAGACGGGCGCCGGCCAGGCCACCAACCTGCGGGCCTGGGGGGATTACGTGGACGGCTTCGGCCAGGCGGGCCGCGTGGACTTCCCGGTGCCGCGCATCGATGTGCGCGGCCCGACGGCCACGCCGGAGCCGCCGCGCAGCCCCACGCCCACCGCCAGCGCCACACCTTCGCCCACGGCCACGGCGACGCCGCGGCCCACCGATACGCCGACCCCCAGCCCGCAGCCGCGGCCCATCTTCGTGCCCTTGATCCTGAAGGAGAAGCCCTGCCGCCCGGCGGAGCAGCATGCCGACGTGATCCTGGCCATCGACAGCTCCAACAGCATGATCGGGCCCAAGCTGGAGGCGGCCAAGACCGCGGGAGCGCTCTTCATCGACCTCCTGCAGCTGCCGGCCGACCAGGCGGCCGTCGTTTCCTTCAACAGCCAGGCCGTCCTGGCCAGTCCCCTCAGCGGCGATCGGGCGGCGCACCGGGCCGCCATCGCCGCTCTGGGCACGGGACCGGGAACGCGAATGGAGACCGGCCTGGCGACGGCCCTCGCCGAGATGGAAGGCCCGCGCCGCCGCCCTGGCAACACGCCGGTGATCGTGCTGTTGACCGACGGCCGCCAGGACGGAGAGCCGGAGCTGGCCCTGGCCCAGGCGGCTCGCGCCCGCGGCCAGGGTATCGCCGTCTTCACCATTGGCCTGGGCGCCGACGTGGACCGCGCCTTCCTGGCGAGCCTGGCCGGCAGCGCGGCCCGCGCCTTCCTGGCCCCCAGCACCGCCGATCTGGAGGGCATCTACCGCCAGGTGGCCTTCCAGGTGCCCTGCCCCGCGGAGGTGTACTGGGCGCGACGCTAGGGTGGGCGGCAGGCGGGTGCCAGTGAGGGTAAGGTGTAGGTAGGCGGCGCTCCCCTCCCGACCTGCCCCCCGGTCGGCGCCCTCCTTTCGACCCTCCCCCCCGGCCGGCCCCCCTCCCAGCCTCCCCCCGCTGGGGGGAGGAGCCTGAGCCCTCCCCCCAGCGGGGGGAGGGTTGGGAGGGGGGCGCACGAGGGGAGGCTGGGAGGCCGCCCGCCGTCGAGGCCCACGCCTCAGCGCCGCAGGTCGATGTTCAGCCCGTCGCGCTGGATGAAGGGTGCGGCCGAGCGGGTGGTCAGCTGCCAGCTGCCGGGCAGGTCGCGGTCGATCATGTTGGCCGCCCACCAGCCGCCCTTGCCCTGGGCGAAATGCCATTGGCGGGCGATGTCGCCATCCCCGTCATGCAGGGCCAGGTAGCTGAAGGCCACGTCGCAGCCGGGGGTCTCGCTGGGCTGGATGCGCAGGGCCTTCAGGGTGCCCTTGAAGTACTGGCTGGTCCGCGTACCGTCCATCCGGAAGTCGTAGGTGCGGAAGAACCCATCGTTGATGATGCTGAAGGTCTTGACGTAAGGGGCCACTGGCCCTTCGGCCGGCGTCGTCGTGGTGTCATAGGCGATCCACACCTTGGGCTCCCGACAGGCCGAGGCCATGCGCAGCGCGATGTGGCGGTAGGGCTCGCGATCCTCGACGCTTCCGCCACCACCGCTCCCGCCGCCCCCACCGCAGCGCGGACCCAGATCGCAGTTGCCGAGGCGCTCGCCGTAGGCTTTGCCCCACCAGCCGCGGCTGGAGAGACGCAGGGCCTTGTCCAGATCGGCGTAGGGCACCGTGTAGGGCCCGCCGCAGATGGCGTCGGGATCCTGTTCGTTCGGGCGGCAATGGCCGCTGTAGTCCAGGGGGTCGCTGACATGCGCCACCTTGGCGCTGCCGCTGCCGCTGAAGCCGCTGACCAGCATGATATGCTCGCTGTTCTGGTACCAGCCCCCGTTGTGCGGCCAGTGGATCTGATCGCTCTTGACGAAGACCAGCACCGGCAGGCAGGCCTGGGTCAGGGCCTCGACGGCCGCGGTGCTCCAGGCCTCGTCCTTGGTGCCCATGCTGCACAGGCCCAGGTTGCCGGCGCCGATGTCGATGGCACCCCGGCCCAGGAGGGGGTTGCAGGCCTGGTCCTGGCCGGAGATGCCGGCGCGGATCTGGGCCACGAAGCCCTTGTTGGTCAAGGGGCCGGGGCGCTTGCCGTTGGCCTGGCCGAGCATCGCCAGGCTGGCCGGCCCGCAGTTGTTGCGCCCGTTCCAGTTGGGCTGGCTGCGGGGCCGGCCGTTGTCGCAACCGATCTGCCAGTAGCCCTGGCTGATGTAGGGCAGGGGCAGCGTCGCCGGTCCGCTGGGGGCCGCGCCGCCCTGGGCTGCCGCCCGCGGCGGCAGCCCCAGGGTCGAGGCGGACAGGACGCCGGCGGCGGCGAGGATCAGCAGCGGCCGGAGGCCGCGGCTGCGAAGCTTCAGGTTCATGGTTCAAGCTGTCCTTTCAGTTCAGTGGGATCAACGGTGACGGCGGAAGGGCCGCGGCGCTTCGCGCCGGTCGCGGCGATCAGGGCAGGACGGCCGTGCCGATGCTCAGGACAGCTTCCGGTCCGGTCCAGCCGGCGCTTCCGCCGGCCGCGGCGGGGGCGTAGTTGACGTAGGCCGCCAGGGCAGAGCCGGAAGGCAACACCGCAAGGCTGGGCCGGCCGGTGACGTCGGCCCCCGGAACCGTCAACCGCTGGAAGCCGCTGCCGTCGGTGCCCAGGCGCCAGAGGGCGCCGCCCATGGCGAAGATGAGATCGGAGCCGTCGGGGCCGAGCAGGAGCGGCGCGTGCGGGCCCTTGGCGCTGCCGCTGCCGGGCACGGCGGCCACGTCGACGGGGCTGGCCCCGGCCAGCGGTTCGATGCGGTAGAGCCGGCTATCGGCGCCGCCACCCGCGGTGCGCGGCCGGGCCAGGAAGTACAGCAGGCCGCCGTCGGCGGCGAAGGCCGGCAGCGGCAGATCGTCCAGATCCCCGACGGCCAACGGTAGGCGCGACCCGTCGGCCAGGGTGATCAGCTCCAGCCGCGGCGCCGGGCCGTCGAAGCCGGCGACGGCCAGACGGCTGGCATCGGGGGACCAGGCGAGAAGGGCGGCGGCGTTGCCGGCCGGCGACTGCAGGTCCTCGGCCAGGAGGCTGGCGGCGCCGTCGGCAGCGCTGATCTGGTAGAGCGCGCCGCCCTGCGTGAGGAGGGCCAGGCGCGCCCCGTCCGGGGCCCATTGGAAGTCCTGGACGGCAAAGCGGCCGCCGGTGAGGTTGCGCTCCGTCAGGCCGTCGGCGCTGACCAGGTGCAGGTCGTTGATGGCCGGATCCTCCTGATCCACGGACAGCACGGCGTAGGCGCCCGCGGCAGCGCTGGCGGCCAGGTCGACGAAGGCCCGGCCCGCCGGCGCCGCTCGCAGGGGCCGCACGATGCCGTTGGGCGTCCCGGCGGCGTCGGTCTCGGCCAGGTAGAGGTCCGCGCCGCCGTCCTCGTAGGCCTTGTTCACGGTGAAGGCGATGCCCGCGCCGTCCGGAGCGTGGGCCAGCTGCTGCAGGTACTGCTCGGGATGGGCGGCGAGCGTGAGGCCGGTCTGGCCCCATTCGGGGTGCACCGTCAGGGTGTACGCCTGGGTGGGGGTGATCTGCGGCGGCGGCTGGGGCACCATGGGCGTGTCGGTGACCGGCGGCTGGCCGTTGGCCACCGGCAGGCCCAGGGGGTCGATGCGCACGCGATGCAGGATCGCGCTGCCCAGGGCCAGGCTAAGGCCGGTGCAGATGCTGGCCGCCAGGGCCAGGGTCGTCGTACGGCGGTCCATCAGCGTTCTCCTTGGTCGGGTGGGACCGCTCGCGACGTTTGCCGTCGCATAGCGGTCGGGGGCTTGGTGTCGACTCGATCCTATGCCGTGGGCGTTACAGCTGCGTCCCAGCGCGCCAGGGCTGTGGCCGTGGCCTGTCGCCGGCGCCCGCCCGCTGCGGCCCCGGCCTATAATCCCGCCCAGTCTCCCCGCTCTCCCCCGCCGGAGGTGCCGGATGTCCCGTTGCCCAACATCCCTTGCCCGTCGCCGCGCGCTCGGCGCGATCCTCGCGGCCGCGGCCCTGGGGCTGTCCCTGAACGGCCCCCGTACCCTTCCGTCCGCCGTCGCCGCCCGGGCGCAGGCCCCCGCCCCTAGCCTGGCCGGCTGCCCGATGCTGCCGCCCGACGACATCTGGAACACGCGGGTGGACGACCTGCCGGTCCACGCCCGCTCGGCGGCCTGGATCCGCAGCATCGGCAGCGACACGGGGCTGCATGCGGATTTCGGTGCGGGCCTGTGGAACGGGGGGCCGATCGGCATCCCCTACGTGGTCGTGCCGGGCACGCAGCCCAAGGTGCCGCTGCGCTTCGAGTACGCCGACGAGAGCGACCCGGGGCCCTACCCCATCCCCCCGAACGCGCCCATCGAGGGCGGACCGCAGAGCGATGGCGACCGTCACATCCTCGTGCTGGACAAGGACAACTGCCGCCTCTACGAGACCTGGTCCACCTATCCCGAGGGCGGCGGCTGGCGGGCGGGCTCGGGGGCGATCTTCGACCTCGACAGCTCCAAGCTGCGCCCGGATGGCTGGACCAGCTCCGACGCCGCCGGCTTGCCGGTCCTGCCGGGTTTGGTGCGCTACGACGAGGTTGCCGCGGGGGCCGTGCGCCACGCCACCCGCTTCACGGTGCAGCGCTCGCAGCGCGCCTATCTCTGGCCGGCGCGGCATTTCGCCAGCAGCATCCGCGACGTCGACGTGCCGCCGATGGGCGCCCGGCTGCGTCTGAAGGCGGGGGTGGACCTGAGCCGCTTCAGCCCTTCGACGCGGGTCATCCTGCAGGGCTTCAAGGATTACGGCCTCCTCCTGGCTGACAACGGCTCCAACTGGTTCATCTCCGGCGTGCCGGACGAACGTTGGAACAACGACCTGTTGCGCGAGCTCAGGAACGTCCACGGCTCGGATTTCGAGGTGGTGGACGCTTCGGGGCTGATGATCGATCCCGACAGCGGAAAGGCGCGGCAGCCGGGGGGCGGGGAGCCGACGGCGACGGCCGAGCCTACACAGGCACCGACGACCCTGCCGACAGACATCGCGACCGCCACCGCGACGCCGCAGTCAGGGCCTACCGAGACCGGTGTGCCGGAACCCAGCGCGACGGAGAGGGTGGCGATCGGGACGGCGGTGGCGGCGGATGACCCCCGGCTCTACCTGCCGCTCCTGGCGCGTGAACGCCGGTGATGGCGGCGATGTCCTGGGTCGGTCGTTTGTCCCGTCATCGGTCATGCGCCTCCTGATCCTCGCGCCGCAGCTGCCCTGGCCGCCCAACCAGGGCACGGCCTTGCGCAACCTCAACCTGGTCCGGGTGCTGGCCGCACGCCACGCGGTGCACCTGGTCTGCTTCGGGGACCCGTTCGCCGACCGGGGACCATTGCCGGATTGGGGCGTGGCCGTCACGCTGGTGCCGCCCCCCCCGCCTCGCCCCTTTCTGCGGCGGCTCCTGGAACTGCCCACCCAGCCCACGCCGGACCTCCTGCGGCGGCTGGCCTCGCCGGCGATGGACCGCTGCCTGGCGGATCTGGCGGCGGATCCGGCCGGTCAGGTGGATGTGTTGCAGGTGGAAGGCATCGAGATGGCGCCCTTCGGGCTGGCCCTGCGCGCGCTGCTGGCGCGCCGCGGCCGCGCCCCGCGCCTGGTCTACGACGCGCACAACGCCGAGTGGATATTGCAGGACCGCGCCTGGCGCGCAGATCTGGCGCGCGGGTTGGCCGGCTTGCCGGGCGTCCTCTACTCCCTCTTACAGACGGCCAAGCTGCGCCGCTACGAGCGTCGCCTGCTGCGAGCCGCCAACGCGGTGGTGGCAGTGAGCGCGGCCGATGCCGAGGTCCTGCGCGCCTTGGCGCCGGGCGTCGAGCCGGTGGTGGTGCCCAACGGCGTGGACACCGCGGTCTATCAGCCGGGCGACGCGGCCTCGGAAGACCCCGACCTGGTTGTCTTCACCGGCAAGATGGACTTCCGGCCCAACATCGACGGCATAGCCTGGTTCTGCGAAAGGGTCTGGCCCCTGGCCCGCGCCCTGAGGCCTGGCCTGCGCCTGGCGATCGTCGGGCGCGATCCCGTGCCCCGTGTGCGGACGCTGGCCTCCGCGGCCCTGGGGATCGAGGTCACGGGCGCGGTGCCGGACGTGCGGCCCTACATCGCCCGCGCGGCCATCATCGTCGTCCCCTTGCGCGTGGGCGGCGGGACGCGGCTGAAGGTGCTGGAGGCGATGGCCGCCGGCAAGGCCATCGTCGCCACCCGCCTGGGCGCCGAGGGGCTGGAGCTGGTGGATGGCCGGGAGGCGCTGCTGGCGGACGAGCCGGAGGCGATGGCCCGGGCTATCGCCGCGCTGGCCGCCGACGGGGCGCGGCGGGCGGAGCTGGGCCGCGCGGCGCGGGCGCGGGCGGTGCGGGATTACCGGTGGGAGGGACTGGTGGAGGGGATGGAGGGGGTGTATGGGGAGTGAATTTTCTATCCGCGCCCCTTGCCAGCTCGACGCCCACAAGCTACGAGGACCGTCCAGCAGGACCTAAGCATCCGCAGGTTCAGACGTCATCGCATCTCATTGAACCCCAGCGCGAACTCGAGCGCCGATCGCACCTGCCGCATCCGTTCGGCCGAAAGGTGGACAATCAACGGACCGAAATGCGCTTTTCGAACGGTCTGAAGATTGTCGAGACTCGCGACACAGCGCTGAGGCATCCCATCGCTTTCCACGAGCAGGACCTCTGCCGGTGTGCCCCGAATGGTCGTCGTCACCTGGGCGACGGTGATGGCGTTCAGGTACCCGATCGCCGAGGACCGCGTCAGGATCAGCGCCGGCCGACGGCCGGAACGGTCCGGCGACTGAACCCAGCAGACATCCCCATGCCTCTCGGCGCAGCCCAGTCCTGTAGCGCCTCCCAGAACTCGGCATCAGCATCGGTTGCCGGGCAGCGGTCGTAGGCTTCCCGGTCCTGTCGCTCCAGACGGCGCAGCCGGACCTGCAGCAGATACTCAGCCAGTGCCGACCGGATCAGCGCCGATCGGGTCATGTCCAACTCGCGGGTCGCAACATCGACCTCGTCCAGCAAGGTTGAGTCGAGCGTCATCTGGATCGTCCGAGTGGTCATGGTGTGCTTGCCTGAAGGCGTATGTGGATTCGATGCCACATCATAGGCCGGCCGCCGATCCACGGCAAAGGGTGGGTAGGACCCTGTCACCGACGCGGACGCAGGTTCAGCCCGACGACTGACACCTTCCCGATCTACTCCTCCGCCCAAGCCCCCAGCGTGATCTCCAGCTCCACCATCTGCCCGTAGCGGTCCACATCGAGGCGCATCCGCTCACCGGCGCGGTAGCGCCAGAGCAGGTCGGAGAGGGCGCGGTCGATGTTGAGGGGCTGGCCGTCGACGGCGACGATGATGTCGCCCACCTTCAGGTCGCCCTGCTCGCCCGCCCCGCCGGCCGTCAGGCGCTGCACCACCGCGCCGGCCGCGCGGCTGAGGCCGTGCTCGCGGGCGAAGCTGGGGTCCAGCTCTACCGCCTCCAGGCCCAAATCGCCGCGGGGGCGGCCGTCGATCCAGCTGTCGGCCAGAGCCTGGATGAGGTTGCTGGGCACCGAGAAGCCGAAGCCCTCGATGGCGGCCGAGCCCGCGTTCTGGTCGCGGCGCACCACCAGGGTGTTCAGGCCCACCACCTCGCCCTTCAGGTCGATGAGCGGCCCGCCCGAGTTGCCCACGTTGATGGCCGCGTCCGTCTGGATGAGCGGTACGTCCACCACGTCCAGGCTGCGGTACTCGAAGGTGCGCAGGTCGAAGCCCTGCTGCTTCACCCGGCGGTTGAGCCCGGCGATGATGCCCGTCGTCACCGTGTTCTGGTAATCCGTGCCCAGGGGGCTGCCGATGGCCAGCACCCGCATGCCCGGCTCCAGTTGCGAGCTGTCCGCCAGGGGGGCCACGGCCGGCAGCTTCTCGCCCTCCGGCAGGCGCAGGATGGCCACGTCGTAGCGCGGGTCCTCGTTGACCAGCGTGGCCTGCACCCGCCGCCCGTCGATGAACAGCACCTCGATCTGCGAGGCCTCGTGCACCACGTGGGCGTTGGTGGCCACGTAGCCCCGGGCGTCGAAGATGACGCCGGAGCCCGAGCCGGCCGTGATCAACTTGACCGGGGCAAAGGGCGAGCTGCGGCCGAAGCGCAGGTTCAGCACCGTCACCACCGCGGGGCGGGTGGCGCGGACCGCGTCCAGAAAGGCGTCGTCCTCGGTGGTGCTGGTGGCCAGGAGGGCGCCGCCGGCACCGGTCGCCGCCAGGTCCGTCGCGTCCGCCGGTGGCGTCTCGGCCGCCCCGCGCCGCTCCAGCAGCCACCAGGCGGTCAGCCCGCCGGAGGCGGCACCGACGCCCACGGCGGCGGATAGCAGCAGGGCGAAGGCCAGGGCGGTGGTGAGGAAGCGGTTCATGGGGGGCCGACCTCAGAGCGTGGGGGTGGCTGGTCGCGGGGCGATGGCCGCCGCCGGCCGCGACGCCGGCGGCGCCTCGCCGGCCACCGTCGTGGCCGTGTCGGGGGCGCCGACCGCGGCCAAGGGCAGATGGACGGTGAAGGTGGTGCCTCGGCAAAGCGCGGAGTCCACCGCCACCCAGCCGCCGTGGGCCTGGGCGATGGACTGGACGATGGCCAGGCCCAGGCCCGTGGAATCCCGGACGCCCTGGCGCTTGCGGGCCTTGTCCGCCTTGTAGAAGCGGTCGAAGAGGTAGGGCAGGTCCGCGGGGTCGATGCCCTGCCCGGTGTCGGCCACCGTCAGGATGGCCTCGTCGCCCGCGGCGCGCAGGCCCAGGGTGACCGCGGTGCCGGGCGGTGTGTGCCGCAGGGCATTGGAGACCAGGTTGAGCAGCAGCTGCTTGAGCCGGTCGCGGTCGCCGGCGACCCGCGCCGCGTCCACCGTGCCCAGGCTCAGGCTATGGCTGTCGCCGCCCAGGACGCCGGCCTGGCGGGCCACCTCCTGCAGCAGCTCGGCCAGCTCCACCGGCCGCTTCTCCAACTCCGCCGCCGCGTCGTTGCGCGCCAGCAGCAGCAGGTCCTCCACCAGGCGGCTCATGCGCTCGGACTCGCTCAGGATGCCGTTCAGGCCCTCCGCGTCCAGGCGGCCGCTGCGGGTCATGAGGTCCGCCTCGCCGCGGATGGTGGTGAGCGGTGTGCGTAGCTCGTGCGACACGTCCGCCAGGAAGCGCTGCTGGCGGTCGAACATGCCCTGGATCTGCTGCAACATGGCGTTGAAGGTGGAGATGAGCCGGCCCATCTCGTCCTGCGGGCCGCTGTCGTCGATGCGCCGCGCCAGGTCCCGGCGGGAGACGATCTGCTGCGCCGTGCGGGTGACGGCGTCGATGGGCTTCAGCGCTGCCTCGGCCACCGCCGCCCCGATGAAGAAGGCCACGGCCGTGGCCAGGAGCGTGCCCAACAGGAGCAGCCGCGCCAGCCGCTCGCGGGTCTGGTTGTAGCCCTGCAGGCTGGTCAACACCTCCACGACGGCGAAGGGCCGCTTGCCCAAGAAGAACGGCCGGCTGAAGGACCGCAAGGGTATGCCGGTGTCGCTGGTCTGGAGGTTGACGCGATGCTCCTGGCCCAGGCGCATACTGAGAAGGATGGCGCTGTCGAAGGGCACCTTGGAGGTGTCGCGGACATAGGTATCGGTTGCGAAGAGCCATTGCCCACCGGCGTAGATCCGCACCGCCATGCCTTCGTAGCGGCTGTCCGCCAGCACCTTCTCCAGCGAGAGCCGGGTCTGGATCTCCGGCGCCAGGCTCAGCTGGCCGGGTGCGCCGGACATGACGAGCTGCTCCAGGTTGACCAGGTTCCGTAGAGCGGTCTCTGCGGTGTCGGCATGCCGCTCGCTGTTGCGGTCGATGTCCGCCAGCATGCTGCGCGACATGTGCCAGTACACCAGGATGCTGAAGGTGGACAGCATGAGCGCCAGCACCGCGCTGTAGAAGATGGTCAGCTTCCAGCGCAGGAGCAGGGGCGGCAAGCCCAGGCGCCGGCTGCGGCTGGGCACCGCGATCGCCCCGGTCTCGGCGGCGGCTTCCAGATCCGACTCGCCGGACGGCAAGGTGGACGCGGTGGCGTCGCCGCCGGCCCCGGCCGCCGGCGAGCGACGGTGGAGCCAGCGCAGGCTCAGGCTCACGTCGGCTCCCTGAGGGTGTAGCCCACGCCGCGCACCGTGTGGATGAGCCGGATCTCGCCGTCGGCTTCCAGCTTGGTGCGCAGGTAGCGCACGTAGACCTCGATGATGTTGCTCTCCCCGCCGAAGTCGTAGTCCCATACCTTGTCGAAGATCTGGTCGCGGGTCAGCACCTGCCGCGGATGGCGCAGGAAGAGGAAGAGCAGGTCGTATTCCTTGGCCGTGAGCTCGATGTGGCGCCCGCCGCGCCGCGCCAGGCGGGTGCCCGAATCCAGCTCCAGGTCCTCGAAGCGCAGGATCTCCGGACCTTCCGGCACCGGCAGGCGCCGGCGCAGGAGCGCCCGCACGCGGGCCAGCAGCTCCTCGAAGGCGAAGGGCTTCACCATATAGTCGTCGGCGCCGGCGTTGAGGCCTTGCACGCGCTCGGGCACGGCCTCCTTGGCCGTCAGCATCAGCACCGGCACGTCGCTGGCGGCGCGCAGCCGCTTGCAGACCTCGATGCCCTCCATGCCCGGCAGCATCCAGTCCAGGATGACGAGGTCTGGTACGCGCTCGCGCGCCGCGTCCAGGGCGGCCGGGCCGTCATGGACCGCGCGGGCGTCGAAGCCCTCGAAGATCAGGCCGCGCCGGAGCATGCTGGCGATGCGCTCGTCGTCTTCCACGATCAGGATCTGTTCGGCCACCGCGTTACCTTCTCCCCAGCCGCCGGATCGGATTCCGTGGCCCTCAATGTCGCATTATAGGAGCCGCCCCGCCGGCGCGGGAACCCCCACCGGTCGCAAGTCTAGGCCTGGCGGCTGAGCGGGTGATTAATGCGGTGCGAGGGGGGGCTGTGGGGTGACCGCGATTCGGGGGCGCGACAGATCCGCTCCCCCGCTGTGCTACACTGCCCGCCCGCCGGGGCGGCGCGCCCCGCGCCCGCCGCGCATTGCGCTGCCTCCGCCCAGGGATGACCATGATCCAGACCATTCGCGTGACCAGCAGCAGCGACGGCGACCCCCTGGGGGAGGACCTCAGGGCCGAGATCCGGCGCAGCCTGGGCCTGGCGGGCATCGCGCACGTGCGCACGGCCAAGGTCTACCGCCTGGAGGGCCTGGCGGACGCGGCGCAAGCCGTCCAGCTGGCGCGGCAACTGCTGGCGGAGGAGATCGACCAGCGCTGGAGCCTGGACGAGCCCCTGATCACGGACGCCGACGCCCTGGTGGAGGTGGCCTACAAGCCGGGGGTCATGAACCCCGAGGCGGCCTCCTTGCTCAAGGCCGCCCAGGATCTGGGCCTGCCCTTGGCCGCGGCGGACGCCAGCCGGGAGTACGCCTTCTACGGCATCCTGGCGCCGGGCGACCTGGAGCGCATCCTGGCCCGCCTGCTGGTCAACCCCACCATTGAACGGGTGGTGACGGAGGCGCCGATCAGCCTGGTCATGGGCGGCGAGCCGGGGCCGACGGCGGTCATCCCCCTCTGTGCCATGGACGACGCGGCCATGCAGGCCCTCTCCGCCGGCGGGCTGTACCTGGACCTGGTGGAGATGCGCGCCATCCAGGACTACTTCGTGGAACTGGGGCGCGATCCCACGGATCTGGAGCTGGAGGTGCTGGCCCAGACCTGGAGCGAGCATTGCGTCCACAAGACCTTCAAGGCCGACCTGCTCATCGACGGGCGGCCGAAGCCGCCCCTCATGCGCCGGCTCAAGGAGGCCACCGCGCGACACGACGCACTGGTGGTCTCCGCTTTCGTCGACAACAGCGGGGTGCTGGCGTTCTACGATGGCTGGGCCGTGGCCGGCAAGGTGGAGACGCATAACTCGCCCTCGGCCATCGAGCCCTACGGCGGGGCGATGACCGGTTCGGGCGGCGTCTTCCGCGACATCCTGGGGACGGGCCTGGGGGCGCGGGTCATCGCCTCCACGGACATGTTCTGTTTCGCCCCGCCGGACCTGCCGGCTGAACAGGTGCCCCCGGGCTGCCTGGCGCCGGATTACCTGCTGCGGCGGGTGGTGGCCGGGGTGCGTGACTACGGCAACCGCATGGGCGTGCCCACCAACAACGGCTCGGTGCACTTTCATCCGGACTTCCGGGCCAAGCCCACGGTCATCGTGGGCGCCTACGGGTTGCTGCCGGAGGCGGTGGCCCAGAAGGCCCGTCCTCGGTCAGGCGACCGCATCCTGGTGATGGGCGGGCGCACGGGGCGCGACGGGATCCACGGCGCCACCTTCTCCTCGGCGGAGATGACGGCCCAGACCTTGACGGTCAACAGCCAGGCGGTGCAGATCGGCAACGCCGTCGAGGAGAAGCGAACCTTGGACGCCCTCTTGGCCTGCCGCGACGCGGGGCTGATCCAAGCCCTCACGGACTGCGGCGCGGGCGGCTTCAGCTCGGCCATCGGCGAGTTGGGCGAGGAGCTGGGGGTCACGGTGGAGCTGGAGCGGGCGCCGCTCAAGTACCCGGGCCTGGCGCCCTGGGAGGTCTTCCTGTCCGAGAGCCAGGAGCGGATGGTGCTGGCGGTGGGGCCGGAGCAGGTGGCGGCGGTGGCGCGCATCTGCGCGGTGTACAACGTGGAGGTGACGGACCTGGGCTGCTTCGAGGCCACGGGCCGGCTGACGGTGCGCCACGAGGGGGCCACGGTGGGCGAGCTGCAGATGGCCTTCCTGCACGGCGGCTACCCGCGCCGGACGCTGACGGGCGTCTACCAGCCCCGCGTGGCCGACGATCGCCTGCCGACGGAGCCGGCCGACGAGGCGGCCTGGCGGGCGGCCGCCCTGGCGGTGATGGGCCATCCCAACGTGGCCTCCAAAGAGCCGATCTGCCGCCAGTACGACCACACCGTGCAGGGAATGGCGGCCATGGGTCCCTTCGGCGGCCCGCTGGCGCGCACACCGGGCGACGCGGCGATCCTCACCCCGCTGCTCGGCAAGCCCTATGGCCTGGTCATCGCCCATGGCCTGAACCCGGTGCTCTGCGCCCTGGACCCGTATTGGGGTGGCCTCTGGGCCGGCGCGGAGGCGATGGCCAACCTGGTGGCGGTGGGTGGCAACCCGCGCGAGGTGGGCCTGATCGACAACTTCATCTGGCCGGTGCCCGACGCGGCCTCGCTGGCGGACCTGGACCGCGCGGTGGACGCCTGCGTGGACCTGTCGGACGCCCTGGAGCGGCCCTTTATCAGCGGCAAGGACTCGCTGTCCAGCACCTACCGCTTCCCGGACGGCACGGTGCTCAAGATCCCCCCGGTGCTCTGCGTCTCGGTCTTCGGGCGCATCCCGGACGTGGCCCGGACGGTGGGCGGGGAGTTCACGCGGGCGGGCGCGACCTTGGTGCTGGTAGGCGCACGGGATCTGGATCCGGCCTCGGGCTACGGCCTTGGCGGCTCGACCTGGCTGGACACGCAGGGCCTGGCGGGCCGGCTACCGCCGCGGGTGGACCTGGCGCTGTTGCCGCGGGTGCTGGACGCGGTTCATGCGGCCATCGTCGGCGGCGGCATCGTCGCCTGCCACGACCTGAGCGAGGGCGGGCTGCTGGCGGCGGCGGCGGAGATGGGCATCGGGGCGGGGCTGGGAGCGGAGCTGGAGCTGGGAGGAGATCGGCTCCTCCCCCCAGCGGGGGGAGGCTGGGAGGGGGGACCGGCGGTCGGGGCAGAGTTGTACGGGGAGGCGGGCGCAGTCGGTGCCCGCCGAGCGATCCGCCGGGACGCAACCCTCTTCAACGAGAGCGCGGGCGTCTTCCTGGCGGAGCTGGCGGACGGCGCGGATGCGGCGGCTCTCTTCGGCGACTTGCCGCACCTGGTGATCGGCCGGACGCTCGCCGAACCGGAGCTGAGGGTGCGCGACGGGGAGGGGGCGCCGCTGTTCACGGTGGGGCTGGACGAGCTCCGCGAGGCCTGGGAGCGACCGATGCGGGCAGTCTTTCACTAGGCTTGGGACACGTCGATGCGCTTCTGAGCGTGGGTGCAGTGGTACCATGCTGCTTGCGCGGCCGATCCGGCGCAGCTGCCTGAGTCTGAAGGATGACCCGCATGTCGCATCCCCCCACGGGCACCCTCACCTTTCTCTTCACCGACATCAAGGGCTCCACCGCACGATGGGAAACGCAGCGCGAGGCGATGGCCGCCGCGCTCGTGCGCCATGACGCACTGCTGCGGGCGGCCATCGAGGGGCGTGGGGGCACGGTGTTCAAGACGGTGGGCGACGCCTTCTGCGCGGTCTTCGCGGATGCCGAAGAAGCGCTCGGCGCGGCGATGGACGCCCAGCGGGCGCTGGCGGCGGAGGCCTGGTCGGCCTTCGGGCCGGAGTTCGCGGACCTGCGCGTGCGCATGGGCATCCACCACGGCAAGGCTGAGGAGCGCGGCGGCGACTACTTCGGCCCCTCGCTCAACCGCACCGCCCGCCTGATGTCCGCCGGCCACGGCGGCCAGGTGCTCCTGTCGCTGGCCGCCCAGCAGGTGGTCCGCGACTACCTATCGACCGCGGCTACAAAGGCAGGTACCGCACCTGACCCGTCCACTCTCCGTCGCGACTGCATTCCGCCACCAACAGGACATCCGAGATCGCGACGCCAAGCGGTACCCGTTGGCTGATCTCGAACAGTCCCGGCATGGGAAGTCCTGCATCGATACGGGCATAGGCGTGGGCGGTCATGGTGGCGACATCATGCGTCAGGAGGACGCGATTCTCGGCGGCAGCCCAGGCAAGCACTGAAGCATCGCTGACGCCGCTGAGCCCTGCATCCTGCACCCGGACGAGGTCGATCGCAGAGTTCCGGCGAAGCACACCACGTACGATTGCCCCGTTGAGGTCCTCGTCAGCAGCCAGACGGATCATCGGAGGTGACTACCCCCGTCGCGCCAGCAAGCGCTCGCGAATGCCGGCAGGATTGAAACGTTGCTCGTTTTGGTGGCGCACGACCTTGGCCCGTTCCTCACGCTGCTGGAGATAGGCATCGACCTCAGAATGTGCGTGCAGGTAATAGGCGATGATCGCGTAGACATCCTCCAAGCGAAGCGATGTGTACTGCTGAGCGATCTCTTCGGCGGTCGCCCCCTGGTTGAAAGCATGGACGACCGAGTCAAGTGTCACCCGTGTTCCGCTGACACGGAGCACGCCATCGGTGTCCGTCGACAGGGGAATCGGCTGGGTTTCGATCAGGAGCGCCATGGTGCTGCCTTTGAGAGGGTGGGCACATCGTCGTGGTCGACACGGGTCGAGATGCGGAGACGATAGCGCAGGATGTCGCTAGGGACCAAGCAACTTGGACCTCCCAATCCCGCGGATAAGTACTGGAACGAGGCATGGCCTGTCCGCAACTTGCTGTGCACTGCGGTGTGCAATCGACTCGTCAGCGGCGCTGGTGATGGAGGCGCTGGAGGGATAGGGACGTGAACGCGCCATCCCTCCGCCCGCACATTGAGACCGATCGTCCGTCGGGGGCACCATACCGTGCGAAGGGCAGCGCCGGCCCGAGGCTGCCTTGCGATGTACAATCGCCGGTAAGACTGCACCATGGGCTATCGCTAAGCCTTCGGTTTCCTGGCTTCCCGACCTCCCGCGAGGCCCCTCCCATGCCCCATCCCCCCAGCGGCACCCTGACCTTCCTCTTCACCGATATCGAGGGCTCCACCGCGCGCTGGGAGGCGCAGCGCGCACCTGCTCATGAACCGCGGCAAACAAATTCCCGCTGATCAGGTTGTGGTTGAGGCTCGCGCCGCCCTCAAAGTTCTTCGTGGTGCGATACCAGTACAGCTGGGCGCGAATACCGACGCCAGCAGCGCGAAACGCAGCAGGCGGGCCGCCCTGGGGCGACCCGCCTGCATGGTGTCGTGGTTGTTGGATCTCCGCGCCGCCTCCGCCCTGCGGTCGCGCGCGGCGGGACGCGTCGGAACGCGCCCTTCCGCCGCCGCCCCGCTCAGGCCGGCATGCCGCGCTCTTTTTCGAAGTCGAAGTCCCAGTAACCGGCGCCCTTGGTGAAGTAGTCGGCGTTGACCTGGGTCATGTGCTGCTGGTCGGCCGGCACCTCGAACTCGGGGAAGATGGCCTCCGGGGGGCAGACCGGCACGCAGGCGCCGCAGTCGATGCACACGTCCGGGTCGATGTAGAAGAGGGGGAACTCGGTGTTGCCCTTGGGGGAAGGCACGATGCAGTCGACGGGGCAGACCTCGACGCAGTCGCCCTCGCGGGTGCAGAGTTCGGTGATCGTGTAGGTCATGGCGATGACTCCTGAGGAAGCGATCGGAGTGGTTGGAAGGATGAGGTCGCTTCCCGGCCCGTCTTGGACGAGCCAGATGCGATGATCAAAGTATAACCCAAAGCGGTGGGCGGTTGGAAGCCTAGGGACAGGATGGCCTCAGCCATCCGCCCACACCCCGCCTTCCACCCCTTGGCGCACCTCCGTGACGCGGTTGTCATGGTCCACCATGACCACCGTCGGCTGCCAGCGGCGGGCCTCGGCGTCCTCGAACTGGCCGTAGGCCATGATGATCACCAGGTCGTTCGCGGCCACCAGACGGGCCGCCGCGCCATTCAGCTGGATGGTGCCGCTGCCGGCCGGCGCGGGAATGGCGTAGGTCTCCAAGCGGGCGCCGTTGTCGATGTCCACCACCTGGACCCGCTCGTGCGGCAGGATGCCGGCGGCGTCCAGAAGGTCCTGGGCGATGCTGATGGACCCGATGTAATGCACATCGGCGCCCGTGACGCGGGCGCGGTGGATCTTGGCGGTGAGCAGGGTGCGCAGCATGGAAGGTCGCTCCTCAAGCACGATGGCCCGCTATGAGAGGGCCCGGTTGTCCGGGTTCGGTTGTCCGGGCGCGGTGGATTGGATGCCCCCGGGCGGCGGAATCACACCCGCCGCCTCCAGGACGATGTTGTCGATGAGGCGTGTGCGACCGATGTTGACGGCCATGGACAGGACAGCGCCAGGCATCGCCCGCTCCAGCTCCAGCAGGCTGTCCGGATGGGCCACGCTCACGTACTCCGTGCGTGCCAGCGGCTCCTCAGCCAAGGTGGCGCGCATGGTGGCGCGCAGGGCCTCCGCGTCCGCCTCGCCCGCGAGCCAGGCCCTCCGGGCCGCGCTGAGCGCGCGGTAGAGCACGGCGGCCGCGCTGCGTTCCACCGCGCTCAGGCGACTGTTGCGGCTGGACATGGCCAGGCCGTCCGCTTCGCGCAAGGTGGGGCAGCCGATCACCGCCGTGGGCAGATCCAGGTCACGGGCCATGCTGCGGATGACCGCCAGCTGCTGGGCGTCCTTCTGCCCGAAGTAGGCCCGCTGGGCGTCGAAGAGGTTGAAGAGCTTGAGGACCACGGTGGCCACGCCCCTGAAATGCCCTGGGCGGTGTTCGCCCTCCAGGGGGGCGGCGATGGCCCCCGGGATCACCCAGGTGTCGAAGCCGGGCGGGTACATATCCGCCGGCTCCGGCAGGAAGACGAGGTCGCAGCCGGCGCCCGCCAGCAGCGCCAGGTCCCGCGGGATGTCGCGGGGGTAGGCCGCCAGGTCGGCGGGATTGTTGAACTGCGCCGGGTTGGCGAAGATGCTGGCCGCGACCAGGGCGTTCTCCGCCTTGGCCCGGCGAACCAGTGACAGATGGCCCTCGTGCAGGAAGCCCATGGTAGGCACCAGGCCCAGAGCTGCCGGATGGGCGGCGCGCCAGGCGCGGAGCTCGGCGGGGGTCTGGACGCTGTTCATCGGATTGACTCCTCCGCTTCCGACCAATCCACCGTCGCCCGCTCCCTACCAGATTCCAGGCGGTGCACCGCCCGCAGCAGCCAGGCGTTGACCGGCGCGGCCAGGCCCAGGGCGGTGGCTCGCGCGACCACGGCGCCGCAGATGGCGTCGATCTCGGTGGGCGCGCCGCGGTCCAGGTCCTGCAGCATGGAGGAGCGGTTGGTCGCGGTGCGCTCGGCCACCTCGGCCACCAGGTCGGCGCCGTCGGCGCCCAGCTGGATGCCCAGGGCGGTGGCGACGGCGACGGCCTCACGGGCGGCGGCATTGGCGATGGACCGCAGGCGCGCGTCGGCCAGGAGGGCCCCGTTGGGCAGGCCGGTCAGGGCGGTGAGGGGGTTGATGGCGCAGCTGACGGCCAGCTTGCGCCAGATGAGGGCGTCCAGGTCGGGGCTGACGGCGCAGGGCAGTCCGGCAGCGGAGAAGAGGCGGGCGATGGCCTCGGCGCTCGGCCCCGGGCCACGGCTGGGCCCCAGTCGGGTGACCCCTAAGCCTCCGGCCCGCACCTTGTTCGGACCCAGCCCTGTGGCGCCGACGGAGGTCATGCCGGAGAGGACGCGGTCGGGGTCGCCGGCCGCCGCCTGCAGCAGCTCGCGGTTGCCCAGGCCGTTCTGCAGGCTGAGGATGCGTCCGCCGGCGCCCGCGGCCGCCGCGGCCAGGGGGGCGACGGCCGCGGTCTGCCGGCTCTTGACCAGCACCAGCACCAGGTCGAAAGCGTCCTTCAGGCCGTCCGGGTCGCTCAGATCGCGCGGGTCGCTCGGAACCCCCGCACGGCCAGGATCGTCCGGACCCTGCGGGTCTGTGGATGCCGGGTGGTCCACAAGGCCCAGGGCCGCGGTCAGAGCTTCGCGCGTCAGGGCGTCCACCGTGGCCTGGCCGACGCGCCCGTCGGACTCCTCCAGGACGATGCCGCCGGCGGCGATGGCCTCCAAGGCCACCGTCCAGTCCCCCGCGAGGGTGACCGCGGCGAGGGGCGCGTCACCCTCGCGAGCCGTGGCCAGGCGGAAGCCGATGAGCTTGGCCAGGGCGCCGGTGCCTAGGATGAGGACGCGGAGAGGTATGGAGGTCATGGTCATGCGCGACTGCCCGCCGCCCTACGCGATCAGCCGCCGCCCGCCCTCAGGCGCGGGACGGCGTTGTTCGCGTTCGCGCTCGCGCTCGGCGAGCAGTTCCCGGAAGGCCGCCAGCTCCTCCTCGGGCATGGGATAGGTATGCTCGGGGGCCGGGAAGCGGCGGGCCTTCACGTCGGCGGCGTAGGCCACGATGGCCTCGCCCGTCGCCCGGCCCAGCTCGGCGTAATGGCGGACGAAGCGGGGCGACAGACCCGCGTGCAGCCCCAGCATGTCGTGGTAGACGAGCACCTGGCCGCTGGCGCCGAGGCCGGCGCCGATGCCGATGGTGGGCACGCGCACGCGGTCGGTGATGGCCTGGGCCACCGGCTCGGGTACGCTCTCCAGGACGATGGAGAAGACGCCCGCGTCCTCCAGGGCCACAGCGTCGTCGATGAGGTCCATGGCGGCGCGGGCGGTCTTGCCTTGCACCCGCCAGCCGCCGAGGGTGTTGACGCTCTGGGGCGTCAGGCCGATGTGGCCCTGCACGGGGATCCCGGCGGTCACGATGCGCCGCGCGGTAGCGGCCATGCTGCGCCCGCCCTCGATCTTGACGGCGTCCATGCCCGCTTCCTGCACGTAGCGCCCGGCGCTACGCAGGGCCTGCTCCTCGTTCACCTGGTAGGTCATGAAGGGGAGATCGCCGACGAGGAGGGCGAAGCGGGCGCCGCGGCGCACGGCGCGGGCATGGTGCAGCATCTCGTCGAGGGTCACGGACAGGGTGTTCTCGTGGCCCAGCACCACCATGGCCAGGGAATCGCCCACGAGGATCATCTCCACACCGGCCTCGTCCACCAGGCGGGCGGAGGGGAAGTCGTAGGCGGTGAGCATTGTTATCGGCTCACCCTTGTCCCGCCGCGCCTGGATGGTGCGCACGGTGACCTTGCGCCGCTCGGTGGCGGCGGGGGCGGCGGCGTCTTGCGGTAGCGTGCTCATGGCTGCGCTCCTTGTTGGGGGGTCCGGTTGCTGTTGGGTCCGGCTGGGACGCATCACCGCCCCTCTCGCGACTGCGCGTCCCGGCCGTGGAAGGTCCGGGCGCCTGAGAGGAGGGCGGGGCGGGGCGAGGCTGAGGCATACGGGACTCGCGGTGCAATTGTAGCGCAGGCCCTTGACGGTGCACCTGCCTCCATCCTATCCTTGCGCCCATGCCAGAACGACCCGGCCGCCTGGTCTACTCCACGGACGCCACCGCCCGCCAACGGGCGGAGGCCGCCAAGGCTCCGCCCAAGCCGCCCTGGCTGGCCGGCCCGCCCCTGCCGCCGGACAAGCAGACGGTGTCCATCCGCCGCGAGGTCAAGGGCCGCGGCGGCAAGACGGCCACCGTGGTCTACGACCTGCGGGTGTCGGAAGCGGATTTCAAGGACCTGGCCCGCCGCCTGCGCGAAGCCTGCGGCAGTGGCGGCTCGGCCAAGGAGGGCCAGATCCTCATCCAGGGCGACCACCGCGACAAGGCGGCGGCCTTCCTGCAGGGGCTGGGGTTCAAGACGAAGTTCACGGGGGGGTGAAGGTACCATTGGTACGAGCATACAGGCATCGGCCAGGTAGAGATCAAGCGAAAGCAGGTGGACTGAAATGGTCGTGACCCCCCACTCGGAACAGCCGGACTACCCGGATCTGACGGCAGGTCAGCCCTATGTGGTGATCGGCATCGAGGCAGACGACTTCCGTCTGCTGAACGACCAAGGGCAGCCCTACCTCTATCCGGCGACGTTGTTCGATGTCCTTGACGCCCGCGAGCCGCGCGACTGGGTGATCGCCTTTGGAGACGAGGGAGAGCGGTACGCGTACCCGCAGTCGCTGAACGGGACCGGATTCTTCGAGGACTTCTTCGATGCGCGTCGGCCAGCCGTCAGCACCTTCTGGCGTGTAGTGAACCAACGTCTGGCACTGGCAGCTGCCTGAGGTGACGGTCGGCTTTCGACACGTTGAATCGGACTCATGGAAGCCCGCCGACATCGCTTCCTTCGCGACGCCGTGCTGATTTCAGGAGCCACCCGTGCCCCCCACCCTCCCCGCCGAGCGCGCCGCATCCCTGCGCCGCGAGCTGGCGCGGCACAGCCAGGCCTACCATGTGCTGGACGCGCCGGTCGTCACCGATGCGGAGTACGACGCCCTGCTGGAGGCCCTGCGCCGCCTGGAGGAGGAGCATCCAGAGCTGGTCACGCCGGACTCGCCCACACAGCGGGTGGGGGGCGTGGCGGCAGAGGGCTTTGCCAAGGTGCGCCATGCGGTGCCGATGCTGAGCCTCGACAACGCCTTCGCCGAGGAGGACATCCGGGCCTGGCTGGAGCGCATGCTGCGGCGCCTGCCGGAGGGCACGACGGAGGCCGAGCTGGGCTTCGTGGTGGAGCCGAAGATCGACGGCCTGGCGGTGGCCCTGCGCTACGAGGACGGGCTGCTGACGCGCGGCGCCACCCGCGGCGACGGCACGGAGGGCGAGGACATCACGGCCAACGTGCGGACGATCGGCAGCATCCCGCTGCGCCTGGGGGCGCCGGACGGGGGTGGCGGGGCCATGGCGGACGGGTCGGGAGGAATGTCCGGGCGGCAGGCGGCCATCCGCATCCCCCCTCTCCTGGAGCTGCGCGGGGAGGTGTACTTTCCCTTGGACGCCTTCGCCGCGCTCAACGAACGGCAGCTGGCGGCGGGCTTGCCGGCCTACATCAACGCCCGCAACACTGCCGCCGGTAGCCTGCGGCAGCTGGACCCGGCGGCGACGGCGGCGCGCCCTTTGCGCTTCTGGGCCTACGGGGTGCCGGATCCGGAGGCCCTGGGGGTGGCCACGCATTGGGCGATGCTGGATGCCCTGCGCGCCCTGGGCCTGCCGGTGAGCCCGGACGCACGGCGCTTCGAATCCCTTGAACCGGCCATCGCCTACGCTCGGGACTGGCTGGCGCGGCGGGGGCAGCTGAAATATCTGGCGGACGGCATGGTCTTCAAGGTGGACGGCCTGCACTGGCAGACGGCGCTGGGCGCGGTCAGCCACCATCCGCGCTGGGCCATCGCCTACAAGACGGCGGAGAGCGAGGCGACGACGCGGCTGTTGGCCATCGCGGTGACGGTGGGGCGCACGGGACGCCTGGTGCCGCATGCCACCTTGGAGCCGGTGTTCATCGGCGGGGTGACGGTGAGCCAGGCCACCTTGCACAACGAGGACTATGTGCGGGAGCGCGACATAAGGGTGGGGGACACGGTGCTGATCAAACGCGCCGGGGAGGTGATCCCGCAGGTGATCCGCGTGCTGCCGGAGCTGCGCCCGCCGGACGCGGCGCCCTGGGAGATGCCCGCGGTCTGCCCGGCCTGCGGGGAGACGGTGCTGCGCGAAGAGGGGGCGGCGGACACCTTCTGCGTCAACGCGGCCTGCCCGCGGCAGCTGGTGCGGCGGGTGGAGCATTTTGTCAGCCGTGGGGCGATGGACATCGACGGCCTGGGCAAGAAGCTGGCGGCGCAGCTGGTGGAGGCGGGTCTGGTGCACGACGTGGCGGACCTCTTCCACTTGACGGCCGCCGACTTCGCCGGCCGCGAGGGCTTCGCGGAGAAGCGCACGGAGAACCTGCTGGCGGGCATCGCCGCGGCGAAGGTCCGCTCGCTGCGCCGCCTGCTGGTGGCCCTGGGCATCCGCCATGCGGGCGACTCGGTGGCGCAGGCCCTGGCGCGGCGCTTCGGCAGCCTGGACGCCCTGGCGGCCGCGGACGCGGACAGCTTGCAGACGGTGGAAGGGGTAGGCCCCGAGATCGCGGCCTCGCTCACGGCCTGGTTCAGCCTGCCGCATAACGCGGAGCTGGTGGAGCGGCTGCGGGCGGTGGGGCTACAGCTGGGGGATCCGGACTGGGTGGCGCCGGATGAGGGCGGAGCCTCGGGGGCGGACGGTGCGGGCGGGGTGGGAGCGGGGACCGGTGCTGCGGCAGGGGGCGCGCCGGCGGGGCCGCTGGCAGGGCTGACCTTTGTCATCACGGGTACCTTGCCGACGATGAGCCGCGAGGAGGCGAAGGCCTTCATCGAGGCGGCGGGCGGCAAGGTGACGGATTCGGTGAGCAAGAAGACGAGCTGCCTGCTGGCGGGCGAGGCGGCGGGCTCGAAGTTGGCGAAGGCGCAGGCGCTGGGTGTGCGGGTGGTGGATGAGGACGCGCTGCGGGGATGGGTGGCGGGGGCGGGGCGTGGGTGACGGACGGGCGGCTGTGTTGGCTCTTGGCGGTTGACTCTTGACGCCGAACGGGCGTTCGGATATGCTGGCCCTGCGGCAATTCGGTCGCCCCACGCAGCAGGAGATCGCTCGTGCAAAGCCCCTTCGTCAAGCGCGTCATCGCTCTCGTTGCCGGTCTGATCGTCTCGATGGGCCTGATCCTTCTCGTCGAGCGTCTCGGGCACAGCGTCTTTCCGCCGCCGGCCGCGCTGACGCCTGATGCGACCACCATGACCGACCCCGCGGCGCAGGCTGCCTTGATGAAAGCCGTCGCCGACTACATTGCCACCGCGCCTTTGGGTGCCCTGCTCTTCCCGGTGCTGGCCTGGGGCGTGGGTGCGGCCGGTGGCGCCTGGATCGCCGCCCGCCTGGCGCCGGCGACACAGGGGCTGCGAAGTGCGGCCATCATCGGCGCCGTGGTCATGCTGGGCACGGTGATGAACCTCCGCTCCATCCCCCATCCTGCCTGGATGTGGCTGGCGGGACCGCTGGCCGTGCTGGCCGGCACCTGGCTGGGGGCGCGGCTGGGCGGGGCCTTGGGCGGCGTTGATCGGGTGATGGCTGCCTGACACGCTGTCGTAGGCGGCAACGGTTGACGAAGTGGCTGTAGGGGGGCATCCTTCAGGCTTCGCCGCGCCCTGTCGCTGAAGGAGGATGCCATGCATCGCCCGAAGTTCTTGATCAGCTCCCTCGCCTTCGTGGCTGCCGTCGCGGTCGCCCTGCTGCTGCGGTCGGTCACGGTATCTACCGGCCAGGGTCCGGTGCTGGTCACGGTCCAGGCGGGGGAGTGGTTCTACGACCCGAAGGACATCACGGTAGCCAGCGCTTCCGCGGTGTCGCTGACCCTGCAGCATGTCGGCAGCGCCATGATCCCGCATGACATCGTGTTCGAGTTGGCGGACGGGCGGAAGGCGGCGTCCACGCGGATCGTCGGTGGGGAGACCGATGTGCTGGGCTTCACGGCTCCGGCTCAGGTCGGCGAGTACGTGTTCTACTGCTCGGTAGGCACCCACCGGGCGCGAGGCATGGAGGGCCGGCTGATCGTCACGGGCGACGGGAGCGCGGTGCCATCGCCGGTGCGGACGGAAACGTGGACCTCGACGCCGGCGGTGGTGGCGACGGACACGAGGATGCCGCCGTCGGGCAAGACGCCGACGATCACGGTGACGCCGCGGGCGGCGTATATGCCGCGCTTGAGCCAATCCTTGTACCAACAACCGACCATCACCCCGCCGACATTGTCGACGCCACCATTCCCTGTGCCGCCCTCCTGCCCCGAACCCCGTCTGCGATGTAGGCCATGTCCCGGATGCACACCGACCCCGATCCCCGGCGCGGGTACGCCTACGGTCTGCCCGATGTGCCGCTCGCAGTGATAAGGCGAAGCCGCCGGCCGACGCCGGCCTGGGGCGTTCGGCAAGCGCTACTGTCGACTGCTACGCGCATCAGCCCAACAGCCGCCCCCGCACCTGCCCCGCCACCCCGTCCGCCTTCAAGGCCTTGAGCGGGCAGAGTTCGCCGCCGAGGGCGGCGGCCAGGGTCGCGGCGGGGTTGGGGCCGGGGGGCGCGAAACCGGGGGCGCCGCCTTGCAGGTCGATGACCAGGGAGCGCACGCCGCGGCGCCTGAGGCGGGCGCTGAGGAGGCGCATCTCCTCCTCCGGATCGCGGCCGCTGAGGGAGACGTTGCCCGCGCCGTCGGTCAGCAGGACCAGTAGCGGCAGGGCCTTGGGGTCGCGGGCCAGGGCGCGGCGGAAGAGGGTGTCGGCGGTGAGCAGGGCGTGGGAGAGCGGTGTCTTGCCGCCCACCGCCAGGTCCTTGAGGCGCCGGCGGGCCAGGGCCACCGAGCCCGTGAAGGGCAGGACCACCCGCGTGCCCTCGCGGCGGAAGACCGCCAGGGCCACCTGGTCGCGGCGCTGGTAGGCATCGACCAGCAGGGAGAGGACGGCGCCCTTGGCCGCCGTGATGCGGTCCGCGGCGGCCATGCTCCAGCTGGCGTCTACCAGGAAGAGGATGAGGTGCCCCGTCTTGCGCTCGCGCACCTTGCGCTGCAGGTCGACGGCCTTCAGCTCCAGGGTCGCCGGCGCCGCCAGGGGCGCCTGGCGGATGGCCGCCGCGCGCATCGTGGCGTCGAAGGCGACGTCCGTGCAGAGGCCCTCGGCCGGCTCAGCGCGCACATAGCGGCCACGCCGCGTGTCCGCCTCGCTGCGGCTGCGGCGGCCGCTGGCGCGGCGGGTCAGTTGCTCCACCTGAGCCGCCAGGGGGCGGACCGCATAGGGGTCCACCCCGTCCACGGGCCGTTCAGAGCCCGCGGAGGCCTCGGGCGCCGTGCGGCCTCCCTGGCTCTGCTGCTGGTCGGAAGGCTCCGGCGGCCGACCGCTGGGGCTGGGGCTGCGGGCGGGGGTCTGTTGGTGGCCGGTGGCGGGTTGGTCGCTGGCCGGCCCGCTGGAGGGGCGCTCGCCGCTGGCCTCGCTGTCGTTCCAGGGCTGGCTCTTGCCCAGGCGCTCGACCACGGCGTCCATCGCCGCCGCGTCGGATGGTCCATCATCGAAGGGGCCGCGGCGCAGGCGGTGGGCCAGGGCGAGGCGGGCGCCCAGGGCCAGGTCTGCGGGGCTGAGCTGCCGGCGGCCCTCCAGGGCGGCGTTGGCCTGGGCGGCCTTGAGCAGCGCCAGCTCGCCGCGATGCCCGTCGACGCCCGCGGTCAGGGCCGCTTCGGCCGTCATCCGCAGATCGCGCGCGGTCACCGCCACGTCGTCAAGCCGGCTCCGCGCCGTCAGCACGGCCTGGCCCAGCTCGGCCTCGACCGCTGCCCAGGCGGCGGCGAAGGCCTCCGGGTCGCGGTCGAAGGCCAGGCGGCGCTCCAGGATGAGGGCGCGTTCATCCAGGTCTCGCACCGCCGTCACGTCCACGGCCAGCCCGAAGCGATCGGTCAGCTGCGGGCGCAGCTCGCCCTCCTCGGGGTTCATCGTGCCGATGAGGATGAAGCGCGCCGGATGGCTGAAGGAGATGCCCTCGCGCTCCACGGTGTTGACGCCCATGGCCGCGGCGTCCAGCAGCACATCCACCACGTGGTCGTCCAGCAGGTTGACCTCGTCCACGTACAGGATGCCGCGGTTGGCCGCCGCCAGCAGGCCGGGCTCGAAGCGCCGCTCGCCGCGCTCCAGGATGTGGGCGATGTCGAGGGTGCCCACCACGCGGTCCTCGGTGGCCCCCACCGGCAGGTCCACGAAGGGCGTGGGCCGCGGCGCGGCGGTCAAGGTTTCCCCGTCGGCCAGCCGCTGTCGGCAAGCGTCGCAGAGCTGGGCTGGCGGAAGGGCGGGATCGCAGCCGAAGGAGCAGTCGGCGACAGCGGGCAGGGGCGGCAACAAGGCCGCCAGAGCGCGGGCGGCCGTGCTCTTGGCCGTGCCCCGCTCGCCGCGCACGAGGACGCCGCCGATGTCGGGCCGCACGGCGCAGAGCAGGAGGGCCCTCTTGAGCAGGGACTGGCCGACGATGGCGCTGAAAGGGTAGCGAGCACGCATGGGGCGGTTGGCTCCACAGGGCGGACGGCCGGCAGCTAGGAGACGCCCTGGCGCGCACAGCGGTCGGCGGGAGCCGGAAGCATAGCACGGCCGCCATGGGCTACAATCCCCCGCCATGCACCCCGAACGTTGGAGCTACCATGCCCTGGCCGCCGCCTTCAGGTGGACCCAGTGATGTACGAAGCCGACCGGTCCACCACGAAAGGGATGTCACGATGACGAGCGTCAACATGATCCTGGAGAACCGGACCGAGCTGCCGCTCACCCTGGTCGACGCACCGCAGCCGCACGGGCGGTGGTCCTGGCCGCCGCCCGCGCGGATCGAGCCGGGAGGCACCCCGACGATGCGGCTGATCTCCACGGGTCTCCTTGAGGGCTGCGAGGGGCGGGTCACCTACCGGATCGGGGACGACCCGACCGCCACGGTGTATCTGCACGCCGAGAACCCCTACCTCGGCTCCAACGGCTTTCACAGCCACACCGACGGCGGTCACTACGCGTCGTGGTGGGCCTCGGGGTCCACCCACGCGAAGGTGACCTTCACCCTGCAGCCCCGCGGCGAGGTCGCCACCGATTTCCTGCCGAGTCGTGACGGGTTCAAGTTCGGAAACAGCTGGCCGGAGACGCCGTATGCCCTCCCGTTCCTGAGGAACACACCCTTCGCCCAGAAGTACGGCGACGCCGGGATGGGCCTGTGCGGGGGGATGGTGTTCGCGGCGCTCGACTACTTCTGGACCGGCCAGGTGATCCCGCCGCGGACCGATGCCCCCCCGGGCGAGCAGGACCCGCTGTTCCTCTACCTCGTGGACCGACTGTTCGACTCCTTCGACCCGGCGACCGTGACGCTGATGCTCAGCCTGATGTCGGAGGCCTATCCGGACAGCGACGAGGAGGTGCTCAGCCGGCTCGGGCTGGCCAGTGGCCGGGCAGCCGTGATGGCCCACCAGGAATGGCCGCTCATCAAGCGCGACATCGACACCGGTGTGCCCTCGCCGATGTTCATCCAGACGGTGAAGTCGACCAACCCCGCCCACCTGGGCGAGTGCCACCAGGTGCTCGCCTACGCCTACGACGTGTCCGGCCACGACATCAAGCTGCGGATCTACGACCCCAACTCCGAGATGAGCGATGGTGTCACGTTGGCCTTCAACGACGCCACGGCCGCCGAGCCGATCCACGTGGTGCACAACATCGACGTGACGGACGACGACGGCGCACCGCGCCAGGTCTTCTGCTTCGTCCGGATGGTCTACGGGGTCGCCCAACCCAAGGTGCCGACGTCGCGGCGCATGAGCGCCCTCGAGCGGGCCCGGCGACGGGTGAGCGTGCAAGGGGAGCCGCCCGTGCGCACGAGCGGCGCCACGAGCCGGTCGGGTGTCGAGTCCTTCGAGATCCTGCCCGACTGCGGCACGGCCCAGCTTACCTACACCATCGTGGAGGAGACCTCGGAGCACACGTTGAGGGCTCGGCCCGTCGGCTTCTCGCAGCCCCTGCTGGCCTGGTCGGTGGGCGGAACGACGCTGGCCGACGGCGAGACCCGCGACGTCACGCTGCCCGCGGTCAACACCTACGTCATTGGACGGCCGGCCGAAGAGGAATCGGGCCCTGAGAAACTGACGAGCTGGGGCGAACGCGAGCTGCGCGCCATCGTCGTGCGCGCTTCGGTCGGCGGCGACACGCTACACCTGATCAACCGCTCCGAAGACGGCAACTACGCGCTGCCCGTGTCGGTCTCCTGCCGCGAGCGCGAGGAGGACGACCTGGGCGTCTCGAGCGCTCTGGCGCTGGAGGTGACTGGCTGGCGGGCCGAAGTGGCCGGGTTGGAGGAGGCGAACGGTGCGTGCTTCAGGGCGTACGTCAACGCCCGCCGAGAGGGCCCCCCGGACCTCCGTGCCGGGGTCGAGCAGTTGCTCGCCCAGCTCGGCCGCCCTGGCAACCCCCTCTGGGACCCGGATCCCGCACTCGCCCGGGTCACCATGGAGGCGGTGGCGTCCGACCCCCGACCGGCCGAGGCCCGAGCCGACGTGGCCGGCATGCACGAGCTGATCACCACCCGGTTCGCGTTGCTCGATGCGATCAAGTCTGTGGAGGTGGACCGCCCACCGATCGAGCGGCCACCCATCGAGCGGCCACCGATCGACCGGCCGCCGTTCGACATCCCACTGGACCTCCCCGGCTGACCTGCGCGCGGTCAGTCCGCGTCAAAGCAAGATCACCATGCCCCCCGAACGCCGCAGCTACCATGCCCTGGACGCCGCCTGCATCGTCGAGACCGCCGAGCGCCTGGTGGCGCGCATCGGCGAGCGCTTCCCAGGTTCCGGTCTCAGCCGGGTAGGCCTGAGCGTTCTGGAGACCGCCGCGGTCACCCGGGAGCGGGCTGAGCGGCTGGGCCGGCCCAACCGGCCCCTGCGCCTGACCGCCGCCGTGTCGGTGGGGGCGCTGTTGGCCCTGGTGGCCTACGGTCTGCGCGCGCTGCTGGGCCTGGACGGCTTCGACCGTATCTCCGAGGTGCTGCAGGCCACCGAATCGTTGGTCAACGAGTTCATTCTCCTGGGACTGGTCGGCGCCTTCTTCTTCTCTCTGGAAGGCCGCCTCAAGCGCCGCCGCGCCCTGATCCATCTGCACGAGCTGCGCAGCCTGGCCCACATCATCGACATGCACCAGCTGACCAAGGACCCCGAGCGGCTGCAGTCGCCCCTGCCGGACACCGCTTCCTCGCCCCAGCGCCTCATGGACGCCGCACGGCTCTCCCGCTACCTGGACTACTGCTCCGAACTGCTCTCCCTGGTGACCAAGCTAGCCGCCCTCTACGGCCAGGCCCTCAGCGACGGGGTGGTCTTCGGGGCGGTCAACGACATCGAGAGCCTGGTGGGCGGCTTGCAGCGCAAGATCTGGCAGAAGATCAGCTTGCTGGAGGCGGCGGGGGCCGAGGGGAAGGTGCCGGTGCGCCGGACGCGCAAGGGGGCGGCGGCTTAGAGCAGCCGGGCTGGGATGCTGGGTTCCCTGCTATGAAAATGCGCCGCGCTCCAGCCGCAGTTTCATGCTCTGGCGGGTGTGCTTGCCGCACATGCGCGACTTTATTGCAGTAGCCGTGTGTTCATGACGCCGCAACCCTCACGTTCCATGGTGGTGCGGCATCAACCCCAATCGGCCAGCTTCAACCCTTCGAAGCATTGGAAGTCGGCATGGTTCAAGGTCGCCAGAACGAGACCGTTGACCGCTGCGACGGCTGCGATCTGGCCATCCACAAAGGGGGGCGTGATGCCGGCGGCGGCCAGACGAGCACGTTCGGCGGCATGCCATTGCGCGGCGCGCGCATCGTAGTCCAGCAGGGGGACCGCCGGACTGACGACATCGTGGAGATAACGTTCGATCATCGTGCGCCGTGCGGATGGTGGCAGTCGGTAGCAGCCGAATAGCAGCTCATGCCAGACCAGGGTGGCCGTGGCGATTCGGCCGTCATGCTGCTGCAGATGCCGAATGACCTCAGGGTCTGGGATGGGGCGGACCGGCTGGGACAGGATATTCGTGTCCACCAGGAACATCGCCCTCACAAGCGGACATCCCGGCCAGGAGCGTGGTCGCGCACAGCGTCGAGCGCACCGTCGTCATCCATCTCCGCCACGCGATAGTCTGCGCGCAGCTCGCAGATGCCCTGCCACAGGCTGGGGGCAATCTCCGCCAACCGTGCGTAGGCGTCGGTCGACAGGAGCACGGCTACCCGCCGGCCGCGGCGGGTGATTTCGACCGGCAAGCCGCCTTCGGCCTCGTGAACCAGCCTAGGCAGCTGATCTTTGGCCTCGGCGATCGAATAGCTGTTGGACATGTGGCTCATCCTTGTTGGCCATCTGGATGGCCATCATAGCACAGGCAGCGCCGCCGGCATCGGCTTACGGGCGACAGACCGCCGCGCCTCGTGCCCTACCTTCAGCTTCTGCGCCGCCGCCGCCATAATCAAGCCCATGGCCGCCCAGATCATCCCTCTCCAAGACGCCCAGGACCCGCGCGTGGCGGTCTTCCGCAACGTCATGGACAAAGACTTGCGTGCCGGCCATGGCGGGCTGTTCATGGCCGAATCCGAGATGGTCCTGCGCCAGCTGGCCCGCACACCCGCCCGCCTGCACAGCCTGTTGGTCCTGGAAGCCCGGCTGCCCCGTCTGCGGGATCTGCTGGACGGCTTGCCGGACAGCCTGCCGGCCTACGTCGTGCCCAAGGAGCTGGCCCAGGAGATCGCCGGGATGCGCGTGCATCGCGGCGTGCTGGCCGCCGCCTTCCGCCCCGACCCGGCGGCGCTCACCCTCGACGCTGTGCTGGGGCCGCTCGCGCAACAGCCCACGTTGCGCATCGCCCTGGCGGAGGGCATCGGGGACGTGGACAACATGGGCTCGCTCTTCCGCAACGCTGCCGCCTTCGGTGTCGACGCCATCGTCCTGGACCCCAGCAGCTGCGATCCGCTCTATCGCAAGGCCATCCGCACCTCCGTGGGCCATAGCCTCAGTCTGCCCTACGCCCGCAGCCAGGACTGGTCGGCCGACCTGGGTCGCCTGCGCCGCGAATGGGGCCTCACCCTCCTGGCCGCCGAGACCCTGCCCGAGGCCCTGCCTGTCTGGGACCTGCCTCGCCCGGCGCGGCTGGGCATCCTGGTGGGCGCCGAGGGGGCGGGCCTCAGCGGCCAGAGTCTGGCTGCCTGTGACGCGGTGTGCCAGATCCCGATGGCCGCACCGCACCGCTCGCTCAACGTCAGCGCCGCCTTGGCGGTGCTGCTCTACGAGTTGGTGGGGCGGCCGCGGGTGGAGGAGTGAGGCTACGAACAGCAAGGAGAACGAGATCAAGCACATGATGACCTACCTGATGAACCTGTCCCGAAGGGACATCCCGATGGACGAGCCCGGGAATTCATTCCCCGGGCGACCGGGGCGGCAATGGTGCGCCGGCCTCGCCCTCCTCCTCGTCCTCGCCGCCTGCCGCCCGGCTGCCACGCCTTCGCCCACGCCCGTCAGCGGCGCTACGGTAAGGTCGGCTACTGGGCTGGAAGCCGGCTCGGCCTGGTCCCGCCCGGCGCCGCAGGGAGGCACGGGCGTGGTCTACCTGGAACTGCGCGGCGCGCCGGACGGCCCTGATCGCCTGGAGGGCCTGAGCTTCGCGGGGGCGGATAGGGCCGAGATGCACCGCACGGTGCGCCGCGGTGACCTGATGAGCATGGAACCCATCCCTGAAGGGATCGAGGTCCCGGCCGGCGGGTCTGTATCCTTCGCCCCGGGAGGTCTGCACGTCATGCTGCTGGATCTGAAGGCGCCTCTGGCGGCCGGCGGCGTCTTCACGGTCACGCTACATCTGGCGCGGGCCGGCGACCTGGACCTGCCGGTGCCTGTCCGTCCCCTCGTCCCTTGAGCCGCGGAGCCTCCATGCCCACCCTGATCTTCGCCTCGGACAGCCACCTCAACCGTCATTACGGGCGGATGACGCCGGAGCAGCTGATGGGCCGCCGCCGCTGGCTGCGAGAAGGCTTCAAGCAGACGGTGGACCATGCGCTGGCGGTGGGGGCAGACCTGTACATCCACGGTGGCGACCTCTTCGACGGACCGAACCCGCGGGCCACGGAGATGATCTGGGTCGCGGGCCAGTTCCAGCGTCTGGCCGACGCGGGCATCCAGAGTCTGCTCATCGGCGGCAACCACGACATCCCGCGCACCCGGGCGGGTGGCGCCACGCCGCAGCGGCTGTTCATGGCGGTGCGCCAGGCGCATGTCTTCACCGACCCGACCCGCGTGGAATGGTGGACGGGTGAGGTGGGGGGGCTCAGGCTGGCGGTTGGCGGCCTGCCGCCGGACCCGCGGCTGGAGCGGATGGATCCGTTGACGCATGAGCCGCCGGACCCGTTGGCCCGCCTGGTGGAGCCGATCGCCCCGCCGGATGCAGACCTGGTCCTGCTGGTGACGCATTACGCGGTCGAGGGCACGCTGGTCGCGGGCGCGGAGGAGCCCACGATCCGCAAGGCCTCGATCGCCGCCCTGGCCGGCAAGGTGCACCAGCTGCTGGTAGGGCATATCCATTCGGCGAAGGACATGGACGTGGACGGTGTGCGGGTGGCCTTTCCGGGCCCGACGGAGCGGATGGGCTTCGGCGAGCTGGAGCTGCCCTGCGGCTTCCTGGAGCTACGCCTGGAAGGGCGGGGCAAGCTGCGTCTGCAGCGGCATCGCATCCAGCCGCAGCCGATGCGCCGCGAGACGGTGCGGGCCACGGACATCCCGGGCGAGGACCCAACTGGCTGGCTGATCGAGCGGCTGCGCCGCTGGTCGCACCCTGAGCAGTTGCTGCAGCTGCGCCTGGAGGGCCCGCTCGCCCGCGAGACCTACCACCACCTGCGCTTCCTGGACCTGATGCAGGCGGGAACAGACCTCAACTTCTACTTCGACCTGGACCGCCACGGCCTCAGCCTGGACCATGCCGAGCTGCTGGCCCCCGACATCAGCCCGGGCGTTCGGCCGAGCCCCCGCGGCGAGATCCGCACGGTGGCCGCCGCCATGCTGGCCGCGGCGGAGGATCCGCAGGAGCGGGAGCTGCTGGCGGAGGCGCTGGAGATGGCGTTGGAGAGCTACGGGGGTGGGGGGATGGAGGAGGGGGAGTGACGGGGGGCGACGGGGGGGGCGACGGATGCGGGAGTGCCGGCGGTGACCGAGCCGGGGATGTGGGACGAGGGGCTCACCTCACGCGCAGGTGAATGGGTGCGGCGCTGCCGCGGATGGGGTAGAGGACGACGGGAATGAGGGCGGCCAAGTCTGCGGGGTCCACAGCAGGGTCGGGCTCGAGGCTGATGTCCTGGACCTCGCGGGGCGGGTCGAAGGTGTAGGTCTGGGGGAAGCCCCCAAGCCAATCTACCTCGGCCTTCACGAAGCGCAAGGGCGCAGCGGTGTTGCCAAGGGAGACGCTGAGGGTGGGCCGGCCGGTGGCGTCCTTGCTGAGGACGCCCTGCGGGCGGATGTTGCGGGCCAGGAAGTTGAAGGCATCGCCCAGAAGCTGCTCGGGGGTGACGGTATCGTCGTTGGACTTGCCGACACCTTCCAGCCCGAAGCCCCAGAACATGGCGTTCCAGGGGATGCGGGATTCGGGATGGTGCTTGCCGGCGATGTAGGTGCCGACGACCTTGGGTTGGCCGTTGACGGGGTAGGTCCAGAGAGGGCGGGCGTAGTCGGGGATGAGCCGCCCGCGGCCTCCGGGCACGCGGGTCCAGGCGGCGTCGTCGATGTCGCCCAGGTTGGCGGCAAGCATGCTCTCGTCGACGGGGGTGTCGGGGTCATCGGGGGCGGTGGGGCGGTACTCGCGCATGACGTCGCCGGAGGCGAAGGTGTATTGGTTACCGGCGGCTCCGCCGACGGCCATGGTGCCGGTGGAGATGTCTACGGAGTACTGGGAGAAGGGGGAATCGGGATCGGCCTCGGGGTGGGGTTGGAGTAGGACGAGGGCGTTGGGCCTGTCAGGCTGTGTGCCGAAGGGAAGGAGAAGGCGCCCGGACAGTGTGGCGGTCAGCTCAGGCGTGAATCCAGCGAAGTAACGGGTAAGACACATGTCACATGAGAAGCCCTTACCGGGGGTGTTCCAGACGCGGGGGAAGGTTTCGGGGTAGCTCTGTTCATTGTCCGGAGTATTGGCCATACGAAATGGATGCATACTCCGCCACCAATTCAAAGATCCTTGGCCAGCAATGAGGAGATTCCCGCCAGTGCTCAGATAGTTGAGGTACTGATATTGCAGAAAGTGGTTTGGATAACCCAGAGGCTCATGACTTTGGTTGGTATTGATGACGACAAGATCGTACTCCCGCATCTCAGAAAGAAGCGGGTGATCGCCCTGCCAGGGTCTCGTATCCGACTGCTGCCAATCACCCATCCACCAGTGACTGTAACTCAGGCCTTGGCTTTCGAGAGCAATCATGTATGTGTTGCCATCGATCGAAGGTTTGTCCGGAGACCAATCAACGAACAAAACGTTTCGATGTGCTGATGTATCCTTGATCATTGCGGAGTACATCAGTTGGAGTACTCTTGGTTGCCATGACTTGGCGTGTGGATAGTTGTTTCTCCGCCCAGAGATAGGAGCATTCATATGTGGTAGGGTGGCAATTGATGATGTTTGTGTCGCTGTTGAGATTGTCGCTAAAGTAGGAAGGAATATAGGGGAGGGCGGAAGAGGTCTTTCACTCTCAGTGAGCAACACTGTCCCATATACATGCGTATTCGTAATCGCTGCAGAATCCAGCAACACCGTAAAGCTGACCGGTTGGCTGGGACCCACGGTCACGAACTGCGGTCGAATGATGATTGGAGCGCCTTGTCCGACTGCGGGAACCACACTGATGTTCCATCGGGTTGTCTCGCGACTGACGGCATTGACAATGATGGTCAATTCTGACTTGGAGCCCCTAACCCGATTCCCGAACGACGCTTTGGGTGGGGTAAGCAGGATTCCGGGGTCTATCGCCCGGCCAATGTCGAGGCGTCCGACACCACCGTCATCAGGAGTCACTGTCATCAATGCCGCCGGCAACCCGCGACGGAGAGTGGTAGCTGTGGTCAGGAGCAGAGCCGAGCGCACTTGAGGGGCGGTCCACGAAGGGTGTCGCGACCGAAGTAGAGCCACGGCCCCAGAAACGTGGGCGGCAGCCATGCTAGTGCCAGACAGTTCTGACCACAGTGGAGCGGGCGAACTCGGTGCCCCTGAATCGACGGGCTCTCGAACAGTACTGCTCAAGATATTGATGCCGGGAGCACTGAGGTCTGGCTTGATAGATCCGTCTAGGCCGGGACCGATACTGGCGTCGCCGTACATCACATCGACGGGGGCGTCAGGCGAACGCCGCACATCGATGCCGACAGTAACGGTTGGTTCTGGATGGTCGGCCATGTAGTCCATCAGGGCCTTGCTATCTGCATAGCCCAGGGAAAAGGAAGCCAATACGGGCGACCAGGCTGGGGATAAACCCTGGAGGCCATGTTGTCCGACCAAATCGCTGCGGTAGAGATAGAGGATGGCCAGGGCGCCGGCATCTCTCATGTGTTGGCTGCTTTGCCTTAAGCCACAGTATGTGTTGATCGCGTTTCTTTCAGTAACCATCTCCACCACTGCTATTCGGCCAGCCAGTCCGACTTGGGGATTGCATGCATTCTCAATGAAGCTGGCGGTGGCCCGCGTGACTGTGGCCGATGGTATGAGGACGCCAGCTCTCATTGTGTGCAGTTGGGCCGAGACACCTTCTTGATCGACACTGACATTCACACCGGATCGAGCAGCGGAACTGCTGCTTGTTACCGTCAATACATGCTCGGAATACTTCCAACTTCCGGAAAGCGAGTTGGGATACCAATCGCCAGCATTTCCAGCAGAGGTGACGACTAGCATGCCTGCATCTTCGGCGCCAGCGGCTGCAAGGGAGAGAGGATGGGCGTCGGGAGTGTCCAGGAGCCAGGTCGAGGTACCCATACTAATGTTCATGACATCCAGCTTATCCTCGGCAGCGGCAACATCTAGTGCGGCAATCATCTCTGGTGTGCCGCCGAGAATGGGATAACTGAACACTGTAGACATCGGGGCGACGCCACTCATTTCCGCGACCCATCCGGGATGAATCTCATAGGAACTGGATCGGCCAGCGATGATGCCTGCCACGTGTACTCCATGCCCAGTCACTCGTTGTCCGCTACCGAAGGCTTCGCGATCTTTGTCAGTCATGCTCCGGGCAAAGAGCCGGAGGGCAAGAAATTTGTTGTTGGTTAATACCGACGGCTGCGGGAACGCCCCCGACGAGCCGTCGGCCAAGTGAAAACGGGCCAGGGGATAGCCAGAGGGGGCTGGGGGCATTCCCGTGTCGCTGAGGAAAGGGTGTGCCACAGCATTCCCGGACTCTAGAATGCCGACTCTTGCACCAAGGCCAGCAGCGGCCTCACCACCGGACTGCCACGCTATGGGCGCTCCGATGACTGCCCGACTACCATCCATCTCCTCTGAGAGCTGCTCTTCTGGATAGACTAACCGGACACCATGCATATGTCGAACTGCGTCGGCGTGGCGGTAGGTGAGTTCCGCAATGAACCCGTTTAATACAACGGAGTAACGCCAATCCGCCCCCGCGAATTCAGGAGCAATGTAGCTGACCTGATCCATGACTTGATCTTGTTGGTCGCGCAAGTAGGCCAGATAGTCTTGGGCTTCGGTGGAGGTGGTATCTAGGTGTACCCCAGAATAGCGATCCGGGTCTGACTGCCTGACCGTCTCGGGTCGAGTTGCAGGAAGGCCTGGGATACTCCCCAAATACGATGCCAGTGGTGGGTCGGTGAGGGTAACGATGTAACGGACGGTGGCTTCGGCAGACGAATTCGCATCGAGCGATCGATACGGACTGATGAACGCCATCATAATGATTGAGACACAACCCGCAGCACATACGTGTCGTTGGCAGACGTGGTGTCGCATCTGAGACCCCATGACAATCATGGTATTTACCCTCCGATATCGTATGTAACAGCCTCTTGGGGAGTAGCAAAGTGGGTGGCGTGAAGCTAGGGTGCAGGAGGTGTCATGGTGCCGGGAGGGGGGGGTTGCAGTCTGATAACAGCTAAAACAGCATTCGTAATGGACCTTGACTTCGTACATGTGTCCGGGACCCGAAAGCAAGTCATAACCAGTCTGGAATATGCAATCAGGTGAATGCAACTCCGTGCCGCCGAGATACAAATTCAGATCTTTGTTGAAGATCAATTCTCCTGAGTCATTCCATATCTTGAGATGAGCTACTTGGTCAACAAGAGCATGCATCGGACGAACATTGGTGAACAGAGATTGGCACCTCGGGTGCAAGGAAGGGATTGAGATGACACGAGTCTGACCGGGGCCGTCGGGGAGGAGATCCTTCTTAGAATAGAAAGGAGATGTGGCCGAGCTCGGCAGAACACAGGTCATGTGCGGAGTGGCAGTTGGCAACAAGGACTGTGCTAGCGCAATACCGCTGGCGGATTCTTGGCTAGTTCGTTGGGCTGGCCAAACATAGAGACCTGCCGAAGTCAGCGCAATCAACAGGACGAGTAGTCTTCCGGGTTTCATCGAGTCACTCCTTAGTAGTGTATTGGTAGTCGTGTGTGCGGCCAATGCCGCCATCATTCCATCATGATAGTGACCGGGTGTTACAATTCCGTCCCACAGATCACTTTGTCGATGAATTGTGAAACACTTTGACGATTGCATTCCATCAATTACTAATCTCAGCGAGTCAATTGAACGTATCTGAAACACCGATTGTCTCCCTAAGGCGCCGTAATCGTACACCTAGATCGACATCCTGCACTTCGCAAGTTCGGTCGCGGGCCACTCTGCCTGCAATCTCTGCGATGAGTCGGTTGATGTCCATAGGAATGTCTGCAGATTGGGCCATCGACTCATGAAGCGATGTGACTGCTGTGGTCTTGTCTCGTCTATTGACAAGGGCTGACAGAAGGGAATCTATATCTACGAAGTGTGCCTTGGCTATCGGATCGATACTGGTATCTACCAACTTGCCAATCAACTCGAGAGTGCGCCCCGTCTCGTGTAGCATCATCAGCCCTGCAAACGAATCTGCGGCGTCAAGTGCCGTATCTAAAGCGCCCAATGCCAATTGTCGATCGATCGTCAGTAGACGACTCCACGCGATTGCTCGCTTGGCGCGAGCCTCCAATTCTAAATTGACACCCCAGGATGTTCGGTGAAGCTCGAGTTGTTGAACCAAATGCTGTTCGGTTGCGGTGGGAGATCCTAATTCACCACATTCGAGAAGTGCACACACGGCCAGCCAATAGTCTTGCATCTTGCCAAGTATTCTGGCGATGTCCTGAGATCGGAACAAGAAGAGCCTCGCTCGCTCGCGATCCCCTTGATCAAGATGCGCTATACCAATGTGGTAACATACTACTGCTTGATGATCGGCTGAATGAGTGCGAGTACTGCGAATCCATGCTGTTCTAAGTGCAGCGAGCGATTCGTCGGAGCGATCCGAGTACCGATAGGCCAGCGCTAATGTAAGGAGACTGCCGATCTCCCAGACATGAAGTCGCCCCGCTCGTGTAAGATCAATTGCTATTTGCGACAATCGTTCGGCAACCTGAATTCTGCCCGTGACCACACAAGAGAAAGCAATGCCATCAATCAATGCTAATGAGCTAACGACATGGCTACGTGGCGTCGGGAGCAATTGAAGTCCGGCGGAATAGAGTCGAATAGCATGATATCCACCGCATGATCGATGTGCGATACTACCCATCAATCCTAACACATCTGCTCGGCGTCTATAATCGCCCAAACGGGCATAGTTCTCTTGGCAAGCACTCAGAATAGTCCATGACTCCAATAGGCCGAGACTAACCTGTAATGCGATGGCTTGGTGATAACTCGCCAGATTGGCCAATCTGTGCTCTCGTAGTTTTCTATAAGCTTCATAACACGTTTCCAGAACCGATGTCGCATCAGTCAATTTTCCCACTCCATACAACATTATCGCAAATCCGTGCCTGGCTTTCACCACATCGAGTCGATCATCACCCTTATCCATAAACCCTTCAGTCAGTAGTTGTTCCATCCAGCGCAGCTCAAAATTGAGTCTGTCAGTTTGGTACCAGAAGCGGTTGAGCCCCAGACCGATGATCAGGGAACGCTCCCAGTCGCGTTGCTCGCTAAGCCAGTCCATGACGCCGCGGAGATTGCCGTGTTCGGCATGGAGCCGCAGGAGCCAGTATGCCTGTGCGGGGCCTGTGAACCCGTCTTCTGCTTCTGCGGCGATGGAAACGTAGTGGTCGATGCACCGTTCCGTCACAGCGACCCGTTGACCAGTGTCACATAGGTGCTGCAATGCGAACTCTCGGACGCTCACGTACATCCAGAACCGCTGCTCCTGTTGCGGTGGCGTGGGGCTGACCGGCGCTGATGTCGAAGTTTCTGTCGACTCGCTCGGGGACTCTTGCCGGCTACCGTCAGGTAATGTGCCGGTTGCCCCCTCGACAGCCCCACCCTCTGCGCTCGATTGGGACCGGTCATAAAGCCCCGCGGCCTCCAATTCAGCCATGGCCATCTCGATCAGTGCGGCGGGATCGGCCTCCACGGCGGATGGCGCCCCATCGTGATCCGACTCCTCCCCCCCCGCCCCTTCCCCCGCCAGCGGCCCACCCACGTTAAGCAGCGAGCTCGCCGCCAGCCGCTCGATGCGCTCAGCCATCGCTTTCGTCAAGTCATCGACGGTCGCGTCCTCCCGTCCCGCCTTACTCACCAGATCACCAGCCACCGCCACCGCCCCACTAACCGTGATGTCCCGTGGGAAGACGGCCAGCCGCTGCAGCAAGAGCCGATCATCTTCCCCCAGTAGCTGGTAACTCCAGTCGATCGTCGCCCACAGCGCCTGGTGGCGCTCCGGCAGGTCGTTGGACGGCGCCCGAAGCAAGCTGAAGCGCTTGGCCCGCAGACCGCTCTCGATGGCTTCCAGCGGTAGGATGACCGTCCGCGCCGCTGCCAGCTCTACTGCCAGCGGGACGCCTTCCACGCCACGGCAGATCCGGGATGCCGTGCGCATCTCTGCCAGCGTGAGGTCCTGCTCTTGGCCCATGCTTCGCATCCTGTCCAGGAACAAGCTCAGCGCCGCGTGTCCCGCAAGCTCGTCTGCCGTCATCTGCTCTTCGCCACGCGGCACCGGCAGCGGACCCAGGATGAGATCCCGCCCCTCTTCCACCCCCAGGGCCACCCGACTCGTGGCCACGATGCTCAGGTGCGGGCAGCCCTGCAGCAGGTCGCGGGCCAGATCCCTCGCCCCAGCCGCCACGTGCTCGCAGTTGTCCAGCACCAAGAGCCCCCGCTTGTGCCCTATGGCCTGACGCAGCTGGTCCATCGGGGTGCTGCTGGACTGCGCCTGTAGCCCCAGCAGCTGCGCCAGGAACACCGCCACGCCTTCGTCGATCGTGATCTCCTCCAGCGGCAGGAACCAGATGCCGTCCGGGAAATGCCCTGCCATCAGCCAGGCCGCTTCCACCGCCAGACGCGTCTTGCCCATGCCGCCCGGGCCAAGGATGGCGGCCATTCGCCCCACCCCAAGCGCCTCGTCCAGCCAAGCCAGCTGCTCCACCCTACCATGGAAGCTGCTCAGCGGCCGAGGCAGGCCCTGTGGCCGGGTCTGCGGCGCGTTGTCCGGTCGGGGCAGCAGGCGGTCCACCTCGCGGGGGGTGGCGCCGCGGTCTACCGCATCGCGCAGGGCCAGCAGCCAAGGGGCCGGGCGCTCCCCCTGTTCGCGGGCGATGGCCACCGCGCAGCGGTCGAAAGCCGCCAGCGCCTCCATGCGCCGCCCGGCGCTGTGAAGCAGGCGCATGTGCTCGCCTGCTCCTCGCTCTGAAAGCGGCGCCGCCGCCGTCACCCGCTCCGCGCAGCGCAGGGCTGCCGGCAGGTCGTCGGCTGCGGCCAGGCGGTCGCGGAGGAGGGCCATCGCCGTCAGGTAGCCGTCGGCCAACCGCTCCGCCTGCTGGGCTAACCAGTCGTCGTCGGCCGTCAGCTCCGGCAGCAGCGGTTGGGCGCCCAGGGCCAAGGGCCTTTCCAGCATCCCCAGCACCTCCGCCCCCGCGTCGCTAAGCAATTGCAGGTCGTCGCAAGCATGCTGGAACGTGGCCGCGTCCACCCGCAGCGCCCCGCCGTCCTCCAGGCCCAGCAGCTGGCGGTCGGCGTGAAAGCGCAGGGCCTCGCCCAGCCCGCGGGCCCGAAGCTCTGCGCGCAGCTCGTGCAGCATGCGCCTGAGCCGGTCCACCGCCACCACCTCCGAGACATCCGGCCACAGGCGGTAGGCCAGAGACGTGCGCTCCAGGCGCTTGCCGCGCTCCAGGGCCAGATGGGCCAGCAGCCGGCGGCAGTCCAGCCGTACCGGGCGCCAGCTACCGCCATCCGCCGTCGGCAAGGCCAGGCCGCCCAAGAGACGTAGGTCAACCCGCTCCGCCCCCAGCCACTGGCCCTGACCCGGGTTCGCCGTAGCATCCTCCGGCCACCCAGCCGTCGCCGACAAACCAAGCCCAGCCCCCGCCGGGCCTGGGGTGGCCGGCGCATGCGGTTGCGGCGACTCGGCCGATGACCGGCCGTTGGACCTTGGCGCGGCGGACAAGGCGGCCTCTGCGGGAAGGGGTTGCGCAGGGTGGGCGGTGGGGAGGGGGAACCGCAGCCAGGAACCGCGGTCGGAAACCGGGATGAACCCGGACGATGATAACACGGGGCAGCGTCCAAGGCCGCTCCATGCCAGTAGCGCCAACGCGTTCGCACCCATCGGCGGGCACGACCAGTGACCGCCACTCCGATTTTCCTCCGATTCCACTCCGCTAAGCCCATCCCTGCCATCTGAAACCGGTCATGCTAAGCCCGTGACGGTATACGGCCGTCACGCGAGCAACTCAGGAGTCAGTCATGGCCCAGAAGGTAGACGGGAGTCGTTTCGAGGTTCGCTTCGAGGGGCTCAAACTTCCCGCGGAGGTGGAGGGGCGGATCGCCAATGCCATTCAGCGCGCGGCGCTCGCCGAACTGGCCAACGTCGATCTGCGCGTGAAGGGCGCCAGCCAGGTGGGGGTCAACCTCATCCCGGGCTGGCCCGAGACGGCGGGCATCATCATCCGCCCCATCGACATCTTCCAGGCCTGAATCGGCAGCCCGGGGAGGCAAGCTCATGGCCAATCAGGGTCGCACCTGTCCAAGCTACACCTGTCGGGAGGGGGCGACCCTGATTGGCATCGTGGGTCCGGACGGGCTCGTGCACATGATCTCTGAAGCCCTGCCGGTGACGAGCGACTTCGTGGCGCGGGTCCAAGCCGGCGATACGCCCACGGCGCGCTTCAGATTTGCCGGTGCCTGCATCGAATCAGGTTGCCTGCAATGGGACGGCGGCTGCACCGTGGCCAAACGGGCGCTGGCCGCCACCGCAACCGCGGCCGATGCCGAGGCTCCGCTACCGCTCTGCGCCATCCGCCCCACCTGCCGCTGGTTCGCCGATCACGGCCGGGACGCCTGCGTGGTCTGCCCAGAGGTGACCCGCGACAGATGCTGATGCCGCAGGCCGTTCCCGCTCACCCTTCGCTCCTGCCCGTGGTCGCCGCTACCGGCTGACTGTCGTCCGAGATCGTGGTCCACGACCGAGAAAGCACGGTTTGGGCAACCACCCGCCCGTCGATTTCCAGGATGTAGCCTTCGTGCTTGCACCGGGGGCTCGTCCTGCGGCCGGCCGCTTGGCCGCCGAAGGGGAGACGACTTTAATAGGGGGTAATCGCCGGCCGCGGTGGGGCCGCTGGTGGGGATACGGCGGAATCTGGCGCCAAGGAGTGTCTCCAAGGGCGCAACGGGGTCGAAACATCGACCGCGGGCTATGTCTCGGCGTCTTCCGCGGCGGGGGCCAACTTGCGCCGTTTGCCGCGCCGCAGGACCACGGGCCTGGTCTTGCGTGGCGGCCCGGCGGGGAGCTGCAGGGGATCGTCGGGGAACTCGGCATCCCAGAGTTCTTTGTACTCGGCATGGGACAAGCCGCCGCGCTGGGCGTTGGCGATGCGCCCGGTGAACTGCTCGCGGTCCTGCACGTCGCGCAGCAAGGCCCGGTCGGGCGCGAAGCGCATGCGCAACTCCATGTCCTGGCTGACGGTGACGCGCAAACGCCCCACACCGGGAATGACCACCGGCGAGCCGCGCAGGAGATGGAAGCGCATGGCGTTGCCCAACTCGCCGATGACCATGCGCGCCACATTGCGGTTGAGGCCGGCGACCGCCATCCAGTCCGCCAGGTCCTTTGGCCTGGCATGCGGACCATCGACGACGCGCGGTCCGTAGCGACCCACGGCTTGTACGAGTCTGGCCATGATGGGTATGCCCCTGTGTTCGAACGATGGTGATGGAGGCGCGTCGGCACGAAGGCCCCGAGAAGCGACTGGCTGGCCGCTGAACGCTGGTTGCCGACACCCGGTAAAGCTGTCTCCATCGCGTGGTCTATAGGATGGTATCCCAATTGGAACTGGCCCGTCAACACCGGGTCTAGCGAGCAGGGTTCCAATTGGGACAGGGCTCGTTCTACGGCTGAAATTCGAGTCCATCCTAGCTGCTCCGGACCCTGGGTTCCAATTGGAACTTATCAATGCAGCAAAGGCTCCCGGCAGCGCAAGCGGCTATAACGCAGGACAGTCGCCCCGGAGATACCGATGGCCAGCCCTCGGCATTCGCAACATGCGCCAGGCACGATGGGCGCGGCTGATGGCGGCTCCCGCTCGGCCCGCGTGACAGCGTGTCCGTGGCGCTCTCCTGATCAGCGGCGGCGCCTGGCCCCCGCTACCGGCTGACGGCTTCCCCCAGACAACCCGGCCTCGACTCAACCCGACTGGCTGCCGCTGCCCAACTTAACCGCCATGTCCCAATCGCACTCTCCGCCACGTGGCCTGAAACGCTGCTGATCGAGAGATCAGCCGCGTTACGGCATCACTGCACGGGAATGCTGCCGTAAGCGGGACCGAATGCTGCCGTAAGCGCAACGCTATGATGCCTTCATACTGACCTTATGAAGGCATCATAGCTACCTTATCGAAGGCATCATTCTGAGTGGCTGCTGCCGTGACGGCGCATCGGACACGGGCTGACGCCATCATCGTCCCGCGGTCAAGGAGGCCCGCCCATGCCCACGCAGACCATCAGCGCCTCTGTCGACATCGCGGTGCCCGTCGCCAAGGTCTACGCCCACGTCGCCGACCTGCCGCGGCATGTCGAGTGGAATCATCAGCCTCGCGTCACTGACGCCGCTGACGGAGGGACCCCTGCGGGTCGGGAGCCGGTTCGAGACTGAGGAGGGCGCGCCGAGCACCCTGAAGCTGCGCGACCGGATGATGTTCGGCCTGTTGATGCCCCTGGCCCTGCGCTACCTCGGCTCGCCCGGCCGCACCATCGCCGAGGTGACGGCCTTGGATGCCGATTGACAGCGCCGGCCTGCAATCCAGGGTGCCAGGGCGGTGACTGTAGCCCCGGCTTGACGACTTTAATTAAGGGAATCGCGCCTGGCGATGCGCCCGTCCTCCACGTTCGGGTCAGGTCGAACGGACTGGCAGACGGAACATCGGCATCGGCGAGGACGCGACTGAGTACTTCTCAGCCGCCACCGCCGAGGCGAAGGACCAGTTGGCCGACTTGGGGGAACCGCGGGTTCAGAAGGGCATCTGGCACCTGCAAGTTCATCTGAGGCAGGACAATCCTTCGCTCCTGCCCGTGCTGGCTGCGATCCGCTGAGCGCTTACTCGGTACTTACCCACCTACCCACAACCCGGTCTCTGCTCAACCCGACTGGCTGCCCCACGGTAAGTATGTACACCTGTCGAGGAAGGGCATATGTGAACGGAGTATGGTGTACGCTATTGGTGGACAGGAATGCAAGCGGTAGAGCGTCGCCGGCGGGGGAGGGGCAGCCCAGTCCACAAAACGGAGGTTTTGTGGACGGAGCCGAACAGAGAGCCAGCCGCATCAACTACGCGGTGCTATCATTCGCTGATCGAGCCGTCGGGCGATGGCAGACGGCACACCTTTCGGAGAACCATCATGCGGCGTCGGTGCTCTGGGGCAGAGAATCGCAAAGGCGACCGTGATCTACACCCGCCAGGGGGAGGAGGGCTCCAGTGACAGTTCTGGGCAGGGGCCCGGGTGGTGGCGAACCGGCTGTGGGCGGGGAGCCTATCCGGCCAGTGGGTTGGCTTCATCGTCTCGGTCGACGACCAGCAAGGTACTTTCAGCAGCGAGTTTCGGGTCGTGTCGTGGACTGACGGAACGCTGCGGCAGACGGTGGTGGGCGACCGTCTCGGCGTGGAGGATCTGGCCGGTTCCAACGAGCGGCGCGGGGTACTGACGCCGGTCTGGTCGCCAGACAGTCGCATGATCGCCTTCGACACGATCTCGGCCGCTGACGATGCCAGGCCGCACAGCTACGACGACCTGTGGATGCTGGAAGTCGGCACCGGCAAGATCACGCGCGTGCTGGACGAGGGCGGCGGGGACATCGTGTTCTCCCCGATGGATCGATGTTCGCCGTGGCGACGGCCGGCTATTTCGGGCGACCACCCTTCCGTGGTCAAGGTCTGCAACCGACGGTTCCGAGAGCCTGTTCGCCACCTTAGTCCCTCCAGAGGCTGGTAGACAAACTCCAGTGGGCGCCGGATGGGAGAAGCATCCTACTGACGCTTCCAGCGCCTCAAGCTGGCGAAGAGCTTCTGGATGTCCGCTGGCCAACTGCCCAACTCTATCGCCTGCCGCTCGACGGCAAGCCGGAACTGCTCGCCACCGTGAAGGACGTCGTGGGTGGGGCGTACGGCATTGAGTGGTCGCCCGACGCCCAGCACACCGCGTACGTCGTCACAACGGCGGATCCTTCAGCGGCGACAGCAACTGGTGACGCCAGCTATCCACGTCCGGCACCTATGCGCGACCTGATTATCGCTGGCCCCGATGGGACCCGCGGACAGACGGTGACCCGGCCAACCCAACTTCGCGGCGGCTGCCGATAGCAGGCGCTTTCGTTAAGCCGCCAGACGGCAACCCGAGCTGAGCGGGCACCGTAGGAGCGCCCTAGCGACGCCATCCCTGGCCCCGGGCATGCCTGGGGGGCCGGTAGCCCCGGCCCGCCAGGAAGCGCCGATACACCCTCATGGCCGAAGCAGTCGTGAGTGCGGCACAGGCGAGCGGGGCTCGGCTCGTACACCTCTCAACTGAGGCAGTGCTCGATGGCCAGCAATCGCCTTACTTGGACGATGCACCTCCGTGTCCAGTGTCCCCATACGGCAAGGCCAAGGCTGAGGCGGGGCGCTGCCGCGGCGAGGGCGGTAGACCGGCGAAGCCGAGGGTTGGGCGGCGGGCCGTGGTGCTCGAGGGGGGAGGGCGAATACCACCGCTTGCTTTACCTGCACCGGCCGGTGCTCGGCCTGCGGGCCCCGCCTACCACGCCGCGGGAAGGGGCACTAGATGGGTTCTGTGAACAGCGCAGCGCCGGTCATGAGCACTGTGCAGAAAACGGTTCTTTCGTGGACGGCGCCCAATCTCGGCCGGATTGCTGGCAGTCCCTACTGAATGGGGCGCCCCGTCACTGAGCCCCCACCATCCGCCCCAACCCCGCCAGCGTCAGCGCCATCCCCAGCCCCGTGTTGATCGCCGGGAACCACCAGTAGGCGCGGTGCACATCCGTCCCGCGCAGCGCGATCAGCGCCACCAGCACCGGGTACACCCCCAGCAGCAATCCCAAGGGCCAGGCCACCCAGGCCATGGCCAACGCCGCGCCCAGCCAGCACAGGAAACAGTAGCCGTAGGTGCCCCGCGCCCCCAACCACGTGGCCGTCGTGGCGATGCCCGCCGCGCGGTCCGGGGCGATGTCCGGGATGGCCGAGAAGCTGTGCATGGCCATCGTCCACAGCCAGCCCGCCAGGATCGCCGCCGCCGGCGGCGCCTCCCCGCGCAGCAGCACGTAGGCCGCCACGCCCGGCAGGATGTACAGGCCGTTGGACAGCGAGTCCCACAGCGGCCGGGCCTTGAAGCGCAGCGGCGGGGCGCTGTAGCCCCAGGCCAGCAGCAGGAAGCCCACCAGCCACCACCGCGCCCCAACCGGCAAGGCCCACAGCAGCGCCAGGCTCAGGGCCGCGCTCAGCCCCAGGGCCCACCACACCGCGCGGCCCTCCTTGAAGCGCGCCTCGCGCTCCTCCTTCTTCGGGTTGGCCGCGTCCACGTCCTGGTCGTAGCGGTCGTTGATGCCGTAGAGCAGCACGTTCGCCGGCAGCAGGCTGTAGAGGAAGAGGGCTATCAGGCGCCCGTCCAAGAGGTCCACCGGCTTGCCGGCCCCGAAGGCCGCCGCCACCAGCACCGGGCCCGCCAGGTAGAACCAGAAGCGCGGGCGGGACAGCGTGAAGAGGTAGCGCCAGGGGATCATCCGCCGGCGCCCAGATCCCGCGCCAGCATCGCCGCCGTATGCTCGCCCGAGATCAGGCACATCGGCATGCCAATGCCCGGCGTCGTGTAGGCGCCCGCGAAATACAGCCCCGGCAGCCGCTTCGAGCGGCGGCGCGGGCGGCCGAAGGCGCTCTGGCTGAGCGTGTGCGACAGGCCCAGGGCAGTGCCGTGGGCCGCGTTGTAGCGCGCCGCGAAGTCCCGCACGCAGAAGCTCTGCTCCAGGACGATGCGCCCCCGCAGGTCGGCGCCCGTGTGGCGGGCGATGTCGTCCAGGATCAGGTCCCGGTAGCGCGCGCGGTCTTCCGCCGTGTCCGTGAGGCCCGCCGCCACCGGTACCAGCACGAAGAGGTTCGTGTGACCCGGCGGGGCCACCGTCGGGTCCGTCTGGGAGGGCACGCAGAGGTAGTAGGCCGGGTCCGCCGGCCAGGCCGGCTGGTCGAACATCTCCTTGAAATGCCCCGACCAGTCCGTAGGCAGCACCAGACTGTGATGCGCCAGCTCCGGCGTCTCGCCCCGAATGCCCAGGTACAACAGGTAGGCCGACGGCGCCCAGGTTCGGCGCTGCCAGTAGCCCGCGGAATACTGCCGATCCGCCTCATCCAGCAGCATCGTCTCCACATGGTGGTAATCCGCCGCCGCCACCACCGCGTCCGCCTCCAGCGGCCCGTCCGCCGTCTCCACCCGCAGCCCGCCGCCCGCGCGCCGGGCGATGCGCGTCGCCGGGCGGTTCAAGATCACGCGCACCCCCAGCTCCTCCGCCAGGCCCGCCACCGCGTCCACCAAGGCCCCGATGCCTCCCTGCGGGTAGAAGACGCCCAGGTTGAAGTCCACATGGCCCATCAGGTGGTAGAGCGCCGGCGTGCTCCGCGGCGCGCCGCCCAGGAAGACCAGCGAGTACTCCATGATCTGCCGCAGCTTCGGATGCTGGAAGAAGCGGGCGACGAAGCGGTCCATCGTCCCCAAGAGCGAGAGCCCCCGCGCCTGGCGGGCAACATCCAGGGTCATGTAGTCGCGCAGCCGCGGCCGGTCCGTGTAGACGAAGCCCGGCATCGCCCGCTCGTAGGTCTGTTGGCTCTGCGCCAGGTAGCGGTCCAGGGCCGCGCCCGCGCCCGCCTCGTAGCCCTCGAAGAGGTCGCGCATGGCGGCCCGGTCCCCGGTGATGTCCACCCGGTCGCCATCCTTGAAGAAGATGCGGTAATGCGGGTCCAGCCGCTCGGCCTTGAAGAAGTCCACCGGCCGCTTCCCGAAATGCCCGAAGAAGCGCTCCCAGGCGTCCGGCATCAGGTACCAGCTGGGCCCCATGTCGAAGAGAAAGCCGTCGCGCCGCAGCCGGCTGGCCCGGCCACCCAACTGCTCGTTCTTCTCCAGCAGGGTGACCGCCGCCCCCGCCTGCGCCAGGTAGCAGGCCGCCGCCAGCCCCCCGAAGCCGCCGCCGATGACGATGACCGAGCGGCCGTGGAGGTTCGCGGGAACAGGAGGAACGACGCGGTGCTGGGTCAATCCCCGCTCCATAGCGGGCGACTGATGGCCCAGCCCGCGCATTTCTACCCCGCGCAACATCGTGAACGCGTCCACCTTCGCAGTCACCACGGCCGCAACCAGAACCTGCCGTAGGACTCCCCCAGAGCAGACCTGCCCTTTCTTTCCCCCCGCCTGTCCCCCCGCTGGGGAGCCCCCCGCTCGCCTTTTTCAGGCACCTAGCGCGGCGGACTTTCCCATCTCCGCCAGCAACCGGAACACCTGCCCGTCGTCCGCCGTCCCCGTGCGGCCCAGCAGGTTCTGCGTCCAGCGCTCGGGCAGGGCGGCGCGGCCGTGCAGAGCGCCCACCGCCGTGCCCACCAGGGCGGCGATGCGGTCGCTGTCCTCGCAGTCGTTGACCGCGCGGATGAGGGCCGTTTCCGGATCCGCGGCATGCCTCGACAAGATCCACAGCACCGAGGGCAGGGCTTCCAACAGGTGGCTGCTGGATCCCCAGGCCGCGCAGGCCGTGGCCGTGTCCCAACCTTCCGCCGTGGCGCGCGCCAGGGCCTTGGTCAGATGTCCGCCCAAGGTATCGCGACCGGCGTCCTGGAAGGCCGGTCCCGTCATTCTGTACATGGGGTCCACCTCCAGGCCGGAGGTGGCTTCCAGGAAGGCTTCGCCCCACCATTCCGGCGGCGGCGGCGCGTCCATGGCCAAGAGCTGCCAGAGCATGGCCGCCCAGCCCAGGCCGGCGGCGATGGCCGCCGAGTCGTTGTGCGTGAGGAGGGTGGCCAGGGTCACGTCGATCCACAGGTCCGTGCCGCCCCCGGCCAGATGCGGCAGCAGCAGCGGCGCCGTGCGGGCCAGGGCGCCCGAGCCCGCCGCCTTCAGCCCGCAGCGCTCCCAGGACATGGCTCCCGCGCGCCCCGCCTCCAGGGCCTCCCGCGTGGTCGGGCCGACGCCGAAGATGCGGCCCGCGGCCAGGCGGGCCATCAGCCGATGGGGGCGCAGGGCGCCGTCCCTCAGCAGCTGCTCCAGCGTCCAGAAGGCCAGCTGCGTCTCGTCCGAGGGCAGGCCCACCGTCCGCCCCTCGGCCAGCGGGTTGGGCAGGTAGTCGCGGATCTCCCCCAGCTGCCGGCGGCGCTCCTCCGGGTACCGTCCCGCCCCCGGCCGTCCAAGGGCGTCGCCGATGGCCAGGCCCAACAGCATGCCTTCCAGGCGCCCGGCGTCCAGGTGGGGCAACGCGTTCAGGCGGCGCTGGAAGAGCGGACCGGCGGCGATGTCGATCTCCCCGGCGGCGAGCAGACGGTCGAAGGTGCTGCGATTGGTGGCCATGACCCGGCAGTATACCACCGGGGCCGGGCCGGGCCGCCGCGTGTATCATCAGCGGCGAGCCGCCACCGCATGCCATCGATCGCGCGATTCCCCAGCCCCCCCTCGGCGCCGTCCGTCCCGCCGATCTGTCGCCCTGCCCCGCCGGGCCGCGGGCCCGCATGTCACGCGACGGTCCGCTCAGCCGTAGGAACGCGTGTCCACCGGCCCGGTCGGCATCGCGCGTGAGCGGTAAGGCTTCGCCCGCCGAACGGGTCTACCTGGAGATGGTCGCCGCCTATCAGCGGCCCATCCTCAATTACGTGTACCGTTTGGTGGGGGACATCGACGTCGCAGAGGAGTTGACGCAGGACACCTTCGTGAAAGCCTACCGCGCCCTTGAGCGCTTGGACTTGGACCAGGACAAGGCGTATCTACGCCGCGCCTGGCTCTACCGCATCGCCCAGAACACCGCCACCGACCACCTGCGGCGGCGGGCGCGCCTGCGTTGGCTCTCGCTGGACGCCTTGACCCGCGCCGAGACGCCGCCCGCGCCCCTGGCCGACCCGGCCGATGTCCCCGACGAGCGCGAACCCGTGCGGCAAGCCCTGGCTTCCCTGGACGAGGGCCAGCGCCACGTTCTCCTGCTCTTCAACCATGAGGGCCTGAGCGCGGAGGAGGTGGCGGAGGTCCTGGGCATCTCGGCGGTGGCCGCGCGCAAGCGCCGGCAGCGGGCCAGCGAGGCCTTCCGCCAGCGCTATGGGGAGCTGACATGACCTGCGCGGCCTGGCAGGACCTCCTGGATGAAGGGGCGCTCCACACCTTGGAAGACGCCCCGCGCGCCGCGCTGGAGGCCCACGCGGCCACCTGCCCCCACTGCGGGCCGCGCGTGGCCACGGAGCGCCTGCTGGCCGAAGCCTGGTCCGACCAGCGCCGTCTCCAGCCCAGCGCGCGGCTCCAGGCCGCCCTCCTCGCCGTGCCGCGGCGCGGCCAGCGCCTGCGCGCCTACAGTCTGTGGGTCGTGCCGGTCAGCATGCTGGTCATCGGGCTGTTGGCCCTCCTGGAGCCGGACCTCCTCCGGCGCCAGCGAAGAGCGGTCGACCTGCCGGCGCGGCCGACCTCAGGAGACGCGGTCGCCGCTCCCGCGACGGCCACGGTGTTCTCCTCCCCGGGGAAAGCCACAGCAGCCCAGGCTCCAGCGGCATCCGTGGATGCGGGTCGCACCGGTACGATGGCATCCGGGACCCGGGACGCCGGCCTCCCGACGCCTGCCCGCCCGTTTGCCCGCGGGACCGCGTCGGCTGCGGCCGCGGCTACCCCGCCGCCTGCGCCCGCTTCCGCCGCCGGCGGCAACGACCGCGGTGTTCGCCGGAACCCGGCCGCCACCGCCACGCCCGCGCCGGAAGACGGACCGGTCGGCGCCAAGACCGGTCCCGGCCCATCCGACCCCGTCCCGCCGGAGCCCTCCGCCGACCCAGGCCCCGACGACCCCGTCACCACGCCGGAAGCCGGTGGCACACCCCCCGGAGGCGCCGGCCTGCGACCCGGCCCGGCCGAGACCGCCACGCCGGAGGGGCCGCCCAGCCGGCAACCGGAACCGGCGCCCCCGGTCGAGACGCCCACGCCGGAAGACCCGCGGATCGTCAAGACGCCGCCGCCATCGCCGCCGCCCACCGAAGCACCCGGCGGCGTGTCGCCCATCGTCCCGCCGACAGAGACGCCTACCCCTACCCCCACGCCCACGGGAACGCCGACCGGCACCCCGACGGTGATGGGTTACGGAACTGAGCCGGCGAAGGCCGGCTTCGTCTGTTGAGCCGCGGTTTCAACGATACCGTTGGTAAACGTTATGGTCTGGTGTGTGGCGGTTTGGAACCGACCAGATCGCGCCGCCCCAACCGCCCGGGGGCGGCGCGATTTTGCAGGGATTCGCGACCGTCCGATCATTCGACCGCCCCGACCGCCTGCCGCCCCGACCGCCTACCGCCCCACCGGCCCCGCGTATCCCGTCAGCTCCGCGTAGCCGTAGCCCGTCAGCGGCCCGTCCGCCCCGCGGCCGGTGACCCGCACCGTGCCCTCCCAGTAACGCAGGCCCACCGCCAGCTCCTGGTCCGCCAACTGCGGCTCCAGGACCAGGTCCAGGCCCGCGGAGGGGATGGCCAGGCGCCAGCCGGACGGGTAGCGCGCGCCGCTGCGCGGGCTGGTCCAGCGATCGGTCACCGTCAGATCGAAGTCGGACCGACCCAAGGGGCGCACCCTGCCGTCGGCGGTGATCAGGCTGCCGGAGGACGAGGCGGCCACGCCGCCGCCCTGCTCGCGCAGCTGGAAGAGCATGAGGTCCCGCCCGTCGTCCAGCTGCAAGGAGAACCAGTCCCAACCGGTTTGCCTGGCGCCCAGGGCCGACGTAGACCATTCATGGTCCATCCAGGCCAGGCCCGCTACCGGTAAAGTCCGGCCGCCGGCGCTGATGCTGCCGGTGGCGCCCAGGCGGGTGAAGGAGAGGTACATCGAAGCGTTGCCCGGCTCGGGGCCTTTGGTGCTGTAGCCCTGGTCGCCGTGCAGCACCCGGCCCTTTTGCGGTTCCAGGCGCAGGTCCAGCGCCATGTCGCCGTCCCGGGCGGTGAGGCGGGTGATGGGCCGCTCGGTCGACCCGCCCTCGCGCTGGGCCGACCAGTCATCCACCCATACCCGGAAGGGGTCGGCCGTGGCGCCCGCGAGGCCCAGGGCGCCGCGCTGCAGGCGCTCGGCTGAGCGGAAGCGCTTGCCGGCCACATCGGCCAGGGCGAAATGGGCCAGGTACACCTGATCCGCCCGCCAGGCCGAATCCTCCGGAGCGGGCGCCGCGCTGGGGGGCCGCAGGGCGCGGCGGAAGAAGGTCAGCTGGAAGCCGAAGCGCCGGCCCTCCGCCGCCGTCGCCAGGTTGCCGGTGTAGTACCACCATTCCGTCTGGTAGGTCGGATGCGGCCCCTCGTCGCGCGGGAAGGACAGGGCCAAGGGGGAGGTCACCCGGGCGAAGCCAGCCGCCGCGTCGCCCGCCAGGTAGCCCACCACGTCTGCCCCCACCAGGGCGGGAGCCACCGGGCGCAGGGCTCGGGCGGTCAGCCAGGCTCCCAGGCCCAAGACGACGACGAGCAGCACTGTCTTCGCCACCCGTCCCGTCATCCGTCCGCGGTCTCCGTGGCCATCGGCGCCCGGCGCGTCATCCGGCTGACCCGCACCCGCTGGATGCGCCGCCCGTCCAGGCTCAGTACCTCCACCACGGCATCCGGGAACTGGGCGCATTCGCCGATCTGCGGCAGGTGGCCCAGACGGCTGAGGATCAGGCCGCCCAGGGTCTCCGCCTCGTCGGCCGGCAGGTCGATGTCCAGGATGCGGTTGAGATCGTCCACGTCCATGCCGCCGCTGAAGATGCCGGCGTCACGGGTCAGTTGCTCCACATCGGGGTCTTCGACATCGTATTCGTCCTGGATGTCGCCCACGATCTGCTCCAGCAGGTCCTCGATGGTCACCAGCCCCGCGGTGCCGCCATATTCGTCGACGACGATCGCCAGGTGCACCTTGGCGGAGCGGAAGGCGGCCAGGAGGGCCTTGACCGGCATGGATTCCGGCACCACATGCGGCGGTCGAAGATGGCTGGCGATGGAGGTGTGGCGTTCATGCGCCTGATCGCGCAGGATCGCCAGCAGGTCCTTGGCGTACAGCAGCCCGACCACATTGTCGATCGTGTCCTGGTACACCGGGATGCGCGAATGGCCGGCGGCGATCACCGTGTCCAAGGCCACCTCGATGCTGGCGGACAGGGGGACGGCGATGATGTCGATGCGCGGCACCATGATCTCGCGCACCGAGGTGTCGCCCAGCTCCATGATGCCGGCCATCATCTCGATCTCGTCTTCCTCGATGACCGTCTCGCCGCTCTCGGCGTCCACGTCCAGTAATGTCCGCAGCTCGTCCTCGCGGATGGGGCGGGAGGAGGCCAGAGGCTGGTAGCCGCAAATGCGGGCCAGCACGTGCAGGGGCAGGCCCAAAGACCAGACCAGGAGGTCCACCACCGGTGCCAGGGCGATGGCCGCGCGGTCGGGATGGGCCTCGGCCCAGGCGCGTGGAAGGTAGATGGCCAGGGCCAGGGTCGCGAGGGCGGCGATGAAGCCGGTCACCAGCAGCTTGAGGGCACCCAGGCCGCCGCCGCTGACCAGCAGCATCGCGCCGGCCGCGGACAGCATCAGGCCCAAGGCCGAAAGGCCCTGCAGCACCGCCCCGTTGCGGCCCGGATGCTCCAGGACGCGGTTGAGGGCGTTGCCGCGCAGGCCGCTGGCAGCCGCCTCGCGCAGCCGGACCCTGTCGGCGCGGGTGAAGGCCGCGTCGCCGGCGGCGGTCAGGGCGGTGAGCAGCAGTCCCACGATCACGCCGATCAGGCCGGCTGCGGGGCTCAGCGATGCGCTGGGATCGTCCACCTCAAGCGTGTCCTCGGGAAGGAAGGTCCGACTGCCGGCCGCTCACGACTGGCGGTACGCCATGCGCGCGGCGCGCCGCTTTTCCGCCGCCAGGAAGCGGTCTTCCTCCAGCGGCGTCTGCGGGATGAACGGGGGGACGGGCGTCGGATGGTCGTGGGCGTCGACCGCCACGAAGGTCACGAAAGCCTCTACCGAGAGCCGGCGCTCGCCGGTCAGGGGCGCCTCGGCCTCCACCCGCACCTCCACCTCCATCGAGGTATGCCAGGCGCGGTTGACCCAGGCCTTGACCACAGCGTACTCGCCGACATAGATGGGGGCGCGAAAGACCACGGTGTCCATGACCGCGGTGACCACGATCTGGCGGCAATGGCGCTGCGCGGCCATGGCCCCCACCATGTCCACCCATTGCAGGATGCGCCCGCCGAAGATGGTCCCCTTGGGGTTGGCGTCCTCGGGGAAGACCAGGTTGACGGTCTCCGTCAGGGCCTGGCAGGCGGGTTGCTCGGCATCCTGGTAGCGGGAACTGCCATCATCGGCGGGAGGCGGTGTGGCGCTCACTCCACCTCGAGGAAATCCCGCAGGCGGTTGGCTCGGCCCATGATCCGCAGCCGGTCAAGGGCTTCGGTCTCGATCTGCCGGATGCGCTCGCGGGTGACGCCGAACTTCTCGCCCACCTCTTTGAGGGTATGCGTGCGGCCGTCCAGCAGCCCGAAGCGCAGCTCCAGGACGCGTGCCTCGCGCGGGGGCAGGGCGTTGAGCAGGTTCTCGATCTCTTGGGCCAGCAGGGTGTTGGCGGCAGCCACCGGCGGCGCGGGGAACTCGTCGTCCTCGATGAAGTCGCCCAACTCTGAATCGCGATCGTCCCCCACCGGCTTTTCCAGCGACAGCGGGGTGCGGGCGATGCGGATCATCCACTGTACTTTGCTGGAGGGCAGGTCCAGCTCCCGGGCCAGCTCCTCGATGCCGGGTTCGCGGCCCAGGCGCTGCTCCAGCTGGCGGCTGACCTGGAAGAGCCGGCGGATGCGGTCCGACATGTGCACGGGCACGCGGATGGTGCGGCCCTGGTCGGCGATGGCGCGGGTGATGGCCTGGCGGATCCACCAGGTGGCGTAGGTGCTGAACTTGAAGCCGCGGCGATAGTCGAACTTCTCCACAGCCTTCATCAGGCCCAGGTTGCCTTCCTGGATCAGGTCGAGGAAGGGCACGCCCTGGCCGCGGTACTTCTTGGCCATGGCGATGACCAGACGGCTGTTGGCCTTGGTCAGGTGATGCCGCGCCGCCTCGCCGTCGTTGACGTGGCGGTCCAGTTCGGCGCGCGAGGGTTCGCCGCTCACCTGGAAGCTCTGCAGGAACAGGTTCTGCAGGGCGTCCTTGCCGCGCTCGATGCGCTGGGCCAGGTCCACTTCCTGGTCGGCCGTCAAGAGCGGGATGTTGCCCACCTCGCGCAGGTACAGGCTGACGGTGTCGTCGGAATCGATACCGCTGAGATCGAAGATATGGTGCTTGAGATGCACCGGCTCATCGTGACCCAGCAGATGCTCGACATCGACGCCGGCCTCCTCCAGGTCCTCGAACAGGCAGGCCAACCGCTCCGGCTCTTCGTCGGCCTCCGGCATGATGGCCAGGATGTCCGTCTTGGACAGCTTGCGCTTGGCCTCGGCCAGACTGATCGCCTGCCGCAGCAAGCGCTCGCGTCCCGCGTCGCCGGTGCGTTCTCCTTCTGCGAAGCTCAGCACGTTCTCCCCCGTTAGGCCTGCCAGTGAGTCAAACCGGGTACGGGCAATAAAAAGGGCTGCCTGATCGACACCATGATCGACCCGTGCAGCCCTGATTCAGCGGTTGCTCCTGCATCGATGCCCAGCGACCATGCGCCCGGCGACCATGCGGAGCGGGCATCGCGCCGCGTCGCCGCACCACCGCTCAGCAGGGCCTCGTAGGGCGGATCGTCCGGGCGGCAAATGCCCCGGAAATGACCCCATTCCCCTCCACCTCAAATGCACGAACACCCGGCTAGTGTAGCACAGGCGCTCACGTTCTGTCAAACGGATTCCTTAAAACCAGGCGCTGCAAACCGTGCGTTCACGGGGGGTTCCGTGCGCCGCACGGGGCCTGCGGCGGTCGGGCATCTGACGCAGTTCTAATGCGCAGGGCCTTGAGCGGCAGGGATGCGACCCCTACAATTCCTGTGCTGGCGGGTCCTGCCGCAGGGGGGACCTACTGCCGGCAACATCGCGATGCACAGGAGGCTTTGAACGATGGCCAGAACGGTAGGGATCGATCTGGGCACCACCAACTCGGTGGTCGCCGTCTACGAGGGTGGCGAGGTGGTGGTCATCCCCAACTCTGAGGGCGGGCGCACGACGCCCTCCGTCGTAGGCTTCACCAAGAGCGGCGAGCGGGTCGTGGGCGCCGCGGCCAAGCGTCAGGCGGTGGTCAACGCCCAGAACACCGTGTTCTCCGTCAAGCGCATGATGGGGCGCCGTTACGATGATGCGGAGACCGCCAAGGCGCGGGAGCTGGTGCCCTTCGACATCGTCAAGGGCCCTTCGGGCGACGCGCGGGTGCACATCCCGCAGACGGACAAGACCCACAGCCCGCAGGAGATCTCGGCCATGATCCTGGCCAAGCTCAAGCGCGACGCCGAGGCCTACCTGGGCGACACCGTGGACAGTGCCGTGATCACGGTGCCGGCCTACTTCAACGACAGCCAGCGCCAGGCCACCAAGGACGCCGGCAAGATCGCCGGCCTGGAGGTCAAGCGCATCATCAACGAGCCCACGGCCGCGGCCCTGGCCTACGGCATGGACAAGAAGGGCGAGGAGACGATCCTGGTCTTCGACCTGGGCGGCGGCACTTTCGACGTCTCCATCCTGGAGGTGGGCGATGGCGTGGTGGAGGTGTCGGCCACCTCCGGCGACACCTACCTGGGCGGCGATGACTGGGACCAGCGCATCGTGGAATGGCTGGTGGCGGAGTTCAAGAAGGACCAGGGCATCGACCTGAAGGCCGACCGCCAGAGCCTGCAGCGCCTCAAGGAAGCCGCGGAGAAGGCCAAGATCGAGCTCTCCGAACTGCAGCAGACGGAGATCAACCTGCCCTTCATCACCGCCGACGCCTCGGGGCCGAAGCACCTGACGATGACCCTGGGCCGCGCGCGCTTCGAGCAGCTGACCGAAGACTTGGTGGAGCGGCTGCGCAAGCCGGTGCAGCAGGCGCTCACGGACGCCAAGATGAAGCCCGCGGACATCGACGAGGTCATCCTGGTGGGCGGCTCCACGCGCATGCCCATGGTGCAGGCCTTGATCGAGAAGCAGATCGGCAAGGCCCCCAACCGCGGGGTGAACCCCGACGAGGTGGTGGCGGTGGGCGCGGCCCTGCAGGCCGGCGTGTTGTCCGGCGAGGTCCGCGACATGGTGTTGCTGGACGTCACCCCGCTCTCCCTGGGCGTCGAGACCCTGGGCGGGGTCACCCATGTGCTGATCGCCCGCAACACCACCATCCCCACGCGCAACAGCGAGACCTACTCCACGGCCGAAGACAACCAGACGGCGGTGGACATCCATGTGCTGCAGGGCGAGCGGCAGTTCGCCCGCGACAACATGACCCTGGGCCGCTTCCGCCTGGAGGGCATCGCGTCGGCGCCGCGTGGCATGCCGCAGGTGGAGGTGACCTTCGACATCGACGCCAACGGCGTGCTCAACGTCAAGGCCAAGGACAAGGCCACGGGCAAGGAGCAGGAGATCCGCATCACCGCCAGCACCAACCTGGGCAAGGACGAGGTGGACCGCCTGGTGCGTGACGCGGACGATCACCGTGCCGAGGACGTGGCGCTGCGCGAGCACGTGGAGCTGCGCAACAAGGCGGACCAGGTGGCCTACCAGGCGGAGAAGACCCTGCGCGAGGCGCAAGGGGTGGACGAGCCGACCCGGGAGAGCCTGGAAGCGAAGATCAAGGATGTGCGGGCGGCCATGGACGCCGATGATGCGGCTCGCATCCAGGAGAGCATGGGCGCCCTGGAAACGGCGGTGACGGCCATGATGGCGTCGCAGGGCGGCGGCATGCCGGGCGCCGGCGGCTTCGGGGTCGACGGGCAGGATGGCGACGGCCAGGGTGCCGACGGCGCCGAGCCGGGTCGCACGCCCGACGACGTGGTCGAGGGCGAGTTCCGGGAGGCGTGAGGGTGAACGATCAGCAACAGGACCCCATCCCGTCCGACGGGTCTGATCTTGACCTGACCGAGAGGGCCGCCGCTGAGGCGGCCCTCTCGGCGGCGGCCGATGCCACCGGCGCGGAAGAATCCCTGGCGGAGACCTTCGCCCGTGAGCTGGCGGTGGCCCGCCGCCAGGCCGACGAGCATTGGGACCGCTTCCTGCGCTCCCAGGCCGACCTGGACAATGCCCGCCGCCGCGCCGAGCAGCAGCGCAAGGAGGCCCTGGACCGCCAGAAGCGCGACCTCCTGGGGACGGTGCTGGAGGTGGCCGACAACGTCGGCCGCGCCCTGGCCTTGGGCGACAAGGCGGACGCCGCGGCCCTGCGCGCGGGCATCGCCAGCCTGCAGCGGGAGATCGATCGGGTGCTGGCCCGCGAAGGCGTGGCCCCCATCGCCGCGCAGGACGCGCCCTTCGACCCGGCGGTGCACGAGGCGGTGGGCGCGGTGACGGTGCCGGGCCTGGCGGTGGACACGGTGGTGGCGGTGGAGCTGCCGGGCTACACGCTCAACGGCGAGCTGCTGCGCGCGGCGCGGGTGGTGGTGGGGCAGGGGGGGTGAAGGGGCGGAGTCTTGAAGCTCAAGGTCATCGTCCACGAAGCAGCAGAGGGTGGCTACTGGGCCGAGGTTCCTGCGATTCCCGGATGCACGTCTCAGGGCGAGGACTTCCCGGAATTGCTCCGCAACCTCTATGACGCCGTCGAAGGCTGCCTGTCGGTCGACCTGACACCGGCTCAGATCATCCAGGGTGATCGGGTTCTGGAGATCGCTGTCTGAAGACTCCATCGGGCAGGGGCCTGGGCAGGGGGATTTCGGATCTCACGGGACTTGACCCAGATGCCAAGCGCCACCACATAGGTGGCCCTTGAGCCGTAGATCCCGCCCGCGCTCGTCCCTCGCCCTTCACCGGCCATTCACATACGGCAGCCACACCCGCTCTGGAAGCTCGGGCCGGGCCGGCGGGAGGGTGGTGAAGATCTCCACCCCCGCATAGGGATTGCCGATCATCAGCAGCTCCCCCTGTGTCGCCAGGTCGTAAGGCGGCCATGCCGTGCGCACGAGCTGGGCCGTCCTGGAGGCCAGGGGCAGGGTCAGATCGATGCTCCAGAGCTTTTTCGCGGAGTCAATGCTGTTGATGACATAGGCCAGATCGCCGCTCACCTTGAGGCCGCCGACCGCTTCTGGCAAGTCCATGGTTTCCACCACCCGGGGGGCCGACGCGGTTGAGGTGTCAATGGCCAGCAGGACGTGCTGGTCACTCACCCGACGGGTGGCGTAGACCAGGTCCTGCCGGTTGCCCAGCTCCACCCACTCCAGGCCGGCCAAGGGGACCTGGCCCAAGCGCCGCGGCGCGCGAGGATCAGACACATCGACGACCTGCAAGCCGGTGCTGCTGGCGAGGTAGGCTCGGGGCTGCCGGACCGCCACGCTGGACACCCCGCCGATTCCGACCACCTCCGCCACCTCGGAGACCGAGCGTGGGTCGGATACGTCCAGGACCTTCAGCCCACGCTCGCCCCGCGGGGCCAGGTAGGCGTACCCATCCTGGACGACCAGATCCTCGACACTGATCCGGAGGTCGAGAGGCTCGTTGTGGGCAAAGGTCGGCGCGGTCAGGTCCCGCAAGTCCACGATGACAAGGCTCGAGTCGAACAGGTAGGCATAGCGCCCGTCGACCACCACCCGGGCCGCATCCGACAGCCGCCTCGCCAGCTCGCCCACCTGGCGAGGCGCATGGACCGGCGACAGCTCAAGGATCCTGACGCGCCCGGCGCGGGCATCCAACACGCAGGCATGCTCCCCGAAGAGGGCGATGCCCGCCGCCTGCAGGCGAGGGGAGTCGTTGAAGGTTGTCTGCCCCTTGCGCTCCATGAACACCGGATCGTCGATGGCGATGGTGGCGATCGAGCCCGTCCCATCGGGGCCTACACCGACCGCCACCAACAGAGCTTGCCCTCCGATCTCATCCAAGGCCACGACCTGGCCTTCGAAGCCAGGAATCGCCTTGCGGCGGCGCACGAGCCTGGACTGGTAGGGATCGGTCACGACCAGCACGCTGACCTGGCCATACGCGTCGAGCGTGAACAGGAAGGGACCGCGGGTCAAAGCCGCCCGGTCCTCTGCCACAGAGCCCACCCTGCGCGGCGCCGCCGGAATGGAGATGTCCACCAACAACACCCCCGCGATCCCTGTCGACGACAGCGTGGACACATAGAGCTTGTCTCCCTGCAAGAGCAGCCCTTCCGCCAGGGTCTCTAACCCAAGAGCGGCCACTTGGCGGGGAGCGCGGGCGTCGGCGACATCGAAGACCTTCAGCCCCTCGGTCCAGTCGGCCACGAAGGCATGCCTGCCCGTTACCACCACGTCGCCCGCATCGCCCGGCGTGTCGGCGATGGCCAGGAGGCGGGGCTGGGCCGGGCGGGCGATGTCCACCACCAGGAGGCCCGCATCGCCGGCGGCCACGTAGGCCAGGTCCCCGTCTACCGCCACGCCGCGGGCCACGCCCGGCGTGGCCAGGCTGCCCACCGCACGGGGGCGGCGCGGGTCGGCGAGGTCCAGGAGCCAGAGCCCCGCATTGCCCGCCGCCACCACCGCCAGGTCCCCGCTGAGGGCGATGTCATGGACCAGGTCCGCCAGCTCCGGACCCTCGCCCAGGAGGGTGGGCTGGGCCGGGTCGCTCAGGTCCGCGCTGCGCATCCGCCGGCCCATGGCAAAGACCGCCAGGCTGCCGCGTACCGCCAGGGCTCCGCTGTAGCCCCCCACCTGCCCCAGCCGCCGGGGCGCCAGCGGGGCGGCGGCTGCCTGCGCCGCTTGCACCGCCTGCGCAACCTGCGCCCTGCGCTCCGCCGGCCGCCCAGCCGGCGCGCTCGTCGAACCAGCGGCTACCAGCCCGGGCCCCGCAACTGCTTCCGCCTCCTGCCAGGCCGCCCCCGGGACTGCCGGGCCCAGCCCCAGGGCGAGGGCGAGCAGGCCGGCAAACGGGCGGAGGCCGGGGATGGTCCACCAGGCGCAGGCCCGGGCGCGCGCGACGGCGGGCGAGGCGGGTGGCTGTGCTTGCGGGCCTAGGGCTGGGGGCAGCTTCTCGACCATCATCGGCCTCCAGAGGTGGGCGGCTGCGGCTGGCTCGGGGGGCGGGGCGGGCGGCGCGGGCCCCCGCCCCTCCCCCCCGGCCGCCTTGGCCGGCGGCCCCTCCCCCCCTCCGCCCCCACGATCCCTGGCAGCCGGACGGCGGCCACGCGCGGCGCGGCCCTAGCGCCACTGGAAATACGGGCTACCCAGGATCAGCGCCACCGTCTGCATCTCGCGCTGGTCGGCGCTGACCGCCTCGCCCGGCTTCAGCGGTCCGGCCAGGAAGTCGATCAGCAGCTGGCGGTCCACCGGCAGCATCGGGCGGTGCAGCAGCATCTTGATCCAATGGTCGACGATGCCCTCGGCGGAGGTCCAGCCGGCGGGACGGTGCTCGTGGGGGCGGAAGCCGGGGACCATGCTGCCGTTGGCCCGGCCGAGGGCCATGTTCCAGCGCTCCAGCATCGCCACCGTGGTGGACCAGGCGCTCTTGACGTCCGCGTAGCCGTCCGGCGTCAGCCAGCCGAAGGGCACCTGCCCCATGCGCCTCATGTAGCCGGCGTAGCCGACCAGCTCGTAGAACCAGATCTGGAAGGGGAAGGCCATGTCGCCCATCTTGGGCTCGAGGATGGCTTGGGGGATGTCCGCGGCGCGCATCATCCGCACCGCCAGGTCCATGGGGCGGGTCAGCTTGCCGCCGAAACCGGCGAAGGATTGGGCGAAGTCGTCCGAGGTGAGGATGGTGCGGACCATCGCCTTGATGTCGCCGTCCGTCGCCGTGTAGGCCGCGGCCACCCGGTCGACCAGGCTTGGTACGTCGGCGAGGGGGTCGTCGCAGACGAAGCGGCGGACCAGCTTGAAGGCCAGGAAGCGCGCCGTCGCCGGATGGGCGCAGAGCAGGTCGATGGCCATCCGCCCGTCGCGCTCGCCGCCCTGGGCCGGGAAGGTCAGGCCCAGGACCTGCTTGGGCCCGTCGTCGTGTTGCTCGGGCCGGAAGAGGAAGTCGCCGAGAACGGGGTGGTTCCAGGTCTTGTTCCAGGTCCAGCCGGTGAAGCAGCGGGCCAGCTCCAGCACGTCCGCCTCGGTGTAGGGCTGCCCGTCCACCGCCACGCCCAGGGTATGCAGTTCCATGATCTCCCGAGCGTAGTTCTCGTTGGGCTGGTCCTTGGTGCTCTCGTCGTTGTTGAGGTAATGAAGCATGGCCGCGCTGTGGGCCGAGGCGGTCAGCAGGTCCTTGAAGCGCCCCAGGGCATGCGCCCGGATGACCTTGCGGTCATCGACGCATTTGAGGAGTTCGTGGTTCTCCATGGGCTGGTAGATGTTGAAGTGGTCCGACCAGAAGTCGACCATGACTTCGTAGAGTTGGCGTGGGCTGAAGACCTGGCGGTAGAAGGTGGCAGCGCTCAGCGCATCGGGGATGCGGAAGTCGCGCGGCTGCAGCTGGGTCAGGTCGTTCAGGTTCATGGCCAGCGTGGGCAGTCCCGCGACGAGCGGACCCTCCACGGCGCTGGCATCGATCGCCTCGTAGGCCAACTGACGCTCGATCCAGGCCGCCGGCCCGAGAGTCCTGGCCGCTACCAGGTCTTGCGGCGAAGGGCCGAAAGCGGCGCGGCTCAGCAGGTGGACGATGGGGTCCGGCGCGGGCATGTCCGCGCTGATCTTGGCTTGCCAGCGCAGGGGCGGAGCGTCGGTCGCGACGAGGCCGGTCGAGACGAGGTCGGTCGGGACCGGGCCGGCGGCGCCCGGTAGCAAGGCGGCGGCAGCGGCGCCGCCCAGGCCGAGAAAGTTACGGCGTGATCGTACAGGGCTGATTTCATGCACCATGTCGACAGACCTCCGGGCACTGGCCGGCATCACGGATAAAGCCTCGGGCGGAGGCAAGGTGTGGGCGCCGGTGGTGAGGGCGGCGCCGCGTCCTCGAGGATAGAGACCCCGAATCGGGGAAGAGATTAGATGGCTGGGCCTGGACCTGGGTGCTCCCAACGCTAGAATGGTCATCGACCCGTCCAACCCAGGAGGCTCCCGATGCACATCGCCCGCCATGCCCAGGAGCGGCCGCGGCCGGATCCTTCGTCAGCCACAGTCACCGCGGCTCACAAGCTGTACTTCGCCGCAGTGGCCGGCCTCGCCTTGTGGGTCGGCATCTGGGGTTACGTCCTGCCGGCCCGCGTCGCGATCGCCATCCCCTGGCCCGTGCCGCCGTTGCACGCGCGCTTCCTGGGGGCCATGTACCTGTCCGGCGCGGCGTTCATGATCGGCTGCCTCCTGGTCAGCCTCTGGGACGAGGTACGGGTGGTGCTGCCGATGGTGGGCGTCTGGACGGGGGCCTTGGGCATCGTGTCGCTGCTGCATCTGGCCGAGTTCGACTTCGGCCGCAACCAGTCCTGGGTCTGGTTCGCCGCCTATGGAACTTTTCCGGTCATCGCCTTCTGGCTGGCGTGGCGGATGCGCGGGGTGGACGGGGGTGGAGACCGTCCGCTCGACGGTGCCGCCCTGCCGCGATGGGTGAGCCGTTACCTGCGGGCGCAGGGTATTGCCGTCACCCTGTTGGCCCTGGCCCTGCTGCTGGCGCCGACGGCCATGAGCAGGCTGTGGCCCTGGGCCATCACGCCGCTGCTGGCGCAACTCTACGGCGCGCCCTTTCTGTCCTACGGCATCGGCAGCTTGCTCTTGGCGCGCGAGACCCATTGGCCGCCGCAGCGCATCGCCGTGGGGGCCATGAGGGTCTTCGTCGCCTTGGTGCTGTTGGCATCGCTCTTGCACCGCGCGCTGTTCTCGGCCACCGAGCTGCCGGACCTGCTGTGGTTCGGTGCCTTCTTGGTGGCGCTCGTGGCCCTCGGCGCCATCCTGGCGGCCGGACGACGGGCGGTGCCGGCCGCCGGAACGCCCCGGTCGGTCGCATGAACCTCGATGGCGCCCACGTGGTGGTCACCGGCGCCTCGCGCGGCATCGGCGCGGCGACGGCCCGCGCCTGCGCCCTGGCGGGGGCGCGGGTGACCTTGCTGGCCCGTTCTCAGGACGTGGACACGCGGGTCGCCGAGATCGTGGCCGCGGGCGGGCGGGCGCAGGCGCTGCGCGTCGACCTCACCGACCCCGGCGCGGTGGCCACGGCGGCCGGGCGCATCCTGGCCGATGGTCCGGTGAACGTGCTGGTGAACAATGCCGGCGCCGGGCGATTCCTGAGCGTCGCCGAGACGCCGCCCCAGGAGGCCGTGGCCATGATGGCCAGCCCCTACTTCGCCGCCTACCACGCCACCTACGCCTTCCTGCCCGGGATGCTCGCCCGGAAGCGCGGGTGCATCGTCAATGTCACCTCACCCGCGTCGCGCATCGTCTGGCCCGGCGCCACGGCCTACACCGCCGCCCGCTGGGCCATGCGCGGGTTCACCAAGGCCCTGCAGGCAGACCTGGCCGGCACGGGGGTGAGGGCCATGCTGGTCACGCCCGGCAAGGTGGCCAGCGCCTACTTCGCCAGCAACCCCGGTAGCGAGGGGCGCCTGCCGCGCATCGCCCGGCTCATCCCCACGCTCAGCCCCGAAGACGTGGCCGAGGCCATCGTCGTCGGCCTGCGCCGTGACCGGGCGGATGTGGTGCTGCCGTGGTCGCTGCGCCTGCTGTTCGCGGTGCATGCCCTGGCGCCCTGGCCGGTGGAGGCGCTGATGGTTCGCACGGGTTGGCGGCGGCCGGCGGTGGACGAATAGGCGAAGCGCGGCAGCTGCCCGGAAGTTCCCGGCGGGTGCCCGATGCGCTCCCGGCCCTGCGGCCTGCACCTCAAGGCGCCGCCCCTGGATACGACGGCCCGCCGCTCCACCACATGATCTGTGCCTCCATGGCCTCCTGCGAGGCGAAGCGCGAGCGGTCGTAGCAGCCCAAGGGCAGCACGCCGGTGGCGACCGAGCAGCGGTTGCAGTGGGTGCAGGGCCGCTCCGGGGCATCGTGGCCTTGCTGAAAGCGTTGCACGAGGCCGGGATTGGCCAACAGCGGCCGGGCCATGGCCACCAGGTCGCATTGCCCGCCCGCCAGCGCCGACTCGATCTCGCTGCGGCGCTGGAAGCCGCCGTTGGCGATGATCGGCAGGCCGGTATGGGCCCGGAACTGCCGCGCGTAGTCGGCGTTGGCCATGGGCACGAAGCGCCAGCGCCAGCCGAACAGCGCCTTGGTCAAGGGCCGCGGCAAGGCGTTCAGCAGCATGGCGCGCACATGGGCCTTGCCGCTGAGGTGGCGGATGCTGTTGGCGTACAGGCGGAACTCGTCCACCGGCCATTCGCCGGGGCTCTCCTTGGGGTTGATGAAGCCAAAGCCCGCGGTGATGTGCAGGTAGTCCACCCCCAGCTCCGCCAGGCGGCGGCCATAATGCAAGGTCTCCGGCAGGCCGTTGCCGCGGAAGTACTGCCCCAAGGGCAGGCTGAGCGGCAGGCGCAGGTTGAGCGGCAGGTAGTTGAAGTCGGCGGCCGAGAGGCGGATGCCGAACAGGTAGTCGCGCCCCACCTCGCTGCGGATGGCCTGAACGACCTCGGCCAGCAGCGTGAAGCGGCCGTCGACCGAACCGCCGTAGCGATCCTTGCGGCGGTTGGTGGCCGGGTTCAGGAACTGGTGCAGCAGGTAGCCCTTGGAGGCGGTCACCTCCACCCCGTCGCAGCCCGCCTCCCGGGCCCGCCGCGCCCCGGCGGCGAAGCTGGCGACCACTTGCTGGATCTCGTCCTCGGCCATGGCCTTCACCCGGTTGCCGTAGCCGAATACCAGGTCGAAGCCGTCCGACGGCCCGTGATGGTCGATCGCCTCCGGCAGCAGGCTCATCTGCGTGTGGTAGCCCGGGTCGCCCAGCTGCAGGATGTAGCGGCAACCGTGCGCCTGCACCGCCTGCACCCCCTCGCGGATGGGGGCGATGAAGCGGTCCTGCGAGATCTTGGGGTATTGGAGCGGCGAGAAGCGCCGGTCATGCACGCTGACGGTGGGCGAGATCAGCGCCGCGACGCCGGCTTGGGCGAAGCGGGTCTCGAAGTGGCGCCAGGCCGGGCCGACGGTGCCGTCATAGAAGGAGGTCTTGCCGCCGATGGACGAGCGCAGGATGCGGTTCTTGAAGGTGACGCCGTTGATGTCGAAGGGCTGGAAGATCATGGTGGGTCCTGACAAGCCTACCTGACGGAACGTGATGGATGGGGTCCGGCGCATCCGGCTTGCCGGCGGAGCCGCCGCTACCGCGGCGGCCCATCCAGCGGCCGGCGCCACAGCCACCAGCCCAACCCCGCGGCGCCGATACCGTAGAGCACACCGGCCAGAACCAGACCGGCCCAGGGCAGGGGGCCCAGGGGCTCGGGCGGCACCATGCCCGCGGCGCCGCCCAGGGCCCACAGCAGCAGCGGCCCCCGCGGCAGCCGGCCGGCGCGCCAGGACACGGCCCCGAAGGCCAGGTAGCCCGAGAGGAGCAGCACCGCCGTCAGCGAGAAGGCCGCCAAGGCGGGCAGATCGAAGCCCGCGCCGTCCGCGTCCACCGCTGCCGGCGCCACCGTCGCCAACATCGGCCAGACGAAGGCCGTGATGAGGCCGGTGCCGACAAAGAAGGCGGTGCCGACGAAGGCCAGCAGGAAAGCGGCGAGACCCGCCCGCCCCAGCCGCTCGGCCTGGCATACGTACAGGCCCATCAGACCCAGCAGGGCAAAAGAGGCACCGATGAGATGCAGGGCATGGGCGATCATCCAGGCCGGGCCCACCACCGTCTCAGCCCCCACGAAATGCCCCCAGGGATGTTCGATGACGAACAAGGCGATGGCGATGCCGCCGAGGATGTTGGCGAGACCGCTGAGGCGCAGCAGGCTGGAGCGTGTCATGGCTTGCTTTCGGGGCGGAGGAAGGCCTTCGGCGGCAGGGGATTCGATCCCGCTCGAGGGGAGCATAGAACCGGCGGCATTCGCGGTCAATCGCCCGGTCGCTGCTTGCGCCCCTCGTTCCCCCTGGCTAGACTCTGCGCAGACCGGTCCAGGGCCCTCTTGCCGGGCCAGCGGGCACCTGAAAGCGAGACAGGCAGATGAGCGACGGCACCATCGAGAGCCATCTGGAGGAGGCGCGGCGCTTCCCGCCGTCGCCCGCCTTCGCCGCTCAGGCCAACGCCGGCGACCCGGCCGTCTACGCCGCCGCCGAGGCCGACCCTGAGGCCTGGTGGGCCGACCAGGCCCGGCAGCTGGATTGGATGGAGCCGTGGACCCAGGTGCTGGACTGGCGACCGCCCCATGCGCGCTGGTTCGTCGGCGGGCGCCTCAACGTGTCCGCCAACTGCCTGGACCGCCACCTGGCCGGGCCGCGGCGCAACAAGGCGGCCATCATCTTCGAGGGCGAGCCGGGGGACCGCCGCACCCTCACCTACCACGAGCTGTGGCGGGAGGTGAACCGGGCGGCGGGGGCGCTGAAGCAGCTCGGTGTGGGCAAGGGCGACCGGGTCACGATCTACCTGCCGATGGTCCCGGAGGCGGTCATCAGCATGCTGGCCTGCGCGCGCATCGGGGCCATCCATTCGGTGGTCTTCGGCGGCTTCTCGGCCACATCCCTGCGCGAGCGCATCCAGGACAGCGGCAGCAAGGCGGTCATCACCGCCGACGGCGGCTGGCGGCGCGGGGCCATGGTGCCGCTCAAGCAGGCGGTCGACGAGGCGCTGGCGGAAGGGGTCTGTCCCACGGTGACCGCTGTGCTGGTCGTTCGCCGTCTGGGCGCGCTGCTGTCCGTGGCTATGGACGATGGTCGCGACGCGTGGTGGCACGAGGCCCTCGCCGAGGCGCCCCGCCTCTGTCCCCCGGAGCCCATGGACGCCGAAGACGGTCTGTTCATCCTCTACACCTCAGGCTCCACCGGCAAGCCCAAAGGCGTCTACCACACGTCCGGTGGCTACCTGACCCAGGCGCAGGCCACGATGCGCCTGGTCTTCGACCTGAAGGACGATGACGTCTACTGGTGCACGGCCGACGTGGGCTGGGTGACCGGCCATTCCTATGTGGTTTACGGGCCCCTTTCGGCCGGGGCCACGGTGCTCATCTACGAGGGCGCCCCCGACTGGCCGGAGCGCGACCGCTTCTGGGAGCTGATCGAGACGCATGGCGTGAGCATCTTCTACACCGCGCCGACGGCCATCCGCAGCTTCATGAAATGGGGCGACCAGCATCCGGCCGGCCGCGACCTCTCCAGCCTGCGCCTGCTGGGCTCGGTGGGCGAGCCCATCAACCCCGAGGCCTGGATGTGGTACCACCGGCAGATCGGCGGCGGCCGCTGCCCGATCGTGGACACCTGGTGGCAGACGGAGACGGGGGCCATCATGGTCAGCCCGCTGCCGGGCCTGACCACCACCCATCCCGGCTCGGCCGGCCGGCCTTTCCCGGGCATCGCGGTGGACGTGGTGGACGAGACGGGCGCCGCGGTGCCGCCGGGCGAGGGCGGCCTCCTGGCCATCCGCCGCCCCTGGCCGGCGATGCTGCGCACGCTCTGGGGCAACGACGAGCGCTACCGGCAGGTGTACTGGTCCAAGTTCGCGGCGCAGGGCCTCTACTTCGCCGGCGACGGGGCGCGGCGCGACGCCGACGGCAACCTGTGGCTGCTGGGTCGGGTGGACGACATCATGCTGGTGGCGGGACACAACATCTCGACGATGGAGGTGGAGTCGGCCCTGGTGGAGCATGAGGCGGTGGCGGAGGCGGCGGTCATCGGCCGGGCGCATGACGTGAAGGGCCAGGCCATCGCCGCCTTCGTCACCCTGAAGGAAGGCCGCAGTCCCAGCGGGGAGCTGATCGCGGCGCTGCGGCGGCATGTGGGCGAGCGTCTGGGGCCTATCTGCCGCCCCGACGACATCCTTTTCAGCGCCGAGCTGCCCAAGACGCGCTCGGGCAAGATCATGCGCCGCCTGCTGCGCGACATCGCCGAGGGCCGGGCGCTGGGGGATGTGACGACCCTGGCCGACCCGAGCGTGGTGGCCGGGCTGAAGGACCGCTACGAGCAGCATGAGGGCTAGGGCGTGAGCGCCCGCTGGGCTCTCGTCGCCCTCTTGGGGGACTACCTCCTGGCCGCCCTGGCCTTCGGGGCGGTGATCCCGGTCTTCGAGCAGCCGGACGAACACACGCATTACTACTTTGCCCAACATGTGGCGCAGACGGGCGAGCTGCCGGTACAGGCCGCCGAGCAGGACGCGCGCGGCCCCTGGGAGCAGGAGGGCAGCCAGCCGCCGCTCTACTACCTGCTTGCGGCGCCCTTGCTGCGTCTGGCGGGTGGCGACCTGGCTGACGACGGACTGTGGTACAACGACCAGAACACGATGGGCACACCGGCCCTGGTGGGCAACGAGAACCGCTTCATCCACGACCCCGCCCGCGAGGGCTGGCCCTGGCGGGGCTATGCCCTGGCGGCGCATCTGGGACGGCTGCTGTCCAGCCTCTTCGGCCTGATCACGGTGCTGTCCGTCTTCCTGGTGGCGCGGCGCGTTCTGGGCGGGCGGGCCTGGCTGGGCATCGCGGCGGCGGCCCTGGTGGCCTTCAACCCGCAGTTCCTGGCGGTGTCCTCCACCTTTGGCAACGATGCCCTGATCATCGCCCTCAGCAGCGCGGCCCTGGCCTTGCTGCTGGTGGTGTGGGACCAGCTGGAGGCGGGCGCCGAACCGGCCGACCTGGCGAAGACGGTCCCCTTGCTGACGGTGATCATGGGCCTGGCGCCCCTGGCCAAGATCAGCGGGCTCACGTTGCTGGCCTTCACGGTGGGCACCCTCGCCTGGCTGTCCTGGCGCCGACGCAGCTGGACGATCCTGGCTGCCACGGTGGGGCCGGTGCTGCTGGCCGCCGCCTTGCTCGCCGGCTGGTGGTACCTGCGCAACCTGCGGCTCTACGGCGACCTGCTGGGCTTCTCCCGGATGCATCCGGGCGGAACCTTGCGGGAGGGCTTTACATGGCTGTCGTGGCTGCGCACGGAGGCCTTCGGGGAGCTGAAGGGCGTCTGGCTCAGCAGCTGGGGCCTCTTCGGCTGGTTCACGATCCTCCTGCCGGCCTGGGTCTACGCCGCCATTACGACGCTCTGCGCCGGAGCCCTGGCTGCCCTGGCCCTCTGGGGCCGGCGCCTTCGCGACCTGGACCGTGGCCGCCTGGCCTGGCTGGCCCTGTGGGCGCCCTGGTGACAGCCTCGCTGCTGCGCTGGCTGTCGATCACCAAGGGCGGCCAGGGGCGGCTGCTGTTCCCGGCCCTGGCGGCGGGGGCGGTGCTGCTGGTGGCGGGGCTGGCGGCGGCGCTGGGTCGCTGGCGCACGGCCTTCGGGTCTCTTGGGTCCCATAAGTCCCATAAGTCCTATGAGTCCCATGGAGCCGATGGGTCTCTTGGGATCGATCGGCCAGATGGGACCTATAGGACGAATAGGACCTATGAGACCCACGAGACCGACGATCGGCGGTTGGCGCTGGGCTTGTATGCGCTGATGTTCTTGTTTGCCGCGGCTTGTTTGTTCGGGGTGATCCGGCCGGCCTATGCGGCGCCGCGGCGGATCCCGCTGGCGGAGCTGCCGGCGGATGCGGTGCCGGCGGGGGTGGTGTTTGGGGAGGGGCTCAGGTTGGTGGCGCTGCAGCGGCCGGAGCGGGTGCGGGCGGGCGAGACCTTCGCGGTGACCTTGTACTGGCAGGTGGAGCGGGCGATCACGCGGGATGGGTTGGTGGCCTTGGAGACGGAGTTCATCTCGGATGGCACAGACACCGTGGATACGTCGACCTCAGGCGCCAGACTGGCCTACCCCGGAGCGGGTAATCGGCCACCGAGGCTGCTCACACCGGGGCCCTGGGTCTACGTGGATCGTAGGGAGATGCCAGGTGCTACCGGCGCCAGCGACCAGCCGGTCGGTGGGCGGCTCAGGATCAGCGTCTATGACCCTGGGGCCAAACAGTCCTGGCCGATTCCCGATAGCCCCGAGCGTGAGAGCTGGCCCGTGGACCTGGTCATCGATCCGCTACGACGAGCATCCCTCACCGGGAAGCTGATCGCGCGCTTCGACAACGGGGTGTCGCTGCTCTGGCCCGCGGATACGGATGATCCCTTCGCCCAACAGACCCTTCGCCTGACGACAAAGGCCATCGGTGACTCGTTCGGGGGACTCTTTTCTGGTTGGCAAGACGATGTTCTGTGGTCGGTCGAGCGCCCGCCTGGGGAAGACCTGCAGGTCTTTGTTCATCTGCTGGATGCGGAGGGCAAGCAGTTGAATACCTTCGACCGGCCGCTGCAGACACAGGTCCGCTACGCGGCGAGGCAGTGGCGGGCGGGTGATACGCTTCCCGGTATTGTCTACTGGTCGCTGGATCCAGTGGATAACATGCACGACGAGGAACTGACCAACTGGCTCGCGAAGCTGCCCGGCGCCCGCTTCACCGTCGCCGTCGGCCTCTACCGCCCCGGCGACGGCAGCCGCATCCCCGCCTTCGCGCCGGACGGGCGGCGGCTGAAGGATGATACGGTGGTGCTGCATGAGGTCGAGGTGACGGGGCCGTAGGTGGGGTGCGGGAGCCCCGGCGGTTGAAACGATACCGTTGACAAACATTATGGTCTGGTGTGTGGCGGTTTGGAAACGATCAGATCGCGCCGCCCCTACCGCCCGGGGGCAAAGCAGCCCCGGGCTCGTCCATTGTAATGTCCCCTACGGGGACAGGGACTTCCTGTGGCTGGATGAATGACGTGCCACGGCGAATGAGCGAACGGGCTGCTGTCCCGCAGATAGTATGAGAAGGCCAGCCTCCCGAAGGCGCGGTATCCTGGGGATCCGCACCATTCAAACGGGCTCGAAGCCCACAGATAGGAGGCTGGCAGATGGATCGTAGCACGAAGCAGGTCGATGTCACGATCGGGTTGGATCTCGGAGACCGGCGAAGCCAGGCGGCGGTGCTGGACGCAGGTGGGGTGTTGATCGAGGAGCGGAGTGTGGCGACAACGAAGGAGGGAATGGCTGAGGTCTTCGGGCAGTACGGCGGATGCCGGATCGTCATGGAGGTGGGCACGCACTCGCCGTGGGTGAGTCGCTTGTTCAAAGAACGTGGGTTCGAGGTCATCGTGGCCAATCCGCGGCAAGTGCGACTGATCGCGGCGAGCCAGCGGAAGACCGATCGCTACGATGCGCAGATGCTGGCGCGGCTGGGCCGACTGGACCCAGCCCTTCTGGCGCCGGTACAGCACCGAGGCGTGGAAGCGCAGCAGCACCGGGCCATGATGCAAGCGCGCGATGGATTGGTGCGCTGCAGAACCTTGCTGATCAACCAGGTCCGCGGATTGACCAAGGCGTTGGGGGTACGGCTGCCGCGCAGCGGGGCGGGTGCCTTTGCCTGCCAAGTGCGTGCGACCTTGGGCGACAAGCCGTTTCTCGGAGTAGATACCTTGCTGAGCACGATCGAGCAGCTCAGCAGCGACATCCGGGCCATGGACAAGCAAGTCAAGGAACTGATCGAAAGCACGTATCCAGAGGCAGCACATCTGCAGCAGGTGTCGGGCGTGGGACCGATCACGTCGTTGTGGTACATCCTGACCTTGGAGGATCCCAGCCGTTTCGCCAAGAGCCGCGTGGTGGGCGCCTATCTGGGTCTGTGCCCAGGGCAGCGAAGCTCGGGTGAGCAGCGACCGCAGTTGGGGATCAGCAAGGCTGGCGACGAGACCCTGCGACGCTATCTGGTGCAAGCTGCCCACTGTGTTCTGGGGCCACTGGGTCCGGACAGCGACCTGAGGCGCTTTGGCCAAGGGATCAGTTCCCGTGGAGGAAGCAACGGCAAGAAGCGGGCCGTGGTCGCGGTCGCTCGGAAGCTCGCTGTGCTGCTGCACCGCCTATGGGTCTCGGGTGAGACCTATGTCCCCTTGAGGAACGCCGACTTGACCGTGTCGCAGCCGGAAACAGCTTGAGGCAAGGCGCGCCGCTGATGCCACGCCCTGCCCTTGGGCGACGGGAGACCAAGATGCCGAGTCACGGTGACTGCGAGATGTCCCTAGGCTCAATGAAGCCGCCCCGCAGATGGCAGCACCGCTCGATTCAGAACACATCCATGCACCGGGAGCCAACGACTCCCATCAAGAGTGCGGATAGAAGCATCGCAGCGTGGCTCCCCATCCACAGGCACGGCGCGGCTGTGCACATGTGGACAGCCAAAGGCAGGCTGCCCACAAGCACACAGCCCGGCTACCACGGCGCGGTTGGCCCCCTGCCCAGGGGGCCAGAACGGCATGCACACAGCCAGAGGCTGGCTGCCCACATGCCTGGCAACGTCGATCTCCCACAACCGCTACCCTGGTGGACCAGCGCCATGACCGGACAGCAGAGTGGATATCGTGGGACGTCAAGCCGTCCCGCTGAAGGACTTGACTGGCCTTCTCATAGAAGGGACATCCCGAAGGACGAGCCCGGGGCTGCTTTGCCCCTGGGCGATCGGTGCGGCGCGAATGGGTCGCTGTCCAACCCATCCGGGCTCGAACATAAGGTTTGCCAACGGTATCGCTGAACCCCCCGGGGGCCGTCCCCAACCCGCGTGTATACTTGCGCGTCACCACCCCGCGTACGGGCATCCGTCCCGCCCCCCTGGAGCCTTCCCCATGTCCGCCCCCCCCGGCATGCCCGACCCCGCCGCCGTGCTCGGCGACCGCCAGAACCGCCTGCGCCTGCTGCTGGCCGAGGCTACCCTGGACGCCGTGGCGCTGGTGCCCGGACCCAACCTGATCTACTTCAGCGGGGCCGCCTTCCACCTCAGCGAGCGGCCGGTGTTGGGGCTCTTCCCCGTGCGCGGCAAGCCCATCTTCCTGGTGCCGGTGCTGGAGGCCATGAAGGTGGAGGCCCTGCCTTTCCCCGCCACCATCTTCAGCTACGACGACGAGGTCGGCCCGGCCGCCGCTTGCGCCCAGGCCCTGGGGGAGCTGCAGTCGCGGTTGGCCCTGGCGCGGCGTGAGGGCGTGTACAAGCCCGATCGTGCTGCCGGCACGGAAGGCGACCTGTGGCTGGGCGTGGAGGGGCGACGCATCCGCTACCTGGAGCTGGAGCGGATGGGGCAGACCCCCAGCCATCCGCGGGTCTTCGACGCCGACGTCATCTTCGCCGAGCAGCGGATGCGCAAGGACGACGCCGAGCTGGCCGCGATGCGCCGGGCCGTCGCGGTGGCGCAGGCGGCCTTGGACGCCACGCTCCCGATGCTGCGCGCCGGGGTCACGGAGAAGGCGGTGGCCGCCGAGCTGACCTTGCAGCTGCTGCGGCAGGGCTCGGACCCCAACCTGCCCTTCAGCCCCATCGTGGCCGCCGGGGCCAACGGCGCCTCGCCGCATGCCTTCCCCACCGACAAGGTGCTCGCCCCCGGCGAGCTGGTCATCGTCGACTGGGGCGCCTGTGTGGACGGCTACTTCAGCGACCTGACCCGCACCTTCGCCCTGGGCGGGGCGCCATTGGACCCGCGTCTGGCCGAGGCCTACCGGGCCGTGCGCGACGCCAACGCCGCCGGCCGCGCCGCCGTGAGGCCCGGGGCCACCGGCGCCGACGTGGACCAGGCGGCGCGGGCGGTGATCCAGGCCGCCGGCCTGGGCGAGCGCTTCCTGCACCGCACCGGCCACGGCCTGGGCCTGGAGGTGCACGAGGAGCCGGACATGAAGGCCGGAGCCACCTCGCCGCGCCTGGCCGTGGGGATGACCTTCACCATCGAGCCCGGCGTCTACCTTCCCGGCCTGGGCGGGGTGCGCATCGAGGACGACATGGTGGTGGTGCCGGGCGGGGGGGAGAGCCTGAGCGACTGGGACCGCGAGCTCATGGTGTTGGACTGAGAGCGCAGCGGCCGGTGCGCCGGGGACCGGCACAGGTTTCGACATCCAGGGTTGTCAGCCGACCATGAAGAAGAGCTACATCGACCCCGCGTTGGCGCCGGAGATCGAGCGGGCCACCCTCCGCCGCATCCTGGGCTTCATGCGCCCCTACCGCCGGCAGGTGGCGCTGGTCCTGGTCATCATCCTGAGCGCGGCGCTCTTGGACCTGCTGCCGCCGCTCCTGATCAAGCGGGTGGTGGATGAGGCCATCCCGGAGGGCGACCTGCGCCTGCTGATCTGGCTGGCCGCGGCGATGATCGCCGCCCCCTTGACCGCCGACATCCTGGGTGTCGTCGAGAAGTACTTCACCACCTGGATCGGCGAGCAGGCCATGATGAGCCTGCGCACGCAGGTCTTCGACCAATTCCATCGCCAGTCCCTGGGCTACATGGCCGCGCTGAGGCCCGGCGAGGCCGTTTCGCGCATCCTGAGCGATGTCGAAGGGGTGGGGTCGGTGGTGCAGAACACGGTCTTCGACCTGGTGGAGGACGTGGTGGTGATGACGACGACCTTGATCGCGGTCTTCGTCCTGGACGCCCGGCTGGCGACGGTGGGCGTGGCTCTGCTGCCGCTGTTCATCTTCCCTACCCGGCGCGTGGGCCGGCTGCGCAAGCAGCTGAAGCGCCAGGCCCAGGCGCGCAAGGCGGAGCTGACGGGCATCCTGACGGAGACCCTGTCCATCTCGGGCGCCCTGCTCATCAAGGTCTTCGGCGCAGAGGCGCAGGAGCTGGAGCGCTTCAAGGCCAAGGCCCGCCAGATCGTGGACCTGTCGTTGCAGCAGGTGCTGGTCAGCCAGCAGTACCAGGTGTTGATGGGGCTCTTCAAGAACATCGGACCGGCCCTGGTCTTCGGGCTGGGCGGCTACCTGGTCATGCGCGGCGAGGCGCAGCTGGGCACCCTGGTGGCCTTCGTCACCTTGCTCAAGCGTCTCTACGCTCCGGCCACCTCCCTGGCCGGGCTGCACATCAACGTGGTGGTCTCCTACGCCTACTTCGACCGCATCTTCGCGGTGCTGGACCATGTCCCGACGATCCAGGACGCCCCGGACGCGCGCCGCCCCGACCGCGTCGACGGCCACGTGCGCCTGGCCGACGTGTCCTTCGCCTACGAGCCGGGTCAGCCCACCCTCGTCCACATGGACCTGGAGATCGCTCCGGGTCAGATGCTGGCGGTGGTGGGCCCCTCGGGCGCGGGCAAGTCCACCCTGGCGATGCTGCTGGGGCGCTTCTACGATGTGAACGAGGGCGCGGTGCTGCTGGACGGTCAGGATGTTCGGGGCCTGCAGTTGCACTGGTTGCGGGCGCAGATGGCGATGGTCACCCAGGAGACCTTCCTTTTCCACACGACGGTGCTGGAGAACCTGCGCTACGGGCGACCGGACGCCACGCAGGACGAGGTGGAAGCGGCAGCGCGGGCGGCGCAGATCCACGACTTGATCGCCGGCCTGCCGGAGGGCTACCAGACGGTCACCGGCGACCGCGGCTACCGCTTCTCGGGCGGGGAGCGCCAGCGGCTGGCCATCGCCCGGGCCATCCTGAAGAACCCGCGCATCCTCATCCTGGACGAAGCCACCAGCGCCCTGGATTCGCACAACGAGTCTCTGGTGAAGGCGGCCCTGGAGCCGCTCATGCGCGGCCGGACCAGCCTGGTGATCGCCCACCGGCTGTCGACGATCGTCCAGGCGGATCAGATCGTGGTCATCGACGGGGGGCGCATCACGGAGCGGGGCACGCATGCGGAGCTGCTGGCCCTGGGCGGCTGGTACGCGCGGATGTTCCGGGAGCAGATGGGGGCGGGGGCGTAAGGCGGGGGGAGGTGGGGCTTGCGGGTCGGCGTATTGGGCTGAGGTCGAAAGGGTCCAGGTGTGTCAGCATCAGCTCCCAATGTCCGCAGATCATCAGATCGAAACGTCCCCCGAGTATCGGCGAGAATGTCCGTCGAGGGACTGTGACGAGTGATAACCCCGCTTTAGAGCGACGTCCTCCTCGCCCTCGCTGGCGGCGCCAAACGTGCCCCTATTGCAGCCCGATCGTCATCGCGTAGGACACCGCGTCGCTCTGCGGGGTCACCAGCACCGTGACCCAGTAATCCTCCGACGCAGGCAGGGGCACCGTCATCGCCTGCGCGGTCAGGCCCGAGGCCAGCACCCGGCCGCGGCTGTCCTCCACGAAGACCTGCGGGCGAACGCCCGCGTCGGATTCCAGGCTCAGGGCCAGGGTGTCGCCGGCCCCGGCGTGCAGGACGTAGCGCTGCGGCGCCAGGCCGCCGACCTGCCCCTGCAGACGGGTGGCGCGGTTGCCCGGGCCGAAGATCACCCGGGTGGGCGGGGCACCGGCCGGGACCGCGGCGGCGCCACCCGCGGGCTCGGCGTCCTCCAGGATCAGGTCCAAGGTCCAGCTGGCCGGGGTGGAGGCGCTCAGGGTGATGAGGTAATCGCCGTCCTCCGGCAGGGGGAAGCGCTGCGGCCCCAGGGCCTCGCCGGGCATCAGCGGCCGCAGGGGCTTCCCGGAAGGGGAGAAGACCATGACATCCACGGCGCCGGCCGGATCGGCGGTCAGGGTGACCGACAAGATCTCATCCTTGCTTCCACCCAGCAGGTAGCCTTGGGTCTCGCCCGCGCCGGCCATCTGGCCCTTGATGCTGCCGCCCGCGGCGCCGGCCTGGAAGGCGATGCGCTTGGGGGGCGCCGGTGTTCCTGCGCCGTCCGTGGCCCCGCCCGCGCTGCCCCCCGCTGCGGTGCCTTCGCCGGCGGCCTCGCCGTCCACCGTCACCGTCAGATCGAAGCTGAGCGCCGGGGCCCCTGCCGCCGAACGGATCCGCAGCACATGCGGGACATTCGTGGTGATCGCCGCCTGCAGGCCGTTGCGCTCGGTCGGCGGCGCCTCGGCACTGGAGGCCAGGACGTCATCCTCTGGACCCAGCAGATCCAGCTGCACCGAGCCCAGGGAGACGCCGGAGACCTTGGCGGTTACGGTCTGGCCAGCAGTCGCGGTCAGCGCGACGTCGTAGGACCCGCCGCCCGCCGGCAGGGTGACATCGGTCAGGTCCAGGTTCCGCGCGCCGGCTTCGCCGCCATCCTCCGCGTCGGGAGCCCCATCAGCAGGGGCCTCCGCGCTTCCGGTCGCCTCGCCGGTCGCCTCGCCCGCCGCGCCGGCGCCGGCAGTCGCGTCCGGTGCGCTGTCCACCTTGTCCGCGGACACCGCGGCATCGGGCGTCGCGGTCTTGCAGGCAGACAGGCCGATGAGCGCCGCTGCCAGAGACAGCATCAGCAATGATCGCGAGCACGCCATAGAGCACCTCCTGTGTCGCCGGTAGGGTTCACTCAGCCGCTGTGGCTGTCCAGCTCGCGTTGCACCGCCTCCTGCTCGTCCGCGGTCAGCCCGTCCATCGCCGACAGGGGCGGCCCGCTGTAAGGCTGGGTTCGCCGCGCGGCCAGATCCCTGAGGCTCAGACCGGCGCGATCGAAGAGCCCCCATGCCCCGCCCCCGGCGCGATAAAGCGCCGAGATGATCATCTGGTTGGTGATGGCTGAACGCGGCGGCACCGGGGGCACAGCGACCGGGGCCGGAGCGACGGGGGCCGGATCGTAGGGTGCGAGGGCGGGGGCTTCGATGGGCGCGGCGGGTTCCGCGAAGGCGGGTGCTTCGCTGACCGGCTCCTCGACATGTGCGGCGGGTGCTTCGACGGGCGACTCCTCGACGATCAGGTCGGGCGCCTCGCGGAGCGGCTCGTCGACGTATGCCGCGGGTGCTTCGACGGCTGGCGCTTCGAAGACCGGGGTCTCGACGACCGGGGGCTCGACGCGAACCAGGGGTTCCTCGGCGTCCGACTGCTCGGGCGAGAGGTCGATGTTGTAGTCGCCTGCCGGGAGCCATTGGTAGCTGCCGTAGCGTCGGCGAACCGCCTCCAGGATCGCATCCAGACGGTCGCCGCTGAAGCCTTGGCCCTCCAGTACCTCGCGGGCATTGGGGATGTGGAAGTGCAGCGTGCCGGAGTCCGCCGGGGTCGTGACCCTTGGGATCTCGATGGCCGGGGCCTGGATGACCGGGGTCTCGATGACCGGGGTCTCTACCAGCGGCATCTCCACCACCGGCGTCTCGAGCTCCGGCGTCTCCAGCATGGGCGCCGCCATCACCGGTGCGTGCGCCTCCGATTCCGAAGCTTCGTCCGCCGGCACGGTCGGCCGGCCTTCCTCCCAGGGCAGGGGGGTGACCTCGGTGCCTTGCTGGCGGTCCTGATCGGAGAGCGGTCCCAGGGTGGCCAGGGCGGCGGCGCCGGCGACGCCGGCCGTCGTCCAGCCGCCGGAATCCTCCACCCGGTCCGGCCGCTGCGGTTCCAGCTCCAGGGCGCTCGTGGCGCCGGTGATGTCCGCGCTGTCCACAGGGATGGCGGCAGCCGGTTCGGCCGCGGCGGGAGGCCGGGCCGGCTCCTCGTCGCGCAGGATGGCCGCCGCGGCCGCGGGCATGCTGATCTGACGGGCGTAGGTGCTGAAGTCGCGGAAGGCGTTGCCGGCCGGGCGGCGCTGATCGCCCAGGGCCGTGCTGCCTTGGTAGAGGCCGCTCGCCATGCCGCCCGAATTGGGGTTGTCATCCGTAAGGCCGCACCAGATGACCCCGATCACCCGCGGATGGCCGCTGAGGGCGCTGAGGGCCGTCCAGGCATTGCTGGCCTGGTTGACCTCGCCCACCGCCTGGGCATCCCAGCCGGCGCTTGTGACCCAGAGATCCATCGCCGGCCCGGCGTCGGCACGGGAGCCCGCATGGCGGTCCAGGACCGCGGTCAGGCGGTCCACGCGGTCGCGCAGGCCGGCGGCAAGGATGGCCTCCGACGGGCTTCCGCCGGCCATGATCGACAGCCGCAGGCCCAGCAGATCGCCCGGGAGCCGGTGGTCTACGGCGGCAAGGGCCGCGTCAAGGTAGTCGGCGCCATCGTCGCGATCATCGCTGAGCAGGGCACCGGTGACGATGCGAGCTTGCGGATCGGCGGCGCGGATGACGGCGCTCAGCCCCTCCAGCAGCGCAACCCAGCGGACGGGATGGATGCGCGGCGTGCTGCCCGCGTTGGGCTGCGGCAGCAGCTCCCAGGCCTCTACCGATCCGACCAGGGCGCGGGCCAGGGCGTCCGTATTACCCAGCATCTCCTCCACCCAGGCGCGGGCCAGCGGGCCCTGCGGGCGGTCGGCGAAGGCGCCCATGCCATCCGGGGCCACCGTCAGGTCGCTGTCGATCACCGCCAGCACCCTCAGACCCTTCTCCGCCAGACTGGCGACCGCCTCCCGGGCTGTGGCAAGAAAGGAGGGTCCCAGCTCTGCGGCGCCCCCCAGGCCGAAGCGCAGGCGGACAACCCGGGCGCCGATCTCCGCGGCGGCAGCCGCCCGCTCAGCGGCCTGGCCTACCAGTCCGAGATCGACGCCGATGTGATCCATCCGTTTCATGACCCATGACCTCCTTGTACGCCCCCGGGCGGCATGCGGCCGTCAGCCCAGGCGGGTGAGAATGAAGACCAGCCCGGCCTGCACGATGGCCGCGCCGATCAACAGCAGGTTGGCTCCCATGCGGATGCGCTTGTGGATCAGTGCGGCCGCCGCGGCGTTTATGAGCAGCATGGCCAGGCTCAACATGGGAAGGCGCCAGACCGTGCCCACCGGCTGGGGTGCGCCGGGAAGGGTCAGTCCGAAGCCGGGGTCGTAGCGATAGCGCAGGGCGACCCGCTCGGGAAGGCCCGGATATTGCCATGCAATCCAGGTGAAAGCCAGCAGGTTGAGCAGCAGGCCCACCACCAAGGCCCTCAGGGCCAAAGAGTCGCCCCACAGGTCCAATCCAGCCAGGCCCCGGCGCTGGATGCGGGGCTGGGTGGAGCCTCCGGTTGCCAGCTTCCGGCGCGTTTCCAGATCGCTGAGGAAGGTGGCCGGGTCCGTCGGGGAGATGGCGAAGCCGCCGACGGGCGTGCCCAACAGCACCTGCTCGGCGGCCGGCCGCGTGGCCAGGCTGAAGACCGGCCCCCCGGTGGCGACGCCTTCTTCATCCGGGACCCGTCCCACGGCATAGCCCGGCCAGCGGAGTCCGCGCGGCGGCTGGCGCGGCCCCCCCAGCTGCGGCTTGTCCAGCCCAGCATAGGGCAGGATGTAGCGGTTGCTGGCCCAGCGGATGACCAGGGCGTCAGGCTCCAGGCTGTAGCGCAGGTTGAAATAGCCCCAGGACCACCAGAGAAGGAAGGCCAGGAGGCTTAGGGCCAGCACCGTGGTCAGGCCCAGCAGGGCGCCCCGCGGCGAAGGGCCGGCGCGCTGAGCGGCCAGGGCCAGCGCGCCGGCAAGGGCCAGCGCCAGGCCGCAGAGGAGGAACCCGATGAGACCGCCGGGCGAGGACGCGGCCTTGTGGTGGACAGAATGGCTGCTGCTCATATCGGTCGGCTTCCGTACCGGCGCGGCCTGCTGCGGTGGAACAGGATCATGGCGATTCAGAACCGGTTCCAGGAGAGGGTGCGGCTGAAGAGCTGCGGGATGAAATCCTGGGCCAGCATGGCGAACGTGGCCTCCGCGGTCCGGGTGACCGGTGCGGCGATGCGCAGCGAGAGCGTGCCGCGCTCCGGATCCCGCGCCGGGCTGTCCCAGACATAGAGGTAGAGGAAGACCAGCTTGCCCTCCGGACCGGAGGCGATGCCGTGGTTGACCGGCAAAGGACGCGACCCCAGAGGGAGGCGGGCCAGACCGAACTGATCGATCTGCCACCCCCCTAACGGGTAGCACAGATCCGGGACATGCTCAAACAGATGGAAGCTCTTCGGCCCGCGGCTGCCGAAAGCCGAGAGCCAGACGCGCTCGCCGTCGGCGCGGGTATAGGTGCGTTGAATGACCACCTCCGGGCTGTCGAACCAGCGCGTCACCTCGGGATCGGGGGGGCGGTCCCGACCCTCCCAGGGACCCAGGCGGAGCGGCAAGCCGGCCGGCAGATCGTCCAGGCCCAGCTTGACGGGCGAAGCGACGGCGACCTCCTGGCTGCTGCGGCCATACCAGCCTTCGGTATCTACGAAGACCACCGACTGGGTGGGGGACGGCGCCGGCGGGGCCGGCGGCGTCCGTTCCAGCCAGCGTCGGCCCAGGATGGCGAGCAGGAGGATGCCCGCCGCAGCCAGCCAGACCAGGCGGCGGCGGCGAGCGCTCTGGGCTTGCGTCTGGAGGGTGCCTGCCAGCTGGCCGGCGGCCAGTTCCAGCCGATCCGCTGCGGTATCAGACATGGCCGGCGTCCAGAGATCCATGCTCCCGTCGCTCCCAGCGCAGGGCCAGGAGCACCAGCAGAAGGGCCAGGACCAGGAAGCCGCCGGCACCCAGGGGGCCATGGAAGAGGCTGAGCGCGGCATCCGTCCCCAGCCTCTCCGCGGCCAGGATCAAGAGGAGCAGGCGCAGCCCGTTACCCAGGATGGCCAAGGGCAGAGCGGCCGCCACCAGCAGCAGGCGCCGCCCCGGCGACAGGCTGAGAATGCCGGCCAGGACGGCGGCCAGGCCGACCGCGGCCACCAGGGAGCGCAGCCCGCTGCAGGGCGCGCCCACCGTGAACCGCTCCTGACCCACCGCCAACTCGCCGCCACGAACCAGCGCCGGGCTGCCCAGCAGCTGGGCCGCCCGGGCCGTGACCGCCGCTACCCGCGCCGCCAGGGGCGTGCCCCAGCGGTCTACGATGGGCAGGGGGATGGCCAGGAAAAGGAGCAGCGCCGGGTAGGCAGCCGCTGCCAGTCCCGTTGCGCCGCCCACCAGAATGGACCAGCCGACCAGGGCCGCCACCAGGCTTGCGGCGGCCAGGGGCATCGAGCCCAGGCGCAAGGCGACCAGCTGGCCCAGGGCCGCCAGGCCCAAGAGCCCCAGGGCCGCCCTGGGGCGGCCGCGCTCAAAGACCGGTCGCAACCGCGCCGACCAGCGGCGCCAGGCCAGGAACAAGGCGGCCACCACCAGCACGGGGCCGTGGCCGTAGTCGTCGTCGACGCGCCAGCTATGGATCAGCCAAACCAGGGTGGGGGCGAACAGCCAGGCGATGAGGGCCAGCAGGAGCAGGCCGATGACCAGCCCCTGGCGCTTGGTCGAGCGACTGGATGCGTCTGCCGGGGGCGATGGTCCGATGGGGTTGTCGTCCCCGCCAGGAGAGCCGCCGTCGCGGGCGGCGGCACCGTCAAGGCTCAAGCGATCCCCGCGGGCACGGGCTCGTTCACATAGACCGGCGTGCACCAGTGGCGGTATTGGGGCAGGCGGCCGCGCACCACGTCGAAGTAGAGGTCGCGGAGATCCTGCACCACCGGACCCATCTTGCCGCCGCCGATCTTGCGCCGGTCGATCTCGATGATCGCCGCGATCTGCACGCCGGTGCCGGTGAAGAAGACCTCGTCGGCGACATAGAGCTCGGTGCGGTCGATGGAGCGCTCCACGACGGGCAGCCCCAGAACTTCGCGGCAGAGCTGCATGACCACGGCGCGGGTGAGGCCTTCCAGGATGTTGTCGGTGGCCGGGGGCGTCACCACGACGCCGTCGCGCACGATGAACAGGTTCTCCGCGCTGCCCTCGGACACATGCCCGTCCTGGTTGAGGACGATGGCCTCGTCGAAGCCGTTGAGCTGGGCCTCGGTCTTGGCGAAGGCGCTGTTGACGTAGGCGCCGACGATCTTGGCCCGGGCGGGGATGGCGTTGTCGTCGATGCGTCGCCAGCTGGAGACATGGACCCGCGCGCCCTCCTCCGCCTCCACGTAGCGGCCGAAGGGGGTGGCGAAGATGGTCACAGCATCGGTCAGGTTGTGGAGGCGCACGCCGATCAGCTCATCGGACTTGTAGGCCAAGGGGCGGATGTAGGAATCGCCTCGGAATCCCTCGCGGCGGATGAGGTCCAAGGTGATGGTGCAGAGGTCATCGACGCTGTAGGGGAGGTCGAAATACAGGATGCGACAAGAGTTGAGGAAGCGCTGGTAATGCTCGCGTAGCTTGAAGACCAGCAACTGGTCCTCTTCCTCGTTCCAGTAGGCCCGGATGCCCTCGAAGCAGCCGGTGCCGTAGTTCATCGTATGCGTCCGGACGCTGACCTTTGCTTCCTCGACGGGCACGATCCGTCCGCCGAAGAATGCGTACTTGCCCTCCATGGACACCCTTCCTGTATGGTGACTGCGGTCGCGGGTGGGCGTTGCGCCGGGCCTCGCCCCTCCCCCCGCCGGGATGCTGCGACCCCGGCGCCGGGGCGCGAGTCCGCCCGACGTGGCCAATGATAGTCTGCCCGGGAAACAAGGGTCAAGGGGCCTGACCCGTGCAGCGGGGGCAACCGGCGGCCGGGTCCGGAACGGGGATGTCGTGGAGCAAGCAGCTGGCATCGAGGCTCAGCACCCGCCAGAGGCCCAACCGCTTGCGCAGGGCCAGGCGCAGGCGCAGCTGCGGCGAGGGGTTGGCCAGTAGGACGCCGGGCACCTTGCAGCGCGCGCAGAGGTCGGGCGACCAGGGCAGCGAGCCGCGGTTGGCCAGGATCAGGCGGCATTCCTGCTGGGCGCGGCCGCGGTTGAAGTCTTCGTAGTAATGCCTGCAATGTTGGCCGGCGGGGGTGCGCATGGCGGGGCTCCGGAAATGGGTCTCGGATGGGCTGGGGGACGGGCCCGCGCCGGCGGGGGACGGCCCCCCCCCCCCCCCCCCCCCCCCCCCACCCCCCCCCTTCAACCCGCCCAGGCTCAGCAACCACCGGTTGAGCACTTCGCGTGCCGCCGGTAGCAGCTGCATGGCGCGGCGGTTGTCGACGAGGTCGGCGGCCCGGGGGATGGCCAGGAGGGCCAGGAAGGGATCCGCCGCCAGGGCCTCGCCGCCGGCCGGGACGCCCCGCCAGTGGGGCGCGAGCGCCGCGGCCTCGTGACGACCCTCCAGGGCGCCGCGCAGCCATTGCCATTCGGCCTCGTCCTGCCCGTCGGCCTCGCCGCGGCGGTAGACGTCGATGACCAGGCGCTCGAGGCGGTCCCAGTCGGCGATGAAGGCGTCCGGATCGGCGCCTCCTCCATCCTCAGGCGCCACCTGGCCCCTGAGCCAGCGGGTGTAGGGGTTGGACGCCTGGGACGAAGCAGGCGGGGGGTCGATGGCCATGGAGATACGGTAGGTCGATGGGGATCGCCTTGTCAAGGGCGGCCACGGCATCGTCGGGCGGGCGAAGCCCATCGGCATGCGGGCATGGGGCCAGGCCCTTGCCTGTTGACCCGGGACTTGCGACGGGTTACGCTAGCATCCGCTGCCTTGGTGTCGGCCACCGCAGCGCATCCGTCACGACTACAAGCCCTAAGGAGGCGACCCCCCCATGAAGCTCCTGATCCGCTGGGTCATCACCGCCATCGCCCTTTTCGTGGCCCAACGCCTGGTGCCGGGCATCGAGGTGGTGGCCGGGCCCCTCAAGGACTGGCAGGCCCTGGCCGCCATGGCCGCCGTGCTGGGCCTGGTCAATGCCCTCATCCGCCCCTTCCTCAGCCTGATCACCTGCCCCATCCAGCTGGCCACGCTCGGGCTCTTCACCCTGGTGCTCAACGCCATCATGCTCTGGCTGTCCAGCCGACTCAGCATCGCCCTGTTCGAGGTGGGGCTGAGCTTCGACCGGCAGCTGACCGTCCTGTGGGGCTCCATCGTCGTCAGCCTGGTCAGCCTGGTGCTCAGCGCGGTGCTGGTGGACGCCAAGAAGCGCTAGCAGCGTCCTCGCGCGCCGGGCTCTATCGACACGCGCCGAAAAGACACACAGCCGGAAAGACACGCAGCCGGAAAAACAATGGGGGCCGCCCTTGCAGGCGGCCCCCATGGATGCGGCGGTTCAGGTCGGCGGTCCGTCGGCTCAGTAATCCGGCATTTCCTGGCTGTCGACGTGCGGCTTGTCCTTCTCCGGCTTGTCGGCGATCAGGGCCTCGGTGGTCAGGATCATGGCCGCGATGGACGCCGCGTTCTCCACAGCCGCGCGGGTGACCTTGGCCGGGTCGATGATGCCCGCCTTGTAGAGGTCGACGTACTCGCCCGTCAGGACGTTGTAGCCCATCATGCCCGCGCCCGCCTCGGCGCGGCGCTCCAGCTCGCGGATGACCACGCCGCCGTCTTCGCCCGCGTTGGCCACGAGCTGCTTGAGCGGAGCCGACAGGGCGTGCTCCACGATGCGCACGCCGGTGGCCTCATCGGAGCCTGGGTCCGTCTTCACGTCCTTCAGGGCCTGCCGGGCGTGGATCAAGGTCACCCCGCCGCCGGGCACGATGCCCTCTTCCACCGCCGCGCGGGTGGCGCTCAGGGCGTCCTCCACACGGTGCTTCTTCTCCTTGAGCTCCACCTCGGTGGCGGCGCCGACGCGGATGATGGCCACGCCGCCGGCCAGTTTGGCGAGGCGCTCCTGGAGCTTCTCCCGATCGTAGTCGCTGGTGGTCGTGTCGATCTGGGCGCGGATCTGGTCGATGCGGCCCTTGATCTCGTTGGCCTTGCCCTTGCCCTCGATGACCGTGGTGTCGTCCTTGGTGGCCACCACCTTGCCCGCGCGGCCCAGGTCCTGCACCGTCGCGCTCTCCAGCTTCTTGCCCAGGTCGTCCGAGATCACCGTGGCGCCGGTCAATACCGCGATGTCCTGCATCATGGCCTTGCGGCGGTCGCCAAAGCCCGGGGCCTTGACCGCCACGCAGTTGAACATGCCGCGCATGCGGTTGAGGACCAGGGTGGCCAGGGCCTCGCCGTCCACGTCCTCGGCGATGACCACCAGGTCGCGCTTGCCCAGATGGACCAGCTTCTCCATCAGCGGCACCAGATCGGCGGCGGCCGAGATCTTCTTCTCCGTCACCAGGATGAAGGGGTCAGCGATTTCCGCGACCATCGTCTCGGCATTGGTCATGAAGTAGGCGCTGATGTAGCCGCGGTCGAACTGCATGCCCTCGACGTACTCCGTCTCGAACTGCAGGCTCTTGGAGTCCTCGACCGTGATGACGCCGTCCTTGCCCACCTTGTCCATGACATCGGCGATCAGCTTGCCGATGTCCACGTCGGCGGCGGAGATGGTGGCCACCTGGGCGATCTCCTCGCGGCCTTCCACCGCGCGGGCCAGACCGCGGATGGACTGAACCACCGCGGCCGTGGCCAGCTCGATGCCGCGCTTGATCTGCATCGGGTTGGCGCCGGCGGCCACGTTGCGCAGGCCCTCCGTCACCATCGCCTGGGCCAGCACCGTCGCCGTGGTGGTGCCGTCGCCCGCCACGTCGTTGGTCCGCATGGCGGCTTCCTTGAACAGCTGGGCGCCCATGTTGGCCCAGGCGTCCTCCAACTCGATCTCCTTGGCCACCGTCACCCCATCATGGGTGACCGTGGGAGCGCCGAACTTGCGGGACAGCGCCACATTGCGGCCCTTGGGTCCCAAGGTGGTCTTCACCGCGTTGGCGACGGTGTCCACACCTTCCTTGAGGCCGCGGCGTGCGGCCTCGCCGAATACCAGCATCTTGGCCATGGTTGCTCAATACCTCCGTAGGGGGTTGCTTGACGGTCAGCAGGGAAATGGGAGCCAGGGTCTACTTGCTGACCTTGGCCAATACGTCCTTCTCGCTCAGGATGAGGACCTTGCGGCCGGCCTCGATCTTGAACTCCGAGCCGGAGCCGGCGTACTTGGAATAGATGACGACGTCACCGCTCTCCACGTCCATCCGGATATGCTTGCCGTCGTCGCCGCGCGGGCCAGGGCCCACGGCGAGGACGGTGCCGCGCTGCGGCCGCTCCTTGGCGGACTCTGGCAGGATGATGCCGCTGGAAGTCACTTCCTCTTCCTCGATCGGCTCCACAATGATGCGGTCCCCCAGGGGGACCAAATCGATCTTCTTGGACATGGCTGGCCTCAAAGCTCCTTGGCATGGTGCCGGACCCTGCGCGCCCCGCGCGCCCGCCCGGCGCTCGCGGCATGGCCCGGCCTGCTGATAGACGTCGGTCAGGCGCACGGGTCTATGGCTTGGATGTGAAGGCGATTTTAGCACTCGATGCGCGTGACTGCTAAGGGTCGGGCCGTTATAGGGTCGTTAGAAATCCACTTGCCTTGTCCCGCGCATTGCGATACGGTTGCGCCATGAGCCAGCGGACGCCGATCGCCTCCCATGCACCCGCCCCTCCGTCGATGGCAGCGGTGTCCCGGATGGGGATCTTCCTGGGGTTGGATGCGTCGGCGCTGGCTGAGGTGCTGGCCGCCGCCACGCTGGCGACCGCCCAGGCCGGAGAGGCCTATGTGTGCCAGGGAGATCCCGCCCACCGCTTCTACCTGCTGGTTTCCGGCCGGGTGCGGCTCAGCCAGGTGACGCCGGAAGGGCAGCAGGTGGTGATGCGCTTCATCGCCCCCGGCGAGGAGTTCGGCATCGTGGCCATCCTGGGCCGCCTGCCCTATCCGGTGACCGCCGAGGCCGTGGAGCCGGCGGTGGCCCTGGCTTGGAGCGGAGAGGCATTCAACCGCCTCATCCTGCGCCATCCGCAGATCGGCCTCAACGGCATGGCCATGCTGGCGGAGCGGGTGAGGGAGTTCCAGGACCGGCTGCGCGAGGCGGGCACCCAGCGCGTGGAGCGGCGAGTAGCCAACGGGCTCCTGCGGCTGGCGCGCCAGGCCGGCCGTTCCGTGGCGGAGGGCGTGCTGATCGACCTGCCCCTCAGCCGCCAGGACCTGGCGGAGATGACCGGCACCACCCTCTTCACCGTCAGCCGCACCCTGGCCGGTTGGGAGGAGCGCGGGATCATCAGCTCTGCCCGCAAGCGCGTGACCCTGCTCCAGCCGCATGCCCTGGTGGCGGTGGCCGAGGATCTTCCGGAGGGCTGAGTCGGGTCCACCCTCCGTTGCCGGCGCCCGAACTTGCGCCAGCGCAAAGACAGCCGCCCGCTCACCCCTTAGACTGGACGCGCAAGGTCAGGCGGGTCGGAGGACATCCGGTGCTCATCGATCCGCGCCCTGCAGTGGGATCAGCAGGTGGGAAATGGCGATCGATGGCTTGACGGCGGACCTGCGCGTGGCGGATGTGCTGTCGCGCTGGCCCGTGGCCATGCGCTACTTCATGGCCCGGCGAATGGCCTGTGTGGGCTGCAGCATGGCCGTCTTCTGCAACCTGCGGGCCGTCGCTCTGGACTACCGGATTCCCATCGATCAGCTCATGGCCGAGTTGGGCGACTGCATCGCGGGGCAGTTCCCCTGCGAGGGTCCCATCGAGCCGGCCCCGGATGGAGCGTGACGTCATGACCCTGGTGATCCCTTCCCGCCGGTCTCTCGCCGTCGTCGGCACCCTGCTTCTGGGGTTCGCCGCCTTGCTGTTGGTGGAGCGCGCCCGCTCGCGATCTGTGGCCGATGCCCCGACGGGCGCGGCGATGAGCGGGCCGGGCGAGACCTCGCGGCCCGACGGTCTGCGCGCCGAGCCGGCGCGGCCGGAGCGACCCGCGCTGGCGCTGGCGCTGACCGATCAGCGCGGCCAGCCATGGAGCCTGGACCAGGGCCGCGGACAGGTGCGGCTGCTCTTCTTCGGCTACACCCACTGCCCGGACTACTGCCCGCAGACCCTGGCTGTCCTCGGCCAGGTGAGGCGCGAGCTCGGTCCCGAGGCGGAGCGGCTGCAGGTGGTGATGGTCAGCGCCGACCCCGAGCGCGACCGGCCCGAGGTTTTGGCCGCCTACCTGGGCGACCATGCGCCCAGCGACATCGGCCTGACGGGCGACCTGGAGGCCGTAGCCGCCATGGCCGCCGCCTTCGGCGCCGAGTTCCGCAAGGACCCCGTCCGCCAGGCCGGTGGCGCGCCGGGCGGCGACGGCGAGTACACCGTCACCCACACCGGCCGCCTCTACCTCATCGATCCAGCGGGGCAGATCCGGGGCTCCTACCTGGGCGCCCTTTCGCCGCAGGATGTGGCGCATGACGTGCGCGTCCTCCTGGGCGTGAGCCCTTAGCCAAGACCGCTCAGCCGGCGGGGCGCGGCCGGTCCAACCCAGCTTCCGCGTCCATCACCACCGTTCAGAGGAGAAGACGATGAAACGTCAGATCATCATGCTGGGGATTGCCCTGGCCATGCCCATCACGACCTCGGCTTGCAGTCGGGGAGATGTGGACACCAGCGGCGAGGCCAAACCCGCACAAGAGGATCAGGCCGCGCCCTCCGGCGGCGAGGCCACCTCCGCCCAGTCGCCCGACGAGATCGCCAAGGCCCGCAACCTGTCGCCCGCTGATGTGTCGGCGGCGCTCAAGACCTACATGCCCTCCGGCCGTCACGACGAGTACGTGCAGTTCGCGTCCTCCGGCCACGGTGGGCAGGTTCTGGCTATCGGTCTGCCCTCCATGCGCCTCTTGAAGATGATCGCCACCTTCTCGCCGGAGCCCTGGCAGGGCTACGGCTACGGCGCCAAGTCCACCATGGACACCCTCAATGGCGGCAACGCCGGCGACAAGGAGCTCCGTTGGGCGGACGATCACCATCCGGCGCTCTCCGAGACCGCGGGCGATTACGACGGACAGTTCCTCTTCATCGGCGACAAGGCCAACGCCCGCGTGGCGGTCATCGACCTGCGCGACTTCGAGACCAAGCAGATCGTCAAGAACCCCATCAGCAACATCGACCACGGCGGTATGTTCGTCACCCCCGACACCGAATGGGTGGTCGAGGGCGGCCAGTACGCCATGCCCCTGGGCGGCGGCTATGCGCCGATGGAAGATTACAAGGAGAAGTACCGCGGCCATATCACCTTCTGGAAGTTCGACCGCGCCGCCGGCCGCATCGACATGGCCAAGAGCTTTGCCATGGAGGTGCCGCCCTACTGGCAGGACCTCTGCGACTCGGGCAAGAAGGGCTCCACCGGCTGGGTCTTCTGCAACAGCATCAACACCGAGCTGGCCACCGGCAAGGCCGACAAGGACGGCGTCAACTTTGAATCCGGCGTCTCGCAGAACGACATGGACTTCCTCCATGTGGTGAACCTCAAGAAGGCCGAAGAGCTGGTGGCAGCCGGCAAGACCACGGAGATCAACGGCTTCAACGTGCTGCCGCTGGACACCGCCGCCGCCGAGGGCGCGCTGTACTTCATCCCCGAGCCCAAGAGCCCGCACGGCGCCGACGTGACTCCGGGCGGCGAGTACATCGTGGTGGGCGGCAAGCTGGACCAGAACGCTACCGTCTACAGCTTCCAGAAGATCCAGGACGCCATCGCGGCCGGAGGCCTGGACAAGGACGACTACGGCGTGCCCATCATCCCCTTCGACAAGGCCATGGAGGCGCAGGTGCAGTTGGGCCTGGGTCCCCTGCACACCCAGTTCGACGACAAGGGCTTTGCCTACACCAGCCTGTTCCTGGACAGCGCGGTGGCCAAGTGGTCCCTGGGCGGCGATTACCGCAAGGATGGCCTGGAGCCCTGGAAGCTGGTTACCAAGACCCCCGTGCAGTACAACATCGGCCACCTGGCCACCGCCGAGGGCGACACGGTCAGCCCTGATGGCCATTACCTGGTGGCCATGAACAAGTGGGCCATCGACCGCTTCCAGAACGTGGGCCCGCTGGTGCCGCAGAACTTCCAGTTGCTGGACCTGGATCAGCCCGAGCCGGACAAGATGCCGGTGATCTACGACGCACCCATCGGCGTCGGCGAACCCCATTACGCCCAGATCATCAAGGCCGACAAGCTCAAAGGCTGGGAGAAGTATCCGGAGATCGGCTGGGACACCGACAAGATGGCCAAAGATCCCGACGCGCCCTTGACCGGCACCGAGCGGGTGGAGCGCGACGGCAACAAGGTCACCATCTACATGACCGCCATCCGCAGCCATTTCACCCCTGAGCGCATCGAGGTCAACGTGGGCGACGAGGTGACGCTGAAGATCACCAACGTCGAGCAGACCTATGACGCCACGCACGGCTTCGCCGTGCCCATCTACAACCTCAACCTCTCGCTGGAGCCCGGTGAGACGCAGACGGTGGAGTTCACCGCCGATCGGGCGGGGGTCTATCCCTTCTACTGCACCGAGTTCTGCTCGGCCCTGCACCTGGAGATGGTGGGCTACCTGCTGGTCAAGGACACGCCTGCGGCCCAGTAGGCTCCCGCCGTTCGGACCCTTGATGAGGGGTCAGGCCCGGCCGCGGCGCCGGGCCTGGCCCCTCACAGGGTCCCCAGCTTGTCACTGGCGCCCAGCCGATGCAGCATCCTGCTGAAATGCGAGACCCAACCATGAGCCAAGCCCTACGCGGAGTCTTCGGAGCCGCCGACCACCAGATCCCGGCGATCAGCCGTGTGGTCCGGCAGCCGGGGTTCATCCGCTCGACCCTGCTCTTCATCGCCGCCGCCGCCCTCATTGTCGCCTCCATCTTCTTTCCGTACTGGCACATGCGATTGAACGCGCCGCAGTTCCCCCAGGGACTGGACCTCACGGTCTACATCGACCACATGGAGGGGGACATCAGCACCATCGACGGCCTCAACCACTACATAGGCATGAAGCCTCTAGGTGGGGCGGCGCAGCTGGAGCGCCTGCTGGCCCCCTTCGCCTTGGGCGCCATCGTGCTCATGATCCTGGCCACCGCCTTCATCCACCGCAAGTGGTTCGCGCCCCTGGTGCTGCCGGCCATTTTCCTGCCCCTGGTCTTCCTGGGCGACATGTACTACTGGCTGCACAGCTATGGCCAGGGCCTGGACCCGCGCGCGGCGCTGTCCAGCTCGGTCAAGCCTTTCACTCCCGCGCTGCTGGGGCATGGCGACATCGGTCAGTTCTCCACCGACGCCACCGTCAGGGTCGGCTTCTGGATGGCCTCCGTCGCCTCGATCCTCATCCTGCTGGGGCTGCACGAGCGCCGCAAGGCGCGCCAGGCCGCGCTCCGCGAGGCGGCGGCGGAGGCGTGAGCGGCCCTGTGCGCCGGCGCCCCACGCTCGGCCGATGCCTGGTGGTCCTGACTGCAGTGGCCGCGGCCATCGGCCTGCCGCCGGCGCGGGCCGGGGCGGCGGCCCGTGTCCTGGAAGTCGGTCCGGACAGCGCCTATGCCGGCCTGGCCGCGGCCCTGGCCGCCAGCCGCGACGGAGATCGGATCCTGGTCCATGGCGGCACCCATCCTGGCCCCGTGGTCGTCGAACATGCCGTCAGTATGATCGGCGAGGACTGGCCGGTGATCGACGGCGGCGGCAAAGGGACCGTGGTCAACTTCAAGAAGGCCGGTGGACGTCTGGAGGGCTTCGTCATCCGCAACTCCGGCAACCTCCTGGAGAAGGAGGACGCGGGCATCGCGGCTGAAGGCCAGGTGACCCTGGTGGGCAACCGACTGGAAGACGTGCTGCTGGGCATCGACCTGCAGACCGCGCCGGAGAGTGTCGTGGAGCGCAACACTGTCGTGGGCCGAGACCTGGACATGGCCCGTCGCGGCGACGCCATGCGGCTGTGGGAATCGCACCGCTCCGTGGTGCGCGGCAACCGGGTGCGGCGCGGGCGCGATCTGGTGATCTGGTATTCGCAGAACGTGACCGTGGAGGACAATGTGGTCGAGGACGGCCGCTACGGTCTGCACTTCATGTATGCCAGCGGCAGCCAGGTGCAAGGCAACTACCTGCGGCGCAACATGGTGGCGGCCTACGCCATGTACTCCCGGGATCTGGTCTACCGCGGCAACCTGCTGCAGGGCAGCTATGGCTCCAGCGGCTACGGTCTCGCCCTGAAGGACTCGGATCAGATCACGGTGGAGGGCAACGTCATCGCCGGCAACCGGGTGGGCATCTACCTGGACAACAGCCCGGCCGAAGAGGGGGCGGTCAACGTCATCGCCGACAACGTCGTCGCCTACAACGACATCGGCGCCGCTTTCATGCCCGCCGTCAAGCACAATCGCCTGGGCGGCAACAGCTTCGTCGACAACTTCCAACAGGTGGCCCTGGTGACGAGCGGCACCTTCAGCGGTAACGACTGGACGCCGGAGGGTCGGGGCAACCACTGGTCCAACTACGTGGGCTACGACGCCGACGGCGATGGCGTGGGCGACCTGCCGCACGTGGAACGCGGCCTCTTCGCCAGCATGCTGGAGACCACGCCGGAGCTGCGGCTCTTCGCCCTCAGCCCGGCCCAGGATGCCATGGATCTGGCGGCGCGGGCCTTCCCGGTCTTCCAGCCTCCGCCGACGCTCAGCGATGCGGCGCCGCAGGTGCTGCCTGCGCCGTCGCCCCTGAATCTGCCCACTCCGGCCAGGGGTTCGCTGGTTGCCCTGGCCGCCGCCCTGCTGCTGGGGGCCGGCCTGGTGGCTCGCTGGGGTCTCGGTCTGGGAGATGACGGGGGCCGGCAGCAGGTCGCCGCGCCGATCCTCCCGCGGGGAGGTGCGGCATGATCAGGGTGGAGGGCCTGAGCGTCCGACTGGGCCAGGCGCAGGTGGTGGACGGCCTGGATTTCGCGGTGTCCGCGGGCGAGAGCCTGGCGCTCTGGGGCCAGAACGGTGCCGGCAAGACTACCGTCATCCGCGCCCTCCTGGGCCTCGTCCCCTTCAGCGGCCAGGTAGTGTTGGCCGGCCACCAGATGCCCGGCGAGGGGCGCGCCGCCCGGGCACACGTGGGTTATGTGCCCCAGCAGTTGGCCTATTACGAGGACATGAGTGCCCTGGGGCTCCTGCGTTACCTGGCTGCGCTGCGCGCTGCGCCGCACGGTGAGCCGCAAGCCCTGCTGGCTCAGGTGGGGCTGGCCGACCATTCCGCCAAGGCCGTCGGCGCCCTCTCCGGCGGCATGAAGCAGCGGCTGGCCCTGGCCGCGGCATTATTGGGCGACCCTCCCATCCTGCTCCTGGATGAGCCGACGGCCAGCCTCGACGCCGGTGCGCGCTCCGAGCTCACGGCGCTCATCGCCGGCCTGCGCGCCGCCGGCAAGACCCTGCTGGTCACCACCCACCGACTTGCCGAGGTGTCCGCATTGGCGGACCGGGTGCTGGTCATGGAGGGCGGCCGGGTGCGCGCGAGTTGCGGGGCGCAGGAGCTGGAAGCCGTCCTGGGTCTGCCGGCGCGGCTGCACCTGCGCGCTTCCGGCGACATGAACCAGGCCGTCGCCTTGCTGCGGGCCGAGGGCTTCACGGCGCAGGTCAACGGGCGGGGCTTGCAGGTGGAGGCGGTTCCCGGCCGCCGGGCGGCACCTGTCGTCCTGCTTCTGGCCGCCGGCTTCGCCGTCGATGACATCCAGATCGAGGAGGGACCATGACGCCCCTGGGAGTCGTGCGCCTGGTGGCGCGCAAGGAGGTCCGCGACGCCCTGCGCAGCCGCTGGTTCCAGCTGTATGCGGCCGGATTCGCTATTCTGGCCTTGGCCTTGTCGCGACTTTCCCTGGGCGAGGCGACCGGCGGAGGTCTGGCGGGTTTTGGCCGGACCGCCGCCAGCCTGGTGAACCTGGTCCTGCTCACCGTGCCCCTGATGGGCCTCACCTTGGGTGCCGGCAGTCTGGCCGGCGAACGCGAGAGGGGAACCCTGGCCACGCTCCTGGCCCAACCCGTCACCCGCACGGAGGTACTGGTGGGCAAGTACCTGGGACTGGGCCTGGCCTTGGGCGCGGCCCTGGCCGCCGGCTTCGGGCTGGCGGCGGTGTTCATAGCCCTGGGCGGAGGCGGGGCGGCGGCCGGCGCCTACGGCTTGCTGCTGGGCCTGGCTCTGCTCCTGGCCCTGGCCATGCTGGCCCTGGGGCTGGTCATTTCCGCGGCGGCGCGGCGCACCACGGCGGCCACGGGGGCGGCGCTCTTCACCTGGCTGGGCTTGGTCTTCCTGGGGGACCTGGGCCTCATGGGCACCGCCCTGACCATGCGCCTGCCGGTGGCGACCCTGCTGCTGCTGGCCGTCCTGAACCCCATCGAGGCCTACCGCATCGCGGCCATCCAAGCCATTACCGGCAGCGTGGATGTACTCGGACCGGCCGGCGCCTATGCCGCGCGCACCCTGGGCGACGCCCTGATGCCGGCCCTCGCCGGGATGCTCGTGCTGTGGACGGTGGTCCCGCTGTCGGTGGCGCTGCTGATCTTCAACCGTAGGAGTATCGTGTGACCCCCGCAGTCGAAAGCGCGTTCCTGAGCGGTAACCCCGCCGAAGGCTCCGTCTGTCTCAGCCGCCGTCGGCTGCTGCGCCTGCTGGTGGCCTTGCCGTTGGTGGGCGTCGCGGCCTGCGGTGAGCCGGCGGATGAGCTTCGGCCACCGGATATCGTCTGGGGCGAAGACTCCTGCGACGAATGCGGCATGATCCTGTCAGAGCCCCGCTTCGCGGCCGCTAGCCTGGTTGAAGACCGCGGCCGCGTCGATCCGCGGCTGTTCGATGATATCGGCGACATGCTGCGCTACCATGCCGCCCGGCCAGAGCTGACAGTGCGGCGTTGGTATGTGCATGACTTCGAGACCGAGGCTTGGTTGGACGCGGAAACGGCCGTCTTCGTTCGTGCCGCCGATCTGCGCACACCGATGGCCTCCCACCTGGCGGCCTTTGCCGATGCCGCAAAGGCCGAAGCTTTCGCCGCAGATCAAGGACAGGCCGAGATCCTGAGCTTCGCGGACCTCGACCCAGCCTCGGCGCCGGATTCCTGACCGCGGCCCTACTGTTCACCCCTTTCAAGCAACCCATACAAGGACATGGAGAGACCGATCATGAAACGACTGCCGACGATACTCCTGGCCGCGCTCCTGGTGGCCCCATTGGCCCTCGCAGGCTGCGCCGGCGACAAGGACGCGCCCGCCGGAACAGACACTGAACAGGGTGAGGACGGCGACGAGGAAGCCGACGATGCCGACGATGTGGCCGCAGGTGACGCGGCGCATGGCGCTGAGGTCTATGCCGGCACCTGCTCCAGCTGCCACGGGCCGGATGCCATGGGCATCGAGGGCCTGGGCAAGAACCTGCATGCCAACGCCTTCGTGGCCGACAGGAGCGATACGGAGATGCTGGCCTTCGTCAAGACCGGGCGCCCGGCCAGCGATCCGCTCAACACGACCGGCGTGGACATGCCGCCCAAGGGCGGCAACCCCGCCCTGTCGGATCAGGATCTGATGGATGTGATCGCACATGTCCGGACGCTGAAATAGTCGCGCATGTGCGGCGAGTACACCCGCCAGAGCATGAAACTGTGGCCGGAGCGCGGCGCATTTTCATAGCAGGGCATGGGGGTGGCGGGGGCCGGGGGGCGGCGTGGGGGGCGGGCATGCCCGCCCCCCCACGCTGATCGACGGCTTCCGTCCCGCCTGATCGATACGGGCGGATGGGTCCAATGCGCGTCTTGTACCTGATCTCTGTCTATCTGCATATCGCCGCGGCTGTCTTGTGGCTGGGGGGCATGCTTTTCCTCAGCTTGATCCTCGTGCCCGCGCTGCGCTCGGCCGCCGACGCGGCGCAGATGTCGCGCTTGATGACTGTGGTGGGTCGTCGCTACCGCAGCGCCAGCTGGTGGGCTATCGGCGTCCTGGTGGTCACCGGCCCGCTGAACGCCATGGGGCGCTGGACGCTCCCGGTGTTGTTGACGGGCGGCTTCTGGTCCTCGGCGCCCGGCCGGGCACTCATCTTCAAGCTGGTCATCGTGGCCTTGATGTTCAGCCTCAGTGCCCTGCACGACTTCGTTCTGGGTCCCCGCGCCTCGGTCCGCCGGCAGGCCGGAGCGCTTCCCGCGGAGCTCGCCCGCCTTAGGCGGCAAGCTTCTTGGCTGGGGCGGACCAACCTGGTCTTGGGGATGCTTCTGTTGGCGGTGGCGGTATGGCTGGCGCGGGGGTGACATCCACACAAGGAACAGGCATTCGCGGTCATCGCAGCAGCCGAGGCGGGGTCGCGATGCATCGCGACCCCGCCTCGCGGGAGCTGATCGTCGTCGCCGGTTCGGGTCCGACGTCGACGGGCTGACCCCGAAGGGTCAGGAAGCTGCGGTGTCTGGTCCGTGGACGACGGGCGAACGTCGAGGCCCCTCCGCCGTCGACCACGGGCGGGCGTGCTACGCCGCGAGCCTGTAGCGTCGCGTGCCCTCCATGGCGACGGTGCTCAGAGCGCACCGCTGCCGGGGTGGTGGTTGCCGATGCCAGACTCCGCGAATTCCAAATCGATGACCAACGTTGGGGGCCGGCGTCGCGGCGCCGGCCCCCAACCGAATCGACGTCAGTCGCTGTTGCCGTCGAAGACCTTCATCAGGGCGGGTAGGAAGACGCGTTCGGCACGACCCAGCTGGATGTCCGTGCCGGAGAAGCGGGCGTCGACCGGGTTGCCCTGCATATCGGAGAGGGTGACGCCGTTCACGCTGTAGGCGCCCGTCAGGTCCCGGCCCAAGGGCTCCAGGCGCAGTGTCGCCAGCACCACATCGCCTTCCAGCGGCCGGGCCGGCTGGAGCAGGCTGGCGACGAAGTGCACCTGGCCTCGGCCGTCGGCCTGCTCCACCGTGTTCGTGACCACGAAGGACTGGCCGCTGGCCCACACCGTGCCGGGCAGCAGCTGCGTGCCCGGACTGTCCGGCAAGGCGTCTATCACCTTGACCTTGGCGGGATCGAAGACCAAGGCCAGCTCGGCCCCGTAGATGCCGGCGGCCTGGTGCAGGACGATGTCCACCGCCATGCCCTCGCCGTCGCGGCGGCTGACCAGGGAGAGTGGTGACGTGGAAGAAGCGCCGTCGGCCACTGGGGCCTGGGCCCGGCCGTCAGGCCTTGCGTCCGACCCGCCGGCGGGTCGGACCCATCCCCAACTGGTCGGGCCGCTCATCCCGTAGTTGGAGCCCACGAGCACCAGGTCGAAGAGGTTGACCTTGCCATCTCCGGTGACGTCCGCGCCCGGGTCCGTAGGAGGCTCGGTGTCGTAGGCCGCTCCTACGCGGACCAGGTCGAAGAGGTTGACCTTGCCGTCGGCGTTGATGTCGCCGCCGTAGAGCTGCGTCTGTCCCAGGCGCAAGGTCTGCCCGGCGACTGTCGTCTGGGCGCGGGCCAGGACCACCAGGTAGCCTGGCGCCCAGGCGCTGACCACGTGGGAGCCGGACTTGATGCCGCAGAGGTCGAAATTGCCGTCGGCCTCGGCCTGCAGGATGGGGAAGCCCTCCAGGCGGATCCAGGCCGAGGCATGGTTGGACCGGCCTTGCAGGCTGACCTGGCCCCAGATGCAGCCCAGGGAGCTGTTGGGCTTGCGCTCCGTGCGGCAGCCGGCGGACGGCGCGCCCGGGCTGGAGAGCTGGCCCGTGCGGCTGTTACGCGCCTGCACCCGGAACTTCACCAAGGTGTCGGACGGCAGGATGGGCGTGGTGTAGCTGTAGAGCTGTCCGACAGTGCCCGACGAGCTGCTGGGTACCGCCGTCTCCAAGGCCACCCAGCGGCCGTCGTTTACCATCACTTGGAGGATGAACTCCGTCTCGAAGCTGGTCGCGTCCACCCAGCTGAGCTTCAGCCGCGTCCCGTCGCTCGCCAGGGCGGCGCAGAAGGCGTTGAAGGCCGGCGGGGTGGGCACCAGGGTGGCGGTGAGGGTGGGGGACGCTGTCGGCGTCTTCGTTGCTGTGGGGGTGTTCGTCCGGGTTGCTGTCGCGGTGGCCGTCGCTGTCGCTGTGGGCGTCGGGGTCGCCGGGGGCACGAAGCCGAAGTCCACGGTGCGGTTGGTGTTGGCGTCGGCGTCTCCGTCATTCTGCGGCTCAGTGCCCAGAGCGAGCGAGATCGCCCCGCTGGCCACATTGCCGCCCAGCTGCGGCGCACCGTTGTCGTCGTTGTCGACGTCGTCGTCCGGGTCCGGACCGCCGGCGCTGGAGACATGACCCGCCAGCGCTCCGCCAGCGGCGAAGTTGGCTGCCGGAAGGACCACCACGTAATCCCCTGGCTCGAGGTTGCAGAAGATGTAGCTGCCGTTGATGTCCGTCACCGTACTGGCGATCAGATCGTCCGCATCAGGGCGGAACTGCATGGTGCCGTCCGTGCGCCGGTACAGCTCCACGGTGACGACAGCGATGCCTCGCTCGCCCTGGCCCGGTTCGTACCGGCCGTCACCGTCCAGGTCCTCCCAGACCATGTCGCCCAGACAGAGCCGCAGGGTCTCGGTCGGGATCAACGTGGCTGTCGACGTGCTCGTGGCGGTGGGTGTAGGCGTCAACGTGCTGGTGGGGGTGTTCGTCGCTGTCTGCGTTGCCGTGTTCGTCGGCGTTCGTGGTGGCCGAGGTGGTGTGACCGTCGGGCCGCCGGGGGTGACCGTCGGACCACCGGGGGTGACCGTCGGACCACCGGGGGTGACCGTGGGGCCACCGGGGGTGACCGTCGGACCACCGGGGGTGACCGTGGGGCCACCGGGGGTGACCGTTGGGCCGCCGGGGGTGACCGTTGGGCCGCCGGGGGTGACCGTCGGACCGCCGGGGGTGACCGTCGGACCACCGGGGGTGACCGTCGGGCCGCCGGGGGTGACCGTCGGGCCGCCGGGGGTGACCGTGGGGCCACCGGGGGTGACCGTCGGGCCGCCGGGGGTGACCGTCGGACCGCCCGGCGTGACCGTCGGACCGCCGGGGGTGACCGTCGGACCGCCGGGGGTGACCGTTGCGGTCTGCGGCAGGCCGGTGAAGCCCAGGTCCACGGTCGGGTTGTCCGAGCCGCCGACGCCTGGTTCCTCGCCGCTCTTGAGAGTGACTGCCTTGGTCACCACGCCTACACCCGGCAGCGGGGTGCCGTTGTCGTCGTCATCCACGTTGTCGTCGGGATCCGGGGCCACCGCGTTGCCCAAGCTGGAATCGCGGCCGGCCAGAGCGCCGCCCGGATCCAGGTTGGACTGCTGCACCACCACGATGTAGCTGCCCTCGTCCAGGTCGCCGAAGCCGTAGGTGCCATCCGCGTCAGTGATCGTGGCTTTGACCAACTGGTCGATGCCCGGCGTGTAGAGGCCGTTGCCGTCCGTGTCGCGGTAGAGCTGAACGGTGACGCCCGCGATGCCAGGCTCGCCGGCGTCGCGTCTTCCATCGTTGTCCGTGTCCTGGAAGATCTTGTTGCCCAGGGTGACCGTGGGGATGCCCCAGGGCAAGGTGCCGCGGTTGACATAGATGTCGTTCATCCGCTCTTCAGGATCATAGAAGAGCTTGACCCGGACCGGGAAACGGCCGAGGGCCGCGTCGTAGTATGGAGCGTAGAAGGGCCGCTCGCCTTGCGGGACGGGCAGGTCCGGCTGGGGCGGGTTGAATTGGGTAGGCGCCGGAATGAAGCGGCCGTCAGCCGTCCACTGACCCCTGAGCCCGGCCAGGTCGGAGCCGTTGATGTCGGGGATGCCCGGTCGGGTGGGGTTGGAGCCCGGCAGGCAGCCGTAGAAATGCAGCCGGCTGACATCCGAGGTCCAGTTGGAGGTGAAGAGGTAGGTCTGCCCCTTGGACATCTTGACGTCCAGGTACTGGTTGGGGATGGTCAGCTGCTGGTCTGTCTGCCAGCCGAAGCCGCGAAGGTTGTTGAGCGGCAGGGTGGTGTCCGTGGTGGGGCCGCGATAGATCTCGCGAAGCTCCGTGCCGTAGCGCGGCTCCACGTCCTGATCCACGACTGTCTCCTCCAAGGGACCGAAGGGCTTCAGCAGGCCGGAGCAGCCATCGTAGCGCCGCGTGTGCGCGAAATCCCCGGCCGGCTGGCGAGCGATGTCCTCCAGGATGGTGTGGGCCACGTTGTAGGGCGGCATGACCGACGCCGTCTGCGGCAGGCCGGGTTTGAAGTAGCCTTGCAGCTTGAGGGTGTCCTGGCTGTTGAAGTAGTCGCCCACCGGCACCGGGGTGCGGATGCTGATGTACTGGAAGCGGTCGTTCGTCCGACCGCCGGGCTGCACCATGACGGCCACCACGTTGTACTCGTGGCCGTCGACGAAGAAGCGCTTGAGGTACCAGGGGTCGCCGGCCAGAAGGTCATGGCCGCCCGCGCCGTTGTCGATGGCTGAATGCGCGCCGCCCAGGGCCCTGCCAACGGTGACCGTGATCTGGTCCTCCGCGGTGGCCACGTCCTTGAGGAACACGAACCAGGCGCCGTCCACGCCGGGATTCTGCTGCCCGGGATGAACGATGACCACCTTGTTCTGATGGAAGTCGACCAATGCCGCGTCGCCCAGATCCAGGCTGCGGACGCCGCCCAGGGTCTGCGGCCGGCTGTCGGAGCCGTTGCCGCCGGTGAACCAGATCTGCACCTGGGCGCGGGCGCCGCGGGTGACGTTCTCTACAGTGACCATGTGATCCAGGAACATCGCGCTGGCCTTCTCCGGCGTGTTCGGATCCATGTCCAGGACCAGATCCTCGACGGCGAAGACCACCATCTCATCACCGGAGAGTATCGCGTTGTCCTCGTCCAGCTCATCGCGGTTGCCGTCACCATCGAAATCCAGGGCCGGGCCGTTGACCGGCACCGGGGTGGCGCCGGGCTGGCGTGGCCGCTTGGACTGCCAGGCGGTGTCGAAGTCCTGGGCCAGGGTCTCCTCTGAATGCACCGTCACGGCTTCCGGCACGCCGTCGAAGTTGGCGTCGAAGGTGGTCAGGCCGTAGCCGATAGCGCCACCCACCGGCAACTGGCCGCCCGCGAGCGGCATCGGCAGTTCGTCAGCCCGCGTGCCCATAGGGAAGGCGAAGCGGCTGCTGCCCGGAGGTGCGGCGGTGGGGTTGTCCGTGGTGTCAAGATACAGGTAGGTGAACTCCTGCATCAGGGCCGGGAAGGTCAAGTCGCGCATGCAGTCCCGCACATAGCGGATCTTGTCGCTGTACTCCGGCTCGTACCAGATCTGGTGGTAGACCTTCTCCCGGGCGTTCTGGCCGTTGTTGGCCAGTTGCTCGTACAAGTCCTGCAGCGGCTCGCCGGCGTTCCGGAACTCGTCCATGTAGGCTGGGTTGGCCGCCAGGCTGTCCATCCGTGGGGATTGCGGATGCTGGGAGGTGAAGGGGGCCCAGGGGTCGGTGTAAGGCGCCACCTCCACCGGGTAGCTGCCGTTGCGCGGGTCGAAGGCGACCAGATCGCCGGCGCCTGCCGTGAGGCGTGGGCGCCGCGGATCGCAGCCGGGCGCGAATCCGGCCTCCGGCTGCCCGCCGAAGAGTCGGACGCCACTGTCATCCTGCCAGAGCTTGACCGGATCGTCGGCCGGGCTGTCCGGGTCGAACCAGAAGGTGGCTCGCCGCGGCGCGCCGTTGGGGTAGGCCTGGTCGACCGTGAGGTCCGGTGGGACCGGCGGCATGTTTGCCGGGACGGAGCCGTCCGGCATGGTCCAGCGTCGCCAGCGGGCTGTGGGGTCGTCGAAGCCCGTGGCCACGTGGTAGCGGTCGGGGTCATAGGCGCGCCGCGCGCCCGGGGGGTCCGGCTGATCCGGCATCAGGAACTCGGTGTAGTTCCAGGGCAGGGTCCAGATCTGCTCGTTGAAGAAGAAGCTGTCCACGCCCAGGTCCGCCCCGCCCAGGATGGGGGTGGCTGTCGGTAAAGGGACGCTCGTCGGCCGTGGCGTGGGGCTGGGGCCGGCAGTGGGCTGGATCGGAGTGGCCGTGGCGCCGGGAATCGGGCCCAGACAAGGGCGGATGGCATCGATGATCAAGTCCTGGGCGCTCGCGGTGAGGAAGTCGACCTCGATGGACTGGATTTGGGTCAGGTCCACGGCCCCGATACCGGTGAAGCTGCTGAAGACGAAGTCGGCGAAGAAGGGCACATTGCTGCTGGCCACGTTCAGGGTGAGCGTGGCCGTATCCGTGCCGTCGCTCAGGCGCATGGTCACCGGCGTGGAAGCGGCGATGCCCGAATCGTCAAAGAGGTAGAAGATGCTGATGCGGTCCACCATGCTGAAGTCCTGGTTCAGACCGAGGCCGTTGCGGTCATAGCGCAGGTACAAAGGCGCCTGCGAGTCCGAGTTGGCCGCGTACTCCAGGCGCTCCTGGCGCACCCGGGTGAAGACCTGGTGTACCGGGCTGCCTTCCGTGCCGCCCATGAAGGGCCCTAGCCTGACAAAGCGGAACCCGCCCAGAGCCACCGCCGGATCCACCGTGTCCAGAACCGACCTGGGACCGGGGTTGTTGACATCCACCAGGAAGACCGTGCTGAGCGCCTCGTTGTTGGATTCCCGGAAGGTGTCGATCGGCGTGAAGGGGCAGAGGGCGGGTTGGATCTGGACGGGCCAGTCCTCCACCTCGCCGTCTGGGGCCAGACCGCGGGATCCGAGGCCGGACTGGGTGCTCAATCGCAGACGCAGGAAGCTGCCGCCGGAACTCGCTGTGGCCGGCACCTGGAAGTAGATGGCGGAGGATGAATTCTGCCCGGCGAAGATCGCCCGGTCGGTCACCACCTGCTCGCCGACATCATCGAAGTCGCCATCGCGATTGAAGTCGACCCAGGCGCTGAAGAAGCCGCCCGCCGGCGAGCCGCCGGTGGAGATGCGCAGGTCGCTGATCTGCCCGGGGCGCAGTTCAGAGAGGAAGGCGATGCCATCCTCGTCATCCGGGCAATCGCCGGCGGCGTCATCGCCGCTGGCGGTCGCGTTGGGTTGCCCATCAGCCTCGGGGTCGACGCAATGACCCATGAGCGGCCCCCCCGTGACGAGCAGGTGGCGCGCCCCATCGCGAGAGAGGTTTGTGGGATAGCCCAAGGCTTCCGGCGCGTCGCCGAAGTCCAGAAAGGCATTGCCAGGACCCAACTCACCTATGCGGGCGAAGCCCAGCCGTTCGCGAATCTGGCCGCTCATGGCCGGATTCTCGGTCTCATGGACGTAGGTCCAGCGCAGGGCGCGGATGTCGCCGTGGCTCCGCGCCAGCCGTGCCAGGCGGCCGGTGTAGGGTTGCGTCTCGCCCTCATGCAACACGGGCGCCACCGGGCCGATCGGGCCACCGCTGTAGAGCACCGTGGGGCGCGGGGCGGAGCTGGCCGGTGTCGGGTCCAGGTCGTCGAACCCGGCCCTGGCGACCACATCCTCCAGGATGGTGTGCTCATGGTTGAAAGGCGGCGGCAGGGTCAGCCAGGGCAGTTGGCGCGGGTTGCTGATGGCGTAGCTCTGCAGGCGCACCGAATGCAGTTCCACGGTGACGTCGGTCTTGGGCAGCGGCGCGCGCAGGGTGATGGACTGGAAGCCGCCCGTGGGGCAGGTGCCGATGGCCCCCACGTTGTACTCGTGGCCGTCCACGTAGAAGCGCTTCAGAAACCACGGGCCGCCCCGGCTCAGGTTCTGCTGGATGGGCCCGTCGGCCATCGATGCGCAGGGGGCGCCCAGGGCGCGGCCCAGGATGACCACCGCGGTGTCGTTGTCGGCGTCGGCGTCCACCAGATAGGCGAACCAGGCGCCGGGCGGCACCGTTCCGAGGTTGGTGCCTCCGGGTGCGATGCTCAGGAGCGGTCCGGTGTCACCGGCCAGGACCGCGCCACCGAAGCCCAGGGAGCGGGCCACGATCTTGCGCGGTTCTTTGCTGGCGGAGTTCCAGATCTCCAGCACCGCGCCGTTGTTGCTGACTGCGGTGAGCTTGACGAAGTGATCGAGGAACTGGGCCTTGCCGCCCAGACCCAAGGTCAGGCCGTCGGTGTGCAGGACGGCCATCTCGTCGCAGCTGACGGCCAGACCGTCGGTGTCGAAGGTGTCCAGGACGTTGTCGCCGTCAAAGTCGATCCGCATCCCGCCCAGCACGGTGGGCAGGCTGCGCTCGTTGCTGACCCGCACCATGTCCAGGCGGCCATCGAAGTCGGCGTCCAGACTGGTCAGGCCGTGGCCCTGGGTCGTGCCCGCCGCGTTCGGATCCGTCTGGCCGGCGTCGATGCCCACCGGGAAGACCATGCTGGTGGTTCCGGCGGTGCCGCAGATGGGGCGGGGGGCCGAACGGCCGAGTGCCTCCGCGCTGGGGCGCGCGGTGGGCAAGGACTCGTTGTCGACCAGCAGGTAGGTCAACTCGGTCATGATCGCCGGGTACCACTCGTCGATGGCCGAGGCCGACGGGTTCATGGGCGCATCTGGGATGCCGTCGTTGTTGGCGTCGGTCAGTCGACCATCGGCATTGAGATCCATGTCCAGGTGAAAGGGCTCGTACCAATGCCTGAGGGTCACCTTCTCCGCGGCGTTGATGCCCCCGGCGCGGATGTTGGCGGCCGCAGAGACCTCGTCGACACCGGTGAGCCCCGGCCATTGGGCGCGCAGCGTCGGATCCGCCAGGCGCTCCGAGATCCAGGCCGGGTTCCAGGTCACCACATCCATCTCCGGAGCCTGGGCATGGTAGGGATCGAAGGGACCGTCCTGATCGGTGTAAGGCGGGTCCTCGGGGATCTGACCCGTCAGGGGGTCCAGCTGGACATTGGACCCGGCTGATGCCGGCCAGTTGCCCTGCGCCGGGCCATTGGGGTTGCTGACCACCGGATAGCCGTACACGCGCAGGCTGCTGTACTCCGGATCTGCTTGCGCCGTCAGGGCCACATTGGGGGAGGCGGCAGCCGGCAGGGAGCGGATCCCTCCGAACACCCCCAGAGCCAGGGAGGTTGCCAGAGACAGAGCGAGCATTCGCGCAGTCTGGGCGGGACGGCGCCGGATCCCTGGAATCGGGCGCGACCGTCGGAGAACGGATGGCTTCATGATCAGCTCCTGCGGCAACTTGACGGACAAGAGTCAACGGGGAACGAGGCGCGGCACAGGATCGACGCACCGCGGGGCATGGCGGCGGAACGACCTGCGGGCCGAGCGGGAGCCGGCTCACGCACCCGAAGCGTGAGGACCCGGCACCTTGTTATTGTTACGTTGCGTTAGTATAACATTAAACACTGGGCTTGCCTAGTCCGACAGGGCGGAAGAACACCGGCAGATTCCATGCGCTTCGACCCAATTGTACGGGCCCACGCCTGCCTTGAGCAGGCTGCGGGAACGACCGGACAGTCCCGTGAAATGGCCATCGAAGTCATGCAAGGCCTTCGGGCGAGCCGCTTGCCGCTGCCTTCGCTGCGGATGCAGGCGGGTATACTTGCCTGCAGCGGAGACCTGCGCTGCTATGAAATTGCGCCGCGCTCCTGCCGCAGTTTCATGCTCTGGCGGGTGTGCTTGCCGCACATGCGCGACTCATAAGGGAAAGGCCATGCCGGTAGAAACGGATCGGTCGGAGCGAATCGCCCCCAAGACCCTGGAGCAAACAGGCGTCATCATCCTCAACCATAATGGGCGCGCGCATCTGGAGGCGGGTCTGCCCTCCGTCCTGGCCTTGGCGGGGTTGGCGGGTCCGGAGGCGGTCATGGTAGCCGACAACGGCTCTCAGGACGGCTCGATGGAATGGTTGGCGGGGCGGTATCCGCGGGTCCGGCGTCTCTTCCTGGGCAGCAACCTGGGCTTTGCCGAGGGCAACAACCGGGCTGCCGCGGCCTTTGCCGATGCGGCAGGCCTGCTTTTCCTCAACAACGATACCCGCGTGTCTCCGGGGCTGCTGCTCGAATTGCATGCCGTGGTGGCGGGGCATGCTCCTGGATCGGTCTGCTGCGGCGCCCGGCTGTTGGACTGGGAGGCTCGGCGCATCGACTTCGACGGTGGCGGCGCATCCCTGACCGGGCACGGCCACGCGCTGGGCGTCGGCCGGCGACCGGGGTCCGAGGTCCAGGCCGATCGCCCTACGCTCTTTGCCTGCGGCGCGGCCCTCTTCGTTCCGCGGGCCCTCTTCCTGGATCTCGGCGGATTCGCTGCCGGTTACTTTGCCTACTATGAGGATGTGGATCTTGGCTGGCGCCTGTGGCTGGCCGGTCATCAGGTGCGGCATGTCCCACAGGCCACGGTCCTGCACCGCCATCACGGCACCGCGGCGGCCCTCTCTACCGGCCGCCGGGCTCGCTTGCATGAGCGTAACGCCCTGGCCACCTTGGTCCGTAACCTGGCCGATGATGCGTTGGAGGAGACCCTGCCCGCGGCCCTCAGTCTGGCTTCTCTCCGGGCCGCGCCACGGCCCATGGCTCAAGCCCTGGCACTCATCCGCGCCGCCCAGGAGAGGGCACCGGCGACAGAACTGCCGTTGCCCCGCGGGGACTGGACCGGATGGGCGCCACTCGCCCCTCTGGGGCTGGATTGGCCGGAGTTGGCAGGTCAGCGCGCTCAGGTGCAGCGTCTGAGGCATCGCCCGGATAGCGAGATCCTGCCGATGCTGGGCCTGCCGTATGCGCCGGTTCCGGGCACAGCGACGGCCGAAGTCTGGCTGCGGGAGGCGGTGGACTGCTTCGGGTTGGAGCGCTTCTTCGGCGTCCTGCCGCCTCCCTCCCTCGGCGCTCGCCTGGTCGGACGTCGGATCCTCCGCGCCGGCTCCGCGCGCGATGACCATCGCGAGGCCACGGTATCATGAACGGCTCGCGGGTCGCGGTCATCCTGGTCAACTGGAACGGCCGGCGACACCTTGAAGCCTGCCTGCCGGGCCTGGCGGCGCAGCGCTACCGTGACTTCATGGTCATCGTGGCCGACAACGGGTCCACTGACGGGTCGTTGGCCTGGCTCGCCGCGGCCTGGCCAAACGTTCGGGCATTGGATCTGGGCGGCAACCTGGGGTTCGCGGCGGGCAACAACCACGCGATACGGACCACGACCGCGCCCTGGATCGCTCTGCTCAACAACGACACCATTCCCGACCCGGGCTGGCTGGGGGCTCTGGTTGCCGCCGCCGAAGCGGATGCGCGCATCGGAAGCGTCGCCAGCCGCATGTGCTTCATGGACCAACCGGAGATGTTGAACTCCACGGGCATCGCCGTGGATCCTACAGGCATCGCCTGGGACCGGCTGGGAGGCGCGCCAGCAGCTGCCGGCGACGCCGCGGCGCGGGTATTCGGCGCCTCGGCGGGGGCCGCCCTGTACCGTCGATCGGCGCTGGAGGCGGTGGCCGAGCAGGGTCCGGATGGACGGCCTGCCTACTTCGACGAGGACTTCTTCATGTACCTGGAGGACGTCGACCTGGCCTGGCGCCTCAGGCTGGATGGTTGGGAGTCGGTGTACGCGCCGGATGCCCGGGTGCTGCACCACCAGAGCGCCTCTTCCGGGGAAGGTTCGCCCTTCAAGAACCGGCTGCTGGGGCGCAACAAGGTGTGGTCGGTGATCAAGAACTATCCTCTCTGGCCGCTCCTGGCCTGGTCGCCGCTCATCCTGGCCTATGACCTGGCCAGCGCCCCCTACCGCCTGCTCTTCCAAGGGCAGACCGCGGCCCTGGCCGGTCGCTTGGAGGCCTGGCGGCGCATCGGCCCCATGTGGGCCAAACGGCGGGCCATCCAGGCCCGGAGACGTGTTGCATGGCGGCAGCTGCGGGCGGCCATGGAGCCCTTCGATCCGCCCTGGAAGGTGCTCGCCCGCTACCGGCACCTGAGCGGTCGGGGAGCGCCGGGCTCCGCCTCCGGGGTTGCCGGGAGCAATAGGCCATGAGCGTCGACGGCGGGACGGAGGGCCTGTTCGAGCGGGTCTACCAGGCTGTGGGGCGGGTACCTCACGGCAGGGTGACCAGCTATGCGGCCATCGCCGCCCTGGTCACCGGCCACCGCGGCGCGGCGCGGATGGTGGGCTGGGCGCTGCACGGTCTGCCATCGTCGCGCGAGGACGAGGTGCCTTGGTGGCGGGTGATCAACAGTCAGGGGCGAATCACCATCAGCCGTCATCCCGGTGCCGCGGAGGAACAGCAGGCCCGGCTGGAGGTGGAGGGGGTGCGGGTCGACCGAGACTTCCGCGTGGACTTGCATGTCTACGGCTGCGGCCCCGAGGATCTGTCCCCGAGTTGAATCGGGGCCGACTGCAGCCAGCGATCTCCCTGGCGGCGGTAGAGCCGCAGCTCATCCTGGACGGCCCCGTTGCCGTCAGTCACCCTGATCCTGACCTGCATCAGGTCAGAACGGGTCGGTCCGATGTCGAGCAGGTCATCGGGGCCGGGAGCCCGCGACAGCCCCAGTTGGCGGGTGATCTCCTCCTCACGCCAGCGCGGGTCGCTCAGCGGGTGAAGGGTGCGGCTCAGCAGGTCTCGATCCTGGCGCTCGATCGCCAGCTGCGCCAGGGCCAGGGTGCTCTGCACCGCTGCCCAGATCCGGCCATCCGTCTCGGCCCAGCGACCGATACCGAAGCCTGTTGCCGCGGCCAGCAGCAGCAGCAGCGTGTAGCCGCGCCAACGAGGCCCGTACGCACGGCGGGCCTCGGGCGGGCGGGCAGGATCAGGCGCGCTGGAAGCCTCCAGATAAGGGTCACGCTCGATGCGCCAGGTGAGCCGCTCGCCCACGGATACTCGGTTCGTCGCTCAGGACTGTCGGGCGCGGCCCAGGCGGCTCAGGCGGCTCAGGCGGCTCAACAGCCGCGTGACGGCGAACCCGATGGCCATGCCGATCAGCAGGAACATCAGGCCCCGGAGCGTCTGCGGGATCCATTGCAGGGTGAGGAAACGCACCGGCCACTGCAGGGCCTTGGGAAAGGCGATGGACTGGTAGGCCTCCTGCAACAGATAGGCCAGACCCAAGGCGAAGGTCAGCCCGGCCAGCACGATGAGGGCGAAGAGCCGGCTCAATTCGCTGCGGCTGAGTGCGGGAGGCCGGCTGGGTGCCACAGCCAAAGGTGGCTGGGCGAAGCGGAAGGGGCCCAGCCGCGCCAACTCCGTCAACTCGGCGTCCAGGTAGCGGCCGGCTATCGTCAGATCGGCGGCGATGGGGATGGTCTTGGATTCGGCTTCTGCCTCGCCCACCACGTCGTCCACCGTTCGACCGTTCAGGATGAGGATCGGCCTGGCGCCCAGGCTCTCGGCCACCTGCACCGCAGTCCACTCGCCACTGAGGTAGAACACGGGAGACGGATGCCGGCGCAGCAGTTCGGCAAACGACACCAGGTCGACGACGGAAGCCGGGTCGGCTGCTGAGGCTGGGGGCGTTCCCGGTCCGCCGGCGAGCGGTGCGCTGCCCGGTTCCGGAAGCACCAGACTCAGGCCATGGTCCCGAAGGGACTGCAATGGCTGCGTGTCGATCCCGCGGGCGACCAGATCGGGAGCCAAGAGGATGGTCGGCATGCCACCAACGATAGCATGGCGTTGAGCGGGTTCTGGGACGCGGATGCCTCGCGGCGCAGCAAGGCGGCGCCAATCACACGCGATTGCACGAATTGTTGCCGTTTGCGAACGGAGACCATATGTTTGTGCTTGTCTATGCCACGGACAGCCGCCTTTTTGGTGCTGCATTGGTTCGGATCGGTTGAAGCTGGCACCGACATCATTTTGTCTCCATAATCTGGGGAATTATCCACGGACTGGCTGCTGACTGCGTTTTCGCACCGGTAGCTCCAGCGAACCGATCAGGTTCCGCAGCCTGGTGACAAGGTCCATGCATGCCCAGCAGGACTTTGGCGACGCGGTCGTGTCTCCCACCCATCACGGGATTGGGAGTTCGCCGTGCCGTGGTTTCTCCAGATACAAGCGTACCGTCGCTTACCCATGACTGAAGCTGGAGGATGGAGGCTTTCCCCACCATGCCACCGCCCGGCCTCCCGTCAATCGATAGCCCTGACACTGACGTTCCCTGGGCGAACGCTGACCACCCATGGCTGAAGATCGGCCAGGGGGACCGGCGTATCCAAGCTGCCTCCGCCAGCCTTTGCGCGTGGTCGGGGTGGACGGAAGCGGTGCTGCTCGGCGCCCCCTGGCAACGCGCCTTCGCCCCAGAAACGGTCGCCGCCGTCGAGCGGACCTGCGCACGGAGCATCTTGAACGGCAAGGCCGGGATGGATGCGCTCCTCTGCATGGCCGGCGGCGAGCCTTGTGCCGCCCGGCTGCAGGTCTGCTTTGACCACCGCCGTGGGGTCCTGTGGTTCCTGCTACAGCCAGCGTCTGAAGATCAGGTGTTGCCGCTGCCAACCGCGCTGGTCGCGCAGCCCCACCCGCCGACCGCCGAGGGCACGACCGTGATGCAGGCGCTCAACGTCGCCGGGGCCGCGGCGCTGGAGGTGGAGGCCGACGGCTCGATCACCGACGCCACCCCGGCGCTGGAGCGTCTGTTGGACCAGCCGCTGGCGACGCTGAGGCACCAGCGGATCGAGGATGTCTTCGCCATGTCGGAGCCGGCGCGGGCGGCTTTCGTGCAGGCACGCCAACGGCATCAGCCGCAGTCGGTCCTGGCCGCATGCACGAACGACAACCGCCAGGTGGTCGTGGAGTGGATGGCTGGCAACCGCCCGGGCAGCGGTTATGCGGTGGTCATGAGCGCCCATCGCGATCTCGCCGGCATGGAGCGCCTGCGGATGCAGTCGCAGCTGGTCTCCCTGGTTGCCCACGACGTGCGAGACTCACTGTCGGCAGTCAATTACGGACTTCAGACCCTGGCCCAGGACTTGGGCGCGGACAGCAGCATGCAGGAGACGGTGACCCGCGTGCTTCGCGAAAACGAGCGGGCCGCCCGCATCGCTCATGATGTCCTGTGGATGTCCCGGCCAGGAGATCTGGAGCGGGTGGAGCTGGACATCGACACCGTGGTCCTCGAAGTGGCCGAACGCTTTCGCGATCGCGCGGCCCACAAGTCAGTCCTCCTGGTCCTGGAGCTGGGTTCCGGCGAGCATGCCCTGGCGGACCTGTGCAGTTTGGACCGCGGCCTGAGCAACCTGATCGACAATGCCCTGGACGCCACGCCCGCCGAAGGGCGGGTGACTGTCAGCACCCGTCGGGAGGCTCGCGGTCGCCCGGGTGTGCTCATCTCGATCCGCGACACCGGGGTGGGCATCCAGGTGGAGAAACAACCCCTGGTCTTCGACCTCTTCGTCACCAACAAGCGTGGCGGGACCGGTTTGGGCCTGGCCATCGCTCGCCGCGTGGCCCTGGACCACGGCGGGCACATCGATTTCGACAGCATGCCTGGTCAAGGGACCAGCTTTCATCTGTGGCTGCCCGCCCTGCGCGAGTAGCCGCGACGCGTTCCCGTTCGTCCGTTGCCGTCGCCGCCCACCCCGCCCAGGGGAGCGGCCCCATGTCCCCCAGGAGCGAAACATGACGACCCCCACCGTCCTTGTCGCCGAAGACAATGCCCTGACCCGCGACTTCATGGTGCGCTCGCTGCGTGCCAACGGCTACGATGTCCTGGAGGCGGACGGCCTGGCAGCTGCCCGCCGGCTCGTCGAGAGCCGGGTCTTCGACCTGGCCTTCATCGATCTGTGCCTCGGTGACGGCGATGGACGCGACCTTCTGGACCAACTGCGCGAACTGGCGCCGGAGGTGCCGGTGATCGTCGCCACCTCCACCGACACGGCGGCCAGCGCCGTGGAACTGATCCGCCGCGGCGCCTACGACTACATGGTCAAACCGGTCCCGCCCTCGGACCTGCTCCGCATGGCGGCGCGCGGGGTGGAGCTCAGCCGGGCGCGGCGCGCGATCAACGCCTTGCACGACGCCCGCCTGCGCGAGTCGAGCGGCTGGGATATCGGGGAGACGACCCGCATGCGCCAGACCGAGCATACGGTGAAACGCTTCGCCCCCACCGACGCCGGCATCCTCATCCAGGGTGAGAGCGGGACGGGAAAGGAGGCGGTTGCGCGGGCCTTGCACGATTGCTCTGAGCGGGCCAAGGGCCCCTTCATCGCCATCAACTGCGCGGCGGTGCCTGCCCAACTGCTGGAGAGTGAGGTCTTCGGCCATGAAAAAGGCAGCTTCACCGGGGCGGTCGACCGCCGCAAGGGCATGCTCGAGCTGGCGCATGGCGGCACCCTCTTCCTGGATGAAGTGGCCACCATGTCGCTGGAGATGCAGGCCAAGCTGCTGAGGGCTTTGCAGGAGTTCACCTTCCGGCGCGTCGGCGGCCAACTGGAGCTGAGCGTCAACGTGCGGGTGGTCTCAGCCACCAACCGCAGCCTGCGCGAAGCCATCGAGAAGGGCGAGTTCCGTGATGACCTCTACTACCGGCTTTGCGTCATGACCGTAGACCTGCCCCCGCTTCGGGAGCGGGTGGTGGACATCCCCTTCTTCATCCAGAAGTTCATCGGCGAGCTGCGGGCCAAGACGGGTAGTTCGGTGACCGGCATCACCGAGACGGCGTTGTGGGCCATGTGCCGCTACAGCTGGCCCGGCAACATCCGCCAGCTGCGCAACACGGTGGAGCGGGCGATGATCTTCGCCACGGGCGAGGAGCGGATCGACCTGCCGCATCTGCCGGCAGAGCTCCTCAACGCCAACCAGGACGAGGAGCGCAGCGCGAGCGCGGCCGGCATGTCCCCGGCGCCGAAGGCAGCGCCGCAGTTGGCGGACACACCGGCAGATGGGCCATCGCTGGTTCTACCCGGAGCCATTCCGGCGAGCGGCTTCGATATGAAGGCCACGATCGCGCAATGGGAGCGGGACTGGGTGTCCCAGGCGCTGAGCCGCACCGCGGGCAACCAGAGCGCCGCGGCCCGCCTGTTGGGTCTCACCCGTGATGAGCTGCGCTACCGCGTCGACAAGTTCGTCATGGAGCCCGCGGTCTAGCACCGCAGCTTGAGCGGCCGCCACCGGTTCACAGCGACGGCCATCGGCCTTGCCGTGGCCGCCGCGCATCCGGGCGAGCGCGGCTCCGCCCTTGGGCCTTTCCGCCCGGTGCGCTGGGGAAAGCCCCCCAAATCTCGCCGCAAAGGTCGCCAAACTGCCGATAGGGGCCGCTCCGTGACGACTGGACGCTGCTGGCACGGTCCTTGCATGGTGGCGGATCATCCCAGGCCCGGCTCAACAGAGACCGCCTCAGCGACAAAGGGAATCCGATGCTCGACCAGACGCTCATTCTTCGCCACCTGATGGTGCTCGCGGTCTTCTCGATGGGCCTGCTGGCCATCGCGGCCGGCTTGTGGACCCTCATGTCCCGCGACTACCAGCACACGATCAAGGGCATCTCCGCCCAGTCCAGCCGGCTGCAGGCCCGGGCGCTCAGCGAGATCGGCGCCATGCCGATGCTGGACGCCTCCGCCCGACTGGTCGAGGCGGTGAATCAGCTGATTCGCACGGCCATGGGAGTCGGTGTCTTTCTTTGCATCATCGGCGCGGCCCTTTGCGGGTTCGCCTTCTGGATGCTCGTGCGCTGAGCCGCCCACGCTCAGCCCGACCCAAGGAGCCCAGTCATGTCCAACCCGGCGGAATACCCCACGCCGCCCCAGCCATCCGCCAGCCCCCGCGCCAGAGACATCCGGGCGGCGCAGGAGGCCTACGTCGATGGTCTGATCACCAACCTGGCCGCCGGGCCGGAGGTGGACCAGCCCTGGCATCTGGAGGCCGAGTTGCCTACCGGCCAAGGAGACCTTGTTTCATGGCTGGCGCGGGCATCTCGCTCTGCCGTCATCGGGCCGCCCGGCTCCGGCAAGACGGTGGCGATGGGCCGCGCCGCTCGGGCCATGGCCAGCGAATGGCGCGCCGGACGCGGACCCCTGCCCATCTTGGTGGACCTCGGAGAGGGCCATGCCTGGGAAGGCATAGAGGAACTGGCCATCCGCAGCTTGGGAGCCGGGCGCGTCGCCGGCCTGCGCCTTTCGGAACTAGGCCCTTGCACCCTGATCCTGGACAACCTGCATCGCAGCGCCGACGTCTACCTTTTCGAGGGTATGGAGCTGCTGCTGCGCGCCGGTGGCCAGGCCGGACCCGGTCTGGTCGTGGGTTGCCGAAGCGCTGACTGGCCCAACTTCCGCAGCTGGTTCGAGGGCATCGAAGCGGTGGAGGTTCGCCCTCTGGATCGCGGCCATCTGGAGTCCGCCCTGCGTGCCGCTCTGCCTGCCGACCGCGTTCAGATCGCCCTTGACTGGCTGTCCCGCGACCCGGATCTGGCTCAGGCAGTGCGCCTCCCGCGTGCCTTGGCGGCGCTTCTGGATGTCGCCCTGCATCGCGAGCCCGTGGAATGGGGCCGCCCGCCGGTGCTCGACACCCTGCTCGAGAACCTGCTGGCACCGCTGCCGCGAACCGAGAAGCCTGCCTTCCGCAGCGCATTGGTCGATGTGGCCTTGCAGGGCCTGGGGCAGGGCCTGTTGATCCAGGTGGACACCATCGTCATGAGCCTGGCGGTCACCCGCGAGCGGATGGTCCGGTCCGGTGCGGTGGTGCCCCATGGCACCGCCCTGGCTTTCGTGGAACCCCTCCTGGCCACGCATCTGGCGGCCGCGGCCCTGGCGCCGCGCGCCGAACAGCGGCCGGCTGCGCTGCTGGAGGAATTGACGGCCCTGGATCCGGGTCGGCGCGGCGGCTTGCTGGCCGCCGTGGTCAATCAGGTGTCGGATCCTGGGGAGTTGCTGGCCCTGGCACTGGATCTGCCCGATGGCCCCGATCTTGTCGCCCGCTGTCTGGCCACCCCCCTGACGGCCTTGGACGAAGGGCGGCGGAGCCCCCAGGGTTTGGTGGCGGCCCTGACCCGGCCAGAGCGATCGGTGTCCTCTGCCGTCCTGGCCGCGCTGGCCGATGCGATGAGCGGCCGCACCGCTCTGGGCGAGCTTGCGCGCCTGCTGCGCCAGGCGGCCGTGAATCCGTCGGCTCAGCCGGCGGGAGCGACGACCGCAGAACCTGTGCGGGAGCCCGCCGCGCCCGATGATACGGCTCCGTCACGCTTGCAGGAATGGATCCGATCGTTCGTGGCGGCGCGCGAGCGCGGCCTGGGTCTGCGGCGCAGCGAGGATTGGGGCGGAGCCCAATCGGCCTTGCGGGAGGCAGGTCAAGCCCTTTCGCACCTGGAGGCCGACCTCAGCTTCGAGCAGGGCCAGGTGGCCGCCGCGGGCGGCGATCACGAGGGGGCCCGCGAGGCCTTCGAGGCTGCTTTGGCGCGCGATCCTGATCAGGCCCGCTACGTGGTTCAGTACGGCCGGGCGCTCATCGCCCTGGATCGGGTGTCCGAGGCCATCCAGGCTCTGGACGGCGCGCGCGAGCGCAGCCCCGGTCGATCGGATCTTCACGCCACCCTGGCCGAGGCCTATCAGGCGCAGGGTTGGATCGCGGAGGCCGGGCGCGCCTTCGCCCAGGCCGCTGAGCTGGCGCCGGACAACGCGGTCTACCAGCATGCCAGCGCCGAGCTGCAGGCTGAAAGCGGCGACCTGACCGCGGCGGAGCAGACCTTCGGCCGAGCGCTCGCCCTGCGGCCGCGCGAGGCGACCTGGCATGATGCCCTGGGGCAGATCCTGGCCGAGCTGGGACGCCCGCAGGCGGCCTTGCGCGCCTTCCAGCGGGCCCATGAACTGGCGCCCCAGGAGGCGTCCTACCTCAGGCATCTGGGCCGGGCGCAGCTGGCCGTCGGACGCTTCCCCGAGGCGGAGGCCAGCCTGGCGGCCGCCTGTGACCGCGCCCCCGAGGCACCCGGCCCCCTGGCCGACCTGGGCCTGGCCCAAGCAGCCTCCGGGCGCCTCGCCGATGCCGTGACCACCCTCCGCCGGGCGGTGGCCATGGATGGGATCTGGCCCTTGGATCACCTGACCCTGGCCCGCGCCCTGCGCGAGAGCGGCCAGTTGGAGGAGGCGTCGGCCAGCCTGGCGCAGGCTGGCCGACTGGCCCCCTCCAGCGCGGCGGTGGCTCTGGAAGTCCAGGCCCTGCAGCGGGCGTTGCACGTGACCTCTACAGCGGGTTCGGACGCCGCGGGTTCGGACGCCGCGGGTTCGCCCGCCGTTGAGGTCGTCGCGGGCGAAGCGGACCTCCTGGCCGACGGCCACGCGGCGCTGGCCGCCGGCGACATCGACCGTTCCATCGCCCTGGCTCGCGAGGCGCTGGCCCAGAACCCTGGAGAGGCGGAGGCCTGCGCCCTCCTTGGCGAGGCCTACCGCAAGCTGGGCCTCCCCGAAGCGGCGATGACGGCCTGGGAAGAGGCTGTGCGCCTGGCTCCGCAAGAGGACCGCTACCGGCTGGGTCTGGCGGAGGCCGCCCTGGCCGCCGGACATTCGCAGGTGGCGCATCAGCAGCTGGAGGCCGCCGCCGAGCGGGAGGCGCAGCCTTCATTGCCCGCCGCGGATATGGCCGGCCTGCACGAGGCCATCGCGGTGGCCGCCGCCGGTTGGGAACTGCCTTTGGCCTTGCCCGAGCTGGCTCCGCCCCTGCCCGCGGCGACGGCCGTCGCCGCGCTGCTGGGCCGGCTGACCGCCAAGGATCTGCCGCCGGAGTCGATGACCGTTGCGCGGTTGGCGGCCGTGCAGCTGCTGGGGCGAAGCGGCCGGCCCGCCGAGGCCATGGCGGCGGCCGAAGCGGCCGCGGATCAGGACCATGCTCCAGAAACCTTGGTGGTCCTGTCCTGGGCCCGCCTCTTGGCCGGTGACGGTGTGGGCGCCCTGGAGAGCCTGGGCATGGCCCGCGCACTGGGTGCCCAGGACGCGGCCCTGGACGTGCTGGAGGGCCAGGCCCATCTGCGCCGCGGCGACCCTGTCGCTGCCGAAGCGGCGCTGAATCGCGCCGCCGACGCCCTGCCGGAGAACGATGCGCTGCAGGCGCTGCGCGCCGAGGCCGCCCGCCGGAAGGGCGATACCTCCACGGCGATCAAGGTGCTAGATCGCGCCTTGGCCCGCTCACCGCAGCGACCGGTACTCCAGGCGCAACTGGGTGAGGTGCTGATCGAAGCCGGGCAGGCGGGTCAAGCCCTGGAGCGGTTCGCCCGCGCCGCCGAACTGGATCCGGACAACCCTGAGTACCGCATGGCGCAGGCCGAGATCCTGGACCGCGAAGGCGATGGCGCTACCGCCCGCATGCTGCTCAGCCAGGTGTTGGAGCGCCGGCCGCAGCATCTGGGGGCCACCTTGCTCCTGGCGCGCATCAGCCTGGCGGAGGGCCGGCCGGCCGAAGCCCGCTCGCTGCTGGCGCGGGCCTTGGACCGGCATCCGGACGCGGCCAACCTGCACCATTGGCTGGGTGTGAGCGCCCGGGCGGCAGGTGACCTGCCGGCGGCGCGCGGCCATCTGGAAGACGCCGTGAGGCTGGATCAGAGCCAGCCGGAGACCTACTTGCTGCTGGGCGAGGTCTGCCTCGCGGTCGGCGAGACCGACGAGGCCATCCAGGCGCTGGAGAACGCCGTGAACCTGGATGGCGACGATGTCGAGGCACGCCTGCGCCTGGCTGAGGCCTGCGCCCGGGCAGGTCTGCGGGAACGGGCGCAGGCGCAGTTGGACAGCGCCCGCGCCCTGGCTCCGACGGACGCCCGGCCCCTCCTGGCCGCGGGGCGCCTGGCGCTGGCCGGCCACCTTCCGGAACAGGCCATCGCGGCGCTGGAAGCGGCCCGTGAACGCGATCCCCAGGACCCGGAGATCTTCCATGCCCTTGGGCTCGCCTACAAGTTGCTGCGCGAGTACGGCCAGGCCACGCAGATGTTCCGCTCCGAGCTGCGGCTGACGCCCACGTCGCCCAAGGCCTATGCCCAGTACGCCGCCGTCAGCGCCATGCACTTCGTCAACCGCGTCGTGGTCATCGAGGACGCGGCGGTCAACGGCGCGGAGGCGGTCCGATGATCGCCCGGATGCGCGGGCGCCTGCCGCGCCTCAGCGATCTGGTGGCCATCACCCCGGGCGCAGAGGCGCAGCCGGAGAGCCCGGCGGTGTTGATCGTGACCAGCCGGCATCGCCTCTGGCAGCGCTACGGCCCCAGCGGCGTCGGTGCTGTCGAGCGCGCCCTTGGCGAGCTGATGGGGGCGATGGCGGCGCGCGGTCTGTCGGCCACGGTCCTGTACCCGGATGACAGTCCTTTGCTCAGCCGTTTCGGCGTCCTGCCGGCGGATACCAGCCGCCCGGGCGATGTGGCGCGGGTCATCCGCGAGTTGAGCGACCGGATGCGCTGGACGGAGGAGCGGGTGCGCTACCTGCTGCTCATCGGCGACGAGGATGTGCTACCGCATGACCGGCCGGCCAACCCTTCGCCCGATGACGAGGATCGGTTGCGCTCGGACCATCTCTACGCCACCGACGCCGCCGACCCGCTGCGGTCGGCGCGGGCCGTGGGCCGCCTGCCGCTGGGTGAGCTGCATGAGCTGGTGCAGGCGATCCACGTGGCGACCCAGGCCCATCTGCGCCTGGCGGCCGGGCAAGGAGCCCTGCTCTCGACCGACGCCTTCGGCTATTCGGCATCGGTGTGGAAGCGCGCCGCCCGCGAGGTCTTCGGCACCATCGGCGATCCGCGGGGCCTGCGGCTATCGCCGCCCCTGACGCAGCGGGAGGCGCCGCAGCCCGGTCAACAAGGTCCGCGCTGGCGCTACTACAACCTCCACGGCCTGGCCGACTCGCCGGCCTGGTTCGGCGAGCTGGACCCGGCCTTCCCGGCGGCGTACGAAGCCTGTCCGGTGGCCCTCAGGCCGGAGGACCTGGCGCCCGCGCCGGGCAGCCTGGTGCTGAGCGCCGCCTGCTTCGGGGCGCATCTCAGCGGCCGGAGGACCATGGATTCCATCGCCCTGACCAGCCTGGCCGGCGGGGCCTGGGGTTTCGTGGGCGCCACCGGGGTCAGCTACGGCGGCCTGGACGGTGCCTTGGTGGCCGGCGACCTGCTGGCGGCGCGCTTCTGGCGCGCCGCCATGCTTGGGGTGCCGGTGGGTTGGGCCCTGGCGCAAGCCAAATGGGCTCTGGTTCAGGAGACCCTGGCTCGCCAGGGTTACCTGGACGCGGAGGACGAGAAGGCGGTCCTCAACATGGTGCTCTACGGGGATCCGAGTCTGGTCTGCCAGGCGCCGTCACCTTGGGCTGAGGACGCGGCGCAGGTGGACCTGGGTTCGGATCCCGTCGAGTGGGTCGGGCAGACGCCGCCGGTGGGGGCGGCGTCTGCCTGGCCACGGTTCCTGCGCGCCGCACCCAAGGCCCGGGCGCCGCACGCTGTCGGAGCCCCGGTCATGACCGCGCCTCTGCTGCCCGCATCGCGACCGCAGTCCAGCGCCACCCGGCAGCTGGTTCAGCAGGTGCAGCGGTCGGTCGCGCGGCGCTTGCCGGCCTTCGGCGGCGCGGAAGTGCGCATCGAGACGGCGCAGGCGCCCCGGCGGGCCTACGCCAAGAGCCAGGCACTGCTCATGGAGGGCGAATGCTGCCCGTTGATCATCACCATGAAGAAGGATGTGGCCACCGCCGATGGCGCCGCCTGTCACGAAGTGGTTCGGGTGACCGTGGATTCCCGCGGCGCCATCCGCAAGCTCGCTGTCTCGCATTAGGAAGGGCTACCATGCTTCGATCCAGCGGTGTTTCCGGGCCAGCCGGCTCACGTGCATCCGACCAGGCATTCGCAGTCTCGGCGCCCGCAGCGGAGTCGGCCATTCGGGCTCTCTCCGGCTCCCCCTTCCCCTTCGCCCACGCCGGCCGCTTCGCCGCGGTCGGCGTGGGCGGTGCGGGCGTGGGAGCGGTGCTGCGCCTGCGCGACGCGGCGCCGGAGGGGCTCTGCTTCATCGCTGTCGACAGCAGCGCCCAGGTGCTGCAGCAGGCGCGCGGTCGGGCGGCGGGCGACGACAGCCTGCCGCCGCTGTCGACCGTGCTCCTGGGGGTCGGGACGGGCGGTCTGGGCACGGGCGGCGACACCGAGTTGGCCGCCGCGGCGGCCCGCGAAGCCGCATCCGCCATCCTGCGGGCGGTGGGGTCGGCCGAGGTGGTGCTGCTGGCCGGGGGCCTGGCCGGCGGTACGGGCGGCGGGGCCACGCCGCAGGTGGCGCGTCTGCTGCGGGACGCGGGCCATGTGGTCATCGGCTTCGGGATCATGCCCTTTGGCTTCGAATCCGCGCCGCGGCAGCGCCGGGCGGAGTTGGCCCTGGGGCAGTTGCGCGCGGCCTGCGACACGACCCTGGCCTTGGACAACGATCGGCTGCTGGGCCTGGGCGAGACGGATGTGACCTTGGATGTGGCCTTGCGGGTGGCCGATGACGTGATCCGCCAGACGGCTTCCGGGCTGGTGGCCCTGGCGGCTTGCGAAGGCTGGCTGCGTCTGGATCTGCCCACGGCCGGCGAGTTGCTGGTGGGCGGCGGTGACGCCTGTCTGGCCCTGGGCCTGGGGCGTGGCCCGCAGCCGGCGGGTCGCGCCATGCGCGCGGCCCTGGCCAGCCCGTTGACCGACATGCGGTCCCTGCGCCAGGCGCGGGCGGTGCTGGTGCAGGTGGCGGGCGACGCCGCGCTGGGGTTGCACGATGTGGCCGATGCCGTGGACATCCTGCAGGCCCTTCTGCCCGCGAACTGTCAGGTGACGGCGGGTGTGGCCCTGGACCCGACCCTGGGCGGAGCCGCCCAGGTGATGCTGCTGGGCGTGGGCCTGCCCGGTCCGGTGCGCCTCCGCCAGCCGCAGCGCAAGACGGCGGGCCTGTTGCAGCTCCTGCCCAAGCGTCTGCACCTGGACCTTGAGCGCGGCGCCTACAGCTTCGATCCACCGCTGCGCCAGGTGGGCTGAGGCCCGCGGAGAGGAGCGTCTGCCATGTCCGATGCACCGGCGGCTGTCTGCCAGCAGGTCTATGCCCGCTTCGCCGCTCTGAAGGGCGTGCGCCCATCGGTCAAAGCGGCGGGGAGCAACCAGGTCTACACCTTCCAGAAGCGGATGCCTGCCGCCGGCGGCCTGTCCATCAACCAGGTGGTCCGGGTGACGGTGGGCCCGGACGGGCGGGTGCTGAAGATGGTGGCATCGCGCTGACCCGGTGCGGCTTCCACGCCGGCGCATCCCATCCGCCCGGGCTGGCGGGGCCGCGCCGATCGGATGATTCCGCTGTGATGCGGTTGCCTTGATCCGATTGCCCTGGATGCGGTTGCCGAGCGGCTGCGCCTCGTGGTAAGCTGAGTCGGAGCATTCGCGTCCCTGTCCGGATAGGACGCGAGTCCATCCCGCCCATCTGCCCGGAGGATTCCCGCCTTGCGCCCTCGACGACCCGTCACCAGCCTGCTCCTGTTCGCCCTGTGCGTCGGTGTCTCCGTGGCCACCGCGGCCCCAGGTCAAGAGGGCGAGGGCGACTCGCGCCGCATCTTCCTGCCCCTGGGCCTCAAGGGCGTGCGCATGGATGAGTTGCCTGTCGCCCCCAGCCAGCGACCGCCCACCGCTACCCGCACCGCCAGCGCCACGCCAGCCGACACCGCCACACCCACCGCCACGCCCACGGATCTTCCCACGCGGACGGAGGTGCCCTCGAGCACGCCCACGCTGCAGGCCCAGGCGGCCACCATCAAGGGTGTGCTCAAGGTGGGCACGGTGCCGGCGGATATCGGCCTGGGCGACGGCTTCGGACCCGGGCTGCTCGTCCAACGCTGCGTCGACGAGGAGAGCTGCGAGGACATCGCGCGCACGGGGGTGGAAGACGAGCAGGGCCGATTCAGCTTCCAGGTGCCGGTGCCCATTCCCGCCGGCCGCTACTACCGCTTTCTGTGGCGCAACGAGAACGCCGCCAGCGGCAGCCCCTTCACCGGGGCGGACCTGTGGCTGGGCGCCCATTACGGGGCCCCCATCCGGGATCTGGCCGCGGATCAGGTGCTGGACCTGGGCGCCATCGACATCGCACCCATCACCTTGACGGGTCCCAGCAACGGCACCGGGTATTCGGGTCTGCCCTGGCGTTTTACCTGGACGCCGCGCGCCGGCGAGAAGGGCAGCTACCGCTGGTTCTTCAGCGACACCCAATGCAAGACCCTGGAGGAGCGAGATCCCTTCTTCCGGTCGGAGCCCCTGGGCAGCAAGGTCGACGGCTACCTGATGAGCACCTACCCGCCCGGCACGGAGATCGGCATCGAGCATAAGTACCGTTGGTACGTGGCAGCGGACTTCCCGGACGGGTCGCGAGCCGAAAGCTACTATGTGTGGATGCTCTGGTTCTTCTTCCACCATGCCTTGGGACCGCTGGGCCCGGACGGTCCAGGGGCATTGCTGGGTCCTTAGGACCAGCGCCGAACCACCATGATCACGACGGGCAAGGGGGGGCGATGAAGCACGAAACGATGCGGCGCGGCGGGGTAGTCTTGTTGGCGATCCTGGTGACGGGGGCGACCCTTGCGCTGCGGGTCCGCGAGGGAGCCAAGGCAGCGACGGCCGAGACCCGCCAGGAGCGTGGGAGCCGGCAGGCGCGTGCCGATGCATCGTGGCCGCGGGTGTACATGCCCTTCCTTGCCCGAGCGGTGGCCCTCAGCGAGCTGCCGGTGGCGCCGACGGTCCAAGCGACCTTGCCGCCGCCCACGGTCGCGGCCACCCCCACGGCGAGCCTCGTGCCCACGGAGACCGCCACCCCCGAGCCCAGCGCCACCGACGCGCCCACGGCCACGGCGACCACCGTCCCCTCGCCCACGGTCAAGCGGCCCACCGGCAGGATCACGGGGCGCATCATCGCCGACGGCAAGCCCCTGGAAGACGGCTACGGCGACGATGGCCTGCCGCAGATCGAGCTGCGCCTGGGCAAGGGCGACAGCTGGACGAAGGTGGCCCGGTCCATCATCGATGGCGGCGACGGTCGCTTCCTGTTCCAGGATCCGCCGGCCTTGGGGGAAGGCGAGCGCTACGAGGTCTGGTGGCTCAACCCGCCGCCGCCGGTGGGCGCCGACATCTTCCTGGACCGCTGGCGGACGCGGGCCATCACGGCCTTCGGCGACGGCAAGGACGTGGACCTGGGCAGCTTCGATGTGGCAGACCTGAAGCTGCAGAGCATCTGCAACGACTGCCTGCAGACGGCGCCGATCGAGTTCAAGTGGGGCGCCCGCAACCGACCCACGGAGATCTACCGCTGGGCGCTCTTTGACGGCGTCAGCCCCAGCATCGAGGCCCGCAACGACGCCTGGCTCTCGGAATCCCTGGGCCGCAAGACCAGCTTCATCACCGGCCCGCCGTCCGGCCGCGACTTCGACACCCGCTACCGCTGGTACGTGCGCATCGAGGACACATCGACGGGCGGCTGGGGCTGGAGCTACTACGCTTGGCGGGTGACCTGGTGCTCATCGGCGGAAACCTGCCGCTGAGCAGGCTGCGCCGCGTCCCGCGCTTCCCTCCCGTCGGCCCCGCCCCCAAAACGGCAGGTGGAGGGGGAGGTCCCAGCACTGAGGCTGGGATGGTGATCGCTAGGAGCGGCGCGGTGAACGATGCCTGAGCTGCCGGAGGTCGAGACCTACGCCCGCGACCTGGCCGGCCTGCTGCCGGGCCGGGTCTTTCGCGGCGCCCGCGTGACCTGGCCGCGGCAGCTGCCCTTGAACGACCCGGCGTCGTTGGACCGGGAGATTGCGGGGCGGCGGGTGCGCACGGTGTGGCGGCGGGGCAAGTACATCGTCTTCGACCTGGAGCCCTCGGGCTACCTCATCGTCCACCTGAAGATGAGCGGGCGCTTGCAGGTGGCGGCCGCCGCGAGTCCGCCCAACCCGCATGCGCACGTGGTGCTGGCCCTGGACCGCGGCGAGGAACTGCGCTTTCACGACCCGCGCAAGTTCGGCCGGGTATGGCTGGTGGAGGACGCGGACCGCGTGTTGGGAGCGCTGGGGCCGGAGCCGCTGGCGGCGGAATTCGACCTGGCGGCACTGGCGGCACGCGTGCGGGGCCGGCGGGCGCGCCTCAAGCCCCTGCTGCTGGACCAGCGGGTGCTGGCGGGCCTGGGCAACATCTACGTGGACGAGGCGCTGCACGCGGCCCGGCTGCATCCCCTGCGCCCGGCCGACAGCCTGACGGAGGCGGAGCTGACGCGGCTGCACACCGCCATCCGCACGGTGCTGGCCAAGGGGGTGGCGGCGCGCGGCACCAGCTTCTCGGCCGCCGGCTACCGCGACCTGACGGGCAACCTGGGCGAGATGCAGGGCAGCCTGGCCGTCTTCCGCCGCACGGGCCAGCCCTGCCTTGCCTGCGGCCACCCGATCACCCGCCTGGTGGTGGCGGGCCGCTCGACGCATGTCTGCGAGGCTTGCCAGCGCTGAGGGTCTGCGCCACAGGACCGATCCCTGTCGGTGCGCCTGTTCGCAGACACAGAACGACAGCCGTCAACGGCCAAACCGTCCACTGCGTATGGGGCGGGTGGGACTCGAACCCACAAGGGGGGTTACCCCAGCCGATTTTAAGTCGGCCGCGTCTGCCATTTCGCCACCGCCCCGTAAGCGGCCGGGTAGGGCCGCCGGCTACATGATACCAAGGCATCGCCGCCCAGGCGACGACCGGGATGGCAGCAGCTCGGAACTGCGATTCAAGGCCCGCGCAACTGCATGTGGATGGCTGTGCCCCTCCGGGTCAGGGACAGGTAAACGGGCCGCTCTGATTCCAGCACCACTTGCTTCGGGGCTGAACGTCCTTATCGAACAGGAATGCCTGATCCAGGTTGTTGTCCCAGATCAAGTCTGCCGTGCAGACATGACCCGCCACCGGCCCGAAGCGGGCGTTGTCCCGCGGTCCCGCGGCGGCGTCCTTGCCGCTGCGCACCTCGTAGTAGGCCTGCGGCTGCAGGACCAGCCCGGCCGGCAGGTCGCAACGCCGTGAGTTGCGGCCGGCGCCCGTCGTATACCAGCCGGTCAGGTCCTCCGCTCCGTCCCCCTGGTTCTGCAGGACCACCACCTCAAGAGAAGCGCCGGGCGTGAAGGGGATGACATCGACGATGACCACCCTGCCCTTGGGGTCCACCGGCTTGGGGGTCCAGGTGGGGGTGGCTGCTTCGGTGGCGACTTCTGTTGCGGTGGGTACTGGGGTGCTGCCAGGTGCTGTCGTTTCCGTCGGCTCAGCAGTTGCGGTCGGTATGGCGGTAGGGGTGGCCACGGCGGTCACGCTGGGTGGGGGTGTGAAGTCCCGCCAGTCGGAGCCGCGCTGGATCAATGGTAGGAAGATACGCTTGGCTCCGGAGGGGATGGGATCGCGGGCGTTCATCGTGGGGCTCGGGGTGTCGGTCGCCGGCCCTTGCACGCTGGTGGGCATGGCGGTCGATGTAGTAGGACGAGGCATTCCGGTTGCCGGCACCGCCGTCGGCGTTCTCGTATAGGGAATCTGCCCCGGTCGCGGATCCAGGATCACATCGATGATAAGGTTGTCGATGAAGACGCCATACATGTCCGTTGTGGGCGCGCCCAGGCCGTCTGGAGGCGGATCGTTGTAAAGCATGACGATCTCCACCTTGTCCTTCTGGCCCATACCCGCGACGGGAGTCAGGAAGGCCATGTCGCCGCCAGCGGCCACCACTTGCCCGCGGAGCCATTCGCCCTTCGTGTCGGGCTGGAAGTTGCTGTAGCCGGTGTAGGCGATCCTGCCTTCCGTCTGGACCTGGTTGCCGTCGCCCACTCCCACGAAGAGCGACCCTGTCGGCATCCTGGACTTGTAATCGAAGGTGATGCAGACGCCCACACCGCGGCTGGCTCCCAGATCCAGCGGGCCATAACGGAGCATCGTGGAGACCCCCCCGTCTTGGCGGGGGCTCAGAGGATAGTCCTTCCGCGACCCGTCGCACGTGAAGGTCTTGCCGATACTCCCGCCGCCAACCGCCCAGAGGCTACGAAGCCCCTCCGATGCCTCGCAGGCGACGGCACCCCAGGCGATCTCGTCCGGAAGGCCCGACTTCCTGGCGACGCGGTCTGTGATTTGGTAGCGGCTGCCGGGGCGAGGGAAGGGGCTGGATTCAAAGCCTTCGCCGGTTTCCACTCGCATGACACGCCCCACTACGCCCAAGGCGCCGCAATCCGCCGCATCTTGGCCCGTCCCCCGCACTTGCCAGGCAAGGGATGGTGAATGGGCCGCGACAATGCCGCCGACTTGCGGACCCTTCAACCCGGCTACGGTCAGCGAGATGGTCGCCAGGAGGAGGGACAGCGGTACCAAGGTCTGCTGCGAGCGCATGGTCGAGTCTCCTGCTTCGTTGGGCGGGACGAACGCCGCCGCCTTGCTCCGTGGGAACTGATGATACTCCGTGGAAGCAGCACGGCCCCGCACCGTCCACGGGGGACGGGCGGGGCCGCGATTGTCAGGTCATCGGGTTGCCGAGAGCGGCGTCAGGGGCAGATGTAGGGGCCTTCCAGGTCCCAGCAGAACTTGCTGACGGGGACCTGGTCGAAGTCGAAGAGGGTGGCCTGGTCCTGGTTGTTGTCCCAGATGAAGTCTTCGGTGCAGACGAAGCCGTCGATGGTGCCGAACTTCGGGTTGTCGCGCATGCCCGGCCGGGCGTCCTTGCCGCTGCGAATCTCGTAGGCCTCGCCGCCGGCCAGGATGCGGCCTGCCGGCAGGTCGCAGAGCTTCTGCCCGCGGCTGGCGCCTACCGTATGCCAGCCGGTCAGGTCCTGCGGCCCGGTGCCCACGTTCATCAGCACCACGGTTTCGAAGCGGCCGGGGGTGAGGTAGGGGATCATGTCGGCGATGATCACCTGCGGGAAGGGCTTGGACGTGGCCGAGGGGCGCGGGGTGTAGGTAGGCGTGGGCACTGCCGTCGGGCGCCGGGTGCGGGTGGGCACCGCCGTCTCCGTGGGCTCCTCCGTCTCCGTGGGCGGCGGCGGCAACGGGGTATGGGTCGCCGACGGGATGGCCGTCCGCGTGGCCGTCTTGCCCGGCGGCGGGGGGGTCCAGTTGACCAGCGTGTCGAAGTTGCGGCTGAGGACGGGCAGGAAGGCCCGGCGGTCGCGCGGCGTGGGCGTCTTGACGTCGAACGGCGGCGGCGGCGGCTTGCGCGTGCGCGTGGGCCGCGGCGTGTCCGTGGGATCCTCGGGTGTGTCCGATACCGCCGGGGTGGGCGGGACCGGATCGTCCGTGGCCGTGGGCGAGCCGATGGGGCAGGGCCGCGGGTCGATCAGCACGTCGATGAACAGGTTGTCGATGAACACCCCGTGCATGCCGGCGGTGGGCGAACCGATGCCGGGCGTGGCGGCGCCGTCCGCGTTGGGCGGGTCGGTGTAGAAGAAGGCCAGCTCGATCTTGTCCTTGTTGGCGATGCCCGCCACCGGGGTCAGGTACTCCGAGCCGTTGGCAAAGGCCACGATCTCGCCGCGCACCCATTCGCCTTGGGTGTCGGCCTGGAAGTAGTTGTAGCCGGTGTAGGAGACCTTGCCGTCGACCGCGCGCTGGTTGCCGTCGCCGACGCCTACCAGCAAGGCCTTCTCCGGCATCTTGGCCTTGTAGTCGAAGGTGATGCGGATGCCCACGCCGCGGTTGGTGTTCAGGTCCAACACGCCGTAGCGCAGCAGGGTGCGGATGCCCTTGTTGCCGCGAAGCTGCGTGAAGTACTGCTTGTCTGAGCCGTCGCATTTGAGCGTCTTGCCGATGCTGCCGCCGCCCACGGACCACAGGCTCTTCTTGTCTACCGAAGCCTCGCAGGCCACCGCACCCCAGCCCACTTCGTCCAGGAAGCCGGGCGACTTGGAGAAGAGGTCCGAGATGGCCCAGCGGCCGCCGGGGCGGGGGAAGGGGCTGGACTCGAAGCCCTCGCCCAGCACCGGATCGACGCGGATAATCCGGCCGCCGCGCTGGCAGCCACCCTGATCGAGGCTGTCCGGGATCTCGACCTTGGTGACGGGCAGGGGCGGCAGGCGGTCGTATTCCGCGCCGGAGATCACCTTCATCACCGGCTCGACGGGGCCGTCGGGGCCTTCCAGGCGGAACCGCGAAGCGCCGTCAGCCGGCAAGGCCGCCGTTGACGGCTCGGGCCCGGGCCGCAGGGCGGTCACCACGGCGACGGTCAGGGCCACGACGCTGATCAGCGTCAGGATGGGGACGAAGTTGCGCCTGGGACGCATGGCCGGGACTCCTTAACTGAATGCTCAGGACCGACCGCTCCGGAGGAATCAGCTGCGGGTGAGGGCTGCGCGAGCCCTACGGCTCGCACGGGCGGTCTGGTTGTGCGCGTGGATGGATGCGGGCGTGCGCGTTCCTTGATTGTAGGACGCGGTCCGGGGGCTGTCAACGGGCTCCCAGGGCAACCGTATCAATCCGCAACGATGCGTAACGATGCGTTCGGCCCCTGGTGGTCCCGAGCGGGTCCAACCGCCGGGCCAGTTCATGGTAACGCTACAGGTCGACAAGCCGCCGCGCCGGCGGCAGAATGGACCCGCCCCGTCCGCGGCGAGCGCGAACGGCCCCTCGCGAGGCCTTCCCAGACCCATGCACGTCACCCTCAGCGGCTGGTTCGCCGGTCAGACCGTGGGCAGCGGCCGTTACACCGACCGCCTGCTGGCGGCCCTCGGCGACGATCCGCCCTCCGGCTGGTCCTGCTCCCTGGCCCTGTCGCCCCAGCGTCGCGATCCGCTGACCAAGCTGGCCTACGAGCAGTTCCGGTTTCCGCGCCTGGCCGCCCGCGGCGGCGGCATGGCCCATGTGCCCTACTGGGCTCCGCCGCTCCGCCCGCGCGGCCCCACCGTGGTCACCGTGCATGACCTCATCCCCCTGCTGCTGCCCGAGTACCGGCGGCGCTGGCGGGAGCGGGCCTACAGCGCCCTGGCCGCGGCCGGCAGCCGCCGCGCCGGCGCTCTTATCGCCGATTCAGTGCATACCGCGGCGGACATCGCCCTGCATCTGGCTGTCGCGCCGGAGCGCATCCACGTGGTGCCCTTGGGTGTCGAAGCGGCTTTCCGCCCGCCCACGCCGGACCAACTGCTCGCATTGGGCGCCCGCCTTTCCCTGCCGGCCCGCTACGGCCTCTATCTGGGCGGCTTCGACACGCGCAAGAACCTGGCCATCCTGCTGACCGCCTGGCGCGTGGTCCACGCCGCCGGCGGACCGCCCCTGCTCATCGCCGGCCGCCTGCCGCGCCCCGACGATCCCTTCGCTCCCCACCCTGCTACCCTGGCGCGCGCCGCGGGCCTGCCGGACGGCGCCTGGCAGGCCCTGGGGCCGGTGGCCGAGGCCGATCTGCCTACCCTGCTGGGCGGGGCGGCGGTCTTTGCCTTTCCCTCGCGCTACGAGGGCTTCGGCCTGCCGCCCCTGGAGGCCATGGCCTGCGGCGCGCCGGTGGTGGCCGCCCGCGCCAGCAGCTTGCCCGAGGTGGTGGGTGACGCCGGCCTGCTGGTGGATGCGGTGGACGCCGTCGCCTGGGCGGCCGCCCTGGGCCGCGTCCTGACGGACCCCGACCTGGCCACAGGCCTGCGGGCGGCAGGTCTGCGGCGGGCGGGCGGCTTCACCTGGCAGCGGGCGGCGCGGGCCACCTGGGCGGTCTACCAGCGGGTGGCCGAGGGGCGCGTCGGCCCGGCCCCCGTTCATTAGCCGCGCCTGAGCGTCTTGACCGATCTGTTGACAGCCGGTGCTTGGCTCCCGATAATAAACCCTGCCCATGTCACCGACCCCTCCTCCGTCTATCCTGTCTTCCCCTCCCCCCAGGGGGTGGGCTTGGCGGGCGCCCCTGCTCAGCTTGCTGATGCTGGGCGCCCTGCTCTGGCTAGGCCGACAGCTGGGCTTCTCCGGTGAATGGCTGGCTGGTCCGGATGCCGCCGCACGCCTGGGCCTCATCTTCCTCACCGGGCTCACCGTCGGCGGCCTCAGCTGCATGGCGGTGCAGGGTGGGCTCTTGGCCAGCACCATCGCCAGCCGTGCCGTCACCGCCGGCGACCATGGACCGGGCGTCGCCGCCAGTAGGCGCGGGACGGTCCTGCCGGCGGCGCAGTTCCTGATCGCCAAGACGGCGGCCTACACCCTGCTGGGCGCCGTTCTGGGAGCCGTGGGCGCGCGCATCCCGCTGCGCCTGCAGGGCTGGCTGTTGTTGGCCGCGGCGCTGTTCATGCTGGCGATGGCCGCGCAGACCCTGGGCTTGCAGACCCTGGTCGCCCGCCTGATGCCCGTGGCGCCCAAGCGGCTGCAACGCTACATCCGAGGGCGCTCACGCCGCGGGGACCGGTGGGGCCCGGCCGCGCTGGGAGCGCTGACCGTCTTCCTGCCCTGCGGCATCACCCTGGCCATGGAGGCGGTGGCCGTGGCCTCCGGCGACGCCCTGGCCGGGGCCTTGGTCATGCTGGCCTTCACCCTGGGCACGGCGCCGCTCTTCCTGGCCCTGGGTCTGGCCATCGGCCGGCTGGGGCAGGCCGGCGGGCGGGCCTTCCGGCCGGTGGCGGCGCTGCTGATGGCCGCCATCGCTGTCTTCACCCTGCGCTCCGGCATGCGGCTGCTGGGCTGGAACCTGGAGCGCGGACCAGCCGCTGGTTCGGCGGTCGTCAGCCCGATTGCGAGCCTCCAGCCGCAAGAGCTGACCATCCAGGCCGAGCCCACCGGCTACCGGCCGGCCAGGGCCAGCCTGGCGGCGGGCCGGCCCATCCGCCTGAAGCTGGTGGCCAGCGAGCGGCCCAGCTGCACCAACGCCGTCGTGTTTCCCGGGCTGCAGCGGGAGTTCCAGCTGCTGCCCGGCCGGCCCACCCTCGTCGATCTGCCGCCGCAGCCGCCGGGCAAGCTGGCCTTCGTCTGCGGCATGGGCATGTACAGCGGGGCGATCGACATCCTTCCCTGACCTTTCCTCCGCCCGACGTCTTCCCCCCCCCCCCCCCCCCCCACCCGACCGGCTGCCGCCGGTCGCCGCAAAACAGGAGTCAACCCCATGAGCGCGACCGTCGCCCGCTTCAAGGTGCAGGGCATGCATTGCCAGAGCTGCGCCACCAGTGTCGATTGGGAGATCGAGGACATCGACGGTGTCGCTGACGCCAAGACCAGCCTGGCTGCCGGGCTGACCGAGGTCAGCTTTGACGGTGCCAAGGTCAAGCCCGCGGATCTCCTGGCCGCCATCCAGCGCGCCGGCTTCACCGCCGAACCCATCGGCTGAGAGGCCGCGTCCGACCCAGCCGCATCCGCCCGGCGACCCACGGCGGGTTCCCAACCCCCGACATCCCCTATCCCACCCTCAGCCATAGGAGAGAACACCATGAAGCTGCACCTGCCCCTCGCCCTGATCCTCACCCTGAGCCTGTCCGCCTGCGGCGGGTCCGCCTCGGCGCCTGACGCCGCCACCGAGGGCGACGCCCCGGCCCAGGAGGCTCCCGCCCTGGTGGAGGCGACTCCCGACGTCGCTGCCTTGCCGACCGCCGACGCCATGGCTCCCGCCACCGAGGGCGAGGTGGCGCCCGTCATCCTCACCCTGGACCGCACGCAGATGGCCGATGCCGATTGCCACGTGATGGGCGAGGTGGTCATGGGCCAATGCGACGAGGAGGCCGCGCTGCAGAAGGCCTTGGGCGCGGCCGAGCTGATCCCGGTCAACACCACGGAGATGACCGACGCGGCCTGCCATTACATGCTGGGCGCCGTCATGGGCACCTGCACGGCCGAGGAGATCGCCGCGATCCGCGCCAGCCACACCATCGTGGTGGACACGGAGACCATGGCGGAGGAGCCCTGCCACACCATGGGCAACACGATCATGGGTACCTGCACGGCCGAGGAGATCCAGGACCAGGCGCAGGCTCTGGCCACGTCCTGGTAACGGCGGTTGCCGGGCGGTGATCGGCGTGGGGGGCAGGGCCTGCCTTGCCCCCCACGCCGACCACCACCCCCCGGAATCCCCTGACGCCGCCCCGCGCGCGACACCACTTTCGGTCATCGATCGGCCGGACCACCTTTAGGACCCCAGCACCATGACCCAGCAGACCGCCACCTTCGACGTCGGAGGCATGACCTGCGCCTCCTGCGTCAACATCGTGGAGAAGTCCTTCCGGCGGGTCAAAGGGGTCGAGGCGGCGCAGGTCAACCTGGCGGCGGAATCCGCCCGGGTGACCTTCGATCCCGATCTCACCGATCCGGTCGCCCTGGCCGCGGCGGTGAAGCGCGCCGGCTACGATGCCAGCCTGCTGGATCTGGCCGCGGCGAGCGAAGCGCCGCCCGCCACGCAGGCCGGCGCGCCCGCCGAGGAGACCACCGCAGTCATCCTGCGCCCCCCCGCGGGGGTGACGGAGGCCATTCCGCTGACCCTGATGCCGAACAGCGCGACGGCCGCCGCTGCCCCGGCGCCGCGTTCCGGACTGTCGCCTGCCGGCCCTGCCGCTTCGCTATCCGGACTGTCGCCTGCCGCCGTCCCTGCCGCGCCGCTGTCCGGACTTCCGGTGGCCTCCATCGCGTCACAGCCCGCCGACGCGGCCACCGACGCGGCCGCCGAGGAGACGCCGCAGGAGCGTCGCATCCGGTTGGAGCTGGTGGCCTTGCGCCGGAAGCTGACCGTCGCCCTGGTGCTGGCGGGGCTGATCATGCTCACCATGCTGCCGGACTTCCTGCGGCCCATGGACACCGCCGGGCATGAGGGAGGGTTCAGCGCCTCGCACCTGCGCATGGGCCTGTTGCAGCTGCTGTTGGCCCTGCCGGTGCAGGTCTGGGCTGGCGCCCAGTTCTACCGCGCGGCCTGGGGTGCGCTCCGGGAGCGCTCGGCCAACATGAGCACCCTCATCGCCCTGGGCACCTCGGCGGCTTTCGCTTTCAGCGTCTTCAGCCTGCTGGACGCCGCCCTGGGCTGGAGCTACCTGCTGCCGGACCGCTTCGGCGGCCCGCAGGTCTACTTCGACAGCGCGGCCACGGTCATCGCCCTCATCCTGCTGGGCAAGTACCTGGAGCTGCGCGCCAAGGGCCAGACGGGCGAGGCCATCCGCCGCCTGGCGGGCCTGGGGGCGCGCACGGCGAGGGTCATCCGCGCCGGGGCGGAGGTGGACCTGCCCATCGCCCAGGTGCAGGTGGGCGACGTGGTGCTGGTGCGTCCCGGGGAGAAGGTGCCTGTGGACGGAGAGCTGCTGAGCGGATCCTCCACCGTCGACGAGTCCATGCTGACCGGCGAGCCCATCCCGGTGGTCAAAGGCCCGGGCGACGCGGTCACCGGCGCCACCCTCAACAAGACCGGGTCCTTCCGCTTCACGGCCACGCGCGTGGGCAAGGACACGGTGCTGGCCCAGATCATGCGCCTGGTGCAGGAGGCGCAAGGCTCGCGCGCGCCCATCCAGCGCCTGGCGGACGCGGTGTCGGCGCGCTTCGTGCCGGTGGTCATCCTGCTGGCCCTGGCCACCGGTGCCTTCTGGTTCGTCATGCTGCCGCGCCTGGTGCCGGATGCCGCCTACCAGCCGGGGGTCATGGCCCTGGTGACGGCCATCACCGTGCTGGTCATCGCCTGCCCCTGCGCCATGGGCCTGGCCACGCCCACGGCCATCATGGTGGGCACGGGCCGCGCGGCGACTGAGGGCATCCTCATCCGCTCGGCGGAGGCCTTGGAGACCGCGCACAAGCTGGACACCCTCATCCTGGACAAGACCGGCACCCTGACCGCGGGGCGGCCGCAGGTGACCGATCTGCTGCCCCTGCCGGGGACGACGCCGGAGGAGCTCCTGCGCCTGGCCGCCTCTGCCGAGCGGGGCAGCGAGCATCCCCTGGGCGAGGCGATGGTCACCGAGGCCCGCGCCCGCGGCCTGGTCCTCTCCGAGCCGGAAGGCTTCCAGTCGCTGACCGGCCTGGGCATCCAGGCGGGGGTGGATGGCCGCCGGCTTCTCCTGGGTAACCGAGCGCTGATGCAGCAGATGGGCGTCGCCACCACCGCGCTGGAGGCCGAGGAGCAGCGCCTGGCGGACCAGGCGCGCACGCCGATGTTCGTCGCCGCGGAAGGCCGGCTGCTGGGGCTCATCGCGATGGCCGATCCGCTGAAGCCGGGGGCGGCGGCGGCGGTGCGCCGCTTGCAGGCCCTGGGCCTGGACCTGTGGATGCTGACCGGCGACAACGCCCGCACGGCGGCGGCAGTGGCGCGCGAGGCGGGCATCGTCAACGTGCTGGCAGAGGTCCTGCCGGCGGGCAAGAGCGCCCAGGTGATGGCCCTGCAGGCCAAGGGCCGGCGGGTGGGCATGGTGGGTGATGGCATCAACGACGCCCCGGCCCTGGCCGCCGCGGACGTCGGTTTCGCTATCGGCACAGGGACGGACGTGGCCATGGCCGCTTCTGACATCACCCTCATGCGCGGCGATCTGGATGGCATCGCCCAGGCCCTGCGCCTGTCGCGGGCCACCATGCGCAACATCAAGGAGAACCTGTTCTGGGCCTTCGCCTACAACCTGGTGCTCATCCCCGTGGCCATGGGCGTCCTGTATCCCACCCTGAAGCTGCTGCTCAGCCCCAGCCTGGCGGCGGGGGCCATGGCCCTCAGCTCGGTGACCGTGGTCACCAACGCGCTCAGGCTGAAGCGCCTGAAGCTGGGAGAAGGGGATGCCGCCGCCAGGGTGATCGTCGCCGAGGGCGACGGCTCATCGACGGTCAGCGCAGGATCCGGGTCCGGGGCGCGGCCGCGAGCCGCCGTCGACTCCGGCGTCAGAGCGGCGACGATCACCCTGGCGGCACCTTCCAACCGCTCCTGGCCTTCGGCGGCGCGGGTCGGGCTCTTGGTTCTGGCGGCCCTGGGTCTCTTCCTTCTGGGCCAGTGGTCCGGTCGGGCCACCGATTCGCCGAACGCACCGGCGGCCCAGGACCTGACTCAAGAACTGGCCCTGACCCGCGGCCGGCTGCAGGTGGCCGAGACCAAACTGGCGGGCCTGAAGGAGGCGGAAGCCCCGCCCCTGGCCGGCGACGCCTCGCGGGATGCCGAGCTCAGGGCAGCGCAACTGGACCTGAACGCGGTGGAGGACCAGCTCCTGGTCCTGGAGACCAGTCTGGCCGACGAGACCACCTCAGCCAACGAGATGCCGGCGCGCATGGCGGCCCTGCGCCAGCAACTGGCGGCCCTGCGCCTGCAGGTGGGGCGGGCGGCGGGGCGGCTGGCGGGTCGCTGACCGGGAGGGGCTGAGGCAGGAGAGGCGGAGCCGGTGCCGTCGATCGGTCGACCCCCCGGACCCGGACCCGCCTCGTCGTCGCGCGGCCTAGGGCAGGAAGGACCAGCCCTTGCGGTACTTCAACATCAGCATCTTCTCCACCAGCACCTTCATCCAGTCGCCGAAGATGTTGGGCAGCATCACCGCGAACTTGCGCGGCGGGAACAGGCTGTTGGAGAGGATGATGACCTCCTTGTTGCCGGCGTCCATCACGCAGACGCCGGGGATGCTGCCGAAGCTCACGCAGCTGAGCTCCGCCTGACCCGCCAGGATCCTGGTGATGTTCTCGACCGCGGTCTTGGCCATCTCGTCGGTGGGGTAGCCGGTCTTCGGCACGCCGAAGGGCACCGAGCCCAGGAAGGGGTTGGCCACCTTCACGGCCAGCCCGGCGGCGAAGATGTTGGGGTACTGGTGGTGCTGGTAGCCGTCGTTGGTGGGCACGAAGCCCTTCTCATCACCCACGCCGGGTGACTCGCGCACCACACGCGTGCCGCGGAAGGGCGGCACCAGCATCTTCCACTTGGCCGGCAGGCGCTCGCCGCTGGACAGGACCACGGCGTCCTCGGTGACCTCCGTGATGGCCGCGTCGGCGCGGTAGTCGATGCCCTGCCACTTCAGGAAGGCCTTCAGCAGGGTCTCCCCACCGGTGATGCCGCCGATCCCGAAGTGGCCCAGAGCCGGCTCGGGCGTCACCCAGGTGATGGGCACCTGCTTGCGCACGCCGGCCTTGCGTACGTAGCGATCGAAGTTGAAGAGGTACTCGTAGCCGGCGCCCATACAACTGGCGCCCGGCACCGCACCGATCACCGCCGGCCCGGGGTCCTTGACGAAGTCATGGAAGGCGGCGTAGGTGGCCTCCGCGTCGCGCGGGGTGAAGATGGAATGCGTGTGCCCCGCCGGCCCCAGGCCCGGTAGCGCGTCCCAGACCAACTCCGCGCCGGTGGCGATGATCAGGTAGTCATAGGCCTGCTCGCGTCCCGAGGCGCAGACCACCTTGCTCGCCGCCGCGTCGATGCGCGTGGCTTCGTCGAGAATGAAGTCGATGCCCCCGCGCCGAAGGGTGTCCTCCGCGGAAAAGGTGATGTCCGCCACCTTGCGCCGCCCGAAGGGCACCCAGATGAGGGACGGGATGTACAGGAACTCACGGGTCTTGGAGATCACCAGGATGCGGGCCGTGGCCCCCAGCTTGCGCTTCAACTCAAAGGCGCTGGTCATCCCGCCAAAATTGCCGCCCAGAACCAGGATCGTCGGTTTCATGATTGCCTCTGTCCGCCGGGAGCCGGCCAGTCATGGGACGGCCGGTCGAACGCTTACGGGACTCAGTGTAAGCCGTACCGGGGGCGGAAACGCCGGACCAAAGGCCTAGACCGCAGGGGGTGTTTGGGCGGAGCGGTTCAGCGCCGACCCGACACAGCCGGCGGCGCCCCATCGCCCAGGGCCGCCGCTTCATCCCGGCTGATCCGCCAGACCATGGTGTCGCGGACCTCGCCGGTGGGGGTCACCGTGTCGGCGACGAGGACCTCGGCCAGCCGGAAGCCCAGCCGCCGGGGCACCGCGGCGCTGGCAAGGTTCTGCGGGTCGCAGCGGATCTCGACATGGTCCACCTGGGGCAGATCGAAGGCGGCGCAGGTCAGCGCGGCCGTAGCCTCCGAGGCCAGGCCGCGGCCGGTATGCGCCGCGTCCAGCCAGTAGCCGATCTCCAGCCCGCTGGGCCCGATCCGCGGATGCAATCCGCTCCCGCCCAGCACCTGGCGGCCGTCGGGGGCGAAGAGGGCGTAGATCCAGTCCTCGCCGCGCGCGAAGCGGTCCGCGAGCTGCTGCACCCGCGCTTCCACGACGTCGGGCGCCGAGGGTTCGTCGAGCGCCCAGGGCATCCAGGGCCGCAGATGCGCCAGGTTGGCGTCGATGGCCTGCTTCAGCAGCGGCCCGTCACCGGGCTGCCAGCTGCGGATGAGAAGGCGTGCGGTGCGAATGACGACCGGTGGCATGGCGGAGGACATCAGGGCTTCCGCCCGTCAAATGCCGCCCCATACACCGCCACCGTCCCCTCCGCCATCGCGCGCAGGGTGAACCGGGCCACTCGGGGCGGGCCGGCCGCCCGCAGACGCGCGGCCAAGGCGCCGTCGTCCAGCACCCGGCCCATCGCCTGCGCCCAGGCGCCCGCATCGCGCGGGTCCAGCAACAATGCCGCGTCGCCGGCGATCTCCGGCAGGCTGCCGGCGCTGGAGGCCAACACCGGCGTCCCCGAGGCCAGGGCCTCGGCCACCGGCAGGCCGAAGCCCTCGTCCAGGGCCGGATGGGCCAGCAGGCGCGCTCCGCGATAGAGCGCGGCCAGGTCCTCGTCCGTCACCCGGCCCAGGAAGCGCGCGCTCTCGCCCAGACCCAGCTCGGTGGCCAAGGCGTGGACCTCCGAACTGAGCCAACCTTCGGCGCCCGCGAGGACCAGTTGGACGCGTGGGTCCATGCGGTGGAGCAGGGCGAAGGCTCTGAGCAGGGTGGCCAGGTTCTTGCGCGGTTCGATGGTCGATACAAAGAGGACGTAGGGCCGTGGGCCTTCCGCCGTCAGCAGCCCGTGGCGGTCCCAGGCGGCGCGGTCCGCCGCCTCGTCGCCGCGGGGGCTGAAACGCGGATGGATCGCGTTGGGCACCACATGCACCTTCTGCGCCGTCGTGTCCGTCAGCGCCGCGATCTCGGATGCCGTATGCCGCGAGACCGCGATCACCGCGTCCGCCTGGCGCAGGGAGCGGTGTACCTGGCCGTAGTAACGGCGGCTCGCGGCGGTCAGCAGCTCGGGATGGCGCAGGAAGGCCAGGTCATGCACCGTGACCACCGACCGGCCGCGCCAGAAGCGCGGTACGATGAAGTCCGGGCTGTGCAGCAGGGACAGGCCCGCGCCCAGCAGCTCAATCGGCAGGCTGATGCCCTCCAGGCGGTGATGGGGCGGCGTCCAGAGCCAGCGGGCGGGGAACGGGCCGCCCGCCCCGACGCCGCGACCGCGCCGATGCTCCAGCCGCAGGGGCAGAAAAGGCCGGCCACCCAGATGCAGGGGGCCGGCCTCATTCATCAAGTCCAGGCCGGCGATCAGCCGGCTCATGTGTTCCGCGATCCCGCCGCCGCGGTAGGCCCGCAGCCGTAGATCGATTCCGACGCGAAGGGCTTCAGCGGCTGTGTTCACTGCGTTCCGGGTCTCCCCGACCTCGCCGTACTCCGCCCCCAGCGTCCCCGGCCTCAGTTCTCCAACCGGCGCTGCAGCTGCTCCGGCGTCACGCGCTTGACGTCCCAGACCAGGCCGACCATCTCCAAGGCCCGGATGACGTAGGCCGACAGGTCAAACTGCCACCATTCCAGGCCGTGCTCGGCGCTGTTGGGAAAGGCGTGGTGGTTGTTGTGCCAGCCCTCGCCCATGGCCAGGACGCCGACGATGACATTGTTGCGGCTCAGGTCCTTGGTGGCGAAGGGGCGGCTGCCGAAGGTATGGCAGATGGAGTTGACGCTCCAGGTGACATGGTGGGTGAAGAAGATGCGCACGAGGCCACCCCAGAGGAGGCCGGTCAAGGCTCCCGACAGGAAGGTCGCGCCGCTGGCCATCGACCACAGACCGCCGACCACGAAGGGGATGGCCAGGCCCAGGGCCACCCAGAACACAAAGGTGCGCTCGAAGAAGCCCACCTGTTCGTCCTTGAGCAGCCAGGGACCGTGCTTTTCGGGCTCGGTGCGCCAGCCGTCGATGATCCAGCCCACATGGGAATGGAAGAGGCCCTCGAGCGGGCTGTGCGGATCCCCTTCCTTGTCCGACAGGGCATGGTGCTTGAGGTGCGTGGAGGCCCAGGTGATGGGACCGCTCTCCACCGCCATGCCAGCCGCGGCCAGGAAGGCGCCGCGCAGCCAGGGGTAGGTCTGGAAGCCGTTATGGGTGAGCATGCGGTGGTAGCCGATGGTGATCCCCAGACCGGCGATCAGGTACATGACCGCGAAGATGACCAGATCCGGCCAGTCAACAGCCACCTTCCACAGCAGCCAGATGGCGTAGAGGGTGGCGATGAAGGGCACGATCACCACCGTCAGGATGGTGATACGACCCGCAAGACCCTGGGGATGTCCGGTGGATTCGATATTGGGACGGGATGCGTCGAGAGCCATGCGCCTGCCTTGGTCTAGGGTTCGATTTAGCCTGAAACGGCCACGTTACCGTAGCACAAAGCCGGGGTCGGCTCAAGTAGACGGGCGCTAGAAACCGGCCCGTTCGGCACAGGTTCCTGTGCTAGGATTGGATCTGACTGAATCGACACCTGTTTGGCGCGACCCGGCATGCTGGCGCGGGTCGGCGGCGTTCCGCGAACTGTGGAGCTGCCGGGGGGAAGACCGGTGAAAGACCGGCGCTGACGCGCAACGGTAAGCCTTCCAGACGTACCGCCGCCGCCTTCGGGCCGCGGCCACGCGGGACCAGCCGCGTGCGGAGGCCAGCCCGACACCCCACCAGACACGGCCGTGGCGGCGTCGCCGCCACGATCGACCGCCGGCCTTCGCGCAAGGGGCCGGGCGGGCGCCCCGGCCTCGCGGCCGCTCCGCTCCGCCCCGTGCTTCCCCGCGTTCGGCCGGCCCACGTGGTCCCGCGCGACTCGGGACAGAAGGGGACGGCCATGATGGGGGATGGAGCCGCTGGGCGCCGCTGGCGTTTGAACGGGCTTTCGGGAATCGGACGCCGGCGTGGATGGCGTTGGTCGGCGAGGCGGGTGGCCCTGGGTCTGGCGATGACCCTGGCCATGGGCCTGGGCGTCGCGGGGCAGGCAGGGGCCGCCGCCCCTCCGGCGGTAGACCTGGTGGTGGACCGCGGCGACGGCGATGCCCAGGTGGAGCGCTTGCCCTGGGAGGCCGGGATGACCGGTCTGGCCCTGCTCGGCCGCAGCAGCCTGCCGGTCGTGACCAGCGGCGGCGCGGTCTGCGCCATCGACGGCCTGGGCTGTCCCGCCACCGACTGCTTCTGCGCCTGCAAGGGCGCGCGCGGCTGCCGCTTCTGGGGCTACCACCACGGCGACGCCGCCGGCGCCTGGACCGAGGCCGGCACCGGTCCGGCCGAGTTCCAGGTTCCCGCGAATGGCCTGGAGGGCTGGGTCTGGGGCCGCGCCGCGCCGCTCGCGGCGCCCGCGCCCTGGCGCTCCGGGCGGCTGGCCCTTCACTGGCTGAGCCGCTTCCAGGACCTTCAGGGCGGCCTGGCCGGTCACGTGGGCTTCAGCGCCGAGGCGGCCTTCGGGGCGCGCGGCCTGGGTCTGGATCTGGACCGCTTGCGGCCCGCCGCCGTCGGACCCGGCCTCCGCGACTTCATGCAGGGCGCCGCGGCCGACTATGCGCGGGGCGCCGCGGCGGCGGGCAAGGCCGCCGCCGGGCTGGCCGCCGCGGGCGGCGACCCGCGCCGCGCCGGCGGCATCGACCTGGTCGCCCGCCTCACGGCAAGCTATGACCCGGCGACAGGACGCTACGGCGCCGGTACCTGGGACCATGCCTGGTCCATCCTGGGCCTGGCCGCCGGGGGCGAGCCCCTGCCGCCGGCCGCGCTCGGCGGCCTCAAGGCCCTGGCGGATTCCGCCGGCGGCTGGAGCGCGGACGGCCGAAGTGCGCCGGATGCCGACAGCAGCGGCCTGGCCCTGCAGGCCGCCCGCGCCGCCGGTCTGCCAGCAGACGACCCGACCTTGCGCGCCGCCCTGGACTTCCTGGCTCGCAGCCAGGGGGCGGACGGTGGCTGGGGCCATGGCGGGCAGAGCAACATCAACTCCACCGGCTACGCCGCGGCCGGCATTCTGGCCGCCGGCGAAGATCCGCGCGCCGGCCGCTGGGCGGCGGGCCATCCCAGCCCGCTGGACTTCCTCATCGCCGCCCAGGCGGCGGATGGCCGCCTGCGTTTCAGCGCCACGGATGAGGAGGTGTCGGACATGGTGGCCAGCCTGCAGGCTCTGCCGGCCCTGGCCGGTCGGCCACTGCCCTTGCCCGGACCCGCGCCGGCCTTGCGCCGCGCCCTGGCCTGGCTGCGCGCCCAGCAGCAGCCGGACGGTGGCTTCGGCGGCTTCGGGCCGGGCAGTAGCCTGGACGCGGTGCTGGCATTGGCGGCCGCCGGGCAGGACCCGGCGCCGCGCCACGCCACGGGCCGCACGCCCCGCGACTACCTGCTGGCGGTAGGCCCGGACTACGCCGAGCGCGGCCTGGCCGCCGCCGGCAAGCTGGCCGCCGGCCTGCGCGTCCTGGCGGTCGACCCCGGCGCCTTGCCGCGCGGCGAGGCGCGCTTCGACCTGCGCGCCCATCTGGTCCGGGCGGCCTCCGGGGCTATCGGCGCCCGGGAGCAGAGCAGCTGGGACCTGGCCTGGGCCATCCTCGGCCTGACCGCCTTGGAGGAGCCCCTGCCGCCGGGCCTGGTGCAGGATCTGGCCGACGCCGGCAGCGCGAGCGGCGGCTGGGGCTACGCCCGGGGCGCCGAAGCGGCCGATCCGGACAGCACCGGCCTGGCCCTCTCGGCGCTCGCCGCCGCCGGCTGGGGGCGCGACCGTCCTGCGGTCCAGGAGGCGGAGGCCTGGCTGCTCGGCGCCCAGCTGGCCGAAGGCGGCTGGGGCTTTGACGGCGCGGCCAGCGTGGACTCCACGGCCGGTGTCCTGCTGGGGCTGACGGCGCAGGGCCATCGGGTGAACGGCGCGGGCTGGATGCGCGGCGGCCCCGGCGGCTGGGGTCGCCAGGGTGGCCGAGAGGCCATCCTGGGATTGCAGGCGACCGACGGCAGCTTCCAGGGGCCTAGCCCCTTGCTGTCGACGACGGCCGGCATCCAGGCCCTGGCTGGGAGGCCCTGGCCCTGGCTGGCGGCGGGTCAGTGGCGGCTGTGGCTGCCGCTGCTGGCGCGGGGGCGGTGATGGGGATGGGCTGGCCGAGGCGGTTCAGGGGGATGGGACTGATCATCCCCCTGGCCCTCGCGATTGCCCTGGCCCCGGCCATCACCGCCACGGCCCAGCCCGCGCCGGCGCGGGCCGGCCTGGTCGTCCGCTTCGGCGACGGGCGGGCGGTCACGCGCTGCGTGGCCCTGCCGGAAGGCGGGCTGACCGGCCTGGAGCTTCTGGAGCGCTCTGGTCTGGACCTGGCGATCCAGGTGCAGGGCCAAGGCGCATTGGTATGCCGCATCGACCAGGAGGGCTGTCCCCGGGACGACTGCCTCTGCCAATGCCGCAGTCTGGGAGAGGGCTGCCGCTACTGGGCCTACCACAGCCTGCAGGGCGGCGTTTGGCGTTACGAGCAGACCGGCCCGACGGCACGCCGTCTGGGCGCCGGTGACGTGGACGGCTGGGCCTGGGGGGCGGGTTCGGTCAGCGCGGGGGCCGAGCCCCCGCCCCTGACCTTCGCCCAGATCTGCGCGGCATCCTCGCCCACGGCGGTCGCGAGCCCTTCGGCCACGGCTGCGCCTTCGGCGATGCCCCCGGCCACCGCGCCACGGCCCCCGACTCCCACCGCGACCTTGCCTCGCTCCCGCGGTGGCAGTTCGGCCACATCCGCGGCGCCCACCGCCCGGGCTACCGCGACCGTGGTGGCCGTGGTCACCACGCTTACCGCGCTACCCGCCGGCCCCACCATCCTGGCGTCGGCGCCCGCGGCGCGCGCCGCGGACCCCACCTGGGCGGCGGGGGTCCGCGACCGCATGCGCCAGGCGACCCTGGCCGCCTACCCCACCCAACTGGCGGCGCTTCAGACCACGGCCGCGGCGCGCGCCGGCGGGCAGTCGCCGCTGACCGGCGCCCCAACCGGCGTCGCGGATGCCGCGCTTCCCCCGGTGGCCACGGCGCCTCCCCCGGTGGCCACGGCGCTGCCCTCCGCCGGCACGGTGCCCGCGCCGGTCGCCGAGTCGCCGCCGGTGCCCGCGCCCGCCGGACCTTCGGCGCCCCGCATTCCCTGGCCGGCCCTGGCCGTGCTGGCGGCGCTTGGCCTGGCCTGGTGGCGCGGCCGCCGCGCCGGCGCCTGAGCCGTGTCCGCCGCGGCGCGCACCATCGCCCGTCGTCGTTTGCCGGGGCTCTTCGTCCTCGCCCAGCTGGCGGGCGTGGTGGCCTTCCTGGGGCCGGCGGCGGCCCTCCTGGCGCAGGCGGCGGGTATCATGGGCCGGCCGCCGACCGGCGGCTGGAGCCCCGCAGTCCAGGTCGCCTTGCTCTCCGCCAGCCTGATCGCCCTGGCCCTCGAGGGGCTGGCATCCCTGGAGGATGCCCGCCGCGTTGCCCTGCTGGCGGTGCTGGCCGCCCAGCTGGCGGCCCTGCGCTTCATCGAAGTGGCCATCCCGGGGCCGGGCGAGTTCAGCCCTGTCTTCGCACCCATCCTGCTGGCCGGGCATGCCTTGGGCCCGCGCTTCGGCTTCCAGCTGGGCGCCTTGGGGCTGCTGGTCTCGGCGCTGATCACCGGCGGCGTGGGGCCTTGGCTGCCTTACCAGATGATGGCCGCCGGCTGGGTGGGCCTGAGCGCCGGGCTGTTGGGGCTCGCCTGGCGTGGCCGGAGCGGCCCGGCGGCGGCGCCCGGGCGGTCGGAGCTGCTTTTCCTGATGGCGCAGGGCGCCTTCTGGGGCCTGGCCTACGGTCTGCTGCTGGACCTGTGGGCCTGGACCTTCCTCGGCGGCGGATCGCCGGTGGGCGAGCCGGCCGCCGCGGCAGGTGGACGGCTGGCGACCTTGCTGCTGGCTTCTCTGCCCTGGGATGCCTTCCGCGCCGCGGGCAACGTGCTGCTGCTGCTGCTCCTGGGTCGGCCGGTGCTGCTGCTGCTGCGCCGGGCGGCGCGGGGGTGGGGGCAGGTAGGACTGCGGCCTGGCGAACAGGGGGCGGCGATTTCGGAGGCGGATCTCCTCCCGATGCCGGCCCCTCCCCCGACCCCCCTCCCCAAAACGGCTGGGGAGGGGCTGAAGGAGGGGCGGCCCGCGGCGGGTCTGCCCCCGGCGCCGGTCGCATCCCTGCATCCGCGCGCCTGGCTGGCCTGGACCCTGGGGCTGGCCGCGGCGGTGTCGCTGACGGACAGCCCCTGGGCCTTGGCGGCGGCCGGTCTGGCGGCGGCCCTGGTGGGGCAGGCCTTGGATCATCGGCTGGGCGGAGAGGGGTCCGAGGGGCGGCCGGGACTGCCCATCGGGCGGGTGGCGCGGCTGGTGATCCCCTTCGCCACGGTCTACAACGGGCTCTTCAGCCATATCGGCGGCACCGTGCTCCTGCGCCTGCCGGCCGCCTGGCCGCTCGTCGGCGGGCCGGTGACCGCCGAGGCCCTGGTCTACGGCGCCCTCACCGGACTGAAGCTCTGCCTGTTGCTGGCGGCCTTCGTCGGCCTGCAGCGGGCCTTGGGGCAGCGGGAGCTGCTGGGGCTGATGCCCCGGGCCTTCGGCCCCCTGGCCCTGGCGGCGGGCATCGCCCTGGCCTGGGCACCCCAGGCCGGGCGGCGGCTGCGCGAGCTGGCCGAGGCGCAGGCGGCGCGGGGCATCCTGCCCGGCCCCGGCCGCCGCGCCGCCCTGAAGCGGGCCGCAAGCCTGTTGATCCCCCTCTCCGCCGAGGGTCTGGAGCGGGCCCTGAACCTGGCGGATCTGCTGACGGTGCGGGGTCTGGTGACCCCTGGGCAGGGGCTGGACCGGGCGGGCGGGTACGTCGCCTTCCTGGGGCTGGCCGCATTGGCGGCGGGCTTCTTGGCGCCTCTGTTGGGCCTGCTCGGCCCGGAGGCCGGCTCGGTCTTGCTGGTCAGCGGCGGCCTGCTCCTGGCTGCGGCCCTGTGGCGCCAGGGACGGCGGCGGCCGGTCAGCCGCCTGGCCCCGCCGCGCTGGCGGCTGGCGGACGGCCTGGTCGTGGCCGGCGCCTGGCTGGCGCCGGCCTTGGTTCTGCTGCGTCTGGCCGCTGCCGACGCCGCGGCCTGGTCGCCCTATCCCACACTCCATTGGCCGCCGGCCGACAGCGCGCTGATGCTGGGTCTGTTGGGCCTGGTTCTGCCGGCAGTGGTGCTGCGGCGGGGCGACAGCGCCCGACCCTCCCCCGAGTTCGGCGACGCTCGCGTTCGACCGCCGGAGCGGGAGACGGAGACGGAGCCGGAGGGTGAGGGTGCGGGCCTCGCCGCCACCGACTTCGGCCTGCGCTACGAGGATGCGCCGGAGCCGGCCCTGGACGGGTTGACCTTCGGCCTGCCGCCCGGCAGCCTGACCCTGCTCAGCGGAGCCAGCGGCTCCGGCAAGTCCACCTTGTTGCGCGCTTTCTGCGGTCTGGTGCCACGGACCACGGGCGGACGCAGCTGGGGCGACCTGCGAGTGGATGGCGTGGATCCGCGCGTGGCTGGGCCGGCGGCCATGGGGCGGCGCCTGGGCCTGGTGCCGGGCGATCCGGAGCTGGGCTTCGTCGCCGACCGGGTGGCGGAGGAGGTGGCCTTCGCCCTGGAGCAGGCCGGGCTGCCGCAGGCGCGGATCGCCGCGCGGGTGGCCGAGGCCCTGGCGGCCGTGGGCCTCGCCGACCAGGCCTGGCGCTCGTTGGACAGCCTCTCCGGCGGCCAGCGCCAGCGGCTGGCCATCGCCGCGGCTCTGGCCCTGGCCCCGGCGGCCCTGGTGCTGGACGAGCCTACCAGCCAGCTGGATGACGCGGCCGCGGCCAAGGTGCTGGTCCTCTTGCGCGCCCTGGCCGACGCGGGACGCACGGTGCTGCTCAGCGAGCATCGCCTGGACCGCGTGCTGGGCTTCGTCGACGGGCGCATCCACCTGCGCGCGGGCGGCGGGGCGACGGTCGGGCCGCCGTCCGCCTTCGCCGCTGCCGAAAGGGGCTTGCCGGCGCCGCCACCGGCGCAGCTCGGAGCGATCCTGCTGACCCTGGAGGACCTGGGCTTCAACCACGGAAGCCGTCCGGTCTTGACCGGCGTGCAGCTGACCTTGCGCGCCGGTGAGCTGGTGGCCCTGACGGGCCCGTCGGCGGTGGGCAAGACCACCCTCCTGCGCCTGGCGGCCGGCCTGCTGGCACCCACTGCCGGCGCCGTCCGGCGCGGGGCGGCCATGGCGGGGCCGCGTGCCCTGGCCTGGCTGCCGCAGGATCCCGCCCAGCTGCTGCTGGCCGAGACGGCGCGCCAGGAGCTGACGATCACCCTGCGTGCGCATGGTCTGGCGCCGGAGGGCCGGCAGGATCCAGATGCCTGGCTGGCGCGGCTGGGCCTGAGCCATCTCGCCGAGCGGCATCCGCGGGACCTCTCCACGGGCGAGCGGCAACGGCTGGCCCTGGCGGCCCTCCTGGTCATGGACCCGCGCGTCCTGCTGCTGGACGAACCCAGCCGCGGCCTGGATGACGGCAACCTGGCCAGGTTGGTCTCCCTGCTGCATACCTTGGCCGCCGAGGGACGCACGGTGCTCCTGGCCACGCACGACGGGCGGCTGTTGCCGGCGCTGCACCGGTGTCTGCGGCTGGAGGGTGATCCGGAGGCCGGGCGGCCCTCGCGGTTGCTGCCGCTACAATGAACGCCAGCCGGGCGATCCCGATCCGGCACCCAGGAGGCGATGCTTCATGACCGTTCGCGTGGCCATCAACGGCTTCGGCCGCATCGGCGAGATGGTGTTCCGCTCGTTCCTCGACGATCCGGACGGGGTGGAGGTGGTGGCGATCAACGATCTGGCCGACCTGGCCCAGATCAGCTACCTGCTGCGCTACGACAGCGTCCACCATGCCCCGCCGCCCAAGCTGGAATCCGGGCCGGGCTGGCTGCGGGTGGACGGCCACGAGGTGGCGGTGTCCCAGGAGCGGGATCCCGCCCTTCTGCCCTGGGCCAAGCTGGGGGTCGACATCGTGGTGGAATGCACGGGGGTCTTCGAGCACCGCGAGGGCATGGCCAAGCACCTGCAGGCCGGCGCCCGCAAGGTGATCCTGACCGCCCCGGCCAAGGGGGATGGGGCCGATATCACCGTCTGCATCGGGGTCAACCAGGACCAGTACCTGCCGGCGGAGCATCACCTCATCTCCAACGCCAGCTGCACCACCAACTGCCTGGCCCCCCTGGCGCGCGCCTTGGACGAGGCCTTCGGCCTGCGCTGGGGCCTCATGTCCACCGTGCACGCCTACACCGGCTCGCAGGCCCTGGTGGACCGCGCCGACAAGGACCTGCGGCGCGGCCGGGCGGCGGCCCTGAACATCGTCCCCACGTCCACCGGTGCGGCGCGGGCCCTCGGACTGGTGCTGCCGCATCTGAAGGGGCGCATCGACGGCATGGCCTACCGCGTGCCGGTGCCGGCCGGCTCGGTGGTGGACCTCACCTTCCAGTCGGAGCGGCCCCTGAGCGCGGAGGCCATTCACGAGGCCATGCGCGCCGCCGCGGCGGACCCCAGCTACCGGGACGTCCTGGCCTACAACGAGGACCCGATCGTCAGCTCGGACATCGTGGGCACGCCCTGGTCCTGTGTCTTCGATGCCACGTCCACCTTGGTGCTGGACGAGCATACGGCCAAGGTGGTCGCCTGGTACGACAACGAATACGGCTATGCGCGACGGGTGCACGACCTGGTGGTGCTGGTGGGGGCTTGAATAGAACGCGGGCGCAGCCTAGGCTGCGCCCTCGTTCACCAGGGGGGAAGATAAGACGGGGACTTGCTGCAGTCGTCAGCGTTGCAGGGGGTCGTTCAACGGTAACGGGCGATCGGTCATCGGACTCAGTATCGGATGACCGGGGATCAACGGTGGCTGAACCCGGCGGCGGCTGGGCGGAGGCTGGCGTGGCGGAGCTTGGTCGGCATCTCCATCACCATGACCTCCTGCGGCGCGTCGTCTTCCCGCGCGGGGTAGGGGTCGCGCCCACTCAGAAGGCTGCTCAGCAAGCGAAAGTAGCCGAGGGCGCGGCGGTTCTCAACGTCGGCAAGGTAGCCGGTGACCGGGGTTTCGAGCTTCATGGGTCATCCTCGATTCATTTCAGGAAGGGTTTTCATGGTTGGCTTCAACAGTAAGTGCAAGGTAACGGTTCATGGATCATGATGCTGTCTACGCAGGTGGTGCCGCTGGGGTTTCCCGGCCCTTCGCCTGCTCAAGCTCTGCATACGGCCGAGGGCCGCTTCGCGTGACCTGACCAGCCTCTGCTTCTATAGACGCCGATTCTGCCCGCTTTGTTACGTCTCGGGACGCCAATTGCATGAGTGTTTGGTGAGCAGGGCCTGGCCGGACGCATGGCGGGGGCTCGATCCGGCGCCCTGTCCGGGCGGCGCGCCCGCGGTCTGAGGCACGGGCCGGAGCAGCGGCCAGGCCATGGTATGATGGCGTCCGCCCGCCATCGCGCGCGATGGTTTGAGTACCCCGATGGCCGAGAACGCAGCCATGACCGCAAACACCGCACAGCCGGACCGAATCGACGGCAGGGACCGCGGCCACCGTGATGGGCAAGCCGCCGGACGAACGACGGGCGATCTGTCCACCGGCGTCTTGACCTTCCTGTTCACCGACATCGAGGGCTCGACGGCCCGCTGGGAGTCGCAGCGGGCGGCGATGGCCGCGGCGCTGGCGCGGCATGACGCCCTGCTGCGGGCGGCCATCGAGGGGCGCGGAGGCCAGGTGTTCAAGACGGTGGGCGATGCCTTCTGCGCGGTTTTCGCGGATGCCGCGGCGGCGCTGGGGGCCGCCACGGATGCGCAGCGGGCGCTGGCCGCCGAGAACTGGACGGCCTTCGGGCCGGACTTCGATGACCTGCGGGTGCGGATGGGTCTGCACACGGGGCAGGCGGAGCAGCGCGGCGGCGACTATTACGGCCCGGCGTTGAACCGCACGGCGCGGCTCATGTCGGCCGGGCACGGCGGGCAGGTGCTGCTCTCGCTGGCTACGCAGCAGTTGGTCCGCGACTACCTGCCCGAGGGCGTGGACCTGCGCGACCTCGGCGAGCACCGGCTCAAGGACCTGCGCCACAGCGAGCACCTCTTCCAACTGCTGGCCGCGGGCCTGGCGGACATCGCCACAGCGCCAGTCACCGCGGAGGCGCTGTCCGCACGGGACCGCGTGGTGGTCACGGAAGGCGCCGCGACGCGGCCCTTGCCTGAAGCGCTCTCCGGACTTCTGGCGGCCGTTCGTGGCGAAGAGACTACCTTCGCGCTGAGTCCGGAACAGGCGCGGGAGATCGCCGCCCGCCGGCCGGTGGATCTGCTGGAATACCGGCTGGGACGCATCGCCGAATGGAGCCAACCGCGCTACCAGCTGGACGGGCGCTTCGTGGCCCTGACGCTCTTGGTGGACCAAGGCGAGGATGCGGCGGGCGGGCGCTGGGCGGCGAAGGAGGCGCGGAACGAAGACCTGGGGGCGTTGCTGGCCGAGGTGCAGGATCCGGCAGTAGTGGTGCTGGGGCCGCCCGGGGCGGGCAAGAGCACCTTGCTCCGACGACTGGAGCTGGATGCCGCCATCGAGGGGCTCAGGCGCGACGGGGCGGAGGGCGTCGATGGCGCCGGCGACGGACGCGACACGGTGACTTTCTTCATCCAGCTGAACCAGTACAAGGCGCGGGCGGGCCTTGCGCTGGCGGATCCCGGCGACTGGCTGGCGACCGAATGGGCCGAGCGCTACACAGATCTGCCTCCCTTGGAAGCCCTGTTGGCCGAAGGGCGGGTGATCCTGCTGCTCGATGCCCTGAACGAGATGCCCGCTGCCGGCGATCGGGAATACCGCGAACGGGTCGGGCTCTGGAAGCAGTGGTTGCAGCGACTGACCCAGACCCGTCCCGGCAATCGGGTGGTCTTCAGCTGCCGGACCCTGGACTACTCCGCCCCGTTGTCGACCCCGGCGCTTCGCGTCCCCCAGCTGCAGATCGAGTCGCTCACCGACACGCAGGTGGAGGCCTTTCTCAAGGCCTATACCCCCTTGCGCGGGGCGGAGATCTGGGCCGCGATCGCCGGGACAGCGCAGCTGGAGGCATTGCGAGCCCCCTACTTCCTGGCCTTGCTGGTGGAGCAGGTGGAGGCCACCGGCGACCTGGCGGAGGACCGGGCGGGGATCTTCACCGGTTTCGTGCGCCAGGCGCTCAGGCGAGAGGTGGAGCGCGACAACCCGCTCTTTACCGGGGTGGGCGGCCGTGATACGGAAGTAGGGCGGCATGCAGGGCCCATGAGTCCGCAGTCCTTGCCCCTGCTCACCAGCCGAGACATCCGGCGGGTCACGCAATGGCAGTGGAAGGACGGCTACGAACTGCCGCAGCGAGGTGCGCTGTTTCCCAAGCTGGGGGCCTTGGCCTACGGGATGCAGGAGGCGGCCGCCGACGGCGGTGCCAGCCAGGTCCGCCTGGACCTGGATGCGGCCCTCGACCTGCTGGACGACGCCCAAGACGAGGATATCGTGAAGGCCGGCTTGGCGATCGCGGTGCTGGACGAGGATCCGGCGGCGGACGAATTGCTTTATCGCCACCAGCTCCTGCAGGAGTATTTCGCGGCGCGGGTGCTGGCGCAGCGTCCCAAGCCGGAGCTGGTGGCCAGCCCGTGGCGCGCCGCCGAGATCCGCCCGAATGTGCCGGAGCTCCTGGCAACGCTGTCGCCGGCGGACACCGTGCCGCCACTGCCGCAGACAGGCTGGGAGGAGACGACGGTCCTGGCGGCAGTGATGGCCGAAGACAAGGAGTCCTTCATCCGCAGCCTGATGCCGCATAACCTCGCGGTGGCGGGACGGGCGGCGGGCTTGCCGGCGGTGCGGGAGCGGCTGAGCACCGAATTCCTCGATGCCCTGCGCGGCACCTTGCTGCAGCGTGGCCGCGATCCGACGGCCGACCTCCGCGATCGCATCGCCGCCGCCGACGCCCTGGCCGACCTGGGCGATCCGCGCTGGGAGCCGCGGTCGGGCCCTCATGGCGATTACCTGTTGCCGCCCTGGGTAGCAGTGCCGGGTGGCGAGTATCCCATTGGCGAGGATGGGCCGATCAGCTGGGAGCTGCGGGGCGCAGGTGGCAGCACCGCCGCTCACGTGCCGGCGCATCGACTGGCCCTTCCCCCCATGCGGATCGGCCAATACCCGGTGACCCATGCCGAATGGGCCTGCTTTCTGGAGGGCGGGGGCTACGATGACGAGCGCTGGTGGCAGACCCCGGATGGGCAGCGGTGGCGGCGGGGAGAGCTGGGCAATGAAGGCGCAAAGGTCAACGGCCGCCATTGGCGAGCGCGCTTCAAAGCCGAAGCGGGACTGTTCGCGCGCTACGAGGCCGAGGACAGCTTCGGCAGCCCGGAAGTCCTCGAGCGCTGGAAGGCCTGGCTGGCCATGGACGATGCGGCCTTCGAGCGAGCCTTGACCGATCATTGGCGGGGCAGTCGACAGACGGAGCCGGCGTCCTGGCGCGACCGGCGATTCAACCGGCCGACGCAACCGGTGGTAGGGGTGTGCTGGTACGAGGCGCGGGCCTACTGCGCCTGGCTGGCGGCGCAGTCGGGCTTGCCGGTTCGGCTTCCGACGGAGGTGGAGTGGGAGGCGGCCATGCGCGGCACCGCCGGGCGCCTGTTTGGCTGGGGCGACCGATTCGAGCCTTTGCGGGCCAACACGATGGAGACCCGGCTGCGCCGGACGACGCCCGTGGGTGTCTTCCCGGAGGGCGAGGTCGCAGGGGGCGTGGCGGACGCGACGGGCAACATCCAGGAATGGACCCTCAGCCTCTGGGGGCCGATGGATATGGAGAACGGCGAGGTGCCGGGATTCGCCTATCCCTACGCCGCCGCCGACGGCCGTGAGCGCCCCGATGCTCCGGCCGATGTCGGCAGGGTGGTGCGCGGCGGGTCCTGGGTGCATGGCCATGGCCTTTCGCGTCTGACCTGCCGTTTGTGGAATCCACCCAACGGGCGATTCAACCATCTTGGACTGCGCCTGCTGCTGCCTGCTGCGAGCGCGGGTGGGACTGGCGGAATTGACCCGGCTTGAATCTATAATCTGTCGCTTGCCTTTCAGCCCCCGCGACCGACCTCCGTCCCCGCCATACGACGGCGCCCGGCCGCCAATCCTCCGCCATCCGCCCCCGCCCTGAAGGACCCCCATCATGTCCATCGACCTGCGACATCCCGACCGCTTCGACGCGCGACATATCGGCCCGCGGGCCGACGACCTGCCCGGCATGCTCGCGGCCATCGGCCAGCCTTCGTTGGACGCCCTCATCGACGCCACCGTGCCCGAGAGCATCCGCCTCAGGCGCCCCTTGGCCCTGCCGGCGGCCGGCGGCGAGCAGGCCATGCTGGCCGTGCTGCGCGAGCGGGCGGCTGAGAACCAGGTGTGGCGCAGCTACCTGGGCATGGGCTACAGCGGCACCTTCACCCCGGCCGTCATCCAGCGCAACATCCTGGAAAACCCCGGCTGGTACACCCAGTACACCCCCTACCAGGCGGAGATCGCCCAGGGGCGCCTGGAGGCCTTGCTCAACTACCAGACCGTGGTCATCGACCTGTGCGGGATGGAGATCGCCAACGCCAGCCTGCTGGACGAGGGCACCGCGGCCGCCGAGGCCATGACCCTGGCCTGGGCGGTGCACCGCCACGACGATGCGCGGGCGCGCTTCTTCGTCAGCCAGGACTGCCATCCACAGACCATCGCCGTCGTGCGCATGCGCGCCGAGCCCCTGGGCATCCAGGTGGAGGTGGGCGACCACCGCGACTTCACCCCCAGCGAGGCCTACTGCGGCGGTCTGGTGCAGTACCCGGCCACCGACGGCGGCGTGGAGAGCCATGCAGGGTTCTGCGGACGCCTGCAGGCCGTGGGCGCCCTCTGCATCGTGGCCGCCGACCTGCTCGCCCTCACCCTCCTGACCCCGCCGGGGGAATGGGGGGCGGACGTGGTGGTGGGCAGCAGCCAGCGCTTCGGGGTGCCCATGGGCTACGGCGGCCCGCATGCCGCCTTCTTCGCCACCCGCGAGGCGCACAAGCGCCTGATGCCCGGTCGGCTCATCGGCGTCACGGTCGACGCGCAGGGCAAGACCGCCTTCCGCATGGCCTTGCAGACCCGCGAGCAGCATATCCGCCGCGAGAAGGCCACCAGCAACATCTGCACCGCGCAGGTACTGCTGGCGGTGATGGCCGGCATGTACGCCGTCTACCACGGCCCCGCAGGGCTGAAGGCCATCGCTTCCTATGTGCACGACAGCACGCGGACCTTGGCCGCCGGCCTGAAGCGCCTGGGCCATCGTCTGCGCCATGAGGCCTTCTTCGATACCCTGCGCGTGGACCTGGCCGGCGTCGATGCCGCCGGCCTGCGGGCCGCCGCCGAGAGCCGGCGCATCAACCTGCGTTACTTCGAAGATGGCTCGGTGGGCGTGAGCCTGGACGAGACGGTGACCGTTGCCGATCTGGATGACCTGCTGGCCGTCTTCGCCGCTGGGCAGGACCAGCACCTGAACGCCGCCGCCCTGGCCGCCGAGCTGGGCGCGGCGGGCTTCGGCGACCTGGGCCGCGGCTCGGCCTACCTGATGCATCCCATCTTCAGCCGCCACCATTCCGAGACCGAGCTGATGCGCTACATCAAGAAGCTGGAGGCCAAGGACCTGTCGCTCACGACGAGCATGATTCCCCTCGGCTCCTGCACCATGAAGCTCAACGCCGCGGCAGAGCTGTTGCCTCTCACCTGGCCCGGCTGGGGCAGCCTGCATCCCTTCGCCCCCGTGGCGCAGGCGGGGGGCTACGCCAAGGTCTTCGCCGACCTGCAGGCCTGGTTGGCGGAGATCACCGGCCTGCCGGGCGTGTCCCTGCAGCCCAACTCGGGCGCCCAGGGCGAGTACGCCGGCCTGCTGGTCATCCGCGGCTGGCATCTCAGCCGCGGCGACGACCACCGCCGCATCTGCCTCATCCCCAGCTCGGCGCATGGCACCAACCCCGCCTCGGCGGTGATGGCCGGCATGGAGGTGGTGGTGGTCAAGACGGATGCCCTGGGCAACATCGACGTGGCCGACCTGAAGGCCAAGGCCGAGGCGCATGCGGCGGACCTGGCGGCGCTGATGGTCACCTATCCCTCCACGCATGGTGTCTTCGAAGCCACGATCAAGCGACATCTGCCGCATCGTCCACGAAAACGGCGGCCAGGTGTACATGGACGGCGCCAACCTCAACGCCCAGGTGGGCCTCTGTCGCCCGGGCGACATCGGCGCGGATGTCATGCACATCAACCTGCACAAGACCTTCGCCATCCCCCATGGCGGCGGCGGGCCGGGCATGGGGCCCATCTGCTGTGCGGCGCATCTGGCGCCCTTCCTGATGGGCCATCCGGTGGTGGGCACCGGCGGCGCGGAGGCCATCGGCCCGGTGTCGGCGGCGCCCTGGGGCTCGGCCAGCATCCTGCTGATCTCCTGGATGTACATCGCCATGCTGGGCGCCGACGGGGTGACACAGGCCACGCGCTACGCCATCCTGAACGCCAACTACATGGCCGCGCGCCTCAAGAACGACTACCCGGTGCTCTACACCGGCGAGCATGGCACGGTGGCCCACGAGTTCATCCTGGACCTGCGCGCCCTCAAGGCCGAGAGCGGCATCTCGGAGATGGACGTGGCCAAGCGCCTGGCGGATTACGGCTTCCATGCCCCCACGGTGAGCTGGCCGGTGGGCGGCACGATCATGATCGAGCCCACGGAGAGCGAGCCCAAGTCGGAGCTGGACCGCCTCTGCGACGCTCTGAGCGGCATCCGTCAGGAGATCCAGGCGGTGATCGAGGGCCGGCTGGACCGCGAGGACAATCCGCTGAAGCACAGCGCCGCACACGGCGGCGGTGGTCATGGCCGACGACTGGTCGCGGCCCTACAGCCGGACGCAGGCGGCCTACCCGGCCCCCTGGCTGCGCGACCACAAGTTCTGGCCGACGGTGGGCCGTGTGGACGATGTCTACGGCGACCGCAACTTGATCTGTGCCTGCCCGCCGATCGAGAGCTACATGGCGGAAGGTTGATGGGGGCCACGGAAGGCCGCATGCTGCCGGTCGTCGAACTCAGCGGCGACACGCGCGCTCAGGGGCTGGCCCATGGCCGGCTCCTGGCGCCGCGCATCCGCCATAACCTGGCGGTGTACTTCCATCGCTTCGAGCACGAGGCCGGCTTGCCTCCGGAGGACGTGCTGGAGCGGGTGGGCATCGCCTGGCCGGCCCTGGCGGCGGGGCATCCGGCCTATGCCGCGGGGGTGGAAGGCATCGCTGAAGGGGTGGGCGAACCCTTGGCGCGCATCGCCGCCCTGAACCTGCGCTACGAGATCCTCTACCACCAGTTCACGGCCAAGGCGATGGTGGACGGCTGCACCTCCTTCGCCCTAATGCCGCCGCGCACGGCCGACGGCCATCTGTACATGGGTCAGAACTGGGACTGGATCCCGGAGGTGCAGGGCGCGGTCCTGCGCGTGCGCGAGCCGGGCCTGCCGGAGCAGCTCTGCTTCACGGAGGCGGGCATTTTCGGTGGCAAGATCGGGATGAACGCGGCGGGCGTAGGGGTGGCCATCAACGGCCTGACCTCGACGGCCGACGACTGGACACGCCTGGGGCGCCGGTGCACGTGCGCACCTGGCAGGTGCTGCGCGCACGAACCCTGGAGGACGCGGCGGCGGCGGTGCTGGCGGAGCCGCGCTCCTGCTCGGTGCACCTGTTGGTGGCGCAGGCGGCGGGGGCTGCGTCGCGGGGGGCGCATGGGGATCAGGACGCGGACGGCCGCGATGCAGGCGAGCTCCCGCTCGACCGGGCCTGGGGCTTGGAAACTGCGCCGACGGCGGCCCGCCGCCTGGAGCCGGAGGCGGGGTCTACGGCCACGCCAACCACTTCGAGGACGAGGCAGCCATCGGCGTCCGCCAGCCGCCCGCCCAACCGCCCGGGCTCAGTGCCCCGTGCGACGCGCTGCCGGGCGCTCCTGAGCGCGGGCAGCGAGCCGTGGACGCCCGCGGCCATCCTGGAGCAGCTCCGCGACCACGACGGCCGCCCCAACTCGGTCTGCCGCCACCCCGACCCGGCCCGCGGCCCGGACCAGGCCTACCACACGGTGACGAGCGTGCTGATGGACCTGACGGCGGGCAGGATGTGGATCAGCGACGGGCCGCCTTGCGAGGCGGAGTATCAGGCGCTGGGGTTGGGGTGAGGGTGGGGGATGTAGCGAAGGGCCAGGGCGAGCGTCCCGGCTGAGACGCCGCCGAGGAGCGGTACCAAGAGCAAGTCGGCAACCGGCCTCCCCGGGCAATGCGTCTACCTGTGACCTTTGGCCGACGCTCAGAGTGAAACTCTAGGCTGACGACTGACACGTCTTGGTGGAGACCCGTTGCGACGCTACCGGCAAGGCCCACACCGGTTCACCCTGGGCCCGCTCGGGGAGGACCATCGCCAGCGAGTACTCATGACCGATGGTGACCGGTGGTCTGCCCGAAACGCTCTGGGCCTGATGCACCCAGCTCCGATCCGCCAGTGTCCTGGCATGTGGGCGAGCCAACGGCGTGCTGTCCACCGCCAGTACCCACGGCTCGCCCGCCTTCGGCGCCTCCAGCAGGCTTCCGATCGGCCGTCGCAACCGCCCCTTCCCACGGTCCGTCACCTTCTTGCCGCCCCGGGTCCCCGTCGGTCGCAGCGCCTCGATAGCCCTGCCGATGCTCGAGTGTTTTCGCCTGAACTGCGGCGACTCGCTCAGCGCCACCACCGACTTGCTGCCCTGATTCGCCGCCAAAGCGTTGATCAGGTCCATCGTCGCATCCGCGCGGAGGCCCAGCGTCTGGTACCATTGAGTGTGGAACTGCGTCCATTGATCATGGTTGCTCATAACTCCAAGATCAAACGCAGTTCCGTCTTATTGTCAAATCAAGCGTGTGCCAGGCTCTGCTCGGGCGCCCGCTTTGTCAAAAGTCCAGCAACTACATTGTCACGTAGACTACGGAGTGGCTGATATGTCAACAAAATCCCGCCGCACCGTAGGGTTGATCATCGCTCTGGCGTGGATCTGCTCAATGGCGGCTATCGGGTTGTATGTGTCGTTAACAGACGGTGGGCTTGAGCCAGCTGCAATGCCGGTGGTGGCTGCAATGTGTTTTGAAGTGGCGTGTCTTGCTCTTGTCTGGCGTGTGCCCAGGCTATGGATTGCCTGTCTAGTGGGAGTGGCTGGCATATTCATTTCAATGGAGCCTACTGTGTTGACGTTAGCTGAACATCTTAGCAATGTGATTCCGAGTCTTGTTCTCATATCGCCGCTGCTAATTGGTAGCATACTGCTACGATCAACCAAGGCTCCGGTCCAATAATTTTGAAAGGGACTAGAAGAGATATCGCGCTGAGTTCTGAGTAAATCGATGTTGCAGGGAGTTGTTGGAGCAACCTGACGAACATCACCGTAGGGTTTCCTTGGCCCGAGGGCCTGGGTGAATCTTGGTGGTTAAGCCATAACAGCTCACAGGTAGACACATCTTCCATCCATCCATCACCCACCCGCGGGTGTGGCCAAAATGCGTCCGACAGCCATCTTGCCGTCCGACGCAATGTAGGGGCGAAGTATTCGCAGAACCATTGCTGGGAAACACAATGCCCGCGCAGCGGATACTTCGCCCTGGCCCCAGCACTAGATTTCGGATGCACCACCCCCGAAGCCAGCGCGCCGTGAGCGCCAGGGCGAAGCATTCGCCGACGACTGGGGTGGGGATCCGGGGTTCCTGGCGGCAAATGCTTCGCCCCTACATTTCCCACATTGCGTCAGACAGCAAGCCGGCCGTCGGACAGTTTTTGGCCACACCCTTACCAGAACGGCACTTACGGCTGAATTGCTTGCGCAAGTCCAGGTGAAGTCGCCTGTCTCTGGCGTAACTGGGCCAGACTTGCTATACTATCGATCCTCATGCTCGGTGATGACTCCTAAGGATCACGCAGTGTTCAATGGGAATTTGGGACGACTCTCGGGCGCGATGCTCACCACCGTTGCACTCATCATCGCGGCATGCGCGGGTCAGCGATCTATGTGGCATTCGGCTTCTGGTCCAACTGCACCCACCGCCGATCTGAAACAGTCTGTGGAGAGCTATCCAACTCTGATGACCCCAAGGATGAGTTCGGCACTCGCAACGTCGAGCCCGACGCACCGCGTAACAGCGCCCGAGCCCTGGACTGCCTATGACACTGATCCGAAACACCCTTGGAATCAGTTACATCGAGTCCTATTCGGTAGAACTGACAGAACGGGACGGGTATTCGGTCGTGAGGCCCTAGATCCGTACATTTGGCCTAGTAGTACATACTTAAGTCCAACAGGTTCCTCGCATGAAGATGCGCTTCGGACCTTCGACGAGTTTATGAACTCTCCACGGACGGGACCGTGGCAGGACTCGGTGCGCCGAGCCGTAATTCAACGCGACCTCTGGGCGGTGTTCGACCAAGTAACGGTAGGTGGGAAAGCACCACGACAGCCCGAATTGGAGCACCGACTAGTGCAAGCCATTCGTGCGGTGGCGCTGTCGAGGATCGAGATTCTCGGTCTCCCAGACTCGCTAGAGCTTGCCATCGCGAGTGGCGCATTTCCGACATCATTCAATGGCTCTCACCCGGCGACTACCTACCTTCCGCCGGAACTAGTCGACTCGACTGGAGCGTGGGTGTGCCTGGGCCGCCGCGACGGTCCAGCAGCGATCACACACGTGGAGAAAGGCCCATTCTACGGTCGGTCAGTGTTCCTACCATGTGTACGGGCGCCAGTAGGACGAGCGGCTACCACGGAGTTCCTTGCCGCATTGCAGGAGAATCCGCGCACTGCTGATGTTCCCGAGGGCGCCGAGGTTGCCCTCGTTCGGAGGGCATTGCTTATCGACGCGGACGGCGAGATCGTGCCCTCGCCCCTCGTAGAATCAATCCAGATACGTTATCTGTATGAAAGGGGCGGCATGACGGCTTTCGAGCTGATTCTTGACCGTGAGCGATTGTTCCTGCATGAACAGGGTGGCCTCGTCAGCGTCGGCCTTGAAGCGCAGGATTTCCCGCTGTTTCGAGCCCACGACATAGACCGATTCCAGTCGAGTGCCTCCCTAGATGCCGCGGGCGCTGCTCAGGGCAGGTCACCACTCCAGAGTTGCGCAGGGTGCCATGTCGAAAGGCTAGCAGGGATAATCGGCGGGGCCTCCATTCTCACTATCTCCCGCGAGCGCTTCCCGGTGCCCGAGGGTGAGTCAGCAAGCGTTCTCCCGTCAAGTATTGAAGAGGCAAGTTCTCAGACGATCGCATGGAAGAGAACCCATCCAAGCTGGAATCGACTTTGGGAGCTGTGGGGCAAGTGAGTCTGGCAATCACGCTGCTGTCAAGAATTCACATACTGGATGAATGCTGCTGTCCCTTCGGCTAACTGCTTTGAGCCCTGGGAAAGTTGGTCACGAAAACTCAATAGGACTTATGCCGAGTGCGACGAGAAAGGTCGACGAGCCGAGGGTCGCTGGAAGCACTCGGCAAAGTACCGTTGAACGAAACCGCCCGCCAGCGGCTATGGAGATCGGATCATGGTCGACTCATCAGGAGCGGGAGGGAGGCCGAGGAATCGAGTCTCGGGTTGGAGGATCGAGGCCGCCACGACTAGAAAGCGGGGCGGGGGCGTCACGGCTGCTTGAAGTGGTGGTTGGAGACGACGAGGATCGCTGAGGCTCAGGCAGGGCGACATCGACCAGGTCGTCATGGCCGAGGTGCAGGATGAGCGTTGTCGTCTTGCCCAGGCGCCGCTGGGCCGAGAAGCTACGAGGTGTTCCAGGCCAATTGGGGCACGGGCGGGATCGTGGGCGCCAGGAAAGGGCGGGCGTAGTGGCGAATCAGAGTCATGAGCCCGGTGTGGCAGACTGGACAGCGTTCGCGTTCAAATGGATCGAGCGCGCGGTCGGGTTCCAACTCAGGTGGTTGCTGGACGGGTAGGTCCACCGGCGATGCCAAATCGGTGGTTACGCCCGCAAGAGCGGCGCGGCACTGGAGAAGGTGCTGGACGCGGCCATGGTTGGCCATGAGACCATAGTGCCGAATGCGGATGAAACTGGCCGGTAGCACATGCGTGAGGAAGCGCCGCAGGAAGGCCATGACTGGCAGGGTCAGCGTCTTGCCCTCGTTTCCGTCAGCATAGTCTTTGTAGCGGAAGGTCACGTTTCCATCGGCCAGACCCACGATGCGCCGATTGGCGATCGCCACACGGTGGGTATAGCGCGCCAGATAACGCACCACTTGCACCGGTCCACCGAAGGGAGGCTTGGCGTACACGACCCATTCATGACGTCTGGATCGGGCCAGGCGGCGGGTAAGGACACGCGTGCCGCCCGCCTGGTGCAGCTGACCATCACGGGCGGCACGTGTAAGCAGATCCAGGCACTTGCCTCGAAAGACGCGGCTCAGCACTCGCACGGGTAGGAAGAAGTCGGGCAGCGCCGGGATCCAGCGCTCGCCCTCGGGTGACAAACCGCCGCCAGGAACGAGGCAATGCACATGGGGATGGTGGTCGAGCTTCTGTCCCCATGTGTGCAGGACGGCGACGAAGCCGATCCTGGCGCCGAGATGCTTCGGATCGCTGGCCACCGTGGTAAGCGCACCGGCGGCAGCCCGGAAGAGGGCATCGTAGACGACCTTCGCGTTGCCCAGGGCCAGGGCGGCGATTTCCGGAGGTAGGGTGAAGACGACATGGAAGTATGGCACCGGCAGGAGCTCTGCCTCGCGCGCCTGCGCCCAACGCTCGCGGGCCGAGCCGAGGCACTTCGCACAGTGGCGGTTGCGGCACGAGTTGTAGGCGTTGCGCACCAGGCCGCAGGCCGCGCATACCTCGACATGGCCGCCCATGGCCGCGGTTCGACAACGGGCAATGCCCAAGAGCACACGCCGCTGGTGCCAGGATGTCGCTTGGTAGCGCGCCAAATACGCCTCGCCGTAGTCCCGCACGATGTCAGCCAACTCGATGGCGGTGGCGTTCATCGCACGGGCTGCAGAGTTGGAACCGAGAGGGCGTCGAGGGGACTGACGATCCCGCGCCCAGCGGCCGGCGCCACATGAAGGTAGCTCACTGTGGTGCGCAGCGAGCGGTGCCCAAGGAGGACTTGGATGGAGCGCAGGTCTGTGCCCGCCTCTAGAAGGTGGGTCGCAAAGCTGTGGCGCAGCGTGTGCGGCGTGACATGCTTTGCGAGGGCCGCGTCCTTGGCCACGTTCCGGCAGACCTTGGCAACCAAGCAGGTTGTGACTGGGCAGTTGGGCTTGAGGCCGGGAAACAGCCAGCGCGTCGGCCGCGCGGCTGCAAGGTAGGCGTCCAGCACGGGTAGCAAGCCGCGGGCGAGCATTACATAGCGATCACGAGCGCCTTTTCCATGGCGGACATGGATCACCATCCGCTCGCGGTCAATGTCGCCCACTTCCAGGTGCGTCAGCTCGGAGACACGCAAGCCCGCGGCGTAGAGCAGCATGAGCATGGCCCGGTACTTGAGGCCGACGGTGGCCGCCAGCAGGCGCTCAACATCGCCCTGGCTCAGCACCACCGGCAGCTTTCGTTCCTCCCGAGGCAGTGGGATGTAGTCGATGGACCATTCCACCTTGAGCGTCTTGTGATAGAGGAAACGCAGAGCGCAGGCGTTCACCCGCCGGGCGCCACTACCGGCGCTGGTCTCCTCCGTCAAGTAGCGCAGGTACTCACGGACATTCTCGGCACTCAAGTCCTCTGGCGAGCGCCCGAAGTGCCGGGCATCGGGCGACGCAGCCCACGTAGATGGCCTGCGTGCCCGGCGCCAGGTTGCGCATCCGCATTTCCTCGATCATCCTTTGACGCAAGGGTGTCATCGCGGTTCTCCTTTCGCGGTCGATGGGGTGGTGAGAGACCCGAATCGTACCGCGAAGCCACAGGAAGCGCGATGGGGATGTGGCCGGTGGCAAGGCCACAACAACCGCAGGACAGCATGACCGCCCGGTCGGAGCTCGCGGCCGGGCGGTCTGTATTCACCGACTCATGGCAATGCGCCTACGGTCACAAAGCGAAGCTGCCCGCTGCCCCAACTACCGCGCAGCGGTTTAGTTCAACCTCCGTTTGATGGACACTCCGGCCGACCGAGGGTCACCAACGCATCTGCGCCTTGCAAGCCGTCCGTGAATCCCGTAGACTTATCTATGTGTGGATAATCGACATCATCGATGGGTTACCGCACCTACCACCATGACCACGACACCACCAACCACTCCCCCACTCACGGGCACCCTCATAGGGTATGCTCGGGTCTCCTCTGTGGAGCAGAGTCTGGATCTGCAGCAGGATGCCCTGAAGGCCGCCGGCTGTATCCAGATCTTCCAGGACAAGATCTCAGGAGCGAAGGCCGAACGACCAGGGCTTGATCTGGCCCTTGCGTACCTGAGGCCTGGTGACACGCTCGTTGTCTGGCGACTGGATCGCCTGGGCCGGTCGCTCAAACACCTGATCCAGACAGTAGAGGCCCTGCAGGAGCGCGGAGTTGGGTTCAGGAGCCTGCAGGAGGCGATTGACACCACGACCTCTGGTGGCCGGCTGGTGTTCCAGATCTTCGGGGCTCTGGCTGAGTTTGAGCGCAGCCTGATTCGAGAGCGTACCATGGCCGGCCTTGCGGCCGCCAGATCCCGCGGCAGAAACGGTGGCCGCCGCAAGAAGCTCAGTCCTGCCCAGCAGGAGCTGCTCTTCCAGCTATATGACAGCAAGCAGCACACTGTCGCACACATCTGCAAGCTACTTGTGATTTCGCGCAGTGCGCTGTATGGATACCTTCAATCACGACCACGCTACACCAGCATGCATCATCGCCTGAATTCATAATAGTGTCGTGTATTTATACTGTACTGCAGATATGGTCGCAGCGGCCTCTTTCATAACTCCGCTCACCCCTCGCTCTTGCCGCTGGTGGCCGCGACCCGCTGAACGCTTACGCAGCACATGTTCACGTCACCCAGAGTACACATCTGGATGGTTTCGTACAATGTACGCCCGGGTGAAGGGCCGCCTCTTCTACGGCCAGCTGATCTGAGCAGAGTTTGACCACATTGCGTTTGGTAGCATTACAGCGTAGTTGGAGATAGAGGGAGGGTTGCTAACGAGGTAGTCAATTCCGGTGCTGTCAACGAGATACACATCTGGATGTGTTCGTAGAGTAGAGAGACTCGATAGTCCGTTCGAGGTGATTTTTCCGAATACACTGATAACGCCCGTGGTGGCAGTTGTGTAGCAGGCCTCGTGGCTTGGGTCACCCGTACAGGCAAAACTCTGTACGGGACCAGCAGCAACTAGCCCATCAATAAACGGGGCATCAATGGGACCAAGGTTTATGGAATAGCTACGACCGCTTAGGCTCTTTGAGTGAGAGGCCGTTTCATTATAGTTTTCGACAAGAACATTTGCGCTACTAATTAGGTTCTGAGCCGCAGAGCCTGACAGCGGTCGCTTAAAGGTAACTGCAATGTCATGCCCAACGATTGTAGGGGCGGTTGTGGGATTCGCGATCCTCCCATCAATCCGTGAATCGTTTTCCGACTTGTAAGCCGTGTAGTCTTCCTCGCCACTAGGCAGATGCGCGCTATCGAGAAGATCAATGTTAATGTAGAACACGCTATCACTACCCACATGTGTCTCAAACTGGTAGGCCGTGCCGCTTGCGTTAACAGGAGTCGGGACAGACACGTCGATGACACTAAGAATCCACGTCACCAAGACCGCAGTCAGAGCGATTCCCGATACCCCGATTACTCTCTGTGTTCGATTTGACACTTCGTATTCTCCCTTGACTATCGCAGATAGCTGGACGGGTGAGCCGGCGACTGTTGCTTGTCAACAGGGGATGACCCTGTAACTACCCTAAGGGCATGCAGGAATTGCTAGCTGGAGAATCCCTGCATTTGGATGACTCTGCTTTGGAACCCACTTGCCTCCGCCTTGATCGCAGTAGGAGGTCAGCTTACCGAGCCATATATCTGAATCGGGCAAATGCCGTTTGACTTTGACCCAAGAGAGATTAACTTCGAGGCCATTCTCATTCTCGGCATCGCCAATCCTGCCCCGAACGACCCGACCGAGTCAATATCCACGGACACGGCGCCTGATTGATTCGCAACAAAATTCTTCGTGTTCGTAATCTCAAGCTTCCATTCTTCTTTGATATTACTATTGCCGCAACCATTCTTTGGAGGCTTTTCGAAGTTTACGGTATTTGGCATAGTAATATCCCGCACTCCCCGGAGGTTCCATTTGTCACATTTTTTGCTCGGGGGCTTGTACACCGCGATTTCCATTCTTGCTTTGCCATCGCTCCGAAGGGTATTCATGTTGTTAGGAAAGTCGGCTGACCAGTACAGCTTATACCACCAGTGGTTGTTTCCAACAAAGGTCCTGCCGCCATGGGTGGTCCCCCCCACCCACACAAAGTTACAGAAGTTTGGTCGGCCATCAGTCTCGGTATCGCCTCTAGCACAGTGGGCAAGTGGCTGCTGGGCCTGCGCCACACCGGGAACCCCCAGGGCCATCGGAATAGACAGTAGACATGCAATCCTGACGACACTCATTAGAGCGTTCATCTTGAATAATCTCCTTGCTCGGCTGCAGTCAGATCATTAGAATGGAGGGGGGCGGGACTGTCTATCGTGAGGGAGTTGGACAAGCGTAGGTCGGTCTGGTGAGTTTTGACACGGTTCAGAATGCCCGATTCTGAGGTTGATGTTTTCCATACAGCTTCGCGGACAAACCACCCACCCCACACCAGCGGCAGGAGCCGCTGGTTGTGGGGTGGGTGAACTTGTGAAATGGGCCGATTACATGGAGTCCGATCATGGTTCATGTCTGAGGTGGAGGTGGTTTTGGCTACGAGAGATACTTTCGCTCCCGAAGCAGATATAGTATCTCTTTTTGGAATGAGGACCAAATCCGTTCAAACCACCATCTCGATCTTGATAGTAACGCAGGCGCGCATTTAGAATTGCAGACCCCTCCGCTCAAACTCTGGCAGAATCAGGGTCCTCAACTGTATTGGCAAACGAAAATTTACATATTGTATCCCAATCATCATCATCATCGCAATTATACTGATTTGAGAAACACGATGGTTCGTCAGAGCAATCAAAGCCCGATGGACAGCCATCATCCCCTCTCTCAATATGCTGTGACTCAGTGTGGCCCGTGTGAGCCAATGGGCTCATAAGTCCAACGGAGAGTTTACCAAGCAAAGAGCCAATCCTAATACCACTAGGAGCCATTGACTCAAGCGGGTGCAAGTCTTCTGCATTTACATCATTTATGTCCTCTGGTTCATTGAGTGGGTCGCTCATGAAATCTGCATATTCTTCAGTAAATTCCATGAGCACCGCATCGGTCATCATGTCGGTACATGTAATGTAACTGGGCGTCCCATCCGGCGTAGAGGCGAACATCGTTACGAGTGTCGCAATCTGCCCACTTGAAAGATTGTTGTCGCAATCGTCCGGAATTGTCAGACCTTGCGAAAAACTAGATTGGCTATTTACGAGGATTACAATAGCACTCACAATCCCAACTACAGCAATGGCAACTTTCCTGCGAGACATGTTTCTTCTCCGTGTTTCTTGGGTGGATGGAGGTGATTATGACAACATCAACTGCCTCGATGTCAGGGTTTCAACCTCCACATAGCAATATATCACCCGCTCGAGAGCATTTCGGGACATTCGGCGGAAAACTCACCCAGAGCCCACAACCAAGGATCATTCCCTGACTGCCTCACAGGTAGACACATCTTCCATCCATCCATCACCCACCTGCGGACCAGATCGACGGCGGATCGTCGATCGGCATCCGTGGCGGGTACCACGTGATGTTCCCAGGCAGCCACCACGTCGCGTTGCGCTCCTCGAAAGAGCCCGGCGGTATCCAACATTCGCCTGGACCCAGACCCCGGCCCCGGCAGAAGGCTCTCAGCCGACGCCGTTCGTCGAGCTGCTCTTGCATCAGTTCGTCGGGCAGCAGGCAACCCGATGCGTGGCGTTCGTCCCGGCCAGATCGCGCTGCGCAAGCCCCTTGCTCCCTGCTGAGATACAGCCAACCATGCTGATGGCACCGGGCCAGGAGTACCAGGTGCTGGAACCCGCGATCTGCCAGCAGCATCCATTGCAGGCGGGGCGGCAACAGCGACTCCGCCTCCTCCAACAGCTCGCGATAGGTCTCGAACCCCACAGTCGCACTGCGCCCGACGTAGGATCGCCAGGCCAGGGGTAACGCGTGGTCCCCATGCGCCAGCGCCAACCGCACAAAGTACACCCGTCCGCTGATCGACGTCGTGTCCAGCAGCAACGTCACCCGCTTGACGTACCAACCCTCCAGCACGCGCCGCAGCAGCCGTCGATAGCAAGCCTGCACATCCAGCGGACCGTCCAGCATCCGGATCAACTGCCGCTGTCGGCTGGCCAAGGTTGCCGTCGGCGGCATCGCCAGGGCGATACGCGGTAGCCTTGCGTCCGGCTCCAGGAGTATTCCCGTCACCATCCATCCCAGACTCCTGACATTGCGCCGATCCTCCCCGGCGCACGCGGACTCGAGCACGGCCATCACCCGGCGGTAGATCGTACCCGAAACACCCAAGGCGCAAGGTTAGCCCCAACGGCCTCCCCGGGCAATGTTCACCCGTGACCCCCTTAATGAAAGAGGTCAACCTCCAGCCGCCCGTCGCCGCTCCCGCCGCCGCTCTCGCCGCTCCCGCCCCATCGCCCGTGGCGCCGAGGGTGGGTCCTTGAGCGCCGTCCTTCCTAGGCGTAAACGCCGCCCTTCCTAGGCGTGAACGCCGCCCTTCCTAGGCGTGAGCACCGCCCTTCCTAGGCGTGAACGCCGCCCTTCCTAGGCGTGAGCACCGCCCTTCCTAGGCGTAAGCGCAGGGCGTCGTAGCCGTAGCGAGCCACCGATGTCGCCTACAGCTTCGCGCCCCGCCGCCGTCCGTCACCGGCGCCCCGCGCCCGCGGCGCAAATCGCGCCCCGCTGCCCCGTCTCAGTCCTCGCTGTGGCCAGTTTTGAGTCCGATGTCCGCTTCGTGGCCCCGATTGGACTCTTAAGCGCTGCATGCACAAGCCGCCGCCCGGCGGCATCCCTCCCAGATCAGCACCGCGAAAGAGGTGGCCCGATGAACCGCAGGAAAAGACCATGTTGTAGGCAAGGAGGTGGGGGTGTGGCTAATAATCGTCCGACGGCCGGCTTGCTGTCTGACGCAATGTGGGAAATGTAGGGGCGAAGCATTTGCCGCCAGGAACCCCGGATCCCCACCCCAGTCGTCGGCGAATGCTTCGCCCTGGCGCTCACGGCGCGCTGGCTTCGGGGGTGGTGCATCCGAAATCTAGTGCTGGGGCCAGGGCGAAGCATCCGCTGTGCGGGCGTTGTGTTTCCGAGAATGGTTCTGCGAATGCTTCGCCCCTACATTGCGTCGGACGGCAAGATGGCTGTCGGACGCATTTTGGCCACACCCAGGGGGTGGCCAGCTTTGACCGTTGCGTCCTCGGTCGCCGACGCGCTGTGCCCAGGGTCCGTCCGGACGGTATCTGGCCACACCCTGTTCACGGTGCCGCGAGCGAGCATGTCCTCGGTCAGTTCGGGCAGTTCTTCGTACTCCTCGGGCTGGATGATGTGCCCGGCGACAGCGGCGAGGTCAGAGCCCAAGAAGCGGTGCGATGCGTACCTGTTTGCGTTCATTGACCTTCCTCATTCTGGGGTTCAGAATGCCCCCACTTCCCCAACCCCGACGGCAGCCGGAAGCTGCCGTCCGCTTCGGGCGGAAACGCCACCACCTGCCGCACCGCGTCCAGGTTGATCGGCCCGTAGACATGCGGGAACAGCAGCGTCCCCCCCTCAAGGTTCTCGTAGCGCAGTTCCGGAATCAGTCGCTCGGCGTCCACGCAGAGCAGGACCAGTCCGCCCTGGCCGCGGAAGCGGGCATCGGCGACCGCCAGGATCTGCGCCGGGGTGGATAGGTGGATGAAGCCTTCCTGCGCCAGCGAGGCGGCGCTGTATGCCCCCTGCGAGACAGCGGCATCCCAGGCGGCGCGCGTCGTGCAGTGGAGGATCGGGGTCATGGGCCCTTCTTGCCAGCCTGCGCCGCATCCCACCACGCCAGAACCCGCGTGCCGTACATGGTGAGCCACTTCGATGGCTGCCCCGCGGGCACGTCGACCTCGAACCACACGCGGCCCGGATGCCGTCGTGCCTGGAGCCAGCTGCCGTCCGGCTGCCGTTCTGCGCGGATCGCCTCGATCGCGTCGGCCATCCGCGGGTCGGGCGGCGTTCCGTCGAGGAGGGACGCGGCGCGGAAGTAGTCGGCGGCGTTGAGCACGTTGTAGAACCAGCGGAAGGGGTAGGCGAAGCGTGTCACCCAGGGCGCGACCAGCTCGCCGGTCGACAGGCGACGCATGAGCCCCCGCTCGAGCAGGTAGGCCTCGCCGGCGCGGCGTGCGGAGCGGGTGTCGTCGGTGCCACCGGTGGCGGCCTCATGGGCCAGCAGGCCCCTCAGCGCGTTCAGCGTCGAATGGAACGACGACCGGGTCGACCCCTCGACCCATTCGCAGTTCCAGCCGCCGTCGGCCATCCGGTGTTCCACGAACCAGGTGGCGAGCCCCTCGACATCGGCGCCGAGCCAGAGGCCGTTCGCGAGCGTCCACGAATTGATGCAGCAGTCGACCTCGCCGCCCCAGTAGGGCAGGTTGTCGTACTCCCAGCGGCTGGACGCGGCGAGGCGCGCGGCGGTATCCGTCAGCAGGGGACGCGTCGACACCCCATTCGCGGAGCGCGTTCAGCGAAGTGAGTCGTCGCCGTCAGGGGCTGGCCCGCGCCCTCCGCCGCCTCCGGCCCCTGGAAGTCGAAGCCGCTGGGGAAGAAGGCGCCGCCGGCCCATTGCCCGTCCGGGTCCTGCAAGGCCAGCAGCCGTGCGCCGAAGCCCTCCGTGGCAACGCGCGCGCGGGTCGCAGCCCAGTCCGCCTCCGGAGCGCCGAGCAGGTCTCGCTCGACCTGCCAGCGCAGTGCGGGGTCGGCGTCGAGCAGCCAGTCGGCCAGGGAGGGGTCAACCGTGATTGGATTGCTCATGCCATGTCTTCCTTGGTGAACTTGCCCATCCGCAGCCCGTCCGTCAGCCGCCGCCGAAGCGCCCATCTGGCAGCCTTCTCCGCTCGCGGCGCGGACGCTAGATCTTGCTTGGTATCCATTATGCCATCGAGGGGGCTCTCCCCGATCCTGATAATCTCCCCGCCCATGTTCCGCTGGCTGATCCTCTTGGCCATGTCGTACGGACGCCCGCCTCGCAGCCTTCGATGTAGTCGAAGGCTGGTACAATCCCCGCCGTCGCCCCTCGGCGATCGGTTGCCCCGCACCGGTCAGCTTTGAACGCTGTCATGAGCTGACCCGAGCCGCCTGATCCACCACTTCCCACATGTCCACCAAAGCGGTGGCAACTCAGGGTAACTTCACCGTGGCGAAGCCAGGGCGGGATGAACGAGAGGTAAGGACCATGGATGACCATCGATGGCAAGGCCGTTCGGTGTGGCCAAGGGCCAATCCGTCCCTCAAGTTGACGCCGCGGGTAGCCGTGTTCATGGTGAGCATGCTCTTACTGTTCGTCATACCCTCGCTGTGGACGATTGACAGACAAAAGCGTATCGGGTTAGACGCTTGGGCCGACACAGTCGATGCGGGTGAGCCAGTTGAGAGCCCCGACATCGAAGTCCTCGGCCAATTCGGTGGCGGTGGCGCGGTGGCCTGGCGCCGCCTTACGCCTACGTAGGGGTGGGGCCGCGCGTGCTGGTGCTTGACATCAGCGACATGGAGCGGCCGCGTGTCGTGGGGCGATCGGCGATCTGGCGACATGAAGTGAGGGATATCGCAATTCAGGGAACCCGCGTCTATGTGGCGGTAGGCGGTGACGGGTTGAGGGTACTCGATCGTGTCGATCCTGAACATCTCGTTGAAGTTGCCGTCGTTCCATCGCCGACCCAGGACTTCGAGTCCGGTGGTGCCGTAGCGGTGGTGGTGGACGGGGCGCGGCTATTCCTCCTGGAGGCGAAGGTCCAGGGGGGGACGGAGGGGTGGTTCTGGCAACTGGCCCTCGCCAGCGACCGCCTGTTTCTCGGCGGATCTTCCTTGGCGTTCATAGACGTTTCCGATCCCGCGCTTCGGCTGGATCCAGTGACGGTTACATCGGGCCAGTTCGTGAAGGGCTTCGCGGTGATGGAATCAGGATTCCTGCTGACAGTGGGTCGTCCCGGTTTGATCGTCTATGACATCAACGACCTACAGGTGCGCGAAGTAGCCCGATTCCTTGAAAGTACGGAACTGCAGGGCATCGCGATCGCTGACAATCGGGGCTTGGTGACAGCTAGAGGCTTCGGCGAGTCAGCGGATCGATTGCTGATGCTCAGTCTCACAGACCCTGCGCATCCGGTCGAAGTCGGCAGATGTGCAGTCAGTGGCCGAGCTTACCAAATCGCCGCGAGTGGTGCTGTGGTCGCTGTGGTTGGGTACGACACCGGATTGCATTTGGTAGACCTTGCGGATTCCGTTGGGCCCAGGCAGGTCGGTTGGTTCCGCACGATCGCCGATGCTCGGGCGGTCGATTCCGCGGGCGATCTGGCCGTGGTGGCCGCCGGAAACGAGGGCATCTGGACGGTGGATGTCTCGCAGCCCGACGACCCTCGCCCGATTGCGGCCCTGGGAGGTCTGGAGGAAACACAGGGCGTGCGTCTGAAGGGTACGGTGGCCGTCGTGGTCGCGGGCATGGCGGGCCTGCAATTGATCGACGTAGGCGATCCGAAGCACCCTGTGGAGATTTCTCGAGTGGCCACAGAAGGCGAGGCGCGGGCGCTTTGGGTCGAAGGTCGAACAGCCTACGTTGCCGATGGGGATGCCGGCCTGACCATCATCGACATCGGAATACCATCGAAGCCGCGTCGTCTAGCGACCCTTGATACCCCAGGCTCCGCCTGGGATGTTGCCGTTGCTGGCAGCCGCGCCTACGTCGCTGACCAGAACGGCCTACAGATCATCGATGTCGTGGATCCATCGAAGCCGCGCAAGCTCGGTCGGCTAGAGGTGGGATCAACCGTGGTGGGCGTAGATGTCCAAGCGGAACTCGCTTGGATTACGGACATGAACGCCGGCATTGGCGCGGTTTGGGTGGCCGATGCATCCAAGCCGATAGAATTGGGCTGGGCCGACACTCCTGGAGGGGCACACGATGCCGTCGCCGCTGGATCAGTAGCCTGGGTTCCCGACGATATCATGGGGCTGCGGCTGTTCGACATAAGGCAGGGGATCGCGGCCGCATGACCGAGGCGGCATGCGATTGCCTGGATTTACCTCGGGTATCTGCCTGCACCGTGATCATGTCATCGCCGCCATCCGTTACGGCGGTGTTGCCGTGATGCGCTACCGGCCAGCCACAATGCCGGGCACTCCCGAGCCATCCCCAAGCCAAGCCGGTCTACCTTCGCCTTCGACCCCCCCGGCAATCCACGTCGCGTCCCACCTCTGGCTACCGCTTCTCAGCCGCAGCTGGCCGCCGGATCCGGTGTTGCGCAAGGTGAACCAGTATGGAGGCGCCCTGACCGCGGTCGCGATCGACGCGGGCTATGCCTATGTGGGTTGGGGTCCACGCATCCTCATCCTAGATGTCACGGTTCCGGATGCGCCGAGAGTGATCGGCTCTAGCGCGGACCTGGGAGATATGGTGCACGGGTTGGATCTGGCCGGGGACAGGGTGGTTGCCGCTGTGGGTAACGCCGGTATCGTGGTGGTCGACGCCAGCGATCGGGCGTCCCCTGTGGTGATCGGAAAGGCGGCGTTGCCCGACCTGGCGGTCGCCTCAGGAATCAGGGTGGTCGGCAACGTTGCCTATGGCGTGGCCATTGGCTTGGGATTGTTTACGATCAGCCTCATTGATCCCAAGAACCCACGGTTGATGGGGAGCTACGAGACCTTTCCGCCGAGCCTTTTCCAGGATGTCGACGTAGAGCGCAACCTGGCGGTGCTGGCCGGGCGCAGCCTGGTGATGGTGGACGTGGCCAACCCGTTTGCGCCGCGCCCGGTCGCCTCTGTAGCGCTTTCCGTTGTCCCTATGGCCGTGGACCTGAACGGCGATCGCCTCTACATGGTTGGCGGTGATGCCGAGCGGTCCGGCCTGTGGATCTTCGCCGTCGAGGACGCCGCCTTGCGCGAACTTGGGCATCTGGCCCTGGGCGGAAAGGTCAGCGACATCGCGATTTCCGGCGGGAGAGCTTATGTCGCCGATGCCACGGGCAGCCTTCGCGTGATCGACATCAGCGATCCCCAGAACCCGCGCGAAAGCGGGAGGGTCGAAGCGCGAAACGCCGGCAAGGTCGCCATTGAGGGAAAGCTCGCCGTCGTCATCGACCCCGAGGGCGGCATGGAACTCATCGATGTGAGCCAGGGGGATCGGCCGCGCCGGACGGGGTCCCACCGCGTGGCCGGACCGATGGTCACGGTCGGATTCGCTGCCGGCCGTGCCTATGTCGTCGATCGGGCGGGCACGTTGCGGGTCATGGACACCGAGGCGCCGCCGGGATCCGAAGTTACGGGAGCCGTCGCCCTGGGGGTGTCGACATATGACCTCGCGGAGATGGATGGCGCATTGCTGGTGGCCGCAGGCGAGGCGGGGCTCTTGGTCGTCGACATCCGCGATCGCGATCGACCTCGGCTGATGGCGACGCTGAAGATGACGGGCGAGGCGCGCGCGGTGGTCGTGCAAGGTCGGACCGCATATCTCGCGCTCGGTTCGGGCGGCATCGCGATGGTTGACGTTACGGACCCGAGCCAGCCTGTGCGCTTCGCGGGATGGTCCGATGGGGGTGACGTCGTGTCTGTCGATGTCGCCGGGAACTGGCTGTTCGCAGCCGACTCGAACCAAGGTGTCCGTATCGTGGATATCAGCGACACGAACGCGAATCGCTTGGTGGCGACTCTGAAGGGTGTCGATGCCTTGGACGGCGGCTCATCGAAGGTGCTGGTCCGCCGAGGAATAGCCTTCGTGGTCTGTCCGAGATGCTGGGATGCCCTGCAAGTATACGACATCGGAAATCCGAGTCGGCCTGAACGATTGGGCGGAGCCAGAACGACGGGGGGAGGCCTGGCCCTGGATGTTCACGGGGCCTATGCCTTCGAGGGTGACTCTGATGGACTCGGCGTCTTCGATGTCTCCGAACCTCGCATACCACACCAGATCGACTACCAGCGGGGCACCAGCGTGGTCGATGTGCGTGCGGTCGAAGGGGGGCGTGTCTTCGTCGCTGCCGACTCGGGCGGCTGGCTGGTCTACGAACTGGACTCGGGCCTGCCGCAATAGCTGTCTGACCGGGCCGATCCCGCTCTCTGCCGATGGTCGATCTCAGCTGAGCCACAAGGAAGACAGCGGAAGGGCCCAAAGCTTGGGGCCGATGGGCAGGGTCTCGGTGCCGTCATACAGGACGACTCCGCCGCGGAAGTCCTGGCCGGCAAGGCTTGCCAGCTTCTTCAGGCCACTGAAGTCGGCCAGGCGGACGGTGGCGGCGGCCTTCACTTCCACACCCAGCACGCCGCCGGTCCGGTCCTCAATGACGAAGTCCACCTCCACCTGGTCCTTGTCGCGGTACATGAACACGCTGTAGTCGCCCTCGCTCCAACTGGCCTGCTTGAGGATCTCGCCGTAGACGTAGCTTTCCAGCACGGGGCCAAAAGGGCCGCGGTCCTGGGCCACCTTCTCCTCCGTCAAGCCGATGAGACTGGCGAGCAGTCCGGCATCCAGGAACTGGACTTTGGGGCTCTTGACGATGCGGGCCAGGCGGTTGGTCGACCAGGGTGCCACGCGACGCAGCAGGAAGAGCTGCTCGAACAGCGCGACGTACTTGCCGGCGGTCTTGGCGTCCAGGCCCACCTGCCCGGCGAGCTGCGCCAGGTTGCAGATCTGCCCGGCCATCTGTGCCAGGGCCCTGAGCAGGCGCGGCAGCGTATCGAGTTTCTCCACGCTGGCCATCTCGCGCACGTCGCGTTGGATGAGGGCGTCCACGTACTGCCGGGCCCAGGCAGCGCGGCGGCGCGCGCTGTCACGCGACAAGGCCTCGGGGTAACCGCCGCACAGCACCTGGCGCACAAGCGCCGGACCCAAATGGGCACGCCCGGCCAGCGGCTGGACGCGCGGGGGCTCGCCGGCGAAGAGGGCCTCCAGCCAGCGGCAGTTTCCGCCGTGGATCTCGCAAGCGGCCAGGGGCAGGAGGGCCAGGGTCTCCATACGGCCGGCGAGGGAATCGGCCACCTTGGGCAGGGTCATGAGGTTGGCGGACCTGGTGAGCAGAAAGCGCCCAGGCCGGCGATCCTCGTCCACCGCCTGCTTGATGGCCAAGAGCAACTCCGGCGCCCGCTGCACTTCGTCGATCACCACGGTGTCCAGGCTGCGCACGAGCCCGGTGGGATCCTGCCTGGCGGAAAGCAGGGTAGCAGCATCGTCCAGGGTCAGGTAGCGCCGCGCCTGCCCCACGAATTGCCGCACGAGGGTGGTCTTGCCAGCCTGCCGCGGCCCACTCAGCAGCACCACGGGTGTATCGGCCAGGGCCTCGGCGATACGGGGCTGCAGGTGGCGGTGGTAGAGAGGCGCTGGGTGGGTCGATGTCCGGGACACGTGAGAGCGGCCAATCGGGATCAGGGGAGCGGCTGATCGGGATTATACGCTCGGCTGATCGGGAAGCAAGGAGCAGCGCCGACTGCTTTTCAAGGCAACAGGCTGGCCCGGGCCTGGCTGACGGTCACGGTTGGCACAGGTCCCTTCGCTCGCAGCGACCGTCCCGCTCGGCCTAGCCCCCGGCCTGCGCCGCATCCCACCACGACAGGACCCGCGTGCCGTACCAGGTGAGCCACTTCGACGGCGGCCCCGCGGGCACGTCCACCTCGAACCACACGCGTCTCGTCGCTGCCGCCGGTGGCGGCCTCATGGGCCAGCAGGCCCCGCAGCGCGTTCAGAGTCGAGTGGAACGACGAGCGGGTCGATCCCTCGACCCATTCGCAGTTCCAGCCGCCGTCGGCCATCCGGTGTTCGACGAACCACGCGGCGAGCCCCTCGACATCGGCGCCGAGCCAGGGGCCATTCGCGAGCGTCCACGAATTGATGGAGCAATCGACCTCGCCGCCCCAATAGGGCAGGTCATCGTACTCCCAACGGCTGGACGCGGCGAGGCGCGCGGCGGTATCCGTCAGAGTAAGGCTCTGTGCAGCCAGGTACGCCCGTGTCGGCAGGTCAACGACAGCCGCATTGCCATGCGAGGCTGTTGAACAAAGGGTGGTAGGGGAGGTTCGGATTCCGCAGGCCGAGCACAAGGCGAAGGGGTTGTCCGGGCCGGGCGGGAGGTTCGGATTGCAGGCCAGTCCGTAGCCGGCGATCTTCTCGAAACCTGCAGTGGCATCGGCAAATGCGGATGTGGGAATGCGATTACCCAACCCTGGGCAGAAGTTGAGATCGATGAGTAGTGTGGGGATCGGAACGGGTGGGGTTGGCCGGGTAACCGCCGTTGGTGTGCCATTGAGCCGCGCTGCCAGCGTCGCGGCGCTGGACGGCTGTCCGGTCAAGGTCAAGCCTGGCAGATGGCGGCCGATTGTCGTAGCCATGATTGGTCCGTAGGCAACGACACTTTCGACTGTCCGCCGAACCTGCTCGTCGCCGCGGGCGCCGATAGCGGCAGTGCTTTCTGTATTGGCAACGATGGCGACCATCATGACAATAGGCAATGACGCGTGCGATAGCCTGGAGTGCACTGTCTTGTTCCTTTCGGCGCCTCAGCTCGCTGCACCACGCGTCGAGGTCAGTTCGTCGCGACGCGCCAATGTTGTGGGCGGCATCAACCGTGGCCTCGGTGGTGTCGCAGTCGCTTGGCAGGTCTAGGGAAATGTAAGAGCAGGATCGAGCTGCTCCGTCACTAGGGACCCGCGAGAGTTACACCCGTCTAGACCCCCATACAACGGATCTCCCCAATCAAGCTACCCTCGCCGCCGCATTCCCGGGCCGCCGCAGCTCGTAGCGGCAGCAGTCAACGGGGCACACATCGTGGCTCGGCCCGCGTTCACCCAAGGCCCGGCGAGGCGGATCCGCCTCGCCCCACAGCCGCTCCTCGATCAACTCGCGGATCATGGTGATGAAGACCGGGTCCGTGCCCACCGTGCCGGCGCGGACCAGGTTCAGTCCCAACTCCGAGGCCAGTTCCAGCGCCTCCGTGTCCAGGTCGTAGAGCACCTCCATGTGGTCGGAGATGAAGCCCACCGGGGCCACCACCACATCCCGCATACCCGCCGCGGCCAGCGCACGCAGGTGATCAAGGATGTCCGGCTCCAGCCAGGGCTGGCCCGGGCCGCCGCTGCGGCTCTGGTAGACCAGTCGCCAGCGCTCGGCCGGGATGCCCGCGAGGTCCGCCACCAGTTGGCAGGTATCCGCCAACTGCATCTGGTAGGCCGAGCCCGCGGCCATCGCCGCCGGCAGGCTGTGGGCGGTGAAGGCGATGGCCGTCGCGTCCCGCCGCTCGGCGGGGATGCACGCCAGGGCCTCGCCCAGCAGCCGGGCGTTAGGGCCTACGAAGCCCGGATGGTTGTAGAAGACCCGCAGCTTGTCCACCTCCGGCGCCCCTTCGCCGATGGCTGCCCGGGCCCGTTCGATGTCTTCGCGGTACTGCCGGCAACCCGAGTAGGAGCTGTAGGCCGAGGTCATGAAGGCCAGGGCACGGCGCACACCGTCGGCGCGCATCTGCCGCAGCGTGTCCTCGAGGAAGGGCGCCCAGTTGCGGTTGCCCCAGTACACCGGAAGGTGGATGCCGGCGCCGGCCAGCTCCTCCTCCAGGGCGCCGATGAGGGCCCTGTTCTGGTCGTTGATCGGGCTGACCCCGCCGAAATGCTGGTAATGCTCCGCCACCTCCAGCATCCGCTCGCGCGGCACCGGCCGGCCGCGCAGGACGTTCTCCAGGAAGGGCATGACCTCGTCGGGGCCTTCCGGGCCGCCGAAGGAGACCACGAGGAGGGCGTCGTACAGGGACTGGCGGGGCGTGGGTTGGGTCATGGGGCGAGGTCCCTGCGGTGGCGGTGCGATGCTACAGTGGGCCGAATTCTAGCGGAGCCTATGTCCCGCTCGCCCCCAACCGCCGCCGCAGCCGGGCGATGCGGTGGTCCAGTTCGGCCAGCCCCAGGCGGACGCCGCGCCGCGGGCGCAGGGCGCCGGCGGCCACATGCGCGCGCGCTTCCTCGCTGATGGCCAGGGCGCGCGAAAGGTCCGGTGGGGAGGCGCGGTGCTCCCAGTACTTGGCCAGCTCCTCGAAGGGGTAGAGCCGCCGCGGCTGGGGCTCGGCCGCCAGCTCGCGCCAGATGCCCGTCGCCCGCTGCCAGTCACCGGCGCGGCGGGCGATCAGGGCGAGTTGCTGCCGGGCCTCGTCGGCCTCGATAAGCGTCAGCCCGCGGGTCAAGGCACCTTCGCAGGCGGCGATGGCGCGGGCCGGGTCGCCCGACAGTTCGTAGCGCCGCGCCAGGCTCAGCCAGTCCAGGCCGTGGTCCAGGGTGTCCTCGGGCGCCTGCCAGGCGCGGGCCAGGCGGGCCGTCAGGCTGACCATCGTCAGGATGTCCAGCAGGTTGTGGTGGAAGATGCCCACCAAGGGGCGGGCGTCGCCGTCCTGCTGGTAGCGGAAGTAGCGGTAAGGGATCAACCAACCCGGCACGTCGTCCTGACGGTGGGTGCTGAAGATCTCCCGCTCCAGGCTGGTCAGGCTGCAGCTGTCCAGGCGCCGGCGCCACACCCGGCGCGCCGCCGGCAGCAGGTCCAGGTGCGGGGCGCCGTCCAGGAAGGGCCGTCGGCGGTGCACCGTGCAGCGGCTGGCCAACAGCGGCATGTCGAAGCTGCGCCCGTTGAAGGTCACCAGCGCGCTGCAGCCCTCCAGCCATTCGGCGACGGCCGCCAGCTGGGCCTGCTCCTCGCCGGGGTGGCGCATGAAGAACTGCCGCACATGGAAGCAGCCGCCCTCCAGGCGCCCGATGCCGATCAGAAAGGCATAGGTGCCCGCCCCGCCGGCCAACCCCGTCGTCTCGGTGTCCAGGAAGGCCGTGCGCTCCAGATCCATCCCCGCCAGCGCCGGGTCGCCCGCCAGAGCGGCCAGGCTGCTGGTGCTGGCCGTCAGTCCCGCCTCCAGCAACTCGTCGGCATGGCGGTCATCCAGGGGCCGTCGGGCGCCGGTCACCCAGCAGCGGCTGCTGAGGTGCGGCCAGTCAGCCCCGGGCAGGGCTTCCTCCAGGGGGAGGACTGCTAGGTGGGGGGCTTGGGGTTCATGGGACAGAAAGGACCTGGAGGTCCTTTGCGTCGCATCCGTCCCATCGTCCCCGCTCCGCTCCGGCCGCGCGATCCCGCCCGTGCCCAGCTGCACGCCCAGCCGCGCCAGCCTGGCCAGCAGATCCCCGTCCGGCGCCTGGCCCATCAGATCTCCTCGCGCCACGGCTCGGGCGGGCGAGCGGCGCGGGCGGCGGCGCCCGCGCTGCGGTACTGGTCCACCCCGGCCTCGGAGCGGGCGTCCTCCAGCGCCTTGGCCAGGTCGATGTCCGCGCCGCCCTCGTCGGAGCGGCGCGCGCGCACCCGGACCATGACCGGCACCCGCACCAAGGGGCCCAGCACCACCGCCTCGCCCTGGTTGAGGCCCGGCAGGTCGGCGAGCAGACCTTCCGACATGCTCTCCGAGGCGCGGCGGATGGCGCTCTGGTCCTCGGGGTTGGTCAGGCGCATGATGATCTGGCTGCCGCATTGGCTGAGGGTGTCCTGGTGGACGCGGTTGGGCCTCTGGGTCACCAGCACCAGGAAGATGCCGAACTTGCGGCCCTCAGCGGCGATGCGGCGCAGCCAGAAGCCCGCCCGGCCGTCATCCGGGCCGGCGGGGACGAAGTTATGGGCCTCCTCCAGTACCAGGAAGACCGGGCGGTCCAAGCCGTCGCGGGTGGCCTGCTTCCAGAGGTCGCTGACGATCTTGGTGACCACGAAGTCGGCGATGCGGCGGTCCACGCCGGCCAGGTCCACGGTGGTCAGGGTCATGGGGCGCAGCAGCCGCTCCATGGGCAGGTCCTTGAAGCCCCAGATGCGCAGGCGGGCCATGTACTCCATGTACTTGAGGGCCTTGCGCGAGCCGGCCACCTGGTCGTCGCTGGGGGCGCGGCCGCCCTGGCCGCCGTCCGCCTGTCCGCCCGACCGGGCTCGGGCCCGGGGCGCCTCCGCTTCGGCCGGACGCCCGTCGCGGTCGAACCAGTCGTTGGGGTCGTCGCCGGCCGGCAGGTCGGCATCGGCGGACCCTGCGCTCCGGTCGGCCCAGGCGATGGGATCGAAGGCCGCGCCCGATCCCTCGTCGTTGGCCCCGTCGCCGGCCACCAGGCGCAGCTCGTCCAGCAGGGCCTCCACCGAGTAGTCCACCTTGCCCAGGCGGTCGATGGCCTTCTGCACCGCGTAACGGATGTTCGTGGCCTTGCTGCCGATGCCGGCCACGTCACAGACCTCGTCGGCGTCCAGGCCGCTGAAGCGCACCGTCAGCTCCTCCACCCGCCCGATGCGCTCGTCCGGGATGCGGCGCAGCTGCTCGCCGGGGGTGCGGTACACCTGCACCCGGTTGGCGAAGGGGGTGGGCCGGCCGTCCGGCTGCCGGCCCATCAGCACGTAGTCGCTGTTGGGGTCAAAGACCAACACCGTGCCGCCCAGGGCCAGGAGTTCCTCCAGCAGCACGCCGACCGTGTAGCTCTTGCCGGCCCCCGTCTGGGCGATGACCGCCAGATGCCGCCGCAGGCCGTTGGGGTCCAGCACCACCTCCACCTGGGGGCGGTTGATCAGCCGGCCCAGCTGCAGCCCGTTCGTGATCCCGCGCCCGAAGAAGCGCGCCAGGAGCTCGTCCGGAGCGCGTTCCACCATGGCCCCGGGCATGGCCGCCCCGCGCGGCAGGCGCACCGATCCCTGTTCGTCCAGGTAGCCCAGCACCTTGGCCTGGGCCATCATCACCGGTGGCGAGCTGCCCAGCCGCCGCAGGATGGCCTCCACCTCGCCGTAGCTGCGACCGGCTTCCAGCAGCCGGCTGGACACGCCCAGGCTGCTGACCTGGGCCAGCAGGTCCACCTGCCGTGGACCGTCGCCGCCCGGTTCCTGGACGCCGCGCACGCAGACGTACTCCAGCCGCGGTGGGGCCAGCTCCGGGTTGGTGACGAAGCTGAAGGCGTCGGTACGCACCTCGCCCACGACGTAGCCGACCAAGGGGGCGTCGCTCATGGCCGGGCTCCTGGGGGCGTTGCGGGGAAGGTCGCGAGCATCGGCAGGATGTCTAGCACATTCGTTCGTGCCATGCAAGGCCGCGGTGGAGCCTCAGCCCAGCAGCCCCTCCACCGCCACCACCGTCACCACCCCCTCGTCCAGGTCGATCGCATGGATGAAGGGGCCGGCCAGAGGCACCAGCACATCCCCCTTGCGCTCCGCGGAGCGGATGACCAGGACGTCGTTGCCCCCCGCCCGTATCAGCTCGTCGACCACCCCCAGCTCCTGGCCATCCTCCAGGCGCGCCGCCAGGCCGATGAGCTCGTGCGGGTAGTAGCTGTCCTCGTCCAGCGGGGCGGCCTCGTCGATGGGGATGAAGATGCTCAGCCCCCGCAGCTGCTCGGCGGCCGTGCGGTCGGCCGTGTTCTCGAGGCGCACCAGCATGCGGCCCTGATGCGGGCGGGCGCTGGCGATGGTCACCGGCGCCGGTGCGGGGCCCTGCTCCGGACCGATGAAGACCCGCGCCCCGGCCTGGAAGCGCTCGGGAAAGTCGGTCATCAGCTCCACCGACACCTCGCCCAGCACGCCGTGCGGCTTGCCGATGCGGCCGATGATGAGGTGCTCGAGAATCTCTTCCATGGTTTGCCTGCGATGCCCGCGGGGGCGCACGGTCGTGCGCCCCCGCGGTGCTTTGAGCGTGGTTGAGGGTGTCGGGCGGGCCGGAGGAGACCCGCGGCGCTTCAGTCGGCCGGAGCCTGCTCGGTGGCGTCAGCCTCGCCGGCGGTGTCATCCGTCGCCTCACCGCCCTCGGTGTTCGTCACCTCTTCCTCGTTGGCCACTTCCAGCCGCCAGCGGGCCTCGCCGGGGACGATGGCCAGCAGGGTGCGGACCGCGTTGGCCACCGGCCTTCACGCCCGATGATCCGACCCATGTCATCCGGGGCCACCTTCAGGTGCACGATCCGCTGTCGACCGCGGCTGTACTCGCTGATCTCCACCTCATCCGGCTGATCGGCCAGGGTCTGGGCGATGGGTGACCAGGCCCGGAACGTCGGCTGCCATCAGCCCCTGTCCCTTCATGGGCGGTCAGCTGCGCCAGGATCTCATCGACCGCCTTCTCGCCGATGCCCGGCAAGGCCAGAACGGCGTCGTAGCCCTGGTCGCGCAGCGCGCGCAGCTGGTCCAGACTATGGACCTCCGCCGCCTCCAGGGCCTTCAGCACGCGGGGCGACAGTCCCAGGACCTCGAGCTCAGAGCCGCCCTCGGTCGCGGCGGCCTCCACGGCGGCCGGGGTCTCAGCGACCGGCTCCGGCGCGGCGGCCTCGGCGACGGCCGGGGTCTCGGCGACCGGTTCCGGCGCGGCGGCCTCGGCAACGGCCGGGGTCTCGGCGACCGGCTCCGGCTCGGCGACCTCGACGACGGCCGGGGTCTCGGCGACCGGCTCGTCCACGACGACGATCTTGGGCGCGGCGGCCACGATGACCGGGGTCGGCTCGGCCGGCTTGACGGCCTTGGCCTTGACCGGCTTGCTGCTGGGCGCCAGATCCTCGATCTTGGCGCCGGCATGCACCTGCTTGAGCTTGTCCGGCAGGCTCATCTTGACGAAGAAGCTGGCGACGGCGTCCGTCGGCTGGGCGCCAACGCTCAGCCAGTACAGGGCGCGGTCTTCCTTGATGACGACCGTCGGCGGATCGGTGCGCGGGTTGTAATGACCGATGATCTCGAGGAAGCGGCCGTCGCGCTTCACCCGGCTGTCGGCCACGATCACGCGGTAGGAGGGCTGCTTCTTGGCGCCGACGCGGCGCAGACGGATCTTGACCATGATGTTTTCGAAGGCTCCTTGCTCGGGTTGCGAGACGGGATGGGGTTGCTGGGAGTAGGGAGAGCGCCGGTTTCGGCCGGGCTAGCGCCCGAAAGGTCCGCTGCCGCCGCCGAAGAGGCCGCCGGCGCCGGGAAGGCTGGGCATCTTGCCCCGCGACAGCTGTTTGACCAGTTTCTGCATCTCCTGGAAACGACGCAGCAGGTCGTTGACCTCGGTGACGTTGGTGCCGCTGCCGGAAGCGATGCGCCGCTTGCGGCTGCCGTTGAGGATCTGGGGTCGGCGTCGCTCCTTGGGGGTCATCGACAGGATGATGGCCTCCACGCGGCGCAGGTCCTTGTCGCCCACTTGCGCGGGCATCTGGCGGCTCAGCTTGTTGAAGCCCGGAAGCATGCCCAGGATCTCCTGGATCGGGCCCATACGCTTGATCTGCTGCAGCTGTCCCAGGAAATCCTGCAGATCGAGCTCGCCCTTCTTCAGGCGCTTCTCCATCGTCCGCGCTTCGTCCTCGTCGATGGACTCCTGGGCGCGCTCGATCAGGCTGAGGATGTCGCCCATGCCCAGGATCTGGTCGGCCAGGCGACGGGGTTCGAAGACCTCCAGGGCGCCGGTCTTCTCCCCGGTGCCCAGGAACTTGATGGGGATGCCCGTCACCTCGCGGATGGACAGGGCGGCGCCGCCGCGGGCATCGCCGTCCACCTTGGTGAGGATGAGGCCGCTGAGGCTGAGGGTCTCATGGAAGGCCCGGGCGACGTTGACGGCCTCCTGGCCGGTCATGGCATCCAACACCAGGAGGGTTTCGACCGGCTTCACCCGGCGGTGGATCTCGGCGATTTCGGCCATCAGGGCGCTGTCGATCTGCAACCGGCCGCTGGTGTCGATGATGACCACGTCGCAGGCCTGGCGGATGGCATGTTCCACCGCCCGGGCGGCGATGTCCGGCGGCGGGGGGCCTTCCCCCTCGCTGTAGACCGGCACGTCCAACTGGCGCCCCAAGGTCTCCAGCTGGGCGATGGCCGCCGGGCGGCGCGTGTCGCAGGCTACCAGGAGCGGCTTCTTGCCGCGCTTGCGCAGCAGGAGGGCCAGCTTGGCGGTGGTGGTGGTCTTGCCGGATCCCTGCAGGCCGGCCATGAGGATGACCGGCGGGTCGCCGCGGCCCAGGTCCAGGGGCGCCGGCTGCCCCAGCACCTCGATGAGCGCTTCGTGGACGATCTTGACCACCTGCTGGCCGGGGCTGAGCGAACGCAGCACCTCAGCGCCCACGGCTTCTTGCCGTACGCGGGAGGTGAGGCGCTTGACCACCTCATAGTTGACATCGGCCTCAAGCAGCGCCATGCGCAGTTCCCGCATGGCCAGGTCGACATCGGCCTCCGTCAGCGAGCCCTTGCGTCCCAGGCCGTCGAAGAGGCTCTGCAGTTTCTCGGAAAGGGCATTGAACATCGGAAAAGAACCGTGGCGAGATAACTGGCGCGCCGCGCCGCCGAACGTAGAATGATAGGGTCTGGCGTCGGTGGGGTCAACACCCCGCTCCGGCAGCTCGGTGCGAACCGTTGACGGATCCCGGCAACCCGCAGCCCCCTGAGGATCCGGGAGGAGGATGACCAGAGCCTTGAGCGCTTCTCTCCATGCCAACCTGACCGAGGCCCTGGCCCGCGCCGACCAGGCGCTGGGGCTCTTCCCGCCCGGCGGTACCGTCGTGGTGGCCGTGTCCGGCGGACCGGATTCGGTGGCCCTGCTCAGCGTCCTGCGTGATTACGCGCCGCGGCAGGGCTTTCGGCTGCACGTGGCCCACCTGGACCACATGCTGCGCCCCGAGGCGGTGGAGGACGCCGCCTGGGTCCAGCAGCTGGCGGCCGACTGGCGGCTACCGATCACCGTGGACGCTCGCGATGTGCGCCGCGTGGCCGCGCGCCTGGGCCGCGGCCTGGAGGACGCCGCCCGCCTGACCCGCTACGGCTTCCTGGCGGAGGTGGCCGGCCGGGTCGGCGCGACGCGGGTGGCCGTGGCCCACCAGCAGGAGGACCAGGCCGAGACCGTGCTCCTGAAGCTGCTGCGCGGCGCCGGGCTGGCCGGGCTGCGCGGGATGCTGCCCCTGGGACCCTTCCCCTTCGGCCCGTCGGAGCTGGCCGAGGTGGACGTGGCGCCGCCGCGGCTTGCCGCGGCCCCCTGGCCGCCCCCGGTGGTGCGGCCCTTCCTGGGGCTGCCGCGGCGAGCGATCCTGGCCCACCTCCAGGAGCAGGGCATCCAGGCCCGGCAGGACGCGACCAACCAGGATCCGGCCTTTCGGCGCAACCGACTCCGGCAGCAGGTCCTGCCGCTCCTGGCGGAGATCAATCCGGAGGTGGTGCCGGCCCTGGCGCGCACCGCGCAGGCGCTGGCCGGCGACTGGGACTTCCTGGAGCAGGCGGCGGAGGCGGTCTGGAAGCGGGTGGCGCGGCGCGACTCGGACGGGACCTTGCGCGTGCAGCGCGAAGACTGGCTGGCGCAGCATCCGGCCATCCAGCGCCGGCTCCTGCGCCGCGCCTTCCAAGCCCTCGCGGTGCCTGGCCTCGGCGGCGCGCGCGAACTGGGCTGGGAGGCGGTGGAGGGCGCGCGCGAGCTGATCGAGCGCGGCGAGGCGGGGCGGATGACCTTGCCCGGCGGCTTGCAGCTGGCCGCGGGCGACCGCGGCTTCAGCCTGGCGGCGGGCGGCACGGGGCCGGCGGGGCTCCCGCCCTTGCCGGCGAAAGGGGCGGCTCTGCCCTTGGCCTTGGCCGGCGTCACCCATTGGCAGGGCTGGCTGTTCGAGGCCGCGACCCGGGACCGGCGCCTGGGCGAGGGCGCGCGGCAGGGCGATCCCTGGCGGGTGGTCATGGACCTGGACGCCTTGGGCCCCAGCCCGGTCCTGCGCGGCCGGCAGCCGGGCGACCGCATGCAGCCCTTGGGCATGGGAGGGCAGCACAAGCGCCTGCAGGACCTCTTTGTGGATGCGCAGGTGCCGCAGCCCGAACGCGACGGCTGGCCCGTCCTGGTCACCGCGGACGATCAGGTAGCCTGGGTACCGGGCCTGCGGCTGGACGAACGCTTCCGCGTCGCACCGGGCACGCGGCGGGTGCTGGCGCTGAGCGCCCGCCCGCCGGCCGGTGGATGACCGGGCGTCCGACAGCCGTTGCGCATCTTCCCCATCCAGCGCCCATCCCTATCAGCAACAGAGGACAACGCATGATCCGCAGCATCTACTGCCCCGGTCAGGGGGAACGCCGCCAGGATCTGGACCCGCAGGAGATCCGCGCCATCGCTCAGAGCGGTGAGGGGCTGCTCTGGGTCAGCCTGGAGGATGCCAACGACACCGAGGTGGTCGGCATCCTCCAGACGGGCTTCCGCTTTCATCCGCTGGCCGTCAACGATTGCATCAACGACCTCTACCAGGCGCCGAAGGTGGACATCTTCGACGACTGCCTGTTCATCATCACCCATGCGGTCAACGCGCCCTCGGTCGATGAGGAGGCCGTGTTGCACACGGCGGAGTTCAACCTCTTCCTGGGTGCCAACTACGTGGTCACGGTGGCCGCCGGCGCGGCGGTGACGGCCGTGAGGGACCTGTGGGAGCGCATGGCGGTGGACGACCGCCATGTAGAGCGCGGGCCTGATTACCTGGCCTACATGATCCTGGACGCCCAGCTCTTGGCCTACATGCCGGTGTTGGAGGAGCTCGACCGGCAGGCGGACGAGGTGTCCGACCTGGCCATCTCGGACCCGACCCCGCAGCTGCTGCGGCGCATCCAAGGGCTCAAGCACGGCATCCTGCATCTGCGGCGGATCATCGCGCCGCAGCGCGAGGTGATGAACCGCTTGAGCCGCGACGACCTGTCGCAGATCACCGACCGGCACCGCATCTACTTCCGGGATCTCTACGACCACGTGGTGCGGGTGCAGGACCTCTCCGAATCCCTGCGCGAGATGGTCATCGACAACCTGGACACCTACCTGACCACGATGGCCAACCGCACCAACGAGATCATGAAGGCCCTGGCCCTGGTCTCGACCATCTTCCTGCCGCTGACCTTCGTGGCCGGGGTCTACGGCATGAACTTCGAGCACATGCCCGAGCTGAAGTGGCACACGGGCTATTACATGACCTGGGTGATCTTCGCCTTGATCGTGACCGGTATGCTGCTGCTGTTCCGGCGGCGGCGCTGGCTATGAACGATGCCGTCGGCTGGCGCTTTGCAGCCCTGCCGACGGCGTGATCGCGGTCTTTCGCCCCTACTGCGCCGCCGCCGCGCCGAGCGCCTGCTGGACGAAGGCATCCAGGCTGGCCTCGTCCGGGAACATGCCGCCGTGGTGGTTGAGCACCTTGCCTTCGGTGTCGATGATGAAGGTGGCCGGCAGGCCGGTCACCGCGTACAGCCGCTGCACCTCGTAGGTGTTTTCGTCCAGAAGCACCGGGAAGGGCAACTGCATGCCTTCGACATACTTGGTCACGCGGTCCAAGACCTGGTCCGGCGGCACCTTCTCCCCGGCGTCGATGGCCAGGATCTCCAGGCCCTGCTCCTTGTAGCGCTCGTAGACGCTCATGAGGAAGGGCATCTCGTAGCGGCAGGGCGGACACCAGGTGGCCCAGAAGTTGAGCATCACCGTCTTGCCGCGCAGGCCGGACAGGGGCTGCTTCTCGCCGTTGTCCAGGCGGGCCATGACGATCTCCGGCGCCGGCTGGCCGATCAGGTAATGGTTGGAGGCGGGGATGGCGGCGCCGGCGGGAAGGGTCGGGTAGAGGTCCGGTGCCGTGTCACCTCCCGGCGAGGCCAACACCTCGCCTGGCGCGCCGCTCGGATCCAGGACCTGCACCGCAGGGGTGGCCACCGGGACCACCGGCTGGCTCGGGTCGCCGGTCGGGACCGTCGTCGCTGCCATCCGCTTCTGGAGGAACTGCCCGGCGAAGTACCCCAGCACCAGGGTCAAGAGGATCGCGGGAATGAAGATGACCCAGCCGGGGACGACGATGGTGTCGCCGCTCTTGGACGACTGGTCTTGGCGATCGGACATGGGAAGCACTCCTGAGACGCGAGGAAGGCCCGGCGGGCCAGCCGGCGGAAGGTCTGCGGCGGGGCGATGGGCAAGTATAGCATCGACAAGGTCGGTCATCGCGCCCGGTTGGTCTATAATCCCCCGTCGCCTTTGGCGCCGCGAAACCGGCTCCCCGGGCGCTCGCGACTCCGCCCCATCCATCCTCCAAGGAGGAGCACGCCATGCCCGCAGCCACTTCCCGGCGCCTCTTGGCCATTCTGGCCCTGACGCTGACCACCGCCGCCTGCACGCCGGACGACGCCGCACCCGCCGGCACCGGATCGGAGCCCACGACCGCCCCCACGGCGGCCGCGGCGGCCGCTCAGCCGGACACCGCAGCCGCGCCCGCGCCCGGCGACGCCACCGCCGCCGCGCCGGCGGGGACAGCGCAGGCCACCCCGGACGCCACCGTTGTGGCCTTGGTGTCCAACTTCAAGCCGCCGGAGAAGGGCGACCCCGAGGCGCTCGTCACCATCTACGAGTTCTCGGACTACATCTGCCCTTACTGCCGCAACTTCAACCAGGACACGGCGGGCAAGGTGGACGAGAACTACGTCAAGACCGGCAAGGCGCGCTACGTGCACTGGGACTTCCCCTTGGCCGGGCACGGCTGGGGCGCCATCGTCAGCGCCGAGGCCTCGCATTGCGCCGCCGACCAGGGCAAGTACTGGGAGATGCACAAAGCGCTCTTCGACGCCTGGGAAGCGCAGTCCAAGCTGGACGTCAAGGACGAGCAGGCGGCCGTGGCCTCGGTGCTGGGCATCGCCAGCAAGATCGTGGCCGACCAGGAAGCCTTCAAGGCCTGCGTCAACACGCAGAAGTACCGCCCGGTGGTGGCCACCATGTACCGCCAGGCCACCGACATGGGCCTGGACGCCACGCCGGCCTTCGTCATCCAGCACAAGGATCCGGCCGATCCCACGGGCAAGGATCAGATCAAGGTGGTGCTGGGCGCCCTCGACTACGAGGAGTTCGCCAAGACCGTGGACATCGAGATCTTCCGCGCCCAGGGCACGCCCATCGCGGACACGCCCACGCCCACGCCGGACGCCAAGGCCACCGCCACCGCCGAGGCCTTGATGAAGACCGCCACCGCCGAGGCCACGCGGGCGGCCAAGACGCCGACTGCCGCAGCCAAGCCCTGAGCCTTGTCCGGGGGAACCCGCCGCGCGTTGAACCAACGCACGGCGGGTTCCCCCGGCGCCGCATCCCCGCTCGCCCGACCGCCGCGCGCCGCCGCCTGAAGCTGTGGGGGACTGTCGTCGGTTCGGGTTATGTATACCGTTTTGCTTCCCGGCGGCCATCTTGGCTACAATCCACCGTCCTGGTGGAACCCTTTATGGCCTACATGCATGCGACCGGAAGCCTTGTTTCCGGACTCCTCATCCTGCTTAGCCTGACGGCTTGCCGCTCGGCCGCGCTACCCTCCTCCGAGGCGCCGCGCCCGACGGCCGGCAGCAGCGCTGTATCGGCACGCGACGTCACTGCCCGTCCGCTGACAGTCTGGACGGTTTCAGCCTTGGAGGCGGTGGACGAGGAGGCTCCCTCCTTGAGGCGGACCATCGCCGACCGGGGCGGATCCCTGCCCACCATGGCCGCGGAGATCGCCGTCGTCACCAAGCCGGCCTACGGGGAGGCGGGCATCGCGGCCTTCCTGCGATCGACGGCCCACGTGGCGCCGGATCGGCTGCCGGACCTTTGCATCCTGCCGCTGGAGCTGCTTGCCGGTTTGCGCGACGAAGGGTTGATCCAGCCCATCGCCGATCCCCTGCTGGAAGGCAGGGCAGCCGATGCCTTCCCCTTTGCCATGCGTCTGACCGGCGATGGCAAGACCTTGTGGGCGCTGCCCTTGGCCGTGGATCTGCTGCATGCCATCGGCCGCGACGTGCCGGTGCCGGGGCGCTGGCAGGACCTGCCGTCCGGCGCCCCGATGGTCATGCCCCTCGGCGGCGCGGCCACGCCCCCGGAACTGGCGCCGCTCCTGGCCCTCTACGGCGCGGCCGGCGGCGACGTGGCGGCCCTGCCGGTGGTGGACGCCGCCGCCGCGCGGAGCGGATTCGCCCTGTTGGCGGCCGGCCTGGCCACCGGCCGGATCGGTCTGCCGCAGGAGGGCCGTTCGCCGCGGTCGGCGTGGAACAGCTTCGCCGCCGCGCAGCCGCCGGGAGCGGTGGTCAGCAGCGGGGCGGTCATCGACCATCAGGCGGATTATCCCGGCATGAGCTGGGCGGCCCTGCCCGGCCCCGACGGTCCGGCCGCACCATTGGCCTGGGGCTGGGCCGTAGCCCTGACCGCCCGTGAGCCGACCCGCGCCGCGGCCGCAGTCGAGCTGCTGCAGGTGCTGACCGCGCCGGAGCATACCGCTGACCTGTTGTCGGCCGGACTGTTGCCGGCGCAGCGCGACCGTTGGGCGGCTCGGGTGACCGATGCCCTGGACCGGGCCCCCACCCCTGACTACCTGAGCTTCGTCCAAGGCCAGCTGGAGCAGGCCCGCGGTCTGGGCGGCATCGAGCATTGGGGGGCCGCCTGGGCCGCCGCGAGTCAGGTGCTGGCCGATGGTGGCGAGTCCGGCGCGGCTCTGGCCCGTCTCAATGCGGCTGCCGTGCCGTGAGCCTTTCCTGTCAACCCCTTCACCCGACACCCACTGCTTCACCCGACACCCACTGTGAGATCGAGGCTGGAAGATGACCTATTCCGATAGCGCGCTGGACGGCAGCGTCCTCAGGCGCCTGCAGAACCGGGCCGACGTCGACATTGTGATCGGCCTGCCCACCTACAAGAACAGCCGGACCATCGGCAACGTCATGATGGCCCTGGCCAACGGCGTGCAGCGCCATTACCCGGACTGCTCGGCGATGATCGTCGTGTCGGACGGCGGGTCGACGGATGACACCATCGACATCGCGCGGGCCACCGTGCTGCCGTCCCAGACCGCGTCGCTGATCGCGCCCTATGCCGGCGTCACGGGCAAGGGCAGCGCCATCCGTGCGGTCCTGGAGATCGCCGACCGGGTGAACGCCAAGGCCTGCGCCATCGTCGACGCCGATGTCCGCTCCATCACCCCGGACTGGATCGAGCGCCTGATCGGGCCGGTCATGGCGGATCAGGCCGACTTCGTCAGCCCGCTCTACACCCGCGACCGGCACGAGGTGACGATCAACGACATGATCGCCTATCCGCTGACCCGCGCGCTCTACGGCCGCGACCTGCGGCAGCCCCTCGGCGGCGAGTTCGGCCTCAGCCCCCTGGCCTGGAAGTCTTTCTTGTCCAAGGATGTCTGGGAGACGGATGTGGCGCGCTTCGGCATCCACATCTGGATGACCACCCTGGCCATCAACGCCGGTTGGCGGCTCTACCAGGCACCCTTGGGGACCAAGACGCATGACTACAAGGATCCCACGGTGGGCTTCGAGCCCAAGTTCATGCAGATCGTGGGTACGGCCTTCCGGCTGATGTCCATCAACCGCCGCGTCTGGCCCGAGATCCGCCAGGTGGTGCCCGTGCCGATCTGGGGGGCGGTAGAGCACCTGGCTCCGGAATCCGTGCCCACCACCCGCCAGACCCTGTGGGATGGCTTCCGCAAGGGGGTCAAGCGCTACCGGCGCAACCTGGATGTCATCCTGGACAAGACCCTGCGCGCCCAGGTGGATGCCATGGTGGCGGAGGACGTGCCCGGATTCCCGGCCGAGGCCTGGGCGCAGACGGTGATGGACTTCGCGGTGGTCTACAACCGCGGCGAAGGGGATCCGGACAAGGTGGCTCTGTCCCTCCTGCCGCTCTACTACGCCCGCAAGGCGACGATGCTGCGGGAGCTTGAGGGACGGCCCTGGACCGCGGTGGAGGATGCCATCCGCGCCCAGGCCGACGTCTTCTTCACCAGCAAGGACTACCTGGTCGACCGCTGGATCAGCTACCTGCCCTGGGCGCCTTCACGTATGTAGGGGCGCATGTGCGGCATGCACACCCGCCAGAGCATGAAACTGCGGCTGGAGCGCGGCGCATTTTCATAGCAGGGGCGAGCGGGGGCGTTAAGGAAACGGCCCGTTCACGTCCGGCTGTCAAGTCGGCGCGAGCGGGCCGCCTGACCGGGATCAGCAACCTTGCGCGTGAGGATGCACGTGCGCCGCACCGACGGCGGAGGCTGTTCGTCGGCGATGTCGTGACCGACGAGCGCTGAAGCGGCTTGTCGCTTCTCATGGTGATTACCCCGAAATGGGGTTGACAAGCCGCCTGGGTTACGGTAGGATTAACGCAATCTTTTGCTAACCCCTGTGTCCGCCGATTTGCCCGCACGAGGCTCGTGCTCCCCGGGGTCATCTTTTCCCGTCGATGACCCATCAAGGCCAGCCGTGCCTCCTGTCAAGGAAGGTGTTGGATTCATGATCGCACAGCGCAGCTCGACCGGTCGAGACTCCTCGAACTTGCCGACCCGACCCCGTCTACGATGGGCCCTGTCCGGCGCCATCCTCCTGGCCGCGCTACTGGCGGGCCGCACGCTGCTGGTGACGAAGGCCAGCCCGGCGAGCCAGGTGCAGGCCACCCTGGACTACAGCACCCTCCGGGTGCACGGTTATCCCGCCCTGGGGCATCCGGACGACCCGCCCTACGCCAACCGGCCTGCCGGCCCGGGCTCCAACAGCCAGAACGATCCGCTGACGGGCCTGGTGCCGGAAGAGGCGCCCTACACCGTCGGCGACGGCCCCTTCGATCCCCTCTCGGGCGAAGCGCCGGAGATGGACATGGTCACCTGGAATCCGGCCTGGATCTCTGAGCGCCTGGGCGACGCCGCCCTGCGGGCGAACTGGCCGGCGCTCAGGGGTATCGACGAGGTGAGTGCCGGCTCCAACATCCGGGCCGGCGGCGTCAACGCCTCGGAAAAAGTCTGGCTGCGCCACTGGTATGAGCCGATGCACCTGGATCTGGATCTGAATGCCGATGGCCGCCTGACCTCCGACAACAGCGATCTGGATTACGGCGCGCCGCTGGCGCCCGTCAACCCCACGCCGTCGGCCATCGACGAATGGTATCCGGCCATCATGACCGAATACACCTACATGCTGATGGAGAACGACCCGCTGCCGGTGGCCCATCCGCTGCCGGCCGAGCTGGGCCGCTCGGCGCCGCGGGCCACCTGCGGGCGGGTGGGAGCCACCCGGATCGTCTTTCCGGTGGGTATCGAGCAGGCGGCCGCCGACCCCGCCGGCCCCGCGGTGGGGCAGGGTCTGACCAGCCTGGACGCCGATTTCGACGGCCGGCTGGACATGATCAACGTCACCGACGAGGCCGGCCTGCCGTCGCAGCTGGGCGGCATGCGCCTTGACTTCGACGGCGACGGCGTCCTGGACACCTTGAACCCCGATGGCCAGCCGCTGACCTGCGACGAGCTGGCGGTGCTGCACACCGACGCGATGCGGCTGCATCCCGGCGGCCGGATTCAATTCCTCGACCATTACGTGCAGGTCCAGTCCGTCACCGGCAACACGGCGTTGCTGGAGGTGTACTACACCGGCGACCTGGTACCGCGCCTCATCCAGCGTCGCTCCGTGGCCATCGGCGCGGCCGCCCTGGCCGGTGACACGGGTCCGCTGCTGGTGCTGGGCGCCGGGTCCACCAACCTGGGCACCCTGCCTCCCGGTGCCTGGTTCGTGTACGTGCAGGACGTGGACTCTGATGACGACACCGCCATCGTCACCGTAGGCCGCGCCCTGGGAGCGCCCTGCGCCAGCATGCAGCAGGCGCCGCAGCAGTTCAACCTCCGCCCCGGCGGGCCTTACTTCCTCAAGCGCTTCTACGTGGACGGCCACGAGTACAACGTGTCGGCGATCTACGCTTGCGACAGCCGCAGCTTCCAGTACCTGAGCCTGCGGGCGCCGCTGCCCAAGGTGCCGGTGACCCTGGAGACCCACTCGGTGCGCTTGCAGGAGCATTCGCTGCGCCGCTCCCTCACGCTGTTGCCGCCGTTCAACCACGAGCACACCATCCTGGATGACATCGACGAGGCCCCGGACTTCAGCAACCTGCAGAACCCGACGGTCACGGGGCCGCGACCAGAGGTGCTGTACATGGGCTCGCCCGTCGGGCCGGTGCCGCCGGTCCTCGGCGAGGGCGAGGCCTTGCCCTACCGCGGCCGCATCTCCGCCGCTCCGGTGGGTCCCTACAGCGACATCCGGGCCACCCGCTGGTTCTATAACGAGGAGACCACGGACCCGGCCTTCATCGGCCAGCTACGGGAGAAAGTGGGCGCATTGGCGCCGCAGTCGGCGCCAGGCGCGCCCGACCGCTTCTTCTACAACGAGCAGATCTTCACCCTGCCCTGGCATTACACCGAGTTCGTGCTGCCGGATCTGGACGAGGGCGTAGGCCCAGGGGCCGTCAACGCTGACGATTATCTGGTGACCACCGCCTTTACCAACCCCACGGCGCGCTGGCGCCGCTGGCGCATGCCGGCCGGCGCCGTGCCCGCCACCGTGCCGCCGGTACCGCCGGACCTGGTCTCGGACTTCACGCCGGACAATGGTTTCAGCCTGGGAGCGCCCCGCCGCGCGGCCTTCTGGTTCGACCCGGACGATTCGACCAAGCTCTTCTACGATCCATCCGGCGTTCGCCTCTACGGTGGCCAGCCGCGCCCCACCGACGTTGCCTGCGACCCCCGGCGTCCCAGCTTGAGCGCCGGAGCGGGCGATCTGGGTGCGCGCGACCCCATCAGCGCCACCCTGCCCGTGGAGGTGCCGCCCTACACGGATCCCTTCGCGCCCTTCAACCCTCAGCATCCGCATGCCCCGCGCGGTGACAGCCTGACCTTCAACCCCGCCTACATGGACGAGTTCCGCAACTTCGGCGAGCCGCTGCGCACCTTGTACAGCCAGATCTCCGCCGCCGGTCAGAACGCGCGGGAGAAGGTCTACCACCGCAGCTGGTACGAGCCGGAATACATCACCAAGATCCGCCAGGCGAACGCCTGCGACCGCGACCTGAGCTTCCCCGCGGTCATGCAGGAGTTCACCTACACCTATGTGGACATGACGGACCGCCCCACGGCCGCGGCCGTGGGCAGCAGCCGATTCGCCTTCCCCATCGGCTCCCTGGCCACCGAGCTTCCGGCACCGCTGCCGGGCGGCAGCCTGCCCGCGGGCGGCGATTTCGGCTACGGCCTGACCACCTTCGACGCCAACTTCGACGCCTTGGGTGACGCGGTGACCGTGCACAGCGAGCGCACCCTGGCCGCCTACCTGGACGCCCAATGGCAGGCCAGTCGCCCCATTCCGCCGGGTCCGCCGCCGCCCGTCGTTCCGGGCCCGCGCCTGGACTTCGACGGCGACGGTGTCCTGGACGGGCTGAACGCCGACGGCGTGCGGCTGAACGGCGACGAGATGGTGGTCTTCGCCGTGGAGAGCGTGGCCCTGGACCTGGATCCCAATACCCCGCAGGCGGCCTCGGCGATGGTATTGGACCATCTGGTCACCCTGGACAACGTCAGCCGCGGCAGCCGGGCGCAGCTGCGCTTCTGGTTCACCGGGGGCGGCGCGGCCGCCTCGCGTCCCGAGCCGGTGGGCGGGCCTCAGAGCCTGAACGTCGGTGACGCGGCCATCGTCGACCGTTTCCAGGATTCGGTGACCCTCGTGGGACCGGCAGGCATCAACAGCGGTCCGCGCGGCGCCTGGTTCGTCTTCCTGGAGTCCGCCGACGCCAACGCTGATGGCGATCAGGTCACCCTGACCGTCGGCCGCGCCCTGGGCGCCAGCCATTCGGCGATCGACGACGGCAACGGCATGCATGACCTGCTGCCGGGCGATCCCTGGTACCTCAAGCGGTTCTACGTGGACGGGCACGAGTACAACGTCGTGGCTCTGGACACGGAGACGGCCGCCGGCGGCCAGACCGACCGCTTCGCCTTCATCACCATCCGCACCCCGACGCCCAAGGGCAACTACTTCAACCCTCAGGACACCTTGCTGCTGCAGGGCTACTTCCTGAACGGGCTGCCGCCGGGCATGCCGGTGATGCCGCCCTTCAACACCGCACACACCGTGGTCCAGGACGTCGAGCGGCAGCCGCGCACGGCCTTCGCCGATCCCAGCGGGCTTACCAGCTGCGTGGGTGACCTGGCGGCGGCGCCGGCGCGCGAGCTGATCATCACCGCCGAAGAGCCGGAGCCGCGTCTGGCCACCCAGCTGCGCGAGATCTGGGACCGCGGCGAGGCGGGCTTCCGTTGGGAGACCGACCAGCTGCGGGTGACGCCGGGTTCCTTCACCGAGCTGCGCCTGCCGCGCGGCCAGCAGGCCCTGCTCACCCTCAACTGGACCTCGGCGGTCAGCCGGCTGGGTTTCTACGGCTGCAGCCCGATCCGACCCGGCCCCTTCCCGGACGGTGCGGTGGGCGTCGACCATGACGCCATCACGGCCGCGGCCAACGGTTGGGCGCCACCGGCGGGCATCATCCCCGCCCGGAACCGCGACCGGACGGTGGACGTGGCCGGCGACGACGTCACCTTGCCCTACTACGACGCGCGCATCGGCGCTCAGCCGGTGCGGGTGAAGTTCTTCTACGATCCGGCCAATGCCCAGGATCCCTACATCAACCCGCGCCCCATCCCCATCCCCCAGCCGCGCGATCCGCGCCTGGTGGTGCGCAAGGTGCTGACTTCACCGAATCCCACGGTGCGCGGCGCTCTGGCGCGCTTCACCATCACGGTTTTCAACACCGGTAACCTGTCCCTGACCGATGTGGACCTCCGGGATGTCTTCGACACCGTCCACCTGGACTTCGTCAGCGCTTCCCGGGCGCCGACGTCGGTGAACGAGGCGGGTGGCATCCTGGTCTGGGACAACATCGAGACCGCGGCCCCAGGTGGCACCTTCGACCCCGGGGAGCAGATCGTCATCACCGTCGACTTCACTGCCACGGTGGAAACGCCGAACGGTAGCCCGGCCACCAACACGGTGCGGGCCACGGCCCTCGGCGGAGCGGTGATCGCCGACCCGGCCGCGGACGATGTGGAGATCGACACGCCGCGCCTGGAGCTGGAGAAGCGGCTGATCACCAGCGACCCCACCTCCTTGGGTTCGACGGTCACCTACCAGCTGCTGCTGCTGAACAGCGGTACGGCAGTCCTGACCGACGTCGATGTCAGCGACAATTTCGACACCGTCTACCTGGACTTCCTGAACGCCTCCATCGCCCCGGCCACCGTCAACGAGGCCGGGGGCGCGCTCACCTGGAACAACGTCGAGACGGCGGCACCGGGCGGCACCTTCGACCCCGGTGAGCAGATCATCATCACGGTCAACTTCCGCGCCGCGGCGCTCACGCCGGACCCGGTCAAGGCTCGCAACACCGCCAGCGCCTCGGCCCTGGGCGGAACGGTGCTCACCGGCCGGGTGACGCGCGAGGTGGAAGTCAACCCGGCGCCGGCGCCCAGCCTGCAGTTGGTCAAGCAACTGCGCGGCCAGAGCCCCTTCCTGGTAGGCGACACGGTGGCGTTCAACATCGCGGTGGTCAACAACGGCAACACCACGCTGACCAACGTGGACCTGACGGACAGCTTCGACACCACCTACCTGGACTACATCACCGCCTCCTTTACACCCGTCAGCATCAACGAGGCCGGCGGGCAGGTGAGCTGGGACAACATCGAGGTGCTGGCTCCGGGCGGCACCTTCGATCCGGGCGAGCAGGTGCTGATCATCGTCACCTTCCGGGCCACGGCGGTGACGCCGGATCCGCAGCGCGCGGTCAACCGCGCCTTGGTGACCACGCCGGGCCTGACCGTGCCGCCGGCGCAAGCCGACGTCGAGATCAATGCCGCGGCCGTGCCGGGCATCTCGATCATCAAGCGCTTGACCAGCCCGGATCCCACCACGGTGGGGGCGACCGTCACCTTTGAGCTCGTGGTCAGCAACACCGGCAACACGGTGCTCACGGACGTGGACGTCGCCGACAGCTACAGCACCATCCCCTTGGACTTCCTCTCCGCTTCCTTGGCGCCGACGGCGAACAACGACGGCGCCGGCACCATCAGCTGGAACAACCTGGAGGGCGCCGCGCCCGGCGGCACCTTCGATCCCGGCGAGTCCATCCTCATCATCGTGCGCTTCCGGGCGATGGCGAGCACGGTGGATCCCGTCAAAGCCCAGAACCAGGCCTCGGTGGCAGCCGTCGGGGGCACGGTGCTGGCGGGTCCGGCTCAGGCGTCGGTGGAGATCAACCGCCCGGCGGTATCCATCACCAAACGCCTGACCAGCGTCAATCCCGCCAGCGTGGGCGGGGACGTGGGCTTCCAGATCGTCATCCGCAACGACGGCGACATCCCGCTCATCGATGTCAACGTCGACGACCTGTTCGAGGCCACCTACCTGGCACCGCAGGGAGCCGTGCCCCCGGCCGCGCAGGTCAACGCCGTGGCCGGCACGATGCGCTGGCTGGATATCGAGTCGGCCGCGCCGGGCGGCACCTTCGACCCCGGCGACCAGATCGTCATCGACCTGGTCTTCCGGGCCAGGGTGGCCACCCCGGCGGGCGACCCGGCGAGCAACCAGGTCAGCGTGGCCACCAACGGCGCCAACGTGATCGCCGGACCGGCGAGCGCCAGCGTGACCATCAACAGCACGATGCAGGTGACGGCTCTGGCCTGCAACGCGGTGGGCGAGCGTTCCATCGAGGTGTCCTGGACGGACGCCAGCATCCAGGAGACGGGTTTCGAGCTGCAGGCGGCGGTGGGCGATTCGGGTTTCATCCCGATCGGCAGCCCGACCTCCAGCACCGGACCGCAGTTGGGCGATGAGCAGCGGCTGCTGTTGAATGGGCTCTTGCCGGGGCAGACCCACCACTTCCGCGTCCGTGCGGATGATGCGCGCACCGGCATGCATTCATCCTGGTTGGAGGCTGAATCCTCCTGCGCCACAACGGCGGTAGCACCTCAGACGGTGGGCTGCGTGAGCGGCCGCGTCGTCGCCGAGGGCCGGGTGAGCAATGCCGATCTGGCCATCATGGTGGATGGCGCCCCGGCCGGTACCACGGCGGTCGACGGCAGCTTCCGGGTCTGCCAGGTGCCGGCGGGCGAGCGGCTGATCGCCGCCCAGGGCGCCTGCTTCCTGCACCTCGAAGCGGCCGGCACCCGTGTGACGGGCGGCGCGACGACGGCGCTGGACGAGGCGGCCCTCACAGGCGGTGACGTCAACAACTCGCAGGGCGTCGACCTCTTCGACCTGGTGCGCGTCGGCGCCGACTTCCGCGCCTCGCCGCCCAACGACGAGGCGGCGGACTGCACCGGTGACGGGGCGGTCAACATCTTCGACCTGGTCATGGTGGGGGCCAACTACGATCTCGACGGTCCCCTGGCCTGGAGCGCCCAGAAGGTTGCCGGCCGCCGGCCGCTGCAGCTGACCCGCGCCCTGGCCCTTGCGCAGGACGAAGGCCCGCTGGCGCTCAGGCAGCGGCAGCAGGAGGATGGCACGATCACGGTGGACATCGTCCTGCGCAGCGACCTGCCGATGTACGGCGCCGACCTGGAGCTGGCCTACGACGGCTCGCAGGTGGCGGTGGTGGACGCATTGCCGGACTGGCCGGAGACGCAGATTCTACCGGGCCCGGCCTGGGGCGAGGGCGCCTATCTGGCCCGCAACCGGGTGGACGCCCAGGCGCAGCGCATTCGCCTGGCGGCCAGCCTCAAGGCGCCGTCCGAGCCCCTGACGGGCGAGCAGGTGCTGGCCACCGTCCAGCTCCGGCCATTGGTGGACCGCCCGGATGCTGGCGCCCTGAAGCTGCTGGGCGTGAGCCTGAGCGACATCCGCGGCCGGGAGATCCCCCTGAGCTTCACGGGGCGGGAGATCCAGACCCGGCCGGACCGCGGCCGCCTGGATCACTGGCTGTCGCTGCCCTGGCTGGGCAGCGAGGGGCTCATCCCCTGAGGCCCTGACCCCTGACGATACCGGGAAGGGTCGGTCGCACGCGACCGACCCTTCCCCCCTCTACCGACTCTTACCTCCCTGGGATCCCCGGGGCGCAAGGCGCAAGCCTGGCGCCTCGGGGACATTTTCTTGTGGGTCGGCGATGCACCACGGGAACATCTCGACGACGATGCTGAGTCAGGGAAGCAGGATGACGATGACGACGGGCAGGGCCGGTCCCGTCCCATCATGGCCGATCCATAGCTCCCCAGCAGGCCAACCTGGCTTTCACGCCTACGGGCCCGGATAGGGGAAGGGATTGGGATACGGTGTCCGCGTGGGGCAGGCCCCAGTGGCGGCCGCGGCCGGCTGGGGTGTCAGGTTGCGCTGGACCAGTCGGCGGGTCGCGGTGGGCGTGGGAGCGCCTTCCCCAGGCTTGATGTACTGGACCAGGAGCGGCAGCAGCACGGTGCCCTCCCGCTGAGGGCTGCAATGCAGTTCGTAGGCAAAGCTCCCGTCGCCTGCCAGGTCGAAGAAGACCAGCTGGCGATGCTCGCAGTACCGGGATTCCGCAAGGTAGGCGGCCCAGATCGCCTTGTTGACCGCGCCTTCACAAGGATCCAGAGACACCGCCGAGTTGCCGCTGGTGCCGGACGACAACCCCCATCCACCACCACCGGTCGACGCCTTGCGGTAGGCGCTTTCCATGGCTGCCTTCTCGTGAATGGAGATCAGCTGCAGGCTCTGCACTTCGGCCGTTAGCGTCTGATCCCCTTCGGTAAACCGACGCAGGAAGGCCATGGCCTGATCCCGGGTGATCGCGGAATAGGGGGTGGGGCTGGGCGCCAGGATCACCGGCGGAAAGGCCGGTGTCGGGCTGCCGTCTGGCAGCAGGATCTCGCGCGACGGCGTGCGGTAGCGGAGCGCCGTGCCTCCCTCGCCCACCAACCAGACATCGGTGCCGCCTTGTTCGTTGACCACCGCGGCCATGTCGTTGAAGCTGCCGCTGAAGGGTGGAAGCTGAACTGGCGCGCGGTCAGGGTCGACATAGTTCAGGATGGGCGAGGTAAAGCGTGACCAGATGTCGTCGTCGAAGGGACTGTCATAGACTCGCGAGAGGATCCACACACCGGTTTCAGTAGCCCCGCCCAAACGTTGGGTATAGAGGCTGTTGTCAGGGAGTCTGGATCGCCAGACCCCCGCTTCCAGCCAGGCCAGGCCATAGCCACCGCCCCACAGCCGGCCACCGGGGCTGCGGGCAAGCAGTGTGACCGTGGCTGCCCGGTCGGCTGGGACAGGGTTGCCGTGGATGGGCTGCCAGGTCCAGTCGTGGCCGTCGAAGTGCAGCAATGCCTGGCGTTGGCCGCCCCCGCCGGCGAACCAGACATCCGTGGGGCTGCTGGCCTCAATATCGGTAAGGGTCACGTCACAGAGACGGATGACCTGACGCCAGGTCTGGCCGTCCCAGGCAAACACGTGGGCTTCCGGAACACGCCTGTGGTCGGCGTTATCCTGGGCCACCGCCCAGCCGTGATCCGCGTCGGCAAAGGCCACCGCGCTGAAGTCCAGCCAGGTGAACTGGGGGTAGAGGTTCCACTCTCGTCCATTCCAATGGCTCACCGTGCCGTAGCGCCCGACCGCCCAGACATCGTCGCGAGCTACCACGTCCAGCGCCGTGAGCCACTCTCCGCCTGCGGCGTGAGCGGAGGCGTTCCAGGCGCCTTCGGCATAGCGCATCGGCGCGCCGCCCTTGGTCAAGACCCAGCCGTAGCCGACGTCAAACATGTCCAACGCCACCAGTTCTCGCGCCGCGTGCAACTCCGACCAGATGAGTCCGTCACTGATCTGAATCACCTGTCCGGCATCCCCTACGGCAACCACGTGTTCGCGGTCCAGCGGGGCCAGGGCGCGCAGCATGTTCTCTGCTTCCCAGGGATCCCAGGGGGCGTCGCCGGCAGCGGGTCTGTTGCCCGTATGAGCATCGGAGAAAGGTGGCTCCTTAGCGGAGAAAGGCGCAAGGAGCGGGCGGCATTCGACCTCGTCCGATGTACCGGCCTGCGATCTTGGTTTGATATCGCCCGGATTGCTGCGGCCGAACTCCTTCCAGGTCCTGCCGTCATGGTGGACCAGGACCCCGTGCTGCCCCACCGCAAAGGCCAGATCCGGCGCCAGGATGTGCACGGCTGTGAGCGCCGGAGTGCGGCCCAACATGTCCAGCCGCCACGTGCCGGAGCGGAAGGACAGGGCCAAGCCGGTCCCCGTGTCGCGCTCGTAGCCCACGGCCAGGCCGTAGTCGCGGCTGAACATGTGGATGCCGGAGAGGTCGGCGAAATCGGGCCCTTCCTTTGCGCGCCAGACGCCATTCTCCAGGTGGACAATGCTGCCTTGTCGGCCCACCGCCCATAGGTCGCCGTCGCCGGCGTCGCTGATGGCCAGGAGGCCGGCGCTCTCCTCCGGAGCCGCTACCGGATTCCATCGCTGGCCGTCGTAGCGAAGGATGACAGCCCGGTCATGGCCACCGACGGCCCAACCCTCGGTGGGGCTGAGGAGGATCAAGTCGTTGATCCGGTCGTGGAGCGGCATCGGCTCTATCCGCCAGGTGTCGCCTTGGCGCCGAAAGATGACGCTGACCAGATGGCAGCTCGATGCGGCCAGGCCTGGGTCATTCGGCGCCGAGGGGTCGACCAGCCCCACCGCCCAAAGCTGAGTGGCCGACAGACCGGCGATGGCCTGAAAGCGAGGTCGGATGCCTTCGATGGTTTGTCGCCAGGCCCGCCCGTCGAAATGAGCGATTCCGTCGCCGGCGGCCCAGATGTCGTCCCCGGCAAAAGCCACCACGTCGGCCAGGCGGTTGAAGCCGCCGAACTCGGCATGCCAGGTGCCGGGTTGGACGAAGGGCAGGTCGGTCGCTTGGGCCAGCGCAGGGGCTATCGGCAGCGCAGTCGCGTGACCCATGGCCCCACCAATGCTCAGAGTCAGGCCGAGACAGACCGCATTGCGAATTGGATTGGGAATCATGAAGTTGGACTCCGTATGCGATCGCAAGTCCGCAGCGATGGCACGCCGACGGCATCGCGCCAGCGCATGGTAGCCGCTGGTGATGATGGAGGCTAGCCGCAACCATGCAGGCGCCGGTCCATCTACACCGTTTTGAAAGTGCTGCGGCGTCGCACCCCGTGCGGTGATCCCTGCCCCCTCTTGCGCTATCCTTCCCCCGTCCACCCATCCGATTCGCGACGAGCCTCCCGCCCCACGTGCGCCCCCTAGCGCGCGCAAAGGCGGGTGCGGATCACCGGGCCGGAGCGGCGCGCACCCTCGGCGGCCACGACGGACGGTAAAAGGCAGAGCTCGTCCTTGGCAACCATCCGCCGAGGGCGTTTTTCTTGGCCCGCGGGCGGTGCCGCCGCAAGGCGCCCCGCCCCCATCTGCCCAGGAGGCTCCGCCATGTCATCGTCTCTAGCGCCACGCTCCGCCGCCCTGCCGCCCCATACCGCCGTTACCGGCCTCCAATGGGGCGACGAGGGCAAGGGCAAGATCGTCGACCTGCTCGCTGCCGACCACGACGTCATCGTCCGCTACAACGGCGGGGCCAACGCCGGCCATTCCGTCGTCATCGGCGACAGGCGCTATGCCCTGCACCTGGTGCCCTGCGGCATCCTCACCGCCGGGCGGCTCAACCTCATCGGCAACGGTGTGGTGGTCGACCCTCCGTTGCTGCTGGAGGAGATCGCGTCCCTCAGGGCCGCGGGCGTGACCGTGGACCAGAACCTGCGCCTCAGCGAGCGGGCGCACGTGGTGCTGCCCTGGCACAAACAGGCCGACGCCCTCATGGAGGCCGCCATGGCCGCCGCTGCCGGCGAGGCCTCCAAGATCGGCACCACAGGGCGGGGCATCGGCCCCTGCTACGCCGACAAAGCCATCCGCAGCACAGCCATCCGCGTCGTGGACCTGCTCGACCCCGCCGGGCTGCGGTTGAAGCTCCGGCGTATCGCCGCAGTGAAGAACGCCATGCTCGCCGGCCTGGCGAACCTGGCGGGGATGCCTTTCGAGACGATCGACGGGGAGGCGTTGGCTGCGGAATACGCCGCACATGGCGCCGCTCTGGCCCCCCATGTGGCCGACACCGCCGCCCTGCTGCACGAGGCCATGGCCGACGGCAAGCGGGTGCTCTTCGAGGGCGGCAACGGGGCGCTGCTGGACGTGGACCATGGCAGCTACCCCTTCGTCACCTCCAGCAGCACCACCTCTTTGGGCATCTACCCAGGGGCCGGTCTGCCGGGCGGGCGTATTGGGCGCCTGGTGGGCATCGTCAAGGCCTACAGCACCCGCGTAGGCGGGGGGCCTTTGCCCACCGAGTTGGACAACGCCGTCGGCGCGCACCTGCGCGAGCGCGGGCGGGAGTTCGGCACGACCACCGGTCGACCGCGGCGCTGCGGCTGGCTGGACCTGGTGGCCCTGAAGCACAGCGCGCGCCTCTCCGGCGCCACCGAGCTGGCGGTGATGCTGCTGGACGTGTTGGCCGGGCTGGAGGGTCTGCAGATCTGCACCCATTACCGCATCGGCGACCGCGTCATCGACCGCTTTCCAGCCGCCATCGAGGACCTGGCCACCGCCCAGCCGGTGCTGGTCAAGCTGCCCGGCTTCAGCGCGGAAATCTCGGCCTGTCGCCGTTGGGAGGACCTGCCGGCCGCCGCGCGGGCCTACGTCGGCGTCATCGAGAACTACGTGGGCGTGCCGGTGAGCACGGTCAGCGTGGGTCCGGAGCGGGGGCAGACCCTGATGCGGGGGCGCTGAGGCGGCTGGAATCGGAAGGCGTGGGCGCGTCGCTGCCGTCGCTGCCGGCCAGCGACGGCCCCCCGCCTTCCGGCGCGCTCGCCGTCGTCAGTCCCTCCAGTGCCCGGATCTGCGATAGGCCGTCTTCGCCGCTGCCGGGGACGGGCAGCGCCAGCAGGGAGCCCAGGCCCCCCGCGCTGCCGTAGAGCTGCAGGTCATGCAGGGCCACCTGGCTGCGGGAGCCGCCCAGTTCCTCGGTATAGATGTAGAAGGCATCGCTGACGATGGGCGTGCTCCAGGCCAGGCGCTGGCGCTCGCTGGTGGACGTCAATCGCTGCGACCAGACCTTCACCGTCCCGTCCTGGTAAAAACCCACACGGAAGACCGCCGGCTTGTCGCGCTGGTTCCAGACCAGACGGAACTCCGTCAATGGCATGGGCCGCGCGAAACGCACGTAGATCCAGGGATGCGCGTCGCCGGCCTCGGAGATCCAGGCCGTGGCCTCGTCCGCGTCCACGGCCTGGTCCCCGGACTGTCCGGTGGCCTGGCTGGACACCTGCACCTGCGAGCCGAGGGCCAGATTGGGCGTTTCCACGCCGTAGATCTCCCATTCGCGCAGGTCGTAGCCGCCGTTGGCACCGCTGGAGCGTGCCAGCTGCAACAGGACGAACTGGCCGAAGACGCGGGGCACGGTGACGGTCTCGTCGGGGCTGCCGGTGCTCTTCTGGTAGAAGCGGACCCAGCGGCCGTCGGCGTCGTCCCAGACATAGAGGCCGTACTGCGTGGCATGGCGTGCGCCCCACAAGAGGCGCATGCGGTTGAAGGTGCGGTTCTCGCCCAGGTTGACCCGGATGAAGGCCGAGCCGCCCTCAGCCGTCCAGGCGGAGGCCTGGTCGGCGTCGGCCGCGAAGCCCATCCAGCCCTGCGGACCGCCGTCGGGGCTGGCCCAATCCACGCGGCCTAGAGCCAGATTCACCGTCTCGGGGGCGATCGTCGCGCCCGCGTCGCCGCAGCGTCGGAGGGGCGAGAGGGTGTTCATGTCGATGTAGCGGTTGCTGCCGCATTGGCGCAGGGTGCCTTCGATGGCCACCAATTGACCGAAGTAGCGGCCGACATCCACCCCCGGAACCGCCTTGACCCAGATCTCCTCGGCGCCTTCGCAGGAGATCAGGATGGCGCTGTCCACGCCAGGGCAACCGACGCGGGCCGTCTGCAGGCGACCTTGGAAGATCTCAAGTTGCTGCGGCTGGTCGACCTCGGCCGACGCCATGAGCAGGGTGGAACCCGACGCGGTTTCCGGTGCCTGCGCACGTGCGCCGGAAGCGATTCCCGTGCCCAGTCCGAGGGTCAGGCCGAGGGCCAGACCAGCATACGCCATCTGTGTTCTCAATTCCCGTTCCCCATTCCTCATCGCCCTCTACCCGGTCCTCGCGACGGCCTCGCGACGGCCTCGCGGCTGGTTCCGCCGCCGATGTCCGTACGCGTCACGGTGGCCTTAACGGTGGCCAATGGCCTGGCGCTATGGCCAGTTGACCGATTCCTCACCTGATTCAGTCGCCCGGTAGATCCGATCCCCGATGGCCGCGTGTCGGCCCGACAGCTCCGGCGCCGGTTCAGGGCTGGGCGGGCGTGATGGTGACCTGAGTCCGGCCCTGGGTCTCAAGCCCCTGGGCATCGCGCACGATGATGACCAGGATGAACTCGCCCTGCCAGCCCAGCCCGCCACCGTTGCCGCTGGCGGTGAAGGTCACCGTCGGCGCGCGCGGATCGCTGAGCTCGGGGCCGACGCCCTGCAGCAACCATTCGAAGCTGAGCCCCGGCAAGCCACCATCGTCCTCCACCTCTACCCGGCATTCGGCGCTGCCGGCCTCCTCCACCTGGTCCGGTGTGCAGGTCAGGCCCAGAATGCGGGGGGGCTCGTTGGCCGGAATAACCGGCGCCGTAGGCAGGGGCGCGGCGGTGGGCTGCGGCGCGGGCGGTTCGGTCGGCGCTGGCTGGGACGGGGGGGCCTGGGTAGGCAGGGGCTGGGGTGCCTCCGTCGGCGCGGCGCCCGGCGCTGGCTGCGATGCCTCGCGCACGGCGCGGTCCCGGTCCCGATCATCGTTCTCGTCGTCGCTCGCCGCCGCGGGTTCGGGCGCCGGGGCCTCCGCTACGGGTTGGCCATACGCCACCCTCTGGGACGCCGCTGCTGCCGGCGGCCGTTCCGCGGGCGCTGGCGCCGCGCGCTCAGGCTGGATCCGCGCCACGATCACGAGCGGCGCGGATTGGGCGGGGCGAGGAAGGCTGACGCGCAGCCAGCCGTCCGGACGACGCAGGTCGGCGCTGCGATCTTCGATGCGGTGGATGGGAACGACCTCCACGGCCGGCTGATCCGCACCGCTGCTGTGCGCCGCGCTGCGGTCCGCAGCGTCCAGGGCCGAGCCGGCCATGGAGGGCAGGTGGTCGCGGCCCAGGAAGAGCAGCAGCGTCGCCGCCGCGGTGGCCATGGCCGCCGTGTTGCGCCAGAGCGCCGCCAGCCAGGACCACGGCGCCGCGGGCGCATGCCGGGGGAGGCTGCGTGGCCACGGTGCCTGGCGCAAGGCCTTGGCCACCCGGATCCGGAATGCCGCCACCGGGCTGGGAGCGGCCGGCAACGATCGCAACCCGGCCGCCAGATCCAAGAGCGACGCCAACTCTCCGGCGGTCTGCGCATCATGCTCGCAGGCCGCCAGCAGGAAGGCCCGCGGATCGCCATGTCCGGCGACCAGGGCATCCAGGCTCTGATCCAGCACCTGCAGGAGATCCTGGGTCGGCGGGGCGGTGACCGCTGCCTGCCGGGTCTCGGTGACGGGGCCCGGCAACGCCGTCAGCCGGGCAGCGAGGGCGGCCCTGAACGCGGTGCTGGGTGCCGGAGCGGCTGGCAGCCGCCGAAGCCCGTCGGCCAGGACCAGCAGTTCGGCCAGTTCGGCCGGCACGGCTGCCGGAGGGGCGGCAAGCGGTGCCGCGTGGAGGAGCAGGGCGGCGTCCAGACGCTCGGCCAAAGTGGGATCGGGCTGCGCGCCGCCGGAAGCCTGGGCCAGGCGCACAGCCAGGGCCTGCGTGAAATCGGCCGTGGGGCCCGGTGCCTTGGGCAAGCGGGCCAGGTCGCCGGCGAGGGAAACCAGCGCCGATACCTCGGCGCTGTCCCCTGTGGTGCTTGATGAAGGACTGACGGCCGGACCGCCCTGTTCGGCGAGAGCTTCGTCCAGCGCCCGATCCAGGCTGGCGGATGGTTGAGTTTTCACGTTCGCGTCGCTTCAGGATGGCGGGGCGATCACCCGCCCCCCGTGTTGGGGGGCGGTGAGGCCACCGGCCTGGGCAGAAGCCGATGGCGGCGCGATTGAATCGGTTCAGATGGAGAAGAGCGAGTCTTGCTCCCGGTATAGGAGATCCCGGAGGGCGGAAAGGGCCCTGAATTGCAGGCCGCGGATGGCTCCGCGGCGCTTGCCCATCAGGTCCGACACCTCACCGGTGGACATCCCTTCGAAGAACCGAAGGATCAGCACCTGCTGCTGTTCCTCGGTCAGCCGGCCAATGGCGTGCCTCACACGCTCCGACGTGATCATCTCGCTGAGCACCCGCTCCGGCCGCAGGTCATCGCGGCTGGCCTTCTGCTCCAGCTGGGGCGTTGCGTCGCTGAGCGACACCAGATCCCGTCGGGAGCGGTGGTGATCCACCACCAGGTTGTGGGCGATGCGGAACAACCAGGCCCCAAAGGGGTGGTTGCGCCATTCGTAGTCCCCGATCGCGTCCCAGGCCTTCATGAAGGTCTGGCTGGTCAGGTCCTCGGTCTCCGCTCGCAGGCCAACCTTGTAGTAGATGTAGCGAAAGATCTTGTCGACATAGCGTTGGTAAAGCTCCGCATAGGCGTCTCGATCCCCCTGTGAAGCACGGGAGGCCAGCAGACGCTCGTTGTCCAGGCCGGCGACCTCGGACAGCGGCTCGTCCACCATAACGCGGGACGTCCCGACGGTGTTACGCAGGCTCTCCAAGTTGTTCAATAGGACAACCTCCCCCTGAGGTTGCGCTGACCGCGACAATGTCGCTGCGATCGCAGGACGACGGGTGGATGCGCTGAACATCCGGTTGGACCCGGGTCTTGGGATGGCAACGACGGCGCCGATTGGACCAGGATGAGGCGATCGACACGGTCTGGCAGGTTGGCTCTGTTCGGAGTTGCCGGAGCAGGGATCCAGATCCGGAACCGGCGGACGACGGGACAGTCGTCGCGACGGCTCCACTTCGAACGCCAACACAGGGGCATGACTGATCGAAGGGGCTGGGACTGCTGGGGCGAACTGCTTCCAAACGGTGAGACGAAAGTGAGAGGCCAAAAGGTACGGCGGCACCGGATCCGTAAACAGGGGACACTGTTTACATCCCGCCACCTGAACACAAGTTTAACCGGGCGGAGGGGGCAGAGTCAAGTACCGCTGCCGTGCGGAGGCCCTGGACGCCTCCCGGCAGGATGTTGACGCTTCGCCGGCTCTCTGTAAACTGTGCCTGATGTCGGCCGGCGACGCGATTCAGCTCTCGGCCGGCGCACAAGGAACCCGCCCATGACCCATGCCCTTCACGCAGCTTCCGGCGCGGACTGGCAGCGCAACCTGGTCGAAGACGACGCCGGACTCAAGGCCGTCTTGGAGGGCGTGCGCCTCGTCGCGGTGGTGGGGATCAAGGATGAGCGCCGCACCTACGAGCCGGCCCATTACATCGCCCGTTACCTGCAGGAGGTCGGCTACGAGGTGGCGGGGGTGAACCCCGGCATCACCCAGACCCTGGGGATCGCGGTCAAGGCCTCGATCACCGATCTTGACCCGCCGGTGGATCTCTTGGATGTCTTCCGCCGCGCCGAGAACATCCCAGATCATGCGGACGAGGTGTTGGCCCTGCCGCCGGAGCGGCGCCCCAAGGTCTTCTGGATGCAGCTGGGCATCCGCCACGACGAGGCCGCGCGCCGCCTGGCGCAGGCGGGCATCCTGGTGGTCCAGGACCGCTGCATCCTGGTGGAGCATCGTCGGCTGATCGCGCGCTCGACGCGCGCCTGAGCGCCGTCGTTCAGTTCCCGCGCCGCGCAACCGGGATTCCGGCTGACGGATACCCACTGAGGAGGAGGCCGCCATGGGGATGATGACCGCCGGGCTCCGTCGCCTACGCCGCCTGGAGCCCAACCCCATCCTGGTCAAGGAACTGCGCTCCCGCTTCCGGGGCAGCCGCGCCTTCTGGACAGTATCCGGGTTCCTGACGGCGTTGACGCTTGCGGTCTGGTGGTCCTGGTGGTCCTACCGCGGTTGGGCGACGGCCATCGGCGCGTCCGCAGTCATCGACGGCTATGACCCCGCCGCCTTCGGACGTCGGCTCTTCCAGAACCTCTCGTGGCTGGAGCTGATCAGCGTCCTGGTCATCGCCCCGGCCCTGACCTTCAGCGCCATCAGCGGCGAACGGGAGCGCCAGACTCTGGACCTGATCCTGGCCACCCCGCAGTCCGGGTGGGCCATTCTGCGCGGCAAGCTGGGGGCGGCCATGGCCTACGTGCTGCTGCTGGTCTTCAGTGCCTTGCCGGTGCTCAGTCTGGTCTTCTTCTTCGGTGGGGTGTCCTGGCATGACGTCCTGCGATCCCAGCTGGCCGTGGTGGCGGCTGGTCTGACCCTGGCCACCCTGGGGCTGCTGGCCTCGGTGATCGCAGGACATACGGTGCGGGCGGCGGTGCTGGCCTATGCGGCGACGGGCCTCTTGACGCTGGGGCCTCTGGTCTTGCTCGGGTTCACCGCCCTTGATCAAAGCGGATATTCGCTTCTGACGACTGTCCTGTTCGGCATGTCACCGGTCACCATGCGGCTGGCCATCGGCGGCAGCACCGGCGCATTCCTGCCCCTCCTCCTCGCCCAGGGTTGGTTGGCGATGACCTTTCTGTTCATCGCCGGTTGGCGGCTGGCCGGAACCTTGAATCGGCCTCGCCGGCTGCTGCTTTGGCCGGCGCTCGCCGTAGCTTGGTTGGTCTGGATCGCCACCACCCATCCCAACGGCCTCTTCTGATGGATCACCCCGGCCTGCTGACCGCCGCCGCATCGCCGGGACGCAACGCGACGCCGTGACCGACCTGGCCCCCCTCCTCGCCCGCCTCGCCGCCCGCTATCGCCTGGGGGATGGCCTGTGGCGCTTCACGCGCGCCGCCTGGCTGGCGCCGCTCGCCGCGCTGCTGCTGCTCGCGGCGGCCCGGACCCGGCCGCTGGGAGGCGATCGCCTCTGGGCTCTGGGCCTGGCCGCCGCCGTCCTCGTGGCCCTGGCGCTGCGCGCCTGGCGCCGGCGGGTGGATCCGCTCACGGCGGCCATGCGCACCGACCGGGCCCTGGGGCTGAAGGACCGCCTGGCGACGGCCTGGCTGCTGGCGATGGATGCGGACCGAGCGGACACGATGGGCCGTTTGATCGCGGAGTCCGGGAACACCATCGGTGGCGACGGCGGCGTAGCTGATCCGAGCCGTGCAGGTCTTGGAGGCGCGCATCGCGCCCTGCACCGCGACCTTGTCGTCCGCCAGCGGGCCGACGCCCTGGCGGCCGCCCAGGGACTGGATCTGCGGCAGGTGGCTCCGCTCCGCTGGGCGCGCCGCCCGCTGGTCGCCTTTGCCTTGCTGTCCGCGGGCGTCCTTGCGCTGCTGCTCCGGCCCAACCCGCAGCACGAAGAGCTGGCCCGCCGGACGGCGGTCAAGGCTACTTCTCGGACCCTGGCCGCGGAGGTTCGGCAGCGGGAGGAGGCGTTGGTTGACCAGAACCAGCTCGCGGAGGCAGATCGCCAGCAGGCCAGTGCCGCTCTGCGGGCCTTGGCGGAGCAGCTGGATCGTTCCGATGGCCGGGCCGAGGCGGATCTGGCGGCCCTGGCCGAGGCGGAGGCGGTGCTGAGGCGCGGGCTGGACAGGGAAGCCGGAGATGCCCTGCGCCGGGAGGCGGAAGCGCAGGGCCTGTCCGAACGGCTGTCAGCCCTGTCACGCGAGGCGCGGCAGGATGCCTCGGATGGCGGTGATGGCGCGGCCGAAGCGTCCGCTGAGAAGCTGGCCGCGGACCTGCAGCGGCTGGCGGCCACGGCTGTGGCCGCCGACCAGCCCGCGCGGGATGCCTTGGCGCAGACCCTGCGTCAGGAGGCGCAGGCCGCCGCCCTCCACCAGCCCAAGGTCGCCCGGCAGCTGGAGGCCGTGGCCGGCGCTCTGGAGCAGGGTGATCAGGGGGCCGCCCGGCGCGCGGCGCAGGAGCTGAGCGCGTCGCTGGACGCCGTCGCGGCCGCGGCGACCGGGGCGCGCGCCATGCAGGATGCGCTCTCGGCCCTGCAGTCCGGCCGATCCGCCATCGCCCAGGCCAACGCGGCGGGGCAGCCGGTGGAAGTCGCGGCCGTGATGGGCGGTGGGCAGCCTCCGGAGGTCGGCGGCGCCGACGGCGCGCAAGGCACCCGGGGGCAGGACGCCGCGGCGGCACAAGGCGCCGCGGCAGCACAGAGCGCAGCCTCGGGGCGGAGCGGATCGCCGGACGCGAGCGCGATGCAGCAGGGTCAAGCTGCGGGCGCGCCGGGTGCGGGCGCGCTGCAGGGCGAGGGGGGCGGTCAGACGGCTCAGGGAAGCGGCCCGTCGGAAGCGTTGGATCAGGATGGAAGTCAGGCGGAACAGGGAAGCGACCCGTCGGAAGCGCCCGGCCAAGGCGCGGGGCAATCGGGACAGTCGGGCGCGAGTTCGTCGGGCGCGGGCGCCGCTCAAGGACCGCGGCAGACCGCGAGCCCCGCAGCCGGCATGACGGCCGGGCAGGGCGTGGGCGGGGGCGATGGCGGTGGGGGCGACGGGTTCAGCCGATCCGGACAGGCGGCAGGCCTGGTGTACGCGCCCCCTCAGCGGCTTGGACCCGACGGCGAACGCAGCTTCGTGCCTGGCCGGATCGCGGGCGACCAGGGCAGCGGCCGCCAGTCGGAGCAACCGTCCCGCCGACCGGGCCTGGCTCCGGCCGCCCGTGTTCCCTATCGAGAGGTCTTCCCGGCCTACCGGGACGCGGCCGGGCGGGCATTGGCGCGTGAGACCATCCCGCTCTTTCGTCGCGACTACGTGCGGGCCTACTTCGCGCTGCTGGAAGAATAGGGTTCGCGGCCGGGAAGCGTCCGACCCCACCGATCGCACCCACCCAGCGACCACCTGGTCAGATCTTGCTGCTGGCGGCAGTTTAGTCCTATACTCTTTGCGCAGCGTTCAGACCTAAACGCTGTACATTGGCCGGACGAAAGCAGCCAGATGCCTCCCGCAGCAGCCGATTCCCTGCCCAATACCGCCGACCCTCCCGGTGGCGCCGAGCTCTTTCGCGCCGTCATGGAGGTGGCGCACCTCATGGCGCGCGCGGGCGCCGAGTCGCTGCGCAGCCACGGGGTCACGCCGCCGCAGTACATCATCCTCAGCCTGCTGGCCGACGAGCCCTTGCTCAACCAGCAGGACATCGCCGCCCGGCTGCACGTGACCAAGGGCAACATCTCCCAGATCGTGGCGACTTTGGAGCGCGAGGGCTTTGTGGCGCGCGGTGACGGCTCACGGCCCGGTCTGAACCTCACCGTCAAGGCGCGCCAGGGGCTGGCTGCTCTCGAGCCGCTTCACGATCGCCACATGGAGGCTTGCTTCGGCACCTTGGGAGGAGCAGGTCGCCTGCAATTGCTGGGCCTGCTGCATCGCGTGCGGTCCGGCGTGCTGGAACTGGAACGCGAGCGGCATCCGAGCGTCTTGCCGCCGGAGGACGCCTGTCCGCCGGCGCCGGACGCAACCACGGAGCCGGTTGAGCCGTAGGCCAAGGCTTGCGCCGCCGGTCGCGCGCAAGCCGATTGATCATCGTTGAAACACGGATCGCTGAACGGATCCTTGCACCAGGCCTGAACCCCGTCGATTGAGACACAGCCGTTGAACCCCGCAACCTGCAACTGGAGGAATCACCGATGACGTTCATCCCCACGCCGGCCCTCGTGGCCGGCCGACCGGCCATCCGTCGGCCCTTGGTCGCCGCCCTGGCCTTCGCCGTGCTCAGCCTGGCGCTGCTGCTGCCCGGCGGGCGGTCTGCCGCGGCCCGCCAGCCGGAGGGCGCTGCCGCCACGGATCAGAACCCGCTCCTGGCCTACCAGATGGTGGCCCAGTGGCCTGAGCGCAGCGACGCGGCCCAGGGACTCTTCCAAAGCCCCTCGGATCTGGACATGACCCGCGATGGAACCGTCTTCATCGCCGACCCCGGCGTGGGCGGCATCCATCGCCTGCTGCCCACCGGCGAGTGGGCCGCGCCCTTCGGCGTGACCGGCGGCTTCCCGGCCCAGCTGGGCCGGGTGGGCGACATCACGGTGGGCCCGGACCCCAACGTGCCCGGCTTCCCGTACTCCGCCGAGCGCGTGTATGTGCTGGACACCGCCGCGGACCGGGTGGCCATCTACAGCCCGGACGGCAGCTTCCAGACCGCCTGGACCGGCATCAAGGGCCAGGGCATCGCCGCGGGAGGCATGGACACCCGGGTCTACGTGTTGGACAAGGAGACCAGCGAGGTGCTGGCCTTGGATCCGCGAAGCGGGGCGCAAACCTTCAAGTTCGGCATGCGCGGCACGGATGACGGCCAGTTCAGCAGCTTCACCGACGTCGACGTCAGCGGCGACGGCAAGGTCATCGCCATCGGCGACAAGCGCGGCGGCCGGGTGCAGATCTTCGACCTGGCGACGGACGAGCAGCTGGCGGCGGATCCCGCCCTGCCGGCGGCGACGCTCCGCAAGGTCTATGACCTGACGGACGCACGCTTCACACAGGGGGACTTCAGCTGCGACGCCTCGCGGATCAACAGCCTGGGCGGCGACAAGGTCTTCGTCGGCGAGGGCAACGGCGCCTGCGTGATCGACGGCCGCAATGTCAGCTTCGCCATCGCCGCCTCGGCGGTGAAGGGCAGCATCTGCAAGGCCACGGTGACCCTGCCGCGCCTCAAGGCCATGACCCAGACCTACTACGCGCTCGCCGTCAGCGACCCCAACGTGGGTAAGTGCGGCGCCAAGCGTGCGGACCTCGACACCTCTCCGGTGGTCGTGGAGTACGGCGACGAGCAGCTCAAGCAGGTGGACACCGTGTTCACCGCGGCTTCCAACGAGAACTCCGACAGCCCTTTGCTCTTCGCCCCCGAGGCGCTCAGCATGCCGGAGCCGGGCGTGGTCTTCATCGCCGACAGCTCCTCGCAGTTCCGCTACTTCTCCGACCAGGGCGAGCAGGTGGCCACCGCGGAGCGGTCCAGCCAGTCGGGCAGCTTCGGCGGCGATTTCACCTTCTTCCAGTTGATCACCGCCGACGGCAGCGATGTGCGCGGCGAGGTGCAGGGCTATTACCTCAAGGGCCAGCGCGTGGGCCAGGAGTTCAAGGTGGAGGGCGGCCTGGGGCGCTTCAAGACGGTGGAGAAGCGCGGCCAGGGCGGCCTGGAGCGGGTGATCGAGCCCATCTGGACCGATGCCCTGATCTCCAGCTTCAACGAGATCGAGATCCCGGCCCTGGCCTACAACCGGGTGACCAACGAGTTCCTGGCCGTGCAGGCCGAGGCCATTCCCCAGCAGCGCAGCCAGGACGTGAAGCTGGTGCGCTACGCCGCCGATGGCCGCAAGCTCAAGCCGGACTGGGACCTGCCCGACGACGGCAAGACCAACCCCTACGTGGACATGGCCGTGGCCCCCGACGGCCGGGTGCTGCTCCTGGACGACCTCAACGACCGGGTGCGCATCTACAGCCCGGCCGGCCAGGAGCTGGTCCAGGTGCCGGTATCCTACGACGCCCGCTCCCTGGCCGGCGGCCCGGAGGACCCCAAGGGCTCGGTCTTCGTCCTGCGCGAGCCGGGCGCCATCGAGCGCGTGGCTGACGACGGGACGGTGACCGCCCGCCTGGACGCCCGCCCGCTGCCCTTCTCCGACCCCACCACGCTCACCGACCTGGTGGTGGACGCCGCCGGGCGGGTCTACGTGGCCGACGGCCAGTCCAGCCTGATCTCGGTCTTCCAGACGGCCGAGGCGGGTGACCAGATCCCGGTGCCCAACGACGGCGAATGCCTTTTCAAGGGCACGAGCGGCGCCGCTCCCGCCCAGCTGCAGCTGGGCCAGTCCACCGACCTGAGCCTGAAGCTGGAAGGCCGCTGCGGCGTCCTGGAGCCGCCCACGGACATCGTCGTGGTGGTGCCTTACTTCGAGACCCTGCAGCAGGGCCAGGACCCGTCGACGGTCACGGTCAACGAGCTGACGCAGCTGATGAGTCGTCTCAACTTCGGTCGCCACCGCGTGGGCATCGTCTCCTACTACAGCACCTACGCCACCGAGCTGCCGCTCACCGCCAGCCGCGACGCCTACAACCAGAAGGTGCGCGACATCACCCGCTTCGACCGCTCCAACCCGGCCATCAAGCCGCGCCTGCGCGACGCCTTGGAGGAGGCCGCCAAGTTGTTCGCCGGCTCCGGCGATCGCCGCAAGGTGGCGGTGCTGCTGCGCGCCGAGTACTGCACGACGGACTTCGAGTTCTTCCCTGGTCAATGCACGGGCATCCCGGCCGCCGAGGATGCGGCGCTGGCCCTGCGCCAGCTGGGCGTGACCATCGTGGTGGTCAACAGTGGTCCGGCGCCGGCGGCCCTGGCCTCCTCCGACGAGGACTACCTCTACGGGGCGCCGGCGGTGCACCGCCGCATGGTGCGTTACGCGCCGCCGCCCACCCTGGCCCAGAACCTGACCTTGACGGCGGCCATGCCGGCCACCATCGCGGTGGACCCGGCGGGCATCAGCGGCGGCGGTAGCTGGGTCGCCCCTGACATCCTGTGGCAGCTGCCCAGCCTGGGCTTCGACGGCTTGACGGCCGGCGCGCGGCTGGAGCCGCGGGCCGCAGGCCGGTTGAAGCTGGGCGACCGGATCCAGGCGGTGTTCACGGACGGCTGGGGCAAGGCCCAAACGGTGGACTTCGCCATCCCCGAGGTGGAGGTGATCGGCCCGACGGCGACGCCGGTGCCGGCCTCGCCCACCCCGGCGGCCACCGCCACCACGGTGCCGCCGACGGCCACGACCCAGCCGACGGCCACGCCGGCCCCGCAGGCCATCTACCTGCCCTGGGCCTCCAACAACCTGTGCTTCCCGGTGAAGAAGCGCTTCGACATCGTGGTGGTGCTGGACGTGTCCTCCAGCATGCGCACGGACGGACGCCTGGAGACGGCCAAGGCGGCCATCGCCAGCCTATTGGACAACGTGAAGCTGGGGGCCGAGACGGACCACGTGGCCCTGGTCACCTTCGCCACGGACGCCCGCGTGGTGCTGGGCTTCAGCGCCGATCGCGCAGCCATCGACGCGGCCAAGGCGGGCATCGGCCTGCGGGAGGGCACGCGCATCGATCGCGGCCTGACGGCGGCCCTGGACCTGCTCTCCGGCCCCGAGGCCCGCGAGAGCGCGGGCAAGGTGGTCGTACTGCTGTCCGACGGCGAGCAGAAGGAGCAACCGGAGTTGGCCCTGGCGGCGGGCGAAACGGCCCGCGCCGGCGGCGCGCAGGTGTACACGATCGGCTTCGGCGGCGAGGCTGACGCGGCTCTCTTGCGCGCGGTGGCCACCGACCCCTCGCGCTACTTCAGCGCCCTCTCGGGCGCCGACCTGAGCACGGTCTACGCCCGCATCGCGGCCAGCATCCCGGGCTGCCCGTGAGCTGAGCGCGGACGGCTGAGCGCGGCTCCCGCGACGATCGCGCCGCGGGAGCCGCGGACGACATGAACAAGGGGCCTGGCGGCCTGGCTGCCAGGCCCTTGTCTTTTTGGTACGCGGTGCTCGCATCGCCGTGACACCGCATCGAAGCGCTTGATCTGATCCCGGCCGCCGCCCATGACTTCCGGAGCCGCTGCGGCGTCCAATACGCAGCGCCGCCGCTCATCGCCCCTTGGAGGGATGCCATGCCCCGCCCCGCCGCCACCCGCCGGATCGCCGCTCTGCTTCTGCTCAACCTGCTGGCCCTGGCCCCTCTCGCTCTCACCGGCCTGCCGGCGTCCGTCCAGGCCGACACGGGTGGCCCCGCGTCGGCCCTGCCTGCGCCCGCGTCCCCCGCGGACCTGGGCTTGTGGCGCGGCTTCATCCCCAATCGGGGCCAGTTCCTTCCCGCGGTGGACTTCGCCTGGGCCGGCGGGGGCCTGGGTCTCCGCGTAGAGGGTGGCGTCCTACGCTGGACGGATGGGGCGGGTGGAGAGCTCGCCCGTCTAGACCTGGGCGCGTCGGCCTGGCGCGGCGCCGAGCCGCTTCCGGGCCGGCTCCATGTGTACCTGGGGTCCGACCGCCGTTTCTGGGCCCGGGACCTGCCGCGCTACAGCCGGCTCAAGGCCTCGTCGGTGGGCGGCGCGAGCTGGGAACTGCGCGCGGCGGACAGCGGCCTGCAACTGGCCTGCCGGGGCGGGGCGGCCTGCCGAGTGGCGGGACGGCAGGCCCGCCTGGATGGGTTGGCGGCGGCGGGCCTGCTGCGTGCCGGCAGGCAGAGCGACGCCGCCCCGGCAGGCGGCCGCGCAGACCGGGGCTTCGTGGCCGAAGGCCCGGCATCGGGCTGGCAGGCTGCTTGGAGCCTGCTGCCCCTGGGGCGGGCCCAGGCTCCCGGCGAGGCCGAACTGGTCTACTCCACCTACCTGGGTGGCGGGCAGGACGACCAGGTGCGGGGCCTGGCGGTGGATGCCGAAGGTCGGGCCCTCGTGGCCGGCGCCACGAACTCGGCGGATCTTCCCTTGGCCGGTCGGCCCTTCCAGGGGGTGATGGGCTCCAGCGGCCAGCTGCAGGACGCCTTCGTGGCCCGCCTGGCCGCGGATGGCCGGAGCCTGGAATGGGCCGGCTTCCTGGGCGGCAGCCGCCAGGACGAGGCCCTGGACCTGGCGGTGGACGCCGCTGGTCGCCCCACCCTGGTGGGCTACACCCTGAGCGGTGACTGGCCGATGGAGAAGCCCATCCAGCCGCGGGTCAACCTTGCCGACGGCAACTTCAGCGGCGACGCCTTCGTGGCCCGCCTCTCCGCGGACGGCTCCCGCCTGGACTACAGCACGCCCCTGGGCGGCACGTCGCGGGACATCGCCAAGGCGGTGGCGGTGGATGGGGCGGGCTACACGGTGGTGGGAGGCTTGTCGGCCTCCAACTTCCCGACGGTCAACGCCGTGCAGCGCCTGAACCGCGGCGGCTTCGACGTCTTCCTGCTCAAGCTGAGCCCGGACGGCGACGGGATGGCCTTCAGCACCCTCCTGGGGGGCACGGACGACGACGCGCTCCGGGACCTGGCTCTGGACGCGGCGGGCGACATCCACGCGGTGGGACAGACGCGGTCGCTCAACTTCCGCTTCGCGAACCCGGCCTACCAGGTAGGGAACGCCGGCGGCCTGGACGCCTTCTACCTCAAGCTGAGCGCCGATGGCTCCCGGGTCCTGGCCAGCACCTGCTTCGGCGGCAAGGCGGATGACCTGGCCACGGGCCTGGCCATCGGGCCGGACGGCGGGGCCACGCTCATCGGCCAGACCCGCTCGGCGGACCTGCCCCGGGAGCGTCCGATGCAGGCCACCCGCTCCGGAGACACGGACCTCTTCCTGGCCCGCTTCAGCCCGGACGGGCTCCGCCTGGTCTTCGGCAGCTATTGGGGCGGCAGCGGCGACGAAGGCGAATGCGCGCCGCCAGAGGTTTTGCGGACGACCTTCACCCCCACGCCGGACCCGCGCGACCCGGAGCGCCTGCCCCAGGGCAGCCGCTTCAGCGATGCCCCGCCGGCCGACGTCGCGGTGGACGCCGCTGGCCGCATCGCCCTGGCCTCCTGCTCGCGGTCGGCCAACTACCCGCTGGCTTCGCCCCTGCCCTTCGGCCGCCGCGGGGCGCATAACCTGGTGCTGAGCGTCCTGGACCCGGCGGCGGGAACCTTGGCCTTCAGCACCTGGCTGGGCGGCAGCGGCACGAGCATCGCCCGCCGCCTGGAATGGAGCGCCGCCGGCGAACTCTACCTGGCCGGCCAGACGGACGCGGTGGACTTCCCCACCTGGCCGGACCCGCCGCTCCAAGCCCGCCGGCAGGGCCAGAGCGACGGCTTCGTCCTGAAGCTGGGCCTCCCGGAAGACCTTCGGCCCCCGGCGAGCCCCACGGCCACCGTCACCGCCAGCCCCATCCCGAGCAGCACCGCCAGCCCGCCGCCCACGGTCACCCGTGAGCCCACACCAACGGCCCCCCTGCCCAGCGCCACGGCCACCGTCGCGGGTACAGAGCCCAGCCCTTCGCCGGCTCGCGGGACGGCGACGCCGCCCGACCGGGTCTTGTTGCCGATGCTGCACCGCTGACGCTTACGGCGTCGCAGGCTATGCGAGGACGCGCTGGGATCGGGAGCGCGAGGACGGGCTCTCCTGCGGCGCTTCGAAGTCGATGCCCAGTCGTTCGCCTAGGGCCGCCCACCCGGACTTCATGCGATCCAGGTGCACCCTGACACCGCGGAACATGGCGACGACCACGACGGCCGCCGCCCAAGACTCGCGGAAACGGGAACCGCTGCGCATCTCTGCCTGCATGTGGTCGACGATGCGGATCATCATGTCGGCCAGGGACAGCTCGGCCGCGCGCAGCTCCCGCAAGCAGGGCGGCACGGGCTCGGCCTGCACGGCTTCCCGGGCGGCGCGCATGGCCGCGACATCGATGGCCAGCATCTGCTCGCGCCTCTCGGCCTGGCTCTCGCCTTTGCCGAGCTTGTCCATCGGCTCGAGGATGCGCTCGATTCGCCTGGCGCGATCGGGCTCGGCGTAGGCCAGCACTGCTTCCGGCGGGCAGTCGCCTTCCACGGACACGGGCGCCTTCGGCAGGGGACTGACCAGCTGCGAGGACGAGGTGTACAAACCGATCAGCAAGGTGCCGCCACAGAGCAGGGGCAGGCCGATCAGCACCAGGCAGCCGACAGCGATCAAGCGGCACATGAGCAGGGTCTCCATTCGACGAACGAGCCGACGCAGCGAAGCTTGCGGGGCGTCTACGCAGCCGAGGGCCGCGGGGTATTATCGCCCGTTGCCCATGACCACGCCGGCGGGATGCGGAGCCCGGACCGGGACGGGTCAGGCAGGACGTCTCAAGGCTTCGGGCGTCACGGCGCAACCCAGGGCGTGAAGACGCGGAAGCTTGGCGAGCTGCCCGACGGGGGCACGGGGGCTTGGATCTCGATCACTTCGTCGAACCGGGAGTACTCAAGTCGCCCCAGGCAGCGGCCCGCGCAGCCAAAAGGATCGCTGTTCCACCGCTCTTCGCGCAGCAGACGTGTCGTGCGCTGGTCGACCCATTCGGTGACGAAGGTATCGTACCACCCTTCCTCGGACGCTTCCGGCAAGCGGTAGCCGACGACCCAGGCCGGCCCGGAGGCCAGGGCTTCCTGTCCCTTGAAGGTGATGTCGCGCGCCGCCCCCCGCCAATCGCTATCGGTTTCGAGGAAGTGGGCGAAGGAGGGCGCTTCGCAGGGACCTTCCATGCGTTCCAATTTCCAGGACTCGGCGTCTTGCCGTGTCCAGTAGTCACGGCCGATGCAGATCGCTTCGAAGATGCCCTCCTTGGACTCGTAGCGCCATTTGGCGCGGTCAGGCGCCACGAAGTCATAGTCCACGCGCGCTCTGGGAGGCTCCGCGGGCGCGTTCCGCCAGAGGTCGGCTCCCTCGATACGCATGGAGGTGAGCGCGTTCATGACCTCGTCCGACCGGAGGAGCAATGCCCGCGCGGCCGGATCCGAGCTGTCCGTGGGTGACGGCTTGGGAGTCGGCCAGGCGCCGGGAGGAAAGGAGGGCGGCGGTGTGGCGGTCGCCTGGGTCAGGGAGGCATGGCTGACGGGAGGTGGGCTGTGGACTTGCGACAGGACCGGGATCACGAGGCCGAGGATGATGGCGAGGATCGGCAGCTTCATGGGGTCTCCCTGGGTGGATCAACGACTTGGCCCTTGCGCACAGTCTTGGCCCTTGCGCACAATCGTGCTGCCGGCCTAGAAGCGGTCAAGATCCCGGCAGCGTCAAGCGCAACCGGACGCGTCCTACGGGGGCGTCGGGGCCTGCCGATTGTGCGCTGTTGATGGGCGCGACGGCCGGGCCTACACTGTCTGTTATCGACTGTCACCCTGCCGGTTCCCTAGGATGCCACTTCGGAGGCGCGATGAACACGAAACGCACCGGTCAGCGAGCCCGCCCTAGCTCCTGGCTCGGCCTCGCGGGCGCGGCCATCCTCTTGGGCGCCGCCATCCGCGGCCAGGGCTGGGCGGCTGATGTGTCGGCAGCGCCCAGGGTCAGGCCGCAGCAGGAGCCGACCGCGATCGCGGGCTCGCGGGTGCGGCTCTTTGCCCCGCTGACGCTGGTCGGTTCCTTCGCGACTCAGGCGCCGCCCATGGCATCGCCGACGCACATGACAGCGGTGCCGCCCACGGCATCCCCGCCAGCCACCGCTGTCCTGGAGACAGCCACGCCCGCGCCGAAAGGTCCCGAAGTGCTGTTTCAGATCGCCACCTATGGCGGCTTGTCGCAGGACCTGATGCTGTCCTACATGCCGTCCATGACGCCTTGGTTCACCCTCTTCGAGGATGGGAGCTACATCCGCATCGTCGAGCACTGGATCGAGCACGCGGGTGACGATTACCGGGTGGAGCGGTTCACCGGCCGCTTGGACGACCAGGCGCTGGCCGCCTTCCGGCGGAGACTCGTGGATGAGGTAGTCTTCTTCGCTCTGCCGGGCAGCCCGGAGCGCATGGTCTGCATCACGGACCAACCCTACGACCGCGTGTTCTTCGCCTCCGACCAACGCCAGCACGGCCTCGTCGTTTATGGCCTTTCAATGTACGCATCCGGAAGGTTCCGCTGCCCGACGCCGCCGGACCACCGTCTGGAGGTCCTCGCCGACGTCGTTGCCGGCTTCCGCCAGCCGATGTCGACGTCGGAGCGCCGCTACGAGGTCGAGCGTGGGACCCTGCTCGTCACGGAGGCCAGGCGCGAGACCACCGCCTCCCCCCCCTGGCCCTTCCCGGACATCCACTTGGCCGAACTCCCGGATACGAGTCCAGGCCCCAAGGCATTGGCCCTGCAAGGCGCGCGGGCGCAGGCCGTGGCCGACAGCATCATCGATCACTCGACTGGCGACTACGTCGCCTATTACCTCGATGGGGACAAGGTCTGGCTCGTCGGCTTCCTGGTGGAGTTCGATGGATGGGATGCCTATTCGCCCAGCTTCTTCCCCCAATCGAGCGCGGTGGGTTTGGCGCGCAGTTCCTTGCATTCCTGTATGCCGACTACGAATTTACAGGGAAGTCCAGCCGACCATCACCCGTCCGCGGACTCGGCAAACCCTTCGTCCTCGACAGCGCCTGCGCGCGGACCCGCCTGACCGTCAGCCACGAGAATACTGTCGCGCCTGTCGCCATGACGAGCACCGAGATCTGGATGCAGCTCGGCCGATTGTTCGTTGATCCCCCCAGCGATCACCACACCTGGGGATGACGCCTCCCCACTTCAGCCGGTAACTTGGAGCTGCCCTGGGACATGTCCTCCACCCAAGGCGAAAGCATCAAGGAGCTGCCCTTGACCGCCCATACGCCCCCTCAGACCAAACCGACCCATGGCTTGTGCTCGCCGGCCTGCTGCTGCTGAGCGCCGTGCCCTTGATCTTCGGCGCCCTCCGCATCCATGCCTTGGCCACCGGCACGCCGATCACCCCGAACGACGCCCGATTCTTCGCCTCCCCCTTGCCGGTGATCGTCCACATCGTGAGCGCCGCCGGGTACGCGTTGGTGGGCGCCTTCCAGTTCGTCACCGGCTACCGGCGGCCATGGTTCGGTTGGCACCGCGCGGCCGGGCGGGTGCTGACGGTCTGCGGGCTGCTGGTGGCCATGTCGGGACTGTGGATGACCTGTTCTATCTGCCATCACCCAACTCAGGCGGCCTGGTGTATGCCTTCCGGCTCCGTGTTCCGGTCGAGCATGATCGTGTCCATCTTCCTGGGCTTTGAGGCGATCTTCCGCCGCCGCGATGGCTGGCGCATCGCGCGTGGATAGCGCGCTTACGCCCTGGGGCTGTCCGCCGGCACTCGGGTACTGACCGGCATGGTCGAGAGCCTGCTGGTGGGCCAGCAGACCGAACTCAGCCGCGCGCGCGCTGGCGCTGGGGGCAGGATGGGTCATCAACCTGACAGTGGCCGAATGGGCCCATCCGCCGGCTGCCCGCGCAGCCTCGCCCGCTGCGCGGCCGCCGGCGCCAGGCCTTGCAGCAGGCGCCGTGAGGAGCAGCGAGATGGGTGAATCCAACACGGACACATCTGTGCCCAGCGAGCACGGACGCTACACCATTCGCGTCAAAGGCCATCTCGATCGGCGCTGGGCCGAGTGGTTTGAAGGGCTGACCTTCACCCACGAACCGGCCGGAACCACCTTGCTGGAAGGCCCGCTCGCCGATCAAGCGGCCCTGCACGGCGTGCTCACCAAGCTCAGAGATCTGGGTTTGCCGATTGTCTCTATTCAAACGCTGGACAGCGAAGCATAGGAGCCCAACCATGAAAGCGATTGTGCGTTACACCTACGGATCACCCGATGTGCTGCAGCTGGCGGAAGTCCCCACGCCCACGCCGCGGGACGACGAGGTGCTGATCAAGATCGAGGCCACGTCGATCAATGCCGCCGACTGGCGCATGCTGCGGGCCGACCCGTTCCTGGCCCGGGGCGCCTTCGCCGAGTACGCCGCAGTGCCGGAAAAGCTCTTGGTGCGCAAGCCCGCCAACCTGTCGTTCGCCCAGGCGGCGGCGGTGCCCATGGCGGCGGTCACGGCACTGCGCGGTCTGCGCGAATACAAGCCGGTTCAACCGGGGCACCAGGTGCTGATCAACGGCGCATCAGGCGGCGTGGGCACCTTCGCCATCCAGATCGCCAAGGCCTTGGCGCGGAAGTCACAGCGGTGGTGGGTTCGCGCAACGTGGAACTCGCGCGGCAGCTGGGCGCCGATCACGTGCTTGACTACACGCGCGAGGACTTCACTCAGCGGGGCGAGCAGTACGACCTGATCCTGGCGGTCAATGGCTATCAGCCGATCGCGGCCTACCGGAAGGGACTGCGCCCCGGCGGCGCCTACGTGATGGCGGGCGGTTCCGCGGCCCAGATGTTTCAGGTCTTGTTGCTGGGTCCCTGGATGTCCAGGAAGGGCGGCCCGCGGATGGCCGTGCTGGAGACCAAGCCGAGCGCGGCCGACCTGGCCGCGGTGAAAGACATGCTCGAAGCCCGGCACCGTCACACCCCGTCATTGACCGTACTTTCCCCCTGAGCCAGGTCCCCGAGGCCATCCGTCACCTGGAGCAGGGTCACCCCCGCGGCAAGGTGGTCGTCACCGTGGGCGCGTGAGCCCAGGTGGCGGGCGAGTGGCAGCAGCGCAAGAGCTGACACTGCCACTCGCCTATAATGGAGAGGATGTCCAGCGCGATCTTAGCCACCAAGCTCTTCCTTCCCCCTCCCCGCCCCAAAGCAGTTCTGCGCCTGCGCCTGACTGAACGACTGAGCCACGGGCTGGCAGCGCACTGTCGGCTCACCCTCATTTCGGCCCCCGCCGGCTTTGGCAAGACGACCTTGGTCGGCGAATGGGCGGCCGGCCTGGGGCGGCCAACCGCCTGGCTGTCGCTGGACGAAGGGGACAACGACCCATTCCGCTTCCTGACCTACGTGGTGGCGGCGCTCCGGACAGTGGCGGCCGGGTTGGGGAGAGCAGAGCTCGCGGTGCTGCAATCGCCGCAGCCGGCGCCCGTCGAAACGCATCCTCACGGCGCTGCTCAACCAGCCGGCCGCTGCCCGAGCCGTTGATCCTCGTGCTGGACGACTACCATGTCATCGAGGCCCAGGCGGTGCATGCGGCGCTCGGCTACCTGCTCGATCACCTGCCGCCGCAGCTGCAGGTGGTGCTCACCACCCGCGAAGACCCCCAGCTGCCGCTGGCCCGCTACCGGGCGCGGGGGCAGCTGACCGAGTTGCGGGCCGCCGACCTGCGGTTCACCGCCGATGAAGCGGCGGGTTCCTGAGCCAGGTCATGGGCCTCCGCTTCGCCGCGGCCGACCTGGCCGCGCTGGAAACGCGCACCGAAGGCTGGATTGCCGGCCTGCAATTGGCGGCGCTGTCGATGCAGGGCCACCAGGATGTCGCCGGGTTCATCCGCAGCTTCGCGGGCGATCACCGCTATGTCGTCGACTATCTCGTCGAAGAGGTGCTGCAGCGCCAGCCGGGCCCGTGCGGCGCTTCTTGTTGCGAACCGCCATTCTCGATCGATTGAGCGGTCCGCTGTGCAGGCGGTCACCGGCCAGGCCGACGCCGGCGCACGGTTGGAGGCCCTGGGCGAGGCAACTTCTTCGTGGTGCCGCTGGACGACCGGCGGCAATGGTATCGCTATCACCACCTCTTCGCCGACGTGCTCCGGGCGCACGCCAAGGCCGAACAGCCCGACCAGTTTGCGACGCTTCACCTGCGCGCCAGTGCCTGGTACGAGCGCCAGGGCTCGGCGGCGGAGGCGATCCGCCACGCCCTGGCCGCGGCCGACTTTGCGCGCGCGGCGGGCCTCATCGAGCTGGCCATGCCGCCCATGCGCCGCAACCGCCAAGAAGCCCTGCTGCTGAGCTGGCTGAGGGCGCTTCCCGCCGAGCTGTTCCACAAGCGCCCGATCCTGAGCGGCCTCTACGCGGCGGTGCTGCTGCA
>JADJUE010000002.1 GCA_016710785.1 Candidatus Epilinea brevis | reverse complement strand
GCTGCAGTCCTCAAGAGCTCGCTGATACTCCCCCAGTCGCACATGGGCGGCCCCACTACCAAGATAGCCAGAGGCATCCTTGGGATCAAGCGATCGCCCGGCTGAAGTCCTCCAAGGCGCGCTGGTACTGCCCAGGTCCGCATAGGCGACACCACGGTTGTAATAGGTTGAAGCATACTTGGGATCGAGTTCGATCGCCCGGCTGAAGTCCTCAAGAGCGCGTTGATACTCCCCCAGGTTCGCATAGGCGATCCCACGGTTGCGAAAGGCATACGCGTCCTTGGGATCGTGTTCGATCGCCCGGCTGTAGTCCTCCAGGGCGCGTTGATACTCCCCAAGGTTCGCATAGGCGTCACCCCGGTTGCGATAGGCATAAGCATACTTGGGATCGTGTTCGATCGCCCGGCTGTAGTCCTCCAGGGCGCGTTGATACTCCCCCAGGTTCGCATAGGCGATCCCACGGTTACAATAGGCTGAAGCATACTTGGGATCGAGTTCGATCGCCCTGCTGTAATCCTCCAGGGCGCGTTGATACTCCCCCAGGTTCGCATAGGCGACACCACGGCCATGATAAGCATACGCGTCCTGAATCGAGTTCGATCGCCCGCCGTAATCCTTCAAGGCGCGTTGATACTCCCCAGGCGCTCATAGGCGATCCCACGGTTGCGATAGGCTGAAGCATACTTGGGATCGGAGTTCGATCGCCTGGCTGTGGTCCTTCAGGGCGCGTTGATATTTCCCCCAGGTTCGCATAGGCGATCCCACGGTTGCGAAAGGCATACGCGTCCTTGGGATCGTGTTCGATCGCCCGGCTGTAGTCCTCCAGGGCGCGTTGATACTCCCCCAGGTTCGCATAGGCGGCACCCCGGTAGCGATAGGCATAAGCATACTTGGGATCGTGTTGGATCGCCCGGCTGTAGTCCTCCAGGGCGCGTTGATATCCCCCAGGTTCCATAGGCGATCCCACGGTCAATAGGCTGAAGCATAATTGGGATCGAGTTCGATCGCCCGGCTGTAGTCCTCCAGGGCGCGTTGATTCTCCCCCAGGTTCGCATGGGCGACACCACGGCCATGATAAGCATACGCGTCCTTGGAATCGAGTTCGATCGCCCGGCCGTAATCCTTCAAGGCGCGTTGATACTCCCCCAGGCGCTCATAGGCGATCCCACGGTTGCGATAGGCTGAAGCATACTTGGGATCGAGTTCGATCGCCCGGCTGTAGTCCTCCAGGGCGCGTTGACACTCCCCAGGCGCTCATAGGCGATCCCACGGCTGAGATAGGCTGAAGCATACTGCAGGATCGAGTTCGATCGCCCGGCTGTAGTCCTTCAGGGCGCGTTGATACTCCCCCAACTTCGCATAGGCGTCACCCCGGTTGCAATAGGCACAAGCATACTTGGGATCGAGTTCGATCGCCCGGCTGTAGTCCTCCAGGGCGCGTTGATACTCCCCAGGCGCTCATAGGCGATCCACGGTTGCGATAGGCTGAAGCATACTTGGGATCGAGTTCGATCGCCCGGCTGTAGCCCTCCAGGGCGTTGATGCTCCCCAGGTTCGCATAGGCGACACCACGGCCATGATAAGCATACGCGTCCTTGGGATCGAGTTCGATCGCCGGGCCGTAATCCTTCAAGGCGCGTTGATACGCCCCCAGGCGCTCAGAGGCGATCCCACGGCTGAGATAGGCTGAAGCATACTTGGGATCGAGTTCGATCGCCCGGCTGTATAGGTCGATGGCATCCAAATAGGATTTGCGGTGGAACAGCTTCTCGCCTCGGTGAAGCGCCTCCAAGGCTGAGGTAGGTTGAGTTGGGACAGCCTCCCCTGGTCCCGCGTACCCACTCCCGATAGCGCCATCGGTCACGACTGCGCGCTGCGCAAGGAACTGCTTGATAGCATCGTATGCGGCATTTCCAATTGCTCCAGAAACGGCACTGAGTGCAATCCACTTGGCAAGAGCAACGCCATCTTCTCGGCGCAAACGCGGCCCACCGGATGGCCTCATGAACCCTCCAGTCAGATGTGTCTCGGCCAACTTTCGGCCCTGGGCGAACACTCCAGCACTGTTGGGCCGGCAATCAGCTTGGCTGAGCCATCAGGGTCTGCCTGAACAAGTCGAAGAATGAGCTCGTCCTTCTTTCCATTATGCGGCTGGCCACGCGTACGTAGTAGATCTTCTAGTTCTGCGACCGTAAATCGATAGGCGAGGCTTTGGCTGATACTGCGTGCTGCAAGATTCCAACACTTAACCAGTGTGTTGCGACAGTTCAGGATCTTCACCAAGCACCAAACGCCAGTCAATCGAAACAGGTGAAGCCCATACAGTACGTGGTCGAAGAAATGTACAGAGAAAGCTCAAGTGGGCTGGTGATTCGTGGTGGTTGGACAGTGCATCAGCAGCCATGGTTGGAGTGCCCTTGAGGCTAGCAGTCACGTTTACGGGGTAACCGGGTCGACATGATAACAGAAAGTTTGGGCAATACTGCCGAAATCAATGAGTGGAGTGAAGGGCTACCTTCATTAAGTTCGCCCACCCTGGCGTGAACCCTGGGTGACTGGGGTAGGGCGGAGGGATTGAAGGGCGGCTCGCTCCGGTATCTTGGAGTCTGGCAATCAACCAAACACCAGGAGCGAGCGATGCGGGGGGAAGATAGCAGAGGGCCAAGGGCGGGTCAATGGGGCCGGGCGGCGGAGGTAGAGGCGCTTGCGAAGCTGGCCGAGGCCCAGGAGCTGGGCCAGGGCAGCGGTCGGTGGCGGAGGCGGTCAGTGTGCCTCGGAGCACCTTGCTACACTGGCTGGCGCGCAAGGCAAGCCGTCGACGAGGATCCGGCGGTGGTGGCCTTCTTCGAGAGTCCGACCGGGCTCGCCTGGCTGGATCGGCTGGTGCTGGCCAGTATCTTCGTGTCCGGGAAGGTCGGACCCTGCGGGGCACCCATGCTCAGCGCCTTCCTGAAGCTCAGCGGTCTCGGGCTCTTCGTGGTGGCCTCCGTTGGGGCGATGCACTTGTTCTCCAAGGCCATGAGTGACGGGATCATCGACTTCGGCAAGGAGGAGCGCGGCCGGCTGGCGGCCGCGATGCCCGAGCGTCAGATCGCCGTGGTCTAGACGAGAACTTCCACGAGGACGTCTGCCTGTGGGCCATGGAGGCGGCGTCGGGCTTCATCCTGTACGAGTCGGTGGAGGAGAGTCGGGGGCCATGGCCATGGCGCGGGCGGGCTTGCGGGTGACGGTGGCCGTGGGCGGCTCCGACGAGGCCGCAGCTCAAGCAGCACATCGCCAAGGGCCTGGTCGCGGTGCATGCACCGGACATCTTCCACCTGCAGCGTGAGCTGTGGCGGGCCATGGAGCCTGCGCTGGCCAGAAGCCTGGCGCCACAGAGGGCTCTGTTGGTAGCGGAGAAGACGCTCCACTCCTGGCAGGATCGCCATGCCAAGCACCTGGCCGGCGAGCGGGGGCCGGGGCGGCCGCCGCAGTTCGAGCGCCACATCGGCGAGAGGACGGCGGAGCTGGAGGTGCGACGCGCGGCCTTGGACGACGCCACTGAGCGCCAGGCCAAGGCCCATGAAGCCATCCGCTCCGTCAGCCAGGTCTACCATCCCGTGGACCTGGCCACCGGCGCCATCCGGGAAGCGCCGGCCCTGGCAGCCTTCCTGGTCACGGCCTTCGCCACCCTGCAGACGACCGCCGACGCCCTCTACCTGGACGACCAGCAACGCGCCCGCCTGCTGAAGGCGTAGCGGCTCACGCCCAAGATGGTCAGCCACCTGGCCTTCTTCTGGCATCACAACGACCGCTGCCTGGCCGGCCTCGCGCTGCCTGAGGCGATAGCATCCTTGGCCAGAGATGCCCTTGTTCCGGGCCTGTACCTCAAGTCGGCCGCAGCACGCGCCAAGACCGCCGACCAACGGGGCGACCTCCGGCAACTGTCCTCGACCCTCCTGGCCAGAGCTGGCGATCCCGCTGGCGCCTTGGCAGCGCTGCCCGCGGAAGCGCTCGCCGACCTGCGGGGCATCGCCGGCGACGCGGTAGACCTCTTCCTTCGCACCACCTCCTGCGTGGAGGGACGCAACGGCCGGCTGGCCCTGCTCCAGCACGGCTGCCGCAAGCTCGGCACCAAGCGCCGCAAGGCCCTCACCGTCCTCCACAACTTCGCCATCCACCGCACTGACGGCTCCACCCCCCGCCAGCCACTTCTTCCGCCAGCCCCACCGCAACCTCTTCGCCTTCCTCCTCGACCACCTCGACCTGCCCCTCCGTCCCAGGCCCTCCGCCTCTCACACCTCCGCTCTCACGAGGGGGTGGGCGAACTTATGAAAGGGGCCAGCGCCTCCACCTCCGCCGCCCTGCCAATTGACACGCCATTGACCCCATGCTATCTTCGGCCGGAATGGTCCACTTGAGTTTGGCTGGTTGCCAATCTCCAGGCCACCGACAAGCTCTTCCTTCAACCTCTCCGTCCGACCCCAGCTACCCAGAGTCTAGTACTACAGTAGTACTCAGCACGTCTTGGCCTGATAGCGAGGCAAGCACACTCCTGAGAACCCTGATCCAGCAAGGGCCCTTGGCATCGGTCGGTGCCCACGACCGGTCCCAGAGCAGCGATTACCACTGTAGTACTAGGCCCAGAGTAAGGAACTTGTGAAGTGGCCATCAATTGCAGTATCGACTTACTGCCAAGTCGCGCGTGTTTCAGGATTCTTTGGGCGCGGGCATTATCGGTGGGCCAGGAGGAGGGACTCGTGCTTGAGTCTGTGATACCCGTCGTATCTGCGATAGTGATGATATTGTTTTCACTCGTGGTTGAGGAGCTCACCGGCCACCCAATTAGGAGAGCTATAGGCAAGTTGAAGAGGGAAGTTGCTCGCGCAAGACTGTGGCCAGATCGTGAGCGTGCAAGGGGAATCACTGATGCCGGACTCGACGCGTGGGGGGTAAGCACTTGCTCCTTTGGCACTATAGTCACCAGCATTGCAATTAGTAGATGGCAATGGAGATACACCATACTTGCCTGGAGAATATTCATGTCCGAGTAAGTCCGAGGAGCGCGTCCTTCCCAACAGAACTGCGTCGGTATCGCGAGAGTATGGAAGCCAAGATCGCCAAAGAAGTGGCAGAAAGACACTCGAACTTCTGAATGGTAAAGGATATGCAGTTGAAGCTTGTTCCGTTACGCGGACTGGCAACACCGAAGACCTGGCAATATCATTAAGCCTTCAGTCATCTGACTACATCGATTTCCTGACGGCCATGAGCATACTCGACGTCCAGATCCCCGAGTATGGCACCACGGTTCGGAATCGCTTCTTGCGCCACTCACACTGGACGAAGCCCGTGCCTTTCCTCGCGTGTAGCTTTGGTGTGAACGTGGTCCTGGTTACTAGCGACAACAAACTTGTCGTCTGTCGTCGTAGCGAAGCAGTTGGATCGCGGCCAGGTGAGTTCACCCTCTCTGCAAATGAGGGGCTAAGCCGAGAGATCGATAGCGACGGATCATCTCCGCCGGACTTGTATGCGTGTGCACTTCGTGGACTAAATGAGGAGCTTGGCGTTAGCAGGTACGAAGTGACGTCGCTTGACATCCTGGCCTTCTTTGTGGACATGAAACTGTATCAGTGGGGTTGCATTGCCGTGGCACGCCTGGAGGGCGGGTTTGCAGACATGCGGAGACGAGCGCCTAGCGCCATTAAGGACCGTTTTGAGAACGACGAGATTTGTCCTGTCGAGTTCACGCCCAGGGATGTTGTTCGCTACGTGTTCGATCAATCGCGGAGAGACCATTGGTATGACGGAGCACTTGTTGGCTTCTACTAGCGCTAGTAAGCACCTTTGGTCGCCGCTCCGTCGATAAGGTCATTACAAAGGAGGCAGTCTAGAAGAGCATCTTCTGTCTTGCGAATACCATGCCCCTAGAGACTGGTTAGGCTTTTCTCATGGCATTGTGTCATTCATATGCGCATTTCACACTACTCGATGGATCACAACTTCCAACGACTCGACGGTCACCGGGTCGAAGCGATGTGATCAAGCATTAGAGTCGCAGATGGTTGGGCACTTGACGAATTACAAGCTGGTCGCCGAACTCGATCTTGTCGCAACCCTCGAGTGCAACATTCTCGGTGCCCATTGGGTCAGTGGAGGCACATCGTGTTCGCTGCAACCTCGACTGTGCGCATATGACGGCCTTTCAGATACCTAGACTAGGGCCTGCGGGTTGTGGGTTGGGGTAACTAGAGTGGCCAGATGGAAGCGTTCAACGACTTGCGGCCCCATGCCAATTGGTACGTGGCCGACTCATGACTCGTTTGCACTTATCTCTTGCCGCCAGGCACGAGTGGAAGCTACCCCAATATGCAAGGAGGCCTTGCCCAATGGCAACACGCATACACAGTAGAGAGGAGCTAGTCGTCCGACTGGCTGCGGTTTCTCATCGAACCTGGATGTTGCAGAAGGAGCGATCGAAGGTGCCAAGACAAGAGCTAGATACTCGGTAACAGAGCATGAATTTGAGCGGGCCGAGGACATCGTTCAAGAACTGGAGCATCTCGGGATCTGGCCTCTACCTAACGTGCCAAGCGCGTGAGTGTCAGCATCAGCCCCAATTGCCCAGTACTCACCGGGCAAGTAGTTCCCGAAGTTACCGCGCACAGTGTACCCTGACCGAACATGGAGTTCCCCCGGCTTGGTGGACAGTTTTGGATTAGGGGGCTCATACATCTAAAGCCTTGACATCAGCCCTGTTCAAAGTTGACTGGCGACAGGAAGCCCAGGGTGCAGTGCTCCCCGACTCCGCCTCACACCCCCGTCCGAGCCAACCCCGCGTCACCAATCAGCGGATTCCCGCCCGGCGGCCTGCCCCGCCCCACCCGGCCCACCTTGGTCATCTCCCGCGCCGTCGTCTCCAGCGTGGTGACGAAGGTCTGGGCGTCATACTCCCGGCCCGCCTCGAAGTTGCTGTGCACCGGGGCCAGCGGCACCAAGACGCTGCCGTCATGCCCAACGCCGCCCGCCCAGGCCGCCATCACGAAGCAAGCCGGCGCCCGGAGGACGGCGATCTCGTAGTCCTTGGCGGCCGCATAGGCCGAGGCGCTGATCCGCTCATGGGTCGCAACGAAGGCGTCCACATGGCCGCCGGCGTTGAAGGCCACGAAGGCGTGTTGCCCCGTCGCACTGTCCTCGGCGATCTCGACCACCCGGAACTCGCCGTCCGGGGAGCGCAGGATGTAGCGCCACCCCGTGAAGCGGGCAGCCCCCAGGCCGTGATCCGCCAGGATGTCCGGAATGCCCAGGTTGTAGATCTTGTGCGGGAGCAAGGCGTTGACCCCGCCGCGGACCAACGCAGCCTCCGGCGCGTAGGCCCGGAGCACCGCGAGGCTGGCAGCGGGCGGGGTTGTTGGGAGCACGGCCATTTCAGTCGCCTTCCTGTGGACGGTCGGCCGTCATCGGCCCCTGGGTGAGAAAGCTGGGGGTCCAGGTCCCGTCAGACTGGTAGGCGCTGGCCGCCGGTGAAGGTCTCGAAGGGCATCTCCGAGACCCCGTTGATCGAGTCGACGATCACCACCATCTGCACCTCGTCAAGGCCCACCTTCTTGGTGTAGAAGCCCGCCACCCCGATGAAGTGCCCAGCGCCGCCACTCCACTCCACCCGCACCAGGAAAGGGCGCCGGTCCCGCGTCGACTCCAGGCAGGTACCCAGGGCAAGCTGACTGTCGTGATCGCTCTTGAGGGCCTTGAGCAGGCTCAGCGGCGGCGGCAGGTAGAACCAGTAGTCGTACCAATCCCCGTTCTGGCAGACCGGCTTGTCCGCGGTCACCTGGTGGGCAATGGGCTGACGCCATAGCCGTCGGCGGCGACGGCCGTTAGCTTCTCGGGCGCGAACATGGACGCCACCAGCCGGCACTGTTCGAGCTTGGACAGCGGGTAGTAGAAGGCGTTCACCGCGGTCGATGTCGCCGACCAGCACCAGTTGTCCTGCAGTTGCTTCTGCAGGTAGAAGGGAAGGACCGTCTGGCGGGCCTGGGCCCGCTGCCGCTGCGCCACGCTGACGTCGTTCTTCGTCACCGAGCGATCGATGCCCTTGTGCGCATCGTCGCTGACCAGATCCCAGTAACCCACGCAGGTCGGGCCAGGCTGCGGCTCGGCCATGGCATTGAGCTGGTCGATGATCTGAGCCTGGGTCATGGCGCCCGTCCACAGCCCAAGCCGCCTGACCAGGAAGGCCTCGTCAGGGTCCGCATCCGGCTCCGGGGCCACGTGGCCCAGCCGCAGGGGCCGCGCGGTGCTGACGTCGAGCGTGACAGGGTCCGGGGCAAAGCTCCCCGGCTTCAGCGGCACCAGGTCGAGCAGGTGGCCGTCGAGGTACATCCGGCAGCCCGCACCCTCGCGCACCACCGTGACGGCGTGGGTGAAGCGATCGAACAGGTTCGTCGGGAACGGGACCGTCGGGCTCGTGGCGTCGCGGATCTGCGGGGCCCCGTCCCGGCTCAGCCTGGCCAGGTGTCGCTGCGTCACCGCGGTCTTCACCGGCGGCAGGCCGGGGGCCGAAGCGGGGGTTTCGGTGGCGCCCTGGACCACAAAGGAGAGGTAACGCCCGGGAACCACGCCCTCTGGGTCCTGGACCATTGCGAGCCGCCACCCGGTGAGGGGCCGGTCGAAGCAGCGCTTCTCGGCGATCGTGCCGACATGCCGGTCGGTGCCCCCGACCACCGCCATCACCGTGAACGGCGCCGTGCCGAAGGCGTAGGCCTTGTGGTCCTCGATGGAGGTCTGCGTGTCCGCGGCGCCCTGGAAGGCAGCGATCTTGAACGGCGGCGGCGTATCGCCGCTGTAGCGGTAGGTCTTGGCGAAGAAGAGGCAGCGGTCATCGGTGGCCGGGGAACCCCAGTCGATATCCAGGCGGTACCAGTAGTTGCCCGATGCGTCCGGCAGCGCCGCGCCGGCCGCGAACTCTGAGCCCTTCCAGCCCAGGTACTTCGTCTCGCTACCCGCGTGCGGCGGCTGGGCGTTCGGCCACACCGCCACGTCCACGTAGGGCGCGCCCGGCCCGGAGACGCAGATGTAGGACTCCGTCCGCAGCCGCAGCCCGCGCGCCCCCGCGGTCTCGAAGATGACCGCCTGCAGGTTGACGTCCAGAACGCTGTGCACCGTCTGTTCCCGGAGCACGAAGGTCCCTACCAGGGAGTACGGGAGCCCGTCGGCAGCGCCCGCGACGTCCGGGTGCGCGCCCCCAAGGACGGTACGCATCCATTCGGTAGAGTTGGCGCCGGTGACCGGGGTCAGGTCATGGTCGGGCGAAGCGAACACGGGCAGGGTCGGTGGAGGCGACACCTTGGCACCTTGCTGTCGGGGTTGGCGGACAGGAAAGGGTCTCGCAAGGCGGCGAGCATACACCCCCACCCACCCCCGGGTCAACCGACTCGCCGCGCCGCCGTCACCGCGCCCGCATGTCCCCTAATCTCTTGGAAGCGCCCGCCACGCTCCCCATCAACCCATCGGCGTCATCAGCTGGAAGTAGTTGCCGTCCGGGTCGGCCAAGGTCGCGATCCAGCCCTCGCCCATCGCGTATGGCGCGGAGACGGAGCTGGCTCCGTGGCCGATGATCCGTTCGTAGTCAGCCTTCACATCGGCCGACTCCAGGTTGAACATCATCCGGCCCGGGTTGATGGCCTTGCCGACCATCGCCGAATGCCGCAGCACGCCCAAGAAGCCCGCGCCCGCCTGCCAGCCATGGAAGCCGTTGTCGGCATCTTCCATGTCCGCCGGCTTGTCGAAGACCTTGGCGTAGAAGGAAGCCAGCGCATCAGGCTCCATGGTGCTGATCATGACCGAGTTCAGGTTCAACATGGGGGGTCTGTCCTTTCGTGGGGGGACCGGCCAGGTCTGGCTCGTCGCGCCAGGAACCCATGATAGCCCGCCCAGGGAGCGTCGGCCAGAGTCCCGGGCTACCGCAGGCGCGTGGCTGCTCCAGCGATGACCCAAGTGACTGCTGACGCGCCACCGCCGCTTGCCGACGTCGGTAGGCGCCGTGTTCGGGCCGACTCCGCCACTCGAGGGTTCGTCCTTGATCCCGCACCGAGTAGAATGAACCTGCTCGACCGCGCAAGGCGCCCCGAGCCCCTGCTGAGAGCAGGGACTTCATCAAGAACGCCCCGAGAGATCCGGCTCGACGACGGGCTGGCAACCGACCATCAGGCACGGTGCCCCTGCCGGATACGATGAACAGGAGAGCCGCTGTGACCACCTCCCCCGCCCCTGGCGTTCGCCCCGCGTCCGCCATCGCCGACGTCCCCCGGCCTTGCAACTGCGAGAGCTACTTCAACGGGCACACCAGTGCACTGGGTCCAGGAACGCGCCAGCCGCAGCAAGGGACCCGGGCAGCCCTGCACCGTGACCGACGTGGCCGACGACGGCACCATCACCTTTGCCGACGGCAGCACCCTCTGGCATCACGATCCCGAGCGGCTGCGCATCGCCCTGGCCAACGCCGACAACCAGGCCCTGCTCTGCGACCTCGGCGTGCTGCGCGTGCAAGACGTCGTCGACCGGATGGTGAGCCATTGCTTCAGCGTGGACAGCGCTGCCAGCCCCTGCCTCCTGCCCCGCGTGATCCCCGGCGAAAGCATCGCCGCCGAGACCGCTCGCCGCGGTGGGGCAACGCGTGACCTGGCGGACTTGCGGGCGGAGTTCGGTCGGCCTCGGGGCAAGAGACCGAAGGCGGAATGATAGATAGTCGCCCGAGTCGACGGAACCCTGCAGCAGGTCGGCGGCGCCCCAGAGGTGGCCCACCAGATCGGGAAGGTTATGCGAGCGTCCTTCGGGCGAAGCCCGACTTGTCGGTATGCACAATCATGCATATGATCTGACAATGCAGTTCCAGTGGGATCCGGACAAGCGCGAACGCAATCTGGGGGTCAGGCACTATGAAGGCCGAATATGACTTTAGCCAGGGCCGCAGAGGCGCAGTGCGATCTTCTCCGGGCAAGACGCGCATCACCATCCGCATCGACGACGACGTCTTGCAATGGTTCCGCGATCAGGTGATCAGTCAAAGCGGCGGTAGCTACCAGTCCATGATGAACGACGTACTGCGGCATTACGTGCTCGGTCAGTACGAGCCGCTGGAGGACACCTTGCGGCGCGTGCTGCGCGAGGAAATGGCCCTGTATGCCGTTCACGAGGAGAGCCCCTGAGCTCCGCCGCAGCTGTTGGCCGCGGCCGACAGGCAGGGCGACCTCCGCCGGGACCGCGAGAAGGCGCGCCCGCCGCGCGCCCCGCGACCCTCCGAAAACCCTTTCTGTATCAGTACCCCCGGCAGGATTCGAACCTGCGACCAGCGGATTAGAAGGCCGCTGCTCTATCCCCTGAGCTACGGGGGCGCAATGTAGGCTACGTAAGGCTTGTCACGGTATCTAGCTGGCCATCCGTTCGGCCTGTGGCATCAGTCTTGGCTTCAATTGAGCGTCCTTTCTCCACGTCCTCGGCCACCTCGCTGCCCGGCTTTGACCCAAGGCTGTCCATTATATCAGCGGGCCAGCATCGCGCGCCCCTCGGTCCACTTGTCTTGGGTCGTCTAGCCTCCGACCCAATGGTGGCCAGACAAAACGCGCCCAAGTCCGGTCCCGACAAGGTTGACAGGCCTTGACGCGCGGTGGCTGGGGGTGTATGGTGCCTGGCTTCAGGGGGCATTCCAATCGGATTCGACTGGAGGCCATCGAACACCTGGATGCCAGGCGAAAGGGCGTAGACACACAGATGAAGAAGCTGCTACAACCTACCCTTGTCATGAAAAGGGACGGCAAGATCGCCAACCGAATCTACATGGCGCTGACCATCCTCGTGACGCTGGCGATGCTCGCCGCCGCATCCGGCTCCGGTTCGGGGAGCCACGTGACCGCGCAGCCGCTCCCCGCCTGGGTCGATGTCGCGGCGAACGTTCTGTCGCTCTTGATCGGTGTCCTCGTGCTGCTGCCGCGCACCCGCGTCCTCGGGAGCATGCTCGCCGTCGTGAACATGCTCCTCTCCATGGTCGTCAACTACACCGTCGACGGCATGGCGTACTTTGCGAAGGTCAGCCCATTCAACGTGACCACCATCATGGTCGCCTCGATCCTCGTGGGCCATTATGCGGATGATCTTCCCAACCTGTTCAACGGCCTGCCAGCTGCCACAGACAAGAACGACGACTGAGCCGGCGGGCGAAGCACTTCAGCGATTCCAGACCGCAAGAGGAAACCAGCGTGAACGTACGGCAAGGCCGCGCACCGGCGGCCATCCTGTCCGTGGCCTTGCTCGCCGTGGCCGGCTGCAGACACGACGACGCGATGGTCGCGTCAGGTGGTGAGAAGCGCCACAAGTCCCAGGCAAGCGCGCATCGCCCCGAAACCGACATGCCCAGCCCTATCGCCCTCGACCCGAGCAGGGGACAGGAGATCGGCTCTGTGTTCGAGGCCTTTCTCAGCCCCCACCAGGAAGGCGGCGAGGAGAGCGATACGCCGGCAGCGGTGCCCGAGGTCTTCAAGTCGACAGGTCCATCCGTTCCGCGCGACGCACGCACATCGCGCGGGCATGGTGTCCTGTCCTTCACCAAGGACCTGAGCAGGGCCTACGTTCACATCGCCATCGAGAACGTGGCCACCAAGGACATCGTGATGTTCCACATCCATTGCGGCAAGCCCGGTCAGTTGGGGCCCATCCTGATCAACGTCGCCCTCGCGGGGGATCTCCAAAGGTACTGGGCTGACCACGTGTTGACCTTGGAGCTGACCAACAAGGACATCGAGGCCGTGAACGCGGACGGCTCGGGCCTCGTGGGCGCGCTGACGAACGGCTGCCCCATCACCCCCGCGATTCCGACCGACAAGGTGAAGACCATTGCCGGCATGGAGGCGATCGCGCGCGAAGGCGAACTGTACTTCAACCTGCACACGGCTGGGCAGACCTTCTTCGGTGACATCCGCGGGCAGTTGCGTCCGGTGAAGTGACCCGCAAGTCTGTAAAGATGAGCCCAGTCATTGGACTCCTCGCCTCTTGAGGTCCAGGAGGTGCCCATGTAGCCGAGAGGTCCATCGGTTCGGGTCAACTCCAGCCGCTGCTCTATTCCCAGACTACGGGGGCTTGAACCGCTGCGCGATGACTGGTATCGTCACGCACCTCGGCAACGCGGCCTGCATTGTGCCGTCGACAGGTCACCAACCCGAAGCCGTCCTGCCCGCGCTTGACCCGCCCGATCCGTTCGGACGCTCCACCGCCTTCGCCCTACCGCGCGGTCGGACCCTCAGCCGAAGTAGATCAGCCCCGCCAGCAGCGCCACCCAGCCCAGCACATCCAGCAACAGCAGCCGGTCCTTCAGCAGCATCTCCTCCGGCGCCCCGCCAAGGCCCTTGACATGGATCAGGTACAGGTAGCGAAACACCGCGTAGATCACGAAGGGCACCGTCAGCAGCAGCAGGTTGGCCGAGACGTTCTGCGGACGGTAGGGCGTGTTCACCGCGTAGAGGGCGTAGGACACCGTGGTGGCCGTGGCCGTGATCGTCAGGAAGGTGTCCAGGAGGCTCACCGAGTATTCTTCCAGGCTCGGGCGGTGGCCGGGCGCGTCGCCCGACATCGAGAGCAGCTCCTGCCGGCGCTTGGCGAAACCCTGGAAGGTTGCCAGGAAGATCGTCGACAGGTAGAGGTAGGCTGAGATCTTGACGTCTATGGCCGCCCCGCCCGCCAGCACCCGCAGCACGAATCCCCCCGCGATCGTCATCACGTCGATGATCACCATATGCTTCAACACAAAGGTGTAGGCCAGTTGCATCAGGAAGTAGGTCAAGAGGATGTTGCCCACCAGGTAGGGCGAGGCTTGTGGCCGCACCCACAGGTAGCCGCCGCCGATCCCCAGCACCGTCAGGCCTGCCGCCAGCAGCCATCCCAGGCCCGGCGAGATCTCTCCCGCGGCCAAAGGACGAAACCGCTTCACCGGATGGCGGCGATCGCCCTCCACATCCATCAGGTCGTTGACCACATAGACCCCGCTGGAGACCACGCAGAACAGCAGGGCCGTGAGCAGCGCCGCCTGGGTCTTGGGAACGTCGCGGAGGCCGCCGGTCAAAAGCAACGCGGCCAGGACGAAGGCGTTCTTCGTCCATTGCCGCGGGCGCATGGCTGCCAGGATGGCTCGCGCCAGGCCACGGCGCTGTTGCAGGGGTGCATCCACGACCGCGATTGTAGGCAGCGCCTCGGTTCGGGTCAACGATGACGATAGACAAACGGCCCGCCCCGGTGGCGCGGCAGCGACTCGACCAACTGTTGGTAGATCGCGGCCTCGTGGACAGCCGCAACCGGGCGCAGGCGCTGATCCGGGCCGGCGAGGTCACCGTCAACGGCCAGCGCGAGGACAAGCCCGGCCACCAGCTGCCCGTGGACGCCGAGATCGTCCTGCGCGCCAGGCCACCTTATGTCGGACGGGGCGGGATCAAACTGGCCGGCGCGCTCGATCGCCTGTCGATCGCCGTGGACGGACGCGTCTGCCTGGATGTGGGCGCATCCACCGGGGGCTTCACCGACTGCCTCCTGCAGCGCGGTGCCGTGCAGGTGTACGCCGTCGATGTCGGGCGGGCCCAGCTGGCCTGGTCCCTGCGCCAGGACGAGCGGGTGCTGTCCATGGAGCGCCAGGATATCCGTCGTCTCGAGCCCTTGCCCCCGCCGCCGGAGCTGGCCGTGATCGACGTCAGCTTCATCTCCCTGACCCAGGTCCTGCCCGCCGTGCGCAACCTGCTGGCGCCAGGGGGCGAGGTCATCGCCCTGGTGAAGCCCCAGTTCGAGGCCGGGCGCGCGCAGGTGGGTCGCGGCGGCGTCATCCGGGATGCGGCGGTGCATCGCGCCGTGCTGCTGCGCCTCACGGAATGGTGCCGGCAGGCAGGTTGGCAGGTGCTGGGCGCCTGTCCATCGCCCCTGCCGGGCGGTGACGGCAACCGCGAGTTCTTCCTGCACCTCGTGGTCGGCGAGCAGCCGCAAGTGTTCCTGGACCCGGCGGCCATCCTCGCCGCCTGCGATCTGGCGTAGCCCCCCGCGATACTGGCGTAGCCCTCATTGCAGTCCGGCGTAGATCCCAGCGGCGGCAGAGGCCGCCGATTCGCCGCCCCAACAACGCAAACCGCCTCGGCCGGAATCGGCCGAGGCGGTCTGTGTTCTGTTTATGCCTGTGCTGCTGCGTCGCCGGCCGCAAGGCCACCCCGCATCAGCGCTTGGTGTACTGCTTGGCCTTGCGCGCGCGCTTGAGGCCGGGCTTCTTGCGTTCCTTCTCACGCGGGTCGCGCGTGAGGAAGCCGCCGTTGCGGAGCGCCGAACGCAATTCAGGGTCCATCACCACCAGGGCGCGGGCGAGGCCCTGCATCACAGCGCCCGCCTGGCCGGTGACGCCGCCACCGACCACGATGGCGCTGACACCGCCGTTGTTCATGCCGACAGCCTTCAGCGGACCCATCACCGCTTCGCGGTCACGGGTGCGTGTGAAGTAGGCGTCGTAGGCCTTGCCGTTGACCGACAACTCGGTTCCGGTGCCGGGATAGAATCTCACCTGGGCGCTGGACGACTTGCGGCGCCCGACGCCGTAATGGTACTGACCCTCTAGGCTCATCTTGTTGATCTCCTTGAACGGCTACGCTTGAACCCGGACCTGCGGCCAAGCGGCCAGGTCCAGCGGCTGCGGAGCTTGTCCTTGATGCGGATGCTCCAGACCAGGATACACTTTGAGCTTGTCCAGCATCTGGCGACCCAAGCGGTTGCGCGGCAGCATGCCGCGGACAGCCAGGCGAATCACCCGATCGGGTTGGCGCTTCAGCAGGTCGGAGAGCGTCTCCTCCGCCAGGCCGCCGGGATAACCGGAATAGCGGTAATACATCTTCTCGGTCATCCGGTTGCCGGTAACGGCCACCTTGTCGGCATTCACCACGACCACGTAATCGCCGAGGTCCAGGTGGGCGGTGAACTGCGGCTTGTGCTTGCCGCGCAGCAGGGTGGCGATCTTCGTGGCCAATCGGCCCAGGACCAGATCCTGAGCGTCGATCAGCCACCATTCGGCCGTCACATCGCTGGTTTTAGGCGTATAGGTCTTGATCATCGTCTTCATCTCCCGTCCAGGCAGGCCGCCGAGCGGCCGCCGCGATCTCGTCATCCGCTGGATAGCCCACGGCCACCAGCACCAGGCCCTGCGGGGGAACCCGCCGCGGCCGCACCGGCCCAGGCCGGCCGGCAACCGCTTCCGCCACATCTGCCGGACCGGTTTGCCCCCGGCCGACATCGATCAGAACCCCCACCATCCGCCGCACCTGATGCCTGAGAAAGGCATTGCCCGCCACCGTCACGCGGATCAGGTCACCGTCCTCTTCCAGGTCGCAGCGCCAGAGTTGGCGCACCGTGCTGCCATCGGGCCGCATCGGCCGCCCGAAGGCGCCGAAGTCATGCGTGCCGATCAGACAGGCCGCCGCTTCACGCATGGCGACGCGATCCAAGGGCTTGGCCACCTGCAAGCTGCTGCGCCGACGCAAGGGATCGCGCTGCTCACGACAGAGCAGGGTATAGGTGTAGGTCCGTGACGTGGCGCTGAAACGGGCATGGAAGCCTGGCGGCGCCGCATCCAGGCTCACGATCACCAGATCGCGCGGCAGGACCGCATTCCAAGCTCGCAGCAGAACCACGTGGCTTTCGGACCATCGACTGTCAAAGTGCACGACCTGACCGGCGGCGTGAACGCCTGCGTCCGTCCGACCGGCTCCCGTCACCGTCATGGGCTCCCCGCAGATGCGCAGCAGCCCTTCCTGCAACAGCCCTTGCACCGTACGGCGCCCGGGCTGCACCTGGTATCCAGCGAAGTCCGTGCCGTCATAGGACAGGACGGCCCGAACTCGCGCGTTGCCCTCGCTACTCGACAAGCTCGACGAACACCATCGGCGCGGCGTCACCCAGGCGCGGACCCAGCTTGATCACCCGCGTATAGCCCCCCGGTCGCTGCGCCATGTCGGGTCCGATCACGTGGATCAGCTTCTCCACCACCGCTCGGTCCTGGATCACCTTCATGATCTGGCGCCGAGCATGGAGGTCGCCCTTCGTGGCCATGCGGATCAAACCCTCAGCCTCACGCCGGATGGCGCGGGCCTTGGCTTCGGTCGTCTTGATCCGCTCATGCTTGAAAAGTTGGGTCATCAGCGTGCGAATGAGCATCTTGCGATGGGCATTCGACCGCCCCAGCTTGACCCCCGACTTGCCGTGCCTCACGGACTACTCCTTGTTTCCATTGCCGGCCGCTGACAGCGCGGCCTGCAGATGCTCATCGAATCCCTTGCCGATCAGCGCCACCTTCAGCTCGTCGAGCGACTTCTGCCCGAAGTTGCGGATGACCAGCATCTCATCGGGACCCTGGGACATGCGGTCCAGGATCTCGCCGACCCGGGTCAAGCCGGCCCGCTTCAGGCAGTTGTAGGCGCGAACCGACAGGTCCAGCTCCTCGATGGGCGTCTCGTAGATCTGCGGCGGGATGTTGCCCTGGTCGCTGGGCACCGCACGCAGCGGCTCCGTGCCGTAGCCGGCGATGAACCCGAACTTGGTGGCCAGGATGGTGGCTGACTCCGTGAGCGCGTCGCTGGGCGACACCGACCCGTCGGTCCAGATCTCCAGGATCAGGCTGTCATAGTTGGAGAGTCGGCCCACGCGGGTCTTGTAGACATCGAAGGCCACCCGCCGCACCGGACTGAAGATGGCATCCACCGGCAGTTCGCCGATGGCCAGCCGCCCCCGCTCGTCCGCCGGCGAATAGCCGCGGCCGGTGCGCACGACGAACTCCATGTGCAGGTCGGCGTCATGGGAGTCCAGGGTAAGGATCGGCTGTTCCGGGTTGACCACTTCCAGATCGGACGGAAGCTGCAGGTCGGCAGCCGTGACCAGGCCTTCGCCGGAGGCCATGAGGCTGACCCGCCACTCATGCTCGCCATCCACCATGGGGCGGAAGCGCACCTGCTTGAGGTTCAGCAGCAGGCGCGTCGTGTCTTCCCGCGCATGCGGGATGACCGAGAATTCGTGGTAGACGTCAGCGATCTTGACGCTGGTGATCGCCGCGCCGCCGATGCTGGCAATCAACGTGCGTCGCAGCGCATTGCCCAGGGTCGTGCCGTAGCCGCCCTCGAGAGGGCCGACGACGATGCGCCCGTAGTTCTCCGTCGAGCGGTCGATTTCGATGCGTGTCTGTTCCGAGTTTTGCATGGCTTCCAAGAGTGTTCCCCCGCTCTCGATCAGACGCGGCGCTTCTTGCGCGGTCGGCAACCATTGTGCGGGATGGGCGTGACGTCGGTGATGACCCGAACCGTCAGCCCACCCTGCTGGATGGAACGGATGGCGGCGTCGCGTCCGGGGCCAGGCCCCTTCACGAACACCTCGACCTCGCGCATGCCCTGATCCGTGGCCGAACGCGCTGCATTCTCAGCAGCGAGCTGCGCGGCATAGGGCGTGCTCTTGCGCGAGCCCTTGAAACCCGAGGTACCCGCACTGGCCCAGGCAATGGCGTTGCCGCTGGGGTCCGTGATGGTGACGATGGTGTTGTTGAAGGTGGCGCTGATATGCGCCTGCCCCGAAGGGATGTTCCTCTTGACCACCCGCCGCGAGCCGCGGCGGGTGGGCGTGACCTTGCGTCGCGCCATGCTAGACCGCTCCTTGTCCTGCTGCGAAGCACATTGTGTGGTAGACCAGAGCCGGCATCACTTGCCGGCCTTGCGCCGCCCGGGCACCGTCTTGCGCGGCCCGCGCATGGTACGCGCGTTGGTTCGCGTGCGCTGTCCGCGGGCCGGAAGCCGCCGACGATGGCGCAACCCCCGGTAGCAGCCGATTTCCGTCAGGCGCTTGATGGCCTGCTGCAACTCGCGCCGCAGGTCACCTTCCACCTTGTAGGTCTGTTCGATATGGTTGCGGAGGCGACGGACCTCCTCCTCGGTCAACTGGTTGATCCGAGTGGATTCGTCGATGCCGGTCGCAGCAAGGATCTCCTTGCTGCGCGTCGAACCGATTCCGAAGATGTAGGTCAAGGCCACAACCGAGCGCTTGTCGCGCGGCAGGTCAACACCTGCAATACGAGCCATGATCGATCGCTCCTTTAGCCCTGCCGCTGCTTGTGCTTCGGGTTCTCGCAGATGACGATCACCCGGCCGTGGCGGCGGATTACCTTGCATTTTTCACAGCGTCGCTTGACGCTAGGTCGAACCTTCATCGTCCTACTCCATGGAGCCTGGTATCATGGCCTTGGCCCGAAGGGCAAAACCTGATGATAGCAGAGTAACCGCTGAGGTCAAGGCCTCAGCGGATGAATCCCTCGTAATGCCGCATCGCGAGCTGGGCTTCCAGCTGCTTGATGGTGTCCAGAACCACGCCGACCACGATCAAGAGCCCGCTGGCGCTGATCAACATGGAGACGTTGGTGTTGAGTCCGGTGATCCTGGCGACGATGAACGGCAGCACCGCCACCAGCCCCAGGAATACCGCTCCGGCAAACGTGATGCGGCGCATGACCAGGCTCAGATATTCTTCCGTCTGCTTGCCGGGTCGGATGCCGGGAATGAATCCGCCGTTGCGCTGCAGGGTCTCATGCAGCGCCTGTTGACGGAACACGACGTCGGTATAGAAGTAGGTGAACAGGACCACAAAGACGAAGAACATGATCCACCACGGGCTGTTCTGCTGGTTGAACAGCTCGGCGATCGTATCGCCCGCCCGCTTGAGCTGCGGCTGCTCCAGCCCGGTGAGCACCTGCGCCAGCAGCTGCGGGAAGACCATCAGGGCGCTGGCGAAGATCAAGGGGATCATGCCCGCCGAATTGACCCGCAGCGGAATGAAGGTCGACTGCCCGCCGTAGACCTGCGCGCCACGCATCCGCCGACCGTATTGCACCGGGATGCGGCGATGCGCTTCCTGGATGTAGACGATCAGCGCCACGGTCAGCACGGTGACCAGCACGACGATCAAGAGGGCGAAGACCTGTCCCGAGCTGAGCAGGCTCAGCAAGGTCTGCGGGACCTGGGTGATGATCCCGCCGAAGATCATGATCGAGATGCCGTTGCCGATGCCCTTCTCGGTAATCCGCTCCCCCAACCATAGGGCGAACATCGTCCCGCCCAGGAGGGTGATGAGCACCGTGGCCGTGTTGAGCGGATACCGCGCGCCGAACTGCACCACTTGGGCATCGGTACCACCCAGGCTGGAGTTGACCAGCCCGATGTTGGCGATGCCCTGCAATGCGGCCAGGGGAATCGTCAACCAATAGGTCATGCGGTTGATCTTGTTGCGCCCCGACTCGCCTTCCTTCTGCAACTCTTCCAGGCTGGGGATGAGCGGCGCGAGCAGCGAGATGATGATGGACGCCGTGATGTACGGGTACACGCCCAGGGTCATCACCGAGAACTGCTCGAGCGCTCCGCCGGTCAAGAAGTTGATGAAGCGCGCAGCCTGCGATCCGGCCGAGTTCGAGCTCGGGTTGAGGAGCGCGTCCAGCTGCAACTGGTTGAGTCCCGGTACCGGAACATGGGCCGCGAAGCGGAAGATCAGGAGCACCGCCAAGGTGAAGAGCAGCCTCCGGCGGAGATCCGGGAGGCCAAAGGCGCGCTTGAAGGTTTCGAGCATGGTTGGGCTCCTTGATGACCGGGGCCGGGCCGGTGAGGCCACGGTTCCCCGGTCAAGGGTCGATGCTGGTCAGGCGCTCTGAAGGCGCCCTGCGGATCAATGGCGAGGGCGGCGATGCCGGAGGATGGCTCGGAGGTCCGGCGCCTCGGTGGACAGGCATTCGCCGCCCGCCTCTTCAATGGCGCTGCGGGCGCTCACGCCGAAGCGAGGCGCGTGGACCTTGAGCGCCTTGCTGAGGCTGCCCTCGGCCAGGATCTTGTAGGGCTCGCGGACGCCGCTGAGCAGGCCGCTTGCCTTCAGGGTCTCGGCGGTCACTTCGGCACCCACGCTGAAATGCGAATCCAGATCGCCCAGATTCACCGGCGTGTAGTGGACACGGAACGGCGCCTTGAAACCGCGCCGGAACGGCAAACGCCGCACAAAGGGCAACTGACCGCCCTCGAAATAGGCCTTCTTGCCGCCGCCCTCACGGGCCCCTTGGCCCTTGGTGCCGCGGCCGGCATAGGTGCCCCCTTTTCCGCCGTTCCCCAGACCCAAGCGCTTGCGCGGGCGTCGGGAACCCGGATCCGGGGCCAGATCGTGTAGCTTCACGTTAGCTCTCCCATCCAGAAGTTGGCCGGGCTCAGGAGCCCGACTCCAGTACCACGTCGACCTGGCCGATCGGCTCAGCTGACACCAGGTGGTTCACCGCGCGCAACATTCCGCGAATCGGCGGGCTGTCGGCATGCACGGCCGAGTCGCCCAGATGCTTGAGACCCAGCGACTTGACCGTGTCCTTCTGCCGCTGGCTATAGCCGATCGCACTCTTGACGTAGGTGACCTTCACCAGATTCGTCGATTCACTTGCCATGGGGTCGGCTCCAGAAGGGCATCATCTCCGCCACGGGCTTGCCGCGGCGACGTGCCTCGTCGGCCGGATCCTTCAGCTCTTTGAGAGCCATGTAGGTGCCGACGGTCACGTTGAGGATGTTGTTGCTGCCATGACGCTTGGACAGGATGTCGCGGATGCCCGCGGCTTCCAGGACGTCACGTGCGCCGGTACCGGCGATCACACCGGTGCCTGGAACGGCTGGCCGCAGGGTCACCTTGGACGCCGCATGGCGCGTCGAGACCACATGCGGGATGGTATGCTCGATGATGGGCACCTTGATCATCCGCCGCTTGGCGCGCTCGATGGCCTTGCGGATGGCGTCGGGCACCTCGTTGGCCTTGCCGATGGCCACACCGACCTTGCCCTTGTTGTCGCCGACCACCACCAAGGCGCGGAAGCCGAAGCGGCGACCGCCCTTGAGCACCTTGGCCGTGCGGTTGATGTCGATCACGCGCTCGTCGAACTCCGGCTCTTCGCGCTCGCGCCTGCCGCGCCGCTCACGCGGCTGCTTCCCCTTTGCCGTCCTTGCCTGGGTCACACTCATGGTTGTCTTCCTTAGAACTTCAGACCGGCTTCACGGGCGGCATCGGCAAGGGCCTTGATCCGGCCATGGTACTGGAATCCACCACGGTCGAACACCACGCTCTCGATGCCGACCTTCAAGGCACGTTCCGCGACGCTGCGCCCGACCATCGCCGCCTGCTCGCGCCGCGTCTTGCCGGCGACGGCCGACGCCAGCTCGCCATCCAACGTCGAAGCGCTGACCATGGTATGGCCCGCCTCGTCGTCGATGACCTGGGCATAGATCTGCAGGTTGCTGCGGAATACAGCCAGACGCGGCCGTTCAGCCACGCCGGCAATGCTCTTTCGCACCCGCTGGTGCCGCCGGATCCGCGCCTCGCGTCGCGGACCAGCGATGTTGCGCCCCATCATGCACCTGCCTTTCCGGACTTGCCGGCCTTGCGGCGGACGATCTCGTTGTCGTAGCGGATGCCCTTGCCCTTGTAAGGCTCCGGTGGTCGGACCATCCGAATGTTGTGGGCCACCTGGCCCACCGCCTCTTTGTCGATCCCGCTTACCGTCACCTTCTTGCCGCGATCATCGGCCAAGAAGGTGATGCCGAGCTTGGGCTCCACCCGAACCGGGTGCGAATAGCCGACGTTGAGCACGAGGGCGTCGCCCTGCGTCTCAGCGCGGTAGCCCGTGCCCTCGATCAGCAGCACCTTGCTGAAGCCTTGGGCGACGCCGGTGACCATGTTGGCCACCAGAGCGCGCGTAAGGCCGTGCAGGGCACGGTCTTGCATCGTATCGCTCTGGCGCTGAACCAAGAGGTCGCCGCCCTCCCGGACCAGCCGGATGGACGGATGAATGGACCGCTCCAACTGGCCCAATTTGCTCTTTACCGTGACCCGGGAGCCGTCGATGGTGATCTCCACCCCGTCCGGCACCGGCACTGGTTGCTTTCCAATGCGCGACATCGTTCCACTTCCTTCGCCTTGAGCACGTGACGGCCCGCCCCATCGGAGCCTGCCGCCGGCGTGCGCTTCCTACCACACGTAACAGAGAATCTCGCCGCCTACCTTGGCCCGGCGGGCGTCGGTACCGGTCATCACGCCCTTGGGGGTGGTCAGGATGGCCACGCCCATGCCGGAGAGGATCCACGGCACTTCCGCATACTTGGTGTACACGCGTCGGCCGGGCTTGCTCACCCGCTCCAGATGGCTGATGACCGAGCGCTTGTCGGCCGCATACTTCAGCTTGATCCGCAGGTTGTGATGGGGACCGCTCTCGACAACATCAAAGCCGTCGATGTAGCCTTCCCGCTGCAAGATGTCAGCGATCGATTGCTTGATCGTGGACGCCGGAATCGCTACCGTCGCGTGCCGGCGTTCGGCCGCGTTACGGATGCGGGTCAGCATGTCCGCGATGGGATCTGACATACTCATCGTTGTGCTCCGCTCCTTTGGCTACCGTTCACCAGCTGGACTTCACGACCCCGGGGACCATGCCCTCCAGGGCCAACTCACGGAAGCAGATCCGGCAGAGCCGGAACTTGCGCATATAGCCGCGGGGGCGACCACACTTACCGCAGCGGTTGCGCACCTGGGTAGGGTACTTGCGCCGCTGTTCGCGAAAAATCATGCAGGTCTTGGCCATGGGGCTCCTCCACTAGCGCCGGAACGGCATGCCCAACAGACTGAGCAAGCGCCGCGCCTCGTCGTCTGTATGGGCCGTGGTCACGATCGAGAGCTCCAAGCCGCGCACGCGATCGATCTTGTCGTATTCGATTTCCGGGAAGATCAGCTGTTCGCGGATCCCCAGCGTGTAGTTGCCTCGACCGTCAAAGGCATTGGGATTGACACCGCGGAAGTCGCGCGTGCGCGGCAAGGCCACCAGGAGCAGTCGCTCCAGAAAGTGGTACATCTGCTTGCCGCGCAGCGTCACACGGGCGCCGATCGGGTTTCCTTCGCGCAGCTTGAAGCTGGCGATGCTCTTCTTGGCCTTGGTGATCACCGGCTTCTGGCCGGTGATCAGCGCAAGGTCATTGGTCGCGAAATCCAAGGCCTTGGCGTTGGTCAACGCCTCGCCGAGGCCGATGTTCAAGACCACTTTCTCCAATTGCGGCACCTGCATGACCGAGTCGTAGCCGAACTCAGCCATCAATGCCGGCACGATCTCCTTGTTGAACCGTTCTTTCAGTCCCATCGCTCGCTCCGTCAATCCAGGGGGTTGCCGCAGCGGCGGCAGATGCGCACCTTGCGTTCGCCGGCGTCGCTGTAACCGACTCGCGTCCATTTGTCGCAATGCGTACACACGGGCGCAACGTTGGACAGATCGACGGCTGCCTCGAACTCGATGATGCCCGACTGAGTGGTCACACCCGCAGCACGACGCTGGTGCTTCTTCACCAGGTTGATGCCGTGGACCACCACCCGCCCGCGCTTGGGAAACACAGAGTTGACCTCCCCGCGCCGACCGCGGTCATCGCCACCGAGCACCTCGACCGTGTCACCCTTCTTGACCCGTTGCATCGTCCTTCTCCTACAGCACTTCTGGCGAGAGGCTGACGATCTTCATGTAGCGCCGCTCTCTCAGCTCACGAGCGACGGGCCCGAAGATGCGGGTCCCTCGCGGATTGCCGTCTTTGTCGACGATCACGCAGGCGTTCTCGTCGAATCGAATGTAGCTTCCATCGGGTCGGCCGTAGGACTTCGTGGTGCGGACGATCACCGCGCGCACCACCTCGCCCTTCTTCACCATTCCGTGGGGTGCCGCCTGCTTGATGCTGCAGACAATCACATCACCCACCCCGGCATAGCGACGCTTGGAGCCACCCAGCACCTTGATGCACATCAACTGCTTGGCACCGGTGTTGTCCGCAGATCGCAGACGGGTCTGCATCTGAATCATCGGATGTCTCCCCGCACCAGCCAACTGACGATGCGCCAATGCTTGTTCTTGCTCAGCGGACGGCATTCCTCGATGAGCACGACGTCGCCGGGCCGCGCTTCATTCTCTTCGTCATGCGCCAGGTACTTCTTGCGGCGCTTGATGACCTTGTGGTACAGCGGGTGAGCCTTGATGCGCTCAACCTGCACCACGGCCGTCCGCTCCATCTTGTTGCTCAGCACTTTACCCTTGAGTTGACGCCGTGGCATCGCTCAAACCTCGCCTTCCATCGTGGCCTCGTAGGCCGCCCAGATCTGCTGCTCGCGCTGCACCGTCAGAAGACGGGCCAAGGACCGCCGCGCGGCGCGGATGCGGCTGGCATCAGCCAACTGCCCTGTCGCCTTGCGGAATCGCAGGTTGAAGATCTCCTTGCGGGCGACCTCGATTGTGTCTTTCAGACCCGCCGCGTTCATCGCGCGGATCTCCTCCGGATGCATCATGCCTGCCCTCCCCCGATCAAGAACTGCGACCGCATCACGAATTGTGTCGGCACGGGCAGTTTATGGGATGCCAGACGCAAGGCCTCACGCGCCTGCTCCTCGGTCACCCCGCTCATTTCAAAGAGCACCGAACCCGGCCGCACCACGGCAACCCAGAACTCCACCGCACCCTTGCCGCTGCCCATGCGGGTTTCAGCGGCCCGTTTGGTGACTGGCTTATCGGGAAAGACGCGGATGATGACCTGACCGCCGCGCTTGACGTAGCGCACGATGGCTCGGCGCGCGGCTTCGATCTGTCGGCTGGTGATCCAGGCCGGACCCAGGCTCTGCAAGCCGAACTCCCCGAAGTGAACGGTGTTCCCTCGGGAAGCCAAGCCGCGCATCCGGCCCCGCATCTGCTTGCGATATTTTGTCCGCTTTGGCATCAACATGGTGATTACCTGCTCTCTCAGTGACGGTCCGCAACCAACGCCCCAAGGGGATTGGCCCGTATCGGCGATGCTCAGTTTGACTGTTCTTGGATTTCAGGATTCAGGCGCTCATCGCCAGGCAAGACCTCGCCCTTGTAGATCCAGACCTTGACACCGATCACGCTGAACGTGGTCACGGCCTCGAAGCGGGCATAGTCTATGTCGGCACGCAAGGTCTGCCGAGGGACCCGGCCCTGCAACACTTGATCGGTCCGCGACATGTCCGATCCACCGAGACGGCCGCTGCAGACGATCTTCACGCCCTTGGCACCGGCGCGCATGGCCTTGGTAGCGGCTTGCTTCATCGCCCGCTTGTGGCTGATGCGCCGCTCCAACTGACCAGCGACCGACTGGGCGATGACCATGGCATTGGCATCGGGCTGGCGGATCTCGACGACGTCCACCTTGGCGGTCTTGCCGGTGAACTTCTTCACCTCGTCGCGCATCAGGTTGACCGCCGCGCCCTTACGCCCGATGATGATACCGGGCTTGGCAGCGTGGATGGTCACGTTGACTTGGCGCGGAAAGCGCTCGATGGTTACCTCGGCAATACCGGCCGCAGCCGCTTCCTTGGAGACCATCTTCCTGAGAGCGATGTCCTCCAGCAGCAACTCGCCGTACTCTTTGCCTTCCGCATACCAGCGTGCACGCCAGGGCTTGATGATGCCCAGTCGAAATCCGTATGGATGAACCTTGCGTCCCATCGGCTTGTCCTCTCCTGATCAGGCCTCGGCCGCCTCGGCCGCGGTGAGCGGTTGCGGGTTGATTTCCCGCAGGGCCACCGAGACGTGACAGCTGCGGCTGATTTCGGGCTTGAAGCGTCCACGGGCACCGAATCGCCCCTTCTTTCGCATGCGACCTTCGCCGGCCATGATCTCCGCCACGAAGAGCTCATCGGACATAAGCCCGTAGTTCTCCTCCGCGTTGGCGGCGGCGCTGGCGACCAGCTTGCGGGCCGGGGCGGCGGCGGCGTTAGGGGTGAACTGCAGAAGCGCGAGCGCCTCCTGAACCGGCTTTCCCCTGACGAGGTTGATCACCAACCGCATCTTGCGGGCGGACATCGGTATTTGGCGCGCGTGGGCGCGAATTGAGAAGTTCATTGTGCTCGTCCTTTTTTCCCGGCCTCGGCTCAGCGGCGAACCTTGGCGGCCTTTTCCTTGAAGCTATGGCCGCGGAAGGTGCGGGTGGGAGCGAACTCGCCCAGCTTGTGCCCCACCATGTTTTCGGAGATGTAGACAGGAACGTGATGCCGACCGTTGTGGACGGCGATCGTATGGCCCACCATTTGCGGGAATACCGTGCTCGCTCGCGACCAGGTCTTGATGACCTTCTTGTCGCCGGCCGCGTTCATGACTTCGACGCGACCTAGGAGCTTGGCCTCACAGAAGGGGCCCTTCTTCAAAGAGCGTGACATCTAAGATCCTCCTGGCTAGCCGCGCTTCTTGGAGCGATGGCGGACGATGAAGCGTTCGGTGGCCTTGTTGTTGCGCGTCTTGAAGCCCAAGGCCGGCTTGCCCCACGGCGTCTTCGGTCCCTTGAGCCCGATGGGCGAGCGAGCCTCGCCACCACCGTGCGGATGGCTGCTGGGGTCCATGACCGAGCCGCGGACTGACGGCCGGCGGCCAAGCCAGCGGCTGCGCCCGGCCTTGCCGATGGCGATGTTGCCATGGTCCAGGTTGCCCACCTGACCCACAGTCGCCAGATTCTCCAATCGGACCATGCGGACTTCACCTGAAGGCATGCGCAACTGGGCGTAATCGCCCTCCTTGGCCAAGAGCTGCGCGGCCGTGCCGGCACTGCGGACCAACTGGCCTCCACGACCCAGATGGAGCTCCACGTTGTGGACCATCGTGCCCAGCGGGACATTGCGCAGCGGCATGGCATTGCCGGGACGCACTTCAGACTTCGGACCGCTGACGACCGTGTCCCCCACCGTCAGGCCAACGGGCGCCAGGATGTAGCGCTTCTCTCCGTCGGCATAGTGGATCAGGGCGATGCGAGCGGTGCGATTGGGATCGTACTCGATCGTTGCCACTGTGCCGGGCACGCCGAGTTTATCGCGCTTGAAGTCGATGATACGGTAGCGACGCTTATGACCGCCGCCGCGATGCCGCACAGTCACCCGGCCCTTGCTGCGCCCCGCCTTGCTCTTGAGGGGCGCCAGAAGAGAACGCTCCGGTTCAGAGCGGGTGATCTCCTCGAATCCGTATCCAGTCATGCCGCGCCGACCGGGAGAGGTCGGCTTGTAGATCTTGATTGCCATCTTCGCTGTCTACCTGTCTCTCACGCGCCGAAGACGTCGAGCGAATCGCCCGGTCGCAGGGTCACCAAGGCCTTCTTCAATTTTCCCGAACGGCGAACCGTCTTCCGTCCCCAGCGACGGTCCTTGCTGGGCATGACCGCCGTGCGGACCTGGACCACCTTCACGTTGAAGATGGACTCGACCGCCTCGCGGATTTCGACCTTGGTGGCCGTCATCGCCACCTCGAATGCGTACTGGTTCAACACGCCCAGCGCCTGCGTCTTCTCGCTGAGAAGCGGACGCCGCAGCACCTCATACCTATGCATCGTTCTTGCCTCCCTCGGCATCGCCGCGGCCCAGGTGGGCCACCACGGCATCCAGTGCGTCCAAGGGAAGCACGAGTCGCTCGTAACCCAGGAGATCCCGCACATTGAGATAGCCTGCCCGCAGGTACCTGACGTCGGTCAGGTTGCGGATGGAACGCTCCACATTGGTGTCGGCCGTGGCCAGAAGCACCAAAGCACTGGCGCCGTTGCAGGCCTGGTCGATAAAGCGCCGCACGGTCTGGGTCTTGGGCGCGTCCAGCCGCAGGCCATCCACCAGGATGATCGATCCTTCAGCGGCCTTCGCCGACAGTGCCGAGCGCAGGGCCAGACGCCGCATCTTCAGCGGCATGCTCTTACGGTAGGTCCTCAACTTCGGGCCGTGGGCAATACCACCGCCGACGAAGAGGTTGGCGGTACGAGCGCCATGGCGGGCCCGGCCGGTGCCCTTCTGCTTGTACCACTTCTTGTGCGTTCGGTTGATCTCCGACCGGGTCTTGACCTTGTGGGTTCCCTGACGGGCGTTGGCCAGCTGGCGAACCAGGGCCTGGTGCATCACGCCACGGTGCGGCTCGATGCCGAAGACGTCCTCCGGCAGCTCGACGCTGCGCAACTGCTCGCCGGCCAGATTGAATACGGGTGCTTGCATGGCTCGGTCTCCCCTTATGCCCGCGACGCGCGGATGACGACAAGCTCGCCGTCGTGACCCGGTACCGCGCCATTCAGCGCCAACAGGTTGCGCGACGGATCGACGGCCACAACCTTCAAGTTGCGAACCGTGACCCGCTCACCACCCATCCGGCCGGACATTCGCTGACCCTTGAACGTCTTGCCCGGTGTCGTGCCGGCACCCACCGAGCCCGGGGCGCGCTCGCGGTCCGACTGACCGTGCGTCTTACGCTGCCGGCTGAAGTGATGGCGTTTGATGGTGCCGGACATGCCGAGACCGCGGCTCGTGCCGCTGACATCCACCCGGCCACCGGCTTCGAAGATGCCGCAGTCCACCGTCGCGCCCACCTTGAGATCCGCGATGGAATCCACCCGGAACTCACGGAGATGACGCAAGGGACGCCCACCGGAACGCTTCAGATGTCCGCGCTCCGCCTGCGCCAGACGACTGGGCTTGGTCTCGCCGAAGCCCAACTGGATGGCGGTGTAGCCGTCGTTCGCGAGGCTCTTGATCTGCGTGATGGTGCAGGGGCCGGCCTCGACGACGGTAACCGGTACAGCGACGCCATTGGCGTCGAAGATGCGCGTCATGCCGCGCTTGTAGCCCATGATTCCGATGATCATCTCTGCTCCTTGGTCCCGGAACCCCAGATCTCCCTCCGAGACCCGTGACTCCGACCTGGACTTGAGCCTGACTTCGCCAGGCGAATCAGCTCGACTTGATTTCGATGTCCACACCGGCGGGAAGGTTGAGCCGGGTCAATGAATCCAGCGTCTTGGCGCTGGGTTCGATGATGTCGATCATTCGCTTATGCGTGCGGATTTCGAACTGCTCGCGCGAGTCCTTGTCGATGAAAGCCGCTCGCTGGACCACGAAGCGCTCCAAGCGGGTCGGCAACGGCACCGGCCCCACGCATTGGGCGCCCGTCCGCTCAGCCTCGCTGACGATCTTGCGTGCGGATTGATCCAGCACGCGATGATCGAAGGCTTTGAGCCGGATGCGGATGCGCTGTCGGTTCGGTGTGGCCATGGTCCTGCTCCTGATCTGCTACTTGATGATGGAGATGATGATGCCGGCACCGACGGTGCGACCACCCTCGCGGATGGCGAACTTCGAGCCGTTCTCCAAGCCCACGGGCGTGATCAACTCGATCTCGACGGTGACGTTGTCGCCGGGCATCACCATCTCAGTGCCTTCCGGCAAGGTCACCGTCCCCGTCACGTCCATCGTCCGGATGTAGAACTGCGGGCGGTACCCGTTGAAGAAAGGCGTGTGCCGGCCACCCTCTTCCTTCCTCAAGATGTACACTTCCGCCTTGATCTTCGTATGCGGCGTGATCGACTTCGGTACGGCGAGCACCTGCCCGCGCTCCACATCGTCGCGCCCGATTCCCCGCAACAGCACGCCGATGTTGTCACCGGCCTCGCCGCGGTCCAACAGCTTGCGGAACATCTCCACGCCCGTCACCACCGTCTTCTGCGTGTCCCGCAGCCCGATGATCTCGATGTCCTGACCCGTCTCCACCACCCCGCGCTCCACACGACCCGTCACCACCGTCCCGCGACCCTTGATCGTGAACACGTCTTCGATCGGCATCAGGAACGGCTTGTCGATCGCGCGCACCGGCTGCGGGATGAACGAATCCACCGCCGCCATGAGATCCCAGATGCACTGGAACTCCGGTGACGTCGGATCCGACGATGGGTTCATCAGCGCCTTCAGCGCGCTGCCGCGCACGATCGGCGTGTCGTCCCCGGGGAACTCATAGCTCGACAGCAGCTCGCGAAGCTCCAGCTCCACCAGCTCCAGCAGCTCCTCGTCCTCCATCATGTCGCACTTGTTCAGGAACACCACCATCGCCGGCACTTCCACCTGCCGCGCCAGAAGCACATGCTCCCGCGTCTGCGGCATCGGCCCGTCCGGCGCGCTCACCACCAGGATCGCGCCGTCCATCTGCGCCGCCCCCGTGATCATGTTCTTGATGTAGTCCGCGTGTCCCGGGCAGTCCACATGCGCGTAATGCCGGTTCTCCGTCTCGTACTCCACGTGCGCGATCGCGATCGTGATGCCGCGCTCCCGCTCTTCAGGCGCTTTGTCGATCTGATCGAACGCCGTGAACTTCGCCCAGCCCTTCGTCGCCAGCGTCCGCGTGATCGCCGCCGTCAACGTGGTCTTCCCGTGGTCCACGTGCCCGATCGTCCCCACGTTGCAGTGCGGCTTCGATCGGACGAATTTCTCCTTGGCCATCTCTGGGCTCCTTCCTTGTGCGGGTTGTTGAGGCTTGATAGCTCAGAATCTGAGCGTCTTGGGTGGATCAGGACCGCGCGGTGGCCAACGCTTCGCGAATCTTGGCCGGCACCTGCTCGTACTGACTGAACTCCATGGTGAACGTGCCACGTCCCTGGGTGATGGAACGAAGCTGCGAGGCGTAGCCGAACATCTCGCCCAACGGCACCACCGCTCGTACACTGGACGTTCCGGTCGCTCGGGTTTCCATGGCCTGCACCTGCCCCCGACGGGCGTTGAGGTTGCCGATGACGTCGCCCATGTACTCCTCAGGCACGACCACCTCGACGCTCATGACCGGCTCCAGCAGCACGCTCTTGCCTTTGTGCAGCGCTTCCTTGATGGCCAAGGAGGCCGCGGCCTTGAACGCGCCTTCGGAGGAGTCCACCTCGTGGTAGCTGCCGTCCTTCAACCGGATGTGCACGTCGACAACCGGGAAGCCGGAGATGAGTCCACTGTTCAGCGCCTCGCGAGCGCCTTCCTCACTGGGCCGGATGTACTCGCGGGGGATGGTGCCACCCTTGACCGCGTCTTCGAAAGTGACGCCCTTGCCCGACTCGTTGGGCTCCAGATCGATGACCACATGGCCGAACTGACCACGCCCACCGGTCTGCTTGATCCATCGGCCAACGACGTTGATCGCCGGCTGGGTGATGGTTTCGCGGTAGGCCACCTGCGGTCGGCCCACGCTTGCCCCCACCTTGAACTCGCGTCGAAGGCGCTCGACCAGCACCTCCAGATGCAGTTCGCCCATTCCGTAGATCAGGGTTTGCCCGGTCTCGCTGTCGACACGGATCCGGAAGGTGGGATCTTCATCCGCCAGACGCGCGAGGCCCGTGGACATCTTGTCCTGATCGGCCTTGGTCTTGGGTTCGATGGCCACATTGATCACCGGTTCCGGGAAGACGATCGCCTCGAGAATCGCAGGCCTGTCCGGATCGGAGAGGGTTTCGCCCGTGACCATGTTCTTGGGTCCGATGATCGCCGCGATGTCGCCGGCGGCAATGGACTGGATGTCCTCACGCGAATCGGCATGCATCTTGACCAGGCGCCCCAGACGCTCCGTCCTGCCGTTGGAGGTATTCTGGATCTTGTCGCCGGTCGATGCCTGTCCGGAATACACCCGGATGAAGGCCAGCCGACCCACGAATGGATCGGTCATGATCTTGAAGACCAGGGCCGTGAACGGCTCGCTGATGTCTGGGCGCCGCTCCATGACCTCTTCGGTCACCGGATGCATGGCCTTGACCGGCGGGACATCCAGCGGGCTCGGCAGGTAGTCCACAACGGCATCCAGTAGCGGCTGGATGCCCTTGTTGCGCAGGGCCGTACCACAGAGCACGGGTACGATGCCACCGGCAAGGGTCGCCTTGCGCAGGCCCACCTTGAGTTCCTCGACTCCGATTGGCTCGCCGTCCACGAACTTCTCCATGAGCCCGTCGTCGTGTTCCGCGACCTTCTCGATCATGAAGTCGCGCGCCGTCTGGGCCGCGTCCATGAGCTCCGCCGGGATCTCCCCAACGTCCGCGACCGAACCCAGGTCGTCCCGGTTCCAGACCAGGGCCTTCATCTCCACCAGGTCGATCACACCGCGAAAGCGATCCTCGACACCGATGGGCAACTGGATCGGCACCGGGTTGGCTCCCAGCCGGTCGATGATCATCTGCACCGTACGGTCCATGTCCGCACCGACGCGATCCATCTTGTTGACCAGGCAGATCCGCGGCACGGAATAGAGGTCCGCCTGGCGCCAGACAGTCTCGGATTGCGGTTCGACGCCGGCGACGGCATCGAAGACCACCACACCGCCGTCCAGCACCCGCAGGCTGCGCTGCACCTCGACCGTGAAGTCGATATGCCCCGGGGTGTCGATGATGTTGAACTTGTGATCACGCCATTCGGCGCTGGTGGCCGCCGCGGTGATGGTGATACCGCGCTCACGCTCCTGCTCCATCCAGTCCATGGTGGCCGTGCCCTCATGAACTTCACCGATCTTGTAGGTGCGACCGGTGTAATACAGGATGCGCTCAGTGGTCGTGGTCTTGCCAGCATCGATGTGAGCGATGATGCCGATGTTGCGGGTCATTTGCAGTTGGTGCTGGGGACTCATGGTATCACCGTTGACGCTGGGTGGGTTCAATGATCAGGGTCGCCGTCAGGCTACCAGCGGTAATGCGCGAAGGCCTTGTTGGCATCCGCCATGCGATGGGTCTCTTCTTTGCGGCGGATGGTGGCGCCGGTGTTGTTGGCCGCGTCCATCAGCTCTCCGGCGAGACGCTCCGCCATCGGGCGACCACCACGGCCGCGCGCTGAGCCGAGGATCCAGCGGAAGGCGAGAGCCTGGCGACGCTCCGAGCGGATCTCCATCGGCACCTGATAGGTGCTGCCGCCAACACGGCGAGGCTTGACCTCGACCATCGGCATGGCGTTCTTGATCGCCTGCTCAAACACTTCGATACCGGGCTTCTTGGCGCGCTTCTCGACCATGTCGAGGCATTCGTAGAAGACCCGCTCCGCGGTTGATTTCTTGCCACGGGTCATCAACTTGTTGATGAACGCCCCGGCAGTCCGATTGTGATGGATGGAGTCCGGCACGACCTCACGTCGTGGCGGACGATTCCTGCGCGGCATAACCTAACCTCCGTATAGCCGTCGCCCCGATCAGAGCTTGCGCTTCGCCTGGGCAAGAAACAGAAATCGATCCCGAGACCCGGCTCTTGGCGCCACCTTGAACAGGCGACCACCGCGAGCGCAACAAGGCCTCGGGATCGATTGCCTTTGCCACGCCGCTCCCTTGTCGAGAGCGTCCCCCTTGAGGGGACCGCACTGGTATGGATTTCCCACCTGGTGCAGCTGTCAGCGTATGAAACTGTGTAGGGTTCCCCACCCATAGCGGCGAGCGGGGCCGACATTGCGGGCCGACTAGCGCCGGCCGCCCTTGCCCTTGACGGGCGCCACCTGGCCCGGCTTCGGCCGCTTGGCTCCGTAATGCGACCGGCTCCGGCGACGCGCAGCGACACCACTGGAATCCAAGGCACCGCGAACGATATGGTAACGAACCCCAGGGAGGTCCTTCACGCGACCGCCGCGAATCAACACCGTGGAATGCTCCTGGAGGTTGTGCCCCTCCCCAGGGATGTAGGCCGTGACCTCCATCCCGTTTGACAGGCGCACGCGAGCAAACTTGCGAAGCGCCGAGTTCGGCTTCTTGGGGGTCATCGTCGCGACCTTCGTGCACACCCCGCGCTTTTGCGGCGCACCCTTGTCGATGCGCGTCATGCGCCGCTGGGATGCGTTGAAACCGAAGAGCAGCGCCGGAGCCTTGCTCTTCTTGGAAGGCGACCGACGCCCCTTGCGAACCAGTTGATTGATGGTGGGCACGATGACTGCTCCCGGATTGTCAATCTCGAACGCTGCCCGGCTGGCGCGGCCTTAGACGCGCCCCCCAGTGCAAAAACATGAGGTGTGAGTATATGCCGCTCAAACGGCACTGTCAACTTTGCGACACCGCGGCGGGCCGATGCCGAGATCTGTCCCGGCCCCGGGATCCAAGGATCATTCCGCCGCTCCCCGGCGACTGGGCGGCAGGCGAAGCCCCAGTCCCAGGCGCGGTCCGCGCTCTTCCTCCATCTCGCGACCCAGGCTGATGGTCTTGCCCTCCTGGTCCAGGACGTTGACCGCCAGTCCAAGGCTCTGCAGCTCCTTGATCAGCACCCGGAAGCTCTCCGGCGCGCCAGGATCCTGGATCTCCTCGCCCTTGACGATCGCCTCGTAGGTCTTGACGCGCCCCGTGACATCGTCGGACTTGATGGTCAGCATCTCCTGTAGCGTATGCGCGGCACCGTAGGCCTCCAGCGCCCACACTTCCATCTCGCCGAAGCGCTGGCCACCGAATTGAGCCTTGCCGCCCAAGGGCTGCTGCGTCACCAACGAGTAAGGCCCGGTAGACCGGGCGTGGACCTTGTCCTCGACAAGGTGGGCCAGCTTCATCATGTAGATGATGCCCACCGTCACCGGCTCGTCGAAGGACTCGCCGGACTTGCCATCATAGAGCCGCGTCTTGCCGGTGATGGGCATCGGCCAGCCCAGCTGCAAGGTCACTTCACGACCGGCTGCCATCAGGGCGTCCAGGCTGGCGGCTGGGTCCGGCGCAGGTACCAGCTCAGCGCCCAGGCGGACATGCATTTCCTCCAGCCACAGGCGAAGGCAGGCCTGGATGGCCAGCGCGCTACGGTCCCGGCGGTCCTCGGCCTCGCCACGTCCGGAACTGAAGTCCAGGATCTCCTCTGCCGGCAAGCCCTGCTCGCCAAGGAACTGCAAGGCCACGACGCGCCGGAGGATGGTGACGTCCTCCCAAGAATGGGCCGCGCTGGCGTCTTTCAGCCAACTGGCCAGATAGAGGCTGCGTAGCTCCTGGTCGTCCCGGAGGAGTTCGGTATCGACATCTTCGGCATCCACCCAGTCCCAGGCCGCTTGGGTGACGCGGCGCCAGGCCCAATCGACCAGCCAGGCGCGAGCGAGCTCAGCGGCGATGTCCACCTCGGACGCGCCATCGAACACCGCCGTGGCCACCTTGAATCCCAGGCGGCTGGCCGCCCAGCCCAGGTGCGTCTCCATGATCTGGCCGATGTTCATGCGGCCGGGCACGCCCAGGGGATTGAGCACCAGTTCCATGGTGGTACCGTCCTCCATGAAGGGCATATCCTCCAGCGGAACCACCTGGCTGATCACGCCTTTGTTGCCGTGCCGCCCCGCCATCTTGTCGCCTTCGGTCACCTTGCGCTGCTGCGCGACACTGACCCGCACCATCCGCTCCACACCGGCCGACAACTCGATCACGTCGTCGCGCCCGAAGGAGCGGATATCGACGATCTTGCCGCGCTCGCCATGAGGCAGCCGCAGGCTGGAGTCCTTCACCTCGCGGGCCTTCTCACCGAAGATCGCCCGCAGCAGCTTCTCTTCCGGCGTCAGGTCCGTCTCGCCCTTGGGGGTGATCTTCCCGACCAGGATGTCGCCCGGCGACACCTCCGCGCCGATGCGGATCACGCCTTCCTCGTCCAGGTCCCGAAGGGCGTCATCCCCGACGTTGGGAATATCGCGCGTGATCTCCTCCGGACCCAGCTTGGTATCGCGGGCCTCCACCTCGTGCTTCTCGATATGGATGGACGTGAACTTGTCCTGACGGACGACACCTTCGCTGATCAGGATGGCGTCCTCGTAGTTCCCTCCCTCCCAGGAGAGGAAGGCCACGAGGCAATTCTGGCCGAGGGCCAGCTCGCCGCCCTCCGTGGAGGAGGAGTCCGCCAGCACTCGGCCCGCCTCGATCATCTCGCCCTTGCGTACCACGGGCCGCTGATCGATGGTGGTCGAGTTGTTGGACCGCATGAACTTGCGGAGGTTGTAGACATGGATGTCGCCACCGTCCTCGCGGACCAGGATCCGGTCGCCGGTGACGCTGATGACCTCGCCCGGCAGATCGGAAACCACCACATGGCCCGAGTCGATGGCCACCGGGAACTCCATTCCCGTACCGACGACAGGCGCCTCCGGCACCAGCAGCGGGACGCCCTGGCGCAGCATGTTCGAACCCATGAGCGCGCGGTTGGCATCATCGTGTTCCAGGAAGGGGATGAGCGACGTGCTGACGCTGACGATCTGCTTGGGATCGACGTCCATGAAATCGACCCGTTCCGGCCGGACGAGCTGGAAGCGCTCTTCCCGCCGCACGGTGACCTGGGCCTCGGAGAACTCGCCCTGCTCGTTGATGAGGCTGTTGGCCTGGGCGATGGCGTAATGGTCCTCGAGGTCGGCGGTCAGGAACTGCACCGCGCTGCCGACATAGGGCGCCACCGGTACTTCGGCGAGACCCAGCTTGGCCACCGCGGCCGCAGCCTTGGCATCGAGGCGCTGCCCGGCTACCGCCACCACCTTGCCCTTGGCATCCAACACGTCTTGCGAGGGCACTCGGCCTTCCAAGGCCTCCGCAGTCCCCGGCAGTCGGGATCGCACGATGCGGTACGGCGTCTCGATGAAGCCATAATCGTTGACGCGCGCATAGGTGGCCAGGCTGCCGATCAGGCCGATGTTGGGGCCTTCAGGCGTCTCGATGGGGCAGATCCGCCCGTAATGCGAGTGGTGAACGTCGCGCACGTCGAAACCGGCGCGCTCGCGCCGCAGGCCGCCCGGCCCCAACGCGGAGAGGCGGCGCTTGTGCGTCAACTCACCCAGTGGGTTGGTCTGCTCCATGAACTGACTGAGCTGCGACCCCCCGAAGAATTCGCGCGTAGCCGCGACCACCGGGCGGATGTTGATCAGCCCCAGCGGCGTGATCTGCTCCGGCTCGCGGGTGCTCATACGCTCCCGAACCACGCGTTCCATGCGCAGGAGGCCGACGCGCAGCTGGTTCTGGATGAGCTCGCCGACCGTCTTCACCCGGCGATTGCCCAGATGGTCGATGTCGTCCTCATGGGCCTGGTTGTTGTTGATGCGAATCATGTGCTCCACGACCCGCGCCAGATCTTCCTTGGTCAGCGTCATGGGCCGCGGCTCTTCGAGCAAGCGGTCGTTCTCGCCGGGGAGACCGGGAGCCAGATGCAGCTTGCGGTCCAATTTGTAGCGTCCCACGCGGCCGAGGTCATAGCGACGGTCGTTGAAGAGCAGCCCGGTCAAGTAGGCCCGGGCGTTGTCCAGGGTGGGCGGATCACCAGGACGCAGCTTGCGGTAGAGGTCCAGCAGCGCCTCTTCCTCGTTGCTGCTGGGATCCTTCTCGATCGTCGTGGCGACGTAGGGGTGATCCTCGTCAGTGTCCGCCTTGGTGAAGAGGGCCCGCAGGTCCTCGTCGCTGGAGTAGCCGATGGCCCGCAGCAGGGTGGTGACGGGGAACTTACGCTTGCGGTCGACCTTGACGCTGATCAGGTCCCGTTTGGAGGTTTCGAACTCCAGCCAGGCGCCACGGTTGGGGATGAGCTTGGCGAAAGCCATGTTGCGCCCCGTCGTCCGCTCCTCCAGCACGCTGAAGTACACGCCCGGCGACCGGATGAGCTGGCTGACGACCACGCGCTCGGCGCCGTTGATGACGAAGGTGGCGCTTTCCGTCATGATCGGAAAGTCCCCCATGAAGACTTCCTGCTCCTGGATCTCACCGGTCGTCCGGTTGACCAGGCGCACCGTCACCCAAAGCGGGGCGGAGTAGGTCATGTCCATCTCATGGCAGTCGTCGACGCTGTACTTCGGCGCATCGAAGCGGTGGCCCAGGAAATGGAGCTCCAGGTTCTTGTTGAAGCTGACGATCGGCGAGATCTCGGCGAAGAGATGCGCCAGACCTTCCTGCCTGAACGTCGCGAACGATTCAAGCTGAACCGTGATCAGGGGCGGGGCCGGCTGATGGTTGCGGATGCGCGCATAGGAGCGCCGCTCCTCTATGGGCAAGGCGACACGGCCAACGAGGCCGGTCTTGTCTGCGGCTTGCGCGACCGTAGCGGGGGACAGCTTCGCCATTCGACCTTCGCTCCTTGCAGCATGAGGCGGCGGAGGGGCAACCCTGGATGATGACCCTTATGTAAATGCGCCGTCAATAGGGCCAAGGGGAGATAATAGTCGAACATCCTATAGACTGTCAAGTCATGATCGGCTGAGGTCCCGGTGACACCCCGGTGGGGGACGCGGCGCCGATGGCGCGTTGCGCCACTGCTTTCCTGCGCGCCTTGCGATATCATGTTCATGGTAGTCACAGGTCCGGCGGGACTCCCCCTCAACCCGCCGCGGCTCCTCGCCCGTCGGACGTCACCGTGGAGTCTTCGCCATGCGCATCCCCTTCAAGAGCCTGCTCATGCTGGCCCTGCTGGCCCTGTTGGCCGTCTTTGTCTGGCAGAACGAAACGGCCTTCTTCGGCCGCCCCTCGGATCCGCCGTCCACCCTGCGCTTCCTGGGTGCCCGCTTGCAGGCGCCGCTGGGGGTCGTCCTCCTGGCATTCATCGGGGTGCTCTGCCTGCTCTTTGTGCTGTTCGCTCTCAGCCTGCGGGCGCAGACCTTGATCGAGTTGCGGCGAAGCAGCAAGGAGATGGACGCCTCGCGCCGTTTGGCCGACAGCGCCGAACTCAGCCGCTTCAACGCGCTGCGCATCGACATGACGGCCCATTTCGCAGAACTGACGGCCGAGGTCACCGCCCTGCACAACAGTCTGGCCGCCAGCCTGGCTGAACTGGAAGACCGCTTGCTGCCTCCTAACGGACCGTCCCAATCTTGAGCGGGCCTGCCGGCCGGCGATAGGGCGGATACGCTCGCCATCCGCAACCCATGTCTACGTCGCCGTCAATCGCGATGTTCTTCCCATTCATCCCTGAGGATGCCCAGAGCGATCAAGTCATGGTACCGACCGTCGCGGTAGACGGCTTGCCGGAGATGCCCTTCTTCGCGGAAGCCGGCGCGAAGGTAGGCCGCCAAAGCGGCCTGGTTGGCCTCAGGGATGACGTAGCTCACACGGTGCAGGCCCAAGGTACGAAATGCGTAGGCCAGGGCCAGCTGCATGGCATCGAGTCCAAAGCCGCGGCGGCGCGAAACAGAGTCGCCGATCCATACGGCCAGTTCTGCCGACCGGTTCCGCCAGTGAATGGGCGCCAGCTCGACCCCGCCGACGACGATGCCATGGGCATCGATGGCCCAGCGAACGGCATCGACATCCCTCCCGGTCCACCGTTCCTCGTAGATGCGATCGACGGCGGCGTGCGAGATCGGGCGACCGTCGGCGCCGGTGAGCAAACCCAGGTCAAGGTCCTGGGCAAACTCCCACAACCGCGGCAGGTCGGACTTTTCCATCGGGCGCAGGGTGATATGGGTGCCTTGCAGCATGACAAGTACTCCTTCGTGGCTCCGGATCGACGAACCGTCCTGGCGATCAGCATTGTACCCGCTGAGGGCCACTGGACAAGCGGGCCAGGGTCAGCGCGGTACACGGCCCCTATGCTAAGATGCCCCTGCCATGCCCACCCGATTCGCCGGCCCTGTCCACGCTCGGCATCTCAGCCCCTGTCGCATCAGGCTCGGCTGGCTGCTGGCTGTGCTGCTGTCGCTGGCCATGCCGACGACCCTGTTCACCCCCCCAGCCGGGGCCCAGACTGCGCCGCCGACCAGCAGTCGCTCGGAACTGCCGGTGACGGCGGAGCCGCGGTACCCCCCCACCCCCCTTCCCAAGGACGAGCCGGACGACGAGGACGAGCAAGCCGACGAGGCGCCGCCGGCCGCCCCTGAGGGCAGCGCCACACCGCCGCCGCCGGGCTTTGCCTTGCCCGCACGCACCCAGCGGCCCACGCGCACGCCTCGCGCCACATCATTGCCGACGCCGACACCGCTTGCCGCTGGGGGGCTGCGCCTGACCTTCAGCGCCGCGCCGCCGGTGCTGCTGCTGGGCGAATCAGCGACTTTCACCTTGGATCTGGTCAATCAGGGCGATCTGGCGGTCGACGGCATGGTCGTCGATGTGGCCGCGCCCGACGTGCTCATCGCCTTCGAAGCCCAGGTCCGGTCCGGCGAAGTCAGCCGCGCCGGGAACCTGCTGAGCTGGCATCTGCTGCGCTTCGCTCCCGGCGAACGCAGCAGCCTGCGCCTCAACGGGCGGGTGGCCCGGGCCGGTAGCGAACGCACCGGCATCTGCGCCACCCTGATCTCCAGCGGCGCGGCCCTGGAGCATTGCGCATCCTATGAGGTGCTGTCCAGCCGACCGGCGGCCGCCACGATCGCCCCGTCCGCCAGGCAGGATGCTCCCGACGGCCTTGTGGCCCGGACCGCGCCCAGTGGTGCGGAAGCCCTGCGTCAAGCCGGGCGCCCTGGCCTCCTGGCCGGCTTCACCCTGCTCCTGGCAGGCATCGGCCTGCTGGGCGCCTGGTGGGCCCGCGCGCGTCTGCCGCTCCCGGCGATTGCGCGGTCGCCCATCGCCGGCACGGAAGATCCGACAGCCGTCACTGTGACGCCCGAAGGACCCTCCCCAACCGGTCCCGCAGCCAGGACAAGCGACCGACCGACCGGCCTGCAACGGCTCGAATCGCCTGACGGAACCCCCACCACCCCATCGAAGGATTCCAGCGCACGCCAACCCCGTCGCGGGCGACGCGGCAGCACGAAGTAGAGGTAATGCATGGCCAGCAAATCCGCCACCGTCACCTGGATGCGGGATCAGACCTTCGTCGGCGAATCAGGCGGCCTCGCCGTATTGATGGACAACCCGGCTGCCGGCAATGACCGGCGGGGGCCGTCGCCGATGGAGCTGCTGCTCATGGCGCTCGCCGGCTGCACGGCCATCGACGTCGTCTCCATCCTCAAGAAGAAGCGTCAGGAGCTCACCGATCTCAAGATCTTCGTCGAAGGCGAGCGGGCCGAAGACCATCCGATGCGATTCACCAGCATCACCGTCACCTATGAGGCGCGCGGGCGCAACCTGAGCCAGGCGGCCGTGGAGCGCGCCGTGTTCCTGTCCGATGAGAAGTATTGCTCGGTCTCTGCCAGCTTGCGCGAGGCCACCGCGGTTCACACCGTGGTGCGGGTGGTGGAGAACTCGACGGAGGACTGATCGCCGCAAGCCACCGGGTGAAGGGTCGTTCGTCACCAGGCCCCCCATCGCCGCTCTTTCGTTCCTCCATCCCTCAGTCCCGTGTGGAGTGCCACGATGCCGACCGTTCCCCGTCTCCGAGCCATGATCCATCTGGCCATGGTCGCGATGGCCGCAATGGCCTGCACCGAAGGGTCCAGTCTTCCCTCGGGCAAGCCGGTAGCCGCTACCGCGCTGGTCGAGGCGAGCCCCCCGCCGGCGGCCACGGATGGCCCGACCGGACCGACGCTCGTGGCCGACAGCATCCCTGCAGGCCTCAGCGGCCGCGTCTGGCAGCTCGACAGCTTTGACGAAGGGTCGACGATCACCGATAGTTCGGATGGCTGGGAACCCACCCTGACCTTCGTCGGCGGAAGGGTGGCGGGCAACAGCGGCTGCAACAGCTTCAGCGGTCCCGTCATCTTCGGGGCGACAACGTCCGACGGGCAGGCGCTGCACCTGCCGCAGACAGCCGTCACCCAGATGGCCTGCCTGGACCCCTTGCTGAACGAGCAGGAGGCGCGCTTCCTGGACTATCTGGGGCGCGTGACCCACTTCAGGCTGTCAGTCGCCGATGTGTTGGTGCTGGAGGATGAGGCCGGGCAGATCGGTCTGCGGTTCATCGCGGCGCCGCTCCGACCGTAGGCAGCTCGGCCTGCCGAGCCATGGTGGGGGCAGCCCTACCAGGACCGCAGAGCCGCCGTCCGACAACAACAGGCCCTTGGCCGGGACGCGGACTCGGACGCAGTTCGGACCCGCGAACGGTTGTCGCCCCTTGTTCCCGCGCCTATAGTGGACCTCAGGGGTGTCGGTCGTGCGTGCCCTCGCCGACAGAGGAAGAGGAAACCATCATGCCCAAGTCCGACCGGCCCTTGACCATGCCGCTGCTGAATGACCGCCTTGCGGTTCCCGATGCTCCGGGGCTGCCGCGGGAGTCCGGCGCCTGGCTGGTGCGCCTGAGCCCTGGCGCAAGCGAACGGGCCGTCCAGGGTCTGGCGGACCGCTTGCGCGGTCGACTACTCGAGGCCGCCTTCCATGACCTGGGATCGGGCATCGTTTCCATCGGCGCGGCGCGGCGCGACATGCTGGAGCAGACTTTGATCGAAGCAGGCGTGGCCGCCGATCTGATCGCCGTGGACACCCCACATCGCCTGGTTCGCCGCGATGCCGTGCCGGCCGGCAGCCGCGTGCGTGTTGCCGGAGCGACCTTCGGCCAGGGCTTCGTCCTCGTGGGTGGCCCCTGCGCGGTGGAGAGCCGGGCTCAGATCCAGGCCGCGGCGCGCGCTGCGGCCCGCGCGGGCATCCACGTGCTGCGAGGCGGCGCCTTCAAGCCTCGCACCAGCCCCTACGCCTTCCAAGGCCTGGGCATGCGCGGCGTTGAGTTGCTGGCCGAAGCCGGTAGAGCCACGGGATTGCCGGTGGTCAGCGAGATCCTCGACCCCAGCCACCTGGAGCGGATGTACCCCTTGGTTGATGCCTTCCAGGTGGGCGCGCGCAACATGCAGAATTTCGAACTGCTGAAAGCCCTGGGGGATGTCGACCGCCCGGTCATCTTGAAGCGAGGCGCCAGCGCCACCCTGGAAGAATGGCTTCTGGCGGCAGAGTACCTGTTGGCGGGTGGCAACGGCCAGGTGATCCTGTGCGAGCGCGGCATCCGTACCTTCAACCCCAACACGCGCTTCACCCTGGACCTGGCCACCGCCGTGCAGGCCAAGTCGATGACCCACCTGCCGGTGATCATCGACCCGTCCCACGCCACGGGCCGGCCTGAGTTGGTGTTGCCACTCGCTTGCGCGGCCCTGGCCGCAGGACTCGACGGCGTGATGTTCGAGTTCCATCCCCATCCGGAGGCCGCCCTTTCCGACGGGCCGCAAGCGCTGCGCATCGAGCAGCTGGACGAACTCACTCAGCGTCTGGCCCGCTTGGCGGAAGGCATCGGCCGCGGCATGGAACCCGCCCGGGGCGATCACCCGCCGGCGTAACCCCGCGGATGCTCGCGGTGCCACTCCCAGGCGCTGGCGACGATGGCGTCCAGGTCGGGGAAGCGCGGCTGCCAGCCGAGCTCGCGCCGGATGGCGTCCGAACTGGCGATGAGCGTGGCCGGGTCTCCGGCGCGGCGCGGGGCGACGACATGCGGGATGGGCCGCCCGGTCACACGCCGGCAGGCCTGGATGACCTCCATCACCGTGTAGCCCTGGCCGTTGCCCAGGTTGTAGCGACGGCTGCCGAGTCGGTCCAGCGCTTCCAGGGCCAGGATATGCGCTCCGGCCAGGTCCACCACATGGACGTAGTCGCGGACGCAGGTGCCGTCGCGCGTCGGGTAGTCATCACCGAACACCGCGATCGCTTCCCGCTGACCGAGAGCCACCTGCAGCACCAGGGGGATGAGGTGCGTCTCTGGGTCGTGGTCCTCGCCGATGTCGGGAAGATCACCGCAGGCGTTGAAGTAGCGCAGGCAGGCAAAGCGCCAGCCGTGGATGCGCTCAAACCAGTGCAGCAGCCGCTCGATGAAGAACTTGGACTCGCCGTAGGGCGATCCGGGCACGATGCGCTCATCCTCATCGATCGGCATGCGCTCCGGATCGTCGAACAGATTGGCCGTGGAGGAGAGGATGAACCGCCGCACACCGGCCGCGGTGGCGGCCTCCAGCAGGTTGGCCGCGTTGACCAGATTGTCCCGCAGGTACTTGAGCGGTTGCGCCATGCTCTCCCCGACCAGGGTATAGGAGGCGAAATGCATGATGCCGCCGATGTCAGGCTGGTCGGCGAAAAGCTGCGCCAGGCAGCTCCGGTCGGCCAGGTCGCCTTCTACGAAGGTCGCTCGTGGATGCACCGCGCCGCGGTGGCCCTGATAGAGGTTGTCCAGCACGACCACCTCATGCCCCGCGTGGATCAGCTCCGCAGTGGTGATGCTGCCGATGTAGCCCGCGCCGCCGGTGACCAGAAGCTTCATTTGGAGAACTCCAATGGGGTGTTGGTGATGGGTCGCGTCGCTGCGGCCTTCAGCCCATGGCGCGGGTCATGACCGCGGCCAGACGCGTGGCCAGGCCGGCGCCGTCGGCCGGAGCCGTGCCCTCGGCCAGCAGCGCCAGGTCATGGAGCAGCGACGCGTACTCGGCCAGAACCGGATCGTCGGGGCTCACCTGGGCGCGGAGCTGCATGCGCTGCAACAGCGGATGCGCGGCGTTGACCTCCAGGACGCGGTGCGGCGCCGGCGGCTCCTGGCCCATGGCGCGGAGGATGTGCAGCAACTGGGCGGAGGGCGCCCCCTCCTCGTCGACGAGGCAGGCGGCACTGTCGGTCAAGCGGGTCGACACCCGCACCGCCGATACCCGGTCGGCCAGCTGCTGCCCCAGCTGCGCCAGGAGCGGCTCCAGCTGGACAGCGGTGGCGGAATCGGCTCCCTCGGTGGGCGGCGGCTCCGGCAAGCCCTCCAGGTCCAGTTGGCCCTGGGCCACCGAACGCGGCGGCAAGCCATCGACCTCACCCAACTGGGCGATGACGATCTCGTCGATGCCATCCGCCAGCAGGATCACCTCGACGCCGCGGCGACGCAGGGCCTCCAGTTGCGGCGCGGAACGCAAGGCATCCAGGCGCTCGCCAGTCAGGTAGTAGAGCGCCGACTGGCCTTCCACGCGGCGACTGGAGATCTCGGCAAGCGTCGACCAGCCCTCCTGCGAACTGCTGCGGAACAAGCAGATCTCTTTCAGTCGGGGTGCCTGGGCCGGCTCATAATGGAAGCCCTCCTTGAGCACGGCGCCGAAGGACTCCCAGAAATGCTCGTAGGCCGCGCGGTCGGAACCCAGGCGCTCGGCCAGTTCCGACAGCACCCGGCGCGTCAGTTGACGGCGCATGGCCATGAGCAGCCGGTCTTCCTGGATGCTCTCGCGAGAGACGTTGAGCGGCAGGTCGGGGCTGTCCACCAGACCGCGCACGAATCGCAGGTATTCCGGCATCAGCTCCCGGCATTCGTCCATGATGAAGACCCGCCGGGCGTAGAGCTGCAGACCGCGACGATGCTCGCGGGCATCGAGGTCCACCGGGCGGCGGCCAGGGATGAAGAGCAGGGCGGTGTACTCGCGCATGCCCTCCACGTGCTGGTGGATGACCGCGTAGGGTTCGGACCAGTCGTGGGCCAGATGGTGGTAGAACTCGGCATAGTCCTCAGCGCTCACCTCCGCCGGACGGCGGGTCCAGAGCGGCCGTGTAGAGTTGATCTGTTCCTCGCGGACACCTGCGGACCCCTCCGGCGACACGAGCAGAATCGGAAAGGCAATGAAGTCGCTGTGTCGTTTCACGATCTGCCGAAGCAGCTCTGGATCGGTGAAGGCCTCGGCCGCCGGCCGCTCGTCGGCCGGCGCTTCAGCGGCGTCATCGACGGCGGGGGCGGCAGGGGGCGTGTCGCGACGCAGATGCAGGGTGATCCGCGTTCCATGCGGCAGGTCGGGCATTCGACGCACCTGGAAGCCTTCGCCGCCGCTGGAACGCCATTCGACGCCGCTGGCATCTTCGATGCGCCGCGTGAGCACCTGCACCTCGTCGGCCACCATGAACACGCTGTAGAAGCCCACGCCGAACTGACCGATGAGCCCCGTCGAGTCCTGGCCCTCCGCGGCGGCGCCTTGGCGGGCCGCGGCTGTGCCACTGCGCGCGATGGTGCCCAGATGGGTCACCACCTCCTCCTCGCTCATGCCGATGCCGTTGTCCTCCACCACCAAGGTGCCCGCGGCCGCGTCCGGGATCAGCCGGATGCGGTAGTCGTCGGCTTCCGCCCCCGCCCCCGCGCTGGTCAGGGCCAGCAGCCGCTGGCGGTCGATGGCGTCCGAAGCGTTGGAGATCAACTCGCGGAGAAAGACCTCCCGTCGGGTGTAGAGGTGGTGGATCATCATGTCCAGGAGGCTGGCGGTCTCAGCCTGGAAGCGATGCTCTTGAGGTGCGTGGTCGGTCACGGCGGCGACTCCTGAGGCAGGGGGATGCTGGCGGCAACTGGATGGAACCTGGAGAATTATAGGTCATGGCAAGGCTCGACTTCTCCCCGCTCCGTCCTTACCCTAAACTTGCCTCATGACCCCGCTTCGACGCCTGCGCCGCGCGATCCTGATCCTGTTCCTGGGCGGGCTCGCGCTGCCTGTCGGCGTGCAGGTGGCCCTGGATATCTGGGCGCGCCCCTGGACCCACCGCGCAACAACGGTGCCGCCGCGCCGCGTGGCCTTGGTCTACGGCGCGGGAATCTACCGTGACGGCCGCTTGGGCAAGATGCTGCAGGATCGCGTGGAGACCTCCGTCGAGCTGTACCGCGACGGCAAGGTCCAGCGCCTGCTCATGAGCGGCGACAATCGCTTCGTGGAGCATGACGAACCCGGCCGGATGCGGGATTACGCCGTCGCGTTGAAGGTTCCGCCCATCGCCATCCAGCCGGATTACGGTGGCCGCCGTACTTACGACAGCTGTTACAGGGCTCGCTACATCTTCGGCCTCCATCAGGTCGTCCTGGTGACGCAGGCCTTTCACCTGCCGCGGGCCTTGTTGATCTGTCGTGCGTTGGGCCTGGATGCGGTGGGAGTGCCGGCAGACCGCCAGCCCTATCCACCCGTTGCCAGGGCCTGGGCCGTGACCCGTGAATCCCTGGCCTCGGTCAAGGCCCTGATCGATCTCAGCCTGCGCCGGCCAGCCCCCGTCATGGGCCAACCCGTCCCCATCCGTTAGCCCACCCTGCCTGTCGGGCCACCCGAACTGCGAGCCAGAACACCATGCCTCCGCAGCGCACCGCTGTCTTCCCGGCCACCTTCGACCCGGTCACCAACGGGCATCTGGCCATCATCTCCCGCGCCGTACGCCTGTTTGACCGCCTGGTGGTCGGCGTGTACGACCACGGCCTGCGCACCGCCAAGCAGCCGCTCTTCGACGCGGCCGAGCGGGTGGCCTTGGTCACCGAGGTGACCGCCGACTGGCCGCAGGTCCTGGTGCGCGCCTTCACCGGATTGTCCATCGACTTCGCACGGCAGGAGGGCGCCGCGGCCATCGTCCGCGGCCTGCGCGTGGCCGACGACTTCGAGTTCGAGCGCCAGATGGCGATGATGAACCGCCACCTGGATCCGGAAATCGAGACCGTTCTGTTCATCACCAACCCCGACCACGCCTTCGTCAGCTCGTCGCTGGTGCGCGAGGTGGCCCAGATGGGCGGCGACGTCAGCCGTCTGGTCCCTGCGCCGGTGACCGCCGCTCTGGCCCGCCGTCTGGGCCCGCCCGTACGGCCGGCCACCACCGGCAACGCTTGACGGTGCGCTCGGGCAGCGATATAACCATCCGCCTGAGCAACCCGAATCAGGAATGGGCGCTGCTCGGACAGCATATCCGGACCGCATTGGGCGTCGTTCCAACGCCGTCGGCACATTGGCAGGCGGCACGGAGCAGAGCCTCCGGCCCGAAAGGAGAGCCCCATGGACCTGGAATACCTGATCGACCGACTCGAGGAATTGCTGGATCGCGGTACCCGGGTGCCGATGACCACCCGGGTGGTCATCGATGAGAACGAGTACCTGCGCTTGATCGACCAGATGCGGATCAGCGTGCCCCAGGAGATCAAGAATGCCCGCCAGGTTGAGGCTGAACGCGAGGCGCGCCTGGCCACTGCCCAGGAGCAGGCCGAGGCGATGATCCAGGCCGCCCACGAGCGCTGTGACAGCATGGTCGCCGAGCACGTGGTGCTGGCCCAGGCGCAACAACGGTCCGACGAGGTGTTGACCCAGGCCTATCAGGAAGCCTCGCGGATCCGCGGCGAAGCAGACGCTTACGCGCTGGAGGTCTTGCACCGCATTGCGGCGCAACTGGAGAGCTTCGGCCAGACGGTGCAGAACGGCATTCGCCTGCTTGAAGCAGGCGAATCCGCCGGCGTGCCCGCCCACGAAGATTAGGGCGCAGAGCGTCCAGGCCCAGGTGGTGTGGATTTGCGACCGCCTTGTGCCACAAGTATCCTTACTGTTCGCATACGAGACCTGGGCTCGGGTCAGGAGGCTTGCCATGCGCTACAAAGTGGCTGATCTGATCAAGGCTCCGCCGGGAAACGCGCGATGGGTCGATGTCGATGACAACGAGTCGGTCGGGCACGATGGTTTCCAGGTCGTGTCCCCGATTCAGGGTCAGGTGCGGCTCATGAGGGACCCTGGGGGCATCCTTGTGCAGGGCAAGATCAGCACGACCATCACCTGGAATTGCTCCCGTTGCCTGGAACCGCTGGCCCTGCCCATCGACATGGAGTTGAGCGAGCACTTTCGGCCGACGGTGGCCATACCCGGCGGCGCGCTCGTGCTCGCGGATCCCGACGAGGAACGCGAAGCCATCACCGAGATCGACGAACGTCATATGCTGGATCTGTCGGGCGTCATCTGGCAGAACCTGGAGTTGGCCTTGCCGGCCACGGCGCTCTGCCGACCCGATTGCGCGGGACTCTGTCCGCAATGCGGGGCCAATCAAAACATCGAAACCTGCGGCTGCGAGCCGCCAGCGGATTCCCGCTGGTCCGGCCTGGCCGAACTGATCCGACAAAGCTGATATCGGAAGGCGGCACGGCTCGGCCCCGGTGACCGACGCCTCCCGCCAGGACGAACCAACCTCAGGAGAGACGAACCATGGGCGCAGTTCCCAAACACCGCATCAGTCCCCGCCGCAAGGCCAAGCGCCGCACCCATTACAAGCTTCAGCCCGTGGCTTTGGTGCGCTGCGCGCATTGCGAGGCCTACCACAGGCCGCACCACATGTGCCCGACCTGCGGCACCTATCGCGGCATCGAGATCATCGCCATCGAGGATTGATCCCAATCTGACCGCATTCCCATGGCAGTCGCCTGGCTGTTTCCCGGCCAAGGGTCCCAGTATGTCGGCATGGCCGGAGCATGGGTCCAGCAGTCGGCCTGTGCGCGCGATGCGCTGGCCGAGGCTTCTGAGCACCTGAGCTTCGACCTGGCCGGCCTGATGGCTGAGGGTCCGCTTGACGTCCTGAGCGACACCTACAACCAGCAGCCGGCGCTGCTGGCGGCATCGGTCGCCATCTTGCGGGCGGCCTTCGACGAGCTGCCGCCGCCGGACTTCGTCGCCGGACATTCGCTCGGTGAGTACTCGGCCTTGGTGGCCGCCGGCGCGCTGGGTTACCCGGAGGCCCTCAGCCTGGTCCGCGAACGCGGCCGGCTGATGCAACTGGCGGGTTCGGCCGCACCTGGCGGCATGGCGGCTATTCTGGGCTTGGAAGACGCGCAGGTAGAGACCATCTGCGGCACCATCGCTGGCGTGCAGGTGGCCAACTACAACGCTTCCGGCCAGGTGGTCATCTCCGGAGAGCGGGCGGCTGTAGAGACGGCCGTGCTGGCCCTGAAGGATGCCGGTGCCAAGCGTACCGTGATCCTGCCGATCACCATCGCCGCCCATTCCTTCCTGATGGCACCCGCTGCGGCGGCATTGGCGCTGGCCATCGACCGGGCAGGCATCGTCGACGCCAACACGCCGCTCATCGCCAACCTCAGCGCGCAGCCCATCCGTTCCGCCACAGAACTTCGCCATGAGCTGCGCGGGCAACTGACCGGCTCCGTCCGCTGGGCTGAGAGCGTGCGCCGACTGGCCAGCGAGGGCGTCGACCATTTCATCGAAATCGGCTCCGGCACGGTGCTGTCCGGACTGGTCAAACGTATTCTGCGTGACCAGGAGGGCCCGCCGGCCACCGTGGTCAGCCTGGATCAACCGCTCGCGGCCTGATCGCAAGGGCGCGGCCCAACCCAACGGGAGCAAGCAGACATGAGCGGCAAGGTCGCCCTGGTCACAGGAAGCAGCCGCGGCATCGGCCGCGCCATCGCTCTGCGTCTGGCCGCCGATGGCTGCCAGGTCGTCGTCAACTACCGCGCCGGCGCCGACGCGGCGGCAGAGGTGGTGGGGTCGATCGAAGCCGCCGGCGGCATGGCCATCGCCGTCCAGGCGGACGTCACCGATGCCGCCGCCGTGGAGAGCCTGATCGGCCAGACCCTGGAGCGCTTTGGCCGTTTGGACGTGCTGGTCAACAATGCGGGCGTCACCCGCGACGGCCTGCTCATGCGGATGAAGGACGAAGACTGGGACATGGTCATCGCCACCAACCTGCGCTCGGTCTTCCTCGCCTCCCGGGCCGTGCTGCGCCCCATGATGCGCCAGCGGGGCGGCCGAATCGTCAGCATCACCTCCATCAGCGGCTTGTCCGGCAACGCCGGACAATGCAACTACGCGGCCGCCAAGGCGGGCATCGTCGGCTTCACGCGCAGCCTGGCCAAGGAGGCCGGCGCGCGCGGCATCACGGTGAACGCCGTGGCGCCGGGCTATGTGCCCACCGACCTGACCAGTGACCTACCCCAGACCTTGCTCGACGAGGCCGTGAAGGCCACCCCCTTGGGGCGCTTGGGCACCGCCGAGGACATCGCCGCCGCCGTTTCCTTCCTGGCCTCCGACGACGCGGCCTTCATCACCGGTCAGGTGTTGCGCGTCGACGGCGGCATGGTGTTTTAGCGCCATGGACCACCACGCATGAAGGGCCGCCGCAGGGCAAGAGAGCTGGCGCTCCAGGCGCTGTACGAATTGGATCAGAGCAGCCACGCCCTGGACGACGTACTGGCCACACGGGTGGAAGGCTACTATCAGTCCATCGCCGACTCGGCGGCGAGCGGTGACCTGCGCTCGACCATGCTCTACCTGCTGGCCGAGCGGGATTTCCGTCGCGAGAGCCCTTCGCCCTGGGCCGTCTTGGCGACCGACAAGGATCTGGCCGCTGCGCTCAGCCTGGCACCGGAGCTGCTCGCCGAAGGGCTGACCCTCTTCCAGCGCCACGGCGCCCTGGTGGAGTACGGCGTGGCTGTGGTGCGGGGCGTCCTGGGCGGACTGGTCGCCATCGACAAGATCATCCGCGCCATCGCACCGGAATGGCCGGTGGCGCAAATGGCGCCCGTTGACCGCAACCTCCTGCGCATCGCCCTCTGGGAAATCGGCAGTCAGGCCGTGCCGGTACGGGTGGCGATCAACGAAGCGGTGGAGCTGGCAAGACGCTACAGCGGCGAGAGTGCCCGCCGTATGGTCAACGGCGCTCTGGGCAGCTTCGCCAAGCATCCGGACACCTTGAAGCTGGAACCCTATCGCAGCATCCCGGCTTTGGAAGAAGACGACTTGCCGGCCCATGACCATGAACCCGACGAGCTCGGATAAAGCCCTGTCACGGCGCCTGGCGGCATTGCGGGCACGCATCGCCGCCGCCGGCGCGCGCGGGGGGCGGCCGCTCGACAGGGTCACCCTGGTGGCGGTGACCAAGGGGGTCGACCCGGCCCTGGTCATCGCGGCCTGCGCGGCGGGGATCGCGGACCTGGGCGAGAATCGGCTGCAAGACGCCGCCGAGCGTCTGGCGCTGGTGCAAGCGGCCGGTCTGCGGCCGCGCTGGCATTTCATCGGCCACCTGCAGCGCAACAAGGCCGCCCGGGTGGTGGAGACCTTCGACACCGTGGATACGGTGGACAGCCTGGCGCTCGCGCAGCGGCTCAGCGCCACCGCAGAACAGCAAGGCCGCCGGCTGCCGGTGCTCATCCAAGTCAACGCCGCGGCGGATCCGGCGAAGCATGGACTGGCACCGCAGGCGGTGGAGGCTGCCGCCGCGGCCATGGCGAATCTGCCGGGGTTGGCGATCGAAGGCCTGATGGCCATCCTGCCGGAAACACGGGACGAGCAGTTGCTCCGGCCAGCCTTCGCGCGCCTGACAACGCTCAGGGACCGGCTGCGCCTCTCGCTGCCGCAGTTGAGCTGGGAGCGTTTGTCGATGGGAATGAGCGACGATTTCGAGTTGGCCGTCGAGATGGGCGCCACGGAAGTTCGGCTGGGGCGCGCCCTCTTCGGCGATCTTTGACCGCTAACAGGGAGATGGCAGACTGATGGATGTCCTGATTCTCGCGACGGTCTACGGGCTGCGCTTCCTGCAGCTGGCCGTCCTTGTTCGCGTCCTGCTGTCCTGGGTGGACAGCTCCCCCTACCCCGACTCGCGGTGGAAGGAAGTCCTGTTCACGGTGACCGACCCCATCCTGAACCCGCTACGCCGCATCATCCCGCCGGTGGGAGGTATGATCGACCTCACGCCGATGGCCGCGATCATCCTGCTGCAGGTGCTGGAAAGCCTGGTCGGGTCTCTTGGAACGGGCGGTTACGCCCCGCGCTTCTGAATCGCGCGCCGCGGACTGCGTCTCAGCCGATCTCCGGCCGCGGCGCGCGCAAGACGTAACCCACACTGCGGACCGTGAAGATGAGCCGCGGCTGACCGCCCATCTCGATCTTCTCGCGCAGCCAATGCACGTGCACCTCCAAGGTGCGCGTATCGGCGATGTAATCGGTCTGCCAGACCTCTTTCATGATGAACTGCCGCGTCAGCACCTGACCCTCGTGGCGCAGCAGGGTCTCCAGCAGCTGGCATTCCTTGGGCGTCAGATGGTGGCGCCGGCCAGCGGCGCTCAAAGTGCGCTCCTCAGGACCGAGGCGGATATGACCGCAGGTCAGGGCGGAGTCGTTGGGGTCGGTCATCGCTTGCTCGCGGGTGGCGGCAGCGCTATCTGCCGGTGATGCGCAGGTCGCTATTGTAAGGCCGGCTCTTGTCTCCGGCAAGGCACTGCAATCCTCGATATCGACGGGCAAGCGAAAGGCCCGGCCGCATCGGGCCGGGCCTTTCGGGCAGACTGGTGCGCGCAGTCCAGGATGTGACCGGAGGCTAGGGACAGCCCGTCAAGCGTCCGGCGATGTCGGCGTAGACGGCGGACAAGTCCGCCGCGTCCGCCGCGGGCACAAAATGGTCTGGCTGGCTGGCCAGTTCGCGGAGCAGATCGGCGTCCACGTCCTGGCTGAGCCCGACGGTATACACCTCCACCCCGCCGTCGCGCGCGCGCCGGCCCGCAGCGCGGGCCTCGTCCAGGGCCAGATCCTGTCGACCGTCGGAGAGCAGGACGACCACTGGCTGCGCCTGACCGCCACGGCCGCCGACGGCCAACAGATCCAGCGCGGCAGTCAAGCCGCGATCGATGCGCGTGCCCAGGCCCGTGGTCACCTTGCCCACGGCGGCCTCCATGAGGGCGGCATCACTGGTCAGGCCCTGCACCACCGTGGCAGTGTCGGCAAAGATGACCAGCGCCGCCTGATCAGCACCGGGCGCCAGGCGCGCTGCGCCCAGGAAGCCGCGCATCGCCGCCAAGGCGGCCTGTAGCTTGGCTCCCTCCATGCTGCTGGAGGCGTCCAGAACCAGGACGATGTCCAAGGCCTGATGCTTCGGCCAGCAGATGCCCCGGCCCAGGAAGGGCAGGAAGACCGTGCCGGGAATGGCGGTAGCCGTTGCCGTGGGCGGCTGGGTCGCGGTGGGTCCAGGGATCGTGTTCGTGGGCACGGGCGTCGGCCCGATGACCTCGATTTGCGGCACCGGGAAGGCGATGCGCCGCGTCACGCCCCAGCCATCCGTCAGATCGGCGTAGGCCTGCACGTTGGTCGGCCAGATGCCGGCCGCGGTAGGACGCAGCTGGAAGCTGAGCCGCAGACGGTCCTCCAGGCCCAGGCTGGCGCGCTGCCAACTGAGCCGCGGCGCGACCCAAACGCCCCCACCCTCCTGCCCGGCCACCAGAGCCATGTTGGCCGGCAGCTCGTCGACCACCGTCAGCCCGCTGGCCAGGACCCCCGGCAGGTGATAGGCCACGATGCGTCGGTGAGCGTCCTCGAAGCTGTTGACCACGTCTTCATCGGAGGAGGCCAGGTTGGTTGCGGCCGGGCTCTGCATGGCCACGATGCGAATGCCGCGGCCGCGGATGGCGACGGCCACGTCGTCGGCCAGCGGGAAGCCGGTGCAGTCGACCGGGCGGCGCTGGTTGTTGGGATCGCAGTAAGCGGCGTTGAGCAGCACCATCACCTGGCGCCGGGTGGCGGGGGTCTCGAATAGCTTGGCCGCCTCCTCCATCGCGTCGCCCAGATGGGGCTTGACGTCGGCGTTGGGCGGGTCCTGGCGGGTGATGTTGCGCACCGCTTCGGTGTAGACGGCCAGATCCGAGGTCAGAGGCAGCTCCAACTTGTGGGTCTGGTAGTAGCTGACAATGCCCACCCGGTGGCGATCGAACTTCAGGCGCCGCGCCAGGTTGAGCATGCTGTTGATGGTCATGCCGCTGCGATCCCGACCCTGCTGCAGGTTGAGAAGGTAAGGGACGACGAAGACGATATCGGTCGGCTCCTCGTCGATCCCGCACTTGCCGGCCAGATCCATGCTGATGGTCACCGTCTCCCCCAGCTGGATCTGGGCCGGAGCGGCGGTCTTCTGGGCCAGGAAGCTGCAGGCGCCGTCGTCCGGCATGGGTAGGATGGTGGGGTCGTCGGTGGCCTCGAAGACGGAGACCAGACTGGCCTGGGCGTCGGCCACGTAGACCTTGCCCGCTGCGTCCACCACCATGTCGGCGATGGCGGTGGGGTCGCTGAAATCTACGGCCCGGCCGTCCAGGCGGGCAGTGACGGCGCCGTCGTCGCCGTAGCGCTCGATGCTGCCGTACTCGCGCAGGGTGAACACCGAGCCGGCGGCGCTGTCGGGACCGCCGGCCACGGACCGCGAGTCGCCGGCCACCTTCACTTCACGCTGCAGTTCGCCGGTGGAGGCATACACCAGCACCTTGTCGGCCAGGTCATCCAGCACGAAGAAACGACCGTCGGGACCCACGGCCAGGTCAACGTAGGGGTTGGTCTGCCCGTCATCCGGCAGGTCCCAGACAGGGTCCAGCTGCGTGCCGTCGGGGCTGTAGCGGTAGATCACCATGTTGACGGTCCGCTGGGCGTCTACATTGTCGGAGCGCATCACCAGCAGCTCGCGGCTGACGGTGTTGTAAGCCATGCTGAAGACAGAGCGCTGCATACGGCCGCTGGAGACCAGGGCCTTGGTCCAAACTGGCTCGATGATCCGTTGGTCGCCCTGCTGCGTGCGCACGGTCGCCGGCCTGAAGCGCCCGACACCAGTCTCGGAGGTGAAGGTTTCACCAGAACGGCGCGTCTTGGTGTACTGGGCGTAGATCTCGCCGTCCACCTCGGCGCCGATGGCCAGCCCCACGCGGGTGACCTCGGCCTCCGTGCCCTGGTCGGAACCGGAGGTGTCGCGGGTGGTGGCGGCGATCAAGGCGCCGTCGGTACCATAGAATCGCAGGTACGGGGAGTTGTCACGGACGAAGACGCGGTCGGGCGCGGGCATGGTGAGGCTGCCAGGGTTCAAGAGCCGACCTTCGACGGTGATGTTGTCGGCGGCGGTCCACACCGTCCGCACACCTTTCAGCGCTTCGTCGTTGTAGCGGGCGATGACGGTGGAGGTCTCCAGGTCGGTCTTCTTCTCGCCGCAGGCGCCGGCGTTGGGATCCACGGAGGCCAAAGCGAAGAACTGCGCCCCGCCTGGACGGAGGCGCGGCAGGCGAACGGTGGCACGGCAGATGGTGCCCTTGTTGGCCGAGGTGGCGATGGCCGCGATCACCTCCCGCCCCTCCACCAGACAGGCCTGCTCGCCCTGGCCGATGAAGACGCGATCTCCGCCCAGGGCGTTGACCCGCGGGGCGCGGCAGACCATGTCGGTCTTGTTGTAACGGGACTCGGTGAGGTTGTAGACCGTCCTGATCCTGGCCGCGGCCGCCCCGCCGGCCAGGGCGGCGTCGTCGGCCAGATCCCAAAGCTGCACGCGCAGGCCGCCCAGATCGGCCACGGCCAGCACCTTGCCATCTTCGGTCACATCGACGTCGCTGAAGTTGGCGAACTGCCCGTCTTCGGTGCCGCGCGCCCCGAAGCGGGCGCGCTCGGTGCCGGTGGTCGCGTCCAGCAAGCGCACAGCGGAGGCCTCGCGGTCCAGCACGTAGACGCGGCCCCCGTGGGCCGCGACGCTCTGCACCGGCATTCCGGACCAGTGGGCGATGTAGCGCCCGTCGAGCCCATAGACCACCAGGCGGTCCACGGCGGGGTCCACGACGAAGACGCGATCGGCGACCGCCCCGGCGACGGCCGGCCCCACGGCAATGGCCCCCACCTGACCCAGCTGCGCGGGAAAACCGCCGGCGCTGCCGAAGGGGGTGGTGAATACGCCGGTAGGCAGCAGGCGATGCACGCCACCGATACCGCGGTCGGCCACCAGCACGGTGCCATCCGGCGCCACGTCAAGATCGATGGGCGACTGGAAGAGTCCGGCCGAGGCGACCTCGCGCTCGGGCCACTGGTCGGTCATGCGGTAGGCGATGAGCGGGGCGGGCGCTTGGGCCGCGACGGGCGCGGGCGCGGGGAGATCAGGGGCCAGGAGAGCCAGGACCGGCAGCAGGAGGAGCAGCAGGACCGCACGGAGCGGGAGTCGGCGGGGAAAGCCAAGCGGTAGGCGCTGAGGCATGACTGGGCGGTCCTTTCCATACAAGGGCAGGGGGCAACACGACATCTGAGGCGGCTCTGGGAGACCGCGTGTACGGAATAGAACGCCGGAGTGTTGGAACAGGTTATAGCGATTCCGGAACCACGCCGATTCGCCTGTACCGACCTGGGCGGCCATTGACTTGACCAACCTGGTCAGATTGACTAGTATCGAACCATGATCACGATCAACCTCTACGAGGCGAAAGCCCACTTGTCCAAACTGATCGAGCGCGTCCTTGCTGGGGACGAAATCGTCATTTCGCGCCACGGCAAGCCAGCGGTGAGGTTGGTTCCTGTCGAACAAGGTCCGCGTCCGGCACCAGGCGCATGGCAGGGGAAGGTCTGGATGTCTGCGGACTTCGAACAGAGCGACGCCCAGGTAGCCGCCTTGTTCCTCGGAGACGACGCTTGAAGTTGCTTCTCGACAGCCATGTGTTTCTGTGGTGGCAAGCGAACGACGCTCGCCTGACACGGGAGATCAAGAACGTGGTCCGATCGGCAAACGAGGTCTACGTCAGCGCAGTCACAGCGTGGGAGTTGGGTCTGAAGGTGAGCCTTGGCAAGCTTCGCCTCCCGGCGTCCGTGGAAGATGGCGTCACGGAGTCCGGATTCTGGGAGCTTCCGATCACCTTCGCCCACGCTCGCGTCGCCGTTGCCTTGCCTCATCACCACCGCGATCCCTTTGATCGGATGTTGATCGCTCAGGCCTTGGTGGAGAACCTCACCCTTGTCACCCACGACGCCGCGATCCAGCGCTACGAAGTACCGGTGTTGAGCGTGCAGTGATGACCTTCGCCTCTCTGCTGTCACGACACGAAGCTATGGAGAACGCGAGCGCCCCGCCCGGGTGAAACGGAAACGGGCGGGGCTACATCGCTCCGCAAGGCTCCGGGCGCCAGTGATCAAGCGCCGGTCGGGATCACACCTTCGCGGGCTGTGCCTCAACGGGCTGCGGGCGGCGCAGCGCCAGGTTGGCGGCACCACCGGCGGCGCCCAGGCCCAGGAGGATCCAGCGAGAGGGGAGCGATTCCATCGACGCCGTGGCGGACGTCGAGGACAGGTGCCGCGGCGCGACTTGATATGTCCCCGCACGCCGCTGTCCACATTCGGCGCGCCCCGCGTTAATACGCTGGCCAGACGGTCGGACTCTGAAAATGCAGCCGCCACCGTCCCCGTCGGATGAGCGGGGACGCAACGATGTTGGGAGAACACCATGGGCCAGCAGCGCTACCTCCACCTGCGTCGTCGTTTCGCGTCCGGCCTCGTGTCGCTGCTGTATACGGGGATCCTTGTCCTGGCTGCTTCCTCCGCCCCAGCAGGGGCGCAGGGCGCGCCGCCCACCGCCACGCCCCGGCCCCCCAGCCCCTGCACGGTGACCACCGCCTTCAGCGCCGACCCAGGGCGCATCCCCTTGGGCTACGCCAGCAAGCTCACCGTGGGTCTTCAGGCCACCTGCCCGGCGCAACTCGCCACCCCGGTGCACATCGTGCTGGTCATCGATGCCTCAGGCTCCATGGCCGGCGAACGCATCCGGCAGACACAGTTTGCGCTCAAGGACTTCGTACGCGGGCTGCGCCTGGCGGACCATCCGGACACCATGGTCGGCGTGGTGATCTTCAACTCCAACGCGAGCACGCTCTGCAAGCTGACCAACCACGAGGGTCGCGTCAACAGCTGCCTGGGCGCGATCTCGCCCAACGGGGGCACGGCCATCGATCGCGGCCTGATCGAAGGGCTGAAGGTGCTGACCGCGGGTCGGGCAGGGATGGTATCCGACATCCCCATCCGCGAGTTCATGGTCCTGGTGTCGGACGCCGACGCTTCGGTTTCCTGCATCCTCCCTGCCGCCGCGGCCGCGAAGGTGCACAACCAGGAGGTGGTCCTCCTCTCGGTGGCCCTTGGCGCCACGGCGGAAGCCGTCTGCCTGGACAGCCTGGCCTTCGGTCCGGCCTGGGCCTACCACGTGGAGGACGACTTCACCCGCTTGCGGGGGCTGTTCGGCGGCATCACGGCGGCCCTCGCCGATCACCAACGGCCTATGCTCGCGATCCGGCTCAAGCCCGGCGGCAAGCTGCGCTACAACGCCAGCCCTGTGGATCCGGCAGCCCAGTCCAGCGGCGATGCCGGCTGGACCTGGCTGCTGCCGAGCGGGGCGGCTCCGACGCGCATCACCTTGTGGGCCGAGCCGCTGGCCCTGGGCCTGGTGCCTGCGGCGGAGATCGCCGAGGGACAGTTGCTGGACGCCGCGGGAGGGATCCTGAACTTCGGCCTGACCATTCCCGGCATCGAGGTCGTGGACGCCGCCGGCCTGCCCTCGGCCACCCCCCTGCCCTCGGCCACCGCCGTTCCCAGCCGCACGGCGACGCCCACCATCACCCCCGGCCCCAGCCCCACGTACCCTCCCACCCGCACGCCCGTGGTCACCGCCACCCCCGCGCCGCAGGTCTGCCCGGGCCTGGCCGCCCGCGTGCCGGCCGCCGTCATCGCCGACGCCCTGGCCCAGCCGGCGGCTGTTCACGGCTGGACACTGCCCTGCCGTTTGAATGGCTTCGACCTGCCCCGTCGCAACCTAGGCCTCACCGATCCGGGCAAGGCCTGGCATCCGCTGTTCAACGGGCTGACCTTCAAGTGCGGCTGCCCCTGACAGGGCGGGCGCGGCAGGTGCCGCGGCGCGACTTGATATGTCCCCGCACGCCGCTGTCCACATTCGGCGCGCCCCGCGTTAATACGCTGGCCAGACGGTCGGACTCTGAGATAGCAGCCGCCACCGTCCCCGTCGGATGAGCGGGGACGCAACGATGTTGGGAGAACACCATGGGCCAGCAGCGCTACCTCCACCTGCGTCGTCGTTTCGCGTCCGGCCTCGTGTCCCTGCTGTATACGGGGATCCTTGTCCTGGCAGCTTCCTCCGCCCCAGCCCGGGCGCAGGGCGCGCCGCACTCGGCCACGCCCCGGCCCCCCAGCCCCTGCATGGTCAACACCACCCTGGGCGCCGCCCCCTTGCGCCGGCCACTGGGCTACGCCAGCAAGCTGACCTTGGACCTGCGGGCCACCTGCCCGGCGCAAGCCGCCGCCCCCGTGCACATCGTGCTGGTCATCGACGCCTCCGGCTCCATGTACGGCGCACGCATCCGGCAAACCCAGCTTGCGCTCAAGGATTTCGTGCGTGGGCTGCGCCTGACAGAGCATCCGGACGCCATGGTGGGCGTGGTGACCTTCAACTCGGTGGCGACCACCCTCTGCGTGCTGACGAACGACGAGGGTCGGGTCAACGCCTGCCTGGGCAAGATCTCGCCCAACGGGGACACCGCCATCGAGCGCGGCCTCATCGAGGGGCGGAGGGTGCTGACCGTGGGACGGGTGGGGATGGCATCCGACGTCCCCATCCGCGAGTTCATGGTCCTGGTGTCGGACGCCGACACCTCGGTTACCTGCACCAGGTCCGCCGCCACGGCCGCGAACCTGCGCAGCCAGGGGATCATCGTCCTGACGGTGGCTCTCGGTGCCACGGCCGACGCCGTCTGCCTGGACGGCCTGGCCTTCGGTCCGTCATGGGCCTTCTACGTGGATGACGACCTCACCCGATTGCAGGGCCTGTTCGGCGGGATCACCAAGGCCTTCGCCGATCTCCAACGGCCCATGTTCGCGGTACGGCTCAAGCCTGGCGTGAAGCTGCGCTACCACGCCAGCCCCGTGGATCCGGCTGCCCAGTCCAGCGGCGAAGCCGGCTGGTCCTGGCTGCTGCCGAGCGGGGCGGCCCCGGCGCGCATCACCTTGTGGGCCGAGCCGCTGGCCCTGGGCCTGGTGCCCGCGGCGGAGATCGCGGAGGGACAGCTGCTGGATGCCGAGGGCGGGATCCTGAACTTCGGCCTGACCATTCCCAGCATCGAGGTCGTGGACGCCGCCGGCCTGCCCTCGGCCACCCCCCTGCCCTCGGCCACCGCCGTTCCCAGCCGCACGGCGACGCCCAGCATCACCCCCGGCCCCAGCCCCACGGACCGCCCCACCCGCACGCCCGTGGTCACCGCCACCCCCGCGCCGCAGGTCTGCCCGGGCCTGGCCGCCCGCGTGCCGGCCGCGGTCATCGCCGACGCCCTGGCTCAGCCGGCGGACGTTGACGGCTGGACCCTGCTCTGCCGTTTCAACGGCTTCGACCTGCCTCGCCGCAGTTTGGGCATCAAGGATCCCGGCAAGCCCTGGCATCCCTTGTTCAACGGGCTGGCGTTCAAGTGCGGTTGCCCTTGACGATAGGACAAGAGGGGGGCGGCGCCCTAGCGCCCAACAGCGCCCGGGTTGACCTGACAGCCGAGCTGGGCATATGCTGTCGCCCATGAGTCCCCAACAGCCTTCCGCCGATCCGACCACCTTCCCATCCACCGTCAGGGCCACGATGGTTGCGGCTGCGCTGGTCCTTGTGGCTACCGCCAGCCTGGCCTGCGTGAATCGGCGGCCGCCCACGTCCCAACCACCGACCGCGAGCGTCGCAGCAACCGATACCTTCCCGCCCGTTGGACTGCCTGCCGGCCGCCTCGCGATCACCATCGGCGACCACCTGATCCGCGGCGAGCGCTGGCCGGGCGCCGAGCTGCCCGATCGTGCCCTGTTGCGCGACGCTGCCGGCCAGGCCAAGGGCGCGGCCGAAGTGCGCTCGGACGGAGGCGAAGGCTGGGAGGCGCGGCTCGAGGATGAGGCCGGCGAGGCGACCCCCTTGCGACCGGGGGACCGGTTGTGGTTGGAGACGGGCGGCGAGCGCCGCGAGGTGCTGCGGCTGCCTGGATTGCGGCTGTCCTTCGACCGCGCCGCCGATCGCCTGGTCCTGCTCCCGGCGACCGAAGCTGACGGGATCCGCCTGCGCACGATCGAACGAACCCTGGATCTGCCTCGCGGTCGCTTCGTCCTGGACCCCGAAACCGGCCCGGACGCGCCGGAGGTGACGCCCGGGACCGCCCTGACCACCGCAACAGCGACCGATGCGCCGCGAACCGCCCTACCCACCACCGCCGCTCGCGCCGGACCGGCGGGAGCCGGCGCGTTCCCGCTCGACCCTCAAACCATCGAGGGCGGCCAGGCTGTCACCCTCAGCCTGCGCAGCCGTGCCGAACGCTGGAACCTGGCCTGGCCGCGCCGGGCGCCCTACCTGCGGGTCTCCCTGCATCCCGGGGACATCACCGGCAACCTGGAGCCCGGAGCGGCGATCACGCTGAGCCTGAGCGGTCCTGCTGACCGGGCCGGCCGAGGCATCGCCCGCGCCGGAGATGACGGCGGGTTCAGCACCTGGCTCTTTGCCGCAGACGGTCGGCGAGTGAAGCCGCGACCCGGCGACACCGTGCTGGCCGACGACGGCGTGACGCGCCTCGAAGTGACCGTGCCCGAGTTCGCTGTGGCTTGGGATCTGGCCACCGAGCGGCTGACCGGACGCGGCCCCGCGGCCGCGTCCCTGGACTTCACCGTCTGGAATCCCTGGCGACCCGGCGAGACCGAGACCCCGAAGTCGGCGGTGGGTCCGGACGGCGCCTGGAGTCTGGCGCCGGAGCACGGCCTGCATCCGGCCACCCATTTCTACATCACCACCCACCTGCCCGATGGCGACCAGCTCTACCATTGCGAGCAGGTGCCCATGCTGTACCTGGAGCCGGGGGACGGGTCGGGCCGCGACCCGCGCGCCGCCTTCGTCGAGGTACAGACCCTGTGGGAGCTGCGCGCAGAACTAGAGCTGCGGCGCGAAGACCGCGTCGTGGCCCGCGCCGCCGGCGGCGGGCCCTGGTCGGGCAACCTGGGCCTGATCCTGCAGGGAACCGATGGCGCTCCGATGCCCATCCGAACCGGCGATGTCGTGCGCGCCAGCATCGGATCGCAGGTGTTGGAGGCCAAGGTGTTGCCCTTGACCGCTAGCTGGCAAGGCGGGGAGCGTGGCCTGGTCGTCGGCAACGCGCCGCCGGGCGCTACGGTCGGACTGGCCGAGCCGGAGAGTCCCTTCCCCGACGCCAGCACCCGCGGCGGTGCCGACGGCACGTATTCCCTCTCGGCTGCCGGACTGTGGTCGATGAGCGAGGATGGCGAGGCCTTGCCCGACGGCCTCCCGCCCATGGCGCCCGGGGCGAAGGGGGAGGTCTACAGCACCCTGGCCAGCGGCCACAACCTGCGCCGGAGCTTCCGCGGCCCGACGGTGGTCGCCGCCTTGAGCGAGCCCACGGTGCAGGGCACATTGCCGCGCGGCGACGGCTTCACGGTCGCGGTCGACCGCCGGGGATCGCCGCTCGCCGACCCCAGCCGGATGCTGCTGGTGGGCGCCACCGGCCTGTTCACCGCGGAACTGGCCGTGGACAGCGCGACGGCGAGCCTGGCGTCCGGCGATCGCATCACCGTGATCGCCTTGGGCCGCCGGAGGCCATTGATCGACGTCACGCTTCCGGCACTGAGCCTGGTGCTTGACGCAGACGGCATCGTGTCCGGTGAAGCGCCAGCCGGAGCCTTGCTGGACGTCGAGCTGCTGACTGCTGCAGGCGAGCCGCCGCTGCGTTACGCCGTGACGGCCGACCGGGCGGGCCAGTGGCGGTTGGATGCGCTGCGCCCACCCGCCGGCCAGGCCATCGCCCCGCCGGATCTGGTCCGACGGGTCGATGTCGTCTGGCGCGACCAGGGCCTGGAACTGCGCCGGTCGCTGTCTGTCCCCGCCGCGGCCCGCTGACGGGCCGCGGCGCATAGGGGAATCCGGGACGGGGACCGGAGCCTCAGTCCCGGTTCACGGGCATTCGGTGATCCGCCCGGCGATCTGGCGGTAGATGCCCGCCAGGTCGTCGCCGTCGGGGGCGAAGAAGAAGTCGCCGGCCTGCGATGCCGCGCCGCGCAGCAGGACCTGCAGGACATCGTCGTCCTCACCCAAGCCGATGGTGAAGAGGCGGGTGCCGTCGGCCTTCAGCTGCGCGGCGGCGCGCAGCACGGTGCATTCCTGGTCGGGGCAGCCCGGCTGCTCGCTGCCCGGTCCGAACGGCACGCGGTTGGGCAGGCCGTCGGTCAGCAGGATGACCGTGGGCCGGTTGGTCGACAACCGCGGCCCGGCCCGCAGCGCGTCCCGGGCCTGGTACAGGGCCAGGTCCAGCCGCGTGCCCTGGGCGATGCGCCCCGGCAGTTGCTCCAGCGCCTGTAGGGCGATGGCTTGGTCGGAGCCCAGAGATGAGGCCGTCCAAGCCAGATCGTTGAAGCCGACGACGGCCACCTGGTCGTGGCCCCCGGCGTTGTCGGCCGCCCAGGAAAGGAGGTCGAGGAAGGACCGCGCCGCGCCCAAGGCCGCCTCATGCTTGCTGCGCCCGCCCTCGCGTGTGGTGCGGTACATGCTGGTGGACATGTCCAGCACCAGGATGACGTCGGCATAGACCGACTCCGGCACGCAGATGGTCTTCTCCCAATGGAGGAAGGGGAGGTAGATGGTGTAGCGGGAGGGGGTCGGCGTCAGCGTGGCCGTGGGGACAGGCGTGGCTGAGGCCGTCACGCTGGCGGTAGCGGATGCGGTGGCCGTGGGCGGCAACTCGGTGGCGGTGGCGGTCGCCGTGGGAGGCTCCGGCGTGGGCGTGAAGCAGATGGCGGGCGCCACAGCCAGCAGCTGTTCCGGCACTGGCAGCTTCTGCGTCAGGCGGCCGCTGTCCATGATCACCGCCTCGCCGCGGACCGGGTAGCTGGCCGGCGTCTCGGACTTCACGCGGTAGGTAACGCTGTAGCTCTGCATGGTCTTCGGGGCGGTCCAGGACCAGGAGAGGACCGTCTGGCCGTCCGCGCCGCTGGCGATGGCCGGATCGCCGCCCGTCGCCGATCCGCTCTCATAGGCCAGACCGGCGGGCAGCACCTGACTCAGGGACATGCTGCGCACGTCGGCGCCCTTGGGGAAGTTGGCCATCTCGTCCTGCACCATCCGCCGCAGTCGGCCGCTTTCGCTGAACTTGGTGAAGTAGCGCTGGCTGGTGGGCATCTCGGGTTCGGGCCCGCGGCAGTACCAGGAACCGGGGTCCATGGGGCAGCCTACCATCAGCTTGGCCTTGGCCTTGATCATGTCTGCCGCGTCGAGCAGGATGGCCCGCTGGTCCTGATAATGGCTCTTGGTGTAGGCGTACATGATCACCACTTCGCAAGGGCTCTCCTTGGTACCGCGGCGGGCCTGGTCCAGCTCGCGCAAGGCCAGCTTGGCGGCATCAACCGCCTTGCCCCGCGCGTTGTAGGTGGTGTCCGCCATCAGCTGGCCATGGACGGTGTTCATGTTGTCCGTGAGGCGGGCCTGGGTCTGCGCCCCACCGTTGTCGTACTCCACCACCGCCGCCTTGAGCTTGGTGCCGGCGTCCATGTAGCGTGCGGCCCAGCGCTCCATGTCATCCAGCACCTTGCGGCTCTCAGACTCTTGCCAGCGGGCCTGCGGCGTGTCCGTGTGAACGAAGATCACGTGCATGCCACCGGGACAGATGGGGCAGTAGGGCGAGAGGGTCAGGCTGACGGTGGTTCCGGCGCAGACCGTGGTCTCCCCGGTGCCGAGGGTAGCGGAGATCGTGCCGGAGCAGCGCCCGGTGCGTGACGCCGCCAGGACGGCCGGGACCGACCGACCTGCCGCAGCCGCGCCGTCGGTGGGCATTTGCAGACCGGCCAGAGCGCCCAGGCCCAGGAGCAGGCCTGCCAGGGCAGCGAAACGGACACGTGGGTGGCGAATCATGGTGCTGGCTCCTGAAGGGTGGTGGGAGTCAGGTCGGGGCCGCGAGATCGCGCGCGACGGACCTGACCGCGAGACGAGGCGGAACGGGCCGCCTTGGGATTCCAGAGGATAAGAACGCGCGAGCCTCTCAGCTTTGGACAAGGTTTCAGCCATGACCGGTCCATCGGCGCCGCGCGCTGGCGGTGAACTTCGGGTGCCGAACGCGGTCCTAGTTCACCGCCACCAACTCAACGTCGAAGTGCAGGAAGGCATTCGGAGGAATGACATTTCCGGCGCCGCGCGCGCCGTATGCCAGCGCCGGCGGGACGATGAGCTGCGCCCTCCCGCCCACCTTCATGAGGGCGATGCCCTCGTCCCAGCCCTTGATGACCTGACCCTGGCCGAGGACGAAGCGAATCGGCTCGCCTCTCGGCCTCGAGTCATCGAAGACCCGGCCATCCGGAAAGGTGCCGGTGTAATGGACAGCGACCGTCTTGCCGGCCACGGCCTGCTCACCCGTCCCTCTGGTGGTTTCCGTGTACTCCAGCCCTGTCGCAGTCTTCATCTGGATTCCCCCTGTATCCTGGATCCGGCGGCCGGCCGAAAAGGTTCAGCGACGCAGATGATACATGCAATCAGCTGGAGGGCGAGGGGCGAGGGTCCAGCGCATCGGTGCCCAGGAACATGGGGGTTCGCAGTAGCCGTGTTTCGAGGGTCCGGCTTGTTCCTCGCAGATCACTTGGGCAGAGCTTCGACGTGGTCCACAGCCCATCGCGACCTACAATTGACTCCCTTCTTGCCCCCCCGGAGCCACACATCGTGTCGCAGACATCCCCCAGCCATACGGCCAGCGTACCCGGTCGCGCCGTCACCGCCGTGCACAGCCAGAGCGTTCTGGCAGGCCACTGCTTTCAGGGTGACTCCAATGACTGCGGCCCTTTCACCGTTGCGATGTTGGTTCACGGTCTGACCGGCGGCAGCGTCGATCCCTCCGGCCTTGCCCGCCAGTTGGACCGCCCGCGTTGGCGCGGCCTGTGGGGCTTCCTGCCCCTGTTGCGTCGCATCCCCGGCTTCTCCACCTTTCCCTGGGGGCTGGTGGATGCCCTGGGCTTGTATGGGATGCGTGCCCGTTGGCAACGCGGCTGCACAGAGGCCGAACTTCGCGGCTGGCTGGCGGCGGGCCTGGGCATCGTCGTCCTGTACGGGGCCTGGACACCCAAGCCATGGGCCCATTATGTGGTCTTGCTTGCCGAAGATCCAGAGCGCGGCTGGGGCGTGGCCGATCCGGGTCGCTCCTCGAAGGACATGCGCTGGATCGACCGTGAGTCCTTTGCCCGGCGCTGGCGGGCCATGGGTCGGGTGGCGGTCGTCGCCGGGGGCGGGCGCTGAGGCGAGGGCTGGTTCGCGGGCCGAGCGTCCGAGCGCATCCTTGCCTCACATGTGCAGCGGCAAGCCATTCACGCCCAGCGCCGCCTCGTGGATGGCCTCCGAGAGCGTCGGATGGGCATGCACCATGCCCGCCAGCTCCTCGGCGGTCAGCTCCGCGGTGCGGGCCAGCACCAGCTCGTGGATGATCTCGGTGGCCTCCGGACCCACGATGGTCGCGCCCAGGATCTCGCCGTAGCGTGCGTCGGAGATGATCTTCACCCAGCCTTCCGTCTCCCCGATGGCCACCGCCTTGCCGATGCCCACGAAGGGAAACTTGCTGACCTTGACCTCGTAGCCCAGCTCGCGCGCCTTGGCCTCGGTGTGACCGATGGAGGCTACCTGCGGTTGGCAGTAGGTGCAGTTGGGGATGAAGCTGGCGTCGACGGCATGCGTGGGCAGGCCGGCGATATGCTCCACCGCCTGCACGCCCTCGTGGCTGGCTTTATGTGCCAGCATGGGCGCCCCGGCCACGTCGCCGATGGCGTAGACATGCGGCAGGCTGCTGCGCAGCTCGGCGTCCACCTTGACAAAGCCGCGCTCGGTGGCGATGCCGACCGCCTCCAGGCCCAGGTTCTCGGTGTTGGGCACCCGGCCGATGGCTACCAGTACCTGGTCGCCCTCCAGCAGCTCCGCCGCCCCGCCCGCCGCCGGCTCCACCGTCAGGCGAACGCCCGCGTCGGTCACTTCGATGCCCGCCACCTTGGTAGACGTGCGCACATCGATGCCCGCGCGCTCGAAGCTCTTCTTCACCAGCTCGCCGGCCTCGACATCCTCCAACGGCAGCACGCGATCCAGCATCTCGATTACCGTCACCTCCGCCCCGTAGGCGCGGTAGACATAGGCGAACTCCATGCCCACGGCGCCGGCGCCCATCACCAGCAGCCGCTCGGGCACGGCATCCAGGCGGATGGCATGTCGGCTGGTGAGGATGCGCACGCCGTCAGCCTGCATGCCCGGCAAGAGGCGCGAGCGCGAACCTGTGCCGATGATGATATGCTCGGCCTCCACCACCTGCTCCGCGCCGTCCGGCCCGACAACCGCCAGGCTGTGAGGGCCGGTGAAGCGGGCCGTGCCCTGGATGACGGCGCAGTTGTTCTTCTTCAAGAGGCCGGCTACACCGCGGTTCATGCGGCTGACCACCTTGCCCGAGCGGTCGACGGCTTTGGACCAGCTGATGACGGGGTTCATGGCCGTGATGCCGAATTCCTCCGCTTTGCGTTGCAGGAAGTTGACCATCTCCGCATTCTTGATGAGGGCCTTGGTGGGGATGCAGCCCCAGTTGAGGCAGACCCCGCCCAGGCTGGACTCCCTCTCGATGACCACGGCCTTCAGGCCCAATTGCCCGGCCCGGATGCCGGCCACGTAGCCGCCGGGGCCGCTGCCGATGATCGCCACGTCGTAGCGCTCTGCCATGATGAAGGGCTCCCTCAGAGGTCGAAGAGTTGGAGCGGCTGCTCCAGGATGCTACGGAAGGTTTTCAGCCATTCGGCCGCCGTCGCGCCGTCCACCACGCGGTGGTCGGCGGAGAGGGTCACGCGCATCACGTTGCGCACCGCTACCTGGCCGTCGATGACCACAGCCTCGGGGGCCGCGGCGCCAACCGCCAGGATGGCCGCTTCCGGCGGGTTGATGATGGCCGTGAACTGCTCCACGCCGTAGCCGCCCAGGTTGCTGATGGTGAAGGTGCTGGGCGTGTTGAGGTCCTGCGGCTGGAGCTTGCCGGCGCGGGCGCGCTCCGCCTTGGCGCCGACGTCGGCGGCGATGGCCGAGAGCGGCAGCTGGTCGGCATCCGGCACGGTGACGGTGATCAAACCGTCTTCCAGGGCCACCGCCACGCCGATGCTCACCCGGCCGTGGACCCGCCGCTGCCCTTCCTCCCAACTGACGTTGAGTCGCGGATGGGCGCGGAGGGCAAGGGCCGCAGCCTTGACGACGAGGTCGTTCACGGAGACCTTGCCGCCACCCCGGGCTTCCAGCACCGAGTTCAGGTCCTTGCGCAGGGCCAGGGCGGCGTCCATGTGCACGGGGACGGTGACGAAGATGTGCGGCGCCGCCGTCCAGCTCTCGGATAGGCGCCGGGCGACGGTGCGGCGGATACCGGAGAGGGCTTCCAGGCGGTCTTCGAGGACGGGAGCTGCGGCGCGAGCTGGGGCGGGGGTCACCGCGGCCGGGATCACTGCGGCCGGGATCACCGGAGCCGGGGCGCTCACCGCGGATGCCACCGGTGACGGCGCGGCCGCGGCGCGGGCGGTGGCGCCCAACACGTCGTCGCGCAACACGCGGCCGCCAGGCCCGGTGCCCGGCACGGTCCGCAGGTCAACCCCCCGCTCGACAGCCAGACGGCGGGCCAGGGGCGAGGCGCGGAGACGGCCCTCGGGCAAGGTGGCGGTTCGGGGAGCGCTTGCGGCGTTGTCCGCAGCCAGGGTGTTGTCCGCTACCGGGGCGTTGTCCGCTACCGGGCCGCTGTGGGAGACCGGGGCGCTGTCGGGGACCAGGGTGGGATCAGCGACCGGAGCGTTGTCGGCAGCTGAGGCGCCTGCGGCAGGCGGAACGGATGCGGCCGCGGCGGTCGACGCCGCGACCGGCGCCGCCGGCAGGTCGAGCACCTCGTCCGCCGTACCGATCACGGCGATGGGCGTGCCCACCGGCACCGTCTGCCCTTCGGCCACCAGGATGCGGCGCAGGACGCCGGCGTCGAAGGCCTCGATCTCGATGTTGACCTTGCCCGTCTCGATCTCGCCCAGCACCTCACCCTTGGCCACCGCATCGCCTTCGTGCTTGGCCCAGCGCAGGATGGTGCCCTCTTCCATGTCATAGCCCATCTTGGGCATGACGACTTCGGTTGCCATGGCTCGCTCCTGTCGGCTCAGCCGATGATCCGGGCCGCTGTGAGCGCGGCGATGATCTTGTCCACGGAGGGCCATGCGTCGCGCTCCAGGTTGGCCGCGTAGGGCATCGGCGCCTCCGCCAGGCCCACCCGCAGCACGGGAGCGTCCAGGTGGTCGAAGGCCTCCTCTTGCAAGCGGGCGGCGATCTCGGCGCCGATGCCGTAGCTCACCCAATCGTCCTCCACCACCAGGGCGCGGTTGGTCTTGCGCACCGATTCCACCAGGGTGGCGGTGTCCAGGGGGCGCAACCAGCGCAGGTTGATGACCTCCGCCTCCAAGCCAAAGTCCTTGGAGAGGCGCTCGGCCGCCTGCAGGGCGATCTGCAGGCCGCGCGAGTAGCCGATGAGCGTGAGACCGCCGGCCGCGCCGGCGCGTTCCACGTGGGCCTTGCCCACCGGCAGGGTGAAATGCCCTTCCGGCACCTCGCCCTTCACCCGGTACATCAGCTGGTGCTCCATGACGATGGTGGGGTCGTCCAGCCGGAGGGCGGTGGCCAGGAGGCCTTTGGCGTCCAGGGCCGTGCCCACCGCGCAGACGCGAAGGCCCGGCACATGGGCGAAAAGAGTGTCGAAGTTCTGGCTATGGGTGGCTGCCAGCTGCACACCGCCGCCCACGGTGCGCACCACCAGGGGCACGTTGGCCTGCCCGCCGAACATGTTGCGGATCTTGGCGGCGTGGTTGATGATCGCGTCGGCCGCCAGCAGGGCGAAGTTGACGGTCATCAGCTCGGCCACGGGCCGCAGGCCGGCCATGGCCGCACCGGTGGCCACCCCGGCGATGGCCCCTTCGGCGATCGGTGTGTCGCGCACCCGCTCGTCGCCGAACTGCTCCGGCAGGCCGCGGGTGACGCCATAGGCCGAGCCGTATCGGTTGATGTCCTCGCCCATCAGGAAGCAGCGCGGCTCCTGGGCCATGTATTCCGTCAGGGCCTGGTTCAGGCCCTCGGTCACCGACTGGATCTTGGTCGCCCCGCCCGCCGGCGGCGGCACCGCCTCCGGGGCTTCGGCCATGATGTCGGCGAAGAGCTCTTCCGAAGGCGGCGGCGGGCTGGCTTCGGCAAAGGCCACTGCGGCGTCCATCTCGGCCGCCACTTCGGCCTGCACCGCCTGCCAGTCGTCCGCCTGCAGCAATCCGGCCGCCATCAGCTGCCGCGGGAAGACCGTGACGGGATCCCTCTGCCGCCAGAACTCCACCTCGTCCTTGCTGCGGTAGAGGTCCGGATCCGCCATGGAATGCGCCCGGAAGCGGTAGGTCATGCTCTCCAGCACGAAAGGCTCGCGATGCTCCCGCACATGAGCCGCCGCGGCCTGCACGGCCTGGTGCACGGCCAGCACGTCCATGCCATCCACCACCGCCGAGGGGATGTTGAAGGCCTTGGCCTTGTCGGCCATGCTGGCCACGGCGCTGACGACTTCGCGCGGCGTGCCCATGGCGTAGCCGTTGTTCTCCACGAAGAAGACCACCGGCGCCTTCCACAAGGCGGCGAAGTTCAGGGATTCGTAGAAGTAGCCGATGTTGGTGGCGCCCTCGCCCATGATCACCAGGCCGATGGCATCGACCGCCTCGCCCAGCACCTTGCGGCGGTACTCGGTAGCGAAGGCATGGCCCACCGCCAGGGGGCTCTGGCCGCCCACGATGGCCCAGCCGCCCAGAAAGTTATGCTCCGCTGAAAAGAAGTGCATGGAGCCGCCGCGGCCGCGGCAGACCCCATCCACCCTGCCGTAGAGTTCGGCCATCAGCTTGCCGGCGGAGATACCCCGCGCCAGGGCGTAGCCATGGTCGCGGTAATGGGTCATCACCACGTCCTCGGGCCTCAGGGCCAGCATGGCGCCCACGCCCGAGGCCTCCTGGCCGTTGTACAGGTGCATGAAGCCGCCGGCTTTGCCCTGGGTATAGGCGCGGGCGGCGAGGTCTTCGAAGCTACGCACGCGCAGCATGGTCCGCGCCATGCCCAGGGCCAGCGCAGAGTCGATGGACCGCGGATCCACGGCGGAGGCCGGGGCGTCGGACGAAGTGGTCATGGTGCAGGACGTCCTCTGGCGCGGTGCGCGCCGCCGCAGGGGAAGGCGCGTAAGGGGGCATACCGGATGAGGCCGCCTATCGACAGGCGGCGCAAGACGAGGATTCTACGTGCGCGGGCGCCGGGGGTCAACGGCACCCGTCAGCCCTCGGCGCCCAGAAGACCCCGACGCCTCAGCCATTTGGAGGCCTCCATCACGGGCACGATGGTCAGGGCCGCGCCGCCGACAAGCAGCCAGTCCGCGCCGGACAACGCCAAAGTGCCCAGGGGGCGCTGCAGGATGGGCAGGTAGACCACCAGCAGCAGCAAGGCCAGCTCCCACGACACAGCCAGGTTCAACCAGCGGTTGGCGAAGGGCCGCCGCAGCAGGCTGTGCCGATCGGAGCGGAAGTTGTAGGCATTGCAGAATTGGATCAGCACCAGGGCGGCGAAGGTCATGGTCATGGCCTGCGCCTCGCTGCGGCCGGAGCCCAGCGCCCAGCGGAAGAGCCACAGGTTGACCGCCGAGGACCACAGGCCGGCGATGAGGATGGTGGCCACGACCGGTCGGGTGAAGACCCCAGCGCGCGCATGACGCGGGCGCCGGCGCATCAGGTCGGCGTCCGGTGGGTCCACCGCCAGGGCCAGGGCCGGCAAGCCATCGGTGGCCAGGTTCACATAGAGGATCTGCACTGCCGTCAGGGGCAAGGGCAGGCCGAGCAAGGTGGCGCCGGCCATCAGGCCGATCTCGCCGATGTTGGAGGACAGCAGGAAGCCCAGGTACTTCATGATGTTGTCGAAGATGCCGCGGCCCTCTTCGACGGCGGCGACGATGGAGGCGAAGTTGTCGTCGGTGAGCATCATGGCCGCGGCCTCCTTGGCCACGTCCGTCCCACTGATGCCCATGGCCACGCCGATCTCCGCCTTCTTCAGCGCCGGCGCATCGTTGACGCCGTCGCCGGTCATGGCCACGACATGTCCCCGGGCCTGCAGGGCGGTGACCACCCGCAGTTTGTGCTCCGGCGAAACGCGGGCATAGACCTGGATGCCCTCCACCTGGTCGGCGAACTCCGCCGCGCTCAAGGCCTCCAGCTCGGCACCGGTGACCACGCGCCCTTCCCGCAGCAGCCCCAACTCGCGGGCCACGGCCTCCGCCGTAGCCGGGTGGTCGCCGGTCATCATCAGCACACGGATCCCGGCCGCCTCGCAGGTGCGAATGGCGTCGGCGGCCTCCGGCCGCGGCGGATCGATCATCCCCACCAGGCCGAGGAAGGTCAGCCCTTCCTGCGCATGGTCCAGGCAATCGGCGTCCGATTTCTCGGCCACGGCCAGCACGCGCATGGCCTGCGCGGCCATGCCTCCGGCCGCGTCCAGGATCCGGCGCCGGCCGTCATCGTCCAGCGGCAGGTCGCCCTCCGCCGACTGCCGCCGCGCGCAGGCATCCAGGATCACTTCGGGCGCGCCTTTGGCAAAGGCCACCGGACCGTCGGACATCTGGTGCAGGGTGGTCATGCGCTTGGACTCGGAGGTGAAGGGAATCTCCTCCAGTCGCGGGAAGCGGTCGTCCAGGTCCAGCTTCTTCAAGCCGGCCTTGGCCGCCGCGACCACCAGCGCCCCTTCGGTGGGGTCGCCCTTGATCCGCCAGCGGTCTTCGTCCTCGGTGTGCACCAGGTAGGCGTCAGAGCCCAGGGCGGCAGCCCGCAGCAGGCGCTCCAGCTCCCCGAGGTCGGTCAAGGGGACGCCATCCTGCAGGAACCGGCCCTGCGGCAGGTAGCCGGCGCCGGTCACTTCCAGATACCGGCCATCGACATGCAGGGCGCGGACGGTCATCTCGTCGCGGGTCAGGGTGCCGGTCTTGTCGGAACAGATGACCGATGTGCTGCCCAAGGTCTCCACCGCGGGCAGCCGGCGCATGAGGGCCTTGCGCCGGGCCAGGCGCTGCACGCCGATGGCCAGGGAGATGGTGACGACCGCGGGCAAGGCCTCGGGCACCACGGCCACGGCCAGGGCCACGCCGAAGATCAGCATCTCGACGAAAGGCTGGCCACGCAGCAGGCCCACCGCCACGATGAGCGACACCAGGATCAGCGCCGCCAATGCCAGGGTCTTGCCCAGGCGGTCCAGGTTCTCCTGCAAGGGCGTCCGACCGGTCTCCACGGATTCGAGCAGCTGAGCGATCCTGCCGAATTCGGTGGCCATGCCGGTGGCCGTCACCACCGCCCGCCCGCGGCCGTAGGTGACCACGGTTCCGGCGTAGGCCATGTTGACCCGGTCGCCCAGGGCCAGGTCCTGCTGCGGTAGCACGGTCAACTGTTTGACCACCGGCACGGACTCTCCGGTGAGGATGGCCTCCTGGATCTGCAGGTTGACCACCTGCTGCAACCGCGCATCGGCCGGCACGCGATCGCCGGTGCGCAGGATGATCAGGTCACCGGGCACGATCTCCCGAGCCGGGACCGCGGTCTCTTCCCCGTCGCGCATGGCCGTAGCCGTTGGCGCGGCCATGCGGCGCAAGGACTCGATGGCCTGCTCGGCCCGGTATTCCTGCACAAATCCCAGCAACACGGCAAAGAGCACGATGATCGTGATGGCCGTGGCCTCCAGGGCATGCCCCAGGAAAAAGGACACGGCGGTGGCCGCCAGCAGGATGAGGATGAGCACGTTCTTGAACTGCGCCGCCAACAAGGCCCAGGGCGACACCCGCGCCGCGGCCTGTAGCTCGTTGGGGCCGAAGCCCGCCAGGCGCCGCTCTGCCTCGGCGGCGGTCAATCCGACCGTGCCGGCATCCAGCGCCGCCAAGAGCTCCGGCAGCGGAAGGGCGTACGCGGGCGGGTGTCCGGACAGGGGCCGCGGGGGAGATGCTGGCATGGCGGGGTACCTGCTGGGGGCGCCGGCTGCGGCGCCGGTGGCCCGTGATCGATCGCGGTCGGCCGGCGCCGGCATCAACGGTGAAGCAGCGTCGAACGGTGGCTTTGGCCGCTAGAGCATGGCGAGGTCTGGATCGGCCTGGAACACCCGCTCCTTGGGTCTGGTGACGTTGAGCACCGAGATGGTGGCGGCCAGCTTGCCGGCGATCTCGGTGAGCGCCCGAGCCGCCGCTGAATCCGGATGGGAGATGACGATGGGGATGCCGGCGTCGCCGGCGGCGCAGACATCGCCGTCCATGGGCACGGTGCCCATGAAGGGCACGCCCATGTCTTCGGCCACCACCCGACCGCCGCCCTGGCCGAAGATGCCGCCGCTCATGTTCTCCACCACCCCCAGCACGGGCACGTCCACGGCCTCCAACTGGAACATGGCGATGCTCTTGACCACGTCGGCGCGGCTGACGGCCTGCGGCAGGGTGACGATGACCGCACCGGTCATGGGCAGGGACTGGCTGAGGGTCAGCTGCACGTCGCCGGTGCCGGGCGGCAGGTCGACGATGAGGTAGTCCAGATCGCCCCAGTTGACGTCGCTGATGAACTGACGGATGGCACCGTGGAGCATCGGCCCGCGCCAGACCAGGGGCTGCTTGGCATCGACCAGAAAGCCGATGGACATCATCTTCACGCCATGGGCCTCGATGGGCTCGATGCGCTTGCCGTCGCGGCTGACGGGCTTCTCGTCGGCGGCGCCCATCATGATGGGCACATTGGGCCCGTACACATCGGCATCCAGCAGGCCCACGTTGGCCCCCTGGCGGGCCAGGGCCACGGCCAGGTTGACGGCCACGGTGCTCTTGCCCACCCCGCCCTTGCCCGAGCCGACGGCGATGGCGTTGCGCACGCCGATGTCCAGCTTGCTGGTCAGACGGCTGTCGCGCGGCACCTGGGCATCCCAGCTGAGGGCGATGTCGGTCACGCCGGGGATAGCCCCTACGGCCCGCCGGCAGTCCTCCTCGATCTGGTGCTTGAGCGGGCAGGCAGGCGTGGTGAGCACGACGGTGAAGCCCACGGCGCCGCCGTCGATGGTGATGTCGCGGATCATGCCCAGGGTGACGAGGTCGCGGTGGATCTCGGGGTCGTTGACCTTGGAGAGGGCGGCGATGACCTGCTCCTCGGTGATCCTGGCCGTCTGCTTGCCGATGCCGAACATGAGGCTGCTCCCTGGGGGGCGGGGACGCGGCGCGCCGGCGAAGGCGATGCCGCGGGGGGTTTACGGTCAGGGCTTGAGTTTAAGTCCTGGGGCGGCGGCTGCCAAGCGTGGTAGCTGACGCCACTGGCGCAATCGTGTCCAGAACGTGGCGCCCAGTCCCTTCCACCCCGCCCACCCCCATGCTACCATGGTCCCGGAGCTCCCATGGCCGTCGGCACCCTGACCCCACCCCCCGCGCGAACGCTCGCGCCGGACCGCGTCATCCCTTGGCGCTGCTCGGTCGATGATTACGAGCGGATGCATGCCACGGGCATCTTCGATCCGGACCTGCGGACCGAGCTGCTCGACGGGAGGATCTTCGTCGTGCCGCCAGCGGGAGCCTTGCACAGCAGCATCGTCGATCGGTTGAACCGACTGTTCACCCTCGGCCTTCAAGATGGCGCGATCGTCCGCGTCCAAGGGCAGATCCCGTTGTCCGACTGGTCCTATCCTGCACCCGACCTGTCGCTGCTGGCACGCAGCGACGACTTCTATGCGCGGCGGCATCCCAGCCCCGACCAATGCTTGCTCTTCGTCGAGGTCGCTCACAGCAGCTTGCGCCGCGATCGGGAAACCAAGCTTCCGCTCTACGCTGCGGCAGGCATCGCGGAGTACTGGATCGTCGACGTGCGGCGGCGGCTGGTAATCGTGCATCGCGATCCTAACGAAGGGCACTATGGCTGGCACGCCACCTTCGGCGATGGCCAAAGCATCAGCCCGCAGGCCTTCCCGGATCTGCTGATCGCGGTGGAGGCGATCCTGGGGCCGGTGGGGGGCGACGACAGGCCGCGACAGACTTGAAGAACGGCAAGCATGAACCTGGAACTTACGGTCCACCATCAAGCTGCCCATCACATCACGCCATGAGTCGATTGGAATGAACAGCGCCTTCTCAGTCATCGCAGAGACGTTGGGACCCGAAGCGGGTCGGTTTCTCTTCGGCTGGGGCGCCGTCATGACCGCGATCGCCCTCATCGCATTGGGGCTGCGCTCCGGGCGCTGGTGGCTCTTGGCGGCCGCCAGCGCCCTGGCACTGCCCAATGCCTGGTTCCTCGGCTCGGGATACCATCAGACTTGGTTTTATGTCGCTTGGGCCGGCCTCCCCTTGGCGACCTGGCTCCAGTATCGAGCCGCGAAGGCCCGCCGAGTCGCGCTACCCTCCCTCCTGTATCTTGTCGGCGTAGCCGTCATTGCTTGGTGGGTCTTCGGCGTCCCGAGCTTGCCGAGCCAGAGCATCACGATTCACGATCCGCTGATGCAAACAGGCACAGCGCAGCCGTAGTCATCCGCAGCACGTGTACTCGGCGACGAGATGAACTGGCGCGATGCACTTCGGCACTTGGCGCCCAACCCCGCTCAATCTCCGATCCGAGAGGCCAGGTCTCACTGACTTATCAGTCATGCTTCGAGCACCCGTCAACTCGCGTGGAGCGTGACATGGGTTGTCCAAGTCCGATTGAAATCGGTAGTCCTGTTTCTCCGTCAACGCTATGGCCTGCTGGCCAAGTGGATCGTTGGCGAGTTTCCGCCGAGCCTGGACTGAGCCGCGAAGGAGTTAGTCTTGACTAACAGGAGCACCGTTGCTGTGCTTGTTGTCTGCACCGCTTGTCTATTCGGGCAGAGCGCTTCGGCCCAACCTTCGGCTCCCACGCCGGCGACCTCCCGCTATCGAGCATGGTTGCCAATCACCCAGACCGAGCGGTCCAGACCGCCCATTGAACAGCTCAACCTGAGCATTGCCGCCCGCGTGGGTTATCCCGTCGGAGAACCAACCAGGGCCGCCGTGGTTGAAGAAGGCATCGCGTACTGGGTGCAGGGGCGGCGACTCCTCATCTGGAACCTGACACGGATCGGCCGCCAAGGGCTCCTGGGCACCGTCGAGTTACCAGAGGAAACGCGGCCCGGAGGCCTCGCCGTTTCCGAAGGTATCGCAACGCTGCTCTCGGGAAGCCAACTGATGACGGTGGACGTCCGGCAGGCAACGACACCGGAACTGCGCCACATCCAGCCCCTGCAAGGGCTGGTCACCGCCTTTGTGCGCCGCGGGGCCCGACTCTTCGTCGCGACGGACCCACCGCCGGACGGTGGTGACGATGGACGGGTTCAGATCTTCGATCTCGACGCAGACGGTGCAGCGTCGCTACAGGGCTCCCTGGAGGGCCAACCGCGGCTCACATCCATGTTTGCCGAGGGAGAGCGCCTATGGGCTGCGGCGAAGGACACCGTCTTGTCTTTCGATGTGGCCTCCGGGAAGCCCCGACTCTTGGACCGTCATGACGGCGTCACGAAGCCCATCGGCGTGTTCCTCAGCGGAGACCGCCTCTGGGTCGTCGATGGCTCCGGCGCTGCACGCTCGTGGCCGGTGGTGGGCGACCATCAACTTGGCTCCGCCACCGATACGATGATCCCGCTGCATGTCAGAGATCAGCGGGGCAGTAAACCGGATGGCGTCTTGAGCTTTGACGAGGTCGTGGCTTTTGGCACTCTGGCCTGCGTCTTTACCGTGTACGGGCAGACAGGGTTTAATCGGTGGGGCGGTAGGGACCTGCTCAACATGCTCGGCTGTCTTGACCTGACTGACGCCCAAATCCCGCGCTACGTTTGGCGAGCGAACCTCGCTCGGTCCAAGCCCTACATCGGGCTGAGCATTTCACACGGTGTGCTCGCAATCGGAGTTGACGGTCTGGGTGGCGGCATACTGTTTTCGGACATGACGCCGCAAGGGCCTGGCATCCTGTCAGTCATCGATCCTCCGTCCGTAGGCGTAGCCGACACGCTTCTCGTTCATAAGGACACGCTATACAGCATGGAACCGGAGGGCGAGACGCTGCGCGCCTGGCGACTGGATGTCCATGGAATCCCGTCCCGCTCTGCCGAGCAGTGGGGGGTCCCACAAGATCGCACTCTGGTCTCGACCCTGCCTTCCGATCGCGCCCGAGATCCTCGCTGGTTGGTCTTTGCTCGCCAACACACCTTTGGAACAACACTCTCGGCGCTGGACCTCACCGATGGCCTCATGCACGGAGAGACGACCATGGCCGCGGGAGCCGGGGAAGCGCGGGCCAGCGAGGACCTGATCTGGTTCCCCGAAGCTAGTGTCGACTCCGACGCGGCGGGACTGTTCAGCTTGTCCGATTCGGGCCTCCAACGGGTCGACCTGCCCGGTATGGATGGGACTGTCGCCGATGTCGGCTGGTCTGGAGATCGCCCGGTCCTGGCCTGGCGTTCCCGAGACGGGACTGGCCGAGTGCTGGTCCTTGACAGCTCGCACACGGAAGTCCTGTCAACCATCTGGATCTCGGAAGCCCCGACCGCAATCGTCGCCAGCGTCAACACCGCTTGGGTCGCCACGGGATCACCCTGGTCTCGGAATCGCGGGGTGCCGAGAGACCGAGCGCAGCTGTTCGCGGTAAACCTTTCGCCGGCTGCTGATCCTGTGATCACGCGGGCCGTCGACCTGCCGATGTCCGGCGTGATTCGGGTTCAGTCGGCCTGGGATCGCCTGATTCTCTCGGGTTGGTCAGTCGAAGCCGAAGGGCCGGACCGGCTGACCCATTGGATCTGCGATTCCACTTGGCTCCTATGGCTCCGGTCCTGTTTCCACCAATCTGGTGAGGCCTGGTCAGCGCCGTCTTGGGCACTCTCCGCAGATGGGCAGCAGATCTACCGCTCCGACCAAGGCATTTGGACGTTGTACCCAACTACCGGAAGCATGCCGTGAGTGCGAAGGCAAACCCGGCTGGCTGGGCCTGATCAGGCTACCAATCTATGGACTCAGGCGTCGGCCGAAGTTTTGCCCCAATTCCCTCCTCTGGCCGGAGTGTTTGAGGTTCATGACCGACCCTCTCCCCCTCGCTCACCCCCGGCAAGCCCCCACCACCGCCCGCCGCAACGCCACCGGCCGGATGGCCGCCGCGTCCAAGCGCGCGGCGCCCAGGAAGCGCAGGTAGCGGGCCATGCCCCGGCCCAGGGCCGCGGCGAAGTCCGGATCCTTGCCCGTGGCCGGGTCCTCCAGCCAGAAGCCCAGGATGCGCAGGGTGTTGGCCGGGCGGTCCAGTTTGCCGTCGAAGCGGCCGACGAGGCGATCGCCCCAGAGGATGGGCAGGGTGTAGTAGCCCCAGCGGCGCTGTTCCAGCGGCTTGTAGACCTCCCAGACATAGTCGAAGTCGAAGAGCTGCTTGGCCCGGCCGCGGGCGCTGACCACATCCAGGGGCGAGAGGAAGACCGCCTCTTGGTACGTGTCGGCTTCCAATGGCTGCCAGGCTGCCGGAACTCGCCCCGCTGCCAGATCGCGCAGCAGAGGCAGGTCCTCCGCCAGGGCGAACACCGGGTGGCGCCAGCCCTCCACGGAGACCGAGAGCAGATCGCCGGCGTCGAGGCGATCGCGCCGCCAAGCGGCCAATTCCGGTAAGGGGACCGGGCGCAGCACGGGGTCGGCGGTACGCAGCCCGGCGAGGCCGTAAAAGGCCACCTGCTTGCGCAGCAGGAAGTCCTCCGCGGCCTGCTCGTCCGACTCGCGGACCAACTCCGGCGGCGCCACCGCATCCGTCAGAGCGTAGACCCGCTCGAAGCGCTCGCGGTGATGGGTCATCACCTCGCCCGTACGCCACAGGTAGTAGAGGGCCAGGGCCGAGTCCTTGCGCCCGCGATAATGGTCCGTCCGCTTGCGATCCGGCATGGCGAAGTCGCGATTGGACACCGTGCCGCGCTCCGTCAGGATGTCGCGCATCTCCTGGATGGCCTCGGCATGGTCGGCGGCCTGCCCGCGCCAATAGCTGCCGCCCGCTTCGCGGCGCATGATCAACCGCCAATGCGGCAGCTCCTCCATCGGCCGCAGCGCCAGCCAGCCGCCCCAGTCGAAGAAGCCGCGCGCCTCGTAGGTCGGCGCCAGCCAACCGTCCGGTCGGTAGTCCAGCACCCTGCTGTGCAGGATGAGGTCCTGGGCGCGGGCCATGACCACCAGCGGATCCAGCTGAAGGTGCTCGACCGCGCGCATGGCGGCCACCACGCCCTCCGGCCCCTGCCAGCGGCGTCCGGGCCATAGTCCTTGTTTGCCCAGGACGAAGCGGCGGGCGACCGCGGGGCTGATGTCGATGCTCATGAGAAAGGGTCCGTCAATGATAGCGGCGCGGCGGCGATCCCTTCGATACCCATCGACAGCTTGCACCTCTCTCAGCCGAGGCTCATCATGCGCGTGTAGGATGAATGGGTCGAATCCGGCGCCGCCGCCTAGGCCGCGCCCCAGCCACCAACAAGGACGGCATCCATGAACCGCAAGCGATTCCTCTTCGTCACCGGAACCTTCCTCTTCCTGGCCGCGGCCGCGGCCGGCGTGCATACCGCCTCCGCCAACGGCCCTTGGGGCGGGCACATGGGCCTGCGCGGCGGCTCGCCGGCGCAGAACGAAACCGACATGGCCGAGGCCTTGGGCACCACCGTCGACAAGCTGCGCGCGGCCCAGGACAAGGTCTTCAGCGACCAGTTGGCCGCGGCCGTCAAGGACGGGCGCCTGACGCAGGAGAAGGCCGACCTGATGATCGCCGGACAGAAGCTGGCCCGCAGCATGGACCCGCAGGCCATGATGGCCGAGGCCATGGGCGTGAGCGCGGATGATCTGCAGAAGGCCCAGGCCGACGGCAAGGACCTGCGCGATCTGGTCGAGGCCAAGGGCCTGGACCGGGCCAAGATGAAGGACGCGATGCTGGCCGCCCATGAAGCCGCCATCGCCAAGGCCGTCAAGGACGGCGTCATCACCCAGGCCCAGGCCGACCAGCTGAAGGGAGCCCAGGGCGGCCGGATGCGCCACTTCGGCGGCATGGGCGGCATGCGCGGCTTCGGCCGCATGGGTGGCTGCCAGCACGGCATGGACAAGGCCGCCCCGGACGGTCAGACCGAGGGCCAGACCGACGGCTCCGGCGGCGTGCGCTTCCGGGCGCCGGCGCGGACCTGGGGCGGCAGCGACCTCTAACCCTCACCGTCAACCACGACGCGACGCTTCTCGCGAACGCGACGGCGGCCCTCCCGATGATCGGGAGGGCCGCCGTTTTTTGTTTGCAGTGGGTCCGGTCCCCCGGCTCCCCTGGCTCCCCAGGCCCCCGGCCCGGCTACTCCCCCTTGCGCAACAGCGGCAGCAGGATGCGTCCCCCCGGCTTCGGTGTCGCGGTCGCCGTGCAGACCTCGCAGCGGACGTTGGGGCAGATGCCTACGAGCCGTCCGCACGGGCAGGCCGGCGGTGTGCAGGTCATGACCGGTACGGTACGCGTGGGGCTGGGCGTCGGGCCCACGAGCACATGGCTCATGGCCATGCCGGAGATGGCGGCCACCGCACGCACGGGACCGCTGATCTCGGCCGCCGGCACCGCCTCTTTGCAGGCGATGGTCTCGTCGGGCATCAGCAGCAGGTCGATGGGACAGTGCAGCAGGCCCAGCAAGCGGCCGGCGGCGTCCTTCAGCAGGAAGGCGAGATCGGGATCGCCGTCCACCGGGCTGCTGTTGCGCAGGTCGGCGGTGACGTACAGCTGCTCGGAAGCGCCCGAGCCTTCCACCGCGAAGGCGGGGCTCTCGATGGCCCAGGATTGCACTTTCACGTTTGGGGCCGTCAGCTGGCGCACCGAGAAGTACAGCTCGACGTCGTCATGGTTGACGGCTGTGGCCGGTACGGTAAAGCGCGCGGCCAGAGTCTGGCCGCGCGCCACATGGCCTTCCGGCAGCATGAGGCCGTCGATGGCGATGCCCACCAATTTCCCGTTCTGATAGAAGACCGCGTCCGCATCCACGGCCGCCACCTCCGTCGAGGTGGCGAAGTAGTCGACAAGGCTGTCGTTGCGCAGCTCGGCCAGGTAATGGTCGCCCCAATGCGCGGAGTTTCCGCGGTCGAGCCGGACCACCGTCGGTGGCGGAGCGTAGCCGGCATAGCTGGCCACGGTGGTCTCATCGGTGACCACGAAGGGGATCTCGACGTCGTCCACCTCCAAGGCCCGCGCATGCCCCACGGTCTTCTGCAACACGGTGGTCTCGCCGGGGGCCAACACATCCTTGAGGGCGAAGCCGGCCCGCGCCGTCGCCACCTCCTGGCCACCGATCTTCAGGCTGTAGCGACCGCTGACATGGTAGACGTAGGTGTCGGAGGGGTTGCGCACCAGGGCCGTGATCACCAGCTCGGTCCCGCTCATCACCTGCCGGGCGTAGAAGCTGCTGCCGACGACGTCCAGTTGCACCTGGGCCTTGGCAGGCGGCGCGGGGCTGAGCGTCAGGCCGACCGACAGCCCCAGGACAGCGGCGAGCAGCAGATAGCGGCGGGTGTACATGGGGGACCTCCCGGTAGATGTCGCGTGCGCTTTCCGGGCAATGGTGGTCCCCGCGGTCCGGAATGTCAATCGGATTGGCGAGCCAGCCAGGGCAGGACGGCGATGAAGGGGCCGCCGGATGCGGGAGCGGTGCCGGTGGCCGTCGGCGGCGAGGGCAGCGGGGTCGCGGGGAGCGTGGACCCGGGCGTCGGCGTCGCGCCCGTCGCCGGCGTGGCCGTCGGCGCCCGGAAGCAGTCCAGGTCGGCCTGGTCCACCAGGCCGTCGCCATCGTTGTCGACGCCGTCCAGGCAGGCGGCGACCGTCGACTCCCGACAGCCGGGGTCGGACAGGTCAACGCGGTCGTCGTAGTCGTTGTCGATGCCGTCGGCGCAGGCCGGCAGGCCGCTCTCGGCACCGTGGTTGCTGCAGAGGCTCTGATCGGGGAGGGCATCCCAGAGCCGCTGGACCTCAGCGCGGTAGGCCGCCGCCAGCGGGCGGTGCCCGCGAACGATCAGGGTGTTCTCGTCATTGTCCTCCCCGCCGGCAGCCGTCCAGTTGTAGCTGCCGCTGATCACTGTCGGCAGGTCGCCAGCCGCGTCGACCACCGCCAGTTTGTCGTGTACCTTGCCGCCGAACACCTCGACCTTCAGCGGCAGACCGGCCTGACAGAAGCGGTTGTCCTCGCTTGCCTGGTTCTTCTGCCCCACGGCGTCCCAGATGCCCTTGAAGCCCAGGCCGCCGGCGGTTTTGGAAAGCACGATGTCCGCCAGGCGATCGCTGGTCCAGTAGAACATGGCAAAGGCCAGTTCCTGCCGCGCCGCCGTCAGCACGCGCCCCACGGCCTCCTCCACGCCGTCGGAGGGCGAGAAGCGCACCTCCACCGTGACGCCGTCGGCAAAGCGGAAGCGGTGGGGCGTGTCGTCCAGCTTGTCTCGTGAGAAGCGCCCGGCGATGAACATCTCCTCGAACTCGCGCCGGTAGGCCGCGGCGATCTGGGGCGAGCGGAGCTCCAGCGCGTTCTCCTGGTTGTAGGTCATGCCGCTGTCGGTCCAGTTGACCGAACCGGTCCAGACCCGTTCGCCGTCGACCACCATGAATTTGTTATGCTGCAGGCTGCTGCGCTTGCGGTCGGGGCGCACGACAATGCCGGCCGCGCGCAGGCGCTCGTACTGCGCACGGTCCCCCGGCAATCCGTCGGACTGCTCGTCGTCGGCCACCACCCGCACCCTCACGCCGCGGGCCGCGGCCGCCAGCAGGGCATCGGTCAATCGCGCCCGGCGCAGCTCGTAGATCGCGGCATCGATGCTGACCGCCGCGCTATCGATCAGACCGATGAGCGCCCGCTCGATGGCGCTGGTCTCGAGCGACGTCCCGACGGCCCACAGGCGCTCTGGGTCGCTGAAATGGGCTTTGTAGTCCAGCGGCCCCAGCACGAAGTCTTCGTCCAGCTCTCCGTCGCAGTCGTCGTCCTTCGCGTTCAGGCGCTCGGGCGCATCCGGATGGACCGCCGGGTCGGCGTCATCGCAGTCCTCGGCCTGCTCCTCCGGCCCGTCGCCGCCGGCCTCCCAATCGATGTTGGGCGAGTAGTAGAAGCCGTCGCCATCGCCGTCGGCCTGCGAGTTGCGCGGCGTGCCGCCGGGAACCCCAAGACCCCAGGCGCCCGGCTGGTCGCCGGGTACCTCGGGGCGGCGGCGCAGCATCGAACGCCAACTGCCCGCCTCGCCGGAGAACCAGGCTCCGGCGCGGCCGGCGCGGTCGATCTCCAGCCCGCCCGGATCGGTGAGGCGCAGGTCCTCGCCGGTGTTGCCCAGGTTGCCGGTGTAGATCTGATCGCTGTGAGGCGACGCGCTGTCGTCGTCCGTCCGCTCCAGCAGGTAGGTGCCGCGGGCCGGCAGGACGCCGGTCAGGCTGATGGCCGGCGTGCCGTCGACGGCGGCCAGCCGCCAGCCCTGCAGGGCGATGTCCGCGGTAGTACCGTTGGCCAGCACCATCCATTCATCGTTAGGGTCGTCACCGTTCCCCATCCAGACGATCTCGGAGACGTACACGGCGGGGATGACCTGGGCGTGGACGGCGGGCGACTCGCGCCGGACCAGGGGCAGGGGCGCCAGGACGATGGCCCAGACCAGGGCCGAAACGACGACGAAACGGACCGGTCGCGAACGAACGATGCGCATGCGCGGGCCTCCTTGGCCGAGACTGGGCCGGCACCTGATGCCGTCGGTGTCACAACCGTGGCGCCGATGTGGCGCGCCAAGCGGCGATTCTAGTCCGCCTGCACCCCTTTCTGCCATAATCCTCGCCATGACCCTCATCACCCCCGATCAGATCCCTGCCGGGCAGGAACTGCCCTTCCGCCACCGTCGGCCGGAATGGCTGAAGGTTCGCGCGCCCTGGGGCCAGACCTACCAGGACCTCAAGGGTCTGATGCGCCAGGAGCGCCTGCACACGGTCTGCGAGGAAGCGCGCTGCCCCAACATCGGCGAATGCTGGGGTGCGGGCACCGCCACCTTCCTGATCATGGGCGACACCTGCACGCGCAGCTGCGGCTTCTGCGCCATCAAGACCGGGCGCCCCACGGCGCTGGACGTGCTGGAGCCGGAACGGGTGGCGCGGGCCATCCAAGAGCTGAACCTGACCCACGCGGTGATCACCTCGGTCAACCGCGACGAGCTGCCGGACGGCGGGGCGGCCATCTTCGCCCGGAGCATCCGCCGCTCCCGCGAGCTGACCCCCGGCTGCTCCATCGAGGTGCTGATCCCCGACTTCCGCGGCGACCGCTCCGCCCTGCAGCAGGTGATGGACGCGGCCCCCGAGATCCTCAACCACAACCTCGAGACGGTGCCGCGCCTGTACCGTACGGTGCGCCCGCAGGCCTTGTACCATCGCAGCCTGGACATCCTCCGCTGGGCCAAGGAAATGGACCCCACGGTGCTGAGCAAGACCGGCATCATGGTGGGCCTGGGCGAAACCTGGGAAGAGCTGGACGCGCTCATGCAGGACCTGGCGGCCATCGAGGTGGACATCTTCACCGTGGGCCAGTACCTGCGCCCCACGGAAGCCCATCTGCCGATCCAGCGCTACCTGCTGCCGGAGGAGTTCGACGCCATCCGCGAGCGAGGCCTGGAGCTGGGCATCCGCTGGGTGGAGAGCGGCCCGCTGGTGCGCTCGTCCTACCGCGCCGAGCAACAGGTGGCCCGGCTCTCGGCCCGCAGCCCGCATGACGGGGGCAGGATGGCATCCGGTCCGTCTACCCTGGATCCATCGGTGGGCGCCGCATAGAACCCGGCGGTGCGCTCCGCTGTGGAATGCGTGATAGGGTGCTAGGATAGCCGGGTTAGCCTGGCACCATACCTGAGCTAAGGGCCTAGGATAGCTGTGCTTGAGTGCTAGGGTACCTGACGCTTTGCCTGGTGTTGGAGGGCTTTTCACGCCGTGTTGGATGAAGTTTGACGGCGTGTTGGATGAAGTCTCACGCCGTGTTGGATGATGTTCTACGGCGTGTTGCACGAGGTTTGACGGCGTGTCGCGCAAAGACTGCGGTTTGGGGCGCCGACGATGTATGGCTGCTGTGGTAGGGAAGCAGCATCGGGTGGAAGGGTGATGGCATCGTCATCCTACGAACCTGGCTCTGACGCGTGTTCGTGCAGTCGGACGAAGGCCGCCGAGCCCGTGATCCAGAGTCGGGTCAAGACACCCCCCAGGCGCCCAGAACGCGCGGACAGGGACAGTCACAGGACCTCGCATGGCGGTCACTCCAGGCATCACAGGCGCGAAGCCGGCAATCGACTTCCAGGGGCCGAGTATACTCTGCGCTCCGCAGCCACCGCAAGGCCCTTCGGCCAGGCCGGACGATCGCGATACCCCATGCCCCTCATCGACCTCCACAGCCACAGCACCGCTTCCGACGGCACCCTGACGCCAGCGGCGCTGGTCGCCGCTGCGGCGCAGGCCGGCGTCACCCATCTGGGGCTGACGGATCACGACAGCATGGATGGCATCGCCGAAGCCCAGTCGGCCGCGGCGGAGCTGGGCATCACGTTGGTGCCGGGGGTGGAGCTGTCGACCGAGCATGACGGGATCATCTCCGACATCCTCGGCTACTTCGCCGATCCCGCCCAGCCCGAACTGGCGCGGCTCTTCGCCGCTACGCGCCTGGAGCGGGTCGAGCGCGCCCAGCGCATGGTGGACGCGCTGATAGACCTGGGCGCGGACATCGACCTACCGCGCGTAGCGGCCCTGGCGACCGGCGGCCTCATCACCCGGCCGCACGTGGCCCAGGCTTTGGTAGAGGCCGGCTTCGTCGGCGACCGGGCGGAGGCCTTCCGGCGCTTCATCGGCCAGGGCCGACCGGCTTATGTCGCGCGGGTCAAGCTCAGCCCGGAGGAAGCCTGCCGCATCCTGCGCGCCGCCGGCGGCGTACCCGTGCTGGCCCATCCTGTACCGCCACGCCGGGCCTTCGCCGACCCCAAGGGCCTGCTGCAGCTGCTACCACGCCTGGCGGCGGCAGGGCTGGGCGGCCTGGAATGCCATTACCCCGGCTACGCGGCGCGCACCATCCGCTGGCTGGAGGTGCTGGCCGGTCACAACGGCCTCATCCCCACCGGCGGCTCCGACTACCACGGCCCCTGGCGGCCGCAAAGCCTGTTGGGCGCCGTGCGCACCGTGCCGGCGGATACGGTGGATCGGCTGCAGGCGGCGCGTGTGATGCAGGCTTGATCGGGCTAGGCCGCTACGCCGGCCACTTGATAGATCAGGGGACGGAATGAAGGGGCTGGTATCGGGCGTCCTTCGCTCCGAGCCACGTCCAGCCAGGCCGTCTTGGCGACCATGAGTTCCGCTAGCGCCAACTCCGGCGTTTCCCCGAAGGCCGAACACGCATCCAAATCGGGGATGTCCGCGACATACCCGCCGTCCTCCGGACTGTAGAAGATGTTGATGTGATAGTCTTTCACGAGGTGATATCTCCCAACAAGTCGTGAGCTTCGACAATCTTGAGCAGTTGACGTACTTGGTACGCCTTAGCCATACCCCCGACGTCCTGAAGGTTGATCGACGAACGAAGCAAGGCGTGCGTGTAGATATGATGGCTACCGGAAACTCGAGCCAAGTTGAATCCACAGGCCTCAGCCAAGGCGCACAACTGCGCAAAGCGCAGCCCCGCCGGATTCCGAAGCGCAAGAGCGAGCAGCTTTCTTCCCTTGGGCAACGCTGCCTCCACGTTCATCTGCCGACATCGGACTCAACGCTACCAGCTTCTAGATCAGCATAGGGCGTGAGCAATTTTGGGTCAAACAACACCACCCATACAACCTGCGCAGCCACTTGGCGGCACCCAGTTGCAACGGCACCGCCCATCAACCCTGATCCTCGGCATCGAGACCTCCTGCGACGAGACCGCAGCCGCCGTGGTGGCCGGGGGCCGAGTGGTGCTGTCGAACGTCGTGGCCAGCCAGGCGGACCTGCATGCGCCCTACGGCGGGGTCTTTCCCGAGCTGGCCAGCCGGCAACATATCCGCGACATCGTGCCGGTCATCCGGCAGGCCATCGCGGAGGCCGGCGTGGTATTGGACGACCTGGCCGCGGTCGCGGTAACCCACGGGCCCGGCCTGGCCGGCTCCTTGCTCGTGGGGGTCAATGCCGCCAAGGGCATCTGCCTGGCCACTGGCTTGCCGTTGATGGGCGTGAACCACATGGCCGGGCATCTGTACAGCCACTGGCTACATGACGGCGGTCGCCTGCGCAAGCCGACATCAGATCCGGATTGGGCGGACCTTCGACCCGACGCCCCTGATGGCTCCTGGTCCTCCGACCCGCCCTTCCCCTTGCTGCTCCTCACTGTATCCGGTGGTCACACCGAGCTGGTCCTGGTGCGCGGCCATGGCGACCTGACCCTGCTGGGCCAGACCCTCGACGACGCCGCCGGCGAGGCCTTCGACAAGGCGGCGCGGATGCTGGGGCTGGGCTATCCGGGCGGGCCGGCGATCCAGACGGCCGCGGCAGGCACGACAGCGGCGGCTTCCGAGACGGACATCGCGGCCCGCCTGGCGCGCCCCTTCCCGGTCGCCGAGACGCCGCAAGCCCTGGACTTCAGCTTCAGCGGCCTCAAGACGGCCATGCTCCGCCGCGTCGAAGCGGCCCGCGCCGCCGGGCTGGAGCCGGACGTGGCCACCTTGGCCGCCGGCTTCCAGGCCGCGGTGGTCAAGGCCCTGGTGGGTCGGACCCGGCGGGCGTTGGAGCTACATCCCCAGGCCCGAGCAGTCCTCCTGGCGGGCGGAGTGGCCGCGAACGGCCCCCTGCGCGCGGCCCTGGCGGCGGACATCGATCGGCCGGTCCTGGTACCGCCGCTGGATCTGTGCACGGACAACGCGGCGATGATCGCCGCCGCCGGCTTCTTCGCCCGGGAGCAGGGACGGCGGGACGGACTGGACCTGGATGTCCTGCCGGGGCTGGGCTGGTAGGCGGCATCCCCAGTGCTGGGTGAGCCTCAGGGCCTGGCGAGCAGGCCTTGGGCCAGGGCTTCGAGGGCTGCCGCGCGTCGTGACGGCGGACCGAACGCATCCGAGGCTTCGACCAGGATGAAACGGCGGCCATCGCGGGCGTAGACGGCATGGTAGGGTGGCCAGCCCATCTCCGCCCCCTCCGCCTGATCCCCGATGGCCAGATCGCGGCGGTCGGCGGACGGCATGGCCGCGCGCTGGGCGATGAAGCCGTTGAAGAGCATGAGCGCGCCCTTGGGCTCGGCGTAGGTTACGACCGTGACGGTGAGGGTCCCCCGGCTCTCGACGGCATCCGTGTAGACCGTCCGGCTGACAGCCAGCGCGCCGATCGCCCGGCTGCTGATGACCCCCGCCAGCGCCGAGTCGGCCCCCTCGCGAGCCGGGCCGCGCAGCAGGCCGGCGATAGGGTCGCTGACGGTCGTGGGAGCGCTGACGGACGACGGAGCAGCCGTGGGCGCGATCGGAACCGCGCCCAGCCCCGACGCGATCGATCGCGCGTTGTGGCGCATCATCGCCAGGTAGCTGGGCGCCGGACCGTCCACGTTCGTCAGAGATTCCGTGTAGAGGTCCGTCACCACACGCAGTCCGGTCTCCTCCGCCAACTGCCGCGCCAGCTGCGGGTTTACCCCCGCCTCCAGGAAGACGGCGGGAGCACCGGTCAGCCTGATGCGCTCGATCAGCGCCGCCAGCTGCCCCGCGGAGGGCTCCGCGCCTGTGCTCACGCTGGGCAGGAGCGCGCCGACCACCCGCAGCCCATAGCGATCGGCAAAGTAGCCGAGGCTCTCGTGGTTGGTCACCAGCAGGCGCTTTGTGGCGGGCACTCCAGCCAGCATTATGCGGATTTCCTGGTCAAGGTCGGCCAGCTGTGATCGGTAGGCACGGGCATTGCCCGCATACACGGCAGCGCCGTCCGGGTCGGCGGTCGCCAACCCGGCGGCAATGGTATCGGCGTAGCGCTGCACCAGCAGCGGGTCGAGCCACAGATGCGGGTCGCCTTGCCCGTGCTCGTGGCCATCATGATCGCCGGCCTCAGAACCAGCCGACACTGCCGCTTCAATCCCCCGCAGGGGAATGCCCGCCGCCGCTTCGATCACCGGCTTGCCCTCGCCGGCAGCAGCGAGAAGGTCGGTCAGAAAGCCCTCCAGCCCTACCCCGTTGACCACAAGGAGGTCGGCCTCCGCCACCCGCCGGAGGTCCGCGGGCCTGGGCTGGAAGCCGTGCGGGTCTACGCCGACCGGCACCAGCGTGTCCACCACGGCCCGGTCGCCGGCCACTGCTTGCACGATATCGGCCAGGAAGGATTCGGCTGCCAACACGTGCAGCCTCGCGTCGGCCAATGGTTGTCCGGTCTGCGAATCAGATTCCCCCATGGACGCGTGGTCACGCGACGGTGGCACCGGCGTGCTGCAAGCAGTCAGCAGGATGCTGAAGGCGCAGAGGGGCAAGAGGCCGCGACGCATTACGCGCGGCTCCGCAGCCATCCGCTGCGCGGATGCAGCAGGTACACCGCGCCAAAGATCCCCGTGGCCACCAGGACCACCGCCGCGCCCGAAGCCACGTTGAGGTAGTAGCTGAGGTAGAGGCCGCTGAAGCCCGATACAGCGCCCAGAGCCGCCGAGATGACCATCATCGTCGGCAGCCGCCGGGTGAGGAGGGAAGCCGTCGCCGGCGGTGTCACCAGCATGGCCGCCACCAGGCCCACGCCCACCGCCGGCAGCGACGCCACGATGGTCACGGCCAGCAGCAGCAGGATGAGAATGCGCAGCCGTTCCACCGGGAGGCGCAGGGTGGCGGCCAGCACCGGGTCGAAACTGACCAGCAGCAGCTCTTTGTAGAGCAGGGCGATGGTGCCGATGACCACCGTTCCCAGGACGCCGATCAGCAGCAGGTCGCCCCGCGCCACGCCCAGGACGTTGCCGAAGAGGATATGGCTCAAGTCCACCGCATAGCTGCCCGTGCTGCTGATGAGCGCGACGCCCAGCGAGAGGGCGCCGGCGAAGAGAATGCCGATGGCGGTATCCTCCTTCACCCGTCCCTGCCGCGTCACCGCGCCGATGAGCAGGGCCACCGCCACCGCCGCCACCGCCGCCCCCAGCAGCAAGTTGGCGCCCCAAAGGTAGGCCACCGCCACGCCGGGCAAGATGGCATGCGCCATCGCGTCACCCAGAAAGGCCATGCCGCGCAGGACCACGTAGCAGCCGATGACCGCGCAGACCACGCCCACCAGCACCGAGGCCAACAGGCCCCGCTGCATGAAGCCGTAGCGCAGCGGTTCGCTCAGCCAGTCCAAGATGGCGATGCCCGGCATCATGCCCCGCCCCCGCCGCGGATCGGTTCCGTGTCGGCCACCGTGCCGGGAGGCCGGGCTGACGCGGGATGGCCGGCGCCCCCATCCACCACCACGGCGCCCGAATGCGGCGCGGGCGGGCGGGTATGATCCACCAGCACCACGCCGTCGAGCACCAAGGCCTGATGACCGAAAGCCGCCTTCACCAGCTCGGCGCGGAAGACCTCGGCAGGCGGCCCGTAGGCCAGCAGCCGGCGGTTGAGCAGCAGCACCTGGTCGAAGCGCTCCGCCGCCAGCTGCAGGTCATGGGTGGCCACGATCACCGTGACCCGTCGCGCGCGCAGCGCGTCCAGCAGGCCCAGCACCAGTTCCTGGCTGGTCACGTCCACCCCGGCGAAGGGCTCATCCAAGAGCAGGATATGCGGCTCCTGAACCAGGGCCCGGGCCAGGAAGACCCGCTGCTGCTGCCCGCCCGACAGGTCACCGATGGGCCGCTGCGCCAGAGCGTCGATGCCCAGCTCCGCCAGGCAGGCCAGGGCCACCGCGCGGTCAGCGCGGCCCGGCCGCCGCAGCCAACCCAATCGGGCGTAGCGCCCCATCAGGACCACATCGAGCACCGAGACCGGGAAGCCCCAGTCCACCTCCTCGCGTTGCGGTACATAGGCCACGCAGTCCTTGTCATGACCGAAGGGCAGACCGTGCACCAGCACGCGACCCTCTTGGGGACGAAGCAGCCCGACCATGGCCTTGAACAAGGTGGATTTGCCGGCGCCATTGGGCCCGACGACGGCCACCCGCATGCCTTCCGGAACGTCGAAGCTCAGGTCGTCCAGAGCCGGCGCGGCCTGGGGGCCATACCGCAGGGAGAGCCCCTCTACCGCCAGATGGGCGGGGCCGATGTCGGTCGCGACCTCGGTTGGACTCATGAGGCGACTCTGGGAGCCAGCTGCCCGGCGCAGTCGCCGCCGTCCGGCCAGGACTGGGCGGACCGACGGGCCAGACGATCGACGGGACCGTCGTCAAGGATGAAGTTCAGTCGCGGCATCGGAACCTCGTTGACCGCCGGCAGGTGGAATCGGGTATTGTGACACAGCCCGCCGGGCATCGCCCCATCTTGGTCCTGCCCTTCCGTCGGAGTACAATCGCTCTTGCGAAGGACAGACCAACGACATGCTTCATTCAACCGCCACCGATCCCGGTTCGCCGCCGCCTCCCGCGGCCCTCAGCCACCTGCCGCCGCCCATGGTGCCCACCCCAGAGCGCGTTCTGGGCGAGTGGCGCGATGAAGCGCCGGCTGCGTCTGACCCCGGCCCTACCCTCATCATCATCGCCGGGGTGCACGGTAACGAGCCGGCCGGGGTGCACGCCGCGCGGCGCGTCCTGGCCGAGTTGGCCCGCACGCGACCCGCATTCCGCGGACGCTTCGTGGCCATCAGCGGCAACCGGCGCGCCCTGGCCAGCGGCAAGCGCTTCATCGACCGGGACCTCAACCGCCACTGGTCCGCATCGCAGCTGGCCGCGGCGCGCGAGCGGGTGGCGGCCGGCACGGCCGGCGCGGAGGATCGGGAGCAGGTGGAGCTGGCGGCGGCGTTGGATCCGGTGCTGCAGGCCGCCAAGGGCCGCGTCTTCATCGTCGACTGCCACAGCACCTCTTCGCAGAGCGCGCCCTTCATGCTCTTCGCCGACACCCTGGTCAACCGCGAATTCGCTGCCGCCTTCCCCTTGCCTTTGGTCCTGGGCCTCGAGGAGCAGATCGACGGGGCGATCTTCGACCATTATCAGGGGCGCGGTGTGGTGACCTTGGGCGTAGAAGGCGGCCAGCATGCTTCCCCGGAAGCCGTCGACAACGTCGAGGCCGTCATCTGGCTGGCCCTGCGCCATGCAGGCTGCCTGCCAGAGATGCCGCAAGCCGAGGCCGCGCGGCATCAGGCGCATCTTCGTGAGGCACGAGGCTCGGTCCCCTGGATCGTGGAGGTGCGCTACCGGCACGGCATCCGCGGCGAGGACGCTTTTCGCATGCGCCCCGGTTACGTCAACTTTCAGCCGGTCGAGAGCCGTGAGCATCTGGCCGATGACCGCCGTGGCCCCGTACGGGCCCCGGAGGGCGGCCATATCCTGATGCCCCTCTACCAAGGGCAGGGCGACGACGGTTTCTTCATGACCCGCCCCGTCAAACCCATCTGGCTCGCGCTTTCCGCCCGCCTGCGCCGCAGGCGCCTGGGCTGGGCCGTCAAGTACCTTCCCGGCGTCAGCCGCGACCCCGCCGACCGCGCCACCCTGCGCATCGACACCCGCGTGGCCCGCTTCTACCCCATGGAGGTCTTCCACCTCCTCGGTTACCGCCGCATGCGCCGTGAGGGCCGGCTGATCTACGTGACCCGGCGCCTGCACGACCGCCCGGGCGAGTGACCATCAGCCTCGCTGCCGAACCCGTCGTGGCTCATTCCGCCGCCTGGTAGGCCAGCAGCAGGCGCAAGAGCGCCGGCAAGCCTACCGGCCGCAGTCCCCGCGCTCGCCAGCCGTCGCCGACGGCAAAGGCTTGCCGCCACTGTTCCCGAAGGATGCGCCAGGCATCGAAGACCGAATGCCGGCGATCGTAGATATGGGTGGCCTCCGCCGTCACGCCGTTCAGCTCGACGATCTTGAAGCCGTTGCCCGAGCGAAACGCCGCCAGATCCGGCGTCCGCAGGTCATAGCGCCCGAAGTTGAAGCCGGGGTATGCGCGGCTGATGCGGTCGATGGCCGCTTCCAGCTCGGGGGTCCAGACCCAGGCGCCGTCCTTGAACTCGGCCCCCAGGCGGTGCGTGCCGATGTCGACCAACGCGACCACCTCGCCCGCCGGCACCACATCGTAGAGCCGCTCCGCGTGAGCCTGCTCGAATCTCGCGGCCATGCATACCGCCCGCTCGTCCATCAAGATCAGCTGGCCCAGGGTGCGGACGCCGTCACCGGTCACCGTCGTGGGCCGCTTATCGGTGATGGAGAAGATGCGGCCCCGATCCTGATCCGGGGGGCGGATGTAGAAGACACCGAACTCGCGACCCGGGGCAAACTCCTGGGCGATAACCGGCACCGTGATCGCCTCGAAGTAATCGACCATCTGCGCCAGGTCACGAGCGATGAGCACCCCCGTACCGCGCTGACCGGCGTCGGGTTTGAGGACGATCGGAAAGGCCTGATCGCGGGCTTTCATCCAGTCGCGCACGGCGCCGACGCGCTGCTCGACGGGCCCTGGCATCACCAGCGTATAGGCCAGGAGCGCCTCACCGGCGCCGGCCGCAAGCCCTTGATAGATGTCGTTCTTGCTCTCACCCAGGACGCCCCCGGCAGGCATGGCCGGATTGGCCAGGGTGAAGAGCGTCAAGCTGCGGTGCTTGATGCCCAGCCAGAGCACATGGACCACCACTGGCGGATAGAAGCGCCACATGGGCCAGAACTCCCAATGGCGCCATCGCAGCCAACGCCCCCATAGCCGACGGCGCCCCTCCCAGCTGAGGGCGGGAACGGCCAGCGTCATGGCGATCCAACCACCGAGCAAGGCGCTCAGGACCAGCAGTGGCGCCCATCGCTCATAGCGCAGCAGGAGCGGTTGCAGCCGCTGCCCCAGTTGCATGCTGACCGTGACCACCAAGGGCACCCAGACCGCGGCGGCCAGGGCCAGCAGCCCGAAGACCTTGCCGAAGGGGGCATGCAGGGCTCCGGCGGCCACATAGGTGGGCAGCCGCAGTCCGGGCACGAAACGGCTGCCCAGGATGGCGGCGAGCCCTCTGTGGTGGGTGAACCATTCACGCCCCCGCGCGAGATCCCGCGGCGCGATGATCCAGCGCATGGGGGCGCGGCGCAGGAGGGATCCCGCCAGAAATCGGCCGGCGGCATAGAGCAACAGATCCCCGCCCAGGATGCCGACGAATCCGGCCAGGATGGCCTCTGCCAGATGGAGCTGACCGCGCGCGGCGAGCATGCCGCCGCCGATGAGCGCCAGGTCTTCGCTGGCCAGGGTGCCCAGGGCGATACCGGTCATGGTCCACCAGCGCCGCTGTGGATCGGCGGTGGGCCCGGGATTCAGCGGCGTCACCCCATCGGGCAGTTCGATCCCCTGGTGATTCGACGGTGATTCCGCGGCAACGTCGGCCCAGCCGTCATCCACCAGGGCCAAGGCCAGCCAGGTGGCCACCGCCAGCGCCGCCAAGCTGCCATGTCCGCGGCGCCTCACCCCCCCGGCTCCAGCCGCAGGGCCGGACCCAGGGCCGACCGGCAAGGCGCACCGGCGGCGTAACGAAAGCTGATCCCTGAACCAGAGGCGCGCAGTTGGCTGTAGCTGACCGTGCGCGCGTCAGGGCGATGCATGCACACGCTCCAGGGACCGCGCCGCGGCAGGTGGCTGCGGTGGAAGACGAATCGGTCGGCGGACGCCAGTCCCGCCGGCCCGGCGACAGCGTCATGCAGCATCCGCCTGCCGGCCACCACGGCCGCCGGCCGGTGGGACGATGAGGAGAGCAGCGGCACCTCGGCCATGAGGTCGCTCTCCAACAGCGCGCGGCCGTCCCATCGCCACAGGTCGACGCGCCGCAAGGCTCCGCCCTGGGCCAACAGCAGCTGGAAGGGCCGCAGCCGCTCCTGTTCAAGGATGCGCTGGAGTCCCTCGCGGACCTGACCGACCTCCTGCGAGCCGGCCAGCTGCCATACCAACCGGCCACGACTGAAGCTGGCATCCCTGTCCGGCACTCCAGCCTCCGCTTCATAGAGGTTGAGAAGGCCCAGACAGAGCCCTGCCGTGTTAAGAGCCAGCCAGCTGCCACCACCGGCCGGATCCCTGGGAGCGATGAAGGGCAGTCCGGCCTCCGGCCGCCTCACGCGCGGCGGTTGAGCGCGCGGCCGGTCGCGCCGTTCATCGCGGTTGAAACCCAGGTCCAGGGCCCAGCCGCCGCTATCAGGCGTGAAACGCCAGGTGACCGTACACATGCCGCCGACTCAACCGTTCAGCCCTTCGCGGGCCCGCCGATGCCGAAGGGTGGACGCCGCCACCCCGAAGTCCGGTCCGGGTTCCAGCCCCTGATGCCGCAGGATCATCGCCATGAGGGCGTAATGATGGGTCGTGTGGCTGACCATGAACTGCAGCTCGCGTGCCACCGTGGACTGCGACCAGACGGCATCTCGCAGTCGGCCGTCGCCGCAGTCCATGCGAACCATGATGCCCGCGGCCACCGTCTCGGGTTCCAACGCGTGCAAGCGCTCGACCAGTCGCGTAGCCGCGGCCATCGCCGCGGCCCGGTCGAAGGCCACGCGACAGTCGCGATCCCGGGCATCGTAGTCGACCTGTCCCCTGCCGCAGCCGTCCAGGAGCAGGCGAATATGGTCCAGGCAGTGGCGGAGATGTCCGCCTACGCCGCTCTCGGACAGGGGTGGAGAAGCCTGGATGTATTGGTCGTCGGTCAGCCCGCCCAGAAGCCGGATGCACTGCTCCAGGTAGGCGGCATTGGCTATGGCCAGCGGATGCGGCATGCGTCCTCTCCTGTGACGATGGGCGTGAAGGCTTCGTCGACAACGGTCCACAGCCGACGGGCCAGCTGCTTGCGGTCTGCATCCTGGATGGGTTCCGCGACGAAGGTCACCGCCGCGTCTACTCCGGTCAGTTGCAGCAGCTGCAGCGCGTGGGGGACGAAGGTCATGTCCCCCCACCAGCAGACCGATTGGTGCGCGGGCAGTTCGTCCTTGCGGGTCCGGTAATGGAGGCTGGCAGCGTGCACGGGCAGGCCGCGGCGCGCCGGGGCCGCAAGCACCGGCGACATGAATGGCTCAACCCGGACCCCCGGCGTGCTGGTGCCTTCGGGAAACATCACGACGGAGCGACCGGCATCCAACGCCGCCTCCACGGCCCGGTTCACCCGGAGCAGGTCTTGAGGATTGGCGCGGTCGACGAAGATGGTGTCCATGGCCCGCGCCAACCTGCCTACCAGCGGCCAGTCGGCGATCCCATGTTGGGCGACGAAGACCGGTTGGTCCAACACCGCGCCCAGCACAAAGAGATCCAGGTAGCCCAGGTGGTTGGCCACCAGGAAGTACGGCGGCTCCGGCGGCTGACCGTGGCGGGTCAGGCGCACATCGGCCACCCGCAGGCAGGCCCGGCTCCAGGAACGGAGGGTCCAGCGCCGATAGCGCCGCCCCAGACCTGCGGCCCGGCGCGGCAGTTGGGCGCTCAGCCACGCCGGCACACCGAACGCGACCGTCAGCAGGCCGATTCGAACCAGCCGCTCGGCAGCGCGCAGGCGACGGCGCAGGCGCGCCGCACCCGTCGGAGCCGGCGCCGGGATGGCTTGCATGGTCAAGCTGTCCGCTCAGCCGAACAGCTTCTTGCGGATGCGGGGATCGAACTGCTCGACATCCAGCAGGGTCAGGAAGTCGATGGTCTTGAACTCCCGGTCCATGGCCGGCGGGCCGCAGACCTTGGCGCCGTAGTCCAGGTACAAGCGCATGAGCGGCGGAACCTTGGCCGGCGGAGTCAGGCGAATGCTGGGCGCATCGATGATGCACGGACGTCCGGGGCGCGGTTGGAGTCGCAACCGATCATGCAGCAAGCCATGACCTGCCAGCCAGTCATACACCGCCAGCCCCTCCTCTGGATCCTGACTGGGCAGGGAGCTGCTGCCGAAGAGGTAACGCAGTTGGTTGTGCTTCAAGTACATCGCCAGGCCGCGCCACAGAAGGAAGAGCACCCGACCGTGGCGATGCTCGGCGGCAATGCAGGCCCGACCGGTCTCGATGGCCTGGCTGCGGATCTCCGCGGGCAGCCCACTGAGATCGAAGAGCGTGTCGCAGTAGAAGCCGCGGCCGGCACCGGCCATGCCGCTGGTCTGCATCCGATAGGTGCCGATGACCTGCTGGTCCACCTTGCTGATCACCATGAGGTGGTGACAGCAGCGGTCGAAAGGATCCTCGTCGCGACCGATGGCGTGGGCGACATCCAGCCCCTCGCCCAGTTCCAGATTGAAGACCCGGTAGCGCAGCCGCTGAACGGCCTCCAGATCCCGCCGGTCGGCGGCGAAGCGCACCTGATAGTGGCTGGTCTCGATGGTCTCTGTGGGCGTGAACTCCGCGAAGGCGGGATAGCCGTCGCCCCCCGCTCCGTCCAAGGCCATCGACCGGACGGACTGTGCATGGACCGCATTCATGCTGCCTCACCTATCCCCTTGGCGGCTCCCTTGCGGCTGGTCTGAACGGCCATGAGCGGCACGGCTCGTCAACGGGCTGAGGATATCACACGCAAGGGGCAGCCGCCCAATGCTCCAAGTCCGGGTTGGATACGAGCGCGGACAGCGGAAAGGCCGCCATGCGATCACGGTGTTAATGCGGTTGTAACCACTCGGTGAAGCCCCACGCAACACCATGCTACTGCTAGCCAAGCCTGATGGAATCGTCATGCGCAGCCGGGTATCCTTGCCCTCGCAGTCTGGTGGCAGACCGACATGGCAGCACACCCGGCGCCGGATGCCCGGCGCATGAGCTGTTCGCCTGGCCCCCAGTCACCCGCCTCCAGTCGTAAGCGGCATGCCGTCCCGGATATAGCGGGCACCGTGCCGATTGCCCGGCGTTTGGAGGCGGTCAATTATCGACTCACGGGCAACGACCGGCCGGTTCACCTGCGTATTGCGGGTGAACCGGCCGGTGTACGTTGGAGCCTACGTGGCTACCGCTGTTGCGGAGAGCCACGATCGAGGGCAGACCGGTCAGCCAAGGCTATCTGACCTGCAGGTGTTTGATATATGTTCCTTCATTGAGCTACTCATGAGCATTGCGCTATGGCCTCGGGGACCGATCTCGGTTTGGTGAGTCAATTTGATGTATTCCTACTTTACAGGCGTTTATGCCTGATGTATACTCATGCTGCTTCGACGACAGATGGGGAGAGGCGGCGGCCGCGGTGATGCCGGTGGCCGCTGCACCGCCCGACGGACGGTTGATGCCCCCTATCCAGGGACGGACCGGGCCAGCGAGTACGACCAGGTAAAGCCTGTGATGCGACAGCAAAAGGGCGCCCCTTTCGGGGGCGCCCTTTTGTCGCTTGGATGGGAATTCAGCGATGCGCGGAGCGGCGCTCACGGCCAGCCCGGCCGACAGGGGATCTCGTAGGCGATCTGGCTGTAGATGAGGGCCAGCTGGCTGGTGTCGGGGGCGTAGAAGAAACCGTTCGAGCGGCTGGCGATGGCTCGCAGCAGCTCCTGGTCCACGGCCTGACCGAGGCCGATGGTGAAGACGAGGGCCGCGGCCTGAGCCTGGGCGGCGGCGGCCAGCACCTCGTCTCGGGTGGTTCCGGTTGGCTCGCCGTCCGTGAGCAGGATCAGGACCGCGTTGTTGGAGACCCTCCGGCCAGGGCCACCGAAGACCGCGGCACCGGCCGTCAAGGCCCTGTTGATGGCCGTGCCGCTGGCCTGACTGATCCGGTCAAGCCCCGCGATCGCCACCGTCGGCTGATCGGTCAGGTCCACCAGCACGGTGGCCTCGCTGTTGAACTGCACCAGCGCCACCTGATCGCGGCCGGCCACCAGCTGGCCCATGAAGACCCGGGCGGCGTCCTTGGCCGCCTGCAGCTTGGTCGGCCCACCGGGGCTGGTCGTCTCGCTCATGGAGGTTGAGGCGTCCAGAACCAGCACCACGTCGGCGTTGCGCTCGGTGTCGCCGCATTTGAGATGCAGGAGGAGCGGCAGGTAGAGCGCCTGTGGCTCGCGGGTGGCGGTGGCCGTCGCGGTGGACGTGGGCGTCGGCGTCACGGTGGGCGTTGGCGTTCGCGTGGGTGTCGGCGTCGGCGGTTCGCCGTAGACGCGCACCTTGGGCACCGGGAAGTCCACCTCCGCCGGCTGGCCCCAGCCGTCGACCAGTTCGGCACGCGCCATGACGTTCGTGGGCCACAGGCCCTCCTGCGTCGGCCGGACGCGGAAGCTGAAGCCGTGGGTCGCCAGCCGATCCAGGTCGGTCAGGACCCAGGTGAGGGTGCGGGCCGCGGCATCCCAGACCGCCGGCGGCTGGGCCGAGCCGGGAAGGTAGACCATGTTGGCCGGCAGTTCATCCACCAGACTGCCCGAGCGCGCCAGGTTGGCCGGCTGGTCGCGCACCAGCATGCGCCGGTGCACCTCCTTGGCCGCGCCCATGGCCCGCGGGTCCACTTCGATGTTGTTGTAGAGGTCGCCGGAGGCGATGGCTGAGTAGGCGGCGGAGCCCGGCAGGTTGACGATGAGGATGCGATAGCCCTGCGCCTTCAGCTGCTCCGCCAGGTCGATCCCGGCATCGTCGTCCTCGCCCGGGCGCAGGATGACGATGACCTTCAATCGCTCCGGTGAACTGCTCTTGAAGATGTCCTGCGCGGCGCGAAGGGCCCCGTAGTTGCGGGGCGGCTGTCCCCGGTCGGCGGTGACGGTGAAGAGCGCGCGCACCAGGCGGTAGCTGTCGCCCGTCAGCTCCTGGTCCACCTGGCCGCCCCGCGAAAAGGAGACGATGCCCACGCGGTGGCGATCCAGGTCGGTCAGCGCCACGATCTGGCGAGCTCGTCGCAGGTTGTCCGCCAGCTGCCGACCCCAGTCGTTGGACATGGTCAGGCCCAGGGTGTTGACGGCGACCACGATGTCCGCCGGCTGCTCCACGAAGCCACAGGTGCCGAAGAGGCTCAGGTAGACCTGGGTGCTGTCGCCCAGCAGGATGTCCTTGGGATCGACCCACTTGTCGCCGCCCAATTGGCAGCGCTCGCCCTGCAGCACCTGGTCCTCGGTGCCCTCCGGGGCGAAGACGGTCACCTGGTTGGCCAGTTCGTCCACCGTGTAGACCCAACCGTCCTTGTCGACAGTGAGGTCCACCAGGCTGGTCGGCGGCACCCCATCGTGTGGCCGGCCGACGAAACGGCTGAGCAAGGTGCCGTCGGCGGCCATGCGCAGCACCTGCCCGTATACGGTCAGGACGAAGATCTCGTTGTTGGGTCCTCCAGCCACCCGCCAGGCATCCTTGGGCGTCGCTACCTTGCCGAGGTCGCTGAGGTCCGACCCGTACACCTGCACGCGGTCGTTGAGCGTGTCCAGCACGTAGATGCGCCCTGTTGGCCCGGCATCCACGTCAGCCCAGATGGCCTCACGGTCGTCGCCGTCCAGCAGCAGTTCCTTCTTGCGTCCCATGCCCCCCAGAGGGTAGACGTAGAGACGGCTGCTGATGGCTTCCATGCCGCGCGTCGACGGCGCCGTGTGGTAGCGGTGCAGCACCACGAACTGGTCGCCGATGGGCTCGTGGGCCACGGCGGCGAAGGCCTCGGTCTCGGTGGGCAAGGTCGTGTCCCAGATGACCTCGAAATAGGGCCGCACCTGGCATTGGCCGGCGCGGCAGTAGCGCCGGGTGACGCTCTTGGCGTAGAAGGTCACGTACTTGCCCGTGCGGGTCTCCCGGCCTACCCCCATCACCCGGCCCTCGCGCCCCTCGCCCACCAGGTAGGCCTGGAAGGGCTGGATGGTGTTGAGTCGACTGGGATAGAAGCTGTTGGGCAGGTCCGACAGGGTGGCCCCCGTCGGCGATCGTTGGCGCAGGCCGAAACCGTCGCTCAGCATCAGCGACCCGTCTGCGGCGGTCGACAGGCGCACCGGGTCGCCGATGGCACCATCCTGAGCGGCACTGGCGGCATCGCGGACACGACCCAGGCTGAAGCCGGCCACCAGGTCGAAGTTCTCGCGCAGGTAGCTCACCACGGCCGGGTAGGTGGGGTTCTCGGGGTTGATCCGGTCCGAGTCGTAGACGGCCAGGGCGGCGAACTGCCCCGCGGCCATGTTCGCCGTGCGCCGCTGCACACCGTAGAGGTCGCTGGAGCGGTGGTTGGCCGGAAACACATCCTCCCGGTCGCCGTCCAGGATGATGCAGCTGTCAGCCATGATCCGTCCCGGGCCCAAAGCCGTGATGCGCCGCGGCTGGGCGCCAAGGCAGCCCTGGAACTTCGGGTCGGTGAGCAGCATGGTGCGCGTGCGCCGCCAGGCGGCACCCTCCGGCCGGAAGCTGCGCACCCGCACGCCACCCTGGTCGGCGACATGAAGCAGGCCGCCGGCGTCCACGGTCAGGTCGATCAGGTCCTGGAACTGGTCTTCGTCACGGTTGCCGAAGGTGCCGAAGCGCCCCAGCTCCTGCCCGTCGGGGGCGAAATGCCGTGCCGCATCGGCCAGCCGGTCTGCTACCCACACGGTGCCGTCAGGCTGCACCTCGATGCCCCGGGCATGGATCTCCGGCCAGGCGACGATGAAGCGGCCCAGGGCGTCATACACCAGGATGCGCTCCGAGGCGATGTCGGCCACGTAGATGCGGCCCGCGGCGTCGTCCACAGCCAGCGCACCCACCTGACCGATGCGGTCCGGGCCGCGCCCGCTGTTGCCGAAGGCGTCCAGCCAGCTGCCGTCCGCACCCAGGCGCATGACGCGGTTGTTCGACGCGTCCAGCAGGTACACCGTGCCGTCGGCACCGATGGCCATCTCCAGGATGTTGCCGACGACGTCGGGGGCGATGGTCTGCCCCAACGGCCACTGGTCCACGAGGGCATAGGCCGCCCGGCCGGTGGAGGGCGCGGGCCGCGGACGCGGCGTGGCCGTGGCCACCGGCCCGGGGCGCGTGGCGACGGTGGGCACGGACCCGGGGCGGAAGCCGGCGGTGGACCAGATCTCACCCCCATGGCCGCTGTTGGCCGTGCCCAGCCAGAGCCGGCCATACCAGGCCGCCAAGGCCTTGCCGGAGGCGACGTCCATGTTGGCCCCGTCGCCCAGGCCGCCCACGCCGGCCTGCTCCCAGCTCTGGCCGTCGGCCGCCCGCCACAGCTCCAAACCGTCGTAGGCATTGCCCACCGCCAGGTAGAGGTAGCGGAAGGGCGGCTCGTCGAAAGCGGCCAGGGCCACACGGCCCCGGTTGCCCACCGAGCCGAGACCATCGCGCGCCACCTGCTCCCAGTCGCTGCCCTCGCATTTGCGGCAGCGCCAGACCTCGGCGCTGCGGGTGCCCCCGCCCAGAAAGCTGTCGGAGCCCAAGCCGGCGTAGAGCCAGCCTTCATACGCGACCAAGGCCGTCACGCAGCCGGCTCGGCCGTTGCCGATGGCCGTCTGACCGTAGGGACCCGCCGGTGACCAACGCTTGCCATCGCGGGTCTGCCAGAGTTCCGGACGGTCGGCCGTCTGGCAGGTGCCGGCGAACAGGGTGCCGGTGAACACACCCATGGCCCCGATGGCCAGGTTGCCGGGATCGGCGTCGAAGCCACCTTGGGCAACCCGCTCCCAACTGCCCGCGACGCCGGTGGATGAGCGCCAGACTTCCGCGCCGCGGGTGGCGTCCAGGCTCTGGCTGCCGGCATAGAGGTACTGCCCGTAGCCGGTCAGGGCCCCGAACGCGGCGTTGCGCTTTTCGCCCAGCCCGCCGGCGGCCACGGTCTGCCAGGATGTACCGTCGGCGCTGCGCCAGATGGCTCCGCCCTGGCTCTGGCGCTGCTCGGCGCCGGTAAGGGGATCCGTTGAGATCGTCAGGTTGCGAACGCCGGCGTAGAGGGCGCCGTTCCACACCGTCAGATCGGTGACCGCCTGGTTTGCCGCGTCGCCGTTTCCGTCCTGAAGGACCGCGGCCCAGGCCACGTCCGGGCTCTCGCGGCGCCAGATGGCCGCGCCGCGTTCGCCGTCCTGGGTACCGGCGTACAGGGCGTCGCCGAAGGTGGACAGGGCGCCGACAGCGTCTGCCGCGGGCCTACCGAAGCCACTCCGGCTCCAGGCCGTCCAGGGCTCGTCGGCCACGGCCAGGCGCAGCACGCGGTGGTTCTCCGAATCGGCGACGGCCAGCCGTCCCGCGTCGTCGACGGCGAGGCCCAGCGGCTCCCGCAGCTGGCCGGTGCTGGCGCCCAGCTGGCCGCCGACGGCGGCCAGGAAGCGGTCATCCGGCGCCAGGACCAGCACCCGCTGGTTGCCGGTATCGGCGATGTACAGCTTGCCATCGGCGCCCAGGGCCAGGCGCCGCGGCCGGAACAGCTGATCGAAGGCCCGCCCGGCCGTGCCGGTGCCGATGCGGCGCAGAAAGCGCCCGCCGGCATCGAAGACCTGCACGCGATGGTTGCCGCTGTCGGCGACGTAGATGCGCCCGGCGGCATCCAGGGCGACGTCGGAAGGGCTGTCGAAGCGATCGTCCCCCTGGCCTGGCTGCCCAGCCAGCCCCAACGACCGCCGGAAGCTGCCGTCCGGACCCAGCACCTGCACGCGGTGATCGCAGGGGTCGGCCACATAGACCGATCCGTCCGCACCGATGGCCAGACCCTCCGGGCAGCGGAAGCGTCCGTCCCCGGCGCCCGGTCCGCCGAACCGGCGCAGCATGCTGCCGTCGGCGGCCAGGACGCGCACCTGCGCGGCGCCTTGCTCCAGGATGTACAGCAGTCCGGCGGCGTCATAGGCCAGGTCCGTCGGCCGGTCCAGGTGGTCATCGCCAGGCCCGGAAATGCCGGCCTGGCCCAGGCTGAAGGCCAACTGCCCGTCGGCCGCGCGGACGAGCAGGCGCTGGCCCTGGCCTTCGACCATGGCCAGCCGGCCATCAGGCCCCCAGGCCACGCCCATGGGTCCGTTGAGGTGGGCAGCGTCGGTCAGGTAGGGCTTACCGGGCGAACCGAAGTCGCGCAGCGGCGTCCAGTCGGGGTTGAGTTGATGCACCTGCATGGCCGCGGGATCGGCGATGTAGACATAGCCGCGAGCATCCAGGGCCACGTCAGAGGGCGAGCGATCGGCCAGGAAGGCGCCCGCGGGAGCCTTGCAGGCCGGCAGGCTCTTCCAGAAGGTGGCCTGACGCTTGCGCCACACCTGCACGCGGCAGTTGCCGCTGTCGGCCACGTAGACGAAGCTGGCGTCGACGGTCAGGCCCAGGGGCGAGTCGAGGTGCGCATCGTCCAGTCCGGCCTGGCCGCTCTGGCCGTAGGTGTACAACAACCTGGCGTTGGCGGGATCGGCGACGTCCAGACCCAAAGCGCGGTGGTTGCCCGTGTCGGCCACATAGAGCACGGCGTCGTCCACGGCCAGGCGTCCGGGACGGTTGAACTGGTTCGGCCCGCCACCGGCCACACCGGTCTGCCCGATCGTCGCCAGCCACTGGTCGTCAGGGCCAAAGACCTGGATGCGCTGGTTGCCGGTGTCGGCCACGTAGACCCGGCCATCCCCACCCACGGCGATGCCGCTGGGGCCCTGGAAGTGCCGGTCGTCATCGCCCGCCTCATCCGGCGTGCCCAGCACGCGGACGACCGCACGGCTGGCGGGATCGACGCCGTAGGCGGCGTGCGCCTGGCTGTCCACCAGCCAGATGAGGTAGTCCAACCCCGCGCTTACCCGCGCCGGGCGCACAGATCCCTCGGCCATCGGTCGCTCTGGACGCGGCGGCAGCGTCAGAGGACGCGGTCCGCCGCGCCGCGGCGTGGGTGACGGCGTGGGCGTCCTGGTCGCCGCCGGGTCGCCGCTGCCATCATCGCCGGCATCCGCCGTGCCCTGCACGGCCACATCGGCGACGAAGCGAAGCGGATGCTCCACGCCATCCAGAGCGTGGATCAGGCCCGCCTTGCCCAGTTCGTCCAGGTAACGCGCGTTGGAGGCGAACTTGAGCGCCCGCCGCCCGGCCGCGTCGGCCACCCACACGAAGTCCCCGTCACCGACGACGCCCCAGGGCTGGTCGAGCTGCGCGGCGGAGCGTAGCCAGGGCGCCAGGGTCTCGCCCTCCATTCCGGCGTAGACCAGGCCGTAGTCCGCGCGCGGGTCCGCGGCGACCGCAGCGTCACGGGCGGCCGGATCAGCCCGGCGGGGCGCGGCGCCAATGGACCCACGCCCGCCGAGGAGCGCCGGCAGCAAGACCAGCAGGCCGGCGAAGGTCAACAAGAGAAGGGGAACGCGGCGGGCGTGGCGAATCATGGGGGGCCTCCGGGCGGCGCGCAGACGAAGAGAATGGGCCTTCGGTCATTATAGGTGGGTGGCTCGCAAGGGGAAGGGGGTTCCCCAGTGCTGACCGACCAGTGCGACCACCCCCAAAGACAGCACATACCGTTCGCTGACGGAATCTCCCCTAAGGGCGGGTCTGCCCTGGACATCATCCTCCGCGAACCCGACACCGGCTATCATCTCACGCATGGTCATCCAGCGGACCTTGCGGACAACCGTTGCCCTCGCCTCGGTCGCTCTCCTCGCCCTGTCGCGCCGCGGGTCGGGAGAGGCCGCCACCGGGCGTCTGGAGTCGACCACGTTCGCCGCGGTCGGGCTGGAATGGCGGGAGTGCCTCCCCTCGGAAGACGCAACTGTCGCCTGCGGCGAGCCGTTCCCCTTCACTTTGCCGGACCCGGCCCTGCCCTCCGCATGGCTGGCTTGGGACGCCAGGGATCTGCGATTGAAGACGGCTGGACGAAACTTCCGCGTGATTCGCTGGCCCGCCTGGATGGGCTGCTATTCCGTAGTCGGCATGACCGAACGGCCGTCGACGTTATGTGGTGGCGACAGCAAACTTCGATGGACCGCCAACGTCGGCATCCAGAGCCTTCATGCCGGTCCCGCCATCGTCATCCGCGACGGGCATCTGGCAACCGTCCTCTGGGACGGCGAGGACCTGCGCAAGACCTACGGTATCGATGCCGCCTATGAGCCCGCCGAACTCGGCGGGCTGCTCGTGTTCATCGGCCGCAAGGCGAATCGCTACTTCGTGGTCTTCGACGGCAAGAGGGTCGGTCCGGACTTCGAGGACATGCGACTGGGAACCTGCTGCATGGAGGCGAGTTATCGACCCAGGGCCAGTGAAAACGGTTACCGCTTCAACGGCTCGCGGCAGGGGCGTGAGGTCCAGGTCGTGATTCGAGCCGCATCGATTTCAGCACGGTGATCAGCTCAACTAGCGCCCCAAATCGCTCCACGGCAGCCACAAGCGCGCATCAGGCTCCGTCCTGTCCGTCTCAGCCTCCGCATCACAGAGCGCCTCCACATCCCCCGCCGTCCGCGGGGCGCTGAAGGTGGTGGTGTCGGCGAGGGCGCGTCGGACCGGCGCATCGGCGGCCTGCTCGGGCGCGGCCCACAGCGAGGGCAGCGCCTGCCCGCTGGGGCAGACCGATTCGGCCGCCTGCTTCTGGCCCCCGCTGCCATCGTACCAGGTGGCGCGCAGTTCGGAGCCGCTCACCAGGGAAGGCACACGGCCCAGATCGGCGCTGACCAGGGCGCCTGGCGAGGCGACCCAGGCGAGCCCGCCCTGGGCCGAATGGCTGCTGCCGGCTATGGCGTCGTCGTAGCCGGGCGCGTCGGGCGCAAAACGCCAGCCGTCGCCTTCGCGACGGGCCAGCAAGAGGTCGCCGGCGCCGATGGCCAGCTCCGAACCAGCGGCCAGAGCCGGATCGGTCATGTCCACCAGGCGATCGCGCAGACCCAGGATCAGGTTGCCGGCGGCGTCGAACACGATGTCCGCGGCCATGGGCTGCGGACCGACCGATAAGGCATCGGAAGTCGATGGCGGCACGGCATCCCCCCAGGGTCGCCAGGCGAGATCCATGGCCTCGCCGGAAGCGGCCTGCCGCAGGCCGCCGCGCGGATAGCCCAGGCTCACGGCCGCCTCCAAGCGCATGTCCGAGCCGTCATAGGCCGAGCTGTAGACACGGGCCTCCAGGTCGGCCGGGTCGCCCGAGGCCGCGGCATCGCGCACCAGGGCATGGTAGAGCCGCCGGCCCCGCAGCCCGAGCCCGAATGGCCGGGCTTCGGCAGCCCAGGACTCGCCGACGGCGCCGTGGTCGAAGGCGGTCCGCAGCCGCCCGTCCGCCATGTCAAAGGCGTAGATGCGGCGGTCATTCAGGTTGATCGCGAAGAGCGTACCGACGGACGGGTCCAGATCGACATCGCCCAGGCCCACGCGTCCGGCCTCGCTCCGGGCCGCCGCGTCGTCACCCGCGATGCTGAGGTCGCCCGCTGCCGCGTCGGGCACAGTGGCGAAGGTGGCTACCGCGCCGGTCGCCAGGTCCACGCGGTAGATGGCGCCCGGCCCGCCTGGCCCCAAGGCCACCCCGCGCTTGCGGAAGGCCCCGGCGAACAGCGCCCGCTCGGCAGGGCTGTAGGCCAAACCCCAGACCGCGCCGATGCGGTCATGGCCGGCGAGCATGTGATGCGGCCCATCAGCGGGTGTGTCCTGGAACAAGACGACAGAGGGCAGGCGCGGGGCCGGGTCGCCGGCGGTGGCGGCGTAGCAGGCGGTCACCAGGTAAGGACGGCCGTCGCGGCAGGCACCGCCGAAGTCCGGCGCGGCGCTATCGCGTTCGCGAGGCGCCAGCAAGACGACGGCCCCTGACCAGGCGGCCATCACGAGGATCAACCCGACGATGCGAGAGGGGTGGCGAATCATGTCGCCGAGATCATAGGCCCTTCCCCGCCCTGCGACCAGCGTCCGGTCGACACAGCCCGGGGCGCGTATCGGCCGCGGCGCCCTTGGATCACCGGCGGGCAGGCGAGTATCATCCCCAGCTCTGCCGATCCACCCCGCCCCATCGCCACGACATCGGAAACACGCCATGGCCGCCACCTCCCGCCTTGTCCTCATCCCTGCCATCCTGTGCCTGCTCGCCACGGCCGCCGGCTGCGCCACCGCATCGCCGGCCATCGAATCACCCTCGGCGGCGGGTGCGACGGCGGTCACCGCCGCCGACGGCGCCTCCGCCCTGGAAGCCCGCGACCGGATGGTGGCCGCCATGCGCCGCCCCGGCCACGTGTACCACCGGGTGGCGCAGCGCCGTCAGGATGCGGGGCTGTTCAGCAACGAGGGCAGCATCAGCCATTGGCTCGACGCCGACGCCGGGCTGGCCCGCGAGGCTTTGCGCCTGGTTCTGGACGCCCGCAAGGAACCGACGGCGACGGCCGACGCGGCGGCGACCAGCCAGGCTGAGGCGCCCGCGGATGATGCACCGGCCACGGTCATACCGGAAGCCCTGCCCGGCAAGCCGGATCGCATGGGCACTGCCGCCGCGCTGATCGCCGCCACGCAGGAAGCGACAAACAGCGAGGCGGACGACGGGTCGCTGCGCGGGGACAAGATCGTGGTGGGCAGCCAGATCTTCGACCTGGACAAAGCCCTGAAGGTGGCCGGCCAGGACCTGGCCCCCACCTGCCCCGGGCTGAGCGCCGCCGTCTCCCTGGTCTTGGGCTGCCGCCCAGGCGCGATCCCCACGTGGACGCTGGATAAAGCCGGGCGATACCGCGGTCAGCAGGCCCTGCTATTGACGGCCTCCTACCGCGACGAAGGCTCCGAGGAACCGGTGCAGATCGACAGCTTCTATCTGGACCCGGCCACCTACCTGCCCTGGGGGCTGGTGCAGCGGAGCGTCATCTACTACGGCACGCCCGAGCAGTCCGAGGTGCGCGCGGACTTCACGCATGACTTCATCCCGGTTGCGGCGCTACCGGCCGGGGTCTTCGATCCGCAGCAGGCGAGCCAGCCGACGCCGGCGCGGTGAGGCTTGCGGGGGCGAGCTGGCATTGATCAACGATGGCATGAATCAAAAGGCCGGATCCCCCAATGGGGATCCGGCCTTTTCATGTTGCGATGGCGAAGCGCCCGGACTACCGATCGCCGAGAATCAGCCGGTTGCGCTCTTGCCAGTGACCATGCGGTAGCCCCAAGCCACAAGCAAAGCACCAAGGGTTGCGATAGCGAGGCCCTTGATACTCAGAGTGGCGACCTGCTCCGCAGGGAAGATCATGCCGGCGATATAGCCACCGGCGATAGCACCAACCACGCCCAGAATGACGTCTTTGATGTCAAACCGGGTGTTGCGGGTCATGATGTACCCGGCCAGCCAACCTGCGAGTGCGCCGAGAATGATCAGTGTGATCCAGCCCATGATTGAGAATCTCCTTTGGCAGTGCGTCGGATAGCCAGTACGAGGCGCCCCGAATTCAAGGCCCTCTACTGGATAGAACCCCGCGCCGCGCCCAAAGTCACGCGCGTGTCCTGCCGGCGCCAGAATCTTAATGCCTGGGTGACCGTTTGTCCAGCGCTCGGGAAACCCCAACCGAGAGCAGACCAGGAATGGCATCGGGGACCGACCACCTCACGGCGGCCAGTCCCCGATGCGCGGCAGAGGAGTGCCGAAGGAGAACCTCGTCAACGAGGCAACCCTCAGCACGATGTAGTTGCGCCCGACCGCCCCGGAACCCCGTGGGTTCTGCTCGCGGCAGCAGTCCACCAATCCTATCGTCCAGGCCGACGGTACGCATCCACCTATGGTCGCGGCAGCCCGTCCGACCAAAGTCGCAGCGGCGGGCTGCTCCTCGGACGCCGCCTTTGCTACCATCACCGGCCAGAGACCATCGCCTGGATCCAGGAGGCCACCGTAATGCGCTTGCCCGTTCGAATCGCCCTTTGTCTCAGCCTCGTCTTGTCGGTCATCCCGCTCGCCGGCCGATCTCCGGCCTCCGCCGGGCCGCGCCAGGGCGAGCCCGGCCTGGACCCCAGCCTGCTGCGCATGACCAGCCGCCGCCTGGTCGACAGTCTGGAGCGACCGGTGGACATCGCCAACGCCGGCGACGGCAGCGGGCGCATCTTCGTGGTGGAAAAGGCCGGGCGCATCCGGATCATCGCCGACGGCAAGCTGCTGCCGCGCCCCTTCCTGGACATCACCGACCGGGTCAATGCCAGCGGCAATGAGCAGGGCCTGCTTGGACTGTCCTTCCATCCCCAGTTCAAGGACAACGGCTTCTTCTTCGTCAACTACAGCACCAGCCAAAACCGCGGCGGCTTGAAGTCCGGGGACACCGTCGTGTCCCGCTTCACCATCGGCAGCCGGACGGATCAGGGTGACCCGGCGTCGGAGAAATCCATCCTCAGCATCTCCCAACCCTACGCCAACCACAACGGCGGCAACCTGGCCTTCGGACCGGATGGCTACCTGTGGATCGGCACCGGCGACGGCGGCTCGGGCGGCGATCCGCAGGGCAACGGACAGAAGCTCAACACCCTTCTGGCCAAGTTCCTCCGCATCGACGTCGACCGCACCGCAAACGGATTGCCGTACGCCATCCCCCCCGACAACCCCTTCGTCGGCCGCACCGACGCCCGCCCGGAGATCTGGTCCTACGGTTGGCGCAACCCCTGGCGCTACGCCTTCGACCAGCGCACAGGCGACCTGTGGGTGGGCGACGTGGGGCAGAACGCGTGGGAGGAGGTCGATGTCGAGCTACGCGGCTCGCCGGGTGGCCTCAACTACGGTTGGAACACCATGGAAGGCACCCACTGCTTCCGGCCGGCCCAGAACTGCGATACTGCCGGCCTGGTCCTGCCGGTGGCCGAGTACAACCACAGCACCGGCGTGTCCATCACCGGTGGCGAAGTGTACCGCGGCAAGGCCTTCCCCGCCCTGGACGGCCTGTACTTCTACGCCGACTACGGCAGCAAGCGCCTTTGGGCGATCGGCCGCGCCCCAGCGGGGGCCGGTGTCGCGGGCGGCTGGCGCAACGCGCAGGTCGCCACCCTCATCGGCAACCCTACCACCTTCGGCCTCGACGAGGACGGGGAGATCTACGTGGCGTTCGACAACGGGGCGATCCATGCTTTGGACGTGGCCGGGATCACCCCCAGCCCGCCGGCGTCACCCAGTTCGCCGCCGCCCACCGGCTCAGCGACCGCTGCGGCCACCGCGACATCGACCCCCACGCCCAGCTCGGTAGCATCAGCCACCCGGCGGCCCACTCCGGAGATCCTCGACACCCCCTCGCCGGCGCCCACCCGCTGGACCTTGCGCCTGCCCTGGCTGAGCCGACCCTGAGCCCGGTCGCGCTGACTGGGCCATCGGCGGCCTGAGCGCGGCTTCAGCGGCGCCCGACTGCCGGCGTGACACCGGCGCATCGGCCATCACCTATAATCCGCGGCCATGAAGCTCGTCCTCGAAACCTTCACCGTCCAACCCTTCAGCGAGAACACCTACCTGGTAGGCGACGCCGACGCCGGGGTCGCCGCGGTCATCGATCCCGGCGGCAGGGTGGATGACATCCTGCGCAGCGCCCGGCTGGCGGAGGTGGAGGTACGCCTCATCCTGGGCACCCATGCCCACATCGACCATGTGTCGGGCGTGGCGGAACTGGCCGCGCGCACCGGGGCGCCCTACTGGCTGCATCCGGACGCCTTGCCCTTCCTGGCGCAGCTGCCGCTGCAGGCGCAGATGTTCGGCTTGCCGCCGGTGCCCGTGCCCCAGGTGGATGCTCACCTGGCCGCGGGCCAGGTCATCGGCGTGGGCGGCTTGAGCTTCACCGTGCGCGAGGCACCCGGGCACGCGCCCGGGCATGTCGTCTTGGTGGGGCCCACTGTCGACTTCGAAGGCCACCATGGCCCCCTCGTCTTCTGCGGCGATGTCATCTTCCGCGGCGGCATCGGGCGAACGGACCTGCCGGGCGGCGACACCGCGACCCTGCGTGACAGCATCCTGCGGGAGATTCTGAGCCTGCCGGACGAAGCCCTGCTCCTCAGCGGCCATGGTCCGGCCACCACCGTGGGCCTGGAGCGGCGGCAGAACCCCTTCCTGCGGCAGTGGTTCGGTTGAAGGCCGGAGCGATGAGCTCGGCGCCGTCCTTCCTCGCCCGCCTGATCGCGAGCCCCCTCCTGGCCGACGGGGCCATGGGCACCACGCTCTACAGCCTGGGCATCGGCTACGAGCAATGCTTCGACGCCTTGTCGGAGAGTCGCCCAGACCTGGTGCGCCAGGTGCACGAACGCTACATCGCCGCCGGAGCGCGACTGATCGAGACCAACAGCTTCGGCGCCAACGCCCTGCGCCTCGCCGAGCACGGCATGGCGGCCCGGGTTCGGGCCATCAACCTGGCCGCCGCCCGCCTGGCGCGCGCCGCCGCGGACCGGGCCGGCGGGGTGGGCGGCACGGATCCTGTCTGGGTGGCCGGCAGCGTCGGTCCGCTCGGCCCGGGACTGACGCCGTTGGGACCGCTGGGAGCGGATGAGGTGACGGCGGCCTACGGCGCCCAGATCGCCGCCTTGGCGGAAGGCGGCGCCGACCTGATCATCATCGAGACCCAGCGCGATCTGGCCGAAGCCCGCCTGGCCCTCGCCGCCGCCCGGCGCCACTGCGCCCTGCCCGTGGTGGTCCTCCTCACCTTCGGCGAAGACGGCCTGACGCCGGGCGGCCAATCCCCGGCGGAAGCCGCCCGCGCCCTGGCCGCCGACGGCGCGGACCTCTTCGGCGCCAACTGCAGCACGGGTCCCGCCCAGATGCTGAGCGTGGTGGCCCGCATGGCCGACGCCACGGGCCGACCCGTGGCGGCCATGCCCAACGCCGGCCTGCCTTCGGTGGTCGACGGGCGCTACGTCTATGCGGCCTCGCCGGCCTACATGGCGGAGGCCATCGTCGACATGGTGGCCGCCGGGGCAAGGCTGGTGGGCGGTTGCTGCGGCACCACGCCGGAGCATACCCTGGCCATGCATCAGGCCCTGTCCCGCTCGCGGGCCGGGGGGGGCCTCCCGCCCCTGCCTTCCGCCTGGTCCGGCGGCCTGCCTGCACCGGCCGACACCGGCGCCGAACCCGACCTGTCTCCGCCCGGTCCGACGGCTTTCGAGCGGTCCCTGGAGTCGGGCTTCGCCATCTGCGTGGAGGTCCAACCGCCGCGGAGCTTCAGCGCGGCCTCCCTGATCCCGGCTTTGGCGCCCCTGGTGCAGTCCGGAACGGTGCAGGCCTTCTGTGTTTCCGACAGCCCCCGCGCGCGGCCGCATGCCAGCCCCCTCGCCATGGGCGCCCTGATCGCGTCCCGGCTGGGCGCGCCGGCCATCCTGACGCTCAGCTGCCGCCACCGCAACCTGGTGGCCCTGCACGCGGATCTGATGGGCGCCCATGCCCTGGACCTGCGCGACGTCCTGCCGGTCATGGGCGGCCTGCCGGCGCAGGGCGACTACCCCAACGCCACGGTGGTCCACGACGTCACCGACCTGCAGCTGCTGCGCCTGCTCAAGGCCTTCAACGAAGGGCAGGACGGGAGCGGGCGGGCCCTGGACAAGCCGACCTCCTTTCATGCCGGTTGCCGCTTCAGATTCGGCGCCCTGGAGCTGCCGCGTGAGATCGAGACCCTCCTGGCCAAGGTGGAAGCCGGGGCGCGGTTTGCGCTGTCGGACCCGCTCTTCGACCTGGAACGCTTCGCGCAGGTGTTGAGCGCCCTCGGTGGCCGCTTCCCCATCCCCTTGCTGGTGGGGGTGCTGCCGCTGGATGGACCGCGCCACGCCGCCTTCCTGCACCACGAGGTACCGGGCATGGAGATCCCCGCGCCGATTCTGGCGCGCCTGCGGGAGGCCGGTGAGACCCGGGGCGCGGAGACCGGTCTGGACATCGCCGCCGAGACCATCGCCGCGCTGCGTCCTCAGGTGAGCGGCGCTTTCATCCTTCCCTCCTTTCGGCCGCTTCGAGGCCGTTCCCCAACTGCTGGACCGCCTGGGTCTGTGGTCCACCCACGCAGGAGCGTGATCCATGCAGGTACATGTCCGTTTGTTCGCCGCCTATCGCGAGATCGCGGGGACCGATAGCCTGCAGCTGGAGTTGGGTCCCGACGCCACGGTAGGCGAACTCTGGGGCCGACTCGCCACGCGCCATCTCGGCCTGGTCCCCCACCAACCCGCCGCCGCGGTCAACGCCACGATGGCCCCTCTCAGCGCCCTGCTGCGCGATGGCGACGAGGTGGCCTTCCTGCCGCCGGTCAGCGGCGGCTGATCCGATGGCCCAGTCAAGCTCGACGATGGTCATCGATCTGGTGCCGGGCACCATCGACGCCGCGGCCCTCGAGGCAGCGGTGGCGGACGGCGCGGCGGGCGCCATCTGCGTCTTCCACGGCGTCACCCGCAACCAGCATCTGGGCCGCGCCGTCACCCATCTGGAATACGAGGCCTACCCGGCGATGGCCCTTCCAGCCCTGCGGGCCATCGCCGCTGAGATCGCTGAGCGCTGGCCCGGAGCGCGGGTGGCCATGGTCCACCGCCTGGGCCGGGTGCTGGTGGGCGAGGCCTCGGTGGTCATCGCCGTGTCCACCCCCCATCGCGCCGAGGCCTTCGCCGCCTGCCGCCACGCCATCGACAGCCTCAAGACCCAGGTGCCCATCTGGAAGAAGGAGTTCTGGGCCGACGGTTCGGCCTGGGTAGAGGGTACGCCGTTGGCAGGCCCTCCCGCGGCAAGCTGACCGGCCCTGCCCTGGTCCTGCCCTGATCGTCCTGCCCCGCAGGGCGCGCAGATCCCTATGCTATGATCGGCGGCTCGCCGTCCCGTTCACCGCCGCCACCCCCAGGAAGATGACCATGCCCTCCCCCGTCCAGCTCACCGTCCTCACCGCCGATCTGGCCGCCGTCGAGGCCGATGCCATCGTCGTCAACCTCTTCCAGGGCGTCACCAGCCCGGGCGGCGCCACCGGCGCCGTGGACCAGGCCCTGGGCGGGCGGATCAGCCAGGCCATCGCCGCCGGCGGCCTGAAGGGGCGGCTGGGAGAGACCCTCGTGCTCTTCAGCGCCAGTGGCGTCAAGGCGCCTCGCGTGGTCGTGGTTGGCCTGGGCAAGCGGGAGGGCTTCGGGGAAGAGGCCGTGCGCCGCGCCTCCGCCGCCGCCGCCAAGGCGGCGCGCCAGGCCGGCGCGCGGACGGTGGCCACGATCGCCCATGGCGCCGGCATCGGCGGTCTGGACCCCGAGACGGCCGCACGGGCCACGGTTGAAGGCGCCCTCCTCGGCCTCTACCGCTTTACGGATTACAAGTCGAAGACCGCGGGCAGGTCCGACAGCCCTGACGACGAGGCGCCGGCGGCAGAGGGCAGCCGCGGCCGCGAGGTGACCGAACTGCGCCTGGTTGGCGACGACCAGACTCAGCGGCCGGCGCTGGATGCGGGCGCCCGCCGCGGCGAAGCGGTCGCCGTCGGCGTGAACCTGGCGCGCGACCTGGCCAACCATCCGGCCAACGTCGCCACGCCGTCCTACCTAGCCGATGCGGCCGGCCAGATCGCGCGTCGCCACGGCCAGCGCTGCGAGGTCTGGGACCGGGCGCAGATCATTCGCGAGGGCATGGGCGCCCTGGCCTCGGTGGCCGCCGGCGGTCCGGAAGAGCCGCGCTACATCATCCTGGAGCATGCCCCCGCGGGAACGGAGAACCAGTCCCCCGTGGTGCTGGCGGGCAAGGCGGTGACCTTTGACACCGGCGGTATCTCGCTGAAGCCCGGCCTGCGAATGGGCATGATGAAGATGGACATGAGCGGCGGCGCCGCTGTCCTAGGGGCCATGGAAACCATCGGTCGCCTGGGGCTGGGCCGGCGCGTCATCGGCTTGGTGGGGGCCACCGAGAACATGCCCTCGGGTACCGCCACCCGGCCGGGCGACATCGTCACCGCCCTCAATGGAACCACCATCGAGATCCTGAACACCGATGCCGAAGGACGGATGGTCCTGGCCGACGTCCTGTCGCATGCGCAGCGCTTCCAGCCGGCGGCGGTCGTGGACCTGGCCACCCTCACCGGTGCCATCGGCGTCGCCCTGGGACCGGGCGCAGCCGGGCTCTTCAGCAACGACGACGCCCTGTCCGCCGAGCTCAGCGCCGCCGGCGACCGCAGCGGCGAGCGGCTGTGGCGCCTGCCTCTGTGGGACGAGCCCTACGCCAAGATGATCGAGAGCGAGGTCGCGGACATCAAGAACACCGCCGACAGCTCGCCCTCGCCGGCCGGCGCCATCTTCGGGGCCAAGTTCCTGGAGCGCTTCGTGACCTACCCCTGGGTCCACCTGGACATCGCCGCCATGGCCTGGGGCGCAGACCGTCTGGCCTACAACCCCAAGGGGGCCACCGGCTTCGGCGTCCGTCTCCTCGTGGACTGGCTGCATGCCGGCGCCTGAGCCCACAGCGCGCGACATGCCCATGCCTGAGCCCACAGCGCGCGACGCCGTGCCGGTCGCCGATCTCTGAGGCCGGCGCCAGGCGGCCGGCGCCACGGTCCGACCGCCTGGTTCTGGGTTGTCGCGATCGCCCGGGCCCGGCGTGACAGCCGGGATCAGCTGCGATACAATGCCCCCGTGAATCCCTCTTGCCGAATCGGCCTGACCGGAGACGTGGGCAGCGGCAAGAGCAAGGTTCTGGGCTGGCTGGCCGGCCGCGGGGCCGCTGTCCTGGATGCCGACCAGGTGGTCCACCGGCTCCTGGCGGAGGACGAGGCGACGATGGCGGCCGTCGGGCGGCGCTTCGGCCCTGCGGTGCTGGGCGCCGGCGGCGCGATCGATCGAGCGGCGCTGGCGGCAGAGGTCTTCCAGAACGACGAGGCTCGCCGGGATCTGGAAGCCATCCTGCATCCGGCCGTCAGAGCGTGGATCGGTGCCTGGATGGACCGGCAGACGGCGCCGCTCCAAGTGGTGGAGGCCATCTATCTGGTCGGCAGTCCGCTGGCGGAGCGCTTCGAGCAGATCTGGCTGGTGGTGGCCGATTCCGAGGAGCGGCGGAAGCGTCTGGCGTCCCGCGGCTGGAGCCAGGAGGCCATCGCCGCGCGCATGGCGGCGGCGCCGCCGCTGGCGCCTCGCCTGGCGGCGGCCACCCAGGTCATCGACAACAGCGGCGCCTGGGCCGCCACCGATACGCAGCTGGAGCGAGCCCTGGCCCACTGCGGAAAGACATGACATGAAAGCCTATCTCAACAGCCATCCACATATCAGCAGCTGGGCGCTCCTCAGCCTGGCCTTCCTGGCCGCGCTCGGCTGGTCTGCCCGCGACGTCGTCGATCTGGCGGCCCGACAGTGGTTGGTGTTGGCCGCCGCGGCGGTGGCCACGGCCGGCCTCTGCGCCTGGATCCTGAGCTGGGAGGCCGACGAGGACGACCCGCTCGTGGACGCCGACGCGGCGCCCGGGAAGGATTGAACCCATGAGCCCATCTGTGACCGGTCTCAAGCTGCCCGTGCCCGGCCCTTGGCAGGCCGCCGTCCTGCTGGCCATGGCGGATCTCGCCGCCCGCAGCGGCTTGCCGCAGGCCTCCCTGGCCCCCACCCGCGTAGAGGAATGCACCTGGTCCACGGCCGCGGGCATGGCACGGGGTTTGGAGATCTGGCTGCTGGCCGCAGGTCGGCCGCACCGCTACCGCGCCGACCTGGGCTCCGGCGCGGTGGAGGCCGTGGGCAGCCAGGCCTGACCACGGTCCTGACCGCAGATTGCCCGAATGGCGGCTTCCCTTCGACTGACCGGCTCCTTGGTGCCGGACGGCCCCGCCCGCTTCGATCCCCGCCGCGACCTGCGCGCCGTCGTCGATCTGCTGCGCCTGGGCTTCGGACGCGACCTCGCCCCGCAGGACCTGCGGTGGTTGGACGGCCTGTCGCGCATCTCCGGCGCCAGCCTGACCCTGCAGAGCATGGCCAACGGCCTGCCCGGAGCCGGCGAGGCCACCGGGCAGGTCTATTACCATGACGGGCAACTGGTGGGCAACGTCAGCGCCTTTCGCTGCGGGCGGGATGTCTGGGTAGTGGCCAACGTCGTGACCCATCCGGCGTGGCGCGGACAAGGGATCGCTTCCCGTCTGATGCGACTGGCCATTCAGGACCTGGGGCGCCGCGGAGCGCATCAGCTCCAGCTTCAGGTGCGGGCGGACAATCTGGCCGCCCAGAAGGTCTATGCCTCGCTGGGGTTCTGGCGCATGAACTCGGCGGTGGCCCTCCGTCTGCCGGCCCACAGCCTCGGCCGCCGCACCTTTCAGACCCTTGGGGCCGGGCAGCTGCTGCGGCCCTTCCACCGGCGCCGCGATCGGCGCGCGGTGCAGGCGTTGCTGGACCGCGCCGGCGAACTGGATCGCGGCGGACCGACCAGCCAGCTGGTCCAGGCCCTGGACATGGGCGTCATGGAGGGGCTCGACGATTGGATGTCCGGGCGCCGCCGCCGCACCATGGTCGTCGATTCCAGCACGGGGCCCCTGGCCATCGGTACGCTCTTGAACCAAGGACGGATCGGCCCGCACCGCTTGGAGATGGCGGCCGATCCGGATTGGACCGGGCGGGTCGAGGGAGCGCTGCTGGACGGTCTGTTGTCGCTGGTCGCCACGGTGCCCGCCCAGGACATCGAGGCCGAGGTGGACGCCCGCGCCGGCGGCCCCCTGGCTTCCCTCCTATGGGCCGGCTTCCGCCGGTCCCGCACCTTGGACCGGCTGGCGCTGGACCTTTGATCCGGCGGTCACCACCCCGACTGCCGCGCCGGCGCCCCCGCGCCCGCCGCGGTCGACGGCTCGCCTCAGCCGCCGATGGCCACCAGCTCTGCGGCCCGGGCGCTGCGCACGGACCCTTCGCGCACCATCTGCTCCGCGATGCGATGCGCGGCTTCGGCCGAGGCACCGGCGGCCAGGGCGAGCTGCCGCGCATGCAGGGCCATGTGGCCGCTCTGGATACCCTCGCTGACGAGAGCCCGCAAGGCCGACAGGTTCTGCGCGAGCCCCACGGAAGCCACGGTAGCGGCCAGTTCCTGCGAACCGTTGGCGCCCAAGACCTTCAGGCAGGTGGCCGCCAGGGCATGGCTGCGCGAGCTTCCGCCCACCGTTCCCAAGGCCAGAGGCAGTTCCAGGGAGCCGAGCAGGTCCCCCGAGGTCTCGTCCACGCTCCAGTCGGTGAGCGAGCGGTACTGCCCGCTGCGGGCCGCGTAGGCGTGCGCGCCGGCCTCCACGCTGCGCCAGTCGTTGCCGGTGGCGATGACCACCGGGTCGATGCCGTTGAGGATGCCCTTGTTGTGCGTCGCCGCGCGGTAGGGGTCGACCACGGCCAAGGCGTTGGCGGCGACGATGCGCCGCGCCACCTCCGCACCCTCAAGACCGCCCTTCGACAGTTGAGCCACCGGCACCCGGCAGCTGGCGCGGGCCAACCGGCGGTCGGCCAGGTTGGAGAGGATGCGCATGAGCACCTGCCCGCCGGTCGCCGCCTCGATCACGGGCGCGATGGCTTCGCAGGCCGTGTTGACCGCGTTGGCGCCCATCGCGTCGCGGGTGTCGTACAGCAGGTGCACCACCAGCATCGGCCCGGCCGGCGTTTCGGGGAAAGGTCGAATCTCGAGCGCTCGCGCGCCGCCCCCCAGACGCGGCAGGCTCGCGCTCTGGGCATGGGCCACGGCCAGGATGTCGGCTTCCAAGGCGCGCAGGCGGGCGCAGGCCGGCGCCATCTGCTCGGCGTTGAGGCCCATGACCTGAATCTGCCCGATCATCACCGGCTCATCGACAGCGGTCACGAAGCCGCCCCCGGCACGGACCATCAACGCGCCGTGAGAGGCCGCCGCAACCACGCTGGGCTCTTCGACAGCCATGGGGACGAGCAGGTCTCGTCCGTCCACCGTGAAGTTGGTGGCGATGCCGACCGGCAGGGAGAAGCAGCCCACGACGTTTTCGATCATGGCGTCGGCCCGTTCCAGCGGCAGGCCGCAGTCGAAGTGGTTGGCCTCCGCCGCGCTCAGCCCGGCCCAACTGGCCACGATGGCCCGGCGCTGGGCCACCGACAGGCGGTAGAATCCGGGAAGGCGGCTGGATCTCGCCGCCAGAGCCGCCTCCAGGGCGGTGGTGTTCTGGTCAGAGCTGCTATGGCTGTTCATCGATGGGCTCCAGGAGAGGCCGCAGGGCGGTGCCGCGAGCCGCAATGGCTCAGGCGATCCGCCGGAAAACGACAAAGGCCGACACCCTTGCGGAGGTCGGCCTTCATTGTCGCACCGCCAGCCTTCCAAAAGCTCTAGGAAGACCCGCCAAAAGCTATCAATCAGGGCGTCTTGTTGAGCAACACCGGGAATTCATGGCCGATCAACCGGAAGTTCACGATGCGGATGGCATAGAGGTTGAAGCGCCCGGAGCGGTTGTCGCTGAACAGCACGACGGACTGCCCGTCGGCATTGGTGGCTGCATCCGGCCAGGCCTGGTCGGCCACCGGGACCAACACGCCGAAGCTGGGGCCGCGGGTGCGGTTGTTCTCGTCGTAGACCTGCGCGCCGCGAATGTCGGTGCCGGTGGTGGCGTCGTAGGTGTTCCAGATCAGACCGCCGGAGCCGTAGCGCGGAGCGAAGTCGTCGGCGAACTCGTCGCCGACCAGGAAGCGCGCCATTCCGAGCGGCTTGCCGTTGCGCAGGGGCTGAACCCAGATGTCGTTCTGTCCCGCCCGGTCATCCACCCAGGACACGGCGCTGCCATTGGTCGTGGGGTCGCTGGCGTTGACATTGGGCTCGCGCACCAGCACGTAGGGCTTGCCGAGAGGAAAACCGTTGGACCGCATTCGTATCGCCCAGACCTCATCCACATCGCGGGTGTTGTCGTCGTAGACGACCAGCATGTCGCCTTCGCTCTGTCCGCCCGTGTTGACCAGGGCCACATCAGGTCGCTGCTGGTCGCCCACGCCGCCCACGATCTCTCGCGGTCGCCCGACGGCAAACCCCGCCGCGCTCACCCGCACCGCAAAGAGGTTCCAGCCCTCATCTTCGTCCACGAACTGGCTGTAGACCACCAGATGCTCTTCCGTGATGCTGTTGTACACAATCGAAGGGTCCACCCGCGGACCGTGGTCGTCGGCGTCGGGCTTGCCTTCGGTGCGGATGATCTGGGATCCCTGCTTCTCCGGGCCGCCCTTGGGCAGTCCGCTGTTGAAGAGCCGCTTGGCGAAGAGATCGGCGTTCTTGCCGCGGTCCTCGGACCAGACCGCCATGAAGTCCTGGATCTCAGGATGCGGATTGAACACCAGCGAGGGCGCACGCTGCTCCCGAACCGGAGGCAGGGTCTGGGCGGCCGAGGGGCGGGCGGCACCGATGCCCAGGCAAACGAGCAGGATCAGCAAGGTGATGAAGCGGATGGCGATGCGCATGAAAGCCTCCTTCTGGCGGAAGCGGGACCTGGTTCGGACCCTTTCCGCCACTGTAGCCCACGATTGCCGCGGCGGCAAGTGTCCCGTGCCGCCGGGCCGATGATGCGGACGGGCAACGCCGGCCGCGCAGGATTGGCCTCGAAACCATCGACAGGCCCGAGCGTTGCTATTATAATGGACAGTGCCTCGCGAATCGAGCCCGCTAGCCGTGTCGGGCGCAGCCGTCAGGAGAACGCCGTGAAGATCCAATTTCCTTCCCTTGTGCGCGGGACCTTGGTCGCCCTGGTGGCGCTGGGCGGCGTCGGCATGGGGATGGCCCATGCCCAGCGTACGGTCGTCAAGCCGGCCGCGAAGTCCTGGTGCGGTCTGACCGACCAGAACGGTTCGGTGCGCATCACCTTGTCGGACGACCTGCGCTACGCCGAAATGGTCGATATCCAGCAGGGGCCACCCGAGACCCTCCACCTGACCACCGCCGAAGGCAACTTCGCCGGCACGGGCCTGGCATCCATCACCGACGAGCAGTTCATCTTCCGCCGCAACCGGCTGGACACGACCTGCCGGCCGGCCAACCAGCCGGGCCCCAACCCGCCCCCCGGCGGACGTTGCACCCGCGCCCCCTGCCGCGGCACGGATCCCATCTGCAGCACCCGCGACGTGAACACCCTCATGATCCGCGGCCTCTTCGATTCGCCGGAGAACATGCACGGCAGCTTCAGCGCCCTGATCGTGGAGACCACCACCGCCGGCCGCGGCACCACGCGCGAGAAGCGGGTGCTGGGCAGCTTCATCGCCTGGCCGGAAGGCGTCGCCCCCTGCCCCTGATCGCGCCATGCAAGCCGGGCCTCCAGGCCTGGGTAGCAACCAAGCATCCAACAAGAAGATGGCCTGCCCCCTGCGGCAGGCCATCTTCTTGTTGCCTGCCGTCCGCGGTGGCCGGTCGGTGCCGGCGGGTCGCTGGAGCGACGGGCAGCAGGTCTGAGACCGCAGCGCCTTGGGTCAGCGCGCCGGCACCTTGCGCATCGCCGTGAGCGCGGCGAAGGCCGGTCGCTCGGTACCGTCGGGCTCGTTGACGCACCACCAGTACTGCTCGTCGTCGGGGGTCCAGTCCTGATCGCAGAGGTAGATGGTGCTCATCACCGCGATCCAGGGTTGCCAGTTGGCCTCGGCGTACGCATAGGCACGCACCAGGTAGTCCGCCTTTTCCGCCTCGCTGACGGCATGCCAGGCGTAGGCGGGGTTCACGGTGTCGCTGGTCCAGCCCATCTCCAGCACGGCCACGCGCTTGTCCCGCTCGCCGAAGGATACCTGGATGGCGCGCAGGTCCTCGACGCGACGGAAGGTGAAGAAGCGCTCGCTGCCGTAGTCGGCATTGGCGGCCGCCTCGTCGGGTGAGATCTCGGGCGGGGCCGCGAAGCCGGCGGCGTGAACGCCCAGGATGTCGAAGTGGCCGTCGGAGGAGCCGCCCATGGCCTCGTAGAGCTGGGTCAGGTATTCGTCGTCGGGCATGGCTTCAGGCGGCTGGGAGCCGGTGGGCGAGAGGCCGGCGCTGATGACCAGGGCCCGCGGATCGGCGGCCTTGATGGCGGCATAGCTGACGTTGAGCATCTTGGCGTAGAGGGCCGGATCCGGCGCGAGGTCGCACCATTCGCGAGCCAGGTTGGGCTCGTTCCAGATCTGGTAGGCGCCGATAAGGCCCTGGTAGCGGGTGGCCACGGCGGTCAGGTAATCCGCCAGATCCTGCAGGTTCTGCGGTGGGCCCATCAGGTTGCAGCCGAAGCGCGCCCATTCGGGCTGGTGGTCGATGCGGATGAGCAGCTGTCGCCCGTGCTGCGCCGCCTGCTTGACGATGCGATCCGAGCGCGTCCAGTCGAACTGCCCCTTGCTCAGTTCGATGTCGCGCCAGCCGAAGATCTGCTTGACCCAGCGGAAGCCCATGCGCTTGGCCAGGTCGAGGTCCCGGTCCGCCACCTCGGGCCGCCACCACAGAAAGGCCTGGATGCCGTAATCGGGCGCGCTCATGGTCACCGGTTCGATCTGGGGCATCGGCAGGGGCTGTTCGTCCAGCGGGACTACCGTGGGCCCGCCCTCGCCCGCGGTTTCCGTCGGACCGGGGGTGACGGCTGCCAACGCCGACTGGAAACCATCGGGCAGGGGGGCGCCGCGCAGGACGGGTGTGGGCTCGGCGTCGATGCCGGGCGCCTGCTCAGTGGGCAGGTCACGGCCCTTACCCAGACAGGCTCCCAGCGCCAGAGCCATGGCAACTCCGGCCAGGAGGGTCCACGAACGCTGCAGACGGCGACTGGGGATCATGGGCTGAGGCTCCAGTGGGCGGAGGGCTCAGGGAAGGCCCGCCGAAGGCGTGATTATAGACGCAAGCAGGTGGGATGAAACGGGGCGACGCCGGGGAAACGCCTGGCCGCAACCAGCTCAGCGCCACGGTGAAGTCCGCACCGGAAGCCGATCGGTCTACCCTGGATCCAACCTAGGGGCTACAATCCTGGCGTCGGCGCGCGAGCGCGACCGGCCGATCCGACCCCAGCCCAGGAGGCCCTTCGATCATGGACCGCATCCACGTCATGCAACTCGTCCGCTCCTTCCAGGTGGGCGAGATCAGCCGCCGCACCTTCCTCAGCCGCGCCACCGCGGCCCTGGGCAGCGCGGCCACGGCGAACTGGCTGCTGGCCGGCTGCAGCAGCTCGCCGGCGACGAACCCGCCGCCGGTTCTGGAGCCCGCCGCCGCGTCGACAACGCCCCCCGAGCCCACCGTCGTGCAATCGATCAGCGCCGGCGCGGCGGGGCTGGTCACCGGGGCCGTGGTCACCTACGGCCAGAGCGGCGATCAGGCCTTCAGCGGCTATCTGGCGCTGCCGGAAGCCAGCGGCCTGCTGCCGGGCGTGATCCTGATCCAGGAATGGTGGGGCCTCGACGGCCACATCAAGGCGGTGGCCAATCGCCTGGCCGGCGAGGGTTTCGCGGTGCTGGCGCCGGACCTGTACCACGGTGCGGTGGCCACCGAGCCGGACGAAGCCCGCAAGCTGGTGATGGCGCTGGATCAGGCGGCGGCCCTGCAGGAGATCCTGCAGGCCGGAGACTTCCTGCTCAACCTGAAGGACCAGGTACGGGGTCCGGCGGTGGGCATCACCGGCTTCTGCATGGGCGGCGGCCTGGCCTTGCAGGCCGCGGCCTCGGGCGACCCGCGAGTGGGGGCGGTGGCGGCCTGGTACGGCAAGCCGCTGGACGCGGCGGGCGCGGCTGCGGTCACCTGCCCGGTGCTGGGCTTCTATGGCGGCCTGGACACTGGCATCCCGGTGGCCGACGTCACGGCCATGGAGGACGCGTTGAAGGCGGCCGGCGCCACGGTGGAGGTCCATGTCTATCCGGAGGCGGGCCACGCCTTCTTCAACGACTCGCGGGCCGGCGGCTACAACGAGGCGGCGGCCAAGGACGCCTGGCCGCGACTGGTGGCCTGGTTCGGGGAGCATCTGGGCTAGGTAGGTCGAGGGCGTGACGGCTGGGCGATAGCTGAAGCAGGTTCAGTGTCTCCCGCCTGTGCCTTGTTGCTACACTGCGTGTCGGATATACTGACGCTCAGTATCACAGACGATCGGGAGGTCATGGATGCAGACGCTTCAAGCGGACACACTAGAGGTTCAGGTTGCCGCGCGCGGACTCATAACGCTTCCGCAGTCTCTCCGCGAAGCCTACGGTATCCGCCCCGGCGACAGACTCACGCTGTTGGACTTGGGGGGGGTGTTTGTACTCAGCCGCCGCGAGTCGCGAGTCGATGCGCTCGCCGACATGGTGGCAACCCGGTTGCACGAGCAGGGAGAGGATCTCGAGAGCATGTTGAAGGCCATTCGGGAGGAACGCGCCCGGTATGAGGCCTAGGCCGCGGCTCTTTCTTGACACGAGCGCGATGTTTGCTGCCTTGCTGTCGGAGACAGGGGGCTCCCGATTGCTCCTGAAGTTGGGGGAGGCTGCGGTCGTGCAGATCTTGGTCGGGCCACGGGTGCTGGCCGAACTCGACGGCATCGTGGTGCGCAAGGTACCGGAAGTCCGGCCGGCCGTGGCCTTGCTCCTGGACGCTGCCAGCTGCGAGGTCGGGCCAATGGCGGGTGAGTTGCAGTTGGAGCTTGCCGGCAAGGCGCTGTCATACGCTCCCGACGCGCAGATCCTGGCCGAGGCCATGACCGTCTACCCAGATTACTTTGTGTCGCTCGACCGGGAGCATTTCGTCGGCAACCCGGCGCTCAGTCACCTTCCGTTCCCAGTCGGCACGCCAGGCGACTGCCTGGCCTGGCTGAGGCGCAGCGGCGGACCCTTGGCCACCTCGGCTTGAAGCGCCATTCGCATCAGCCGAAGTAGCTGAATTGGGGATCGAGCGCTTGCTCGCGAAAGCGCTTGCATGCGAAGGGACCGACTTGATCGGCTGATTAGCCTCGCCTGCAACACCGGTCGTCTCGGGACACGCGGAGTCCACCGGCACTCACTGTTGTCCGATCAACGGCAAGTAAGCGTGCCGCGCAGGTGAACGAAGGATCGTTGGCGTGGCGCGGGAGGTTGCGGTGATTGTAATCGTGGCTGTGGCCGGCGTTGGAAAGGGTGTGGAAGTGCTTGTCGGCGTGGGCCAGATGCTGACTGGGGTGCGTGTTGCGCCGACCGGATCGGCGGGCAATGCCAGGCGATCGTCCAGGCGTAGAGCGGCGTCGCCGATGGCATCGCGGTGGTGGGCCAGGATGCGGTGCTCGCCCGGTGCCAGCATCACTTGCAGGCTGGCCGTGACCGAGGAACGGCCCCAGGCGTCTGTCAGCAAGGCGTCGTCGACCCACAACCGCAAGCCACCTCGTGCGGCCACGTCCAGGTCAAGGCGCGTGTTCAGCTCCACAATGAATCGCTTCTCGAGACGCGCCGTGAAGCCCTGCGGCGGTACGCGAGGGTGTTGCAGGTCGCGGCTCCAGTCCAGGTCGACGGCTGCCACCGCGCTGACATCCACGGGGCTCTCGGCAAGGTAGGCGTTGGCGTAACGCTCAACCCGCCAGAGTGGGCTGGTTACCGGACAGGTGAGGTAGGCCTCGACGCAAGCCGACCGCCAGGCCACGAGCAAGGTGCCGTCCGACCGCATTGCCAGGCGCCGCCGGTCGAAGTCCGTGAACATGGGCTTTCGGTCCAACTCCGCGATCCGACCGTCGCAGGCGCCGGGCGTGCTCAGGGCGCCGCGAGGCGTACCGTCCGGGCCATAGATCTGGAGCTCCGGCAGGTCGTTGCGGCTGACGAACACCCTGCCATCGGGGCCGACGGCAAGGCCGTGCGGGTAGCTCTTCAGGGGTTCGCCCCCCGTCGACCAACGGCTGAGCAAGAGACCGTTCGGGTCGTGCCGCTCGACGCTGCGACCATATTCGTCCAGGGTGTAGACCGTGCCGTCCGGGCCGACCTCGACCCTCAGGGGCCGCATGTTGCCAGGGTCACCGCCCGTCAGCGGCCAGTCCGCCATACGCGTACCGTCGATCCGATAACGGCGGACCCTCGGGTTACTGTAGTGGTAAAACAGCACGTACACGCCACCGAGCGGATCGACGGCCACATCAACGCTGCGCCGATCCTCGTCGCCCTGGATGGGCCAGCGATCCACCAGATCGCCAAGGGCGGAGTACACGAACACCACGCCAAGGGTGCCGAGTACGAGGACTTGACCGGTCGGCGTGACGGCCACTGCCTCGGGACGGGTAGGTCCCAACTGCGGATCCACGACCGCCCAGGCTGCTTCGAACTGTCCGTCCGCACCGTAACGCAGGATCGTGCCGCGGACGTAGTCGGCGACGAAGACGCGGCCATCCGGTGCGGCCGCGATATCGATGCTGGCTCCCCTTGGACCACCAGCCATGACGTCGCGTGCCCAGCCCAAGGTCGGCCACGCGCCCAGAAACGCACCCTCCGGACGGAAGCGTTGCACGCGCAGGTTGCCGGAATCTGCTACGTAGACGTCACCGGTGGGCGAGAGTGCGACACCCTCGGGCGCAATCAAGCGACCCGGTTCGTGGCCGAAGCCGCCCCACCGAGCTACCGAACGGCCGGCGTCGTCAAAGATCTGGACGCGGTGGTTGCCCGTGTCCGCCACAACCAACTCGGCCGCGGGTCCGACCACGACATCGTGGGGACGGTCCAGGTTGCCGGGCCCCGTGCCCGATGTGCCGACGAACCGTGTGGCAGTAAATGGGTCGTAATACACCAGTCGGTCATTGCCGCTGTCCGCCACCCAAAAGCCCTCGTTGGTCGTGGCGATGCCCATGGGCGTGTCGAATCGCTCCGGGGCGCTACCGTGAGAGCCCATCTCGCCAAACCACGACCCGGATTGATGGAAGAAGCTGATACGGTGGTTGCCAGCTTCCGGCACCACCAGCCAATCGGTGAGTGGGTTTGACCGCAGGATCGTGACGTCGGCAGGGCCGCGGAGCTCTCCACCCGCATCGCCTTCGCCTCCCCACGACACCTCACTGCGACCGGCGTCATCCAGCACCTGCACCCGATGGTTGGCCATCTCGGCAACGAAGACCCGGCCAGTCGGTGTGACCTCCAGCCCGCGGGCACCGGCAAGGCGGCCCGGCGCGCTTCCAGGCGCACCCACTGTTCCGAGATAAGCTCCGTCGGCGGTGTAGTGCTGGATGCGATCGCCGCTGGAAACCCAGATTGTGCCGTCGGCCTGCACCGCCACACCGCGCGGTGCGTCAGCATCGAACGGCAGGTCATCGGCGCGCCCCCAATGTTCCAGCACATGGCCGTCTTGTGAAACCCGGACCAGCCGTTGCCCCTGCGTGACGTACAAGGTTCCGTCGATGCCGAAGGCCAGGTCGCGCAGCTGCCCGCCGGCGAGGTACCACAGCCCGCGGAAGGCACCGTCGGGGCTAAAGCGCTGTACGCGGCCATTCCCGACGTCAGCGACGAAGACATCGCCGTTTGGCGCCACGGCGAGGCCGGATGGCCCAGGCCCGCCGAGACGGCCCAAAGCTTCGCCCTCTCCGCTGAACTCTCCCAGGCAGCGGCCTTTAGCGGAAAAGTGAAAGATACCTGAGAGGCTACCGACGAACACCGAGCCGTCCGCGGCCGTGGCCAGCGGCTGGTTGGAGGTTCTCCAGGTGGTCAACGGCCGGAAGGCAGTCACAGGGACTGATGAGCCATGCATCGGACCCGGATCCAACCGCTCGGTCAAAGCATCGCCGACCGGCACGGGCCGGTCGCAGCGCAGAGAGTCCCACTCTCCGATGAACATGCCGTCCGGCGTGAAGGTCTGCAGCCTACCGTGGAGATCCGCTGCGAAGACCGTGCCGTCAGGTCCGACCGCCACGTCCACGGGTCCGCCACCGCCGTACGAGCCGCCGAAGTCGCCGTCGCCTGTCCCGGCTCGGCCCCAGATGGCCAGCACTCGACCGTCTGGCGCGAACCGTTGGATGCGATGGTTGCCTGCATCGGCCACATAGATTGTGCCGTCAGGGGCGACCGCGCTGCCCTTCGGCTCCACCAGCTGGCCCGCCCCCTGGCCGCGGCCGCCGAACGTGGCCCGCACTTCGCCGCGGGGCGTTTGCGCCGTGACGCGGTGGTTGGCGGTGTCGACCACGTAGACCGTGCCATCGCGCTCATCCACCGCCACCCCATCCGGCAACCGGTAGCCGCCAACCGGATCTGTGGCGCCGAGGACGAAGAGCCGGTGCCCCACGGTTGTCGTGCCTGCCGGGCTGGCGATTGCGACGCTCGAGCCGCGGCTGGGAACCGCGAGGCCGATCGCTACCACCGTCGCCAGGGCAAGCCACTGACGCCCGACTGCGGTGGAGACCGATTTAATGCAAGGTCGAGACGCCATCACCATCCTCCTGATACGGCCGTACGGCTGTTGGGCAATCCTTCGACCAAGCGCTCGCAGGTCTGACGCCGCTGCATACAGTAACACGCTGACACCCGGTCTATGGACACACCGTCAAGACAAGTGCCGGCGGTGGGCATCCGGTCAAGCTCGTCGACACCGTACAGGACGAGTCCCGCCCCGTCCTACCCTCCGCTCCACATGCCCCGGTCGAGATAGGTGGGCGGCGCTGAGGCCGCCGACGGCCAGCCACGCTCGAGTCCAGCCGCAGCCAGAACAGATGTTTGCGTCGGTGTGTCGTCGACGTTATCCTTGGCCGCACCATGCATGCGGGCAATGCAACTCCGGAACTTCCTCGCGAGGAGAGCACCACGATGAAGGTAGGCCCGATGAAGGCTTTCTACGCCCTGTTGGCCAACACCCTGATCGCATCCGTGACCAATACCTTCGCCTGGTTCGCCGTCACCTTCTGGGTCTACCTGGAGACCCGGTCGGTCATCGCCACCTCGGTCATGGCTGGGGTGTTCACCGTGACCGTCGCGGTGTCCGGCTTCCTCCTGGGTTCCCTGGTGGATCGCTTCGCGAAGAAGCGGGTGATGTTGGGTTCAAGCCTCATGTCCTTGGCGTTGTACGCCCTGGCCTTCGGCATCTATGTCCGCACGCCGGCCGCGGTGTTCAAGGAGCCCGGCAGCCCGGTGCTCTGGGCGCTCGTGGTCCTGGTCCTCTTCGGCGCCATCGCCGGCAATGTCCGCGCGATCGCGTTGTCGACCTTGGTGACGCTCCTGGTGCCGCTGGACCGCCGCGACAGAGCCAACGGCCTGGTGGGGACGACCAACGGCGTGGCCTTTCTGGGCGCGGGCGTCCTCAGCGGCCTGGTCGTCGGGAACCTTGGCATCTACTGGGTGCTCGTCAGCGCCATCGGGTTGACCGGCCTCGCCATTGCCCACCTGTGGACCCTGCCCATCCCGGATGATCGCAACAGCCCGGAGCGACACGCCGCCCGCTCGGAGGCCAATGCGGACCGGCTGGACATCCGCGGCACCATCGCGGCCATCAAGCTGGTGCCTGGTCTGTTCGGGTTGATCTTCTTCCAGACCTTCAACAATTTCCTCGGCGGCGTGTTCATGTCCTTGATGGACGCCTATGGGCTCCTCCTGGTGTCGGTGCAGGTATGGGGCGTCCTCTGGGGCGTGCTGAGCCTGGGCTTCATCGTGGGGGGAATGGTGGTGGCCCGCCGGGGCCTGGGCCGGAACCCGCTGCGGACGCTCTTCCTGGGCAACGTCGTCATGTGGACGGTGTGCATCTTCTTCACCATCCAGGCCTCGATCGTCCTCCTCTCGGTCGGCATGTTTATCTGGCTCTGCCTGATGCCGGCCGTGGAGGCCGCGGAGCAGACGGTGCTGCAGAAGGTGGTCCAACCGGAGCGCCAGGGGCGGGTCTTCGGCTTCGCCCAGAGCGTGGAGCAGGCGGCCTCGCCCATCACGGCCTTCATGATCGGCCCCATCGCCCAGCTGATCTTCATTCCGTTCATGACCACCGGCGCCGGTGTAGACCTTCTCGGCCCCTGGTTCGGGACGGGCACGGACCGGGGCATCGCGCTCCTGTTCATGGTCGCAGGCCTGATCGGCCTCATCGTCACCTTGCTGGCGATGCGGTCCTTCAGCTATCGCGTCTTGTCGGAGGCCTATCGGGTCGTCCCGCAGTAGCGGATCCCGACTTGCCCCCCTACCACCCCACCATCGCCTGCTCAAACCCCAGCACCCGCAATTCTCCCCGGTCGCCCAGCAGCTCTTCCGCCAGCTCCTGGAAGGCCCCGCCAAAGCGGGCCGCGTCGGCGGCGTCGGGCGGAAGCAGGTCGATGTGGACCAAGGCGTCGGTGGTATTGGGGACGCCCGCCGTGGCGGCGCCCTGGGCGCCGTGCCAGTGGCGGGCCAGCACCTGGTCGGCCGAGTCGGCCAGGATCAGCTCGTTGATGGGTGGGTTGCTGGGCCGGTCGTCGCCCAGGCCCTGGAAATGCTCGCCGCCGCGGCTGGGACGCAGCCAGAGGTCGCCGGATACCGCGGCCAGGTCATAGGCCGCGGTCGGCAGGCGATGGCAGAGCATGTAGCCATGCACACAGTCGCGCAGGGCGCCCTGGCTGGGAACGCCCTGCGGCAGTTCGGCCCAGGCCAAGAGGGCCTCGGGGGGCGGCAGGGCCTCCGGGCCCAGACCCAGTTCGGCGTAGGCGCTGCGCCAGGCGGCCATTCGCGGATCGTTCGCCACCCGGTTCTGGACGGCCATGGCGCTCATCTCGCGCAGGAAGTCGCGGGCCATGTCCGACTGCTGCGGCGAAGGCTGCACCCGCAGACGCAGGCTGAGCCGGATGAAGTTCGGGGCAGCCGCGAAGACCGCCATGTCGATGCGCTCGCGCATGGGTGGATGACCTCTAGGTAAAGCTGGGTACAGGACCTCGTGGCGCACTCAGACCCACCACGGCCGGCCGGGGGGCAACCTGGGGCCGCGACGGGGCGGGCTCAGGCCGGCTCGGGCGCCGCCAGGTAGCGGGTGAGGGCATCTTCCCAATGGGGAAGCAAGATGCCCAGCCGGGCGGCGGCGCGGTTGAAGAGCGGCGCGTAGCCAGGGCGGACGGCGCGGGCCGGGAAATGGTCGACTCCCTCGACCTCCACGCCTGCGGCGCCGCCCAGCCGCAGAATGGTGCGGGCGAAAACATCCCGGGCGCAGTAGCCCTCGTTGACCAGGTGGTAGGTGCCGTAAGCCTCCGTACGGCCCAGGGCCAGGATGGCGTCCGCGAGATCGTCGCAGAACGTGGGCGACCCCACCTGGCTGCGCACGATCTTGAGCTGCGACTGGTCCTTGGCCCGGGCCAGGAGCCGACGCACGAAGTTGTCCGCCCCGTGGCCGAAGAGCCAGGCCGTGCGGGCGATGAATGCCCTCGTGCAATGGTGCCGCGCCTCGATCTCGCCCGCCAGCTTGGACGCGCCATAGACGCTCAGCGGATGGGTGGGGTCGTCCTCCACGTAGGGTTGGCCCTTCGCGCCATCGAAGACATAGTCGGTGGACACCTGGATCAGGGCCGCGCCCGCGGCCTGGGCGCCCAGGGCCGCATGCCGCGCGCCCAGGGCGTTGACCGCGTAGGCCCGCTGCTCGGCATCCTCGCAGCGGTCCACGTCCGTGAATGCGGCGGCGTTGACCACCAGGTCGGGGCGCAGGTCGGCGATGGTCGCGACCGCCTCCGGCTGGCTGACGTCCAACTGCTGCCGGCTCAGGCAGATCACCCGCTCCGCCGCGCCGCGACGCGCCAGGGCCTGCGCCAACTGCCCACCTCCGCCGGTGATGACGATGGTACGGGGTTGACCCGGCAAGGCGACAGTCGGCTGGATGCTCACGACCGGGATTGTAGACGAGGGCTTCCGCGCTGTCGACCGGCCGGAGAACCCGTTCGCCCGGCCGAAGTCGCCTCTTGACCTCCAAAGCGCCCGTAACGGGGCCGTCGCTCATTCGTCTAACATTCTCAGGTTCCCATGGAGGCCCGCAGTCCCCAGTGTCTCCATTCCCGCCGCATTCCCCCCCGTGGCTGGCCGGTCGACGCCCGGCGGGGTCCTTGCCCCTCCCCACTACCTAGTCCACCCCCCGCACCTTTTTCTTGCAAGGAGGATTGCATGCGATCCACGCTCCGGCGCTCCGGATTCAGCCTGGCCCTAGGCGCTGCCGCCCTGATCGGCTTCAGCGCCGCCCTCGGGGACGCCCGTCCCGTCCCGGCCCAGCAGGCCGTCACCCCCGGCTTCATCGTCGTCCAGGGACAGATCAAGTACATCGACCAGCAGAGCAACCGCAACCATCCGGCGGCGGGCCTGAAGGTGGAGATCATGGACATCGACCAGGGGCCGCCCGGCGTCAGCCAGGTTCTGGGCACGACCGTGACCGATGCCAACGGTTTCTTCAAGAGCACCGAAATCACCAACAAGGACACCGACGGCCCCACGGGCCGTCCAGCCGCCGGGCAGGATGTCTTCCTGCGCTTGAAGTCCAACAACGGCACCATCCGCCTCTACAAGCTGGGCACCAAGCAGGACTATGCCTGGCAGAGCTATGAGATCGACGAACAGAACGGCATCAGCCGCGATGTGCTCGACGGCGTCGTGGCCACGCCACCGCTGATCATCATGGAGAACACCAAGGACGTTGAGGCCCTCTGGACCTTCGTCAGCCTGGCCGACGCCTGGTACTACATGAAGGCCCAGAGCGGGCGGGACCCCGGCGAGCTGACGGCCTACTGGTCACCGACCAGTCAGGACGGGCCGCGCTACGACGGCGGCACACGCGAGCTCTTCTTCCGCAACGACAACGCCGGTTATTCCGATGTGGTGGTCCAGCAAGCGGCCTACGCCCTGCTGCACAACCTGCTGGGTAGCCTACCAGCGGAATGGGCCACCTGTCTGGCGGGCCCAGGCGAGGAGATGAAGCGCTCCGGCACTGCGGCCTGCGCCCTGGTGCAAGGCTTCGCCAGCTTCCTGCCGGCCGCCGTCTACCAGGAACCGCTCTTCGAGTCTCCGGCCACCAGCGGCCTCGACCTGGACCTGGCCCGCGCGGGCAGCCTGGGCTGGCAGGACGGCGACATGGTGTCCGGCCGCGTGGCCGGTGCCTTCTGGGACCTCATTGAAGTCGACCCCACCCAGGACGGCAGCGACCAGTTCAACGCCACCTTCAAGGACATCTGGCAGGTGATCGACGAGAAGCGCCCCACGACGATGGCCGCCTGGTGGGCCGGCTGGAAGGCCTCCGGCAAGGACGCCTGCTCCGCCATCGGCTCCCTGGCGCAGAACACCATCAACTACAACACCGACCCGATGGTGGTGCCGGGCAACCTGCGCGTGGAGCTGGACGAGGACACGACCAAGAGCGTGGACCTGCGCACGGTGGTGACCGATGCGGACTGCCCCGGCGACCGCATGGTCTTCCGCCTCATGGATTCGGGCGATCGCAATGCCGGCGTGCGCTTCGTGCCCACCAGCACCATCAGCATCACCCCCACGGCCAACTGGTTCGGCACCACCCAGGTGCAGCTGGAGGCCGATGACGGCGTCAAGTCCATCCCCTTTACCATGACGGTGGTGGTCAAGCCCATCAACGACTGCCCCAAGATCCAGCCGGCCATCTCCGACCCGCCGGCCGTGCGCTGGAAGGAACCGGTCATCCTCAACCTCTTCGCCAACGGCAAGGACGTCGAGAACCAGCCGCAGGAGTTGACCTGGGCGGTAGAGGTGCAGGCCCAGAACCAGGGCGAGATCACCTGCGTCATGGCCGGGCCGGTCTTGACCTGCAACCTGATCAAGGACACGACCGAAGCCTACCGCGCCCTGCTCACCGTGACGGTGGCCGACATGGAAGGCTGCAAGACGAGCCAGTTCGTGCGCCTGATCTGGGACAGCCGCCCCAACCAGGCCCCCTTCATCCGCTACGACAAGCTGCGCCGCGAGTACCTGGCGCGCCAGGGTGAAACAGTGACCGTGGACCTGGTGGGCATCGGCGACGACGACGAGGACGGCGAAGAGCCGCTGGAATGGTTCATCGACAACCCGCCGCTGCTACACGCCATCTCCGACCGCGACCAGGTGACCAAGAAGAAGTTCACCTTCATCCCCCAGCCCATCGCTCACATTGGCTCGCAGCTGGTGGAGTTGAGTGTGGTCGACACCGGCGGCCTGCGCGCCCGCACCAGCATCACGGTCACCTGGATGAACGTGGAGGACATCGACAACCTGCCGCCGCGCATCCTGCGCGCCAAGGTCGACGGCAAGACGGTGGGCCTCAACACCGAGGTCTGCTACGCCCTGCACGACAAGGCGGAGGACCCGGACGATGCGGTCAGCTCGCTGCGCTGGTACTTCGGGGTGGACGACAAGGGCCGCAGCCTGGTCGATCCCAAGAACTTCACCATCACCCGCGAAGGCGGCGCGGACAAGACGATCTGCTTCAAGCCCAACCCCATCACCCACCGCAACTGGGAAGGCTGCACCCCACGCCCATCATGGTGCTGGACCCGCATCCCATCAACAACCGCGATGATTACGTGGTGCAGTCCTGCTGGCGCAAGATCGAGGTGTTCTTCCCCTACATGCCGCAGATGCACCTTCTGCGCCGCTAGCCGGACTCAGGGCTACGGGCCGCGTCACGCCGCGGCCGCGGTCGGCCGGTTAAGTTCACAACAGAGATCTAATCCACAGGCAAAAGGAGGGCGCCCCGCTGGGGGGCGCCCTCCTTTTCGTCCGCCAGCCGCGGCTCACGGCGGTCTCAGCTCTCCAGGTCGCTCATATGCGGCTCGTGCAGGTGCACGGGCTGCTGAGGCGTGCTGCGCCGGACGCGCAGGTTGAGGAACTCCACGCCCACGCTGAAGGCCATGGCGAAGTAGGCGTAGTTCTTGATCTTCAGCTCATGCGCGGCGGCCGGGTTCCAGCCCTCGACGACCAGCACGAAACCGATCAGGATGAGGAAGCTCAGGGCCAGGATCTTCATCGTGGGATGCTTCTCGACGAAGTCGCCGATCGCCCCGGCGGCCAGGAGCATGACCGCCGCCGCCGCGAGGATGGCGATGACCATGACCACGATATCCCCCGAGATGCCCACGGCGGTGATGACCGAGTCCAGGGAGAAGATGATGTCGACCAGGCCGATCTGCACGACCACGCTCATCAGGCTGGCGGCCGCCTTGACCGGACCGTGACTGCCTTCCAGACCCTCCAGCTTGTTGTGGATCTCGTGGGTGCTCTTGGCGATGAGGAACAGGCCGCCTACCAGCAGGATGAGGTCGCGGCCCGAAAGGCCCTTGCCCACCAGCGTGACCAGCGGATCGGTGAGGCGCATCACCCAGGTGATGGACAGGAGCAGGAGGATGCGGGTGAGCACGGCGATGCCGATGCCCAGCTGCCGCGCCCGGTGCTGCTGTTCCTTGGGCAGGCGCCCGGCCAGGATGGCGATGAAGATCACGTTGTCGATGCCCAGCACGATCTCCAGCACAGCCAGGGTCACGAGGGCCACCAGACCGGCGGCGCTGAAGAGGTCGCCGTTGGCGGCCGCGGGCACGGCGGCGAGGTTGAGGCTGGCCATCAGACTGAGGGAATGCGCGAACAGGTTCATGGCTGGTCCTTGCGGATCCTTTCAGTGGCGACTTGGGGAACGGCCGTGGTCGACGGCGCGGGCGCCGCAGATCATAAGCCGTCCGCTGGCTGGGTCAATCCGCCGGAGCTTGGGCGGCGTTTGGGGGTGGATCTAGACCAGGGGACGAACCCTCAGGCGGGAGGTTGTCCGACCCCGCCGGAAGCGTCGAGGTTGACGACGCGGCGCCGACCCTGGCACACTGAGCGCCGGCCGGCGGCGGTCCATGGCGGCTTCCGCTTCCCTCCCATTCGGGCGGCCCCAGTCTCGGAGGCAATACCATGCGCCCCAACATCCGCAGCGCGACCGTTCTGACGCTCTTCTGCGCCGCATGGGTCGGCAGGACGGCCACGGCCGCGGTCGATCCTACGTCGATGCCGTCCGCTGGTCTTGAGGCGCGGTCTACGTCCTCGATGCGCGCCCGGTTGCAGTCCCCGGCGCAGGAATCCGCAACCCCGGAGCCCGCCACAACGGAGCCCGGCACTCCGCCGGCCGCGACGATGACCGCGCCGCCTGCCACCGACAGCCCTTCGCCCACGCATACCCTTGCGCCGCCCACGCCGCCGACCGCGCTCCCAAGCACCCCCACCGCCGCACCGCGCCCGATCTACCTGCCCTGGGTGGACCGGCTGGGCGAGGCCGCCAAGCAGGAGCCCATCGACCATGTGCCCGGAACCATCGTCCGCCTGGCCCCGGGACCGCGGCAACTGTACCTGGTGGAGGACGGACCGCCGCGCCTCTCGGTGCTGCACACCAACACGGCGACCGGACGCCTGGAGCGCGCCGGCAGCATGACCCTGGACGCTCCCAGTCTGGATCCGCGCCAGGTGCGCCTGGCGGCGGACCCCCGTTTGGACTACGCCTACCTGCTGTACTTCAATGCCTTGACGGTGGTGGAGGCGGTGAACCCGCCGCAGCCGCGCAAGCTGGTGGCGGCCCCGGACTGCGATGTCCTGGCGGTGGAGGCATGGACGGCAACGCTGGGCTGCGACGGCCTGCGCACCGTAGACCTGGAGAACCCAGAGGCGGCCAAGGAGCTGTTCGTCCTGCCTCGGGCCGGCCGAGCCCAGGCCCTGACCCAGGATGACGGGCTGCTGGCCGCGGCCTTCCGCGAACCCGTTCCGGCCAGCCGGCCGACCAGCCTGGTCCTCTACCACACCGGCTACCGCCAGAAGCCGCGATCCGCCGGGCAGTTGTCCGACATCGGGAACACGGTCGCCATGGTCATGGTCGGGCGGCTGGTCTACCAGCTGGTCGACGAGGACGGGCGACGCGGCCTGCAGCTGATCGACGTTGCCGACCTTGACGGCCATCGCGTGCCGCGGATCCTCGCGCGTCTCGACATCGACGGCATTCCGCGAGGTCTGGCGTTCGACTGGTCCACCTGGCGGCTCTACGTCCTGGAAGAAGGCTGGTTCGACCGCCGCGACCGGCAGCAGCATGGCCAGACGGGTGTGCGGGTGTACAGCCTCAAGGACCCGCGCCAACCCCGGCTCTGGCGCTTCCTGCCCCTGGACCAGCCGGCCGCGGACATCGCCGCCGCCGAGGGGCTGCTGTACGTAGCCGGAGGGTCGGCGGGGCTGGCGGTGTACCGGGTGGAATGAGGGCGTGCGGGATGTTCAGCGGCCCAGGGACGGCAGATAGGCCCGATGGGCCAACGCGCCTACCGGCAATGCAACAGCCAGTTCGGCGCGGTCATCGGTGGCTGATAGCGCCAACTCCAAGCGGTGCCGGCCGGCGGTGAGGACGATGGTCCGGTCGATGGCGGCGCCTTCTCGGTCGCGCTGGTCCACGACCAGGCGCTCGTCCACCCACAGGCGCAGGTCGCCGCGGGCGTGGACCAGGAGTAGCCGGCCTTCGGACACGGTAACGACGCGCTCGGCGATCAGCGAAGCGCCCGGGGCATCGGCGGCCGCCAGGGGATCGCGGCAGCCGGCGCGGCAGTCCAGGGCCGACCAGGCCGCCACGGACGTCGGTCCCTCGGAGAACCAGGGGTTGGCGAAGCGGCGGACGCGCCAGGCATCCAGGTCGTCGAAGCCGTAGACCTCGGTGCCGGTGTACAGGTGGCCGTCCGGTCCGAAGGCACCCCCGCTGATAACGCCATGGGTGGACCTGGGCCGTAGGGAGGCGTCAACCTCGACGCGGACTGGTGGAAGGACAAGGCCCTGAGCGCTGAACCGTGCGATACCATCCGGGCCACTGGGAAACAACCACAGGCTCTGGTCTGGGGCCTGGGCCAACCCCAGTGTCGAAAGCGGCACCGCAACGCTCGCGACGACCGCGCCACTGGCATCGCTCACATCGAGGGCCATCGCCAGCCCTCCGTCACCGATGGTCCACCATTCGAGTGCTGCCGTTCCTCTGTCAACCAGCGGAACAGCAGCCAGGAAGAAGGCATCGGTGTGTTGGGGCACAAGCGTCCCGAGCAGCTTCAGATCCGGGCCGTAGCGATACAGCAGACCTCCGTCGAAGCGCGCGAGCAGCATGCCATCTTCAGGGGTACCGCCAAAAACCCGTGGCGCGACTGCCGGACTAGAAAACGCCACCGGCTGGCCCTCAGCATTTAGGGGAGTTTCGGCGGAGATCACCGATCCGTCAGCAGCCAAGTGGAGTATTCGCCCACGAGCACCATCCGTGGCCCACTGGGTGCCGTCCGAGTTGACGACCATGCGATTCTGGCAAGGCACACCACTTCCGACTGGGCAAAGGCCGAAGGGTTCCGAATCCTGGCCAATCGGCCACACCCTGGAAGGCCCCGTGGGGTGCCCCAAGGGAGTCAGCCAGCGAAGGCTAGTCATCCATTGATAGCTGCGAAACGTAAAGAGCCGACCATCCGGAGCAGGTGTTGATCCCACGGCGTCCGGCGTATCGATCTGCCTTTCAACCCCCACGCCACCCGGTTCACCCCAGGCGGCAAGGTGGCGCCCATCCGCATCAAGGTGCAGCAAGGTCCTAGCGCGCCGCACAAAGACCGTTCCGTCGGGGGCTGCCGCAATGTCGTCTCCCTCGCCCAAGTTGGCCACGGACCACTCGGTCAGCAACCGACCTTCTCCGTCCCTTCGCTGCAACCAGCCATTCTCCAAATTGAGCACGCTACCATCCGGTCCGGCAGTCAAACGGTACAAGAAGCGATAGGGTTCGTCGCCCAACGGGCCGAACCGTCTGAGGGCCAGGAGTCGTCCATCGGGTGCGAAGCGCCGCAGCTGAGACTGTCCATGGGCATTGCGCAGCCAGTAGGTGCCAAGATGGGCGACAACAATGGAACCATCCGGCAGTACAGTCAGGTCGGTGGGGCCGAGGGTGAGGGTGTTGCGGTCCTCTGCGCTGACCCAGCTTCCCTTGACCACGCCTTCGCCGTCCAGGAGCCAGATGTGCCCATCGCGCTCCAATGCTGCCAAGCCGCCGTTCGGCCCGGCGGCCAGCCGACCACTGGCGCCGTCGGCCAAGCGCGTGCCGTCAGTGGCATGCGGGCCTGGCGGCCAGGGCAAGGTGTCCAGCAAGGTCCCATCGGCGGCAAACCGGTGCAGCCGGTGCAGGTCCAGCACCCAGACATCACCCGCCGTCGTCACCGCGACATCCTGCGGCCGCTCAAGGCGCCCCTCATGCTGCCCGGTCCCCGCCCAGGCCGACAGCAGCCCGCCGTCAGCGGCGAAGCGGCGGAGCCGACTCGGCCCCGCGGTATCCGCCGACACCAGGTTGACCACCGAGCCGTCGGGCGCGGCGGCGATGGGTCCGAACTGCGCCGCATCGGCAGGTGGATCCGCCGGATCGAAGCCGTAGAGCCGCTTGAGCAGAGAAGGCTCCTGAGCCGACGCCGACACCGGGCGGCCGGCGAGGAAGATGGCGCAGAGGGCAAGCGTGGCAAGCCGGGCGGCGCGGGTCGCGATCATGTCGGCATCTCCTCTGGGCATGTCGATCCATGGTGCATGTCGCTCTGACGTGATTGTCCTCCCGCCACTTGCAGGGCCATCGCCGCCACACCCCAACTTGCATCTCCCCCCGTTGCCCGCACAATACCCGCCCGCGGCCCGCGCGCAAGGCGTCCACCCCAAGAGCGGCCGCGCAACCTCCCTCCCGGCTCCCGGAACCTGGCGCGAGGAGGCGCCCCGCCATGCGGATGTCCATCCTGACTCGAAAGCCGATCTTCGCCGCCCTGATCCTCGTGTCCCTCGGCGCCTGCCGCGGCGCCGCGCCCCAGGGCAGCGCCCTGCCCGACGACGCCACGCCCGATGAGGCGGCAGACACAGCGTCCGTGCCTGACGCCGCCGCTCCGGTGATCAACCGTCCTGATGCCGGCAGCTTGACTGTACTGGACTGGTCCGGCTACGAGAACCCGGATTACTTCGCCGACTTCACGGCCGCCCATCCGGAGGTCCAGCTGCAGCATGCCGTCATGGAGCAGGACGTGGACGGCCTGACCAAGATGAAGAGCGGTCTGGAGGCCGACCTGGTCCATCCCTGCTCCAACTACTACCGCATGTGGGTGGATGCCGGGCTGGTGCAGCCGGTGGACACAGCCAAGCTCAGCGAACTGGAAGGGCATCAACGCCAAGATGGCCGACCTGGGTCGTTTTGACGGCAAGCAGTACTTCGTGCCCTGGGACTGGGGCTTCGACAGCATCCTCGTGCGCACGGACAAGGTGGCCCAGGTGCCGACGAGCTGGGCGGACCTGTGGAACCCGGCCTACAAGGGCAAGCTGTCCATGAGCGATATGCCCGACTACAACCATGCCGCCGCCGCCCTGGCCCTGGGCTTCAAGGATCCCTGGAACACCACGCCGGAGCAGAACGCGCAGATCAAGGCCAAGATGGCCGCGCTGCAGCCCAACATCCTGGCCTTCTGGGGCGACGGCACCGAGCTGGCCCAGCAGATCTCCTCCGGCGACGTGTGGGTGGGCGGCAACGCCTGGCCCGACGCCTACACCCTGCTGGTGCAGGAGGGGTTGCCGGTGGCCTACGCCAAGCCCAAGGAGGGCCGGCTGAGCTGGGTCTGCGGCTATGGCATCAGCGCCAAGGCCAAGGATGTGGACCTGGCCCATGCCTACATCGACGCCATGATCGCCCCCAAGGCCATGGCCGCCTTCATCGACGAGTTCGGCTTCGGCGCCGCCAACTTCGACGCCCTGCCCCTGGCGGACGCCGAGACGGTGGCCCGGCTGGAATTGGACGACCCCAAGGTGATCGACGACAGCATCTTCTACGCTCCCCTGACCGAGGCCCAGCGCGACGCCATGGTGGCCGCCTGGGACGACGTCAAGGCCGACCAGTAGCGGACCGGAGCCAAGGATCGGGCAGGCGTGAGGCAGAGCTGGCGACGATGAAGCCATGAAGAGCGCCCGCACGGTTATGTGGTTGGCCCTGCCGCCGGCCCTGTGGCTGACGGCCTTCTTCCTGATGCCCATGGCCGGCATGCTGCTGACCTCCTTGCAGGGCGGCGAGGGCGGCGCGGGCCTGGGACTGGCGCAGTACCGCGCGCTCCTGGGCAGCCCGCGCTACCTGCGCGAGCTGGGCCAGACCAGCCTCGTCAGTGCCGTGGTCGCCGGCCTGTCGGTGCTCTTTGCCTATCCCTTGGCCTGGTTCCTGGCCTTCCGCGGCGGACAGCGGCGGGCCTTGCTGCTGCTGATCCTCATGGCCCCGGGCTGGGTCAGCTACCTCCTGCGCGTCTTCGCCTGGAAGCTGATGCTGGGCACCGGCGGCGCATTGAACCAGGTCCTGCTGACCCTGGGCCTGTTGCGCGAGCCGGCGCCCTGGCTGCTCTACAGCATGAGCGCGGTGGTGGCCGTGCTGGTCTACGTGTGGATCCCCTTCGCCGCCCTGCCGATCTTCGCCGCCCTGGAGCGCATCGACCGCAGCCTGCTGGAAGCCGCCGCGGACCTGGGCGCCAGGCCCTGGCAGGCCTTCCGCCACGTGACGTTGCCCCTGAGCCTGCCCGGCGTCAGCGCCGCCTTCTGCCTGGTCTTCATCCCCACCTTGGGCGAGTACGTCACGCCGCTGCTGGTCGGCGGGCCGCGCGGACAGCTCTTCGGCAACCTGGTGCAGAGCCAGTTCCAGAAGGCGATGAACTGGCCCCTGGGTGCGGCGATGAGCCTGATGATGCTCCTGGTGGCCGTACCGGTGATGCTGCTGCTGGCCAGGCTAGGCCGGCTGGATCTGGGCGAGGGCTGAGAGTGGCCGCGATCGGTGGGCCTACCCCCTCGCGAGCGCTGGCGGCCGCCGCCCCGCGCCGCTGGCGCCCTGACGCCGCGGCGCTGTACTTCACGGCCTTCACTCTCCTGCTGTACCTGCCGCTCGCCCTGCTGGTGCTCTTCTCCTTCAACGCCTCGCGCACGATGGCCTTCCCGATCAAGGGCTGGACCCTGGACTGGTACGCCCAGGCCTGGCAAAGCCCCGGCCTGCGCCAGGCGCTGGCCAACAGCCTGGCGGTGGCCCTGGGGTCCAGCCTCGCGGCCACGGTGTTGGGCAGCCTGGCCGCGGTCGCGGTATTGCGTTTCCGCTTCCCCGGGCGGCGCCTGCTGCTGACCGTGGCAACCCTGCCCTTGGTGGTGCCCTCCATCGTCCTGGCCGTTGCCCTTCTCGCCGGCGCCACCCAGGTCAACAGCTTGCTGGCGGCCGCGGCGCCCGGCCTGGAGAGTGCGCGGCTCAAGCCCTTCTCCCTGTGGACCGTGGGCATCAGCCATGTGGTCATCGCCCTGCCGATGGTCATCCTCATCGTCGCCGCGCGCTTGGTGGGCATCCCCCGGCGCCTGGAGGAGGCGGCGATGGACTTGGGCTGCTCCTACTGGGGCGCCCAGCGGCGGGTGACCCTGCCCCTGGCCCGTCCGGCCATCCTAGCCGCCTTCCTGACCGCCTTCTCCAGCTCCTTCGACGAGTTCGGCACGGCCTTCCTTTTGGCCGGCACCCGCCAGACCCTGCCCACCTACCTTTACAGCCAACTGCGCTCGGCCTACAAGCTACCGATGGTGGTGGCGGCTGCTGCGGTGATCATCGTCGCCTCGCTGCTGCTGGTGGCGGCGACCGAACTCCTGCGCCGCAACGGCGAAACACGAAGCGAAGGGGCCTGAGCCATGTCCAAGCCTGCCATCCGCCTGCGCGGCGTCCGCAAGGTCTTCCCCGGCGCCCGCGGCCGCGATCCGCTGGTCGCGGTGGCGAGCCTGGATCTGGACCTACGCCCGGGCGAGTTCTTCACCTTCCTGGGCCCCAGCGGCTGCGGCAAGACCACCCTGCTGCGGATGATCGCGGGCTTCGAGGAGCCGACCGCGGGCGATATCGCCATCGCCGGACAGCCGATGCGCGGCGTGCCGCCCAACCGCCGCCCGGTCAACCTGGTCTTCCAGAGCTACGCCCTCTTCCCCCACCTGGACGTGGCCGCCAACGTGGGCTTCTCGCTGGCGATGCAGGGGCTGGCCGAGGCCGCCATCGCCGACCGCGTGGCGGAGGCCCTGGCCATGGTGCGCCTGGAGGACATGGAGGATCGGCTGCCGGCGCAGCTCTCCGGCGGCCAGCAGCAACGGGTGGCCCTGGCACGGGCCATCATCGGCCGACCGGCGGTGCTGCTGCTGGACGAACCCTTGGGGGCCCTGGACCTGAAGCTGCGCAAGGCGATGCAGCTGGAGCTCAAGCGCCTGCAGGCGCGCCTGGGCATGACCTTCGTCTACATCACCCACGACCAGGAAGAAGCGCTGACGATGTCGGACCGCGTGGCGGTGATGCGCGCCGGCGTCGTGGAGCAGCTGGGAACGCCGCGCGAGATCTACGAGCGGCCGGCCAGCCGCTTCGTGGCCGACTTCATCGGCGAGAGCAACTTCCTCGAGGCGGTGGTGACGTCGGTCGCCGAGGACCACGCGATGGTGGAGGCGCTGGACGGCGGCATCAGCCTGCGGCTCGATCCGGCCGCAGCTGCCGGAGCCGCGACCGGGGACCGGGTCACCCTGACGCTGCGGCCGGAGCAGTTAGACCTCTGCCTGGCCGACCTGGGTTACGACGACGACCCGCATACCGCGGACGGCCTGTTCGGAACGATCGAAGACGTGGTGTACATCGGGACCGACCTGCGCTGCGTGGTGCGCCTGACGGGTTATCCCTCGCCCGACGCGGCCGCCGCGATCACCCGAGGCCCACCTGGGTGGTGCGCGTGCCCAGGGACGCCGACCGGACCGATCCGCGCCTGGCGGCGGGCACGGTGGTCCGTCTGAGCTGGCGGCCGGAAGCCCTGCGGGTGCTGACGGGCTGAGGGGTCGCGGTCGTCGTTCGCCCCCGTCCGGCATCCCGGCGTGGTGGGGAACCTGAATGGCGCCAATGGACCGCCACCGGGCCTGATCGCGTGGCCTGGTCCCAGGCGCGCGCACGCTGATTCCGCCTGAGTTGCTGGGCCGCTGCGCCCGAGAAGCATCATCGGTCTCAGGCCTAATGCAATCAATTAGGGATCGGTGTTACTAGGTAACATGGATTGATGTTACCACGTAACATGGATCGGTGTTACGTGGTAACACCGATCCCTAATTGGGTCGCATCCTTGGCGCTTCCGGTGAAGAAAACCAGGGGATGGATGGTCATCCGCGGCGGAAACGAGCGCCGTCCGCGTGGGTCGGTGCGCGGAGAAAGGGCGGGAGCCTGGGATCTCCCGAGCCCCGGTTGCGCCGCCGCGCGCAACGCCGCTATAATCGCGCGTCTTCCTGGAGGGGTCGCATAGCCTGGTCTAGTGCGCGCGCCTCGAAATCGCGTAGGGGGTCAAACTCCTCGTGGGTTCGAATCCCACCCCCTCCGCCAGGTGGAGACAGGCCCGGTCGCTGTACGCGACCGGGCCTGTTCTCATCTTGCTGTCTTTCCTGGCCGGATACCGTCAGTCTCCCGACCGGAGGGCTGGCAGGAAGGCCTTCCGGCCATCGGTCGCTTTGGGTGGCGTCCCCGGGCTGGGGGTGGGCGCCGACGAGCCGGGACAGGGTGGCAGGCCCTGCGCGGCGACACCCTCCAAGGCGCGGTAGGCATCCGGGCCCAGCGCGGTCACCGCCGACCAGGCCTCCAGCAAGGCCGGCGACTGATCCGGTCCTTCGGCCAGGGTGGCCCAGGCCTGCAGGCCGATGCGATTCGACCCTGATCCGGCGGGATGCTCCCAGTGGCCGGCGCTGACCAGCAGATGACCGCTGAAACCGGGCGTCAGGAAACCCAGACGGGACAGGTCGATGGGGTGCACCGTGGTCGCCTCCAGGCGCTCGCAGAGATGGTCGACCAGCCCATTGGCGTCATAGACGTAGAGCGCGACATCGGTGAAACCAGGCTGGCGGACGATGTTGGCGACATGGACCTTGGCGGCCGCGGCCAGCGGGTCCGCGGCGAAGCGCTGGCCGATCGGCAAGGCCAGGACCGACGCCCCCAGCGACCGGTCGTCGTCGCCCCAGGGCGACAGCGCCATGGCCGGGGCGGCATCGGCGACCGTTTGGATGCTCAGGCCCGCCACCAGACCCCGGTTGGTGGGCCGGCCATCGTCGTCCTGGGTGGCGACCCGCAGCAGACTGCCTTGGTCGGCCGCGAGTCCGAGGCGCGCATCGTCCAGATCCAGAAGCAACTGGCCGGAGGGGCAGACCCACACCGTCCGGCGTAGCGTCGCCGACGCGTTGGCCGGCCGCTGGCTGAGCTCGGCCCGCAGCGGGGCGCCGGCATCGGGGTTGACCAGGCTGAGGATGCGCCGCCCGCCGGCCGCGACCGCGGGCAGGGGCATCGCCCATTGGCGCTGCGCCAACGGCAGGCCCGGCACCGTGGCCAGGCTCTCGCCGTCCGAGACATCCGCCACTGCCGCCAGCGGCTGGCTGCCACGCAGGATGACCGCCACCGTTTCCCCGGCGACCGTGCAATCGCCCAGGCTGATCCGCCGCGCTTCGCCCGGCGCAATGGTCAGGCCCTGCCGGCAGACCCTGAGCGGCTGGCAGGCCGTGCCTGCCGGCGGGCCTTCTTTGCCCGGTGACCAGGCGACCGAAGTCGCCAGCCAGACGTCCACCTGCGCACAGTCCAGGCCCGTGTTCTGTACGCTGATCTCCGTCACCGACCGGCCGCCGGGGGATGCCGGCCCGCCCGGCAGACCCGTCAAGACGGTCTGGAAGACCCCCGAGGCGTCCCTGCCGGTCGGCGGCATCCAGCCGGGGATGGCCGCGTAGCTAGCGCGCAGGTCCAGATGCTGTGCTCGCGGACCAAAGGCGCAGTGGCGCTGGACCGTGACCGAAAGCGTGCCGCCCTTAACCTTCCACAAGGGAATGCCGGCAAAGGTGGTCCCGCCGTCGAAGGCCGCCTTGAAGCGGCGATAGTCGTCCCCGTCCCCCACCACGCCAAAGAAGAGGGTCTCGCACATGAAGTCGGCCGCGACGTCGTCGAAGCCCAGCTGCTCGGCCAAGCCCAGCTCCGAGAGCTGGCGGGCGGTGAAGCTGAACACCATGCCCCCCTGGCTTCCGGTGGGCAGCATCGGCCCGCTGAAGGACCAGGCCGCACCGGGGCGGACCAGTCCGGAGCATTCCACCTTGAGGGGGCCGGCGGATTCGGGTGGACAAAAGCCCGGTTCGCCCCAGGTCACCAGGACCGCCTTGCTGGGATCGACTCCCAGGTTGATGAGGTGGACCGTAGCGATGCAGCTGCCGTTGCCCCACTCGTCCACGTTGAGCGTGGGAAGGTAGGCCGAGCGGCCGTCGGGACTGTCCTCCTGCGGCCGCTGGCCCGGGGTGCGACTAGGCCCCGGAGTCGCCATGGATGTGGGTGTGGGCACAGGTCGCCCGGGCGTCTGTCCGGGGCCGATGGCCGGTGGGCAAGCCGGCAGGACGGGGGAGGCCGCGAAACCCGCCTCAGCGCCGCCGCCGAGCAGCCCCTGGCGGACGTCGAGATCGCTGAATATGGGGCCTGGCTCGTGGACCGACCCTTGCAAGGCCACCACATTGCGCAGGAAGTTGCCTTGCGGATCGAAGACATCATGCTCCCAGAAGGTGGCGCTGACCAAGGCCGAGCCCCTGAAACCAGCGTTCATGAAGCCGAAGGCCTGCAGGTCGATGGCCGCCGTCTGGCGCTGGTTCAGCTTATCGCAGATGACGTCCATGAATCCGTTCTGGTCGTAGACATAGATGCCGAAGTCGGTGAACCCAGGCACATCGACGCTGTTGTGCACCAGGAGGCGGCTGGCCCGGGAGGCGCCGGTGACACTGGTCTCGTCACGGTCGATGGCCGGGAAGCCCACCAAGGCCGCCCCGGATTTGGCTCTCGCCGGCCTCCAGGCTCAGAGCCCGACCGATCGCGCCAGGGTGGCTCGCGGATTCGGGCATCGCCACGGCGATGACGGGCGCCGGTGGATCAGTCCCCTGGCTGGCGGATTCCAGCAGCAGGCTGAGCGGCTTTCCGGCCGCGGCACCCAAATCGGCGGGGGCCACCCGCAGCTCGGCGGTATGCCGCGGAGGCACGACGGCCGCATTGAACAACAGATGCTCGCCGGCCGCGTCGCGCAGGCGCAGGGCGACGGTGGCCGTGACCGTCGTCGACGGATTCTGGGCGAAGATCCGCAAGGGGGTGGCGAGGTCCAGCAGTTCCAGGTGCAGCATCGTCCCGCCCGCCCCCTGCCCGCCGTAGACGGCCCAATGGTCCCTGGTTCTCCAGGCGGGCCACCACGGCCACCGGTTGGGTGGCGCGAACCCACATGCCGGCGGGCTGGTCAAGGCAGTCGGCCGCCAGCAGGCGCTTCGATTCGCCAGGCGCGATGGTCATCGCCCCACAGGCCTTGGCCTGGTCGGGCGTCCCGGTGAACCACGCCTGGGCCTCGGCGCAGTCAGCGCCCAGGTTCTGGACATAGAGCGTCCAGTCGCGCTCCACCCAGGGCAGGAAGCTGAGGTAGCCCCCGCTTTCGGGGCTGAATGCCGAGGCCTGGGCGGGGCGCAGGGCGTTGGTGCCGGGTTGCGCCCCGGAGCAACGCTCGATCCACTGGGCGCCGATAGGCCCGCCCACGATGCGGCCCATGGGGATACCGGCGAAGTCGGATCCGCCGCGGAAGGCCTGCAGGAAGCTGCTGTAATCCGGCGCGTCGCCGACGACCCCGAAGTACAGCCGCTCGCACATGAAGTTGGCGGCCACATCATCGAAGGGCAGCTGCAGGCCCAGCTCGGTCAGGCGGCGAGCGCTGAAGCTGAAGAGCGCGCCGCTGATGCTGCCGGTGGCAACCTGCGGGCCGGTGAAGGTCCAGGCGGCGCCCGGCGCCAGCAGGCCCGGAGCATTCGGCCATCAGTGGCCCGTTCGCCTGGGGCGGGCAGAATCCCGGCGGCTGCCAGGTCAACAACACGGCCTTGCTGGGTTCCTGACCGAGGTTCTGCACCACCAGATCGGGCTGGCAGCCGGGTCCGATGGGCGTCATGACGGGAAGGAAGACGTGGGCGGCGGCCATGCGTGCCTCAACAGCCTGGTCAGGAGCCAGTGGCGCGGCCACCACCTCCGGCCTGGCGCGAGATCCCAACCAAACGCCGGTGGACATCGCCAGCAACACGAGGATGGCGACGGCAGCGCCGCGACCTCTACCCGCAATCATCCAGATCATCCCGCGCTCCTTGGTTGGTCTCCCATCCTCATCGTGGCATCGTCTTCGGCCAGTATGTCACGCCCTGTTAACCGACACAAACCGATTCTCTGCCAGCCAATAGCGCCAGGGCATCGACAGCCAGGGTTCCGGCGTCTTCCCCAGGCCGATGCGCGGCCCTGGCGGATGCGGTCCGCGGGCGGCGGATGGCCCGCCTCCAGCCAGATCCGGGCGGTCAGGGCGGAGTGGTTCCTCTGATCATCGCGGATGCCTGGACCATCGCTGACGCCTTCGCTCACGACACCTTCCGAATCTTCCGCCGAGCAGAGGTCCAAGCCGCTCATGTCCCCGTCGATGCCCAGGGCCTGGGCCAGGCGCGCCGGACCGCGGCAGAGATCGCGCTCCGCCACGCCGAGGCCCCGCCTCTGACGCATGGCGTCAAGGCCCCCTTCCGGCGTGAGGGCACGAATGAGTACCGCCGAGGCCTGCCCCTGGTTCCCCGTCACCACATTGAACATCCAGTGCATGCCATAGGTGAAGTAGACGTAGGCGTGGCCGGCGGGCCCGAACATCGGTGCCGTGCGCGCTGTCGGCCGGCCGGCGCTCTTGGCGCCGTGGCAGGCCAGGTCCGGTTCCGGGCCCTGGCAGTAGGCCTCCGCCTCCACGATCAGCCCGCTCGCCAGCCGGCCATCCACGACGGCCAGCAGCCGCCGACCGAGAAGATCACGGGCCACCGTGCAGGCGTCGCGGGCGAAGAAGGCGCGGGGCAGTCTGGCCCGGTCCAGGTCCATGGACCCGATCCTAGCATGGCCCGCGCCCGTATCGCCTCCCGCCTCCCCCGCGTTCTCATTGCCACCCCTCCACCGCCCGCATCATCCCTGCGGTTCCTCCCAAGAGACCGACCATGGCCGCCATCGACGTCCAGGACCTACGCAAGCAGTTCACCGTGAAGCACAAGGCCGCCGGCCTGGGCGGCAGCCTGCGCGCCTTATGGCGTCCGCGGCTGGGCGTGGTGGAAGCCGTGCGCGGCCTCTCCTTCCGCATGGAGGAGGGCGAGCTGCTGGGCTTCATCGGGCCCAATGGGGCAGGCAAGTCCACCACCATCAAGATGCTGACCGGCATCCTGCACCCCACGAGCGGCGAGGCGCGGGTGCTCGGCCATGTGCCCTGGAAAGAGCGGCGGCAGCTGGCCTACCACATCGGTACCGTCTTCGGGCAGCGCTCGCAGCTGTGGATGCACCTGCCGGCCGTCGACACCTTCCAGCTCTTCGGGCGGATCTACGAGCTGGATCCCGCAGAGACGCGGCGGCGCATCGCCATGCTCGCGGAGGCCTTCGAGATCGAGCACCTGCTGGAAACGCCCGTGCGCAAGCTCTCGCTGGGCCAGCGCATGCGCTGCGAGGTGGCGGCCTCCCTGCTGCACCGGCCCAAGCTCATCCTGCTGGACGAGCCCTCCATCGGCCTGGACCCCGTGGCCAAGCAGCGCATCCGGGAGATGATCAAGCGCATGAACGCCGAGGAGGGCGTGGGCGTGCTGCTAACCAGCCATGACGCCGGCGACATCGAGGCCCTCTGCAAGCGGGTGATCATCATCAACCACGGGCAGATCGTCTACGAGGACCGCCTGAGCGCCCTCAAGCGCCGCTACCTGACCGAGAAGGACGTGTCGGTGCGCTTCGTCGAGCCGGTCACGGTAGACGTGGCCATCCCGGGCACCGAGCTGGTCAAGGCCGGCGGCGGCGGCTATGGCCTCAAGCTGAAGGTGGACACCGCGCGCACCAACATCGCCGAGGTGCTGGAGCGCATCGGTCACCTGGGCGAGGTGGAGGACATCACCATTTCGGACCCCGCCCTGGAGGAGATCATCCGCACCATCTACGAACAGGCGGCGCTGAGCGGCGATGGTGGATCGGCGAACCCAGAGGCCAGTGATGCGCCGGCCACCTGAGGGCGCAACGCGGCGTTTCTGGCGCGCGGGGCCGGCCAAGTACACCGCGGTCCTGCGCACGCAGCTGGCGCACGGCCTCGCCTTCCCCGCCGATCTCGCCCTGCGCTCTCTGGCCATCGTCATCTTCATGTGGGTCTTCATCCACCTCTGGAGGGCCACCTATGCCGGGGCGGGGCAGAGCCGGGTGCAGGGGCTGAGCCTTTCCGATACCCTGTGGTACCTGGTGCTGGCGGAGACCATCATGCTCTCCAAGCCGCGGGTGTCCACCGAGATCGCCCGGGCGGTACGCGACGGCTCGGTGGCCTACCAGCTGGCGCGGCCCTTCAACTGGCTCGGCTACCAGGCGGCGGTGGCCCTGGGCGACGCCCTGGCGCGCGGCGGGGTCACCTTTGTGCTGGGCGGCCTGGTGGTATGGCTGGCAGTCGGCCCGCCGCCGCCCCTCTGGGGCTGGCCGCTGGCGGGCCTCGCGGTGATCGTCGCCTGGCTGATCGACTTCTGCATGTCCGCGCTCATCGGCTTGTTGTCCTTCGTGGTGGAGGACGTGACCGCCTTCGAATGGATCTACAGCAAGCTGATCCTGGTGCTGGGCGGCGTCCTGCTGCCGCTGGATTTCCTGCCCGACGGTTGGCGGCAGCTGGTGCAGGCCCTGCCTTTCGCCCACATGATCTGGGCGCCGGCGCGGCTCTTCGTCAGCCCGGATGCCGGCCTCTTCCTGCGCCTGTTCGGGGGCCAGCTGGCCTGGCTGATGGTCCTGTCGCTCGGCCTGGGCGCAGCCTACGCTCGCGCCCAGAAGCGCCTGGCCGTGAACGGCGGCTGAGCGATGATGACCACCCTGCGACGGATCCGCGTCGAGCTGTCCTTCCTGGCCGCCCTCTGGAAGACGAACCTGCTCGCGGCCCTGGAGTACCGGGCGTCCTTCATCAGCCAGGTGCTGGGCATGCTGTTGAACAACGCTGCCTTCCTGGCCTTCTGGCTGCTCTTCTTCCAGCGCTTCCCCAAGGTCAACGGCTGGGGCATGCGCGACATGCTGGGCCTCTACGGCATGACCGCCACCGGCTTTGGGTTGGGGGTGGTGCTCTTCGGCAACGCGCTCTCACTGGCCGACATCATCAGCCAGAATGGCCTGGACCCCTACCTGTCGCTGCCCCGCCCGGTGCTGCTGCACGTGCTGGCCTCCGGCAGCCGCATCAGCGGCTGGGGCGACATCCTCACCGGCTTGCTGTGCATGGCGCTGCTCGGCCCTCCCGATGCCGCGGCCTGGCTGCGCTATGGCGCGGCCGCGCTGGTCTCGATGATCGTCTTCATCAGCTTCCTGGTGCTGGTGGCCAGCCTCACCTTCTGGATCGGCTCGGCCTCGGCCCTCTCCGGATCGGCCATCAACGCCATCCTGGCCTTCGCCACCTACCCCATGAGCATCTTCGACGGCTCTGCCAAACTGATCCTGCTGACCGTCATTCCGGCTGGCTTCATCGGCGCCCTGCCGGCGGACTTCGTCCGCCATTACACGGGCCGCGGCCTGGCGCAGCTGGCGGCGGCAGCGCTGGTCTTCCTGGCCCTGGCCCTGATCGCCTTCCACCGCGGGCTGCGCCATTACGAGAGCGGGGGGCTGGCGACGGGGATGGGGGGGTGACGGGGGGGCGAGGCGTCCGAGGGTTGATCGTGGGCGCTTGCCCCCCTCCCGACCTCCCCGCTGGGGGAGGAGCTGCTCCTCCCCCAGCGGGGGGAGGTCGGGAGGGGGGTGCCGTTCCGCCGTCTTCAGGTTCCCCCGCTACCCCCCGCAGCCCCCCGCCCGTCCCAGCAACAGTTCCCGCTCCCGCGCGTTCCCCGTGAGCGCCGCCGCTCGCTCAAACGCCGCCCGGGCCTCCTCGTGACGCCCGAGCCGCGCCAGCAGGTCGCCGCGGACCGCGGGCAGCAGGTGGTAGCGTGCGAGGGACGACTCGTCGGCCAGGGCATCCACCAGTTCCAGCCCCGCCGCCGGACCGAAGGCCATGCCCACGGCCACCGCGCGGTTCAAGGCGACGACCGGTGAAGGCTGGAGCTGGGCCAGGATATCGTAGAGCGCGGTGATGCGCAGCCAGTCGGTCTCTGCGGGTCGGCGGGCCCGCGCGTGGCAGGCGGCGAGCGCGGCCTGCAGGGCGTAGGGTCCCAAGGATCCTCCCAGCGCTTCGGCGTGCTCGAGGGCCGCCAGGCCGCGGCGGATCAGCAACTGGTCCCAATGGGCGCGATTCTGGTCGAGGAGCAGCACCGGCGCGCCGGAAGGACCCACCCTGGCCCGAGACCTGGAGGCCTGCAGTTCCATCAAGGCGACCAGCCCGTGGACCTCGGGCTCCTCCGGGGCCAGTTCGGCGAGGATGCGGCCCAGGCGCAGGGCCTCCTCGCAGAGCGCCGGGCGCAACAGGTTCTCGCCGGCGGTCGCCGCGTAGCCCTCGTTGAACACGAGGTAGACCACCTCCAGGACGGAGCCGAGGCGGGCGGCCAGCTCCGGATCGGGCGGCAGAGAGAAGGGCACGCGCGCCTCGGCCAGCACCCGCTTGGCCCGCACCAGGCGCTGGGCGACGGTGGGCAGCGGCAGGAGGAAGGCGCGGGCGATCTCCTCGGTACTCAGGCCACCGAGGAGGCGCAGGGTCAGGGCGACCCGCGCCTCCTGACTCAGCAGGGGATGGCAGCAGGTGAACATGAGCCGCAGGAGGTCGTCGCCGATGGCCTCCTGCTCATCTGTACCGGCATCCTGGGGCGCGGAGCCGAGCGCATCGGCGTCGAGCGCGCGCCCCAGGTCCTGCACCTTGCGCTCCAGGTTCAGGCTCCGGCGATGCTGATCGATGGCCCGACGCTTGGCCACGGCCGTCAGCCAGGCGCCAGGTTTGGCCGGCACGCCGGTCCGCGGCCACTGGGCCAGAGCGGCCACGAGCGCGTCCTGGGCCAGGTCCTCCGCCAGTCCCACGTCGCCGGTGAAGCGCGCGAGACCGGCGATGAGCCTGGCGGACTCGATCCGCCACACAGCATCGATGGACCGGTGAACGGCGTCCATGGCCGCGTCCATCTCGTGGGATCCCGGTTCTAGATCCCGAGGGTCAAGAACCGGCGTGGTCAGGAACCGGCCTGCATCAGCGCGCGCAGGCGATCCTCCTGCTCCCGCAGCTCGGGGGTGAACTCGGCCCCGAAGTCCTCGGCCTCGAACACGGGGCGGATCTCGATCTCGGAATCGGTCAGCATGGGGTTGGGGCAGCGCTTGACCCATTCGATGGCCTCGTCCATCGACCGCACCTGCCACAGCCAGTAGCCGGCCACCAGCTCCTTGGTCTCGGCGAAGGGGCCGTCGATCACGGTCCGCGATGCGCCGGAGAAGCGCACCCGCGCCCCCTTGGCGCTGGGATGCAAGCCATCGCCGGCCAGTATCACGCCGGCCTTCACCAGCTCCTCGTTGAACGCGCCCATCTCGGTCAGCAGCTGCTCGCCGGGCATGATGCCCGCCTCGGAATCGGCCGTCGCCTTGACCATCACCATGACCCTCATCGTCGATCTCCTTGTGCTCTGTTTTCTGGGGGGGGAAGGTTGGATGTTGTCTCGAACCGGGCGGCCCGACTGCTCGCAGCGGGGCGTGCGTGCCGGTTCTGTGAGCTACGTCGAACGGGGGTGGGGGAAATCGACAGCGGTGGAAAAACTCGTGCCGACGGCTGCTACCGACGTGGCTACGCCGGGCTGGGAACGCAGGCGACCCTACTCTGTCCCGACCAACGGAAGCCGCCGGCTGCGGATGCGCGACGTCTCGAAGTCGATCGTGTTGTCGTCGTTGAGGCCAAGGGGACGAGCGTGTTGTCGACCAGGAACCTCATGCAATGGCCACCATCGGCAACTCATGCTCGAGGAGCGCTTCCGCCGCGAAGCGCAAAGCCTCGCCCATATCTTCCGGGACCAAAGCCGGGTAGGCATCCAGGATCGCTGACCTCGTCAGGCCATTGGCGACCATCGCGACAACCGTGGCAACAGGAATCCGCAAGCCCCTAAGGCAGGGAACGCCGCCCATCTGTGACGGATCAACCGTGATGCGGGAATAGGTCATGACTATGGTCTCCTAGACTGCGTGGGCTGAGACGACCGAAGTCTAGCGACGCCATCGACAAGGGGCAACGCGGTCGGCGGCGGAGTAGACCTGAGTTGGTGAACATCGCAGACTCTTGGTGGATGGAGTCCACGATGCCGAACGTTGCCAGTGTCCGCAGCCAGTCGCGGTCCGACCGCTTGGCAGCGACAGGCGCGTGCCGTATGATTATGGGGTCGGCCGTACGGCACTCAGTCCCATGTGATCGCGGTCGAGACAGCCGTACTGGCACGGAGACACAGCATGCAGACCAAGCTCACCGTTCGCGTGGAACAGCGCTGGCTGGAATCGGCCAAAGGTTATGCCTCGCGGCATGGCACCACCCTCACCAAGCTGATCTCCGACTATCTGGAAGCCCTGTCGGGCGCCGACAACCTTCAGTCGGACGCACCTATCCTCCGGCGCCTCAGCGGCATCCTGCCAGCCGACGTCAGTGTGGATGAGCATCGAGAGTACCTGGCGGACAAGTACCGTGACTGAGCGGATGCGGGTCCTCCTGGATGCCAACGTCGTGCTGGATGTACTCGCCGCCCGCCAACCCTTCTTCCCCCTGGCTGCGCGAGTGTGGGCTGCAGTCGAGGGGGAAAGGGTTGATGGCCTGCTCGCGGCCCACACCGTGACGACTCTCCATTACCTATTGCGGCGGCACAGCGACGCACCGCGCACGGCGGCGGCCCTGGCCGATCTGCTTCGTGTCTTTGAAGTCGCCCCGGTGAACGGTAGCGTCCTGCAGAGCGCCCTGGCAATCCCCGGACCGGACTTCGAAGATGCCGTCCAGATAGCCGCCGCCATCGCCGCCGGCGCATCGCACCTGGTGACCCGAAACCCCAGGGACTTCCAGGCCTGCCCCATCCCCATTCTCCAACCCGCTGAGCTGATCGCCCTCATCGCCGCGGCTTGACATCCGTCGCCAGCTACAGCGAGACCATGCTGTGCCCTCATCTGGGCTTCACGCCCATCAGGATGCGGTAGCTGGGCAAGCCCCGCTGGGAGGGATGACCAGCGAGTGCCGCGCCCGCGTCGTCCCGCCTTAGGCGAGGACGCGAGAGCCTCGTCAAGGCTGTCCCAGTCTGGCACCGGTCCACCGAACGAAGCCTCCTCAGATGAGAGGAGCGGCAGCAGGATTGGTCGTAAGCTCGTCGGTAGCTGGCCCCGAGACCAGGCCGAGCTCGGTTCGCAGCCCCACCTGCACGAAGAAGGCCGGCAGCAGGAGCACGCTCACGGCGTGCAGAGGCCGGCCACGGCGTCCGCGTCGCGCGGCAGGCAGGCGCCGGCGATGCGCAGCACCCCGCCCGCGTGGCGCCGCAGCAGCACCGCACCCAGGATCGATGGTCCCAGAGCGATGCCGGCCACCAGCTCGCCGATCACCGGCGGCTGCCCCAGGCGCGCCGCGAGCCGCCCGCAGAGCCCGGCGACGGCCAGGACGGCGGCGACCACGAGCAGGGTGATCAGCATCGACCGGAGCGGCGCGAGAGGACGGCAGGGTCGCTGGCCATCGGTCGACGATACCGCTGATTCCCCGCGACCGCAAGCCCGTGGGCGAAGGCGCGGTGTTGGACATCGCCTTGAGGTGTGGCCAAGAGCCGTCCGGCAGCCATCCTGCCGTCCGACGCAATGTAGGGGCGAAGCATTCGCCGAACCACTGCGGGGGAAACCCAACGACCTCACAGCGGATGCTTCGCCCTGGCCCCAGCACCAGATTACGGATCCACCACCCCCGAGCCGGTGGAAGGGCGATGGCGCGCCGTGAGCGCCAGGGCGAAGCATTCGCCGACAACCGGGGTGGGGATCCCGGGTTGCTGGCGGCAAATGCTTCGCCCCTACATACCCTGATGGCTGCCGAACGGTTCTTGGCCTCACCCCATCGACTTGCCGCAACGCTATGGCCTTGCAGGGCGTAATACCGGCACTGTACTGTACGCCAGCCACACCCTTCGGGCTGGTGTCGCTAATCGCCTTGGCGTACCCTAGCTGCCGAACCGCATCGTCGCCGGTCGCCGATCACCCAACCCCCGCCAGGAGGCCCGTCATGTTCCCACGCCTGTCCAACAGCTGGCAGCTGGTGAAGGCCAGCGCCGCCGTGCTCCGCGCCGACAAGGAGCTGCTGGTCTTCCCCATCGTCTCATCCATTGTCGCCATGCTGGTCACCGCCAGCTTCTGGGTGCCCGCCTACGCCAGCGGTCTGAGCGAGCAGATCTTCGGGCCGAACGCCCAGCGCGGCCCGCTGGCCTATGCCTTCCTCTTCGGTTTCTACTTCGTGCAGTACCTGGTGGTCTTCTACTTCAACAGCGCCCTGGTGGGCGCGGCGCTGATCCGCCTGCAGGGCGGCGATCCGACGGCCGCCGACGGCTTCCGCATCGCCAACGCGAACCTGTCCAACCTCATGGGCTACGCGGCCATCGCCGCCACCGTGGGCGTGGCCCTGCGATTCGCCGCCGACCGCGGCGGACGCGGCGGGCAATGGGTGTCGCGCATCGGCGGCGCCGCCTGGACCATGGCCAGCTACCTGGTCGTGCCGGTGCTCGTGGCCGAAGGCCTCGGCCCGATGGATGCGGTCAAGCGCAGCACCCAGCTGCTGCGGCGGACCTGGGGCGAGCAGGTCATCGGCGGCGTGGGCATGGGCCTGGTCTTCTTCCTCGTCCTGCTGCCGCTGATCGCGCTGGGCACGGTGGCCATCCTGGCCGTCACCGGCAGCGGGTCAGTGGTCCTGATCGCCGCGGTGGTCATCGTCTTCGTCCTGGCCCTCATCGGCCTGGTGCTGGTGCAGAGCGCCCTCGGCGGCATCTACACCGCCGCCCTGTATCGCCACGCCGAGGGCGGCGACGTCAGCGCCTTCTACCCGCGGCAGCTGGTGGCGCAGGCCTTCCGGAGCAAGCCGGGTCGGTGACAGCCCACACGGAGACCGGATGAACCCCAAGGGCCGCGCCGACTGTTAAACGGTCCTGGCGGCGGCGACCTGCCACGTCGTCTCTCGCCGCGACCGCGCGACCCGACCGGCGGACCTTCACGAATCCAGGACGGCTCCATGAATCCCCTCCTCGCTGGACCGCTGGCCTCAGTCTTCGGCTTCCTCTACCTGCCGCTGCTGGGCTGCGTCGCGCCGCCCGATCGCACGCCACCGCCCACGGTCACTGCGGCCAGCCCAAGGGCTTCCGCAACCCGGCCATCAGCGACCCCGGCGTCCACCGACACCCCGACCGCACCGGCGCCGAAGCCGACCCCCGACCGCGCCGCTGGCACCACGCGCGTGGACGGCCGGGGCGTCTCCCAGGTCTGGGTGCCCGCCGGCTCCTTCCTGATGGGCACCGGTGAGGAGGCCATGCTGGCGCTGATGGCCCTGAGCCCGCCCGAATGGGTGGCCCGGGCCATGCTCGCCGAGCAGCCGCAACACCGGGTGAACCTGAGCACGGGCTATTGGATCGATGTCCACGAGGTGACCGTCGGCGCCTTCCAGGGCTTCGTCGAAGCCGGGGGCTACAAGGACCTCACCCTGTGGTCCGACGCCGGGCGCAAGTGGCTGGCCAGGCAAGCCGCCGGATCCCTGCCCCTGCCCTGCCCGGCGCCTGGCCAGGACCACCCGCGGGCCTGCGTCACCTGGTACGAAGCCGAGGCCTATGCCAGGTGGCGCGGTGGCCGCCTGCCCACGGAAGCCGAATGGGAGTTCGCCGCGCGCGGGCCGGAATCGCGGGCCTACCCCTGGGGCGAGGCCTTCGACGCCGCGCGCTGCAACGTGGTGGGCAGCCGCGCCGCGCAGGCCGTCGGCAGCTTCCCCGAGGGTGCCAGCTGGGTCGGAGCGCTCGACATGTCCGGAAACCTCATGGAATGGGTGCAGGACTGGCTGGCGGCCTACGAGGCCGGGCCGGCGGGCGGGGTAGACGATCCGCGCGGCCCGCGGCTGGGCCGGACCAAGGTGGAGAAGGGCGGCTGGTGGGGCAGCAACCGCTTCGTGGCCCGCTCCGCCTACCGCCACTTCGAGGATCCGCCGGAGTACCAGGACGCGCATATCGGGTTCCGCGTCGTGGCGCCTTGAGGGCCTCTGAACGTCCGCAGATGATCAGTTGACGCGCATCGGCCGGCGGGCTATGCTGCCCGCAGATCGATCCGCCCGACTTGCGGGGGGCGCTGCCTCGTTCTCCCCGGAGATCTCAAGGAGCCAAGGCAATGCCGCGCGCCCCACGCCGCCTACCGTCCCGCCGCCGCGTCCCTTCCCTCCGCCGCCTCCTCGCGCTGATCCCGCTGGCCGCCCTGGCCCTGGCCGGCCCGGCCCACGTCACCGCCGGCCCCGAATCTCAGCTGCGTTCCGCCTGGCAGAAGGCCCGCGACGTCGGCGCCTACAGCTTCGCCACGACCGTGACCCAGACCACCGTCCCCGCGCCCCTGCTGGGCAACGCCGGACGTCATCCCGAGGTCAAGACCCTGTACCTGGAAGGGGAGGTCGACGGAGCGGCGGACCAGCTGCGGCTGTGGCTCTGGGAAGGGACGCCGGAGAGCTTCGATCGCGGCGCCGCCTTGGAGCTGAAGGTCGACAAGGGGCAGACCTTTGCCCGCCGCAAGGGCGCCGACTGGGAAGCCGTCGGCGCCGTCTCCACGCTCTTCGCTCCCGGCGACGACGCCGCCGCCTTCCTGGCCGTGGCGCGGGACAGCAGCTGGGTGGAACGGACCACGCGGTCCATCCCCGGCTATCGGCAGGCTGTCTTCGACCACTTCAACTTCACCGTGGACGACGCGGCCCTCGCGGGCCGGCTGCGAGCGGCGATGACCAACGAGATGAAGGAGCGGGGCAGGCTGCCGGCCGGCTTGCGGATGGAGATGGGCGGCCTGTTCACCGACAGCATCGGCCGCGGACAGGCCTGGGTGGACGAGCGCGGCCTGCCGGCGCGCCTGCAGGTGGACTTCGAATGGCCCGAGGGCATCGGCGGTGAGCGCCGCAGCGCGACGGTCAGCACCGACTTCAAGGACTATGACCAGGCGCGACTGCTGCCCGCCTTCGCCGCCCATCCAGGGGCCTGGCTGGTCGGCGCCCTGCGCGTGAGCTGGGACCGGGCCATCGCCAGCGACCGGGTCCTGCCCCTGGGCGGCTTCCTGCTGGCCGGCCTGCTGCTCGCCGGCCTCGCCCGACAGCTGTATCGGCGGGATGCCTACGGGCGGGTAGCCATCGTGATGTCCCTGGCCATCGTCCTGTCGCCCGTGGCCACCATCGTCGAGGCCCAGGAAGCGCAGAGCGCCCGGGTGACCACGCGTTCGGCGCTTCCGTCTGCGCCGGGCCTGACCGAAGCGCCTGCCGGGGCAGTTCAGGACGTCCCGACTGCGTCGCCTTCAGAGGGTCCCGCCGCGTTGGCCGCCGGTGATATCCCTGAACCCCAGCAGGCCGACACGGTCGCCGCCGACCCGATCAGCGGGGATCGCGACCGGGACGGCCTCACCGACGCCGAGGAGACCGCGCTCTGCCAGGACCTGCCGGCCAGCGCCGTCATCTGCCCCAGCGCCGACAAGGCCGACACCGACGGCGACGGCCTGACGGACGGCCAGGAATACAAGACCATCGGGACGGACGTGAACCGGGCCGACAGCGACGGCGACGGCCTGGGCGACGGCGTCGAGGTGCGGGGCTTCGCCGGCCAGTACAGCGATCCGCTGGAATCCGACACCGACCGCGACGGCCGTTCCGACGGCGAGGAATGCCCCGGCATGTCCGGCCGCGTCTGCGCCGACACCGATGGCGACGGCCAGCCGGATCTCTTCGACGAGGACAGCGACAACGACGGCTTCTTCGACAGCATCGACCATGCGCCCCTCACCCGGAGCGCGGTGCTCACCGATGCCCAGCCGCTCAACCTGGCCTTGAAGCACCTGGAAACCGGCAAGCAGGTCTTCGTGGACTTCCAGGTAGCGCCGGTGGCGCGCAACCGCCTGGGCCGGGTCGCCTCGGTGCTGGACTGGCCCACCGGCGACACCAGCGGACAGGTGCAGCGCCGCCTGGACGAGACCTTCGCCCAGAGCGAAGCGGCCGGGGCCGACGAAGGCGAAGCGCCCAGCGACGCCTACGGTGACATGCGCCTCATCCCCATGCTCGAGGTGAGCATGGACGGGGCCACCGCCCCCTTGCCGCGCCGGACGGCGGACGTGGTCTTCCCCGTGGAGTCCTTCGAGCAGATGGCGGTGGTGCAGCTGATCGACGACGAGAAGCAGAACCAGACCATCGCCTACATCCAGTCGCTGGACCGGACCCCCGGCCGCGGCTACACCATGCGCCTCGTGGCGGGCAGCTGTCGGGCCCAGGGTGTCTTGGCCAAGGACTTCGGCAGCCTGGCCGTCGGGACCACCAGCACCCTGGCGGGGCGCCTGTCCACCTACGCCGGCAGCCATGCTCTGATCGTCACCGAGGCCGGCGGCGCCACCGCCTGCCAGCCCGTGGACGCCCTGCTCAAGGACACCATCGCCCTCACCCACAGCTTTGGGCTGCCGCCCAAGACCCTGGGACAGGCCCGCCTGAAGCAGCAGGACGACGGCGCCAGCCTCACGGTGGACCTGGCGGCCGGAGCGACCTACGACGGGCAGCTGATCAGCGGCGACTGCGGCAATCGCGGCCCGGCGCCCGTGGCCCTCGGGAGCATCACCAAGGGCTCGCCGGTGCTGCTGCGTGGGCAGTTCGTGGTGGACCTGGCCGACCAGCGGCATGCCCTCGTCCTGAGCCAGGGCGGTCGGGAGGCCGCCTGCAGCCCCTTGCCGAACGTCGTCAACGGCCCGGCGTCGGAGCGCCTGCAGGTGGACGAGGCGGCGCTGACGCCCTACGGAATCAGCGTCCAGGAGACCGAACCCGGCGGCCGGCTCGTCGCCCGCCTGCCCCTGTCGCCGGTCTCCGACGCCCAGAGCGGGCGGGCGGCGGGACTGGGAGGGCGGATGCTCTTCGACACGCGGACGCAGGCCGCCGTCGGCGCCGAGGTGCGGCTGATCTGGCTGGTGCAGGTGCTCACCGACATGTGCTCGGACCCGCCCAGCGACTTCATGCCGGGGGTGGAGGAGGCCGCGCGCGTCAAGGCCTGGTGCAGCCAGGAAGGACTGGTCAACCAGCCGCAGATCGTCCACCGCTACACCGATGACTGGACCCTGGCCGGGCTGCGCGTACGCGAGGACCACGGCCTGGAGCTGGCGACCTTCTACGAGCAGCCCGCGGCCGGCGGCACGGCCACGCCGGGGCTCAACCCCGAGCTGCTGCAGCTGGCCAGCTCCCTGGAGCGCCGCTTCGTCTCCGGACTGGATTGCAGCCTGAACACCAAGGCGGCACCCTGCGCCCCGGACGGCAGGCGGGACATCACCGTGGCCCAGATGCCGGCGCTCTACGACCGCGATCTCCCGTCGCCGGGCATGGCCCGTCTGGGCCTGCAGAACATCCAGGTGGCGCGCGACTCGGCGCCGAGCCACGACCGCCTGCAGCCCCTCCTCCACCAGCGGGTGCCCGCCCTGCTGGACGGCGCCTTCAGCGCGGCGCCGGGCGCCCCGCCGCCGCCCACGCCGCTGCTGCTCTTCGCCCGCGAGGAGACCTTCCGCGGCCTGGCCTCCGGCGACAAGGACCATGCCGTCGCGGCCGGCAGCCAGGTGACGATCGACTTCGCCCCCAGCGGCAAGGCGCGCGTCCAGCCCCTGGTGATCGCCGCCATCAACTGGATGCCCTATCGGCGCGACAAGGCCACCGGCGACTGGGAGCCCTTTCCCTTCCAGGAGTTCTGGAACAGCCTGACGGTGGCCCTCAAGGCGAACTTCCCCGCCGGCAGCACGGAGGATTCCGGCCTGGAGGCCGCGGGTCGCGTCGCCATGACCCAGCTGCTGTACAGCCATGTGTACCTGGGCCAGTCGCGGGTCGTGGAATCCGCCGGGCAGCCCACCTGGACGGCGAGCGGCAGCGAGGTGATCGCCGGCTACAGCGACGAGGAGCTGGAGGACCAGGCCAAGGCGGCGCGCAACGACGCCAGCGTCATCAGCAACGGCGGGCTGACCCGGCTGGTGATCGAACCCATCGGCAACGACCTGGGTGACCAGCTGGACTTCCATTACCGCAAGTACTCGCCGATGCTGCGCCAGATCAACGTCAAGCCCACGCCGATGAAGAAGGAGTTCTTCATCAAGCTGGGCGAGGTGGTGCTGAAGCAGAAGGCCAACGTCCTGGCCGCCTATGCCAAGAACCGGAACAACAAGCGCTGGCTGGCCGGGAAGGGCGCCATGGGCGGCGCGATCGTGCTGGGCATCGTCGGCGGCATCGGCAGCTTCGCGATCAACCAGACCAACGGGCCGCCGGCGGCGGCGCAGATCTTCGCCGGCATGACCGCCGCCTATGCCATCGCCGACACGGCCTATGCCGGCTACCGCTTCATCAAGCCGGCCAGGGAGACCAGCAACGCCGGCGGCGTCGCGGCGCTCATCATCACCGAGCTGGTGTCCTGGGGCGTGCTCATCGCCCGCATCGTCCAGGCCCACATCGGCTTCGCCAGCCTGGAGATGAACCCCATCGTCGCCGACGCCACCGGTGGCAGCCTGGTGGCCCTCGCCCTGTTCATGATCGCCTCCGCCCACCCGGTGGGCGCCATCATCACCGCGGTCATCGGCCTCATCGACGCGGTCATCGCCCTGTCCTGCGGCTTTCTGTCCAAGGCCCAGAAGGCATCGGCCGCCGGCAGCATCATCTGCAAGGGCCTCACCGGCTGGCTGGCCAAGGGCGTGGCCTACGTCATCTACAGCCAGACCGACATGGTGACGGTCAGCGACCCCTACCGCACCACCGTCTTGGACCTGTCCACGGCGGTGAAGGACCCCGGGAAGGGGCTGATACCGAGCCAGCCGATGGACGTGAAGCTGGACCTGCGCAACACCCTGGGCCTGATCGCCGTGCCCCCCAACCTGGGCGCCCTGTACTGGCACCAGTACACCGTCGAGGCCCTCAAGTCCGCCTCCTTCCGCTACCAGGTGCTGGCCGCCAAGGAAACGCAGGAGGACAAGGAGCTGCACGTCGGCCTGAGCTGGGACGCGCATGCGGCCGAATGGCAGCCGGTCAACCCGGCGAATCCCGACGACAAGCGCTTCTACATCGAGCGCAAGGCGGTGGCCGGCACGGTGAGCACGGGGCCGGCCGCGGGCCTCAACCAGCCGGTGACGGCCTACCTGGCCGAGGGCTATGCCATCCCGGTCCAGGAATGCGTGCTCCTCCCTATCATCCCCCTGGTGCTGCCCGTACCGGTGCCCGTCTGCTGGAAGCGCGAACGCCTGGACACCCGTTACACCGACCTCAACCTGAAGTTTGACCTCTTCCCTTCCACCCTGGACGCCTTCCTGCGGCTGACGTCCAGCGGCCCCGGCGGCCCCTGGGCGCCCACCTGGGGACAGGAGGGCGCCCTCAAGCTGCCGCCGCTGAAGGACGCCGACGGCGACGGCCTGCCCTTCGCGGCCGACCCGGCGGACGACGGCTGGGATGCCGACGGCGATGGGCTCTCCGACCTGGTGGAGGCCGGCCGCAAGACAAACCCCAACGATCCCGACAGCGACCACGACGGCCTGCCGGACCCCCAGGAGCTGCAGCGGGACACCGACCCCTCCCGCCCGGACACGGACGGCGACGGCGCGACGGACGCCGACGAGGTTCTAGGCTGGAAGGTGGTCTATGGTTTGGACCCCGCCGAGAGCGGGCGGCTGGAGACCCGGATGCGTTCCAATCCGTCGGAGCCGGATGGCGACGGCGACGGCATCCCCGACGGGCGCGAGCGCAGCCTCGGCTTCAGCCCCGCGGCCAAGAGCGATGCCACCGCCCTGGTCTACGAGACCGCCCTCCGCGAACCGACGGCGCCCGTCTTCTACCTACCCCTGGACGAGGCGGCGGGCGCGATGGCCTTCGCCGAGCGGGCCCGTGGCGAGACGGCGGTCTGCCTCCCGGTCGACGCCCCGGCCGGGCCGGCCAACTGCCCGGCATCGGGCCACCAGGGCCGCTTCGGCAACGCCGCCTCCTTCGACGGCGTCGGCGAGTACCTGCGCGTGGCCCGGCCGGCCGCCGTGACTGCCCTCGCGCGCAACTTCACCGTGGCTCTGTGGCTCAGGCCCACCCGCCTCGACCGCGACCAGACCCTGCTCTCCATGGCCAACACCGCGGGCGGCTTCGCCATCTCCCTGGAGAACAAGCGGGTGGTGCTGACGGTGAGCGACGGCTACCGGACCTGGGGGAGGCCAATGGCCTGCTTCCCGGCGCCTGGAACCACCTGATCGTGGAGATGTTCGACCCCAACCCGGCGGACGCGGCCTTCAACACCTACGTCACCGTCAACGGCCAGATCGTCCTGGAGGGCCAGGTCGAAGGCCAGCACCTGACCCGTCCGGGAACCGGCGGTGACCTGGTCATCGGCGCCAGCCTGGCCCCCACGGCGGACCCGAAGGTCACGACCACGCAGCGGCCCTTCCTAGGGCTCATCGACGAGCTGCTCATCCAGGACTGGAGCGATGGTTCCGGCAGCGGCAACGTCAAGGCCCTGATCGAGGGCGGTATCAACCTGGAGGATGGGGCCGCGCGTCCCGGCCAGCGCCTGAGCTACGAAGGCCGGCTCGAGAACCTGTTGCTCAGCCGCACGGCCTACGGGGTCCATGTCGTCGACTTCCCGCCCGGGTTGACGACCCAGCCGGACGAGCGGCGGTCCTTCCAGCTGCCGCCGCGGACCGCGGTGCAGAGCATTCACCGCAGCCGGAGCGACTTCCAGGTGGACGCGGGCGCCGCCTCCGGCAGCTACCAGCTGCGGCAGGGCGTGGGAGCGGCCATCGTAACCCCGCCGGACGCGGTGTGGAAGGCGGCCGACTCCACCCAGATCTTCCGCTGGCCGGGCCAGCAGGACTTCGACGGCCAGTCGGCCATCGGCAGCGCCAACCCCGCGCCCATCCGCCTGGACGACAAGAGCTTCACCCTGTCGGCCTGGGTGGAATCGCGAGCCCCGGAGGGTGACACCCAGCGGCGCGGGGTGATGGGCTTCGACAGCGGCATGGCCAAGGGCTACCCCTACCTGCAGGTCCAGGGCGGGTCGGTCATCTTCGGCTACGGTACCGATAGCGGCGTGGTGGAACAGCGCAGCGGCGCCAGCCTGCGCCCCTACGGCCCCAACCATGTCGCCGTGACCTACGACCGCGCCGCCGGGATGGCCACCTTCTACCTCAACGGCATCAAGGACGTCTCGCGGCCGATGTCGCCCGCCCCCAAGCACGACCCGGTGCCCAGCTTCTTCATCGGCCGCTCGACCGACAAGAGCAAGCTGACCATCGAGGAGGTCAAGCTCACCTGCAGCGGCGACGGCGGGGACGGCGAGTACAACCTGCTGAGCGACGACAGCCGGCCGGCGGTCTACAAGGAGTACACGGCCAGCGCCGACGAAGACAGCCCCAAGGTGCTGGACACGAACATCGCCCTGAACGTGGTCGGAAGCGCCTCCGTGTTCCTCTGCGAGGACGACGACGACCAGCGCAAGGGCTGCGACACGAACCGCGGCGACCGCCTGATGGGCAGCCTGACGGTCAGCAGCCATGAGCCCTCGCGCACGGCGACCGCCACCTGGAGCAGCCGGCCCGACAAGCCCGACTGCTCGCCGGAATGGCTGTTCATCTACCCCGACACCGCCACGGTGCGCTACCGCCTGGAGAACAGCTCGATGCCCTTCATCGGCCGCGTCTCCGACCTGCGCATCTTCGGTTCGGCCCTGACGGCCCAGCAGGTGGCGCAGGTCGTGGGGGGCAGCCAGGTGCTCGCCGACCTGCATTTCGACGAGATCCCCGGCCAGCGGTCCTTCCTGGACGCGGCCGGCTTCCCTGCGCGGCGCCTGCGCCGCGGCGCCCGGCGCCTGCCCGCAGTCGGGCGTGCCGGGGCGGCGCAACATGGGCCTGTCCTTCGACGGCCAGGACGACCAGGTGGCCGTCGACGGCCTGTCCTCGAAGGCCGCCGAATCCGACCAGTTCGCGGTGAGCGCCTGGCTGCTGCCGGCCGACAGCCTGACGAACTGGGGAACGGTGTGGTCCTTCCACGACGCGGCCGGGGGCGACAAGATGATGCTGCGCACGCGCCGCGAGGCCGGCGGCACCTTCACCCTGGCCTACTTCGACAGCGCCACCGGCAACCGCAACTTGTTCAGCGGCCTGCCGTCGGCCACCTGGTTCCACCTGGTGCTGTCCATGGGCGCCGACAACATGATCTCGGCCCAACTGGGTTACCAGAACAGTTCCGCCGCGGACGTGTTCAGCGCCGCCACGCCGTTCAGCACCCTGCGCTCGGCGGCCTTCCCGGTGATCGGGGGGCGCTTCGCCTTGGGCCAGGAATGGGACGGCAACATCCCGTCGGAGTTCTTCCAGGGCGACATAGACGAGCTGCGCGTGCTGCGGACGGCCCAGGACGCCTTCGGCGCCCAGCTGCTCTACAACGAGCCGCCGCTGGCGCGGGTGGCCTTCGACGGCCCGCTCAAGGGCTTGAAGGTCAAGACCGACGAGGGCGTGCAGCGGGACCTGGAGGGACAGGTGGGGCAGGCGGGCGGCTTCGACGGCCTGACGTCCCGCCTGACCATCGCCCCCCCGGGGCCTACCCGCTTCGGCTTCAGCTTCGCCGCCTGGCTGCGCGCCGATTCCCAGTCCGCGGGCGGCGACCCGGCCATCCGCCCCATCTTCCACGGCCGCGGCGCGGACCTGGGCGGCGGCGTCTTCGGCAAGAACGGCGACTTCGCCTTCTACCTGGAAGACGGCGTGCCGACCCTGAGCAGCTGCTCGGGCGACGGCGCGCGCTTCAACAAGCGCGTGGCCCAGAACCTCCGCATCCCCCCCAATGTCTGGACCCACGTGCTGGTCAGCGGCGACGACATCTACGTCAACGGCGGCCTGGCGGCCATGACGGGGTCGCCGCGGCTGGAGATCGGCAACCTGGAGGCCATCGACATCGGCGCCTCCTTCCTGCCCAAGGCCGCGACCCCCTGCGCCGAGAGCCCACGGGCCTACCAGCATTTCTCCGGGCGCATCGATGAGGTAGAGGTCTACGGGCATGGCCTGAGCCCGGAGGAGATCAACACCCAGTACAACCTGCAGAACGCCTGGGTGGACGAGTTGCGCGCCGATGCCTTGATCGTCGACCGCGATCCCCCGACCGTCGACCTGAGCCTGGCGGAGACCTACCTGCCCGACGCGCCCACCCTGCTGGTGGCCAAGGCGGCCGACGCCACCACCCGCGTGGCTCGCGTGGAGCTGGGGGTGGACGGCAGCGGCTGGCTGGGAGCGGCTGAGGCGCGGGACGCCGGCGCGGAGCCCGGCACGGCCTGGCTGCCGCTCTTCGATCCCCCGGGCGGCGGTGTGCACACGGTACAGGTGCGGGCCATCGACGCGGTGGGCAACCGTTCGGAGCCCAGCCCGCCGAAGACGGTCTACGTCGACGAGCAGCCGCCGGCCATCTCGGTGGCCATCGGGGCCGACCTGAGCAAGCCCATCCGGCTGGCCCCGAAGCCAGGTGCCGACGCCCAATGGGTCCTGCCGATCAAGGGAACGATCAGCGATCCCTTGATCCTGAACACGCAGCTGGACGGCAGCGGTGTCGCGAGCCTGACACTGACCCTGGTCAACGCCCAGACCGGCGAGGTCTTGCCCATCGCCCCGCAGCAGCCGGCGCACGTCGTCGTCCCGGCTTTCGACCTCGACTACGTCCTCTACACCGACAACCCCAGCGGTCAGTACATCGTGCGCGCCGAGGCGGTGGACAAGGTGGGCAACCGCTACAGCTACGAGTCACCGCTGCGCGTGACCGTGGACAACACGGCGCCGCAGTCCACGACGACGGGGATGCGGGCGCCCTCGCAGCCGCTGGCCGTCTTGCCGGCGCAGATCGCACCGTTCCCGTTGGGTCCGAACCAGGATCCGCCGCCCCCCTTGCTGGCCGGACTCCTCGACGCCGACGCGATCATCCAGGGCGAGGTCAGCGAGCAGCCGGAGGGCGCGGCGCGGCAGGTGGCCAGCGCGGGAGTGGAGCGCGTCGAGTTGGCGCTTCAGCCCAGCGTGAAGCACGCGGCGCCCTTCGACCACCGCGGCCTTCCGGACAACGTGCTGCTGTACCTGCCCTTGGACGAGAACCGGGACGGCCTGCTGAACCAGGGCTTCAGCGACCTGGTCGCCGGCCGCTCGGCCACCTGCAGCGGGGTGGTCTGCCCGGAGTCGGGCATCGCCAGCCGCAATGCCCAAGCGCTGCGCTTCGACGGGCAGGACGACGCCCTGACGATCGGTGAGATCCCGACGATCGGCTCCCTGACCCATGACTACACCGTGGCGGCCTGGATCAAGCCGGATGGCCTGAGCGGCATCGGGCGCATCGTCTCCGCGCCGCATACCGACCGGGCCGCCGGCTTCAGCTTCGGCCAGTACGGCAGTCGGCTGACCCTGACGAACTGGGGGGTCAAGGATTACGACAGCGTCGAAGGCGTCCTGCGGGCGGGCGTCTGGCAGCACGTGGCGGTGCACCTGACGGCGGAGAACGACGCCGAGTTCTACGTCAACGGCCGCCTGGTGGACAGGGTTCCGGGCGACGCACCGGCCGGCGCCGGGGCCGACGGTCCGATCCTGATCGGCGCGGCCAGCCTCAGTGGCGACGCCGGCGCACGCGAAGCCTTCCGCGGGGCCATCGACGAACTGGCCATCGCCCGCGGTCGGATCGAGCCCCAGGACTGGGACCTGGTCTTCGGCATGGGCCCCACGCTGCACCTGGCCTTCGACGACCGCCGGGTGGCCCCGGGCGAGCCCCTGGCGGATAGCGGCGGCATGGGCGCCGTGGCCGACTACCGCACGAGCGTCGGCGACCCGGACGACGGTAGCCACCGTGTCCTGGGCCACGTCGGTGCGGGGGCGGCCCGGTTCACGCCGACAAGCTACGGCATCGAGGTCTCGGCGCCGCCAGGCCTGCTCCCGCCGGACGGCGGTTCCTTCAGCATCGCCCTGTGGATCGAGGACATGGCCGAGGGCCGCCTCAGCTACGGCGGCAACGAGATCACCTTCGCCCCGGGCGGCATCCTCCACCGCTTCGGGCCGACCTTGGCGGCCATCCCCGTCGACGACAGCCGCGGCTGGCATCACTTCGCCTTCGTCTGGGACCAGGCGGCCTCCGAGCTGTCCTCCTACATGGACGGCCTGCGCGTCCAGAGCGAGCGGGTGGACATGGCGCCGGGCCTGGACCTGCCGATGACGAGCATGCTGATCAAGCACGAGAGCGTCGGCGGAAGCCCGGCCCTGGACGACCTCAAGGTCTACCAGCGGCCCCTGCCCGCCCTGGAGATCGCGGCGATGGCCCGCGAGCATTGGTGGCCGACGGCCGACTTCGACCGGGCCCGCGGCACCTGGTTCGCCCAGATCCCCGACGCCCTGGAGGGCTTCTACGACGTCCTGTCGCGCGGGCATGACCGCTTGGGCAACGTGGACGGAGAGCCCAAGGCGGTGTGGAGCGGTTATGTGGATTCGCTGGCGCCGCGTCGGCTGGCCTTCGAATCGAAGGCCGAGGGCGGCGGCGTGAGCCACCGGCTGACGGTGGAGGACTTCGCCCTGGACCTGAGCCCCGCCAAGCTGGGCCTGCCGGCCGCCTGCGGGGCCGCCAACACCACGATCGTCGGAAGCCTGGTCGCCGCCCCCTGGTACCTGTCCCTGCTGCGGCGCCTCCCGGTGGGCCAGGGTACCGAGGCCGACGACGCCCGGCTGCGAATCTACCGCGCGACGATCGACTGCCGCGCCGCCTGGGCGCGGACGGGCGATCGATTCCGGATCTGCGACATCGCCGCCAACTGCCTGACCCTGAGCTACGACGGGCCGAATGTCGGTGATCCGCCGCCGCCTACGGCGACGGTCACCGCCGGACCACCCCCACGCCCACGCGGACCGTTGCCCCGCCCTCGCCGACGGCGCGGACGGCCACCCCACGCGCACGGCCACGCGCACCGCCACCGCCGGGCCCTCACCCACCCGCGCGCCGACGCGCACCGCCACCCGGCCCGGGCCGACGCGAACGCGAACACCCGGCCCTACGGCCACGAGGGATCCGGCCGGCGGGACCCCGGAACCGATCTTCCTGCCGAGGCTGCAGTTGGGGGAGAACCAGGACCTGGTGACGCCATGATCCGCGAAGAAATCCACAAGAGGTCTGGAACATGAGCCTGGATCCGCAAGGGAAGGATCGGCTGGTCGGTGCAGGAACGCCGCCGCGATCGCCATGGCTCAAGGTCGCCGTGGTGGCGGTCCTGCTGTTGGGCGCCTGCTGCGGGACCTTGGCCTTGGGCGGCATGCTGTTGCGCCAGCGGTCGGCGACCCTGCGGCGAGGCCCGGATCAGCGCCTCGAGGCACAGGCGACGTCGACTGAATCGCCAGACACGGCATCCGCCACGACCTCGTCCGGTGCCGCTGAAGACGACGGAATCGCCGCCGCCACCTCCCAGGCATATGACAACGCCCTGGCCACTATCAGCGCCCTCGAAGGCGCGGCCACCCAGGCGGCCGTGGACCGCATGGGTGGGACAGGACCGGCGGGCTCGCTGGCGGCCGGGAACTGGCACGCCACCGAGAGCGTCTCGGGGCCGGAGGCGACAGCCGGCGGGGGCAGTGGCGCACCCGCCGGCTCCTCCGACCTCGCGGAGCTGGGCAACTACCTGCGCCGCCTCCGACCGACCCTGGACCGCGGCCTCGAGACCGCCCAACGGGACGGCCAGATCCTGGACGCGGCCCGCGAGGATCCGAGCCGTCTCTGCCCCAGCGGCAGCCCCGACAGCACCTTGGCGGCCGACGCCGACCTGATGCGCGGCATCGAGGCCGATCTCGCCGCCATCAGCGCCCCGGCCGTGGCGCAGCAGGCTGTGCACGAGCCGTTGCGGGCCAGCGCGCGACAATGGGCCGAAGCTTTGGAAGCGCTCGAAGCCGCCTGCGGGGCCGGCACCGACCTGGAGCGCGGACTGCGTCAGCTGGGCGCCAGCACACAGCTGGCCGGAGCGGCCCTGAACTTCCGCGGCGCGGTCGAGAGCTACTGGCGGCTCGTCGTGACCAGCGGCTTGGACGCCTTCAGTGGTGGCAGGCCATGAGACCCGAGCTGTTTCTCACACCGATCCTCGGCCTGGCCTTCACCGGCTGGGTCATCGCCACGGTCCACGCCCACCCGTCGGCCGACCTTACAGTGTTCCAGCGCGGATCGCCCCGCCCGGCGCAAGCCACAGCCGTCCCTCCCATCAGCACCTGCGTTCCGCCGACGCCTGGCGGTTCGCCGACTCCACCGGGTCTCTACCCCTGGGTGTCGGTGTCAGAGGTGACCATCGGCCAGGTCTTCGACGCCATGGGCTGTCCGGGCGTGGACATGGTGCTGCGCATCGCCTTGCGCAACGACGGTCCGGCGCCCAGCGGCACCTTCGCCATGCGCGTCGACGGCTGCGGGGTTGGGCGGCTTGAGGTGACGGTGGACGACATCGACATGTTCCGGACCTCGACCGTGGAGATTCCTGGCGCGAGCATCCCGCCCGGTCCTTGCGCCATCATGCTGGATCCGAGCTGCGGCAAGCACTACTTCGACCGCCACTGGGCCGGCGAGGTCCCCGTTCCTGCCCCCATGCCCACCTGTACGCCGAAGTCGGCGGTCACTGCGACGGACACGGCCACAAGACCGCCGCCGACGACTGTGCCGACAGAGCGCTCGCGATTGCTGTTGCCGCTGCTGCGAAAGGAGTGACATCGCCACAGTTACCTACGTGCGGCGGAAGGGACCGAGGTAGTCCAGATCTCCCCGCTCTGCAGCCTTGGCCATCAAGACCAGAGCGCGGTTGACGCAGCGGCGCAGGTCAAGCAATTCCTGGCGGATGCGCACCGCCAGGGCCGGAAACGCGGTCATAGGGCTACTCCTTCCCGCTCGATCGCCGCTCGTAACGACAAGGGCGCCTCTTCCAGGCGCACCAGGTCCACGGAAATAGCGGCATCCAGGGACTGCAATCGGCCAACGGCCACGAAAAAGCGGTCGGACGCCAGGTCGCTGACGGCCAAATCCACGTCACTGCGGAGGATCACCGGGCCACCGCGGGCCAGCGAGCCGAAGAGAAGCACAGTGCCGGCACTGAATTCCTGGCGCAACACGTCCGCGGCGTACCGGGCCACCGCGAGCGCTCGCTCGCGATGCGCCTCCAAGTTCGCTTGGCGGGTCGTTTCGCGTTGCTGTGCGGTGGCTCGATAGCGCGCGAGATCGGCGCTGGATATCGCGGAGGACATGTTCATGACAAGCGCAACAGTAGGCGGACCGCTTCGCGGCGTCAAACTGTCCCCTGCCCTTGCCCCTTCGTCCTCCCTCCCCTACCATGGTCGCATGTTCCGCCTTGAGACCCACCCCCACCGGGCCCCATGGCCATCCTCAGTCTGAGCCAGCTGCGCCTCAGCTTCGGCGGGCATGCCCTGCTGGACGGCGTCAGCCTGCAGATCGAGGCCGGGGAGCGGCTGGGCCTGTTGGGCCGCAACGGTGCCGGCAAGTCCACCCCTGCTCAAGGTGCTGCAAGGCACCTTGCTGCCCGATGAAGGTGACATCGCCCGTCAACCGGGGCTGCGGGTGGCCACCCTGCCCCAGGATGTGCCCCTGGATCTGGGCGGTCCCGTGCGCGACTACCTGCACCGGGCGCCTGGGGCGTCCGGACAAGGTCGGTTGGCGGTTCCGAAATCCGCCGCCGCCGCGGCAGCATCCGAACGACAGAAGCCGGAAGTCACCTGGGCTTTGGACGCGCGCATCCAGCAGGCGGCGCGCGACCTGGACATGGACCTAGACGCCGACATGGCCACCCTGTCCGCCGGCTCCAAGCGCCGCGTGCTCCTGGCGGCGGCGATGGTGCAGGATCCTGAACTCTTGATCCTCGACGAGCCCACCAACCACCTGGATATCGACGCCATCCGCCACCTGGAGGACAGCCTGCTCCGGCGGCGCGGCAGCCTCATCTTCGTCACCCATGACCGCAGCTTCCTGCGACGGCTGGCCACGCGCATCCTGGATTGGCGAAGCGCGAGGAGGAACTGCAGGTGGAGGCCGATCAAGCCGCGCTCTTCGACAAGAAGCTGGCCCAGGAGGAAGCCTGGTTGCGGCGCGGCGTCAAGGCGCGGCGCACCCGCAACGAAGGTCGGGTGCGGGCCCTCAAAGACCTGCGCCTGGCGCGCGGCGCGCGCCGCGACGAGTCCGGTCGGGTGAGAGCCCAGCTGCAGGAGGCGGAGCAGTCCGGACGCATCGTCCTACGCTACCAGGGCCTAGGCTATGGATTCGAGGGCAAGCCCATCGTCCGCGGCCTGACCGGCACCCTCCAGCGCGGCGATCGCGTCGGCATCCTGGGCCCCAACGGCTGCGGGAAGACCACGCTCATCAGCCTCCTGTTGGGCGAGATCGCCCCCCAGGAGGGCACGGTGGTCGAAGGCACCCGGCTGGAGATCGCCTACTTCCAGCAGCTGCACGATGCCCTGGACGAAAGCAAGACGGTCTTCGACAACGTCGCCGACGGCCGCGAGACGGTGAGCATCGGCGGCGCGGACCGCCATGTGACCGGCTACCTGCACGACTTCCTCTTCAGCACCGAGCAGATCCACGGCCCCATCACCATGCTCTCCGGCGGCGAGCGCCGGCGCCTGCAGCTGGCCCGGATCCTGGCGCGGCCCTGCAACCTGCTGGTGTTGGACGAGCCGACCAACGACCTGGACCTGGAAACCCTCGAGTTGCTGGAAGAGTTGCTGCTGGACTTCCAGGGCACCTTGCTGGTCGTCTCCCATGACCGCACCTTCCTCGACAACGTCGTCACCTCCACCCTGGTATGGGAGGGCGAGGGCCACTGGGGCGAGTACGTGGGCGGCTATGAGGACTGGCTGCGGCGGCGGGAGGCCGCAGCGCTGGCGACGGCGCCCGCCTCGCGCACGCCAGCGAACCGCGCGCCGGAGACCGCGCCGGCACGCTCAGCGGCGAAGCCGCGGCGCATCAGCTTCAAGGAGCGTCGCGAACTGGAGGCTCTGCCCGAAACCATAGAGGGTATGGAGACCGGCAAGCAAGCGCTGGTGGACCTGATGGCCTCCCCCGACTTCTACACCAGGCGCGGCGCCGAGGTCGCGGCGACAGCCGAGCACTTGACGGCTATCGAGGCCCAGCTGGCGGAGGCCTACGCGCGCTGGGTGGAGCTGGAGACCTTGGCGGCGGAAGCAGAAGGCTGACAGTCATGCGGTCGGCCCAAGAACCCTCCTGGACGACCAGAGCCTTCGGTAGCCCTGTGGGCTATCATCCGCGCCATCCGCATCCCCAGAGGACGCCATGACCGCCCCCGCCCCGCAGCCTCAGGTCGACAACCCGCGCGAGATCCGCGGCTGGTCGATGTACGACTGGGCCAACAGCGCCTTCAGCACCACCGTGGCCACCGTCTTCCTGGGGCCCTATGTGGCCGAGTTGGCGCGCGCGGCAGCCGCGACCGCCGGCAGCCGCACGGTGTCCTTCCTGGGGATTCCAGTGGCCCCCGACTCGTTCATGCCCTATTGCATCTCCCTCTCCGTATTCCTGCAGGTGCTCTTCCTGCCCGTGCTGGGAGCCATCGCCGACTACTCCCACCTGCGCAAGCAGATGATGCGCGCCTTCGCCACTTTGGGCGCTCTGGCGACCACGGCCATGTTCTTCGTCGCCGGCGACCTGTGGTGGCTGGGCGGCCTGCTCTTCGTCTTGGCCAACCTGGCTTTCGGCGCCGCCCTGGTCTTCTACAACGCCTATCTGCCGGAGATCGCCAGCCCCCAGCGTCAGGACCGCGTCTCGGCTTTCGGCTGGGCCATGGGTTATCTGGGCGGCGGCCTGCTGCTGCTGGGAAACCTCATCTTCTTCCAGCTGCACGAGCGGCTGGGCGTATCCACCGGCCTGGCCATGCGGATCAACCTGGCCTCCGCCGGACTGTGGTGGCTGGCGTGGTCGGTCTGGACCTGGCGCACCCTCCGCCCACGCGGTGCGTCGCGCGCCCTCCCGCCCGGGCAGGGCTATCTGGCCGTCGGCTTCCGGCAGCTGCGCAGCACCTTGCGCGAAGCGCGCCAGTTCCCGCATACCCTGCGCTTTCTCCTGGCCTACCTCATCTACAACGACGGCATTCAGACCATGATCGCCGTGTCCGCCATCTTCGCCACCGCCCCCCTGACACAGGGCGGGCTGGCGATCGGGCAAGGCACGCTCATCCAGATCATCTTGATGATCCAATTCGTGGCCTTCTTCGGCGCCCTCTTCTGGGGCCGCCTGGCCGGCTGGATCGGCGCCAAGAACGCCCTCCTCGTCAGCCTGGCCATCTGGTCGGCGGTGGTGGTCTACGCCTACTTCGGCCTGCAAGGCGAAGGTAGGGTCAGGGAATTCTGGATCCTGGGCGCCTGCATCGCTGTGGTCCTGGGCGGCAGCCAGGCCATCAGCCGCAGCCTCTTCGCCCGGATGATCCCACCGGGCAAGGAGGCGGAGTTCTTCTCCATCTACGAGATCTCCGAGCGCGGCACCTCTTGGATCGGGCCGCTGCTCTTCGGCCTGGTCAACCAGACCATGGGCAGCCTACGCCCGGCCCTGCTGGCGTTGATCTTCTTCTTCATCGTCGGTTCCGTCCTGCTGGCCTACTTCGTGGACGTGCCCCGGGCCATCGCGGAGAGTGGCGCCGGCGCCTGAACTGCGGGCCGCGGGCTCGAGTGTTCCAGCAGCGTCAGGCCGCCAAGGAGCAACCAGCCCAGGTAGCTGTCCTTGAAACCACGGAAGCCGATGTTGTAGACGAAGGGCAGGAACCAGTCGCCCAGCATACCGGCCGCGGCCATGCCCATCAAACCCCCGGCGCAAGCCACGGCATAGGCCTTTACGAAGCCGGGTTGCTCGGCGCCGAACACGCGCAGGGCCTGGCGGAAGAGCATGGCAAAGAGCCAGAGCACGATGACGACGCCCACCACCCCCATCTGGCCCAGGATATCCAGGTAGTTGTTATGCATGTTGACCGTAGGGTCATAGGTGTAATGGAGGTAACCGGTCCGCGGATCCATGTAGCTGATGGCACCGAAGACGCCCTTCCAATAATGCCAGTAGCTGGCCGGACCCAAGCCCAGTAGCCAGTTGCCCTTGAGCAGTTGCACCAGACCGCGCCAGGCGATCGCTCGGGTATCCATGCTGAACCGCTCTTCACCCGTGATGCCCAGAACCTTGTACAGCACCAGGAGCGCGGCGCCGGCGCCGAAAACGTAAGGCCCGATGACGCCCCACCGCAACCGTGAGTTGAGCCAGAAGGCCAAGATGGTGACCAGGGCAATGGTGGCCGGCAGCCAGCCGCTGGCCCAGGCCTGGTATTCCCAAGCCACCTCCTGGCTGATCAGCAGTGGGCCCGCCAGCACGATGGGCACCACCGCCGCCAGACAGAGTCGGCGCTCGTTGGACAGCCCTTCGTGATACAAGGCGAAGCCTATCGCCAGCGCCACGGCCCAGATGCGCCAGACAGGACCGTCCCAATTGACCAGGCGGCTGATGATGGACATCCCGGGCACAAACCACGCGGTGACCTTGAGCGCGATCAGAACCATGAAGACGCGCAGGATCCAATTCAGTTCATCACGCCCGTAGCGGCTGTTGGCCAACAGCCAGAAGGCCACGGCTGAAAGCCCGAACACGCTCAGCTGACCTAGCTGCACCCATACGAAGTTCTGTTTGACCACCACCCATGGGTTCCAGAGGGCCGCACTGGCCACCAGACTCAGAACCCCCGAGGCGATCAGGGCCATCCATGGGCCATTGGCCTCGGTAGGCTGCAAGGCGATTCGGCCATCCAGCAGCATGCGGAGCAGGAACAGGACACCGAGAATGCCGAGGCCGGCGATGACTGAGTTGATTCCGGATCCCGTGCCGGTCTTGAACTCCAAAGGCACGATGCCCATCATCAACACCATACCCGGCAGGGCAAGTCGCGGATGACGAAGCAGCAGCCATAAGGCGACGAGCCCCAGAACGCCCCCGGCCAGCCGCAGGGAAGCATGCGACCCGGCAAACAGGGCCAAGGCCAGCACGGCGAACACCCCGAACCGCTCCCGTGCCTGGCGGGTCTGGATCCATGCGGGCAGCGCCGCCCGGCGCAAAGCGCTGGTCGGCATACGGCGAGCGGGAAAACCGCCGGCGTTGATATCCATCAGCTAACGGCCATGGCTGACTGCCTGACACGACGTTCAGACCGCAGGAGGCAGAATCTGGCGTCGGGCGATAAGGCCCCAAGGGTCTGGACCGGCCAAGGACAGCCCCGCACTGCGCTGAAGCCTGCCAGAAGTGAGGGTGCATTCTACGGAACTGCGGTGGATGCGCCAACCTGACCGGCAGGCGCATCATCGGCAAACCCGCAAGGTGTCAGGACCGGCACCCGGTCAAGGCGCCGAAGGCGATCCGTCGCCGCTGAGCGATACGAACTGCGCCACGGTCGCGGCCGTGTCAATCAGTACCTGGCCGTCATGTTCAACCCAGGCATGGGCGGCCAGATCATCCGCTACGCGGCGGACACCGATCCGCAGCTCGGCCGGCAGGCCCTGGCGCCGCAGCAGCCACCACAGGCCCAGCGAGCGGCCCAGGCAGGCCGGCCGCACCAACCCGTACCGCGCAGCGACATCCACCCCCCGAGCGATCAGCGCCGCCTTCTCGAACTCGGCATCGCGGCTGGAAGGCATGCTCCGCCGCTGCCTGCCGGTGATCGAAGCCAGGCGGTCGAGAAGCGTCATCGTCCGCTGCAGGCCCAGAAGCCGCAGGGTGGCGACGACCGGCGGCAGCAGACACGCCGCCTCAACCGTCCAGCGCCATTCGGAGACTGAAAGCCGGCGGCCCCGCGGCGGTTCATGGGGATCGGTCATTCCCCCCTCCCTCCGACGGCTTCGGCTCGTCAACCGCCGCCCACAATTCGGCGTACCGTCCACCCCCGCGCTGCATGTCGTCGTGGGTGCCCGACTCGACGATCCGGCCGCGATCGATGACGTAGATCAGATCCGCGTGCCGCGCGGTGCTGAGGCGGTGGGTGATCATCAGGACCGTGCGGCGGTGGGCGATAGCGTTGAAGCCGGCCATCCACGCCGCTTCAGCCCAGGGGTCCATCGCGCTGGTCGGTTCGTCGAGCACCAAGAGCGGAGAGCGGCGATAGCAGGCCCGGGCCAAGGCCATGCGCTGCCATTCGCCCACACTCAGATCCACCCCGCGATCGAAGGACACGCCGAGCGGGGTGGCATAACCTTCGGGTAGCCGCGCGATCAGCGCGTCAGCGCCCGCAGCCAGGGCCGCCGCGTGAACGGCCGCATCGTCCGGTGGCGTTCCGGTGTCGCCCAGAGCGATGGCTTCGGCGGCGGAGGCGTGGAAGTGGATCGGAGTCTGGAAGAGCACCGCAATCCGGCGCCGGAGTTCGGCGACGGGCAGGGTGCGGATATCTACCCCGTCGAGGGTGATGCGCCCTGCTTGGGGGTCGTAGAAGCGGCAGAGCAGTTTGATCAAGGTACTCTTGCCGGCGCCATTCGCGCCGAGAATCGCTGTCGTCCGGCCACCGGGAAGCAGCAGGTTGAAGTTCTCGAACACCGGTCGCCTGGCGTTGGGATAGGCGAAGGTCACGCCATCGAAGCACAAAGTGGGGGCGGTCATCCCTGCCGCCGAGGTGTCCGAGGCAGGGTGCCGGATACCCTCCTGTCCAACCGAATCAGCGGACCCAACCGGCGCCGAGACCGCCGCCGATCCCGTGATGGGGATCGGCGGGTCCGCGACTGTCGGCTTGAGCGCCAGAAACTCGAACAGATCGCCCAGGAAGAGGCTGTTGCTCAGGATCTGGCCGATGTTCTCCAACAGGCCCCGCGCCAGGCCCTGCCCTTGGTTGAAAGCGGCGTAGAACAGGGCCAGATCGCCGAGCGTCGCCCCACCGTTCAATGCATGCCACAGCATCCACGCCAAGGTGGCGCCGACGACGGCGAAGGCAGCCCCGGCCGCCATCAGCTCCGACCAGGCCTGCTCGCGAGCCAGCGCCAGCCGCTCGATTCTCAGCCGCCGCCGCAAGGCCTCGAATCGGCCCCGGAAATAGGGACCAAGGTCGAACAGCCGCGTCTCGGCGGCCGTGTCGCGGTTGGTGAGCAGCCATTCGTAGTACCAGGTTCGCCGCTCGTCCTCCGTCGTCCGCCGGCGCCAGGCGTGGGCGCGCACCGTCGAGCGCAGCACCACGACGCCCGCCGGAAGGGTGCTGGCGACCAGGATCAACGGCAGCCAGAGGTTGTAGGTGGCGAGCACGTTGGCCATGGCGATCAAGGTGATGCCGTTCTGCACCACGGTTCCGGTGCTCTCCAGAAGCGCGAGCGGCCGGGAGCCGGATTCGCGCCGGGCGCGATGCAGGTGATCGAAGAACTCGGGCTGATCGTAGAAGGCCATGTCGACCGTCATCGACTGGATATGCATGAGCGCGCTGACGTGATCGCGCACCGCTTCCGCCTGGGCGGCGCGGACGTAGCCCGCCGCGCTGCGGAGAACCTCGCCGAGGGCCATCAAGGCCGCCATGGCCGCCGCCAGGACAGCGGTAACGCGCAAGGCCGTGGGATCAGGGCCCAAGGCAGCGGCCAGGTTGTCGACCAGCGGCCGCGTAAGCAACACCATCAGGGCCGGAAGAACGCCTTGGACGACCAGCATCAGCCCCCAGACCAGGGTGAGCCGTGGCGCGGCGCGCCAGACGAGGGCAAGGCCGCGCGGAACCTGGGGCAACTGCCGGAGGGCACGGCGGATCTGGTCCGGTAGCGTTGCCATGCCAGCTCAGCCTCCGAGCGGGTTGAAGCGGATCTCGCGGTCGTACACGTCCATCCCCTCCGCCCGCTTCAGGGTGTTCACCACCCAATAGGTAAGCGGCGTGGCCAGCACCTCGTAAGCCACCTTGAAGGCCCATTGGGAGAGGATGGCGGTCGCCAGGTCCGCGCCGCGGAAGACGCCGGCGAAAGCCAGGGTGATGAAGACAGCCGAATCCGCGCCTTGGCCGACGAGGGTCGATCCGATGGTTCGCAGCCAGAGATGGCGACCCGCTGTCCGCACCTTCAGGCGCGACAGAATCATGGCGTTGAGGAACTCGCCCACCACGTAGGCCGCGAAGGAGGCCACCAGGATCCGCGGCGCCCATCCCAGGACTGCAGTGTAGGCCCCCTGCGCCGCCTGCGGCGAGGGGAAGCCGCTCAACACCCAGAAGGGGGCGGCCGGGAGGCGCAGGGCGACGGCAACAGCGAGCACCGCCAGGAGGTTGCAGAAGAAGCCGGTCCAGATGGCCTGCCGGGCGCGGGCGAAGCCGTAGACCTCGGTCAGCACGTCGCCGATGATGTAGGACAGGGGGAAGATGATCACCGCCGCGTCCAGGGACAAGCCGGCCAGGATCACCAGCTTGACGGCGATGAAGTTGGAGACCACGAGCGCGGTCACGAAGACGGCCAGGACGACGGGGTAGAAGCGCGGGGTCGGGTTCACCGGATCAGCCCCACAAGGCGGCCTTGGCCGCCGGCGTCTTTACCTGCTCGGCCTTCACGGTGATGCCGATACCGCCGCGCACATGAAAACGGCCGGTCACCTGCAGCCAATGGGGATCGATCGCCGCCGTCAGGTCATCCACCATCTGGTTGACCACGTGCTCGTGAAAGCTGCCTTCATCTCGAAATGACCATAGGTACAACTTGAGAGACTTGGATTCCACCACCAGCTTGTCGGGCACATACAACACCTCGATGGTGGCGAAGTCGGGCTGGCCGGTCAGGGGACAAAGACAGGTGAACTCGCTGCACGCCAGGGCCACGCTGTAGTAGCGGTCCGGCCTGTGGTTGGGAAAAGCCTCCAGCTTCTTGTTCGGCCCGGCCTCGCGACCCAGCTGGGTCAGGGCTGCCAGATCCGACTGCTGCGTGGCCATACCATCTCCTCTATGGGGTTGTAGCGGGGCCGATCAGCCATCCGGGGCGATACCGGCTTCCGCCGCAGTTTTGGGTCACGGCCCTCGGGCCGTGCGCCGGGTGGTCTGCCACCGGCGAAGGGGGGGATTATAGCGCCGCCGCACTTGCCATCCCCCGTCACCGGGCGCATGATCGCTCACCGATCGAAACGACCGGTCCGACCGACGCCATCCCATGGCTTCCAACAACCCCAGCTTCCAGCGACCCCGTCCACGCCGCCGACCGAGGATCCCGCGCATGACTACCCGTTCCCCCGCGCATCGAGCCACATCCCGATCGCACCGACGCAGGCGCTTCATGCGGCCGGCCCTGGTCGCCACGCTCTCGCTGGCAGCGGCCGGCGCGCTGCTCGCGTCCGCGCCGCCGGCCCCCGCGCGGGGCCAGGACCCGCCGCCGCCCCTGGCGCTGTCGGTCTTCAGCTATCAGCTGAGCGCGAGTTGGAACGAACAACAATGGCAGGCCCGGCCGGGTCATTTCGCGGAGACCGGAGACATCACCACGCTGCCTGACGGGCGCCTCATCATCCTGGACCGTCGCCTCAACGCCCTGCACGAGCTGGACGCCGAGGGTCATCCGCTGGACCTCTGGGCCAACCCCGATCACAAGTCCGATGCGGCCAGCCCCTGGCGTTGGCAGCGCCTGGACGCCGGCGCCGACGGTCGCCTGCACGTCCTCAGCCGGGCTGAGACCGGGGGCACCGCCGGCACGCCGAGGGTCGTCCGGTGGCAGCTGGACCATCTCGACGGTAGCGGCCGCCGCGTGGGCGCCATCGACCTGGGCACGGTGAGCCCGGAGCGCTATGTCGATGTGGCGGCGAGGGCAGACGGACGGCTCTACCTGGTGCGCACCGACGGCAACGTCGCCAGCCGCGGCGACATCAGCTACGGCATCGACGTGTTCAGCGCCAGCGGAGAGAAACTGGAGACCCTCACCCCGCCGCAGTTCACCATCCCCCTCACCTTGGACCTGGCCCCCGACGGCAGCCTCTACGTGGTCGACCAGTTCCCGCATACCGGTCAGACCCCGACGCCGGGCAAGGTGGACGGGGTGGCGGTGTTCGGGCCGGACCACGCCTACCGGCGCACCATCCGTTTCTCCGGCGCCTCGGACGTTGCCGTAGGCGCCGGCGGCACGGTCTACGTCAGCCGCAACAACGAGCTGTTCCAGGTGGCACCCGGCGAGCCGCGACTGCTCTTCAGCGGCCCCACCATCCAGAAGAACCCCTATGCGCTCACGTCCTTGGGCCGTCCGGAGATGTTCAGCGTCGATCTGCGTCCCGACGGCCGCGTGGTGGCCAGCCTGAGCCATTGCTCCTTCCAGGGTCTCGTCGAGCTGGACGCCGCGGATAGCGAGGGCGCCGGCTCGCGGGCGCGCCTGAGCGGCGAGCTGGATGCGCCCCAGCTACGCGGCCCCATCCACCCCTGGCGCATCGCCGCCTCCGGTGAGCGGACGGCCATCCTGCAGGCGCGCTACGAGCCGGCCCCGCCGGACATGGCCGGCAGCCTGGGCGCGCCCTACCTGCAGCAGCGCTATACCACGGACGCCCAGACCATCCTGACCTACCAGGGCGATCGGCTGATCGGGCAGACTGGAGCCTGCGGCGTCTGGAACCAGCCCTGGGGCGTGAAGGACATCGCCATGGATGGCGCAGACCTGTGGACCATCGACGCCCAGGCCCTGCGCTTGCGCCATGGCACGGGCGTGGAGCCGGAGCGCGTCTTCGCCCTCAGCCTCCTGGATGACCCCTTGGCCAGCCCGCAGCTGACGGCCATCAGCGCCCAGGGCGGACGGGCAGCCATCTTGGACCAGGGCTCCGGCGCGGTCATCCTCGTCGATCGCAACCTGACGCGCATCGGGCAGCCCCTGGCCCTGTCCGATACGATGGCAACCGACCTCGCGCTCTTCGGCCGGCGCGTCGCCCTGGCGCAGGGCCGGGAGGTACGGCTGCTGGATCTGGGCGACGTGGCCGGCGCACCGCCCCATCGCCTGGAAACCCCCGGACCGGTCGCGGCGTTGGCCTACGGTCCTTCGGGCGAACTGGTCGTCTTGACCGCGGATGGCTGGCTGGCCCGCTACGGCGCCATGCCCGACGAGGTCGAAGACCTCCCGGAAGGCATCACCGGTCCCGAGTCCCTCTGGCGCGTTCCCGACGACCGCGCCCAGACGCGCGACCTGGCGGTCGACGGGCAGGGCAGGGTGCTGGTGACCTGGACGGAGAACGCGCCCTATGGAGCGCCGTCAGGGGGCATCGACGCCAGCGGCTCGCTGCTGATCAAGGCCGCCGGCGTGTGGGTGTTCCAGCCGACCCGCACCGCCGGGCTGACCATGGCGCCTCCCGGCTCCTGGTCGGATGGTTGCGTCCTGGCCGGTAGCAAGCAGCTCCAGCCCTCGACGGTGCGAGCCGGCGAAACGGTCACGGTCACCCTCAGCGCCGAGGGTCGCTGCCCGGCGGCCCGCCAGCCGCTGGACCTGGTCGTGGTGGTGGATGTCGCCAAGAGCATGGCCAACGATTACGGCCTGGACCGCGCCCGCGCGGCGCTCTTCGACCTGCTCCCCCGGCTGACCGCGCATGATGTCCGCGTGGCCTTGGTGGCCGCGGGCACCGATGGCAGCATCCTCCAGCATCTCCAGCCCCAGACGCCGGAGCTCGGCCGGCTGCTGGCCGAGCTGACGCCGGCAGGCGATCGCCGCCTGGCTCTCGGGCTGGCGCTGGCCGAAAGCGCCTTGGCCCGCGGCAGCCAGCCTGGCCGACGACAGGCGGTGCTGGTCCTTACGGACGGGGCGGCGCCTGCCTCGGCCGATGACGTGGCGCCGGCCGTCGCGTCGCTGGGCGCCAAGAAGGTGGCTGTCCGCGTCTGGCTTCATCCCGGCCGTTTCGTCAGCGCCGCCGAGTTGCAGGGGCTGGACGCCGACTTCGGGAAGGATGCGACGTTGGCGGTCGAAGGCCCCGAGAGCGCCGCAACCCTGGCGGACTGGCTGACTGCGGCCAAGCCCTTCCTCGGCGACCTGGCAGCGGCGTTGGAGGTGGTCGACAGCGTCGCCCCCGGCATGACGCTGATCGACGGCAGCATCCTGCCCGCGGCGACCGTCGATCCGGCCACCGGAGGCCTGCGCTGGAGCCTCAAGGCCCAGCTTCAAGATCGCGACATCCAATTGCGCTACCGGCTTCGCGCCGATCGCATCGGCAGCCGGGTTCCCGTGGACAACCTGGCCGCCACAGCCGCCTATACCGATGGGCTGGGGATCGCCGGCGGCTTCCCCTTCCCTCGGCCCCTCTTGCGCGTCCGTGGTGCAGGAGAAGCGCTGCTGCCAAGGACGGACCACTAGCGGCGACCCAGCGGCCTGATGGGTTGGTCGGACCCCTGGGTCGCCGCCAGCAATGGATTCCCCTATTCCCCTGTCAGCGCGTCGCGGCGTAGCGCTCCGCCACCGTTGACCAGTTCACCACGTTCCAGAAGGCGTCCAGGTATTCGTTGCGACGGTTCTGGTAATGCAGGTAGTAGGCATGCTCCCAGACATCGCAGCCCAGCAGCGGCGTGTGCCCGTGCATGAGCGGGTTGTCCTGGTTGGGCGTGCTCTCCACCGCCAGCTCGCCCTCGCTGTTGACGCTCAGCCAGGACCAGCCGCTGCCGAAGCGTGTCATGCCGGCCTTGTGGAAGGCGGCCTTGAAGGCGTCGAAGCTGCCGAAGGCGGCATCGATGGCCGTGCCCAGGGCGCCGGTGGGCGCGCCGCCGCAGTCGGGCCCCATCAGGGTCCAGAAGAGCGAATGGTTGTAATGACCGCCGCCGTTGTTGCGTACGGCGGCAGCCTTGTCCTGCGGCACATCCTCCAGGCGGGTCATCAGATCCTCGATCGCGATGCCGGCCAGGGCCGTTCCCTCGAGCGCGGCGTTGAGGTTGTTGACGTAGGCCTGGTGGTGCTTGCCGTGGTGGATCTCCATGGTCCGCGCATCGATGTGCGGCTCCAGGGCATCATGGGCGTAGGGCAGATCAGGCAGGCTGAACATGGTCGAGCTCCTTTAGCTGGCTGAGGGTGATGGGTGACGGAGACAGATGATTGACGGCGAATGGCAGGCAGCGGTCAGGATTCACACCGCGGCCTTGACCGCGGCGACGATCGGCTCCAGATCAGGCACCTCGCCGACCGCGTTCTGCTGCACGAAGCTCACGCGACCTTCCGGATCGATCACGAAGATCCAGCGCTGGTGAAAGCCCTTGTCCTCCAGGTATACGCCGTAATCGCGGCCCACGGCGCCCTTGGGGTGGAAGTCAGCCAACAGCGGATAGGTGATGCCCAGCTGTCGCGCGAAAGCCGCATGCGCGTGCCGATGGTCCACGGAGATGCCCAGCACCTGCGCTTCCAGCTTCTCCAAGCGGCCCAACACCTCTACCATGCAGGCATGCTCCTCGGAGCAGACCCCGCTGAAGTCCATGGGGTAGAAGGCCAACACCACCGGCTGACCGCGGTAGTCGCTGAGTCGGTGCGGCTTGCCGTCCTGCCCCTGCAACTCGAAGTCGGGGGCACGATCGTTGACGTTCAGCTCGGACATCTTCTGTGGGCTCCATGCCGGGACGGGAAGCGGGCCGCGGGTCCATTCGGTTGCGGCGCTATGGGTCGGGCGCGGCGAATCCCGATCAGACGCTGATTCTACGGAGCGGCCGGAGCGCCTGCCAAACCCAGGCCGGCTCTCAGGCCGGCGCCGCATGGCGTTCAAGGCGCGCCTTGTCGTCGATGAAGGCTCGCTGCCAGAGCTCCAGGATGACCAGGGACATCACCTGCTTGAGCAGCAGGAACTCTCCCGCCGCCATGCGCCCTACGAGCGCCTGCACCGCTTGCGGGTCGAAGAGCCCGCGTTCGGCCACCCGTTGCGGACTGAGGGTGTCGGCGACCATCTCCCGAAGCACGGGATGCTGGTAGTAGACGTCCATGGGCAGGTAGAAGGGGATCTTGGGCCGCTGGGCCACCTCGGCCGGCAGCAGGCGCGCCGCCAGCCGCCGCTCGATGATCTTGTCGCGCGTCAGACCGGCCTTGAGCCGCGGCGGCATGCGAAAGGCCAGTTCGATCAGGCGGTGATCCAGGAAGGGAAGACGGATCTCCAGACCGTGGGCCATGGTGTTCTTGTCCTGGCGGATGATGGCCCAATCCTGCAGCCAATCGTCGTACTGCAGCTTGAGGAGGCGGTCGAGGAAGGCGCCACCACCATCGCGCACCGGCGGGAACCAGGTCTCGGCCGCCAGGTGACGCCGCTCCGACGCGTACACCCCGGCGCGCGCGTCCCGACTCCAGAGCGTGCGCAGGGCGATGGCGTTGGCCGCCAGGTCCCGACTCTCGTAGCGGGCCAGAAAGTCGGCCACCCGTGCGCGGCCCTGGCGCCCCAGGGCGGCGGGAAACATCGAGAAGCGGTCGAGGAGACCCAGAGGCGCATGGCGCAACAGGGGCGCCAGCAATCCGCCCAGGCTGCCCGCCGGAAGGAGGCGGCGCAAGCGCTCCACCGCTGGGATCACCTTGTGGAAGCCGTAGCCGGCGAACATCTCGTCCGCGCCTTCGCCCCCCAGGACCACCTTGAAGTCCCGCCCCGCGGCCTGGGCCAGCTTGTAGAAGGCCAGGATGAGGGCGTCGCCGACAGGACGGTCCATGTGCCAGACCACCTGCGGCAACAGGCTGAAGTCCTCTGCGGCGCAGCGAACTTCGTGATGGGTCGTGCCCAGGAGCGCTGCCGTCCGCGCCGCCTGCGCGGTCTCGTCCTGCGGCGAGCCGAAGCCGATGGAGAAGGTGTGCACCTGTTCCGACAGGCGGCGCATGGCGGCCACGATCAGGCTGGAGTCCACCCCGGCGCTCAGATAGGCGGCCACCGGTACATCGCTGCGCATGGTCAGGCGGATGGCGTCCTCGAAGAGCGACTCCAGCTCCTGCAGCCAGTCCGCGTCCGAACGGCGTTCACCGGACCCGGGCTCCGTCAGTTGGATGTCCCAGTAGCGCTGAATCGTGATGGCCCCGGCCGGATCGCGGTGCAGCCAATGGGCCGCCGGAAGGGTATGGATGCCCTCGAACATCGTCTGTGGCTCCGGCACGTACCGGAGCGTCAGGTAGGGATCGAGAGCCGCCAGATCCATGCGCGCGGGAATCCGTCGGCTGGCCAGAAGCGCTTTCGCCTCCGAGGCGAAGGCCATGGCCGGCTGGGCGCTCTCGCCCGAGGACCACCAATAGAGCGGCTTCTGGCCGCAGCGGTCGCGCGCCAGCCAGAGATCACCGGTCCGGCGGTTGTAGACGGCGAAGGCGAACATGCCGTTGAGCCGCGCCAGGCAGTCGATCCCCCACTCGGCAAAGGCCTCCACCAGCACCTCGGTGTCGCTGCGGGTGCGAAAGACATGCCCCCGCCGCTCCAGATCCTCGCGCAGTTCCAGGTAGTTGTAGATCTCGCCGTTGGTACAGATCACCCAGTCACCGCTCTGGCTGATCATGGGCTGGTCGCCGGTCGCCAGGTCGATGATCGCCAGGCGGCGCATGCCCATCGCCAACCGCTCGTCGACGAAACTACCGTTGCCGTCAGGGCCCCGGTGTACCAACAAGTCGTCCATCCGGTCCAGGAGACCGGTCTCCTGGAAGCCGGCGAAGCCGTAGATGCCGCACATATGGCGTCTCCTCAGGGCCTCAAGACGAGGATGCCCATGGTTGTGGGATCGTCCCATCGGCGGATGGCGCTCGATGAAATCATGGACTCCTGCAAGGGCCGGGGCGCATCATTGTCTGACACGCTGACGGTCAGCCCCAGGGCGAGGCCAGGCGCCGGCGTGAGGCCCAACAGGCTCCAGGGCAGCGCCAGCTCCAAGGCGTATCCGCTGGGCCGGGCCTCCGCCGCAAGCGGCAGCTCAAGGGCGCCGCGCCGCGGTTGGGGGCGCCAGACCCAGGCCTCGGGTCCTGCGCCGCCGACGGTCAGCGCGCCTGGAGAAAGGCCGATATGCCAGTCGTCGGCATCGAAGACGCGGCGGTCCCAATCACCGGACAGATCGGTGTCCAGCTGCAGCTCCAGGCTGTCGCCCAGGTACAGTTGGGCGCCGCGGGCCGGCGCGATGAAGCGGTCGTCGCGAACGGCCACAGCCAGGTAGAGCGCACGATCGTCGTAGGCTCCCCAGGCCGTGGCCGACAGGTCCGCCGCTCCCTGCCAGGCTTCAGCCCCGAAGACCACGGCGGTCACCGCCAGGGGCGTGGCATCGATCAGCGGCGACTGCCAGTCATCCAGGTTGCCGTCGATGCGCGGCGGCGCGGCCAGCGGCAATACCTGCCAGACCGGCGCGCCCGGCCGGGTCGGCAGGTCGGCCGGATAGGCCGTATCGCCGGGAGTCTCGGTGGGCTCCGCCGGCGTGGCCGCCGGCGAGGCCGTGACAGTGGCGGCCGCCTGGCGCAACGCCCAGTTCCTGGAGGTGCCCCAATGCCAGACCCCCCAGCCGGCGCCGCCGACCAGGGTCAGCAGCGCCACGGACAGGAGCAAGGGCATCGCCCGACGCAGCGCCGGACGCCAGCGGCCGCCGGACACCGAATCGGCCACGTTGAGGTCGCGAACCGGGCTGCCGCAGGCGGGGCAGAACCAGGTGGCGCCCCGTATACGGGTCCCGCAGCGTTCACAGCGCAAGGGGCGGCCGGCCTTCCTGAGCCATCAGCGGCCTGCGGCTGCTCAGAGCCCTGGACGGGTCATCGTCGCGGGGTCCAGGTGCCGGTCCAACTCCTCGGCGCTCAGGTCGGTCATCTCTTCGGCTACGTCTCTAAGCCGCCGCCCCTGGGCGTAGGCGGTCTTGGCGATCTTGGCCGCCTTGTCGTAGCCGATGACCGGGTTGAGGGCCGTGACCAGGATGGGGTTGCGCTCTACGAACTCGGCGATGTGGTCGGCGTTGACGGTGAGGCCGGCGATAGCCTTGTCGGCCAGCACCCGCGCTGCGCCGGCCAGGAAGGCGATGGACTCCAGCAGGTTGCGGGCGATGACCGGCAGGGTGACCGACAGCTGGAAGTTGGCCGTCTGGGCGGCCACGGTCACGGCGGTGTCGTTGCCGATGACCTGGGCGCAGACCATGATCACCGCTTCGGGGATGACCGGGTTGATCTTGCCGGGCATGATGCTGGAGCCCGGCTGCAGGGCGGGCAGGGTGATCTCCCCCAGGCCGGCCAAGGGACCGGAGTTCATCCAGCGCAGGTCGCCGGCCACCTTGAGCAGGCTGACCGCGGCGGCCTTCACCAGGCCGCTGACGGCCACGGCCGTGTCCGAGCTGGCCTGGGCCATGAAGTGATCGCCGGCCTCATGGAAGGGGTGACCCGTGAGCGCTGCAAGCCGTGCGGCGACGGCCTTGCCGTAGCCCGCGCGGGTGTTGATGCCGGTGCCCACGGCAGTGCCGCCCAGGGCCAGGCCGCCCAGCTCGTCCAGGGCCCCCGCGATGCGCGAGCGGGCGGCTTCCACCTGCGCCGCCCAGCCGCCGAACTCCTGCCCGATGGTCAAGGGCATGGCATCCATCAGGTGGGTACGGCCGGTCTTGACCACGTCCGCGTCGCGCGCCGCTCGCTCGCGTATGCCGAGCGCGAGGTGATCCAAAGCCGGTAGCAGCTCCTCGACGATGGCCAGATAGGCCGCGACATGAACCACCGTTGGGATCACATCGTTGGAGCTCTGGCCCATGTTGACGTGGTCGTTGGCATGCACGGGGCTCTTGACGCTCTGCGGCTGGCCCAGGATGAGGTTGGCCCGGCTGGCGATGACCTCATTGGCGTTCATGTTGGTGGAGGTGCCGGAGCCGGTCTGGAAGATGTCGATGGGGAACTGCGCGTCATGCGCCCCGTCAGCCACCTCCCTAGAGGCTTGGGCGATGGCCTCGGCCAGGCCCTGGTCCAGATCCCCGAGTTCCTTGTTCACCCCGGCGCAGGCCAGCTTGACCAGGCCCAGGCCGCGGATGAAGCGGCGATCGAAGGTGATGCCCGAGATGGGGAAGTTCTCGACGGCGCGCTGCGTCTGCGCAGCCCAGAGGGCGTGGGCGGGGACCTGGATCTCGCCCAGCGAATCCTGTTCGGTGCGGGTGGCGGTGCTCATGGTGGTTTCGCTATCTCCGTGGCGGCCCCACGGGGCCTCGAATCTTGTCGGCACTTGGGGTCCGGCGACGTGGCGGAAGCACGGTTGCCGGCATGTGACGCTTCCAGCACCGACGGGAGAGGATAGTCGGGGTGCAGCGGGAGAGGAAACCAGGCGGGTCCGACCGGCCCATCAACCCGCCCCCTCCTTGATCTCGGACTGCAAGAAGATCGACGCGCCGGGCATCGGCGCGTTCAAGGGCTCGTGAACCGCTCGGAAGCTGGATTCCAAGGTCGCCGTGTCCAGGGCGTTCCAGAACCATTCCAGCATCCGGTTGCGCAAGGTCTCCAACTCCAGCAGGATCGCGCCGGACCGCTCGGCCGTGATGGGCTCGCCGCCCCCGATCGGCGCGGTACATTCATCGATCACCCGGTACAGGGTCCGCGCAGCGTCATCGATCAGGTTCACCCCCGCGGGTCCGACGATATGGAAGTGATCTCCGCAGGCCTGGAAATGCCGGTCCACCGCCGCTTTCGCCCGCTTCTGGAAGTCACGGTAGCGGCGCAGGCTGTCCGCGTCTTGCTGCCGCGTACGGCGGAGCAGGGGCTCGCGAGCCAGATCGCGCGCTATATAGAGCATCCCCGCCATGCCGGGCACGATCTCGTCGTAGGCCCGGATCTCGCGATCGTAGAGCTGGGTGGCCCGCGCCTGCACGATGCGAATGCGCTCCAGGCTGTTGAGCCGGCCCTGGTAGAAGATGCTGATCGCCTGCCCGACCAGGCCGCCGAAGATCGTCGCCCCCGCTACGATGAGGGCGATGCTTCCCTCGTCGCTCATGTTCCCTCCGGATGGTTTCGCGTCGCCGGCAGCGGCGGACGGCTGGGCTGCCGGCCGTCTGAGCCGGAGTCTAAGCCCGCGGCCATTCCCTGTCCAGATGCCGTCCCTGCCGGGGCCCGCTGGCCGCACCCCGCCGGTTGACCCGCCCCCACCCCCCGCTATACTCCGCTGGCCCCCCTTCCGTCCTGCCCCAAGGAGGCATCTGATGCCGCCGCCTCACATTGCCGGCCGGTCCGCGCGACCGCTTGCCCGCACCGTCGTCATCCAGCGGAAGCCGGCGATGGCCGTCGCCATTGCCCTGCTCCTTGGCCTGCTGGCCATCCTGGCCCCTCCCCAGCCTGCGGCCGCCCAGACCGGCCGTCTGGACCTTCTCGGCCAGTATGGCGGCTCGGTGATGGCCGTGGCCGCCGACCACGGCATCGTGCTGGTGGGCATGGGTCCGCGCGTCCTGGTGATGACCGGCTGCGACCCGCTGTACCTGGAGGAACTCAGCCGTAGCGAGGTGCTGCCGGGCCTGGTGCAGGACATCCTCATCGATGGCAGCCATGCATGGGTGGCGGTGAGTCAGGCCGGCATCCTGGAGCTTGATCTCGGCGACCCCGCCCGGCCGGCCATCCTCAGGCGCATCGCCTTGCCCGGCGTCTCCGCCAAGGTGATCCGCCAGGCCAACCTGCTGTACGTGGTGGGCGGCGCGGCAGGCATGTCCATCGTCGATCTCAATGCCGCCGGCGGCGCCAGAGTGGTAGGCCACTTCGCCGAGATCGTGACCGATCTCTCCGTCAGCAACGGCCACGCCTACACCGTCAATCGCAACCTGGTGGCCGTGGATGTCAGCGATCCCAGCAACCCGCGGGGCAAGCGCCTGTTGGAGGACTGGGCGGACGCGGTGGTCTCCGAAGGCCCCATCGTCTACGCCTCGGCCTCGGTGAGCATCGGCGGCATCGAGCGCGCCAGCGCGCTGCACATCCATGACCACAGCAACGTCCGCCGTCCGGTGCTGCTGTCCAGCTTGCCCATCGGCGACCAGGGCATCACCATCAATCTGGTGGGCAAGCGGCTCTATCACCAAGGCATGCGCCAGCTGACCATCATCGATGTCGCCGACCCCTCGCAGCCGCGCATCATCACCCAGATCCCCACCGTGGACACCGTCTGGAAGCTGGCTATCAGCCAGCCCTGGGCCTGGATGGCCAGCGGCACCTTCGGCTTCCAGGTGGCCGACCTGGGGCGCGGAGGGGTGCGCACCGCGCTGCCCACCATCGCCAACGCCCGCCGGGTGGTCAGCGAGGCGGAGATCGCGGTGGTGGAAGAGGGCACGACCCTGGGAGGCCCCACCGGGCACATCGAGATCCTCGACATCTCGGCGCCCGCCTGGCCACGCTTCCTGGCGCGCATCGAACACACCGTAGACAAGAGCGGCATGCTGCTCAAGGGTGGCTTCCTGTTCCTGGGGGTTCCCGGCGAGACCCTGAAGGTCTATGACCTGCGCGACCGGCGACGTCCGGCAGAGGTGGCCTCGCTCAAGATGCCCAATGACCCCGTCGGTGGCCGCAAGGCCCCTATCTGGCGGCTGGCCATGGAAGGCGACCTGATGTACATGGCCAACGACGAATGGGTGCGCGTCTTCGACACCAGCAATCCAGCCAATCCGACAGAGGTATCGCGCATCCGCTCCAACGGCGGCGCCACGGACATCGCGGTGGCCGACAAGCGGGCCTACGTCCTCGGACCCTCCACCGGCGTCTTCACCGGCCGGCCCAGCCTGCAGATCTTCGACTTCCTGAAGTTGGACGAACCCCTGGCCTTCGGCACGGTGGGTACCCTCGGCTTCCGCGAAGGCCTTCACGTGCGCGGCACGCGGGTCTACGCCGGCGGCTTGCAGCTCTTCGAGGTGACCAACCCCGACAAGCCGGTGGAAGTCTCGCGGCTGGAGCTCTCCGGCCGCAGCGGCGACAGCGAACTGCTGGCCGGAGCCGATCGCATCCTCCTGGCGCGCAGCGACAATGCCGGTGGCGGCGAGATGGTGGACGTGGACCTGTCGAACCCCCAGGCCCTGCGCGCCGCCGCCCGCCAGACGCTGACCGACGAGGGGCGCGATGTGGCCGTGAACGGTGGCCTGGCGATCGTGGCCGCCGAGACCTCCGGCATCGTCCTCTTCCAGGTGGGCCCGGATCTGCCCCGGCCGCCCACGGCTACGCCGCCGCCCACACCGCATGCGCCGCTGCCATTTGCGGTGCATCTGCCGGTGCTGGGCCGGGGAGGGATTGGGAAATGTCCGTGACAGGTGGGTGGGTGCACGCGTCGGGGCACGGCATGCCGTGCTCGTACGCGTGCACGTCCGATCGCCATGGCCTGGACCGCGCCCGTCAATCCGCCTGATCCGCCCCCAACGCCGCCTGCGCCGCCGCCACCCGCGCGACCGGCAGGCGTCGCGGCGAGCAGCTGACGTAGTCCAGGCCGACCCCGTGGGCGAAGACGATGCTGGCCGGATCGCCGCCATGCTCGCCGCAGATGCCCACCTTCAGGTCCGGCCGCGTGCTGCGGCCGCGGCTGGTGCCGATGTCGAGCAGCTGCCCTACGCCATCGATGTCCAGGGTCTGGAAGGGATCCTGCTGCAGGATGCCCTGGTCGATGTAGGTCTGCAGGAAGCCGCCGGCATCGTCCCGCGACAGGCCCATCGTCGTCTGGGTCAGGTCATTGGTGCCGAAGCTGAAGAACTCCGCGTGCTGGGCGATGGCGGCGGCGCAGAGCGCGGCGCGCGGCAGCTCGATCATCGTGCCCACCAGGTAGGGTACGCGGAGACCCTGCTCGGCGAAGACCGTCTCCGCCTCCGCGTCCACCAGCTCGCGCTGCCGCCGCAGCTCCTCCGGATGGCCCACCAGGGGGATCATGATCTCCGGATGGACCGCGATGCCCTCCTGCTGCACCTCGCAGGCCGCTTCAAGGATGGCCCGCGCCTGCATGGCGGTGATCTCAGGGTAGATGATGCCCAGGCGGCAGCCGCGTAGGCCCAGCATGGGGTTGGACTCGCCCAAGGCGGCGATGCGCCGGCCCAGGTCCTCCGCGCTCATTCCCAGGCTGGGCGCCAGGGCGGCAATGGCCTCGTCCTCATGGGGCAGGAACTCGTGCAAGGGCGGATCCAGGGTTCGGATGGTCACCGGCCGTCCGGCCATGGCGCGGAAGATGCCGGCGAAGTCGGAACGCTGCATCGCCAGGATCGGGGCCAGCGACTTGCGGCGCCCCTCGGCATCCGGAGCCACGATCATCCGCCGCATGGCGTCGATGCGGTCGTCCTGGAAGAACATGTGCTCCGTGCGGGTCAGGCCGATGCCCTCGGCGCCCAGGGCGACTGCCTCCAGACTCTGCTCCGGGGTGTCGGCGTTGGCCCGGACGCCCAGGCGTCGATGCGCGTCGGCCCAGGCGAGCACCCGTTGGTAGCGTGCGGCGATGCTGCCGGGCTCGGCCACGCCGCGCCCGCCGATCAGCGTCTCCACGACCTCCGAGGGCCGCGGTACCATCTCGCCCACGAACACCCGGCCGGTGGCTCCGTCCAGGCTGAGCCAGTCACCCTCGGCCAGTTCGCGGCCCGCGGCGGTCAGCCGGGCCGATTCATAATCGACGGACAGTGCCGCGCAGCCTACCACGCAGGGCTTGCCGCGCTGGCGGGCCACCAGGGCGGCGTGGCTGGTCATGCCGCCGCGGCTGGTGAGGATGCCGCGCGCCACCTCCATGCCCCCTACATCCTCCGGCGAGGTCTCCACGCGCACGAGGATGACCGGCTCCCCACGGGCGGCCCAGGCTTTGGCGTCATCGGCATGAAACACCACGCGCCCGGTGGCCGCACCCGGACCGGCCGGGAGGCCGGTGGCCAGGAGGCGCCCTTCAGCCTCGGCCATCCGCAGTTCGGCTACGTCGAAGACGGGGGCCAGGAGATGTTCCATGGCCTCGGCCTCGATGCGCCGCAAGGCCGCCCTGTCGTCGATCAAGCCTTCATCCACCATGTCCGTAGCGATGCGGATGGCCGCCAGTCCCGTGCGCTTGCCGGCGCGGGTCTGCAGCATCCACAGCTTGCCCCGCTCCACGGTGAACTCCAGATCCTGCATGTCGTGAAAGTGGCGCTCCAGGCGCGCCGCCAGGTCTACGAACTGGCCGTAGGTGTCCGGCATGGTCTCTTCCAAGGAGATCCCCGGCCGCTCGGCGACCTTGCTGATGGGCTGCGGGGTGCGGGTACCGGCCACCACGTCCTCGCCTTGGGCATCGGGCAGGAACTCGCCAAAGAGGCGCCGCTCGCCGCTGGCCGGGTCGCGGGTGAAGGCCACGCCGGTGGCGCAATCAGCGCCGAGGTTGCCGAAGACCATTGCCTGCACATTGACCGCCGTGCCCCAGTCGGCCGGGATATGGTACATACGGCGGTATTCCAGCGCCCGCGGGTTGTTCCAACTGCGAAACACCGCACCGATGGCTCCCCACAACTGCGCACGGGGATCTTCAGGAAACGCCGCTCCCGTGCGCCGGCGGACCAGGTCCAGGTAGGCGAGGCATAGCGTCTCCAGGTCCGCGGCCTCCAGTTCGGTGTCCAGGCTGACGCCGCGGCGGGCCTTGGCTTCCTCCAGCAGCAGCTCAAAGGGGTCCTGCTCGCGCTTGGAAGCGGCCTTGAGCTCCAGCACCACGTCGGCATACATGGCGATGAAACGGCGGTAGGCGTCGAAGGCGAAGCGGCGGTTGCCGGAAGATCTCGCCAGACCTTCCACGGTCTCGAGGTTCAGGCCGAGGTTCAGGACGGTGTCCATCATGCCGGGCATCGAGGCCCGGGCACCCGAACGGACGGAGAAGAGCAGCGGGTCGGCAGCGGCGCCAAAGCACCGGCCCACCTGGCCCTCCACCACCGCGATGCCGGCCTCGACGGCTTCGTCGAGCCCAGCGGGATACTGCCCGCCCTGTCGCTCGAAATGGCTGCAGACCGCAGTGCTTATGGTGAAGCCCGGCGGCACCGGCAACCCCAACCGCGCCATCTCCGCCAGCCCCGCGCCCTTGCCGCCCAACAGGGCCTTGTCGGCCCCGCCGCCATCTGCCGTCCCACCGCCGAAGCGAAACACCAAACGCTGACTCATGGTATCGGTCCCTGCTCCGTGACACCGACCGGACGCCGGCCTCCGCGTGCAGGCCGGAGCATATCGGCCGGAGCGGACGGGGTCAAGGATCGCGTTCTGGGAAGGCGGGATCGGACCGGCGAGCCGGACTGATACCCCTGCCCTACCGCTCAAGCAGCGGCAGCCACAGGCGACCGACGGTGGGTTTCGTTGCCTCCGCGGTCGCGCTGGGTGGAGGCACCGTGGGCAGGGCGGGTGTCGCGGTGGGTTCGACGTTCACAACATCAACCGCAAACCGCACCGCCTTGGCCGTCCATGGCACCGCGTTGTCATGCACCGTCACTGTCAGCTGGTAGCTCCTGGCACGATCGAAGTCCAGGTCGACCGCCCGCAGCTTGCCGCTGACGCGGTCCATTGCGAATGCGCCGTCTACGTTGCCCGCTGAGATCTCATACAGGAAGATCGTGCCCGGATCGGGATCCTGGGCGCTGAAGGTGAAGAGGGGCTTGTCTGGGTCGACATCCTCATTCACTGTCAAGGTGCCCGGATCGCTGAGACCGGTCACCGGCCGGCTGTCGGTCCACACCGGCAGGCCCTTCACCTGGTCGAGCACCGCCGCCGAGATCCCGAAGTCGCCCTTGCCCAGGCCATAGCGAGCGAAGTACGCGCCCAGGTTGCGCCCCGCTTCCAGGCTGAAGGCCAGGAAGAAGCGATTGCGCTTGAAGTTGGGATCGGCGGCGTCGAGCGCACCCAGTTCCTGGTCCGATCCCGGCCGGTCCACGCTGCGGTAGATGCGCCCCAGGGCGCGGCCGTAGAGGTCCCAGCCGAAGGCTTCCGCCAGGTTGAAGTAGAAGTCGTAGGCCATGGCCGAGCCGCAGGCCTTGTCCCAGGTCTGCTGGGCCGCCGGCAGGGCGGCGAAGGCCGCGCGCGCGGCCAGGCGGCTGTCGGCGTCCAGGGTGCCGTGGATGTCGTTGTCGTTGGGGAAGCGGTGGTGGACCAGGTTCATCAGGATGCCCGGCACCAGGTTGACGTCTACCTCCGCATGGGTGGCGATGGTGTAGGCGCCGTCGAAGTCGTCCTGGTAGCTGTGGCCCAGCTCGTGGTAGTAACCCCAGTCACCCTGGCGGACCACGTCGTCGACCAGCACGGCGCTGTCGCCGTATTCCATCATGAAGGGGTAGCCGGCATGACCGTAGCCCACCGAGATCTGCGCGTCCGTGATCGCCGCCTCGCCGCGCCGCCTGCCCTGGGTGTAGCCCATGGTGCGGTCGGCCATCTCGACAGCGGTCTGCCAATGCCGGGCCACCGCGGCAGCATCGGTCAGGCCCTGCAGAGCCCGCCTGGAGACATAGACGCTCATGAGCGGACTCTCGATGTAGCCCCAGGCTCCGGGCAAGGCCTTCAGGCGGTCCCAATCGGCCGCATCGTCCTTCCCCAGGCTGAAATGGGGCGCCGCCACGGCGCCGTCGATGTTGACCGCGATGCGCCCCAGGGCGGCGCCGGGCGGCACGATGATGCTGACCAGTCCGCCGAAGGGGTTGGCCGTGACGGTCCGCGGCGCGCTCAGTGGATCGCGGCGCATGATGTCCGGGAATCGCCGCCAGACATCGTGATGCCAGTTGGCGTCCACGTGGATGCCGATCTCCACCGCGAGGCCCTTGCCCGCGGCTTCCGGCGGGACGGTCACGATCACCGACCGGCCCGGGAGGGCGTAGAGCCCGGTGTTCACCCGCGTTCCTGCCCCCCCATGGTTCATCAGGCGATCCGCGGAGGCGCTGGCGTCCACCTGGACCAGCCCCTCCAGCGTCTCGCCGGCCAACGGCAGGCCGGGCCAGTCTGCGGCCGAAGGATGGGCCGTACGCTCCTCAGGCGGCGCGGCCTGCCAGTGGTTGAACTGGTAGCGGGCCAGCATGGCTTCCACGGGCTTGTCGGCGCGGTTCAGGGGCATGGAGGGACCGACCTGAATGGGGCCGTAGGCCGCCGACAGCACGGCCAGACGCTCGTTCAGGCCGCTGAGGTCGCCCCGTACGCCCAGCACCTGCAGGATGGTCTCGGCGCAAGTTCGCTTGTCCTCCAAACTGAGCGCTCGGCGCCCGGCATGGTCGTCGATGAGGGCCTCGATGGCCAGGAGGGCCGAGCGGTAGGGCGACGGTGTGTCGCTGAGCGCCCGAAGCTGTCCGCAGGTGGCGTACTCCCCGGTAAAGGCCAGGCCGTAGGGATCCAGCCAATCCTGGGCCAGCCGGAAGTTTGCCGCCGACAAGGCCCAGGGCGTCGCGGTCAGAGCCAGGCCACCGCCTTGCTGCGTGAAGAGATGGACCGCCTGGCTGCCGGCAGCGGAGAAGCTGACGTGCATGTTCAGGAAGAGCAGGTCCACGCCCTTCAGCGCGTCGCTGTCGGCGGTGTCCGGACGGAAGTCCTTGACCGTGAAGCCTGCGCTCTGCAAGGCCGCCTTGGCCGGATGTCCCGGCGAGAAAGCCAGCACAGGGCGCGGCTTGCGCCCCGCCCAGGCGGTGACGTTCTCCCAGAGCTGCCGCTTGCCATCGGCCGGTCCCTCCCAGCTGGTATGCGCTGCCGCCAAGGCTCGCCCGCCCACCGCGCTGCGCCCAGCGGCGACGATGGCCCGCCGGCCGTCCCCATCCATGACCAACGGGAAGCTGCCGATCCCGAAGACGGCCACGGTGCCCGGCGTGCCGCCACAGCCCATGGCGTCCAGGTTGTTGGTGAGGGCCTTGAAGTCGGCGGGAATGGTGTTGCCGGGGGCCTGGGCACCGGTTCGGTGCGGCAAGCCGAGGAGCAGGACGGCGGTCACCAACGCCACCACGGTCCGGTGAAGGAAGGACAGGGCGGGGAAGGCTGAGCGTCGGGGCATGCGGGAAACCTCCGGGATGGCCTGGCAGCGTCACGGGTCAGACGCGATGCGGCATGGTGGAACGGATGGGGAATGTAGCATCGCATCGAGGCCGTGGGCAACGGCGCCCCAGAAGGCACCGAGAGGCGAAGCCCCTGTGGCTCGTCGCTTCGGCCGGCCGCCGTCGGATGGGTGCAGGTCGCTATACTCGTCATCATGTCGAATCGGACCGTCGCTAGCACCCCATGAGCCTCACCCACCGCCTGGCCGCCCTTGAGCATCGCCTGGGCCATACCCTCCCCGGCGATGCCGCCCACCAGCAGCTGTCGATCTCCGAGCGCCCTGTACTGCCCTTGGAATCCGTACTGCAGCGCGACGACCTCCGGATCGCGGCCGTTCTCGTGGCCCTCTTCCCGGACGAAACCGGCGAGGCCCAGGTGGTGCTCACCCGGCGCCGGGCGGAGTTGCGCGATCATGCCGGGCAGATCTCCTTCCCGGGCGGTCGAATGGAGCCGGGTGAAAGTGCGGAGGAGGCCGCCCTGCGCGAAGGGTGGGAGGAGCTGGCGCTGCCGCCTGAGACGGTGCGTGTCCTGGGCCGGCTCAGCCCTTTGTGGATCCCTCCCAGCGACTTCCTGATCTATCCCGTGGTCGGTGCCCTGGCGGCGCGCCCTCGCTGGACCCTTCAGGACAGCGAGGTGGCCTCGGTCATCGAGGCCCCGCTGGAGGTCTTTCTGGATCCAGCCAACGTGCACCGCGATTGGTGGGATCTGCGCGGTGAGCGCCGTCTGGTACCCCATTACCGCGTGGCCGAGCACCAGGTCTGGGGCGCCACTGCGATGGTGCTCGCCGAGTTGGCAGAGCTATGGTCGGAGGTGGTTCCTCGCGGATGAGCCGGCCGGAGGTTCACTGCCTCCGCGGCCATCGCGGACAGCGTCGGGTCGTCATGCTACAATGCCCCAGGCATCCCCTGGTTCGGCTCCCGTCAGCCGCTCCTGGTCGCCACGGTGATCACAAGGGTCGACTCGGAGCCGGCGAGGGAGGACAGGGCATGGATCTTGAAATCAGGCAGACGCGCTATATCTTTGTGACTGGGGGCGTCGTCAGCTCTCTGGGAAAAGGCATCGCCGCCGCGGCGTTGGGGCGGATTCTCAAAGCCCGGGGGCTGAAGGTTTCCATCCAGAAGTTGGACCCCTATGTCAACGTGGACCCCGGCACCATGAGCCCCTTCGAGCATGGCGAAGTCTTCGTGCTGGAGCAGGGAGCCGAAACCGACCTGGACCTGGGTCATTACGAACGCTTCATCGACGAGGACCTGCCACCCTCGGCCAACGTCACCACCGGCAAGGTCTACCAGGAGGTCATCGCCCGCGAGCGGCGCGGCGACTACCTGGGCAAGACCGTGCAGATGATCCCGCATATCACCAACGAGATCAAGCGCCGCATCCAGTTGGCCGCGCGCCAGAGTCAGGCCGAGATCCTGCTGGTGGAGATCGGCGGCACCGTGGGCGACATCGAGAGCCTGGTCTTCTTGGAGGCCATCCGCCAGATGCGTGTCGAGGTGGGCCGGGAGCGCGCCTTCTATGTCCACCTGACCCTGCTGCCCCATATCGGCGCGACCGGCGAGCTGAAGACCAAGCCCACCCAGCATTCGGTCAAGGAGCTACGCTCCATCGGCATCCAGCCCGACGCGATCATCATGCGTTCGGACTTTCCTGTCACCGAGGATCTGCGCGCAAAGATCTCCCTGTTCACCGACGTGGCGGTGGATGCCGTGGTGCCCCTGGTGACCTCCGACACCATCTACGCCGTGCCGCTGGAGCTCGAAGCCGCGGGCCTGGGCCGCCTGATCCTCCGCCATTTCGGCCTGGATGACCGAACACCGGATCTCATCGCCTGGCAGGACCTGGTGGAACGCATCCGGGCGCCCAAACCGACCGTGAAGGTGGCCGTGGTGGGCAAGTACGTCGACCTGCATGACGCCTACAAGAGCGTGGCGGAATCGCTGCACCATGCCGGTCTGCATCACGGGGTGGCCCTGGAACTTCTTTGGGTGGACAGCGAGGATCTGGAGCGCGGCCGGGACTGGGACAAGATGGAGTCGGCCGACGGCATCGTCGTGCCGGGCGGATTCGGTCATCGCGGCATCGAGGGCAAGATCCAGTCGGCGCGCTTCGCCAGGGTGAACCACAAACCCTACCTTGGCCTCTGCCTGGGCTTGCAGATCATGGTCATCGAGCTGGCACGGCATGCCCTGGGCAGCGATGAACCCAACTCGACCGAGTTCGATCCCGGCACGCAGTTCCCGGTCATCGACCTGCTGCCCGAGCAGGTCGACGTGACCGACATGGGCGGCACCATGCGCCTGGGCGCCTGGCCCTGCCGCCTGCTGCCGGATACCCTGGCGCACAAGGCCTACGGCACGGACCTCATCCACGAACGCCATCGGCACCGCTTCGAGGTGAACCCCCTCTTCCTGCCGCGCCTGATCGAGGCCGGCTTCGTGGTCAGCGGCGTCTATACCGAGCGCGACCTCGTGGACGTCGGCGAGCTGCGCACCGACCTGCACCCATTCATGGTCGGCAGCCAGTTCCACCCCGAGTTCAAGAGCCGGCCCCTGGCGCCGCATCCGCTGTTCCGGGACTTCATAGCGGCAGTGAAGGCGGCAGGATCCGACCCCTACGCCACGCCGGCCCCCGTGGGCACGGGCACGACCACCGCTCCCTGATCCTGACCTCTGACGCAAGAAGGCCCTCGGCGCAATGCGCCGAGGGCCTTTTTCGTTCGTCTATCCGCCGCGACGCAGCTCAAGGGCTGACTTAATCTTAACCTAACCTTTAGGCGCAAGCGGCTTGGGGCATGATACACTCCCTTCCGCGCCCGACATCGCCTCGTGTCAAGGGACAGGGCAGCACCATTTATTTAGCATTTGTTTGGCCGCGTGCACATGTCGTGACGCACCCGTTCGGGCCGGCGCTCGCCGGCCCGCCGATGCGGGCCGCAGCGCCGGCCCGAACGCATTTCCGACGGCGTTCAGCCGGGCACGCCAGGCGCGTCAGTGGACGTCCGGAACGCGAGGGTCCGGCGGCGATCAGGGTTTCGAGCCCCAAGGCAGGTAGATCCGCGGTTCAGCGGTTGGGGTCGCAGACGGAGTGGCCGTTTCGGGCGCGGCCGCCAGGGCCAGCGACCAGGCATCACCGAGATAACTCGTCTGACCTTCCGCGCTGTGCGCACCGCCATAGACCACCATCCGCTCCCCCGCCGGATCCCAGGCCGCGGCGTGGCCCGAACGGGCCTGGGGGCGCTCCGGCCCGACCATCGTCGTCAGCCGATCCCATGCGGCAGGCTCCGGTTCGCGGGCGACCCTCAGCCGCCAGACATCCGCCTGGTCCTGAGGGATGTCGGCCACAGCGCGATAGCCGCCGTAGAGCCATCCCGTTCCCGTGGCCGGGTCGAACACCAGACTGGCGCCCAGACGTCCCGCCGGGCCCGCCGGGACCGCGACGGCGGACCATCCGGAGGCATCCCCGGCCCGAGCCAGGTCCACCCGCCACAGCTGCTCTGTCACGATGCCGAGAGCGTCGCCACCGGAAAAGACGTACAGGGCCCCATCCGCGGCCATGGCGCTGGCACTGAAGAGCAACGGCACCGACCAGCCGGCGTCTCCCAGGCGCGTCCAGCCGGAGCGCGCCGGGGACAGGTCGAAAGCCCATACCGCATTTGAAAGCTCGCCCGTTCCGGCCAGGTCACCGCCGATGAGCACGGCGCGGTCCCTGTTGGCGTCGTAGGCCAGGAGCGGGTACCAGAGCGGACCAGGACTCTCGGGCGACGCCATCGCCCGCCAGACGCCGGAATCCAGATCCAGGGTGTAGGTGCTCCGCCCGTCGGCGCAGTCACAGGTGAGCAGCAGCAGGTTCTCCGCCGGATCGACGATGGCAGCGGCCCCGAGCAGACCGCGGTCGGTGAGCCGCGAACGGGGGATGTCGCCGCTCTCCGCCAGGTCCACCCAAGCCGGCTGGGTCTGGGACAGGTCCAGCGCGCGCGGCTGTGGCCCCGTCTGGCCCGGGCTCGACTCACCGCCCAGGGCCAACAGACGGCCGCTGGGAAGGCGCAAGAGGATGTGACCCGCCAAAGGCGCGCCTTCCGGCAGGTTCTGCCAGACGAAGGCCTGCGCACCGGGTTGTCCGGCGACGCCCGCAGGCGAAAGGAACCCGAGGCCGAAGGCAAAAGCCATGCCAAGGGCCAGGGCGGCGCGCGTGGCGGCGCCAGGACGGTGGGGGCTCATGAACATGACTCCCTGGGCGGTGGAGCGGGAAGGGCGGGCGCCTGGTTGGCTGCGACACGGCGATTGTCAGCGACATCGCCGGCGGCTATTCTAGTGCCAATCCCTCTGAGCGGGAACCGAGGACATGGCCCAACCGCACGCCACGCGACGTCTGCATGCCCCGTCATTGGCCCTCTTGGGTCTGCTGCTGCTTCCCATGAGCCTCGCCGCTTGCCGGCTGCCGCTCGGGGGCACGGCGGGTCAGACAGCGGCGTCGGCTACCCGCGCCGCTGAGCGGGCAGCCTTACCGGCGCCGTCGCGATCCCCGGCAACACGCCCGTCACCCTTTGCCACCGCGCAGCCGTCTGTCCGCTCCCGACCCAGCGCCACCGCCAGCCCCGCGGTCACCCTTACCTTGGTCGCGGGCGGCTTTGAGCAGCCGCTCCTGGTCCTTGACCCGGCGCTCGCCGACGGACGGCGCTTCGTCGTGGAGAAGGTCGGAGTCATCAAGACTGCCGTCGGAAGCGGGCCTTCGGCGCCGTGGCGGACCTGGCTGGATCTCCGAGACCGGGCGGGTGACGACGCCAGCGAACAGGGTCTCCTCGGCCTGGCCCTGCATCCCCGCTTCGCGGCCAACGGCCGCCTCTATGTTGACTACACTGACGAGGACGGGGACACCGTCGTCAGCGAGCTGCGGGCACGACCGGGCGCATCGGGACCCAGCCCGGATTCCGAGCGCGTCCTACTGCGCATCGCGCAGCCGGCCAGCAACCACAACGGCGGGCATCTCGCCTTTGGACCGGACGGCTTCCTCTACATCGCCAGCGGCGACGGAGGCGGTGGCGGCAGCGAGCGGGCCCAGCAACTGGACAACCACCTGGGCAAGATCCTGCGGATCGACGTAGACCGCCGTGACGCCGGCCGCGCCTACGGCATTCCCACGGACAACCCTTGGGCGACGACGAGCGGCCCGGCCGCCGAGATCTGGGCCCTCGGCCTGCGCAACCCGTGGCGCTTCAGCTTCGATGCCGCCAGCGGCGACCTCTACATCGGCGACGTCGGCGGGGGCGACTGGGAGGAGATCGATCGCGAGCCATGGGCCGCGATGGGCGGCCGCAATTACGGCTGGCCCCGCTGGGAGGGCCGCGAGACACGCGATGAGGCGATCGGTCTGACATCGCGGTCGCCCCTCGCCGTTCCCCCGATCCTGGTCTATCCCCACGACGACGGCGACTGCGCGGTCACCGGTGGCCTGGTCTACCAGGGCAATGCCCTACCTTGGCTGCGCGGTGCCTATGTCTTCGCCGACTATTGTTCGGGTCGGCTGTGGGCCGCACGGCCCGACCAAGGCGAACGGGGACACTGGCTGCCGCAACCCCTCCTCGACAGCGATCTGTCGGTGTCCCACGTGGGCCAGGACGCTGATGGCGAACTGCTGCTCTGTGACCTGACCGGCGGCGGCATCCACCGCCTCATCCCCTCCGCCGCAACGCATGACCGCGGATCCGCTCCTGCCCTGGGGGGCCGACCTTTCGATAGCCTCGACCTTCAGGGCCGCGAATCCATGACACCGCAGCCCTGACGTTCCAGGTTGGCGCAGACCTAGGGCAAGGCCGGCGGGGTTCCGGGGGGATCCACCGGCCCGGGTTCGATCGGTAGCGGTTGGGGGCTGGCGGCCGGGGTGGCCAAGGGTGGAAGCAGGGCACCAGCCGCTGAAGTCGCCGTCGGCAAAGCCGGTGACGGTGACGGGTTCGCCACTGGCGTGGTGCCGGGAGCAATCCGCGGACAGGCATCGTTGCCGGCCGGTGCCTCGACCCCCAGCCGGTAATGGTCGCTCAGGTCGCCGGTCTGTTCGCTGACCAGCAGCAGGTAACGCCCCACGCCAAGGTCCAAGGTGAGGCGAGACAAGGTGCCGCAGCCGTCGTCATCAGCGGCCAGGATGCCCCGGCAGGGCGCCATCGGGTCGAAGCCGTCGGCAGGATACAGCACCAGCAGGCTGTCCAGCCCCCCAGCACCCTCACAGGTGTCGAAGGTGAAGCGACCAGGCTGGCTGACCGTCACCTGGTAGAGGTCGAAAGCCGCGGCCGATCGGAACGGGCCACAGCCGGTCTTGAACAAGCCCGCCTGCGGCCCGAAGGCATGCAGCGCACAGGTCACCGCAGCCGGCTCCGGCGGAAGGCTGGTCGGCGGGTCCGTGGGTTCAGGCGAATTCGGCTCCTCAGTCGCCGGCTCGGGGGCGGGCGGAGCCATCGTCGGCGTAGCGGACGGCGCGGACGATGCGAGACCGCTGGACACCGCTCCGCTCGCGGCAGCGGCCGTCGCCACGCCCCGCAGGGCGGGCCCGCGGGGCGCGTCTCCACGCCCGGCGACCGCGGTAGCGCTCAGCCACCGATCCGCGAGGGCTCCTGCCGCAACGGCCGGAGTGACCGTCAGCACCGGTGTCGTCAGCGTCGCCGATCCTGAAGGCGCCCGCCTGTCGATGTCGGACCGGCGCTGCCCGATCGGGGCCGCGGCGCCCAGATCAGCCTCTCCGGTTGCCCTTTCGGCGAGCCGCGCCCATCCCCGCCAGGCGAGCAGCAGGGCGAGCGCCGCCAAGGCCAGCCGGGTCGCCAACCGTTTGGGATCCAGCGCGGCGGGAGCCGCGGGCGTTGATCGCAGGAAGGTGAGGTCAGGGTCCGGAACCCGCGGCGGCAACGGAGCCTGTGCATCCGTCAGTGAGGCCAGGGTGTCGCGGGCCGCGGCCAGATCGGCCGCACAGCTCGCGCAGCGCACGGCATGGCCTGCCAGGAGCGGGTCGCCGCCGATGCTGTCGTCCCGCAGCAGGCCCGCCCCGGCAACGGCCACCACCGACAGGAACTGCGCGCAGGAGATTTCGTCCTCATGGCCCTGAACAACGGCAAGGCCCAGCCGCTCCAGCCGCCGACGGCAGAGCGGGCAGGCCACCGGCACGTCGCCGTGCGGGCAGGCCGTGGTCGTGGCCCGGCCTGGGCCGGGATGGTCGCGTTGCATCTTGGAATCCGGATCTCGCCTCAAGGATGCCAAAGCCTTGGCCTTGCTTTCAGTCCTGTTCCACGGCATGCGCATTCTCCTTCAACCGAGCCAACGTGCCAGCTGGTCCATGAACGCCCCGTGGGCGCGCAGCCGGGCCAGGCCGCGGCAGCGGAGGACGTGGACGTTGCCCCGCGTCGTACCCAGGTGCGCGGCCAGTTCGGCATCATCCCAACCTTCCAGGTAGCCCTTGATGAGCACCGTGCGCGACGCCTCGCTCAGGTCTCGGCTCTCCCGCACCATCCGCAGCAAGGCCTCGAATGTCTCCTGCCGTTCGGCATCCGCCTGCGGGCTGTCGCCGGCGGCCAGCAGCTCACCCAGCGGCTCATGGGCGGCCGGTGGCGGAGCGTCCAGGCTGACCTGTCGGCTGGCGGCGACGCGCTTGGACGGCTGCAGCCGGGCGCGCGGCTCCCGGCGACGCAGGGCCTCGCGCAGCTTGTTGCTGGCGATGACCACCGCCCAGCCTACAAAGTGCTCGGCCTGGTCGGGGCCGCGATCGCTTGCCAGATGCCGCCAGACGATGACCAGGGCCTCCTGGCTGCTCTCCTCGGCGAGATGCCACAGCTCAGGGCGATCGACGACCTGGCGCCACAACACGGTGTAGAGGATGCGCCCCAACTCCCGAAAGCCCGCTTCGCGCTCACGCTCGTTCCCGGACGCGCAAAGGCCCAGCAGCCGCAGGGAATCGGACTCGGCATCCCTGCCCGCACCAGGCCGGACCGGCGACGGTCCCTCCTCAGGCATCCGCCACGGGTCCCCCGCCGGAATGGCGGCGTCTCCGAAGCGCCGCGCCGGGCTCGAGCGAAACTGGCTCGGCCCTCCTTACCGGGCTACCATCGAGAGCCGCAAGGGATCCCTGTTCCCGACGATACATGGTTTCCATGATCCCTCTCGATCCCGATTTCAATCTGCGCTCATCCTTGGCCAACCCGACCATGAACCCCTCGATCCCGACCCAGCCGCCAGTTGATCCGGCTGAGCCATGGACCGGGGCCGAGGTCTTCGCGACGAGCCGGCAACAGTCGCCGCAGCCATGGTCCCAGCCACGCCGGCGTCGCGCCGGCACCCATCTTAGCACGGGTCTGCGATCGCCCCTGTCCTGGCTGATCTACGCGCTACTGGCAACAGTCCTGGTCGCCTGGCTCCACAGCTTCTGGCGCCAGGCACTCCTGGCCTTCGCCTGCACCGCCCTGGTGGGAGGCCTCTGGATCCTGGTCGGCAACCGCAGGCGCGCGCCGCGCGATGACGAAGCCCTCCTTGCCCTCATCGATGCCATGGCCGGACTGGAGTTCGAAGCCTGGATCGTCGCGCGCCTGGCAAGCGCCGGTTTCGCGGTGCGCAACGTCCGCGACAGCGGCGACTTCGGCGTCGACATCATCACCTGGCGGCACGGGCTGACCTTGGGCCTGCAGCCAAAGCGCTATGAAGGCAAGGTGGGCAACGACGCTGTGCAGCAGGTGCTGGCCGGCTGCGACTACCACGGCTGCCAACTGGCGGTGGTGCTCACGCAGTCCAGGTTCACCGCCGCCGCCCGGGAGCAGGCGGAGAAGGCCCGCCATCCCGTGGTGCTCATCGAGCGCACCCAGCTGCTTGACCTCGTCGACGTGCTGGATGTCGCCGCCGCGGATCCGGGCATCCGCCGGCGCATCCTGAGCCGGCGCAGCCTGGCCGTGTACGGTCTGGACCGCAGCGCTGGACTGCCGGAGCGCTTTCCCGCGCAGCCCGAGCGGCCTGGGCTCGCTGTCCAGGAAGCCGGTTCAGGGCAGGAAGCGGCTGAAGATCTGGTTGCCCAACGGTACGCCCTTGGCACTGAGCCGCAGAGCTGAGGACGAGGATTCCAACATGCCCCATTCACTGAGTTCAGCCAGGATCGGCGCATAGCATTCGCGGGCATCTACCCCGTGTAGCCGCTGGAAGGCCGCCCACGACAGGCCCTCACGGACCAGCCGCAGGCCCAGCATCATCGATTCGGCCATCGCCAGCGCACCCACCACCCGTTCCGACTGGTCCTCCGGCTCCTGCCCGGCGCCCAGGCGGCGAATGTACTCCGGCACGCTCTTGAGGTTCCACCAGCGCCGCGCCTGATGGGCGGCGCCCTCCGCGGCCGGCTGGTGCAGGCAGCTGTGCGCCCCGGGCCCGAAACCCAGGTAGTCCTCATTGCGCCAATAGCGTAGGTTATGGCGGCTGGCGCCGGGAGGGCTCGTCCAAGCGTCCACAGCCTCGCCGGCCACGGGCGGCCGGACCCAGTTGGCGATCTCGTAGTGCAGGTAGCCGGCCGCCGCCATCCGTTCTCGGGCGTCCTCATACAGGTCGGCGGCCAGGTCGTCATCCGGCGCGGCCACGCGGCCGCTGGCCACCCAGGCGGCCAAGGGCGTCTCAGGCTCGACGATGAGGCTGTAGAGGCTGAGATGCTCGGGCGCCAGGGCCAGGGCGGCGTCGAGGCTGCGGTGCCAGGCAACCCGCTCCTGGCCGGGCAGGCCGAAGATGAGGTCCAGATTGATGCGCTGCAGGCCCGCCGCCCGCGCCGCGTCCACAGCCGTCCCCAGCTCTGCCACCCCATGGATGCGTCCCAGGAAGCGCAGCTCGGCCTCTTGGAAGCTCTGCGCGCCGAGGCTGAGCCGATTGACGCCCAGATCCGCCAACTCGCGGAACCGGCTCTGGTCCGTAGCCCCTGGATTGGCCTCGACGGTCAGTTCGCAATCCGGCACCATCGAGAACCCGGCGCGCAACGCGCCCAGAATCCGTGCCAGCTGGCTGCCGCTCAGTACGGTAGGCGTACCCCCGCCGATGAACACTGAGTCCACCTTGCGATGTCCATGGGTGGGTGCCGCCTGCGTGATCTCGCGGCAAAGAGCGGCCACATAGGTTTCGTGAAGGGCTTCCAAGCCGGCATAGGTATTGAAATCGCAGTAGGCGCACTTGCGGACGCAGAAGGGGATGTGCACATAGATGCCCAGGCCGCGCGAGGGCGGGGCGGGCAGCTCGGGGACCAACAGGGCTTGGGAGGACATGGGGGCAATGATAGTGCAGGCCCCCAAACGCATACCCGCCCGTCCCGGCGATGCCGGGACGGGCGGGAGGCTGTTCTGGCGGAGAGGGCGGGATTCGAACCCGCGATCCCTTTCGGGATACGCGATTTCCAATCGCGCGCACTAGGCCAGGCTATGCGACCTCTCCTCGGCCAGAATCGAAGGGGCGATTTTAACACGTGCGGGCGGCATGTCCAAGCTGGATCGAAGGCGGCACGCTCTCGCCGCCCTCCCCGCGTCGCATCACTCGCAACGCAGGCGCTCCGAGATCTGGGCGTAGATCGCCGCCAGGTCGTCAACGGTCGGCGACGGATAGAAGCGATCCGCAGAGCTGGCGACCTCTCGCAGCAGCGCCGCGTCCACTTCGTCGCCCAGGCCGATGGCGTAGACCAGGGTCCCGGCGGCCTTGAGCGCGGCCGCCTGGGATCGCACCGGCGCGGCGTCGCCGTTCTGCAGGCCGTCGGTCAGCAGGATGACCACCGGGAGGGCGCCGGAACGCCGACCGGCAGCCAGTTCGGCGCCGGCCGACGCCAGGCCGCGGTCGATCCGGGTGCCCGTCGCCGTGCGCAGACCGCCCAAGGCGGCGTCGAGCAGCGTCAGGTCGCCGGTGAGGCTCGCGGCAACGGCCCCCTGTTCGTTGAAGCTGACCACCGCCGCATGGTCGCTCGGCAGCTGTAGAAAGCGCAGGAAGGCCGCGGCCGCCGACCGCGCCGCGTCCAGCTTGGTGGGTCCTTCCGGCTGGTCGCCGCGCGCCGGCTCCGCCATGCTGCTGGAGCTGTCGAGCACCAACACCAGATCCGTGGGTCGGCTCCGGCTCAGGCAGCGCTCGCGGATGATGAGCGGCAGGTAGATGGCACGGAGGGCCGGGGCGACCACCTCCACGCGGGGGATCGGGAAGACCAGCCGGCCGGCGTTGCCCATGGCATCCACGTGCTCAGTACCGGCGCGCACGTTGGTGGGCCAGTCGCCCACCTCCTGCGGGATCAGGCGGTAGGTCAGGCGCAGTCCGTCGGCCGCGGCCACCTCACCCAGGCGCCAGGTCAAGCGGTTGGCGACGGGGTCGAAGGTCGCCGGCGGGCGGGCAGAGTCCGCGACGTAGCGCATGTTGGCTGGGATGTCGTCGGTCAGGGTCACCTCGCGGAACAGGCCGGGGTTGTCCCGGGTTGCCGTCAGGGAGTCGGCATAGGCCGCCACCTGCCGCGGCGCCGGATCCAGGAGCAGTTCACCGCCCACCTGGGCGAGGGAATCCAGGAAGCTGGGATCCGCTTCCTGGCCCTGCTCGAAGACCATGGCCGCCACCGCGATGCCCAAAGCTCGCGCCTGGTCCAGCCGCGACCAGGCATCATCGCTGGGGTTGGCATCGGTGACGATGAGGATGGCCTGTTTCACATCCGGCGGCTTCACCGCCGTCCGCAGTTGCTGAATGGCCACATTCAGGGCGCCCGAAAGCTGCGTGTCGCCCACCGCGCTGAGCGCCACCACCTGGCGCCCCAAGGTGGCCAGGTCGCGCGTCAAGGGCGATACCAAGGCCGCCTGGTCGTTGAAGCTGACTGCGCCCACCTCGACGCGCTGCGGATTGAAGCGGCCCAGCAGATCCAGGGTACTCTGCCGCGCCTCGGCCAGGGCATAGCCCCAGTTCATGGAACGCGAGGTGTCGTAGACGATCATGAGCTGCAGCGGCTGCGCCTCGCCCGGGCAGCTGCCGCTGACGCGCAGCTCGACACCCACCGCATCTCCCAACATGACCCGCCGCGGCGCGGCGGTCTTGTCCGGCAGGGTCTGGCAGAGCTCCGGTGCCGGTGGGAGGGCCGGCGCCGGCAATGCTGTCGGCGCGAAGACCCAGACGCCCTGGGCCGCGATGAGGTCACCTTCCGGGCTGTAGCGGACGAAGGGCACATAGACCCGGCCGTCGTCGCCCACCGCCAGGTCCAGGGCCTGCGCTTGGGCGTCGGGCATCGGCCAGGCAGCCTTCAACTCCCCGGCGTCGCTGTAGCGCAGGCCCCAGCCGCCTACGCCCAGGGCATAGACATCGCCCTCCGGCCCCCAGGCCACCGCCTCCGGACCGTCATGCGCCGCCCAAGCACCGAGAACCTGGCCCTTCAGGTCGCGCAGCTCCAACTGGGCGCGGCCGGGATCGGCCAGCACCAGGCGCCCGCCGGCAAGGTCGAGGTCAACCACCACGCCACCGCCGACACCGCCAGCACCCAGAAGCCAGCGGTCCACTTCAGCGCCGGTCTGATCCAACACCGTGACACCGGCCGCGCCGCGGTCCAGCAAGGCCACCTTGCCGGCATCGGCAGCCACAGCGCCAAGAACGGTGCGGACCCCGTCGCCCCATTGCCCATCCAAGCATTCGTTCCATTCAGCGAAGCCGGCGTCCGGCCGCCGTTCCACGCAGCTGGCGCCTACCGTGTGGTACACCGCAGCGCCGTCAAGCGCCACGTCCCGCGCCCAGCCGGACGGGAAGGTCTGGGCGCAGACGCCCATCTGCCCGGACAGCGCGCCGTTCAGGCTCCAGTCCTGCACGTTCTGCGGCTCTGGCCCGGCGGGCAGGAGGTCGCGCAGGCTGCCCTCAGCTTCCGCCGGGCCGGGTCCGAAGCGGCCCTGCAACAGGGCCACGCGCCCCCCCGCGGCCGCCCGCAACGGATGGGCCGGACCCTCCAGCGCCGGATGGTCCATGGCGCCGTCCAGGCTGGTCGGGGCCGGACGCCGCGCCGGCTCGCGGAAGGCGATGCTGCCCTCGAACTGGCAATGGCTCAAGCTACCGAAGAGGCCGCCGCTCGACGGCACCTCCAGGGCCAGCTGGCCGGTCCATCGCTGGCCGATCAGCGGGGTCAAGGGCTCTGTCTCCCGCAGGGCGAAGGCCTGGCCGTAGCGGGCCACGAAGGTGCCGGCCGGACCCGTGGCCACATCGATGCCGAAGTCGAAGGGCACCGTCTCCAACCAGGCATGCGCAGCGTCGAAGATGGCCACACCGGTCACCGGATCGGCGAATGCGCGGGCGAGGACTGCCGGCCCCGCGGGTTCAGCGGCCGAGGGTCCGGGATCACGCGGGCCGCGACCGCCGCCACCGCCCCCCTCGCTGGGTGGCGGCGGTATCTCGTGCAGGACGTAGACCGTTCCGTCGGCGGCGACATCTACGGCATAGGGCAGCGCCAGCTCGGGGGCCGTGATGCTATGGTCCAGGATGCCATCGCGATAGACATCGACCGCCGCCACGCCCAGGAGGCTCGATTCGGCGTGACGGGCCAGGAAGACGCGACCCAGCCGATCGACAGCCACGTCACGGTAGTCCTCCGCCAGGGTCTGTTGGCTGATCAGGCTGGCGCGCAGCGGCGACGCCTCCAAGAGCACCTGGTCCAACTGGACCTGCGGACGCCCGCGTCCGCGGCTGATCCAAAGCACCCAGAGGTGTCCGTCAGGACCGATGTCCATGCGCGTGGGGACCAGATTGTAGGAACGTCCCGGCAGGCGCACGACAGCCAGGGCCTTGCCGTCGGCGCCAAGGCGGTGCACGGCCGGATAGTTCATCTGCGCGGCAGAGCGGGCGTCCAGCATGTACAGCGTCCCATCGGGCGCCGACGCGATGTCGAAGGCATCGCGATAATGTCCGGGCTGCAGAGTCCAGGGTGCGTCGGACCAGGTTTCGGCCAGGCGATAGGCGACCACGGGGCCGGCAGCCTGCACGCCAGGGATCGGAGCGCCCCAGGCCAACGCAAGCCAGGCGAGGAGCAAGGCGAAGAAAGGGTTGCGGATCGACCTGGCCATGTCGCGCTCCTTGATGAAGGCACCGGCCGGCTGAAAGCCGCTGCCGGACATTGCGATTCCCGGCGTTCGGAACGCCGGTCCCCCTGCCTCAGGTAAGACCCCGCGCAGGGACGGAGGGTTAGATCGAGGGCTCCTGTGGGCGTGACGGCAAGGCTCTGCGGCCCCGGTTCTATAGCTTCTGCCTTCCGCCTCAGTCCTCCGCCCGATCCTTCTCCCAGTCCACCGGCCACCGGCGACGCACCCACAGCCAGGCCGCCAGGGCCCCTACCAGGTCCGCCACCAGATCCAGCGAGGTGTTCTGGTAATCCCCCACGCCGGAATCCGACACCACCAGGGTCACACCGTACTCGATGATCTCGTTGAGGGCGCCGAAGCCCAGTCCGGCCATCACCACCACCAAGGCCAGATCGCGCCCTGGACGGCGCCCAGCGGCAAGGTAAGGCCGCAACAACGCGACCGCCAGCAAAGTGGTGACGGCGAAGCCGAAGATGTGCACCGCCTGGTCGTAGCGCAGGATGGGCAGGCTGGCGCTGAGCGGCAGCAGCATCAACTCATAGAGACGCGTCTGTCCGATGTAGACCGAACCGCCCAGCATGTGCAGGACGGCCCAGATCAGGAAACCCCAGAGCACGTCGATCGGATAATGCACCCGCCGGCGAGTGGCCAGGATCAAGGCCAGATAACCCACGATGACCCCGATGTAGATCATGAACTCGCGGTTCCCGCGCAGGACATAGTAGACGGTGAAGCCCAACAGCAGCAGCAGAGCGGAAGCGAGCACGGGGCGTTGGCCGGGCTCAAGATCCTTGAATGGCATGCCGGGTATCATAGCACTGGTCGCAGGCTGGTTGGGACCAGGGTCACTGATGTCGCTTGTGGCGGCCCGTCCGACCATTGCCGCCGCGCAACTTACGGATCATGACGTGAAACGTCGTCGGGCGCGCTTGAACCCGTATTGCGATTGTGTTAAACTGCGCTCAGCAGGGGGCCAGCGGCTTATTTCGGCCCGGCCCCCACCGTTCGATCGGCTGGTCGTATCGCGGTATTTGCACCTGTTGTCGCGATCAGGGCCGTTCGCGCACGCCCCGGCGCCGTCCATTCCGGCGGAGCCAACCTCATAAGGAGCCCTGCCGTGCAACGCCCGCGCCCGCTCATCACCATCAGCCGGCCGCTCTTGCAGCGTCTCTCGGCCCTGATGGCCGTCCTGGCCTTTGTCGCCGCCTCGATCTTCGGCATTCGCCTCCTCGGCGGCAGTGCCTTGGGCGAACGCATCATGGCCGCCCTGCCCAGGCGCACGCCCGCCGTGGTAGCCGACGCCGACATCGGGGCGGCCTCAGCGCGCAGCGGCACGGAATTGGATGCCGGCAGGACCGCGGAAGGCGCCGGGGCGATGCCGGTGGGCGCCGACTTCGCGCCGGCCATCAAGGTGCTCAAGACCTTGACCACCCAGGATCCGGCGCGCGTGGGCGAGGAGGTGGGCTTCCGAATCGAGCTGCGCAATGCCAGCCACCTGCCCCTGGCCGACCTGCGGTTGAGCGACAGCTATGACGCCAACCATCTGCAGTTTCTGTCCGCCCAGCCGGCGCCGGCGGAAGTCGATGAGAACAGCGGCACCCTGAGCTGGCCCGCGCTGGAGGCCCAGCTGGACGACGGCAGCCTGGACCCCGGCGACGCGGTGGTGGTGGATGTGCGCTTCATTGCCCTGGCGGTCACGGTAGATGCCGCCGCCCGCAACCTGGCGACGGTCAGCGCCAATGGCGGCCAGGTGACCGATGGACCCCACACCGCCCTGGTGCGAATCGGAGAAGAACCGGTGGCCGGCCTTTGCCTGGGTGACATGGTCTTCGTCGACCTGGCAGACGACGGCCGCCTGGACTCGGATGCCGGCGACCTGGGCATCGGCGGCGTAGCCCTGTCACTGTACCGCGACGCGGACGGCGACGACCGCTGGTCCGCGGCGGATCCGCTGCTACGCACCACCCGCACCGATTCCGACGGCCGCTACGGCTTCTGCGAGCTGGCGCCCGGCGACTATCTGGTGCTGATAGAACCGGTCAACTTCGCCGCCGACGGCCCCCTGGTCGGCCTGCGCTCCAGCGGTGCGGGCAGCGGCGCGGACAACGCGGCCGATCCGGACGACGACGTGGATGGCGACGACAACGGCGGGCTGGCCGGCACGACCGCTGCCTACGCCGCTGAACCGCCGCAGGTGGTCAGCCGCGCAATCACCCTCAGCGCCGACGGCGAACCGGCAGTGCAGGTCGACGGCACCGGCGCGGGCGACAACCGCACCTTGGACTTCGGCTTCGCGATGCGCGAGGGCATCGGCTCCGGGTCGCCGGATCCTCTGACAACGGATCCTTTGGCCCCGGATCCGCTTGCGCCGTCCGAGCCGCAGAACAATGCGCCCGAAGCGCCGATCTCTCTGCGCGAACCGGTTCGGGATCCGCAGCGACCCATGAAACCGGTCTATGGCAAGCCCGTGTACGGGAAGCCAGGCCCAGAGCGCCCGCGGCGTCCGTGAACCCAGGCGCCCCGGGGGCGCCTGACGGCGGCATCAATACTCGGCGCAGCTGAGGCTGATGTCATAATCCAGTTCGGCCGGCCCGAGGCCGCAGGTGACAGGATCATCCGCGGGGCAGGGCCGGCCGGTCGGGGGTCGGAAGCGCCAAGCCAACAGGCACAGCTTGTTGCCTTGCACGAAGCCGCGGACGAATCCGCCCGGCTGATCCTGCATGTGGTCCGCATCCTCTTCCCAACCTGCCCGCAGCAGCGCCCGTTGGGCCTTGAAGGCCGGCAGATCCACGGCGCTCCGCCCGAAGGCCAGGTTCGCGCCCGGACCGGACCAGGACAACCGGCAGCCGTCCAGGATGTTGCCCCACACGGCGTTGGGCACGTCGGCCGGCCGCAACAGGAAGTCGGAAGTGCTCAAGCCTACAGCGTCGGCCAGATCGCCGTGGATCTCGCTGCAGATCGCCAACAGCCGCTGTCCCCCACCGCTCTCCTCTGGCTCTGGCAAGGGGGTGGGGTCGTCCACAAAGGCCGCCGGAGAGCCGGCGAGCTCGGCCTCCAGCGCCACTTCGCCACCAGCGGGCGGCCGCGGTACCGCGGGCTGCGCCGTGGCCGGATCACAGGCCACGAGCAAAGGGGCCAGGAAAGCACTCAGCCACATGGCGTTGCGCATAAAGCGGTCGGTCATCGGTGTCCCTCGTGAGGTCTGCGGATGCGGCGGCGACGCCCCGGCCCGTGCTATCTTGAGCAACCGGCCGGACCCTTGCGGCGTAGACCGGTGGCCGTCGACCGCGAAGTCGGCATTATCTTAGCCCAAGGGGATCGGCCTGCGGGGCGCAGCAACCTCTGTCCAAGGAGCAATCAACCATGCCAGCCAGCCACGTCATCGACTTCCAGGTTCACGGCGACGACATGCAGTTCGTCGAGGTGGAGCTGGACCCGAGGGAGACGGTCATCGCCGAAGCCGGAGCCATGATGTACATGGAAGATGACATCGTCTTCGAGACCAAGATGGGCGACGGCAGCTCTCCCAGCCAGGGCCTCCTAGGCAAGCTGGCCCAGGTGGGACGGCGCGCCCTCACCGGCGAATCGCTCTTCATGACCCATTTTACCAACACCGGCGCGGTCAAGCGCCGCGTGGCCTTCAGCGCCCCCTACCCGGGCAAGATCATTCCCATCGACCTGGACTCCACCGGCGGCGAGCTCATCTGCCAGAAGGACGCCTTCCTGGCCGCGGCCATGGGCACGCAGGTGAGCATCACCTTCGCCAAGAAGCTGGGCGTCGGCTTCTTCGGCGGCGAGGGCTTCATCCTGCAGCAGCTCAAGGGCGACGGCATGGTCTTCGTCCACGCCGGCGGCACCATCGTGGAAAAGCGGCTTCAAGGCGAAAGCCTGCGCCTGGATACCGGTTGCCTGGTGGCCTTCGAGCGCAGCATCAGCTACGACATCGAGCGCGCGGGCAACCTCAAGTCGATGGTCTTCGGCGGCGAAGGGCTCTTCCTGGCCACGTTGCGCGGCACGGGCCGGGTCTGGGTGCAGTCGCTGCCCTTCGCCCGCCTGGCCGACCGGGTGCTGCAGGCCGCCCCGGCCGTGCGCTCCAGCGGCAAGTCCGGCGACATGGGATCGGTGCTCGGCGGCATCTCCAACCTCTTCGAAGGCCGCTGAGCGCGCCACGGCGCCAGGCACCCACCATGCCCCTGCCCTCCTTCGACCTGCCCCTCGCCGAGACCGTCGTATGGATCGTCATGCTCCTGGGCCTGGTGGGCTGCGCCATCCCGGCCGTGCCGGGGCCGCCCTTCATGTGGCTGGCCCTGGCCGGTTATGACGCCCGGCAATGGAGCCAAGGCCAGCTGCAGGCCATCGATCTGCTCATCCTGGCGGCGGCCTTCGTCCTGGCGGTGGCCGGCAGCACCGCCGATACCTGGTTGTCGCTGGCTGTCGCCCACCGCGCCGGCGCCTCGCGACGCTCAGTGGCCATCGCCATGGCCGTGGGGCTGGCGATGGTCCTCCTCGCGCCGTTTACCGGTGGCCTCTCCATCCCCGCTGCGGTGGGCCTGCCCTTCCTGACGGTGGTCATGCTGGAGCTGAAGAAGGACCAGGACCACCAGCGCTCGCTGCGTGCCGGCTGCGGTTACGTGCTGGGCTGGGGCCTGGCGATCGCGGTGGAGACGGCGGCGGGGCTGGCCATCGTCACGGGCTGGATCGTGCAGCTGGCACTGGCCGAGAGGGTATAGGCGGCGCCAGACGCGACGCCGCCCCTTGGACAGGGGTCGCGGGTAGGGGCTGCGAGGCGTGGTCGCTGGAGGCTGGTGGGTGCGGGGGGCGGCTCAGTCACCGTACGGAATCCAGATGTTCTTCACCTGGGTGGCCTGGCGCAGAAAGGCGCGACCCTCGCCCTGCGCCGCGTCCAGCCAGTCGCGATCGCCCGCAGCGCACCAGGTGCGCTTGAGGTTGCCGGCCGAGGCGGCCTCGATCGTCCGTACGCCGGCCCGGTCGCCAAACCACCAGAATGCGTCCACGTCCAGGTGCTCGGCCAGGACCTTGGCCAGGGCCGCTTTGGGGCCGGTGACGACATTGAGCACGCCGCCGGGCAGGTCGGAGGCCTCCAGCACGGAGTAGAAGTCGGTGGCCGCCAAGGGATAGGCCTCCGAGGGGAGGGCCACCACGGTGTTGCCCATGGCCATCGCCGGGGCCGCCAGGGACACCAACCCCAGCAGCGGGCTCTGCTCCGGCGCGGCTACACCCATGACCCCTATGGGCTCGTTCATCGCCAGGGTGACGCCGCGGATGGGCACCTGATGGACCGCGCCGTCATGCTTGTCGGCCCAGGCGGCGTAGCTGAAGAGGCGGGCGATCGAGGCCTCGACCTCCCGCTGTCCAGCCTCGCGGTCCTGGCCGGTCATGGCCTCAAGGCGCGCCGCGAACTCCTCCGCCCGCGAGGCCAGGTTCTCGGCGATGTAGTACAGCACCTGCGCCCGGGCATGACCAGAGGCGGCGCCCCAGCCGGATGCGGCGTGCGCCGCCTCCACCGCGTTGCGGATGTCTTTGCGGTTGCCTTCGGCGACCTGGCCCAGGAGCACACCGTCAGCGCCCAGGACCGGGCGGGAGTAGCCTGAATCCGACCGCTGCTGCCGGCCGCCGATGTAGAGCTTGGACGTGCGGTCGATAGGCGGCAGGGCATCAGGATCGGCGGCGAATGCAGGGGACGGGCCGCCGGGCCGCAAGATCACGGCATCCGCTGGCGATGGTGACACCGCATCCGTTGGCACCATCGGATTCGATGGCACCACGGGGTTCGAGGGCACCACCGGGTTCACCGCCGACACCGCTACCCTATCCGGATCAGTGTCCCCAGTTGAACCCGCGACGTCGCCCGGCCAGCGCAGGTACGCGAACATCCCCTCCCGACCGCCCTCGCGCCCGAAGCCGGATTCGCGGTAGCCGCCGAAGCCGGCGGCGGCGTCGAAGAGGTTGCTGCAGTTCACCCAAACCACGCCGGCCTTGAGCTTGGGCGCCACGTCGAGGGCCAGGCTGAGGCTCTCGCTCCATACCGATGCGGCCAGGCCGTAGGGCGTGTTGTTGGCCAGGGCCACGGCCTCAGCCGGAGTGCGAAAGGTCATGGCCACCAGCACCGGCCCGAAGATCTCCACCTGGGCGATGGTGGAGGCCGGCGCCACATCGGTGAACAGCGAGGGCGGATAGAAGCAGCCCTCCGACGGAACAGCCCACGTCGGCTGCCAGAGCCGTGCGCCCTCCGCCGCCCCTTGCGCCACCAAGGCGCGGATGCGCTCCAGCTGCACCGGGGCGATGATGGCCCCCATGTCCACCGCCTTGTCGAGGGGCGAGCCGACGCGCAGGGTCTCCATGCGCGCCCGCAGCTTGGCTAGCAAGGGCTCGGCGATGCCTTCTTGCACCAGCAGCCGCGAGCCGGCGCAGCAGACCTGCCCTTGGTTGAACCAGATGGCATCCACCACCCCTTCGACCACCGAGTCCAGATCGGCATCAGGAAAGACGATGAAGGGGCTCTTGCCGCCCAGTTCCAGGGTCAGCTTCTTGCCTGAGCCGGCGGTGGCCACGCGGATCTGTCGCCCCACCTCCGTGGAGCCGGTGAAGGCGATCTTGGCGACGCCGCTGTGCTCCACCAGCAGTTTGCCGGTCTCGCCGTCGCCGGTCAGCAGGTTGAAGACGCCCGGCGGAAGCCCGGCCTGACGGCTGATCTCGGCGAAGCACAGGGCGCTGAGGGGCGTGAATTCGGCCGGCTTGAGCACGACGGTGTTGCCCGCCGCCAGGGCCGGCGCCACCTTCCAGGCCAACATGAGCAACGGGAAGTTCCAGGGGATGATCTGTCCCACCACGCCCAGGGGCTCATGGCCGGGGAACTCGGCGCCGCGCAGCTGGGCCCAGCCGGCATGGTGGTAGAAGTGACGGGCCGCCAGGGGGATGTCCAGGTCCCGCGACTCGCGGAGGGGCTTGCCGTTGTCCAGGCTCTCGAGCACCGCCAGCAGGCGGGCATGCTTCTGGATCTCGCGCGCCAGGGCATACAGGTGCCGGGCGCGGGCGTGATCGGACAGGCCGGACCAGGCGGGCAAGGCGGCATGGGCGGTGGCCACCGCGGCGTCCACGTCGGCGGGTCCACCTTGGGCCACTTCGGCCAGCTGTACGCCCGTGGCCGGATTCGCCGTGCCGAAGGTCCGGCCATCCACGGACGGCCGCCAGGCGCCAGCGATCCAATGCCCGAAACGCCCGTCATGGGCCCGGATCCAGTCCAGGGCCGGACCGCTGCCCTCAGGCGCGGGACCGTAGGCCATGGTGGCGAAGGTCTCAGCGATGCTGCTGCTCATGAATTCCCTGCCTTGTGCAGACCCTTGGCTCCCGACCATCGCTTCAGACCATCGGATGGCGTTGGTCGGCCGAGTAGTAGCCTGTCGCGGCATGCTCCAGCTGCCGCTCGATGTCGCTGAGCAGGCCGCTGGCGCCGAAACGGAAGCGCTCCGAATGCAGCCAGCCGTCGCCCAGCTCTTCCTTCATCAGGATCAGCCAGTCCAGGCACTGCTTCGCCTTGCGGATGCCGCCCGCGGGCTTGAAACCCACGGCGAAACCGGTCTCCTCCTGGTAGGCCCTGATCTGGCGCGCCATCACCAGACCCACGGGCAGGGTGGCGTTGACCGCCTCCTTGCCGGTGGAGGTCTTGATGAAGTCAGCCCCGGCCATCATCGCCACCCAACTGGCTTTTGCGACGTTGCCCAGGGTGCCCAACTCGCCCGTGGCCAGGATGACCTTCAGGTGGGCCGCCCCGCAGGCTTCGCGGAAGGCGCGCACCTCGTCGTACAAGGCCTGCCAGTGGCCGGTCAACACATGGGCGCGGGTGATGACCACATCGATTTCGGCCGCGCCGGCCACCACGGAGGCCTGGATCTCGCGGATGCGCTCGGCCATCGGGCTGAGGCCGGCGGGAAAGCCGGTGGACACGGCGGCCACGGGAATGCCGGAGCCGGCCAGGGCGTCCGCCGCCTCGGCCACATAGGCGTGATAGACGCAGACGGCCCCCACCCGGATGCCCAGATGCGCGGCGCCCAAGGCCTCCAGGAGATCGGCCCGCACCGGCCGCCGCGCCTTGGCGCAGAGCCGCCGGACATTGCCCGGCGTGTCATCGCCGCCGAGGGTGGTCAGGTCGATGCAGGTGATGGCCCTGAGCAGCCAGGCCGCCTGCCAGGCCTGCTTGACCGATCGCCGCCCCAGGAGGCTGGCCGCCCGCCGCTCGACGGCGCTGCGGTTGACGCGGATGGCGGCGACGCGCTCGAGGTCCAGGGGAATGCCTGGATTGCGGAACGGGTCGAGGGTCATGGCGGGAGGAGGATGCCCAGGGCGGAGGGCGAAGTCAAGTGGTTCACCGGAAGGAGTCAAGTTCGCGCCGGATTCCCGCTCACCCCCCTAGCACCCGCCCCACCGCCAGCAAGCCTTCCGCCAAGGCGTCGATCTCCTCGCGCACCGTGTAGACCCACACCGAGGCCCGCGAGGACGCGGGGATCCCCAGCCGGGCGTGCAGCGGCTGGGCGCAGTGATGGCCCGCACGCACCGCGATGCCTCGCGTGTCCAGGATCGTGGCGATGTCATGCGGATGGGCGCCGGCCAGGCTGAAGCTGATCGCCCCGCCGCGGTTCACCAGCGGACCGTGGATCGTAAGGCCCGGGATCTCACCCAGGCGCTGCAGGGCGTAGGCCGTCACCTCTTCCTCGTGGCGGGCGACCGCGTCCATGCCCAGGCCCGTCAGGTAATCCACCGCCGCCCCCCAGCCCACCGCCTCGGCGATGGCCGGCGTGCCCGCCTCGAACTTCTGCGGCAGCTCGGCCCAGGTGCTGGACTGGATCGTCACCCGCTGGATCATCTCCCCGCCACCCTGGTAGGGGGGCATCGCGTCCAGCAGGGCGCGCCGACCCCACAGGGCGCCGATGCCCGTGGGGCCGCCCATCTTGTGGGAGCTGAAGGCCAGGAAGTCCACGCCCAGGGCGGTCACGTCCAGAGCCAGTTGCGGGGCGGCCTGGGCCGCGTCCACCAAAACACGCGCGCCCACGCGCCGCGCCGCGGCGACCAGCGGCGCCACCGGGTTGCGCGTGCCCAGGACGTTGGACACCAGGGTGAAGGCGATCATCCGGCAACGTTCGTCGATCACCCGGTCCAGGGCGTCCAGGTCCAGCAGCCCCCCATCAGTGATCGGAATGGCACGGATCTCCGCGCCCGCCTTGGCCGCCGCCAACTGCCAGGGCACCAGGTTGGCGTGGTGCTCCATCTCCGTGACCGCGATCACATCGCCGGGCTTGAGAGCGGCACCCCAGGAAGCTGCCACCAGGTTGATGGCCTCCGTCGTCCCGCGGGTGAAGATCAGCTCGGCGGGGTCGGTTGCCCCGATGAAGGCCGCCACCTTGCGCCGAGCGCCCTCGTAGAGCGCCGTCGCCTCCTCGGCCAGGGTGTGCACGCCGCGGTGGACGTTGGCGTTGGACTGCCGGTAGTAATGGTCCATCGCCTCCAGCACCGCCAGCGGCTTCTGGGTGGTGGCAGCGCTGTCGAGGTACACGAGGGGCCTGCGGCGCACCTGGCGCTGGAGGATGGGGAAGTCGGCGCGGATGCGGTGGGGGTCCAGCGACGCGCCGCGGTCGGACTTCGGATCGGCCATCGGGTCAGCCATGCTTCGTCTCCCGTCGCTTGGAACCAAGGGATAAGCCCGTCACCAACGCCGTCCCCGCCAGCACCAAGGCTCCGCCCACCAGGAGGCTCGGCCCGATGGCCTCGCCCAGCAGCAGCCGGCTCCAGAGCACGCCGAAGACGGGGATGAGAAAGGTCACCGTCAAGGCCCGTGCGGGTCCCAGGTCCATGATCAGGCGGTAGTAGAGGATGTAGGCCAGGCCCGTGCAGGCCAGGCCGATGAACAGAGCGATGGCCCAATAGGTGCCGGGAACCGCCGTGGGTAGGCGGTGGGCGATCATCAGCGGGGTCAGCCAGACCGTGGCCGCCACCTGGCTGCTGGCCGCCATGCCCAATGGCGGGGCGCCGCCCAAGCGGCGCTTGGTGAAGACCGAGGCCCAGCCATAGCAGGCCGCGGCCGCCAGGCAGAGGCCGATTCCCATCAGGGCCTTGGGCGGCAGGGCGCCCGGCCGCCAGCCGGTCGTGACCACCACGCCCGCCAGGCCGAGGGCCAGGCCGATGAGCTGTCGCGGCGTCACCCGGTCACGCAGCCAGAGCAGACCGAAGAAGCTGCCCCAAAGCGGGCTGGTGGCGTTGATCACCGAGGCCAGGGCGGAGGGCGTGAGGAAGGCAGGACCCAGGGCTAGGGGGAAGAGCGTAAAGGGCACCGCCGTGTTCACCAGCCCCAGCACCAGGTAGTCCCGGCCGTGCCGGCGGAGTCCCAAGGGCTGGCGCACGACCCGCAGCACCGCCAGCAGCATGACCCCGGCCACCGCCACCCGCGTCCAGGCGACGGTGACAAAGCCCAGTACCGGCGCGGCAAAATGCTGCAAGGGGAAGGACAGTCCCCAAAGGGCCGCCAGGCCCAGAAGGCGCCCGGCATCGGCTGGGCTGAGCGGGCGATGGGCGGTCATGGATCAGCCATGGGACGGGCCATGGGCCGGATCGGCAACCGGACTGTCAACTGGATGGCCAGCCGAATTGCCGGGCGGGTCAGCAGGCGGGTCATCGAGCGGGACATCGAAAGCCGCGGGCTCAGACCCCCGCGGCCGCCGCCTCGTCCAGGGCTTGCTTCAGTGCGTGCCAGGCCAAGGTGGCGCACTTGACGCGGCTGGGATAGTCGCGGACGCCGGCAAAGGCCGCCAGGGCCTCCGCCTGCTCGTCGAAGTCCACGGCTTCCGCCGCCGCCAGGTCGCCCGCCACGAGGGCGAACATCTGCGCCGCCAGAGCGCGGGCCTCTTCCACCGTGCGGCCTTGCACCGTCTCCGTCAGGAGGGAGGCCGAAGCCTGGCTGATGGCGCAGCCCTGGCCCTGGAAGACCGCCTGCGCCACGCGGCCATCGGCGAGATCCAGGTCCAGGCTGATGCGGTCGCCGCAGAGCGGGTTGTAGCCCTCGGCATGGGCGTCGGGCGCAGCGATACGGCCCTGACCGCGAGGCCGCCGGCTGTGGTCCAGGATGATCTCCTGGTAGAGATCGGCCAGGTCATCCATCTAGATCGCCATCTGCCGGACCACGTCGCCTTCCGGCAGCAGGTTGAAGAGGAAGCTCTCCAGATCGGTGCGCAGGGCTGGCACCTTGATGCGCTCGACAATGTCGGCGGCGAAGGCATAGGTCAGGATGCTGCGCGCCGCCTCCTGGCCGATGCCCCGCGAGCGCAGGTAGAAGACAGCGTCCGGATCCAGCTGGCCCACCGTGGAGCCGTGGGTGCATTTGACGTCGTCGGCGAAGATCTCCAGCTGCGGGTTGGAATGGGCGATGGCGCCCTTGGACAGGATGAGGTTGCGGTTGGCCTGCACGGCGTCCGTCTGCTGGGCGCCCGGATGCACGTGGATCTTGCCCAGGAAGTTGGCCCGCGCCTCTTCGTCCAGGATGCCCTTGTACAGTTCGTGGCTGTAGCCGTGGGGCTTCGCGTGCTCCACCAGCATCTGGTTGTCCACACGCTGCTTGCCGCTGACCACGTACAGGCCGTTGAGCGTGCAGCTGACGCCCTCCGCCTCCAACAGGGCCACCACGTCGTTGCGCACCAAGGCACCGCCATGCATCACCGAATGGGAGTTGAAGACCGAGTTCTGGTCCTGGCGCAGCACCAGGGAGGCCACGTGATGCGCCGCGCGGTTCTCCTTCTGCACCCGATAATGGTCGACGTTGGCCGCCGGCCCGACGGCGATCTCTGTGACCGGGCAGCTGAAATGGGCGCTTTCATTCAAGCTGACGAAGGTCTCGATGACCGTCAGCTGCGAGGCGGCGCCCGTCACAAAGAGGTTGCGCGGGTAGCTGACCGTCGACCCGCCGCTGGCGAGCATCAGCACCTGGATGGGGCGCTCGATCGCCTTGCCGGGGGCCACCTGGAGGTAGGCTCCGTCGCGGACGAAGGCCGTGCTCAGGGCAACGAAGGCCTGGGCGGGGTCCCCGAACCTGGCGATGCGCCCCAGGGTCTCCAAAGCCAGCAGTTCCGGATGGCGCAAGGCCTCCGCCAGGCTGCCGGCCCAGACACCTTCCGACAATCCGGAGAGATCGGAGAGGTCGGCGCTGAAATGGCCGTCGACCAGCACCAGGCTGGCACAGCCCGCCAGGCGATGGGGGATCAAGGCCGCGGCGTCCACCGTCGGCGCGGCGACCGGATGCTGGTAATGCCCCTGCAGGATGGGATCGATGTCCGTCAGGCGCCAGGCTTCCAAGCGGGTGCTGGGGAAGCCCGTGGCCGCCAGGCTGGCGATACCGGCCTGCCGCAGTTGCTTGACCGCCAGGGGCTCTGAGCCGTTCTGGCGGGAGTCGAAGGCCCTGAAGTCCGCCAGGAAAGGCTCCAGCTGGGCGGAGGCCACGGGGTTGGGAGGCATGGTGATGGCGTTGCTCATGGCGCTGCGCCCGTTCATCCAGCCGCCAGGGCGGGCTGGTTCTCGCTGCGGGACTGGGCCTCCAGCTCGGCGTAGCCGCGCTCCTCCAACTCCAGGGCCAGTTCCTTGCCACCGGAGCGGACGATGCGGCCGTCCACCAGCACATGCACCACGTCGGGCACGATGTAGTCGAGCAGGCGCTGGTAATGGGTGATGACCACGAAGGCCCGCTCTGGGCCGCGCAGGATGTTGACGCCCTCGGCCACCGAGCGCAAGGCGTCGATGTCCAGCCCGGAGTCGGTCTCGTCCAGGATGGCCAAGGTGGGCTCCAGCACGGCCATGTGAAAGATCTCGTTGCGCTTCTTCTCGCCCCCGGAGAAGCCCTCGTTGAGGTTGCGCTTGACCAGGGCCTCGTCCATCTTCACCATCGCGGCCTTCTGGCGCACCAGCTTGATGAAGTTCACCGGATCGATGCCCGGCTGGCCGCGATGCTTGCGGATGGCGTTGAGCGCGGCGCGCAGAAAGTAGGTGTTGGACACGCCGGGGATCTCCACCGGGTACTGGAAGGCCAGGAACAGGCCCTCGCGAGCGCGGTCCTCGGGCTCCATCTCCAACAGGTCCTGGCCCTTGTAGAGCACCGAGCCGCCGCTGACGATGTATTCCTCGCGCCCCGCCAGGACGCCGGCCAGCGTGCTCTTGCCGCTGCCGTTGGGGCCCATGATGGCATGGACCTCGCCGGGCCGCACGGTCAGGCTCAGGCCGCGCAGGATGGGCTTGTCCTCCAAGCCGGCATGAAGGTCGCTGATCTGCAGAATGGGTGTGTTCATGATGTCCTTGCTCCTCTGTCCTCAGCACCGTGGCGGCGCTGCCGCCACGATGGTCGTTTCGCTTGTCGGATACAACCCTGATGCCGATGCCCCTGAGGGATGCGGCGTCGGCGCGGGCGCCGTCGGCCGGGGCGGCGCGTTCAGCCGACGCTGCCCTCCAAGCTGATCTCCAGCAGCTTCTGGGCCTCCACCGCGAACTCCATCGGCAGCTCCCGGAAGACCTCGCGGCAGAAGCCGTTGACGATCATGCCCAGGGCTTCTTCCTGGTTCAGGCCGCGCTGGCGGCAGTAGAAGATCTGGTCCTCGCCCACCTTGGACGTGGTGGCCTCGTGCTCCATCTGCGCCGTGGGGTTCTGCACGTCGATGTACGGGAAGGTATGCGCCCCGCAGCGGTCGCCGATCAGCATGGAGTCGCATTGGCTGAAGTTGCGGGCGCCGTCGGCGGTCGGCATGATCTTCACCGCGCCGCGGTAGGTGTTCTGCCCCTCGCCGGCCGAGATGCCCTTGGAGATGATGGTGCTGCGCGTGTTCTTGCCGATGTGGATCATCTTGGTGCCCGTGTCCGCCTGTTGCTTGTGGCGGGTGACGGCCACGGAGTAGAACTCGCCCACCGAGTCGTCGCCGATGAGGATGCAGCTGGGGTACTTCCAGGTGATGGCCGAGCCGGTCTCCACCTGGGTCCAGCTGATCTTGGAACGCCGTCCCTGGCATTTGCCGCGCTTGGTGACGAAGTTGTAGATGCCGCCCCGGCCCTCGGCGTCGCCGGGGTACCAGTTCTGCACCGTGGAGTACTTGATCGAGGCATCATCCAGGGCCACCAGTTCGACGACGGCGGCATGCAGCTGGTTCTCGTCACGCATGGGAGCCGTGCAGCCCTCCAGGTAGCTGACCTCGGCGCCCGCCTCGGCGATGATCAGGGTGCGTTCGAACTGCCCGGTGTTCTTGGCGTTGATGCGGAAGTAGGTGGACAGGTCCATGGGGCATTTGACGCCCTTGGGGATGAACACGAAGGACCCGTCGCTGAACACCGCGGCGTTGAGCGCGGCATAGAAGTTGTCGGTCGGGGGGACGACGGAGCCCAGGTACTTGCGCACCAGCTCTGGATGGTCGCGCACGGCTTCGGACAAGGGGCAGAAGATGATGCCGCGCTCGGCCAGGCGGGCGCGGTAGGTGGTGGCCACGGAGACGGAGTCGAAGACGGCGTCCACGGCCACGCCGGCCAGGATCATCTGCTCTTCCAGGGGAATGCCGAGGCGGTCGTAGGTGCGCCGGATCTCGGGGTCCACCTCGTCCAGGCTCTTGGGGCCGTCCTCCATGCCCTTGGGCGCAGAGTAGTACACCATGCTCTGGAAGTCCGGAGGCGTGTACCTGAGGTTGGCCCAGGTGGGCTCGGTCATCTTCAGCCACTGCTGGTAGGCCTTGAGGCGCCATTGGAGCAGCCAGTCCGGCTCGCCCTTCTTGGCCGAGATGACGCGGATCACATCCTCGCTGAGGCCCGCCGGGATGGTGTCCTGCTCCACGTCAGTGACGAAGCCGAAGGCATAGCCCTTGTCGGTCATCTCCTGAATGGTCTGGGTGGTGGTCTGGGCCGGGGCCGGGGCTGTGGTGGTCGGGGTCTGCTGCATGGCGTTTCTCACGTTCAGGGATGTGCCGGCTGGGCGGGAACCGGGCCCGACGGACCGGCCAGAGCGAGGTCGTGCAGTAGGACAGGGGCGCGCTCTCGACCGCCGCGGAGCGGTCGGACAAGGTCGGCCAGGGTGACCTCGTTGAGGGCGCCCTGGATCGCGCTGTTGATCAGGTGCCAATGGTTGTGGGTGGGGCAGAGCGCTTGATGCTGGCAGACCTCGGCGGTGACCAGGCAGTCGGTGATGGCGATGGGCCCCTCCAACGCCGCTACGATCTCCGCCACCGTGAGGTCCTCGGGCTCCCGTGCCAGACGGTAACCGCCGGCCATGCCGCGGACCGAGGCCACCAATCCGGCCCGGCCCAATACCTTGAGCACCTTGCTGACCATGGGCGCGGGCAGGCCACCGGCAGCGGCCAACTCGCCGGCGCTACGCACCCGTTCGGGCTCGGCGGCCAGCTGGGTGAGGGCGATGAGGCCGTAGTCGGTCTGCTTGGTGATGCGGAGCATGGGCGGGGCTGCGCTCGCTTAGGACCCAGCCAAGGGTCGGTCAAAGGGGACTGAAACAGTCCTCGTTCGGGGAGGATTATAGGGGCTGTCGACAGCGAGGACAAACCCCTGAGGGTCAACCGGTGCATAGCACCTGCCGGTCAACTGCGCAGGCCCGAATTGCGCATTGGCGCCTCTCTCTGTTATCCTAGCTCGGGCGATCCCCTGGTTGGGGGGATCGTCTGTACCAGCGTCCCGAAGGCTTCTGCGACCACTTCGATGACCCTTCGCGCTCTGCCCTTGTGGCGGATCCAGACATGCTGAAGGACCGCGCTGCGCGCCCGTCGGGCGTGCCTCAACCGGTCAGTTGGACTGCGCGCGTACGCTGGCAGGATGGCCTGGCGCGCGCCACGGCCCGCGGACATGATGTCGCGCTCCTAGCGCCCCTCCGCTTCACCCCGCGCGGCGATGCCGCGCCCTCGGCCCTCGACCTCCTGCTCTGCGCGCTCGGCGGAGAGGTTCTCAGCGCTTTCGTCGCCGCCGCTGGACGGGCCGGCCTGACCTTGGATCAGACAGAAGCCGCCGTCAGCGCCCACCTGCAGAACCCGCTCCTGGCCGCCGGCGTCATCGGCGAGAGTGGCAGCCCGGCGCTCGCCGACGCCGCGGTCACCGTCTATGCCTCCTCCCCGGACAGCCGGGCCGCCCTCGAAGCCGCACTCGAGCTCGCGCTGTCCCGCCTCCCCCTGCACGCCACCCTCAGCAAGGCCTGCCCGGTCCGCGTGGACCTGGTCCTGGTGCCCTGACACCAGGGCGCCATCTACCCTCCGTCCGCTGGTGGCACGATCCCCGTCCGCCCCAGAACCGAACCTCCCCGATTCCAACCGCCCCCGATCCAACCGACCCCGATCCAACCGCTCCAGGTCCAGATACCCCCGATCCAAACAGCCCCGACAGGAGAACACGCACCATGTACCGCCTCGACCCCGACCAGACCGCGCTCTTGCAGCGCATCGAGAGCCTCGCCGATGAGAAGATCGCCCCCCATGCCGCCGCGGTGGACGCCGAATCCCGCTTTCCGCTGGAGAGCGTCGCCGCTCTGGCCGAGGCCGGCCTGCTGGGCCTGACCGTCCCGACGGAGCATGGCGGGATGGGTCAGGGCATGCGCGTGGCCGTCGCGGCCCTGGACGCCATCGGGCAGCGCTGCGCCAGCACCGGCATGGTCTACCTGATGCACCTCTGCGGCGTCGCCTGCTACGCCGCCCGGCCGGAATCCGCGGGCGAGGCGCTCAAGGCCGCCGCCCGCGGCGAGCACCTGTCGACCCTGGCCTGGTCGGAGAAAGGCTCGCGCTCACATTTCTGGGCCCCGATGTCCCAGGCGCGGTCCGTCGCGGGCGGCGTCACCCTCAGCGCCCAGAAGAGCTGGGTCACCAGCGCCGGGGTGGCCAACGGCTACGTCATCAGCGCCCGCTCTCCCGAATCCAGCGGCCCCATGGACACCCAGCTCTTCCTGGTCGACCGCAACGCGGCCGGCATGACCGTCGCGGGGGCCTGGAACAGCCTGGGCATGCGCGGCAACGCCTCGGCGCCGATGAGCCTGCAAGACGTGACGATCCCGACCGCACAGGCCCTCAGCGATCCCGGACAGGGCTTCCCGCGCATGATGGAGATCCTCCCCTGGTTCTCCCTGGGCAACGCGGGCATCTCCACCGGCATCGCCGAGGCCGCAGTGCGCTCCACCACCGACCATGTCACCGGCAAGGGCTTCGAGCATCTGGGCACCAAACTGGCGGATCTGCCCAACCTGCGCGAGCGCCTGGCGCGGATGCGCATCCAGACCGACAAGACTCGGGCCCACCTGAGCATGGTCCTGGACAAGCTGGAGAGCGGCGCGCCGGATGCCATGCTGGGCGTGCTATCGGCCAAGGCCTCCGCCTCCGGGGCGGCCAAGGAGGTGACCGACCTGGCCATGGAGACCTGCGGCGGCGCGGCCTTCTCCCGCCACCTCAGCGTAGAGCGCAACTTCCGCGACGCCCGCGCGGCATCCGTGATGGCCCCCACCACGGACGTCCTGCACGACTTCATCGGCAAGGCGCTCTGCGGCATGCCGCTGTTCTGATCCCACCAGATTCCGATCCGTTCCATGTCGGAACTGGACCGGGCTCGATCCGCCACCCCTCTCAACATCCGGGAGCCCAACCATGATCCTCGTCGGCGCCGTGGCCTACGACCCGCGGGTCGTCACCATCTGGGACATCATCAAGGACTACTTCATCCAGGAGGGTTGCCCCATCGACTACGTGCTCTACAGCAACTATGGCCTGCTGCAGGACGCCCTCCTGCGGGGCGATATCGACATCGCCTGGAACTCGCCGCTGGCCTGGCTGGACGCCCAGCGCCGCAGCGGGGGCAGCTGTCGGGCGATCGCGATGCGCGATACCGACCGCGACCGCGTCAGCCACATCCTCGTGCGGCGCGACGGAAGCATCGGCAGCCTGGCCGATCTACGCGGCGGCACGGTGGCCGTGGGCGCTCTGGATTCGCCGCAGGCCACCCTCATCCCACTCAACCTCCTGCAGCGGGCGGGGCTGCGGGGCGGGTCGGACGGCGATTTCAAGGTGCTGCGCCACGACCTCCTGGTCGGCAAGCACGGCGACCACGTGGGCGGCGAGCAGGCGGCCCTGGACGCCCTGCGCGACGGCCGCGCGGATGCAGCCTGCGTTCTGGACCTCAACTGGGAGCGCTGGAGCGCCGATGGCACCGCCGACCCGCGGGAGTTTCGCGTCCTGGCCAGCAGCGACCCCTTCGACCACTGCGTCTTCACCGTCCGCGCCGACTTCCCGGCTGACGACGAGGCGCGCTGGCTGGCCGTCCTGCACCGCATGGACTACGCCCGGCCCGAACACCGGGAGATGATGGACCTGGAAGGCCTCAAGCGCTGGGAGCCGGGCCGCAGCAGCGGCTTCGACCAGCTGGAGGAGGCAGTGCGCCTGCAAGGCTATTGGGGCCAAGATGGCTGATCCACAGCGCGATCGGCTATCGGGACGGCTGCCGCTGTTCCCCACGAGCACGGTGGGCTCCTGGCCGCGCCCGCCGGCATTGCAGCGCGCCCGGCGGGACCGCATGGCCGGGCGGATCGACGACGAGCAGTTGGCGGACGCGGAGGACCGGGCGGTGGCCGACTGGCTGGGCCTGCAGGAAGGGCTGGGCATCGACGTGGTCACCGACGGCGAGCAGCGGCGCGACAACTTCTACAGCTTCGTGGCCGGCAAGCTGGACGGCGTGCGGTTGATGAGCCTGGCGGAGATGCTGGAGATCGTCGAGGATCGCGAAGGCTTCGAGCGCCTGCTGCGCAGCTTGGACGTGCCGGCCTATTCCATCTTCAGCCCTACCTGCGTCGGCAAGGTCAGCCGCCGCCGCCCGCTGGCGGTGGCGGAGCTGGCCTTCGTCCGCGCGCGCACCGATCGCCCGGTGAAGGTCCCCTTGCCCGGACCTTACCTGTTGACGCGGGCCATGTGGCTGAAGGAGTTGAGCGGCAGCGCCTATCCGGACAAGGAAGCCCTGGCCGACGACGTCTGCGCCCTGCTCATCGAGGAGATCGACGAGCTCTGCGCCGCCGGCGCCGACTTCATCCAGCTGGACGAACCGGTGCTCACCGAGGTGGCCTTCAACCCCGGCGGCACCCGCACCTTCATGTGCGCCGCCCTGGCCAGCCGCGCCGACCCGGCCGAAGAACTGGACTGGGCGGTCTCGCTGATCAACCGCGTCCTGGCCCCGGTCCGCCGCCGCGCGGATCGGCCCCGCCTGGGCCTGCATGTCTGCCGCGGCAACTGGAGTGTGGACGAGGCGACGCTCCTGTCCGGGGCCTACCATCCGCTGGCGCCCTGGCTGGCGCGCCTGGACGTTGATCAGCTGGTGCTGGAGTTCGCCACCCCGCGCGCCGGCGAGCTGTCCAGCCTCCTGAGCGATCCGGGCATCGCCGCGGGCAAGCAGCTGGGCCTGGGGGTGGTCAACCCCCGGACGGAGGAGGTCGAAGCGGTGGAAGCCATCGTGCAGCGCGCTCGCGAGGCCCGCGGCTTCCTCCCCGCCGAGGCCATCTGGTTGAACCCGGACTGCGGCTTCGCCACCTTCGCCAGCCGACCGATGAACGCTGAACGGACGGCGCAGGACAAGCTGGGGGCCATGGTCGCCGCGGCGCGGAGCTTCGCGCAACCCCGTGAACCCTGCCCCCGGAGGCGACGCGATGAGCGCGGTCGGTCGCCAGAGCCATAACGAACGAGGGAGGGCGGATGACCCGCCCTCCCTCGATGCGCTGGTTTGGATGTGGCCCGGAGCAGCCGGTCCGCGATTTGCGGACCCAGCCGCCCCGGCGAGGATCAGTGGCAGCCGCAACCCCCGCCGCCACTGCTGCCGCAGCTGCCGCCCTGGGCCGCCGCGGGCTCGGCGCCCTCGCCCTTGGGCTTGAAGGAACTGCCGCAGCCGCAACTGGAGACCGCATTGGGGTTCTCGATCTTGAAACCGCCACCCATCAGGCTGTCGACATAGTCGATGGTCGTGCCTTGCAGGTAGGGTCCGCTGACAGGGTCCACATAGACCTGGAGGCCATGCGCCTCGAAGACCATGTCGTCGGCCTCGCCGCCGGCGGTTTCGAAGGCCATGCCGTATTGCAGGCCGCTGCAGCCGCCACCGGACACGAAAACGCGCAGGCCGGCGTCGCCCAGGTCTTTGGCGCGCATGACCTCGCTCAGCTTGGCCGCCGCGGCTTCGCTGATCGCGATAGGGGCCACGATGGTGGGCAGCACATGGGTCTTGAGGGTGATGTCTTCGCGGATCATCAGTGCTTGCTCCTGAACTGTCGCAATGGATGGGCGGGTCTGCGGTGTCGTCTAACAATCGCCCGTGGCCCGGTAGATGCCCATTGTAGCAGCCCCCCATCCCGTCCGCAACGGTTTTCGCTGATCTCTGACGCGCAATTACCGTTGGCGGTCGCCGCGACATCCTCCGGCGCCGCGGTGATGGATGTATAATCGGCTCTCTCCAATCGAAGGCTCAGGCGCGGCCCAGGTTTCGCCATGCAGGACACCCGCAACCAACTCCTCTGCCACCTCAAAGCCCACGGATCGACCACCGTCGCCGAGCTGGCTGTGACCGTGCGCCTGGAGCCGGTGACCGTGCGGCACCACCTGGGTCTGCTACGCGACCAGGGGCTGGTGGAATCCGACACCCAGCGCCACGGCCGTGGCCGTCCCCGGAACATCTACCGCTTGAGTCCGTCTGGTCGGGCTACCCTGCGCGAGGACGGTTGCGAGCGCCTGGCCGGGCGGCTGCTGGATTGGGTGCTGGCGCATGACGGCCGGGAGGCCGAGCTGTTCTTTGCCGCCTCCGCCCGCGAAGCCATCGCCGCCCATGGCGGGGCGGACGGCGCCCTGGACATGGAAGGCCGCCTGGAAAGCACGGTGGCCCTGCTGGTCCAGGAGGGCTTCGAAGCCTGCTGGGATCACGATGCGCAGGGCTATCTCATCCGGCATACCAGCTGCCCCTATTCGACCCTCTGCCTGACCCATCCCGCGGTCTGCTGCCTGGACCAGACCCTGATCGAGGCCCTCCATCCCGGCGCCGTCAGCCGCGAGTCCTGGCGCCCGGCAGGCGACGATGTCTGCACCTACCGCATCAGCCCCTCGCCGGAAAGACCGGCGCCGCCCCCGGAGGCCCGATGACCGATCGTACCGCGCCGCGGTCTCGCGCTTTCCGATTGGGTCTATGGCTGGGGCTGCTGGTCGGTGCCATCACCGCGCTGCTGCGAAGCAGCGATGAAGCGCCGCCGGCCGCGGCCCCGACAGCGCCCGAGTCGCCGGCCGCCAACCCGCCACTGAACGTCGCACGGCAGGGCGGATCGCCGCTGTGACGCCCGCTACGCCGCCCGCGGCGCCGGGCATTCGCTGCGACCCCGGCCCCCTGCGACTCGCCAGCCTGGTGTCCGGCGCGACGGGCGGGTTTCTCGCCGCCGCCGCCTCGCTCGCAGCCCTCGTCGCCCTGGCAGGGTCGTCCGGGCGGTCTTTGGCGCGCCCGCTAAACGTCGTCGGGGCGGCCCTGGTCCGCTGGCTGCAGGGCGCCGCGCCCCAGGCGCTGGACGGCGTCTACCTGGATGCCACCTGGGGCGGCCTGGCCCTGGCCCTGGTCAGCGGCGCCCTTGTGGGCGCGCTCCTGGCCATGGCCCTGGACCGCCTGCCGGAAGACCAACCGTTCAGCTGGGGACTGCTGACCGGCCTGGCGGCAGCCGCGCTGCTCAACGGCAGCCCCCGATCCGGTTGGGGCCTAGGCCCCTCCTTGAACCCCTTGCTGGTCACCGAATGGGGCTGGCGCGGCCTGCTGGTAGCCGGGGCCGTCTTCGGCGCCACCCTGGGCGGCTGGCTGCACCTCGACCGACGGGCGTCGCGGGCGATCGCGGGCGATCATCGACCGTGACAGACCGACTGCGGGGGGCGTTGCATGAAGGTCGCGGTCGCCGTGGTGACCGCCGCACCGCGCGACCGCTCGCATAGCCGGCCGGAGACAGTCCGGCCGGTATCAAGGGTCTCCTACCCAGCGGCGCCAGACCCGCATCCGCCGAGGCCGCACCATCTGACGAGAGCAACCATGGACACCGCTTCAGCCAGCCGCCATCCACGGGCATCGCTGCCCGCGTTCCGTCGTTCGATCCATCTGTGGCCCACGGCGCTGGCCCTCGGCGCCATCATGGCCCTGGGCGGGCAGACCCGGGCCCAGGTGAACCTGTGGTCCGCGCTGAATGACGGCCTTCAGGGCGACCGGGTCACCTTGCTGGAGACCCTGGGAGATCCGGCGCAGGCCCCACGGACCGCATTGATCGTCACTGAGGAAAAAGGCCTCCTGCGCAGCACGGACGGCGGACGGTCGTGGTCGCCCGTCTCCTTGCCCAAGGTCGTGGATGCCGCGCCGCCGACCATCCATGTCTTCGCCCCCGCCCCGGCCGACGTCGGAGGGCTACAGGCCTACGCCGGCACGTCTCATGATCCAGCCCTGCTGCGAACAGCGGACGCCGGCGCCTCCTGGAAGCCGGTCAACCTGCCGGAAGGCGTGAAGCGGGTGGACCAGTTGGTGGTCCTGGCCAGCGGCCGACTGATCCTGGGCTCAGCCAACCTGCCCTTCGTCACCATGATATCCGATGACGGCGGCGAGCATTGGGATTCGTTCCCCCTCCTCAACTTCGGAGCCGGCGACCCGCTGGCGGCCCTCGTCCGCAACGCCGAAGGCACCCGCGTGTACCTGCTCAGCGGCCCGACACTGTACGGCAGCGCCGACGAAGGCAAGACCTGGGAAGCCCTGCTGGGGCCGGAGAAGGGCGGACTGCCGGCGACGGCCGCGATCCTCGCGCCGGTGGCCGGGTCGGGGACGCGGGTCTTCGCCCTGGTGTCATCGGTTGTCGAAGGCCTCGGGAAGAAGGTCGATCTGCGTACGAGCGACACCGGTGGCACCGACTGGGTGGCCCACGATCTGCCCCCCGGGGCCGAACCGGTATTGCTGCATGCAGGCCTAGCCGGCGCCGAAGAGCGTCTGGTGTTGGCACTGTCGGACGGGTCGATCCATGGCTCACCGGACGGCGGATCGACCTGGGCGGCCACCCACCAGGCCGGGGTTGACGCCACGGGCATCCGCGTGGACGGGGCCGACGGCGCCATCTGGGTGGGCACGCGGGGCGCGGGGGTCTTTCGCTTCGGCAATCAGACCCTCCGGAGCGGGGCGAACCTGCTGCGGATGACCGGCATCATGGCCGCACCCGCGGCGGACGGCCCGGTCCTGGCCCTGGCCCGCGTGCGGGAGGTGGTGAGAGACCGCAGCGGGCGCACCGTCGTCGAACCCCTCTACCAGCCCTTCCAGCGCAACGCCGGCGCCCCTTGGGGCGCCGTTGGCCCCGCCATGCCCCTGGGTGATACGGTCAAGGGGGCACCGGACCTGGCAAGCTCGCAGCTGATCTACAGCGGCGCGTACCGTTCCAGCGACTGGGGTCGCAACTGGAGCCCCTTCGGCGACAGCCCGGACCGCGAAGGCCCGCCGTCCATCGCCGCCGTGGGCCCCATCACCGGCACGGAGCGGGTGCTGTATGCCCTGGACGTGCCCTACCGGCAGGGTACGGGCGGCAGCAACATCGTGCGCAGCATGGACGGAGGGGCCACGTGGCTGCGGATGGCCCCCACGGTCTCGGGCATCCTGGCCATGGCCGCGGCCAACGACCCCGTGTTCCACACTGTCTTCGCCGTGACCGAGCGCGGCGTCATCCTGCGCTCCTTCGACCACGAACCCTTCATGGAGATCGCCCAGATCCCTGCGTCACCCCCGCTGCGCAACGTGTTCAGCCTGGTGGTCTCCTCGCGCTTCCTGAGCGACCATACATTGATGGTCAGCGTGGAAGAGCAGCGGCCCGCCGACCGCGCCCTGACCTACATCTCCACCGACGAAGGGGAGACCTGGACCCTCCGCCGCGCCGGTCTGGCCGGCACGGCCAGGCCCCGGGCCCTCTTCCTCTCCCCCGACTTCTGGCTGGACCGCGTGGTCTTTGTGGGCGGCTACCGCGCCCCGACGGACGACCCGGTGGTCACGGTCTACCGCTCCGACAGCGCCGGTAGTTCCTGGACCTCCGAACTGACCCTGCCCGCGGGGGGAGAGCTGTTTGATTTCAGCCTCTCAGGCACCATGCAGGCCGGATCCCTGTACGCTGCCGCGGGCGACGCCGGTATCTGGCGCCGCCCGATGAGCGATGCGCCGCACCCCACCCCTACCGTCACGGCGACCCGCTTCTTTCCCACCAACACCCCGATACCGCCGGGCTTCACGCCCTCGGTCACGCCGCGGCCTTCGCTCACCCCCAGTCCCAGTCCGACCGCTTCCAGCCCCATCCCTTCACCGTCGCCTACCAGCTTGATCAGCGCCACACCCAGCCCCACCCTTCTGCCGGGCCAGACGCCGCCGACCGTCATCCCCACCGTCACCCTCCCGCCGACGCCGGAACGAACGCCCTCGCCCGGACCGGCGGCGGTCTTCCTGCCCAGCCTCCGCAAGGCGACGCGCTGATGACGCCGACCGGCGGCGGACGCGCCCGGACGACTGCGGAAGGCGACATCGGTCCGACCGACGGGCCGGCGACGATCGAGGCCCACGCCGTCCGCGAGGCTGTCGAGGCGGAGCGCGAAGCGCGGCTGGCCGCGCTTCGCGACATCCTGGATGGGACCTCTCCGGAAGAGGGTCTGTCGCTGCTGAAGACGCTGCTGCGCCACCAGCGCGAGATCGAACCGGAATGGGCGCCCGACCTGGACAACGCGCTGGCGCCGGACTGGCGCGAGGGGGCCTACCCCTACCGCTATCTGATGCAGCGCCGCAACTACGAGCTGCGGAAGTATCGGCTGCAGGTGGAGCTGCTGAAGCTGCAGGCCTGGGTCAAGGATACCGGCCAGAAAGTGGTCATCCTCTTCGAGGGCCGCGACGCGGCGGGCAAGGGGGGCACCATCAAGCGCTTCATGGAGCACCTCAACCCCCGCGGCGCCCGCGTGGTGGCGCTTGAAAAACCCACCGAGCTGGAACGCGGGCAATGGTACTTCCAGCGCTACGTCGAACACCTGCCCACCAACGGCGAGATCGTGCTCTTCGACCGTTCCTGGTACAACCGCGCGGGTGTGGAACGGGTGATGGGCTTCTGCTCCGAGGAGGCCTACGTCGCGTTCATGCAGGAAGCTCCGGATTTCGAGCGCATGCTGGTCCGCAATGGCATCCACCTCATCAAGTTCTGGTTCTCGGTAAGCCGCTCGGAACAGCGCCGGCGCTTCAGGGAGCGCCGCGTCCATCCGCTGAAGCAGTGGAAACTGTCGCCCATCGACATGGCCTCCATGGACAAATGGGACGCATACACCGAGGCCAAGGAGGCGATGTTCTTCCACACCGACACCGCGGAGGCTCCCTGGACGGTGATCAAGTCCGACTGCAAGAAGCGGGCCCGACTGAGCGCCATGCGCTATGTGCTGCACAAGCTGCCCTACAGCAGCAAGGACCCGCAGCGCATCGGCAAGCTGGATCCGTTGATCGTGGGCCGGGCCCACGTGGTCTACGAGCGCGGCGAGCAACATGACCTCGCGATCCTGTAGTCCGCGACATCGCGGAAGCGTCTTGACTACGAACAGGTGTTCATGGTAGACTGAAGCACAAGTGTTCGGATGGCGTCGGTGGCGACTTCGCCACTGGGGCCAGCCGCTCCCAGCGGAGGTGTACCATGGTCCTGACTGAGAAGCAGCGGCGCATCCTGGTGACGATCAACGAGTCGATCACCCGGCTCGGCTATCCGCCCACCATCCGAGAGATCGGGAAGGCGGTCGGCATCTCCTCGACCAGCGTCGTGAACTACCATCTCAACAAGTTGAAGGATCAGGGTCTGCTGGAGCGCGACGACCAGATTTCGCGCGGGTTGAAGGTGATGGGGCGCGCGGCCCAGGTGCTCAGCGGCAACCTCCGCATTCCCATTCTGGGCACCATTCAGGCCGGTGAACCCATCCCCGTCCTGGAATCGCGCACACCCGCCGAGACGGATGAGTTGGACATGGTCGAGCTGACCGCGGACATGGCACAAAGCCACAAGGCGCTGTTCGCCCTCCGCGTCAAGGGTGATTCGATGATCGATGCCCTGATCAACGAAGGCGATCTGGTGGTTCTGGAACCCATCGAAACGGCGCGCAATGGCGACATGGTCGCCGCCTGGATCAAGGACCGCGAAGAAACCACCCTCAAGCACTTCTATCAGGAAAGCGACCGGGTGCGCCTGCAGCCCGCCAACCCCACCATGCAGCCCATCTATGTGCCGGCTGAGCAGGTCAGGGTACAAGGCCGGGTGGTCGCGGTCATCCGCAACCTTAACTGAGCAACCAAGCCCGGCCGTGGCCGGGCCTGGTTGCGGCCTTCGGGACCGAGCGAGCGCGACGGGTCGTTTCCGCCGCGCTCGCACTGTGTGAGCGCAAGACCAGCGTCAGCGCAAGACCAGCGGCAGGTGGATGCGGAACCTCAGCCGATCGCGGGTGATGGTGGTGACGGAGAGCTGAGACTGATCAGGGTAAGCGCCCTGATTGCCTGCCTTGTCCAAGGCCCGCGCCCGGAAGTGATAGACCTCGTTCAGCTCCGCCTGAAAGCGCTGCGACGACTCCCCGCGGCCCAGAACCCAGTCCTTCCAGGGTTCGTTACCGCTGCGGAACTGCACATCGTGAGCGACCGCGCCGCTGCCGCCCGGATCCACGCTCGTCCAACTGACATCGAAGCTGGACTTGCCCACGGTGTCGGAAGCACGGAGGTAGACGACGGGGGCCACGCCATCGATGATGGTCTGCGCCTCCAAGGCGCCTTGCAGCTCTTTGTGTCCCGCCTTGTCCGTGGCCAGCACCTGGAACTGGTAGAGCAGTCCCTGCTGCACTTTGTCGAAGCGGATGCTGGTCTGCTCAACGGGCATGTCGGCCGCCACCAGACCCCAGGAACCGGCGCCGATGTTGTAGAGCACCGTCCAGCTGGCGATACCGCTGCCGATCTGCCCTGGTCCGTTGGGCAGGTCCACACCCGACCACTTCACCTCGAAGGGGCCGGGCACATAGGGCGGCAGGTCCAGGACGCGGGTGGCCGGAGCGCTGAAGTCGAAATGGGTCACGGCATGCGGCTGGATCTGGGGCACCACGTTGCCCGCCGGGTCCACCGGCTGGATGGCGAACTCCACCCGCTTGCCGTTGGTGCCCTCGAAGTCCCCGCCATAGGTGCGCAAGGTGGGTGCCAGCGCCTGCCATTCGCCACCGTTGGCCCGGCCCTGCAGCCTGAAGAAGTCGATGCCTGTGGCCGGCGCGGGATCGATGCCATCCCATTCCAGGGCGATCTTCGCCTTGTTGGGGTCGATGGTCCCGTCAGGCAGGTTGACATTGGGAACTGTCACATAGGGCGGCAAGGGCTTCATGGAACCGGTCGGCGCAATGGTGTCCGTGACATGGGTCAGCTCAAGCTCCGGCTCGTTGCCGCCTTCCGTGGAGTCGAAGGCTCGAAATCCGGTACCCGACTCATCCACGCGGATCACGAGACCGCCATTGCAGTTGGAGCCGCGGTTCCAGTCCGGCAGGCGCCAGCGCTGGGTGAGCTCGGTGACGTTGAAGGCCGAGCGGCCGCGGCCCGTGCCCAGATCGGTGCTGTCTTCGCTGGATGACTTCCACTTGGGCTTGTTGTTCCAGTTGACGTCCCGCTCATCCCAGGCTTCCTTGCAGGTGATCTTGTCCCGCTCCCGCCCCCAATCGACGCGATGAAGGGCGGTCTCGCGGCCCGCATCGCCCACCGGCCCGGCATCGCGCAGGTAAAGACCGGCCTCGGCCTTGGTCACCGCCTGGTCTCGGGGCAGGTCCTTGAGGTCGAACCAGATCAGGCCGTAGGCCACGCCGAACTCTGTGGGGCGTCCGGCGTAGAGCAGCTTGTTGGCGCCATAGTTGGTCCCGCCGTTCGTCTCCGAGACGAAGGTGTCCTGATCCGCGGTCAGGGTGGTTTCGGACCGGATGCCAGTGGTGCCGGCTGGGGATCGGGACGCATCAGCCGCCGACGGTTCGGCCGCCGGCAGTTCGGCGTCAGCTTCCGGCGCGCGCGCAGGCCAAGGCTCCAGGCGCCCCACCGCCGCTGTCCGGGGGGCGTCGGAGGCGGCCGCTGCCGCGCTCCGGGAGGCGCCCAGGAACAGGGCGGGAAGCAGAAGCGCCGCCAGAAGCGGGAGGCGTCGGGGGGCGGCGGCCGTTTCGAAGCGCATGAGCATGGCGTGATCCTCCTGATGCGGACCCTCCCGAGCGGCGGCCGCGCCGCGGCGCCCGAGCGGACCTCGATAACCTTTGCGTCCCTTGCAGCTGAGATTGTAGCCCCGGGGTCTGGCTTGCGGTAGTCCGGGCGGCGGCCGGCCAGATCTTCCGCCGGCCGAACAGCAGGGTGGCTCAGAGCAGGGCCAACACGGCCGCCACATCGTCGGCGGGCACACCGTCCACCACCGTCAGCGCCTCCAGCCCGCGTGGCAGCACCAACCGCAGGCGGCCCTGGCTGGCCTTCTTGTCGCGGCCCATGGCAGCCAGGATCGCCGCTTTGTCCAAGGACAGGCCGATGTCCCGCAGGCAGGTCGGAAGCCCCAGGGCACGCTGCAACCGGATCAACCGATCAGGCAGACCAGCATCCTGGAGCAAGCCCAGCCGTTCTGCCAGGCGCGCGGCGGCCACCAGGCCCAGGGCCACCGCTTGACCATGAGCCAGACGAAAGCCACTGGCCTGCTCGAGGCCATGGGCGAAGGTATGCCCCAGATTCAAGTGGATCCGCCGCTGTCCCCGTTCCCCAGGGTCCCGGGCGACGATCCGCGCCTTCACCCTCGCCGCGCGCAGCACCAGTTGCGCCCAGGCGCCCACGTCACCCACCGGGGGGATGCCTGCGGCCAGAAGGTCCAGCAGCCCGGCATCGGCGATGATGCCGGCCTTCACCACCTCGGCCAGCCCGGCGGTCAAGATCTCCCTGGGCAGGGTGGCCAGGCAGGACAGGTCGGCCACGACCAGAGCGGGCTGCTTGAAGGCCCCCACCAGGTTCTTGCCGGCCGGAAGGTTGATTCCGGTCTTGCCGCCGATGGCGCTGTCCACCATGGCCAGCAAGCTGGTGGGCGCCTGCACCAGCGTCACGCCCCTGAGCCAGGTCCCCGCGGCATAACCGGCCAGATCGCCCACCACGCCGCCGCCCAGGGCCAACACGACGCCCTCGCGGTCCAGACCGGCCGCCAGGAAGCGACGGTACAGCCGCCCCAAGGTCGCCGGCGACTTGCTTCCCTCGCCGGGCTTGACCGCGACCAGCCGCGCGTCCAGACCGGCGGCCGCAAGGTTGCGGAGCAGACTGCGACCGTAGAGCGCCGCCACCGTCCGATCGCTGACGACGACGATACGGCCCCCCAGGCCCCGAGCGCAAAGCAGAGCACCCGCCAGGTCCAGGAGCCCCTCGCCCACCAGCATGGCATAGCCGGGGCGGCTGCCGCGGGCCTCCGCGGGATCCGGCGGGGCGGCCACGGGTAGAACCTGGGGATCGGTCCGCAAGCCTGCGGCATCCAAGGTGGCCAGCAATCCGAGGACCTCTTCGGCCACGGCCGCGGGGGACCGGCCATCCGTGTCCACCTGCCAGGGCAGGCCGTCGTACATCGCCTGCCGGTCGGCGAGGATCTCCGCGAGGGAGCCGCCCGCCAGCAGGGGCCGCAGCTCGGCGAGGCGCAGCCGGTCGGCCAGGGTCTCGTTGCTGGCCGTCAGCCCGATGAGCCGCCCGCGCCCGCGCAGCAGGCGCCGGTTATCCGCATCCAGGAGGGTCCCGCCGCCGCAAGCGACGATCGCCGCCCCGTCCTCCAAGGCCGCGACCGCCGCGCGCTCCCGAGCGCGAAAGCCGACCTCGCCTTCACGGGCAAAGAGTGCCGGAAGGTCCAGCCCGGCAGCCGCGGCCACCCGCTCGTCCAGATCGATGAAGGGTAGCCCCAGCCTTGCGGCCAGCAGCCGTCCTACCGTGCTCTTGCCGACGCCGGGGGGGCCGGCCAGCACGAGCCCCAGCGGCTCAGAGGGCATGCGGGGCGTCGGTAGCGGGATCGGCGGCGGAGTCGGCTGCGGCAGGGTCGGCTGCGGAGTCAGCGGAGTCCGAATCGGCTGGCACAGGTTCATCATCGTTATCCGGCCAAGGCCGCCAAGGCGTGGCGTCCATCGGCAGATCGGTCAGGCGACTCTGGCGCAGCCGGCCCAGACGCTCCAGCAGCTCGTCCAGGTGGTCGCCACCCAGCTTCTCCAGAAACGCGTCGGCCAGCACGAAGGCCAGCATGGCCTCGGCCACGACGGCCGCGCGGGGAACGGCGCAGAAATCAGAGCGCTCGTACCTCGTGGGCGCAGTCTCGCCCGTTGCCAGGTCCACCGAATCCAAGGGGGTCAGGGTCGTGGAGATGGGCTTCATGGCCGCCCGCAGCACCAGGGGCTCGCCGGTTGTGATGCCGCCCTCCAGGCCCCCGCCCCGGCCGCCGCGCCGCCTGAGTTCTCCCGCCGCCGTGCGCTCGATGGGGTCATGCACCGCGGTGCCGGGCAGCGACGCATTGGCAAAGGCCGGCCCGATTTCCACGCCCTTGACGGCCGGAATGCTGCCCACCGCCGCCAGCAGGCGGCCACCAAGCCGTCGGTCCCAATGCACATGGCTACCCAGACCGGGCGGCAGTCCGAGAGCCGCCACCACGAAGAGACCACCCAAGGTGTCGCGGTCGCGGACGGCCTGGGCCACCGCCTCACGCATCGCCGCTCCGGCGGCCTGGTCGGGGCAGCGCAGGGCGTCCGCCTCGGCCGCATGAGCGCGCGCGCGATGCTCGGCAGCGTCCACGCCCAGATCCAGGGCAAGCTGGACATGGCCGACCGCCGTCACGTAGCTCAGCAGCTCCACGCCAAAGGCCGCCAAGAGCTGGGCGCAGACGGCACCGACGGCCACGCGCGCGGCCGTCTCTCTGGCGCTAGCCCGTTCCAGGCCGGCGCGAAGGTCGCGGTAGCCATACTTGATGGCGGCGCTCAAGTCGGCGTGGCCGGGCCGCGGGATGGTCATCGGCGGCACATCACGGCCGCGCCAGCCGGCATGGTCGCGGTTGGGCACGGTGAGGCCCAGCGGGGCGCCGGTGGTCAGGCCGGCCAGCAGGCCGCCGCTGATCCGCACGGCGTCACGTTCGATCTTCATCCGCCCGCCGCTGCCGAAGCCGGTCTGACGGCGGGCCATCATGCCGTCCAAGCCGGCCTGGTCCAGGCGCAGACCGGCCGGCAGGCCCTCCAGGATGGCGGTCAGCTCGGGGCCGTGTGATTCCCCGGCGGTCAGGAAGCGCAAGCTCATGGCCGCGCCGTCAGGTCCCGGCTTCCGCGGCGGCGCGCCGCGCCGCGGCCTCCAGCGCCGCCTGGCGCATGATTTCGTGCGGCGCCGGACGGTCGGTCCACAGGTGGAAGGAAGCGGCGGCCTGACCCAGCAGCATGTCCAGGCCACCCGCCGCCAGACGACCCTCAGCGCGGGCGCGGCGCACCAGCGCGGTCTCCAGCGGCCAGGCGACGATGTCGATGACCGCGGAAAGGCGGTCGCCGAAGGGCAGCCCATGGGGCAGGGGCTTGTCGTCTTCGTGGTCGGCGGCCCTCTCGGGTATCGTGTTCACCAACAGATCCGCGCCGGCCAGAGCGATCGCCAGATGCTCGGGCTGCAGCCAGGCGGTCGACAGGTCCGCTCCGCCTTGCAGCCGGTTGAGGGTGGCGGCCAGCACGGCGCTCTGGGCGCTGCTCCGCGCGGCCACGGTCACCTTGTAGCCGGCTTCGAGCAGGGCGTAGGCGACGGCCCGTGCCGCTCCCCCCGCGCCCAGGACGAGGGCCCGCCGCCCCGCGCCGGCAGCCAGACCGAGGCCGGCCAGCTGCGCGGCAAAGCCCGCCGCGTCGGTGTTCTCGGCGCGCAGGCTGCCGTCCGGCTCGCGCACCAGGGTGTTGGCGGCACCGAGGCCCACGGCCAGGTCGCCGGCTGCTTCCGCCAGGTTGAGGGCGGCGCGCTTGTGAGGCACGGTCACATTGGCACCGCAGAACCGGCCGTCGCGCAGCGCGTCGAGCTCGGCCGGCAAGGCGGCGGCTGGGGTGGGGCGCAGGACGTAGTCGGCGTCCAGGCCCAGCGCGCGGAACGCGGCCACCTGGATGGCCGGTGACAAGCTGAAGCGCAGGGGATGGCCGATGAGCGCGTAGTGGTCGGACATGGTGGCTGGATTGTAGCAGGAGATCCGAAACGACTTCGGCGGTTGACACAAGCCCGGACCGTGGTCCCAACGCATCGATGTGGTTTGCAGCCGTCGACCGGCGAGGCTCCCGGACCGCATCCAGACCTGACTGGTCCGGCCGCTGGAATATACTTGTAGGACGGGCGCGGCGGGGCCGCCTGTTGCGCCTGTCCCCATCCGGTCCGCTCCGGCGGCAAGCCGGTACCCGCCCCACCCTTCGGAGGCATCCGATCATGCCAACGCATTGCCGCATCTGGATCCCGCTCCTCTTCATCGGGGTGGCGCCCCTGGCCATGGCCGCTTGCCGGGCCGCCGCTCCGGAACCCACCGTGGACCCCGCCGTCGCCGCGACCTCGGCCTCGACCACACCCGAGCTGGGCAATGCCGCCAGCGGCTTCCCCGCCGCCACCACGGCGCCCTTGGCCGGCCCGTCAGCGGGCGGCCCGGTGGCATCCGGGCGGGGCATCTTCCGCGTGGCCTTCCGCAGCGCCCTGGACCCGGTGCCCATCAACACCATGCATGCCTGGACGGTGCACGTGGAGACCGCCGATGGGACGCCTCTGGAAGGCGCCACGATCAAGGTCTCCGGCAGCATGCCGGCACACCGGCACGGGATGCCCACCGAACCCAAGGTCACCGCCGACCTCGGCGGCGGCGACTACCGTGTCGAAGGCATGAAGTTCCAGATGCGTGGCGACTGGGAGATCTATGTGGACGTCGCCGCCCCGGATGGCGAGAGCGACAGCGCCACCTTGCCCCTGGTCCTGCCGTAATGCCGGCGACGCATCCCGCCTCGCGGCCCGGCCTGGTGGCCAGAACCCTCGCCGCCGCGACCGGGCTGACCCTCCTGCTGCCGGTCACCGCCTGCCGACAACAGGCATGGACCGCGGCCGAGCGCGCCACCCTGCGGGGCCTCAGCCTGGCCAGCCTGCCTCCCCTGCCTCCCGACCCATCCAACAGCGTGGCCGACCGGCCGGAGGCCGCGGCGCTTGGACACCGACTCTTCTTCGACCCCCGCTTGTCGGCCGACGGGAAGATCAGCTGCGCCCATTGCCATCAGCCGGCGCTACGCTTCACCGACGGCCTGCCGCTGGGCGAGGGCATCGGCCGGCTGCAACGGCACACGCCGTCGGTGGTGGGGACCGCCTTTAGCCCGTGGCAGTTCTGGGATGGCCGGACGGACAGTCAATGGTCACAAGCGCTACAGCCCATGGAACACCCCTTGGAGATGGGCCTGGCCCGCACGGAGATCGTGCGGCGCGTGGGGCGGGTTTACGGGGCCGACCTGCGCCGGATCTTCGGCAGTTTTCCCGAGCTGGACGAAGGGGCGCGTTTCCCGGCCATCGCCGCTCCGCGGACCGACGACCCCGTGGCCATGACCGCCTGGGAAGGCATGCAGCCTGAGGATCGGGTCACCATCGACCGGGCCTTCGCCCAGGTGGGCAAGGTCATCGCCGCCTATGAGCGCAAGCTGCAGCCGGGACCCTCCGCCTTCGACCGCTATGTGGACGCCCTGGAGCGAGGAGAAGACAAAGCCGCCGCACAGAGCCTGGACCAACAGGCCCAGGCCGGTCTGGCCCTCTTCATCGGCAAGGCGCAGTGCATCAACTGCCACAATGGACCGCGGCTGACCAACGATGAGTTCCACAACATCGGCCTGCCGCTGCTGGCCGGCCTGTCGAGCGACGTGAGGTCCTTGCGGCCGGCCGTGGACCTGGGGCGGGAGCCGGGTGTGCTCGCCTTGCTGGCTGACCCTTTCAACTGCCTGGGAACGCACAGCGACGCAGACAAGACGCGGGACTGCGCGGAGCTGCGTTACGTCAAGAGCGTGGGCGACACCCTGCCCGGGGCCTTCAAGGTGCCCAGCCTGCGCGGCGTCAGCCGCACGGCGCCCTACATGCACGATGGCCGCTTCCAGAACCTGGCGCAGGTGGTGGCGCATTACAACGCGGGTCCGGTGCCGCTGTTGGGGCATTCGGATCTGAAGCCGCTCCTTCTGACCTTGCGGGAGCAGGAATCACTGGTGGCCTTTCTGGAGGCCCTCGACGGGCCGCTGACGGCGGAGGAACGCTGGCTCAGGTCACCGACAGCGCCCTGAAACCCCGACCATGTCTTACCCGGTGGAGCCGGCCGCCGGGCCGGTTCGTGGCATGCGCGGTTACGGTTCAGGGTCGCGGCCTTGGTCAAGGCGTGCCAATTGCCGACCGGAGCGCTATCATCTAGGCCGCAAGAAAGGAAGCCCAAGGGGGGCAGACACCGCACCGGATGTGGCTCGCGCACCGCTCAAGGCGGCGCTCGCTGGGCCGTAGCCGGGATTATCAGCCGCAGGACGCGGCCCCAAAAGGCAGCCTGGGCATCGGGCCCGGGCCAGAGATCACCGTGGTGCCAGAACCAACTGTACCTGCCCTCAACCGCTTTATGCATCAAGAACTTCGACTTTCGGACGATCAGACGCTCTATTACCGTTACAACCCCCAGGCCGATGTCCTGGCCGTGCGCTTCAAGCCCGATTTCAAGGCCGCCGACGAGCGGCCGCTGCCCGCCCAACCGTCCATCAGCACCAGCCACGACCTCGATGGCGGCTCGGTCTTGGGCCTGCGCATCTCCGGCGTTCAGCAGTTGCTCCTGCAATCGCTCATCCGCGACGCTCTTGCCCTGGCCGCTCCGGCCTTGGGCACGGCGGCGCCAACGGTGATCGCGCCCCGCACGGACGCAGAGCCGGCGGTTCCCTTTGCATCACCGGCCGCACAGCAGGTCACGCCGATCGTCGCGAAGTCGGACGCGCAGACGGTCGTCCAGCCTGTTGTGCAACCGATCGTGCAACCGGTCGCTCCGCCCATCGCTCCGCCGATCGTCCAACCGATCGCTCAGTCCTTTGCCCAACCGATACCCCAGCCCGTCGCGACGGTGGCGGCATCCGCTCCGGCGACGGTCAGTGCGGCGGCGATCGGCATGGCGGCCGACGAACCGATCGATGCCCTCGATGAAGACGACATGGATGAGGAGGACGGCAGCGCGGCGGAGCCGCGGCGCCGCCGTCGTCGCCGCCGTCGTCGCCCGCTCCTGTCCGCCGCCGGTGGCCATCCAGCGGCGGAAGACGGCGACGACGTCCTGGTGTCGATCGCCCTGGTGAATGCGGACAGGCCAAGAGAGCAGCCCGCTGCGCCGACCCCGAACCGGCCTCAGGCGCAGCCGGCCGCGCCGGCCGCGTACCAGCCGCCGGCACAGCTGGCGCCGCCGAGCCATGACGGAAGCAGCCGCGTTGCGGACTCCGCGACGGATCGGCCGTCGGCCTATGCCGACCGGGCCGCGTCCACCGCCGCCGCGCTGACGACAGCGGTACCGCTGACCCTGGCCCACCTTGATGAACCGGTAGTCGAGGCCGGCGCCGACGCGGAGGCCGAGACCGAGACCGAGCAGAGCGCGGAAGGCGAGCGGCGCCGCCGCCGCCGCCGCCGCGGTCGCCGCGGAGCCGACGGTGTCACGGAAGCCGGCGCCGAATCGCAATCCCTGGTAGAAGACGACGAGGACGAGCTGCCGGGCGATCCGGAAGCGGAGGCCCATTGGGACGACGAGGGCCGTCCCTGTCCCGAGACCTTCCTTCCCCTGCGATTGCATCCACGGGTGGCGCATGCCATCTCCGACCTGGGCTTCAGCAGCCCCACGCCCATTCAGGTGGAGGCCATCCCCGTGGCCCTTTCGGGCGAAGATCTGGTGGGCCTGGCGCAGACGGGCACCGGCAAGACCCTGGCCTTCGTGGCGCCGTCCCTCACCCGCCTGCTGTCCGGCGAGCGGCCCGGAAACCGGCCGCGCATGGTCATCCTGACCCCCACGCGCGAGCTGGCCGTGCAGGTGGCCCTGGAAGCGGAGCGCCTGGCGGCCCATACCGACCTGCGGGTGGCGACGATCTACGGCGGCGTCAGCATGAGCCAGCAGACCGATGACCTGCGCCGCGGGGTCGACGTGGTGGTGGCGACCCCAGGCCGCATCCTGGACCATCTGCGCCGGCGCAACGTCGTCCTGGACGCGGTGGAGGTATTGGTGCTGGACGAGGCCGACCGCATGTTGGACATGGGCTTCCTGCCGGATGTCCGGGCGATCATCCGCCAGCTGCCCAGCCAGCGCCAGACCATGCTCTTCACCGCCACCTTCCCGCCGGAGATCGAATCCCTGTCCCTGGAGTTCCAGAGCAAGCCGCGCACGGTCGAGATCGCGCGGCGCAGGCCGCCGGAGAGCATCGACCAGCGGCTGTACCCGGTGGGTCGGCATCTGAAAGCCCCGCTGTTGGTGCATCTCCTGGAGACCGACGCCACCATGGACCGCGTGCTGATCTTCACCGAGCGCAAGATCGACGCCGATGTGCTGGCGCGCAAGCTGCGCCAGGACGGCATCTCCGTGGCCCTGATGCACGGTGATCGCACCCAGGTGGACCGCGAGAAGGCCCTGGCGGCCCTCAAGTCGCATCAGGTTCGCGTGCTGGTGGCCACCAATGTGGCGGCCCGCGGACTGGACATCGAAGAGATCAGCCACGTCGTCAACTACGACGTGCCGCAGAGCATCGACGAGTACGTCCACCGCATCGGCCGCACGGCGCGGGCGGAGTCTCTGGGCAAGGCCTACAGCTTCGTCACCCTGGGCGACGAGCCGATGATCTCGCGCATCGAGGCGGCCCTGGGCCGCCAGCTGCCGCGGGTGCAGGCGCCGGGCTTCGACTACGACGTCACCCCGCCGTCCTGGGCCAAGCCGTCGGGCAACGATGTGCTGGCCTGGCTGAACAAGGAGACCTCGGTGGTAGATCGGCTACGGTCGCTGAGCCGCCGGCGGCGCTGACCCGAACGCCCCCTCCCCCAGCCCGCCGCGACGGGCTGGGGGGACTCGGCGGCGGCGCACCTGATACGGTACCCAAGCCCAGGAGCCAGCCATGACCGCCAGCAAGGCCCCCGCCCCCAGTCGCCCAGAGCACCATCCCATCGTGGTCGCGCATAACAAGCGGCGGGGCGAAGACATTCAACTCCGGGTGGCGGACGCCATCACCCGGTTCGCGGGCTCGATGAAGTTCGTGTACATCCACGTCATCCTCTTCGCGGTGTGGATGCTGGCGGTCGAGCGCGATCCCTGGCCCAAGCTCACCCTGGTGGTGTCGCTGGAAGCGATCTTCCTGTCCACCTTCGTGATGATCGGCCAGAACCGCCAGGCCGAGTTCGCGCAACGCAAGGCCGACCACGATTTCCTGGAGCAAGAGGCCGAGCTGCACCTCAACACCGAGCTGACCAAGGCCATCCATGGCCTGGCCCAGGAGATCCACGCCCATGTCACGAAGGCGGACGGGGCCTGACTCAGGCCCCGACGCGGGTCAGTCCTCGGCCCAGGCCGCCGGCAGGCGCTTGATGGTGCTCTCGAAGCCGAACTCGGCACGCATCAGGTCGGTGACCGCCTGACGGGGGTAGCGCCAGGCCAAGGCGTCCAGATCCAGGTCGGTCGGGGCATCGAAACGCAGCGCCGCCAGGCTGTGGCTGAGGCGCGCCAGATCGCGGCCGGCCTCCAGCTTGGCGCGCATGCCCGCCGGTAACTGCTGGAGTGCGGCGTAGATGCCGTCCAGGTCGCCGTGCTGCTGCAGCAGCCCCGCCGCGCCCTTCTCCCCGATGCCCTTGACCCCGGGGATGTTGTCGGAGCTGTCGCCCACCAGGGCCTTCCAGTCGGTCAACTGCCGGGGCGGGACGCCGAAACGCGCCTCGACCATGGCCGGATCGTAGATCGCGGCATCCTGGACACCCTTGATGGGGTAGATGACGCGCACGCGCGGCCCCACCAGCTGGAAGAGGTCGCGGTCGCCGCTGAGGATGAGCACCTCGAGCCCCGCGTCCACGGCCTGCTGGGTGAGGGTGGCGATGTAGTCATCGGCCTCGAAGGGCGCGCCGCTCACCTGGAAGGCGTTCATGGCCGTGAGCAGCCGCCTGAGCTGCGTCACCTGCTGCCCGATGTCCTCGGGGATGTCCTCCCGCCCGGCCTTGTAGGCGTCGAAGAGATCATGGCGGAAGGGCCGGCCCTGGTCGAAGGTGAGGCCCAGCAGGCGCGGGCGGTGCTGTTCCAATACCCGGAAGAGCATCCCCAGGAAACCGTAGACGGCCTGGATGGGCTCGCCGGCGGGGCTGGTCAGCGTCGGCGGCAGGGCGTAGTAGGCCCGGAAGGCCATGGAATGACCGTCGACCAAGAGCAGCAGGTCGTCGCGCAGGGGGGCTGGCGTGGCTGTGACACCGTTGTCGGCCACCATGTCGGGCGCGCTCACGTGATGAAGCCCCCGCCGGTGAACTCGTAGCGCATGCCGGTCTCCCCGCCCCAGGTCTTGCGCTTGCCCTTGATGACGATCAGGCCCTCGCGACCGTCGGGCAGCAGGATCTTGTAGCTAGGCCCGATGTCCAGCTCCACCTCGGTGGGGCCCAGGGTGCCGCCCCAGTCGGTGATGCCGGGATGGCCGTGCACATGCACCGGCAGGTCGTCGACGATGGTCACGTCGTTGAGCGAGAGGCGGCAGGTATAGCGGTCGACGGGCATGGGAACACCTCGAGCGGCGGGTTGAAAGCGGATCTGGGGGCGAGATGATTGTAGGCGAAGCAGGCAAGACACTGCAGTCAAGACCGGTCCGACCGCCATCCGCGGATATCTGGGTGGGGCCGCTCGTGAACGCGCGGTAGCCGCCGCTCCCTTCGGCGTGGCAAGCCCGGACGGGGATCGGCCCGGCCCGCCCGCCTTCCAGCGCCCACCCCGACGCCCCTGGTCGGAGACCAGGGCGAAGCATCCGCTGAACCTGTAGCGGTTTGCCCAGCTGACATTCGGCGAATGCTTCGCCCCTACCATTGCCTTAGCCGCGGCAAGTTGCCGCGCCTTCAGCGCATTCGCCTCTCCGGGTTCTCCGCGTCAATCGCCCAACGCAGCGGGTTTTCGCGAATGTAGCGCCGGATGCGGTCCAAGGCCGCCTCGTCACGGATGACATGTTCATAGTATCCGCGCTGCCACAACGACCGCCCAACAGGTGGGGAATGCATCGAATGTAGGGGCGAAGCACTTGCCGCCATGAACCCGGGATCCCCATCCCGGTCGCCGGCAAGTGCTTCGCCCTGGCCACCCAATGACCCGCCCCTGCCCCCACCCATTACTGCCGCCACACGCCGCGTCGTCACCGACTTGAAGTTCTGGATCACCGCGCCCAAAGACCCGGACCGGGTTCCGATCGGCCGGCCCGAGCCGGTATCAGGCCCGGTCCCGTCCGAACGTCTTCGGGGCTTGTCGTCCGCATCCTGGCGTGGGGCCGCGGGGGCGAAGCATCCGCTGGGCGGTAGGGGGATTTCCACGGTGGATGGGGCGGATGCTTCGCCCCTACCATGCCCACGGTGCTCGCCATCGTCGGGGGCTGTCGCGGGGCGCAGGATCAAGATTCCATGCATGTGGTTGGGCATGATGACCCATTCGTCCAAGGTGACGAACGCGAAATGCTGCGGAATGGCGGCCCAACACCTGGCGACCACATCGCCCGTTGCGTTTCGACACATGCTGTCGCCAACCACTTCACCGAACAGGCATTGGCGTCCATGAGTCACCACTGTCACGAAGTACGCCCCAGCCGATCGGTAGTCGAATGCCGGCAGTCGAATGGAGCGTCGATGGTGGCGAGCCGGATCGTATGGGTTCATGGCAGCGCCCGTCCGATCAATCCTCCCGCCGCCCCCGAAACGCCGGCCGCGGCAGCCGCAGCGAATCCGAGCGCCGATCCCGACTGCGCGCTGGGCGGTGCTGGACCGCCTCGTAGGGCTGGGGCCATTCCTGATCCCAGTAGCCGTACTCCGCCGCGGCATGCAGGGTCAAGTAGGGGTCCGCCAGATGCGGCCGGGCCAGGGCGCAGAGGTCCGCGCGGCCTGCGGCCAGCACCGTGTTGGCGTGATCGGCTCCCTGGATGGCCCCCACCGCGATGGTCGGGATGCCCACCTCGTGGCGGATGCGGTCGCTGAAAGGCACCTGGTACATCCGTCCGTACACCGGGCGTGCCTCGGTCGATGTCTGCCCAGCCGAGACGTCGATGATATCGACGCCGGCCCCCTTGAGTAGCCGGGCCACCGCCACCGCCCCGTCGCCGTCCAGGCCACCATCCGCCACCCAGTCCGTAGCCGAGATGCGCACCGAGATGGGCTTCTCCGCCGGCCAGGCCTCGCGCACCGCGCGGAAGACCTCCAGCGGGAAGCGCATCCTGCCCGCCACGTCGCCGCCGTAGGCATCCACGCGCTGGTTGGAGAGCGGGGAGATGAAGCTGGACAGCAGGTAGCCGTGGGCCGCGTGGATCTCCAGCAGGTCGAAGCCCGCCTCCTGGGCGTAACGCGCCGCGCGCACATGGTCGGTGATCACCTGCTCCATATCGGCCCGGTCCATCGCCTTGGGCGTGGGGCTCCCCGGCCGGAAGGGAATGGCCGAGGCCGCCAGGAGATCCCAGCCGTCCTCCGCCAAGGGCGCGTCCGGGCGACGGTCCTCCCAGGGCAGGCAGGTGGCGCCCTTGCGCCCCGCGTGGCCCAGCTGCAAGCCGATAGCCGCCTGGCTGTAGCGGTGCACGAAGGCCACCACCCGCGCCCAGGCGTCTCGCTGGGCCGTCGTGTACATCCCCGCGCAGCCCCGGCTGATACGACCTTCAGGGCTGACGTCTGTCATCTCCGTGATCAGCAGCCCCGCCCCGCCCAAGGCCCTGCTGCCCAGATGCACCAGATGCCAGTCGTCCGGCATGCCCTCCTCCGCCAGGTACTGGCACATCGGCGAGACCACCACGCGGTTGACCAGGCGCAGGCCGCGGATCTGGAAGGGGGCGAACATCGGCTCGGCGGGGCGGTCGGCATACGGATGGGCGAAGGTGCCCACGAATCCCGGCGGGCGTGTCGGGGCCGATGCTCGACCGGACGACCCTGCGACCGCGGCCCTCGACCGCGCTGATGGCCCCTCAGCCGTATCACTGCCGTCCGATCCGTCCACCACCCGCAGCAGCGGCCCCGCCTCCCGCTCCCAGAACTCCGCCCGCACCGCCTCCATGAAGCCACGATCCCGATTCCGCATGTTGTCCCAGGTGATGCGCTTGGAGCGGCTCATCAGGTTGAAGGTGAACTGCAAGGGTGGCTGGTGGATGTAGCGGGCCGCCTCCTCGAACCATTCCAGGCTGGTCTGGGCCGCCTTCTGGGTGCGCAGCACGTCCACCCAGCGGCGGTCCTCGTACTCCAGCAGCACTTCAGCGGCGTCGGCGCGGCTCTGGGCCGGACCGAAATCCCGGAAGGTCTCGGCCAGGGCGATGGCATCCTCCATCGCCAGCTTGGTGCCGGAGCCGATGGAGAAATGGGCTGTGTGCACCGCGTCGCCCATGAGCACGATGTGGTCCTTCACCCAGCGCTGACAGGTGACCGTGGGAAAGGTCCGCCACAGGCTGCGGTTGACCAGCAGTCGATGCCCGCCCAGAAAGTCGGCGAAGGCCTCTTGACAGTAAGCCAAGGTGGCCGCCTCGTCCGCCGCATCCAGGCCGGCGGCGCGCCAGACCTCGTCGCGCATCTCGACGATGAAGGTGCCCAGACCCGGCTCGAAGGGGTAGGCATGCGCCTGCACCAGGCCCTCTGGTCGCTCTTCGAAGAGGAAGGTGAAGGCGTCCATGGGACGGTCGGTGCCCAGCCAGGTGAACTTGCAGCGCCGCCAATCCAGATGGGGTTGGAAATGGTCGGCAAAGGCCTCGCGCACCCGGCTGTTGATGCCGTCGCAGGCCACGATCAGGTCGGCGTCCGGGAACTCGTGGACGCCTTCCACCTCGCGCTGGAAGGTCAGCCCCACGCCCAACTGCAGGCAGCGCTCGTGCAGGATCTGCAGCAGCCGCTTGCGCGACAACCCGCAGAAGCCATGACCGGTGGAGCGGATCACCTGCCCGCCCACATGGGTGTCGATGTCGTCCCAAGTGATGAAGGCGCGCTCGATCTCCGCGAAGCTGACCGGGTCGGCCTCCCTCAAGGTCCCCAAGGTCTCCGCCGAGAAGACCACGCCCCAGCCGAAGGTGTCGTCCGGCTGGTTGCGCTCCAGCACCTGGATGTCCGCATCCGGCTGGACCTGCTTCATCAGGATGGCGAAGTAGAGCCCCGCCGGCCCGCCGCCGATGCAGACGATCTTCATGGCTACCCCCGTAGCTCCCCGTCTCCGACCTTGAGGACGACACGTTCATAGATCTGCGCCAGACTCAGGCGGCAGGCGATGCTCGACAGCTGCAGCACATCGCTCAGAGCGGCATGTTCCACCAAGAGCCAGGCATCGCGGCGCCGCGTGAAACGCGCGACCCAGCGGCGGTCCTGGGCGACGATCACATATTCCTTGAGGCTGCTGATCCGGCGGTATTGATCGAACTTGGGTCCGCGGTCATAGGCCTCAGTGCTCGGCGAGAGCACTTCAACAACCAGGGTAGGGTTGAGCAGGGTATCCAGCACTGCATCCTCGAACCGCGGGCTGTCGCAGGCTACGACCACGTCCGGATAGGTGTAGAGCCCGCTGGCAGCCACCTTCACCCGCATGTCGCCGACGTAGGTCTCGCAGGGACCGCCTCTGAGCTGATCCCGCAACTCCCCGGCGATGTTCAAGGTGATGAGGTTGTGATCCCGGCTGGCTCCCGACATGGCGACGGCCCGCCCGCCCATGAACTCATGCCGCTGCTGCGCCCGTCGTTCGAAAGCCAGATAGGACGCAGCGTCGCGCAGTGCGTCGAGACGGTCGTCTTCGGGAAACTCGGACTGCGATGGCAAAGGCTGAGCGAGCATGGCGGTCACCTCGCCGCCGATTCTAGCCCTTGGCCCGGCGACGTTCAAGGCGCGGCGGCGCGGCGCCTCCGACCCCAGTCGGCCGCCCTGCGCCGCAGCTCCGGCAGCCGCAAGGCCAGCAGCAAGGCCACACCCACCCCGAAGGCCGCCGGCGGCCGCCAGTCGGCCTTGACGCTCCAGAGATAATGAAGCACCACCAGCGGCGCGATCCCGTAGATGAGCCGGTGCAGCCGCGTCCAGCGCCGCCCCAGCCGGCGCATCCAGCCCTTGGTGGAGGTGACCGCCAGGGGCAGGAGCAGACAGAAGGATGTGAAACCCACCAGCGCATAGGGCTTGTCGATGACGGCATCCTTCAGCGAGGCCCAATCGAAGGCTCCCTCGATCCAGCTGAAGTCCCACAAGGTGATGCTGGCATGCGCCATGGCCCAGGCGAAGGCGTAGAGGCCCAGGGTCCGGCGGTGGCGCACCAGGCGCGGCCGCCCCAGGAGGGCACCCAAGGGCGTCACGGCCAGGGTAGCCACCAGCAGCGAGAGGGCGGTAAACCCCGAGCGCTGGCTGACGGCCTGCACGGGGTTGATGAGGATGGCCGCGGCCGCCTGCCGCGCGTCCCACCAGGCCAGGGCGATAGGCGAGAGGGCGGCCAGGTGCACCAGCAGACGACCGCGGTCGAAGGGCGGGCGGGGGCGGGCGGCGGGGAAGGGTAGGGTGCTGGTCATGGTCCCTTCCGATGGCGGGGCTGCCGGCCGTCTTACGATCGGCGGCCGGGCAGACGGATTGCGTGCGGATCCGCATGGGGCTGTCGACGCCGTAGACGCACTTGTTCGCTTTCGGCGCCGAAGACGCCGCTTGCCGCCCCCGCCCTCGCCGCGCTATCGTTCGCCTCGCCACCCACCCCAGATATCCGGGGTGATCCATGACCCAGCGTTCGCCGGACGACCACGAAGCGACCGGCTCTGCCTCAGCCGACCCATCCGACCGCACCGCCGAGCCGCAGCAGGCCGCGGCCGCCGCGTCGGCCGACCCCCTTCTGCCCTACTGGGTGGCCTTCAGCCATGTGCCCGGCATCGGCCCACGGCGCCTTGAAGCCCTGATCGCCCGCGGCGGGGATGTCGAGGGCGCCTGGCGGATTGCTGATGGCCTGGCGGCCCGTTGCCTGGACCAGCGCAGCCTGGCCTCCTTCCTGTCCAACCGCCGCCATGTCGATCCCGACGCGGCCATGGCCGCGCTGTCCAAGGCCGGCGCCCAGGCGCTCTTGCGCGGCGACCCGCGCTATCCGCCTCTCTTGCGGCAGATCGACCGCGCGCCGCAGGTTCTCTTCATCCGCGGCGATGCGGCGCTCCTGGCAGTGCGCTCCCTGGCGGTGGTCGGCACCCGCCAGGTGACGCCCTACGGCCAGCGAGCCACCGCGCATCTGGTGGACGACCTGGCCGCCGCCGGGGTGGGCATCGTCTCCGGGGCGGCCCTGGGCGTGGACGCCCTGGCGCATCGCCGCGCCCTGGAGGCCGGCGCGCCCACCATCGCCGTCCTGGGTTGCGGCATCGACCGCTGCTATCCGCGCGCCAACCGCCACCTCGTGGCCGACATCATCGCGCAGGGCGCCGTGGTCAGCGAGCTGCCGCCGGGTGTGGAACCGCTGAAGGGCAACTTCCCGGCCCGCAACCGCATCATCAGCGGCCTGGCCCTGGCCACCCTGGTGGTAGAGGCCGGGCAGCGCAGCGGCGCCCTGATCACCGCCGAGTTCGCCCTTTCCCAGGGCCGCGACGTCTTCGCCGTGCCCGGCGAGATCTTCCAGCCCCAGGCCGAGGGCAGCAACCGCCTGCTGGCCTGCGGCGCTGGCGTGGCCACCTCGGCCCTGGACATCCTGACCGCCCTGGACCTCAGCCATGTGTCCGACCAGAACAGCCTGCGCCGCCAGCGCCCCGCCGACCCGGTGGAAGCGGCCATCCTGGACGCCCTGCAGCGATGCGCCATGGACACCGACAGCCTCGCCCGCGACCTGCGCAGTCCGGTGGCCCTGGTGGCGCGAAGCCTCACCCTGATGGAACTCAAAGGCATGGTGCAGCCCTCGGCAGGCCTCCGGTGGGTGGCCCTGGGCTGATGCGCAGCGCGCTCCACGCCACGGGCCGCGTCAATGTCCGCGGGTCAGCAAGGGCAGGATGAGGGGCGGCCGCTCGTGGATGCGCAGGCGGTAGAGCACCGGCCAGAGCTTGCCCGTGACCAGGTAGCTGTTGTCCGCGGCGTCGTAGGCGATGCCGTTGAGCACCGGGAAGAGGCTCGGATTCACATCCAAGGGCGGCACCAGGGCGCTGAGATCCAGGACGCCGGTGACCCGCCCCTGCGCCGGATCGATGCGGTAGATCCAGTTGGTGAGGTAGACGTTGGACCATACCAGACCATCGACGCATTCCAGCTCGTTGAGCCTGTCCACCATCTCGACATGGCGCAGGACGTCCACGAAGCCCTGCGGCCGATAGGCCGGGTCCGGGCTGTAGAAGCTGAGCCGGCCGCTACCGTCGCTCTGCACCAGCCGCCGGCCGTCATGGCAGAGCCCCCAGCCTTCGGTGGGGTAGCTGAAGGTCTCCGTTGAGCTGAAGTCATCGCGGTTCCAAATGAAGCCGAAGCCCCCCCGCCAGGTCAGCTGGAAGAGCCGCTGGTCCACCAGGGCCAGGCCTTCGGCAAAGTACAGGTCGGGCACTGCCTGCTCGCGGATGGAGCGTCCGGTGCTCAGCTCCACCTCCCTGATGCGGCTCTGCTGGTAGAGGCCGCAGCTCTCGAAGATCCGCCCGTCGTCCCAGACCAGGCCCTGGGTGTAGCAGCTGCCGTCATGGGGGTAGGTGGCCAGCACCTGGGCCTGGAGTTGGGCCGGCAACGGTATCGCGGTGGGAGCCGGCGTGGCAGTCGGCGAGGGCGACGGCGCCTGGTCCTCCAAGAAACGCACCACATAGAGCCGCGGCCAGAGCTTGCCGGTCAGGGCGAAGCGCCCCGCGCCCAGGGCGGCGATGCCGTTGAGCTCGGCCGCCGCCGCCTGCTCCGCCGGCGACAGCAGGCCGGAGGCGTCCACCAGGGCCTGCACCGCGCCATTCGCCGGATCGATGACCGCGATCCGGTCGCGCTCGCCGTCCCCGGACGGGAAGAGGTTGGCGTAGATGCGGCCGGCCTGGCATTCCAGCTCGTTGAGGCCCAGCAGGGGCGCGCCGTCCAGCACCACCCGGATGCTGCCCAGCACCGCCAAGGTGGCGGGATCGCGGCGGCTGAGGAAAGCCGAGCCGTCACTCATCCACAAGGAAGTGCCGTCATGGCAGAGTCCCCAGCCGGGTTGGCCTTCATAGATCTGATCCGCACGCCGCGCAAAGGTCGCGCTGTCATAGACGCTGGCCCGGCCTTGGTCCAGCGATAGCTGGATGAGCTGGTCGCCGACGACGGCCAGACCCTCCGCCCAATGGTCCTGGCGGTCCACACGCAGCTGGACCCGGCCACTGGCCAGGTCCACCAGGCGCAGCGAGGAGCGGTAGGCCAGACCGCCCCGCCCGTCCGGATAGCTCTTGCCCTCGCTCTCGAAGAGCTGTCCCTCCCCGGCGCTGACCAGTCCCTCGGTATGAGCCAGGGGGTCATGGGGATGGCTGGAGATGACCTCCAGCTGCCAGCGGGCGGCGACGACTCTGGAGGCCGCCGCGGTCGCGTCCGGCGCGGTCGCGTCCGACGCGGGCGGCTCAGCCATGGTGGGTTCGGGCGCTTCGGGAGCGGGCGCGGCGGGACCAGGAACGGAGCTGCGAGCGCCGGCCGACAGATCCGCCAGAGCAAGCAGCAGGGCCGGCCCCACGATCAAGAGGCCCCGGAAGCGCCACCCAGCTGCCCGCCCTTCAAGGCGCAAAGCGCACCGCGAAGAGCTTGGGCCACAGTTTGCCCGTGATGTAGAAGCGCTGACCCTCCGGGTCATAGGCGATGCCGTTGAGCACGTCCGCGGCGGCGCGCTCTTCGGCCGTCAGCAGCCCGGCGGCATCGATCTCCGCCGTGACCGCCCCCGTCCGCGGATCGATGCGCAGGATGCGGTCGGTCTGCCAGACGTTGGCGTAGACCGCGTCATCGACGCATTCCAGCTCGTTGATCCGCTCCTGCGCCACGCCGCCCTGGGTGACGGTGACCCGCCCGGTCTCCGCGAAATCCTGGGGGTTGTGAAAGATGAGGTCCGCCGAACCGTCGCTGCGCACCAGACGGGCACCGTCATAGCACAGGCCCCAGCCCTCGCCGTCGTAGGTGAAACCGCCCTCGGGGCTGAGGTCCTTCAGGTCGTAGATGAAGCCGGCATGGCTCTGCCAGGTGAGCTGGTAGAGCCGATCGCCCACCAGGGCCAGGCCCTCGGCGAAGAACTGCTCGGGAACCTCCACCTGCTGCGCCACCTCGCCGGAGGTGAGCGCCACCCGCCGCAGGCTGCTGCGGCCGTTGAGACCGGTGCTCTCGTAGAGCTGGCCTGCATGCCAGACGAGACCTTGGGTGAACGCCTGGGGATCGTGGGGATGGCTGGCCAGCACCTCCGGCCGCAGGCGCTCTACGGCCGTGCCCGCGGCATCTGCCGCGGCCGATGCCGTCGGGCCGGCCGTCATGGCGGACGGCGTCTCCGGGCCGGCGGCGGGGGCGACCGGGCTGCCGGGGGCGGTCGCCGGCGGGGCGTTGTAGCGCCAGACGAGAAAGGCGCCGATCAAGGCCACCATGAGGGCGATGAGCGCCAGGCGGCCGTGCGGGATGGGTGCTGTTTCGGGGTCCATGGCTGTCCACCTTCGAACGAATGGAAGACTGATACGATGCGCTGCTGCCGGACGAAGCAGAACTTAGCCCCTTTCCGCCGGGCACGCAAGGGCCGGGCCGTCGCCGAGCTGGGCCATCGCCTCCGAAGGGGACGCCGGCATTCCGCGCCGGGCTCCGTGCTTGATCGGCCGTATCATCCGTGGCCGCGCAGCCGTCATCCTTGCAGCACCTGTACCTGCGCCGCCCTGGTCCGACCCCTATCCGCGGAGAACCTGCCATGCCCTCCCGTCATCCTTCGGCGCTCAAGCCGTCGATCCTGTTCACCGCCGCCGTCCTGCTCGCGATCGCCGCCGCGCCTTCGGCCGGCGGCGAGTCCCGGACGGCGAGCGCCGAGTCCATGGCGCGCATCTACCTACCCCTCATGCTGAAGAAGGCCCGCCCGGAGCCGCCGTTCGACCTGCCCACCCGGACGCCGGGCGCCGGAGCGTCGGCCACGCCCATCCCCGTCGAGCCCACCCCCACCTTGGCGGGTCCGTCGGTGACCGCCACCAGCCAGGGCGCCACGCCCACGCCGGGCGCGGTGTCGCGGATGCTGCCGGGCTGGCGCCATGTCACCAACCCCAACCTGACCCTGGACCTGGCGGTGGACCCCGTCAGCGGCGAGATCTGGAGCGCGGCGCGCTTCGCCGGCGCCGTGCGCTGGAACGTCGATCTGGGTCTGACCAGCCGCTTGGGTCTGGCGGACGGCCTCGGCTCCGCGGCGGTAGACCATGTGGCCGTAGGGACGCAAGGCCAGATCTGGCTAGCCGGCACCGACGGGCGCCTGAGCCAGCGCCTTTCGGACGGCCGCTGGCAGGTCTTCGGACCCGCCCATGGCCTCGCGGCCGGGGCCATCCACGCCCTCGCCGCGGCGCCCGGCGGCGGCCTCTGGCTGGGCCAGGATGACCGCCTGCTTCGCCTGCACCCCGACGGGCGCTGGGAGCGCATCACCCTGCCGCCGGGCTCGGTGTCGCTGCGCGGCCTGGCCGCCGGCGCGGACGGCCGGGTCTACGTGGCCGTACCGGGGCAGCTGCTGGAGCGCGCGACGGACGGCCGCTGGACGGCGCAGCCGCTCAACGGCCTGGGGCTGGACGTGGCCGTGGCCCCCAGCGGCGCCCTGGTCGTGGCCACCTTGGCCGAACTGCACCTCAAGCTGCCGGGCCGGTCCTGGGAGACCTTCTCGCTGAGCCTCGCCAACCTGGACGCCCTACCCTTGGCGGTGGCTTTCGATGCCGGTGGCCGCCCTGTACTGGGCACCGACGACGGTCCGCGACGCCTGGAGGCCGACGGGCGCTGGACCCGCTGGCCGGGCGCGGCGGGCGTCTTCTGCTACACCGTGGCCGTAGACCCGGAAGGCCGTATCGTGGCCGGCACGGCCGATGGCCTGCTGGTGATCGACCAGGCCGCGGTGCGCCGCCAGGCCATCACCGCCCTGCCCGGCGACAGCGTCAGCCGCATCGCCTTCGACGCCGCCGGCGGCGCCTGGCTGGCCCTCCCGCGGCGGGGTCTGGCCCGCCTGGCCCCTGACGGTGGCTGGGAGATCCATGGCGCAGGCAGCGCCCTGGGCAGCGATGCCGTCTGGGATCTGGCCCTGCAGGACGGCACGCTCTGGGTGGCAACCGCCGACCGCGGCCTGCGACGCCGCGACGCCGCCGGAACCTGGACCGGCTTTACCGCCCTGGATGGCCTGGGGGCCGACGAGGTGACGACCCTGCACCTGGATGCCATCGGCCAGGTATGGGCCGGGCATCTGAAGGGCCTGCCCCTGGCGGGCGAGCCGGTCGGCGGCCTCAGCCTGCGCCGCCTGGACGGCAGCTGGAGCGTCTTCACCACCGCCAACGGGCTGGCCGACAACAGCGTGCGGGCCCTGGCATCCGATGCCGCCGGCAACCTCTGGGCAGCCAGCTACGACAAAGGGCTCAGCCTCCGCGACAGCAGCGGCGCGTGGACGGTCTTCGACGTGGCCACCGGCGCCTTGACCTCCAACCTGATGCAGGCCCTGGCCGTGGCGCCGGACGGGACGGTCTACGCCGGAACCGCCGCCGGCCTGGCCATCCGCTCGACCGCCGGCCTGTGGCGCACCCTGGACCAGACGGACGGCCTGCCGGATGACAGCGTGACCAGCCTGGTCCGCGAGGCCGACGGACGCCTGTGGATCGGCACGCCCGAGGGCGCGGCGGTGCTGGCCCCCGATGGCCGACTGACCGTCTACCGACCGCAGGACGGCGGCCTGTTGCCGGGCACCATCGGGGCCATGGCGGTGGATGCCGGCGGCGCGCCTTGGCTGGCCAGCCAGGGCGCGGGCATCGCCATCCTGGACGCCGCCTGGCGCACGGATCGGTGAACCCGATGGCGTGAAGGCGGCGCGCCCGGTCGGCGCGCCGCCCCTTGGGGTAGAATCCCCGACGATGATTCGAAGCTCACGCACCCGACCGCTGCGCCGGCTGGCCGCCGGGGATCCTGCCATGTGGCGGCGCGCCCTGCCGGCGGCGGCGGTGCTCACCGTGCTGGCCGGCGCCGCCCTGTCCGCCTTCGTGCACCCGGCGCTGGGCCCGCTGCTGTTGCTGGCGGCCTTCGGCGCCCCCTTCCTCCTGCGCAGTGTGGACCTGGCTTTTGCGGCGGCGGTGGCGGTGATCATGCTGCTGCCCTTCGGCGCCCTGCCGCTGAACCTGGGCTTCAACCCCACCCTCCTGGACCTGGCCTTGGGGGCCTTGTACCTCATCTGGATCATGCGTCTGATCCAGCGCCGGCAGCGGCAGCTGATCTGGCCGCCCTTGGGCATGGGCCTGCTCATCTTCCTGGGCATCCTGGTGGCGGCGCTCATGGGCGGCCTGGTCGGCGGGCGACCCAGCAACAACCAGCTGCGCACCTTCGTCGAACTGCTCATGGGCGGCGGGCTCTTCTTCGTGGTGGCCAACCTGGTGCCCAGCGGCGAGCGCGTGGCCAAGGTCTACCGGATGCTGGTGGGTCTGGCGGCGGCCGCCGCCGTGCTGGGGCTGGCCCTGTACCTGCTGCCGGATGCCTGGCAGATCCGCCTGCTCTCGCTCTTGAGCGCCGTCGACTACCCCGGCGGACCGGGGGTCCTGCGCTTTCTGAACGACGACCCCAGCCGCCTGCAGCGCGCCACGGGCACCGCCATCGACCCCAACTCCTTCGGCGGCATGTTGGCCCTGATGGCCGCCCTGGCCCTGCCGCAGGCCGTGAGCGCCCGTCCGCTGCTGCCACGGCGGATGGCCATCGCCGCCGGCGCCGTCCTCACCCTGGCCCTGCTGGCCACCGTGTCGCGCGGCTCGCTCTTGGGCCTGGCGGCCGGCCTGGGCGTCATCGGCCTGCTGCGCGACCGCCGCGCCCTGCTGGTCGCCGCCCTGGCCGCCCTTGGCTTCCTGGCCCTGGCGCAGGCCTTGCCCTGGACCGCGGCCTACGTGGACCATTTCTTCGCCGGCTTGCAGAACCAGGACCGCGCCACGCAGATGCGCTGGGGCGAATACCGCGACGCCTGGCGCCTGATCCAGCGCTACCCCTGGCTGGGCGTGGGCTTCGGGTCGCCGCGCGATGTGGACCTCTACCGCGGCGTATCCAGCCTGTACCTGATCATCGCCGAGAGCAGCGGCCTGGTGGGCCTGGGGGCTTTCCTGGGCCTGATGGGCGCGATCGCCCTGCGGCTGACAGCGGCCTGGCGGCGACTGCCCGACGGCGGCCTGCGCGCCCTGGTGCTGGGCTGCCTGGCGGCCGAAGCCGCGGCCCTGACCAGCGGCGTCTTCGACCATTACTACTTCACCTATCCCCATGCCTTCGCCCTGCTGTGGCTGGTGCTGGGGCTGGGGCTCTGCGCCGCGCGGCTGGGCGAAGCCGAACTGCGGGCAGCGGCGGCGGGCCGCACATGAACGCGCGTGCCCCGGGCCAGGCTGCCGTTTGGCGCCTGGCCTGGCTGCTGGCCCTCTGCTATGCCCTGCTGGTGCTGGCCAGCCTCCATCCCTACTGGCTGGACCTGACCCGCATCGACGACGACGCCCGGGCGCATCTGCTGCCCTATGTGCTGCCGCCGGCTGACCGCCTGGGGGACAGCTTGCTGGTGGATTACGCCCGGGCCTACGTGCCCTTGGGCTACCGCTGGCTCTTCCAGATGGCCGCCATCGCCATGGCTCCCCTGGTCTTCTCCCGCATCCTGGGCGCCTTGCTGCTGACGGCCACCTGGGCCCTGGCCGGCCGCGTCGGCGCCCAGCTGGGCGGCAGGGCGGGCGGCATCGCCGGGCTGCTCCTGGCGGTGCACAGCGCCTTCGTCCTGGAGAACGGCTTCGGCGGCATGTACCGCGGCTTCGCCCTGCCGCTGCTGTTGGGCTGGCTGTCGCTGATGCTCGCCGGCCGGCGGAAGTCCGCCTGGAGCCTCTTGCCGGTCATGGCCCTCTTGTATCCCCAGGCCTTCCTGGTGGCCGGTCCGGCCGCCGGCGTGGACCTGCTCCTGCGCCTGGCCCGGGCAGTCCGGCGCACCGAGCCAGGGCGCGAGCGGGCGCTGCTGCTGACGGCGATGGTCGCCGGGGCGCTCGCCGCGCTGGCCCTCCTGCCCAACCTGCGGCGGCCGGCTTTCTTCGGTCCCTTCGTCACCGCGGCCGAAGCGCGGTGCATGCCCGAATGGTGGCGGCCCCATGGGCGCCTGAAGTTCTTCCCCCAGCCTGGCCCCCTGACCCAGGTGGGCGCCGCCCTGGCCTATGGCCTCACCGGCGCCACCACCTTCGCGCAGCCCGCCGGCACGGACACGCGGCCGCCGCTCGCCCCCACCCTGGCTTGGGGCGCCGGCCTGCTGGGTCTCGCGGCCCTGCTGCGGCGCCTGGCACGCGGTGAGCGCCGGCTGCGCCCCGCCGCCCTGCTTGCCGGCTCAGCCTTGCTGCTCTACGCCGCGGCGCGGCTGAGCCTGTTTCGCCTGGGTTGGCCGGACCGCTTCTTGGACTATCCGCTGGCCGTGGGCGGCCTCATGGCCTGGCCGTTGGCCTGGGGCGCCCTGCCGCGCCGCGTGCGGCGCGGCCTCCCCGCGCGGGTCGGAGCGGCGCTTGCCCTGGCCCTGCCCTTCGCCCTGGCGTACCCGCTGCCGGGCACCGCCCGGGATCTGGCCGATGACACCTCCGCCCTGCAGCCCCTGTACCGCTTCATCGACGCCCAGCTTCCGACCGACGCCCTGATCGCCGGCTGGCCCGACGATGGGATGGATGCCCTGCCGGTCTATGCCCATCGCGCCGTCCTGGCCAACGCCGAGATGGGCCAGCCGATGTACCGCACCTACTACGACGAGGTCCGCGAGCGGCTGGAGGACAGCGTGCGCGCCACGATGGCCTTCAACGCCGATGATCCGGTCTTCGACCGCCTGCGCGAACGCTGGGGCGTCACCCATTTCCTGGTAGAGAAGCGTGTCTTCCACCCCATCCGCCCGCCCCTGATCATCAGCCCCTTCCGCGCCCTGGCCCGCAGCGTCTATGACGCCTCCGACCGCGAGCGGCACCTGCTGTACGCCCCCCCGCCGGCCAGCCGGGTCTACGAAGACGACACTGTCATCCTGGTGGACTTGAGCCGCCTGGAGTAGACCTGGGCTATCATCATCCGCTCCGTGAGCGGCATCCGTGGTTCGCTCCGCCCCCCTGGGAGCCCCCCCCGATGCATGTCGCGATTCTGGGCGCCGGGATCGCCGGCCTGAGCGCCGCGACCTTCCTGCGCCGCCATCCCCAAATCAAGGTCTCGGTCATCGAGGCCAGCCCGCAGGTGGGCGGCCTGGCCCGCAGCCTGCAATGGCAAGGCTTCCACTGCGACCTGGCGCCCCATCGGCTCTACGCCGACCGGCGCGACGATGTGCGGGAACTGCTGGACCGCGTGCCCATGCATCAGCTGCGGCGCCGCAGCCGCATCCACATCCGGGGCAAGTGGATCCAGGATCCGGTCAACGCCGTGGAGGTGATGGCCCGCTTCTTCCCCCAGCCCGCCATGGGCATCGGCTGGCATTACCTGCGCCGCAAGCCGCAGCCGGAAGATTCCTTCAACTCGCTGGTGCTGGCGCGCTTCGGCCAGGGGCTCAACGACTTCTTCTTCAAGCCCTATTCCGAGAAGCTCTTCGGCATCCCCGCCGACCAGATCTCCCCGGAATGGGGCCGGCGCAAGATCCGCGTGGGCGGCCTGCGCGACATGGTGCGCCGGCGCTCTCGGCTGTACTTCAAGTCCTTCTACTACCCGCGGGAAGGTGGCTACGGGGCCATTCCGCAGGCCCTGTACGACGAGCTTGACCCGGGCACGGTACGGCTGCGGACGGCGGTGACGGCGATGCGGCGGGATGCGGCGAGCGGGCGCTTCACCTGCACCCTGCGGCAGACGGATGGGCTGGAGGCCGAAGAGACCTTCGACGCGGTGCTGTCCTCCTTGCCCCTGACCTGGGTCTTGGACCAGCTGGGGCTGAAGCTGGACATGGCCTTCCGACCGGCCATGCTCACCTACCTGCTGGTGGACCGGCCGCAGGTGACCGCCAACCACTGGTTCTACATGGCCGACGCCCGCCACAGCATCAACCGCGTGGCGGAGTTCAAGAACTTCGCCCCGCCGGAGCACCAGCTGCCCCAGGACCGCACGGTCCTCTGCTGCGAGGTCACGCGCCTGGAGGACTTCTCGGTGGAGCGGGTGGTGGACGAGCTGCGCCAGATCAGGGTGCTGAACCCCCGCGATGTCAGCGACGCCATGACCCACCGCATCGGGCAGGCCTACCCGGTCTACGACCTGGCCTATGAGGACAACTGGGCCCGGGCCGGAGCCTTTACCGCCGCCATGCCCAACCTCTTCCTCTTGGGCCGCAACGCCCAGTTCGAACACAAGGACGTCGACGAGATCTACGCCGACGCGCGGGACATCGCCGCGCGCATCGTGGCCCTGGCGCCGGCGACGCCGGCTGCGGAATGACCGCGCGGTCGGTTCAACCGGATCCGACCATCCGAACCGCGGCCCTCCACGTCCGGCTGTGGGGCGCCCCCGCCTCCGGGGGCGCCCCCACTGCCTTTGTACGACCGACGACTCCCTCGCGGAACCTGTGATCAGCGCGAGCCGGGTCCGTCCGCCCACCGCCGTGGACGGGCCCGCCTCGCGGCCTGATCAAGCGCCATCAGCCTCCGGCGCCGCGCTCAGCTGATCGATCAGCTCTCGGAGCGCGCCGGCGCAGCCCACCGCTTCGGCACTCACCCCGCGGGTGAGCGCGCCGCGCAGCACGCCCCGGGCCAGGGCGCGCGCCAGGGCGAGGCGACCATCGGCCTGGCGACCCTGTGCTTCCACCGGACCGCTCGCCGGATCCAGCTCCTCGACCAAGGCCGCCGCCCGCTGCAAGCCGGCGGCCAGCGGGGCGCCGTGCAGCTGCTTGTCGGCAGCCTGGCGCAATGCCGCGGCCAGGGCCGCGGGATCCCGCGCCAGGGGCAGCTGCAGCCAGGCCTCCATGGCCTCGGCGGCCGGAGCGTCAAGCGCCAGCAAAGCCTTGGGCAGCTGGGCGCGCAACAGCGTCAGCTGCCGCCGTTCCTCCGCCGACAGAACCTGCAGGCGTGACAGAGCGTACATCAAGGCCAACACCGTCGGATGCGGTCCCAGACCCAACTGGTTCCGCAGCTGAGGCCAGCACCGTCTCGCCAGATCAAGGACAATCCCTGGCCGCGGCAACGCCTCCGGCGGCGGGGCGGCCGGCGAGGCGCTGTAGGCGTCGGAGGCTTCGGGCACGGTGTCCTCCCGTTCCAGGAGGCTCATGGCCGCGTCCCCTTGACGCCGCCGCCTATTGCCAGCACGATCAGCAGGCAGATCAGCAGGACCGGTAAGCTCTGTAACACAATGGCCTCCCTGGCCGCACGTCGGCGCATGCCGCTGATAGAACGCTGGGGAGCCGGCGATCCGGCGCCCTGCAGAACAGCTTAGGGGCGGCGCGGGGCCGGCGGCGAGAAAACCGGACCAGAATCGGAGGAAGGGCCTTGGATCACGAACCCATCACCAGCGATCAGGTGCTGAAGCTGCTCGGCGATCTGCGCGCCGGCCGGAAGGACCCTCAGAGCCCTGTCCTGCAACTGGCCCTGGTCAGCCGCGAATGCCAGCGCCAGCATCTGGCGGCAAGCCCGGATGCCCTTTGGGTGGCCACGACCGAGCTGTTGAGCGCGATGGTCCTGAGCAAGGCCTCCCAGGCGCTGGACATCCCGCCGCTGAGGCTACGCATCCTCGCCGAACAGGCCGGCGACGAGCTGTTCGCCCTGCTGCGCAAGGCCCTTGAGCATTCCGATCGCGACCCGACGCGCCTGGGCTGGGCCTACCTCTATGTGCGCTTCGTCGCCGCTTGCCGCCTGCAGCACAAGGAGCTGGAGCGCCGGGTGCGCGGCCCGGCGATCTCCGCCGACGGCAACGCGTTCTGGAACCACCTCAAGAACAAGGTGGCCGGACCGGCCCTGGCCCGCCTGCTCAACCAACTGGAGGGCGAGGAGCGGGAACGGCTGGGCCCCCGGCCGGCCCCGGTCAGCAGCCTGCCGGCGCCGGAGACGGGGCTGATCGGCCGCCGCCGCACCCGCCAGCGCGCCATGGACGCCATCCGCCACGAGCCGCTGGTCACCCTCACCGGCCCCGGCGGCATCGGCAAGACCAGCCTGGCCCTGCAGGTGGCCTGGGATCTGGTCGCTGAGTTCCCGGACGGGGTGCGCTGGCTGGATCTGAGCCGTGTCGCCAGCGGGTCGCAGCTGCCCTCCTGGTTGTGGCAGGAGCTGGGCCAGGGCCGACCGATGACCGCCGACACGGTGGGCGCCTTGGTCGCCCAGCTGCGCGGCCAACGGCAGCTGCTGGTGCTGGACAACTGCGAGCATCTGCTGCCGGAGGCCTCGGACCTGGTGGCCGGGATGCTGCAGGCCGGCCCGGAGCTGCGCATCCTGGCTACCAGCCGGCGCCCGCTGAAGCTGGGTTCGGAGCGGGTGCTGCGCCTGCGGGGCCTGGCGGTGCCGCCGGAGGGTGAGACGAACGACCTGGGGGAATACGAGGCGGTGCGCGCCTTCGCCGCCGAGGTGAAACGCCACAGCCCGGACCTGGACGTGACGACGGATGCCGCGGCCCTGGTGGTGGCGGCCATCGTGCGGCGGGTGGATGGCCTGCCCCTGGCCCTGAAGCTGATCGCGCCCTGGACGCGACAGCTGTCGCTAACAGAGATCCTGGCCAACCTGGCCGCCCTGCTTTCCCGCGGCGCGGATCAGGACCGCAGCATTCCGGACCGTCATCGTACACTCGACGCCTGCCTCAACTGGAGCCTGGACCGTCTGGAAGCGGCGCAGCGGGAGGTGTTCATCCAGCTGGCCGTGTTCCGCGGCGGCTGGACCACCGCGGCGGTCGCCGCCATCTGTCTGCCGAGCGGCGGCCCCCTGGACGAGATGTCCAGCATCGAGCTGCTCTTGCGCCTGATCGACTTGTCGCTGGTGGAGGTCGACAGCAGCGGCACCCGCTCGCGAGGGCGTTTGCTGGAGCCGATCCGCAGCCAATGCCTGGCGCTGCTGAACGCCGACGGGCGGGGCGAAACCCTGCGCGCCCGGCATGCTGCCTGGTACCTGGCCTTGGCGGAACGGGCGGAAGCCGAGCGCGAACAGCTGGGCGAAACGGCCTGGCTGGCCACCCTGGACGAGGAGCAGCCCAACCTCCGCGCCGCGGCGGCCTGGGCCGAGGAGGCCGGCCTGCTGGAGGTCGGCTTGCGTCTGGCTGTGGCCACCTGGCGCCATGACCTGCGCCGCGGCCAGGGCGACGAGGCCATCGGCCAGGGCGACGAGGCCATCGGTCAGGGCGACGAGGCCATGAGGGTGCTGAAAGCGTGGCTGGCGCATCCGGCCTTTGGCGACCTGCCGTCGGCTTTGGGGGCGCAGGCCCTCAACGCCGCGGGCAGCCTGGCCCTCCTCCTGGGCCAGGAGGCTGCGGCCGAAAGCTACCTGCGGACCGCGGCGGATCTGCTGACCGACGCCAGTTCACCGCGGCTGCGGATGACGGTGCTGCACAACCTGGGCAGCATCCTGATGGTCCAAGGCGACCTCGACGGCGCCATCTCCTGCTTCGAAGTGGCCCTGACCCTGGCCGAGCCGGGCTCGGAACATTTCCAGGCGACGACGGAGCGCAACCTGGCCATCCTGGCCCTGGTGCGCAGCGACCCGCACGCGGCCCTGGGCCGGCTGGATCGGTCGGAGGCCTATTTCTTGCGCGCCGGAGACCCGTACGGGCTGGCACTCTGCCTGACGGTGCGGGGCCAGTCGGAGTTTCGTCTGGGTCATGGGGCGATGGCCCGCCGCGCTCTGGCCGACGCGGCCAATAAGTTTCGAGCCGCCGGCGACGCGCGACGCGAGCTGGAAGCGCAGCGTTTCCTGGCCGATGCCGCCCTGCAGGACCTGGATCTCGCCGCCGCCGCCTGCGCGCTCGAACGGGCCGCGGCGCTGGAAGCCCGCGCAGATGACCGGGTCCATTCCACCAGCCTGGCCATCGTGTTCGCGCGGCGCGACCTCGTCGCCGGCGATGCGGCAGGCGCGGCCGAGCGCCTGCGACGGCTGCGGCTGACCGAAGGCGCAGCGATGGATGCGGTGCTCCAGTGCATGGTGGACACGGAACATGCCTGGGCTCTGGCGGCGCTGTGCTTGCGAGAGGAGGCGGCGCGCCTTGCGGACCGCGCCCTCACGCTCGACCACCAGCACGGCCATGCGGCCGATTTCACGATTGAAGTGCTGGAAGCCGTGGCGCGCAACACCGCCAGCGAAGACGGTCCACGCTGGCTGGCGGACCTGGCCCGCATTCGCAGCTGGGCCGGCCTGCCGCGCATGGCCCTGCAAACGGCCCGCTGCGGCGATGCGGCACCGGACAGCGCCGCCGGTAGCGGCACGGACGAGGGAACGGACTGGCGAGCGGCGCTGACTGCATTGCGGGACGCCATGATGGCGGCGCAGGCGGCGAGCTAGGGAGAGCCCCCTGCCCCCATGCGGGCTTTCCCTTACAGACAGGACCTCCGCGCCCCGTTATGCTCCCAGGATGCATCCCTCGACCAGCATCAGGAGCCCGGCCATGAACCCCGATCACGCCGCCCCGCCCGCCCAGCCGCCCGCCGCCCCGCCCGCCGCCCTCGCCCGGCAGCTGGGCCTCAGCGCCGCGGTGGCCGTCATCATCGGCGAGACGATCGGGGTGGGCATCTTCCTGACACCCGCCGGCATGGCGCGCGACCTGGGCGCCCCCTTCTGGCTGCTGCTGGTCTGGCTGATCATGGCCCTCATGGCCCTCTGCGGCGCGCTCTGCTACGGCGAGCTGGCCGCCCGCTTCCCCGCCGCCGGCGGCGCCTACGTCTACCTGCGCGAGGCCTTCGGCGAACGCACGGCCTTTCTCTACGGCTGGATGGCGTTGTTGGTGATGGACCCGGGCATCACCGCTGCCCTGGGCATGGGTTTCAGCAGCTACCTGGGTTATGTCGTTCCCATGGGACCGGCGGCGGCCAAGGCCGCGGCGATGGCGGCCATCTTGATCGTGGCCGGGCTCAACATCGTCGGCACCCGCCAGAGCGCGGGTGTCGTGCGCGGCTTGACGGTGCTCAAGGTGGCCTTCCTGGCCTTCATCGCCCTCATGGCCCTGGGCCTGCGGCTGGGCGACCTGGGACACTTCACGCCCTTCGTGGCCCGCCCGCCGGAGGCCGGCTCGCTCTTCGGGGCCATGGCCGGGGGGGTGGTGGGCGCCTTCTTCGCCTTCGGCGGCTGGTGGGATGTCAGCAAGCTGACGGGCGAGCTGCGCGATCCGGCCCGCAACATGCCGCGGGCCTTGGTGCTGGGGGTGAGCCTGGTGACCGTGATCTACATCGTGACCAGCGCGGTGTTCATCTACCTGGTCGCGCCCCAACAGGCGGATTCCGGCGAGGCCTTCGTCGCCCAGGCGGGCACCCTGCTCTTCGGCGCTTCGGGCGGGCTGATCTTCGCGGTCATCGTCATGGTCTCGGTGCTGAGCAGCCTGGCCGGCTTGCTGATGGCCGCCCCCCGCGTGACCTACGCCATGGCCCGCGACGGCTTGTTCCTGCCATCCTTCGGGCGTCCGCACGAGCGCTTCGGCACCCCCGCGCGGGCCATCGCCATCCAGGCGCTGCTGGCCTGCGTGCTGGTAGCCCTGGGGCGCTTCGACCAGGTGCTGGCCTACTTCATCTTCATCACGGTGGTCTTCCTGGGCCTGACGGCGGCCGCGCTCTTCGTATTGCGCCGCCGCGGCGGCCCGGCGCCGGCCTACCTCACGCCGGGCTACCCCCTCACACCGCTCCTGTACCTGCTGCTGGTGGTGGTGCTGCTGGTGCTGCTGGCGGGCCACGACCCCATGCAGGCCTTGCTGGGCACGGCGGTGGTGGCGGCGGGCATCCCCGTGCACGCGATGCTGTTCCGTCGCCAGGCCCGCTGACGCGCGGACAGCCGCGCGGCCCTCTGGCCCGACGCGGCTGTCTGCAGAACGGTTGTATGCAAAGCGGCTGTCTGCGAAACGATCCGGGTTCGACTCACGCGGGTTCAGTTCATGCGGGCTCGGTTCAAGTGGGCTAGGTTCAAGGTGGGTTCAGTACAAGGTAGGTACGGGTCCTGGCTGAGCCAGGGGTCAGTTGACACCGATGTTCACGAGGAGGTCATCCGGCACGAGGCCGGGCGACTGGATGGCGATGGGGCTCTGCTGCACCGCGGGGTTGGCGGTGCCGGGCCGGGCGCAGCGGAAGCTGAGCCCGCTGCCGGAGGGCGGGACGATGTCCAGGGTGTAGCTGCCGCTGCTCAAGGCAGCCTGGGAGTCCTGCAGGTCGTAGAGGCCGTAGCTGTTGGTCAGCTGCTGGCGCAGGATCACGCCGGAGCCGTCCTTGAGCCGCACCATGACCCCCTGGACGGCCCCCTCACCGAGGTCCTGGCTGCAGGTCTGGTCGCTGGAGTCGTCCTGGAACACGATGCCCACGGGCTCGGGACGCGGAATACCGGGCTGGATGTAGGGCAGCGAGCTGCCGCTCAGGGTGGGCAGCGGGGTGGGCGTAGGATCCTGCTGGGCCCCCACCGGCGCGGGGCCGCTGTGGCCGGGCTGCAGGGCGCAGACGATGGCGATGGCGGCGGCCGTGACGGGCATGGCCAGCTTCGTGGTCCGGCGATGGGCAAGGCCCGGCCTGGCGGCGAGCGCGAGGCGCGTCGTGGTGGTCATGGTATTCAGCTCCTGTGATGGACTTTCAGTGCAAGAGAAGGAGAAAGCGGTTGATCCGCGGCCGGGCCAAGGCCGGGGATCCTGGTCGGAAGGCGCCTTCCGAATGGCGGCTAGAATCCGTATAGACCCGTGGCCCAAGGTGCCCTGAGCGACTCCCCAGTACACCCCCGGCTACTCTCCAAGTCCCTCCAAAGCACGCCTAGAAGCGCACGTTGAAGTCCCAGCGCCGGGCATCGGGGTTCCAATGCCCGGTCAGGCGAATGGTCTGGGAGGGCGGTTGATGGCAGTTGGCCAGCTCCACGAGCCGCTGCAGGCCAGGCCTGCTGAGCAGCTCGGCGATTGCACCGGCGATGCGTTGCCGGGCCTGTAAGGTGTCCATGTAGACCTGTCCTTTCTCGGTGAGCGGGTCGAAGGAGCAGCGCGCTGTACATGGAGCCAGTATGGCGGGCGGCGCTGGCCCGAAACAGGCGCTTTCTTTCACGGATGTTTCAACCTGGCGAGGTGGCGACGGCGCGCGTTCCCCGGTTTCGGTCCGATTTTCGTTCCGCGTGGGCGGATTTTGGTGTTATGCTGTCCCGACAGCGGTCGCGCGGCCGCGGGTCGACCTTCACGACCCGCCCTTCGCGGCCACCGGGGGACAGCGCCCAAAGGGCGCTTGGGGGAAACGAACGCCGCATGCCGGGTCACCACCTGCCTGACCTGACATCGATCGACCACGTCGCGCTGGTGACGGCGCTGCGCGACCTTCGCACGCGCAAAAGAGAGCCGCGCGGCGCGATCCTGCAGCTGGCGGCGGTCACGGACGGCCTGCGCCGCAAGGGGCTGCGCGACGGCCGTGCGGAACGTGCGGCGATGCTGCGCGAGCTGCTGCGCGACCTGACCTGGACGGGCCTCTGCCAGGCGCGGGGCCTGGTGAACGGCAGCCGCCCGCCGATGGAAGCGGACCGCTTCCCGGCCGATCCGGCGGCCGACTTCCGCGGCGACCACGCGGTCCGCAGGCCTGGAGCGCGGTCTGGTACCGCTTCCTGAGCGACGAGGCCCCCTCGGTCGACGCCCTGCAGCAGGTTGCGGGGATGGCCCGGCCCACGTTCTGGCGACGCCAGAAGGCGGGGGTCGCGTTGCTAGGCCAGGCGCTGAAGGCCGCCGAGCTGGAGGCGCGCCGCGGCCTGCCGGGCCCGGATGTTCCGCCCCCGCTATCACCGGATGCAGCGCAGCGGGCGGAGGCGGAGGCGATCCTGCAGCGGGTCAAGGCGGCCCTGGCTGCCGACCGCCCGGACGCCCTGGCTCTGGAAGCGGCGGAGCGGCGGCTGATCCTGGGCCGCAGCTGGGACAGCCTGGACCTGTACCGCCTGCGCCAGGCGCTGCTGTGGTCGGACGAGCGCTACCAGCTGGACGAGCGCTTCGTGGACCTGTCGCTCTTGATCGACCTGGGCGAAGACGCGCCGACGGAGCGCTGGCGGCTACAGGAGCGGCGCTACCAGAGTCTGGACGCAGCCTTGGCGGAGCAGCCGGACCCGGCCTTCGTGGTGCTGGCCGCGCCGGGCGCGGGCAAGAGCACGCTCCTCAGGCATCACGAATTGCGGATGATGCTGGACGGACTGCGGGGCGCCACAGAGCGGATTTCGGTCTTCGTCCCGCTGAGCCGCTATGGCAGCCGCGACGACGACTTCGCGGCGCCTCCCCTGACCTGGCTGGCATCCGGGTGGGCGGCGGAGCATCCAGACCTGCCGCCAATGCCGACGCTGCTGGCCGAGCAGCGGGTGACCTTGCTGCTGGACGCGGTCAACGAGATGCCGCACCGTAACGCGGACGGCTACCTGGCACGGGTGGGCCGCTGGCAGGCCTTCGTGGCGGACCTGGCGGCGCGGCTGCCGGGCAACCGGGTGGTCTTCAGCTGCCGCAGCCTGGACTACTCGGCGCCGCTGTCCTCGAAGGACCTGGCGGTGCCGCAGCTGCGCATCGAGCCCTTGGACAACGACAAGGTCCAGGCCTTCCTGGGCACCTACTGCCCACGGCAGGCTGACCGGGTATGGGCATCGCTCCAGGACCAGCCGCAGCTGGGACTGCTGCGCACGCCCTTCTTGCTGCGCATGCTGGCCCTGCAGGCGGAACGCCAACGCCATGTGCCCACGGGCCGGGCGGCGCTGTTCTCCAGCTTCATCCGCGGCGCCCTGCGCAACGAAGTGCAGGGGGGCAACCGGCGCTTCCTGTCGGGCAGCCTGCTCTCCAGCCGCGACCGCCAGCGCATCCTGGACCTGCGGCAATGGCCGCGTCCCTTCGATCTGCCGGGCAGCGGTCTCTTTCCGCAATTGGCGGACCTGGCTTACGTCATGCAGGACAATCGCGGCTCCACGGAAGCGGCTCAGATCCGGTTGCCCTACGACACGGCCCTGGACCTGTTGGAAGCAACGCTGCCGGTGGAACATGCGGAGGCGGTGCTGCTGGCCGGCTGCGACCTGGGCGTTCTCGACCAGGAGCGCAGCAAGGACGAGCTGCATTTCCGGCACCAACTGCTGCAGGAGTACTTCGCCGCCCGCAAGCTGGCCGACGCGCCGCGCGCTGACCTGGCAACCAGCGAATGGCGCGCGGACCGCATCAGCCCGACGGTGGCGGAGCAGATCGCCAGCCTGGCCCCGGCGGAACCGTTGCCGCCCCTGAGCGCAACGGGCTGGGAGGAGACGATGCTGCTGGCGAGCGCGATGACTGCGGACCAGGACGCCTTCGTCGAGCAGCTGGCGGACAGGAACCTGCCGCTGGCGGGCCGCTGCGCGGCGCAGCCGGAGAGCAAGGTGACGGAGCCGGTGAAGGAGCGGCTTCGCTGGTCCTTGGTCAACCGCAGCCGCGATGCAAAGGCGGATCTGCGCGCTCGGATCGCGGCGGGGGAAGCCTTGGGCGAACTGGGGGACCCGCGCTTCAAGCGCTGCGTGAGCGCGGAGGGGGTGGAGTACTTGCTGCCGCCGATGGTGCGGGTGCCGGCTGGCAACTACACGATCGGTAGCGACGAGGGCATCTACCCCGAGGAGGCGCCCGAGCACCAGATATGGCTGGACGCGTTCTGGATCGGGCAGTTCCCGGTGACGAACGCGGAATACGCGTGCTTCATCAAGGCGGGGGGGTATGAGGACGAGCGATGGTGGGTGGGGGAGGCGGCAGTGTCATGGAGAGACGGGCGCTTGGTGGATGGTCGAATCATCAACACATTGGACATGTACGATCGGTGCAAGGCGTTGCCTTCACTGCTGGGAGAACTATTGACTCAGGGAACGATCGATACCAAGCAGTTTTCGCGTATGACGTCATATCTTACTAAGGATAGGAACTCACTTCAGAAGGATCTACTTGCCATGACTGCCCCAGATGGTCCATACACCGCTCCGCGATTCTGGAAGAGTCAGCAATTCACCAGTAACACTCGACCGGTTGTTGGCGTGTGCTGGTTTGAGGGACGTGCCTATGCCGCTTGGCTGAGTCACCAGAGCAAGATGCAGTTTCGACTACCTTCGGAAGTCAATTGGGAAGCAGCCGCTCGCGTCTCTTTGATGCCAGAGGAAGCAGATGTATCGACCTCAAGTTGCGGATTGGTCAATTCTCAAGAACTCCATGTCGGAACGACAACACCAGTCGCGGCCGTGTGCTGTGAACGCAGCAACAAGGCAGCGGATATGATGGGAAACTGTTCCGAATGGACCAGTTCCATCTTTTCTGAGTATCCTCAACATCTCCTCGCAGATGTGCTCACCTCAAGCGATGTCAATCGTGTTCGCCTGGTTACGCGAGGTGGCGGATTTTGTTTGGGGGAGATCGATGTAAGACTCTCCTGTCGCATCCACGTGATCTCAACCAGTCGATCGAGCACTGACGGTCTCCGACTTGAGTTAGTCGAGCACTCAACATCAACCGGTCTTGTGCCATCAGCCCAGCGAGGAGCAGAGACATGACTCTCGGACTGTCCATCCAACGGCTTCATAAGGTCGCGACCCTGGTTGTAATGGCCGGAACCTGTGCCATGACATTGGCATGCGCGACTGAGCCGCCTGCAAACGACCAGGCATTGGGCCTTGTACCTGGCGATGGGACAGCGAATTGCGGTGATCCGGCAACTGGAGATCTGGACTTTCCTGAGTCCCCCCCGCAAGCGCAGTTCTGTTCTCAGATTTCGAACACGGACGGATTCTCGTTACCGTCTTCGTCAAGAACCCCGACAATACGGCTTTGGAGGTCGAAGACAAGATCGAAGTCCGCAGGCAAAATGTTCTGTTGGGCAGCACCACTGGTGGTCCGCGCGACATTCCGCCCAGCGACAGCGGCTCGACCTACAGAATTCGAGAGAGTGGGTAACGTTGAGGTCTCTGATCCGGCCCGGCGACTTGGTCGTACTACCAAGCTTTCACGTTGTCGTCATGTGGGGAACAGGGCCGCTCCCCCAGAAATCAGGTCACGAGACGTTCCATCCAGCAAGAAAGCAGGTTTCCCTCCTGTCGATCCAGGGGGGGCAAGCACAGGACATCTTGTCAATGCCCCATAACCCAGGGCTACAACATGGCCCATCGATCCCGGACGTAACGCTCACTCTATACAGGATGAATCAAGGAACTATCGTCACGGCAGTACCGCACAATTTGACAAGTACGGAATGCTTTTCAGGTATCGTAGCTAGTCCTCCCGATCGGTGGGCCACAATCACTCCTGTTGCGAGCACGGCAAACGCGTCTACAATGTCGTCTATGCCTGCACAAACACCGGATTCGACCACGGGTCAGTATGGGTGGCTACCTACGGTCAAGGGCTGTTTCTTCGTGAAGATCAGTCACTCTTACGGACCTGGGACGCCCTTGTTCAGCCCTGCTGTCGGTGTCATTCCTATGGATCTCCAAGCTCCTGACGTGACCGATCTGGACTTCTGTTTGTTCCGTCGCCAAGATTCGTCAGGTGCCGAGATTCAGCCACAGGTTCTATGGCAGAGCAGTTGCCCGACGCATACTCCGACACCTTCTGCCACCCTGGCTGTAACCGAGACACCAACAGCCGTACCGACGATAGGCGTGCTCGCATCAGCTACGCCGTAGCACATGCGTGCCAAGTCCTGCTATGGTATGGACGCTGTGCCGATTGCGGCGGTTGGATCTTGTAAGGTGACGTTGTCAGCTAGACCACGTCATCCCCGAGGTGACCCTTAGACCACGTCTTTGTATAGCTTCCGACTGCCAAGTCTGAACCATGCCAGAACTCAGCTGTGTCAACCAGGAGTCCGTCATGAATCAGCGCCTGTCCTCGATGTCCAGGTTCCAGAAGGCCGCCATCGGGCTGGCCGCCCTTTTGCTGTCCTGCGGGCTGTGTAGCCGCTGCGTGCCCGAGTCCGCCAAGAAGCCGACCAGTTTGGATCAGCCCACGACAGCCGCTGCGACCGACGAGCCTGTCGAGACCAGGCCCGCTTCCACCGAGAAGCCCGGAGCAACCGAGACAACCATCGCGACCACCACCGACGAGGCGACCGCGACTGTGGAGCCGACGACCATCCCGACGACTGTGGTGCCACCAACGGTCGCTGCGGTACAGCCCACCGCGCTGCCAGCCTACATGAGTCTCGATCCGCTGCAAGATCGCGACTGCAATGAGTTCCCATCACAGGCCGCTGCCCAGTCGTACTGGGGATACCACCAGACGGCCGACCGACCTAACCCGGGCAGGCTCGATGGCAACGGGAACGGCGTTGTGTGCGAGGATCCGGACAGGGCGGCTCGTCAAGCACCTGCCCAGGAGCAGGCTGCGCCCCCGCCAGCGGCGGCAGGGCCTGGTTGCGTCAATTTCAATGTCGCCGGCTTCGACGAATTGCGACGCATCAAGTACGTCGAGGAGAAGATAGCGAACGAGATCCTCGCGAAGCGGCCGTTCTCAGGATGGGACGACCTGGTTGACCAGATCAATGGCATCGGGAAGAACAACGTCAAGGAGATCCAGGCCGAAGGGATCGGCTGCTTCTAGCCTGCGCAATCCGGGCCATGGCGATCACGATCTCCGGGCCAGGTCGATCCGTACGAACGCTAAGCGCCGGAGGACGGCCCACGCCACGACCACCGTGCTCTCTTCTCCGCCACGTGGCCCGAGACGCCTCATCCCGAGAACTCAGCCGCGTTACGGCATCACTGCACGGGAATGCTGCCGTAAGCGAGAGCGAATGCTGCCGTAAGCGCAGTGCTATGATGCCTTCATAGTGACCTTATGAAGGCATCATAGCTACCTTATGAAGGCATCATTCTGCCCGGCTGCCGCCGTGACGACGCATCGCCACGCGGTGACGCTATCATCGTCCTGCGGCCAAGGAGGCCCTCCCATGCCCACGCAGGCCATCAGCGCCTCTGTCGACATCGCGGTGCCCGTCGCCAAGGTCTACGCCTACGTCGCCGACCTGCCGCGGCATGTCGAGTGGAATCATCAGCCTCGCGTCATGACGCCGCTGACGGAGGGTCCCTATAGGTCGGGAGCCGGTTCGAGACCGAGGAGGGAGCGCCGAGCACGCTGAAGCTGCGCGACCGGATGATGTTCGGCCTGTTGATGCCCCTGGCCCTGCGCTACCTCGGCTCGCCCGGCCGCACCATCGCCGAGGTGACGGCCTTGGATGCCGATCGGCGCGTCAGCTGGAAGGCGCATATGCCCAGCCGGCGCAAGGGCGACCTCATGCGCATGAGCTGGGAGATCGAGCTGACGCCGATCGAAGGTGGAACCCGGGTCGTCCAGCGTGGTGTGGCCGCCCCGCCCGAAACCAGTCCCTTCGACCGGATGGCCAACGCCGACATGGCCAGCGCGATGCAGGACGAGGTCGCCGGCAACCTGTCGCGGCTGAAGGACATTCTCGAGTCCAGCCTGTAGCTCGGGGCGGCTTTGGTCAGACCTTTGGAATCCTGGCAGGGCCGCCGCCCCCTGCGGAAATCGGCCACATAGTGCGAAGCTGCGCGGACCGTGTGTCGAGGCCCTAGCCCCCGCTCATGCCTGGCCTTGGGCGGCGTCCGCCCTGGGACCGGCGGGCGGGGGCGGCGGATCGCGGCGAAAGCGGGTTCAGACCGCCGAATCTTGACCTTATACTTAAGCGCATCCGGCCATCCTGCCGGCAGTCCGCTGGGCGAGCCCAAGACGCGCCAAGCCGCCGCCGGGCGTTGGCGGCGGCTCCGACCGGCGCTCGTCACAGCAGGCAGTCGGCTTCGTAACAGCATGCTGTTGCGTTGGCAACAGCGCAGTAATGCGTTCGCAACAGCCCAGTATTACGTTCGCAACAGCCGCTGTTACAAACGCGACACTGGGCTGTTGCGAGCGCAACAGCATGCTGTTGCTCATGACGACCTGGCCGCCCCGCCTCAGATCCGGGTTGGCAGGTTGACGGTAATGCGCGCGCTCCCGGCGACCCAAGCTGAAATCGTATTCTGCTTTCATGGTGCCTCTTGATGGAGTCGTCATTCTCATCCTATGGCGTGCCGAGCGGAGGCGACCCGCCAGACCACCGAAGTCCGTCCCACAGATCGCGAATGCCCAACTGGTCTGCCCAGCGCTCGATGTACGGTACATCCAAGTCCCCACCGACCACACCGATCATCTTGACCACGTCGGCAGGATGCTTCTGGGAGATCTCCTCGCCCATCCGGTAATACAGTCGATGCTCAACCGGGGCTCGCTGTACTCCATCGCTGCAAGGGAGCCGCAGACAGCATACGGAATGCCCGTGGATTCAAGCAGGCCGACCACCCGGGTGGCAAAGGCCTTGAGGTCTTCCGGATCAGGCGGTCGAATCATGTCGTATCTGCAGCATGCGCTGCGCCGCCGCCTGCATCGCCGCTTCCGGCCAGCCCGCGGCGAGTTCGCCGAAGCATGCGCCGAGCCAAGCCGGCAAGCGCATCCTGAGTTGCGCAGGTGGCGACATAGGCAGGCGTGAGATCCTGGGAGGCCGCGCGAGAGACGGCCGCCAGTCTCGGCGCTGGAGAGCGAGGACCACTGGTTCATGGCTGCTGACGATACATCGCAGCAGGCGGACGGGCAAACGGCCTGTGAGTTCTGGTATTGCCCCGGTTGGGTGGACGGAGAGGGAGTGGAGTCGGGTGGCGCCGGCCCGCTATCCAGGGAGCCCGGGCGGTGGCTGCACCCCGACTTGACGACTTTAGCCTGACGGGGCGACTGGGAAGCCGGAACGCTATCCGCCGCGGCGCTCGGCGCCCGAGTCAGGACTTAGACCGCGAGCGCGCCGCCCAGATCGCCGCCGCCCGATGAAACTTTGGCCGACGCTCAGAGTGAAACACCTTAGGCCGACGATTGACAGGAGGAGGTTGCGCAGCACCGAGCCGGGTTGGGCCTTGCCCACCTGCTGGCGGAGGGGCCATCGGCAAGCGAACGCTCCTCAGCCTCGAGGCCGGAGAAGGGCGGCACGGGGGTGAACGGGCGGCTGCATTTCAGCCCACCCGGAACACCTTCATCACCTCGTCCCCCAGGTGATTGATGACCTTGACGGCGGCCCGCTCTTGGGCTTGTCGAAGGGGCGGGAGGTGGCGCTGTGGAGGGATTCCCAGGCAGCCTGGTCGATCTCGGCCTTGAGGGTGGTCCGCAGCGAGCTGTAGGGGTCGTTGGCCCCCCAGGAAGTACGCTTCACTTCCTGAACACCACATCTGAATGCCACTCTAGCAATTCGGGATGGGGCTGACGAGCGATGGTCGGTGGCACCCACAGTCGTTGCCCATCAAGTCGCCGATAGTCTTCTCCATTGTTGAACTCATCACGCAATCTCCGGCTGGCTCGAATGGTCAAGTCTGGCGTGATTGTCAGGTATCCCAAATCAAACAGGGCATGCACGTCAGATCGCATCAGAATTCCATTCCGAATGTGATGCAAGCCACCGGCCGACACCGGTTGAATATGGGCGGATTGGAGGATGGGCAGAACCTTTGCCCCCGTAACTGCGCAGCGACGTTGATAGGTTTCCAAGACCATTCCCCGAAAGGCACCCTGGCCGATTCGAATCTTAGCCATACCCATGATGAAGCCGCCAGGCACCTCATAGGGTTCGGTATCCTCTGCAACATGCAAATTGTGGAGTGGTGCATAACGCGATGAAGCAATCGCCTGCACAAGCTGAGCTCCGGACTCCGATTCAACGTCGTAGGACTTTCCCTTGACAACATTGAGCGGGAAGTCTTGGGGCACTGCGATCCAATCTTGGGGCTCCAGAAAGAACACGTTGCGCAGAATGATACAGCCGATGTCCGTTGTGTAGGGCGATGCGATCGGCGCAGCTCGGTAACGCTCGATCTTCTGCTGCAATTCAGCCAGCGAACTGACCCCGTTGCCCGTTTGGAAGATCTCCCAAGCGGCACTAAGCGGTACCCGATCCGCCCATTCGAAGTAGCCACCTCCTGCGATTTTATTGACAGGTGACTTGAGTCGAAAGAGAAAGAGCTCGCCGGGCGAAATCGCCCTGAAGACAGTGCGGCCGCCCGGCTGCCAGAAATTGACTTCCTCGATTTCTGTTCGCTGTGCTAGAAATTCAAACCAAGATCTATCCGTGTTGCCAATGAAGAGCTTGTTCATCCAACACCTTCTTCCGTCGCGAGACTCATCGGTTCCTGCTCCCAATCGGCGATAGAGGCGGCTGCCACAAGGCCCGCTGGTACCGCGGTGATCATGACCTCTTGGAGCAGATCCATGCGCTCCAGATGCAGTGCCAGCTGCGGGGCGCACGTCCGCTCGCGCGTGTGGCCCCAATCCGTTCGGCAGCCACCTTGCCAACCGACGTGCGCCCCCGTAGCCAGCTTCAAGGCCAGGCGCAGCAGCTCCGGGTTGGCCTCCTGATCGGACTTGAGCAGGTGGTCTAGAAACAGCTTGCCTTGGCTGCCGCCTGCGGCGCAACTTCCGTCCAGCTCCCAATACCGACCCGGCCGCTCGTAGGGCGAGTTGAGGATGGGCTGCTGGAAGAAGTCGGCGGGCATGGGGGGCGATGATACCGGGCAATGGGGTGCGGGGCAATCGGCTGGAGGGCAGCTTTCAGTGGGTGGGGCGGGAGACGGATGTGCTGCTGCGGGCAGTAGACCCCCAGGAGGGCGAGTTCCTGGTGGCCATAGAGCTGCAGCTGCATCCCGACCGGCGGATGCCTGTGCGCATGGACGTCTACGCCGCCTTGGGCGAACAGAAGTACGGTTTGCCGGTCTACCCCGTGGTGATTAACATCCTACCGGGAGCAGCCTCGGGCGTTGACCATTACGAGTCCACGGTCCTGGACCTGTCGGCCAGACGCGACTTCCGCGTCATCAACCTTTGGGAGCAGGACGCCCAGGCCGTGGTGGACAACGACATCGTCGGCCTGCTGCCCTTCGTGCCGGTGATGCGCGGCGGCGACGACCCGGCATTGCTGGAGCGGGTGCTCGAACGGCTGCGACGCACACCGGAGCTGGCAGGCATGGAGGCGCTCCTCGCCGAGATGGCCAGTCATGTGCTCAACCAGAAGCAAGTGCTTGACATCATGAGGTGGGACATGGAAGCGGCGACCGGACTGACCTTCTACGAGGAGATCCTGAGCAAGGGGATCGAGCAGGGGCTTGAGCAGGGGCTGGAGCAAGGGCTGGAGCGCGGCATCGAACAAGGCCATCGCGAGGCCGCGCTGCAGCATCTCCAGCGTGTCCTCACCCACCGCTTTGGCGTTGAGACCCAGTCCCTGTCGGCGGTCCTGTCGCGTTACGACCTGCCGACACTGGAGCGACTGCTCGACGCGGCCCTGGATGCCGCCAGCATCGACACCTTCCGCGCGGAACTGCCGGCGTAGGCGGGCTTCCGTGATGCGCCTTTCAATCACGCCGCACCTGCGCAGAGTGCGGAGGAAGGACACGCAATGACCTCCCCCCAATCCAGAAACCACCGCCTGGCGTACGTAACCCGTGCAGTCGATTGCGGGCTGCGGCGGGACCTTCGCGGCGAGCTGTAGCGCTCGCGCAGGACGAGGAACCGTGCGTTGCGCCGAACCGGTCGCCACCGGTATTGCTCCGGTTCTTCGTATCGTGACCGCCGACTGCGCCGTCTGGTACGACGTGCGCCAGTCGGCGGATGCCCATGCCTTGTGGCGGGAGGCCGTGACTTTTCTTTGGACATCGCGACTCTAGGGGTGAATCCGACGCACCGATCACGAACACGCAAGCGCGATCGGAACCCCCCAAAAGGAGTCTGGACCATGGCCTTCTTGACGATCGTACAGTTAGCCGTACTGACCGCCCTGAGCAGCGGTCCCCAGCACGCCAACATGGACAAGTTGGCAGCGGCGCTCCCCTCCCAACCCACGGCGGTGGTGGTGGTGCTCAAGGGCGGCGCCGATGATCCGCCTGGCGACGACCGCGGGCGCGGTGGCCGCGGCGGCCGTGGCGGTGGCGCCGACGATCCGCCCGGCGACGATCGCGGCGGCCGGCGCGGCGGCCGGCTTGGCGCGATCGGTGCCAGCAGGATCGGTGTTGTCGGCAACGTCGGCTTCCGCGGCGGCGCCGACGATCCGCCCGGCGACGACCGCGGGCGCGGTGGCCGCGGCGGCCGTGGCGGTGGCGCCGACGATCCGCCCGGCGACGATCGCGGCGGCCGGCGCGGCGGCCGATAACCGAAGTCGAGTGAGCCTGGCCAGGACGGGGTTCGATCGGGCGACTGCCCGGCCGCCCCGCTTCTGGCGTTAAGCGCGCGGTCGCGCGCCCGCTTCCGCGGCGTCGGGCCGACCGAAGCACCCCTCCGTCGATTCCCTCAACCGGCTATCGCTCCCATCGCCATCGCCGCGGGCAGCGGTAGCGACCGTCCACCAGATTCCACGCTACCCGTTTCTTCTTCGTCATCCCGTCGACCTATGCGCTGTCAATCACCCGACCCAGCAAAGGAAGCCAGCCATGCGTAGCCTGACCACCCTCCTCCTGGTCCTCGCCGCGGCCGTCTGCGGCGTGAAGATCGGCCTCGCCCAGGAAGCCCTGCCCATCGACCAGCAGGTGGCCGACCACCTAACGGACGACGTCATCACCCCCCTCGACAGCAAGCCCGGTCCGCGCAGCGCCGCGGCCCCTCGCGCCTGCTACGTGCGACTCCCCGACCTGCCGCAAGCCGTCTATGGCGGCTTCGGCGCCTATGACCCGAGCACCCGTATGCTGGCCTACGCCGGCGGTGCCATGCGACGCTTTGACGCGCTGACCGAGACCGTCAACAAGCTCTACACCCTGACAGCGGACCAGAGCGACAGCGCCTGGCAGCTGCGGCGCTACTCCCGCAACGCCGGCTACCAGCAGCGACGCGACCGCGGCTGCCGGGACATGGCCGGCGTCATGCTGCCCGGCGGCAGCTGGCTGTCCGTGATGGGCAAAGGCGGCTGCGACAACGGCCGGTTCAGCAAGGCCGGCAGCAGCGGCGGGGGCGACCTGGTCGAACTGCAGATGAACGGCGGCCTGGCGCGCGGTGGCCCCGCCTGGGTCGTCGGTGGCGGGCTGACGGAGCTGGTGGGGGCCTTGGCGGCGGAGAAGGGTCGGCTCACCAAGCCCTTCGCCACCTATGACAACCGCCGCGACCGGGTCGTCTTCGGGCAAGGCACCTTCGACGACGACAGCACGGCCATGACCCAGAGCAGCGTCTACACCGCTCGGCGCGTCGGCCACAAGTTCCGGGTGGATGAGATCTTCCCGCGGGGCGCGGCACCCACCGGGCGGCATGGCAGCTGCGGCGCCTACGTGTCCGACGCGTCCCTGGGCCTCGACGGCATCCTGGTCGTCGGCGGGCGTCAGGCCGGCGTGGTGGACCCGGAGATGCTCAGCGAAGTCTGGTACCTCGACTTCGCCGCGTCCCCCGTCGGTGAGTGGAAGCAGCTGACCCATCGCTTCGGCAACCAGGCCAGCTTCGGGCCGCGCTACAACGGCGCCTGCGCCTATGATCCCATCGGCCGGCGCTTCGTCTACTGGATGGGCCGCGCCAGCAAGGACATCCCCGGCGGCGCCAGCCATTCCGCCGGCGTCTGGCAGGCGGATCTGTCCACCTTGGCCGGGACCGCGCCACTCTCCTGGGAACAGCTGGCCCCCGATGACTTCGACTTCCTGCCGGGCCGGGAGGGCATACCCAGCGTCTGGGATCCCATCGGCCGCCGCTTCTTCGTCCTGGGCGGCCGCAAGGGCGACACCGAGTTCGCCGACAGCTACGTGGTCTACCCCGACGTCGTCGATGCCCAATGCGACACCATCGGCGTCGTGGCCGCGGGCGGGGACGCCTGAGGGCGACGGCTCCGCCAGAGCGCTCCTTATCGCAGCCGCCGCGCCGGTTGCGCCTATCGTCCGCCAAGCGCAGGGCCGGATGTCAGCCAGACTGGCTGATCCGGCCCTGCGCTTCGTTCGCCTGGCGCCGACGAGGTCGGCCGGAAGGCATCCGCGCCCACGCCGGAGGGTCTGGGCGGACGACGCCGACCAGGACCGGCAAGCGTCGCTCGGGGGGGAGAGAAGCGCTGCTTGTCGACCCTGGTCGGCGCATCCGTTCAGGGGCGCGGTGTGCGCGAAGGCTCTGGGGTGCGACTGGGCTCACGGGCGCGGGTGGGTTCGCGGGTGCGGCTGGGCTCCGGTGTACGGCTGGGCTCGCGGGTGCGGCTGGGTTCCGGGCTGCGAGTGGGCTCCATCGTGCGGGAGGGCTCGGGGGTCCCGGATGGGCAAGGCGTGTCGGTGAGTTCCGGTGTCTCGCTGCCTTCCGGCGTCGCGCTGGGATCCTCCGGCGGCGCCCCGCCCCCGCTGACCACGGTGGCCGTGGCGGTGAGAGCCGGACGGCGCGTAGCCGACGGGAGCGCCGTGGCGTTGCGCCCGTCCGGCGGCGTGGGGCTGAGAGCCCCGCGCGGCGTCGCGCTGGCAACGCGCGTGCCCGTCGCCGGCGGTGTTCCCGGCCGCGGGGTCCTGGTGGCCGGCGGCAGGGTCGCCCCGCCAATCGGCGTGGCGAACACCGTGACGGCCGGTCCTACCGTGGGTCGCGGTTGGGGGCGGCGGGTTCCGGTGACCTTGGGTCCTGCTGTCGCCTGACCCTTCGGACCTTCCCTGGGTCCAACGGGGCCGCGAGCCGTCGGGGTGCCTGCGCCGGTCGCCTGGCGGGTGCCCCAGGCGGCGACCGTCGCCGACAGTCCGGCGCGGCTTGTCGGCGTCTGGGCGGGGTAGCCGCCGCGCGGACCCTGCCTGTGCTCGCCGCCGGCGGTCAAGCGGTTCGTCGTCAGCGGCAAGAGGGGCCGGGGATACAAGCCTTCCGGGTCGGCCGTCCCGTCGCGCTCCTTGCCGGGCTCGCCCTCAACCGTAGCGCCGGTCGTCGCGGTCGCGCGACCTGAGTCTGCGGGACTCGGGGCGGGTGTCGGCCCGCAGGCATCCGGCGCCATCGCGGGATCAGACGCGTCACGACCGATCAACGCGCGCCCCCTGCCGCTCAGCGACAGGCAGGCGACGAGGGGCAGAAGCAGCAACAGAGCCGCCAGCAAGCCCCGGCGGAACCCTCGCGCCGCCGCTTCGCCGGTTGCCTTGGCCTGCACGGCCGCGGCCAGGAACCGTTGCTGCGACCGACGCGCGGCCGCCTTGTGCGGAGCGCCGGCCAGGGCCTCCAGCGCCCGGACCACCTGCAGCAGGTCGGCCAGGGCCGCCGCATCATCCGGCGGGCAGTCAGCGAGGATGTCGGCGGTAGCGACGCCGGCCTCCAGGGCATCCAATGCGTGGATGACACGCATCTCGAACTCGGCTTCGGACATCATCCCGCTACCCCCTCGGGGCGGAGGCGGCGGGTCAGTTGAGCGACTGCCCGCGCCTGCAATTGTTTGACCGCACCGTCCGTTTTGCCCATGGACTCAGCGACTTCACGAATCGGCAGACCAGACCCGAATCGTAGCGACAGCACCTCCTGCTGCTCCGGAGTCAGTTCGTTCATGACCGATCGGAGGCGCTCGGCATGGATCCGATCATCCATCGCTTCGGCCAGATCCAGCTCTGCGGCGGGAAGGGTGTCGACCAGTTCCGCCAGGGGGCGCCGATAGTGGCGGCGGATGTGATCGTTGACCACATGGCTCGCCACGCCGTACAACCAGCCGTTCAAGGTTTGCGAGGGTCCGCCGCCCTGGTGCAGGGCGGTGAGCAGGCGGGTGAACACATCACTGACAAGATCTTCGGTCGTGTCGGCGTCACCCACGCGAAAACTGATAAAGCGATACAGCGGTCCAAAGTACCGATCGTGGATCACGGTGAGCGCTTCGGGGTCCATCAACCTGGCACGCTGAAGGAGAGCTTCCTCAGGCAAGGTGACGGTCCTCGCCGATCGGGGTTCGCGGCTTGCGTTTCAAGGTGTCCACGGCTCCAGGGTCCCGGACGAATAGCGGTGGTCGCCGTGGCGATGGTTCAGCGCGCGTTACGTCGCCGCCCGATGGCCCGCCACATCCCCCATGGTCGTCGGGCCCCATGCAAAAGTCACGGGTGGGGATGAATTTGGGGCCTGAGCGGACCGGTCGCCACCGGTATTGCTCCGGTTCTTCGTGCGGCATGACTGCCTTCCCGTTACGCTGTCTTCATTCAGGACCGCCGGGCGTCAACTCAGGTACCGGCCATCACCGGCGTTGACGCTCCGGTTGTCCCTTGGTACCGTCGCGGCGTTCGGCGACACCCCATCAACACAGGAGGTCGATCCATGCCCAAGCCCAAGCTCGCCGTCCTGGGTGACAGCCTCTCCCAGGGCTTCCAGAGCGGCGCCATCTGGCGCACCGACCTGTCGTATCCCTGCATGATCGCCAAGGCACTGGGGGTCACGCCGGGGACCGACTTCCGCTTCCCGATCATCCCCGGTCGAGGCCGCCTGCCCGACGATGCGGACGGGCCCCAGGTGCTCGGCCTCCCCTTCAACATCGAGGAGGCGCTGCGTTTCGTGCAGCGCGCCACCGGCGAGGACGTGTCCACCCTCGAATGGCTGGTCCAGTTTCCCTTCCGGCTGGCCCAGCAGTTCGACGCGACCGAGGAATACTACGAGCGCGGGGAGGGTGACCGGCCGCAGCCGGTAGCCGAGACCTACCACAACCTGGCTGTCTGGGGCTTCACGGTTCACGACGCCATCGCCCTGACCCCCGAGGCCTGCGACGCCATCATCGCCCAAGAGGAGGGCCGAAGGGCCGATGACCCCTTCAGCAGTCCCTCCGCGTCGCAATACCGCACCGGAAAGATGGTCCTCAACCCCGGCAACCGGCGGGAGCTGCGACGTTCCACCATGGTCGACCGCCTGCGACAGCTGGTGGAAGCGGAAGGTGAGCCGGAGATCCTCATCATCTGGCTGGGAGCCAACGACTGCCTAGGTACCGTCCTGGACCTGCAGGTGAGGGACATGGCCGACAGCAGCAGCATCGTGCCCTCCGACCCCGCCAGCCGCTACAAGCGCTGGAACCTCACGAGCGTCAACCAGTTCAAGAGCGATTACGGGCAATTGGTGGCCGAGGTACACGCCATCGTCGGCACCCGCTCGCAGGTCTTCGTCGGCACGGTGCCCAAGGTCACCATCCCTCCCGTCGTGCGCGGCCTGGGCAGCTTCGACGGCCAGCACTTCGGCGCCTACGGCCGCTTCTTCCTCACCGAAAGCACCTTCGAGCCCGCGCTGCACAAGCACCTCACCCGTGCCCAGGCGATCATGATCGAGAGCCGCATCGACGCCTTCAACCGCAGCATCCGCGAATTGGTGGCGGTGCATGCCAACTGGCACGTGGTGGACGCCGCCGGCGCCCTGGATCGCCTGGCCGTGCGGCGCAACAACTTCTCTGACGATCCCGGCAAGGCGCTGCGCCGGTACTATGAGGGCCATCCCGGCCCCAAGGCCCATCCCCTCCTGCGCCTGAATCCCATCCCCAGCCTGCTCATGCTCGACACAGCTGAGCAGGGGCAGCGGCAAGGCGGTGGCCTCATGAGCCTTGACGGCGTCCATCCCAGCACCATCGGCTACGGCATCGTGGCCGAGCTGTTCCTCGCGGAGATGAAGAAAGCGGACATCGCCGGCGCCGACCCGCTCAAGCTGGACTGGCCTGGCATCATCCAGCAGGACAGCCTGCTAAAGGGCGCTCCCGCTGTGTGGGACGATGTCCGCCAGTCCGCCCACGCCCATGGGCTGCTGTGGGAGGCGGTGTTCCGGATGCTGACCGGCTGATCTAGCGCACAGGCCGGCGATGGTTCCTGCAGCAGCGCCCGCGATGGCTGCGTTCCCCCCTCGCGGTTCATTGGCTTGCCTCAAGCCGTCTGGTACACTGGTTGCCTATGTCCACGACGGTGCGTCTCCACCCTCACGCTGCGGGCCGCTTGATCGAACGCGGCGTCGTCGAAGCAGAAGTGATCGCTACCGTGACCGACGGCGAGCGCTTTCAGGCCAAGTTCGAGCGCATTGGATTCCGGCGCAACTTCGCCTTTGACGACGTCTGGCGCGGAAGACAGTACGCGACCAAGCAGGTGGAGGCTTATGCCGTCGAGGACGATGACAGTTGGCTCGTCATTACCGTCATCGCCCGATTCTTCTAGAACTGACTCTGCGAGGCCAACCATGGAATTCACCTACGATCCGCGCTACAACATCGCCTACCTGCGGCTACGGACCGACACGGTCGGTGGCGTCGAGTCGATCCGCATCAGCGACGAAGTCGTCGTGGACATGGCCCCCGACGGCACTGTGTATGGCATCGAGCTCCTGAATGCCAACGCGCAGCTATCCCAGCCGAACAGTTCTGAGCTGGTGGTGGTCAATGAGGCCACTGGTGTCCGTTCCGCGTTGCCCCTCACCGGTATCGCCGCCTGACGCCTGCAACCGCCGGCGTCGATTCCCGATGGAAGCGGCGACCGGACTGACCTTCTACGAGGATATCCTAAGCAAGGGGATCGATCAGGGGCTTGCCGAGGACTTGATCATCGCAACATCGGCGCATAAGAACCCAGGCGCGACGGCCGGTCAGGGATCGCCGATCCCTGAAGGGCGCAATCGCTAGCCCCCGGTCTCCGCATCTTTCCAGGCATCTCTCACGATCCGCAGGGCATCGTTCAGTGGATCATCGCCGCCGCCAGCACCGGCTCCGGGCAGATCCGGCGCCGGTTCAGGGGCCGGCTCAGGAGCTGGAGGAAAAGGCTCATCGAGGCCATTCTGGCGGCCGTTGAAATACCAGCGTCCGCCGCTGATCCGATGCTCCACCGGCTCGCCATTCGGGCAGCAGAGGCGACCGGCCCGGCCATCCTCGGAGGGCACCATCTCCGCCCCGCACCAAGGGCAGGTGGGCGGTCGTCGCGGCGGTCGCTGCTGAAATCCCATGCGTTTCAGTATAGCGGCAACGCGGCCGGACACAGGGGAGGAAGGCCGGGCGATCGTATCGCGACTCGCAGGGGCGGGTCTGGCGGGCGGTATTTGCCGGCCGCCGCAGCAGTCGACCGCGTCGCAGCGCACCGCTCGACATGACGTCGCGACACGAGAGTCCCCACGTCACGCCCTACGCCACGTCACGCCCTACGCCATGGCGCGCTACTCCCGCCAGCGCTGGACGGGCGAACGCAGGACCAGCTTGATCGTCGCCACAAAGGAAGGGTGGGATTCGGACAAGGACTGCGTCTTCTGCTCTTCCAACTGGATGTCCAGGATCACGGAGTTGGTCTCCTCCTCCAGCTTGCGCAGGATGGCGGCGATCTGTTCCTCCGCTTCCTTGATCAGGATCATGTCGGTGCCAGTCATGGTCTTTTCGATCTCCTTGGGGCTGCGGGACGAGCGGTCAGGCTGTGATTATGCCGCTCGCCGCGCCACGGGGGCGATTGCGACCAAGGCCTTCTCGCTACGCAAGCATCGTGGATGGCTGCCCAAGGTCCGGCAGTCGCGCCGCGCCGCCGTCCAAACCCCGAAACTCCTCCGGTTCTCGGCGCAGCGACCGCTCTCGCGTGCTACCTTGTAGCCATCCCGGTTCGCCGGCGCCCCCGCCGTGTGTGGGACGACATCCGGCAGTCAACGCATGCATGTCCACGGCTGCTGTGGGAGCTGGTGTACCGCATGCTGGCGAAGTGAGCAATGGAAGCGAGGACACGACATGGCGTTCAAGATCGATCCGCCGTTGCGCGCGCACTTGAAGCGCGCGGCCGCCGCCGCCCCTGACATCCGCCTGGGCTTCATCGTCACCCTGCGAACCATGGACGCCAGCGGGGCCTTGACCCGGCGCGGCTTCCACATCGCTTTGTACCTCGACCCGGTCCTGGCCGTCAGCGGCACCGCGACACCGAGCGTCGCCCTGGCGCTGGCGCGACTGCCACAGGTGCGGCGCATCGAGCTCGACGGTGAGATGGTTGCCCTGAACTGACCGGGCAGTCCCGAGCAAGGGCACCCGCGGCGGATCAGAGACCGCTGACCGGGCCACCGCCGACCAGGGTCGGGCCGCATGCAGCAGCGGTGCACAACAAGCAGGGCGGCCCGGATGCGATGCATCCGGGCCGCCCGACGACCGCCAGACACCGCGCGACCTCACGGGCGCGGTGCGGTGGCAAGGATTACGGCTTCATCGGCGCGGTCGGCGCCGGTACCAAGGCACCAGCCGCCTGATCCGCGTCCACCCGCCCATAGCCGAAGTTCGGATCCCAACCCGGAACGCCCAGGTTGTCCGCGGTCTGCGCCAGCAGGTTCCAGATCTGGCTGTTGGTGGCGAAGCGATGCGCCCCCCAGGCCACGGCCGCCGCGCCGGCGACATGCGGACAGGCCATGCTGGTGCCCGACTTCTTCCCGTACCCGCCTCCGGGGATGGTCGACAGCACGTTGACGCCCGGAGCGCACAGCTCCACTTCGGGGCCGTGTGCGCTGAAGGAGGCCAGGACATTGGAGCTGTCGACGGCGGAGACGGCGATCACCTTCTTGTACTTGCCCGGGAACGTGACTGCGCCACCAGTCGCGCCGGTGTTGCCGGCAGCGGCGACCAGCAGGACACCGGCGTCGAAGGCGGCATCACACATCGTCTTGAGCGCGACAGGAACCCCACCGCCGCCCAGGCTCATGCTGGCGATGCGGATCTTGTTCTTCACACACCAGGCCAAGCCGGCAATCAGGTAGCTCCAATTGCCGGAGCCCGAGTTCGAGAGCACCTTCACCGCGTAGAGCGACGCTTCCGGCGCCACCCCGACCACGCCGATGCCGTTGATGGCCGCGCCGATGGTCCCGGCGCAATGCGTCCCGTGGCTATGCCCGTCCATTGCCGTCTCGCCCGGCACGAAGCTCACCGCCCCTTTGACGTTGGCGGTCAGGTCCGGATGCGTCCAATCGATGCCCGTATCCAGCACGGCAACCCGAATGCCTTTGCCGCGTGAGGCCCCCCAGGCCGCCGGGGACTTGATCTGGCTGACACCGATCGGCACGGTCTCCGCGGCCACGATCGGCTGATCCTCGAACACCAAGGCCTCCGCCGGCAAGGCGTAGCAAAGGCCGTCATCTTCCACCGCGGCGATGTTCGGGTTGCCCTTGAGCGCCTTGATCTCGGCCTCGGTCAGGGAGAGGCTGACGATGGGCGCCTCGTAGAGGTTCACATCGAAGCCGATCTCCTCGGGCTCACCGACCGCCGACGCCACCCGCTGCAAGCCCTCCACGCCGGCCGTGGCGATCATGTCGGCCGCGTCGAGGAACTGCATCGGGGAGGAGATGGCCTGCGTCAGGATCTCCAGCTTGTCGGTGCTCGTATCGGCCCGCTTGTCCTTGGCCTTGAAGGTCACGATGACCGAACGGCGGGGAGCGTTGTCATCGGCCGGGTTGTTGCGGCGGCTGCTTGAAGCCATGATCTTCCTCGTTTCTGATGGTGGTTTTCGGGAATGAACGGTCTTGGCACCGCAGGTCTGGTCAGACTACGGCGACATCGGCATCGAAGAGAGGCGCGACATTCACCTGGTCGTTCACCAGCTTGACGACCATGCGCATTGGGTTGCCCTTGAGGGCCACGGGTGTGTGGAAGTAGCTGCCGGGCGCCCGGCTCTTCGGGTTCATCTTCCCTTGGCGCTTCACACCCTCGCCGACCAGCTCGTACCAGACGCCTACCGGATCTTTGACGACCAGCGGCCGGATGTCTCCGTCGTCGCTCACCTCGACCAAGGTGACCTCAGGCTGTACCTTCTGCGGATGAGGCGTCACCTGTCTGACCTCGACCGCCTGCACGTTTGGCGTCCACACCTTTTTCATGACCCTGTCTCCTTTCACAACGAAGCGCGATCCGCGCTTGAGGCTGCCAGGATAAGCCCCCGCGAGCCCCCCCTGCGCCCGAACCGCGGCGACAGCGGAGCGAAACCGGGGCGATTTCGGACATCCGCCTGATCCAGCCGCAGCCCGCCCATCCTTGGTCCCCGTCCGCGCCCGGCCTAACATTGGCGCTGCCAGATCACCCGGCATCGCTGCCGCCGACGCAAAGCAGGCTCCCCCCATGCCCCTCCGCCGCAAGCACCATCCAGCGCCGCCGCTGCCGGCCCCGCGCTGCACCCAGGCCCGGGCAGTCCTGCCATGCGCCTGACCGGCGCCCTGCGCTCGGTCGCCGTGGTGGAGGTGGTCAAGGGCGGCGTAGCCGTGGCCCTGGCCCTGGTCTTCGTCTCCATGGTCCACCACGACATTCCGCGCGCCGCGGCCGACCTGGCCGGGCGATGGCACCTGCATCCCGACGGGCGTTACCTGCGCCTGTTCATGCGCAGCGCCAACCAGCTCACCGACACCCACCTGTGGCTGCTGGCCCTGGCGGCGCTGCTCTACGCCCTGGTGCGCTTCGTCGAGGCCTATGGCCTATGGCGGGAACGACGCTGGGCGGAATGGTTCGCCGCCCTCGGCGCCGGCATCTACCTGCCCTTCGAGTTGTACGAGACCCTCTTCCACTTCAACGGCCTCGTTCTGGCCGCCCTGCTGGTGAACCTGACCATCGTCATGTTCATGGCCGCCGCCTTGCGGCGCGGGCGGTCCTTCTAACAGGATCCTCATGCGCCGCGGGACCCCAGCACCCCGACCCGCTGTACAATCCCGGCTTCAGTTCAGCCGCCACGGGGGAGCCCGCGCTCCCGCCGCCGCCGGCCCGGCCACCCCCCCAGCCACCCTTTAGGATCCCTACCATGGACCTTGCGACCCTCGAAGCCATGAACGCCCGCGTCAGCCAGCAGAGCCAGTTCGTGGGCCTGCTGCGCGATGCCATCCGCCGCAACGTCATCGGGCAGGACCATCTGGTGGATCGGGTGCTCATCGCCCTTCTGGCCGACGGCCATATCCTGCTGGAGGGCGTGCCCGGACTGGCCAAGACCTTGTTGGTCAAGACCGTGGCCGCGGCCATCGAGGCGCCCTTCAGCCGCATCCAGTTCACCCCCGACCTCCTGCCCGCCGACCTCGTCGGCACCCTCATCTACAATCCCGCCGCCATGGACTTCCGGGTGCACAAGGGCCCCATCTTCGCCAGCATCGTGCTGGCCGACGAGGTCAACCGCGCGCCCGCCAAGGTGCAGAGCGCCCTGCTGGAGGCCATGCAGGAGCGGCAGGTGACCATCGGCGATGCCACCCACAAGCTTGATCCGCTCTTTCTCGTGCTGGCCACCCAGAACCCCATCGAGCAGGAGGGCACCTACCCCCTGCCCGAGGCCCAGGTGGACCGCTTCATGCTCAAGGTGCTCGTGGGCTACCCCAGTCGGCCCGAAGAGCGCCAGATCATCGACCTGGCCGCCGGCGGCGAGATGCCCGTGGTCAGCCCCGTCGTCAGCCCGCAGACCATCCTGGAGGCGCGGCAATCCGTGCGCCAGATCTATGTCGACGACAAGGTGAAGGACTACGTCCTTGACCTCGTGGCCGCCACCCGCCGCCCCGCCGACTACGGCCTGCCGCAGCTGGCGCCGCTCATCGCCTTCGGGGCCTCGCCCCGTGCCGGCATCTACCTCGTGCAGTCCGCCCGGGCGCGGGCCTTCCTCAGCGGCCGGGCCTACGTGGCCCCCGAGGACGTGAAGGATCTGGCGCCCGACATCCTGCGGCACCGCGTCATCCCCAGCTTCGAGGCCGAGGCCGAGGAGCTGACGAGCGACCAGCTGGTGGCCCGCATCCTCGAACACGTCGACGTGCCGTGAGCCCCGTTCGTTTGCGCCGCCGATCGGGCATCCGATTCATGCTCGTCGCATCCCCGCTCCTCTCTGCCATGATCGGCCGCCCATGATCGCCCGCTTCCTCGGCCGCCTCCGGCCGCGCCGGCAGGCGCCGGAGCCCCCAGAGCTTCAGGGCCCGGTCAGCGCCGAGCTGTTGCGGCAGGTGCGGCGCATCGAGATCAAGACCCGCCACCTGGTGGCCGAGAGCTTCGCCGGCGCCTACCATGCCGTGTTCAAGGGCCAGGGCATGTCCTTCGAAGAGGTGCGGCCCTACCTGCCCGGCGACGAGGTGCGCAGCATCGACTGGAACGTCACCGCCCGCACCGGCGAGCCGCATGTCAAGCGCTTCATCGAAGAGCGGGAGCTCACCGTCATGCTGCTGGTAGACCTCTCCGGTAGCCTCGATTTCGGCAGCCGCGGTCGCTTCAAGCAGGCCTTGGCCGCCGAGCTGGCCGCCGTGCTGGCCTTCGCCGCCACCAGCAACCAGGACCGCGTGGGCCTCCTGGCCTTCAGCGACCGCATCGAATGCATCATCCCCCCGCGCCGTGGGCGGCGGCACGTGCTGCGCATCGTGCGCGACCTGTTGGCCCTGCGGCCCGCGGGCAAGGGCACCGACCTGGCCCTGGCCTTGGACACCCTGCGCCACCTCCTGCATCGGCGCGCGGTGGTCTTCCTCATCAGCGACTTCCAAGGGGCGGCCCGGCCGGCCCTCATCAGCCGCGCCCTGCGCGCGGCCACCCGGCGCCACGACCTCATCGCCGTGCAGCTCTCCGACCCGCTGGACCAGCAGTTGCCGCCTTCCGGCCTCTTGTGGCTGGAGGACGCCGAGAGCGGCGAGCGGCGCCTGGTGGACACCGGCGACGCCGCATGGCGCACCGCCCAGGCCGCCCAGGCCGAGGCCCAGGCCGCGGCCGACACCCAGGCCCTGCGCGAGGCCGCCATCGACCGCCTGACCACCCGCACCGACCAGGACTACGCGCCGGCGCTGACCGCCTTCTTCCACCGCCGCGCCCTCAGGCTGCGGAGGGGGCGGTGAGGCCTTTGGCATCGCGGTCGGCGATGCGGTCGGCCATCGAGCCGGCCCTGCGGTTGACCAGCGGACGGCGCGCCCTCCGGCTGGCCGCCGTCGCTCTGATCCTGGCTGGCCTGGCCCTGCTGTGGCCCCTGGCTCGGCTGGCCGGGGCGCAGTCCCCGCCGGTGCAGTCCCCGCCTGCACAGTCACAGTCCGTGCCCCCGCCGGCCGGCGACGCGGCGCCGCGCTGGCTGATCCAGCCGCAAGACCTGACCGTGGGCGACGCCATCACCCTGACCCTCAGCCTGCGCCATCCTGTCGGCGAGCGCCTGGTGGCGCCGCGCCTGCCGCGCGAATGGGGGCCGCTGGAGATCACCGGCCAAGATCCGGTGCGCCGCGAAGAGCGCGCGGCAGACGCCGTCTCCACCTTGCGCCTCCAGGCGCGGGCCTTCGTGACCGGCAGCCTGGCCACCCCGCTGTTGGCGCTGAACCTCGTGGACCAGGCGGGAGCCAGCCGCGCGGTGGAGGCGCCCCCGGCCGTCGTGCAGCTGCGCGCCACCCTTCGCCCTGGCGATGACCTGCCTCGCGACCTGCGGCCCCAGGCTGCCCTGCCGCGCCGCAGCCCCTGGGCCGGCCGGCTGGCGCTGGCGGCGGCCCTCGCCGGCGTGGCCCTCGCCCTGGCGGGAGCCCGCGGGCTGCGGCGGCTGCCACCCCCCGCGCCCCCCGCGCCGGCCGCTCCCGTGGACCTTCGGGCTGCCTTGCGCCGCGCCATGGCGGCCCTCGACGAGATCGACGCCATGGGCCTGGTGGCGGCCGGACGACTGAAGACCCATTACGCCCTGGCCACCGACACCCTGCGCGCCTACCTGGCCGAGCGCTGGGGCGTCCCCGCCCTGGACCAGACCAGCGACGAGTTGCTGAGCGCCCTGAAGGCCGCTGGGCGGCCCCGCGGCGCCGCCCCCTACCTGGCCCCCCTGCTGCAAGAGGCCGACCTGGTGAAGTTCGCCCGCCTCAGCCCCGACGCCGAACGGGCCGCGGCCCTCACCGCGCGGCTGCGCGAGCTGCTGCGACATTGGGAGGGACAGGGGTGACCACTTTCCGCCTGGCTGCCCCCTGGTGGCTGGTCGCCCTGCCGCTCCTGGCCTGGCTGGCCCTACGCCTGCGCGGCAGGCCGCAGCCGGCGCTGCGGCATGGCGCGGCGGCCCACCTCGCGCCGGCCCGCCGCGGCCTGCGGGCGCGCCTGGCCGGCCTGATTCCCTGGCTGCGCCTGGCAGCCTTGGCGCTGCTGCTGTTGGCCCTGGCCCGACCGCAGACCGGCAGCTCCCGTCGCTCCGTGACCGGCGACGGGGTGGACATCGCCCTGGCCCTGGACATCTCCGGCAGCATGGCCGCGCTGGACTTCCAGCCCGACAACCGCCTGGAGGCCGCCCGCGGGGTCATCCAGGCCTTCATCGAGGCCCGCCCCTTCGACCGCCTGGGTCTGGTCGTCTTCGCCAGCGACGCCTTCAAACAGGCGCCCCTCACCGTGGACCACGCCGTGCTGCAGCGGCAGCTGGAGCAGGTGCGCCTGGCCTCGGAGCTCAACCTGCAGGACGGCACGGCCATCGGGCAGGGGCTGGCGGCGGCGGCGGACCTCCTGACCCGCAGCCAGGCCAAGGGGCGAGCCATCATCCTGCTGACCGATGGGGTGAACAACGCCGGCGACATCGACCCCCTGACCGCGGCCGAGGCCGCGCAGGCCCTGGGCATCCGGGTGTACACCATCGGAGCGGGCAAGCCCGGCCGTGTGCCCTTTCCGGTACCCGGCTTCTTCGGCAACGAGGTGCAGTACATCGAAAGCGAACTGGACGAGCAGCTGCTGAGCGATGTGGCGGAGCGCACCGGCGGCCGCTACTTCCGCGCCCAGGACGCCGAAGGCCTGGCCCGGATCTACGGCGAGATCGACCGCCTGGAGAAGTCGCGCTACGAGGTGACCCGCGTGGACCGCTACACCGAGCGCTTCAACTGGTTCCTGCTGCCCGGCCTGACCTTGCTCGCCCTGGCCTGGACCTTCGGCTCCGGCTGGCTGCGGAGCCTGCCATGATCCGCTTCGCCTCCCCCGGGTGGCTCTTCGCCCTCCTCTTGGTTGCGCCACTGGCCTTCTGGCTGGAGCGCGACCTGCGGCGCCGCGCCTTCCTGCTGGATCGGCTGGCCGAGGGCTCGCTGCTGCGCCGCCTGGGCGCCGGTGGCGATCCGTCGCTGGCGCGCCGCCGCCGGCTGGCCCCCCTGGCCCTGGTCTTCCTGCTGCTGGCCCTGGCCCGGCCGCAGCTGGGCCAGCAGGCGGGCCGCACCCAGAGTGAGGCCGCGCAGATCATGCTGGTGTTGGACGTGTCGGCCAGCATGCTGGCCGCCGACCTGGCGCCCAACCGCCTGGAGCGGGCCAAGCTGGAGATCCAAGACCTGATGACCCGCCTGGAGGGCGACCAGTTCGGCCTGGTGCTCTTCGCCGGCGCGGCCTTCGTGCAATGCCCGCTCACGGTGGACACGGCCATGGTCCAGGACTTTCTGGACCTGGCGGAGCCGCGGACCATCAGCCGGCCGGGCACGGCCCTGGCTTCGGCCATCGAGGCCGCGCTGGGCGGCTTCGACGCCCAGCGCGAAAGCCAGAAGGTGATCATCGTCTTCACCGACGGCGAAGATCCAGACAGCGATCCGGCCGAGGCCGCCCGTCTGGCCGTGGCCCAGGGCGCCCGCATCTACACCGTGGGCTTCGGCACCCTGGCCGGCGCGGCGGTGCCGGATCTGGACTCGAACGGCCAGGTGAGCGGCAACATCCTGGGCGCCGACGGCCAACCGGTCTTGAGCCGCCCGGATGAGGCCTTGCTGACCCGGCTGGCCACGGCGGGGCAGGGGCGCTTCCAGCGCGCCGGCGCCGTCGGTCAGGCCGCCGCGGCCCTCAGCGGCCAGCTGGCCGATCTGCGCCGCGACCCCCTGGCGGGCGCCGGCGCCCGCCAGCCCATCGAACGCTTCACGTGGCCGCTGGCCATGGCCTTGCTCTTGTTGCTCGCTGCCGAATGGCCCCCAGCCAGAGAGAAGGACGCATGAAGATCGCCCTGCGCCGCCGGGACCTCAGCCGCATGGTCCTGGGCCTGCTGCTGGCCCTGGCCGCGGGCTGGTCCTGGGCTCGCAGCCAGGCCACCAGCGCCATCGCCCGGCAGATGGAGGCCGGCGACCGGGCCTTCGCCACCGAGGCCTTTGCCACGGCCCAGGCGCATTACGGCACGGCCGTGGCCGCGGGCGCTCCGTGGCCGGGCCTGCATTACAACCTGGGCAACGCCGCCTACCGCCAGGCCGACGTGAGCGGCGCGCGCGCCGCTCTGCGCCAGGCCCTGGAGCAGGGCGACGCCGCTTTGACGCGCGACGCCTGGTTCAACCTGGGCGACCTGGCCCTGACCACCGGCGAGCTGGACGCGGCCGAAGAAGCCTTCAAGGCCGTCCTGCGCGCCGACCCCGCCGACGCCGACGCCAAGCATAACCTGGAGTTGGCCCAGGCCCAGCGCCGCCGCACCGCCAGCCCCACCCCCGCCGCCAGCCCCACCGCCGGCTCGCCCAGCCCCGGGCCCTCCCCAACGGCGGGCGGCACGCCGACGCCGGCGGGCAGCGGCACGCCCGGACCATCGCCCACCCCTGGCGGCACCCCGACGCCCGGAGGCTCGCCCAGCCCCGGTCCCTCGCCCAGCCCCGGCGGCAGCGGCACGCCGAGCGGCTCGCCCACGGCCGGCGGCACGCCGTCGCCCGCCGCGGGCACACCGAGCCCCGGCGCCAGCGGCACCCCGAGCGCGGGGCAGGGCACGCCCGGCACGCCCGGCACGCCCACGCCTTCCGGCAGCGGCACGCCCGGCGGACCGCCCCAGGGTCGACCGACCGGCGGGGCCACGCCGCAGGCCGGCCGACTCAGCCCGCAGCAGGCTCGCCAGCTCTTGCAGGCTATCGGCCGCAAGACGCGCACCCTGCAGGAACAGCTGGGTCAGATCTATGTGGTGCCGGGTCCGGCGCCGCGGCAGCGCTGGTAAGGGGGGATGATGCCGCGCTTGCGCCATGTAGGCCCCACCCACGCCAGGACGCCGCTTTCCGCGCGCTTCGCCCTGCTGGTCCTGGGCGCCCTTTTCCTCCTGCGCGCCGGCCCCGTGCTGGCCCAGGCGCAGGTGGAGGCGGCGGTCGACGTCGACCGACTGAGCACCGACCAGCGCCTGACCCTCACCCTGCGCATCCGCGGCGCGGGTGAGCTGACGCCCCCGGACATGGACGCCGTCGCCGGGTTCGAGGTGGTGGGATCTTCCAGCGCCAGCCAGTACAGCCTGGGCAGCGGAGGCTTCGAATCCACCAACATCCTCACCTATCAGCTGCGGCCCACGCAGCTGGGCGAGCTGACCATCGGCCCCCTGGAGCTGGTAGCCGACGGCCAGACCCTGCGCACGCCGGGCATCACGGTCACGGTGGTTCCCGGTCGCCAGCCGACGGTGGATCCGGCCGCCCGCGCGCCGGCGCCAGGCGGTCCGCTGCCCGTCAGCCCGCCCGGTAGCAGCCCCTCCGGCGACAACCCGTCGCCGGACCAACCCTATACCCTCTCCGCCGAAGCCGGGCCGCTGAATCCCTATGTGGGAGAGCAGGTGGCCTATACCCTGCGCGTCTTCCAATGGTCGGAGACCGGCGTGCGCGCCCGCTACCAGGCGCCGGACTTCGCCGGCTTCTGGAACGCCTCGCCAGAGCCGGAGCGTAGCCAGAACATCCGCGACCAGGGCGGGCGGCCAGCCCGTGTCACCGAATTCCGCAGCCTGCTCTTCCCCACCCGCACAGGCGCGTTGGCCATCGAGGCCGCCGGGCTCACCGTGCCGGCCAGCTTCTGGGGCGCGGGATTCAACGTCGCGAGTGAGCCCATCACCCTGGACGTGCGCCCGCTGCCCGAGGGGGCGCCCGCAGAGTTCGACGGGGCCGTCGGCCGTTACAGCATCAGTGCCCAGGCCGATGCCGCCGAGGTGGCGGCCGGCGAGCCCCTGCGGCTGGTGGTGACGGTGGCCGGTCAGGGCAACATCGAAACCCTGCCGGAACCGCATTGGCCACAGCTGCCGGCCGGCTGGCGCTGGATCCCGGGCCAGTCCAACGCGCAGCAGGAAGCCAAGGGCGGTGTGGTCAACGGCAGCCGCAGCATCGAGCGCTTCGTGGTGCCCGCCGCCGCGGGCGCGGCGGAGATCCCGTCCATCCCTTTCGCCTATTTCGAACCGGGCCTGGAGCGCTACCAGGTGGCCCGCACCGCGCCCATCGCCGTGAACGTGCTGCCACGGGCGGATGGCGCCCCGGTAGAGACCGCGTCGGGCGCGACGGTCGCTGAGACCGCGGCCGCCGTCGACTGGCAGGCCCCCGGGCAGTTGAGCCTCGGTCCGCTCACGGCATCGTCGCCGCTGGCCCAGGCCGCCGCCGCCGCTTACGGCGCTGGCGACCGCGTGGCCGCCGCCGCCGCACTCGAGGTCCTGCTGCAGGATGGACCCGGCAGCCGCGCTGAGCGGGCGCTGGCCCAACGCGGCCTCGGCCAGGCCTTGGCCGCACAGGGCGCCGGACAGCGGGGTCGCGCCCGGCTGGCCTGGGAGCGAGCGCAGCGCCTGACCCCCCGCGACCCTGGGCTGCAGGCCGATCTGCAGAGTCTGGTCGCCGGCCTGCCGGATGCCGCGCGAAGCGATGGCGTCGGCCTGCCGGCCGTCCTTCAGCGCAGCCGTGGCTGGCTGACCGACCGGGAGCTGGGGCTGGCGGCAGCGGCCTTGATGGCCCTGGCCCTCGTGCTGGCCCTGGCCGGGCGCCGCCGCGTCGCCCTCTGGGACGCGGCGCTGCTCACCGCCCTCCTGGCCGCGGCGGTCCTGGGCCTTGGGGGCCTGCGACGTTGGGAGGACCGCTTCCACCCCCGCGCCTTGGTGCTGCGGCCGGAAGCCCCACTGCTGACCGCCCCGGGGCCGGCGGCGCAGGTGGACGCCCTGACCACCCTGCCCGAAGGCCTGCCGGTGCGCCTGGGCGACCACCGCGCGGGCTACGTGCAGGTGGAGGTGCCGGGCCTGGAGCTGAGCGGCTGGCTGGCAGAGGGCGACGCCGAGGCGGTGAGCAGGTCGGGCGGCTGACCGTCGCTCACGCCCATTCGGCCGGCAAGGCGAATCTGTCAAACTCGAACGAAGTGATCGCTCGGAATCCACGGGTCCTTGGCCCCTGTGCCACAATAGCCGCAGATGCCGCGGCACCCGACCGGCGGCACCCAGCGCCCGTCTGCAGGAGGCCCCATGTACCGCACCCTGATCGGCAGCCAGGACCTCGCCCGGCATCTGGATGATCCCCTCTGGCGTGTCGTCGACTGCCGTTTCAGCCTGTTGGATCCCCCGCGCGGCCGCGCCGACCACGCCCGCGGGCACGTGCCGGGCGCCGTCTACGCCCATCTGGATGCCGACCTTTCCGCACCGGTCCAACCGGGCCGCACGGGCCGGCATCCCTTGCCGGACGTGGCGCGGCTCGCCGAGCGCCTGGGCGGCTGGGGCATCGACGAAGCCACACAGGTGGTGGCCTACGACGACGGCAGCGGGGGCATCGCCGCCCGACTCTGGTGGCTGCTGCGCTGGCTGGGGCATGAGGCGGTGGCCGTTTTGGACGGCGGTTGGGCGGCCTGGACGGCGGAGGGTCTGCCGGTAGACGACCGGCTGCCCTCGCCAAGCCGGCGGCAGTTCCATCCGGCGCCGCGATCGGAGCTGGTCTTACCGGCCGATGAGGTGGCCCGCTGGGCCACGGATGGTGGGCATTGTCTGCTGGACGCCCGCGAGGCCATCCGCTACCGCGGCGAGGCGGAACCCATCGACGCGGTAGCCGGTCATATCCCGGGCGCCCTGTCGGCGCCCTATCTGGACAACCTGGGATCCGACGGGCGCTGGATGCCGGCAGCCGCGCTGGCCAGGCGCTACAGAGGCATCCTTGGCCCGCATGCCGCCGCGGACTGCGCCGTCTACTGCGGCTCTGGGGTCACCGCGGCCCATGACGTGCTGGCCATGGTCCATGCCGGCCTGGGCGAGCCCCGGCTCTACGCCGGCTCCTGGTCGGAGTGGATCACGGATCCCTCCCGAATGGTGGCCACGGGCTAGTAAAGCCCGGCGCAAGTCATGACGCAGAAACGACTGACCCTTGTCGGGCTGTACTAGCCACGCCTGCGGCGCGCTCAATCCAATAAGTCGCGCATGTGCGGCATGCACACCCGCCAGAGCATGAAACTGCGGCTGGAGCGCGGCGCATTTTCATAGCAGGCTGCCCGTTCTTGGGCATAGGATAGGCTGCTGTGCCGAGATGACCGCTGAGCCCTTGAAGCCGTTGTTCACGTAACCCCAGGTCTGCAGGTCGATGCATTCCACCTGCCGGTCATGCAGCTTCTCGCACACGAAGTCGAGGAGGCCGTTCTGGTCGTAGCTGCAGATAGCGAAGTCCGTGAAGCCCGGCTTGGTCACCAGGTTCATGATCGCCGTCTCGCTGGTCACCCCTGAGCCGTCCAGGTCTTTCAACAGGCTGGGGATGGCCAGCAAGCCGACGCCGGACCCAAGGCCGCCGACCTGCTCGCCGACCTGCCACAGATAGCTCTTGTGCTCCGGCAGCAGGTTGTAGGCGATGGCCTGCTGGGTCTCTGTGCGGGCCACGTCGCTGTACGTCATCAGGGTGGCCACGCCGACCACGTAGGGCGCCGTGACCGCTGTGGTGCCCGGCGTCCACCAGTCCTGGCTCTCCACCCTGAGGCTGCCGACCCAGGTGCCCGGCAGATCCGCCACGATCGGCAGGAAGAAGGTCTGCGAACCGCGCGGGCAGATCCAGTCCACCAGCGTTGTGATCACATCGCCCGAGCGGTCCAGGAAATACACCTTGACCTTGGCGTTGACCGTCTGGCTCAGGTTCATCACCTGCACCCCGGTGTCCCAGCCCTGGTACTCCGAGTAGATCAGCGGACCATAGGCCACCCGCTCGCCGGTGGTGGGTGAGATCTCGCCGCTGCCGTCCTCCTGCATGAAGTTGTAGGGCTCGGGCTCGCCGATATAGGTCATCAGGATGTCGCGGCCATAGATGTCCACCGCCACGCCCATGGGCTCGGAAGCGCGGATCCAGGTGGATCCCTGCCAGTCCGGGCCTACGCAGTCAGAGGCGTCGAACTGGTAGGTCTCGCCCGGCGCCAACGTGGCCACGTCGCAGATACGGGCCCGCAGGCAGTCGTCCTGCGCCTTGAACCAGATCTCCAGCGACGAGCATTCCAGACCGCCGGCCGCCTCTCGACCGCTGCCCCCCCCGCCTGACGCGCCGAGGCACACTCACTGCACCCCCGGCATCAGCGGATCGTCCGGCGCCCAGAGCTCGCGCGCCGGCTTGCCGGCCTTGTACAAATCCAGGAAGTAGGTCAGGCTGGCTTCTAAGTCCGGACGGCTCTCCGCCAGCGCCACCCGGAGCGCCTCGGCCTGCAGCGCTTCCGCCTCCGCGAAGCGGCCTACCTCCGCGAGCGCCATGGCCTGGGTGACCGCCGAGTTGATGTCCGACTTGGAGTCCATCAGCCGCTTGGCCAAGGCCATCGCCGCCGGACCGTCGCGTCGCGCGTCCTCGGGGCAGGCGGCGCGCAGGCGCGCCAGCATCTCGACGAGGCGCGGATGGTCGGGTACGGCGGTGGCCGAGGCCACGACGATGCGCTCTGCCTCGGCCCAGCGGCCGGCTTGAATCTGCATCAGCCCTACCAGCAAGCGGGCGTCGGCGTTGTTGGGCTGCAGCTCCACCACCCGCTGGTACGCCGCCAGGGCATCGTCGGGCTGGCCTCCCCGCACCAGGGCGTTGGCCAGGTTGAAGTGCGCGCCGGCATGGGCCGGGTCCAGCTGCACGGCGCGCCGCAGGCTGTCGATGGCCTGCTGTCCCTTGCCCATGCGAGAATAGACAGATCCCAGGCTGAAGTGCAACGACACGCGGTTGGGCTCCAGGGCAATAGCCTTCTGGATCTCTGTCTCCGCTTCTTCCAGGCGATCCAGGCGCGTGAGTGCCACGCCGAGGTTCTCATGGGCCGTCACGTTCGCCGGGTCCTCGGCGATGGCCTGGCGGAAGGCCCTCTCCGCCGCTGCCAGGTCGCCCTTTTCGAAGAACTCGGTACCCTCCTGCAGAACCACCGCCGCGCCTTCAGCCAGGCTCTTGAGGTCGACGTAGATCGGGTCCACCAGCTTGACCTTCGTGTCGCCGCGCGCGGCCACCAGCGGTTTAGCCTTCTCTTCCTGCCCGAGGGCACGATAGGCCATGCCCAGGGGGTAATTGATCTCGCTGGCGTTGGGGTCCAATGCTCGCGCCTTCTCCAGCAGTTCGATCGTGCGCGGCAGGTCGCCCTCCTGTTGCAGGATGCGCGACAGGGCGATCATGGCCGCGGCATGGTCCGGCTCATCCTTCAACAGCGCTTCGTAGCGCTTCTTGGCTTCCTCCGGCTTGCCTGCGGCGGCCCAGCTCTGCCCGCTCCAGAACAGTACGACGCCTTCGCGTGGTCGCAGCTCGGCGGCGATGTCGAAGGACTCGGCCGCCGCCTCGTTCTGATTGCCCTCATGCAAGGTATGCGCCAGGAGATAGCGCCATTCGAAGGCGTCCGGCGTCAGGGCCAGGGCGTTGCGGTAAGCCCGCTCGGCCGCGCCCAGCAGCTGGTAGGCCTGGTACTGCCGCCCCAGCTCGCCGAAACGCGCGGCCAAGGGCACCGCGGACTCAGCCGTGGCCTGCGCCAAAGCCGCCTGGGCACCGGCCACCTGGGTCTGGGCCTTGGGCGCCAGAGGCGAGAGATCGACAACGGGCAGCGGGGCCAAGGTCTCACCCTTGGCGCAGCCGGACAGTGAGGCGCCGATAAGACCGGAAGCCATCAGGCCAGGGCAGCAGCATGGACGGGCCATAGCTTCGGGGGTTCGCGAATCCGCGTGGATCAGGGGAGTTCTTCACCGCTTCCCTCCTTCAGTTCGACATAGGTCTCGGTGGCGCGGCCAGCCCAGGTGAAGCGCTCGTGGAGGCCATCCGGCCACTGAACCTCGACTGCTACCGGACTGTCCTCGCCCAGGCCCACCAGCAGCCGCGGATCGCTGACCGACAGGTAGCTGCCGTCGAAGGCCGCCCGGCGCGTCAGGCGGCGCCCCTCCTCGGTGACGACCGTCGCCAGTGCCCCGGAGGCATCGCGGTCCTTCGTGTCCACCAGACGCAACCCCAACCAGCGCGCAGGCGCTCCCTGCTGGTTGATCAGCACCATGGCCGGACCGTTGACGCGCACCACCAACAGGTCCGGGTCGCCGTCCAGGTCCAGGTCGCCATGAGCCATGCCACGATGGATGTCCGGCTTCGTAAAGGCGTCGCCGGCGGTTTCAGCCGGGATCTCCTCCCAGCGCCCCTGGCCCAGGGCGCGCATCAGCTGGTTGCGCTGCCAGAACTGTTCCAGGCCTGTGGATGCCGCGGTCTGGCCCGCGGCGGCGGTATCGACCGTCCGCACCCCACCGTTGGCGATGGCCAGGTCCTGCCAGCCGTCGCCATCGTAGTCCAGGGCCGCCACACCGAAGCCCGTGAAGGGCAGGCTGGACGATCCCAAGCCGGCCGCATTCGTCCCATCATGGTACAGCCCGGCGCCATCGTCGATGTAGAGCGTGTTGCTCTCACCGGTCAAGTGGGTGAGGAAGATCTCCATGTCGCCGTCGCCGTCGAGGTCGTCCGCCACCACGCCCATGCTGGCTTCCGGCTTGCCGCTGCCGTCCAGCGCGGCGCCCGCGGCCAGGGCCTGGTTGGTGAAACGCTTGCCCTCTTGATTGATCCACAAGAGGTTCTCGGTGCCGTCGTTGGCCACGTAGATGTCCGGCCAACCGTCACGGTTGAAGTCGGCGGCCACGACACCCAGCCCCGGAAAGGCCACCTCGCCGATGCCCAGCTCGCCGGTCACATCGCTGAAGCTCCCGTCACCGTTGTTGCGCAAGAGACGATCGGAATAGGCCGGATAGGAAGCCGGGCCGCAGTAGTCCACTGCCCCGCTGGGGGCGTAGCAGGCCTTGTGGCTGGAGAGCGTGAAGCTCACGTAGTTGCTGACGTAGAGGTCCAGCCAGCCGTCGCGGTCATAGTCCAGGAAGGCGGCGCCCATGCTCCAGCGTTCTTCCTGGGCCCCGGATGCTTCGATCACGTCAGTGAAGGTGCCGTCGCCATTGTTGCGCCACAAGGCGTTGGGACCGAAGTTGGTGACATAGACATCCACGTCGCCGTCGTTGTCGTAGTCACCCGCGGCCAGACCCATCCCGTAGCCATCTTCGCGGATGCCGGCCGCCTCGGTCACGTCCTCAAAGGCCAGCTTGCCGCTTTCCTTGAGCAGGTTCTTATACAAGCGATCGGTCTTGGGGCGGGTGTCACCCGGAATGGACGGCGCTACTGAACGCCCGGCGGCGCTGCCCTGGACGAACCACAGGTCCAGATCGCCGTCACCGTCATAGTCCAGCATGCCGCAGCCGAAACCGGCGATCTCCATGAAGTGGTAGTCACCACTCAAGAAAGCGTCATGATGGAAGTCGACGCCCAAAGCAGCGGCCTGGTCGACGAACAGGGGTCCGGAAGCTCCGGCGCGGCAGGCGGCCAGGTTCGGGCTGAAGCCGATCATGGCCAGGCTCGCCATCATCCGCAGACGCGAGCGGCGGTTCATGGGCTGTCTCCGGAATGTGTCGGGCGCGCCTCGCACCGGACGGCCCCGGCTGCTGCAGCCGCAGGAAGGGTCGAGACGCCAAATCAAGCCGGCCTCAGGTCGCCGGGAGGCAGAGGATACCACGGTCACCGAAAAAAGAACCGGGCCCGCGAGGCAATGCCTCGCGGACCCGGTGGTTCTGTGAGCATTCAGCGTAGCCGAAGCCAAGCTGAGCGGTGGCCCCCACGCTTTAGGGCGTGAAGATCTTGCGTCGGGTGATGGTCTGGCAGGTGCCCGACAAGCTCCAGCTGTTGAGCGTGCCGTCACCGAAGAAGAAGCCGAAGCCGCCAAAGGTGTCGGTGACGCGCAGGGTCCAGTCGCCAGCCGCCAAGGCGTCGTCGAAAGCGTCCAGACCGCCGGCGTCCGTCTTGAAGGGCTGCCCCAGGCCGTAGGGCTCGGTGCAATCCGTGTTGTCCGCCAACCGCGTGGGCGCGTCGTCGTCCATGACCGCATCCACATTCACGGGGAAGCAGAACCCCGGCCAGGTGGAGCCGTCAAAGAGAAGGTTCGTGCTGCCCTTCGTCAGTTCGACCCGGTAGACGTGAAGTCCCAGCGAGTCGGCCCAGGTGTCGGTCTCGTTGACGGCCGCGTTCACGTCCGTCACCTTGCAGTTGGCCGGGATGCCGCCGATGGTGATGGAAGTCTCACCGTAATACGGCGCGGTCTCTTCGGGGACCACCACCCGGGTGAGGTTCTCGCCGCGGAAGGTGAAGTCCTCGATGGTCGTCTCGATGATGATGACGGGCTGGCCGGGGCAGATGGGCCTATCGCCGCCCGGGCACCAGTCCTTGCCCAGCTCGGCGGCGGCAAACGGGATGCCGCGGTCGCCGGCCGCTTCGTCGCCGGGGATGTCCTCACCCAAGCGGGTGCCGGTGCGCTCGACCATCACCGCGCCGAGGCCCACCAGGTTGCGGACGAACTTACCGTCCGGATCGAAGACGTCATGCTCCCAGAAGGTGGCGGAGATGACCGCCGAGCCCTTGAAGCCGTTGGACACGTAGCCCCAGGTCTGCAGGTCGATGTATTCCACCTGGCGGTCGAACAGCTTCTCGCAGACGAAGTCCAGGAGGCCGTTCTGGTCGTAGATGTAGATGGCGAAGTCGGTGAAGCCCGGCTTGGCAACCAGGTTCATGATCGCCGTCTCGCTCGTCACACCAGAGCCGTCCAGGTCCTTCAGCAGGCTCGGGATGGCGATCAGGCCCACACCGCTCGACAGGCCACCGGCACCGGCGCCGGCCTGCCAGATGTAGGCCTTGTGCTCCACCAACAGGTTGTAGGCGATGGCCTGCTGCGCCTCCGTGCGGGCCACGTCGCCGTACTTCATCAGGGTGGCCACGGCCGCGATGTCGGGAGCCGCCAGGGTGTTGGTGCCCGGCGTCCACCATTCCTGGCTCTCGACGCGGATGCTGCCCACCCAGGTGCCCGGGAGGTCCGCCACGATCGGCAGGAAGAAGGTCTGCGAGCCGCGCGGGCAGACCCAGTCCACCAGCGTCGTGATCACGTCGCCGGAGCGGTCCAGGAAGTACACCTTGACCTTGGCGTTGATGATCTGGCTCAGGTTCATCACCTGCACGCCCGTGTCCCAGCCCTGGTACTCGCTGTAGATCAGCGGACCGTAGGCGATCTTCTCACCCGTCTCCGGGCTCGCCACGACCTTCGGGTTGCCCTTGTCGTCCACCAGGACGTAAGCATAAGGAGCTGGCTCGCCGATGTAGGTCATCAGGATGTCGCGGCCGTAGATGTCGACCGCCACGCCCATCCACTCCGAGGCGCGGATCCAGGCCGCGCCTTGCCAATCCGGCCCCACACAGTCAGAGGCGTCGAACTGGTACGTCTCGCCCGGGGCCACCGTGGCCACATCGCAGATGCGGGCCCGCAGACAGTCGTCCTGGCCCTTGAACCACAGTTCCAGGGAGGAGCATTCCAGGCCACCGTTCTGGATGTACATCACGGTGTTCAGGCCCGCCTTGTTGGCGTAGATCAGCGGCACGTAGTAGCCGAAGCCACCGAACACTGGATCGTAGAAGCCCAGGTGGGCCGCCGCGATGCCGATGTACTTCGAGCTCACTTCCACACCCGGCGTCACGTCGCCCGGGCAGTGGCGCAGCACTTCGACGGCCAGGAAGCCCGTGCCCGTCGCCGTGCGCTGGTTGATCCCGGCGAAGTCCAGGCCCTCGTTGTAGGCCTTCTTGAACCGGCGGTAGTCGTCAGCGTCGCCGACCACACCGAAGAACAGCGTCTCGCACATCAGGTCGGCCACGACATCGTCGAAGCCCAGGTCGATGCCCACGTCCGAGAGCTGCTTCGCCGTGAACTTGAAGAGCATGCCGCCCTTGGAGCCGGTGGGGATCTGCGCGCCCATCATGATCCAGGAGGTGCCGGGGAAGAGAAGACCCGTGCATTCCACCTTGAGCGGACCGGCGGCCTGCGGCGGGCAGAAGCCCGGCTCGCCCCAGGTCACCAGGACGGCCTTCGACGGATCGCAGCCGATGTACTGCACTTCGATCATCGTGCGGCAGACGTCGTCCTGACCCTGGAAGTTCAGGATCGGCAGGTGCACCTGGTTGCCCAGCTGCCGGTTCGGGTCAACCGTACGAACCACACCGCCGCCGCCGAGGACGCCGTCGATGTCGAACGCGAAGTCGCGCTGGCCCTGGCCGTTCGTGCCGCTCCAGTAGGCCGCGCCGAAGACCGCGCTGCCCCACTGGGCTTCCAAAGCGTAGCCGCTGCCTGCCGGGGGGGAGGAAGAAGTCGATTGGGCGCGGAACGCGCGTCCGCCGCCGGCGCCACCAGCGGCGGCTCCACCGACGACCGCCAGCCAGTACGAGCCGGCCGGCAGCGAGAACGTGACGCCCGTCGACGCCGGGCTGAACTCGAACTCACGGCCCGGGTAGCCGAAGGCCGTGCGGCAGCGCGTGCCGTTGTCCACGAACACGATGGACTGCAGGTCGGTGCCGCCAGCGGTGCTGTGGCCCACGAGCACGTCCGTCACCGGCAACACCGGCGCGGTGCCGGTGCTGTTGTAGATCCAGGCCTCGGCCTCGGTGGACGAGTTCTGGAACATGCAGGCGCGCATCTCGGTGATGCTCCACGGGCCGCCCGTCAGGTTGAAGTCGTCGGCGATCGTGGCGATATGGTCGCCTTCCGGGCCACCGGTGCCGGTCGTGAAGGTACGGCGCTCCGAGGCAAGTCCGTTCACGCCGTCGCTACCGCCACCGTCCCACAGGGTTCCGGCGGTGTTGGGGGCATCCAGGCTGTCCACCACGTCCACGTTGCCAGGGTCGGCGTTGACCACGACAGGCCCGTTCCGCCTGAGAGAGTCCGATGCCGCGTCGGCGTAGTAGCCGCCGACCTGGGTGGCGCCTTGGCCCCTGGCGGCGATCGCCAGCAATTCGCAGGCCGGCTTGCGCATCTCTTTGAGGATACCGATGCCCTCGGCCTTCTCGAGCCTGCCGTCGCCGTTCAGGTCCGCCCTGATGTCGTCGGCCGCGAAGTACTGCTGCCAGAGATCCACGTCCGCCCGGCTGATGAAACCATCATCGGTCAGGTCGAAGGGATCCAGCCTGCAGTTGCTGGAATCCAGCGGCTGGGCAGCCACGCCTCGAGGCTGGGCGAACAGCACACCCATGCCCGTTATGGCTAGAACGGCGATCCAGGCCCTCAGGCCCATGGTACTCCACCTCATATCGGTCGACTCCTCTCAGTGTTGGGGCTGAACTCAAGATTCCTGCGGGTCAGGGCCCGTTTGAAGGCTCGTGGGCTGACCGATCTGCCATGAGCCGCACCCACCAATCGCCAACGGTCAGGGACCGCAGAGCTGGTGCGTTGCTATGGAAAACGTGAGAATCACCTGAGAGATACGGGGCCGGCGACGCATCTCGGCTTCTAGATCAGGTTTTACGTCCACTATGCGACCCCTGAAATGCGCGGCCCGGTACGCGATCACGACGCGGGCGTGGCCGGCCCGGGGCCCGACCGCTCACCGACCCAGCGTCCCAGCGCGCGCGCCAGGCTCATGACGGTCAGGCCGCCCAGTCCCCAGAACGCCAGGCAGACCATGAGCGTCGACACCCCTATCAGCAGGTCGGCCACCCCCGCCCCACCCAACTCGCGTCCGGCGGCGGTCAACAACAGCTGGCGCACGGTGGCGGTGAGTGCATCCATGGTGTTGAGGCCGATGATGACGGCGAAGCCACTCCCGATCCAGGCCTCGAGCAGGGACATGTGACCCGGCTTGCGCTCCCTGGAAGCGACCATACCCGCCAACACGGCGAGCAAGATGAGGATGACCGACGCCACCGTCTTGGCTTGCCCGAAGGGTGACTGGAAGTCAATGAACTGCCGCAGGGCCAACTGCCAGGCCTTGGCTACCATGTTCATGTCCATACGCGTTGAGGATCTCCTCCTTGCGACGCCGACCCCCAGGTTGACAGCCGGCCGTCTCCATCCTAGCATCGGTCGATGCATCGAAAGCAAGATCGCCTGGCTTGTGGCGCGTCGGAGCTGCTTGACCTCCCGATACTTCTGGTGGTTTTGACCTTGGCCGCCGCCGGATGCCGCACGGCACCTGGCGGCCCCACAGCGACGACAGCTACAGGCGCGACGGCCACCGCATTGATGGCCTCATCGGCTTCGGCAGTGGTGGCTACGGTGCCCCCCGCCCTTCCCGGAGACCTGGCGACCCGAGCGGCGCCCCATCTCGATGACGGCAGCCGGGCGATGGTGGCCGGTCTGGCGGCCAAGGCCGCTGCCGCTCCGCTGGACGGCCGGGCCTTCAAAGACCTCTGCATGGGGCTCTATGCCGGCAGCATCCTGGATCTGGCCTCTGAATGCTTTGGGCTTGCTCATCAGGCGTTGCCGCAGGATGCCCAGCCGCTCTACTTCCTGGGACGCGGTGCGGACCAGTCCGGTGACACGGTGGCGGCGCTGGACTATTACCGACAGGCGGTGGCATTGGCACCAGACCTGGCCTTCCTACACTGGCGCCTCGGTCTGGCCGCGCTGGCATTGGACGATCTGGACGCCGCCGAAGCCGCCTTCCAGGCGTCGCAAGCCCTGGACCCCGCGGCCCTCGGGCCGCAGGCCGGCATGGCCCGGGTAGCGCTGCAACGTGACGATGCGCAATCCGCGATCGATCGCCTGATCGCGCTGGAGGCCGCTGACGAGCGGGAGATCCGCTACCTGCAGATGCTGCTCGCCACGGCTTTCGAACGGGTGGGGCGATCGGACGACGCCGCGAGGCTTCGGGCCCAATCCGGAATGGATCAGACCCTTCCCAGAACGCCCTGGACCGATCCCTGGATCGATGGTCTGTCGTCGTTCACGGCCGGCTATACCGCCGAGATGCGCCGCAGCAGCGCCATCCTGGAGAGCGGCGATGCCGAAGGTGCCATCCGCTTGTTGGAGGACATGCTGAAGCGCTACCCGGACCGCGACGACGTGGTCCTGCGCCTGGCGACAGCCTATGGCATGCAAGGGGACATGGCCCGCTCCAGAGCGTACTTCCAACAGGCGATCGACAAGGGCAGTTCGCGAGGCTTCGCGCTGGAAGGCCTCAGCCGCACCTACCTGCTCGAGGCCGAGCGGTCGCAGGGCGCCGCCCGCGAAGCGCTGATCGAGCAGACCCTGGCGGCCGTGGAAGCGGCTATCGCCGATCCGCAGTCGCCGCCCAGCGTCTACGGGCTGAAGGGCGACGCACTCAAGCTCAGCGGCGACCGGACGGGCGCGTTGGCGGCCTATCGCCTGGCCGCCGCCGGCGAGCCGGGCAAGCTGGACTGGCAGCTGGCCATCGCCCGCATGCTGCTGCTCGAAAAGCGCTGGGAGGAGGCGGCGACGGCGGCCCAGGCCGCCATCGCCTTGGATCCGAATGCCGTCCAGGCCTGGTCAGTGCTGGCTTTCGCCCAGGCTCACCTGCCCGATGCGGCCGCCGCAGAAGCCTCCTTGAAGCGCGCCTTGGCGCTGGCGCCGGGCGATAAACAGGTGCTGGCCGCGGCGACCGAAGTGGCGGGAATGGGCGACGGGCGCTAGTACATGGCCACCCAGATCCGCCCGAGGGGGGCGGTATTGATCCTGGCCACGATCCTGACCGCCGGTCTCGGCCCCGGTCTCGGCGCCTGCCAACCGACCGTTATGGTTGCTGAACAGGACCCGGCTTCGACGGCAACCGCGACTGCCGGCCAAGGCGCGGACTCGGCGACCGCAGATCCCGCGGCCGGAGCGGAGCCGCTAGACAACGGGCCCTGGTTCGTCGAGGAAGCCGTCGCGCGCGGCATCGACTTCCGGCATCAGAGCGGCGCGGATCCCGACCGCCCCTTGTTCCCGGAGATCATGGTCGGGGGCGCCGCCCTGTTCGATATGGATAGCGACGGCGACCTGGACGCCTATCTGGTGCAGTCCGGCTCGCTGCGGGCGCCCGCCGCCGATCGCCCGGGCAATCAGCTCTTCCGCAACGACGGCGACGGGCGCTTCACCGATGTCAGCGCCGGCAGCGGCGCCGACGACCGTGGCTTCGGCGCCGGAGTAGCCGCCGGCGACTACGACAACGATGGTGACACCGATCTGTACGTCACCAACGTCGGCAGCAACGCCCTCCTGCGCAACGACGGCGGCGGCCGCTTCAGCGACGTGACGGCCGAAGCGGGCGTGGCTGCCGAAGGCTGGAGCGCCAGCGCCGCCTGGCTGGATCTGGACCGCGATGGTGACCTGGACCTCTATGTCAGCCGCTACCTGGTCTGGTCGGCCCAGTCCGACCGCGAATGCTTCACCCCCGGAGGCATGGCGGATTATTGCGGTCCGCGCAGCTACAACCAGCCGCAGCAGGATCTCTTGTACCGCAACCAGGGCGATGGTCGCTTCAGCGACGACTCCCGCGCGCTGGGCATGGGAACCGTCTTCGGCACCGGCCTGGGCGTGGCCCCCGGCGACTTTGACGATGACGGCTGGCCCGACATCTTCGTGGCCAACGACGGCCTGCCCAACCAGCTGTGGATGAACCGCGAAGGCCTGGCATTGGTGGACGAGGCTCCCAAGCGCGGGGTGGCTGTGGATGAAGAGGGCCAGGCGAAGGCGGGCATGGGCACGGCGGCCACCGACCTGGATGACGACGGCGATCTGGACCTGCTGGTGGTCAACCTCCATGCCGAACGGGATTCGCTCTACATCAACCAGGGCGGCTACTTCAGCTTCGAGACGGCGCGCTGGGGCCTGGGGCAGGCGTCGCCGGCTTTCACCCGCTTCGGGACGGGCCTCATTGACCTGGACAACGACGGCTGGTTGGACCTCTTCCTGGCCAATGGCCGGGTGACCCAGCATACCCAGACAGCCCAGGGAACGGACCCGTACGCGGAGGCCAAGCTGCTCTTCCGCGGCCTGCCGGAGCGGCGCTTCCGCCTGGTGACGCCGCAGGGCGGCACCGAGCCACCCCTCATCTCCGCCAGTCGCGCCGCCGCTTTCGGCGATGTGGACGATGACGGGCGGGTGGACGTCCTGATCGCCAACCGCGACGGGCCGGCCCAGCTGCTGCGCAACATCGGGCCGCGAGATCGCCATTGGGCTCTGCTGCGCGTGCTGGAGCGCCACGGCCGCGACGCCTACGGCGCGCGGCTGACGGTGGACCTGGGCGAACGGACCCTGACCCGCGAGGTCCAGGCGGCTTACAGCTATCTGGCATCCAACGATCCCCGGGTCCACCTCGGCCTGGGGGCGCTGGCACGCATCCCGGCGGTGACGGTACGCTGGCCGACCGGAGAAACGGAGGCCTTCGGGCCCTTCGACACGGTGGATCAAGTGATCACCTTGCGCCAGGGAGAAGGGCGAGCGTCCGACTCCGCGGCGCCCCAGCCGTGACCAAGTCCCGCTTGGAAGCCTTCAGCGATGGGGTGCTGGCCATCATCATCACCATCATGGTGTTGGAGTTGCGCGCGCCGGCGGACGACAGCCTCGCCGCATTGCGCGAGATCATCCCCACCTTGCTGGGCTATGCGCTCAGCTTCGTCTTCGTGGGCATCTACTGGAACAACCACCACCACCTCTTTCAGGCGGTACAGGTCGTGGACGGGCGTGTGCTGTGGGCCAACCTACACCTCCTGTTCTGGCTGTCGCTGGTGCCCTTTGCCACCGCCTGGATGGGTGACAACGGCTTCTCCAGCTGGCCGGTAGCGTTCTACGGCACGGTTCTGCTGCTGGCCGGCGCCGCCTATTACGTGCTGGTGCGCACCCTGCTCGCCCGGCACGACGAGGACTCGGTGCTGGCAAAGGCTATCGGCATTGACACCAAGGGCCGGCTGTCGCTGGTCCTCTATGCCCTCGGCATCGTGTTGGCGGTCGGCCGACCGCTGTGGGCCTGCGCCCTCTACGTGCTGGTGGCCGTGATCTGGCTGGTCCCGGACCGCCGCATCGAGCGGCACCTGGGCTGAGTCGCGACCCCCGCGACGTGCTATCGTTCTCCGGTTCCCGCTCGAACTTTCACGAGGAACCGAGTCCCTCTCCATGCACGCATTCAGCCTTCACGGCCTCCTCCCCTGGGTCCAGGAGATGCCCGCCTTCGCGGAGCTGCTGGCCGCGCTGCGCGCCGGGCAGATGCCAGATTCGCCTCTGGGTGTGCCGGAGCCGCTGCGGGCGGCGGTAGCCGCAGCGCTGGCGGATCAGCTTGACCAGCCCATGCTCTGGGTGGTGGAGCAGCCCGATGAAGCGCGGGCGATCGGCGATGCGCTGCAAGCCCTTCTAACCGCGCCTGAGCGGGTGCACGTCTTTCCCGCGCCCGACGCCCTGCCCTTCGAGCGCATCCCCTGGGACCCCACCACTCGGGAGCTGCGGCTGGCCACGCTCTCGGCCCTGGCCCGCTGGGCGCGCGAACCCCGATCCGGCACCGCGCCCGTAATCGTGGCCCCGCTGCGCAGCCTGCTGCTGTGCACCTTGTCCCCTGAGGACTTCCGGGCCGACAGCCGCCGTCTGAGCCCCGGACACCAGGTGCAGTTGACCGAGCTGGCGCGCAGTCTGGAGCGCCTGGGCTACCAGAGCGCGCCGACCGTGAGCGAACCCGGCCAGATGGCGCGCCGCGGCGGCATCATCGACATCTTCCCTCCGGCCTTGGGACATCCCGTCCGCCTGGAGTGGTTCGGAGACGAAGTGGAATCCATCCGGGCCTTCGACCGCAACAGCCAGCGTTCCCGCGAGAGTCTGGCCGAGCTGGACCTGGGCCCGGCCGCGGAGGCCCTGGCCATTCATGGCCCGCGGGCCGCGGCTACCCTCGCCGACGTGGACCTGCGCTGGCTGCATCCCCTGGCCGAGAGCGCGATGAACCGCCAGCGTCATGCGCTGGAGGCCGGCCGGACCTTCGACGGCATCGAGCATTACGGACCCCTGCTGCATCCCGGCGGGGCCACGCTTCTGGACCACCTCCCGGCGCAGACCCTGATCTTGATGGAACAGGGCGAGCGGCTGGACACCCTGGCCGCCAACCTGCGCGAGCAAGCCCAACTGGTGCGCCGCGGCCAGGTGGAAGCCGGTGAGCTGCCCGAGGGCTGGCCGGGCGAACCCCTGGCTTCATGGCCCCGTCTGGCTGAGCGGATCGCCCCCTGGCAGCTGGACCTGGGCGCGTCTTCCGACGGCAGGGAGTCGGCCTGGAGCCACAGTGCCGAGCGGCCCCAGGCCTGGGCCGGACGCGTGGAGGACGCCATTTTGGACCTGGCGGAGCAGGCGCAGGCCGGCGCGGCCCTGGTGGTCGTCAGTCGGCAGGCGCCCCGGCTGGCTGAGCTGTTGCTGGCGGCAGGGCTGGACATCGAACCGACGGAGCGACTGGACACACCGCCGGCGGCCGGCAGCATCGCGCTCATTCACGGGGCGCTGGGGGCCGGCTGGCTGCTGCGCCGACCGGAAGGGCCGCGCGGTGTCATCACGGACGGCGAGATCTTCGGCTGGCGCATGCCGCATCGCCGCCGCCAGCGCCGCGCTGCCGACCCCGGCCGGCGCCCGGATTATTTCGCGGAGCTGCATCCCGGCGACTATGTCGTGCATATCGAGCACGGCATCGGCGTCTTCCGCGGCCTCGAGCGCATGGCGGTGGGCGAGGTGGAGCGCGACTACCTCAAGCTGGAGTACTCGTCCGGCGACACCCTCTTCGTCCCCACCCACCAGGCCGACCGCATCGCCCGCTACGTGGGGGCCGGCGAGGTGGAGCCGGCGATCACCCGCCTGGGCACCGCCGACTGGGAAAAGGCCAAGAAACGGGCCCGCCGCGCGGTGGAGGACATCGCTCGCGAGATCCTGGAACTCTATGCCCGCCGCGAGACCGCCAGCCGTGCGGCCTTCGCCTCCGACACCACCTGGCAGGCCGAGCTGGAGGCCGCTTTCCCCTACGTGGAGACCGACGACCAGTTGAAGGCCATCGAGGCGGTGAAGGCGGACATGGAGAGCGAACGGCCGATGGACCGCCTGGTGGTCGGCGACGTCGGCTTCGGCAAGACGGAGGTGGCCCTGCGTGCGGCCTTCAAGGCCGTGATGGGCGGCAAACAGGTGGCCATCCTGGCCCCCACCACCGTCCTGGCCCAGCAGCACCTCGAGACCTTCAGCCGCCGCATGCTCCCCTTCCCGGTGCGGGTGGAGATGCTCTCCCGCCTGCGCGGACCGCGCCAGCAGTCGGAGATCCTGGATCGCCTGGCCGGCCGGGAGATCGACATCATCATCGGCACCCACCGCTTGCTGTCGGAGGACGTGCGCTTCCATGACCTGGGCCTGGTGATCATCGACGAGGAACATCGTTTCGGGGTGAAGCACAAGGAGCGCCTGCGCCAGCTGCGCGACGGCGTGGACACCTTGACCCTCACCGCCACGCCCATCCCGCGCACGATGCACATGGCCCTGACGGGCCTCAGGGATCTGACAACGATCGACACCCCGCCCGAAGAGCGTCTGCCGGTCATCACCCACGTGGGTCCCTATGACGATGCGCAGGTACAGCAAGCCATCCGGCGCGAACTGGCCCGGAGGGGTCAGGTCTTCTATGTCTACAACCGGGTGCAGGGCATCGAGATGATCGCCCAGAAGCTGTCGAAGCTGGTGCCGGAGGCGCGCCTGAGCATCGCCCACGGCCAGATGCACCAGGACGAGCTGGCTGAGTCCATGCTGGACTTCGTGGGCATGCGCGTGGACATCCTGGTCTGCACGAGCATCATCGAGAGCGGGCTGGACATCCCCAACGCCAACACCTTGATCGTGGAGCATGCCGAGCGCTTCGGCCTGGCCCAGCTGCACCAGCTGCGCGGACGCGTGGGCCGCTCCAGCCAGCGGGCCTACGCCTACTTCCTGCATCCGGCGGGCTACGAGCTGCCGGAAGACGCCCGGCTGCGCCTGGAGACCATCGTGGAGACGGGCAAGCTGGGCTCGGGCTTCGGCATCGCCATGCGCGATCTGGAGATCCGCGGCGCGGGAGAGATCCTGGGCGCCCGCCAGCACGGCCAGGTGGCGGCGATCGGCCTGGACCTCTACACCCGCCTGCTGGCCGAGGCCATCAAGAAGCTGCGCGCCGACCAGCCGGGCGCCGCCGACGGCGCGGGCGACCGGGTGGCCGAGGAGCTGGCGGAGATCGATCCCGGCGGCCTGCCGACGGTCGACCTGCCGGTGGACGCCTTCCTTCCCGAACCCTACGTCCCGGAGATGCGCGAGCGCACCCGACTGTACCGCCGCATGGCGACGGCCACCAGCCCTGAAGCCGTGCGCGAGATCGAAGCGGAGCTGCGCGACCGCTTCGGCCAGCCGCCCTGGGAGGTGAGCTGCCTGCTCGACGTTCTGTGGCTGCGCGTCCTCACCCATATGGCCGGCGCTCGCTCGGTGGCCAAGGAAGGCGATTGGGCGGTGATCCGCTGGCCGGCGAGCCACCAGATCCGACGCGTCGAACTCAAGTACAAGCTGGATCCGGCCGCCCGGCTGGGCAACCACCAGGTGTCGCTGCAGCTGCGTGGCCGTCCGGAGCAATGGCTGCCGGAGCTGCGCCGCGCCTTGGAGACGATGGTGGCGGTTGAGGGACGGGCGGGCGCGCTCGCCGGACCGTGATGGCGGGGCGAACCGGCCTATCATGTAACCCTTCCAGGTCCAACCTCCCATGAAGCTCATCCCCCTCCGACTTGGCCCCCAGAGCCTGCCGGCCGCGCCAGGCGCCGCCCATGTCTCCGCGAGCGGTGGCGAAGCCGCGCTGCTGGTGCGCGCCCGCGCCGGGGACAAGGTGGCCGTGGCCCAGATCTACCGCCGCTACGTGGACGAGATCTACGGCTACGCCTACAACCAGCTTGGCGAGCGGCAGGAAGCGGAGGATGCGACCAGCGAGGTCTTTCTGCGCCTGGTGCGCGCCTTGCCCGGCTTCCGCGGCGATTCGAGCCTGCGCACCTGGCTCTACACCATCTGCCGCAATGTCCTGCGCGACCGCTGGCGCGAGCGGGCCAGCCACCCCAGCCTGTCCCTGGACCTGATGCCGGCTGGCCGGCACGGCGATCGGGAGGTCGATCTGGCCCTCGATGACGACGGCGAGGCGGTGCCACCCTGTGCCGCCTTGGGCCGCCTGGTGCTGGCCCGCCTCAGCGCGCGGGAGCAGGCCGTCCTGCGCCTGCGCTTTCTGGAAGGCCGCTCGGTGGCCGACACCGCCGCCGAGCTGGGGCTCAGCCCCGGCAACCTGAAGGTGATCCAGCACCGCGCCCTGCGCCGCGCCGCGGGCATCGCCCAGGAGTTGGCGGAAGCCGCCACGGAACCGACGACCGTCGCCGGCCTGACGCCGGAGGCCTGCCGGTGAGCGCCACCTTCCTCGAGGGCCTGGCCTTCGGGCGCGCCGCCGAGCGCGGCGACGCCGCCATCGCCGCACGGGCCGCCGGAGTGCCCGCCGCGCGCCTGGCCCATGACTTCGGCCCGAACGCCGCCGACCAGGCGGCTTTGGTGCGGCGTCTGTTCGATCCGCGGCCCTCGCCGCTTCCGGATCCGGAGTTCCGCCGCCTGCTCGAGGCGAGCCTCCTGGAAGCCGTCGACGCGCGACCGGCGCCCAACCGATGCCCGGCCGCCGTCCCGGCCAGGGCGACAGCCGGCGCGAGCCGGTCGGCGCGGCCGGCCGGCTTCCTGCGCCCCTTGCTGCTGGGCGCCAGCTCCCTGGCCTTGGGAGCGCTGCTCTTACTCCGCCCCATGGACATCTCCTCCGAGCTGGCGCCGCCACCAACGGCCCTAGCGGCTACGGCCGTTCCGCCCGGCGGCCCCACCGGCACCTTCACCCCCCAGGCCCGCGCCACCAAGGACACGCGGCACGCGCAGCAGGTGGCGTCAGGCAGCACGGCGGGGAGCTGAGCGGGCGTCCGCTGTCGCGGGTGCTGGCCGAGCATGATCCGCAGATGCCGCGCCTGGCAACAGGGGTTGGCAGGCGGCGCCGAGGGTTCTACAATTGTGTAGGAGTTCCCAATCAGGAGGTCGGCATGTCTGACACCACTCAGGTCTCGGCCCACATTTCGTTGGGTGTGAAAGAGCGTATGGAGCGTTATGCTCGCAAGACGGGCATCACCAGGGCGCGCTTGATCGAGCAAGCCTTGTCACATCACCTCCTGGCACTCGAGGAGTTGCCAGCGGATGTCATCGTTCCTGCACGTCTGGTCCTCAGCCATAAGAGCGCCGAGTGCGTCCTGGAGGCCATCCATCAGCCTCACCCACCGACCGAGGCCATGCGACAGCTCTTTGATGACCGTTGAAATCCGCCCGCTGGCGGCTAGTGATGACCGTCAGAGCTTCCGATCCGGTGACGAAGCGCTCGATCTCTACTTCCATCGCTACGCGGCGCAGAACCAGTTTCGTTATCATATCGGTGTCACGTACGTAGCCGTGGCGGAAGAACGCATCCTCGCCTTCGCCACGGTGAGTCCGGCAACACTGGACGCGGAGGGCCTGCCGTCAGGCAAACCGATGCCGCCCTACCCCCTGCCGGTCCTGCGGCTGGCTCGACTGGCGGTCGACGCGCTGGCGGCCGGCCGAGGTTACGGCAAGGCATTGGTCCGTCACTGCATCGAGCTGGCCGAGCGCATGCGCGACGAGGTCGGGTGCGTGGGTCTGGTGGTCGACGCCAAGCCTGCCGCGGCCGACTTCTACCGCCGCCTCGGATTTGAAGTCATCGCGTTGGTCGAAGGGGAATCGGAGCAACGACCAGTCCCCACCCCCTGTTCTTGCCGTTGGGTGCGGTGCCACCTCGGCGGGGGCAGGCTCGGGGCGGTGGCAGGATCCGTTCATGCAGTAGCGCCACGGAAGTCAGCCCCAGCAGATTCGAAACAGCGGTAGAGCTATGCCGGCGCAGTCATGTTGAACCAGCCGAACACCGCCCAGTAGCTCCGCCAGACTGCCCCCCAATTCGGCCAGAGATTGGGTGGCATCGGTGGCTACGGCCGCGGCCAGACGATGCTCCTGGCATGGTCTGAGCTTCTGTGGCGTGCTCATGCTTGGTCCTGACCTTTTCGTTATCTAGAGCCTTCCGTCCGCGACGGGATCACCGTTGGCGGCACAGTAGGTTACTGCCAGGATCTCCTCGGCTTCCGGCCCTCTTCGGCACCGATCACCGGATGAGTCGGTTCACCATCCCCCCGCGATCGAGCAGCCAAAGCTCCCCGTCCAGCGCCTCGACCGCCTGCACAAGGTCGGCCGAACTGAGGCCATCAGCCTGGGTGTGGCGGCGCCAAGTCCCGTCCGGCAGACGCTCCGCAGCTCCTTCACTCCCCACGGCCCAAACAGCCCCGTCGTGCAGCACCAGGCTCCACAGCTTGCGCCCAGCGACCGCGCTGTCGTCGACCCAAATGGGCCGGTCGTCAAGGGCGCCGGGCTTGAGAGAAGCTAACCCGCCGGTAGTGGCCAGCCACACCGTGCCGTCCGACGACCAGAGCAGGTCGGTGGGCTCGGTCCCGGCAGCTGCGCCGGTAAGGTAGCGCCGGTAGGTCCCATCCGCCTGTGCGATCACCAGCCAGGGACCCTCGTTGGGGCTTGGCCCCGCCGCGCGCACCAGGGCCGCCAACCGGCCATCGGCCGACCATGCCAATTGGGCGACGCTCTCGCCTGCACCTAGCCCCAGGCGCTCGTCCTGTCGTTCCAGTTGAGCGCCCGGCACCCACCGCTGGAGGGCGGCCTCCCCGGCATTGACCGTGTGCGGCGCCAACCACAGCGCCCCATCGGGCGCACAGAAGTTGAACGACCCCGACAGGAGCGGCAGACCGTCCGCCGAGCGAAGATGGCGCCAGCCTTCCGTACCGTTGTAGCTGCTGATACCTTCCGCGTAAACGAACCAGAAGCGGCCGGACGGGTCGACACAACCGTTTGCGCCGCCCCCGCCATCACGATAGGTCAGCCTGTCCTGTGGCTCCCAGTACCCGCTGGCGGTCGGGCCACGGATCAGCAGACGGTCACGGCTCAGGGTGACTACGGCAGTGCCGTCCGGCGTCAGGCCCAAGCGGACGGGGGAATCGCTCACCAAGTCTCCGTGCACTGCCGTGAATTCGGTCCTCCTCACACTGCCGGATTCGGTCCGCTGGAGCAGGAAAGGCCCACTATTGGATGGGTCCACCGCGATCAACTCGAGATCGCCGCTGCGCGGATCGATGGCCAGATCCCGCACCCGCGCGTTGCTCAACTCTGGGACGGTGATCCGCTCCACCTGGTCGTTCGTCGTGTCGACACGCGCCAGACCCTCGCGAGAGCTGAAGACCCATAGCTGCCCTGTGCGATCAAAGGCCAGTTGGGCTCGCCCGATGTCAGGACTGTCCACCAGCCCCGCATCGGGCATGAAGTCCACCTTTGACCAGGATCCACGGCCATCGCCACTGTAGAGCCCCAGCTCCCCCTGCACATAGACCCGGCCGCCAGGGCTCAGCCCCACCCGATCCATGGCCAGCCATGGCTCCGTGCGCAGAGGGTCGCCCACGATATCGCCGGTGCTCCAATACTGGCTTCGGCCATCGGGGCCGAGGTAGACCAACCCCCATGGTCGCGGCGCCTCGACTTCGAAGGGGGGGATCAGGGCCAGCCAAGCGCCGCCATCCGACGCCAGCGCGATGTCCCCAACGTTATGGATGTACGCCGCCGGAAGTGCAACCTGAGACCAACGGCCATCGGACGTACGGCGCGCAAGACCTTCACCGGTCCCCACCCACAAGGTGCCATCCTCCTGAATGGCCAGGGCCTGAACCCGCCCTCCCGGCAAGCCCTCCGCCGATATTGGAACCACCTCGATGCGTCGCCGATCGGTTCCTGCGTGGATGAGGCGATCCTCACCGCTCGCTCTGTCGAAGTCGCTGATCCAGTAGTCGCCGCTCGGGCCGACCGCCAGGACGCTAAGGCCCAGGTTGCTGTCCCTCTCGCGCCCATCGACCGGGATCCACTGGCCGCTTCTGGTCGCTAGCGACCAGAAGCGATTCCCTCCGGCGTTGCGACCCATGGCAAAGACGGCGTTCGCGCCGGCGAACAGACCCTCTATGACACCGGGCAGCGCGCTGGGGCCTTCCACCCATTCGGGTGCGTCATCCGCCCGCTCAACGAACAGCTGGCCGCCGATCAGCGGCAGGTAGATACGGCAAGGTGGCTCGGCGCAGCCGACTTGCGCGACGGCCCGCAGCCCGATGTCGACCAGGGCCAGCAGCATCAACAACATCGCAACCGACTTCATTCCCCGTGACATCGACGCACCCTTTCAATCGCAGCAAAGTCCAGTGCGATGGGGGCTTGAACGAGGCTGTCGTCAATCACTGAAAGTGATGACATGCGGTGGCGACCTCAACGCCTTGCCGGCTAGGATAGCACCGATTCCGCGTCAATCGCCGACGGTCTGTAACCACAGCCCGCGACTCGACACCTGGGTTGGTGTCGATTGCTCCTGTGTCGATTGATTGCTCCGGTGTCGTACCCTTCAACGCGTCGACAATCGATACGTCACCGCGCCAGCGCCAGGAACACGTCCTCCAAGGTCACTTCGCCCGGCGTCAGGCTGGTCACCGTGCAGCCCGCGGCGTCCAGGACCGTGCGCAGCAGCGCCTCCCCGCCCGCTCCCCCTTTGGTCTGGACCCGCAGGCGGTCGCCTTGGAGGTCAGCCTCGATCACTTCCGGTGTCGCCTGCAACGCGGCGAGGGCCGTCAGCAGCGGATCCGCCGTCAGCTCCCAGATCTCCCCTTGGACGGTCTGGCGCTTGAGCTCGGCCGGAGCGCCCCAGGCCAGCAGGCGACCGGAGCGCATGATGCCCAGGCGCCCACAATGCTCCGCCTCATCCATGTAATGCGTGCTCACCAGGACCGTCGCGCCCTCTTCGGCCACCTCGTAGATGAGGTTCCAGAAGGCGCGTCGCGCCGCCGGGTCCACACCGGAAGTGGGCTCGTCGAGCAGCAGCAGTTCCGGTCGGTGCACCATGGCGATGCCCAGGGCCAGGCGCTGCCGCCAGCCGCCGGACAACTCGCCGGCCAGCAGATCTTCGCGCCCCGCCAAACCGACCCGCTCCGCCAGGGTGACCACGCGGCCGGGCAGCTCGGCCAGCGGCAGGCCATACAGACCGCCGTAGAAGGCCAGGTTCTCGCGCACGGTGAGGTCTTCGTACAGGGCGAACTTCTGGCTCATGTAGCCTACCCGCGGCCGAATGCGTTCGGCGTCGCACGCCACATCCAGACCCAGGACGGTGGCCGAGCCGGCCGTCGGCCGCAGCAGGCCCATGAGGAGCCGCATCGTGGTCGTCTTGCCGCTGCCGTTGGCCCCCAAGTAGCCCACCACCTCGCCGCGGGCCACGCTGAAGCTGACGTCGTCGACGGCCGTGAAGTCTCCGAAACGCTTGACCAGCCCGTCGGCGACGATGGCCATCTCAGCCATGACGGGCGGCCGCTTCGGGCGACGAGACAGACGGCGCCTCGCTGTAAAGGCTGATGAAGGCGTCCTCCAGACTGGGGGCGATCGACCGCAGCCGCTCCACTTGGGCCCCCGCGGCCCGCAATGCCTGCGGCAGGCGCGCCAGGGGGCCTTCGGCGTCGGACACCAACAGGTGGAAGCGGTCGCCGAAAGCCAGGACCTCCCGCACGTCGGGGTCGGCCGCGGCCACCTGCTGCACCACCCTTCGCGGCCCGGCGCTCAGCTCCAGCACCCGCCCGATCAAGGGCGCGGTGAGGTCGCCGGGGCGCCCCTCGGCCACCAATCGCCCGGCGCGCAGCAGGCCGATCCGTCCGCAGCGGGCGGCCTCGTCCATGTACGGCGTGCTGACAAGCACCGCCGCGCCCTCGCCCAGCACCCGGGTAATCAAGTGCCAGAGGTCGCGGCGGGTCAAAGGGTCCAGGCCACTGCTGGGTTCGTCCAGCAGCAGCACCTTCGGCCGGTGGATGAGGGCGCAGGCCAGGCCCAGCTTCTGCTTCATGCCGCCGGACAGCTGCTCCGCCCGCCAGGCCTCGAAGCCGTTGAGGCCGACGAAGCCCAAGAGCTCCCGGGCGCGGCTGTTGAGCTCGCTCCCACCCAGGCCCCGCACCTGCCCGAAGAAGCGCAGGTTCTCGGCCACCGTCAGGTCGCCGTAGAGGCTGAACCGCCCCGCCAGATAGCCGATGGTTGCCCGCGCCGCCTCAGTGGCGGTGGCCAGGTCGAAGCCGCTGATGACGGCCCGACCGGCATCGGGTCGGAGAGCCCCGACCAGCAGACGAATGAAGGTGGTCTTGCCGGCCCCGTCAGGCCCCAGAAGACCGTAGGCCTCGCCCGGCCGCACCGCCAGACTCACCCCATCCACCGCCTGGACGGCGCCGTAGGCCCGCCGCAGGCCCTGGGCGAGGATGACGGCGTCCTCGGCCCCAGCCGCGGCCGAGGCGCTCTGCATCATCGATCCGACCCGTCGAAGCGCAGGTCGGCGGGCATGCCGGGCTTCAGGCGCCCGCTCTTGCCCTCCACGGCCAGGGTCACGCCGTAGACCGTCGCCTTGCGACCGCTGGCCGTCTGCACGTTGCGCGGCGTGAACTCCGCCCGGTCGGCGATCTGGGTGACCTCGGCCGTGAAGCTACGGTCCGGGAAGGCGTCCACCTGCAAGGTCGCCTTGTCGCCCACGGAGATTCGGCCATAGCGGTCCTCCGGCACGTAGACCTTGATCGTCAGGTCGTCCAGGCGGCCCAGGGTCAAGAGCGGCGCACCGGGCATCGCCACCTCGCCCGGCTCGGCCGCGCGCTCCAGGATCACCCCGTCGGCCGGCGCCAGCAGCGTCAAACGCTCCAGCTGGGCCGCCAGGAGATCCGCCGCGGCCTGCGCCTGGGCCAGCTGCGCCGCGGCCAGACGGCCGGCCGGCGCGGCCGGGCCGCCGGCCGCGGCCACCGCCGCCCGGGCCAGGTCCAGCGCCGCGGTGGCCTGACGCCCCTGGGCTTCCAGGAGGGTGGGATCGAGGCGCACGAGCACATCGCCCTCGGCCACTTCGTCACCGGCCTCCACCAACACCTCCAGGACGCGGCCACCGATCTCGGGGGCCACGGAGACCTCCACCGCCTCGATGGTTCCCGAGGCCTCGATGGCGGCATCGGCCTGGGCGGCGTTGTTCGCGGCCCGCTGCCACAGCCAGTAGCCCAGGCCGGCCAGGACGGCGAGCACCAGGATGATCCGGATGACACCTTGCTTCATGGGACACCTCGACTGCAGGGCGGCGTCAGTCCAGCCGCTTGTGGAAACGGAGGGCCGCGCCCCCCATGATGAGGACGGCGAAGACCGCCAGCGCCGCCACCTGCGGCCACAGCGCCTCCATGCCCACGCCCTTGAGGACGATGCCCCGCACGATGATCAGGAACCAACGCAGCGGGATGAGGTAGCTGAGCCATTGCAGGATCGTGGGCATGGCCGCCAGGGGAAAGAAGAACCCCGACAGAAAGATGGCCGGCAGGTTGAAGAAGAGGGCCGTGATCATGGCCTCCTGCTGGGTGCTGGCAATGGTGGAGATGAAGAGGCCGAGCCCCAGGGTGGTCACCAGGAAGAGACCGGACAAGACGAGCAGGAGCGGAATGCTGCCGTTGACCGGCACGCCGAAGATCAGCATCCCGGCGAACAGGATCAGAACGGTGTCCATGAAGCCGATGACCACGTAGGGCGTCAGCTTGCCCACCACCAGCTCCCAGGACCGGATGGGGGTGACGATCAGCTGCTCGATGGTCCCCCGCTCCCGCTCACGAACGATGGCCGTGGCGGTCAAGATCACGGTGAGGAACTGCAGGATGAGCCCGATGAGGGCCGGCACCATGTAGTAGGCGCTGACCAGGTCGGGGTTGAACCAGACCCGCGTGCGCACCTCGAGGGGCGGGCGGGCCATGCCGGCCACGGCCGCGCCGCGGCGCGCCAGTCGCTCCAGGCTGAGCTGCGCCCCCTTGGCCTGCCCGATCAGGGTGGCGGCCGCGAGGGCGGTGCCGGCCACGGTTGGGTCCGACCCGTCGATGACGAAGGCCACGGTGGCGGTCTGCCCGTCCAGCAGGCGACGGCCGTAATCCGGCGGGATCACCAGGCCGGCCCGCGCGTCGCCGCGGTCCACAAGGCGGCGCACCTGGGCCTCGTTGTCGGCCTCGTAGGCCACCTGAAAGTAATCGGCCGCCCGGTAGGCGTCCACCAGGGAACGCGAGGCCGCGGAGCGATCCTGGTCCCAGACGGCCAGAGGCACCTGGCGCACATCGCTGGTAGCCGCGAAGCCCAGCAGGAATAGCTGGATGATAGGCATGGCGAAGGTGAGGGCCAGGGTCCGCGGGTCGCGGACGATCTGGATGAACTCCTTGCGCACCACCGAAAGCAGGCGGGGGTTCAGCATGAGCCGCTCAAATCCCAATCAGGTCTGCCCGGCCGGACGCCCTGGCGGGGCGAGGCCTCGCATCCCTGGGGGGCGCATCTGGGCGCGGCGACCAGCAGGGATGAGGATCGAATCGCAAACAATGTGGAGGTGGGGATTCTAGGCCCGCCACCGCAGGGCGGCAAGACGGAGCCGGCTCAGGGAGCAAGCAAAACGCCCTCTCCGAACGGAGAGGGCGCAGCGGGCGAAGGTGAGACCGGGCCTGTTCCGTTCCGGATCAGGCGGCAACCTTCAGCTTCATCTTGTTGAAAGCCACCATGATCCGGCTCTTGAGCCGCGAGGCCTTGTTGCGGTGGATCACGTTGCGCTGGGCCGCGCGGTCCAAGGCCTGCGCGGCGCGGCGGATGGCGTCGGGGGCGTTTTCCTGGTCGCCCTCGGCGATGTAATGCCGGGCGCGCTTCACGAAGGTGCGGTAGCGGCTGCGGTACCAGCGGTTGCGGGCATGCCGCACGATGGTCTGGCGGGCGCGCTTCTCGGCGGACTTGATATTGGCCAAGGGATCCTTCTCCTCAGGCGAGCGGCGGCCGGTGCAGTGGCGCCGCGGTCAACGATGCGGGATGATCGCTCCAGGCTCTGGAGGCGATGATTAAGGATGATGTCACAGTACGGCTGATGATGAACACGAAACTTGATCATAGACCGACCGACCGCGCCACGCAAATTGGAAAGTGTGTGGACAGGTGCCGTGCCTCCGCCGTATACTCCAGGGCAATTGCGCGCACCGACATCGGCATGATCGGGAGGTAAGGACATGAGGATGCGAACTACCCGACAACCACGGCTTTGGCGACCGCCGGCCCTCGTGCCGCGGGGCGTCCTCATGCGTCTGGCCCCGGTCCTGATCATCCTGCTCCTGGCCGCGCCGCTCATCTGGCCCCGCTCCGGCCGCGCCCAGGATCCCCAGCCCCGCTCCGCCGGCTACACCAACTTCGAGACCGAGCCCGTGCGCCCGTTGGCGCTGTCCCCGGACGGCAACCGGCTCTATGCGGTCAACACCGCCGACGACCGGCTGGAGATCTTCGCCGTGGAACCCGGCGGCCTGCGCCGAATGGGCGAAGTGGCCGTGGGCCTGCGCCCGGTGGCCGTGGCCTTGACGGGCTCGGAGGCCTGGGTGGTCAACCACCTCTCCGATACCGTATCCATCGTCGATGTGGCGGATCCGCTCCAGGCCCGCGTGACCCGCACCCTCGCCACCGGCGACGAGCCGCGCGACATCGTGGTAGGTGGGCCGCAGCGCGACATGGTCTTCGTGGCCAGCGCCTACCGTGGGGAGCCGTTGAAGCCCGGCCTGGGGCAGGCCCAGGTGCAGGTGTGGCGGACGGACGATCCGGCGCGCCCGCCGGAGAGCCTGCGCCTATTCGGCCGCAAGCCGCGCGCCCTGGCGGTGAGCCCGGACGGCCGGTCCGTCTATGCCGCCATCTTCCAGTCGGGCAACGGCTCGGCGAGCATCGACGAAACGGCCGCGCAGACGACCGGCGGCATGCCCGATCCGGGGATGCCGGTCAAGGTGGCGGCCACACCGCCGCCGACGGGCCTCATCGTCAGGCAGTCGGGGCGGCGCTGGGCGGACGCCGGCGGCACAGACCGCGCCAAAGCGGTGCCGTTCACCCTGCCAGACAAGGACGTCTTTCGCATCGACGCTCGCGGGCCGCGGCCGGCGGTCGCCGATGCCTTCACCGCCGCGGGCACGCTCCTCTTCAACCTGGCGGTGCAACCCGGCAGCGGCGAAGTCTGGGTGACCCACAGTGAGGCCCTCAACGGTATCCGCTTCGAGCCGCGGCTCAAGGGGCGGGCCTATGTGCAGCGCATCAGTCGACTGGTGGGCGGCAGCTTCCTGGCGGTGGACCTCAACGCCCACGTCGATCGCGCCCGCGCTCCGGGCACAGCGGCGGAGCGGGCGCTCAGCCTGGCCCAGCCCTTGGAGCTGGTCTTCAATGCCGACGGCCAGCGAGCCTACGTGGCCGCCTTTCAATCCGCCCAGGTCGGCGTGCTGGACCGCCTGGGCCAGGTGATCGGGCGCATCGCGGTGGGCTTCGGGCCCGCCGGGCTGGCCCTCAGCCCCGACGGCGCCCGCCTGTACGTGCTCAACCACCTGGACGCCAGCATCAGCGTCGTGGACCTGGCGGCGGACGGCCGAACCGGCAGCACGCTCAGCACCTTGCCCCTGCGGCATGACCCCACACCGCCGGAGGTGCACGCGGGCCGCCCCCTGCTCTACGACGCCGCGCGGACCAGCGGTCATGGCGACACCCCCTGCGGCAGCTGCCATGTCTTCGCCGACACGGACATGATGGGCTGGGATCTGGGCGATCCCGGCGGCGACCTGGACAGCATCCCCTTCAGCATGACCCATGACGATTTCCGCCTGAAGCCGCGCGACTTCAAGTTCCATCCCATGAAGGGTCCGATGGTGACCCAGAGCTTCCGCGGCATGGCCGGCGCCGGGGTCATGCATTGGCGGGGCGACCGCCACGGTGACGGCGACCAGGCCACCGACGAGGCCGAGAGCTTCCTGAAGTTCGGACCGGCCTTCGTGGGGCTCAACGGCCTGGCCGCCGAGCCCAGCGAGGCCGAGATGCGCGCTTTCTTCGGCTTCCTGGCCACCATCCACTATCCGCCCAATCCCTACCAGAACCTGGACCGCAGCCTGACCGCTGAACAAGAGGCCGGCCGCAAATTGTTCACCGGAGAGGCCTTGATCGACAGCGGCATCACCAACTGCGAGGGTTGCCACACCCTGCCCCTGGGTACCAACGGCAAGGTGAACTTCGAGGGGGTGCGCACGTCGCAGGACTTCAAGGCCCCTCATCTGCGCAACGTCTACGACAAGCTGGGTCGCTTCAACCTGGCCGGCGACCAGATCGCCGGCTTCGGTCTGGCCCATGACGGCAGCATGGACACCATCGACCATTTCCTGCAGACCGATGTCTTCTCCTTCCCCGGCGCGTCGGAGGAGCAAAAGGCTCTGGGGCGCGCCCAGGTAGCCGCCTACGTCCTGGCTTTCGACACCGGGATGGCGCCGGCCGTGGGCCAGCAGCTGACCCTTGCCACAGCGCCGACCGCGGCCCAGGCCACCCACCTGCAGGTTCTGGAAACCCGCGCGGCAGCCGGTGACTGCGACCTGATCGCCCGCACCCTGGACAGCGGCCGGGAGCGAGGCTGGCTGCTCTGGGAGAACCTCTGGCACGGCGACCGGAGCGCGGAGGGCCCCCTAGGCCACGATGACCTGCTGATGTTGGCCGCGCGGCCCGCCGGGGAGATCACCTTCACCTGCGTGCCGCCGGGCGACGGCCCGCGCGCCGCCCTGGACCGCGACCAGGACGGCTTTCGCAACGGCGACGAGGTGGCCGCGGGAACCGATCCAGCCGCGGTCGCCAGCCATCCGCCCGGGCCGGCCCCACAGGAGCCCTGGTCCCCGCCGCCACCCACACCGGATGCCACCGCCACCCTCCTGGCCACCTTGGCCAGCCCCACCCTCAGCCCGACGGCCACCGCCACGCGGCCACCGGTGGCAGACATCGCGTGGCTGCCGCTGCTCGCGGCGAATCGTCCCGACGTCGGCGCTCCCTGACGCCCGCCGAAGGTTCGGGCCTCCGGTGCAGCGACACGCGCTAAGACCTTTTCCCAACCGCGAGAATGTGCTATGCTGGGTTCGTCTGATCAAGGATTCCGCCGCGCGAGCGATGTGTTGTGCCTGGTCGCGCCGACCAGAGGATCACAGGGACACCGCTCCCAAACAGGAGAAAGACCATGAAACGTCGCGCTTTGCTCTTGTCATTGCTGGCAGTCGGCACCTTGGCCGCCGCCAGGCCCGCCACCGCCAAGGTCCAGCGGGTGCAGAAGGATCCGGACCGCGTCGCCAACTACTGCGCTGAGAACGCCGTCGGCTCCAAATGCGCCCCCATCGCCACCGGCGACCTCAACGGCGACGGCAAGACCGACGCCGTCTTCATGCGCACCGGCCGGACCGCCTCGCGCAGCGCAAGCGGGTTCGGCCGCAACCTGGACATCCTGTTTGGGCCCTTCGCGGTCATCGGTGACAGCACGCAGAAGGCCGATGCGTCGGTCACCCTGAGTTCGGGCAGCGAACTACCGAGCATTGCCGTTGACGATTTCGACGGCGACGGCATCGACGACCTGATCCTGGCCGAAGCCGAGCGCGTCGACGGGACGGAGGTCCAGCGGGTGGCCGTGCTGGCCGGCGGTCCCTCGTTTAACGGTGACTTCTTCATGGGTGCCGCCAGCCGCGGCAACTACCGCCTGACGCGTGAACTGCCGCTGTCGCCCGCCCTCAGGAATGCCACGGCCGGCAGCCCGGTGGCCCTGCGCTCCCGGCTGAGCCCGCGGATGGCGGACGTCAACGGCGACAGCAAGCCGGACCTGCTGCTGGCGGTGGATCCGGCGACCTTGTCCACCGATCTTCTGCGGAATTCGCTGCGGCTGCAGCTGGATCTGTCGGCGGAGAGCCCCAGCCACGTCCTGGTGTTTCTGGACGCGCCGGATCTGGCCAGTCGGTCCAGCTCAGGACTGGTCTTGAGCCCGGGCGACGAGGACGTCCGCATCGAGGGCCTGGGCGCCTGCACCACCTCCAGCCTCCTGGGCACCGGTGAGGTCACCGCCGACGGCCAGACCGACATCATCCTCCGGCGCTGCCCCGGCGGCGGCGTGCCCGACATGCTGGGCCTGGTCACCGGCCGCCGCGACTGGCCGGCCAGCCTGACCATCGACGGCGCCGTGCAGGGCCGGCCCAACGTCCTGCCGCCCGGTCCGGAGCCGACGGCGGCGCCGGGTCGGCCCGATCCCGGTCGGCCCCCCGGTCGGCCCGAGGATCCGCCGCGTGGCTACGTGGCCTTCTCGCCGGCGCCCAAGTCGCTGTTCGACCGGCCCTCGGCCTTCTTCATCCAGGACGTCAACCAGGACGGCGTCGCCGACCTGGGCTTCGGCTTCAGCGACAAGACCCATATCTGGCTGGGCGGGCGCAACCTGCCTGCGCGGGTGAAGGCCAACCATTCGGACCGCGTCTACCTGCAGGCCGGTTTCGGCGGCACCAGCCTGTCCGGCAGCTGGCGGGTGACGGACATCACCGGCGACAAGGTGCCCGACCTCATCCTCACCCAGCGCAGCCACGCGCAGGAAGCGGCCGCGGATCGTCCGGTCCCGGCCCCCATCGTGCTGGGCGGCGGGCAGACCGATGCCGCCTTGCCCGGTGCGATCACCGGCGGTGGCCTTGAGGTGCTGACCGAGCCGGTGAAGATCTACGCCGGCGCCCGGACGACCAAGAACATCCTCAACCTGGCCGAGGACGAGCCGGATGCCATCTGGCAGGACCCGTCGCTGGACCTGTGGCTGATCGGCGACTTCAACGGCGACGGGCAGGACGACCTGATGATGGGCTCGCCGGGGCAGTCGGGCACTTCAGCCTACCAGGTGTACTTCGGGCCGTTCACGAACTGAGACCGATCCAGATCACCAGCATCCAGCGAGAATGCCGCGGGCAGATCACTGCCCGCGGCATCTTGCTGTGGCGGCTATAATCGCCGCCATGCCCGCTCCCGCGCCGCTCCCGCATCTGGCCGCGACCGCGGCCGAACCACCGTCTGAGGCGCCGCTCTGCGTGCAGACCCTGGGCGCCTTCCGCGTATGGCGGGACGGGCGGGTGGTCGATGCGGGGGCCTGGGAGCGGGACAAGGCGCTGCAGCTGTTCCAGTTCCTGCTGATCCAGCGGCGACGGCAGCTGGACAAGCTGCAGATCGTCGACCGCCTGTGGCCGGACGCGGACCCTGAGGCGGCGGACCGGGACTTCAAGGTGGCCCTGAACGCCGCGCTCAAGGCCCTGGAACCGGACCGCCCCGCGCGCGCCGAGGGGCGCTTCATCCGCCGCAGCGGCATGCTCTACGGCCTGGACATGGACCTGGCCTGGGTGGACGCGGCGGCGCTGGAGGGCGCGGTGGCGGCGGCCAACGCCTGCCTGTCGACCGACATCGACGGCGCGATCATCCTGCTGCGGGAGGCGGCGCTCCTCTATGCCGGCGACTTTCTGCCGGAGCGCCGCTACGAAGACTGGGCCTCCGGCGAGACCGAGCGCCTGCAGGCCCTGGCCCTGGGAACCATGACCCGGCTGGCCGGCCTGCTTGTCGATCGCAACCCCTTGGAGAGCCTGCACCTGACGCAGCGGGTCTTGGAGATCGACCCTGTCTGGGAGGCAGCCTGGCGCATCCAGATGGAGGCCCACCTGGCCAGCGGCAACCGGCCGCTGGCCTTGCGCAGCTGGGAGCGCTGCCTGGCCGTGATGCGCCGGGAGATCGGCCTGGATCCCCTGCCGGCCACGCGCGCCGTCCATGACCGCATCCTGGCCAGCTGACCATCCCGGGTCGGCGGCACGCCGCTCGATCCGATCCACCATCGCCGGCCCGATCAGCCCCCGACGATTCTCGAACCCCTCCGGAGCCGAACCATGAACGAACCGAGCCACAGCGACAGCCCCACTCCCGACAAGCCCCCGGCCGACGTGGCCTCCTTCGTCCTGCGTTTCAGCCAGGACCTGTGGCGCGAGGCGGGCGGCCAACCGCGCGTCCGCTGGCGCGGGCATATCCGGCATGTCCAGGGCGACGCCGAGACCCGCTTCACGGACTTCAGCGACGCCGTCGCATTCATGCAGCGCCAGCTGGCCCAGCTGACCCTTGAATCCGTGGCCCAGGACGATGCCCAGGGCCAGGCCCAGGCGCTCTCCGAAAGCTACCAGGTCTGGGAAAAGGTGACCGAGGGCTACCGCGACGTCTGGCTGGGCGCCATCCGCACGGCCATGGACGGCACGCAGGCCATGCGCCGTCAGGTGGGGCAGCAGATGGAGCGGGCCTTGCCTTGGTGGCCTTTCTGGCCCGGCGGCGCGGCGCGAACAGCCGGCGGGGCGAACGCGGAAGACGCGGATTCAGCCGCCCCGGAAGCCGGCGCGGCGGCCCAGGAGGTGCTGGATCTGCTCCGCGGAATCCACGACCAGCTGACGGTGTTGACGGAGCGAATGCGGGCTCTGGAAGATCGGACCGGGGGCTGAGGACCAGATCTGAGGACCAGGGCTGAGGACCGGAGCCATCGCATCCAACCGGAACCCGGCGTTCCACCGGCGTCCTCGGCAGTTGAAACCGTCCGGGCCATGGCCCTGCGCGGGATGACCGCGATGACACCCCGCGCCGGCCGTCAAGGCCAGCGAAACGCCACCGCACACCCGTCCACGTTCAAGCCCAAAAGACCCTCGTCCGGCACCGTCAGCACATCCACCCCGTTGATGGCCGCCGTCCAACCGCCGCCCGCCGCGCGGCGGGCGGACATCTGATCGCGATCCCCCACCCGGTCCGCGGCCCGGCCGCCGGTGATCCATTGCCAGCCGCCCGGGGTCATGCGGAAGGCCCACACGTCGCGGCTCTCCAACAACTGGACCACCACGAAGTGCTGGGCGTCAGTGAAGCCCAGCACCAGGCCCGCACGCAGCGCGCCGCTCAGCGGTTCCAGACTGACCGCAAAGCTGTCCGTCACCACCTTGCGCACCGCCAGGGCGTTGACACCCGAGCTGCCCACCAGCGCGTCGCCGCGCTGTTCGAAGGCGCGCCAGACCTCGCGCCAGGGCTGCTGGTGGCCCAGCAACCAGGCCCGATAGGCCGCCGCGTCCGCCGCGGTGATCGCGCCGAAGACCTCCGTCCAAGCCCGGCTCGGATCCTCGCGCCCGTTCAGCCGGGCGAAGAGCGCCGCCGCGCCCACCGCACGTTCGTCGATCAGCCAGCTGACCACACCCCAGCCGCTGGGCCGCGTGAAGCCGCCCTGGTCGGCCACCAAGGCGGCGAGGTCCTGGCCCTTGGCATCGAACTCCGCCAAGGCCTGGGCGGGGTAATCCTCCAGAGAGATGGCCGGGATCACGCCCATCGCCAGGCTCGCGCCGTCCCAGCGATGCATCCCGAAATGCTCCGCCAGGCCTTCGCCGAACCAGAAGCCCGCGTAACCGCGGTTTTCCGTAGCGGCCAGGTAATGGAACTGATGCGTGCCCTCGTGCAGGATCAGCATACGGGTGAAGAAGGCCGAGGGCTGGACGAAGGCATAGAACGTGCGGTTACCAGGATGGTAGTAGCCACCACCACCGCCGTAGGTGAGCCCGTCCGCGGCCATGCCGGCCTTCATGGCGTTCGCGTCGGCATAGATCTTGGCCGGCAGACGCCCGTCAGGCCGCGATCCAAAGAAGGCCGCCCACTTCGGGTAGGCGGCCTCGAGCAAGCGGCCGACCTCCGCTCCGTCCAATCCCTCCACCCACAGATCGTAATGCGCCGTGGTCACCCGCGGGCCGTCCACCCGCAGCTCGGAGGTCGGGGACGGCGTGGCGGTCGCAGTGACGGTCGGCGTGGTGGTCTGCACCGCAGGCGTTGCCGTCGGCGGCGGGGCCGTCGCGCTGGGGGTGCGCTCCAGCGTGGGCGTCGCCGACAGCGGTGCCTCGGGCTCGAAGAAGCCGGACGTCCGGTTCATGGCCGACGGCAGGTAGACATGGCGCCAGGACGCCGGCGTCTGGGCGACCGCGGGCAACGCGGCGCCCCGCCCCAGGATGAGCAGGGCGCCGACCAGCAGGCCCGCAACGGAGCCTGGCAGGAGATGACGGGCGATGCGGTTGTGCTCCATGCGGCGCTTTTACCTTCCCTGCGGCCTGCGCCGCGGACCCCACCGATTGCGGCCCCGGCAGCATAGACCGGATGCCACGACGCTGCAACGTCCAGTGCCCTGTTGTTGCCCCGCGGCCCTCCGCCTGTAACTGCCCCGTAACTGCCCCGCGGTATCCTCTGCACCGTCGAACCTGATTGAACGGCAGTCGATGAACGTAAGCCTCACGTTGAACCACCGTCTCACCTGAACCACCGTTTGAACCCATAGCAGCCGGTCGCCACATCCGACCTGCCCATCAAGGAGAACTGCAATGAACCCCATGAACCCCACCTTTGACCTCAAGGCATTCGGCGAGAGCCTGCAGGCGGGCCGCGAGGCCTGGCAGGGCGGCATGAAGCTGTGGTCCGAGACCCTGCTGCAGGCCAGCAAGACCAACCTCGAGCTGGCCCTGGGCCTGCGCGAGCAGTACGGCACCTTGCTGGGCCAGGCGATGGAGCGCGGCCAGACCGCCTTCACCCAGGAGCAGGCCCTCATGGGCCAGTGGAGCCAGGCGCTGCAGGGCCAGGGCCAGAGCCAGATGGAGCTTGTCAACAAGATGAGCGCCAACCTTCTGGAGACCGGTCGCGGCCTCCAGAAGCAGGCCCAGGCCGCCGGCAGCCAGGTCGCCGACATGCTGAACCAGGCCACCGAGGCCACCATGGCCACGGTCGAGGAAGTCGGCGCCCGCGCCAACGGCACGACCCGCGCCCGCGCCCGCTGAGCCTGGCGTAGACGCCGACACTGTCTCGAACGCGAGGGCGACCGTCCGGTCGCCCTCGTTTGCGTTTCCCGAGTAGAATTGCGCGCCGCGCGGAGGGCGGCTCCCATGGACTGGAATTCATCCCTGGAAGACATGACGAAGAGCTGGGTGGACATGCAGAACCAGCTGCTCAGCACCTTCAACGCCGGCATCGCCGGCGCGGCCGCCCCCTCGGCCTGGCAGCAGTCCCTGGATGCCTGGAAGGCCGTGGTGGACTCCCAACTGGACGCCCAGGCCGAATGGGCGGCGCGTTGGGCCAGCCAGGCCCCCGAGGGCCCGGAGAACGAGGCCTGGGCCGCGCAGGGCCAGGCCATGCAGAACGCCTGGCTGACCAGCAGCCGGCAGCTCTGGACCAAGTGGTTCGAGATGACCCGCGCCATGGATCCCGGCAAGGCCGGTTGGACGGGCACCGGGACCGGCGCGGACAGCATGCGCGCCTGGCAGGACATGGCCCGCCAGATGAGCGAGGCCCAGAACGCCTGGCTCAAGACCTGGATGCGCTCATGAACGGCGCCACAGCTGACGCCGGCGGCGCCTCGAGCGAGCAGGCCTTCGGCGACGCCGCGCGCCTGATGTGGCAGAACTGGGCTGACCTGGCGACGGCCGGCATGCGCGGCATGCCCGGCAGTGGACCGGGCAATGGACCGGGCGCAGCCGCCCAAAGCGCGGCTGCCGGCGGCATGCAGGCCCTGGAGGCCATGAGCCGCCAATGGCGCGCGCTCTCCGAGCAGACCCTCTCTGCCTGGGGCGCCGGCGGCGATCCCATGCTGCGCCAGGTAGCGGCCCAGATGTCCCGCAGCCAGTCCGGCCTCCTGCGCCTGACCGAAGAGCTGACCGGCGCCTGGCAGTCCATCGCCGCCCAGGCGGGCGCCGGACAGGATCCGGCGGCCATGGCCGCCCGCTGGGCCGAGCAGTTGCAGCGCGGGCTCGGCAGCCCCAAGGAGCTGGCCGGCGCGGGCGAGGATCTGTCCACGCTCTGGCAGACCTGGCTGGCCATGCTGCAGGACACGACCGGCCCCTGGGTCAAGGCCTGGCGTCAGGCGCCGGATCACCTGGGCGGCGCGCTGTCCGGCGACCGCTCCGAACTCGCCGATCTGAGCCGTCTGGCCTGGGATGCCTGGGAGCATACCGGCGGGCGGCTGCTGGAGAGCCCCAGCCTGGGCTTCGGACGCGAGGGGCAGGAGCGCCTCATCCTGGGCTTCGACGCCTGGATGGACTACCGCCGGGCGGTGGCCGAGTATCAGGGCGTCCTCGGCGAGCTGAGCGCCGAAGCCATGGCCGCCGTGGCGCAGCAGTTGACCGAGCGCGGCAAGGCCGGCCAACCGGTGAAGACCCTGCGCGAGCTGTCGGCGGTGTGGACCCAGGCCGCCGACGAGGTCTTCGAGGCCGGCTTCCGCTCCGATCGCTACGCCGCCAGCCAGGCGACCATGGTCAAGAAGGCCATGGGCTACCGCCAGGCCGAACGGGCCATCGTCGAGGCTTCCCTGCGCAACACGGACATCGCCACCCGCACCGAGATGGACGAGGCCTTCCAGGAGATCCATCGTCTGCGCCGGGAGCTGAGGGGCCTGCGCCGGGAGATGGTCGCCCTGCGCGGCGAGGCCGGATCCGGATCCGGATCCGGGCCCGCAGCGGCAGCGACCGCGACCGCGGCGACCGTGACCGCCAAGGCGACCGCGATTCCAGCCCCAGCGGCAGCGCGCCCAGCGACGGCCAAGGCCACCACCGGCGGCAAGCGCCCCGCAGCAAAGGAGAAGCAGGCATGATGCCCCCCTTCATCCAGATCGAACCTCAGGCCCTGCTGCACGAACTGGCCGAGCTCAGCCAGCAGACCCTGCGCGGCGTGCATGCCCTGTCGCGCCTGGACCGCGACGACATCCAGGTGGGCTGCTCGGCGCGCGAAGTGGTCTACCAGGACGGCAAGATGAAGCTGTACCGCTACAGCCCGGTGGTGGCGCATCCCCATCCGGTGCCGCTCATGATCACCTACGCCCTGGTCAACCGCCCGGACATGGTGGACCTGGAGGACGGCCGCTCCCTGGTGCAGAACCTGCTCAAGCTGGGCCTGGACGTCTACCTCATCGACTGGGGCTACCCCACGCGCGGCGATCGCTGGTTGACCATGGACGACCACATCAACGGCTACATGGACGACTGCGTGGAGGTCATCAAGGCCCGCAGCGGCCAGGCGGCCATCAACCTGTTGGGCATCTGCCAGGGCGGCGCCTTCAGCCTCTGCTACGCGGCCCTGCACCCCGACAAGGTGCGCAACCTCATCACCATGGTGGCCCCGGTGGACTTCCACGCCGATCAGGGCGCCGACTGCGGCCTCCTGGGCAGCTGGGCGCGGCACATGGACATCGACGCCATGGTTGACGGCATGGGCAACATCCCCGGCGACTTCATGAACTTCGGCTTCGTCCTGCTCAAGCCGCTGCAGCTGAACGTGGCCAAGTACGCCGGCCTGATGGACCTGGCCGGCAACCCGGACAAGCTGTTGAACTTCCTGCGCATGGAGAAGTGGATCTTCGACAGCCCCGACCAGGCCGGCGAGACCTGGCGGCAGTTCCTGAAGGACTGCTACCAGCAGAACAAGCTGGTCAAGGGCGAGCTGGAGATCGGCGGCCGGCGGGTGGACCTGGGGCAGGTCACCATGCCGGTGCTCAACATCTATGCGGAGCTCGATCACCTGGTGCCCCCGTCCTCATCCCTGGCCCTGCGCCAGCACGTGGGCACGACGGACTACCAGGAGCAGGGCTATCCCACCGGACATATCGGCATGTACGTCAGCGGCAAGGTTCAGGCGACCCTGCCCAAACGCATCACGGAGTGGCTCAATGAGCGCAGCTGAGAAGACCGCGACGGCCCCGGCCGTCGCCACCCCCGCCGTCACGCCCCCCAACGGCACCGGCACCCAGCCTGACGCCGAAAACCGCATCATCGCCTCGCCCAGCATCTCGCTCGGCCTTGAGGGCAAGGTCATCCTCGTCACCGGCGGCAACCGCGGCATCGGCAAGCAGATGGTGCTGCTGCTGGAGGCTCTGGGCGCGAAGGTGGCCTATACGGACCGCAGCGACCGTCCCTCGGACCACGGCTCCCTGGCCATCTTCGCCGATGTGACCTACCCCGGCGAGATGGAGATGGCGGCCGAACGGGTGGAGAAGGAGCTGGGCCCCATCTACGGTGTGGTCATCAACGCCGGCATCACCCGTGACGCCATGTTCCACAAGATGACCCACCGCGACTGGGACTCGACCATCGCCGTCAACCTGACCGGGGCCTACAACACCATCCGCCCCATCTTCCCGGCCATGCGGGAGCGCGGCGAGGGCGCCATCGTCTTCATCAGCTCCATCATCGGGGAGCAGGGCGGCCTGGGGCAGACCAACTACTCGGTGACCAAGGCCGGGCTGATCGGCATGGCCCGCTCGCTGGCCTACGAGGGGGCGCGGCGCAACATCCGCGTCAACGTCATCGCCCCGGGCTTCGTGGACTCGGACATGACGGACAAGATCCCGCCGCCGGTCCGCGACAGCCTCACCGCCCAGATCCCGATGCAGCGCTTCGGCAAGGCCATCGAGATCGCCTGGCCGGTGGCCACCCTGCTCTCGCCCGTGGCCAGCGCCTTCATCACCGGCTGCGTGGTCAACGTCAACGGCGGGCACCGCATGTAGCCGGATCGCGGCCGCTCGGCGCCTCGGCGCGAGCGGCCGCACCCGCCACCCGCGCGCGGCCTGCGCGCGCCATCGGCCGGACCGCCACGCGCGAAGGAGAAGGACGAACGTGAGCCAGAGCTTTCGAGACGCCTACATCGTATCGGCCGTGCGAACGCCCCTGGGACGCTTCGGGGGCGCTTTGAAGGACCTGTCGGCGGTGGACCTGGGCGGGCATGCCATGCGCGCCGCCCTGGACAAGGCCGGCCTGACCGGCGCCGAGCTGGAGGGCTACATCTTCGGCAACGTGATCTCCGGCGGCCTGGGCCAGCACGTGGCCCGTCAAGCGGCGTTCAAGGCCGCCATCCCCGACAACGTGGACGGCTACCACGTGAACATGGTCTGCTCATCGGGCATGGTGGCGGTGATGAACGCCGCCACCCACATCCGCGGCGGAGTGGGCGACATCTTCCTGGCCGGCGGCACGGAATCCATGAGCCAGGCCGGCTACTTCCTCGACAGCCGGGCGCGCTGGGGCTACAAGCTGGTCTTCGGCTCGGCCGGCGCTCCGCTGCGCGACATGCTGGTGCATGACGGGCTCACCGATCCTTCCACCGGCGAGGGCATGGGCGACCAGACCGAGCGCCTGGCCAAGGAATACGGCATCACCCGGGAGGAGTTGGACCGCGTGGCCTGCGAATCCCACCGCCGGGCTGCGGCGGCCACGGAGAACGGCGATCTCCTGAAGGAGATCGCCCCCATCACCATCAAGGGCCGCAAAGGCGATACGGTGGTGGACCGCGACGAGGGCATCCGCGCCGACACGACGATGGAGAGCCTGGCCCGCCTGGCACCGGCCTTCAGCAAGGACGGCGTGCTGACCGCGGGCAACGCCAGCCAGATCACGGACGGCGCGGCCGCCCTGGTCATCGCCTCGGGCGACGCGGTCAAGGCTCATGGCTGGAAGCCCCTGGCGCGCCTGCTGGCGGGCACCTGGTCCGCCGGACCGGGCTGGCGCTTCGCCGAGGCCCCGGCGCCGGGAGTGCAGAAGCTGCTGGGCCGTCTGGGCATGCAGGCTTCGGACATCGATCTCTACGAGAACAACGAGGCCTTCAGCATCAACTCGGTGCTCTTCGAGCGCCTGATGGGCGTGCCGCAGGACAAGCTCAACGTGCACGGCGGCGCGGTGGCCCTGGGGCATCCCATCGGGGCCTCCGGGGCGCGCATCATCGTCACCCTGCTACACGCCCTGCAGGCGCAGGACAAGACCACGGGCATCGCCACCCTCTGCCACGGCATGGGCGGCAGCACGGCCATCGCCATCGAACGGATGGTCTGAACCGATCGCGGCCGGATCAGGCTGGAATCCAAAGGGGGCGGCGCCATGAGCGCCGCCCCCTTTCCTTGTGGACGGAATCCCGCCGGCACCTGTCCTGGATTTGCCGCCCTCGCCCTTCGGCCCTAAGGTCACACCGACGGCAGACGCAAGGTTTCCAGCTTCCTGTACTGGCAAGGCGTGTACGACGCCTCCAGCCCCCCCACGGCAGATCCACTCATGTTCTTCCAAGGCCTGGACTCCGAAAGCTACGACCGCGAATACGGCGACGTGGCGCTCCTCCGGCGGGTGGCCCGCTACTTCCGCGCCCAGGGCGCGCGCATGTCACTGATCGTGCTGGTGGTCTTGCTGGTCTCGGTGATCCAGGCGGCGGTGCCCTTCCTGATCAGCCAGGGCGCGGCGCGCCTGGGAACGGGGCTGCGCGAGGGCATCCGCGTCGCCGAGCTGGACCGGCTGATCGAAGCCGGGATCAGCGCCCTGGCGCCGTGGACCGACGACCCGACGGTGTGGTTCCTGGCCCTGGCGGTGACGGTGGCCGGGCTGGCCGTCTACGCCCTCAACTACCTGCGGCGGCGTGAGACCAGCCGCGCCATCGGCCAGGTGGTGTTGGCCCTACGACAGGATGCCTTCAAGGCCACGGTCGGCCATGACCTGAGCTTCTACGACACCTACGCCTCCGGGCGCATCGTCAGCCGCATCACCACCGATACGCAGGAGCTGGGCCAGACGGTTACCCTGGTGGCGGACCTGGTGGGGCAGGTGGCCCAGGTGCTGCTGCTGGTGGTGGTGCTCTGGCGCATCTCCCCCTCCATGACCCTGCTGCTCATCATGTGGGCGCCGGTGGTCTTCCTGCTGGCGCTGTCCTTCCGCGCCTTGGCCCGGCGGGCGACGCGCCAAGGCTTCCGCGCCACGGCGGATGTCAACGCCACCATCTTCGAGACGGTGGCCGGCATCTCCATCGCCAAGAACTTCCGGCGCGAGGAGACCATCTACCAGACCTTCGCGGAGGTCAACGAGGCGGCCTACGGCATCAACCTGCGGCGCGGCTTCGTCCTGGCCACCGTCTTCCCGCTGCTCAACTTCCTGGTGGGCTTCGGCATCGCCATCCTGCTTGAGCGGGGCTCCATCCGCGTGGCGGAGGGTGCCATCGCGGTGGGCGCCTGGTTCCTCTTCATCCAGAGCATCGACCTGTTCTGGTTCCCGCTGATGAACCTGTCGGCCTTCTGGAGCCAGTTCCAGGCCGGCCTGGCCGCCGTGGAGCGCATCTTCGGCCTGATCGACGCCCAGTCGGCGGTGACGCAGACCGGCTCGGCGGCCGTGGACCGGATCGAGGGCGACATCCGCTTCGACGCGGTCACCTTCCGCTACGCCACCGGCGACCTGGTGCTGCCCAGCCTCAGCCTGCACATCCGGCCTGGCGAGACGGTGGCCCTGGTGGGCCATACCGGCTCGGGCAAGAGCTCCATCGTCCGCCTGGTGGAGCGCTTCTACGAGTTCCAGGAAGGCAGCCTGACCATTGACGGCCGCGACATCCGCGGCCTGGACCTGTCGGCCTACCGGCGGCAGCTGGGCATCGTCCCCCAGGTGCCCTTCCTCTTCAGCGGCACGGTGGCGGACAACATCCGCTACGCCCGCCCGGCGGCCACGGACGCGGAGATCGAGCATCTGGCGCGCTCCATCGGCGACGGCGAATGGCTGGCGGCCCTGCCCGAGGGTCTGGCCACCAACGTGGGCGAGCGCGGGGCGCGGCTGTCCATGGGCCAGCGGCAGCTGGTGGCCCTGATGCGCGTGCTGGTGCAGGGCCCGGCGATCTTCGTCCTGGACGAGGCCACCGCCTCCATCGACCCCTTCACCGAATCCCAGATCCAGGAAGCGCTGGACCTGGTCTTCGCCGAGCGCACCGCCATCGTCATCGCCCACCGCCTGTCGACGGTCAAGGCCGCCGACCGCATCCTCGTCCTGCGGCAGGGCCGGATCATCGAGGAAGGCAGCCACCAGCAGCTGCTGGACCAGGGGGGGCATTACGCGGAGCTGTACGACACCTACTTCCGGCATCAGAGTCTGGCGTATAAGGTCGAGGTGTGAGGGGCAGGCGCGAGTGCCTGGGGTTCACGTTGAGCTTGGCCCCCCTCCCAACCTCCCCCCGCTGGGGGGAGGGAGCTGAATGTCCTCCCCCCAGCGGGGGGAGGTTAGGAGGGGGGCGGCCGTGGTCCTCGGAAACGCCCGAAAGTCGGAAGCCTACCGAACCTAGCGGCCAACGCTAACACCCCTCTACCACCCCCTTAGCGCCCATCTACCACCCTCCGGCTAGGCTTGCCTTGGCGCGCGGAACCCGGCGCGACGAACTCAGCATTGGAGGAAGACCATGGACACCAACCGTTTCACCCAGAAGACCCAGGAAGCGCTGCTCGTCGCCCAGCGGCGCGCCGCCGCCGGCGGACAGGCGGAGATCCGGCCCCTGCACCTGCTTTCAGCCCTGCTGGTGGATGCCGGCAATGTGGCCGGGCAGATCCTGGGCCGCATGGGCGTGGACCAGCAGCAGCTGGGGGTGGAACTGACGGCCCTCGTCAACCGCCTGCCGCGGCAGAGCGGCGGCGCTGAGCCGGCCCTGTCGCGCGAGCTGCGCGAGCTGCTGGTGGCGGCCCACGACGAGCTGGCCGCCTTCGGCGATCAGTACGTGTCCGCCGAGCACCTGCTGCTGGCCATGACCGATCACGCGGACCGCGCCACGATGGACCTCCTGGCCACGCATCAGGTCACGCGCCCGCGCATCCTCGCGGCGCTCAAGGAACTGCGCGGCTCCAGCCGCGTCACCTCGGACCGTCCGGAGGGCACCTATGACGCCCTGGGCCAGTATGGCCGGGACCTGAGCGCCGAGGCTCAAGCCGGCAAGCTGGACCCGGTCATCGGCCGCGACGAGGAGATCCGCCGGGTCATCCAGATCTTGGCGCGGCGCACCAAGAACAACCCGGTGCTCATCGGCGAGCCGGGCGTGGGCAAGACGGCCATCGTCGAAGGGCTGGCGCAGCGCATCGCCCGCGGCGACGTGCCGGAGGCGCTCAAGGGCAAGAAGGTGGTCAGCCTGGACCTGGGGGCCTTGATCGCGGGGGCTAAATACCGCGGCGAGTTCGAGGAACGCCTCAAGGCCGTGTTGGCGGAGATCAAGGGCGCCGAGGGGCAGATCGTCCTCTTCATCGACGAGTTGCACATGCTCGTGGGCGCCGGCAAGGCCGAGGGCTCGATGGACGCCGGCAACATGCTCAAGCCGATGCTGGCCCGGGGCGAGCTGCACACCATCGGCGCCACGACCCTGGACGAGTACCGCAAGCATATCGAGAAGGATGCCGCCCTGGAGCGCCGCTTCCAGCCGGTGCTGGTGGGCGAGCCCTCGGTGGACGACACCATCGCCATCCTGCGCGGGCTCAAGGAGCGCTACGAGGTGCATCACGGCGTGCGCATCACCGACGCGGCGGTCATCTCGGCGGCCACGCTCTCGGACCGCTACATCGCGGACCGCTTCCTGCCGGACAAGGCCATCGACCTGCTGGACGAGGCGGCCAGCCGGCTGCGCATGGAGATCACCTCGGACCCCCGCGAGCTGGACGAGCTGAAGCGCCAGATGCTGGGCAAGCAGATCGAGCGCGAGGCCCTGCGCCGCGAGAAGGACAAGGCGGCCAAGGAGCGGCTGGCGAAGATCGAGGCGGAGATCGCCGACCTGGAAGGGCAGGTGAAGGCGCTGTCGGACCAGATCGAGGGCGAGCGGAAGCTGATCGGCGACCTGGCCGGGGCCAAGGAGGAGATGGAGCGCACGACGCGGGCGGTGGAGGATGCCCAGCGGCGGGGCGACTTCGAAGCGGCCAGCCGCCTGCAGTACGGCACCCTGTTGGAGTTGAAGCGCAAGGCGGAGCAGCTGGAGGCGCAGGTGGCCGCCGGCCAGGCCGACGGCAGCATGCTGTTAAAAGAAGAGGTGGGCCCGGACGAGATCGCCGAGGTGGTCAGCAAGTGGACGGGCGTGCCGGTGAGCCGACTGATGGAGGGCGAGCTGGCCAAGCTGGTGCACCTGGAAGACCGCCTGCACGAGCGCGTGGTAGGCCAGGAGGAAGCGGTGACGGCGGTGGCTGACGCGGTGCGCCGGGCCAGGGCGGGCCTGGGCGACCCGAAGCGGCCGATCGGCAGCTTCCTCTTTCTGGGGCCTACGGGCGTGGGCAAGACGGAGCTGGCCCGCGCCCTGGCGGAGCAGCTCTTCGACGACGAGCAGGCGATGGTGCGCATCGACATGTCGGAGTACCAGGAGCGGCATACGGTGGCCCGGCTGATCGGCGCCCCGCCCGGCTACGTGGGCTACGAAGAAGGCGGCCAGCTGACGGAGGCGATCCGCCGCCGGCCCTACGCGGTCATCCTGCTGGACGAGATCGAGAAGGCGCATCCGGACGTGTTCAACACGCTCCTGCAGCTACTGGATGACGGCCGCCTGACGGACAGCCAGGGCCGGGTGGTAAGCTTCAAGAACTGCCTGGTGATCATGACGAGCAACATCGGGGCGAACCTGATCCAGGAGCTGGGGGTGGAGGCGGCCAAGGGCCAGGTGCTCGCCGAGCTGCGCCGCCACTTCCGGCCGGAGTTCCTCAACCGCGTCGACGAGACGGTGGTCTTCGGCAGCCTGGACCGCTCGCAGATCGGGCGCATCATCGACATGCAGCTGGCCGAGCTGCGGGGACGGTTGGCGGCCCGGGGCATCAGCCTGGAGGTCAGCGCCGCGGCCCGCGAGTTGCTGGCCGAGGAGGGCTACGACCCGGCCTGGGGCGCCCGACCGCTCAAGCGTGTGCTGCAGCGCCGGCTGCAGAACCCCCTGGCCCTGGCGATGCTGGAGGGGCGTTTCAAGGAAGGCGACGCGGTGCGGGTGGAGGCTCGGGACGGGGAGCTGGTGCTGGAGGCCTGAGGGCGAAGGCAGTCTCACTGCAACCATGGACTGCGGCTGATGTCACCGCAAAGGCAATGGCTCCTGGCGGAGCAGCGCTTCGGGTATGGATCGGAAATGTGAGTCACAGTGGATAAGCACCGCGTCGTGATGGGCGGCGGTCGCGGCGATCAGGGCATCGATGTAGGGCAGACGTGACGTCGCCGCCCGTCGGAGGTCGATGGCTTTGAGGACGACGGGAAGCGACACGTCGAACACATCCGATACCATCTCTCTCACCTGTGACCACGCCTGCTCGAAACGGTCCTCAGCGCCGACAGCGCGCAGACGGACCCAGAATTCGGCCGCCGTAAGTACGCTGATGTTCACCGGCCCCTGATCCTCGGCAAGGACTTCGCGCACACGCTCGGCACCGGGTTCGCCGAAGTAGAAAGCCAACAGAGCAGAGCTGTCAAGGAGAGTTCTCACGACCGCGAATCCACTGCATCCTCGTCCGCGACGCGCTCGGCGATGAGGTCGGCGATGGGGTCCGAGCCTGGCAGGAGATAGCGCCGCCCGGCCCCCATCAAGGCGGCGGCCAGTTGCGCCCTGCTCGGGCGTGGCGTGGCGATCAAAGTCCCGTTGGGGCCGATCTCCCAATCCAGCTCAGTCCCGGCGGACAGCTCCAGGGCCCGGACAATGGCGGCAGGCAGGGTAACCTGATTCTTCCCGGTAATGGTGGTGATCATGGGGCAATACTAGTTCAAGGGCTACGATGTCGTCAAGGAAGCCCATGGATTCATGGACGCCACGGCTTCGGCCTGTCATCCGTCGTATTGACGGTGTCATGAACCACCTCGATGTGACGAGGTGGCCGTCGTAGACCGCAAGCGGACGATGCGCTCAGCGATAAGCGGCTCAAGGGCAAACCCTTGGCAGCCGGCCTGCTGTCGGCATGCGCTTCTCGCTGGACGCCGTAGCAAGTACGCAGCGTACTTGCACTGCTCAGCCTGGGGAATCGAGCCCGTTAGCAAAGGCTCAGGCAATCAAGTACGCAGCGTACTTGCTCCAGCCGCCGTGGGGTTGCTCCGGGCCCAACTGGGCGACAGCTCCCAGTCAGCGTTCAGGGCGCCGCCGTTCCCCCCGCTCCCGGCCCGGCGCCCGCGTCGGTGCCCGGCCCCGCACCCAGGTCGGTGAAGGTCGCCGGCGCCTCGATGCTGACCGTCCCGTCGTAGCTGAAGTCGCTGGTCAGGCTCGCCGCCATGGTCGGTTCCTCGCCGCTGACCGTCTGGCGACGCGGCAGGCCCGTGTCCCGGGCCACCCAGAGCTTGACCGTCACCGGCACCTTGCCGCTGCCCAGGTCCTGGCTGCTGCTGTAGCTGTAGACGTCGCAGGCCTGGCCGTCCAGCGTCTCCATGCCCAGGGCGCGGGCGTCCTGGACCACCGCCTCCAGGTCGGGCACCAGCTGCTCCATGATGTTGCCCAGGCTGCCCGCCGTGCTGATGCGCGACCATTGGCCGTTCTGCTCGCTGTAGGTGTCCGGGCCGATCATGACCACCTGGCCCATGTCGCCGATGACGATGCGCAGACGGTCCGGCAGCTGGATCTCGGCCTGGGTGGCGACGCCTCCGGCGGACATCGTTACCCGGTAGGCGCCCTTGTCGACCACCCGCTGCAGGGCGGCCGCGATGGCGTCCGTCGCGTCCGCGCTGTCTGCGGGCGCCACATCGGAGAGCGAACCAGAATCGGCGGGCGCGGCGGTCGAGGCGGAGCCGTCCCCAGCACCGGCTCCAGCACCGGCGCCGGACGGGACGGCCGCCGTCGGATCCGCGGACTTGCAAGCGCCGAGCGCCAGGAGGAGGACAAGGCAGAGGGACGCAGGCTTCATCGGGCGGACTCCTTCAGGTCATGGTGTCGCGGATCACCCTGCTATGATCACCGCTTTGGTGCCGGAACGCCAACTCCGCACCCATCGCCTGCCAGGTCCCCCGGAAGCCACCATGTACCAAGCCAGCAACCCGCTCATCGTCCAATCTGATCATACCGTGCTCCTTGAGTTGGCCAGCCCCGGCTACGAGGCCGCCCGCGACCAGCTCTCGCGCTTCGCCGAGCTGGAGAAGAGCCCCGAGCACGTGCATACCTACCGCATCTCGCCGCTCTCGCTGTGGAACGCGGCCGCCAGCGGCATGCAGGCCCAGGGCATCGTCGCCGCGCTGGCCGAATACGGCAAGTACGAGCTACCCGAGAACGTGCGCCGCGAGATCCTGGACCAGATGTCGCGCTATGGGCGCATCAAGCTGACCAAGGAGGCCGACCGCCTCCTGCTCGGCGCCGACGACGACGCCCTGTTGACCGAGATCCTCCACCATCCCAAGCTCCAGGGCATGCTGCTCGAGCGGCGGGGGCCCTTTGCCGCCGTCGTGGAAGCCAGCCAGCGCGGCAACCTCAAGCAGGCCTTGATCAAGATCGGCTACCCCGTCGAGGACCTGGCCGGCTATGTGCCCGGCGAGCATCTCGAGATCGCCCTGCGCGACATCACCCTGGCCGGACTGCCTCTGGTGCTGCGCGACTACCAGCGCGAGGCCGTGGCCGTCTTCCACGCCGATGGCAGCGCCCGCGGCGGCTCGGGGGTCATCGTGCTGCCCTGCGGTGCCGGCAAGACCGTGGTGGGCCTGGCCGTCATGGCCGCCGTGGACGCCCACACCCTCATCCTCACCCCCAACACCGTGGCCGTGCGGCAGTGGATCCACGAGATCATCGACAAGACCGCCATCGATCCCGCCAGCATCGGCGAGTACACCGGCGCGCTCAAGCAGGTGCGGCCGGTGACCGTGGCCACCTACCAGACCCTCACCTACCGCCGCAAGGGCGCCGGGATGCCCCATCTCTCCCTATTGGGCGCGCAGGATTGGGGCCTCATCATCTACGACGAGGTGCACCTGCTGCCGGCGCCCGTCTTCCGCGCCACCGCCGACATCCAGGCCCGCCGTCGGCTCGGTCTGACCGCCACCCTCATCCGCGAGGACGGCCACGCCGACGAGGTCTTCAGCCTCATCGGACCCAAGAAGGTCGACGTGCCCTGGAAGGATCTGGAGGCCCAGGGCTGGATCGCCACCGCCGAATGCACCGAGGTGCGAGTAGCGATGTCCCCAGCGCTGCGGATGGACTACGCCCTGGCTGATCAGCGCCTGAAGTACGGGATCGCCGCGTCCAACCCGGACAAGATGGCGGTCATCGAGCGGCTGCTGGAGCGCCATGCGGCGGACACCGTGCTGATCATCGGCCAGTACATGGCGCAGCTGCAGACCATCGCCGACCACTTCGATCTGCCGCTGATTACCGGCGAGACGCCCGTGCGCCGGCGAGAAGCCCTGTACCAGCAGCTGCGCGACGGCGAGATCCACCGCCTCGTGGTGTCCAAGGTGGCCAACTTCTCCATCGACCTTCCGGATGCCAACGTGGCCATCCAGGTCAGCGGCACCTTCGGCTCCCGCCAGGAGGAGGCGCAGCGGCTGGGGCGCATCCTGCGGCCCAAGGCCGAAGGCATCCAGGCCCACTTCTACTCCCTGGTCAGCCGCGATTCCCTGGACCAGGACTTCGGCGCCGCCCGGCAGCGTTTCCTGACCGAGCAGGGCTACCGTTACCATATCGTGTACGCGGAGGAGCTGGAGGCGATCCATGGCCAGGCGCTCGAAACAGCCTAGCGGCGGGTCCGCCGGCAGCGGCCTGCTGTCGGGCTTGCTGGAAACCCTGCGGCGCCAGGGCATCACGATCAGCACGCGGGGCGGCCATCCCCTTCCGGACCCCCAGGTGCTCCTGCCCCATGCTTCGGATGCGTTCGACGACGAGGATTGGGATGAGGATGACTGGGACGAGGACGAGGACGAAGCGGCTTACGGCCCGGACGATGAGGCTACGGATGCGTCGTCGGAGGACTACCCCTCGCCCTTGACCGCCGCGGAGATCCTGGCGGGCGGGCGGGAGGTCGAAGACGACGGGACCGAGCAGCTGCAGCGCATCGCGCAGGCCCTCGACAGCTTGCGGGTCTTCGAGCTGCGGGCGATCGGGACCTATTTTGGCTGGAAGCTGGCCGGACAGCGCCGCGAGGATGTGCTGGCCGGCCTGTTGGCCCATTACACGGACGAGGACTCCCTGGCCAAGGCCCGTGCCAGGCTCACCGCGGATGAGCGTCGCTTGATGGCCCTCATCCGCGCCCTGCAGTTCTTGAACATGGCCTACCTGCGCCGGGCGCTGGCCACCATCGGGACCGCCGCCGGTGCAAGCGGCGCAGCCTTCGATGGCGAACGCCAACTACGCGATGCCCTTCGACACGGGCTGATCTTCGATCTGCAGGGTTACCTGATCTGCCCTCTCGGCCTGTTCACCGACACCCCGGCCGCGACCGATCTCCTGCCGCCCCCGCCGGACCTGCGGAAACTGACGGTCGTCCCGGCTCCGGACCCCCTGCGCAGCCTGGCCTTCTGGGTAGAGCAGGCAGCCGCCGATCCCCTGATCTGCACCATTCAGAACCCCTTCGACAAGACCGGCCGGCCGGCGCCTCAAGGCTGGCACCCGGGTAGCGCGCTGACGGTGGTGCCGGTCCCGGACGAGCATCGCCCGCTGCTGGTTCCACCGGTCGGGAGCAGCTTCGCCCCCCAAGCGGTCACCCGTCTCGACGCCGCGCTGGGCCTCAGCCGCTCCAGCGCGACCGAGCTGCTGCTGTGGGTCTTCATCCAGCTGCCGATGCTCTTCGGTCGCGATCTCCCTGCCAAGAGCGACCTGTTCCGCGCCACCGCGGCCCGCGTGATTGGACTGAAGGAATCGGACCTGCTCCTGCTGTTGTTTCAGTTCTGGCAAGGTCTGCCCTACGGCATGTATGACGAATGGTCATGGACGCGCCTGGAAGACAAAGCGGCAGCTTTCGACGTCGAGCTGCTGCGGGCCTGGAACCGGAGCGCCGATCCAGTCCAGGCGGGCTTCGTGCGCAGCCGCCGCGAGATCGCGGGCCGCATCCTGAACCGCCTGCTGCGCGCCGATCCGGCGCAAGGCGGCTGGATGGACATGACCGCCTTCCTCCGGTTCGCCGGCCAGATAGAGCCGCGATCGGCCATGGGTGGCAGCGGCAGCGATGGCTGGCAGATGACGGATCGGAAGGGCAAGCCGCTGACCGATTGGCACCGAGGCGGCGGTACCATCTGGCGCTACCTGATCGAGGTGCCCCTGCATACCCTGGGCCTCGTGGATCTGGCCCGCGATACGGCCGGTGTCGCGCAGGCCCTGCGGCTCAGCGCGATGGGACGCGACCTGTTGGAGCTGCGGGCGACGGCGGCGGTGACCTCGCCCGAGGCCCAATGGACCACGGCCGATACCGTGGTCCTGCCCATGCGCTGGGACCACCTGCCGCTGTTGACCTGCCTCGGGCTCTGCTGCGCGCTGGTGTCGGTGCAGGATGGCCGCGCCTGCTTCCGCTTGGATCGGACGGCCAGTCAGGCGACCTTTCGCGCCGGTGGCGACGCCGAAGCCATCCAGCAGGCCTTGGCAGCGCGGCATCTCACCCTGCCACCCGCTGCCGTCGCTACCCTTCAGCGCTGGTCGGCGAGCTGGGGGCAATGGATGCTGCGCGCTGATTGGTCGCTCTTGACCTTCGCCGACGAGGCCACCGCGCAGGAGGTCATGGCCGGCGGGGCCCTAGACAAGGCCTTGGCCTGCCGCCTGTCCCCCACCCATTGGCTGGTAGCGCCCGACCAGGCGGACGAGGTCCTGGCGGCGCTGAAGAGGGCCGGCCACCGCCCGATGGTCCACGACGCCCCACCGCCGCGCCCCACCGCCGCGCCGCGGAGGACCGGCCGATGAGCGCGATCCCTTCCTTGGACCAATTGCTGAGCAGCTACCTGGCCACCGCGCTCCAGAGCATCGCCGCCGCCAACGGCTTGGCGAGCGCCTCCATGAGCAAGCCGGCGCTGCAGACCCATCTGGCCGCCGCCTTGCCCCGTCCGGAGCGGATCAAGCAGAGCCTCGACGGCCTGGACCCCGCCGCCCGCGCCCTCTTGGACCTGCTGCGCAGGGCCGGCGGCAGGGCCACATGGGATACCCTGCTGCTCTGGTGCCAGCTGGAGATGCTGCCGGTGACCGCCCCCAAGCAGCAAGCCCGCGCCTTTGCTGACCAGTCGGTGCCGACCGGCGACCCCAAGTCTGGTTCACGGGAACTGCACCATGTGCTGGCCCGCCTGGAATGTGCCGGCCTGGCCTTTGGCCAGGGCAACCGGTCCCAGACCTACAGCCACAAGGCGGTGGAGTTCGGGCGAGGCAAGAGCTGGGTGATCCCCACAGAGATCGCAGCGCAGCTGCCGGAGACGACCGTTCGGCAGGATCCGCCGCCGGCGCCACCCCTTGTGGCCCTGGCCGCCGATCCAGCCGGCCGCCAACGACAGCTCTTTCTGCTCTGGAGCTGGGTCTGGCGCATGGAGCCTCAGCTGTTGAAGTCCAGCGGGGGCCTCGCCAAGCGGGAGATCAAACTGCTGGCGGCCGCTCTGCCCCAACTGGTGCGCGCCGATCGAACGGAGGAGGAGCAGCCCTGGCTGGACTGGGCTCACCGCCTGCTGCTGCAGTTGGGCTTGCTGCGGGATGACGAACGCAGCCACGGCATGGCCGCCGAGGCGGAGACTTTCTGGTCAGCCCCGATGGCCATGCGCCTGCGCCTGAGCCTGGATGCCTATCTGGACTTGCTGCCGTCGGTGGAGCTGCTCGCCGCGGACCTCCATCCCAGCCGCGGAGCACCGGCCACCTGGAAGGCCGCTCGGCGCCTGATCTGGCGACAGCTGCAGGCCTTTGACGCGGACGGTGTCGGGGCCGACTGGATCACCGTCGCCCGACTGGAAACGGCGCTCGTGCTGCGCAACCGGGAACTGCTGGTGCCCACCGCCCCCCGGGAGACGGGCTTCTACGGCAGCTGGCAGTCCCACCGCTATGCCTCAGGCCTCTTCTTTTCGCATGCCCCATCCGGCGCCGATTCTGATGTCAGCGGCTGGCGCCTGGTGGAGCTGCCTTTCATCCGCCGCGTGCTGATCCACCTGTGGCGCCTCGGGCTGGTGGACCTGGGGCTGCGTGAATCGGCCGCGCCGGAGCGCGAGGCGCCGCCGGAGGCCGCGGTGACCCACCTGCGCCTCAGCCCCTGGGGCCGGAACCTGCTGCTGGATGAGCCCCTGCCGGCCGAGCCGGCGCAGGAGGCGCGGGTCGTCATGCAGCCCAACTTCCAGATCCTGGTCATGGGCCCGCTGGCGGAAGGCAAGCTCTTCATCCTGGAGCAGTTCGCGGACCGGACCTCAGCTGACCGGGCCATCGGCTACACCCTCAGCCGCGACAGCGTCTATCGCGGCCAGCGCGCAGGGACCAGCGTCACCACCATGATGACCGCCTTGCGCGAACTGACGGGCGCCGAACTGCCGCAGAACGTGTCCCACAGCTTGCTTGACTGGCAGCGGCAGCATGAGCGGGTGGTCCTGCACCGGCGGGTTGACCTGTTGCAGGCCGCCGATCCCCGGCAGGCCTTGAAGGCCGCCCAAGCGGTGGGCGATGAGGTCCTGCAGGACTTGGGCGAGGGTTTCCTGCTGGTTCGCGACGGCGCGGCGATGCTGCGCTACGCCGAGCAGCAGGGACTGATCCTGGAACGGGATTCGGGCCCCCGCACCGCGGGCAGGTCAACGGTCACCCTGCTCCTGGACGGAACGGTGCGGCCGCACGAAAAATGTGTGGATCCATGGTCGCTGGGCCGGCTGCAGAGACTGGCGGAAGGCGACGCGGCCACGGGATGGCGGCTGACGGAAGCGGCCGCGCGGCGCGGTCAGACGCTGCAGGACTTGGACGCCGCCGCCCAGATCGACTTGTGGACGACCCTGGCGCAACCCGTTCCGGATGCGATGATCCGCCTCATCAAGCGCGGCACCGGCCATTCCAGCCCGGTGCGGCTACACCGTGGCAGCTACCTGGAACTGCCCGACGAGGAGTCCCTGCAGGCCTTGTCCGCGTTGCCGGAGCTGGCGGGCTCATTCGGGGCCGTCGGCGTTCGCGGACCCTTGGTCTGGGTGGACGAAGGGCGCCTGGCCGAGCTGGAAGCGGCGCTGGAGACATTGGGGCTGGGGGTTCAGGCGGCGGAGGCGCCGACGAGGGTGGCGCTGAGTGCGGCAGCCGATTCGGCCGCGCCGGAGGCGGCGGAACCCAAGCGGCGCGGCCGACCGCGGAAGTCGGGCTAGCCGGGGCGACGAACGCCCCGCGGAGCGGCTGATCCTAGCCCTCCAGCAGGTCCTGGGGGTAGCGACCGCCCGCATCATCCTCCAAGCAGATGGCCAAGGTGGGGCAGGCGGCGGCGGCGGCACGCAGGTCGTCGTCGGCCGCCGGGCGCAGCAGGATGGCACGCGGACCCTGGGCGCTCTCCACCAGGGTGAAGGTGCCGGGCAGGGCTGCGGCGCAGCAGCCCGCCCCCACACAAACCTGCCAGTCGATGCTCACCCGCATGGTCGACGCCGGCCTCAGGCCATGCGCGCCACCAAGGGCGCGTCCTTCCAGACCTCTTCCAGGCCGTAATACTCGCGCCGGTCGGCGGTCATCACGTGCGCCACCACATCGCCGAAGTCCACCAGCAGCCAGCCGGATTCCGTGGCGCCGTCCGCGCTGACCGGCTTGCGGCCGCCGACCAGACGGGCCTGGTCCTGCACCGCGTCGGACAGGGCCTTCAGCTGCCGCGGACTGCCTGCCGTGCCGATGACGAAGTAGTCGGCCACGATGGTGAGCGGTCGAAGGTCCAGGATGATGAGATCGGAGCCCAGCTTGTCCGCCATGGCGTCGAAGACGATGCGCGCCAGGGCCTGCGGATCCGCCTCGGTGACCGGGGCGGCGACGGGAGTCTCGGGGTCAAAGGAAGTCAGGGTCATGGGCACCTTGGGGGGACGGGACGGCGCGGAAGCGCGCGGTCGGCGGCTGGCTGCCGGGCGCAGCCTCAGGGTTCGTCCAAGCTCATCGAACCATGGCATTATACACCCGCCCATGAAAGCCAGCACCCGCGCCGCCGCTGCCGCGCCGCCGCCTCCTCGCCCCTTCGATCTGTCCGCCCCGGCACCCGTGCCCGACGAGATCGCGGCCATGGTGCGCCGCGTGACCGAGCGCTTCCCCGGCACGGATGCCGACATCGTCCGCCGCGCCTACCTCGTGGCCGAACATGCCCACCGCCACCAGAAGCGCGCTTCCGGCGAGGCTTATGTCACCCATCCCCTGGCGGTGGCCGTCATCCTGGACGAACTGGGCCTGGACCCTTATGGCCTGGCGGCCGCCCTCCTGCATGACGTGGTCGAGGACACCGCCTACGACCAGGCGGACATCGAGCGGCTCTTCGGCAAGGAGGTGGCGCGGCTGGTGGCCGGCGTGACCAAGATCTCCGAGCTGGAGTCCATGGACACCGAGCGGCCCAAGGAAGCCGCCGAGGCCGAGAGCCTGCGGCGCCTCTTGTTGGCCACCGTCAACGATCTGCGGGTCATCCTGATCAAATTGGCCGACCGCCTGCACAACATGGAGACGCTCGACGCGCTGAAGCCCGAGCGGCGGACGCGCATGGCCCGCGAAACCCTGGAGATCTACGCCCCGCTGGCCAACCGGCTGGGCGTGTGGGAGTTCAAGAGCCAGTTCGAGGACCTGGCGCTCAAGGCCCTGGAGCCGGAGGTCTACTGGGGCATTCGCGAAGCCCTGGCCGCCCGTCAGGTGCAGCAGGAGGCCTACCTGGCCAACGCCATCGCCGTCCTGGACCGGCGCCTGCGCGAGCACGGCATCCACGCCGAGATCAAGAGCCGGGCCAAGCATATCGCCTCCATCTACCGCAAGATGCGGCGCAAGGAGCTGCCCGCGGAGCAGATCTACGATGTGCTGGCGCTGCGGGTCCTGGTGGACGAGATGGCCACCTGCTACCTCACCCTGGGTGTCGTGCATACCCTGTGGCAGCCCGTGGCCGGCGAGTTCGACGACTACATCGCCAAGCGCAAGAACAACCTCTACCAGTCCCTGCACACCTCCGTCCTGGGTCCCGACGGCCGGCCCTTGGAGGTGCAGATCCGCACCCGAGAGATGGACGAGGTGGCCGAGTATGGCGTGGCGGCCCATTGGAAGTACAAGGAGAACACCCGCCATTCGGCGGACTTCCAGGAGAAGATCGCCGCCCTGCGCCGCATTTTCGAGAGTCACGACGAAGCGGCCGCCGACGCCGAAGCCTTCGTCGAGAGCCTCAAGACGGACGTCTTCGCCGACCAGGTCTACGTGGTGACACCCAAGGGCGACGTCATCGATCTGCCCAAGGGCTCCACGCCCATCGACTTCGCCTACCACATCCACACCGAGGTGGGCCACCGCTGTCGCGGCGCCTTGGTGGACGGACGGATGGTCGGGCTGGACACCGCCCTGCAGACGGGACAGAAGGTGAGCATCGTCACCGCCCCCGGCGAAGCCGGCCCCAGCCGCGACTGGCTGAACCCCGTGCTGGGTTATACCGCCTCCAGCCGCGCCCGGGACAAGATCCGCCAATGGTTCCGCCGCCAGCAGCGCAGCGATGCCATCCGCGAGGGACGGGAGGTGTTGGAGCGCTGCCTGCGCAAGCTGGGTCTCACCCGCATCAAGCATGAGGACGTGGCGCATTACCTGGACCATGAGAAGTTGGATGACTTCCTGGCCGCGGTGGGGCGGCACGAGATTCCTGCCGAGGCCATCAGCGCGCGCCTCCTTGAGCGGGAGGCGCGCAACGCGCCGGGCCACCGGACGGAGCATGTGCAGCCGGGGCAGCAGACCCCGCGGAAGCCCATGCCCCGGGGCGCCGCCCCGCGTCCCACCCCGGGCGCGGCCACCGGCGTGTCCCTCCTGGGCGCCGATGGCGTGCATACCCAGGTAGCCCGCTGCTGCGGCCCCCTGCCGGGCGACGAGGTGCTGGGCTACATCACCCGCGGCCGCGGGGTCACCCTGCACCGTGCCGATTGCTCCAACATCGCCCGCCAACGGGACCGGGAGCCGGACCGCTTCATCCGCGTCGACTGGCAGCAGAACGAGGGCCGCTCCTATCCGGTAGAGCTCCGGATCAGCGCCTATGACCGTTCCGGCCTGGTGCGCGACATCACCGAGATCATGAGCCAGAAGGGACTCCGCCTGACCTCTCTGAGCGCCGCCGCCAATGCGACAGGCGGCACGGCGATCATCACCGTGGTGGTGGAGCTGCGCTCCTTGGACCAGCTGGCTGGAGTCATCGACCGCCTGGAACGGGTGAACAACGTGATCGATGTGCGCCGGCCGAGCGGCTGATGGGCGCCCCTATCGCGACCCTGCACCGCGCCGCAATGCAACCGGCATTCGCTTGCACGCACCGGCCGGCTCGCCGGGGAGCCCGGCCGCAGCCTTCCGGGTATAATCAGCGTCACCCACTTGGCCCCCAAGAGCCCGTTTGATGCCCTTTCGTCCATTCAGCCGCCCTCCAGCCGGTCAGCCAGCGCCCACGGGGACGCGGGAGGCTGCCGGTTCGGCCGACCCCGCCGCCCCAGCCAGCATCGGCGCAGCCGCGGCGGCGTTGGTCGTCCTCTTCCTGGTCCTGCTGTCGGTCTTCATCCACCTCTCGCGACTGAACCAGAGCGCGGCCGGCCCGTCCACCGCACCCATCGCCGCGCCCGTCACCGCACCGGACCCGGCGGCCACCGCGACGACCGCCTTGGGACTGGGAGCGTTGACCGTATCGGCCGCCGACGGCTACCAGAGCCTTCAGGACGAGGGCTGGGACTACGAGGTGATGTTCCCCAAGGGCTGGCGCAGCGCCACGGTGGAGCGTTCGGGCACCCTGTTGACCCAGGCCGATCATGACCGCGTGGTGGAAGACCCGCTGACCGGTGCGCGCATGGCCCTCAGCGTCTGGACCGCGAGCGAAGACCAGCCCCTGGAAGCCTGGGCGGAGCGGGTGGCCCCCGGCATGCAGCCCACGGACGGCACTTGGCCGGCCAACGCCAGGGTGGCCGGCCGACCGGCCGTGGCCCTGTGGGCGCCAGAGAGCGCCACCCAGCCCGGCCATTACGCGACGCTGCTGCTCAAGGACGGGCGCCTCTACGGCCTGAGCTACGCCGCCCGCGACGGCGGCACCGCCCTGGCGGATTACGCCAAGGCCTTGGTCAGCCTGCGCTGGCTTGCCGAGGGAGATCGGGAGGGCCAGGCGGATCAGGTTCCGCTCTTTCCCCTGCCGGCGCCGCGCTTCCACCCGTCGGAGCGACTGTTCCCGTGACCTCACCGGCGATGCCACGCCCAAGGCAGGGCGCGGCATCGCCGCCAGCGCTGGACGTCATCGCCGGAAGCGGCTCAGCGCTCGCTTGTGGCCGCCACCCAGTCGGCCACCCGGCCCTCGCGGAAGGCCTTGAACACGTCGGGCTCCATCGTCTCGTCGGCACCGGAAGCGAAGACCAGCACGCCATCGGCACCCCATTGGCCGTTCATGCTCACGCCCACCCCGATGTGGCGGAAGTGGCCGTGCAGGATGTTGCGCCGGTGCGGCGGCGAGTTGAGCCACCATTGGACCATGGCTTCGGGCGAACGCCGTGAGCAGATGATGTTCTCGCCCGCCCAGTTGTTGTAGGGGTAGCCGTTGCGCCGCATGCGGTCTCGCGCCTTGCTGCCGTCGCGGCCGTTATGCCGACAGAAGCGGCCGCCGGCCATGTCCACCGCATGTTCGCGAGCCGCGGCGACCAGGCGGTTGTCCAAGGCCAGCGGCTGGAGGCCGTGCTGGGCCCGGGCCTGGTTGACCAGCGAGAGCACGGCCAGCTCCATGCGGCTGCGGTCGTCCAGACCGGGGTCGGCGGTCACCGCGCCCAACTCGGGTGGGGCGGCCGGCACTTCAGCGCCTGTGGGTTCGGCGGCCGACTGGGCCTTGAGCGCCACCGCATCCTGCACCGGCGCGACTTCCACCGCTGCGGGCGGCGCATCGGCAGCGGTCGGGGCGGTGGGCTCGGAAGCCGAGGGAGCGGGAGGGAGCGCGGCCGGATCGAGCGGCTCCGCAGGGGCCGCGCCAGGCTGCGCGGCCGGGGGCGCCGCCTCCTGGGCCGAAGCGGCGCGAGGGGCGAAGCCCAAGAAAGCGGCCATGGCCAGCAGGGCCATGGTCAAGGGCAGCGCGGCCGGACGGGCGCCGATGCGCCTCAGGTCGGCCGCGCACCTTGAGCGAGCGGTCATATGACAAGCTTCTCCTTATGGGGAGAGGCTGTCCCTTGTCGCACCGCAAGGGTGGCGCGACGCCGTGAGCAGGGCGGCGACCCGAAGACAGGCCATTGGCCGCGGAAGGGGCAGCGACTCCGGCGACAGAACCTTCCGGACCCAACCGGGCGAAGCCGCGGCGCGGGGAGCAAGGGCCCAATGGAAGGCGCTGAACGTCCTTTGCGCGCGCCATTCTAGAGGCCGGCACGCTGATGTCAAGATTGGCGTCCCCGAGATCGCCGCGAGCCGGCGCCTGCCCCTCAAGCCTAGCCCGCGGCCTCGAAGGCCTGCCGCAGCCAGCCGACGAGCTCCGCGTCCACCTCGCCGGCGCCGCTCAGTCGGAGCTTGAAGTTGCACATGCCGCCGGCCGGCACGGCGGTCAGGCGGCCGCCCGGCAGGTCCTTGGCGTTCAAGCCCAGTTCTACCTGGGTCTTGGTGGCCGGGCCGATCATCGCGAACTGCTTCTTGCGCCGCAGGCTGACATAGCCCTTCTTGGGCGCGATCTCAAAGGCGCCGTCGAAGGCCTGAATGGCCGCCATCAGCGCCTCGTGGATCGGGCGCAGGTCGGCCTTGGGGCCGCTGTAGATCTCGTCGAGTACCTGGTCGGCGCCCAGGCCCCGGTCCGCGGCGGCCGAGGCGCCATCGGTGCGCATCACATGGTGCGTCAGGGTGTTGGCGTCTCCATGCCCCAGACCCAGTTCCCGCATCAACAGATCGCGGATCTCCCCGTGCTTGTCCAGCCCGCTGGCCGCGACGATGGCCGCCAGCTCCGCAAGGCTCTTGCCGCTGCGCTTCTCGATGTTGGCCAATTGGCTGGCGATGGCCTGGTCGACGCTGTTCATGGCTCGGGTTGCTCCTGTCGTTGAGGATGGTCCGTCGGCGGCCGACCCGCGGATGCGGGAGGCGGCAGCCAGTTTAGAACGGGTGTTCCGAATTGTCAAGCCGATCCCAGGGCCGCCCCATGCCCGGCCAGATCCAGACATCGATGCCGGCGTCGGTCGGGGCACGCCACCTCGACCGCCCGGGGCGGGCCGCCGAAGTCCGGTGGACAGCCCCCGCGATGGCTGCTAGCCTTGCCCGGCCATGCCGATCGTCAACACGCCCCTTCCCGCCATCGCCGAGGGCAGCCTGCGGCTGTACCGCTGCTATGACATCGGCTACAGCATCGACCTGGAGCAGGCGTCCTCAGCGCTGCGCAACCCGGCGGAACGGCGGCGCAGCCCCCTTCGTGTGCGCCAGACGCGCAGCGTGCAGGTAGCCCAGGCGCCGCTGAGCGTGGACCTGGGCCAGGAGCCCGTCGATCTGGCGGGCCTGGCCGTCACCGGCCGGATGCGGGCGACGGTCTACGAGCTCGGGGCCGTCACCGTGACCCTGGTCCTGCCGTTGCCGACACCCTTGACCTGGGAGCAGGTGGCGGAGCTCATGGCCATGGCCCAGGATCCACCGCTCACCCTTCTGGGCCGCTTCGACGCCACCTTGGAGGAACTGCGGCGACTCCTCGCCAAGGCCACCTCCCGACCGGCCCGCAGCGCGGCGGTGGAGGATTACTCCGTGCTGGTCATCCAACGCCTGGACGGGGACCTGCCCCTGGACGAGCTGCTAGCCCATCCGCGGGTGCAATCCGCCTTCCTCGGCGAACGGCGCCCGCTCAGCGCTCATGCCACCGGGCTCATCACCCGTCTCAGCTACTACCCCGATGACGCCGCCCTGCTCAGCTGGAACGGGGCCATGCTCATCGACCCCGACCCCCGGGCCGCCGACACCGCCGCGGACCTGCTGGAGTTCGCCAACGTCCAGCTGCTCCTGCTGCGCACCTACGACGCCGACGTCGACCGCGAGGTGGACGGCATCGAGGCCCGGCTGGCGCGGCTGCGCGGCGGCGGCCGCTACCTCAACTTCGGCGTCCGCCGCTACACGCGCCTCATGCATGACGTGCTGACCCTCGTGGCCGAGGTGAACACCGTCACCGACGGCCTGGACAACGCCATCAAGTTCACCGATGACGTGTACTGGAACCGGCTCTACTCCGCCATGCTGGAGGTGCTCTCAGTGCGCACCTGGCGCCGCGCCCTGGACACCAAGCTGACCTTGCTGCGCGAGACCTACAGCATGCTGCACGCCCAAGCCGACGCCGAACGCGCCGCGACGCTGGAATGGATGATCATCGCGCTGATCGTGCTGGAGATCGTCTTGGCGCTGACGGGGCATTAGGCGGCTTGCATGCGATAGCGAAGGGGCAGCGCATGCGCTGCCCCTTCGCTGTCTCCCCAGGATCAATGGTGTTCGGCGGCCGCCTTGGCCTCGGCCAGCACCTTGTCCGTCATCTGGAAGGGCACCTGGGCGAAATGGTCGAACTCCGCGGTGAAGTAGCCGCGGCCCTGGGTCATGGAGCGCAGGTCTGTGGCGTAGCGCTGGATCTCCGCCTGCGGCGCCTGTGCGGAGACGACCGCCTTGGTGCCGATCAGCTCAGTGCCCTGGACGACGCCGCGACGGGTGTTCATGTCGCCCAGCACGTCGCCCATCTGCGCCGCGGGCACGATGACCTTCAAGCGATACACCGGCTCGAGCAACACCGGGCCGGCCTCCTGCATCGCTTCCTTGAAGGCCTCGCGGCCCGCGATCTGGAAGGCGATGTCCTTGGAGTCGACCGGATGCTCCCGGCCGTCGGTCACGATGGCCTTGATATCGACCACCGGGCAATGCGCGATCACGCCTTCCTTCATCACCGCCACGACGCCCTTCTCGATGGAGGGGATGTACTGGTGGCTGATGGCGCCGCCGAAGACCTCGGAGGCGAACTCGAAGCCGCCACCGGCAGGCAGGGGCTCCACCCGCAGGTGCACCTCGGCGAACTGCCCCGAGCCGCCCGTCTGCTTCTTGTGCCGGTACTGGGCCTTGCCCGGCCGCGTCACCGTCTCGCGGTAGGGCACCCGCGGCACCTTGGTCTCCACCGAAACGCCGTACTTGTCCTTCAGGTGGTGCACCGCCACGGCGATGTGGGAATCGCCCATGCCGCTGAGCAGCAGCTCGTGGGTGGCGTCCTCGAAATGCGGAACGAGGGTGCGGTCCTCCTCCGCCATGCGCTGCAGGGCCTGGCCCAGCTTGACGCCGTCCGCCTGGGTGCTGGGCTTCACGGCCACCGAATAGAGCGGTTGCGGGAAGTTGAAGGGCGGGAAGGTCAGCTTCGTGTCCTTGTCGCCCAAGGTATCGCCGGTATGCGTATGCTGCAGCTTGGCCACGGCGCCGATGTCGCCCGGGTAGAGGTGACCGACGGACAGCTGCTCCTTGCCGCGCAGCACATAGACCGGGCCGACGCGCTCCTCCTGGTTCTGGCTCAGGTTCATGACCCGGGAATCCGCCTTGAACTCGCCGGAGATGACGCGCAGGTACTGCAGCTTGCCCACGTAAGGGTCTGCCTGGGTCTTGACGACCAGCGCGGCCAGATGCGGGTCGTCGGAGCTGACGTCGACGGACTTGCCGTCGACCTGGCGAACGGCCGTGCGCGGCATGGCGTTCGCGGCCGTGGGCGCCAGATACTTGAGGGTCTCCAGGAAGGCGAGCACCCCGCGGCAGTCGCTGGCGGCGGTCATCAGCACGGGCACGAACTTGCCGGCCCGCGAAGCCAGCGGCAGGCCGTGGCGCACATCGTCGGGGCTGAGGTCGCCCTCGTCGAAGTACTTCATCATCAACTCGTCTTCGCCCTCCGCCGCGGCCTCCACCAGGGTCATCCGCGCCGTGGCGGCCGCCTGCATGACATCGTCGGGCACCGTGCCCTCCTTGCCCTCGGCGCCCAGGCTGGGCTTGCCGCTGTTGAGGCGGTACACGCCTTGAAAGGCTGCCTTCTGGCCCACCGGCAGCACCATGGGCGTGAAGCGGACTTCTGGGAAATGCTCGCGCAGGGAAGCCAAGGTCCGTTCGGCGCTGGCGTTGTCGCGGTCCATCTTGTTGATGACCACCATGCGCGGCAGGCCCAGGTCGTCCAGGGCCTGCCAGGTCAGCTCGGTGCCCACCTCGACGCCGGCCACGGCGTCCACCACCACGACGCCGTAATCCGCTGCCGCCAGGGCGGTGATGACCTCGCCCACGAAGTCGGCGTAGCCGGGGGTGTCCAGGAAGTTGATCTTGTGCCCGTCCCATTCCACCGGAATCAAGCTGGTAGAGATCGATATCCCGCGCCGCACCTCCTCGGGGTCGAAATCGGAGACCGTGTTGCCGTCCTCGGTCTTGCCCATGCGGGTGGTGACCTTGGTCAGGTACAGGGCGGCCTCGGTGAGCGTCGTCTTGCCGGCGCCGCTATGCCCCACGAGGGCGATGTTGTGGATGCGGTCGGAACGGTAATCCTTCATGACGATGCCAACTCTCCTTCGTTCGGATGAAGCGGAGCAGGCCGACGAGGCTGGGTCGGGGGAGGGTCCCCGGCCGCCGCGAGATCCTCGCCGGCGGGGTGGAAGGGCGGAAGCGCGAGTATAACCCCGCCACGAGATCTCTGCCAGCGGCGGCCCGGACCATCGCAGCAGCCGGAACCCGACGTTCCACGGACGTCCCCGGAAGCTTCAACGGCCGGGCCATGCCCCATCCCCGCCTCGGTTCAGGCATAATCCCGTCCATGGACCTTCGGACCTTGGCGGCTTCGATCACGGACCTGCGGGCCGGCCTGGGGCCGCGCGGCTGGCTGGCGCTGCAACTGATCCTGATCGTGGCCCTGGCCTGGCTGGCCCGGCGCCTCAGCTGGGGCATCGCCCGCCGTCTGGTGCGGCTGAGCCGCTACGGGTCGCGGGTGCGCGAGCACCGGCCGGCGCGGCAGATGACGCTCCAAGGGCTGGTGGCCGACGCCATCAGCGCCGCGGTACTGACCGTCGCGGTCCTGATGACCCTGGTCCGCCTGGCGGGCGTGCCCGCCCAGACCATGGCCTGGGCCATCGGCCTCCTGGGCGCCGGCATCGGCCTGGCGGCCCGGCCCCTGATCAGCGACTACCTGGCGGGCATCGGCTTCGTCATCGAGGACGCGTTCTCGGTGGGCGAGAAGGTGCGGCTGGGTGTCGAGGAAGGCGTCATCGAGCGCGTGGACCTGCGCACGACCCACCTCAGGGCGATGACCGGTGAGCTGGTCATGGTGCCCAACGGGGAGATCCGCATCATCCACAACTACAGCCGCGGGCGCTTCTCCACGGCCGATGTGCATCTCATCCTGGCCTCGGTGGACGTGGCCCGCGCTCTGCCCCTGCTCACCGCCCTGGGCGACGAGGCGGCCCGCGACCTGCCGGACCTGGACGGGCCCTGGCAGATCATCTCCAAGAGCGGCGAGCTGGGTCCGCGCACCAGCCTGACCCTGCTGGCCCGCACGGCCTTTGGCAAGGGCGCAGACCTGCGCCCGCAGCTGATGGCCCTGGTCGACGAACGGCTGCGGGCGGCGGGTATCGCCTTCGACGGCGGCAACGGGGCAACGGGGGGCCAGCTCTGAATCCGTGGCGGTGATCGCATCTAGCGACGATCTAGAAGCGGCATCGCGCGCCACTTGATGCGATGTACCCTGAGGCCCCTTGCACCCGCCGACTCACGTCGCTACACTGCCGCCCTGTCACGGCCCGCGCTGGGCGGGCGTTGCATGCTCGCGGCTGATTGAACGACCTAACCTTGGATGATGTCTGGGACCGCCCGCGGCGATTCTCGCCTCGGGGAGCGGTCCCGTCTTGGCTTGCCAGCCCGGCCGCGGCGCGCACCGAGCGCCCGCATCCGCGATAACCCGGAGGGGGACCCACAACCATGCAGCATCGTTTCCGTCACCTATCGACCCTGCTCGCCCTGGGCCTCATGGCCTTCGTTGGCGGGCGCAGCCCCGCCGCGGCCCGTCCCGTGGACGGCCCGGCCGCCCAACCGCAGGCGGCGACCCATCGCTACATCGTCGTGCTGGAGGATCCGCCCCTGGCCTCCTACGCCGGCGGCCTCCCCGGCCTGGCCGCCACCAGCCCGCAGGCCGTGCGGCGGCTGGACCCCGCGCGCTACCAGGGCGTGCACGTGGATGTAAGCACCCCTGAGGCCAAGGCTTATCGGGCGTATCTGTCCGAGGTGCAAGCGGACATGATCCAGCGCCTGCGCTACCTGGCTCCGGAGTTCACCGAGAACGACTGGCAGTACCAGGTGACCCTCAACGGCTTCACCGCCCGTCTGACCTACGCCAGCGCCGAGCAGGCGCGCGAACTGCCGGGCGTGAAACTGGTCTATCCGGCCGAGGAGCTGGTGCCCGAGATGGACGGCACCAAAGACCTGCTGGGCACCGTCAAGGCCTGGGAGGCCGCCGGCGGCGTGGCCGAGGCCGGCCTGGGCGCCCGCGTCGGCACCATGGAGGCCGGCAACGCCGTCAACCACCCCTTCCTGCGCGACGAGGGCATGCCGGCAGCGCCGGCGGGCTATCCCGTCGCCAAGTACCACCTGCGCGACGGCACCGTCACCAGCTTCATGACCCAGACCCATCTGGTCAACAACAAGGTGCTGGGCTTCCGCGTCTTCTCCGACGCCTTGACGCCGGCCGACATCAACCAGCTGAACGCCGGCCTGTACGTCAGCGCCCACGGCTCGCATGTCGCCGGTACGATCACCGGCCGCTGGGGCAAGTACGAGGTACTGCCCGGGATCGAGGTGGAGATGGCCGGCGTGGCGCCGATGGCCAGCCTGTTCACCTACCCGGTCTTCGGCGACACGCCGGAGATGCTGGCGGCCTTCGAGGTGATGGCCGCCGAGGACAAGATTGATGCCGTCAACCTGAGCCTGGGCACCACCACCTGGCTGATGGACCGCTCCGAGAGCCATCCGGTGGCCCTGGCCATGTCCGGCGCCGCCGATGGCGGCGTGCTGGTGGTCGGCTCCTCCGGCAACGCCGGCGGCAACGGCCGCACCTCGCTTTCGGGCGGCTGGAAGTACTCCGAAGACCTGATGGTGGTGGGCAACACCAGCTCCACCGGGCGCACCGGCGTACCGGTGAAGGTGATGGAGACCGACGTTCCGGAAGCGCTGAAGTCGCTCCTGGCCTCACCGGTCAAGCCCTATACCGCCACCATGACCGGCGAGATGGCCTTCGTCCCCGGCGGCGGCTGCGGCCCGGCGGACAACGTGACCGGCAAGATCGCGGTTGTCGAGCGCTTCGACGGCCAGGCCCAGCCCGTCGGAACCTGCGACTTCCCCAGCCGTGCGGTCAACATGAAGAACAGCGGTGCCAAGGCCATCTTCTACCTGTACTACGACCGCTTCGGCGGCGCGGCCGCCTCCAACGTCGCCCTGCCCGCCATGGCCATGGGCCTGCCCGGTGCCAGGGCACTCGTGGAATGGCTGAAGAGCGGGGAGACGCTGACCGTGGAATACGGCCTGCAGCAGCAGCGCGACTATGCGGGCGTTCCCGATTACCTGGCGCCCTCCTCCAGCCGCGGCCCGGGCCTGGACTGGACCATCAAGCCGGATATCTCGGCGCCGGGCACGGACATCCTCAGCTCGGTCCTCAACGACAACAACGCGGCGGACATGATCCCGCCGATGATCGTCACCTGGCCGGCCTACAGCGGCACGAGCATGGCCGCCCCGCATGTCACCGGCGCCGCCGGCCTCCTGCGCTCCATCCACCCCGACTGGACCGTGGACGAGCTGCGCAGCGCGCTGATCAGCAGCAGCGAGCCCATCGTCACCACCGGCTCGCCGGACACCCGGACGCCGGCCGACGTCACCCAGTCCGGCCCCGGCCGCCTGGACCTCTCCGACGCCCATGACCCGCGCGTCTTCATGGATCCGCCCAAGGCCAGCTTCGGCATCCTGAAGCCGGGCGACAAGGACATGATCGACATCGCCATCAGCTCGGCCAACGGCGAGACGAGCTGGTGGGACGTCACCGTGGAGCCGGGCGGCAGCAGCGGCAAGGCCGTCGCCGTGCCCAGCGCCAAGACGGTGACGGTGATGAAGGACAAGACCGCCACCCTCAGCCTGAGCCTGGACAGCACCGGCGCCGACAAGGCGGAGCATTGGGGCTATGTCGTGCTGACGCAGCGCGCCAAGGCGCCGGCGCCCCCCGGCATCTACCTGCCGGCGCTGCTCAAGGACAGCGACCTGAGCGGCGGCGGACCCTCCGGCCTGTCGCGCGCCGCGGCGCCCGCGCAGTCCACCGGCCCGGATGTCGACGACCTTCGCACCTTGCGCATCGCCTACTACGCCTACGTGGACGATCCTGCCGTGCGCAAGGATGTCCTGGTCGTCAACTGGACCTACGGCAACACGCCCAACCATGTGGAAGCCTACACCGCGGCTCTGGACAAGCTGGGCCTGAGCTACGACGTCTGGTGGATGGGCGAGCCCGCCGACCGGCCCGCCGGCTCCACCGGCCCCGTGCTGCGCGGCGCCCATCCACCTTACGAGGAGATGTTCCGCCACGACCTGGTGATCCTCAACAGCAACGAGAGCGCCACGTCCATGCAGTCCGCGCTCGCCGGACAGTTCCAGTACCAGAACTACCTCCTGGGCGGCGGCAACATGCTGATCGCCGGCCAGGGTACGCCCAACTTCTGGCGCTACCTCAACCGCGGCGCCCGCCTGGGCGACACGCCGGCCAACCGCGCCGCCTACAAGGAGACCTGGCCCTTCACCTGGGCCGGGCCCAGCCAGAATGTGGGCTGCGAGATGTGCTGGGCGCGCTACTTCGCCGGCTTCACGCCGGTGTACACCGCCACCCTCTCCGGTCGCCACCTGCTGCCCTACCCTTCGGCTCCCGACAAGCCGGAACTCGAGGTCAAGCTGGCGCCGCATACGGGAGCCGAGGCCGACAGCCCCTTCAGCCAGTACAGCCTGGACCTGTCCACCGGCGCCATGGCCAAGGACGGGGCCAAAGGCAACCAATACACCTTCGCCTCCGGCGAGGTGATGGGCGAGTACAAGGGCCTTACGCCCAACGACCCCAGCACGCCGGAGCTGGAGAACGTGGCCGCCGCCAACCTGGGCGATGTCGACGACGCCGCATGGACCGTGGCCCCCGGCGGGCGCGGCAAGACCCTCAACCATTGGGCCCGCCCGATGTGGAGCTACCCGGTGAAGACCGTGGTCAGCGGCACGGAAGAGACCAGGACGATGGTCGTGGGCACCTACATCGCCGGCAAGCACGATCCGGAGTCGATGATCGCCTGGAACGCCATGTTCTGGGGCTTCGGCCTGGAAGGCGTGGGCAAGAACGGTGACGACACCGCTTCCCGCGACCAGTTGCTGGGCGACGCCTACAACTTCCTGGCCAAGAACGTGGTCGCCAAGCCGCTGGTGTCCGCCGGCGCCGACGGCCGTCCGCGGCTGCGCCTGAACCTGGGTCGCGCCGCCGCCGACCTGCGCATCGTTCGCGCCGACGTGGACTGGGGCGACGGGCAGATCCAGCGCCTGGACTTCGCCGGAGGCCGCCGGGCTGATCGGCTGAGCTTCGCCCCGACGGCCGGCCACGGCCCGACAGCGCGGATCACCTTGTACCCCGAAGCCGGGACGGCCGCCCCCATCTACATGGAGGCGGCGCTGGATCGCTGACGGTCCACGCCTGACGGTCCACGCCCACCGCAGGGCCCCCCCTCCCGCTGTCGAGGGAGGGGGGGCCCTGCGCCTGTAGCGTAGGGGCGGGACCGCCCCTACGCCCTGATCAGGCCGGGGGGGCCCTGCGCCCGCATGCTATCCTCCCCTCCAGCCCATGCTCGTCCTCCACGCCCATTTCCGTCCCGAAGCCGGACCTCGCCAGCCGGCCATGTTGGTCCTGTGGGCCGAGGCGATGTTGGCCTGGGCGCCGACGGCGCCGCGCACGCGAGCAGCCAAGGGGCCGGCCGCCCATCCTTACGGCGCACCACCGGTCGATCTGGCGGCGGCCTTGGCGGAACTCCTGCCCGCCCCCGCGTCGGACCGGCTGTCCTCGGCCCCGGAGCAACGCCTGCTCCTGTGGCTGCCCTCGGGCGCCGACGGTCCCTCGCCGTCCCGGCCAGACGCCAGGGAGGATGGTGAGGACAGGGACCTCAGCCCAACGGACCTGCGGCAGTGGACCGTGGATGGCCTGGCCCTGGATGCCTTGGCAGCGCTGGAGCTGCTCGGCCTCCTGCCCGCATCGGCGCAGCTTCCCGCAGGCTGGCTGGCCGGCGACGACCTGCGCTATTGGCAGCTGGCCGCCGGACTGACGCTGGAAGCCCTGGGGGGGGAGCTGGTCCTGCCGGACCTCAGCCCGCTCGCCGCCGCGCCCGACGACGGAGCGGGACGGCGGGTCCGTGCGGCGCCAGGCTGGCGAGCGCATTGGACGCCCGTGCTCGACGGCCCGCGTCAGGCGCCGCGACTGGCGCGGCTGGCCGAGAGCATGCCCCCCGTCTGCCGCGCGGAGGCTCCGTCGCCCGCGTTGGCGCCCGCGGGCGCCCCCCTCTTGACCGCCTTCCTGGACAGCTTGAGCGATGCCGCCATGCGCGCCTGGGGTGGGGCGGCGGCGCCGGCCGTCACTGGATCGTCCGACGCCGCCGAGGCCTGGCTGGCCGGCCTGTTCGTCGCCGACGGACGACTGTCGCTCAGCACCGCTCGCGCCGCTCACCTGGCCGGCGGGCATACCGCCTGGCGCCGCGCTCTGGGCGCCGCCGGCAGCGGGCCCTTCCGGGTCGCCCTGCGCCTGCAGGCTCCCGAGGCCGGCGGCGAGGGCTTCCTGGCCGGTATGGCCTTGCCGGCCGCGGCGGCGGAGGAGGCCGAGCCCTGGCGCCTGCATTTCCTGCTCCAGGCCCGTGATGATCCCAGCCTGCTGATGAGCGCCGACGCTGTCTGGCGGGCGTCGGAGCCGCTGAACGCCTTCGGGCGGACGGTGGCCCGGCCGCGGGAGTTGTTGTTGGGCGGCTTGGGCTATGTGGCCCGCCTGTCCGCGCCGGTGCGGCGCGCACTCGCCGCCCGGCGGCCGGCCGAGGCCCGGCTGAGCACGGCCGAGGCCTACGCCTTTCTCCGCGAGGTGGCGCCCGTTCTGGAACAAGCCGGCTTCGGCGTGCTGGTGCCACCCTGGTGGCAGAGTCGGACGGGGCGCCTGGGCCTGCGCGTGCGCCTGCGCAATCGAACGTTGGCGGCGGACGGCTCGGCCGCGGGCGGGACCCTGGGCCTGGACAGCCTGGTGGACTTCGACTGGAACCTGGCCCTGGGAGACGAGGTGTTGGACGCCGATGCCTTTCAGTCCCTGGTCGCCCTGCGCCAGCCCCTGGTGCGCATCCGCGGCCAGTGGGTACAGCTGGATCCCTTCCAGGTGGAGGCCGCCTTGCGCTTCCTCCAGCGCGGCGCGGGCGCCCGCTCGGAGCTGGAGATGGGACAGGCCCTGGCCCTGGCCTTGGGGGCCGAGGAGGAACTGGACGGCTTGCCGGTGGAGATGGTAACCGCCGAAGGCGCCTTCGGCGACTGGCTCGCCGGGCTGAAGGAAGGCGGGACCATCGCCACCGTCGCGGTGCCGACCGGGCTGCGGGCCACCCTTCGGCCCTACCAGCGCCGCGGCCTGGACTGGCTGGCCTTCCTGCACGCCAGCGGCCTCTCGGGTATCCTGGCCGACGACATGGGCCTGGGCAAGACCGTTCAGACCCTGGCCTTCCTCTGCCATCTGCGCGAATGCGGGGCCTGGCGCGATGGGCCGATGCTCTTGCTGGCCCCCACTTCCGTGGTGCCCAACTGGCTGCGCGAGGCGGAGCGCTTCAGCCCCGGCCTGCGCTGCTACGGCCATCAAGGAGCGGATCGCCTGGCCGGCGACGCCCTGGCCGAGCGCCTCAGGCACAGCGACCTGTGCGTGACCAGCTACGCCCTGCTGCGACGCGACCAGGACATGTTGCTCGAGCGACCCTGGGCCGGGCTCATCATGGATGAGGCCCAGAACCTGAAGAACCCCCATGCCCGGCAGACAGCGCTGGTTCGGGCGGTAAAGACGCCCTGGCGCCTGGCCCTCACCGGTACGCCGGTGGAGAATCGGCTGACGGAGCTGTGGAGCATCCTCAACCTCTGCCTGCCCGGTTACCTGGGCTCACTCGAGAGCTTTCGGAAAGGCATCGCCATCCCCGTGGAGCGCCATGGCGACGAACAGGCCCTGCGCCGACTGCGGCGCCTGACCGCGCCCTTCATCCTGCGCCGCCTCAAGAGCGACCCGGGGGTGGCCGCCGACCTGCCCGCCAAGCTGGAGATGAAGGTGTTCTGCCACCTGACCGCCGAGCAGGCCAGCCTGTACCAGGCCATCACCGATGAGGCCCTAATGGCGGTGGAAGCGGCGCAGGGCATCTCCCGCAGCGGCCAGGTGCTGCGCATGCTGCTGCGCCTCAAGCAGGTCTGCAACCATCCGGCGCAGATGCTGGGCCAGGCGCGGGCGACCCCCGGACTGGCGGTAGAGGCGGCGCGCAGCGGCAAGCTGCTGCGCATCCTGGAGATCCTCGAGGAGGCCCTGGCCGAGGGCGAGCGGGTGCTGGTCTTCACCCAGTTCACGGAGATGGGCGAGCTGCTGCGCCGCATGGTCCAGGAACAGCTGGGCGTAAACGCGATCTTCCTGCACGGCGGGGTGCCGGTGGCAGCGCGCGAACGCCTGGTGAATCGCTTCCAGACGGATCCGGACGGCCCGCCGGTCTTCGTCATCTCCCTCAAGGCCGGCGGCACCGGGTTGAACCTCACCCGCGCCAGCCAGGTGGTGCATTTCGACCGCTGGTGGAATCCGGCGGTGGAGGACCAGGCCACCGACCGCGCCTACCGTATCGGGCAATCGCGGCGCGTGCTGGTGCATACCTGCGTCTGCCTCGGCACCTTGGAGGAGAAGATCGACGCCCTCATCGTGTCCAAGAAGGACCTGGCAACACGCGTGGTGGGCCAGGGCGAGCAATGGCTGACCCAGCTCTCCACCAGCGAACTGCGCGAGCTGGTCACCCTGCGCCGCGAGGCCCTGGCCCAATGAGCGACTTCCCGGACTGGGAGTTCCGGCCGCCCATCCGCTCCGACCAGGGCATCCCGTCCCGTGCGCGCCGGGGCGTCATCGGGCGACGCTGGTGGTCGGCACGCTGGATCCAGACCCTGGAGGCCTTGAGCCTGGACGGCGGCGCGCGCCTGGCGCGAGGGCGGGCGTACGCCCGCCAGGGGCAGGTGCTGCAACTGCAGGAGGAGCCCGGCGGCATCCGCGCCCTGGTGCAGGGCAGCAGGCCACGGCCCTACACCGTGCGCGTCCGCGTGGCTTCGTATCCCGAGCGTCGGCGCGAGGCGCTGCTGCAGGCCCTGGCCCTAGAGGCCGGTCATCTGGCGGCCCTGCTGTCGGGGGAGGTCACCGAGGATCTGGCGGAAGCCTTCGCCGCTGCCGGCGCGCCGCTCTTCCCGGTGGCCGAGGACGATCTGGCGCTGGAATGCGATTGCCCGGACGCGGTCTCACCCTGCAAGCATGCGGCCGCCGTCCAGTACCTGCTGGCGGAGCGCCTGGACGATGACCCCCTGCTGCTCCTGCGACTGCGCGGTTGGGACCTTGCAGACCTGCTGGCCGACCTGGAGCGCCGGTTGCCGGTCGGCGATGAGAACCCGGCCCTTGATGATGCGCCGATGGCAACCGTTGCCCCAGCCGCCTTGCCGGAGGCGTCCCTCGCCGAGGACCTGGCCCGCTTCTGGCGCGCCGGCCGCGGCTTGGAGCGGCTTTCCGCCGGCCCGCAGGCGCCGGCTGTGCCCCTGCCGATCCTACGCCGCCTGGGTCAACCGGAGTTCATGGAGGCAGACCTGGCGCGGCTGCTGGGCCCGGCCATCGCGCGAGCGGCCGAGGCGGCACGGCGCCTGGCCGAGGGCGGGCCGGCGGGGGGCGAAGGCGGGGCGTGATGTCCGACCCCGCCCCGCCTCCCATCCACATCAAGCGTCTACTGCCCGCAGGGCAGCGCCCCGGCGATCTGCGCGTAGATACGCAGCAGGTCGGCTGATGCCGGCGCCTGGAAGTAGCGGGCGGGATTGCCCGCCACGCGGGTCAGAAATCGCTGGTCCACATCGGCTCCGAGGCCGATGACGTAGAGCTCGGCGGCCCGGCGAGCGGCGGCGGCGGCGTTGAGCACGGGCTGCTCGCCGGTTTCCTCCTGCTTGCCGTCGGTGATCAGCACGATGACCGCCTTGTTGGCCGGCAGCCGTCCGGCGGCGCCGAGCACGGCCACCGAGGCCTCCAGCGCCCGGTCGATACGCGTGCCCTCGCCGCGGGGCAGGGTGCCCAGGGCGCCCAGCAGGGCCGCACGGTCCGCGGTCAGGTCGCGCACGCGCTGCGCCTGGCCGTGGAAGGCCACGAGGGCCGCCTGGCTGGGCGGCAGGTCCAGGTAGCCCAGGAACTCCCGCGCCGCGGCCTGCATGGCGGCGAACTTGGCAGCATCCATGCTGGTGGAGCTGTCCAGGGCCAGCACGACGTCGAAGGGGTCGCCCGGCTTGCAGTAGCCGCGCTGAAGGATCGGCAGATAAGCCTTGATCTTCTCCCCTGTGTTGCGCACCGTGATCAGCGGTTCGGGGAACAGGCGGTTGGCGAAGTTGCCGTCGGCGTCCTTGTAGTCCACGTAGGCCAGCTTGTTGGGCACGTAGCGGCCCGCCACCAGGGGCAGCAGCCGGTAGCGCGCCTCCCAGCGGCTACCGGAGGCCAGTTCGGCCACGGTCCAGGTGAGCGTATCGCCGGCGAAGGCGGCCGGCGGCACCGCGGAGCCGTCGACGTAGCGCACCTCCGGCGGCAGGATGTCGGTGATCTCCAGCTCGCTCAGCTTGCCGGCCCCCGCGGCCAGGGCCCCGGCGGCGTCGCGCCAGGCGGCGGCCAGATCGGCGGCGGTGGGCGCCGGAAAGTAGTATTCCGGCTTGCTGGCGATGGCCTTCAGGGTGTTCGTCCCGCGGCTGTTGGGCGCCAGGCCGATGGTCAGGATCGTGGTACCGGCCAGCTTGGCCTGGCTGGCGGCGGCCAACGGCGAGCCGCCCAGGAGCGCGTTATGGTCGCCGTCGCTGAGCAGCAGCAGGATGGGCTTGGCGTCCGCCCGATGCCGCGGACCGCGCAGCTCTGCCTGCGCTTCGTCGATCCCGGCGGTGATGCTGGTCCACAGACCCAGGCTGGGCGGATCCGGGATGGCGCCCAAGGCCGCCTTCAGTTGCAGCGCGTCACCGGACAGGGGCTGGACCAACTCGGCCTGGCTCTCGAAAGCCACGATGGCCACCTGCGTTCGGCTGTAGTCGAGCAGGTCCAGAAAGACGGTCGCCGCATCGAGCGTGGGCTGCCAGGTGCCGTTGTCCTTCTGCGACGACGAGCGGTCGATGGCCAGGACCACGTCGACTGGACCGCCGGTCTGCCCGGTACCGGGGCAATCCGCGGCGATGCTGAGCATCACCTCCACCTGTTGGCCCAACTCGATGTTGGTGGGCCGCGCGGTCTTGTCGACGGTGACCCGACAGACTTCGGCAGGTAACTGCGGCGCAGCCGGCGCGGCGACCGCGGCTGCCGAGCGCCCGCCCAGAGCGATGGCGAGCATGGCGATGGCCGGAAGCGCACGGGCGAGGAACCGACCGGAACGATGCGGCGTGGGCGAGATGACGAGGGGACGATGGCGGAGAATCACGATGACACCTCTTTCAGCAATAGCGGGACGATCAAGGGGCAATCCAAGGCAACTCACAACAGGGGGATGGATGACCAGCAAGATCCGGTCCCCCGAATGTTAGGCGGCGTGGGGCAGGCGCGCCACTCGGCCGATCGCGATCGCATCAAACCGCAACGATGCGCTCGGCCCATGGCCCCGGCCCCATCCGCCTCTCGCGACCGCCTTGCCCTTGATTGCCGATAGGCTACGATACCGATCATGCCCGCTGACGACGCCCCGCTCCCTGCCGCCGGCCGTACAGCCCCCGGCCACCGCAACCCACGCCCCCGCCTGCCTCGCGCCATCTGGGCGCTCGGTTTCGTCAGCCTGCTCATGGATGTCTCCTCGGAAGCCATCCACAGCCTGCTGCCGGTCTTCATGGTCAGCGGCCTGGGCGCCAGTGTGTTGACCGTGGGTCTGATCGAAGGCGCGGCGGAGGCGACGGCCTTGATCGTCAAGGTCTTCTCCGGCGTGATCAGCGATGCCTTCGGCAAGCGCAAGGCCCTGGCGCTGCTGGGCTATGGCTTGGGGGCGGTCACCAAACCCTTCTTCGCCCTGGCGACTGGAACGGGAACGGTCTTGGCCGCCCGCCTCGTCGACCGCGTGGGCAAAGGCATCCGCGGCGCGCCGCGCGACGCCCTGGTCGCGGACATCGCGCCCCCCCAGCTGCGCGGCGCCGCCTACGGCCTGCGCCAGGCCCTGGACACGGTGGGCGCGCTGCTCGGGCCGCTCCTGGCCATGGGCCTCATGCTGCTGTGGCAGGGCGACGTCCGCGCGGTGTTCAAGGCGGCCGCCCTGCCGGCCTTCGCCGCCGTCCTGTTGCTGATGGTGGGCGTGCGTGAGCCGGACGCGCCGGTGGCCCAGCGCCGCGGCAACCCCATCCGCCGCGAGAACCTCGCGCGCCTCGGCCCCGCTTACTGGTGGGTGGTGGCCCTGGGGGCGGTCTTCATGCTGGCGCGCTTCAGCGAGGCCTTCCTGTTGCTGCGCGCCCAGGACGCGGGGCTGCGCGCTGCCCTGCTGCCCCTGGTGATGGTGGTGATGAACCTGATCTACGCCGTGGGGGCCTACCCCGCGGGGCGGCTGGCCGACACCGTGAGCCACGAGCGGCTGCTCGCCATCGGCCTGGGGCTGCTGCTGGCCGCGGACCTGGTGTTGGCGGCCGCCGGCGGCTGGCCCCTGATGATGCTGGGCGTGGCTTTGTGGGGCTTGCACATGGCCCTGACCCAGGGCTTGTTGGCCACGATGGTGGCCGACGTCGCCCCGCCGGATCTGCGCGGCACCGCATTCGGCTTCTTCAACCTGGTCAGCGGCATGGCATTGCTGGTGGCCAGCGGCGTGGCGGGACTGATCTGGGACCGGCAGGGCGCCACCGCCACCTTCCACGCCGGCGCACTGTTCTGCCTGTTGGCGCTGGCGGTGCTGGGATTGCGGAAGCGCATGGCCGGGGTAGCGGGCGCAGGTCGGTCAAGGGCGTGACCGCGGGCGATCCAGCAAGGCTCCTGTGGCACGGCTCTGACCGCTACGTTTCTGTTCCTGGCGCCGGCGCGACCAGCGCGCCCGCGACTCAGCGCCCGGCGCTCGCCTGGTTCGCGCAGCCGATGCAATGGGTCGTGAAGGGCAGGACATGCAGCCGGTCGGCGCCGATCGTCTCACCGCAGGTTTCGCAGATGCCGTAGCTGCCCGCCTCGGCGCGCCGGAGCGCGGCCTCGACCGCGTCGACCTGACGTTCCATGTGACGCTGCAGGTTTACCGCCGCAAACCAGGTCTCGTAGCCGCTGGAGCCCTCGCCCTGCTCGGATTCCGGCGCGGCCTCGGCAGCTTCGATGTAATCGGCCAGTTCCGCTCGCGCTGTGCCAAGTTCGCGCTTGAGGAGATCGACGACCTTCTGCGTGGATCGAATGGGCATGGGTATCACTCCAGTTGAGGTGTCAGGGTCGGGGGAATGAATGGTGATCGATCGCCACCGCGAGGTCGATCACGGTCACCGATAGGCTAGCGGCCGTCAAGGCTCCAGGCATCGGCCCTTGGTCCTATCGTTCCTGCTCTGCCAGCCGCCGGGGAGGCAGGTAGATGCGGAACAGCGTGGACGGCTGCATCAGGACGCTGTGCGCCTGCTCTTGTTCGGCGTAGCTCAGGATGCCCAGCCGGTCCAACAACCCCACCCGCGCCCGCAAAAGGCGGCCTGCTGTCGGCTGGAGCGGGGCATGCCAGACGCTGTAGCTGCCCAGCCGCCCGTCCTGACGATAGAAGACGCCTTGAAGCGGGTGGGTGAGCACCTGCATGGCCTCGTCCAGGTTCGGGAAGCCGGGAACGGCCTGGGGCGCATGTCCGGCGTCGGCCAGCTCCAGTTCCAAGGGCGCCCAGTCGCTTTCCGTGCGCAGCGACCACCGGTCGTAGCGAGCTGCGGCCGCGTTCCAGCGGCAGTCGAAGCCACTGCGGCCGCGGTGCCAGGGCAGGCGCCAAAGCAGGCGCGGGACGGCCACGGTCCAGGAGTCCAGGCAGGTGCCCAGGAACCAGACCAGCCGCTCGTCGGTCTGCCGGTCGCGCACGTAGACGCGGTAGTTGGTCTGCGGAAAGCGCCAGCGCCACCAGGGCAGGGCGGCGAAGTGGAAGTCCTGGTCCTCGAAAGGCACGACGGAAACCAGGGCGCGATCCGCGCCGTCCGCCCCGCGGATGAGGTCCAGGTCGAAGCGCGGATGGACATGCGGCCGCAGCGCTTCCGGCGCCACCGCCCAGGTGACGATGGCGAAGTGGGCCAAGGTGGCCACCGCGTCCAGGCCGCGCGCCGGAGGTCCGTCGGCGGCCGGCGGCCGGTCGTTGCCGCGAGGCGGCGGATCAGTCGGCATCGTCGTCTTCCATCGGGACGGGCGGCGACCAAGCCAGGACCAGGGCGCCCAGGATTCCGGCCATGAGCGAGGCCCCTAGGATGGCCAGCTTGGCCGTGGCTATCTGTTCAGGCCGCGAATAGGCCAGGTTGGCGATGAAGAGGGCCATGGTGAAGCCGATGCCGCAGAGGCAGGCTGCACCTGTGAGATGGCGCCAGCTGATGCCGCGGGGCAGCTCGGCCAGGCCCAGGCGGACCACCAGGGCACAGGCGACCACGATGCCCAGGGGCTTTCCCAGCACCAGGCCGAAGAGGATGCCCCGCCCGATGGGCTCGCCCAGGGCCATGCCCGGGTCGCCGCCAACAGCCACCCCCGCGTTGGCCAGGGCGAAGACCGGCAGCACGAGGAAGGTCACCCAGGGATGCAAGGCATCTTCCAGCCGGTGGAGCGGCGACTCGGCCTGCTCGCAAGAAGCCTCGAGGGCGGCGATGGCGACCCGCTGGTCCGCGGTCGGCAGGCTGTGTCCGGCTTCCCCCCGCAGGTCGGCCCGAAAGACCTGCAGGGACGCCTGCGCCCGGCGGAGGAACTCCCGCCCGTCGATGCGCGCCCGAACCGGGATGGCCAGGGCCGCCAGGACCCCGGCTATGGTGGCGTGCAGGCCGGATTGCAGCACTGCCAGCCACAGCGCCAGGCCCAAGAGGGCGTAGGGCAGGGGATGGCGCATCCCGGCGGCGTTGAGCAACAGGAGCAGGGCCAGGATAAGGGCAGCGGCCAGCAGGTAGGAGGGCAGGATGTCGCCGGCGTAGAACAAGGCGATGATCAGCACTGCCCCCAGGTCGTCCACGATGGCCAGAGCGGTCACGAAGACGCGCAGGCGCCGCGGCGCGCGTCGCCCCAGCAGGACCATGACCCCCAGGGTGAAGGCGATATCCGTGGCCATGGGCACGGCCCAGCCCCGCCCGCCCGCCCCACCAGCGTTGAAGGCCATGTACAGGGCGGCCGGCACCACCATCCCCCCGATGGCGGCGGCCACCGGCAAGGCCGCCTGCCGCAGCGTGGCCAGTTCCCCCACCAGCAACTCCCGCTTGATCTCCAGTCCGACCACGAAGAAGAAGAGAGCCATCAGTCCGTCGTCGATCCAATGCAGCAAGGACAAGGCCAGACCACCGTCGCCCAGGCTGACCCGGCCCGTCAGATGCCAGACCTGATCGTAGGCTTCGCGCCAGGGCGAGTTGGCCCAGACCAGGGCCGCGACCGTCGCCAGGGCCAGCAGGAGGCCGCCGGACACCTCCAGGTCGATGAAGCGCTGCAAGGGCCGCGTCAGGCGGGTCACGGCCACCGGTTCGTCGTCGAACTGCAGCGGCTCAGGAGGGCTTGCCGGTGACTGGCTCATGGCCTGTCGCTTCGATCGGTGGCGCTCACGGCTTGAATGTCTCCCTCAGCGATGGAATCCGTCATTGCCGGCCGGCGCACCGGGCTATCGTCGACCGGGGCCGCCGCTTGAAGGTCGTCCCACCGCCTGCGCCAACCGAGGTCGCCGAAGGGCGGGGTGCTCATGATCAGCGCGTCCTCGTTGTTGTCGCCGTAATAGCCCCGCCGCCGCCCCTCTTCCCGAAAGCCGAAGCAGCGGTACAAGGCCTGGGCCGGCAGGTTGCCGGCGCGCACCTCCAGGGTCGCCTGGAGGCAGCCCAGGTCCATGCCCCGGCGGATCAGGGCGCGCAGGATCCGCGCGCCCAGGCCGCGCCGCCGCCAGGCCGGATGCACGGCCATGACGATGACATGCAGGTCGTCCACCTGCACCCAGAGCCCGCCGTAGCCGAGGACCGCCCCATCGGCTCCGGCCAGCACCAGGTAATGGGCGACACGATTGGCCAGCTCCCGCTCGTGTACCATTCGTGGCTCGGGCAGGGGCAGGCTCAGGGCCTCGATGGCCATGACCGCGTCCAGGTCGGCCACGAGCATGGGCCGGAGGATCTCAGGAGGCATAGACCGGGCCGAGAGCGGGGTCGCTCCGCCATCCGGAGGCCAGACGGGCCTGCGCCATACGGGCCAGGAGCAGGGGGTCGCGTGGCAGCGGCAAGACGTGCAGGCCCAAGGCGGCCAAGGCTACCGCCAGCTCCCCGGACAACTCCCCGGCGGCCCAGGCGGGTGCCGCTGCCAGTTCCAGGATGGCCTCGGGCGACTGGGCGTGGGTGGCCGCTGGGTCCGGCCAATCGCCGGAGCGCGCGCCGCCAGTGCTGTCCGCGCCGGCCTTCGGCGGCGGATAGCGGCAGGCGATGAAGCGCCCCCGGCCGGCGGCCAGGAAGGCCCACAGGGGATCCGCGCGGTCGGCCAAGGGCGGCGAGCAGGCGGCCGCCACGATGTCCAAGGTGGGGATGCCGACCACCGCGCAGCCGGTGGCCAGCGACAGGCCCTTGGCCAGGGCCAGGCCGATGCGCAGGCCGGTATAAGAGCCCGGCCCGATGGCAACAGCCACTGCCGCCAGGTCGGCCGCCGTGACGCCGGCTTCCAGCAGCAGTTCCCGCACCGTGGGCGCCAGCTCCACCGTGTGCCGGCGGCGGCTCTCCCATTGCCGCAGGGCCAAGGCCCGTCCCGCCCCGTCGACGACGGCGACCGAGGCCTGATCGGTGGCGGTGTCCAGGGCCAGGATGGGGCCGGACGCGGGCGCGCTCATCGCGGCCGCTCAGTCATGATCGGCCCCTGCGGGTGGACAACAGATCTCGCGCAGACCGGGATCATCGGGCCTGGCCAGGGTGTCCAGCGCCGCGGCGGTGGCCCCATCATACGCCCACAAGCGGATGAGGCGCGGCGGCTCGTCCAAGGGATCATCGTCCGGGCCGCGCGAGCCCGCGACCATCCGGCCGGCAACAGCCACGGCCGCGCCGTCCACCGCCGCCGGCGCCAGGGCGATCGACAGGCCCCTGCGCGGCAAGGCGTCGCCCGCCCGGTCCGGCCATTCCACGGCCAGCAGGTCGTCCCCGTCAAGGTAGGCGTCCAGTCCCAGGTCCTGAGCCTCCACCGCGCCGGACAGCCGGTAGAAGTCCATGTGCGCCAGCCCCATCGCGCCGCCGCCGGCATGCTCGCGGATCAGCGTGAAGGTCGGGCTCTGAACGGGTCCCGCGACGCCCAGCCCCCGCGCCAGCCCCTGGACGAAGGTGGTCTTGCCCGCCCCAAGCTCGCCCTCCAGGCGCAGCAGGCAGCCGGGCGGCAACAAGGGCGCCAGGGCGGCGGCCAGGGCCTGGGTAGCGAGCGGCGTCGCGCTGAGGAAGCAGCGGGTCACGATCTCAGGTGTGGGAATGCCTGCCCTTGAATGTGGGGAGAAATGGAAGGCAGGATCTGGGATCATGAGCGATCATCCCCCTTGCCCATCCCGCGCAGGCGCTCCAGCAGCCCCGGCTTCTCCTCCGCCGCGGCCACCTGCTCCGCCAGGCGCTTGATGCCGCCCAGGTCCCGCTTGCCCGTGCCCAGCTCGGGGATGGCCACCACCTCGTAGAAGTCCGCGGCGCGCGGTTTGAAGAGTGCCGGCAGGTCGTCCACGCCGGCCAGCAGCTGCTCCGGCGTGCAGGGCAGGGTGGTGTGCAGGACCACCAGACGCTCTCCGCGGCGGGCGGAGGGCACGGCGGCCACCGCCAGCTGCCCGGCGTCTTCCGGGTACTGGGCTGCCAGCCAGACCTGCATCGCCGCCTCCACATTGTCCAGGGGAACCATCTCACCGGCCATCTTGGCGAAACGCGCCAGGCGACCGGTGATGAACACGTAGCCGTCGGCATCCACATGGCCCATGTCGCCGGTGTTGTAGCCGCCGTGCACGAAGGCCGCCTCGGTGAGGTCCGGCCGATCCAGGTAGCCCAGCATGCGCCCCGGCGTTCGGGCCACCAGCAGACCTTCCTTCCCCGGCGGCAGGAGGGCCTCCGTCTCGGGGTCCATGGTCATCATCTCGATGCCCGGCAGGGGCCGGCCCACCGATCCGTCACGGCTGGCCTGCGGCGTGTTCACCGCCACCGCCGGGCTCAGCTCCGTACAGCCGTAGCCCTCCAGCAGATCCGTCCCGAAGGACGCCTTGAACTCCTCCTTCAGCTCTGCCCCGCAGCGCTCGGCGCCTACCACGGCGATGCGCAAGGTCTTGAGTTGCGCCAGCGTGAAGCGCCGCATGTAACCGCGCACGAAGGTGGGCGTGCTGATGAGGATGGTGCCCTGCGCCGCCTGGATCAGCTCCCCCAGCATCTTGCCGTCGCGCGGGTCCGCCTGGCCGGCCACCGTCAGGCCGCCGAGCAGGCCCATCCACAGGCCCGGTATCAGCCCAAAGCTGTGGAACAAGGGGAGCGGGCTGACCACCACGTCCCGTCCGGGATAGAGGTCCAGATGCGCCCGCACCGCGTCGCAGTTGTAGAGCAGCTGCTGATGGCTGATCTGCACCCCCTTGGGATCGCCGGTGGTGCCGGAGGAGAAGATGATGGTGAAGGCCTGCTGCGCCCGTCCCTTGTCGATCCAGGTGGGCGGCAAGGCGAGGACGCGCAGCATGTTCCAGAGCACCCGCTTCTTGTCCAGGCGGGGGATGAGGTCCTCCGCCAGCAGCACCCGCCCGGGCAGATGCGGCTCGCCGATGCGCTCCAGGTAGACGCGGGAGCTGACGACCGTCCGGAGCCCGGCCAACTGGCCCATGCGGGCCAGCTGCGCGGCGCCGGTGGTGTGGTTGAGGTTGACGGCGGTGCGGCCGTCCAAGGCCAGGGCCAGGTTCACCAGGGCTCCCCCTGGCCGGGCGGCAGCACGACGCCCACCCGCTCGTCGGCCGGTTCCAGTTCCAGCAGCGGGATCAGGCTGAGGGCCACGGCGGCCAGTCGCAGGCGGCTCATCCGTCCGCGGAAGTCGTGGACGGCGGTCGCCCGCGGGCCGCGGCGCACCTGGCGCAGGAACTCGGCTCCGATGCTGCGCGTGTCGGCGGCGGTGCGCGCCTGGGCCTCAAGGAAGCTGGTGTTCGGGGTGAGCGGGATCATGGGCGCCTCCTGAAGGTCGGATGCGGCTGCGCTATAAATGTCACAGGCAGCCGGGCAGTCCAAGCGAAGCGCTGAAGGCAGGCATCCCCTTGAAACCACAACGTCTCCGGCCTGCCGCCGAGCCGGCAGCCATTGTCCCGTCTTCCGCAGTCCCGACCTCCACCTTCGCCGAGCTGATCACGATCGGCAGCGAGCTGCTCCTGGGAGAGACCGTGGACACCAACGCCGCGCATGTGGCCCGCGCCCTGGGGGCGGCGGGCATCCCCTTGCGCCGCAAGGTGTCGGTGGCCGACGACGTGGCGGTCATCGCCGCTGAGGTGGCGGCCGCGGCGGGCCGCGCGCCCATCGTCCTGACCACGGGCGGCCTGGGGCCTACCCAGGACGACCCCACCCGGGAAGCGGTGGCCCGCGCCACGGGGCGTGCGCTGGAGTTCCGCCCCGAGCTCTGGGCGCAGGTGAAGGCCCGCTTCCGCGCCTTCGGGCGCATCCGCCGGAGAACAACCGCCAGCAGGCCTACGTACCGGCGGGAGCGATCGCGGTGGAGAACCCGGTGGGCACGGCCCCGTCCTTCATCGTGGACCTGGGGCATGCGGTGATCATCAGCCTGCCGGGCGTACCACGCGAGATGCAGACGCTCCTGGCGGATGCCATCCTGCCTTGGCTGAAGGAGCGCTTCGGCCTCCGCGGCGCCCGCTGCCTGAGGGTGCTGCACACGGCCGGCGCGGGTGAATCGGCCATCGACGAGCGCATCCGCGATCTGGAATCCCTGGTCAGCCCCGCGGTGGGACTGGCAGCCCATGCCGGGCAGGTGGACGTGCGCATCACCGGCTGGGCGGACAGCGCGGCGGCGGCGGCCCTGGTGGCGCCGGTCGAGGCGAAGGTCCGCGCCCGGCTGGGAGCGTGGATCTTCGGCGCTGACGAGGAGACCCTGGCGGGGGTCGTCGTCGCCGGTCTGGCGGCGCGCGGCTGGCGTCTGGCGGTGCTGGAAGCCGGCCTGGGCGGGGAGCTGGCCGGCGAGCTGGCCCTTGCCCCGGGGGCGCCAGGCACCTGGGTCCAGGCGCGCGTACTGCCGGCCGGCCTAACCCGGGCGCCCTGGCGACGGCCAGCGCGGCCTTGCCAACGAGCTGGGCGTCGAGGCGGTCATCGCCGCCTCCCTGCTACCGGATCCGGTCAGCCGGGAGATCCTGGTCTGGGTCCAGCTCCCGGGTGCCGAGCGCGGAAGCAGCGGCCGGCATGGCGGACCGCCGGCGCATGGACCGCGCCGGGCGGCGCTGGCGGCGCTGGATCTGGCTCGGGGGATGCTGACGGCGACGACAGCCCATGGCGTTGCCCTGGGCTGAGGGGATGGCGCCTGGGGAGGCTCGCGGCTGTGGCGACCGCTATCGGCCTTCGGCCGTCTTCCATTGCCGCGCCTGCTGCAACAGCTGCAGGGCGTTCTCGCGCGCGATGCTGGTGGTCGCGCCCAGCATCTGGGCCAGCTCTTCGACGCGTCCACCGGCGTCCAGCTCGGCGATCAAGGTGCGGGTACGACCGTCCTCCACCGCCTTGGCCACGCGGAAGTGGCTGTCGCCGTAGGCCGCCACCTGGGGAAGATGGGTGACGCAGATCACCTGGTGGTCGATGGCTTGATGGTCGGCTGCCTCTGCCCCTTCGGCGGCCGTCGCAGCGCGGCCGAAGCGGGACGCAGCCCCGCCGCCAGGCTTCCCAGCGCGGTCAGCCCCCCACAGCTTCTCGCCCACCACCGCGCCCACTCGGCCGCCGATCCCGGCGTCGATCTCGTCGAAGATGAGCGTGGGCACGCGGTCCGCGGCGCTCAGGATGCCTTTCAGCGCCAGCATCAGCCGGGCCGCCTCGCCGCCCGAAGCCACTTTGGCCAAGGGGCGCAGCGGCTCACCCGGGTTCAAGGAGACCTGGAAGGCCACCTTGTCGGCACCGGTTTCATCGCAGGTGTAACGTGCAGCCGGGTCAAAGCCGGGAGCCGCCACCCTGATACCCGACAGCTCTTCGCGGCGCCCGAAGCCGACGGCGAAGCGGCCGCCGGACAGGCTGAGCGCGCCCATCTCCCCCTCGACCGCTCGCGCCAGCCGCTCGGCCGCCGCTTGACGAAATCCGGACAACTGCCCCGCCAGGGTGCCGATCACGCCCTGCAAGGCTTCCCGATCCCGGCGCAGCAGCGCAGCCCGCTCGTCCGCATGCTGGATGCCGTCGATCTCCAGTGCCGCCCGTTCGGCGTGGGCCAACAGGGCAGGGATGTCCACGGCATTGTACTTGCGCTTCAAGGCGCCGATCAGGGCCAGGCGCTCTTCCACCGCCTCAAGGCGCCGGGGGCTGAAGTCCAGCCGCTCCTGGTAGGCCCGCAGACCGACGGCCAGCTCCCGCAGGCCTTCGGCCAAAGCCGCCGCCTGCTCGGCCATACCCGCGGCCTCGGTGTCGATGCGCGCCAGGTCCCCCACCGCGGCTTCGGCCATCGCCACCAGGTCCAGCCCGCTGCGCTCCGCGCCCTCCAGCTCCTCGCCCAACCCACCGCGCAGCGCGGCGATGGCCTGCAGGGTCAGTTGCGCCAGGCGAGCGCCATTGGCCTGCCGCACCCGCTCCGTCAGCAACTCGGCATCCTCTTCGGGCCGCAACCCGGCGGCGGCGATTTCCTCCACCGCGTAGGACAACAGCTCCGCTCTCCGTTTGAGGCTGGCCTCGTCCTCGGCCAGGCTCGCCAGTTCCCGATCCACCTCGCGCAGGGCCGCCACCTGGACCGCCAACTGACCGCGCCGGTCTTCCACACGCGCATAGCGGTCCAGGAGCCCCAGATGCTCCGCCTCACGCATCAAGCTGGCCGCATCCGACTGGCCGTGGATGTCCACCAAAAGGCAACCGATATCGGCCAAGGCCTTGACCGGCACCGGGCGACCATTGACCCTGGCCAGGGAGCGGCCGGCGGCGTGAACCTCGCGGCCCAGGATGAGCACCTCGTCCGGCTCCAGCTGCACACCATAGGTGGCCAGGATCGCCTCGATGGGCTCACGTGCCGCGGCCGGGTCAAAGGTGCCGGAAACCAGGGCTCGGCCGGCCCCGGCGCGGACCACCGAAGCGTCGGCCCGTTGCCCCAGCAAGAGACCTACGGCGTCGATGACGATGGACTTGCCGGCACCGGTCTCGCCGGTGATGACGTTGAAGCCGGGTCCCAGGCCCAGGGACAAGTGGTCGATGATGGCCAGGTCACGGATGTCTAGATCCAGGAGCATGATGGCCTGAGCTGCCTCGGGATCGCGAGGCGCCGGAGCGCCTGTTGATACGAACAGATGTGCGAAGCAATGCTAGCCGGGCTCCGCCGCTGGGGTCAAATCCCGGCCGGCGCGCCGCAGTCGTCATCATACCATGACCCAGCGGCGCGCTACGGCGCCGGGCGCCGACTTGGCGACAGGATCGCGCCGTATCATCATCCGCGCCATGGCCGCCCGCTACCCCATCCCCGCCGCCCGCCACCAGACGGTGTCCGTGGTGCTGCGCTCGCGCTTCATCGCCGTCGCCGACCTGGCGCCGGACCTGGCCACCGCCCGCGCCCTTTTGCAGGAAATGCGCGCCGCCCATCCCGCCGCCACCCACCATGTGCACGCCTTCCGCGTGGGCCACGGCGCCAGCCTGACCGAAGGCATGGGCGATGACGGCGAGCCGCCGGGCACTGCCGGCCGGCCCACCATGGCCGTGCTGACCGGCTCGGGGCTAGGCGATGTCTGCCTGGTCACCGTCCGCTATTTCGGCGGCGCCAAGCTGGGCACCGGCGGCCTGGTGCGGGCCTATACCCAGGCGGCCCAGACCGTGTTGGCGGAACTGCCGCGAGGCTGGCACGAGGAGAAGCGTCGGTTGTCCCTGCTGCTGAGCTACAGCGCCTATGAACCCGTACGACGCCTGATGGACACCATGGGGGCAGAGCTGCTCTCGGAGGACTTCGGTGCCCAGGTCACCGTGGAGATGCAGACCGCCGCCGACCGCGCCGATGCCTTGGCCGACGCCCTGCGCGAAGCCACGGCAGGACAGGCGCGGATCACCGTTCATGGCGGCGTGACCGGAGCGCCATCCGCCGCCGGCAGGCACAGGTAGGCGTGTACTGCCCGGATCGTCAATGCGTTCTGCATCAGCACGCGGGCCCTGGTGGCAAGGCTGTCGGGACTTTCGTCCGGCAGCTCGTGGAGGCCTGGGGCCAGCAGTTGCCCACCGGGTCCGGTGTCCGTATCCCAGGCTTCGGCGGCGTTGGGGCAGAGCATGAGCGGCGGGCCGTCGACTTCGACGGCCGCGGTCAGGCTGTCGGCCCACTGGCGGCTGATCAAGTCCTTGTCGCGCTGCCCCAGCTGCCAGTTGAGGGGCAGGGACTCGCTGAGCACGAGATCCCGCACCTGAAGGCGCTCAACGTCGGGGCAGCCGGCGCAATCCCGCCGGTTCCACTTTTCGGCCAGGGCCGCCAGCGCCGCCCGGTTGCGGGTGCGCTGGGTGGAGCCGCGCGCGTTGACCAGTCCGCTGAGCGGGCCTTGAGAGGCCACCTGGGCGCCGGAGAGCGGTGAGAACTGCGTGGACTCCGGCTCCTCCCAGTAGACATTGAGCCACAACACCTGCAGATCGGCCGGCAAGGTACCGCCGCTGAAGGCGTCGTCCATCCAGGCGCTGAGCGCGGCCACGCCGAAGTTGTCGAAGTAGCCCCCGTCGCCCACATGGGCCCGGGCAGCCTGCTCGCCGCAGCGGTTCGCGGCATGCGGCGGCAGCGGAAGGTCCCCGCCGTCCAGAGGCGAAGCCAGATCCACAGGGCGCGACATGGGCGTGACGTAGGGGAAGGTTGCGGAGAGGCGGGCGGCGGTGAAGATGCTCAGGTCCCGCTCCGGCAGGGCGGCGGCGATGCTGATGAAGGGGCAGGGCGCGTCGGGTCGAACCGCGCGCAGATGCTCCGGCAGGGCCAAGGGTGTCAGCGCATAAGGTACGCCGTTCTCCACCAGCATGGCGTTGATGATCGGCGCGGCCACCCGCCCCTCGGCGGCCGCGCGACCGACCTCGGCCAGACTGGGCGGCGTCCAGCCTACCGGCCGATCGCGGCCGATGCGCCGCCGCCAGCTCTCCTCCATGGCCCAGGAACGGTCCTGGATGCGCGCCTTGGGGCCATCGATCCACTCCATGACCGCGAAGCCCGGACGGAAGAGACGAAGGAGGTCCGGAAAGACCATCCCCCAGAAGGCGGGGCGCAGGCTGTTGGCGGTGGCCCAGTCGAAGATCCGCTCCCGCCGCCCTTGCCAGCCGCCGGAGGCCGGTGGTCGCTGCAGGTGGTCGTCGATGAAGAGCGCGGCGCCGAAGCTGCCGCCGGACACCGAGCTGACGGCCGCCAGCCGGTCTCCGAAGACGCCCTGGGTGACCTCGTCCAACCCGCCCATGACCGTGGTGGTCCAGCCGGCGGCCGCGATGCCACCGCCGGCGGCAGCCACCACCACCAGGCGGCTGCCGGCGCCCTTGACCGGCGACGCGGAGACGCGGGCGCGCAGAACCCCCTGCAGCGACAGTCCCTCGGCCGGGATGTCAGCCGCCGGGCGGGCGATGACCGGGTAATGGTGGTCGATGTCCGACCAGCGGAAGCTGAGGGCCAAGAGCAGGGCCAGCCCCAGCAGCACCGGAGCGCGCACGTAGTCGAACAGGAAGGCCAGGAAGCAGAGCAGCAGGCCCAGGACGCTGCCCAGGAGGAGGACGTAGGCCACGGCCGGAAAGCAGACGGTCCAGCCGACGGTGGCGACGGGGCGGCAACCGTCAAGAACTCCGGCAACGTCAGGAGCGAAGGAAAAGTACAGAGCGATATACATGAAGAGGCCCAGGGCAACCCGGGCGAACATCCAGCCGTGGTCGAGAACGCGTAGCGGCTGAGTGGATCCGGCGCCCGCGGACTCCGGCGCAGACGCCTCCTCGCCTTCCTCCAATCCGAAGCCTGGGCCTAGGACGCGCCGCAGCCAATGCCGCAGCCCCCTGCCCTTTGGAAAGCGCTCGTCGATCTGTGTGGCCAGGCCGACGATGAGCGACCGAAGATGGGGCGCCAGCCAGTAGATCACCAACCAGATGATCAGGGCGATGCCGACGGAGATCAGGCTCACCAGCAGGCGCTCCGCGCGGGCGTCGGACTGTGAGAGCGTGGCCGCGGCGCTGTAGTAGATGCCGGCCGCCATGGCCGCACCCAGGGCCAGGCGATCCACGGGACGCTCCAGATAGCGCAGGGAATGCCGCAGGGGACGACCCAAGTGGTCCAGGAGCCGCGTCGCCCAGGGGGCGATGGCCAGCGGAGGCAAGCCCTGGCGCTCCGGCAGGCCCACGACAGCCAGCCACCAGGCGTAAACCGCCGCGGCCGCCGCCAGCTCGGCCACGCCGACCATCAAGAAGATGTCGGCGGCTTCGATCACCATCCAGTTGCCCACCGACCCGGTAGCCATGCCGCCCCAGGCGGGCAGCCCCAGGAGCACGAAGGTGATCAGCAGCTGGTAGCGCAGGTGGAAGACGTAGAGCAGGAGCGCGTGCCCGCGCCCGCGCCGGCTGGGTATGAGATTGCCGTCCGGCCCCAGCGGCTGGCCGGCCAGCATGAAGACGGCCACGGTGGCCACAACAGGAATGATGGCGATCAGGAGCGCGGTCATGGCGGTCACCTTGGGGGAGGAGACGGCGAGATGGAGGCTGCGGGGCACGATACCAGAGGGAGGTCCGCAAGGCGAATGACAGGTTGCGCGGGCCTCGGCAGCTGGTCGGCTGATGGATCCTGGGCTATCCTGCCGCCAGCAGATACCTGACCCGAGCAGCAGATTCGAGGAGGCTCCCATGAAGCGTTGGTTCCTTCGCATCCTTGGCGGTCTGGTCGTCGTCCTGGCCCTGGCCGCTCTGTCCGTCTACGTGCTCAGCGAACGTCGGCTGGCGCGCACATACAAAGTGCCACAGGACGAGGTCGCCATCCCCACGGATGAGGAGGGAATCGCCCGCGGCGCATATCTGGCCACGTCGATCTCGAATTGCCGCGACTGCCACGGCAAGGATCTGTCCGGCGGCATCATGGTCGATGACGGCGCCTTGGGTCGCATCAGTGCCCCTAACCTGACCACCGGCGAAGGGGGCATTGGCGAGCACTTGGAGAACGATGACCTGGTGCGGGCCATCCGCTATGGCGTGGCTGCCGACGGCACCGCGCTGAAGATCATGCCCGCTGATGACTTCAACAGTCTGTCGGATGAGGATCTGGGCGCCATCATCGCCTATGTCCGTAGCGTGCCGCCCGTGGATGAGCTGCAACCGTCCTTTGTGCTGCGCCCTCTGGGCCGGACGCTGGTCGCCCTAGGCCAGCTTGAGATCTTTCCGGTGGAGCGCATCGACCTGGCGGCGCCGCGTCCCAAGACCCTGAAGCCGGAGGTCAGCAAGGTCTACGGCAAGTACCTGGCTCAGATCGCCGGCTGTACCGGCTGTCACGGTCCTGGCCTCTCCGGAGGGCAGATACCCGGCGCCCCGCCGGACTTCCCCCAAGCCGCCAACCTCACGCCATCCGGCGATGTGGGCGATTGGCGGTTTCAGGACTTCCTGAGCACCATCCGCAGCGGCAAGAACCCCAAGGGCCACAGCCTCGCGGAAGAGATGCCCTGGCGAAATTTCGCTGGAATGAGCGACCAGGAGCTCAGGGCGATCTGGCTCTTCGTCGCGTCCGTCCCGGCCCGCGAGGCCGGAACCCGCTGAGCCTCACCGTCGAGATCGGAGGACCTCCATCATGGCCCGTCACCGCATCCGCGACGAGATCCGCAGCCTGGACCCGGTGCGCGACAACCAGCGCATCTGCTACCTGGACAGCACCTTCGAGTTTCCCTTCGACATGACCCGCGCCCTGGAGTTCGCGCTCTTCCGCACCTTCGCCTCGGAGCGCATCTCCAGCCTGCTGGCGCGCACCGGTGAGTTCACCGAGCGACCCCAGAAACGCTACGACGACACCGACCTCATCATCTCCGAAATCTACGCCAGCGGCTACGAGAGCGAGCGCGGCCTGGCGGCCATCCGGCGGATGAACCAACAGCACGGCCGCTTCCAGATCGCCGACGAGGACATGCGCTATGTGCTGTCCACCTTCGTGTTGGAGCCCATCCGCTGGCTGGACCGCTTCGGCTGGCGCCCCATGGACGCCGAGGAGAAACGGGCGCAGTTCGAGTTCTGGCGCCAGGTTGCCCGGCGGATGAACATCCAGGACATCCCGGAGAGCTTGGAGGCCATGGAGGCCTTCAACCAGGCTTACGAAGCCGCGTATTTTCACTTCGCCCCGTCCAACCACCGGGTGGCGGAATCGGTGCGGGAGATGTTCATCGGCTGGCTGCTGCCGCGGCCGCTGCGCTTCCTGGGCCGCCCCGTCGTCCACGCCCTGATGGACGACCGTTTGCTGGCGGCCTGCGGCTTCCCGCCTGTCTCCCCGACCTGGCGCGCCCTGGTGGAAGCCGGCGTCCGGCTGCGCGCGCGCGCCTTGCGCTTCTTCCCTCCGCGCCGCCGCCCGCTGCTGCGCACCCAATTGCCACGGCCGAAGACCTACCCCGACGGATGGGAACTGGAGAAGCTAGGTCCTGAAGGAACCTGATATCGGATCGGGACGCTTCCGGAACCGGATGTGGCCGGCGCCCATGAGCGGCAGCGCTACCATTGTCGGTCATGAACCCAATCCAAGAAGGCCTGCGCATCGGCGACCCGGCCCCCGACCTGACCCTGCCCGACGCCTCCGGCCAACCGCTGCGATTGTCGGCGCTGTGGTCGGTTGCCCCGCTGGCCCTGGTCTTCATCCGCCATTACGGCTGACCCCTCTGTCGCGCGCATGTGGTCCACATGCGAAAAGAGGAAGCCAGGATCAGCGAAGCCGGCGGATCGCTGGCCGTTGTCGGCGTGGGCTCGCCGGCGCAGGCCGCGCATTTCCTGCAACGCTTCCCCATGGCCTTTCCGCTGTTGGCCGACCCCGACCAGGCCGCCCGGCAGGCCTACAGCGTGCGCTCCGGAAACCTGGGGGATCTCATGGGCCCCGCCACCTGGACGGCCTACGCCCAGGCCATCCCCCGTCACGGTGTGGCGCCGGCCGTCGATCGCCAGGCCGCGGCTCTCCTGCCCGGAAGCTTCGTCATCGACCGTTCCGGTCGCATCCGCCTGGCGCATTACGCCCGCTCGGTGATCGACTGGTTGCCCGTGGACCAACTGCTGGCGGCACTGCGCGAGGCCGCCGCGGAATCCTGACAGCCAGGACAGGCCTGACGCCCGGCGCGATCAGCGCCCCAGTTCCCTGAGCCGGACGAAGAGCTCCCGTTCGGCGTCGGTCACCTTCGTCGGCAACTGCGCCTCCACGGAGACGTAGAGATCTCCCCGTTCCTGGCTAGAGGCCGCCGTCCAAGGTGGGCACGGGCGCCTCGCCACCCAGGACGAGGAGGCTGAGGGGCAGGGGCAGCCGCAGGTGCAGGTCGTCCCCCTGCCGCTCGAAGCGGGGATGCGCCTGCACCTCCACCACCAGGAACAGGTCGCCCGGAGCGCCACCGCCAGGCCCGGGCAGGCCCTCGCCGCGAAGTCGGATCCTGGCCGCGGACTTCACGCCGGCCGGAATCTTCACCTCAACCCGCCGGCCGTCCTTGGACAGCAGCCTGCTGCCGCCGCCATAGGCCTCCTCCAGGCTGATGGTCACCGCCTGCTCCAGATCCCGACCGCGGCCCGGCCGCACGCCCGCGCCGCGCCCGGCCCCGCCACGCGCGCCGAAGAGCGCTTCGAAGAGGTCGCTCACGCCGCCCCTGCCGTAGAGGTCCTGAAACTCGGCCGTGGCCGGGTCGACACCTTGGCCACCGGCCGGAGCCCAGGCGCTCCAATCGAAGCCGCCGTCCTGGCCGGCGCGCTCGGCCTGTTTCCAGGCCTGGCCGAAGCGGTCGTACTTCTGGCGCTTGGCTGGGTCGCTGAGCACCTCGTGGGCCTCGGTGATGTCCTTGAAACGCGATTCCGCCGCGGCATCCCCGGGGTTCACATCCGGATGGTGCTTTCGCGCCAGCTTGCGGTAGGCGGCCTTGATCGCCTTCTCGTCCGCGTCCCGCGCCACCCCCAGGATCTGGTAGTAATCCTTGACTTGCACCGTGGTCGCTCCCCGTCTGTCGGTCACATGCGGACCGCACGCCGCCTCACATCCCTCCGGAAGGACCGGAGCCTGGCAGGTATTGTAGGGTGGCGCGCGACTACAGCCGGCACGCACATCATTAGAGCGGCGCTAGAACTCGATAGCGGCGTCCCGGCCTGGAGATGGCAGCGGCCTCTTGACGAAGGATGCCGTCCTCAGGGGCGCAGCACCCAGTAAGGTGCCCCCGGATGATGCGCGGAAACACGCTCCACCAATCCGTGGTAGGGACCGCTCCGCCAGGCCTCCCAAGTCCAATCCGCCTCGGCGAGCGCACGGCAGAAGCGCCATGCCGCCGCCTCGGGTCCGAGGCCGGCCGGAGGCGGTCCGCCTATCCCGCCTGTCTCGGTCGGCACGGCCTCCGCCTGCCCCATAGGCGGGGTCGGTGCTGGTGGCCACGCGACGCTGCCGGTGAACCGATGAAGCAGGACCTCGGCACAGGAGCCGTCACCGCTGGGAGACGGCAGGTGGAAGAACCCTTGCAGGCGCGGTGAGGCGCCCGACCCGTCCAACAGCCCCGCCAGGAGGGTGCGAGCCGTTGCCGGGTCCAGGGAATCGACGCCCTCTGAACTCCAGGGGCCCCAGGGCACGAAGAGGAGCGGCCGGCGCTCGCCGCCGGACCTGGCCGCCAGACCGGCGACATCTCGGATCGCGAGACGCCTTCGCAGGTCTAGCAACAGGTCCGCCACCGGCGTCTGTTCCAGCGATGCCAGCGCCAGGGGCGGGCCCGCCGGTGGCGGCAGGTAGCCCTCCGCGTCGGGCGTGGGCGTGGTGGTGGGATCCAGGCGCGGCGCTGGGTAGGCGCCCTCGCCCTGGGGCAGACCCGATGGGCGCAGGCCGGTGGTGCCCGATCCGATATGCGGTTGGCGACCGCGACCGGCCGCCAGGCCCCATGTTGGCGGAAACAACAGACAGGCCGCCAACACGGTGATGCGCCACAGGATCCCGTCGGGGCGGGAGCTGACCCCCTTCATCGACCACCGCCAATGGCGTCACGCGGCAGATCGACGATGGGCGTCCCCGCCGGAGCGCCACCGCAGATGCGGCTGAAGCGAACGGCATCAGCCGCGACGCGCTTGCCGTTCGGCGGCTGGTAGTCCTGCAGATCGCCGCGGTCGCTGAGTGCCACCCAGGGCGCCCCGCGAAACTCGAAGATCCCCAGCGGATGCCACAGGTCTCCTTCCGCATGCTGGTCCATGACGGACAGGTTTCCCCCCACCTGGTAGCGCGCCACATGGGTGCTGGCCGCGCGCGCACCGGCCGGGACGTAGGCCTCAACGAGGTAGGGTCCCGGCGGGCAGGCGGCGCAACCGAAGCGCACCCAGCGACCTTCCGCCCCCGCCATGGCCGCGGTCCAGCGATGCAGCCCCTGCCAGCCACCGGGCTGGGCCTGCCATGGACCGCAGTCGGCCCCCGCTCCCGCGCAGCCCCAGCGCACCGACGGGTCCTCCTGGTCCACCACCCAACTGCCGCATGGTGCAGGGCAGGGGGGGCCGGGCTGCCCCGGGTAGAGGGCCCGGCGGCTCCAGCCCGGTCCGCGATGCGGATCCTCAAACGGTGGATCCAGCTGGCCGGGACCGTAGAGGCGACTCCAGCCAAAGGGGTCGAAGGTCTCCGACGAGCTGGTGGCATCCTTGCCTCGGGCGGCCTGGAAGTGGAGATGCGGCCCGTTGGCGTTGCCGGTGGTCCCCAGGGCGCCGACCAACCGGCCGGCCTGCACCGTCTCGCCCTCCTGAACGAACAGGGCCGCCAGATGGCCGTAGAGGCTCATCTCGTCAGCGCCATGGGCCAAGGCCAGCATGAGGCCGTAACCGGCGTTGCGGCCGTCATGTTCGCGGCGGTCCCAACGGGATTCCGCCACGAGGCCGTCAGCCGCGGCGAAGACCAGATCGCCCACCTGCCCCGGCCGCAAACCCACGCCGCAACCCTGGCGATAGGCCTGGCGGGTAAAATCCCAGCCGCTGTGACCGTCATAGCCGGGACGGGCGCCATCCGCGTCGGCGCAAGCGGCGATGTCGGCCCCCGAATAGAGGCGGATGACGCTGTCGCGGGCATAGCGCGGCAGCTGGTGATCGAAGACCGCGCTGATCATGGGCTGCTGGCTGCAGTAGGGCGGGGCCCATTGCGGGGCTACCCCATTCTGGGCCGATGCCTGGGCGCCGGCCGCACGCGCACCGGTCAGGACGGCAAAGCCCATGATGGCTCCGCCCGCCACCCAACCTCGCGTGATGGATGGGCACCGTGGCCGGATGGGCTTCATGCTCGGTCCTCCGCTTGGAGCGAGGACCTGCGGGTCAGGCCCTGGCGGAGGAAAGCATGCCCGGCAGTCGTTTCAAACGCGTCCCACGAGGACAGGAAGGTGACAGGCGGGGCGCGCCGGGACCGCGCCGGACGGTGACAGTGATCAGCGCATCACGACCGGTCGTCGATGCGAAACGGTCCGGCACGATCCGTACCGTGAGCGCTGCCGGCAGTCGACCTCAGCCCCCCCAAGCCTGCTGGAAGAGGTACCAGACCAGGACCATCGCCCCCAGCAGCACCGACAGGGCATAGGCCCGCACCTGGCCGCTCTGCCAACCTCGCAGCAGCTGTCCGGTGCCCACGGTCAGGCGCCCCACCCAATTGACGAGCCCGTCGACCATCCCCACGTCCACCACCCGCCAGAAGAAATCGGCCAGGCGCTTGAAGGGGGCCACGAAGAGCCGGTCGTAGAACTCGTCGACGTAGAAGCGGTTCCAGGCCAGCCGGCGCACCGCGGCGAAGCGCTGAGCCAGACGATCGGCGTCGATCAGGCGCCTCCCAGGGCCGAAGGCCAGCCAGGCCAGGCCCAGACCGGCGAAGGCGATGGCCGTGGCGGTGGCCGCGCCGGCGGCGTCCAAGCCGCCATGCTCGCCGCCCACCACCGGCAGCACATAGGTGGCCAGCAGGCTGTGCTCCGCCAGAGGATTGCCCGGCAGCCAGCCGATGACCGACAGCAGGGCCAGAACCACCAAGGGCAGGGTCATGACCCAGGGTGAGTCGGAGGCCTCTGCCGCGCCGGAGGAGCGCGGCGCCCCGAAGAGCACCATGCAGAGCTGCCGGCCGGTGTAATAGGCGGTCAGGAAGGCGGTCAGGAGGGCCATCAGCCAGAGCGCGAGGAAGAGCGGCTCGGCGGCGCTGCGCTGATGCAGGGCATGGACGATCTCATCCTTGCTCCAGAAGCCCGCCAGGCCCGGAAAGCCCGCCAGGGCCAGGCCGCCGATGAGAAAGGTCCAACCGGTGACCGGCGCGCGCTTCAGGAGGCCGCCCATCCGGCGCATGTCCTGCGGCGCGGGGATGCCATCCACGCTCTGCGGATGCTCGTTGGCATGGTGGAAGCCGTGCTCCATGGCATGCATGAGGCTACCGGCGCCCAAAAAGAGCAGGGCCTTGAAGAAGGCATGGGTCATCAGGTGGAAGACCCCGGCCAGGGCGGCACCGGCGCCGACGCCCATGAACATGAAACCCAGCTGGCTGATGGTGGAGTAGGCCAGAACCCGCTTGATGTCCACCTGCACGGTGGCGATGAGCGCCGCGAGGAGGGCGGTGAGGGCGCCGACGACGGCTACCGCCGCCAGTACCACAGGCGCCCGATCGAAGAGCGCGTGCGCCCGGGCGCTCATGTAGACGCCGGCGGTGACCATGGTGGCCGCGTGGATGAGCGCGGAGACGGGCGTGGGGCCGGCCATGGCGTCCGGCAGCCAGACGTACAATGGCACCTGCGCGCTCTTGCCGGCGGCGCCGAAGAGCAGCAAGGCGGGAATGGCCACGGCCAAGGCGCCGCCCAAAGGCAGGAGGTTCTCCGCCTGGCTGAAAACCCGCGCGAAGTCCAGGCTGCCAAAGACCGACCAGATGAGCATCAGCGCGATGATGAAGGCGAAGTCACCGATGCGGTTGACCACGAAAGCCTTGCGCCCCGCCGCGGCGTTGGCTGGATCTTGATGCCAGAAGCCGATGAGCAGGTACGAACAGGCGCCCACCAGCTCCCAGCCCACGAAGAGCACCAGGAAATTGGCTCCCAAGACCAGCATGAGCATGCTGAACACGAAGAGGTTGAGGTAGCTGAAGTAGCGTCGGATGCCCGCATCCTGCCCCATGTAGCCGATGGAGTACAGGTGGATGAGGAAGCCCACGCCGGTGACCACGAGCAACATGAGCAGGCTCAGCCCGTCCAGCTGCAGGGCCATGTCCACGGCGAATCGATGGCGGCTGCGCGGTTGCGCGATGGCGGCGTTCTCCAGGGCGACGTCCCCGCTGGGCGGCAGGCTGTCCAGGGTCACCAGCCCACCCGCCGGAATGTCCGCCCCCACGGGCCGAAGCCCGGCCGTCAGCTCCGGCTGCCACATGCGCCCCATGGCCGGCCCCAGCGCCTCCAGCGCCTTGGGGTTCAGCTGCCGCACGGTGTCCACGGCGATCCAGGACGGACCTACCGCGCCGACCGGGATCTCCTCCAGCTGGGGCAGATCCGCGCGCGCCGCGGTCACCTCCACCTGGTCGCGGCCCACCTCCATCCAGGTCCACAGACGCTGGACATAGGGCTCCGGAGCGGCAGCGACCCCTTCCGCGGGCTCATGACCGGCGTCTTCGCCAGCGATCGCGGCAGCGTTCAAGAACTGCGCGCCGAGCCCCAGCGACAAGGCAAAGGCCGCGCCCACCAAGGCCGTCGCCAGCCAGCCGGCCAGCATTGGCGGCAAGCCACGCCCGGCGGGCAGGCGCCGACTCAGCGCGTCCGCCCAGGGCCAGAGAAGGACCAGGATCAGAAAGCCCGCCAAGGGCAGGGCCGGGACCAGCCAGAGGTAGTCACGTAGGTCCATGCCCGCCTCACCCGTTCAGCATGCTGATGTCATCGACGTCGGTGCGGCCCAGCGAGCGGTAGATGGCCACCACCAGGGCCAGGCCCACAGCCACCTCGGCCGCGGCCACTGTCAGACTGAAGAAGACGAAGATGTGACTGTCGATATCGCCCAGGGCGCGGCCGGCCGCGATCCAGGTCAGGTTGACCGCGTTGAGCATCAGCTCCACGCTCATGAGGACGATGATGACGTTGCGTCGCAGGAGGACACCCAGCACGCCGATGCTGAACAAGATGGCCGAAAGGGCCATGAAGTGGCCCGGTGGCACGCTCATGCGCTGTCCTCCCCAGGACGCTGCTCCGGGCCGGCGGCGGCCACCCCGCCCTTGCCGAAACTGGCGATGACCACCGCTCCCATCATGGCCACCAGCAGCAGCAGGCTGACCAGCTCGAAGGGCACGATGTGGTAGGGTTCGCGGTACAGGGCCTCCCCCACCATCTGGGGCGAGCCGAAAGCCGCCCCGGACTGGGGGTCCTCGACACCTTCGCGCCCGAAGGCCGCCAGTGTCGGCAGGCGCTCCTCAGCCAAGCCGGCCGCGGTGCCGGCCGGCAGGCCTTCCTTCACGACGAAGGTCAACAAGGAGCCGAGGATCAGCACCGCGGCGACGCCGATGATCCGCCGCCCACCCGCGGGCTCGCTGAGCGAGAGATCCTGCGCCCCCAGCAGCATGACCACGAAGAGGAAGAGGACCATGATGGCTCCGGCATAGACGATCAACTGCACCGCGGCGATGAAGGGTGCGTTGAGGAGCAGGTACAACACAGCCGTCAGCACGAAGTTGCCGACCATGAAGAGCACGCCGTGCACCATGTCGCGCGCCAGGACCATGCCGAAAGCGGTAGCGATCATGAGCAGCGCCACGGCATAGAAGAAGGCCATTTCAGGGTTCATGCGCCGCTACCGCCTAATGCCCGTCTGCCGCGGGGTCCGGGCCGTCGTCCAGAGGCGCCGTGAAGTAGTCCATGCCGCCCATCCTGAAGGGGACATCCTGCCCGCGGGTGTCCTGGGGCGTGTCCGTCGCACCGGGCAGCGGCGGGACCAACAGCATGTCCTTGGTGTAGATCATGCTGCGCCGATCGTAGCTGGCCAGCTCGTAGTCATGCTCCAACACGATGGCGTTGGTCGGGCAAGCTTCCTGGCAAAAGCCGCAGAAGATGCAACGCAGCATGTTGATCTCGTACACCGCCGCATGCCGCTCGCCGGGCGAGAAGCGTCGCTCGTCGGTGTTCTCCGCCGGCACGACGAAGATGGCGTCGGCGGGGCAGGCGGCCGAGCAGAGGGAGCAGCCAATGCAGCGCTCCAGGCCGTTGTCATAGCGCTTGAGTTCGTGGCGACCCAGGAAGCGCGCGGCGACGGGGCGCTTCTTGTCGGGGTAAGGAACCGTGACCGGTCGCCGGAACATCATGCGGAAGGTCACGCTCATGCCCTTGACCAGGGCCCAACCGATGCCGAGGGTCTTGCTGAGGTTGCCGATCACCCGAACACCCCGTTCTGGTAGAGCGCCAGGCCGACGGCGGTGGCGACGACGTTGATGATGGAAAGGGGCAGAAGCACCTTCCAGCCGAAGTCCATCAACTGATCGTAGCGCAGGCGCGGCATGGTCGCACGGATCCAGACAAAGACGAACATGCCGGCGATCACCTTGCCCAGAAAGACGGCCAGGTCGCCGAACCAGGGCAGCTCCACGCCGGGCAGGCTATAGCCGCCCAGGAACAGCGCGGCGGCCAGGGCGCAGACCGTGAGCATGGCGATGTACTCCGCCTGGAAGAACAGGGCAAAGCGCATGCCGGTGTACTCGGTGTGGTAGCCGGCGATCAGCTCCTGCTCGGCCTCCGGCATGTCGAAGGGAGCGCGGTTGGTCTCGGCGATGGCGGTGATGACATAGATCACGAAGCCCAGGGGCTGCAACAGGACCAGCCAGACATGGGCCTTCTGCCAGACCACGATCTCGTGCAGCGACAAGGAGCCGACGATCATCACCACGCCCAGGATGCTCAGCCCCATGGCCAGCTCGTAGGAGATCATCTGCGCGCCGGCGCGCAGGCCGCCGATCAGGGCGAACTTGTTGTTGGAGGCCCAGCCGGCCAGGGCGATGCCGTAGACGGCGAAGCTGGTGACGCCCAGCAGGTACAGGAGCGCCACATCGAAGTCGGCGATGCCCAGCTGCAGCAGGCCCTCGCGCCAGGGCACCTCGGTGGGGTCGCCCACCGGGATCACGGCGAAGGCCAGGACGGCCACCGTCATGCTGATGAGCGGCGCCAGGAAGAAGATGCCCTTGTCGACCGCCCGCGGGATGATGTTCTCCTTGAAGAAGAGCTTCAGCCCGTCGGCCGCCGGCAGCAGCAGGCCAGCGGGGCCGGCCTTGTTGGGCCCCAGCCGCACCTGCATGCGGGCGATCACCTTGCGCTCGAACCAGGTGCTGTAGGCGAAGCCGGTGAGCAGGGCCCCGATGACGATGGCGCCCTTGACCACGGCCTCCAGGAGGATCCAGATGGTAGGGGTGAGGTCTGGGTTCATGGGCGGGCATGATACCACAAGGGCCTTCCGCGTCCAGGGGATCCGGGGCGATCACCTCATGGGGATCCTGGCGGCGGGGGTCGGTTGCGGGTCGGTTGCCAGCAGCCGCGGATCCCGTACAATGGTCCGCGAGCCCCGGCATCTTGTCGTCCGCGTCCCTCCTCTCCCCGGCCCACGCCGCGGCTCGGGAGCCCGCCATGCGTTTCAACTGGTCCGATCTGCGCCTGCGCTGGTTCATGGCCACCCATGCCCTGGGTTATGGCGCGGACTTTACGCGCATCCTCTACCGCATCTACCTGGGCCACGACAAGGTCATCCACTACCGTCGCGGTCATCCGGTGGCCTCCCTGACCACGCCGGCGCTCTTCAGCCGGCCCTCGGCCAACTTCCTGTCGCGCATCCTCTACCGCGGCATCCAGAACCGCAACCTGCCCAACATGGTCAGCCTGGCGGTGAACGACGTCTGTGACGCGGGCTGCGAGCATTGCAGCTTCTTCGCCGCGGTGGAGGAGCCGGGCCGCCATGTGCTGTCGGGCGAGGAGATGGTGAAGCTGATCGCCGACGCCCAGGAGCTGGGGGTCTCGGTGATCAACTTCGTAGGCGGTGAGCCACTGCTGCGCGAAGACCTGCCGCAGCTGATCCGTGCGGTGGACAAGGACCTGTCGACCACCGTGCTCTTCACCAACGGTTCGCAACTGGAAGTGAGAGCGAAGTCCTTGGCGGCAGCGGGCTTGGATTCGGTGTTTGTCAGCATCGATGCGGCGGACCCGGCGGCGCATGACGGCTTCCGGCGGGCAGAAGGGCTGTTCGACAAGGCCCTGGCGGGCATCCGCCGGGCGCGGCAGCTGGGGATGAGCACGGGCTTCTCGGTGACGATGACCCCGGAGTCCTGGGCGGCTGGGGAGTTGGACCGCATCATGGAACTGGCCAAGCGCGAGCAGGTCCACGAAGTGCTGGTGTTCGACGCCCTGCCGACGGGGCGCTACGCGGGCCGGACGGACCTGGTGGACAACCATGGCTGGGTGGAACGGATGATGCAGGGCGCAGCCCGCTACCACCGCGACGCCAAGGCCCCCGGCCTGACCTTCTTCGCCCACGTGACCAGCCACCGCTCGGTGGGCTGCAGTTGCGGCACCAGCTACTTCTATGTATCGCCCTACGGCGACATCATGTCCTGCGACTTCAACCACGCCCGCTTCGGCAACGTCCTGGAGGCGCCGCTCTGGCAGCTCTGGGAAGCCCTGACCACCCGCGCCGAGTTCTGTCGGGCCAAGTGGGGCGGCTGCAAGGTGCAGGATTCGGAGTTCCGCAAGCTGGACGGGGTGGCGGTCGATGGCGAACACCGGCGGATGCCGCAGCCCGCGGCAACGGCCTCGGCGACGGTCATGCCGACGGTCGTGCCGACGATGGCGATCGCCGTCGACCTGCGGACGACTGCTGGAACGACCGCGGTCCCCGAAACTGCCCTGCCTGCAGCCACGACCGCCGCCCGGATCCGAGCGGAGAAGGAATAGCCCACCATGCTGATGCCCCTCACGGTCCTGCTCAACTGCGACTTCGTGGAGCAGATGACGCCGCCGACGATGGCCTACGTGGCCGCCCTGCTGGCGGGTTCGGTCGTCGGCCTCCTGGTCCTGCGCCGCTTCCTGGACCGTCTCCCCGCCCGGCTGGGGATCATGGCCCTGGGCATCCTGATCTTCGAGATGTTCACGGCGCCGATGTGGCTCAACGAGCGCCTGGGCCGCTTCGCCTATGTCTACCACGATGTGAGCTGGGTCATGCTGCTGGCCTGGTCGGTGGCGCTGTTGGCCATCGCGACCTGGGTCGACCGCCGCTGGCCGGCGGCCCGCGCCTGGCAATCCTTCACCATCACCCTGGCCATCTTCACGCCCCTGGCTGTGCTCGAGGAGCTGGCGGCAGTGCGCCTGGGCATCCGCAGCTACGCGGAAGAGCTGTTGCAGGCGGTGTCGGGTGCGCAGATCGGCCACGTGCCCGCGGAGATCGTCTATTACACGCCGGTCTTCGGCGCTCTGGTCCTGGCCTTCTACCGGCTCTGGTCCCTGGTCCTGGAGGACCGGGCCTTGATCCCGGTCAAGCGCCGCTACTGGCTGCGGGCGACGGCGCTTACCGCCCTGGGCGTACTGCTCTTCGAGGTGATGACCGAGCCGATGGTCAGGAACGTGGGCTTCCCGGCCTGGTCAGTCTTCTTCCACGACATCAACGTCATCCTGCTGGGCTTCTGGGTGCTGGCCATCGGGGCGGCGGCGGTGACCGTGCAGCTGGCCCTGCCGGAAGCGCCGATCCCGGCCCGCTTCCTGGCGGGCATGGCGGTGGTCACGGCGGTGGTCCTGCCGGTGGAAGCCTGGCTGATGCGCCACGGCTATCGGGTCTACGGCGAGAGCGCGGCGGCCAACTTCACGGGCTACAAGCTGGCGTTCCTGGACGTGCCGGTGGAGGTGGCGGTGGCCATCCCCTTCTACGCGGCCCTGATCATCGCCTTCGTGCGGTACTGGGAGACGGTTATGGATAACGAGCTATGAAGGCCCTTCCTCGGAAAGTCACAGCGTTCCTGGTCGGCTTGCTCGAACTGGGCATCATCGTCTTCGCCGGCTGGATGTCGGGGACTGATGCTGGCGGCAGTTTGTGGGTACTGGTCTGGGCGTCCATCGTTTGCACGTCCGGCCTCAGTGTGCTGATCTGGATCCCCGTTCTGATCGGCATGGGTATGATCACGCTGGATGTCGTCGGCCTCCCACAGCCGAGTGTTGATCAGCCATCAGGATCACCACAAACAAGTTCAGGCGCCCCTGGACACTCGCATTACCGGCCTCAAGCGCTATATCGACCGCATGCGTGCCGATGGCGTTGCGGATGAGATCATCCACGACCATCTGCGCCGAGCGGGATGGTCGGAGCAGGAGCTGACCCAGGCTGGCGGTGGATGACTGGTGCAGATATTGGATGCTCAGCCGCGCGCGATGACCGCACCCACCCGCTTCGCCGCCTTGATGAGATCTTCGTCCTTGGTGGCCAACGGCAGTCCGGTACGCATCGCAAGGTCCAGATAGACGGCATCGTAGGCAGACAGCTTCTGTTCCACGGCGAGGATCCTGACATCTCGAAGACTCCGGCTACCAGAGTCTTCTGCAGTCACCAACGCGAGATCACCGAGGCGATTGACGAACTCGGTAACTTCAGAGGCCGTAGCCAATCGACGACGTTGCGCCACCACCAGCACGTTGGCCATCTCGACATGCCAGAGGGGCGGCACCAGTATCGCTTCACGTGAAGCGCGATCCAGGATGGCTTCGGTAAGATCCGTTCTCTGGCTTCGAAGCAACCATGCCGCGGTCACCGAACAGTCGATCACCAAGCTGCAGGCGGTCAATGCTTGCGCCCTTCGTCCCGCAGTTCCTTCCAGGACAGATCCGTCTCAAGGAGCTTTTTGCTCAGTGCTCGGATGCCTTCGACCGCAGCCCGCGCCGCCGCGAAGTCGACGCCCCCCGTCGGCACCAGTTCGGCGACCTCACGGCCGTGCTTGGTGATGGTGATGCGCTCGCCTCTCTCCACCCGCTCGAGCAGCTCGGAGAAATGGGTTTTGGCCTCGAAAGCACCGATGACCGCATTCATGGCATAGCCCCTTTCAACCAGTCAGCAACCAGTTTATTCCCGTTCTTTGGATGCTGCAACTCGGCCGCAGAATCTCCCGTGCCCGACAGGTCACCCATTTGCACCACCGTCCGATTCCAGATGACCCGATCACCGCTCCGCCCTTTACGCCACCCGCTCCACCGCCACCATCACCGTCGGCGCGCCGTCTAACAGGCTGGCCAGGGGGCGCTCCCAGGCCAGCCCCTCGGGGGCCAACACCATGCCGGGCGTCAGGCCGTCGCGGATCTCCACCTCGGCGGTCACCGCGCCGGCCGGGGCGCTCAGGCGCACGCGGCTGCCGGCGGCCAGGCCCAGGGCCGTGCTGTCGAAGGGACTGAGCTGCACGTAGGGTAGGCGCACCAAGGGGTGCAGGATGCTGGCAGCGCGGATGCGGGCGCCGCCGTCGTACAGCGTGGGCACCGGCTGCAGGCGCAGGCGGGCCGGGGCGGCGGCGTTGGTGGCGGCGACATTGGATGCCGCAACAGCGCGCGGTCGCCATCTGGACGCGCTGTCCAGGTCATTCGCCGCCGGCCAGACGCGGCCCTCACCCAGGTCCGCCACGTAGGCCGTGCCCTGGTAGCTGACCTTGCGCGCCTCTGTCTGGGGGGCGAAGGGCAGCAGGGTGGCCTCGGGCTCCGGCGGCGAGGGGGGGCCCAGCTGGGCGTAGGACAGACCGGCATATGCCGGCACCGCCTGAGCGATCTCGGCGAAGAGGTCGGCGGCAGTGGCGTAGGGCGCGGCGTGGCCCAGGCGCTGGCAGACGTCGCGCAGGATCTTCCAGTCGGCGCGCGACCGACCCATGCGGTCCACCGCGGCGTAGAAGCGCTGCACGCGGCGGGTCATGTTGGTGGTCGTGCCCTCGCGCTCGGGCGCCGACATGGCCGGCAGCACCACATGGGCCCGTTTGGCGCTCTCCGTTAAATAGAGGTCCTGCACGACCAGGAAGTCCATCGCTTCCAGACCCGACTCCAGGCGCGGATCGTCGCCCGCCGGATCGGTGCCCATGAGGTAGAGGGCCTTTACCCCCCCGGCGAGCATCGCCGGAGCGTCCAAGCCGGGGGCAACAGGGACGGCGTGGGGCCAGAACGGGGCGAGGTCCGCGTGGGCCGCCGGATCGCTCACAGGGCGGTAGCCCGGCAGCCAGTCCGGCAGCAGACCCATGTCCGCGGCGCCCTGGCTGTTGGCGTGGCGGCCGACGGCGACCAGACCGCTGCCCGAATCTGCGGCCTGGGGACCGGCAGCGAGGAGCGCCGCCAGACCAGGAGCCCACCCGCTGTCGGCCGCTTCCTGGCCGAAGAGCACGAGCAGCCGCGCGGCGCCGCCCAAGAGCGCGGCGGCCGCGTCCAGGTCCTCCGCCCGTAGGGGATGGCGGCCCGCCAGGCTGTCGGCGCTGAAAGCGGCAAGCGCCTCCGCCAGGGCGGACCGGCGGGCGACCGCTGGGTCGGGAGCGGCGGTCTCGACCGCCGCGGTGACATCCGAATCGTCGGACGCGGCCAAGGGCGCAGTGGCCGCGGGCGTCGCTGGCGTCGTGGATGTCACAGGATCGGACGCCGCCTGCGCTGTCGGCAGGGATGCCAGCGCCCGCGCCAGCGCCGCCACGACGTCGTCCTCGCCCCCCAAGGCGTAGCGCAGCACCAGGTCCGCGTGGGCATCCAGCTTCTGCGGCCGACCGGAGAGGACGACGACCTTGGCTCCGCGGCCCACGGCCTTGAGCAGGTTCAGGAAGAGCACCGGCGCCTCCTCCTCCACGTCCAGCCCGGCCACCAGCAGGCAGTCGCCGGCACCCAGCTCGGTGAGGCGCAGGTCGGCGCCGGCACCGCAGCGAGCGATGACATCGTCGCGCAGGATGCCGCCGCGGTGGTCGACGTTGTTCGTGCCCAGGACACCGCGCAGCAGCTTGCCAAAGAGGTACAGCTCCTCGTTGGCCAGGCCGCTCCCGGCGATGCCGCCGACAGCCATCGGCCCCTGCTCGCGCTGGACGGCCATGAGCCGCTCGGCCACCAGGGTCAAGGCTTCGTCCCAGCTGGCCTCGACCAGCTCGCCGTCCTTGCGGACCAGGGGCGTCTGCAACCGCGTGCCATCCTGGGCAAAGGCATGCCCGAAGCGGCCCTTGTCGCAGAGCCAGATCTCGTTGACCGCCTCGTTCTGCCGCGGCATCACCCGTTCGATGCGCCCGAAGCGCACGTCGTGCATCAGGTTGCAGCCCACGGAGCAGTGGCCGCAGACGCCGGCGTGGCCCACCAGCTCCCAGGCCCGGGCCTCGAAGCGGAAGTCCTTGGTGGTCAGGGCGCCCACGGGGCAGATGTCGGTGGTGTTGCCGGAGAAGTAGCTCTTGAAGGGCTCCTCCCCAAAGGCGACGATCTCCATGCCCCGCCCGCGGCTCTCGAAGCCCAGCACCTGGTCGCCGGCGATCTCGTCCTCGAAGCGGATGCAGCGCGCGCAGAGCACACAGCGCTCGCGGTCCAGGGCGATCAAGGGGCCGATGGGCACGGGCTTCTTGAAGTGAAACTTCTCGCCCCATTGGAAGCGGCTCTGGCCGGGCCCGTAGCGCATGGTCAGGTTCTGCAAGGGGCATTCGCCGCCCTTGTCGCAGACCGGGCAGTCCAGCGGGTGGCTGGTCAGCAGGAACTCCAGCACCGACTCGCGCGCCTGGGACACCACCGGCGTCTGGGTGCGGATGGCCATGCCCTCCGTGCAGCGCGTGGTGCAGCCGGCCTGCAGCTTGGGCATGAAGCCGATCACCGGCCGCCCCTCGACATCCAGCTCGGCCTGGCCGGTGGCGCGGTCCACCTTGGGCGTCCCCACCTCCACCAGACACATGCGGCACATGCCCACCGGCTCGAGCCGCGGATGGTGGCAGAAGATGGGGATCTCCACGCCCACCTTGGCCGCGGCGTCCACGGCGGTGGTGCCGGCCGGCACCGTGATCTGCTGCCCGTCGATGCTGACGGTGACGGTCTTCGTGCTCATGCGCTCACTCGGCTGGCGGGGAAGAGGGCGGCGGGTTCGGGGGGAGGCGGCGACGGCGGAATCCCGCGCGTCGGCGCGGCGGCGCCGACGCGCTATCGTATCACAGACCGGGGGCAGAGCGTAGCCGGAGCGGGGTCCGGCGAAGGGGGCCTGCTATGCTTGGCGGACCATGTCATCGCCATCCACCCCCACGTTGACAGCCACCATGCTGGCACGACTGCGGCCTTTCCTTCAGGAATACAACGCCGCCGAACTGGCCCTCGAGGCGGATGCCGCTGTGATCATCGAGCGTGGCCTGGAGCATGGCGATGTCGAGGTTCAACGCTGGCTGCTGCGCACGTATGGCGAGGCCCGGCTGAGGGCCTTCGTGCGCGCTCACGGTGCCCGGCGCTTGTCGCCCCGGGCATTCGCCTACTGGCAGGTGGTCCTGAAGGTCGACGATGCCGCGCCGCATCCCTTCGGCGAAACCGCGCGACTTCTTTGGGGCAACCGTGGTTGACCCGGCCGTCGTACTGGAGCCGGAGGGATTGGCGGTGATGCGGCAGCTGCCCCTGGCACTGGTTGCTTCCGATTTCTACCTGGCCGGCGGGACGGCCCTCGCGCTACGGCTGGGCCACCGCGTTTCTGTGGATTTCGACTTCTTCAGCGAACACCGCGCAATGGACATCGATGACCGTCGACGTCTGGTCGATGGCTTTCGAGACGTGAATGAGGATCTACGAATCACGACCGACACAGACGGCACTCTTATCTTCACCTGGCTGGGGGTGAGCCTCAGCTTTTTCCGTTACCCCTACCGAATGCTCGAAGCGCCGACGCAACGGGAAGGCTTGCCGCTGGCTGGCACGGCTGATATCGCTGCCATGAAGCTGTCCGCCATCATCGGACGCGGTAGCCGCAAGGACTTCATCGACCTGGACGCGCTGTTGACCGAGCGTCCGCTGGCGGACTGGATGACCGCGGCGGAGCGCAAGTTCGACACCGTTCCGGAGTTCCGCCGCATGGCCCTGAGGGCATTGCTGTACTTTGATGACGCCGACGTGGAGCAGGCACCACGAATGCTCCGCCCGCTGGATTGGGAAGCCTTGAAAGCGCGGCTGCGCCGCGACGTAGGCGAGCTGGGACGGGCGGACTTGGGGGTCGCGTCATGGTAATTCTCTGAACTGGAGAGACCCGGTGACGTCGTGCAGGCGCAAGGTTGCCAGCCAAGCGCAGGCGATCGGGCAACAGATGTCAATCGTGGCCAAGGCCACCACCCGGACGGTTGCTCACAGTACTGGTCGTCTCACGACCTCAAGGGATCCTGAAATCCATGGTCGAACCCATCGTCACCAAGATCCCGCTGCACGGCCAACCCTCAAGCGCCGCCTACTGGCGCTCCCGGCCACCGGAGGAGCGCCTGGCCGCCCTTGAGTCCCTCCGACGCGAGTACCACCTCTGGAAGTACGGTACTGAACCACGACTTCAAGCAGTTTGTCAGCGGGTTAGACGCTAGAAGTGTCCAGGTTGCGGGATTGTCATGACGCACGCCGGCAGACTACCAGATCCTGGAAGTCCGCCATTCCCCGCGGAACCACCGCCAGGACTTCCAACCAGCGAGACCAATGGCGGCGAATGTAGTCTGACCGATGAAAGGCCTGCTGGTAGAAGTCCGGTAAGCCGGCGGTCCCACCATCCTGGCGGAACCCGAATCCGCGAACATCGAAGTCGGCTGTCCAGTCGCCATCCGCATCGGCAGGCACATGGTCCGGCCCGTGGACCGACAGCAGCGCTACGCCTCCCGGCTTGAGTACCCTGGCGATCTCTCCAAGCCAGGCCTCCTGCATTCCCTCGGGCAGATGCGACATCACGGAAACGCCGTACAGCAGGTCCACCGTGGCGGACTCAACACCTGGAATTGGCGGCATCGCTTCGTTGACCAGGAAACGCCCGACATCGCCAAGATGCCCACAGCATCAGGCGATGGCCTCGGGATCGATGTCAACGCCGATGAATCGAGTGCCGGCCGGCATCCTGCGGACCATGTGCCGCAGCACCCGACCACAACCGCAGCCCCAGTCCAACACGGTCATGCCGGCTTCAGTTACGGCATGGAGGGCGCCCATGTGGGCCATGAGGTCGTCAGCAACCTGCCGACCGACCCTTGAGAAGCTCGACAGGTCCCATGCTCCATGGACACGCTGCCGCAGGTGGGGTCCGGGAACCGGCAAGCCGTCGAGCAGCGATGGCTCATCGGCTGTACGCCAGCAGCGATCAGGCTCAGGAAGCGTCCTTCGGTCCGTCCGTAGGTGGTCCAATGCTCTCGACCCGAGGCCACGATCCGGTTCCGGACAGCGCGAGCTACGTCTGGGTTGGCCTCGAGATAAGCGCTCTCATCGAAGTCTTGGGGGGGGGGGGGGGACGTTCGCGCGCACGCGAAGCGGAGGCAGCCGGCGCAGGAACCCGATCATCGCGTTCCGCACCGACCAGCCATGCTGGAGAACCGCGGGAGGCTGCTCGTCAGCCATCTTGCTGGGCGCCGTTCTCCACAGTCCCCACCGCCCGCCGGTAATCCTCCGGGAACTTCGCCATCGTCGAGCGCGGGGCGCTGAGGGCGAACTCGCCGAGGGGGCAGAAGCATTTGTCGCGGATCTGCTCGATGATCTCGCCCACCAGGGCGACGTCCTCGGTAGTGCCGCTGCCGGCATTCAGCCGGCCGTAGACCTTCGTCAGCCAGAAGGTGCCCTCGCGGCAGGGCGAGCATTTGCCGCAGCTCTCGTGCTTGAAGAACTGGCTGGTCTTCATCGCCACCCAGACCATGTCCGTGGTCTCGTCCATGATGATGAAGCTGGCCGAGCCCAGGGTGGAACCCGCGGCGGCCATGCTCTCCCAGTCCAGCAGCAGGTCCATGCATTGCTCGCCCGGCGTGGCCGGGGAGGAGGCGCCGGCGGGCATCATCGCCTTGAGGCGGCGGCCCTTCCATACACCGCCGGCCATGGCCAGCAACTCTTTGAAGGGCGTGCCCAGCGGAATCTCGTAGTTGCCCGGCCGCTCCACGTGGCCTGAGACGCAGCAGACCTTGGTGCCCGGGCTCTTCTCCGTGCCGATGCCCTTGTACCAGTCCGCGCCGCGCTCCAGGATGAGCGGCACGTTGGCCAGCGTCTCCGTGTTGTTGACCACCGTCGGGCGGGCGTAGAGGCCGGCTACCGCCGGGAAAGGTGGCTTCAGGCGCGGCTGGCCCAGGTCGCCCTGCAGGCTGGAAAGGAGCGCCGTCTCCTCGCCGCAGATATAGGCCCCCGCGCCGAGGCTGGTATAGACCTCCAGGTTGTAGTCCGTCCCGAAGAGCCTCTGACCCAGAAGGCCCGCCGCCCGCGCCTCGGCGATGGCCCGGTCGAAGCTCTGCGCGCTCTTCCAGAACTCGCCACGGCTGTAGATGTACACCGCCGAGGCCCCCACCGCATAAGCCGCGATCGCCGCGCCCTCGATCAGCTGGTGCGGGTTGCGCAACATGATCTCGTGGTCTTTGAAGGTGCCCGGCTCCGACTCGTCGTTGTTGACCACGATGTACTTCTGGCCCGGACCCTTGGGCACGAAGGACCACTTGAGTCCCGTCGGGAAGCCCGCGCCGCCGCGGCCACGGAGGCCCGAGGCCTTGACGATGTCGATGACCGCCTCGGGTGTCAGCTCGGTAACCGCGCGCCGCAGCTGGGCATAGCCGCCGTTGGTCTGATAGACGGCAAGCTCATGCAGCCCGGGGATGTCGCGATGGCGGAGCACCAGGTTCAGTTGGGGCATGGGTCACTTCATCTCCGAAGGCGGTCCGAAGCCGAAGGGCGCCCGGCGCTCGGGATCGGATGCGGCCTTGGCGCGCAGTTCGGTCACGAGCAGGTCCAGAGACTCCGGGTTCAGGTCGTAGACGTAGTCCAGGTTGATCTGGGCCATGGGCGCGCGGTCGCAGGCCGCCAGGCACATGACGCATTCCAGGGTAAAGAGGCCGTCGGCGCTGGTCGCACCGGCCTTACAGCCCAGCTTCTCCTCCAGCACTGGTAGGAAGTCTTCCGACCCACGCAGGGCGCAAGGCAGGTCGTTGCAGTACTGCACCACGAAGCCGCCATGCGGCTGCTCCAGGAAGAGCGAGTAGAAGCCGGCCAGGCCGCGCACATGCGTGCTGTCGCTGCCGATCAGCTGCGCCACCTCCTCGATGGCCTCCGTGCTCAGGTGGCCGTAGGCCGCCTGGGCCAGATAGAGCAGCGGCAGGGCCGCCGACTTCTCGCGTCCCGCTGGATAGCGGGCGAAGGCGGCCTGGATCTCTGAGCCGAAGCGTTGTTGCAGCAGGTCAGTCATGGGGCCGATTCTCCTGAAGCCGCCGGCCGTCGCCGGTGCCCTCTTGCTCGCCGATCGCCCGCCAAACCGCGAGCCGAACGCGGCGACCGCTGACCGGCCGCGCGCCCCGGCTAGTGTATGCAGCCCCGTGGGACCGGTCAAAGGTCAGCCGGCCCGGCTCGGCCGCGACCTCAGGGCGCCGCTGCGGCCTCCATGCGAATGCTGGTCACCAGCACCGGCGGCTCGATGCTGCGCACCTGGATGACCAGGGTCGCCGACGCCCCATACCAGGTGCAGAACACCGATCCCGCCGCCCCCTCGCAATGGTCGTAGGACCAGCCCGCCCCGGCGTCAAATGGCTGGGCGAAGAGCGCATCCAGGTCGGCGGCCGCGGCCGGGTCCGTCAGGGGCTCGGCGACAGCCCGTTCATCCGCCATCCAAGCCTGGAACACCGCCTGCGCCACCTCGTCCGCCGAGAGGGCGGCGGCGGGCGCGGCGATGGTGGCCGGTTCCGGTAGACCGGTGGGCGGCGCGACCTCGGTGGGGCTATCGGGGGGCGGTTCCACCGGCGCCGGGGTAGCGCAGGAGGACAGGGTGATGGCCAGGATGACGATCATGGCGAGTCGGATTCGGGACATGCGATGGCTCCAAACCACGAGGAGGATCTGCGGGTCGATCCCTGCGAATTTACCGGTCCACTTCCCCCAGCACCGGATCCAGACTGGCCACCGCGGTGACCAGGTCGGCTATCAGGCCGCCCTTGACCATCGTCTCCAGAGCCTGCAGGTTGGTGAAGGAGGGCGAGCGCATGTGTACCCGCCAGGGCTTGCCGGAGCCGTCGCTGACAATGTAGAAGCCCATCTCGCCGCGGGGGGCCTCAACGGCCACATAGGCCTCACCGGCCGGCGGGCGGAAGCCCTCGGTCCATAGCTTGAAGTGGTGGATGACCGCCTCCATGCTGTTGGCCAGCTCCGCCTTGGGCGGCGGGGACACCTTGCGATCGGCGGTGGTGAAGGCACCGCCCGGCAGGCGATCCAGGGCCTGGCGGATGATCTTCACCGATTCCCGGATCTCGGCGATGCGGATCAGGTAGCGGGCATAGGCGTCGCCGGTGGTGAACACCGGCACCTCGAAGTCATAGTCCTCGTAGCCCAGATAGGGCACCGCTCGGCGCAGGTCGTAGGCCACTCCCGTGGCACGCAGCAGGGCGCCGGTCACGCCCCAGTCCAGGGCCTGCTGCTTGGTGAGCACCGCCACGCCTTCGGTGCGGCCCTTCCAGAAGACGTTGTCGGTCAGCAAGCGCTCGTAGGTATCCGCGGCGCCGGGCATGCGGCCGATGATGTCGCGCACCGCCGCGTCGAAGCCCTCCGGCAGGTCCATGGCCAGGCCGCCCGGCCGGATGTAGGGGGGGAACATGCGCTGTCCGCCGGTCATCTCCATGAGATCCAGGATGATCTCCCGCTCCTGGAAGGCGTAGAGCATCACCGAGGAGGCGCCCAGGTCCAGGGCATGGATGCCCAGGAAGACCAGATGCGAGGCGATGCGGTCCAGCTCGGTGAGGATGACCCGGACCACCGTGGCCCGCGGCGGAACTTCCACGTTCAGCAGCTTCTCCACCGCCAGCACATAGGCCAGCTGGTTGTTGAGCGGCGACAGGTAGCCCATGCGCGGCGCCAAGGTGACGCCTTTGACGTAGGTCTTGTTCTCGAAGGTCTTCTCGATGCCCGTGTGCAGGTAGCCGATGTCCGGCGTCAGGCTGAGCACCCGTTCGCCATCCAGCTGCACGATCACCCGCAGCACGCCGTGGGTGGACGGGTGATGCGGTCCCACGTTGAGCACCATGGGCTCGTCGTGCACCGGCGTGGCCGGGGCGAGCGCCCGGAAGGGCGCCGGCGGGGTCTCCAGCAAGCTGAGGTCGTCGGTGGCCATGACGCTCATTCCTTGGCAAAGGGCTTGGAGGCGTAGACCGTCTCCTGGTTGAAGGAGAAGGCGATCTCTTCGTACTGCAGCGGATGGTCCTTGCGCAGGGGGAAGCCCTCGTAGCCTTCGGGCATCAGGATGCGGCGCAGGTCGGGATGCCCGGCGAACTCGATGCCGAACATGTCGTAGGTCTCCCGCTCATGGAACCCGGCGGTGGGGAAGATGCCCGTCAGGCTGGGGGCCACCGGATTCTCCGCGGGCAGGCCCACCTTCAGCCGCAGCAGGCGCGTGGGCTCATCCGGTCGTGGCCGCGGATCGCCGGCCAGCATACCGGCCGGGATGGCGGCCAGATGGTAGACCACCTGGAAACGCGGCGAACCACGCTGCCAGAAATCCACCGCGGTCAGGGAGCGCAGGTACCCGTAGCCCCGCTCTTCCTTGAGCCAACGCACCGCGTCCAACAAGGCCTCGACGGCCAGGAGCGCCGAAGGCTCCCGGTTGCCGTCGCCCAGGTCCTGCGACAGGACTGCCGCTCCAAGACGATCGACCAACGCGCTGAGGTCCGCCGCCGAGGCGGCCACCGTGGCCGCGCCGGGCGGCGAAAAGACGAAGGCGTCGGTTGCGTCCATGAGCGGTCCCTCGCGAGGATGTGGGGAGGCGGCAGGTGCTGCGGCCATTGTACCACCCACGGCGGCGACGCGGCCAGGGCCGATGCCAGCTGACAGCGCGAGGGGCCGGTCGGAATCCGACCGGCCCCTCGGGGCACAGGATGACTGGCGGACCGGGTCCGCGAGCTACAGGGTCAGCGGGTCGCCTTCTTCAGCGAGGGCAGGAAGATCTTCGGGGACCGTACCGGTGGCTCCACCGGGGTGTTGGGCAGGACCCCCGCCTCGAAGATGATCTGATGCTCGTTCGGCGTCTCGATGACCGCCCGCACGCCCTCGATATCGTCGAGGGTGAAGCCGGCGCGCGGCGGGACGTCGGCCGCCGTGAATCGCCACTTCCCGCTGGCGTCGGTGGTGATGGCAAAGGTCACGTCCTGCTGATCTTTGATGGCCAGGCTCATCTGCACGGTCTTGCCGGCCACAGCCTCAAGGGCGATCACGTCGCCCGGACTCCAGTCGAAAGCCAGCTTCTCCACCGCGATCAGCGGGGTCTCCCCGGAACCGTCGAGCTTCACGGTGTCGCCGGGCTGGATGAGGAGCGGCTTGCCGTCCGGGCCTTTGAAGACCGCCAGGAAATGGCCTTCGGCGTCCGCCACCACCTCCACCTTGCCCCGCTCCGTGGTGCCGTTGAGCAAGGTGACCACCACCGGCGAGTTGGGCGACGCGCGGCCACCCACCTTGTCGGTGCTCACGTAGACCTGCCCGAGGGCGCGGAAGATATGGCGGTACACCCGGTGATCGTTGGGCGCGTACCAGGCCACCTCGATGCCCTCGCCGGGGTTCATGTTGAAGGCTGCCGGCACCTGGAACTGGCCGGTTTCGGGCACCGGGATGTTGAAGGCCCCGCCGCCGCCGCCGGGACCGAAGCCCCCGCCGCCGCCGGCTGCCGCCAGGCAGGTGTCGGCCGGGCGGCGGACCATGAGGGTGCTGCCGCCGGGCGCGGTGCCGCGCAGCAGCCCCTGGCCCCAGACCACCTCGATGGTGACGTCCGCCAGGGGCACGTCCACCGTCTCGGCGCCCAACTTGACCTTGGCCGTCTGACCGGCCGCGGAGCGGACGACCGCTTCCTGCGGCCCCTTCATCAGCAACTCGAAGCTGGAGTTGTAGTCGCTGCTGCCCGTGGCCGCGCCCAGGGTCTGGCCACCGGCATCCACCAGGGTGGAAGCCACGGCGGCGCGGGGGTCGGCATAGCCGCAAACCGCGCCGCCGCCGTGCTGCACGGAGGCGATGGGAATGTAGCGGATGCGCTCGATCAGGTGGCCGCCCGGCTCACGGTACAGGGCGAACATGCGCGTACCCGGCCGGATGTTGTAGGCCGGCGCGGGGAAGGTCAGCGTCCACGTGCCATCAGGATTGATGGTCGGCTGGCCGAAACGGTTGCCGCCACCGCCCGCACCGCCGCCGCCAGGCCCGCCGCCGCCGCCCGGTCGCGGGAAGGGGTTGCTGGCCTGCAGGGTCAAGGCGCCGCCGGGCACGGCCCGGCCGCTGAATGCCTCCGTGGCCGCGTCGCCCGCTACCGTCAGCTCGGGCACCTTGAGTTCGATCTTCTCGCGGGTGGCCGGATCGCGGACCACGACGGTGTCGCCCGTCTTGGGCAGGACACGGCTGTCGCCCTTGGTGAAGACGATCGCGAAGGTGGCATTATCCTGCGTGCGCACCTGGCCGCTGAACACGGTGTCGGCCGCCGGGCCGCTCACCACGCCCACATCCAGCAGGGTGTCGGGCTTCCAAGAGCCGCTCAGCCGGGCCTCGTCCAGGTTCAGACGCAGACCCGGGACGGTCAGGCGGCTGTTGACCACATGGATGCCTTCGTTCGTGGTGAACAGGATGTTGTCGTTATGCTGCAGGTCGAAGGTGCCAGTCAGGTCCACCGCGAACTTGCCGCTGGCGTCCGCGGTCACTTCCTGCCGGGCGTTACCCGGGATGAGGATATGCGCCACCTGGACGGTCACCTTGCGGTCCGCCGTGGTGCTGCCGTTGATCAGATCGTCGCCCACGAAGGCCACGCCGGAAAGCGGGGGAACCGTGAGCTCGACGGTATCGTCGCCCACAGTCACCCGGACCTTGTCGCCCGGCTGGATGCGGACAGGTTGGCCCAAGGTATCCCGGAAGAGGAAGCCCCATTGGCCGGCGCCGTTGAGGCCACCACCGCCGCCGCCACCGCCACCACCACCGCCGCCGGTCTGGTCGTCAGCCCCGCCGACCGTGGTCGCGCCGTTCTTGTCCACCAGCGAGGCCATGACGTCGCGGTTGGAGGCGCCGGAGCCGTTGACCTGGAAGTTGCCCAGCTCCACGGTCATCTGCACGATGCCCCAGTTGCTGTACAGTTCATGGCCATTCGGCAAGCGCACGTTGATGGCGCCGCCCATGGGGGGTGCCAGGTCCTTCGTTCCGGCGAAGCTGAGGCTATAGCTGCCGCCGGCATCGATCATGCCGCGGGCCGTGACCGTCGCCTGACCATTGCCCTGCGTGGCCCAGACCGACGCGCCGGAAGGACCTTCGCCGCTGACCGTGTCAGCCGCGGCGTCCGTACGGGCCGTCATGTTGGGAATGGGGATGAGTAGGGGATCGCCGAGACTGAACTCCACCTGCACGACATCGCCGGTGTTGAAGTCCACCGGTGTGGTCGGCGTGCCGCCGCCCGGACCGCCCCCGCCATTGAAGTTCACCGTGAACTGGGCGTTGTTGTTGGACTGCGTGGTCTGGGTGCCGCGGGTCTCACCGGCGGAACTGAGGATGGTGACAGTGATGGGCCGACCCGGATCCGCCACACCGATGACCTGGTTGGCATGGATGCCGATGCGCACCTGCTCCAAGGCGTCGGCGGCGCGGAAGCGCAGGCCGGGCGTGTTGGAGGCGTAGGCGTAGACGCGCCAACCGGGACCCATGCCGGTGGCGCCGCTGATGGTGGCGCTGAAGTTGCCCAGGCCGGTGCCCGGATCGGCCGGTCCGGCGGTGGTGGTGGCCGAGAAGCTGTTGCCCTCGGGGCTCAAGGCCACCACCTCGATGGCGGCGCCGCCCGGCGCCTGGCCGGTGACGGTCTGCGTGGTGGGGTTGGTGACCACCAGGATGGTGGGAGCCTTGTCCGTCAGGCTGAGGTTGGCGCCGGCCACGGGGCTGGTGACATCGGCCTTGGCCGTGTCCCCGGCCACCACCGGACCGAAGGCGTTGCCGCCGCCGCCGCCCGGCCCGCCACCGCCGCCGCCGCCGGTGTTGAAGTCCGTCCCGCCGCCCTGCAGGGTGACGGTTCGCGTGCCTTTGGCGGTGGTGCCGTCCGCCGCGGTCAGGGTGATGATCACGGTCTCGCCGGGCGTCATGACGCCCGTAACCTGCCGGGAACCCAGGCTGAAGCTGGCCTGGAAGGCGGCAAACTCAGCCAGGAAGCTGTTGCCGTCCTTGACCAGGGTCACAACACCTGTGTCGCCTGGCGCCACGTCGGCGAAGGCCGATTGATAGGCGCCCGCGGCGTCCGCGGTGGCCGCACCGGCCTGCGCCTGGCCGCCATGGTTCAGGCTCAGGCTGAGGGCCGCTCCGGCTACGGTGCTGCCCATGACCTTGTTGCCCGCGGCGTTGGCCGCCACGCTGAGGGCCGGCACCGTGAGGGTAGCGGTGACGCCGCCGGTGGGCAGGAGGGTGATGATGTCGCCGGCGAGCAGGTTGGGGTTGCCGCCGCCGCCCATTCCGCCGCCGCCCCCTCCGGCCTGCAGGTTGAGGGTGACGGTTCCGTCCTGACCGCTCTGCGCCTGGCCCTGAGCCTTCAACGTGGTGCCGGTGCGCACCTGGGCGCGGACGGCGACAGCCGGCAGGGTGGTCCAACGGATGACGTTGTCCTGGAGGGTCACGGTGACCCCGGTGGCGGGCTGGCTGCCGCCGCCCTGAGCGTGGGTGGCCCCGGGAACCTGCCCGGTCGGTCGGGCCGTCATGGCCAACGCCAGCGCGATGCTGGCCAGGGCGCTGCCCTTGATGAGTCGCAGTTCCAGACGCATGGTCACAGATCCTCCTGTTGCCGGGCTTCGATGTCCCTTGGAGCCGCCTGCGCCTGGTCCGCGCAGCGCGCCAGCGACCACAGCGGCCGCGTGTATGTTTGCTATCTTACGCGAACGACTACCGTGGACGACGGGTTACCTTTCGATCGCGTGGTTAGCATGATTTAATGCCGGCCCGACCCGCACCAGGGTGAGACCCCCAAGCGTCCGCCCGCAGGATGTCACAGGCAGGCTATCATCACGGCCCACCTGATAACAGCTCGGCGCAAGCGATGGCGCAGATTGAAGACACGCCTTGTCGGGCAGTACCAGCCGCATCACAAAGGACTGTGAGAGTAGCCGATGGGTGTGCCGGGTCTCGAAAACCTTCAGTGGCCGCGAGGTCATGCCACCGCTACCCTCACGCTTCCTGGCGGCGCATTACCAGGGCAGCACCCCTGGAGTCCACCATGAAGCGCGTTCACCGCTGGGCGGCCACTCTCGCCGGTATCGGCATCGCGGCGCTGGTGGTTGTCGGCGTCCTCATGCGCTTGATGGACGGCATGTTTGAGGAGGGTCAGGGTATCCGCGATCTGGAGGATGCCGGTCTGAAGCGCCGGAGCATCGCCGGACCGAAGGGCCTGACCCTGAGCTATTTTCAGACCGGTGACCCGGCCCTTGGCCGCGTGGTCTATTGTCACGGCACCCCCGGCGACGCCAACGCCTGGTCACGCTACCTGCTTGAGCCGGTGGGCGGGATGGGTTCGGTCACCTATGATCGGCCGGGGTTCGGCCAGACCGCGCCTTTGCGGGCGTTGCCCGGCCTGGCGGACCAGGCCGCGGCAATGGTTCCCTTCCTGCTGGATCCGGGACCCAAGCCCATCCTGGTAGGCCATTCATTGGGCGGCCCCATCATCGTGCGCGCGGCTCTGGATTATCCGGAACTGGTCGGCGGACTGGTGATCGCTGCCGGCGACCTGGACCCGGACCTGGAGAAGTGGATGTGGTACAACCGCCTGGCCGATACCGGGCTGGCGCGGCTGGTGATCCCCAGCACCATGACGCGCTCCAACGACGAACTCAAGCCGATCAAGGCGGATCTGCTGGAGATGTCCGGGCGGCTTGGGACACTGCAGGTGCCTGTGATCCTGATCCACTCCACCGATGACAGCCTGGTGCCCTATGCCAACGTGGACTTCATGCAGCGCCGCTTCCCGATAGGGGCCATCCGCCGCGTGGACACCTTCACGGACAAAGACCACTTCGTGGTGTGGAACGCAGCCGAGACCGTGCGGGCTGCCATCCAGGAGCTGTCCGATCTGGTCGATGGGAGCCAGATGGGCGGCGAATCAGGGGGCTGACAACGCGCTCAACCGAGGTGGCGGCGGAGCCAGCGCTCGACCCGGTCACGATGGGGATAGCGGGCTTCGGCCAGGCGAAACATCGCTGTGTGGGCGCGCCTTCGACCATCCTTGGTGTCCACGCCGATGGCCTTGTGCAGCAGCTCGTGGTACATGACGAAGTCCAGCACCTCGGCCGGCACGTCCGGGCGATCCAGGGCCAGGCTCAGCTGCAGCTCGTCGGTCATGGGCCGGTAATGGCCGAGCTTGCGGCGGGAGACCTCTGCAGACCAGTTGAGGCTGGGCTGTGCCAGGCGCCCGGCGAAGAAGGTCTGATTCACGCGGGTGAAGACGGCCACCAGGTCCTGGTGCCGGCCCCGGGCCTTCACGTGCGGCTCGGGCTGAAGTCCATCGACGACGGCGCCGTAGACGGCCAGGGCCTCGGGGCTGCCGGCATAGGCGTCGATCAGGTCTACCTCGCGGGGGCGTGCTTGTCCGCGGCCCCGTTCGTAGACCGCGCTCAGCACCTCGTCTCCGGCACCGACAAAGACGATGTGGGCCAGCAGTTCGAAATGGGGCGGCCGACCCTTGCCGCGCAAGAGGGACTTCATGGGCTTGATGGCCGCCCAGCACAGGCTGCCGCCCTGGCGTTCGGCGGCGCGACGGAACCCGGCCAGGGTCTCGACATGCCGGCGGGGGTGGTCCGCGCTCCGCGCCAGCCAGGCCAGCCAGCCGAAAGCCTGGCGGGAGGGCTCGGGCAGATGGGCCACTTCAACGGCACGCTCGCGCGCGATATCCTTGACGATGGCCACGTCGGCTGCGGCTCGTTCGGAGCTCCGGTCCAGGGTCGTCTGACGCTCGACGGCTGAGGTGTCCAGGCGGGACGCCTGCCACAGCCAGGCATGAACGGCGTCGGCGCGCGCAACAAGGTTGCTGACCCGCCAGGTGCTCTCGGACATGGCGCTCAGGCCCCAACAGCCACCGTCCGGGCCACGGCCCTGAGCCTCGGCACCAGGGCGGTCAGCACGGCGATGACGTGGTCGACGTCCTCGGCCGATGTGTGCCGCCCCAGGGAGAGCCGCAGGGCACCGCGCGCCAGCTCGGCGTCCACGCCCATGGCCGTCAGCACGTGGCTGGCGGCCACCTTGCCGCTGGAGCAGGCAGAGCCGCTGGAGGCGCAGATGCCGCGCATGTCCAGGCCTAGGATCAGGGCGTCGGCGGGCACACCGGCCACGCAGACGGAGGCGTGGCCGGCCAGGCGCTCGGTGGGATGGCCGGTCAACACCACGCCATCGATGGCCGCCAGGCCGCTGATCAAGCGGTCGCGCAAGCCGGCGGCGCGAATGCAGGCCGCCTCCCTGTCGGACTGGGTCAGCTCCAAGGCGCGGGCCAGCCCGACGGCCCCGGCCACGTTCTCGGTGCCGGCGCGGCGACCGAACTCATGCCCACCGCCGGTCTGGCAGCTGACCAGGGGCGTGCCCTCGCGCACGTAGAGCACGCCCACGCCCTTGGGCCCGTAGAACTTGTGGGCGGAGAGGCTGAGCAGGTCCACGTTGAGGCGGTCCACATCCAGGTCCACCCAGGCCCCGGCCTGCACGGCGTCGGTGTGCACCAGGATACCGCGGGGCCGAAGGGCGGCGCCGATGGCGGCCACGGGCTGCAGGCTGCCCACCTCGTTGTTGGCCAGCATCAGGCTGAGGAGGACGGTGTCGGGCCTGACGGCGGCGACGACCTGGTCCACCGCGACCTGGCCGTGATGATCGACGTCCAACACCGTCAGGTCGAAGCCCTCGTGGGCCTCCAGATCGTGAAAGGTGGCCAGGATGGCCTCGTGCTCGATGGGTCCGCTGAGGCAGTGGGCGCCCCGCCCGGCATCGCGCATGGCCCGCGCCGCGCCGCGCAGGGCCAGATTGTCGCTCTCCGAACCGCCGCTGGTGAACACGATCTCCTCCGGCCGGCAGCCCAGGATGCCGGCCACGGCAGCCCGCGCCTCCTCCAGCGCTCGCCGCGCCTGTCGCCCAAGGCTATAGGCCCCGGAGGGGTTGGCGAAGACCTCGCTGAAGTAGGGCAGCATGGCCTCCAGCACCTCCGGATCCACCGGCGTGGTCGCGGAGCAGTCCATATAGACGGAGCGCGGGGCGGGGAAGGTGTCGGAGCGGATCATGGGGCTCACCTTGGTACTCGGAGCACAGGGCGTGGCGGGACCGCGGCGTCGGCGGGCCAATCCTAGCGCGTGGCGGCGGGGGGTCAAGCGGCGGTTGACCCCCCGCCCGCAACGGATTGGATCTGGGCCGTCAACACCGTGGACCCGGTACAGTGGGACGATGCCGTCGAGCGGGACACAGCCCGAAGCAAGACATGAAGTTGTCAAGGACCATTGACACGCAGCGGGCTATCTGGTATCTTGATGTCAAGTAAACTTCACTCATTGACAAGGAGACCATTCATGCCTGACGCTCTTCCCAGCATCGCCGGTTCGCTCTGCAACGACCTCCGCCCGACAGACAAGGCTAACGCCAACCGCTTCGCCGCCTGGTCGCTCTTCACCGCCGTTGTCTACGTTGCCGGCACCTATCTGCTGATCAAGAACCTGCTGGGCACTGGCGCGCCGGCCGTCGCCTTCGCCCTCGCCTGCAACCTGCCCGCCCTGGGCGCGGTGAGCGCCTACCGCCGTTTCCTTGCGGAGGCCGAGGAACGGGTGCGACAGATCCATCTGGAGGGCCTTGGCTACGGCATGGCCGCCGGCGTCATCTTCAGCATGGGCTGGCGCTTGCTGGAGCTGGCGGGCGCGCCCCGGCTCGACGTGTCCGACGGCGTCGTGGTGACGATGCTGGCCTGGGCCTTGGGCCAGGTGCTGGCGCGGCGGAAGTACAGCTGATGAAGAACCGCCTCAGGGTGCTGCGCGCCGAACGGGATTGGACGCAGGCCGATCTGGCCGAACGACTGGCGGTGTCGCGACAGACGGTCAACGCCCTCGAGACCGGCAAGTATGACCCCAGCCTGCCACTGGCTTTCCGCCTGGCCGCTGTCTTCGCCCAGCCCATCGAGACGATCTTCCAGCCGGAGGAAGACCTGGGCTCTTGAGCCAAGGGCTTGAACTGGATCGCCCCTCGTGATATCTTCCGGCGAACGGCCCGCCAGCGGCCGGTTCCCGTTCGCCGGAAGGAGTCATGTCATGGCCATGCCCGAATCGGTCACCGTCTGCGAATGCTGGGCCCGTGACGGATTGCAGTCGATCCCCAAGGTGATTCCCACCGACGACAAGGTGGAGATGATCGACCGGATCATCGACTCGGGGGTGCGCAAGCTGGAGGTGACCAGCTTCTCGCATCCCAAGCTGCTGCCGCAGTTCCACGACGCCGAAGAGGTCATGCGGCGCATCAAGCGCGTGGCGGGCGTCAGCTACGTGGTGCTCATGCCCAACGAGAAGGGCTTCGCGCGCCTGGAAGCCTGCATCGACGGGGGCTACGGGGCGGACGAGATCATCCTCATGATCTCCGCCTCCCAGGCCCATAACCTGGCCAACTTCCGTATGAACCATGACGAGGCCAAGCGCAGCCACGCCGGCATCATCCGCCGCGCCAAGGACCGCGGGCTGAAGGTCATCGGCTGCCCGGGCACGGTCTACGGCTGCGCGATCATGGGCGACGTGCCCATGGCCGACGTGCTGGACATCACCCGTTTCTACGTGGAGGAAGGGGCCGACACGATCATGCTGGGCGACACGACAGGCGCGGCCAACCCCAGGCTGGTGCGCGAGCGCATCGGCGCCCTGCAGGACGCCTTCCCCCAGGCCGACTTTATCGCCCACTTCCACGACACGCGCGGCAACGGCATCGTCAACAGCATCGTGGCCCTGGAGATGGGCCTGCGTTACGTCGACACCTCCCTGGGCGCCATCGGCGGCCAACCGACGCCGCGCAGCGACACCCGCAAGTACCAGTTCGGCTTCACCGGCAACACCTGCTCCGAGGACCTGGTGGCCCTGCTGGACGAGATGGGCGTGCAGACCGGCATCGACGTGGACAGGATGATCGCCAACGGCCTGCGTGCCGAGGATGTCATCGGGCAGGAGCTGCGGGCCAACGTCATCCGCGCGGGTCGGGTGAACCACGAGGCGCGGGCCTTCCAGCCGGCGGGTTGACCCCCGCCCCTCCCCCGCCGATAATTCTCCGACCGCAACCGGCGGTGGAAGGCGGCGGATTTCATGAGTTTGTCAGAGCTGGGCGCTTATTTGCAGCGCCACCGCGAAGAGCAGGGCCTGAGCCTGGAGACGGTGGAGGAGGTCACGCGTATCCGGCGCGTGCACCTGGAGGCCATCGAGGCCGGGCATTGGGACGCGCTGCCGCCGGGCGTCTACGTGCGCGGCCTGTTGAAGTCCTACGCCAAGACCGTGGGCTTGAACCCCGAGACCGTGCAGCGGATGTACCTGAAGGAGCAGCCCCGGGAAGCACAGCCGGAGGCGCGTGAGGTGCTGAGCAGACCGCTGCTGCGCGAGCCGCGGCTGAGCATGGAAAGCATTCTGACGCTCGTCTTCATCGGCGCCGCGGCGGTGATCGGCTGGTGGCTGTGGCAGACCTTCGTGGGACCCATGCTGCGCACGCCGTCGGCCGCCACGCCCACCGCCGCCGTCAGCGCCACAGGCGATACCGGCACCGCGGTCCCCAGCGCCACGTCGCCGCGCGCCGCGGGCACAGCGACCCGCCCGGTGCCCACGGCCTTGCAGGTCGTTCCCCTGGCCAGCGGCACCCTCGACAGCATCCCGGCCACCCTTTCAACGCCGGCCGATGCGGGCACCCCTGTCGGAGCCGCGGCGCCTGCGGGCACGGTAGCCGCGGTCAACCCGGTAGCCACTGCAACCCGCACGGCCCCCCCCACAACCCCCACGGCAACCCGCACCGCAGCGACCCCCACCCGCGCTACGGCTACCGCAGTCCCCAGCCCCACCGCCGGCAAGGGCACAGCAGCCGTGGTGGCCCCGACCGCCATTACCGGTGGCCTGCGCATCTCGGTGCGCTCCGTGGGCAGCGTCTGGCTGCGGGTCTTCGTGGACGGCGGCCGCACAGCGGCGTTCGAGGGCTTCCTGAAGAAGGGCGAGAACGAGCGCTGGGAGGGCCAGGCCAAGACCAGCATCGCGCTGCGCACGGGCAACGCCGGCGACACCGAGGTCAGCCTCAACGGCCAGCGGCTGCCGGCTCTGGGCAAGGCCGGCGAGGTGAAGAACGTTGAATGGCGCCTGCTGCCGGACGGCAGAGTCCAGCAGACCCCTTGAACGGGGCGGGCGCGAAGGGCATGGCAGCATGAGCGCGGTCCCCGAGTACGGCCTCGCGGCGAGCCCAGCGGACGTCCGCCCGGCGATGCGCCCGGACGTCTGCCCGGATGTCCGGCCACCGGCCTTCCCACCGGGGGCCACGGTGGCCGTGGCCATGAGCGGCGGCGTGGACAGTTCTGTGGCCGCGGCGCTCTGCGTGGCCTCGGGCAACCCCGTGGTCGGCATCATGCTCCGGCTGTGGACCGAGCCGGGGGCGCGCGCCGAGAACAAGTGCTGCCATCCCGGAGCGATCATGGATGCCCAGGCGGCAGCGGACATCCTGGGCATTCCCTTCAGCGTCCTGGACGCCACCGACATCTTCTACGACACGGTGGTGGAACAATTCCTGAGCGCCGCGGCGGCGGGCGACACGCCCAATCCCTGCTTCAGCTGCAACCGGCAGATGCGTTTCGGCTACCTGCTCGGCCAGGCGCGGGCCTTGGGGGCGGACTTCCTGGCCACGGGCCATTACGCCCGGGTTGGTCGAGACGACGGTGGCCGCTTTACCTTGTTGCGCGGCGCCGACCCGGCCAAGGACCAGTCCTACATGCTGCACCGCCTGGGCCAGGAGCAGTTGCGCCATGCCGCCTTTCCGGTGGGCGTCTACACCAAGCCTGAGGTGCGCCAGTTGGCCGCCCATTGGGGCCTGCCGGCCGCCACCCGCGCCGATTCGATGGACCTCTGCTGGACGGGCACGGACGGTGTCGCGGGATTCCTGACCCGCCGCCTCCCCCCGGAGCTGGTCCGCGAAGGAGCCATCGTCGACAGCGCGGGGCGCGAGTTGGGGCGGCACCATGGCCTGCCCACCTACACGTTGGGCCAGCGGCGGGGCATCGGTGTGGCTGGCGGGGCGCCACGCTATGTCACCGGCTTGGACCACGAGCGTAACCAGCTGGTCCTGGGACCGGCCGACGACCTGCAGACGTCGGGCCTGCGTCTGAACCGCCTGCACTGGATCTCCGGCGCGCCGCCGGATCCGGACGCGCCGCTGGAAGCGATGGTCCGCTACCATGCCCAGTCCGTCCCCGCGCGCCTGCTGCTGCTGGACACCGACGCCGCGCTGCTGCGCTTCGCCGCGCCGCAGCGCGCGCCGACGCCGGGTCAGGGCCTGGTGCTGTATGAAGGCGATCGCGTCCTGGGCGGCGGCCGCATCGACCGCCGGCTGACCGCCGCCGAACTGGACGCCGCCATGCCTCCTTTGGAGACCACCCCATGATCACCCCCGCCCTGGGCCTGGCCCTGGTGCTCGTTCTGCTCTCCGCCTGTCTGCACCACGCCCTGCTGGGCCGCCTCGCCACAGATCTCGGCCGCGACGTCCTGGCCGCCGCGGCAGGCTTCGCCGTCGGCGAGGCCCTGGCCCGCGCCACGGGATCCCGACTGGCGATGCTGGGCGCCTTGCACCCGATCTACGCCTTGAGCGGCGCCTGGGGGGCGATGCTGTTGGCGGCGTGGGGTTGGCGGAGGGCCAAGCGCTGAGGCCCGGGGGCCGAGATCCTTGGTTCGAGCGATTCCTGCCGATCATCCGCTTGCCCCCAGTATGACGCCCGTCATCCACGTCGCCCACCTCCGCACCTCATACTGGGCGCCAGATGGAATGGACCCCCGCCCTGCCCGCCTTGGCATCCAAGGGCGGCGCTTCTTGCGCCGCCCTGTGCCTGCATTGCGGCAACCCCGTCCCCGGTAGCCGCAGCGACAGCTACTGCTGCGCCGGCTGCATGGCCGTGCACCGGCTGCTGAGCGAGGCGGGGCTGGAGGGCTACTACGGGCTCCGGCCCACGCGGATAAGCCCGCTCCTGGACTACTTCGAGCGCCGCGCGTCCCTGGCCTGGCTGGAAGGTCATTCCGGAGCGGCGGCGGGGAGCGTGGATCTGGCGGTGGAGGGCATCCAATGCGCCGCCTGCGTATGGGCCATCGAGAAGCTGGCGCGGCGAGACGGGCTGGTGCGCCTGGGGGTCAACTCCGCCTTGGGACAGCTGAGCCTGCGCTTCGACCCTGAGCGCTTCGACCTGCGGCGCTACCTGGCGTTGCTGGCCGATTTCGGCTATCGCGTGCGGCCTCTGGACGGCGGTCCCCTGCGATCCGACCCCAGCCGCGGCCTCATGCTGCGCCTCGGCGTGTGCACCGCCATCACCCTCAACACCATGTCCTTCTCCCTGCCCTTCTACCTGGGGCTGAGCGAGCAGGGCGGGGATCTGCAGCGCTGGCTGCGCGGCCTGAGCCTGGTCTTGACCACCGGGGCCGTCATCTACGGCGGCAGCTACTTCTTCGGCCGCGCCTGGCGCTCCCTGCGCCACGGCATCGCCCACTTCGACATTCCCGTGGCCCTGGGCCTGCTGGCCGCCTACAGCGGCTCGCTGTGGGCCTTTGCCCAAGGCCGCGCCGATGCCCTGTACCTGGACTCGGTCAACGTCTTCCTCACCTTCATGCTTCTGGGGCGCTTCCTGCAGGAGCGCACCCTGCTGAGCAACCGGCGCCGACTGCTCAGTGCCGAGGCCTTCAGCCACGCGACCGTCACGGTCCTGGGACCTCGTGGGGGGCGGACGGGGGACGGCGCCCCCCTCCCGGCCTCCCCCCGCTGGGGGGAGGAGCAGGCGGCCTCACCCCGCTGGGGGGAGGAGCAGGCGGCCGGCCTCCGCGGGGCGGAGGCGCTGGCGATCGGCCCCCAGCAGGCGGAGGAGCTGGATTCCAGTCCGCTTGAGCTGCCCTGGACCCGGGTGGATACCGGCGCGCGGATGCTGCTGCAGCCCGGCAGCCTCTGCCCCGTCGAGGCCCGCCTGGACGGGGGCGACGCCCTGGAGTTCGACCTGGCCTCGCTCACCGGCGAGCGCCAGCCCGTGGCCATCGCCGGCGGCGGGACGGTACGCGCCGGCGCCCGCCTCATCAGCAGCCGGCCCGCGCGGTTGACCGCCCTGGCCGGCTTCAACGCTTCCTCGCTGGCCGCACTCCTGCCCCAGGAGCGCGGCCAGGAGGATCTGCCTGTGCTGTGGCGCTGGAGCGTCAAGGTCTATGTGTTCTTCGTCCTCATCGCCGCCTTCGCCGGGCTGGTCTGGTGGTGGCCCCAGGACAGCGGACGCGCCGTTCAAGTGTTCATCTCCGTCCTGGTGGTCACCTGCCCCTGCGGCCTGGGCATCGCCGTGCCCCTGGCACGCACCCTGGCCGATCAGCGCCTGGCCAGGAGCGGCGTCAGCCTGCGACAACCAGGGGTGCTGGACCGCGCCCTGACCGTGCGCCAGGTATGGCTGGACAAGACCGGCACCCTCACCCTGGCCGACCTGGAGCTGACCGACGGTGGCGCCCTGGACCGCCTGGACGAGGCCGCGCGCCGGGCCCTGATGGGCGCCGCGGGAGCCAGCCGCCATCCTGTAAGCCGCGCCCTGTACCACGAACTGGCCGCCCGCGGCACGCCGTACCCCGAGGAGGGCATCGCCCAGGAGCTGCCCGGCGAGGGCGTGCGCTACCAGGACAGGTCCGGCGACTGGTTCCTGGGCCGCAGCATGGACCCCAGCGGCGACGCCTGGGCCGAACTGCGCCATGAAGGGCGGCCGGTGGCCAGCTTCGGGCTGCAGGAGCGCCTGCTGATGGATGCTCCGGCCTCGGTCGCGCGCCTCAGGGCCATGGGCCTGGGGCTGGGTCTGCTCAGCGGCGACCAGCCGGCGCGCGTGGCCGATATGGCCCGGCGCTTGGGTCTGATCTCCGCGGAAGCCCACGCCAGCTGCACGCCCCAGGACAAAGCGGAAGCCGTGGCCCGGCAGCCAAGCCTGATGCTGGGCGACGGCCTCAACGACTCCCTGGCCCTCAGCGGCGCCACCGTCAGCGGGAGCCCCGCCTGGGAGATCAGCGCCCTGGCCGACCAGAGCGACCTCAGCTTCGCCAGCGGTTCGCTGACCTGGCTGCCCGAGCTGTTCGCCACGGCCCGCGGATTGCACCGCGCCCTGTGGGGCAACCTGATCTTCGCCTGGAGCTACAACCTGCTGCTGGTGGCCCTGGCCCTTCGCGGCAGCTTCTCCCCCCTTCTCTGCGCGGTGACGATGCCCACCAGCTCCCTGATCGTCAGCGCGGCCACCAGCCGCCTGCTCAAGCGATGAACGTCCTCATCCTGCTCATCTTCATCTCGGTCTTCCTGGCCGCCCTGGCGGTCACCCTCTTCGTGTACTCGGTCCGCAACGAGGACCTGGACCACGCCCTGCAACTCTCGCTCAAGCCCCTGGAGGACGAACAGTGATCGAAGAACGGCTGGTGACCTACGACGACCTGTCCACGCGCCGCTTCCTTTGGGCCTCCGTGCTCTGGGGGGCCGTGGGCATGCTGGTGGGCGTCATCATCGCCACCCAGCTGGCCTTCTGGCAGGCCAACGGTTCGGGCAACCTGCCCTGGATCCAGTTCGGCCGCCTGCGCCCCCTGCACACCAACGCGGTGATCTTCGCATTCGTGGGCAACATGATCTTCGCCGGCGTGTACTACAGCACGCAGCGGCTGCTCAGGACGCGGATGGCCTCCGACTTCCTGTCGGCGGTGCATTTCTGGGGCTGGCAGCTGATCATCGTGTCGGCGGCCATCACCCTTCCGCTGGGCCTGACTCAGGGCAAGGAGTATGCCGAACTGGAGTGGTTCATCGACATCGCCATCGCCGTGGTGTGGGTGGCGTTCGCGGTGAACTTCTTCTGGACCCTGGTGAAGCGCAATGAGAAGAACCTGTACGTGGCGCTCTGGTTCTACATCGCCAGCATCCTGACCGTGGCCGTGCTGCATATCGTCAACAGCCTGGCCCTGCCCTCGGAGGCGCTCCATTCGTACTCGGTCTTCTCCGGGGTGCAGGATGCCCTGGTGCAATGGTGGTACGGCCACAACGCGGTGGCCTTCTTCTTGACCACGCCGGTCTTGGGCATCATGTACTACTTCATGCCCAAGGCCATCGGCAAGCCGGTCTACAGCTACCGCCTGTCCATCATCCACTTCTGGGCCCTGGTCTTCCTGTACATCTGGGCCGGACCGCACCACCTGCTCAACTCTGCCCTGCCGGACTGGGCGCAGAACCTGGGAACGGTGTTCTCGATCATGCTCTGGGCCCCCAGCTGGGGCGGCATGATCAACGGCCTGCTCACCTTGCGCGGCGCCTGGGACAAGCTGCGGACGGATCCGGTGGTCAAGTTCTTCGTCGCCGCCATCACCTTCTACGGCATGGCCACTTTTGAGGGGCCGATGATGTCCATCCGCTCCGTCAACGCCCTGGCGCACAACACCGACTGGGTGATCAGCCACGTGCACGGCGGCGCCCTGGGCTGGAACGGCTTCATGGCCGCCGGCATGTTCTACTGGCTGGTGCCGCGGCTCTACGGCACCAAGCTGTACAGCGAGCGCTGGGCCAACCTGCACTTCTGGCTGGGAATGGTGGGCATTGTCCTGTACATGGCTTCCATGTATGTCAGCGGCATCACCCAGGGACTCATGTGGCGCGCCCTGACCCCGGAGGGCACCCTGCTCTATCCCAACTTCCTGGAGAGCATCGCCGCCAGCCGCACGATGTACATGGTGCGCATGGTGGGCGGCCTGCTCTACCTGTGCACCTTCCTCTTGATGGCCTGGAACCTCTTCAAGACAGCGCGCTCGGGCCAGGTCCAGGTCAGCTCGGTGACCGTCAGCGTCAGCGTGGCGCCGAAAACCCAGGAGCCCGGCGCCTTGCAGCTGCTGTTCTCGCCGGTGATGGGCCTGTTGCTGGTGGGCTTCGCCCTCTCCATGGCCCTGGGCATCAAAGGGCTCTATGCCGGCCTCGGCGTCTTGCTGGCCCTGGGGGCCTTCACCCTGCTGGTCCGCCGGCTGCGCGCCAAGGGCGTGGGGGCGGTGGGCGGCAGGCCCTGGCACGAGCTGCTGGAGGGCAAGGCCCTGCTCTTCACCGTGCTGGTGCTGGTAGCGGTGCTGATCGGCGGGATGGTACAGATCCTGCCCTTGGTCTTCTCGGAGAAGGCCCTGGCCATGGAACGCGAGGCCACGCCCTATACGCCGCTGGAACTGGCCGGCCGCGACATCTACCGCCGCGAGGGCTGCTACGTCTGTCACACGCAGATGATCCGCGCCCTCACCGCCGAGACCCTGCGCTATGGGCCGCCCAGCGAAGCCTGGGAATCCATGTACGACCACCCCTTCCAATGGGGCAGCAAGCGCACCGGGCCGGATCTGGCCCGCGAAGGCGGCAAGTACCCGGACCTCTGGCATTACCAGCACATGAAGGATCCGCGGGCGATCTCGCAGGGTTCGATCATGCCCAGCTACGCCTTCCTCGCCGACTCGCGCTTGAACACCGAACGCATCCCGCGGGTGATGAACACGATGCGCCGCCTGGGCGTGCCCTACGACGCCGAGGACATCGCGGGCGGCGTGGACGCGGCCAAGGCGCAGGCCAAGGGCATCGCCGACGGCCTGAACGCCGAGGGCGAGTCGGCCGCGCCGGACACGGAGCTGATCGCCCTCATCGCCTACCTGCAGAAGCTGGGTACCGACCTCAGCGTGCAGCCCGCAGCCAGCCAACTGCCCTGAGGAGCCCACTTTGAAATCCCTGATCATCCAGGCCCTGCCGGGCGACCCGCGGCTGTTGGCCTTCCTGCTGGCCTTCGTGGTCATCTTCGGCGCGGTGGTGGCCTGGCAATGGCGCCCCGCCGGTCGCGCCGAGCAGGAACGGCTGGCGATGCTGCCCCTGACCGATCCAGACTGAGGAGCAGACCATGAGAAATGAACGCCGCGATATCGTCCGCGACCATGACTTCGACGGCATCCAGGAGTTCGACAACCAGCTGCCGCGCTGGTGGGTGGGCACCTTCGTGCTGACCATCCTGCTGGGGCTGTTCTGGTGGACGGCGCGCTACACCTTCGGCACGGAACCGACCATCCGCGAGATTCATGCCCAGGAATGGGCCGCGCTCATGAAGCTCCAGGACGAGAAGGGCGGCAAGCCCCCGACGGACGAAGAGGTGCTGGCGGCCAAGGAGGACCCGGAGGCCATGGCCGACGGCAAGAAGACCTTCGAGACCACCTGTTTCGCCTGCCACGGCAAGCTGGGTGAGGGCAAGATCGGGCCCAACCTCACCGACGCCTATTGGATCCACGGCGGTCAGCCCAGCCAGATCGCCACCACCATCTTCAAAGGCGTGCCGGAGAAGGGCATGCCCACCTGGCGCGGCGTGCTCTCCGCGGACAAGATCAAGCACGCCGCGGCCTACGTGGTGTCGCTCAAGGGTTCCAACCCACCGGGGGCCAAAGAGCCGCAGGGAACCCCGGAGCCCTGAGTGGAGAACCCCATCCACACCCAGCATCAGCGGCGCGGCGCCATCCACGCCGATGGTCGCCGCGAGAAGGTCCGCGTGGCGGATGTGCATGGGCGTTTCACGACCTGGCGGCGGCGGGCCTTTGTCCTCCTGATCCTGGTCTACGCCATCGCCCCCATGCTGAAGGTAGGCGGCAAGCCGCTGATCTTCCTGGACATCACCCAGCGGCGCTTCTTCCTGGTGGGCCAGACCTTCAACGCTCAGGATGCCTACCTGCTGTTCTTCCTCCTGGCGGGCGGCATCCTGGCCATCTTCCTCGTGACCTCGCTGCTGGGTCGGCTGTGGTGCGGCTGGGCCTGCCCGCAGACGGTCTTCCTGGAAGGCATCTTCCGGCCCATCGAGCGCTTCCTGGAGGGCTCCAAACAAGAGCAGTTGCGGCTATCCAGGCAGCCCTTGATGGGGCGCAAGCTGCGCATCCTCATCGTCAAACACGGACTGTACCTGCTGTCGGCTCTGCTGGTCTCCCACATCTTCATCAGCTACTTCGTCAGCCTGGACCAGTTGCGGCATTGGGTGTTCGAAGCGCCGCGCGAGCATTGGTCAGCCTTCTTGTGGATGGGCGCGATCACCGGCGGTCTGTACTTCAACTTCGCCTGGTTCAGGGAGCAGACCTGTGTGATCCTCTGCCCCTACGGCCGCCTGCAATCGGTGCTGACGGACGATGACACGGTGGTCATCGGCTATGACGCCGTACGCGGTGAGCCGCGGGGCAGCCTGGGAACCTCGGGCGCCGGCGACTGCGTGGACTGCCTGCGCTGCGTGGAGGTCTGCCCCACGGCCATCGACATCCGCGAGGGGCTGCAGCTGGAATGCATCGGCTGCGCCAACTGCATCGACGCCTGCGATGACATCATGACCCGATTGGACCGTCCGATCGGGCTGATCCGCTACGACTCGCTCAGCGGCCTGGCGGGGCGGCGCAAGCGCTGGGCCCGGCCGCGGGTGTACCTGTACCTGGTCATCCTGGCCCTCCTGGCCGGCACGGGCGCGGTCTTCGCCTCCCGCCGCCGACCCTTCGAAGCCACCCTCATCCGCCAGACGAGCGCCCCCTACGTGGTGGAGCAGGAGGGCGGGATCGCCGTCATCCGCAACCAGTACCTGGTCCACGTGGTCAACAAGACGCCCCAAATGAGCAGCTTCGAGATCCGGGCGACGGTACCCGAAGGGGCCACGGCGCTCCTGCCCATCCCCGTGGTGGCGCTGGAGAGCCTCAGCGACCAGCGCCTACCGCTGGTCATCAGCATGCCCCAGGCGCGCTACCAGGACGAGGGCACCTTCGACATCGTGGTACAGACCCGCGACCAGACCACAGGCCTCACCGTGACCTCTCAATTGCGTTTCCTGGGTCCGTGAGCACCGGCCCGTGAACCTCCGGCCCATGGACACCCGGCCATGAACCCTTTCCCTTTCCACTGCACGGTGGGGCAGGCGCAGGCCGCGGCCGGCGCAGCCGCCTTCTTCGCCTTGGGGCTTACCGGCGGCTTCCATTGTCTGGGCATGTGCGGGCCGCTGGCCTGCCTCCTGGGCCGGGCGGAGCGGACGCCGCGAACCAGCTTGGGGCTGTACCATGGAGCGCGATTCCTGGCCTATGGCACGGTCGGCGCGCTGTTCGCGGCCTTCGGGGCGCCGCTGCGCCCCGTCCTGAGCTGGCCGGTGTTGGCCGCGGTGGGCATCCTCCCCCTCTTGCTCTACGCCCTGAGCCCCGTCGATCGCTTCCCGGCCTTCCTGGCCCGCTGGCACAGCGCCGGGACCCGCCGGCTACGCGGCCTGCCGCCGCCGGCGCGCGCCCTGGGTCTGGGCCTGCTGACGCCGGCCCTGCCTTGCGGCATGCTCTATGCGGCGGCGGGGTCAGCGGTGGCCGCGCCGTCGGCCGCGGTGGGTGCGCTGTGGATGCTGGCCTTCGCCTCCGGCACGGTGCCCTTGCTCCTGCTTGGCCAGGTGGGCTTCAGCTGGGCGGGGAGATCGCGGGGGGGCGCCTGGGTTCCCACCCTGCGGCGGGCATCGGCGCTGGTGGCGGCCGCCACCCTGTTGGGCTTCGCCATGTGGGGGCAGACGTGAACGCGGCCCTCGCCGTCTTGGCACCCCTGGCGGCATTCCTGCCCTCGGTCACTCTGGTAGAACGGGCCTGGATGGAAGGCGTGAGCGCCCCGCCCAAAGCGCTGCTGACGGCGTTGCTGCCGACGCTTATCGGCATGGTCGCCTTCGCCAGCCGCGGCCAGTTGGGCCTGGCAGTCTTCTTCGCGGCCTGGAACCTGCGGGCGGGGCGGCTGGTGATGGAACGCAGGGCCGCCGGCTCAGCGGCCCTGCCCAGCTTCCGACGCATCCACGCCTTGGGCCGCGAAACCCGCTGGTGGATCGGGGGCTTTGTGGTGGTGTGGCTGGTAGACGGGCTGTGGGAGCGGGTGGGATGATTTAAGGCGCCTGGGCCCGGACATGACCCGAGATCCCTGGTCCTCTAACGTCGCGCCGCGGCGGCCTCGCTCGGGGCGATATCGGTGTGGAACACCCGATCCCAGAAGCCGCTGGATACCCCGAAGTTCAACTGTTCGTCGAAGTGATGATGGAGCATGTGGCGCCGCTTCATCGCCGTCAGGTAGGAGCCCGGCCTGCTCGGCAGGTGATGGACCATGTGGTGCACGCCGACGTAGCAGAGATAGCCCAAGGTCACCCCGGCCGTGATACCGGTCGCGACCAGCAGCCCGGTCAGGGCGTACATGGGCGCGAACACGAAGGCGACGACAATCACGAAGCTGAGCCAGGTCGGCGTGCCCACCAGCGCCGTCTGGTCGGCGTGGTGCGCGTCGTGCATGTCCTTGATGAAGGGAACATGATGGAGCACGTAGCGGTGCAGCAGGTATTCGGCAAGCGTCCAGATGGCAAAACCGCCGACGAAGGCGGCGAACCAGTTCGGCCAGCGCACCATGTCGGTACTGTACAGCCCCGCTGCCGCGAGCCCAGCCACGGCCAGCGGGTAGACCACGAAGTCGGCATAGTACCCAAGTCGTCCGAGCCGCATCTTACCGCTCCTTGATCAGGCTTTCGACCCACCCTCGAGCCTGGAGAGGCGCGCAAGGCGAGGGATGAGGGTCACAAGTGCATGACTCCTGAGGCAATTCTACACCAAGCCTGCCCGGCGCCGTGTGACTGAGGCAGGCTATTGCCCGGTCTCGCGGCCACTGGGGGATCGGGAAGCGTGCGATTCCCCAGGCCTGCGCCGCCCTTTCAATCCGCCATCAGGATCGCGTCCAATGCCCCTCGGTCCAGCACCCGCACCTCGCCCCGCGCGCTCTCCAGCCAGCCCGCCTTGGTCCACGCCGAGAGCTTACGGATGCAGCTCTCCACCGTGGTGTTGACCATCTGCGCCAGTTCCTGGCGGGTGAAGGGGATGGGATTGCCGTTGAAATAGCCGTCAAGGCGCAGGAGCGTATGCGCCAGGCGCTTGTCCACGCGCTCCACGTTCAGGGCGCAGTCGCAATGCGCGCCGCAGAATTGCGGGGCCATCTCCCTGAGCAGGCGCTTGGCGAAGCCGGGCAGGCGATCGAAGAGCTCGAGGAAGCGCTCCGCCGGGATGCGGACGATCTCCACGTCCGTGGCGGCGCGACCGGCGCAGGGGAAAGGCTTGCCCAACAGCGTGGCGGCGACGCAGAAGGTCTGGCCGGGGCCGTAGAAGGCTACCAGACTCTCCGCGCCGCTCGAGGAGCCCTTGGTCAGGTGCACCCGGCCGCTGCGGATGAACCACAGCGACCGCACCGCGTCGCCTTCCATGTACAGATTGGTGCCCTTGGCATGCCGCTCGGTCACCCCGAAAGCCTGGAGGTCCTGCAGGTCCTCCTCGCTGAGGGTGAAGACGTCGTCATGCAAGGTGCTGGTGCTGATCACGGCGGTGACTCCGGGGGCGCGGTAGGGCCGGGCCGCGGTTTGGGCGTTGGCGGCATCGATCGGGGCACAAGGATACCCGGTCCGCGCGATGCGGTCCAAAGGGGCGATGCGCGGCGGAGCGCATCCCTCTGCGTCCCGGCCTCGTGCATCTCCCCCCATTTTCAAGTATCCTGGCGACCTGCAGCCACCGCATCCCAAGTGTCTCCCCGTGTGGTCACCATGCCCATCACCCTCGACTCCGCCACCGCCCTGGCCTGCGCGCTTGTGCGACTCCCCAGCGTCAACCCCGACGGCGACCTCGGAACCGGGGCCACCGGCGAGGGCGACTGCGCGCGCTTCGTGGCCGGCTTCCTGGCGGACTGCGGGGCGGAGGTCACTGTGGAGGACGTGGTTCCCGGCCGCCCCAACGTGATCGGGCGCTTCCCCACGCGGGGCAGCGGCAAGCCGCGCATCCTCTTCGCTCCGCACACCGACACGGTGGGTGTGGGCGGGATGACCATCGCCCCCTTCGGCGGCGAGGTCCGGGACGGGCGGCTGTGGGGCCGGGGCGCCAGCGACACCAAGGGCCCGATGGCGGCCATGTTGTGGGCGCTACGGTCCTTGGGCGCGCAGATCGCCGACCTGTCCGTGGAGGTCCATTTCGCGGGCTTCATGGCGGAAGAATCCGACCAGAAGGGCTCGCGCCATTTCGCCGCTCGCCACGACGGCTACGCCCTGGCCCTGGTGGGCGAGCCCACCGGCATGCGGGCGGTGCACAAACACAATGGCTGCCTGTGGGCCGAGGTCATCACCCGGGGCGTGGCCGCCCACGCCGCCACACCGGAGCAAGGGGTGAACGCCATCACGCGGATGATGCCCCTGGTGGCGGCCCTGGACGGCGACTTCCGACGGCAGCTGGTGGAGCAGGGCGGCGTCGACGACCTGCTTGGGCCCAGCACCCTCAACATCGGCACGATCCAGGGCGGCACGCGGGGCAACATCGTGCCCGACCGCTGCGTGCTGGGCCTGGACATCCGCTTCACACCGCAGCTCAGGGACCGGGGCGGCGCAACGGCCTTGCTCGAGGCTTTCGTGCGCGAGCGGGATGCGGAGGCGGAAGTACGCGCCCTCCCCGAGTCCCCGCCGCTGGACACGCCCGCCGACAACCCCTTCCTGCAACAGCTTGTGCGCCGCGGCGCGGCTCTGGACGGCGCGCCCTGGTTCTGCGACGGCGCCTACCTGGCCGCGGGCGGCATCCCGGCGGTAGCCATCGGGCCGGGCAGCATCGCCCAGGCGCATACCGAGGACGAGTGGATAAGCGTGGCGGAGCTGGAGGCGGGGGCGCGCTTCTTCGAGGGCTGGCTCAGGGCGCTGTGAAGGCGGGCCTGTCATGGTCGCAAACATCCCCCTGCAACCGGCGCAAACGCCCCTCTGAATCCGCCGCAAACGTCCCCCTCGATGTTGACCGATCATCGCAGCGGCAGCACAATATCACCCATGTCATACCGACCGCGCATCGTCGATACCGAACTGGGCGAAGCACTCGCCAGTGCCGGGGCAGTCCTCATCGAGGGACCCAAGGCCTGCGGCAAGACTGAGACGGCCCGTCGCGCCGCGCGCAGCGAGGTCTTGCTCGATGTGGACGCCCGCGCCCGTCAGGCGGCGGCGATCGACCCGAGCCTCGTCCTCGATGGGGCCGAACCGCGCTTGATCGATGAGTGGCAGCGCGAACCCGAGATCTGGAACCACATCCGACGGACCGTCGACGAGCGCAGGGGCACCGGTCATTTCATCCTGACCGGATCATCGGTACCACCCGACGATGAGACCCGCCACGTCGGGGCCGGCCGCATCATCCGACTGCGGATGCGCCCGATGACCCTCTCGGAGTCGGGCCGGTCGACGGGCACCGTGTCGCTCGCGGCGGTGCTGGACGGCGGAGCGGTTCGCGCTGCTGATCCAGGTCTCACCATCGGACAGCTGGCTGATCTCGTGTGCGTTGGCGGCTGGCCCGGCAACCTCGATGCGACCGTGGCCCAGGCCCAGCGTCTGCTCCGCGGTTACCTCATGGAGGTCGCACGCGTCGAGGTGCAGCGTGCCGACGGAATGCGCCGCGACCCGCAGATCGTGGCCCGGCTGCTGCGCTCTTTGGCCCGCAACGTAGGCACCCCCACATCGCTCAACGTCTTGCGGACCGACGTGAACGGCTCGGACGGCAGCCTGAAGTCGGAAACGCTCGCTTCCTACTTGGACGCACTGGGTCGGTTGATGATCACCGAGGACCTGCCGGCTTGGGCACCCTCGCTGCGCTCGCGGACGCGCCTACGTGCGGCTCCGGTGCGCCATTTCGTCGATCCGTCGCTGGCGGTCGCCGCGGTGCGGGCGACACCGACGCGTTTGCTCGGCGACGTGAACTGGCTCGGGCTGCTCTTCGAGAGCCTCGTCGTAAGAGACCTGCGGGTGTATGCCCAGGCGCTCGATGCCCAGGTCTTCGCCTACCGGGATGAGACCGGTCTGGAAGCGGATGCGATCATCGAGATGCCCGACGGCGGCTGGGCTGCCTTCGAGGTAAAGCTCGGCCACCGGGACCTGGACCTGGCCGCTCAGCACCTGCTGCGGATCAAGAACCGTGTCGATACGACGGCGGCCGGCGAGCCGCTGGCATTGGCGGTCATCACGGCTACGGGCTATGGCTATGTGCGGGACGACGGCGTTGCAGTCATCCCGATTGGGGCCCTGACCGCTTGATGGGGGGATGGGGAGCGGTAGTGCGAATGCCCGAGGTCCCGACACCACCATCATCGATGGCGGCGAAGGGCCCAACCGGCAGGGCCATGACCACGGCACCGACAGTTCGGCATGGCCATGAGCACAGCGCCGCCAGCTGGGCCTAGCTGCTCAGCAGCGGCAGGTAGACCCGCGGCTCCGTCGTCATGACCGGCGTCGGGAGGGTCGGCCGGGGCGGTGAAGCGGTCGGCTCTGAGGTCGGCCCGACCGGCGTCGCCGTGTCCGTGCCGCCGGGCGTGGGGCTCCCGGGCATGGCGGTGTCGGTGACGCTGACGGTCGGCGAGCGGCTGGGCTCCACGCTCGGCGTCACCGCGGTGACGCCCGGAGTCACCGTGACCGCGGGGGTCACCGTGGGCGGGTTGTCGCCACTGACCAGCACCGTGGCCTCGCCGCCCTCATCGCTGCGCACCGTGATGACCTGCGGGTTGTTGGCGACGGCCAGGTCAGCTTCGTGCTGCGTGGCGCTCTTGCGATCCAAGGTGCCCAAAAGGTTGCCGGCGCGGTCGAAGACCCGCAGCGTGGAGGTGGCGCTGCGCGACTCGGCGCGCACGCGCAGCTCGGCCTTGTCGGCCCGGAACTCCGCCCGGGTGACGGTGACCATGTCCCGGTAGGCCTGCGCGTAGAGCTGCCAATGCGGCGCGCTGGAGGGCAGGCCGGTGAAGCGGGCGAGCAGCAGGCCGGAGCCAAGGATGGTGAACGCGATCAGGATCCGTAGCGTGGTGGGCATGGGGCGACCTCCAAGGTCGAGGGCATACAAGGGTTCTGGTGACAACAGTCGCTTCGGCGGGCGAAAAGCAACGGGCGACGCTTCAGGCCACCCAGAAGCCCTTGGCGAAGAGGGCGGTGAAGAGCCCCAATAGCAGCAGCGAGAGCGCCATGATCAAGCGGTCAACCCAGGGCCGCCGGCCCCACCAGGCCAAGGCGATGAAGGCCGGGAAGAGCGCCCAGACGTAGCGGCGCTGGCTCATGAGCAGGCCCGATCCGCCCGAGACCAGGAGGCCGGAGATGACCAGGCAGGCCTCGGGCCAACGACGACGGCGGAGCAGAACCAGGCCCAGGACCAGGAACAGTAGCAGAAAGGCCAGATCCAGGGCGTTGTCCAGCGGCAGCCGGCCGGCCAGGAGCGCCGCCGACCATCCGCCAGTGGGCCTGGCGGCCAGGCCCGCCAGCAGTTGTCCCGGCCCGGCCGGCCGCCGGCCCCAGACCGCCGAGGCATGGACAAAGGCCAGCCCGTCGCCGAAACGCAGGCGCAGGAAGAGCATGTAGGCCAAGGTGCCCAGCGGGACAGCGGCCGGGGCCAAGAGGGCCAGGGCCGACGGACGCGAAGCGCCGGACGGCGTCCGACCGCGCTGCGACCACCATTCGGCCAGGAGCATCGGCGCCACCAGGATACCGGTGAAACGGGTCAATGCGGTCAAGACGCCCAGCATCGCCGCGCTCTCCCACAGGCCACGGCGCGCCAGCCACAGGCTGCCGATGGCCCCCAGCAGGAAGAGGGACTCGCTGTAGATCGCCGAGCCGAAGAAGGCCGTAGGGAAGATGCAGAAGTACCACACCGCGCGTCGGGCCACCGACCGTCCATCGGAGGCCTCCACCAACGCGTACAGCAGCAGCGTGGCGCCCAAGAGGGCCAGGTTGCTGATAAGGATGCCGGCCGGCACGGCGTCGCCCAACAGCCAGGCCCCCGCGCGCATCGCCAGGGGCAGGAGGGGGAAGAAAGGGACCGAGGGCAGGGGCACGCCGTCCAGCCGGTAGCCCTCCTCGGCGATGCTGACATAGAAGCCCGCGTCCCAGCGGCTGCCGAAGACGTCCAGCAGCAGGTTCTCCTGACCCCGCAGGTGATAGGGCGGGGGAGAGGGGTTGTCCACCAGGAGCGCCGCGGCCAGGTAGGCCACCAGGGCGATGCCCAGACGGCTGACCAGGAAGACGCCCAGCGGCCAACCGAACCGAAGCCAGCGGGTCGATCGGAACGTCGGCGGCGCGGCCGTCATGGCCTGGTAGGTTCGGCGCGCCCGGCGGAGCGAGGGCTGAGGCGCAGCAGCGGGCCTGCCGGCCGGCCACGCAGCTCGCCCTGCAGCTCCGGGGGGATGCTGTCGATGTACACCGGCCGCCGGCGGATCTGCTGGCGGATGAGTTCGGCCAGCGCCGGGGCCGGCAGCAGGAAGCGGTTGATGGCCTGCACATCGGGCCGCCGCCCCTCCACCAGCTGCAGGTACTCCACCACCGGCACGGTGTCCCACCAGCCCAGCACCAAGGCCCCGGGCGCCGCCGCGGCCAGCACGGCCTCGCCCATGTCCCGCGCGCTGCGGTCCTGCGACAGGTCCGCCAGGCGCCAGTTCCAGGCCACCGCGGCCAGGGCCAGGCCGACGATCAGGGCGCGCATGACGCGGCCCGCGCCGCGGGACTGCCTACCTCGGGACGGCGTCTGGCCCAGCCAGTCCAGAAGCCACTGGTAGCCCACGCCCAAGCACAGTGCCCAAACCAGGTATACCGGCAGGAACATGGTCTCTTTGTCCACCGCCCGGTAGTCGACGAAGAACATGGCGCTGGCCGCGCCGGCCGCCAGCAGCAGCACACCCGCGGGTCGCCGGCGCCAGAGGAGCATGACCATACCGATCAGCCCGGGCAGGATGCCGATGGCGAAGAAGGACTGGCTGAGGAGCAGGGCCAGCCGGCGCCATTCGGCGCGCAGCTCGAGGGGCGTATAGGCCAACATCTGGCCGGCGAAGGCCTTGCCCGAGACCAGCCACCAGATCCCCGCGACGGAACGCAGATCGGCGGCGATGAAGCGCCCGGTGCCATCGTAGACCCCGGCGTAGTTGAAGGCCGGCACAGCGGCATGGCGCAGCGGCAGGTACAGGAAGGGCAGGAGGCCGATGGCCAGTCCAACCGCGCCCGCCACCAGGGTCCGCGGCCGGAGCAGGGCCCGCGGAGCAGCCAGAAGGACGTACAGCGCGGCGGCCGGCAGCAGCAGGACGACGGCCGCGTGATGCGCCACCCCCAGGCCCAGCAGCAGGCCCACCGTCCCCGCGCGCAGCCGGTCCTCGGGCGCATCGGCCCAGCGCAGGAGCGCCAGGAACAGGCCGGCCATGATGAGCGTGTGCAGGGTGTAGACCTCGGCCACCAGCGACAGACCCCAGAAGGCCGGGCTGGTGGCGAGGAGCCCTAGGGCGCCAAAGGCCGCTGCTGTCCCCACACCCCAGCGCCGGAGGATGCGCTCCGCCACCGCGATGGTGCCCGCGCCGCAGACCGCCGAGAGCAGGTTCATGCGGTAGCCCACGTCGCCCAAAGGCAGCTTGGACCAGAAGTAGCCGATGGACAGGTACAGCGGGTAGCCCGTGGCCCGGACCAGCCCGCCGGTGGACGCCGCTGTGGTCAATTCGGCGCTGTCCAGGTTGTAGACCGTCGGCGCCAAGGTCAGCAAGTAGACGGCGAGCGGTAGCAAGAAGGCCGGCAAGCCAGGCCACAGCGCGGCGTGAGCCCAACTGGGACGCCGCCAGACCCGACCTCCGGGCAGCGTGAACGTGGGCCTGTTCTTCATGGCCGGCCTTTCCGGATGCCGCAGGCCTGGCCCGTCATCACCGGCCGCGACGCCCGTGACCGTGGCATCGGCGGGCCGGCCCGTCATTAATCCTGCCCCGTCTTCGCCGAGCCGCGCGCGTCGGACGCCTGCTCCCCCCTCCGCCCCCACGGCGCCACCAGCCGCGCCCGAAGCTCCACCCACAAGGCCGCGAAGGCGCGGGCCGCCGGCGAGCGCGGGGCGTAGGCCGCCAGCGGCGCGCGGCGCACCGCCATCTGCTCGACCACAGCGGCGTAGGGAATGGCCGTCTTGAAGCAGGCATAGGGCAGATCCGCTGCCCCATCGATGAGTTGACGGTGGAGCGTCTTGCGGCGGTCCACCAGGTTGAAGAAGGGCCAGATGGCCGGCGCGTCACCGTCGCTCTCGGCCAGATGGGCCGCCAGTTGCGCCAGGGCGTTGAGCGACAGCGGGCTGGGGACGACGGGCACCAACAAGGCCTGGGAAGCCCGGAACACGCTCTCGGACACCGCCGAGATGCTGGGCGCGCAGTCGATGACGCAGAGGTCGTAGCTGGCCGACAGCGGGTCCAGGAGGCGGCCGATGGCCTTCTCGGCCTTGCCCGTCTCCTCCAGTCGCAGGTCCAGATTGCGGTAGGAGAAGCTGGCCGGGATCATGTCCAGCCCCGCGTAAGGTGTAGGCTGGGACTGCTCCGCGAGCGACGCCTTGCCGCGCGCCAGCCGCCTGGCCCCGACGCCCGTGGCCGCGCCTCCCAGCACATGCGTGGCCGCCGCTTGGGGATCCAGATCCCACAGAAGGGTGCGCCAGCCGTCCATGGCCGCCGCATGCGCCAGGCTGACCGAGGCGGTGCTCTTGCCCACGCCGCCCTTCAGGTTGTACAAGGCCAGGACCTTCATGCGGAAGCATCCTTCAGGGGCAACGGCGAACGGCCATCAGGCGGTTTCTCGTTTGGGCAGAACCACGGACAGCAGGACCGAGGACACGAGGATCCCCAGGATGATCGCCAGGATCCAGCCGGCGCCCTTGGCGTCATGCAGATGATGAACGACATCCGCCAGGACGGGCAGGGAAGCCTCCACGCCGGGCAGCAGCAACAGGAGCGGCAGGCACATCTTCACCCCCACCACCACCAGGATCATGGCCAGGCCGTACTTCAGCAGGTGAAAGGTCTGCGACAGATCGGCTACCAGAAAGTACATGGCCCTGAGGCCTAGGATGGCGAAGACGTTGGAGCTGTAGATGAGGAAGGTGTTGTTGGTCACCCCGAAGATGGCGGGGATGGAGTCCACGGCAAAGATCAGGTCGGTAGCCTCCACCACCAGCAACACCACGAAGAGCGGGGTGAAGAGGAACTTCCCGTCCTGGTGGATCCAGAACTTGTCACCATGGTAATGGGGGCTCAGCGGCAGGAAGCGGTCGGCCAGCTTCACCACGCGGTTGTCCTCCACCCGCACCTCCTGCTCGGGGGCGACGGCCATCTTGAAACCGGTATAGACCAGGAAGGCCCCGAACACGTAGAGGATCCAGCCGAACTTGCTGACCAGCAGGGCCCCGGCGCCGATGAAGAGCGCGCGCATGACCAGGGCGCCCAGGATGCCCCAGAACAGCACGCGGTGCTGGAAGGCGTCGGGCACGGCGAAGGCGGCGAAGACCAGCACGATGACGAAGATGTTGTCGAAGCTGAGCGCCCGCTCCAGCAGGTAGCCGGCAAAGAACTGCTGGCCCATCTCCTTGCCGGAATGGATGTAGATCCAGGCATTGAAGGCCAGGGCCAACAAGGTCCAGAAGATGCTCCAGAAGATGGCCTCCCGGAAGCCCACGCGATGGGCCTTGCGGTGGAAGACGCCCAGGTCCAGGGCCAGCATGGTCAGAATGAAGCCGGTAAAGCCTACCCAAAGCCAGATATTGCCTTCGAAGCCGATCATGCTGTTGCCTTCATGCGCAAGGGATGCGGCTCGCTACTGGCCCGCGTCGACTACCGTACCGTCTATCGCCGGTTCTCAGTCCAGGGCAGCGCCCAACACCTCATCGATGCCCACCTGCATGTCCGGCAGCAGAAGGGCGGTGAGCGAACTGCCACGGCTGCTGCGCTGCAGCTGCCGGTATCCCCGGGCATCCGGATCCCGATACACTTCCACGGCGTCGTTGGCCAGGTCGATCAGCCAGACCTCGGCGATGCCGGCGGCGGCGTACAGGGGCATCTTCACCCGCCGATCCAGGTCCAGGGAGCTGTCGGCCACCTCGATCAGCAGCAACACATCCTCGGGATGAGGATGGGAGCGATCGTAACTGTCTTCGCGCGGACGCAACAGCGCGATGTCCGGCTGCGGCTCAGAATAGGGTCCGAGACGCAGGGGGTTCTGCACCGCGACGATGGCCCGGTCTATCAACTGACGGCTCAAGAACTGGTTCAGTCGGTTGACACAACCCGCGTGCCGCGCATTGATGGTCATCTGAAACACCACCTGTCCGTCCAGCAGCTCGGTCCGCTCGTCGGGCGCGATCACACCAGACTCCGCCATCCGGTAGTAGTCGTCGATGGAGAAGCGGCGCCTCACCAGCCACAGGGCGAGGCTGGGAGCCACGTCGGCGGCGGCGTGCTGGGTCGGGACGGCGATCATCGGGTCTCCATGGCCGGCAAATGGTAGCACGGAACCACCGCGGCTGCGGGCCGCGGATGGGACCGCCTGCCCCGGACTGGGGCGACGGTCGCCTACCGCCAACCGTCCTATTGCATCGGGTTCTGGTCGAAGAAGTCCCGCGGCCGGGCCTCGAAGCCCACCCATTCCACCGGCATGTAGGGCTGGTCCTCGGAGCGGATCTCGTGGTAGGCGTGCAGGGCGTACCAGGCCACCAGATCCTGGTCGTCCACCGCCTCGCCGTTGAGGTAACCGGAGAGCAGGTCGGCCTGGTCGGTGGAGACGAAGCGCTCGTTCGAATGGGCGCGGGTCACCCAGAACTCGCCGCGCAGGAAGCCCTCGCTGGGGTTGGTGCGCAGCGAGCCGTCGCCCGGCGAGGGGATGATCTCGTAGCTCCAGGGCTTGCCCAGGGCGTTCTTCTGCACGGTGTCCGAGATGCGCCATTTGCGGAAGGTGAAGAGTTCGGTGGGGCGGTAGGTCTCGCCCAGGAGTTGGTTCCAGGTGGACACGCCCTTGAGGCCGTTGGAGCCCGCCTTTGGCAGGCGCACGAACTCCTCCACCCGGTCATGTTCGGGGTCGCCGATGTCGAAGTCCAGGCGCCAGTACACATTGTGGGTATGGGCCACGTTGCCGAACTGCAGGGCCCCCGCCAGGCCCATGGCCGGATGGATGCTGCCGTCGTCGCGGAACTCCCAGCGCTGCAGGTAGTTGTAGGCGCCGGTCTGGATGCTGGACCACAGCACCAGGGCCTTGCCGCGCCGGGCGGAGCAGTTGCCCTCCAGACAGTAGCGCTGCGTGAGGCCGCGGTCCTCCAGCTCGCGGCAGACCTTGCCGCCGGCCAGCAGCTGGCCATGCGGGCAGTCGATCTGGGCGTTGAGGCGCTGCATGGCGGCGCCCAGGCCATAGGCCACGTCGTGGTAGCGCGGCTGGCCCACCTCGTAGGGCACGAAGACCTGGGCCACCGTGGCGTCGGAGAGCACACGGCGGTCGAAGCCGCTCTGCGGCACGGTGTAGAAGGCATGGGTGATGGCCAGGCCTTCATTGGCCCGGATCTCCCAGCACAGGCTCCAGTTGGCGCCTACGGCCAGATACTCGCCGCTGCAGAACTGGTTGGCCGCCGCTTCGGCGGGCGCGGGGCGCAGCAGGGCAAGCGCCGCCAGGCAGGCGACGACGGGCAGGGCGAGCAGCGTGCGCCCCAGGGGGCGGCGGGGGCGGACCATGCGGATCTCCTGGGCGAGGGTGGACGTGGCGAGGTCTGACGCGGGGCGGGCGGGCGTGGAGGGCGCGGACGAAAGTCGCCGGCGCGACGGATCGCCATCGGTGGCGCGGGCGGCTGCGTCGGCGTGGGGCGTCATGAGACCGCTCACGGCTGCGCCGCCGCAAAACCGGGCATGTCCACCACCTCGACCAGCTCCAGGTCGCTCAGGTTGACCACCACGTTGAAGGTGGGCAGCGGCAATCGCGCGGAGGCGAAGAAGAGCCGCACGCAGCGCTTGGCGGCGCAGATGGCGCCGTCCTCCTGGGAGACGGTGAGGATGCCGTTGGCCTTGGCGTCGGCGGGGTTCAGCCCCGCGGCCTTGAGCGCCTCCTGCACCTTGGCGTCGGCGCGGGCCACGGCGGCGGCCTCGGAGATCTCCTCGGGCACCAAGGGCGCCCATTGGCCCGTGGCGTCGCTCAAGGCCTCCACCTTGCCCGAGGCCAGGTCCACCTTGCTGCGCTCGAGGGTGTTGGTGTCGTAGCGGAAGACGGCCACCTCAGCGGCGCGACTCGCCTCGGCCCCCTTCTCGGTGGGCAGGCGCTGGGTGTAGAGCAACCGGTAGCTGGGCCGGTCCTTGAGGGTGGACAAGGCCTCCATGTCGCCGCTCGCCGCCTGATCGGCCAGGCTGTCGCGGTCCACGGAGGAGGCGGCCAGGGTCTTCAGTTCTCCGCTGCCCAAGGCCAGCTCCTGGGCGCGGCTGAGCTCCTGGACGCTGAGCATGTCGGCGGAAGCGGGCGCCGCGGCGGCCGCCACATCGGCGTCCGTCCCGGCTGCAACCGGCTCGTCCGGCTCGGCCTCGTCATCCTTCTTGGGGTACGCCGTTGAGGCCTCGTCGGCTTCATCCTCGGACCCGGCTTCCTCGGACCCGGCTTGTCCGGTCCCGGCCGACTGGCTGGACAGGGCCTCGTCGTCCTTCGGGGCATCGGTGGCTTGCGCGGGATCGCCCTTATCCGACGACAGCGGGATCTGGCCGCAGCCGGCCAGGGGCAACGACAACGCGAACACCAGCAATAGCTGCATGCGCATGCTGAACATCTCCTTTGTGCCGGCCCCGGCGACCGAAAGCGCTGGTCCGGACCGGACACGATGACGATAGGGTCGGCTGGGCCATGGAATGGTGGCCCGGCCACGACCGGTCGGCGGCGCGCGATGGAAATGCGCGCCGCCCGGTCGCTGCGGCGGATTATAGACGAGGGGGCGATGGGGGCAAGGCCCGATCCCTCAGGGCCGTACCACCTGTAGCCCGCCCATCTCGGCGGCGACGAAGATGCGGTCCTTGAGGTAGACCAGGCGCTCGGCGGCGCCCGGCATCTGCCAGGCGCCCGTCTCGCGAAGCCTGGCAGGATCGGAGATATCCAGCTGGCGCAGGCCGGCACTGCCGGCGGCCACCCAGGCGCGGTCACCGTCCACCAGCATGCCGATGGCCCGGTCGTCGACGATGAGGCTGCCCATGAGCTTGGGCGCGGCCGGATCGGTGGCATCCAGCGCCTGCACCCCCGCGGGGCCGCCGGAGACCCACAGCCGGCTGCCTACCACCGCCACGTCCAGCACCTCGCCCGCGCCCTCCAGCAGCTTGCCCACCTCCCGCGGCTGCCGCGGGTCGGCCAGGCTGAGAATGCGCAGGCCGCCCTTGCGGTCGCTGACGAAGGCATGCCCCAGCCCCAGGGCGATGTCCCAGCTGTAGCCCGGGGTGTCCAACTGCTGCAGGCGCTCGCCCGTGGCCAGGTCGATGGTGATGACCCCCGCGTTGCCGTCAGCGACGTAGAGCAGCTGGTTGGCGACATCCACTTCCAGGCCCATCGCCTCGCCCGGCGTGTCCAGGGTGCGCAGCGGCCTGGGCGCACGCGGGTCCGAGCGGTCCAGCTCCACCACGCCTTCGGGACCGTCAGCCAGGTAGGCGCGGTCGGCCGTCAGCTTGACGTCATGCGCCACGCCCGCCGAGTCGATCGAGCCGATCAGCCTGGGCGCGTCCGCCTGCGCCAGATCCACCAGCACCAGGCCGGCATGGCCGTCGGCCAGGTACAAGAGGCCCGCTTCGGGGTCTGCCGCCAAGCCCTCGATCAGGCTGGGGCTGAAGTAGAGGCCCAGGGTCTCCAGGCCGTCGGGAGCCGGACGGGCGATCAGGAGGCCGGCCAGCCCAGCGGCCACCTTCGGCGCGCCCTCCACCCCCCACAGGTGCATCCGCGTCCACAGGTCCGCCCGCGAGTCCCGGGCCGGGGCCACGTTGGTGCCCACATCGGCCGCCAGCACCCGCAGTTCCGGGGCGCCGCCGGCCGGCTCCACGAGGGCCAGGTCCATGGCCACCTTGACGTCCGCGCTCCTGCCCAGCAGGCGTGGGCGGGCCGGATCCGCCAGGTCCAGGGCCAGCAGGCCGCCGTCCTGCGCCGCCACGTAGCCCCGCCGGCCATCCGCCTGCAGGGCCACCCGCTCCGCCGAACCGGCCGTCAGGGCCAGCCTGCCCAGTTCCCGGGGCGCGGCCGGGTCCGCGGCGTCGACCAGCCGCACGCCCTCCAGACGGTCGGCCACCAGCAGCAGGGTGCCCGCCGCCGCCACGTCCGCCGCCTCGCCCGGCGTGTCGATCCAGCCCATTTCCGTGGGCGCCTTGGGGTCCTTCACGTCCACGATGCGCACCCCCGTGCCCCAATCTGCCACGTAAGCCCGGCCGGCGCCATCCAGAGCTACGGCGAGGGCATCGCCCGGCGTGTCCAGCCGCCCCAGTTCCACGGGATCCGCAGGCCGGCTGAGGTCCACGACACGCAGACCACGACTGCCCTCGGCGAGGTAGCCGGTGCGGCCGTCCGCCGCCAGGGCGATGTCGTTGACCGACCAGGCGGTGCTCAGCGCGCCGATACGCCGCGGCCGGGCCGCGTCAGCCACGTCGAAGACCGCCAGGCCGCCGGTGCCCAGGGCCACGTAGGCATGGCCGGCGGCGTCCACCGCCACGGCGCGGATGGCTGTGCCCAGGGGATCGCTCTGCCCCAGCTGCACGGCGCGAGCGGGATCCGTCAGGTCTACGCCTACCAGTCGCGGCCCGGCTCCCAGCCAGGCCTGGTCCCCCTGCCGGGTGGCCCCCACCGCGGTGACCGCGCCGCCGAACTGCCCGCTGGGCAGGCGCGGACCCTGGGTGGACGAGCGGCCACGGACGATGAACCAGGCCCCGGCCGCCGATGCCAGGAGCAGGACTGCGGCCAGGACCCACAGGATGGGGCCGCGCAGGGGAGGGTCGGATTGGGGGGCGGCGTCGGTGGTTGGGTCTGGCATGGGTCAGGCGGTGGGGCGGGGCGACGACGGCCCCCCTCCCAGCCTCCCCCCTGGGGAGGAGGGCCCCGACCCCCCCAGGGGGAGGCTCCATCCCCCCAGCGGGGGGAGGAGCCGAAGTCCTCCCCCCAGCGGGGGGAGGGTTGGGAGGGGGGCCGCCGTCGCGAATCATCATGAACACAGGCCCTACCGATTGGCCCAGTACGCCGACGGTGGACAGGGGATCAGCCTTGCGATCTCCAGGTAGATGGCGGTCAGCTCTTCCGAGCGCGGCGACAGGTGGACCTTGGTCTCATCACCGCCGGCCATGCGCAGCAGGTAGGCGGCATCGACGTCCAGGCCCAGGCCGACCACGTGCAGGATGATGCCGGCGCCGCGCACCTGGGCAGCCAGCACCTGCGGCTCTTCCAAGGCCTTCTCGAACTGCAGGCCATCGGTCATCACCACCACCATCGGCGTGGCTTCCAGGCGGCGGGTGGTCAAGAGCTCCTGCGCCCGCAGCAGACCCTGGTCGATATGCGTGCCGGATTCCAGGACCATGTCGTCCACGGTCTTGTTCAAGGCCGCTTCGTCGCCGGTCAAGGGGATGAGCGTCTTGCCCACCGTGGCGAAGGTGACGATGGCCACATGGTCCGATGGGAAGTTCATGGCCCCCAGGAAGGCCTTGGCCGCCACCTTGATGGTATCGAACTTCTCCCCGGTCATGCTGGAGGAGATGTCCAGCACCAGGATCACATCCGCCACCGCGTTCTCCGGGTCGCATTTCTCCCGGATGAGCAGCGGCAGGTAGATGGGCTTGGGTTTGGGTGTGTTCGTAGGCGTGGGCGTGGGGGTGTCGGTCGGCGTGGGTGTGGGGGTGTCCGTGGGGGTGTTGGTCGGCGTATCGGTCGGCGTGTTGGTCGGCGTGTCGGTGGGCGTGGGGATCTCCACCGTGTCGGTAGGTGTCGGCGGGATCTCCTCGGGCTGGCAGGGATCGCAGAGGGCTTCCACATCGCCCAGGCTGGCCACGTCGCGGTAGAACTCGAACTGCCAGGTGATGTCCACGTCGGTGTCGGCGTTGGCCGGGTTGATGGGCAGGTCCAGGAAGCTCTTGTAGTCCTCGAAGCTGCCGGGCTGGCCCACGACCTCCTTGCCGGTCTTGTTGCCGGTGGTGGTGTCATACCAGTAGACGCCTTCGAAGCCCACCACCCGGTCGGTGCGGGCCTTCTCCACGCCATAGACATCGGCGGCCACGATCTCAGAGCCGCGGATGCAGGCCAGGCCGCCAAAGGCGCTCTCGGCATGACCGATGCCGTTGGTGTCGTTGATGAATTCGGGTTCGGTGCTGACCTGCCACTGCCCGTCCTTGGGCTTGCCCTCGAGGATGTCGCCGAAGCCGATGGCCTCCTCAGCGATCACCTTCACATCCGGCGTGGGCGTGGTGGGGTCGATGGCGTGCATGAGGGTCTGGGTCTTGTAGACCTCCTCGATCCAGCCGTGGCTGAGGTCCCAGTAGCGGTCGCGCAGGGCCAGCACCAAGGTGCCGCTGTCGGTGAACACGAAGTCGGTCAGCATCGGCTGCGGATCATGGATGGACGCGCGGTCGCGGCTGGGCGGCAGGCGGTCGTTCCAGGGACCCCAGTTGACGGAGGCGCCGGAGACGGAGCGCAGGCGGACGCCGTCGCGGGTGTAGCGCAGGTTGGTGCTGGACACGAGGGTCATCTCGGACCCGTCGGGATTGGAGCGATAGATGTTGGCCAGGAAGGCGGACCCGGAGCCGCGGGCGTTCACCAGGCCGTGGTAGAGGTACTTGCCGTACCAGGCCAGGGCGAAGGGGCGGGCATCGGCGGCCCATTTCTCGGCCACCGCGCCATGATCGAAGCTGCCCAGAAGGGTGCCGGTGGCCAGGTCGTAGCGGTAGATCTTGCGGTTGTTGAGGTTGACCACCGCCAGCTCGGTCTCATCGGCGTTCAGCTCCAGATCGCCCAGGGCGGCCTTGCCCACCATCTTGGCGTTGGATTCATCGAAGTCCCGGGTGTTGCCCCCCATGGGAGCGTTGCGGTTGCGGCCGCCGGCGTCGGGCACCTTGGCGAAGGTGGTGGTGTCGCCGGTCTTCAGGTCTACACGGTAGATGCCGCCGGAGCCGTCCGGGCCATAGGGCATGCCGCGCTTGTGGAAGGTGGCGGCGTAGACGGCCGGATTCTTCTTGGCGTAGGCCAGGCCCCACACGGTGCCCACCTGCTGGAAGTTGGCCAGCTCCTGGTGCATGCGGTCCTGGGGCGTGTCCTTGAACAGGATGATGGACGGCGCGTTGGCGTTGGGCGGCCGGTTGCTCGTGGACTGGCCGCGGTAACTGGCCGCCACATAGTAGGGCGCGCCGTTGGCGCAGGCGGTGGGGAAATCGGGCATCCCCGCGGTGCGCAGGTTCTGGGCCAGGAAGAGGATGGGGCCGACGAGCACGGCCATGACCAGCAAGGCCATGCGCAGGGCGTTGCGATGGGCCGAGGGTGCTGCTTGGGGATGCGACATGACTGGCTCCTTGGGGCTCTCTTCTCAGGCCGTCCGTCCGGCAGGCGGCGACCAGGGTGCAAGGCGCCGGGCGCTACCCGGAGGGCGGCGACGCGACGATCGACGTTCAAGAGCCCGTCAAGGACATGGATTCAATGTTCAGAAAGGGTGCCATCGGAGTGTAGCACGCGGGCGGGGGCGGGCGCAAGGGGAGGCCAGGGCGGTGGCAAAGTCACACATGTGCTCCGCACCAAGCCTGATTGGGCCGAGCGTAGCCGCCTCGCTCGGCCCAGGACCGCCCCGGCGACTGAAGGATTCTGTTGGCAAACGTTATGTGAATGGTCGGACGGTCGAGAATCCCTGCAAAACCGCGCCGCCCCAACCGCCCGGGGGCAAAGCAGCCCCCGGGCGATCGGGGCGGCGCGATCTGGTCGGTTCCAAACCGCCACACACCAGACCATAACGTTTTCCAACGGTATCCTTCCAGTCGCCGGGGCGGACCCGGGCCAAGCGACCTCTTCGGTCAGTCTACTACCGCTTCTCGCTACCGTCACGAGCGACTTTGCCATCGCCCTGGGGAGGCTTGCTTCCGCCGAATCCTCTCACCATAATGCGCTGGGTGAAGTCTCGGGCCGGAGTATCCGATCCCAAGGAGATGCGAATGAACTGTCAGCGCTTGTTCCGATCGGCGACCTTGCTCGGCCTCGCCGCTACGCTTTCGACGGCCGGCACCGCGGCCGGCCAGCCCGCCGGCTTGGCGCTACCGGAGCGCTATCAGTTCATGGTGGGCCAGGATCAGCCAGGATTCGCGGGGTCCATGCGCGGCCCGCTCGACGTGGGTCCGGACCAGAGCATCTACGTACTGGCCGGCGACCGGGTGCTGCGCTTCGGTCGCGACGGCGGTCTGGCCAACGCCTGGGGCGGCACCGGAGACCAGCCCGGCAGCTTCCGCGGGCCTTCGGGCATCGCTGTCGCTCCCGATGGCACGGTCTACGTGGCCGACGGCGGCAACCATCGCGTGCAGCGCTTCACCGCCTGGGGCACCTTCATAGGCCAATGGGGCCAGGAAGGCCAGGAGAAGTGGAACTTTGCCAGTATGGCGGGCCTGACCGTCAGCCACGACGGCACGGTCTACGTCGCCGACAACGGGCTCGGCCAGATCAAGCGCTTCGGGCCGACCGGGACCTTCATGAGCGCCTTTAGAGCCAGTGATCCGCGCGATGTGGCCGTGTCGGCTGAGGACCGTATCTACATCGCCGAGTACGGGGCCTCGCGAGTCGCCGTCTACGATGTCGAGGGGCGCCGGCTCGGTCAGAGGACGATCGCATACTGTGTGGGACGGAGCGGTCTGGTAGGGATCATCGAGTACGCTTGTGCTCCGAGCTGGGTAACCCTGAGCCCGGACGGCAGCATCTATGCCGATGCCTACGGCGCTATCGATCACTTCAGCCCGACCTTCGAGACCTTGCCCCTAGGCGCCCAAAGCCCAAGCGGCGCCCGAGGGCTTGCCGTCACGCACGACCTCGGCCTGATCGCCGTGGATTCTGACGGGCTGAAAGTCTATTCAGCCGCGGGGCTCCCCGTCGGGACCCTGAGCGATCCGGCCAGCACCGGTCCCGGCTTCTCCCTCCCCGTCGATGTGGACGCCGCCGCGGATGGCAGGACCTATGTCGTGGACCGCGCGGCGCACAGCCTCAGCATCCTCGGCCCGGATGGTTTCGCTCAGCAGACGGTGGGCGGCGACGGCTGGGGGAACGGCCTCCTCCACGAGCCCGCCGCCGTCCTGGTCCTGCCGGACAGCTCGGTGCTGGTCGCCGACAGCGGTAACAACCGCCTCCAGCGCTTCTCTCCTGAGGGCCGATGGCAGGCGGTCGTCCTCGGCCGTGAGACGCTCGACAAGCCCCTGGGCCTCGCCCTGGCCCCCAACGGCATGATCGCGGTGGCCGACGGCGGCCATGGTCGCATCGTGTTCACGTCCCCGGACGGCAAGACGGTGTCCGCTACCCCGGCCGGCGAGCTGCCCGGCATCGTCGATCTGGCGCCCTTGCCAGACGGCCGATTCCTTGCCGTTCTGGCGCGGAACGGCAAAGGGAAGGTCGTCGTCGTCCAGCAGGGGCTGGCGCCGCGACCCTGGGGTGATGGGAAGATGATCGGCTATCCCGCGGGCATCGCCGTCAGGGGGACGGATGTCTACGTCACCGATCACAGCGCGCCAAGCCCGGGGCATGGGAAACACGACATGGAGCCCATGCTCAACCGTTTCGACCTGGAGGGCCGGTTCAGGAACACCGTGGCTACGGGCGACTGCGCCGCCGCCTCCGTTGAAGGGCCGGAAGGCGTCGCCGCAGCACCGGATGGGCGGATCCTCGTCGCGGACGCACTCCTGCGGCGCGTGCTGCGGCTAGGGCCGACTGCCGGCAGGGTGGAAGGGCTTTCCGGCATGCTCGCGGCCGGCAGCGGCCGCCTGGATCGGCCGGCGGCGGTGGCCGCCGGGCCTGGAGGGCGCGTCTTCGTGGCCGACGCCGCCGGTTCGGGGAATCGCGTCTGGGTGGACGATGCCGCCGACCACCGCATCCAGGCCTTGGGCCTGCACGGCGAGTTGCTGGGCTCCTGGCGACCTTCCGGCTGCAGCGGTAAGCAGGCCGGCGTCTCCCACTTTAGCGGGGCGCAATTGGGCGAGGTCTCCGACGCGGCCCTGGCCGCCGATGGCTCCTTGTTCGTCGCCGACAGCGCCAACCACCGCGTTTCGCGCTTCGACCCTGCCGGGCAACTCCTCGACGCTTGGGGGGCCAAACCGGGCGACCATCCCCTTCTTGACGGAATCCGCGATCTGGCGGCGATTCCCGAAGGCGGCTTCGTCATTACCCAAGCCGGCAGCGCCCGCGTGGCCCGATTCGCCGCCGATGGTTCGTTCGCCACCGCATGGGGGTCGGTCGGATCCGGGCCCGGCCAGTTCGCCGCCGCCCCTGTCTGCCGGCCCCAGAACGGGTCGATCTATGCTGGGCCGGATATGACCGGGCCGGCGGATGTCGCCGTCGACCCAGACGGCAGCCTCCTGGTCGCCGATCCCGGCAACCATCGCCTGCAGCGGTTTACCGTGGATGGACGCTTCCTGAGCGCATTTGAACCCCGCGGTTCGGCCTCGTCCGGCGTCATCAATCCACACCACATCGCTGTCGGTACAGACGGGACCGTCTATGTCGCCGACTATGAACGCATCGCGGCATTCGGTCCCGATGGTAGCTTCCTCCGCGAGGTCGCCGGCCCCGGCCATGAGGTCGCCGGCCGATGCCCCACCGCGCTCGCGGTCACCCGGTCCAACACCCTGTACGCCGTCTTCGCCCTCGAGTCGATCGTCGAGGTGATGAACGTCGACGGCCACCGCCTGGGCACCTGGCGGAGCGGCCGCAAGGACACTCCTAAGTTCGCACCCTTCGATATCAATGAGGCCGCGGATGGCACCCTGCTGGTCACCGACCGCACCGAAAGAGATCCGACCTTCAATGCCCTCAACGCCGTGCTGCGTTTCTCCCCAGCCGGCGAAATGCTCGGCACCTGGGTACCCAAGGACAGTCTTGGTGATCCCGAAGGGCGGGCCTCGAACGGATCCGAGCTTCGCATCGCCCCCATCGATGATGGCAGCATTTTCATGGCGAGCTCGGCTCAGAACTGGGTCAGCCACATGGGGCCGGGGGCCGACTTCCGGCGCAAATGGCGCAGCATCCTTCACGGCCCGGGTCGCTTCGAGTCGCCGATGGGCGTGGCGGTCGCTCGGGAGCCGGGAGGCCGGGAGGTGGTGTATGTCAGCGAACGGGGCGAGGACGCCATCGACGCCTTCGACCTGGAGGGCAACTTCATCCGTCGCCTCGGGGGCTCGACTCAGAGCCCGGCCCGCTTCCGGAGCCCGGGCGGCCTGGGCGTGACGCCGGAGGGCAAGCTGCTGGTCACCGAGCCGGACCTGGGCCGCGTGCAGGTGCTCGGCCCGGACGGCACGACGCTCCTGATCATCGGGCAACCGGGTGACGGTCCCGGCCAGTTGAACCATCCGCGCGATGTTGCCGCCCGCCAGGACGGCCTGATCGTGGTCGCCGACACCGGCAACCAGCGCCTGGCGGCCTTCGACCCGGATGGCGCCTTTCTGGGGCAATGGAACCAGACCTCCAGCGTGACCGCACCGCTGCAGGAACCCGTGGGCCTGGCCTTCGCCGACCAAACCCTATGGGTGGCTGACGGCGCGGCGCGGCGGGTGCTGGCCTTCGCCGATACCTGGCCGCAAAGCTGGCATCTGCGCGCCTACCGCGATCGCGGCCTCCTCGACGGACCGACCTTCGTGACGGCGCCAGTCACGGCCGACCTGGATTGGGGCCTGGACGCGCCCGCCGCGGCGCTGCCGCCTGACGGCTTCTCGCTGCGCCTCGAACGCCCGGTGCCGGAAACGGGCCGCTACAGCGTACGGGCCTCCGTCACGGGCCGCGCCACCCTCGATCTGGGCGCCGGAACCTTCGTCGGCCTGTCCACGGGCCATCCCGCCAGGCTCGATCTTCCGCTGGAGGCGGGGCGGCTCGTGCGGGTGGATTACATGGACCCGGGAGGACCGGCGGCGTTGAAGGTCGATGTGTGGAAGGTCGAATCGTCCATCTGGCTGCCATGGATGGAAGGACGCTGATCCTCACCCATGAGCGGCTCGGCCGCAGCGCCGTCAGACTCCATTCGGGCATCCCCTCAGGCGACCCCCACCGTGGCACAATGCGTACCCGTCCCTTCGCCGGACGGAACCATCCGCCCCATCCGCCGCAACCCACTGGCTTGACACCCCCGTGGTCCGTTTCGCGGACCGCGCCTGCCGGCAGCTCCAGGAGGCCCCCATGCGCCCCGTCCCCCACCGCTCCCCCGTCGCCATCGCCGCCGCGGCTCTGGCCTTGGCCCTCGTGGGGGCCGCGCCGCGACTGAGCGCGGCGCCGGCCGCCCCGGCGGCGCCGGCGGCTCGCCACGCTGTCGCCCAGGGCCCCGCCCTGGAGCCCTACGAGCGCATCGCCCAATGGCCGGCGCGCCAGACGCTGAGCGCCGGGGTGCTGCAGAACGTGGTGGCCCTGGACGTGGCCGCCGACGGGCGGGTGTTCATCGCCGACAGCGGGGCGGGGGGCGTGCACGTCATGCTGCCCTCAGGCCTCTTCCTGCCGCCCTTCGGGGCCACGGGCGAGGGTCCGGAGCGGCTGGGCGGCGTGGGGCGGCTGGCGGTCGACCAGACGGCGGGCAAGGTCTATGTGCTGGACACGGGCACGCGGCGCCTCACCAGCTGGGGGCTGGACGGCGGCTACCTGGGGGCTTGGAAGGACCTGGACGGCGCCGCGGTGGCTGTGGGGCCCGATGGGCGCGTCTATGTGGCCGATCGCGAGCGCAACGCCATCGGGGCCTATGACGCCGCCGGCACCCTGCTCTTCAGCGTCGGCCGCGCCGGCACCGACGAGGGCCAGTTCTCGCTGATGACCGACGTCTCGGTCAGTCCCGACGGGCTGACCCTGGCCGTGGGAGACCTCAACCAGCTGCGGGTGCAGCTCTTCGATCTGGCGGCCGCGGGGGCCGCCTTCCGCAAGGCCTATGTGCTCAACGCTCCCAAGTTCAGTCCCGGCGTCGGGGCGCCGCCCTTCAACCAATGCCGCGCGGGCGTGGTGCAGGCCCTCAACGGCGACTCGGTGTGGGTGGGCGACGGCACGGGCGCCTGCGTGCTGACCGAGGAGGGCTTCAGCTACACCATCGCCACCTCGGCCGCCGGCGGCACCGTCTGCAAGCAGACCGTGCGCGCCCCGCGCATCCGCCCTCTCACCCGCCAGTACTACGCGATAGCCCGCTACGATCCCAACGTAGGCCCTTGCTACAGCGCCCGACGGGGCAAGGACAGCAGCCTGGCCACCACGGCCGCGGTGGTGCAGTACCGTGACGCCGAGCTGGCCAGCACCCTGGCCATCAACCTCACCGGGCTCAATGCCAAGAACGACGCCGGCCTGGTGTCGCCCTGGTTCGTCAGCTCGCCGGCGGCGGAGCAGGTGCTGGTGCTGGATGCCACCCGCTACAGCCGCTTCTTCGCCCCCCTGGGCGACGCCCATGGCACCGTGGCCCTGAACAGCCGCCAGACCGCCGGTGCCACCAAGCGCTACCGCATCGAGCGCGCCGACGGCACAGGCGTGGAGGGCGAGATCTTCGGCTACTACCGTCGCGAGCATCGCGGCAAGAAGGCCGGCCAGGAGACAGACGAGCCGCCGGGCACGGCCACGGCGGTGGCCACCCCCAGCGGCAAGCCCACGGACCCCGGCAGCGGCCCGGGCGTCCCGCCTACGGCCGGGCCCGGCAGCGGGCCCACCCCTCCCGGCTCGGAGCCCCCCACCCCGCCCGGCGTTCCCACGGCGCCGGGCGCCATGCCCACGGATCCCGGCGGTGTCGCCCCGCCCCCCGGCGGCACGGACGAACCGCCACCGGCCCAGCCGGCCCCGGACCCCGGCGCTACCTGGGTGGAGGATGAACACGGCGTGGGCCGCTTCCGGGCCATCACGATCCGCGAGTACGGGCAGGAGCTGCAGGTGGTGGAGCCCATCTGGACCCGGCATTTCAGCACGCCGTCCATGGAGCGCGCCGCCGATCTGGGCAGCGACAACCGCAGCTACCTGAAGGTGCTGGACCTGGCCTACCACGCCGGCTCGCCCAAGGTGGTGGTGCTGGCCTATGAACGCCAGTCGGTGCTGCGGACGGACGACGCCAAGCTGATCCTGCTCAGCCCGGACGGCCCCGAACGCACGGTGGAATGGGACCTGCCGGAAGACCGCACGACCAGCTTCGCGGTCAACCCCTACATCGATCTGAGCATGGGTCCGGACGGACTCATCTACGCCCTGGACGACTACCAGGACAAGGCTCTGGTCTTCGACCCCGCAGGCGCCCGCCTGCCGGACATCCCCGTGGCGGCCGACGCACGGGCCATCGCCGGCGGCGCCAACGGCATGCTCTTCGCCCTGCGCGAGGCGGGCTACGTGGAGCGCTACGCCCCGGACGGCACGGTGACCGCGCGCTTCGACGCCCGGCCCTTCGCTACCGCCGACCCGTTGACGCTTTCGGCCATCGCCGCCGACGAGGCCGGCCGGGTCTACGTGGCCGACGCCCTGTCCTCGGTGATCTCGGTCTTCTTCCCGGCGCCGCCGGGCTCCAACATCATCCCCGTGCCCTCGGACGCCACCTGCGTGCTGCAGGGGCAGAAGACGGCCGACCCCACGGTGCTGGCCCTGGGCGACAGCACGAAGCTGGACCTGCGGCTGGACGGCATCTGCGGCATCGGCGAGGAGCCGACGGACATCGTGGTGGTGACCCTGCATTACCCGGACCTGAAGACCCCGGACCCGGCGGAGCAGAGCATCAAGCTGCTACGCCGCCTGGTGTCGCGGGTGGACATGAACAAGCACCGGCTGGGTATCGTCTCCTACTTCCGCGACGCCGAGGCGGTGCTGCCCCTGACCCATGACCACGACGCGGCGATGAAGGCCATCACCAAGATCCCGCGCAAGTGGCCGCCCAGCTGCGCCGTCTACGAATTCGACGACGTCAGCTACGCCCGCTGCGACAAGGTGGCGCCGCAGCTGCGCGAGGGGCTGAAGCTGGCCAAGGATCAGTTCGACCCGGCCAGCACGCGGCGCAAGGTGATGGTCATCTTCCACGCCGACTACTGCAGCCGGGAGCTGGAGTACTACGACGGCGCCTGCCGCATCTATGCTCCGGCTGAGGACGCGGCCAAGGCGGTGCGCGACGCCGGCATCCAGCTTGCGGTCTACGACGGCGACCGCACGGGCTGGCGGCGGCTGCATCTGGCGGCCACGGGCCTGAGCGGCATGCGCGCCCAGCGCACGCTCTACAACGGCGACGCCCAACCGTTGGCCAGCTCGGACGCCGACGTCCTGCTGAACTTCGCCGACGCGCAGCACCGCATGGTGCGCTACTCGGTGCCCTCGGAGCTGGCCACCAACCTGACGGTGACCGACAGCCTGCCGGGCAACATGGCCCTGGTGGCGGGCAGCCCCCTGCCCGGCGGCGCGGCGGTGGCGGGGCCGGACATCAGCTGGACCCTGCCCAGCCTGGCCTACACCGGCGCGGGCTTCAGCCTGCGGGTGACCCCGCAGCAGGTGGGCCGCTGGCCCACCAACCGCCAGGCGGTGGCCGACTTCACCGACGGCTGGGGCCGCCCAGGACGGGTGGTCTTCCCCATCCCCTACGTGCAGGTGAACACCGCCCCCACGGCCACGCCCTCGGCCACGGGCACGCCGGAGCCGACAGCCACGCCCCCGCCGCCCACGGCCACACCCCTGCCGCGGCCCATCTTCCTGCCCCTGGCCCTGGCCCAGGTCTGCGAGCTGGCCAAGCGGCCCCTGGACGTGGCCCTGGCCATCGACGCCTCGGCCAGCATGACGGGAGCCAAGCTGGCGGCGGCCCAGGCCGCGGCCCATGACTTCGTGGGCCTGCTGAAGATGCCCACGGACCAGGTGGCGGTGATCGTCTTCAACCAGACGGCCCGCAGCCTGGCGCCCCTGACGGGCGACCGCGCCACGGTGGACGGTGCTATCGACGCCATCGCCCTGGCGGCGGGCACGCGCATCGACGCCGGCCTGGCGCAGGCGGCGGCGGAGCTGGCTTGGGGGCCGACCAGCCGGCCATCGGCGCTGCACATCATCGTCCTCTTGACGGACGGCCGCCAGGACGCGGACCCGGCGGCGGCCCAGGCCGCGGCCGACGCGGCCCGCGCCGCGGGTCTCCGCATCTTCACCATCGGCCTGGGCGCCGACGTGGACCTGCCCTTCCTCACCGAACTGGCGGGCGCGACCGGCCATGCCTACGCCGCTCCCAGCGAGTCGGACCTGGCAGCCATCTACGCCGCGGTGGCCGAGCAGGTGCGGCGCTGCGAGCGGGGGTGGTGAGGGATGAGAATGGTGAGCGCAGGGATGAGGGCCCGACCCTTCGGACGACCGATCAAGGCGGGCAAACGCTCGTCGAGATGGTGCTGGAAGGCGAGTCTGTCGGCCGGGGGACCTTAAAGTGGCATTCGGCCTATGGCCCGTTTCGGGAGGCCGGGATCCCGGAGATCAACGACCTCTGGGTGCGGCGGGAGCACCGCGGCCTCGGTCTGGGCAGGCGCATCATCGCCCACATCGAGGGCCTGGCCCGCGCGGCGGGCGCGCGGCGATCGGCATCGGCTTCGGCCTGTACGCCGACTACGGGCCGGCGCAGCGCCTGTACGTGAGGCTGGGCTATGTGCCGGATGGGCGGGGCATCACCTACCGCGACGAGGCGGTGACGCCGGGCGAGCCCATCCCCATCGACGATTACGCGATCTTGTGGCTGGTAAAGGAGCTATAAGAGGGGCAGTCATGACGGTTCGAGGCCAGAGCGCCACCCAGCGGAGGTAAGGCCCATGAACGTGAACCCGTTACCCGTCGCGGACTATCGCCGACTCACCCGTCGACTCCTCCTCGGCGGCGCGATCTGCCTGGCCGCCTGGTGGGCCGGGCGCCGGCCGGCGCCCCTCACCCTTGCCAGCCCCATCGCGCCACGGCAAGAGACGGCCACCCCCACCGCCACCGATGCGCCAGGGAGCCTGCCGGACCTGTTCATAGCGGGCTGGACCTTCAGCGAAGCCTACATCACCTGCCCGCACTTCATCCGCTGGACCTACATCCACGTGCGCATCCAGAACCGCGGCGATGTCCCGGCCGGCCGCTTCGTGGTCCTGTCCCGCAACCACCGCTGGGATGTGGACGAGATGGGGCCTCGTTCGGAACGGGTGCTGCCCGGCTTCGAAGGCGACCTGGAGCTACCGGCCAAGATCGACGCCTTGGACGAAGTGCTGGAGTCTGACGAGGACAACAACCTCATGCGCGTGGCGCCGAGCTACACTGCCACCCCCAACCTCGGCCCCGAACGCCTGTTCACGCAGCCGGCCGACTGCACGGAGACCCCAACACCTACGGTGGCGCCGACGAGGCGGCGGCTGCCCGTACTGCTGCCGCGGCTGGGCATGGGGGGCGGACGCTGACCTTGGTCTTTGCATAGGATTGTCGTATTCTAGGCCCGCGGTTGAGCAGCCTCTAGAACTGAGCGGGTGGGCGGCTGGCCATCGTGTTCACCATTCGTGGTCGTCTGATTCGCGTGATCTCGGCACGCGACATGAGTCGAAAGGAGCGGGCGCTCTGTGAGCGGCGAGCAAAACCCCATGAATCCCGAACCGGTGTTCGCCAACGAGGATGCCGAACGGGCCTACTGGGCGAAGGAGGACCTCACCGACCAATTCGACTGGGAGTCGGCCGTCGAGCCTAGTCTGCCCGAGCTCCGACCGTCCACGGTCTCGATCTCGATCCGCCTGCCGATCTCGCTGCTGGAAGACTTGAAGTCCTTGGCAAACGCTCGCGACGTCTCCTACCAGTCGTTGATGAAGATCCTCTTGGCGGAGCAAGTGGCGCAGATCCGCCGCGGCTAGAGCGCGAAAGGCACTTCGTGCCATTAACCAGGAAGATGGGCCAGCTGCCTCGCTCGTAATGTCGAAACAGAGGTCCTTAGTGCCACAATTGTCGGTTGAGTGCGCCAATATGTCAGCCAGGTCACCATGATCAATCCAAGTGAGGAACCGCCCAGCATGCTCTATAGGCCTCAACTTGCTTACGACCTTCACACGGTTGAGCTGAAAGGCCAATAGCCTTGTGGTAGCGGTGCCGCTCGAGCGGAGGAATAGGTGTCATCACCTCTAGTTGACGACGGCTGAGGTCGCATCTGCTTAGAACAATAGCGTTTCTGGCTCGTTCGTCAGGATGTTGACGAATGCATCTGCCGTGCCGGGCAGGATATGGCCTGAGCGAGTAGAGGGTTCGAAGTTAATGCGCTCTCGAAACTGGGGCGCGAAGCACCCGGCGTAGCGCTTCTTCATCGCTTCACAGGACTCCGACCCAGAGTACAGCACCGGGTCGAAGACCACAATTCGATTGAGATCGCGGTTGGGTCCAACTCCGGCCTTCAAGAAGTATTGCATATAGGTGTCGGTAGCAGGCAAGCTGTAGCCCACGATAACGATGTTCTTGGTGGAACGAATGCGCTCGATTGCAGTCCGCCACATCCGGCTAGTTGAGTTACCAGAAGCCTTATTGGAAATTGGTGGCAGCAGGTACGGCTTTGGCACTGGGGAAGTTAGCGTGAGATCTTGATGCTCTGTTGGGCTACCGACCGCCTTGCGTGGGAAGTTCAGTGATCCGTGTAACTTGAGAAGCTCGATAGATTGAACTGAGCGCGCTCCAGAAGCGGTGGGCGGAACAAGTATAGTTCCCTCCGTCTGAGCTCGATCGGACAGAAAGGTCGTGTAGCTGACATCGTAAGCAGTGCACTGCAAGGCCGAATAGCTATAGTCAACCTGCACTCGCTGGAAGGGCAATGGCCTTGACGCACCGAAGTGCGTTCCGATCAACACTTGCAGAAGCGAACGCTCCAGCACAAGGTCGTAGTTGAAGGTGATTATTGTGGGCAGTTGCTTCCCATGGGTTCGGACATCGAAGAGAGCCTTCCAGAACTGGCGATAGATATCCGGACCGTCATCGACAACTGACGAACGCAGGAAATTGATGCCCGGATGACGAACCGTACATGTAAGTTCAATCGTTCGAGCGATTGCTGCAGACATTGTTTCGAGTTTGTCGCGGTCCTTCTTGCCACCACCAATTACATTAAATGACAAGATTGACAGCAAGTCCTCTATGTTCCGATCGCTGAAGGCGGCACGGCCGTGATAGCCGTCGAGTTCCTCGCGAATTCTCATTGCTTCTGCAAATAGTTGCTTGTCGCCATCTTCAAGCGGCTTGGCTGCCCTTCCGCGTATCGACAACTCCCACATGCGGTCTACAAAGTCTCCAAGGAGAGGAATCCCTGCAGCTCGAGAAAACCCCGCGCCAAGAATCAGCACTGTGTCGCTCATCTTATCGCATACCTCCGAAGGGTCACTATGACTCATTACTAGTTAGGAACGACCTTGACGCGAAGCGAATCATGTTGAAATCATTGTCGGACATGGCCAGTGCGGCAGACTCAATCCAAGCCCCAGATACTCTCAGCAACAATCGCCAAGCGCACCTGACGATCCTCGAGCTGAGCCAATCCGAACTCGTCGAGTTGCCTTCGCAGGGGTCCCAGGTCGATGACTCCGGCACCGTCGCGAGGAATGCTCAAGACAAGGTCCTGATTCATTGGGAGACTGGATCCGGCATACATGTTGTCCCGCTTGTATGCGAACTCGCGGTTCGATGCCGCTGTATTCTTGGGCCCAGTGAGCAAGGTCAAGTTCCCGACCCGATGGACAACGTCTTCCAGCTGTATGTTGTTGGCCTTGAGGTATTCGATCCACTTCTGATTCGGCGTCTGCGGGATAATGTGCTCCAGAGTCACCTTCTCCGGATCTGCAATCATGGCCTCAGGCTCGCCCTCAGTGTTGAGTGCATTGTTGATCTTCATGAGAATCAGACGAGCGGTCGGCCCGCTCTTGATCTTCCAAGTCCTGAAACTCTCAATAAACAACTCTGGTGATGGGGCTGTCTTGCGGAGCCACTCGTCGAATTCGTCGGGATTACGCGTTCCTGTTCGAATGTCGCGAGCCCACTGACTGAACGCTTCATGAATCGTATTGGTGGGCTTCTCTGCCACTTTCGAGTATCTTACCATGAAGTTAAGGAGCATGCGTACGCGACGTTCGAAGTCATTGGGGTCGGACTTCAACACCGCCCACAACGCCAGCAAGACACCGTGCGTAACGCGTATGTTCAGGGCCTTCATCTCACGCAGCATCCGAGCGGTCGCCCGGCTGTGCCAGTAGTCGTCACTGGGATTACGAATCTCTGCATAAGTCTCTGCTTCACCACTCAGCTGCCGCAGGAATTCCCATACGTTGCTGGACTTCATGCTGATGCGGTCCTTTAGTTCCGAATAGATCTCGCCAGCGCGCGAGAAGGCATACTTAGAGCCCCAATACGCGTGTACATAGTCGGGCAGAAGCGCATCCTTGCCGAGGCTGTTAATCATCCGATCCCACTGCTTGTCAGCTTCGTCGATATCATCGGGGCCTGGATTCTGCTCAATCTCCATGAACAGGTAGTTCTTGATGAGGTCGGCCGTGGACAGATCCTCCCCCTTTGCGTTGAGGGATTCGAACACGACCTGAGCGTTGATCTCCTCTTCGCAGACGATGTGGATGTACCAAAACCGGTCACGAATGGTGGCCCACAGGGAAGCTATGCGCTCGTAGCGCTCCAGAGGGCCCACACCCAGCTCGCCGACCTGAGTGATCAAGTAGTCGTAGGCCTTCTTCATGAGCCGATGCGACTCGTGTTTCGGGTTTTTCAACTTACCATCGACCACGAGTTGCTCGAAACACTCACGATCCTGGCGATTTGCCCTCAGTCGCCGCACGCGTTGTGCCTTGCCATCGATTGTGACCGTGACGCGCAGTGCCGCGGCAAGATCCTCCGTAAGGAGCTTTTCCGGGTCAACATCGAGACCGACGACGGCCTTGTGCATTGCGGCGACCAATAGCATAAGTGTCGTGAGACGCTGTTGACCGTCAAGAACGTAGACAGATGGGCGGGTAGGATTCCTCGCAAAGACCATCGCCCCGAGGAAGTGAACGTGGTCTCCGCCATTGCGATCGGCGCGCGATATATCTTCCCAGAAGTCCGAGTACTCATCGACGTCCCATGCGTAGCTCCGCTGGAATCGCGGAATCTCGAAATACGTGCTCTGGCTGAAGATCTTCGAAATCTGCTCTTCGTTTGCGCTCACTGGGGGGCGCTGCTGGCTAACAGTGACCATCTGGGAACTCCTTGCTTGTCAACCCGAGAATCGTGTCACCACCGCCCTACACTCCGCGGCGCAGGCATGCCCACATCCAGTGCCTTAGATCAGCGGTCGATTGCAGACTGGACCGTCTGCAGCGCCCTCTTAGACAGCGACCGCTGGGTCTCTGCTTGCTCTTGCACAGTGTGTCGTAAATCGGAGTACCTAACTGGTTCCCCCGCCAAGGCGCGAAGCGAACTCAACGTGATCGAATGTTGGCTCCGCGTTCGGTTATCAAGCTGCGCAGTCGGCACTATGAGGAAGTCCCACTGCGAAACATCAAGAGGATCGATCGAGGACTGGTTCTGGTGGGCCAGCACGGCAAACACGTAGACGTCGGCCTGTCGACGCACTTCATCGCTTTGACGATTCGAGTCCTTATCCCACGCACGAGTCCTCGGAATCCGAAATGTTATCGACGAGAGTTCATTTTGGTGTCAGGTCTGGATGTACGCTGCTGACTTCACTTCGATGCGCGTTCCATCCGCGGTAGCAAGATCGTAGGCCGCCCACTCTTCACGCACGCCGTCTGCCACGTCTCGCGCCTTCGCGACGAGGTATTCCGCGAGGATTCCACTGGTTGCATTGCTGACCAAGTCAGAGCAGTTCCACCGCCAGAACTCAGCAAGATCAAATCCCAGGTTGCGGGCGCCGTCATGAAACGCCTCATCGCCCTCCCGCCGTTTCACCTCGATTGGCCCAAATTCAGGGATCGGTTCCATGGCTTGCTCCTGCTGACTAAGCACTCATCTTGCCGACAGTGCCCACATGACCGCCGCCAGCAGCAACTCACGCACACGATCATGACGATGACGCGGAGTTCCCCTAGAACGACTTCGAATTCCAGGCTCGCCCTCTGCTTTCCAGGGACTTTCCGATTCCCAAAGATCATGGACTCGGCTCTCTCGCTTGTCAAGCCGGAACAATTGCACTGACCCCACCGCTAAACACCTCCGATTTTGTTCCTGCTCAGCGAAGTGGACAACACCGAGTAAAGTTTCCCAACCGCAACGCTTGGCGGACCACATGGCGGTGGCGTTAGGTGCGATTGGTCTTGCCCCGAATCGGTGGACGGATAGCGGCTTGGGTCAGGCGGCCAGGGAGACCTCGGGGGGTACGCCGCATAGCACCCGATGACGCGGCCTCGGCTCCCGTCCACAGGCCGCGGCTGGGCAACGCGCGCGCTGACCAGCTGAGGCAGGACACATCGAGACGGGACCACTCCAAGCTCAGTCAGCAGCTCGATGGTTGAGACGCTGGGCATGACCAGGCGGACCGCGATGAATGTGACTATCATAGGCACATTCGCAGATCAGGAGGACACCATGGCGCGAGTTGGCGTGGCTGAACTCAAGTCCGGGCTTAGCCAATACTTGGACCGCGTGCAGGCAGGCGAGACCGTGATCGTGACTGATCATGGCCGCCCTGTAGCGAAGCTGATCCCGATGGCCTTGGGAGAACAGGAGCCAGATGATCGGCTGCGAGCGTTGGAGCGCCTGGGATGGGTGCGCCTGGGCGGTCGACCGATCTCCAGCGACTTCTGGAAGCTGCCGCGGCCCCAGGACGCCTCCGGCCGATCACTCGAGCTGCTCCTGGAGGAGCGTTAGCCATCGTGCCGCATGGCGATCGCGTCGTGCCGCGGCCATGCATGATACATCTACATAGCGTACCGGGTCATGCTCCGAGTCGATGGACGGTCCCGCTCTCCGGCTTCACCGCGGCGCGACCACCCACGGCACGAACACATCCGCAAACACCCCCCGCCCGCTCGCCCGGCGGATCAAGGTCACGCCCGTAGGCCCGCCGCTGACCGCGATGTCGGCGGCGTGCACCAGTAGCCGGTGAGCGGCGCCGGTATTGAAGTTCGCGGCGATGTCCAGGGCGCCCCTTGCCCGCAGGCTGCCGTCAGGCCGAAGGTCGATGGACCGCAGCGTACCCGTGCCACCGTTGGCAAAGCGGCCGACCTCCTGGGGCTCGTCCGGCCCGCGCGGGGAGGCGAGCAGGGCGTATAGGCGGTCACCCGTCCAGGTGAGCCCGCGCACGGCCCGCGGCGCGTCCGCCGGGCCTATGTCCATCCGATCGCGCTCGATCTTCAGGTCGGGCTGCTCGATGTCCAGAGTCAAGATGGCATTATCTGTCCCGGCATAGACCGTGCTCCCGGACCCGGCCGCCAGCGACCAGACATGCTCCGGCAGGGTGATCCGCCAGATCTCTCGCGGCGCCAGCTTATCGTGGACATCGACCGCCACCAGCTTGCGGCTGCTGGGGCCATGGTCCGAGCTGAGGAGCAGGGTGGAGCCGGCCACCGCCATCTGTGGCATGTCGTTCCAGCCCAAGTCAAGGGTCAGCGTTGCCAGGCGCACCGGCCCGGCGGCGGGGGTCAGGTCCAGGATCCAGATGTCCGTGGGCGCGCGGGAGCGCCGCACGAGGACATAGGCTTGGTCCCCGTGCAGCATGATGTTGTAGACCGTGCTCCCGACCGCATCCACGGGCAGCGGCTCCAACTCCCGCGGGGCGGCCGGGTCGGTCATGTTGACCGTGCGCAGCCCGTCGCGTCCGGCCGCCATGTAGAGCAGGTTGCCGCGCAGGGCGATCCGGCTGGTTGACCAGGGCATGACCGCGCGGCCCAGGACGCGCCGCGGATCGTCGAGGGCCACCGTCCACAGCGCCGCCCGGCCAACCATCGTCAACCGCCCCGCGCCGACAGCGATGTCGCCGATGAGTCCCGGCGGATGGAGGCGCCCGCGCGTCTGAGGGCCTTTGAACCGATCGAATTCATAGAGCCCGATGGACGCCGTCACGTCCGACATGCTGTACAGCCGGTCGCCCGCGATGAGTACCTTGCCAAAGGGCCCGTTGTCGTGGATCTTGATGGGCAGCGGCGTGGCCGGATCCTCCAGATCGTAGGCGACGAGGACCGAGACATTCCCGTCACGGCGGGCGCCGGATTGAATGAGCCGCTCCCCGGCGGCGTACACCCCGCCGAGCTGAAGCCCCTCTTCCGGGCTGGGCAGCTGCCCCAGCATCCGGGGCGCCCGCTTGTCGAAGGCGTCGACGACCCACAGCGCACCGGCGTCGATGTAGATGTGGTCATCTCGCCACACCAAGTTGCGCGGCTGGGGGGCCTCGAAGGCCAATCGGCCGTGCTCCGCCGCGCGCTCAGGATCGCTGACATCAAGCAGGATCAGCCACCGACCCGGGCCTTCGTGGATGGCCGGGTCCGTGGCCGCGATGGCCAGGTCAGATCCGCGCAGGTCGAAGCTTTCAAGTGCGAGCTGCCGGGATGGGTCACCGGTCGAAGGGAAGCGGTGCTCCGCCAACAGCCTCGGTGCGGCAGGGTCACGCACATCGGCGGTCCGCAGGCCGACGTCCCGGGCCAGCACGTAAGCGAACCCATCCTTCACCCTTAAGTCGATCGCCCCGTCCCCCAACCCGGGCAGGATGCCGGTGATCTCTGGCAAAGCTTCGATGGTGAAGATGTAGAGCCCGCCGCCGAGCAGTGTGGCGTACAGCTTGCCGCCATCGATCGCCATATGCGTCGCCGCTGCCGGTAGGGCCACGCTTTCGCCGAGCCACTGCGGCGCGTCGGCATCCCTGACATCGTAGACCTCGATCCGCGCGCCCAGGGCGATGAACAGGCGCTGGTCGTCCCCATCGTTGATCGCGGCCATCGTCGTGAGACTGCCGCCGACCTGGGACAGGTAGCGGAGGTCGGGCGCGGCTTCGGCCGCCGGCCCGGCCAGGCGGGTTTGGGCGATGCCGGTGCCGACGGTCGCGCTGTTCGCGGCGAAGACGGCTGTGGCCAGCGCGAGCAGGGCGCAAGCGAGACGGCGGGAGGAGGGAATCACGTGGGGCCTCCAATCATCGCAAGATCAGCTATAGGGGCGGGCGCAGGTCATGGCTCCAGGCTTCAGAGCGCGATCATGATCGCCCCGCTTCCCTGAACTGGCAAGTGCGGCAGGCACCCGTACCCTCAAGGGCTCCCGACTTCGGTGATCACCATCTCGGCCTGGCGGTGCTCCGCGAGCGGCGCCTATGTTCTGACGGAGCAGCTCATTCTCCTGGCCGAGGCGCGCCAGGTGCGAAGGGCCGCCGATCACCGGGTGGCGCCGACGGCGATTATCGACTCATGGAGGCGGCACATGCCACCAAGGCTCCTCCGGCCCTGTTTGGCAAAGCCGCGTCCCTGAGAGGGCGCCGAGTCCCGTGTCGATGTCAGGTGCGTGGAGTAGCCTCCAGTCGTGTTGAATCTTGACAGATCGCCTCGCAGCTGGTATTACTGTCTACTATGAACCAGACAGCCATCCGCGACGTCATGACGCCAGAACAGGTCGCCGACTACCTTCAGTTGGCCACCGAGACCGTCTACCGGCTCATCCGGCAGCGAAAGCTTGCCGCTACCCGCGTCGGGCGCGCCTACCGAATTCCCCGACAGGATGTCGAGAGCTTCATCGCTGCCAACAGCACTAGGGAGGAGGTGCGCCGCCTGCTCTTCCGTCGGGTGATGGCGATTTCTGATGGCGCGGACTCCGAACTCGACGGTGACGCTCTGCTTGAATCCCTGGAAGCATCCGACGAGGATGGATTGGGCTCGCGCACGAACTGATGGTCTCCGTGGTCTTGGACGTGAATGTGATCGTCTCGTCGGTCATGTCGCCACGTGGGGCGCCTCGCCAGGTGCTTGCGGCCTGGGAGGCCGGCGAGATCGATGCTCTGACCTCCGACGGCATTATCGGCGAAGTTGCCGAGAAGCTCCTTGATCCCCGGATCGGCGGCAGATTCAACGTAAGTCTTGCGGACGTGCAGGCCGTTGTGCTGCTTCTTCGAACACAGGCGCGCGTGGTTGATCCCCCGTCCACGGTTGTGGTCACCGGCGACCCAGAGGACGACCACGTCTTGGCCACAGCCGCTCACGGCCGCGCAGAGTATCTCGTCACCGGTGACAAGGGACTTCTGGGTCTTGTCCGGCATGGATCGACGCAGATCATCAGTCCAAGAGCATTTCTCGATCTCCTCAATCCGCGCTCCGCGTGACCATCGGCCCCAGGGAGTGTGGCGAGCTGGCAATCAGCTCGGCTTGAGCGTGGTCGACGTGGTCTTGCCCCGAATCGGTGGGCGGACTGCGTATCTTGCTCCTCTCCCGAAGTGGGCCACCGTTAAGGCGGAGGCCCGAAGTGTGAGCGGAGGGACGCGTGACGCACCCATCGTCGGATCAGATGGCCGAACTAATCAAGTCTCAACGCAACATCTGGAGTCATTGAAGATGACAGTCAATGCACATGCTAGACGGGTCGCCATAATAGTCATGTGGTCATCAATGGTTGTCGCCCTGTGCTCCTGTGCTTCGTTCGACTCGCGGCCGAACGGAACAATAATCCCGATTGACGGATATGTCGGGACATGGCGATTGGTGACTGGAGAAGGCGATTTGGAAATCGAGATAGAAAACAATAACGGTTCTGGAACGTTGTCGTATTCTGCGCAATCTGCCGATCCAACACGAAACATGACGGCAACCCACACCATCGAGCTCCAACAAATTCATAATGTCACTATTGCGATACTTGGCGATGAATATGATCATAATGAGATCTATCGACTCGAAATGCTTGACGAACACAACATTCGCGCACACAAGATAAACAATGATACCGTGAGAAAGTATGTGACTGAAGGGGTATTTGTCGAAGAGCCGCCTGATAACATGTTCGGATTTGAAGGGGTTATGGGAACAATAGTTGGAACTCCGGCGGAGATTGCAGAGTTTGTTCAGAAGCCAGATGCGTTTGACGAAGAGTACACCGAGCTAGAGAGAGTGAACACTCCTGTGAATGATACTTCTCTGCGGCAGAGTGAGCCAGCAAGGATAGTATACATACTGGGAGGAGCTGTTCTTGTTGCCATGTGCGCAGGATATATGATGACTCGCCGTCCAGGGGTAACGTAGTGAAGGGCTGATGATGCACGGGCTCACTGCGGATCTATAGCTGATGCACCCCGGAGCCGACCAGGCCCGGCGGCTGGCCATCGTGTTCACGATTCATGGTCGTCTGATTCACATGATCTCGGCGCACAACATGAGTCGAAAGGAGCAGACACTCTATGAGCGGCAAGCGTAGACCCAGGAATCCCGTACCGGTGTTCGCTAGCGAGGATGCCGAACGGGCCTACTGGGCGAAGGAAGACCTCACCGAGCGCTTTGACTGGGAGTCAGCCATCGAGCCTCGTCTGCCCGAGCTCCGACCGTCCACGGTCTCGATCTCGATCCGCCTGCCAATATCGCGATTGGAAGACTTGAAGTCATTGGCGAACGCTCGCGACGTTCCCTACCAGTCCTTGATGAAGACCCTCCTGGCAGAGCAGGTGGCTCGGATCCGCCGCGGCTAGGGCGTGTCGTCAAGCCGATCTACTCTCTGGCAATTGCCGGCGGGACCTATTGTTCGGCTAGACACGGGAATCTTGAAGCATGTCGCCCTTTCGCTAGAATAAGTCGCCCCCGGGTGCTGCGAACACCCGGGGGCGCTGGGATAGACTCCTTTCGGAGCCCAACCTGGCGGTTAGCGAAGCCGGCGCATCACTCGGCTGATCTCAAGCTGGATCTCACGCTCGACCCGTCGGGCCTCACGTTCCATCCCCAGCTCGATCTGCCGCATGATGCGCCGTGCTTCTTGCTGGGCTTCCCACTGAGCACGGCGCACTGCCGCATTGAATGCCGCCTGATTGAACGTTGTCATGTCTGTCCTCCTTCCTCCCAGAGTCCCTGGTTCTTGCCGGCGCGCGACTCTCACGAGATGCGCCGACCTCTGACCACCCGCTACAATGGACATGGGTCGGCTCAGCTCGCCAGCGTGCGTAGACCGATCAGCCGCGACCATAGACAGCCTCATGTCGTTCTGTCGCCGCGGCTCGATCCGCGCTTTGCTGAGCGATTTCTGCGCCCATTTTCGAGACCTTCTCGATCCGTAGCCGATTCTCCGTTGCCACTGGCTCGTCGATCTCCTCTGCCAAACGCAAGAAGGCGTCCCGCCAGCCAAGCCACATTTCTGACTCATTGCCGTTCCACGACAATATTGAGTAGCTATAGGCCGCGTGGACGATATTGTCTACCGAATAGCCAGCATTGAGTGCAGCAATTGCCTTCTCGGCCCACCCCTCTTCAGGAAGCCCGGTCAACCCTAGCAGGTGCGTGCGTCTCATACCATCGTCTTCCAAAATGGCTTTGAAGGTGTCCAGCTCTTCGCCAATGATCATTCTCGCTTCCTCCGCAACGAAGAACCAGCGGTCTTCGTCATATCGATCGAGCAGCGCACGAAGGACGCTGAGGCGCCCCTCTACGTCAAGCGCTTTGCAGGCCTCAATGACTGAAAAGTCGTGATGCGAGCCGACTGTCCCAATGCTGCCGTCAGAAGTCCGTGCTAGAAGCCAATCGCGAGCCAGATCCGGCTTCGCCTTAAGCAAGAGACCGACAGCCGTTCGTCCCAGGGGGGCTCGAGTGATAGCGGCACGCCATTCACTCCGGATCTCGTCGGAGATTTCATTCCCGTTCTTCTCATAGCCGATGCCTGTCGCAGCGCCTGCAGCTACGCCTGGGTCGTCGTGAGTAAGAAGTCGGCGCACTACAGGCAGCGGAATCTCGCCGCGGAGACACATAACGTGAATGCTCTCTGCATACGAAGCAAGTCGCGGCATTACTTCTTCTCGGAGCTGACAAAACAGTGCTTCGTGCATAAGTATCAATGCGATCGCGGGCCACTCCGATGCCTGACTGTTGAGAGCCACCGCCAGCCACTGGGCACCGGAACCGTGTCCCTCATCGATCAGCCTCTGAAGGAACGGCCATACAAAGCGATTGAGTTTTGGTTGAGCGAAGATCGGGGTGAGCCAGAATGGAATCTCGGTGACACGCTTGGCTATTTCCGATACCAAGATAGCAATGGAATCGTACAGGAATACCGGAGGGTTACGCGGAGCGTCAATCGTTAGGTCTAGTAGACGATCGAGCACGACTTCAGGCGGCATTCCTGCGTAACTTTCGGCCAGACCGGCTAGTGCTTGCGTATGAAGCTCTCGCGATCTCTCCCAGTGATCGGCATCATCAAGATTCCGGCGCGGATATACAACCTCATAATCTGCACTCAGCTGGATTTCAACCTTACAACTGGCGGCCTCAGCTAGCCTTCGTAGTTCGTACAGTATTCCGGCCTTGCCGCTTGCAACCCTGACTAAGAGCCGAATCGTGTCGCAAGCTACAACATCCATAGCCTCCGCGACCTCTAGTGGCGTGGGCTCGGGCACACTCATCGGATGCACGTACGATGTGAGCGTATCTACAAGTAAGCGCAACTCTGGGATGCCGAGTTGGTAGAACATGTCCGATGCCCCAGACCACAGGCTTGCAAGTTCGTAAACGTCAGCCGTACCGAGAAACCTGTGAGCAAAGGAGATTGTCATGCCGGCACCCGGGTCGATGGAGTTCACCTTCGATCGTGGAGAGAGCGCAATGCTCAGCGCCTTCCCCGCAATGCTAATGTCACCCCCCTGTTGGAGCCAGATCCGAGTCGCATCGAGCAGCAGTCGTCTCCTTCGAATTGGCTCTCCGCTCGAGAGTGGCGAGTAGTCGATCCAGTCATCGATTTTTCGGAGCGGATGCTCTGGTGTCTGGGGTATCCCGCGCTCATCTCCGATCGCGAGGCGAAATAGTGCGGGCAACAGTACTTCTGGCGCCTGCCTCAGTCCTTCATCTGCAATCCGAGTCGCCGCCTCGGGATAGATCTCAAGAAGGCGTTTTGATTGATCGGGTCCTAGCGCAGCAAAGTCACTGACTCCGGCGCCAGTCTCGACAACTAGGTTCCATAGAAGATCATTGGGAATTGGCACTCCATAGCGCCTCGCCAATACGAGAGTCCGCGAGAGAGCATGCCGGTTCGGAATTGAACTGATGATCCCCTCGGGGAGCAGGCGTGGAGCCCCAAAAAACGCCTCGTTGATAAGTGCGTATCGAAGGGTCTCGGGCCAAACCACTACACCGTCACTGTTCCTATCCTCGTCAATTACACCGCCGACGGCCAGTGGAGCCAGTAGAGCATAGACGCTCAATTGCGTCATGCCCAGTATCTCGGCAACAAGCTCGCGGGAGAGACCCCTGTCGCCACCGAGCGCCAATGTCGCAAGAACTTGCACTGTTGCTTCTGACGCCCGAATCGAGACATTTGTCAAGAGCAGGCGCCTAACTGCATCGCCGGATACGGCTTCATTATAGTCGCGACTATCTCGCGTGAGTGTCATATGAGCGAGGGCTGCTGCAAGTCCGGGTCGGCCACGCGCTTGATCTACTATGTGACGGACGAGAGCATTGGGACCAAGTAGACCAATGCCATGAATTACGTCGACAATCTGCGATCTGGTGAGCGGTTCGACGTAGTGCGCTGCGCTCCTCGGCAGACCGAGGGCGTTTAAGGTCAGGGCTTCGTCATCAGCCCAACAGGTCGCGATGATAAAGAATGTCGACGAGGCATTCTGAGCTCGTACAGTCATCAGGTGCTGCAAGCCGCTCAGGTTTGCGGGAGCATCGTCCACAATGACGAGGCTTGGCTGTTCTCTGCGGAGCGCATCGGCAATGTTTGTAATGTCGTCATCTACCAAGAATAGTCCCCGCCCACTGCGTACTACGTCCCGCATCAGCGACGTCTTGCCGATACCAGGTCGTCCAACTATGACTGCATCGTCGCTAATTGTTCTGAGAAAAGCGACATCGCTTTCCCGGCCAATGAGGACATCTCCGAGTTGTGGCCGACCGTCTCGTGGGACGACTGAGAGTGCAGATGGCTGCCCTGTGAGGCCAAGCAACTCCTTGAGCCAGCGTGAGTCGCGATACAGACGTTCCGCCAAGTCTTCGCGAGCGTGAATATTGAGCAATGCGAACCCAAGTTCTCGCGCCTTCTCTTCGAGCTTTCGTCTCTGTGGAGCACTAAGCGATTGCGTGGTTGCCAGAACTGCCCGGCGAGCTGAGCCACTGCTCTCAAGGTAGGATTGCAGATTGTGCTCCAAATTCCGAACGACGCGCTCAGAAATGGTCGAGACCAAAATGAGTTGCCCGTCCTCATCGACAATCATGCCATCGACGCCAGCATCTGATCCGCCTGGCCAGCACGCGAGCGAGGGATAGGCCGATTTCAGAATGCTGCAAGCGCATTTTTCAAAGAGATTGCCGTCGGAAACACCTGCCAGGCCTGACATGATGTCGTCGTACAGCCTGTCTCCAGTGGTCGATGGCTGCTGGGCAATCGCCAGAGCTTCTGCAGCGGCGTCCGGCCCTCGACGCAGAGCCTCCCGAAACTCCGGTGGTACTCGGCCAGCGAGCAGCAACAGTTCGTTGACATCGACACCGAGAGCATCTGCCACAGCATGGATCAGGCTTTCTGAGGGTTTCTCCCGGTCGTTTTCGATCTTTGAGAGGTAGGTCGAGTTCTTGCCGACGGCAGTGGCTAGCTCACGTTGGGTGAGCTCGCGGCTCTGCCTTAGGTCCCGAATTCTGGCTCCAAGTGACATAGTGCCTCCTTGCTTTCCGGCATCATAGCAGAGTTGCAGGTGTGCTGCAACTGCAAGTTTCCTAGAAACCCAGTACGTTGATGCTCCGCTCCAGGAGCAGCTCCCGCTCCTGATGACCGATCCTGGCTAGGGCGCCAACGTCGAAGGCCCGGATAGGTTCAGAGCGGTTGACGTCTTTAGGGGCCGAAGGAGGCACGGTGGCCGAGGTTCAAGGCCAGGGCGAGGCAGCCTGGCGTCGGGCATGCCGTGGACGAGGCAATGACGACCGTTGTGCGCGATAGCGAGACGCTCAAAGGCGAGTTGGCGAAGGACTACACCCACCCGGCCCTAGATGTGCTGTGCCTGGCGGCAACATCGAGCTAGTAATGCACCACCACGAAACGTGAGTGTCGAGATGACATGACGAGTCGAAACCCAGCACACCAGCCGGCCAGTCTCAATCTCCTCCGAGATGTGCACAACATGTGGACGCTTCCCGCCCCCCGCAACTCACCGAGGGTCGCGCACCAGCATCACGAACAGCGGAGCATTGCAGTTGTCCTGACTGAGCACGGCCAGGAAGGGCCGATCGGCGCGGAAGCTGAGCTTGCGCTCCGGCGGTCCCCCCGCTTCTGCGCTGACAGACGTTGCCGCGGCCGCTTCGATGCCCCTCTCGTTCACCTCGATCATCGCCTTCTGCAGGACCTCGCTGATGAACAGCGGCTCGGAAGCCGAGACGCCGCCAAAGTCGGCCTGGCCGGGGATGAACGCAGCAGGCATCCCCATCTGACCGAGGTCATCCATCAGACCATCGGCCCGATGCTCGATGTGGAAGCGCGGAAGGAAGACCTCCACGTCGGCCGATTGAGGATCGCGCGATAGCGCCGCGCGCCCTTCCCACGCCAGCACCGGGATGAGCGACTCCGGCGATGCGTCGCCCTTGGGCACCACCAGCCATAGGGTCAGCCTACCGTCGGTGTCCAGCGGCATGGCATCGTAGGCCTCCGTGACCGTGACCTCGCCCCAGGTTCGGCCGTGCATCATCGCCACCTCGACGGTCGACCCGTCCGCGAGCGTGAACGGCGCCGATTCCGTCTGATCCGCCCGAAAGTGCCACCAGCCCACCTTGGCATAGACCGTGTTCACCAGGAGGAGCATCGTATCCGGACTCACCGTCGACAGGAGGTCCGTGATCCGGTCGCCGGTGCGCTCCGCGATCCATCCGTTGATGGCCGCAGCCGCCTCGGTCGGGTCCTCCGCCAGCGGGTAACTGTCCGCCGCGAAGGCGCTCGCCTGGGCGGTCGCGAACTCCGGCCGCGGCGCCAGACCGCTTCGGGTCCACAGGGACAGGGCCACGCGCACCTCGGCGCGATCGGTATGGTTGGCCCGGCGGATCAGGCCCGCCCAGGCAGCCCTGCGGTCTTCTGCGCTGAGCGTCTCCACCCCCAAGACGCGGCGCATCTCGGCGGCGGTCCCCGCGCCGGCGCCGTCGAGCATCATGGACAGCACCGCATGGAGGGAGACCGGCGAGACGACGATATTGCCCCTGGTCTTGGCCGCCTGCCTGGACAGCAGGTCCAGGCCGAAGGTCCACAAGGGCTCGGCCAGCCGCGCCGCCTGATCGGGCTTCTCGTCCACAAGCTCAGGATCCGCCGCGCTGACCGAGCGGAAAGCGGTCATCGACCGGGTGGCGAGGCCGCGATCGGCTTCCCGTGGAGCGGACAGGCCCGGCACCGCCTGTCCGCGATCCGCCTCGCCCGAAGGCGTGGCCGCATCGCAGCCGGACAGCAGGAGCAGGCACAGTCCCCCGACCGCCAGCACCGACCGAACATGCTCGTCCAAGCCGAAGCTGATATGGATCATGGTGGTTTCTCTCTCTCCGCCGGATGGCAGTGCTCCTGTACTCGCGGTCCGTGGCTGTCAGCTGGCCATCGCATTCGCCGTTCGTGTCTGTCCACCCAAGCGGGGCAACTTCATCTATGTCGACATCACCTTACTGAACCGACGCAGCAGCAGCCAGACCAAGCCGGCCTGAACAACGATCCCGATCGCCACGAGGACAAACGGCGCGCTGACCGCTGGGCCACCCGCGGCCGAGCCCACGCCCTGCTGCGTCCAGAAGGCTTTCACCGGCCAGAAGGTCGGGAACACGCCGAACGCCCACTGCCAGGGCGGCGCCACGAAGTAGGCCGCGACGGGCGGCACGAAGAGCACGCCGGACGCCTTCGTCAGGGCGAAGCCTTCCACCTTGTTGCGGGCGAAAGCCGCCAGGAAGAGCGCGAAGAGCGGGGCGAGCGGGGCGGCCCCGAGGGCGATGACCAGGAGCGGGCCGAAGGTGACCGGGGCAAGGCCGACCAGAGGCACCGTCACCATCGTCATGATGACGCTCGCGACGATGGGCAAGGTCACGCGATAGGCCAGGTAGCCGCCCAGCGTGAGCGGCGTCACCTGCAGCGCCAAGAGCGTCCCGTCGTCCCGCTCGTCCAGCAGCAGGAAGCCGACGATCATGCCGATCAGGACGGGCAGCAGCTCGACCATGAAGCTGGTCAGCAGCACGCCGTAGTCCAGGATCGACACGCCCCAGCGCGCGAGGATAGGGCCCGCGATGGCCGGGACGCCCCACCGCATGATGAGGGCCAGGGCGAGGGGGTAGCCGATCAGCCATCGAAGCAAGGGGTCGCGGCCTACCCCCCGAGCGTCGATCCGCGCCAGAGCGAGCGCGAGGCGTAGCGGGCGCCAGGCGCCGTGGCCGGAGGGCGGCCCGCCCTGGCCAGGACCGTGGTCCGCGACCGTTCGGGCGGCGCCAGGCGCGCGGACTTCAGCCATCGCCTTGCCGCCTCAAGATATGGCGGTCGAACTGGCGCAGGGCGATCACGCCGAGCCCGACGGACCACAGGAGTCCATAGCCGACGGCGTAGGCCATCTGCCAGGCCGCCACGGGATGGAACGCCGCTTCCAGGAGGATCAGCGGCGCCCGCACCGGGTGCGCGTACCACAGCGGGCCGGCCCAGACGCCGAAGTAGTCGAGCACCGGCAGGCCCACCACCGCGGTGTAGACCATCGACGGGAAGAGGAAGGCGTTGACGGTGTCGTAGCGGGCGACGGCGATGAAGCCGTACAGGCACAGCAAGAGGGAAGTGAGCCCGATGCCCATCGCCAGGGCCGGCCAATTCACCGACGGCCCGTGCGTGGCCAGGACGATCACGGCCGCCTCGACCAGCGAGAGCAGGGCGAGCGTCGCCACCTTGGACGTCAGGTACTCCGCCGGGCGAAGCGGCGTGACCGTCAAGGCCTGGAGCGACCCCTCGGCCTTCTCCAGCAGGACCAGCCCGCCCATGAAGTAGAACGTGTTCACCTGCATGTTCAGCAGCACCAGCGGCGGCAGGAGCAGGATGAGCCCATCCGGCGACACGCGGCGCAGGAGCGGGATCATGCACACCGCGACGAACGCGGCCGCCGCGTAGAAGCCATTGCGATGCTGGAGGCGCGCATCGGCCTTCATCGCCGCGCGCAGGCGCCTCAGCGCCGGCCACCGCGCCTCGCTCACGTGGCGTCGCCCGCCAGGTGGTGGCCGGTGACCCGAAGGAACACGTCCTCAAGGGTCGCCTCCAGCGTATGGATCGAGCGCACGCCACCTTCGCGCAGCAGGGCGATGAACGCCGCGTCGTCGCCCAGCGTGTCCAAGGGGAACTCCCGCTGCTCCACCCCGCCCGGTCCGGTGGATTCCACCCGCACCAACCGCCGCCCGTGCTTGAGCCGGACCTCGCCGGGCGCGTCGATCAGGGCCAGGCCACCATCGACGATGAACGCCACCCGGTCGCAGAGCTCGTCGGCCAAGGCCATGTCATGCGTTGTCAGAAAGATCGTCTTGCCGCGGGCCTTTTGCTCCAGGGCCAGGTCCTTGATCCTTCGAGCGTTCATCGGATCCAGGCCGGCGGTCGGCTCGTCCCAGAACAGCAGCTCGGGGTCGTGCAGCAGGCTGCGGGCGATGCTGAGCCTCGCCTTCATGCCCTTGGAGAACTGGCCGACGCGGCGGTCGGCGTGCTCGCCGAGGGCCACGGCCTCGAGGAGCGCGCGGGGCCTGAGGGTCGGGCCACGGTACAGAGCGCCAAACGTCGCGAGGTTCTCCAGGGCGGTGAGCTTCAGGTAGTGGTTCGGGTATTCGAAGGAGACCCCGATCCGCTCGTAGTACTCGGCGCCCCAGGCGCGCGGCGCCATGCCCAGGACGGTGACCTCGCCCTGATAGTTGTGCAGCAGGCCGATGAGGATCTTCTGCGTCGTCGATTTCCCGGCTCCGCTCGGTCCCAGGAAGCCGAAGATCTCACCAGGCTCGACGGCGAAGTCCAGCCCTTGCAGCGCCGGTGCGCCGGCGCCGGCGTAGGTGAAACTCAGATTCGACGCGTGGATCGTCATGTCGGGCCTCGGGCGGTATCGTCATCGACGGGAGCCATCGCGCCGCATGGCGATCGCGTCCTGCCGCGGCCATGCATGATACATCTACACCGCGTCATGGGTCATGCTCCGCGTCGGTGGACGGATAGCAGCCTGGGTCACGCTGCCGAGGTGACCTCGGCAGGAGCGATCCGCCTGCCGATCTCGCTGCTGGAAGACTTGAAGTCCTTGGCGAACGCTCGCGATGTCCCCTACCAATCTATGATGAAGATCCTACCGGTGGAGCAGGTGGCTCAGATCCGCCGCCGCTAGGACGTGTCGACCGGTGCGATTGCCGGTCAGGGTAGACGATAGGCCTCGCGTCAACGCCAGCCGCGCTTGAACCAAGGACCCATCCATGAACCCGTCGCGCGCCGCAACCGCCCGCATCCTCGCAGGTCGTCTCCTCTTCTGCACCACCCTGTGGATGGCCACCACCGGGTCTGGCCTTCAACAACGGGTCGCGCCGCCGCCCGCCGGCGCCGCGCTTCCGCGGCTGGCGCCGACCGTCCCTGTCGCCGCTGCCGCCGCTGCCAGGGTCCTGGCCCAGTCCAGCGACCAGCTCACCCAAACAGGCCAGGTCGGCGGCACCATGACCAGCGTGCTCCAGGTCGGCGACTTCGCCTATGTGGGCCAAGGCACCCGCGTCGTCACCTTCGACCTGTCGCGGGCCGACCGGCCACGGCTGCTCAGCCGCGGCCCCCTTCTGCCGGACCGGGTGATGGATCTGGCGCTTGCCGGCGATCACGTCGCGGCCCTCTTACGGCGCCAGGGTCTGGTCCTGCTGGATATCAGCCGACCGGCTGAGCCCCGATTGATGGGGCAAAGCGGTCCTTGGCCCCTGGGCGATGCCGCTCTCGCACTGGCCGTGTCAGGCGATCTGGCCGTCGTTGGCAGCGCCGACGCGCTGCTGACGGTCGATCTGACGGATCCACAGCGACCGACCCGGCGGGGTGAACTACGCCTTGGCATCTGCTCGGATGTGGCCCTTGTCGGCAAGCGAGCCCTCTGCGCCAACAGCTCGGCCGTCGAGGTCATCGACGTGAGCCAGCCCGATCTGCCGCTGCCGCTGGAGGCCATCGCCATGAATGACGGCGTCCGCGGCATCGCGGCGACCGATGACCTGATCTACGTCGGTCACGGAAGCGCGCTGGCCGTCCTGGACCTGAAGCTGCCATCCGACTCGCGCATCGTCCATCAGGAGCCGCTGGGAATGGAGGCGCATCAGCTGCAGTTGGACGGCGGCCGGATCTACGCCGCAGATCGAGGCCGGCTCTCGGTGCTCGATCTGACGCAGCCCCGCGCGCCCAAGCTGCTCAGCACCCTGCGCCTGGAACAGCCGTCGGACGGCACCCGCGAGACCTACGGCCTCAGCGCGCAGGGCGGCCGGGTGCTCATGGCCGATGACATGGCCGCCCTGCAGGTCATCGACGTGGCGGATCCGCGCGCACCACGCAAGGTTGGCGGCTTCGCCGATCTGCGCTATGCCCAAGCGGTGGCGCTTGGATCCACCGATCGCGCCGTCGTCGAGGACTGGGCCGGGAGCGCTCAGCTGCAGGTCTGGGACCTCTTGAATCCGGCCGCGATGCGGCTCGTGGGTGCTTCCAACCGATCCGGGATCGGAGCGGGAACAGGGCGGATCGGCCTGGGGGGCAGGCTGGCCTGCGCGGCGCGCCAGTCCCAGGGCATCCTCCTCTTCGATATCGGCGACCCCGCCCAGCCGCAACTGCTGTCGACCTTGGTCACGCCCGGCATCGCCCGCCACTGCCTGCTGCTGGGCACGTGGGCCTTGGTCGCCGGCGACAGGAGCTTCGCGGTGGTCGACATCAGCAACCCGAGCTCCCCGCGGGTGCTGGGTCAGCTGGATGGGATCTTCGGGGCCGAGGCAGTCGACGCCGTGGGGGCGCGGGCCTACCTGGCCACCTCCGAAGGCCTGGTGATCGTGGACCTGAGCGATCCCAGCCGGCCGCGGAAGCTGGCGGCACTGGAGCTGGCCGACGTCACCAGGGATGTCGCGGTGGCCGGGCGCTACGCCTACCTCGCGCAGCGCGACGAGGGCATGGCCGTGGTTGACATCGCCGACAGCGCCCAGCCCCGCCTGGTAGGCGAAGTGGCCCTTCGCGACGGCGAGTGTGGGGCCCTGGTGGTCGAAGGCGACCGGGCGGTAGCCGCGGCCGGCGCCACCCTGTACCTGATCGATATCAGCAGCCCCGAAGCGCCGCGCCTGCTGCACAGCCTGCCCCGCCCCAGCGGCGCGGCCCAGCTGGCCATGAGTCGCGGGTTGATCGCCGTCGCGGAGCATGCGGCCGGCGTATCCTTCTTCCGCATCGGCGTTCCCCCGCCCACGACCACCCCGCCGCCCACCCGCCAGGCCACCCCCACCAGCAGCGGATCCCCGACCCCGCGCCCGCCATTGCCCTTCCGCAACCACCTCCCGCGTGTCGCCCGCGGACGCTGACCCTGCGCTTGTTGCTCTGATCCGCCTGATTTCCAGCTTGGAACTCTGGCGCCGCGGCGTCGCGACTGAGGCCCAACCGCGGTTCGCGCGCCTGAGCGGAGGCACACGACTCAGGCGCAACAGAGGCTCACGGGCCGTCCTGCCGGCAGCGCGGCGCGTTCCCGGCATCATTTCACCCAAATGATGCCGTAACGAGCGGCAGATGATGCCGTAATCGCGACCTTATGATGCCTTCATAACTTCCTTATGATGCCTTCATAAGGTAGTTATGAAGGCATCATATGCTGGTTATGAAGGCATCATTCTTGGCCCTTGCCGCCGTAAGGGTCGGTGGCGCTACCGAGGAACGCCGCTTCGCCATGCCGGCGACAGCCGCGAGGACACGCCATGACCGCGCGCTGATGCTGTCTTTGGGGCGGAAACCCGTCCTATCGACAGGTCAGCGCCCCCGCCACCTGCTTGAAAACCGCTTCCAGGTCCCTCGCCCCGGGGGCCACGCGCACCCGGCCGGCGGAACCCGTGAGCTGTCGCAGGAAAGCCGGATCCGCATCTCCGCCCAGGCCGACGGCCCACAGGTCGATGCCCAGCCGCCGCGCGGCGCTGGCGGCTTCCGAGGCCTCGTCCGCCGTCCCCGCTGTAGGCAACCCGTCGGTCAGCAGCAGGATGACCTTGTCCGCGCCCGTCCGCACGCGGGCGCTGCTCAGCTCCGTCCTTGCCGCCTGCAAGCCCAGGTCGATCCGCGTTCCCGTGGCCGGCTTCAGTTCCGCCAGACCCGCCAGGATGCCGCTGCGGCTGGTGGTCAGCCGGCGGATGAGCCTGGCCGCGCCGTCGAAGCTGATCACCGCGGCCTGGTCGCCGCCGGCACGCAGGTTCAGAAGCCCGGTGAAGGTGGTGGCCGCTTTCTGCGCGGCCGCCAGCTTCTCGCCGGTCATCGACAGGGACGTGTCCATCAGCAGCACCACTTCCAGCGGTCGCCGGGACGCGGCGCAGCGCCCGCGGCTGAGGTCCGGCAGGTAGATTGGGCGCGGCACGGGCGTGGCGGTGGGGCTGGCCGTGGCCGTGGCGGTACGGGTAACCGTGGCCGTCCTGGTTGCCGTGGCACTTGCCGTGGGCGTCAGGGTCTTCGTGGGCAGGGCGCTCGGCGTGGCCGTCATCGTGACCGTGGCGCTGGGCGGGACGAGCGTCGGGCTGACCGCCGGGGTGAACGTGGGGATGAGGGGCGGCGCGCAGAGCGACTCCACGTCGCCCAAGCCCTGGACCTTGCCGAAGGTCCGGTCAGAAAATCCGTGGTACAGGGTCTCCTTGAGACCGGGCTGTCCCGAGTCGTTGTCGAACCAGACGGCGCCGCCGCTGTAGACCTCGATAGGATCCAATGCCGAGGAGACCACACGGTCGCCCAAGGGGCTGAGGGCCAAGGCGCCCCAGAGCGGCTCCGCGTGGGTGAGGTCGTCCTTGTAGAATTCCCCGCCCGAACTCGTGTCCGGAACCCATTGACCGCCTTGCTGCCTGGCGATGATCAAATCCCCGGCGCCGACGACCAGTCCGTTGTCGCCGCGCCGGTCACGCAGACCCAGCAGCAGGTCGCCGTTGCGGCGCACGACGATGTCGCTGAGCAGCGCGTCACGCCCGCCGCCGGAGCTCTGGTCACTCCAAGGCGTCCAGGCCGAGGGGTTCCTGCGGTAACCCAGATCCAGGCGCAGGACCAGGCGCATCGCCGACCCATCGCGCTCCGAGACGAAGATGGCCGCCTCGTTCGGCCCACCGAATGCCCCGCTGTTGACGACGCCGTGGTAGAGCTTGTCGCCCCACACACCCAGCCCCATCGGCCGCGCGCCGGCGGCCCAGCTCTCGCCGCTCCCGCCGTTGGCAAAGCTGCCCAGCAGCCTCCCGTCCGGCACGCCGAGGCGGTAGATGCGGCCGTCGAAGGCGTTGACCGCGAAGAGTTCCCGGCCATCTTCGCTGAGGTCGATGTCTCCCAGGCCCAGCCATCCCACCCAGGGAATGATCGCCTGGTCGTCGTTGATCCCGAAGTTGTGCAGGTCAGGTCCGGCCGGCAGCATCGCCCAGGCGGCCACCTGGCCGGTCGGAAGGTCGATGCGGTAGATGCCGCCGGCACCCAGGACACCCAACGCCGCATCGCGCTTGACGTAGGCCGCCGCGTAGAGCTGGGTGCGCCGATGGTCATAGGCCAGGCCGTAGACGGCGCCGATCTGGCTCTGGTCGGCCAGCCGCAGCTGGTCCGCCGGCTTGCCGTCGAAGGCCAGCACCGCGTCGTTCCTCCGCAAGACGGCCAGCGAGTCTTCTCGGGCGAAGATGCTCATGGCATAAGCCGGCTCGTCGCCCTGGCAGCTGGCCAGGATGCGCTCGCGCACGCCGGCGGCAGCGGACGGGGTGCTGGCCGGCGGCCGGGGTGTGGCCGAGACGAAAGCCGTGAGCGTGGGGCCGAACCGGGTGGCGAAAGCCGCGGCGGTCGCCGCGATGGCGGTCTGGGGCACGGCTGCCGCCGCGGTCTGCCGCGAGACCACGTCTGCCGTAGCGGCGGCGGCCAGGGCAGGATCGCGATCGGAGCGCCAGGGGCATAAGGCTTCGACATCGCCCAAGCCGGCCCTGAGCGCGATCGACGATGGAAAGATGACGGCTTCGGTGGCCGGCTCGATGGCAAAGGGCGCGGCCGGAAGCGGTGCCGCCGCAGCATCGAGCCAGTTCAGCTCACCCTGCCAGCCTGAAGGCAACTGGTCTGGCCGGGAATGGTATCGGTTCAGGGGGGCAACGCTCCCGCGCTGAGCGGGCCGCGACCGTCCCCAGGCGCTCAGCGTCCAGAAGTGGATGCCGGGAATGGCGGCCAGGCCGCCCTGCGCATTCACCGTGTAGGCTCTGGCGACGGCGCCTTCGGCACGGCTCCACCGAAAGACCGGCGCCTGGAACCCGGCAGCATCCAGCGGCGACACCTGGCGATCCTGTAGGCGATCGCGGAAGGCCGCCAGGATGCCCGGCTCCACCCCAGGCAGGGCGGAAGGGATAAGTTCCATGTCGGTGAACAGGAGCGTCCCCGGCTCCGGATTGCCTTCGTCCGCCATGGCCACCCCCGCCTCGAACTGGGTGACCTCTTCCAGGGCCGAACCGTTCCAATCGGAGCGGAAGATGTGCGCGGTCGCCGGCCGCTGAGCGACGCGGCCCATGTCCATGACCCCGTGGTACAGCCAGCGCTCGTCCGCCGCCAAGGCGAAGAGGCGGGCGTCGCGCTGCCAGGTGGTCCCATATCCGCCGTGCCGGAAGCTGCCCAGGACCGCGCCGTCAGGCAGCCGCAGGCGATAGACCTTGCCGTCGAAGAGATTGGCAACGAAGAGCTGGCTACCGTCCGGCGCCAGGTCAATATCCCCCAGGCTCGCCCGCCCCACCCAGAGGCCCGCCAGCTCGTCGTCGCGGTCCTTCAGGTCATGGCGGTCCAGGCCCCCCTGCAGGCTGGTCAACGTGCGCACGGTGCCCGCCGCCAGGTCGATGCGGTAGATGCCCCCCGTGCCGCCCGGGCCGAAGGGCGCTCCCCGCTTGTGGTAGGCCGAGGCGTAGATCTGTCCGCGCCCGGCATCGTAAGCCAGGCCGAACACCGCCCCGGTCTGCCCCTGCGTGGCCAGGGTCACCTGGGACCCCACGTCGTCGGCCGCCGTGTCCCGCAGGGCCACCACCGAGGGGGCATCCGCATCCAACCGGTAGTTCTTGGCGGCCGCGAAGCGGGCGACGGCCAGGTAGGGGTTGGTCGTGCCGCAGGCGGCAGTCAGGTCTGGGGCCTTGGCGAGGGTGGGTTGCGGCGCGCCATGCGCAGTGAGCACGGTGGTGGCGACCACAATCAGCAGGAGCGCTGGGCCGGCCCGGACCCTAGACATCCCTGGGTTCACGGTGCTCATTCCCTGCGGCAACGCTCAGGGTAGCCGGTTATGGCGCACACCTGCGGCCTCACAGCCTCACGCGTTCGAAGGCGGCCAAGGTCGCCCTGTCGCCACCATTGCGCAACCAGAGGATGAGCCAGGCCGCGTTCACGACGGGACTGATGATGGTGCTCAGCCCCATGCTGACGTATTGCCACGGCGAAAGCTCCACGATGGCGGTCGTTGTCGTTCCGTCCAGATAGGGCACCCAGTTCGAAATCCCTGGCAGGCTGACCAGCACAGCGAGAAACGCATAGGCCCGCAATTGGCGACCCGATTCGCGGAAGGCAAGCCGCATGGACGGCCAGAAGTCTTCTTCGAGGATGACGTAGTAGTTGAAGAGGTTTGGCCAACGCAGCGACAAGGCGAGCACGATGAACGCCGCGACCAAGGTAAAGGGAAGTTGGGCGCTCCTTTCCGTGCCGCCAAATTGACGAACGGCGATTGCCAACACGATCCCTGGAACGAAAAGGGCCGGGATGAAGATTGCCAGGTATCGGACTCCGAACCTCAGGGCTCGGCCCAAGTGGGCGCGAGCCCAACGTTGTGCCAGGCGCCAGGTCAATGGACGTCCGGCGAGTTCTCCGGCCAGGATGCGCGTCAGAGTCAGTATCGCCACCGTCGACACGACGATGCTAAGTGCAAAGGTCGGGAACCACACGAGAAAGCGGTCCGTCCCCGTGTTGGACACCAAGCGATAAGCCTGGGACGACACTGACGATCCCAACAACAAGATCAGCGTCGCCAAGTAAGCCCGCGGTCGACGCAGCAGCAGCCGCAAGCCTTCTTGGAGAGGCCAGGAAAGATCCTGGAGGTCATGCGACCGCCCCCCGTCATTCGACGGAGCCTCCACGGCAGCAGCTGCTGAAGCGCTCTTGCCGTCGGTGTCCGCGGGCCCAGCAGGGGTGTCAGCGCGCATGGTCCATCGTCATGCTGGTAAACCGCCAGGCGATCGAAACCTGATGCTGGTGGAGTCGGGCCAGAACACCCTCGTCCAGTTCGAACCCGATGTGGATCATGATAGATTTCCCTCTGTCCTCAAGACGGTAGCACGTCCTCAAAGGCAACGCTCTGGGTAGCAGATGCCTGCGAACACCCACCCTTTCACTCAATTCCCCTCGTCGACCACCCGCGGCAGGAAGAGCCTTGAACAGATCACCGCTTCCGGCGTCACCGTCGGTGGCGGCGTGGCCGTCGGCCGGTCTGTGGCCGTTGGCGGTGGGGCGGTGGGGCTGGCCGTCGCCGAGGGCTCCGCGGTCGCCGTGGCGGTAGGCAGTGGGGTGGCTGTCGGCGCCGCGCCCCCCGGCCACAGCTGGCCGTAGGCGAAGTCCGCTACCAGCACCATCAGCTCCGCCGGCTTGTAGGGCGCGTGGCCTTCGCCCTGCAGGGGGTGGAAGGCGTAGGGGATGTCCACCGCTTCGGCCCGGGCGCGCAGCTTCTGGGCCTCGCTGTAGGGCACCACCGTGTCGGCCGTGCCGTGGATGATGATCAAGGGCGGTTCGCCGGCCGCCATCTCGTTCACCGCGGTGTACAGCCCGCCCCACAGGTCCATGACCAGGGCCACCTTGGAAGCCGCGTCCGCCGCGGTCTTCTCCACCTCAGTGTAGGCCGTGAACAAGGAGGCGATGGCGCCCGCCGAAGAGCCCCCCAGGACGATGCGGCTGGTGTCCAGGCGATGCGTGCCCGCATGGGCGTTGATCCAGCGGAGGGCCTGCCGCGTGTCGCTGACCGCCGCCGGGATGCCGTCGGTGCCGATGTTGCCCTGGTTGATGCGGTAGCTGATGGCCACCGCCACGTAGCCGCGGCGGGCCATCAGCTCACAGTACTGGCGCGGCTCCGTCTCCTTGTTGCCGGCCACGAAGCCGCCACCGAAGAGGAAGACGTAGACCGGGCGCGCGGCGGCGGTGTCGCCCGTCGGCTCGTAGATGTCCAGCTTCAGGTCCACCGCCCGGCCGCTGGGCTTGTCCACCGCCCGGCCGTAGACCAGGTCGTTCGTACGCTGCACGCGCGGGAAGACCAGGTCCACGTAGCGTTGGCCGCTGCCCTGGGCGGCGGCCGGGCGCGCGGAGGCGGTCAGCAGGAAGATGAAGGCGGCCAGGAGGAGCAGCGTCTTGACAGGGTTCATGGTCTTGACCTCAGGTTGGACGTCGGCGGGATGCGGGATAGGGTACAGCACATTCTCCTGGTCTGTTGTTTACCGTGCTTTTGCGCGTCGCCGACCGCTGAGCGCCGACCGCTGTTCACCGTGCCGTAGCGCGTCGCCGACCGCCCCGGGGGCAAAGCAGCCCCGGGCTCTTCCATTGGAATGTCCCTTCGGGACAACACGGCGTAGCGCTACATCGCCACGACGCTTGCTCTAGCGCCCGCTCCAGAAGGCCGAGGCCGGACAGGGGATCAGCCGGGCGATGCGCAGGTAGACGCCCACCAGCTCCTCCACCTGCGGCGAGAGGTGCAGGCGGGCAGGGTCGCCGCCGGCCAGACGCAGCAGGTAGGCGGCGTCCACGTCAGTACCCAGGCCCACCGCGTGCAGCAGGACGCCGGCATCCCGCAGCTCCTTCGCCAGCTCCTGCGGGCGCTCCAGGGCCTCGGCGGCCTGCAGGCCGTCGGTCATCAGCACCAGCATGGGTGTGGCGGTCGGACGACGCCCGGCCAACAAGTCTTGAGCCCGCAGCAGACCCTGGTCGATACGCGTGCCCGATTCCAGGGCCATGCCATCCACCGCTCGCAGCAAGGCCGTCTCGTCGTTGGTCAGTCCCGCGAGCACGCGGCCCTCTGCGGCGAAGGTCACCAGAGCCACGCGGTCGGCCGGGAAGTGCATCGCCCCCACGAAGGCCCGGGCCGCCTCCTTGACCGCGGCGAACTTCGCGCCGGTCATGCTCGACGAGATGTCCAGCAGCAGCACCACGTCGGCCACCGCCCGCTCGGGGTCGCAGGCCTCGCGCAGGAGGAGGGGCAGGTAGACCGGCTTGGGCAGGGGAGTGGGGGTAGCGGTGGCAGTCGGCGTGTGGTCGGTGGCGGTAGGCGTCACCGTCGGCGGGAGCGTGCCGGTGGACGTAGCGGTGGGCGTCAGAGTGGCGGTGGCCGTCGGCGTGTCGCTGGCGGTCGCGGTCGGCGTCGAAGGCGGTGGACCGCAGGGGGCGCAGATGGCCTCGATGTCGCCCAGGCTGGCAACGTCGGCGTACATCTTGAACCATTCGTTGTCGGCCGCGGCCCGCTTCGCCGGACCCTCGATCAGCAGTCGATAGACGTCGAAGTTGCCCGGCTGACCCAGCACCTCCAGGCTGCTGGCGTTGCCCGTGGCTTTGTCGTACCAGTACACACCCTCCAATCCCAGGATGGCCTCGGCGCTGACCCGCTTGACACCGTAGATGCCGGCCGCCAGCCCCGGTCCGTCGGCGGCGCAGGCCAGCCCGCCAAGCGCGCTCTCCTGCTGCCCGACGGCATTGCTGTCCTGCAGGCTCTCGGGCGCCGTGGTCACCGCGAAGGAGCCGTCGGGCAGCTTGTTGGCGACGAGCAGGTCACCGAAGCCCATCTGGTCCGTGGTCAGGTAGACGTTGACTTCGTCGCATGGAAGCCGAATGCAGCGGTTCTGCCGTTCCAGGACCCAGCCCAGGTTGATGTCCCAGTAGCGATCGCGTAAGGCCAGCGTCAAGGTCTTGTCGTCGGTGAAGACCAGGTCCGTGAGCATCGGCTGGGCCCTGGGGGGCGGGTCCCGATCGCTCCAGGCGATCCACTTCACCTCGATCTCGAAGAGCCGGGCCCGGTCCATGGGCAGCTCCACGCGATCGCGTCGGTAGCGGAGGTCCACGCTGGCGACCAAGGTCATCGCCGATCCATCCGCCTCCGAGCGGTAGACCTCGGCCACGAAGGGTTTGGCGCCACTCTCGTTGACCAGGCCGTGGTACAGCTGACCGGCATACCAGGTGAGGGCGAAGGGCCGGGCGTCATTGGCCCATTCCTGGGTCGCGGCGCCGTGGTCGAAACTGCCGATCAGGCGGCCGGTTGCCGTCTCGTAGCGGTAGACGCGGCGGTCCCGCAAGTTGACCACGTACAGCTCGCTCTCGTCGCCGCTGAGGTCCAGGTCCCCCAAGGCCACCTTGCCGACGAAGCGGGCCTGGTACCAGTCGAAGTCCCGCGTGCCGTTTCCCATCGCGAGGCCAGCCTCGCGTCCGCCGGCATTGGGCACGGTGGCGAAGGTACTGATGGCTCCCGTCCGCAGATCGATGCGGTAGATACCCCCCGAGCCCGCGGGCCCATAGGGCAGGCCGCGTTTGTGGTAGGTGGCGGCGTACACCGCCTGCTCCCGCCGACTGTAGGCCAGACCCCACACCGCTCCCACCTGCTTGAAGGTGGCCAAGGCGTGATGGACGCGGTTCTCCGGTGTGTCCTGGAACAGGAGCACCGATGGCGCCTGGCTGTTGGGAGGGCGGCTGTAGTCGATCTGGCCCCGGTACGCCGCGGCCACGTAGTAGGGCGCGCCGGCCTGGCAGGCCGCGGCGAAGTCCGGCATGCCGGCGGCGCGAAGGCTGAACATCAGGAAGCCGAAGGGTCCCGCCATCAGAGCGACCAAGAGCAAGACCCGCCGCAGGTGGCGTTCGCCGCCGGCCGGGCGCGTCGCCTTGCCCACGCTCATCGCCCACTCCAGAAGGCCGAGACCGGGCAGGGAATCAGCCGCGCGATGCGCAGGTAGACGCCCACCAACTCCTCCTCCCGGGGAGAGAGGTGCAGGCGGGAGGCGTCGCCGCCGGCCAGCCGCAGCAGGTAGGCGGCGTCCACGTCCAGGCCCAGGCCCACCGCGTGCAGCAACACGCCGTCCGCACGCAACTCGGTGGCCAGCTCCTGCGGGCGCTCCAAGGCCTCCGCGGCCTGCAGGCCGTCGGTCATCAGCACCAGCATCGGCGTGGCAGTCGGGCGCCGCCCCGCCAGCAGTTCCTGGGCCCTGAGCAGCCCCTGGTCGATGCGCGTGCCCGATTCCAGGGCCATGCCATCCACCGCCCGCAGCAAGGCCGCCTCGTCGTTGGTCAGCGCCGCGAGCACGCGACCCTCCGCGGCAAAGGTCACCAGGGCCACGCGGTCGGCGGGGAAGTGCATCGCCCCCACAAAGGCCCGGGCCGCCTCCTTGACCGCGGCGAACTTCGCGCCGGTCATGCTGGAGGACAGGTCCAAGAGCAGCACCACGTCGGCCACCGCCCGCTCCGGGTCGCAGGCTTCGCGCAGCAGGAGGGGCAGGTAGACCGGCTTGGGCCGCGGGGTGGGGGTAGTGGTGGCAGTCGGGGTGTGGGTCGCGGTGGGTGTAGCCGTAGGCGGGAGCGTGCCCGTGGGGGTGGCGGTGGGCGTGTAAGTCGGCGTAGCGGTAGAGGTCGGTGTGGGAGTGGGGGTGAGGGTGGGCAGGGGGCCGCAGGGTTCGCAGAGTGCCTCGATGTCGCCCAGGCTGGCGACGTCAGCATAGTACTCGGTGATCTCGGAATGGGCCGCCGCCTGTTGGGCCGGCGCCTCCAGCAGCAGGCGGTACAGGTCGAAGCTGCCCGGCTGGCCCAAGGCCTCGTGGCTAGTAGCGTTGCCCGTGCTCATGTCGTACCAGTACACGCCCTCCAAGCCCAGTACCACGTCCGACCGGCCCTTGGCCACCCCATAGGTTCCCGCCGTCAGCCCGGGGTTGTCGGCCGCGCAGGCCAGACCACCCAAGGCGCTTTCCTTGTGGCCGATCGCATTGGTGTCGCGCAGGAGCTCAGGCGCCGTGGACACCTGGAAGGCTCCCTCCGCAGGCCGGGCGACGAGCAGATCGCCGAAGCCCAGGAGTCTGCCGGCCAGGATGATCTCGGTGCGGGTGCAAGGGCTCACGCAGCCCCCCCCCGAGTAGTACTTGACCCAGCCGAAGTTGACGTCCCAGTAGCGATCGCGCAAGGCCAGCACCAGGGTCTGATCGTCGGTGAACTGCAGGTCGGTCAGCATCGGTTGACCGCGCGTCGACTCCAGTTCCAGTAACGGGCCCTCATTCCAAGAGCCCCAGGGCAGTTCCAGCGCCGTGGCCCCTTGGACTTCGCCCAGATCCACCCGGTCCCGCGGGTAGCGCAGGTCCACGCTGGTCACCAGCGACATGTCCGACCCATCCGCGCGCGAGCGGTAGACCCGGGCCTCGAAGGGCTTGACGGCGCGGGCGTTGACCAGGCCGTGGTAGAGGTAGCCGTCATGCCAAGCCAGGCCGAAGGGCCGGGCGTCGGCGGACCATGCCTCGGCCGCGGCGCCGTGGTCGAAACTGCCGATCAGGCGGCCGGTTGCCGTCTCGTAGCGGTAGACGCGGCGGTCTTTCAAGTTGACCACGAAGAGCTCGGTCTCGTCGGCGCTGAGGTCCAGGTCGCCCAAGGCCACCTTGCCGACGAAACGCGCCTGGTATTGGTCGTTATCCAAGGTGCCGCTGCCCATCGACGGGTTGAGAACCCGGCCTCCGGTGTTGGGCACGGTGGCGAAGGTCGTGATGTTGCCCGTCCGCAGGTCGATCCGGTAGATGCCCCCCGAGCCGGCCGGCCCGTAGGGCAGGCCGCGCTTGTGGAAGGTGGCGGCGAATACCGCCTGCTCCCGCCGGCTGTAGGCCAGTCCCCAGACCGCGCCCACTTGCTTGAAGCTGGCCAACTCATGGTGGATCCGGTTCTCCGGCGTGTCCTGGAACAGGATCACCGACGGCGCCTTGTTGTTGGGCGGCCGATTGGGATCCGTCTGCCCGCGGTACACCGCTGCCACATGGAAGGGCGCGCCGGTCTGGCAGGCCGCGGCGAAGTCCGGCATGCCGGCGCGGCGAAGGCTGAGGAGGAGAAAGGCCAGGGGCCCGACCGAAAGGGCGATCAGCAACAAGGCCAGGCGCGGGGCGAGGGCGGCGCGCTGGCGCGGGCGATTCGAGACCTCGGAGTTGCCTGAACGCATGACCCACGTCCTCTCAGTAGTCTGCCAGGTCGGATTCCAGACTCTGCTTGGTTGGACTCCAGGCCGCGACGACTCACAGCCGTGAAGGACCGATACGAGGTGGGTGGTAGGCCCGGCCCTTTTGGTTCCACGTCGGCGGCAAGGCCCAAGGAGATCAGCCGCGAAGGTCCGGGAGGGGCAGCAGCTTGTCCTCCCTCATCGGTGTTGCCTCGGGCTTGATAGCGGCCTGACCCGTCGGATGGTAGCATGGTAATCCCTTCGTCCATGGCGGCGGCCGCGATCGCGGCTCCCGATCCTCCCGACCGGCCCGCTGATGACCACCCCCATCGCCGCCCCAGCGCTCTACCACCGCGTCCTCGTCGCCGGTCCGCGGACGCGCGCCCCTCTGCTGCTGCTGCACGGCTTCACCGGCGACCGCCGCTCCTGGCTGGGCTTCGCCGCCGCCTGGCGCCGGCTCCCGGCCGGGGACCGCGCGGATGGTCGTCATCACGGGTACCGGCGGAGGCTCATCGCTCTCGATCTGCCCGGGCATGGCCGCTCGCCACAGTCGGCGGACCCTGCGGCGCGAACGATGCCCGGCGTCGTGGCCGCCGTCCTGGCGACCATGGATGCCCTGGGCATCGCCCGCGCCCATGTGCTGGGCTATTCCATGGGCGGCCGGGTGGCATTGAGCCTGGCCCTGGCGGCGCCGGAGCGGGTGGCCAGCCTCAGCCTCATCGGCGCCTCGCCGGGCATCGCCGACGCGGCCGAGCGCGATGCCCGCGCCGCCGCCGACGACGCCTTGGCGGCCCGCCTGGAAGCCGAGGGCCTGCCGGCCTTCGTGGCGCGCTGGATGGCCCAGCCGCTCTTCGCCAGCCAGGCCCGCCTGGATCCGCGGGTGCTGGCGCGGGAACGCCGGCGGCGCCTGGAGCAGTCGCCGTGGGGCCTGGCGGAGAGCCTACGGCGGGTGGGCACCGGGCGCATGCCGCCACTGTGGGCGGCGCTGGAGCGGCTGGCCATGCCCTGCCTGTTCCTGGCCGGAGCCGAGGACGCCAGGTTCCTGGGCATCGGGCAGGCGATGGCGGCGCGTTCACGGCGCATCGTCCTGCACCCGGTGCCGGGCGCGGGGCATGCCGCGCAGCTGGAGCAGCCGGATTGGGTGGCGGAACGCGTCCGGTCCTTCCTGGAAGCTTCGGAGACGTAGCCATCGGTCCTCCGGGATGTGTCCGCACGCAACCGTCGGTCCTTCAAGGACGCGTCAGCCATGTGACCGTCCGCTCCGATCCGTCGTCCAGTCCCTGCCCGGCGCCGCCACCTCCATAACCCTTCTGTCGCGGCCATCGTTCTCTACCATGACGGCCTCCCTTGCGGGAGACCGGGCGGACCCTGCCTCGCACTGGAGTATTGCAATGCCCATCCTTGACAGCCTCATCCAGACCCTCGGCGCCGTCGGCACCCTGATGGCCGCGGTGGTCATCGTCAGCGTCTTCTTCACCGTCGCCTACATGCTCTGGGCCTGGCGCAACACCGCCCTGGGGGGCTGAAGGGCGGCCCCGGCGGCGATGTCCGACATCGCGACCGCCGCCGTTGAGCCCTTGCCGCCCGACCTGTGCCGGTCTTTGGTAGAATCCTGGGCCGAACCGTCCAACGCCCGCCCAGGAGCCCGCCGTGATCATCGACTGGCAGCCGGTCAAGGCCTACACCGACATCCGCTACGAGAAGGCCGAAGGCATCGCCAAGATCACCATCGACCGGCCGGAGGTGCGCAACGCCTTCCGGCCGCAGACGGTGACGCAGCTGATCGAGGCCTTCGACCTGGCGCGCGAGGATGCCGAGGTGGGCGTGGTCATCCTGACCGGCGCGGGGGACGAGGCCTTCTGCGCCGGCGGCGACCAGCGCGTGCGCGGCCAGGGCGGCTATGTGGGCGAGGACGGGGTGCCGCGGCTCAACGTCTTGGACCTGCAGATGCGCATCCGCCGCCTGCCCAAGCCCGTGGTGGCCATGGTGGCCGGCTACGCCATCGGCGGCGGGCATGTGCTGCACGTGGTCTGCGACCTGTCCATCGCCGCCGACAACGCCATCTTCGGCCAGACCGGCCCGCGGGTGGGCAGCTTCGACGGTGGCTTCGGCTCCAGCTTCCTCGCCGCCTGCGTGGGGCAGAAGAAGGCCCGCGAGATCTGGTTCCTCTGCCGGCAGTACAACGCCCGCGAGGCCCTGGACATGGGCCTCGTGAACACCGTGGTACCGGTGGACCAGCTGGAGGCGGTGACCGTGCAATGGTGCCGGGAGATGCTGGACCTCAGCCCCATGGCCCTGCGCCTGCTCAAGGTAAGCATGAACGCCGCCCTGGACGGTCAGGCCGGCCTGCAGCAGCTGGCCGGCGACGCCACGTTGCTGTATTACATGAGCGAAGAGGGCACAGAGGGCAAGAACGCCTTCCTGGAGAAGCGCCAGCCCGACTTCGGCAAGTTCCGTCGCTACCCGTGAGGCACGGCGATCCGACGCCCGTGTCCCCACCGCCACGGGTCTCCTCCTCCCGCGCCTGGCTGCTGGCCATCCGCCCGCGCACCCTCAGCGCCTCCGTGGCCCCGGTGGCTGTGGGCGCGGCGCTGGCCGTCTATCTGGGTGTCTTTCACGCCTTGTCGGCCCTGGCCGCCCTTGTCGGCGCGCTCTTCATTCAAGTCGGCACCAACCTGGCCAACGATGTGCTGGACTTCAAGAAGGGCGCCGACACCCCGGACCGGCTCGGCCCCACGCGGGTGGTGGCCGCCGGCCTGCTCTCGGCCCGCGCCGTGACCTGGGGCGCTGCGCTGGCCTTCGCCGCGGCGACCCTCGTGGGCCTGTACCTGGTGGCGCGGGCCGGTTGGCCCATCCTCATCATCGGTCTGGCCTCCCTGGCCTGCGGCTACCTGTACACCGGCGGGCCGCATCCCCTGGCCTACCGCGGCCTGGGCGATCTCTTCGTCATGCTCTTCTTCGGCGTGGTCGCCGTCTCCGGCACCTACTACGTCCAGGCCCTGACCTGGAGCGTCCGGGCAGCGCTCTTGGGCGTGGCGGTGGGGGCCCTGTCAGTGGCGATCCTCACGGTCAACAACCTGCGCGACGTCGACACCGACCGCGCCGCCGGCAAGCGCACCCTCGTCGTGCGCCTGGGAGCCGAATGGGGCCGTGGTTACTACGCGGCCTCGGTGGCCCTGGCCTTTGTCCTCCCCGTGCTGATGGGCCTGGCCGGGGGCCTCAGCCGACGCCCTGGTTGGGGCCTGGGTCCGGCAGTCATGCTGGTGCTGGGCGCCCTGCCGCTGGCCACGGGGCCTATCGCCCAGGTGCGCTCCGGCGCCTCCGGCCGGGCGCTGCTGCCGGTGCTAGGCATGACGGCACGGCTGCAGCTGTGGCACGCGCTCCTGCTCTGCCTGGGACTGCTGCTGGACCGCTGGCTGGGCGGGGGGATGTTGGGCTGGCCGCCGGTGCTGTGAGGGGGAGATAGGCCTGGGGGGCGGTGTAGGGCGATCTCCCGGGGTGGTTGCAGGGCAACCGCATCCAGACATCGATCGACGATCGACTGGGGCGGATTGCCGGCGGCGATGCCCCGTGCTACAGTGTGGCCACCTTTGTGACCACAGGTCCGCAGCACAGCGAGATTGTCAGGAGACCACCCCCATGAAGCTCACCACCATCGGCGTCCGCGAGCTGCGCGACGGCGCCACGCAGGTGCTCCGCTCCGTTCGGGAGGAGGGGGCGCGCTACGTCGTCACGGTGCATGGGAAGCCGGCGGCAGTGCTGATCCCTGTACCCGAAGGGGCGGAGGCGATGGCGGAAGAAGCTTGGGAAGAGGAATGGCAGCGCGAACTCGAGGCCCTTCGACGCGAGATTGACGCCGGTTGGATCTCGGAGAAGAGCGCCGTGGAACTGGTGGCGGAGGGTCGCCGATGAACCTCATGGTTGTGGATGCCAGCGCCCTGGTCGCCTACGTTCGAAGCCACGACGACTGGTCACCGGTCGCCAACCGCATTCTAGAAGCGCATTTCGCCGCGGGCGGTGGCATCCGCATCCCGAACATTGCCGTGGCCGAACTGGCCTCAGCCGTGGCCCGTGCGTCGGGCCAACCCGAACTCGGTCTGCAGGCGGTGACCCACCTGGCGCGGCACCGGCGCATCGTGACCCGAGCGGTGGATCACGGCCTCGCGAGTCTGGCCGCCGACATCGCCGCCACCCAGCTGGTGCGCGGCTGCGACGCCGTCTACCTGGCCATGGCCCAGGACGAGGGATTGCCGCTGCTCACCTTCGACCACGAGCAGCGACTACGGGCCCCCGAGGGCGTGCAGACGATCCCACTGGACTGATCGGACCATGCGCCTGACGGCGGGGCATCGAGATCTTGGATCCTCAGACCGTGTGGCGTTGAATCGGTAGAACAGCCAATCGGACAGCCTGCCGACACCATGGTATCATGCCCCCATGAGCAAGCCAGCCAACGCCCCGCTGCCGCCCGCTTCCCTGCCCCAGCCCCTCGACGACGGCCTGCACCCCTACCCCCCGGTCGACCGCTGGGACGATTGGGTGGAGTACGATGCCCGCGCCTGGCCGCGCAAGGTGCCGCGGCGCTACACCCTGGTGCCCACGGTCTGCTTCAACTGCGAGAGCGCCTGCGGGCTCCTGGCTTATGTCGACAAGGACAGCCTGGAGGTGCAGAAGTTCGAGGGCAACCCCCTCCATCCTGGTAGCCGCGGACGCAACTGCGCCAAGGGACCGGCCACCCACAACCAGGTCTATGATCCCGAGCGCATCCTCTACCCCCTGAAGCGCGTGGGCGCGCGGGGCGAAGGCAAGTGGCGCCGCGTCACCTGGGACGAGGTGCTGGACGATCTGGGGGCGCGCATCCGCAAAGCCTTTCTGGAGCAGCGCCACAACGAGGTGATGTACCACGTGGGCCGGGCCGGTCATGACGGGCTGATGGAATGGGTGCTCTTCGCCTGGGGCTGCGACAGCCACAACAGCCACACCAACGTCTGTTCGTCCAGCGCCCGCGCCGGCTTCGCCTTCTGGACCGGTCTCGACCGCCCGTCGCCCGACCATGCCAACGCCAAGGTCATCCTGCTGATCTCCAGCCATCTGGAGACGGGCCATTACTTCAACCCCCACGCCCAGCGCATCATCGAGGGCAAGCTGGCGGGGGCCAAGCTCATCGTCCTGGACACCCGGCTGTCCAACACCGCCAGCCGCGCCGACCTGCACCTCTCGCCCTGGCCCGGTTCGGAGGCCGCCATGCTGCTGGCCATCGCGCGGCATCTGGTGGCCACCGGGCGCTATGACCAGACCTTCGTGGAGCGCTGGATCAACTGGCGCGAATGGCTGGCCCAGGACCATCCGGACGACGCCCCGGACTTCGCCAGCTTCGAGCGGCGTTTCCTGGAGCATTACGCGCAGTTCAGCTTCGACTTCGCCGCCGCCGAATCGGGGGTTCCGGCAGCGCAGATCCTGGCGGTCGCCGAGGCGGTCGCCGGCTGCGAGGGCAAGCTGGCGGCGCATACCTGGCGCTCGGCTACCGCCGGCAACCTAGGGGGCTGGCAGGTGGCACGCTGCCTGTGGCTGCTCTCGGTGCTCACCGGCTCGGTGGGCGTGGAAGGCGGCACATCCATGAACACCTGGGACAAGTGGGTGCCGCGGCCGCACCATCTAGGCCCGCATCCTGAGCGCTGGAACGAGCTGACCTGGCCGCAGGAATACCCCTTGTCCTTCTTCGAGATGAGCTTCCTGATGCCCCACCTCATGGACGAGGGCCGCGCGAAGCTGGACACCTATTTCACCCGCGTCTACAACCCGGTGTGGACCAACCCCGATGGCGCCATGTGGCTGGAGGCCCTGACCGACGAGAGCAAGGTGGGCCTGCACGCCTGCCTCACGCCCACCTGGTCGGAGACCGCCTGGTTCGCGGATTACGTGCTGCCCATGGGCCACGGCTCGGAGCGCCACGACCTGATGAGCCAGGAGACCCACGCCGGCTGCTGGATCGCCTTCCGCCAGCCCGTGCGCCGCGTGGCCATGGAGCGCATGGGCCAGCCGGTGCAGTACACCTACGAGGCCAACCCCGGCGAGGTCTGGGAAGAGACCGAGTTCTGGATCGAGCTGTCCTGGCGCATCGATCCGGACGGTAGCCTGGGCATCCGGCGCTCCTTCGAATCGCCCTACCGGCCGGGGGAGAAGCTGCAGGTCCACGAGTACTACCGCTGGATGTTCGAGAACACGGTGCCCGGCCTGCCTGAGGCGGCCGCCGCGATGGGCTTGGACCCCTTCAGCTACATGCAGCGCTTTGGGGCCTTCGAGATCCGCCAGGGCGCCAAGGCCAGCTACGAGGAAGCGGTGGACCTGGCGGGGCTGGCGGACCTGGCGACGGATGCGCGCAGCGGCATCGTCAGCACCAGTTCGCCGGCGGCGGCGTCGCCCAACATCACCCCGCATCCTGTCTTCGCCCCGGGCGAAGCGGGTCGGCCCGTGGGCATCCGCTTGGAGGGGGCCGACGACAGCGTCCGCCGCGGCTTCGACACCCCCAGCCGCCGCCTGGAGTTCTGGTCGCGCACCTTGCATGATTGGGGCTGGCCCGAGGTGGCCCTGCCCAGCTACATCCACAGCCACGTCCACCCCAGCCAGATCGACCGCGGTGCCGGCCAGATGGTGCTCATCCCCACCTTCCGGCTGCCCACGCTCATCCACACCCGCAGCGGCAACAGCAAGTGGCTCTACGAGATCAGCCACCGCAACCCGCTGTGGATCCATCCGGAGGACGCCGCGCGACTGGGCGTGGTGACCGATGACCTGCTGCGGGTCAGCACCGACATCGGCCATTTCGTCCTGCCGGCCTGGGTCACCGAAGGCATCCGGCCGGGCATCTCGGCCTGCTCGCATCACATGGGCCGCTGGCGCCTGCAGGAGACGGGCATGGAACGCTGGTCCTCCAGCCTGGTGGACCTCAGCCGCAGCCCGGAGGGCCAGTGGACCATGCGTCGCCGTGAGGGCACGAAGCCCTTCGCCTCCTCCGACCCGGATTCCAGCCGCATCTGGTGGACCGAGGTGGGCGTGCACCAGAACCTCACCTTCCCGGTGCATCCCGATCCGGTCACGGGCATGCATTGCTGGCATCAGAAGGTGACCGTCGCCCGCGCCGAAGCTGGTGACCAGAGCGGCGACGTCTTCGTCGACACCGCCCGCTCCCGCGCCGTCTACCGTGAATGGCTGGCGCTGACCCGTCCCGCCCGCCAGGTATCTCCCGACGGCATGCGCCGGCCGCACTGGCTGCTGCGCCCCTTCCGGCCCACCCGCGACGCGTACCGGCTGCCCGAAGCGCCGTCGAGCTGACGCCGTCGACCTGTCGCCATCCTCCCAGCTCAACGTCCCTTCAACTCAACAGCAACGCACACCCTCCCCCCGTTCGGCACCGATGGGGGCAACTCGCTGTGCGGAATCCAGCGGATGCCGTGCCGGCCACAAGCGACCAACGCCACCCAACGAAACAGCCCCCCCGCCAAAGGCGAGGGGGCTGTTCTCAATGCGTGTTCAGAAAGCAGCCGCAAGGCCACTTCCCGTGGGGATCAGGGAAGCAGCTGCCGGTAGTTGCAGGTGCCCTTGACGCCCCAGCTGTTGAGGTACGTGGGGTCGCCTGGCGCGGTGTCCGTCAAGTCGAGGGTCCAAGCGCCCAGCGCCAGGGTCTTGTCGAAGCCGTTGAGCGCCGAACCAGACTCTGACTTGTAGGTTCCAGCGGCGTTCGTCGGCGCCAGGCAGGCGCCGGCGGGCGAGGTGCCGCTGACCAAGGAAGTCGCATCATCGTCCAAGGTCACCGTCAGGTTGTCGTTCGATCCGCAGATGAAGTCGAAGAGGACCGCCGACTTGCCACCATGGGTCAGGGTCGCGACGACGTCGCCCATGAAGGTGGTGGTGACGCTGATGTCCAGATTGACATCGGTGACCTTGCAGTCAGCCGGCACGCCGCCAACGGTCAGCGTGCGGCTGAGGGTGAAGGGGGTGGTGGCCGGGACAAGGGTGCCGGCCGTGCCGACGCCCAGCGTCTCTGAGGCCGAGAACGGCGTCTCGATGGCCGCGTACACCGGCTGACCGGGGCAGAGCGGCACTTCGCCGCCCGGGCACCAGGTCGGCGTCTTGCCCGTGGTCGTCAGGGCGAACGGAATGCCGCGGTCACCCGCCGCTTCGTCGCCAGGGATGTCCTCGCCCAGGCGGGTGCCCGTGCGCTCGACCATCACCGCACCGAGGCCTACCAGGTTGCGGACGAACTTGCCGTCCGGATCGAAGACGTCATGCTCCCAGAACGTGGCGGAGATGACCGCCGAGCCCTTGAAGCCGTTGTTCACATAGCCCCAGGTCTGCAGGTCGATGTACTCCACCTGGCGGTCGAACAGCTTCTCGCAGACGAAGTCGAGCAGGCCGTTCTGGTCGTAGATGTAGATGGCGAAGTCCGTGAAGCCCGGCTTGGCCACCAGGTTCATGATCGCCGTCTCGCTGGTCACGCCCGAGCCGTCCAGGTCCTTGAGCAGGCTGGGGATGGCGACCAGGCCGACGCCGCTGAAGAGACCGCCCTCACCGGCGCCCACCTGCCAGATGTAGCTCTTGTGCTCCACCAGCAGGTTGTAGGCGATGGCTTGCTGCGTCTCGGTGCGGGCCACGTCGCCGTACTTCATCAGGGTGGCCACGCCGACGATGTTCGGAGCGCCGACACCATTGGTGCCTGCGGCCCACCAGTCCTGGCTCTCCACCCGGATGCTGCCTACCCAGGTACCCGGCAGGTCAGCCACGATCGGCAGGAAGAAGGTCTGCGAGCCGCGCGGGCAGATCCAGTCCACCAGGGTGGTGACCACATCGCCCGAGCGGTCCAGGAAGTACACCTTGACCTTGGCGTTGAGCACCTGGCTCAGGTTCATCACCTGCACGCCGGTGTCCCAACCCTGGTACTCGGAATAGATCAGCGGACCGTAGGCGATCTTCTCGCCGGTGGTCGGGGAAGCCTCGCCGTCCTCGAGCGCCGTGTAGTCGAACGGGGCCGGCTCGCCGACATAGGTCATCAGGATGTCGCGACCGTAGATGTCGACGGCCACGCCCATCCATTCGGAGGCGCGGATCCAGGCCGAACCCTGCCAATCCGGGCCGACGCAGTCGGAAGCGTCGAACTGGTAGGTCTCGCCCGGAGCCAGGGTGCCCACGTCGCAGATTCGCGCCCGCAGGCAGTCGTCCTGCGCCTTGAACCACAGCTCCAGCGAGGAGCATTCCAAGCCACCGTTCTGGATGTACATCACGGTGTTCAGGCCCGCCTTGTTGGCGTAGATCAGCGGCACGTAGTAGCCGAAACCGCCGAAGATCGGGTCGTAGGTGCCCAGGTGGGTCCCGGCGATACCGATGTACTTCGAGCTCACTTCCACACCCGGCGTCACATCGCCCGGGCAGTGGCGCAGCACTTCGACGGCCAGGAAGCCCGAACCGGCGGCCGTACCCTGGTTGATGCCGGCGAAGTCCAGGCCCTCGTTGTAGGCCTTCTTGAAGCGGCGGTAGTCGTCAGCGTCACCGACCACACCGAAGAAGAGGGTCTCGCACATCAGGTCGGCCACGACATCGTCGAAGCCCAGGTCGATGCCCACGTCCGACAGCTGCTTGGCCGTGAACTTGAAGAGCATGCCGCCCTTGGAGCCGGTGGGGATCTGCGCGCCCATCATGATCCAGGACGAACCCGGGAACAACATGCCCGTGCATTCCACCTTGAGCGGGCCGGCGGCCTGCGGCGGGCAGAAGCCCGGCTCGCCCCAGGTCACCAGCACGGCCTTGGACGGATCGCAGCCGAGGTACTGCACCTCGATCATCGTGCGGCAGACATCGTCCTGGCCCTGGAAGTTGAGGATGGGCAGGTGGATCTGGTTGCCCAGCTGGCGGTTGGGGTCCACGCCCTGAGCGCCGGCGGCCAGGGTGCAGGTGGTCACGCCCGGCGGCAGGTAGTAGACCGCGCGGGGCAGCGGGTTGGTCCAGGCGCCGTTGCAGGCATACTGCAAGGCGACGGAACCCGCGGTGTTCTCCAGACCGGCCGTGGCGCTGGCGCCACCACCGCTGACCACGGTGTACTGCACCTCGATGACGCCGTCGTCGCGGAGGATCATCTGGAAGGTGTTGCTACCGCCCGTGCCGAAGTAGGGCACGTTGTTCCACTCGGCGATGAAGCAGGCGCCCTTGCGGCCACCCGGGCAGCTGCCGGCCGGGAAGGAGGCGGCGTAGACGTTGTTGGCGCCGGCAGGCAGCATGTCGTCCCACACGCCGTAGATGGCGTTGTTGGGCGTGAGCGCGTTGGGAATGGGGCAGTCATTGGTGAAGTCCGTGCCGATGGAGCCGAAGTGAAGGTAGCCGTTGGAGGCCACGCCCACCGTGGTCTGGGGCACGCCGTAGAAGGGGAAGCTGAAGCCGATGTTCTGATTCGAGTTCGAGTCATCGGTCAGATTCAGGTTGACGCCGCCGGCCCCCACGATGGTCACGAAGTTCGGCGGGCAACCGCCCTCATCGCTGTCCTTGAAGGTGTAGCCGAAGCCGTCCGGGCCGCCGGTGCGGTCCAGGGCGTCCACGCCGTCCACAGTATCAGCGCTGTCAACCGCGGCGGAACGCGCCGCCAAGCCGGGCTTCGGCTGATCGCTGCCCAGGCCGGGATCCGGCAAGCCGTTGTCCTTGCGACAGGCGTCGCTGTAGACCATCTTGATCAGGCTGAGGTAGTCGTCGTCCTTGGCCGTGTCGCCGTCCTTGTCAAGGTCGGCCTCCGGCGCGCCAAGCTCCATCCAGCGATCGAAGATGGAGCGGTCCGACTCGTCCACCACCTGGTCCTGGTTGAAGTCGTAAGCCAGGTCGCAGCCTTCCGCACGCTGCGCCTCGGCCAATTGGGGTCGCCACATTCCCACGGCGGCCACCAGAGCCAACCCCAAGAACGGGGCCGCAACCAACAATCTCTTCATCAGCGATTCTCCTTTACCTGGCCGCCGTCTTCCCCCGAACAAGGGAAAGCAGGCCAACATGCGATGGGTATGCACACCACAGACAGCCCATCCGCGTCAGTGTGCGGATGAAGCTAACATGAGTAACGGGACAGACAGGACTTAGATACGGGCAGCCGCGGGCAGAAAGCGAATAATGGGGTCAATTGCGGCGGCGAGCACCGCAAGAGCACTGCCCGCGCCCGGAGCGAACGAAAAAGGGGCGCGCCCCCTTGCGGAGACGCGCCCCTCGCTGACCTTGTGTCAGTCGCTGGGAGCGAAGGCCGGCGAACCGGCCTTCGTTCTCAGGTTCAGATCAGGGGTCAAGCGGCGGTAGCGGCACTGACCCGTGACGCCCCAGCTGTTCAGCGTGTGGCCACGCCGCCTGGTTCGTGCCACTGAGTCGTCCGACACCGTCAAGGTCCAGGCGCCGTTGGCGGCCGTACCGTCGAAGGGCTTCAGGCCCGTGCCCGTCTCCGTCTTGCGCGCCTGGTTGTTCAGCATCGGCGAGGTGCACGCGGTCATCGAGTGGTCCGAGTCGTCGTCCAGGATCCTGATTAGCCCGTGTTGCTCGTGCAGAACGCGTCACAGTTGTTGAACATCGAGCTGGTCGCGCCAGCGTGGGCCACGTCACGTCCAGGTCGCCCAACCACTGTGCGTGATGTTCAGCAGCACGTTGACATCGAGGACCAGGCAGTCGGCCGGCTTGCCGGCGACCGTCAAGGTGCGAACCACCGTCTGCGGCCGCGGACCGGCGTTCGGGATCGTGGTCACCGCGGCCTCGGTGGCCGGGAAGTCCTCGGTGATCGTCACGTACACCGGCTGGCCGGGGCAGCGCGGGATGAACCCGCCCGGGCACCACGTCGGCGTCTTGCCCGTCGTCGTCAGGGCGAACGGAATGCCGCGGTCGCCCGCCGCCTCGTCGCCAGGGATGTCCTCGCCCAGGCGGGTGCCCGTGCGCTCGACCATCACCGCGCCGAGACCCACCAGGTTGCGGACGAACTTGCCGTCCGGGTCGAACACGTCATGCTCCCAGAACGTGGCGGAGATGACCGCCGAGCCCTTGAAGCCGTTGTTCACGTAGCCCCAGGTCTGCAGGTCGATGTACTCTACCTGCCGGCTGTGCAGCTTCTCGCAGATGAAGTCCAGGAGACCGTTCTGGTCGTAGATGTAGATGGCGAAGTCCGTGAAGCCCGGCTTGGCAACCAGGTTCATGATCGCCGTCTCGCTCGTCACACCAGAGCCGTCCAGGTCCTTCAGCAGGCTCGGGATCGCGATCAGGCCCACACCGCTCGACAGGCCACCGGCACCGGCGCCGGCCTGCCAGATGTACGCCTTGTGCTCCACCAACAGGTTGTAAGCGATGGCCTGCTGCGTCTCCGTGCGGGCCACGTCGCCGTACTTCATCAAGGTCGCCACGCCCACCACGTCCGGGGCGTTCACGCCGTTCGTACCCGGCGTCCACCAGTCCTGGCTCTCCACCCGGATGCTGCCCACCCAGGTGCCCGGCAGGTCAGCGACCACCGGCAGGAAGAAGGTCTGCGAACCGCGCGGGCAGACCCAGTCCACCAGCGTCGTGATCACGTCGCCCGAGCGGTCCAGGAAGTACACCTTGATCTTGGCGTTCACCACCTGGCTCAGGTTCATCACCTGCACGCCCGTGTCCCAGCCCTGGTACTCGCTGTAGATCAGCGGACCGTAGGCGATCTTCTCACCCGTCTCCGGGCTCGCCACGACCTTCGGCTGGCCCTTGTCGTCCAGCAGGTTGTAGCTGTACGGCGCCGGCTCACCGATGTAGGTCATCAGGATGTCGCGGCCGTAGATGTCAACCGCAACGCCCATCCACTCCGAAGCGCGGATCCAGGCCGAACCCTGCCAATCCGGGCCGACGCAGTCGCTGGCGTCGAACTGGTAGGTCTCGCCCGGGGCGAGCGTCGCCACGTCACAGATGCGCGCCCGCAGGCAGTCGTCCTGCGCCTTGAACCACAGCTCCAGCGAGGAGCATTCCAGGCCACCGTTCTGGATGTACATCACGGTGTTCAGGCCCGCCTTGTTGGCGTAGATCAGCGGCACGTAGTAGCCGAAGCCGCCGAACACTGGATCGTAGAAGCCCAGGTGGGCCGCCGCGATACCGATGTACTTCGAGCTCACTTCCACACCCGGCGTCACGTCGCCCGGGCAGTGGCGCAGCACTTCGACCGCCAGGAAGCCCTGGCCCGTCGCCGTGCGCTGGTTGATCCCGGCGAAGTCCAGGCCCTCGTTGTAGGCCTTCTTGAAGCGGCGGTAGTCGTCAGCGTCGCCGACCACGCCGAAGAACAAGGTCTCGCACATCAGGTCGGCCACGACATCGTCAAAGCCCAGGTCGATGCCCACGTCCGAGAGCTGCTTCGCGGTGAACTTGAACAGCATGCCGCCCTTCGATCCCGTCGGGATCTGAGCGCCCTGCATGATCCACGAAGAGCCCGGGAACAGCAGGCCCGTGCATTCCACCTTCAGCGGGCCGGCGGCCTGCGGCGGGCAGAAGCCCGGCTCGCCCCAGGTCACCAGGACGGCCTTCGACGGATCGCAGCCGATGTACTGCACTTCGATCATCGTGCGGCAGACGTCGTCCTGACCCTGGAAGTTCAGGATCGGCAGGTGCACCTGGTTGCCCAGCTGCCGGTTCGGGTCAACCGTACGAACCACACCGCCGCCGCCGAGGACGCCGTCGATGTCGAACGCGAAGTCGCGCTGGCCCTGGGCGTTCGTGCTGGTCCAGTAGGGCGCGCCGCCGAAGACCGTGCTGCCCCACTGGGCATCCTTGGCGTAGCCGCTGCCCGCCGGGGGGCTGGACGTTGTCGAGCGGGCGCGGAACGCGCGACCGTTGACGGTGCCGCCGGCCGCGGGGCCACCGACGACCGCCAGCCAGTACTCGCCGGCCGGCAGCGAGAACGTGACGCCCGTGGACGTCGGGCTGAACGAGAACTCACGGCCCGGGTAACCGAAGGCCGTGCGGCAGCGGGTGCCGTTGTCCACGAAGACGATGGACTGCAGATCCTGGCCGCCAGCGGTGCTGTGGCCCACCCGCACGTCCGTCACCGGCAGCACCGGCGCGGTGCCCGTGCTGTTGTAGATCCAGGCTTCCGCCTCGGTGGACGTGTTCTGGAACATGCAGGCGCGCATGTCCGTGATGTTCCACGGGCCGCCGGTCAGGATGAAGTCGTCGGCGATCGTGGAGATATGGTCGCCTTCCGGGCCACCGGTGCCGGTCGTGAACGTGCGACGCTCCGAGGTGAGTCCGTTCACGGTGTCGCTACCGCCACCGTCCCACAGGGTTCCGGGGGTGTTGGGGGCATCCAGGCTGTCCACCATATCGACCGGGTTCGTGATGAGCGGCGTGCCCCCACGAGCGCTGTCGGTGGCGATATCAGGGTAATGCCCGTTGACTGGCCCGACTTCTTGCGCATTCACGCTCAGCGGCAACAGGAGCGCTGCCGCCAGAGCGCTGAGCGCCAGGCCCTTCGTCATAAACCGTCGCATGTGTTCCTCCATAGAGTTTGGCTCGGTACGGCCTTGTTGCTGTGGACTTCGTCGCTACGAATCGCTTGAGCCCACAGCAGGTCGTTCCCTGAGCAGGGTTCCTGTGCAGCCCTAAGCAGTTGGATTAACGACAGGTGAGCCTCGGAGATACGGGCGGCATGTAAATCCGTTGGCGGGCGCCGCATCGCTACCGCACCCTCCGCGGCTCGGGATGTTGCGGTTCAGCATCTCTACCGGTGGCCACGGTCCCGACTGCCATCTCAAGGCTCCGGCTGGTACAGGAAGTCCGGCCAGGGCGCGGCGGCGGACTGCCCCTGGCGGTAGCGGTCCAGGTTCGCCGCCAGGGCCGAGCGCCATGCTGGGCGATCCTCGGCTGCGGCCAGGGCCCGTTCCTGATAGGCGATCGCCTCGGCGAAGCGGTCGGCGGAAGCCAGGGCCATCGCCATCGTCTCCAGCACATCGATGCCCGCCTTGGCCTCCTGCGCCAGGGGCGCGATGAGGGTCACGGCCGCCTGCGGATCCCGAACCGCGGCATCAGGCGCGGCCGCCAGCACCCGCGCCAGGGCGTCGGCGATCGACGCATCCGCGGGGAAGTCGATTCGCGCCGCGCTCAGACCCTGCAGCGCCGCGCGGCTTTCCCCACTGCGCACACGGCATACCGCCTGCTGCACCCTGAGCAGCGCTCGCGAGGGCGCCAGCTCGATGGCCGCCGCCGCATGCGCCTCCGCCTCGGGGCAGCGATCGCCGCGGCGGTAGAAGTCCGCCAGGCCGGATTGGACATCCACATCCTGCGGATCCAGTCGTAGGGCGTCCTTGAGCGCCACCTCCGCCAGATCCTGACGACCGGCCGCCTCCTGGATCACGGCCAGGCTCAGCTGGAAGCGGGCGTTGCCCGGCTCCAGGGCGATGGCGGCCTGCAGGTCGGACAGCGCCGCGGGCAGCTCGCCGGACCGGTAACGCAGCAACCCCAGGTTCTGGCGCGCGGCACCATCCTGCGGATCCAGCGCCACGGCGCGTTCCAGGAGCTGTCGGGCCTCCGTCAGGCGTCCCTCGCGTTCGGCCACGCCGGCTTGCTGCACCAGCACCTGACTGCTCTGCCGCAGGCCATCCAGCTCGGCGGCCAGCGGGTCGACCAGGCGCACCGGCACATCCCCGCGTCTGGCCAGGTGGGCCGCCGCTTCCTCCAGCCGCCCCAGGCGCCGCTCAGCCATTGCCAGGAGGTAATGCAGGCGCGTGGCCGCGGGTTGCAGCTCAAGGGCCCGGCTGTAGGCTACGATGGCGGCGTTGTCGTCCCCCAAGGCCGCCGCGACCTCGCCGCTCAGAAACTGGGCGTAGGCGTTCGCGGGATCCTGAGCCGCCACCGCTTCCAGGCGCGCCGCCGCCTGGCGCGGCTCGCCGGCGTCCAGGCTCAGTTGGGCCAGCCGCAATTGGGTGGGGATATCCTCCGGGCGCTGGGCCAAGGCCGTTTCATAGGCCGCGCGGGCCTGGGGAATGTCGGCCTGCAGGTGGTAATGGCGCCCCAGGTAGTAGGGCCAGCGGAACGCCGCGGGGTCAAGAGCGACAGCGTTGCGCAGGGCCGGCTCCGCCGCATCCAGACCATAGGCCAGCAGCACCTGCCCCAAGGCGCCCCAGGCGGCCGCCTGCTCTGCGGTCGGGGCGACCGCCAGATCGATGACCTTACGATGTGCTTCGTTGATCTGCTCGCGCACCGCGGGGCTCAGATGGTCCATCGGGGGCAGGATCACGGCTGCCAACGCCGCGTCGGAAGGCAGGCCAGGGCCCGCGGTCAGCGCCGGCCAGGCCTTGAGCGCCGCCAGCAGGAGGACCAGACCCAGTAGCGTCAGCGCGGCCAGGCCCCAGCGACGACGACGGGAGTCGGCGGGCCGCCGGACCGCCGGGGGCGACTTGGGCGGCTGGGGCGGTCGACCGGCGCGCCCTGGAAGGGGCCGATCGGCGGTGGGCCGGCGGGCCATCAGGGACCGGTGACCGCCTGGCCCTGGCCTTGGGTCAGGGTGTGGTAGCGCCCCGGCGGCAGGTCGGCGAAGCCTTCCCGGCGCCCGTCAGGCCACAGGACCTCGACAGACTGGGGCCCCTCTGCCACACAGGCGAAGATCAGGCGCGGGTCTTGGGCGGACAGGTAGCTGGCGTCGGTCTGCACCCGCCGCAGTTGCGTCGACGCCCCATCACCGCCCGCCGGCTGGTCACCGGTCAAACGCGCCTGCGCGCCCAACATGTCCCGGCCGCCGGCGCCCAGCAGCCGCAGCCCCAGCCAGCAGGCCGCGCCGGAGCGGTCGTTGCGCAGCAACCGAGCCGGCCCGTTGTTGAAGGTGACCAGCGCATCCGGGTCCCCATCGTTGTCCACGTCGCCGACGGCTACCGCCCGCCCGATGTCCAGATCCTGGAAGGCTGGCCCCGCCTCCCGGCTGTGGTCGGCGAAGCGCCCTTCGCCCAGGTTGGTGAAGAGCTGCAGCGATTGGCGCAGGGGCAAGGGGTCGCCGGCGGCATCCTGCTCGTCGATGACGCGCACCTCGCCGTTGGCCACCAGCAGGTCCAGGTCGCCGTCCAGGTCGTGGTCCATGGCCCCGGCGCCGAAGGCGGTCATCGGCAGACTGGGCGCGCCCAGGCCTGAATCGCGGGTGCGATCCTCAAAGAGCCCCTGACCACCGTTAAGATATAAGGTGTTGGTCTCGCCCTTCAGGTGGGTCACGAAGAGGTCTTCGTCCGCGTCGCCATCCAGGTCGGCGGCGGCGATCCCCATGTTGGCTTCCGCCACGCCCTGCCGGTTGAGCGCCGTGCCGGACATCGGCCCCTGGTTCTCGAAGCCTTCACCGGCCAGGTTGACCCACAGGTCGTTTTCCATCGCGTCGTTGGCCACGAAGAGGTCGGGGTAGCCATCGCCGTTCACGTCCAGGACGGCGCTGCCCAATCCGGAGGCGTCGCGAGCGCCCAGGCCCATGGGCAGGGTGACCTCCTCGAAGCTGCCATCGGCGCGGTTGTGGAAGAGGCGGTCGGCGGCAGGTTTGTAGCTGGCCGGGCCGCAGTAATCCGGCCGCCCCGTCGTGGCGGCAAAGCAGGGGTGGTCGTTCTCCAGCCGGTAGTCGACGTAGTTGACCACCAGCAGGTCCAGCCAGCCATCGCGATCGTAGTCCACGAAGCTGGCGGCCGTCGACCAGCGGCCGTCGTCCAGGCCGGCCCCGGCCTGGGCGGTGACCTCTTCGAAGCTGCCGTCGCCACGGTTGCGGTACAGCTGGTTGGCGCCCCAATGGGTGAGGTAGAGGTCGGTCCAGCCGTCGTTGTCGTAGTCGCCGGTGGCCAGGCCCATGCCATAGGCCAGGCTGCGGATGCCGGAGGCCTCCGTCACATCGCTGAAATGGGGCGCCAGGGATCCATCGGCCTGCCGCTCGGCGTCGTTGCGAAACAGGCGACCGCCCGGCGGAACGGCCGGCGTGGCGCCCTCCCCCACAGGAGCCCCCTGCACCAGGTAGGCATCCAGATCCCCGTCGTTGTCATAGTCCAGCCAGCCGCCACCGGAGCCCATCATCTCCACGAAGCTGCGGCGGCCGGTCATGCCGTTGGCATGGGTGAAGCGCAAGCCCGACTCTGCCGCGATGTCCGTGAAGCGCGCTTGCGGAGCTTCATCCACCGACCGGGCATCGGATCCGCCTGGCACCGGGGACGCCTTGGGTCCGCCGCAGGCAGACGACAGCAGACTGGTAAGCAGCAGACCAGTGACCAGCAGACCGGCAAACTGCATCGCCGACCGCGGCGATCGTCGAGGCGCGCAAGCCGAAGCCGTGGGATAGACCGCGGGATGGACCGTGGGATGGATGCTTTCAGGAGCCATGCGTCCCATTATACTCAGCGGCCCGCGGCGACCCATGGGCAGCGCATGGCCGGCCGGCGCTGACACGCTGCGTGCCGGCGTCCCCCCACGGCAGTTCCTGTTCCCAGAGCGCGATCAGTATCATTTGCCATCGCGAGCCGCCAGGTCGAGGTCCAGGCCCACCGGTGGCCGACACGTTCCGAAGCACCGCCCCATCGCCACCCATGAGGTCCACGCATGTTCACGTCATCGCACTTGCGATCGCTGGCACACCCGTTTTGGGTCGCCGTCGCCCTGGCCGTCGGTGCCTGCACCCCGGGTCCCGAGGCGTCGGTGCCTGTCGCTACTCCCGACGCTGCCGCAGCCTTGCCCGCCGCCACCCTTCCCAAAGGTCGGTATCCCACGGCGACACCCCTGCCGCTCTTGCCGGGCGACGCGGTGGCCGACACCTTCCCGATCCCGACCATTCCTGCCGAAGGCCCCCCTACGGTCTATGAGAAGGGCGGGCTTGACCCCGATCGCGGCGCCTGCGACACGGAGGCTACCTTGGCCCTCAAGCCCGGCCTGAACCGCTTCGCGACCCGCGAAGAAGGCGTCGCCGCTCTGCACGGCACCGTGCTGCTGCCCGACGAAGCCACCTTGCCCGAGGGCAGCACGTTCGGCGAGATCTATTACAACTCCTCCCTGCAGGGGCAGTTCAAGCAGTCCACCATCGGCGTCATCTATTTCGGCCCGCCGGTAGTACCTGACGACAAACCCAACGAGATCGCCGTCATGCAGTTCAACTCAGCCTTCAAGGAACTGCCCCCTGCCGGCCCCTCGCAACAGATCACCTTGCGCGGAACCACGGCCTACGGCTTCAACGTCCCCTTCGAGGAGGGCATCCATTCCGTGATGTGGCGCGAGGGCTGCCGGTACTACTCCGTCATCGGGAAGCTGCCCGCGAAAGATATCGTGCGGATCGCCGAGGGGCTGCAGCTGGCGCCAGCGCGCTAAGGCTCGAGCGCCGAATTGTCCGAGGGAACTGTCAGCCGATGACCCGCCCCAACCGAAGCAGGCCCGGCGCGCCGCCCGCCGGGCGTGCGCGCCAGGACGCTGCCCGAACCGCCGTCACCGACCGCAAGGCTGTCAGCGCCGCGTCCCCGCCGGATCGATCGCGCTTCAGCCGGCGCCTGGTCTGGACGGCGCTCGCCGCCATCCTGCCGGTCTGCGCGCTCATCGCCTGGCGGACCATGAGCGGCATGCCCGTGCCGCACGCCGCCGACCCGCCGCCACCGTGGATGGCCCCCGGCATGGCCATGACCGACCGCCTGGCCGCCATCCAACAAGGCACGAAGGCTTCACCGCTGGGCAACCGCTTCGCCAACATCGAGAAGTCGGACTACCTGCTGGCCACGACGCCCCCCAGGGACATCGCCGGCCGGCAGGACTACGAGCTCAAGCTGGCCTTCAACCTCCTGTATGCCGGGCGCACCCAAGAGGCCATCCGCCGCTTCGAGGCCATCGAGACGGGGCTGGCCGCATCCCGGCAGCCGGCCCGCCTCTTGCTGGAGGACGTGCGCATGCTGTTGGGCATGGCCTGGCTGCGCCTGGGCGAGCAGACCAACTGCATCCAGCGGCATACCGCCGATGCCTGCCTGCTGCCCATCCGCGGCCCGGGGGTGCATACCGACCAGTACGGGTCACAGAAGGCCATCGACCTCTACGCCAAGGTGCTGGAGGCCAACCCCGCCAACCTGACCGCGCGGTGGATGCTCAACATCGCGGCCATGACTTTGGGTCGGTATCCCGACGCGGTTCCGGCGGAGCAGCTCATCGCCGAGGACCGCTTCGCCGCCGAGCAGGACATCGGGCGCTTCCCGGACGTCGCCGCCGACCGGGGGCTGGACCTGTTCAGCAATGCCGGCGGGGCGGTGATGGACGATTTCGACGGCGATCAAGACCTGGACGTCGTGTTCTCGTCGCAAGCGCTGACCGGTCAGCTGCGTTACTTCCAGAACGACGGCAGCGGCCGGTTCACCGACCGCACCGAGGCGGCCGGCCTGCTGGGCCAGGTGGGCGGGTTGCAGGTGGATCAAACCGATTACAACAACGACGGCCGGCTGGACCTCTTCGTCCCACGCGGCGCCTGGTTGGGCGAGGAGGGTCGCCATCCGGACAGTCTGCTGCGCAACAACGGCGACGGCACCTTTACCGATGTGACCGAAGCCGCCGGCCTCCTGTCCTTCCATCCCGGCCAGGTTGGCGCCTGGGGCGATTATGACGGCGACGGTTGGCTGGATCTGTTCGTCGGCAACGAGATGGTCAACCCCGACCAGGCCATCCCCAGCGCCTTCGGCCAGGACGGCGCCACCACCTTCCCGCCGCATCCCAGCGAGCTGTACCGCAACCGCGGGGATGGCACCTTCGCCGCCGTGGCGGCCGAGGTACAGCTGAAGGTCGAGGGCTTCGTCAAGGGCGCGGCCTGGGGCGACTACGACAACGACGGACGGATCGACCTCTATGTGTCCCGCGACGGCGAGCCGAACCTTCTCTTTCACAACGACGGCCCGCGCGATGGTGCAGGCTGGTCCTTCAGCGAGGTCAGCGCGGCGGCGGGCGTGACCCAGCCGCTGTTCAGCTTCTCCACCTGGTTCTGGGACTATGACCATGATGGTTGGGAAGACATCTTCGTCGCCGACTATGGCCAACCGCAGATGGGCCGCACCTCGGAATACGTCGCCGGACTGCTAGATCTGCCAACGGAAGGCGACCGCCCGTATCTGTATCGCAACAATGGCGACGGCAGCTTCACCGAAGTGGGCGCCGAGCTGGGCCTGGACCGCCCCACCTTCACCATGGGCAGCAACTTCGGCGACCTGGACAACGACGGCTGGCTGGACGCCTATCTGGCCACGGGCGATCCGCAGTTCGAAAGCCTCATCCCCAACCGGATGTACCGCAACGACCAAGGCCGGCGGTTCCGGGAGGTCACGGCTTCCGGGGGCTTCGGGCATCTGCAGAAGGGCCACGGCGTGGCTTTCGGCGACATCGACGGCGACGGCGATCAGGACCTGTTGGCCAACCAGGGCGGGGCCTACGCCGGCGACGGCTACTACAAGGCTCTGTTCCTGAACCCCGGCCACGGCAACCGCTGGGTGACCCTGGTGCTGGAGGGCTCCACGGCCAACCGGGCGGCCATCGGGGCGCGGCTGAAGCTGACCCTGGCCACCGCCGAAGGTCCGCGCATCCTGCATGCCACCGTCGGCAGCGGCAGCAGCTTCGGCGGCAACAGCCTGCGCCAGGAAATCGGGCTGGGCCAGGCCCAGCGCCTGGAGCTTGTCGAGATCACCTGGCCGGGCAGCGGCCGGGTCCAGGCCTTCGACGGCCTGGAGATGGACAGCAGCTACCGCCTGCGCGAGGGCGAGGCCAGCGCGGAGTTGCTTTCGGCGCGCTGACGGCGCGGCGCTTGACAGCATCAGAAGACTGACCGCTACCGGCAACCGACGCCGATTCGTGATCCGCCTCGTTCGGGTTCGATCCGCGCATTTGCCCACCTCAAACATCCGTTCTAAGATCCATCCCACCGTCCCTGGATCCCTGGCCCTGATCGCTGCCCCCGTCGCAGCCCCTGTCGCCCTCGCCTCCCCCTTCCCCGGAGCCCCCCGCCCATGATCCGCGACCTGGAGATGCCCACCCTGCCCTTCACGCCGGAGCTGGATCGCGCGTACCGGCTGTATGCGGCCAAGACCATCGAGGACCGGGCCCTGCCGGACGTGCGCGACGGCTGCAAGCCGGTACAACGCCGCATCCTCTACGCCATGCACGACATGGGCCTGCGCGCCGACCGACCGCAGCGCAAGTGCGCGCGCATCGTCGGCGAGGTGCTGGGCAAGTACCATCCGCACGGCGACCAGTCGGTGTACGGCTCCTTGGTGCGCATGGCCCAACCCTTCGCCCAGCGCGAGGTGCTGATCGACGGCCAGGGCAACTTCGGTTCCATCGACGGCGACGGGGCGGCGGCCATGCGCTACACCGAGGCGCGGCTGTCGCCGGCCGGAGAGCTGCTGCTCTCCGACATCGACGCCGACACGGTGGACTTCGCCGACAACTTCGACAACAGCCTGCGCGAACCCATGGTGCTGCCCACGGCCTTCCCCAACCTGCTGGTCAACGGGGCCTCGGGCATCGCCGTGGGCATGGCCACCAACATCCCGCCCCACAACCTGGGTGAGGTGGCCGACGCCATCGTGCACCTGGTTCGCAACTGGGAACGCCGGGAGGCCATCGAGGCCCCCGAGCTGATGCGCTTCGTCCCCGGCCCGGACTTCCCGACCGGTGGCCTGATCTACCGCTGGCGCGACGAGGGCTCGGGGCCGCGCGACAGCATCCTGGATGCCTATTCCACGGGCCAGGGGCGAATGATCGTCCAGGCGCGGATGCATATCGAGCCGGCGGCGGGCGGCAAGTCGCACATCATCATCACCGAACTGCCCTACAACGTGCAGAAGTCCACCTTGCTCGAGCGCATCGCCCGCGAGGTCAAGGACGGCCGCATCACCGGCATGTCAGACCTGCGCGACGAGTCGGATTACGACGACGGCCTGCGGGTGGTGGTGGAAGTCGGTCGCGGCGCGGACCCGCAGAAGGTGATGGCCGAGCTGCTGAAGTACTCGCAGCTGCAGGAGACCTTCGGCTGCATCGCCCTGGCCCTGGTGCCGGAGGGCGGAAGCCTGCGCCCGCGCCTGCTCAGCCTGCGGAAGATGCTGGTGCATTTCGTGGCCTTCCGCCTGACGGTCATCGAGCGGCGCACGCGGCATGAGCTGGCGCGGCGGCGCGACCGGCTGCACATCGTGGAGGGCCTGCTCAAAGCCCTGGCGGACATCGACACGGTGGTCCAGATCATCCGCCAGAGCAAGAACCCAGAGACGGCGCGCGAGGCGTTGATGGCCAAGCTGGCCCTCAGCGAGATCCAGGCCTCGGCCATCCTGGACATGCCGCTGCGACGGTTGACGGCCTTGGAGATCGGCAAACTCAAGGACGAGGCGGCCGAGTTGAAGACGCGCATCAAGCAGCTGGAAGCCCTGCTGGCCTCGGAGCAGCTGCGCCTGGAGGTGGTGGTGGAGGAGACGCTGGCCATCAAGGCCCGTTTCGCGTCACCGCGGCGCACGGTCATCCTGGAGGCGTCGGACGCGGTGGCCGGCACCCATGTGGTGACGGAGAGCCAGCTGCGCCAGCCGGGCGAGCCGCAGACCTTGCTCCTGACCACGGTGGGTATCGAGCGGCGCCCCGCGGCGGGCTACCGCTACCTGCCGGGCGACGGCCTGACGGGCCGGGCCACGGCCAGCCTGATCTCCAAGGTCACGGTGCCGCCCACGGGCGAGGTGCTGCTGCTCTCGAGCCAGGGCCGCGCCTGGCGGCAGGCGGTGGGCTTCGTGCCGGAGAAGGCGGACGCCAAGGAGCTGGGTCTGGAGCGCGGCGAGAGCCTGATAGCCGCTTTGGCCTTGCCGGAGCCGCCGGCGGCGGTAGGTGAGGGGGATGGCGCGGGCGCGGGCCAGGGCGAACGCAGGCGCCGCAGGTCTGCCTGGTGCTGGGCAGCCGCTCGGGCCGCGTCAAGCGCACGCTGCTGGCCGACCTGGGTCTGACGCCGGGCCATTGGACCACGGTGCTGGGCCTGGTGGAGAAGGGCGACGAGCTGCTCTTCGCCGCCTTCGCCCCGGACGCCGCCGACATCTTCTTCGGCACGGCGGCGGGGCAGCTGCTGCGCACGCCGGCCGCCGACGTCAACCCGCAGGCCTCGGGCTCGGCGCGGGGGGTGGCGGGCATCGGCCTCAAGGGCGCCGACAAGCTGCTGCTGGGCGGGGTGGTTCCGGCGGAGGCCTTCGACAAGACCGCTATCTATATCGTCAGCGAGAAGGGCCTGGTCAAGCGGGTGCCCCTGGCCGAATACCCCTCCAAGGGCCGTGGCACCGGCGGAGTCATCACCCTGAACGTCACCGCCGCCACCGGCAAGGTGGCCGCCCTGGCCATCGGCCCGCTCGCCGGCGACCTGGACCTGCTCTTCGCCAACGGCCGCCGCCAGCACATCCCCGCGGCCCAGATCCCCACCGTCAACCGCTACCAGCAGGGCAAGGCCCTGGGGCTGTTGAAGGAGGCGGAGGCGGCAGTGGTGGGGGCGGTGGTGCTGTGATGGCTGCTATCATCTCGGCGTGCCCTGCATGCCCTGTCAGGATCGTCCCTTCAGCCGTACCGGGAGCTCATAGCCATGGATGAGATCATCTTCGTCGTCGAAGAAGCGCCCGAAGGCGGGTTCATCGCCCGGGCCCTCGGACATGCTTGCTTCACCGAAGCCGTCACCTGGGCGGAACTGCCCGTGGCGGCGCGTGAGGCAGTAGCCTGCCACTTCGACGACGTCGAGACCCCGCGGGTCATCCGTCTGACGACCCAACACGGTGGCGAGCACCATGTCACGATCCCGCTGCACCGGCCGTTGAGAATCGGGACCGTGGCCGGCATCCTGAAAGAGGTCGCCGACCACTTGGGCATCGATCGGGATGCGCTGGAACGCCAGCTCTTCTGATCCGGCCCCTCAACCGCGACCGGACACCCGCCGACCGGCCGTATGCCCGCAAGGAGCCCCACCATGACCCCTCCCCCCCTCCCCCGCCTGCCCGACGCCCTGGACCTGCGCGACTGGGATGCCATCGCCGCCCAGTTCCAGGCCATCCTGGACCGGCCGCTGAGCACCGCCGAGGTGCCCGCCTGGCTGGCCGACTGCTCCGCGTGGAGCGAGCGGCTGCAGGAGGCCATGAGCCTGGTCAGCATCGAGTACAGCCGCGACACCACCGATCCCGCGCGCAAGGAGGCCTACATGCACATGGTGCGTGAGGTCATGCCCAAGGCGCGGGCCATCGAGCAGGTGTTCAAGGAGCGGCTGCTGGCCACCGGCTGGGAAGGGCCCGGCATGGAAGAGGCCCTGCGTCAGTTCCGCGCCGAGGCCGCCCTCTTCCGCGCCGAGAACCTGCCGCTGATGGCCGAGACCCAGGCCCTGGGCGCCCGCTATGACGAGATCATCGGTGGGCTCACCGTGCAGTTCGACGGCGCCGAACGCACCCTCTCGCAGCTGCGCCCTTACCGCGAGTCACCCGATGAGGATGTGCGCCGCGGCTCCTGGCAGCTGGCCATGGGCCGCTACCTGGAGGTGCGCTCCGACCTCGACGGGCTCTTCGACCAACTGCTGGGCCTGCGGCGACAGATCGCGGCCAACGCCGGCTATGCCAACTTCCGCGACTACAGCTGGCAGCGCATGGGCCGCTTCGACTACTCGCCGGAGGAGGCCGAGACCTTCCACGAAGCCATCCACGACACCGTCGTGCCCGCCCTGGCGCGGCGCGCGGCGCGGCGAGCGACGCTGCTGGGCCAGGACCATCTGCGACCCTGGGACGTGGACGTGGACCCCTACAGCGCCATGCCGCTGAAGCCCTTCGGCGATGGCGCCGCCCTGGCCTCCGGGTCGGAGCGCATCCTCCAGCAGGTGCGGCCCATCCTTGGACAGCGCGTGGCCGAGATGGCTTCCGGCGGCCTGCTGGACCTGGACAACCGCAAGGGCAAGGCCCCCGGCGGCTACTGCAGCACCCTGCCCCAGCGCGGCCTGCCCTTCATCTTCATGAACGCCGTGGGCACCGACGACGACCTGCGCACCATGCTGCACGAGGCCGGGCATGCCTTCCATGTGTTCGAGACCCGGGACCTCCCCCTGGCCTGGCAGCGCCACGCGCCCATGGAGTTCTGCGAGGTGGCCTCCATGGCCATGGAGCTGTTGGCGGCGCCCTACATCGAGCGCGCGGCGGGCGGCTTCTACGAGCCGGCCGAGGCGCGGCGCTCGCGCATCGGGCATCTGGAGCGCATGCTCTTCTTCCTGCCCTACATGGCCACCGTCTCGGCCTTCCAGCATTGGATCTACGCCAACCCCGACCATGACCACGCCGCGCGCGACGCCCAATGGCTGCGCCTGCACCAGGCCAACTGCGTGGGCGAGGACTGGAGCGGCCACGAGGACTCGCGGGCGAGCCTCTGGCATCAGAAGCTGCACATCTTCCGCGCGCCCTTCTACTACATCGAGTACGGCATCGCCCAGCTGGGGGCCCTGCAGGTGTGGCGCAACAGCCGCAAGGATCCGGAGGCCGCACTCCAGCAATACCTGGGCGCCCTGGCCCTGGGCGGCACCAAGGGCCTGCGCGATCTGTACCGCGCCGCCGGCGTCGAGCTGGCCCTGACCGCCGAGACCATCGCGCCCTTGGTCGCCATGATCGAGGACGAGATCAGCCGCCTGGAAGCCGAGATCTGAACCCTGGTCGCCGCAAATCGCTTTGCATGCGGCGGGGCGGTTTGGAAGCGGGTCGACGGACCGGCGGTCGGCTGCGGCCGACTGCCGGTGCGTCCGATCTCAGACCCAGTCCGACTGCAACGGCGGCAGGTCCTTGGTGAGGTAGCGGAAGATGTCGTTCTCGGTGATGATCCCGACCAGCTTGTCGTCATCCATGACCGGCAGGGCGTTCACCTTGAACTGCAGCATCAGCAGCGCGGCGCGCGCCGCCAGGTTGTCCGGCGCCACCGTGTGAAGCTGGGCGTTCATGACGGTGCGCACCTCGGGAATCAGCTCCTCCGTCTCGGCGCTAGCGTCGAAGTGACTGACGCCGTGCGGCATCGCCGCCATGGCCTCGTCGATGGTGAGGAGGCCCACCACCTTGTTCATTCGACCGGTCACCGGCAAGAAGCGGATGTTCTGCTCCCGCATCAGGTCCAGGGCCATGTCTACTTTGGCGTCCTGTTCGATGACCGTGACCTCCGCGGTCATCAGATCCCTGATCTTCACTTCCAGAAGGGGGTTGGTCATGGGTCGATGCTCCTGCAACGGTATCGGGCGCCGCGGCGTCCGGGGACGGATGGATCAGGCCGGCGCAATGACGTTCACAGCACCGGGCATCGTCGTCCGGCCTCCGCCGGTCTGACGCCCTTCATGTTAGCAACGGTGGACGTGGATGTCGAAGGGGCTGGGTTGGATCCGGCAGCTCCGCTCGGGCTGGATCCGACCGGCTCTGAAGTAGAATCCCGCCGGCCGACCGTGCGGCGACGGCCAACCTCGCCCCTCTCCCCGGTGATCCGATGACCCAACGACCATCCGAACCTCGTCGCCCCTGCCTGCGCATCGTCGTGACCGGCGGCCCCGGCGGCGGCAAGACCACGGCCGCAGACCTCTTTCGCCGCGAGATCGGCGAGCGGCTGGTCGTCGTGCCGGAGGTGGCCACCCTGCTCTTCGCCGGCGGCTTCCCCCGCCAAGGCGGCGCCGAAGCCCGCCGGGCGGCGCAGCGAGCCATCTACCATGTGCAATGCAACCTGGAAGAGGTGCAGGCCGCCAGCTACCCGAATCGTGTCCTGCTCTGCGACCGCGGGACCGTCGACGGCGCGGCCTACTGGCCGCCTGACCATATCGACTTCTTCGAGCATCTGGGCAGCAGCCTGGAGGCCGAGCTGGCCCGCTACCACGCCGTCATCTTCTTCGAGAGCGCGGCCGTCGGCGGTCTGGGCATCGAGGGCGGCAACCCCACGCGTATCGAGAACATCGCCGAGGCGGCAGCGCTGGACGCCCGGCTGCGGGCGCTGTGGTCCCAGCATCCGCGCTTTCATCATGTTCCCCATCAAGGATCCTTCCTGGCCAAGATCGGCCTGGGGTTGACCGAACTCCAGGAAGTCCTGAACCTGGCGGATCGCCAACCCTAGTTAATGCAACATTTACTCACGGCTTCTTGTCTGCTATGATGCCGCAGGTCGGGATCAGCGAGTCGGCGCAACCTTTCATTTCCCATCCGCGCCGGCCGCCTTGAACCCCGCCTCCCCTGCCATCCCCCCATGATCGCTCTTGTCATTTCCGACGTGCACGCCAACCTGGAAGCCCTGGACCGGGTGCTGGAGGATGCCGCCACGCGCGGCTACGACGAGGTCTGGTTTCTGGGCGACGCCGTCGGCTACGGCCCCGACCCCAACGCCGCCGTCGATCGGATGCGCGCGCTGTCACCGCGCATCTGGTTGGCCGGCAACCATGACTGGGCCGCCCTCGGGCGGCTGGATCTGGCGCCCTTCAATCCGGAAGCCCGGCGGGCCACCGAATGGACCAGCGCTCAGCTGCGCCCGGACGTACGGGCCTTCCTGGAGACCGCCGAGCCACGCGTCGAGGCCCTGGATGAGGGCCTCACCTGGGTCCACGGCAGCCCGCGCCACCCCGTCTGGGAGTACATCCTGGACGCGGGCATCGCCGCCGCCAGCTTCGAGGCCTTCGCCACAGAGCTGTGCTTCTTCGGGCACACGCATGTGCCCATGGTCTACGCCGAGGGCCTGGACGGGGTGGAGCGCAGCCGACCGGCAGCCGATCAGCCCATGGTCCTGGAGGCGGGCACCCGCTGGCTGATCAACCCCGGTTCGGTCGGCCAGCCCCGGGACGGCGACCCGCGCGCCGCCTACGCCTTGGTAGACCTGGCGGCGCGCACGACGACCATCCACCGGGTGGCTTACGACATCGCGGCCGTGCAGGACAAGATCCTGGCCGCAGACCTGCCCCCACGACTGGCGGCCCGGCTCAGCTTCGGCTGGTAGGTAGCGCACCCTCAGACCGGCAGCTCCGCCCGCACTTCCGTGCCCTTGCCGGGAACGCTCTGGATCTCCAGGCGGCCGCCTAGCTGGGCCACCCGCTCGCGCATCGAGCGAAGGCCCAGATGGCCCGGGAAGTCCTTGTCCGTCTGGAAGCCCACGCCGTCATCCTTGATGCGCAGGCGCGCGCGACCGCCGGCGATGCCCAGGCTGACCGACACATGCTGCGCCTGGGCATGCTTGAGGATGTTGTGCAAGGCTTCCTGGGTCACGCGGTAGAGCGTGTGCTTGAGCCCGGTCGGCAGGTCTTCCACCGCCGGGACCAGATCCAGCGCCACCGTCAAGCCATGGCGGCTCACAAGGGCCGCGGCCTGTTTGCGAATGGCCCCCTCCAGGCCCTCAGCCTCCAGGGACTCGGGCCGTAGCTCGAAGAGCAGGGCCTTCATCTCCGCCAGGCCGGCGCCGGCCAGGGCCAGTACATAGTCCAGCGGCTGCGCCGCGGCCGCGGGGTCGCGGTCCAAGAGGGTCCGGGCCGTGCGTGCGCCCAGGCCGATACCGTAGAGGGTCTGCGAAACGGAATCGTGCAGCTCGCGAGCCAGACGCTGGCGCTCCTCCAGCACGGCCCGCTCACCGGCCTCTTCGTAGAGCCGCGCGTTCTCGATGGCGATGGCGGCATGGCTGGCCACGGCCAGGGCCAGAGCCGCATGCTGCTCGGTGAAGTATCCCGGTTGGCTGTGGTCCAGACAGAGCAGGCCCACCGCCCGATCCTGCGCCAGGAGCGGCACCCCCAGCCAGGCGTGGGCACCCCGCATCGCCGCCGACAAGCGCGGGTCGCCGCGCGTCAAGCCGGTAGCCGGGCCCTCGCCGACCCAGACATCGGCCAGTCGCAGGGCGCGTCGCTGCTGCACCACCATCTCCAGGAGCGGCCGGGCCGTCTCCGGCACCGGCATGCCACGCAGGCCGGCCATGGCCGCCCCGCCCCGGGCGCTGAGAATGACCATCCCGCCATCCCGTGGACCGCAGAGAGCCGCTCCGGTATAGCCGATCAACTTGGCCAACTGGTCCAGGATGCTGTCCAGCAACTGCGGAAGCGAAAGCGTGGACGCAAAGGCCTGGGCGATGTCCAACAGGGCGGTCCGCTCGGCCACGCGCTGCTCCAGGTCCAGCTGTGCCCGGCGCAGGGCCGCCTCCACGCGATGGCGATCGGTGGCATCCCGCAGCGCGGCCACGACCCCGGGGCCGTCCGGCAGCCGCACCGGCTGCAGGCTGATCTCCACCGAGACGGTGGAGCCGTCGCGCCGCAAGGCCTGCAGGTCGCGGCCCTGACCCATCGGCCGGGTGCTGGGACCGCGCATGAAGCCGTCGCGCAGCGCCGCATGTCCCTGCTGCAGGGCGGACGGCAGCAGGCCTTCCACCGCCATGCCCGTCAGTTCGTCGGCCGACCAGCCCAGGAGTTGCTGCGCCTGCAGGTTGGCATAGCGGATGTTTCCCTGGGCCGAAACGACCAGGACCGCGTCCGGCACCAACTCCAACAGCGCCCAGGACTGGGGATCGGCAGCGTCTGGATGCCCCGATCCCACTTCCGCCAGCGGATTCACGCCCAGGCCCACCAGCTGTTCATCCTTCGCTCTGCCCCACCAGACCCAAGCGCATGGCATGCAAGGCGGCCTGGGTGCGGCTGGCCAGGCCCAGCTTGCTGAGGATGCTGGAGGCGTGGGTCTTCACGGTCTTTTCGGAGATGACCAGCTCCTGGGCGATCTCGCGGTTGGAGAGCCCGCGGGCGATCAGGCGGAGCACCTCCAGTTCTCGCGGCGAAAGCTGTTCCGGGCTGTCCGGAGCGTGCACCTCGCGCACCAGCCTGGCAGCCGCTTGGGGCGACAGCTGCACCTGGCCGGCGGCCGCAGCCTTGATGGCCCGACAGAGCTCCTGGGCCTCGGTATCCTTCAGCAGGTAGCCGATGGCGCCGGCGCGCACCGCGTCGATGATCGCGGTGTCCTCCAACACCGAGGTGACGGCGATGACCTCGGTATCCGGATGCGCGGCCCGAATGTGGCGGATGGCGGTCAGGCCGTCCATGACCGGCATCTTCAGATCCATGAGCACCACGTCGGGACGCAGCAGCGCCACCTGCTCCAAAGCCTGCGCCCCGTTGGCGGCCTCCCCCACCACCTCCAGCTCCGGGTCCAGGGCCAGGAACATCCTGAGCCCCTGCCGGACCACGGCGTGGTCGTCCGCCAACAGGATGCGGATCATGGTTCGCCCGCCTCCTCGCCATGAGGCCGCACCACCCAGACGGGAAGCTCTGCCTTGCGCAGGAGGGCGTCGGTCACCGAACCCAGGACCAGGCGGCGCAGCCCGCCGCGCCCGTGGCTGGTGAGCAGCAGCAGGTCCGCCTGCCGCTCACGGGCCGCGTCGAGGATACCGCCGGCCACCCCATCGATGCCCAGGGCCTCCTGCTGCGCCGTGACCGTCACACCCTGAGCGCGCAGTTCCGCAGCCTTGGCGTCCAGGTAGGCCTGGGCCTCGCGCGTGGCTTCCTCCACCAACTCCGGAACCCAGTCCAGCCCCGCGCCGGGCACCGCATGGCCCACAGGCTGAATGGGTACCTGGGGGATCTGCAGCAGGTGCAGGCTGGCACCCAGGGCCAGGGCCACCTGGGCGGCGCGCGCCAGGCCGGCCTCGGACAGGGCGGAGCCATCCAAGGGCACCGCGATCCTGCTGATGGCGGGTTTCGCATGGTTGCCCGCCGGCACCACCACGACGTCGCAGGCGGCATGACGCACCAACTCATCGGTCACGGAGCCCAGAATGAACCGCTTGAGCCCGGAGTAGCCGTGCGAGGTCATCACCAACAGGTCTGCATCACATTGCTGCGCGGCCTCCATCACCCCAGCCACCACGGGCGGGTCCGGCGTCAACCGCTTGACGTCCAGGTCGGCCAGAAGCGCCTGGGCTGCCACCCTTTCGAGGTAGTCCTCGGCGTCCGCGCGCGCCTCCGGGGAGCACAAGGCCAGTGGCGTCACCGCCTCCATGCCCGGCGTGGGGGCCACGATGGCATCCGGCACCCGCACCAGATTGAGCGTAGCGCCCAATCCACGGGCCAGGCGGGATGCGAACGGCAGGGCCCCCTCGGCCAGGGGCGAACCATCCAAGGGAAGCAAGACGTTCTTGATCATCCGGAGACTCCTGCTGAATTCAGCCGTGCCGACCTCAGGCGCCTGAGCGGTGCGCGCGCCGATCTATTAGGGGACAGTCTAGCACGGGCGCCGAGGCTCTCTCTACCGCAATAAGGGCGGATGGCAACTGCGACCAAAGTCCCAGGTGGGGCTTGATCCGCGGGCGGCGCCTGAGCTTGATTCCCTGACTGAAGGCTGTTGCGATCATCCCGCCCTTTACAGTCCGGCGTACCGGTCGTATACTCGTCTCATGTTGATACGGCAAAGGACCCTGCTGATCGCCCTGGCTGTGGTTGCCTGTGTGGCGACCCTGCGTCTCGCTGTCGCCGCCCCCAGCCAGCAGGCGGCGCCCACCTGCGCCTGGGAGCGCCTGAGTTCCGGCGGCCGCGCGTCGCAGAACGCGATGGTGCGTGTTCCCGGCGTCGGCGCGTTGACCTTCGGCGGCGTGGATCTAGGCAACAAGACCGTGTCCAGCGACGTACGCCGCTTCGATCGCGCCGCCAACAGCTGGCAGGTGCTGGCGGTAGGCGGCAGCGGCCCGGGCAAGCGCTCGGAGCCTGCGGCGGTCCTGCGCGGCCTGGCCAGCAATCCGGAGTTCGTCACCTACGGTGGGGTGGACTCCCTGCCCAAGGGCGGCGGAACCTTCACCTGGCAGTCGCCGCTCCTGGGAGCCGGAGCCGCGGGGCAGGGTCCGCTGGACGCCTTGGCGGCCAACTCGGTCCAGGAAAGCACGCATCGACTGGTCGCGGACGCCGCGGCTCCCAGTTGGCAGGGCATCGGCGCCGCCGGCCAGGCGCCGCGCACGGACCACAGCGCGGTCTGGGATCCGGTGGCCGACGCGATGATCGTCTTCGGCGGCCGCACCGACGAAGACGCCCAGAGCGTCACGGACGAGCTCAAGCGCCTGACGCTGGGCGACAGTCCGGCTTGGCAGGCCTTGACGCCGGCCGGCCGGCGGCCCAGCAAGCGCTTCGGGCACAGCGCGGTCTACGACGGCGCCGCCTCGCGGATGGTCGTCTTCGGCGGCACGTCGGACTGGAAGAAGGGTCTGGATGATGTCTGGGTGCTAGAACTCGGCGGCGGTTGGGACAAGGCCGTGTGGAAGGAACTCAAGCCCACCGGCACCGGTCCTTCGGGTCGCTTCGACCATGCCGCCGCCTACCTGCCGGGCATCGGCTGGATGATCGTCTTCGGCGGCTCGCCGGACGGCAGCCGCGAGCTCAGCGACATCTACGCCCTGGATCTGGTAGCCACGGCACCTAAATGGATCAAACTGAACCCCACCGGGCAGAAGCCGCCAGCCCTAATGGGCCTTGCGGCCATCGGCCTGGACGACGGCACCAGCGCCCTGCTACAGGGCGGCCAGAACGGCGAGGACGCCGCCAGCCAGACCTATCGGCTGGCCTGCACCGCGGGTGCGGTGCCGACGGCGACCACCGGGCCTATAACGGACACGCCGGTCCCGATGGACACGTCCACGGTGGTGCCCTCAACCGATACGCCTACCCCGGTCCCCCCCACGCCGCCGCGATGGACGCCGGAGCCGCCGACGGCCACCGTCCCGCCCAGCGAGACGCCCACGACGGCGCCGAGCGCCACCGCGACGACGGCGCCGCGCCCGATGATCTACCTTCCCCGGCTGGCCAAGAACGACGCTTGACGGCCGGGCCGGCTCTCAGATGATCTTGTCGTCCTTGCCCGCCAACTGGCGGAGGAGTTCGGTCTGCCCCACGTGGTAGGCCTCGTGCCATGCCAGGAAGGCCAGGCGTGAGCCCATAGTGGTCCCCCGCTCGGCGTCGATGACCAGGTCCAGATCGATCGCCGACCGACCCTCCAGCCGCTTCTCAATGCCTTCCTTGAGCCGCTTCAGCTCGTCCAGCAACTGATCCAGGCTCTGCAGGTCGTCAGCTGCCCCAAGTACGGGCTCGGAGTCGTTGCCGTAGCGTCGGCGCAGCTCCTCCGATACGGGATCCTCGCTGCCCAGCGCCTTGATCATCAGGCCGCGATGCACGGCGATATGCCCCAGCACCCAGTTGAGGCAGTTGCCACGGAAGGGCGGCTGGAGCAGGCTGTCGGCGTTGCTCAATCCCTCGACCTGGCGGTTGATGACCCATTGACTGCGGGTGAGGTCGGCGCGGAACTGCGTGATGGGGTCCATGCGGGTGAATCCTCCTGGAGATACGGATTGCCGTCGTATGCCGGCCGTAACAGCACCGATGTTGATAGCTTGATTGCAGAAACAGATGTTCGTATATCCGACGGTCGCAGTCAAGAAACGGTCGGCTCTCGGCCAGCGCCGACCACCGCCAGCACCCGCGCCGCCCCGGCTTGCGGGCTGATCAGCCCCGCCTCCACCTCGCCGGCGGCCTCGTCCATGAGTCCGACGATCTCCGGGCCGGCCAGCAGCGCCGCGCGCAGGCCCTCGTCCACCAGGGTCTGGAACCATTGGCGCGCTTGACGGCGGCGGAGCGGGTCGAGCAGGCCCGCGTCGACGAGATGCCGCCGGTGCTCCACGACGGCGTCCCAGAGCTCCGCCAGGCCGCTGCCGTCCACGGCGCTGCAGGTGAGCACGGGCACGGTCCAACCTTGGTAACGGGCGCTGAGCAGGTGGAGCGCCGCTTGTAGCTGAGCGCGGGCGAGCCGGGCCCGAGCTAGGTTGTCGCCGTCGGCCTTGGTGACGGCCACGACGTCGGCCAGCTCCATGATGCCGCGCTTGACGCCCTGCAGCTCGTCGCCGGCGCCGGGCAGGATGAGCACCAGGAAGCAGTCCACCATCCCGGCCACCACGGTCTCCGACTGGCCCACGCCCACGGTCTCGACCAGCACGATGTCGTAGCCGGCGGCCTCCAAGAGGGAGATGCTCTCTCTGGTCCGACCTGCCACACCGCCCAAGGTCCCGCCGGCGGGCGAAGGGCGGACGAAGGCCCCGTCATGACGGGCGAGCCCGGCCATGCGCGTCTTGTCACCCAGGATGCTGCCCCCCGACACCTGGCTGCTGGGGTCCACGGCCAGCACGGCCACCCTGTGGCCCCGCTCGAGCAGCATCAGCCCCAGGCGCTCGATGAGCGAGCTCTTGCCCACCCCGGGCACACCGGTGATCCCCACATGAATGGAACCCCCCGCGCGAGGCAGCACCTCGGCCAACAAGGCCTGCGCCTGGACTTGATGCTCCGGCAGGGTGGACTCGACCAAGGTGATAGCCCGGCCCAGGGCGGCGCGGTCGCCGGCGATGAGGGCGGCGGCGAGGGAATAAATGGCGCCGGGGGCGTTCATATCAGGGCGAGAGCTGGTGGAACCCACGGCGGGTGCAAGGTCGCTGGTTGCCCTGGCTGCGTGGGGTGCGGGGGTCACGGCCGGTTCGGATCCTGGGGCCGCGGCCGGAACGCGCGGCCGATCGCCCGCGACAGCCAGCCCAGGGCGAAGGCGGGGAAGAAGAAGGCGACGGTCAGCAGCAGGCCCACCCAGGATGACGGACCGGCCTCGGCGCTGGTCAGGGCCAGGCGGACATAGGTCAACCAGCCCAGGAGCCCGAAGGCAAACAGCGCCCAGGCGGCGCGCGCGGGCCAACGCAAGGCGGCCAAGGCGGAAGCGGCAAGGCCCAGGCAGGCCGCCACCAGGACGGGAGTCGGGTCGCCCTCGCTGCGCCCCAAGGACCAGAAGATATAGGCCCAGAAGCCGTAGTTGCCGGCGACCATCACAACGAGGAGGCGCAGCCAGCGCAGGTCGGGGAGGGGCGGCTGCGGTTGGGGTTGCGGCTGCGACCGGGATCGGGATTCTGGCGCTTTCGATGTCACAGGGGCTCCAACGTTGGAACGGGTACGGGTGCTGGCTGCGCCGACCATCGGTCCGCGGCGACGGAGCATAGCACGGGCCTTCCATCCTGTCCCTGCCGCAGTAAGGGCGGGTCGATCCGTGGTGGCAGCACCCATTTGGCGGGTCCTGTCCAATCCGGCGCGACTGAGGGATCATGATAGGTATGCAGCAACACACGCAACGCGCAACGCGCCGGACAGGGATCGCTGTTTCATCACCCATTGATGATACCGCGCTGGATCGATCGGCGTCCGCGACGCCCAGCGGGATGGGCGCGGATCCAGTGGATCCTCCCCTCCCGCTCGACCCAGCCGATCCCCGTCTCTTCCGCTTCCTGTGGGGCATGACCGGCGACGTGGCGGTGGCCGAAGAGCTGGAGCAGGAAGCACGGCTTCTGGCCTGGCATCGCCACCGTGATCTGCGCGACCCGGACAAGTCGGCGGCCTGGTTGTACCGCATCGCCGCCAACCTGGCGCGCAAGCATCTTCGTCGCCAGCGCCGTTGGCGCTGGTTGAGCTGGGACCATCCCGACGCGGCCGTCCTGAGCCAACCGGATCCGGAACCCTGCGATCAACTGAGCCGAGCCTTGGCCGCGCTGGACCAGGATGACCGCGCCGTCCTCCTGCTGTTGGGGCATCAAGGCTGGTCCGCTCAGGAGGTGGCCGAGGCCACCGGATTGACGCGCGACGCGATCTACAAGCGCTGGCAGCGGGCCTGCGCCCGCTTCCGAGAGGTTTGGGAGGGCCAGGAACCATGACACTGTCCTGCGACATGACGCGGATCGCGCTGGTCGACCTGCCGACGGGAGCGATGCCCGAGGGTCTGCTCGCGGCGCACCTTGCGGACTGCGGCGCCTGCCGGCGCCTGTGGGCGGACCAGTGTTTCGTGCGCCAGACGCTGGCCAGCGCGGTCTGGCCCGCGTCGCCGAGTGGCCTGGAGAAGGCCGGCAATCCTGGCTCCGGCCGGGTTTCGGCCAGCGGATCCGAGCGGATGGACGGACGGCAGCCGGCTGCAGATCGGCCGCAGTGGACCGAGCGGTCGCGGCACGCGGACGGTCATGGCCGCAGCGGCCGGACTCTGCCACCAACCAGTTTGCTCGGCCGCGGACAAGATCTGGCCTTCCTGGGAGCCATCGCGGCGGTGATCGCCCTGGTCCTGGCGCGGGGCTGGAGCGCCGGTCGCTCGGCCGGCCCGTCGCCGCTCGACTCGCGCATGGATGCCGCGACCGAAACGCCTTTGATCACCGCGACCGCGTCGGTTGCCGCCCCGCCGGCGGCTGCCGTCGCCGCGAACATCCCCGACTGGGTCCAGCAGGCCGACCCCAAACGCATCGGCGTCATCCCGCTACCCGACGAAACGCTGCTGCTGACCGGCTACGACCTGTTGATCGACCAGGAGCTGGACTTCACCCTGTCGCCGCTGTGGACGGTGGAGGACGATGCGGTCTGTGAAGCGATCTGGCTGGATTGGGGCGATGGCCTGGGTGACGATCTTCCTTGCCACTCGCCGCGGGCAGCCCTGCCCGAGTCCCGCACCGAGTCCCGCTACCCGCTGAAGCATCGCTACTACCGGTCGGGTCCCTACCGCCCGCAGGTCTGGATGCGGCAACGGCATGGTGCCTTGTTGACCGGTCCGGCCGCGGACTTCCTGGTGCTGGACCGGCACGCGAGCCAAGGGCCGGTGGTGGACAAGGCAGCGATTGATTCCACGGTGATGGACACTGGTTACTTGATTCCGGGTCTGGCCATTGCCTTGGGGCTGTTCCTGATGATCTTGCTGAAGCTGGCCGCGCCCCGGCGGACGCCTCGGTGGCTCCGGCGAGTGCCGGCCTGGGTGCTGGGGATCGGTATGCTGTGGATCTTGGTGGGCTTACCGCTTCCCATCATGAACACTATCCCCCAGATCGAGCCGATCATCGGGCGGCGGGGCTTGGATCCGCTGCGACCGGACGCGGGCCTGGTCCAGGTGACCTCGTCAGCGGGCCGGCGCGCTGGTCGCGGCCGGCTGCGGCTGCTGTTCACCGACGGTCAGGTGCGCTTCGTCGAGCCGCCGATCCTCCTGTCGCAACGCGAAGTCGATACACCCTATGGCCGGATCATCCCGGTGCGTGAGGACAGCCTTGGGCGCCTTCGCACCGTGCACGCCCCCGTCGGCCTACCCTTCGCCAACCTCAGTCGGGACAGCATCGGTGTGGAGATGCCCGTAGGGCTGCCTCGGGATCCGGCGGCAGATGAGGCCCTGGTGTTCAAGGAAGCCTGGTACCGCTCCGCCTGTCTGTCCGAGGGCAACCTCATCCCCTCGCCGGATGAACGATCGGTGATCCTACCGCGACGCCACGCGGGAGCGCTGAAAATCTACCTGATGGATCTGGCGAGCGGGTCCCAGTCCATGACGCATCCCCTGGTGCGAGATGTCGCCTGGTCACCGGACAGCCGCTGGGTGGTGAGCCGCGGCGCGGATTCTCGCGGCGCCGCGGATCGTGACGGCCCGGTGGTCACGCTGACCCTGCGTGATCCGCAGAACCTGACGGTTCGGGCCGCTATGGACATCGAGTTGGAGAGTGGCTATGCCGCGTCCGCTGACGGCATCTGGCTGGCGCGGGCCGACGGCGTATGGCGCGTGGACTGGCCGGGCGAGGCATCGACCGCATCCATGGCGCCGGACGCGGCGGACACCAAGGACGGTCATCCGCTCAGCTTGAGTCCACAGCGCGTCTTCGCATGGCCCACTGATCTAGCCTACCAGCCGCAGGACGGCCCCCGCTGGCTCGCTCCCGAGCCGGATGGGCGCGCGGTCGCCTATGGCTGTCGCGCGGGCGTCTGCCTGGTGAACATATCCGGTGTCTCCATCGCCGCCATCCCCAACGCGTTTCCCGGTGACGTTCAGCATCACGCGGTCTGGCGCGCGGACGGCCTGCTGCTGGTGCTCGTGGATGCCGAAAAGCGCGGCGTCCCGGTCTCCAGTTACCCATGGTGGGACTCGGCGAATCACGGCCCGGTGCTCCGGGTCATCGACGCTGCCGGCAACGTGCAGCAAGCTCCCCATCTCGCTTCGGCCAGCGTCATCTCCCCACCCCGCTGGACCGCCGACGGCCGTTGGCTGATCTTCACCACTTGCCTGCAGAACGGCCGGCGCATCGTCGCCGTCGACACCGATCGCGGAGTGGCCCTGGACCTCAGCCAGCCCGGCTGGGATGCCTGGGCGGCGCTGCTGCCCAAGAGCGGAGAGCTGCTGCTGCACAACGGGCGCGGTGGGCTGTGGCGGTCGCGGCTCACGGTGCCACTGGCGGCACCGTAAACGAGTGGCCCTCGACATCGACCGGGCCGGCGTCTACATGGACGCTGTGCCCCGGGATTCCGAGCCGTGCACCCAGTCCTCGACCCGCAGTCCGGCGACACGGTCGAATTCGCGGAGGTTGTTGGTGACAAGGGTCACATCAAGGCTCAGCGCATGGGCGGCGATCAGCGTATCCATGGCGCCGATCGACTGGCCCGCGGTCTCCAGCTGGGCCCGCAAGTCACCGTAGACCTCTGCCGCCGCTCTGTCGAACTCCAGAACCATGAGTGGTGCTGAGAACATCAGCACCGCTGCCTGGTTCCGCTCTCTGTCGCGGCTTCTGGCCACGCCGTGTTGGAGCTCCGCCAGCGTGATCGTCGAGATGCCGATGTCGCCCACATGCAGAGCCTTGATTCGCTCCAGCGCCAACGCCCCCTTACGGCGCATCAGGTCGATGCATACGTTGGTGTCCAGGAGGTACTTCACGAAAAGGCCCGCTCACGCACCTGCTCAGGCGGCTGGCTGCGGTCGGCCAAGAAGTCCTCGGAGAAGAGATCAAGGCTGGCGATCAACGAATCCCAGCCTTCGGCGACCGGTAGCAGAAGCACTCCCGCCCCCACCCGGTGGACATAGACCCGATCGCCCTGGAAGCGAAATGCTTTCGGCAGGCGCACCGCCTGGCTCTTGCCGTTGATGAAGAGTCGCGCTGTTTCCATTGCCACCTCGTCTATACCCGTAGTATAGACGAGCCGACTCTCGATCTCAAGCGGCCAAGGACCTACGGATGCCCGGACGATACTTCCAAACCGATCCGCCGGATCAGCCGTAGCGCATCATCCCCCCAGCACCCCCACCAGCTCCCGCGCCGCCCGCGGGATGACCGTGCCCGGCCCGTAGACCGCCGCCACACCCATGGCGCGTAGGGCCTCGTAATCTTCGGGCGGGATGACGCCGCCCAGGACCACGCGGATGTCCGGGCGGCCCAGTTCGGCCAGGGCGGCGATGAGCTGCGGCACCAAGGTCATATGCCCCGCCGCCAGGCTGCTGATGCCCAGCACATGGACATCGTTCTCCACTGCTTGACGGGCCGCTTCCAGGGGGGTCTGGAAGAGCGGGCCCAGGTCCACGTCCCAGCCCAGGTCGGCAAAGGCCGTGGCGATGACCCGCTGCCCGCGGTCATGCCCGTCCTGGCCCAGCTTGGCCACCAGCATCCGCGGCCGCCGCCCATGGGCCGCGGCGAAGTCCGCCGCCGCCCCCCGTGCCACCGCCACCGCCCCGTCATCCGCTCCCATTTCGCGCACGTACACCCCCCGGATGCTCTCCACCGTGGCCTGATGCCGGCCCCAGACCAGCTCAAGAGCCGTCGACATCTCCCCCACCGTGGCCCCGGCGCGGGCCGCGGTCATCGCCAGGGTCAGCAGGTTCTCCGCCAGATCGTTGCTGGGCTCGCGGGCGGCCGCCACGGTCATGGCCGCCAGGGCCGCGTCTACCGCCGCTGTGTCGCGCGACGCCTTGAGGTCCGCCAGCCGCTGCAGCTGCGCGGCGCGCACCGCCCTGTTGTCCACCCGCCGCACGTCCAAGGGCGGCTCCTCCGCCAGCGGATAGAGGTTGACCCCCACCACCGCCTGCCGCCCGCTGTCGATGCGCGCCTGGGTGCGCGCCGCCGCCTCCTCGATACGCCGCTTGGGCAGACCGGCGTCGATGGCCTTGGCCATCCCGCCCATGTCCTCCACCTCCAGGATATGCTCCCAGGCCGCCTCCGCCAGCTGCCAGGTGAGTCCCTCGATGGCCTCGCTGCCGCCCCAGGGGTCGATGATCCGCCTGAGTCCCGCCTCGCCCTGCAGGTACAACTGCGTGTTCAGGGCGACGCGAGCCGAGGCGTCCGTCGGCAGGGCCAGGGCTTCGTCGAAGGCGTTGGTGTGCAGGCTCTGGGTGCCCCCCCAGGCCGCAGCCGCCGCCTCCACGCAGGTGCGCACGATGTTGTTGTGCGGGTCCTGCGCCGTCAGGCTCCAGCCGGAGGTCTGGCAATGGGTGCGAAGGGCCAGGCTGCGCGGATCAGCGGCCCCCGCGTGCGACGCCAGCGCCGCCCACAGCAGGCGCGCGGCCCTGAGCTTGGCGATCTCCTGCCCCAGGTTCATCCCCGTGGCGAAGAAGAAGGACAGCCGCGGGGCGAAGGCGTCGATGTCGAGCCCCGCGCCCAAGCCCGTCCGCAGGTACTCCAGCCCATCCGCCAAGGTGTAGGCCAGTTCCAGATCCAGGCTCGCCCCCGCTTCATGGATGTGGTAGCCGGAGATGGAGATGGGGTTGAAGCGCGGCAGGCGCGCCGCCGCGAAGCGGAAGATCTCGCCCACCAGGCGCATGGAGGGCGCCGGCGGATAGATGTAGGTGTTGCGGACCATGAACTCTTTGAGGATGTCGTTCTGGATCGTCCCGCTCAAGAGCTCCGGCGCCACCCCCTGCTCTTCGGCGGCCACGATGTACAGGGCCATGATGGGCAGCACCGCCCCGTTCATGGTCATGGACACGCTCATCCTGTCCAGGGGGATGCCGTCGAAGAGCAGCCGCATGTCCATGATGGAGTCAATGGCCACCCCGGCCATGCCCACGTCGCCCACCACCCGCGGGTCATCGGAGTCGTAACCCCGGTGGGTGGCCAGGTCGAAGGCCACCGACAGGCCCTTCTGGCCGGCGGCCAGGTTGCGGCGATAGAAGGCGTTGCTCTCCTCGGCGGTGCTGAAACCGGCGTACTGCCGCACCGTCCAGGGCTTGACGGTGTACATGCTGGCATAGGGCCCGCGTAGGTAGGGCGGGAAGCCGGGGAGGTTGGCCAGGATGTGGGCGGGGGGCTGAGGTAGCGGGGTGGTGGTTGGAGGGCGGTCGAAGGGGGAGGGGGACAGCTCGAACAAGGCCCCCGCCGGCATCATCGCCCATGCCGCCTCCGCCAACTCGGCCGTCAGCGCCTCGACCGCCCAGCTGCCGGCGCCCGCATCCCCCAGCTCCCCTACGTGGCTCTCGAGCATGAGGATGCTCTGGGTGTTGATGGCCAGGCGCCGCGCGGCGTCATCCGCCAAGTCAGCTGCGCCGTCCGCCGGCAGGAGCGTGATCGTGTCCGCCCCGCCCAGGGCTGCGGCGAGGACGCCGCCGGTGCCGCGCAGCACAAGGGTCCAAGGATCCTGGTCCGCCGCAGGCTGGGTGACATGCTGGTCGGGCGATGATGGATGGGCTGCGGGAGCGACGACGGCATGGATGCGCAGCGCCGTACCGGTGGACAGCCCCGCGCCGGCTCCCGCCTCCATCAGCCGCGCCCACAGCAGGCGTGCCGCGCGCAGCTTGGCCACCTCGGTCAGCAGTTCCTCACCCACCGGCAGCACCCATTCGACGTCCGCGGACAAGAGGTCGCCAGCGACCGGCCCCTCGCGCTCCATCCGTCGCAGGGTCTCGATCCAAACAAGCAGCAGACGGCCCAGCTGCTGCCCGGCGTCGGCCCCGGATTGGGCGAAAGGAAGGGCGCTGACCGTCAAGCGCCGACGCCCAATCCCCACAGCGACACCATCCAGCAAGGCGTCGAAGCGCTCGTCGGGGAGGGCCGCCTCGGCGTCGTCCAGGCTCAGGTCGACCAGGGCCAGGTCCACCCCCTCGAGGATCCGGAGCAGGTCCGACCTGTCGTCAAGCACGATGCCGTCGATGCCGGCATACGCCCCGTAGCGCGGATCCGCGGGGCCATAGCCCAGGCGGAAGGCGCGATGCGGGCGCAACACGATGGCGCCGACGCCCAGGTTCAGGTCCTGCAGGATGCGCCGGTTGACCTCGACCGGGTCGGGATGGTCGTAGCGCATGCCGATGACCCAGGCCGCCTCGCCCGGTGCCCGCGGCGGTCGGGGGAAGGCGACCGGCCAGGTCGGGACCGGAGCGCCCGACGACTGTGGTGCGCCGGACGGGACCGACATGTCCCGCGCCGGCGCTGCAACCGCCGCATCGGCTGGCGCGTACAGCGGTTCGAGCGTCGGTCCATATCGGGACGGGCGGCGCAGGACAGCGTCGAAGTCCTGACCGCGAAGCTCCCTCTCCACCGCGGCGCGCCAGGCGGCCAGATCCGGGGCGGGAAAGCGGTTCGCGGCGAGAGCGTCGGCCAGACGGCGAGGGAGGGAAGGAATGGTCATGAAGGTAGAGGGAGGCACCACGGGATCGGCCACCGGACGCAGAGGGAAGGGGCGCCAAGTGTATCACGGGGCAGTGATCGCAACCCGCCCCGCCTCCGCCTGCAGGGCAATCGCAGGACTTCCCCGGAGATTGACACCGCTCTCAGCCGGGCGCCGGGGCGCATCGTTAGCGCAACGCTATCAGAACCACCCGCCCCATCCCTTGTTCCCCCTCTTGCGGCCACCTATAATCGGCGCAGGACGGTCTTCGACCCGTGAGTCCAGCCTTGGGCGATGGGTGGAGGCCGCTGTACAAGAGGAGCCACGTCAGCCATGCTGCCCTTTGACCGCTTTACCGAGCGCGCCCAGGACGTCATCGCCCGCTCGCAAGAGATCCTGATGCGCTACAGCCACAACCAGATGGACACGGAGCACGTGTTCCTGGCGCTTCTGGAGCAGCCCGATGGGCTGGCCGGCCAGATCTTCGAGCGCTTCCTGGGCGTCAACACCGAACTGCTCGCCCTGCAGTTGGACGAGTTCCTGGCCAACAACCGCCGCCTCAACGTGCCCGGCCGCCCGGGCAGCGGGCAGATCTACGTCACGCCGCGCATCCAGCGCCTGGGCCAGGTGGCGCTTTCTGAAGCCCAGACCCTCAGCGACGAGTACATCTCCACCGAGCATATCCTGCTCGCCATCTCCAGCGAGGACCGCGGCCATTCGGCGCGGCTGCTGAGCGAAGCGGGGGTGGACAAGGAGGATGTGCGGCTGGCCATCGAAGAGCTGCGCGCCGGCAAGCGCATCACCGACCCGCGGGCCGAGACCCGCTACCGGGTGCTGGAGCGCTACGGCCGCGACCTTACGGCCCTGGCGCGCGAGGGCAAGCTGGACCCGGTGGTGGGCCGCGTGCCGGAGATGCAGCGCATGATGCGCGTCCTCATGCGCCGCACCAAGAACAACCCCGTGCTCATCGGTGATCCCGGCGTGGGCAAGACCGCCATCGTGGAGGGTCTGGCCCAGCTGATCGCCGACGGCAAGGTGCCCGACATCCTCATCGGCAAGAAGCTGATCGAGCTGGACCTGGGGGCGATGATCGCCGGCTCCAAGTTCCGCGGCGAGTTCGAGGAGCGGCTGAAGGCCGTGCTGGAGGAGATCCGTGCCGCCGCCGGCAAGGTCATCGTCTTCATCGACGAGCTGCACAGCATGGTGGGCGCCGGCGCGGCGCAAGGCGCCATGGACGCCAGCAACCTCATGAAGCCGGCCCTCTCGCGCGGCGAGCTGCATTGCATCGGCTCCACCACCGCTGACGAGTACCGCCAGCACGTGGAGAAGGACCGCGCCCTGGCGCGGCGCTTCGCCCCCATCTACGTGGCGCAGCCCAGCCTTGAGGATTCGGTGCTGATGCTTCGGGGCCTGCGTGAGCGCTACGAGGCCCACCACCAGGTGCGCATCACCGACGCGGCCATCACCGCCGCCGCAGAGCTGTCCAGCCGCTACATCACCGACCGCAGCCTGCCGGACAAGGCCATCGACCTGGTGGACGAGGCGGCGGCCAAGCTGCGCCTGGACATGTTCGCCATGCCGGACCCCCTCCGCCGCCGGCAAGCCAAGGTGACCACCTTGACCGAGGAAGAAGAGGAGGCCTGGCAGTCGCGCGACTACGAGCGCGCGGCGCGGGTGAAGAGCCAGCGCATCCTCATGGAGAAGGAGCAGAACGCGGCGGTGGAGGCCTGGCGCAAGGAAACGGGCGTCGACGACACCGTGGACGAGGAAGACATCGCCCAGGTGGTGCAGAGCTGGACGGGCATCCCCGTCAGCCGCATGCTGCAGGCCGAGGCCACCCGCCTGCTGGAGATGGAAGCCGAGCTGCACAAGCGGGTCATCGGCCAGGACGAAGCCATCCGCGCGGTGTCGGACGCCGTGCGCCGCAGCCGCAGCGGCCTGAAGTCGCCGGGGCGGCCCACGGGCAGCTTCATCTTCCTGGGCTCCACGGGCGTGGGCAAGACGGAGCTGGCCAAGGCCCTGGCGGCCTTCCTCTTCGATTCAGAGGACGCCCTGCTGCGCATCGACATGTCGGAGTACCGCGAGCGGCATGCGGTCAGCCGCCTCATGGGCTCCCCGCCCGGCTACGTGGGTTATGACGAGGGCGGGCAGTTGACGGAGGCTGTGCGCCGCCGGCCCTACCAGGTGATCCTCTTCGACGAGATCGAGAAGGCGCATCCGGAGGTCTGGAACATCCTCCTGCAGGTGCTGGACGACGGCCGCCTGACGGACGGCAAGGGTCACGTGGTGGACTTCTCCAACACGGTCATCATCATGACCAGCAACATCGGCTCAGAGCTGGCGGGAAAGGGCGGCGCCCTGGGCTTCACGGTGGGCGGCGAGGCGGCGATGGACGACAACCGCTTCGCCACCGACGTGCGCGACGCCCTCAAGCGCGCCTTCCGCCCCGAGTTCCTCAACCGCATCGACGAGGTGATCGTCTTCCACTCGCTGCGCCGCGAGCAGCTGCTCAGCATCGTAGACCTGCAGGTGGCGCTCATCGCCAAGCGCGTGGAAGACAAGGGCCTGAACCTGGAGCTGACGGAGGCCGCCCGCGCCTGGCTGGCGGAGACGGGCTTCGATGCCCAATACGGCGCCCGGCCGCTGCGCCGCCTGATCCAACGCGAGATCGAGGCGCCGCTCAGCCGCGCCCTGATCGCCGGCGGCTACGATGTCGGCGACACGATCGTGGTGGACAAGGGCGAAGACGGCAAGAGCCTGGCTTTCGAGCGCCGCGAGGCGGAGCCGATCCCCCTGGAGCAGCTGATGGGCGAGGCCTCCTCGGCCCCGCGCGCCACCTCGGACGAAGACCTGGCGGAAGCGGGCGACGGCAGCATGGCCGAGGCGGGGTGAGGGTCGCCCGCGGCGGCTGGGATAGCCATCCATGGGCCTGATGTCCCGGGCCGGGCGGGCGCTGCGGCGCCTGCTCGGCCGCGATGTCGGTGCTACGGCCGACGACGGGGTCGCCCAGCTCTACGAAGAACGGGACTTCCTGACGGCCTACAGCGCCCACACGGACCTGCGCGTGGCGGCGGACCCGCAGGAAGCGGTGGGCGGCATGTGGGAGGAGATCGGCGCCCTGCAGGTCGACTTCCTGAAGGCCCAGGGCCTGCGGCCCGCGGACCACATGCTGGACATCGGCTGCGGGACGCTCCGCGGCGGGCGCCACTTCATCGCCTACCTGGACGCGGGGCATTACACGGGGCTGGACATCTCGCCGGCGGCCCTGGAATACGGGCGGCAGCTGGTGGCGCGGGAAGGTCTGGCGGACAAGCGGCCGCGGCTGCTCCTGGGCGAGGGCAAGGACCTCAGCTTCGCCGAGCTGGGCGGCGCGCGCTTCGACCTGGCCCTGGCCCAATCGGTGTTCACCCACCTGCCGCCGGAGCTGATCGCCGACTGCTTCGCCCACCTGGACGGCATTCTTGCCCCGGGCGGGCGCTTCTTCTTCACCTACCACCACGCCGACGCTTTCGTCCAGACGGGCCTGAAAGACTTCCGCTACCCCCTGGGCCATTTCCAGGAACTGGCGGCCCGCCACGGCCTCAGGCTCACGGACCTGAGCGCGGCCTACGCCCATCCGCGGGGGCAGCGGATGGTGGTGGTGGAGCGGGGCGACGGGGCGGGGGTCTAGCGAACGCAGGTCGCTGGGTAGCGCGGGTTACCTGTCGGCCCTTCAAGAACGAACGCCACTGACGTGGGCGGAGAAGGTGACTCCCAGGGCCCGCGCCACCTTGAGCACGGTGTCGAATCGCGGCTTTGCCCCCGGCGCCAGCGCCTTGTACAGGCTCTCGCGGCCGAGTCCCGATACCTTGGCAATCTGCGTCATGCCACGGACGCGAGCGATATCCCCCAAAGCGAGGAGGAACAGATTGGGATCCTCCGTCTCGAGCACGGCGTTCATGTACTCAGCGACCGCTTCGTCGTCGGTAAGGTAGCGCGTCGCATCGAACGGGAGCAGCTTCACGTCGGGTTGCGTCATGGAATGTCTCCGATCAAGCCGGCGAACTGAAACCCTCCGGTCAAGCGAACCGTGACCATGCGATGATTGTATCCAGATAGATACAGCAAGCAACAAGAGCGAGGGCTAATGCTGACGACGGTCAACACGTCCGCCACCTATCGCTCATCAGCCAGCGGTCGCCGCCGCGGACTGATCGCCGCGCCACCGCGCAGACGCACGATTTCCCAGGCTTTGGAGGCCGCGCCGCGCCGCGAATCGACCCTTCGCGCGCCTAGGTTGTTCCATAATTGCCGATCCATGTTACTACGTAACATCAACCCATGTTACGTAGTAACACCGATCCATGTTACGCGGTAACACCGATCTATGTTACGTAGTAACATGGATCGGTAATTGACTGCGAAGTCAGGCGGACGGCCGTCGTGCAAGCCTGGGCGAGACGCCTGTAGTCAGGGGCGATCGGGCCGGAGATCAGGCGTGGAGCTCCCGCGAATCAAGGTCGGCGCGGGCGCGATGGCCTGCGTAACTCTTGCGTGTCGTTACCTGTGCCCAAGCCGACATCAGCCATGGAGCGCAGGATGCACGGATCGCCGCCGAGACCTAGGAAGCGCTGGATCGCGACCCAGCTGCTGCTGGCCGCCGCCGGCCTGGTGGCGCTGGCCGACGTCGGCGGCGGCCGGCAGGCCATCGACAGGGGATCCGCCGCTGCGGCCGTAGCCGCGGATCGCCAGCCCGACGGCCTCCGCGACCTCGCCGACGACCCGCCACGCATCGAACCTGCCTCCTGGATCGGCGGTCCAATCACGAGCCTGGCCCCCGCCGGAGACCTGGTGTGGCTGGCCCAAGGCCAGCGCGTGTGGGCGGTGGACCTGGCGGATCCAGAGCGGCCGCGGGACCTGGGACCGGGGCTGCGCTTCGCGGGCGAGGTGGACGCCTTGGCGGTGGATGGCGCAGTGGGGCTGGCCGCGGTGGGGTCGGATCTATGGGTCTTGAACCTGGCGGCACCGGCCGCGCCGAGGCTGGGCGGGCGGCTGGCGCTGGCTCCAGTGCCCGGCGGCGATGGCGTGGTCCGGGTGGAGCGGATTCTGCTCTGGGGCGAGCTCGCCTTTCTACGCCAGGCCGGCAGCGCGGACGACGTCGCGGTGAACCTCCGCCGGCCGGCGACGCCCCGCCTCCTGCCTGGCTCTCCCTTCGACCTACCCAGGGGAACGGTGATCGACGGCTTGCTGGCGCTGGGGCCCTTGCTGGTGGTCAAGTCCGTAGAACCGGACCCGGCTGGCGAGGCCGACGGTGGACGGCGGCAGCTGCGGCTCTTCGATCAGCGGCTGTCCGCGCCGGCAAGGGCTCTGGGCCGGCTCGACACCGCCGCCGACGCCTGGGGACGGCGGCTGGACGGCTCGACCGAACGCCTCGTCAGCGTGGACGAGACCGTCGGGGGCGACGGCGACCTGTTGCTGCGGGTCTGGGACCTCAGCGATCCACGCAATCCGCTGGTCCTGGAGCGGCAGCAGATCCCGGCACCGAGCCGAGAGCTCTGCCATGACCGGTCGGCAGCGCCGGTGCTCACGGACGACGGCCGGCTATACCTCGCCTGCACCGTCCAGGTGGGCATCGCCTCCTGGTCCGGTAGCCTTCTGCGCTGGGTTCCGCCTGTTTCGACGCCAAGTGGATCCTGGGAACCGGCCGTCTTCGGGCTGGCCCCTGTAGACGCTCCCGTCGTGGCCGGCGGGCCGCGCGTGCTGTTCCGCAGCACGGAAGGCCTGCACAGCTACCACAGCCCCAGCTCCACCGAGTCGCGCCATCCCATCGTCCAGGGCGCGGAGGGGCTGGCGGCCGGCCGCTTCTCCGGGCTGCCGAGCCTGTTGGTGAACGCGGGCGGTCTGCGCCGCCTGAACCTGTCGCGTCCGCTCGACCCGGTCCTCCAGAACGCGGAGACCTTCGGCTTCGGCCTGTCCCGCGAGGTTGTCGCCGGCAACGACATGACGGCGATCGACTTCTTGGGCGCTGGCTTCGGCGGTGCGCATCTCCATGACTGCGCCATTCAGGTGGCCGACCTCAGGGACCCCGGTAGCTTCGGCTTCGCCGGGCAGATCGGTCTCGGCGATACCTGCAGCCGGGGTCCGATAGCCATGGCTCAGGACGGCGACCTGTTGGGGGTCATCGCGAGTCCGGGACGGATCGACCTCTACCATCTGGACGCCGCAACGGGACCCACGAAGGCGGCCAGCATCATGGCGCCACAAGGCAGCTTCGCCGCCATCGCCTTGCATGACGGCCTTCTAGGCGCCTTGATCCTGAACGAGGCGTCTTCTCATCCGGACGCGACGACGTCGTTGAGCCTCATCCTGTACCGGCTCAACACGGAAGGCATCCCGCTAAACGCGACGACCATCGGCAGCCGGATGCTCGCCACGGTCGCGTCGGCCTACCCGCAGGCCCATGGCCTGCTGATGACGTCGGACTGGCCGGCGATCAGCATGGCCCTCGGCTGCGGCGGACGGAGGGAGCAAGGCGTCATGCTGCTGCGGCTGGGACCGGCCCCGGACGAGGGCAGCTTGTATCGGCAGGTCTGGTTGCGCTACACCGGCAAGGCCTTGCTCCTGCATGACGGCTACCTGTTCGTACAGGCGACCGGCGGTGTCAGCGCCCTGGACATCCGCCAGGTCCCCGAGCGGCCCTGGGCCTGGCGCGAGGCGGCGCGCCTCGCGGTACCATCACCCCAGGCCATGACCGCCTTGGACCACACCGTCTACGTGAGCACAGGCTCGACAGGGGTGGCCATCTTCCAACCCGACCTCCCCTGGGCCTCCGACCCCGCGGCGCCCACGCCGACCGAACCGCCCACGCCGCCGCCCTTCACGCCGACCCAGCCCAGCATCCCCTGTCTCTCGCCCACGCCGACCGCGACGGCATCGGCATCGGCCAGCCCCTCGCTTACGCCGTCGGCGACGCGAACGGCACGGGTGAGCGCTACGCCTACCGGGGCGCCAGGCCGCAGGCTGTGGCTGCCAGCGGTGCGCAACTGATCAGATGCCCTGGAACTGCTGACCCAGGCGCTCCTCATTCTCACCAGCTGTCGCCGATCTCCACCAACGGCTCACCGGCGCGCAACAACTCCAGCGCAGCCGACAGCGTCACCGTCAGCATCCTCTTGAGGCTGGCATTCGATGTGTTGCCGCATGTCAGCCACAGCACCTGGGGTGGGGCTCCATGCTTCACCACCAAATCCACGAAGTCGCTATCTTTGGACATGCCGATGGCACCGGCGCCTCTGGCCGAGGCAAAGATCTCCTGGTCGGTGGCATCACGCAGACCGATGGCCCGCAACGGCACCGCCTGAACCGAGAAGCGGTCCTCTATCCAGATCGCCATCAATGGCGACAACTGCGCATCAAGCCAGAGGATCATGCCGCGAGGCGCGGGTGGTCCAAGCGGCGGGAGGCATAGCGCAGCGCAGCGTGAATGTCCTCAGGCTGAAGGTCCGGCAATTCCTCAAGTACCGCATCAGCGCTGAGTCCGGAGGCCAGCAGATCCAGCACATCGATCACCCTGATACGCATGCCGCGGATACAGGGCCGCCCACCGCATTGCTCGGGGTTCACGGTGATTCTGTCCAAGAGCAGGTCTGCCATGTCGCCGGTCCCTTTGTAGAAGAAACACAAGTCCAACCACTTGCAGCAAGGATAGAACTCGGTTCAGGGTCAGTCAAAGTGCTCCAGGGCGGTAGCAAAGTCATTCGTGATGACAAAGAGTGGCTCGGCGAGGTTGACCAAACGGGTTCCTTTTGGCCTGGGTCCGCCCCGGCGACTGAAAGTCGCGGGCTCATACGTGGAAGTCCGCTGAAGCGGACTCGTACTTGGGTTGGCCGACCAGTGTGCCTGCGTGGGAGCGATGGGCTCGGTAGGTATCGGAGGGACGGAAAGACTGGAAGTGCCCGGCCAGACGCTTGCCCGTGCAGGTTTCAGGTACGTGTCGAGCTTCGATCCAGTCCATATCAACGACCGATTCAAGATTCTGCGGCGCTGCCCCGCTGGCTATGCCGCGGCAATCCCAGGCACGAGTCCGCTTCAGCGGACTTCAGTTTAGGAGCCCGCGACTTTCAGTCGCCGGGGCGGACCCGGGCCAAGCGACCAGTTCGGTCAGCCTACCACCGCTTCTCGTTTCCGTCCCAAGCGACTTTGCTACCGCCCTGAAGCCTCATCCAGCGCTTGTCGTCAGGAAGGCCCCATCGACGGTATTCTCAGCGCTGATGGCGAATGAAAGCATGATGGCCGGTCAAGCGTCATCGTCTGCAGGTCGTCCCGTACCGCTTCAGCCTGAGTTCGGCCGGCGCCAGGAGCCTGCACCATGAACCTGCGACCCGCTCGTCACCCGTTGCGAATCCGTGGCCGGATGTCGCGCCTCGGCCGCGTGCTGCTGCTGGGTCCTGCCCTGGTCCTCGCGCTCAACGTGGCCCTGCCAGCCGCTCCCGCGCTGGCCCAGAGCCCCGAGCCTTCGGCGACGGCCACAGCCTCGCCACCACCATCCGCGACGACCGTGACGCCATCGCCCGCGGCATCGCAAGACACCTCGCCCACCCCCACCGCGACCGCCACCCCCGCCCCGCGCTGGCAGCTCTACCTCCCGGACATCCGTCAGCCGGTCAAGGAGCTGCTGCTCGTTCCGGAGGCCCGCCTGGGCGGGGCGTCGATGGGAATCGCCACGGATGGCCGGTTCCTGCTTCAGGTGCAAGGCGCCAGCCTGCATTCCTGGGTGCCCGAAGGGCCGGGCGAGGGCCTGGAGTACCGGGGCACCGCTTTCGACCTGCTGGACCCCGCCCCGGTGGACGATGCCTGGCTGAGCCTCGAGGGCGGCGTGGCCACCTACCTGCGCCAGCTGCGCGAGCGGGTGCCGGGCGAGCCGCCGCGGTCCACGCCCTTCCTACGGCTGTCTCTGTTGCCCATCGGCTCCGATGGCGCCACCAGCGCCGGCGCAAACCTGGACCTGCCCGGAAGGCTGTCAGCGCAGGCACGCTCCGCCGACAGGCTCTACCTGTCGGTGGACGATCCCGACGACAGCGGGCATGCGCTGCTCGCCATCGACGTGAGCCGCTGGGAGGCCCCTCGCCTCATCGACCGCCAGACCCTCCCGGCGAGCGCTCGGCAGCTCCTGGCCTTTCCGGAGACCGGCCAGCTCCTGGCCCTGGCATCCGGTGCGAGCGGCACCGAGCTGTGGACCTGGAGCGCGGGAGGAGATGGACCCCGCAACGTGACCATGGCGCCCTTGCCCCTGGGCGCTGAACCCGCGGCGCTCCTCCGCGTGCCCGAAGGTGTGCTGGCCATCGACCGCGCCGGGGCGGGCCTGGTCATCCCTCTGCGCTCCAAGCGCCTGCGGCTGGACCGCGCGCGGGCGGTGTCCTTCCCGCTGGACGCGGTTTCCGGACCGGGCAATCGCGGCTTCGTCACGGTCGATGGCGCCGCCTGGGTGGCCGAGCAGGTCTGCCTCTACCACGGCATCCACATATCCACCCATGCCGCCTCCCGCATGGTGAACAACCTCCTGGCCTGCTTCGGCCTGCCCGCCGGCGGCCCCCCCGTCCTGCGCCGGGTGCTGGCGGCGGACCGCCTGGTCGACGTCCCCTCCTGGCAGAACTCCGTCCACCTGGCGGTCAAGGGCCACCTGCTGGTCCTCTCGCGGGGATCCCCCGGCGGCATGGAGGTGTTCTGGCCCCTGTCCGACCCCGGCCCCCTCGAGGTCCAGACGGTGGACTGGCTCCTGCCCGGCCGCGTCGAAGGCGTCCTCCGCCAAGGCGACCGCCTGGTCACCGTCGAGGGCGACGCGCAGCTGCGCGCCTGGTCCTTCGACGAAACCGTCTACGGCCATCTGCAACTGCATGGACGGCTGGGCCTGCCCGGCGCCGGCAACCTGATCACCCGCGACCTGCCGCCGGCCACCGACATCCCCAATGCCGACCTGGTGCTGTGGCGCGAAGGCGGCCTGGCCATCACAAGCCAACTGCAGCGGGTGCGCCTGGGTACGGATCCGCCCTTGCAGGCCTTGCCGGCTGAGACCTTCATGGATTGGCGCCTCGGCATGCGCGCCGCCGGCAACCTCCTGTGGTCGCAGCAGGACGGGCGCATCTGGCGCTTCGGCGCCGCGGGCCACGAGCCGCTGATCCTGCCGAACCTGCGCGGCAGCCTGCAGGACGTCGCCCACCTCGGCAGCCTGCGCCTTCTGGCTGCGGGCATCGACGGGATCCTGGTCCTGGACGGCGCCGAGCAGGTCATCGGCCGGCTGGCCCTGCCCGGCCCGGCCACGGCCATCGCGGTGGACGCCCTGCGCACCTCGTCCGCCGTGTGGGTGGCCACTGGCGGCCTGCCAGCCGTATCTCCCGAGTCGCGCGATTCGACCGCCCTGCATTGCTTGGACTTAAGCGACCCGACCGCGCCGCGCCTGGTGGGCAGCGTCGACCTGCCGGGGGATCGGGTGGATCGGCTGCGGGCGGCGGGGGCGCAAGCCGGGGACCCGACCGCGACCGGCGCCCGCGTGGTCGGCAGCGGCTGGCAGCGGCGCACGGCGGACCACTTCGCCTACGACGACCCGCTCCTCTTCCTGGTCGACGCCCGCGACTGCGCCCATCCCCGCTTGGAAGGCGCCACCCGTTGGGACGGGCCGCCGGGCTTCCTGGGCGAGCCCTACGCCGAGCCCCGCCTGGGCTGGGACCTGAGCCCGGACGGGCAGCGGCTGTTCGCGGCGCGGGAGGGGGTGGAGGTGTACGGGTTGGTGGGGCGGCCTTGACGCTGGTACAACCGCGGACATACTTCGTCCATGAAGACCGCCGTCACCATCCCCGATGAGCTGTTCCGCCAGGCAGATCAGCTGGCCGGGCGGTTGGGCATCTCACGAAGCAAGCTGTATGCGCAAGCCCTGACCCGGCTGATCGAGAACGATCGAAGCGCTGACGTCACCGCCCGCTTGGATCAGCTCTATGGGGACAACGGTCAGGACAGTGCGTTGCCCAGCGACGCTGCTCGTCTCCAGGCAAGGGCCGTGACGGAGGATGCCCCGGTTTCGCAGGACATCGTGACCAGCGCCATCCTGGCCCACGTCAACGGCCACATTGCGCTTGCGGACCTGGTAGCTTGGGCTGAAGATGCATTGATACAGGTATTGGAGTCCGATGCTGATGCGGCTGATGAAGCCTTGCTGATCCGCATTCTAGGCACCATCGCTGCTGGTGACAGCGCCGAGTTCATTCTGAACTCGGAAGTTTTGCTCTCATTCCTGAAGGACCTGGAGACCGCAGCACAGTCGGTCAACCAAGCAGACTGATCCACCAGGCTTACCTGGTCGTTGCGCCGCCACTCATCGCAACCGCAGCAGCGGTAGCCACAGCCGACGCATCCCGACCGGCAGCGCGGTCGGCGTCGCTTCCGAAGTCACCGTCTCCGTCGCGACCCTCGTCGGCCCTGCCGTCGCGTCCATCGTGGCGGTCACGGGGAGGGTGGCTGTCGCGGCAGTGGTGGCCGTCGCCGTAGCGGTCGCCGTCGCGGTCGCGCTGGCGGTCGCCGTAGCCCCCGCCCCTTCCCCCGCCGCCAGCTCCAGCACCGTGATCGAGGAAGCCGGCAGATCCACGCGCAGCGACGGCAACACCTGCCCGCCCGGTCCCATCGCCGATCCCACAGCCACGTCCGGCTGGCGGCGGATGGCGTGCAGGTCCGCCGCGTCATAGCGGAAGACGCGGGCGGCGCTCGGGCCATCCGGGCCGGGCGCATGACCAGCCACCGTCAGCTGGACCTCGCGCGCCGCCGTCGCCCCGTTGACCAGGACCACCGTCATGGCCCCGTCGGCCGCGCGGCGGGCGGCGAAGAGGCTGACCTCCTCCGTGGCGCCCTGCACCGGCAGGCTCGTCTCGCCAAAGCGCCCGCCCTGACCGTCATAGTTGCGGTACACGCGAAAGGCGAAGGCGCCAGGTTCATCCGCTGCCGGCGGGTCCCAGAGCAGGGCCAGGTCCACGCCCTCGCGGCCGAAGATGCCCAGCACCAGGGCTTGGGCCAGGGCGCCGTTCAGGTCGTCCAGGGCGCCCCAGTTGTACTCCCCGATGGCCAGCCCCGTGCCCGGATATTCCGCGGCCACCCAATCGCGCATGCGCGGAATCAGGCGCACGGGCTCGTCGATCCAGCTCTCGTCGCGGTAGCTGGGGTCCCAGAGCGAGCGCGTGCTGCGCAGTCGGCGGGCGCGGGTAGCGGCGTTGCCCGCGCCGGCGAGCGTGACCCCTTCCGCCTGCGGGTAGTAATGGAGGTCGAAGACGTCCAGGAGGCGCCGCCCTTCGCGCCGCTCGGCCGCGTTCAGCTGGCGCAGATACCAGGCCGCCAGGGGGACGTCGCCGTGGGCGCGGCGGTCCTTGGGGTCCTGCCACCAGGCGCCGCCCGGCGCGGCGTCCAGGGCGGAGTAGAAGTAGCCCGTCCAGCCCCATTCCGCCGGACCCAGGGTGAGGGCGCCCGGGTCGGCGTCCTTGACCACCCGGGCGTAGTCAAGCGTACGCGCCAGCAGGCCGTCGTAGCCCAGGCCCGTGGGGAAGACGTCGCGATGCGTCTCGTGCCAGAGCATCGGTTCGTTGTCCAGGTTGTAGTAGCGCACCCCGCCCGCCTCGGCCGCGCCGAAGCGCGCCACCAGATGGTCCAACCAGCGGCGGACGAAGACCGGGTCCGCCGGCACGTTGGCGTCGCGCGGGTCGTTGCCCGTGATGCGGCTGCCGTCGGGCCGATGCCCGTCACCGCAATCCGGCCACCAGGGGTCCGTGCGCGCCTGCGGCCCGTACTTGGCCACGCTGAAGCTGCAGCTGCGCCCTACAGGCCGGGCCACCCAGCCGATCAGCGGCAGGGTCATCACCGTGTCCATGCCCGCCGCCCGCCCGTCGGAGATGAAGCGGTCCGCCGCCGAGCCCTCCGGCAGCCGGCCGCGATCCGCGTTGTCCTCCGGCAGGGTCTCGAAGAACCAGTCGGCGGCATGGTTGCTGGTATCCGCCTCCCAGTGATAGCGCGTGGTGCCGTTTCCGCCCCAGCGGCGGACGGTCAGGCCCAGCTCCCGCGCCAGGGCCGGGTCGGCGAAGTTCATGCCGTAGATCTCGGGGCGGATGACCCGCCCCGGGCGACCGGCGTCCACGTGCAGGACGACGGTGGCGGTGGGCCGAGCTGTGGCGGCCGGAACCACCGCGGGCACGGCGGCCGCCAGACTGAGGGCGATCAGGAGGGGAAAGGGGCGCATGGCACAAGCGTGGCAGCAGGCGCCGATCCGACCCAGACCGCCAGCGTGTCGAGCTTCAACTGACTGTCGCCGGCAGTCCCAGCGACTGCAGCGTGCGTACTTCTTGCTCCAACCGTCCGCTCAGCTTGTCGGAAGCGACATCCAAGTCGTAGTCGGCCTGCAACCCCAGCCAGAATCTGGCCGTGGTTCCGAAGAAGCGCGCCAGCCGCAGCGCCGTGTCGGCGGTGATGGCCCGCTTCTCCAGGACGATCTCGTTGATCCGCCGCGGATGGACCCCGATCGCAAGGGCCAGACGGTTCTGGCTAAGCCCGAGGGGAACCAGGAATTCCTCCGAAAGCACTTCGCCCGGATGCACGGGCTTGAGGAGCGATGCTTCTATCATGTCGCAGACCTCTCTATCCTTATGTAACTAGTGGTAGTCTGTGATTTCAACCTGATGGGCGTCGCCGTCGCGCCATTCGAAGCAGATCCGCCATTGATCGTTGATCCGCACGCTGTACCTACCGGATCGATCACCTTTCAGTTTCTCCAGCCGGTTGGATGGCGGTATGCGGAGATCCTCGAGCGCACCAGCGTTGTTCAGCATGCGCAGGTTGCGGTATGCCACCTGTTGGATGTCAGGCGGCAGGCGCCGGGACCGCTGCCGGGCGAAGACCAGCTCGGTCTCTCGATCGCGAATCGATCTGATCATCATGCAAAGATATAACGCCGCGCGCTAAACGGCAAACAGCCATCCCCCGTGCGCACTTCCAAGACCCGAGATCCATTGACCTCCCCAACGCCTTGCCTATAATACCCGCGACCGCGGTCCAGCCCGCTCGGATGGGTGCTGCGCCCCGGCGACGACGACGCGCGTTCCCCGCCGGCCGTGAACCGCCACAGCCGCGACCCCAACCAGCAGGGTGAAGGCCATGTCCGACAGCAAGATGCCCTTGTACCGCACCCCGACCCTGGATCCCGACGTGATGGAAACCTGGTCGAGCTACGTTGCCCGTTTCGAGAACGACGCTGACTTCATCCAGCAGCAGGTGGAACAGGGCGTCATGGTCACCACCTTCGACCGGCTGGTGGGCATGCTGGACCAGGTCTACAACTGGGGCCGGCGTTCCAGCATCTGGCCCCTCGGCTTCGGCCTGGCCTGCTGCGCCATCGAGATGATCTCCACCGCCGCCGGGCGCTACGACATCGACCGCTTCGGCGCCGGCCTCTTTCGGGCCTCGCCGCGCCAGGCCGACCTCATGATCGTGTCCGGCACCGTGACCAAGAAGATGGTGCCGCAGATCGTGCGCCTCTGGAACCAGATGCCGGAGCCCCGCTACTGCATGTCCATGGGCGCCTGCGCCACCGGCGGCGGGCCATTCAAGGAGGGCTACAACGTCGTGTCGGGCATCGACAAGTACGTGCCCGTGGATGTGTACGTCCCCGGCTGCCCGCCGACGCCCCAGGCGCTGTTGCACGGCCTCATCATGCTGCAGCGCAAGATCGACGGCCAGAGCATCAAGGATGTCAGCTGGTACCGCCGCGGCGCGGTCGAGGAGATCCCCGTGCCCATCCTGGGTGCCGACCTCATCGACCTGCGCCGCTTGCCGCAGATCCGCGGCGGCGCCGCGGCGCCCGAGCCAGTGGCCGAGGCCGCCGAAGCCGCGCCCGTCGAAGCGTGACGGGAGCCAAGGAGCCCACGATGATCGCCAGCGACCTGAAAGCGATGACCCCCGTCATGCCCGCGGACATCGCCGCCAAGGCGGCGGCCCGGATGGGTGACGCCGTCACGATGGACGAGGACGGCGCCCTGGTGGTGGAGGCGGCCAAGCTGCCCGCCCTGGTGCGCCTCCTGCGCGACGAGCACCACCTGAACTACCTCAGCAACCTCACCTGCGTGGACTGGCCCGACCGCTTCGAGACCGTCTACCACCTGTGCAGCATGCAGGGCGGCGGCCAGGTGACGGTGAAGGTGGCCGCTGACAAGGCCCGGCCCATCGTCCCCAGCCTGACCAGCATCTTCCCCGGCGCCGACCTGCAGGAGCGCGAGGTCTGGGACATGTACGGCGTGCGTTTCGCCGGCCATCCCAACCTGCGGCGCATCCTCATGTGGGAGGGCTTCGCCGGGCATCCCATGCGCAAGGACTGGCGCGAAGCCTATTACGAACAGGACCAGAAGCCCTTGAAGAGCCGCTGGCCGAACGGCGAGTTCTTCTTCGGCGAAGACACGCTGTCCAACTGGGCCGACAACATCAAGTACCCCACGGGCTACGCCGCCGAGGGCCTCATCGACGAGGGCCGCGCGGACAACAACATCGCCGTGATCGACGCCGCGGCCCTGAAGCTCAACCCCGACATCCAGGGCGATCACGTCATCGTGAACATGGGCCCGCAGCATCCCAGCACCCATGGCGTCTTCCAGATGCGGCTGACCCTGGACGGCGAGACGGTCATGGACCTGCAGCCGGTCATGGGCTACATGCACCGCAACCACGAGAAGATCGGCGAGCGCAACCTGTGGCTGGGCAACATGCCCTTCACCGACCGCCTGGACTACCTGGCGCAGCTGGGCAACGAATGGGGCTACGCCCTGACCGTCGAGAAGATGATGGAGGTGGCGGTGCCGGAGCGCGCGGAGTACATCCGCGTGATCATGGCCGAGCTCACCCGCGTCCAGAGCCACATGTGGGGCATCACCTTCCTGCTCAACGACATCGGCGCCTTCTTCACCCCCATGATGTACGCCATCGAGGAGCGGGAGCTGATCCTGGATCTCTTCGAGATGACCACCGGCTCGCGCCTGATGTGCAACTACATGCGCTTCGGCGGCGTGGCCTACGACCTGCCGCCCGAGTTCATGCCCATGGCCCGCACCCTGGTCTACGACCGGCTGGAGAAGGCCGTCGACGAGATGGACTCCTACCTGACCAACAACGAGATCGTGCGCGAGCGCATGCAGGGTGTGGGCATCCTGCCGCCGGAGATGGCCATCAGCTATTCCACCAGCGGCCCTGTCCTGCGCGCCTCCGGCGTGCCCTACGACGTGCGCCGCGCCGAACCCTACGGCATCTACGACCGCTTCGACTGGGACGTGGTCACCCGCCCCGAGGGCGACATCTTCGCCCGCTACATGGTGCGTCTGGGCGAGATCCGGGAGAGCCTGAAGATCCTGAAGCAGGCCCTGGCCCAGATCCCCGAAGGCCCGATCATGGGCGGCAAGAAGGCCTGGCAGATCCGTGTGCCGGCCGGGCAGCATTACGGCCGCGTGGAGAACCCGCGCGGCGAATTGGGCTTCTATCTGGTCTCCACCGGCGAGTCCAACCCCTACCGTTATCACGTCCGCTCCCCCTGCTTCGTCAACCTGACCGCCCTGGCGGAGATGAGCAAGGGGCACAAGGTGGCGGACGTGGTGGCCATCCTGGGTTCCATCGACATCGTGCTGGGTGAAGTAGACCGCTAGCCCGCAGATCCTCCAGGAGCATTCCTCCCATGGCCTTCGGACTCAACGCCCTCAGGGGCATGAAGATCACCCTTCGGCGCTTCTTCGACACCTATCGGGTGGGCATGATCCAGCAGCCGTCCGCGGCGGGCAACCTGGCGGCGCCCGCCGAGGCGCACGCTGACGGCATCCCCGCTGGCATGCCCACCCATATCGGCGGCCTGATCACCAGCCAGTACCCGGAGCAGAAGCTGCCGGTGCCGGAGCGCTTCCGCTACATCCCCTTCCTGGTCTTCGACGAAGAGCCGCAGCATGAGCGGGCGCAGTTCGACGGCGTGCGCTGCACGGCCTGTGGCATCTGCGCCAAGGTCTGCCCGCCGCAATGCATCTGGATCGTGCAGGGCAAGGGCGACGACGGCAAGCCGCGGCCGGTGTCCTCTGAGTTCTACATCGACGCCTCCATCTGCATGAGCTGCGGCTTCTGCGCCGAATACTGCCCCTTCGACGCCATCAAGATGGACCACAACTACGAGTTCAGCAGCTACGAGCGGCACGAGAGCTGGGTCTTCGACCTGCAGGAACTGCTGCAGCCGGTGGCCTACCATGCCGCCATCCACCCCACGGACTACGCCCGCGAGGCGGAGGAAGAGCGCGCCAAGGCGGTGGCCCGCGCCGCGCGCGACGAGGCCAAGGCCTCGCAGGCGGCGGAGGCGCTGGAAGCCGGCGGACCGGACCCGGAGGAGCTGAAGCGCCAGAAGGAAGAATCGCGCCGCAAGTTCCTGGAGGACCGCGCCAAGAAGAAGGCAGCCCAGGAGGGCGGCGGCGGCTGAGGCCGTAGCCGAGAGCGATCCAATGGCCCAGGTCTACCTCCCCGTCCTCGTCCTCTTCGCCCTGGCCCTGGGCCTGGGCCTGTTGGTGCTGGGGATGACCTTCATCCTGGGGCCGCGCAATCCGTCGCCGGTGAAGGACGACACCTACGAGAGCGGCCTGACGCCCATCGGTCCGGGACGGCGCCGGGTGCCGGTGCGCTACTACCTGATCGCGACGCTCTTCATCCTCTTCGACATCGAGGTGATCTACCTCTTCCCCTGGGCCGCGCGATTCAAGGCCATGAGCGCCCCTGTGGCTCAGGGGGGCATGGGACTGGCGGCCCTGGGGAGCATGGCGGTCTTCATGGGCGTCCTGGTGGTGGGCTTCGTCTACGTGTGGCGCGCCCGCGCCCTGGAATGGGAATGAGGTTCTGATGGCGATCACCCAGCCGCTGCCGCTTCTGACCCCGGAGCAGATGGCGGAAGGCAAGACGGGCGAGAACGGCCTGCTGGTGGGCACCCTGGAGATGGCGGTCAACTGGGCCCGCACCCAGAGCATGTGGCCGGCGCTCTTCGGCCTGGCCTGCTGCGCCATCGAGATGATGCACACCCAGACGAGCCGCATGGACATGTCGCGCTTCGGCATGGAGCTGATGCGCGCCTCGCCCCGCCAGAGCGACCTGATCATCGTCGCCGGCCGGCTCAGCCGCAAGATGGCCCCGGTCATCCGCCGCATCTACGACCAGATGCCGGAGCCCAAATGGGTCATCAGCATGGGCGACTGCGCCAGCTGCGGCGGCATCTTCAACAACTACGCCCTGGTACAGGGTGTGGACGAGATCATCCCGGTAGACGTCTACGTCGCCGGCTGCCCCCCGCGCCCGGAAGCGCTGATGCACGGCATCCTGCAGCTGCACGAGAAGGTGAAGCTGGAGCATCTGGATGGGTGGCGGGATCGCAAGGGGGGGTACGGGCTGCGAGTTGGGTAGAGCGGTCGGGGCAGGGCTTTCGCGACCTGCATTGGGAACCCATCCTCCTGATTTCGCCAACGCATAGCGTACCGCTCGCCATGCCTGGCGGCTGGACCGTGGTGGAAAGCGAGGCCCCATGACCCGCGCCCCTGTCCCCTTTCGGCACCGAAGCATCGGTGCGGCGCTCGTCCTCGCTTGCCTGTGCCTGGCCAGACTGCTCCCCGGGGCATCGTCGTCGGGCGCCGCCGGTCCGCCTCGTGATGGGGCCGACGGCTTGTCGAAGCATTCGGGTCCCACCGGCCCGACCGGCCTGACCCAAGAGACCCTTGCCGCGCCCGACGGCCTGGCGCTCGCCAGCCGGACCGGCGGCTATGTGGGGGCGGCCATCGCCGATGGGAACTTCGCCCTGGCGAGCTTCGACTTCCGCCTGTATCGCTACGACCTGAGCGATCCGCGCGCGCCGCGGGCGGTAGCTTCCGGACCCTTCGTGGGTGCCAACAGCAGCCTCCTGCCGGGCAACCTGAGCCGCCTCATCCAGATCGATGGGCCGCCGGAACAGGGTCAGGCGGGGAAGCTGCAGGTGGGGCTGGTGAATTGGGACCGGGAGTCGCTGGTAGGGGACTTCAGCCGGCTGCAGCTGGTGCTGCTCCGCGACCTGTCGGTCGTCGGGCAGCTCGAGCTGCCCGGCTTCACGACCGCGCCCTACCGCGGCCTCGCGGTGGTGACCGAGCTGGCCGCGGCGGGCGACGACCATGTGCTGGTCGCCGAGACCGAGGCGGATGGCCAGCATGTGCGGGTCGTGGACATCTCCAGGCCGGAGCAGCCGCGGCTGGTAGGCGACTACCGGCCGTCGGGGCCGGTGGCGGGGATGGCCGTTCGGGGTGGCCTCGCCTACATCCTGGTCCATCCGGCGCGCCTGGTCGTGCTGGACCTCTCGACACCGGCGAGCCCGCGGCCCCTGGCCGAACTGCCCGCCATCGGCGGAGCGATGGACCTGGTGCTCGTGGGCCAGCAGGCCTTCGTCATCGGCTGCGCCGGGCTGGCCGTCTTCGACCTGGCCGATCCGGCCCTGCCGCGGCAGATCGGCCCGATCCTGCCGCTGGTAGATCCGCCCGCCCCGCCGGACGGCAGCCCCACGCCCGTGCCCGGCCGGGGCGACAGGATGAGCTGCCGGGAGTCGGCCAACCTCCAGTGGCAGGATGGCCGACTGTACTTCCTGACCGCCGTGGACAGCTTCATCCCCTTCCAATCCTCGCATGTCCTCTGGACCATCGACGTCAGCCGGCCGAAGGCGCCACGCATCGTCTCGCAGCGCGGTGGCGAGGGCGAGGCCAGCGGTCTGGCTGTCGGCGACGGCTTCGCCGTCCTCGGCTACGCGCATCAGGGCCTGAGCATCGTCGACCTGGCCGATCCCGACCAGCCCGTGGAGGCCGGCGTGCTGGCGTCCGAGTCCATGGTGCAGGGGCCGGTGGCCGCCGAGCCCGATCTGGTGGTCCAGAGCTTGACCGACGGATGGGCCGCCGAGCTGCGCTTCATCGACCCGCGGTCGCCACGGCGCGGGGCGGCCGGAGCCGGTCAGCCGGCAAGCCTGGGTCGCTTGTCTCTGCCGGAAGGCTACCTGGCGGAGGACCTGGCCCTGGAAGACGGCATGGCCTACGCCGTCATACGCGACAAGGGCCTCCTCGTCGTCGACGCGCGAAATCCGCGCGCCCCCCGCCGGACCGCCCTCGTGCCACCTCGCGCGCTGGGGAAGGCGGTCGCCGTCCGACGCGGCGTCGCCTATGTCGCCGAGGGGGACAAGAAAGGACCTGAGGGCTTCCTGCGGGTCATCGACGCCCGGGACCCGACCAGTCCCGTGGAGACAGTCACGGTCCCAGGCACCTTGAACGACCTGGCTGTGGGGGGCGACCTGCTGGTCGCCGCGGTCGCGGACCCACCCTCCCTGACCCTCTATGATCTGCGCGATCCCGCCCATCCGGCGCAGGTCGGCACGCTACCACTAGCAGGGTCCGCCTACAAGATCGCCGCGCAATCGGGCCGGATCTACATGCTGATGGGCGGTGCGCTGGTGGTCGTCGACAGCTCGGACCCGGCCGCGCCGCGCCTTCGCGGCCGGCTGGACCTGCGTGAGGACAATCGCTTCCCCTTCGGCGCCCCCAGTGACGTCGCGGCCCGCAGCCCGGTGGTGTACCTCGGCAACTACAGCAACGTCCAGACCATTGACGCCAGCGACCCGGATGCGCCGCGGTGGATCGATGTCCGGTTCATCAACAGCTTCATCGACCTGCTCGCCGGTCCTACCGAAGACTGGATGCCCACCGGTGGGTTCCTTGCCGCCGCAGGCAACAGAGTTCACCTGGCGGGCGACAAGACGGGGCTGTGGAGCTTTGGGGCGGGCACGCCGGAGGGCATGTTGACCACCGAGATGCGATACCTGTTCCTGCCGCAAGTGGGCGGGCCGTAGGCGGTCTCCTTGGCCGGATGGGGCTACGCGTCCCCGAACACGCCCTCCACGACCACTGTAAACCCCGGCAGCAGCCGCGACGCCACCGTTCCCCCGGCCTGTGCGGTGCCCCGTTCGCTGTAGCCGTCGCCCTCCAGCACCAGCACGGTGATGCGACCCTCCGCCGGATCGACGAGCCAGTACTCGGGGATGCCCGCCTGGGCGTACTCGGCGCGCTTGGTCACCAGGTCATGTTGCCGGTCGGCGCTGAGCACCTCCATGACCAGATCGGCGCCTTCCCAGTACTGCGGCTTACGGCGATCCGCATGATCCGCGAACATGAACAGCAGGTCAGGTTCGCGAAAGTTCCCATCGGGCAGCTTCATGGGCATCGGTGCCAGCAGGATCGCGCCCAGACCGCGGGGAAGCACGAAGGCACGCAGGAGATCGTACAGGCGCAAGAGAACCGCCTGATGGAGCGGCGTCGGCATCTCCAAGACCTCCACATGGCCATCCACCAACTCGACGAGGCGATTCGTATCGAGGGCAAGGTAGTCCACTGCCGTCCATCGGCCCTGCGCCGGGAAGAGGCGGGCGATGTCCCAGGCCGGCTCATAGCCGACTTCGGATTTTGCCGAGATGGCGAGCTTCTCAGGTCGCGTCATCGGGGTGCTCCCAAGCTACGCATCGACGGTGGTGGTTCGCTCGATACTATAGGCATTGGCGGCGATGATCGCAAGCGTCTTCATCGGCGGGTTGACCCTAGGGATCGACTGGTCGATGGTTTCCCGCAGGCATGTCGAAGTCGCTCCACCTCAGCGCGCATTTCTGCCCTGCCAGGGCAGATTATCCGGATAGAATGCCCTCATCATGCAAATTGTCCGCCGCCATCTGACCATCGACCTGCCGCCAGACCGCGCGGTGCGTAGGGGCTTGACCTTCCGGCCTCATGGGCGAGCTTTAAGCTCCTCCACCGAACGCTCGAAGATCGCATGGCGCGCCCAGTCGAAACCCAGCAGCCGACCGGGCCCGGCGACGCCGATCAGCATAAGTGAGTCTTTCGTGCTGAGCTCGCTCCAATGGGTCAAGCCAAAGCCAATCTCACTCTCGCCAGCATAGAACTCCGGCGGGTGGATGACCTGACTGAGCGTGACCTGGTCAGACACGATCAGGAACCAGTGCTCGGTTCCGGGGCTGTACGCATCCGGAACCGGGCCGATGAGGCGCCCTTCCCAGCCGTAGACGCGATCGTTGATCTCGACATTCTGGTCCGGTAGCCAGGCCAGGTCCCAGGTCACGCCGCCGTCACCGGAGCTGAAGAGCCGGGTCCCGCTCTCGGGCCAGTGGATACCGCCGCCGATCATGCTGTCCGTCGTGGCGATGGCCAGGTAGAGCGGCTCCGCCCGGCCTCGCATCGGAATCACGAACGAGCTGCCTACGGTGCCGGGATAGCCCTCGATGCCCGGCAGACGACCTCGGCGCTGCCAGCTGTCACCGCCATCGCGCGAAACGAAGGCGCGGCCCTCCTGGAAGCCCAGGATCATCCGACTGCGCGCATAGTCGGGCGCGAAGGACAGGCTGCGGTAGGCGCCCAGCGGCGACCAAGATTGGCCGCCATCGCGCGAACGCCAGAGGATGGGGTGATCCGGGTGCGCGTCACCGTAGGCCGCCTCGGCGAAGAGCTCGCCGGTGGTCTGGGGCGCCAGGTGCAGGGCGCGAAGCGACCTGGCGCCAAGGCCCGCCAAGCGACCTGGCGCCAAGGCCCATGCTGGCCGGCTGCCAGCTGCGGCCAGCGTCGCGGCTGCGCAAGACGCCAAGTCCGTCGAGCTGCGCATACAGCGTCTTGTCGCGGGTGAACTCGGCCGACGCGAGCATCGAGGCCGGCCAGAACCCCAGGCTCTCCGGCACCTCGCTTGTCCAGGTAAGGCCGCCGTCGCGGCTGACCGCTTCGGCCGCGAGGTCCAATCCGGGCGGATAGACGGCCGGCGTCGGCGTGGCCATCCGCCGCAGTCGCCCCAGCCTGAATCCGGGGTCCACCTGACCCGCGCTCGTTACCGGGAAGCGGATCAGCTCGACCTCGGCCGGGTCCAGAGGCTCGGCCGGCACCGCGGCGCCGGGCGGTTCCAGGCCTGCTGCCGGGGAGACCTCGAGGCGCCGCAGGTCCGGAGCCCAGCTGAAGAGAAGGTCGTTGACCGGATCGTACAGCTCGGGCGACCTGGCCGCGGTCCATGGCCTCAGCTGGAGGATGTCCAGCGTGTCGGGGTCCAGCATGGCCAGGAAGCTGACATCGGCCCTCGAACTGGGCCACGTGGCGACCAGTCGGTCGCGGCGTGTGTCCAACGGGCCAAGGTCAAGATCGAATCCCGCGACACGCCGTGTCTCCCGCCCGCCGGACAGGATCAAGATGTACGGCACGGGATGCTTGTCAGTCCAGTCATAGGCCAGGACATGGCGGCCTCGTTCCATGGCCCATAGGCTGCCCCCACCCAGAACTCGGCCCATCTCGCGGCCGGACGGCAGAGCCAGGACGATGATCTCGGCTGGCGGCTCCGGATCGGGTTCCATGATGTGACCCGAGCGCCGCTGTACGTAGAGCATGGACCCGTCCTGCGTCACGGTCAGGGCATACAGGCCCTTGACTCGGTCGCCCAGATCCAGGGACCAAACCGCGACCGCGCGCCCTTGGTCGGGCCGATAAGCTTGGAGCACGGTACCCTCGACGACGACGAGCTCGCCGGCTGGCAGGCGCAGGATCGGGCGGCTTCCGCGGTCCGAGCCATCTAAGGGGTTGTAGATCAGGCTGTCGTAATGCCGGCCGTACGAGGTCGGCTGCATCGCCGCCAGCGGCATCCTGTCCAGCTCCCGCCGGTCGGCGCTTGCCAGAACCCGCAGACCCCCGCGCTCCGACCAGACGAACAGCCGCCCGCCCGCGTCGTCCAGGCCCAAAAGGACCTCATCCGGCCCAAGGAGCATGCTGGCCAGGAGCCCGCCGTCGGCACTGCCAAAGACCCGCAGCTCGGCCGCCGAGCCGCGCAGGACGCTGGCGAAGATCGTGCCGCCCGCGCTCTCCAACAGCAGCGGGCTGCTGGGCAGCTCGTAGGGCGTGGGCGTGGCGCTCGGCCTGTCGAGCCGGGTCGGGGTGCGAGTCGGGCTCGGCCGAGTCGAGGCTGGCTCGGCGGTCGGCCATGGGGTGGGCTGGGCGGTGCGGACCTCCGGCGCGACGTAGGCCTCGTCCGTGCCGTCCGGCCCGGGGTAGGCCTGCGGCCCAACCATCGGGCCAGGGGCCGGGCGCCGAGCTGGTCCGCAAGCCGCCACGAGGCTCACCAGAGCAAGAACGATGAAGGCCCCGAGCGGCGCGCTATGCCGCCGAGGCCCTTGAAAGCACGGGGGAACAGGAAGTTCAATCACAGCCGACGCAGTCTACACTCCCGTCCTGACCCTCACAAACATCCCTCACCACGCATCGCCACCCTCGCCGCCCCATCCGGCGCGCTCAGTTGCGGGATCCGGGGGAAGATCAGATCCTAAGCGAGCGGCAGAATGCGCACACGGGTACGGTGCGGTTCGACCGTCATGAGGGCGCCTTCGGTCAAGTGGTGGCCGTATCGTTCAAGGGCCGACACGATGATGGCGAGCATCACCTTGGGTGTGACATCCTGGGCCCGCAGTTGGATGACGCTGGGGCCATTGGCCTTCGTGGCCGCCAAGATGGCACCGAAGTCCAGATCGTGCGTGAACACGACCCAGTCGTGCTCACGCGCCCAGTCCATGATGGTGGTGTCCAGGGCACGGGGATTGCCAACCGACGACCAATGGACTGCCGCATGCCCGCTATCGACGAGCACCGGCACCCAGTCCGGCGACAAGTTCATGTCGATGAGCAGTCTCATGCCGCATGGAGGGGGACTTCGAACTCCTCAGCGCGCCACGCGGCGTAGGCCAGGGCCTCGCGGATGTCGTCGGCCTCGAGATACGGATACAGCCGGAGGATACGGTCGACATCGTAACCAGAGGCCACAAGCCCGACAACCGTTCCCACCGTGACCCGCAAGCCCCGAATGCACGGTTTGCCGCCCATGACGGCCGGATCGACGGTTATGCGCTGAAGATCGTACATGGACCACATTATACCGTAGGATGTCGTGTGGGTCGGGCACCCATGTCCTCACGGAACAGATTCCGGTCGGCTCGTTTCCAAACGAGCGTGTCTAAGGACCGATCGACCATCGTGACAGCCCGGCGTCCGACAGCTCGTAGAGCGTGTGACCGCGAATGGCAAAAGGTATTGGCCACTCTTCGCCACGATAGGCGCCGCGCACGACCAGCCGATCCGGGTTCGAAACGTCGATGGCGTGGAGTTGGCCCGGATAGTCCTGTACGCCGCTGATGATGTGCAGCACCATCAGGTCGTCATCCACCGCGGCGACACAGCTCGGGAAGGCGTATTCCCGATGTGCCTGCTGGGACAGCGTGATGGCGTCGGTGACCCGCACGGATCCGTCAGGGTCGGCCGCCAACGAACGGATGGCGAGCGTTGCTCCATTGGCGCCGACTTGGGCACTTGGACCACCGCTACTCGCCAGAAGCTGTGCGACGAATGCTCGATGGCCCATAGCCGCCATGCAGCCGCCGGGCGTTTGCGATAGTCCTTCCACTTCCTGCACCATCGGCCCACCCTGAGCGACTTGGCGCAGGTCGATCGCACTGAGACTAGCCCATGGATCACGCCAGTTAAGGGCCCACGCGATATCGATTCCAGCCGCCAGGTCGCCGGTGTCCCACAGTTTGAACCAGCCGGCTTCAACCGGATGGCGCGGATCCTGGACGTCGATCATCTCCAGGCTTCCGTCCTCGCTGCCGCTGAGGTACCCGATCAGCAACGTGCCGCCAACGACGACCGCGCTCGACGCACTCTTGGGACCACAGTACATCATGGCTTCGAACTGGGCGCAGCGATCCTGCCGAGCGCGGCTTCGCTCCAGATGGGCCAGCTCGACGGGTCGATCTGGATCATGGACATCGACGATGCTCACATCGCCCCAATCGTTGCCAATGGCGTACAGGTACCCACCATCCGATGCCAGGGCATCGACCGCCCAGCGGGCAGACCACGTGCCAGCAAGCACGGGCTCGCCGAAGGCGGGGACGCGCCACCCCTCAAGCACGGAGGGCCCGGGCCGGTCGTCGACCCCGGCCGTGGGTCCATCGTCCGCCGTCCAAAGCATGTCCCCCGCGAAGAGGGCGGGCATCGCCCGGGCCGATCGCGTCCGCAAGGTGGGGGGCTCGGGCGGCGCGTAGCGACCAAGCTCGATCTCGGTCGCGTTCTCGCCGACGTCGACGATCCGCGGGCCGTCGGCGCAGGGGAGCCAGATCTGATCGCCGGAACCGGCGGGTAAAGCGTTGAGGCGGCACGGCAATTGCGCCAGGGCCGCGTTTAGCTCCGGCAGGTCCGCCGGGTGACGCGGATCGGACACGTCGAAGACTTTCACCCCCCGCTCGTGGCTGATCACAAGATGTCGGCCCGCCAGCTGGGCGGAGAACCGGTAGGTTGACGTCACTCTCTGCGAGTCGCTCTCGCGCCACTCGCCCAAGATGTCGATATCGGGCGAATCGGAGCGCACCTGAGCGACGCGGACCCATGGGACTCCGCCGCCGTCGCCGACGTTGATCTGTTCGAAGGCATACAGGCGTTCGCCGTCGACCGCGAGTGCCAGGAAATCGTCGCGTGGCTGCACGGGCTCGATGTCGGCAATCGGAATCTCGATTGGGTGATCCAGGTCGGATACGTCGATCCGGCGCAGGCCGGAGGTCGCGACATCCACGAGGCCGTTACGGGACCCCATCTCGCTCGCAATCCGGCCTCTGAGTGTGGCGCCTTCCCACGACGCACCGGTCAGCGCCCAAAGCACATCATCCTGCAGCGACAGGGCGCTGCCCCGTCCGATCAGCTCGACGAAGCCGCCTAGCCGCGGGCGAATCGGGTCCGAGACATCGAGTATCTGGACGCCGGACGGGCCCATGAAATCCAGGGACACGAAGGCGGCGACCATTCGATCGTTGCCTACAAGCCGCATCACCTCTCCCTCTAACGGGATCCATCCGGCTTCGACGGGAGAGCGCGGATCACGGGCGTCCACGATCACCACGCCGTCGCCCGTGGAAGCCGCGACGATGCCGCCATGCGCCACGACATCGCTGCTCAGTTTCGGGGCATGCCGGAGCGGCGGCGTGCGGCCGAACCTGGCCAGCCGACGCGGATCGGCCGCGTCGATGACCTCGATCCGTCCGCCCACGATGAGATATGCTAATCGGCCGTCCAGGCCGACCCCGCCGCTCTGGCCGCCGGACCTGTCGAGCAGCTCGAACCGTATCGGCGTGCCGCCCGCCACCGTGGGCAGCGCCGTGAGCCGGGGCCACGGTGTAAGGCGCAGCGTCGGGCGCGGCATTTCGCCGGACGGGACCAGCGTCGCCCGCCCGATAGCGCTTGCATCTGCCTGCGGATAGGCTTCGTCCGTGGCCACCGTCCACTCGGAGGTCATTGGCGCTGGCGTAAGGCGCTGCAGCGCCGTCGGCGTGGATCGGCACGCGCTGGCCACAAGAGCCAAGCCGATCGAGATGCTGAGATACAATCTAGCAAGGCGGCTGGAGTTCATCAACGGACGCTTCATCGGACATAGTTTACACCGAAGACAGTATCTTCTATCGGGTGGCCGTAAGCGTGCGCGAGGCGCCGACGGCGATGGTCTCCCTGGCCATCGCCCCTTGCCAACGCGCTCACGAGGTCCGGAGGCAGCCGGCTTGTCCGCCCGTAACCCTTGAAATTCCCCCTTGTCACGAAGGAATTTCAAGGCTACTATCCCCCTGTGATCGATCGCCCTGCTGTCCGCGCCCGCCTCGAACAAGCCCTTTCCCGCAGCCGGGTGGTCGCCCTGGTGGGGCCGCGGCAGTGCGGCAAGACGACCATGGCCCGGCAGCTGGTGGCGCCGGACTCCCTCAACTACTTCGACCTCGAGGACCCGCTCAGCCTGGCGCGGCTGGACGAGCCGATGACCGCATTGCGGGATCTGCGGGGCCTCGTGGTCATTGACGAGGTCCATCACCGGGTCGATCTGTTCCCCATCCTGCGCGTCCTGGCCGATCGGGACCCGCTGCCGGCCCGCTTCCTCATCCTGGGTAGCGCCGCGCCGGGCTTCCTGCGCCAGCCCTCCGAATCACTGGCCGGCCGCCTGGAGACCGTGGCGATGAGCGGATTCAGCCTGGTCGAGGTCGGCGCCGCGATGCATCACGAGCATTGGCTGCGCGGCGGCCTGCCGCCCTCTTTCACGGCTGCCACCACTGCCGACAGCTTTGCTTGGCGCCGGGCCTTCATCCAGACCTTCCTGGAGCGCGACCTGCCGATGATGGGCATCAACACCACCACCGAAGTGCTTCGTCGCTTCTGGGCCATGCTCGCGCATTACCATGGCCAATCTGGAATGCCGCCGAGCCGGCCCGCTCGCTCGCCATCGGCGAGACCACCGTCCGCCGGTACCTCGATGTCTTGGACGGCGTCTTCATGGCGCGTCAGCTCCAACCCTGGCATGGCAACCTCTTGAAGCGGCAAGTGAAGTCGCCCAAGGTCTACCTGAGGGACACCGGCCTGCTGCACGCCCTTCTCGGCATCCGGACGCCCAAAGATCTGGCCGAGCACCCGCGCAGCGGCGCGTCCTGGGAAGGCTATGTGATCGAGCAAGCCCTGAGCTCGGTGCAACCGGACGAGGCCTACTTCTGGGCCACCCACGGCGGCGCCGAGCTCGACCTCCTCATGCTCAAGGACGGTGCCCGCCTTGGGATCGAGTGCAAGCATGTCGATGCGCCGCGACTGACCCCATCCATGCGCGTCGCGTTGAAGGATCTGGCGCTGGATCACCTGCTCGTCGTCTATCCCGGCCCGCAGCGCTATCCCTTGGCCGACCGGGTGGAGGCGATGCCGTTGGCGGAGCTGGCCCGTGAGGGGTGGTGGACATAGGTGACATCGATTTCAGCGATGACCCCAATACAGTTTGCCCGGGCAAACGCCCCTCACCTCTCCGCCACCACCAGCTTATCCCCGCGCCAAAGCTCAGCGCAGCCGCCTTGTCCGGGTTGATCACCACGCCGTAGCTCCGGTCGGCCTGGTTGGCCAAGGCCGCCAACCGGTAGCCGATGCAGGCCTCACCCTTGCGACGGGTGGCCTCGTCATGGCGTCGCCGCTGTCATCGATTCCTGTCCGATTCCCGTCTGCCATCCACCATCTCGATGAGGCGGTTCGTATCCAGGGCGAGGCGATCACGCCTGGGCGCGGTGGACGGCAGCCTTGCCAGCGTCTACGGCAGCGTTGATACGCGCCTTGCCGTTGTCCAGCATCTCGCCGCCGCGGACCTGAATCTCTTCCGCCGCGTCGCGGGCCTTGCCGCCAGCCTTGGCTACCATGTCTTCCACCGCTTCGCCCGCATCGATCGCTTGGTGGCGAAAGGCATCGCGTGTTCGCTGGAGCTTGTAGCGGGTCTTCTTACCGGACTGAGGCGCGTAGAGCAGCATCGCCCCGGCGCCGGCCATGGCCCCCAATATCAGCCCTATTGTGAAGCCGCCCGAATGACCCTCTGCCGTGTTGCCGTTCTGTTCATTGCTGTTCAAGGTACCTGTCTCCTGTCGCTGGCCCTGCTCCGAGAAGCAGGTGACCCTTGCCCGCGGCCAGCCGGCCGCGGGTTTCAAGCAGTCAACCCCGCGCGCCCTCGGTAGACCAATGGCGCGCGGGACCTACGGTTCGGGCTGTAGCCCGCCCCGATCAGTTGCTCATGCTTTCCTTGTAGGCCTCGACCGCCTTGCGGCGAAGGTTGTACTCGTCCTGCGCGCGCTCGCGGGTGTAGCCGTACTTCTCCTGGATCAGGCCGATCATCTGCTCGGACTTTCCCGCCGCCTGGTCCAGCTCGTCGTCGGTGAGCTTGCCCCACCATTCCTTCACCTGGCCTCGCATCTGCTTCCACTTGCCGGCAATGGTGTCGTCGTTCATGATCTGCATTCCTTCAATCTCGCTTCGGCACGCCCAGACATGCTTCCGCCACTCAAGCTCGGCGACGGAACAGCTGCACTTGGGTCATGCTATCAGCTTACATGACGGCGACTTCGGTCGCGCCCCCCGGCCAGGCTGTCTTCGGCTCCACCAATCGGGGGAGGCCAAGCCGGCTGACCGGGGGGCCGACATGAGATCCCGGGGGTCTGCGCAGGCCTAACAGCCACGCCACACGGGTCAGCGTGGTCTGAAGTCGCGATCCAAGTCCACCTCAGTGAGCACTTCCGCCTTGTCAGGGCAGATTGTCCGGATGCAGCGCCCTCGTCATGCAAATTGTCCGCCGCCAGCTGGCCGACCGGGCCTGGCGGTACGAGATGGGTCCTCGTCCTCACTCGTCAACCTCAGCCTGACGGCTCGCGCCAAGCCCGCGCCGGCGCCCGCCGCAGCGGGACCGGTCGCGGTTGGGTGAGGGCGCGGTTGCCCCAGAACGCATCCGCTGGGCAGGGCAGCAGCCCGGCGATGTCGCGGTAGATGGCGGCCAGGTCCGTGGCGCTGGCGGCGGTGCGGAAATAGTCCGGCTGGCTGGCCATCGCCCCGAGCGCTTCCACGTCCAGGTCGTCGCCGAGACCGACGGTGAAGATCACCACACCATGCTCTTTGGCCGCCATCGCCGCGGCGATGGCCTCCGCCACCGGCTGCGGGTTCGAGCGCCCGTCGGTCAGCAGCACCATGACCTGGAGTGCGCCGCTCCGATGCCGCGGCCCGCTGAGCTCGGCGTCCGCGGCCTGCACAGCGCAGACCAGGCAGGTCTGGCGGGAGAGCTGGAAGCTGTCCAGCGCCTGCTGCAGCGCCGCACGGTCCCCGGTGAGCGGCTGGTCGAGGGTCGCCGCGCTGTTGAAGGTCAGCACCGCGGCCTGGCTGCCGGCTTCCAAGGGCAGTGCAGCGAGCAGCGCCGCCGCCGCGGTCCGTGCGGCCGCGATCTTGGTCTGGCCGTCGCCGGCCAACTCCGCCATCGAGGTCGAGGCGTCGATGGCCAGCAACAGATCCACCCGTCGCAGCTCGGGCAGGCAGCGCTCGAAGAGCATGATCGGCAGGTACACCGGAACGGGCACCCGTGTCGGCGTCACGGTGGGGGTGGCGGTGGATGTGGCGGTCGAGGTTGCCGTCGGGGTGGCCGTCGGCGGCAGAGCCGTCGGGGTGGGCTCGGGCGTGTTGGTGGACGTCGCTGTGTTGGTCGGCGTCGGGGTGGGTGGCAGGCAGCGATCCGAGACCGTGAGCGCCTGGGTGGCCATGATGACGTCGCGGCTCTTGCCCTGCACGTCGTCGAGCCGCATGCCGCCGGTGACGGCCCAGGCGCCCTCGTCAAGCGGCTGGATGCGGTAGGTGACGGTTTCCGGTTGCAGCTTGGTCACAGGGCTCCACTTCCAGGTGAGCTCGGTCTCGCCGCCGGTGGTGGTGACGACCTTGCTCGGGGGCGGCACGCCTGAGCCGGGAAGATAGGACAGGCCGACCGGCAAATGCTGCGTAAGCTCCAACGCCTGCACCAGCGGGGGTGTCTTCCTGTCCTCCTCCTGGCGGATGTCGCCCTCCAGGACCGCGGCGAATTTCCCGGGCGCGCCGTTCGGGAAGCCGAAGTAACGATCGTTCCGCTGAATGAAGAAGGTCTGGTCACAGCCGCCCATGATGCCGCCGATGGTGTTGGCGGCCACGCAGGCGGCGTAGAAGTAGTTCGCGCGGGATTCGATCTTGACCTTGGCCTGGCCCATCTGGATCAAGGCGGCTTTCTTGTCGGCAACGCCCGTGAAGTCGACGTAGTAGACCACGATCTCCATGCAGGCCCGGTAGCCGGCGGTACCGTCGGTTCTCTCGGCGTTCTCCAGGAGCGATACGGCAGCGTCGGCGGCATCCTCATAGGCGCCGCCGGCCTGCGTGCCCGCCTGCATCTGGGCCACCGCGCTCTCGCCACGATCCAGGTTCGTGGTCATGCCCAACAGGACTTCCGCGCGGGTCGGGGTGTAGCGCACGACACCGACCTGGGTGATGAAATCGCGCCGCGTGTTCTTGAAGTAGTCCCGGCGGTAGTTTTTCAGGCTGGTCAGCATGCCCCGGGTCGCCCCCCGGGCCCACAAGTTGCCCTCGGCGCGCTCCGGCATCACGAACACGATGCTGATTCCGCCCGCGCAGAACGGGCAACTGGGCGCCAGACGGACGGTGGCCGTCACGGGATCGCACAAGCGCGTGGTAGAGGCCGAGAGCGTGGACGTGAGCTCGGAAATGCATTCGCTCGCGTGACGGCCCTCGGGTGTGGGCCGGCCGCCGGGGGTCTGGCGGGTGGCGGTGGGGCGCTGGGCAAGCACGGGGCCCGGCCCGGCCAGGCTCAGCACGGTGCTGAAAACGGTACCCAGGAACAGAATGACCATGAACAGCAACCGTCGTCGTGCTTGCATCAGAACCTCCCGTTGGACGGCCACTCCAGCCGTTACAGTGAGCCGCGGGCAAACGGGCACGAGCCCGACCCAAGCCCATCCGCCGCCAATCAGCCAGCGGCCACGCCGCAGGATAGCCTGCGCCCGCCCACACGTCAACAGGCTGACAATGCGCACCTGAAGCTGGCGGGGGCAACGGTCGCAAACGCGGGGCGAGCTCCGGTAGCCGTTCATCGGACGACATGGGCCGCTCGCGCCCCAGCGCCAATTTGCCCTGCCGCGCTGTAAGTCCCAGAATGCCGGATTGACTTAGCAGGTTGGCGGTTCGCTCTTTGAGACAAGAAGCTTGGCGGCCGGCGGCCCGATCCTGTGGTACGATCGGCGTGGGAGGCTGGGGCATGGACGCAGGTAGGACCGCGAATGGATTTCCAACCGATGCGCAGGCGGCCGGCGGCATCGCGCTGCTCCTTGCGCTCGTGCTGATCGTTGGGATCCGCGCCAGCGGCGGCCCTGCCCTTGCGGCCCCACTGGCGCAGACCGCTCGGCCCATCCAACTCCTCACCGTGGCCACCAACTTCAACAATCCCATCGGGATCGACCATCACGCGCCGTCGCAGGGCGTGGTGGTCTCGGTGAACTATCCCGACGGGCGACCGCGCAATTTTGAGCTGGTACTGCCGACGGGGCGCCACCAGCGCTTCAGCAACCTCAATGGCTTCAGCGAAGAGGTCAAGATCGGCTCGATCTGGGAGAGCGACTGCCAGGCCGGCTTCACGCCCGGTGAGCTGTTCACGGGAACGGGCGACCCGGGCGTCATCGCTCGGATCAGCCCGGACGGCGCCAAGGTGCAGCGGGCCTGGGTGCGGCTTCGCGGCGAGTCCGGCCTCTTGCGCGGCAGCCTGTTCCAGGACCGCTACTGCGTCTTCGGCGGCGACCTGATTGTGGTCACGACCACCGGCGGCGTCTGGCGGGTCAGGAATGACGGGACCCAAACGCGGGTGGCCAACCTGGGCGCGCATCTGGAGGGGTTGACGACGGTGCCGGACGATGTGGATCGCTATGGCCCCTGGGCGGGCAAGATCCTGGTCGGGGCGGAGGAGCAGGGGCGGATGTACGCCATCGCGGCCGATGGGACGATGACCTCCTACGCTCTGGGCCTGACGGTCGAGGACCTGGACATCGTCCCGCCCGATGCCTCGTTCTACGGGGTGGACTTCCAGGGTAGGCGGATCGTGACGGCCGGGCCGGAGCAGTGGACGGACAAGGTCGGCGACATGGTCATCGCCGAGGAGAACGGGCAGCTATGGGACGCGCGCTGGGACACGGCTTCAAGCGCCTTCATCCTGGCGCACCTTGCGCGTGTGGCGCAGTGGGAGCACGTGACCTTCTCCACAGCCCGAATCATCACCCGCCCCCCGACGCGCACGCCCGTGCCCTCGGCCACCCCGCTGCCGACCGCCACCATTCCGACGGCGACGCCAACACAAACGCTGACGCCGACGACGACGCCCAGCCCGACCGCGTCACCGACGACCACGACGACGCCCACCGTCACCGACTCGCCCACGGCCACCGATACGGGGACCCCGACGCTCACGCCTACCCCATCGGTCTATCGCATCTACCTGTCCATCCTCATCGACGAGCGTTGCGTCGCTGACCGCAAGCGGGTCGATGTGATCCTCGTCGTCGACACCTCCACCAGCATGCTCGCCTCGACCCGCGACGGTGTGCGCAAGATCGACGCGGCACGGGTCGCCATCGCGGCTTTCCTGGCGCAGCTCGACCCGGCCAAGGACCGCGCCGCGCTGGTCGCCTTCGACAACGGCGCCGTCATCGCCGCGCCGCTGACGGGCGATCTGGGCGCCGTCACCGCCGCGCTCGGGGCGATGGCGCACCACGAGGGCACCCGCCTTGACCTTGGCCTCGACGCCGCGCGGCAGGCGCTGGCCGGCCAAGCCTCATCGCCCGACCGCATCCCGGCCGTCATCCTGCTCACCGACGGCCGCCCCAACCGCGTCCCGACGCCCCAAGGCGGCGGCCGCCAGGAGGACACGGTGCTCGCCGCCGCCGCCGCACTCAAAGCCACCGGCGCCCGTGTCTTCACCATCGGCTTCGGCGACGACCTCGACGCCGCGCTGCTGTCGGAGATGGCGACCCGGCCGTCTGACGCCTTCATCGCCCCCGACGCGGCGGCTCTGGCGCGAATCTACGGGGCGATCGCGGAGGCGATACCGTGCGGCGGGGTGCATTGGCCGGGGTCGTCGAGCCTTCCAGTTAGAAGTGTCGACCTGGGCATCTACCCTGTCAAGTGAGTCGCGCATGGGCGTCAAGCACACCCGCCGGATCATGAAACCGCGGCTGGAGTTCAGCGTATTTTCATAGCAGGGCAATTGACCCAGGACCGCGGCTCGCCTAACCTTGCTCTCCCCTTTCCCGCATCCCCTTTGGCCGCACCAACTCTGGAGGAAGCACCCAGATGACAAGCTATGTGCATGGCGAGCCGACCTGGCAGGACCAGAGCTCACCGGATGCCGCGAAGGCGGCGGAGTTCTACTCGGCTCTTTTGGGCTGGCAATGTCCGGATGGCGATCCCCAGATGGGTGGCTACCGGAACTGCGAGCTGGCGGGCAAGACTGTCGCCGGAATCTCCCCTCAGATGGACACCGATCCCAGCCCGCCGCATTGGACGGTTTACTTCAACGTCGACAACGCGGACGCGATCGCGGCGCTGGTGACCGAACACGGCGGGCAAGTCCTCTTTGCGCCCATGGACGTCGGCCCCATGGGGCGGATGGCCATCTTCATGGATCCCACGGGTGCGGCCTTCGGGATCTGGCAGCCAGGGCTCCACAAGGGCGCCGGGGCGCGCGACCAGATCGGCGCTGCCTGCTGGCATGAGCTGCTGACGACGGACGTAGACGCCGCCAAGCACTTCTACGGCGCCGTCTTTGGCTGGCAGCTGGAGACCTCCGCGAACGCTGCCGCGGGGGGCGAATACACCCAGGTTGGCGTGGGCGATAAGCAGGTGGCCGGGATCATGGCCAAGCCGTCGATGATGCCCGCCGAGGTCCCTTCCCACTGGGCGGTCTACTTCGCCGTCGATGATGCCGATGCCGCCGTGGCCAAGATCCGTGAGCTGGGCGGCCAGGTGATGCATGGCCCGGAGACCATCGAGCCCGGCACCTTCGCGGTTGCCGCCGACACCACCGGCGCCACCTTCAATGTCATCAAGGTCAACCCGCAGTACATGGGCTGACGGTTCGACGGGAACGGCAGGGACGTCTGGCGCGGAAGACATCGAGATCGTGGACTATCGCTCAGGATGACGGGAGTCGACCATGGACAAACTGCCCCCGGTGACTCCGGGCGAGTTGCTTCGCGAGGAGTTCCTGCTGCCGCTATGCATCTCCCAGTAGGGACCCGCGAAAAACCCTCACCCCTCCGCCACCACCACCAGCCTGTCCCCCGCGCCAAAGCTGACCACGGCCGCCTTGTCCGGGTGATCACCACCCGTAGCTTTTGTCGGCCTGATTGGCCAGAGCCGCCAGCCGGTAGCCGATGCAGGCCTCGCCCTTGCGGCGAGCGGCCTCGACCATGGTGTAGCCGTTGATCGGTCGATCCAGCCGCAGGTAATCCTCCGCCGGCTTGAGGTAGATCTCCGCCCCTTCGGGGTCGAAGATGTCGGCGAAGACGGCGTTGAGCTCCGGGTTCTCCGACACTTGGGTGAGCACCAGGCTCACCAAGCGGTCGCTGACAATGAAGTCGTCGGCCTGGGTGACCTCCGCCAGGTTGCGGTTGCGGATGTCCAGCATCTCCGAAACCACCGGCACGTGTCGGCCGTCGATGTCGGCAATGTCCCGCAGGTGCAGCAAGGTGACCAGGGTGCGGGCGTCGGCGGCCTGCGCATCCAGCTGATCGCCGTAGCAGAGGACAATCACCTGATCGAAGGTCGACACCGCCAGGCCGTCCAGGACCCCGCGGTCGGTGCTGTCTGCGTCATGGAAGGAAACCTCGATATGCCTCAGATCAGCGGCCAGAGCGGCTACGGTTCCCTCCGCGCTCGGTTCGTCGGCCACGACGACGGCGCTGGATCCGGCCGCCACATAGGCATCCAACTCGCGCAGAACCCGACCGCCGCGCCAGTTCCAGCCCAGGACGAGCGTCCGTTCCGGCCGGGACGGCTCTGGCTCTCGCAGGGCGATGGCTGATTCGTCCACCGGCGACCCGGTCGGCTCCGTCAGGCGGATCAGGGAATCGTCCTCGGCCACCAGGATCAGGGCGTCGCCCGGCCCCAGTAGGCGGTCCATCGGCGGGAGCAGGGAGGGGACGCCATCCCGCGGCTTCACCCCCATCACTGCACAGCGCGGGTAGGCCGCCAGGCAGTCGCCGAAGCTGCGGCCTACCAGGAGGCGCTCCTCACGAAAATAGATCTCGTCGCCACCAAAATCCAACAGCTCCTGGTAGACCAGGGAGAGACCGGACTGGCGGCAGGTCTGGGCGACGATGCGGGCCACCATGTCGCTCACCAGCACCAGCTGTGCCCGGCCATTGCTGGCCAACTGGGCCGGCCGCAGGTTGCGCTCGTCGCGGATCTCGGCGACCACCGGGCAGCTGGCCTCCGTCCATCCGCCCTGTTGACTGCCGATGGCCAAGAGCACCTTGATCACCGCGATGTCAGGCTGCTCGCCCTCCGGGGACAGGACGATGACCGCGCGCGCCGCGTCCAGGCCGACCATGGCCAGGTCGGCCGCCAGCATCGGGCTGCCGCTGCGGCAGACGACGCGGGTGCGGCCCAAGCCTGTTGCTTGGCGCGGATGACGTCCTGCATCTCCACGCTATCCTGCGGCGCCAGGACCACCACACAGGCGCGTCTGCGGCTGGCGTTGGCCTCCGCCAATTCGGTCAGGATGGAGAAGATCTGCTCCGACCAGCCCAGGATGACCGTGTGTCGGCCTCCACCACCCGCGACCGACCCTTGCGCAGCTCGTCGAGCTTGCTCTCGATTCCGCTGGTGATCGTCCCGATCAGGCTGCTGATGATGAAGATGCCCCCAAGGTCATCGCGAGCATGGCGAGGAGGAAGGGCCAGGACCCCTCGTCTCCGCCCATTGTGCCCGGAGTCCAGGGTGCGCATCAGCCCCATCCAGAGCAGCTTGCCCAGGCTGAAGGCTCCGGCGTCAGGTTGAAGACCCATACCAGCAGCCCCACCGCGCCGATCACCAGTGCGGAGGCCAGTGCCAGCCAAGCCATCAGTCCGACAGGCCCGCGGGCCAGGGAGTTGTCGAAGGCATAGCGCAGGCGGTCGCGCCAGGTCGGCCTATCGTACGCCGTGGATCACACTCGATCAAGCCAGGCCAACGCCGTCCGGAGAACCCTCACCGCCCCGGCCACACCCAATGCGGCCCGTCCAGCCACCCCTTGCCCGGCAACGCTGTCCGGCCCAGCTCCTTCACCAAGGTGATCCGGTTGCAGGCCGGCTGCGCTTCCAGGGCCGCCACCAGGGCAGGTGAATGGGCCACCACCCAGATCTGGGCGCGCTCAGAAGCGGCGGCGATGAGCCGCGCCAGAGCCGGCAGCAGGTCTGGGTGCAGGCTGTTCTCCGGCTCGTTGAGCACCATCAGGCCCGGCGGGCGGGGGGTCAAGAGGGCGGCGATCCAGAGCAGGTAGCGCAGGGTGCCGTCGGAGAGCTCGGCCTGGCCCAGCGGGCGGAGCAGGCCCTCCTGGGCCAGGCGCAGTCCGAAGCGCCCCGCCTCCGCCGTCACCTCCAGCCGCGCGCCCGGAAAGGCGTCGGCCACCGCGGCGTCGAGCACCTCGCCCGCCCCCAGCTCGCGGATCGTCTGCAGGGCCGCCGCCAGGTCTGCGCCGTCGGCCGAGAGCACCGGCGTGCGCGTGCCCAGCTGAGCCTGCCGGGCGGGGGCCAGCTCGTCCGTGCGGAAGTGATCGTAGAAGCGCCAGGCGCGGATGCGCTCGCGCAGCAGCAGGATCTCCGGCGCCGTGCGCGGGTCTGCCAGCTGGGTGAAGATGCTGTCCTGCGGACCCAGGCCATCTGCCACCACCGTCCAGGCGCCCCGGTCTCCGCGGGCGCGGACCAGCGGCCCCTGGCGATCCACCACCGCCGTCGTCGGGCGCCAGACCGGGCCCAACCAGATGCATTCACGCTTGATCTCCGGATCCAGGTTGAACACCGACAAACCCGGAACGGGCAACCCAAAGTCGATGGCGTAGCCCAGCTCTTCGTCGGCGAAACCCAGGCGCAGGTGGACCGGCGCCTTGCGGCGTTGGCCCTGGATGGGCGCATCTCCCCGCCGCATCGCCCCCGACAACTGCTCCGGCCCGGCCCAGAGCGCCGAGGGCAGGCCCCCCTCGCGGGCCAGGGCCGCCACCGCACCGCCCTCGGCCGTGGCCGCGAGCAGGCGCAGGGCGCGGTAGAGGTTGGACTTGCCGCTGCCGTTGGCGCCGGTCACCAGGTTCAGGCGCTGCAGCGAGAGCGCCAGGTCTTGTAGCGAGCGGTAGTTGGCGACGGACAGGGTGTGGATCATGAGGACCTTGGCAGCCGTGACCGGCCGAGCGGCGCGGTCAGCCTTCGGCGCCCGGCGGCGGCGCTCCTCGGCCGGACGCCCCGCGCAGCCCCATGAGGGCACCGGCGAGAAGCGCCGCGAGCACCAGGGCTGCCAGGCCCGAGACATCGTAGAGCCGCGCGGCCAGCCCGGGGCGACCGGGGAGCAGCGCATCCGGCTGGGGCCCGTATTGCCCCAGGTTCAGGTCGCCGACGCCGCCCGCGCCTCCCCCAGGAAGGAGCGAGCCCTGGGGGCGCTCGGCCCTGGCCGTAGCCCGGACTTCCAAGGCCATCGCGCGCGCTGTGGCCTCGGCCTGTCCCGCCAGGATGACCGCCAGGGTGGCCGGCGGCGGCAGCTCCGGCGTGCGCGGATCCAGGGTGACCAAGGCCGCCGGAACGGGCGCGGTGGCGTCCGGCGGGACATCCCGCAGCCCCAGACAGGCAGAGTCCCAGCGCAGCTGCGAGCCCATGGCGTCGCCCACCGGCTGCCCTTCCAGGAACAGGGTCACCGCCGAAGTTTCCGCCGTCAACGAGGGCAGCACCAGCGGTGCCCAGCCTTCGGTCAGGGTCACCGGCTCCGTCCAGCTGAGACGCGCCAAGGTGGGATCCGACCCGCCCTGCGGGTCCAGACCCAGCCTGAGCCGCCAGGCGGGCGATACCGCGGGAGCCTCGCTCGAACGCTCCGAACGCTCCGTCCGTGGCCCGACGCCGCCCCAGGCGTAGGCCAGCAGCCGCGATCCCGACGGTACGCGGGCCCGCTGCCAGAGCCCGCCGAACCGGTCGGCACCCAGCCCCTGAATGCCTTGGCTCCACAGCCCCTGCTGCACCAGCCCGGTATCCGGAGCCCGCCGCCGGTCCAGGGGCAGGAAGCTCACGCCCGCGTCGGCGGCGCTCAGGTCCACCCCCCGCGCCCAAGGCTGCCAGCCCAGGGCCACCCGCAGGTCCAGGCGCCCACGGGCGTTGAAGCCGCCCTCGAAACCACCGTTGTACAGGCGGTCCTGCGGACAGGGCAGGTCCACGGCCTGCGCTCGAGCGGGGGCGGTCCACCACAACAGGCCCGGCAGCGCCAGCAGCAGCGCTGCCGGGCGGCCGAACAGGCGCAGGGCGGAGATCAACGGATGCCTTTGGCTCATGGTCGCAGTGGGCCGGGAGTATAGCATCGGGGCGGGGGGGCGAAGCCGCTAGAATCTAGCGGGCCATCTGATGGGACGAATGGGACCTATGGGACCGATAGGACCCATGGGACGGAGGGCTCCTATAAGTCCTATAAGTCCCATAGGTCCCATTCGTCCCATGAGTCCCATCGACCTGGTCGCCCAGCACCCCCCCCACCTACAGGCCCCGCCCATGACCCCGCGCAACAGCCCCACAGCAGCGCTCCCCGCCCGCCCGCAGGCCGTCCTCTTCGACATGGACGGCGTGCTGCTGCATTCCGGGCAGCTGTGGCATGTCGTCGTCAACCAGGTCATCGCCGGCTTCGGCGGCGCTCCCGTGACCTACGAGGCCTTCATGGCCACCTTCGGACAGGGCGTGGCCGCCGACATGGCCCAGTACTACCCCGGTCATTCACGACCGGAGGTAGAGGCGGCCATGATCCGCTGCTTCCTGACCCAGCTGGACGCCATGCAGCCCATGCCTGGCGCGGCGGACGTTCTGGATGCCTTGGCGGCGCAGGGCGTCGGGCGGGCCGTGGTCACCAACACACCGACGGCGTTGGCCACCAAGATGCTGGCCCATTTCGGGCTGCTGGAGCGCGTCCAGCTGCTGGTCGGTGGCGGCGATGCCGCCGAGAAGCCCGCTCCGGATCTCATCCACCTGGCCCTCGCCCGTCTCGGCCTGGACCCGTCGCAGGTGCTCTACGTCGGCGATTCCTGGGCCGACGGAGCGGCGACCCGGGCGGCCGGCGTCTTCATGCTGGGCCTGGGCACGGACGAGGGCGACCTGCGAATCGAAGCCCTGGCCGAGCTGCTGGGCTGGACGGCGGGCGTGGCGCCGGAGGGTGGCTGATCAGTCCCATTCCAGGGCGGCGCCGGTCTGGTACTCGGTGACGCGGGTCTCGAAGAAGTTCTTCTCCTTGGACAGGTCCGTGGACTGGCTCATCCAGGGGAAGGGGTTGGCCGTGCCGTACTGCTTGGTCAGCCCAATGCGATCCAGGCGGCGCTCGGTGATGTACTCCACATACTCGCAGAACTGCTCCGGGTTGATGCCCAGCAGGCCCTGCGGGCAGGCGTCGTAGGCGTAGCGCTTCTCCAGCTCTACGGCGCGGCGGATGAGGGTCACCAGTTCTTCCTGGAATTCCCGCGACCAGACATCCGGGTTCTCGGCGCGGATGGTGTTGATGACGTCGCAGCCGAAGGCCAGGTGCAGGCTCTCGTCGCGCATGATGAACTCGAACTGCTCCCCGATGCCCACCATCTTGTTCTGGCGCTTGAGGGCCAGGATCATGGCGAAGCCGGCATAGAAGAAGATGCCCTCCATGATGACGTAGAAGCCCACCAGGTCTCGCAGGAAGAGGCGGGTGTTCTCCATCCCTTCGGTGCTGAAGCCGGGATCGAAGACCGAGCGCGTGATCTCCACCACGAAATCATCCTTGTCGCGGATGGAGGGAATGGTCTGGTACATGTTGTAGATCTCGTCCGGATCCAGACCCAGGGTGTCGCAGCAGTAGATGAAGGTGTCGGTGTGGATGGCCTCCTCGAAGGCCTGGCGCAACAGGTACTGGCGCGCTTCCGGTGCCGTCAGGTGGTTGTACACCGCCAGGACGATGTTGTTGGCCGTCAGCGACTCCGCCGTGGAGAAGAAGCCCAGGTTCCAGAGGATGAGACGCCGCTCCGTGGCGCTGAGCACGCTGGTCGACTTCCACTGCTCCACGTCGCGCTGCATTGAGACCTCTTCCGGCACCCAGTTGTTGGCCACGCCGGCCTTGTAATGCTCGCGCGCCCAGGGGTAGCGGATGGGGAGGATCTTGTTGGGATCGGTCTTGACGCTGTTGATGATGGGCATGGCAACACCTCCGGGATAGGCTGGACAGCTCGCGTCCTAGCACCTGGAATTCAGCAGAAGAAAGGTGCCCGCTGCCCCCGGGGTGGGGGCAGCGGGCGGCGATTCCTCCGGCCGACGGCTGGACACGATGGGCGGCCGCCGGCGAGAGCAATCGCGGGTGAAGGGGGTCAATACGCTGGCGGCTCGATCGTCGCGGCATGGGGACGAGACGTCGAACCCGCAGAACCCCCTCTTGTCATCGTCAACTCACTGACAGGCCTCGCAGTCCGGATCATCGATCCGGCACAATCGGACGCCGTCGATCTCGGTGGTAGGCACCGCGGTCGCCGGCGCGGCATGCATCGGCTCTTCCGCCAGGGCCAGAGCGACATCGCGCACCGTGCTGACCGGTGCGACGGCCATGGTGGGGATGGCCGCCGGCGGTCGCGCCGCCATCGGCGTCTGGCCGAAGCCTTCCGGCAGGCCCTGGGCCTCGGAGGCCGAGGCCACCTCTTCGGCGGCCATCACCCCGTACTCGCGCTTCTGGGTATAGCCGAAGCGCGAGGCGTCCAGGGTGGACTTCTCGATCTGCGAGGCGGCCAGGGTGCGCAGGTAGTAGGTGGTCTTGAGTCCCAGGCGCCAGGCGGAGAGGTAGACCTCTGAGAGGAGCTTGCCGCTGGTGCCCTTCATGAAGACGTTGTGCGACTGGCTCTGATCGATCCACTTGCCGCGGGCCGCCGCGAGGCGCAGGGCCCAGATGGGATCGATGTCGAAGGCCTCCTTGTACTTGTCGCGCAGGCGCTCGGGGATCTCGGGGATCAGCGCCACGTTGCCGTCGCAGTACTTGAGCTTGTCCAGCATCTCCAGGTCCCAGAGGCCCAGGGCCTTCAGGTCCTCCACCAGGTAATGGTTGACCACCGTGAACTCGCCGGAGATGTTGGCCTTCACGTACAGGTTCTTGTAGATGGGCTCGATGGACGGGAAGCAGCCGGCGATGTTGGCGATGGTCGCGGTGGGGGCCACGGCCATGGTGTTGGAGTTGCGCATGCCGTGGCGGGCGACATGCTCCCGCGCCGGCCGCCAGTCCAGGCGAGACTCGCGCGACACGTCCACCGGCATGCCCCGTTCGCGTTCGAGCAGGTCCAGGGTGTCCAGGGGGAAGATGCCGCGGTCCCACTTCGAACCCTTGAAGCTCTCATAGGCACCGCGCTCGGCCGCCAGCTCGCTGGAGGCCAGAATGGCATGCAGGCTGATGAACTCCATCACCTGGTCGCCGGTGTCCAGGGCCAGGCGGTCGCCGAAGGGGATATCCATGCGGAAGAGCAGGTCTTGCAGGCCCATCACCCCCAGGCCCACCGGCCGGTGGCGGGTGTTGGAGCGCTCGGCCTCCACCGTCGGGTAGTAGCAGATGTCCACCACGTTGTCGAGCATGCGCATGGCCAGCTTCACCGTCGCCGCCAGGCGCGACTCGTCCAGCTGGCCGTCCGAGCCGACATGCTGGGCCAGGTTTATCGAACCCAGGTTGCAGACCGCGGTCTCCTGGTTGGAGGTGTTGAGCGTGATCTCGGTGCAGAGGTTGGAGCAATGCACCACCCCGGCATGGTCCTGCGGGCTGCGGATGTTGCAGGGGTCCTTGAAGGTGATCCAGGGATGGCCGGTCTCGAAGAGCATCGTCAGCATCTTGCGCCACAGCTGCGCGGCCGGCAGGATCTTGAACAGCTGCATCTCCCCGCGGCGCGCCTTCTCCTCGTAGGCCTCGTAGGCCTCCTCGAAGGCGCGGCCGTAGAGGTGGTGCAGGTCCGGCACCTCGTCGGTGCTGAAGAGGGTCCAGGGACCATCCGCCAGCACCCGCTTCATGAAGAGGTCCGGAATCCAGTTGGCCGTGTTCATGTCATGGGTGCGCCGGCGGTCGTCGCCGGTGTTCTTGCGCAGGTCGAGGAAGTCCTCGATGTCGTAATGCCAGGTTTCCAGGTAGGCGCAGGTGGCCCCGCGGCGCTTGCCGCTGCGGTTGATGGCCATGGTCACATCGTTGGCGATCTTCAGGAAGGGGATGACGCCCTGGCTCTCCACCTTCGTGCTGGCGATGGCCGCGCCCGTGCCGCGGATGTTGGACCAGTCATTACCGATGCCGCCGGACCACTTGGACAGCTGGCTGTTGTCGGAATAGCATTTGAAGATGTGCTGCAGCTGGTCGTCGATGGTGGTCAGGTAGCAGCTGGAAAGCTGCGGGTGGGGCGTGCCGGCATGGAAGAGGGTGGGGGTGGAGGGCACGAAATGCCGCTGGGACATCAAGTTGTAGAAGCTCATGGCCTGCTCGGTGGGCTCGGACTCCAGCACCGCCAGCCCCATGGCGACGCGCATCCAGAAGGTCTGCGGCATCTCGACGGGCACACCGTCGTGGCGCAGGTAGTAGCGCTCGTAGAGCGTCTGCATGCCCAGGTACTGCAGGTCGAGGTCGCGCTGGGGCACCAAGGCCGCGGCGAGCCGGTCCAGGTCGAAGCGCTCGGCCAGACGGGCATCGTAGTAGCGCGCCTCGACCCCGCGCTGGATACCCGTGCGGAAGGACGCACGGTACGCCGCATCCCGTTCGTCGGGCCGGGTGGAGCGCCCCAGGACCTCCTTGGTCAGCTTCTGCAGGAGCAGGCGGCTGGCCACGTAGCTGTAGGCGACGTCCCGCTCGATGTAGGCCGTGGCGGCGAGGATCATGGCCTGTTCCACCTTGCTGGTGGGAATGCCGTCATAGACGTTGTTGATGGCCTCGCGCACCACCATGTCGACGTCCACCACCGACTCGTAGCCTTCGGCGGCGCGGCGGATGGCGCCCTCGATCAGCCGCACATTGAAGAGCACGGTGCGGCCGTCCTGCTTGACCACGGTCAAGCGCCCCAGGCGCGCGTCGGCCACGGCCCGCTCGCGGGCCTCGTCACGGGCCTTCTGCCGGTCGGCGCGGTACAGGATGTAGGCCTTGGCCACGCCGAAGAGCCCCTGCAGCATCAGGTGCTTCTCGACGATGTCCTGCACGTTCTCCACGTTGGGGTAGAAGTCGACGAAGCGCGTCTCCACCTCCTGGCAGATGGCATCCGTCAGGTTGTCCACCCGCTGTTCGGCGACGGGCTCGCCGGTGGCCCGCACCGCGGCCTGCACCGCGCCCCTGATGCGGCCGCGATCGAATTCGACGACGTCACCGGTGCGCTTGACGATCTTCAAGGACTGCATGACCGACCTCCCCGAACATGGATGGTGATACGAGACGGCAGAAAAACGCATTGGCGCCCATGAAACGGGGCCGCACGATTGCCGGGCGCCGGCAATAGAAGGCCGGCCCGGCCAACGTTGGCCGAGCCGAACGTCGCAATTCGGGGTCCCTCGTGCCTGTAGATGCGCGAACCAATGAACGCTCGAGAGTTGACCGGGCACGGGCTGGGGAGCAAGGTGGCCGGGCAGGGCGGCGGTCCATTGATGAGGGGCAAGACTACTACATGTAGTTGGGCCTGTCAACCACCCCCCACAAGATGCCGGATGATGGCGGACGCCGCGAGGATCCTTGCGGGACGGGGTTTTTCGCCGTTCGGAGCGGGCGAATGACGGCTGTGGGCGGCCAAGGTGAACACAAACTTAATGTCTCGCGGTCGGTCATGGCGGCGGCGGCTGGGGCGGGCGCGGGCATGCGGGCCGGCGTCTGCGCTAGAATGCGGCCGTGACCCGCGCCCGCCCCAAGAACGCCCGTCGGCCCTCCTCGCCCGCCAAGAACCGCGCGGTCCGCCCGCGTGCGGCAAGGCCGGGCCAGATCAGCGCCCGCCGCGGCGGGCAGCGAGCGGAGAGCGGCGCGCCTCCGACAGCGGCCCCCGCCCAGGTCCTCGCCGGCCGCGGCCCCGACCGCCCCCTGTACGACGACGCGGACCTGGATCGCATCCGCGCCCGCCCCCGCGGCCTGCGCCCCGAGGATCACCACGACGACAGCCACGCCCCGCATCTGAGCGCCGGCGGCGGTCAGCTGACACCGGAGGCCAGCTGGCAGCGCTTCCTGGCCGGGACCACCGCCACCGGGCTGGCCTTCTACGACCATCAGCGCGCGGCCCTCGACGAGATCTGGCAAGGGCACCACGTCATCCTGGGCACCCCCACCGGTTCCGGCAAGAGCCTGGTGGCCCTGGGGCTGCTGTACAAGGCCCTGACCGAAGGTCGGCGGGCGGTGTACACCAGCCCGATCAAGGCCCTGGCCAACGAGAAGTTCTTCGACCTCTGCGCCGTCTTCGGTCCCGAGCAGGTGGGTCTGGTCACCGGCGACGCCCGGGTCAACCCCGACGCGCCCATCCTCTGCTGCACGGCGGAGATCCTGGCCCATGCCGCCCTGCGCGGCCGCTGGGGACCGGCAGGCGAACGCGAGGGCCGCAGCGGGTCCAGCGACCTGCCCAGCGCCGTGGTCATGGACGAGTTCCATTATTATGCCGACCGCGATCGCGGCTGGGCCTGGCAGGTGCCGCTGCTGACCCTGCCGGAGAGCCAGATGCTGCTGATGAGCGCCACCCTGGGCGACACCTCGGCCATCGCCACCGACCTGGAGGCGCGCAGCGGCCGCACCGTGGCCACCGTCACCAGCGAGAACCGGCCGGTGCCCCTGGAGTTCCGCTACGCCGACACCGCCTTTCCACAGACGGTCAAGGACCTGCTGGCGGAGGACAAGGCGCCCATCTACATCGTGAGCTTCACCCAGAAGGGCGCCGGCATCCTGGCCTCCAGCCTGATGAGCCTGGCCCTGGTCAGCGGCGCGGAGCGCGCCGAACTGGCGGCCCGTCTGGCGGAGCAGCGCTTCGACACCCCCTACGGCAAGGAGATCCGGCGCCTCCTCTCCGCCGGGGTGGGCGTGCATCACGCGGGGCTCCTGCCCCGCTACCGCCTGCTGGTGGAGCAGCTGGCGGCCGTGGGCCTGCTCAAGGTGATCTGCGGCACGGACACTCTCGGCGTGGGCGTCAACATCCCCATCCGCACGGTGCTCTTCAGCGGTCTGGCCAAGTTCGACGGCCAGGAGACGGTCATCCTTTCGGTGCGCGACTTCAAGCAGATCGCCGGCCGTGCCGGCCGCCAAGGCTACGACGCGCGGGGGCACGTGGTCTGCCAGGCCTCGGACGAGGAGCTGCGCCGCAAGCATTTCGGCTCCAAGGGGGGGCCTGCCGGCCCGGGTGGTCGGAGCAAGGGCGGTCCCCGCGGCCCCGCCCGGCCGATGGGCGGCCGCCCCGGCCAGGTCACCTGGGATCGCCGCACCTTCGAGCAGCTGATCACCCGCCCACCCGGAGCCCTTGCGCAGCCGCTTCCGCGTGACGCATGGCATGCTGGTGCAGGCTCTGGCCCGCGAAGGACATCCCTGCGGCTACGCCTTCCTGGTGACCATGATCGGCCGCTTGCCGGAAGGCCCGGCCCGCCGGGTGGCCCACCTGCGCCAACTGGCCCTGATCTGCCGCTCCCTGCGCCAGGCGGGCATCCTCTTTCTGGACCGGGAAGCCGGGCGACCGCGGCTGGAGGTGGACGAGGCCCTGCAGGCGGATTTCAACCTGCACGAATCGCTCTCGCTCTTCCTGGTCGAGGCCGTAGAGCGGCTGAAGCCCAAGCAGGGTGACCGCGAGCTGACCGAGATCAGCCTGGTCGAGGCGGTGCTGGAGGATCCGCGCCCGATTCTCTTCGCCCAGGAGAAGCAGCGGCGCGAGGCGCTGGCGGCAAGGCTGAAGAGCCAGGACATGCCCTACCATGAGCGCCAGGCCCGCCTGCGCCAGGTCAGCTGGCCGCGCCCGGCCGAGGCCCTCCTGGAGGGCGCCTTCCAGAGCTTCGCCGCCCGCCACCCCTGGCTGCGCGCCGACGACCTGCGGCCCAAGAGCGTGGCCCGGGAGATGCTGGAAGAGGGCCTCAGCTTCAACGACTACGTCTACCGCTACGGCATCCAGCGCGTCGAGGGCCTGCTGCTGCGCCATCTGGGCGCGGTCTACCGCACCTTGATCCAGACCATCCCCGAGAACGCCCGCACCGAGCGCCTGATGGACATGGCCGCCCGCCTGCGAGAGATCATCGCCGCCACGGACGACAGCCTGCTGCGCGAATGGGAGCGGCTGGTGCGCTGAGGCCTACTTCAGCACGAAGTCCCGCAGCTCCGCCTGCATGTCGGCCTTGCGCATCTCGGCCTCCACGGCGGCGGCGTCCAGGGCCAGCGAGGGGATGTCTTCGGTCACATCCAGGATGAAGTTCGCCCGGGCCCAGAGGGTCTTGACGGCCTGGCGGATCTCGGGCGCGGCGCGCAGCCGGGCATAGTCGGCCGGATGCGTGGTGCGGGCGTGGCGCAGGTAGAACTGGGTGTACATCATGAAGGTGACCAGCCCGTCGCGGTCGCTCTGCCGCTGGCCCTTCGGGGTCTGGTCGCGCAGGCCGTAGCCGACGAACAAGGAATGGGTGTAGGCGTTGAACTCGTCCAGCACGGTCAGGAAGCCTTGTTTGCCGCTGTCGCCCTCCAGGTAGATGGGCTTGTACATGTTGAGCAGCGGCCCTTTGAGGTACGGCACGATCTCCGAACGGGGGAAGGTCTCCATCTGCGGCACCAGCAGGGTGAGGTCGCCGCGCACAACGTAGGCGTACTGCTGCAGCCCTGTGGCCAGGATGCCCTCCTGCCAGCCCAGCTGATGGTCCATCTCATGCACGGTCAGACCGACGCGACCCAACAGGGCGTCGAAGCTGCCGGTCTGTCCGCCCACCCAGGTGGCGGCGTTCTTCTGGCTGTCCTTCAGGCGGCTGACGACGGCGTTGCCGGTGGGGTAGCGCGACTGCAGGACGGCCAGCAGCGTGGTGTACCAGGCGGCCGCCCGGTAGCCACTGCGCAGGTTGTCCAGCGAGGCCATGGCCGTGAGCGGCTCATCATAGGCGCCCCACCAGGGCAGCTGCTTGGGCGTGGGCGAGGGAGGCGCCGTGGTGGGCGACGGTGTGGCGGTGGGCTCCAGGGTGGGGACGACCAGCGGTCGGGTAGCCGTCGGCGAGGGCCGCGGCGTGGCCGAGGGCGGCTGGACCGAGGGCGGCGACGGCAGCTGGTCCATGCCTGTACCGCGAAGGGCCATGGGCAGATAGACGACCGCCGCGGGCAGATCCTGGGCCGGGGCCAGCAGGCCGGCGGCCGCGACGCGGGCAGGCCCGGTGCCCGAGAGGTCGAGCAAGGACGACAGCAGGAGCAACAGGGCGACGACAAGGCGCCCGTCACCGGCTTGTGGTCTGGATCGCATGGCTGACACTCCTGTGCTGCGGTTCGGTCTCACGGCGACACCCGCCGCCAGAAGCTCGACGAGAATGCCGGGTCCACGTGGCTCCGAAAGCGCTCCAACTGGGGGAAGGAGGCCCGGAAGGTGGCGGGGCTCATGCGCGCGTCCTTGGCCGGGTAGATGGCTCCGCCCGCCTGCACCACCATGCCGTCCAGCTCCTCCAGCAGGCGCATGAGGCGCTCGCCGACGTTGGGCAGGTCCACCGCCAGGGTGATGCCCGGGCGGGGGAAGGAGAGCAGGCCCGGCGAGGGCCGGTCGCCGAAGACCTTGCCCACCACGAAGTAGGCCAGCCGGCTGGCCGCCAGGCGATCCAGAATGGCCTCCGCCGCCGCGCCGCTGTCGTCGTGCGGGACCACACATTGCCATTGCAGGAAACCCCGCCGGCCGTAGGCTCGGTTCCAGTTGTGGATGATGTCCAAGGGATAGAAGAAGGCGTTGTAGTCGGCGAAGGCCCGCTTCTCGCGGCGGGCCTGGGCGGCGAAGTAGACCTCGTTGAAGGCCCGCACCGCCGCGGGGATGATCAGGCCGCTGGGCAGGTCCATGGGCAGGCGCAGCGGCGAGGCACCGGCACCCTTCCAGGTTCCGTCGCCCCGGGCATGGCGGCCGAAGAGGAAGACCCCCCGGCCCAGGCGCGAGCCGCGCCCCATGCCGTCGATCCAGGCCGCCGTGTACGGATCGGCCTCGTCCGTATTCAGCGACAGGTCCAGGAAGGCCCGCAGGCCGTGGAAGCGCCGCGCCTCCAGCTCGATCTGCGGGCCTGGAATGGGGATCAGCTGGATCTCGGCCCAGGTGATGAGCCCCGTCAGGCCCAGCCCGCCGACAGTCGCCGCGAAGCGCTCGGCGTTCTCCGTCGGCGTGCAGCGCTGCCGGCCGCCGTCCGAGCGCGCCAGCTCCAGCTGCGTCACGTGACGGCCGAAGCTGCCCGCCAGATGGTGGTTCTTGCCGTGCACGTCGTTGGCGATGGCCCCCCCCAGGCTGACGAACTTGGTGCCTGGCGACACCGGCAGGAACCAGCCCTGCGGCACCACCAGGTCCAGGATCTGGGCCAGGGTGACGCCCGCCTCCGCCGCCAGGAGGCCCGTCCGGGGCTCGAAGCGGATGAAGCGGTCCAAGGGCAGGGTGTCCAGCAGCACCCCACCGTCATTCAGGCAGCTGTCGCCGTAGCTGCGCCCCATGGCGAAAGGCAGATAGGGCCCGCCCGCGAGCTCCAGCCGCAGCGGCGCATCGCGCCAGGCCATCGGCAGGACCGCACGGGGCGTGGCCGTCGGGAAGCCGCCCCAGGAGCGGAATCGGTTCATCATCGGGGCATTATAGTGGCAGGCGCGCCCGGCGCCCGCCCTGCTCGGACCGCAGGGCTCGGCCGTGCTAGCATTCGCGTTGATCATCCGACCATGAGCCGCCCGCTTCGCGATCCGTCCGGACCGCAGCAGCCCCCGGAGGCCGCGCCATGTGCCGCAACATCAAGACCCTGCACAACTTCGCACCCCCCGCCACCGAGCAAGAGCTGCGTGACGCCGCCCTGCAGTTCGTGCGCAAGTTGAGCGGCACGCGGTCGCCCTCGCGGGCCAACGTCGCCGCCTTCGACCAGGCTGTCGACGAGGTGGCCGAGGCCGCCCGGCGGCTGCTGGACGGCCTGGTCACCTCGGCCCCGCCGCGCGATCGGGCGGAAGCAGCGGCCAAGGCCCGGGCCCGCGGCCTGGCCCGGCGTTCGGCCTGATCGTCGGATCCGGCCCATGGTCCGCCGCTCCCGCCTGCTGTGGCCCCTGCTGCTGACCGCGCTGATCGCCGCCTTCTTCATCCTGCTGCAGCAGCTGGACCTGTCGCGCGACCGGCCGCATATCCCCGTCTACGGCGTCATGGGCTTCGCCTTCGGAGAGCCGGTGGACTACCAGACCTGCGGCTTCCACACCGGTCAGGACTGGTTCGCGGCGCCCGGCGCGCGCATCTTCGCCGTCGCCGACGGCACCGTCGTCTACGTGGGCCCCTTGTGGCTGGACGGGCCCGGCGAGGGCCGCGGGCCTCATGCGATCGTCATCGACCACGGCGGCTTCCTGACCACCTACAGCCACAACCGCGCCGCCCTCGTGGCTGTAGGTGATCAAGTGACGCGCGGGCAGCACATCGCCGAGCTGGGCAGCGAGGGCTTCAGCCGCGGCCCCCACCTGCATTTGGAAAAGGTGCTGCCGCCCTTCACCGGCGACTGGCGGCAGCCCTTCGAAAGCTGTCGGGCTTATGTGAACCCGGGCGATGTATGGGGCTGGTTCTAGCGCCCCACCCGTGGCAGGTACAGCGGCGCGCCCTCCGTCTTGATCGGCGGCGCACCGGCCCGATGGCGCACCACCCCGCGGAAGGTGGCGTCGTAGCCGGGGAAGATCGCCGGCAGGTCGCCGTCGCCCAGACGGCCCACCAGGATCTCGGAGAGCACGTCGCGGTAGTCGGTGGTGATGGCCAGGTCCTCGCCCAGGGCCAGCTGCGCCGGCTCCAGTCCCGGCCAGGTGCCGTGAACGCCCTGCACCGCTGCGCCGCTGACGATGAACATGCAGCTGCCCTCACCGTGGTCGGTGCCGTTGCCGCTGTTCTGGGCCACGCGCCGCCCGAACTCGCTCATGGTCAAGAGGGTCACGCCGGGGTCGTCCCAACGGCGGCCCAGGTCCAGGTAGAAGGCCGTCACGGCCTGGTCCAGCTGGCGCAGCATGTTGTACATCTGCCCCTGGGTCGAGTCGCCGTTGCCCCAGGCCTGGTTGACATGGGTGTCCCAGCCGCCCACGTCGATGCAGGCCACCTCCAGCCCGACATCGGCCTTGATCAACTGCGCGATCTGCTTGAGGCCCTGGCCCAAGGCCGTCTGCGGATAGGCGGCGCCGTTCTCCGGCTGGTGCTGCGCGGGATCCGCCTTCTCCAGCAGGTCGAGGGCGCTGAAGACCGCCCGGGTGTCCTCCGCCAGCCAGTCGCCGCCGCACCAAAGGGATTCCAGCTGCGCCTTGTAGCGCGCCAGCTCCGCCGTCTGACCCTGCAGGTGGAACTCGGCGATGCTGCGCAGGGCGGCGGCCGGCACCGGCCCGCGCAGGGCCTCCTGCACCGCCCCGCCGAAGCCGATGGCGCGGAAGGGCGTGTCCGTCTCCCGCGCGGTGGCCGCCAGGTGACGCCCCAGCCATCCCGTGTTGAGGCGGTTCTCGCCCGGCGTGCCGCGCTCCATGAAGCCCATGGCCTCGAAGTGCGAACGGGATCCATGCGGCGAACCGGTGGCGTGGACCGCCGAAAGGCGGCCTTCGTCCCAGATGCGCTTCAGGCCGGTCAAGGCGGGGTTGAGCGCAAAGCGGTCGTCAAGGCGCAGGCTGGCCTTGCTGTCGCCCGGCGTGGGCGCCTTGAAGGCGATCTTGGGCCGCGTGTCGAAGTAGCGGCGTTCCTGGTAGGGGATGATGGCGGACAGGCCGTCCATGCCGCCGCGCTGGAAGAGGCAGACCAACACGTCGCCCCGCGCCGGTGCACCGGCCTGGCGGAAGGCCAGGCGGGGCATCCAGCCCGGCAGGGCAGAGCCGGCGGCCAGGGCGCCGCCGCGCAGCAGTTCGCGGCGGGACATTCCTTGCTGGATCATGATGGGCCTCCTAGCGCCAGTGGAAGTTGGGGCTGTCGCAGAGCAGGGCGACGAGCACGGGAAGGCGAGCGCGCAAGACGCTCTCCGAGAGGCCGCCCGAAGCGCCGCGAATCAGGAAGGCGACCAGGTTCTGGCGGTCCGCGGCCAGCAGGGCGCGGGTGAGCAGGCGCCCGGCCCAGTAGTCGACGACGGCGCCGGCGTCGCGCTTGATGCCCGCGGCCTGCATCTGCGCCCACAGGTCCACGGTCATCCCCGGAATGCGGCCCTCGGTCAGGGCCAGGGCAAAGTTCCATTTCGAGAGCATGACATGCATGCCGCTCCACCAGGGGCCCTTGTCCGGATAGCCGTCGGGCGCATGCCAGCGGAAGGGCAGATGGTCCATGGCCTGCAGATAGCCTTCGGCGCGGTCGCCGTACACCGCCCCCTGCTCCTCATAGGCGTCCTTGGGCAGATCCTGAAGCAGGGCGTAGGCCTCCACCTCCAGGGCCCGCAGGATGGCCGCCCAATGCTCCATCGGCCGCCGGACCTTGGCCGGAACCGAGCGGCCGGCGGCATCGGTGAGCGCGGCCGAGGCCGCGAACTCGCTGGAGAGGAAGAGGGCGCGCAGCATGGCCGGGATGTCCCCATCCTTGCCGAAGGCCGCCGCCACCTTGTCCACCGCGGCGGCGGGCGGGCTGTCGGCGATGAAGCGCTGGCAGAGGCGGCCGGCCAGATGCCGCGCGCAGGACGGATGGTCCACCAGGATGTCGATGACCGCGTGGCCCTCGTCCACCCCGCCGGACGCGATGCGCTGGCCGAGGACGGTCTTGTCGCCCGGCGCATGGTCGGCGCTGCGGAAGTCGATGGTCCAGGTGGTGTTGTTGACGTTCCAGCCGGTGAAGCAGCGCGCCACCTGCTTGATGTCCTGCTCGGTGTAGCCGCCGTCGACGCCCAGCACGTGCAGCTCCATGAGCTCGCGGGCGAAGTTCTCGTTGGGACCGTCCTTGGTGTTGCGGGCGGTGTTGAGGTAGCGCATCATCGTGCTGCTGGCGGCGACGCCATGCACCAGATCACGGAACTTCCCCAGCACGTGGGGCCGGATGACCTCGCGCTCATCGAAGGTCTTGGCCCGCCCGGTGAACTCCTCGGGGTGGTAGACGTTGAAGTGGTTGCTCCAGAACTCGGCCATCATCTCCGCCAGCTGCCGGCGGCTGGCGACGGCGCGGTACAGCGAGTTGGCCACCAGCTCGTTGGCGATGGGCCGCCCGGTCTGGTAGTTCTCCTGCTTGATCCGCGCCACGTCCCATTTGATGGACCAGAGGTCCTCCAGGGCCAGCTCGCAGGCGGCGTCGTCGATGCCCGCGGGGCTCAGCTGCTGGTCCAGCCAGGCGGGGATGCCCAGGCGCCTGATCTCGGCGATCGCGGCGGCCGTGGGCCCATAGGTGGCGCGGTTGAGCAGGTGCGCCTCGGGCGATGGGGCGGGCATGGGCGTGTCGCAGCCGGCGGCCCAGGCGATGTTGGGGCGCGGCAGTCCGGCGGGCGGGTCGGCGGCACGATGCGCCAGGGCGGCAGCGGCGCCGGTGGCGCCGGCCGCCAGGAAGCGGCGTCGGCTCAGGGTCATGGCAACCTCCACAGGATGAGAGCGGCTGGGGAACATGCACAGAGACACCGGCGACCACGCCGGGCATAGACCACAGTTCGCCCCCAGGGCAATCGCATCAAACAACGATCCGGAAACGTGACGGATGCGATGGCCCGGAGTTCGCCCCTCGCGCGGCCCTGGCGCACAATAGCGTCATGCATCAGCACCCAGCCCTCTACGCCCTCGTCCTGGCCGGCGGCTCCGGAACGCGGCTTTGGCCGCTGTCCCAGCCCCATTCGCCCAAGCAGCTCCTGGCCCTCACCGACCCGGAGCGTTCGATGCTGCGCCTGACGGTGGACCGCCTGGCGCCCCTGGTGCCCCCCGAGCGGGTCATCGTCCTGACCGCGGCGGACCATGTGGCGCAGGTGCGGGCACAGCTGCCGGAGGTGCCGGCCCGGCAGGTGCTGGGCGAACCGGCGCCCCTGGGCACCGCGGCCGCTCTGGGCCTGGGCGTGGCCTGGCTGCGCGCCCAGGATCCGGAGGCGGTCATGGTCGTGCTGTCCGCCGACCACCAGATCGCCCCGGCCGAGGCCCTGCAGGCAGACCTGGGCCAGGCCGCGGCCCTGGCCCGGTCCGGCTGGCTGGCCACCATCGGCATCCCGCCCACGGCGCCGGAGACGGGCTTCGGCTACATCGAGCTGGGCGAGCCGATCGCGGCCGCCGAAGGGGGGGATGGGCAGTGCCGCCGGGTGCTGCGCTTCGTGGAGAAGCCGGACCCGGCGCGGGCGGTGGCCTTCCTGGCCGGCGGGCGGCACCTGTGGAACGCGGGCATCTTCGCCTGGACCGTTCCGGTCATCGGCGCGGCCTTCGCCGCCCACCTGCCGCGCCTCGCGGCGCAACTCGACGCCCTGACCGCCGCCGCCGCCGCGGGCGACGCGGCCTTCGCCGCGGCCTTGCCGGCGGTCTGGCGGACCATCGAGGATCGCACGACGATCGATTACGGGATCATGGAGCGCGCCCAGCGCGTGGCCTGCGTGCCGGCCGGCTTCGAATGGCTGGACATCGGCAGCTGGGCGGCGGTCATGGACACCTTGCCGGCGGACGAAGCCGGCAACGCCGTCCTGGGCCGCTACCTGGGGCTGGACAGCAGCGCCAACCTGATCTTCGCCCCCGGCGGACGCTTGGTGGCCACCATCGGGCTGCAAGGAATGATCGTGGTCGACACCCCAGAGGCCTTGCTCATCTGCCCGGTGGACCGGGCGCAGGAGGTCAAGCGGCTGGTGGACGCGCTGCGGTCGGGGGGCGACGGGGGCTGACTGGACGGGGGGCATTGGCGGACCTGTAGGTTATATGCCTCGTGGACATAGAATCATACCAGCGTGCTGGTGTCCAGATACAGAATCACCGACGGTCCTCGATGACCGCATCGGCGAGCGGTTCACCAAGCAGTTCAGGACCATCGAAACCCAGGGGCTTACCCCCTTCCCAAGTGGCCTTTCCTTCTTCGATCATGTTCAGGATGGCGGCCACCTCGGCGCGCAACGGAATGATCTCCACCACTGGCCGACCGCGGTCGGTGATGATGTAGGGTTCGCCTGCTGCCGCCCGATCAATGTAGTGGCTCAAGTGAGCCTTCAATCGAGCCATGCCCACGGATTGCATGGAAACGCCTCCTCTGAACGCGAAATGACCCGTTATTCCCCGCCGAACAGTTCAGCGTCTCGCGGCGCGCTGGTTATAGATGCTAGCAGGGCCAGCACATGGACACCACGCCGCGGGGGCAAGGCAGGCTTCGGGTTTCAGGCGCGACGGAGTCAGGAACCACGGCAGGGGTCCTTCCGCCGAACTGAGGTGGAAGTCTCCTGCCCAAGCGCGGTATCATCTGTCCCCGCGGCCGCTCATTTCATGGAGGCTCCCATGCAGCCCGTCATCAAGGTCCTCATCTCCGCCCTGCTGATCACCGCCGGATCAGAGCTGGGCAAGCGCAACAGCCTGGCGGGCGCCTTCCTGATCTCGCTGCCCCTGACCTCCATCCTGGCTCTGGCCTGGCTGTACCATGACACGGCCGTCGCGGGCGGCGACCGTGCCGCGGCGGCCCTCAAGGCCGGCGCCATGGCCACTGACATCCTGTGGCTGGTGCTACCCTCCCTGGTCTTCTTCGTCGTCCTGCCCTGGCTCATCCGCATGGGCTGGAGCTTCTGGCCCGCCATGCTGGCCAGCATGGCCACCACCGCCCTGGCCTATGCCGCCTTCCTTCGCGCCCTGGCGGCCCTGAGGCCCGCCGCCTGATGAACCGCCGCCTGATCCAGCTGCGCTCGGGTCCGGCCACCGCCACCCTGCTGCGGCGCATCGGCGGCGCGCGGCCGGGCACCCTGGCCCTGCTGGTCGAGGTCTGGGGCGTAGATGAACCGCGGCAGCGGTCGGCCATCGAGCAGCGCCTGGCCGCGGGCATGGCCAGCATGTTCGAGCGGCGCGACGGCAGCTTGACCGCCCGCCTCAAGCTGGCCCTCATCGCCGGCGACCGTTGGCTGCGCCGGGTGATCCAACAGGAATCCGCCGCCGAGCGGTCGGGTTTGCTGGGCGCCGGCGCCAGCCTGCTGTTCATCGGCGGCGAGGAGGCCTTCCTGGCCCAGGCCGGACCCGCTGTGGCCTACCGCCTCGACCTGGCCGGCGGCGAATCGGGCGCCGCCATCCTCTCCGCTCCGGATGGCCCCGAGCTGGCGCGGCATCCAGCCGTCAGCCCCTGGCTGCGCCGCGGCGTGGACGCGCTCTCCGATGACGCCCTCTGGCCGCCCCTGGGCATGGGGCGATCAGAGGTCCTGGAGGTGCATTTCGGCCATTGGGCCTTCCCGCCTGGGGCCGCGGCCATCCTGGCCCCCAGCACCGCGGCCGAGCTCCTGAGTCGCGATGTCGTCCGGGAGTTGCTGCTCTCCGACCCGGATCTGCTGCAGCGGCGCCTGGATGAGCTGCTTCCGCCGCGGCTGCCCCTGGTCTGCCTGGCCCAGCCGCGCCCGCCGCGCCTGGCGGACCAGGCCCCGCCCCCGTCCGCGGTGCACGAGGCCCCAGCGCCGGCCGCGCCGCCGCCGCGAGCGGGCGCCGTCGAGGCCGAAGGCTACCGCGACGACGATCCAGACCTTTCGGACGACCCCACGGATGCCGGCACACCGGCGCCGCCCGAGCGCTGGGTGCGCTGGATCGGCCCGCCGGAGCCGCTTGCCGCGCCCGCGGCCGAATGGGAGCAGACGGCGCGTTTCGACGCCATCGCCTTCGATACTGGACTGTTGGACAGCGGCTTGTTGGCTACCGGGCAGTCGGACGGTGAGCCTACGGACAGCGGATTCCACAGCCTGCCGGATGCGGCAGGCTTCGCCCCGACCGACGCCGCCGGCCAGGCGCCCCTGCCCCGTCCCGCGGATCAGCCAGGAGCACAGACCGCGCCGCCTCCGGTGACCCTTCCCGCTGCCCTCACGCCGCCGAACGCGCCGCCGCCGACCCACCGTCTGGTCCGCCTGGTCGCGCGGGTGCTGCTGGGCCTGCTGCCGCGGCGAGGCGCCGAGCAGGGCGAGGACGGCTATGCCGTGGAGCGCGCCCGGCTGGGGGCGGCCCTGTCCCTGGCCCTGCCCACCGCCGCCCTTCTCCTGACCCTGCTGATGCGCCTGCACAACCTCAGCGACCCGGCCGAGCCCGCCGCGCCTGACGGCGCCGCGTCGGTCGCGACCACCGATGCCGGATCCGGCGTCCTGCGCTTGACGGACCTGAACCCGGTGGCGACCCTGGAAGGGGCGGCGGATGATCCGCGGCAGCTGCTGGTCAACGGCAACACGGCCTACGTTCTCAACCGCACCTTGCAGCGCGTGGACTGGGTGAACCTGGAGACGAACGAGGTTCGCCTCGCCCTGCAGCGCGGGCAGGCGATCGGTCAGGCCCCGCCCGTCGGGGACATCCAGAGCCTGGCCCTGGTGCCGCCGCCGGTCAGCGGCCCCGACGCCGTCAAGTCGGCCGAAGTCATCGCTCTGGACGCCGCCGACCGCCTGTGGTGGCTGCGGCCGGAGCTCATCGAGCCCCTGGAGCGTCCCGCCGCACCCGCCTGGACCGCCGTCGACCAGTTGGCGGGCTTCGAGGGCCGCCTGTACGCCCTGGATCGCTCCGTCGGCCAGATCTACCGTTACGAGGCCATCGGCGGCGACTTTCCCGTCTTCCGATTGGCCGGCGAGCCCTGGTTGAAGGCGCCCGAGGCCTTGGACAGCGTCGCCGAAATGCATATCGACGGGGCCATCTACCTGCGTTTCGTCGACGGGAGCCTGCGCAAGTTCGTGGGCGGCGCGGCGGCGCCCTTCGCCATCAGCGGCCTGCCGGCCGGCGAAGCGGCGCCGCTCCTGAGCGCCGTCGGAACGGGCACCGGCGAGACCCTCCTGGCCGCCGACCGCGCCGGCGGGCGGATCCTCGCCTTGGGGCCGGAAGGCGCCTGGCGGGCCACCTTCCTGCGCCCGGCCCAGCCACTGGTGGGCAACCCTGACGGCCGCTTCAGCGGGGTTTCCGGCCTGGCCTGGGACAGGGCCACCGGCCGCCTCTTCATCCTGGAGGGCCGGTCCCTGCTGGTGGCCAGCCTGTCCACCCTGCCCTGAGCCGGCCCGCCGCCCAGCGGATCCTTGCTGCTCACCGGCGGCGATCGGCGCATGGCTCCGAGCGCGGAGCCATCGACTTTGACCGCGGCGGCGGGAACCCGCTGCAAGCGCCCCGGCCCTTCCTGCGTCACCTCCGGGGAAGCCGCCTGCTAGAATCCACGCTCCCCTGAGAGGTAGCCATGACCCTGCTCCGCGACATCGAGTTCGCCGTCTACCAAGGCTCCAACCACCTGGCGCAGCGCCTGAGCTACGCCACGGACCGGCGCCTGGCCAAGCCCAACCAGGTGTCGGTGCTGATCACCGACATCTGCGCCGCGCGCTGCACCATGTGCGAGATGTGGAAGCTGCAGGAGAACAACGAGCTGACGGTGGACGAGTGGAAGCATTCGCTGGACCAGCTGCGCGAATGGCTGGGCCCTTTCTTCCTGGTCATCTCCGGCGGCGAGCCCTTCCAGAAGCGCGGCTTCTTCGACATCCTGGCCCATTGCCGGCAGATCGGCATCAAGACGAAGGTCAGCTCCAACGGCATGTACCTGACGGAGAAGGCCTGCGACCGCATCCTGGAGGTGGGCCCGGACTTCCTCAGCCTGTCCATCGACCACCTGACGCGCGAGGTGCATGACAAGGTGCGCGGCGTGCCGCTCTACGACCGCTGCGTGGCGGCCATCGGCATGCTCCAGGACAAGGGCTCGAAGATCGTCCTGGGCGTGGCCACGGTGATCATGGAGGAGACCTACGCCGACCTGGTCCCCACGGCCCTGTGGGCCCTGGAGGAGCTGAAGGTGGACCGCTTTCTCGTCCAGCCGCTCTACCCTACCTTCGCCACCGACGAGGCCATGGCCCCGGACTGGTTCGAGCACAACCCGCATTGGCCGCGCAACGCGGAGCTGCTGGAGAGCCAGCTCGAGGAGTTGCGCCGTCTCAAGCGCGCCGGCCACGCCATCTGGAACCCGGACGAGCACCTGGTGGCCCTCTCCTATTACTTCCGCGACCCGCGCAGCCATCCGCGGCCGGACGAATGCATGGTGCGCTACAACGCCTTCAACATCGACCCGCGCGGTGACGTGATGTTCTGCTGGACGGTGGACGACCGCGCCGGCAACCTACGGACGCAGCATCCGCGGGACATCTGGGAATCGGCCCATGCCCAGCAGATCCGCGACAAGATGAAGGGCTGCCAGGCGCCTTGCCTGCTCAACTGCTACCGCGGGCGCTCGCTGCGCGAGCAGGTGGGGCTGTTCAAGCTGTTCGCGGGGCGGCAGGGGTTCTAGGGGTGGACGGCCCCCACCCCCCAGCCCCCTCCCCCAAAGCGGCTGGGGAAGGGGGGGCAGAGGCGTCCGGCTCCGCCGCCGGGCGCGTCGCGGCCGTGACGGTCAACTGGAACGGCGCGGACGACACCCTGGCCTGCCTGGATTCACTGGCCGCCCAAACGGGGATCGCCGGCAAGGGGCTGGACCTCGTCGTGGTCGACAACGCCTCGGCCGACGACGCGGTGGCCAGGATCCGCGAGCATCATCCGTCAGCCCAGGTGATCTCCTTACCCGAAAACCGCTACTACGCGGGCGCCCTGGCAGTGGGCGCGGCGGCGGCCCTGGATGCCAGAGCCCGGTGGCTGCTGATCCTGAACAACGACACGGTGGCCGCGCCGGATCTGGTGGCCCGGCTGCTGGCGGCCGCGGCGAACGATCCCCGCTGCGCCGCCGTCTGCCCCACGATCTACCTGCACGATCAGCAGGACGAGGTCTGGCCCTCGGCCGGCTACCGGCGGCGCCTGACCCTGGCCGCCGTGGACACGACCCACCTGACAACGGCGCAGGATCCGCCCCGGCCGGTGGACTGGTGCACGGGCTGTTGCATGCTGGTGCGCGCGGAGGCCTGGCGGGAGCTGGGCGGCTTCGACGCCGCCGCCTTCCCCTTCTATTACGACGACCACGACTTCTGCCTGCGCGCCCAGGCCGCGGGCTGGACCCTCGTGCACGCACCGGCGGCGCGGCTATGGCATAAGGTGGCCCAGAGCGCCGGCCTCGGTTCGCCCCGCCAGGCCTACCTCTACGGCCGCGGCTCGGTGGCCTTCTTCCGCCGCCACACGCATGGCGCCCACCGCGCCTTCATCGTCGTCTACCGCCTGGGCTCGCTACTGCTGACGGTGGCGCGGAACGTGGCGGCGGGGCGAGGGGGTTACGCGGCGGCCTACGCGCGGGGGGTGTGGGAGGGCTTGCGGTAGGCGCTCCGCGACTCGCCGGACATGGGCACCGGCTTTGCCAGGGCGGTGGCAAAGTCGCTCGTAATGGATACCAGAGCGCGCCGCCCCGACCGCCCGGGGGCAAAGCAGCCCCGGGCTCCTCCGTCGGGAAGTCCCTGCGGGACTGCAGCCCATTCGCCCACTCGCCTCGGCACGATATTCATTCGGTCACAGGAAGTCCCTGTCCCCGTAGGGGACATTCCAATGGAAGAGCCCGGGGCTGCTTTGCCCCCGGGCGGTCGGGTCGGCGCGCTCTGGTCGCTGCCAAGTCGCCATGCACCAGAACGTAACGTTTACCAACGGTATCCTTCAGTCGCCGGGGCGCTCCGGGGCCGCGCGACGCGCCCCCGATCAACGTGAAGACGCTGTTCATCTCGGTCATGAACGACTTTGCTACCGCCCTGCCGGCTTTGCCTGCAGCTCCTGGCACAGGCTATCGTTAGCGACATGCGCGCTCCACTCTCCAGGGTCATGAACGCTGATCGGGTTGCATCGTCGGCCTCGGTCACGACAGCGCCGCGGATGCTGCCATGAGCCTCGCAAGGAACCACCCGAACGGCAGTTGGCAGCCCCGCCTCGACCGGCGGGGGTTGGCGCGGTTGCTGCCGGCGCCCGGCCGTTGGAGCGCGACCGACTACCTCTGGTTGACCCAGGATACCAGCCGGCTGGTCGAGTTGGCCGACGGTTGGATCGAGGAATTGCCCATGCCCACGCAGCGCCACCAGGGCATCCTCGCCCAGCTCTTCCTGCTGCTGCGCCCCCTGATCGTCGCTCGCGGCGGCAAGGTCTACTTCGCGCCGCTTCGACTGCGACTGGCGGAACGGCGCTTCCGCGAGCCCGATCTCCTGGCCCTCTTGGATGCCGACGATCCGCGCGGTGGCAACGACTACTGGAAGGGCGCCGACCTGGTCGTCGAGATCGTCAGCCCTGGCAATGCCGACCACGACAGGTTGACCAAGCGAGCAGAGTATGCCGAGGCCGGCATCCAGGAGTACTGGATCGTCGATCCGGATGACGACCTGATCGTCGTGCTCAGCTTGGTGGCGGGCGCCTATCGAGAGCATGGCCGCTTCGAACCGGGACAGATCATCTCCACTCCCTTGCTCCCAGAACTGCAGGTGGCGGCGTCGGAGATCCTCTCCGCCCGCTGACCGCCCGGCCGACGCCATTGACGGCAGCGTCAACAGACGTTATCCTTCGCAGCGTTCGCAGTGGCAGTTGGCTTCCGATGGCCCGGTGGTTTCTGCCGGCCCCGAAACGGTTCCGTTCAAGGAGTAGGCGATGAGAGCGACCCGCGTCCCATTCAACCTCGCGATCGTACTGGCGGGCGTCCTCGTTGCGGTAGTCGGCGGCAAGGCCAGGGCCTGGGTGGCTTGGGGTCCCGTGTGGGCGCAGCACAACACCACCTACGACACCCATGTCATGGGCAGCTCCTGGCGCCCGGTGGCGGACTTCGGGGCCGACCAGTGGACCAACGTGAACGGCTCCGACTGGGTCTACACCAGCGATAACTCCAGCAACAACGACATCACCACCGGCACCATCGACGGCGGCGGCAACGTCCTGGCCACCACCACCATCTACTACAACGGCGGCATCATCAACCGCGCGACCATCATCTTCGACAGCGCCGAGAACTGGTACCTGAGCACCGGCGTGCCCGGCGGCAGCCAGATCGACGGCCGATCGGTAGCCTCGCATGAGTTCGGGCATGCCCTGGGCCTCGCCCACACCCAGGCCGGCAACTGCCCCAACAGCAGCTCCCGGGCCACCATGTGCTCCAGCTATCCGACGGGCAGCAGCTACATGCGCAGCCTGGAGGCCGACGACGCCAACGGCGTGTCCTCGCTGTACCCCGACAACGGGGGCGGCACCCCGACCTCCACCTACACCCCCTCGGTCACGCCCAGCCCCTCGGTCTCGCCGACCCCGAGCATGACCCTCACGCCCTCGGCCACGCCGGCGGGGGGCATCGGCATGCCCAACGCGACCGAGACGCCGACGGCCACGGCGACGCCCACGGCCACCCGTACCCACACGCCGACGTCAGTGCCTTCCAACAGCCCGACGCCCAGCAACACGCCGGCAGCCTCGCCGACCATCACCCCCCAGCCGACCAGGACGCCGACGCTGCCACCCATGTGCATGGGCTGCTGACGGAATGGGGGCCGGTGCGTCATCCGGTTGAATCCGCGGATGGTGTGTCGCGCCGGTTTGAAGAGCGGCGCGGCTTCTGGCCCGGGTCAGTCCCCGCGGTCCACGGCCACATAGTGCGAAGCTGCGCGGACGGTGCGGCGAAGGCAGCGCTTTCGCTGAGGCTTGGTCCTGGGCTGTGTCCGACATCTGCCTGGCGGGCGGGAGCGGTGGGCCGCGGCGCCGGCCAGGGCAGCGCCCGGGAATTTTGACCTCTATACTTAAGGGGCTCTGCGGCCTGCCGGCAAGCCGACGGGCCAAGCCCTGAATGTGCCCTGCCGCTGCCAGGCTCTTGTGATTGCCACGGGACGTGTTCGCAACGGCGTGCTGTTGGCTGGAAGACAGCGCAGTGTCGCGTTCGTAACAGCGCAGTATTGCGCTCGCAACAGCGCAGTGTTTCGTTCGTAACAGCGCAGTGTTTCGTTCGTAACAGCATGCTGTCAGGAACGAAACACGGTGCTGTTGCGAACACGGGAGCACGCTGCTGCGAACGACGACCTGGCTGACCCGCCGAAACATGGGTGTATCAGGTTGACGGTAACGACTGCGCTCCCGATGACCCACACCATGGCGTCCTGGATGGCCGGGAGCAGATCCCAGCAAACGGTAGCTGGCGGGCAGCTGGATCAGGCGACCGATGGGCGGCGCGACATCCCGCAGGGTGATGCGGAAGTGAAACGCTCGCCCCCTTGGCCCCCCGCCCTCAACCCGCCCCGAAAACCGATGCCGCTCCGGCCGCATCAGCCTCCGTGTAATACGGGCTCGCCCCCCCCGCATGGTCCGTGCGGTCGACCACCATGGTGATGGCCGGCACCGACGTGCGGATCTGGCGCTCGATGCCCAGCTTCAGGGTCAGGCGCGCCGCGGCGCAGCCCTGGCAGCCGCCCCAGAGCTGGATGAAGGCCTGCTCGCCTTCCACCCCCAACAAGGACACGCCGCCGCCGTGCAAGGCCAGCCCGGGGTTGATGTCGCGGTCGACCACCGCCTGCACCGCCGCCGCCAGCGGGTCGCGCCATACCGGGTTGGGGTTGCGGATGGCGAAGCCCTGCGCCTCGCCGGCCGTCACGAAGTCGATGACCGTGCCGACCAGGTCCGGCAGGTCCGCGGCGCGGATCAGGACGCTGAGATCCGCCGTGACCGGAATCGCCTGGTCTTCGGGCTCGCGGTCCGCGGCGTCCACCAGGCCGAAAGCGTACTGGAAGCTGCCGGCCGCGCGCCCCACCAGGTCCAGCCGCAGGTCGGCGGCCGGGCTGCCGGCGGCCGCGCGCAGGGCCAGCACCTGTTCCAGTGCCGCCGCCGTGAGGCGGATGGCCGGGGAGATTGTGACGTCCTGGCTCATGCGCTGCCCTCCTTGCCTTCGGTGCCCAGTCGCGGCACGCGGGCAAGGATGCCCGCGACCACCTCGTAGCTGACCGTGCCCAACCAGGCGGCGGCATCCTCGGCGCGGATCGCCTCCGCGCCCTGGCGCCCGATCAGCACCACCTCGTCGCCCTGGCGCAGGCCGGGGATGCCGGTCACGTCGACCGCCGACTGGTCCATGGACACCCGTCCGATCAGCGGCGCCACGCAGCCGCGCACCAGCACCTGCCGCCAACTGCGCGGCGCGCGGCGGAAGCCGTCGGCATAGCCCACCGGGATGGTGGCCACCAGGGAGGGCCGCGTCGCACGCCAGGTGGCGCCGTAGCCCACCGCGTCGCCCGGTTCCAGCCGATGCACCTGGCCGATCTGCGTCTTCCAGCTGAGCACCGGGCGCAGGTCCAGACCCGTCGGGCCGATGGCCGCCGCCAGGTCCGCCGAGGGGCTGAGCCCGTAGAGGGCGATGCCCGGGCGCACAAGATCCCCGCGGGCTGCCGGCCAGGCCAGGAGGCCCGCGCTGTTCAGGGCATGCGCCAGCGGCGGGCGGAGCCCTTCCGCCCGTAGCCGCACCAGCAGCGCCTCCCAGGCCGCCAACTGCGCCGCCGTCGCCGCGCGACCGTCAACGGAGGCATCGTCGGCGCAGGCCAGGTGGGTGAAGATGCCCTCCACCTGGAGCCCGGGCAGCTCCGCCAGGCGGGCCAAGAGCGCCGGTGCCTCGTCCGGCCGGCAGCCCAGGCGGTGCATCCCCGTGTCCACCTTCAGCTGCAGGCGCGCCGTCCGTCCCAGATCCCGAGCCGCGCGGCTGAAGGCCAGGGCCGTCAGCTCGTCGAAGACCGTCGCCGCCAGGTTCAGGCGCAGGGCCTCGCGCGCCTGCCAGGCCGGGGTGTAGCCCAGGATGAGGATGGGGGCTGCGATGCCCGCCGCGCGCAGCACCGCACCCTCCGACAGGCAGGCCACCGCCAGCTGGTCGGCGCCATGGCGCAACACCACGCGCGCGGCCTGCACCGCCCCATGTCCGTAGGCATCGGCCTTGAGGACGGCCATCAGGCCCGCCGGACCCGCGGCGGCCTTCAAGCGCCGCGTGTTATGCGCCAGGGCCCCCAGGTCGATCTCCACCCAGGTGGGGCGGTCCGGCTCCACGACAACGATCTGCTTCCAGGCAGCGTCCTGGCGCACCAACAGCCGCGGCGCCAGGGCCGGTTGGGCCATGAGCGCAGCCACCACCTGCTCCATGCGCGTGACCGCCGAACCCTTGACCAGCACCACCGCGTCGGGGCCCAGCCAGGGCAGCACGGCGGACACCGCGTCCTGCGCCGTATGCGTGACCACCACCTGTTCCGCCACCAGACCGGCCTGACGGGCGGCTTCGGCGATACCCACCGCCAAGGGGCCTTTGGTCACCAACAGGTCCACGCAGCCCGCCGCCGCCTGCCCCACCCGTTGGTGGCTCGCGGCGGCCAGATCGCCCAGCTCCGCCATATCCCCCAGCACGGCGATACGCCGCGTGGCGTCCAGCTGGGCCAGTACCGCCAGGCCGGCCAGCACCGCCTCCGGGCTGGCGTTGTAGCTGTCATCCAAGATGAGCGAACCCTGCAGGCCCGGCAGGGGGTTCAGCCGCCCGGGCACCGCGGGCAGATCCGCCAGGCGGGCCGCGATCTCGTCCAGGGTCAGGCCATAGCGCCGGGCGACCACCGCCGCCATCACGGCCGCGCGCGCGAAATGGGCGCCCAGCCGCGGGATGGTGACGGACGCCTGTTCCGCGCCCAGGTGGAGGGTGAAGGCGGTGCCGCCGCGGGTGACCCGCGGATCAGTTGCCCAGGCGATCTCCGAACCGCGAGTCACGGGATCGTCCGCTACCGCGTCGGCCGCGGGAAGGCCGGCCGCCACGGCGAGCCGCGGATCCTGCGGCTCGCCCACGCGGCATAGGACGGCCGGCGCCTCCGTGCGCGCCGCCATGGCCACCACCCGGGGATCGTCGCCGCTGAGCACCGCCAGGCCGGTCGGCCCCAGGGCCGCCACCAGGGCACCCTTCTCCGCGGCGACCCCATCCAGATCGCCCAGGGCGTCCAGATGCGCTGCCGCCACCAGGGTCACCACGGCGCAGTCCGGCGGGGCGATGGCCGCCAGCTCGGCGATCTCGCCGCGACGGTCGGTGCCCATCTCCAGCACCAGGATCTCGTGCCGGTCCTCCAGGAAGCCCAGGGCGATCGGCAGGCCGTAGCTGTCGTTGAAGTTGCCCGGGTTGCGGAAGACGCGGTAGCGCGCCCCCAGCACATGGGCGATGAACTCCTTGACGCTCGTCTTGCCGGCGCTGCCGGTCACCGCCACCACCGGCAGGCCGCGCCGGCGGATGATGGCCGCCGCATGGGCCTGCACCGCCGCCGCCGTGTCCGGCACCAGCAGCACCGTCAGCCCAGGCGGCGGGGTCCAGCCGTCGAGCCGCTCGCAGAGGACACCGCCGGCCCCGCCGGCCACCGCCGCCGCGATGTGCTCATGCCCATCGCCCTTGGCGGTGCGCACGGCCATGAACAGCTGTCCCGGCTGGACGAGCCGGGAATCGAAGGCGAAGGACGGAAAGGTATCCGCGCCCGCCGCGACCACCCGGGCCTGCGGATTGGCGGCCAGGAAGTCCTCGAGGCGGATCAAGGCGCGAGTCCAGGCATCAAGGCGCGAGTCCAGGGATCACGGCGCTAGTCCAACGGGCCCTTCTTGGCCTGGTGCGCGGCCAGGGAGCGTTCGATGATCAGGCTGACCAGGGCCATGGGGCCGATGCCCTCCTCGATAGGCCCCAGGAAGATGGTGGAGCTGGGGCTGGAGCCGGGTAGGGTGTTGGGCTCCCCCACGACGATGCGCCCATCGTCGGTGACATACATGTCGACGCGCGCGAAAACCCTCAGTCCCAGGGCCTGGAAGCTGCGCTCGGCCGCCTCCCGCACCGCGGCCAGGGTCTCCTGGGGCAGGCGCGCGGGGGTGATGTTCATGCCCTGGCCGGGGAGGAACTTCTCCTCGATGGTCAGGAAGTCGCCCTTGGGCGGGGTCTCCGTGGGCGCAAAGGCCCGCGGTCGGCCCTGTTCATCCTCCAGTACCACCACCGTCACCTCGGTGCCGCTGAGATGCTCCTCCACCAGGGCGTGGCGGTCCCAGGCCAGGGCCTCGCCGACGGCCGCCGCCAAGGCTGCCTTGTCCTGCACCACCGCCAGGGCCGTGGAGCAGCCCTCGCGGCTGGGCTTGACCACCGCCGGGAAGCCCACGGCGGCCACGGCCGCGGCCAGCCGGCCGGCCGGGTCGGCCGCCCAGTCCTCCTGGGCCACCGCAACCGTTCGCGGCACATCGATGCCCGCCTGGGCCAGGAGCCGGCGCTGCACCCTCTTGTCCATCCCCAAGGCCGCACCCAGGACGCCCGAGCCGCTGTAGGGCAGGTCGAGCAGTTCCAGCAGACCTTGGAAGCAGCCGTCCTCCCCGTACTTGCCGTGCAGGCCGATGTAGACGAAGTCCACCCGCTGGGGCAGGTCTTCGAAGGCCAGGGGCAAGGCGCCATGCGCCAGCCGCGCCTCCAGGTCGCGGGTCGTGTTCTGCACCAGATGCGGCAGGCCGATCTCCCAGAGCCGCCCGGCGGCGTCCATGTAGATGGGCACACCGGTGAAGCGGCTGGGGTCCAGGTTGGCCAGGATATTGCGGCCGCTCTCCAGCGAGATCTCGCTTTCGCTGGAGCGGCCGCCCAGGACGACGCCGACGCGGAGAAGGGTCATGGCAGGGGCATCATTTCAGAGCGGGCCTCGCTTGGCGGCATGGGCCTCGAGGGCCAGCCGGAGGATGCGGTCGATCAGCGCCGCGGCGGTCAGCCCGGCTTCCGCCGCCTGGTGGAACATGTAGCTGGACGGCGACATGCCGGAGGTGGAGTTGGGATCGGTGAAGATCACCCGTCCGTCGGGTAGCAGGAAGCCGTCCAGCCGGCCGTAGCCCGCGAAGCCCAGCTCACGGTAGACCCGGCAGGCCTCGGCCCGCAGCCGGCTCAGGACTTCCGGGGCGACCTCAGCCGGGGTGATCTTCTGCGAGCGGCCGGGCATGTACTTGTCGTCGTAGGTCATGAAGGCGTTTTCGGTGCGGGTCTCGGTGGGCAGGAAGGCCTCCAGGCGATCGCCGTTGCCGGTGACGATGACCGAGAACTCCATCCCGTCCAGGAAGGCTTCCACCAAGGCGCGGTTGTCGAAGCAGAGGGCCTCGGCCACCGCCTCGTCCAGCCGCTCGACGTCGTCGACCACCGACACGCCGATGCTGGAACCCTCCCGCGCCGGCAGCACCACCAGGCGACGGGCGCCGTCGGCCATCAGCGCGCCCAACACCCTGGCGGTGCAGGCTTCCGGATCTCGCGCCCAGTCCGCGGCGGTGATGATCACCGCCGGCGGCGCCTCCATGCCCGCGGACCGCAGCAGCGCATGCGCCATGGGCTTGTCCAGCGACAGGGCGCAGGCCAGGACACCGGAACCGGTGTAGGGCAGATCCAGGAGTTCGAGCAGGCCCTGCACGCAGCCGTCGTCGCCGTATTTGCCGTGCAGGGCGTTGAAGACCAGGTCCACTTCCGCCGGCAGGTCCTCGTAGCGCAGGCGGCGCGCGTCCGCCTCCAACCGCGCCTCCACATCGGCGCAGGTGTTCTGGATGACCAGCTTTTCCGGCAGCAACCACAGGCGCCCGGCACCGTCCATGAAGACGGCCTGGCCCCGGTAGCGGCCACGATCCAGGTTGTAGTACACCTGTCGGCCGCTGGCCAGGGAGACTTCGCGCTCGCTGGAGCGGCCGCCCATGAGGACGCCGACCCGCAGGGGCTGTTGGGGTTCCATCCTGGATATTATAGCCTTGCGCGTCCGGCCGGAGCCGCCAGGCCGCGGTCGCCGGCCGCTTCCGACCGGTGACTTCCAGGCGACTTCCAGCGTCCAACCGCGTAGAATTCCTGTCGATGACCACCGCAGAGATCGACACGCTAGCGGACGCCGCCCTGATCCAACTGTTCCAGGCCCGTCGGCCAGGCGATGATCGGGCGTTCACGGCGCTCTTCCGGCGTCACCATCTGGGCGTGTGGCGCCTCTGCAACCGCTTCGTCTTCAATATCCGCGACGCCGAAGATCTGGTGCAGGAGGTGTTCCTGCGGGTCTATCGCGGGCTGGACCAGTTCGAGGGCCGCTCGAGCTTCACGACCTGGCTGTACAGGGTGGCATTGAGCACTGGACAGAACGAGATTCGCAGCCGCAACCGCAGGCCCAAGGCGGACGACATGGAGATCGACGATCTGGCGGACCGTCTGACCGATGGGTCGACACCAGAGGGCGCCATGCTCAGCGCCGTCGCGGCCGAGAGCCTGGCCCGCGCGTTGGAGTCCTTGCCCCCCGAATCCTTGGAGGTGCTGTGTCTGCGCGACGTTGAAGGCCTGGCGTACACCGAGCTGGCCGAGCGTCTCAGCATCGGGGTGAGCGCAGCCAAGATGCGAGTCCAACGCGCTCGCCAGGCCCTCCAGCGCGCCTATCAAGGAACCCATCGACCGACCGGCCCGGCGCCCGCAGACCCGGCTCATGGTCTTCACCATCTGGCGGGATTGAGCCTGGACCTTCCTGGGAGCGTGCTATGAGCACCTGCATCCGACAATCGCAGATCACCGAGTTCTTCGCCGATCGGCTGTCGGAGCAAGACCAGGAATCCCTGCTGCTGCATCTGACGGATTGCCCGATCTGCGAGGCGGCCGCGGAGTCCTGGTGGCGGCATCAGGGGCTGGGCCTGGCGCTTTGCGCGGCGCCCGAACAGCCGGCGCCGGACACCCTGCGCGCCCAGCGCCGCCTGCTGCGCGCCCTGAACCGGCCCGAGGCCGGCGGCTACTTCATCGCGCTCCTCACCCAGGGTCTGGTACAGTCGGTGCTTACCCTGCTCGAGCCGATCTTCGGCATGCTGCTCGGTTCAGAACCTTCCGCGGCCGACTGAGCAGCCCCCCCATCGTCAGGAAGTCAGTCATGCCCGTTGCCACCCCCAGTTCTGGCGCAGCCCAGATGGCCCCCGCCGGCAGCAGCCTGGACCTGGGCTTTCTGGGTCAAAAGGCCTTGGCGTTTGCCCCCAAGGTCCTCCTGGCGTTCGCCGCCTTGGTGGTGGGGTTCCTCCTGGCCCGCTTCGTCGCCGGCCTTACCCGCCGGATCGCCCTGCGCATGAACCTGGGCGGGCTGCTGCAGAAAGTGGGCTTCGCCAGCTTTCTGGCCCGCGCCCGACCTGGTCATGGCATCGAGGATCTGCTGGCGGCCATGGTCCGGCGCGTCGTGCAGTTCGGCGCCCTGCTGTTCGCCCTCGACGCCCTGGGCATCAGCGCGGCCATGGACCTGCTGGCCGTGGTCTTCGGCTTCCTGCCCCGCATGGTCACCGCCGTGGTGGCCTTGGTGGCCGGCGCCTGGATGGCTCAGTTGGCCGGCAGCCTGGCGTCGGCGGCCGCGGCGGGCGCCGGCGTGAACTTCCATGCCCAGCTGGGTCAGACCATCCGCGCGCTGCTTCTGATGGTCACCGGTATCCTGGCCCTGGACCAGTTGGGCGTGAAGACGGAGCTGCTGCAGGGTACCTTCCTCAACCTCCTCAGCCTGGGCGCGGCGGGCATGGCCCTGGCTTTCGGCCTGGGCGCCCGGGACGTCCTGTCGGACCTGCTGGCCGGCTACTACGCCCGGCAGCGCTTCCTGCCCGGCGAAACCCTGACCGTCGATGGCCGGGAGGGCGTGCTGACCCAGATCGGCCCGCTGAACAGCGAGCTCGAGCAGACCCCGGATCGCGTCAGGGTCGTGATCCCCAACCGTACGCTCATGGGCACGACCGTGCTGGTGCGCGACTGAGCCTATCGGAAGCGAAGGGACACGGGCCGCTATGAAAACGCGCCGCGCTCCAGCCGCCGTTTCATGCTCTGGCGGGTGTGCTTGCCGCATATGCGCGACTCACCGGAAGAGACGCGGCAGCAGGACCCGGGGCGCGGGCGTCGCGCCGGGCGGGGCCGTGGGCGGAGCATCGGTGGGCGTGGGTGGCGCCGTTCCACCCGGCGTCGGCCCTCCCGGCGTCGGTCCTTCCGGCGTAGGCAGGACCCAGGCAGCATCGCCCCACACATGCTGGGCCCAGGCCTCCAGGTTGTCGTAGCCGGAGCCCCATTGGGCGTAGAGCACGCCCTCGATGCCCGGCAGACCGCGCAGGTCCGCCAGCCAGGCCCGGTCGCCGAAGCGGCCGGGCTGCTGGTCGTAGTAGCCGGCCAGGATCTGCCGATGCCCGCGCGCGGCGAAGAAGGCCGCTGAGTCGCGCCGTTTGCCGGGCTGGCTGTTCCAGTTGACGACGCCCATCCGCGGGTCGAGGCCCTCCCAGCTGCCGGCCCAGTTGCCGTTGACCAGATAGAACGGCGTCTCGCTGTCGGCGGCATTGTGGAAGGGGTCGAACATGTCGGACCACACGTAGAGCGCGGCGGCGGGATCCAGGGCCTCGGCTGCCGCCCGCACCCGGCGGATGTTCTCGGCCAGGTTCTCGCCGGGCCGCCCGGAGCCGGCCTTGGGCGCCTGGTCCCAGCCGTGGACGCGAATCTCGTCGTGGCTCAGCATCCAGCCGCTGAAGGCGCCGGCCGCCTGGAACTCCCGCCGCAAGCTGGACAGCTGCCCGGCGACGATCTCCAAGGCCCGCGGCTCCAGCAAGCTGGCGGCCACCTGGCCGCCGTAGATGAGGGCGGTGTGGTAGTAGCTCAGCCGCACCGGGTCGCCCTCCCGCACCCGGGATCCCGCAGTCAAGGTGATCGTCGGCGGCTCATGCCACAGATCGAAGTTGCCCGGCCAGGGAACACGCCCCGACCTGGGGTCGGTGATGGGCGCCAGGTCGGCGCCTTCGTCCAGCAGCCTGCCATCCGCCAGCCGCGCCTCCAAAGGCGCCCCCGGCCGGCGGACGAGGTTGACCAGACCCGCCGGCTCCAGCAAGGCGTCGTCCCACCAGATGCGCCCGCGTTCGCCGCCCCAGACCCCGAGGTAGACCAGGATCTCCTCATGGGTCAAGGTGTTGAAGGTGACGTCGAAGGGCGTCCAGTCCTGGGTAGCCTGCACGGGGATGCTGTTCCATTGCAGGGTGCGCGAGGGGTTCTGGGCCAGGACCAGGGCGCGCACCTCGCCGCCCTGGAAGCCCTCGGTCTTCACCCATACCCGCAGGTGCAGGTGCCGGAAGGGCTTCACCGCCAGGCGCTTGTACACCCTTCCGTTGCCGCTGGGCGCGTTCGTGCGCCCGAGATCCTCCATGCGCAGGCTGGCCCGCCCACCGTGCCGCACGGCCCGGTCGACGAAGGTGGCCGCGCCCGGGGCGTCCTGGTAATCCCAGCCGGGGAAGGTGTCGCCGCCGGCCGGCAGGGTCTCGAAGTCGGGATTGGGCAGGCGGGGGGCGTCAGTGTCGTCGGGCAGCAGGCGGCCACCCTGGGCCCGATAGGGCTCGTCCCGCACCGGTAGGCCCTCGGCCAGATCGGGGTCATGCCAGAGGATGCTCTCGGAATAGCCGAAGTCCGCCGTGGCGGGCAGGACGGTCAGGCCCAGGTTTCGCGCATGGGTCAGCACGGCACGCAGGTAGCTGGGGTAGGCATCGATCAGCGAGCCATCGTCCAGGCGGCCGAACTTCACGTCGGCGAAGACGGCGCCGTTGTAGCCGGCGGCCTTGGCCCGGTCCAGGATGGCGTTGACCCTGGCCACGTTGGCCGCCACCTGGAAGTTGTTCTGGATGAGCAGCCAGCGCCTGGTGAGCAGATGGCCTTCCACCAGGGGGGCCGCCGCGGACTGGGCAAAGGCGCCGCGCCGCGCCCAGGCGCGGGCGGATGCGCCGACCACGGCCGCGGCCAGCAGCAGGGCGAGGACGACCGTCGATGGCGACCCGCTGCGGCGGGGCGATTGAAAGGGGTGCATGGGCCTGCTCCTGATGCCGTATTCTACGAGAGGCTGGTGGTGACCGAATCGAAGCCCCGGCCGGCGCATGCAAGCCCCGACCACAGAGCGGGTCAACAGGCCGCGGCATCCGGTTGTCGGCCCGTGCGGACCCTTGCCGCCACGCTCGAGGCCGCATACACTCTGCCGCATCACGCCCCTCCCCCTCCCCCGCCAGGTAGACCCAGTCATGCCCCAGCGCAAGCCCGCCGCCTCTACGAATTCGACCGCGATCGCCCGGACCGCGCCGGCCAGCTCGACCCGCGCCCGCCGTGCCGCCAAGACGCCGCCGGCCCCGCCCGCCCTGGACTGGCTGGCGGTCGCCCGAACGGTGCTGGTGAGCCGTGTCCTGGACCGTATCGAGGTGAGCCAGTTGGCGCCGGCCGGGCTGGTGAAGTACCAGTTCTCGGCCCGCGGGCATGACGTGGCGCAGGCCATCCTGGGCCAGTTCCTCGACCATCCGCGCGACGCGGCCACGGTCTACTACCGCTCGCGGCCCTTCATGATCAGCCAGGGTCTGACGCCGGAGGAGGCCCTGGCCGCGACCATGGGCCGCGTGGGCTCGCCCAACGGCGGGCGGGACATCGGCGTGGTCTTCAACCTGCCTTCGCGCGGCCGGGCGACGGTGCTGCCCATGTCCGGCGACGTGGGCGCGCAGTACACCCCTGCCCTGGGCTGGGCCCACGGCATCCGCTACCGGGCAGGGCATCTCGGTCACAGCGACTGGAAGGGCGCGATGGCGGTGGCCTTGGGCGGCGACGGCTCCTGCGCCACCCCCGGCTTCTGGTCGGCGCTCAACATGGCCACCACCGGCAAGCTCCCCTACCTCTTCTTCATCGAGGACAACGGCTACGCCATCTCGGTGGAGAGCCGCATGCAAACGCCGGGGGCCAACATCGCCGCCAACCTGGCCGCCTTCCAGGGCCTGCTCATCCTGGAGGGCGACGGCAGCCAACCGGAGGAGGCCGCGGACCTTATCGGCCGCGCCGTGCAGCGCGCGCGCTCGGGCGAGGGGCCGGCGCTCTTGCGCCTCAGGGTGCCGCGGCTCAACGGCCATTCCATCCAGGACAACCAGGCCTACAAGAGCTCCGAGCAACTGGCGGAGGAAGAGGCCCGTGACCCGCTGCCCCGGCTGCGCGAGCTGGTCCTGACCCGCGGTCTGGTGGATCAGGCCGGCTGGGAGGCCCTAGAGGCCTGGGCCGAGGACGAGGTGGCCGGCGCCGCCGAGCGGGCCAAGGCCCAGCCGGAGGGGACGCCGGAATCCGCGCTGGAACGGGTCTTCGCCAGCGGCGCGCCCGTGGCGCAGGTGGGGGGGGCCGCGCCGGAGGGCGCGGGCCTGCCGGTGGCTTTCGGTGGACGGCCCGCGCCGGCCGAGCCGGTGCGCATCAACATGGTCGACAGCATCCGCCTGACCCTGGAGGCGGAGATGCGGGCCTCCGACCGCGTGCTGGTCTTCGGCGAAGACGTGGGGGCCAAGGGCGGCGTGCACGGCGCCACGCGCGACATGCAGCTGCATTTCGGCTCCGAACGGGTCTTCGACACCGCCTTGACCGAGGAGGGTATCATCGGCCGGGCCGTCGGCCTGGCCTACAGCGGCCTGATCTCCGTGCCGGAGATCCAGTTCCGCAAGTACGCCGATCCGGCCACGGAGCAGCTGAACGACTGTGGCACAGTGCGCTGGCGGACCAACGGCCGCTTCGCCGCGCCCATCGTCGTGCGCATCCCGGTGGGCTTCTCGCCGGCCACGGGCGACCCCTGGCATTCGGTCTGCGACGAAAGCATCCTGGCCCATACCGTGGGCTGGCAGGTGGTCATGCCCTCGGATGCCGAGGAAGCCGCCGGCCTCCTGCGCACCGCCCTGCGCGGTGACGATCCGGTCTACTTCCTGGAGCATCGCGCGCTGTACTTCGGCGTGGAAGGGCGGCGCCCGTATCCTGGCGATGGCTACATGATCCCCTTCGGCCAGGCCGCCCTGCGCCAGGAGGGAGAGGACCTGACGGTGGTCACCTGGGGCGCCATGCTGCACCGCTGCCTGGAGGCGGCGGCGACCGTCGCGCCGGAGTCGGGCGCCAGCATCGAGGTGTTGGACCTGCGCACCATCGTGCCCTGGGACCGGGAGGCCGTGCTGGCTTCGGTGCGCAAGACCGGCCGCCTGCTCGTCGTTCACGAGGACCACATCAGCGGCGGCTTCGGAGCGGAGATCGCCGCCGTCGTCAGCCAGGAGGCCTTCCAGCACCTCGACGCGCCGGTAGCGCGCATCGGCGGCGCGGATTGCCCGGTGCCCTACAGCCTGCGGATGATGGAGGGCGTGGTGCCCTCGGTGTCGCGCATAGCGGGGGCCATGCGCGAGATCCTGGGCTTCTGAGGTCCTGGGTGGCTCGGCTATACTCTGACATCTTCATCGCGGGCGGACCCCGGGTTCGCCTGACCTACCCAGACGCGACCCGGGAGGGCCTGAGCCCCATGGCGGATCCCAACCAGTTCCTGGCCCTCACCGAGACCCTGCGAGACATCCTGCTCATCCTCAGCACCGTGGCCCTGCTGGTGCTGACGGGCTTCATGGCTTATGTCGGCTGGCAGCTGTACCGGCTGGGCCGGGAGCTCTACCTGGAGCTGAAGCCCATCCTGGCCTCGCTGCAGGGCACCTCCGATTCGGTGCGCTCGGTGACGGCCTTCGTCAACCACCAGATGGTCAGCCCCGCGCGCGGCGCGCTGAGCCTGGGCATCTCCGCCCGGGGGATCTGGCAGGTGGGGGCCGAGGTGGTCCGGGCCCTGCGCGCCGGCAAAGCCGGGGGAGGGACGTTCTGATGGGCCTCTTGAAGAGCCTGTTCAAGCTGTTGCTGGGCCTGACCACGGGCTTCGCCCTGGGCTACACCGCTGTCAGCTGGCTGATCGGCCAGGAGCGGCGGCTGACGGGCGGAAGCGGAGCGGCAGGCGCGGACGGCGGGGCCGATGGCGCCACCACCGTTGCGCCCGGATTCGGGACCGCGCTGTTGGACCAGACCCTGGCCCGCTTTCGCCTGGCCATGGACGAGGGCCGGCGCGCCGCCGCGGCCGCCCGAGAAGAGATGGAAGCGGAGATCAAGGGACGCGCGCCGGCGGCGCCGGCGCTCTAGCGGCGGCGTCTACCGGACGGCGCGGCCCGGCCCTGGCTGCGGTCAGGCCCTAGCTGCGGCCGGAAGGTCCGTCAAGGTTGGCAGGCCATCCATCCCGCCACCGCATCCTCCGGCGCGATCGTCAGGTCCCGCGAGAGGACCACGCGCGAGGCCCGACCACCGGCCAGCGCCTGCAGGAACTCCCGATCCGCCCGCTGCCCGATGCCCAGGGCCAGCACCTCGATGCCGTGACGGCGCGCGGTCTGGGCGGCGGCGATGGTCAGCTGCTGATCGGCCGGACTCAGGTCGTCCGCGGCCAGATCGCTGACCAGCAGCAGGGCGCGGCGCGGCAGTTCCGCCGGCGCCGGTGCGGCATCGAAGACCGCCACCGCCCGCGCCAGGCCCTCCCAAGGGAAAGTGTAGGTCTGGGCATGGGGCTGCGCGAGGGCGTCCAGCGCCGGGCCGCAGCAGGCGACCAGCCCGCCCGCGGATACGAAGGTCTCCCTGCCATATTCCACCAGCGCCGCCCGATCGGTCACCGGGCTCAGGCCGCCCAGGATCGCCGCGCCCAGACGCTGGGCTACCGCGATCCGACTCGCCGCCCCGAAGGGCGGGAGGTCCGGGTTGGGGCCATGGGGCCGACGGCGCATGCTGGTGGAGACGTCCAGCAGCAGGACCAGATCGCGCGACCCTTCCGGACAGACGCGGCCCGTGTCCCGCTGGAGGAGCTGCGGCAGGAAGGCACGCCGCGGAACGCGGGTCATGGCGATGGTAGCGGAGGGCGTGACGGTGATCGGCGGACTGGGCGTGGCGGTTGACGTGGTGCTGGGCGTGGGTGTAACGGTGCCGCGCGAGGCCGTCGGCGTCAGCGTGGCCGGGGTGAGGCTGGGCACCAGGCAAGGCACCTGCAGCTGGGGTATGTCCAGCAATGCCGAATACTGGGAGCCACCCCACAGAAAGGGGCGGTACTCCAGGGTGTAGGCCGAATCATCGCTGGAGGGCAGCGGGGCAGCGTCGCTGCAGAGCTGGGGCACGAGCCGGTAGCTGGCCTTCATGGTAAAGCTGCTCTCCACCGGATACTGCACCCACGTCATCCGGCGACCGGTGATGGCGCTGGGTGGATCGCCACCGGCATACTTCAGCGACTCGGGCACGCGGTCGTAGAACTCGATGAGGCGCACCGGGTGGAACGCGAGGGTCCCCTCGCCCAGGGCACCCAGGATGGATGGGAAGTGCTGCCAGTTAGCTGAGCGGGAGAAGAACTCGAAGTCCTCGCTCTCAGCCACGTCGCCAAGGCAGCGATAGGCGCAGAAAGCCAGGCCCTCCGTCGCGCAGGCGGCCATCACCAGCGGCGCCCCAGGTCGTTCGCGCAGGCTTTGCGCCGACTGCCTGAGGGCGCTGCAGGCGGCCAGATCCTGCTGGGCGTCGATCCCGGCAGAGGTCAGCAGCACCATCTCCCGCAAGTCCGTTTCCGACACCGCCCGGCGCTCGTCATCCAACAGCTGCGCAGCCTGACGCAGGGCGGCCGACGCGCCGCAGTCCGACGCCGGGGCGGCGCCGCAGGACTGCTGCCCCAGGCTGATGCGCCGCAGGTTCTCCTCGATCTGGCGCAGGTCCTGGCTGAAGCGCAGTTCGCCGGCCATCACCCCGCGCCCGTCATAGGGCAGCACGGCCACGGCCAGCCCCTGGCCCTTGCCCAGGTAGGGCGCCAGCGCCCCCACCCCGGCCAACAAGCCCCCCTTCAGGCGCTGCAGGCCGTCGGTGGACATGGCCGACGACGCGTCCACCACCAGGACCAGGCGCCGGGGCCAGGCGCTGACGTCGCAGGCCACATCGATCTGCACCGTCGCCGTGGTCACCTCTCCGGGGGCTAGGGACAGGGGCGCCACCACCCGGCTGGCCTGCGTCTGGCAGGGGAAGCCCGGGGCCGACCGGGCCGGCTGGTTCTGGCGTCCGCCGGCCAGCCACAGAACCAGGACCAGGGCGGCGAGCAGGGGTCCGGCTGTCAGCGGCCACCAGCCGGCGACCGCCGCCTCGCCGCGTCGCGACCAGCACGAGAAGGCGCGTTTGGCCGGCCCTGGATCAAGGCTCCGGTTCGGCATCCGGCGTGCGCGTGGGGGGCGCCTCCTGCGGCGGAGCGACCGTCAGCTCGACCGCGCCGGCTACGGCCGAGGGCGCGGGTGGCTCAGCGGCGTCCACTTCCTCGTCGGCGGCGACGGGAGCAGGGGACGCGGCGGGCGGCAGCTCGGCCGCCGCGATGGCCGGGGCCGCCGACGCTGGAGCGGTATCCCGCCCGCGAGCCGCCGGGGCAGCACGGTAAGCCGAGGCAGGCGCCGCCGCGGGCGCCGCCCCGGCAGCGCTCAGCGCCGGGTCTGGAGCGGCCGCGGTGATCAGGACCGGCGGCAGGGGCTCGCGATCCGGCAGCCACGGCAAGCGGCCGGCGTCCGCATTCGGAACCACCACGGGAGCCCGGTCAATGGACCGGATGGCGACCTCGACCGGCGTCGAGCGCTCGTAAGGGGACTCGCCGCGCATACCGTAGCCGCCCAGCAGGCCAAGGCCCAGCAGGACGGCCGCCAGCAGCCAGCGCGCAGGGCGCGGAGATGCGGTCGGGGCGGGCTCCGAAACGGCGCTCGGGCGCCCGATGCCCAGTCGAAGGTCCGCCCGCAACTGGTCTTCCAAAGCCATCACGAAGCTGGGCCGGGCGCCGGCGACGCGGTCGCCGCCCGCCTGGTCCAGGCCCAACGCGGCGCGGGCCGCCGGCCGCAACTGGGCCGGCAGTTCGTCAAAGACCGCCTGGGGGCTCTGGCCGGCCTGCCAGGCGGCCAGGGCGCGCTCCAGGCGCTCTGCGTCATACAGGATGGGATCCACGATCGGTCTCCTCGATCTCCACGGTGTTCCAGATGGGTCGCGACGATGACGCCGGCTCGGCTGCGGCACCGGTCTGACGGCCCAGTTTCTGCAGGGCGCGCAGCTGCAGGACCTTGGCATTGGCCACGGTGATGGCCAGACGGTCGGCCGTCTCCTGCAGGCTGCAGCCCAGCAGGAAACGCAGCTCGAGCACCTGGCGATAGCGCGGCGGCAGCGGAGCCAGCATCGCCGCCACCCGCGCCTCGGCGTCGCGCGTCGCTACGGGCTCGCTCTCCGGTTCACTGGCGGGCAGCGCCGGGCTCAGCGGCACATTCAAACGGTAGCTGGCGGAGCGGCGGTGGTTGCGCACCGCGTTGCGTGCGATCTGGTAGAGCCAGTTCTTGAAACTGGCCTCGCCACGGTAGCCTTCCACGCCGCGCAGCATGCGGGCAAAGGTATCGCTGGTCAGATCTTCAGCGGCGTCATGGTCGCGCACCTGGCCCAGGACAAAACGGTAGATGGCCTGGACATGGCGGCGGTAGAGCGCGGACAGCGCGGCCTCGTCGCCGCTGCGCAGGCGCGACAGGAGCAACTCGTCGGCCACCCCGGCCGCCCCGGACGCCTCTGCGGCCCCCAAGGGATCCGGCGCCGCATCCCGCTCCTGCTGGGCAAAGGTCTGCCTGTCACCGCTCATCACGTCATCGCTTCCTTGTCGCTTCAACAGGTCAACTCAGGTTTGCTACCATGAAACCCCAACCGCGGCCCCGCCTGCAAGTCGGCGGCTGCACCTGCGGTTCCAAAGGTATGGACACCTCTGGGTTACGGATGATACACTCGCACCATCGGCGCCGGCATTCGGCTGTGCGCAGCAGCCGCTCCCATCCCCCGATACCGGCATGAGCCCAGTCCATCCAGACGGCCGCGTCGCCCTGGCCCGCGGCGGCGACGCCCAGGCCTTCAACCAGCTGGTGGAGGGTAGCCAGCGCTTGTGCTTCCACATCGCCCGCAGCCGGCTGGATGATGCCGAAAGCGCCCAGGACGCCTGCCAGGATGCCCTGCTGCGCGCCTGGCAGGCCATGGACCGCTTCCAGGGCGATGAGGAAGCCTTCCGTCGCTGGCTGGTGCGCATCGTGATCAACCAATGCCATGACCGCCTGCGCGCCCTGGGACGGCGGGGCCGCGACCTGTCCCTGGACGGCGGTCCGGAAACAGATGAACCGGCGCCGCTCCTGCCGGCGCCGGACGAGAGCCCGGAGGCCTACACGCTGCGGTCCGACCTGGGCGCCCTGCTGGCCCACTGCCTCAACCGCCTCACGGACGAACACCGCACCGTCATCCTCCTGGACCAGGCCGGCTTCTCCTACGCTGAGATGGCGGAAATGCTGGAAGTGGAGCCGGGCACGGTGAAGTCGCGGCTGAGCCGCGCCCGATTGCGTGCCCGCGAGATCCTGCGTGGGGAACCGGATGGCGCGCCCGGACGTTGGTCTGGTCGATCGGCCGCGGCGCCGCCCCCTGGCGCCGCCGACCGCGGAGCATCGTCATGAGCCAGCACATCCCCCTGGAAGACCTGAGCGCCCTCCTCGACGAAGCCCTGCCTGAGGCCCGCGCCGCCCAGCTGCGCGCGCATCTGATGGACTGCGCCCGCTGCCGCGAAGAGCGGGACGGCCTGTCGTGGACGCGTGACTTCCTACGGGCCGGCGCCCCGCCCCCCCTGCCGCCCGGCGTCGATCTGCGCCTGGTCCTGCCCGATGCCACGGACGAAGGCCGCGAGGCCGCCGTCCTGCCCTTCCCGGGTCGCAGCACCTGGTGGGGACTGGGCGCGGTGGCGGCGCTGCTGCTGGCCGCCTTCATGCTCCGACCACTTGCCGCGCTCCTGGGCCTGGAAGGCCTCGGCGCCACCGACAGCGCGCAGCAGGCCGCGGCGCCGGACGAGACCGGCGCCGCCAGCCTGGAGTTGGCGGCCGAGTCGGCACCGGCTTCAGGCCCCGCCGCGCTCAGCCCCGACATGGACGTGATGGTGGAAGCGGCCGGCACGCAGGCCGTCGCCGACGCCCGCGGCCCGACGGCGCTGGCCCCGTTGGCCACGGCCCGCCGCGCAGACCAGGCGCGCATCGTGGATGGCCCCTCACCGGTGGCGGGTGCGACGCTGGGCGCGGAGGCGGGCGCGGAGGCGGGCGGCTACATCCCGCCGGAGGCCGGCATCAGCGGGCTGGGTCGCCCCGACGCGGCGATGCTCCGCGAGCTGGCCCTCGCCCCGCCGCGCGCCACCGCCACCGCCCTGGCCTGGTTGCGGGCCACCCTGGCCCCGCGCTTGACTGAAAGCGCCCCGGAGTCAGAACCGTCCGCCGATGGCGATACCGCCGCCGACCTGGCCACGTTGACGGCGGCGGATGCCCAAGCGTTGCAGCTCCTGGCGCTGCTGGCGGACGCGGCTGGTGCGACAACGGTCCCGACGACCGGCGGCCCGCAGGTGATCACGCCGACCGCGGACCGGCCGGTGCCCGCCGTTCAGACCGTTCCGGTCGCACCCACTCCGGAACCGCCCGCGGCATCGCCGCCGGTCGCGGCGGCGACCGGGGCCGCCACCCGCACCTGGGTGCCGGCGCTGGCGCTGATGGTGGCGCTCATCACCCTCAGCCTGCTGCTGACGGTCCGCGCCCGCGCCCGCCGCCGCCGACATTAGCCCATGAGCCCGATCCGCCGATGAGCCCCCTGGAACGACGCCCCGCAGCGGGGACGCCCGAAGCGCAAGCGCAGCTGGGGCTCGCCTACCGCGTGCTGGAACCGCAGGGCGGCGCGGAACCGCAGCCCGCGGGGGGGCGGCATCCCACTGCACTGCTGCTGCATGGCATGGGCGGCGACGAACGGGTCATGTGGGTCTTCGCCCCGCAACTGCCGCCGCATTGGCTGCTGGTGGCCCCCCGCGCCCCGCTACCCGCCGCGCAGGGTGGCTGGGCCTGGCTGCCGCGGCAGCCGGACGAATGGCCGGATCTAGCGCGTTTCGAGGCCCCGGCGGCGACCTTGGATCGCTTCCTGCGCGGCCTGCCGGAGCACCATCCCGTCGACCTGAACCGGCTGCTGCTCATCGGCTTCAGCCAGGGCGCGGCCACGGCCTTCGCCCTCACCTTGCGGCTCGCGGGTCAGGGACCGGCGGCCCCCCGCCCCCGCGGCATCGCCAGCCTGGTGGGCTTCGTGCCCGACGGCGCCTTGGAGGCCTTTCCATCCCAGGCCCCCCTGGCCAGCCTTCCGACCTTCATGGCCGTGGGTCAACGCGACCCCCTGGTGCCGCTGGCCCACGGCCGCGCCGCCGCGGAAACGGCCCGCGCCCTGGGCGCCGACCTGCGCTACCACGAATACGAGGCGGGCCACAAGATGCCCGCCCGCGGCATGCTTGATTTGGCGGAATGGTGCCGGGGCCTGGGGATCTGAGGCTGGGACTTCGGGGCGCAGCCCCCGGGCTTGGACCGCATCGCCGGTTTCCCGGCCCCTGCTATGAAAATGCGCCGCGCTCCAGCCATAGTTTCATATTCTGGCGGGCGTGCTTGCCGCACATGCGCGACTGAATCGGCGTGTCCTGGCCCCCGAGCGCGGTGTCGTCTGAGCCGGCGGCCGGCCCGTCATCTGTAACCCTCATGTGTCCTTAGGGCTGACCAGGGTTCAACCCGAAGGCCCGCGACCGGTCCGCAGGACGGCACGCCGGGGAGGCAGACGTCAACGCGGCATTAAGAGTTGGGCGAAATCCCGTTAATCTCGCGTGAAACAGTACCTTCGGTGGGCGTTTTCCGTTATCGACCGTTGGAACATCGGTTTGACCCGCTTGGTCCATCCCATACACCGGCCAGGGGACGTGGCTCGCCAGCTTGATCGCCGCGGCCTCGGCCAAACTACGAAGGAGCACGATTGTGAAGAGGATTTCCTTGCGCATGCCGTTGATGCTGGGCATGGCGGCCATCGCCGGCCTGGCGATCGGCGCTGCCAGCCCGGCGGCCCAGGCGGCTCCGGCCCAGCAGGCCATGACCTGCGTCTGGTCCAACGTCGGCAACTCCACGCTCAACGCGTGGAACGTGGCCTCCGCGGTGGACACCGACAAGAACGTCGTCTATGCCTACAGCGGCTTGGATGACAAGCTGAACGAGGTTTCAAAAGCTGAGAAGGTGGACTTCAGCGCCGCCAAGAAGATCGGTGACGGCAAGGTGACCGGCATCAGCGGCTCGGCGCCCTCCCTCTACGGCGTCACCGGCGCCTACCGCGCCAAGGGCGCCGACAACGACATGTCGGCCGTCTACTGGTTCGGCGGCGCCACCGATTCGGCTGATGGCAGCGGCTCCAACACCATCACGGAGCTGAAGACCAAGAGCGGCGACTGGGGCCGCGTCAACGCCACCGGCGACAACCTGCTCGGCAACCGCTACTGGTCCGCCGCGGCCTACGACCCGATGGCCGACGTGATCTGGATCGTCGGCGGCATCGGCACCTGCAAGTTCACCGACGTGGTCAACAACAAGCCCTGCTCCGCCAAGTCCGTGGCCACCCTCTACATGAAGTGGGATGCCACGACCGGCGCGGCCTCGCTCAACAGCCTGGGCGGCGCCAACAAGAGCGTGTACGGCCATGAGATGGTCTACGACTCGGCCAACAAGCGCATGCTGATCTTCGGCGGCACCAGTGACGGCAACCGCGGCCTGGACAAGATCGAGGCGCTGAACCTGGACGCCGACCCCACCAAGGCGAAGTTCGCCGCGGTCACGGCCACCGGCAGCTCGCAGCTCTCCTTCCTCGGCGGCGCGGCCTACTGGGCGGCCAACAAGTGGATGGTCGTCGCCGGCGGCGCCAGCACGGACCTCTTCCTGGCCAAGGAAAACGGCAACTCCAAGACCATCGGCCTGAACATGGCCGATCCGGCCAAGGCCGTCTGGACCGACCTGAAGGCCACCGCCAACGACCGCGTCGGCGCCGCCATGGAAGCCGTGGGCAACGCGGACTTCAGCGGCGTCGTCCTCACCGGCGGCCGCGCCAAGCTGACCGCCAACATCGTCGACGCCACCGGCGCCCCTGCGACGGTCAAGATCACCCGCGCGGTGCAGGGCCTGACCTGCACGGCGGCCGGGAACACGCCCACGCCGGTCGTGGGCGCCACGAACACGCCGGTCGTGGGTCCGACGGCGACGGGCGAGGTGCAGGTGCCTACGCCGACCGTGGACACCAGCCCGGTGATCTGTGAGTCGATCAAGAGCCGCGTGCCCAATGCGGTGATCAACGAGGCCGTCGCGGCCCCGGACAAGGTCGGCGGTTACGGGATGCCCTGCAACCCGAACCTGGCCCCGGGCCCGAACAACCCGCCGCGCCGCTACCTGGGCCTGCGGAACCCGAACAACGTCTACCATCCCATCTTCAACTCCCTGGTCTGGAAGTGCTCCTGCCCGTGATGTAAAGGGCTCGGGCTGAGGGCGCGGGGCGCAAGCCCCACTGCTCTCAACCGCCAGGACGAACAGCGCGGCGCCCCTGTCCTTCGGGACGGGGGCGCCGTCTTTGTTGTGGGGGATGTCGCCCTCCGGCCGCGTATCTTCCCACCCGCCGGCCGCGTCCTGGTTTGACGAGGCGGCCCGGGCGGCTTATAACCTCCATTGTCGGCCCGGCCGCCCAGCCGGTGCCTGCTCACCGCCAGCCCCAGCCCCCCACGGAGGCGGCAGGTCGCATGCGCATTCTGGAACTGGAGCTTCAAGACCTCCGCGACTTCCGCGGACGCCACCGGCTGTCCTTCCTGGACGATGCCGGCGACTCGGCGCGGCCCGTGACCGCCGTCGTCTCCGCCGATCCGCGGCGGCGGGCGACCGCTCTGGAGGCCATCGAGGCCTCCGTCTCCTACGCCGTGGATCCGCGCCATCCGCGCGGCCTGGTGCGGGAGGCCTTCTTGTCCGGCTGGCTGCAGCTTTCGCTGGAGCTCTGCGCCGCGGACCTGCAGCCGATGGCCGACCCGCTGCCGCCGGTGGATCGCCAGGATGCAGGCGTCCTGCGCATCGAGCTGGGGCGGCGCGGGATGGTGCCCCTGCTGCCGATGCAGGAATGGAACACCCTCCTGGCCCATCTGGCACCCGCGGGTGAAACCGAGGGACGCTTCACCAACGCCGGGGCCCTCAGCAGCCAGCTCTATACCTCGGTGGCCCGCATGCACCGCGGCGCCACCTTGCACGGCGGCCTCCTGTACTTCTCCAGCCTGGCGCCCGCGCCGGAACCCACCTCGCATAGCTGGCTGGCCGACGTCACCCAGCCCTGGATCGTGCGCGCCCCCAGTGCCCAGCTGAGCCGCACGGAGCCGCTGCCCTCCGCCCTGGCCCGCTACGGCCGTCCAGGCGCCGTCATCGCCTTCGAACCGCCCCTGAACCAGAGCCGCCCGACCGAACTCGCCGGCTTGCGCGACGCCGCTCGCGCCTGGAACGCGCAGTTGATCCTGGCCCTCCATCCAGCGGACCTGCCGGCCTGGCTGGGCGCGCGCGATATCCTTGACCTGGACGCGGCGCTAAATGCCGTCAACACCCTGGAATGCGCTGAGACGGCGGCGTGATTGCCTGGGGGTCGATGGCACAGAGACAAGCGAACAAGGACAAGGGGGCGGCCATCCTCGCGGAGGCCGCCCCCTTGCTTTGTCTGTTGGTTCGCCCGCAGGCGGCACGCCCCGATGAGTCGAGGCGTGGGCTGGATCAGCCAGCCGCCACCATGCTGGCATCGACCTCGATCACGACCTCGTCGCGCACCAGATCGTCCGGCTTGCCGGGGTAGGCCAGTTTGAAGTCCTGGCGATTCACGGCGAACTTGGCCTTGGCGGTCACATTACCGGCGCCATCGTCGCTGATGGTCACGGGGAAGCTGATCTCCTTCTGCACACCATGGATGTCGAAGGTACCGGTCACCGTGTGGGTAGCGCCTTCAGCGTTGGCGAAGGCCGTCGCGTCCACGCCATCGGTGACGCTCTTGGAGACGAAGGTGGCCTTGGGGTAGGTGGCGACATCGAAGAAGTCCGGGGTCTGAAGGTGCTTCTGCAGCATCTCCCCCTGGCCCTGGTCGACCTCGAGGGACGCCAGGTCGACGGTGAAGTTGAGCGTGGTGCCGGCGGCCGTGCCGTCGGACATGTACGTGCCTTCCCAGGTCTTGAACTCCACGATGTGGTTCTTGGTGACCTTGCTGGCATAGAAGCGCACCGCGCCGGTCAAGGGGAACTCACCGGCCGGCATGGCGCCGGCGGCGGGGACGGGCATGGCCTCGGTAGCTGCCTCCACCGGCGCGGCTTCCGTGGATGCCTGGGCGGCGGGATCGACGGCCGACGGGTCGACGGCGGCCGGCACGTCATCGGCGGGGTTCGGGGCGCAGGCCACCAGCGAGGCCGTGGAGGCCAGGCTGAAGAGGATGGCGCCGAGGATACGATGCTTCATGGCTGTTCTCTCCTGAGAATGGGTACGTCGAGTTAGAACGGTACGGTGCAAGTTGGCGACGATCCGGGTGGCATCCAGGCGCAAGCGCCGCGGGCACCCACACCGAAGGGTCGATCGGTCGTGAATGATGAAGCCATTGGATTAATGGGGCATGAGCGGCGCCTCTGGGCCCTTCCCTCCGAGGGCCGGTCGCACGCCTGTGCTAGAATGCCGCCCATGCTCGACCCCGACCAGTTGCTCAACGGCTTGAACGACGCCCAGCGCCAGGCCGTCGCCACGGTGGAAGGCCCGGTGCTGGTCCTGGCCGGACCGGGTTCCGGCAAGACCCGCGTGCTCACCCATCGCGTGGCCTACCTCATCGGCGTGGTGGGTGTGCCCGCCTGGCACCTGATGTCGGTGACCTTCACCAACAAGGCCGCCAAGGAGATGAAGGAGCGCCTGGGCGGGCTGATCGGCCCCGCGGCCCTGGACCAGCTGACCATCGGCACCTTCCACGCCATCTGCGCCCGGCTCCTGCGCCGCGAAACCCAGGCTCTGCCTTTCGACGACCGCTTCGTCATCTTCGACACCGACGACCAGTTGCGCGCGGTGAAGCAGGCCATGGTCGACCTGAACCTGGACGAGAAGACCTACCGGCCCCAGAGCGTCCTGGGCGCCATCTCCTCGGCCAAGAACGAGCTGATCCGTGCCGAGGACTTCGTGGCCCCCAGCTACTGGCATGAGGTGGCGGGACGGATCTACAAGCGCTACCAGACCGTCCTGCGGGCCAACAACGCCCTGGACTTCGACGACCTGCTGCTGGAGACGGCCTTGCTGCTCAGGGACGACGAAAGCGTCGCCCGCCGCTACCGGGAACGCTACGGCTTCCTGATGGTCGACGAGTTCCAGGACACCAACACCGCGCAGTATGCGATGCTGCGCTCGCTGTCGGCGGCGGAGGACAAGGACGCGCCGCATAACCTCTGTGCGGTGGGCGACGAGGACCAGAGCATCTACCGCTGGCGCGGGGCGGACTACCGTAACATCACCCGCCTGCGCAAGGACTTCCCCGGCATCAAGGTCATCCTGCTGGAGCAGAACTACCGCTCCAGCCAGACCATCCTGGACGCCGCGCGGGCGGTGATCGACGTCAACGCCCACCGTACCAAGAAGGCGCTGTGGTCAGAGTTGGGCGACGGCGACAAGCTGACGCTCTTCGAGGCCTACGATGAGCAGGAGGAAGCCGCCTACATCGTGCGGGAGATCCAGCGGCGGACGGCCGGCGGCGGGCGCTACGGCGACTGCGCGATCATGTACCGCACCAACGCCCAGTCCCGCGTGCTGGAGGACGCCTTCGTCCGGGCGCACATCCCCTATCAGCTGGTGGGCGGCACGCGCTTCTACGAGCGGCGCGAGGTGCGCGACATGCTCGCCTACCTCCGCTTCGTCCACAACCCGCGCGACGAGATGGCACTGGGCCGCATCATCAACGTGCCCCCACGCGCCATCGGCCCCAAGGCGCTGACGACCCTGGCCGCCCGCGCCCAGGCAGCCGGCCAGTCGCTCTGGGAGGCCCTGTGCAGCCTGGCGGCCGATGAGATCCCGGACGAGCTCCTGCCGCCCGCCGCCCACCTGGATGCGCGGGGGCGCGGCGCCCTGGTCCGCTTTCAGCAGTTGATGGCGGAGGCCATCGCCAACCGCGACCTGCTGCCGGCGGATCAATTGCTGGACCAGTTGCTGGACCTCTCCGGCTACGCGCGCTGGCTCAAGGACGGCACCGAAGAGGGACAGGATCGCTGGGAGAACGTGCAAGAACTTCGCGGCCTCGCCCTGGACTACCACCACCTGTCGCCGCAGGAGGGTCTGGGCGCCATGCTGGAATCGGTGGCCCTGGCCAGCGACACGGACGCGATGGGCCAGGGCGAAGGGGACCGCGTCACCCTGCTGACCCTGCATTCGGCCAAGGGCCTGGAGTACCCGGTGGTCTTCATGCCGGGCTTGGAGGAGCGCATCCTCCCGCATTCGCGCAGCATCGACGACCCGGAATCGCTGGCTGAAGAGCGCCGCCTCTTCTATGTGGGGCTGACGCGGGCCATGCGCAAGCTCTACCTGATGCACGTCTTTCGCCGCACCCTCTACGGCAGCAGCGAAATGGCGGAGCCCAGCCGCTTCCTCCGCGACCTGCCTGCCGGTAGCCTGGAGCAGCGCAGCAAGTCCGGCGTGGTCACGCCCAACAACCGCTCAGCCACGGCCCGCAGCTCGGCCACCACCTGGGCACCCAGCCGGCCACCGCAGACGCAGGCCGGCGCAAGCGCGGCCGCGGCCCCTGCCGCCGCGAGCAACAAGGCGCAGCTCAAGGCCGGCGACCGCGTGCGCCACAGCCATTTCGGCGCGGGCGTGGTGGTGTCCTCCGCGGTCAAGGACGGCGACGAGGAAGTGACGGTGGCCTTCGTGGGCGGCGCGGGGGTCAAGAAGCTGATGCAGCGGTTCGCGAAGTTGGAGAAGGTCTAGACAAGGAACGGTCCACCCTCAGTGCCTCATACCGCAGCCAGGAACAAGACGTTCAAAGGGATCCGCCGGCTCCGTTGGATGATTTTCGGGCTGCTGCTGGAGCTGATGACGTTCGGTGGTCCTCGGTCCGCATACGCTATCAGTTGCGGTGGCTGGTGGAGTCCTAAGTATGATCCCGACATGGCGACCGCTGACGCCGTCTTTCAGGGACGCATCGTGTTCCATGGCCCGCACACGCTCCTGGTGGCGGTTGACCGCTCGTGGAAGGGAGTCACGGCCAGGACCGTCACGGTCACCTACAACCGCGACAACGCCACAATCCTGCCGTGGATCACCACCTATTACTTCGTCGTGGAACGATCCGAGGACCCTGCGCGCTGGTCAGCGCCGACCTGTCGCTATCCGGAGATGGCCAGTTTTGCTGAGGAATTTGGCATCGTCTCGTTCCTGGACGACAAGCCCACCCTTCCGCTATCCGGCCGGCCCTTTTACTTGGTCTGGCCCTTCATCCTCCTGTGGTTGATGCCCTTGACAAGCGGCTTGGTCCTGATGCGGCGGTGGCGACGGCACCGCCTCCGAATCTGACTGACGCTTCTACCATCCCGCCGCGATGACATCCCCCTTTGCTGCGCCCAGCGCCCCCCCCACCCCCCGCCGCTGGGCCGAGTCGGCCACCGCCATCGCCTTGCTGGCGGTGCCGCTCTACTTCACCGTCTTCACCAGCCGGGTCTTCGAAGGCGACAAGGCGGGCCTGCTGCGCTGGCTGGGGCTGGGCGCGCTCGTGGCCGTCGCCCTGTCCATGTGGAACGGACGGAGGGGTGTCCGTCGCGATCTGGATCGCACCGAGGCGCTGGCAACAGGACCCAGCCTGGACCCGGGTCAGGACCCCAGCGAGGGCGAGGATCCTGTGCCCGCCACCGACCAGGCACCCGCGCCTGCCTCCTGGCCTCGCCGCCTGGCCTGGGCCCTGGCCCTCTGCTTGGCCGTCGAGCTGGCGGCGACGGTCTTCAGCGTGGCCCCCTGGACCAGCCTGTTGGGCAGCCAGACGCGCGGGCAGGGGCTGGCCACCACGCTGGCCATCGCCGCCTTGGGCCTGGGCGCCGCCTCCATGGCCGCGCGGCCGGGCGGCGAGCTGCGGCTGGCAGGCTTCCTGGGCCTGAGCGCCCTGCCCGCCGGCTTGTACGCCCTGGCCCAATCCCAAGGCCTGGACCCGCTGCCCTGGGAGGGCGACGTCGTCACGCGGGTGGTGGGCCCGGCCGGCGCCAGCCCCATGCTGGCGGCCCATCTGGTGCTGGCCCTGCCCTTCGCGGCCCTGCGAGCGGCGGACGCCTGGCGGGCGGCACGTAGCGAACCAGGATGGCCGGCGGCGGGGAAGCTCGCCGCCTGGCTGACCACGGTGGGCGCCGGCGGCGCCGCGCTGCTGCTCAGCGCCAGCCGCGGACCCTTGCTGGGTCTGGCCGCGGGACTCTGGCTCCTGGGTCTGACCGCGGCTGCCAGGATCCAACCGGCCCGCCAACGCCGCGCCGTGGCGCTCGGCCTCGTCGCCGCGGCCTTCCTGGGCGCCGCCTTCCTCGTCGGACTCAACCGCGGCGCCTTCCCGGCCCTTGCCCGCCTGCCGCTGCTGGACCGCCTGTCCACCGCCCTTGACCCAGAGCGCAACAGCACCCGCGCCCGCATGCGACTCTGGGAGGGGAGCATGCTGGCCCTGGGGGACCTGGCCGGCCGACCGGACAGCGATCCGCCGACGCGCGACCTTCCACCGCGCTGGCGCGCCCTGCTGGGCTACGGTCCGGAGACCATGGACCTCAGCTGGGCACCCGTCTACCCGCCCCTTCTGGCCTACGATGAGCCCCGGGGCTATATGCCCGACCGCGCCCACAGCCTGCTCCTGGACGCGGCCCTGACCGGCGGCCTCCTGGGCGCGGCGACGCAGCTGGCCCTGCTGGTCCTGGGCATCGCCGCGGCTTGGAGCCTGGCGGCCGGCACCCGGCCAGTTCCCCGGCCCCACGCATCTCCCCCGCCCCCAGCCGTATTGGGGGAGGGGGCAGGGGGGAGGGGGCCGGGCATCGGTCGGCCCCCCTCCCGACCGTCCAGGCCTTCCGATGTCCGCATCCTCTGGACCGCCACCCTGGCCCTCGGCCTGTTGTCCCCGCTGGTCCTGCGCCTGGACGGGTCCTGGTGCCTGGCCCGCTCACCCTGGCCGGCGGGCGCCTGCCTGCTGGCGCCGGCTCTGGGCTTGGGCCTCATCGCCGGATTCGGGTTGGGCCTGGCCATCATCGCCTGGCGCAGCGCACCAAGTGCCCCAGGCAACCCAGGAGACCCAGGCCCAGCCGTCGGGCTCCTGGACGGAACCTCGCACTTCGACCGTTCGGGCCCGCCTTGGGGCCCTGCTGCCTTCGGCGCCGCCGCCCTGGTGGCCTTGGCGGCCCATGCCCTGGAGCTGCAGGTGAGCTTCGCCACCGTGGCCAGCCGACTCGGCGCCTGGGCGGTCATCGGCGGCCTGATCGGCGTCGGCCTGCGCCGCGGCAGAAGCACCCCTATCCAGACCATCGAGCAAGGCTCCCCATCTCCTCATCGCAGCGTCCGGGCCGGCGAGAGCGACGATGCTCTGCTGGCCTCCGGCGCGATCGGCCTCACCATGGCGTTCAGCCTGGCCCGTCCGGGACAGGTGGCAGGGGGGCCGGCCACCGCCGCGGTCCTGATCGCCCTGGGGGCCGGCGGCGCCTGGCTGGCCCTGCGTCCGGCGCGCCCGGCGCGACCAGGCCAGGCGGGACGCCTGGTCCTGGCGATCGCCCTGTACACCGCCCTGCAGATGCTGCTGCTGGACCGGCTCTCAACCGGCTCGGCCGACGCGGTCCAGGCGGCGACAGCCTCGCTGGCGCTGTACGCGCTGGCGCTGACGGCCCTCGCCGCCTGGGCCGTCGGCAGCTCTGGTGGCCCCCCGGTTCTCACGACGACAACGACCGCCTTGCGCCTGGCCCGCGTCCTCCCGGTAGCCCTGCTTCTGGCCATCCCTTGCCTGGCGCCGACCGTGGCCGACGCCTGGTTCAAGGAGGGCGAGCGCGGTTGGCAGGCACCGGTCAGTGCCTTGCGCAGCGACGGCAAGGGCGGCAAGGCGGAGAGCTACCTGCAGCGCGCCCTGGACCGCTACGATCGTGCCCGCATTCTCGCCCCCTGGGAGCCGGCCTACACCTTGGCGGCGGCCCGGGCACACGTGGAGTACGCAGACCTGTTGGACGCGCGGCTGCGTCTGGCCCTGGGACAGACTGGCACCGCATCCCCGGCGTCCGCGGCCACGGGCATGGACGCCATGGCCGCCCGTTCGGACGCCGACCCTGTCAGCGTGAGCGCGGCGGACGCGGCGATGGGCGACGGCTCGGATCCGGATCCGGGTCCGGATGCGGATGCGGGCACCGGTTCCGCGTCGTCGGCGGCGGCGCCCGCCCCGGCCAATCCAGCGCCCGCCCCGGCGGACCCGGTCGCCGCCGAACGCTGGCAGTCAGCCCGGGACCGGCAGATGGCGCTGGCGTTCGCGGCCATCGACCGCGCCGAGGCGTTGGCCCCCGGCTCGCCGACGCCGCTGATCACCCGCGCGCGCGCCCTACGGGTTTGGGGCCTGAGAACGCAGCAGGCCGCGGAGCGGGCGGAGCGACTGGATCTCGCCCTGGCCTCCTATGCGACGGCCGCCGCCCGCGTGCCGGGCTGGCCGGAACTTCTGGACGAAGCGGCGCAGACGGCCTTGGCCGCCGGTCGGCCGCGAGAAGCGCTGGATCTCGCCCTCGCGGTGGTGCTGCGGCGGGACGCCTTCTTCCGCCGCGCCTGGCGCACAGCGGCCCTGGCCCACGAAGCCCTGGGCGATCCAGCGCGGGCCTCCGCGGCCTACGCCGCCTACTTCGTGGACTGGCGCAACGCTTCAGACCTGACGGCGCTGCGCGGCTGGGTGCGCGCCCTCGCCGCCGCCGGCCATACCCGCTCGGCCCTGGAGCGCGCCCGACGCGCGGTACAGCTGGCCCCTGGAGAGGCGGGGACGCATGCGGACCTGGCCACGCTCCTGGAGTCCACCGGGGACATGGCGGAGGCCCGCCGGAGCGCGGCTGCCGCCCTGGCCATCAGCCCGGAGGATGTGGGGATCCGGGCCTTGGTGGGGCGGTTGGGGACGGGTGAGTGACGCATGCACGGGCCAGATGCGACTGCCCTGCACACCTTGGACGACCGCGACCTCTTCTGCCATCGTGTAGTCGTAATTGATCGTCGGTCCATTCCATGGAGGCAAACCATGATCGCAGTGGGGCTTCGTGATCTCAAGGCGCATCTCAGCCACTTCATGCGCCTGGTGCAAGCTGGCGAAACCGTCACGATCACCGACCACGGTCAGCCGGTGGGTCAGATCGTGCCAGTGCGTGATTCGCTCCAGGCTCGAGCCGCTGATTTGGTAACGGCGGGGTTGGTCGCCTGGAGCGGCCAACACCTCCCCTCCCTGGAACCGATGGCGTCCCTCAAGGGACCGTCAACGATGGCAGACCTCTTGCTAGAAGACCGCGGATGACGCTGTATCTGGACTCCAGCGCCTTGGTCAAGCGCTACATCGCTGAGCCTGGCTCAACCGAAACGCGTGCGATCATTGCGGCGGCGCGCACCGGCCTGATACCCTTCCCCGCACTGCTTCCTTGATCACGGCGCCCCAACGCCCTCCCTCACATCCACCCGCACCGGCAGCCAGCTTCCGCCACCCACGCGCCGGACCGTCGGCGGAAGGTCGCGCAACGCCAGTTCACCGCTGAAAGCCGCGCCACTGCCGTCCACCGCCCGCAGCCGCGCGGGCTCGGTCCACAGCTGGCGACCCAGCGGCGCCAGGTACTGGGGATGTCCGGTAAGCCAGACGTAGCCTTGCTCCAGAGCGGGATCGCGCCCGTCGCCCATGCGCAAGCTGATGCGCGGCCCTGCCGGACCGTCGCCGAGGTCCTTGACCGCCGGCGCGGCCGCGGATGGCGGTTCGCTGGTTCCCGATCCCTCCACGTCGATCACCGGCACCGCCACCCTGACCCAATAGGGTTCGGTGACCGTGTCCAGGATCACCAGGCCCTGGCGGGCGTCGAGCACGTAGAGCAGGCCTCGGGAGGCGAACAGGGCCAGGATCTCGGAGGGCTGGCCGCGGCGGCCGTTCAGCGCGCCCACTCCGCCCCCCAAGTGATACGTGGCCGTGCTGACGCGGGCGCCGAGCATCGGCCGCCGACCGGCGTCGCGCAGCAGGCGGTCGGCCCATGTGCGGCCCTGCGGGGTGGCCCAGAGGCGGTGGCGGGCGGTGATGATCCCGGTCGGCATGGGCCCGAACCCGGCACGTGTCGCTTCCTCCAAAGTGGTGAATGGCAGTCGCACAACACCAGTATCACCCGATACATAGATCACGTAATCCCGCCAGCCCAAGCCCATGCGCCCGTCGGCAGCCAGGAGATGGGGACCCATGGCACCATCTGTCCAGCGATCGATCACCTTCAGGCTCGGCGACGGGCCGATAGCGCCTGAGGCATCGAGGAGATCCAGTACCACAACAACGTATTCCGGCGGCTCCCCGGATCGCAAAGTGGCCGCTGACGATGGATCCTCGGCCAGCACCGCCAATCCGCCCGCAAAGCCCACCATCCGCGTGGCTCCTGGCAGGGGTAGCCGGCGGGTGATGCGCGGCGCGGCAGGCCGCGTGCGATCCACTACGGCCAGACCCTCACCCGGCTCCAGGACAAAGGTGAAGCCATCCTGCTCGACAATGTCGGCGTCGGCGGGGAGGCCAAGGGCGGCGGGCCAGACAGATGCCGGCTGTGCTATTGCACCCTCTACGGGTTTCAATGAGAGCATGCGAGGCAGTGCATCGGCCGGATCCGCCGCCACGCTGAACAGTCCGCCACCCGCCTGCAATGAGAATCCGCGCAGGATGTCGAGGGCGGCATCCGGCTCATCATCAGCGTCCTGCGACCGCATTCGCCACAACCGTGGGGCCAGTACTGACGAGTCGTGCAACGCGATTTGAGTACGAATGGTCGTGGCTTGGGTGCCTGATGACAGCTTCGTTCGTATGCTCACGGCGTGCAGTGGGAACTCCGGCTCGGCGTTGGACGCGATCGCCAAGATCGTGTCGTCAGCAATCCCATGGGCCAGGACTGCGATCGTTTCCCGCCCATCGGGTACGCTGAGACCCATCTCCCAGGTCCCATCAAGCCGATTCAGCAGCAGGGTCCGTACAGCATCACGCCTTGCATGCTCGGAATGCGACAAGTCGTAGACCACGCCTGTTCGTGGCTCCCGAACCACCGCACCTGGATTCAGCCTATGGATCCACTCGATCAGGCGAGGGAATCGGGGATCTGAAACGTCCTTCACCATGACGCCACCTGCCGCCTCCGGATCTACAACGCGGCCATCCCGCGAAACTCCGCCCTGGTTCGCCGGTTGCACCGCGATGTACAGACGCATGCCCTCCCCGTCCAGCGCAAGATCCGTGGCCCTCTGGGGCAGGTCCACCAGCCCGTCAACCAAGGCGATCTCCGCGCGATCGAGCAGCGGCACCGTCTGCTCGCGACGCGGAAGGTCCGCTCGAACCTCCGTCCCGTCCAGCAGCAGCCGACCCAGCTTCACGACCGGAGCCGCCAGGTCGAGGCTGCTGACGATCATCCAGCCATCGTGCGGCAATCCACCGTCCGTGGCCGGAAGTAGGTCCATCGCCACGGCCTTCAGGTAGTGTGCTCCGGGCGCGGGATCCCTAACCAGGTCCACTTTCCGCCGCCGCAACTGCGGCAGGTGGGCCGCCTCGTTGGCCGCCGCGGACCACGCCGCGCCCGGCACCGAGTCCTCTGCCATCCCCTCCCTCGCCCGAAACCCCGGCCCCAGGTCGATCTCGATCAGCCCCTGAACCGTTGGATGCTCGTCCTCCAGCAGCAGCGCCCGCTCGCCCGCCAGGGCCAGGTCCAGGATGGGCGTTTCAATGATGTCTGAGCGCCCCAGGAGGCGAGGCTGCGACAGATCGTCCGGATCCAACAGGTACAGCTCCAGCCGCCGCCCGCGCATGACCGCCCAATGCCCCGCAGCGTCCACCGCCTGCGAGGTCACCGGGCCGCCCAGCTGGTCCAGCAGGCGCAGCTGGATCTCCGCGCTCTGGGGCACCAGTCCCGCCGGCAGGGTGGCGGCGTCGGGGCCGACACCCCCCGCCACTTGCCCCAGCTCAGCCGCCGGCGGCCGCCGGCCCGGCCCCTGGTTGAAGAGCCAGGCGCCCGCCAGGATCACGACCGCCGCCACCGCCAGCTCCAGCCAGCGCCAGCGGCGCGGGCCCGCTGGCGTGAGCGCTGGGTCCTGGTCGTCCGCTTCCCGCCCCGGATCCCACCGATCCTCGGCCGATTCAATCGCCTCGGCGTTCAACTCGCCCCCCGGCCCGAAACGCCGGCGCAGCAGCGCCGCCGGCGGCAGCCGCCTCCCCGCCAACAAGGCCCGCGCCAGCGCCAGATCGGCAACCAAGGGCCCGTCGGTCGCCGCTCCCCGAGGCGTGTCGGTCTCTGGCTCCCCATTCGTCGCATTCGTCCCATTGGTCCTATAGGACTCATGCGACCGATGAGACCCATCACCCCCCGCGGTTTCACCATGGGCGGCACCACCTGGCGGGTCCAGAGCATCGAGGAGGGCCATCAGGGCGAGGGCGTCGGCGGGGTCCGGCAGGCGACCGGCAGGGGTCAGAGCGTCGTTCATGGCTGTAGCCTCGGGGGCGGCGTTGCGGCGGCGGGCGGCGTTGCGGCGGCGGACTGTGCGGCGGCGGACGGCAGGGCTGCGACGGCGGCCGCGGTGGTGGACATGGGCCCGGCGGTCAGCAGGGCGCGCAGGCGGCGTAGGGCGCGGTGCAGGCGCTGGGCGCAGGCGGCCTCCGTGAGGTCCAGCTCGGGGGCGATGGCACGGTGAGGCAGGCCGGCGCCGAAGCGCAGGGCGATCAGCTCCTGGTCCGGCTCCGGCAGCAGGTCGAGCGCCTGAGCCAGCCGCTCCCATTCGATGCCCTGCAGCACCAGGCCCGACAGGTCGTCGCCGGAAGGCAGGTCCTCCGCCAGCGGTTCCACCGGGCGGCGGCGGAGCCAGCGGCGGCGGTCCGCCACCATGCTGCGGGCCATCGACCACAGCCAGGCCTCCGGCGAGCCGCGCGCCGCGTCCTGCCGCGACCGCTGGTCCCAGGCCCGGGTGAAGACCGCCGCCGTCAGGTCTTCCGCCTCCGCGTCGCCCAGGCGGTAGCGGACGTAGTTGTAGACCGCGCCCAGCTGGGCCTGGTAGAGGTCTTGAAAGCCTTGCGCGCTGATCATGTCATGGGACTCTACGTCGCCGGCCCCGATCCATGACAGAGGGACCGGTCTGCCTGACGGCCCCATCTGCCACCAGAAGGCCCGGTCCGACCAGGGCCCGCATCATCCTCAGCCCCGACCGCTCAGCCAGGGCAGCCACAGGCGCCCATAGGGCTCCCGCTCCGGCGCCGCCAGCACCCACAGCCCGGCATCCGTGGCCGCCACGTAGGCATGTCCCGCCTCGTCCACCGCCACGCCCCAGGCGCGGCGGTCCGTGCCCCGCGCAGCCAGGATCCGCGGCCGCTGCGGGTCGGCCGCGTCCACCAGCAGCACCCGGCCGGCGGCGCTGGGGTCGCCGCCCAGGGCCAGGGCCAGCCAGACCCGCCCGCCTGCCGCCGCCGCCACGCCATAGGCCGCCCCGCCCGGTGTCAGTTGCCCGAGGACCCGCGGCGCGGCGGGCTCCGCCACATCGACGATGAACAGCCCGCCCGCGTTGTCCGCCACGTAGAGCCGTCCATCCGCCGCGACATCGATGCCGTAGGCCCGCACCTCGGTGGCCAGGCTGCCCAGCTCTCGCGGCGCCGTGGGGTCGGCGGCGTCCACCACGCGGACGCCGCCCGGTCCGTCCGCGACATAGACCGTCGTCCCCCGCACCGCCAGGTCGCCGGCCCAGCCCGGCGTCTTCAGCTCGGACAGGCGCCGCGGCTGCGCGCCCGACAGGTCCCAGAACTCCAGGCCGAAATCCGGATCGCCGTTCTCGAAGTCCACGGCCGACCAACTGCCCGTCACCACCACGCCGCCGTCCAGCACGGCCACCGAGCGGGCGTTAGAATGCGTGGCGACCTGGCCCAGAGCCCGAGGCGCAGCAGGATCGCGCAGGTCGAAGACCTCCAGACCGCCCTTCCAGGTGGCGACCGCCATCTTGTCGTCCCAGAGGGCCACGTCGTAGGCCTGCCCCTTGACCGCCGCCGTCGCCAAGAGCCGCGGCTTCGACGGATCGGTGATGTCCACCAGGTGGACCCCGCGCGCATGCGCCGGAATGGCCGCCAGCCGGCCGCGCACCGCGATGGACAGGGCCGGCGCCGCCGCCGGCAAGCGACCCAGCACCGCCGGTTCGGCCGGCGGAAGGTCCTGCTGGGGGCCGAAAGGGCCCACTTGGGAAGACGCGGCGACCGGGGCGCCCCACGCGAGAACAAGGGCCAGGCAGGCCATCGTCAGTAAAGGTCGGATCATCAAGGCTAGGGCTCCTGGTGGGTGGGTGGTCTGTATAGGGCCGAGACGTCCCATTCGTCCTATGGGTCCCATGGGTCCTATGCCTATGGGACGAGCGAGACCTATGGGACCAAGCGAACGCCTGGTAACTTGCCGAGCCACACCCCCCTCCCGGTCCAGGGGGCATCCGATAGCCCTGCCGCGTTTGCCTGGCCGCAGATGCTGCATCACAATCGCGGCGGCATCAAGAACCACTTCTCCCGCGATCGGAAAGCATCCAAGCCATGAACCCCATCGACTTCATCCTGCATATCGACGAGCATCTGGTCAACCTCGTCAACCAGTACGGCAGTTGGACCTACGGCATCCTCTTCGCGATCATCTTCGTCGAGACGGGACTCGTGATCATGCCCCTCCTGCCCGGCGACTCCCTGCTCTTCGCCGCCGGCGCCCTCGTGGCCGGCGCCCTGACCGGCGGCATACCGCCGGCGGGGCTGAGCCTGCTGCCCCTGCTGGTCGTGGCCATGGTCGCCGCCATCCTGGGCGACTCGGTCAACTACTGGATCGGCCGCCAACTGCGTGAGCGCGTGCTGGACGGCCGCAAGATCCGCTTCGTCAAGCAGGAGCATCTGGACAAGACGCACGGCTTCTATGAAAAGCATGGCCCCAAGGCCATCATCCTCGCCCGCTTCGTGCCCATCGTGCGCACCTTCGCGCCCTTCGTGGCCGGCGTGGGCGAGATGACCTACGGCAAGTTCATGACCTACAACGTCGTCGGCGGCGTGGCCTGGGTGCTGATCGGCGTCCTGGCCGGCTACTGGTTCGGCGGCCTGCCGGTGGTGCAGCACAACTTCGAGCTGGTGCTGATCGGCATCGTCGTCGTCTCCGTACTGCCCATGGTCTGGGAGATCTGGAAGGACCGGCGGGCCATCAAGGCAGTCGCCGCGGATCTGGAGGAGGATCTGGGCGAGCGATGACCACCCTCCCGCTGCCCTGGCGGGAGGCGGCGCGCGAGGCCATGCGCGCGGCCGCTCAGGACGAGGCGGCCCGCGCCGGACGATCCACCGAAGGCTTCCTGTACCGCTGGGAGCATGTACAGGCTGTGGTGGCCACCGCCCTGCGCCTGGCAGCCTTGACGGGCGCCGACGCGGACGTGGCCGAAGCCGCCGCCTGGCTGCACGATGTCCGCAAGATCGAACCGCAGCATGCCGCGCGCGGCGCCGACTTCGCGCGGGCCTTCCTGCCTACCACGGACTACCCGCCCTCCAAGATCGAGGCGGTGGCGCGGGCCATCGCCGAACACGAGGGCCTGTGGCGCGACACGCCCTTGGAAGCCCTTGACAGCCAGGTGCTCTGGGACGCCGACAAGCTGACCAAGATCGGCCTGTTGGGTGCCCTGCACAGCACCAGCGGGCGGGTCGCCGCGGGCGGCGGCGGCACCGAGGAGATGCTGGCCCGCGCCAGGGCCAAGGACTGGACGGAGCGCGCCGCGGCCAGCATGCACCTGGCACCGGCCAGGCAGGCGGCCGCCGCGCGGGTCACCGCGATGCACGCCTACTGGGCCGGGGTCGACGCCGAATGGTCCGCCGAAGACCTCGAGCCCTCCTGAGGCTTCATGTGTTCTGTAGGTCGTATTCGTCCCATAGGTCCCATGAGGCAACCGAACGACATGAGATCTATGGGATGCATAGGACCTATGGTATCGACCGGACCTCGGTCCCCTGGTGCGACCCCGCGCGCCCCAGGGTAGACGCCTCGGCCCCCGCCAACACCGCCGCCGCCGCCCGCAGCGCCGCCTCCTCCCCCGGCTCCAGCCGGAAGTCCTGGATGAGCCGGCAGCCGGCGGCGTCCACCTCGGCCGGCAGGCTCAGCACCAGTCCCGCATGCCCCAACCGCTCGGCCCAGGCGCCGGCGATGGGCAGCCCCAAGGGGCGGCGGAGCAGCGGGCCGCCGCGCAGGGCGGCGAAGATCTCCGCCGCGCAGGCCGTGACACCCCACCAGGTGCCGGGCTGCGTGCCGCGGATGCGCCAGGCGGCCTCGCGGGTCAGGCGCGCCAGGCCATCGCGCGCGGCCGCGTCCAGGAGGTCCGTCGCCGGCAGACCGGCCACTCGGATGCGCGACCACACCGGCACCTGGGCCTCGCCGTGCTCGCCCAGCACCCAGGCCTCCACCTCCGCGGGCGCGCGGTTCAAGGCAGCCGCGATCTCCCTCTGCATGCGGATCGTGTCCAGGTAGGTGCCGGTGCCGATGACCCGCGCCGGGTCGAGGCCCGGCAGGCGCGTCAACAGCCCCGCTACCAGATCCACCGGGTTGGCGATCACGATGACCCAGGGCGGCGCGGCGAAGCCCGCCCCGGCGAACACCTCGCCGGTCAGAGCCAGATTATGCTCGGCCACGCTGTGGCGGCTGACCCCGGTCGGGTTGGCGGCGCCGGCACAGTGGAAGACCACCGCCGCCCGCCGCCAGGCCGCTTCATCATTGAGCAGTAGACGGTGGCCGCGCCGCAGCACCGCCGCGTCAGCCAGGTCCAGCCAGGCGCCCAGGTGGCGCGGGGACGGCACCCGCACGTTGATCTCCAGCGGCGCGGCCTGGTCGAGCAGCCGGGCCACCATGGCCGCGCCCACCCAGCCCAGGCCCAGCACCGTGACGGGCAGGGGCAGGTCGGCGGATAGGGCGACTTCTGCGGGCTGAAGGGTCATGGTCGCAAGGTCCGGCGGGAAGGCCGTCGAGCGGTGTCCATCGTCAGCCTCCCAACTGCGTCTCCGCCCGCGCCGCGATATACCGCCCGATGGCCAGCGAGGCGGTGGCCGCCGGCGAGGGCGCGTTGAGCACGTGGACCATGCCGGGCGCCTCTACGATGTGGAAGTCGTCCAGCAACTTGCCGTCGCGGCCCACGGCCTGCGCCCGCACGCCCGCGCCGGCGGGGCGCAGGTCCGCCGGCCCGATGGCCGGCAGCATGCGTCGCATGTCGCCCAGGGCGGCCCGCGGCACGAGGGAGCGCCAGATCTCGCCCAGACCGGTGCGCCAGAAGCTCGCGGAGAGCTTCCAGGTGCCGGGCCACAGGGCCATCTCCCAGAGGTCGCGGGGGTCGATGTCCCGCCAGCGATAACCGTGGCGGGCCAGCGCCGGGATGGCATTGGGCCCCACCTCCACCTCGCCGTCGATGCGCCGCGTGAAGTGCACGCCCAGAAAGGGCAGGCGGGGGTCGGGAACGGGGTAGATGAGATGCCGCACCAGGTGGCGTCCGCTTGCGGTCAGGGCCTGGTACTCGCCGCGAAAGGGGATGATGGCGACGCCCGGGTCTACGCCGCAGCGGCGCGCCACCCGGTCCGATTGCAGCCCCGCGCAGTTGACCAGCAGCAGGGTGGTCACCTCGCCACGGCGCGTCTCCAGGACCAGGCGGCCGTGGCGGCGGACGCAGGTTTCCAGCGCGGCCCCCGTCCACAGGGCCACGCCGCGCTCGGCCAGGCGGCGGGCGAAGCCGGCGGCCACTAGGCGGTAGTCCACGATACCGGTCTGCGGCACCAGCAGCGCCGCCGGCCCGCGCGCCTCAGGCTCGCGTTCGCGGATGGCCTCCGGACCCAGGCGCGTCACCCCGACGAGGCCGTTGGCGGCGGCGCGCTGCTCCAGCGCGTCCAGGGCCTCCAGCTGTCCTGGATCAGTGGCCAACACCAGCTTGCCGCAGCGCTCGAAGGGGATGCCCTCGGCCTCACAGAAGGCCTCCAGTTCGGCGCGGCCCTCAGCGCAGAGCCGGGCCTTCAGCGAGCCGGGCTTGTAGTAGAGCCCAGCGTGGATGACGCCGCTGTTGTGCCCGGTCTGGTGGGCGGCGATGCCGTCTTCCGCCTCCAGGACGAGGATGCGCCGCCCCGGCGTGGCCGAAAGGGCCAGGGCCGTCGCCAGTCCCACGATGCCGCCGCCGACGACGACGATGTCGTAGCTGCCGGTCGGACTCGAATGATCGCTCATGGGTGAAGCTTATCCCCAAGAGGACCCTCTCGGCAAGCGACCTTGGTCGGATTGCCGTGCCGTGATCCGGCGCCGAAACAAAGCCTGGGCCGTGCGATCTGTGAGATCGCGCAGCCCCGGTGAGGTCTTGCGCACCGGGCCCGGCCGGCATGGATCACCGCCGGCCGGGCTCACGGAGCTGAGCGATTACTTGGCCAGCTCCGCCTCGATCACCGCGGTCAAGGCCGCCGGATCGTATTCGCGCCCCACGTAGGCGACTTTGCCATCCTTGCCCACCACGACATCCAGCGGATACGGGTTGAGTCCGCGGTAGTTCTTGATCATCGCCTTGTAGGTGGCCGTCTCAGGATCTTCAAGACCGATCGGGAAGGTGGCGCCACTGTTCTTGACGAATTCGCGCACGCCGGCCGGATCGTCGCCGTTGGGGTCCACCGCGGCAACCACCAGGCCCTGCTCGCCGTACTTGTTGTGGAAGCGGTCTTGCATGTCTGGCAACTCCAGACTGCAGACGGGTCAGAAGGTGGCGAAATAAGCCAGCAGGAGCACCTTGTCCTGGCCTGCGGCCGTCGACCACTCACCACCGTCCAGCAAGGCCACCTTGGTCTCGGGCAAGGGCTTGCCGATGCCCAGGCCCGGTCGGTTGGCCGTCACGAACGCCGTGCGTACAGGATAGTCAGGATCGTCCGACCAGATGTGCAGGGTGCTCCACTCGCCTGCGGCCTCTGCCGCGGTCGCCGCCTGCGGGTCCGCCGTGCCCTGCGGCGCCGGCTTGCCGGAAGCGTCGGCGTCCGCGTCGGCGACGGGGCTGTAGCTGATCTGCAGCGTGGTCTTGTCGCCCGGTGCCACCTGCACCTGCTTGGGGGTCACGGTAAAGGCCTGGCCGTCGACCCAGTTGTTGAACAGGTTGAGCGGCGCCGTGCCCTGGTTCGTGATCTCCAGGGGCACCGTCTTGCTCTCGCCCGCCGCCACCGGACCGAAGTCAATGGTGTTGGCGTCCTCCGGGATCAGGACGTTGGGCGCCTGGCGATCGGGATGCAGGCGGTACGAATAGAGCACCCACCAGTTGCCGACGAAGACGAAGTCCTCGAAGGCCGCGATACCCAGGGTGCGGGCGGTGACCGGCGGCCGCCCCACCTCGACGTCGCCGGCGTCGGCGCCGTAGGTGGCCTGTTGCGTCAGGCGGGTGGCGCCCACCAGGCGCGGATTGGCGGGATCGCTGACGTCATAGGCCCGCGCGTCGTTCCAGGCGGCCACGAAGGCGTGGCCCTTGGCGTAGTCCACGCGGATGGCCGTGCCCGGTGTTGGCGCCTGGCCCAGCAGCTTGGGCGCCGCGGGATCGGTCAGGTCGGCCAGCACCAGGCCACCGGATCCGGCGGCCACATAAGCGGTGGTGCCGTCCACGGCCAGGCCGCGGGGCACGCCGCCGATGGCCAGCTTGCCGAGCAGCTTGGGGGCGGTGGGATCGCTGACATCCACGGTCACCAGGTCGCCGCCAAGGTCGGTCAGGACCGCCAGTGTGCCCTTCACGCGGATCCCCCAGGTGCTGCCGATGTCGCCGAGCGAGCCGACGCGCGCGATGAGGTTGGTGGCCGGGTCCCGTTGGTACACGCCGAGACCCTGACCGGCGATGGCCACGTAGATGGTGCCATCGGCCACGTCCACACCCTCGTAGCTGACACCTGGCTCCTGCAGCACCGGCAGCTGCTCAGGCAGCATCTTCTTGCCGCTGGCGTCTGCGGGGTCGGTCTTGCCGATGTCCCAGCCGCTGAGGAAGGCGGGGTTGCTGATGTTGCCGCGATGGGTGGTGTAGACGATGTCGCCATCCCAGGCCAGATGGATGCAGCCCGGGGTGCGCTTGTCGTCCGGCACGGTATGCTTGAGACCCTCGGCTTGGTAGCTGATGTTGGCCGGGTCCTTGGCGTCCAGAACGCCGAAGGTGTATGAGCATTGGAAGAGCCTGGCGTCCTCCGCCCGATAGCGGACCTCATCCACATGCAGGTGGGTGGTCTTGCCCTCGATGCGCTGCAGGCGGGTCAGCGGCGACAGGTAGTTGCCGGGCAGCAGCACCGACGCCGCCGCGGAATCGGGGGGCGCGGCTGAATCGAGCGTCGAGACGGCCTCCGGCGGGGCATCGGCTGCCGGCGGCGGCAGCTTGGCCGTGCGGCAGGCGCCCAACGCCGCCAGGAGCAGCAAGGGTGCGAGGCGCAGCCGGGCACTTCGGCCGGCCCGCGCTACAGCGGGTGGTGGATGGTCGGGGTGATCGGTCATGGTTCCTCCGGTGGTTCTCCCTCGGTCCGCGCGGTCGACAGGCGGAAGCTGCCCTTCGTCGATCCGTCTGATGGGGCCGATGGAGTTTAGGGGGAGGCACTGGGCACGGCCACGGGGGATCCCCGCGCGGGCCTCCCGGCAGTGGACCCGTTCGGGCCTAGGGGATACCCCTCTCCCGGTGTCCACGGTTGCGCGGCGCGAACATTACAATCAGGCGCGCCGCCCGTGCTGTCCGCCCGTCGGATGCATCCCCCCTCAAAGGAGCAGGTCCGTGTCCACCTCCATCGACTTCCGCCCCTCCTTCGTCCTGCTCTGCCTGGCAGCCCTCGCCCTGACCCTGGCCGCCGCCGCCCGCCCGGCCGAGCGCACCGCCCTCGCACAGGAGGACCGTCCGCGGGCCATGATCTGGCTGGAGGGCGAAGAAGCCCGCCCGGAGACCTTCAACCAGCACAGCTGGTACAGTGCCGACGGGCTGCGCCTGGACCTGCTGTCGCCGGGCACGCCGGGGGGCGCCGCGGGCGCCTGGCTGGCGCATTACGCGACCAACGGCCAGGCGGCGGAGGCCCGCTACCTGTTGCAGGTGGGCCTGACCGATCGCTACACCTTCTGGCTCAGGGCGAGCAGCTACCAGACGCGGATGTGGTACCAGCTGGACGGCGGGCCGCGCATCGACATCGATTCGGACAGCGACGCCAGGGAGACCATCCGCCTCAACGTGCCGACCGGCATCGACATCCGCTTCCTCAGCTGGCTGCGGGCGGCCGAGCTGGACCTGGACGCCGGAAACCATGAGCTGCGCATCGGCGTGGAGGCCCGGCGCAACGGCGGCCAGGAGGCGCACGGCGGCATCGACGCCCTCTGCCTGGTCAACTTTCCCTGGGCGCCCACCGGGGCGCTCAAGCCCGCCCTGGCCCCGCGCGTCCGGGCGGCGGACGCGTGGTTTCCGCTGGAGCTGGCGGACGATCCCTTCAGCGCGGATTCGGCCACCGACCTTTCGTCGCTGATCGAGCGGCCCGCCGGGGCGAACGGCCGGGTCCAGTCTCGCGGCGATGACCTGGTCTTGGCCGACGGGACGCCGCTCAAGTTCTGGGGGGTCAACGCCTCCATCCCCGCCACGCCGGAGCTGATGGCCCTCAAGGCGCGCATGCTGGCCAAGCACGGCGTCAACCTGGCGCGTGTGCACCCGGTGCAGGGCGTGGTCGGCCGGCTGGAGCCGGCACCCGGCGGCGGGCGGCGGCTGAACCCGCAGCGCCTGGACCGGCTGGACCGCTGGGTGGCGGCCCTGAAGGCTGCCGGCATTTATACGCAGTTCTCGCCCGTCTACCCGCATGTCATCGGCCCCGAGGACGGCTACCCGGCCGATCTCTACGCCGAGCTGGCGGATGCCGGGGGCGGCGGCAAGCAGACGGGCGGCTTCGTGAACCTGATGCGGCCGCTGCAGGATGCGGAATGGGCCTGGATACAGGCGCTCATGACCCATGTCAACCCCTACACCGGCCTGTCCTACGCCGCCGACCCGGCCCTGGCGGTGGTGGAGGTGCATAACGAGGATTCGGTGTTCTGGCATGCGCCGCTCAACTGGTTGGAGAGCGGGCAGGCGGACGGTCGGCCCATCCCCCGCCATGTCGCCGCGGTGCAGGGCCTGTGGCAGACCTGGCTGCGCGCGCGCTACCGCTCCGACGCGGAGCTGCTGGCGGCCTGGGGGCCGGCGGGCCGGGGCAGCCGCGCCGGCGACAGCCTGGGCAACGCCCGCATGGGCATCTACGGGGCCTGGGAGATGCAGGCCACGGGGCCCTCGCGCAACCAGGCCGAGCGGGTACGGATGGGCGACTTCATCCGCTTTCTGGCGGAGGCGCAGCGGGGTTACTTCGCGCGCCGCGGTCAGGAATTGCGCGGCATCGGCTACGAGGGGCTGACGGTGTCCACGGCCTGGTGGGCGGGCGGCGCGGCGGCCACGGCGGCCAACACCTGGACGGACGATGCCCTTGACATCATCGACCGCCACCGCTACTCGGGCGGGATGGCCAACGGCGGCTGGCGCATGGGCGAGGCGGCGATCAACGACGGCTCGCAGTTGGCGGCGCCGGGCGAGGGCATCCTGAGCGCGGGCCTGGAGCAGGTGGAGGACAAGCCCTTCATGCTCTCGGAATGGACCGCTTCGGCGCCCAACGAATGGAAGGCGGAGGCGGCGCCGCTGGTGGCCCTCTACGGACTGGGCCTGCAGGGCTGGGACGCCTCCCTGCATTTCCACAGCGGCGCCCTGCGCATGGAGGGCGGCTGGCCGGCGGACGCGGACCTCTTCGTCACCGAGACGCCGCATTACCTGGGACAGTTCCCGGCCCTGGCAAGGGCGGTGCACGAGGGGCATATCCAGCAGGGCGCCGCGGCCGCCGCCCGCCGACTGCCGCTGGCGGACATCTTCCGCGGCGTGGACCCGGTCAGCCAGTCGACGGCTGGCGGCGGCTGGGGGCCGGGGCCGGGCGACCTGGCCACGCCGCGCGAGGTGCTGGGCATCGGGCGGGTATCGCTGAAGGCCGCCGACGGCCTGCCGCGCTCCAGCCGGGTGGATTGGGGATCCTACTGGGACCAGGCGACGGGCGTCATCCGCAGCACGACGGGCGAGCTGAGCTGGGACACCAAAGCCCGCGTGGTCACGGTGGGCACGGCGAGGACGCAGGGGGTGATCGGCTTCGCCGGGGGGCGGACGGTGGACCTGCCGGACTTCCGGGTCATGGTGACGACGCCCTTCGTCAGCCTGCTGCTCACCAGCCTGGACGGCCTGGCGCTGGGCGATTCGCGGCGCATCCTGGTGACGGCCCTGGCGCGCGACAAGCAGACGGGGGCGCGCTACTCGGCGGACGGCAAGACCCTGGAATACATGGGCGGCCCGCCGCTGCTGCTGGAGCCGGTGCAGGCGCGCATCACGGCCAAGCACGGCGGGCGGGTCACCTTGAGCGCCCTGGATGTGAACGGTGACAAGACGGGCGAGGGCATGGTGGGCGACCGGGGGGAGGTGGGGATCAGCGGGATCTACGGCGCCTACCTGTACCTGCTGGAGCGCGAGGGCGCGGCGCCGGAGCCGACGGGGACGGCGATGGGGACGAGCACGGCGACGGCCGTGGCGGAGCGAACGGTCACGCCGGGAGCGACGGGGACGGGTGTGGCGGAGCCGAGCGCGACGGCTCCGCGGGCGACGTGGACACCGATCTTCGAGCCGCTGCCACCGCGGGTGTACCTGCCGCTGGTGCTATGGAATTGGAGGTTGGGGGATTGATCGGGAGTTCAGCATGACAACCATGACCATCTCCAGCAAAGGACGGATCATGATTCCCAAGGAGTTTCGCACCAAGCACGGCTTCGCGCCGGGAAGCAAGGTCGCCTTCGTCGACTACGGGGGCGTTCTGTCGCTGCATCCAGTACCGGAAGACCCGGTGGCCAATGGCCTTGGGGTCTTGTGTCGTTTCGTCGCCGATCAGTCCTTGGGTGAGGCTTTGGCATGCGAACGGGAGGCCGACCGGGAACGTGAAGAGCGGTCCGCTCCGCATCACCCCCATCCAGAGCAGGGTCAGCCAGACACAAGCTCAATGATCACCGCCGCCACCTGATCCATCGTCGCTGAAGAAAGCTGGCCGGCTTTCCTGACGATCAGCCCTGCATCCGCCGTGAACAAGCGGTTAGGCCGGATATTGCTCTCCCGGGGCAAGCCTCCGGCATCGAAGTCCTGCGCGGCGATCGAGATGGCGCTATGATCCGTCGTCAACCTGCTGGTGATCATGCACAGGATGACGTCCTCATGGGTCTGAAGCGGCGCGATGACCAGGGCCGGGCGCTTCTTGCTCCCGCGCAGGTTCGAGAAGGGGAAGGGAAGGACAACGACATCACCCCTTACAAGTCCGACCATGCATCATCCTCTTGCGGGGTGTTCCACTCCCTGGCCAGCACCGATTCCGAAGCGAACATGGTTGCAGACGTCTCTTTCTGAAGCCTATGTCGGGTTTCCCGTTCTTCACGACGAACAGCCAAAGCGTCGCGGACAGCCAAGTAGTCCTCGTAGGCGATGACCGTGACAACGGGCTTGTTGTAGCGGGTGATGATCACATCCGTGTGGTCGGTGAGCACGGCATCGAACAACTCTCGCCAGTGGTTGCGAGCTTGGTGGCTGTCAAGTGTCTTGTTGGCCATGGATAACACCCCGTGTTGTTCAAGTTGAACAGCACTCTAGCACATCGACTGCAGGGCAGCCGCATGGACTCAGCCGGTTGTATCACGAGATAAGCGATCGAGTGGATCGCCCAGAGCGCGGTATGAGGCGTGACAAGCCGCGCCTCCTCGTCACCGGCGGCGCCGGCTACCTGGGCGCCGCGGTGGTCCGTGCCGCCGGGGAATGGGAGGTGGCCTGCACCCGCTATCGCCGCATGCCCCCGATGACCTGGACTGCAAGGTCTTCGCCCTGGACCTGCGAGAAGCGGTTGCGGTTGCGCGAGTCTTCGAGGCCTGGCGACCGGACGCGGTGGTGCACACTGCGGTGAGCAACGGGTCATCGGACGAGGTTGCCTGCCTGGCCGATGTGGCCGATCACGTGGCGGCAACAGCGGCGGCCCTCGGAGCGCGCCTGATCCATCTCTCTTCCGACGCCGTCCTGAACGGGCTGGGCGCACCCTATGCGGATGGCTCGGCACCGGCCCCCATGTCACCCTACGGTGAAGCCAAGGCGGAGGCCGAGCGGCGCGTAGCGACCCGGCATTCGTCGGCGACAATCGTGCGGACCTCGCTCATCTTCGGCCTCGCGCCGCTCGACAAGCACAACCGGTGGATGGTCGATGCGCTGCTGGCCGGCAATGAGGTCCGACTTTACCGCGATGAGATCGTCTGCCCTATCTGGGTCCAGAACCTGGCGGCGGCGGTGGTGGAGCTTGCCGGCCTTCATGCTCCCGGAAATCTGAATGTCGCCGGCTCCCAGCCGCTGAGCCGTTGGGACTTCGGCCTGCGGATCCTGGCGGCCTTGGGCATTCCGCCCGGTCCCAACCTGCGACAGGCTTCGGTAGCCGATCAAGTACCGGCCCGTCCCGGGGACCGGACCTTGGATGTCCGGCGAGCCGCGGGATTGCTTCGCACGCGGCTGCTCAGCGTGGATGAGGCGCTGGATATACAGACGGGTTGTATGTAAATCTCCATGAGGTCGATGCTGTAACGCACAAGTGAGACAGGGGCCTGCTCCGACATCTTGTCGAGGAACGCACGCGCCGATCGGCCGCCCTCTCGGGAAGGACTCAATTTCAACGCTACTGCGCTGGCAAGCGCCAACAGCGTATGGCGACCCTTGCCCCAGTGTACGACATCGGGGCCGCGGCGGTCCTTGGATGCCTGTCGCTGCCGTCCAGGAAGGTCCACCACCTAGACCTCAGTCCAGCCGATGCCCCGACCCGCTGTCCGCCCGTGATCCCGAACCTGTTCATACAGTGTATGCGGGCCATACCGCGCGATCCGCGGTCTGGCAGCGCAACATCACCACACGCCCCCACGGAGCCCGCCCATGAACCCTCTCCCTCACCCCAGTCGCGGCCGGCGGGCCTCAGCCACTGTCATCGGGACGGCCACGCTGCTGGTCGGGCTCGCGGTCTCCCCGGCCATCCCGGAACCCGCCCGCTCGCAGGCCCAGCAGCCGCTGGTCGCGCCTTACGCCCTGGAGGCCACCTGGCCCCTGCCGCCGCGCGATTTCGGCGTCGAAGATCTGGCCGTCGCCGCCGACGGTACGGTGGCCGTGGCGGATTGGCCAAGCCGCGGATCCTGATCTACGCGCCCGACAGCAGCCTGGTCGGAACCTGGGATCCCCCTTGCCCCACGCGCCAGGTCCACCTGCGCCTGACCGTCAGCCCCGACGGGGCCACCTTCGTGGCCGTGGGCAGTTGCGACGGCCGTCACTTCGTGGCCACACGCAGCGCAGATGGACAGACGGTTACACCGCCGGCCATGATCAGCATTCCCATCGGCTTCCTGGGCGACGTGGCCATGGCCGCCGACGGGCAGCTCCTGGCCATGGGCGCCTTCCGCCTGGCCTGGCTGGACCCGGCCACCGGGAAGGTCAGCCGCTACGACACCCTGGGAGAAGCAGTGGCCACCGCCAGGCGCCTGGCCGCCTTGCCCGACGGCGGGGTGGTGCTGCTCTTCCCCGACGGGCATCTGGAACGCTACGACGGCGGCGGCGTCCGGCGCGCGAGCGCCGCCCTGGCCGATGCCCGCCTCACCCTGGTGGACCTGGTCGCCGAGGCCTCCGGCGACATCCTCTGCCTGGTGGCGCGCGCCCCGCGGGGAAGCGCGATTCCCACCGACGAGCAGCCGCTCCTGGCGCGCTTCAGCACCGACCTGCGCCTGCTGGGGACCGAACGTCCGCGGCCGGCGGAACGGCTGCTCGTCAGCCCAAACATCGGCTTTGGGGCCCAGGTCCTACATCGGAGCGCCGGTGGAACGGCCTTCGCCAGCTTCCTCTGGTCCTACGCCGTACATCGCCTGACCGACGACGGGACGCTGCGGCGGGTAAGCGCTTCCGCGCCGCTGCCGCAGTCCTCGTTCGTTCCGGCGGTGGCGCTCCCGCCGCCACCGCCGCCCCGATTGCCCTTGGCCTGGGTGGATGGGAAGCTCTGGATGCTGGACGGCCGGGTGTGGCCGCCAGACCTGCTGGAGCTGTCGCCGACCGGTGCGCGGCGTCTGGGCGCCGAAGCCCTCACATCGCCCTATCTGGACCTGGCCGCCGCGCCCGGTGGAGGGGCCTGGCTCAGCGGCGCCGATGGCATCGACCATTGGTCACCTGCCGCCGGCCGACAGGCCATCGACCTGGCCTGCGACTGCCCGGACGGCGGCCGGATCGCGGCGATGGCGGAGGCGGGAAGCACCCAACTCTTCCAAACCCGTCCCCACCTAGGCCAGGTGCGGGTGCTAGACGCCGACCTCAGGGCCGCCGCCGGCAGCATCGCCTTACCGGAACCGGCCGGCCTGTGGCCCGCGGACCTGGCCTCCACGCGGCGCGGCGAATTGCTGACCGCCGACGCGGCCACCGGCGAGGTCCAGCGTTGGACGCCGGGTGGCCGACTGCTGGGCGGTTGGCAGGAAGTGGGGCCAGGGCCGGGCCGCGGCGGATCGCGGCCGCGGCCATGGCATCGGGCACGGATCGCGCCGCGCTCCTGAATGCCGACGGGCGGCTGGTCCTGCGCGAACTCCCGGAAGGTCGCTGGCTCGGCGACATGGTCCTTCCGCTGCCGCAGCCGGAAGGCATCGCCGACGACCTGACCATCGCCCCGGACGGGCGCGTCTTCGTCAGCGACCTGGGCGCGGGCGCCATCCATTTGTTCGACCCGGTCGCAGGCGTCCTGCCCACGCCCGGCGGCGCCCCCAGCCCCATTCCCACCCCCAGCGACAGGCCCTGCCGCATCCACCGCGACAAGACGGTCGGCCCGACCAAGGTGGTCCTGGGCCAGACGGCGACCATCTCCCTCACCCTGGCCGCGGACTGCGGCAACCCGGGGCGGCAGGTAGGCGCCGACCTCGTGCTGCTGCTGGACAACAATGAGCTACCCAAGGACCGGCGCCTCGAAACCTATCCCGGCGCCAACCTGTCCGTGGAAATCGAGGCAGCCAAGGCCTTCCTGCGCACGGTGGACAGCCGCCGGCACCGTGTCGGCCTGGTGGCGGTCGACGGTCGCCGGGCCATCTCCATGCCCTTGGGCAGCGCTCCGGCATTGCTGATGGCGCGTCTGGACAGCCTGGGCCCCGCCCAGGACTGGTGGCCGAGCTTTCTGAGCCAGCAGCTGGACCGCGCCGAGCGGCTGCTGCGCGCCGCCCGTCCGGATGCCCTGCGGGTGCTGGTGTTGATCACCGATCTGTCGACCACCAACCCGGACGATCACCTGTGGGGCACCTGGGACGGAGCGGAAGCGTCGGCGGCGCGGCTGCTGGACCAGGGGGTCGTCATCCACGCCCTGCTCGTGGCCCGACCGGGTCTATCGGAGCAGCTGTTGGCCTCGGCGCGCCAGCGCCTGTCCCGCTTGACCGGCAGCCTGCAGCGGGTGCAGGTCGTCAGCGCCGCGGCCCAGGTGGAGCCGGTGGTCAACGCCATCTACAGCCAGGTGCGTGCCCTGGCCGGAGCCAGCCTCTCCGGCAGCCTCACCATCCACGACGAGATGGCCGCGGACATCGCCCTCTTGCCCGGCACCGCTGACGGTGAACCACTGGAAGGGCCGCAGTGGCTGATCTGGCGCCGCGGGCTGCTTCCCGCCTCCGGCATCACCCTCAGCTACCGCATCCGCCCGCTCAAGACGGGCCTTCTGCCCACCAACCGCTTCGCGGTGGCCGACTACACCGACGTGGACGGACAGCGGCGCTCCGTGGCCTTCCCGGTGCCGCGCATCGAGGTGGTCGCCCCCACGCCGACGGCCACGGCAACGCCGCTCTTCCATCCCCTCTTCCTACCGCGCCTCGCGCTGCGCGACGGCGCTCCCGACCTTGCCCTGCGCCGCAACTGCTGCGTTGGCACCAGAGCGATGCAGCCCTGATCCGCCCTTACCCACCCCCACAGCGCCTCCCCCAGTAATCCCCATCCAAGCAGCCGATCTGCCTTGCCAACCGCCCATACAGCGCCGTCAGGTCGCCTGGCTCGGGGGCCAGGTGGACCGCAGCGGGATCGCCGGCCCAGCGCTCCAGGGCGGCCTGGTCCAGGTCGGCGCCCAGGCCGATAAAGGCCAGGCGCGCGCCCAGTTGGCGCAGGGAAAGGGCGGCCGCGGCCGCGGCCTCGGGCGCCCCTGTGTGGCGGCCGTCGGTGAGCAGGATGACCGCGCTGTCCCGGCCTCGCTCCGCGCGGGCGGCCAGGATGTCTCGCGCCATCGCCAGGCCCAGGTCGATGCGCGTGCCGCGGCCCGTGACCAGACCGGCCACCGTCACCTTCAGACGGAGTTCGTCGCTCGTCAGCGGCAGGTAGCCGCGCGCGGCGCCGTCGAAGCCCACCAGGGCCACCCGGGCCGTCCGTAGGTTGACCCCGTCCAGGAAGAACCAGACCCCGGCCTTGGCGGCGTCCAGCTTCTCCCCGGCCATGCTCGACGAGGTGTCCAGCACCAGGACGATGTCAATGGGCTGGTCGCGCTTCACCGGCGCCTCACGCAGCAGGAGGGGCAGGTAGATCGCGCGGGCGTGGCGTGGGGTCACCGTCGGCGTCGGCGTGGCCGTGGGCACGAAGACCTCCACCCGCGGCACCGGGAAGCGGAAGCGGGCCGCGTTGCCGATGGCGTCCACGTAGTCCGCGTCCGCCTGGACGTTGGTGGGATGCTCGCCGGCCTCCAGCGGCTGCAGGCGATAGCGCAGGGTGATCCCGTCCTTGGCCGGCACGTCGCGCAGCCGCCAGGTGATCGTCCGGCCCTGGACTTCCGCCGCTGGGGGTTGGATGCTCTCCGGCAGCAGCGCCATGTTGGCCGGCACCTCATCGCGCACCGTGAGCTCCGTGAACAGCCCCGGGGTGAGGATCCAGGTGCGCAGCTTCTCCGCCGCCTGCTCGATACGCCCCACGCCGACGTCGTACAAGAACTCTGTGCCCGCGCCGAAGAAGGGCCTGAGCAGCTTCTCGACCCCATCCGGTTTGAAGTTGTTGTTGGGGTAGGCCAGCACGAGGAAGCCGATGCCCGCCGCGCGCGCCGCGGCGATGGCCTCCGTGGGATCGTCCTTCACCCCGCCGTCGGTGACCACCACGATGGTCCGCTGCGCCGCGGCATCCCCTCTGGCGCCGGTCAGCTCCAGTCGGGCCAACTCGATCGCCGCCCCGTAGCGCGTGTCGCCCAGGGGCTTGACGCCGGCCACCATGGCGCGCATGGCCGCCAGGTCATGGCTCAGCGGCCCGTCCAGGGAGGCGCCGTCGTTGAAGGTGATCAGGCCCGCCTCGCCCACCCAGGGGTCCATGGCCGCCAGCAGGCTGATCAGCGCCTCCTTGGCCCGGTCCAGGGAGCGGTCCCATTCCATGGAGCCGGAGGTGTCCAGGACGAAGACCACCTGATGGGGCGCCATGCGCCGCGGGCAGGCGCCGCTGACGGTCAGGATGACGTCCACGGTGGCGCCCAGAGGGACGCGCGGCGGCGCGGCGGTCTTGTCGCGGTCCACCAGGCAGATGCCGGACGGGCGGCGCGGCGGGGCGCCCTCCTCCGGCGCGGCGGCTTCGAAGACCCAGACCCCGGCCTGGTTGATGAGCTGGTAGCCCTGCGGATCGGGGCTGCTGTTGATGCCGACGAAGCTGACATACACCCGGCCGTCGTCGGCCACGGCGATGTCCGTGGCCTCCACCCCCAGCCGCTTGGGCATGGACCAGACCGCCCGCAGGTCCCCCGTGGGACCGTAGCGCAGCCCCCAGCCGCCGCGCCCCAGGACGAAGATCTCGCCGCCGGGTCCGGCCGCCACGGCCTTGGGTCCATCGTGGGTGGGGAACTCGACCCGCGTCTTGAGGGCCGGGTCAGGGTGAGGATGCGATCCCGCCCGATATCGGCCAACAGGATGTTCTGGCCGGCCAGGGCCAGGTCATCGGCGACGACCCGCTCGTCCAGACCGAAGTCGGCCAGGTCCACCGCCTGCGTCGCCCCGCTGCCGGCGCTGACGACGAGGATGCGCCGCTTGCGGGCGTCCAGCACCGCCACCCGTCCATCGTCGGCCGCCGCGGCCACGAAGTAGGCGTCGTCATCCACCAGGCCCCATTCGGGCAGGACACCGTCCGGACGGCTCCAGACCAGGTGAGGGCTGATGTGGTAGACGTGGTCGCCGTCGGCCGCCACATCCGTGGTGACCTCGCCCTCTGTGCCACACAGGGTCATCAGGTCGCGCGGCGTCCCGGAAAGGTCCCAGCGCTGGATGGCGGTCAGGTCGCTGGAGGCGGCCACCATCGGCCGCTTCGCGGCATCCCGCCGGAACGGTCCTTGCAGGATCTGCAGACCGTCGTGACCGGCCAGGGCCACCGGGTAGGGCGGCCCTTCCAGCAGGGGCGGCTCCTGGCGGGCGAGCGGATGGGCGGGCTGGTAGCGGGCGGCCTTGGTTCCCAGGGCCAGCACGCCGCTGAGGAAGCAGCTGCCGGAGGTCATGAACAGCCGACCGTCGGAGCGCAAGGCCAGGTGGCTGTCCCACCAATGGTCCCGGGGCCAGGACACGCCATAGCCGATCCTCTTGCTGCGTCGGAAGTCGGCGTCAGGCTGGGCCTCGGCGATCCGGCCGTCAGTGTAATCCACCTCCCAGAGCCGGTAGGCGTTGGCCACGAAGGTGCCGGCCGCACCGGTGACGATGTCATGCAGGTAGAAGGCGTACACGGTCTTGAGCAAGCGGTCGTCCTTGGCCAGCAACATGATGCCTGCGCCGGTGGGCGGCGGCTTGATCTCGAGGCGGCTGACCGAACCCTGGATGGACGATGGTCGCCCGGCCCGCGCGGCGGGCCGCCCGGCGGTCGGCGTCGCCGCCTCCGCCGCCATCGACGGACGGGTGGGCGTGGGCGTCCGGTTGCCTGGCGGGGGCACCTGGCAGCAACCGTCCATGATGTAGGTGAGGTGGATGCGCCCCAACGCGTCGATGTCGACGTTCATGGGCACGATGTAGGGCGCGTCCGGCACGATGGTCTCGGTGAGCAACAGGCGCCGGACCGGCTGTCCCTTGGCATCGAAGAAGTCCAGGCTGCTGGGCAAGGTGCGGAACTCGCTGCTGCGGGTGAGCACCGCGCCACCGTCGGCAGTGGCGGCCACGTCGAAGCTGACCTCGGTCTTGTCCTCGAAGCGCTGCGCAGACTTGGCGGCCACGGTGCCGTCGGGGCGGTAGCGTGTCAGGACGGAAGTGGAGCCCAGGCGGCTGAGCACCCAGAGGTCGCCGTCGGGTGTGGCGTCCACCCGCATCCAGCCCCCGTAGTTCTCCAGGCGGAAGCGCTTCTGCTTGTGTCCATCGGCACCGTAGGCTTCGAGGTAGCCCCAGGTCAGCACCCAGACCATGCCGTCGGCGGTGCCCACCTGGTCCAGGGCCACGGCGGAGAGCGCATCGGGGTTCGGCTGGGCCGGGCGGTTCTGCCAGGTGTCCACGAGGCGATAGGTGTCGCTTTGCTGCGCCCGTTCGGCCAGGGCGGCCGGCGGGGCCAGGTACGGGCCGGGGGCGGGCGCCCCGAAGGCCGCGAGCAGCGGTGCGAGCAGCAGGATCAGGGCGCGGACGGGGCGCAGGCGCGCCCCGCTGCGATGGACACTTCAGACGCGGACAGCAGGGTGGTCAATGGCTGGCGCATGGCGAAATCTTCCTTTCTCATCCGTTGGTACTGGAGGGGCGCGCGGCGATCGGCTGATCGGCTCGGCAGGGCCGAGCCTCCGAAGCAGCCTCTGGCCGAGACCTCCGGTCATCGGCATACAGCGGTCAGAACTACAGACAGAGCGAACGAAACAGAACGGCGGCGATCCGGCTGGGGTATTTCATGGGCGATCCGGCGAACTGGCTGAACTACGGCCGATTCTACGTCGGAAGGCGGACCGCTGTCAACCGCGCTTCCGTACCGTTCTCCGACCTTCGTCGACCGCTTTGCTGACCAGCTGTCCAAAGCCGGTCCTGGCCGCGTTCAATGAACCACAGGCGCGCGGCCGGCAACCATCATGCTGGGTGCGCCGCAGACGACCGGAAGCCTCGCGCCCGCGCCGGAATACCGAAACCTTGCGCCAAGGAGCAACCTTATGTCCCTTCTTCCACGCAGCCGCTGGCCGGCAGCACTTACGGTCATGCCTTTCCTCGCGGCAACCGTCGCCTTGTCAGTCGTCCCGGCGCCCGCTCGATCGTCGGCCCAGCAGGCGCCCCCGGCGCCCCCGGCGCCCTACGCCCTGGAGGCCAGCTGGCCCCTGCCACCGCGCGACTTCACCGTGGCCGACGTGGCCGTGGCCGCGGACGGCTCGGTGGCGGTGGCCGATGAAGCCGGGAATCGCGTCCTGTTCTATGGTCCCGATGGCAGCTTCACGGGCCAATGGGCCTTCCCCTGCGACGCCTATCGCCCGATCAACCCGCGTCTGGAGGTGTCGCCCACGGGCGATCGCTTCCTGGCGGCGGTGTCCTGTCAGTTCCCCTCCAGTGGCATGCGCAACCTCGTGGCTCAGCTGGGCGTGGATGGTGGCGCCCTCGGTCCGCCGGCGATCTTCTCCCAGCCAGTCGGTGCGATTCGCGACATCGCATCCGCCTCGGACGGCCAGCTCGTGGTCATGGGCGACCTCCGGCTGGTCTGGATGGATCCCACCACAGGCCAGATCAGCCGATCCGAAGCGCTGGGCCAGGCACGCGCCGGCGCCGTTCGCGTCGCCGCCCTGCCAGCCGGCGCCGCCGCGCTGTTGTTCAGCGACGGGCATCTGGAGCGCTACGACGGCAACGGCGTTCAGGTGGCAACCGGCACGCTGGCGGACAGCCGCTTGACCTTGACCGACCTTGTCTCGGAAGCCGACGGGGGCACCGTCGGCCTCGTGGATACCCGCGGCGCGATACCTGCCGCGCAGCGGACACTCCTGGCCCGCTTCGACCAGGACCTGCGCCTGCTGGCGATGGAAGGTCCGCCGGGCCTGATGGCCGTACTGCCCTTCGAAGCGCCGCGCGGCTTCGGTGCGCAGTTCCTGCATCGCAGCGCCGGCGGATGGGTGGTCGCCACTCGGTCGTGGGTCGACGAGGTCCATCGCCTCGCGCCCGATGGAACGGGCCTGCCCGTGACCGCGGCCAGCATAGGGCCAAGACCCTACGATCCGAACGTCGTGGCGCCGCCGTTGTTGCCGCGATTGTCTCTGGCCTGGGTCGATGGCAAGCCCTGGCTGCTGGACGGCCGCGTCATGCCGCCGGAACTGCTGGCCTTGTCGGCGACCGGATCGCGCCGCCTGGCGGCAGCCACGGTCCGCGCGCCCTACCTGGACATGGCGGCAGCACCCGACGGCGGGGTCTGGCTCAGCCGGCCGGACGGCATCGATCACTGGTCGGCCGCTCGCGGCCTGGAGACCATGGACCTGCCTTGCGCCTGCCAGGACGGCGGGCGCATCGCCGCCCTTGAGCTCGGCGGCCTCACGAGCCTCCTGGTCACCCAGCCGCGCCAAGGGCGGGTGCAGGTGGTGGATGCCGGACTGCGCGCCGCGGCCGGGGCCATCAGCCTGCCCGATCCAGCGGCGCTGTGGCCGGCGGACCTGGCGGTCACTCCGGGCGGCGAAGTCCTGACGGCCGACGCCGCCACCGGCGAGGTGCAGCGCTGGACGCCGGGCGGGCGGCTGCGCGGGGGATGGCTGGAAACCGGTCCGGGCGCCGGCCCGCGGCGCATCGCGGTCGCTGATATGGCTGGGGGGCCGGACCGCGCGGCCCTGCTGTCCGCCGACCAGCGCCTGGTGCTGCGCGAGCTGCCCGAAGGCCGCTGGCTGGGCGAGATACCGCTGGCCTTGCCGGACCCCGACGGTTTCGCCGAAGACCTGACCATGGCGCCGGACGGACGGGTCTTCCTCAGCGACAGCGGCGCGGGCAGGGTCCACCTGTTCGCGCCCATCCCCGGCGCCCTGCCGACCCCGGCGGCGCCCCCAGCCCCACCCCAACGCCCAGCGACCGGCCCTGCCGCATCGACCGTGACAAGGTGGTGGGTCCGGGCCGGGTGGTCCTGGGCCAGACCGCGGCCATCACCCTGTCGCTCGCCGCGGATTGCGGCAAGCCCGGCCGGCACGTGGGCGCAGACATGGTGCTCGTCGTGGAACATACCCATGATCGACGGGCGCAAGGAAATGGCAGCGCCAACGAGTACCTGGCCCGCGTCCCGGATGTCGCGGCGACGCTGACACAATGGATGGACTTGCGCCGACATCGGGCCGGCCTGGCCACGGCAAGCGGCGACGACTTGGTCTCGCTGCCTTTGGGAACCCCGCCGCAGCAGATCGTCGATCGCCTGCGCAGCCTGGTCCTGCCCGGATCGACGGCTCCATCGCTGATGGACCTAATGACGAACGCGGAAACGATGATCGCCGGCCGGCGGCCGGACAGTTTGGGCGTCGTGGTGCTGATCACGAATGCCGCAGCGCTGCACGCCCACAGTATCCGGGACCAGGAGTCGGCGACGGCGGCCTTGGCGGTGGCCAAGCGACTGCGGGCCGACGGCGTGCAGCTCTTCGCTGTGCTGATCCCCGGCACCGATCGGCGAACGACCACGCCCGAAAGCACCTGGGCATGGCTGACCACGATCACCGGAAGCAGGCAGCGGGTCTACGAAGCCGACGGTCCGGCACAGATCGAACGCCTCGGCAACCAGATCTACAGCCAGATCCGCACCCTGGCCGGCACCAGCCTCGCCGGCAGCTTGACCATCCATGACGAGATGGCCCCGGACATCGCCCTGCTACCGGGAACGGCCGACGGATCGCCGCTGGAAGGGCCGGACTGGCTGATCTGGCGGCGGGGTCTGCTGCCCGCATCGGGGATCACCCTCAGCTACCGCATCCGGCCGCAGAAGGTGGGCCTCCTGCCCACCAACCGCTTCGCGGTGGCGGATTACACCGATGTGGACGGCCAGCGGCGCTCGGTCGCCTTCCCCCTGCCGCGGATCGAGGTGATCGCTCCCTCGCCCACGCCCACGTCGACCGCCTCGCCCAGCCCCACGGGACCGCCGACATCGACGCCCCGGCCACGCCCGCTCTATCTGCCCCTGCTGTCGTTGCGCCATTGCCTGGCCCGACCGCGCATCCACCTGGGGCTGGAGAGGGCCCGCGGGCTTCTAGCGCCACCGAACCCCGGCCGCCGCTCGGTCATCCTGTTGCTCACAGACGGCCGCTCGGATCCCGATCCGGCCTCGCTGGCCATCGCCCAGGCCCGGGCGGCGCAGGCCGACGGGATCGTGGTGGTGGCGGTGGGCCTGGGCGCCGACATCGACCGGGCATCGCTGGAGCAGATGGCCTCGCCCGGCCAGTTCCATCTCGCGCCGGACGCCGAGGACCTTGCAGGCGTGTACCGCCGGCTGGCGGCGGCGATGCCTTGCCTGCCGTAGCGGAAGCAAGACGCCGCCCTCCCCCGGTCGGGGGAGGGCGTCCCGCTCGAATGCCCGAAGTGCGGTGGCACGATGCAAGTGATCGCTCTGATCAAGGAGCCGAAGGTCATCGACAAGATCCTCAGGCACCTGCGGACCAAGGGCCACGACGCCCGTGCCGGACTATGGGCCGCGGGGCGGCCGGCGGACGCAATCGCCGCAGAGGACGCAGCCGCCGCAGCGGCGGCGTGACCGCCGCACACAGCGCGAAGAAGGAGGCAAGAAGGAGGCCCCCTACCGCTCACAACCGCCGCTCAACAGGCCGGCGACGCTGGTGCTTGCGTGGTGGGCATGGTGGAGACAGTCCGCGAGGCGCCTGAGGCGGACAGGGGCGCCGTTGTGCGGCGGGAGACGAGGCCCGAGGCGGCGGCGGGGGCAGCAGGTGCGCTGCTGAGCGCGCGGGAAGGTGGCGGCGAGCGGGGGGCGGGGCGTGCTGGAGGGTGTTTGCGCGGGTCAGGGCGAGGCTGTAGACTCCGGCCGCTGGGATTGAAATTCCTATCCCCCTCGTAGGAGGCGTTTCGAATGTACCGCAAGCGACTGATGCTAGGAGTCCTGGTCCTGGTAACGGGGTCAATTGCTGTTCTGATCAATACTCGTCGCATTGCCCAAGTCACTGAACCTGTCGCGCAGTCCGGCCAATCGGGTGGCACTCAGTATCCGCCGGGAATTCGTGAGTTGAAGCGCTACCAAGACCAGTCAAGCAAAGCTGCCGCAGCGTGGTCAGCAACTGCCGAGGCGGTATTCACGCCAGATACGGCGCCTCTGCTTGCAATCCATTCAGTATCAGAATACCCCCTAATGATTACAACTGCAGCGCAGGCCGAGTCAATTGTACGGGGGTTGATGAGGAACATCGTGCCCACACAGTTAGAAGTTCGCCTCGTCAAGAAATCCAAGATCCCCGAGATCCTGGCTAATGACGAGTTGCTTGGGGACTTTGATTCGGCGACTTTCAATGATGCGCCAGTCTGGTTAGTGATCCTTCTCGCTCCAAGTCTACTCCGACAAAGCATCGGGCTTGAGGGGTTCGAGAATGTGAACCAGGATACAATCGACGGTGTTTGGGTTGGTCTAGAGGCAGATGGAGGCTTCGAAGCGGGGCGAGGGGTGGTGTCTCCGTCGGCGCGAGATTGGTCATACTTCGTCTCTCTCCCGTCAGAGGCCCTGCCAATCTTGACACCAACCCCCTGACGGCGTGACAGAACGTTTGAGCCAGGCTGGCGGACATCGCGGAGAACATGTGTGGAAAGCTCTTGACACCAGCCACGGGAGGTTCCGCGATGTCCACCAGCCTGCAAGCGCATTCTACGATCTTGGGCGTCGTGCGCCAAGCCAACCCGCAAGAGGACGTTCGGCGCCAACGGGTGTTTGCCTGGGGGGTGACGGCGATGCTGATGCTCTGCACGCCGCTGCTGAGCCAATGGCTGACGGTGGTCGAGGGCCGAGCCAAGGCCCAGAGCAAGCTCCGACGGCTGTATCGCTGGGTGTGCAGCGACCTGGTCGACGTGGACGCCTACTATCGGCCCTTCCTCGCGCTGGCGCTGAGCGGTTGGGAAGGTAGGGACGTGAGGCTTGCGATCGATGGGACCAGTCCGAATGGGGCCTGCGTCGTGGTGCGACTGGCCTTGTGCTTCAGGGGGCGAACCATTCCGCTGTGCTGGAAGACCTTCGATACCCGGAGCCACAGCGTCCGCTTTGACTGGTATGTGATGGTCTTGGAGCGCGGTCGCCAGCTTCTGCCTCGGGGCTGCACGGTCACGTTGCTGGGGGATCGGGGCTTTGGTCATCGCAAGCTGATCCGCTGGTGCCAGCAGGCCGGCTGGCACTACGTACTGCGGCTCAAGGGCGACAGCACCGTCATCTTGCCTGATGGCAGTCGGCGCCGCCTGGACTCCTGGAGGCCCGAACGGCAGTCGATCCTCCAGCTCCCCGATGTAAGGATCCTGGATGATCAACGGCGCCCAGTCGGTCCTCTTCACATTCACCTTGCCTTCGCTCCGGAACCCGCCAAGGAGCCATGGTATCTGGCCTGTGACCACCCATATGGATGCATGGCGATGGCTGATTACAGTTGCCGCATGCAGATCGAGGCCGGTTTCAAGGACGACAAATCCGGTGGCTGGAACTGGGAGGACAGTCCCCTTACCCGGCCCTACCAGGTCGAGCGTCTCTGCCTGGTGATGGCCGTTGCTACCCTGTACGTCGTCACCGAGGGAACCCTCCTCGCCGACGCCGGTCGTCGCCAGGAACTCGACCCTCACGATGCCCGCGGTCTGAGCTACTTCCAGCTCGGCTGCCGCAGTATCCAGCGCCTCCTCAGTCAAGGTCGCCGCCTGCGACTAAAACTCTGCCTCCCATCCCGGCCAGATCCCGATCCGGTCACTGCCTACGGTATTCCCTTCCCCATCTGCGGTGGCTATACCTGGATTCCAGCCGCCATACCTGCTGGCTGCTGACCCCATGAAGCTACCCTTCTAACTCCTCCTGCTGCCTCTCGCTCAAACGTTCTGTCACGCCGTCAGGCGCCGGACCTGTTCATGCTTCCTCAGATTGGCCGGAGCCGGACAAGCCAGACCTCCATTTGCGGGTCATCAAGTCTCGTGCTCTCAACGGCATAGTTTCCGGCGGCAAGCTGCACCGGGATGGATGGAAAAACGGGATCTTGGTCGCCAGCCTCTGTCGAGTCGAACACGCGGAGCGGCGACCCGTCGGTCGCGAAAACCCCGACAAGCCCCCATGATAGGTCGTCGGGGAGTTTGGGCAGTTCCTCGGGAAGATCTCCGGTTTCGGTGGTGTATAGTTGGGCGAGCAATAGTCCCCCGGTCTCCAACGGTTGCCAGGTCACCGGCCCCTCGTTTCCCAGCACAATTGCAAGGCCATCGCCGACGATGAGAAGTCCTGCGGATCCGTTGACGTCGCACGCACGGTCGTAGTCGGTGGCGGGTTGCCCCGGTTGCCAACGGAATGTCGCCTCAATCACCCGTCCGTCCCTCGGCGGTAACGACCCTGACCAGTGAGGCAGGAGTCGTATTGGCAGCAGCATGCTTGCGCCGGCATCGGTATCAAGCCATGTCAAATTGCCATGCGGTTGTAGCAGTGTCCCAGATGTCGGTGGTTGATGGTCGTCAGTCATGGTGGCTCAACGATCAGCTCAGGGGCGAATGGAGAGGCTGTCTACTTCCCTGCGGATCTGGGTTTTCGCCAACTAAGATTTCGTTTTCGGATGATTCCAGTCGGCTGTGACGTCCTTTGCAAGACTACCTTCTTGCCGTTCTCTCTCATGATCCCGAGAAGTAGTTCGTGAATTGGCGGGAAGATCGGCAAACCGGGCGTCCAGTCTGCTCCGATGTATCTGGCTCGGGCGACGTCCCATAACCGTTCGATTAGGTCATGTGCGATCTTCACCAGAGCCAAATAGCAGTCAGCGTCAATCCACATTGTTCGGCGATCCAGCCGCTGGGCTTTGGTTCCGTCATCCAATGTGACTCGTTCGTAATGTAGACAAGTCAATCCTGGGCCGCTTCCAAACACGAATCCATTTACATACATGAATGGCTCGGCGGAAAGCACGGCCATACCGTGCTTTATTGCATTATAGAAAGGGGCCTCTTCCAGGAATTGCTTTGCAAATAGAGATAGAATGTCATAGATGTTTTCTAAAGCTTCGCGTGTTAACGCCCGTTCGTCTTTCCCAATGTCCATTGTCTCCAAGTTGCTGGGCCCGAGAAATGCCCTCAAGATCGAGGCGAGCTCCTCCTCCTTATCATCCCCGTTTGGTGTGAACCTCTTCTCTATCAGGCTCTTGAAGGTCCCATAGTCTCTGAGCCCCTGCGATTTCTTCCCATGGGCATAGCGATGGCTGGGAGTGCGCAAGGTACATTCGAGCAGAGTTTCTGCTGCCTGATGAAACAAGACGGTCAAGTTTACGCAGGCCTCGCGCGAGATCCTTAATCGGTCATCGTCATCGAGGTGGTCGTGTCCGGCAATGATGATATGCGTTCCCTTCGCGTGATAGTCCATTGACAGGGCTGCGAGCTTCTCGGGCTCATAGATTGCAAACGCAATTTCGCGCCATCGAGCAAAGAGGTGGTTGCTCGGACATTCCCCTGAGTAGTAGATTTCATTGAGATGTTCGAATTCGGCTTTAGTGCTATCGTCGACGCCATTTTCGTCTGCCACTCCGTCATCTCCGTAAGGTGTTGAATTTATCCGGATTGCGGCCCCAAACCTCCCAGACCGACCACGGGCATCACCTCATCCGACGGAGTCCGCATCCACCTCGGTCGTATAGACCCTGATCACATGCTGAACGATCCCGGCCGACTTGATGTTCGCCACCACATGTTCAAGTCTGGTGACTCGGAGGTACTTCATCGGCGACTGGGATTCAAACCAAAGCATGGGATCGATGTAGTCCCCGACCGAGATGGCCATGAACGGGCGATAGGAATTGGCGATAGGAATTTCAATCCCAGGAGATAGGAATTTCAATCCCACGCCCGCCAGAATAGACCCCCGCGCACCCCGCGTCAAGCGCTCTCCGCGCCGGTGCCACGCGATCGCCACCCGCCCGGCCGCCCCACCGCCCGCTCCCGCCCGGCTTCCACACCCGCCCAAGCCCTTCCGGTGCCCTTCTGGTCACCCGTCCAGCCCCCGGAAGCCCTCCCAGCCGCCGCTCCGGCCGTCAGCGCCATCCCCGTCGCCGCCCGTCTCCCGACCGCCGGTCGCTGCCCTGCGCTTGCCCTGTTTGCCCGGCCTACCGCCGCCCTCACGCGGCCTCGGCCGTCACACCTTCTCGGCGCCCGCCCCGCCCCCCGGCGGCCCCGTCGCCCAGGGCCAGGCTCGCGCATCGCGACCCATCTCGCGCAGGTGCCGCAGGCCTCCTGGGCGGCCGCCCGGGCCAGCTCCAGCTCGCCCGCCGATGCCCTCGCCTCGGCCAGCGCGACCTTGCCCGCCGCCAGGTCCGGCCGCAGGTCCAGCGCCGACTGCGCGGCGGCCAAGGCCTCGGCCGTTTGGCCCCGCCAATCCAGGGCAATAGACAACAGGGCATAAGCTTCGGCCCGCCCCGGATCCCGGGCAGTGGCCTCCCTGGCGCTGGCCTCCGCCGCCTGGAAGCGGCGCTGGCGCAGCTGCAACTGCGCCTGCGCCAGCCGCGCGTCCACCCCTTCCGGCTCCACCCGCACCGCGGTGGCCAGCATATCGGCCGCCCGCGCGCTGTCGCCCATCGCCATGGCGGTGGCCGCCGCGGCCGCCAGCTTGGAGGCGCTGGGCGTGGCCGTGGGCGTGGGTGAGGGGAAGAGTCGGGCGGCCTGCAGGCGGGCCAGGTCCGGCCGCAGGGCCAGGAAGACCGCCAGCCCCAACACCCCGCCCGCCACGCCCAGCGCCAGCCGGCCGCGCCGCGGGCGGGGAGGCGAGGCGTCGCGGTCCGGGGAAATGTACATTGTGGCCGAAGTATACGGTGCGGCAAGACACACCCAAGACACTTGCCCCAATCGCCGAATCGTAGGGGCTAAGCATTCGCCCAACTACCCTCCCGCTTGTCCAATCCCCGTCGCGCGAATGCTTCGCCCGCACCGTCCGGTGGCCTGGCTGGCCGCATCCCATACCGTCATTCCTTCGCCCCGCGCCGTCCGCCCACCCGAATCGTCCTGAGCAGCCTTCAATCCACCACTCATCTCTGCTAAGCTCCCATGACACGCGGGTGCATCGCGATCGGCCGGTGAGCGAAGCCAGCCTGAGCCGCGGGCTGGGAGAGGTGGCCATGGACATGCGCGCTATGCTCGTCGAGCTTGAGGCCCGGGTTTCGGAGATCGCCGCGCGCCTGCTGCTCGGCGCCGTCTTCATCGCCATCCTGCTGAGCTCCGAGTCAAAGGCTCCCGGGACCGCTCGAGGTCAGGAAACGCCCAATTCCCCGCCTGCCACCTTCGTCGGCCAGCTGGGCGGACTGAGCATGGATTTGGCCGCCTTTGGCGAACATTTCGCCCTGGTCGGAATGGGGCCCAGGCTCCTGGTGGTGGACCTCAGCAAGCCCGAGTCTCCCCGCTGGGTCGGGCTCAGCCCGGTTCTCGGTGGAGCCGTGCAGGCGGTGGTGATCCAGGGCGAGCGGGCATACGTGGCGATGGGCTGGGCGGGCGTGGCCATCCTCGACCTGAGCCGGCCTACCGAGCTGACACTGCTGAGCGAGCCGACATTACGGACCTTTCAGGGTGGCTGCGAATCCGGAGCAGCCCAGGATCTCGCCCTCCACGACGGGCGCCTCTTCGTCGCACGGTCGGAGGGGGGCCTGTCAGAGTTCGACCTCAGCGACCCGATTCGACCCCGGCATGTGGCTTGCCTTGTCCCCGGCCGCGATGGCCACGTCGGTGGCCGCCACCTGGTGATCCATGCGGCCAAGGATGTCGGCTTTCTCGTCGACGACACGGATCATGGTTGGATCCTGGACCTGTCGGTCGCCGGCGAGCCCCGGATCGTGAGCCGCGACGGGTTTCGGGCCCGCGACCTGGCCCTGGATGGCGACCGCCTGATCGGCATCGGCCCGGGCGGGATCCTGAACCTTTGGGCGATCTCCGGGCCGGAGCCGCTTCGCCCGCTGAGCAGCCTCGACGTCGCCTCTTCCGTCCAACGCCTCGCCGTCAGCACGGATCGAGCGTGGCTGGGCACCGCCTCGGGCCAGGTGATGGAGGTGGACCTGACCGACCCGGCGGCGCCGCGGCTCGCCGAGCGAATGGACCTGCCCGTCGGCGAGCTGCCCTCCGGGATCTCGGCGATCCTGCCCTTGGCCTCGGGATCGGGAAACGTCCTGGCACTCTACAACGGCGCCGTCGACGGGCCGGCGCTGCTGAAGGACGCGCTGGCGGGACGCTTCTGCGGCGAGGGTTCCGGGGGGCTGGCCGTCCTGGACCCTGCCGCGCCGCAAGGATCGCTCTTGGGGAGCTTGAACCTTCCGGGCTGCCGCTTTCGGAGCATGGCCCTCACCGGCGGCCGGACCCTTTGGCTGGCCAGCCGGATGGGCGATGACCTGGGCTCCAACCGCATCCTGGCCTTCGACGTCTCGGACCCCGCTCAGCCCAGGCCACTGGGTGAGCTTGTCCTACCCGGGAATCAACCCGTGCTGCAGCTGGTCAACGCCGGCACGGTCCTAGCCATCCTCAGCCTGGGCCATGTTTATCTGATCAGCCCGGCGGGTGACTCGCCTCGGATCATCGGCCGATTGGAGGGCGTCCCCGCGGACCGATCCGCTCACATCGTCGCCGATCCGCGGCGGGACCTCCTGGTCGTGGCGTCGGAGGACGAGTTGGTCACGGCCGATGACAGCGATCCGGGCCGGCCTCGCATCCTGGGTCGACTGGACATGGCGGCGCATACGCACCGCGACAGGGCGATCGACGCCCACCTGGCGGGCCTGTTCGATCTGGGCGATGGCACGGTCCTGCGCCAGCTGCGGGATGGCGGCCTCTTGATCGTCGATGTCCGCGATCCGGAGCATCCGCGGCCAGCGAGGTTGTGGGAAGAAGGGATCGTGGAGAGGGGTGTCGTGAAGGACGGATGGTTCTTCCGCGGCATTGGATTCGTGGATCTGCGGCACCGTTCCGAGATGCGCAGGAGCTATAGGTTCGGGGTGCATGACCACGGCAAGACGATCATCGCCTTGGGCCCGTGGCTCTTGACCTTGGACTCCCAGGCCTTTCTCCACGCCCTCGATGTTCGCGATCCCGCCACCGTCTCTGGCGGATGGATCGCGCCCGAGGACCCCATGGATGGGTTGTGGGGCCTGGCTGAAGAGCCATGGACCAGCGCAACGGCCGCCAGCACCATCGAGGTCGCTGGCGGGCTGGTGGGTGCGCTGGACCATGCGGGCCTGATCTTCTACCGGCTCGGCCCGCGGGTCGACCGTTCGCAAGTCGCGCGCCTGTATTTGCCGATCATCCCTCGTAACCAGGCGCGCCCACCTTCCCTCCTATCTGAACGGCGGCTGGAGCGGTTGGAAACCTGGACCGCTCGGCCGCTCGACAAGGGCCGAGCCCTCCTCGCCGAAGGTGGCCGCGTTTACGTCGGGGTGGACCTCGGTTCGGCCGACGAATCCGCCGTGGCCATCCTCGACGCGCGATCCGGACCCCATCTGGAGCTGATGGGGATCAGCTCGCCCCTCGGAAAGCGGATCGACGCGCTGGCATTGGGCTCGCGGGGACTGTATGTCGCCAGCCTGGGCGCGGATGACCGCCCGAGCCTCGCGCTGCTCGACGTGGCGGACCCCGTGCGCATCCGCAAGCTCGGCGAGATCGACCTGGATCATTCCGTCACAGCGCTGGCCACCGAAGAGAATCGGGTTTATAGCTTCCACCACCCTGGCATCGTCGCGAGCGAAGAACTCTGGAACCAGGGTGTTCAGAGCTTTGATTTCAGCGATCCAACTAACCCACGGCTTGGACCACAGCTTGGCCTCTCCGGAGACGAACGGAGCTTCAACCCTACCATCGCCATTGGAGGCGGTCGGCTGTATGTTCCGACCACCTTGGGATTTGGAGGCGAACTGGAGATCTTTGACCTCCGAAGTGGATCGAGCATCGATCGCATTGAACCTGATCGGGGTGCCGAACTCACCGTTGAGTTGCTCGGGACCGACCTGGTCATGAGAGGGCATGAGCTGCTGATGGGCTCAGTCAGCATCGGCGGCAGGAAACCAGCAGGCCTCTGGCATTTCGACCTCAGTAATCCCGACCGGCCTCTCGAAACGGACAGCTTGTCGGATCTGCGCATGAGAACACCAGAGCCTGGCCGCAGCCTGGCCGCGCTGCCTCAAGCGGCGCTCGGCTGCTTCCGCCTGGCCTGGGATGGCGACACGGCCTACTGCCGCCACGATACCCACCTCCAGGCATTCTCGGTCGTTCCCGGCACGTTCGCCTTCCTCGATGAAACCGTGCTGGCTCCCGACACCGCGCCGGCGCTGGCGCCAAATGAGTATGGCTTCTCCCGCTCGCTCATCGCCGCCACCGCGGGCAGGGTCTTTGCCCCGACCGACGAGGGGCTGGCGACCTACAGACTCGGTGGCCGCTAGCTTGGCGGCCGGGAAAGGGCTTGGTCGACATGGGCATTGATCTCGCCCCAATCGTCGCCTGGGGGCGGATGGCGGCGTGGCGGACCCTTCGTCGCACCCTGCTGGGCGGCCTCTTTCTGAGCATGGTCGCCATGGCATCCGGGCAGGTCTGGAGCCAATCGGCCTCTAATCCCCCGCCCGCCACCTTCGTCGGCCAGCTCGGTGGCGTGAGCCTGGGCCGGTCATAGGAATTTCAATCCCACTCTCCCCAGCCTACACCCCCGGGCACCCCACATCAAGCGCTCTCCGCGCCGGTGCTACGCGATGGCCACCGTCACAACCTTGGAATCCTGGCGGGGGAGCGGGTGGCAATCGGCTATATAGTGCGAAGCTGCCCCGGCAGCAGCGCGGAGCGACGCCTCCCAACCATGCCTGGCCTCGTACGGCGTCCGACATGCAATCGGCGGGCGGGAGCGGCTGACTGCGGCAAATGGGGCTTCCGAGCGCAGAATCTTGACGATATACTTAAGCGCATCCGGCTACCGCATCTGAAAGCCGCAGGGCGACGACCGCAGCGTGTCATGCCTCTTCCGGGCTTTGGAAACTGCTTTGAGTGGCGTTTGTTTCAGCATGCTGTTGGCTTCCTAACAGCCTAGTCTTACGTTGGCAACAGCCCAGTACTTCGTTCGCAGCAGCCGCTACTACGAACGAAACACTGGGCTGTTGCGATCGTAAGAGCATGCTGTAGGGCGAGACGCTCTGCCCTCCCCTACCTCACTTCCGATTCAGTAGGTTGACGGTAACGAGTTCGCCGCCAGCGATCAAGCCCATGTTCTGACCGTGGCCCTACGCGATCGCCACCCGCCCGGCCGCCCCACCGCCCGCTCCCGCCCGGCTTCCACACCCGCCCAAGTTCTTCCGGTGCCCTTCTGGTCACCCGTCCAGCCCCCGGAAGCCCTCCCAGCTGCCGCTCCGGCCGTCAGCGCCACCCCCGTCGCCCAATCGCCTTCGCCGGAAGGTCTCCACGGCATTTCCTCGGAAGTCGATGCCCTTTTCCGTGACATAGACGGTCAGCCGGGTGGGCCACCGGTCTGGCGCTCCGCCCAAGGGAGTAGCCTGAAATACAAAGGAGGCTGGCGCGTTGGCGACCAAACTTCGCTCCCAGCGAAGGAACCGGGATCGATACGTGCGGTCGTTGGTCCCGCTCGAGGCCGTGTCTATGGTCTCCTCGATGATGGCAGGATGCGACATCGAGATCGACCAGAATTCGGGCATCTCCATGACAACCTGGGCATCCGGAACATCGATCGTAGGCACGGCCATAAATGCGACGGTCGATGGCTGATGGAGCATCGGAAGTGGGGACGCATTCATCATGACGGAAGCGCCCTGTTCGCTATGACGTCTCCTCCGGCCCGCTAATCCGGGGACTCCGGAACTAGCGCAGCCGTCCCTGACACTTTCATCCGTAGTCCCGCATAGATCGCGCTCAGCATAAAGCACAGGAGCACGAGCCCCATAACGATAGCTTCGAGGATGTCCAAGCCCGATTTGGATCCATGCGATTCGGACGACAGGGCACGTACACTTGGGAAGGTGACGAGCGCCAAGTATCCCATCGGTGCCATCATCCACGATGGCTTGCCTTGGCCCACAGCCACCATCCCGACCATCAACACCCCCAAGGCGACGACAGTGAGGATTGCTTTTTTGACAGGTAGGTTCTCACTAAGCCCGATAGGGGCCCAGGTGTCTCCTGCCACCACGGCGACGAGCAGCATGGTGGCAAAGAGCGGCCAGCGCGTGCGCCGATAGGGATTCAGCCAAACCTTTGCTCCCTCGCGCAGGAACCGTCCGGCGATCATCTCCCCCGGCGAGCGCCATGCGATCCTTGCCGCGATGATGCTGTGATAGACGATAGGGATCAAGATCGAGACGGCGGCCCCAACGATTGCGAACGCGGGTCTACCAACCGATGAGCGAAGACCAATCCAAAGGGCTGGTACCGCGCCAATGAAAAAGCTGGTCACGTAGATATCGAACAGACATGCCACGAAGCCGTGGGGCTTGCTCGCTCGCATGGATCAACCTCCCCTCAAATGCGGACTTCAGGCCGAATTCTCATGGCGCCCACCACGCCGGCGTCGCCGCGCTCTCCGGCACCGCCTTGAGGCTGCCGTCCGCCTGCACGACATAGCCGCGCATGACCCGCGTGTGCGCCCCGCCCGGCTGCTCCACGTCCAGACCCACCCATACGGGATCACCGGCCTTGATGTCGGAGAAGCTGTTGCCGCCCGAGTTGGCATGGGGAACTCGCCGACCCGGGCAGTCGATCACACCCTTGCTGTTGCCTCCGCCCTGCCCGATCGCCTCGAACTCACCGATGCGCACCTGCCGTGGCTTTGCCCAGACCGGCTCCAGGCAGCGGACGAACACGGTCAGGTCATCCCCCCGCCGCTCAAAGGTCATTTCCACAGGGTCGATCTTCAGCCGGGCGAAGGGGAAGGAGAGGCGATAGTTCATGGCAAACCGCGGCGGTGGATCCGGCTCGCCGATTCCGTCATGGACGATGCGGGATGACAGCAGCCAGCCCGCCGCGGTCAGGCACACCAGGATCACGGCAACCTTTCGGTTCATCGCGCCACCTCGCTGCGCAGCGCCGGCAGGAAGACCCGTGCCGGTTGCGTGGGCGCCGGCGTCGCCGACAGGCATGGCCCCAGCCGCAGCGCCCAGGCGTCGCTGGCGTCCACACCCGGTCATAGGAATCTCAATCCCACGCTCCCCAGCATACACCCCCGGGCACCCCACATCAAGCGCTCTCCGCGCCGGTGCCACGCGATCGCCACCCGCCCGGCCGCCCCACCGCCCGCTCCCGCCCGGCTTCCACACCCGCCCAAGCCCTTCCGGTGCCCTTCTGGTCACCCGTCCAGCCCCCGGAAGCCCTCCCAGCTGCCGCTCCGGCCGTCGGCGCCACCCCCGTCGCCCAACCGCCTTCGCCGCCGGTCTCCCGACCGCCGGTCGCTGCCCTGCGCTTGCCCTGTTTGCCCGGCCTACCGCCGCCCTCACGTGGCCTCGGCCGTCACACCTTCTCGGCGCCCGCCCCGCCCCCCGGCGGCCCCGTCGCCCAGGGCCCGGCTCGCGCATCGCGACCCTTCTCGCGCAGGTGCCGCAGGATCTTGTCGATCACCGCCGGCTCCTGGATCAGAGCGATCACCCCGCATCTCGCCGCCACAGCGCGGGCATGTCAGCGGGTCCACCTCGTAGACCAGGCGGATAAGCACGGGTCCAGCGGTTCCGCAGATCGCAGTCGGGCGCGGTATCACGCTTGCACCCCCTCTTTCCCCGGCCTATGATGGACTCTGCTCGGATCCGCCGCGTCCATGGCCGACGCGGCGAGCCTCGGGGGAGCGGCGACGGGGCGGGTGCCTCGCCGCTTCGCATCCGGGCCGGTGGCATCCGTCGTGACCGGAGATCCGTTATTCCCGTCCGCCCCTGCGGTCATGGACCGGGTTTTCGTCATGGGGAGCTTGCCATGCGCGCGTCCGGTTGTGAACCTTGGTTGCTATCCGGCCGTCGGCTTGATCCTGTTGACGCGGATGGAAGAGCGGTTCATCTTGCATCCCCGGCCAGGGCAGGTCTTGTTCTGCCCGCGATCCTCCTCGCCGCCCTCATGGCCCAACTGACCGCGCCGCCGACTGACCGCCCCGCGCAGGCTCGGCCCCTGACCGCCGATCTGACCGTCGCCGCCAATGCCGACGCCCTGCTGCGCGAAAACCAGGCGGACAGCAACTTCGGCGCGGACATCACCCTGGAGGTGGGCAAGGTCAGCATCGGCACGGCCAGCAGCCTGCGTTACGCCTGGGTGGGCTTCGCGCCGCTGAGCGCCATCCCCGCCGGCTCGCGCGTCACCGCCGCCCGCCTGGAGATCGACCTGATCGCCGCCACCGGCACCGGCTCGCTGCCCGTCTTTGCCTGCCGCGGCGAGGGCGCCTGGCTGGAGCGCAATCCGGGGGGCATCACCTGGAACAACCAGCCGCCCGGCACCTCCAACACGCCCTGCGTCGCCGCCACCATCGGCAATGTGCCGGGCCTCGCCAGCTGGGATGTCACCCCCATCGTCGTGTCCTGGATCGAGGGCGGCTGGGCGCAGCATGGCTTCCGCCTGTCGCCGGATCAGGATGTCAGCGCGCTCAGGACCTTCCGCAGCCGGGAGCATGCCAACCCCGCGCGGCCGCCACGGCTGCTGGTGAGCTATGTACCGCCTACGCTCACGCCGTCGCCCTCGGCCACCCGGACGCGGACGCCCACCCGGACGCCGACCCGGACGGCGACGCCATCGGCCACGCGGACGGCTACCCGGACGGCCACGCGGACAGTGACGCCCACCCTCACGCGGACGGCGACCTGGACCGGCACGCCGAGCGGCACGCCGTCGAGGACGCCCTCGGCGACGGCTACCGGCGTCGTCAGCCAGACAGCGACGGCGACGGCGTCGCCCACGGCGTCGCCCACACCGTCACCCTCGGCGACGGCCACCACCACGCCGAGCGCCACCGCCCGCCCATCGCCAACCCGGGCCATGGGGAGCGCCGGCAGCCTGCGCCTGGACGGCTCAGGCCACCTGCAGGTTCCCCACCACCCGCGGCTGAACCCGGCCGCCGAGATCAGCATCGAGGCCTGGGTCCGGCCTGCCGCCATCGGCGGCTGTGGCACCCTCGTAGACAAGGGCTTGGCGGATGGCGGCTACTGGCTGGCCATCTGCGGCGTGGGAAACCCCTTGCAGTTCTCGCCGGCCGGCAGCGGCAGCGGCGCACGCGGCATGTCGGGCGCCGCGCCGGGCGTCTGGACGCATGTGGCGGCCACCTATGACGGCGAGGTCCTTCGCCTCTACCTCAACGGCATGCTGGACACCCAGGTGCCCCAGATCGGGGACATCGGCGCTTCCGCGGCAGCACTGACCATCGGGGCGCAGTCCGACGGCAGCCTGCCCTTTCAGGGCGAGATCGCCGAACTGCGGCTGTGGCACCGCGCCCGCTCGCTGGCGGAGATCCGCCGCGACCTCATCCGCCGCCTGGATCCCGCCACCCCGACCCTGCTGCCCGTGGAGCCCGGCGGTCGCAGCGGGTCCGCCGGACAGGAGTTGGCGGCCGTCTGGCATCTGGAAGGCGGGCCGGCGGAAGCCTCGGGCCGCCACGATGCGCTGGTGGTCGGCGCGGCCGATTTCTTGGGATCGACCTCCCCGGCCGTTTCCTTCGACCCGATTGACATCCCCCAGATGGCCGGCCCCGCGAGCGTGGACGGAACCTGCGCCCTCGGCGAATACGAACACCTGCGACTGCCCATCTGGTACGGCGAGGCCTTTTCCGCGGGCAACCTGGCCTGGGTATGGCTGGGGGCCTACGGACGCAAGGTCTTCGCCTGCGCCGAGAACCTGCGGCAGGGCGGCACGGGAACGCAGCGGGCCGGCATGTACCTGGACGCCGACGGCTCCGGCGACCGCCTGGCCGGTTCCACCGACTATCGCTTCACCTTGGAGCGCGCTGGCCGGAGCGGCACCGGCGAACGCGGCGACGGGCGGGGCGGTTATGGGCCGCCCCCGGTCGATCCGACCCTGTACCAGGCCGTGCGCAGCCCGCAGGCGGAAGTCCTCTGGAACGCGGAGTTCGGCCTGGACGGCTCGCTGCTCACCGCGGCCGACGGCAGCCTGCGCCTGTACCCCGCCGATGAAGAGGGCCCGGCCTTTGGCGCGCGATCGGGCTGGCCGGCCGGGGCGGATCCCGCCTCGCCCGCCACATGGACGCGCTTCCAGCTGTCGACGGGCGACTACCCACGCGCCGACGACCAGGAACCCTGGGTGACAACGAAGCATCTGCCGGATGGCCCGCTGAACCCCACCGTGCCAGTGTCCGTGCTCGCCGAAGCCGGCGACGACGTGGACCTCGCCCGGATCGATGTCTACGTCGACCATGTCCTGGCCCGCAGCTGCGCCATGGATGGCGACAAGGACCGCACCTTTCTCTGCGTGGTCAGCGGCCGCTATGCGCCCGGCCGGCATGACTACAGCGCCTTGGCCTACGACCACCGCGGCCGGCTGGGCGCGGACGCCGGATCCAGCTTCACCGTCATGCTCGAAGGATCTCCGCCACGGCTCGAGGCCGCGCACCTGCCGCTCAGCCCCCGGCTCAACGAGCCGGTCGCCGTCCGGGTGACCGCCCGGGATCCGGGCGGCATCCGGCGCATCCATCTGCGGTCCGACGCGTCCCCTTACCTCCGCGACTGCGAGATCGTAGGCCTGCCGACGGAGGCAACCTGTGAGATGACTCTGACGCCGGAGGAGGGCGCCGTCACCGCCGGCTACTGGGCTTCGGCGGTCGACGCCGAGGACCTGGAAGGCAAGCTGCCGCCGCGGCGGGTGGTCTTCGGCGCGGGCGATGGCCCGGACAGCGATGGCGACGGCTTGACGGACCTGACGGAGACCTACCTGGGAACCAAGGTGCTCAATCCTGACAGCGACCATGACGCCCTTCTGGACAGCTGGGAGCTGCTGGGCAAGACCTTCGCCGACGGCGATCGCATCCCCCTGCCGGAGCTTGGCGCGAACCCGTTGTGGAAGGACGTCTTCGTCCAGTACGACTACGCGAAGGGCCAGCGCTTCCAGGCCGGCGTGCTGGAGGCCGCCGCCGCGGTCTACCGTGGCCAGGCGGTGGCTCTCCATGTGGAAGCGCATGAGCGGCCGGCGAGCGCCGGCGTCAGTCCGGCCGCCTGGACCGCCCCCTTGAGCGACGCGGCGGGCGACTACTTCTTCGCCCCGCACCGCAACTGGACCCATGTCTATGTCTGGGGACGGGACGACCCCGGCCGCAGCTCCACGTGGTTCCAGTTCGTCACCCTGGACATGGCTTCACGAACCCAGTGGACGGATCAGGCCTACGTGTTCATCCACGAGTTGGGCCATTCCCTCGGCCTGGGACATGGCGGCCACCAGGGATCGGGCGCGGCGACACGCAACGGCGAGTTGCTGCGCTACAGCATCGAATGGGACGACACCAACCAGAAGCCCAACTACCTCAGCCTCATGAACTACCGCTATTCCACGGTGGCGCCGGCCTGCTGGGATCCGAGCACCGGGGGCTACGTGACCAGCTTGGGCTTCCTCGACCGGACCTTGCCGACATTGGACGAGGCGGACCTGGACGAGCGCCCGGAAGGCGCGTTCTCCACGGCCCTGAGAGCCACCGGCTGCGGCGGAGCCGGCCCGGCGGTGACCGCGGTCGTGGAGTATGCCTGCCGGTCGGGGGGCAAGGACTACCTGGTGGTCAGCGACGGCTTGCAGATGCGCGCCCGGCTCGTCAGGAACGGTTCCTGGCAGACCACCGGCTTGCCCACCCATCCGCCGGGCATCGACTGGAACTGCGACAGCCGCATCGAGGCTTCGGTGCGCGCCAACATCAACGGCGACGGGGTGGAGGATCCCCTCGGCTCCGGTGGCGATGGCGATGCCCTGACGGCGCCGCGCGACCGCGATGCCATGGTCAGAGGCAACAACTGCCTGGTCCTGAAGGACAAAGACTTCGGCTTCCCGCAACCGGAGGCCTATCGGCTGGCCATGGACGCACCGGCCTGCAAGTCAACCGAGGCGGGACGCCGGAGCGAGGCCCCATCGATCCCCGACGCGCCGACCCGGACCGTTCACCTGCCCGCCGCTGGCAGCCCCTCCGATCCTGACTACCACCTTCCGGGCCTGGAGCACTGCAACCGGCGCGACGACGACGGTGACGGCCTGGTGGACGAGGGCTGCGCCGACGCGGATGGCGACGGGAGCGTCGACGCCCTGGACAGCTGCCCGTTGACGCCGGACCCCGATCAGAGCGACCAGGACGGCGACCTGCTGGGCGACGCCTGTCAGCATCCCCGGATACCGGGCATCTCGGGGCAGCGCGAGCTCTCCGGCGCCGTCACCCTGAGCTGGATGGCCGCCTCGCAGGACGCCGTCGGCTACAGCGTGCGACGCCAGGGCGCGAGCGATCGGGGCCCCAGGCTGCTGGTAGGCTATCCGACCACGAGTTCCCTGAGTTTCGTGGACCCGGCGCCGCCGAAGGGCCGGCTGCGCTACTGGGTCGCCGCCATCAACCCGGCGGGCACGGAGGGCGAACCGGCGCTGGTGGAGCTGGCGGCCACGGGCCTGCTCGGCAACATCAGCACCCGCGGCCTGGTGGGCCGGGGCGACCAGGTGATGATCGGCGGCTTCATCGTCCGCGACGGCCCGGTGCGCGTTCTCCTGCGGGCCAAGGGGCCCAGCCTGCCGGTGCCGGGCGCCCTGCTGGATCCGCAGCTCACGCTGTTCCGGGGAGCCACCGCCATCGCCGCTAACGACGACGCGCCGGCGGGCATGGAGAACGGCCCCAGCGATCCGCGCGAGTCAGCCATCGCCACGACGCTCGATCCCGGCGAGTACACGGCCATCGTGCGCGGCGCCGGCGACACGACGGGCATCGCGCTCATCGAGGTCTTCGCCTTCGGCAGCGCGGGCGCTCTGGTCAACCTCAGCACCCGCGGCGATGTACGGATCGGTGACCAGGTGCTGATCGGCGGCTTCATCATCCGCGACCAGCCGACAAAGGTGGTGATCCGCGCCATCGGGCCCGACCTGACCCGGCGCGGGGTCGCCGGCGCCCTGCAGGATCCCGTGTTGACCCTGTACGACGCGACAGGCAAGGAAATCCTGGTCAACGACGACTGGCAGGCCTCAGCGAACCTGTCGGATCTGCCGGCCGGATTGCGGCCCGCGGATCCGCGCGAGAGCGCCCTGGCGCTGACCCTGGCGCCGGGAGCCTACACGGGCATCGTCCGGGGCAAGGGAGGTGGCATGGGTGTGGGGCTGGTGGAGGTGTTCCGGGTCGATCCTTGAACTGGGGCGACGGGGCCGACGCGTCGTTCCGCATGGATGGGATCGGCTCACCTTGACCGACCCCGTTCCCCCACGCAGGATATCCACGTCGGAACGACAGGCCCCCCCGCCCCTGAGAGGCCCGCATCCATGTCCCAAGCCATCGCCTGGCTGGCCACCGCCCCCTTCCTCCCGGTGGCCGCCATCCTCCTCGCGGAGAACCTTCTCCTCTTCCTGGGTGCCCTGGCCGGCGGCGCCTGGCTGCGGCAGCGCTTCGCCCACCGGCCCGTCTCGCTGGCGCCGGATGAACTGGCCGGCGGCGAGGCGGCGGCGGCCGCAAGCACCGTGCTGCTGAACGTCGTGGTCACCTTCGTAGGCCTCTGGGCATGGCGGGCGGGCGTCATCCGCTTTCGCACCGACGTAGGTATCTGGGCCTGGCTTGATGTGCTGGTGCTCCTCCTGGTCATGGACTTCCTCATGTACTGGCTGCACCGCATGGCCCATCATCCGCTCGTCTTCCCCTGGCTGCACCGCCTGCACCATGACTTCGACCGCCCCCGGCCCCTGACCCTCTTCGTCCTCCATCCGCTGGAGAACCTCAGCTTCGGCTTCTTGTGGCTGGCCGTTATCGCCGTCTACCCGACGTCCTGGCTGGGCATGTCCGTCTACCTGGCACTCAACCTGCTGTTCGGCACCTTGGGCCATGTGGGGGTCGAGCCCTTCCCGGACCGCTGGGCGCGCACGCCCGTCCTACGCCAGATCGGCAGCAGCAGCTTCCACGCCCGGCACCATCAGGACCTCGGCGGTAACTTCGGCTTCTACACCCTGCTGTGGGACCGGCTCTTCGGCACCTTGGCGCCGGGCTACGAGGCGGGCTTCGGGCGGCTGCCGGACGCATGAGCAGGCTGCGCAGTCCGGGCCTCCCGGCAGGGCCGTCGCGCCGGTCCACAGCCCTCTCCGCCGCCCTCACCCTCATCCTCCTGGCGGCCGGACTCTGGGTGCTCCGGCAGGAATTGCGCCAGCTGAGCATGGCCGAACTGCGGGCCGCCGTCGCCGCCATTCCCACGCTGAGCCTCCTGGCCGCCCTGGGGCTGACCCTGGCGGATTACCTGGCTCTCAGCGGCTTCGATCGCCTGGCGCAGCACCATCTGGGGCGCCTCCTGCCGCGCTGGCGATCTACAGTGGCGGCGATGACCGGCTTCGCCCTGAGCAACGCGATCGGCTGGAACGTGGTGGCCGGCGCCTCCGTGCGCTACCGCTTCTTCACCCGCTGGGGCCTGACCGCCCCCGAACTGGCCCGCGTGGTGGCCTCCAACGTGGTCGGCTTCTGGCTGGGCATGGCCGGCCTCGGCGGCGCCACGTTGCTGCTGGAGCCGGCGCCGGGCATGGGGCTGGTGCCGGACGGCCTGGCGCGAGCCGTGGGGGCGGCGGCCCTGGGTAGCGCCATCGCCTACCTGCTGCTGGGCCTGGCCGGCTGGGGACGCCGGGAACCCCTGTACCTGCGTGTGGGAGCCCGGCGGATCAACCTGCCAGGCCCCGGCGTGGTGCTGGGGCAGCTGCTGATCTCCGTCCTGCACTGGTGCCTGGCCGCGGCCGTGCTCTACGTGCTCCTACCCACTTCCCTGGGCATCTCCTACCGCAGCTTCATCGGCATCTTCCTCACCGCGCAGCTCCTGGGCGTGGCCAGCCAGGTGCCCGGAGGCCTGGGCGTCTTCGAGGGGGTGCTGGTGGCCCTGCTGCCGCGGCGCCCGGGGGCGGAGGGACTCCTGCCGCTGCTGGTGGTCTACCGCGCGGTCTACTACCTGCTGCCGCTGGTGACGGGGCTCGCGGTGCTAGGCCTGGACGGGGCGCGGCGGCGGAAGTGACGCCCCCTGGCCGGCCAGGGCGAAGGCCACGTGCAGGGCGCTGCCCAGGGGCAGCACGGCCTCGTCGGCCATGAAGCAGGGATGGTGCACGCTGTGGATGGCGCCGATCGCCGGATTGTGGGTGCCCAGCCCGACGAAGCAGCCGGGGATCTGCTCGGTGTAGAAGGCGAAGTCCTCGCCGCCCATGATCGGCGGCGACTCCAACACCTGCGGCGCCCCACCCAAGAGATCCGCGCCGATCTCCCGCGCCAGGGCCCAACTGGCGGCATCGTTGACCGTTGGGGGATAGTCCTCACCTACGAAGCGCAGCTCGGCCTCGCAGCGGTTGGCCCGGGCCACCAGGTCGGCCATCTCCCGCAGGCGCTGCTGCAGCCGTTGCAGGTTGTCCATGGTCAGTGCACGGAGCGTACCGGTCAGGCGAACGGTCTCGGGGGTCACGTTGAAGGCCTCGCCGCCATGAACCGTGGTGATGCTGATGACGCCCGGCTGGAGCGGGTCCATCTCCCTGGAGATCAGGGTCTGGAGTTCGACCACCAGCTTGGCGGCGGCCAGCACCGGATCGCGGTTGAGCTGCGGCATGGCGGCGTGGCCGCCCTTTCCGCGAACGATGATCTCGACCGAGGAGGCGGCGGCCAGGAAGACTCCGGCGCGGCCGGCGATGCTGCCGCTGGGCGCCATCGGCCACATGTGCAGGCCGAAGATGCGCGCTACCGGCGGGTCCTGCAAGGCGCCTTCGTCGCACATGCGCCTGCCACCGGCGCCGCCCTCCTCGGCCGGCTGGAAGAGCAGCTTGACCGGCCCCCGCAGCTCGACCTCCCGGGCCTTCAGCAAGCGGGCGGCGCCGAGCAGCATGGCGACGTGGCAGTCATGGCCGCAAGCATGCATGACCCCGTCGATCTCGCTGGCGAAGTCCAGGCCGCTACGCTCCTGGATGGGCAGGGCGTCCATGTCGGCTCGTAGAGCGATGCAGGGCCCGTCCCCCTGCCCCAGCATCGCCAGGACGCCGGTCTCGGCGATGGGCGCCCGGTAGCTGATGCCCAACTGGTCGAGCGTCTCGCGGACCAGGCGGCTGGTCTCGTGTTCCTGGTACATCAGCTCCGGGCGGCGGTGGATGCGGCGCCGAAGGTCCACGATCCAGGGGGCAATGGCTTGAGCTTGTTCGACAAGGTCGGTGGTGGACATGGCTTGCTCTCCTTTGACTCTGCGCACCATGAATGCTGAGGCCTCAAAGGCCGAGCCAGGCCGCCACGGTCGCTCGCCTGGTCAGGCAGCGTCGGGATCAACGCCGAGCGCACGGAGCCGGGCCGCCAGGCCTGCGGCGCGGGACTCGGCCTCTGCCGCTCGCGACTGTGCCTTCGCGGCATACGCCTCTGCCTCCGCGGCATGCGCCTCTGCCTCCGCGGCATGCGCCTCTGCCTCCGCGGCGTGCGCCTCTGCCTCCGCGGCCCGCTCAGCTCCGGTGAGAAGTAGCCGGCCCGAGGCGTCCGACCAGCGCAGCCAGGACTCGTCCACGTTCTCGTACACGCCCCGCCACAGTCCCACCTGCAACCCCACCTGGGGAAGCAGGCCGTCGGCCGCGAGGCGGTACTCCCCGCCGTCCAGCCGGTACACACGGAGGACGTCGTCGCTCAGATGCCGCTCGGGGTCGTGGACGATGTAAGTGGGGATGCCGATCCGCGCGTACAGCTCCAGCTTGCGGTCGCCCTCGCCACCCTCGTCGTTGGAAACGACCTCGACCACGACATCCGGCGGCTTGCCGTAGACCCAGATGAAGTACGACCGATGCGCCTTGGTCCACAGCTCCTCCGGCGCCGCCACATCCAGGCTCAGCATCATGTCCGGCACCAGCGGCGGCTGACCGACCGTATGGAACAAGCCGACGTTGGCCAGGGCGAGAAAGGGCCGCCCCTGGCCCGGGCCCGGCCAGGACGTGTACAGCGGCTCGGTCAGCAGGCGCTGCTGCTTCTCGGAGAAGACATTGTCCACCGGCTCGTCGTCCTCGGTCACGATACCGGACAGGTCCGGCCAGTCAGCCGGATCCAGCGGCGCGACGAGCGACTGCGGCACCGCCGCACGATCGCCAGAGGCCGGTCCGCCCTCCACCTTGCGGCGTGGCGGCGACCGGCGTCGGGCCGTGGTCGGGGCTGCTGATCCAGCGATGTCGGTGCTGCTCATCTCTCGCTCCAGATTACCTGCACCATGCTAACGCGAGGCACCGCCGCCCACAAGGGACCGGGCGCCGAGTTGGCGACATGCTCGCGCCAATGATACGCCGGATCCGCGGATCGTGGCGTGCTTGATGGCGGCCTGCTCCGTCACCGCCCCGCCCAGAACGCTCCCGAAGGACAAGGAATCAGACCGGCGATGGCCACGTAGATGGCGGCCAGCTCCTCGGCGCGCGGCGAGAGGTGGAGGCTGGCCGGGTCGTCCCCGGCCAGGCGAAGGAGGTAGGCCGCGTCGACGTCCAGGCCCAGGCCGACCACGTGGAGGAGGAAATGGCGGCCGCGGATCTGCTCGGCCAGCAGCTGGGGACGCTCCAGGACCTCCGGCGCTTGGATGCCGTCGGTCATCAGCACGACCATGGGCGTGGCTTCCGGACGGCGGCGGTCCAGCAGGTCCAGGGCCAATACAAGTCCCTCGTCGATATGGGTGCCGCTTTCCAGGACCATGCCGTCGATGGCCCGGCCCAAAGCCGCGGCGTCGCCGGTCAGGTCCACCAAGATCTGGCCCGTGGTGGCAAAGCCGACGATGGCCACGCGATCGCCGGGGAAGTCCATCGCGCCCAGGAAGGCCTTGGCCGCGTTCTTGGCCGCGGCGAACTTCTCGCCTTCCATGCTGGAGGACAGGTCCAGAACCAGCACCACGTCGGCCACCGCTTTCTCCGGATCGCAGCGCTCGCGCAGAAGCAGCGGCAGGTAGAGCGGCCGTGGCTTGAGCGTGGGCGTCGTCGTGGCGGTGGCGGTGCTGCTGGGCGACGCCGTGGCGGTCGGGGTCGCGGTGCCCGTGGGCGTCGGCGATGGCGTCGGCGTGGCGGTGTAGGTGGGCGTCGTCGTGCTCGTGGCGGTGGGCAGCGGGATGGGCGTCGGGACCGTATCCGGGCAGAGCGCCTCCACGTCGCCCAACACCTCGTAATCGCCCACCACGACCCGCTTGCGATGCCCGGTCCCGGGTGGCGTGAACCAGTAGACGCTCGTCTTGCCGGGCATCACCACGCGGCGGTCCGTCATGCGGCCATCGGCGTTGTCATACCACAACAGCCCGACGTCGAATTCCTTCAGGAGGTTGGTGCCGTTGGCGACGATACGATCGGAGTCGCCGATACGGGCCAGAGCACCGGTGACTCCGGTCTTGGGCAGGTTGTAACGGGCATGGGCCACGTCGACGGTCCAGCCATCATGGCCTACCTTGACCGACAGCATGTCGCCCGTTCCGGCGGTCGTTCCATCGCGCAGGCCCAGGACCGCGTCGCCGTTGGGGCGAAACGCGATGTCGGCGACAAAGGCGGAGGCGTGGGATTGAAGCTGCCGGGCCCGACGGTAGTCCAAGGCGAAGCGGCCGACCTCGGCCATCTCCGTACCGTCCGGGCGCGAGCGGTAGAGGACGGCCTCGCGCTCGGGCACGGGGCGCAGCAGGTTCGGCACGACGGCGTGGTATAGCCAGCCGTCCCGGAAGGCCAGGGCGAAGGGATAGGCCGAAGCCCCCCAGCGTTCCCGCGTGGCGCCGTTGGCGATGACCCCCAGCAGGGTCCCCTCCGGCACGGAGAGCCGGTAGATGAAGCCGTCGGACAGGTTGACGACGAAGAGCTGGCCGGCATCGTCATCCAGCTCCAGGCCGCCGAAGCCCGACTGGACGAAGCCGCCCGGTGCCTTGCCGATGCTGTACCTGCCGGGGCTGTTCTTCACCGCCTGTCGCGCCGGCAGGATGGCCCAGGGCCGCACCTGGCCGCTGGCCAGGTCGATGCGGTAGATGCCGCCCGGCCCCGCCGGGCCGGCGAGGGCCGGATCGGAGGCCGCCGCGTAGACCTGGCCACGCCGGGCGTCGAAGGCCAGGCCGTAGGTTGAGCCGGTCTGCCCGGGAAGCGCGAGGGGCAGGATCGGGGCCGCACCGTTGACGGCGTTGATCCCGTCGCGCGGCAAGCCCTGATCCAGGCCCGAGCGGGTGATATGCTTCTGGTGCGCCACGACCACGTAAGGGTCCTCGGAAGCGCAGGCCGCTTGAATACGCTGGTAGGTCCGGGCGGCGGAGGTCGCCTCGGCCGCGGGCACGGTGCGCCGCGCCGCGGCCGTCGCCAAGGCGGCCTGGGTGGGAGCGAGGGCCGCGAGGGTGGGCGCCAAGGCCGTCAGGGTGGCCGGCACGGCGGTGGCCCGGACGACGGCAGCGGTGGCCGCCGCGGCGGCGGTGGCCGAGGCGACGCGGCCGGTTTCCTCGGTGGCCGTGGCCACGAGCCCGGCGTCCAGGGTAGTATCGGCAGCGCAGAGCGGCTCCAAGTCGCCCGTTCCCGGCAAGGGCGCCCCGTCTGCGGTGCCCCATCCGGCCGCGAGGGGCTCCACGCGAACCTGGTCGCCCGTGGCGCCGTCCAGCCAGGCCGCCGCGGCCAGGTCCTCGCCGAAGCCGCCGGCGTGGCCCGTGGCCACGAGCAGGTCCAGGCCCGGCAGGAGGGCCAGCCCGCCGCCGAAGGCCTCGTCGACGCCGGCCAGGCTGTCGTCGAGCGCTTCCGGCGCGAGGACGACGCGCCAGCCCTCGCCCTCCGGCAGGGCGGTCAGGGCATCACCCTGGCGCAGGGGGACTTCATCCACCGTGGTGTCCAGGCTGAGGTTGCGGATGGACAGCACCAGGCTGCCGTCGGCGCGGAAGGTCAGGTTGGAGATGACGGGTTGATCGCGCTCCGTCCACGGGAACTGCGGCGCCTCCTCGCCCTGCCCGTCCAGGGCGAACGCGGCCACCTCCGCGAGTTCCGCGCCATCGGGCCGCGAGCGGTAGACATGCCCCACCGGCCCGATGACGCCTCCCGCGCCCAGACTGCCGCCCGCCGATTCGACGACCCCGTGGTACAGCCAGCCCTCGCGCACCGCCAGGCCGAAAGGACGGGCTAGGCCAGCCCAGGGGAGCCCCGTCCCGCCATGGGCGAAGCTGCCGAGCAGCTCCCCGCCGGGCAGGGCCAGCCGATAGATCCGCCCGTCCAACAGGTTCGCGGCGTAGAGCTCGGTGGCGCCGGCGTCGATGTCGATGTCGCCCAGGCCCATCCGGCCGACCGAGGGGGCGACGGCGGCGTCGCTGTCCGTGGTGAGCTGATGCGCGTTGGCCGCGCCGGCCGCCAAGGTCACCCAGGGCGTGACCGCCCCGGAACTGAGGTCGATGCGGCGGATGGCGCCCGGGCCGCCCGGCGGGAACAGGGAGCCGCGGCGCAGGAAGGCGGCGGCATAGACCTGCCCGCGCAGGGCGTCGAAGGCCAGGCCGTAGCTGCTGCCCAGCTGGGCGTAGGTGGCCAGCGGCACCTGGTGCTCGGGCCCGTCGTCGGGCGAGTCACGGAAGGCGAAGAGCACCGGCTGCGCCGCGAGGTTCTTGCCGTGGATGTTGTCCGCGAAGCGGGTGGTGACCAGGTAGGGGTTGGGCGAGCCGCAGGCCTCGCCGAGCCGCGCCGGAACCTCGGCCGATGGGGTCGCCGCGGCAGGCGGGCGCAGGACTGTCAGGGCCAGGGCGCAGGGCAGCAGGGCGATCACGACGACCCGTGAAACGAGATGGCGCGAGGACATGGGCCAGCTCCTGTGGTTGCATCCAACACGGTCTATCAGCAGCAACGCGACGAAAGAACAGCTCTCACGAGGCCGGGTCGTACATGATCTCTCGGACCTCCTGCGCGCAACGGCAGGCACGGGCGATTCGAGCAGCCCAGCGCACCGCCTCCTCCCGCGAGGGCACTTCGATGATTGAGAACCCGCCGATGACCGCCTTTGTCTCCGGGACCGGACCGTCCGTGACTGCCCCGTCGGTGTCCACGATGGTTGCCTGCTGTCGCTCGACACCGCCGCCGAAGATCCAAACGCCAGCGTCCTTGGCTTCCTGGACCACAGCGTGCGACGCCTCACCCACCTCCGGCCAGTCGTCGCCCGGGATGTGATCCATCGAGCCGTCGTCGAACGAGATCAGGTATCGCGGCATGGGTCGACTCCGTGGGCTGAACGGTTCCTCTGGGAAATTGGCAACCCACCAAACACGAGCAGCGGGCCACGCGAGGGGAAGATAGCAGGGAGCTGGTGGCAGAGCCAGTGCGGCGGGTCAAGTCCGTCGATGACCGTCGCGTCTTGACGTATTTAGCTTATAAGCTAAACTGTGATCATGAGTGACACAGGGCTGGTCTTCCGCGCGCTGGCCGATCCCACGCGGCGGCAGATCCTCCAGGATCTGAAGGCCGGGCCCCTGGCCGCCGGCGAGATCGCCGCGCGCTTCCACATCTCGGGGCCCTCGATCTCCCGCCACCTCGCCGCGCTCCACCAGGCGGGGCTCGTCAGCTCACAGCGCGACGCGAACCGCATCGTGTACACCCTCGTGCCCGAGACCCTCGCCCTGGCCGTCGGCGACTTCCTCTCGGCGGTGTGCCCCAGCCAGGTCTTGGAAAGGCAGAGGAGGAAGCGAACATGAAGGTCGCCATCACCGGTGGGACGGGCTTTGTGGGGAGCGCAGCGGCGCTAGAGCTGCGGCGCCGCGGCCATGAAGTGGTGCTGGTCTCGCGCCGCACCGGCGGCGACGTCGGCGACACGCGGGCCTTGGCCGACGCCTTCGCCGGCTGCGAAGCCGTGCTGCATTGTGCGGGCATCAACCGTGAGATCGGGGACCAAACCTACCGCCGCGTCCATGTGGAGGGCACGCGGCAGGTGGTGGAGGCGGCCAAGGCGGCCGGCGTGCGCAGGATCGCGCTCATGAGCTTCCTCAGAGCCCGGCCCGGCTGCGGCTCCGGCTACCACGAGTCGAAGGCCGCCGCGGAGGACATCGTGCGCGGCTCGGGCCTGGACTACACCGTGCTCAAGTGTGGCGTGGTCTACGGCCGCGGCGACCACATGCTGGACCACTTGAGCCATACCTTCCACAGCTTCCCCGTCTTCGGGCTGGTGGGGCTGCGGGACAACCGGCCGCTGCGCCCGACGGCTGTCGCCGACGTGGCGCGCATCCTCGCCGCCTCCGTGGACGACGAGCGCCTCGCGCGGCGGACCGTCGCCGTACTGGGGCCGGAGACGCTGACCTTGGGCGCGGCTGTACGTCGGGTCGCGGAGGCCGTGGGGCGCCGCCCGCTCTTCATCCCCCTGCCGATCGCCTTCCACTATGCCCTGGCCTGGTTCGCCGAACGGCTGATGCGCGTTCCGCTGGTCTCCCTGGCCCAGGTGCGCATTCTCTCCGAGGGCCTCGTCGCGCCCGCCGGCGCCGCCTGCGACGAGCTGCCGGCGGACCTGGTCCCGGAGCTGAGATTCACGCCCGAGCGCATCCGCGCGGGGTTGCCCACGCCGGGTGGTTTTGGGATGGCGGATCTGCGCTGCTGCTGGCGATGAGGTCGTACCGCTAGGCCAGCAGCAGCCCGCCGTCAGTCGAGATCGGCCAACATCACCTCAAGGTCACCGTAGTCGTAAGGCGGCCTACGCCGCACCGCAAGCACATCGATCGTCAGGTCATCATCGTTGGCCAGGTACACGATCCGCCAGTGATCGAAGCGCAAGCGGCGGAGATCAACGGAAGCATCGGGGTACGCCAATCGCTCGCTGCGTGAAGGCCGGGCATTCTCGACCATGGCATCGATGGCCCTGCGCACCCGCTGGCGCTCATGACCCGGCAACGCACGAAGCTCCGCTAGGGCTTGTGGCGTGACGTAGACCGAATACGGGCTCATTCGAGCGCTTGCTTGGCCGTCTCCCAATCAAGCCAACCAGCCCGCTGCCGGTCGCCATCGGCTGCCCGAAGCACGAGCAGGGCGTCGCGCGCGATCTTGACGTCCTCGATGGTTTCAAGCCACTCGACAAGCGCCGACCAGTCTGTAGCGTCGAGCACGGCCAAGCGCTTCCCCTTGACGGTTACGAATTGGACGGACTGAAGCACGTCGATGCCTGTCACTTGCTAGTTCTCCGATTGGAGACTATAGGCTTGGGAGGCGGATACCACAACCACAAGCGCGACTGTGATTGCCGTGTTGACCCGCCCGCAACCGCCCCATCCACTTCGGCAACCCAGCCGAGCGCTTGTGAGGCCGGCGGACCGGCGGACTTCGGTCGCTTGACGATCGACGCCTGTTCGAGTACCATAACGCGTACCGGATAGCGCACCCAAGGAGTCTGATCATGAATACCATCCCCGCCCAGGAAATCAAGCGCCGCGGCATCGCCGCGGTGGATGACGCGATCGCCAAGGGCGACCTCCACATCATCCGCAACAATCAGCCCCAGTATGTCGTGCTGTCGGAAGATCGCTATCAGGCGCTGCTCGAAGCCCAGGACGAGGCCTATCTGGCCCGCGTGCGGACATCGCTGGAGGACCTCCGGGCCGGGCGGGTTCACCGTTTCTCGTCGGCAGAAGCGCTGTTGCAGGCGCTTGATGCCGAGGACGATCGCTGATGTACACAATCGTCACGACGCAGTTCTTCCTGCGTCGGGCGCGCAAGTTCTTAAACCGACATCCTGATCTGCGCCCGCAATTCGCCCGGGTCGTCGATGACCTGCGAACCGATCCCTTTGCGCCGCATCTCAACTACCATCGACTCGCGGGCAAATTGGCGGGCATCCAGGCCGTCAGACTGACCCACAGCCACCGTATCACGCTGACGGTAGTGGTCACGGACAAGGAAATCACCTTGCTCGACATCGGAAGCCATGACGAGGTCTACCGCTAGGCCTTCACAACGCCAACCGAGGGGTTTCCCGATGAACCATCGCCCTGGACGCCTGATCGCCGGCATCGAAGCCATCCTCGTGTTGGCCGTCATGGTCCTGGCCTTGGCGCCTGGAGCGCGCGCCCGTCCGAACCCCGGGGCGACCACCGGCGCTACGCGCCCGCCCGTCATGGCCGCGCCGCGAGCGCCGGACGCCGCCCACCAGGCCTCGCCCGTGGTCCCGTACGACATCGTCTACGTCCGCCAACCGCGCTATGGCGACAGCACCAACACCACCTGGCCCGAGGTCTTCCACCCCGCGCGCATCGACCCCGGCGCCGACCTCATGCTGCTCCATCCGGATGGCAGCGAAGAGCGGCTCCTGGAGGGCGGCGAGGGCTCGGTGACCGATCCCTTCGTCTCCTTCGACGGCCAGTGGGTGTATTACAGCTACTTCTATGCCCCGGGCAAGGTCAACACGCAGCGCGACCTGCCCTTCGTCGGCGCCGACATCTTCCGCCTGCACCTGCCCACGCGGCGCGTCGAGAAGCTCACCCATGGCCACGATCCGGCGCGACCCACCGGCCCCCTGCCAGCGGGCGAGTTCCTGCCGCACACGGGCACGGGCAAGTGGTTCCAGGCGCCCGACGGCGCCTACCAGCCCAACGATGTGCCGGCGGGCTACAACCGCCTGGGCTACGGCATCTTCAACCTCGGGCCCGCTGAGCTGGCCGGTGGGCGGGTGATCTTCAGCAGCAACCGCGCTGGGATGCTGCCGCCCAAGGGCTACACCAACCCCTCGCTGCAGCTCTACGTGATGGACCAGGACGGCGGCAACGTGACGCCCATCGCCCCGCTCAGCCTCAGCAGCGCCCTGCATCCCACGCCCCTGGCCGATGGACGGGTGATGTTCAGCAGCCACGAGGCCCAGGGCCTGCGCGACCAGCGGCTGTGGGGCCTCTGGACGATCTACCCCGATGGCCGCTATTGGGAGCCGCTCGTCAGCGCCTTCCACGACGCCCAGGCCTTCCACTTCATGACCCAGGTCTCCAATGGAGACGTGGTGGTGGTCGACTACTACAACCTCAACAACAACGGATTCGGAGCCCTCTTCCGCCTGCCGCTGGCCGCGCCCGGCGGGGGTCCGCGCTTCTACCCGGCCGCCCTGGCCTCCAACCCGCCCATCGACCAGACCGTCGGCGGGGGCTTCAGCTACCCCTTCCGCATGCCCTTCACGCCCAAGGGCTTCCGCGCCCTCACGCCCTTCACCCATCCCCAAGACGAGGCCGCGCCCCTGCCCAAGGGCGGCGGAGCGCGGGTCGGTAAGTTCACTTTGCCCTCGGCCGCGCCCGGCGGCGATCTGCTGGTGGTGTGGACCGGCGGGCCGGCCAACGACCTGGACCGCCCGACCACCCTGCCGCGCTACGACGGGGGCCTGTACCTGGTGCGCGCCGCGGACATCGACGGCCGCCAGGCCCTGCGCGGCCCGGACCAACTGCTGCTGCTGAAGAACGACCCCGCCTACAACGAGGCCTGGCCACGCGCCGTCGTGCCCTACCGCGCGGTCCACGGTGTGGACGCGCCCGCCGAGCTGCCTTGGCTGCCCAACGACGGCACAGTGCGTCCCGAACTGCCGGCGGGCACGCCGTACGGGCTGATCGGCACCAGCGGCTTCGGCAAGCGGGAGAGCTTCCCCGGCTGGGGCGTCAAGGCCTACGACGGTCTGGACCCCTTCAACACCAGCGAGAACGGCCCGTCCAGCAACTGGACCACCCAAGGCGCCGACGCCGGCAGGTACACGAGCGACGACATCTGGGCCGTGCGGCTGGTGGCCTTGGAAGGCCATGGCCATCGCAGCTACGGCCCCGGCGAAGGGGTCCACTTCGTCAACGTCGCCAACGAGCGGATGCGCGTTCTGGGCGAGATCCCCCTGCGCAAGTTCGGCGCCGACGGCAGCCCGGTCCTGGACCCCACCGGCGAACCCGACACCAGCTTCCTGGCCCGCATCCCGGCCGACACGCCCTTCACCTTCCAGACCCTGGACCGCGACGGCCTGGTGCTGAACATGGCCCAGACCTGGCATCAGCTGCGCCCCGGCGAGGTCCGCGCCGATTGCGGCGGCTGCCACGCGCACAGCCAGGCGCCCTTGGCTTTCGAACAGACGGCCGCCGCCCGCCCGGAGTACCCGGTATGGGACCTCGTGCACGACACGCCGCTCATCCGGCGCGACGCTGGCGGCGTTCTGGGTGTGCGCCACGAGCCGACTGGCGTCGTCGACGTCGAGTTCATACGCGACGTGCGCCCCATCCTGCAGCGCTCCTGCGTGTCCTGCCACACCGGGGCCTCCGCCAATCCGCCGGGCAATCTGGTCCTGGACGACATGGCGCTCTACCAGGGCATCAAAGACCTGGGCCTGGGCCAGGACTACCGCGGCTACCCCGGCGACTTCGCCCGCCTGGCCCGCGACCCCAACGCCAAGTGGGGTTTCAAGCCGGTCATCCGCAACGGCGGCTGGCGCACGGGCAACGCCAGCCGCTACCTGCGCATGCTCCAGAGCCGTCG
>JADJUE010000001.1 GCA_016710785.1 Candidatus Epilinea brevis | reverse complement strand
CCAGCTCTACGGTGCTGAAGGAGGAGGCAGAACTGGTGACCTGCTTGTGCAGGGCGTGTATGCCAGCCATCTGTCGCGCGAGGCCTTGCCAGCCCTCGGCGACCCACAGGACACCCAGTTCGTTGGATTCGAGGTCGAAGCCCTTGAGTCCTTCGACCTCCGCCAATAGCCTGACCAATGGAGACAGGGCCGGGCCGGAGTTCCGCAGGAGTTGCTGACTCTTCCGGGCCAACGCGCTTCATCCAGCGGGGCGGCCCGGACTTGGCGGATGAGTTCGCGAAGCCCAGCGACTGCGTCTTGCAGCGCTGGGTGCAGGAACTTTGGTCGGTAGAAGTGGTCGCAGTTCGACCACCAAGTCTGAACACTTCGATAGACCTTGGTCTCCCGTTGCCTGATCCGCTCTCTAGTCAAGCCCAGGGCTTGTCCAAGATCTTGGAGGGTCATTTCGGTCGCATCGCCCAGACCACTCCGATGTCGCAGGATCTCCCAGTCAAGCTCGTTTCGGTGTGTCACCAGGTGTTCTTGCAAGAGCCCAACGAGCAGCGGTTCCAGGGATTGGTCCGGTCCGATGGAACCGATCGGTACCACTTGGATCCCACAGCGCAGCCAATGCCGGACCAGTTCGTCCTCGTCGACGGGAGTGGGTATCTGCGCGAGGGACTGCGCCCAGGTCACCAGTTGCTCTCGGTGTGCGGCCCGGTTCTCCGAGGCGATCCACCAGCGCCGGGCGCTCTCGACGCCAAGCTGCCCCAAGGTGGGCGGTATGGGTTGGGGCAGCCAGGGCCAGGACGTCTGGTTCAGGCCCAGGCGATCCAGGCTCAGCCCGGCCAGATCTTCGCGGCTCTGGAGGCGATGGACCAACTCCAGCCACTGCTTGGGAATGGCGTGGGCCGTGGCGCTGTCGCTCCCGCGAACGGAGATCCCATCTTTGTTGGCAAACAGGGGGGCCAGGCTGGCGTGAATACGCCGCATGGACTCCAATCCCATGCCGCGGAGGTCCCAGATGTCAGATCCAGCCATCATCAGCGCCCCGACATCGGGGTAACGCTTGTTTCGCCGCACCACGTTGTACGGGCGCACCGGCAGGCCGAGGCTCAACAAGGGTACCGCGGCATAGGCGTTGGCAACGGCCTGCCGCTGCTCTGGCGGGTCGTTGATCCAAAAGGCCTCGTTGCTCGGTATTGCGCTCTTCTTGTTCATGGCCCCGAATCTCTCCAAGTGAAGCGTGCTGGCCTGTCGTCCCACGCATGGGAACGATGTCCTACAAACCCTCCTCCCACCTACAGCAACCGCCCCTGCATCCCCCCGCCCGCATCCTCCGCCGCCGCAGCGCCGGTGCCCTTCCCCTTCCGCCCCGCCCCCGCACGCACGCCCGCCTTGCCCCCCGCCCCGCCGTGCAGCCCCAAGGCCACCTCCTCCTCGTAGCGCGCCTGGTTGAGGGCGAGCAGCCGCCCGAGCACGTCATCCCGCACGGCATCGGGCCAGCGGTAGCGCCAGGGCTTCTTCCGGCCGGAGGCCTCTTCGGTCACCTCGTAATCCAGCAGGAACTGGCAGTCGGTGGGCACGTCGCCCCAGCCGTAGGCGTTCAGCACGGCGCGGTCCATGGCGGCATGCAGCTCCCGCAGGCGGTGGATGTGGGGGGAGGGTTCGTCGGGGTCGTGGAAGCGGTTGTAGGTCTTGGTGAGCCCCTCGTCGTTGGCCACCATGAGCTGGGCGCGGTACGTGTAGTACGCCTCGCCGGCGGATTCCAAGGCGGGGTCGGTCTCCCAGGCGGGGGGGAAGGGGAAGGTTTCGAAGCAGTCGGAAGGGGCATACATAAGGTCATCTTTCAGTGTAGAACTGAAGTTTCGAGCCCAAGACTCGTGAATCATCGACTGTAGATTGGCGAGCGAGGCGAAGGTCTCTAAAGGGAATACAACGAGACGCTCGCTAAACACGCAACTGCTTTCCATCAAGCAGATCGCAAACGCGTTGCCCACTCTCGAAATCACCAACACCCGCCCCATCCCCGGATGGCTTCGAATAGAGCGGGCGTATACCGTCCCCACCGCCACCAGTGCTTCTTCCGATTCCGACCATCCTGGTTGTCCTCGGATAGCTTCATCCGCTCCGGCCTCACCCGCTCCTCGACAATCCCCATCACCTCCGGCCACCGCCGCCGGCATTCCTCCTCCCCCCGCTCTCCGAAGTTGATCACAGAGCGGTGGTGCGCGTGGGTCGGGCTGGTGTTTACCTCCTCGCCGCCGATGTAGGGGAAGATCACCTCCTGGTTGGCAGGGTTCTCCGCGATCAGCCGTCGCATCTCAGCGATGGGCGAGGCCTTGCCCTTCTTGTCTGTGTCGTCGAAGGTGAAGCCCATGCCCAGGATGTAGCTGCCGATGAAGCTCTTGCCCGCGTTGGCCGCCAGGCGGTGCGGATCGTCGTCGCTTCCGGTGGGGAAGAGGAAGGCGGTGATGCGGTCCACTGGCTGGTCATCCAATAGGTGGCTGCCGCGGTAGGAACCATGACGGGCGTGGACCACGCTGACGATGACCGCCGCTTGCCCCGGCCATGGGACGCGGCGGTTGGCGGAATACAGGCTGCCGGCCTGCCCGCGAATCCAGGCCAGACCGGTCGCTCGCGTGTCTCCCTGGGCGATGGTGTTGGTGGCGATCAGGCCGAAGCAGCCGCCTGGCGCCAGCAGGCTGTAGGCGCGGCGGAAGAAGTGGGCCACCAGGTCTGCATTGCTGTGCGAGCCATCGTGGGCGGTCTTCAGCCAGTCGGGGTAGTTCAGGTGGTTGCCTGAGGCCATAGTATTCTTGCCGGCGAAGGGCGGATTCCCCACGATCCCATCAAATCCCGGTCCCGCCCCTACCCCCGCCGCAGATCCCGCACCCGCCCGCCCAAACACCTCCGGAAACTCCACCTCCCAGTGAAACGGCGCCACCCCCTTCGCCCCCGCCCGCAGCGCCGCCGCCCGTTCCACCAGCTCGGCGTGGCCCCCTGCCGCATTGGCGTCGCCGCCCAGCCACCCCCGCACCTTCTCCCAGGCGGCCAGCCGCTTGCCCTCGCGCGCCTTCGGCTTGTCGCCGGCGAAGAAGGCCGCGATCACCACGTCCCCGATCAAGCGCACATCCTCCAGGGCCGGCTCTGCCGCCCGGTTCTGCTGCTTCAGCTGCTCTTCACGCACCTCCGAGCCAGCCTCGCGCACCCAGCGGCGCAGCTCTTCGGCCCGCTTCAGGCGCTCGGCGATGAAGCCTGAGGCCAGCAGCATCTGCCCCGCCTGCTCCGGCGGATCCCAGCTGAAGCGCTCAATCTGGGCGCGGCTGAGGCCTACCAGGGAGTCGCCGCATTTCAGGGCGTGGTCCAGAAAGGTGAAGCGTTGGCCCTTGGCCAAGGTCAAGAGCCATAGCGAAAGCTTGGCCATCTCTACCGCCAAGGGGTTCTTGTCCACCCCGTACAGGCAGCGCGATGCCACCAGACGCAGGGCCGTCATCTCGCGGTCCACCGGGTCCCGCGGGACCACCTGGTCCCCTTCGCCTGCCGGCGCGCCCTCCGGGGTGATGTCGATGATTGGAGTTGCCTCCAACCCCCCACCCCGCTCCGCCCCTTCCCAAGCCTCCATCAAGCGCTCGCCCAGGTAGCGGCAGGCCTGCACCAGGAAGGCGCCCGAGCCCATCGCCATGTCGCAGACCTTCAGCTCCAGCAGCTCCGCGGCGCCCTTGAGGCGCCAGTCCTCGCGCGGTAGGCCCTCCGCTGGGCCGCGGTAGACCACCGGTTCCAGCGTGCGCTGCACGATCGGTTCCGTCAGGCTGCGCGGCGTGTAGTGGGCACCCGTGGCGCGGCGGTCCGTGCCCGCCGTCACATAGGCGCTCTTGGGGCGCACCACATAGGGCGCGCCGTAGGAATCCTCGCGGATCAGGCCCGCGTAGGGCGTGATGCGGTAGAGCAGTTCGGGGTCGTTGCCGCAGGCCTCCAGCAGCCGGCTCTGGGAGGGTGGGTTCACCACGTAGCCCTGCAGGGCCTTGGTCAAGGCCTTTTCCGAGCGGCCCGTCTCCTCTTTGAGCAGCCGCAGCAGTTCCTCCTCGCCCTTGCCGCCCGCTTCCTCCAGGCGGGTTACCGGGATTTCCGGCTCCTTCGCCTTCGTGCCCGCCAGGCCCAGCACCACGTCCTGGGCGCGCACCGCCGTGTGGTCCAAGAGGCCCTCGTACACATGCCCGATCTGTTCGATGCCCAGGGCCCGGAAGCTCAGGCGCTGCATTTCCGCGCCGCCGCCACCCGGCACCGGCACCCGCAGCAGCTGCAAGGCCTCCAGCAGGTGCAGCACCGTGCGGTTGTCGATGGGCAAAGGCCGCGCCGGCGACTCCCGCCAGCGGCTGAGCGCCGGGCGGCCCTCCAAAAAGGGGAAGCGGTCCGGGTCGAACAAGTCGCCGCCGTAGGCCGGCAGGTGCAGGCGGTCGTGGCTGACGCCGCCATGCACCGCGCGGAAGGTGGCCAAGAGGCGGCTCCAGGCATCGTAGCGCCGGCCCAGCAGCTCTTCGCCGCCCATATCCGCCGCCTCGCGCAGGCGCGCCGCCAGCGTGGATACCGCGTAATGTTCGTCGTACAGCGGGTCGCCCAAGAGCAGGAGCCCCCGCTCTTCGGCGGCGAAGAGGAAGACCAGACGCATCATCACCGTCACCGCCGCCTGGTACAGCTCCGGCATCGCCATGTCCGCCAGCAGCGTCCCGCCGCCGTCCTGGTCCGCGCCGTCGATGGCATCCACCAAGATCTCCACCGCCTGGCGCACCTGGTAACCCAGCTGGTCCGTGACCTCCTGCTGCTGGCCCGCCGAGGCCGCCAGCAGCCCTTCTGGGGTCTCGGCAGCCGGCAGCCCGAAGAAGCGATCGGCCCCAACAGGCTGCGCAGCGCCCGCTGCGTCAGGCGTTCGTCCAGCCACAGGCGGGCGTACCAGCTGATGAAGGCCGTCGTGCCGCCGCGCGGGGCGTCCACCAGCATCCAGCGCTCGCCGTTGGTGACCATGCCCAGCCGCAGCCCGCGGGCATGCAGCAAGGTCATCATCCGCGTGGCTGGCGAGGCCTTCCAATGCCGGCCCGCCAAGGGGCGCTCCAGGCTCTGGCCCGGCGGCACCAGCATCAGCAGCAAGCGGGCGCGGGGGGCGCTGTCCTCCGCCGCTTCACCCGCCGGCGCCTCCGGATCCAGCACCGCGAAGTCCGGCCGCAGGGTCTCGTGCTGCTCCGCCACCGCCACCGCCAAGGCCTCCAAGCGCTCGTCCGCGCCGCCCGCCGCCCCCGCCAGCACCGCGTCCGGCATCCCCAACACCCGCCGCAGCACCCACAGCACCCAGGCGCGGTGGATGGCCGGATCCGCCTGCAGCCCGCCCTGGTTGTCCAGCCATTCCTCGTAGGCCAGCCGCAGCTCCCGCGCCAGCTCCGGGTCGTCGGCGTACAAGCCCTGCGGGAAGGCCCGCAGCAGCACCGGCATCGACAGGAAGGGCCCGTCGATCTCCAGCAGCGAGAGCCATTCGGCGTGGTGGCGGGCGATGCTCATCAGCGCAGCCCCTGCGGCAGCAAGAAGGTCACCGCCACCGGGAAGCTGCGCGGCACCGGGTCGGCGTAGCGCGCGCGAACCAGGCGCTCCTCCTCCAGGATCTCCGCGGGGATCTGCGCCAGGCGGGCGCTGAGGGCCGATTCGTCGCGGCGCAGCTGCTCGCGCTCCAGGGGAGAGAAAAGGGCCAGCTGCACCACCTCGGCCGTCAGATCCTTCTGGATGGCCCGCGCCAGCTCTTCCAACACCGCCCGGATGTTGGCCGCTTCCTGATTGGCCCTCTCTTCCAGCTGGCTGCCCAGGTTGGCGCGGCGCTGGCCGATGCGCTGCTCCAGGGCGCTGCTCAGGAGGGAGGCCAGGCCATCGGCCCACAGGGCCCGGAAGCGCTCGCCGGCTTCGGGCGGCGCCGGACGGGGCAGGGCCGCGGCCAGGGCCGCCTGCACCTCGCCCACGTTCATCAGCGGGAAGCGACCGCCGTCGATCCAGCGGCCGGCCGTCACCACCTCCTCGTGCAGGCGGTGGCTGTCGCCGCCGGTCACCACCAGGCGGGCGTGGGCGATGACCGCCGGACGGGGCAGCTTGTCGCGATCGGCCAGGCGGGCCGTCACGCGGCTCAGGCTGCGGGTCTCCTCGGGGGCCCAGACTTCGGCGCGCAAGAGGCGCAGGGCCATGCGCGCCAGGCGGTGGCCCAGATGCACCAGCACCACGTCGTCGCGCTCGGCGGCCACCTCATGCTCGAAGGTGATGGGCCGGATGCGGCCCGTATGCGGATGCGGTAGTCCTTCCGCCGCCTGAGACCAGCTGCCGCTGAACAGCGGCAGGCGGTACACCGGGCTGACAGCGCGCAGGCCTTCCGGGTCTGGCCACACCCCCGGCAAGGTGGTCGCCTCCAAGGGCGGCTGGCCCGCCAGCTCCAGGGCCACGATCACCGCCGCGGCGACGCTCGCGGGCGACAGGCGCAGGGTCTCGCGGGTGGCATCCAGCTGCTCGCCCAGCCGCGCCACGCGGGCGCTGATGTCGCGCTCCACCTGCAGCATACGCCGCGTGGGCGCCGCCTTCTGCTCGGCGGCGGCGGTATCCAGGCTGCGGCGGCGGCCCAGCATGGCCTCAGCCACCTGGTCGGCGATCACCGGCCCCACCGAGCCCAGGTCGGCGCGGATCTGGTCCACCTTGCGCACCACCCGCTCCAAAAACTCCAGGTCGCCCTCCAGGCCGCTGGGGGCGCCGGTCCCACGCCCGTCCATCGCGCCCGTGACACCGCCCTCAGAGCCACCCGCGCCGGCCAGCCCCACCGGCGCGAAGTGGTAGATCAGCGGTTGGCGCGGCTGCCCGTGGCGGTCGATGCGGCCGTTGCGCTGCTCCAGGCGGTTGGGGTTCCAGGGAATCTCGTAATGGATGAGCCGCCGGCAATGGCGCTGCAGGTCGATGCCCTCCGAGGCGGCGTCGGTGGCCAACAGGATGCGCACGGGGCTGTCGGCGGGCGCGGCCAAGAAGGCGGCCTTGATGCGCTCGCGCTCCTCGGGGTCCACGCCGCCGTGCAGCACCATCAGGCGCTCGTCGGCCGTGAGCTTGCGCCCGGCCATGAGGCCCTGCAGCCAGTTCTGGGTGGCACGGTATTCGGTGAAGACGATCACCCGCTCGTCGGACCAGAGGCCGCCGGGACGGATGTGGACATCGATCCAGTCCAGCAGCCGCAGGGCCTTGCTGTCGGCGCGCTCGGCGGCCCCTTGGGCCCAGGACTGCAGGCTGTCCAGGAGGGCGCGCTCTTCCGCCGAGAGCGGCGGCCAGAAGCCGGCGGCGGCTTCCAGGGCCTGGGCAGCGGCCTCCTCGAAGTCGGCGTCATCGCCCTCTTCCTCCTCGATGGGGGCGAGCATCCGCCGCAGCAGGCCGGCGGAGGGCCGCCGCAGCTCGGCTGCCACCGCTCGGGCCCCCTTGCCCTCGAGGGTCGCCCTGTGCTGCGCCAGGGTGGACGCGAAGGCCGCCGGCGACGAGAAGAGCCGCTTCTTGAGCAGCTTGAGCACGAATTCGGCTGCCGTGCGGCCACCTTCGTCGCCGCCCTGGCGGCGCAGTTCGGCGTAACGCTGCAGCTGCTGGTGGGCGTCGCGCTCGGCGTCGCTGTGGCCCACCAGAATGGCCTCCAGGAGGCGCGGCTGGAAGCGCGGCCTTCCGTCCCAGCGCGGCGGCAGCTCGGTCTTGAGGCGCCGGACCATGATCCGCGCCAGCTGCCCGGGCTCGGGCGGCACGCCGCGGGCGAAGCGCTGGTTGTCCAGCAGCTCGAGGAGGGCGGAGAAGCTCTCGGCGTAGCCGTTATGGGGCGTGGCGGTGAGGAAGAGGCGATGCTCGAAATGGGGCACCAGGCTGCGGATGGCTTGGGTGCGCAGCGAGTCCACTGCATAGCGCCCGCTGCCGGAGGGGGCAACGTTGTGGGCCTCGTCGACGATCATGAGATCGAAGCGCCGGGGGTACACGCTCTCGCCCTCGGCCGGCAGGGCCTCGCGCATGAGGCGCATGGGGTGGTCGCGCTTGAGGAAGTCGATGGAGGTGATGAGCCGCGGGAAATGGGTCCAGGGGTTGACGTGGATGCCGCGCCGGCGGCGCAGCTCGCGCATCAGGGCGCTGTCCACGATGCGGAAGTCCAGGCCGAACTTGCTCTGCATCTGCTCCCGCCACTGGATCTGCAGGGAGGACGGGCAGACGATGAGCGCCCGCCGCACGCGGTGGCGGATGACGAGCTCCTGCAGCACGAGCCCGGCCTCGATGGTCTTGCCCAGGCCCACGTCGTCGGCGATGAACAGGTTGACGCGCGGCATCTGGATGGCCCGCACCAGCGGGTCCAGCTGGTAATCCTCGATGGTGATGCCGCTGCGAAAGGGCGCCTGCAGGGCGGTGAGGTCGGCCGACGACACGGCCCCCCAGCGCACGGCATCCAGGAAGGCGTCCAGGCGGCTTGGGGCGTCGAAGCGGACCGGCTCCGGCAAGGCCGCGGCCTCATGCACCCGCGCCCCGGGCTCCAGCTCCCATACCACCTGCAGCTCCTCGCCCAGGGCGTCGTCCTCAATGGAGCTCAGGGTGACCAGGTGCTGCGGCGCCTCGGGCAGCCCGCTCAGCAGCGCGCCGCCCCTGCCGTCGCCGAGCCGGCCTGGCACCGAGCCGGGCAGCACCTCGCCGACCACGTAGCGGCGCCGGCGTACCTCGACAAGCTGGCCGGGTTCGGGAGGGGTGGGGGGCATGGGGGCTCTCGCGGAGGGACTAAGGTTGGGTGCGGACCGCTATGGTAACGCGACAGTGGGGAGACGCCAGGAGACAACAGCTTGCGGGACCGCTTTCTTTCGATGCATCTCATGCATCATGTGCCGAGTTCGATCGCGTCCTCGGCACCACAAAGGCACTTCCCCCATGGATCTACATCCCGCCGAAACCGAATTCCGCCGCCGTTGGTACCAGGCGCACCTTACGCGCTTCGGCGCCGATGATGACGCCATCGCCCAGTCGGCCGCGCACAGGATTGCGTTCGCCGCCTCCGCCGCCGAGGCGCTCGGCCTGCGCGATGCCCTCGCCCGTGACGGCGATGTAGAGGCGTTCCGGGCCGGCATGCAGGCCTGGGCGGTCAAGCCGGACGTGGCGTCGTTCAACGGCTATAGCGGCCAGATGTTGCTGAATCAACTCGTCAAGCGGAGCGAGGATCCATCTGCGCTCGGGCGCGTGCTAGCCGAAGCCTTGGCCATCCCGCGCGACGAAGACGATGCCAGTGCCAAGATCAAGCGACTCGTGGCGTACATCGAGACCATCCGCGTGGGCTCCCATCCCGCCCCCGGCCACGCCGGCTTCTTTCTGTCGTACTTCTGGGCGCTGCAGGACGCTGCTCGCTGGCCGATTCTCGGCTCCAGCGCCGTATCGTTCTTGGAGTTCGCCACCGGCCAGATCCTGCCGTCCGATCCCGCCGAAAGGTACCTGCGCTTCCTGAATCTCCTGCGCGAGATCGATGACGACGCCACCCGTTTCGAGCAGGTGGCGCGATGGTGGGGCAAGGTCAAGCCTGTATTCTTCGACCAGGTGCTCTGTGACCGTTGCGAGTTCGGGCTCGACAGGCACGCACAGAGCTACGAGGCGCTCGACGACAATGCAGGAGCCTTGCTGGCCGTTGCGACTCACATCGGCACAGCGCTTGCCGATGAGGTGTCGAGAAGCGTTGGCCGGACGCTCTCTGCCCGTAAGCCCGGTCGCATGTGGACCGGGAATCGGCCCCGCTCGGACCTGTGGGCTACGTGGTCGGCATCCACCATCGGTCTTGGCATTCGGGTCTGGGTGAACCAGCGCGGGGCCTCCATCGGCCTATCGCCTGGGGGGGGAGGGGCCGGCTGGTTCGAGGAGGCTGAGGCAGAGGTCGCCAAGGCGCCACTTCCGGGATTCGAGATCCTCGGCGTGAAGGGGGGCAAGCGGGGAAAGGATGTTGGCCACGCCGGCGGCATGAACGGCGAGTTCGCCTATGCCCGATGGTTCGACCGCAGCCAACTCGACACGCTCGATCTCGGGGCCGAGACGGTCAAGGCCGCAGCCCTCCTCCAGCCGCTGCTGGATCGGCTCACCATGATGGCTACGGGTGAGGAGCCGCCCGCGAGCGATGACCCGTTGGCCCCTGTTGTTGACCTATTCCTGGCTCGCGGCTATCCCGCCCCGGTTGACGTGGAACACCGTGCGGATCGGGCCGCTTTTGCCGCCTTGCTCGCTGAGGACAACATTGCACTGGCGGATCCGGTCGAGGTGCGCCGCATCTGGAATACCGGCCGCTTTGGATCGCCGGGCCCACAGTCGGTCCTGAACACCACCCTCCGGGATGCCGACGCCGCCGAATACGACCGCATCATCGACGCCCTGCGCTACCTCTGCTGGGGCGACGGTGACGATGCCCAGCGAATCGATCGGGTCTTGGACGACGACAGCCTCAAGGTGAGGGGCTTGGGCGAGTCCGTCATCTTGAAGCTGCTCTCCATCTGCCACCCGGAGCGCTACATCCCGGTCTTCCCCTACAGCGGACCGAAGGGCAAGCGTCACATGCTACAGCTCCTCGGTATCCCCGAGCCCGTCGCCACCACACGCGGCCAGCTGCAGGTGAAGGCCAACGACCTGCTGCGCCAGCGGATCGACGCCTTCTTCCCCAACGACCCTTGGGGCATGACGCGCTTTCTCTACTGGTACGCGGAGCGGGAGATCGAGCCCGCCCCCCCCGTAGACGACCCCATGGCCGACCTTGCCGAACGTCTGCTCGTCGACCGCGCCTTCCTTGACGACATCGTTGCGCTGCTGGCCGACAAAGGCCAGGTCATCCTCTATGGCCCGCCCGGAACCGGCAAGACCTACCTCGCCCGCAAGCTTGCCGAAGCGCTCGTTCCCGACCCCACCCGGCGCATGCTCGTTCAGTTCCACCCATCGACCTCTTACGAGGACTTCTTCGAAGGCTATCGCCCCGAGACCGGCGTCGGCGGCGACATGAGCTACCGCTTGACGCCCGGCCCCTTGGCCCTACTGGCCGGCCGCGCCGCGGACGCGCCCGGCAAACGTCACATCATGATCATCGACGAGATCAACCGCGCCAACCTGCCCAAGGTGCTCGGCGAACTGCTCTTCCTCTTCGAGTACCGCGACGAGCAGGTCCGGACGCTCTACCGCCCCGACGATGCCTTCCAGTTGCCCAAAGACCTCTGGTTCATCGGCACCATGAATACCGCCGATCGCTCCATCGCCCTGGTGGATGCCGCCTTGCGGCGGCGCTTCAACTTCATCCCCTTCTTCCCCGATCGCGGGCCTATGCAGGGCCTCCTGGACCGCTGGCTGACCGCCAATGGCCAGCCGGCTTGGGTGGGCGAGCTGGTGGCCATGGTCAACGATGAGATCAGCAAAGCCTTGGGCGGCTCGCATCTGTTGCTCGGGCCCAGCCACTTCATGAAGTCGGGCATCGATGAGACCCTCATGCGGCGCATCTGGGAGTACAACATCGAGCCCTTCATTGAGGACCAGTTCTTCGGCGATCCCAGCCAGATCGAGCGGTTCCGCTTCCCCGCCGTCAAGGGGCGCTACCTCGAATGGGTCGGGGTTACGGAGCTCGACCTGCTCACGGGACCTGCGGATGGCGAGCCATCCGACGCAGGCGCCGCTGCCGGACTCGCCGTGGACGGACCATGACCATCGACCTTGCGACCGTCGTCGAGTACGAGTCGCAGCGCGTGCGAATCACCGACCGCCAGGCACGAAGCCTGGCCGAGGCCGCGAGCGGTGCACTGACCGTGGCCACCGATCCCGAGCCGGGATGGTGGCGCATCACCGCCCAGCACTACGTAGGCTCCTTGGAGGTCGACGGGCTGCGGCTGTTGATCAGGCCCAAGATCCGTCCCGAGAACCTGTTTCTGCTGCTGGAGGTGGGGCTGCAGGCGAAGGACTGGCGTCAGGAGGCTTATGACTACGCCTCCACTCACGACCTGCTCCCGTCCGTCATCGCCTTCTTCACCCGAACGGTGGAAACCACCCTCGCCAGGGGCCTCCTCCGTTCCTACCGCGAAGTGCGCGAACCCCTGGTCGCGCTCCGCGGGCGCTTGGACCTAGCCGCGCAGTTCACGCGCAGCGGCATCGCCTCACCTGTCGCCTGCCGCTACGACGACTTCACCGCGGACATCGCCGAGAACCGCTACCTGAGGACGGCTTTGCGCCGCGCCCTGCAGGTGCCGCGGGTGGCGCCGGCCGATCGCCGTCGGCTCATGCAGCAGTTGGTGGCGCTTGAGGATGTGGCCGACGTGGGCAGCCAGCCGGAGGACATCGACCACATCAACTTCACGCGCCTGAACAGCCATTACGAACCGGCCCTTCGCCTCGCTCGGCTCATCCTCGCCAACCTGACGCTCGTCGACCAGCGTGGGAGCACCACCGCCTCATCCTTCCTCCTGGACATGAACAGACTCTTTGAGCGCTTCGTCACCGAGCGGCTCCGTCGCGCTCTGCAAGGGCGCCTGGACGTGCGCGCTGAGCCCCCCGTGTTCCTTGGAGAGCAGCGTCAGGTGTTCATGAAGCCCGACCTGACCTTTGTCCGCCGCACCGCTACCGTCTACGTCGGCGACATCAAGTACAAGATCACCCATGACGCCGGCGCCAAAAACGGCGACTACTACCAGCTCCTGGCTTACACAACCGCCCTGGACCTGCCCGAAGGCGTGCTCATCTATTGCCTGGCCGAAGGCGGCGCGCCAGAGCGGGCTGTCACTGTGCGCCACGCGGGGAAGCTGCTGCATACGAGAGCCATCGACCTCTCCGGGCCGCCGGCGCGGGTCGGGGTGGCGATGGCGGAGTTGGCGGAGTGGATCGTGGAAAGAGCGACGCTGGCGATGCCGCGCTGGTTATAGGGCTCACAGGTGCGGGTGCTCACCCAGTTCACCCATGGGAGGGCGGTGGCTGGTTCCGGCAACGTCACGGGTCACGATCCCTGGCGACCGCTCCGATCAGGCCCGATCAGGTCGCCCGCAGACGTTTGTCGAATCTGCTTGCGCCGCCTCAGCCGGTTGATCGAAGCGCCAATGGCCTGCTGTACGCGCGAGCCGGCACGCGCCAAGCCCCAGGCATCACGCACCAACTGCCGCAGCGCCGCTTCGCTCAAGGGTCCGCGGACATCCACCGCGTGCAACACCATGGCGTCAAGCACGGCGGTGGCCTGCGGTGAATGGATCTCCAAGCTCGGCGGTGGCGGGTCAAGGACCAGGGTTCTGCTCTTGACCCGGGATCCGCGCGACCCCTTGTCCGGCTTGGTCGAACCTAGATGGGGAGGCGGCTCGCCGTGCATTGTTCTCGCGGCACGCAGGATACGGAGGATATCCGCGTCGTGCTGCGAGAGTTCGGCGACAGCACAGTGCTTTTCGAGGATCTCCCGACCATGCCACAGCCGATACAACCACAGCCCGTCGGGTGCTGCTACGATGAAGGATGGCAGGGTCAGTTCCAATGCATAGGAGCGAGCTTGCTTGACGGCTTGCTCGCGGTCGGCGAGCTTGCTCAACCGACGCTTGTTCTCGAAGAGCGTCAGGAGACCATCCTTGTCCGACACCAAGTAGTCAATTACCAGGGACGCTGGCGCCGAGCCCCGAAGATATCGATGCGTGTGCTGCGCCCGGTATTCCACGCCCCACCGAGCCAACATCGGTTCGATGCAGGTTCGCTCAAATTCGCGCTCTGTAGCGAATGCAGACTTGCTTATGCGTCGGGGTTCCTTGTGGCGCCCGCTCACAGTGGCTCTTGCTTTGGTGGTCGCCGGTATGCTGCGGACCCGTTCAACAGGTGGGGTGACGTTGCCGAGTACTTGATCCAGCAGTGCAGCCGATTTGGGAGTCAGTTCGCAGACTCCCCGCAGAGCCTGCTGATCCAGTTGACCGTCAGCCTTCAGGCTGAGCGCCTTCGGCCCCCCAACTCGCAGGACGGACAGACTGCGCACGACCGTGTTGGGAACCTCCCGCTTGTAGTCCTCACGGGCAGCTTCTTCAGCTCGAAAGAGGATGTGATCTGCGGCCTCCCACAGCATATTCGCGCTGGTGCCCAGGGCGATGGCGGCACCACGCTGGTTGGTGACCCGATCGATGGTTCCCCGGCAGAGCAAGTGCAGTTTGCCGTTGCGAATGGTGACTATGTACACATAGTCGCCGGCCGCAACGGCATGTCGCTTGCGAAAGCCGTTGTCGGCAGTGTGGTCGAGCAACGAGCCCTGGTGGCCGTCGTGGAAGTTTCGGTCCCATGTATCGTTGCGCCAATACTGCGTAAAATAGCGGGTCATGAATCCTCCTTGGAAGTGATCGGGGCCAGTGATCCGTCGCTCGTCAACCGTCAACCAACCATGTGCCTGGCAGTTGACGGGCTGTTGGCCGATCGGGAGGCCTCATCGGGCATGCGACGCTGTCCGCTCGCAATGTGGGGCACCTACTACCATGGGTCATCCCGCACATACATTTTGAGCCAACCGAGGACTTACCCGTAAGCCTCTTGGCAAAAAGGGCATGATGATCCTGATCGGGAGGTTGGGTCGGACGATCGGCACGGCAGTCGCCATGGTCGCCACCGGTTCCGTCTTGAACGCCACCGTCGGGCCTATGAAGCCCAGATGCTCAAGCCTTCCATCGTTCTTGTCAAATGGATCGTCATCCCCGACCACCACCAGCATTTCGCTCACGGGTTGAGCATCAGGGGCCACGAAGCCGATCCAGCGGGTGGTCTTGTTTCCGCAACCGGGGTCTCTCTGGTTGCAGAATTCTGGATTTGGCGTGCTTGCAGGGATCTCAGTGTCTTTGCCGATGCGCAGTCCTTGCCTGTCGAACAAGCGAAGAACAGCCGTGGTCCCCATGCCATCACTGCGCGTCTCCAGGTCTCCGAACCAGGCTCCGAAGGCCGAGATGGGCGGATCGAAGGTGAACAGCACCGCGTTGCGCGAGTCCTCCCTGCCGACGTCTTCGTTCCAGGCCGGCTCACCGATCGCGGCAAGGCAGGCCGGCTTCGGCGCTCCCTCCTGCATCGTGTTCAAGCCAGCGAAGGCCGCGTAGCCCTGCTTTTCATGTGCTGTGCCTCGCCCCGTCGGGTTGGTCCGGTCAACGGAAGTCACGTTCTGCAGCGACACAGTGACAACCGGGCTGAACATACCGGCCACCACCGTCGGCAACTCGGAGTCCCTGATCCGGCCCACCACGAAGGTGGCTCCAGCCGCCGCGCTCCGCCACGGGTCGTCCAGGGTATCGACCAACAGGCGACCTTCCTTCGTTGCATCACCCACTTCGACGCTGCAGAACACCTTGACCGGTCCGATGGCCGCGCAGCCGGGCGCCGGAATCGTCGGAGCCGGCATCTGCATCGGCGTGCGCATCGGTTCGCCGTTCCTGGCCGCAGCAGCCGCAGCGATTGTACGCTCCGTGGCATGGCCTGTGTACGGCGTCATGAACGTGGCAACAACAACTGCCGTGAACCATGCCTTGTCGCGAGTCATGTGCACCTCGCACCCCGTGTCACTGTACCCATTCGTCCAGACGTCGGCGGTTGTGGCGATAGCGGCACCATCAGATCAGATCCCCGGCTCCAACCGGCAAGACACAGAACCCAGAAGCGAGCCATCCGCCGCCCACACGACTTCGATCCGATCCGGCGGGCGTGCGGCCCCGATGAGCGCTGAGGTGTAATAGGTGAGGGCCACCCCCGCATCCACATCCTCCGACCCCAGCACGTCCAACAGCACGGTGCTTCCCGGCAGACGCAGGCGAAGGTTGTCGATGACGGCCGACCGTCCACCGAGCGGTTCGATCGCTACTGACAGATCGATGTTTCCGGCGAAATCTCCTGCGGCGTAGGTCACAGCAGCACTAACGGTCAAGTAAGCGGTCGGCCGTTGACGGATTGCGATTGCACGAGGAACGGTTCCTTTCGAGGTGGCCCGGCGAATCTTCCAGGTGTGGGGGCACCGTCGACCGTGCCTGCGGATCAACCCCCTGGAACAGGCGCAGCCCGGCTCCCCTTGTGACAGGTCTTGCTGAGCGAGATGCGGCTGTCGCCACAGGTTTGACTTGGCCGGTGCAGGTCTTGCAGCAGCCCTGCCGCCCCCGCCGCCCCCAGTCCACGGGTGGTGGCGGGGCCACATTTGTGAACCGGCGGCGGTGGGGCGCTGCGGCCGGCCGGCCTCCCTCGCCGTCCTCACAGGCCTTGCCATCACCGTCCCCGTCCAGTCGGCCCGGATTGCGAATCCCTCGGGCAATCCAATAGCCCCGCCATGCCGACATGGTCTGGTAGTCGGGGAAGCTATCGCAGTTCTGATCCTGGTTGGGGTTGATGTCGATGGGCGGCGCAGCGGTCGGTGGCAGCGGCGTGGGGGGCACGGGGGTGGACGTCGGCGGCATCGACGTTTCGGTTGCGGTCAGGGTCGGTGGGGCGGTGGTACTCGTTGCCCGCTCGGTGGCGGTTGCTGCTTCGGCAGATGGTGCGGCAGCGTTGTCTACAGTGGCCGTCGCTGCAGGAGCAACGGCAGGGGCAACAGCCGGCACCGACCGTTCTTCCGCCGATGGCGAACCGGTGATTGCCGCCAAGGCCATTACCGACGCGCCGGCGAGGCCGCTCGTGATCAACATGCCGGCCTTGTGCTGTCCTGCGAAGCGAGTTACCGGCTGCAGGCTGCCGATTCGGAAGAGCCGCGAGAGCCACACCAACGCCCCAGGCAATATCACGAGCATCGGCTGGGCGAGAAACAGGAGCAGGATCAATAGCGAGACAACCGGATGGCGCCTGACGAAGGCCAGCAGCTGGGCCAGCGCCGAGTTGGCGGGCGCCTGGGTTTGCGTTGTGATCGGTGTTGTCGTTGTGGGCGTCTGCGCCACCCGTACCCGATAAGGCGGTGCGGCTGCCTCGGCAATCCCGCTTTCAGTCGGCGCGGCTTCAACGGGGTAACGAGCTGATTCCGCGGATAGCGATACCTTGCCCGGTGGTTCCGGCGGACTGATGTGGATCGGTGCTTCCTGCTCAAAGCGGCTGATCACGATCCAGTCATCACGGCCTTCCTTGCCCAATTCGTCGCCGGGGGATCGAACCGCCAGCCCCGCTGCAAGCAGCGCGGCCCCTACGCGCGCATGCTGGTGGGAGTCCGACGTTCCACCCCGAAGGCGCTCCAGAAGTTGTGGCTGCGCATAGGGCGTGCATCGCGCGCGCTCGATTGGAGCTCCAGCCGTAACTGTGCGGCTACCTCGACAGCGTTGGGATCGGTTGCCATGTGCGCTCGTTTTCCTCTCTTCGATCGACAGTGATGCGGCGATGATATGCATTTCGACGCGAAGCGCAATGGCCGTTGATCCGGGTGTCTGTCACACCGGCCGGGCCGCCGCCCATCACCCATTGGCGCAAACCTGTCACCCATGCGGCGCCAACCCCTTTCCGCGCCGACCTGTCCACCCAACTCATCGCCATCACCAGCCTGCTGCGCCACCACCCCGACCGCGCCTTCGTCCAGACCCTGCTCTTGCGCCTGCTATCCTATGTGATGCGGGCGAGCGACGCCGTCACCCGCGAGCAAGCGTCCGCGGCATTGGAGGCCGCGGCGCCCCAGGAAGGAGCGAGCATCATGCAAACCCTGGCCCAGCAATGGCTGGCTGAAGGACGAGACAAAGGACGAACCGAGGGGCGAACCGAAGGACGAACCGAAGGCCGGGCTGAGGGCATACAAGAAGGCCAGGTTCAAGGATCCCGCTCCGGCCTTCTCACCGGTATCGAAGTAGCCCTGGACCTCAAGTTTGGTGCCGCCGGCTTGGCCTTGCTCCCCGAGATCCGAGCCATAGCAGACGTCGTCTTGCTGCGGGCCGTGCTCAGCGCAATCCGCGACGCCGCGAGCGTGGACGCGCTGCGATTGGTGTACCGCACGGCGTCCTGAGTCAACCCCCCGCCTCCCGTCAGAGCTGCCTACCCGCCGCCGTCGACGACGGTTGACGCCTCGACCACCGCGCCCACCCCGCCTGCCCCGCCGCCCACGCCGCCGTCCACCCGTCCACCCCAGCATCCGCCACCCGCGGCCCCACAGCCGTCCACGGATCCCGCGGGGCGTCTGCGTAGCGTCCGTAGCGCAGGTTCACCGGCCGGGCCGTCTCGGCCACCGGCGGCGGCACCCAGTCGGCGCCGAAGATGATCCGCCCCAGGGCCTCCCGCGATGCCGCCAGCGGGGCGTCGCGCTTGTCCGTCTCCCAGTAGCGCACATGGGCGCCTATGCGCCGGCTCCAGTTGCCCTTGCCGTCCACGGCCTCCCGCGGTACCAGCCGCAGGTCCTCGATGCCGATCCCGAACAGATCGCGCAGGGGACCGCTCGCGATGTCCCCCGGGTAGTACAGGTTCGTCCAGCGGCACAGGGCGAACAGCGCGGCTTGATGCAGGCGGAACATTCCGTCGCCATGGTGCTTGAAGGTATAGCCCGGCTCCTGGTCGACAGGCGTTCGCGGGTCGCGGTCCAAGAGCGGCTCCGGCGGGCAGCTGGCCGCGTCGCCGCGGGCCAGGGCCCGCTCGTGATCCGCGCGCAGCCGCCGGCGCAGGAAGTCCGCGTAGGCCAGCGGGCTGCCGCAGGTAATGAAGTCTGAGATCAGCCAGCGGTCGCCGTCCGGCACCTCGCGTCGCAGCGCATCGCTGCGGAAGGCCTTGAAGCAGCGATCCTGCGCCGCTTGAAAGGCCGCGAAAGCCGTCAGGTAGGGTTCCGTCTGCCAGGTGTCGTCCGCTTCGGCCGGCTCGCGCGGCACCCCGTCCTCCACCCGGCGCGGATCCGCCGCGATGAGATCCTGGGCCCGGTCCAACAGCTTGTTCAGCTCCCGCTTGTCCACCACCACGCCCTGGCATTGATCGGCGAAGAAGGTGGTCAACAGGTCGTAGCCGATGATGCTCCCCAGGCTGTGCCCCACCAGCACGACCCGCTTCACGTTCTCCTGGCGATGCAGTTCCTTCAGCAGCTTCATGCCGCTGGCGATCACCTTCTGCCGCGCTTCTACGTTGTCCGGCTCCGGCGACAGGTAACGCGCCGCATCACCCACGATGTCCACCAGGAAGGAGCGCGCGACCCACCAGGCCAGCAACAGCGGCGCGCCGGCGGCCAGGCTCCAGGTGAGGGCCCGCAGGGCCAGGCGCCACAGTGTGGACAAGCCGCCGGAGTCCGTCTTGAGGTGCGTGAGGACGCCGTTCACGTAGGCCGTGATGTCCGGCGTGACCAGGAGGACCACGAGGATCGCCACGGCCAGCCCGACCATGACCCATCGCAGCTTCCGCAGTCTGGCCCTCTGGGCATGGTCCGGCCGGACCTTCTGCCGGCAGAGATGCCATACCCAGTACAGCACCGACTGCCAATGCGTGTTCCGCACCAGATGCGCCCAGTACAGTTCGTAGAAGTCCGTCTCCACCACGTCGCCGTCGTCATCCCGCAGCGGCGGCACGACCGCCCGCAGCCGCCGGATCTCCCACAGCCCGCCCGCCCGGTCCGGCCGGCTCATCTGCCGCTCGCCCACCAGGGTGGCCGCCAGGTTGCGCAAGGTGCCCATCGGCCGCTGCTCGCCGATGCCGTGGATGACCACCACCGCCTGCCGGCGCACCTGGATGCGCGGCTTCGGGGCGTCCGCGGCGGCTGTAGCGTCCGCGTTGGAGAGGGTCGGGTCGATGCGGTCCATTGCCTTACTCCTTCAAGCGCCGTCGTTGATCGCGTCCGGGCCGCGCGCGCCGGGCTGTCCGCACCGGGCTGTCCGGCCATGACGGCAGGGCACCGCCATGCCCACCAAGATAGCCGCAGTCAGGGCCTGGGGACGGCAATATCGGAGCAGAATCGGGTTGGGGGCAGATTGGCCGCCGACGGGCCGCCGGAAGATCCTCGGAGGCCTACCTCAGCGCACCAGCCGCGACAGGTCCATCCCCGGCGGCACCGGCTCCAGCAGGTACAGCTCTACCCATTGATGCCAGCTGACGTAGTTGTCGTCGTCGTAGCCCAGGTCGATGTGGAAGTTCTTGATGCCGCCGCCCGTGTCGCCGGCCAGGCCGACGCCGTAGCCCGGCACGTAGAGGTTCGTGCCCAAGGGGAAGAGCTTGCGGTCCACCGCCACGATGCCCCGGCGCATCTTCTGGCCCGAGCGGGTGTAGCCGTACCAGGGCGCCGTGATCGGCGTGCCGGCGCGCGCTGCGCTGTAGCTTGTCGCGTAGACCCGCAGGCGGGCGAAGTAGCGCATGGGGCCCTGCTCCGTCTCCACCGTGCGCCAGACCACCTTGCTGCCCGTGCGCAGCAGCTGGCTGACGGGCTCCCGCAGGCGCTCTTCTTCGGCCACCTGGCGGTTCATCAGGCGGCCGTTCTCGTAGGTCAGCACGATGCGGCGGCGGATGAGGCCGCTCTGGCCTTCGCGCAGCACCTCGTTCTCGCCCAAGGGCAGCTCGGCGTCCACCTGGGTCTCCGTCTCGAAGGGGATCTCCTCCTCCTTCAGCTGCACGTCCTCGCGCACCCGCACCACCTTGACCGTCATGTCCGCCTGCAAGGGCGCGTCGGCCCCCGGGATGCTGTAGTCGCGCCCGCCCAGCGCCAGGCCCGCCCGGGCCAGGGCCTGGCCCACCGTGCTGCCGCTCACCCGCAGCTGCCGCGTCTCGCCGTCGGCCTGCACCACCAGGCTTGTGGCTCGTGAGAGCAGCACCGTCATCCCCGGACGGTAGGGCGCCTGGCGCGCGGGGGCCAGCTCGTCGTCCGCGTCCAAGGCAAAGCCGGCGGCCGTCAGGGCCTCTTCGACCGTGGCCCCCGTGGCCTTGGCCGCGAGCGTCACGCCGTCTTCGACGACCGTGAAGGGCCGGGCGCGCAGCACCTCCAGGCGCAGGCGGGCCTTGGGGTTGGGGTTGGGGTCGGCCGGCGGGGCGCCCTCAGGCGGGACGGCTTCGGCCGCCAGGGCCACCCGCCGCGCCGTGTGGACCGGCGGCGCCAGGCCCGGAAGCGGCGCCAGCTTGGCGTCCGCGGCGCTGATGCGCCCATCCAGGAGCAGGCGGTCGGAAGGGCCCAGCAGGATGCCGGCCTCGGCCAGCACCCCCGCCGGATTGGGCGCCAGGCTGCGCAGCTCCAGCCGACGGCCGTCCACCTTCAGCAGCCACGACCGGGCGTGGATCACCTTCACCCGCGCGCCCGCCTGCAGCCGGGCGCCGATGGGCGGCTGAACGTGATCGCCCGCATCCAGACGCACGCCCGCTTCGCGCAGCATCGTGCCCACCGTGCCCGCGCGGCTGCGCAGGGCGCGAGCCTGGCCGTCCACCTCCAGGCGCAGGGGCACCGCGCTCTGCCAGTAGGCCATGCCGCCCAGAAAGGCCAGCCCGAAGCTCAGCAGCCAGGTAGCAGGGCCCGTGGTGGACGGCGCCGCGGCGCGCGGGCGCCGGCGCGGGGCGGGGCGGCGCACCAGCGGCAGAGGGGCCGGGGGCGGGAGGCGTGTGGGAAGCGGGCTGGTCATGGCGGATCGCGCGGTCTCCGGGCTACGACGGCTGCGTCGGTCGGCATCATCGGCAGGCCAAGGCTTCCCCGCAACACCCGGGAAGAGCCTCTTAGCGCTGCTTCCTTCCGGACCTGACGCGATTCGAAGTCTCCCGCCGCACGGGACCCTGGCCAGCCGATGACGCCGGCCGACGCCGGCGTGGCTGCAACCCGATCATTCTAACGCCCCCGCGGCAGGGCGGCCAATCGGGGATGGGGCGATAGCAGCGAGCCACCGGCAATTGGGGTCACCAGCGCATTAAGATCTTAAGCCGATCTTTATCCGCCGCGCCGCCGGCCGTGGTATACTGCCTCCCAGAGGCCACGTCGACCTGCCAGCGGCTGTGTGGGGGTCGCCGCGCGAGCGGCGACCGGGTTGTGCATCGGTTGCGTGCCTCTTCGGGCCGGTCGACCTTCGGGTTGGCCGGCCCGTTTTGTTGGCGGCCGATGGGCAGCAACCGGGGCGAATGCCGGTGGATCGACGGCGTCCACGCGCCTCGGGGGCGTCCCGGCAAGCCTGCATCCGCTGGTTGCGCGCCGCGTCCGCGGCTGCCGGGCTTAATCAAATCTTTAGCCCACACCCGTTATTATTGTGTTATACTGGCGCCCGTAGCCGATCGATCTTCTGCGCCTGTGTGGGGGTCAGCTGACCGCAAGGGAGGCGACTGCGCAGGGGGTTACAAGCTACACTCACGGGCCGGTGTCGATCACTATGGGCGGTGATCAAGGACACTGGCCCGATTTTTTTGTGGGGGAGTGGCGACGGTGGGTAGCCGTCCGAGCGCTGTCTGAGTGCCATCCGCGCGTCCGGGGCAGGGCAAGCCCGTGCCGCTACCCTACTGGGTGCTGTCCAGGCCCGATCCCGTCGGCGGGCCCGAGCGGCAGCTGACCGCGCGCCCATCCAGATCCGTGTGGTACTCCGCGCTGCGGTCGCCGGCGGCCAGCTCCAGCCAGTAGCCGTCGACCAGCGCCTGGGTGTACATCATCCCCGGCTGCGGGCAGCCCAAGGAGCCGTCGGGCCAGGTGACGCGCTCGAACTGCCGCAGGATCACCGCGGCGGGGTCCACCTGCGCCTGGCCGGCGAAGTCGGCGATGGCGGTCGCCACCGGCGGCAGGACGCGCGATGCCGGGTCGGGCAAGTCGGCGGCGGACACGGTTGCGGCGGAGGACGGGAAGGCGCCGACCGCAATCGCCGGCGTCGGGCTGATGATCATGGGCCTGACCTTTCCGCCGGCCGCCGTGGGCTGCGGCACCGGCTCTTCGGGCGCCGCGGGAGACGCCGGATCCTTGCGGTCCGCCACCATCAGGGCGGCGGCCACAGCCACGGTGACCAGTACGGCGAGCAGCGGTCGTTTCTCCATGCGCGGAGTATAGCAGCCGGAACCCACCCGCCGACTGCCCTATCGGTCGTCGGGCCAACGCCATGGAGCCGGCGAAGGCCGGCTTCGTGTGTAGAGCCGCGGTTTCAACCGCCGGGGGGAGACGGCCCGCAATGTCAACCGCCGGGGAGGTCGGCCCGCCGTTCTCAGCGCCCCAGCCAGGGCAGGAGGACGCGCCCGGCCTTCGCTCCGCCCGGGGTGCCCGTCGCGGTGGCCGTGGCCGAGGCGCTCGCGGTTACCGTCACGCCCGCGGTTGCCGTCGGTGTCGCCGAGGGCACGCCGGCCCCGCCGCAGCGGTTGGCCGCCATCCCCGACGGGCTGTCGCAGACCCGCCATTCGCCGTTGCCGTCCGGCACGCGGGCCCAGCTGGCGTCCGGGTCCAGGGCTTCGAAGGTCGTCTGGTCGGCCGCGGCGTCGCGGGTGCTGAGCAGCACCGTCTCGCCGCCCTTGGCCAGCTTGAAGGGGGCGTGATCGGGGCCTTGGTCCAGGTCGCCGTCGCACCACAGGCGGTAGAAGCCGCCGGGCGGCAGCACCACGTCCGGCAGGGCGTACAGCCAGGGGTCCAGCGGGTCATCGGAGAGGTGGTAACCCAGCAGGGAGACGGGATCGGTGCCGCGGTTGGTGAGCTCCACCCAGTCCTCCCGCTCGCCGGCCTGGTCCCGGTCGCCGGCCACGTTATCGGCCAGCAGCTCGTTGAGCGCCAGCGGGCCATCGAGCGGCGGCAATGCCGGCCCGCCCACCGTCAGGTGCCAGGGCTCGGTCAGGTTGGCCGCCGGATAGAAGGCCGAGCGGCCGTCGCTAAAGGCGGCGCGGGCATACAGCGTGATCTGGGCGCCGGCGGCCTGGCCCGTCAGGGTGGCAGTCCAGCCGGCCCCGTCCGCCGCCGCGACCATCGCCAGCACCTGCGGCGCGGCGTGGTTCACGCGCACCAGCAGGCTCACCCCGGCGGGGCGGTCCGCGCCGCTGAAGCGAACCGTGACCTCGATGGGCTGGCCCGCCGCCGGCGCCGGCGGCGCAAAGGACACCGCCGCCAGGCCATGGTCGGGGGGCTGCAGGTCCGGCCGCGCCCGCAGCCATTCGTCGCGCAGCCGCGTCACCTTGAGGATGCCGGGCACCGCCCGCCCCAGGGCGTTCACGTCCTCCGCCGCGTTGGCCGCGAACAGGTCCATGCCGTAGATGCGGTTGGGATCTTCCGCCAGGTCGGCACGCACCACGTCCTGCAAGGCGGCGACGCGCCGCTCCACCTCCGCCGGCTGGAAGGCGCCGTCCAGGAGCGTGCGCATATGGGCCAGGTAATCGGCGCGGAACTCCGGCACGGCCAGAAGGCGGCGGATGAGAGGGCGCTCCGCGGCCTGCTGCCCGCTGGCCATCAGGAAGGGATCGGTATGGGCCACCGCCAGGCTGTCCGCCGGACTGATGCCCGCGCCGGGGAAGACGCCGAAGCTCTCGTTCACATCCCACAGCAGGATGTTGAAGCGCCCGTCCTCCGGCGAGCGGTACAGGAAGAAGTTATGCCCGGCGTAATAGCTGTCGTAGTTGGTAAAGAGGTTGATGGCCGCCAGGTACCACAGCGCGCCGTCCACATCCAGCACCTCCTGAATGGCCGCCGGAAACTGCACATCGCTCACCCCGCCCTCAGCCACGGGCGCGTCCAGCACCCTGATGAAGTCCCTGAGCAGCCCATACCCCTCGTCGCCCGCCGCCACCGTCTTCAGCTCATAAGCCTGCCGATAGGGCGCCAGATCCGCTCCCAACCACCGCAACGTCGCCCGAAACCCCCCGCCCCGGCCCCTGGCCCTGCTCCCAGCCCCGCCTCCCAGACACCTCGGCCCACCTCGGGGCGCCTCGCCCCGCCAGGCCCCTGTCTCTCCCCAGAACCTCGGCCTTCCAGGCCGGCACCCCCGGCCCCCAACCACCCCCCCGCCCCCGAAGCTCCCAATCCCCCCCCCCGGCACGGTCGCCCTTCCGGTAGGACGCCCTTGAACAAAATACCGTCGCTAGTGGGAAACCATTGCTTGATGAAGGTGCCCTCGATCTGCTGGATGCTGGTGAAGGCCCCCCAATAGCCGCCGCCGATGTCCAGATGCACGTAACCGGCCCGCGGCATGGGCAGGAAGGGACGCACCAAGCCGCTGACCAGGGTCTCGCGCACCAAGCTGGGGTCGGCGAAGCCGTTGTTCAGGTTGACCACGTCGTAGGCCATCAGCCGCTGGCCCTTGACCGTGGCGTCGATGGTCAGGTTGAGCGGCTTCTTGCGGCCCGGCGCGCGGCTGGAGCTGTTGCCCTTCAGGCCCACGCCCACGCCGCTCAGCGCTTCCCCCTCAAAGTCCAGATCGGCCAGCAGGTGCTGCCCTTCCGGCAAGGTCGGCAGGCGGCTCTCCCAGTCGGCGTCGGCGAAGTCCAGACGCAGCACCCGCACGGCATCGGGGTCGTAGAAGTCCGGGGCGGGTGCGGCGGCCGCGGCGCGGGTCGCGGCCAGCAGTAGGGCGGCCAGCAACAACGGACGGCGAGCGCGGGTCAGGCGGCGGCATGGGTGGGTCGGGGGTTGGACAGTGGACATCGTCAGTTCCTCAGAAGCGTGGCCGAGAGCCAAGGTAGCAACAAGCCGGCCGGCCGGGGCGTTGCCGTCCGACTGGCTGTCGCCATCGGCGTCGCGCTGGAAGCTGGGGTCAGGCTGGGCGTCACGGTAGTAGTGGGCGGCGTGGTGGCGGTGTCCGCGGGGGTCGGCGAGGCCGGCGGGGCCGTGGCTGTGGGGCTGGGCGTGCGCGTGGGGGGCGGCGTCAAGGTGGGGCCGATGCGGAAAGGCGCGTAGGGGTCCAGGGCATCGCAGGCCTCGCCGATGACGTCGGGGTAGATCACCCAGACGTCGGCCAACTCCTCCAGGTCGTTGCGACCGCCCAGGACGAACAGCCGCTTGTACTCCGGGTCCCAGACCGAGGGCACGAGGTTGCGGCCCCGCAAGCCCTTCTGGTCGTCCTTGGCGAGGCGCTCCCAAGTGAGCGCTCCATCGCCGCCAAGGTCGACCAGTCGCACCCGCCAGACGCCGCTGGAATGCTTCGCGCCGCCGGGGATGTCCTTGCTGGACCGGCCCATCCAGGAGTAGACGTTGCGGGTGGAAGGATCATAGGCGCAGGCGCCCTCGCGGCGCGGACCGAAGGCGGCGCGGTTGGAGAAGCGCGCGCTGATGTCCTTCCACACGCCATCGGGGCGGCTGCTGAAGTCCAGCCACCACACCTCGTCATAGGTCAAGGCGTCGGTGAGGCCCCCCTGCTGGCCGCCGATCACGATCACCCCGTCCAAGCCCAGGTCTTCGTCGTGGACGTAGGCCGCGCAGCTGCCGAAACGGCGGGAAGGGACGGTGCCCTCCGGGCGCAGCTCCGTCAGCTGCCACTGGCCGCCCGTCCGCCGCGCGGCATAGACGGTGTCGGCGGTCTCAGCATCCATGTCGACATCGAAGGTGCCTTGGCCGAAGACCACCCGGTCACGCTGGCGGTCGAAGACGCCGAAGGGCCGGGTGAGCTTGCCCTTGTTGACCTCCAGGTCGCCGATCAGGGCTTTGGCTCCGCTGTTGGGCGCCCAGCGTACCCCTTTGACATCGGCGCTGCCGCCGATGAGCAGTTCCTGCAAGTCGCCGCCCTCCTTGTTGACCCCGCCGTCGAAGCGGCCGCGATCGCAGCCGCCCTTGCCGAAGACCGACAGGGCTTTGTCGTTGCCCAAAGACACGCTGGCCATCTCGCGGCAGCCGGTGTCGGGGTCGCGCAGGTAGCCCAGCGAATTGGGGTAGCTGATGGTCTTCCAGGCCTTTTGACTACCGTCCAGACGGATGGCGTAGAGGTCGTGGCGGGCGAGGGTGAGGGTATCCGAGCGCTTCTCGGCGCCGCCGGCGTAGGTCAGCACGCCGCTCTGTGGGTTGTAGGCCCCAAACCCACCATACACGCCCGGCGCCGCCGGAAGGTCCGGCAGGCGGACGTAGCAGGCCCCTTTGGCGTCGATATGGCCGCCGACGGGGATCGGCGTGGCGGTGGGCGGCGGGGTCGTGGCGCTGGGTTCCTGTTCATGTCGCAGGTCGGCAAGTGGCCGTGGTCGGGCGGCGTTCGCCAGCAGGCGGTGGGGGCTGAAGACACCGAGCAGCACGGCCACGCTGAACAAGCCAGCGACGAGCGCGAGGGCCTTCCGCCTCACAGCGGCGAGGGAATTCGTCGCGGTCAGGGAGTTGCCCGGCGCTGGCAGAGTGGACATGGCAGGCTCCTCGCTGTTGTTGCCGTCAGGGAGACGGTGTAGACCCCGCCACCTGTGTCAAGCGGGCCGCCTGGACGCGATCGCGCGCCGCGGCGGCCAGGCGGCTCAGGGTCGCCCCGTCCATCCCGCTGCCGCCGATGAAGACCACCGTGTCCTCGGCGATGAAGCTGACCCCGCCGTAGACCGCGGAATGCCAGGCTGTGGCGCCCGTCGTTCCGGGCAGGTCCAGGGGGGCGCGGATCAAGCCGAAGGTGCGTTCCAGGAGCGGCGCGCCGGCGGCGACCACCGCTTCGGCTTCGGCGCCGTCGGCGTAGCGCAGGACGGCCTGCGTGAACTCGACGCCGGCGGCGGCGTCGCGGTAGCTGACCGCGGCGCGGGCCTGGGCGGCGGGCATCTTGCCGCCGGCCGCGGCGCGGGCCACCAGCTCGGCCTGACCCAGGTCCACAGGCGCCGGCAATGACTGCCAGCGGGCGGGTGCCGCGGGATCCTCCGGGCTCAGGTCGGCGGGGCCAAGCAGCGCAGCATCCGTCCGCCCCACCGGCGCCCCGCCGCCGCAACGGGCCACCGCGGCCATGGCCACCAGGCCCAAGGCCAGCAAGAGCAGCCAACGCGCGGCGCTGGAACGTGGCGGGCGAGGGGCGGGCCCGGCCCTCAGGCTGGGGCTCGAGCTGGGATTCGGACTCGAGCCGGGACTCGAGCCGGGACTCGAGCCGGGACTCGGGCCGGGACTCGGGCTGGGACTCGGGCTGGAGCCTGGGCCTGGGTTCGGGCTGGAGCCTGGGCTTACGATGCTCATGGACCCATTGTACACCCCCACAGAGACAGACCCGCCCCCATCACCGGCATCAAACCACACAGCAGCATCAATCCACGCAGCCCCCCGCCGTCTCCTCCCACAGGGAGGAGCCCTTTGCCCCTCCCCCCAGCGGGGGGAGGTCGGGAGGGGGGCCGCCGTGGCCGTCTCAGTGCCCACAACCGTGACCCCCCCTGCAGCACCGGGAGCCCCGTCCGCATCCCGCAGGTGCTCAAGGTGAAAGCCTGGCTGGATCACGAGGCGGGGATAGGGGTTGGGGCGGCTGTTGGTCATGCTGTTGGCGGCGAGGACGGCCACGGCGGCCCCCCTCCCGACCTCCCCCCGCTGGGGGGAGGAGCTAATCGAGCTGCCCCGCCGGTATCATTGGGCCCATGCATATTGCGTCCCCGACGCATAGTCCCGTCCACGACGCACAGTCCCGTCCCCGACGCATAGTCCCATCCCCGACGCATAGTCCCGTCCCCGACGCACCCCTGTTTCCAATGCGGCCCTATCTCCAATGCCCCCCTCTTTCCCCAACACCCCTCCCGCGCCGCGACTCCTGACCGTCGACCCCGAGCGGCCGGACGATGCCGCCTTGGCGCCCGCCGCCGCCGCCCTGGCCGGCGGCGGTCTGGTGGCCTTTCCCACCGAGACCGTCTACGGCCTGGGGGCCAACGCCTGGGACGCGGTGGCGGTGGCCCGCATCTTTGCGGCCAAGGAGCGGCCCCTGACCGATCCGCTCATCGTCCATGTGCTGGACTGGGACGACGCCCGGGCGCTCATCGACCCGGGGGCCCTTGCGGATGCGGCGGACGCGGCGGGTAAGCCTTCGCCTGTCGCCCGTGCGGCGCGGCTGGCGGCGGCCTTCTGGCCGGGGCCTTTGACCCTGGTGCTGCCCAGACATCCGCGGCTTCCCAGTCTGGTGACTGCGGGTCAGGCTTCGGTGGCCCTGCGCGCGCCGGCGCATCCGGTGGCCCGTGCCCTCCTGCGGCTGGCCGGCGTGCCCGTGGCCGCGCCCTCGGCCAACCCCTTCGGGGGCATCAGCCCCACCTGCGCCGCGGACGTGCTCGCGGACCTCGGCGATCGCGTGGACTGGATCGTCGACGGCGGCCCGGCCACCCTGGGGCTGGAGTCCACCGTGCTGGACTGCCGCGGGCCTCGCCCGCGGGTGCTCCGGCCGGGGGGGCTGACCGTCGAGGACCTGCGTGCGGTCCTTCCGGAGATCGAGGGTCCGGGTGGATCCGGGGGGTTGGACGGATCCGGTGCGTCGGACGGATCCGGTGCGTCGGACGGATCCGGTGCGTCGGATGGATCCGGTGCGTCGGATGGATCCGGTGCGTCGGATGGATCCGGTGGGCCGGATGGATCCGGTGGGCCGGATGGATCCGGTGCGCCGGACGGATCCGGTGCGTCGGATGGATCCGGTGGGCCGGACGGGAAGGCGGCGCCGGGCGGGACTGCTCCGCCGCGCGCCGACATGTCGCCGCATTCCGCGGACTCCCTGGCTTCCCCCGGCCTGATGGCCCGCCATTACGCGCCGCGCGTGGCGGCCGTCAGCCTGTTCATCGGCGCGCCGGCGGCGCAGCGGGCGGCGATGCTCGCGCGGGCCGCCGGCGAGGAGGAGGCCGGGCGGCGGGTCGCCCTGCTGGTGCCTGCCGAGGACGCGGCCGGGTTGGCCGAGGCCCTGCGGCCCGCGGCCGCGGGCCTCGTGACCGTCGTCGTCCTGGGCGCCCGCGACGATCTGGCCGCGGCCGCCCGCGACCTCTACGCCAGCCTGCGCCGCTTGGACGCAGCGGGCTTCGCCGTCATCCTGGCCGCCGACCTGGGGGCGGCGGGCCTGGGTGCGGCGCTGCGCGATCGGCTCAGCCGCGCCGCGGAGGGCCGGGTCATCCGGGTGTGAGGGCGCCGGCGGCGAACCGCGTCATCCCGCGCCCAAGGCGCCGGCCGGACGCGATCGCGAGCGCCAGGCCGCCACCAGGCTGGCCGCCAGAGCCGCCGCCGTCACCAGTTGGGCGGCCAGTACCACCGTGGCCGCGTCGGCCTGTTTGTTGGCGATGCCCCAGGCGGCCCAGGCGATGACCAGAGGATACAAGGCGTCGCCGCGGCGCAGGACCATCAGCCAGGCCAGCACACCGGCCACGGCCACCAGCAGCACCGCCCAGGTCTCGGGCGACAGCGGCCCGCCGTCCCAGCCCAGGTGGATCAGGAGGATCGAGACGTTGGCCACCGTGGCCACCGAGATCCAGCCCAGGTAGACCGAGAAGGTGGCCCGCGCGCACCAGCGCTCGCCCAGGCTCTTGGGCGCGAGGCGGCCGATACCCAGGCGGTTGTGGATCACGATCAGGCTGCCCAGGATGACCAGCATCACCGGCACTGTGGCGGGGATGCTCAAGCGATGCCAGAACACCAGCCACAGGCTATTGGCCGCGCAGTTGATCAGGAGGGGCAGGTCCAGCGAACGCACCCGCGCGTCGCCCTGCTGCGCCGGCAGCGCCTGCCAGACGGCGTAGGCGATCAGGCCGGTATAGATCAGACTCCAAATGGCGAACACATAGCCCGCCGGCGTGAAGCGGCTGGCGTACAGGTCCGAAATCTCGCCGGTGTCGCGGCCGAAGAGGGGCAGGGATACCGCCAGACCGTTGACCGCCAGGGTGGCCAGGATGGCCAGGGCCACCAGGAGGGGGCGGGTGAGACCGGCGGCGGATGCGCGTGGGTATTGGGTGCTCATGGGCGTCTCCGATGGGTTGGGCGGGCCACGCTGGGCGGTCGCCTTGGATCCGAACCGGCCTGCCGACAGAGCAAGCATACCATGGTCCCGGCCAACCTGTTGACGGCCCTTGCCACCGAGGGTTACAATCGCCGCGCGCGGCTCGTCCGTCGCAGGGCTCACAGGGGAGAAGGTAAGGATTCCTGGTGTTTCCAGGCTATGGTGATCTGGAGACCATCTACGAGGGCCGCGCCACGCGGGTCCTCCGTTCGCGGCGCCTGCGGGACGGGCAGCCCGTCATCCTCAAGACCCTGCGCAGCGATTACCCGGCGGCGGAAGATCGCGCCCGGCTGCGCCTGGAGCACGACATCCTGCGCCTCATGGACGATCCCGGGGTGGTCCGGCCCATCGAGCTCCTGCCGGTGGGCAACAACCTGGTGCTGGTGCTGGAGGACATCGACGCCGCCCCTTTGCACGCCCTCGCGGATTACGGCCGGTTGGGGACGGAGCGCTTCCTGGAGCTGGCCATCCAGATGGCGGGCGTGTTGGGGCGCATCCACCGCCAGGGCTTGATCCACAAGGATGTCAACCCCGCGAACTTCGTCGCCAACGCCGAGACCGGGCGCCTGCAGCTCATCGACTTCGACCTGGCCACGCGCCTGGACGAAGAGCGGGTGCGGCCCGGCGCCCTTGGGGCCCTGGAGGGAACCCTGCCGTACATCGCTCCCGAGCAGACCGGGCGCATGAACCGCAACCTGGACTGGCGAGCCGACTTCTATTCCCTGGGGGCCACCTTCCACGAGCTGCTGACCGGCCAGCCGCCCTTCGCGGTCAGCGATGCCCTCGAGCTCATCCACCACCACCTCGCCGTGGCCCCGCCTTCCGTTTGTAGCCTGCGGCCCGATCTGCCGCCGCCCATCGCCGACATCATCCTGCGGCTTCTGGCGAAGTCGGCCGAGGACCGCTACCTGGGGGCCTACGGCCTCATCCAGGATCTGGAGCGCTGCCGCCGCGAGCTGGCCACCGGCGGCGAGATACGCCCCTTCACCCTGGGGCAGCGCGATGTGTCGGACCGCTTCCACATCCCCCAGAAGCTCTACGGCCGGGAACGCGACGTGCGGCGCCTGCTGGAAGCCTTCGAGCGCGCCAGCGGCGGACGGGCCGAACTGATGCTGGTTTCCGGCGAGCCGGGCATCGGCAAGAGCGTGCTGGTCAACGAGGTGCAGGGGCCGATGGTCGGCCGGCGCGGGCATGTGGTGACCGGCAAGTTCGACCAGCTGCAGCGCAACCTGCCCTATTCGGCCCTGGCCCAGGCCTTCGGCGACCTGATGCGTCAGATCCTGGGCGAGCGGCAGGCCGACATCGACGCCTGGCGGGAGCGGCTGCAGGCCGCCTTGGGGCCGAACGGGCAGCTCATCGTCGATGTCATCCCCGACCTGGCCCTGGTGATCGGCGACCAGCCCGCGGTGCCCGTTCTCGGGGGCCGCGAGGCGCGCAACCGCTTCAACCACGTCTTCCAGAGCTTCGCCCTCGCCCTGGCGCGGCCCGAGCATCCGCTGGTGCTCTTCATCGACGACCTGCAATGGGCCGATCTGGCCTCGCTGGAGGTGCTGGAGACAGTGCTCGGCGATTCCCGGATGGCCCACCTGCTGGTCATCGGCGCCTACCGCGACAACGAGGTGCACAGCGGCCATCCCCTCAACCGCAGCCTGGAGCGCATCCGCGAAGCGGGCACCATCATCGATGAGATCAAGCTGCAGGCGCTCGACGACTACAGCCTGACCGACCTGATCGCCGATGCGACCCTCACCCCGGCCTCCCTGGCCCGCGGTCTGGCCGCCCTGGTGCAGGAGAAGACCGGCGGCAACCCCTTCTTCGTGCGCCAGTTCCTGCGCAACCTGATCGACGAGGGCCAGCTGCGCTTCGACGAGGAACGCGGCGGCTGGACCTGGGACCTCGAGCACCTGCGGCGGCAGTCGATCACCGAGAACGTGGTGGCCTTCGTGGTGCGCCAGATCCTCAAGCTGGACGCGCCCACGATGGAGGCCCTGCAGCTGGCGGCCTGCATCGGCGCCGGCTTCGACCTGGCCACCCTCAGCCTGGCGGCCGAGCGGGGACCGGAGGAGATGGCCCGGTCCCTCGTGGGCGCCATGGAGGCCGGTCTCGTCCTGCCGAGCGGCTCCGGCTGGCGGCGCTTCCTGGCCTCGGGCGTCGAGGCCGAGGGCCTGGACGCCAGCCGCACTGTCTTCCACTTCGCCCATGACCGCATCCAGCAGGCGGCCTATGGCTCGATTCCGGCCGAGCGCAGACCGACCATCCACCTGCGCATCGGCCGCGGCCTGGAGCAGCGCCTGGGCCCCGGGTGGTGGCGACGACCGCTTCGCGGTGGTCGCCCACCTGAACCTGGCCCGCGAGCTGATCACGGGCGACGCCGCGCGCCGCGCCCTGATCATGCTCAACCGCGGCGCGGGTCAGCAGGCGATGGCCTCGGCGGCCTATGATGCCGCCTACGCCCTGTTCGCGGCGGCGCTGGCGCTGCTGCCCGAAAGCGCGGCGGATCAGGAACCCGAGCTGGGCCTGGCCCTGCACCAGGACGTGACCGACGCCGCCTGCGCCAGCCAGCAGTTCGACGCCGCGATGCGGCACGGCCGCTGGATCGTCGAGCGGGCGACGGATCCCCTGGTGGCCAGCGCGGCCTACGGCCGGATGATCGAGGCCCTGGTGGCGCAGCATCACAACATGGAAGCGCTGCGGCTGGGCCTTGAAGGTCTCGGCCGGCTCGGCGTCCACCTGCCGGCGGATCCCGGCGACGCCGATACCGCGCAGGCCTTGCAGGTGACAGCGGCCGAACTGCAGCCCTACGAGGTGGCGGCCCTCATCGAGCTGCCGTTGATGACCGATCCGCGGGTGCTGGCGGTCATGAAGCTGGCGGCGCTCGTGGCGATCCCCTGCTCCTTTGTGTCCGGCGGTCATTTCGTGTCCATCACCACCACCATGGTGCGCCAGACCCTGGCCCACGGCCTGGCCGACGCTTCGGCCTTCGGTTTCGTGCTCTACTCCAACATCCTCTGCGGACCGCTGGGGCAGCATGCGCTGGGTTACCAGTTCGGCAAGCTCGCGGTGGACCTCGTCGAGCGCCTGGACCGGCCCCAGCTGTACCCCATGGTGGTGGTCAGCTTCGAGACTTCGGTGCGGCATTGGGTGGACCATCAGGCCCATTCGCTGGCCCCGCTCCTGGAAGGCTACCGCCTCGGCATCAGCCATGGCGACTTCGGCACCGCCACCCTCTGCGCCGTCAACCACTGCACGCAGTTGCGCCAGGCTGGCCGGCCTCTGGACCAGGTGTTGACGACCATGATCGAGATCCAGGCCGGACTGGATCGGCTCAAGCAGACAGGACATGTCTATGCGATCCGCATCGAGCGGGCGGCGGTGGAGCTGCTCGTCCAGCGGGCTGACCCGGACCTGCGCCTGACCGGCGCCGCCTTCGACGAGCAGCGCGACCTGCCCCGGCTGCATGAGGCCAAGGATGTCACCCACCTGGCGCAGGTGGATATGGCCAAGGCCATCCTGGCCACCACCTTCGGCGACTTCAGGCGGGCGCGGGACCACGCCCTGGCAGCCCTGGACATGGCCTTCGATACCGGTTGGCGCGCCACGATGTACCCGCAGCTGATGTACTTCCACGGCGCCCTGGGCATCCTGAACGCCCCGGCCACTGACGACGGGCATCCAGCGCTCCCGGCGGCGGTCCTGGAGCGCTGCCTTGCCGGCCTGGCCGCGGCGGCCGCGACGGGGCCGATCAACTACGCCCACAAGCTGGCCCTGGTGCAGGCCGAGGAGGCCCGCCTGGCGGGCCGCGTTCCGGAGGCGATGACCCTCTACGATCAGGCGATCGCGGGCGCCCGCGAGCAGGGCTACCTGCAGGACGAGGCCTTGGCCGCCGAGCTGGCCGGCCACTTCTACCAGGGCCTGGGCCATGCCCTGATCGCCGAGGCCTACCTGCATGCGGCTTACCAGTCCTACCAGGCCTGGGGGGCCAGGGCCAAGGTGCAGGCGCTGCAGAATCGCCACAGCTTCCTGCGCGCCGGTAGCGGCCGGGCCGGCGACGCCGCGGCCCGCGAGACCTCGCGCTTTACCACCATCAAGGGCGAGACCCTGCGCTCGTCCGGGCAGGGCCTGGATCTGGCTACGGCCATCAAGGCCGGGCAGGCCATCTCCGGGGAGATCGAACTGGACCGGCTCCTGGCCACCCTGCTGGCGGTGACCATCGAGTCGGCCGGCGCCGATGCCGGCGCCTTCGTGGACCTGCGCGGCGACCAGCCGGTGGTGGTCGCCGCCTGCCGGCCGGGCGAGACCGTGCAGGTGTTCGCCGGCCTGCCGCTGGACGAGAGCGACCATCTGGCGCGTTCCGTGGCACGCTATGTCCTGCGCACCGGGACGACGGTGCTGATCGCCGACGCCCAGGCGGCCGGCCAGTTCCGCGGCGACCGCTACCTGCAGCAGCAGGGCGTCCGATCCGTGCTCTGCGCGCCCATCAGCCATCATGGGGCGGTCACGGCCCTCTTGGTCCTGGAGAACCGCGAGGTGGCCGGCGCCTTCACCCCGGACCGTTTGGAGATCCTCAACCTGCTCAGCGGGCAGGTGGCCATCTCGCTGGTGAATGCGCGGCTCTACGAAGAGCGCTCGGCGCTCATGAGTGCCTATGCCCGTTTCGTGCCCGAGGCCTTCCTGGGCCATCTGGGCAAGGGGAGCATCACGGAGGTGGCCCTGGGCGACCAGACGGAGCTGCCCATGACCGTGCTCTTCTCGGACATCCGGGGCTTCACCGCCCGCGCGGAATCGGCGGACGTCAGCCACGCCTTCAGCCTGCTCAACGCCTACCTGGGCCGTATGGTGCCGCTCATCGAGGCCAGCGGCGGCGTGGTGGACAAGTACATGGGCGACGCCATCATGGCCCTGTTCCCCGAGCCGGGTGGCGCGGATATCGCCTTGCAGGTGGCCCTGGGCATGCTGGGGCGATTGGCGGACTTCAACCAGGAGCTGGCAGCCCGCGGCGAGCCGCCCCTGTTCATGGGGATTGGGCTGCACACGGGCACGGTGATGCTGGGCACCATCGGCTCGGCGGCCCGCATGGATGGCACGGCCATCGGCGACACGGTCAACCTGGCCTCACGGGTGGAGGGCGTGACCAAGCGCTACGGCATCGCCCTGGCCCTGTCGGGCGCCACCCATGACGCCCTGGCCTATCCCAGCAACTACCTGCTGCGCCTGATCGACCGGGTGCAGGTGCTGGGCCGCGGCCGGCCGGTAGACGTCCACGAGGTCTTCGAGGCCGACCCGCCGCAGCGGGTGGCGCGCAAGCGCGAGAACCAGACGCGCATCGCCGAGGCCGTCGCCGCCTACCAGGCGCATCAGTTCGCCGCCTGCGAGGAGCAATGCCGCCTGGTTCTGCTCCTGGACCCCGAGGACGAGGTGGCGGCGATGTACATCAAGCGCTGCGAGCTCATCCGCGAGCATGGGCTGCCGCCGGACGGCGAGTTGGTGGCGGTGCTGACGGAGAAGTAGATCCGGCCGGCTCATTGTCGCCATCCACCCACCACCGAGCTATGAGAGGAGAGAGACGCCATGGACCAGATGTTCAACACCAGCACCTACACCGTGCCGCAGATCGTCGTCTTCGGCATCGGCTGCGCGCTTTGGGCCTTGCTCTACCTGATCCTCATCCGCAACTACTTCCGCTACCGCTTCATCGAGATGCCCCTGGCCGCGGCCGCCAGCAACTTCGCCTGGGAGTTCCTGTGGGCCTACGTCTTCACCTCCGACATGGGCAAATTCGTGGAGACCCTGAACCGCATCTGGTTCGTGCTGGATATCGTCATCTTCTGGGCCGTCCTGCACGTGGGCGTCAAGCAGCTGGGCATCGAGCGGCTGAAACGGCAGTTCGTGCCGCTGATGCTCTTCATGCTGGTGGCCTTCGGCTTCGGCTACTACTACTTCGGCAAGGAAGGCTATGACACCGCCACGGGCCTGACCTCGGGCCTGATGGCCAACCTGATCATCTCCGGGCTCTACCCGGTCATGATGCTGCGCCAGCCCAGCCTCTACGGCATCTCGCCGGCCGTCGGCTGGCTGAAGATGGTGGGCACCGGGCTGATCACGGTCTTCACCTTCATGTTCTTCACGGAAGGGCATGGATTCATCAAGAGCATGGGCCTGGCGGTGCTGGTGATGGACCTGTATTACCTCTATCTGCTCTACGACCGGATGCGCCGCGACGCCGCCGCCGAGCAGGCTACCGCAGCGACCGCTTGAAGGGCGGACTCAGCCTAGGCGCTTCAGTGCGACAACCGAATCGGGGATGAAGAAGCTGGCCTCGCCCTCCCGACCGATCTTGACCATGTCCCTCAGGATGATGCCGGCGAAGTAGCCCTGACGGTTGGGGGTCAGGCCATGCAGGACGCGGTCGACGAAGAGGGGCAGGTCCAGGTAGATCAGCCTCAGCAGGTGGTACAGCGGCGCGGGCAGGGCGCGCAAGCCGACCAGGGCCATGGCCGGCGGCTTCAGGGCTTCCTGGATCAGGAGCCGGGGAAGGATGCCGCAGCCCAGCAGGCGCAGGGGCAGGGGGATCAACTGCTTCAACATGTTCAGGTCCGCCCGAGCCAGGACGGTGCCGTCCGGGTTCCTGTCGGCGCTCACGTAGTTGCGGCGGGCGTAGGACTGGTAGAAGGCCGCGGCGTCGTCGAGGGTGGCGGGGATGTAGTCGAAGGTCGGCTTTGCGTCCCCGGTCACCGGCGGGTGGATGCCCATCATCACCCCGAAGACCTGCCAGAGGTAGTAGATGTCCTCGGCATCCTGGTCGGGCAGGTCGTGGGCGATCTGCCGCAGGCTGTCGATGGGCAGGTAGGAGAAGCCCATGAGGGTGCCGAGCATGTCCTCCTTGCTGGCGGGCGATCCCGCCTCGGGATGCAGCGCGCCAAACTCGGGCAGCCGGCGCCGAGCGATATCGCGCACGCCGGCGTGCATCAGGCGCATCTTCTGGCCGGCCATGGTGGCCGCGCCGCCGTCCTGGAAGCCTCGGGCGCCGCCGATCTCCACCAGCAGCTGGACCACGGCCAGCACGCGCCGCCAACTGGCCGTGACCAGGTCGCCGGACAGGGTCAGGGTGCGTGACAGGCGCGGCGCGGCGTAGCCCGCGGGCAGGGAGCGGGTGAGCAGCACGCTGCCGATCTCGAAGATATGGCGCATGAACGCGGCCTCGCCGCGGGCGACGCGCGCCAGGTCGGTGCCGGCGGGAAGGGTCTGGGTGGCCTCCCAGAAGCGCCTCAGCGCCGGCGGGGCATCGGCGGGCAGCGCCGGGGTGTTGACGTTGATCTCGCGGAAGATGCGGTTGGCCGTCGGCAGCTCGCCCTGCGCTTCCAACTCGGCCACAGTCAGGTCGGCGAGCTCGTCGCCTTGTGCCTTGAGGGTGTCGAGGAAGGTGTCGTCGGACCATTTGCTCGCTGCCATGCCAATGCCTCCTCAGGCGTAGCGTTCGCACCACGGACCCTGCTCACCGGCCCCCTCCGTCCGTCTGCGCGGGGCGTCGGGGACAATGGCGCGGGGCCACAAAAGCCCTAGGCGCGGGAGCATACGCCGGGGCGGGGCTTGGGGTCAAACGGGTGATGGCGGGGACCCGGCGGCCGACCCCGGTGACCCGGCGGCCGACCCCGGTGACTGAAGTCACGGGCTCATTAAGACGAAACCCACTAAAGGTGGGTTCGAGCGAGGGGTTTCCGATGGGGTATCAGCGTGGGGATGAACCGATGGGTTTCAGCGCATGTGGATCGCGGTTGATGAGGCGGTGTCGGATGGGTCTTGGTCAGTGGATGGGTTCATGATGCGGACCACGCTCGCAGTAGCAGATCGATGCCCATCCACGCTGATCAGCCCCTCAACCATCCCGAGCACCAACCCAGCTTCAGTGGGTTTCGTCTTAATGAGCCCGTGACTTCAGTCACCGGGGCGGTCGGTGGGTCCACGCTATCGCCGGAATCCCAGCGGCCGCCGGGTCCGCGCCATCCCTCAGTCCCGCACCGGTGGTCGCCAAGTGAACAGCCAGCCGACGACGACAATGGCGATGGCAATCAGGATGGTGCGGCTCGCCACCGCTCCCAGGCGGAAGTCATCCAGCGACCCGAGCAACATGCGAGCGAAGTCGAGCGGCCACATCATCGCGCCTGCGAGAGCCATGGCGATGGCAATCCGCCGAATGCCGCGGAAGGCGTGGCGCGGACCCGATTCCGGGTGGTGCTTGGGGAGCAGTCGGAGCATCAGAATGGAAAGGCCTACGAGCAGCGCGAGTTCGATCCAGAGGTAGGCCTGCCAGATCGATGCCGAAGGGGTTGCGGGGTCCATGTCGGCCGAGAATGGCAGGACGGCCAGGATGGCGTTGGGGATCGCCGAGATGCCGGTGCTGAGCAGTCCCACCGCTCCGACCCACAGGACCTGGCGCAAGCGTGGAGCGGTCGGCGCCGGACTGGCTGCCATGAGCTTGCTGGCCAGCAGGTCATCGACCAAGCCGCCCGCGAGCCGGGCTGCCAGCGCGAGGCTGACCAGATAGAGTGCCGCCACCATGAGACCGTCTCCAACCATTGCAGATCCGAACAGCTGGCTCACTGCGGAGAGAGGCCATAGAAAGGCGTGGGCAACCGCTATCGACAGGTACACGTGTTGCCAGGCGGGCGCCGGAGGCTTCAGCACATCGAGCGCCGCATTGCCTCCAACGCGCTCCCAGTCAATTCGGCGAACCAGCCACCATCCGGTCCAAAATGCCGTGCCCAAGACGACGAGGTTGACCAGGTACCAGGATATGAAGAACCATGACTCGCCTGAGGACTCGCCCGAAGACGGGTTGGAGAGATCCGCCAACATCATCATCAGAACGGCTCCAGACCCCAGCAGAACGGTGATCGCGCGGGTGACGCCGCCGAAGCACCCCGTCAGCGCCAACCAGCCCGCGAAGGCCCCCAAGCGGTCCTGTCGCACCGGCAAGGGCCGGTACCCCCACCCGGTCACGATGCGCAGCGCGCCCCAAGCGGCCGCGGGCCAGACCAGTACGTGGATCCAGCGGGACCATTCCATCCAGGACAAATGCGTGGACATTCGAACCTCCGGGCGGCGCTTCCTCAGGGTGATGGTGTCGAGCGGCTCGTCGATGGTTCCTCGGGCGCCTCGATATCGGGGACCGGGGTCGTCTCACCGCGCAGAGGCTTTACGCCGAGTCAGGCAGGCCTCGGGGTTGCTCCGGTCGCCCGAACCGATGCCCTGACCCTGATGGTCTCAGCTCCCGTCGTATCCCTTCACCGTCCGCAGCGCCATCACCGTTGTCCGCGCGATGCAGCGCTCCCGCTCTTCCTGAAGCGCCGCGCGTTCCGGATCGGCCTGCCACGAGGCCAGGCAGGTCTGATCGGGAAAGCTCACCAGGTGGATCTCGAAAGGCAGCGCCGGGTCCTCCGCGGCATCGAGCGGCCGGAAGGCGCGCTCGATGCGCGCGCCATGCCGTGCCAGGACCCGTGCGGCCGGCCGCTCGTAGGCCGCGAAGCCGTCCACGTCGCCCGTCCGCAGCCAGATCTGGACCCAGAGGAACAAGGGGGAAGCGACCGCTTCGGAGGGGGAGTCCGGTTCGCCCGACAAGCTCATGCCCGCTGTTCCCAGAGCTGCCGGGTCAACTGGGCATGGCCCAGGTGCAGGGCGCTGTGTTCCAGGGCATGGAGCAGGGCCCAGCCCACGGTCACCGGCTGCTCGCGGTAGCCGACCTGGCGTGGCGCTCCCCAGTCGGCGTCTACCAGCCGGGCCACCGCATCGTGGGCCCAGGTCAGGAAGTCGGCCAACTGCCCGCGCAGCCGGCCCGCGTCCAGCCCCCGCACCTGAAACTCCGCCGCCCGATCGCGATGCATGGGGATTCCGCCGGCCACCTCGCCCAACCAGTAACGGGCCGAGGCGCACGTATGGGTGACGAGGACGGCGAGGCTGTTCATCTCGGTGCCAGGCACCCAGTCGAGGGCTTCGATGGGCAGGTCGGCGACGGCGGCGTCCAAGGCGGTGATGAGCTCTTGCAGCAGGTCGAGGTAGGCGGGGAGGATGGGGGGCATGCGGAGCAAGTCCTGTTCGGGGGGCACCGGGCATCAATAGCGCGGACCCGGCGGTTGTTTCGGGATCCACCGACGGGAAGCGTGGAGCGATTGCGGGGGATCCACCGACGGCGAGTGCAGAGCGATTGCGGGGAATCCGCCGACCGCGAGTGCCCAACGACCGCCCCGGTGACTGAAAGTCACGGGCTCATCAAGACGAAACCCACTAAAGCTGGGTTGGTACACGGGATGGTTGGAGGGCTGGTCAGCGTGGATGAGCGTCGATCCACTGTTGCGAGCCTGATCCGGGGCATGGACCCGTCCGGTAACTCAGCCCCGCCGCACACCGACACATCAACCGCGATCAACACGCGCTGACACCCATCAGTTCGTCCCCACGATGATACACCATCGGAAACCCCTTGCTCCAACCCAACTTTAGTGGGTTTCGTCTTGATGAGCCCGTGACTTTCAGTCACCGGGGCGATCGCTGGGTACCCGCCGTCGGTGGGCAGACCGCGTCCGCTGTGCCCGCACCATCGGTGGATCCGATCCAGGGATACCGCGGAAAGCGTAACGAGGACCCGACTCCGGGTCGGGCTTGAGGCGTGGTCGGTGGTGGACTCTGATGCCACCCATTGTCTCGCTCCCTACTGGGGCCTAGAATCTGCGGCCAAGGAGCTGCCCATGTCCCACAGCCGCGCCAGAGCCACCCGGATGCCGGAGTCCCCCGCCGCATCGGTCCGTGCGAGTCACGTGGCGCTGATGCCCAGCCCAAGCCAGCTCCTGGACCTGCTCCCGCCGGCCGGGGCCTGGACGACGGAGGATTACCTCTGGCTGACGCGCGACACCAACCAGTTGATCGAGCTGGCCGATGGCCGATTGGAGACCCTGCCCATGCCAACGGTGACGCATCAGCTGGTGCTCAAGCGCCTGTTGTGGGCGCTCGATGCCTATCTGCAAGCGCGCGGCGGCCTGGTGCTCTTCGCGCCGCTGAAGCTGCGCCTGGCGCCCGGGCGATTCCGGGAGCCGGACATCCTCGCCCTGCTCGACCAGGCGGATGCGCGCCTGGGCGAGCAGTTCTGGACGGGGGCGGACCTGGTGGTGGAGATCCTGAGCGCCTCCAACCGCGACCACGACCTGTTGACCAAGCGTGTGGAGTATGCGGCGGCGGGCATCGAGGAGTACTGGCTCGCGGATCCGGACACGCGGACCCTGACCGTCCTGGTCTTGGATGGCGATCGTTATCGCGAGCATGGGCAGTTCGGTGTCGGACAGGCGGCGACTTCGCCCTTGATGTCGGAGCTGTCGCTGGAGCTTGTGGAGGTCTTCGGGCGTTAGGGCGTGGCGCACATCGGTTTGCCGCTGCCTCGCGACAGCTGGTAGCGCGCAGCCTGTCCTATTGGCCCCGATGCCCCGTTGCCCCGTTGGCAGCCCTCGGCGCATCCCCTATGATGGTTCGATGCGATGCCTCCCCGCGGTCCTGCCCTTGCTCCTGCTCATCGGCTGTGCGCGCGCCACGCCCACCGTCCCGGTGCCCGCGGCGGACCTGACGCAGTCGGCGGTCCGGACGTCATCGGCGGGCCTTGCGTCGCCCGCTGCCGCCGACCTTGATCCGGCCGCCGGCCCTGACTCCGCTTCAGTCGCCGGCGGAGGCCATCTGCTCCTGCCCTTCGTCGACCACGACCCGCCGGCTCCGGCCGTGACCGCGCTGCCCGAAGCGCCGGTGGCCGAAACCGTGCTGCCGACTGCAGCGGCTGACATCGCCGGTGGCGGGGCCGACGGCGAGGCCCTGGCGCCGGGCATCCCCAGCCTCAGCCCCGCACCGCCTGCCGCCCCCGACCGCGCCGCCCTCCTCGCCCAAGCACAAGGCTTCGCCCGCACCGCGGGTGTGACCGGCGGTCTGGCGGGGCCGGATGTCTGGGTGACCCACCTGGGAGACCGCGGCGAAGGCAGCCTGCGCCAGGCGCTGGAGACTCCTGGGCCCGCTTGGGTGCGCTTCGCCGTGGACGGCGTCATCCGCCTGCGCAAGCGGATCATCGTGCGCTCCGACAAGACCGTGGACGGCCGCGGACATCGGGTGGAGCTGCTCGGCGGGGGCTTCTTTCTGAACGAGGTGCAGAACGTCGTCATCAGCCACCTCATCGTCAGCGACGGCGACGCCGACGGGGTGTCCATCAACCGCAGCAGCAGGGTGTGGTTGGATCACCTGACCCTGGCCCGCTTTGATGACGGGCTCATCGACGTGACCGACCGCAGCAGCGGCATCACCGTGTCCTGGTGCCGCCTGGAGGACCATGCCAAGGGCATGCTGGTGGGTTCCAAGGACTGGACCGCGGAGGACAACGAGATCCGCCTCACCGTGCATCACAGCTTCTTCAGCGCCGTGACCTACCGCCATCCCAAGCTGCGCTATGGCTACGCTCACCTGTACAACGTCCTGATGGAGACCTGGAGCGGTGCAGCCATCGACGTCAGCCACGGCGGGCGTCTGCTGCTGGAGCAGAGCCAGCTGATCCCCGGCCCCAGGTCCACCCAGGTCTTCGGCCTGCCCGTGGACCTGCGCGACCCACCCGGCTTCGCCCGCGCGGTGGGGGTGGACGCGGGGGCCTTGGCCGATGATTCCAGGGTGGAGGCGCCGCCCTATGCCTATGCGGCCCAGCCGCTGTCCCAGCGGGTGATGCAGGCCGTGCGCGATGGCAGCGGCTGGCAGCCGTCACCCGATCCCTAACAAGCCCCGGATCGCCCCGTCCCAATCCCCCGCCCGAACCGCCAGCACCCGTTCTTCCCGAAGGTAGCGCCCCGCCGCTTGGCCCAGGCGCGCCCGTAGCGCGTCGTCGGCGACCAAGGACTCCAGGGCCGCCAGCCAGGCCTCCGGCGTGTTGGCCGCCAGCAGGCCTGTCTCGCCGTGGCGCACCGTGGCCGCGTAGGGCGGCACGTCGCTGAGGACGATCGCCGTCTCCAGGGCGCAGTAGTCCAGGAACTTGATGTCCGACTTGCAGCGCCGGAAGGGCGTGTCGACGAGGGGGGCGATGGCGATGTCCCAGTCGGCATGGGCCGCGAACCAGGGCAGGAAGCTGGGGTATTCCTCGTCCGTGGGCCAGGGGCTCAGGAAGCGCACCGGCAGCCCCGCCGCCCGCCAGGCCTCGCGGCTGGACCGCCGCCGGGCCCCGCCGATGACCTGAAAGCTCAGGCGCCCCGGATGCAGGGCCGCCAGCTCGGTCAGCACCGGCAGCACCATGGCCAGGTCGTCATCATGCGTGGCCGTGCCCATGTAGCCCACCGTCAAGGGCCGCTCGCCCTGTGGACCCTGATCGGGAGGCGTTCCGCGCGCCATCCGCGGCAGCAGCCGCTCGTCCAGGGCGTTGGGCAGCACGGCGATGCGTCCGCGGGTCAGCGGCCGCAGCCGCTCCGCCAGAGCCTGGCTGGACACCAGCACCCCGTCCGCCTCCGCCAGGCAGTGGCGGACGATGGCCAGATGCGCGGCCGAGGGCCAGTCCGTGCGCTCCGCCGGAAGGTCCAGCAGGTTGTCGTCGATGCTGTACACGAAGGCGGCCCCATCGGCCCGCGCCTGGGCGATGGCCGCTTCCATCAGCGGCAAGGTGATGTCCGGCCGCCACAGGCGGTCCACCACCAAGGCGTCCAGGCCGCGCGCTTCCGGCCGGGTGGGGAAATGCGCCTCCAGCCGGTCCGCCAGGGCCGGATGGCTCAGCGGCCGCAGCAGGCGCAGATGGCTCGGCGCCAGGGGCCGGCCGGCGCCGTCGCGCTCCAGGAGCACGGCGAGGCGCAGGGGTGGTGGTGGGGTGCGGGTGGGGATGGGGCGAATGGGACCTATGGGACGAATGGGACCTATGCCGCCAACCGTGGCCCGACTGGAGACGCCTTGCGATTGAGGTTCATCCGGCAACTGGTCGTCCATAGGTCTTATAAGTCCCATAGGTCCCATTCGTCCCATAGCCCCCCCGCCAACCCCACCCGCCAGCAACCCCAGCACCGCCGCCGTCCAGCGCGGGGCCATCACCGCCAGGCTGCGCTCGCGCCGCAGGTAATCCGCCGCCCCGGTCGCCAGGCGCGCGCGCAGCGCCGCGTCGCCGATCAGGCGCTCAAGGCCATCCTCCCAGGCGGCGACGCTGTTGGGCACCAGGAGGCCCGTCTCGCCGTCGCGCACCGTGTGGCGGTAGCTGGTCACCCGGCTGAAGATGCCCGCCGCGCCCTGCGCCGCGTAGTCCAGATGCTTGAGGTCGCTCTTGGCGCGGTTGAAGGGCGTGTCCGCCAGGGGGGCGATGCCGATGTCCCAGCGCAGGACCTGGGTGAACCAGGGCAGGAACACCGGGTAGGCCATCTGCGGCGGGGTCAGGCGCAGGATGTCCAGGGGCAGGTCGGCGAGGGCGGCCAGGGTGCCCTCCTGACCGGCAACGCCCAGCAACTGCAGCCGCACGCGGCTGGCATGTCGGGCGCAGACCGCACGCAGGGCCGGCAGCACCAGGGCCAGATCGCCGTCATGGGTGTAGGTGCCCATGTAGCCGATGGTCAGCGGGCGCTGCGGGCTGGGGCGGGGCGCACCGGCTTCGATCACGCCGACGTCGGATTCGCCAGGGTCGCGCTCCCGCGACAGGGGCATATCGGCACCCACCAGGGAGGCATCCAGCAGCCGCTCGTCCAGGGCGTTGGGCACCACCATGACCGGGCGGCCGGTCCAGGCCAGGCGTTCGGCCAGCATCGGCGTGCTCACCAGAAAGCCGTCGGCCTCGGCCAGGAGGCGCCTGAGGACCGCGGGCTGATCCGCCGTGGCCCAGTCGCGCCGCTCCAGGGGCAGGTCCAGGAAGTTGTCGTCCAGGGCATGCAGCAGGGGGGCGCCCATGGCTCGGGTTGCGGCGATGAGCCGCTCCAGGCGCGGCAGGTCCGCCAGCGGCTGCCACAGGCGGTCGATGATGACCGCGTCCAGCCGCTCGCCGGGCAGGCGGCGACCGAAGGAGACGTCGAGGTGGGCGCGCACCAGGGGATGGCTGAAGGGCCGGATCAGCCGGATGTAGGCCGTGCTGTAGGGCGCCAGGTCCGGCCCGTGCTCGTAGAGGACGTGGATGCGCGGGCGGCGCGGCAGGCTCATGCCTCGTCCCGGGCCCGCTCGATGCGCGCCGCCTCCATCATCGCCGCGTCGATCTCCGGTCCGAAGAGGGCGTTGAGCATGTTCCAGGCCGCCCGTTCGGGGTAGAAGAGGCAGACGTCGCGCAGGGCCGCGTGGCCCAGGCGGCGGCGCAGGTCGGCGTCGCGCACCAGCAGGTCTACGGCGGCGATGCAGCCGGCCTTGTCGAGCGGGTCCACCATCAGGCAGTTCTCGCCGTCGCGACCGTAGACCCCCGGCCCGCCGTGGCGGGTCACCGCCACCGCGCAGCCGCAGAGCATCGCCTCCATGGCGGTCATCCCCATGGCCTGCCAGGTGGAGAAGTCGCAGAAGATGTCCACCTCGTTCATCAGGTCGGCCACCTGCCGCGGCTCCAGCCGCCCGGCCAGGCGGAAGGGGAAGTCTCGCGGCAGGTCTTCCCAGCCCGCGTCCTGGGGCTCGACGCCGAAGAGGACGATCTCCACCTTGGGGCCATGGCGGCGGGCGATCTCCCGAAAGACCTCCATGGTCAGGCGCGGGCCGCGGAAGGGCGTCTCGGGGCGGATCATGCCCAAGAGGCGCAGCGGGCGCGCCGGCCACGCCGAACGCCGCGGGCGGGGGCGAAAGAGGGCGACGTCGTAGCCGGGCATCACCGCCGGCACCTCCAGGCCGAAGAGCCGGCCCAGCTCAGCCGCGTTCCAGGGGGTCATGGTGAAGATGCGCAGCTCGGGCATCTGCCGGTAGCTCTTCAGGGCGGCGTGGAAGCGCTCGCTGCCCGGGGGGTAGAAGTAGGCCTCCAGATCCTGGACGAAGTAGCCATAGACGGCATGCCCGCCCACCGGCCCGCGCGACGCCGATTGCAGCCAGTCCACCGTGCTGTACATCGTGGCCAACAGGGCGTCCCATTCGCCGGCCAGCCGCAGCAGGTCTTCCGGTTGGCCGTAGATCACCGGCAGGTCCAGGTCGGGGTAGGCGGCCTCGAACATGGCGCGGTGCACGTCCAGGTTGAAGACCGCCACGCGCACGCCCATCTCACGCATCGCCCTGAGCTCGAACATCGCGATGCTGGCGCCGCCGCCCGCCGCGGCCAGGGGCATGACGGCGAGGACGCTCCGGCCGGCGAAGCGCGTCTGCCCGCCGGCGACGATGTGCTGCCGCTCGGCCAGCACCCGCGTCCGGGCCCGCAGGCCCTCCAGCACCGGATCCTCGCGCAGAAAGCGCTCGCCCTCGATGACGATGGCCGTGCCGTGCCTGGCGACCAGGGCCTCGCCGGCGCGGGCCTCCAGTTGGCGGCGGCGCTCATGGCGGTAGCTGCGCGAGAGGGCGTGGAACACGAAGGCGTCGTCGGCCAGGGCCAGCTGCCAGCCGGCGGCCCGGGCGCGCAGGGCCAGGTCGTTCTCCTCGCCGTAGCCGGCGCCGAAGGCCGCCTCGTCCAGGTTGCCCAGCGCTTCCAACATGCCGCGGCGCGCCAGCAGGCAGAAGCCGTTGAGGAAGGGCAGGCGCGGCCAGAGCCGGGCGCTGTCGGCGGCGATGAGGGCGGCCCAGGCGTCCAGGCTCAGGCCGGTGGGGGTGGGGTTGATGGCCCAGTCGTCACCGGCCTGCTGCTCCGGTACGCTCTGGTAGGTGGCGGCGTTGGACAGCGGCCCCACCAGGCCGATGCGCTCATCGGAGCGGGCGCAGTCCAGCAGGCGGTCCAGCCAGCCGGCGGTGACGATGGTGTCGCTGTTGAGCAGCAGGGCCCAGGGCGCCGTGCCGGCCCGCAGGCCGCGGTTGGCGGCGAAGGTGTAGCCGGTGGCTTCGGCGCTGCGCAGGAGGAGGCAGCGGGCCGCGTGGTCGCGGGCGAAGGCCGCCAGCCAGTCGGCTGTTTCAGGCGCCGATCCATCGTCCACCAGGATGAGCCGATAGGGCTCCGCGGTATGGGCCAGCACCGCGGCCAGGCAGCGTTCGGTGTCCTCCAGGGCGTTGTGGACGCAGACGATGAGGTCCACCTCCTCCTGGTGGGCCGTCAGGGGCGGCGGGGCGGGGATGGGCGCCACCGGCAGGCGATCCACCGTGCCGGGTCGGCGCCGCCAGTTGCGCCAGCGGTAGCCGCTCTGCGCGCGACTCTCGCGCCACAGATGGCCCACGAGGCCGTCCAGGCCACGCTCGCCCGCGATGCGCCGCCAACCCAGGAAGCTGCTGAAGGCGCGCTCGCGCCGGCTGCCGGTCGGCAGGAAGCGGGCGCGTGCCTGCTGCAGGCGCCACAGCACCCCATAACCCGGCGAGGCTTCCAGGGCCAGCCAGCGCCCTTGCCAGGCGGCCAGCTGGGCCGCCAGGTTGTCGCGTTCGCGGCGCAGACGCATCAGATCGACGTCGGCCTGGTTCTGGGCGCCGTCCAGGGCCACGGCCCGTTCGTCCAAGGCCGTGACCTGACGTTCCAACTGCGCGACGGTCTGGCGCAGTTCGGTGGCCAGGTTGCGCCGGCCCTCGATCTCCTCGCCCTGGCGCGCCAACTGCCGCTCGTAGCCGCGCACCAGGGGCACGGCACCCGGTACAGGGCGCCCGCGGCGGAAGCGCAGGGCCCAGGGGGTCAGGAAGCGGGCCTCGAAATCCAGATCGCGGTAGAAGCCGGCCTGGGCGAAGAGCCCCGCCCAATAGTCGATGGGCTGGACGTTGTGGTGCGTGGGCTCGGCGTGGTCCAGGGGCGTGGAGGAGAAGAGGATGTCGTCGGCCAGGCCGCAGAGCCAGGCGATGGCGCCGGCGGCTTCCTGGGCCGGAAGATGCTCCAGCACCTCGATGCAGGTGACCAGATCGAAGCGCGGCGGCCAGTCCGCCGGCAACGGGGCGCCGATGGGCAGGACGCGGCAGAACGCGGCGGTGTCGGCGCTCACCTGGGAGATGGCGAAGGCGGACAGGTCGCAGCCCCAGGCCGCGACCCCCCGCGCCCGCAGGGCCTCCACCAGGAAGCCCATGGCGCAGCCCACGTCCAGCGCCGAAGCCGGGGCGATGCCCTCGATGACGCGCTCCGCCACGGTGCCGAAGAAGCCCAGCCAGGCCTCGTCGCGGGCATAGGGCGTGCCGCAGCCGTGGGCGTAGTAGTCGGCATCGTAATCGGCGGCGTAGCTGGGGATGTTCATGGAGCCAGAGGGTAACATGAACGCCCGCCGGGGCCAACGTTGCGGGGATGGCAGCGGCGCGGCGGCAGCTCGCCGATGGTCGCTTTCGTCAGTCAGCGGTCAGCCAGTCGTCAGCCAGCGGTCCAGCAGTCGTCCGCTGCGGAACCTACACTGACCGTGATCGCGGCCATCCAACCTGCATTGATACCCAAAGCCTGACACCCGAGACCCTCAACGTTTGCCGGCGGTGAATCGAAGCCGGCGCTTCTGCTCCGGCTGCGCCGGCGCTTGACCCCGGTGCCGACGCGGGGGTGTTCCCGAACCGCTTTGCACCTGGGTGAGCCCGATCCCACAGACCTCCCTTTACCCCAGGAGGCTCGAACGCCCGTGCTCGATCAAGCCCTGCCTCTCCACGGTGTCGCGGTGGCGCCAGCCGCTCTGCCGCTCTTCGCCGGCCGCCAGCGCGAGTTGGACCTGATCTACGCGCATGTCGCCGGTCCGCAGCGCGGCCATGTGGCCGTTTCCGGACCTCTGGGCATCGGCAAGACGCGCCTGCTACGCCAGGTGGCCGATCCGCGAATGGTCGCGTCCCGCGGTCTGTTCCCCGAGCGCCACCTCTTCGTCGGCTTGGACCTGCAGTCGGTCACGCCCTTCTCCGGTACCCGCTTCTGGCGACGCGTGGCCCAGTTGATGCAGCGCCAGAGCCCCCGGCCGCAGGTAGCGGGCGCCATCGACCAGCTGCTGTCCCGCGGGGACCTGGACATCATGGATGTCGAAGCGCTGCTGGACGCGGCCGCAGCCGAAGACCAGGTGCTGGTGCTGCTGCTGGACGAACTGGAATGGGCGCTGCAGGCGGATGACCCTCGCTCTGCCGCTGCCAGCCGGGATTTTCTGGCCCAAACCGCTTCGCTGGCGCGGCGCAGCCCGCGGGCCCTGTCCCTGGTGACCGCGTCGGACAAGCCTTTGCACGAGACCACCCGCGAGGTGGAGGGCTGGCGGGGCTCGCCCTTCGCCACAGTCTTCACCCCCTTGCCGCTGGGGCCGCTCGACCTGGCCGCCGCAGCCGATTATCTGGATCGCGCCCTGGCCAGAGCGGGCCTGGCGGCGCGATCCCTGGCGCGGGCGCCCATTCTCGACCTGGCCGCCGGTCAGCCGGCGCCCTTGGAGGCCGCGGCCTTCAGCCTGCAACGGCATCGCGGTTCGGAGACCTCCGCCCTGGCCATCAGCCAGGAGGCCCTCCAGGCGGTGCGGGACGCGTTGGCCCATCTGAACGCGCTGACGTCGCTGCGTGAACCCGGGCGCCTGGCCTCGCGGCCGGCTGCCCTGCCCCCGTCCTCTCCGTCGCATTCCTCCACACCGGCCCGGGGCCTATGGATGGACCCGACGGGCGGCGAGGTGTTGTTCAATGGCCGGCGCATCGACTGTCTGACCTCGCTGGAGTACAGCCTCCTGCGCCTGCTCTACGGGCAGCCCGGGCGGCTTTGCTCCAAGGAGACGATCGTGCGCCATGTCTGGGGCGCCGAGCATCGGCAGGATGGCGCTGTCGAGGCGGTCGAGGAGTCGCGCGTGGAGAAGCTGGTGAGCCGCCTGCGCCACAAGATCGAGCCGGTGCCGGGCCGGCCACAGCTGCTACGCACGGTGCGCGGGCGCGGCTACCGCTACGTCCCGCTGAACTGACGGGGCGGCGCGCGGTCAGGCGAGTCCAGCTCGGCGGCTGCGGTCATGGATCATGGAGGTCCGGGGTCATGGATCAGGGAGGTCCGTCCTGGCGCCGGCTGCGGTCCAGATCGGTCCGCCCTACCGCGTTGTAAGATCCCGGTCCGCTGGATCCTGGTCAGCGGCCCGGCCTCCGGCGGCTTCCGGCCACCAGCCGCGGATAGGGCAGGGAATCGCCACCGCGATCGCGTCATAGACGGCGCCGAGGTCCTCGCCGTCGGGAGCGTAGTAGAAGTCCTCCGGACGGCTGGCCATGGCGCGCAGCACGTCCTGCTCCACATCCTGACCCAGGCCGACGGTGAAGAGGCGGATGCCTGACGCCTTTGCGGCGCTTGCGGCGTCCAGAGCCAGCTGGCTGGGGTCGGGGTTGGAGCGGCCGTCGGTGAGCAGGACGATGGCCGGCAGGTTGGCCCCGCGATGCTCGGCGGCCAGCAGCAGCTGCTGTGCCAGATCCACTCCCCGGTGGATGCGGGTGAACTCCTGCAGGCGGATGCCGTCCACGGCGCGCATGAGGGCCGCGCGGTCGCCCGTCAGGCGGCTGAGCACGGTGGCCTCGGCGTTGAACATGACCAGGCCGGCCTGGTCCTCCGGCAGGGCCAGGCCATCCAGGAAGCGCCTCGCCGCCTCCTTGGCCGCGTCGATCTTGGGCCGCCCGGCGCGGGTCGCGAAGCGCATCGAGGTCGAGGCGTCGATGACCAGCAGCACGTCGATGCGCTGGCGCTTGGGGTCGCAGCGCTCGGCGGTGATCAGCGGCAGGTAGATGACGCGCGAGTCGCGGGTGGGCCAGGGCGAAGGCGTGGTCGAGGGCGTGCGGCTGGGCGTGGCGCTGGGCGTGCGCGTGGGCGTGCGGGTGCTGGTCGGCCGGCGGGTGGCCGTGGCCGAGGGCGTCGGCGAGAGGATGGGGGTGGGCGGCGGGGTGGAGGTGGGGCCGCACATGACCTCCACGTCGCCCATGCCCTTGCCCGGCACCCATTCGGAATGGTGCGGCGCCTGCGGGCGGACCCTTCCGCCAGGCCCGGCCCACCGCGCCGCGAGCGGGGCGAACGGCGCTGGGGGCACGAAGGGCCGCTGCGGGTGGAGGATGGGCGTGACGCAGACGTCCTCCTGGTTCAGCAGGTTGCCCGGCGCGTCGTACCAGAACATGCCCTCCAGGACGTTGGCGGCGCCGCCCAGGCCCGGCACCGGCTGGGCGCCCACCGGCAGCAGCAGCAGGCGGTTGGCCAGCAGGTCGTCGAAGAAGCGCAGGCGGGCCAGGCCGCCCACATGGCTGCGCGCCGCCTCGGAGACCCGCGGTTGGGCGAAGTGGTTGGGGTCGGCCGCCGCTCCGTCCCAACTGCCGCCGGCCTGGATGGGCAGCCAGATCAGGTCGCCCAGCCCCAGCCCCGGCTTCTCGATCTGGTTGGTGATGAACTGGTTGGAACCGGACATGTCGCTCATGCGGTCGTGGACGCCCAGGATCATGTTGCCCGCATCGTCGAACTCGATGTCCACCAACTGTGGCTGTGGCCAGACCGCCATCTGCAGGCGGCCCGGCAGCAGCGAGTCGTAGCGCCGCAGCCAGGGCTGCCAGTCGAGGGGTACGTCCTGCGCGCCCGGGAACTGCACCGTGCCGGGCACCAGGGCGACGCCGCGCGGGTAGCGCAGGTCCACCCGGGCTTCCAGGCGCATCTCCGTGCCGTCGGCCAGGCTGGAATAGACGTAGGCCGCCAGGTTGTCGCGGTTCTGACCGGTGATGCCACTGTGGACCAGCCCGTGGTACAGGCGGCCTTGGTAGAACTTCAGGGCGAAGGGCCGTGCGTCCGGGGCCCAGCGTTCGCCGGCGGCGCCGTGGGGGAAGGCGCCCAGCGGCGTGCCGTCGTCGCTGCGGAAGCGGTAGATCTGTCCGTCGAAGAGGTTGACGACGAAGAGGTCCCGTTCGTCCGTGCTCAGGTCCAGATCGCCCAGGGCCGTCCGGCCCACGAAGGGCAGGGCGCGGCTGTCGTCCGAACCGGTGCCACCCAGGTTATGGGGATCGGTACCAGCGTTCGGGACCACGGCGAAGGTGCGCACCCTGCCCGAAGGGATCTCCACGCTGTAGACCGCGCCGGGGCCGGCGGGGCCGAAGGGCACCATGCGCTTCAGGAAGGCGGCGGCGTACAGGGTATGCGCCTCCCCGCCGTAGGCCAGGCCCCACACGGCGCCCACATCTGAGGCGTAGGCCAGGCCGTAATGGGGCGCGTTGGCCGGCGTGTCGCGAAAGCCCACGATGCTGGCGGTGTTGTAGCCGATGTAGGCCAGCTGCGGGAAGCAGACGGTGGCGGCGTAGGGGTTGCGGCTGGGGCAGGCATCGGCGATGATGCGGTCGAAGTTGGTCGGGGTGGCCTGGGCCACGGAGGTGGGCAGCAGGGCGACGGCGGTCTGGGTGGCCGCGGCGCCGGCGGTGGCGGTGGCCACGACGCTGGTGGCGGTGGGGCCGACGACGTCGGGATCGCCGGCGGGGGGGCACATCGCCTCGACGTCGCCCACGCCGTTGGGCCCCTCGTCGGGGGCGTCGTAATCGCCCAGGCGGCGCAACTGGACGGCGAAGGCCAGGCCGCCGCCGCGGTCGTAGCTGCGCAGGGCACCCACGTCCGCCCGCAACAGGGCGGAGCGGCTGGATGACACCAGCTGCTCGAGGCCGCCGGGCATCAAGGCCAGGCCGCCCATCATCGCCTCGTCCACGCCGCCGAAAGGCAGGTCGTCATAAGGATCGGGGCCGTTCTCGATGGTCCACTCAGGGCTGCCGGGAAGCAGGGTCAAGGTGTCGCCGCTCCCCCATTCCCGCACGGGGAGGCGGTAGAGGCTGGGCGCCAGGTCGACGGTACGGTCCCGGAGGCCCAAGGTCAGCCGTCCGTCCGGCCGCGGAAGGATGTCGCTGAGCAATGCGCCCGGCGGGCCGACACCGTAGCCCACCTGCCCGCGGCTCTTGCCCACGTACTCCGCGGCGTTGGCCCAGCCGGTCCAACCGGCCGGCCGGCGGCCGTAGGCCAGATCCAGCCGCGCCCATTCGCTCATCTGCGAGCCGTCGGGCCGCGAGCGGTAGACGTAGGCCTTCAAGGCGCCCGGTTGGCTGAGCAGCTCGCGGGAGTCGACGACGCCATGGTACAGCCAGCCCTCGCGCCAGCCCAGGCCGAACAGGCGGGCGTTGCGCCGCCAGTCGGTGGCCGCGCCGCCGTTGAGGAAGCTGCCCCGCACGCGCCCGTCCGCGGTGGCAAGCTGGTAGACGCGCCCATCGGCGAGGTTGCTGACGAAGAGGAAGTCGCCGCTGTCATCCAGGTCGATATCGCCCAGGCCGGAGCGGGTGACCCAATCCGCGGCGGCCCGGTCGTCCTCGGGCTTGAAGTCATGGCGGTCCGGGCCGTTGGGCAAGGTGGCCAGGACGCGCACAGTGCCGGCGGCGATGTCGACGACGTAGACCGCCCCAGGACCGCCGGGGCCGAGGGCCGCGCCACGCTTGTGGTAGGCCGCGGCGTAGGCCAGGCCGCGCGGCACATCGTAGGCCAGGCCGTAGGTCGCGCCGATCTGGTCCTGAGCGGCCAGGGTGATCTGCTGCGGCAGGCCGTCGCTGCCGAAGGTGAAAGCGACCAGGGCCGGCAGGTCGGGTGGGTAGACGGCGCGGTCCGTGCGCCATTGCAGGGCGGTGAGGAAGAAGGGATCGTAGGTCCGGCAGGCGGCTTGGATGCGCGTCAGGGGCGGCCGGGGGGTGGGCGAGGGCTCCTCCTGGCCGATGCGTCGGGGAGCGTCCCCGGGGCCGGCGGGCGCGGCGACGGCCTGCCGGGATGCCGGTAAGGCGGTAAACAGCACGGCGCGGCCGATGGCCAGGGACAGGAGGATGGCCAGGAAGAGGATCGCGCGCGGCGGGGGGGTCTGCGGCACGGTAGGGATGATGGCAGAAGCGGCAAGGCGGGGCAAGGGGGCATCTGGTCGCCGGATGCGTCGCTAGCCCAGCCGATTGCCAAACAATTCATCGACCTTCGGCAGCTGCTGGAAGCAGGAGAAGGTCCCGGTGTCCATGATTTCGCCGGCGGCCTGTAGGAATCCAGCCCAAGCGGTGCGTGCCAGCGTGCCGCCCACGCTGATTCGGCGCACGCCCAGGGCCGCCGCCTCGGCAACCGTGATGAAGGGTGCGTTGATCAACAGGTTCACCGGCTTGGGAGACACCGCGGCGATGATCGCGGTGATCTGCTCGACGGTCTCGATCCGCGGGGCATAGAGGCAGTCGGCGCCGGCTTCCGAATAGGCTCGCAGCCGCCGGATCGTCTCGTCAATGTCGGGGCGCCCGCAGACGAATCCCTCGGAGCGGCCGGTGAGCAGGACGCCGGTGCCGCTCTCGTCGATCGCCTGCCGTGCGGCCCGCACACGTTCCACCGCCAGATCGAAGTCATGGAGCGGATGTGCATCGTCGCCGGTGGAGTCTTCGATCGAAAGTCCCGCGATGCCGGTGGCTGCGGCCAGCTTCACGTTGGCGGCGACATGCTGCGGCTCGACCGCGAAGCCGCCCTCGAAATCTGCGTTCACGGGCACCTTCACGGCGGCCGCGATGGTCCGGAGATGCTCGAGCGCCTGATCGCGCGTGATCTGATTGTCCGCGCGGCCCAGCGTCCAGGCGAAGCCGGCACTCGTCGTCGCCAGGGCCTTGAAACCCATCTGCTCCAATGCCCGCGCGCTCCCCGCGTCCCACGGGTTCGGCATCACGAAGCACCCGGAGGCGTGCAGGCGGTGAAAGGTGACGACCCGATCGTCAGTCGCAGTCATGTCATGCCTCCAAGTACCGCACCCCGAAGGATACTGAGAGTAGCGGCTGGCGTGTTGGGGCTCCTCTGTTGGCGTGGCCGTGAGTTCATGACATTGTAGCCCTCACGTTCCATGGATGTGTAGTCATAGCCGGTCATGCCGTAGTGGATCCTCTCCCTCGCCCAGCAGGTTGACGGTCGTCCCCGTGTGCCGCTATCGTGAGCCGACCGGAGGGCGATCGTCGGCCCTGCGGGCTCCCAGTTCTGGAGGTCAGCGATGTACGGAACCCTCATGCGCGGCTCGGTCCGGCCGGAAGACCGTCCGGCGCTGCTGGCGGCCATCGCCGCCGGCGAGCGCGTGCCGGTGCCGGGCTTCATCGGCTCGCACCTCATGTTCCCCGACGGGCGTGACGACGAGGTGTGGCTGGCGGTGTTCTTCACGGACCAGGCGGCCTACGAGCGCAATGCCGCCGATCCGGGGCAGCATGCGCGTTACCTGGCCTTTCGCGCCCTGCTGCAGGGGGATCCCAGTTGGACGGATGGGGACTGGCACAGCTTCGAGCCGGATGCTGCTTAAGGGCGACCGCGGGGGCGGGTATCCGATCGGCCATCCATCTGCGGCCGGTCTCGGCGGTCTTGGCGTTCGATCGTGGCTCCTGGGCGCCATCCTCGCTCTGGCGGCCGGTCTGCGCTGGCTGCGCCTGGACGGCTCCAGCCTGTGGAGCGACGAGGGCAACAGCTGGGCGATGTTGCGGCGCGGCTTCGGGGCGATCGCAACGGCGGCGGCGCAGGACATCCATCCGCCAGGCTATTACTGGCTGCTGAAGGCGTGGTGCCTGGGGGCCGGGGGTGATGCCTGGGGCATGCGATCGCTGTCCGCGCTCTGCGGGGTAGTGCTGGTATGGGTGGTGTACCGCATCGGGCTGCTGCTGGGGAGGGATGACGGAGGAAGGGCATCGCGGACATCCGCGCTCGCCCTGACGGCCGCGCTCCTGGCGGCGGTCAACCCCTTCCTCATCCATTACAGCCAGGAAGCGCGGATGTACAGCCTGCTGGCCCTCGAGAGCGGCATGCTCTTCTGGGCGGCGCTGCGACTCGTTCGCCGCGATCCTCCAACCCCATGGCCCATCGGAAGCCTCCCGGCCATTGTCTTCATCCTCAGCGCCGCCGCCGGTCTCTGGACCCATTACAGCTTTCCCATCGTCCTGGCCGCCGCCGACCTCTTCCTGCTGATCGCCCTGTGGCGACGGTCGCCGCGGGCCGGCTGGTGGCCGGCGGTGATCGCTCCCCTCCTGCGCCTCAACCTGCCCGCGATCCTTCTGTTCAGCCCTTGGCTGCCCACGGCCTGGCGGGCCGTCACCCATTGGCCGGCCGGCGGGCAGGGTCCGCCGCTGCGGGAGGCCCTGCCGCTGTTGGGTCGCACGTTCGCCTTTGGTCCTCTGGGTCCTGACCCTTCGGTCCTGCTGGAGACGAACCTGGGGCTGACGGGCGAGCCGGCTGTCTGGGCGGTCCGCGTCATCCTGTTGTTGGCCCTCGTCCTCCCGCTGCTGGGCTTGTGGTCTTTGCGTCGCGATGCTGGCGGCGCGACCTTGCTGCTGTGGCTGGGTGCGCCCCTGGCGCTGATGTTCGGCCTGGGCTTGTTGGGGGATGCGTTTCAGAAGTTCTTGCTGACGGCGGCGCCGGGCTGGTGTCTGGCGGTCGCGGCGGCGGTGGCTCAGGCGACCTCGGATGCGTGGCGGGGATCGCGGCGGGCTCTGGGGGCCATGGTGGGCATCGGCCTGGTGGCGATGGGGGGGCTCTTGCCCGCCGCGGCGGCGCTGCCCAGCATCTATCGCGCGCCGGGTCTGCGCGACGACTATGCCGGCGTGGCCCGTGAGCTGGCGGCGCAGGGTGATCCGCGCCAGGACCTGGTGCTGCTCTGCGCTCCGGGTCAGGCGGAGGTCTGGGCCTATTACGATCCGGGCCTGCCGGTGTTGGCCCTGCCCGCCCAGCGCCCGCCGGATGCGGCGCGTACCGTGGCCGCCCTGGCGGAGGCCGTGCGCGGCCGGCGGCAGTTGACCGCCCTGTGGTGGGCGGCGGCCGATGCGGATCCGGAAGGGATCATCGCGGGTTGGCTGGCGGCGCATGCCTTTGCGGGTCCCACGCGCTGGGCGGGCAACGTGCAGGTGGCGCAGTATGGTCTAGCGGAGGCACTGGACTGCGCCGCGCCGCAGGGAACGGCGGACTTTGCCGATGGCGTCCGACTAGAGGCGGCCTGCTTTCCGCGGGGCGCGGATCCGGCGCCCGGCCGGCTGCTGCTCGTCGCCCTGCGCTGGCGGGCCCTCGCCCGGCCTTCGGCGGCCTACGCGGTCAGCGTGCAGCTGCTGCGGCCGACGGGCGATCTGGGATCGTCCGATGCCGCTGACGCGGGCGCCCCGGTCACGCTCATCGCCCAGCATGACGGCCAGCCCGCGGGCGGCAGCCGTCCGAGCGACGGCTGGTCGGTGGGCGAGATCGTCGAGGACCGCCATGCGGTGGCCATCCCGCCGGAGGCGCTGCCTGGACCCTACCTGCTGCGCATAGCGCTCTACGACCCGGCGGACGGCCGGCGCCTGATGGCGGGCGGGCGCGACCATGTGGATCTGCCGCTGACGGTGATCAGCGAGGCTCCAGGGCGTACAGACCCCAGCCGCCCACGTCGCTGATCGGCGCGACATGGCCGGCGGGTACAGGCCGCAGGAGGAGACCCGCATCCAGGTGCGGCAGCGTGTCATCGGACAGGACGACCTGGGCGGGCCAGCTGATGGCTTGCAGGTAGGCGTCCAGTTCCGTCGGATCGCTCTGCTTCTTCAGCTCCACGCCCCGCCAGGCGAAGATACCCTGCAGCACGCCGCTGGGGCCGGTGCCCCGGCCGTTCGTACGCTTGATGCGTCCGTCCAGGACCACCGGCTGCCCGCTGGCCTCGGCCAGGGAGGCGATGGTCAAGAGGTCGTCGTTGCTGCGCCGCGCGGCGCTCTCGACGCGGTAATGGACTATCAGCCGACCGGCCAAGGCCGCGAGGGCGATGGTGATGAGCAGCGCCGATGACGCCGTGCTGAAGTTTCGGCCAGGATCCCGACCGCCGGCCCAAGGTCGCTGCAGCCAGTCCGCCGCTCCCACGCCGATGGCCAGATGCAGCGCCGGCAAGGCCAGACCGCTGTAGCGGGCCAGAAGGGTGTTGTCGTACTCCGCCATCAGCAGGGGCAGGCAGATCATGGCCGAGACCGTCAGGTGCAAGGGTAGGTCACGACCGCGGCGGGCTGAGGACCAGAGGCCGGCCAGGACCAGACCCAGCATCAACCAGACCAACGGATCCTGCGCGGCGGGCCGGGCCGCGTCATGCGCGGTGCCGCTCAGGGCATCCATCAGCGAACGGGACAGGTTGACCATGCCCTTGGCGTACTTGGCGTAGGGCTGGCCGCGGAACAGATGCCTCCCCAGATCCTCGGCCACCCCTGAGAGGGCGGGGCCGGCCTCGCCGCCCGGGGCGCGCAGGAGGTGGACGATGACGGGACTGTAGGCCGCCAGTAGGACCAGCAAGGCGAGGGCGCCCCACGGTCCGATCAGCCGCCGGCGCCACGGCGGCCGGCGCCACAGCCACAGGAGCAGTCCGGGCAGGAAGGCCGCGCAGAGCGGGTGGGTCTGCACCGCCAATCCGGCGCTGACGGCGGTGAGCAGCAGCCAGGGTCCGGAGCCGCGCCGCTCCGCTTGCGTGGCCGCCCAGTAGCTCAGACACAGGAGTGGGACCGCCAGGCTGGTCATGTGCAGGACATGGCTGTACACCAGGACCGGTGTCGCGGAAATGCCCATGAAGGCCGCCGCCACGAGGCCCGCGGACCGGCCTCGCAGCTCGCGACCCAGCAGGTAGACCAAGAGCACGGAGCCGCTGCCCAGGGCCAGGGCCAGCAGGCGTGGCGCGGTCACCGCTGACGTTGCCGAGCGCAGGGCGGCCAGTAGATAGATGAGGATCGGCCCGTTGTAGCCGGTGTCCTCGAACACCAGCGGTCGGTAACCGCCTTGCAGCACGTCAACGGCCAGCCGCCACAGCAGCACCTCGTCGGTGAAGCGAGGGATCCGCTGCAGATGCGGCCAGCGGATGAGGGCTGCGCCGGCCAGCACGAAAGCGGCCCAGACCCATTCGGGTGGGCGGGGCTTCGACGCGTTGCGCGGATCGGATTGCGATTCCATCGGGCTTCCGTATTGCTGCGGCGAGAGCTTAGCATGTGGGGCCGGGAGTAGGCGTCATCGGCCGGCAGCGCTGAGCCATGGCAACACCAGTGGATCTTCAGTCTGGTCCCGGGGCGTCACGATGGCCAGCCCGCCCCATTCGCAGGCGACGAAGACCCGCCTCAGGGCGCCCGCGGCGGCTTCCTCGACAGCGATGCGCTCGGTCAGCCCTTCCAAGGCCCAGGTGGCGTCGGGGCGCGGCCGGTCAGGGTCGCGCAGGTCGAGGCGGCGCAGGCCGTCGGTGCCGGCGGTCACGAAGAGCCGGTTGCCGAGGAGCGCCAGGCCCTGGGCGGCGCCTGGTCCGGCCGCGCCTCCGATGTCCCGCGGCCGATCGGGGTCGCTGATGTCCAGCACGCGCAGCCCGCCCTGCCCGGTTGCGAGGTAGGCGCGGCTACCCGCCAGGGCCACTTCGAAGACCCCGCCGGCCGCCGTGAACACGGCCCGTTCGCGTGGTAGGGCGGGATCGCGGACATCGATGATCCGCAGACCCACCAGGCGGTCGGCCAGGTAGACCAGGCCGGCGGCGGGGTTAACGCGCAGGCTCCAGGCGAAGCCGGCCAGGGGCAGCTGGCCGAGGAGCCGCGGCGGCCCGGCTGAGGCGGACTCGGAGAGGTCGTAGATCCGCAGCCCGCCGGGGCCGTCAGCCAGGTAGGCCCGCCGCGCGGCCCGATCCAGATCGATCCCCAAGGCCTCGCCGGGCGTGTCGGCGGCGCCCAGGTCGCGCGGGGCGGCCGGATCGGTGATATCCACCGCGCGCAGGCCGGCGCCGGCGTCGGCCACGTAGGCGCGGTCGCCGGCAAGGGCCAGGTCATGGGTGGCGGCGCCGGTGACGAGGCGGCCGACGACGCGCGGCAGGGCCGGGGGGCCGGAAGGGGACGCCGCATCGGGCCGGCCGGTCGGGTCTTGTGGACTGGCCGGATCGGAATGGAACGCCGATCCTGGGTCCACCACCAGCACCCCGCCGTAGGCATCGGCCAGGAAGGCGAGGCCCCGTGCCGGGTCCAGGGCCACCCCTTCGACGAAGGACGGGCTGAGGAGCAGGCCCAGGAGCTGGGGACCCGAACTGCCGGCGCCATCCCCCGCGGTCCAGGAGCTGCAGGCCGAGCCGGGCGTTGGCCACGGCGAGCCGCCGGCCGCCGCCCAGGAGGTCCAGCGCCACCGGCTGCCCCTCGAGGTCCAGCGACCCGCCGTCGGCCAGCAGCCCGGGCGCTGACCGCCGCAGCCAGCGGAGGCCGCCGCCACTACCGTCGGCAAGGTAGACGCGGTTCGCGTCTGGATCGACGCGCAGCGCCTCAGGCGCGCCGGCGCGCGCCGGCGCAACGTTGACAGCGAGGCGCGGCGCGGTCGGGTCGGCCACGTCGATGACCGCCAGGCCCCCGTCGCGGTCCGCCAGGTAGACCCAATTCGCATCCAGCGCGACATCGACAGCCTCTCCGGGGCTGTCCACGCCTCCCAGCAGCCGCGGCGCGGCCGGGTCGGCCAGGTCGATGACCGCCAGGCCCCGCCCCCAGTCGGCGACGTAGGCCAGCAAGCCGCTGGGATCCAAGGCCACGGCCCGCGCCTCGGACGGCGTGTCCACCGCCCCCAGGCGGAGGGGAGCGGCGGGGTCGCGCAGGTCATAGACCGCCAGGCCGGCGCCGCCGTCGGCGACGACCAGGCGTTCATGGCGGGCGTCCAGGGCGATGTCGAAGGCAAACCAGTCGGTGTCGATCCAGCCCAGCAGCTCCGGCGCGTCGGGTTGGGCTACGGTCAGCACCGCGACGCCGGCGGTGCCGGCGGCTACGTAGAGCAGGGGAGGCGTCTCGGACTGGGCCTTCGTTGCTGACTGGGCTGGCCGGACCGCCTGACCCGGATGGACCGCCTGAACCAGCGAGTCGAGCTGCGCCCACGGTTCAGCCTGGTCCGGCTCCACCATGGCTCCGGCCGCCACCAGGAGCATGGCGGTGGGCGGCTGGCTGAGCGGCAGGAGGGCTGTCAGCCGTGGGTTCGCCGGATCGGCGGCATCGACCACCGCCAGGCGCGCGCCCATCCCGGCGTAGATCCAGCGGCCGTCGGGGGCCTGGGCCAGGGCGCTGACGGGACCGCCGAATTGGAGGACGTCGGCGGTCGGGGCGGTGGGCAGGTCGGCTAACGAGGTGGCGGCTTGGGCAGCGGTGCGGGCGAAAGCCGGAGCGGGGGGCGCCGGCCGGGGAAGCAACAGCCCGGAGTTCAGGAATCCTAGTGGGAGAACGACGGCGACCATGGCGCCGATTCGCCGGAAGTGGCGACGACGGCGTCCGGCTACGACGCGAGAACGGGGGCTCTGGGACATGGCGGGGGCAGTATAGGCTCTCGGCGGTGACGTCGGAGCGGGCGCCCGAGCGTGCCAGTGACGCGGCGGACAAAGCGCGGACAGCCCCGAAGGCCGCCCCCGGTCAGGGGAGCGGCCTTCGGCTGCTGCGAGGCGGTCGCTAAGGACAGGGGATGAGGCGGGCGACCTCGCGGTAGAGCTGGGCCAGATCCTCGGCCCGCGGGGCGGTGAAGAAGAGGTTGGGGGCTGAGGCGGCCTGGCGCAGGACATCCGCGTTGATGCCCTGGCCCAGACCCACGGTGAGGACTTTGATGCCGCTGGCCTTGGCGGCGGAAGCGGCGTCCAGGACGGCCTGCGGGCCGCCGTTGTCCAGCTGCTCGCCGTCGGTGACCAGGAGGATGGCCCGGACATTGGCGGGCAGGTGGCGGCTGCTGTTCAGCTCCTCCGCGCCGGTGGACAGGCCCAGGTCGATGCGGGTGCCGGCGCCCTGCCGGGTGGGCAGGCTGTTCACCGCCGCGGCCAGGGCTGCCTTGTTGCCGGTCAAGGGCGAGACCAGCTCCGCCGCACCGTTGAAGCTGACCACCGCTGCCTGGTCGCCGGCCTTGAGGAGGTTGATGACCTCCATGGCCGCGGTCACGGCGGCGTCGATCTTGCGCTGGCCGCCGGCTTGAGTGGGATCGCTCATGCTGTTGGAGGTGTCCACCACCAGGGCGAAGTCGATGGTCTGGGCTTCAGGCAGGCAGCGGGTGGGAACGGCGACCGGCTCCGGCCAGTTGCGCAGGCCGTAGGGCAGGTAGGCCGGAGCCGGGATGCGGGTGGGCGTGTGGGTGGGCGTCGGCGACGCCGTGGCCGTGGGTGTGTCCGTGGGCACGGGCGTGTCGGTAGCCGTGGCCGTCGGGGTGGCCGTGAGGGCCAGGATCTCCACCTGCGGCACCGGGAAGACGGCGCGGCCCAGGAGATCCAGGGAATCCGTCCACAGGAACTCGGCCAGGTCGCTGACCGGGTAGACGCCGGGCTCGGGGCCCAAGGGCTCAAGGCGGTAGGTCAGGGTGGCGGGAACGCTCGGGAGGACCCATTCCAGGGTCTGCCCCGTCAGGGTGACCGTGGGCGGGTTGGCCGTGTCCGGCAGGTAGCGCATGTGGGTCGCCAGGGTGTCCCGAACCCGCAGCTCCTTGAGGGTGATGGGCTTGGGCGGAGCGATGAGCACGTCGTAGAGGTTCATCAGCTCCTTGGTGTCCCCGGGCTTCAAGACCAGGCGCGGGTCGGAGGCCAGGTCCCGGGCATAGCGGCTGTTGTAGCTGCGGCCGAATCCTACGGTGATGACGAAGGGCGTGTCCTTGCCCTGGGTGGCCTCGCGGACGTCGCGGGCGCAGAACTTGAAGTCGGAAAGGATGATCAGCACCTTGACCCGTTCGGCATCCGGCCGGCTGCCGTTGCCGGCGAAGGTTCGGCTGACGTCACGGAAGGCCTTGCCGATGAAGGAAAGGTCCGCTCCGCGCATGCGGCTGGCGCTGGAGAGAACGTCGGAGGCGTCGTTGGACAAGGGCTGCTTGACCTTCGCGCCGTCGGCGAAGGAGATGAAGCCGACCCGCAGCCGGTCGCTCTTCATATCGCGCTCGATGGCGTCCTGGCCCAGGAAGTCGCGGATCCAGTTCTTCTCCTCGCGGATCAGGTCCGCGTCGCCGGCCGGCTCGAGCGGGACCTCGGTGGCCTTGCCGAGGCCACTGGGCTCCGTGGGCGTGGACGAGGCCCGTGGCGTGGACCTTCGGCGCGGCGTGGGGGTGTTGGTGGGCGTGGGCGTGTCCGTGGGCTGAAGCTGGTTGCTCTTTGGCTCGCACCACGACGGATCGTTGCTCAGCTTGGGCTCCGACGTAGGGACACCGATGGATCCGCCCGGATCCTCGGTGGGATCGGCGGGGTCCGGGGTTTCCGTCGGCTCCTCCGGCTTTGAACCGATGGTTTCCTTGCTCTTGGTCATGGACAGAGACTCGTCGGCCAGGATGACCAGATCCAGCGGACCCAGCTTGGCGCCGCAGGTGGCGGAGACCACCAGCGAAGCCAGGACGTTCTCCCCCAGGATCACGGTGCCGCGATCCAGGGTCTTGTCCACCGCCGCCTGGCAGCCGCTGGGGACGGGAGTGGCCGTGCTGGCCTCCGGTCCGCTCGGCCGGCCCGTCTGCAGACCCGGCCGGGCCAGGTCCAGCATGGCATAGGCCAGGCCCATCACGAGGATGGGCGTCAACACGGGAACGAGGCGTCTTGACAGGCGCGAACGACGACCGACCATACCCCACGACTCCTTTGCCGCCCTGGCGGCACTTGGCAGCTCAACGCAGCCCTCCTGCGCTGGCGGGCGATTATACGCCCGACGGTGGCGGCGGCCAGGATGGGGAGGGTGAGGGTTGGTCGTCGTTGCCGGTCCCTCATGCGCGCCGTGGCGGGTGACGTGATCGCGGCACAATAGTTGTGCGGCGCGGCGACCACCACTGCCCTGGCAGGACGGGCGCAATCGGTGTCAGGTATAATGGCAGCGGCTTGTAGACGAATCTCCAAGGAGACAAGCATGATCGCTCAGCTCCATGTGCCGCAGCGCCAGTTGGCGGAGTTTTGTCGACGTCACTACATCCGAAAGCTAGCCCTGTTCGGCTCAGTACTCAGGCCCGACTTCAGTTCTGACAGCGATGTGGATGTGTGGGTCGAGTTCGAGGTTGGTCACACGCCGGGGCTGGCCTTCTTCTCCATGGAAGCGGAGCTGTCGGAGATCCTGGGCCGTCAAGTGGACCTCAACACACCGGCTTGGCTCGGCGACCAGCTTCGTGAGCGCGTGGCCAGGCAGCTTGCGGTTCTCTATGACGCGGCGTGATCCTGCGGTCTCTCTCGCGCAGATGCGCGATGCCGCCACCCGGGCGATTGCTATCGTCTCCACCCGCGACCGCCAAGATCTGATCGATGATGATCTGCTTGACCTGGCCTTGGTCAGGTTGTTGGAGATCCCCGGAGAAGCTGCCAATCGCGTCCCACGAGACGATCAGATCCGGCTTACGGCGATACCCTGGAGCGAGATCATCGGCCTCCGGAATCGCCTGATCCACGGCTACGACCAGATCGATCTCGATGTGGTCTGGCAGATCGTCACCGTCGACCTCCCTGTTCTCGTGCTGACACTTGATGGCCTGCTTTCAGGGTCTTCGCCGTCAGGGGTCAGCGGGTCATAGAAGGTCGTCTGTATGGCACAAGTGGATGCGCAAAATGTTGGGACGCCGTGCTCGTGTGCCAGTGCCGTCCCACATCCGGCACCTCGGGCCGCTCACGGAATCACCCGCCAGCGGGGGATGTGGTAGCTGACGAGCATGTCCGTTACATCTCTACAAAACCACGACCCGCAGCCGGACTCTACATCGGCGGCCCAACCCACGTCCGGACACATATAGCCCTTGTACTCCCACTTCGATGGGTTCGCTCCCAGGCCGTAGTTTCGGCAACCGCGGACGAGGCCGGTTGACAACGACCAGACGGAAGGCAAGGTCTGAGACTCATCTGCCCGCCAGCGGGCCGGAACCTGGTAGTCACCCCGGGCCGCCGGATCAAGGAGCACCTCCCATCTATTTGAGTAGTAGTCAGCCGCTGCGACTTGCTGGCGGCGCCGGTTGAGGGAATGAGGTTCGTTGTCACGACACCCTTCAATCTCGTAACTGGCACCTGGCAACAGGATGAGCCACTGGTCCTGTCGCTCCGGGTCCTTGCCGAAACCCCACCGCGAAGCATCGGGCGGCAGGATCGTGGTCATCACGTCACTGAGCCGCACGAGCATCGCATCCTCTGCCAAGCGCCAGCGCTCTCGCACCTGCACCAGTTTCAGCCCGCGAGTCCATTGGGCTTCGTTGTAGGATATCGTACGCTCGTAGGTCCACCGGGCGCCTTCCACATAGGGCAGCCAGCGGATGCTTTCCGCCAATGGCGCGGGAACCAGATCTGGGACCAGGCGAATCGGCTCAGCATCGTCAGGAAGGCAGGCGGATGAAGGGAGGCCGGGAATGCGCTGTGAGGTGGGAACTGGAGAGGCACTGGCCGTACTAGTGGCAGTAGGCGCAGACTTGAGTGGCGATGTGGATGGGATGTGGACAGTCACCTGAATAGACCGAGCCTGCAAGGCCCGCCACACGGGCCGGCGCGATCCTTCGAGATTTCCACTCCCGACATAGGGACTACCGAGACTCGCCCCGGTCGTGGCATTGAAGAGGTAGCTGATGCGACGCCGGTCACTCTCCCGTGCCCCCTCATCCCATGGCAGGTTCGTCCACGTCGGCGCGTAGCTGAAGTCTGGCGCCAATCGCCGAGGCGGACCGGCCTCCACCTCGACCAGGGCCAGGACATCGTTGGCTGAGGCACCGGAATTCTGGATCCGATCGGTCGAGGTCAAGATCGCCGTTCCCGGCTCCCCCCGCATGACCTCATCGCCCCCCAGTCGATCCACCACCTCCCAGAAATCCACGTTGCTGACATAGGTCACCGCCACCACCTTCGCCGCCTGCTCCGGCAGGAACCAAGCTAGGGCACGTGCTGCAGCTTCCTCGCGGCTGAGGACCACTGGCGCCGGTTCGGCAGGGAGGAGGCTGATCGGGGTGTTGGTGGCGGTAGGTGCCCTCGTTGGCGTGGTTGCAGGTACACCGTACATCGTTACAGTGGCCAACGGCGTCCGCGTCAGGTACCGCGTAGCCGACGGCGCCGTCGTGGGGCTGGCCGCCAGCGCCGTCAGTCGCGCCTCCAGGGTGGCCATGTGTCCGGGTGGGTTGGTGGCTAGAGAGATGCGCGAGGTGGGAATCGTCGCGGTGGGCGTAGGATGCGCGCAGGCGGCAAACAGATAGGTGAAGAGAGCAAGGGAAGCAGTGGCCCGAACGGAGGGCCGGCAGCGGTCGGCGAAGTGGGCGGTTGGGACGGTGCGCACGGCTGATCGCGGTGACATGGCCGCAGCAGTATAGCCGCGCGACAAGTCAGTCACCACTGCCTTCGAGCGCGGAAGGCACGCCCGCCATCTCGGCGCCCCTTCGCCCTCCTTGCCGCGGGACGGCGTCCCGTCAAAACGGGACCAGGTCCGGAGGGACACGGGACCTGGTCCGGTTCAAATGGGACCTGGTCCGGAGGGTCGCCGGACCTGGTCCGGTTTCAACGGGACGCCGTCCCGTTTCGAGAAGGCGGAAACATCACTGACGGGCGAGCCTGGTCCACTCGGTTGAACACCGCGTCAGGGTTGCCGGAGGGCTCTCCGGGTCATGGCCGGCCCCAGCCGGCCTGAGGCGGTGACGACGCTGACAGCATTCGTGAGTGAGGGTCAGGTGCCCATGCCCACGAGCAAGCCACGGATCGTGAGGAGGAACGTTCCCGGCGTCTGGACCACGACCGGCGGTGAATGCCCATAATGCCGCAGGTTGAAGGTGACAAGATGGCTGCACCCAGCCTGATGAGCCGCGACCAGTAGCGGGAGGTCCTTAGGATCGGCGTGCCCGTGGTACGAGACCATTTCTTCGGGCGATGGGTCGGACACAACCTGGAGGCAACGGCTGGCAAGGTTGACGGAAGGCTGCCAGCTTGGCTGGGATCTTGGCGGCCAGATTGCGTTCCACCGCAGTCATGGCCTGCTCAGATGTCACGCATTCGATCAAGGTGATCTCGCCCAATCTGAGCACGACCAGACTGGCGCCGTACTCCGACGGTGCCGCCGAGCCGGCGAAGATCACGTCAGCATCGACGAAGATTCGTGGCTTACTCGGCCGCGGCACCGTACTTCTCAGTGACGTAGCGCTCCCGTTCTTCCCGCAACGACCGCAGCAGGTCTTCAGTCGTCAGCCCGGCCTCTAGCCGTGCCCGCTCAATCTCACGCGCCAACTCGGGCACGATGGCCGCCATGGGCGTGAGCAAGAAGATTCCGTCGAGATCGACAAGCTCGAACGCATCGCCGGTCTGAATGCCATAGCGCCGCCGGATCTCAGCGGGTAACGTCATGGTTCCTCGTTCACGCACGTGCACCGCATTGGTCACGATCGGCCTCCGGATTCTCTGCGTTGGCAGAAATTCTGCCGCCGCCCACTCTACAAGCTCGCCGTCATCCAGAACCAGTTGTCGCTTCGGGACGGCTTTGGCATCATCACGGTCAACCGCATCTCGCAGATCCCCGCCGTCCATCGATTCCGGACCGGGTCGGGCCAATCCGCCCTGCGTCACCCTCGCACCCCCCCCTCACCCCCGCTCCGACCGCCCCTTCATCGCCCGCGCCAGCGTCTGCTCGTCGGCGTACTCGATGTCGCCGCCCATCGGCAGGCCGCGGGCCAGGCGGGTGATGCGCAGGTCGGTGTTGACCGCGCGGACCGCGCGCTCCACGTACATCGCCGTGGCGTCGCCCTCCAGGGAGGGGTTGGTGGCCAGGATCAGTTCGCGGATCGGCTCCACCCGCACCCGCGAGACCAGCTCGCCGATGCGCAGGTCGGCCGGCCCGATGCGGTCCACCGGGGAGATGGCGCCGTGCAGCACGTGGTAGAGCCCGCGGTACTCGTGGGTGCGCTCCAGGGCCTGCACGTCCAAGGGCTCTTCCACCACGCAGACCAGGCCCGCGTCGCGGCCCGGGTCGGCGCAGACCGGGCAGGGGCTGCTCTCCGCCAGGTTGTGGCAGCGCGCGCAGTGGACGATGCCCTCGGTGATGCCGCGCAGGGCCTCGGACAGGGCGCGCGCCTGGGCCGGGGGCATGCGCAGCAGGTAGAAGGCCAGACGGGAGGCCGTCTTGGGGCCGATGCCCGGCAGGCGGCTGAACTCGTCGATCAGGCGACCGACCGCGGCGGGCAGGGAGGTGGTCATGGCGCTGCCGGTGCGCGGCGCGGAGCGTGGTTCATGGCAGGCGGCTGGCCGCGTCCGATCAGAAGCCGAAGCCCGGCGGCAGGCCCAGGCCGCTGGTCACCGACTGCATGCGCGAGCCCGCCAGCGCCTGGCTCTTCTCTACCGCCTGGTTGATGGCTGAGATCAAGAGGTCGGAGAGCATCTCCGACTCTTCCGGGTTCAACAGCTCCGGCTGGATCTGCACCGATTGCAGCTTCTGATGACCGGTCATCACCACCTTGACCACCCCGCCGCCCACCGAGATCTCCACCGTCTCGTCGGCCAAGGCCTCCTGCTCGGCCAGCATCTGCTCCTGCATGCGCGCCAACTGCCGCATCATGTCCGGCTGCTTGCCGCCCATGCCCGGCATCATCATCCCGCCGCGTCCCTTGGCCATGGTCTCTCCCTTTCACTGGGGGCGCCCGCTGCTGACGAACGGGCCGGTTCTGGGGCGATTATAGGGGAAATCAACGCGCCAGGAAGCGCTCGATCTCTTCCTTCTTCGCCTGGTAGATACCCTGGATCTTGTATTCCCCGAAGCCCAACCGTTCGTTGATGGCCAGCATCGCCGCGTTGGAGGTGGCGTTGTCCGTGCGCATCCAACGCAGGTTGTGCTCTGCATAGCGGTCACGGGCCAGCTGCAGCATGCGGGCCTTGATCAGCTTGCCCAGGCCCCGGCCGCGGGCGCTGGGATGCACGCCGGTGAAGAACTGCTGCAGCAGATCCGCCTTGAAGGGGTACCAGCCCACGTCGGTGATGGCGACGATGCTGCCCTCAGGATCCCGCACCCAGACCACGTTGTGGTCCGCGTTCAAGGTGTCCATCCACTTGTACCTGTCCGCCTGGTCCCTGGGGGTGAAGCTCCAGTCGCCCATGTCCAGGCCGTCGCGCGGGATGTGGTGCATCTGCGCCTCCTTGGCCAGGCAGTACTCCGGCCACAGCGCTTCCGGCAGGCGGCGCTCATAGGTCTCCACGGTGTAGCCGGGCGCCCGAGTGGCCGCCTCGGCTACCCAGCGGTCGATCAGGCCCCAGTCCAGGGCCTGGAAGTCCGTGCGGCTGTAGCGCACCAACTGCTTCGGCTCGCCGGCGACAGCGCGCAGGAACGCATGCCCATCCGGCTCCGTGGTGCTGGCCATCAGCGTGGTGGCTTCGGTCAGCGGCATCTTCTCAAGCGCGTGCGCCAGCCAACCGCTGCCGATGCCTCGGCGCCGCCAGGCTTTGAGCACCGAGCAGCTGCCCCATAGGATATGACCGTTGGTTGTGTGGTTCTTGGTTCCCGGCTTGGGTGCGCCGCCGTCGATGGCGGCGATGATCCGATCCCCATCCACGATCACCCGGTCATACTGGCTCCAGTCCTCCTCCTGCCGCTCCTGCTGCCAGCTGGCGACGAACTGGTCGTCCGGGGTGTAGGGTTCGTCCGGATCGCCCCGTTCCTCCCAACGCGCTCGCCGGTAGGCATGGTACATGCGCCAAAGCTCCGGGCTGGCGGTCTCGGGGTCGAAATCGATGGCCTGCAGGTCGTTGTTCATGGTTTGCTCACCTCTGCCATGGATGTTCTGGCCGTCGTCGGACGACTGTGTTCATGCACGGATGTTCGTTTTCAAGATAGCGCTAGCCGACGATCAGGCCAAAAACCGTCGCCCGAGCATCGTTCAACGTCGCTCGACCGCCAGCCAAGGCAGGCTGAGGCGCGCGCGGGGAAACGCCAGCTTGAGGTCGCGGCGGTACTGAATGCCGCGGCCGTCGCTGAACACCATGGTCAAGAGGAAATCGCCGTCCGGGGGCATGGCTGAAGGGTCTCGGCGCGCTCGCAGGTGGATCGCCACCCGGCCGCCCGCGGACAGGTCGCCCTGCCAGGTCAGCCGGCGGCCGACCGCATCCCATGCCGCCGGGGCGCCGCCGTCGGTGCCGAGGGAAGCCGGGTCCGGCTCCAGCCCGGAGGGGATCACCAGGGCCAGATCGGCACGGTCAGCCCGCGGTCCGGCGTTGTCCAGCAGCAGCCGAAGCGCCGTCGCCTGACCCGGTTCCAGCAGCAGTCGGGAGGCCGTCAGGCTGGAGCGCGACCAGTCGGCGACGCTCACCGCCAGGTGATGGCCGAGGTCCAGCGTGGGCATGCCCGCGGCGCTGATCCGGGCGCCGGTGAACAGCAGCCCCCCTGGCTCCAGCCCCTGGGCTACGCTCGCGCGCCAGCTCAGCCGCAAGGCGCCGTCGGAGGCCAGCGCGCCGTCGTAGCGCAGGGATCGACCGTCCGCTTCCAGGGTGAGGCCCGGCGGCAGGCTGCCCTGATCCGGCGCCAGAGCCCGAGGGAGAAGGATGGTCACGGTGACCGAACGTGGCGGGGCCAGCCCCTGACCGCGCAACGAAAGCACCTGCGTCACCATGCCTCCCGGCACCGCACCGCCCGGCCAGGTCTCCAGCGCCGCGGACCAGCGCCAGGGGTTCACGTCCAGGGTGGGGCTGATGACCAGGGTGTCCCCACCGCCGTCGATGCGCACCGTGCGGGTCAGGAAGCGGTTGGGTTCGCCGGATCCGCCCACCCGGGCACTGTAGCGCAGGGTCTCTTCGGCACCGGCCGCCACCTTGCAGCGCCAGCGGAGCTGCCCCGGCTGCCGTTCCACGGCGCCGGCGGAAACCGAGAGCCCCTCCGGCAGCGGCACCAGGTTGGGCGGCAGGAGGTCGGTCGCCACCGCGTCGGCTGGCCGGCTGCCGCTGTTCGCCAACCGCAAGGTGATCGAGACCAGGTCTCCGGCCCGCGCCGCCGCGGGTTCGAAGGTCGACAGCGATGCGCCCAGGTCTGGCCAGCCGAGGTCGATGGCCGTCGTGCCGGTCACCGGGGCGGCGGGGGACAGGCCGTCGTCCACCGTCATCAGGATGCCGGCCTCAACCGCGCGCGGCGCGACCGGGGCGCGAAGCCGCAAGGTCAGGCCCACCGTCCCGCCCGCCGGAATGCTGCCGGACCAACGGCCGTTCGGGGGGTCCAGGATGGACCAGCCGGCCGCATCCGCGCCGGTGGCCTGCAGGTCGAGCGCGGCGGCTTCGGCCGTCTCACCGTCATTGGCCAGTGCCAGGCCCAGGTCCAGGATCTCGCCGGCCGCCAGCTGCACCTGCGTCGGCTCCAGATGCGCGATCCGCAGGCGGGGTCCTCCTACGCGCTGGTCGGCCACCAGCGGCAGCCGCGCCATGCCTGGAACGGCGACCACGGCCGCCCACGCATGGAGCGCCGGGCCGGCGGGGGCGGCGGCGGCCCAGTCCATGACCAGGCTTCCGCCGCTGGGGATTCCGCCGCGCCAGGTGATGCGGCCATCCGCGGCGTTCAGGGCCGCTTGGCCGCCGGAGGCGCGCAAACTGGCCGGGTCCACCACCAGACCGACCGGCACCGTCACCGTCACCAGGGCAGAAGCGGCCGCCGCCGGTCCGTCGTTGAGCAGCGTCAGGTTCAGGGTGGCGCGGCCGCCGCCTGCCGGCAGCCGTGACGGTCGCACGCTGAATCGCGAGCCGCGCAGGTCCGGCACCTGGGGCTGTAGCAGACTGGTGCTGCGGCGCTCGCGTCCGTCCATCCGCAGGGTGGCCTGCAGCGGGAGGGTCATCGCGCCGGTCACCGCGGTCGACAGGCGCAGGCCGAGGTCGAAGCGCCGTTCCTCGCCGGCGGCCAGGCGGCCCCGCCAGCCGGCGCGCCTGGTGCCGTCCAGGCGCAGTCCGCCAGCCGGCGTCAGGTCCAGAGGCGACGGCCAGAGCAGCGCGACGTCGGCCTCCCCCGCGTCGCCGTCGCCGCCGCCGCGCAGGCGCAGGGTCATGGTCAAGGTCTGACCGGGCATCACCGTCGCCGCGGTGGGTTCCAGGCGCAGGTCAGGCGGCGTCATCCACTGCGCCAGACGGTCCACCACCTGGGCCAGCGCCAGCCGCCCGCCGGCGCTCTCCGGCCCGAATCCCAGAAACGCGCGTCGACCGGGGAAGGCGGCGTCGCCGGCGCGGACCACCGCTGCGGCGCTGCCGTCCGACCAGCGCAGGACCGCTCGGGTGGCCGACGCGGCGTCGAGATCCAGGCTGTCCGGCTGGGCGTAGCGGATCTTGGCCGCGCCGCCCGCCCAGGCGGCATTCAGGGGCAGTCCACCCAGGAGGTCCAGGCCTTCGAGGCCGGCAGGCGTGCCGGTCGTCCGGTCGCGGCTCTGGCGGATGCCCGTGGCCTGGTCAAAGAACGCCTTGGCCAGGCCGCGCTTCTGATCCCATAATGCCACGTCCTGGCCGCTGAGGAGCAGGTGTCCGCCGCCGGCCAGGTAGGCCGACAGGCCCAGCACTGTCGCTCGATCCCGCCGCTCCTGGTCAAGGCGTCCCGGGGACTGGTATGCGTGGGCCCACCACAGCAGGTCGGCGGCGGCAAGCCGGTCGGACGAGGGCAGATCGTGGGGTGCGAGGATGTCCCGGCGGACATGCGGCAGGCCGGCGTCGTCCAGGGCGCGGCTGAGGTAGGGCGCGATCCGCTCGTTGTCCCAGGCGTCGGCATCGACCAGGAGGATCCGGGGCGCAGGGGACAGGGTCAGATCGACGGTCCGCGTCGACCCGGGATCCAGCACCAGGGTGGTGGTCAGCGTACGATGCGCCTCGGCCGCGGTGCGCAGCTGCCAGGTTCCCGGCGGCAGCGGCTGTCGGAAGCTGCCGTCGGCGGCGCTGACGACCGCGATGACCGCTGTCTCCGGGTCGCCCGGCTTGCGGATCGCGCCAGGCGCAAGGTGGCGCCGGCGAGCGGCGCGCCCCAGGCGCCGCGCACCCGGCCCTGCAGTTGCGCCAGCGCCGCGTCCGTCAGCTGAGGGTCCAGCCGCGTTCCCTGGCCGGCCCGCAGGACCACCTCAGACTCCAGGGGTTGGAACAGGGGATGGCTGACGCGCAGCAGGTAACGGCCCTCCGGGGCGATCAGGCGGTAGGCGCCCGTGGCGTCGGCGGTGGCCCGCCCCAACAGGGCCCGCCAGGCGGGCGTCCAGTCGGCCGGCGGGACCAGACTGAGCGTCGCGCCGGGCCGCCCCGCCGCGCCCGCCTGGGGGGCCGGCCCGACGACGCCTTCCACCCAGGCCATGCGCTGGGCCAGGACCGTGGCCGCGGCCAGATCCAGGCGGCCCCAGCCCAGATCGGCATCGGCGCCGGGCGCGCCCAGATCGCGGGCGGAGGCGGATAGGAGGGTGGCCACCTCGTGGGCGCGCAGGCCGGGCGCTTGGCCCCAGACGACCGCGGCCGCGCCCGCTGCCAAGGGGGCGGCCATCGAGCTGCCGCTGAAGGTGCCCGTCTCACCGTCGGGCAGAGCGGACCATACGGCCTCGCCCGGGGCCAGCAGCTGCGGTTTCACCCCGCCGAAGAAGCCGGGGCCCAGGCGCCCCCATAGCCAAGGCTGATCGGCGCGGCTCAATGCTCCCACGGCCAGGGCTTCCGGATAGCTGGCCGGGGCCATGAGGCGCGGCCATGGGTCACGAAGGTCTTCCAGGTTGCCTGTGGCGCAGACCGGCAGGATGTCGGCGAAACGGAAGGCCTGCAGCACTGGCCGGAAACGGTCGTCGGCACCGTTGTCCAGGGTCCAGGACAGGTTGACGATGTCCGGAGCCTGCGCCGGATCCGGGGGCATTCCGCCGCCGCCGGGATGCAGCATCCAGTCGGCCGCTGCCAGGAGGGTCAGGTCATCGGTCTTGCCCTCCGCGTCGAAGGCCCGGGCGGCGATCCATTCCGCACCGGGGGCCGCGCCCCAAGCCTGGTCCCCTTCCGCGCCCACGGCGAGGCCGGTGACGTGGGTGCCGTGGCCGTTGCCGTCGCTGGGCTCGCGGCGTCGCTCAGCGGTCAGGTCCACCCAGTCACGGTCCAAGCGCCGGGCGCGGCGGCCGCGGAAGCTGCCCGCCAGGATGGGATGGCGCCCGTCCGCACCCGAATCGATCACGCCGATGACCAGGCCCTCGCCCAGACCGCCCAGGCGGTTCCAGGCCGCGGGCGCCCCGATGCGGCTGAGGTGGTCGGCTTGCGGTGCCGGGCTGATGCCCATGGGCCCTGCCGACCCGCGGCCTGCCGCGGGCCGTGGCCGGGGTTGGGTATGGGTCGCGACCATGGGCGGCCCCGCCAGGCGACGCTGTTCGACCGCCCAGAGATCGCGCAGGCCCGGGGCGCCGCGCAGGGCTTCCAGCAGCCGGGGCGGGGCCTTCACGGCCACCATGCCAAAGGCCGGAAAGCGCTGGAGCACCTGTACCTGACCGCTGCGGATCAAGGGGGCCAGCGATGCCAGCAAGGGCGCCAGGCGCAGGTCGCCTGCGGCTTCCAAAGTGCGGACGGCCGCGGCGCGGCGGGCGTGCCGCGCGGTGGACGGATCGGCGCTGGCGGTCAATGGCTGGGACGTCGGCCAGGTGATGGCCTGGTCCGCCGGTGCCTTCACCGCCAGGACCACCGTCAACTGCGGCGGGCTCGCAGGCGGTGTCGCCGCGCGGACGCTTCCGCCGGCCGCCAGGGCGACCAGAGCCAAGACGCGCAGCCGGCTGCCAAGTCGGGGGTGCATGGCGCTGAGTATAAACGGTGGCGCCCCCACGTGCCGAGGCACATGGGGGCGCGGGGACCTAGGTCCAGGTGAGGCTTCGCGTCGCGGGGCAGCGCGGCGCGTTGTCTCCAGCATCAGGTCGCAGTCGGGTTTCGGAAGAAGGGCACCGTTGAGATCCGCGGCGGTGTTCCTGGTCCCCTCGGAATCCGATTCTCTTTGGTGGCGCCGTCTCCACCCCGGCCCCGCGGGATCTGCGGGGCCGGGGTGGACGGCATGACCGGCCAGGAGGAATCGGGGAGGTAATCGGAGTGGTTGTGGCCTTGTCGTCTCAGCCGAGCCGCGCCTGGCGCCGGCGCTCCATCACGAAGCCCAGGCCGCCCAGGACGCTGAGGAGGAGGGCCAGGCCGCCGGCCAGACCCGCCGCCGGCAGGTTGGCGATGCCCGTGGCGGGCATGCGGACCGCCATGGCCTTGGCACCCGGACCGCGGTTCATGCCGAAGTCCACGCCGCCGACCTTGCCGCCCGTGATCTTCACGTGGTAGCGGGCGGGGGTGGTGATACGCCATTCAGAGCCGACCGTGATGTACACGTCGTACTCACCCGCGCCGACGCCGGCGAAGTTGAACTGGCCGGTCGGGCCCGTGATCTGGTAGAGCTTCAGACCGCCGCCCTCCAGGTGCACGCCCACGTCGTTCAGGCCGGGATCGTTCGGGCCCAGCAGGCCGTTGTTGTCGGCATCGATGAAGGCCAGGCCCATGATGTCGCCGAGGCCGCCGCTGCCGTTGCCACCGCTGATCATGCCGATGCCGCCGGAGGCCGTTGCGCCGGTGCCGCCGGAGGTCGTGCCGCCGCTGGTTGCCGCGCTGCTCGAGGAGCCGGAGCTGCTGCCCGCGTCATCGTCGTCATCATCGTCGTCGCTGCCGGGCTTCTTGGTCGCCTTCGGCACGCTGGTGCTGCCCGGCACGGTCGTGGCGCCTGGCTGGGTCGGCGCGACCGTCGCGCCCGGATCGACTGTCGGCACCGCCGTCGGCTCGGTGTTGTCGCAGATCAGGTTCAGGAAGAAATCCTGCCGGGTCGAGCCCAGCTGGAAATCATCGACCGTCAGGGTGCGGGAGGAGGACTGGCTGGCGCAGAGCTCCCAGCCTGCCGGCAGGCCGGTCAGCTCCAGGGTGTAGGTCTCGCCGTCCGCCAGGTCCGGCACGTCGATCATGCCGCGCTGCAAGGTGGCCAGCTGCTCGGTGGTGAAGGTGCCCACCTCGGTGCCGTCTTTGTCGGTGACCGTGAAGGTCAGGGCCGGCAGCGGGTTCTGCGCCGCCAGGGGCTCGTCGGCCTCGGGATCGAAGAACTCGTCACAGCCAGGACAGTTTGGGTCGTCGCCTCCAGCCAGGTCGGCGAACCCGATCGCGAAGATGGTCAGGGTGGCCTGCTGGCGCGCAGGGGCCGCCACGGCCGGCGTTACGACGCCCGCGAACAGCCCCAGAAGGGCCGACGCCACCAGGACATGAAGGGGGGACATCAGCTTGCGCATGTCGGATCGTCCTTTCCAATAGAAGAGGTTGGGTGCCGGCCAGCGCCAACTTGAGGCCCTGGCTCGGTCATGCCGATGGAGAACAGACTGGTGGCCGCGCCAGCAGGCGGCGGCCAGGCGGCCACGAAGCGCACGCCATCCTGTTGTCGCGGGGGCGACGCCAGAACGCGAGCCGCAGGCGACACGGAGAGCGAAGCGGCCTTGGGGGCCGGCGCGCTCGCCGATCCGCGCTCGACCGCCATCAGGCCGAAGCCGATGGTGGTGCCGAGCACGGCCGACTGCGGAACGTGCTGAAAACGGTCGGTCGTGGTGACCCGGTAGCCGGACGGGACCTGCACCTCTACGACATAGCCCGCAGCGATGGCGCCGCGGAAGGCGAAGCGTCCCGACAAGGCGGTACGGGTCCTGTGCGTGCGCCGGCCTTCCGCCAGCGTGACGCGCACCCCCGCCAGACCGACCTCATCAGCATCTGACAGACCGTCGAGATCCCGATCGACGAAGACGTGGCCTGTCACTTGCCGATGAAACGCTCCGGCGGACCGAGGCTGGTCGGCCGCCTGAGCGCTGATTCCTGAGTTGTATCCCGCGGAGCCCTGTGCCTGGGCCTCTACGCAGGTCGGCCGCAGCCCGATCTCCAGGCGATGGTCGCCTCGATCGGCGGCCGGCGCGGCGGTGTCCGGCGCGCCGGCACAGCGCTGCCAGCCCGACGGCAGGTCCAGCAGCTCGGCGCGCCAGTCAGGCTTGCCGGGCAAGCCGAGAACGGCCACCTGCCGACCGTTGGGCTGGGCCGCGGTGGCGGCGCGTGCCATTTCGCGGCCCTCGGCGTCCAGCAGGCGGACCGTCAGCGCGGCCAGCGGCATGGCCTGACCCAGGCGAGCGTCGGCGGCATCGAAGTGGCCGTCGCAGGCGCAGAAGCCGCGCCCTGCCGTGACGTCCGCTCCGGTGGCTGAGCTGCCCTGGTCCGGATACACCGCAACCACGAGGCGCGGCGCGGCAGCCACCGGCCGGCTCAGACTCAGCGCCGCGGCGCCCAGGAGCAGACCACCGATGAGCCGGCGAAGCTGCCGCTCGGTGATCGGGGCCTGGATCCTGCTTGCGTCCTTCGCGTGCTGAGACATGGTGGAATCCGAATTCTTCCGGGCAACAAGGCGGCGTGGCGACCGTAACCGATCGCCTGGCGCGCTACGGGTGGAAGTCGATTCCCCGGCTGGCCTGCAGCAGTCCATGACCAAGAGCCATAACACAAGAATAACTTCCGGGGTTATTCTACTATAAAGCCACCATCAATTGCAAGGGGTTGGACCACCAATATTTATTTCGTCGTAACCTTGTATGGCAGCGCTGCCCTGCGGCCGGTCCGTCAGGCAGGCGGGACGTCCGGCGTCAGGGCCCTGAGGTCGTCCAGCTGCAAGATCTCGAGCGTCGTCTCTTGTGGGGGCGGCCGGGATCACCGGCGGTGCCTGGCAGTCGAGCGTCACCGGCGGCGCCTTGCCGGCGGCCAAGGCTTCCCGCCAGCGGCGATGTTCGTTCAGCGGGCGATGGTCAGGGTGAGGCGCGCCAGGCCTGGACCCAGTTCAGCCTCCACCCGGTTGCCCGGTGACAACGGGCCAACGCCCGGCGGCGTGCCGGTGAAGATGGCATCGCCCGGCCGCAAGGTGAAGCGCTCCGAGAGATAGGCGATCAATGACGGGATGTCCCAGAGCATGTCCGCGGCGCGGCCTTCCTGGCGCAGCGCACCATCGACCCGAAGCGTCAGCGTCAGCGCGGCGGGATCGGCCACGGCGGCGGCCGGAACGAAGCGGGACAGCGGCGCGAAGCCGTCGCGGCCCTTGGCTTCCGTCCAGGGCAGGCCGGCGGCCTTGGCCTTGGCCTGCTGGTCCCGCGCCGTCAGGTCGATGCCCACGGCATAGCCGGCCACATGGGCGAGGGCGGTCTCGCGCGGGATCCCGCTGCCGCCGCGGCCGATGGCAACGACCAACTCCACCTCGTGGTGCACGGCGCCGATGTCTGCCGGCCAGGCGACAGTTGCGCCGTCACCCGCCAGGCTGGATGCCGGCTTGAGGAAGACGACCGGCGCCTGGGGTACCGCATTGCCCAACTCGCGGGCATGCTCCGCGTAGTTGCGGCCGATGCACCACAGGCTGCCCACGGGCAGACCCAGTCCAGGGAGTTGTTCCATTTGCTGATGATAGTCCACGGCGGCGCGGAGCAAGCACCGCCGTCCCTTGGTCAGCGCGAGAGCAGCGGCAGGTGCACCCGCGCGGCCACGACGGGGGTTGCCGCCACGGCGGTCAAGGTCATGGCGATCCGGGTGAGCAACAGGTTCGGCGTCAGCGTTGTCGTCGGCGCCAAGGCCGTGCGCGTGCCGGCCACGATGGTGCCCATCAGATCCGGGGTCGACGAGCGCGTGGGGCTAGGTGCCAGGGCGGTCAAGGTCAGGGCCACGGCGGTGCGCAGGTCCGGCGTGGGGCTTTCTGAAGGGCGGGGCGCGATGGCGGTCAGCGTCTGGGCCACGCGGGTCCCCACCAGGTCGGGCGTGGGCGACCGGCGCGGATCGACCGTGGGGGTCGGCTCGCTGGTGGGGCTACCGGGGCGGGGCGTGGGGGTGATCGTCGACGTCGCTGTGGGCGAGGTGGGGATGGCGGTCGTCGGCGCCGGACCGCCGCAGGGCGCCAGGCCCAGAACCCAGGTGTCGCGCATGAGATCGCCTTCGTTCTCCCAGCCGCCGAAGATGGCCATCCGCCGACCGTTGGCATCGTAGGCCGCCACGTGGCTGTCGCGCGGGCGGGGCTTGGCGCCGGAGGGATCCAGACGGGTCCAGGCCGCGGCGCCATCCAGAGCCAGAGCCCAGGTGAAGGCGCTGTCGGAAAATCCGTTCCAGCCGCCGAACAGCAGCAGGCGGCGCGTGTCGGGGCAGTCGTCCACCACCCCGGACATCCAGGCCTGGGCCGGCGGACGGGGATTGGACGGTGTGAGTTCGGTCCAGCGTTCCTGGCCCGGGCGCAGGTCCAGCTCCCAGAGGTCGTCCAGGGTGACGTCGGTGCGCTGGCGATTCCAGCCGCCGTAGACCAGCATGCGGCTGCGCGCCGCGTCGAAGATGGCCACATGACCGTCACGGGCGGCCGGAGCTGTCCCCGCCGGACTGAGCTTGGTCCAGGCTTCCTTGCCCCGCCCCAGGGACAGCGCCCAGACGTCTTGGTAGGCCCGGCGGTTGACGCCGTCCCAGCCGCCGAAGAGGATCATGCGACCGGCGCCGGCGGCCGCGGGCAGGTGCACCATGGAGGCGCCCAGGCGCGGGGCCGGCTTGCTGGCGGCGAAGGGCATCTTCTTCCATTCCGGGCCACGCAGGGGGTCGCTCAACTCGAGGAACCAGGTTTCGTCGAGGTAGATGCTGCCGCCGTTGTAGCCACCGAAGAGCACGGCGCGATCACCGGCTGTGTCGAAGGCCATGACCGCCCGCTCCCGTGACGCCGGCAGGGTGCCGCGCGGGCGCAGGTTGACGAAGGCGTCGGCGCTCAGGTCCAGGGTGTAGAGGTCGCCGGCCTGTGAGCCGCTGGTGTCGAAGCCGCCGAAGAACATCAGGCGGTTGCGCACTGGGTCATGGGCCTGCGCTGCCCAGCGCAGACCCGGCGGCAGGATGCCGGCGGGGCGGATGAGATCCCAATGGTTCTCGTCGGCACGGATGGGCGCCGCGACGATCAACAGGGCAGTCACGACCAGCAGGCAGGCCGGACCGGTCAACCGCCGAATGGTTCGTCGAGACATGAGCGTACCTCCCAGGTGATCGAGCAACCGCACGTCGGGCGCAGCCTTCCGCCTCTCAGCATAGCCGCCTGACTTGCCGCGCGCAATCGGTCTTCCGACGGAGACGGCCGGGCGCGACCTGGGACATCCACATGCCTCCCGGTGGCGAACCGCTGCCGCCGGAGGCCAGCGCCTTGCTCAGCCGTTGGAGACGGAAGGGGCGCGCGCGGCCCTAACCGCTTTCCGACTCAAGAGCCGGGGTGCCCAGCCACGGCAGGCTGATTCTCATTCCGGTCGGCGGTCGAACGCCGGCGTCGCTCGGCGTTCCGAACATGCGCAGCAGCCCACCGTTGGTCGCGATCCACAGTTCATCGCCGGCGACCAGGAGGCTGAGGACCTTCGGATCCGGCAGACCATCGAAGGTACCGTAACGATCCCAGGCGCCGGCGGCGGTCTGGCGCAGGAGACCCCGGCCGAACGTGCCCAGCCAGCGCTCTCCCGAAGTGGGGTCGAGGGCGATGGCGTCCACCCGATCACGGTCGCCCGTGACCCTCAGGATATGGCGGATGACGCCGCGGCCGTCCAGAACATCCACACCCCTGTCCGTACTGATCCATAGCTCGGCACGCGCGGCGTCCATGGCCAGGGCCAGCACCTGGTCGCCGACCAGGCCGTCGGCGCGGCGGACGACGCGGACACTGCCGTCCGCCGCCACGCGGGCCAGTCCGGAGGGCGTGCCGAGCCAGGCTGCGCCGTCGCGCCCATCCACCGCGATGACCTGGACCTTTCCGTCCGGCAGCCCGTCGCCTCGGGTGAAGGCGCGGTGCCGGCCGTCGCCCCCGATGCGGACGGCGCCGACATCGGTGCCCAGCCAGATCGTCCCGCGAGCGGTGTCGGCGGCGACGGACCACACAGGAGCCGTCGCCGGGAGCAGACTGCCAAGGTCCACGGACTCCACGGTGCCCGACGAGCCCCGGACAACCTTCGCGCCGTCCGAGGTGGCAAGCCATAGTTCCCCCTGCTGTGTAGCCAGGGCCATATCGCGCAGCAGGAAAGGCGGTTGGCCCGATCCATCCGCATTGACGTCCGCGACTGTCACCCATCGACCTTCGTTGTCACGGCGGGCGATGCGGCCATGTGCCGAGGCGATCCATACCGCGCCGGTCGTTGGCTCGTAGGCCAGGGCTGCAGTAGGCGCCTCCCATTCGACGGGTTCGCCGGCATGGATATGCACCAGCGCGCCGCCGACCCTTGGGCTGGCGGTCAGAAAGCCGACCGCGGTGCCCATATGCGCCGATTCGCTGTCAGGGACGGGCAGGATGGCCCGGACTGTGCTTCGTCGGCCGTTGACGGTCCGTCCGTCGATCGATGCCGACTTTGTTGGGTCCAGCAAGTCCGCATGGGCGAAGCGTCCCGATCCCGCGAACCAGATGTCCTGGCCGGTTTCATCGACGGCCAGCGTCTCGATGGTCGTGGCCAGGTCAGGTTCCAGGCCCCAGTCATGGGTGACCGGCGCTTGAACGAAGCCGCTGGTGACGCTGCCTTGCCAGACCTGTCCAGTGCTCGTCCCCAACCAAAGCCGTCTGTCAGGGCTGATCGCCAGGCAGGTGATGACGCCGCCTGCGAGCATCAGGCCGAGTTCGGGTGCGGTGAACCGGGCCCAGGACCCATCGGCCGCCCGACGGGTGAGCGACTGCGGTCCTGCAAGCCAGAGATCGCCGTCCACCTCGTCCAGGACCATCCCCGCCACCTCGTCGTACCAGCGACCACGCAGCGCGGTGAGGTCCTCCATGGTCTGGGCCTTGGTCCAATGAAAGAGGCCTTCGGGCGCATGGATCCACAGGTCGCCGCGCCGCGGATCGGCGACCAGTCGGTCCACCGCCCGGCCCTGATCGGAGTCGCCCAGCAGGTGGAGCCAACGGCCATCAGGGTCCAGGCGCGCGAGCCCATGTGCCGTTCCGAACCATACCGATGTTCCGTCCCCATCCAAGGCTACCGAGAGCACGCGGTTCGAAGGCAGACCATCGAAGCTGGTCAGTTCCCGGAGTCGGTTGCCCACGTCGTCGAGCCTGAGGGCACCGCCATCGGTCGCGGCCCAGAACTCGCCACCGCGCCAATGCGAGGCCCAGGCCATGCCGTTGATCGATGTGGCGTCGGCGTACAAGGCCCATCGGCGCCCATCGCCACCCAGGCGTTCCGGCGGCGGGAGCGCCGTCGGAACGCCTGCGGCCGGAGGGGGCGGCGACGGGTCGGGTGTGGCCGCCTGCAACGGCGACCATCCTCTGGACTCGGGACCGTTGGCGGCGGCGTCCAGCCGGATGCCGCCACAAAGCATCCAGAACCAGGTCGTTGTCAGGATGGCGCGTCGCAACATGAGGGGACCTCCGCGGCCCGACCCGCCGCGTTCGCATGGCGCCTTGGCGGACCGGGCTAGATGATACCCAACTCCCGTACCGCCGCCTGCTCCTCGAGCAGTTCCTGGCCGGTAGCCTGGATACGGGCGCGATCGAAGTCGGAGAGCGCGAGGCCCGGAACCACCTGGCAGACGCCGTCCTGGATGGTCACCGGATAGCCGAAGATCACGCCCTCGGGTGATCCGTAGTCGCCGGTGGACGGAATGGCCATGCTCACCCAGTCGCCGGCAGGCGTGCCGTGGTGCCAGCTCTGGACGTGGTTGATACAGGCGTTGGCCGCCGAGGCCGCGCTGGATTGGCCGCGGGCCTTGATGACCGCCGCGCCGCGTTGCTGGACCAGGGGGATGAAGGTCTCCTTGATCCAGGCCTCGTCGCCGATGACCTCGGACGCCGGGCGCCCTCCGATGCGGGCGTGGTAGGCGTCCGGGTACTGCGTGGCCGAATGGTTGCCCCAGATGGTCACCTGCGTGACCTCCGTCACCGGCACGCCGGCCTTGGCCGCCAGTTGCGTGCGGGCGCGGTTGTGGTCCAGGCGCATCATCGCCGAGAAGCGTTCGCGGGGGATGTCGGGTGCCGCGTTCATGGCGATCATCGCGTTGGTGTTGGCCGGGTTGCCCACCACCACCACGCGGATGTCGCTGGCCGCCTTGGCGTTCAAGGCCTTGCCCTGAACGGTGAAGATGGCCCCGTTGGCGCCCAACAGATCCTTGCGCTCCATGCCGGGGCCGCGCGGCCGGGCGCCCACCAACAGCCCCCAGTTGGCGCCGTCGAAGGCCACGGAGGGGTCATCGGTCAAGGTCATGCCCGAGAGCAGTGGGAAGGCGCAGTCGTCCAACTCCATGGCCACCCCCTCGAGGGCGCCTAGGGCCGGCGTGATCTCCAGCAAGCGCAGGTGCACCGGTTGCTCCGGGCCGAAGAGATCGCCGCGCGCGATGCGGAAGAGAAGGGCGTAGCCGATGTTGCCGGCCGCGCCGGTGACGGTCACGTGAAAAGGTGCGTTCATGGTACTTGCTCCCTGGTTGCGGTCCCCTGAGGGTTGGGTCTTCATCTCGTGATCGCGGGCCATCCACGGCCCGCTCGCAGCCGGCCATGTCCCCCTCGTCCTGTGGATGCGGACGAGGGGTTCGCGGGGGCGTGACCGCGCTCAGAGCCGGTCGATGACCGCCTGGGCAAAGGCCGAGCAGCTCAACTCGGTGGCCCCTTCCAGCTGCCGGGCCAGGTCGTAGGTGACCATCTTGTCGGTGATCGCCCGCCCGATGGCCTGGCGGATCAGGAGGGCGGCGTCGTCCCAGTCCATGTGGTCCAGCATCATCACGCCGGAGAGCAGGAGGGCCGAAGGGTTGGCCTTGTCGAGCCCGGCATACTTGGGGGCCGTGCCATGCACGGCTTCGAAGACCGCCACCTCGTCGCCGATGTTGCCGCCATGGGCGATGCCCAGGCCGCCCACCTGTGCCGCCGCGGCATCCGACAGGTAGTCGCCGTTGAGGTTGGGCAGGGCCAGCACCTGGTAGTCCGTGGTGCGGGTGAGGATCTGCTGCAGCATGTTGTCGGCGATACGGTCGTTGATGACCACCTTGCCCGCCGGCGCCTGGCCGCCGTGCTGCGCCGCCACCTCCTGCTCGCTCACCGTCTGGGCCGAGAAGTTCTCACGGGCTTCCTGGTAGCCCCAGTCGCGGAAGGCGCCCTCGGTGAACTTCATGATGTTGCCCTTGTGCACCAGGGTCACCGAAGCCTTGCCCTTGGCCACCGCGTAGGCGATGGCCTTGCGCACCAGGCGGCGCGTCTTGCGCTGGCTGATGGGCTTGATGCCGATGCCGGTGCCCGCCGCGTCGTCCTCCGCGATGGCCGTCACGCCCATCTCCTGGCGCAGGAACCGGATGATCTTGTCGGCTTCCGGCGTGCCGGCCTGCCATTCGATGCCGGCATACACATCCTCCGTCGCTTCGCGGAAGAGGATCATGTCCATGTGCTCCGGATGGCGCACAGGGCTGGGCAGGCCTTGGATGTAGTACACCGGCCGCACGTTGGCGTAGAGGTCCAAGGTCTGGCGGATGGCCACGTTCAGGCTGCGGATGCCGCCGCCGATAGGCGTGGTCAGGGGGCCCTTGATGCCCACGCGAAAGTGCTGGAAGGCGTCCAGGGTCACCTGCGGCAGCCATTCGCCGGTGGCCTGGAAGCTGCGCTCCCCGGCGGGCAGCTCCACCCACGCGATGCGGCGCGCGCCGTCGTAGGCCTTCGCCACCGCGGCGTCGATGACGCGGATCATGGCCGGGGTCACGTCCACCCCGATGCCGTCGCCGAGGATGTAGGGGATGACCGGCTGGTCGGGGACCACGGGGCGACCCGTGGCTTCGTCCAGGCCGATGCGTTGGCCATGGGCGGGAATGCTGATGCGATCGAAGTTCATGGTTGTGCTTGGCTCCGTTGCGAAGATGGCGGCGCGGCCGTTGCCGCGTCGCCGGACCTTTCAGTTGTCGAAGGGCGCGTACTTGGCCTGGATCTTGGCCGTGACCTCGCCGACGTCACGGCCGGTGCTGTACAGCCAATGGCGCGCGCCCTCCAGGGAGATGTAGCTGAAGTCCGCCGCGAGCTGCTTGCAGGCGCCTTCAAGACCCTTCTCCGCCAGCAGACCGTCCACGTAGGCACCGAACCCGCCCTGCCGTGGCGACAGCCGCCGGATGGCCTGGGCGTTCTGGACGACAGCCGCGAGCTTGGCCGCGTACTTGATGACCCGGTCGTCCTGGCTCAGCCGCGCGACGTCATCGGGACCCATGGCTGCCACCGTATCGGGGTCGAAGCCGCTGAAGGCCAGGCGGAAGCCGGGCCACTTGTTGTCCACCACCCGACGGTTGAGGCCGCCCATGAAGATGATGCGCGCGGCGGCTTCCAGGTATCCGGCGTCGTCGGCAGGGCGCGGCGGGGGCATGTTCGCTCCTGGTGGCATCAGGCGCGGCGGCCGACGGGCCGCAGGCCTGAGGTGTTGCGATCGGCCAGCGCGGCCGCGGAGAATCCCATTCCAGACAGCCCCAGGGCGATGGTCATGATCAGCCAGGGTTCCAGACGCAAGGCCATGCGCAGGTCCAGCAGCCCTTGGCGCAGGTTCAGCAGGAACTCCGCCTGTTGGAGCGGGTCGTGGCTGCGCCAGACCCAGACTGCGGCGAAGCCGCCGGCGGCCACCAAGGCGAAGGCGGCCAGGGTCAGGACGGTCGGCAGGAAGGGCAGGGCGATGTGCGGCAGCGGGAAGCGTTGCGGACGCATCGCCGGGCCTCGGGCATCCATGGGCTGCCGCACCGCGCGCGCGCGCCCGGCCTGCGCGTCGGCGGCGATGCGCGCCATGGCGCGGGCGACCAGACCCTCCGGCAGCGCTTCCAGGGGCAGTGTGGGCGTCGAAGCCGCGTCGTCTCCGGCGTATGGGACTGGGTCTCGCATGGGGAGGGTCATGGATCGATCCTTCAGGCCAGTCCGGCGCCGGCCAGGGCGTTGCGGAGCTGCTGTCGACCACGATGGATGCCCGTCTTGACGGTCCCCAAAGGCAGGCCGGTGAGCTCAGCGATCTCATCGTAGCGCAGGTCCTCCAGATGGCGCAAGGTGATCAGGAGGCGCTGCTGCGCGGGCAGGGCGGCGATGGCGTCATGGAGCGACTGCCGCAAATCGCCGTCGGTCAACAGGGCCTCGGGTCCGGACGCGGCCTGGGGCAGCGTCGCGGCCCACGCCTCGTCCAGACCCTCGGGTAGACGCCGCAGTTGCGGCAGGCGGTTGTAGCAGAGGTTGATGACGATGCGGTAGAGCCAGGTGCCCAGGCGGGCCTCGGTGCGGAAGCCCTCCAGGCTGTTCCATGCCCGCAGCATGGCTTCCTGAACCAGGTTCTCGGCCTCGTGCGCGTCGCCGAGGCTGCGCAGGGCCAGGGTATACAGCGCCGGGGCATGGGAATGCATCAGGCGCTCGAAGGCCCTGAGGTCCCCGTCCTGCGCGGCGCGGATCAAGGTCGCTTCCTCTGCCGCTGTGTTGAGGGTCATGGTGGGTGGCTGGAGAGTGTACACGGTTCATGGCTTTGGACCGGTTGGCGCGAGCATAGGTTTCAAGCCACCGGGAGCTATCAGGTTTCAAGCTGAAACCTTCCCTCATCGAGCCCAGTCCAATCTTCCTGAACACGCCCGACGCCGGGTCGGGATCTGCGAAGGAGCTTGGCATGCGAGGGACGAGAAAACTGGTCACCCTGGTGGTGGCCCTGGGCTTTCTGATGTTCTGCGGGCTGTCCTTGTTCATGGGCTGGGGCGTGGCCCGGGCGCTGTCAGAGGTGGGCTGGAACCTGAGCGATCTGAAGATCGCTGTCGGATCGGGGGAGGCGGCGACGGTGACCGAGACCCTCAAGGTCCCCGACTTCCAGCCCAGGAAACTGGTGCTGGACGCCCGCTTTGGCGACGTGACGCTACACGGGGGCGACGGGAACGAGCTGCGTGTGCGGCTGAGCAAGCACGCCGAGCGCAACAGCCGGCCGGAGGCCGAGGCTGCGGCGGCGGCCCTTAGGGTCGAGGTCCGGCGAGAGGGGGACGTGCTCAAGCTGGTTGGCCCGCCGCAGCAGACACAGCAGGGAGGCTTCCATTTCGGACCCAATCAGAGCGACAGGATCGACTACGACATCACCCTGCCCGTCGCCACCGAGGTGGACCTGAGCCTCACGGCCGGTGACCTGGACATGGAAGGCCTCAGTGGCGCCGCCACCATTCACTCGCAGTTCGGTGACCTGAGGATGCGCCGGATGCGGGGCGCGCTGGCGGCCGAGATCACCGCCGGCAGTGTCGACATCGCCGAAGTCGGCGCGGACGGCGGAATGGTGACCCTCAAGAGCCGCTTCGGTCCCGTGCACGTGGCGGACGTCCGCGGAGGCCTCACGGTGCGAACAGAGAGCGGCGATCTTCGCGTGGAGCGGGTGCAGGCGGGGACCGCCGCGGTGGTCGTCGAGAACCGCTTCGGCGACATCGACGTGAAGGAGGTGACGGCCGGAGACCTGACCGTGGAAAGCCAGAGCGGCGGCACCAGCCTGAGCGCCGTTCAGGCCACCGGACGCCTCAGCCTGAAGGGCCGCTTCGGCGGCCTGCATCTGGATGGCATTCGGGCGGCGTCCGCCCTGGTGGAGCTAGGCAGTGGCGATCTCGATTGGTCGGACGGCCGCATTGTCAAGGGGCTGGAGGTCAAGGGCGGCATGGGCGGCATCGACCTGACTGACGTTCTGGGAGCCACCATGACCGTGACCAGCGAGCAATCGGGCGACATCAGCGTCGGCCTGCCGGCCGATGCCGACCTCGCCGTGCGCCTGGAGAGCCGTGCCGGTGACATCGACTCCGACTTCCCCCTCAGCGAACAGGCCGGCCAGGAGGGCCGGTTGGGCCGGACGATGACCGGCCGGCTGAACGCCGGCAAGGGGCGCCTGGACATCAGCGGACGCTTCGGCGACATCCGCCTGAACCGGTTGCCCGCCGGCGCGCGCTGATCGTCGCCGACTCCGCCGTCCACGAGCGGGCCGGCCGACCGATGACGCCACCCGATCTGACGATCTCCGCTTGGGATGCGGACGCATCCCGAGCACCTCAACGGACATCCGACCCACCACGCTACCCAACCCCAAGGAGTAGAACCGATGCAAGCCGATGAATTCCTGGCCATGGTCATGGCCTTCCTGATCGTAGCGACCCCCTTCGTCCTCTACGGCTTCTTGCGCTACCTGCGCCACCGCGAAACCTTGTTTCTTGCCGAGCGGGGCCTGGTCCGTCCGTTGGACGCACCGCGCGGCAATGGCAACGGCAACTCGTCTCTGCGTTGGGGCATCATCTTGACGGCGCTGGGGATCGCCCTGTCCTGCGGCATGTATCCCATCGGCTGGATGGTCAATGCCGGCACGCCCTTGGGCTTCGGGCCCTGGATGCTGCTCGGCTTCATCCCGCTGGCGGTGGGTCTAGGTCTGGTACTGATCTACCGGTTGACCGGCACGTCGCTGGAGAACACGAATGCTGCGGATGGCGCCGTCAGCGTCCCGGTAGGTGCATCCGCACCGCTCCGGTCGCCGTCTACCGAAGCAGAGATTGTGCCTTCGCAAGCGATGCAGGTGCCGATGGAGGGCGACGAGGGCAAGGATTGATGTGGGATCGCGCGGGTTGCGGGTCGCGGATCCGGATCCGCCATCGCGGGCGACGGCCGACTGGAGCAGTGGCGCTGCTACTCGCTCCAGCCGGCCGTTGTCGCTGGGCCGGCGTGTCAGAACGAGGCCAGCGCGCACCACATCACGACATGCCCCCCGATCCCCGGGATCTCGAAGTCCTCGCCGGCCCGTGCCAGGCCGAGCCCCAGGTAGAAGTCCGCCGCGCTCAGGCGGGCGTTGCACCATAGCAGCCGACCGCCGCGCTGCTCCAGCTCGGCGAACCCCGCGCGCAGCAGCGCCGACCCATGGCCCTGGCCGCGCGATTCGGGCGCCGTGGCCATGCCCCGCAGGCGCCAGACCCCACCCTGGTTCAGGCTACCGGTCTCCAGGCTTTCGACAAGCCCGTCCAAGCAGGCCGGCGCCGCTTCGGGGTTGAAGCTAGCGACGGCGACCAGAATGCCGCCATCGAACGAGCCCAGGTGAAAGGCGCCCTCAGACGCGTCGCCCGGAAAGTGGCAGGCCTCACGCGGTTGCTCTGGCCGCAGCGTCCGATGGCGCAGAGCATACGTGTCCTCCGGTTCGATGCGGAGGATGGTGCGGTCAGGCGCGGGCTGGGGAGACATGGCGGTGTTTGATCTCGGGGGCGGATGCACATGGGCCGGCGCCGGGGCGAGGGCGGAAGTCCGTCCTCGCCCCGACGAACATCAGTCGCACAAGGCCTTGCCCGCCACCTGGTCGTAGATCCGCTTCAAGGCCGAGCCGTCGGGGGCGAAGAAGGCCTGCCCGGCCTTGCCCGCGATCTGCGTCAGCAGGACCTTGTCCAGGTCCGGCCCCAAGCCGATGGTGAAGACGCTGAAGCCCATGCCGCGCGCCGAGGCGGCATCCTTCAGGGCTTCGGCTTCGGTGCCGGCGGTGGGACGGCCATCCGTCAGCAGGATGATGACCGGCTTGTGACCCTTCCGGGTCCGACCGCTGAGCAGTTCGGCCATGCTGGTCTCGATGCCGCGGTCGATGCGCGTACCAGTCTTCGTCGTCAGGCCGTTCAAGGCGAAGCTCAGGGCCGCGCGGGAACTGGAGAGCGGCACCACCACGCGGGCCGTCTCGTTGAAGGAAACCACCGCGGCCTGATCCTCCGGGAAGCTCATGTTGTTGAGGAAGGACTGGCCCGCGGCGATGGCCGCCTGCAGTTTTGTCTGGCTGCTGCCCGACTGGGAGGCCTCCAGCATGCTGCCCGAGGTGTCGATGGCCAGCACGATGTCCGCCCGCTGCTGCTTGCAGCTGTTGCGGTAGACGACCGGCAGCAGGAGGTTGCGCGCGCGCAGGACGGTGATCTCGGGGATGGGGAAGACCGCCTGCCCCGACTCGCCCGCCGCGTCCTGGTAGGTCAGGGAGGCCTGGACATTCGTGGGATGGCGCCCTTCACGTTGCGGTCGCACCTTGTAGCTGAGGGTGCGCCCGCTGGCCGGCACCTCACCCAGGGTCCAGGTGAGCGTGCGACCCTGGATCGTGTCCGGCGGCGGGAAGGCCGAGCCCGGTTCGTAGCGCATGTCGGCCGGCAGCTCGTCCACCACCGTGCCGCCCGCCAGCAGACGCGCCGCGCTCAGGCTGCGGGCGATGTTGCGGTACACCAGGGCCAACTGGGCGTCGGTGGGCGCCGCGTAGTACAGGTCCCGCCGGGAGGACACGGTGTTCTTCAGGATGTCGTCGTTGATCGTCGTGCCCAGACCGATGGTGTAGACGGTGGCGCCGGTGGCCTTGAGCGCGGCCGCCGCGTCGTCCAGCCCATCGGTGGAGGTGGGCTTGCCATCGGTCATCATCACCGCCACCCGCGGCACGCCTGGCCGGCTCGCGGGGCCGACCAGCTCCTGGCGGCCCTTCTCCAGGGCGTCCACGTAGTTGGTCTGCCCGCCGGCGCTGAGCCGTCCCACCGCGCGCACCACGCCGCGCAGGTCGTTGGTCAGGGGCTGGAGCACGGTCGCCGACGTGTCGAAGGAGACCACGGAGATCTGGACACCCTTGGGGTTCAGCTCGCCCAGGAAGGCCAGGGCCGCATTCTGCGCCGCGGCGATGGTGGAGCCGGACATCGAACCGGACTCGTCGATGATCAACACCACATCCAGGCGTCCGTCGCCCAGGGGGCAGGCGCCGCTGACCCGCAGCTGCACCGTGGCCAGTTGGAAGCGCTCCACCGGATCCGGCGCCGCCGTCTTGCCCAGCAGGACCTTGCAGCCGACGCCCTCCACCGGTGGCGCGGCCATCGGCGTGCCGCCGGGCTCGTAGAGCAGGATCTGGTCGCGCAGCGGGTCGGCGATGTAGACCCGGCCGAAGGGCGCGGCCGCCAGGTCGTTGGGGGCCGTCACCCCGTCCAGATTGAAGACGGCGCGCAGGCTGCCATCCGCCGCGACGTACTTCCACACCCGGTTGTCCTTGGCCAGGACATAGACCATGCCCGCCGACACATCCAGCTTCATCGGCCCCGCGGGCATGGGGATCTGCGCCAGGCGGGCGCCGTCAGCGGCGTTGCGCACGTCGATGCGCAGGTTGGTCTGATCCGCCAGATAGACGCGACCGGCCTCCATGGCCAGATCGCCGATGGAGACGAAGCTGCCCGCGGGCTCCAGGGCCCAGTTGGCCTGCGCCTGACCGGCCCGGTTGTAGACCCACACCTTCTGGTCCGCCAGATCCAAGGCCGCCACCCGGGTGGCGTCGCCGTCCACCGCGGTCAGCCAGCCGCTGTCCGGGATCTTGACCGTCCAGTCGCCGGCGGGGTCATGGCAGGCCACCTTCAGGCCCGTGATCCGGCAGGGGAACGGTCCGCCGCCCCCCACATCGCCGGGGTAGTCATCATCCGAATAGGTCCATTGCTGGCGCGCCTCGCCCGCCGGTGTCCAGAGCTGGCTGCGGCTGCGCTGGTCCAGGATGAAGGCGTCCTCGCCGCTGCCCACCGCCAGGCGGCGAGGGGACTGAAGCAGCCCCAAGGTGGCATCCGCGCTGCCGCCCCAACGCAGGGGCTCGGTCTTGAAGTCCACACGGTCGGCCTGGTAGGACAAGCCCTTGTAGCCGCTGCCCTGGTTCACGCTGAAGACCATGCCCGCACCGGGGCCGGCCGCCAGGCTGGCGGCGCCCGCCAGACCGCTGGTCTGCAGGGGCGCGCCGGCGAGCAGCTTGCCCGCGTTGTCCCAGCCCAGGTAGTAACCCGCCGTGCTGGTGACCGCGGTGAAGACCCGCCCGCTGCCGTCCACGGCCACCGAGCGCAGTTCGGCCGCGCCTTCCAGGTTGCGCGGCATGCGCAGCAGCGCCGAGGCCGTGACCCCCGATGCACCGCCGACGGTGAAGACATAGATGGACCCGTCACCGGCCATGTAGATGCGGCCGTCCGGGCCGACGTCCAGATCGAAGGCGGTGCCGATGGAGAAGTTCTCGTCCCGCCAGCTGCCCAGGCTGATGCCGCTGGCGTCGTACACCTGGATGCGGGCCTCGCCCGACACCACGCGGGTCACCAAAGCCTGGTTGCGGACGGCATCAAAGGTCAGCCCCTCGCCGGTGACGCCCCAGACCGTGCGGTTCTTGAGGTCCCGACTGTACATGGCGCCGCCCGTGGTGCCCAGCACATACACCCGCTGCGCGCTGACCGCCACGTCCTTGAGTGCGCCGATCTGCGGATCGCCGACGCTCGCCAGCGTGCGACCGCGGTTGTCCAGGTGGTAGATGAGGTTGGACGAACGGTCGACCACGTAGATGGTGTCATCCGTGGCCACATCGACGCCGGCCGGGCGCTCGAAGACCGGTACCTCGGCCTTTGGCGGTCGGTTGGTCCAATAACCGATCTGGCGGTAGCCCTCCGGGAGGGCCCCCTGGGCATGGGCGGGCGCGGCCCCGCGCAGGTTCAAGCAAACGGTCAGGGCCAGGCAGGCCCAGGCGCAGCCGCGCCGGATCGCGCGGGGCAGGACAGTGGGTCGATGGCTCATCGAAAGGAATCCCCTCATTGGCGACGGTCGTCGGCGCGGCGGCTATCAATACGTCCGACTCGACGGCCGCGACGTGGGGGCGGGCGGCGGCGAGTGGCGGGACTGGCGGTGGTCCGTTGGGCCGTTGCGGAAGCCTGCACTGCCCGAACTACGGGCATACAGACCCCGCGCACGCGAACGCACCACTACTATAACGTCCCGGAGCGCCGAAACGTAAGCCCGAAGTGAAAAGTCGGATCCGCCGCAGGGCGATGGACCCGAGCCGCGATCGTCGATCCGCTTCGCGCGCCCGACAGCCCGTGTCCGCTCAGCCCGCCGTGGCTCCCCCGGGGGCTTCGTTTCGGTACAATCGACCTGCTACTCGCCGTCGGTCCTCTCGCGGAGCCACGTCATGTCCAGCGCCATTCGCCGCATGCCCCTCATGGTGTTCCTCTGTCTGCTCAGCGGCGGCGCGTTCTGGCGCCCCGCCGCTCGCGCTCAGGATGACCTGCCCGAGCCCGGCTACAGCCTGCTCTACGCGCTGGACATCCCCATCAGCGCGGACTTCAACGCCTCGGGAGCGCCCTACCAGACGGACCGCCGCGCGGCACTGGACGGGCCCTTCGACCGGGTGGCCTATCGCCTGCGATTGGATGCGGCCGCCGGCGCCGATCAGGAGCTATGGGTGTCGATGGCGGCCTTCAGCGACGACCTCAGCCAGGTGGGGCTGCCCACGGCGGCCAGCGGCGCGGTGTTCCAGGGGGCGGTCAAGGACATGACCGTTGTCAGCAACCTGCCCGGACTGCCGAACGCGCAGGGCATGCCCGGCGGTTGGCTGGAGCTGTGGCCCTCGGACTACAGCACCAGCAACGTCGCCGGTGCGCCTGGCGCTGATGACGGCGTCTACGACTGGGGTGACGCCCCGACCGGCGGCGGCAACTACGGCAGCTTCCAGATCCACGACAGCGCGGGCGGCAGGACCCTCCTGGCCTACAACCATTGGGGCCAGGCTGCCGGCGCCGCCGCCGACATCGGCATCGGCTCCCAGCCGACCGGCCAGCCGGACTGGACCTTCGCCGCCAACGCCGCCGCTTGGGCCGGCCGCCGGCTGGAGGTCTACGTCCGCAGCCAGGCCTCGCCCGCCGACCACGTGCTCAGCGAGCCCCAGCCCCACAGCGTCCGGCAGCGCGATGCCCAGGACCGGGCCGAGGTGCCGGTGGCCGGTGACTTCGGCGAGGCGGTGGGACCGGTGGAGGCCCGGGCCGTCGCGCTGCGGCCCCCGGGGCGGGTCATCGACTGGCGGCTGCTCGACGCGACGCCGGACGGGGGCCGCTTCGAGGGCCGGTTGGTCCTCCCGGCCGGCTGGTGGCGGGTGGAGTCGCGGGCGTCGGGCGTTGCCCAGCCGGATCGCCTGCTGGAAGGACGGGTGGCGCCTGTCGGCGTCGGAGAGGTCTTCATCACCGCGGGCCAGTCCAACAGCGCCAACCATGGCATGCCTCCCCAGCGTCCCCAGGACGAGCGGGTTTCCGCCTGGATGCCGCCGGGCAGCACGCCGGGCAGCACGCCGGGAAGCACCGGCGCCGGCTGGCGGCTGGGCCTGGACCCCCAGCCGTTGGCCACCGGCAGCGGCGGCTCGCCCTGGCCAGCCATGGGCGACGCCTTGGCGGCCGAGCTGGACCTGCCCATCGGCATCGCCTCCGTGGGTTGGGGCGGCACCGCGGTGGGGCAGTGGCTGCCCGAGCGCCAGCTCTATCCGCGCCTCAAACAGGCCATGGCCGACCTGGGCGGAGCCGGCGGTTTCCGCGCCGTCCTCTGGCACCAAGGGGAGAGCGATGCGGTCGGCGGCACCACGACGGCGGCCTACGCGGCGGACCTGACCCGCATCATCGAGCAGTCCCGCGCCGACGCCGGCGGAGCGGTGCCCTGGTTGGTGGCGGAGGTCTCCTTCGCCCCCAACCTGGCCCAGCCGCCGCGCGACGCCGTGATCGCCGCCCAGCGGCAGGTGGTGTCCACGGTGCCCGATGTCCACGCCGGACCCGGCACCGACGACCTCATCGGCCCCGAATGGCGCTTCGACGGCATCCACTTCGGCGCCGCCGGATTGGTCTTGCATGGCCGTCGTTGGCGTGATGCGCTGGCCGCCTCCGGCTTGCTCCCGCCGCCGCCCGTGGCGCCGACGGCCGCGCCGGCGACGAGCGAACCGACCGTGGCTCCGACGGGTGAACCGCCCACGCCGGAGGTGACGGCCCCGCCGCCGACGGTCGCAACGCCCAGCGCAGCGCCGCCCGCGCCCTTCCGCATCCACCTCCCCAGTGTCGTTGCAGGGCGGTCTTCTCTGCGGTATGCTCAGCGGCCGTAGACCGTTCAGCCCGTCAAGGACCCATTACCATGGATAACGCCATCGTCAAGATCCCCGCGCCGCGCAACGAGCCCATTCTGGGTTACGTCCCCGGTTCGCCGGAGCGGGCCAGCCTCAGGCGGCGGCTGGCCGCCATGCGCGACGAAGCGTTCGATGTCCCGCTGGTCATCGGCGGGCGCGAGGTTCGCACGGGTCAGATCAGTGAGATCCGGGCACCGCACGAGACCGCCCTGAAGCTCGGGCAGTTCCACAAAGGCGGGGCCCCGGAGGCTGCGGCGGCCATCGACAGCTGTCTGGCGGCGCGGGAGGAATGGGCGCGAATGCCCTGGGAGGCGCGGGCGGCGGTCTTCCTGAAGGCCGCTGACCTGCTGGCCGGACCCTGGCGGGACACCATCAATGCCGCCACCATGTTGGGTCAAAGCAAGAACGCCTTTCAGTCGGAGATCGACGCCGCCTGCGAGCTCATCGACTTCTTCCGCTTCAACGTCCATTACGCGGCGCAGATCTACCAGGACCAGCCCCTGTCGCCGCCCGGCAACTGGAACCAGGTGAGCTACCGACCGCTGGAGGGCTTCGTCTTCGCCGTGCCGCCCTTCAACTTCACCAGCATCTCCGGCAACCTGCCCACGGCGCCCGTCATCATGGGCAACGTGGCCATCTGGAAGCCGGCCTCCACCGCCGTCCTGTCCAGCTTCCTCATCTACAAGCTGCTCGAGGAGGCCGGACTGCCGGCCGGGGTCATCAACTTCCTGCCGGGCTCGGGCGCGGCCATCGGCGATCCGGTCTTCGCCAGCGAGCATCTGGCCGGGCTGCACTTCACCGGCTCCACCGCGACCTTCCAGCACATGTGGCAGGTCATGGCCGGCAACCTGGGTCATTACCGGGGCTACCCGCGCATCGTCGGTGAGACCGGCGGCAAGGACTTCGTGCTGGCCCATCCGTCGGCGGACGTGGACGCTCTGGCGGTGGCCCTGGTGCGCGGGGCTTTCGAGTACCAGGGGCAGAAATGCTCGGCGGCCAGCCGGGCCTACATCCCCCGCAGCTTGTGGCCGGCGGTCGAAGCGCGGGTGCAGGCCATGCTGGCCGACATCCGCATGGGTTCGGTGGAGGACTTCGGCAACTTCGTCAACGCCGTCATCGACAAGCCCGCCTTTGAGAAGATCAGCGGTTACATCGAACACGCGCGGCAGGCGGGCGCGGCCAAGGTCATCGCCGGTGGCCGGGCCGATGCCAGCAAGGGATGGTTCATCCAGCCCACGGTCATCCTGGCCGAGGACGCGCGCTACCGCAGCATGTGCGAGGAGATCTTCGGGCCGGTGCTCACGGTGCATGTCTACGAGGATGCGCGCCTTTCGGAGACGATGGCCCTGGTGGATTCCAGCTCGCCCTACGCCCTGACCGGGGCCATCTTCGCGCAGGACCGGGCGGCCATCGTGGCCATGGCCCGGGTTCTGGAGAACGCCGCGGGCAACTTCTACATCAACGACAAGCCCACCGGCGCGGTGGTGGGCCAGCAGCCCTTCGGCGGGGCGCGGGCCTCGGGCACCAACGACAAGGCCGGCAGCTACCTCAACCTGGTGCGTTGGGTCTCGGCGCGGGCCATCAAGGAGACCTTCGTGCCCCCGCGGGACTACCGCTACCCGTTCATGGCCCCGGATCCTTCATGAGCGACGCTCCCGAGACCGGCGCCGCACCGATCGCTGGTCCGGCCTCCTCCGGCGCGGCGGCCACCGGGGTTGAAGCGACCGGGGTAGAAGAGGAGCTGAAGTACCGCCTGTCAGCCCAGGCGCGCGCCGCTTGGCCGGAGGCCTTGGCCCTGCCGGCGGGGACCATCCTCGGCCCGGGCCGGGACTGGCTGGCGGAGGATGTCTACCTGGATACCCCGGCTTTGGGCCTGCTGCGCCGCGGCCTGGCCTGCCGGCTGCGGATGACCGACGGCGCGGTCAAGTTGACCCTCAAGGGGCTGGGCCGGGTGACCGCCGGTGCCCTGCACCGCCGCAGCGAGCAGGAGGCCACCTTGGCCGCGGATGCCACCCTGAGTCCGGCCACCTGGCCGGCCGGCATGCGCGAGGCGCTGGACGCAACCCTTGGGGATGAGGCTTCGCCGCGTGACCTGCGGCCCATCGCCGGGCTCAGCCACTTTCGTCGCAGTTGGTTGGTCGTGAGGGCGTCAGAGGATGGAGCGGTCGCCGTGGCCGATGCGCTCGATCCGGCTCGCGCGGCGGCAGTGAACGAAGCGACGACCGCGGCCGAAACCTCCGCCGTCCCGCCCCTGGCTGAGCTGGCCCTGGACCAGGCCTGGGTGCGCGCCCCACGCCGCCGGGGCCGCCTGGCTGGATCGGGCCAGCCCGTGACCACGCTGAGCGAGTTGGAGCTGGAGCGACTCGGGGCCGACGCCAAGACCTGGCGGGCGCTGACCAAGGCCCTGGTCCGGCGGAAGGACCTGAAGCCGGTCACTGTCAGCAAGCTTGAGCGGGCCCTGGCGGCCATCGCCGCGCAGCGGCCCGATGGCCTGCCGGGGGCCAAGGGCCTGGCGCCGGAGCAGCCCTTGGGCGAGGCCGCCTGCCTGGCCCTGCGGCAGCAGCTGCTGGCCATGGCCTTGACCGAGGCCAGGGTGCGCCTGGAGCGCGGCGAGGACGCCGTGCACCAGATGCGCGTGGCCGCTCGGCGGCTGGGCGGCATCATCCGCCTCTTCGCCCCGGCGCTGCCCAAGGCGGCGCGGCAGGGCCGCAGCTGGCGGGAGCTGAAGCTGCTGCGCGCCGACCTGGGTACCGTGCGGGACCTTGACGTGGCGCTGTTGCAGCTGGATGCCTGGTCCGCGGCGTCGGCGGAGGCCGACGAAGAAGGCCCCGCGGCCCTGCGTCAGATCTGGCAGGCGGCCCGGGCGGCGGCATTGGACCGCTTGCTGGTGCGCCTGAACCATGGTGAGCATCGGCGGCTTGTGGCCCGACTCCTGCGCTGGAGCGGCATGGACGGTGGCCGGGAGGCCGTTCGCAAGAACGAACGGCGGACCTTGCGCGAAGCGGCGCCGTCCCTGGTGGCGGCGCGACTGGAGGCCATGCTGAAGCTGGCGGCGGCCTTTGGCGATCGGGACCTGACGGACGGGGCCGCCGTGCCGGTGGAGGAACTACACGCCCTGCGCATCGCTGGGAAGGGGCTGCGTGACGGCCTCAGGCCCCTGAGGGGACTGCTCTCGGCCGGCGGCCGCAAGGCGCTCAAGGAACTGGAGGCGGTGGTAGACCTGCTGGGTCGCCTGCAGGACACCGTGATCGCGGATGGTCTGGCGGCTTCGGCGATGTTGCCGGCCGAGATGGCCGCGGCCTACCGGGCGGGCCTGGCGGCCGTCGAAGTGGCCGTGCGGGCTGAGATAGGGGCGGTGCTGGCGCCGGTGCTGGCCGCGGACTTCGGCGCCCGATTGCACGAGGCCTGGGCATGACCGGCGATCGAGGATCGGTCGGCGCGACAGCCGCCGCGGCCGCCGAGCCGCGCGAGGGCGTCATCCGGGCCTTCATCGACCTGGGCACCAACTCGGTGCGTCTGTCGGTGGTGCGCTTCGAGCCGGGCCAGGCGCAGACGGTGCTGGCGCAGCGCAAACAGACCGTGCGCCTGGGCGAAGGCCAGGGGACGGATGGTCTGCTGCAGCCGGAGGCGATGCAGCGGGCGGCCGCGGTCTGCCGCGAGTTCGCCGAGATGGCGCGGGGCAAGCAGGCGGCGAGCATCACGGCCATCGCCACCTCCGCCACGCGGGACGCGGCCAACCAGGCCGAGTTCCTGGCCCTGCTGCGCCGGGAAGCGGATCTGGATGTGGAGGTGGTCAGCGGCCGGGAGGAAGCGCGGCTGATCTACATGGGGGTGGCCAAGGGAGTGAACCTGGGCCATCGGCGGGCCCTGTTCATCGACATCGGCGGGGGCAGCACGGAGCTGATCGTCGGCAACCAACGCGAGGCCCTGTACCTGGAGTCGCTGAAGCTGGGCGCCATCCGCCTGACGGGCCTGTTCTTCCGGCCGGATGAGACGGGTCCGGTGACGAACGAACGCTACGCCCTGATCAAGCATCACGTGGCGGGAGCGGCAGTGCGCGCCATGAGCGAGGTGCGCGCCTTGGGCCCAGAGCTGGTGGTGGGTAGCTCGGGCACGAGCGAGACCCTGGCCGACATCGCCGCGCGGCTGGAGCTGGGGCGGCCCTTGGATCGAAGCGACAGGATCAGCCTGGATGCCTTGCGGCGGGTCATCGTCCAGCTGCGCGGCCTGAGCGTGGAGCAGCGGCGCCAGGTACCGGGCTTGAACGCGGCGCGAGCGGACATCATCGTCGCCGGCGCGGCCATCCTGGAGACGGTCCTGGAGCTGGCGGGACAGAGCGGCTTCCAGGTGTCGGACCGCGGGCTGCGCGACGGCCTGATCGCCGACGCGGCGATGCAGGAAGAGGGTGAGGCCTACGGCCAGTTGCCGGTGCGCGAGCGTTCGGTGCTGGAGCTGGGCCGCGCCTGCCGTTTCGACGAACGGCATCACCGGCAGGTGGCCCGGCTGGCCGTGGGTCTCTTTGACCAGGCGCGTGACCTGGGGCTGCATAGGTTGGACGACCATGCCCGCGAGTTGCTGGAGCATGCGGCCATGCTCCACGATGTCGGAGTCTTCCTATCCTACAGCCGGCACCAGAACCACAGCCACTACCTCATCGCCAACGCCGACCTCTTGGGGTTCAACCAACGGGAGACGGCCATCGTCGCCGCACTGGCGCGGTTCCACAGCCGCGGCTTCCCGGCGGTGGAACAGCCCGTGATCGCTGCCTTGGACGCGGGTGACCAGCTGCTGGTGGCGCAGGCGGCCATCCTCTTGCGCCTCGCCGAGCGCATGGACCGCAGCCATGCCGGACGGGTGGCGGCGGCGAGCCTGGCGGCTGGTCCGGGGACGGCGGTGCTCCTGACGCTCAGGCCCAGCGGCCCGGAAGGCTGCCAGCTGGAACGCTGGGGGCTGGAAGGGCAGGAGCGGGTCTTCGAGCGGGTGTTCGGGCGGGCGCTGGCGGTGACGGTCATGGGGGATTAGCCCGCCCCTACCTCTCCACGAACTTCACGTTCCCGAAGTCCCCAGCCTTGACGTAATACACGCGCACCTTGCCGTCGTTCAGGCGCTCGGCGCGCTGGGCGATGAAGCTGTCGAAGGGGAACTCCGGCGAGGTGGGCAGGAAGCCGTCGGCGATGATGCGCTTGAGCAGCGCCGCCTGGCGGTTGAGGGGCAGGGTCTGGCGGGCGGCGGATTCGGCCAGCAGGCGCGGGGCGTCGGGGCCGGTGGGCGTCCCCGGATCCGGCAGGGTCGCGATGCGATGGACCTCCACCAGCAGGTTGCGTCCGGGGCAGGCGGTGGCCTGGCCCGGCACCTCCTTATGCCCCAGCACCTTGAGCTTGCGCCCGATGCTGCTCTGCGCCCAGCCCTGGACCACCGCGGCCACCCGGCCGAGCGCCTTGGCGTCGGCCGCGTCAAGGGGCATGGTCTCGTAGTTGCCGGTGATGGACACGCAGAGCACGCGGTGGTTCATGTCCCGACAGCAGGCCCGCGCCTGGCTGACGTCGCCCAGGTAGGCCACGGCGCCCTGGCGGATGCCGATGTGGTAGCCGATGCCGGCGAAGCCGCGGTCCTTGATATGCGTCTGGGCGATGGCCTTCCAGCTCTGGTCGCGTGGGCCTACGGTATGGTGCACGGCCAGGATGTCCAGCCCCAGCAGGGGCCGCAGGCTGAAGTCGCCGCTGGGCCCATTGGGGTTATGCGGCAGGGTAGCGCGGAGGTCTTGGTAGCCGCTGCCGAACTCGGCGGAGAGGAGGGCGTTCAGGTCGGCCATGGGGGCAATCTCCGGAGGGGGCCAACGGGCGAAAGCGGAGCTTCGGTCGCGGGTCGGCGGGCGAGGGCGGAAAGGCGCGGGCCAGGGCGATAGGATAGTTCAACGATCCGCCGCCGGCCAGAGCCGCGCCAGCATGCAGCGCCGCCGCTAGGCATCGCCGCTCGGTGTCGGGAGCGCCGACGGTCAGTCCCGCTGCGCCCACGGCAGGTAGATCCGCGGCGCGGTGGTCGTCGGGATGGGCGCCGTGGCCGTCGGGAAGGGCGTGATGCTTGCCTGGATTGTCGGCGTCGACGTCGGCGATGGGGTCGGGGACAGGGTGGGTTCATCCGTGGCCGTCGGCTCCGGCCCCCGCGTCGCAACGGCCGTGGGCGACGGACCGGCGGTGCTGGTGGGGACGAAGCTGCAGGGATGCTGCATCGCCAACTGGTTGACCTGGCCCAGCTGCTCGCCCACATTGCTGTAGCGGTGCAGCTCCCAGTTCTGGTCCGAAGCCGCCCCATCGCGGCGCGCCAGCACAAACAGGCTGCCATCCGGTCCGGCCGCGACCTCACGGCTGCGAAGGCCGGCCAGGGGGATGCCTTGATCGGCACCGCCGGCCAGGTCGATCAGCGCCAGCTCGCAGGCGACACCGCCGGGCGGCGTGGGGCCGGTGGCGTAACGGGCGACCACCGGGCGTCCATCTGGCAGGACGGCGAGGCCGGTGGCCGCGCCGCTCAGGATGCGCAGTTGCTGCGCATCCCGCCCGTCGATCATCCGCCAGAGCACGGTCGAATCGGCGAGTCGACTGATGACGTAGCGGTTGCCCTTGCCATCGGCGGCGATGGCGGACGCGTCGACCGGTGCCGGCTGACGACGCACGCGACCGTCGACATCCAAGGTCAACAGTTGGCCCAGAATGGGCTTCGAGGCAACCGAGGTGGTGGCGGTCAATGCCAGCCAACCGTCGTCGGCGGTGACCGCCAGATCGCGGTGGCCGACGGAGGCATCGTCGAATCGCAGTTGATCGACGGTTGCTCCCAAGGCAGTGTGGGTCGTCAGCCTCGGTCTCAACGTGCGTGTGACCTGGCTGGACACGACGTCATAGTCGCCCACGCCCACCTGCCCGCCGCGGCCAATGGCGATGGTGGCGGCGCTGGAATCGGCCGCCCATGACGCCTCGAAACGCAGGTCGGCACTGTAGCGTTGCGCGCAAGCCTGGGCGGTGTCCGTCTTCATCAGCAGCCACACGTCGCCGCCTTGAGGATCGACAGCGATGTCCACCGGCCAGTCCAAGCTATCAGCGGGGCGGGCCTGGAGCGGGGCCGGGGCGTGGCTGACGGCGGCGGCGAGGGACGCGATGCACAGCAGGGCGACGAGCAGGTGCCGATAACGGGGATGGCGCGAGGACTTCGACGCGGACATGGCAGTACTCCTAGGAAAAACGGCCTGAAAGCAAGGGTGGCGCGGGCATTGATGGACATGGGACGCTGTGAGGTGACAACCAGGGTACGGATGATGCCCGCTCCAGCCGTGGGTTGCCAACGTCAGTGTGCCGGTCCAGGCCCGCATACCCATCCTTGACCAGATTCGGAAACCCTGGTATCCGTACACGCCTCTGTCGCTCGGTATGCGAGCGACTCCCATCGCGAAGCCCGTCCGGGCCATCGCGACCGTCTATCGCCTGAAGGAGGTTGTCATGTCGAATCCCTGGGTCGTGTTTCTGATCCTGTTCGTCATCCTGGTGGTGCTGCGCCGCTTCGTGAACGGCGCACCTTGGGCGGAGATGATCCGCGACCGCCTGGCGGGTCTCGGCGGTAGCTGGGCCGCGACCCTCATGGCCCTGGCTCTGGGCACCTCCATGACCGTGCATGGCATGCAGAAGTTCCAGGGCGGCGCCGAGGGTGTCGCCGGCTTCTTCGGTTCCCTCGGGATCCCGGGTGCCGGCGTGATGGCCTGGGTGGTCATCATCGTGGAGTTGGTGGGCGGCGTGGCCATCCTGGCCGGCCTGCTCCCCCAGATGTGGGCGGCCTTGAACGCCATCGTGCAGCTGACGGCCATCTTCACCGCGCATTGGTCGCAGGGTTTTTCCGGCAACGACACCGGACCCGGCTGGGAGAAGAACCTGGCCCTGTTGGCCCTCAGCCTGGCCATCGCCTTCATCGGCTCCGGCCGCCGGCTGTCGCTGGTGGACCTGGTGATGCCGGACAAGGACTGACCGGTCCGCCGCCAACCCCGACCCCGCGGCGGTCAAGGACCGCCGATCACCGGAAGGTCCCGTCCCCCCGGCCTGCCAATCGCGGGCCAGGGGGGCCCTTCCAGGTCCCGGGGGGCCGAGAACGGACCCCTACCAGCCCGCCAGATCCCGCGCCGCCGCCGCGATCTTCTTCTCGTCCGGCAGGTACTCCGCTTCCAGCACCGGGTGGGCCGGGATGGGCGTGTCCAGGCCGCTCAGGCGCCTGACCGGCGCGTCCAGCTGGTCGAAGGCCTCCTCGGCGATCGTGGCCGCGATCTCCGCCCCGAAGCCCGCCGTGTGATGGGCCTCGCTCACCACCAGGGCGCGGCCCGTGCGGGCGACCGAAGCCAGCACCGTCGCCTTGTCCCAGGGCACGATCGTGCGCAGGTCCACCACCTCGGCCTCGATGCCCTCCGCCGCCAGCAGCGCCGCCGCCTCCAGGCATTTGAAGGCCATCGTGCCGTAGGCGATCAGGCTCAGGTCTCGGCCCGGCCGGGTGATGGCCGCCTGACCCAGGGGTACCAGGAAGCCGCGGTCCTCCGGCACCGGACCCTTGAGGCGCCGGTACAGGAACTTCTGTTCCAGGAAGATCACCGGGTTGGGGTCGCGGATGGCGCTCTTGAGCAGGCCCTTGGCGTCTGCCGGCGTGGCCGGGATGACCACCTTCAGGCCGGGGATCTGGGCGAACCAGGCCTCGGGGCTCTGGCTGTGGAAGGGTCCGGCCATGGCCCAGGTGGCGCCGGCGGGAGCCCGCACCACCAGGGGTACGGGCTGGCCCCAGCGGTAATGGATGGTCGAGGTCATGTTCACGAGGGGGTCGAAGCCGCAGGTGAGGAAGTCCGCGAACTGGATCTCGGCCACCGGCCGCAGGCCCATCAGGGCCGCTCCCGTGGCTGCGCCGATGATCGCGTTCTCCGCGATGGGCGTGTCGATGACCCGCTCCGGCCCGAACTGCTCCAGGAAGCCTTCGGTCAGCTTGTAGACCCCGCCATAGACGGCGATGTCCTCGCCTATCAGGAAGACCCGCGCGTCGTCCTCCATCTCCTCACGGAGCGCCTCGCGGATGGCCTCATGGTAGGTGATGATGCGCTCGCTCACGCGAAGACCCCCTCGTAGACGTCGGCGGGCTGAGGATCTTCCATGGCATCGGCCTCCTGGATGGCCCGGTCGATCTCGTCGCTCAGCTCGGCGGAGAGGCGCGCCTCCTGCCCTTCGTCCCAGAGTCCTTCCGCTTCCAGCGCGGCGCGGTAGCGCTGGATGGGATCGCGGGCGGCCCATTCGGCCAACTGTTCCCGCGGCACATACTCGGCGGCGTCGATGATCGAATGCCCTTTCATGCGCATGGTCAGGCATTCGACCAGGGTAGGTCCGCCTCCCGAGCGGGCGCGGTCGGCGGCGGCGCGGACGGCGCTGTACACCGCCTCCACATCGTTGCCATCGACCTGCACGCCGCGGATGCCGTAGCCCTCCGCGCGGGCGACGATGCTCTGGCCCCCGTATTCGCGGGCCGGGGGCGTGGACAAGGCCCAGCCGTTGTTCTCGCAGATGAGGATGAGGGGCACCTTCATGACCGCCGCCATGTTGACCGCTTCGTGGAAGGCGCCGGTGGAGGTGGAGCCCTCGCCGAAGGTGGTCAAGGCCACGCGGGGCTCGGCGCGCAGCTTGAAGGCCAGGGCGACGCCCAAGGCCACCGGCAGCGAATCCGGCAGCACCGAGATCATGCCCACGATGCCGCGGCTCATGTCGCCGATGTGCAGGCCCGAGTCCTTGCCCTTGTTGTTGGACTGCCGCTTGCCCAGGTACTGGGCGAAGACCTCCACCGGCTTGACGCCGCGCACCAGGTGGGCGCCCATGTCGCGGTACATGGGGGCGATGACGTCCTCCGGCTGGAGGGCGTAGGTCATGCCCACGGGGATGGCCTCCTGGCCGTGACCGGTGTACAGCCGCCCGATGAGGCGGCCCTGGCTGGAGAGCGCCCAGGCGGCGTCCTCCACGGCACGGCTCTGGCGCATGAAGCGGTACAGGCGCAGGCGGTCCTGGGTGTTGAGTGAGGGGATGGTGGACATAGGGCCTCGGGAAGTAGGGCCTCGGGAAGCGGCGATCCGGCGGGCAGTTCAGGGATTCGAGGTTTGGGTGCCGGCACCGGTCTCGGATTGTAGGTGGCGGCCGGAGGGCGGTACAATTCCCGCGGTCGTGACGCCTGCGGCGCGCGGGTAAGATTCCGAACCGTCGACACGACCCATTGTGGGAGCGACGTGGTGTCGCTTCGAGCAGGGTTCTCCTGATCGCTCAGATGAACGAGGAGCTGTACAACCATGGGCCATGCAAGCCTGACCGTGACCGACCAGAACTTCGAGACCGAGGTTCTGAAGAGCGACAAGCCGGTGCTGGTGGATTTCTGGGCGGAGTGGTGCGGTCCCTGCCGCGCCGTCGGCCCCATCGTCGAGGAGTTGGCCGGCGAGCAGAAGGCCGTCCTGAAGGTCGGCAAGCTGGATGTCGACGCCAACCAGGAGACCTCCGCGCGCTTCAACGTCATGAGCATCCCCACCATGATCCTGTTTCAGGGCGGCGTCGAGGTGAAGCGCATCGTCGGGGCCATGCCCAAGGACCGCATCCTGGCGCAGATCCAGCCCTACCTGGGTCAGCCCACGGTGGCCTGAGGCTGGCCTGAGGTCGAGCCGGATCCCGCCTCGGCGCATGGGATCCCGCCTGGCCACGGCAAGCAAACGATGGCGGCCGCTCCCCAATGGGGCGGCCGCCTTTTCGTTGCCCACCGCCTTTCGTTGCCCACTGCCTTTCGTTACACAGTGACGGTGCGCGCCGCGCTGCGGAGATGACTCCCCTGACCAGGGCCGGGGAACCTGGGGCATTCCCGGCGGTACCCATGGATCATGGCCGCGGAAACGACGCTCAGCCCAGCTGCCCGCCTGCGTCCGGAGAGGCCGATGCGGTTCGACGAGCTGCTGCCGGGTGATGACGGCGACGCGCTCCTGGTCCGACGGATGGCCGGGGGCGATCTGGTCGCCCATCGCGCCCTCTACGACCGCCATGCGGCGGACCTCCTGCGCTATCTGGCGGGTCGCGTGGATGGCGGACCCGCCCTGGCCGAGGAGCTGCTGCAGGAGGTCATGGTGGTGGTCTGGCGGCAAGCCGCCGCCTTTCGCGGCAACAGCCGCGTGCGCACCTGGCTCTTCGGCATCGCCCACCACCGCGCGGCCAACCTTTGGCGGCGACAGCGGTTGGAGTCGCGCCATCAGGGACCGGCCCTCGACGATGAGGACCATCCTTTCACGGTTCCGGCCGACGGCCGCTTCGGCGGTACAGACCTGCGCATCGACCTGGACCGCGCGTTGCTGTTGCTGTCCTGGGAGCAGCGCGCGGTTCTGGAGCTCACCTTCTACCATGGCCTGGCGGAGCAGGAAGTCGCCCAGGTTCTGGACATCGCCCCGGGAACGGTGAAGAGCCGCCTGTACCGCGCCAAGACGGCGTTACGCGCGCAGCTTGAAGCCGACGACAAGGTAGCCAGCCATGCATGACCCCATTCTTGCACACCTGCCGGCCTACGCTGCCGGCACCTTGGGCGCTACGGCGCGCGCGACAGTGGACGCGCATCTGGCCGGCTGCCCGGCCTGCCGCCTGGAGCTGGCCGAGTGGCAGGCCCTGGCCGCTGCCGCCCGGCGCCAGGTGGCGCAGCGGGTGCTGACGGTGCCGGCCTGGGTCGCGCCCGTGGGCGGTGACAGCCCCGGCGTCCCTCTGGCGGCCGGCGGCACGGGCGCGGCGCGGCGGTGGTTCCCGCTTCTGGCGCTCCTGCTGGCCCTCGGTCTGGCCGGCCGACAGGTCTTGCGCGAGGCGATGCCGTCCGGCGATGCCGACGCCGGTGAGTCGCGGACGGCGATGTCGCGGTCCGGTGAGCCGGCGGATGGCGCAGGCCGCGGCCCCGGTGGTCGGGCGAGAACGTTGTCCCCGGCAGGGATCCCGACGAAGCCGACGATCTCGGCGAACGCCGCGCTCGACCCGGCATCGGAGATCTCCGCCCTGTCAGCGCTGCGGCGCAGGCCCGGCGCGGCAATCCCGCCGGCAAGGCAGCCGCTCGCTCCTGACGCGCCGCCAACGGCCGCGGATCGGGCCATGGTGCCGGGTCCGGCGGGCACGGCGGCTCGACCGCCGACCGATGGGTCCACAGCCACAGGACCCACGGCCGATCCGGGCGCCGGCCCGCTGGCCTACGGCGACCCGGCGACCACGCGTGATCATCCCGGGGACGATCCCACGGAGGATCCGAAGGAAGACCCGACGGATGATCCGCGCGATGAGCCGGCCACGACGCTTCCCGTGAGCAGCCAGACCCCCATCGCCCTGCCCACGGATGTGTGGACGCCGATGCCGCCGGCCACGGCGCCTCCCTCGCAGGGCATCCTGACCGGCCGGGTGCACGGCCCGGACGGCCAGCCGCGGGCGGAGATCGATGTCTACGCCGAGCCGTTGGACCCGGCTCAAGGGGCACGCAAGGCGTCTACGGGCAGCGACGGCGGCTACCGGCTGGAGCTGCCGCCGGGGCGCTGGCTGCTGCATGCGGAGACCGCGGCCTACCAGCTGATGTGGTACGGCGGTAGCCCCAACCCGCTCTTGGCCGAGCCTGTTGAAATGGCCGCGGGGCAGAGCCGGCGGGCGGACTTCTACCTGGAGCCCAGTCCCCCCGGCCTGATCCGCGGTCAGGTGCTGGACGCCGCGGGTCGGCCCCTGGCCCGCGCCCTGGTGGTGGCGGCCTATCCGCCGGACGGCGAGGACGCGGGGCCGCGCCTGGTCTGGTCGGTCTTCAGCGGCGCGGACGGCGGCTTCAGCCTGTCCCTGCCGCCGGGCGCCTGGCATCTGGCGGCGGCCGCCGACTGGCGTCAGCCGCGTCTGGCCTGGTGGGGCGGTGCCGGCGCCTGGGAGCAGTCCGACGCGCTGGCGGTGTCTGCGTTGGCGCCCGTGGACGGGGTGCGGCTGACGGTCGATCCGTAGCCGATCACCATCGGCGCGATCGCCACCCGTGTGGCGGCGGAACCCCGCTCCCCGCCTGCGGTACCCATCCGCATCGAAGCGCCGCCGACCGGCAAGGATGCCCGGACCGCGGCCCCACCTGGATGATCGCATAAGGAGCGAAGACCTCATGGATATGCGCCACGACCGAGAGCTTGACCTGGACCCGAGCCCTGGCGACCACCCGCCACGCCGCAGCGGCCTTCGCCGTTCCCATCCCCGCGTCTGGCTCGCGGCCGTTCTGTTGGCGGCCGGATCCCTGGCGCTGCTGGGCGGCCTGCGCGCTCCGGCAGTCACCCAGGCCCAGGAATCCGCCTGCGTCGCCCAGCTGACCCGCACGGCGAATCCAAAAACCGTCACCTTGGGCGATTCGGTGACGGTGACGACGGTCTTCAAGGCTGACTGCGCCAGGGTCGCCAATCCCCTGCACGTCGTGTTCGCCCTGGACGTCTCCGGATCCATGGCCGGCAAGCCGCTGACCGACACGGTGGGCGTGTTGCGGGCATGGACCCAGGACCTGTTGGCGGATCAGACGACGGTCACCCGCGTCGGACTGGTGGCCTTCAACGATGCCGTGGTCAAGCGCTGTGGCTTGACGAAGAGCCTGGCGCTCATGGATGCCTGTCTCCAGAACCTGCCGGCCAAAGGCGGCAGCGACCTCGCAAAGGGTATCACCGACGCTCTCACGGTGCTGGACGACGGCCGCAAGGGTCTGGGGGCGACCGTCACCCCTAACGAGGTCATGATCGTGCTTTCCGACGGGGCCAACAACCTGGGCTGCGATCCCGTCAAGTCGGCAGCGCGCCGAGCCAAGGGCCAGGGCGTGCTGATGGTGACCGTCTGCGTCGCCGCTGGCTGCGACGCGCAATGCATGCGGGAAGCGGCCAGCTCGGCGCGCTACCACTTCGACATCGCGCAATCGGATGCGATTGCCGACATGCTGCGGAAGATCCGCGCCTTCGGGAACGGGCTCCGCCGACTGACGCTGAGCGAGCAGCTGACCCCCAACTTGGAGTTCGTCGCCGGCAGCGAGGTCCCAGCTGCGGTCTGGGACCCCGCGGCGTCCCGGCTGACCTGGGAATGGGCTGGCATCCCCGAGGGACCCCTGACCGTGACCTACCTGTTGCGACCCCTAGAGGTCGGCACCACGCCCTCCGGACATGGCTCCACGGCCTCCTTCACGGATCTGCAAGGTCAGACGGGCACTGTCTCCGCCGCCATCGAGACCATCACCGTCCTTCCCGGCGGTTCGGATCCGCGGCCGGCCATCCGCAGCGCTCTGATCCTGGAACGCGACAGCCTGGCCCTGGGGCAGCAGAGCGCGGTGACCGCCACCCTGGACATGACCCTGCCCGAACCGCCCGGTCACACGCATCTGGTGCTCGTGGCCGACCGGTCGGGGTCGATGTCCGGTGAGCCCATCACCCGCTTGCTGGAGGGTGCGCGCCTGATGCTGGATCGCCTGGAGACCATCGCCGCCGATGACTTCGCCGCCGCCATCGTCCGCTTCAACAATGTGTCTGATCTGCTCTGCGACTTGACGGGCGACTTCGGCAAGCTGCGTGGCTGCGTGGACCGGATCGCCCCGGCCGAAGGTGGGACGAACATCGCCTTGGGGCTTCAGGAGGGACACCGGGCCATGAAGAAGGACGGGTCCTGGATCGGCGGAAAAGACCTGGTGGTCTTCACGGATGGCGCGAACAATGCCGGCTGCGACCCCGTGCTGGTCGCCGCCCGGGACGTCAAGGCCGATGGTGTCGTGCTGCATGCCGTCTGCCTCGGCGGCGGCTGCGATGCGATGTGCATGCAGATGGCCGCCTCCAGCCCCCGCCATTTCTTCAATGTCCCGCTGAACGCCGATCTGCCGCAGGTGCTGGACAGCATCGCCCAGGACCTGCTCGCCCGCCGCGGCGTGGAGGCGGTCAACCTGGACCTGACGGTGCCGGCCCATCTGCGCCTGGTGCCGGGCAGCTTCTCGGTGGCGCCCGACACGGTGGATGACAGCGGCGCCCATTGGCGCCTGCCGCGCCTGCCCTACGGTGGCCTGCAGCTGACCTTCGCCGTGGAGGCCGTGGCCGGTGGCAGCGGCGCCCTGGGGCTCTCCTCCAACCTCCCGATGCTGCAGATGTCGACCCTGAATGGGCAAACGAGCTCCAAGCCGGTGGACGTGCCGGTCACGCCGACACCTGAGCCGCCCACCGCGACGGCGGTCATCCCGACCGCGACGGAGCCGGCGCCCTACGCCAGTCCCACCGCCACCCCCGCCGGCCCCTCGCCGATCTACCTGCCGCTCATGTTGCGCGAAGCCGGCTCGAATCAGGCGGTGGACCTGGTGCTGGTCATCGACAGCTCCTTGAGCATGGGCGAACGCCTGGGCGCCGATGGCAGCAAGTTTGAAGCCGCTCAGGCGGCGATCGATACCCTGCTGCAGGGCCTGGACCTGACCCGGCACCGCGTGGCCCTGGTGGCCACCGATGCCGCGGCGCGGCAGCTGTTGCCGCTGGGCCGCGACGCGGACGCCATCCGCCGCTCCCTGGCGCAGCTGCAGCTGGGCAGCGGTACCGCCCTGGACAAGGGGCTGAACCTGGCGACGGACCTGCTGCTGGGCGAGGAGCGCCGCGCCATGACCCGCGGCGTCATCCTGCTGCTCAGCGATGGCCGGGCGCATGAGGCGGCGCCGACGGATGCCGTCGCCGCGGCCTATCGCGCCCGTCGCCTGAAGCTGGAGGTCTACACCGTGGGCCTGGGCCAGGAGGTGGACGCCCCCACCCTGGCGGCCATCGCCGACAGCCCCGAGCGCTACCAGGCGGCCCCGGACCGTGACGCCGCCCTGCGGGCCTTCCAGCGACTCGCCGGCTGGATGGACTGCCCGGCGGAAGGGGTGTGGGGCGAGCGGTGAGGGTCGAGGCGGGCCGGACGGCACCAGCCCTCCGGCCCGCCTAGTCCCCAGGGCAAGACTGGTGGCGGCCTGGCAGCGACCAGAGCGCGCCGCCCCGATCGCCCGGGGGCAAAGCAGCCCCGGGCTCGTCCATCGGGATGTCCCAGCGGGACAGCAGAACCATTCCGATATCGTAACCACCATGCGGCTTCACGACATCCTTGTCCCCGTAGGGGACATTCCAATGGTAGAGCCCGGGGCTGTTTTGCCCCCGGGCGTGCGGCGAGCGCTACAGCCGACCTACGAATGGCCTAGCCCCCCACCTCGGTCCCCGCCTCCCCCGCCCAGGCCTCGGCCATCGCCTCCAGGTGGCAGATCACCGCCCGCCCCCCGGCGCGGGCAACGGCGAGCGCCGCGGCCACCTTGGGGCGCATGGAACCCGCGCCCAGGGCCTCTCCGGCGAGCAGCGCCTCGGCCTCCGCCACGGTCAGGCGGCGCGGCCAGGATTCGTCCGTCTGCCCGTAATGCAGGGCCACGCCGCGCACGTCGGTGGCGATGAGCAGGCCCGCGGCCGACAGGTCTTGCGCCAGCAGGGCCGCCGTCCGGTCCTTGTCCACCACCGCCGCCACGCCCTCGAGGCGGCTGCCCTTGCGCTGCACGGGGATGCCTCCGCCGCCGCCGGCGACGACCACGGTTCCGGTGGCCAACAAGGACCGGATCGCCGGCAGTTCCAGGACGGCCAGGGGCTGGGGCGAGGCCACCAGCCGCCGCCAACCGCGGGGCTCGGGGCCAAGGGCGACCAAGGTCCAGCCTTGCTCGCGCCGCAGCGTTTCGGCCTGCTCCGCTGTCAGCCAGGGGCCGATGGGCTTGTCCGGAGCGCGGAAGGCCGGATCGTCCGCGGCCACCAGCACCTGGGTGATGAGGGCCGCCACGGGGCGCTCCAGGCCGCGCGCCGCCAGGGCGTCGCCCAGGGCGCGGGCCAGGCTGTAGCCCAAGGCGCCCTGGGTGTTGGCCACCGCCATGTCCACCGTCACCGCGGGCAGGGCGGCCTCGGTCAGGGCGGCGCGCTGCAGTTCGAGGCCCACCTGGGGGCCGTTACCGTGTACGACGAGCAGCGGCTGGCCGCTGCCGGCCAGCTGCGCCACGTGTTCGGCCGCCGCGCGGGTCGCCCGCCACTGGTCCTCCAGCCGACCGCGCGAGCGCTTGGGCAACAGGGCGTTGCCCCCCAGGGCGACGATGAGGGGGCGAGGCGGGGCGTCCCCTACGGGCAGCCCGCCTTCCACAGCGGCGTGTTGCAGATGCTGTACGGCTGCCGCGGATCCCGCAGCGACAGCCAGGTGCGGTAGGGGTTCCACAGGGGATGGAAGGGGATGTTGGGGTTGGACTTCTGGTTGAAGCCGTAGACCCGCCAGGGCTCCGCCACGGCCGCGTCCTGCACGGCCTGCGGAATGGCCTTCAGCAGCTGCGGGCAGACCTTGTAGGTCTGCGCGGCGGCCACGCCGCCCGGTGTGGGCGAAGGCATGGGCCGCACGGTGGCCGTGGGGCCGGCGGTCGCCCCGGGGTTGGGCAGGCCGGGATCTCCGGGGAGGAGGCCGGCGGCGGGATTGCCGCAGGGGAAGCGGATGATGAGCCGCGGGCAGGGATGCGGGCAATGGCGCGGGAAGGGCTCGGCCGGGAAGGGCCAGCCGGGGTCGATGATGATGATGGGGCCGCCACGATGGTCGGGCTGCCCGGGCTCAGCCGGCGCGGCTGCGGCGCCTTGGCGGGCGGCCAGGAGCGCGGCGATGGCCAAGGTCAGGGCTGCGGCCCCGAGCGTCCTCTTGCCGGCGCGGCGAATGGCGATGCTCACGGATGCTGTTGTGGTCATGCTGCTCCCCTCCTGTTGAACCGTTGGCCGGGGCAGGGCGCGAACCGTATGGGCGCAGATGATAGCGGGTGCTGGGGGGGACGTAAAGCGCTCGCCCGGACGCGCCGCCGCGGCGCGGGTCATAGCGGCTCGCGCTGGACCAGGGCCCGGACGAGAACAAGAACGAGGGGTGACGGATTCCGCCACCCCTCGTCGTTCGTGATCGCAAGACCGTCACCTGTGCCGCCCGCGCCTGGCTGCGGCGATCGCCGCGGCAGCCTACCGCGGACGGCGCCTTCCGGCGCTCAGGCCCGGCTGCCGCTCAGCTTCAGGCCCACGCCGACGAACAAGAGCGCCAGCAGCCCCATGACCAGCAGGTCCGAGGTCCCGCTGCCGGTCGTCGGCAGGGTGCTGGGCTTGGCGTCGGCCTTGGCCACCGCCGTCGGGGTGGCGGCGGTCGTCGATCCCGCGGCCGCCGTGGTCGGCGCCGTGGCCTTGCTGTCCGTGGTGGCCGTGGCAGCGGCGGCGACCGCCTTGCTGTCGGCGGCCGGGGCGCTTTCCTGCTCCGTCACCTGGCGCAGGGTCACCACATAGAGCGGCGCGCTGGGGGCGGCGACCTTGGCGTTCGCCTCGGCCGTCACGTAGACCTTGGCCACCGTGTAGTCGACGAGGGTGTCGGCCAGGACCATCTTGTCGTCCAGCGCGCCCAGGCTGTGGCGCAGGCCTTCCATGTCCACCGCCCAGACCACGAAGGCGCCGGCGCCTTCGAACTTGCTCAGGTCCAGCGACTCGGCGGCCTTGGACAGGTCCACCTTGACGTTGAAGTTGCCCGCCTTTTCGCCGCGGGTGATGTCGATGAGGCCCGTGCCGGCCAGGTCTTTGCTGCCGGGCGCCGGGCGCAGGCTCATGCCCAGGATGTCCTGGGCGAAGATGGGCGCCGCCAGCGAGGCGGCCAGTCCGAGGGCCGCCAGCGCGGCCAGGGTGCGTCGCATCATGTCTGCTGCCTCCTATGGATCTAATAGGTATGAGGGCTACCGGTAGCCCGGCCAAACCACACGCGGCCCGAATCGCCAGCCGGCGCCGCGGACCAACACGCGAAACTTAACGCAGAGTTTACCACACGGGAAGGGGGTTTGTATAGTCGCCCCAGGGCATTCGCATCGAACGTCATCTGGCGACACGTAGGGGCGGTTCGTCCGCAATTCAGCCCGCCAGCGACACGCCCATCAGCCAGCCGACGCCATAGGTGATGGCCGCGGCGAGCAGGCCGAAGAGCATCTGCCGGAAACCGCTGAACAGGGTGCCCCGTCCGGTGAAGAGGGAGATGCCCGCTCCGATGGCGAAGAGCCCCACCGCGCTGAGCGCCAGACTGACGATCACCGCCGTGTTGCCGCCGGCGAAGAAGAAGGGGGCCACGGGGATGACGGCTCCCAGGGCGAAGAGCAGGAAGGAGGCGATGGCCGCTTCCCAGGCCGAGCCGCCCAGTTCGGCCGGGTCGATGGACAGCTCCTCGCGCACCAGGGTGTCCAGGGCGCGGTCCGGGTTGGCCAGGATGCTGGCGGCCATCTCCCGCGCTTGTTCGGCGGGGACGCCCTTGGCCTGGTAGATCAGCGCCAGCTCCTTGGCCTCCTCTTCCGGGGCCGCTTTCAGCTCCGCCGCCTCGATGCCGATCTGGCGGGTGTAGAGCTCGCGGGAGCTCTGCACGCTCAGCCATTCACCCAGGGCCATGGAGATGGCGCCGGCCAGAAGGCCGGCCAGACCGGTGAGCAGCAGGGCCTTGTCGTCGACCGCCGCGCCGGCAACGCCCATCACCAGGCTGAGGTTGGACACCAGCCCGTCGTTGGCGCCCAACACCGCGGCGCGCAAGGCGTTGCCCGCCGCGCCCCGATGCCGGCCTTCCAGCCGCGCCAGATCAGTGCCGGACATGCCGCCCACGCGCGACGAGGCGATGGCGGCCAGGATGCGGGCATGCCCCGCTTCATCCCCCGCCAGCGGCTGCCCGCCTATCTGCGCCTGGCGCTGGTAGGCCAGGCTGTCGGCCTTCTCGCCCTGCAGCATCGTGGGCAGCACCGCTCCGGGGCCCAGACGACGGGCCACCGTGGCCAGGGTGCGCGCCCGCCAGCTGGGGCGATGCGGCGGCGGTGCCGCGCTCAACTGCGCCGCCAGATGGGCGGCGTGACCGCGCTCTGTCTGCGCCAGGTTGCGGTAGACCTCCGCCACCTGGGGCGAGGCCTCGGCATCGGCCATGGCCGTATAGATGAAGGCGTTGTCCAGTTCCGCCTGCCAGGCGACCTTGGCGGCGGTGGGGTCCAGGGGGATGTCCATCCGTTCTCCTTGCTGAAGTCACGACGGTGGCGGTGCGACCGCGCTGCGCGCGCGCCAGGTCAGATCCCATGGCACGCGCTTCACGCAGCAACGGCGAGCGTCAAGCATAACCCCTTTCGCCGCTCCGGTGCTCCGTCCTTCGGCCGATCCCTTTAGCCGATCTCCGGCCTCAGACCGTCGAGTCGCGTGCTGGGTCGTCACCGACCGCGGGAGCCCCGCCCACCCGCTGGCCGGCCTCCAGCATCCAGCCCCAGCGCAGGACGCAGAGCAGTCCCAGGGCCACGCCGAACCACAAGGTGGCCAGGCGGGCCAGGAGGGCCGCGGCCTTGGCCGGGGCCAGCCCCAGGTGCAGGACGCGCATGGCCAGGGTCACCAGGGCGCCCTCGGTGCCGCCCAGGCCGCCGGGGGTGGCCACCACCGCGCCGACGACGGTGCTGATGCTGAAGATGAACACCGCCGCCAGAGCGGTCCGGGCATCGTTCGGGGCGCCGACGCCGCGCAGCACCACGAAGTAGGCCAGGCCCTCGCAGGCCCAGCTGACCAGACCGATGCCCACGGCGATGACCAGGGGCCGGCCGGAGAGCAGGGTCTGGGCGCTCTCGTAGAAGGCGTGCAGGTGGCGGGCGAAGCGGCCGACCAGGGGCAGGCCCTCCGCCAGGCCGATCAGGCGCAGGGCCAGAGCGCGGCGTCCGGCGATGAAAATGCCGGCCAGGACGACCGCCAGCACGATCAGGGCGGTGCGGCGCATCGCCGGCTCCGGAAAGAAGAAGAGGCCCGCGGCCGCCAGCAGCAGCATCGCCAGGCCGTCGGTCAGACGCTCGGCCATGACGGCTGGGGCGGTGACCATCACCGGCGTGCCCGATACCCGCTTGACCAGGACGCTCTTGAGCAGCTCGCCGGCCTTGCCGGGGGTCAGGACCATCGTCATGCCCATGCCGAAGATCCGTGCCGCGTCGCCCTTGCCGATGGGTACCTTGAGCCAGCGCAGGTACAGGACCCACTTCAGCAGCCGCCCGCCGTAGTTGACCAGGGTCAGGGCCAGCACCAGGGGCATCCAGCGCCAGGGGAAGGCGGTCAGCACCGCGCGCAGCTGGCTGACGTCGCCCCAGGCGGCCAAGGCCACGTACAGGGCCAGGCCGCCGATGGCCGACCATAGGAAGCCGCGGCGCAGCCGGCGCCAGCGCAGGTCGTCGGCGACAGGGCTGCTGTCGCGGACGGAGGTGGGCGGGTCGATGGGGGTGAGCATGGGGCGATTGTACCCGAGGCGGGCGTTTCGGTCATCGAGCAGGGCGGTAGCAACGTCATTCATGTGGGAGGCGTCCGTCATGATCGGGTTGACCGAGCGGGTTTGCGCGGCCCCTCTCGTTCTTTGGCCCGACGCAGGTGTCGACCAGCGGCGGTACAATGGCCTCCGATATCGAGAGCGAACCGCCCGCATTCGGGCGGCCGACATGCAGAGAGGAAGGCAGAGATCATGTTCTCCCGCAATGAAGGCAACGTGGATCGCGGCATCCGGCTGATCGTGGGCATCGCCATGCTGTGGGGGGCCTGGAACGTGGCCACCTTGCAGGCCGGCGCCCTGCATTGGGTGGCTATCGTCGTGGGTGTGCTGATGCTGTTCACCGGTCTCAGCGGCAGCTGCCTGCTGTACAAGGCCGTGGGCATCGACACCCGGCCCGCAGACCAGCGCTGAACCCAAGGGGCCTCCGGTTCCGGTCCAGGGTTCCCTCCGGTCACCGCGAGGCCCCGTCGCCCGAACAGGGCGTCGGGCCTCGCCGGCCGTTGGGGACGAGGGCGGTCGCTCACGAAGGCCCCGTTCACGGTTGCCGACGGGCTGTCGTTAATGGTAGGGTTCCGGATCGACCCCTACCCGCTCCCATTTCCAGAGGAGTCTCCAGCGGCATGCTTCCACGAACCCCCTCCCCCCAAGCCCGTGGCGCACGCCCCTGGCGCGCGCTGGCCCTGGCCGTGGCGGCCCTGGGCCTCGGCGTCGGACAGGCGCGGGCCGACGTCATCGACTTCGATCCGCGCTCCGACCAGGTGCCGGACATCCTCAGCCCGGATGACCTGGGGCGCTACAGCGCGCTGATCAGCGCGGCGGCCGGCGGCGCCGGCATCACGACCATCGCCCCCGACGGCAAGCTGGCCTTGGTCAGCATCGCCGGCAGCCTGCAGATCATGGACACAGCCACCCTGGAGAAGCGCCCCTTGGATACCGGCGGCGCCGGGCTGGGGGGCATCAAGTGGCTGGACAACACTCGCTTCGAGGCCCTCAGCTCGGCCCGGCAGGCGGACAACAGCTTCCTGTACACCCTGGTGACCGTTGACCTGGCCGCGGGCACGGTGGTCAAGGCGCCGGCCGGCGCCTCGCCGGCCGGCATGCTGTCCTCGTCCACCAACCTCATCCGCACGCCGGACGGCAGGCGGCACATGCCCATGCTCCTGGGGCCTGTCGGGATGAGCTACCAGGAAGCCGTGATCACTGTTGAGCGGCCCACCTACGACAGTCGCTCCAAGGAGGAGCGGGCCGCCCTGGGCCTGGACGACAGCCCCCTCGAGCAGGCCCAGGTGCCCATCCGCCTGGTGGCCATGGATCTGGACGGCGGCGCCATCACCGAGATCGGCACCATCGCCGTCGGCGAGAACCCCGGCACGGCCATCGGCACCTTGCGGCAGCGCCCGGGCAGCAATACCGTGGCCTGGCTGACCAATGTCAGCATCCCCTGGACGGGCAAGAACATCAACGGCCGCGCCAACCGCGGCGGCGGCATGCCCAACAGCTACTGGAACGTGCAGGAGACTCTGGGACGCCTGAAGCCCGAGGAGAACTTCCACCTCACCAAGACCTTCCTGCACCTGAAAGACCTGGGCACGGGCGCGGCCAAGGACATCGCCAACATCGACCATGACCCCGGCAAGTTCGGTGGCATCCTGTGGCCCGCGGACGGCAGCTTCCTGGGGGTCATCACCCAGACGCCCTCCATCCTGAAGGGCCGGGCCAACCCCATCTACGAATACTACGCCGGTATCGAGCTCAAGCGCTTCACGCCGGAAGGGATGCCGCAGGGCACCTGGAAGCATCCGGAGATGAGCGCCCAGGGTACCGGCTTCACCGTGCTGGACGGCACGAAGGCCGTCGTGGTCTACGGCGCCAACACCACCCGCCATCTGGCCCTGGTGGACCTGGCCGACGAACAAGCGGCGCCCGCGCCGATCTACAACGGCGACCGCATGCTCGGCGGCTGGGCCTACGCCGGCGGCACCTTGCTCGCCAACCTTTCCGACGCCACGGATCCGGGCGAGCTCTTCGTGGGCACGCGCGCCGGCGGCGGGGCGGTGACCGACTTCCGGGCCGCCACCGACCTCAACGCCGCGGCTCGCGCGGCGAGCAACGTCAAGTTCGCCACTTTCAGCTACACCACCTCCGGCGGTTACGACCTCAAGGGTACCTACATCTATCCCGGCAGCTGGAGCTTCCCGCCGTCGGAGCCCAAGCCGGCGGTGGTCTGGCAGGAGGGCGGACCCGGCGGACAGATGGTCAACAGCTGGGGCGCGTCGGTGGAGAGCCCGCGCACCCTGCTGCCCAACTTCGGCATCCCGGTGATCGTGGTCAACGGTGCGGGGCGCAACAGCAACGGCGCCGCCTTCTACTCGGCCATGGCCGATGGGACGAACTATGGCCAGCAGGACATCCGCGACGTGAAGGAAGCGGTGGACCACCTGATCGGGCTGGGCTGGGTGAAGGCCGACGCGGTGGGCGTGACCGGCTGCTCCTACGGCGGCTACTTCACCCTGCAGAGCCTGGCCACCTACCCCAACACCTACAGTGTGGGCAACGCCCAGTGCAGCCTCAACGACATGCTCTACGAGTTCAACTTCGGCTGGTCGCCCTTCCTGGCCTACCTCATCGGCGACACGCCCACGGGCAACCCGGCGGAGTACATCAAGGACTCGCCCACCTACAACGCCTACAAGATCGAGAGCCCGCTGCTCATCTTCCACGGCACCATGGACTTCCTGTTCTTCGAGCATCTCACCAACGTGCACGATCAGGTCAAGGCCAACGGGGTGGACGCGCGCTTCTTCCGGCCCATCGGCTACGGGCATGGGATCGGCGGGGTGACCGATCCGCTCACCAACCGCCCGGTTCCCAACGCCGGCCCCATGGGCCAGCGCTTTGCCTTCCAGCTGCAGCTGGACTGGTTCCGCAAGCATCTGGGCCTGACGCCGTCGCTGGCCTTCGACACCGCTGCCGCCCGGCGCTACGCCCGCTTGCGCCAGGTCTCGCCGTTGGAGGGCCTGGCGCCGCGCCTGACCATCCCCGGTCTGCCCGCCCACCTGGAGGTGCGCTGATGAAGGCCCGTAAGCCCTTGAAGGCGGTGGCCTTCCGGATGCCTGTGAGGGCTGCCGCCTTGGTGGCCGCCCTCTTGTTGAGCGCCGCGCCCCTTCGCGCCGCCCATGCGGACATCATCGACTTCGACCCTGAGACGGACACGGTGCCCGAGGTGCTGGGCGCGGCCGACCGCGAGCGACTGAACGCCTTCGCGGGCGTCGACTTCCCGGGCCTGGCCGGCCGGATGAGCCCGGACGGCGGCTACGCCCTGGCCTACGGTGCGGAAGGCCTCGAGCTGAAGAGCCTCGCCACCGGCGTGGCCCGGCCCTTGCCCGCCGACCAGCCCGGCCTGCGCCACGCCGACGGCTTCAGCAGCGATGTACTGAACTCCGGCTGGCAGGCACCGCATGGCCTGGTGCTGCTGACCATGGAGACGGAGGGCGAGGGCGACATGGCCACGACCAAGGTCTACCGGCTCGTGATCGACGCCGAGACCCTGGCCGTGACGGGCACGGCCATCGCCGACTATGACGAGCGGACGGCCGGCGCGGTCGGCTTCAGCCCCGACCTGAGCCGCGTCCTCGTGCAGCGCAGCAAGAGCGGTGGCACCCTGTCGAATCCGGTCGTGGTCACCCTAGGCAACCCGGATCTGGCGCCGAAGCGCCCGGGAGTTCCGGACGAGCTCCCGGGTCGGGTCGGCGAGGGGCCCTTGGGGGTCATCAAGCTGCAGCAGGTGGCCACCGAACTGCTGATCGTCGACCTGACCGGCCCGGCCGGCCCCCGCGCCCTGGCCCTGGCGCTGCCGGAGGACACCGGCGTGGCCGGTGTCAGCTGGAGCCAGGACGCGGCGAAGGTGGGTGTGGTCACGCGTACGATGCCGAACTGGGATGGAGATCGCCAGCGGGACAACTCACCCCCCGGCACCGGCCTGCCCAACCTGGCCTCGATCAACGTGCAGGAGGCCCTGGGTCAGCTCAAGCCGGCGGACAACCCCTTGCTGACCGGCAGCGTGCTCCACGTGGCGCGGGCCGATACCGGCGCGACGATCGGGCAGCTCAAAGGCCTGGACTACCAGCAGGGACTGCTGGCGGGCCTGGACTTTGCTCCCAACGGCGAGCAGGCACTGCTCACCATTGCGACCCGTTCCGAGCTGGAAGGGCGCCCCAACCCTACCTACGATTTTCCGGGCGGCCTGGAGCTCTGGCTGCTGGACAGTGCGTTGACCCCGGTCAAGAAGGTCATGGCGCCGGGTTGGGACAGCCTGGGCGCCACGGTGGCCTTCGCCGACGATGCCACCCTGGTGGCGGTGGTCCCCGCGGAGACGGCCTCCCACGTGCAGGCCTATGACCTGGCGACGGGCCAGGTGCGCCCTGTCTGGCAGCCGACGGGGGCCATCTACCAGGTGCAGGCGGCCGCCGGGCGCCTGGCCATGGTCTACACCCGCGCCTCGCACGCCTACGAGCTGTACACGCAGCGGTTGGACGAGCCGATGCCCACGCAGCTGACGATGGTCAACGCCGCCAAGGCCCAGAACGGGCTGCGCTTCGAGTCGGTGCGCTGGACCAGCTCCAAGGGCCAGGCGATGGAGGGCACCTTCATCCACCATGCGGCGCAGCCATTCCCACCGACGACGCCGGGTCCGGTGGTGGTCTGGCAGCAGGGCGGCCCGGGCGGGCAGATGATCAACGACTGGGGCGCATCGGTCGAAGGACCTTACTCGATGCTGCCCAGCTTCGGCATCCCCGTGTTCATGGTCAACGCCGTGGGACGCACGGTGAAGAGTCCGCAGTTCTTCACCGACATGGCTGAAGGGCGCAACTTCGGGCAGCTGGACATCCAGCAGGTGAAGGAAGGCGTGGAGGAGCTGATCAGCCGGAAGGTGGTGGATGCCGCCCGGGTGGGCATCACCGGCTGCTCCTACGGCGGCTACTTCACCCTGCAGAGCATCCGCAGCTACCCCGGCTTCTATGCCGCGGCGAACCCGCAATGCTCGCTGACGGACCTGCTGGAAGAGTTCACCATGGGCTACACGCCCTTCATCAGCTACCTGATGGGCCGCGCCCCGATGGCCGACCCGGAGGAGTACCTGAAGGACTCGCCGATGTACGGGTCCAAGGACGTGACGACCCCCACGCTGATCTTCCACGGCGCGGACGACTTCCTGCCGGTGCCGCTCATCAACAACATCCATGACCAGCTGCAGCAGAACGGCACGCCGGTCACCTTCCTGAGGGTCAAGGGCGAAGGGCATGGCTTCGGCCACCCTGCCAGTCAGGCCTACGCGGGTCAGCTGCAGCTGGACTGGTTCCGCAAGTACCTCAAGGTGGACGCTTTTACGCCGCATACGGTGTTCCTGCCGAACCTGGCGCGCTGACGGTTGCCGCACCCTCGTCCGCCCCCTCCCTCAGCTGTACGGGGGGAGGGGGCGGGGGTCCCGAGGAGGACTCGCTCCCGATGTTCACCCACACTGTCCTCTTCAAGCTGCACGACCGATCACCGGAAGCGGTCGAGCGGGCCGTCGCGGTGCTGCGCGGCATGCGCGGCCGCATTCCGAGCCTGCTGGAGGTCGAGGTGGGCCGCGACGTCCAGGCTTCGGATCGGGCCTGGGACATCGCCCTGATCACCCGTTTCGCGGACCGGGAAGGCTATGAGGCCTACCGGGCGCATCCCTACCACGTCGACCCGGTCCTGGCGCACATGCACGCGCATGCGGCCGAGGCGGCGGTGGTGGACTGGGCCTCATGACCCCTGTCGCCGACCCGATCGTCGGCCTGTTGGTGGCCGCCCTCGGCGGCGCCGCGATAGGTCTGGAGCGGCAGCGTTCGGGGCATGCGGACGGTCCCCGGCCGCATTTCGCCGGCCTGCGCACCTTCACCCTCATGGGCGGCACCGCGGGGCTGGCCGGCTGGCTGTGGCGGATGGACTATGGCGCCTTCGGTATCATCTTGCTGGGGGCGCTGGCCGCCTTGGTGGTGGTGGCCTACGCCGCCGCCGCGCGAAAGGACCTGGACGCCACCACCGAGGTGGCGGCGGTGGTGGTGCTGGGTGCGGGGCTGCTGGCCGGGCTCGGCTCACTGGCGCTCGCCAGCGCTGTCTTCGCCCTGATGGGCCTGCTGCTCTTCGAGAAGCAGGAGTTGCACGCCTTGGCCGCCCGCATGGACGACGCGGGCCTGCGGGCGGCGGTCTACTTCGGGGTGATGTCGCTGGTCATCCTGCCCCTGTTGCCGGAAGGCCCGCTGGGGGCCTTGGACATCCGCCCGCGCCAGCTCTGGCTCCTGGTGCTTTTCTTCTCCGGCATCAGCTTCGCGGGCTTCGTCGCCCGGCACCTGGTGGGGCTCAGCAAGGGCTATGCGGTGGCGGGCCTGTTCGGTGGCCTGGTGTCCTCGACCTCGGTCACCTTGACCTTCGCCCGGCTCAGCCGCAGCGAACCGCAGTCCGCCACGGCCCTGGGGCTGGGCGCGGTGGCGGCCAACGCGGTGCTGTTCCCGCGGGTGCTGCTGACGACCTGGCTCTTGAACCCGGCCCTGGCGGCGAAACTATGGCCGTTGCTGGTGGCACCCTTCATCCTGGTGGTGCTGGTGGCCCTGCTGGGGACCCGCTGGTCGGACGGTCATGAGGCCGCGGCGCCGCCGCTGACCAACCCGCTGCAGATCGGCGCGGCGCTGCAGATGGCCGCGCTCTTCCAGGGGGTGATGTGGCTGGTCGATTGGATGGGACGCTCTGCCGGCCGTTCGGGGCTGTTGACAACGGCGGCGATACTGGGAATCACGGACGTGGACGCCCTGACGGTGTCCATGGCCCGGGTGCAGGCGACGGGGGCGACCTCGGCGGTCCAGGCCATCGGTGTGGGCATCCTGACCAACACGCTCTTCAAGCTGGCCCTGGCCCTGGGGCTGGGCCGTGGCGCCTTCCGCTGGATCGTGGGGGGGGTGCTGCTGGTGGTGGCGGCGATGGTGGGGGCGGGGGTGGTGATGGGGTGAGGCAGAGGTCCTGGCGCTCGACGCATCGATGCTGTGCTACGGCGAGCCGCGCCACGTAGCCCATCGCCGAGTCCAGCGGCACCTGCTCGCGCCAGACACGCGCTACCTCGTCCCATGCACCACCCGCTTCGATCCCATCCAGTACGAGGCCCGTGCCCTCAAGCAGCAGCCGCAGATCCGCCGGGCTGTAGGCGCGCAGCGACTGGGTGACGGACTCCTCTTCGCGGCCTTCCGGCCACCAGCGGTCCAGCATCCGGCAACCATCGGCGTCGAAGCCGTAGCGGCGAGCGCTACCGTCGCCGAAATGCTGTTCGCGGCTGGCGGCCGCCGCCCAGTACCAGGGCGTGTAGACCTCGATGAGTGCGCAGCCGCCCGGAGCCAGCCAGCCGTGGATCCGTTGCAGCAGCAGGCGCTGATCGTCGTCGGCTCCGATCCCGAAACCGTCCCAGTAGCAGACCACGTCGAAAGGGCCGCCGGGGTCGACGGTGTAGAAGTCGCCTTCGATGACGGTCAGCCTGCCGGTCCCGCTCGTCTGGACGCGAGACGGAACGCTCACCCACGGCGATGGTCGCGGCGAGCGAGCGGGCATGCGCGGCCAGTTCGGGCACCAGTTCGATGGCGGTCACCAGCAGGCCCCGAGCCGCGGCGGCCGCCGCGGCCTGCCCGCCGCCGGCGCCCAGTTCCAGGACGCGGAGGGGCTCCTGCAGGGAAGTCGCGGGATCCGAGAGGGTACCCGCCAGTCGCAGCAACTGATCGACCCGCTCATGGTCGGCGGGCTCAACCGGGCGCATGTAGCCGCCAGACCAGGCGGCCTGGCGGGCGTAGAAGGGGGCGACCCAGGGCGGGGTGGGTGTGGGGTCAGTCACGATGCTCCCCTGCTCCGCCTGATCGCGACAGTTTGCGCAATCGCATCACCGGGATCTTACCACAGGTCTACCGGCTTGCCGGACTCCCATCGCCTGGAGTCGGTTGCGAATTGGCTAGAGCGAATACGAAAAAATCGCTTAAGCGAGTGATGAAGATTCGCTTAAGCCAATTGACAAAATGCCCTTAAGCGAATATCGTACTTGTACTGCGTGTTCCGCGCATCGTTCCGCCGACAAGCCGCGCAGAGAAAGGAACCCATGGCCACCCTCATCCAAGCCGTCGGCCGCTACGGCCCCCGCACCGTGCAAGGGCCGCACGCGGAGATCGACGAACTCTGCGCCTGGATGGCGCGCAGCTCGGGGCTCAACCCCAACAACGCCAAACAGGCCTTCGCGGAGCTGGGCGACGCCCTGGTCTTCTACCTCCGCCGCGGCGGGCCGGTGGTGATCCCCGGTCTGGGCCGGCTGCGCCTCAGCATGGACCGCTACGGCGACCTGCGCCTCAAGTTCGTGGCTGAGAAGGACTTGCTGCTCAAGGTGCTGGACAAGGCGACCTTCAACGGCCTCGTGGCCAACCCCGAGGCGGGGACCTGGACCGACGCGCAGTACAAGGCCGCCTGGGACGCCGACTTCCCGGACGATCCGCTGGAGCTGCCACCACCCCGCCCGCGACGGAAGCGGCACCTCGGCCCGGGGCGGCCGGCGTACGCGCCGGAGGAACGGCGGCAGCGGCGGACGGCGAGCGCGGGGCCATCGCGTCAAATTCCGTAGGGGCGGGTCTGTGGCACGATCGAGAATCCCACGGCCGTCCGGCCGGCAGACCCGCCCTGCCGTTAGGCGCGAAACGATCGGGACCGGGACGGTGGGGACATCCGGGCGGTATACGACAGGGCGGGTTTGCCGATCGGGACGGTGGAGGATATCCGAAAGGGATTCAAACCCGCCCCTACGACCTCGTGTTCCCGGCGGTTGTCTGGTCCGACCGCCCTGGCGGCAGCCTCACGCCCTACCATCGCTCGCGCTATCATCCGTCGGCTGGATGTCAGTGCTCGCAGGTTGAAAGGCGGAGGCCATGGGTCTGAAAGCGCGGGTCACGGTGCTGCTCGGGATCATCACCCTGTTCGGGCTAGCCGCCCCCGCCCGTCCGGCCCTGGCCGACAGCGTCCGCCTGCCCGGCACCCTGCGCGACTTCCGCGACACTCATCCGGACTTCGAATCCTACGGCGGCGTGGATCCCGGGCATCGTGCTGCCGCGCCTGGGCGCGGACGGCAAGCCGGTCTTCGACTCGCGGGGCCGGCATCCCACGGTCACCAGCCGCGCCTCGTTCGACCAGTGGTACCGCGATGTGCCCAGCATCAACCGCGAGCAGGCTGTCAGCCTGACCTTGGACAACACCATCACCGGGGACGCCCGCGTCTACCGCTTCGACGACCAGGCCTTCTTCCCGCTGGACGGGCAGCTCTTCGGCAACCAGGGGCGCATCCATAACTACCACTTCACCCTGGAACTGCATTCGCGCTTCACCTACCAGCGCGGCCAGTTCTTCACCTTCAGCGGCGACGACGACCTGTGGGTGTTCATCGATGGGAACCTGGCCATCGACCTGGGCGGCGTGCATGGGGCGATGACCGGCCAGGTGAACCTGGACGACCTGGGTCTGACGCCCGGCGCCGAGTACCGCTTCGATCTCTTCTTCGCCGAGCGCCACACCGCCGACAGCCATTTCCGCATCGATACCTCCCTGGTGCTGGCCCCGCCCACGGCCACGCCGACCGCGACGAGCACGCCGACGCCCACCCCCAGCCCGACGGCAACGCCTACGGCCACGCCCAGCCCGACGGCATCGCCCACGGCGACGTCTACCGCCACCGCAACGACCACCCCCACGAACACCCGTGTCCCCTTGCCGGTCTTCCTGCCCCTCCTCCTGCGCGAGCGCTGTCCGGAGCGCTGGCGGCCCATCGACGCCGTGCTGGTGCTGGACGCCTCCAGCAGCATGCGCGAACCCACCTTGCGCGGCCGCAGCAAGCTGGAGGCGGCGCGCGACGGGGCGCGGGCCTTCGTGGCCGGCATGCGCCTGGCAGCGGATGGGGACAGAGCGGCCATCGTGGCCTTCAACCGTGCCGGTACCGTGTTGGCCGGCCTCGGTGCCGGCCCGGCTGAGCTGGAACGAGCTCTGGTCGGCATGACCAGTCAGCCCGGCAGCCGCATCGACCTGGGGCTGGCCGCCGCCGAGCAGGCCTTCGTCCAGGGTGGATCGGCGACCGGCCGTCGCCGCGCCCTGGTGCTGCTCAGCGACGGGCTCGTCAACGGGGCCACGCCGGTGGAAGTGCGCCTGCGGGCCGAACGGCTACACGCGGCCGGGGTGACGGTGTGGACGGTGGGCCTGGGCGCGCAGATCGACCGCGACCTGCTGCGGGCGGTGGCCGGCGACGGCGCCCGCTACCTGGAGGCGCCGGAAGCGGAGGCGCTGGCGGGGCTGTATGCCGCGCTGGCGGAGCGCTTGACCTGCGACCGCGGGGAGCTGTGGGGCGGGCGATAGGGTCCGGTCGAGCTGCAACCGGCGGAGGACCGAGCACGTAGGCCGAGGGCAAGAAGCTGTTCTTCTTGGTTACCCGTCTCCGTCGATGCCGGTGCGGACGGTCGTCACGCGCGCTGTCCACCCTATCACCGTCCGCAGGCTCACCCAAGGAGTCTATCGTGCGATCTCGTCAAGCCGAGTTGTTGGTCCAGGAACACCGTCCGAACACGTCGGTCACTTCGTCCTGGGTCGCGAGGCGGTTCGCAAGGCAACCGCGATTGACGGCTGGCCTGCTTGTCGTCGCATTCGCCGCCATCGTTCTGGGTCATGCTGCGGACGGACTCCATGCCCAGCCGGCGTCGCGCGATCCTCTGACCTGGCTGGGGCGGATCGAAAGAGGCGGCGCTATCGAAGAATTCATGGCCTTGGGCATCGCGGCACGAGGCAACTACCTCTTCGTCGCCCGATCCTGCGAATTGGACGTGTTCGATGTCACCGTGCCGACCAGTCCAGCCAAGGTGGCGTCGCTGGCTCACCCGACCGTGCCGACGCTAGCGAGCGAGTTTGCGCGCGAGAACTGGATAAGACTGGATGGGTCGCTCCTCTTCTTGGCTGGCAGTCCGCCGGTGATCATCGATGTTGCGGATCCACGTGCTCCCCGCCTGGTCAGCGTCCTTGCAAATGACGTGTCGGCCTCTGCGGTGGCCGTGGCCGGGTCGCGGGCCTACGTGGTCCAGCATTCGGTGCTTCAGATCTTCGATATCGCGGATCCGTCGGCACCTGTCCTGATGGGCGAGGAGATCGGTGGCGGCGAGTCTCCGATCTCGTTAGCGGTCGATGGCACCGATGTCCTCCTTTGGCGCATGTTTGGAGGTGTGCTTCTGGATGCAGCGGATCCGTCGGCCATCCGACGGAAGGCGCAGTTTCGCCTGGCGATGGACCGTGAATACTGCGAGCAGGACGAAGCCCGCCAGCGCCGCAGCATCGCCTACCGCGGCCAGCGAGCCTATGTGACGTGCGGCCGACATCTGGGAATCATCGACTTTACCCGTCCACCCACAAAGATGGACAACGGTCTCCCATCGTATACGGAGTCAGGGCTGTTCGAGACACAACAGTTCGCCACCCATGTGACCCTGCTGGGCCACCGCGTGCTCCTGACCGATCTACAATACCTCTACGTGCTGGACGCACGGGATCCAGAGCACATCGTCGAACTCGCTCGCTTCGAGCATACGGTGGCTTCGGACATCGACCAGGGCTACGGCGTAGCCATGTCGGCGGCGGCCGGCAATCGGGTCTACGTGTCCAGCGATCACTATGGCCCTGGCTCTGGGCATGTGGACATTCTGGAGATCGACCTGCCCCGGCCGGTCGGCATGGTGTTCATGCCGTGGCTGGGGCGGCAGGCGGGGCGTTGAGCGATTGTGATGCGTGCCGCTGCAGGCGAAGACGCGTCCTGGCAGTCCTGGGCGGTGGTCCGGTCCGGCAGGGTCTGGATGCTCTCCGATGTTCTGCCTCACCTGAACCTGGCGTTTCCCGCAGCCCGAGTTACATGCACCGGGCAGGGAGGGGAGACACCCGTGGGCGGAGAACGCCGCCCCAACTACACCGCCAAGGAGAAGGTGGCCATCCTGCGCGAGGTGCTCCCAGTGATCGCCATGAACGGACAGCGGAGCGGATATCGTGGGACGTCATGCCGTCCCGCAGAAGGACTTGACTGGCCTTCTCATAGAAGGGACATCCCGATGGACGAGCCCGGGGCTGCTTTGCCCCCGGGCGGTCGAGGCGGCGCGCTCTCGTTGGGAGACTCTCGACCGTCCCGCCACCCACATAAGGGTTGCCAACAGGTTCGTTTCTTCCAGGGGAGTTCGGCCGGCGCTACAGCCGAGTGAAGAACGAGCCAGGGTGCGGTCGCGCTGCAACCGGCGCGGGATCGAGCGCGTAGAGCAAGGGCGTGACGCTGTTTCATTCTTGGCCCCATGGCCTTCCGGGCGCTGTCTCGGTCAACCTGCGCAGAAAGGACTGTCGATGGCTACCTTCTCCCTGCCGTCAGACCTTGTGCCGAAACCTGTGGACGTGAATGCCGTCGACACCGCGCTGCGCTTGGGGTGGGCGGGCTTCAAGCGACATCCGTGGCTCCTTGCCATTCCACTTCTTGTCATGGAAATGGGCGCTTACATGCTGGCCGCGGCCTTGGTGGGGTCGGAAATGGTCGTCTCCGACAGCATGGACCACTGGCTGGAGAGCGACTTCACGGGCGCAGGCCTCGCCAAGATCGTCCTCCTACCGAATGCCGCCTTCCTGATTGCGGGGATTGCGACCAAGGTGGCCTTTCTACCGGTGGCCCTGCGCGCGGTCAGGAACGAGCCCGTGGGCCTGGGCAGCTACTTCGCATGGATCGGTCGCCTGCCGGGCATCGTCCTGGCTCTGTTGCTGGGTGGGATCTGCGTAGCGATCCCGCCCGCATCGGCCGGTCTGGCCATCTACGGTCTGCATCGTGCCAGCGCGCTGGTGGCGCTGCACCTGCCCGCGGGGGCGCTGGGTCAAGGCGTGGCCATGACCCTCGTCTATCTTGTGATGGTCGCGATCGGCATCGCTGGCGGCCTCGGCTTCATCTATGTGCTGACGGGACTATCGCAGGTACCGCTGCTGATCGTCGACCGCCGTCAATCAGCCCTCACCGCCATGCTGGACAGCTGGGACCTGATGGATGGCCGGCGCCTGGCCTACATCAGCCTTGTGTTCGCCTATATCGCCTTGCAGGGACTTGGCGTCCTGGCGCTGGTTATCGGCCTGGTCGTCACCTCGCCGGCCGGACTGGCGGCCTTTGCTGCGTTCTACCACGGCCTCCCCCGGTCCTCGTTCGGCGGGCCTGTGGGCCGGGCTACCGCCTGGCGCGGTCGGGGCTACTCCCTGGCGGCGTTGACGCTTGACATGCTTGTGGTCTGGCTGCTCGCCTGCGCCACTGTGTTCCCGATGATGATGGGATCCACACGCGCGATCATCGACATCCTCAAGCGGGTCTGGCTGCCCTACGGTATGGGCTGGATCGTCGTCCCGCTGTCTCCCATGGTGTTGATCCCCATTCTGTACCTGTGGCGTGGTGCCATGCGGCGCCGCACGGTCGGAACGTGGGTCATCGGCCCCGGATGGGGGCGCATGCGTTGGCTCGCGGTGATCCCGTTCGGCTTCGTCCTGTTGACCTTCGTCCTCCCTTTTGGTCTGGTGACGCATCTCATGGGTCGCTCCCTGCTGACGGTAGGTGGTGGAAGCGAACTCGCGCGACGCGTCGTCTTTGCCCTTCCGACCGAGTACGCGTCGTCGCCGTCGGTCGGCGAGCATTCCGAGAGGCTCCGGCTGCCGGCGGCCGTGACGGACGTGACCATGCGTGGTCCCTCATCGGTGGAGGCCGGCTACCGGATCACCGACAGTCACGGTGTCGCCTACCCCTTTCGACTGCGCCGCTATCACCAGGTACAGACGGCCCGGGAGGCCATGGAGCGCCTGGCGGCTTCAGGGGCAAGACCCGAACCGCGGCTGGGGCCGGATGCCGTGGCCATCGAGGATCCGACCGCCGAGGTGGTGCGCATGGCGCAGCGCTGGGAAAGCACCGTCATCATCGGTGAGTCGGCGCCGCAATCGGCGGATGGCCTGCGCCGCTTGATGGTCATGCAGGGCGATGCCCTGCCCGAGGCGGACGCGGCCCTGAGCTGGATCTGGAGGCTGACATCGGATCCGGACGAGCGACTGTTGGACGAGGAGGCGTCGCCGTGAACGAGCTCACCAGCCAAGAGCGGGTGGCCATCCCGGAGATCGACTTGCCCCGGCCGGTCGACACGGTGTTCATGCCCTGGCTGGGGCGGCAGGCGGGGCGTTGAAGGCAGACTCAGCGCGATTGACTCAGCAGTCCGGCGAAGGACTCCAGCGCTTGCTTGACATGCGGATGGCAGACGATCATCCGCGCCGCAAGGGTTGAGACCGTCTCCGCATTCAGGTTGTGGCTATAGACGTTGCGTACCACGTGTCGGAAGGCCCGGGCCTCGTGCAGGCAGGCGCGCGATTCATCGTCAATGACCGCCGGCCGCCGTCCAGGGATCTCGGCGCCCATCTGATCCAGCAGGTCCCGGTGCCAGTTCGGACCGGCGGGCAGGTCCTCGTCGACCTCGCGGGCGATGGCCTCGAAGATCTGCTCCATGCCCGTATACAGGCTTTGCAGGTTGAGCGCCAACGCGTCCACAACGGCGAAGTCCGAGTCGCGCCGGGCCCGATCGGACAGGATGACCAGCCGGTTGACCACCACATTCACATCGGCCAGGGCGCGATGGATACGTGCCGCGAGCCCCGCATGTGTGCTCACAGTGCTGCGCCTTCGGTCAGGACCTGCTCGCGAAGCCCTTCCGAGGCGTCCTCCATGCGCACCAGATCGAAGAGGAAGTCCCCGTCCAGTGACAGGAGCAGGACCATCGCGTCCAGATAGACGGCGACCGGAAGGCCGCGCACGGCCAGGTCGATGTCTGAGCGATCGTGGAAGCCCCTCGCCGCCACCAGCGACCCGAAAGCCCATACCTCGGTAACGCCGAAGCGCTCGCGCAATTGCCGGGCGGCGTCGCGGGCTAGGGCCCAGCCCCGTTCGCGGCGCTGGTCGAGATCGGCGTGACGCGCCGTGGCCTGCCGGGCGAGGATCGCGCGGTAGGCGTCTCGCTGGGCGGGCGTCAAGTTGGCGGCGGTCGGCGACTGGATGGGGGCTTGCATGGGTGGGTGCCGGGACCATGATAGTCGGATGTCCGGTGGGGCACAAGCCCCTCGGCTGAGCCCTATTGACCCCCGCGCAGGCCCACGGAGACCAGCGGCAGATACACCCGATAACCGTCGTCGGCCGTTGCGGTTGCTGTCGGCGTGACCGACGGGGTCGCCACGGCCGTGGGGATACCCGAGGTCGTGGCCGTGGCGTTCGGGGCGGTGGCTGTCGCCGCGGCTGTCGTGGGCTCCGTGCCCGCCGTCGCCGCCACCGTCGCCGTCGCCGCGCCCCCCGGCCCCGCGTCCTCCACCCGCCGGCAGCCCTCGCCGGCGCAGGCCTGTAGCGCCCGCACCCAGGCGCTGAGGGCCCCCAGCTGCTCGGGCGGCGCCCGGCGAGACTGGCTCTCGAGCTGGTAGGGGTCGCTTATGTTGTCGTAGAGCTCGGTCGCGCCGGAGCGATGCTCGATGTAGGTATAGCGCGCGTCGCGCAGGGCGATGTACAGCGGGGCCGGCGCGCTGCTCTGGTCCGGGCGGGAGCCGAGCCCGAGGTCTGGTCCGAGCCCTGGTCCGGTCCCGGTCCTGCTTGGCCGCGCCGGCTGCCGCTCCGCCGCCATCAGCAGACGATCGGTCCCTTCGATCGGTTCCAGCAGGCCGGCGTCGGACGATTGGACCTGCGGGTCCAGCACTCTGGCCGTGCTTGAGCCCAACGGATCGGGATTGCCTCGGGCAGGTGAGTCCAGTGGATCCGGATCCCCGCCGGCCGGCGAGCCCAGCGGATACTGCTCCACCAGCAGCGCCTGCCGCCAGGTGACCGGGGGCTCCCCATGGCCCAGCAGCCAGCTGAAGGAGCGGCCGTCGACGAAGTCCGGCACCTGGGCGCCGGCGATCTGCGCGAGCGTGGGCGCCAGGTCGATGTTGGCCACCAGGTGCGCGTCGTCCTTGCCGCCGGCGGCGATGCCCGGCCCGCGGGCGTAGAAGGGCACGCGGATGTCCTCCTCGTAGGCCATGGCCTTGCCCTCCGGCAGGCGGTGCTGGCCCAGGTGGTAGCCGTTGTCGCTGGTGAAGATGAAGAGGGTGTCGGCCAACTCCCCCGAAGCGTCCAGGTCGGCGACCAGGGCGGCCACCATCTCGTCCACCGCCTGCATGGCCTGCAGCCGCTTGCGGTAGAGCGCGTCCGCTTCGGCGATCTGCGCGTCGGTCAAGGCCGCGCGCAGGCGCAGGGGCGGCGGCTTGTCGCTCATGTCGGCCTCGTTGAAGGCCGGCGTGCGCGGCACCTGGGCGTCGGGGAAGAGCGCCGCATGGCGGGGGGCCGGGTCTGACGGGCTGTGCGGCGCGTAGGGCGTGACCATCAGGAAGAAGGGGCTCGCGGTTTCCGTCAGGTCTTTCAGGAAGGCGCGAGCATGCCCCGCCAGCACGTCCGTGATGTGGTCCGCCTCCGCCTCGCCATGGGCCTCCTGCTTGCCGTCCACGTTCAAGGTGTAGTTGTAGGAGGCGTAGGCGTTGCCGCGCATGGGGCTGGCCCAATGGTCCCAGCCGGGCGGGATATGCAGCAGGTCGTCCTTGAGTGGGAAGCCGTTGACGTACTTGCCGGCGAAACCCGTGCGGTAGCCGGCCTCCCGCAGCCAGGTGGCCACGGTGGAAGCCTCCAGGCCCAGGCTGTCCATCTTCTCGTAGCCGCCGTCCGGCGCGGTGTTGGTCAGCACCCCGTGGTTATGGGGGTACTGGCCGCGCAGGTAGGTGGTGCGCGAGGGGCAGCAGAGGCTGTCGGTAATGAGGTAGCGCTCCAGGCTGATGCCCGCGTCCCGCAGCAGGCGGTTGATGTGGGGCGTGTGTTCCATCGTGCCCAGCAGCTGGTCCAGGTCGTCGGCCATCACCAGGACGATGTTGGGGCGGGCCTGGGCCGCGGCGGTGGGCGACGGCCGGTGGGCGACGCCGGGCCGTCCGCCGAGGGCCGTCGCCAGGGCCAGGACGCCGATGGCCATGGCCCTGCGACCACAGGAGCGAACAAGACGGGCGTCGCGGCGAAAGGGCAGGAGCGGGTTCATGGCTGGCTCGCGGGGGGCTGCGCCGATGCGCCGGTGATTCGCCCAGCAGAACGGCGGGGACGAGGGGCAGGATAGGGCGGAGATCGCTGGGGACAGCCTGGCGGGGGCTGCGAGCATCGCTGACATCACCATGCGTACGGCGCCGGACAATTGCCGGCATTCCCGCAAGTGAATAGAATCACTATCCGTGAGGATGATTATGAGCGACATGATCCACCGTCACCTTGCATACCCCGATGATGCCGCTGTGACCGCCTTGGGCGACGCCGCGATCGATGACCTGCTGGATCGCGGAGACCTGCACGACTGGCAGCCGCTGGCCAAGGCCATCCCCTGTGCGACTATGCGTGCGAATCCTACCAGCCCCTTTGGCGCGCTGGATCGCGCATCATGAAGGTTACCCGCACCGTCACCGGCCTTGGCGTTGGGCGACCTTCGACGGCAGGTGGGTCTCAGCCAGGCGGCGCTCGCGGCGCGGATCGGCATGTCGCAGTCCGATCTGAGCAAGGCCGAGCGCCGATCGGACTGGAGGGTGTCGACGCTGGAGGCCATCGTTGAAGGGCTGGGTCTACGGTTGCGGCTGGAGGTGGTCGATGCCTCGGGGCGCACGGTCGGGACGATCAGTCAGTCCAACGTGAATCCATCGTAGGGGCGGTCCCGCCCCTACTTCATTGGCACATCCAAAACCATGTCGCCTGATCCTGCCTCCTCAGCCGCGCCACGAAGCCGGTCGACGTTCGAAACTCGAGCGTCTGATCATCGACGAGCCACCCGCCCCCCCCCCCCCCCCCCGTCCAGGATCGGCCGATTGCGCTACGGGGATCCAGTAGCTGCCATCGAAGTCGATGGGCGTGAAGATCCCGCAAGCCCAGGGTGTGGCATCACCCCCTTCGGCGGAACTGGATGCCGGAGTGCCGATCTCAAACGCTTGCGCCAACATCGGCGTCGGTGCGGGGGTGAGATCCGGTACGGGCAGATCCGGTTCCACGGTTCCCAGGGACACGACCTCATCATACCGCGGCCAATAGGGCGCTGGCCGGGCCGGACCGTCGGTGGCCCGGGCACAGCCGGCCAAGCCGATCGCGAGCAGCGAAACGATTACCGACCGACAGACGACAGCCCCCGCAGGGAGGCAGTGGTGGCGATCATTGAGCGCAAGGCGCGGTTGCCCTAGGCCCAGTTGGACCAGGAGGGGATGCTCACTACGGAGTTGGACTTTCGAGCGCATGTACGTCGACCGATCAGCCGACCGGCCGCGGTTGCCAGAGTTCGATCTTGGTGCCTTCCGGATCCATGATGTGGGCGAATCGGCCATTGAACTCGTCCGCGAACAGCTTCAGCGGCGTGACCCCATGCTCCGCGCAGCGTGCCAGCACGCCGTCGAGGTCGTCGACCGCGAGGTTGATCATGAATTCCTTGGTCGACGGCAGCATGTAGTCCGTGTCAGCCTGGAAGGGGCTGAACACCGTGCCGGCGCCGGGATGGGCGGCCATCGCCTCCGGCGTCAAGAAGGCGCCGCCCCAGTCCATCATGTTGAGGCCGAGGACGTCGCGATACCAGCCAACCAGCGCCGCCTGATCCTGCGCCTTGAAGAATATGCCGCCTACGCCCAATACCCGCGCCATCGTCCGCTCTCCTTGTGAACACCACCGGCCCCGAGCCTGCTGCTATGAAGGTGCGCCGCGTTCCAGCCGCCGTTTCATGTTCCGGCGGGAACGCGGCCGCACGTGCGCGACGCCTGACGGTCCAGGAATCGACGACGCCCATCCCCTTACGACTCCTGAAGTCGGCGGTCCTAGGCCTAAGGCCCCTCCATCAGGTGGGCCATCCTGGACAGCAGCGGCAGGTACACCGGCCCGTTTCGTCCGGGTTCCAGCACCTGGATCTGCCCCTTGGTCGTCGCGAAGTCGTTGCCCGGGTAGGCCAGCAGCCAGCTGTAATCCGTCTCGCCCGGGCCGCGGCCGAGGGCGATCGATCCCCGTGCCGACCCGCTCTCGTCCGGCAGCCGCAGCGACCAGGCGGCCGGGATGCGGGCCATGTCCGCGAGGTTGAAGACGTAGCGCGGGCCGTCCGCCTGGTCGGCGCCGTCGGGGGCCACGTCGCTCTGGGCCACCGTCTTGGGATGCGGCGGGGAGAGCCAGTCCTCGTTCAAGGGCGTCGCGACCACGTGGAAGGCGAAGCTGCCTTGCTCCCCTATGCCCAGGCCCGCCGCCGGCGCCGTCAGCACCGACAGCCGCGTGTGCTGGTCGCTGCGGTGCGCGGCCAGATCCGTCTTCAGGGTGCCCGAGATGATCTCGCCGCGGCCCTCGTTCAGCGTGGGATCCCAACCGGCATACTCCGTGACCACCTGCACCGGACTGCCCCCGACCGCCTCGCGCAGCACGTGGTCCGTCTTGCCGTCGCGGTCCGCGTCGATGTACACCGCCAGGTTGGTGACATGGGCGATGGCCGCCGTCTCGTGGCGGGCGATGGCCACCGACAGCAGCGGTCCGCTGCCTTCCGCGCCCGGCTCGAGGCGCAGCCCCACGCGCCGAAGGTCGAGCTCGCGCAGCACCTCCGGCTCGTCGGCATCTTCGGCTGCTGAGGGCTGGCGATCCGTCTCCGCCACCAGCCCTACGCGCGGCACGGCGAAGAGCTCCGCCGTGCCCGGCAGGCCGTCGTTGCTCAGGCGGATGGCGTTGACCGTGTCGCTGAGCGCCGCCGCCAACGGCTGGGCGCTGAAATCCGAGGCCTTGCGCGGCAGCAAGTAAAAGGGCACGGAGGCCTGCGGCACGTCGGCCAGGGGCTGGCCCTGGTCATCGATCGGGGTGATCAGCACATGACCCTGCACCTCGTGGGCGGCGATGGGGCCCGGATCGCTGACCAGCGGGCTGGGGTACAGCGTCCAGTCCGGCAGGGCCGCCGGGTCCACATCGAAGACCACATCGAAGCTGACCGTCTCACCGGGAGCGATCGTCATCGGGCTCTTGGGCAAGGTCACCTTGACCGCCGGCCCGAAGCCCGTGTCGCCCGGGCGGTCCAAAGCCAGGGCCAGCCGCATCGGCGCGGCCTTGTCCAGGGGCTTGACGGTCACCGTCTGACGGAAGGTGGCCGGCGCGCTGAGGGCCATCGCCCCCAGGTTGATGCTGGCGATGTCGCCGGCGCGGGCCACGAACTGCGCCGTGCCCGCGCGCCAGATGTCCACCAGTCCGGCGCCCTGGCGCACCGCGGTGATCGGGGCGCGGGTGACCGGATCCTGGTAGATCACCGGGCGGGAGTAGTTCATCAGCATCGCCCCCAGGTCGGCGGCGCCAAGGCCCAGATTCTGCTTGCGGTTGCGGTGCTGCATCAGGGCCGCCGTGCCCGCCACCATCGGGCCGGCCATGGAGGTGCCGCTGAAGGACACCCCGCCGGTGCCTGAGCCCATGCGTCCGGAGTTGATGCTGGAGCCCGGCGCGGCGATGTCCGGCTTGAGCGCGCCGTTCTTGGAGGGCCCGCGGGAGCTGAAGCCCGAGACCGCGTCGGCAATGCTCTCATCCAGCTTCACCGTGCTGGGGTCCATCCGCACCGCCACCTCGGTTCCGGCCAGCAGGAGATCCCGCAGGGCCAGGCCCGGGGCGTTGTCGATCATCACCGCGGCGATGTCGATGCCCGCGCTGTCGCCGCCCATCGGGGTGCGGGCGTTCTGGTTGGTGAAGACCAGCACGGCGATGGCCCCGGCCTTCTGCGCGTTGAGGATCTTCTCGGGGAACACGCAGTCGCCGCGGGCCACCAGGGCCACCTTCTCGGAGACATCCTGCTCGATGGCGTCGCCGTTGCAGGCCCGGCCCATGAAGGCCAGGGCGGCGTCGATGGGCGCGCGTCCCGCCAGAGCGGCGACGGTGCTGTCCACCGCCGGGTAATCGGCCTTCTGGTCCGCCCAGCGCGCCTCCACCATCATGGCGAAGGCCGGCGGCACGGTGCTGGCCACCGACAGGATGCGCGGCGAGGCCGAGGGCGCGCCGACGACGAAGGGCTGGTCGCCGGCGTTGCCGGCCGAGGCGACCACGATCACGCCGTTGTCGGTGGCGCTGGACACGGCCTCGTCGAAGAGGCGGCTGCCCTGGCCCCAGTTCTCGCCCAGGCTGATGTTGATGGCATCCACCTGCGGCGGCAGGACGCCGCGGTCCTCGATCTTCACGTTGACCCGGTAGGTCCATTCGATGGCGTCCACCAGCACATCCGCCGCCTCGTCACCGCCGTTGGTGCCGTAGAGCTTGAGCCCCACGATCTGGGCGCCCGGCGCGATGCCGTCGGGGATGGCCGGGATGGCGGCGCCGGCGATGATGCCGGACACGTGGGTGCCGTGGCCGCCGGCGTCGAGCGGATCGGGGTCGGGCTCGGGGATGTTGGTGCATTGCCCGGCGCCCATCATCACGTCGGTGCAGATATGCGGCGGGTTGTAGCGCGGCCCGACGAAGTCGTAGCCGCCGATGACCTTGCTGTTGGGCAGGAGCAGCTTGTCCTGCCACTTGTCGTCGACGCGCTCGCCGTTACCGCCGCCGGAGGCGAACTGGAAGGCCGCCGGATCGCCGGGGCCGCCGAGGTGGGCATGGGTGTAGTCCACACCGGTGTCGATGACGGCCACCACCGAGCCGGTGCCGTTGACACCCAGCTCCTGCGCCAGGCGCCGCGCGCCCACATGGGGCGCCGAGGTGCCCAGCTCTGGCCGCACGATGGGCGCCGCCTCGACCTCCAGGACGCCCGGCAGGCGGGCGATCAGCGCGCTCTGCGCCGCGGTGGCGTGGACGAGGAGGCCGTTGACGGAGGCGGCGTAGCGGCTGATCGTCCGCCCGCCCAGCCGCCGGATGGCGCGCAGCACCGGCTCCTGCCCGCGCCGCACGGCGTCTTCCATGGCCTTGAGCTCGGCCGGCGGCGGCAGCGTCGCGCCCACCAGATCGCGCCGGCCCAGCTGCTCGGTCAGCCGCTGGTGCAGGCTGGGGCCCTGCAGGCGGACCAGCCAGCTGCCGACGGGTGTGGCCTCGTCGACGGGCGGGGGCGGCAGCGCTCCCGCGGGGCTGAGGCCGCCCAGGAGGAGCAGCGCGCCCAGCAGCAAGGGCAGGGCGGGACGGAGGGCTAGGCGGATCGGACTCTGCGACATGGCTGCCTCCTCGACGGGGCGTAGAGCGGACGTGGATCGGCTGCGGCGGATCGCCAACTCCCTAGGACGCTAGGGGCCTCGAGAGCGTGACGCGCGGGCGTTCAGCCGGTCGCGCGACGCGCTGCGGAGTGTAGCTGGAATCGGCGCCGGGGCCAGTTGTGGCGGAGGTCTGTCCCATGCCCCGGGAGGCCGCTGGCGGCGAGCACTGCGGTGGCGGTGCAGCGGCAGCGGCCGCTCCCGGCGAGCACGGTGCGCCCGGGAGCGGTTGGGGGCTTTGACCGGCCCAGCCAAGGGTCTCAGCGGCGTGGGCGGCTCCCCGCCCAGGGGAGGTGGAGCGTACTCACCGTGGTGAGGGGTCCAACGGAGAAGATCTCGGCGGTCCCTTCCTCATCCCCGCCGATGACGAGGATGCGCCCGTCGGCCAGGCGCACGGAGGCGGCGCCGACGCGGGGGGCGCTCATGGGGCCGGCCTCATACCAGCGGCCGGTAGCGAGGTCGAGGAGGTCGGCACTTTGGCGTGAGACGTCGGGGGCCAAGCTCGCACCACCGGCCATAAGAAGTACATCGTCTCTGACCCATTGACTCGCGCCGAAGGTCCGATAATCGGACATGAATCCGCGCGGTGTCCAGGTGCCCATCTGAGGGTCAAAGATCTCAACAGCCAGAGTGTTGTGGATATGTCTGTTCACTTCATCAACAACGCCGCCAATCGCTACTGCCTTGCCGCTTGGGAGGGCCAACAGTTGTCCGTACTGCCGCGTGAATTGGGCTTGGGTAGAGCCTAGCTGCTTGAACTGGCTTTGTCCCGGCATCAAGATGGCCGACTCATGGATCCGTTTTACGCCAGCCTCCTGCCAACCGAGGCGAAAGTCATAGACGTCAATCCACATCCGACCCCCAACCACCAACAAACTCCCGTCGCTCAGCCTGGCCATCAGGCGCTGTCGCCCGCGTTGCTCGAGCGGAGGGCCCGGCTCCACGGTCCGGGCCTTGTGATCGACGACATAGGAACGATCAGAGGGGGCGCCACCGTCTATGCCGTTGATCATCAGGAGTCGTTGCGCATCTAGGGCGCCTAGCGACGTAAGACCTTTGAGCCAGAGTCCTGGGGGAAGCGATACATGCTCTACGGTCGCAGTCTCAGTGTCCAGGCGAGACGCGCCGTACCAAGTGTCGTCCTCGCTGAGTCGGTACAAGCCACGTGGGAGCAAGACACCTGCAACCGCCAACCACTTCCCATCCCCTTCCGGCATCAGGTGTGGGTACGCGATGTTCCCATCTTTGGCGATAGGGGGCAACCGCGTCCAGGTATCCGCCGCGACATCATAGATCTCCGACGGGACGCAGCACGTCGTCGAATTGTCCGTCCCCCCCACCACCAACACGCGCCCGTCGGGCATCAGCGCCGCCGAGCCCCCGTAACGCCGCGTGCCAGGCGAAGCCACGCGCTGCCAAGCGCCACCGGCCCGCGGGCGCGTGGCAGTGGGCGTGGGCGTGACGGTGGGCGTGCGGCTGGCGGTGGCGGTCGGCGAGGCTGTGCGGGTGGGGGTGATGGTGGGGGTCGGGGTATCGGTGGCAGTGGGGGTGGCGGTGTCTGTGGGGGTGGCGGTAGCGGTCGGCGTATCGGTCGCGGTGGGGGTGGCCGATGGGGTGGCGGTCTCGGTGGGGGTGGCGGAGGGGGTGGGTGGGGTTTGGAAGAAGCGGTCAGGCTTCTGTGTGCCCAACCGCAAGACCGATCCATCCGTCAGCAGCAGCAAGTTGTCTTCAGTCATGCCAGTTGAAGTGTGTGCCGGACTCTGGGCCACTTCTGACCAAGTATGACTAAGCTCGTCATAGATCTGCGAAGGGAATTTTCCTCCAATGTAGTCGGACATCCGAGCACCACCCGCAACTAGAACCCTACCGTCTTGCAGGCGCACAGATCCCGGCCACGTGTCTGAAGGACCATTCATCATGACGAAATGGTCCCAGACGCCAGTTACAGGGTCAAAGATCTCGGACGATGCCTCCCGCTTCTGTTCAACTATCCAGGGGTTGTTGCTCATCGGCGAAGTGTGCCCAGCAACCAGCACGCGTCCATCCAACAGTAGTGTTGCGGTGCCCAGCCATCTGGGACGGGCCATTGCGCCTACCAGACTCCATGATCCGCTTACGGGATCATAAACCTCTGAGGTCTGTAGACCAGACATGTCGACCAAGGTGGTACCACTGTCCTTACTGCCACCAACCACCAGCACTCGGCCATCACGAAGGGTGACGGCCGAAGCGTAGGCTCTAGGCGTGTTCATGGAACCAGTCTCTTGCCAGAGATTGGTCTCCGGGTCATAGATCTGGGTATTGGTCAGCGGAGGAATGTCTTCGCACGTGAGCCCATAGCAGCCGCCAGCCACGAGCACGCGCCCATCTGGAAGGATGGCTGCAATGTGCCTCGCTCTCTCTGGATACGGCAGCCCTGCACCTGCCGGTTCCCACTCGTCTCGGCCTGGAAAGTAGCGTTCAGCTGCTCTTGCCGCCTCTGGCCCTTTGAACTGGTGCTCGGGAGCATCGGCGTCAAATCCACCAACAGCCAGGACTGACCCGTCTTGAAGCAGGGTCAAGGAGTGCTCCATCCGATGTCGCAGCATGTTCGCAGCCCGGGACCATGTCCAGGAATCGGGCTCATAGCGCTGAACCACGCCAATACCTGCTGTGAGGCTACCTCCTGCTACAAGGACCTCACCCGATGGTAGGACAACACTAGATTTGGCGCTGTAGGGCTTTGGCGAGACCATCTGCCCAGCCACGACCCATCGGCCCAAAGCGGTTGACTGAGCCGACGATCCTAGCTGTGTTGCGGCAAGCGCTGCCAGCACTGCCGTACAGATCGCGATCACCATCGGTCCAAAGCAGCGACGCCACGCTGCCGCTGCCGAGTGAGTGGCGCAAACACGGGGCCTGTAACGCTTGGAGGTTGACATCTCAATCACGCTCTTCGACCCAGCAAGCGGCGATCGGGGCTGAACGCCGGCCCTCGTGGGCAAGGCTGATGACAGCCACGTGCGGACCACCGCCGCCTGAAACCGACTGGTCGTGACCAACTGGTGGAATCGCGGACAACGAGACCTTCAGGCCGCTTGGTTGGACCATGGCGAAGGTATAGCCACCGCGATCACATCCGTCAACCGCCCACCCTGCCAGGTCGGCTACCCGCGATCACGCGTAGGCGTCCTCGCGTCAATCATCAGTGAGGCGGCCGGATGGCCTGACGCCTCAGCCCAGGAGGCCTGCGTGGGCGAGATGGAAGATCCCCTCGCGGCCATGGACGACCTTGCCGCCGCCCTTGGCCTATTGACTTGGCGGACGGCGTCTCGTATACTCACGAACACTTGTTCTATTCGCGTTGGAAGAGCCCAAAGGACGCCCACCATGATCGCTTCAGCCCTTGGAACCGCCCACATCCTCGCCGCCGCCGCCGACGACAGCCTGGCCCGCATGACCAACATCGGCCCCTTCACCCTCCGCCGCCTGCAGAGCGTCGGCGTCCACAGCCCCGAGGTCCTTCGCAGCCTGGGCGCTGTGGCCACCTGGCGCCGTCTCAAGGCCGCCTGGCCCGAGGATACCAACGTGACGACGCTCTATGCCATCTACGGCGCGCTCATCGGTGTGCGCTGGGAGAACCTGCCGCCGGAAGTGCAGCGCGAACTGGCGGCCGAGGCGGCCTGATTCGAGGCGCTTGTGTGGCCCGCGGCTTGAGTCGCCGGGTGTTCGGCCCGTAGCCCCGGCTTGCCCGCCCCCGCCCGCTCTGGCAGGATTCAGCCGCTCCCGACGCCGCGTCTTGGGGCAGCCGGCCGACGGGCGCAGGAGCGGGGCGATGGGGCGATCAGCGATGGAGCGACAGCGGCCAGGCTCCGGCGACAGGCGGCTGGAGATCCGGTGGGTGCGCGCGGCCGCGGCCGGCCTGTGGCTTGTTGCAGTCCTGACCGCGGCCGTTGCGCCGCTGTCATCGGGGCCGTTCGCCGCCACCCGCATTCCGCGCGCCGTCGCTCAGACGCCATCGCGGATCTACCTGCCGCTTATCCTCCGTCTGGCCGCGCCCCTGCCCGCCCCGCCGACGCCCACGGCGTTCACCGGCGCCACCGCGACCCCGTCGGCAGCGCCCTTCCATCCGACCGCGACCGCGCTCTCGACCGCGACCCGCCACGTCACTGACCGCGACCACGCCCCCGCCCCCGACCCCAGAGCCCTGGCCCGCCGATGCTCCCGGTCTCTTCGGCCCCAGCGGGGACCTGGTCTGGCTGTGGCCCGAGCGCGCCGATAACGGGCGCCGTTACCACCTGGGCGCCGATCGCACGGCCTACGGGGCCGCCTTGCCCCTGGTGGGAGACTGGGACGGGGACGGTTGGGACGAGCCCGGGCTCTATGACGTGCGGGCCGGGCGGGTCCTCCTGGCCACCGCGCAGGTGCCGGGCCAGGAACTTCATGCGGCGGCCTTCGGCGAGCCCTGGCGGCTGGCCGTGGCCGGCGACTGGGATGGCCGCGGTCACGACGGCGTGGGCCTCCTGAATCCCTGGACCCTGGAACTGCGTCTCTGGGCGGATGCGGCGGCCGCAACGCCCCTTCGCGCCTACCGCCTCGCCGGCATTCAGCCGGCCGCGGAAGCCACCTGGGCCGAGCTGCATTGGCAGGCTCTTGCCGGCGACTGGGACGGCGACGGGCGGGACGAACTAGGGCTCTATGATCCAGCCGACGGCAGCCTGTGGCTGTGGCCGGGGCTTGGCGCGGACGCGACGCCGCGCCGCTGGGCCACCGACCGGCCTGGGCGCCAGGCGGTGGCCGGCGACTGGGACGGCGACGGGCGCGACAGCATCGGCCTCTACGACTCCCTGGCCATGACCCTGGACCTCTTGGACCCCGTGGATCCCAGCCGCAGCCGGCGCCGGATCGTCATGGGCGACGCCTCCGCCGACTGGCAGCCCATCGCCGGCCATTGGTGGAGCGCGGCCGGCGCCGGCGTCACCGCCGGCTATTCCTGGCCGACGGCTGACGCCAGGACGCTGGGGCTGGACCCGGCCCGGCTGGAGGCTGCCGCTGCGCGCGCGGCCGCGCTGCCTTACCTGCGCAGCATGCTGGTGCTGCGCCATGACCAGTTGGTGCTGGAACGCTATTGGCGCGGCGCCGACGCGGCCCAGGCGAGCAACGTGAAGAGCGTCTCCAAGAGCCTGCTCTCGGCGCTCTTCGGCATCGCCATCGCCGACGGGATGATCGAAGGTCTGGACGAGCCGGTGGGCAGACTGCTGCCCAGCCTCTTCGGCGCGGCGCCCAACAGCCGCATCCGTGTCCGCGATCTGCTGGACATGCGCGCCGGCCTGGCCTGGGACGAAACCGACGCGTCGCTGGAGGGCATGGTCGGCAGCGAGGATTGGCCGGCCTACGTCGCCGGGCAGGCGGTGGAGGCGGGGCCGGGTGAGCGCTGGGTGTACAGCACCGGGTTGACCCATGTGGGCGCGGCGGCCCTCGAGGTGGCCGTCGGTCAGCCGCTCCGGGCCTTCGCTCAGGCGCGGCTCTTCGCGCCCTTGGGCATCGCCGCGCCGCGCTGGGATCATGATCCCGCGGGCCAGAGCATGGGTGGCAGCGAGCTGTGGCTGCGTCCCCGGGACCTGGCGCGCTTCGGCCAGCTGTACCTACGGGACGGCGTCATCGATGGACGGAGCATCCTGACGGCCGACTGGGTGCGGGATTCCCTGGCGCCACAGCAGCCGACCGGGGAGGGCGACCGCTACGGGCGCTGGTGGTGGCGCCGGCTCGTCGCCGGCCGCGACGTCAGCTTTGCCTGGGGTTACGGCGGGCAGTTCCTCTTTGTGGTGCCCATGGACGACTTGCTGGTCGTCATCACCGCCAACGCCTTCGCCGGCAATCCCGACGCTACCCACGATGGGGTCTTCGGCCTCCTGGCAGAGGAGATCCTGCCGGCGGTGCTAGGTCCCTGATGCCCTGACCGCTGCCCGTCCCTCCCTGTGGCTGCGGCGACTCGAGGTTCGCTGGGCTTCCCCGCGCCGGCTATTCCTTCCGCCGCCCGCGGGCCAGGTTCAAGCCGCCGAAGCCGCTGATCACCGCCATGTAGAAGCCCAGGTCGTAGAACCAGCCGCTGTTGGCCGTTTCATAGATGCGGATGCCCGGCTTGAAGTAGCCGTAGACCAGTGAGATGGGCGCCACCCAGCCATGCCAGACGCCCCAGAAGAAGCCGGCCAGATCGGTGGCGCTGTTGACGCCGTCGCCCGGCAGGCAGCCGCTGAGGAGCAGCGGCAGAGCGATGAGACCGGCCAGGCGGATGCTGCGACGTAGGACCATAAGCTTGACTCCAGGGCGAGAGCGGGATGGCGAACCGTAGACCTTGTCGATCCGGCGGCGCCGGGCTGTCCTAGCGCTCCAGGAAGGGCAGGAAGATGCGGCCCGTTTCGGTGCCGCTGGTGGGCGCCGGACGGGTAGCGGTGTCCACCGGACGGCTGGTGGCGGTGAGGGTGACCGAGGGCCGGGCCGTCGCCGTGGCCGGTGGGGTGAAGGATGGGTTGGGCGTGGCCGTGTCGCCCGCAAGGCTGGTTGCCGTTGCCGTGTTCGTCGGGCGGCTGGTGGCCGTGGCGGTGGCGGTCGCCGCAGTGGTGGGCACGGCAGTCGGCGGCAGCGCCGGCATCACCTTGGACACCGCGGCAAAGGCGTCCACCAGCTTCAGGATGTCGCCGGATTCCGGATGCGTGACGTCCCGCCCCGTGTCCTGCAGCAGCCGCTGGATGTCCGCCGCCCGCAGGTCTGACTTGGCCTGGGCCAGGAGGGCGACGATGCCCGCCACGATCGGCGTGGCGTAGGAGGTGCCCGCGCCCGAGTCGATGCCCCCGCCCAAGGCCGGATGGGTGATGATCAGGCCTGGGGCCAGCACGTCCAGGGAACGGCCGCGGTCCGTGAAGCAGGCGATGGTGAAGATGTCCGGCGCCGTCTGCCGCGCGCACCACATGCCGCCGTTGGCCAGGCGAGCGGGGCCATCGTAGGTCCGGTCGTAGGTGGCGCCCACGCTCATGGCGTTGGAGATGCAGGCCGGAAATGCCACCCGATCCGAGTTGCCGCCGTTGCCCGTGGCCACCACGACGGTCACCGAGCGGGCGACCAGGCGACCGAAAGCGGCCTTGACCGTGGCGTGGCTGTTGTCGCAGTTGGTGCCGATCTCCGCGCCGCCGCCCAGGCTCATGTTGACCGCGCGGATGTTGTGCTCCTTCTGCTTGTTGAGCACCCAGTCCAAGCCGGAGACGATGTCCGGGTCGTAGGCCCCGCCGTTGTCGCGGAAGACCCGCACCGCCACCAGGCTGGCGCGTGGAGCGATGCCCAAGGCCGTCACCTGCTTGTTGTTCTCGTTCAGCCCCTTGGTGACTCCGCGACCCAGGATCATGCCGCTGACCCCCGTGCCATGCCCGTACTCGTCCTCCGCGTTGTCGCTCTTGGGCAGGCCTCGTGGGGCGCAGCTGCGCGAGCCCTCGCTGAAGCATTGCTGGGCCACGATGGCCCCTTCGAAGTCTTTGTGGTCGTTGTCGATGCCCGTGTCCAACACGGCCACACCCACGCCGGTGCCGTCGAAGCCCCACTTGTCGAAGACCTTGTCCGCACCCACCGTCAGGCGCGCCTCGGCCATCAGCGCCGGCCGCTGGGCCGGGCTCAGGGCCGGGCCCAGCGGGTAGACCTTGACCACCAGCTCCACCGAGGCCACCCGTGGATCCGCCGCCAGGCGCTCAAGCCCCGCCGCGCTGGCCCAGGCATGCAGGATAGGCAGGTTGTCGTAGCGGCCGACCACCCGCAACTCGTCCGGCCCGTAGCCCGCCAGGACGGCGGCCTGCACCCGCGCGGCGGCGGCCTGCAGGGCCGGCAAGGGGGCATCATCGGCCATCCCGTCGGCCAGGCCGATCAGCAGCTCGGCCTCGCCCGCGACGTCGATGGCGGCGCGCACATCGGCCGGCAGGTACAGGCCGGCGGCGGGGCGGGTGAAGCTACCCACGGCCCTGGCCGGTGCACCGTCGGGCCGGGCCACCGCCATGCGGGCCGGGGCCAGGGCGAGGGCCAGCAGGAGGAGCGGCAGGCGGCGGATGACGGTGGAGCTGTGCATGATCACCTCGAAGACGGGAGCGGATACAGCATTATAGGCGGATCCAGACGGTCGCGGGTCGGGAGGGGGCCAGGCAGGGCCTTCTGGCGCGTCCGCCGGCCCATGGACTCAGCGCCGTCCCCGCCGCAGGCGGGGGTCCATGATGTCGCGCAGGCCGTCGCCCAGCAGGTTGAAGCCCAGGACCGTCAGCATGATGGCCAGGCCGGGCGCCACCACCAGCCACCATTCGCCGAAGAGCTTCTGGCGGTTGTCGGAGAGCATCAGGCCCCATTCGGCCAGGGGCGGCTGGGCGCCCAGGCCCAGGAAGCCCAGCCCCGCCGTGTCCAGGATGGCCGTGCCGATGCCCAGGCTGCCGGAGACGATCAGGGGCGAGAGGGCGTTGGGCAGCACATGGCGCCACAGCAGGCGGCCGCGCGAGGCCCCCAGGGCGCGGCTGGCCTCGACGTAGTCCTTGTGCACCTCGGCCAGCACCGAGGCGCGCACGATGCGCGCGTAGTTGGGGATGGAGATGATGCCCACCGCCAGCATGGCGTTGAGCAGCCCCTTGCCGATGATCACCACCACGGCCAGGGCCAGCAGCAGCGAGGGGAAGGCCAGCATGATGTCCATGAGGCGCATGATCAGCCCGTCCACCCGGCCGCCCCAGAAGCCGGCGACCGCGCCCAGCAGGGTGCCCAGGGCGATGGCCAAGGTCACGCTGAAGATGCCGATGAGCAGGGAGACCCGCGCGCCGTAGAGCATGCGGCTGAGCTGGTCCCGGCCCAGCTGATCGGTGCCCAGGGGATGCAACCATGAAGGCGGCTGCAGCTTCAGCCGCGGCGCAATCGCCCAGACCCCGAAGGGCGGCTGCGGGCGCTCGGATGCCAGCCAGGGCGCCAGCAGGGCGCAGGTGCCCAGGAAGGCGATGATGATCAGCCCCGCCAAGGCCAGCCGGTGGCCCAGCAGGCGGCGCAGGAACAGCTTCGCGTCGCCGGGCGGCGCGGCGACGGGCAGGGCGACCGGGGGGGTACCCGGGGGGGGGCCCGGGGAGGGGTCCATGGTGGGGTCCATGGCGGGCATTGTATACCGAAGCCCGCCGTTCGGGTGGATTCCTCCCCGCCGGTCATGCCGCGAGGGGCGCGCCGCGACCGGCGTCCGCCGGTCCGGTCATCCGGCCCGGTCAGCCGACCCGGTCAGTCCAATTGCTCGAACACCGCGTGCAGCTGCTCCAAGGCCCAGTCCACCTCGGCCGGCTGGATGGTGAGCGGCGGGGCGATGCGGATGGTGTGGATATGGGTCTCCTTGCACAGGAGGCCGCGGGCCTTGAGCGCCTCGGCATAGGTGCGCGCACCGCCCACCGGCGGCCAGAGCTCGATGCCGATCCACAGGCCGCGCTGGCGGATGGCGGCGATGGAGGGCTGCTTCAGGTCGGCCAGGCCGGCGGCAAAGCGTTCACCCATGAGCGCCGCGTTCTCCGCCAGCCCCTCGTCGACGAGGACGCGGATGGCGGCGCGGGCTACCGCGGCGCCCAGGGGGTTGCCGCCGAAGGTGGAGCCGTGGTCGCCGGGATGGAAGACATCCATCAGGGCGTCGTCGGCCACGAAGGCCGATACGGGGTACAGGCCGCCGCTGAGGGCCTTGCCCAACACCATGCCGTCAGGCCGCGCATTCTCATGCTGCCAGGCAAACATCCGGCCGGTGCGCCCCAATCCGCTCTGGATCTCGTCGAAGATCAACAGCACTTCCTGCTCGTCGCAGATCTCGCGGATGCGACTGAGGGTGCCCGGCGGGGGGATGACCACGCCGGCCTCGCCTTGGATGGGCTCCATGAAGACGGCGACGGTGTTGGGGGTGATGGCCGCCTCCACCGCCGCCGCGTCGCCGTAGGGCAGGATGCGGAAGCCGGGCGTGAAGGGACCGAAGCCGTCGCGGTACTGCGGCTCGTCGGAGAAGGAGATGATGCTGATGGTGCGCCCGGAGAAGTTGCCGCTGAAGCACAGGATCTCAGCCTGGCCCTCCGGCACGCCCTTGACCTTGTAGCCCCACTTGCGCACCGCTTTGAGCGCCGTCTCCACCGCTTCGGCGCCGGTGTTCATCGGCAGCACGCGGCGGAAGCCGGTCAACTCGGAGAGCTCCTGGCAGAAGGGGCCGAGCTGGTCGTTGTGGAAGGCGCGGCTGGTCAGGGCCAGGCGCCCGGCCTGCTCCACCAGGGCGGCGACGATGCGCGGATGGTTGTGGCCCTGGTTGACGGCGCTGTAGGCGGCCAGGCAGTCCAGGTAGCGGTTGCCGTCGAGGTCCCAGACCCAGCAGCCCTGGGCGCGGGTGAGCACGACGTCCAGCGGATGGTAGTTATGCGCTCCGTAGCGGTCCTCCAGAGCGACGAGATCCCGCGCGTTCAACGCGGCCGGGCGCGGGGTCGGGCTGGCGGGGGCGGGGCTGTGCAGCATGAGCGGAGCCTCGTGGGACCGGGCTTGCGACCGGGGGGTGGCAGGGCTGGCGCGAATGCTAGGAGCAAGGTCCGGGAGGGTCAACAATCCCCGCGGGCGAGCTTGTCGGGGCCCCCCGACTGCGAGGCGCTTGCGCTGTGAACACGTGCCAACAAAAAACGGGGGCAGCCCGCAGGCTGCCCCCGTTCTCAGCGGCTGTTTGCGATCAGGGATTCTTGTTTTCCAGCGCGGGAAGGTAGATGGTGCGCTGCGGGGCCACGGTAGGCACCGCCGTCGGCGGCTCGGTGGTCGGCGGCTCCGGCGTGTCCGTCGGAGCTGGACCGACCGGCGTGTCGGTTGGCCCCGGTCCGGTGGCCGTCTCGGTCGGCGGCGCCTGCGTGGGCGCTACCGTCGGCGCCACGGTCGGCGGCATATCCGGCGTGGCCGACGGCGTCGCCGGCGGGAAGTTGTTGCAGAACTCCGGTTTGCCCTTCTCGTAGATGCAGATGAGCGGGTTGGGCAGGAAGTACTCCAGGTTGGCCCCGCTGACGAAGTTGAAGTACAGCCTGGCTTCGTCGCCCAGTTCGATCTTCTGACCCGCCAATCCTGGGTCGTCGTCCTTCACCCGCATGCTGTATTCGATGGACTGCCCGCCCGGTCGGTGGGTGGCGGCCTTGAAGGTCCAGCAGACGCCGCTGAAGGGATCGTCATCGTCCGGATCGCGCGGGGAGGCGGAGCCGGGGATGAACTCGAAGAGCTGGCGGTTGAAGTAGTCGCAGTAGGTGGCCTCGTTCATCTTGTCGCCGTAGAGCAATGCCTCCGCGGCGGCGTTCCACACTTCCTGCAGGTCTTTGCCGTCCGACTGGCGGGCGGTCCACATGCCCTGGGTGATGCATTTGTAGGCGATGAGCCGGCCCTGCGCCCAGGCCATCTGCACCGCGGCGATCTCGACGCCGCCGCGCTTCGCCACCTCGCAGGCCTGGTCGGTCGGCACGGGGATGCGCTCTTCGCTGGAACCTGTCTCAGGCGCGCCGGAGTCAAACACCACGATGAGGTTGTCCTGCGTCTTGTCATCCACCGGCAGCTGCTGCGTGGCGTCGCGGATGGCTTCGCCGAGGCCGTTGACCGCGCCGGAAGGCTTGAGGCGCAGGTTGTTGTCGATGCGCTTCAGGATCTCGTCGCGTGCCGCCGCGCCGCATTGCAGCGGCATCAACGGCATGGCGGTGGCTGCGAAGACCACCAGGCCGATGCAGGAGCCGTTGGAGTAGTTGACGCGGTTGGCGAAGTCCTTGAGGCCGCGCTTGAGGTTGTTCAGGATGCTGACCCCGTCGCGCGGGTTCACGTCCGAACCGAGGGTGTCGGCGACGGCCAGGATGATGTTGACCTTGCGCGAGCGTTGGGCGCATTTGTAGTCGTAGTTCACGCGCACGGTGATCTGGTCGCCCTGCTTGACCACCCGGGGCTCGAGGGTGCGGTCGAAGGTGATGCCGCAGGGGCGTTCCTCCGGCGGCTCCTCGCCACCCTGCAAGGGGGAGGGTGGCCCGTCGGCCGCCGCGCGGTGCAGGCCGGCCACGCCCAGCAAGGCCAGGATGGCGGCCATCATGACGGGCGCCAGCCATTTTTGATGCAATCGGCTCATGATCATGTCCTCTCTACCTGTTCGGTTCTGGCTTGGATGCAATCATACAACAGGAAGTCGATCCACCACTTCATCCTATGGGTAGCGCCAGGCGCGGCGATGGTTGCATCGCCTTGGCGTCAACCGCCGTCGCAGCCCGCCATGGCTGCGACGAGGCGGAAGATCCGCTCCAGGTCGACGCCGTCAGGAGAGGGGAAGAAGCGGTCGGGGCTGCCGGCAAGCTGCTGCAGCAGGGCGGCGTCGGCCCCCTCGCCCAGGCCGATGGCGAACAGTGTCAGGCCGGCGGCGCGGGCGCGCGCGGCGGCGGCCTGCGCTGCCGGGGGATCGGCCAGGCCGTCGGTGAGCAGGACGACGACGGGCACGCGGCCAGGGCCGCCGGCGGCGAGCAGCTGCTGGGCGGTGGCCAGGCCCTGGTCCAGACGGCTTCCCACGCGCACGTGGCCGTAGATGTCGGCCAGGGCCATCAGCAGCCCCAAGCGGTTGTCGGAGAGGCCCAGCAGCACTTCGCTGCGGCCGCTGAAGGCCACGACGGCGGCGCGGTCGCCGGGGAAGCTGAGGCTGTCGATGAAGGCGGTGCCGGCGTCCAGGGCCAGCTGCAGCTTGATCTCGCCGCCGGCGGCGGGTTCGTGCATGCTGGAGGAGGCGTCCAGCAGCAGCACGACATCGGCGCGGTGGTCGGTGGGCTTGCAGTGACGGCGGCCGAGGAAGGGCAGGTACACGGGCCTGAGGGGCTCGGTGGGGCGCGGGCTGGGGCTGGCCGACGGTGTCACGGTGGTGGTGGGCGTCGCCGTCGGGGTGGCGGTGGCGGTGGGCGGCGGCACGCAGTCGATGGGGGCCACGGGCAGGGCGTAGACGTATGGCGAGCCGCGATCGAAGTTGAGCTCCACGGTGGCGCCGTCGGAGGAAGGGAAGCGGCCCAGCTGCTTGCAGAGGGCCTGGTAGCTGATGTCGAGCCCGCCCTCGGGCCACACGGCGTAGAGCCAGGTGAGGTCGCGCCCGCGCAGGCGGGGCGCGGGGATGCCGGTGCCCCAGCTGTAGTCGAAGCCGGTGGCCAGGGTGTCGGTGACGAGACCGCCCATGAGCTTGACCTGTGACAGGTCCTTCACGATCTGCTGGAAGAGGCCGGGGTAGCGCCCGGCGATGGTCTCGGTGTAGAAGAAGGCGGGCGAGGTGGCCATGCGGGTGAGCATGTCATAATCGGCGGCGCTGGCGGCGGCGACGGTGACGATGAGGACGCCGTCGTCCTTGGCTTTGGCTGCCTCGGCCAGGGGGACGTCGGGACCGTCCTCGTTGGGGCCGCCGGAGACGAGCAGCACGACCTCCTGCACCCCGGGCTCGCCGCTGCCGCGGGCGTTCTTGAGCATCTGGTAGCCGGCGCGCATCGCCAGGTCGACGCGGCTGCCGGTACGGGGGTAGAAGCTTTCGACGGCGGCCTTGAGGGCCTCGCGGTCGCGGCCCATGGGCACGAGGAAGTCGACCTTGGCGTTGAACGTGGCGAGGCCGGCCTGCGAACGGCTGAAGTCGAGGGCGTCGAAGAGGGCGCGAATGCCGTTCTTGATGCCTTCCATCCGCGGCCCGCCGACGTTGATGGTGTTGTCGACGACGACGGCGAGGTGCAGGGGCAGCGCGGCGCCGGCACAGTCGGCCTTGACGGTGATGGCCACGGGGAAGGGCTGGTCGACGACGGCCTGCGCGGGGACGTCGCGCAGCAGCTGGATGGCGCAGGGGCCTTCGTTCTGGGCGAGGGCGGCGGGTCTGCCAGCACCGGTCTGCGCGGTGGCAGGGCGGGCGGCGGCCAGGGCGAAGGCAAGGCTGGTGAGCAGGACCCAGGTGACGGGGCGCTGACGACGGGCGTGATCCAGGGTGACGGTTCGGGGACGGATCATGGTGGGAGTATACGGGGCGGGGGATTTGGATGCAATGAGGGGTTGTGAGGGGGGGGACGGGGTAGGGGACGGAGGAAGGCGGGTGGCGGGTCGGGACGTCACCTTCGTATGGTGGAAGGTTTTTCGCAGGGGGCTTGCAGCGCCCCCTGCACCCGCCGCTGGGGGGCATTGCCCCCCAGACCCCCTAAACTACGGATCGACGGCGGGGCTGGGGTTGGAGCGGGTGGGGCTGGCCGCTGTGGATGAACTGGCGATTGGCTTGTAAGCCATCCACTTCATCCTTGCTGGGCTGGTGTGGGGATGCTTGGCCATGGGGGGGGAGTGGTGAAGGTGGGGGTGGGGAGCTGCTTGCGGCGGGGAGCTATGGGATCTTGTCGGCGGACCAGGTGGCACTGAGTGCGGTGCGTTCAGCGGCACGGGTGGCGATGGCGATGGTGAGCGTTGGGCCGATGGCTGGGGCAGTGAGGACGTTGATGACATCGCCGCCATTGCCCTCATGACCGTCCGGATACAGATGAAGATGGCACCGGCTTTGGTAGCTTGGTGCTTCTGTGGCGATTGGGGTCCAATGGGCGGGAGGAGCTGGGGCCCCGATGAGCGGCCAGAGGCCATCCAAGACCAGATTCCATGTCCCAGTCTGAGTGGTGTCGAGGTAGATTTCAGTGAGGTGCACCGGAATCAGGGACAGATGCTTGTTGTATCCAGCGCATAGGTCCGGGGCCGGGGTTCGGCCGTCGAGCGAGACAGGTGTTGCGGCGCTGGTCGCCAGTCGCTGGTGGCTGACTTCGTGTTCACCGGAAGGGTGGAGGGTGACTGTGCATCGATCTGCGACTGCTGATGGACCGTGGGTCCCTGGGGTTCCGATCAGCGCTGCGACCGGAGGTGATCGCAGTTCATCGAAGGAGAGAATCCACGCGGTACCGTCCCATCCGACATCCACCAGCGGTCCGGAGGGAGTGGCACCGCAAAGCATTTCAACGCTGTCCAGCGGAATGTGAATGGGTGCTGACGGCGCATTTGCGAAAGTAGGCGGCGGCGTTGACGCGGAATGCGCAGTCGCGGTCGCAAGCACATCCGAGGTGGCTGTCTGTCCAGCAGCCGAGGTGGCGAAGACGACGGTCAGCGTGGGTCCGATGGCCGGGGCAGTGAGAACGTTCACCGTGTCCACACTGAGTTCACTTCCATCGACTTCCATTCGTGCTGTACAGCGCAGAGCGTAAAGAGGTAGCTGGGTCGGTAAAGTGACATTGGGCGGCAGCTGCTGTGGCGGAGGGGAGAAGGGCCAAAGGCCTTCCAGCACAAGGAAGCCGTCTGATCGCCGCTCGACGAGCCGAACGGGTACCAAGGAGGATCCAGTTCGCCAGCCTACACAGGGATCGGGACCGGACAAGAGGGTTGCGCGATCCTCACTCTCTGCCGTTGCTGGCACCCTCACCGTGGTTGGAATCGGGCGCGCGCACCCTCCCGCCAGGGTCATCAATCCCACCAGCAGCCCCCACCGTATCCCGTTACCATTCCCGATGACCATTCAGCCCTCCTCAATGCTCCCCGACAAGCAGCACTTCCCGCGCCCGCCCCCACCCCCAACCCCTCCCCCAAAACGGCTGGGGGAGGGGAGCCCGCACCTCACACCCCCATGGCCAAGCATCCCCACACCAGCTCAGGAAGGATGAAGTGGATGGCTTACAAGCCAATCGCCAGTCCACCCACAGGGCCAGCCCCGCCCGCTTCATCCCCAGCCCCGCCGTCGATCCGTAGTTTAGGGGGTCTGGGGGGCAATGCCCCCCAGCGGCGGGTGCAGGGGGCGCTGCAAGCCCCCTGCGAAAAACCCTCCAACATACGAAGGTGACGTCCTGACCCGCCAGCCACACCCCCCCCTCCCGCACCCCCCGCAACACCGCCGCCGCTAGCACAACCGTCCGTATCCTGGCGCGAAAGCGAAGGGCGAAGCATCCGTCGTGCCGTGATGGCGTTCCCTGGGCTGCTCGTGGCGGATGCTTCGCCCCTACCTCACGGCTCTCGCCCGCTCCCCAGCCATGGAAGCGCCAACCCGCGCTGCAGCCCCATGACCTCCGGCTCGCGATCGTTGTAGACCGTCGCGTAATGCCCCACCGGCAGATCCTTGTCCGTGTACGTCGCCGTCGTCCCGTCCGGCCAGCGCACCTCCACCGCATAGCCGCCCGCCACATCCCCCAGCCCGAAGTGCAGCACCCGCGTGTCCGTCGAGTTGTAGGTGCCGCGGCTCGACTTCTGCTCCCGCAGGCTCACGATCTTATCCCCCTGCCGCACCGTGACCCGCGTGCCGAAGCCATCCCGGTTCACCTTCTTGCCGTCGCCCACCGTCCGCAGCGCCAGCCAATGCGCCGCCGGACCCTGCTGCTCCACCGTCAGGTTCTTGAACAGGTGCCCGCTCGTCGTGCCCGGGCCACCGCCCACCCAGAGGTCCAGGTCGCCGTCGTGGTCGTAATCCGTCCAGTTGATATTGCCCGAGCCGCGCATCCGCTCCGCGTTCGTCGGGTCCCCGCTGTAGTTGATGCCCGAGTCCTTGCCGACACTCTTGAACCTGCCGTCCGCGCCTTGCAGCATCAGCCCGAACCAGCCCTTCTGGTCCCAGGTGCTGTAGGAGGCGTCGTACTTCTTGTCGCGGCTCATCGCCACATCCAGCCGGCCGTCCAGATCCACATCCGCCAGCGCGCTGTCGATATCCCCTTCGTTGTAGGGCAAGCCCCGGTCCAGCCAGACATTCTCGAAACCCCAATCCACCGTCCTCACCGCCGTTGATGAACAAGGTCGACGGGTCCGACCAGCGGCGCGTGTAGTTCAGCGGCTCCCGCTGTTCCGGCGGGATGCGCGTGTCCGAGGCCGGGAATTCCGTCGGATGGCTGATGTTGGCCACCAGCAGGTCGATGTCGCCGTCCGCGTCCACGTCGCCGCAGTCCACCCCGAAGCCGTTGCCGCCCACGTACTCGCCCAGGCCCTTGTCCGGCTCCGGCATCCTGCCGTTGTCCAGGTCCTTGCGCCAGTAGTTGCCGCCCGGCAGGCTGGCCACGCCGCGGGCCACCGCGCGGTCAATGAAGCCCCCATGGCCGTCGTTGATCCACAGGAAGTCCTGCGCGCCGCGGTCCGAGACGCCGTAGACCGCCACCAGGATGTCCTGATCGCCGTCGTTGTCCACATCGCAGGCCATCGAGCCGTTGGAGGGCCGCTCGTCGTTGCCGTCCAGCTGCTCCGAGGCGTCCGTGAAGCGCCCTTCGCCCGCGCCCAGAAAGAGCTGGTCCGGCGCGCCGTAGCTCGTCTGGCCCTGGCCCAGGTACAGGTCCGGCCAGGCGTCGCCGTTGAAGTCCGCCACCGCCGCGTTGGCCACCGCAAAGAAGGGCTTGCCGTTCTGGTCAGTGCCCACCGCCACCTCGACGCCGGAATCCTCCAGCAAGGTGAAGCGGCCCCGCCCGTCGTTGAGCAGGATCTGGTTGGTCAGGCCGCCGTCCGGATGGTCCGGGATGTCCAGGCCGCCGAAGACATCCAGATCCCCGTCGTTGTCCCAGTCGGCGAAGGCGAAGAAGGCCGCCTGCACGCCCTTGAGGCCCGAGGCCGCGCTGTAGTCGCGGAAGGTGCCCTTGCCTGTGTTCAGGAAGACCAGGTGCTCGAAGCGCTCCTTGCCCGCCCGCACGTTGGGGAACATGTTGTGCGCCAGCAGGTCGTCCCAGCCGTCGCCGTTGATGTCCGCCACCTGGGTGCGCGGATGGCCGATGCTGCCCGCCGGCAGGGCCTCCGGCTTGACGCCGGAACTGAGGGACACATCCGCAAAGCGGGCGGTGGCCGCCTGGGCCGGCGCGCCGGCGGGTGGGCGGCTCAGCCCCAGGGCGGCCAGGAGCGCGGTGGCCGCGAGCGGTGCGACGAGGCGGCGGGCGTTGGACCGGAGCATGGCGATATCCCCCTGGCGGACGGGGTCGCCCGCGAACTGTCGGCGACCCGTGGCGGCGTTGCGCGGGCGCGGCGGACGGCGCCGCGCGGTAGAGGGCAGTATAGCCAAGGTGCGGTGGGGAGGACAGGCGGGCCGTGGGGGATCCGTGGGGGACCGGGCCACGGTACCATCGCCCCACCGCACTGCTTTAATAAGCCCGCGCCGTCACCGTTAATCAAGCATCTCATCCCGCACATGGTCCTGGAGCCTCCCATGACCCAGCCGCAGCCGCCCAACCCATCCTGGATCCACGTCGCCCTGCAGGACTTCGAGCTGCCCTTGCTCCGCCAGGCCATGCGCCTGCTGGGTGACGCGGAGGCCGCGCGCGATGTCGTGCAGGAGACCTTCCTGCGCCTCTGCCGCGCCGACCGGGCGCAGGTGGAAGGACATCTGGGGGCCTGGCTGGGCACGGTCTGCCGCAACCTGGCTCTGGACCAGCTACGCAAGGAGATGCGCATGCACAGTCTGAATGCCGCCGGGGCGCTCGACGCCGCCGTCGGCCCGCAACCGCCCCCCGACCCCGCCCGCCAGGCCGAAGACCGGGGCGTCGCCGATGACCTGGCGACCGCCCTGGCCCAACTGACCGCCAACCAGCGCGAGGTCATGCGCCTGCGCTTCCAGGGCGGGCTGAGCTACCAGGAGATCGGCCAGGCCACCGGCCTGTCGGTCTCCAATGTCGGCGTCCAGCTGCACACGGCGCTGTTGCGCCTGCGCAGCCGGATGCAAGACCCGCGTTCGACGGATGCCATGGATGTCGCCAATACCTCGGATGCCGCGGAAAGGAGCCGTTGACCATGAAGCCCAAGAACCCCACGAACCCCACAAACCCCGACCAGCCCATGAACCTGGAAGACCCGCGCATCAGCGCCTGGCTGATGCCCGATGCCGCCGCCATGAGCGCGGAAGACCGCGCCGCCGTCGAAGCCGCCCTGGCCACCGATCCGCAACTGGCCGCGGCGGTCGAGCAGCTGCGCGCCCTCACCGCGCAGCTGGAAACACATTACCAGAGCGCCGCCTACGTGGATGATGCCGACCTGCTCCTGGACCAGGGGCGCCGAGCGGCGATCCTGGCCGAGGATCCCGCCGATGCGGATGCCGCGGCCGGTGCGGCGGCCGACGGTGTCACGCCTTCGCGAGCCCCGCGGCGCGCCGCCCGGCCGGCCGTCACTACCCTCTCCAACCTCTCCCGCTGGGATCGCCAGCCCTGGTTCGTGCGCCTCGGCGCCATCGCCGCCACCTTCTGGCTGCTGGGCTTGCCGATGCTGCGCTGGGGCGGGGCGCAGCTGCTGTACCGGACGGGGCTAGGAACGGTCTTGGTATGGCTGGACGATGCTCAATCGAGTGCCGGGCACGAGAGCGCGGCGAAGTACTCTGCTGACGAAAGGGCGAAGCATCTCTTTGGCTCGGACGGCCCCCCCAGCCTGCTGGACTACGTCCTGCGCCGCGACGATGGCGAGACGCCGGGCCTGGTGGCGCTGCGTCAGGGATCCAGCGGTGATGGGTACAGCGGTTCGGATGCCGTCGTGAGCATCGATCGCGAGGCCATTGTTGACGGGCAGCCGGTGGACGCAGCGGATAGGGCAGCCGCCGCCATGGCAACCCCGAACTATGAGACGGGCGAATACCGGGAGTCCGCTGGAGACGCGCCCGCGTTCCAGATTTCGCCCACCGGCATCGCTCCCGACCAGGACGACTACGCCCCCCCCGCGGGCTTCCCCGCCGCCCCCGGCGGCGAAGGCTACCAGTCCCTCACCGACAACCCCTTCAAGCCCGCCGAGCAGGAACCTTTGTCCACCTTCAGCATCGACGTGGACACCGCGTCCTACGCCAACGTGCGGCGCTACCTGACGGAGATGGGCCAGTTGCCGCCGACGGACGCCGTGCGCATCGAAGAGCTGCTCAACAGCTTCAGCTACGCCGACGCGCCGCCGCCGGTGGACGGGCCGGAGCCCTTCGCGGTGCACGTGGAGCTGGGGCCGGCGCCCTGGGCGCCGCGGCATCGGCTGCTGCGCGTGGCGTTGAAGGGCAAGGAGGTGGCTCCCGCCGAGCGACCCGACGGCAACCTGGTCTTCCTCGTCGACGTCTCCGGCTCCATGCAGGACGCCAACAAGCTGCCCCTGGTCAAGGAGTCGCTGGGCATGTTGGCGGAGGAGCTCGGGGCGCGGGACACCGTGAGCATCGTGGTCTATGCCGGCAGTTCCGGCCTGGTGCTGCCCCCCACCCGCGGCGACGACCGCCGCGCGATCCTGGAGGCCATCGGCCGCCTGGAGGCCGGCGGCTCGACCAATGGCGGCGCGGGGATCGAGCTGGCCTACCGCCTGGCCCGCGAGCGCTTCGTGCGCGGCGGGGCCAACCGGGTCATCCTGATGACCGACGGCGACTTCAACGTGGGCCTCACCGATCGCGGCAGCCTGGAGCAGCTGATCACCCAGGAGGCCAAGAGCGGTGTCTTCCTGACCGTGCTGGGCTTCGGGATGGGCAACCTGCAGGACGGCACCCTGGAGCTGCTGGCCGACAAGGGCAACGGCAACTACGGCTACATCGACGGCCGCGCCGAGGCCCGGCGCCTGCTCGTGGAGCAGCTGAGCGGCACCTTGGTGACCATCGCCCAGGACGTCAAGATCCAGCTGGAGTTCAACCCCCGGGCGGTGGCCTGGTGGCGCCAGATCGGCTACGAGAACCGCGTTCTGGCGGCCGAGGACTTCAACGACGACCGCAAGGACGCCGGCGAGATCGGCGCCGGCCATTCGGTGATCGCCCTCTACGAGCTGGTGCCGCCGGGCGAGCTGCCGGGCGAGCCCTTGGGCGCGACGGGCGTCGACCCCCTGCGCTACAGCCGCAGCGCTTCGCCGGCCGGCCAGGCGGGTAACGGCCCGATCGACTTCGGCCGCCCGGCAAACGACCGGCCGGCGGATGAGCTGCTCTTCCTCAAGCTGCGCTACAAGCAGCCGGAGGGCGACAGCTCGCGGCTGCTGGAGACGCCGGTGCGCGACGCCGGCCGGCGTCTGGACCAGACGTCGCCGGACTTCCACTTCGCCGCCGGCGTGGCCGCCTTTGGGATGCTGCTCCGCCAGTCGCCCTACCGCGGCGCGGCGGACTGGACGATGGTGGACCAGCTCGCCCGCCAGGGCCTGGGCCGCGACCAGGATGGCTACCGCCAGGCCTTCCGGGACCTCGTGCGCCAGGCGCGGCAGCTGAGCGACTGAGATCCCCTTACGCCGGCCCCTGTCCCCGTTCCTTCGAACCAAGATTCATCGGTGCACGTTGCTGGTCAACGTGCACCGATGTTTCTTGGTCCCTACCCCTTCCTTCGCCCAGATCCACGTTGACCTCCCCCGACCGCTCTGATACGCTTGGCCACCTACATTGCTGCCGGCCATGGGATCCAGACCGGCGTTTCCAGGAGCCCTTCATGCGCAGAGCCTGGTGGATCGTTCCCGTCGTCGCCTTTGTGGCATTGGCCGCCCTCGGGCGGCAGGGCCTGCCCCGGGCCCAGGGCCAGGGCCGCTACCGCCTGCTGGCCTGGAGCGATCGCGGGATCGTCGAGCCCGATGCGGATTACGGTGTCTATGCCATGAAGCCGCCGGGCGACAACCTGCGCGCGCAGTTGGTGGACCCCACCGCGCATCTGGTGCGGGACAACGCCGGCGTCACCCTGAGCTATGAAGCCGTGGCGGATCCGAGCGGATCCCGCAACGCCACCTCCATCGGCAAGTCCACCTTCTGGGACCATGCCCAGGCCCTCTTGGGCCGCCCCGTGCCCGCGGATACCGGCCTCGGCGGGGCACGGATGCCGGGCGTCGCCAACCAGCCGCAGCCGCTCAAGGCCGACGCCGCCACCCGCCGCTGGTTCGCCGACGGCATCCCCATCCTGCCCTGGGATGATGCCGGCCGGCGCCAGACCTACCCGGTGCTACGTGTGAAGGCCCGCGACGCCGCCGGTGCCGAGCTCGCCAGCGCCGACGTGGTGCTGCCCGTCTCCGATGAGACCGACTGCCGCAGCTGCCATGGCTCCAACACCATGGGTGCCGCCCGGCCGGAGGATGGCTGGGTGAACGAGGCCGACACCGAACGCGACTACCGGTTGAACGTCCTGCGCCGCCACGACGACCGCCACCGGGGCGATGCCGTCTATACCGCCGGGCTGGCCGCCGCCGGTTACCTGGCCGGCGGCCTGTATGCCACCGTCGTGACCACCGGGCGGCCCGTGCTCTGCACCGCCTGCCATGCGGGCGAGCCCGGCACCGGCGGTCGCCCCGACACCAGCAGCCTCAGCCGGGCCATGCACTTCCGCCACGGCACCGTCACCGACCCGGCCACCGGCAAGACCATGAACTCGGCCACCGATCGCGCCAGCTGCTTCCGCTGCCATGCCGGGGCCCAGACCCAGCACCTGCGCGGGGCCATGGGCCGCGCCGTGGCCGCCGACGGTTCGTTGGCCATCCAATGCCAGAGCTGCCACGGCAGCATGCGCGATGTGGGCAGCCGAGACCGCAAGCCCTGGCAGAACCTGCCTGACTGCCAGAGCTGCCATACCGGCCACGCCATGGCCAACGCCGGGGAGATCCGCTACAGCAGTTCCTTCCTGGCCGACGGAACGGTGCGTCAGGCCGTGGACCCCATCTTTGCCACCAACGCCAATGCCCCGTCCGCGGGCCTATCGCTCTACAGCGCGTCCAAGGGCCATGGCTCGCTGGCCTGCGCCGCCTGCCACGGCAGCACCCACGCCGAGTTCTACCCCGGGCAGCAGGGCAACGACCGGCTGATGGCCGTCGGCGCCCAGGGGCATGCCGGGAGCATCGCCGAATGTTCCGCCTGCCATGCCGCCAACCTCAACTCGGTCAACGGCGGGCCGCACCAGATGCATTCCATAGGCCAGATCTGGATCGGCGGCCACAAGCGCTCGGCGGAACAGAACCCCGAGACCTGTCGTACCTGCCACGGCGCTGACTACCGTGGCACCGTCCTGTCGCAGATGCTCGCCGCTCGCCGCATGACCGGCGAGGGGAAGACCTTCGACTACTGGCGGGGCTTCCAAGTGGGCTGCTACAACTGCCATGACGGACCGCGCACCGAGCGGCCCATCGACAACCGCGCCGCGCAGGTGCAGGATGCCATCCTGTCCACCTCCGTCGATACGCCCGTGGCCGCGGACCTGTCGGCCAGCGATGGCGATGGCGACAGCCTCACCCTGCGCATCGTCGACCAGCCGGCGCACGGCACCGTGGGTCTGGCCGGCCGCAAGGCCACCTACTTCCCGGCGCCCGGCTTCCAGGGCCAGGACCAGTTCAGCTTCGCCGCCTGGGATGGCAAGACGGATTCCAACCTTGGCAAGGTGCTGGTGACGGTCAATGGCGGGGTGCCTTCGCCCACGGCCACCGCACGGCCCACCTTCACGCCCCGATCCGGGGCCACGGTCGAAGCGACCCCCACCGCGGGTCTGCCATCCGCCACGCCGCGCCCATCGGAGCCTTCGGCCACGCCCACCTCCCGCCCGGACGGCAAGACCCCCACGCCCGGCACGCGGCATAGCCTGCACATCCCTTGGCTGCAGCGGACGACGCGCTAGCCATGGGCAGGGGGCGCGGCGGGGGATGGGCGGCGTGGCAAGATGATCTGATGATCCGGCGCTTTCGGGCGGCGCCATGAGCGTCCCCCCGACCTACAGGGATCGGGTGCGCGACGAATGGGGCCGGCTGCGCCTCTGGGACTACCTGCGCTATGACGAACAGGGCGACCTGTGGATCAACCAGCTCAGGGTCATCGACGCCGTGCGTGCCTACGGCACCCCGCTGGAGATCGCCGACAGCACCATCGTCGAGCGGCGGACGCGGGAATGGCGCAGCCTGGCCGAGGGCATCGCCCGGGAGGTGGGTTACGAAGGGCGCCTCAACTGCCTGTACGCCGCCAAGGCCAACATGGCTTCCGAGAGCACCCATGCCGCCTACCGCTGCGGCTGGCATGCCGAGACCAGCGCCGGTCAGGACCTGCGGCATCTGGAATGGCTGGATGAGCAGGGCCTGCTGCCGGCGGACTTCCGGGTGGTCTGCAATGGCTTCAAGTTGCCGATCGAACGCCTGGAGCCGGCGCCCGCCGCCACGCCCTCCGTCACCGACCCTGAGTTGCTGCCGCCGGAGACCCATCGCCATCGGCGTCGCAATGCCCATTACGTCGATGCCATCCTGCGCCTGGCGCGGCAGGGCTGGCGGATCACGCCGGTGCTGGACGCCGGCGAGCTGGCGTCGTTTGCCGGGGCGGGCAGGCCCGAGATGGAGGTGGGCCTGAGGCTGAAGTTTGGCAAGGTGCACAGCCTCTGGGAGCTGGAGGGCCATGTCAGCCGCTTCGGCCAGAGCCTGGACGACCTGCGGCGGACGGCAGAGCAGGTCGCGGCCAGCCCCAACCTGACCTTCACCATGCTGCATGCCATGACCGGCGCCGCCGAGACCATCGCGGTGGAGAGCCTGGTGGACAGCCTCCTGCTGGCCGGCCGGGTCTGGGCGGACCTGCGGCAGGAGCATCCCAGCCTCCGGGAGCTCAACATGGGCGGCGGCATCCCCCCTCTGGGCGAGCCCTATGACCACGCCGCCTTCCTGCGGCGGTTGCTCACCGGCCTCAAGGCCATCGCCGAGGCTGAGGACGTGCCCCAGCCGGAGCTGACCTTTGAGTTCGGCAGCTTCGTGGTCGCCGAATCCGGCTTTCACGTCTTCAAAGGTGATCCAGCGCAAGGCCAACCACCGCGATGCGGACCATTCCGAGCCGGACGTTCCCTGGGCCATCATCGACGGCGGCCTGATGGCGGCCATCCCGGACATGCTGCTCATCGACCGCCCCTTCCGCTTTCTGGCGGTGACCGGTGCCAACGGGCCGGCCGGACCGGTGATACTGGGCGACGTCACCTGCGACTCCGACGGCCGCTATCCCCCCGACGATTTCCCTGCCGGCAGCGAGGTCTGGCTGCCCCTGGCCGCGGATGGTGAGGAGACCTACGTGCTTATCCAGGGCGTGGGCGCCTACCAGGAGATCCTCTCCGGCGTGCGCGGCGCCCACCATTGCGGCCTCCTGGAGGCGGTCGAGCTGATCATCGAGCGCGGCGCGGACGGCAAGCTGCGCGGCCGGCTGATCCCGCGCCAGACGCCCGCCGAAGCGGCGCGGATGCTGGGTTACACGGCCGAGGGGGCGGAGGGGCTGGGGCGGACGGTGGGAATCGATAGTCTGAATCCTCGCGGCGAACCGAAGCCGCGGAAGCCGTTCATGAGTCACCACGGAGATCTGTCATGATCACGCCATCGACCTCCCGCCTGTCGACCTTCGTACTGACCCTGGTCCTGACGGTGGCATTTAGCTGGGGCCTGCTTCGCGCGCCCGCACCGCATGCGGCGCCGGAATCTGCCGCGGGGCTGGCCGAGGGCGAACTGCCGCGGATCCTCCTGCCCCTGTCGCTGCACGGGGAGATGCCAACGGCGGACCTGCGGCCGTCCTCTACGGTCGTTTCGACCGACAGCCCTTCACCCTCCTCAACCTTGACGGCGACGGCCACGTTCACGCCGACCCTGGCTCCGACGCCGTTCGGTACCTGCCCTGAACCGCGGAGGCGATGCAACCCCTGTCCGGGTTGCACCTCGACACCGATGCCAGGGGATGGGACTCCTGTGGTCTGCCCCATCTGCCGTCCGGGTGCGACGGCCGGCTGCCCCGACCCCGCCAACCTCCCCATCGGCGACGGCAAGCTCTCCTCCGCCCCCGAGGTCGGCAAGGTGTGGTCCTGCACCACCGAGTTCGGCGGTGGCGGCGCCTTCAAGGACGGGCCCTGGATCCGCGGCGATGGAACCTTTGATTTCACGGCCAAGGCGGTGGTGGATGGGGCGGTGGAATGGCCGTCGCAGTTGACCATCACCTTGGCCGGCGCCGTCCGGACGGTGACCGGCAACGACCTGCCGCGCCATGCCACCGGCACCTACCCCGTCAGCCCGCAGGACGACGCCTACCAGTATGACCGCAACCCCAACCGCATCGCCGCCCAGACGGTGAGCTGGAGCCTGCCGGCCGTCCCAGAGGAGGCCGCCGCCGCCAGCTGCGTGGGCCTGGGGTCGGTCGGCGTCATGCTGACCGGCGCCTACGTCTTCAACGGGCTGGACGCCCTGGGCCGCGACGCGGTGGCCCACGAGATCCAGGACAGCTGCCAGGGCCATCCCGAACGCAACGGATCCTACCATTACCATAGCCTCAGCCTCTGCGCCGAGGACGCCGGCGACGGCCATTCGGCCCTGGTGGGCTACGCCCTCGACGGCTTCGGCATCTTCGGCCGGCGGGGCGAGGACGGCCGCGAGCTGGCCTCCGCCGACCTGGACGCCTGCCACGGGCACAGCCACGAGGTGGATTGGGACGGCCAGCGGAGGGTGATGTTCCATTACCACGCCACCTTGGACTACCCGTATACGGTGGGCTGCTACCGGGGCACGCCGATCCGCGCGGGCGGGGGAGGGGGCCGGCCACCACGGCCCTAGGTGGGCGGTCGGTCGCTGGGCTCAGCCGGGGGTCACCCCAACGCCGCCCCATAGGCCGCCCACAGCCGCTCCGCCGCTGCTGCCCAACTGAAGCTCGCGGCTCGCGCCGGACCCGCCACCGCCAGGCGCGCCCGCAGCGCCTGGTCGTCCAGCAGGCGGGCCAGGGCGGCGGTCAGGGCGGCCTCGTCGGTGGCCGGCACCAGCAGGGCGGCGTCGCCGGCCACCTCCGGCAGGCTGGAGTTGTCGGCGCAGACCACCGGCGTGCCGCAGGCCATGGCTTCCAGCACCGGGATGCCGAAGCCCTCGTAATGGGAAGGGAACGCGAAGGCCTCGGCCAGGCTGTAGAGCGCCGGCAGATCGGCGTCAGCCACGAAGCCGGCCAGATGGATACGCTCGGCCATCGGCGACGCCGCGGCCGCCGCCAGGATCGGCCCCTCCAGCCAGCCCCGCCCGCCGGCGATGACCAGCTGCAGCTGCGGCCGCTGGGGCGCCAGGCGCTCGAAGGCGCGGATGAGGCCGTCGAAGTTCTTGCGCGGCTCCAGGGTGCCCAGGCCCAGGATGAAGTGATCCGGCAACCCCAGGCGGGCGCGCGCCGCGGCCAGCGCCGCCGGTGCCGGGCGGCGGAAGTGCGGGTCCACGCCCGCGCCCACCACGGCGATGCGCCCCGGAGGCAGAGCCATCAGCCGCTGCAGGTCGCCCTTGGTGCTCTCTGAATCCGCCAGCACGCGGGCGGCGCGGGCGCAGCTGCGGGGCACCGTCCGCGTCAGGTAACGGCGCAGGCTGGGCAGGGCGCCCTGAGGCCAGGTGAGGTAGCTGAGGTCGTGCACCGTCACCAGACCGCGGGCGCGGGTCAGGGGTGGCAAGGTGTAGTCCGGGGAATGGAAGAGGTCCAGGCCGCCCAGCCAGCGATCCAGGGGCAACGGAGCGCGCAGGCGCTGCCAGAGGATGGTCAGGGCGCGCTCGCTCAGCGGCAGGCGGCGCAGGCGCACCCGCCCGCCGGCCGGCAGCCACCATCCGTCACCCGGATCCGGCGCGTCGCGGCCCACCACCAGGACGATGTCCGCGGCGGCGGCCCCCGGCAAGGCCAGCAAGGCGCCTACCAACCCCCGCGTGTAGCGCCCGATGCCGCCGCCCTGCGCGAGGGCGGGGTGGTACCAGATGCCGATGCGCACACGGGAAGCGCGCGACGCGCTCAAGCCGGAGTCCCCGCCGTGCGCGGCGCCGCTCGCGTGGGTTGCACGGGCCTCAGCGCGAGGCCATCGGCAGCCACGCCTTGTGGTTGCCGGGGCAGACGCGCAGGGCGTCGTCGCGCGGGTCACCGCCGGGCAGGCAGTAGCGGATGCGCACGGTGGCCTCGCCGCCCGGCTTGCCGTCGGCGTCCAGCGCACGGTAGCGCAGGCTGTCCAGGCCCGAGGCATAGTAGTCGGCGTCGATGCGCACGGTGCCGTCCTGGATGACCAGCCTGGCCTGCTCCGGCGCCTGCAGCAACTCCACCTTGGCCCGCTCGCCGTTGGCGAAATAGGCCGGCAGGTCCAGCAGCTGGGAAGCGCCGGGGGCCACCACCAGGCTGTGGTCGGCCGCCGTCGGCGGGATGCCCGACGGCGGAACGCCCGGCGGCACCACTCCCCAGGCCACGTTGACCGGCAGCAGGCGGCTGACGGCCTGGCCGTTGTCCAGGTAATCCGCCTCCAGGCGCAGGTTGGACGGGCCTTGGCCCAGGGCCGAGCCGCGCACCGTGAGGGCGGTGGCGTCGCCGGTGGCCACGGCCACCAGCCGCTCGTTCTGCCACAGGCGCAGCTCCCGCGGGCGGTCGGGTCCTCCGGCCGCCACAGAGACGGAGAAGACGGTGTTGGGGTCGCCCTCCGCCGGCGAGACCTCGGTGCTCAGCCAGCGCCCGCGGTTGCGCACCTCGATGGCCGCCTGGGCCCGCGCCCGCGTCGCCGCGGCCTGATCGTCGATGGCGACGACCGTCAACTGGTGCCAGCCGTCGGCCAGACGGGCGGTGTTCAGGGCCAGGCGCGCCTGGCCTTCGCCTGCTTCGGCGCCGGCCGTGGCCTCCTTCCGCAGCAGCCGCAGCCCGTCGACGTAGAGCTCGAAGCCGCGGATGGCGGCGCCCGCCAGGCCGGCGCGGGCGCTGAGGTCCAGGTTCAGGACGCCGCGCACCGGGGCCTGCGGCAGGTTGCCCAGCACCAGCTCGGGCGGCTGGGCGAAGGGCGTGGTCAGCGGGTCGCCCACCAGCAGGCTCTCGAAGGCCAGCCAGGGCAGGGCGCGGTACGCGGCCTCGCCCAGGCTCAAGCCGGCGAAGTAATGGGCATGCAGGTCGGGTACCGGGAACTTGCCGCCGGTGCAGGGCTCCTCCACCGTGCCGATGGTGCCGCTGGCACCCTTGCTGATCCATTGGCTCATCTTGGTCTGGCCGCCTTCGTCATAAGTGGCGGCGAAGCTGGTGAGGTGGTCGGCGAAGGCGCCGGGCAGCAGCGAGAAGTTGGCTCCGGGCGCGTCCATGCCGGCTATACCGGTCAGCACCCCCAGGGCGTCGTGGCAGCCGATCACCGCGCCGGCGGCGTCCTTGCAGCTGTCGGGCAGGACGCCCTGCAGCACCTCGCCCTTGCCGCCCATGGCCTGCAGGCTGCGGATGGTGGCCGGCCAGTCGTTGTTCAGGCGGCCCTTGCTGCGCGTCTGGTCGGGCGTGTTCATGAAGTAGAAGCTGCCCGCCGGCCGCGTGCCGTCGGCGCGCAGGCTGCGGTCGATCAGGGCGTCGATCTCGGCCACCGTGTTGCCGCGCTCACCGGTCCATCCCAGGAGGCTGCCCAGGAGGAGCCGGTTGCCGTCCTCGTCCGGGCTGCCCCCCTGCCAGGCCTGGCCGGCGTCGAAGGCCAGCGCCGAAGGGCGGCCGCGAAAGCGCCCGCCGTAATACGGGTTGGGGCTGTGGCTGCCGCCGTCGAAGTCGCCCGCTTCCAGGTAGGCGCCGGCCAGGATCTCCGGCGCCTGCGGCAACAAGCCATAGGCCATGGAGATGGCGAAGCGGTTCACGGGCACGGGGCAGCCGCTCTTGGGCACGCCCACCAGGCCGGCGGCCGGCACGTAGAAGGCCCGGGTGGGGGCCAGCACCACCTGGTCGATATGGTCGCCGATTCCCCTGGCCTCCAGGGTGCCCGTGACCACCCGGCCCTGGAAATCCACCAGCCGGGCGAAGCTCTCCGCATCCGGCCGCAGGTAGAGGACGTTGCGCGCCGGGATGCCGCGGGCGGCTACATAACGGTGGCCCAGGTAGAGCGATTCCGGCAGACCCGGGTCGATGATGACCAGGACGTTCTCCGGGCCGCTGCCGGCCAGGGCCAGCCGGGCGGTCAGGGTCAAGAGCGCCAGGGCCAGGGCACCGGCCACGGGCAGTCGTCTGAGGGCGGCGAACATCGGCGTGGACCTCCGGAGGGAGCGGGGAGAGCCGGGATGGGGCGGGCAGATGATCGGCGCCCGGTCGGTCCGCGTCAAGCGGGCCGACGGCCTTGACCGGTCCGCGGCCATCCTCTAACATGCGCGCCGCGGAACCGGGCGCGCGCCAGCCGTCTGAGACCCTGGATCCGCCTGGGACGTACATCCCCTCCTGTGCCCGACGGCCGGACCAGACTTCGGCTCGACGACCGGACCAGAACCATCCAGCTTAGGAGGCTGCAAGCTCATGGGAATCTTCGACCGCATCATCAACCTGATCAAGATGTTCTTCGCCGGCTTCGTCGACAGCGCCGAGGACAAGGTGCCCATCGAAAGGCGCCTGGCCTATGACCGCGTCAAGCGGGCGGAGAACCTGAAGCAGCAGATGGGCGCCGCCGAAGATGTGGGCGCCGCCGCGGAGATGATGGTCCAGCAGCTGGCCGAGACCCGCATCATGGCCGCCAACGTGCGGCAGGAGGCCAAGCGGCACATCGAGGCCGCCGCGGCCGCCGCGGCGCGCGGCGACACCGCTACCCAGCAGAGCGAGGAGGCCCGGGCCATCAGCCTCTCCGAGGAGTTGGCATCTGCCGAATCGGAGGTCGCGGGCCTGGAGCATCTCGTGGGCGAAGCGCTTTCCGACAAGAAGGAAGCCATCGCCATGGTCATCGACCAGTCCAAGGAGCTGGAGAAGCTGGCGCGCAACGACACCCGTCTGGTGGCCCGTGCGCGCATGACCGGCATGCGCCGTCAACAACTGGAGCTGCGCGAACGGATGATGGACCTGGTGCCCGGCGACCAGACCAATGCCCGCGCCCGCGTCGAGGAGCAGATCGGCAAGGACGAGGTGCGCTTCCGGGCCCGCCGCGATGTGGTGGACGCGATGTGGGAGTCCAAGCGCGGCTCGCAGCGCGACGCCATGACCCAGCAGACGGCCGCCGGCGCGGCCAAGCTGGAAGAGCTGAAGCGCGAGATGGGCCTGTCCGCCGCCCCGGCCGCCCCGGCGCCCGCCCGCCCCGCGGAGCAGGCGCAGGAGGCCGGTCAGTCGGACGGCGCGGCCGGCGGCGCCTGAGCGCCCGTATGCCACAAGCCTCTGCCTCAGCCCGGACCGCCGACGTCAGTCGGCGCCCGGGCCGGGGCGGCCACCGGTCCGCGATCGGGCCGGACACCACTGTCTCCGCCGCGGCGCGAGACCTAATCGCTGGAGCGTCATCATGAAGGTCCGCTGGGGAAGAGTGATCCTGGCCATCCTGTTTCTGTCCTTGGGCTGTGGCGCCTTTGCCTACCTGTCCTTGCGCGATGGCAACTTCTCCATCGGCATGCCTGACGGCGATGGCTCGCCCACCCAGAGCGCTCAGGGCTCCTCCGGCGGCGCGGAGCGCCCGACGGCGCGCACGAACTCCGGGATCCCCGGCGGTGCGGCGCAGCAGGCGCCGGGCGGCGAGAACCTGAAGCCCTTCCGCGTGCTCAGTCTGGGCTACACCCCCTACATGGCCACCCTGGTGCACATGGACGCGGGGAACTACCTGGAGCAGCTGGGCTACGACCTGCAGCTGGTCGACGTGTACGACGAGAACGTGGACCTGGACGAAGCGGGCCAATGCGCGGCCCTGAAGGCCGGCGACTACGAGGCTTTGGCCACCACCCTGGACGCCACCCGCAAATGCGGCGAGGGCGTGGTGATGGCCATCCCGGTGGGCCAGAGCGCGGGCAACGACAAGATCATCGTCAAGCAGGGCGTGGATACCTGGAACAACGTCTTCGAGCATGCGGTGGCCTTCACCGATGCCTCGGTGAGCCAGTACATGGCTTGCTTCGCCAGCCACGCGGCCAATCAACCCATCCGCCAGGCGGTGCCGTTCGGCGACGCGGCGGAGGCGGTGGATGCCTTCATCAACTCGGGGGCGGAGCAGAACATCCAGTCGGTGGTGGCCTGGGAGCCTGAGGCGACGCGCGCCCTGCAGACGGTGCCGGGCAGCAAGGTCCTCCTGTCCAGCAAGAACGTGCGCATCCTCTGGGACGTGATCGAGTTCAGCAAGGGGCGCGTCGCCGCCGACAGGGCGCCCTTCGCGGCCTTCACCAAGGCCTACTACCAGGCCTTGCAGGACCTCACCCGCGACCCCGCCGTGGCCGTCGCCCGCATCGCCGAATGGCAGGAGCGCGAGGGCAGCGCGGCGGGGCTGGTGACCGCCACCGAGTTGGAGGCCTTCAGGGCGGATCTGGACAACGAGGCTTTCGCCACCTTGCGCGACGCCCAGATCTTGATGGAGGAGCAGAACACGGTGCTCAACCGCCTGGACGAGGCGGCCTTCTACTGGCAGTACTGCGGGGTCGAGCTGCCGCCGGTGGGCAACCTGGCCTCGCTGATGGACCCGGGCTTCGTCACGGAGCTGGCGGCGGCGGACCCCGGGCTGCGGGGCCAGGCCAGTGAGATGCCCAGCGGCGAGGCCTTCCAGGTCTCGGACTTCACGGACGCGGCGGCGGTGACGGACGCCCAGATCCAGGCGGCGCAGGTCATCTTCGAGCAGGGCGTCAACATCGAGTTCCTGGCCAACCGCACGGATTTCAAGGATCCGGCGGCGGCCTACGAGGTGCTGCAGAACGCGGTGCGCTTCCTGCGCACCTGCCGCGACTGCGTGCTGCAGGTGCAAGGCGGGGCCGCGTATCCGGGCTCCCGCATCTGCCCCAGCTGCTCTCCCACGGATTCCGACGCCCTGGCTGTCAGCCGCGGGCAGCAGGTCTACACCGAGCTGTTGCGACGCTTCGATGTGCCGGAGGCCCAGCTGCGCCTGATGGCGCAGCCGCACGCGCCGCAGTTCGCCGGCAGCAACGACGAGCAGCAGCTGCGGCAGGACCGCAGGACCTTCCTGACGGGGTTGCAGCTGGGCGGGCGCTGAATTCGGCCAGGCGGCGATTCTCTCTTCTCCAGCGCGGGAGAGGCGTCGTCGAGGCGAGAGGGTCTTGCTGAGCGTGGCGGGCCGCTGGCCGGGATCACAAGTGTAAAGTTCGCATCCCGACGGCCTCCAGCCAGTATCCGCGGGGTATTCTGAGCGTTTGCTTAGCGGTGGGACGGGTCCAAGTGCGGATTTGGACGTGTCTGTGCATGCCATGCATGCCTATAGCGCCGCTCGCCGATGTCACGGCCAACGCTTCGGACGCTGGATCCTGGACGCTCTGCCGCCCGAGGATGCTGGGTTCGGAAACCACAGGGGGAATCTCATGTTGCAGCAGGGAAACGGCGTCGAGCGGACGCGCACGGCGGCGAAAGGCCTGGCCTTCATGTGGCTGGCGTTGATGATCGGCCTTGTGTTAGGGCAGACCATCGGCCCCGCCCAAGCGCAGTCCGCGCCGAGCAAGCCGGCCAAACCCGTGGCGCAGTCGGGTCGCGGCCGCAGCGCGCCATTGGGTCTTGACGCGCCGCCTGTCAACGATGTCTGCGGCGGTGCCGAAGTGGTCCCCGCCGCCGGCCCCTTCCCCTACCTGACCACGGTCACCAACATATTCGAGGCCACAGCTACCGGCGATCCCCTGGCCACCTGCGGCAGTACGGGTGGCGTCGGCATCTGGTACACCTTCACCCCCAGCGCCACCAACACCTACCAGTTCCAGACCTGCAACCCCCCGACAGCGACGGCCACGAGCGACACCATCCTCACGGTGTTCACGTCCACCGGCGCCTGCGGAGGTCCCTTTACCAGCTTCGCCTGCAACGATGACGGCTGTGGGCTCAAGTCTCTGGTCTCGGCATCGCTGACCGCGGGCACCACCTATTACATCCTGGCCTACAAGTACGGCACGGGCTTACCTCTGAACACGGACACGATCCAGGTCCAGGTGAGCATCGCGCCCACGCCGACGCCCACGCCGACCACGCCGCCACCGCCCGGCAACGAGACGTGCGCCGGCCCCATCGCGCTCAGCCTCAACACTCTCGTCAACGGCTCGCTGGCTTCCTCGGTCAACGATTACCAACTGGCGGCGGGCTCGGCCTGCTTCACGGGCGTGGTGCAGACAGCGAGCACTGCGGTGGGCCGCGATGTGGTCTACAGTTTCACGCCGAGCAGCAGCGGCAACTACTCGGTGAGGACGCAGCTATCCTCGACATCGGGCGGGGGAAACCTGGTGCTGTACATGGCGACAAGCTGTCCGATCGGCGCGCCGCCACAGACAGTGACCTGCACCGTGGCTTCCAACCGCACGACCAGCACGGTGCAGTACTCGGGTACGGAAGAGCTCTATTGCGTGCCGCTGACGGCCGGCATCACCTACTACATCTTTGTCGACGAGTCCACGTTGAGCGCCGTCGGTGGCGCCTTCACCATCGCCGTGACGCCCTGTGTGGCGGAGACGGAGCCCAACGGCACCACGGCGCAGGCCAACGCGCTGCAATGTGGCATCGAGGGGTCGATCAGCCCCGCCGCCGACATCGACTTCTACGACCTGGGTACGCCGGCGAGCGGCTCGCGGGTCTTCGCCCTCATCGACGGTGTAGCCGGCAACAGCAACGACTTCGACCTGCGAATCACCACCAGCATCGATACCCTGGAATACGATGACGCCGGCGCCGACATCTTCCACGGCAGCCTGGCGCCGACCATCGCCGGCCGGGCACTGACGGGCGTGCAGTCGTTCATCCGCGCCAACCATTTCAGCGCCTCCACCCAATCTGAGCCCTACCGAATCTTCTCGGTCGTCCAGCCGGCCGGCGCCGGCCTGGGCGGCTCAGCTGCCGTGGCGGAAGCGGAGCCCAACGACACGGTGGCTACGGCGAATGCCAATGCCGGCAACTTCTTCTCGGGGAGCCTTGCTGCGACCACCGACATCGACGTTTTCGGCTTCAGCGCCGTGGCGGGCGAGGTGGTCTTCCTCAGCCTGGACCCGGACCCGCTGCGGGATCTCACCCCGTTCAACCCTATCCTGGCGCTGCTCGACGCCGCGGGCAACGTCGTCGTCCAAGTCAACGACACGGGTACTACTTCTTCCAACACCACCGGCGCCGGCTCCCTGACCGCCACGACGCCCAACTCGCCGGCGGAGCGCATCGCCTACCGGATCCAGACCGGCGGCGCGTACTACGCCCGGGTGACCTGGTCCAGCGGCACCGTGCCGGCCGACTACCTGCTTAGCATCTCGCGCAACTGCGCGGTGGGAAACGGCGGCCTGCCCACGGCTACCCCCAGCCCCACCTTCACGGTCACGCCCAGCCCGACGCTCACATCGACCTCCACGCCGTCACCGACGGTCACCAACACAGCCATCCCGGCCTCGGTGGACATCGTGCTGACCAAGACGGAGTCCGTCGATCCGGTGACGGCCGGCAGCGGGGCCAGCAACCTCACCTATGTGGTGACGGCCCGCAACAATCCCTTGGTGCCCCCGATAGCGGCCACCAACCTGCAGATCCAGGAGACGCTGACCCTGCCGGCCGGGGTGACGGTGGTGTCGGTGACGCCGGGCAGTGGATCGGTGTCGGGGACGGCGCCGAACCTGGTCTGGACTATCCCGTCGCTGGCCTCCGGCGCCTCCACCACCTTGACCGTCGTCCTGACCGTGGGCGCTGCGACCCTGCCGGGCACGGACGTGGTCGGTGACACCGCGACTGTGACCAACACCGACCAGCAGCGCAGCAACACCGGCGACGACACCGTCACGGTGCGTACGACGGTGATCACCCGGGCCGACCTGAACGCCAGCAAGACGCCGGCTTCGGGGACGGTCATCGCCGGCAGCAACGTGAGCTACACCGTGGCCAGCACCAATGCTGGCCCGTCGGACGCGCAGAACCTGGTGCTGACGGATACCCTGCCGGCCAACGGGGCCTTCGTCTCGGCGACGGCCTCGGCGGGCGGCAGCTGCGTCACGCCGGCGGTGAACGCCGTCGGCGGCGTGGCGACCTGTACCTGGCTGGGGGCGACAGCGCCCACGGTGCAGCGCTCGGTGGTCATCGTGGTCCGCAGCTGCGCGGGCAACCTCTGCAACAGCACGCAGGCCAACTCGGTGATCGCGTCGAGCGGCACCACGGACCCCGGCCCGCAGGCGAACAGCGCGAGCAGCAGCCTGACGGTGCAGAGCCAGTCAGACCTGTCCATCGGCAAGACCGGCGCGCCCAACCCGGTGATCGCCGGCAGCCCGCTGGTCTACACCCTGACGGTCAACAACGCCGGTCCGTCCAACGCGGCGGGGGTGGTGGTGGTGGACACCCTGCCGGCGGGCGTGACCTTCGTCTCATCCACCGTCAGCCCGGCCGGGCCCGTCTGTACGGTGGCGCTACAGGTGGTCACCTGCAACCTGGGGATCATGGGCGCCGCGGGCCAATGCGGCACGACCTTGCCGACGGCCTACACGATCACCCTCAACACCACCGTGAACGCGAACGTGCCCTGCTCGCCGGGCATCTGCCCCGGCAGCCCGGGCCTGCCGCTGAGCAACACGGCGTCGGTCAGCACGACGAACTGCCTGGCGGACCCGAACTCGGCCAACAACACGACGACGGTCACGACCAACGTTCGCGCCGGGGCGGACGTAGTACTGGGCGTGCAGGTGTTCCACCTGGGGAGCAACCCGCTGAACCTGGCGGATCTGGCGGCCATGGCGGCGGCCGGCGACCTCGTGGCGGAAGCCCGCGTGAACCGCGCCCAGCGGGCGGTGCTCAACGGCCGGGCCGCGACGGACGAGCAGCCGGGGATCGCGGCGGCGGATGTCGTCCGACCGGCCGGTCCGGCTGGTTCGGCCGGAGCCGAAGCGTCGGCCGCGACGGATGCGGCGGCGTCACCCATGCAGCTCGTCGACTGCATCGCCTCCGGCGACTTCGTACGGGTGGTGTACACCTTCTCCAACACGGGCCCCTTGGCCTTCTCCCTGCAGCGTGACAACCCTGGCCCGGAGTTCGAGGCCGACGTACCGGCGCAGATCGCCTTGCAGCAGAACACCTGCACGGTGAGCGCGGGCACGGGGCTGTGCACGGTGACGAACAACGGCGGACACATCGAATGGAACGGGCAGATCCCGGTGGGCGGTACCGTGTCGGTGTTCTACATCGGCCGCATCCGGCCCGGCGTGGTGAACGGCGACCGGATCCCGTTCAACGGCACGGTGCATTTCGACATCTTCAACATCGGGCAGAACACGGCCTCGCGCTCGGTGTCACCGGCGGCGCTGCTGCTCATCGGCTGCCCGGTGCTGGTGGATCCCAACGCGCAGCTGGGCGTGCAGGTGCACCTGCCGATCCTGAACTTCCAGGGGCAGGACGACGTCTGCCGGGCGATGATCGAGGTGCAGTACATCGGCTGCGACCCGTCGAAGGCGGTCTTGGTGACCTGGGGCGAGCCGGGCTTCTGCCCGCCGCAGGCGGCCGGGCCGCTGAAGGTGGAATGCACGGGGCTGCTCTTCCCCGGCTCGTCCTGGATCCTGATGGGCGCGCAGATCCCCACCGGCTCCAAGGGCGGCATGCTGTTCAAGTTCACGGCGAAGCAGCTCTCGGACGTGGGCATCGACCTGGGCTTCGACGACGTCGTGGCCGACCTGATGTGCGAGACGCTGTTCTTCGGCGTGGTCGGCGACGCGGATGACTACCGGCGCTTCAAGAAGGCCTACAACGAAGGCCTGGACTTCGCGGGCATCAACCAGCGCATCGCGGCCGGGCCGGGCATCCTGGCGGTGGAAGTGCTGCGCCATTGCCCGGGCGATGTGACGCCGGGCGTGGAGGTGAGCTCGAAGTACATCGGCATCGCCGGGACGCATCTGGGGGCCTACGACCCGGTGTTCGGCGGCTACGGCTACTACGTGCCGCTGATCTACGCCAACAAGGCGGGCCTGAACACGGTGATGTACATCCAGAACGGTGGGCTGGAATGCTCCAGCCTCGAGCTGTGGTTCAAGGCGCAGGATGACTGCCTGCGGGCACGCATCTGCGACGTGGCCACGGTGGCGCCGGGGGAGACCTACCAGTTCGACGCCTCGGACTGCGTGGGTCCGGACTGGCAGGGGGCGGCCTGGATCCGGGCCTCCGAATGGATGGGCGTGGCGGTGGACATCTACGGGCGCGACATCCTGATGAGCTACATCGGCGAGCCGGTGCCCTACGCCTACGCCTTCGACGACGGCACGGGCCTGGAGTCGCCGTCGACGGGCGAGAAGGTGGCCTACGGTCCGCTGATCTACTCGGAGTACCAGGGTTGGGACACGGGCGTGCAGGTGATGAACCTGAACCAGCTGGTGAACGCCAAGGTGAAGGTGTACTTCCTGGACCGCTCGGGCGACGTGATCACGACGCTGGTGGACTGGGTCTGCCCGCGCGGCTCGCAGACCTTCTTCCTGCCGATCGTGGCGGACCTGCCGGGCAGCTGGGTGGGCTCGGTGCGGATCGAGAGCCAGGTATGGTGGACGCCGGGGACGAACGAGGTGGAAGCGCCGGACATCGTGGGCGTGGCGACCTTGATGAAGTACGGCGACGTGGCGCGCACCGAGGCGCAGCAGGCGATCGCCTACAACCTGCTGCCGGAGCACAAGGCCTACAAGTGGCAGATCGGCGGCCGGTCGAACGGCGGGCTGGAGTCGGGAGTGGGGCTGATCGCCATCCCGAGCATGTTGAAGGACCTGGACGGCTCTGGGGTGACGAGCGAGACGGCGATCATGAACCTGGTGGCCAAGCCGGGCTTCACGGACTTCGCCATCTACCTGTACGACCAGAACGGGCTTGCTGGACTTCGTGTGCCAGAAGCTGTTCGACCGGCAGGTGGAGTACATCGACCTGCAGACCTGGGGCTATGTGACGAACGGCTTCAAGGGCTCGGCGGTGATCTCAGCCACCTTCTGGGAGCATGAGGTGTTCGACGCCTTCGGGTTCCCGGTGCGCAACCTGGTGGGCCTGGGGGCGGTGATGGTGGAGCGGACGGGCACGCGGCTGGGGGAGGACATCCCCGGCGACGAGGCGGCGGGCGATCGGGGGATCCCGTTCGGGGTGGATCAGGACCTGAGCTGGTGTCCCGGTGGGCCGGAGCTGCCGGTCTGCCCTGGGCAGCCGCTGTTCGAGGACCGCTTCCGGGTGGCGATCGCACCGGTGGGGACGGCGGGGAACATCCCGGACGCCGGCCCGACGGCACCGGGCTCGGCGAGCTTCACGATGCTGGTGACGGCCTCGTCGGCCTGCAAGGTGACGGATGTGGACCTGCAGATCGACATCACCCATCCGCGGACGGAGGATCTGGACGCCTTCCTGACCCACGGCGGCGTGACGGATTCGGAGCTGTTCAGCGACCTCTGCGCCGGCAACGCCTTGGGCATCAACCTGCAGGCGGTGTTGGACGACGACAGCACGCCGGGCATCGGGACGGCGGCCTGTCTCAACGCGGTAGGCGGCAACCGGCGGCAGGCGACGGAGGGCGGCGGGGGCCTGAACGCCTTCGACGGCCAGGGCGCGGGCGGCGCCTGGACGCTCAAGATCCAGGACGACCTCGCCGGCAGCACCGGCCGCCTCAACAGCGCTACCCTCGCGGGCAGCTGCTTTCGGGCTCCGTGACCCCATTGGGGTGGCACCGAGCGGAGCGATCCTGACGGCCGCAGGTCAGGCGATCACCGCCCGAACACAAGGCCAGCGCCGCTGAACCTGGAGCAGACGTTCACAAAGCCCTCACCCGCTGAAGCGGGTGGGGGCTTTGTCTTGCCAGCAGCGCCGCAGCGCGTCCCGCAGCTTCGCGGTCAGCGGTCCGACGCCGAGGATGCGTCCGGCCGCGGACCCCACTGGCCGCAGGCCGATCAGGCTGTTGGTCAGGAAGGCTTCGTCGGCCGCGGCCAGGTCCGCCGCGGTCAAGGAGCGGTCGGCGGTCGCGGGGATGCCTGCCTCCGACGCCAGCGCCAGCACCCGCGCCCGCGTGACGCCCGGCAAGGCCCCGTCGGCCAGCGGCGGCGTCAGCAACCGGCCGCCCCGCACCAGGAAGAGGTTGGCGGCGCTGGCTTCCACCAGGTGGCCGGCGGTGTTCAAGAGCAGGGCCTCGTCCGCGCCGGCCGCGGCCGCATGGCGGCGCGCCAGCACCTGCTCCAGGGCGCTGAGGGTCTTGTGGCCGCGCAGGGGTGACGCAGCCGCGACGGCGAAGGGGGCGATGACGACCGTAGCCGGGTCTACAGGGGCCTCGGCCGCCGGCCGGGCGGTGATGAGCAGCCGCGGTTGGGGACTGGCCGGCGGCAGGAGGCCGCGCGGCCCGTCGCCGCCGGTCAGGGTCAGGCGCAGGACGGCGCGGCCCCGCTGAAGGTCGTTGGCCTCCAGGAGTGCGGTGAACGCCGCCCCCAGCTCTGCGGCCGACCATGTCAGCGGCAGGGCCAAGGCGCGAGCGCTGCGCGACAGGCGCGCCAGGTGGGCGTCCGCTTCCAACACCGCCCCTTCCCAGGCCAGCAGGGTCTCGAACAGCCCCTCGCCCAACAGCAGGCCGCGATCGGAGATGGGGACGGCGGTCGCCGCAGCCGGCAGCAAGGCGCCGTCCAGCCATGCGGTGCCGTCCGGTGGTGCGCTCGCATCCAACGGCAGGGTCATCGGAGGTTCCCCGCCAGGAAGTTGGCCAGCAGCTGGTGACCGCCGACGGTCAGCACCGCCTCGGGATGGAACTGGACGCCCACCACCGGATGCTGCCGATGCCGCAGGGCCATGATCTCGCCATCAGGGCTCCATGCGGTGACCTCCAGACAGCTCGGCAGCGACTCCCTGGCGACCACCAGCGAATGGTAGCGGGTGACGGTCAGTGGCTGGGGCAGGCCCTCGAAGACGCCCCGCCCGTCGTGGCGGATGTCCGAGGTCTTGCCGTGCATGGGCCGACCGGCGCGGACCACCTGCCCACCGTAGGTCGCCCCGATGCATTGGTGGCCCAGGCAGACGCCCAGGATGGGGAGGGTAGGGCCGAAGCGGCGGATGACGTCGTTGCAGATGCCCGCCTCAGCCGGCGTGCAGGGCCCGGGGGAGAGGATGATGTGGCTGGGCGCCAGGGCGGCGATGTCCGCGAGGCTCAGGGCGTCGTTGCGCCGCACGAGGCGCGGATGGCCCAGTTCGCTGACCGTGCGGGCCAGGTTCCAGACGAAGGAATCGTAGTTGTCGATGAGCAGGATCACGGCTGCCCCGCATCTTCGCCGAGCATTGGCAGGCGCCCGCCCAGGGCGGCCATCAAGGCCGCGGCCTTGGCCAGGGTCTCGGCGTACTCCGCGGCGGGGTCGGAATCGGCGACGATGCCGCCGCCGGCCTGGAATGTCACATGGCGCCCCTTCAGCCCGAAGCTGCGGATGACGATGCTGCTGTCCATGGCACCGTCGAAGCCCAGCCAGGCCACCGCGCCGCAGTAAGGTCCGCGCCTCGTGGGCTCCAGCTCGGCGATGATCTCCATGGCCCGGATCTTGGGCGCCCCGGTGACCGAGCCGCCGGGGAAGGCGGCGCGCAGCAAGTCCACGGCGCCCAGGCCCTCCTGCAGGCGCCCGGTGACGACCGATACCAGATGGTGCACGGTGCTGAAGGACTCCAGACCGCAGAGCAGGGGCACGGCCACCGAATGGTCGCGGCAGACGCGGCTGAGGTCGTTGCGTAGCAGGTCCACGATCATGATGTTCTCGGCGCGGTCCTTCTCGCTGGCCAGCAGCTCGGCCGCCAGGCGCGCGTCCTCCTGGGGCGTGGCGCCGCGCGGGCGCGTGCCCTTGATGGGCCGGGTCTCCACGTGGCCCGCGGCGTCCAGGCGCAGGAAGCGCTCGGGTGAGGCGGAGGCCAGCACCTGCTGCCCCCATTCGATGTAGGCGGCGAAAGGGGCCGGGTTGCCGACGCGCAGACGCTGGTAGAGCTGCCACGGCGTGTCGCCCGCCGGCAGACGGGCGCTGAAACATTGCGACAGGTTGGCCTGGAAGATGTCGCCGGCCAGGATGGCGTCGATGACCTGCTGGACGGCGCGCTCGTAGCCGTCGCGGCTGAAATTGGCGCGGATGCTGACCGGGCTGCTTACCCTGCCGGCATCCGCGCCCGGGTCCGTCGCGACGCCGCGCAGCAGATCCGACCAGGCGTCGATCCGCTGCCGCGCCCGATCCGTTTGCTCCCGCCGGCCGCTGAGCGGCTGGCCGCCGGCGATCAGCCAACAACGCCGCTCTGCCAGGTCGAAGGCCAGCACGGTGTCATAGAGGCCCAGGGCCAGGTCGTCGAAGCGGCGGCGGGGGTCACGGGGGCTGGGCAGCCGCTCCAGATGCTGGCCGAGGTCATAGCCCAGCCAGCCGGCTGCCCCCCCCTGGAAGGGGGGCAGATCGGGCAGGGTGGGCTGCCGCCAGGCGGCGAGGGATCCTTCCAGGGCGCTGAATGGGTCGCCGCCACCTGCCACCTGCCGGCTGTCGCGCCAGAGCCGCCGCCCGGCGCCGCGCAGGCTGCCGAAGGGGTCGACGGCGACATAGCTGTAGCCGCCGACGCTCGGCGCGGCCAGGGCGCTGTCCAGGAAGACGGCGCCCTGGGGGTAGGCCGCGCGCAGGCGAGCAAAGCAGGCGGCAGGATCCCGCCACGAAAGCTCGCGCACCAGGGGAAGCATCATGGGCTCATGATACATGCGGGCCATCGGAGGGTCTCCGTGCCGCGAGGAACGACGAGCGTTCGCTTGGCAGAACAATATCGAAGTGATATCATCACGCCATCTTCTCCGGCAGCTAATCCGGAGCCATGCACCGTGTGGAGGTGTCCGATGTTGAGAGAGCAGCTGCGCCGATCGCCCAAAGGCATACCGTTGCTGGTGCTGTTCCCGCTGGCGATGGTCGCCGACTTCCTCTGGCTGATTGCGGCCATCCGCGCGGAGAGCCCCTGGGCCATCATCACCGCCGTGGTGCTGCTGGTGCTGCTGGGGGTCATGCTGGGGGGCTTCTTCCGCGTGGCGCCGAACGAGGCGCAGGTGCTGCAGCTGTTCGGCCGCTATGTGGGCTCGGTGCGCGAGCCGGGGCTGCATTGGGACAATCCCTTCTTCACCAAGGCCAAGCTGTCCACGCGCATCCGCAACTTCGAGACGACGAAGCTCAAGGTCAACGACAACCACGGCAACCCGATCGAGATCGGCACGGTGGTGGTCTGGCGGGTGATCGACTCCGCCGAGGCCAGCTTCGAGGTGGACGACTACAAGAACTTCGTCGCCGTGCAGAGCGAGGCGGCCCTGCGCAACCTGGCTACGGGCTACCCCTACGATGCCCATTCGGAAGGCGAGATGTCGCTGTCGGGCAACACGGCCGACATCTCGGAGCGGCTGCGCGGTGAAATCCAGGATCGCCTGGGCAAGGCCGGCGTCGAAGTGATCGAGGCCCGCATCAGCCACCTGGCCTACGCCCAGGAGATCGCGGCGGCGATGCTGCAGCGGCAGCAGGCCAGCGCGATCGTCGCCGCCCGGCAGAAGATCGTGGAAGGTGCCGTGGGCATGGTGGAGATGGCTCTCGACATGCTGTCGGAGCGGCAGGTGGTAGAGCTGGACGCGGAGCGCCGCGCGGCCATGGTCAGCAACCTGCTGGTGGTCCTCTGCAGCGACCGCCACACGCAGCCGGTGATCAACACGGGGACCTTGCATAACTGAGGCGAAAAGGGGAGCAAGACGAGCCGAACTACTGGGAGTAACTGGTGGCTGAACGCAAAGCCTTTCCCCTGCGGGTCGACGCCCGCCTCTTCGCCGCCGTGGAGCGCTGGGCGGCGGATGAGCTGCGCTCGGTCAACGGGCAGGTGGAGTACCTGCTGCGCGAGGCCTTGCGGCGAGCGGGGCGCTTGCCGGGGGTGGAGGCAGAGGAAGCGGATGCGGGGGTGGGGGCCGATCACTCGAAGATCGACAGCTGACCTGACTTGCCCTTGCGAACCGATTCCGGCAGCACTTGCACCGACGGGAGCGGCGGCTCCGGAGCTGGGGGCAGGTTCATGTTATCCGAGGGCTCCGCATCGCCGTCCGTCTCACCGTCGTCAACACCTTGCTCCCCCTCCCCCAGCCGTTTTGGGGGAGGGGGCTGGGGGGAGGGGGCGGCCCCATCGGCGGCGCTGGGCGGTGTGGCAGCGATGATCGCGGGCCGCGATGCCGGAGCGACCTTGGTCCCGCTCGCCCGCCCACGCGCTTTCACGGCCACCGCTACCGTCCGCCCTTCCCCGTCCTCGCCGTCTTCCCCTTCGTCATCCAGGTCCAGGAAGTCGTCCAGCGCGGCCAGGTCGGCATCGTCCAGATCGCCCAGGCCCTCTACCTCGGCGCCGGCGGCGTCCCAGACCCGCATGAGCCGCAGCTTGCGCGGCGGCACGGCGGAGCCCATCCACAATTCCACCATCTGGTTGGCTTGGTGGACGTCGTCCACCGTGACGCGGAACAGGTTGGGGTTGCCGAAGGGAGAGGCCACGCCGTTGGATTCCGGCACGTCGAAGACCGTGGACTTGAGCTGCGACGCGTTCATCTCGCCCAGGCCCTTGTAGCGCTGCACCGAGACGCCGGTTTTGCCCCATTGGCTCAGGGTCTGGTCGCGTTCCCAGTCGGAATAGGCGTAGCGGTTCTGCTTGCCCTTGGTCAGCTGGTAGAGCGGCGCGCGGGCGATGTACAGGCGGCCGGCGTCGATCATGGGCCGCATGAAGCGCCAGAAGAGGGTGAGCAGCAAGGTCATGATGTGCAGGCCGTCCACGTCGGCGTCGACGAAGATGGCCACGCCGCCGTAGCGCATGTCCTCGGCGTTGAAGTCCGGCCCTATGCCGGCGCCCACCGCGGACACGATGGCCTTGATCTCGTTGTTGGACAGGGCGCGGTTGATGCGCACCCGCTCGGTGTTGAGGATCTTGCCGCGCAAGGGCAGGATGGCGTGGAAGCGGTTGTTGCGCGCCTGCTTGCAGCTGCCGCCGGCGGAGTCGCCCTCGACCAGGTACAGCACCGTCCGGGTGGTGTCGGCGCCTTTGGCCACATCGGCCAGCTTGCCGGGCAGGCCGGAGTCTATGGCGTCCAGGATGCTCTTGCGCATGACCAGGCTGCGGGCCTTGGCCGCCGCCTCGCGCGCCCGGGCGGCGGCCAGGCAGCGCTCCACCACCTTGCGCCCCAAGGCGGAGTCCTTGCGGAAGCGCTCCAAGAGCTGCTCATAGACCAGGCTCATGACCTGGCCGTGGATCTCCCGCGTGCCCAATTGAGTCTTGGTCTGGCTGGTGAACTCAGGGTCGGCCATCAGCACGGAGAGCGCGGCGGTGAGGCCGGCGGTGGCGTCGCGGCCGGTGATGGCATCGTCGCTCTTGACCATCTTCTTCTCGGCCCCGAAGACGTTGATGGCCTTGGTCAGGGCGGCGCGGAAGCCGGAGACATGGGTGCCTCCCTCGGAGGTGGGGATGGTGTTGACGAAGGAGAGGATCTCCTCCTCGTCCCCGGCATGGTACTGGATGGCCAGGTCCACCTTGGCCCGCTCGGTGCTGCCGGTGACGCGCAGAGGCAGGGCCGAGAGGGCCTTGCGGTGCTCGTTGAGCTGTTGCACGTAGGCTATCAGGCCGCCTTCGGCGCGGAACTCGCGGTGGCGCGGCTCATCACGGCGCAGGTCGTTGGCTCGCAGGGTGAGGCCGGGGATGAGGAAGGCGGCCACTTCCAGCCGGTGCACGATCTGGCTGAAGTCGAAGCGGGTGACCTCCATGAACTCGTCCGAAGGCAGGAACCGCACGGTGGTGCCGGTCTTCTGCTTGGGGTCGCGATGCGGCGCCAGCAAAGGATCGATGCCCCGCTGGCCCACCTTGCCCAGCACGGCGCCGGTCTTGGAAGAGAAGATCTCCACCGGCGACTTGACGTGACCATGCTCATAACGCTGGCGGTAGACCAGCCCGTCGCGCTTCACCTCGGCCACCAGCCAGCGACTGAGGGCGTTGGTGGCCTTGATGCCCACACCATGCAGGCCGCCGGAGGTGCTGTAGCTGTCCTGGTCGAACTTGCCGCCGGTGTGCAGCTGGGTGAAGGACATCTCCAAGGCACTCTTCTTGGACTCGGGGTGGATGGCGACCGGCACACCGCGCCCGTTGTCCACGACGGTGGCCGAGCCGTCGGCCTCCAGGGTCACCTCGATGACCGTGCAATGCCCGCCCATGGCTTCGTCGATGGCGTTGTCGATGACCTCGGCCACCAGGTGGTGCAGGTTGCTGCGCCCGCCGATGTACATACCGGGCCGCCGCTGGATGGCCTCGGGGAAGCCCAGCTCGGTGATGCTGGCGGCGTCGTAGCTCGGGGGGGCGTCGGCCTTGGTGCGGGGCATGGGCGGGGGGGACTCCGAAGGGGCGCGCGGCATCGGGACCGAAGGGTCCTGAGGCATGGCTGCGCGCCAAGCCACTGTACGAAGACGCCGCGCGGTCAGGAGGGGCTGCGACCGAATAGAAATGATAGAACGAGTGTTCGCTGGAGGCAAGTCCGATTCAAGCCCCTGCGCCTTGGTTGTTTGCGGCGATCAGCCTTCGGCGGCGATCGCCGCGGAACCCTGTTGGCCCGCCTGATCCAGCACGCGATTGTAGAACACGGCCATGGCGAAGGAGAAGAGCGGCATGGTCAGCAAGAGGCCCAGCCCGAATGGAATCATGCTGAGAATCGTGCCCACGATGCTGACCGTCGCGAGCAGGAAGGCATCGACCTTGTGCCCCATCATCAGGTCCCAGCTGCCGCGCAGCGCTTCGGCGACGCCCAGGTTGCGATCGACGACGAGGTAGGGGGCGAAGCCCAGTCCGAGGACGACGATCACTCCCGGGACGATGAGCAACAGGAAGCCGATGCCAGCCAAGAGGTAGACCAGCACGCTGGTGAAGCAGAGCTGCAGGAACTTGTCGTAGTGGGCGAACACGGAAGCCGGACCGCCGGATTCGCCCCGCGCGAGTCGGACGAAGGACATGAACACGCCGACAGTGACGGGTATGGTCAGTAGCGTCGTGAGGTAGGATGCGGTACCCTGGGAGAGCCCCAACCCGTTCTGCAGGATGATGCCCACCACAATGGAGGTGCCGGCTCCGGTAAACAGGACGAGCCACGCGGTCAGCCAGTAGAGCTTGGTGAGCGTCCACCCCGCTTCAAGGACTTCACCAACCATGACGCACCCCCTTCGGTATTCTGAACAGCTTACAGAATGGATCCTCCCAGTGTAGCCCGACTGGGACCGACGTCAAGCCGAGAGCCTTGGCCGCCAGATTCACAATCGGTCTACTGGCGCAAACTCGGCTCGGCGCGCCCCCCCCCCGCCCCTCGTTCCAGCCCAGGCCGCCGCAGCCCGGCGCGCTTTACCCAGCGTCGCGCTTGGTCCTGACCGACTACGGCACATCAAAGCGCAACACCGTCAGCCCGTTGTTCGCCACATAGAGATGCCGGCCGTCCGGGTCCAGTGCCCAGGCGGTCGGCCCGCTCGGCCGCGGCGCGCCTTGCGCGCAGCCCGCGATGACGGGCGCCGTCGGGACGCTGATGTCCAGGGAGCAGAGGGCGGGCTCCAATCCGCCGAGGTGGTCGCCGGGCCTCCGCGCCAGGCCGGAGACCAGCAGGCGCGTGGCCGAGGCGTAGAGGACCGAGGTGTCGGCCAGTGGGAGTTCCATGGAATCGGCCAGCGTCGGCTGCGTCGGATCCGCCAGGTCGACGATGTGCAGCTGGGCGACGTCGCGTGCGCCATCGACAGCGGTGGCGACATAAGCGCGTTGGTCGACGATCACCGCCGCGCCGACCCGCCCCAGGCCGCCCAGGCGTCCGAGCACCGTGCGGTAGTCGTCATCCACCACGGTCAGGTCGGGCCCGCCGGAATCACTGCGGTTCAGGACGACGGGGCGGGAGCCCAGCCACAGGACCTGGTCGCTCATCTCGTCCAGGTCGGGCAGGGTGGCCGGCAGGTAGCCCGCGTCGCTCACCCGTAGGATCTGCAGCGGCGCGGGGCTCTGGAAGCATTGGGTCTCTTGGTACCAGATCAGGTCACCGGATGCGGTGAGGTCGACGCCGTTGCAGTCGCCGCTCAGGAACAGCTGCCTCTCCGGCCCGCGCTTCAATGCCTTGGGGTCGTCCACCTCCGCGGCGATGAACCAGAGGTAGGCGGGGAAGCCGGAGAACCGGTGGCCCCGAACCAGCCAGCGCCCGCCCGCGCCATCGCCGCTCAGATCGGTGCTGATGATCGGAACGGTCTCCGCGGGCAAGGCGTCGATGCCGCGGGGCTCGGGCCCGATCGGCGCGCCCAGCTCCCAGCGGCGCAGCCGCCCCTGAGGCTCCCAGCTGAGGAGCTGGTCGCCCCTTCGGACCAGGGCGGCGATCGCGCCCGCGCCGCGGTCCAGCACCCGTTGCCGATCCCCTTCGGAGCGCCGCAGATCCACCATGACCATGGCACCCCGGTTGGGCGCCGACAGGAGCAGGCGGCTGCCCCCTGCGGCCGGAAGCCGCAGCGGTTCATCCGCCTCCACGGTCATCGAGAGGCTGGGCGCGGGCGCGCTCGGATCGCTGACGTCGAAGCAGGCCAGCTGGTTGAGCGGACTGGCCGCGCCCCGGACGTTCTCTACGTAGCCGTCGAAGGTGCAGAGCTGGCCGTCCAGCTCGACGGCTTCATCCACGATCCAGGATTCGGCGGCTAACATGGCCGATGCCTGCTCGTCGAAGTGGGTTCCCGAACGCCAGCGCCAGGACTGGAGTTCGCGGTTCCTGGCGAGCAGCCACAGGCGGTCGCCGACGGTGAACAAGGCGTCCACCTCGCTGTTGCTCACCGACAGGTCGCGCTGCAGACGCGGACGCCCCTGGCGCGTCTCGAAGAGGAGCATTCGGCTGCTGCCATCCCCCTTCGTGCCGGTGGCTGCCACCAGGTCCGCTCCCGCCACCAACTGGCGCATCACCGGGAGGCCGTCCAGGCGCCCCGTCAGCACCGGGGCGGCCGGCTGAGTCAGGTCATAGGCCAACAGCATGGAAGGATCCGCCCCCAACCCATCCTCGTCGATGGTCGCCGCGACGTAGAGCCAGTCGCCCCAGCGGCTCATCAGCGCCGACTGGCCACCGATGGGGATCGCGCTCAGCGGCGAGGGGGCGCGGCTGTTGCGGATGTCGATGACGGCGATCTGGACGCAGGGCTTCGCCCGGACCTCCGGCGGGTCGCTCGGGCTGACCGAGCCGCAACGTCGCTGCTGCAGTGCCAGAGCGATCCCACCTTCCACGGTCAGCGGACCTGCCGCATCGGCCCAGGGCAGATCCATCTGGCCGATCACCGTCGCCGCATCCATGTCCGCCAGGTCCCAGACCAGCAGGCGCCCGCCTTGCACCTGGTAGCCGCGGTCTCCCTCGATGGCCACCCCGCTGGACGGTCCACCCAGCCGCGACTCCGTCGTCAGGCGCAGGGGCGGCGGCGTCCGCTCCGTGCGCACGAAGGGCAGCAGGATGTGGAACCGCGCGGGTCCCGGTGGCTCCGCGGTAGCTTCATCGGCGCGGGCGGCGCCGGTGGTCAGGACGATGACGATGAGGGATGCGGCAAGGAGGAGCGAGCGCTGCATCGAGACTCTCCCGACCTGATGGCATCTGCTCTCGGCTCTAGAGCGATGTCTACCCAAGACGCGCCGGCGGTCAGGATGCTTGCAGCGAAAGCGTGTTCATCCGTCCCGGTCGCTCCGGTCGCCAGGTCGCGCACGGTGCCCCGGTCGCAGATGGTGCGGCTCGCGATGTCACACGTCGAGCCTCCCGGTGAACACTTCGGGGAGACTGTAGATGGATTCGATTGACTGCTTCAGGCTAGGTTGCCCTGGGATCCCGCCAGATCCCCGCCAGTTCCAGCACGAAGCCCGGCAGCTCTGGATCGCCGGTGATACGCTCCGGTGCGCGCAGCAGCTCAGGATCCTTCCCGGGACGGTACACCGTGATCGTGTGCGCGAAAGGGTCGATGAGCCAGCCTAGGCGCACGCCATTGGCAGCGTACGCGGCCATCTTGGTTTCCAGATCTCGCGGCCGGTCTGACGGGGAGCGCAGCTCGATGACGAAGTCGGGGGCCAGGGGCAGGAAGCGCTCACGCTGATCCGCGCTGAGCGCCGACAGGCGCTCCCGGCGTACCCAGGCGGCGTCCGGCCCGAGGACGGCGCCGTCGGAGAGTTGGAATCCGGCCGAGCTGTCGAATCCGACGCCGGTTCCATCCTCCTGTGTCCATGCTGCAAGCGCGACGACGATGTTGAAGTTGCGGTTGCTGGAAGCCCCGCCTGCCGGTGCCATGATGACGATCTCCCCCTCGGCCGTCCGTTCCAGCCGCAGGTCCGGGTTGGCCGCGCAGAGCTGGAAGAAGTCCTCCGCGGACAGGTCGGGCCAGGGGCTGAGGTTCAAGGTCAGCCGGCCTTCGGCGCAGGGCAGGATGGCGATGGTCATGGTCTGGGTGCCTCCGTCAGCGGTCATTATACCCAGCATGTCGCGCTCCTGTGCGGCAGTCCGTTGGACCGTGTTCGTCCGATGGGTACAGGATAAGGGCGGGCACCGGGGTGTCGCAAGGGGGTAGGCGCCGTGATTGCGACAACTTCGCACCGGCTTGCCGGTCGGGCCGGGCGACGGTCCAGCCTCACGCTGATCGACCGAGGGGCGGCGCAGCCCGCGCCGCCCCTCGGTCGATGAGTCTGTGAACCTTGGTGTTCGGGTCTCAGCGCCCGCCGCTCACCAGTGGTACCAACAGCTCGTGCCGGTCCGGCATCGCGGTGGGCACCTGCGTCGGCACGGCCGTCGGCACCGTGGTCGGCACAGTCGTCGCCCCGGCCGTCGGCGTGGGCTCCACCGCGCCGCCCCAGCCGGCCAGTTCCGCGGGGAGCATGGGCAGGTGGCGGATGCGGCGGCCTGTCAGGCTGAAGACCGCGTTGGCGATGGCCGGCGCCGTGGCCGGATAGCCCACCTCGCCCAGGCCGCCGGGCGTAGCAGAGCCCTCGATGAAGTGGATGTCCATCTGCGGCATGTCGGGGATGCGCAGCCACTTGAAGTCGTTGAAGTGCTGCTCCTGCACCCGGCCGCCCTTCACCGAGATGGTCGCGCCCAAGGCCGTGGCCACGCCGTCGGCCATGCCGCCCTCCACCTGGGCGCGGGCCGAAAGCGGGTTGATGACCGGGCCCACGTCCACCGCCATGGTCAGATGATGGACCCGGATCCGGCCTTCGGCGGATACCGAGACCTCGGCGACGACGGCGCCCAGCGAGCCGAAGCCGTCCACGCAGGCGATGCCCCGCGCACGGCCGGCCGCAACGGGTGTGCCCCAGCCGCCAGCCTCGGCCGCCTTCACCAGCACCGCCCGCAGGCGGTCGTTCTCCAGCAGCTCCTGCCGCCAGAGGAAGGGGTCCTTGCCGGCGGCGGCGGCCAGCTCGTCGAAGAAGCATTCGCCCACGAAGGTGATCTGCGAATGGCCCACCGAGCGCCAGAAGCCGGTGGGTACGGCCAGACGGGTGCTGCTCACGTCCACCGCCACGCCCTGCATGGTGTAGGGCGGGCGGGTCTGGGCCGGGCTGGCGTTGCCGCCGCCGTTGAGGGCCATCGCCACATGGTGCTGCCAGGCCAGCACCTGCCCGTCGGCGCCGAGGCCGGCGCGCAGGGCATGGCGGCTGGCCGGGCGGTAGAGGTCGTTCTGCATGTCCTCGGCGCGGCTCCAGGTGAGCAGCACCGGCACGCCGAAGGCCTTGGACAGCTGGGCGGCCTCGATGGCGAAGTCGTTGGCCGCGCGCCGCCCGAAGCCGCCACCCATGAGGGTCACCTGCACCTCCACCTGGGCCTGCGGGAGGCCCAGATCCCGGGCCACGGCCTGTTGCACCGAGCCGGGGCCCTGGGTGGGGGCAATGATCAGGGCCTTGTCGGCCCCTACATCGGCGAAGCAGTTCATGGGCTCCATGGTGGCGTGGGCCAGGTAGGGCATGTCGTACTGGGCTTCGACGGCAGCGGCGACGCCGCTGCCGGGGAGCTCCGGATGGGGCTTGAGGGTGCCGACGAGGGCCGCGGTGACGCCGGCGTCGTCCAGGCCGGCGGCGGGGCCGGGGTCGATGGTCAGCTTCAGGGCGTCGCGACCCTGCAGGGCGGCCCAGGTGTTGTCGGCCAACACGGCGACGTTGGCTCCCACCTTGCGCACGTCGCGCACGCCGGGCAGCTTCAAGGCCGCGGCGGCGTCGAAGGCGGTGATGCTGGCCCCGAAGATGCCGGGGCGGGCCAGCACGGCGTACTTCATACCCGGCCGCCGCACATCCAGGCCGTAGATGGCGCGGCCGGTGACCACGTCCAGGTTGTCGACCCGCAGCTGGTCCTTGCCGACCAGGCGGAACTGGGCGGGATCCTTCAGCTTCAGCTGGTCGACGGCCGGCACGGGCAGCTGTGCGGCCTTCGCCGCCAGTTCGCCGAAGCGCAGCCGGCGGCCGGAGGCGGCATGGAGCACGGCACCGGGTTCCGTCGTGCAGGCGGAGGCGTCCACGCCCCAGGTCTGGGCCGCGGCGGCCACCAGCATGGCGCGGGCTGCGGCGCCGGCCTGGCGCAGGGGGGTGTAGAGGCCGCGGACGCTGGTGCTGCCCACGGTGAACTGGTTGCCGTAGGCGGCCTGGTTGGCCGGCGCCTGGGCGACGCGGACCTTGGACCAGTCGGCGTCCAGTTCCTCGGCCACGAGCATGGCCAGGGAGGTGCGCACGCCCTGGCCCATCTCGCTCTTGCTGACGGTGAGGGTCACCTCGTCATCGGTGCTGATGCCGATCCAGGCGGACAGGGCCATGGGCTGGCCGCTGTCCTGGAAGGGCTCGTCGCCGGCTTTCGGGACCAGGGGCGCGCCCTTGACGAGCAGGGGCAGCTTCTGGTCCAACCGGGTGAGGAGGAGACCCAACTGGAAGGCGGCGGCGCCCTTGATGAGGCTGCGGCGGCTGAGCACCCGGGGCTCGGCGGCGGCGGCGAAGACCTGCTGGGCCTTGGCCTCGGCGCTGCCGTTGGGGCAGTCGTCGCAGCTGCCGCTGCAGGCATCGTGGCCATGGTCATGGCCGGCCGCGAAGGACGTCGCGCCCGCCTGTCCGCCGCCGCCGAGCAGGGCGCCGGCGGCCAAGGCGCCGGTGAGGGCACCCATGGCCTGGTCGCTGTCCAGGAAGCCCGCCGGCGCGGCGGCCTTGTGGATGGCGGCGCGGATGCGCTGGTAGGTGCCGCAGCGGCAGATGTTGTCCACCATCACGGCGTCGATGTCGGCATCGGTGGGCTGGGGCTTGCGGGCCAGCAGGGCGGCGGCCTGCATGAGCTGCCCGGCCTGGCAGTAGCCGCATTGGGGCACATCCTCGCTCATCCAACTGCGCTGCAGGGGATGTGAGCCGTCCAGCGACAGGCCCTCGATGGTGGTCACCTTGGCCCCTTCCACGCGCTCGGCGGTGAGCTGGCAGCTCTGCTCCTTGCGCCCGTTGACCAGGACGACGCAGCTGCCGCAGACGCCGACGCCGCAGCCGTACTTGGTGCCGGTCTTGTCCAGCACGTCGCGCAGCACCCACAGGAGGGGCATCTCGTAGGGCACGTCGACGGTACGGGCTTCCCCGTTGAGCTCGAAGGCGATGGCGGGCATGGATTCACTCCTGCGCTGAGTTGGCGACTGAGGGCGTGGGTGTAGGGGAGGGGGCCGGCAACCGGCGGGGGACAGGATTGATGATAGGCCCGCCGGGCGAGGCGGTCCACAGGGGGCAAGCGCTGAGGGGGCGGGGGAGGATAGACGGCCGCGGGGGCGGGGACCGCGTCTGTCGCATGGACGACGCTACCGGTCAGCGCGCCTGGTAGACGTCTCTCCGCCGGCCTACCTTGTCCACCATGATGACGATCCCAGAGTCGTCGATGGTATAGGCGATGCGCCAAACGCCCTCTCTGACCCTGAACAGATTGACTTGTCCAGCCAGTTTCTCACATCCGGGCGGTCGTGAATCATCCGCCAGGGCTTCGATGCGCGCGACGACGCGCCGGCGTAGGGCCTTGGGTTCGATGTCCTCGACCCCCTTGGCCGCCGATGCCTTGATCAGCAGGCTATAGCTTGCCACTTCGTCTCAAGGACTTCACGAAGGCGGCGAAATCAAGCGCTTCCTCCAAACATAGGGGCATCGTGCGTGGCTGGATATCGGGCCGGCGGGACAGGGCCGGCAACGGGGCGATGCGCTGCGATTGGGGCGGGCATGAAGGCGGGACGGTCTGACAGGCGTGCTGCTTGCCGGTCTTGACAGGCTTGAGCGCAGCCTGGGACCGGCCCGCTACCCTGGAACAGCGCGCGTCGCGTGGCCCATGGAGACGACCGGAAGGCTGACGTCTGGCGTTATGACGTCGCGAGTTGGAGGGCGACGACTGCATGGGGAGCGGTGCTGCTCTATTGGACAGATCGGGGATGTCGGGGCTCGACGAGGCTGGGTAGCGGGCGAGGTTATCCAGGATCAAGGCACGCAGTCGGTGCGGCTCGATGCGCTCCATCTGTCACCCGGTCAGCCAGCAAGGGCGAGCCGCTACTTCTGGATCCGTGGCAGGAAGACTACAACCTCGGGCTGCGAAGAACCACCCCATGCGGGTTGATAGTCAGCGCCCACGTCGTTGGTCAGGCGGGTCTCGCCACTGCCGTCGGCAGCCATGATGTAGATATCCAGGTTGCGGTTCCGTTCAGTGCGGAAGACGATGCGCTTGCCATCCGGCGACCAAGTTGGCTCCTCCTCATCCGTCGCGTTGTTGGTCAGGACGGTCTTGCCGCTCCCGTCAGCATTCATGACGGTGATCTCCCACTCCAGGCGCTGGGGAGTCGTCCTCGGACTCGTGAATACAATGCGCCTGCCGTCGGGCGACCAGCTCGGATACCCTGCACTGCTATCGGTGAGGCGAGTCTGGTTGCTCCCATCAGCATTCATGACATAGACATCGGGGCTGTTGGTGCGATTGTTGGTGAAACAGATCTTCCGACCGTCAGGCGACCAGTCGGGGTAGTCGTCCATGTCATCGTTGTGGGTCAGCTGGCTCTCGCCACTGCCGTCGGCGTTGATGACATAGATATCCTGGTCGCCGTCGCGGGTGCTGACAAACAAGATCCGCCGGCCATCAGGCGACCAGGACAAGGTGGTTCCACTCACTTGGCTGTTGGTGGTCAGATGGGTCCGGCCGCTCCCATCGGCATTCATGACGTAGATCTCGTCACTGCCGTCGCGGTCACTTTGGAAGATGATGCGGCGGCCATCGGGCGACCACTCCGGGGCATCCTCGCGGGCCGGCGTGTTGGTCAGTCGCGTCTGGCCGCTTCCGTCGGGTTGCATGACGTAGATCTCTGAGTTGCCATCGCGGTAGCTCGCGAAGGCGATCATCCCTTCGTCAGATCCCCAGCTCCATGCCGGGTGACCGTCAACCGCCGCCTGATGGGTGAGGCGGATCTGGTCGCTGCCATCGGCAGCCATGGTGTAGATCTCGTGGTTGCCGTCGCGGTTGCTGAAGAAGGCGATGCGCCTGGCGTCCGGCGACCAGACCGGCTGGAAGTCATCGGCCTGGTTCTTGGTCAAGCCAGTCTGGCCGGTGCCGTCGACGTTCATCACGTAGATCTCGTGGTTGCCATCACGGTAACTTCGGAAGGCGATGCGCTGGCCGTTGGGCGACCAGGCCGGCTCGGCATCATCCGCGGCGATATGGGTCAGGCGGTTGGGGCTGGTGCCGTCGGCGTTCATCACGTAAATCTCGTAGTTGCCATCGCGATTGCTGTGGAAGGCAATCTTCCGGCCGTCAGGCGACCACATCGGCTTCGCGTCGTTGGCCGTGCTATCGGTCAGTCGGGTCTGACCGGTCCCGTCCGCGTTCATCGCATAGATTTCGATGTTGCCGTCGCGCAGGCTGGCAAAGACGATCTGCCCGCCACTGGGCGACCAGGCCGGCTCGTAATCCACCGCTGCGTTGCTGGTCAGTCGGGTCTGGCCGCTCCCATCGGCGTTCATCACGTAGATTTCTTCATTGCCGTCGCGGGTGCTGGCAAAGGCGATCTGCCGGCCACTGGGCGACCAGGCCGGGTGAAAATCCTCCGCCGCGTTGTTGGTCAGGCGTGTCTGGCCGCTGCCGTTGGCCTTCATGACATAGATCTCGGAGTTGCCGTCTCGGTTGCTGGTGAAGGCGATGTCACCTTGAGCCAGAGTCATGGCGGAGGTCGATGCCACGATGGCCGCGCCGGCGCGGGTGGTGTTCGGGACGGACTCCGCCACGGTGGCGGGCCTGAACTGGGTCAGGGCAGAGACGGTCAGCAGGCCGAGGACCCAGAGGGTCCAACGCCACACATTTCTTGACTTCACGTTCAGGCTCTCCTTGCTGAGGGGGCCATCGTCGCTGAGGGGGCCATCGTCATGGCCTTGGGCAGGGCCGCGCTGGGACAGAGCGGAAGAGGAGCTAGACACACGCGGCCCGGGCGGATGGGGTGATACCCCCTGATCCGCCGGGGAGCCGAGCCGTGGTCGGCATAGAATACAACGGGCAGTTGGCAGGGCGCCAGCCGTGGCCCATCCCGCCCCGAGCCCCATCCGCTGGCCCAGGAAAATGCCGCCGACCTCCGCTCCGCCCTCGCGCAGATAAGACGATGTGCTCGGGTCGGGGATGTGGAGGTGCGGGCGGGGGCGGAGGCCAATGGTGCCGGAACCGCCCGATCGTTCGGCCCCAGCTGTCCAGTCGTCGGGGGTCACGCCACCGCGTTCCGCACCCCTTTTCCCGTCCCCGCCCGCTTCTCCGCCGCCTTACGCGCCTTCGTCGCCGCCCACCCGCAGATCGGGCAGCCGTCCAGATCGTGCCCCCGCGCCGGGCAATACTCACGCCCGAAGTAGATCATCTGCAAGTGCAGCAGATTCCAGGATTCCCGTCCAAAAGCCGCCTTCAGCTGCGCCTCCGTCCGCGCCACCGAATGCCCGTCCGATAGCCCCCAGCGGGCCGCCAGACGATGGATATGCGTGTCCACCGGAAAAGCAGGCTCCCCAAAGGCCTGCGCCATTACCACCGAGGCCGTCTTGTGCCCCACCCCCGGCAGCCGCTCCAGGGCCGCCATGTCTCGCGGCACCTGTCCGCCGTGCTCCGCCGCCAGCATCGCTCCCAGCCCCTTCAAGGCCTTCGCCTTCTGCGGCGCCAGGCCCACCTCGCGGATGATTTCGCGGATCCGCTCCTCCGGTAGGGCCGCCAGGGCCGCCGGAGTGGGGGCCAGGGCCATCAGCCGCGGCGTCACCTCGTTCACCTTCTTGTCCGTCGTCTGCGCCGACAGCAGCACCGCCACCAGCAGGGAGAACGGATCCGCATGCAACAGCGGGATGGCCGGGGCCGGGTAGAGATCGTCCAGGATCTCCTGGATGCGGGCCGCCTTGGCGGCCTTGGACAGGCGGTTGGCCATCGCTGCGGTTCAGTTCCGGTGGCCCGTCCGCCTCATCCGCGACCCCGTCACCCGTACACCTCCGGGTTCACGCAGTTCGGCAACCGCTTGCCCGCCAGGCCCGCCAGCAGGTTGTCCGCCGCCATCAGGGCCATCTTCCGCCGCGTGGCGACCGTGGCCGATCCCACATGCGGCAGGATCAGGCAATTGGGCAGCGTCAAGAGCGGCGAGTCCATCGGGATCGGCTCCACTGCCGTGACGTCCAGCCCCGCGGCGTGGATCCAGCCCTCGCTCAGGGCGCGATAGAGCGCCGCCTCGTCCACCATTGGACCGCGCGCCGTGTTGATGAAGATGGCCGACCGCTTCATCCCACGCAGGAAGGCCTCGTCCACCAGCCCCGTCGTCTCCGCCGTCAATGGGCAATGCAGGCTGACGAAGTCGCTCTGCGCCAGCAGCTCGTCCAACGGCACCCACTCAGCGCCCAGGGCCGCCGCCTCCGCCGTCTGGCTGCGGTTGTGGTAGAGGATGCGCATGCCGAAGCCCGCCGCCCGCCGCGCCACCGCCGCCCCGATGCGCCCCATGCCCACGATGCCCAGGGTGGCCCCCCAGACGTCGGCGCCGATCAGCCAGGTCGGGCGCCAGCTGCGCCATTGGCCCGAATGCACCGCTTCCGCCGCTTCCACCACGCGCCGGGCCGTGGCCAGCATCAGGGCGAAGGTCAGGTCGGCGGTGGTCTCCGTCAGCACCCCCGGCGTGTTGCCCACCGGGATGCCCCGCGCCGTGCAGGCCGCCACGTCGATGTTGTCATAGCCCACCGCCATCTGGCTGATCACCCGCAGACGCGGCGCCGCTTCCAGCAGCGCCGCGTCGATACGGTCCGTCAGCAGGCAGTACAGGCCCTCGCTGTCTGCCAGAGCGGCGCGCAGCACGTCCGGCGGCACGGGCTCGTCCAGCGGGTACATCGCGATCTCGCAATGCGGCGCCAGGGCTTCGACCGCCCCCTCCGGCAAGGGCCGGGTGAGGTAGACCAAGGGCCGGGAACTCACGCCGCCGGGCCCGCGATGTAGGCCTCCACCATCTCTCGCGCCACTTCGTCCGGATGCTGGATGGGCGGGCTCTTCATCAGGTAGGCCGAAGGGCCTTCCAGGGTACCCGAGAGGCCGCGGTCCAGGCCCAGCTTGGCCAGGCGCACCGCGTCGATCACCACGCCCGCTGAGTTGGGCGAATCCCAGACTTCCAGCTTCAGCTCGACGTTCAAGGGCACGTCGCCGAAGGCGCGGCCTTCCAGGCGGATGTAGGCCCACTTGCGGTCCGTCAGCCAGGGCACGTAATCCGAGGGCCCGATGTAGACGTTGTCCGGGTCCATCTCGTAATCCAGCTGGCTGATGACCGCGTTGGTCTTGGAGATCTTCTTGGACTCCAGCCGCTGGCGCTCCAGCATGTTGTAGAAGTCCATGTTGCCGCCCACGTTCAGCTGGCTGGTGCGCTCCAGGCGCACGCCGCGGTCCTGGAACAGGTTGGCCAGCACGCGGTGCACGATCGTGGCCCCCACCTGGCTCTTGATATCGTCGCCGATCATCGGCAAGCCACGTTCCACGAAGCGCGCCTGCCAGTATTTCTCGCGGGCGATGAACACCGGGATGCAGTTCACGAAGGCGCAGCCCGCCTCCAGCACCTGCTCCACGTACCATTTGGTGGCCATCTCCGAGCCCACCGGCAGGTAGTTCACCACTACGTCCGTACCGGTGTCCCTCAAGATCTGCGTCACCGGGCTGGTCTGTCCGTCGGCCTTGTGGATCCGCTGCTTCAGGTAATGGCCCAGGCCGTCATGCGTCATGCCGCGCTGCACGGGCACGCCCAGTTCGGGCACCTCGGCGAACTTGATCGTGTTGTTCTGACCGGCCCAGATGGCCTGGCTGAGGTCCTTGCCCACCTTCTCTTCGTCGATGTCGAACGCGGCGCTGAACTGCACGTCGCCCACATGGTAGCCGCCCAGATCCACGTGCATCAGGCCCGGCACGGCGACTTTGGGATCGGCGCCGCGGTAGAATTGCACCCCCTGCACCAGGGAGGAGGCGCAGTTTCCCACGCCGATGATCGCCACACGGACAGACTTGCTCAAGACAGGTTCCTCGCTTTGGTCACGATGGATGCGTTGGGTAGTGTTCTAGCGGATGGACGAAGCCCGACGGCAACCCCAGACCGTCGCGGCCGGCCGCGACCGTTGCAGCGCTGAAGGCGGGGCGGCGTGTCGGACTTCAGGCTGGAGGCGGAACAGCCGCGGACGGCGTGGCGCCCGCGCCCTGACGGTAGCGCTCGCCCACCTCCACCAGCATCACCGGGATGCCGTCGACGATGGGATAGCGGTAACCGTTGCGCGGGTTCAGCAGCCATTGCTTGTCGACCAGGGTCAGCGGACCCTTGTCCAAGGGGCAGACCAGCCGCTCCAGGAGCGCCGTGCTCACCTCGCCGCCCAGCTTGGACTCGTCGACCGCGTAGGGGTCGTCGCCTTCCTCGTCGAAGCTGAAGCCTTCACCGCCGACGCCCGCGGGATTGCCGCTGAACAACTTTGCGCCCTTGGCCAGCGCCACCACGGCGCCGATCAGCGCTCCCAGCTTGAACAGCCGCTTCAATGCCTTGCCCATGTCCGCGCCCTTCTTCCTTGCATCGCTGTCCTCGGCGGATCCCGGGGACTTCGCGGTACGGCTGCCGCCGCGCCGGATCCGTTCGACCCCGTCCGGCGGGTTGACTCGGACGCCAGATTGTAATGCCGCGCCGGGGGCCTTGCCAAGCGCCATTTGACCCATATCCTGCCCCCGCACCACAATCATCCGTCGGCGCAGGGGCAGGGCCTGCCGTGCCCATCCACCGGCCCACCCACCACCTTTCACCCATCGACCGGTCCCCCGACCCGCCGTCATCTGGAGCACCCCTAGCCATGTCCGCTCACGAACCCATCCCCGTGCTGGTGCTGGGCACCGGCAAGATCGGCCGCCTGGTCTGCCAGCTGCTGGCCACCAGCGGCGACTACGCCGTGACCGCCGTCGATCTTCAGGCCGGCCAGGCTGAGGCCGCGGTGCGCGACGCCGCCGGCCGGCTCTACCCCAACGCCCGCGGTGTGGCCGGCGACTTCACCGATCCGGCCACCCTCGTGCGCCTGGGGCAGGGGCAGCGCTACATGGTCAGCTGCGCGCCCTACCGCTGCAACCTGATCATCGCTGAGGCGGCGCGGGTGGTGGGGGCCCATTACCTGGACCTGACCGAGGATGTGAACACCACCAAGGGCGTGATGAAGCTGGCCGAGGACGCCGCCACCGCGTTCATCCCTCAATGCGGCCTGGCGCCCGGCTTCATCTCCATCGTCGCCGCCCATCTGGCGGAGGGCATGGAGCCCTTGGAGCAGGTGCACCTGCGCGTGGGCGCCTTGCCCCTGCATCCGCGCAACCGCCTGAAATACAACCTCACCTGGAGCACCGACGGCCTGATCAACGAATACTGCAACCCCTGCGAGGCCGTGGTCGACGGGCATCTGATCATGGTCCCGGCCCTGGAGGGGATGGAGACGATCACCCTGGACGGCGAAACCTACGAGGCCTTCAACACCTCCGGCGGCCTGGGCACCCTGGCCGACAGCTGGATGGGAAGGGTCCAGCGCGCCGACTACAAGACCCTCCGCTACCCCGGCCACCGGGACCTGATCGCCTTCCTGCTGGAGGACCTGCGATTCAAAGAGGACCGCGAAGCGCTCAAGGCGCTCCTGGAGCGCACCATACCCCATACCACCGAGGACCAGGTGCTGGTCTATGTCTCCGCGGTGGGCTACCTGGGCGGCGTGCTGACCGAGCGCACCTACGCCCACAAGATGCGCTTCCGCGAGATCGGCGGCCGCGTCTGGGGCGCCATCCAGGTGAGCACCGCCAGCGGCATCTGCGCCGTCCTGGACCTGCATGCCGGCGGCCACATCCAGCAGACCGGTCTGGTGCGCCAGGAGACCATTCCGTATGCCGCGTTCATCGCCAACCGCTTTGGAATGGCCTATGCTTGACGGGTGCGCGGCGGTGCCTTTAGCCGCTGCGCTGTCCCGGACTGGTCACCGGAGCGGTCCCTGGTAGGATCCTCCGGACTGAGCCGCCATGGAGTCTCGCATGTTCGACCGTAGCCTGCCCCGCGCCCTGCGCTGTCTGTCCTGGTCCTTGGCCGTCGTCCTGGGCTTGGCCCTGGCCGCGCCGCCCCGCGCCCAGGCGCGGGAGACCGTGAGCCTCTTCGAGCCCGACATCATCGGCGGCAAGGCGGCGGAGCCCGGCGAATGGCCGCATCAGGTGGCCATCCTGGACGCCGAGACGGCGGAGAACCTGGACGCCCAGTATTGCGGCGGCACCCTGATCGACCCCGAATGGGTGCTGACCGCCGCCCATTGCGTCGAGGGCTTCGGGGCCCTGGGCGAGACCGATGTCGCCACCATCGAGCTGGGCCTGGGGATGCATGACCTGGAGGCCGGCGATGGACGCCGGGTGGCCGCCGCCCAGATCATCATCCATCCCGATTACTACGATTCCGGGCTGGAGACGGGCGACATCGCGTTGGTGCGCCTGGCCGAGCGGGTGGCGCCATCGGCCCGGGAGCTGCCCATCGGCCTGGTGGAGGACGCGGCCGACGCGGCCCTGCAGACCGGCCGGCCGGCCTGGGTGACGGGCTGGGGGATGGTCGATGACGGCAGCTATGCCACCGTGCTGCACGAGGTGGAGGTGCCGGTGGTCTCGGAGGCCCTCTGCCGCATCGATCCGGACGCGACGCTGGACGGCGAGAGCCTCTGCGCCGGCGCCCTGGGCAAGGATTCCTGCTATGGCGACAGCGGCGGCCCTTTGGTGGTGGGCGCTGCCGGCAGCTGGCGCCTGGCGGGACTGGTCAGCGCCGGCACCACCGACATCTGCGGCGGCGAGGACAACTACACCCTGTACACCAGCGTCCCCTTCTACCTGGACTGGATCCGCGCCACCCTGGCCGACCGTGGACCCGACCTGGAACTGGGTGTTGCGGCACCGGAAAGCATCCGTCCGGCAGAGCGCTTCCAGTACACCGTAGCGGTACGCAACACCGGGCGCGAGCCCGCGGCGGGCCTGACCGTGTCGGACGTCCTGCCGCCCGGCCTGCGCTTTGTAGCGGCTTCCGACGCCGGCAGCCTCGCGCGCGGCGCCGTGCGCTGGCAGCTGGGAACGCTGGCGCCGGGTCAGGGCCGGGAGATGAGCATCACGGTGGACGAGGATCCGTCCAAGCCGGGCTCGCCCCTGGCGGCCGAGCCCGCGGCAGCGGACGGGGAGGACTGGGAGGACGGGGACGGGGAGGACGGGGGCGGCCGGGAGGATGACGGACCGGGAGGTGACGGACCCGGTGGCGACGGACCGGGAGGTGACGGACCGGGTGGCGACAGACCCGGCCGACCCGCCGCGCCCCTGGTGGTCGGGGGGCGGGATGCGGCGCGCCAGGCCTGGCCCTGGCAGGTGGCGCTCTTCGCTTCGCCGGTTGATGTCGCCACCGGGCATTTCTGCGGCGGCACAGTGATCGACGCCAGCTGGATCCTGACCGCGGCGCATTGCGTCTACGACGAGGGCCTGTTGCCGCCGGACCTCATCGGGGTGATGGCCGGCAGCAACAGCCTGGCGGATGAACGCGACCAGGTGCTGGCCGAGATCGATCAGATCTTCCTCAACGCCCGCTACCTGCTGGACGACAATGCCGACCTGGCCCTCCTGCGCCTGAAGGAGCCGCTGCCGGCGCAGCCGGCCATCATGCCGGTGCCGCTGGCCGGCGCGGCCGACGCGGCCTTGCGCGCTCCGGGCAAGGAGGCGGTGGTCACCGGCTGGGGGGCCACGGACGCCTTCGGCGATGTGAGCCCTGACCTGTTGCAGGAGGCGCGCCTGCCCATCTCCGGCGCCGGTCGCTGCGCCGAAGAGGTGGACCCGGCGCAGCAGCTCTGCGCCGGAAAGCCCGAGGGCGGGGCCTCGGCCTGCTTCGGTGACAGCGGCGGACCCCTGGTGGTGCAGCAGGCCGACGGCGCCTGGGTGCAGGTGGGCATCACCTCGGCGGTCACCGACGACTATTGCGGGATCCCCGGCTCGCTGAGCCTCTTCACCCGCGTGGACGCCTTCGCCCCCTGGATCGCCCTCAAGCGGGCGACGGGCAAAGCCGACAAGGTGCTGCTCAACACGGAATTGAAAGCGGACGCGACGGGGACGGACGAGGTGATCTGGAGCGGCGAGGCGCTGACCTTGGTGGATCCGTTGGCGGCGCCGGCGACGCCGGGAAGTTCGGCGTCGTCCACGCCGGCGGTCGGGCCTTCGGCGACGGTGCCGACCACGCCCTCGGGCACGCCGTCGGACAAGCCCCCGCGCACGCCGTCGCCCGCCGCGACGTCCGTACCCACCACCTATCTGCCGCTGCTTCGCCGACCCTGATTCCGCCCTGCGGGGACGACCGCGCGGGGGCAGCCGCATGCGCCGGCGGCCGCCGGCGGGAATCCGCCGTTACGCTTGGACGCGTTGAGCGTCATTACTCCCAGAGGGTAGGCAAGCATGACGGTTTGGTATTCTTTTTTCCGGCGCCCTGGGCGCCTGGCTTTGCAGGCGCTGTTGGCGCTGGGTTTCTTGACCCTGCCGGCTGTCGCGCGCGCTTCCGCGCCGCTGACCGCGCTGCCGCGGGACAGCTGGCTGCTGCGATTGGCGGATGCGCCGTTGTGGCCGGAGCTTCACCGTTCGCAGGCGGCGGGCACGCCCCTTGGGGCCGCCGAGATCGGCCGGCGCCTGGCGGAGCGGGCGGCGGCCCAGAAGCGCATCGCCGCCGCGGCCACCGACCTGGGCGCCGAGGTCATCGACAGCTACCAGATGATCTTCAACGGCCTGCTGCTGCATGCCGACGTCGGGCAGGCGCGGCAGCTGGCCGACCTGCCGGGGGTGGCGGGCGTGGCGCCGGCGCCGGTGCTGGGGCTGGCGGTCCGCAACCTGGTGCGCACGGTGAAGGCCGACCAGACCGCCGAGCGGCTGGGTCTGGACGGCAGCGGGGCCACGGTGGCGGTCATCGACACCGGCATGGACTACGAGCATGCCATGCTGGGCGGCGGCGGCGACCCGGCGGACTACCTGGCGAACGGCGAGAACACCGTAGAGCCCGGCAGTTTCCCGACGGCCAAGGTGGTCGGCGGCTATGACTTCGCCGGCGCGCGCTATTCGGCGGCTTGCGGCGGCGGGCAGGACTGCCCCAACCGGCCGCAGCCGGACGACGATCCGCTGGATCCGGCGGGCCTGGGCCACGGCAGCCATGTGGCCGGCATCATCGCCGGCCAGGCCGCCGGGCCGCGGGTGCCGGCCGGTATGGCGCCGGGGGCGCGCCTGGTCGCCTTGAAGATCTTCGGCAACCCACAGGGCGTGCCGGCCACCAGCGACCTGGCCTTGAGCGCCCTGGAATGGGCGGTCAAGCACAACGCCGGCCTGGCCGTGCCCGGCAGCGCCCCCCGCGGCCGCATCGATGTCGTCAACCTGTCTCTGGGCACCGACTGGTCGGCGCGGATGGTGGACATCGCGGATGCGGTGGCCAACGTGGTGGACTCCGGTATCTCGGTGGTGGCCTCGGCCGGCAACGCCGGACCGCTGGCCTACGTCACCGGCTCGCCGGGGTCGGCGGGCATGGCCCTCAGCGTGGCCAGTTCGGTGCCGCAGGGCGTCTACGAACCGCGTGTGTCCGCTACCTGGCGGGAAAGGGACGGGCGCTTCACCACCGACCCCATCGAGGTGTTGGAGGCGGCGGCCGACTGGCTGCCCGGATTCGGCGAGGGGGTTGCTGTCAGCAGCGACCTGGTCTGGCTGGGCGACGCCTGTCAGCCCATCGCCGACCGCCGTCTGGCCCTCGACAAGATCGCGCTCATCGAGCGCGGCGGCTGCAGCTTCTTCGACAAGTTGCAGATCGCCGCCAAGGCGGGCGCCGTCGGCGCCGTGGTCTTCACCGACGGCGCCCAGAAGGTGACCATGGCCTGCGCGGCGCCGGCGCCCTGCGCGGCGGTGCCGGCGATGCCCGCCGGCATGATCGACCGCGCGCCGGGCATCGCCCTGCGCGATCGGCTGCTGGACGGCGCCGTCGTGCGCGTGGCCCTGGAGCCGCGCTGGCAGGAGCAGCTGACGGACACCATCTCGGCCTTTTCCAGCCGTGGTCCGGCACGCTTCGACGCGGCCATCAAGCCCGACCTCACCGCGCCCGGCTCGGGTATCCTGTCGGCGCGGGCCGGCGGCGGCACGCGTCTGGTGTCCCTGTCCGGCACGTCGATGGCCGGGCCGGCCGCTGCCGGTCTGCTGGCCCTCCTGTGGCAGCGCAACCATCGCGACGGCCTGGGTCTGGACGCCGCCGAGGTGGCGGCCCTGGCCATGAACTACGCCGATCCCGGCATCCACGTGGGGCGCCGGGACACCGGTCCGCGGGCGGCCGTCATGCGTCAGGGTGCCGGACGGATCGACGCCCTGCAGAGCGCTCGCGGGCAGACCGTCGTCCGCAGCGAGGTGGGTCTGGCCGGGCTCAGCTTCGGGCATGTCCATGTGGGCGACGCCGGGGCGCAAGTGCGGCAGATCCTCCGGGTGCGCAACCTGGCCCCCTTCGGCCAGCGCTACCAGCCGCAGGCCGTCCTGACCTTTCCTCTTGAGGATGCCGGCGTGGGCCTGCGTCTGAGCTTCGATCCGCCCGTGCTGCAGCTGGCGCCGCGTTCCGAGGGCCGCATCGAGGTCACGTTGACGGTGGACGCCTCCGCCCTGCGCGCCTGGCAGCTGCGCGGCGCGGATCCGGTGCGCGACGAGGCCCGCCTGGCCGACCTGGAGGTCGATGGCACCGTGCTGCTGCAGACGGTGGACACCGATGACCGTCCCGTGGCCGGCGGCGATCGGCCGGGCCTGCCCTTCCACGTGTTGCCCCGCCATCATGCCTGCCTGGCCTCGGCCGCGGCCGCGGACATCGAGTTCTGGGAGGCCGGCGAGTCGGCCGAGCAGGGCTGGTTGAACGCCTGCGGTCGCGGCGGCGCCGTCGAGCCCTACGCCCTGGCCGGCCGAGATGCGGCGGAGTCCATGCAGGTGGACGGTTTTCCGGCCAAGCTGGACCTGCAGGCGGTGGGCATCCGCTATGGCCTGGCCGTGACCCAGGAGGGGGCGACCATGTCCCTGGGCTTCGCCCTGAAGACCCGCGGCGCACGGCGCATCCCGGCCGAGGCCGAGCTGCGGGTGCTGGTGGATGGGGATCGGAACGGCAGCTGGGATCGCGTGCTCTACAACCGCTACGCCCCGGCCTGGGACGCGCGGCTGCCGGCCGGCAGCTGGTCGGTGCTGGTGGCGCCGTTGTTGAAGGGCACGCTCGCGCCGGACGAGGCCGCCGCCAAGGCCGTGCCGGGCTCGATGGTCTATGACCTGGACGAGACGGTGACCCTGCTCTCCGCTCCGGCGGCCTGGTTGGGCATCGACCTGAATGCCGGGCGGGCGGTCTTCGATTGGGCGGCCATCAGCCTGGACGCGGTGGGGGACTACCCCCTGCGGCCGGGCTACAGCGGCTATGACCTCATGCCCGACGGCCTGGCCGCCGGCGCCCGGCTGCGCTTCGACCAGCGCGCGGCGGCCTGCCTGGTCTGGACGGATGCCCTGGGGGCCGCCCTGGGGCGGGTGGGTCAGAGCCTGCGGCTGGAGGCCGGCGCGCGGGCGGAGAGCCGCCTGCGCCTGACCTGCCCGCCGACGGACATCGGCCCGGATGCCGGCCTCTTCATGCATTATCCGGACAATGCGCCCGCCGAGCAGCTGGAGCTGCGCCTGGTGCGGGCCGCGGTGCCGGTGATCGTGCCCGAACCAGGGCCTAGCCCCAGTGCTTTGCCCAGCCCGTCGGCTTCGCCGGTGATCCTGCCACCGCCGGGACCGCTGCCCACCTGGACGCCCGTTCCCACGGCCACCGAAGAGCCCTCGCCGCTGCCCAGCCGGACGGCACCGACGGCAACGTTGGTGGCTCCCGCCAGCGCCACCGCAAGGTCCACCAGCCTGCCCGCGAGCACGCCCACCAGCGACGTCGCCCTGCGTCTGTCCCTCCGCCAGGCCGCGGGGCAAGCGGCCGGGCCGCCGCAACTGGTCGCCGGCTGGCCGGCCTACCTGGAGCTGCGGACCGGGGCGCCGGAGGCCCTGATCGCCGGCTCCCTCGGCCTGGACGGCATCGGACCCGATGGCTCGCTGCTGCCCGGAGCGCCGCTAAGGGCGGTTCCGGCGCCGGCCGCCGAGGGCGCCGCCGCCGCCGCCGTGCCGCTGACGGGCTTCCTGCTGCCGCCGGAATGGACGGCGGCGGGCAGGGTCCAGCTGCGGGTGACGGGCGCCGGCGGCGGGCAGGGGACGGAGTTGGCGCGGCTGGAGGCGGTCTTCGCGCCCCGGCCCTCCCTGGTCATCAGCCTGGTGCCGGTAGCGCTGCAGCCGGGGGGTGTCGGGCCGATCCTGGCCCCGGATCTGGCGCGGGACGGGGCGGTCGCCCTGGGCTGGCTGGGCCGGTCGCTGCCGCTGCCGCTGTCGCCCGTTCTCCATCCCGCTTGGCGCTTCGAGGGCCAGATCGACAAGCCGAGGGCGCGGCAGGCGCTCCTGCATCAGCTGGCCCTCTTGCGGCTCGATGAGCAGCCCGGGGCGCGTCTGGACGGCCGGCCGGACGCCGCGCCATTGGTTCTGGGTCTTCTGCCTCCGGATGGCGGCGCGGCGGTCAGCATGGCCCTGCCGGGCGGCTCGGTGGCCCTGGCCAGCGCCCACGATCCGCTGGCCGTGGCCCGGGCGGTGGGCCTGGCCCTGGGCTTGCCGCCGGTGGCCTGCGACCTGGCGGTGGCGGCGGACACCCCGATCCTGGACCCGAGCTACCCGTACCTGGGCGGCCGCATCGGCGCCCTGGGCCTGGACCTGGGCAGCTGGCGTTATCTGGGGGCCGACGCCTACGACCTGATGAGCGGCTGCGCCCCGGCCTGGCTCTCGGACCATCACCTGGCCCGTCTGCTGGATCGGCTGCGTGATGCCGCCATCTCGCCCGCGGCGCCGGCCGGCGCCGGCTGGCGCCTGTCCGGCCAATGGCAGGCCGATGGGGGCCGTCTGAGTCTGGATCCGCTGCGGCAGTCAGAGACGGCGATGGCCACGGCGGCGCCAGCTTCCGGCGCCCCCTTGGCAGCCGCTCTGCTGGATGCCGCGGGCCAGGAGCTGTGGGCCGCGCCGCTGCCGGTCCTACCGCAGCTGTCGGCCCTGGGCCGCAGCGGTGGCGCCAGCTTCGCCCTCACGGTGCCGCGCCTGACCGGCGCGGCATCGCTGGTCGTCCGCGAGGCCGACGGCCGCGAGCTGGCCCGCCTGCCCGTGGACGGCGGGGCGGCCAGGCTGGACGCGGTGCTCCTGCCGCTCGCGGCCGGTGCGCGGACGGCCACGCTCTACCCGCGGATCACCCGTGCCGGACGAGCGGCGAGCGCGCCGCTGGACCTGCGTTACAGCCCGGACGGGCAGCGCTGGCAGCTGTTGCAGGCGGCGGCGGTCGGCGAGCGGCTGGCGCTGGACCTGACGGCGCTGCCGGCCTCCGCCGCCGGGCAGTTGGAACTGCGCGCGGTGCTGGACGGCCGGCCGCTCGCGCAGCGGCTGAGCCTGGGGGCCCTGCCCGGCCACGCGCCTCTGGGACTGGTCCTGAGCGCGGCCGAGGGCGGGCGAGCCGCCGGGACGCCTATCGTGCTGGTGGGCGCGGGCCTGGACGCCGACGGCTTGGTGGGCGCGGATCGTCTGCGCTGGGAGGTTCTGGGCACCGCGATCCGCCGGACCGGCCCGCTCTTCTTCCTGGCCGAAGGGCTGCGTGCAGGGCGCCATCGGCTGCGCCTGACCGTCATGGACGAGGCCGGGCGGCCGGGCGGGTTGCGGGACTGGGCGCTGCTGGTGGGGCCGGAGGCGGAGTCGGGCGGGCTGCTTTACTTGCCGCGCGCACTGCGGGGGCGGTAGGCGGCGTCCTACCTTCGTCCCCAGAAGGTGGCCGACGGACAAGGAATCGTACCCGCCACCGTGCGATAGATGCCCTCCAGGTCCGCCGCATCCGGTGCGTGGTGGAAGTAGTCCGGCCGGCTGGCAATGGCCGCCAAGGCGTCGAGGTCCACGTCATTGCCCAGACCGATGGTGAAGAGGGTCAGGCCGGCGGCCTTCGCCAAGGCGGCCCGGCGCACACCCTCCTCCGCCGTCTCGGGGTTGGCGCGCCCGTCCGTCAGCAGCACCAGTACCGGCACGTTCCCCTGCCTGTGCCGGGGGCCGGCAAGCTCGGTGGCCGCCGCGTCGATGCCGCAGCTGATGCATGTCTGACGGTCGGTGCTGATCTTGGCCAGGGCGGCGTCCAAAGCGGCGCGATCGGGGGTGAGCGGCTGAGCCACGGTGGCGCCATGGTCGAAGGTCACGATCGCCGCCTGGTCTCCGTCGGCCGCCAGATGGAGCTGGTCCAGGAATACGCCGGCGGCAGTCAGCGCCGCCGCCAGCTTGGACCCACCGTTGGCGGTCGGATCGAGCATGCTCGACGAGGTGTCGAGGACCAGGGCCACGTCGGCGTGGCGGGTCTCGGGCTGGCAGGCTTCCCGGAGCAGGAGCGGCAGCAGGACCCGCATCGGCGCGACGGTCGGCGTCGACGTGACGGTCGGCGTCGGGCTGGGCGACTGCGTCGGTGCGACGGTTGCGGTCGGCCGTGGGGCCACCGTCTGGGTTGGCGACGGGAGCGGGGTCGCGGTCGGCGGGACCGCCACCTCGGTAGCGGTCTCGGTGACTGTAGAACCCGGTGTCGGGGTCGGGTCGATAGGGGGTCGCTTGTCGTTGAGCCCAACGACATCGAGCTGGATCTTCAGGCCTTCCGGATTCGTGCAGGCATCCAGGTCCTTATCCGTTAGCAGCGACGGCGCGGGGTCCCCGGTGAAGTCGAGGACCCGGAACTCCTGCTTGCGGCTGACGCCGACGAACAAGCGATCCCCAGAGCGGGACCAGGCCAGGGCGGCGAGTCGGGCAAAGGTGCGCTGGTCGAACACCTGATTGCCCAGTCGGAACACCCAGTTGGACAGGTCCGGCGCCGGGACGTCGGCGGCCACGATGAGCCGCAGCGTCGGGCCGGCATCCACCGCGTAGACGCCGACGCGCGCGCGGCCATGGATGGCCAGGACCCCACGGTTCGGCGCGGCATGGTTGAAGGCGAGCCCCCAACTCTCGACCAGGTCCGGGGTGTCCACCACGGTTGCGTTTCGCGTCGGCAGGTCTACCAGGATGATGCCGGGTGCATTGAGCCGGTTGATGGCCAGGTAGCGTCCGTCCGGGCTGACCGACAGGTTGGTGTTGCGGATCAGGCGCTCTGTGGTCCCGTTCGCCGTTTGCACCGGTAGCGGGTCGGTCACCGGTGCCAGGTCCGGCAGGCGCAGGGCGTACACGTTGCGGTCGAGGCCGACGGCATAGACCACGCCCGCGTCGGGGGAGAAGCTCAGAGCGGCGACGCCGCGGACGGATGCCGTGGCCAGTGGGTTCGCGAGGTTGGGCACCTGGCCCCCGTCCACCACAGCACGCATGGCCACCAGGTCATAGGCGGCCAGCCGGTTGCCCCCGCGCGGCAGCAGAAGGTAGCGGTCGTCCGGCGAGATCGCGACGGGGCCGCCCTCGACGAGGTTGTTGTTGTCGATCCGTTGCGTCCGCCAGATGGCGCCGCTCCGGGCGGATTTCGCCAGAATGTAGAGGAAGCGCCCGCTGTTGTTGCTCACAGAGACGGCAAAGCGGCCATCCGACGTGGCCGCCAGGCGCCCCGGCGACACGTGCTGCTCGCCGCGGACGATCAGCGCATGGTTGGACGCATCGTAGGCGGACATGGCGTCGCAGCCGTCGAAGCGCTGGGCATCGTCGTCGGTCATGAAGACCAGATCGGGACGCGAGTCGTCATCGGCTCGCACGCTGTTCCGTGCCGTGGCCCCCGACAGGCCGGCGGCCGCCGAAAAGGACGGGATAGCCAGGATGCAGGCCGCGAGCGCAAGGTGGCGGCGCAGAAAACGCCGTGGCGCTTCGTCGAGAGGGTCCGCTTGCACCGGGGATGCCGGCCAGTCCCGCCCCGTCTCCATCTTGATCCCGCCCTATCCCGATCCTGGATCGCCGACCAGCCGATCGGCCAGGCGCTGCAGCGGCCGGCGGAATTCCGGGACCATGGTCGACGCTCCACTCGCGAATGCGGAAATTGTAAGTCTGACTTACAATCTCTGCAATCCCGTCCTCAGAAGCTCCGCCGCTCCTTCGCCAAGGTCGCGGCGTCGAACGGGTCCTCGCCCGCTTTCAGCTGCCGCAGCCAGCCCCGCCGCCGCTCCACGTAGGGCGTGCCCCATTGGGTGCCGCCGTCCCAGCGCTCCATGGCGGCGGTCAGGTCCTCGATCGCGGCGTCCCGTTCGCCCGCCAGCGCCTTCGCCGCGCCGCGCCAGGCCAGGGGCTCGCCGCGGTCATCCGGCCCCAGGGCCACGGACTGGTCGCAGCTGTCCATCACCCGCCCGGGCTTGCCGAACAAGGATCCGTACCAGCAGCGGTGGCCCTGGGCCTGCCATAGCCTCGGAAAGCGCGCCACCGCCAGGTCGAAGGTGGCCAGCTGTGCCTCCACCCGCCCGCTGCGGCGCTGCCCGGCGGCCAGCAGGCGGTAGAAGTCGTAGCTGTCCGCCTGACCGGCGTCGATCATCGCCTGCGCCGTCTCGGTGGCCGCCTCCGGGAAGCCGGTCTCCAGCTGCAGCACGCCCCACCAATAGCGAACCTGCGGCTGGCGGAGCAACACGGCGCCGACAGCCACGGCGACCAGGGCCGCCGCCAGGAGGCCCCAGCGGGCCAGGCGCCACATCCGGCCGCCGAAGCCGGGAACAGCGGGGTCCAGAACCGCGAGGGCGCGTCGTAACATGCTTGTGCCTCCCAAAGGCCTTGCCGTCATCCACGATGTCCGGCGGATTATAGGCCCCCGCCTACCGCGCGGCCCCCCGCCGGTCGGACTTTGCGGCGGCCGGGCCATGGACTAGCATTCCCTTTGCCCTGCCCCGACGATTCGATCGGCGCGACGCCGCGCGCCGCTCTCTGGACCGGAGACGTTCCCCATGACCACCACGCCCATTCCCGACGCGTCCCTGCCCGGCGCGCCCCTGCCCGACGCGACCGTTCCCGCCGCGACCGCCGCGGCCGCTTCCCCGAGCGCCGCCGCGTCCTGGACGCTCCTCTCCGAGCGCCCCGTGCCGCTCCTCAGGCTGAGCCTGCAGCATTACCGCCATGACACCGGCGCCGAGCACTTCCACCTCGCCGCCGACGATGCCCATTGCGCCTTCACCGTCAGCTTCCGCACCGTGCCCGACGACAGCACCGGTCTGCCGCATATCCTGGAGCATCTGGTGCTCTGCGGCAGCGAGCGCTATCCCGTGCGCGATCCCTTCTTCATGATGCTGCGCCGCAGCCTAAACACCTTCATGAACGCCATGACCGGCGGCGACTGCACCTACTACCCCTTCGCCAGCGAGGTGGCCAAAGACTTCGACAACCTCCTGAGCATCTACCTGGACGCCACCTTCCGGCCCAACCTCGACCCCCTGGACTTCGCACAGGAGGGCTTTCGCCTGGAGCCCACCGACGCCGTCCAGCGTGAGCCCGGCCCCACCGATTGGGCCTTCAAGGGCGTGGTCTACAACGAGATGAAGGGCGCCCTGGGCAACTCCGACGCCCAGCTGTGGATCGCGCATGGTGAGCGCTTGTTCCCGGACACGCCGTACCGCCACGAATCCGGTGGCGATCCGGCGGTCATCCCCGAACTGACCCATCAGCGGCTGGTGGACTTCCACGCCGCCCATTACTGCGCCGCCAACGCCTGCTTCGCCACCTACGGCAAGCTGGATGTGGAGGCCTTGCATGTCCGCTTCGAGCCCTATCTGCGCCACCGCCCCGGCCGGCGCATCGATCCGCCGGCCCTGCAGCCGCAGCTACCGGCGCCGCAGACGGTCACGGTGCCCGTGCCGCTGGAGGCGGGACAGGACCTGCGCGACGTCAGCCAGGCCCGTCTGACCTGGGTCTGGGGCGACGGCATCGACCTGGGCGAGAGCCTCCTGGGCGAGTTGGTGGACCTGCTGCTGCTGGGGCATGCCGGTGCGCCCCTGCGCTTGAGCCTGGAGTCCAGCGGCCTGGGACGGGCCCTCAGTGGCAGCGGCTATCACACCACCGGACGCAACGGGGTCTTCGGCCTGGGGCTCAAGGGCATCGAGCCCGATGGCGCCCCGGCCATGGAGGCCTTGATCATGAGCCGCCTGGAACAGGTGGCCCAGGAGGGCATCGCGGATTCGGAACTGGCGGCGGCCCTGCACCAGCTGGAGCTGGCCCGGCGCACCATCTCCGGCGACCGCTTCCCCTTCGGCCTGGATCTGGCCATGCGCACCACCGAGGCCTGGCTCTTCGATCAGGATCCGCTGGGCTTCCTGGACATGGGCCAGGCCCTGGAAGACCTGCGGCTGCGGGTGGGTGCGCCGGGCTTCTGGCCGGACCTCATCCGCGAGCGCTTCCTGAACTGGCCGCACCGCGCCCTGCTGATCGCTCAGCCGGACGGGGGTTTCAACCAGCGCCAGGATGCCGAGGAGGCCGCACGGCTGGCCGAGCGCGTGGCGGCCATGGACCCGGACCAGCGGCAGTGGCTGCTGGAGCAGACCGGCGCCCTGGCCCACCGCCAGGCCACGGAGGACGACCCCAAGGTGCTGCCGGACCTGGCCCTGACGGATGTTCCGGCCGAGCGGCGCTGGGTGACGGGGACGAACCCCTCCGACGGGCTGGAGGTCTTCGTCACCGCCACCAATGGCATCCTGCATCAGGTGGCCGCCTTGCCCTTGTCGCGGCTCAGCATGGAGGACATGGCCTTGCTGCCGCTGCTGTCGCGCACCCTGGGCGAGCTGGGCGTGGCCGAGCGCAGCTACGATGCGCAGAGCGCCCACCTGAATGCGGTCTGCGGTGGTCTGAGCGCCTGGACCGATCTGCGCTCCGATCCGGCGGACCTGTCGCGCACCCGCGGCTACCTCTTCCTGGAGGTCAAGGGCCTGGCCCGGCGGCATGCCGAGTTCGCGGATCTGCTGGCCGAGACCCTGAACGGGCAGCGCTTCGATGAGCTGGACCGCGTGCGGGAGATCCTCACCCAGAGCCTGGCCGGCCTGCAGCAGCGGGTGGCCTGGTCCGGCCAGGAACTCGCCCAGGCCGCCGCGGAGCGCGGCTTCGGCGGGCGGGCGGGGCTGTCGCATGCCTTGGGTGGCCTGGGCCAGCTGGCCCGGTTGAAGGTCCTCGAAGCCCGCGTGGCCGCGGAAGGCCGACCGGCGCTGGAAGCCCTGGCGGAGCAGATGGCGGGCCTCCTGGCGCGCATCCGCCGCGCGCCGCTGCGCCTGGCCCTCATCGGCGATCAGGCCGGCAGCCAGGACGTGCAGGCGCGGGCCTTGGCCGCCTGGGAGGGCTGGGACATGCCGGCGCAGCGGATCACGGGCCGCATCCTCGATGTGCCCTCGGCCACCGCCGACGTGGTGCCCCCGACGGCCTACCTCACCGCCACCCAGGTCAACTACTGCGCCATGGCCCTGCCCACCGTGCCCTTCCTGAACCACGACAGCGCCGCTTTGGCCGTCGCCGCGCGCTACCTCACCTTCAACCAGCTGCATACCCGCTTGCGTGAGCAGGGCGGCGCCTACGGCGGCCGCGCGGGCTATAGCGCGCAGCAGGGCAGCTTCGGCCTGACCAGCTACCGCGACCCGCGCCTGGCCGACACCTACCGCGACATGCGCGAGAGCCTGGACTGGTTGCGCGAGGCGCCCGAGGATCCGCAGCTGATGAAGGAAGCCATCCTGGGCGTCATCGGCGGCCTGGACCGTCCGGGCTCGCCGGCGGGCGAAGGGCGGATGCGCTTCGTGGCCGACCTCTTCGGCTACGGACCGGAGCGCATGAACGACTACCGCCAGCAGGTGCTGGAGGTCAACGCGGAGGCCATGCGTAAGGCCGCCGCCGACCGCTTGGTGATGGACCAGATCTCGGTCGCGGTCATCACCAGCGAGCGCAGCCTGGACGCCAGCGGTCTCAAATGGGAGCGGGAACAGATCTGAGCTGCGGCCGCATTGCGGCCGCATTGCGGCACGGCAGGCCTTGCTCCCGGGCTCTTCCTGCGGGACGGTAGGCCCCCCTCCCAACCTCTTCCTGAGGACCGCAGGCCCCCCTCCCAACCTCCCCCCGCTGGGGGGAGGAGCAAGGACTCCTCCCCCCAGCGGGGGGAGGTTGGGAGGGGGGAGCCGCCCGCGCCCCTCACTGCGGGCTGCGCTCCACCGGCCGTCCGTCGTCCACCCAGGCATGCCAGCCGTTCTTCAACGCGTAGACGCGTTCATGGCCCATGGCCTGCAGGATGACGGCCGCGCGGGCGCTGGACTGCTCCGCGCTGCAGGCGCAGTAGATGACGATCGTCTTGTCACGGGGTAGGTCTTCCAGCAAATGGTCTTCCACGAAGGCCTGGATCTTGCGGGCGCCGGGGATATGCCCGCGGCGGAACTCCCATTCCTGGCGCGTGTCCACGAAGAGCGTGCCGGCGTCGCCCAGAGCGGCCTCGGCCTCCTCCTGGGACATGCGGGGGATGGCCAGGTCCTCGTTCACGCCCACGTTGCCGTCGGCGGGCAGGCCGTAGCGGGCGTAGTCCAGGGCGGCGGTGGCGGAGGGCGGGGCGTCCGCGCCGGCCGGGAGGCTGGCACCGGTGGCGGGTGTTGTGGCCGCGGTCGCGGGGTCGGCGGCCGAGGTCGTCGCGCCGGAGTCCGGCAGGGCGGCCGGACCACCGCCCCGCGGCGCGCAGGAGACCGCGAGGAGGGCCGTGCCCAGGACGAGCGTGGCCGTCCGTCGCCGCGGTGAAGCGTCGGGATCCTGAAACGCTGCCGGACCTGGCATGGACTGCTCCTTGGGGATCGGACGGATCGCGCCCGAAACGACAAGCACCCCCGGCTGGCGGGGGTGCTTGGGTCTGACGTCGATGTGCTTTGTCCTCGCGGGACCGCTGCGACGGCTGCGACTGGCCCGGGAGGCCGGGATCAGTTGCTGCCGGTGGACTCCGGATGACCGGCGGCCTTCCAGCCGTTCCAGCCGCCCCTGATCACGGACACGTTGGTGAAGCCCATCCCCTTCATGATGAATGCCGCACGGGCACTCGTGTGCTCAGCGTTTCAAGCACAGTAGAGGATGATCTCCTTGTCCTTGGGCAGGGTTTCCAGCTTGTTGTCCTCGGCGTAGGCCTGGACATTCTGGGCGCCCTGGATATGGCCTTGCTCGAACTCGATGCTGGAGCGGGTGTCGACGAAGAGCACACCGGCGTTGCCCAGCTTGGCTACGGCGTCGGGGATCTCCACGCGGGCGACCTGCGCGTCCTGCTCCGGCTTCAACTCGCCGTCGGGACCGATGCCGAACTTGGCGTAGTCGATGGACGGCGTCGGCTGCGCCATTGCCGCGTTGGGGTCGGAGGACTGGCCGGTGATGGCGTCCACGGCGGCCTGCGGGTTGTTGGGATCGATCTGGATCGCGCCGCCAGGCGGCGCGGCCAGCTGGCCGGGTGCGGCGGTGGCCTGGGCGACGGGGCTGTTGGTATCGGACTTGCCGCCCATGAGCTGGGCGATCATGAGGCCCGCGCCCAGGGCCAGTCCGATGCCCAACACCGCCATCAGGCCGTAGAAGACATTGCGGTTCAGGCGAAACTCTACCATGGCGTGTCTACGTCGCTCCTCGTGATGGTTCGGGGGCGGACGCCCGGCCAGGCGGCCAGGCTCGATGGGTCTGCTGCCACAGCGACGACCCGTCGCGCTCACGGCGCGACGGGCAATCATAGACCGGGCGTGGTATGAGGGGCAAGGTTCCTCGGGTTGGAACGCTGCCGGGCCGACCCGCTGCCGCCGCGTTTCGCGCCGCCCGCCGCCCGGTCATGCGGTCAGGGCCGGGCACTGTAATAGACCAGGTAGCTGGTCATGTCGATGCGGGCGTCGAAGCTGGTGGATTCCGGCGCGAGCTCTGGGACGTAGGGCGCGCCGCGGTACAGCCCGCGGTAGGTGATGGTGTTGGCTTCGCCGCCGATCTTCACCTGCGCGGTGATGTCGATGCGTTTGGGCGGCACGTCCAGGCCCGGGCACCAGCCGGCGCGGGCATAGGGCCAGGTGCCGAACTGGTTGGGCACCACGCCGACCGAGACCAGGTTGGCGCAGCCGTAGTTGAAGATGGTGCCGGGCAGGGCCTCGTCGGCGTTGTCGTGCCGTATCTGGTTCTCGGTACCGTTCACGGTGAAGTGGTGGGTGTGGTTGCAGAACTCCGCGCAGCTCTTGGTGTCGCCGGCGAAGCCGTGCCCGGTGATCACCGTCACCAGCTCCACCTTCTGCACCCCCGCCGGGACGGTGAAGTCGATGGGCTTGTAGCGGTCGTTGTAGTCGGCCACGAAGGCGCCGCCGCCGAAGAGCGGCACCCGCTCCACCGCGGCCAGACCGGTCTTGTTCTTGTCCGACAACTTGAAGGACATGTCGACCACGTACTTCTGCACCGTCCAGAAGCCCACCCGTTGCTTGCCGCCCGCTTTCAGGTAGCTCAGCACCGGGCTGATGTCGGTGATCCAGTGGCTGCCCCGCTTGTAGGCCGTGATCCAGCGCACGATCTCGGTGTCGCAGCGATCCGGGTTGGCGGGATCGTCGCAAAGGTAGAGCTGCACCAGATAGTCCCAGTCGCCGCATTGGCGGTCCAGGCCATAGGGGCAGGCCAGGCTCATCTCCACTTCGAGGGTGTCGTACTGTTTCAGCGCCTCCGCGTCCGGCAGCTCGAACTCGGCGATGTAGCGGCGACCGGACCAGCCGGGGTCCGAGGCCTCGAGGTTGCGGTAGACGGGGATGATCTTGGTGCCCGGCACGGTCTCCTGCCAGAAGTCCCGATGGCGCTCGAACACAAAGTACTGGGCCTCGTAGGCCAGCTGCTGCAAGAGGTCCATCGGGCTGTCGGGGAAGCCGTAGGGGATCCAGCCGAACTCGCGCAAGCGCCCGTTGTGGTCGATGGCCAGGGCATGGGCCGGCGCCCGCTTGCTGCTGCCGTTGACCATCACCGGCGTGCCGGCCAGCAGCAGCGTCTGCAGCTGAACCCCGGGGGCCTTGTCGATCATCATCGCCGGAATGCCCGGGCAGGGTCCGCAGCTGCCGGCCATCTGCGTCTTGGGCCGGTCGTCGCTGAAGAGGATCAGCCCGATGGCCCCGTTGCGCGCGGCGTTGGCCGCCTTCTCCACGAAATTGCAGGTGCCGCGCGGCACCAGGGCCACCTTGCCCACCAGGCTCTGCACCGGACTCATCCCGTTGCAGCCCAGGTTGCCGGTGGCCGCCAGCTGCCCGGCCATGGGCGCCTTGTCGGTGATGGGCCGCGCCCACCCGGCATCGCCGGCGGCCGCGATGCTCAGCTGCTCCCGCTGCCCGTCGGCCGTGGTCCAGCTGACCTCGGCGATGGGGTTGTTCGTGCCCCAGTCGCGCAGCACCGTCCGCCACCAGTCCAGGTCGGGGCGATCGGTGGCCGCCAGGGGGTCGATGGTGATGAAGTGCAGCCGCTCCCACCAGCCTGCCTGGGCCTGCTCCGAGAGGTCGGCCGCCTTCATGGCCGCCGCGATCCGCGACCGCTGCGCCAGCACGGCGGCCCGCGGGTCGGCGTCGCCGAAGGCCTGGAAGACGAAATGCTCGGTGGGCGGCGAGATCTCCAGCCATTTGGCCAGGGGCGAGTCCCATAGCTGGTTGGATAGCTCTGAATACGGATGGCGGCCGACGAAGAGGTAGCCGTCGCCATCGGTCTGGCCGGGCTCGATGACCAGCGGGATATCGGGCGCGTCGGCGTTGTCCGGGGCCTTGTTGTCCAGCTGGGTCAGGACGAGGTGGCGAGCCATGCTGCGTGGCAGGAAGCCGTCGGGGGGCACGGGGATCTGGCCCTTCTCCAGGCCCATGGCGAGCAGGGGCAGCCAGACCGGCTTGGGCGTGGGGGTGGACGTGGGCGCCGGGGTGGGGGTGTTGGAGGGGGTGGGGGTGACGGTGCAGTCGGCCACCGGCGGCACGGAGGGTGGCAGGGACACCAGGCGGCTGTTGTTGGTCTCGTCGAGCTCGGCGATCTCGTTGTCCGGATCGGCGACGAAGCGCAGCTCGCGTGCCGCCGACCAGTCGATGGGCATGGCCAGACGCTCCTGCGCGCCGGCTTTCAGGCCGCCCGGGAGGTCCCAGTGGTAGGGCGTTCCGTCGGCGCTGACGAGGAAGGGCGCCGCGTCGGCCGCGCCCTGGTTGGCCACCGTCAAGAGCAGCAGATGCTGCTTGGTGGCGCAGTCGCCGCCGATGCCGTCGGCGGTGATGACCAGGTCCGGCAGGGGCCCCGGCGAGGGCGTCGTGGTGGGCGTGGTCATCGGCCGCAGCGGCTGCGGCAGGCTGCGGCCCAGCGGCAGCGCCATGTCCGGGGCGTCGACCGACTGGGCGGTCGCCGGCCGGACATGGACCGCCGCCAGGGCGGCCAGCGCCAGGGTCACGACGAGGGCGGCGGTCAGCGCCGGGCCTGGGATGAAGGGGCGGCGCGGGCGCGGCTGGGACATGTTCTGCCTCCTGGCTGGAACCGTGGCCCCCAGGAACGGCCTGTCCCTGGCGGGCGAGGTCCGCCGGTATAGCATGCGCGCGCCAGGGCAGTCAAGCGCTAGAGCTGGAACATCCCCGTGACCGGCGCGATCTTGAACTGGAAGTTGGTGACGTAATGGCGCAGATCCTCTTGCAGGTCCGCCCAGTCATCGCTCTCGACGGCGCGCTGCACCATCTCGGTGTCCTCGTGCACCCAGCCGGCCATGATCTGCGGGGCCTGGCCGAAGATGGTGTACCAGGAATCCATCGGCTGCAGCCCCAGCTTCATGAGGCGGGGCACGAACTCCCGGCTGTTGAACTCGATGTAGGCCTGTTCCTGACCCGGTATAATGTCCCAGGTCATGATCAGCTTGATCAGCTGCATCTTGGCTCCGTCGCGCAAATCATCTGGGCCGGATCATAGCACGGGCCTTGCGGCCTCGCAACGCCCCCACTGAGAGGACCGTCGCCCATGACCGCACCTGCGAACCGCCTCCCCAGCCATTCGTCTCCGCATGGCTGGGGGCTCCTCGCGGCTGTCCTTCTCCTCGGTCTGGTGGGCGCCACGCCCGGCCCCGCCCGGGCCCAGGGCGATCCGCAGGAGCTCTTCCAGCGCATCTCTGTGCTGGTGGGCGCCGAGGCGTTGTTCGCCGAGCTGCGGGTGGCCGAGGGCGGCGCGGCGCCGCAGGTCTGGCTGGAGCTGACCGACGGCGCGGGCATCCTCAAAGGCCGGGCCAGCGGTCTGGCGGCCTTCGACGGCAGCACGGAATTGCACCTGGACCGCGGCGGGCTGAGCGCGCGGGGGATTGCGGCCATCCTCCCCGGCGACAGCCTGCGCCTGAGCGCCGTCTACCCGGACGGTCGGCGTGGCCGGCGGGACATCCTGGTGCCCGTCCTGGGCGCCGCCTTGGCCCCTGTCGATGGGGCCTTGAGCGGCTGGGCGCCGGCGGGCGAGAGCGTGCTGGTCATCACCGCCGACGCGCGCGGCGGCTTCGCCAGCGACACGGCGGTGGCCGGAGCGGACGGCCGTTGGACCTTGGAGCTGGACGCAGACCTGGACCTGGGGCCCGGCGCCTCGGGCACGGTGCTCTACACCGACCGCTCGGGAGTCACCTTCCAGGCCGCCTGGACCCTGCCCCTGCTGACGGCCCCGGCGGGCGCTTCGGCCCTGGACCTGCTGCTGCGTCCGGGCGAGGAGGCCTGTCTGAAGGTGTCGGATACCGTAGTCATGCCTCGCGCCAGGGGCTGCGTGCGCGGCCAGGGCGGCCCGGTGACCCTGGCCCTCCGCGATGCAGGCGGCGCGCTCGTCGGCATCCGGCCAGGCGACCGCCTGCAACTGGACTTCGTGGTGCCCGACGCGCCCACGATTCCGCCGCGGCCGCCGCTGATCCTGGTCTGGCCGGCGATCACCGTTCTGGTGGATCCGGCCGCGGACGCCGCTTCGGGATCGGCGCCGCCCGGCTCCCGCCTGTCGCTCGCACCGGAGGGGCGTCCTTCCGCGGCGCAGACGGTGGTCGCGGATGCTGCGGGGGCGTGGCGGGCGGACTGGTCCGGGCGGGTGGACCTGGCGGTGGACCAGGCGGTGGCGGTCACCTTGCCGGACGCGCCGGGGCTGAGCTTGACAGCCCGGGCGTCCCTATTGGATTGGGTGGACCCCTACGTGGCGCGGGCGACGGGCCAGGGTGTGGCCGGGGCGGCGGTGTCCATGCGGCTGCTGGACGCCGCGGGGCAGGAGCTGGCGTTGCAGCGGTCTCAAGTGGGGGTGGACGGGCACTTCAGCCTCGAGCTGCAGAACGGGGACCCCTGGCCGCGGGAGATCGGCGATGGCGAACGGCTGGCGCTGGCCGGCGACGGGGCGGGGGAAGGTTGGCAGGCCAGCAGCGGCCGCATGGACCTGCAGCTGAACGCCGATGCCGACGCCGACACAGTCAGCGGTCAGGCCCTGCCGGGAAGCGCTGTCCGGGCCCGTTTGGAGCGGTCCGCGGACTGGGTGGAGGGCGCGGCCGACGCCGAGGGGAAGTGGATGCTCGACCTGGCCGGCCGGCAGGACCTGCTGCCGGGCGCCATGGTGGAGCTTGAGCTGCGCGGCGCCGACGGCATCGATCGTGGCTTGCGCTTCCCGGTCTTCCGCCTGAGCGTCTTCCTGGACTCTGGCCGCTTTGAAGTCGAAGGTCCCCCCGGGCTGGAGGTGCCCGTGGAGGTGGAGCGCGGCGGTACGGCCATCGCGCGTGGAAGCTGCCAGGTCGGGGGCGTCGAGAGCAAATGCTACGGGGGATTGACCACCGAGCCCGGTGTCCTCGTGGACCTGGAGCCCGGCGACACGGTGTTGGCCTTTCCGGAGCGATCGGCGTCGGCGCGCCTGCAGCTGGTCAAGATGACGGCGCATATCGACCCCACCGGGCGCGATGTCACCGGCCAGTCGCCGGCCGGGCAGACGGTGGACATCGTCTTCGCCAGCGACCAAGGCCCCGGGCTGCCCGCCGGCGTGCGCGCGCCCGTCGACAACACCGGGGTCTACGACCACGAGGTGCCCAGCAGCCAATGGGATCTCCTGCTTCCCGGCCTGGTCGCTGACGTGTACCACAGCGCGGCCGGCGGGCATCGCAGCGCCGCTCGCGGGGTGCTGGAATCCCTGGCTGTGGCGCCCCACGCGGCGACGTTCTGGGGGACGGTGGAGGTCGGGACCGACTACCGCATCGAGGCCTTCGCCCCGGAGGCGCTGGATGCGGCCGGCCAGCCGGTGGCCGGTGCCCGGCCTTTCCATCAACAAGAAGGCGAGGGCGGGCCGGTCGGCTGGTTCACACTGCAGGATCGGGTCGGGTTCACCGGCAGCGGCAACTACCTGCGCCTCAGCCATGGCCGGGGCGCCCGCGGCATGCGCGTACCGGATCTATCCGCCTGGTTGCTCGACGAGGATGGGCGTGTGGCCGGCTGGACCGCCCCCTTCAGCCGCGTGCTGGTCCGTTATGGCACGCCCTCGCTGGACTTGAGCCTGGACTACTGGACCACGGCCGTCTACGGCCAGAGCGACGGCGACGGGCGCTTTCTGCTCCAACCGCCCACCCTGGATCTGGGGCGGATCGAAGCGGTGCGGGTGGACGTCGAGAGCGGGGAGGGCCGGGTGATCCGCTTTCTGGATCCGGCCGCGCGCCCGCGACGGGTGTACCTGCCTTTGGTCACTTCAGGGGGTCAAGGTTGATCTGTCGCCATGGTCGACACTGGCATGGTGGGCACTGACGGGTATAGACTTCGCCGGTGCACATTCACGGTCTGGTCTGGCCCGACGAACGCATCGAACACATCGCACGGCATGACGTCAAACCAAACGAAGTCGAGGAAGTCTGCTTTGGTCATGCGCTCGTCCTGCGAGCCAAAGCTCGCGGGCCTAGCCCGGTCTACCACGTGCTGGGCGAGACTGATGCCGGACGACATTTGTTCTGCGTGGTGATTCGGTTGCCGGATGGAATGGCCTATCCGGTAACGGCCAGACCCATGTCCGATCGCGAACTGCGGAGGTACAGACAATGGAAGGGTTGATAGATACACCGCGCTTGCCCACCACGGATTCCATCCACGAACTCGCCGAGTTCTGGGATAGCCATGAGTTGACCGATTTTGACGCGGAACTTGAAGAGGTCACCGAGCCGGTGTTCGAACGCCAATCGAATCTGACCCTGCGTTTGGATGCGTCGGAGGCCGCTGCCCTTCATGGATTGGCCAGGTCGCACGGCGTGAGCGAGACAGAGTTGGTGCAACGGTGGATCAGGCAGCACCTGCACGCGGCCTGAACCGAGTCTGGACCCAAGCCCTGCCTGCGCACGCCCTTCCGCCAGTCCCACCTTCCTTCACCCCTCCGCCTCGCGCTCCAGCAGCACCGTCACCGGCCCGTCGTTGACCAGTTCCACCGCCATCATCGCCCCGAAGACGCCCGTGGCCACCTGGGCCACGCCGGCTTCGACAAGAGCCCGCACATAGCGCTGGTACAGGGCGTCGGCTTCCGCCGGCGCCGCGGCGGCGGTGAAGTCCGGGCGGCGGCCGCGGCGGGCGTCGCCGTAGAGGGTGAACTGGCTGACCACCAGGGCCGCGCCGCCGATGTCCAGCAGGCTGCGGTCGAACTTGCCGGCCGCTCCTTCGAAGGCCTCGCCATTGAAGATGCGCAACTCTGCCGTCTTGCGCGCCAGCCAGTCGGCCTCGGCCACCGTGTCGCCCCGCCGGACCCCGAGCAGGATGACCAGCCCCGGACCGATGGCGCCTACCGTCTGCCCGTCCACGGTGACCGCGGCGCGGGTGACGCGCTGCAGCAGGGCGCGCATCAGCGCCTCAGCCTGCCGGCGGGCGACCGAGCAGGCGCGCCAGCAGGCGGCGCAGCTCGGGGTCCTCGATGCCGCGGGCCAGCTGGGCCAGCTCGGCCTTCACCAGGTCGTCCAGCTTGCTGGGGGCCAAGGTGAGCAGGGCCAGGCGGGCGGCGCGGGAGGCCTCCGGCGAGCCGGCTGTGGCGCAGGCCCACAGGAAGTGCAGGGAGCGCGGGTCATCCGCCGCGCGCCGCGCGGCCAGGTGGGCGGCGTGGCCCGGTGCCGGATGCGGCGGCTCCATCAGTCGGCGGCAGTAGCCCAGCCATTCCGTGTCGTCGGCGGCCAGACGGCTCAAGAGCGCGTCGATCTCATCCAGGGCCGTCAGCTGGAAGGCTGTCTCTGCTTGGGCCGGCAGCTCCGTTAGGACGGCCAGCAGCAGGGCCGGCAGGCGCGGTGAGGGCGGCAGCTGCACCGCACGCAGGGCCTGGAACCAGCGCGCGGCCGCGGCCGTGTCGGCGTCGGCGCTCTGCCAGTCCAGCAGCAGGTCCGCCTGCCGGGCTACCGATTCGGCGCGCTCCGCCGCCGGCGCCCCCGCCTGGCGCAGGATCTGCACCGCGCCTTGGCGCAGGGCCTGGCTGCGGTCGTAGGCCAGGGCGGCGACGATGTCGTCGGCATGCGGGTAGCCCTGGGCCAGTATGGCGCGGGCGGTCAAGAGCTGCAGGCTGGGGTCGGGGTCCGCCAGCCGTTCCACCAGGATCTTGAGCAAGCCGTCGCGGGCGGCCGCGGCGGTCAAGGGCGATTGCATCAGCTCGCGCAGCGCGACCTGGCGCACGACAGGGTCCGCATGCTGCAGCAGGCGCCGGAGGGCTTCCACCTGGGAGTCCGGGTCCAGCATCTGGTGCAGCTGCCACCACAAGAGCGCCACGCTGTCGCGGGCATCCGCCGGACCTTCGTCCAGGGCCTTGCGCAGGGCGGCCATGAGGTCGGCGTCCGCGCGCAGATCGGGCCCGCCCTCCGGCAGGCGGCGCTGCACCAGGCCGGCGCCGTGGACCACCGCGCGCGGCTCGGCGGAGGCCAACAGGTTCAGCAGCACGCGGCGGAACACCATGGACCCGGCGGCGTCCACCTGCTGCTGCAGCACCGTGAGCGAGGCCTGGCGCAAGACGGGGTCCGGGTCTTCCAGGGCCTCCAGCAGGCGGGGCATCAGCACGTCGAAGTTGGACTGGGCCTCAACCTGCAGCCGCGCGACGGCGGCGGCGCGGGCTTCGGCGTCCTCCGAACCCAGGCCTTCGGAGATGGCCAGGGCGTCGGAGCGCCCTTCCAGGCGCATCTGCAGCAAGCCCGCGAGGCGCCGGATCTCTCCGCTGGGCAGGGCCATGGCTTCGGCCAGCAAGGGGCCTAGCCGCCCCGCCACGGCCATCAGCGCGTCGGGGGGCGCCTGCAGCAGCGTTTCGAGGGCGCTCTGCCGCACATCGTCGCGCGGCATATGCAGCAGCACGTCCAGGAGCCGCGCCGGATCGCCGGAAGCACCGGCGGGCGCCTGCCCGGTGGCCATGCGCACGAGGGCCCGGGCGCTGAGGCGGCGCACCGCTTCGCCACGGTCGCCCAGACCGCGCTCGAAAGCCGCCCTGAGGCGCAGGGCCACCTGCTCCCAGCCGGCCCCCGGCGCCATGGCCTGGTCCAGGGTCTCAAAGATGGCCGCCCGGCCGGCGGGCGAGGCCTCGAAGGCGGCGGTCACCAGCTCGTTGACCACCGAGGGAATGTCGCCGTCCTCCAGTTCGGTCAGCGGAGCGCCCAGATGCCAGCGCAGCAACTGCGGCCGCAGGAAGCCGGCCAGCGCGGCGGGGTCGATGTCCAGCTCCAGGAGCGGGGCGACCCGCGGCTCGGCCTCGCCGGTTCGCAGCTCGAGCAGCCGCGCCCCGGGCAACAGCCACCAGGCGCGGTCCGGCTGGGCGGCCAGCAGGTGGCCTCGCTCCGGCCATTGGCCGCCGTCCGGCAGGGGGATGGCGGCATCGAAGCGCAGCCACTCGTCCAGCTGGAAGCCCAAGGCGGTCAAGGCCCGGCTGCCATCGGGTTGTTCGACCTGATCGAGGAGGCTGAGGGCTTGGAGGAGGCGTTGGGTGGCATGGCTCATGGGGCAATGGTAGTCCGGGGCAGCGGGGCGGGCCAACGGGGGCCCGCGTCGCGCGTTGATCGCGCGTGCCGGCCGGTCTATAATCGCCCCATCATCCGCTCATCCCACCCCCAGGAGCAGGTCGCCGTGGAAGAGTTCCAGTTGCCCAACACGGATTCGCCGGAAGTCATGCAGCAGGCAGTGGCCGTGTGGATCGCCGGCCAGGTCTGGCAGGCCCTGGCGCGCACCGTGCGCGACGACGAGGCTGAGCAGACCCTCACCGAGATCTACGACCGCGTCTACCGCAACATCAAGAAGACGCACGGAGCGGCCTGATCGCCTTCGGGCTCCCCCGGGCGCCTGCCTGAAGGGGGCCTCCGATGTACATCGACGCGCTCTGCGCGGCGGCGCTCGCCGGCGAACTGACCAAGTCGCTGGTCGGCGCTCGCGTCCAGCAGGTCATCCAGCTGGATCGCCTGACCCATGGCCTGGAGCTCTACGGTGGGCAGCGCCAATGGCTGCTCTTGAGCGCCGATCCTCGCCGGCTGGGGCTGAGCCTGGGCATCGAGAAGGTCCGCCGCGGCACCAGCGGCGCCAGCCCCTTGCAGCAGGCCTTGAACGCTCGCCTGCTGGGCGCCCGCCTGCGCAAGGTCAGCTGGCCGCCCTGGGAGCGGATGCTGACCTTCCACTTTCAGGCCGCCGAGCCCATCCGCCTGGTCGTCGAGCTGCAGGGGCGCCTGGCCAACCTCGTGCTGCTGGCCGCCGATGACCGCATCCTGGCCGCGGCGCGCACCGTGGACGCCGAACTGTCGCGGACCCGCCAGACCTTGCCCGGGCGGCCCTACCAGCCCCCCCCGCCGCCGGCGGCCAAGATCCCGCCGCAGCCCTTGGACAGCCTCAGCCTGGGCGCCTGGCTGGCGGAGGCCGGCGACGGCCCTGCCTGGCGGGTGCTGGTGGACCGGCTCCGGGGCATCAGCCCCCTGGCCGCCCGCGAAGCGGTGCATCGCGCCTGCGGAGCGGCGGAGTCCCCGGCCGCGCTGGTGGACGCCGCCGCGCTGGCCGCGGCGATCGCGGCCCTGCTGGCGCCTCTCGATGGTGGCGCCTGGGAGACCGGTCTGGCCAAGGACCAGCCCGACGGGGCCGGCGCCGCCCTGGCCTACGCACCCTACCGGCTGACCCATCTGCCCTTCTGGCAGCCGACGGCGACCCTGACCGAAGCCATGACCGCCTGGGAGGCCCAGCGCGGCGCGGCGGATGCCTACGCCGCCGCGCGGCGGGAGGTAGAGACCCTGTTGGAGGAAGCCCGCGCCCGCGCCGCAAGGCAGCTGGAGTCGCTGGCCCGCGCGGCGCCGGATCCCGGCGAATCCGAGAAGCTGCGCCTCTGGGCCGACCTGCTGCTGGCCTACCAGCGGCAGGTGCCGGCCGGCGCGGCGGAGGCCCTGCTGCCGGGAATGGATGGCGAGGTGCGGGTACCGCTGGACCCGCAGCTCAGCGCCCTGGACAACGCCGAGCATTACTACGAACGGGCGCGGCGCCTGGGCCGCGCCCTGCGCGACCTGCCCGAGCGCCTGCAGGAGGTGGAGGCCCGATTGGCCACCCTCGACCAATGGCAGAGCGACCTGGACCTGGCCGAGAGCCGGCCGGAGATCGATGCCGTGCACGCGGGGCTGAACGCCTCGGGCCTTTTGGGGCGCCCGCTCAAGGCCCGCGTGGGCGGCGGCCAGGCGCCGTCGCGGCCCCTGGAGCTGCGCTCCTCGGCCGGTCTGTCGCTCATCGTGGGCCGCAACAGCCGCCAGAACGAAGCGGTCACCTTCGAGCGCGGCGCGCGCGGCGACCTGTGGCTGCACGCCCGCGGCCGGCCGGGGGCCCATGTGCTCATCAAGAGCGCCGGCCGCGATGTCGACCCCCAGACCCTGCAGGAGGCGGCCGGCCTGGCCCTCTGGTTCTCGGGCGCCCGCGGCGAGGCCCGCGGCGACGTGATCTGCACCGACCTGCGCCACGTCATGCGCATGAAGGGCGGCGGCCCAGGCATGGTGCAGGTGCGCGAGGAGCGCAACGTGCAGGCGGTGCCGTTGGATCCGCGAGGGCTCGGCGTGCTGCGGTCTTGACCCGCCGTGCCCGTACCCCACAGTCCCCGGCGGTTTCAACGATACCGTTGGTAAACGTTATGGTCTGGTGTGTGGCGGTTTGGAACCGACCAGATCGCGCCGCCCCGATCGCCCGGGGGCAAAGCAGCCCCGGGCTCTACCATTGGAATGTCCCCTACGGGGACGGTTCTGTCGTGATTTCGCATGGTAGCCACGACTTCCGCAATGGTTGTGCCGTCCCGCAGATAGTATGAGAAGGCCAGCCTCCCGAAGGCGCGGTATCCTGGGGATCCGCACCATTCAAACGGGCTCGAAGCCCACAGATAGGAGGCTGGCAGATGGATCGTAGCACGAAGCAGGTCGATGTCACGATCGGGTTGGATCTCGGAGACCGGCGAAGCCAGGCGGCGGTGCTGGACGCAGGTGGGGTGTTGATCGAGGAGCGGAGTGTGGCGACAACGAAGGAGGGAATGGCTGAGGTCTTCGGGCAGTACGGCGGATGCCGGATCGTCATGGAGGTGGGCACGCACTCGCCGTGGGTGAGTCGCTTGTTCAAAGAACGTGGGTTCGAGGTCATCGTGGCCAATCCGCGGCAAGTGCGACTGATCGCGGCGAGCCAGCGGAAGACCGATCGCTACGATGCGCAGATGCTGGCGCGGCTGGGCCGACTGGACCCAGCCCTTCTGGCGCCGGTACAGCACCGAGGCGTGGAAGCGCAGCAGCACCGGGCCATGATGCAAGCGCGCGATGGATTGGTGCGCTGCAGAACCTTGCTGATCAACCAGGTCCGCGGATTGACCAAGGCGTTGGGGGTACGGCTGCCGCGCAGCGGGCGGGTGCCTTTGCCTGCCAAGTGCGTGCGACCTTGGGCGACAAGCCGTTTCTCGGAGTAGATACCTTGCTGAGCACGATCGAGCAGCTCAGCAGCGACATCCGGGCCATGGACAAGCAAGTCAAGGAACTGATCGAAAGCACGTATCCAGAGGCAGCACATCTGCAGCAGGTGTCGGGCGTGGGACCGATCACGTCGTTGTGGTACATCCTGACCTTGGAGGATCCCAGCCGTTTCGCCAAGAGCCGCGTGGTGGGCGCCTATCTGGGTCTGTGCCCAGGGCAGCGAAGCTCGGGTGAGCAGCGACCGCAGTTGGGGATCAGCAAGGCTGGCGACGAGACCCTGCGACGCTATCTGGTGCAAGCTGCCCACTGTGTTCTGGGGCCACTGGGTCCGGACAGCGACCTGAGGCGCTTGGCCAAGGGATCAGTTCCCGTGGAGGAAGCAACGGCAAGAAGCGGGCCGTGGTCGCGGTCGCTCGGAAGCTCGCTGTGCTGCTGCACCGCCTATGGGTCTCGGGTGAGACCTATGTCCCCTTGAGGAACGCCGACTTGACCGTGTCGCAGCCGGAAACAGCTTGAGGCAAGGCGCGCCGCTGATGCCACGCCCTGCCCTTGGGCGACGGGAGACCAAGATGCCGAGTCACGGTGACTGCGAGATGTCCCTAGGCTCAATGAAGCCGCCCCGCAGATGGCAGCACCGCTCGATTCAGAACACATCCATGCACCGGGAGCCAACGACTCCCATCAAGAGTGCGGATAGAAGCATCGCAGCGTGGCTCCCCATCCACAGGCACGGCGCGGCTGTGCACATGTGGACAGCCAAAGGCAGGCTGCCCACAAGCACACAGCCCGGCTACCACGGCGCGGTTGGCCCCTGCCCAGGGGGCCAGAACGGCATGCACACAGCCAGAGGCTGGCTGCCCACATGCCTGGCAACGTCGATCTCCCACAACCGCTACCCTGGTGGACCAGCACCATGACCGGACAGCAGAGTGGATATCGTGGGACGTCAAGCCGTCCCGCTGAAGGACTTGACTGGCCTTCTCATAGAAGGGACATCCCGATGGAAGAGCCCGGGGCTGCTTTGCCCCCGGGCGGTTGGGGCGGCGCGACTTTGCAGGGATTCTCGACCGTCCGACCATTCACATAACGTTTGCCAACAGTATCTTTCAACCGCCGGGGCCACGGGCCGAACACCCCATTTCCGTTTGACGCGATGGCCCCCGCCTTTGACCCGCACCAGCGCTCGTCCTAGAGTTGGCGGTCGGCCCGCCAACCGCTCGGCCGCCCATCCTCAGGAGCCAACGACCATGCAGCTTGCCGCCGGAATGGCCCGCCTGGGCACCGAGACCGCCTTCAGCGTCCTGGCGCGGGCCCGCGCTCTGGAGGCGGAGGGCCGCGACATCATCCACCTGGAGATCGGCGAGCCGGACTTCGATACCCCGCGCAACATCATCCAGGCGGGTGTGGCGGCCTTGCAGGGCGGGTACACCCATTACACGCCCGCCGCGGGCATCCCGCCGCTGCGCGAGGCCATCGCCGAGTACATCGCGGGCACGCGGGGCATCGCGGTGGGGCCGGAGAATGTGGTGGTGGTGCCGGGCGGCAAGCCGATCATCTTCTTCAGCATCATGGCCTTGGTGCAGGCAGGGGACGAGGTGATCATGCCCAACCCCAGCTTTCCCATCTACGAGTCGATGGTGGACTTCGTGGGCGCCAGGCCGGTCTTCGTGCCCTTGATAGAGGAGAAGGGCTTCGGCTTCGACCTGGATGTGTTCGCCGCCAGCCTCTCGGACAAGACCCGCCTGGTCATCCTCAACTCACCCTCCAACCCCACGGGCGGGGTGCTGCATCAGGACCAGATCGCGGCCATCGCTCGCCTGCTGGCGGACTGGCCGCGGGTGATGGTGCTGTCGGATGAGATCTACTCGCGCATGCTCTACGTGGGGCAGCACCATTCCATCGCCAGCGAGCCGGGGATGTTGGAGCGGACGATCATCCTGGACGGCTTCTCCAAGACCTATGCCATGACCGGCTGGCGCCTGGGCTACGGCGTCATGCCCGAGGCTCTGGCCAAGGCGGTCACCCAGCTGCAGATCAACGCCACCAGCTGTGTCAACGCCGCTACGCAGATGGCGGGCATCGAGGCCCTGCGCGGACCGCAGACGGACGTGGACCACATGGTGGAGGCCTTTTTGGGGCGTCGCGACCGCATCGTCGCGGGCCTCAACGCCATCCCGGGCATCCGCTGCGTGCTGCCGGAGGGCGCCTTCTACGCCTTCCCCAACATCAGCGACCTGGGCATCGGCGAACAGACCCTCGCCGACGGCCTGCTGCAGGAGGCCGGTGTGGCGGTGCTACCGGGCACGGCCTTCGGCAGCCACGGCAAGGGCTACCTGCGGCTGTCCTACGCCAACTCGGTGGCCAACATCGACCGGGCCCTGGAGCGGATCGCGGCGCATGTGGGGCGGCTGGAGCGGGCCTAGGCCATTGATCCACCTCTACCACGGCCCGGACGCCTTCTCGCTGCAGCTGGCCCTGGACCAGCTGCGGCAATCGGTGTTGGCCGATGACAGCATGGCCGCCTTCAACGAGAGCCGGCTGGATGGCCGCGGCCTCAAGCTGAGCGAGCTGCAGGCGGCCACCGAGGCCTTGCCCTTCATGGGTGAGCACCGCCTGGTGCTGGTCCGCAACCTTGCGGCGCGGGGCGAGGGCCAGGCCGCGGAGAAGGGGGCCAACAAGTCGCTCACCGAGGGCCTCACCCTGCTCTGGGGACGGCTGCCGCCCAGCACCGTGCTGGTACACCTGGAAGGCAACCTCAGCCCCGCCAACCCCTTGCTCAAGGCCCTGACCGCCTGGCGCGCCGCCCAGCCGAACGGGGCGCAGGCCGCGGAGATCCGGGTCTTCGAGGCGCCCAAGGCTACCGAGCTGCCCGGCTGGCTGCGTAAGCGCGCCGGCAGCCGTGGCGGGGCCATGGAACCTGCGGCTTCCGTGGCCCTGGCGGACGCGCTCACGCGCGACCGCTCGGTGGACCTGGGCCTGGCCGACAACGAGCTGGAGAAGCTGATCACCTGGGCCGACGGCCGGGCGGTGACCGCCGCCGACGTGGGCCTGCTGGTGACTTCGGTCAACCTGGAGGGCATCTTCGTCTTCGTCGACGCCCTGGCGGAGCGCAGCGGGCCCAAGGCCATCGGCATCCTGCACAAGTACCTGAACCAGGGCGAGCCGCCGCTGCGCATCCTCGCCCTGGTGGCGCGACAGTTCCGGCTGCTGCTCCTGCTGCAGGCCCTCCAGGACGAGGGCAAGCCCGCGGCCGAGCTGAAGTCGGCCCTGGGCGTGGCGCCCTTCCTGGTGCCCAAGCTGCAGGGCCAGGCGCGGCGCTTCAACACCCGCTTCCTGGAGGCCGCCCAGCGCCGCCTGCGCGACATCGACACCGAGGTGAAGACGGGCAAGATCGACGCGGGGTTGGCCTTGGACCTGTTCGTGGCGGGGGTGTGCGGGGTGGCGACGCGGCGTTAGGGTGGGGCGACCGCGCAACTTCTGTCCTGACGTGGTGTTTATTCATCCGAATGGCACAATCATCGCCATCATCCATCGTCTCCGGTGCGGTGCATCGGGCGCGCCCATTCCCATCTTCGCCCCCAGTCACGGAGTGCTCGGTCATGGTTTCATCCCCCCAGTCGCCGTCGCCCGTTCCGTCCGGACCCGTTCCGCCCGCCCGCCGCTTGGGCATCCTGCCCCGCGCCGCCAGCGGCTCGGTCTCCTGCGTGGTGGCCGCCGCCGCCATCGCCATCGCCGGCCTGGTGGCCGTGGGCGTCGGTGCCGCGGGCCTGGTGTACCTGCGCTTCGCCGGCTCTTTGCCGGCGCCCGAGGAGCTGCGCGCGCGCGCCGCGACCTTTCGCAGCAGCCGCATCCTGGACAAGGACGGGCAGCCGCTGGCCGAGGCCTTCGACGCTGATCAAGGGCGGCGCGATGTCGTGCCCTTGTCTGAGATCTCGCCCTTCCTGCTGCAGGCCACGGTGGCCACTGAGGACCGCAACTTCTACCAGCACCGGGGGGTGGACCCGGTGGCCATCCTCAGGGCCATGTGGTATGCCGTGCGCGAGCGCGAGCTGGTGTCGGGGGGCAGCACCATCACCCAGCAGCTGGTCAAGCGCACCCTCCTGACCCCCGAGCGGACCCTCAGCCGCAAGCTGAAGGAGGCCGTGCTGGCCGCGGAGATCAGCCGCCGCTACAGCAAGGACGAGATTTTGGAGCTGTACCTCAACGAGATCTTCTACGGCAGCCTGGCCTATGGCTGCGAGAGCGCCGCGCAGACCTTGTTCGGCAAGTCGGCCCGCGACCTCAGCCTGGCCGAGGCGGCCCTGTTGGCCGGCCTGCCCCAGGCCCCGGCCTGGTATGACCCCTACAGCAACCCCGATCGGGCCCTGGGCCGGCAAAAGGTGGTGCTGGACCTGATGGTGGAGGCCGGCAACATCGACCAGGCGCAGGCCGACGCGGCCAAGGCCGAGGGCGAGCTGCTGACCTTCAAGCCCTGGCTCGTCAACATGAACGCACCGCATTTCATCTCCCTGGTGCGCCAGCAGGTGGAGGCCATCACCGCCGACCCTGCGGCCCTTGACACCAAGGGCCTGACGGTCACCACCACCCTGGACCGCCGCCTGCAGGACGCGGCCGAGCGCATCGTGGCCCAGAAGGTGGATGCCCTGGCGGCGCGGCGGGTGGGCAACGGCGCTCTGGTGGCCATGGAGCCCGAGACCGGCGCGGTGCGCGCCTTCGTGGGCAGCAAGGACTGGGGCGATGAGGCCATCAGCGGCCAGGTGAACATGGCCCTGGCCCCCCGGCAGCCGGGCAGCTCCCTCAAGCCCTTCGTATACCTGACGGCCTTCCGCTCGCAGCGCACCCGCTGGACGCCGGGCACCCTGTTGGCCGACATCCTGACCGAGTTCCCCGACGGGGCCAACGCCCCCTACGTGCCGACGAACTACGACGGCCAGGAACATGGCATGGTCACGATGCGCACGGCCCTGGCCAACAGCTACAACATCCCCGCGGTGGCCGCCCTGCAAGCGGTGGGCGTGGACGCCTTCAAGGGCCTCTTGACCGACCTGGGCGTGAGCACCTTGACCCGCAATGACTACGGCCTGAGCCTGGCCCTGGGCTCCGGCGAGGTGCCGCTCATCGAGAACACGGCGGCCTTCGCCGCCCTGGCCGCCGGGGGGCGACGCACGCCGCCGGTGGCCATCCTCAAGATCGTGGACATGGCCGGCGCTGTGATCTGCGAGACCGGAACGGACAAGCCCTGCCTGCCGCCGGAGGATCTGGACATCGGGCGCGAGCCGGTGGTGGAGCCGGCGGAGGCCTTCCTCATCACCGACATGCTGGCCGACAACGCCGCCCGCATCCCCGCCTTCGGGCCGGGCAATGTGCTGGAGCTGGACCGGCCGGCGGCGGTGAAGACGGGCACCACCAACGATTACCGCGACAACCTGACTGTGGGCTACACGCCGCAGCTGGTGACGGGGGTCTGGGTGGGCAACGCCGACAACACGCCGATGCAGGGCATCAGCGGCGTGACCGGGGCGGGGCCGATCTGGCACGACTTCATGCTGGCGGCCCATGAGGGCCTGCCGGCGCAGCCCTTTGCGGTGCCCGATGGCGTGGCGCCCTTCGAGATCTGCCGCGACACGGGCAGCCGCCCCAGCGACGCCTGCCCAGAGCGCGCCACCTGGTTCTTCGCCGCCGACCGCCCGCCCCTGGGCAAGGACAAGGACCTGTGGCAGCGGCTGCGCATCGACCGCGCCACCGGCCTGCTGGCGGGCGAGCATACGCCGGACGACCAGGTGGAGGAACGGGTCTTCAAGGTCTACCCCCTGGCCGAGGGCTGGGCGGACCCCAATGCCTGGCGCGCCTGGGCCGCGGCCCATGGCATCGCGCAGCCGCCCTCGGATCAGAGCGATCGCTACACCTTCGCGGCGAAGGTGGAAATCGGCAGCCCGGCGGACGGGGCGACGGTGGCGGGCGCGGTGCCGGTCATCGGCACGGTCATGGTGCCGGACCTGGACCGCTACGAGCTGAGCTGGGGCGAGGGCTGGGATCCGGACGGCTTCAACCGCATCCTGCGCCGCAAGGACGAGCCGGTGGAGGACGGCGAGCTGGGGGTCTGGGAGACGGGAGGCCTGCCGCCGGGAGGCTACACCCTGCGCCTGGTGGCCCGCGACAACGACGGGCATGCCTACGAGGCGCGGGTGCGGGTAAACCTGTCCGCAGGGGCCACCGCCACGGCTTCGGCCACGCCCACGGCCACCACGGGATCCGCGACGGCGGCTACCGCCACACCCGCCACCGCCACGGCGGAGGCCGGCGCCACGCGCACGGCCACGACGGCCGCGCCGCGGGAGACGGCCAAGCCTTCGCCCGCCCCGGCAACCCTGGCCCCGCGGCCCACCTTGGTGCCGCGCCCCACCTTCGTGCTGCCCACGGACCTCCCGCCCGTCGAGCCGACCCTGGCCCCGCGCCCGACGGTGGGGCCGCCGGAGGAACCCACGGTGATCAGCTTTCCGACGGAGGCGGTGCCGTGATGGTGGTCGGGGGGGGCGGTGCCACCGCTCCCCCCGACCGATGGCGGCCCAACCCGCCCCGACGAACGGCGGCGGTCAACGCGAATGCGGGGACATTGGGGGTGGCCATGCGGGGTTACTTGAATCTTACGGCACTCTCCGTTAAACTAGGCCCATCTGGGGCGCTCCGTCGAGCCGGCCCCGCCTTTGGATTTGCGAGGAATGGGCCATGAACCATCGAATTCTGCGCTGCGCGCGTGCCGGTCTGACTGTCGGCGTCCTGGCCCTGGCAGCGGTCGGCTTCGCCTCTGGCCCCGCGGCTGCCGCGGATGGGTCGGACGCCGCTGCGGAACTGCCCCGCCTCGCGCCGGCCGACCTGCGTGCCGGCCTGGCGGCCCTGCCCGCGCCCCTGGCGGCTCCTCCCTTCGCGGCGGATGCCGGTGGGCGGTCCGAAGCCCCGCAGCAGCAGCCGGTGGACCGCCTGCTGGAGGACTTCGAGCGCGGCGGCTGGCCGGGCGGCGCACCGGCGGCGCCCATCCTCACCTGGCTGCCGACCACCCTGACGGACCTGTGGGCCGCGCCGGGTGCCGGCTATTTCTGGGCCACCAGCAGCTGCCAGGCCGCGGCGGGCACGCGCTCGCTCTGCCCCATCTGCGGCGGGCCGCAGGGCGCGGCCCATGCCTGCGGGGCGCGCTACCCGGCGCTCACCGCCGGCTCGGCGACCCTGCGCCTGGACCTGAGCGCCTATCAGGGGCTCTCGGAGCTGCTGCTGCGCCTGGACATCTGGGCCGACGCTGAGCCGCATGAGGGTCTCGTCATCAACTACCTGGAGCTGGCGCCGGGGGCCGCGGCACCCACGCGCCATACGCTGCGCTCCTTCACGGGCGACCAGAAGGCCTGGGCCCGCGATCAGCGCGTGGACCTGCTGAACGCTCGTGACGAAGAGGACCCGCGCTGGCGGGCGGACCTGAGCGGCAAGATCGTGGACATCGAGCTGCTCTTCATCAGCCATTCGAACCAGCCTGGCGTCCAGAACGGCCAGGGCATCTTCATCGACAACCTGCGTCTGTGGGCGCAGCCGCGCACGGTGGTGGTGACGGCGCAGCCTTCGGCGACGCCGCGGGTGACGGCCACGGCCACGGCAACCGCCCTGCCCACGGTACCGCCTTCGGGCGACCGTAACGTCTTCTGCCCGGCCGGCGAGCCCTGCGGCCGCCTGCGGGTGGAGACCTATGTGGACGCCCGCTGCGACGGCCGCTTCCAGGCCGGCGTGGACCTGTGGCTGGCCGGCCAGCGCATCGATGTGAACACGGGCGGCGAGCTGCTGCGCGCCACCACCAGCCGCCTGGGCGGCGCTTACTTCCTCTTGCCCACGCTGCGCACGACGACGGTGGCCTTCAGCGCCCCGGCCGGCTACCAGCTCTGCGCCAACAGCCCGGCGCCGCTCACGTTGGGGGCGGGGGACTTCGGGCGCTGGGGCAACAAGCAGGTGAGCTTCCGGGTGAAGCGGCTGCGCTGAGGCGGCGATGCGGACGCCCCCCTCCCGGCCTCCCCCCGCTGGGGGGAGGAGATCGTTCCCCCGCTGGGGGGAGGAGATAGGGTCGGCCCTGGAGTGCGGCGGGGGTGATGGTCCGGCGATGGGTACCGAGGGGCAATCACGATGGCCAAGAGCAGACCGTGGATCGCGGGGCGCAGCCGCCGGGTCTTCTTGGGGCTGCTGGCCCTGGGCTTTGGGGGGACCGCCGTCGGATGTTCCACCGCTGACGAGCCCGGAGACGGGCCTGCTGAAGGGCCGGAGGAGGGTGGGCATGAGGCGGCGGCGAACGGGGCGCAAGCGGTGAACGATCCGGCGAAGCCAGGGGCGGTTGTCGCGACGGTCGATGTCATCGTCGTCGGCGCGGGGGCTGCGGGCCTGGCGGTGGCTGAGCGCCTGCAGCAGGCGGGGCGGCGGGTGCTGGTCCTGGAGGCCCGCGACCGCGTGGGCGGGCGGGTGCATACCAGCCGGGCCTGGCCGGACCTGCCGGTGGACTTGGGTGCCTCGTGGATCCAAGGCTCGGCGGGGAACCCGATGACGGCGCTGGCCAAACGCTTCGGGGCGCGCACGGTGGCGACGGACGAGGACGCGGCCCTGGTGGTGGACGCGGGCGGGCGCCGTCTGTCGGACAGCCGTCTGGCGGACATCTACGACGGCTACGAGGAGGTCCTGGAAAAGGCTGCGGCGGCGGCCGAGGACTGGGACCGCGACGGCTCGCTGGCCGCCGCGGTGGCGGAGGCGGTCAAGGGCCTGGACTTGTCGGCCGCCGATCGGCAGGCCCTGGACTGGGCGCTGGACTTTGCCGTGGCGCAGGAATACGCGGCGGGCACCAAGGACCTGTCGGCCTGGTATTGGGACGAAGACGAGGCCCTCGGCGGCGAGAACCTGCTGCTGCCGGATGGCTATGGGCTGCTGTTGGAGCGGGTGGCCGCGAGCCTGGATATACGCTTGGGGCAGGCGGTCACGCGCATCGCGCACGGGCCGGACGGGGTGCGGGTGAGCGGGCCGGGCGGGGTCTTCGAGGCCGATCGGGTGGTGGTCACCCTGCCGCTGGGCGTGCTCAAGGCCAGCGCGGTCACCTTCGATCCGCCCTTGCCGGCGGGCCATCGGCAGGCCATCGCCCGGCTGGGCATGGGTGTGTTGTCCAAGCTCTGGCTGCGCTTCGACCGCGTGCGCTGGCGCGAGGAGGCCCATTGGCTGGGCGCCCTGGGCCCTCGGCCGGGCGAGTGGACCTCCTTTGTCAACCTGGCCCCGCAGACGGGCCAGCCGCTGATCCTGGCCTTCAACGCCGGCGACTTCGGGCGCCGGGCGGAGGAGATGGACGAGGCGAAGGCCGTGGCCGACTGCATGGCCTCCTTGCGTCGCATCCTGGGCCCGGATCTGCCCGATCCGCTGGCCTGGCAGCGCTCGGCCTGGAGCCGCGACCCATGGGCGCACGGTAGCTACTCCTACCGCCCCCCGGGGGCCAGCGCCAAGGACCATCGGCTGCTGGCGACGCCGGTGAGCGAGCGGCTGCTGCTGGCGGGTGAGCATTGCCACGCCCGCCACCCGGCGACGGTGCACGGCGCCTGGTTGAGCGGGTTGGCGGCGGCGGAGCAGGTGCTGGAGGGCTGAGGCGCGCAGCCTGGGCCCCGTGGATGTATAGTCGCGCATGTGCCGCAAACACACCCGCCAAGCCATGAAACTGCGGGCGGAGCGCGGCGCATTTCATCAGCAGCGATCGCGTCATGGAATTGAGAAAGGACCGCGTCATGGACTTCGACCGCTACCAGCGCGAATCGCGCCGCACCTGGAGCCTCATCCACACCGATCATCCCATCGTCTATCCCACCCTGGGCCTGACCAACGAGGCCGGCGAGGTGGCGGGCAAGGTCAAGAAGATCTTCCGCGACAAGGGCGGGGTCGTCTCCGACGCGGACCGTGAGGCGCTCAAGCAGGAGTTGGGCGACGTGCTGTGGTACCTGACGCAGATCGCGACGGAGCTGGACCTGTCGCTCTCGGAGATCGCGGAGGCCAACGTGGCCAAGCTCGCTTCGCGGCTGGAGCGGGGCGCTATCCAGGGGGAAGGGGACGATCGGTGAAGGCCGCCGACGCGGCCTGACCGCCGGTCGGCGACGGCATGGGCGGTGGCTGCGCCGCGGGCCAGCCAGGGCAGGAGCAGTGCCGGCGGGGATGGGCGCGTCGCGGTCGGCGTGGGCGTCATGCGGATGGGCCGGCCGGAGGTCGGCGTGGGGCTGCGGCGTGTGGGCGCGGTCGGGGTGGCTGAGGGCGCCGGCGTGCCGGTGGGGTCACCGGGCTCGGCCAGGCTGAAGGTCACGGGCACGCGCAGGAGGTCGCGGTCCAGGCCCTGGTTCCAGCGCACGAAGTACAGGTGCGGCGTGGCGCCGGTGTTCTGGAAGTTGACGTCGGTATCGGCGTGGTCGATCAGCGAGGGGTAGATGAGGGAGCCGTCGGGCGAACCGTCGGTGCAGGGGGGATAGGGCAGCTTGCCGGGCATCAGCAGGCGCGGCGTTGACCAGGTGACGAGGTCGCTGGACAGGCTGAACCCGGTGCCGCAGACCTGGGCGCCGGCTTGGTCGAAGACGCCGCTGCCCACGAGCAGGTACTGTTGCAGCATGCTGTTGTAGGTGAGGCTGCCGCCCATGCCGCCGATGACCCCGGGCGACACGGGGGTGCAGGCGGGGCGACCGGTGGGCGCGGGATTGCCGGCGGCATCGTAGGGGCTGGGCATGGGCAGGTTGAAGCCGGCGCCATCCCAGGCCCGCCAGCCGGCGGGGTCGGAGAGGTTGTCGCTGCGCATGAGGCATTGGCCCTGAGCGGAGGTGGCGCGGTCGGAGATGGCCATGAACAGGCTGTAATAGGCCTGGTCGGGACCGCGGACGATGTTGCTGGGGGTGAAGTAGCCGTGGGGCGGCGGGGCGCCGCGGCGGGTGGCGGTGGGGTCCCAGGGATAGGGTAGTGCTGCCACCACGTGGTCGGGCGCCGGCGCCTGGCTGAAGCTGTGGCCGCCGTCGGTGGAGCGGGCGTAGGTGATGGCGTTGTACCAGCAGGGGTTGCTGGGGTCGGTCACGCCCGGCCGGCAGTTGGCGGCCGCGGGATCGTGGTACTCGTTGTGGACGAGGCCATGGACGATGTCGCCTTCGCGGAATACGGACAGCAGCCATTCCTGGTTGTCGAAGGAGCTGGCCACGGGGCTGTCGCCCGAGACGAGCAGGGGCGCGCAGTCCCGCGTAAGGTGGTCGAAGTCGGGACCGGCCATGCTGAAGTTGATGGTGGCGTTGCCGGAGACGAGCAGCAGGCTGCCGTCGGGTCGGCGCAGGGCATGCGCCTGGACGTCAGGCAGGTCTAAGCCACCGCCGCGGCGGCAGGTCATGGTGGCGTAGTCCATGACCAGCTCGGGGGTGCCGAGGGTGGTTCGGAGGTCCTGGTGGGGGGAGGCGGGGTGGGCGGCTGGGGCGGCGAGGGAGGTGGCTGCGTCTGGTGAGCCCAGGTCCCGCGCCACCGAGGGCGGACCGAACGGCAACGCGATCGAGGTTGCGATGGCGGTGGCCAGGCAAGCTGGCCAACGGAGGAGGGGCCAGCGCATGGTAGGGGGCTCCTTCGGGCGGTGCAGGGTGATGCGCGGCTCCCGCCAGGATATCACAGCGAGACCGTGCCGCTGCAAGAACGGGCGACTGCCCCCTTGCTGGAAGGTGCCCGCTTCCTCGTGAGCGGTGATGCTTGGCGGACTGAGATCCGAGGCACTTGGGGCGACGCGATGACAGAGGCTGAGCCGTACAAGGGAATCGACTTGACAAGCCTGAGATCTGCTCCATGATAGTGGGGATCAGGATAGCCCTGAGTGAGGGCAGCGAGCTTGGGGCTATGGGGAGTTCGGTGGCAGGTCGTGTAATCGTCGTGCGTGTGCCGGTGAGTCAGGTGGCACTTCACTGCTTTGAGAGATGAACATGGGGTATGAGTGGATGTATATGCCCTTGCTGATGGCGGTTATGCCGATACCCGTTGGCATAGTGAGTAGTTAGGCAGCTGAATGAGGCCGCCTGCCCATCTACGATTCGTTGAAAAGGCCTCTGCCGCCATCACCGCAGCAGTCGAGGTCTACAACAAGCCCTCGTTCGCCTATCGCGAGGAAACCTTTGCCATCCTTGCGCTGAATGCGTGGGAGTTACTTCTCAAGGCGAAGATTCTCAAGGATGCTGGAAACGACATTCGCAGTCTTCGAGTTTACGAACCACGCAAGAGTAAGTCGGGCAAACCGACAAAGAAGCTCTACATGAAGCGGAATCGTACGGGGAATCCACATACCATCCCGCTTGGGGCTTGTATCACGACACTCGAGAAGGCCCCCGCCAAAGTCCCTATCGAGGTCAAGGCGAACCTGAGCGCCCTGACGGCAATTCGAGATAACTCGGTTCACTATATGACTGCCAGTCCTGTATTGGCCAAGCAGGCACAGGAGCTCGCTGCAGCATCGATCAAGAACTTCGTCCATCTATTGAAGAGCTGGTTCTCCCGCGACCTGTCGGCCGCACTTCACCTCGTGCTCCCCCTCTCTTTCATCGCGGCAACTGGCGATGCCGAGTCCGTTGTCGTGTCTCCAGATGAGAGTCGGCTGATAAGGCACCTTCAGTGCTTAGCTGAAGCTGACATCGATGCAGATAGCCAATTCGATATAGCCATCCGCGTCCAGGTCAAGTTTGAAAAGTCCAGCCTCGCCACATCGTCTAAGGTGCAAATCTCCCAAGATGCGGCTGCCGTCAAGGTACAACTGTCAGAGCAGGACATCCGCGATAAGTATCCGTGGGACTATCGCGAACTGTGCCGACGACTTGCCTTGCGGTACCGAAACTTCAAGCGGGATAGCCGCTTCCACGCCATTCGAAAGCCAATGCTCTCCGACGAACGATTCGCTAAGTCTCGGTTCTTGGACCCGGGCAACCCGAAGAGTCAACGAAAAGACTTCTACAACCCGAACATCTTGGCCGAATTCGACCGACACTACGTGAAGGCCTGAAGCAGATGCCTAGTCCTTCGCTCAGCTCAAATGTTGGGCGGTCGCCAGAAAAGGTCTCGAAATGTACCACGCCAATGAGATTGCCGATCTGGTTGATCAACTCCAAGACAACTACGTTGCGGTCTCCACAACCCTGATTCTGCTTAACGACGACGAACTTTTTCGCCTACTAGTTGCCAAGGGGTGCGACGAAGGCTCGACCGTTCGACTTGGTCGACAGGACAACACCTACTACGAGGGTCTGAAGTTCTGGGATGCCATCCGTTCAGTTCGAGGTAGCGATGTCTTCAACCTAAACTTCCTCGGCACCCAACTTATGACTGGCATCTCGTGGATAGGACATGAGCTAAGCCTACGCAGCTACTTCGACAAGTCCCCTGAGCTAGAGTTCTTTCGCCACCTCCGAAATGGCATTAGCCACGGCAATCGGTTCCACTTCAAGAGTGGCGAACCGAAGCGACCAGCTCGGTTTCGGGCATTCAACATGACACCTGCCCTGCATGGTCAAGCGGTTCTCTTTGAGTATATGAGCACGGGTGACGTCTTTGACCTTCTTGATCATGTCAAAGCCCACCTTCGTAAACTAGGCTAACGCCCGGCCGCCTACCCACGCATTTCAGCGGACTCGCTTCGCTCGCCGCTGAACTTGGCTCCGCTAGACATCACCACGATAGAAGCCGAGAGAACATAAAGGAAACTAGTCAATGGCCGGATCGACCTTCCAAACGAATCCCTACGACCTCGACAAGATGTTGGAGGACTGTCACCGTGGCGTGCTGCAACTGCCCGACTTCCAACGGAGTTGGGTGTGGGACGAGGAGCGTATCAAGAGCCTGATCGCTTCCATTTCCCGTGCCTTTCCAGTCGGCGCATTGATGACGCTGGATGCTGGCGGTGAGGTGAACTTCAAGCCCCGACCAGTGGAGGGTGCGCCCATAGATGCGAAGCAAGTTGTGCCGAATTCGCTCTTGCTGGATGGTCAGCAGCGCATGACTTCCATGTATCAGGTGACGTTGCGCGGCAAAGTGATTGAGACTGTGACGCCGAAGAACAAGAAGGTGAAGCGCTGGTTCTACATCGACATTCGCAAAGCACTGGACTCAAGCATCGACCGAGAAGAGGCGATCGTGGGGGTGCCGGAGGATCGGGTAGTTCGCACCGACTTCGGGCGCGAGGTAGAGATGGATCTGTCCACGCCAGAGCGGGAACATGCAGAGCTGATGTACCCAGTGACGCGAGTGTTTGATTGGGATCATTGGCAAGATGGCTTCGACCAATACTGGGGGGGCGATGCCAACCAATCTGTGCGTGATACATTTCGTAAGTTCAAGCGCGAAGTACTGGAGAACTTCAAGTATTATCGGGTGCCGGTGATCTCGCTGGACCGCTCCACATCCAAGGAAGCAGTCTGCGTGGTGTTCGAGAAAGTCAATACCGGTGGCAAGCCGCTGGATGCTTTTGAGCTCGTCACGGCGATGTATGCTGCCGACGGCCATGAGCTACGTAAGGACTGGTATGGCGACGAGACGCAAAGGGGACGGCATCGGCGCTTCGTAGATACACTGCGACCCGCAGATTCCGAGGCGGGCATCATTGCCAACGTGAGCAATACCGATTTTCTGCAGGCCATCTCGCTGTTCTATACACGGGAACGCCGCCGCGAGGCGGAACGCGTCGGCAAGCAAGGCAAGGAACTGCCCGCCGTTACTGGTAACCGGCAGGCCCTATTGAATTTGCCGCTTGCTGGCTACAAGCAGTTCGAGAAGCAGGTCGAGCATGGCTTTGTACAAGCAGCGAAGTTTCTGCACATGCTGCACATCTACCGTATTTTTGATCTACCCTACCAATCGCAGATCGTGCCGTTGGCCGCAATCATCGCCGACATCGGCGACGCTTGGGAACACGAGGCCAATCGCGCCAAGCTGGTGCGCTGGTACTGGAACGGAGTGTTTGGCGAGCTGTATGGTTCAGCGGTGGAAACGCGGATTGCCAAAGACTTCATGGAAGTTCCGGTCTGGCTGAAGGGCGGTCCGGAGCCGACTACGGTGAGCGAGACGTTATTTCGCGCTGACCGCCTCAAGACCATGCGAATGCGGCTGTCCGCCGCCTACAAGGGCGTGAATGCGCTCCTGATGAAGGAAGGTGCACAGGACTTTCGCTCTGGCCAGAAGTTCGACCATACTGTGTTCTTTGGTGAGAACGTGGACATCCACCACATATTTCCGCAAGACTGGTGCAAGAAGCAGGGCATCAAGCCTGCCGTGTATGATTCAATCATCAACAAGACACCGTTGTCGTTTCGCACCAATCGGATCATCGGGGGCGTGGCCCCCTCCGAGTATCTGGCGAAACTGGAAGAGGGAGATAGGCAGACACCGGCCATCGAGCGGGAACGGCTGTATGCCTATCTTCGTTCGCACCTGATCGCCCCCGACCTCTTGCGCTGTGATGAGTTCGACGTCTTTCTTGCAGACAGGCAGAAGCAATTGCTGGGCCTGATTGAGCAGGCCATCGGCAGGAGCGCTTATGTGGGCGCAGAGCAGGAGGAAGGTATCGATGTTGAAGCCGACGCGGATGCAGTCGAGGCGGAGATGGTAATGCGAGCATGATTCAAGGAGTGCCCTCACTGTGTGGCATTTCGCTCCAGTGGGGCGCGCCGGTTGCGGCGCGTCCCTGAGCATCGACGCTAGCTAGCCCCCAACATCCAGGAGCCCCTTCTTGCGCTGGATCGCCACCCCCGAGAAAGACACCGCCACAGCCACCCTCGAACGGCGCCTGTGGGACACGGCCGACCAGTTCCGCGCCAACTCGGGGCTCAAGGCGCAGGAGTACTCCGGTCCACTCCTGGGCCTCATCTTCCTGCGCTTCGCCGAGCTGCGTTTTGCCATCCAGCGCACCAAGCTCGAAGACGCCGGTGGATCCTTGAGGCGCGGCAGCCGAGTCGATGAACCTGCGGCTTACCATGCCGCAAGGACACTCTACCTCGCTCCCGAGGCACGCTACGACTACTTGCTGACGCTGCCCGAGGCGGCCGACATCGGGGCCAAGATCAATGCTGCGATGCGCGAGATCGAGAAGGACAACTCGCAGCTGGCCGGCGTGCTGCCCAAGACCTACAACCTGTTCACGGGCACGCTGCTGAAGGAGTTGCTCAAGAAGGTCTCCGAGATCCCGGCCTCAGTGGACTTCGACGCCTTCGGGCGCATCTACGAGTACTTCCTGGGGGAGTTTGCCCGCACGGAGGGCCAGAAGGGCGGCGAGTTCTACACGCCGCCGAGCATCGTCAGGCTGCTGGCGGAGATCATCGAGCCCTTCCACGGCCGCATCCTGGACCCGGCCTGCGGCTCCGGCGGCATGTTCGTGCAGTCGGCGCGCTTCGTGGCCGAGCATCAGCGGAACCCGGCCGCCGAGCTGGCCATCTGCGGCGTGGAGAAGACGGACGAGACCGGCCGCCTGTGCCGCCTCAACCTGGCGGTGCACGGGCTGGAGGGCGACATTCGCCATGGCGGCAACGTCAACAGCTACTACGACGACCCGCATAACGCCACGGGCCAGTTCGACTTCGTGCTCGCCAACCCGCCGTTCAACGTCAACGCGGTGGACAAGGAGCGGCTGAAGGACATGGTCGGCCCCGGCCGCCGCTACGCCTTCGGCCTGCCGCGCACGGACAACGCCAACTACCTCTGGATCCAGCTCTTCCACTCGGCGCTTAATGCCAAGGGCCGCGCGGGCTTCGTCATGGCCAACTCGGCCTCCGACGCCCGCTCCTCGGAGCAGGAGATCCGGCAGAAGCTGATCGAGAGCCGTGCGGTGGATGTGATGGTCGCCGTCGGCCCCAACATGTTCTACACGGTGACGCTGCCCTGTACGCTGTGGTTCCTGGACAAAGGAAAGGCGCAGACGCCGCGCGCCGACACCGTGCTCTTCATCGACGCCCGCCACGTCTACCGGCAGGTGGACCGCGCCCACCGCGAATGGACGGCGGCGCAGATCGGCTTCCTCGCCAACGTCGTGCGCCTCTACCGCGGCGAAGGCCTCGACCTCACGGTCGGCGGCAGCGAGACCCATGCCAAGCTTCTGGAAGTCTTCGGCAAGACGCTCCATTACGCCGACGTGCCCGGTCTCTGCCGCGTCGCCGCGCTCCAGGAAATCGAGGCGCAGGGCTGGTCCTTGAATCCCGGACGCTACGTGGGCGTCGCGCCAGGCGAGGCGGTGAGCGACGAGGACTTCAAGGCGCAGCTCGAAGCGCTGAACGAGGAGCTGGAAGCGCTGAACGTGCAGGCAAGGGGGCTGGAGCAGACGATCGCCGCGAATGTGGCGGGGATTCTGAGCGAATGAAGACGGTGAATTGGGAGCGTCAGCCCTTAGGAGCGGTGGCAGACCTCTGCTTGGGCAAGATGCTTGACCAGAACAAGAACCGTGGGGAACCGTTTCCCTACCTAGCAAACGTAAACGTCCGTTGGGGGAATTCGCACTAGACGACCTGCGAACCATGAGGTTCGAGCCCAAAGAAATGGATCGCTACGGCCTGAGGTTCGGCGATATCGTTATGTGTGAAGGTGGCGAGCCAGGCCGTTGCGCCATATGGAGAGATCAACTTCCCGGAATGAAGATCCAGAAAGCTCTCCACAGAATCAGGCCAAAGGAGCTACTGGATTATCGCTTCCTCTTCTACACCCTCCTGCATATAGGCCACTCGAGAGGCTTCGATCAGTACTTCACGGGCGCGACCATCAAACATCTGCCGGGGGAAAAGCTGGCAAAGGTCGAAGTTGATTTTCCTCCGCTCCCGATCCAACGCCGCATCGCCGGCATCCTGTCGGCCTACGACGAGCTGATCGAGAACAGCCAGCGGCGCATCCGGATTCTGGAGGCGATGGCCCGCGCCCTCTACCGCGAGTGGTTCGTCCACTTCCGCTTCCCCGGCCACGAGAACCACCCGCGCGTCTCCTCGCCGCTCGGGGAGATACCGGAGGGGTGGGAGGTGAAGGGACTTGGCCAAGTGGCGGATGTGAACCGTGCACAGATCAATGCCCGTACCGCACCTCGGGAACTCCACTACATCGACATTTCCTCCGTCAGCCCAGGGCGAATTGACAGCATAACAACGTATGCCCTTGCCGATGCGCCCGGTCGTGCACGTCGCATTATTCAACATGGTGACGTGCTCTGGTCATGCGTTCGTCCGAATCGGCGGTCGCACGCTCAGGTCATGAACCCTGATCCAGACACCATAGCCTCTACCGGCTTTGCCGTTCTCACGCCAACGAAAGTTCCATTCACCTTCCTCTATTGCGCCACAACCACGGATGAGTTCGTCGACTTCCTTACGAACAACGCTACTGGCTCAGCATACCCTGCCGTCACCGCTGCAACATTTGAGAGATCTGCACTGCTCGTTCCGACTTCCCCGCTGTTGGAGAAGTTCGGCGACGTGACAATTTCGACGGCCGAGGAGATTCACACGCTCCAACGCCAAATCCAAAACCTCCGCCGCACCCGCGACCTCCTGCTGCCCCGACTCCTCTCCGGCCATATCGAGGTAGAGGCTGCATGATCAATGACCACGCCACCGCCCATCTGGCAGCCCCACTACACGCTCACCCCCGCCATCGCTCGCGGTGGCGGAGAGTTATCGGCACTTTATCGGCAATACATCGGCAATGACGCCGCGCGAGCAACCATGACCACCCACGCCTTCACCGATGACCAGCTTGATCGGGAGCCCCTGACGCATGCCTGACATCGTCCCCCTTCCCGCCGACTACGCCGCCTGGCTGGCCGAGCTGAAGGCCCGCATCCACGCTGCCCAGCAGCAAGCGACGCTGGCCGTCAACCGCGAGCTGGTGCTGCTCTACTGGCAGATCGGCCGCGACATCCTCGCCCGGCAGGGGATGGAGGGCTGGGGCGCAAAGGTGATCGAGCGGTTGGCGCAGGATCTGCGCAGTGCCTTCCCGGACATGAAGGGTTTCTCGCCGCGCAACCTCAAGTACATGCGTGCCTTCGCCGAAGCCTGGCCGGAGATGGACTTTGTGCAAGGGGTGCTTGCACAATTGCCTTGGTACCACCAGCTCGCATTGCTGGACAAGCTGAACAATACCGAGGAACGTCGCTGGTATGCCGCCAAGGCCATCGAGCACGGCTGGTCGCGCAACGTGCTGGTGATCCAGATCGAAACCCGTCTGCGCGAGCGCAGCGGGCAAGCCGTCACCAACTTCTCCCAGCGCTTGCCTGCGCCGATGTCGGACCTCGCGCGGGAATCGCTCAAGGACCCCTACCGGCTCGACTTCCTCGGCCTCGGCGAAGAAGCCCAAGAACGGGCGCTGGAAGACGCCATCATCCAGCATATCACCCGCTTCCTGCTGGAACTCGGCGCCGGCTTCGCCTTCGTCGGCCGGCAGGTGCATCTCGAGGTCGGCGGCGATGACTTCTTCATCGACCTGCTCTTCTACCACCTGAAGCTGCGCTGCTTCGTCGTGGTCGAGCTGAAGGCCGGGGCCTTCAAGCCGGAACATGCCGGTCAACTCAACTTCTACCTATCCGCGGTTGACGCGCAGATGAGGGCCGAGCACGACGCGCCCACCATCGGCCTGCTCCTGTGCAAGAGCCGCAACAAGGTGGTGGCCGAGTATGCTCTGCGCGACCTCAGCAAGCCCATCGGGGTGGCCGAGTACCAGTTGGTCGAGGCCCTGCCCGCCGACCTGCAATCCAGCCTGCCCAGCATCGAGGCCATCGAGCAGGCACTCGCCGATGACATCGCCATGGACGACGAATGACCGCCCACCCCTACACCGAAGACCAGCTCGTCGAGCAGCCCGCCATCGGGCTGTTCGCCGAGCTCGGCTGGCAGACCGTGTCGGCGATGGAGGAGCGCTTCGGTCCCGGCGGCACCCTCGGCCGCGAGACCAAGGGCGAGGTCGTGCTGGTGGATCGCCTGCGCGCCGCGCTGGGCCGCTTCAACCCCGCCTTGCCGCCCGAGGCCATCGACACCGCCGTCGACATCATCACCCGCGACCGGTCGGCCATGAGCCTCGAGGCCGCCAACCGCGAGATCTACCGGCTGCTCAAGGACGGCATCTCCGTCTCCGTGCCCGACCGCGAGCAGGGCGGCCAGAAGACCGAGCGCCTGCGCGTCGTCGACTGGGCGCAGCCCGAGCGAAACGACTTCCTGCTCGTCAGCCAGCTCAGCGTCGTCGGCAACCTGTACACCTGCCGGCCCGATCTCGTCGGCTTCGTCAACGGCCTGCCCTGGGTGGTGGTAGAGCTGAAGAAGCCCGGCGTGCCCGCGCGCGCCGCCTTCGACGACAACATCACCCATTACAAGCGCGAGATCCCGCAGCTCTTCTGGTTCAACGCCCTGCTCATCGCCAGCAACGGCACCGACAGCCGCGTCGGCTCGCTCACCGCCGACTGGGGCCGCTTCTTCGAGTGGAAGCGCATCGAGCGCGAGGACGAACCGCGCCGCGTGTCGCTGGAGGTGATGCTGCGCGGCACCTGCGACCCCGGCCGGCTGCTCGACCTCGCCGAGAACTTCACCCTCTACTCCGAGCACAAGGCCGGGCTGGTCAAGGTGCTCGGCCAGAACCACCAGGTGCTGGGGGTCAACAACGCCATCGCCTCCATGCTCGAGGCCCGCCAGCTGGGCCACGGGCGGGGCGGCGTGTTCTGGCAGACCCAAGGCTCGGGCAAGAGCTTCTCGATGGTCTTCTTCGCCCAGAAGGTGCTGCGAAGGCTCCCCGGCAACTGGACCTTCGTCGTGGTCACCGACCGCGTCGAGCTGGACGACCAGATCGCCAAGACCTTCAAGACCGTGGGCGCCGTGTCCGACACCGAGGGCGATCAATGCCATGCCCAGAGCGGCGCGCATCTGCGCGAGCTCCTCCGCGGCAACCATCGCTACGTCTTCACCCTGATCCACAAGTTCCAGACGCCCGAGGCGCTGACCGACCGCGCCGACGTCATCGTCCTCACCGACGAGGCCCACCGCAGCCAGTACGACACCCTGGCGCTCAACATGCGCGCCGCCATGCCCAAGGCCACCTTCCTGGCCTTCACCGGCACGCCGCTCATCGCCGGCGAGGAGCGCACGCGGGAGGTCTTCGGCGATTACGTGTCGATCTACGACTTCCAGCAGTCGGTGGAGGACGGCGCGACCGTGCCGCTGTTCTACGAGAACCGCACGCCGGAGCTGCAGCTGGTCAACCCCAACCTCAACGACGACCTCTACCGCCTGATCGAGGACGCGAGCCTCGACGACGCGCAGGAGGCCAAGCTGGAGCAGGTGCTGGGCAGCCAGTACCACCTGATCACCCGCGACGACCGGCTAGAGACGGTGGCCGAGGACATCGTGCGGCACTTTTTGGGGCGCGGCTTCGTCGGCAAGGCCATGGTGGTGTCCATCGACAAGGCCACCGCGCTGAAGATGCACGACAAGGTGCGGGCCCACTGGGCGGCCGAGACCGAGCGGGTGCAAAAGGAGCTGGGCCAGCTGGGCTACCAGATCCCCGCCGCCCTGACGCCGCCGGAACAGGTGCGGCGCGCGACCCGCGAGGCCGAGCTGCAGGCCCGCCTGGCGGTGCTGACGACCACCGACATGGCTCTCATCGTCTCGCCGGGGCAGAACGAGATCGAGCAGATGAAACGGCTTGGGCTGGACATCGAGCCCCACCGCCGGCGCATGATCACCTCGCAGCCCGGCCTCGACGAGCGGTTCAAGGACGTGGACGACCCCCTGCGCCTGGTCTTCGTCTGCGCCATGTGGCTCACCGGCTTCGACGCGCCGAGCTGCTCGACCATCTACCTCGACAAGCCCATGCGCAACCACTCCCTGATGCAGACCATCGCCCGCGCCAACCGGGTGTTTCCGGGCAAGCACAGCGGCATGATCGTGGACTACGCCAACGTGTTCGCCTCGCTGGAGCAGGCGCTGGCCATCTACGGTGCAGGCAAGGGCGGCGCGAATCCGGTCGCGGACAAGGCGCAGCTCGTCGCCGATCTGCGGGAAGCCGTCGAAGCCGCCACCGCCTTCTGCGCCGGCCACGGGGTGGATCTGGTGGCCATCGAGGCGCTGCCGGTCGGCGACTTGGCGCGGCTGCAGGCGGTGGAGGGCGCCATCAACGCCCTGATCGCCCCAGAATCGCTGCGGGGCGACTTCTTTGGCCACGAGCAGCTGGTAGGCACCCTCTACAACGCCGTCAAGCCCGACCCGGCGGCGCTCGAGTTCGCCCAGCGCGTGGCGGGCATCATGACGCTGGCCGCCGCCATCCGGCTCATGCTCAGCCCCAACCCGCCGGATATCTCGACCATCATGGCGCAGATCTCCGGGCTCCTGGACACGTCCATCACCGGCCTGAGGATCGACGACGAACGTCTACCGCCCATCGACCTCTCCAAGATCAACTTCGAAGCCCTCGCGCAGCGCTTCAAGCAATCGCAGCACAAGAACACCGACCTCGAGGCCCTCAAGGCCGCGATCCGCGTCAAGCTGGACAAGCTCGTCCGCCTCAACCGCACCCGCGTGGACTTCGCCGAGAAGTTCGAGGCGCTGATCGAGAACTACAACGCCGGCAGCCGCAGCATCGAGCAACTGTTCGAGGATCTCCTCGACCTCTCCAACAGCCTGGATGACGAGCAGCAGCGCCACGTCCGTGAGCACCTGAGCGAGGAAGAGTTGGTCATCTTCGACATCCTCACCCGGCCCGCGCCCGAGCTGACCACGGACGAGCGCGCCGAGGTCAAGAAGGTGGCCCACGACCTGCTGACGCGACTCAAGGAGCTGCTGGTGCTCAACTGGCGGCAGAAGGCCGCGGCGCGCGCCGCGCTGCGCCTGGCCATCGAGGACACCCTCGACGCCGGCTTGCCGCGGACCTACGAGCCGGAGCTGTACCGCCAGAAATGCGCCGCGGTCTTCGAGCATGTCTACGAGAGCTACCCGGAGCGTAATGCCGGGGTGTATGCCAACGTGGCCTGAATGGACGCACCCTGCGGCTGACAACCGGTGGCAGCATACGGTCCGCTGCGCGGCCCAGGCCGCCCCAGGTGTTGCTACCTGAGAGGCCGGTGATCGGGTCCATGATGTTCCCAAGCCGGTCAACCCTTGGCGCGAGCGGAGCGCGGACCTGGGGCATTTCGGCGGCGGTCGCGGGGTAGGACGTCGTCCGCGAGGGCACGGGACCGGGTCCGGTTGAAACGGGACCGGGTGCGGAGGAGGACGGGACCGGGTCCGGTGGTGCGCCGGACCGGGTCCGGAGGAGGACGGGACCAGGTCCGGAGCTGCGCGGGACCGGGTCCGGTGCTGCGCGAGTCGGCGATCCTTGCGCCAGTCGGCACCCTGACCCTCTGGCCCCACTCGTCGACGATCGCCTTGTCGGGCTTCAACGCCCCTTCCACTACCGGCTCATGGCCTACCAGCTAAAGAATCGCGGTCAGTCCGCTGACCATCGACGCGCGCCGGGAGGCCGACGTGCAATCCTTAGCACGGACTTCGCAAGCCCTTAGCGTCGCCCCTTCATTGTTCATCGATGCAGGGCCGGCGACGTGGTATCGGTCCGATGGTCCACCGGCCGGCATTCAACGCCGGCGGAAGAAGGAAGCCATGACCCAGCCCGTCTACGACTTCGACCTCGTGTGCATCGGCAGCGGTCCGGCCGGCCAGCGAGCCGCGGTGCAGGCCGCCAAGATCGGCAAGCGCGTCGCAGTGGTCGAGCGCAGCAAGGCGATGGGCGGGGGGTGCCTCCAGACCGGGACCATTCCCAGCAAGACCCTGCGCGAGGCGATCCTCGGCATCCATCACCGCCAACACAACGGCGCGTCGCCGGTCACCGCCCAGCGGCCGACGGCGGCGGCCCTGCTGGAGCGGGTCAACGATGTCGTGTGTCGCGAGCAGGCGGTGGTGGAACACCAGTTGCATCGCAACGATATCGCGACCCTCTACGGCGATGCCTCCTTCGTGGATCCGCACACCATCGAGATCCGCGCGGCCGACAACACCCGCCGCGTCAGCGCGGCCCACGTGCTGGTGGCTTGCGGCACCCAGCCGACGCCGCCGCCTTGGGTGCAGCCCGATGGCGAGACCATCTTGCTGAGCGACGACGTCATGCGCCTGCAGCAGCTGCCGCGCAGCCTGACCGTGATCGGGGCGGGCGTCATCGGTATCGAGTACGCGTCGATGTTTGCCCAGATCGGCCTCGATGTCACCCTGATCGACCAGCGCAGTCGGCCGCTCGAGTTCATGGACCATGAGATCGTCGACGAGCTGATCCACCAGATGCGCAAGCGCCGCGTCACCTTCCGTCTGGGCGAGGCGGTCACGTCCATCAGCGTTGTCACTGAGCCGCACAGGAGAGCCGTCATCGAGCTGGAGTCGGGCAAGCGCATCGTTTCCGAGGTCGCCCTGTTCTCTGTGGGCCGGCGCGGAGCCACCGATGGGCTCATGCTGGCCAATGCCGGCCTGACGGCCGACAACCGCGGCCGCATCGCCGTGGACGACACGTACCGCACGGCAGTGCCGCACATCATGGCCGCCGGCGATGTCATCGGCTTCCCCAGCCTGGCGGCAACGTCCAGCGAGCAGGGTCGGCTGGCGTCCTGCTTTGCCTTCGACGTCCCAGCGCGCCCGATGGCGCCCCACTTCCCCATCGGCATCTATGCCATCCCTGAGATGTCGATGGTCGGGAGCACCGAGCACACGTTGACGAGCGAGCGCGTGCCCTACGAGGTGGGCCTGGCGCGCTATCGCGAGATCGCCCGCGGCCAGATTGTCGGCGACGACAGCGGCCTATTCAAGATGATCTTCCATCGGCAGACGCGCAAGCTCCTCGGCGCGCACGCCATCGGTACCGGCGCCACCGAACTCATCCACATCGGCCAGGCTGTCCTGGCGCTCGGGGGTACCCTGGACTACTTCCTGGAGACCGTCTTCAACTACCCCACGCTGGCCGAATGCTACAAGATCGCGGCCCTCGACGCCTCGAACAAGCTGGCGCTCTGACCGCTGGGAGCGAGCGCTCAACTTGCGCGCACTCACCGTGATGGTTGCGGGCGGAGCGCACAACGGGTTGCACGATCTTGGAGCATCCGTACCCGCTGCGCTGCGACGGGCGCTGAGCCGCGCCTCTCTATCCTGTTCGTGCCTCCTCCACTGGACCGACCACGACTCCGGCCAAAGGACGCATCGACCTCTGTGGCGGTGCTCGAACGCGGCCGAATCGGCGGCTTGCGGGCGCTTCGCGGGTCCGACGGCGGGGGGAGCTGGCTTTGACGGTGTCAAGTGATGCGTTTGACGCCGTCAAGTGGAGGATTTGACGGTGTCTAGTGCTTGCTTGGACGGCGTCCCGTTGGCGTGGGACGCCATCAAGTGCCTCCCCGAGGACTACAAGGCCCTCTGGGACGCCGCGCATCCCGAGGATCCCCTGGAGTTGGCCGCTGCCCTGATCAGCCGCGGACAGGGGCTGATCGACCAGACAGTCCGATAGGAGGAAGCAGGAGGGCGGCCCCGGGGTGGCCGCCCTCCGCTTGAATCTAGCGAAGAGGCCAAGGCGGATGCGGTGTCCCTCGGGTCGAGCTTGCGCGCATGGGCCGGCGACGGGATAATGCCCCGATGAAGACCAGGCGCGACGATGGCTGAAGTGGCGTTGGATGCGGCTGCCCGGCGGCGGCTGAAGAGCCTGATCGTTCGGTTCGGAGCGGTTGACGGCAAGCTGGATCGCCTCAACCTGCTGGACAACGCCGGCCTGCTGGCGGATGACGTGGGCGTGGTGGGTAAGCTGAGCCTGGAAGTTGGGGCGGATGCCTTCGCGGGCCAGCTGATCCGGGAGCTGGAGCAGCGAGGAGACTTGGAGAGCACGCGGCAGCCGGCGCTCGTTGGGCTCCTGAGGGAACTGCGGGAAACGGTGCGCGGGCACCACGAGGAGGCCGCATTCCTCGACGGCCTGTTGGCGCCGTACCGACCGGCGAGTGCGTCTGCCGATGTTCCGGTCGATGCAATCGCAGGCGAGACTGCCGCGGAGCGTCCGCTGCGGATCTTCCTCAGCTACCGCCGCAAGAGCTGGGCCTTCACCCGCAGCCTGGCGGATGAACTGCGCCAGCGGCTGGGAGCGGAGGTCTTTGTTGACCTGGACGGCATCAAGGAAGACGACTTCGAACGCAGCATCCTGAGCAGCCTGCATCGCAGCGACGTGGTGGTGCTGGTGGTGTCGGAATACACCTTCGACGAGCGCATCCAGCGCCCAGGCGATTGGGTGCGGCGGGAGATCGCCGAGGCCCTGGCCTTGAGCAAGCCGCTGGTGCTGGCCATGGTGGATGGACGGACGCCGCCGGACGCGGCAGAGCTGCCGGAAGACATCCGCGCGGTCACGCGGCGACAGGGGGTGCCCTTCCCCGCGGAGTATTGGACGGCGGCGGTGGAGCGGCTGGTGGGCTTCATTCGCGAGATGCCGATGGGAGATGATGCGGCGCCGATGGAAGCGGCGTCGCCGCCGGCAGCTCGGTCCCGACCGGATGGCCTCGCGGTGCCGCCGGGGCTACCGGACAAGAAGCCGACCTTGGAGGCGGCCCTCGCGGCGATCGATGTCGACAACGACGAAGAGGCGCTATTCCACTTGGACGCACTGATCGCCGCGGGATTCACATCGCGCACCCTGAACCTCGGGTCGCTGCGGGACGATGCGTTGGCGCGGATTGATGTCCGTCGCCAGCGGGAAGAGGCGGAGCGGGAATACGCGCTGATCGCCGCCTTGGTCGGGCGGCCGGTCACCCGTTCGCGTGGTTTGGAGGCCTGGCGGGAGTTCCAAGGCGCCTACCCGGACTACCACGATGACCCGCAAGATATTGGACGAGCGGCGGAGAAGGAAGCGGCGATACCGGCGGCCAGCAACATCGGTGCCGCCGCCCCTGGCGCTGTTGCGGCGGATCAGCGGGCTCCCGTCCGAACACCCAGCACCGCGCAGCAGGCGCAACTGGATATCATGCTGGACCCGCACCAGTCACCGAAGAAGCGAACGGAGGCCGGCCGGCGGCTGGCCGAGTTGGGCGACCCACGACCGGGGGTCGGCCTGCGGGCGGATGGGCTACCGGACTTTGCCTGGTCGGCGACGGTTGAGCCAGGTACGGTCAAGATTGATGACGGCATCGGCGAGCGACGTGTTGGGCGCCCCTTCCACCTTGCCCTATACCCGGTGACCTACGCCCAGTATCAGTCCTTCCTGGCAACTGACGAAGGCTATGCGGATCGTCGTTGGTGGGAGCAGCCGATCAAGCTGGCTCTGCGACAAGACAAGCCGGGCAGCCAAACCTGGCCGATTGCCAACCATCCGGCAGAGAACGTTAGCTGGTATGACGCGATGGCCTTTTGTCGTTGGGTGACGCACCGACTCTCCAAAGCCCGAGATTCTCATCTTGCACACGGCTTTGAGATTCGCCTGCCCACGGAGGCCGAGTGGCAACTCGCGGCGGGTGGACCGCTGGCACAGGAGTATCCATGGGGACCAGACTACCAGGTGGGCCGCGCCAACGTCGACGAGAGCAAGTTGGACGGTGGGACCTACCTTGAGCAGACAACCGCCGTGGGCATCTACCCCAATGGCAAGGCCGCCTGCGGGGCGCTGGACCTATCGGGAAACGTCTGGGAATGGACGCTGAGCGAGGGCGGCAATGGAAGTCACTCCGACATGACCAACGATCAGCCGCGGGTGTTGCGGGGCGGGTCGTGGTTCTTCTATCCCGTCAGTGCGCGCGCTTCGGCCCGCGGCCTTCACCCGCTCAACCGTGGCGGGGCCATTGGGTTTCGGGTGATATTGGCTGCCCCTGTTCCTTGACTCGGGGCCTCTGGGGCTCTGGTTACTGGGGCTCTGGATGCTCTGCCTCTGGTGCGCGCGCAGCGCGCGGTGTGGTCGTGGTCGCTGTGCCATGGTCGATTGCGTGGCACCACCGCAAGGGGCGGATCAGAAAGCCGGTGGATGGCGCGACCGAACGCTCGGAGTTCGGGATGAGGCTCGGAATCGATCGCCCCGGGGGGCATAGCAGCCCTGGGCTCGGCTATTGAGATGGCCCTTCGGGACAGACGGGCTCTGCTGTCCCTTGACTCCCTGCTCGGCACGGGCTTGCCACTGCGGTCCGATTGAATACCATCGGCAGCATGAAGCCCGCGCCCCTATCGTTCGATGACCGCAAGGCCTTGGTGGATCTGCTTGTGCGTCGCGGCGGGCTGCTGAGCGCCCTAGGGCGGCAGAACTTCTTGGATGATGCCGGCTTGTACGAACTGGCGGCCAGTCTCCATATGGATGAGGCCACGGAAGCCTTTGCTTGGGAGTTGGTGCGGGCGGTCGAGGACCGGGGCGTGGTACAGGCCACGGGCAGCACCGCGTTGGCGATGTTGCTTCGGACCTTGCGCCACCGGGCCCGCGGCCACGCGCTCGAGCGGGACTTGGTCGATCGGCTGGTGGCCGATGAACCGCCACCCGCAAAGCTGGGCGCCGCGGGGGAGGTGGCCGCGCCGGAGCTTCGCCCGTTCACGGTACTCTTCCTGGCGGCCAACCCTGTCGTTCGAGACGCCGAGCCACTGCGCCTGGGGGCCGAGGCTCGAACGATCTCAGAGCGGTTGCGTGAATCGCCGCGGGGCAAGGCTGTGCAGTTGCAGCAGTTGCATGCCACGCGTTACAAGGACCTGAGCCTGACCATGCTGGAGCATCGGCCGCAGATGCTGCACTTTTCCGGGCATGGCGAGCGGGGCGGCGAGCTGGTCTTCGAAGTCGAGGATGGGCGGCCCCTGGCGATGGGCACGGACGTGGTGGCGGAGTTGTTCGGCATCCTGAGCGGCGATCTGCGCCTGGTGCTGCTGAACGCCTGCTGGTCCGAGGCGCAGGCGCAGGCCATCGGGCGGCATGTGGACTTTGTGGTGGGCATGAACCGGCCCGTGCCGGATGCGGCGGCGCTGCGATTCGCGGCGGGCTTCTATCGTGGCTTGGGCTTTGGTCGGTCGGTACAGACCTGCTTCGACCTGGCGCGCAACGAGATGGCGTCGGGGTCGGCGGACCCAGAGCGGATGGCGGCCATCCCCCAGCTGCTGGTGCGGCCGGGGGCGGATGCGGACGCTGTGTTGTTGGCGGCGGGCTGAGAGGGCTGGGGCGCTGGAATGGTGACGGTCGGGCTGAGCCCAGTGGATCGCGATGAGATGGTTCGCATCCTCGCTGCCCGCAGCGAGTTGACGGTTGGCTTGCCGCGCGAGAACTTCCTCGACGACTGCGGCATTCTTGAGGAATGCCGTGGCAAGCTGCACATGGACGCCGTCCCAGAGGACTTCGCCAAGGAACTGGTACGGGTCCTGGAGGAACGGGGCACCTTGGAGGCTACGGGCTACCCGGCGCGGGTGTCGCTGCTTCGGAAACTGCGGAACGATGTACGCGGACACGCAAAGCAGGCGGCATTCATCGACCAGCTGCTGCGGCCGTACAGCGACGAGGATCTGAACGAGAAGCTCGCGGCCTATTACGACGATTTCGAGGGCGATCTCGCTGACCGCTTGCGCAGCGAGTACGTCTCGTTGGCCGGAGAACGTATGGAGCGGGGCAGCCGGACGAGACGGCAAAGCCGCATGGATTCGGCAATCGCTGGCACATCAGCACAGCCAGTGGGGCGGCCCACAGGACAATTGGCTCAGATGCGGCAGCGCATCGGCAGGGTCGAAGGTGACCATCAGCGCACAGATGACGGAAAGCCGGAGCGCGTGGAGGACGTGGGCCGCAAGCTCATGGAAACTCAGCGCTGCGTGGTGCTCGGCGAACCGGGAAGCGGCAAGACATGGACGATGAGCTGGTTGGTATTCTGCCTCATCGACGCCTGGGATAAAGGAGATTCGCAGGCACGCGCTACGATGCCTGTGCCCATCTGGGTGCCCCTGCAGTCCTTCCAGGGTCTGTCGGTGATGGACAACGATGACTATCGGCCACAGACCGTGCATGACTACATCCGGCAATGCGCGGCAGATCTCGAACCCCATGTGGACCGGCTGCTCGCGGAGCGTCGCTTGGTGCCGGTCTGCGACGCGCTCAACGAAATGCCTCGCCGTGAGGGAGGCAAGGAGGATGGCCGGCTGCTGGTGCCGGAGGTCCGAGTGGAGCTGGGGAAGTGGTCCCGCTTCTATGTTTCCTGCCGCGTGCTCGACTATCGCGATGATCTCCGGGAGATCAAGGAGTTGGAGCAAATCAGCCTGCGCGAGTTCGATCTACCGCGCATCCATGAAGTGATTCAAGCCCGGTTCGCGGATGATGGGCGCCGTGGGGCAGCGTTGTGGAAGCGGATGGGCGGGAGCCCGCTGCTGCTGAAGTTCTGGAACGCGGTGGTGGAGCACCATGAGCCGGAGCGGTTCTGGGAACCGGGGGCGGTTCCCAGCTACACCAGCGGCGATGCCGACGAGGCATGGCTGAGCATGCATGATGGCGCCCGGCTCATCCCCCTCGCGCGCAATCCTTTTCTGCTGCGGGTCATCTGCGAGATCTACCGCGAGGATGGGCAGATTCCGGGCAACCGTGTCGCGTTGTTCGACCGCTTCGTGACTCAGTTGCTGGAGCGTGAGGCGGACCAGTCCCAGCGTCGAGGGGTCCCATGGACTCCCGAGTACTACTGGCAGCTTGAAGCCGGCTTGGTGGCTGTAGCCAGGGGAATGCAGAACCTTGGGACCACTGTCATCAAGAAGCTGTTCGCCCTGCCGGCCATGCTTACGGCCTGCACGGAGGTGATGTCTCCACCGGACAGACCGCTGCGCGATGCCCTGCAGGCCAGTATCCTTGTGGAGACGGGCGACGGTGTGCGCTTCAGTCATCAGCTGCTGCAGGAGTACTTCGCAGTGCAGGTGTTGCAGCAAGCGATGGACGCCGCCGAGGACTCGGACCGTGACCCCGCCCGGTTCTTCCGGAGTGGCGAAGGCTGGTGGGACCCAGGCCCCTGGCGAGAAACGACCGTAATCCTGGGCGAGTTCCTGGCCGAGCGGGCCCTTGGCCCCAACAGGGTGGCCCGCTGGCTGGCTCCGGCCAGCCCGGCGGTCGCCCTCGACGTGATTCTGCGCAATGGTGAGGGACTGACCATTGATGCAGACCTGGAACCAGAGACCCGGGCTGCATTGATCGAAGCGGCCCAGCGCAAGTCCGCCGAGTCGGATCCGCGCGGACGGGCGGCGGCCTGGCGGGTGCTGGGGCTGCTTGGGGCGGACGCGCGGCCGGGGGTGGCCCTGCGGGCCGACGGGTTGCCGGACTTCCGATGGTCGGCGGCTGTTGCGCCCGGCAAGGTAGACTTCGGCGACCTGTGGTCTAAAAAGGGTACTGCGACCGGGGAGCGCGAGACGGCCGAGCCGTTCCGGATTGCTGTCTATCCGGTGACCTACGCCCAGTACCGTGCATTCGTTGTTGCGCCCGACGGCTACGCTGACCGGCGCTGGTGGGACGAGCCCGAGAGGCTGGCCCATCGTGATGATGCAGCCGGGAAGCAAGAATGGCCGATCCCCAACCACCCGGCGGAAAACGTGAGTTGGTACGACAGTTGGTACGACGCAATGGCGTTCTGCCGCTGGGCGACCTCCTGTCTCCGGCAAGCTGGGCTATTGGAGCTTAGGGACGACAAGGTCATCCGCCTGCCCACGGAGGCGGAATGGCAGCTGGCGGCTGGTGGACGGAAGGCGAAGGCGTATCCTTGGGAAGGTGACTACGACGTCGGCCGCGCCAACGTGGACGAGAGCAGTTTGGACGGCGGGATCTACCTTGAACGGACGACCGCTGTTGGCATTTACCCCGACGGCGAGGCCGATTGCGGGGCGTTGGACATGTCTGGCAATGTGTGGGAGTGGACGTTGAGCGAACGCAGTGACGGTAGTCATGGAGACATAACCAATGACCGGCCGCGGGTGTTGCGGGGCGGGTCGTGGTTCGACTATCCCGGCAGTGCGCGCGCTTCGTACCGCGACGTCGATCACCCGAACCTCCGTTTCAGGCTCTTTGGGTTTCGGGTGGTATTGGCTGCCCCTGTTCCATGACTCGGGACTCTGGGGCTTTGGTTACTGGGGCTCTGGGGGCTCTGCCTCTGGTGCGCGCGTAGCGCGCGGTGTGGCCGTGGGTGTGGTCCCTCCCCACCTCGGCGCGAAGCGCCAGTCTACATCATCGTGGTGAAGCTTATAGCGCCGGCTATGGCGCCGAGGGCGTAGATGCGGACCCAGATTGGATCGACCGCCCCCGTCCCGGTCCACGAATCGGTGCCATGCTGCCGAACACATGCCGCCGCAGCCCCCACGTGTCCGCGTAGCGCACGTGGTTGACCCAGCCCTTGACGCTGGCGTCCAGTTCGGCGAAGCTGATGCGGCCGGCCTGGTAATCGTCCAGGCGGCCACTGAGGCGCTGGCGGAAGTTGATGACGTTGCGGCGCTTGAGGCGGCGATGCGTGGGGAACACCACGAAGCCCAGCCAGGGAATGCCTTGGGTCACAGGCATCACCTGGACCACTGGATGGGCCGCAAGCCGCAGGGCGGCCAGGCGCTCGACGATGTGGCGTTGCCACTCCCATAGCTTCGCGGGGCGGTCGGCAAATAGCGCGAAGTCGTCCACGTAACGCAGGTAGGCTTTGCAGCCCAGTTCGCGGGCGACGAACCAGTCGAAGGGGTTCAGGTAGCAGTTGGACCAGAACTGCGAGGTCAGGTTGCCGATGGGCAGGCCCCGCGGCCGCTCCGCCGCCAGCAGGTCGTCGCCGTTGAAGTAGACCATGTCGTACTGGTCCGCCAACACGCCGGCGCCGCCCGCCAGAATCACATCCACCAGCCCCATGACGCGGTCGTCGGCGATCACCGGCGCCAACTCCGCCCGCAGCACCGCATGATCCAAGGAGGCGAAGTGTTGGCGGATGTCCATGCGCAACACGTAGCGGTACCGGCGGGCCAAGGTCTGCAGGCGGTCCACCGCGGCGTGCGTGCCCTTGCCGGTGCGGTTGGCGTAGCTGTGTGGATGGAAGCGCGCTTCGAACAGCGGCTCGATCACGTTGCACAAGGCATGGTGCACCACGCGGTCGCCGAAGGGGGCGGCGCTGATCTTACGGCGCTTGGGCTCACGTATCATGAAGTGGCGGTAGCCGCCAGGCCGGTAGCTGCCGTCCAACAGCTCGGACTGCAGACCGAGCAGCCTGTCGGCGAGCCGATGCTCGAAGTGCGCGGCCGCCCAGCGCCCGCGCTTGCCAACCGCGGCCTTGCGATAAGCCAGCAGCAGGTTCTCCCAATCCGTCACCCTGTTCCAGAGGGAGTCCGACATGTCAGACGACGCCGTCGCCGACCAGATGGTGATTTTCACCCGCAGCTTCGACCTGCTGGCATGGCTGCTGCCGAAGAGCGACAAGTTCCCCAAGGAACAACGCTTCACCGTTACCCAGCGCCTGCAGGCCGCGGTGCTGGACCTTGTCGAATCGTTGCACCTGGCCAACGCCCGCAGCGGCCCTTCCCGTCTGCGCCATCTGGAAGCAGCCGACGCGCATCTGGACAAACTGCGCATGTACCTGCGCCTCAGCCACCAATGGCACTGGCTCAGCGACGGTCAGTACAAGCATGTGAGCACCATGGTCGCCGAGGTGGGGCGGCTCCTGGGCGGCTGGAAGCGCCAGACCGCCGGCCGCTGAAACGGGCGCGGCGCGCCGGGAGCGAATCCAGGGCGCGCCGCTGTTTCTGTGTATGCCCGACGGCCAACAAGCGCCGTTCGGTCCAGACGCACCTGCGCTGTTCCTCTCCTTCACCTCGGCCCGCGCGACCATGATCGCCGGGCATTCCTGGAACCCCCCGGCCGGCAAGCCGTTCGGGCAGGTCGTCGGGCCAGAAGGCGCCCGACCAGAGAAGGGGCAGAGGAGCATGGGCAGCCAATACCACCCGAAACCCAATGTTCCTGTTACGGTTGTTCGGGTGATTGTTGTTGCGGTACGAAGCGCGCGCATTGTCGGGATTGTTGTTCCACGACCCGCCCCGCAACACCCGCGGCCGGTCCCAGGGCGCCTGGCCTGGCGCCGGGAGGCGCCAAGCGGGGAGAATGATATCACGAGCGGCGGCGGCGGCGAGCTTTGCTTCACCGCTTTAATGGCGCGGCGCTTCGCGCCGGTGGAGGGGCACGACCACGACCGCAACCTCCGCGAAGTCGATGACAAAGGCGCTCTCAACGTTCAACACCTAGACCACACCGACCACAGCCACACCGCGCACTTCGCGCGCACCAGAGGCAGAGCACTCAGAGCCCCAGTGACCTGAGTCCCAGAGGCTCAGAGTCAAGGAACAGGGGCAGCCAATACCACCCGAAACCCAAAGTTCCTGTCACGGTTGCCCGGGTGAGCGCTGAAGCGGTACGAAGCGCGCGCATAGTCGGGAAAGAAGTACCACGACCCGCCCCGCAACACCCGCGGCCGGGCGTCGGTCAACACGTTATGTTCGCCTTCTCTATCGCTCAACGTCCACTCCCAGATGTTGCCGGCCATATCCCATGCCCCGCAGTCTGCCTTACCGTTAGGGTAGATTCCGACAGCAGTTGTTCGCCTCAAGTAGGTTCCACTGTCCAGACGGCTCTCGTCGACGTTGGCGCGGCCGACCTCGTAGTCCGGTCCCCACGGATACGTCTTCGTCTCCGGCCCACCCGCCGCCAACTGCCACTCCGCCTCCGTGGGCAGGCGGATCTCAAGGCCACCGGCAAGGTCCGGATCGTCAGCCTCTTGCAGTCGGTGGGTGACCCAGCGGCAGAAGGCCATGGCGTCGTACCAGCTCACGTTCTCCGCCGGGTGGTTGGTGCTCGGCCACTCCTGCTTGCCCGATTCAGCCTGAAGCTCATGCAAGGCTGGTGTCAACCGGCGCCAATGCGGGTTGTCATACCCGTCCTCCGCATCAACAAAAGCCTTGTACTGGGCATAGGTCACCTGGTAGCGCGAGATGCGGAAGCCCTGGTCTACCGTGGACTCCCCGATCCCATCCTCGACAATCACAGTTCCCGGTAGCACTGTGCACCAGTCGAACGCCGGCAGTCCTGCCGTCCCCAGCCCCACGCCCGGGCGCAGATCGCCGAGTGTAGCGAGGTGGCGGCCGGCTTCGGCGCGCTCGGCGGGGATGAGGGATAGATCAGTGACGGCACAGAGTGCCGCTTCCTGAAGGTGGTTCAGGAAGCCGATCTGCCGATCGAACCTGTCTACGGGCTTGCGAATCAGTCCGGCCTTGTCGCAGATCGTTAGCGCCAGCATGGCGGAACGAGCGTGTGACCCTGAGGTAACGACCGGGTCGATGAGAGCAGTGATCAGACCGACCAGTTCGTCGGAATGTTCTCGTCGAATCAACTCGTCAGCAGCCAGGTGCGCGACGTTGGACCACAGTTCCGCCGCGTCCATGACCTTCTGGACCAACTGGGAGGGGAACACGCGATGCTCATCTTCGGCCTCTCCCGGCGGTGTTGGATGGCTCCCGGTCCGTGGCAACAAGCCGCAAGCCGCCAGGTACTCCTGGAAGGACCAATGGACGAATCGGAAGTGGTCCTTCTTTGGGGAGATCAGAATCCCAGCCTGACGCTCCAGGTAGTCCAAGACGCCCCGTGGTGGCGCGTCTCCGTTGACTTGGAACAGAGCGTCGAGCAAGACCTTCCGCGGGAAGACTACGGCTTCGCCCGTGGCTGTCGCATCGGCATGGACAGTACGGGCTACAATCTCCAGCAGGGTTCGCAGTTGTTCCGAATCGCAGCCAAGCCGCTTGGCGACCGATGCGGCCTGCGGCCGGTTTCGAGTCCACTTGGTCAGCAGGAGATCCACCGACTGCCGGTACAGCTCACCCTTGGTGGCCGGCAGGGTCGGGGCAGTGCCGTCCGGGGCGTGGAGCCAAAGCGCGGCGAGCAAGGTGAAGAACAGCGGCGTGCCACGCATGTCATGGGGGATGTCGCCCTGCTTGATGGCCTCGATGAAGCGACCTGCCTCCGCCGGGGCATCTTCCAACGAATGCCCTCGCCGAACGCATCCGAACAGCGCCGTGGCCAGTTCGGAGAGGCGATTGGTAGAGAGGTGCCGCAGTTCCGCACGACCAAAGCCGGCCAGCGACCATTCCCCTTCGCGGTAGGCATATGGCCGGCTGGTGACGATGATCCGCGATCGACCGAATTCCCGGTGCAGTGCAGCCACCATGTCCTGCATCTGCTTCCGGCGATCCGCAGACGCTCCATCTGGGACCTCGTCCAAGCCATCAAGCACGATCAAGACCTGGCCGCTCCTGAGCAGGGTGTCCAGTTCGGGGAGGAAGGCCTTGTGGCGTCCACCGTGCAGATGGCTGGCGACGTAGTCCAAGAAGATGTTGACCGAAGCCTTCGTCGTTGGATCGGGAAGTGCCTTGCTGACGAGGTCGTGCAGTTCCACGTACAGCGGCGTGAGGGGTCCGAGCAGCCAGTCGCGCAGCGCTGCCACACTGGCGAACTCGGGTACGTCATCGTCGCCGGCGCGACGACGAAGTTCCCCCGCGTGGCATAGGGCCAAATGCCGCAGGAAGCTTGTCTTGCCGCTGCCGGGGTCGCCGATTAGCACGAACCGTGGCTGCACGCTGGCGGCGTCGTGGGCCTCCATGGTGATCGTAGATTCGGCGTCTTCCTGACCGCTCGGCGCACCCTTGGTTGCAGTCGGAGCAGTGCCGCGCAGCTGCGCTTTCGCTTGGAAGTGCTGGAGGACGGGCCGCATCCCTTCCGCCAAGACCCGAAGGCTGGGCCAGCCGCGTTCCTTGCGCAATTCCAACGCTGCGTCATCCTGAACCTCTGGCGCGGGTGCCGTCTTCCCAGCCCGATGCTCGATTGCTTCCCACCAGTCAGCAATGGTGCCGTCGTCGGCCCATTGCACGCTGATCCTGAAGTCCACCGGCAGCGGCACGTAGATGTCCACCAAGCGCACACGCTCGTCATGCTCGCTCAGGTCCGCCAAGGACACCGTGGCCCAAGTCTCACCGAACCACGCTCGCAGGTAATCCAGGTGCAAGGGGCTGATGCTAGCGCGAAAGCGGATGTCCGCTGGATCGACGCCCGCCCGCGATGCCAACACGAGCCTTTTGCGCACGGGCGGCAGCTTGAGTTCGTCCACCTGCGCGCATCCATGCTGGAAGGCGGCATCCACGTTCCCTTCGTCGCCAAGCGCCGAGAAGAACTCCAGGGCGAAGGCCTTGGCGCTGCGGTCGGCAATCGCGGCCGTGGCCCCGATCACGCAGCTCACAAAGCGCGTCAGCTCCGTCGCCTGTTTCGCGCTGTAGCAGGCATTGAGCACCACCAGCCGCAGTCGGTCCTGGTGGTCTCGGTTATACAGCCGCAGCTCCTCGGCCAGCGCCTCCATGGGAATCGTCGCGGGCGACCCCGTCGCCGTCTCTGCGACCAGGCTTCCATCGGGCCCGCCATGGCCCGCGAAATGCAGGATGTCTGGCTTGTGCTCGCGTAGCAGTCCCTGAATTTCCCCGGGCGCCAGGGCCAGGCCAACCTTCACGCTGAAGCCTTTCGGCGGCAGCCGCTGAAGGAGCTCTTTGATCTCAGGAGTCGTTCGCAGCCGATCCAGAACCGGCTCCTGGGGCTTGGCCTCGGCGATCAGGATCGTTGCGCTGGCTTCGGCCATGGCAGCGCTACCGCTTCTCTGGTGCCCAGCTCAGCTTGATCGTCATGCTGGCCTCCCCGCTGGCCTTGGCCACATAGGCCTGAAGCTCGCTGTTGAACTTCAGTCCGAACTCCACCTCAACCCCGGACAGGTCGTCATGCCCGGGCGCTGCCTGCATGTCCGCCACCATCGCCCGCGTTTGGCCCGCCAGCACTCGCACCACCGCCAGGGCTCCGGCGATCTCCGCGGTGGAGAAGTCCTTCACCCGACTGCCGAAGCCGCGCATCACCTCCCCGTCGTAGTCATCGTCCAGACCCGCCGACGTGACCTCCACCAGGATCCGGCCCGCTTCCACGCCTTGCTGAACGCCATCGCTCATGACCACGCACTCCTCATCGACAAGCTTGCCGCCATCGCCGCGGCCCGGCACGGCCCGAGAGCACCGTCCATCCGGCGCCGCACGGGGCAGTGTAACTGCCGGACAAGGCGCCGGTCAAGGACCTCGCATCACGCCCTGTGGATAACTCGATGTCCGCTTTCAGGCGCGAATTGGACTCCTTAACGTACAAGTGGCCGAACTGCAGATCGATCGCCAACCACGAGCCGCACCCATCCCCATCCGCCGGACCCCACGCCGCCGCCGAAGCCCGCTCGACAGCGCATCGAGCGAGCCCACCGCGATAGCAAAGGTCCCCACGTCAACCTCCGCGTCGCATCAATCCTTGAAAGGAAAAAAGACAATGGCACAAATGCTTCAAGCCGTACGCGAATTCGGGCCGCAGCTGGTCAGCGGCCGCCTGGTCGAGGTGCCCGAGATGGCCGTCTTCATCGCCGGTCGCACCGGTCTGCAGCGATCGCAGACCACCGCCTGCCTCATCGAGCTGGAAGAGGCCCTGGAGTTCTTCTGCATGGCCGGTCGGCCCGTGCGCCTCAACGGTCTGGGTATCTTCCGCCTCAGCGTGGCCCAGAACGGCCGCCGGCGGATGAAGTTCAAGGCCGCCGGCAACCTTCTGGAGCGCGTCAACCGCCGCGACTATGTCGGCGAGATCCAGAAGCTGGAGGCCGCCAAGTACACGCCCGAGGACTACAAGGCCCTCTGGGACGCCGCGCATCCGGAAGATCCCCTGGAGCTGGCCGCCGCCTGATGCAGGGCGGCCAGGGGCCGAGGGACCGGACAGTCCGAACCATTGCCTGAAGGAGGGCGGCCCGAGCGGGCCGCCCTCCGCTTGTCTGCCCGGTCTTCACGGCCGCCGCGGCGCTAGCGCCGGCCCGGGGCCTCTACTCGCGCCGCCGCACCAGCGCCAGGTAGGCCAACACGGCGGTGATCGCCAACAGGGTGCCGCTGATCCATAGGAAGCCCCGGGGATTCCCCTGCAGCGGGATGCCGCCCACGTTCATGCCGAACAGCCCCGCCATCAGGTTGATCGGCACGGCCAGCACCGTCACCACCGTCAGCACGAACAGCGTGCGGTCGGTCTGCTCGCTGATCTGGGCCGACAGCTCCTCCTGCAGCAGGCGCACCCGCTCGACGAGCGCCACCGAATCGGCGACCGCGGCCGAGAACTCCTCGGCCGCCTGACGCAGGTCGCTCAGATCATCCTCCCCGATCCAGGCCGGGGGCCGATTCAGTAGCCGGAAGAGTGTCGCCGGTTCCGGCGAGAGCAGCCGCTGCAGTCGCACCAGCATGCGCCGCAGGGCGCCCAGCTCGGTGCGGTTCGTCGTGCGGCGGTTGGCCAGCAGTCGATCCTCGATGCCGTCCACCCGCCCGGTCGATTGGCGGACGATGTCGACCAGACCCTGCGCCTGGTCCTGCATCAGATGCGCCAACAGCTCGGTAGGTGACCGGAAGGCCTGCCCGTTCCGGACCGCGGAATGCAGGCGGTCCAGGGACCGCAGCGGGCGCAAGCGGGCGCTGACCAGTAGATCCGGCTGCACGCAGATGCTGACGGTGGACACGTCGGCGGCATCGAAGCGGAAGTCGAAGAGGATGTCGTTGATGAAGGCGACCAGAACCTCGTCCTGCAGCTCGATGCGCGTCGAGCCGGGAGCCTGGTACAACGACTCGTGGAAGGCTTCGGGCAGATCCAGATGCCCGCGCAGCCATTGGCCGGCCGCGGCGTTGGACAGCGAGGCGTGCAGCCACAGGAAGGAGCCTGGCGGTCGGGCATTGCGCCCAGCGATCCAGCGCGGGACCTCCGCCGAATCCAAGGGCTTGCCCGGCTGCCCCGCCTGGAACGCGTAGGCCCAGACCAGCCCATGCTGATCCGAGCCGTAGCTCAATCCGGCAGGATCCAGGGCCATGACCGCCCTCAGGAAGCTTCGTTCGTGCGGATCATCATCAGCAGCATCTTGAACGGCGTGATCGCCTTGACCGCGTGGGGCCGCCCGGCTGGCAGCTTCAGCAGCTGGCCGGGGCCGATCCGGTGCGGCTGGCCGGCGATGCTGATGTCCGCGTCGCCCTCAAGCCCCTGCACCAGGGCTTCATAGGGCGTGGTGTGCTCGCTGAGCCCTTCGCCGGCGTCGAAGGCGAAGGCCGTCACGGTGCCGCCTGGCCCCTTGAGCAGCGTGCGGCTGACCACCGCGCCTTGCTGCACCAGGATCAGTTCGGTGACGGAGACCGGCTGGTCCCAGGATTCTGTCTGTGGCTGTTGTCTGTTCATGTTACCTCCGCTGAGAGACTACGCGTCGCGGGCGTTGTCGTCAACGACGACTTGGGTGGTAGGGCGGTCCCGGCGACGCACGGAGCCGACCGAGGGGGAATCTGGGGGTTGAAGCTGTCGCGTTCTGGACGGGTGGATTGCGGACGGCCGCCCCAGGATCTTGCGGCTCTTGTGGCGGACGCTGAGCGGGACTTGACGAGCTTACGGCGTAAGCTTACACTGTAAGCCTTGCGCGAGCCGCTGCGGCCGGCGCCCTTGGAAGAAGGCTCCCATGACCATCCCCGACGCTTCTGCTCCTGTTGCCGCACCGCGCATGCGGGCCATCCACCGCCGCGCCTACGGCGGGCCGGAGGTGCTCGCGCTCACCGAAGTCGACCGCCCCGCGCTCCGCCCCGACGGGGTGATGGTGCGGGTCGCGGCGGTGGGGCTTCACCGTGGGGATTGGCATCTCCTCACGGGCAGGCCTTACCTGATTCGACTGTTCGGCTTCGGCTTGCTTGCGCCCAAGCAGGAGATCCCCGGCATGGCCGTGGCGGGCACCGTCGTGGCGGTGGGCGCGCGGGTGACGCGCTTCGCCGTGGGTGATGCCGTGATGGGCGAGCTGCCCGGCGGGGGCTTCGCCGAGGTTGTGGTTGCGGACGAAGCCTTACTGGCGACCAAGCCGGCGGGGCTATCCTTCGAGGATGCCGCTTGTCTGCCGGTGTCGGCCACGACGGCCTTGCAGGGCCTGCGCGACGCCGGAAAGGTCCAGCCGGGCCAGTCGGTGCTGATCAACGGCGCGTCGGGCGGCGTGGGCAGCTTCGCCGTGCAGATCGCCAAGGCGCTCGGCGCGCAGGTCACCGCTGTGTGCAGCGCCCGAAACCTGGAGTTGGCGCGGTCGCTGGGGGCCGACCACGTGATCGACTACGGTGCGGAAGACGTGACCGCGGGCTCCGGTCGCTACGATGTGGTGTTCGATCTCGTGGGCAACCACGCGGTGGGCGCCTTCCGGCGGGTGATGACGCCCACCGGCCGCTTCGTGGCCAGCTCGGGTGGCGCCGACCATCCCTGGGTGGGCCCGATGGGCGCGCTGCTCGCGGGCATGCTGTCCAACGCCTGGTCGAAGGCGCCGTTCGTGCCCCTGGTGGCCAAGCCGGCGGTGGCGGACCTGGCGGAGGTGGCCCGGATGGTGGAGGCTGGAACGCTGCGCGTGGTCGTGGATCGCCGCTACGGCTTCGCCGAGGTGCCTGAGGCGCTCCGCTACCTGGGAATGGGCCATAGCCGGGGCAAGAGCGTCGTCACGCTCTGACATCCTGAAAGGAGCTCCGCTGTGGAATCCCCATCCGCTGCCACCGCTCGCACACCGCTCACCCGGGAGGCGGTGCTGCGCGCGGCGGTGAGCATCGCCGACGCTCAGGGGCTCGACGCGCTCAGCATGCGCGCGCTGGGCGCGGCCCTGGGGGTGCAGGCGATGTCGCTGTACAAGCACGTCGCCAACAAGGACGCCATCCTCGACGCGATTGTGGACGTGGTGGTGGGCGAGATCGAGCTGCCCTCCCGCGCCGATCCTTGGAAGCTGGGCATGCGCAGGCGCGCGCTGTCGGCGCATGCGGTGCTGCTCCGCCACCCCTGGGCCTGCGGGCTCATGATGTCGCGGATGAACGTGGGGCCGGCGATGCTGCGCTACGTGGATGCCACGCTAGGCTGCCTGCAGGCCGGCGGCTTCTCGCTACCGCTGGCCGACCACGCCTGGAACGCGATGGACAGCTTCATCTACGGCTTCACCCTCCACAAGCTCAACTTCCCCATCCAAGAGGGGGCCTACGCGGCGATGGCGGCGGCCTACCTGCCTTCGCTCCCGGCGGCGCAGTTCCCCGCCATGCATGCGCTCACGGTGATGGTGGCGAGCGGAGAGCACGATGGCTTGCATGACCTGGCGTTCGGGCTGGACCTGTTGTTGGATGGCCTGCAGGCCTTGCTGCGGGCCGAGGGGTAGCGGCGTAGGGGCGGCAGGGGATGGCGGAGGACGGGACCGGTGCTGCGCGAGTCGGCGATCTGGAGCGCGTCAACCGCCATCGCCGTCCGCCCCTACGGGGGCTTCTTCCTTGGCCCCCTTACGGCTGCAGCACCACCGGAATGCTGTTCAGCAGGATCTCATGCCCGTCGCTGGCCGCCTCGTCGAAGAGCTCCACCGTGCCCACCTGCGTCTGAGCGATGCTGTAGTTCACGTTGAAGGCGAAGCTGCCCACGCAGCCCGTGCCGCAGCTGGCCGTCACATGGCCGTTGCCGATGGTGTTGGCCCCCGCGTCCTTGAGCCGCCAGCTGAACTGCGCCTCGAAGACGTTCGAGCAGCCGCTCACCTTGAAGCCCGGCTTCAGCCAGGCCCCCACGTTGGGCGCCGTGCCGAAGATGAAGTTGGAAGCCAGCAGCAAGGGGCTGTTGGGCGCCGAGCAAGGGCCGGAGGCCGGAAAGCCCGGGGCCGACGTGGGGGCCGGGCCTGGGCCGGCGGCCGGAATCGTCAGGCATTGCCCGGCAAAGATCAGGTTGGGGTTGACGATGCCGTTGGCCGCGGCGATGGCCTGCACCGAGACGCCGTAGAGAAAGGCGATCTGGTTCAGGGTCTCGCCCTTCTTGATGCAATGCGTCTTCTGGGCGGGCGCCGCCAAGTTCGCCGCCCGGCCGATCGGGGCCTGGGCGGCAGCCAGGAGCAGCAGGCAGAGGGCGAGCACGAGCGGTCGTAGCTTGGGCATGACAGGACTCCTTGCGGTGCGCCGGATCTCGTCCCCAGCCGGGGGCGAGATTTCCGGACGACGATGCGCCGAGAACGATATCACAGGATGGCCATCGGCGCGGCAGTCCTCTCGTTGGCCGCCGTCCGACTGCGCACCTCGACGTGTCGGCCCTGAGCCCTGGACAGCCCCTCGCCACGGGTGTACCCTGCCCTCGACCGTCTGTGGTCGCCCTACAGCCAACCCCGAGGAGATTCGCATGCAGACCATGATGCAGCGCGTGATAGGTGCCATGAAGCTTGACGCCGCCACCTACGAGGAGGTGGAGCATGATCCCGATGCCACGCGACAAGCCGCCATGCTCGTCGCCGCCGTGGCCCTGATCGGCGGTCTGATCAGTGGCGCCATGCATGCCGACAACTTCGCCACCAGCCTCTTGGGCCAGGTGGCCAGCACCTTCGTCGGTTGGCTGGTCTGGGCCGTTGTGACCTGGCTGATCGGCACCAAGGTCTTCAACGGTCAGGCCACCTTGCCGGAGATGCTGCGCGTCATCGGCTTCGCCTACGCCCCCAGCCTCTTTTCCGCCATCCCTTGCGTCAACTTCTTCGTCCTCTTCTGGCTGCTGGCCACCGGCTTCGTCGCCGTGCGCGCCGGACTGGACCTGGACAACACCAAGACCGCCATCACCATCGTCCTCGGTGTGGCTGCCGTCTTCGCCGTGATGATGGCCATCCTCATTCCTCTGGGCATCGGCGCCGTCCTCATGGGCGGTATGAACGGGGCCATGCAGGGCGTGCCGGTCGCGCCCTGAGGTCGAGTGAAGCCGGCGGGCGACCCCCCTCCCGACCTCCCCCCGCTGGGGGGAGGAGCAGGCGTGCTCCTCCCCCCAGCGGGGGGAGGTCGGGAGGGGGGCCTCGCCGTGGTCTCACCTCAGGTCGTGTAATCCGCGTTGATCGCCACGTAGTCCGCCGTCAGGTCGCAGGTCCACACCGTTTCCCGCGCCGCGCCCACCCCCAGATCCAGGCGGATCGCCACGTCCGCGCCGCCCAGAATGGCCGCCGCTTCCTCCTCCGCGAAGGGCGCCGCGACGCCGCCGGCCACCAAGGTCAGCCAGTCGCCGCCGGCTCCGCCTTCCCCGTCACCCGCCGCGATGCTCAGACTCACCCCGCCGGCATCCAACCGCGCGCCCGACCGCGCCGCCGCGGCCAGGATGCGCCCCCAGTTGGGGTCGCCGCCGGCCAGCGCTGTCTTGACCAGCGGTGACGTGGCGATGGTCCGCGCTGCCGCCAGGGCCTCCGCCCCATTCGCCGCGCCCGACACCTCGATGGCCGCCAGCCGCCGCGCCCCCTCGCCATCGCGCACGATGGCCAGGGCCAGGCGGCGGCAGACCGCCAAGAGGCCCGCGGCGAAGGCCGCACGGTCCGACTCGCCCACCAGCCCGATCTCCGCAGCCCCGTTGGCCAGGAGCAGCAAGCTGTCGTTGGTGCTCGTGTCGCCGTCCACCGAGATGCGGTTGAAGCTGCCCGCCGCCGCCGCGCGCAGCAGCGCGTCCAGGTCTGCCGCGCCGACCACCGCGTCCGTGGTGACGATGGCCAGCATCGTGGCCATGTCCGGGTGGATCATCCCCGCCCCCTTGGCCACGCCTCCGATGCGCACCGTTCCGCCGGAGAGCGCGACCTCCACCGCCGCCTCCTTGGGCCGCGTGTCCGTGGTCATGATCGCCCGCGCCAGCTCCGCGCCACCCTCCGGTCGCAGCCGCGCCGCCGCCCCGATCACCCCAGCGCGAACCTTGGTCATGTCCAGCCGCCGCCCGATGACCCCCGTCGAGAGGACCAGCACCTGCCGCGGCGCGCAGCCCAGGGCGTCGGCCGCCGCGGCCTGCATGTCCCGCGCGTCGTCCATGCCCGCCGCACCCGTGCAGGCGTTGGCGATGCCGGCGTTGATCACCACCCCGCGCAGCGCGCTCGCATCCGCGGCCAGGAGCGCCTGGTCCAAGAGCACCGGCGCCGCCGGCAGGGAGCATCGGGTGAAGACCCCCGCCGCCGTCGCCGGTCTGTCCGACTGCAGCAGCGCCAGGTCGTCGCGGCCCGAGGCCTTGAGGCCGCAGGCGGTGGCTCCGGCGCTGTAGCCCATGGGCGAGGTAACGGTGCCGTCGGGGATCCAGTGCATGGTGAGACGCTCCGTGATGGGTGGATCGGGGCGCGGGTGGCGCGGGTCAATCCCGCTTGAACCAGCCGTGGTCCGGTGCCGTCAGGGCCTGCGCCTCCTCGGAGGCGCCGCGCAGCATCGCCTGCACCTTCATCGGCAGGCCGAAGAGGCGGATGAAGCCACCGGCGTCCTTCTGGTCGTAGACGTCGTCTTCGCCGAAGGTGGCCAGGTCTTCGCGGTACAGGCTCTCGGCGCTGACGCGGCCGATGACCGTGACCGCTCCCTTGCACAGGCGCAGCCGAACCCGTCCGGCGACGCGCGTCTGGGTGCTGGACACGAAAGCCTGTAGGGCCTCGCGCAGCGGATGGAACCACTGGCCGTAGTAGATCAGCTCCGCGAAGCGCAGGGCCACCTGGGCCTTGTAATGCGCCGTCTCGCGGTCCAGGCACAGCGATTCCAGGGCGCGGTGCGCGGCCACCAGCACCGTGCCGCCCGGCGTCTCGTAGACCCCGCGGCTCTTGATGCCCACCAGGCGGTTCTCCACCAGGTCCACGCGGCCCACGCCATGACGGGCGGCGCGGACGTTGAGCGCGGCGATGAGCGCGGCCGGGCTCAGGGCCACGCCATCCAGGGCCACGGGGCGCCCGCCGGCGAAGTCCAGGCTCAGCTCTTCCGCCTCGTCGGGCGCCTGGCGGGGGTCCACCGTCCACTGGAACATGTCCGGCTCCGGCTCGGTGTCCGGGTTCTCCAGCGGCCCGCCCTCATGCGACAGATGCCACAGGTTGCGATCCCGGCTATACAGGCTGGTGCGTTTCCAGACGATCTCCAGCCCGGCGCGCTCAGCGTAGGCCAAGGCGTCCTCGCGGCTGCGGATGTCCCATTCGCGCCAGGGGGCGATGACCTTGAGGCGCGGGGCCAGGGCCTGGAAGGTGAGTTCGAAGCGCACCTGGTCGTTGCCCTTGCCCGTGCAGCCATGCGCCAGGGCGTCGGCGCCCACGGCCTGGGCCAAGGCCACCTGCCGCGCGGCGATGAGCGGCCGGGCGATGGCGGTGCCCAGCAGGTAGTCATGCTCGTAGACCGCGCCGGCCTGCAGCATGGGGAAGAGGAAATCCCGGGCGAAGGCCTCGCGCAGGTCTTCGATGACACAGTCGGCGGCGCCGCTGGCCAGGGCGCGGGCGCGCAGGCCGCTGAGTTCATCGCCCTGCCCCAGATCGGCGCAGAAGCAGATGACCTCGGCCCCATAATGCTCGCGCAGCCAGGGCACGATGATGGAGGTGTCCAGGCCGCCGCTGTAGGCCAGGACGACGCGGCGCACCGGTCCTTGTGATGTCGTCACGTGCTATCTCCTAATCAGCCAGGATCGTCCGCAGGCGGGCGATCTGGTCACGAACACTGTCCATGCTCGCCCCGCCCGGCACCCGGCGGGCGGCCACCGAGGCGGCGGGGCTGAGGCGGATGACGTCGGCGGGTTGAAACAAGGGATGGGCGGCCGCCAGCTCGTCGGCTGCCAGGTCGGCGGGCGTGCGGCCCTCCGCCTGCAGCCGGCGCACCAGCCGGCCGACGGTATGGTGGGCCTGGCGGAAGGGCAGGCCGCGGGCCACCAGCAGTTCCGCCAGGTCCAGGGCCACGGTGAAGGGTGAGGGCGGCGGCGGGTGCAGCGTAGCGGAGGCCAGCATGCCGCCCAGGGCCTCCAGGGCGCCGGACAGGGTGTCGTCGGCGCTGAAGAGCGCCTCCTTGTCCTCCTGCAGGTCCCGGTTGTAGGCCAGGGGCAGTCCCTTCTGGATGCCGAGCAAGGTCACCAGGTCGCCGGCGACCCGCGCCGCGCGGCCGCGCGCCAGCTCGGCGATGTCCGGGTTCTTCTTCTGCGGCAGGGCGGAGGAGCCGGTGGTGAAGCGGTCGGCGTAGGTGGCCCAGCCGAACTCGCTGGTGGCCCATAGCACCAGTTCCTCGGCCAGGCGGCTGAGGTGGGCCATGGCCTGGGCGCAGCAGAAGCCGTATTCGGCGGCGAAGTCGCGGCTCGCCACGGCGTCCAGGGAGTTGTCGAAGGCGGCCTCGAATCCCAGCTCCTCGGCGACGGAGGCCGGGTCCAGGGGCAGGCTGCTGCCGGCGGCCGCGCCGGCGCCCAAGGGGCACACGTTCATGCGCCGCAGGGCATCCTGAAAGCGATCCGCGTCGCGCAGCAGCATCCACGCATAGGCCAGCAGGTGGTGGGCCAGGGGCACGGCCTGGGCTTGCTGTAGATGGGTGTAGCAGGCGGCAAGCCGGTCGCCGGCGGCTTCGGCCTGGTCCGTCAGTACGGCGGCGAAGGCCCGCAGTTGGGCGATGCGCTCGCTACCGGTCCGGCGGAGGTAGAGGCGCAGGTCCAGGCATACCTGGTCGTTGCGCGAGCGCCCGGTATGCAGCCGGCCGGCCGCCTCGCCGATGCGCTCGCCCAGCCGCCGCTCGACGGCCGAATGGACATCCTCGTCCGTCGCGAGGAACAGGAATTCGCCGGCGGCCGCCTCTGCCTGGATGTCCGCCAGGCCTTGCAGGATCATGGTCACATCCGGGGCCGGCAGGATGCCCTGGCGGCCCAGCATGCGTGCGTGGGCCACAGAGCCGCGCAGGTCTTCCGCCAGCAGGCGGCGGTCGGCGTGGCTGACGGTGAAGCGCCACAAAGCGTCGGCGGGAGCCTCGCCGAAGCGGCCGCCCCAGAGGCTCATCGCTCGATCTCCTTCGCGTTCAGAGGGTTCACTGCGTCGGCCGCGCGCCGTTGCGCGCGACGCAGGGCCAGGGCGGTCGCCAGGCGCTGGCGCTTCAGCTCCTCGGCCAGGCCACCGCCGGTGATGTCCATCCACAGCGCGATCTCGTCGCAATCGTCGATGAGCGGACAGGCCTGGCAGTCCTTGAAGATCTTCTCCGGGAACACCGACTTGTCGGTGATGGTGAAGCCCTGCCGTTCGAAGAAGGTGACGGCGCGGGTGAGGGTGAACAGGGTGGCGATGCCCCGGCGCTGAGCCTCCACCACCAAGGCCTGCAGCACGCGCCCGCCCCAGCCGGCGCTGCGCAGGCCGGGCTCCACCACCAGAGAGCGTACCTCGGCCAACAGGGGCGAGTAGCTCCACAGGGAGCCGCAGGCCACCACGCGACCGTCGTCGTCCTGGCCCACCGCCCAATCGCCCAAGGTGGCCCGGATGCTCTCCGCCGAGCGCGGCAGCACGTCGCCGCTGGTCACGTGCCGCGCGATCATGTCCGCCAGGGTGGGCACGTCCTCGGACGCGGCGGGGCGGATGACCCCGGCGCTCAATCCAGCTCCCTGAGACAGGCCGCGAGGATGTCGACGGCCTGGTCCACCTGCGCCTCGTTGACCACCAGGGGCGGGCAGAGCCGGATGACGCGTTCGCCGGCGTTGATGGCCAAAAGGCCGCGCTCTTGCGCGGCGGCCAACAGCCCCTTGACGGGGCGGTCCAGCTCGAGGCCGACGAAGAGCCCGCTGCCTCGCAGCGCCGCAATGCGCGGGCTGTCCACCTGCCGCAAGCGATTCAGGAGATGCTCGCCCACACGGCGCACCTGGGCCAGGAAGTCCGGGTGGCGGATGCGGTCGAAGACGGTGCAGGCCGCGGCCGCCACCAGGGGGCCACAGGCGAAAGTGCTGCCATGGTCGCCGGGTCCGATGGCCGAAGCGACCCGCTGGGTGACCAGGACGGCGCCGATGGGCAGGCCGCCGGCCAAGGGCTTGGCCAGGGTCATGATATCGGGGGTCACGCCCCAGGCCTCATGGGCCCACAGGCGGCCGGTGCGTCCGAGGCCGCATTGCACCTCGTCGAAGATGAGGAGGGCATCGGCCTGGTTGCAGAGGCCCCGCAGGCCCTCGAGGAACTCGGGGCTGGCCGCCAACACCCCGCCCTCGCCCTGCACGGGCTCGACGATGACGGCGCAGGTGGCGGGTCCGATGGCCTCGCGAGCGGCGGCCAGGTCGTTGAAGGCCGCGAAGCGCACACCGGGGATGAGGGGTGCGAAGGGCTCGCGGTAGGCGGCCTTCCAGGTGGTGGCGACGGTGGCCATGGTGCGCCCGTGGAAGCTGCCGGTGAAGGCGACGATCTCGAACTTGTCGGGACCATGGGTCTGCCGGGCCCATTTGCGGGCAAACTTGAACGCGGCCTCGTTGGCCTCGGCCCCGGTGTTGCCGAAGAAGACGCGATCGGCGAAGCTGTGGGTCACCAGTCGCGCGGCCAGATCGGTCTGGGGATGGGTGTGGTAGAGGTTGGACACATGGGTCAAGCGCCCGGCCTGCTCGCGGACGGTGGCCACCCATTCGGGATCGGAATGCCCCAGGGCCATGACGGCGATGCCGGCCCCAAAATCTAGGTAGCGGCGACCGGTATCGTCATACAACCAAACGCCCTCGCCGCGGTCGATGACCAAGGGGCCGCGAGCGTAGGTGGGAACGAGCAGGGAGTCGGCGAGGGCGGCGGTGTTCTCGTTGACGGACGGGGCAGGCTGGGTCATGGCGTTCGGGCTCTGGGGTGGCGATCGGCGCGCGGCGGATCGGCCTGTTCGGAAGGAAGGCGCAATGATATCAGAGGGGGTGCGGGTTGCGATGAAATTCTGGGGGGTGGTGGGGGTGTGGCTGGCGGGTCGGGGCGTGACCTTCGGATGTGCGGGGTTTTCGCAGGGGGCTAACAGCGCCCCCTGCACCCCGCCGCTGGGGGCACCGCCCCCAGACCCCCAAAGTACGGATCGTCATCGTTGCGTTCTCGTTGGGCGGCGGGTGATCGCCCTTGGGGGCGGACGTCTGTTCGGCTTGTAATCCATCTCCTGCATGCGGGTTGGATCTCTGACTGGAAAGGAAGCCAAGGGGGGCTCGCAGGCAGGGGCCTCCGGCAGAGCGGCTTATTCACCGCGTGGTGTCTTCCTTGGAGCGCGAGGGTGTGGGACGACGCAAGTCAACGCAGGCAACCGTGGGCACAAGCGGCGCCATCCGCCCACGCCGACTCCTCGTACGTGAGCGACCCGTTGCGGGGGTCTGGGGGCCCTAGCCCCCAGCGGCGGGGTGCAGGGGGGCGCTGTTAGCCCCCCTGCGAAAACCCCCCTCATCCGAAGGTCACGGTCCGACCCGCCAGCCAATCTCCCCGATCGCACCCCGTGCCTCCAACCTCCAACCCCTCCCGACTCCTGCCTCCCGCCTAAGGCACCTCGCCGTTCCCACCGCCCGTCCACTCGCTACACCCGCTACACCACCACCGTCCCACCGCCGCCCGCCAGCCCCGCCACGTCGACGATGCGTACCGCCCGCACCCCCCGCGCCAGCGCATCCAATGCCGCGCGCAGCTTCGGGACCATGCCCCCGTGAACCGTGCCGTCCGCCATCAACCCTTCGGCCTCCGCCCGGTCCAGCCGCTGCGCCACCTGCCCATCCGCCAGGCGGACCCCCGGCACGTCGGCGACGAAGGCCAGCTCAGCCGCGCCCATCCCGGCGGCCACCGCCGCCGCCGCCTCGTCCGCGTTGACGTTGTAGATCCGGCCGTCATCCTGACCCAAGGAGATCGGCGAGACCACCGGCGTGACCCCCAGCCCCAACAGATCGTCCAGTACCTCGCGCCGCAGCCCCGTGATCTCGCCCACCCAGCCCAGGTCCTGCCCGTCCACCCACTTGCGCGTGCAGCGCAAGAGGCCGCGGTCCACCCCCGAGAGGCCGCAGGCGTCGACGCCCGCCGCCAGCAGCGCAGCAGTCAGGCGCTCGTTGCACAGCCCCGAGAGCAGCATCTGCGCCAGCTCCAGCCCCGCATCGTCCGTCACCCTGAGCCCCGCCACCTTGCGCACCGGAAGGCCCAGCCGCTCCTGGTAGGCATTGATCAGCGGCCCGCCGCCATGCACCACCACCGTGCTTCCCGCCGGCCGCGCCGCGACCACGGCGGCGAAGGCCGCACGCTGTGCCGCGTCATCCAGAGGGAGGCCGCCCAGCTTCAGCACCCACAAGGCCATCAGGTCACCCGGTCCATCAGGCCACCAGCCCCTGCGTTTCCGGTAGACCGAACATGACGTTGAAGTTCTGCACCGCCTGCCCGCTGGCGCCCTTGACCAGGTTGTCCAGGGCGCTCGTGAGTACAAGGCGGTTGGCCGGCCCCGCCGCATGCACGCCGATGACGCAGCGGTTCGTCCGCGCCACGTGGGCCAGACTGGCCGCCTCGCCCGGCGGCAGGACGCGGACGAAGGCTTCCGTGGCGTAACGCGATTCCAGGGTCAAGCGCGCCCGGTCCAGATCCCAGCCCGCCGCCAGCTCCAGGTGCAGCGTCGACAGCATGCCCCGCGTCACCGGCAGCAGGTGCGGGGCGAAGACCAGCTCCGGCGCCGCCGCCGACCAGCCGTTCATCTCCTGCCGCATCTCCGGCCAATGCCGGTGCGTCTGACCGATGCCGTAGGGGTAGAAGTTCTCCGCCAGCTCGGCGTAGAGCGTGCCCACCTTGGGTATCCGTCCGGCGCCGCTGACCCCGCTCTTGCTGTCGGCGATGACCGTGCCGGTCAGGGCGCCGGCTTCCAAGAGCGGCCAGAGCGGCAGCAGGATGGAGGTGGGGTAGCAGCCCGGGTTGGCCACCAGGCGGGCCTCCGGCAGATACGCCCGGCAGGCCTCCGTCAGGCCGTAGACCGCTTCCGACAGCAGCTCGGGATGCGGATGCGGCGCCTGGTACCAGGCTTCGTATTCGGCGGCGTCGCGCAGCCGGTAGTCCGCGCTCAGGTCGATCACCCGCGCGCCGGCCTGGAGCGCCGCGGCGGCTGTGCGCGCCGACTGGCCATGGGGCAGGCAGAGGAAGACCGCATCCACCGCGCCCAAGGGCGCCTCGGCCGCGCCAACCAGCGGCAGGTCCGGGGCGGCGGGATGCACGGCGCGCAGCGAGCGGCCGGCCTGAGAGCCGGAGACCAGGAAGCGGATCTCCACCGCTGGATGGCGGGCCAGGATGCCGACCAGCTCCAGCCCGGTGTAGCCGGTGGCGCCGAAGACCGCGACGCGGATCATGCGGGGCCCTGGGACGCAGCCTTGCTGAAGACCGCCGTCATCCCATCCGCCGCCATCTCGGCCACGATCATGTCCCCGGCCTTGAACTCCCCGGCGATGATGGCCCGCGACAGCGGCTGCTCGATCAGACGCCGCAGCGCACCGGTCATCGGGCGGGCTCCCAGCTCGGGCGCATAGCCCGCTCGGGCCAGGTGGTCTTTGAGGGCGTCCGCGACCGTGATGCCCATGCCCTGGTCCTTCAGCTTCCGGTTGAGCTTTTTCACCTGGATCTCGACGATGAGGCGCATGGTCTCCGGCTGCAGGCTGCGGAAGATGATGATCTCGTCGACGCGGCCCAGGAACTCAGGCCGGAAGGCCTCGCGGGCCTCCTCCATGACCGCCGCGGCCACCTTCTCCCGGCCCAGCTCCGGCTCGGCGCGGTAGAAGGCGCTGCCCACGTTGCCGGTCATGATGATCACGGTGTTGCGGAAGTCCACGGTGCGGCCCTGGCTGTCCGTCAGGCGCCCGTCGTCCATGATCTGCAGCAGGATGGCGTGCACGTCCGGATGCGCCTTCTCGATCTCGTCGAAGAGCACCAGGATGTAAGGCTTCTTGCGCACCGGCTCGGTCAGCTGGCCGCCGGCGTCGTAGCCCACATACCCGGGCGGGGCGCCGATCATGCGGCTGATGGTATGCCGTTCGTGGTACTCCGACATGTCCAGCCGCACCATGGCGTTCTCATCGTCGAAGAGCAGGGCGGCAAGGGCCTTGGCCAGCTCGGTCTTGCCCACGCCGCTGGGGCCGAGGAACATGAAGGAGCCGATGGGCCGGTTGGCGTCCTTGAGCCCCGCCCGGGCGCGACGGATGGCGTCCGACACCGCGCCGATGGCCTCGTCCTGGCCCACGACGCGTTCGGACAATGCGGCCTCCAGGCTCAAGAGGCGCTCCTGGTCGTCCAGCTGCGCCTTGATGCCCGTCAGCTGCTCCAGGGCCAGCATGATGTCGGCGGGGTCGATCTGGGCGTCAAGGGCCACGCGGCTGTTCTCGATGGCGTCCATGCCGGCCGCCGTCTTCAGCTTGATGGCCGTGGCCGCCTCGCGCACCAGGCGCACGGCGCCGCCGGGGGGCGGCGGATCCCGGAAGTAGCGGTCGGCCAGACGCGCCGCGGTCGTGATGGCTTCGTCGGACAAGGTGAAGGTGAGCAAGGGCGTGGACAGGTCGGCGACCAATGCCGTTCGCCGGCTACGCAGGAAGCCGATGGTCTGATCGATGCCCGAAGGGTCCAGGTAGATCATCTCGTGCGGGGGAGCGTCCTCCACGGGCCAGCGGCGCCCGGCGTCGCGGGCGGCGATGATGCCCAACACGCGGACGTCCCGCCGCGCCAGGGCCCGGCGCAGGTCCTGATCGGCGTTCTGCACCCGTGCGCCATCCAGACAGCGCACGATGTCAGGCAGGTACAGAACCCCACCCTGGGCCGCCCGCAGGCCGTCGCGCAAGGCGTTGCCCGGCTGCGTGGCCAGGTAGCCAGGATCGACGCTGATGAGCGAGGCGCAGGCGAAGAGATGCGCCGCGTCGCCCGCCAGCTGATCGGCCAGGGTGCTGACCAGGGCGTCGGCGGTCTCGGGGCTGTCGGTCACCACTACCACCAGGCTGCTGCGGTCCAGGGCACCCAGCACCCGGCGCAGCCAGGCGGGGTCCACCAACAGCTCTGCCGCCTTGCCGTCGGACCGGGCGCTGTGTGCCTGGGCCAGCAGGTCAAGGGTGGGGCCGATGGCAGTTGGGGAAGGCGGTGGCGTCGACGGGCTGGGTCGACCGGCCGATGGGGACGTCGTCGGCCCGACCGATGGGGAGCCGGCGGGTGGGCCGAGGTCGTCGCTGGCTGGCGGGGTCCCGTCGCGGAGCACGGGGCCGGCGTAGGGGGCGTCGGAGCGGAAGCCGCTGTCCGCGGGCAGATGGCCGAGGGGTCGAAACACGACCAGGGCGTTGCCCGTCGTTGGGTCCGGAGCGGTTCGACCGGCCAGGGCGGCGATCTGCGGTGCCAGGGAGCTGGGCGTGCCGCCGAGTCCCAGGTCGATCAGGGCGCCCAGGACGGTGGACTGGCCGCGAGTGCTCTCGGCCAGCAGCAGGGTGCGGGTGTCGGCGACGCGATCAGGGGCCAGGGCGAGCTGGTCGAGAAGCTCTCGCAGGGTCAGGTCTACAGAAACGGTGCGCCCATCCGGAAGGTCGAGGTCGCCGTAACTGAGGGCTCCGCCGCCCAGGCTGCTCTGCAAGGCCTGCAGCTGCACTTCGATGCGCACCAGGTGGCCGGGCGCCAATACGTCCAGCACGCGGGCGGCGCCGCCGCTCTGCTCCAGGGTGGTCAGCAGCAGGTCTACGGCAGCGAGGCAGTGGCGGTTGGCCGGCAAACGCTCGACGGCTGTGGTCAGGGCGCGCAGGGCCAGAGGCGCGAAGCGCGGTAGGGGCTTGGTAAGGGGCGCGGTGCTGTCCAACGGGAGCCTGCCTCCGAGCGAGGAACCGCGGGCGCGGATCCGGGGGGAACGATCGGAGGCAATGATACCAGAGGGCTCGGGATCAGATCGCCATGGGATCAGATCGCCATCGGCACCTGCGCGGCCGGACGCGCCTGACGCATGATGCTCAGCACCCGGCCCAGGATGCGCACCCGCTCGGCGGGGCGCAGCTCCACCGGGTAGCGCAGGTCTTCGGGCACCAGGCGCAACCAGCCGCTATCGGTATGCACGCGGCGCAGGACGGGGGTGGAGGCGCCATCCAGATGGACCACGGCCAGCTCGCCGTCGGCCACCGGGGCTTCCGGCTGGAGCATGATCAGGTCGCCCGGGCCGAGCAGGCTGTCGCGCAGCATGGCGCCGCGGGCCGGCAGGGTCTCCAGGCGGGCGGGCGGCGCGACAGCCTGCTCGGCCGTCAGGCCCTGCGTTGCGGCCAGGATGTCGCGAAGCAGGAGCGCGGGATGGAAGGCCATCTCGGCCGGGGCCGGGGATGGGGTGGTGCGCCGACCGAGGGGCGCCGCGATGCGCTGCGCGCCGGCGGGCTGGGTGAGGGCGATGCGGGCCTTGCTGTTCATGGCGGGTCTCCTGGGCGGGTGATCCGGCGGGGGATCCGGCGGTCGCCGGATGGCTGGCTGGGAGCGGATGCCGTAGCGAAGCGATCACGATACGCGAACGTGTGTTCTATTGTATGCGAACGCTTGTTCCGTGTCAAGCGATCCGCCGCTCCGCCGCAGCCCTGGCGATTCCCGCCGGATCAGGCGCCCTGTTTCCCTGTGCTCCCCGCCTCTATGCTCCCCGCCCCAAGAAGCCCCTTCCCGCTAGCCCTCCGCGCCCTCCCGCACCAGCCACACCGGCCGGTCCGCATGCCGCACCAGGTCCGCGCTGACGCTGCCGAAGAGCCAGCGGCCCAGGCCCGTGCGGCCATGGGGCGTCAGGAAGATGGCGTCGGCCCGCCAGTCGCGCGCCGCGGTCAGCAGGCCCTCGGCCACCGTGCCTTCGGCGATCACCTCCAGGCGCGTCTCCGCCTCGATGCCCGCCGCCGTCAGGCGCTTGGCCTGGCCGTCCAGGTAGGCCGTGGCTTCCTCCATCTCGCGCAGCATCAGGTTGGGCTGCAGGCCCGCGGACTCCGGGATGGCGGAGGCATAGCCCGGCACCATGGGCACGTGGGCCAGCAGCAGCTGCGCGGCGCCGTTCGCCGCCAGCGCTTCGGCCTGCCGTAGGGCCGCTTCCGGCAAGGGCGAACCGTCCAGGGCCACCAGCAGGCGGCCGAAGGCCGGCGCCTGCGGGGCCTCGGCCGCACGCACCACATAGACCGAAGCATGGGCGGCGCGGATCAACTTTTCCGCCACCGAACCCAGGACCACGCGCTGCAGCCCCGAGCGGCCATGCGTCGTGATCACCACCAGGCGGGGATGTGCCGTGGCGATGGCCTCCAGCAGGCCCTGGATCGCCGGATAGGCGGCCAGCTCCGTGCGGATGCTGAGGCCCTGCAGCTCCGGCCGCGCGGCCACGGCCTCCAGGTAGGCCCGCGCCTCGGCCTGATGTTCGGCATCTTCCGCGGGGTGTGAGATCCACAATCCGGCGCTGACGTCGGCCACCCATACCGGCTCAGGAACGCGCACCAAGAGCAGGGGCGCGCCCAGCAGCCGCGACAGGGCGGCGGCATGGGGCAGGGCCTGCTCGGCCAGTTCCGAGCCGTCCAGGGTGACGAGGATGGGTGCGTTCATGGCGTGACAGCCTTCCCGGGGCAGCATAGGCCCCTGTGTGTCAGTCGAAGCCGAGGCGCTGCACCTCAACCGAGCTGCGGCGCCAATGGGGTTTCACGGTGACGAACAGCTCCAGGAACACGCGGGTGTCCAGGTTGCGCTCGATTTCCTTGCGGGCCGCGGTGCCGATGGTCTTCAGCATCTGACCGCCCTTGCCGATGACGATGGCCTTGTGGCCCTGGCGCTCCACGAAGATCTTGGCGCCGATCTGCACCAGCCCGTCCTCGCGTGTCTTCCAGTCCTCGATCTGTACCGACAGGCCGTGCGGCACCTCTTCCTGCAGGTGCATGAGGGCCGCTTCGCGGATCAATTCCGCGGCGAACTGGCGGTCCGACTGGTCCGTCAGCTGGTCCTCATCGTACAAGGCGGCGTGCGCCGGGAGCAGCCTGGCGATGGCCGACCAGAGGATCGCCACGTTATGCCCGGTCCTGGCGATGGTCAAGACCCATTCCGCGCCGTCCACCAGGGCGCTGTAGGCCGCGACGCGGGCGGTGATGTCTTCGGGCTTGAGCAGGTCCGCCTTGTTCAGGGCGACGATCACCGGTCGGGCGCCGCGCTTGACGCGCCCGGCCGTCACCGCGTCGGCGGCGTCCGGGGCATGCGAGGCGTCCACCACCCATACCACGACATCCGCGTCCCGGATGCCCGCGCGAGCGGCGCGGACCATGGACTTGCCCAGCTCGTGGACGGGCCGGTGCAGGCCGGGCGTGTCGATGAAGACCGCCTGCAGTGGCCCTTCGGTGCGGATGCCCAGGATCCGCCGCCGAGTGGTCTGCGGCCGCGGCGACACGATGGCCACCTTCTCGCCTACCAGGGCGTTGAGCAGGGTGCTCTTGCCGACGTTCGGCTGGCCGATCAGGGCCACGAATCCAGAGCGGCTGCCTTCGGTCTCCTCACCTTCGACCACCGATTGTCCGCGCCCGAAGAGGCGGCCGAGCAGGGCCAGATCGTCCGGTGAGGGGGCCATGATGGCGTCGCCGTCGGTCGGGGCGACCGCGGTTTCCAGCGCTTCCAGCGGCTGCTCAAGGGCTGCGGCGTCGGGCGCGTCCTGGGCTTCCGGTGGGGCGGCGGCGTGGCGTCGGGGGCTGCGGGGCATGGCACCTGCGGAGGGGCGGGGCGCCGGGTGCGCCCGAAGGATGGGGCCGAGCGGGGCCGTAACGAGGGCCGGCCCGCTGCGTTGTGATGGGCCGCGAAGGATAGCGCTGCCGTTGGGACGGCGCAATCGGTCGAAGGTCGCAGTCGGTCGGGGGAGGAACATGCCCAGGGATCGCAGGAGCAGGATCAGGGGCGGGATGAGCGGACCGGGGCGGGCCGTGACCGCGCTCGTTGCCGCGCTGCTGTTGGCGCGATCCGCGACCGCGGCGCCTGCGGGTCCCGCCCAGGACTGGGCCTGGCTGCCGGGGAGCATGGTGGATTACGCCCCGACGGGCATGCCGGACTTCTCGCAATGCCGTCGCGGCTGGAGCCGGCCGGCGACACAGCCCGGACGGCCCGCCCAGTGGACCTTCGCTGCCCCGGTAGCCTTGGCCGATGCCCTGTGGTGGTTGGACAGCCGCGCGGAGCCGGGCCGCGTGCCCCCGCCGGCCGTCAGCGACGGGCATGGCCTGGTCACCTTCTATCCCGTCTTCGGGCGGGCCAAGGACGACCACGACCCGGCCAACCTGGGCTCGCTGGTGGAGGACCTGGCCTTGCGGCTGGGCACGGACGGTCGCGGCGGCACGGCGGAGCGCCGGGGCACCGCCTGGGAGGGCCTGGTAGGGGGTCTGCGCGATTACCTGGCTTCCCGCCGCCTGGGCGAGGTGTATGGGGTGGAGACGCGCCTGGTTCCCGACCCGGCCTGGCTGCGCCGTTGGACGGACGAGGGCGCGGCGCTGGTCGTGGCCCTGGGGGTCTGGGAGCGGCAGGGCGAGGCCTGGCGGCGGGTGGGGGGGCATTACGCAACGGTCGCCGGCATCGCCCCCGGGGACGCCGGCGCCTCCGGAGCGGATGCTTTGACCTTGGCCCTCGCCGATCCCCTGGCGGACCAGGTGACGCAGACCGGTCTGGGCCGCATGGTCCCGCCGGAGGCCGCCCGGCACAGCTGCCGCATCGCCCCCGCCGCCCACGACGACGCGGCGGTCATCGCGCATGATGGCTATGCCTTGACCGTGGACCTTCCCGACGAGCGCCTCATCCTCAGCGGCTACTTTCGTCTGGAGGCCATGGGCGAGGCGGCGGCCTTCGCCGGCCAGAACCCGCTGGCGCTTCCCGCGGAGCAGCTGGCGGACTGGCAGGGCGGGGCGGTGGTCATGGCCCTGGACGCAGCGTTGGCCATCGTGCCCGCGCCGACGCTCCGGCCGCCTGGCCCGACCGCGACCAAGACGGCCACAGCCACGGCGACCGCGACCGCGACCCCCAGCGCGACGGCGGAAAGCGAAGCGACGCCCACGCTGACGGCTACCGCCCCGACCATGGAGCCTTCGCCTACGCCGCCGCGCGGGACGGGGACGGCCGGGGAGGCGGTGGACAAGCTGTTCCTGCCGCGGCTTCAGGCCACCGGCAGCGGGATGGCCCTTTCCGGAAACGCTCGGAGCAGTTTGCCGTCCATCGTCACCAGCTTCGTTCGAAGCCTCAGCGCCAAGGCGACGAACTCACAGTCATACGCAGAGCAGTCGCTGTCGCGCGCAAGCTCCAGCACCGAAAGCGAGTCGACTTCGAACTCCGAACCGGCGAGCAGGCGTTCAGCCTCGGCCTGTAGCGAAAACGCCTGCTCGAAGGTCAGGTGGCCACGTCGCAAGTAGCCCGCCAGGATGTTCCGGAACTCGCTGCGCCACAAGATCGGTGCTGCCCACTCCGGATCGCGTTCCAACAGACGCTCGACCGCCGCGGTATGCTCGCCCGGAAGGTACAAGTAAGCCACGATGTTGGTGTCCACCACGATCATGGACGGCCCAACCGCTTCAGATCGTCGATGTCCTGCGCCTGGAACGCGGATGCGGTCAACCCGGACCGCAATTCGCGCGCACGAGCCAGTCGTTCGCTGGGCGCGGCTCTGTTGGGCACCAGTACCAATTCCAGGCAGATGATGGCCTCACTGTTGAGGCTGCGGCGGTGCATCTCGGCCGATGCCTTCAGCCGCTCGTACACGGCATCGGGGATGTTCTTCAGGGTCAAGGTCGTGGGCATGTCTATCTCCAACCATAGGGAAACCATTATGGTTCCATCTCGGGGCTAGGGCAAGTCGCTTGCGGCCAAGCCGGCCCGCAGGCTAGGATTGCTCCTATGGATCCTGAGGCCTCCGGCGCTCCCTCCCGCGTTTCAGTCGACACCGCCATCGGCCTCATCGCCGATACGCATGGCTGGTTGGACCCGGCGATCCACACCCACTTCGCCGGGGTGTCGCGCATCGTCCACGCCGGTGACGTGGGCGACCCGGCGGTGCTCCGGGAGCTGGAGCGCATCGCGCCGGTGACCGCCGTGCGTGGCAACATCGACTGGGGGCCGCTGCAGGACCTGCCGCTGAGCGCGGTCATCACCGTGGCGGGCCTGAGGATCGCCTCCCTGCACATCGCCGGCTCGCCGCTCAAGCCCAACGCCCAGGCCCGCGACCTCATCGCTCGGAGCCGACCGGATGTGCTGCTGGTGGGCCACAGCCATATCCCGGTGGCGGGCCGGGTGCTGGGGACGCTCTGGATCAACCCCGGCGCCGCCGGCCACCACGGCTTCCACGAGCGGCGGACCGTGGCCCTCTTGAAGGTGGCGGCAGACGGCGAGCGCAAGCTGTATGAGATCGACCTGGGGCGGCGGGGGACGGGGGTGGGGAAAGCTGCGGTGGCGGCTCCGGGAGCCTGATTGACCCCCGGGACCGAAAGGCATATCCTGCATCTTCCAGGCCCGCCCGGCCCTCGAGCATCCAACGCTGTCGCCAGAACAGCGAATTCCAGCTCGCGGCTGCAGCGGCTGCGGTGTCCTTGAGAGAGGAATGGGGATCGCATGGCGCCGTCACTCGGCCGAGCTTTCACGTTGCGCAGGTCTTTGATTGCGTGTCTCTGGCTGCTGCTGCCTTTGGTCGCCGCGCCCTCGCTGCCGCAACTGCGTGCTGCCGGCTTGCCCCTGCCGCTCGCCGAGGCCTGCGCCACGGACAACCCCTACCTGGCGGTCCCCCAATACGTGATGACCGGCGGGCTGGACCAGGCGGCCCTGGTCGCCTTCCACGCCTCGCCCGACGGGCGCAGCGAGCATGAGGTGCTGGCGACGCAGGCGCAGATCGGGGCCACCTGGGGCGTTGGCGTCGACGGCGCGGCGCAGACGCTCTACGCCGGCGCCTTTCACAAACGGGCCACGGCCTTCGGGCCGGCCGGCCCCGGCGGCATCTACCGTGTGGATCTCAGCGCCGGCGACGTGGCCGAATGGACGCGGGTGCCGGACAGCGGCGCCGATGCCCACGGGCCGGTGGGGGACGGCGTCTTCGACCAGCTGGGCCGCGATGCCGTGGGCAAGAGCGCGTTGGGCGATCTGGACCTGAGCGAAGATGGCCGCGAGCTCTTCACCGTCAACCTGAATACGCGGCGCATCCTGCGCTATCGGGTCGCCGACCGCCTGTTGCTGGGCAGCTTCGCCCATGGCGCCGCCGACCTGCCCTGGGCCGAGTTGGAAGCGCGACCCTTCGCCCTGGCCTACCGGCGTGGCTTGCTCTACCACGGGGTGCTGCGTGACGCCTCGGTCAGTCAGGAGGCCAAGGATCTCCATGCCTACGTCTACGAATCCCGGCCGGACGGCAGCCGCATGCGCTTGGTGCTGGACTTCGGCCTCGACTACGCCTGGCAAGGGCCTCATTACGAGGTGCCGGCCCAGTGGAAGCCCTGGCTGCTGACCGGCCAGCAGACCCTCCACGGTGGCATGTTCATCTGGCCCCAGCCCTGGCTGACGGACATCGCCTTCACGGCTGACGGTGACATGGTCCTGGGATTGCGCGACCGCAACGGTGACCGCACCCTCTTCGAGCCCGGTGGCGCCCTGCCGCCAGGGGAGCAGAACGGTCAGCAGGCCGGCGACATCCTGATGGCCCATGCGCGAGGAACCGGCTGGCAGCTGGACGCCGATCCGGAGTACTTCGGCGAGGACGCAAGCCGTGCGGTGGGCGCCACCTGGGATGGGCATCCCGAGACCGGCATGGGCGGCCTGGCCTACCTGCCCCGGGCGCGACAGGTGGTGATGAGTGCCCTCAGTCCCCTGCAGTACAGCTCCGGCGGCGCGCTGTGGTTCGATGTCGCCACCGGCAAGAACCCGCGGCGCGAAGAGCTTTACGTCATGCGCGCCGGGCAGACCTTTGGCAAGTCCAACGGCCTGGGCGACGTGGAGATGCTCTGTCCGCAGCCGCGGCCCGAGCCCATCTATCTGCCCTTCTTGGAGAAGAGCAAGCCCTGCAACCCGGACGCCTTCCGCACCGACGTGATCCTGGTCCTGGACCGCTCCACCTCAATGCTGCGCCCGGTGGCACCCGGCGGGCAGCCGAAGAACGCGGCGGCCATCGCCGCGGCGCGCAGCTTCATCGCCCAGCTGCAGTTGGAGGGCAACGGCCAGGGCTTGTTCGACCAGGTGGGCATCGTGGGCTTCAACGACCAGGCCTGGATCGAGCAGGGTCTGACCCATGACCGCGCCGCGGCCCTGGCAGCCCTGGACCGCATCGCCGGCCGCACCCAGGAAGGGACGCGGCTGGACCTGGCCTTCGCCTGGGGCCGAAGGGCGCTGGAGGGTCCAGAGCGCATGCCGCGAAACCGACCGGTGATCATCGTCCTGACCGATGGCCTGCCCAACCGCGTGCCCTTCGGGGACGGCTCGCCCTATCCGGGCAGCCGGCGCCAGGAGGATTCGGTGCTGCAGGCGGCCCAGGCGGCCAAGGCCTCCGGCGCGCGGGTGTACACCGTGGGCCTGGGGACGCCGCGGGACATCCTCCCCTGGTTGATGATCGATTGCGCGTCCGAGCGCTGGATGTACCACTATGCGCCCGACGGCACGGCACTGGCGGGCATCTATGCCCAGATCGCGGCCACCTTCAACGAATGCCGGCCGGCGCCCACGCCCCGGCCTTGCCAGCCGGAGGAGCAGCACGCGGACCTGGTGCTGGTGCTGGACCTCTCCAGTTCCATGGCCCGGCCCACGCGAACCGGGCGCAGCAAGGCTCAGGCAGCGCTGGAGGCAGCCCGGGCTTTCGTGCGCTTGTTGGACCTGGAGCGTGACGGCTGGGGCCGGCAGGACCAGCTCGGCATCGTGGGCTTCAACGGCCAGGCCTGGACGCAGATCGCCCTGAGCGACGATCCAGCGGCCATCGCGGCGGCCATCGACGCCTTGGGGCGGCGGATGGCGGAAGGCACGCGCCTGGACCTGGCCTTGACGCAGGGGCAGTCGGTCTTGGCCGCCGGACCGCGCCTGCCCGGCAACACGGCCACCTTGGTGCTCATGACCGACGGCCTGCCCAATCAGGTTCCCTTCGGGGCCGGCTCGGGAACACCCGACTGCCCGGATCAGGAATGCGTGGTGCTGCGTTCCGCCGCGGCGGTCAAGCGCACCGGCACACGGGTGTTCACCATCGGGTTGGGAGAGGGCGAGGATGTCCTGCGCCCGCTGTTGGCCGCGGTGGCCAGCAGGCCGGCGGACTTCCTGTACACCCCGGACCCGGAGGATCTGGCCGGCATCTACCGCGAGATCGCGGGGCGTATCCAGGTCTGTCCTTAGGGGCCGGCCGCCGGATTGCCGGCGGCCGGCCGCGGAGCGTGCAGTCCTCGAGGTGGGGGTCAACCGGGCTCCGGTCGATCAGGCATCAGCCCGGCAGGCTTCAGTCGATCGGGGCGAGGACCACGTCGGTCATCGACACATAGAAGGTGGCCGGAGCCACCGCCAAAGTCCCGGTCAGCTGCACGTCGCAGAAGCCGTCCGGGCAGGCCGCGGCCATCACGGCCTTCGCCTCGGCGCTGAGGTCGGCTTCCTTGAAGAAGACGTCCACGGGCAGATCGTCCGGGGTCTTGACGTCCTTGCCGTCCTCGTCCACCACCCGGCAACCCAGCGACCCGTCGCTGATGGGCTCGGTCATGAGGGCGCAGCGGCCCAGGGTCACGGTGCTGCCGGCGAGACTCTCGGCCTGGGCGACGAAATCGACACCGCTGAGGCCTGCGGTCGCCGCATCGCCCGCGGCGGCCTCGTCGGCGGCCGGCGCAGCGGCCTCGGTGGGGGCGGCGGCCTCCTCGGCGGCGGGGGCATCAGCGGGCGCGTCGGCCGGTGCCGCAGCTTCCTCGGCGCCCGAGCAGGCGCTCAGGAGGAGGGCGGCGGCGAGCAGGAAAGTGGACGAGACGGGGCGAAGCATGACGGTTCCTTTCTTGGATGCGGTCGGCAGGCCAGGCGGCCGGCGGGGAACGATATCAGCGATGCGTCCATGCGGCCAGATCGGCAGCCTGGTGGCATGATTAGCCCATGCACCGCGACGCGACCCTCCGGCGCCCCCGCCGTCTCCACCGCCTGCTGGCCCTGGCGGTCTTCCTGGTCTTCGGGCCGCCGAACCCCGCCCCCGCCTTGGCCCAGGCGCCCGCGGTCGGCGCCCCGGAGCTGAAGGTCGGCACCGACCGTCTGGACGTCGCCTTCGCCGAGACCCTGACCTTCCGCCTGTCCGCCCGGGCCCCGGCGCCCGTCGAGCAGGTGGTCCTGCGCTACAGCATCGGTCAGGACGCGCCACGCAACAGGCGCGTTCCGGAGTTCGAGCCGGGGGGGCGCCAGGTGGAGGCCAGCCACGAAGAGGAACTGGTGCGGGGGTCCATCCCGCCGGCGTCCATGATCCGCTGGTGGTGGTCGGTCACCTTGGACGACGGGCGGGTCCTGGAGACGGCCGCCCAAGAGGCGCGCTACATGGACGAGCGCTTCCAGTGGCAGTCCCTGGAGGACGAGGCGCTGCGCGTCTGGTGGTACGACGCGCCGCAGGGCTTCGCCGCGGACATCCAGGCCCAGGCCGACGCCGCCCTGGACCGCCTGGAGCCCCTGATCGGCTCCCGCCCGGACCGCTTGATCGAGATCGTCGCCTATCAGTCGCAGGACGACCTGCGCGATGCCATGTTCGACCGCGGCGCCGGCTACGAGGAGCGCCTGTCCACCCTTGGGGCGCGGGTGGCCCCGGACATCCTCATCCTGGACGCGGGCACGGGCGGGTCGGAGCTGGAAGAGGTCATCGCCCACGAACTGAGCCACATCGTCCTGCACCTGCATTTCGAGGAATCCTACATGGACGCCCCGCTGTGGTTGGACGAGGGCCTGGCCATGTACGTCGAAGGCCCGCTGGAGGGCGACGAGCAGCGACAGCTCGACCGGGCCATCGCCGACGATCGGGTGATGAGCGTGCTGTCGCTCACCAGCTTCCCGGGCAACCCGGACCAGGTGGAGTTGGCCTACGCCCAGAGCCGGGACTTCGTGGACTACCTCCTCCAGAGCGGCGGCGAAGTGCGCTTCCGGCGTCTGCTGGACACCGTGGGGCAGGCCGAGCAGGACATGGATGAGGCCCTGCGGGGCATCTACGGCTACGACCAGTTGGGCCTCTACCAGGCCTGGCGGGCCGGTCGCCGGATGGCCGCCGTGGTCACCCCGGCCCCCGGCTCCACGCCGCGCCCGCGCGTCACGCCGGCACCGGCCGGCGGGGGGCTGCCTTGCGGAGCGGTGCTGTGGTTGCCGGTGGGTCTGCTGCTGTGGGGGCGGCGGCGGGTACGGTAGGCGTCGATTGACTTGCCCGGTTGACCAAGGATACAGTCACAGCATCACCTTCGATCCCTGCGCTTGAAGCGAGCGCTGCGCAGCCTCGATGAGCCGCACCACGCGCGAGCCCGCGGCGCCATCGGTCAGAGGCGGGATCCCGGTACGGCAAGCGATCTCGAAGGATTGCGTCACGCGACTTAGCGCCTCCGTCCGGTCGAGATGGGGGGCGAGGACATCCCCGGTCCGATACTCCACGAGCATGCTGGGGGCTCCCTCACGGTCGAGGTGGGAGACCCCCATTCCGGCGTCATAGAGCTTGATCTTCTCGCTCGGCTCAGTGTCGTCGTAGACCACCATCTTCTTGCTGCCGGCAATCATGATGCGCCGCACTTTGATCGGGGACACCCAGTTGACGTGAAGGTGCGCGACCACGCTCTCGTCAAACCCCACGGTGATGTAGGCCATGTTCTCGACCCCGTCCTTGTAATGGCAAGCACCCAGAGCGGCGACCCAGCGGGGCTCGAAGCCCAGGACATAGTCCAGGATCGCGAGGTCGTGCGGCGAAAGATCCCAGATGACGTTGGAGTCCGGCTGGAAGAGCCCAAGGTTGATTCGTACGGCGTCGAAATACAGGATGCGACCTAGCTCGCCGGCGTCAACGTAGGCTTTGATGCGTTGAACCGCCGCGGTGTAGACGAAGGTGTGATCCACCATCAACGTGAGGCCACGCGCTCTCGCCAGCTGGGTAAGCTCGTCACATTCCTTGGAGCTGGCCGCCAGCGGCTTCTCGACGAGGACGTGCTTCCCGTTCTCGAGCGCTGCCTTGGCGAACGCGAAATGCGTGCTGAGCGGCGTCACGATTGCGACTGCATCGATTGCGGGATCGGTGAGGATACGGCTGGGGTCTTCCACGACATCGATCGTCGGATACAGCCCCTTGACGGCCGCGCGACGCTTCGGATCCCGGTCGGCGACGGCCCTTACATGGGTGGTTGGGCAGGCCGTGAAGTTCCTGACCAGGTTCGGCCCCCAGTACCCGTACCCGATGACGCCGACCTGCAGTTGGCTCATCGACTGTCTGTGCTACCCTGGCTACCGCCGGTCGTCGGCGGCGTGGCGATCGACGGAGCGGAAGGGCCTCTTGGCGCTGCTCCCGGAACGGTGGGCGAGCTTGCCGGTGGTGAGGAAGGCTTGCCCGATGCTGGTGTTTCCTTCGCGGCGGTGTCGGCCGGGCTCTCGCCAGATCTTCCTTCCGACCCTTCGTTCCGGTCCTTGCTCTTGTCCTCGGCCTTGCCCTCATGCTCACGGTTCGCCGTTGTTGGCTTCTCCGAGCCTTCACTGTTGCCGGCATCGTCGCTGACGGCAGTCGTGCTGCCGCTCGCGCCCGCCGGCCGGCTGTCCGTGATGTAGTAGCCGCCGCCCTTGAACACCAGGCCCACCTGGTTGATGACCCGGCGGATCTCGCCATGGCATCTGGGGCATTCGGTCAGGGGTTCTTCCTGGTAGGACTGGCGGATCTCGAAGCTGTTGTCGCAGACGCGGCAGGCGTAGTCGTAGAGGGGCATGGCGGGGTTCCGTTCGTGGTTTCGATGCCAAATGTGGAGGGTCCGGCGTCGGCCCCCCGTCCGGTGTCGGCGTCAGTAGGCGCCCGTGCCCAACAGCACCGTCGGCACCGTGCGCAGGAGGATCTTGAGGTCCAGGCCCAGGGACCAGTTCTCGGCGTAGTACAGGTCCAGCATCACCATCTCGTCGAAGTTGAGGTCGGAGCGGCCACTCACCTGCCACAGGCCCGTCAAGCCCGGAGCCATCTCCAGGCGGCGGCGATGCCAGGGGGCGTAGCGCTCCACCTCGTCCGGGATGGGCGGGCGCGGGCCGACCATGCTCATGTCGCCCTTGAGCACGTTCCACAGCTGCGGCAGCTCGTCCAGACTGTAGCGCCGCAGCCAGCGCCCGACCCGAGTCACGCGGGGGTCGCGCTTCATCTTGAAGAGCGGCCCCGATGCCTCGTTGACCGCCCGCAGGGAGTCCAGCCGCCCGTGGGCGCCGATCTGCATGCTGCGGAACTTGAAGAAGCGGAAGAGCCGTCCGCCGGTGCCCACCCGTGGCTGCACGTAGAGCACCGGGCCGGACGAATCCAGCTTGATGAGCAGGGCGATGACGACCAGCAGCGGGGCGAAGAGGATCAGCAGTCCGCCCGATACCAGCACGTCCAGGGTCCGCTTGACCCCCCCGGTCCAGCCGCTCACCACCGGCGCGCGCACCGCGATGAGCGGCAGGCCGCCCAGGGTGGCCATGTCCACGCGGTTGAGGCTCATCTGGAACAGGTCGGGCACGATATGCACCTGCGCTCCGGCTCGCTCCGCCATGTCGGCCAGCTGCACGATATGCTCCCGCGCCTGCCAGGGCAGGGCGATGACCACGGCGTCCACCTTGCGCACCACGCCTTCAGGCGTGGGCGCGCCGCTGTGCAGGATGCGGCCGAGCGCGACGGTGTCGCCCAACGGTGGGAAGCGGCCCAAGGGCTGGTCGCGCTTGACGGGATCGTCATCCAGGAAGCCCAGCACGCGGTAGCCCATGTCGCTGTCGGCCATGATGGCGCCCATCACCCGCCGGCCCGTCTCGCCCGCGCCCACCACCAGGGTCTCCACCACGCCGATCCCCTGGCGCAGGCGGCGTCGTCGCAGCAACAGGTTCAGCCAGCGCGTGATGCTGATGCCCACCACGATGAGGACGGTGGCGTAGGGCAGCATCAACCGCGACTGGGCCTCGGGACGCAGGCCATACAGCAGCACGGTGAGCAGGGCCACCCCCACGATGGTGCCGGTGGCGACGGCGTAGGCCGTCTCGGCGCCCGTCTGGCGCCGGCGCCGGGCGTAGAGGCCTTCCAGGCGGTAGATGGGGATGAGCAGCGCCGTCAGCACCAGGCCCCAGGGGGCGTAGGCGGCATAAGGTATCGCCAGCGCCACAGGGCCGCCCAGGCCGGCGCCGTAGCGCAGCCAATGGGCGCCCACGAAGGCCAGGTTGATCACCAGCATGTCCACCAGGAGCAGGCTGACCAGCCGCAGGCCGCGATGATCGCTTTGGGGCATAAGGCTACAGACTCCCGGCTCGCATGGACCGGCCCCCATGTTCCGGTGGAGGGACCCATTGGCCTCTCGAGGCTGCGGCACCGGTCCCGGTCGCGGCGGAACGCCCCGATACGGGCGCGCTCCGGCGAGCGGCCGGGGATGATAGCGCGGCGGCGGAGGGGGCGCAAGGGGGCAGCCAGGCAGCTTGTCAGCATCGAGCCAGGGCATGCGGCCTCTATGCCGACAAGCTGCCCCCAGCGGCTGATCGGTACGCTGCCGCCGTTCCCGTCGCCGCCCGTTCCCAGGTCAGGTCCGCCGCCCGTGCCAGCCCCCGCCGCCGCAGTCCTGCCGCCAGCGCCGGATCCGTCAGCAGCCGCGCCAGGGCCTCGGCCCAGGCCTCGGCGGCGTCGGGGGGCGCATGCAGGGCGGCGTCGCCGGCCACCTCGGTCAGGCTGGAGCCCGTGGCCACCACCGCGGGGCAGCCGCAGGCCATCGCCTCCGCCACCGGTAGCCCGAAGCCCTCATAGCGCGAAGGGAGGGCCAGAGCCTGGGCGCCGTTGTAGAGCAGGGGCAGGTCTTCCTGAGGGATGAAGCCGGGGAAGCGGACCCGGTCGGCGATGCCGAGGCGCGCCGCCAGGCCGCCCAGGTCCGTATCCCCCCAGCCCGGTGCGCCGGCGATGACCAGGGGCGGCGCGTCCGGCAAGCGCGCCACCAGATGGGGCCAGGCTTCCAGCAGGATCCGCAGGTTCTTGCGCGGCTGCAAGGTGCCCACCGCCAACACATAGCGCTCCGGCAGCCCAGCCGCGTCGCGCCAGGCGGCGACCGCGGCCGGCGGCAGCGGGCGGCAGGCCGGGTCCACGCCATTGTGGACCACGTGGATGCGAGACTCAGGCAAACCGTAGACGGCCAGCAGCTCCGCCCTGGTGAAGGCCGACACGGCGATGATGACCCGCGCGCGCCGCGCCGCGTGGCGCATGGCCGCGCGCAGGTACCAGCCCTGGGCCCGGGGGAAGACCTCGGGCATGCGGACGAAGGACAGGTCATGCGCGGTCACCACCGCCGGGCGGGGGCAGAGAACCGGCATGGCATGCGCCGGTCCATGGAAGGCAAGCCAGGGGCCGCGCCGCAGCTCGGCCGCCAGGCGCGTCTGCTCCCAGGCGATGCGCCCCAGTGGACGGCCGGCGGCCGGCGGGGCGGCATGCCAACGGATGCGTTCGGCGCCCGCGACGACAGCCGCCGCCGCTTGACCGCCCGGCGCCCAGACGTCGAGCGCCAGATCGGCGCGCGCGGCCAGGGCGCTCAACAGGCCGCTGAGGTAGCGGTGCATCCCCGCCGCACGGTAGTCGCCGGTGGGGGAGAGGAGGGCGGCGTTGATCGCGGCGCCCAGCGGGGCGCCGCCCTGTCTCCGGCCGTCGTCTTCGGTGCTCACGGCGGCGGGCAGCGCTTGCCCCAGCAGCGCTCATCCACCACGCGGCCACCGGGGTCCTGCAGGCTGGCCACGTCGCCGCCGTTGCCCCAGATGGCCTCGCGGCTGTTGAAGGACAGGCCGCAATGCTCGGCCAGGGCCAGGTTGGTGTACACCCGGCAACTGCCGCCCTGGGCCAGGACCAGGCGGGGGAAGTCGAAGACATGCCCGTCGGCGTCGCTCAACCGCCAGCCGTCCAGGTCGAAGGGCGGACCTGGGTTGACGATCTCCACATACTCATCCGGCTCCCGCGGGTCCTGCCCGTCGAAGGCGATCTCGCCCAGGCGCGGAGCGGGTCCGGGCGCTGAGGTGCCGGGCGCCGCCGTGGACGGTGGCACCGGCGCCGCCGGGGTGGCCCGCTCCACGCGATCGCCGAAGTCGGCCGCGGGGGCCGCGAAGTCTCCGGCGCAGGTGTCGGGGGCCCACAGCCCGTTTCCGGCCTGCTCCGCCTGGCGGGCCGTCTGCCGGAACAGGGCGCGAAACGTGTAGGGGTCGTCGTAGGTGAACTCGTTGGCATAGCCGCCGCGGACCATCTCCAGGTTGACGAAGAGCCCGTCCTCGCGCCACAGGTAACCCAGCAGCCGCCCGTTCGGGTCCATATGCTCCTGTTCGGGGTCGAAGGCGAAGTACAGCTTCTGGCCGTCCGCCAGCAGATGCATCCGCGCCGAGGCCTCGCGCCCGAAGCATTGCACCGGCCGCCGCGGATCCACGCTCTCCGGGCTGTTGATGCCCATGAGCCGCACCGTGACCTCCCGCCCCTGCCGCCGGAGCTTGAGCGTGTCCCCGTCCACCACCCGCGTGACCGCGTAGGGCTCCGGCTCCGGCTGCAGGGCGATGCCGGGCTCCAGGTCCTGGAAGCGGGGCGGGGCCGCGGTGGGGCGGGGGCCGAAAGGGCTGCAAGCGACAAGGAGGAAGCCGCCGAGGGCGGCGGCGATGACGCCGATGGGTCGCAGTAGGCCAATGGGACGGTCTGGCCCCCAGGGGTCCGTAGGTCCCATAGGTCCCATAGGTCCAATGGGTCCAATGGGTCCTGTTGATCCGATTCGACCCAGATCAATCCCCACCCCTACCTCTACCCCCACCCCCACCCCCACCCCCAACGCCACCCTCTTCACCGCCCCCCCTCAACCGTGAACCCGTCGAACGCCACTGCCCGATCGCTGACGCTCCATAGGCCCACGCGGCCGGCCGGGGCGGTCGGCAGGGTGGCCGTCAGGGTCGGCTGGTCATCCACCTGGGCCGTCACCTGCGTGCCGCTCACCGTCAGGCGCAGGTCATGCCAGGCGCCGGCGGCCACGGTCACGTCCGTCTGCTTGGCCATCAGGTTGCGCCGTCCGCCGGCCACGCTCAACAGCACGAGGTTGCCCTCCGGCCCGTTGGCGCGGGCGACCAGGTAATCGCCGTTGGCCCGCAGGCCGAAGACGATGCCGGCGGCCTGGTCGCCGCTGCCGTCGGGCCGAAAGCGCACCGCCACCCGCCCGCCGGCCATCTGGTCCAAGGGTCGGTAGGCGCAGAAGGCGTACAGGGGCGTGGCTGTGATCGCCGCGGTCAACAGGCTGCCGTCGGCGCCGAAGAGGGCTGTTGCCAACGTGTTCAGGTCGGTGGCGGGGGCCGGTTCGCCGGCGCCGCCGTTGTAGATCAGCCCGGCACCGTCCTCGCCCTCGCCGATCAGCCAGCTGCCGACCAGGGGCGCGAAGTCGCGCGGAGCCTGACCCGCGGCCTCCCCGTCGAAGGCCGCGGTCATGGCTTCCCCGGCTGCGATGGGCGCCGCCGGTGCCGGGTCGGCGGCGCCGCCATCAGCGGCATTGGAGCCCCCTGCGGCGGGGGCGCGGGATGGGTCTGGGCTCTTGCCCTGGCCGCAGCCGACCAGGGCGCTGAGCAGAAACAAGGCGATGAGGGGGCCGGCGAGCAAATGCCCGGTGAGTCCAGGCCCGGTGATCCCAGGCCCGGTGAGTCCAGGCCCGGTGAGCCCAGGCCCGGTGATCGAGGGTCCCGTGCGGAACATACGGTGAGGGCGGTGCATGGCAGGATCCTGTCGGGGGGCGAGGAGCGGCAACGGTGAACCGTAGGTTGCGGTCAATCCCCGTCGTTGGCGTTGAAGGTCAGGTTGATGCCCAAGGCCCCCACCAACTCGGTGGCCATGGAGCGCTCCAGGGCCTTCAGCGCCTGGAAGGCCGCGTCCAGCCGGGCGGGGTCGTCGGCCAAGGTCCGGGTGAAGGGCTCGGGGATGGCTTGCACCGCTACGATGGCCGCGGCGAGGGTCCCGTCGATATGGTCGGCCGTCTCCGGGCTGCGGGCGCGCACCAGATCGCCCAGGGCGGGGAAGGGGGTGTCGTGGTCAGCAGTATCGGGTTCTGTGCAATGGGCGGAGCGGTCGCCGATCCACACCGCCTTGATGCCGCAGAGCCCGTCGGCGATCGTGGCCACCGTGCTCTGGCTGCTGGTTCCCTGAGCTGCCTCCGGCTGCGGGGTGCCGCCCGTGCGACGCCCCAGCGGCTTGGCCAGCATCCCGTCCAGCTCCTGGACGACGAACACCATGCGGTTGACCAGGGCGTTGATGGCCGCTTGCGAGCTGGCGAAGTGCTGCAGCGGTGGGGTGAACGATCCGGAAGCCGAAGCCGGCGAGGCCGAAGCTGGCGAGGCCAAAGGCGAAGGCGCCGTAGCCGCGAGATCGGGCGCCTCCGCGGCCCGCGGACCGGTCCAGACGGCGTTGGCCTGCGTCCACGACAGGGCCATCGCTTCGCTCACCGTGGCGCCGTAGAGGCAGCGGCGGCCCGCCGCCTTGGCGACCGAGGCATCCAGACCCTGGAGCAGCGCCGCGTCGTCGCCGTCGGCTGGCCAGAGCAGGTGCTCCAGGGTATACAGGCCCTTGACCGTCGAACCCTGCCCGGCCACGAACGCCGGTGTGAGCGGCTGGTCCCCATTGATCAGGGCTTCGATCCGCTCGGGGTTGGCCGGCCACCATCCCATTTGCGCTTTCAGCCGCTGTCGGGGCATCGGACCGATCTCATGGAGCTGAGCTTCCATCCAGGCGCGGCGGGTCAGCTGCCATTCCCGCCGCGCGTCGTCCAGCCGGCCCGCCGACGGCGACGCGCACAGCGCGGCCAGACCCTTGCCCAGAGCCTGTGTCTGGCGCCCCAGGCTCTGCCATTGCAGATCCAGGACGATGGCCAGCCCGCCCAAGGCGCGTGCATCGCCGGGTCGCGTGGCGACTGTGTCCGTCGCGGTCAAGGCGCTCGCTTCGCTCTCTGCCGCCTTGCTGTCGGCGCCGGCAGCGGCGTCCGGCGAGCCCGGGGTTCGCGTCCCGCAGCCGCCGGCCACCATCAGCGCCGCCAGCAGCCCGACGCCCAGTCGCCATCTCTTGTAGAAGGTCATCTCGCGCTCTCCCGCTCTCAAAGCGATTCCAGAAACGCCAGCAAGGCTGCACGCTCCGTCCGGTCCAGCTGCCGAAAGCCCTCGCGGGCCGCCTCCGCTTCGCCGCCGTGCCAGAGGATGGCCTCGGCCATGTCCCTGGCCCGCCCGTCGTGGAGCAGGCGGGTATGGCCGTTGACCGTCTCCTGCAGGCCGATGCCCCAAAGCGGCGGCGTGCGCCATTCGCTGCCGGATGCCGCGCCATCCGGGCGGCCGTCCGCCAGATCGGGTCCCATGTCATGCAGCAGCAGGTCGGTGTAGGGGTGGATGGTCTGCTCCCGCAGCGCCGCGATCGGATGGCCGCTCCCGGTGCGCAGCTCCGGCCGATGGCAGGTGGTGCAGCCCAGGTCGGCGAAGCGCGTCTCGCCCCGCGTCGTCTGCGGGTCGTCGAGGCTCCGGCGCGCCGGAACGGCGAGAGTCTGGCAGTAGAAGGTCACGCGGTCCAGCTTGACCGCATCCAACTCTGGCCGACCGCCCTCGGGCGCCTCGGCGCAGGCCCGCTGGCCCGGCGGGCAGTTCTGCTCCCCATGCAGCGCCGACGTGATTCCGATGTCCTCGAGGAAGGCCAGGGCCACCTGCTCCCGCACCGTCGGCTGCGTCGCCTTCCACCCGAACCGCCCCAGGCTGCCCGCTTCAAGGGTCGCCGCCCTGCCGCTGATCCCGTCCCCGTCCGCGTCGTCCGGATCCGCCGCCGTCAACAGGGTCGCCGCGTCCACCGCCTCCAGCAGCCCCAACCCGATGAGCGTCGGGGCGATGCGCGGGCTGGTCAGCGTGCCCGTCCCGAAGGGTCCGAAGGCCGGATCGGCCACGGTGTAACGGGGTGCCAGCAAGGTGTAGTCGTCCCCGTCGGCATAGTGACCCGGCCGCTCCGTAGCCGCGATGACCAGTCGGCCTTCCGTGGGAATGCCCAGGTTGGCCCGGTCCTGCAGCTGTCTGCCGTAGGCCACGGCAGGGCCAGGAATCCCGTCGCCGGCGGCCTGCGGCACGCTCAGGCGCAGCAGCAGGCCCGGGCGCAGGGGATGGTCGACGTCGGGCGGCGCGGCGCGGCCGTCCTTGACATGGCAGGAGGCGCAGGCCTGGGCGTTGAAGGTAGGCCCCAGGCCGTCGCGGCCCGCGGTCGAGGCCGGCGCGGTCACCCAGTTGACGTTGAAGAAGCTCTTGCCCAGGGTGAAGTCCCGGCGGGCGGCCGCCGGCAGGTTGGCCGCCGGCAGCCCGAAGGCGTCCCGTCCGCGCGCGGCCACTGCCGTGTCGCCGCCCAGCAACGCGCGGGGGTCCATGGCCGTAGGCGGCGCCGCGGCCGTGGCCGCTTGGCGCGTCGCCGCGGCGATCCGCGCGTCGGTCGGCGCACCGGCCGGTGGCCCGGGGAGCGTTCCGGCCGGCGCGGCTGGCGCCGCCGGAGCGGCCGCGCCAGGCGACGGGCGGATCGCGGGTGGGCTACCGCCGCAGGATTGCCCGGCCAGGCTCAGGGCGGCCAGCAGCAGCACCGCGGCCGCCCTGGGGTGCAGGTGGGGAGGCAAGGGCTACTCCGCCGGCTGCACCTGGACGCCCAGGGCCGTCGCCGCCTCGCCCAGCAGCTCGGTCTGGCGCTCCAGGGCCAACAGGGCCGCTTCGACGGACTTGGGCCCCCGGCTGCCGGGTATGCCCAGGATGGCTTGGTCAAAGGGCGCCGGGATGGCCGCGATGGCCTCGCGCGCGGCGAGCAGCGCCTGGTCCAGTTCGGTGGCCAGGTCCTGCCGGCCGGCGGCTTCCAGCAATGCTCCCACGCCCGGGCCCACATCCTCCGGACCATAGGCGCCGCGCCACACATTGCCGATGCCGTCCTGGTCTGCCAGGAAGGCGGCGAGGCTGGTGTCCGAGAAGCAGTTCACCTCCTCCTCCTGGTCCTGCGTCGCGAAGGGAACCGTCATCCGCTCACCCATCAGCTCGGCGCCGGAGAGGCTGCCCATGCCGGTCAACACCTTGCCCAGGGCCTCCTGCGGCGGCAAGGCCAGGAACTCGGCCCGGTAGTTGCCGTCGGCCGCGGGGTCCCAGGCGGCGACCAGCTGCTGCAGATCGGCTTCCAACTGTGCCGCCAGCAGGCGCAGCAACGCGCGGCGGCGTTCGACGTTCGGCCCCGCGCCGGGCTGGAAGTCCGTCACCGGCCTTGCGCCCGGTCCTTCCGGGCTCAGGTCCTGGCCCCAGAGCAGGAACTCGATCGCATGCCAACCGGTGCTGATGTGGGTCTCGCCGCCTTGCTCGTTGAGGCTGAGCAGCAGCTCGGTCGTCAGCTGCGGATGCGCGGCGGTGGCGTTCACCAGGCCCGCTTCGGGCTGGCCTTCCACGGCGTCCAGGTAAGCCTCATCCAGGGGCCAGGCGTTGATGCGCCCCTCAGGCCCCGAGCCGGGGGCATCGATGGGTCCGCCGTAGAAGCGGAAGACCTCGGTCAGGCTGTAGCTGCTGTGCCCGTTGGCCCAGGCCTTGCGTGCCTCGGCCAGGGTGGACTCGGTGGGTGTCGCCAACAGGGCCTCGATGGCCGCCGTCAGGGCGCGGGCCTCCGCGGCGCTGGCGGCGTAGCTGACGTGGACGAGGTCGGCGTAGGTTCGCAAGGCTTCAGCCCGCGGGTCATCGGCCGGCGCGCTGATGCCGCCGGCGGCGGGGGGCGAGCCGGCGCTGTCAGGGGCCGGCGCCGCAGGCTCGCCCTGGGGCTCGGCCGCCGGGCGGCAGGCCGTGGCGGCCAGCATCAGGATCAGGCTCAGGGTGCAGCGGATGGGGCTTCGCATGGATCAAGTCTCCTCATTCTTGCCGGTGACTGGTACAGCTGGGCGGTGTGACCACCGGTACCACTGAGCGGCGCGACGCCGCCCTGCCGCACCAGCATAGCGATTGCCCGGATCCCGATCCAGACCCCGGGTTGGCCGCGGCTGCCCGGAGCGGTTGGCGCCAGTCCGCAACCGGGTTGAACCCCATGCTGTCACCAGCGGTTGGGCAGTACGGTTCAGCGTAGCACCCAGTCCGCCGCACGCAGACTGCGTCGCCGGGACGCAAGGTCCACCGACGGGTCGATCAGCTGCCGCGCCGGACCTCCGTTCAGCGACACCCAGGCGTCGGCCCGCACCTCCGCGGCCGCAACTCCCTGGGCCCTGTAGCGCTCTGCCAGCCAATGCGCCGCCTCCAGGACCATGTCCGGCTGTGTGGCGGCCTGCTGGCGCTGCAAGGGTGTCAGGAACTCGGCCGCATCCACCGTCCACTGCCGCCCGTTCGCCGGATCGCGCAGCTCGTAGCGCAGCCAGCCGCTGCGCTCCACCAGCAGCACCATCCAGCTGAAGCGGAATCCCTCCTCGGTCCAAGCCACGGCGCCCGGGTACAGCCAATGGCGCAAGGGCAGGGCCAGCTGCAGGGCGACGTACAGGGCGAAGGCGCTCCGGCCGAGTCGCGAAGCCGGCAGCGCCAGAGCCTGCCGCCGTGCCGGCGGACCCAGCACGGCGTTCCACGCCGCGCGGCAGCGCCAGGCGCGGCGGCGGATCAGGTCGGCGACGGCCCGTGGCCAGTTGGGGGCAAGGAAGAGGGTCGTCCCGGCCAGCATGTACCAGGGGAAGAGCCCGATGTGCGGAAACAGGAGTCCCGTGGCGATGTGGAAGCCCCAGAGCAAGGCCAGGGCCCACGGGCGGCTGCGCCGCCAGAGCAGGCCCGGCGCGGCCGCCAGGTCCACGAACGCCCCCGCCCAGCTGGCCGCCAGGGCTGTCGCCGGCAGGGTCAGCAGGCCACCGATCAGGGGCAGGTCCGCGCGGGTGGGCAGCCAGAGGCGCAGCGGCAGCCCCCGGAGCAGCCAATCGCCCTGGAGCTTGGCCAGACCGGCAAAGGTCCAGACGATCGCCAACTGCAGGCGGAGGGCGGTCAGCAGCCAATCCGGCAGGCCATCGCTCCGGTACAGCGGCGGGCGCCGCAGGGTGGCGGCCCACATCAGGCCGGCCAACAGGCTGACCAGATAGTAATGGTTCAGATAGGCCGCCTTGTCCCACAGCTCGACCATCAGGAAGAGCAGCAGGTACAGGCCCGCGGACAGTCGCGGCCGCAGTCCCAGGGCCAAGGCCAGTGCCGCCGCCGCCAGGAGGACCAGATGCAGGTTCAGCAGCCATTCCCAGGGCCAGGGCTTGAGCCAGCTGAAGCCCAGATAGCTGAAGTGGTAGGGAGGCCAGAGGTAGAGGCTGCGCAGCCACCCGCGCCAGAAGAAGCGCAAGGCTCCGATCAAGCCCAGCAGGCCGAAGGTCAGGCGGAAGGCACGGAGGCTCGCGGCGCCTTCCAGTGGCTCCGCCGAAGCTGTTGGGGAGCCATCGGCATCACTCACCCTTCACCCTTCACCCTTCACCCTTCTCGTCCTCCAGGTCCACCAGATCAAGCAGGCAGTGGGCGATGTCCAGGGCAGCGGCTGGTCGGGCCGCGGCACGGGCGCGGGTCTGGCGCGCCGCCAGGGCCTCCGGACCTTCCGCGAGCCATTGCCGCACCAGCGCGGCGACCTGAGCGGGGCTGGAGGCCAGCCGTCCCACGTCGCGATCCTCCACCAGGCGCACGTTGCCGTTCTCCTGGCCGGGCAGGAAGCCATGCAGCACCAAGGGCCGGCCGGCGGCGAGCGCTTCCATGATCGAACTGGGCCCGGCCTTGCCCACCACCATGTCGGCGGCATGCAACCAGGCCGCCATGTTGTCCACGAACCCCAGCACCGTCACCAGCGGCTGTCCTGCGGTCTCCGCCGCCAGGCGCGCCCGCAAGGCTTCGTTGCGCCCGCAGATCAGCACCAGCCGCGCGGCAGGTTCCAGCCTGGACAGCCGCCGGGCGATAGCCGCCAGGCGGCCCACGCCATCGCCGCCGGCGGTGACCAGCACCATCGGCGGCTCCGGATCCAGGCCCAGTCGCCGACGACCCTCCTGCGGCGAGGGCGGTGGATCCAACAGGGCCAGGGAGATGGGCTGGCCGAGCGCATGCAGGCGGGCCGGGTCGGCCCCCAGCGCCACGGCGCGCGCCGCCGCGGCCCGGGTGGGGACCACCAAGGCGTCCGGGCCACCGCGGTACCACAAGGCATGGCCGTCCACCAGGTCGGTGACCACCGTGGCGAAAGGGACCCGCCCGCCATGCCGCCGGAGCGCGGCGATGGCCGGCCGGGTCAGGAAGGGGTGTACCGATACCACCAGGTCGGGCTGATGTTCCTGGAACAGCTCGACCAAGCGCCGCCGGATCGCGGGCGTCACCAGGCGGTCACAGACCGCGGCGCGGCGCGGGCCGTCCGTGAGGCGGAAGGAAATGCCCCACAGCCGCGGTAGATGGCGGGCGGTCATTGCATATTGCCAGGGAAAGCGCGAGACCGGCCAACGGCCCTGGCTGAGCACGTCCTCGAGGCGTACCGACCAGCCGCCGGGCTGGATGCGGGCAAAGGCCTCCGCCAAGGCCATGGCGGCGGCGCGATGCCCCCCGCCGGTGTCCGACATGAGCACCAGCAGCCGGCGGGCCCCGGAGCGGTTCGCCGCATCGTTGGCGGGCATGGATCAGCTCCGATCAGCTCGTGGACGGCGGAGAAAGCAGGTAGATCCCGACGTCGTACAGCGCGTGCGACCAGGCGACGATGCCGAAGCCGCGCAGCAGATAGACAGCGGTGAAGGCCAGCCCGGCCAGCAGGCGGAAGACGAAGGAAGCCAACTGGAAGCGGTCGCCGAAGTCTCCCACATAATGCATGAGGCTGAAGGACAGGGCGGAGAGGAAGGCGACGAACAAAGTCGTTCGCCTGGGTCCGGCAAGGCCCAGGCGAGCGAAGAACTCGCCCACGATGCCGATGCGCTGCAGGGCGAGGAGCGCGGCGGCGGCTCCGCTGACCAGGATGACCCGGAACAACAGCTCTTCGAAGAGACCGGCGCCCAGGGACAGGACAAAGCCCTCGCCCCGCGAGAGCGACTGGGCCCCGAGCGCCAAAGCAAGCGGTCGGAATGCCGACGGTGACAGGGTCAGGCTGGCGGTCAGCCAGCCGACACCGCGGCCCAGAACCAGGGCCCAGGCGGCGCTCTCCAGCATCATGGCCGCGAGGATCCAGGGGCGAAGCGGCCATAGCGGCCATGCGGGATGCCGGCGACGCTCCTGCGCGATCAGCAATGCGGCGACGGCGAAGAGCGCGACCATCAGGACGGCGGCGCCGCCGGCGCCGAAGGCGGCCAGCAAGCGGCGCAGGACCAGCTCCGCCATGTTGGCCACGCCGCGGCCGTCGGGGCGGAGGCGGTTGACCAGCAGCAGGAGCAGTTCGTAGGCCAGGAGGAGCGGCAGGGCCAGGAGCAAGCTATACGTATGGGTGCGCGACAGCCGCCAGTAGGCCTGCAAGGGGGAGGCTTGGTCCATGGCCGGCTATGGTAGCCGCGCTGGCAGGGTCGGGCCAGTACGGCCAGCCTTGACGCGACCGCCGCGACCGGGACGTGGCATCATTGACCCATCGCCCCGCCCGTGATATCCTCAACAGGTACGCCTTGCAGCAAGGCGAATTTGTCTGCGTGCCCGGCTCTCACAGAGTACTGAGTGCGCCCAGGGAGATCCAGCGACCATGACCACGAGCGAAACCGAAGTCACCCCAACCACCATCGCCCCGGGTATCGACCCGGAGGCCGCCGCCCGGCGCGGCCGGCCACGAACCCCGGTCGCCGAGGTGCCCATAGGCGCCCGTTATACCGGCAAGGTCGTCGGCCTTTCCAAGTTCGGTGCCTTCGTGGACATCGGTGCGATGACCGATGGGCTGGTGCACATGACGGAGTTGCCCGGCAAGCCGGTGCGTAGCGTCGAAGAGGTGCTCAAGAGCGGGCAGGAGGTGGAGGTCTGGGTCAAGGAAGTGGATGCGGCCAAGAACCGCATCAGCTTGACCATGCGCACGCGCCCGACCCATCCCATGGATTCCCTGTCGCCGGGGAGCGTGCTGACCGGCAAGGTCACGTCCATCGCCGCCTACGGCGTCTTCGTGAACATCGATTCGGACACCGAGGGTCTCGTCCACGTGTCGGAGATGTCCAGCGGCTTCGTGCAGAAGCCCCAGGACATCATCAACGTCGGCGATTCGGTGGAGGTGCGTGTCAAGGAGGTCGATGCTTCTCGCCGCCGCGTCAGCCTGAGCATGGTGGGGCTGTCCACGGACCCAGGCAAGGATGAAGCCGAGGCCCGTGCCGCCGCCGGAGCGGAAGCGGCATCGAACCGGCAGAACCAACGCGCTTCACGCGCCGCGGAGCAGGCCGAAGTCGCCTCCGCCGGCCAGCCCGAAGAGCAGATGCCCACCGCGATGGAGCTGGCCATGCGTCGGGCGATGGGGCAGGATGCCGACGGCACCGGCCGCAGCGACGATTCCGGCCGCGGCAAGAAGGCCAAGGCTTCGGCCGGCGATCTCGGCGACGTCTACTCGCGAATGCTCGCTGAGTATCGCGAGACCAAGGACGGCGAGTAGGCTCGAGTCCTTCCGCTTGCGACTTGCCTAGGCCGCAAGCGGCCGTTGGCTAGATCGCCGCAGGGTCAATCGTATACCGTGAATCACAAAGAGGGCGGCCCACGGGCCGCCCTCTTGCTTATGAATGCGTATGGCCACGGCCGCCGGCGATTGGCGCCGAAGCGCCGCGCCAGCCACCCTCAACCCAAGGGAACGATGTACACCGCCTGTGGCCCGCGCGCGGCATGCTCGATCTCATACTCTACCGGCATGCCTTCCTGCAGGTAGGACTGATCTCCGGCGACCAGGCTTGAGAAGTGCAGGAAGAGGTCATGCCCGTCATCCTGGGCGATGAATCCGTAGCCCCGCTCGTGGTTGAACCACTTGATGATGCCCACGTGGCGCAGGCGCAGTTCTGTCTGCTGAACCTGGCGCTGGCGGCGGAAGCCGCCTTCGCCGCGCGGCCCGCGGTCCGGTCCGCCACGCTGCCCCGATCGCCGATCCCCGTCCCGGCCGCGGTCGTCGAAGCGCCCGCCGCCACCAGGGCCACCGCGGTCGTCGAAGCGGCGCTCGCCGCCGCCGCGACCGTAGCCGCCACCGCCGCCAGGGCCGCCGCGGTCATCGTAGCGGCGCTCGCCGCCGCCGCGACCGTAGCCGCCGCCACCTGGGCCGCCACGATCGTCGAAGCGGCGCTCGCCGCCGTAGCCGCCACCGCCACCGCCGCCGTATCCGCCGCCACCGCTGTAGCCGCCGCCTTGGCCGCCAGGGCCACCGCGATCGTCATAGCGGCGCTCGCCGCCGCCGCGACCGTAGCCGCCGCCGCCCTGGCCGCCAGGGCCACCACGATCGTCGTAGCGGCGCTGGCCGCCGCCGCTGTAACCGCCCCCGCCTTGGCCACCGCCACCGTAGCCGCCGCCACCGCCAGGGCCACCGCGATCGTCGTAACGGCGCTCGCCACCGCCACCGCCGCTGTAACCGCTGCCGCCTTGGCCGCCGCCACTGTAACCGCCACCACCGCCTTGGCCGCCGCGATCGTCATAGCGCCGGCCGCCGCCGTAGCCGCCACCGCTTTGGCCGCCACCGCCGCCTTGACCGCCGCGATCGTCATAGCGCCGCTCGCCGCCGTAGCCGCCGCCGCTGCTCTGGCCGCCGCTGCCGCCCTGGCCACCGTCATAACGCCGCTCGCCGCCACCGTAGCCGCCGGCTCCCGCCGCGCCACCGCCGGAATACCGGTCGGCGCCGCCGCCGCTGCCGGCTCCGCCACCGCCCGAATAGCGGCTGGCGCCGCCGCTGCCGGAGTAACCGCCGGCATTGCCGCCGCCCGAGTAGCGGTCGGTCCCGCTGCCGTAGCGGTTGCCGCCTGCGGCGCCATAACGGTCGCCGCCAGGGCGGTCGCCGCCGGCGCGGTAGCCGCCGCGGGCCTGGGCGCCGGCGGAATGGTCCAGGCCCATGAAGGTGCAGCCTTCACGGACGAGGGCGCTGATGCCGCCCGATCCTTCGCCTTCATCCGTAGGGACAGCCGCCAGTTTGACGAAGGCGCGGCAGATGTCGCATTGGACGGCAGCTTCGCCCGGCGAATCGCCGCGCTCCACGATCTGCCGTTGCTGGTTGACGGATAGGACGAAGGTCCGGCGGCTGGTCTCGCAGTAGATCAGCTTGTCTCGAAAGGACATGGGTTGTCTTGGCCTCGTTGAGAGTGGTGGTCTGGGGACCATCGGAGCGGTCCCGTGGATCCGTGAGTGACAATGTCGTTCCGGTCGACCGGCCCCAGGGGGCGGATTGTGGAGCCGGTCAGGTCAGTCCGGTCGTGGGTAGCGGTTGTGCGTCTGAATGGTCGAACGGCTGTCTTCAGGAAGTTCGAGGTCAGAGAGGCGGGTCGTCATGGACCGGGCGCCGGGCATGGTCTCCTGAGGCGGAGACGCTTGCGTCTTCAGCTGTGTTCAGCACGAGCCACCCAATGTGGCGAGCCCTCACGGAGGGGCTGCCGCCGCCGGTCAGTAGGTGTGGCGGACTAGGGTGGTAGGGCAGATCGCGAATCAGGAATAGCGTGGGCATGTCATGATGATGGCCCGGTCAATAACATCCGGCAATAACGATCGGACAAGGGCGTCGAGGATGTTCCGGCTCAGATGCCTGCGTCGTGCCGCGGGGTAACGCTGTCAAAGTCTTTCCCTAGGGTGTCTGGCCCTGCCAGCCGCCTGGAATGGGCCAGAGTGTAGTCCGGTGGCCGCCCGCCGGCAAGTCGTAGGGCGGCCGGCGCCGACCGATCGCAAGCGGCGCGGCGCCGGGCGGAAGACGAGTTGACCGAGGAAGGCCGCGGGTCTATCTTCTGCCGCCGCATTCCAGCAGGACCTGTTGGCCACGCCCCTTGGAACCTTCCATGCCTCCTACACAGCCGGATGTTCCCCATGTCGTCATCGCCGGTGGCGGTGTATGCGGCCTCTATGCCGCGCGGACCCTGGTGGAGCGCGGCCTGCGGGTCACGGTGCTGGAGCAGGAACCCCAGGTCGGGGGCCTGGCCGCCGGCCATCTGCGCGAAGGCAACTACTACGATCTGGGCGTCCACCACCTGCATGCCTTCGATCAGGCCATCTTCGAGGACATCCGCGCCATCATGGGCGAACGGCTGATTCCCTCGGAGAAGGTGGCGCTCATCCGCTATGGCAAGGGCTACCGTCGTTACCCGTTGGAGTTCATGGACCTGCTCACCGGTATCCCCCTCGGGACCTTGGTGCGCGCCCTGGCCGGCATGACCTGGCAGCAGTTGCTGAACAAGCGGCTGACCACCGAGCCGGCCAACGCCGAGGAGGCGCTGATTCGCCTCTACGGCAAACCGCTCTACAGCTTCTTCTTCCGTGACTTCACCCACCGTTACTGGGGCTTCCCGCCTACGGAACTGTCTGCCGCCTTCGTGCGCAGCAAGATGCCGCGGCTGTCCGCCGTCGACTTCGTCAAGAAGGCCTTGGGGCGCTTGGGGATGAAGGAGGAGGCCGGCGAAACGGTGGAAGGCGCTACGGCGCGCGAGACGCTCTGGTACTCGCCCACCGGCTCGCGCGAGATGCCGATGGCCTTGGCGGACCACATCCGCGGGCGAGGCGGGCGGGTGCTGACCGAGGCGCCGCTGCTGGCGGTCGAGACGGAGGGTGATCGGGCGGTGGCGGTGTGCCACGGGCTGCCCGGCGGGGGCGAGGTGCGCCTGGTCTGCGATGCGGTCATCAACACGGTGCCCTTGCCGCTCTTCGTCAAGGCTTTCCAGCCTGCCCCCGGCGCCGCGGTACTGGATGCGGCCGGCCGCCTGCGCTACCGCCCGATGGTGGTCTACGGGCTCCTCGTCCGTCGACCACGGGTGCTCAGCGCCCTCTTCGTCTACTTCAGGGACAGGATCTTCCACCGCATCGCGGAGCCGTCCGCAAGCGGCATGGTGGTTGAGCCGGAGGGGCATACGGTGCTCCTCTGCGAGCTGATGTGCGAGATCGGGGACGATCGCTGGCAGGGCGGCGAAGTGTCCCGCCGCCGCTTGATCGCCGACCTGGCCGCCGAGAACCTGTTGCGGGAAGACGAGATCGTGGAGACGCATCTGATCCACTCCCACCACGCCTATCCGGTCTTCGCCCTGGGCTTCGAGCCGCATGTCCAGGCGCTCAACGACTACCTCAAGCCGTTCGCCAACGTCCTCAGCTGCGGCCGACAGGGAGGCTTCTGCTTTCCGAACATGCATGGGGCCATGCGCATGGGCGCCGATGCGGCCGAGGAGATGACGCGCCGCCTGCAGCCCGAGGCGCGGCATGCGCCGCCGCCTGTGCCGGTCATCGGGACCGAAGACGAGGGGATCTATCTGCCGGATGGCGAGATGCCCGAGGATCTGGAACCGACCGGCTCCCAGGATTGAACCTGAACCGCGCTTGAGACGAGAGCCGGAACACCTGAGCCGAAGGAGGCCGAAGATGCCGCTGGGAATCCTGATCATCGTGTTGGCGGCCGCCGCGGTCGCCACGGTCTTCATGGGTCGCGAGACCGGCGACCGCAGCTGGTTCCTGGGCACGGCGGTGCTCGGCTTGGCCATCGGCGTGCTGCTGTGGCTGCGCCTGCTGGCCGCGTAGTCTGGTGGATCGCGACGGCTGGTCCATGGCCGCGGATGCCGAGGACGATCTCGCGTCGCCCCATGCTCAACTGCGGTGGGCGGCGGACTGGGCGGCGACGTACCTGGCCCATGCGGCCGACTATCCAGTCCTGTCGCGCAGCCGTCCGGGCGACCTGTCGACGGTCCTACCGGCCGCGGCGCCCGAACGTGGTGAGCCGATGTCGGCGATTCTGGACGATGTCGACCGCTTGATCATCCCCGGCATCACCCATTGGAACCATCCCGGCTTCCTGGCCTACTTTGCCAACACGGGGTCGCCGCCGGGCGTCGTGGCCGAGCTGATCACCGCGGCGCTCAACGTCAACGGCATGCTTTGGCGCACGTCGCCCGCCGCCACCGAGCTCGAGGAGCGCAGCCTGGACTGGCTGCGGCAGATGTTGGGCCTGGCGGCGGACTGGCGCGGGGTCATCACCGATACGGCCTCGATGTCCAGCCTGCTGGCCCTGGCTGCCGCCCGCGAAAGGGCCGTTCCCGACCTGCGCCGGCGCGGTCTGGCCGGGCGCGCGGACCTGGCGCCTCTGGTGGTCTACGCCAGCGAGCAGGCGCATTCCTCCATCGACAAGGCCTGCCTGATGCTGGGCCTGGGGCTGGACAACCTGCGCAAGGTGGCGGTGGATGCGGACTTCCAGATGCGGCCTGACGATCTGGCCGCGGCCATCGTTGCCGACCGGAAAGCCGGGCGCCTGCCGATGGCCGTGGTCGCGACGGTCGGGACCACCTCGACCACGAGCATCGACCCGGTTCCCATGATCGCGGCCATCGCTCGCCGCGAAGGGCTATGGCTTCATGTCGACGCCGCCTACGGCGGAGCGGCGGCGGTGGATCTGGAACGGCGAGGGGTCCTGGACGGCGTGGACCAGGCCGACAGCCTGGTAGTCAACCCGCATAAGTGGTTGCTCGTGCCGATGGACTGCTCGGCCCTCTACCTGCGGGATCCGGAGCGACTCAAGGCGGCCTTCAGCTTGATACCGGAATACCTGCGAACGCCGGAGGCCGATTCCGTCACCAACTACATGGATTGGGGTGTGCAGCTGGGCCGGCGGTTCCGGGCCCTCAAGCTGTGGATGGTCCTGCGTGCCTACGGGCGCGAGGGCCTGGCGGCGGTGATCCGCGAGCATTGCCGGCTGGCGCTGCTGCTCGCCGGTTGGATCGATGCGGAGCCGAGATGGGAACGCCTGGCGCCGGTGCCTTTCAGCACCGTGGTCTTCCGCCACCGCCCCGTCGCGCTCGGCGACGACGAGGCGGCCCTGGAGGCGCACAACGCCAGGATCATGGACATTGTGAACCAGAGCGGCGAGGTCTTCCTGTCCCACACCAAGCTGGGCGAGCGCTATGCGCTGCGCGTGGCCATCGGCAACGCCGGGACCGGGGAAGATACCATCGCCCGCTGCTGGGCATTGCTGCGGGCCGCGGCCGCGGCCGATTCGGGCGAGTCCGGCGCCAGCCCGCGGATCTAGGGGCGGCGATCGGCTTCCAGGTCGGCGCGGTAGCGCGCGGCCCGCTCCGGGAAGCGCGCGGCCACATCGGTCAGCTCGCCCGGGTCGGCGCGCAGGTCGAAGAGTCGGCCGCTGCCGCGGTCACGATCCAGGATGTACTTCCAACGGTCATGGCGAAGACCGGTCTGCCAGCTGCCATGATCGGTGTGGAAGCGCGCCGCGCCGGCGATCGGCTCCAACAGGGAGCGGCCCTGCCAGCCCGCCGGAGCGGCGCTGCCCAGCAGCGCCAGGGCTGTTGGCGCGACGTCGATCAGGCTGGCGATCTGCGGCGCGCGGCGCATCGGCTCCCTGTCGGTCAGCCCCGGCGCGACGATGATCAGCGGCACGTGCACGTTCTCCTCGTAGATGAAGAGCGAGTGGACCACGTTGCCGGGATGTTGTCCGAAGGCCTCGCCATGGTCGCCGCTGATGACCCAGAGCGTGTTCTGTCCCAAGCCCCGCGCGTCCAGACCGTCGATCAAGCGCCCCAAGGAAGCGTCACCCATGGCCAGGTCGCTCAGGTAGCGATGGAAATTGTCGTCCTCGCCGAAGGGGCGCGGCCCTCGCCCCGGTGATTCATAGGGATGATGGCCGGCAATAGGCAGGTAATGGATGAAGAAGGGCTGGTCGGATGGCTGCTGGTCGAGATCGGACAGGATCCTGTCCACCGTGGACGCTTCGTCGACCCCGAAGCTGGACAGGTAGGGTCCGCCGATGTCGCCGGCATCCAGCCGGCGGTCGAAGCCGCGCCCGGCGACGATGTCACGCATTCCCAGGTAGGCGAAGCGCCCTGAATGGTAGAGGGCCGTGCGGTAGCCTGCGCTCTGGAGGCGCGTCGCCAGGGCCGTGCAGGGGCGGCGGCTCGCCGCATAGTCGGCGGCCACGGTGTAGGCTGTGGTCTCGCGGGCGCAGAACAGGCTGTAGAGTCCCTTGACGCTTTCCGGATAGACGGTGTAGGCCTGCTCGAAGACGATGCCTTGCCGGGCCAACTGGCTGAGTCGAGGCATGGCGTCCAGGGCGGCGCCATAGGGTTGCAGGTAGGCGGCGCCGGTGGATTCCAGGACCACCCAGATCAGGTTCCGGCCCTTGGCCTGCCCTTGAAGGCCGCGCAGGTCAAGCGCCGGTCCTTCGTCCGGCAGGGGGATCCTGCCCCCTTCCGATGCGCCTGCCGCGGATCCCCCCGCGGCGCCGACCCTCCAGGCTGTCGTCAGCAGGGCCAGAACCGCGTTGCGGTGCCCGCCGCCAGGCGGGGGTGTCAGCAAGGCGCCGAGCAGGCCCGCAAGCCCGATGATGGCCAGCGCGCGGCGCGGGATCCCGGGGGTCGCCTGCCCAAGAGCCGGGGCCGGGTCGGTCGCCTGACCGCGGCGAGCCAGCCACAAGGGGAGGATCAGGGCGCCGCCGAGGACGGCGACGATCGACAGGACCCGCGCCCAGGAGAGCACTTCGATCACCGAATCGGCCAGGGCCGGTCCGGCACCGGCGAGCATCGGCCAGGTGAGCGGCGTGCCGAGCACCGCCGCCGCGGCAACGTTCAGGGCCAGCCACAGGACCAGGACCGTGTAGGTGGACCTGACCAGCAGCCGCGCGGCCCGTCGAGCCCAGGGGCCGAGAACTGGGGCGGCGGCCAGCAAGGCTCCGGCGCCCAGGGCGAAGGCCAGGGAGAGGGCCAGGTCCTGCCACAGGCCGGCTGCCGCCTGCCGCGTCGCGGCGGAGAGGCCCCCTGAAGCGGAAAGGCGCGCGGCGGCCACCAAGAGGCGTGCAATCAGGCTGACGCCCAGGAGCGCCAGGGCGGGGTGGGCCGCCCGCCCGAGTCCGGCAGCGATCGCCTTGCGCATAAGTCGGCCTCAGCGCTGGTCGCCTGGCGGCGGCGTAACCAGGTTGAGGCGTTTCAATAGCAGCGGAGAGACGACAATCCCAGTCTGGCCCCGACGTCGCCAGAGCCAGTCATGGACCAGGGTCAGTCGCGCCGGCGGGCTGCGGTACAGCGCCGCCCGGTCCCCGCGGAAGGCCAGCGGGAAGACGGCCAGATCAGTGAGGTCCAGGTTGGAGGAAGGGTAATCGCCCTGATGGAAAACGATCGCGTCCTCCGGCACCGCGTGAAGGGCCAGAATGCGCCGCGCGGCGGCGATGTGGCGCGGATCCGATTCGATCACCTGCAGGATGACGTCAGGCAGGACAAGGCGCAGGGCCAAGACCGTGCGGGGGAAGAGGCCGCCACCGACGACTGTCGCCCGCTGGATCTCACCCGTGGCGGCGTTCGCGGCCAGCACGCGGCGGAGGGCGTCCGCGTGGCTGTCGATCAACCAGCGCTGCAGGCCCCGGGAATGCAGCGCCGCCCGTTCCAGCCGGTTCAGCCCCGGCCCGATGCCGGCGTTGAGGGCCACAGGCAACGCATCAAGCCAGCGCAGCACCGGTGGCCAGTCGCTGACCCGCGCGCCGTTCAGGCGCTGTCGCGGCAGCCGCGACCAATGTCGGCCCGGCCGGTGGTGGTGTTCGGCGTGGTAGCCGTCGTTGAGCCAGACAAGGTTGTAGAGCCGGCGGTAGCAGCTGATGCCCTGATCCGCGCCGTGTGTGGCGCCCGCATGCTCGAGATGGCCGTGGAGGGCGCAGAGGCTCAGGCCCAGCAGCCAGCCCGGCAGCCAGGCGGAGGCGAAGAGGGGTTGGCGAGAGCCAGGCGATCGCGGCCCAGACGCCCAGGACCAGGCCGGTCTCGACTGCCAGCAACGGGGTCAGCAGTCGCGGCGGCCGATCGGCCGGCTCCCCGGCATGGTGCCAGAGGTGGCGGGCCCGCCAGATCGACTGTGGCAGCCCCAGCAGGCCCGTCAGGTAGAGCGCAAAGCCGCGGTTGTGGCGCTGGCGGATGAAGAAGGGGGTGTGGATATGGCTGTGGGCGATCGTATTGGAGCACCACCACAGGGATGCAGCGACCCAGATGGCGATCAGCCAAGGGGGCAAGGCTCCCGCGACGCCCGCGAGCAGGACGGCCAGGGAGACGATACCCAGGGCCAGGGCCAGGCCCACGGGCCAGCGGTCAGCCCGGCCATGCCTCAGCATCCGTGAACCGGCATGCCTGGCGGCCAGGATGCCGGTAGCTCGGATGGCCACGTCAAGTCTGTTTCCGGCGACCTCGCGTCCCGGCAAGCACCGTGCCCAGGACGCTCAACAGTAGGATCGCGTAAGGCCTGAATCGCGGTCGGCCCTTCACGTCGGCCCCCGAACCACCGTTGGGGGAGGGGATCCTTCGCAGATGGGCCCATGTCTCCTGCGGCTGCCGGCGTCCCGCTGCCGACCGTGCCGCCGCTCTGAAGCAGGGGCAAGAGCAGGGCGCCTGGCGGCAGGAAGCGCCCTGGAGTCGGGGAGGTCTTGACCTCGGGCAATGCGGTGGTGGCTGCCGGCTTGGCGGTGGGTGTCGCGGAGGGCTGATCGGTCGGCGGGGCCTCGGTGGTGGTTGGCAGGCCCGGTGTGGGCGATGGCGTTCCCCGTTCGGCTGCGAATCTGCGCAGCGCCCCAGGTGTTGGTATCGCCCTGTTGCACCATGAGCACCCCCTGGCCGATCGGGTAGCGATCGGGATTGGCCGGCGCTTCGTCGGCCGGGCGCAGGCGGCCGTTGGGCTTGGGGTCGGTGAGGTAGCGGTCACCGAAGGCCGCGCAGCGCCTGCTGCCGACGGCCTTCAGCAGGTCTTGCCATTCCAGGCGACAGGTCGCGGAATCCCCCGGGCCGCAGGCGAAGTACAGATAGCCCTCGGCCGGCTCGGTGTAGATGCCCAACCGGGGCTGTTCACCGGTTTGGGGGCGATAGGCCAGGGCGTGGACGCCGTAGACTCGTATCCGCAGCGCCCTCGTCCGGTCGCGCCGGATCCGCTTCGAAGGCGATGTCTTCGACCAGGGAATACACGCCTGCCGCATCGCTGGCGTGGATGGCTTGGGGATGGGCGAGCGGGAACGCTGACCCGGCGAGCATCAGCAGGCTGATGATCGCCAGGCCGCGAACCCGGTTGAGCGAAGGATGACGGAGCATCTCGCAATCCCTTCTTGGCGGCGGCCGTACCTGGTTGCGACGCCGCAACACCTTGGCCGCTGTACATAAGGACACGGAAGGGTTACAAGCGCGCCGACGGATTGCGGGATCCAGCGCTTGAGGTTGCGGCGGCCGAATGGTCCGTTACTGCTTCCTCAGCCGCCGGCCATGGCCCCCACCACCCAGAAGGGTTCGATTCCCGTGGCGATGACCTCGGGCAGGGGATCGTCCGCTGCCTCGTGCGACAGATCCTGCCCGCAGCCGAAGAAGCGGATGAATGGCCGGCGTCGCTGCGTGGCCTGGTCGCGGATGGTTCCGCGCAGCGTCGGATGCGCGACCTCCAGGGCGTCGAGGACCTTGCGTTGGGTCACCGGGCTGTCCACCTCGATGGCCACCTCGCGGCCGACCTTGGCCAGGTTGCTCAGGTGGTAGGGCAGTGCGACGCGGATCATGGCAGGGTCTGCACCTCCACGGACAGGACCGGAGGCAGGTCGCGGACGATCGCCTGCCAGTTGTCGCCGCCGTCGGGCGAGCAGTAGACCTGGCCGCCGGTGGTGCCGAAGTAGATGCCGCAGGAGTCCAGCCGGTCGACGGCCATCGCGTCGCGCAGGACGTTGACGTAACAATCGCTCTGCGGCAGCCCTTGGGTCAGGGCTTCCCATTCGTTGCCCCCGCTGCGGCTGCGGTAGACTCGCAGTTTGCCATCGGGCGGGAAGTGCTCGGAGTCGCTCTTGATGGGTACCACGTAGATCGTTTCGGGCTCGTGGGCGTGCACGGCGATGGGGAAGCCGAAGTCTGAGGGCAGGTTGCCGCTGATCTCGTGCCAGTTGTCGCCGGCGTCATCGCTGCGCATGACGTCCCAATGCTTCTGCATGAAGAGCACGTCGGGGCGCGAGGGATGCATGGCGATCTTGTGGACGCAGTGGCCCACCTCGGCCTGGGGGTCCGGCAGCTCGTAGTTGGACTGCAGGCCCTTGGTCGCGGGGCGCCAGGACTGGCCGCCGTCGTCGCTGCGGAAGGCGCCGGCGGCGGAGATGGCGGTGTAGATCCGCTCCGGCCTGCTGGGGTCCAGCAGGATGGTGTGCAGGCACATGCCGCCCGCGCCCGGCGACCAGAGGTCGCCCTTGGCGGCGCGCAGGGCGGGCAGCTCCTGCCAGGTCTGACCGGCGTCGGTGGAGCGGAACAAGGCGGCGTCCTCTACCCCGGCATAGACGGTGTCGGGATCGGTGAGCGAGGGCTCGAGATGCCAGACGCGCTTGAACTCCCAGGGATGCTGGGTGCCGTCGTACCATTGGTGGGTGCCGGGCGTGCCGTCATAGACGAAGTCCTTGCCCACGGCCTCCCAGGTCTTGCCGCCGTCGTCGGAGCGCTGCATGACCTGCCCGAACCAGCCGGAGGACTGGGAGGCGTAGAGGCGGTTGGGGTCGGCGGGGGAGCCCTTGATGTGATAGATCTCCCAGCCGGCGAAATGGGGGCCGCTGACGTCCCACTTCGCGCGCTCTTGATCCGAGGTCAGAATGAACGCACCCTTGCGAGTCCCTACCAGCACGCGTACGCCGCTCATAGCGCTTGGCTCCTTGATTGCTAACGGGTCTGTCGAGAGGATACCGTCAAAGCGGCGCTTGCCGCAACTGCACTGAGGTTGATAGTAACGAACGGATGTTCGGCTGTCAAGCGTTTGGTAGCGCGAAAGGGCCTCCGGTGGCGGGGACCCGTCAACGAGAGAGGGCGGCCGATCGGCCGCCCTCTCCTGCTCAGGCTATGGGTCTGACTTCACGCCGGGCCGCCGCGCCTTACGGCCGGCCGGGCCGCCCGCCGTGCCCGGGGCCGCGCCCGCCGGGCTCGCCGGTCGGTCGCACGGGCGGCTCGCCGGTCGGCTCACCGGTGGTCGGCTTCTCGCAGAGGGTGGGATCGTCGGCCGCGGCCTGCACGCGCTCGAGGATCTTGACCTTGGCCGCGGCAAGCCGCTCGGCGGCCTTGGTCTGGCAGGCCTCGTCGCAGCCCTCGGGCAGCTTGCCGAGCAGCTCGGCGATGGCGGTGTCCAAGGCGGCGGTGGCGCAGGCGACGTCGCCGCAGTCGCAGGTCTCGCGCACGGCCTTGATCAGGGCATGGGCCGCCCGCGGATGGCGCCGATGGCCCTCCACCGGCTGCTCGCCCTCGTCGCTGACCGGGCCGAGGACATCGCTGCTGGCGGAGCTGGACTGGGCGCTGGCCGGGGAGGCGAAGCCGAGGGAAACGCCGAGGGCCAGCATCGACACAAAGGCGGTGAACAGGGTCGTCTTGCGCATGAGGGTCTGTCCTTTCAAATGATCCGTTGTACCGTGCCGCCACCGATCGGGCGGCTTGGGCTGTCAAGCGCCGGGTGGTTCGGCGGGGTTAGGGTGGGGGGTAGGGAGTTTGCGCTTTGGTTGCATTCGGGGGTTGGGGGTTACAGATGGGTAACACCTGGGCATGTTCGTGGTGAGGTCAGCCGTCGTCTCCTCCGACAGGCCACAGCCTGCCCCAGTAAGACGTCCCTCTGTCGGGCGTGAGTTGAGGCGTCGAGATCAGGCGGACACGTGTTGTTTCGGCCTGAGTTTCACACCCGTTCCGCCAAGCACCAGACCTCGATCTCAGGCCTATGGCACCTAATTATGGATCGGTGTTACCACGTAACATGGAACGATGTTACCAGGTAACATGGAACGGTGTTACGTGGTAACATGGAACGGTGTTACGTAGTAACATGGATCCCTAATTGCACGAGAACTCGGGCCGGCGGGATGCGCGCGCGCCGAGGAGCAGCGTGGTTTCCGCGGCGGCGACCGGCTTTGTCCGCCTGAGACTGCGGGGCGCGACCAGGCGCACATCTTGAGAGATCGCGTGGTACGTGACCCACGCACGTCCGATAACGCCGCGTCGCGCGCTTGTCGCTCGCTCACCGAATCGGATAGACTGCGCGCCACGTAATGCTGACCGATCGGTGGGAGTGGGTATGGAGACCGTATCGCGTTCGACCAAGTACCAGATTGTGACTCCAAGATCGGTGCGCCGACTCCTGGGTATCAAGTCTGGGATGCGAATGATGGACCTCATCAGCCCCAGCCCGCCTGCCAAGCGGATGCCGACGGCCCTCCTTGACCCACCCCAAGACGAAGCCTGAGGTTGCCGTGAAGTCCAGACGCCGCGCTGGTAGGATCGTGATCGCCATCCTGGTAGGTCTGGCCGGCCTGGTCGCTCCTGACCTCGCGGGCAGACCTCCTGCACCGGCTCTTCACCAGCCGGTCGGTGACACCCGATGTTGGTCTGACGCCCGGTACATCTCGTCCGGAGGTCCCGGCCACCCTGCCGGCGAGTGTGGCCAGCGACGCGGCCGGGGCAGGACGAGCGATGGAGCCGGTCGGCGTGCCGCCGGAGGCTGGCGGTTTGACCGCGGCAGCGGCCGTGACCACTTCCCCTGCCCTCCCCGCCACCGTCACCCTCACTCCCCAGCCTCCGTTCCCAACCAGCACCTCCCTGCCCTTCCGTATCGTGGGCCCGCTGGCCATCGACGGGCCGCGGCGGAAGCTGTACGCGCAGGTGCAGGTGAATGGGGCGGGCAAGATCGGGGTCTTCAGCGCCGAGGACGGCAGCCGCCAGGGCGTCCTGAACCTGGACGGCGGCGTGGCCGTGGACCCCGGGCGAGGCCGCCTGCTGGTGGACGATCCGTCGACAGGGCTGCACGTGCTGGATGCGGATACGGGTGAGGAGGTAAAGCTGATCCAGCTGCCACCGCGGCCAACGCTGACCGCCAACGAGATGACCGGGCAGCGTGATGATCGCACGCCAGATGACTTGCCACGGGTGCAGCCGGCGGTGGTCGAGCCTTCAGGACAAGTGGCCATTGCGCGCGGGGGAACAGTCTGGATCGTCGATGTTGGTGACGGAGGCGCCCATCCGGTCAGCCTTCCTTCCGACTACTATGAGCAGGTGCTTACGATCAAAGATCTCAAGAGCCCAGCGCCCGGCGAGCCACTGTGGATCCTGGCCGGTTCAGGCGGAGCAGCATGGGAAGCAACATTTGTGTCCACCGACTGACCAATCTGCAGGATGCTGCCGCCGATGAAGTGTACTTGTGGGACTGGAGTGCCTTTCAAGCGTCGTTGGCTGTGTGGTCCGGGGGGGGCGCGGTCATGGCCGAGGACTTCTATGAGGGCGCCCGATGGGAGGCGTTGGGGCAAAGCCAAGGCAAGAGATCGCTGAGCATGCATCCGGCGGAACTGACATGGCTGCCAGGTCGTAACCTGTTGTTGGCCCAGGTTCCTTCGCCCGCAGGCGACCTTCTCATCATGAACCCGCTCGACCTGACCGTGGTTGGCTCACTTCCCGTGCGCCTTGATGGTCGCCTGGCCGGTTACGATCGTGAAGGTGATCAGCTGCTCGTCACCACCGACACCCAAGTGCAGGTCATCTCCTTTCCAGAGGAGTCCGACGCTGAGGCATCGCCGACTCCAGAGCGCAGCGACGTTCGACGCCGCTGCAGGCGACACGCTGGTGCCGCCACAGATCTTGATCGATCTCGACTCGATCAGCGGACGTCGAAACCCCTACGCTCCGGGTTTCAAGTGCAAGGCATCTCCCACCTTTGACCTTGACCAGACCGCGTTCTGTGGGGCCGTTGCCGTGGGGCTCTACCGCACGACGGACGGGGGCCGCACGTTTCAGGCTGCGATGGCCAGGCTTCCATCCTGGGCGATCGACGATCTGTACCTGTCACCCGTCTTCGCCCAGGACCGGACACTGTTCGTCTCCATCGATTCGTACCGAAGAGCCGCCGACCTGCCCGGCACCCTCTATCGCAGCAGCGACGGAGGCATGAGTTGGCGGCCTGTCGGCACGCAGTCCGCAGTGGCGTTCGCACCGGACTTCGAGAGGAGCCGCCGGATGTATGCCTTCGGCTATGGCGGGCATACGGGCACGGATGCCAATCAGGCCTACCGCTCCGACGATGCGGGCGTGACCTGGCGAAAGATGGGCCAGCTTCCCGACTCGGGAGCGGCCATCCGCAAGCTCTATGCCTTTGACGACCAGGAGACGGGTGAGCGGGCGCTGCTCGCCATCGGGGCCACGTCGCTCTTTCAGCCCACGTTGCACATGAAGCTGTGGCCGAACCAGGACGGGCGCATCTACCGCTCGACCGATGACGGGCGTACATGGGTGGCGGTCATGTCCCGCGAGGGCGTCATCGATTTCGACAAGGAGTCGATCATCCAGGCGGTGAGCTCTCGCGAGGGCCAGGCGCTCTTTGTGCTGGGATGGGAATACAGGTCGCCCTACATGGCCACGCGAACACCGCCCCCAGCGCCCTTGCCCGATTCTGTATCGAGGATGATCAGCCAGGCCACCACGCTCCGGTCCTACGACTTGGGCGCCACCTGGCAGTATGTGGAACGAAGAGACGACGGGGCCTTCCCTGACCCCGACCGCGCCGCCCTCGCCATCTACACCCTACCCACCAGTACCCCCCGACCCTCGGCCACCATCGCGCCATAGTCCATCACCCCCATGACCCCCCCCCCCCTCCCCGCTACCATAGCCGCGCCCAGCCGCGCGGCGCCCTTCCTCCGGCGCCCCCACCGTCAGCCCGGGAGCCCAGCAGCCATGTCCCACGAGACCTTCGACTTCGGTGGTGAGATCGTCTGGCGGCCCTCCGCCGCGGACATCGAGCGGGCGCGGCTGACCGAGTTCATGCGCCGGCACGGCATTGCCGACTTCGCCGAGCTGATGCGTCGCTCCACCGACGACGTGGCCTGGTTCACCGACGCGGTGCTGGACTTCCTGGACATCCCGTTTCAGCACGCCCTACACGCAGGTGGTGGACCTGAGCGAGGGCATCGCCTGGCCGCATTGGTGCGTAGGCGGGCGGATGAACATCGTCGACAACTGCCTGGACAAGCATGCCGGCACGCCCCAGGACGCCAGCTGCCCTGGTCTGGGAAGGGGGAGGAGGGCGCGTCCGCCGCTTCAGCTACGCCGAACTGCGGGAGGCGGTCAACCGCTGCGCCAACGCGCTCACCGAACTGGGCGTAGGCAAGGGCGACGGGGTGGGGCTGTTCATGCCCATGACCCCTGAGATCGTCATCGCCTTGCTGGCCGTGGCCAAGGTGGGTGGGATCATCCTGCCGCTCTTCTCCGGCTACGGGAAGGAGGCCATCGTCGGTCGCCTGGCGGATGCCGATGCCAAGCTGCTCTTCTGCGCTGACGGTGCGTACCGGCGCGGTGAGCCGGCGGACATGAAGGCGGTGGCCGACGCCGCGGCCGGAGATCCCCAGTCTGCGGCACATGGTCGTCCTGCGCCGCACCGGCCACGACATCCCCCATGCGCGAGGGCGCGACCATTGGTGGCAGGAACTGGTGGACCGCCAGAGCGCGGACTGCCACGGCCGACACCGCGGCCGAAGATCCTCATGCTCATCTACACCTCCGGCACCACCGGCAAGCCCAAGGGCGCGGTGCACACCCATTGCGGCTTCCCGGTGAAGGCCGCCCAGGACATGGCCTTCGGCACCGACGTGCATGCCGGCGACGTCATCTACTGGATGACGGACATGGGCTGGATGATGGGGCCCTGGCTGGTCTTCGGCAGCCTGCTGCTGGGGGCCACGATGGTGCTCTACGATGGGGCGCCGGACTTCCCGGGTCCCGACCGGCTCTGGGCCCTGGTCGAGGACCACCACATCAACCAGCTGGGGGTGTCGCCCACGCTCATCCGCTCCTGCTGCAGCTGGGGGAGGCGCCCGTGCGGGCCCACGACCTAAGCTCCCTGCGCTGCTTCGCCTCCACCGGTGAGCCCTGGAATCCCGAGCCCTGGCGCTGGCTCTTCGATGTGGTGGGCGGCGGGCGCATCCCCATCGTCAACTACTCGGGGGGAACGGAGATCTCGGGGGGCATCGTCATGGGCAACCCCCTCCTGCCGCTCAAGCCCTGCGCCTTCAGCGGGCCCTGTCCGGGCATCGCCGCGGCCGTGCTGGACGAGGCGGGGCAAGCGGTCGTCGGCCAGGTGGGAGAGCTGGTGATCCGCGCGCCCTGGATCGGCATGACCCGCGGCTTCTGGGAGGACAGAGCGCGCTACATGGACACCTACTGGTCCCGCTGGCCGGACACTTGGGTGCACGGCGACTTCGCCGCGGTGGACGCCGACGGCCTCTGGTACATCCTGGGCCGCTCGGACGACACCATCAAGATCGCCGGCAAGCGTCTGGGGCCGGCGGAGGTGGAGTCGGTGATGGTGGCCCATCCGGCGGTGGTCGAGGCGGCGGCCATCGGCGTGCCGCACGAGATCAAGGGCTCCGAGCTGGTGGTCTTCTGTGTCCTGAAGGCCGGGGTGGAACCGAGCGAAGCCCTGCGCGCCGAGCTGAAGCAGGCCATCGTCGCCGCCATGGGCAAGCCCCTGGCGCCCAAGGTCCTGCGCTTCGTCTCCGACCTGCCCAAGACGCGCAACGCCAAGGTCATGCGCCGCATGGTGCGCTCCGCCTACCTGGGCCTGCCGGCGGGGGACACGTCCAGCCTGGTCAATCCCGAGGCGGTGGAGGAGATCGGGCGGGCGCGGTAGGGTGGGCGAGCGCTGACCGATGACCATGAACAGGTCCGGGGCGGTGGTGCTTGGATTGGTGGCCGTCGCGCTGCTGGTCGGCGGGCTCTGGGGGCGGCTGCTGGCGCCGGGGAGGGCCGGCTGCATGGGATCCTGGGCGGTGGCGGGCCAGGCGTTCCTTCGGCGAAGGAAACGCCTACCCAGGATGCTCAGATCGCGCGTGTTCCACCTGGCAATCCCACGGCCCACCGCCTCTCCTGGCCGGACGCCGGACCCTACCAGCACGCCCTCTGCCACGCTGCTTCCGACCGTCACCCTCACCGCCGCGCCCTTGAGTCCCACCGCTACCGAACTGCCGTTACGCATCACGGGCGCACTGGCCATCGACGGGCCGCGCGGCAAGGTCTATGCGCCCGTGAGGATGCAGGGAGGATGGACGTAGGCGTCTTCCCGCGCGCGACGGCAGCTACCTGGGAGTCTGGGCATCGCCGGGCGCCGTGGCCGTGGATGCCGGGCGGGCGCTGCTGTGGATGACCCAACGCGCGGCTTGCACGTGCTGGACGCGAGTCGGGGGAGCCTCGGGCCTTGGTGCCGATCGTGACCGGCACACCTGCGCCAACTGCGACGCTACAGAGCGGATGGCGCACGCCGGCTCCCGCCGCCCCTTTGTACTTCCCCCCAGCCGTGGATCCAGCGACGGGCACGGTGATCGTGGTCCGTCGCGAAGGTCTTTGGCGGGTCGAGCGAGGTGGCAGTCAAGCCCGGCCAGTGGACTTCTCCATCACCCCACCTTGGTCCGGTCGGACATCGACCGCTATTGGGTCGGCTTCAGAGCTGTCAGCTTCTTGGGGCGTGGTCGGCGCACTAGCGGTCCTCGGCCTGTTCCGCATCGTTCGGGACCTGCCCTCGCTTGTGTGGCTTTCCTATGACCGTGCGAACGACCTCCCGTCTGTGATGGTGGTGGCGATGTAGGGGACGTCGGCAGACCGACCGTGATGAAAGACGGTCGCCTGGTGGTATCGGCCTCGGTGTATCGGATGCCGACGGGAATGGCGGCTCTACGAAGGTGGGGAGCAACGGGCGGAGTTGTTCGAAGCCCCCGCCTCAGACCCCCTGTGGCTGCGAGGGCGAGACCTACTGGTGGCCCAGGTCGAAACGCCCGCCGGAGACCTGTTGATCCTTGATCAAGGAGACCTGACGCCGCTGAGGGCCCTCCCTGCCAAGTTTCAGGGACGCCTTGCCGGCTACGACCGAGTTTCCGACACCCTGTTCTTTACCACTGATAGCAGCATCCAGCCGATTCCCTTTGGCGAAGCGGAGAAGGCACCAAGCCCGCCAGCCTCGGCATCAGGTCTTCGGCGGGGTGCCCGTGGCGACGAATTGCTGGCTCCGCCCGCTTTGGCCAGCTTGGAAGGCCTGCACTCGAGCCAACCGCAACTGATGCCCCTGGTCTGCCGGGCATCGCCGCAGTTCCGAGACGACCAGACCGCGCTCTGCTCGTCCTACGGGCGCGGCGTGTTTCGCACCGAAGATGGTGGCCGGAGCTATCGGACAGCCATGCACCACCTCCCTAGCTGGACAGGTTTTTGATCTTCAACTGTCCCCGAACTTCCCCAATGATCGCACAGCCTATCTCGCACTCGATCCGGTGGATGGCGTCGCGGGACTGGGCAGGAAAAAGGACACCCTCTATCGCAGCCACGATGGCGGAGATACCTGGATCCCCTCCGGCGAACTCACGGCTGTCGCCCCGGTCCCCGACCCAAGGCAGAGCCGAAGCGTCTACGCTTTCGGCTACGGGCCCTATGCCAAGTCAAAGCACACGGAGCCCACCCGGGCCTATGGGTCGACCGATGCCGGAGCCACGTGGAAAGCTCTGGGCGAGCTACCGGACGCGAACACGGCGATTCGCCGCCTATATGCCATCCCGCAGCCGGGATCTGACCTACCGGTACTGATCGCGATTGGCGGGAGTATCAGGGGAGCGGGCTACACCTACACCTGGTACGCCAACGCCAAGGTCTATCGATCGACGGATGGGGGCTGGACATGGTCGGTCGTGCTGTCTAAGGACGGCGCAGTGTTGGACGAGTCTCTATTGGTCGTGCGCAGTGCGGTGGCTGGCACCGCACTCATCATGGACCGGTGGGAGGAGACGGCAGTAGATGGCCTTGTGGCCACCGCTACCCCCGCCATTCCCGGGCAGCTACCCCTCCCAAGCACCCTGCGCTCCTACGACCTGGGGGCAACCTGGCATTACGTGTATATGGAGGATCTCAAGCGCCCCCTTGCCACCGATGACGATGGCAACCTCATCGGCGCGGACCCAGACAAGCCGGCCGTGGCCATCTACACGCTAGCCACCGCGACGCCGCGCCCGAGCGCTACGTCTTCGCGATAGCGGTTGGTCGGATCGTACCCGATCTCCAGGCTAAGGCTCCCGCGCCTCGATCACCCCACGCGCCCGCTCGAGTTGGCGGCGGTCCAGGCTGATCAAGGGCTCGCCGCGCTGCTCGGCGAGGGCGACGTAGACGGCATCGCAGCCGTGTAGGCCCAGCTCAAGGGACAGTTCAGCGGCGCGACGCGCCATCATCGAGCTGACAGGTACCAGACCCATCAGGCCCTCGACCTCAAGCATCCGCCAGGCTTGGTAGGCCAACTGGGGGTCCGACAGAGCCCGCCGCAAGCCCGATGCAACCTCGGCCAAGAGGAGCGTCGGGGCCGCCAGGTGCTGGGGGGCTGCTTCCTGGGCTTGGAGGAAGCCCCGGGCCTGACGGTGAAAGACGTCTGCGGGGTTCAGCGCCGAGACGATGACACTGGCGTCGACGATCATACGCTTCGATCCCAATGCGCTCTATCTTCTTCTTCCCGCATCTCCATCAGAAGGTCGACGGCACCCTTTTCGGATTGCCAGTGAGCGCCGACTACCTGAGCGACGGCATCGAGGCGCGCGAGGGCCGCCCGATACGCGGCGACCTGCTCAGAATGCAGGTCCGCCTCCTCCAGCGGCCGCAGCACCGCTACCGGCTCGCCATCGACGGTCACCAGATACTCAGCCTGCTCCTCGCGCACGGCGCGGATGATCTGCGTGGCCCGGTTCTTCAGTTCGCGCACGCCCACCCGTTCCATGATCGGCCCTCCTGCACATGCTTGGCCTCAGCGCCGCGAGTCTCGCGACTGTGTGGCTACAGTGTAGTCTCGGGACTGTAAGGGGACAAGAGCGAGTCCTCCGCCCCCCCCCGATCCGAGAGCCTGATCAGGTCTCGCGTCCCTGCGGCAGGAGTCGCGCGAAGACCCCCTTCCAACCCCATGCCCGCCCGTCGCTGAGCAGTTACGTCGCCGCCGACCGGCGGACCGACAGGAGCGCCCTCGAGATCCCGGAAGAGCTGCGCCGCGAATGACTCTCCGTGCCGTCGTGGTGGACGCGAGCGTCGTTCCCCAGGCCTGACGGAACGCGGTACCATTGCCGCATGAAGAAGCTCCCGATGCGACCGCTCGCAAGCCTGCTCGTCGCCGTCTCCCTGCTGCATGTGTTCAGCCTGGCGAGCGCCGCGGCCCTCGAACCCCTACCCGAAGGCGACACCGGCATCGCGGTGCGGCATCCGGGCGATCGCGGGATCGCAGAGGATCCGGCGGTGCGCTTTGCCGACGACTTCGAGGCCAGCGCCAGCCTGGCGGACCTGGCGCAGCGCTGGGATGTGCTGATCAACGCCGACCATCTGGAGCTGGCGCCGGAGGCCGCCGACGGGCCGCGCGGCGCGCGCAGCTTGCAGCTTCGAATCCCGCAGCAAGGGCAGCCTCTGGCCACGGGCGTCTCCAAGACCCTGGCCGAGAGCCAGGACCGGCTCTTCTTGCGCTGGTACGGCAAGTTCGAAGCCGACTGGAGGGTGGCCGGCAACTCGGTTCACAACGGCGCTTCGATCTCGGCCCGGTACTTTGTCAACGGCATGGCCACCCCCGGGCAGCCGGCCGACGGGCGGAACAAGTTCCTGGTCAACTTCGAAAGCGAGAACTCGGTCGGCGATGCGCCCGGCCACTTGAACGCCTATGTCTACTGGCCCGAGCAGGGCGATATCTGGGGCGATCACTTCTTCCCCTCGGGCCTGGTCCTGCCCTTCTCGGTGGCGCGATCCGGCGTGGCCACCTTTGGAGCGGACTTCGTCGGCCGGCCGGACTTCGCGCCCGAGCGCGGCCGCTGGCATTGCTACGAGTACATGGTGCAGGCCAACACGCCGGGCCGGCGCGACGGGCGCATCGCGATGTGGCTGGACGGCGCGCTCATCGCCGACTTCCCCAACCTGCGGCTGCGCGACATCGCCGATCTCAAGATCGACCGCTTCGGCCTCGACCTCTACATCGCCGACAACAGCGCCCGCGCCAACCGCAAGTGGCAGGACAACGTGGTCGCGGCCACAAGCTATATCGGGCCGATTGCAGATCAGCACGCGATCCTCTACATTCCTGCGGCCCACCAGACCTTTACACGCCCGCACTGGTAAGGTCGGGCGCGGATCCGAATCGAACGCGCCGATCCATTTCACGGGAGGTAGCCATGAAGCTCCATGTCTTCGACGACCAAGGCCGGCTCGTCGGGCCGGTCGACCTGCCGCGCGTCGAGAAGAGCGACGCCGCGTGGCGCGCGCAGCTCAGCGCCGAGCAATATGAGATCGCCCGCGGCAAGGGCACCGAGCGGCCCTTCTGCGGCACGCTCCTGGACAACAAGAAGGAGGGCGTTTACGCCTGCATCTGCTGCCGGCTGCCGCTCTTCTCGTCCAGCGCCAAGTTCAACTCGCGGTCCGGCTGGCCGAGCTTCTTCCAGCCGGTTGCCGAGACCAACGTCGCCACCGAGGTCGATCGCAGCCACGGCATGCTGCGCACCGAGATCCTCTGCGCGCGCTGCGATGGCCACCTGGGCCACGTCTTCTCAGACGGGCCGGCGCCCACCGGCCAGCGCCACTGCGTCAACTCAGAGTCCCTGGTCTTTGTCGAGGCGGAGCGCCTGGCGGACTTGGCGGAGCCTGGCAGCGAGGTCTGAAGGTCGGTTGTTCAACCACCATCCGGCAGCGTCCGGTATCGCTGGGCGTCTGCGGCGAGGTCTGGTCCCGCCTCAGCCTCCAGCCCGATCAGCTCTCATGGCCCAGCGGCAGCAGTCGCGCAAACACCCCTTCCAACACCCGCTCCATCGCCGCATAGCTGTACCGCTCCACCGCCCTTCGCCGCGCCGCCGCGCCCAGCCCTGCCGCCAGCTCCCGGTCCGTCAGCAGCCTTCGCAGGGCGGCGGCCAGGGCCAGCGTGTCGCCCGGCGGCACCAGCAGGCCGGCGGCGCCCTGGTCCAGGATCTCCGGCAGGTCGCCGACCGCGGAGGCGACGATGGGCCGGGCCATGGCCATGGCGTCGTAGACCTTGGCCGGCACCTGGGCCTCGGTGAAAGGCAGGCGGGCCTGCGGCAGGGCCACGGCGTCGGCGGCGGCCAGCGTGGGGCCCAGGAGTGACCAGGGCTGCGGCGGGTAGAGGCGGACCGTTTGGGGATGGGCCGCCGCCAGGCTCCGGCACCAGGCATCCCCCGGCGGCGCGCCGACGATGGCCAGCATGGCGCCGAGGTCAGTCAGGGACGCGACCGCCTCCGCCAGAGGCTCCAAACCCTTGTGCGGCCGTGGGGTTCCCAGGAAGAGCACCAGGGGGCGGTCCGCCGGGATGCCCAGCCGGTCCCGGCCGGCGGCGCGATCGTATCGGGCAGGGTCGAGGGCCTCCGTGTCCCGGCCATGCGGCAGAATGACGCCGCCGAAGCGCCGCTGCAAGGCCCGCGAGACCACCGTGACCGCGTCCGGCCGTTGGCGCTCGCGGCCGGGATGGAGGGGGCGATCCAGGCCCAGGCCGCGAGTCAGCAGCCGCAGGTACAGGTTGGAGTAGGGATCGCGCAGGCGCAGGAACTCACGCGCCAAGGCTCCTAGGCGGCCCAGGCCGTAGACCCCCGCCAGGTCCCAGTCGTCGATGTCCAGAAGGATGGGGATGCCCAGGCGCCGGCGGGCCAGCACCGCGGTGCCCAGACTGGCCGGGCGGGGCTTGACCGCGACCACCAGATCCGCGTCCACCGCGTCGGCCATCCGCCGCATGGTCGACCGGAAGGCTGGGAAGCGGCCGCCGGGGAAAGGCAGGACCTCCAGGGTTCCGTCGTCGCCCGGCGCCCAGATCCCCTCCCCGAAAGTCGGCCCGATCATCCGCACCCGGTGGCGGCGCGCGAGGACCTGGCCCAGCAGATAGGACCGGCCGTAGGCGTTGGAGCTGAGGTTGGCGCCCAGGATGTCGATGCGCATCAGGAACGCGGCCTGCTTTCCGCCGCTCGACGGTATGCGCTGCCGTCCGCATCGCCGCGCTCCCACGCCAGCCGCAGCAGCAGGTCGGCCCAGCGATCGGCGACGGCGTTCAGACCATAATGCGTGACCGCGAGGGTCCGGGCCTCCCGCCCCAGCCGGTCTCGAAGATCCCGGTCGCCCAATAGCCGAGCCAGGCAGTCAGCCAGGGCGGTCGTATCGCGCACGGGATGCAGTAGCGCCGCACTTCCCTCGTCGGCCAGTTGCCGGTGGACCGCGATGTCCGAAGCCAGGATGGGCAGGCCGGCGGACATCGCCTCCAGGAAGGCGTTGGGCAGGCCTTCGGCATGCGAGGGCAGGACGAAGATGTCGGCGGCGGCCAGCCAGTCCTCCGGCGCGGACACGGCGCCCGGCCGGCGAACGGAGCGGTCATCGGCCAGGAGCGCGTCGAGGTCGCCGTCCACCCGATCCGCCTGCCCCTCGCCGCTGCCGGCCAGGACCATCACGGATCGGTCGGGTAGGGTTCCCGCGGCGCCCAGCCGGCGCCAGGCCTCCGCCAGCTCCAGCAGGCCCTTGCGCCGCACCAGGCGGCCGAGGAAGAGGACGATCGGGGCATCCACCGGTAAGCCCAACCGCTGTCGGAGATCCGCCTTCCGCGCGGCATCCGCCGGACGGAAGCGCTCCAGGTCCACGCCGTTGGGCAGCTCGCGGATCCGCGTGGCGTCGAAGCCCCAGGTCGCCAGCTCAGCGGCGATGCCCGGGCTGATGGCCACGGAAGTGGATGCGGACCGCAAGCGGCGGCCGCGCCAGATGGAAGGCGGCAGGTGGCCGCGCAGCCAGCGGCGCAACGGGTCGCCGCCGGGGGCCAGGGCGGGGTCCAGGTAGCGGCTGACATCGCCCTCCGTGGCCGGCCGCATCAGCCAGGGGATTCCGTGCTGCTGTGCGGCGCCCGCCGCCACCAGGGCCAGGTCGCCGGTGCCGAAGACTGCCAGGACGTCCGGATCGTCGGCAGAGATCGCGGCCTCGCGTCGCAAGGCCCAGGCCAGGCGCGGCAGGCTACCGTACTCACCCAGCCTACCGCTGCCGGCCGGACCGAAGCGGCGCACGGGGATGCCTTCGACGCGGTCGAAGAGCGGCGAATCCGGCAAGATGCGCCGGGTCCAGACCGAGGGCGCGACGCCGCGGTCGGCCAGGCGGATCGCCAGTTGAAGGGCCTGCCGCTCCATGCCGCCGACGACCGGATGGAAGCGGCGGATCAGGATGCGTAGGCGCAGGGGCGGCGTCATGTCGCGGTGGCCGATGGGCTACTGTTGTCGCGGGCATCCGTTGGGAAGGCGTCGATCCTCAACGCAGCGGCCCAGCCACCGTCCAAGCCACCGTCCCCGCTTCCCTCCCAACCGTCATCCGGCCGCGCCCAGGCTTCCAGCTGCGCCCCCAGGTACCGCCCGCGCGCATCCAGCAGCCGGAACAGCGGCGCCAGCGCCCGGCCAGCCCAGCGGTTCAACCGCCGTGCCACGGGTCCCGGCGGCGCGCCGCGCCCGTGCAGGATGGCCCATGGATCGCTGAGGCGCCACAGCAGGTTGGCCGAGGCCAGGCGCTCGACGCGGAAGCCCGCCGCCGCCAGCAGGGCCGGCAGGCTGCGGCCGTCCACGTAGCTGAAATGCCAGGGGAAGACCACCGCCCCCCAGCGCGCACCCAGGAGGCGGCCGGTGAGCGAGCCCAGGTTGGGCACCCAGATGTACAGCAGGCCGCCCGGGCGCAAGAGGCGCCGCAGCAGGCGCAGCTCCGCCAAGGGATCCGGCAGGTGTTCCAGGATATCGCGCAGCACGATGGCGTCGTAGGACGCCGGCGCCAGGTCGAGCTCCGCCAGGCGGCCGCCGTGCATCGTCAGCCCCCGCGCCCGGGCGCGCGCCAGGGCCGCGGCGTTGATCTCCGTCCCCTCCGCCTCCCAGCCCAGGAACCGGGCCACCGTCAGGAAGTCGCCATCGAAGGCGCCCGGCTCCAGCAGGCGGCCCGGTCCGCCGAGTCCAGCGGCGATGCTGTCCAGGATGGCACGGTAGCGAGGGTTGATGCGCTCCCCTCCCCCAGCCGTTTTGGGGGAGGGGCCGGGGGAGGGGGCAGGTCCGGACGGCCCGCCCCCCCGCCCCCCCAACGTCGCCGCCTTGCGCGCGTCCACCCGGCGGTAGATCTCGTCGACGCTGGCCTCCGTCAGCTGCGGGCTCACCCAGACCATGCCGTCGCGCTGGCAGCGCAGCCAACGGAAGCCGTGGCGGGTCCACAGCAGCCGGCCGTGGGGGTCGGCGCAGATGGGGCAGCCGGCGGGCAGGGTCTCCCAGTCCGCGGCGCTGGCCGCCGTCGTCGATGCGCCCGGATGACCGGTCATGCGCCCGGTCATGCGATCGCCCCGGTCATGACGCCGTCGCCCGGCCGCGGAGCACCGTGCGCAGCCCGGCCAGGGCGCCGTCGATCTCCGTGGCGCGCAAGGCCTTGAGGGCCGCGGCGTAGATGAGCCCGCCGACCAGGGTCAGGATGGCCAGGTCCAGCGCCCGGAGGGCGGTGATCTGCCACGTGCCCGCAGTGGCGGACAAGGTCGCGGCCAGCAGCCGATCGCGGAGGCCGAGCACCGCCAGGCTCATCAATGCCGTGGCCGCCAGCATCCGCGCCGCGGAGACGGCGATCCGCCGGCCGTCCAGGCGTCCGGCCCGGCGCCGCAGGATGCCCAGGCGCAGGGCAACGCGCACCAACGCGGTCAGGCTGGCCGCCAGGCCGATGCCCAGGGCGGGCAGGGTGAAGAGCCGCACCAGCAGCAGGGCCAACGCCACATTGAGGCCGACGGTGGCCACCGTGACCAGGGCCGGGGCGCGCGTCTCCTCGTGGGCGAAGAGCCCGCTGGACACCGTGCTGCCCGCGGCCACCAAGGCCACCGACGGAGCGTAGCTGATGAGGATGAGGGCCAACACCTGGCTGTCCGCCGCCTTGAACGCGCCGCGCTCCAGGAGCAGGGCCACCAGAGGTTGGGCCAGCAGGCACAGTCCCGCGGTGGCCGGCAGGGCCACCAGCAGGGTGTAGCGCAAGGCCAGGGAGAGTCGGCGCCGAAAGGCCTCGGCGTCGCCGCGGGCCCGGTGCTCGGCCAGTTCTGGGAAGACCGTGGTGGCGATGCCGATGGACAGGATGCGCGTGGCCGATCCGGCGATCTGGCCGGCGAAGCCCACCAGGCTGAGCGTTCCGGCTCCCGCCGCCGTCGCGATGGCGCCCTCGAAGAGCGGACCGGCCTTGGCCAGCAGCCCCGCGCCGGCGATGTCCGTCTGACCGCGCGCCAGCCGGCGCAGCGCCGCCAGGTCCCAACCCCGCGGACGGGCCAGCACCCGCGGCAGCAGCGGGGTCAGCATCAGGACCATGACCAGCGGCCCCACCAGGGAGCCCACCGCGGCGGCGACGATGCCCAGGCGATCCCAGAGCAGCAGGGTGCAGAGCGTGGTGGCCAGGCTCTGCACCAGCGGGGCCAAGGCGGGCACGGTAAAGCGCTGCGCCCGATAATGCAGGGCCTGCAGGGCGCCGCCCAGCATCGAGAGCCCCACGTTGGGGATCTGCCAGCGGAGCATGGTGGTGGTCAAGGCCAGTCCGCGGCTGCCGGGAAGGAAGTCCGGTCCGCGGGCCAGCAAGGGAGCGAGCAGGGGGGCCGCCAGCCAGAGACCCAGGCTGAGCAGGAGGCCCAGGGCCACGACGGCGGCCAGGGCCTGGGTGGCCAGGGAGCGGGCGGAGGCTTCGCCGCGCCTGGCCGCCATGTCCGCCAGCAGGGGGACCAGGGTGGGGGCCATGGCCGGCGGCAGCGCCACCATGAAGAGGTTGGGCAGGCGGCTGGCCGCGGTGTAGGCGTCCACCTCCAGGCCCACGCCTTGGCGCGCGGCCAGGATGCCCATGGTCACCGCCCCCAGGGCGGCGCTGACCAACCAGGCCGCCGTTCCAAGGGCAGCAGGGCGGGCCAGGCGAACGGGGGTGGGAGGCTTGACGATCAAGCCCGCCGCTCCAGCCGCATGCGGATGCCGTGGCGCGGCCTCAGGGTGATCAGCGGCTGCGGCTCCACGGGATGGCCGGGCACCAGGCGCGGCCGCCAGAGGCGGGCGATGGCGGCCAGGGCCAGCATGCCTTCCGTCCAGGCGAAGGCCTCGCCGATGCAGCGCCGCGGCCCGCCGCCGAAGGGGAAGTAGGCGTACTTGGGCAGGGCTTCCGTCGAGCCGTCCAGCCAGCGCTCGGGACGGAACCGCTCGGGCTGCGGCCAGTGTCGCGCGTCGTGATGCACCAGCCACTGGCTCATGAGCAGGTTGCTTCCGGCCGGGATCCCGTAGCCAAGCATCACCTCGTCCTGCAGCGTGCGACGGCCGATGATCCATGCCGGTGGGTACAGGCGCATCGACTCACTGAGGACGGCGCGGGTGTACGAGAGCCGCGGCAGGTCCTCTTCGGTGGGCTCGCGGCCATCCAGGACGCGGTCCAGCTCGGCGGCCAGGGCGGCGTCGGCCTCGGGATGCTCGGATAGCAGGTACCAGGTCCAGGACAGCGCGTTGGCTGTGGTTTCGTGGCCGGCCAGAAAGAGCGTCATCACCTCGTCACGGATCTGGTCCTCCGACATCCGGCCGCCGTCCTCGTCGCGGGCGGCAAGGAGCATGGCCAGCAGGTCGCCGCTCTCGGCGCGGGGATCGTCGGCGCCGGCGGCGCGGCGGGCGCGGATGAGGCCACGGATATAGGCGTCCATCCGCCGGCGGGCGGCCGGCGCGCCCCAGGTGCCCGGCAGCAGACCCTTCTCCACCATCCAGACCGGCGCCAGGAAAGCCCCGGGCGCCGCGAAGGTCTGCACCAGGGTGGTCAGGTCGCGGTCGATGGCCGAGTCCGCGTCCTGTCCCACCTGATGGGAGAAGAGGCAGCGCGCGACGATGGCCCGGGTGAGGTGCATCATCTCCTGGGCCATGTCCAGCACCTGGCCGTCCTGCCAGGAGGCGGCGCGTGCCGCGGAAAGCTCGGTCATCGCCTGGGCGTAGCGCCGCATCGGCTCGCGGTGGAAGGCGGGCATGATCAGGCGGCGCTGGCGCTCATGGAGGGCGCCCTCGCTGGTCAGGAGGCCCTGTCGCAAGAGGACGGCGGCGTTGTCCAGGCCGCGGCCCTTGCTGAAGCGGCGGTGATCGGTCTCCAGGATGCGCTGGATGAGGTCCACATCGCTGATGAGGTAGAAGCCGTCGCGGCCCACCGGAATGTGGACCAGGTCGCCGAACTCCTGGAACAGGCGCCGGAAATAGCCGGCGCGGCCACCGGCCACGGGGCCGCGAAGCAACCGCAGCAGGTTGGTGGGGGCTGGACCGGGAGGATGGATGCTGCTCATGCCGGGCTCCTTGTCGCCGCTGCGGTGCCGGGGCCGCAAACACAGACGGCGACCGCCGGATAGGCGATCGCCGTACTGTCGTCAGTACCCCCGGAGGGATTCGAACCCCCGACCTACTGGTCCGAAGCCAGTCGCTCTGGTCCCCTGAGCTACGAGGGCTTGCCTGAGGCGACAGTTTAGGCGGCGGGTGGCGGCTGGGCAAGGATGAAAGGGGCGGCGATGGTCGCGGTCCGGTGAGTGGATCGATGGCCAACGCAGTGGGTCTCCCTACTCTCTGCCAGGAATCCAATACTTGGAGCTGACGTCAACCTAGGGTGCGCCGCCGCGAACGCCCGGGGGCAAAGCAGCCCCGGGCTCTACCATTGGAATGTCCCCTTCGGGGACGCGATGATCGTGATACCGCAAGATCGTGTCGATGCCGCGTGTCGGTAGTCGACGTCCCGCAGGGACATCCCGAAGGACGAGCCCGGGGCTGCTTTGCCCCCGGGCGTTCGGCGTGGCGGGGTGGTTGGCCATTCACGAGCCTTCCGAAGCAGAGTGGGACAGTCTCCACCAAACCTGACCCGCGCTCCCCATCCGCCTACAATCCCGCCCCATGTCCGACTGGCTCCGGCGGCTCCGCCGCCCCGACCTGCTCATCGCCCTGGCGCTCCTGTTCCTCGCGGCCCTGGCCATGGGTCCGGGCATGCTGCCCGGGCGCACGCCCTTGCCCCTGGACATCCTGGGTCTCTTCGAGCCCTGGCGGCTGGAATGGCCCGCGGCGGCCAACCCCGAGGTCGGCGATGCCGTGCTGCAGTTCTCGTCGCGGGTGTTCATGGCCGAGAGCCTCAAGAGCGGGCATCTGCCGCTGTGGAACCCTACGGTCATGGCTGGGCATCCGCATGCCGGCGATACCCACAGCTCGCCGTTCTACCTGCCGCTACTTCTGCTGTCCTGGTGCTGTCATCCGTTGACCGCCTATAAGCTGCAGTTGCTGCTGCAGATGTGGCTGGCCGGGGTGTTCATGTTCCTGTGGATGCGCGCATTGCATCTGGCTCGCCTGCCGGCCGCGGCCGCCGCGATCGCCTGGATGCTGGCCGGCGTGCAACAGATCTGGCTGCCTTTCCCGCCCTTTCCCGGTACCCTCTGTTGGCTGACGGCCATTCCGGCGGCCTGGGAGGTGGCGCGGCGGACGGGGAGCCGGCGGGCCATGGCCGGCGGAGCGCTGGCGACGGGGCTGGCCATCACCGCCGGGCAGCTGCAGTTCTTCCTCTACGGCGGGCTGCTCTTGGGTCTCTACGGGCTGCTGCGGCTGGCGGCGAGCCCGCCCGAACAACGGCGCCGAGGTATCTGGGCGGGGGCGGCCATCGCCGGTCTGGGCCTGGCTTTGGGCGCAGTCCATGTGCTGCCCACCTACGCGGTGGCTCTGGACACCATCCGCCCGCCCTTCACCTGGGAGGCCTTGCGCCAGACCGGCCTGCCCTGGCGCCAGTTGGTGACGCTTGTCGCGCCGTGGTTCATGGGCCATCCCGGCCGTGGCGACTACCGCGGGGCGCAGAACGCCAGCGAGCTGATGGCCTACGTGGGCCTGCTCCCGCTGCTGGCGGCGCTGACGGCCTGGTGGATCCGTCGCGACCGGCTGACGGCGCTCTTCTCCGGGTTGGCCCTCCTGGTCATGGCCATCGCCCTGGCCACGCCCTTGGCCTGGCCCTTGGCGCACACCCCCTGGTTGCAGCGCTTCGGGCTGATGCGTTGGCTGGCGCTGTGGCCCTTGGTGGTGGCCCCGCTGCTGGCCTTGGTTCTGGACGCGGTCGCATCCGGGGCGGTGCATCCGACGCGGTTTCATCCGGCGCGGTCGCGTCGGCCGGGGCCGCGTCGGCCGGGGCCGAATCCGCCGGGCGGCCGGCTGTTACGGCCACGGCCAGGCGGCTGCGGGTCCTGCCCTTGGCCGCGGCGTTGCCGGCGGCGCTCCTGCTGCTGTCCGTTCGGTTGGACCCCAAGGGCGGCGGCGAAATGCCGGCGGCCCTGGGCTGGCTGGTCGCCTCGGCCCTGGCCCTGACGCTGTGGGTCCGGCGCCCCCGATCTGCCGCTCGAGCCGCCGTGCTGCTGGCGGTGCTGGCCATGGACCTCCTGAGCATGGGGCGCGGCTACGTGCCGTCGGCCCCCACGTCCGACTATTTCCCTCCCCTGGCGCCCTTGGACCGCCTGCTGGCCGAACGCGCGCGGGATCCCTTCCGCATCGTCGCCTTCCAGAGCGGCGTCATCGCCCTGGGTCCCTCCGTGCCTCCCTCGCTGGGCCTGGATGAGATCGGGGGCTATACCTCGTCGGTGCGCGAGAGCTACCGTCGCTTCCTGGCCGTGCTCAGTCGGCCCAGCGACAATGGCTCCTTGGCCCAGAACCCCAACATGGTGACCATGGGCGACGCCGGCCCGCTGCTGCTGCGGCTGTTGAACGTGCGCTACATCGTGGCGGCGCATGAGCTGCCGGCCTGGGATCTGCCCCTGGACGTCGAGGCGGCCTGCTTGCGGACGCGGCAGCTGGCACCGGGGGAGCAGCTGGGCGCGGCGGTCGCCCCCTGGGCGGAAGGCTTCAACCGGGTGGACGTGGCCGTGAAGTCGGGCGGCGCGGTGGCGGTCCACGTTGTTGAGCGGCTCGGGGCCACGGAGCACCTGGCCTACGGTGAGCTGCCGGCGGGCGACGGGCCGATCCGCAGCCTGTACTTCGAACCTGTCGCGGACAGCGCGGAGCGTCCGTTCTACGTGTACCTGGACCGGCCGAACGGCGCCGCTGATCCCGCGCCGGAGGTCTGCCTGGACGGCGCGGGTGCGGGATCGGAAGCAGTCCCCGCGCTGGGCCTGGGATCCCGGGATGCGCCCTACCCGCTGGCCTTCAGCGCCAATGGGCTCAACGTCTACCTGGCCCCGACATCCTACGGCCGGGCCTGGCTGGTGGCCGCGGCGGAGGCCGCCCCGGACTTCGCGGCCGTCCTGGCGCGACTGTCGCGCGGGCAGTTGGATGCGGCGCAGACAGTCCTGTTGGAGGCGCCGCAGCTGGCGGCCGTCCAGGACCGGCTCGGTCCGATTCCGGCCGTCGATCCCGCCGAGGTCGCGAACACCTCGCCGGCGGATGCCGCTGGTCCGCCGAAAACCACCCCGCCCCAGGTCCATGACGAGGGTCCCAACCAGCGGCGCATCACCCTGCCGCCGGGGGCCACCGGCTGGCTCGTGGTGTCAGAAGCCTGGGACGACGGATGGCGGGCGGAAGTCGATGGACGCTCGACGCCGGTGCTGCGTGGCGACGGCGGGCTGATCACCGTGCCGCTGGGGGTTGATGGCGCGCGCGAGGTGCTGCTGCGCTATCGGCCCCGGTCGGTGCTGCTGGGGCTGGTGATCAGTCTTGTGGGGCTGGCGGGGGTGCTGGGCTTGCTGCGGCCCTCGCCTCAGCCCGTCGGCTCCTCCGTCGGCACTTCCGGCGCCTCCAACCAGGGCAGCCAGACCTGGCCACGCGGCCGCCGCGTGGCGGTGGGGGTGAAGGTGGGCAAGGTGATGCCGCTCTTGGTGGGGGTGACCGAGGCGGTGAGCGTCGCCGAAGCCACGGGCGTGGCCGTCAACAGTGGCGTGGGGGTGCGGCTGGGCGTCGCGCTCAACGGCGGTTGGGTGGGACGCAGGGTCGGCGCCGGCAGGGCGGCGGACGGTTCCCAGACCAGGCGCAGGCGATCGATGTAGATGCCCGCGCCCTGATCCGTGCCGCCGGGGGCCGAGGCCACCCATTCCAGGCGGGCGATGCTCCCCCGCAGGTCGTAGACCCGGCGCGGGTCGCTGATATCGGCCAGGCTCATGAGGTCCAGAAAGCGCTCGGGAAAGGTCCATTCCCCAGAAATCCCTGAGGCCGCGAAGACCGGCGCGCGCCGCAGCTCGCCGCGCTCGTCGGTGGTCAGGTAGTTGATCACCAGGCCGTTTCCGTCGGCCGCCGGCAGCTTCATCCACACCTCGAAGGCCAGCTCCAGGCGGGAGGCCGGTCTGGCCTGGCGCAGGTCCAGGTTCAGCACCGCCCGGGTCACCGAGCCCAAGGGCGCGCCCGCGCCGCAGGGCTGCGTGATATCGCCGATGCGCCCGCCGAAGGCCCACAGTGCCTTGCTCCCCGACCGGGCCCGGCAGCTGCTGGGCCACCAGCTGGGCACCGTGCCCGTGGGGCGGGCGGGGTCCAGCTGCCACAGGCGCGGGTCCGGCCAGCCAGGATCCTCGAAGTCGTCCAGCAGCACGACCGCGGCGGTCCGCTGCACGCCATGAGGAGCGGCGCCGGTCGCTGTCCGGTGGCCACCCAGACCGAGGCCGAGGGCCACGACGGCTGCCAGACCTGGCAGCAGGGCGAGAAAGCGTGGGTTGGCCTGGATCATGACGGGCGGTTCCTGGGTGCTTGCGGATGGTGCGTGTACCCAGGTTAACGGGATCCCGCTGGTGGCTGCTATGGGCAAGTATTGCGGTGCCTAGCGCTCCAGCCAGGGGAGGAAGATCCGATAAAGCACAGGTAGGACCGTGGGTTGCGCGGTTGGAGCCGTGGGTTGCGCGGTCGGAGTGAGGTCGATCGACCTGGTGGCCGACGGTTCCGGCACGGTGGTCGCAGGCGGCGTCACCGAAGGCGGCCCGGTCGAGGGGCTGGGCTCGGGTAACGGCGCCGTCGGGCTGGGATGCGGCAGCTGCGGCTCGCCCAGCTTGACGATGAAGGCATCCCCGGCGCCGCCGTTGTCCGGCCAGACACCGGCCACGGCGCCACGGCCCTCGCCGTTGGGGAAGCTGTCCGCGCCGGATTCCGTGTCACCCACCAGATAGAGATTGCCGGCGGCGTCCAGGTCCAGCCAGAAGCCCTGATCGTAGACCGTGCCGCCTACGTAGCCGCAATGCACCAGGTTGGCGACCGGATCCGGGTCCGATGGGTCGGCCTTGACGCGCGCCACCAGGACGTCGCCGTCGCCCACGGTGGCGTCGTTATAGGTCAGGTCCGGGCCGCCCACCACCGGTAGCGAGTCCTCGCCGGAATCGGTGTAGCCCACGATGATCAGTTCGCCGTCCGCCGTCACCGTGGCTCCCGATCCGGCGTCGTCGCCCTTGCCGCCCAGGTAGCCCAGGTAGACGAAGGACCCGCCGTCCGGCGCCACCTTCACCGCCAGGGCGTCGGTCTTGCCGTTGGGCGTCAGGTCCGGACCCACCTTGACCCCCAGGCTGAGAGGCGGCGAGTTGGTGTTCCCGCTGATGTAGACCGCGCCGCTCTGGTCTACGCCGACCCCGTTGCCGTGCTCTTCACCATTTCCGCCCGCATAACCGGCCCAGGCCAAGCGCTTGCCGTCCGGCTCGACCTTGGCGATGAAGGCGTCCCAGAAGCCCCCGAAGGTCCGATCCGGGCCGCGCAGGGCGCCGAAGCCGTCGCCGTCCGGAAAGCTGTCCTGGCGCGAGCGGGTCATGCCTGATACGTAGAGGTTGCCCGCCTCGTCGAGGGCGATGTGGCCGGCGGTGACGAAGACGTCGCTGCTGCCGGGGATGTCGAAGACCCCGATGTCATGGTCCGCGCCGCCGATGTAGCCGGCATAGACCATGTTCCGCGCCGGCTGGCGGTCATCGGGTTGCGCCCGGATCTTGGCCACGAAGCAATCGGTGGCCCCGTTGTGGGTGAGGTCCGGCCCTTCGCGCACCGGAAAGCTCAGTTCGGTCGACTGCGCCACGCCCTCCAGGTAGACCTGGCCGGCGCCGTCCACCCGGATGCCCTCCGCGAAGTCCGCGTCTTCGCCGCCCACATAGCCCAGGTAGACCGGCTTGCCGCCGGCGTCCAGCTTGCCCACCAGGGTGTCCGTGTTGCCGTTGTAGGTGAGGTCCGGACCCATGAGCACCGGCAAAGTGGCCTGACCGGAGCTGGTGGCGCCTCCGAAGTAGGCCTGGCCGGCGGCGTCCACGTCGATGTCGTAGCCGGCGTCGTAATCGTCGCCGCCCAGGATGGTCACGTAGCCTAGGGTGGCGCCGTCGGGGTTGACCTTGACCACGTAGGCGTCCAGATCCTCGTCCTCGTCGGAGGTCTCGCCGGTGATGTAGGCCGCCCCGCTGGGGTCCACGGCGATGCCCAAGCCGCGGTCGGCGCCGGGCAACCCCCATTGGCCGGCGTAGAGGAAGCCCGTGGCCTGGACAACGGCCGGGCGCCTGCTGTGGGGATCGGCTTCAGGGAGAAAGGTCAGCAGGCGGGTCGCGTGGCTCGCAGGTCCCGTCGGGGCGAGCCCTTGCCATTCGGCCACCGGCCCGTAGGGCAGGGTCACCGCAACGGCGCCTGTGGCCGTGACCGTGGTCGACCCGCCGTCCACCTGGATGCCCGCCTGGGCCAGCTCTGCCGCGGAATCCGCCCGCAGGGTCAGCGCCATGCCCTGTGCGCCGGGCGTGACCAGCAGGTCGACGCCCTCCCACAGGCCCGCGTAGATCAGCCCAGTCGCGCAAGGGCGGTCCAGCTCCCAGGTAGATTGCGGGCCGTGCAGACGGTTGAAGCGGGTGGGCAGCCAGCCCAAGGCCCGCGGACGCACGGAGCGGGCGCCGCTGAAGGACCAACGCTGGCGGGCGGTCGGCGCTGCCGACGGCGGGACCGGAGCGCCCAGGAGGTCACCGTCGGCGCCGCGGCGGAAGCGCAGACCATCCATGCCCTTCAGGCGCCCGGCCAGGTCCGGCGGCCGCGGGCCGTACTGGGTGATGGTGACGCCGGCGGCATCGAAGTCCAGCCGCGCTCTGCTGCCGTAGGCGGTGAACAGCGGCCCCGTCGCCGCTCCGCGGGCGACAAGGAGGGGGGCGGGGGCCTCCAGGACGACCGGTAGCGCGAACGCCGACGGCGCGATCGGTTGCGCTGGGTGGGGATCCGCGGTGGCGGCAGCCCCCGCATGGGCCGCGCCGCCGGCCACGATGGCGCTGCCCAGGACGGCGCCGGCGGTCAGCAACGGCGTCAAGCAGAGTCGGAGGACAAGACGTTGAAACATGGTCACCCTCGCTTTTCGGTCGGTCGGCGTCGATCATCTGCCGCGCTCCGGTCCCTCAGTCGGGCCGGCGCCGAGCCAGTGTAGCCGCGAGATTTCTGTCAGGCAATCTCGCTCCGCTGTGATACAATCGCCCGATCCAGCCCGCAGCCGCAATCTTCGCCCTCGCAGGTTCGCCATGCTCAAGAAGGTACTCATCGCCAACCGCGGCGAGATTGCCGTGCGTATCATCCGGGCTTGCCACGAACTGGGCCTGGAAACGGTCGCGGTCTACTCGGAGGTCGATCGCAACGCCTTGCACGTGCGCCATGCCGGCGAGGCCTACCTCATCGGCCCCGCGCCGGCCGCAGAGAGCTATCTGCGCGGCGATCGCCTCATCGAGGTGGCCCTGCGGAGCGGCGCCGATGCCATCCACCCCGGCTACGGCTTCCTGGCAGAGCGCGCCGAGTTCGCTGAAGCCGTCGCCGCCGCCGGGCTGACCTTCGTCGGGCCGCCGCCATCCGCCATCCGGGCCATGGGCGACAAGGTCCAGAGTCGTATCAGGATGATCGCCGCCGGCGTACCCCTGGTGCCCGGCACGGCCAAGGGTCTGCGCGACGACGAGGCCGTCGCCGCGGCGGCGGAGATCGGCTTTCCCCTGCTCATCAAGGCCTCCGCCGGCGGCGGCGGCAAGGGCATGCGCCGCGTGGACCGCCCCCAGGAGTTGCTCGCCAGCCTGGAAGCGGCCCGCCGCGAATCCCAGAAGGCCTTCGGCGACGACACCGTGTATCTGGAGCGCCTGGTCGAGGGCGCGCGGCATATCGAGATCCAGGTGCTGGCCGACACGCAGGGCAACGTGATCCACCTGGGTGAGCGGGAATGCTCCTTGCAGCGCCGGCACCAGAAGGTGCTGGAGGAATGTCCCTCGCCGGTGATGACCCCCCAGCTAAGGGCGGCCATGGGCGCCGCGGCGGTGGCGGCGGCCAAGGCGGTGGGCTACGTCAGCGCCGGCACGGTCGAGTTCCTGGTGGACAAGCAGTTTCGATTCTACTTCCTGGAGATGAACACCCGCCTGCAGGTGGAGCATCCGGTCACCGAGATGGTCACCGGGGTGGACCTGGTGAAGAACATGCTGCGCATCGCCGGGGGGCGCCCTCTGCGCGTCCGGCAGGAGGACATCACCTGGACGGGCCACGCCGTCGAATGCCGCATCAACGCCGAAGACCCCTTCAACAACTACCTGCCCTCCACCGGCCGCATCACCTCGGTGGTCGAGCCGACAGGCCCCGGGGTGCGCATCGACTCGGCCATCTTTGAAGGGGCGGAGGTCTCGCTGTACTACGATCCCATGTTGGCCAAGCTCATCGTCCACGGCAAGGACAGGCCGGAGGCCATGATGCGCATGCGCCGGGCCCTCGCCGAATACCACATCGCCGGGGTGAAGACCTCCATCCCGCTGCATCAGCATCTGGTCAACACCACCCAGGTGCTGGCCGGCAACTACGACACGCATTATCTGGAGGAGCAGTTCCGCATGGAGCGCCCCGCCGACGGTGCGCGGGAGCGGGTGGCGGCCATCGTGGCCACCCTGCTGGCCCATCGCAGCCGGGGTGACGTCATCAACCGTCTGGCTCCCGTGGGCAGCCAGGTGGAATGGAAGCTGTACGGTCGCCGCGCCGGCCTGCGGCGGCTTTGAAGCAGGGGAGCAGAGCATGAAGTACATCGCCACGGTCGACGGGACCGACCATGAGATCGAGGTGGATCGGGTCGGTGAGGTGACCTTGGATGAGGTCACGATGGTCACGGACCTGCGCGCCATCGACGGGTCGAGTTACTCGCTGTTGCTGGACAACCGGAGCTATCAGGTCTTTGCCGAGCGTCAGGCCGGCCGCTATGTGATCATGATCGACGGTGACCAGTTCGTGGTGGAGGTGGAGGACGCCCGGCTGAAGCAGTTGCGCGCCATGGGCGGAACGGCGCATGAAGAGATGGGCGGCGCCTCGGTGGTGGCCCCCATGCCCGGCCTGGTGGTCAAGGTGCTGGTCTCGCCCGGCGACGAGGTGGAGGCCAACCAGGGATTGCTGATCCTGGAGGCCATGAAGATGGAGAACGAACTGCGCAGCCCGCGCGCCGGCGTGGTGCGCCAGGTCAACGTGGTGCCCGGCCAGACGGTGGCCCAGGGCGACCTGCTCGTCCGCGTCGAAGAGGCGGAGGGATGACGGGCGGTAGCATTGCGGCAGCCGCGCCGACGGCCGCCGGCGGGCTGCAACTGGCCATCGTCTTCGACGGCGGCAGCCTGGGCAACCCGGGCAAGGGCTACGGCTCCTACCGTCTGCGTCCGCCCGGCGCTGACTGGGGTCCGGCGGTGCGCCTGGAATACGGCGATGGCGTGACCAACAACGAGGCGGAATACCGCAGTCTGTTGGCGGCGTTGGAGGATGTGGCGCAGCGGTCGAAAGACCCAGCGGCGCTGCGCGTGCTGGTCTATGGCGACAGCCAGCTGGTGCTCCGCCAGCTGGAGGGCGCCTGGAAGGTCAAAGCGGAGAACCTCCGCCCGCTGTGGGAGGCCACACGCGCGGTGGCGGCCCGTTTCAAGGCGGTGCGCTACCAATGGCAGCCGCGGGCCCGGTCGGTGGACCTGCTGGGGCATTAGGCGCTCCGGCCGGACCGGTTCGGCCACGGACCGGACCCATAACCGCGGCCCCCTCTCCCCTTGCGGCTGGGGAGGGGAGACCTCGGATTCGCGTCCTGCTCGCGAATCCGCGAGACATGAGGAGATCCATTCCGTGCGTATCAACCGTATCGATCACCTGGCCCTGGCGGTCGACTCCATCGACGCCGCGCTCCCCTTCTTCACCGAGGTGCTGGGCCTGCAGGTCACGAACACGGATGTGGAAGAAGGCCAGGGCGTGGTGGTGGCCTTCCTGCCCGTGGGCGACAGCGAGATCGAGCTGATCGAGCCGGTGCACGACGACTCCGGCGTGGCGCGTTTCCTCCGCGGGCGGGGTCCGGGCATGCACCATATCTGCCTGGAAGTGGATGACATGGACGCCGCCCTGGAACGCCTGAAGACCCATGAGGTGCGGCTGATCGACGACCAGCCCTATATCGGCACGGGAGGACGGCGCATTGTCTTCATCCATCCCAAGGCGGCCCACGGCGTGCTCGTGGAATTGTACGAGAAGCTGCCGGGCGGCAACGGCAGCGCCAACGGTCGCAGCCGTTTCGCCGGACGCCTCCCCGGCCGCGACGAACTGCGCGCCAACCTGGATGAGCTGCGCCAGGCCATGGTGGCCCGCGGGCGGGTGATGGCGGCGGGGACGCGGGGGTTCTGGGGGGGGCTGCGTAGGGGGCGAAACCCGTAACGCAACGAGGCCCGATGTCGCCGCAGGACACCGGGCCTCGTCAGGATCACGGATCGCCGTTGAACGGTCGGCCGACACGCCGGTCCGCCGCCGCCCGCTGGCTCGCCAGTGGGCGGGTTGTCGCTACTGCCCGCCCGACAATGTCGAGCCCGTCAGCAGCGCCGGCAGCAGCACCCGGCCGCCCGCTGGCGTCTGCGTCGGAACCGGTGCCGTCGGGGTCGGTTCCACCGCCGTGGCGCTGGTCGTCGGCCCCGGGCGTATCGGTGTGCCCGTCCCGGCGCCGGGGGTCGGGCGGCTCGGCGTGCCGGTGCCCGGACCGGGCGTCATGCCGCCCGGCGTCGCCGTGACCCGCGGCCGAGCCGTCGGGGTGGGCAGGCTGGGGTCGGCCCAGCTGGGCAGCAGGACCGATCCGCTGATGCTGAGCGGTCCGGCCAGCATCAGCGGTGTTCGCGGGCTGGGCACGCCGTTGGTGCGGTGCTCGACGGCCACCACCCCCAGGAGGGTGCCCGGGATGCGCTGGCCGCGGATGAGCGCCGTGCCGCGGAAGCCATCCGGTAGGGTCTCCACCGCACCCGGCGTGGGTGTGGCGCCGCCGTTGTTGACACCGCGCTTGATGGCTTCCTGCGTGTCCAGGAAGGCCACCGGGTTGATGGCCCGCTCCACGCCGTTGAGCACCAGGTTGCCGGCCTCGTCATAGAAGTCGATGGTGACGATGTTCTCCGGATGCGGCGCCTGCAGGTTCATGATGGACAGGTAGGTGCTGACCCTGTCCGGGCCCCAGTTCTTCTTGACGTCCGGGACCACCGCCACCAAGGCGCTGTTGCCGTCCACCTTGTCGATACGCGGGCGGAACACCTGCCCCTCGGCGGGCAAGGTCATCCCCGCGTAGGCGATGATCCCCTCTGCCGCGCGGATGATCATCGTGCCCGCCAGCGGCCCGAAGTCCGGCAGCTCGGCGCTGGTGGCCTCGGCGCGCAGGCTGAGATAGGGCGGCCGTTGCTGGCCGCCGCCGCGTCCCGTGGTCAGCGGAATCGTGCCCGCCAGGGCCTGGATGTCGTAACGCCGCGTCGCCCCGGCGCAGAGCGCCTCGGGGTCGTTGTACAGCCGCTGCACCGCGCCGTTGCCGTCGTACATGGTCACGGCGATCTTGACCGTGGCCGTGATGTGCAGGTTGGTGATGAACAGCTCTGAGGCCTGCTCCGTCATCGGCCCCACCGCGAGGGGGAAGGCCAGCGGGGCGCCGGTCGCCGCCTGGCTGATCGGGGCCGCCAGGCGGTAGCCGCCCTTGGCCTCGGACATCTCCAGGCCCACCGCCAGGTCAGCGGCCGGAGGCTTGTCGCGGGCGCTGCGGCTCAGGGTGAGGCCGCCCGGCTGGTCGCCGAGGCTGGGCCGGAGGTCGCGGGCATCGTAGCCGCCGACGTCCAGATTCTGCGCCTGCGCCGGCCGGCAGTCCGCGGCCTTCGCGTTGGCCGACCCCTGCCGCAGGGCGACCGGGTTGCAGTTGGCGCCGCCGTTGAAGACCCGCAACCGTTGACCCTGCGGCGCGCTGGGCACGGCCGCCAGACCGCGCACAGCTTCCATGCGCTGCCCCAGCACGTTGGACGGCAGGCCGGTCTGGCCGACCAGGGTCAGGCGCTGCGTGCCCTGCTGGTCCACCAGCAGGACGGCCATGGGCTCGCCGCGCTTTGCCGCGTGGGTCTCCCGCTCCCAGGCGGCCAACGTCGTCTGGCCGGAGCGCACGGCCTGGAAGGCGCCGCAGGGGTCCGGCACCTGCGCGGCGTCCAGGCTGAAGAGCATCACCGAGCTGTCCTGTCCGCTCAAGGCCAGCTCCACCGTTGCCCAGCGCCCCAGGCTCTTGTGGCAGGTCACGGCCTTGATCCGCGTGGATTCCGTGCCCACGTCGCAGCGCGGGCTGCCCGAAGGGGCCAGCTCCACCGCGATCACATGGGTGGCCGTCCAGCCGACGTTGGTTACCCGCAGGAAGCCGGGCTTGCCCGTGCCGCCAGCCAGGGGCAGGACATGGCGGGTGCCGTAGCTGCGCAGGGTGGCCTCGTCCAGGCCGCCGGGCGGGTTGCGCTGGGCCCGCACCGGAGTCGTGTGGTCGACCAGGCCCCCGAGCAGGGCGGTGACAAAGAGCAACAGCACACCCGTCCATCCTCGACGATTCATCAGTCCATTCCTTTCGTGACGGCCCTCTGGCAAGTGGCCTTGCGCGGCCAGCGGCAGCATGGCGCTGGTCGCAATGGGGAGATTAACGTCTGTTGGCGGCCGGGCGTTCGACGTCGAACGGTTCAAGGTGCGGCCGGTGGATTGCGGTGGTAGAGCAGCCGCAGGCCATGCAGGGTGAGCCAGAGGTCCTGGACTGGCTGGGTAGCGGTCAAGCCCAGCACGGGGGTAGCCGCGGCCAGATCGCCCGTGGCGACAACGGTCGCTCGGCCGCCCAGCGCTTCCTGAGCCGCTTCCAGCAGCCCGTCGACCAGCCCGGCATAACCATAGACCAGGCCGCTCCGAAGACCGCTTTCAGTGTCGGCGCCGATGGCTCGACGCGGCGCAGACAGCTCGACGCGGCGCAGGCGAGCGGTGCGCTGCGCCAGGGCCGCCGCGGCCACGTCGATGCCCGGGGCGATCAAGGTGCCATGGTAGCGGCCCTCAGCATCCACCAGGTCCAGGGTCAGGGCGGTGGAGAAGTCCAGCACGATCACCGGTGCCCCGTAGCGGTCCAGGGCCGCCACGGCGTTGGCCAGCCGGTCGGGACCCAGCTCGTGGGGGTTCTCGGTGCGGATGGGCATGCCGCTGCGCAGGCCGGGGCCGACGAAAGTGGGCGCCGTTCCGAAAAGGGCGAGGCAGGCCCCCCCCAGCGCTCGGGCGATGTCCGGGACCACGCAGGCGACGATGCTTGCGGCCACCGCCGCGGGGACCAGACCCGCGTCAGCCAGCAATTGCGCCAGGAGCAGCCGATGCTCGTCGGCCGTATGCCCCGGATGGGTCCCGACCAGCCAGTGGGCCAGCGGCGCCGCCGCCTCATTGGCGGAGGATAGCGGCCAGACGGCCAGGCTGGTCTGGGTGTTGCTGACATCGATCGTCAGCAACAGCTTCATCCCGGGACGAGCGCGGCCGGCCATGGACGCGGCGCGCGGCGACGTCAGCCCGCGGCGCCGGCGCTGTCGGCGCCGCCCGCAAGGATGCGCGGCAGGACGATGCCGATCTGCTGGTCGTACTTGCCCTTGCGGTCCTTGTAGGACACCTGGCATTCCTGGGAGCCGCGCAGGAAGAGCACCTGGCCGATGCCCTCGTTGGCATAGATGCGCGCCGGCAACGGCGTGGTGTTGGAGATCTCCAGCGTGGCGTGGCCTTCCCAGCCGGGCTCGAAGGGCGTCACGTTGAGGATGATCCCGCAGCGGGCATAGGTGCTCTTGCCCAGGCAGACGGTGATGATGTCGCGCGGGATGCGAAAGTACTCCACGGTGCGCGCCAGGGCAAAGGAGTTGGGCGGCACGATGCAGTAATCATCGGTCTCGACGTCGACAAAGGCGTTGTTGTCGAAGCGCTTGGGATCCACGGCGGTGTAGTTGACGTTGCTGAAGATCTTGAATTCGCGGGCCACCCGGAAGTCGTAGCCATAGCTGGAGAGGCCGTATGACACCACGCCCTGGCCCACCTGGTGGTCCACGAAGGGCTCGATCATGCCCATGGCCTTGACGCGCTCGATGATCTCATTGTCGCTCAGCACCATCTGTGAGGCTCCCTTGGCAGTGGACGGACAGGATGAGAACGGGACCCAAGTGGCCCGGCTCAGGACACGGACGAAACACCCCAATGGGCGCGGAAGGCAGCGTGGGTCCACGGCATGCGTTCCTGGAACAGCGCTTCGATGATCTCGGCATAGGCCTGGATCTCGTACTGCGCATGCGGGGCGTTGCGCAGGTTGAGGAAGTTCATCAAGCTCAGGGCGTTCACGGTCCAGAAGAAGGTGGTGAACTGCGCCACCGGCAGGACCATCCTGGCATGCTCGCGGGCCACGCCGAGGGCCAGCAGCCGCTCGTAGACCGCCCGGGCCTGTTCGTACACCGCGGCGACGTCGGCCACCGCGGCGGCGTTGTCCGCCTCGGGCAGATCCGCATAGCGGTAGTCCATGGCCTTGCCCACTCGGGCGCGCAAGCGCTCCGGCAGGTAGAACTGGTCCTCCAGCTCCACATAGCGGCCGCTCTCCTCGTTGTAGGAGGCGAAACGGTGCCGGAACCATTGCCGCACGACGAAGATGGGCGCCCGCACGCGGAACTGGAAGACCGCATGCTCCAGCGGCGAGGTGTGGCGGTCTTTGATGAGCCGTTCCAGGAGGCCGCGGTCACGTGATTCCTGAGCCTCATCGCCTGCTACCAGGCTCAATTGCTCTCGGCGCACCGAGACGCGAGCGGCGGCGACGCAGCGGCGGTCATCGCCGAGGAGTTCGATCAGCTCCACGAAGCCCTGGCCCAGCACCCGGGCGAAGGCCGTGTCCGGATGGGTCTGGTGCGCTGCGGCGAAGCCGGCATCATCCATGGGGGCGTCAGAGCTATCGGTCATGGGCCTGCCTGTGTGCGGATGGCGATGGGAGGGTCAAGCGATAACGGCGGGGGAACAAGAAGGGCACGGCTCCGCAGGCGGATCGTGCCCTCCACGTCAACCATGCGACGACCGCGGCCTCAGCCTTCGGAGGCGTCTTCCGCGTCGGCGGCCTTCTTCTGCAGAGGCGTCAAACCGCGGCGCTGGCGCTTGGCGTCGCGCTCCTGCTCCTTGCGGTCGATCACCTGCTGGCTCTGGACGTCGCGCTGCTTCACCCCCACCTCCAGGCGGCGCATGAAGCGCTCCACTTGACCGGCGGTATCGATGATGCGCTGCTCGCCGGTGTAGAACGGATGGGTGAAGGCACTGATCTCGACGGGGATGAGGTAATGCTGCACGCCGTCGATCTCGCGCTGCGACCCGGATTTCAGCGTCGAGCGGCTGATGATCTCATGGGTGCCGTCGACGAAGATCACGGGATGCGTCTGGGGATGGAGGTCCTTCTTCATCAGCTGTCGTCCTTAGACCGTCGCGTTTGGGCGGTTGGGGTGGGTGGTATAGACCGAGACCCGCTTGCGACCGCCGGTGATCGGCTCGAACTTCACGAAGCCGTCGATGGTGGCGAAGAGGGTGTAGTCTCGTCCCATGCCGACGTTGCGGCCCGGATGGATCTTGGTGCCGCATTGCCGCACCAGGATGTTCCCGGCCGGCACGTACTGGCCGTCGAAGCGCTTGACGCCGCGGTACTGCGCATTCGAGTCTCGAAGATTGCGGGTTGAGCCGCCGCCCTTTTTATGCGCCATGTCATCCTCGTGATGGTGCGTGGGGTGAGCCTGCGCCGGGGCAGGCGCCCCATCAGGCCTCGATGGCCTCGATGCGGAGACGGGTGTAGGTCTGTCGGTGGCCGGTCTTGATCTGGTAGCGGTTCTTGCGCTTGTACTTGAAAACGATCAGCTTGCGCCCCCGCTCGTCGCCCAGGACGGTGGCGCGCACAGCGGCGCCCTCGATCGTAGGGGTGCCGACGTTGACGCCCTGGTCCGAGCTGACGAGCAGCACCTGGTCCAGGCGGATGGTGTCGCCCGCGTCGGCGGCCAAGCGCTCCACCTTGATGGTGTCGCCCTCGCTCACGTGGTACTGCCGGCTACCGCTCTTGATCACTGCATGCATGCTTCAAGCTCCCCGTTCGAATATGTGCTCTGCGCCGAGGCGCAAGAATTGATTATAGGCGTGTGGCTGCAAGCCTTGCAAATGGCGGGGGCGCCTGTACTGCTCAAGCCTTGAGGCCCGGGAGCATCCGCCGCAGCCCTTCATCGAGGCTGAAGCGCGGCTTCCAGCCCAGCATGCGCTCCGCGGCGCGGATGTCCCCGCAGAGCCGGCTGACTCCGCCGCTCTGCTCAGGGCTCTGCAGGACGATGGCCGAGCGTCCCACCGCCCGCTCGACGGCCTTGACCAGGTCCAGGATGGGCGTCGCCCGTCCGCTGCCGATGTTGAAGGTGTTGCCGGAGATGCCGCCCATGGATCCGGCCCGAAGCAGGGCGTCCACCACGTCATCCACATAGATGAAGTCCCGGGTCTGGGCGCCCGGCGGTGAGCCGTGCAGCACCACCGAGCCGCCACCGCGCACCTGCCGCAGGAAATGCGGCACCACCGGCGGATGGGCCGGCAGCAGGCCTTGCCCCGGACCGAAGGCGTTGAACACCCGCAGGATGACCGTCTCGATCCGCACCTGGTCGCCGATGGCGCGCACATAATGTTCGGCGGCCAGCTTGCTGACCGCATAGGGGTTGAGAGGGCGTGCCCGCGCGGTTTCGGGAACCGGCAGGTCCTCCGGCTGCCCGTACACCGTGCCGGAGGACACGAAGACCACGCGCCGCAATCCGGCGTCGCGGGCCGCGCTCATGACCGCCACGGTGCCACCGGTGTTGACGGCGTTGTAGTCCACGGGGTAGAGGATGGACTCGGAGACGGAGACCTTGGCCGCCAGATGGTAGAGCAGGTCCACCCCAGCCATGAGGGTCCACAGGCGCGGCACATCGCGCACATCTCCGCGGGTGAACTGCAGGCCGGCGGCCAGCCCGGCGGCGTCGCCGCTGGACAGGTCGTCCAGAACGTGAACAGCATGTCCTTCGGCGGCCAGGCGGTTGGCCAGGGCCGTGCCCAGAAAGCCGGCTCCACCGGTGATCAGGACGCGCATGCCAGTACCTCCTCGTAGATCCGGTCCAGGTTGGCGAGCATCCGCGCCGCGGTGAAGGACGCGCTGAAGTGCTGCCGCGCCCGCGCGCCCATTGCCTCCCGCGACCGGCCATCCTCCAGGAGGCGCCGCACGGCCGCGGCCAGGGCGACGGCGTCGCCCGCGGGCACGACCAGACCCGTCTCCTCGTGCTGGTTGACCCAGCTCGTCCCCGTGCCCAGTTCGGTGGTGATCAGCGGCAGACCGGCAGCCATGGCTTCCAGCAGGACCAGGCCGAAGGCCTCGCTGCGCGCCACGGCGGGGAGCACGAAGACGTCGGAAGCGGCCAGAACCCGATCTCGTTCCGCGTCCGCCAGGTTGCCCAGCCAGGAGACCTGGTCCTCCAGGCCCCCGGCGCGGGCCTGCGCACGCCATTCGGCCTCCATCGGCCCGCGCCCCACCACCAGCAGCCGCGGCTGTGGTCCGCCCTGCGCCCGCAGGGCCGCCAGGGCATCCAGGAGCAGGCCCAGGCCCTTGTAGTAGCGCAGCTGGCCGACAAAGGCCAGGGCGGGGCCGGGACCGAAGCGGGCCCGCGCCGCGATCGGGTCCGGGCGGGCGATGGGGGCGGCGATGCCCAGCGGAAGCACCCTGAGGCGCGCGGGCGGCACGCGGCTCAGAAAGGACGATGTCCGGGCATAGTTGGGGCTGGTGGCCAGCACCCTGCTGGCGCGGCGTAGAATGGCTCGCTGCCCCGGGGCCCAGAGCGCGCCCAGAAAGCGCTGGCGAACGATATCGCTGTGCCAGGTGACGACCATGGGGCGGCGGCCGAACGCCAGCCAGGCCAGCTCGCCCACGGGATAGGGGCAGTGCAGGTGGCAGAGATCGGGGCGTAGCCGGGCCAGGGCGGCGGGCAGGGCCAGGCTCAAGGGTGTGGAGGCCACGGTGGCCAGGCGCCGGGCGCGGATGACGGTGACCCCGTCTTCCACCGCGATGCTTCCCTGGCCGACCGGGTCCGTCACCAGGACGGTGACCCGCCAGCCGGCCGCGGCCTGCGACCGGGCCACCAGACCCAGATGGGCCTCGATGCCGCCCAGCACCGGTGGGTAGTCCTTATAGACATGGAGCACATGCCGGCCGCCGGGATTCAGCGCCGCATCCCGGCTCATGCCGCGTCCCGCGGTCCGTTCCAGCGGTTCATGGTCGCCGCGACGCCGGTGCGTAGGAGGTCTTCCAGCAGGTCCACGCCGCGTTCGATCATGATCCGCTGGTCCTCGGCCTCGGCCGGCGCGAAGCGGGCGAGGACATGATCGGCGGCATCCCAGCCGGCGGGCGGACGGCCGATGCCCAGACGCAGCCGCGGAAAGTCCTGGCTGCCCAGATGCTGGATCAGGCTCTTCATGCCGTTATGCCCGCCCGCGCTTCCCCCGGCCCGCAGCCGCAGACCACCGAGCGGCAGGTCCATCTCGTCGTAGACGGCCAACACCTGGGCGGGGAGCAGCTTGTAGAAGCGAGCCAGCGGACCCGCCGCCTCGCCCGACAGGTTCATGTAGGTCAGGGGCAGGCCCAGGCAGACCTGCGTGGCGCCGACGTGGCCCGTTCCGATGCGGGCGTTGAATCGCGCCGTGCTCAGGGCGACGCCCCAGCGCGCGCCGGCGGCCTCCACCAGGTCGCGTCCGATGTTGTGGCGGGTATGGGCGTAGCGCGGCCCGGGGTTGCCCAGGCCTAGGATCAGCCAGTCCATTCGTCGCGGCGGCGCCACAACCACAGGACCACCGCCAAGGTGGCCAGGAAGGTGCTGCCGAAGCAGAAGGCCAGCTCGCCGAAGGAGGGCAGGAAACCGCCCGAGCGGGGCACCGGTGGTGGGGCGATCTCCACGGGGGGCGTGTCTGTCGGCGCGGCCGCTGACGCCTCGTCGTCAGCGGCTTCGTCGTCGGCCGTCGTCGCTTCGGACGGCGCTTCCGGCGCCGCGGTGGACGCGTCGCGATCTTCCGGTTCGGGGCTGCCGGTGCCCGGTGCCGGCCGGCCCGCGCGGGCGATCACCGTCGGATCCGTAGGATCCTCCGGGCTGGCGCTGGCTTCAGGGCTCGGCGGCGGGCTCTGGTTGGCCACTTTCAGGCCGCTGACCGTCCGGCGGCAGACCTCCTGGCTCTGCTGGTCGACCACGGTCAGCTTCAGGCGGTAGGTTCCGTCGGGAAGCACCGTGGTGTTCCAGCGGTCCAGGACGCCGCCGTCCACCGGCTGGGCCACGGTGCTGCTGACGGCGCTCCAGCTGGGCGCCCGGGACTCGGGCGCCCACTCCACCTTGTAGAAATTGAAGTCATCGATGCGGGCCGCGCCCAGGATGGCCACGGTGCCGCTGATGACCGCCGCGGGTGCCGGCGACTGGATGGCGGCGCCGCGGCAGGGATCCTGCGCCCGAGCCGGCGAGGCCGGCGCCAGGACGGCGACGAGGGCGGTCGTCGACGCCAGCAACAGGGCACCAGCGATCCTGGATTGCATGGAGAAACCGTCACTTTCGGCGCTGGGCGCGGGAGGGTCAGGTGGGGGAAAGTCCGGATCTCAGCCTTGGCTGAGGGCTCGGACGGCCGCGATGAGGGCCGGCACCACCTCGAACACGTCGCCGACGATGCCATAGTCGGCAACGGAGAAGATGGGGGCTTCCGGATCCTTGTTGATGGCCACGATGACCTTGGAGGTCTTCATGCCCGCCAGGTGCTGCACCGCTCCGGAGATGCCGCAGGCCACGTAGAGGCTGGGCGATACAGTCTTGCCCGTCTGGCCGACCTGGTCACCGTGGGGCCGCCAGCCGGCATCGACCACCGCGCGGCTGGCGCCGACGGCGGCGTGCAACTCGTCGGCCAGCTCTTCCAGCATGGCGAAATGCTCCGGACCGCCCATGCCGCGCCCGCCGCTGACGATGACGTCGGCCTCGGCCACGTCCGGTCGAGCGCCGCGCGCGGTCTCGATGCCGCCGGCTGTCACGGTGCTGTGGTAGTCGCCCAGGCTCACGGCTTCCAACTGCCCGCCGCCCCCGCCGGCTGCGACGGGGTAGCTGTTGGGTCTGAGGGTGGCCATGGCCGGCCGGCCGCTGATGGCCACATGGGCCAGGGCCTTGCCGGCATAGATGGGCCGCAATGCCGTCAGGTGCCCGTCGTCGACGCCCACCTCGATGGCATCGGAGGCCAGGCCCACGCCCAGTCGGGCGGCGACGCGTGGCAGGAGGTCACGCCCGCGCGAGGTGGCCGCGCCGAGGATGACGTCGGGCCGGCGGGCGGCGGCCAGATCGGCGAGGGCCGCTGCCCAGCCGTCCGGCGCGTAGGTCGCCAATCGGGCATCGTCCATGACCAGCACCCGGTCGGCGCCTCCGGCGGCCAGGGCGGCGGCCGGCTCCGACAGGCCGTGGCCCAGGACGACGGCGACCACAGTGCCGCTGCCCAGGGATCGGGCGGCGCTGATCAGTTCCAGCGAGACCTTCTTCAACGCCCCGTCGCGGGTCTCCGCGATCACCCAGACGGTCTGCATCAGATCACCTTCGCTTCGCTGCGCAAGAGTCGGACGAGTTCGGCGGCGGCCTCAGCGGGCGCGCCGCTGAGGATGCGCCCCGGCGGACGGTCCGCCGGGCGCTCGATGCGCTCGACGGTGACGCCGCCGCCGCTCAGGGTACTGGGATCCAGCGCCAGGTCAGCCGCATCCCAGACCGGGATCACCTTGCGCTTCACGGCCATGATGCCTTTGAGGCTGGCGTAGCGGACCTCGTTGAGCCCCTTCTGGGCGGTGAGGACGGCGGGCAGCGGGGTCTCCAGGATCTCCTTGCCGCCCTCCACCTCGCGCCGGACGCGGACCTTGCCGTCCTCCAGCGTCAGCTCCACGACGAAGGACAGATGCGGCCAGCCCAGCTCGTTGGCCAGGTAGATGGGCACGAGACCTTGATCCTCGTCCACGCCCTTCCAGCCGGCCCAGACCATGTCCGGCATCTGAGGCAGCTTGCGGATGGCGGCGGCCAGCACCTGGGCCCGGCCGCGGGATCCCAGGCCCTCGAATGCGGCGTCCTTCAGATGGATCGCCTCGTCGGCGCCCAGGGCCAGCATGTCCTTGAGCGCCATGTCGGCGCGTTCAGGACCCAGCCCGATCAGGGTGACGGTGCCGCCTTGGCGTTCCTTGATGCGCAGCGCCTCTTCCACGGCGTACTCGTCATAGGGGTTGACTACCCAGGTGACGCCGTCCAGGTCCAGGCCCCCGCCGGTGACCCGGTCCTGGATCCTGGTTGCGGTGTCCGGCACCTGCTTGACCAGCACTACGATGTTCACGGAACCGCCTCTCATCGCCGGATGCACGGGGACCGGGTAGGCTGCGCGACCGGGACCTGTCCCGAAAGACCCCTGGGCCGGCGGGAGACGTTAGCAAAAAGGGGGGCGCCGGGCAAGTGGTCCCGGCGCCATCAGCCGGGCTTGCGCCTCGCCGCGATTCTGATATATTGTCGAGTCAGACGGGGCCGGAGCCACCATGGCCACCGGTGTCACCGTCCGCGGAGGCCCGCCATGCAGGAACAGATCGACAGCTTCCTCGACCATCTGATGGTGCAGTTGGGTTATTCCCAGAACACCCTGGCGGCCTACCGCAACGACCTGGGTCAGTTCGCCGACCATCTGGCGTCCGCGGGCCGGCAGCGGTGGACGGAGGTGGGCGAGAGCACCATCGCCGGCTATCTGCTGCAGCTGCGGGACAAGGAATACTCCTCCTCGACGGTGGCGCGCAAGACGGCGGCGATCAAGCGATTCTTCCGCTATCTGGCGAGCGAGGGCCTGATGGCCGAGAACCCGGCCCTGCTGGTGGGCACGCCCAAGGTGGCCAAGAAGATCCCGCGCACCCTGGAGCCGGAAGAAGTGGACCGCCTGATCGCGGTCATCCGCGAGAACTCGGGACCCAAGGCCTTGCGCGACCTGGCGATGATCGAGCTGCTCTACGCGACCGGCATGCGGGTCAGTGAACTGGTCTCCCTGAATCTGGACGACATCAATCTGGCCAGCCGCACCGTTCGCTGCCTGGGAAAGGGCTCCAAGGAGCGCGTCATCCCGGTGTACCCTCGCGCGACGCTGGCGGTGAGCGCCTATCTGGAAGACGGCCGGCTGAACTACCTGAAGGATCGGGAGGAGCGGGCGCTCTTCCTGAACCCGCGGGGCGGCCGGCTGACCCGGCAGGGCATGTGGCTGATCATCAAAGAATACGTCGAGCAGACCGGTATCCAGTCGGCGGTGACCCCGCATACCTTGCGCCACAGCTTCGCCACCCACCTGCTGGCGGAAGGCGCGGGCTTGCGCGAGGTGCAGCGCCTGCTGGGGCATTCCAACGTGTCCACCACCCAGATCTACACCCAGGTCACGGACGAGCGCTTGCGTCAGAGCTACGACGCCGCGCATCCGCGCGCCTGACCCGCCAGCGGAGGCAGCCGACCATGGGCGATTCCTACATCCGGTCCCTGATGTCCACGGGCGAGACGGTCCAGCGCGTTTCGCGCCAGCATTGGGTGACCTTGGTCGCGACGGTGCTGGTAAACGGGCTGTCCATCTTGGTTCTGCTGGCCCTGAGCACCTGGCTTCTGGCTCGACCGGCACCGATCGAGCCGCCGGACTACTTCCGCTGGCTGGGTTACGCGGCGCTGCTGGCCGCCCTGTGGCCCATCGGCCGGATGGTGGCTGACCTGCTGAGTTGGCAGGCCAGGCGCTACGTCATCTCCACGCGCCGGGTGATGGAGATCGAGGGCGTGATCAACCGCATGGTGCGCGACTCCAACCTGGACAAGGTCAACGACCTGGTCCTGCGGCAGTCGCTCCTGGGGCGGCTGCTGGATTACGGCGACGTGGACATCATCACCGGTTCCGACGCGGGCCTGAACCGCCTGAACCGCCTGTCCCATCCCATCCTCTTCAAGAAGGCCATCCTGGACAACAAGGAGGACTTCGACGCCCTGGTGCGGGGCGGCCTGCCGATGGCGGCCCAGGATGGTCCCGCATCGACGCCGGTGGACGCGGCGACGGCCCTGGCCCAGCTGCAGAAGCTGCGCGAGCAGAACCTGATCAGCGAAGAGGAGTTCCAACGCAAGCGAGCGGAGGTGCTGGCGCGGGTGTAGCCGGCCGCTGAGCGGCTGGACCCTGACCCATCGTGTCCCTTGTCTTCAGGCGGTCCCCCCGCAACCCAGGGGGATTGACACAGCGTATACAGTCCGTCGTTGTCGAGCTTCAACACGGAGGTAGCTGATGTCCACCACCATAGAGGATGACACCTTCCCGGCGGATCCGGACCTCGATGTCCGCCCCGATCCGGCCAAGCTGCGCGGTTACTGGGGCGATCCGGCCGATCGGCCGCCGCGGCCCCTGTGGGATCCGACGGGGGGCGACGCGTCGCCAGCCGAGCGGCGTGCCGACCTTGGGGCGGCCGATGGGATGCCGGCGGGCGCGACCGGCGAAACGGCAGACCCTTCAAGGGTGCTCCGAACCACTGGGCGTAGGTTGGGTCGACCGCTCGATCCCGCGCACGAGACACTTGCGACCCGCACGCCGGCCGTGTCGGTACAAGCGAACGGGTCCGGATCGCCGCTCGAGCATCTGGTGGCCATTCTCCTAGCTCTCTTAGTTGGCGTCGTGGCGGCGGCCGTCGCATTGGCCTTCTTGCTGCGCCCGGGGACCTACGCCGGCGAAGCATCCCCTGCTGGTGTTGGCGCCCGACCCGCTGAAGCTGGGCATCGCCCTGCTCTTCCTGGGCAGCATCTTCCTCCCCATGGGTTCTCTGGTGGGCATGGCTGTCTCGCGCGCTTGGGGCTGGTCGGCTCTGGTGGCCTGGGTCCCCCTGGGACTGCTGGTGTTCAACGCCGTCGCGCGGCTATGGCCCGATCTGGCCGCGCGGATCGCCCACCAAGTGCCGATCGTTGCTGATCTCGCCGGCCGCCTGCCGCAGGTCAGTCCACAGTGGCTAGGGCTGAGCGGGTTGCCGCTCGTGGCGCTGGCCGCGGCATTGCTCGGCGGCTACTGGGGTGCCATAAGCGGCCGCGAAACGTCGCGCGCTGGGGCAGCGCCGAAGTCCGGGGAGAAGTCGGAAGAAGCCCCCGGACCGACGGACATGCGGGCCCAGGTGTCGGCGACGGATCCTGACGAGGCGCCATCCCCACGCACGAAGCCGGCTGGCGTGCGATCGGCGCGGGCTACGGACGCGGAGGGTCGGGATGATCGCCGGTCGGTGGGCCACAGGGGCTACTGGTGATCCAGCGGAGGTGGCCGATCGGGTGCGAGGGGGGATCTCAGGATCTCCGTGCCGTCGAGGCGCCGACTGTGGATAGCTCAGCCGGCGTCACGATGATCGCGGGGCAGGACAAGGTGGAGCCGGTGGAGACGGCGGGCACATGGATAGACTATGTGCTAGCGGCGGTGACGGCCTTGGTCGGGGGACACAGCGCGGCGCCCGCCTTGACGCTGGCGTTGGCGTATACGGTGGAAATGGCGGTGGAATCGCTCCCAGGCCGTTCGCCGCTCGAGGACCTGCTCATGGTCTGCGGCCGGTTCATCCTGGCTGCCAGTACCTTCTTTGCGGACTGCCCTCGTTGGGGCGGTGATGCCGCGAGGTTGGCAAGCGCCTGCGCTCTGGGTGGTCTGCCCGTTTGGCTCGTGCCCGAATGTGGCCGGACGCTCACGGCACTCATGGCAGTGGACATGGAACCCAGGCATTCTGGGGTGGGCCTTGGTCGCCATCTTTCTCGCCACTGTTCGTGGCCCTCGTCGGTGGCTACATTGGTGCTCGATGGTGGCAGGGTTGGGAACTGAGCGACGACGTCATCCGAGGCGACGCGACCATCGCTGTGTGAAGGAGCATTCGATGTCCGATCCACAAAGCATCTCTGACCTCACCACCCGCCGCACCCGCGTCCAGTCCGCCGCCGACGCCATCCGCGCCGCCGGCTTGCTGGCGCCTGAGGTAGCGGTCATCGCCGGCTCCGGCCTGAGCGGCCTGGCGGATCGGATGGTCGATGCCGTTCGCCTGCCCTTCGGCGACATCCCGGGCTGGCCCGCGTCCACGGTCCAAGGGCATGCGGGCCTCTTGGCCGGAGGGCTGCTGGAAGGCGTGCCCTGCCTGATCGCTGCCGGGCGGGCGCACCTGTACGAGGGCTACTCGCCCTTCGAGGCCAGCTTCAACGTGCGCGTCTTCCAGGCGTTGGGTGCTCGCACGGTCATCGTGACCAACGCCGCGGGGGGCCTGAACGCCTCCTACCGGCCGGGCGACCTGATGCTCATCACGGATCACCTCTTCCTTCCGGGGATGGTGGGGATGAACCCGCTCGTCGGTCCCAACGACGACGCGATAGGCCCGCGCTTTCCCGGGGTGGCCGGCGGCTACGACCTGGAACTGGGACGACAGGTGATGGCCATCGGGGCGGACCTGGGCTTTCGCGTGCACCGCGGGGTCTATGCCATGGTGGCTGGGCCGAGCTTCGAGAGCCCGGCCGAGGCGCGCTTCCTCAAGCAGATCGGCGCTGATGCGGTGGGCATGAGCACCTGCCCCGAGGTGGTGGTCGCCCGCCACGCGGGGCTGCGCGTGCTGGGGCTCAGCCTGATCACCAACCGGGTGCTGATGGCGCAGCCGGAGGCGGTGGCCGACGCGGACCTGCATGAAGAGGTCATGGCCACCGGCGCGGCGGCGGCGGAGCGGCTGGGGGAGCTGGTGGCGCGGGTGGTTGGCAGGGCGACGGGAACCTGACTGTTCCGCAGGGCCACCCACCAGGGTAGGAGGTGCGCGGATGATAGGGTCTCCAACACGGCCCTGGTCATCCATTGGGCGGCCCCAACAACGGAGACCGCTACGCCAGGGACCGGTAGTTCGACCCCGTCCACGGTGCCGCCGACGTCGCCCGCGACCGCGATGTCGACTCCGTTTCCCCGCACTGCCGCGCCGCGATCCGTCTTCCTGCCACTCCTGGAACACTGACCCAGGCGTCGCTGGCGCCGCTCTTGTTACCTTTTGCCCGCGGCGGCCCTCTGTATCACCATAGCCGGCGGATGCGCCGGTCAGCCGCTCACCGCGGCCGCTTGACGTCAGACTACCCGCGATGCCAGCCCAACGACTTGGAGCAGACCATGGCCAGACCACGATGGATCATCCCTTTCAGGCCTCTTCACGCTCGGTGCCGCCCTGCTGTCAGGCCGGCGCCACCGTTCTGCCGCCGCCGGACCGGCTGGCCTCGACGGCATCACAGGCGCCGGCACGTCCGGATTCAGCTGGTCAACATGGATCCCGATCAGGCTGCCGAAGTGGACATCGACTTCTACAAACAGGGCGGTGGGGCACCGATCGTCTTGCATCGCTCCATACCGGCGCAGGGGACGGCCTCGATCTACCTGCCTGCCGAGAGCGCCTTGGCCCGCGGGGCCTATGCCGCCATCGCCCGTTCCGACCGGCCCATCGACCTGTTGTTGCGCCATGACTGGCCGTCCAGCGGAGCGGCGGTCTACGAGAACCAGGTCGGGTCCGGCACCGAGCTGGTCCTGCCCTTTGTAGCCAAGCAATACACCGGCCAGACCTCGCTGATCACCATCCAGAACTCCAACGCGCAGGCGCAAGCCCAGGCCTCGGTGGACTTCTACATGGGCAACCAGACTGTGCCGACGGCCAGCCTCAACCTCGCCATCGCCCCCGGCACGTCAGCGACCATCGACATGGGCAAGGATCCCCGCCTCGCCGGCATCCCCGCCGGCTCCACCGGCTGGTTGCGCGTGACCGGGGATCAGCCGCTGGCCCTTTCCAGCGTGGTCGACATCGAGACCTCGGCCAAGGGCGTCTACAGCGTGGAGGGCGGGTCTACGGGGAGCCTGACCGGCCTGCAGCTCTCGGCGCCCTTTGTGGCCAATGCCTTTTCGGGCGCGGCCAGCGCGGCCAGCCAGACCACCGGCATCTCCGTGCTGAATCCCGGTGACCAGACCGCCAGCGTCTCCCTGCGCTATGCCGGCGCCGCCGGTAGCTGCGCCGGCATGCAGGTGCAGCATGGACCCTTCGACCTGCCGGCCAAGGGCACCGTTGTGTTCTACCAGGGCAACATCCCAGGCCTGCCCACCGGTGACAGCGGCCTGCCCGTCGGTTGTGCAGCCGGCGCCCTCATCGAGGCCAGCGTGCCGGTGGCCGCGGTGGTCAACAGCACCGATCTCCTCGGCGCCACCACGGCGGCGGTATTGGCCCGTCCCCTCAACCAGGGATCCACCAGGCATTCCCTGCCTGTCGTGCGCAGCCGGCACACCAATCTGGCCCTCAGCAGCCTGGTCCAGGCGCATAACCCCGGACCGCTAGCGGCACAGGTCACCTTGCGAATGAAGCTCTGGAATGGTCAAGAGGTCACTTGCCCCGTGGCCTGCATCCGGACGATCCCGGCGGGGGGGGCCGCCCAATGGGATCTGGCAGCCTTGGTCGACGTCCCGGAAAACAGTTATGGCAGCGCCTGGTTGTCGAGCGACCAGCCGGTGCATGCCAGCGTCCTGGAGACCTCCGCGGTGATGGATGGTTCGATGTACAACGCCTTGCCAGATCGACGCGACCAGGAAGGCAATGCCGCCAGGAGCCGCTTCATGCCGCTGCTTCTGGTGGGCGGCAGTGGTTCCGGATCGGGCCCGACACGCACCGCCGTACCTACCGCCTTGCCTGGCAGCACTGCGGTGCCCAGCAGCACGCCGCGGCCCGCGCCCATTCGTTCGCTGCGCGAGGACGTCGCCGCCACCGGTATCCAGGTGCTCAACCTCGGCGCCGCAGAAAGCGATGCCTCGTTGCGCCTCCAGGACATCCGCGGCGGCGCGCCCATCCAAGTGGAGCGCCCGGCGGTCCCGGCAGGCGTGGCCGCCAACGTCTACCTGCCGGCCGAAGCCTCCTTGCAGAACTCGGTCTATGCGGGACTCGCCGCCGTCCATGAGCAGCCCATGGATGCCTTGTTCCGCAGCGATTGGTCCTCCCTGGGCAAGGCGGTCCTGAGCCGCGCTCCCGCCGCGGATGTCGACGTCATCGTTCCGCTGCTGTCCCGCTACGATGGCATCAGCAGCAGCTACCTCTTCATCCAGAACAGCGACACCGAACACGCGGCCAACGTCACCCTGGACCTTCGAGTCGCGGAAGGCCAGGATGAGGGCCGCCGAAAACTGGCCCTCGACCTGGCGGCGGGCGGCGCGGCGATGATCGACATGAGCCGCCATCCGGCCCTGCAGGAACTCATCGCCGATCGCTCTTCCTGGACCGGCTGGGTGCGCCTCGCCAGCGATCGGCCCATCGCGGCGATCGCTTTGACGGACCTGGAGCGGAGCGCCGGGGCCTACGTCGTGCCCGGTCTGGCGCAGGCCCAGCTGGGCACGCACCTGGCGGCGCCGATGTTGTTCCGCCACTTGCCTGAGAATGCGGGGCAGTCGGATGGTGGTGTCCTGGACTCGGCGATCCATGTGGTCAACCCAGGCGAGCTGCCGGTGACGGTCACCCTGACCTACAGCATCTCGGCCGGTAATCCCGCGGCCTGTCCCGTGGGGCAGGAGATCGTGCATGGTGGCGGAGCCCAGACCTTGGCGCCCGGGGCGATCGGGCTCTTCCACCAGCATCTGAATGTCGGAGGTAGCAGCGGCCTGCCCGAGGGCTGCGCGGCTTCGGCGATCATCGCCGCGTCAGCGCCGGTGGCCGCGGTGGTCGACATCGGTAACGATCGTGGGCTGGTGGCGGCCTATCCCGCCGAGCCTGCGACCTTGGCCGTGGCCAATCTGCACTTGACCATGGTGCGCCGCGAGCATACCGGGCTCATGCTCAACACGTTGATTCAGGTGCAGAATCCCGGCGACCAGCCGGTGACGGCAAACCTGCGGGTCTTCACTTCTAGTGGAACCTTGATGGACTGCCCCTCGGGCTGCCAGGTGCTGCTTGCCGCCGGGGCCAGCCATGCCTGGGATCCCCGTCAGATCCAAAGTTGGACGCCGAACAGCTATGGCTCGGCGCGCATCGAGGCGGATGGCCCGGTGACCGCCGTGGTGCTGGACGACAGTACGAACCACAAGGTGGACCTGGCGGCCTATATGGGTCTCAAGGACAGCGGCCGCCAGGTCGCGCCCCTGCCGATGTTGCCGCGCGGCTTGTCGCTGGCATCGCTGCCGGAGCCGGACCTGGCAGAGGTCACACCCGCCGTCCTGAGCATCTCCTCGCGCCCCCCGCGCGCCGAGGCGGGACGATTGACGACGCCCATCCGCCTGGCCTGCGGCAGCATTCCGTTGCGGCGCGCCACGATCCACCTCGTCTATGACGCCGGCTGGCTGAGCTTGGATGAGACGGACGCCGATGGCGATGCCGTTCCCGATGCCGTCAGCGCCCGCCTACCGTCCGGTGCCAGGCTGGCGGTAAAGCAGGAGCGCATCGGCCGCGAGGGCCGGCTGTCGCTGACCATCGACGCTGCTCCAGCCAGCTCGCTAACCGGCGGCATTGACATCGGGGTGACATTGCGGCAGGTCGGGCAGCCGGGTGAGGGAGCCTTCGGCTTCGGCTTCGATCCCAAGAGGTCGGCCGAGTTCCTGGACGCCGACGGTCGGCCGGTCATGTTCGAGATCGCCGGCAAGGGCTGGCGACCAGGAAGCGTCCATGCAGTCTACCTGCCGCTCCTGCCCCGGACCAGCTCCCGCTGAACGCCATCTTGCGGGCTCCGCGGCGCCGCTGCTGCGCTTCGGAGCCCGCGCTTGTTGAAGGACATCGTCATTGAGAGGGGTAGGTTCCTGGACCGAGTCACGCGCCCGGATGACACCGCCGACGCAGCGGTGGCCGACGGCGATCTGGTCCGACAGGCCCTGGGCGGTCAGCCCGGGGCCTTCGGGCTGCTCTACGAGCGGCACCTGCCGCGGCTGCACCGGTACCTCTGCTTCCGGGTTGCCGATGCCGAGTTGGCCATGGATCTGGTCCAGGATGTCTTCATCCAGGCCCTGCGCTCCCTCAGCCAGCTACGCGAGCCGGACCGATTTGGCGCCTGGCTGCTGTCCATCGCCTCGCGGCGCGTGGCTGAGCATTGGTCGGGGCCGGGCCTACGGCGGTCGGGGCAGTTGCCCCTCGACGGCGACGAGGACGATGATCGGTCCGACGCCGGCCCGGTCGACCAGGCCGGTGCGGCCATCTGGACGGACCTGGAGCACCACGTGGATCTGACCCGCCTCATCGCCGGATCGCTGAACGACGTCCAGGCCCAGGTTCTGGCGCTGCGCTTCGGGGCCGGCCTGTCGCTACGGGAGACGGCGGCGTTGATCGGCGGCACCGAGGTCGCCGCGCGGCAGCATCAGTACCGCGCCCTCAAGCGCCTGCGCGCGGTCCTGCGGGATCAGGGAGAGCGTACATGACGCCCGATGAGCGCTTGGAACTGCTCCTCGGCCAGGCGGCCGATCACCGAGCGTCCGGAGCGCCGGCGTCGGATGGCCGCCAAGGTGGCGGACATCCGACGGCCACCCTCGGGGAGCTAGCGGCCATCGCCAACGCGTTGGAGCGCCTGGAGCTGCCGCTGCCTCCGGCGCGGAGCGCGGCGCTGCGGGCGCAGTTGGAGGCCGAAGCCACCCGGCTGGGCTTGCCGCCGGCCGTCGGCAGCGGCCCCCCGCCGCGCAACTGGCTGCCGTGGGTGGGTGGCATCCTGCTGCTGACCGCCGGCCTGTGGTTGGCGCAGCAGCCGTGGGCCACGGGCAGGCGCGGCGACCCGCAGCAGGTAGGCACCCCGGCGCGGACGGACGGGGCCTCAGAGGGGATCGGAACAGAGACGACCGGCCGGGCGACGGTCCGCGGGGATCAGGGGCCGATGGCCGGCCGACGCCGGCCGTCGTGGCGGCGACCTTGACCGCAGTCCACTATCAGGGACGACGCGCCGCCGCTTGCTGACGACATCGCGACGGCGGTGCTGGCGCCATTGCCGCCCTCCGCGACCGGCGTCCTGGCCGCGCCCATCTCGACCATTGGGTCAGGGGAGTCCCGAGGCTCTGGTTCGGTCGACGCAGGCACCGCCATGCCGTCGGGTGAGCGTGCTGCGGCCGGTCTCCGCCCGCCAGGTGTTTCGGATGGCTACCTCCGCGGCCAGGTGACGGATAGCGACGGACGGGGCATCGCCGCCGCCGAGATCACCGCCTACCGCCAGGACCGCCCGGGCATCTTCGTGCAGCGGACAGACGTGGACGGCCGCTACGCCATCCTCCTGCCCTGGGGTCGCTACCGGCTTGAGGCTCGGGCGACGGGTTTCGCCAGCATGTGGTATCGGCAGGTCGCCGCAGCTGAGGCGGCTGCCATCCTGCATTGGGAGATGGATGCACCTGACCCCGCCGTGGACTTCGCGCTACCATCGGCACCATCGCCGGTGACAACTGGAGGCTGACATGTTTCGACAACCCCGCCTTCTCCGGCCCTCGGCCCGCATCTTGATGCTGACGCTGGGCCTGTTGGCGCTGTTGGGAGCGCCGACACGCCGTGGGGATGCGGGATCCCCGTCGCCATGGAGCGTTTGGGGCGGCAGGGTCGGGCCTTTGGCGGCCGAGGATGAGGGGCCGGCCTTTCTGGCCTGGGGCACGCAGATCCAGGAGATCTCGGATCCTGGAGAGCCGCTGTCATTACGGGCGCGACTGACCTTGCCGGAGGTGGTGGAGGGGCTGGCCCTGGGGCAGGGCTTGCTGGCCGCTAGCAGCCGTGCGCCCAGCGGCACCGCCGCGGCTGAGCTGCGGCTCTGGTCGCTAGGCGATGGCGGGGCGCCAACGCCGGTGGGCCAGGTCATCACGCTGCCGGGCAAGGAGGTCGGCGCGGTCGCCATCGGCTATGCCCGGGCCGTGGTCTTGACGGAAGGCGGCGTCGCCGTGCTGCGGCTCAAGGATCTGGAGCGGCCGACGCTGGAGGTCGAGGTCGCGGCCGAGGCCCCCGCCGGCGTACGGGCCTGGGATGGAAGCATTGCCCTCGCCGCCGGGCGGGCCTGGCTGGCCCGCCCCTGGGGCTTGGAGACCCTGGACCTGTCGCGCTTGGAGTCCGCGCCCGGTGGCGCGGTCGTGCAGCGGCTGGACAGCCTGGCCACCCGCGATGTCGCCGCGGCCGGCGACAGCATCTTCGCCCTGCGGGCCGACGGCCGGCTGACGGTTCTGGACGCCTCGAGCGGTCGCGTTCTGGATGATCGGCTCCTTGCCGAGCAGCCCTTGGCCCTGGCGGCCGGCGGCGACCGTCTGGCGGTGGTGGACCGGGGCGGACGGCGCCTGCGGCGGTTCACGGTGGCTGAGCGTTTGCCGATGTGGCAAAGCGACGAGGACTTGCTTCCCCAGGGCTCGGCCCGCGCCGATCTGATCCTGCATGGCGAGAATGCCCTCCTGTCCTTGGAGAGCGCGGGCCTCCTGCGTCAGTCGGCGGGCGGCTTGGTGGAGGCCTTGCCGCTACTGGCCGCGCCGCGTCAGCTGTGGCCGGCGGGCGATCGGGTCTGGGTGGCTGCGGGTCCGGCGGGGCTCTGGGAGCTGGAATCCGCGCCCGGCGCGGCTTTCAGCTCTGCCATCGGCTTCCTCCTCCTGGCAGGCCCTTCAGGCCTCCGGCTGGCTGATCCGGGCCAGACCAGCGCCGACCGCGCTGTGGTTGTGGAGGCTATTGCAGCTCGGGGCGCGGCGTTGTACCTGCTCACCGAGAGGGACGGGATGGTGGTCCTGCTCCGGGACGGGCCTCGGGGGCTGCGCATCACCGGCCATCTCCCAGGGTTGGCGGTGGCCGCGGGGGGCGGCGGGCTCATGTTCGCCGGGCGGCGTCTGATCGGTCTCAGCCCGGGAGGCGGCGTCTGGACCGTGGATATCGCCGATGACCGAAAGCCACAGCTCCTCGGGATCACGGTGGACCTGGGCGTCTGGGATCTCGCCCCGAAGGGCTTCGACAGGCTGGCCATGGTGGGCATGGGCGCCTTGGGACGGGGCCGCTTCGCGCTGGGCGAGATACCGCCGGCCGGCGCTCTGCCCCCGCCCGCCGAATGGCTGGACCTGGACGCGGTCTTCAGCCGGGTGGCCGTCGAGGGTCAGGATGCCGTCCTCAGCGGAGCCAGCGAGGGCATCGCGGTCGTCGACCTGGGCGCCGCTGACGGGCCTCGCTTGTTGCGGCAGTTCCCCGGTGGCCAGAGCGGTCGCGCCGTCTTGCTCAAGGACCTGCTGCAACTGACCGAGGCGCAGGTTCTGACCTACTTTCTGCGCCAACCCGGCGGCAACCTGCGGCCCTTGGGTCGCGTGGTGCTGCCGGCTCCCGGGCTGGACGACGGGGCCGGCCGCGACGCGGTTGACGCCGGTGAAGCCATCTACCTCCCGCGCGGACGTGCGGGGGTCATCCGTTTAAATACGGCACAAACGGCCGTTGACTCCCGGGCGGGCGATCGGCGGTTTGCGGCGGCGTTCCTCCCGGCACTGATCTCCGATGGGGAGCTGAAGCGGGAGGGTTGTGAACGGGTGGATGCCTGGTTGCTGCTGTTGGACGATCGCCTGGTCGTCCGGACAGGGTCACATCGCGATGCGACCCTGATGGATGGCCTGGCCGGCCTGGCCCAGGATCTGCGTGCGGCCGGCGTCCCCGTCCACATGGGTCGCTATGGGAGTCAAGCTGAATGGCTTGACGGCGCAGCGTTACCCTGGAAGTCGCCGGACCACGCGATCGACAGCCTGCCGGCGGGGCGCGCCGATCTGGGCCTGGCCTTGGGACTGCGGTTGTTGGAGGGCGCCGCGGCGGGATCGAGCGGCCGGCTGGGAGTCCTGCTGACGGTGGCCGGATCGGTGGACGAGGGAAGCCAGCGCCTCATGGAGCATCAAGCGCTGCGGCTGGATGCCGGCGGCGTGCCAGTGGTTCGCCTGGACCTGGACGGCGATGGAGTAGCCGCAACCGGCCGTTCCAGCAGGCTCCCGCCGGCGGTGCAGGCGGCCGCGCGGCGCGGCGATTGGGAGGGTCTGGCGCGGGAACTGGCCCAGAATTGCTGGTGACGGCGGGATCGCCACATGTTCGAATGAAGCCGCAATCGCGCCGCTGATGCCCTCCTTGCATCCGCGGCCCTAGCCGGGCCAACGGCAACACCTTGGCGTTCGCGGACGACGGATGACGCGGTCTGCCTCACGGGACCTGGTCCCGTCATACGCCGGACCCGGTCCCGTGGGTCGCCGGACCCGGTCCCGTCATACACGGGACCCGGTCCCGTGGGTCGCCGGACCCGGTCCCGTCATGCACGGGACCCGGTCCCGTGGGTCGCCGGACGGCGTCCCATGTGCGCCGGACGCCGTCCAATGGGTTCGCGACCTCCCGCAGGGCTGAACAACGCAGCGGACCGGCCTAAGCTCGGCTGTTCGTGTCGGCGTGGATGGCGCGAGGTCTCACTCCGCTAGCTGCCAGAACCGTTCTGACCAGCCCTCGTTCTCCCCGTCGGCTCGCGAGAAATCGGTGACCGCTGCGCGCATCGCCGTCTCGTCCGTCCAGAAGGAGGAGATCTGCGAGCCGAAGCAGGCGATGGCATCCAGCTTGGCGGCCAGATCCGCGGCGTCGATCGGCTGCGGAGAGGCCCGCCAGCGGCCCTCGGCGGGAGCCGCGTTGAGCGCCTTGGCGCGGGCCCGGGCGTCACCCGCATAGGGGTAGTCCTCGTAGTAGCCGAGGGTCACCGTCTTCGGGTTGAAAGTGGCCAGCCGCTCGACGGCCTGCCGGCACAGGTGATGGTCCACGTGATCGCCGATGCCCAGGGGCGCCCAGAAGCGCGGGCCGCCTGGCCCGCGGTCGGCCGGAAGCGCCCACCGGCGGCGGAGCCAGCGCCCCAGCCGCCCGGCCAGAGCCGCCACCGTCCCCGTGTCCACCCCCGCCGCGCCGGCGAAGAGGTCGGCATCGCTCTCCGCGGCCCATGCGCCATTCGCGCGGCGGCGGTAGATGAGGTCAGGCAGCCGCAGATGGACGCAGTCGGCGCCCAGGCGCCGGCAGGCCGCCCGATCCTCGGCGCGGCGGAGGGCGACCATGACCGCGGCGGCGTGGCGCGCCTCATCGGGCGACTGTCCCCAGCGGGCATGCAGGCTGAGGGCGTAGGCCGAGAGCGTTGCCTCCGGCGGCGCGCCGGCGCAGATGGTGACAACCGTCACCGGCAGGCCACGAGCGGTCAGGCGGTGGATGGTGCCGCCCGCGGACAGGGCCGCGTCGTCCAGGTGGGGGGAGAGGAACAGGTGCCGCTCGACAGCCGGCGGCGCGGGGCGCATCGGGCGGACCGCGCTCAGGCCGCCGGCTCCGGTGCGGGGGCGGTCGCCGCGGACGCGCGTCGCGCCACGTAGTCTTCCACCAACAGCAGTCCCTGCGGCCCCGCGCGGCGAATGACGTCGCGCAGTGTGCTCATGCTCGACACCTCTTCCCGCTGCTCGGCCACGAACCATTGCAGGAACTGGCCGGCGATGTGGTCCCGCTCCTGCAATGCGATGTCCATGATGGCGTTGATGTGCCGCGTCACGTCGATCTCCCACGACAGGGCCGCGGTCACCGCCTCCTCGGCCGAGGCGAAGTCGGCGCGAGGCGCTGCCAATGCGCCGATGCGCAGCCGTCCGCCCGTCTCCGTGATGTAGTGAACGAACTTCATGGCATGCAGCCGCTCCTCATCCGCCTGGCGGTAGAAGAAGGCCGCCAGCTCCGTCAGGCTCTCGCTCTCGAACCAGGCGGCGATGCTGACGTACTGCAGGCTGGCCTCGAACTCGCGGCCCACCTGCGCGTTGATGGCATCGTCCAGGGCAGGGCTGATCAGGGCGGCGTTGATGGGCTGGCTCACGGGGGCTCCAGGGGGATGAACGCTGAGGGACGCAGGGGGCAGGCACCATGATGATAGCCGAGCCCCGGCCGGCGGGCTCACAGCCCTGTTACCGCCCCTCGCCCGCGTCCTGCGCGGCTCCCTCGCCCATCTGTGCTGACTGCCAGCGAACGGATTCCGTCGTCGCCAGGGCGGCCAACAGGGTCAGCAGGCCCACCAGCGCCATCAGGGCCGCGTTCTCCCAGAGCGCGCTGCGCCAGGCGGCGGGCGCCGTGTCCAGCTCGTTATCCAGCAAGATGGGCGAGGTGCCCAGCAGGAGGCTGCGCAGATCCTCAACCGTGGCCGGGCGCTTTTCCGGATGCAGGGCCATGGCGGCCAGGATGGCGCCTTCCGCCCGCGAGCTGATCTCCGGGTTCAGGCGTCTGGGGCGTTGCAGGGAGGTGGGGAGCAGGAAGCGTTCCTGTGCCGTGGCCGGAACCCGCCGCGTCAGCAGATGGTACAGCGTGGCGCCGATGCCGTAGATGTCGGTGCGGCCGTCGGTGTGACCGGTGTCGCCGGCATACTGCTCCAAGGGCGTGTAGGGCAGCGAGCCCAGCCCGCGGGCCACGGTCAGCGTCCGCGGGTCCATGGGGTCCATCGGCTTCACCAGACCGAAGTCCACCAGCTTGATACGCCCACCATCCGTCAGCTTGATGTTGGCCGGCTTGATGTCCCGATGCAGCACCGGCGGCGACTGGGCGTGCAGGTAGCGCACGATCTCCAGCAGTTGAGCCCCCCAGCCGAGCACCTTAGCCTCCGGCAGGAATTCGTCGGCCAGGTTGGCTTCCTCGAGCACCTGCCGCAGGTCCGGGCCCTCGACGAAGTCCATGACCAGGTAGTCGCAGTCCTGGGCGACGAAGGAGTCGCTGACCTTGGGCAGGCCCGGGTGGTCCAGCCGGGCCAAGGTGCTGGCCTCGCGGCGGAACTGGTCGCGGGCCTGTTCGCGCAGGGCATCCGTCTCGCCGGGGTCCGGTCGGATCTCCTTGACGGCCGTGACGCGTCCCGGCAGGCGCAGGTCCTCGGCGCGGTAGACAGCACCGCCGCCACCCTGCCCCACCAATGCGGTGATGCGGTAGCGGCCGCGCAGAACTGTCCCCGGCTTGATCATGCCCGTCATTCGGTCTAAGTTAAAGGCCATAGGGCGCGGGCAGTCAAGCCCGGGCGGGGTGGCCGTGTTCCCCGCTTCGCGTCCGACCGGCGAACCTGGGACAGGGGAGTCAAGGGATCGCAATGTCGCAAGAGAGCGCGATGCTCATCCTGCGCGGGCCGGAAGGCGTGCGCGAATGGGCCATTGAGGAAGAACTGAGCATCGGGCGCGACGCCGCCTGCGACGTGCAGCTGGCCGACCGGCAGGTTTCGCGCCGCCATGCGGTCGTCCGGCGGCTGCCGGAAGGCTGCGCCGTCTTCGATACCGGCAGCAAGAACGGACTCTGGGTCAACGGGACGCCCGTGGACGGCATGGGCATGCTCTCCGACGGCGACGAGATCTCGGTGGCGGCCCGCTTCAAGCTGCGCTTTGTGGATGTTGAAGCCACGGCGCCCATCCACTTCGAACAGCGGGGGCTGCGGATCGACCCGGATACGGTCGCCGTGTACGTCAATGGCCGTCTGGTGGACCCGCCCTTGTCGCAGCCCCAGTTCGAGCTGCTCACCATGCTCGTGCGTGCGGGAGGGGGCATCGTCACCCGCGACGACATCGTGAGCGCCATCTGGGAGGACCAAGACGGCTACGGGGTCACCGAGGACGCCCTGGATGCCCTGGTCCGGCGCCTGCGAACCCGCCTGGCTGAGATCGACGCCGAGCACCAGTACGTGGCGACGGTCCGGGGCTACGGCTTCAAGCTGGACCTTCCCTGAGCCTGTGCGTATCGCGCTGATCGGCCCAGGACAGCCCTTTCGCGGGGGCATCGCCCAGCATGCGGATCTACTGGTCAAAGCCCTGGGCCTCGCGCATGAGGTGACCCACCTGGGCTTCCGACGCCAGTATCCTCGCTGGCTCTTCGGCGGGCGCAGCGACCGCGACCCGTCCGCGCCGACGCGAGAGGGACGGGCCGAGCGGATCCTGGATCCGTTCAATCCCCTCAGCTGGTGGCGGACCGCCAGGCACCTGGCGGCGCTGGAACCGGATCTGGTCATCGTCCAGTGGTGGGTGCCGTTCTGGGCGCCGAGCTTCAGCGCGATCCTCGCCGGGTACCGATGGCTGGCTCGGCGGTCGGCCGCGCCGGTCCTCTTCATCTGCCACAACGTCCTGCCCCACGAGCATCCGAGCCTCCCGATACGCATGTTGGTGCGCCACGTCCTCCTTAGCGCCGACGGTTGGATGCTGCACGGGGGGGCCGACGAGGCGGCCTTGCGGCGCGTCCTGGGGCGGCGACTGGCGCGCCGCGAAGTCGGCGGCCGAAAGCGGGTCTTCCGCGGCTTCCTGCCGCTCTTCGACCTGGGCGCAGCTGTGCCGCGGGAGGACGCACGCGCAGTCTTGAACCTGGATGAAGACGCCCCGGTGGCCCTGTTCTTCGGCTTCGTGCGCCCCTACAAGGGCCTTGACGGCCTGTTGGCGGCCTGGCCGCGGGTGCTGCGGGCGTTGCCGCAAGGGCGCCTGCTGATCGTCGGTGAATTCTGGCAACCCGTGGCGGCATTCTGGGAGCGGGCGCGAATGTTAGGAGTCGCTGACAGCGTCGTGCTGGTCAACCGCTATGTCGCCGACGAGGAACTTGGCCTCTATTTCGGCGCAGCTGACGTGGTGGCTATGCCCTATGTGTCGGCCACCGGCAGTGCCGTCGCGCCCCTGGCGCTCCGATTCGGTCGGCCGATGGTGGCCACAGCGGTGGGCGGTATCCCCGAGGCTGTGGCGGACGGCTTGAGCGGACTCCTGGTGCCGCCCGAAGACCCGGTGGCGCTCGCGGACGCCTTGGTGGCGGTGCTCGCAGACGGTGAGCTGCGCCGCAGACTGACCCGCGGGGCAGAGGCCGAGCGTGAGCGCTTCAGCTGGGTCGAGCTGGTGACCCGGATCGAGAGCGCGGCCGCCAGTCTGCGCACGGCGGATCAGGCCCACGGATGAAGACGTCCGGCCGGTGGCGCTAATCCGACACGATACGCGCGGCTGATTGTGGTCGAACAGCCGGACGCCGGCCGAGGCTTGCCCAGCCGGCATCCAGCCTGCGCTCAATCGACGAGCCGCTGGCGCAGGGCGTCGCACAGCTCATCGATCGTTGCGTGGCGCTTGGTTTCCTTCTTGGAATAGACCAGATCCTCGTCCACGGTGACCTCAAAGACCCCGCCGCGCGAGGGCTGCAGGGTCACCGCGTCCAACTGGTGGGCGAACTCGCCCAGGAGCGCTTCCGTCGCACGGACGGCTTGGGGCAGGTAGTTTCAAGCCGCGCAGTATTCGATGTTGACCTTGTGCTTCATGGCTTCCTCCTGGGACTATCGGGCGAATGACGGGCGGCGGCCCCTCAACAGGCGACCATCTGCTATTATAGGCAGCTCGCCCGCAAGGCGAGATAGCCAGCAAGGCTGGCGATTCGCACCGGCGAGGCAGGCAGACCAGCCCAGAAGCGTTCTCGGACCTGATTCGGACGCAGGACTATTGACTATCAGCCCGAGGACCTGTAAGATACTCGTCCGTTGCGAACCTAGGCAATCAAACATCGGTGTAGCGCAGGGCATCGCCCTAGTCGAAGGGGTGGTGCGGTGATACATCACCGTGCGGCCTTCGAAGGCCGCGTTTTTGTGCCTGGGTAGACGGACAGGGTGCCGGTCGCCCTGAAGAGACGGCGCACCTTTACAGAAGAAGAGAGGGAAGGAAAGGGTCGCTGGGCTCTCCGATCGACGTTGCGGGCTGCTTTCGGGCAGGCCGCAGGAGCGACGGAAGGCCTGGACGACTGACGGGTGCGCGGCGAAAGCCAAGCGCACCCAGCTAGCGTCCGAACGAGAGAGCGCAAGCTTTCTGATAAAGAGTTTGATCCTGGCTCAGGATGAACGCTGGCGGCGTGCTTAACACATGCAAGTCGAACGCAGTGCTTTAGCTTCGGTTGAGGCAGCTGCGTGGCGGACGGGTGCGTAACACGTAGGAACTTGCCCCAGAGAGGGGGATAACCGTTGGAAACGACGGATAATCCCGCATACGCTCCTTCGGGAGAAAAGCTCCGGCGCTCTGGGATGGGCCTGCGGCCTATCAGGTAGTTGGTGGGGTAATGGCCTACCAAGCCTACGACGGGTAGGGGGCGTGAGAGCGTGGCCCCCCACACGGGAACTGAGACACGGTCCCGACGCCTACGGGCGGCAGCAGTGAGGAATCTTGCACAATGGGCGAAAGCCTGATGCAGCGACGCCGCGTGCGGGAAGAAGGCCTTCGGGTTGTAAACCGCTTTTCTGGGGGACGAGCAAGGACGGTACCTCAGGAATAAGTCCCGGCTAACTACGTGCCAGCAGCCGCGGTAATACGTAGGGGGCAAGCGTTATCCGGAATCACTGGGCGTAAAGGGCGTCTAGGCGGCAAGGCAAGTCTCGCGTAAAAGCTCCCGGCTCAACTGGGAGAGCGCGCGGGAAACTGCCTGGCTAGAGACTCGGAGAGGGGTGTGGAATTCCCGGTGGAGTGGTGAAATGCGTTGAGATCGGGAGGAACACCAGTAGCGAAGGCGGCACCCTGGCCGAGTTCTGACGCTGAAGCGCGACAGCGTGGGGAGCAAACGGGATTAGATACCCCGGTAGTCCACGCCGTAAACGATGACAACTAGGTGTCGGGCATCTAAGGATGTTCGGTGCCGCAGCTAACGCGATAAGTTGTCCGCCTGGGGAGTACGGCCGCAAGGCTAAAACTCAAAGGAATTGACGGGGGCCCGCACAAGCAGCGGAGCGTGTGGTTTAATTCGATGCAACGCGAAGAACCTTACCTGGCCTTGACATGCAGGTGGTAGGGAACCGAAAGGGGACCGACCCTCGGGAGCCTGCACAGGTGCTGCATGGCTGTCGTCAGCTCGTGCCGTGAGGTGTTGGGTTAAGTCCCGCAACGAGCGCAACCCTTGGCGTATGTTTCACGTGTCATGCGCAACTGCCGGCGTAAGCCGGAGGAAGGTGGGGATGACGTCAAGTCAGCATGGTCCTTATGGCCAGGGCTACACACACGCTACAATGGCCGGTACAATGGGTCGCCACACCGCGAGGTGGAGCCAATCCCCAAAGCCGGTCTCAGTTCGGATTGGAGTCTGCAACCCGACTCCATGAAGGCGGAGTTGCTAGTAACCGCAGGTCAGCCATACTGCGGTGAATACGTTCCCGGGCCTTGTACACACCGCCCGTCACGTCATGGGAGTCGGCCACACTTGAAGTCGGTTATGGGATGTTTCCCGGCTGCCTAGAGTGGGGCTGGCGACTGGGACGAAGTCGTAACAAGGTAGCTGTACCGGAAGGTGCGGCTGGATCACCTCCTTTCTTTACGAGGCCAAGGTCCCCTGTTCGCAGGGGCCCTCATCCTCCGACCTTCCTTCCCTCTCTTCTCCTGTCAAGGGCCTGCCCGTTGCTGCACTTACGCGAAGGTATGTGCAATCGGGATGGGGGTCTTGATGCCCCGGGGCTGTAGCTCAGCTGGGAGAGCGCCTCATTTGCAATGAGGAGGTCAGGGGTTCGAGTCCCCTCAGCTCCACAGTTGGCAATGTGAACAAGTCGTGCTAGCTTTATACGTTGCGACGCGGTGTGTCGTGGATCGATCCATCAGGCCGACATTGGTGTTGGCATTATGAATCGGCGCACGACGAGGCGTTGGCCGGTCAGTCCGGTGGTGGTACCTTAACAGCTGAACAAGAGCCGAGGAATCTCTACGGAAGAGCACCGAGTGAAGCTACAAAGGGCGCACGGGGGATGCCTTGGCACGGTAGGCCGATGAAGGGCGTGGTTGGCTGCGATAAGCCTCGGGGAGCTGTCAGCAAGCTTTGATCCGAGGATGCCCGAATGGGGAAACCCGGCATGGTGAACCCATGTCACCCCGCACTGAATACATAGGTGCGGTGGAGGGAACCCGGGGAACTGAAACATCTAAGTACCCGGAGGAAAAGAGATCATTCCCTTAGTAGTGGTGAGCGAAAAGGGAAAAGCCCAAACTGATACTGTGTAAGCGAGCAGGCGTTGCAGTATCGGGGTTGTACGGCGGGGTAGGGGTGTCTGCTCACCCCCACAGAGTTACCAAGAACATCGCTAGCTGAAGAATACTGGAAAGATTCTCCACAGAGGGTGACAGGCCCGTAAGCGAAAGTGATGTTCCTCTGATTCCGTTCGTGAGTACCACGGGGCACGTGAAATCCTGTGGGAATCCGGGAAGACCACTTCCCAAGGCTAAACACCTACCGTGACCGATAGCGAACAAGTACCGTGAGGGAAAGGTGAAAAGCACCCCGGTGAGGGGAGTGAAATAGAACCTGAAACCGTGTGCCTACAAACTGTGGGAGGACTATGCCCCTTCGGGGGAATGTCTGACCGCGTGCCTTTTGGAGAATGATCCGCCGAGTTACCTTCTGTCGCAAGGTTAAGGGAGTTACACCCGGAGCCGGAGCGAAAGCGAGTCTGAATAGGGCGATTGAGTGGCAGGAGGTAGACCCGAAACCCGGTGAGCTAACCATGGCCAGAGTGAAGCGGGAGTAATATCTCGTGGAGGCTCGAACCGACTAATCTTGCGAAATTAGCGGATGAGCTGTGGTTAGGGGTGAAATGCCTAACGAACCGGGAGATAGCTGGTTCTCCCCGAAATCGCTCTAGGGCGAGCCTTGTGATGTCGTTACCGGAGGTAGAGCACTGGATGGGCTAGGGGGCGTCAAGCTTACCAAACCCAACCAAACTCCGAATGCCGGTAACGCAAGTCATGGGAGTCGGACAGTGGGAGATGAGTTCCATTGTCGAAAGGGAAACAGCCCAGACCGTCAGCTAAGGTCCCCAAATGCATGCTGAGTGGGAAAGGTAGTGGGCGTGCAGAGACAGCCAGGAGGTTGGCTTAGAAGCAGCCACCCTTTAAAGAGTGAGTAATATCTCACTGGTCAAGTGCTCCTGCGCCGAAAATGTAACGGGGCTAAGCATGCTACCGAAGCTACGGAAAGCAGCGAAAGCTGCTTTGGTAGGGGAGCGTTGTCTGCTCATTGAAGCTGTACCGTGAGGAGCAGTGGAGGGCAGAGAAGTGAGAATGGCGGAATGAGTAGCGTAAAATGCGTGCGAACCGCATTCGCCGAATGCCCAAGGTTTCCGACGCAAGGTCGTTCCACGTCGGGTTAGTCGGGCCTAAGCCGAGAGCTAACGCTGTAGGCGATGGACAACAGGTTAATATTCCTGTACCAGTTGTTTCGAGCGATGGGGGGACGCCGAAGGGTAGGCCAGCCGGGTGATGGAAATCCCGGTTCCAAGCTTGTAGGCCGTTGATCCGCTCAGGTAAATCCGGGCGGCTAGGCTGAGGAGTTATGGCGAAGCTGTGTAATGCAGTACAGTGGTTGAGCCCATGCGGCCAAGAAAAGCCTCTAAGCGATGAAGAACAACTGCCCGTACCGCAGACCGACACTGGTGGGCAGGTCGAATAGACCAAGGTGATCGAGAGAACCCTCGTTAAGGAACTCGGCAAAATAGAGCCGTAACTTCGGGAGAAGGCTCGCCCCTTGACTTGTAGCCCCTTGCGGGCGAAGGGTTGGGGGGTCGCAGTGAAATGGCCCAGGCGACTGTTTACCAAAAACACAGGTCTCTGCCAAAGCGAAAGCTGAAGTATAGGGGCTGACGCCTGCCCAGTGCCCGAAGGTTAAGGGGAGAGGTTAGCGCAAGCGAAGCTTTGAACCGAAGCCCGGGTGAACGGCGGCCGTAACTATAACGGTCCTAAGGTAGCGAAATTCCTTGTCGGGTAAGTTCCGACCCGCACGAAAGGCGTAACGATCTGGGCACTGTCTCAACGAGGGACTCGGCGAAATTGAAATCTGCGTGAAGATGCGCAGTACCCGCAGCAGGACAAAAAGACCCCGTGGAGCTTTACTACAGCTTGCCATTGCGTCTGGGCTGTGCTTGTGTAGGATAGGTGGGAGGCTATGAATCCGGGCCGCCAGGTTCGGAGGAGCCGTCGTTGAAATACCACCCTGGCACAGTCGAGGCCCTAACCGTCAGCCGTTATCCGGCGACGAGACAGTGGCTGGTGGGTAGTTTGACTGGGGCGGTCGCCTCCTAAAAGGTAACGGAGGCGCCCAAAGGTCACCTCAGGCCGAATGGAAACCGGCCGTTGAGTGTAAAGGCATAAGGTGGCTTTACTGCGAGACGGACATGTCGAGCAGTTGCGAAAGCAGGGCTTAGTGATCCCACGGTACCGAGTGGAAGGGCCGTGGCTTAACGGATAAAAGCTACCCCGGGGATAACAGGCTAGTCTTGCCCAAGCGTCCACAGCGACGGCAAGGCTCGGCACCTCGATGTCGGCTCGTCCCATCCTGGGGCTGAAGCAGGTCCCAAGGGTTTGGCTGTTCGCCAATTAAAGGGGCACGCGAGCTGGGTTCAGAACGTCGTGAGACAGTTCGGTCTCTATCCGCTGCGGGCGAAGGTGATTTGAGGGGAGTTGTCCTTAGTACGAGAGGACCGGGATGAACTGACCTCTGGTGGGCCGGTTGTGGCGCCAGCCGCATCGCCGGGTAGCCAAGTCGGGACGGGATAACCGCTGAAAGCATCTAAGTGGGAAGCCCCCCCCAAGATAAGATCACCCTCCGGGTAACCGGGTAAGCGCGGTGGTAGATTACCACTTTGATAGGGCAGGGGTGTAAGGGCCGTGAGGTCTTCAGCTGACTGCTACTAACGCGCGAGAGGCTTTACTCGCTTCCAAAAGATGACGGAGCTCTTGTTCAGCTCTTAAGGGATCACCCCTGGTGGTGACCTTTGACAGCTTCATATATATACTTACCTTACTTGTGAACAACGAGTCTGGTGGTGTTACTAGCGGCGGTGATACACCTGGTCCCATTCCGAACCCAGTAGTTAAGCCCGCCAGCGCCGATGGTACTGCACGGGCGACTGTGTGGGAGAGTAGGTCAACGCCACCAGACTCGTTTTCTTTTTTGTCTCACGACGTGCCAACGCTACATCCCGGCAGTGGCCGGCTGCTACCCCTCGGCTAACGGCCCGTCGCCCGCCGTGCGCTGACGCATCAGTTCTTGATACCGCTGCAGATTGTCGTTTAGGGTCTGGATGATCGACGGCATGACGTCTCGTGCGATCGCAATGCGCGCTTGTGGGCGAATATGGATCACGTCGGGAAGGTCGTTGGGGTTGGTGGGCGGTCGCAGGAGTCCGAAGGTGATGAAGAACTCCGGACCGCCGTGGGCTACCTGCACTTGGTTGGCATAGACCACCGGTAGCGTTTCGTCGTCGGCCCATTCGAGGCGTATGGCCACTTGAAAGGCCGGGGGCTGTCGGTCGTTGCCCTCGGGCGGTTGCTGCGATTGCATGGTGCACGTTTCCTAGGAATGGATGCTGCCGGTTTCGAGTTTGCGCCCGAATCATGGGTCCGAAGATATGGGCGCAGCGCCGTGGCTGCCAACTGTGCGAGTCGTCAGCTTGGAGGTGACGGGTTCTTTGGCGCAGCAGTCAACCCGTACCGAACTGACGATCCCCCGCGTCGCCCAGACCGGGGATGATGTAGCCTGATGGCCAGGGATCGCCGGGGCCGGTCAGCCGCTCGTCGACAGCGGCCACTGTCACCGCTACGTCGGGGAAGGCTGCTGCCAACTGGGAGAGACCCTCCGGAGACGCGACCAGAGCGATCACTTTTAGGTGCTTCGCTCCCGCGATCTGCAGCAGCTCAAGGGCTGCCAATGCGGAACCAGCGGTGGCAAGCATCGGATCCAAAACCACCACGGTGCTCGCCGTCAGTTCGGACTTCGGTAACTTGCTGTAATAGGTCACAGGTTGGAGAGTGGCTTCGTCCCGGTACAAGCCAAGATGCCAAACTGCCGCGTCAGGCGCCAGGCGCTGTGCTGCGGCCAGCATGCCCAGTCCGGCCCTGAGTATGGGAACGAAGGCCAGCGGCCGGGCAAGCGCCTGGCCAACCGTCGCCTGCAGGGGGGTGTGGATCGGCTGATCGATCAACTCAAGGTCTTGGAGAGCGGCGGCGACCAGAAGTCCAGACGCGACGTCGAGGGCATCGCGAAACGCTGACGGCGGCGTGCCCTGGTCACGCAGCCGGGTCAGATGAACCTTGAGCAATGGGTGTACCACGCAATGCAAACGCGGATGTGCTCCGTTTGTGGATGCCATCAGAATCCTCCACGGTCGCCGCGGCGGCGCCGGACGGATACGGATTATAGTCGCAGAGTGGTGGTATAGTTGCGCCATGCCCATCGAGCGAAAACGCCCCCCCAAGGTGGATGGCCAGCCAGTCAAGGCCGATACCGTCGAGCGCGACGGTGATCTGGCGCCGCAACGCCAGCCTGGCGATGTGGCGGAGCCAAGCCTTCGTCCACGCAGTCTGGCCGAGTACATCGGACAGGATCGACTGCGGATGAACCTGGTGATGATGATTGCCGCGGCCCGCGCTCGTGAAGAGCCATTGGATCATGTCCTCTTCTATGGTCCTCCAGGCCTGGGCAAGACCACTCTCAGCTTCATCATCGCCCAGGAAATGGGGGTGAAGATCAAGACCACATCTGGCCCCGCGGTGGAGCGTGCCGGTGATCTGGCGGCCATTCTCACCAACCTTGGCCCCGGCGATGTGCTCTTCATCGACGAGGTTCATCGCCTCCGTTCGGATGTGGAGGAGGTGCTCTACAGCGCCATGGAGGACTTCGCTCTGGACATCGTCGTAGGAAAGGGGCCGGCGGCGCGGTCCATCCGTCTCAGTCTCCCGCGATTCACCATCGTCGGTGCCACCACCAGGCCCGCCATGCTCACGGCCCCGTTGCGCGATCGCTTCGGCGCAGTGCACCGTTTGGATTTCTATGACACCGCGGCCATGCTGCAGATCGTTAGCCGCGGCGCGGGCGTTCTTGGCGTGCACATCGCACCTGAGGGTGCGGCCGCCATTGCCAGCCGGGCGCGTGGCACCCCTCGTGTGGCCCTGAGACTATTGCGGCGCGTGCGGGATTTCGCCGAAGTGCACGGCGATGGCGCCATCGATGCTGCGGTGGCCTCAGACGCCCTGCAATTGCTGGAGATCGACGCCTTGGGCCTGGACGAACTGGACCGCCGAGTCCTCTTGACCCTGATCGACAAGTTCGAGGGCGGTCCGGTGGGCCTGGACACCATCGCCGCCTCCTTGGCCGAAGATTCCGGAACGATCGAAGACGTGGTGGAGCCGTACCTGTTGCAGTTGGGGTTTCTGGAGCGCACCCCCCGCGGCCGCATCGCCACGAGGCGCGCTTATGAGCATCTGGGCCGGACCTTTACACTCAGGGCGGAGGTAGCCGCCTCCCGTCAATCCAGCCTCTTCGACGGGCAGTAACCTGAAGCTCAGGAGCAGGGACTCAGGATCACGCCCGCCCGATCATCGTCATCGCGGTTAGTGCGACCGACCGCTACGCTACGGAGCGTTGACCCCCATGGGCATCTTCATCGGCCTCACGTTCATCGGACTGGCCATGGGCCTGGCCCATATCGCCGATCGGCAAGCGGATGCTGTCTGGCGTTACCTCGGAAGCTTCGTCCTGGCGGCGCTTTGGTTGATCATTGCGTTGGGTGGCATGATGCTAGCGGTGGTACCGCTCGTCGATCTCCCGGACAACATCGCTGCCGGCGCCAATCTGGGGGGCGATCCGGGCAGCAACCAGGCTCTCTTCGAGTCGCTGATCAGTTCGTTTCCCAAGATCGGCGCTTGGACCTTCTGGGTTGCGATCGTGGCGATCTTGCTGTTGCTTCCCTGGCCACGGCGCCTGCTTGCCAGGCTCATTCCGATCGACCCAGAGCGCCTGGTGCACACGATCGCGCTCCACGGGGCTCTGGTGCTGGTCCTCTTTTCGGCCTTCACCGCCTTCCTGGTTCAATCCATGCTGTCGGTGTTGGAAGCCGGGGATGACGGCGGCCTGCAAAGGCTGATCGAGGACGGCACGACTGTGGGCGGCCTCTGGGCCCAGCAGTTGGGTTTCGTTGCCCTTGCCTTCCTGGGCGTGGGTCTCTTCTTCGCGCGCACACCCGTCGAGGCCATGCGCCGCCTAGGTTGGACGCGAGCGTTCTCCTGGCGCTGGTACCTGGGCGCAGTGGCTTCTGGCGTCGGTATGGCCTTGCTTGTCCAGGTCGTCTGGAACCGGTTGCTGCCGGATTCTCAAGCGGGCATCGAACAGCTGTCGGAAATGATGTTCGGTCCCATTGTGAAGACCGGCCTGGTCGGGGCTCTGACCATCGGCCTGGCGGCGGGTCTGGGCGAAGAGACGCTCTTCCGCGGAGCCATGCAGCCGCGATTCGGGATTGTCTTCACCAGCATGCTCTTCGCCGTCATCCACACCCAGTACGGCGTCAGCCTGGCTTTGGTGCAGATCCTCGCTATCGCCCTGATCTTCGGCCTGGTACGCCAACGCGCCAACACGTTGACCGCGATGGCGGCACATGCCACCTATAACCTCATCTTCGCCCTGGCCGCAGTGATCGGATCACAGACACCGCTATGGCATGGCGGGCCCGTCGTACCTATCCCGGAAGACTGGAAGGCAACGCCCACCGCCGTGGTCAGCCCGGTTGACGGCATCCCCCCGGCGATGACGCCTACCGCAGCGCCCTGAGTTCGTAACCCGTATGCCCCCGCACCGTATCCGCCGGCGAGCGATCGCCAGAACGACGTGGCTGCTGCTCCTGCTCTCGGGCGCCCTGGCCGCGCCTGTTCCGGCGCAGGCACAGGACACCGCGGCTGTGAACCGCGCTGCCGCCGCGCTCGCTCAGGCCATGAGTCCGGACGAGAGGGTTGGTCAGCTGCTCCTCGTCCCGTTTGCTGGTTCCAGTGCCGATGATCAGGCGGCTATCGCCCGACTCGTGGTGGAGCAGCATGTGGGTGGCGTGATTCTGGACGCCGCCAGTGGCAACCATGCGTCCGGGGCCGAAGCGCCCGCGCAGGTGGCTCGCCTCGCCAATGCCTTGCAGACCCGCTACGCGCAATCCCACGCGCGCTTCGTACCGCTGTTCATCACTTTGAGCCCCGGGGGTGATGGGGCGCCCGGCCTGCCGACGGACCTGGGACTCGTGCCGGTGCCTAGCCTCATGAGCCTCGGCGCCACCTGGGATCCGCAGTTGGCGGGAAGGGCAGGCGATGTGGTGGGCCGCCGCTTGGCGGCCATGGGCGTCAACATCCTGTTGGGCCCGGACCTGGATGTTCATCCCGGCCCCCGGGCCGCGGGCACCGGCGACCTGGGAATCGCCAGCTTCGGCGGTTCGCCTGCCTGGGTGGGGCGCTTCGGACGGGAGTTCATCCGCGGCCTGCATCAAGGCAGCGGCGGCAGGGTGGCCGTGGCCGTGGGCAGTTTCCCTGGTGCCGGTGCGGCCGACCGCAGCCAGGCCGATGCCATCGCCGTGGTCGAGCGGCCTTTCGAGCAGCTGGCACGCATCGACCTGTTGCCCTTTCTGGCCGCCACCACCCGATCGGCAGAGGATCCTGCGGCCAGTGCCGACGCGTTGCGCAGCTCGCGGGTACGTTATCGCGGCATCCAAAGCCAGCCCGAGCGTCCCTTTGCCTTGGACGGCAGCGGCCTTCGTTACCTGGAGGGACAGGCCGTCGGACTGACCGAATGGCGGGCCGGCGGCGGCTTGCGGATGTCGCCCGGGCTAGGCCTGCCGGCCTTTCGCGCCTATGCCGCAGCCGGGGAGGCCACTGAGCTGGGCTCGCGCCGGGTGATTCGCGAGGCATTGGTGGCCGGGCACGACGTCTTGGATCTCAGCGGCCTGGACACGGCCGACGGCAAGGGAGTGGGTCCGACCATCGGGGCAGAGGAAATCAGCGCCGGCATCAAGTGGCTGACCGACCAGTATGCGAGCGATGCCGAGCTCAGGCGCCGCGTGGACGAGGCTCTGCTGCAGGTGCTGCGGCTCAAGTTGCGGCTCTATGGACCGGCTCCAACCTTGGCCGCCACGCTGATCCCCGTGGAATCGCTCGCCGACGACGGATTGTCCTCCGAGATTGCCGATCAGGTGGCACGAGCGGCCTTGACCCGGGTGAGCCCGCCAGAGGGGACGAACCTAGGCTCGCCCCAGCCGGGAGAAACGATCCTCTGGGTCGTCGACGCCCGGGAGCGACGGGATTGCGTGGATTGCGAGGCGCGTTTGCGGCCGGATCCCTTCTGGCTCTTGGATGGAACGCGACAGATCTACGGGCCAAAGGGCGCAGGACTGGCGCGCTTGCGGGACGAGGCCGATGTGGACGCGATCACCTTCCGAGACCTGAAGCTGTGGCTGCAGGAGCAAGGTGCGGTCCGTCCGGAGAGCACGCTGGCCTTCGAGAAACGGCAGCGCAGCGACCGATCCTGGCGCGAGACCGATCGCCTGGTGACGGGCGCCGACTGGCTGGTCTTCTGCATGCGCGATCTCAGTGCTACTGAAGCCCCGGCGGGCGATGCGCTGCGACTCTTCCTCAAGGCCCGGCCGGCCCCGCCGGAGGGCCAGCGGAGGGTGGTCTTCGCCCTGGAGGCGCCATACCACCTGGACACGACCGAGATCGCGGGGCTGGAGGCCTTCTATGCCCTGTACGCTCCGGCGCGGCCCTTCACCCAGGTGGCTATCCGGGCCCTATTCGGCGACGCCGCCGCGGAGGGCGCGAGCCCCGTCTCCATCCCTGGCGCCAGCTATGATCTGGAGGAGCGGCTGCTGCCTGACCCCGATCAGAACCTGCAGCTGGAGCCGGTAGGCTGGTCGCTGGCCCAGGGAGTGCCCTTGGGGGCTACCTTTCGCGTCCGAACCAGCCCTATCGTGGATCGCAATGGGAATCCGGTGCCGGATGGGACCCGCATCACCTTTCGCCGTTTCGTCCGCTCCGACAACGCCTTTCTGCAGGATGTGACGGTTGCGGTAGAGGACGGGCGGGCGGCATCCAGCATCCGCGCCGAGCGGGAGGGCGTGTTGGAGTTGAGCGCTGTGCAGGACAACATGACCCTGAGCGAGCCCCTGGAACTTTCGGTCGAGCCAGCCTCCATCCTGGCCCCGGTCTGGTCCTCGGGGGGTATTGATCGGCCGCGCTATGTTGACTGGGGCATCTTCCTGCTCAGCATGAGCCTGATCCTCCTGGGGGGGGTGCTCGTCTATGGCGTCAATCCACAGGCGGCCCGGGCGCCTACCCGGTTGGTGCGCCTGTTCCTTCTGAGTCTGGGATGGGGCCTGGCTGGCTACCTGCTGGTCGCAGCCGGGGGCATCACCCTGGAACTCCTTCCGGGCGGTGCGCGCCTATGGCCTGCCGGTTGGCGCAAGGCCTACCAGGCGCCGGTGCTCAGCTTCATCTGCGCCTTGTTGCCGGTCATACCAACCCTGGTGCGCGGCTGGCGCCCGGGCGGCATTGCTCCGCTGGACTAAGTACCGCATCACAAAGGACTTCGAGAGTAGCCGATGGGTGTGCCGGGTCTCGAAATCCTTCATGGGCCGCGAGGTCATGCCACCGCAACCCTCACGCTTCTTGGATGTGCAGCACTAGACTTGCTGCTCCAGCGGCAGGCGTGGCGCCAGCAGTCCCGCCACATCCGGTCCCACGGCCAGAGCGCGCAGTGCAGTCAGCACCTGGGGGGCGGTCAGTTCTGGCTGGTGGGACCAGAGTCGGGCGGCCAGCGCCGTCGCCATGGGTGCGGCGAAGGATGTGCCCGCCCACGAGACCCAGCCGGTAGGAACCGCATCCCCCGAGATGGGCGCCGCCCCTGCGGAATGCAGCCCGAGCAGGGAGTCATCCGGATCTACCCGCGCGATGGCGCCCGTCCAACGGGCATCGCCGCCGAAGGCCGCCACGCCGTTGCCCAGCAGCTGGGCATCCGCCGCATTGCTGAAGCCGGCCGCCTGGCCGGCGCGTCCCACCGCGCCCACGGCTAGCACGCGGTCATCGCGCGCCGGCAGGCGGGGCTCTGGGCGGGCGCTTCCGGGGCGGGCGTCGTTGCCGGCCGAAGCGATGACCAGCACGCCGTCCTGGATCAGGGCCGCAACCGCATCCATCAGCGGCCCGCCCAGGAACGCGCGCAAGGGCGGCACCCCATTCGAGCCGCCCGCTTCCGCGGACTGCTCGCGGGCCTGGCCACGCAAGGGGCGATGGCTCTGCTCCAGCTCGGCCTCAGTGGGGATGGCTGCTACCAGGGAGAGGTTGACGATGAGTCGCCTGCTCCCCGCATCGGCGAGGGCGCGCGCCTGGCCAAGGAGCGCGGTCAAGGTCTGAAGGTCGCCGACGCCGTGGTCGGAGAGCGCCCGCAGCAGGTGGATCCGGGCGCCGGGGGCGGCGCCGAGGACGATGCCGGCGACGAAGAGGCCGTGATCCGGCATCGCATAGCCCAGGGCCGAGCCGCCGGGATCCCCAGCTTCCCAGCCGGCCACCAGATGCTCGACGGCCGTCAGCGCCGGATCGGTTCGGGCCAGGCCGCCGAAATGCACCCGGTCCAGAAGCTCCAGCATGAAGGCATGCGGCGGCTGAAATCGCTGCGCAGCCGCCAAGAGCTCCGCCGGCTCCGGCCGGGTGTCGAGGATGGCCACGACCACTCCGTCGCCATCCGCGCCCGCCAGGTGCGCGGCCGCGCTCCCGAGGGCATAGCTGGGGCGCCAGGCGCTGGATCGGTCAGCGCGGGGGACAGGTGGCACGCCGGGGCCGGCGCCCACCTGCGCCTCCTGGCTGGCGGCTGTCAGCCAGCAGGGCGTGAGGCCAGTCAACATGAGGCCTTCCAAGACCGGCAGGCGATCCAGGTGCTCGCGCGCCAGCGCCCTGAGCCGATCGTTGGCCCGGTCCAGGGAACGGTTGACCGCCAAGACCGCGGCCTGGACCCGGGCCGCGCCGGACTTCATGCTGCCGTCCGGAGCCTGGAAACGGTACCAGCCATGCAGGATTGTCGAAGGCCGCTCGCCGGTATCAGCGCTGTCCCAGACCTGCACAGCGCTGACCACGGGCGAGGATTCCGGTAATTCCGCCTGTCGCGGATCAGCAGCGACGGCAGCCTGCTGGCGGTGATCCGCGCCCTCCGGCAAGGAACCCGAGGGTTCCATCGCCACATCCCTGAACAGAGCGGACTCGGGCAACAGCTCACCAAGGGCGCCGCGGACCAGGAGTTCATCGAGCAGATCGGCGCCCAGCAGGCTGATCAACCTGAAGGCGTCGGAAGGCAACTCCGCTGCCGCCCGACCGGGCAGGCGGAAGCGGCAGCAGCAGCGGTCGGGCAGGCTGTCGATGACCGGAAGCGGCCGCGGTAACGAAAGGGTCATAGGTGCACCTCCTGGATCAGAGCATCGGGCAGCATCGTATCACAGCTGCCGAGGCATTGGAACGCCGCCCAGTCCAGAGGGCTGGGCCAATTCCCGCTCATGGCCGCCAGTTGGCTCCGGCGCAGCGCATCGCCCACGGACTGGCCGCGGAGAAGTCCGTCGTAGAACCCGGTCATCAGCGGCAGAGCGGCCGCGTCGCGCAAGGGCCAAAGCGTTCCCAGCACCGTTGCCGCGCCGGCATGCAGGCAGGCGCGGCTCAAGCTGAGCACCTCGTCGGCGCCGGTCAACAGGCCGGAGGACGTCTCGCAACCGCTCAAGGTGACCAATGCGCCGCGCAGGTCCAGGTTGGCCAGATCGTGGCTGGAGAGCAGGTCCTCGCCGGCGAGCCACAGGTGAGCGAAGGACGGGCGATCCTGGCGGGCAGCGGCGTGCGCCGCCAGATGCAGCAGGCCGGCGCCGTCCGCCCTCGAGAGTACGGCTTCGCGGGTCGCCTCCACTTCGAGCAGCGGGCGTAGCCCCAGCATGCCCGCTACCCTCCGCCCCTCCTCAGCCGCTCCGGGCAAGGCCGCTCCGTGGCTGTACGCCGCCACCACGGCTCGAGGCCGAGCCGGGGCGCGATGGCGGCAGGCGTCCCACCAGGCGGTGGAGGGCGCGTGTCCCGTGACCAGCCGTTCCACCAGGTAGCCCCGCCCATCGTGAAAGGCTCCGAAAGGAAGCCCGTGCAAGGCACCGTGGGGCACGACCAGCAGTTGGCCGGCGCCGTCCAGCCAGTCCTGCCAAGGGGCGACCAGCGCTTGGAACAGCTGGCCCAACACGTCACACAGCGGCGCGGTCAAGGCAGCGGCGGGCAGGCCGGCGGCCGCCGCTGCACCCGCGTCTTCAATCGCTTCCTGCCACCGGAGGGCGAGGGCGGCGAGCGTTGGGCCGTCGGATGCCAGCGAGACCACCGCACGACGGTTCCCACGGGCCAGCAGGACGAAGGGCTCAGTCGCCGAAAGCCCGAAGGCCGCCAGGACGGTGCTTTCCGGCGGACAGGGCGGCAGCCAATCGGAGCGACGGCGAGGCGTAGCGGCGCCGATGGCGCTGTCCCAACCCGTGAGCGCAAGCTGTTCGCGGAGCCATGTGACGCTGGCTTCGGTGTCGGCCAGGCTCCGATCCAGATCGGCCTGCGCGGCTGGGTTTCGCCGGCGGTCCGGCAAGCCGGGTAGCCAGTCGGGGGCGTGACGCAGGGCAAACAGAGCGGACTGAGCCCGCTCCGCCGCACGGAGGCGAGTCGCCAGGTCGTGGCCGTCTGCCGTTTGCGCTGCGGCGGCAGCGTGGCCCGCACCCCAGGACATGGGAGCAGGATCGTTCACCATGCGGCGGATCTGGGACTGGGCCTTGGTTCGTTCCAACATCCACCACAAGTCGTCTACATCGGTGGAGCGCCGATAGCAGGCCAGACCGTCCGCCAGCAGACCCTGGCGCTGGTCCAGCACATGCGTGCGTAGCAGCAGCGGCAAGCGCTCCACCTGCTCGTCCAGAGCGTCGACGGCTTCCCGGTAGGCGGCGCGTGCCTCGTCGTCACGGTTCATGGACTCTGCGACCCGTGCCGACAGGTGCCAGCTCCGCGGCAGGATGGTGCCAAGGCCCTCAGACCAGGCCCGAAGTCGAAGGTCCTCGGCGGCGGCGCCCGCCTCGATCGGCCTGCCGCTGATCAGGGTGGCCTCCGCGGCGACCAGGACCGCCATCCGGTCCAGCAGGACCAGGCCACCGTCGCGGAAGCGCGCCTGCGCATCGGATGACCAGCGCGCCGCCGTCGCCGCGTCGCCGCGCCGCAGGGCCAGTTCGGCCAGGTCCAGCCGGACCATACCGTCCTGCGCGCGCAGGCCGACCAGACGCGGGTCAGCCAGGCAAGCCTCGAGGATGCGTTCCGCTTCCTGCGAAGCAAGGGGGTCCCCGATGGCCACAAGCCCTTGGGCCAAGGTCAGGCTACAACGCAATGCCTCAGCGTCGGCGCCCTGCCGACCCAGGATCTCCAGCGCTTCCCGCGCTTCGGCGACGCCCTCGCGCAGGCTGCCCAGGGCCAGGTGGCAGCGGGCGATGTTGGCCAGCACCAGACCTCGCGGTAGCGAGAACCCTTGGCCATCGATCATGTCCAGGCTGCGGTAGAAATGCGTCAGGGCCTGGCCGGGATCGCCCATGGTCAACTGCAGATGCCCCAGATTGTGCTCCTGTCGTCGTAGACTGTCGTGCTGGCCAAGGCCCGCATACAGGTCGCGGGCGCGGTGCTGCTCCGCCAAGGCTTCGGCCAGTCGACCTTGACTGGTCAGCATCAGCCCGCGGTTCGCGCGCAATCCGGCCTCTTCCAGTTCACCAGGCCCGTCCGGGTGCCGGTCAACGGCGGCCAATGCGCGGACGAAGCAGGCTTCGGCCTGGTCAAGGCGGCCGTGATGCCAGTGGCAGGCGATCAGGTTGCGATCCATGGCGAACACCAAGGCGGCCTGGTCGGCCTGCGCCAAGGTCTGCCGCGCGCGCTCGGCGCTTCGCAGGTCGGCCGCCGTCGTCAGACCGGACAGGCCGCGAAGATAGATCCACCCGATCCGCGTCCGCGCCCAGGCCACCTTGTCTCCCAGCATCTGGAACGCCGCCGCGGCCGCATCCAATTCGGCCACCGCATCGGCGACGCGACCGCCCTGGGCGCCGTAGGCGTCGCCGCGGGCCATCCTGCTCAGGGCCTGGAACCAAGGCAGGTCAGCGGCATCAGCGCCGGCCTGCAGGGCCTCCGCCAGGACGACCGCCCGGGAGGGCTCGACCGTGAGCGCGGCCTTGGAGGCATCCTTCAGCGCCTGCAGAAAGGCCGGCGCGTCCACATGCGGCGATGCCACCGCCCGGCGCGCAAGGTCGGCGGCCTGCAGCCCGTCTGGCGCGATCCGGATGCGGTCGAGCCAGGCCGCGGCCCGGCCGTCCGGCGAAGCGCCCTCGGGCATCCCTAGCCTACCGGACCCAGGTCCAACGGCCCCAGGTTCACCGGGCGGTCCAGGTCAAGCACCAGCCCGGGGCCATCGAAGCGCAGCAGCAGCGGCCCGCCGGGAAGTTCCGGCAGCCGGAAGGCGCCGTGGTCGTCCAGGTCCGCCTCCGCCACCGCGCGACCTGTTGCGTCGCGCAGGGCGATCCGGCGCAGGTCCAGCCCATGCACCCGACCGCTGAGACGGTAGCGTCCGGGCATCGCGCCCGGACGGACCACACAGCTGACGATGACCCGCCCTTCATCGGCGCTGTAGTTGCTGGTCACCGCGACCGTGCTCCCGCGGGATCGCAGGGCGGCAGGCAGGGCCTGGGGCGCCTGGAACGCGGCCAACACCCGGCGCAGCCCGGCCAAAGGGTTGTGAGCTGGTCCGCTCGCAGCCGACATTCCGCGGCGCTCTGGCTGCAGCGCTGTCAGGGCCTGGTCCATCGCGCCAGCCACATCCAAGGCCGCATGGCGGAAGGCGGCCAGCTCGACAAGGTCGGCGCGACAAACAGCGCATCCGGTGGCGTGGGCGTCCACCGCCGCGGCGACCGTGTCCGGCAGCTCGCCGTCGGACCAGGCGGCCAGGGTCGCGCGCGGAGGGCAGGGATCAGCGTTCAGCCGTTGCCGGAGCAGCCGATCTTCCTGGGCCAGCTGGTCCAGGGCCTGGCGGCAATGCGGGCAGGTGGCCAGGTGGGCCGCGGTCGCGGCATCGACGTCGCCGTCGAGGGCCCGCAGCAACAGCGGCTCGACCAGGGCGGGCGGATGGATGCAGGTCGTCATGGTCAGCATGCCTCTCGCCGCGGCGCAATGGCAACCGGGCGCCTTTGGCTGCCATTCGTCCGCACCTTCAGCTGCAACAGGACCCTCATGCGACACCTCCCCCACGCACCGCGCTCAACTCGGGATCCTTGCGCAGGCGGGCCAGCACCCGCTCAAGGGTCTTGTAGATCGTGTCGATGGACGGAAACAGCTCGGGATGGCGGGTCAGGATCTCCCGGGGCGGCAGCTCGCGGACGAAGCGCTCCACCATGACCACCCATTCCGCGTCGCTGTGGCTATGCGCGCGCAACCGCTGCCACAGGGTGGCCTGTCCCAGCCGGTCCTCGACCGCCCGACCGGGATCCAAGCTCCAGCCCGGGTCGGCGGCCGCGACGTTTTCGGTATGCATCGGGTCGCCATCGTTGACCGTTGCGCCACCCGCGAGGTCCTCCGTCTCCGGCCAGGGCGTCTGGTGGCGGTGCCGCTTCAACTGCGCGGCGAGGTGATCGCCGGTCACCGTCCAGGTGACCCGCGCCAGAAAGCGGTTGATGTGGCCCATGGAGTGGAAGCGTTCCGCGAGCCCTGGTCCGGCCTGGCTTTGGAAGAAGCGCATGAGCACCTGCGCAGCCAAGCTGTCCAGGGCGTCGTTGACCGGCTCGTCGGCCTCCCGCAGCAGCTCTGCTCCCAAGCCACGCTGCGCCAGATAGACCTGGATCCAGCGGTAGAGGAGGCGGCGAAACTGCTCCCAGACCGCATCGCCCAAGCGAGGATCGGCGCTGGGATCGGCGCACCAGCGGCCCAGAAGCTCCAATCGACAGCCGTCATCGCCCCCCCGCGCGCGCTCCGTCAGTTGGCGGAGCGGCAGGGAACCGATGTCGGCCGAGGAGGAAGCGGGCATGGATCCTTCCCGAGTGGTCCAGCGCGAGAGCGCCGACCGGAAGCGCCAGGCGACGGGGGAGGCCTGAGGGGCAAGTATAAGCGGGAGGACGGGATGGGCGCAACGCATGGCTGGACCTCGTGGTGTGGCGGATAGGAGGCGCGAAGCAGGGCGCCGCGAACAACCAACAGCATGGCGGTGGGAATTTCGGATTTCAGGTGCCTGCCGGGAATTTCGCGGCCGGCGCCCTTGGATGCTGTGAAGCCGTGAGCCGCCGGGTCGCTTCCCCAACCCAACGGCGCCACGGACCCCACCCCAGCCAAGCCGGTTAGCAGCCGGCCACCCATGAAAGGTCCCTAACGTGTCCCCTCGATTCCCGTCTCTTCGATCGCCGGCCCGCCGCTCCTTCGTATCGCGCGGCCTTGCGCTGCTCGCGCTGCTCTTGACCGTCCTGCTCTTGGGCGGGCAGACCGTCATCCATGCCCAACGGGGCGCATCATCTCCGGACCTCTTTCGGTCGGCTCCCGCCGGTGTCGGCCAGGGAGCCCTGCCGCAGGGCGACGCGGCGCTGTCGTCCCGCTGGGTGACCGTGAACCTGGACCTCCTGCAGGATGGCGCGGATTCGCCCGCCCTTCGCTTGCCGCTGCGGGACGACCGGGTCGTCGAGGTGCAACGCGACGGCTTGCAGGCCGTGACCGGCGGGCAGGTGTGGACCGGCCATGTGGCCGGCGCGCCTGTGGGACAGGTGGTCCTGTCCCAGGTGGGCGACGCCTTGGCGGGCAACATCGTCTTGTCCTCCGGCGAGCGCTACCACCTGCGCCATGCAGGGAAAGGCCTGCACCGCCTTGAGCGGGTGGACCAGAGTCGCTACCCAGACGAGGCGCCGCCGCTGGTTCCCAGCGCGACTGAGCTGTCCTTGGCGGCTGTCGATGGCGCGACCGTCCCTACTTCTCGCCCGGACACCCAGCCCAGCACCACCGACGCCGACGACTGCGGACGCATCGACGTGCTGGTGATCTACGACGCCGCGGCCCGCATGGCCGCCGGCGGCGCCGATGCCATGTTGGCCGAGATCAACCTGGGTGTGGCCGAGACCAACCAGGCCTATGCCAACAGCGGCATCGGCCAGCGCGTGTCGCTGGTACACGCGGCCGAAGCGGCGGTGGCCATCGGCGCCTCGGCCAATGCCGCTCTCACCAACCTGAAGGCCGATGCCGGCGTGCAGGCCCTGCGCAACAGCTATGGCGCGGACCTGGTCAGCTACTGGGTGGCCACTTTGCCCGGCGCTTGCGGCATCGGCTACAAGATGAACACGGTCTCCACGGCTTTCGCGCCTTTCGGCTATTCGCTCGTGGACCGCGACTGCGCCACTGGCTACTACTCCTTCGCGCATGAGATGGGCCACAACATGGGGGCTGATCACGATTGGTTTGTGGCCGGTGGCACCTTGCCCAGCAGCACCGCGCACGGCTACGTCAACGTGGCGGCGCGCTGGCGCACGATCATGGCCTACAACGACCGTTGCCAGGCGCAGACGCCGTCCGTCAACTGCGCGCGACTGCCTTACTTCTCCAACCCGGGCATCAACATCGGCGGCCTGGCCGCGGGCGTGGCCGCGGGAACCAGCACGGCCTGCACCGTGGGCAACACGGGCAACCCCAACTGCGATGCCGACAACCGCGCGGTGCTCAACGGCTCGGCCTGCGCCGTGGCCGGTTTCCGTGACACCTCGCCGGGTCGCGCCGACGTGTGGATGAAGGACACCTGGAGCGACACGGGTCGCGAACCGGATCCGGCCACGGCCGGTCAGGGCATGTGGTTGAGCCCTTACATCTGGATCCGCAACGCGTCCGATCCGGGCCTCCTGCACCAGCACGAGCACCAGAATCCGGAGAGCGCCTCCGCCAACCACGCCTTCGTCAAGCTGCACAATGGCGGGAACGCCGCGGCCTCCGGGCGGCTCAAGCTGTACTACGCCCGAGCCAGCACCGGTCTGGCCTGGCCGGCCAACTGGACGCAGTTCGCCGACATCGCGGCGACGGTGCCGGCCAACTCCACCGGGGTGGCATCGGCCATCTGGAACACGACGGCGGCGCAGACCGGGCATTTCTGCCTCCTCGCCCGCTGGGAATCCGCGGCGGATCCCATGACCTTCGCCGAGACGGGCAATGTGGATCAGAACACGCGGCGCAACAACAACATCGTCTGGCGCAACGTGAACATCGTCAACCTGGTGGCCCCCGACCAGCTGATGCAGGAGGCGCGCTTCCTGGTGCGCAACACGGGCAAGGAGCGGGCGGACCTCAGCCTGGCCTTCACCTGGCCGACGGGCGGCGGCGCCAACCAGCTGCCCTTTCAGCGCCAGGGCCGGGCGGTCATCCAGTTGGGCGAGCGCCTGCGGCGCGCCATGGAGAACGGCGGCGACACGAACGGCCTCGAGCCGCTGGGCGACGGCCGCTACCTCTTGACGGATCCCAAGGGCAGCCGGCTCTACGGCTTGGATCTGGATGCGGGTGAAGAGGACGAGGTGGCGGTGACGTTCGAGGCCCAGCCTGAGCTGGTGGGTTCGGAGCCGCGGGCGTTCCGCCTGGAGGCGGCGCAGTTCACGGCCGGCGAGACGGCTGCGGTCGGCGGCGTGGCCTGGGAGATCATGGTGCGCCCGCCCAGGAGCGAGATGGGCACGGTGCGCGGCGTTGCCTTCGACGACCGCAACGGCAACGCGGTGCGTGAGGACGATGAGCCGGGCCTGCCGGAGCGACAGCTGGTCTTCACCGACGCCGGCGGCGAGCAGACGACGGCGCATTCGGATGGTAGCGGCGCCTACGCCCTGCAGCTGGCGCCCGGCGCCTACAAGGTGGCGCAGGTGCTGCCCGACGGATGGGTGCAGACCTCGCCGGCCGAGGCGCAGATGGCCTTCGAGGTCGGCGGCAGCCAGCGGGTGTGGGAGCTCTCCTTCGGCAGCTGGCGGCCGCGCGAGCAGCCCGCCTCCTGCAAGCCGCCGGCCCGCCTGGTCAACCTCTCGACGCGCGGCTTTGTGGGCACGGGCGACGGGGTGATGATCGCCGGCTTCATCATCCGCGACCGGCCCGCAAGGGTGGTGGTCCGAGCCCTGGGCCCGGGACTCAAGTCGCAGGGCGTCGCAGGAGCCTTGTCCGATCCGACCCTGCAGGTCTACGGCGGCCAGGCGGTGTTGGCTGAGATCGACGACTGGGCAGCGGGGGCGACGGCCGCCGAGCTCAAGGCCGCCGGCCTGGCGCCGGGCGAGGCGAAGGAGCCGGGCCTGGTATTGACCCTCCAGCCGGGAGCCTACACCGCCATCGTTCGCGGCGCCGGCGAGCGCACAGGCATCGCCTTGGTGGAGGTGTTCCAGATCGACTGATGTCGAGGACGATCGGACCTACCGATGGCTTGAACGACTCCGTTGCAGCACGATCGCGCTGATGGAGCGGCCCCGCGACCCCCAGGATGGAAGGTGGGCGCGGGGCCGCTGTTTCGCGCCCGGGAGGTGCTGAAGGGTCTCCTCCGTTTCACTCCCGCCTACCACCTGCTCTATAATCCCGCCCGCAGCAGCATCGAGCTTCGCAGCCGCTGCTTTGGCCGCACCAGCCGCACCACAACTGCAGACTGCCTTATCCAGAGGGGTGGAGGGATCGGCCCGACGAAGCCCCGGCAACCAGGCGAACGCCAAGGTGCCAAGTCCGCTGCGTGCCCCCGAGCAAGGTGGCACGCGGAAGATGAGGAAATCCCGAACGTCTCTTCGCCTATGGAGAGGCGTTTTTTCATGCCGCGCGCCGTCCACCCTCCGTGACCGCCACCGTCGAGCAAGCCGACCCAACATCCGTGCCAAACCAGCGCTCCCACCGCACCGTCTTCTGGCAGGACGGGGCCTTGATGATGATCGACCAGCGCCTGCTCCCCGAGCGCGAGGAATGGCTGCGCCTGGAGACGGCCGAAGCGGTGGCCGAGGCCATCCGCGACATGGCCGTGCGCGGCGCGCCGGCCATCGGTGCGGCGGCGGCCTACGGCATGGTCCTGGGCGTCGGGGGATCCGCAGGGGCCGGTTGGACGGAGGTGGACAGCCAGATCCAGGCCATGGAAGCCGCGGCCCGCAGCCTGAAAGCAGCCCGTCCTACCGCGGTGAACCTGGCCTGGGCCGTGGATCGGCAGCTGCGGATCGCCCGGACGTATCTGAGTCCTGTCGGGAAGCCGGACGCTTCGGTCCGCCCCCAGGGCCCCGGACATGCAGCGAGCGGCCTGGCCGCCGTGCTCCTGGCCGAGGCTGAGCGCATCGCCGACGAGGACGTGGCCGCCTGCCGGGCCATGGGCCAATTGGGCGCGGCGCTGTTGCCCGACCCCTGCACGGTGATCCACCACTGCAACACCGGCGCCTTGGCGACGGTGGACTACGGAACGGCCCTGGGCGTCGTCCGCGCCGCCCATGAGGCCGGCAAGCGCGTCCACGTGTTGGTGGACGAGACCCGGCCGCGGCTGCAAGGGTCCCGCCTGACCACCTGGGAGCTGGCGCGGCTGGGCATTCCCTGCAGCCTGATCGTCGATGGGGCGGCGGCGCATTTCATGGCCCAAGGCGGCGTGGATGCCGTGCTGGTGGGCGCCGACCGCATCGCGGCCAACGGTGACACGGCCAACAAGATCGGCACCTACGGCCTGGCGATTGCCGCGCGCCACCATCACATTCCGTTCTATGTGGTCGCGCCCACCAGCACCGTGGATGCCCTCGCCCCCGACGGGGCGGCCATCCCCATCGAAACCCGCGCGGCGGAGGAGCTGACGGTCATCGAGGGAAGGTGGATAGCGCCCCTGGGCGCCGCCGCGCTCAACCCCGCCTTCGACATCACGCCAGCCGAACTCATCACCGCCATCGTCACCGAGCGGGGCGTGATCCGCCCCCCCTTCGGCACTGGGCTGTCGGCGATCCTGGACCTGACCTCCTGACCTCCTGACCGCTGCTCCAACCCATCTGAGGATACCCTGCCCCATGCGAATCATCGTCACCGGATCCATCGCCAACGACTACATCATGTCCTTCCCGGGGCATTTCTCCGAGCATATCCTGCCGGAGAAGATCGCGGTGCTCTCGGTCAGCTTCCTGGTGGACAGCCTGCGCCGCGAGCCGGGCGGCTGCGCGGCCAACATCGCCTACAACCTGGCCCTGCTCGGCGACCGGCCCGCGGTGATGGCCACCGTCGGCATGGACTTCGAGCCGGACCGGGCGCGCCTGGCGGCGGTCGGCGTGGACACCGCGCTGATCAAGGCCGTCCCGGGCGAGTCGACGGCCAGCTTCTTCGTGTCCACCGACCTGGACAACCGCCAGATCGCCAGCTTCTACATCGGGGCCATGGGCCAGGCGGCCGCCCAGAGCCTGCGCGACCAGGATCCGGCCGGCATCGGCCTGGTGGTCATCTCGCCCAACGCGCCGGATGCCATGGTCAAGCTGGTCGACGACTGCAAGGCCCTGGGCCTGCCCTACGTCTACGACCCCAGCCAGCAGATCGTGCGCCTGGACGGGGAGGACCTGCGTGCGGGGATCGCCGGCGCGCGCTGCTTCGTGGCCAACGAGTATGAGATGGAGCTGATCTCCGAGAAGACCGGTCTGGACCTGGAGGCCATCCGCGGGCTCTGCCCCGTGGTGGTGGTGACCCACGGCGAGAAGGGCTCGGTGATCTACGACGGCGACCGTTCCTATGAGATCCCGATCGCCGCGCCCCGCGCCGTGGTGGACCCCACCGGGGTGGGCGACGCCTACCGTACGGCCATCGTGTACGGCCTGGTCCACGGCCTGCCCTGGGACCAGGCCGGCCGGGTCGGCGCCCTGAGCGCCACCTACGCCCTGGAGAGCCTGGGCACCCAGGCGCATGCCTACAGCATCGACGACTTCCTGGCGCGCTATGCGCAGAACTTCGGGGCGGTCCCGGAGGCCTTGCGCGCGCTGTTGACCCACAAGGAGCCTTGAGATCCACCATGAGCAGCAACTTCCTCAACGCCAGCAGCTTCCTCTTCACCAGCGAATCGGTGACCGAGGGGCATCCGGACAAGCTCTGCGACCAGATCTCCGACGCGGTGTTGGACGCCATCCTGGCCCAGGATCCGCGGGCGCGGGTGGCCTGCGAGAGCTTCACCTCCACGGGCATGGCCCTGGTGGCCGGCGAGATCACCACGACGGCCATGATCGACTACCCGGCGGTGATCAAGCAGGCCATCGCCGACGCGGGCTACACCGACGCGGCCTATGGCATCGGCGCCGACACCTGCAACATCATGACCAGCATCAAGGCGCAGTCGCCGGACATCGCCATGGGCGTGAACCAGGCCTTGGAGAGCCGCCAGGGGGCGATGACCGATGCCGAGGTGGAGTCCATCGGCGCCGGCGACCAGGGCATGATGTTCGGCTTCGCCTGCGACGAGACGCCCGGCTACATGCCGCTGCCCATCGACCTGGCGCACCGCCTGACGCGGCGCCTGGCAGAGCTGCGCAAGCAGGGATCCATCCCCTGGTTGCGCCCTGACGGCAAGAGCCAGGTGACGGTGGAGTACGCCTTCGGCAAGCCCAAGCGGGTGACGACCGTACTCATCTCAACGCAGCATGATCCGGCGGTGAGCCAGGAAGAAATCACGCGCACGGTGATCGAGCAAGTGATCAAGCCGGTGATCCCGGCCCACCTGATCGACGCCGAGACGCGCTTCCTGGTCAACCCGACGGGCCGCTTCGTCATCGGCGGGCCGCAGGGCGATTGCGGGCTGACGGGGCGCAAGATCATCGTCGACACCTACGGCGGCATGGCCAGCCATGGCGGCGGGGCCTTCAGCGGCAAGGATCCGACGAAGGTGGACCGCTCGGGCGCCTACGCCGCGCGCTGGGTGGCCAAGAACGTGGTGGCCGCCGGCCTGGCCACGCGCTGCGAGATCCAGGTGGCCTACGCCATTGGCGTGGCCGAGCCGCTCTCGCTGAACATCGAGACCTACGGCACGGAGACCATCCCCACGGAGCGCATCCGGGAGCTGGTGAAGGCCCAGTTCGACCTGCGGCCGGGGGCCATCATCCGAGACCTGAACCTGAGGCGGCCCATCTACAAGCAGACAGCGGCCTACGGCCATTTCGGCCGCACCGACCTGGACCTGCCCTGGGAGCGCACGGACCGCGCCGCGGCCCTGCGCGCGGCGGCGGGGCTGGGGGCGGTGGCGGCGGAAGCGGCGACGGCGGGCGGGGACTGAGGACGCGTATCGGCGTTCGGCGGCGCGCGGCGACGCGCGCCGCCGGGTCAGCCGGTCGGCCCTATGGTGGTATGATGGACCCATCCCAAACGCTTGGGAGGTGGAGGTCGGATGTCTTCTCTGTCTGGAAGTGGTCGCCGCGCTGCCCTCGGCAATGGGCTGATGCTGTCAGCACTCGTCTTCTGCTTGGGCACAAGGTTGCAGCAACAGTCCGTTCTTGAGCGTCTTGCCAGGGCAGGCTCACTTGTCAATGACCCGCAGGACATGTTCTTTGTCACCGATGACGATGCCACGGGGTATCAAACCGGTTGTGACGCCATCGCGGTAAACGACTCGGCGACTGGCGCGCTGATTGTTTCCGGAGAGACGATTCCGTCCCCGGGCCGACTTGCGGCGTCGGCCGAAGGAGACCTCGTCGTTGCCCAGTCAAACAACAATGGCCTGTTTCTCTACATCTTGGCCAGGATGCGGGCCGATCCGTCCCGCTGGCAGGCGTGGAAACTCAACAACCGGAGCCTGGTCGAGGGCGGGCCTGTTGCCATCACGCCGGACAATCGGTTCCTGTTGGTGAGTGTCACGGGCGCCGCCGTGGAGGTGCACCAGCTCTCGCTTCTCATGTCCACAGCCCCGATGGGGCGTCAACCGTCGCTGGGCAACCCCTTTGCCGTGCTGCGCGGCCGCGGCGCAGTGGCCGCCATCGTGGTTTCGCCCGATTCTCAGGTGGCCTATCTCATCTGCGCGGACGGCATGATCTATCCGTGGAGCCTGGACACGTTCGTCAGCGCGGGCGCTCCCTTCACCTATGCGCCCATCGGAGGGGGCATGGACAGGCGAGTACGTAACACCAACGCCGCCGTGAGTCCTGACGGACGGTGGTTGGCGATCAACGGCGCTGCCGGCAAGGTCAATATCGTCGACACGATGAACGGTAGTTCGAGTCTGGTCAAAGCACCCGGCCTGAGCGAGACCTGGGGCCTGGCGTTCAACCATGCTACGCCGAACCAAGCCCTTCTGGCTGTGCACGGCATGTCAGCGGTCGCCGTCTACATGCTTGAGGCAGGCCCGATGCTGCGCCTGCTCACGCTCACGACCGTGCCGGCCCAAGTGCCCGAGTATCCACCCGTTATCGCCGAGTGGGCGCGGCTGGCCGCGCTGGCATGGACCGGTCGGGGAGACGGGTTGATTGCAGCCATGGGGCTGGATCGCGAATTTCGGGTCCTCGACTTTCACGACGGGACAATCCCTTCGCTCAAGAAGCGCTTCGACGTTGACGGCTGCGTCAACTATCCATCACTTCACATGCCCTTGGATGTGCTGTCGTTGAACGATCGCCTACACATTCCATCGCCCACACCAACGACAACTCCGTCAGAGACCAAAGCGCCGACAGACGTCCCGCCCAGTGCCACTCCGATCGCCACGGCATCGGTCCCGTCGACGCCAACGCCAACCTCTACGGCCTCTCCCGTCCCGACCGTCGTACCCAGTTCAACTCCCGCGCCCACCCGCGTCCCCGTGCCTCTCTACATCCCAGTCCTACTCCGCGAACGATGCGTTCCCGGCGTCCAGCGGGTCGACATTGCCTTGGTCATCGACACCTCGTCCAGCATGACCGAGCTGACACCTGCCGGCCGCACGAAGCTCGCCGTGGCCCTCGACGCTGCGCGCGTGTTCCTGGACCAGCTGCACATGGCTGACGGCGATCAGGCTGCCATCGTCACCTTCAACGACGAGGCGACGCTGCGGTCACCGCTCTCCTCGGACCGCACCGTGCTCGACGCCGCACTCGCCGCCGCCACGACGGCCCAGTACACGCGCATCGACCTCGGCATCGCGGCGGCCCGCGCCGAGCTGGCGAGTTCGCGGCACAAGCCGAGCAACACGCCGGTGATGATCGTGCTCACCGATGGGCGGGCGAACCCAGTGCCGGTCAGCGTCGCCGAGGGCCAGGCGCGCCAGGCGAAGGATGCCGGCGTCGTCATCTTCACCATCGGCCTCGGCGGCGATCTCGACACCGACGCGCTGCGAGCCATCGCGAGCCGGCCCGAGTGGTACTACACCGCGCCCAGTGCGGATGAGCTCGCCGGGATCTACCGTGGCATCGCGGTGGCGATTCCGTGTCCGGCCAGCGCTTACTGGGGACAACGGTGAAACCATCTGGTTGCGGTGGGCCAAGAACGTGGTGGCCGCCGGCGGCCCATCGAACGGCAGACAGCGGCGGAGCGGACCTGGGGAACAGCGGCGGGTTCGCTCGCTAGTCGTAGCGCGAATGCGCGTGTATGTGGCTTATTCGCTAAAGAGCATTTTCTATAATGGCTTTAGGGAATCACCCATATGCGCTAAAGGGATTTATTTATATGGCCTAAAGGGAATTACGGCTGAACTCCAGGAGATCTGCTTGCGATCCCCTGGGAAACTGCGCAGGCAACACGGTAACAGCCCATGGAGATCCCCGGCGCGAGCACCGTGCGATCGATTGGCCCCCCGTCGATGGCGCCGCCATCGGCGTCAACCGCTCGGATACTGGCGCCTCAGCTCAGCGCGAGCCCGATATCGAAGCGCGACGCGACGCCCTCGCCCTCGGCCGCCGCGGGCAGGATCATCTGGCTGCCGGCCTCGCGGAAGATGCCGTCGCCCTCGTTGAGCAAGGTGCGCTTGCCCTTGGCGGCATACGGCTCCTGGGCGTGCACGGTGTCGGTGAGGGCCTCGTCGAAGAACCATTGCGAGGTGAAGTCGTAGCTCTCGCCCGTGGCGGTGACGGTGCGCAGCTTGAAGTGGATGTGCACGGCGCGCCCCTGGTACCAGCCCGGGTAGATGGTGGTGAAGCGCGCCAAACCGTCGGCGTCCGTGACCTGGGAGCCGCGTAGGAACTTCTGGCCCCTGCTGTCGAAGCGCGAATCGACGACGTCCGAGTAGACCCCTGCGGCATCGCAATGCCAGAGGTCCACCGTCACCCCGCCGAGCGGCTTGCAGGCCGACCCGTCCACCTGGGACACCGCGATGGTGATCGCCAGCGGCGTGCCTGGCGAGACCTTGCCGCTGGCTGGATCCGAGCGGATGTCGGAGCGGTCCAGGTGCTCGTCGACGAAGTAGGGACCCTCGGTGAGTTCCGGCCGCACGACGCAGGAAGGCAAGGTACCGCTCGGCGCGGTGGCGGGCCTGGGCGGCGGCGCGGAGGGAGCGAGGGCCTCGCTGTTTGCCGCCGTCGGTCCAGCCGCCGCTCCAGCCGCCGTGCCGGTCGCGGCTGGACTGGAAGGAGCGCAACCCGCCAGGGGCGCCATGCCGGCAGCGCCGATGAGTGCCAGCATCTCGCGGCGGCTGAGGATGTGTCCGACCTGCTTGTCGTCGTTGTCCATGAGGATGCCTCCTGCCTGGGAAAAGAGCGGTTGACGGTTCGTCCTGGCCTGCGCCGCGGCAACATCCTATCACGGGCGTCCGGAACCGGCGACTGGTGGCCCGTGTTGGTACCCATCATTCACGTTGACCGAGTTCGGGTTGGCGGGCCTTGCCCGGGGGACGCGGTCGCGTATACTGCGGGTCGAGCTTCAGTCGGCAGCTGCCGCCACCACTCACGGTGCGTCGGGGCAATAGCGCGCTTGCGCCGACGCAGGCCCTGGAACTGGGATAGAAGGGAGGATCGAGGACCGTGCCGACGCTTTCAAGCTTCTACGGGATCATGATCCGGATGTACTATCGAGAGCACGAGCCGGCCCATTTTCACGCAGAGTATCAGGGGCAGCAGGGCACATTCGATTTCTCGGGGAAACCCATTGCAGGGGCTTTCCGTTCCAGAACTGCGCTTCGCCTGATCCGGGAGTGGTCCCAATTGCACCGTGCGGAACTCGAACAAAACTGGGAGCGGATGAAGGCCGGGGAGGCCTTGGATCGCATCGAGCCGCTTGACTGAGAGGAGTTCAGCCATGGAATATCTACCCGTCGTCATCGGTGCCCAGTACCGCGACGGCTACCGTATTCATCTGTGGTTCAACGATGGCACTGAAAAGACCGTCGACTTCTCAGGTTGGCTGGACGGGCCGGTGTTCATCCCCCTGCTGGATCTGCCGTACTTCCGCCGCTTCTTCATTGACGGGGGTACCGTCGCTTGGCCCAACGGCGCGGATGTGGCACCGGAAACACTCCATGAAGCTCAGGACTGTCGGCAGACAGCCTGACTGATGGACCACTCGATGGTTCGCGATTGAGCAGCCAACCTCGTGGTGTGCCTCATCACAGCCCTACTTCCCCGTTATAAGCTACCGCCGCGCCAACCGCAACCCGTTCATGACCACCAACAAGCTGGTGCCCACGTCGGCGAAGACGGCCATCCAGAGGGTCGCCACACCCATGAGCGTCAGGACGAAGAAGGCGGCCTTGATCCCGATGGACAGGACGATGTTCTGGGCGAGCACCGCCGTAGCGTGACGGCTCAGGTCGAAGAACAAGGGCAGCTTGCGCAGGTCGTCGTCCATGAAGGCCACGTCGGCGGTCTCGACCGCCGTGGCGGTGCCCACCGCGCCCATCGCGAAGCCGATGGAGGAGCGCGCCATGGCGGGGGCGTCGTTGACGCCGTCGCCGACCATGCCCACCGCGCCGTACTGTTCCTGCAGGGCTACGATCGCGGCCAGCTTCTCCTCCGGTAGGAGGTTGGCCTTGATCTCGGTGATCCCGATCGCGTCGGCGACGGCCTGCGCTGTGGTCATGTTGTCGCCGGTCAGCATGACCACATGGATGTGCCGACGGAGCAGGGCCTCCACCGCCGCGCGGCTCGTCGGGCGAAGACCGTCCGCCACGCCGATCACGCCGAAGGGGTGGCTGTCCGACCCCACCACCACCGCCGTGCCGCCGGCCCGCTCGATGCGATCCAGCTGCGCCTCCACCTCGGGCGAGCAGACCGCCAGCTCTTCGGCCAGGCGATGGCTGCCCACGAAATAGGCCTGCTCCCCCAGCTTCCCGGTCACGCCGCGGCCCACCAGCGCGCGCACCTCCGAGGCCGGCAGCAACGCCGCGCCCTCGCTCTCCGCCTGCCACGCCGCGACGACCGCCTTGGCCACGGGATGCGTGGAATGGACGTTGAGGCTCGCGGCGATGTGGAGGATGTCCCGGCGCGTACGGCTGTTCAAGGGGATGACGTCGGTGACGACGGGCGATCCGAAGGTCAGGGTACCCGTCTTGTCCAGGGCCACGGCGCGCAGCTTGCGGCCTTGCTCCATGTAGGTGCCGCCCTTGACCAGGATGCCGTGGCGGGCGGCGGAACTCAGCGCGCTGACCACCGTCACCGGCGTCGATAGGACCAGGGCGCAGGGGCAGGCCACCACCAGGAGCACGAGCGCCTTGTAGACCGCGTCGTAGACCGAGGCGTCGGACACCAGCGGCAGGATGACCGCGACCAGGACGGCCGCCAGCACGACCAGCGGCGTGTAATAACGGGCGAACTGGTCTACGAAGCGCTGCGTGGGCGCCCGCTGCGCCTGCGCCTCCTGGATGGTCCGCGCGATCCGCGCGAGGGTCGTCTCGCCGGCGACGGCCGTCACGCGCACGTCGAGCGGGCCGTCGGTGTTGATCGTCCCGGCAAACACCGGGTCGCCGGGCTCCTTGGAGACCGGCATGCTCTCGCCGGTGATCGGCGCCTGGTTCATCGACGAGATGCCGTCCACCACGATGCCATCCAGGGGGGCGCGCTCGCCGGGCAGGATCCGGATCAGCTGGTCGATGCGCACCTGGTCGGTGGGCACCTGCCGCCATCCCGACCCGGACTGCAGCATGGCCATGTCCGGCGAGAGCGCGACCAGCCCGCGGATGGCATTCCGGGCGCGGTCGAGCGCGCGGCCCTCGATCTCCTCGGCCAGGGCGAAGAGGAAGGTGACCATCGCCGCTTCCGGCCAATGGCCGATGATCACCGCGCCGACCACGGCGATGCTCATGAGCAGATTGATGTTGAGCGTGCGCGCGCGGATGGCGCCGATGCCCTTGCGCAAGGCCGTGCGTCCGCCGAGGGCGATGGACGCGACAACCAGGGCGAGGACGAGCCAGGACCGCTCCTGTCCGGTCGTCCAGACGGCGACTTCAGCCGCGGCGGCGAGCAGACCGGAGAGGATGAGCGGGGTCCACTTGCCTGGCCGGTCGGCTTCCTGGGGATTGGATGCGTCCGCATCCTCGTCCACGGATTCCGCCGTGAGTCCTACTGAACCGATGGCCTCGCGGATCGCCGCCGGATTCGACAAGCGATGGCCCACCGTCAGCAGCTGCTGAAAGAGGTCGAACTCCATCGTCTCGATGCCGCGTACCGATCGCAGCCGGTTGCGGATGAGCTGCTCCTCGGTGGCGCAGCACATGTCGGGCACGCGGAAGCGCGCGATGCTCAGGCCGTCAGCCGTGTCGGACATGGTCCAGTCCTTGTTCGAGGAGGGTGGCGACGTGGGTGTCGTCCAGGCTGTAGAACACGTTGCGCCCGTCGCGCCTGGCGCGGATGAGCCGCAGCTGCCGCAGCCCCCGCAGGTGGTGCGACACCGCCGACATCGACACCCCGGTGCGCTCGGCCAGGGCGCCCACGTGAACCTCGCCGGAGAGCAGGGCCATCAGGATGCGCACGCGGCTGGTGTCGCCCAAGGCGCGGAAGAACTCCGCCAGCTGGGCGGCGGTGTGCTCGTCGACCGTCGCGAGGGGGCTTTGGGGATCGGGCTCGGCGGGCATGACTCACTCACTTGAGCATGTGTTCATGTATTCAGGTTGGCGAGATTCTAGCGCGATCACCGCGGGGGTCAAGGCCCGCCGGGGCGATGGGTGGCATCAGACGTCCATCTGTGGAGGACGCGATCCTCGGGACTGGAATGGCGGGTCAGGCGTTGCGGGCGGACGCCGGGTTGGATCGACCGGTGGTGGGTGTACACCGGTCGATCCAACCGGCATCTGCGGTACACTTCGGCGCATGAAATTCCAAGCCACCGTCTTCCTGGGCGGCAAGACCGCCACCGGCATCCTCATCCCGCCCGAGGTCGTGGCGGCGCTCGGCGCCAGCAAGCGGCCGGCGGTGAAGGTGACCCTCAACGGTCACAGCTACCGCAGCACCGTCGCGCCCCGGGCCGGCGTCTTCATGCTCCCCTTGAGCGCCGAGCACCGTTTGGCGGCCGGCGTCGCCGCCGGCGACGTGGTGGAGGTCGCTCTTGAGCTGGACACCGAGCCGCGCACGGTGACCTTGCCGGGCGACTTTGCCGAGGCGCTGGACCGCGACGCTGAAGCGTGCCGCTTCTTCGACGGCTTGTCCTACAGCCATCAGCGGCAGCATGTCTTGGCCATCGAAGACGCCAAGACGCCGGAGACGCGGCTACGGCGCATCGACAAGGCGCTGGCGATGTTGCGCGAAGGGCGCAAGTAGCGCCCCGGATCAGCGCCCGCGCCGCAACTGGGGCAGTAGAAGCTGGTGCGCAATCAGTGTGGCTGATGCGGTCGGCGCGATAGGTGCGGTCGGCGATGCCGGAGCGATCGGCGGGACCGAGGCAGTCGGTGCGGCCGTCGCGACCTGTATGGCTGTCGCGGTCGGTGCGGCTGTCGCGACCTGTGTGGCCGTCGCAGTCGGTGCAGCAGTCGCAGTAGGCGCGGCAGTCGCAGTCGGTGCGACCGGTGCTCCTTCAACCGTGAACGTGGCCTGGTGGCTCTGACCGTTGTAGGTGGCTTCCACCCGCCAGGCGCCCGGCGGCTCGCCGGCCGCCAGCTGGGCCACCCAGGCGTGGCTGGACGCGCGGACGAACGCGGTGTCATCGCTGTAGGTCCAGGATCGGAAAAGCGTGCCGTCCGGGCGGTGGACGCGGACCTCGGTGGGCAGGGCGCCCTGGAAGTCGCGGTAGTAGGCGTAGAGGTAGACGTTGGCCGGCGTGGCAAAGCGATCCTTGAAGCGGGTCACGCTGGGCAGGCAGGGGTCCGGCGAGCTCGGCGGTCCTTCGTGGACGGCCAGCAGGTTGATCGCCGGGTCGATGTACGGACCTTGCGCGGTCCACAGGGATTCGGCCTGGCTGTGCGGGCCGGCGAAGGGGTCGATCCATTCTTGGGCGAAGCTCTTGGTGCGCACCTCGAAATGCAGATGCGGCCCGCTGGAGTTGCCGGAACTCCCGGCCGTGCCCAACACCTCGCCGCGGGCCACCGTCTGGCCGATGGCCTTGGCGGTCAGCGACAGGTGGCGCAGGTGGCCGTAGATCGTCATCCGGCCGTCGGCATGCTCCAGGGCCACGTAGTTCCAGTCGCCGCCGTCGCCGGCGTTGCCGCAATGGCGGTCCGCGGCGTTGGTGTCGGCCTTGGCCACGATGGTGCCCGCGGCGGCCGCGAGCACCTGCACCGCGCCCGCGTCCAGCTTGTTCCAGGGAAAGGGCCAGAGGGCGATGTCGATGCCCCGGTGGCTGTCGTAGGTGCGGCTTCCGCCGTGGTAGTCGAGCACTTTCCCCGCGGCGGGGTCGTGATCGGCGAGGGCCGACACGTAATGACCCGCCTCGCCGGGCAGCCCCGGCGCCAGGCGCAAGGGGAAGTCGTAGGTCACCGCCGCGGCCCTGCGTTGCGGGGCCGGCAGGCCGGCCCGCCGCAGCCGCGCGACGTTGCGGCCGATCTCATCCAGCATGGCCCGTTCTGCCGCCGGCGAGAGGTTGTCGCGCGGCGCTTCAAAGCTTCCGGCGGAGCTGGTTCCCGCGGCCGGACCTGGCGGCGGAGCGGCAGCGGCGGCCGGACCGACGACGAGTCCGAGCGCGACCAGGCAAGTGGCGGCGGTGAGGCGACGGTCTGTCCTCTGCATGGGGGCGATCCTGAGGGGGTGGGCGAAGGGTGTCCCGTGGGTTGTTCCCCGGCGGCGGACGGTTGCGATGAGCGGCGATCTTGCAGCGACTCGGCAGCGCTGACGGTGACGGCGGCGAGGCTGGTCAGGCGCTGGCGGTTCATGGTGCTTCTCCTGTGGATGTGTCGGTCGGATTCGGAGCTGCCGCCAGCATACGGGATGGACGGCATGCCTGACTGCATGATGACCGCACCGAAACTGCACCGTTCCACGGCCCCAGCCTCGGGTCCTCCTCCCCGGACCGTGGCGCCGCGCTGTAATGAAGTAGCATCGGCGGGCTCCTAACCATCCGTAGTTCACCGACCGGCCGCCGAAGCACCTGGAAACCACCGCCATGACGATCACTGAACGCGAAGCCTGCCTGCAGCTCTGGATGCGCGACCACGCCGCCATCCTGTACCGCGTAGCGGCGGGCTTCGCCGCCGGCGCGGATCGCGGCGACTTGATGCAGGAGCTGCTGATCGCCCTGTGGAAGGCCATCCCGGCCTTCCGGGGCGACGCGCAGCCCGCCACCTTCGTCTACCGCGTATCGCATAACGCCGCCATGGCCTGGAAGCGATCCGCGCGGCGCCATGACCGCGCCATGGGCGATCCCGACGCGCTCAAGTGGACGGCGGCGCCCGCCGGACCCGACGACGCGCAGCGGGAGCTGTTGGAGGGGGTGTATGCCCGCATCCGGGAGCTGCCGGAGCTCGACCGATCCTTGGTCCTGCTCTCGCTGGATGGCCTGAGCTACCGCGAGATGGCGGCGATCCACGGGCTGTCGGAGAGCAACGTGGGAGCACGCCTCAGCCGCAGCAAGGCGCGGCTGGTCCAACAGTTGAAGGAGTTGACCGATGAACCTCGATGAGCTGTGGAACTCACCCGCCAATGCGCCCGGGCCTATCGAGCGCGAGGCCTTCGTGGCCCAGACCCTTCTCCGGGTGGCTCGCGAGCGCCGTCAACGCAAGGGCATGTTGATCTTCAGCGCCATCCTGCTCCTGCTGTCCACCGCCCCGGCCGTCTATACACGCATCACCGATCCTGCGGCGCTCGGATCCAGCAGCAGCCTATACCTGATGCTGGCCAGCCAATGGCTGCTGATCCTCTACTGGGCCCGACAGCTGCGGCCGGCCGTGGGCATGACGGCGGGCGAGGGCGACACGATCCAGGGCTCCTTGGCGCGCCTGCTGTGGGAGGTGGAATCGGAGCGGCGCTCGCAACTGGGCGTGGTCATCCTCTTCCTGGTGTTCACGCCCCTCCTGGTGATGGCCATCCGGCAGCTGATCGACAGCGGCAAGATGACCGCCGACCAGGCGCTATCCGCGGGCGTCGGCTTCCTGATCATCGCCGCCGTTTCCGTGGGCAGCATCCTCTGGCGCCTCCGGCGCCGGGTGCTGCCGCGCCGCCGGCGGCTGCAGGCGCTGCTGGCGCAGTTCGGCGAGGAGGGTGAGGTCGGATGATGTGGACGGCGGCGCTACCGTCGACGGCGTGCGGGACAGCCGGTCTCCAGGGCGAGGCGTCAGGCTGGGAGGCCGACGCTGTCGTTGGGGTTCAGCGCGCTGCCTACCGCCGCTCCCGGCAGCGCCGGATCAACGCGTTGGTCGAGCTGTCATGCCCCAACGCCGGTTCCGCGCCGCTCTCAAGTGCAGGCAGGATGTGCCCGGCCAAGGCCTTGCCCAGCTCCACACCCCATTGGTCGAAGGGATTGATGTCCCAGATGACGCTCTGGGTGAAGACCTGGTGCTCGTAGAGGGCCACCAGGGCGCCGAGGACCGCCGGCGTCAAGCGCTGGGCAAGGAGGGTGCTCGTAGGACGGTTGCCCTCGAAGACGCGGTGCGGCAGCAGCCAGTCGGGCGTCCCGTCGGCGCGCAGCTCGTCGGCCGTCTTGCCAAAGGCCAGGGCCGCCGTCTGGGCTAACGCGTTGGCCAAGAGCAGGTCGTGGTGGCGTCCCAGGGGGTTGAGCGCCTGCGCGAAGGCGATGACGTCACAGGACACCAGCTGGGTCCCCTGGTGGATGAGCTGGTAGAAGGAATGCTGCCCGTTCGTGCCCGGCTCGCCCCAATAGACCGGACCCGTCTGGTAGTCGACCACCGCGCCGTCCCGGGTGACCCGCTTGCCGTTGGACTCCATCGTCAGCTGCTGCAGATAGGCCGGGAAGCGCTTCAGGTACTGCTCGTAGGGCAGCACAGCCACGGACCGCGCGCCCAGGAAGTTGCAGTTCCAGACCCCCAGGAGGCCCATGAGCACCGGCAGGTTGCGCTCGAAGGGCGCGCCGCGGAAATGCTCGTCCATGGCGTGGAAGCCGCCGAGCATGGCCCGGAAACAATCCTCTCCGATGGCCAGCATCGTCGAGAGACCGATCGCCGAGCCCATCGAATAGCGTCCGCCCACCCAGTCCCAGAAGCCGAACCGGTTGGCCGGATCGATGCCGAAGGCCGCCACCGCTTCGGCGTTGGTGGAGACGGCCACGAAATGCCTGGCCACCGCCCGCTCATCGCCCAGGGCGCCCAGGCACCATTCGCGCGCCGTCTGCGCGTTGGCCATCGTCTCCTGGGTGCTGAAGGTCTTGGAGGCCACGATGAACAGCGTCTCCGCCGGGTCCAGGTCGCGGGTCGCCTCCGCGAAGTCCGTGCCGTCCACGTTGGCGACGAAGCGCATGGTCAAGCGCCGATCGCTGTAATGACGAAGCGCTTCGTAGGCCATCACCGGTCCCAGGTCTGAGCCGCCGATGCCGATGTTGACCACGTTCTGGATGCGCCGGCCGTCGTGCCCCCGCCAGTCGCCATCGCGCACCTGGGCGCTGAAGGCCGCCATCCGGTCGAGCACCGCGTGCACCGCGGGCACGACGTCCTGGCCGTCGACCGTGATCACCTGTCCTCGGGCTGCCCTGAGGGCCACATGCAGGGCCGCCCGCCGCTCGGTCAGGTTGATCGCCTCGCCGCGGAACATGGCCTCGATCCGCGGGCGCAACTCGACCGCGCGCGCCAGGTCCAGGAGCAGCCGCAGGGTCTCGTCCGTGACGCGCTGCTTCGAGTAGTCGAGGTAGAGGCCGGCGCCCTCGGCCGCGAAGCGCTCGCCGCGCTCGGGATCCGCGGCGAAGAGATCGCGCAGATGCTCGCCGCCGCAGCGGGCGTGGTGCGCTTCCAGGGCCTTCCAGGCGGGCAGCGTCCGGAGGCGGGGCTGAGGTGTCATCGCGCCGATGTCCCCGCCGTCATGCCTGGTCCGCGCGGCCGCGAGACGGGGGCGTCCATGTTCAGCGGCGCTGGGGGACGACCGGTTCATGGCCGACGCGGGCGAAGTCGATGAAGCCGCGCTCCGGGTTGGTGGAAGTCAGCCGGACCCGCACGCGGTCGCCCACATCCAGGCCCTGCGCCCCTTGCTCGATGCGTCCCTCGGCCGGCGGATCGATGATGCGCACCCAGGTGCCCTTGGCCCCCGCCCCGGTGACGATGCCATCGAAGTTCTGACCGATCCGGTCGCTCAGCAGGCAGGCGGCGGCGGCCTTGCGCATCAGGCGCTCCACCTTTTCGGCGTCGTCCTCCTTCTGCGTGCAATGGGCCGCCAGCTCTTCCAGTTCATCGCGAGAATAGGGCACCGGGCGGCCCGCAAGGGTCGCCTTGACCAAGCGCTGGGTGATCAGATCCGGGTAGCGGCGGTTGGGCGCCGTCGAATGCGTGTACTCGCGTACCGCCAGGCCGAAGTGGCCGGCCGCGTCATCGCCGGGGAAGCTGATGACGTATTCGCCGCGCCCCATGAGCTTGATGACCGTCAAGGACAGGTCGGGGAAGCGCAGCGGATCCGCGGTGCGGCGCCGGAGCAGGAAGGTGTTGAGCGCCTTGGCGTCGGCGGTCGCCGGCAAGGTCTCGCCGAAGGTCTCGGCGATGTCGACGATGCGCTGCCAGCGTTCGGGTGACCGCACCATGCGGCGCATCACCGGAAAGCGCCGCGCTTCCAGCAGGCGGGCGATCGTGCCGTTGGATGCGATCATGAAGTCGGCGATGAGGTCCTTGGCCCGGTTGCGCTCCGCTGCCGCAAGGCCGCTCACCTTGTCGCCCTCGAACTGCGCCTGCACCTCCAGGGTCTCGAACTCCAGCGCGCCCAGTTCGTGGCGGCGGTTCATGAGGCGCACGGCCACCTGATCCTGCAGTCGAAGGTTCTCGGCCAGGCCGGCCACCGCCCGGGCGGCCTCCGGCAAGGGCCCCCGGTCCTCCAACCAGGCGCCCAGGCTGGGGTACGCCAGCTTGGCCTGGTTGCGCACCACCGCGCGGTACACCTCGGAGGCGCCGGCGGCGCCCGCGTCGTCCACGACCGTTTCGACGACGACCGCCAGCCGATCCTCGCCCGGATTCAGCGAGGTCAGGTCGTTGCTGAGCTGCACCGGCAGCATCGGGAACACCTGCGGCGGGGTGTACACCGACGTGGTGTTCACGCGCGCGTGGGCGTCGATCGCCGAGCCCTGCGTCACCAGGGCGCTCACGTCCGCCACTGCGACCAGGATGCGCGTGCCTCCGTCCGGGAGGGCCGTGGCCAAGGTGAGCTGGTCGAGGTCCAGGGAGTCGTCGTTGTCGATGGAGCACCAGGCGAGATGGCGCAGGTCCTTGATGTCGGCGCCGAAAGGCGGCGCCGGTTCCGCCAGCCGCTGCACCTCAGCCATCGCCGCGGGCGGGACATCCGGCGCGAGCCCGCGCTCGATCATGGCCGCCCGGGCCACGCGAAGCAGGAGGGCGCGTTGTCCTTGGGGGGAGACGCTCATGAAGCCTGTCCTCTTTCAGGGAGTTGCGGCCCAGGGTGTCCGATCCAGAATCACGAACCCGACCGCAGTAGCTTAGGTCCGACTCCGGCCGGGGTCAACCGCCAGGTCAAGGCGCGTTGCCCTCGCTTCAGCCGCTTCGCTCATCGCGATTCGTAGGCCCGGAGTTGTCCCAGCGGGCCTCGAAACCCGCCGCCACGCTGCTGGCATGGAGGGCCACCCGACCGGCAGGGGCAGGTAGATCGGTGACCAGGCTGATCCGATGGCCGTTGGCGTACAGGCGGGTCAGGCCCGAGGCACGTACCAGCATCAGGTGATTGGAGACGGTGCCCTGCCGCAGGGCCGCCGACGGCGCCGGTACATCGAATAGCTACCGGTGTTGTCGATCTCGAAGATGTGTAAAGTCGTCGCCGGCCTGGCTGAGCCCGAACACCAGGCCCGCCGCGCCGCCCGCAAGCTCCGGCATACGCACCTGGCCGCATGCGGGCTTCAGCGTCCACGACGGGGTGTGGCTGGACCAGGACGACGCCGCGGCCCACGAGCGCCTGGCGCGCACCTGCGCGCGCTGCCCGGTGTCGTTGGAGCGGCTCGAATACGACGCGGAGACCGGCACGGTCAGCTACACGTCGGCCAAGGCCGACGGCCCGACGGCCGGTCGGCACACCTTCGAGGTGACGGACTTCATCGCGCGGCTGGTGGCCCACATCCCCGACAAGGGCCAGGTGCTACAGCGCACCTACGGTTACTACGCCAGCCGCGCGCGCGGCGAGCGACGCAAGGCAGCCCGGGCGCCCGAGGCTGAGCCTGTGGCGGTCGAGATCGACGCTGCCACGAGCCGCGGCCTCGAGCCAGCCCTCGCCGAGGCGGCCACCGTCGAGCCCGCGAACTTCTCCCGCGCCGACGCGCGCCGCTGGGCCGTGCTGATCTGGCGGATCTACGAGGTCGACCCGCTCGTATGCCCGAAGTGCGGAGGCACGATGTGGATGATCGCGCTGATCCAGGAGCCGAAGGTGATCGACAAGATCCTGAAGCACCTGCGGGCTAAGGGCCGCGACGCCCGCGCCGGACCGTGGGCCACGGCTGAGCGCGCGGGATAGGGCGGCGAGCGGGGGGCGGGGCGTGCTAGGGGGTGATTGCGCGGGTCAGGGCGAGGGTGTAGACTCCGGCGGCTGGGACTGAAATTCCGATCCCCACGAAGCTCCTGGGGCGGTTGTTGTCCCTCTGGTCCTTGGGGGAGCGGGCCGCCGAGCCGCGGTCCGCGCCGCCATCCGTGAGCTCGGCGATGCCTACTATCCCGTCGACTTCACGACCGGCGCCATCCAGTCCCCCATGTCTCAGGCGCGGTTGCGCCCTCACTGCTGCCGAAGTAAGGAAGCTCATCGATGACCGCCCAGCAGGCGAGCAACACGTTTCTAGCCCTGATCATCGCCACGCTCCTGGCCGTAATGCGAGTCGCGCCGCCTGCGGCGCTTCATCCAGGCGTCACTGCGGCGGCGGGATCGAGCCGGCTTTCGCTGCTCAAAGAGATCATTCTCCCCGGTTACATCTGGTCGGTCGCGGTGACGGGCGACAAGGCCTATGCGGTCGACATGGATTGCGAATCGGGCGGCGGTCTGCAAGTCGTGGACCTGACCGGCGAGGCTGGCCCCCGCGCTCGCGGCCGGGCGTGCGGCCTGGCGGACGGGAGCAACATCATGGGCATCGCGGCCGACGGGGGCATCGTCGCGCTGCTACCGTCCCACTCGTACATGCCTGTCCTGGTCGACGCGCGCGATCCCGACCACCCGAAACGTGGGGGCAGCATCGAGCTTTCCCGAAGGCTCTACTTTGGGCCCTTCATGATCCGCGAAGGGCGTCTTGTCGTGCGTCAGCACAGCGCGGGCGCCGATCCGGACCACGTCATCGTCTTCGATGTCTCCGATCCCATGGCTCCGCGCGAGACGGGACGTATGAACCTTGCGCCGTCAGGGAGTGAAGAGCGATCCAGCGCTGGTCTCGCCGCCCACCAGGGGGTGTATTACCTGGTCGAAGGCGACCTTCGCGTGATCAAGGTCGACGCCGCCGGCGTTCCGAGCGCGATCGGGTCCGCTCCGATACCCGGTCGGGATCTGGAAAGGTCCTATGTGGACCATCTAGCCATCGACACGGTGGCCCAGCGGCTCTACGCGGTCGACGAGTTGCACCTATGGGTCTACGACATCGCACGGCCGGACGCGCCCAAGCTGTTGGCCGCTGCGGTGAGCCCCCCGCTGCCCGAGTTCGACAATCACGGTTTGGCGTTCAAGGTTGGCGACTTCGTGGTCCGCAACAACCTGGCGTTTGCGACGATCAAGATCTGGCCGGACGCGGAGGCCACCCTCATCGTCATCCTTGACATGACTGACCCGGCGGCGCCAAGGCAGGTGGACGTGCGGTTGCCGTTCCCCTTCGGGGGCATGGGCCTGGACGCAATCGGGAACCTGATCGCGGTCGGCAGTCGGGATTCCCACCCCAGCACCAGGGGGCGGCTGGGCGTGTTCGGTATGGTCGAGCGCCAAGAGCTGACGTGGCGGTCCTGGTTGCCTAACCTGTCTACCGCATCCTCTGGCGCCCCGTAGGCTGGCCCATCCCAGGGCAGCCACCCGGTCGGCGCTGTCCTCACGAGCGCCTGGCGCGCTACAGCGCGCGATGCCCGTTGTCGTTGGAGCGGCTCGAATACGACGCGGAGACCGGCACGGTCACCTACATGTCGGACAAGGCCGACGGCCCGACGGCCGGTCGGCACACGTTCGAGGTGACGGACTTCATCGCGCGACTGGTGGCCCACATCCCCGACAAGGGCCAGGTGCTACAGCGCACCTACGGTTACTACGCCAACCGTGCGCGCGGCGAGCGACGCAAGGGAGCCCGGGCACCGGAGGCTGCGCCCACGGCGGCCGCATACAGCAAGAGGAAGGAGGCACACCGCCGCCAGACCGCCACTCGCGACCGCCGCTCGACAGGCCGGCGGCGTTGGCGCTTGCGTGGTGGGCACGGCGGAGACGGTCCGCGAGGCGTCTGGGGCTGACCGAGGCGCCGTGGTGCGGCTCGGGACGGCGACCAAGGCGGCTGAGGGGGCCGCAGGGGCACCGCTGAGCGCTCGGATTGGGGCGGGGGGCGGGGCTGCTGGGGGTGATTGCGCGGGTCAGGGCGAGGGTGTAGACTCCGGCGGCTGGGATTGAAATTCCTAGTCCCGCGCGGGGCAGTGGCTATGCTGGCGGCCTTCGAGGCAGCGCCCGAACCCCGCGACCCACGGAGGCCTGGGGCGATGGAGCCCAGCGCCACCAAGCCTGGATCACCGGGTCGCGTTGCTTCGTCCAGATGCTCGTGTGACCACAGGCCCGACCCGCCCTGCGGCAGGCATGCGTGTCCCGATGGGCGAGCGAGAAGCAGGAGGCCTCACCATGAGCCGTGAAAGAGGCGGACGCAAGCCGTTTGGCATCATTGCGCTCGGACTGATCTTGACGATTGCCGTGGTTGGCGTCCTGTATCGCAACGGAGTTCATCGTGACAGTATCCAGCTACCCCTAGCCCCTGCAACTCCCTTCGAGAGAGGAGCGCCCGGTTTCGGGTCTCCACTGACGGAGCCCCGCGCAACGACTGTCCCTGCCATGATGGTCGATGGGCAGAGGGTCGCCTATCTAGAGTTCGATGATCACATGAGCAACGTGTTGGAGGATGACCCGAGTGTATCGCGGACTCAAGCATGCCAAGAGACGGTCGATCACTTTGAGCGCTACTATCTCCTTTGGCAGGCAAGGAAGAGAGGGACCAGTCAGATCAACGAGGCGACTGCGATCGCAGAAGTCGCAGCACATCTGACAGAGAGTGCGGCGGATCCAAACTTGGCGCCAATGCAGGTGGAGTTCGGAACCCCCGACGTCGACGAGCTGACCTACATTGCTCGACTCGCCATGAAGGACGCGGCGTTCCAGGATTCAGTGTATGCGAAGGCTCCAACTCCGTCGCATGACGAGATCGAGCGGGAAATCGCCCTCAATGGGCTGACGGGCCCCCTCTTCATATCACTGGCTAGGATCGACTACGAGAGCTCGGTGGAACTGAAAGCGATTTGGGAAGATCTGACGACAGACGGTTCCGAGCTAGAAGAGGGAGAACTTGGAGGTCGATTCCTCGAACGCGCACAAGCAGCGCGGCACCTTTCATCGTCTCTCGATGCAGCTGAAGTGTATGAGCACGAGTACGGGGCCCCCCTGCCTGAGGACATCCCTGACTACGCCGTGAGGGCGATAGAGGATGGCTGGACACCTGGGGCGATGGCCCCATTCGAGCGACCTGATGGTTCGGGTGCAGTAGTCTTGGTGCTCTCACGTGTCGATCAGCGGGATTACCTGCAGGGGGTCGAAGAGCGGTTGCTGAAGGCTCGGAGGGATCAGGCCATGGACACCTACGTTGCCCAACTGAAGGCCAGTGCTACGGTGGAAGTCCTGGTCGATTGCACGACCCATCAGCCCGCCATCGATACATGGGCGCCGAGCAAGGTCCCGGGCTTCGTATCGCCGACAGGAGACACCGAAGTACCGAATCCAACCAATTCGCAGTAGCGCGCTCCTGGTTGTGACTTGCCTTGCCCTGGTATCCGGATGCGACGACCCCGCCACACGACCGCAGGAAGCGTCCAGCCCGACGGCTAGCTTGACGCGCCGACGCGCGCCGCTGGGCCGTGCTGATCCGGCGGATCTACGAGGTCGACCCGCTCATATGCCCGGAGTGCGCAGGCACGATGCGGATGATCGTGCTGATCCAGGAGCCGAAGGTGATCGACAAGATCCTGAAGCACCTGCGGACCAAGGGCCGCGACGCCCGCGCCGGACCGTGGGCCACAGGGCTGTCACCGCCGGCGGACGCCGCCGCAGAGGCGGCGTGACCGCCGCTCAAAGCGGGAGGAAGGCGGCCGCACACAGCAAGAGGAAGGAGGCAGACCGCCGCCAGACCGCCGCTCGCGACCGCCGCTCGACAGGCCGGCGGCGTTGGCGCTTGCGTGGTGGGCACGTCGGAGACGGTCCGCGAGGCGTCTGGGGCTGACAGAGGCGCCGTGGTGCGGCTCGAGATGGCGACCAAGGCGGCTGCGGGGGCCGCAGGGGCGCAGCTGAGCGCGCGGGATGGGGTGGCGAGCGGGGGGCGGGGTGGGCTTGGGGCGTGCTTGGGGGGTGTTTGCGCGGGTCAGGGCGAGGGTGTAGACTCCGGCGGCTGGGATTGAAATTCCTATCCCCCCGCGGATGCGCAGCGGGTTTTCGACGCGGGCTGCCAGGCGATCCTGGTAGGTGAAACCCTGATGCGCACCGGCGACGTCGCCGGCCAGGTCGCGGAGCTGCTCGCGATCAAGGCGGGATGATCATGATGTGGACATGCACGAACTGCGGCAGCAACAACGAGACTCCGGTGGCGGATTGTCCTCGTTGCGGTTTTGCTCGTCCCTCAGGGAGTGACGAGGGTGCCAACCCATGTGTCACTTTTCGCACTTTTCGCGGGCGATTCGCCACGTGGAACTCGCTCTTCGAAGACGCCGCAGCATTCGCAAGCACCCTCGATCGAGAGCGGCTGATCAGCATCTCGCATTCAGCGGATCAGGCTAATGGGGTGGTGACCGTTTGGTATTGGGCCTGACGCTAGCGCAACCCCTGCGCGCCGGACTTGACCTCGTCCCACAGCGCATCGAGCTCGGGCAGCGAGAGCTTTTTCCAGGGTGAGTTGCCGCTCACGGGCCAGCCGTTCCACGGCCCGGAAGCGTTTGCTGAACTTCGCGGTGGCGCGATGCAAGGCTGTCTCGGCGTCGAGGTGCAGCTTGCGGGCGAGATTGACCACGGAGAAAAGCAGGTCACCGAGTTCGTCCTCGAGACGCCCGGCGTGACCGGCCTCCAGCTCGGCCGAGCGACGCAAGGCAGCCCGGGCGCCCGAGGCTGAGCCTGTGGCGGCCGAGATCGACGCTGCCACGAGCCGCAGCTTCGAGCCAGCCCTCGCCGAGGCGGCCACCGTCGAGCCCGCTAACTTCTCCCGCGCCGACGCGCGCCGCTGGGCCGTGCTGATCACGCGGATCTACGAGGTCGACCCGCTCGTATGCCCGAAGTGCGGAGGCACGATGCGGGTGATTGCGCTGATCCAGGAGCCGAAGGTGATCGACAAGATCCTGAAGCACCTGCGGACCAAGGGACGCGACGCCCGCGCCGGACCGTGGGCCACAGCTGAGCGCGCGGGATAGGGCGGCGAGCGGGGGGCGGGGCGTGCTTGGGGCGTGCTTGGGGGGGTGTTTGCGTGGGTCAGGGCGAGGGTATAGGCTCCGGCGGCTGGGATTGAAACTCCTATCTCCCCCGAGCGGTTGCCCAGGTCGGCCAGGATAGTCGACGGGAGGCAACGCCGAAGCGCGATCCGGGCTGACCCGGTCGGATCAGAACGTCGCGCAATCCACAAGGACCTCGATGTTCGCCTGTTCGCGAAGCTGTTTCAGGTAGTCCTTCTGCGCCGCGTCTTGCCTTACGTCCAGCAACGCTTCTCTCGCTCGGGCTTCCGCCGTTTCCCTCGGGACGCTAAGGGAATCATCCTTCATGGCCTCCGCGATCTCCTCCGGCGAGGGCGTCTCGGCGCCTGCTCGCGTCTTGTCCTCGTGCGCAACCACCTCCAGCGCCATTCTTAGAAGGTCAGGTTCGATGGTCGGGATCACCTCGCCGCTTTGGGCAAACTCTGTCGCCGCTTCAGGAGGGATCTCGGCGATGAACGTAGCATGTCCCCAGGCGGCAGCGGTCATGGTCGCATCGGTCACGCGGCCCTTGGAACGGTCGCGGTCGATGTTGATGAGGACCATCTCAATCACGATGTCGACGGCACGTTCGCAAGCCGCACGCCTTCCCATTGACGGATTGGATTCGAGCTCCTGCTCCAGCTCATAGTTCAGCTGGCGCTCCGTGACAACCTCAGCGTCGATTCGCAAGGCGACAGGTGACTGGGTCGCCGCGCCGACGGCCGGCGTGCCGACCTGGGCGGGCAGCACGGACTCTGGGGGCGGCGCCTCCTCCAGGTCCTCCACCATCCCCAGGCAACCGGCCGCAAGGCTCGGCGCCCCGACGATGACCATCACCAAGCCCAGGAGACGAAGTCGCCACGAATCGTTTTTACCGGCGGACCGTGCTCGCATGGTAGTTCTTCCTCGATCTCTGGGCGGCCGAGACAGGGCTCGGCAAAGTAACTGAGTGGCCTCAATGGTCGCGCAGGCCAGAGGCCGCGCATTGTAACACTCGCCGGCATCCGCTCCGGTCCGGCCGCGGGGATAGGAATTTCAATCCAAGTCGCCGGAGCCCCCCAACGAGTAGACGCAGCGAACCCATCGTCGCACGAGGCGAGGTACGGCAGGAGGGCTGTGGCTGAGGCCATCGCATCCCATGCGGAGAGCGAAGCTCGGTGAGCGGCCGATAGCCCGGAGCCCGAAGACGCCTGCTGGGCGTTCGTGCGGTGTTCACGCCAAGCGCTTGGGTCGCCGGGTGGTCATGGGTCTCGGTACGCATGCTGCAGTGTCCCCCTCCCACCTTGACAAGCCCACTCCTCCGCCCCTATGGTGCTGCCCCATGCCCGCCAGCCACGGAGGGCGGGCCCCGGGCTCCGCCACAGCCAAACAGGCCGACCGCGCCGATCACCCCGGCGGGTCGGCGCCTGCCTTGCTGCCCACCGAGGCTCTGCGCGCCATCCTCCTCTCCCTCCTCCTCTTCGCCTGGCTGGCCCGCGGCGGCCTGGCCCCTCGACCGGCCGCGGCCGGAGGTCCCTCATGAGCAACGCTTTCCAAGTCCCCGCGGCCTTCACGGTGGCCGCCCCGGTAGCCGAGGCCCTGGCGGCGGGCGGGCCGGTGGTGGCCCTGGAGACGGCGGTCCTGACACATGGCCTGCCCCACCCCTTGGGCCTGGAGACCCTGCGGGCGATGGCCGCGGCGGTGGCGGCCGAGGGGGCCCTGCCGGCGGTGATCGGCATGCTGGGCGGGCAGCTGACGGTGGGCCTGGACGAGGCGGAGCTGGCGGCCCTGGCGGAGGCGGGCGCACCGCGCAAGCTGGGCCGGCGGGACTTGGCCCTGGCGGCTCTGGCAGGTGCCGACGGCGGGACGACGGTCAGCGCCACGCTCTGGGCCGCGGCGCAGGCGGGCATCGCGGTGCTGGCCACAGGAGGCATCGGCGGCGTGCATCGCGGGGCGCCGCAGGACGTCTCCACGGACCTGCCGGCCCTGGCCCAGTCGCCCGTGCTGGTGGTGGCCAGCGGCGCCAAGAGCCTCTTGGACCTGCCGGCCACCCTGGAGGTTCTGGAGACCTACGGCGTGCCGGTGCTGGGTTACGGCACGGACAGCTTCCCGGCCTTCTACGTGGCGGTCACGGAGCTGCCGATCACGGCGCGGGTGGATGGCCCGGCCCAGGCGGCGGCCGCCTGGCGCATGGCCCGGACCCTGGGTCTGCCGGGGGGCATGCTGCTGGCGGTGCCGGTGCCGGCGGAGCAGGCCATCGGCGCGGCCGAGGTGGAGGCCTGGGTGGCGGCGGCCACGGCGGAGGCGACGGCGGCCGGCGCCTCGGGCCAGGCGCTGACGCCCTGGGTGCTCTCACGCCTGGCAGCTCTCTCCGGCGGCCGCACCCTCGCGGCCAACCGGGCGCTTCTGGTGAACAACGGGGCGGTGGCGGGGCGGGTGGCGCGGGCGTTGGGGGGCACCTGATAGAGCAGGCCTTGTCCCACCATCTTCTCGCGCTCGAAGAGCTGCCGGCCGATGTCGTGATCCCAGCACGCATGGTCCTGAGCCAAGAGAGCACAGAGGTGGTATTGGAGGCCATCCGGCAGCCCCAGGCGCCGACCGAGGCCATGCGCCGACTCTTCGATGACCGTTGAGATCCGCTCGCTAGCGGTTGACGATGACCGCCGGACCTCCCGTTCCGGCGACGAGGCGCTCGACCTCTTTTTCCATCGCTACGCGGGGCAAAACCAGTTTCGCTTCCGGCGCCGACCAGCGCCAACCGTCGGTTATGCCGCCCGCGCCGACCTACGGCATCACCGCTGCCACGAGCCGCGGCCTCGAGCCAGACCTCAACAGGAGCTACCTCGACTTCGCCGTGCATGCCGGAACCGCCGTGGTTCCGGCCCGCGTGGCCAAGCCGCGGGACAAGGCCAAGGTCGAGACCGCGGTCCAGGTGGACATGGCCGGTATGCGCACTGAGGGATGTTTGGCGGGTCAGAAAGAGAATGTGGACGCCGGCGGCTCTGAGAGGTCCCAATGGGCTCTATCCTCTTCCTCGCACATCTCCCTGCCGGCCTCCCGGTCGATCTGCGATTCAGGTTCCATGATCAGGGCTCCTGGGCCTCTATCACCGCACGGGCCCGCTCGATCTGCCGCCGGTCGAGGCTGATCAGGCGCTCACCTCGATCCTGGGCCAAGGCCACATAGATGGCGTCACAACCGAACATTCCCAACCTGGCGGCGACATCGGCAGCGTGAAAGGCCAGGGTGTTGCCCACCGGCACCAACCGGAGTCGGGGATCGGCGAGCAGCGAGGAGACGGCACGAAGGACCAGGTCCGGATCATCGAAAGCTCGCTGCAGTCCTGACGCCACTTCGCTGATCAGCAGACTGGGTGCCAAGATAGGCTCCGACTCGGGACCGAAGGACCCGAACCAGTCCAATGCCCGCTGGTGTCCGACTTCATCGGGCCGATACATCGCCACAATGACGCTGGCGTCAACCACCATGTTCTTCCGCCCGCATGTCCATGAGCAGTTCCACCGCCCCCTTGGGCGAACGCCAGGCGGCGCCGATCTCGGCGGCGATGGCCTTGATGCGCTGGAGGCTCGCCTGGTACTCGGCCGTCTTGTCAGCCAGCAGGTCCCGCTCCTCACACGGCCGCAGCACCGCCACCGGCTCGCCATCGACGGTCACCAAGTACTCCGCGTGATCCTCCCGCACGGCGCGGACGATCTGCGTGGCCCGGTTCTTCAGTTCGCGCACGCCCACCCGTTCCATGATCGGCCCTCCTGCACATGCTTGGTCTCTGCGCCGCGAGTATCGCGACTGTGTGGCTACAGTGTAGTCTCGGGACGGCGAGGGGGGCAAGGGCAGACCTTCCGCTTCCCCCATTCGGGCGCCTGACTCAAACGTGGCGCAAGCGTGGCGCCAACCCCCTTGCGCTGGGACCTGAACACAAGCTGCTCGGCGACCTGGTGCGTATCGCGGCGCGCACGGCGACGGACTTCGTACGCGCGACCCTGAACGAGCCGGAGCTGTCAGTAGGCATCGCCCTGTGCATCCAGACCCACGGCTCGCTCCTGAACTGGCAGCCGCACATCCACGCCCTGGTCACCGACGGCGGCTTCCGGCCCGACGGCAGCTTCGTGCGGCTGCCGGCGCACGCAACGGACGCGCTGACGGAGGCATTCCGGCGGCACGACCTGTGCCTCTTCGTCGAGCGCGAGCTGCTCGAGCCGGAGGTGGCGGAGAGCATGCTTGCCTGGCCGCATGCGGGCTTCAGCGTCCACGACGGGGTGTGGCTGGACCAGGACGACGCCGCGGCCCACGAGCGCCTGGCGCGCACCTGTGCCCGTTGTCCGGTGTCGTTGGAGCGGCTCGAATACGACGCAGAGACCGGCACGGTCACCTACACGTCGGACAAGGCCGACGGCCCGACGGCCGGCCGGCACTCCTTCGAGGTGACGGACTTCATCGCGCGGCTGGTGGCCCACATCCCCGACAAGGACCAGGTGCTACAGCGGTACTACGGTTACTACGCCAACCGCGCGCGCGGCGAGCGACGCAAGGCAGCCTGGGCGCCCGAGGCTGAGCCTGTGGCGGCCGAGATCGACGCTGCCACGAGCCGCGGCTTCGAGCCAGCCCTCGCCGAGGCGGCCACCGTCGAGCCTGCGAACTTCTCCCGCGCCGACGCGCGCCGCTGGGCCGTGCTGATCCGGCGGATCTACGAGGTCGACCCGCTCGTATGCCCGAAGTGCGGAGGCACGATGCGGATGATCGCGCTGATCCAGGAGCCGAAGGTGATCGACAAGATCCTGAAGCACCTGCGGACCAAGGGCCGCGACGCCCGCGCCGGACCGTGGGCCACGGGGCTGTCACCGCCGGCGGACGCAGCCGCCGCAGAGGCGGCGTGACTGTGACCGCCGCATACAGCAAGAGGAAGGAGGCAGACCGCCGCCAGACCGCCGCTCGCGACCGCCGCTCGACAGGCCGGCGGCGTTGGCGCTTGCGTGGTGGGCACGGCGGAGACGGTCCGCGAGGCGTCTGGGGCTGACCGAGGCGCCGTGGTGCGGCTCGGGACGGCGACCAAGGCGGCTGAGGGGTCCGCAGGGGCACCGCTGAGCGCTCGGATTGGGGCGGGGGGCAGGGCTGCTGGGGGGTGATTGCGCGGGTCAGGGCGAGGGTGTAGACTCCGGCGGCTGGGATTGAAATTCCTATCCCCGCCGCACCTTGTACGAGGTGGGGGGCAGTACCGGCGGAACATGTGATGTCGGCGACGGCTCTCCGCGCCGACGCGTCGATTGCAGCGGACGAAATTGGCATGGCCAAGATGCCTCGTTGACCGCCTAAGACATCCGAGAGAGGTGTCCCATGACAAGACGGCGATCCTATCGACTTGGAGGGTCAATCCTCGTACTCGCCTTCGGATTGCTCGGCGCCCTTGGTACGGCCGGGATTCTGGGCTACACGGCCGCGGGTCCACGGCTGAGGACGGCTTCGCCGGAACAAGACATGATCCGGTTCGAGGTCTTCGGCTACACCGATGTTGTCGGAGGGCCAGACCCCGTCTGTCCGGGCTGTGATCTTGATCGTGGCGCTGACCCGGATGAAGACATGCCCGAACCATGGCGGAGTCCCGGGAGCTTCAGCGTCGGGATCTACTCTCCCCAGGGAGAGCGATTGGCAACCGTGCAGACGTGGATCTTTGGAACGGGCACTCAGATGGGCGAGATCTACATGCCGCCGCCCCCCGATGGTGAGTACTATGTAATCGCGCTGGATGCACCTCCATCGGGATGGATCTTGTGCCCGGGGTCCGACCCCAACGTGCGCGTCACAAACGCACATGGTTGGCATCATGGCAATACCAGGGCTGAATACTACTTCAACGTCGGATGTCCTCAGTTCTACGCCCCGCTGACGCCGACCGCCCTGGCAACGCCGACTCCCGCCATGACCCCGGGGGGGGATCCTGAGACACCCAGGGCGACCCCCACGCCGACCGGGGTTGCCACGGGCCCATCGCCAACCCATACCCGCACGCTGACACCTACCTCCAGGCCGTGGACCCCGCCCACACCCGCGCGGACGTCGACAGCCCTTCCGACGACGACGGTAACGCCCACTGACCTCCCCGCCCCGAGCTCATCTGCCTTGCGTCTGCCGACGGAGCGATCTCTCCCGGCCACCTATTTGCAGGCAGACCTGGTAGGAACACTTGGCCTCACGACGGCTGCGACCTCGGTTGCCCATGATCTTGAGCGGGCGGCGGTGCACTCGGATGGGCGGATTTGGGTCTACCGCCTCGAAGAGCCGAAAGCCATCCTGCTGGGTACCATCACCCTTGAGCAGGATCAGGCCAAGTGGCTGTTGCTGGGTCTTTCCGGAACGACGGCAATCCTGGTGTCCGGATCGCGATTGCGCCTCGTGGACCTGACCCAGTTTGGCGGGAGTGCAAGGTCTACTGCCCTGGACCGGCCGATGGTGACCAAGACGATGGCGATGGAGGGAGATGCACTCTTCCTCGCGGGCGCAGCCAAGAACGACGCCTCGTCGAAGGGCTGGTTGGCGACGATCACGGGGGCCGGTGGCGGCGCACCGCGCCTGGCCATGAGCAGGGACCTGAAGGTGGCGTGGATCAGCGACCTGATGGCTGCGAACGGCAAATTGGCCATGAACTTCGCTCAAGACCGGGATGGCTCGACGTGGACGGGCTGGCGCCTGATGGACACGGCAGATCCAGTTCAGCTGCGTGTAGAGTCTGAGCATCCAGGTTGGGCCATGGGAATTCTGGATGGTGGACTCCTGGTCCTTTACGGCCACAATGTGTCTGTCTATGAGATCTCTGCGCTGCCCTCGCTGGTCAAGCGTGGAAGCTGGGACGGCGACTACATTGCAGACTGGGCTCGCTTTGGGATGGACGGCGAACTGCTCGTACGCTACATCAGTTGGGGGCCATCGGGCGCCCTGAGCGACACCCTGGTTCGCCTCATCCCCGGCGGTCCGGGAGGGCTGGTCGAGCTGGCCAGGCAAAGTCTACCGTTGACAGCCAACTGGTCTGGGCCACGCGGCTTCTGCTATGTGAAAGAGGAGGACAGCCCGGAGATCCATTGCCAGCGGTCGCGAGGGCAAACCAGCCACACCAGCCTTGACCACAGGATTCTGGGGGCCGAGCCGATTCGGTATGCTTCAAGGTGCACCGACGTGACCGCTTTGGGTCAGCATTTGGTGCTCAGTTGCGGGGACAAGCTTCAGCGTTTGGTAGCCACCGGCGATGGTGGGCCCTGGCGCTTGACCTATTTGCAGTACAACTCGCGGCGGATGAGCACCGGATTGGAACGCACCTGGTCGAGCCGCCGCATGCTAACGCAGGCTGATCGTTTGTTCGTACAGACCGATGAGGTCAGGCTGCTGCGCCAGGACAGCAATGGCCGATTGTTCATTCGCTACGGGGTCGTCGATTCCGGCCACCAGATCGCGCTTGGGGAGGGTTTGGCGGCCTTCATCATCGCCGTCGATCGAAGCGCCAATTCCAACGTGGTGCGTATCGTAGACCTGAAGGACCAGAGCAGGCGTTTCGACACGTGGGTGCAAGGCTTGGACCTCGGCGTCACACCCCTGATTGCCTCAGGCAAGCTGTGGCTTGCCGCAGATGACGGCGCCACCCTCGTCCTGGACCTTGCAGCGGCGCCCGGGCCGGGGCAGGAGCCCTATCGCTGGACTGGTGTCCCCCTTTCCGCGTTGGCGGTTAGCGGCGATGTAGCCTATGTGCTGAGGCAAACCTCGCGATCACCGAATGGCGAGCCGGGCCTGGAGATGGATGTGGTGGATTGGTCGACGGGTGCTCCCCGGGAAATCACGCGGGTCGAAGATCTGGGCGATGTTCCTCTGGAGAACGCGGGCGCGCTGCGCCGGGTGCTGGTCGCGGGGAGGGAGCTCCTGGTCGACCGGGGTGGTGGCTGGGTGACGCGACTGAGCCTGGCCAATCCGCGGCGACCACAACTCCTGCAGCCCGTGCTCACGGAGGACATCGCTCCGCGGCTCACAGTCGTCGATGAGCGGCGATGGGCGGCCTTGGGTGCAGACGAAGATCTGGCGCTCTTCGCCGCCGATGCCGCGGCGGACGCCGTCCGCCTTCCGGGCTGGAGTCCCTGGACAGATCGGCTTGAGGGCCCCTTGGCTCAAGTGGCTGGGCGCCTGCTCACCAGTCGCTGGTCCTTTGACCTGTCGGATCCTCGCTTGCCGCGTCGACAAGGGGCACTCAACGGCTTGGGTCTGACCGCGGCGACCGTGTCAAGGGCCAAAGGCGTCAACACGGCCTTCAAGGTGACTGGCCCCGAGCTTCGTGGCTACAAGCTGAGCGACGGTTCGGCGCCGATACCGATCCAGCGCTGGTGCGGGCTTGGCGGCCGCTGCCCTGCTCGTTCCGAGGCCGTGGACTTCGCCGCCGTGACCGCGTTGGGATCCCATGTCTTCGCGCTGTCTCGCGATGGGACGCTGTTGGTCTTGGAGGACAGAGGCCCAGACACGCCTCCGCGACAAGCCGCCATCCGGCGGATGGCCGGCCTCTCGGGCCCAGATCTAAGTCAGCTCGTTGTTTTTGGAGACCACCTCCTGGCATATCCTGGGCAAGGGGAACCCTACGCCATCAATGTCGCAACACCTGAGCTGCCGCAGCCGCTCGGCCCGCTGTCGGGCCTGCCGGGTCCGATCCAGCACAGCGTGACTCAGGGCCGGATAGCAGTGGTCGCCATAGGGGCCGAGGTCATCAGCTTGAGGTCAGACGCGAGCGGCGCGATCTCGGTCGTGGATCGCATCGCCTTGCCGGAGCCGGTGTTGGGCTTGGAAACAGATCAACCTTACATCTACGCTGTCGTGGTCAATGCCATTTGGCGACTGAACCTGGATACGAACGGTCGCATGTCTGATCTTGCCGCGCTCAACCTACCTGGCGTCAGCAGCTTGGCCGCCCAGCAGGGGCATCTCTACCTCAGTCACGCACCTCAGCCGCAGGTAGAGATCTGGGGAGACATCCGACCTGGCGGTGCTCCGCTACCGACGCGGGGTCCTGACCCTTCCCCAACACCCGAATCAGGGGCCTACCCCCCTCCGCCCACTGCCACCCCATTGCCCACTGACACCCCACCGCCTACCGTCACCCCAAAGCCCAGCGCCACCACATCGCCCACCACCGCCCCAAAGCCCAGCGCTACCCCAACACATGGGAAGACGCTCCTGTTGCCTCTGGTACCCCGCAGACGATGAGGCTCAAATCTGATGGTCTGTGCGAGTAGCACCTACGGACCAAGGGCCGCGACGCCCGCGCCGTCTCCACGGAGTCCATCGACCGCGACAACAACCTGACCGAAGAAGCAACACAGGGGATCATCGGTCTTGAGCCCGCGTCAGGCTTCGTTCGTGACCACGCTGCCGCCCATGCCCAGCCAGGCGAGGCGTTCAGGACTAGTACAGCCCGGCGCAAGTAATGAGGTAGAAACGACTGCCCGCCCCGGTGGCGCACCGGCAGATGGTGTTTGTGCTGCCCAAGCGTTTGCGGCCGTACTTCCAGTGGCGACGCAAGCTGCTCGGCGACCTGGCGCGTATCGCGGCGCGCACGGCGACAGACTTCGTACGCGCGACCCTGAACGAGCCGGCGCTGTCAGTAGGCATCGCCCTGTGCATCGAGACCCACGGCTCGCTTCTGAACTGGCAGCCGCACATCCACGCCCTGGTCACCGACGGCGGCTTCCGGCCTGACGGCAGCTTCGTGCCCCTGCCGGCGCACACTACGGACGCGCTGACGGAGGCATTCCGGCGGCACGTACTGCGTCTGTTCGTCGAGCGCGAGCTGCTCGAGCCGGAGGTGGCGGAGAGCATGCTTGCCTGGCCGCATGCGGGCTTCAGCGTCCACGACGGGGTGTGGCTGGACCAGGACGACGCCGCGGCCCACGAGCGCCTGGCGCGCTACTGTGCCCGTTGTCCGGTGTCGTTGGAGCGGCTCGAATACGACGCGGAGACCGGCACGGTCACCTACACGTCGGACAAGGCCGACGGCCCGACGGCCGGCCGGCACACCTTCGAGGTGACGGACTTCATCGCGCGGCTGGTGGCCCACATCCCCGACAAGGGCCAGGTGCTACAGCGCTACTACGGTTACTACGCCAACCGCGCGCGCGGCGAGCGACGCAAGGCAGCCCGGGCACCGGAGGCTGAGCCTGCGGCGGCCGAGATCGACGCTGCCACGAGCCGCGGCCTCGAGCCAGCCCTCGCCGAGGCGGCCACCGTCGAGCCAGCGAACGTCTCCCGCGCCGACGCGCGTCGCTGGGCCGTGCTGATCCGGCGGATCTACGAGGTCGACCCGCTCGTATGCCCGAAGTGCGGAGGCACGATGCGGATGATCGCGCTGATCCAGGAGCCGAAGGTAGTCGACAAGATCCTGAAGCACCTGCGGACCAAGGGCCGCGACGCCCGCGCCGGACCATGGGCCACGGGGCCGCCGGCGGACGCAGCCGCCGCAGCGGCGGCGTGACCGCCGAACACAGCGATGAGGAAGGACGCAGACCGCCGCTCGCGACCGCCGCTCGACAGGCCGGCGGCGTTGGTGCTTGCGTGGTGGGCACGGCAGAGACCGTCCGCGAGGCGTCCGGGGCCGACAGATGCGCCGTGGTGCGGCTCGGCACAGCGCCCAAGGCGACGGCGGGGGCCGCTGGGGCGCAGCTGAGCGCGCGGGATGGGGCGGCGAGCGGGGGGCGGGGCGTGCTGGGGGGTGGTTGCGCGGGTCAGGGATGAGGGTGTAGACTCCGGGGGCTGGGATTGAAATTGCTATCCCCTGCCGCACGGCTTTTTCGACCTGAGCACGGGCGTGGCGGGGGCCATCCTGCAGAAGCTGCGCAACTATCGCATCCGCCTGGCCATCGTGGGCGCGGCGGAGCCGGGCGGCCGCTTCGGCGAGCTCATGATCGAGGAGCGGCGGGGGGATCAGCTCGGGCTGTTCGCAAACCGGGACGAGGCGGTGGGGTGGCTGCGCGGAGCGGGCTGACCCAAGGACCGAGCCGGAAGCCCGGCGTGTGGTAGGCTTGCCTCAACATCCGGAGCTGTCCATCTGAGCCGAACGGAGCGTGCCGAGATGAGCGTGCCTGACTCTTGGAGAGGGCCATGAGACTACATCCCCAGGCCCGTTGGGTCATGACGGCCCTCGGATTGGCGTTGGCCGTCATGATGGGCGTGGACCCTTCGGGCTCCGCTCTCCGCCGCCAGGTCTCCCCTGCGGCGCCCAGCCTCTTTGCGGCGGGGCCACCCATTCATCTCCCTATGGTCGGCAACTGGTCACGGGATAGCCTGACCGCGGCTCCCGATGCCACCTTGAACGCAACAGCGACGTTGACACCCACGCCACCTGGGCCGTCGGCGACCGCAACTCGGCAGGCCGAGCCGACGCGGACTGGCCACCCGCCGACTTCAACCCGCCTTCCCCCGATCGACGCCACGCCGCACGGGCAGCCCATCGTCGTCGGCACGCCCCTGGCGACGCCGGTCGTCTCCTCTCGGGCCATCAACCCGGGGAATGCCGCTCGCATCAAAGAGGTCGCCCCCTTCGAGCCGCCCCGATGGAAGGCGAGTCCGTGCTGGGATTCACTGGCGATGGCGCTCGTCTCGTGACGTCGGTCGCCGATGGCTTGGTGGTCCGCGCCTTTCCCAGCGGCTTCGTGCTCTCCCGGATTCCTGGCCTTGGGTGGGGATCGAGCCCAGCGATCAGCCCCGACGGCGCGCTCATCGTTTCGTCCAACCACCCGATTCTCGGCACGATTCTTGTGCGGAGCCTCATGAGTGGAGAGGTGGTGCGGGAGCATCGCGGCGGTGAGCCGGTCGTCAGCACGCTCTTCGCCGCCGGCGGTCAGGTGTTGTACGCCACCCGGCGCTGGTCGGGGACCTATCAGATCTATGACGTCGCCAGCGGCAGCCTGTTGAACCCAGAGGATCGGGTCGCCTGGGACCAGACAGTGCTCGCGGCCCATCCGGATGGCAAGCTCGTCGCGGTCGGCGCCGGCGACAGAGACAGCGTCGCGGAGCGTGATGCTTTCACGGGCCAATTGCGACGAGCCCTGACCACCGGCGTGGAAGGCACGATACAACAGCTCATGTATCGGAGCGACGGGGTATTGGCGGCCATCGTCGAGGAGCCGACGGACTTTGATGGCGATCCGACCGGATCCTTCTTGCAGCCCTTTACTACCGTCGTGTGGCAGAAGAACAACCGCAAGGGCATCCTACAGACTCATAACCACACCTATGGCTACGAGATGAAGTGGTCGCCGACCGGGAGCCTGCTGGCCATGGGCCTGCCGAGCGGCTTCAAAGAACCGCGCGTCGACGTCCAATTGTGGGATGGCGTCGACAAGCCCCGCTCCCTTCCCGGTTATCCGGACATGGACCTGGCCGGCCTGTCGTGGAGCCCGGACGGCGCCCTCCTGGCTGTGGGCTACAGGCTCAGATACAACAATCAGGGCCAATTTCCAGGGCGAGTGCAGGTGTATGACGTCGACAGCGGTGAGCAGTTGGCTCGCCTCGAACATGTTGTCCAGCCTATCTTCGCGCCCGACGGAGCCGCGTTGATCGCCCAGGGCGACGGGATCCTCGACCGGGCGATGCATGTGTTTGCAGCGAAGTGAACGCTCCGTTCGCCGCTGCGGACCCCGCTTCACCCTCGATCGGCATCCTCGACACGAGTATCTACGAGGTCGACCCGCTCGTATGCCCAAAGTGCGCAGGCACGATGCGGATGATCGCGCTGATCCAGGAGCCGAAGGTGATCTACAAGATCCTGAAGCACCTGCGGACCAAGGGTCGCGACGCTCGCGCCGGACCGTGGGCCACAGGGCCGCCGGCGGACGACGCCGCCGCAGCGGCGGCGTGACTGAGACCGCCGTATACAGCAAGAGGAAGGAGGCAGACCGCCGCCAGACCGCCGCTCGACAGGCCGTCGGCGTTGGCGCTTGCGTGGTGGGCACGGCAGAGACGGTCCGCGAGGCGTCTGGGGCTGACCGAGGCGCCGTGGTGCGGCTCGGGACAGCGACCAAGGCGGCTGAGGGGGCCGCAGGGGCACAGCTTAGCGCTCGGATTGGGGCGGGGGGCGGGGCTGCTGGGGGGTGATTGCGCGGGTCAGGGCGAGGGTGTAGACTCCGGCGGCTGGGATTGAAATTCCTATTCCCGCCCACGTAGTATCGTATGATGCGAGGCCCCTACAGGGCCGTCTCGCCCCACGGAGAGGCCGACGATCCCTGGCTTCTTGCCATGGTGCAGAGGTGAATCGAAAGGTGAACTTCGCGTGCCGATCTTCGAGATTTCGGTTTTCGTGCTCTACGCGCTCATCCTGTTTCTGCCGTTCTGGATCGTCAATCAGGTGAAAGCCATCCGCCACCAGGTGCAAACCAACCACGAAGCCATGATCCAGGGCTTTGCTGAGTGCATGGATGCCCTGGGTCACCTTGGGAGGCGCTTGCAGAAGATGGAGCAGGCGGCCGGTGGCCCGCCCCCCGCCGCCGCGTCCGGGGCTGCTGCGTCTACCGAGCCCGTCTCTACCGATCCAGACCCCTCCTAAGCGCACTGCTTCGGGCTGTCCTGCGACCCGTCCTTCCCCCACACCCCGTCGCACAGCCCCGCGCGTAGGTCGCAGCGTAGCCCAGGCGGCCGGCGGTCAGGTTGCGGAGGGTGGTCATGAGTAGGGAGCCGAGGCGATACGGGAGGATGAAGGCCCGCTGCAGGCCCCGCCGGGAGGACCAGCGCAGCGGCTTGAAGGCCGGCTCGGATCATCCGCGACCGGGGCGGCCCAGGCCGATCGCCAGCAGCAGGAGCATCCCTGTCCCCAGCGGCAGCAGTGCCTGCGGCCAGCCCCGGCCCGGCGGCAGGGAGCGGGCGGTCAGGCCCCCCAGCAGGATGGCCAGGCCCAGCACCAGGCCGCTGGCCAGGGCGGGACGCTGCGGCAGGCCGCGGACCTCATCGCGGCTCCGGCTGGCGGCGCATCCTCCTCAGCGACCTGGCGCACGAGATCCTGGCCACCCTGGATCGGCCGGTGCTGGTCATGCGCGCCCCGGGCGGCTTGGAGCGAGACGTGGGGGCGAGCAGAGGTTGAACTCAGACGGGGCGTCAAGCGGGTGGCAATAGTTGAGCCCATTGCCGTGTGATATACTACGTGAAATTGTACGCACGTGGAGGAATTGTCATGGAAGTAGCTGAAACCAGAACGCATGTGATCATGCCGACCGATCTCCTGAGGAAGATCGACACGCGCATCGGTCACCGTCAGCGCAGCAAGTTCATCGTTGACCTCGCCCAGCGCGAGATCGCTCGTTTGGAGCTTCTGGAAGCCGCGGAGCTGGTGGCTGGCAGCCGCAGAACCGGCGACATCCCCGTGGAATGGGCGACGAGCGAGTCAGCCGCCCGGTGGGTGCATGACCTACGCCAGGAAGACCTGGCCCGCCAGGAGGCCCTCGACGCATTGCGGGAGACCCAGACCCAGGCGCCATGAGCCTGTATCTTCTAGACACCACGGTGCTGATCGACTTCGCCAAACAACGGGAAGCCGTCATGACCCGCGTGTTGGCGCTCCTTCGCGCCGGGAACGATTTGAGCACTTCCCCGATCTCCGTGGCGGAGTACTACGCTGGAGCTATGTTGGGGGAAGATCCAACGATGGATCGATTCATCCGCCAGCTGCCTTGCTGGGAAACCTCGCGTGAGATCGCGATGATCGCCGGGGATTATCGTTACCGCTTCCAGCGCGAGTTCAGCAGAAAGCTACCCACGGCCGACACCCTGATCGCCGCCACCGCGCGCCATTACCAAGCAACGCTCTTGACAAACAACCCGAGTGACTTCCCGATGAACGACATCACCGTCGAGCGGCTGGGAGACTAAAGTGATTCGAGTCTGGCGCAGCACACTCGCCCTCGCCACGGCCGGAGCAATTGGCGCACTGGTCACCGTTGGGCAACGACCGTCGACGAGTCCGAAGACACTTTCCCGCAGCGCCGAGCAGGAACCGACCGCCGATCCAACTCAGGCAGGCAGCCGCACCGAGGTCCCTGAGGCCTCCCCAGCCATTCAGGCGTCTCGTCGTCTCTCGATGCCGGCGCTTTTCCTTCCCACCGCGCGCCCGCCGATTTCGCCGTCCGCCACGCCCTGGCCGACGCCGCTCGTCGAGCAGCTGACCGAGGGGGTCACGACGGTCGCCGCAGCAGGTGACTTCGTCTACCTGGCGGGCGGAGTGCAGCTCGTCGTGGTGGATGCGCAGGACCCGGGCCGGCCCAAGCCGCGGGGGAGCGTCCGCTGGACTTGGCCCGACTCGGTCGTGGCATGGCACGCCGAGGTGAGCGGCAACATTGTCTACGTCATGGGCAGCGACCGGATGATCGGCGAGAAGTCCACGGGCGATGGGACGTACCTCGTGACGGTGGATGTGACATCGCCCGACAAGCCACGATGGTTGGGCACCCTGGCCATCCACGAGATGAGCTTCTCCATGGCGGTCGCCGACGGCTGGATCTATGTCGCCGGCTTCGAGAGGTATGCCATCAGCGAGCCCGCGGATGCCGGGCTCGTCGTGGTGGACGCCCGGCGGCCCGAGGCGATGGTCAGGCACGGGTTTGTTCCGGTGGCGATGGTGCCGCTGGCCGTGCGCCTGCAGGGGACGAGGGGCGTCGTCGCGGGTGTGACCGAAGTCTATGATCATGGCCCGCTCACCTCCGCGTTGGACCTGGCCGACCGCTCGCAACCCCGAGTCGGGCCACCCGTCCCCATGGAACTCGATCAACGGCCGTGGTACATGGCCATGCGCGGCGGCTCGGCTCTGGTCACGGGAGGAAGGTTGAAGGCGGCAGCGGTGGAGATCGGTAGCCCGAGCCTGCTGGCGTCGAGCACGACCGCGAGTCTGCTGGCGGACTACTGCACGATCGGCGGACTCGCCGCCTCGGAGGGCGCCTACTTCGTCCGCACGCGGCAATGCCACCAGGACCGTGTCTTGGCGTTCGATGGAGCCATCGAAACGTCCGACACGCGCGGGATCCCGGCGCAATTCCCAATCCTGGGAAGCATCCCGACCGAAAGCGATGAACCCTGGCTGACGACGACCATGGCCACCGTACCCGGACGCCTCTACCTCATCGGCTGCGATGCCTGGGGCAAGGTCTCCACGCTTACCATCATGGACATCAGCCGACCTGAAGCGATGCGGGTCATCGGGCGACTCGATTGAGGCGACCGCGGCCCGCCCACTACCGCCCCTGCGGCTCCGCTGCGCGCAGCACGTAGTCGTCGGCGTCGTCGCTCCAGGAGAGGTCCACGAAGCCGCGGGTGTGGGCGGCCTTGCAGAACTGGAGGAAGCCGGAGACAACGGCGACGGCGTACCGAGGCTCGTCACCGCGTTTCCTGGCAAGCGGAGGTAGCATGATCAGAGAGTTGGATCGCGTGGTGCTTGCGAAGGACCAGAGAGACTTGGGCCTTGAGGCCGGCGACCTTGGCACCATCGTGCTGGTACACGAGGGCGGCCGCGGGTTCGAGGTCGAGTTCCTGACCCTGGACGGCGAGACCTATGCGGTGACGACCCTGATGGCGGACGAAGTGCGCCCCATCGATCGCCACGAGATCGCTCATGCCCGGGCAGTGGCCTGAGCGGAGCGGTCGTATCGTCACGCTCGGGGGATAGGAGTTTCAATCCCATCCTCCTCTCCCTCCTCCTCTTCGCCTGGCTGGCCCGCGGCGGCCTGGCCCCTCGACCGGCCGCGGCCTGAGGTCCCTCATGAGCAACGCTTTCCAAGTCCCCGCGGCCTTCACGGTGGCCGCCCCGGTAGCCGAGGCCCTGGCGGCGGGCGGGCCGGTGGTGGCCCTGGAGACGGCGGTCCTGACACATGGCCTGCCCCACCCCTTGGGCCTGGAGACCCTGCGGGCGATGGCCGCGGCGGTGGCGGCCGAGGGGGCCCTGCCGGCGGTGATCGGCATGCTGGGCGGGCAGCTGACGGTGGGCCTGGACGAGGCGGAACTGGCGGCCCTGGCGGAGGCGGGCGCACCGCGCAAGCTGGGCCGGCGGGACCTGGCCTTGGCGGCTCTGGCAGGTGCCGACGGCGGGACGACGGTCAGCGCCACGATCTGGGCGGCGGCGCAGGCGGGCATCGCGGTGCTGGCCACGGGAGGCATCGGCGGCGTGCATCGCGGGGCGCCGCAGGACGTCTCCACGGACCTGCCGGCCCTGGCCCAGTCGCCCGTGCTGGTGGTGGCCAGCGGCGCCAAGAGCCTCTTGGACCTGCCGGCCACCCTGGAGGTTCTAGAGACCTACGGTGTGCCGGTGCTGGGTTACGGCACGGACAGCTTCCCGGCCTTCTACGTGGCGGTCACAGAGCTGCCGATCTCGGCGCGGGTGGATGGCCCGGCCCAGGCGGCGGCCGCCTGGCGCATGGCCCGGACCCTGGGTCTGCCGGGGGGCATGCTGCTGGCGGTGCCTGTGCCGGCGGGGCAGGCCATCGGCGCGGCCGAGGTGGAGGCCTGGGTGGCGGCGGCCACGGCGGAGGCGACGGCGGCCGGCGCCTCGGGCCAGGCGCTGACGCCCTGGGTGCTCTCACGCCTGGCAGCGCTCTCCGGCGGCCGCACGCTCGCGGCCAACCGGGCGCTCCTGGTGAACAACGGGGCGGTGGCGGGGCGGGTGGCGCGGGCGTTGGGGGGCACCTGATAGAGCAGGCCTTGTCCCACCATCTTCTCGCGCTCGAAGAGCTGCCGGCCGATGTCGTGATCCCAGCACGCATGGTCCTGAGCCAAGAGAGCACAGAGGTGGTATTGGAGGCCATCCGGCAGCCCCAGGCGCCGACCGAGGCCATGCGCCAGCACTTCGATGACCGTTGAGATCCGCCCGCTAGCGGTTGACGATGACCGCCGGACCTCCCGTTCCGGCGACGAGGCGCTCGACCTCTTTTTCCATCGCTACGCGGGGCAAAACCAGTTTCGCTTCCGGCGCCGACCAGCGGCAACCGTCGGTTATCCGGCGGGCCCCCCCCCCCCCCCCCCCCCCCCCCCCCCCCCCCCCCCCCCCCAAACCCCCCCCCGGGCCCCCCCCCCCCCCGGCCCCCCCCCCCGGGGGCCCCCCCCCCCGGGGGGCGCCGCCCCCCCCCCCCCCCCCCCCCCCCCCCCCCCCCCCCCCCCCCCGCCCCCCCGCCCGGCCCCCCCCCCCCCCCCCCCCCCCCCCCCCCCCCCGGGGGCGGCCCCCCCCCCCCCCCCCCCCCCCCCCCCCCGCCCCCCCCCCCCCCCCCCCCCCCCCCCGGCGGGCGGCCCCCCCCCCCCCGTGGCGGGGCCCCCCCCCCCCCCGGGGGCCGGGGGGCCCCGGCGCCCCGCGGGTGCCCCCCCCCCCCCCGCCCCCCCGGCCCGCCGCCCCCGGGCCCGCCGCCCGCGCCGACCTACGGCATCACCGCTGCCACGAGCCGCGGCCTCGAGCCAGACCTCAACCGGAGCTACCTCGACTTCGCCGTGCATGCCGGAACCGCCGTGGTTCCGGCCCGCGTGGCCAAGCCGCGGGACAAGGCCAAGGTCGAGACCGCGGTCCAGGTGGACATGGCCGGTATGCGCACTGAGGGATGTTTGGCGGGTCAGGAAGAGAATGTGGACGCCGGCGGCTCTGAGAGGTCCGAATGGGCTCTATCCTCTTCCTCGCACATCTCCCTGCCGGCCTCCCGGTCGGTCTGCGATTCAAGTTCCATGTCAGGGCTCCTGGGCCTCTATCACCGCGCGGGCCCGCTCGATTTGCCGCCGGTCGAGGCTGATCAGGCGCTCACCTCGATCCTGGGCCAAGGCCACATAGATGGCGTCACAACCGAACATTCCCAACCTGGCGGCGACATCGGCAGCGTGAAAGGCCAGGGTGTTGCCCACCGGCACCAACCGGAGTCGGGGATCGGCGAGCAGCGAGGAGACGGCACGAAGGACCAGGTCCGGATCATCGAATGCTCGCTGCAGTCCTGACGCCACTTCGCTGATCAGCAGACTGGGTGCCAAGATAGGCTCCGACTCGGGACCGAAGGACCCGAACCAGACCAACGCCCGCTGGTGTCCGACTTCATCGGGCCGATACATCGCCACAATGACGCTGGCGTCAACCACCATGTTCTTCCGCCCGCATGTCCATGAGCAGTTCCACCGCCCCCTTGGGCGAACGCCAGGCGGTGCCGATCTCGGCGGCGATGGCCTTGATGCGCTGGAGGCTCGCCTGGTACTCGGCCGTCTTGTCAGCCAGCAGGTCCCGCTCCTCACACGGCCGCAGCACCGCCACCGGCTCGCCATCGACGGTCACCAAGTACTCCGCGTGATCTTCCCGTACGGCGCGGACGATCTGCGTGGCCCGGTTCTTCAGTTCGCGCACGCCCACCCGTTCCATGATCGGCCCTCCTGCACATGCTTGGTCTCTGCGCCGCGAGTCTCGCGACTGTGTGGCTACAGTGTAGTCTCGGGACGGCGAGGGGAGCAAGGGCAGACCTTCCGCTTCCCCCATTCGGGCGCCTGACTCAAACGTGGCGCAAGCGTGGCGCCAACCCCCTTGCGCTGGGACCTGAACACAAGCCGCTCGGCGAGCTGGAGCGTATCGCGGCGCGCACGGCGACAGACTTCGTACGCGCGACCCTGAACGAGCCTGAACTGGCAGCCGCACATCCACGCCCTGGTCACCGACGGCGGCTTCCGGCCCGACGGCAGCTTCGTGCGGCTGCCGGCGCACGCGACGGACGCGCTGACGGAGGCATTCCGGCGGCACGTACTGTACTTCATCGCGCGGCTGGTGGCCCACATCCCCGACAAGGGCCAGGTGCTACAGCGCTACTACGGTTACTACGCCAACCGCGCGCGCGGCGAGCGACGCAAGGCAGCCCAGGCGCCCGAGGTTGCGCCAGCCGACGCCGAGACTTACGCTGCGACGAGCCGCGGCTCCGAGCGAGCCCTCGCTGAGGCGGTCAGCGTCGAGCCTGCGAACTTCTCCCGCGCCGACGCGCGCCGCTGGGCCGTGCTGATGCGGCGGATCTACGAGGTCGACCCGCTCGTATGCCCCGAAATGTGGAGGCACGATGCGGGTGATCGCGCTGATCCAGGAGCCGAAGGTGATCGACAAGATCCTGAAGCACCTGCGGACCAAGGGCCGCGACGCCCGCGCCGGAGCGTGGGCCACAGGGCTGTCACCGCCGGCGGACGCCGCCGCCGCAGAGGCGGCGTGACTGTGACCGCCGCATACAGCAAGAGGAAGGAGGCAGACCGCCGCCAGACCGCCGCTCGCGACCGCCGCTCGACAGGCCCTCGGCGTTGGCGCTTGCGTGGTGGGCACGGCGGAGACGGTCCGCGAAGCATCTGGGCCTGACCAAGGCGCCGTGCTGCGGCTCGGGACGGCGACCAAGGCGGCTGAAGGGGCCGCAGGGGCACAGCTTAGCGCTCGGATTGGGGCGGGGGGCGGGGCTGCTGGGGGGCGGGGCTGCTGGGGGGTGATTGCGCAGGTCAGGGCGAGGGTGTAGACTCCGGCGGCTGGGATTGAAATTCCTAATCCCCTTGATGGGGAGTCGTCCAACGGCAGGACAGCGGACTTTGAATCCGTCAATCCAGGTTCGAATCCTGGATCCCCAGTTGACGTTTGCGGAGCGCCGCCGCGCGCGGTCAGCGTGCGCGGCGTGACCGGCGCCTCCGCCTGAAGCCGAGGCCCACAAGGAGGCCGAGGCCCACGAGGAGGAGCGCAGGCGCGTAGGCGATGTCCTGCCACAACCATCTCTCGTCGGTCACCGCGACTGCCAGTATCCCCGCACCCAGCAGCACCAGGACACAGCCGGTGCTGAGCACCCCGGCGATCATCACACCCATCGGCGGCAACTTCCCGCCGACGTAAACGCCCTCGGTGTACTGGAGCCGCTGCCATTTCGCGAACTCCGCGATTTCATCGCGCCTCGCGATTGGGCCGACCTCGCTGTGTGTCTCAGGCGGATCGAGAGGCAGATTTGACCCGTCGGTCCCTATGCTCTGCGATGTCATGGATATCGCTCTCTCTTGCTTCCAGCATGATGCCCGTTTTCATTGGCGACGGGTTGTACGCTGTACGCTACTGCCGAGTTCCGCCGGGATGTTTGGGAGCAGGCCGGGAGACCACTGGGGCATGCCGGAATTCCTAAGGCGTACGACGCCCGTTGTTATGCCTTGGCAGGGGAATCGTAAGACTTACGACGTTGGCGTTTACGGCTTAGGAATTCGGCCAAGAAGGGCTTCCCCCCGCTCTTCTCCTTTTCCCAGGTGTCTTCGGGCATGGCCAGCGCGGCGCGCATCCTGCAGCTCATCAACCTGGAAACGGATCTGGACCAGAACGTCGGGGGCCATGCCGCGCCCATCAGCGGCGCGGTGCGCTTTGCCGGCGTGGACTTTGGCTACAACGATGACCAACCGGTGCTGCAGCAGCTGAGCTTCGACATCAAGCCGGGCCAGACAGTGGCCATCGTGGGCCAGACGGGTTCGGGCAAGACCTCGTTGACCCGCCTCATCAACCGCATCTTCGATACCCAGCGCGGCCAGGTGCTGGTGGACGGGGTGGACGTGCGCGACTGGGACCTGGAATCCCTCCGCCGCCAGATCGCGGTCATCGAGCAGGATCCCTTCCTCTTCTCGCGCTCGGTGGCCGAGAACATCGCCTTCGGGCGGCCGGAGGCCTCACGGGAGGACGTGGTGGCGGCGGCGCATGCGGCGCAGGCGCACGACTTCATCCTGGAGCTTCCGGAGGGCTACGACACGGTCATCGGCGAGCGCGGCGTCACCCTGTCGGGTGGCCAGCGGCAGCGTCTGGCCATTGCCCGGGCGCTATTGACGGACCCGCGCATCCTCATCCTGGACGATTCCACGTCGGCCATCGACTCTGCGACCGAGGACCGCATCCAGCGGGCGATGGTCCAGGCCGCCAAAGGGCGCACGACGCTCCTCATCACCCACCGCCTGTCGCAGATCCGCTGGGCGGACCTGGTGCTGGTGCTGCGCGGCGGGCGGCTGGAAGCGGCGGGCCGCCACGACGACCTGCTGGCGACCTGCGCGCCCTACCGTCGGCTCTTCGCGCGGGCGGGTTGAGGGCGACCGGCGGAAATGCCCGGCCGGGTCGATGGGCACTTGGACCGCCTTCGGCCTTCAGCCCGTATCTCCGGCCCACGTTCAGCGTTTTCTCATATAGGCTGAGTCCCACCGCGCGTGGTGAGGCTGTCGTTGCCTGTACACTTCGCGCGCAACGGGCAGGACCCGCCGCCGGTTCTGCACCGCTACCGCCACCGCCCGCAGAGGAGCACTTGCCATGACCGCAATGACCGTCCCCCGCGTCGGACACCTTCGAGCAGCCTTGCGCAGGCTGCCGCTCTTCGGGCTGCTGGCCCTGCTGCTGGGCGCGGTGCTTTCCGGCCCCGCGACCGCCCAGAGCACGGACGGCGCGGCATCGGTCGATGGCCTGGACAGCATCATCACCGTGACCACCACCGATCAGGAAGTAAACAACGACGCGGACTGCTCGCTGCAGGAAGCCATCTTCGCCGCCAACTTCGACGCGGCGTTGGCCATCAACCCGAACAGCCTCAACGGCCCGAAGATCACCACCGGCTGTACGCCGGGTAGCGGCGCCGACACCATCGTGCTGGCGCCCAACGCGGTCTATCTGACCAATGGGACAGTCGCCTCGGGCGTCCAGAACGGGGTCACCCAGGATCAATTCAACCCGGCGGGCCTGACGGCCACGCCCTCCATCACGTCGACGATCACGATCCAGGGCAATGGGGCGCGCTTTGAGCGGTCGGCGGGGACAGTCGGCTTCGTCCGCGCGTTCATGGTGAACCAGCAGGTGGGCGTCGAGGTATCCCATGCCAACGGTAACCTGACCATTCAGAACCTGCACATCAAGGGCTTCAAGGCCCAGGGCGGACCTGGCTCCGACGGCGGCGGCGGCGGCTTGGGAGCCGGCGGCGCCATCTACAGCCGCGGCGCGGTCGTGACGATTGAGAACAGCACGTTCGAGGCCAACACGGCCACTGGCGGCGCCGGCGCGGCCGTGACGGGCACCGCGGGCGGCGGCGGTGGCGGCGGTATGTCGACCTCCTCGATCGGCGGCAACGACGCCGCGGTCGGCGCCGGCAACGGCGGCGGCGGTGGCGGTGGCGCCCGTGGCCGCGGCGGGAACGGTCCGAACTCGGGCGGCGGTGGCGGTGGCACGGCGCTCAATGGCGTCGACGGCAGCGCCGGGGGCGTCGGCGGCAACGGCGGCTTCAACTGCGGCGGCAAGGGCGGCGACTTCCCGAACAGCGCCGCCAATGCGGGCTTCTGCTCCGGCGGCGCCGGCGGCGGCGGCGCCCAGGGCACGGGCGCTGGCGTCAACGGCGGCGCCGGCGGCAACGGCAACTACGGCGGCGCCGGCGGCGGCGGTGGTGCCAGCAGCCAGGCCAACGGCGGCGGCGGGGGCAGCGGCGGCTTCGGCGGCGGCGGCGGCGCGGGCGCTGTGGGCAGCAGCAACGGCGGCAACGGCGGTTTTGGCGCCGGCGGCGGCGCACGCGGCAGCACGGGCGGCACCAGTGGCGCGGGCGGCTTCTTCGGCGTTGCCGGTGACGGCGACGTCACCGGCGGCGGCGGCGGATCTGGTCTGGGCGGCGCCATCTTCAACGACAGCGGCACCCTGACCGTTCGCAACAGCACGTTCTCCGGCAACTCGGCGGTCTTCGGCGCCCGCGGTGGGACCGCCGGTCGGAGCGGCGCCGGGCTGGGCGGAGCCATCTGGTCGCGCAACGGCATCGTGGATCTGCGCCATGTGACGATGAGCGGCAACTCCGCCACCCCGGCGCCCGGCACGGGCGTGTCCGAAGGAGCTTTTGGCATCTGGTCCGATGGCGGGCCGACGACGCTCCGCCTTTTCAATACCATTATGGCCAACAACGGCCTTTCGGAGTGCAGTTCCTTCGCCGCCAACGGTGGGGTCACGGCCAGCGGTAACGGCAACCTCATCGAGGCCAATGCCGGCGGAAGCGCGGCCTGCCCAGGGGTGGTCTCGACGGCTGCGCCGGCGCTCGGCCCGCTGCAGATCAACGCTCCGGGCAACACGCCGACCATGGCCATCGCCAACACCAGCCCGGCCTTCAACACCGCGGACGGCCCGGCCTGTCTGGCCACGGACCAGCGCGGCGTGCCGCGGCCCCAAGGCCTGGGCTGCGACATCGGCGCCTTTGAATTGCAGGCCATCGATCTGAGCATCACCAAGGCCTGCTATGCGCGGCCGCTCACCGGCCCGCCGACCAACGACCCGGACGTCATCTACGCCGGCCAGCAGTGGATCTGCGACATCACGGTGACCAACCCGAGCGGCTCCACCGACATCGGGGACCTCATCCTGGACGACACGGTGCCCGCGGGGCTCACCTACGTGGCCACCACGGTGGCCACCGACGCCAACGCACTGGGTGGGATTCCGGCGGCTTGCGCGCCGACGCCGCTGGTCGGCCCCGGCACGGTCACCTGCACTGGCGTGGACGTGCCCCGGTCGAGCACGACGCGCTTCCAGATGGCCTTCGTGGTCAACCCGAGCTTCGTGTCGACGGCGCCCACGGGCGAGCTTCCCATCGCCAACACCATCACCATCCGGCCGGGGCCTTCTTCGACCCCAACCTGGCCAACAACACCGCCACCGAGACGGACATCGTGAAAGACCTGGCGGACCTGCGGATAAGCAAGTACGTGGAGCCTTTCGGCTCGGTGCGGGCCGGACAGATCTTCACCTACACCATCTTCGTGGACAACCTCGGCCCCAGCGCGGCGCGGCGGGCGGTGATCTCGGACACCCTGCTGTCCAGCGGCAACGTCTCGATCCAGAGCTGCGCCTTCTCGGTGAGCCAAGGCGGCGGGGCGATCACGCAGTTCACCTGCACCACGGGCAACCTGGTGTCCACCCAGTTCGGCTCGGACATCGGCACCTTCGCCACCAACTTCCTGGAGCCGCTGACGCCGGACAGCCAGGGCCGCCTGCGGGCCAGCTTCCGGCTGGTGGCCAACCAGGACATCAAGGTGACCAACACGGCCCGGGTGAGCTCGCTCACGCCGGATCCGGACATGACCAACAACTTCACCGAGACCTTCCTGGCGGTCACCGGGGTGACCAACCTGACCTTGACCAAGACGGCCACCGGCGAGGAGCAGCAGGTCAACCAGCCAGGGCTCATCTTCAACAACGCCATCTTCGGGCAGGTCTTCCCGACCGCGCCGAACTACTTTGTGTCCACGCGGGTGACCGCGGGTCGGCGCATCGAGTACCTGCTGACGGTGACCAACAGTGGACCGTCGCGTGCCGAGCGGGTGCTGCTGCAGGACCGGCTGCCCGGCGGCGTGCGCATCTACCAGGGCTCGGTGGTGGCCACGATGGACCCGGCGGGCGCCGCGCCGCTGGTGACCCTGCCGGCCGGCACCTGCACCACCGGCACGCCGGGTGACCCCTTGGACAAGCTGGCCTGCGCCTTGGGCACCATGCAGGTGGGCGACGTGGCCACCCTGCGCTTCCAGGTGATCACGGACTCCACCCTGCCGGCCGGCGCGGTGCTGGAGAACGACGCCCTGGTGACGGCGGACACCTTCGAGCTGAACACCACCGACAACCTGCGCTTCACGCAGAACACGGTGCTGGCCGCCGCCGACATGTCGCTGACCAAGAGCAACATGGGCGAGGTGGTGACGGGCGTGAACCCGCTGACCGGCGAGCTCATCGTGGCCGACACGGCCAACGCGGTGACGGCGGGGATGCTCCTGCGCTACCAGCTTTCGGCGACCAACAACGGACCTAGCCTGGCCCTGAACGTCACCGTCAAGGACACCCTGCCCTCGACCAACTTCGTGAACTACCTGCGTGCGGTCGGCGCGGACTGCCGGCCGGACGACGTGCAGCAGAACATCCTCTTCTGCAACCTGGGCACCATCCCCGCCGGCGGGCGCAAGACCTTCGACATCTACGTGCGGGTGAAGTCCTCCGTGCCGGCTGGGACCAACCTGGCCAACTCGGCGGAGATCCAGTTCTACCCGTCGAACACCCCCGGCCAGCCGGCGCCGGTGGCGCCCCTGGGCGCGGCGGCGAAGCCGCTGTCGCGGGCTTCCCAGCTGACGGGCGGCCGCTCGGCCGCCATCGACGGCGTGGCCGGCAAGGACCAGGTGATCAACCCCAACCTGCTCATGGTCTGGGATCCGCTCGCCGCCAACAACGTCGCCACGAGCAACGCCGTGGTGAACGCCGTGGCCGACGTGGGCGGCGGACCGGCGGCTGTCGGCGCGCCCGTGGGCCTGACCAAGGTGGACGTGCCCGCCGAGCCGCGGCTGGACCGGCAGCAGGAACCCGACCTGGCCATCGCCGGCCGCGAGCACCGCTACCGCATCACCTTCGGCAACGCCGGGCCGTCGGACGCCACGGGCGTGACGCTGGTGGACGCCCTGGACTTCAAGCAGCTGGGCATCCTGGGCGAGACCTTCCTGCGCTGCGAGGCAGTGGCGCCGACGGATTCGGCCACCTGCAGCTTCGCGGCGCCCAACACGGTGACCGTGACCAACTTCTCGCGCTCCGGCACGACGGTGGTGCCGGGCACGATCCCGGCCGGCAACAGCTACCAGCTCGATCTGGTGGTGCTGGTGGACCCGGGCTACGTGCTGGACGCGGTGGACTACATCGCCACCGACCGGGCGACGATCGCCACGACGGCCGTCGATCCCAACCCGGCCAACAACACCGACACCGAGGACACCGAGATCATCGCCGAGGCCGACCTGGCCGTGGACAAGACGGACATCTTCGGTACCGATCCGGGCAACGGCTTCCTGCAATGCGACCCGGTGGCCCCCGGCGGGATGATCACCTACGACATCACCGTCTCCAACCGCGGCCCCTCGGACGCGGCCTCGGTGCTGCTGGAGGACCGCCTGCCGGGCACCGGCGTGGTGCTGGACCCGGCGCAGGTGCAGGTGAGCTTCCTCTCCGGCTCGGGACAGCTGCTGGGCGTGCGCGACGACGGGCGCATCCAGATCCTCATCGGGCGCGACCTCAACAACCGCGGCGAAGAGCAGCTGGGCCGCCTGAACACCGGCGGTTCGGTGCGGGTGCGCATCCAGGTCATGGCCGCCGCCAACGCCGTCTGCGGCTCGGTGCTGCGCAACCAGGCCACCGTGCGCACGGTCAAGAACTACGGCGCGGTGCTGGAAGGTGCCAATGAAGTGCCGGCGGTGGTGACCACCTCCACGGGCACCTTCAACGCCTACTTCGATCCCATGACCCGGCAGCTGTTCTGGCTGCTGGACGTGACGAACACCACGGGCACGATCAATGGCGCGCAGATCCAGCGCGGCGCCGCGGGCATCAACGGGCCGGTGGTCTACAACCTGCTGACGCTGGCGGGGGTGACGACGCTCACGCCGACGACGCCCATCGGCGGGGTGATCACCCTGACCGCCGCCGACGTGGCGGACCTGGACGCCGGACTCCTCTACATCAACGTGCTCACCACCAGCTTCCCCAACGGTCAGGTCCGCGGCCAGATCCTGGTGAACGCGCAGCCGGGCAACCGCCCGCGCACGCCGACCACCGAAGTCGACGGGGCCAACAACCTGGACGAGGAGACGACGACCATCTCCTGCCCCAGGGTCAAGGTGGTCAAGACCGTGTCCTACAACGGGCAATGCCCGGGCCAGGTGGTGCCGACGATCAACCTGACGGGTCAGCCGGTGACCTTCTGCTTCGAGATCACCAACACCGGTGACACCTTCCTCGACGCCATCCGGGTGGTGGACGAACTGACCACCCGCGCCGGCGGCAAGCGCGTCATCTACGACCAGGTGATCACCGCGGGCGGCGACCCGAAGCTGCCCTTGGCGCCGGGTGAGACGGTGCGGCGCCAGGTGACGGTGGATCAGCTGCTCAGGGACTGGAGCTGCGGCGTCAGCACCGACACCGTGACGGTGACGGGCACGCCGGTGAACTCCGGACGCACGGTGTATCCGTGCCTGCCGCTGGTCAAGGCGTCCTCGACGGCCTACATCGAGGTGCCCTGCGCGGGTGTGGACTTCCGCATCCAGCTGCCGGTCCTGGACGACGAGACCTGCGAGACCTGGATCCAGGTGCAGAACGTGGGTGACAAGGACGGCAAGGCGCTGATCATCGTCTGGGGCGACCCGAGCTTCTGCCCGCCGCAGGCCGCCGGCCCGCTGAAGGCCGAATGCACGGGCCTGCTGCGCCCCGGCTCGGCCTGGAGCTTCGCGGCGGCGCAGCTGCCGAAGGGCTCCAAGAGCGCGGTGGTGTACGCCCTCAACGCCACGACCAAGGTGAAGGACGAGCGCGGCAACCTGGTGGACTTCGGTCGCCTGGTCTGCTCGACGGTCTTCAGCGAGGTGGTGGGCGACTACGACGAATGGGCGCTGTTCGACGAGGCCTACCGCCTGCGCGGCGAGTACCGCGGGCTCATCGGGCCGGCCGGCGAGCAGCTGGTCATCGACTTCGGCGCCAACCCGGGCGAGCCCTTGGCGGTGACGGTCAACCGCAAGTGCCCGGATCCTGTCACGCCCAACGCCTTCATCAACGCGGCCTACACGGGTATCTCCTCCGACCAGGAGGGCGCCCGCGACCCGCGCTCGGGCAGCTTCACCTTCTACGCGCCGCTGGTGCTGGTGGGCCGCGGCGGCTTGTCCAGCATCCTCAACATCCAGAACTCGGGCATCGACTGCACGAGCCTCGAGATCTGGTTCAAGGCGCAGGACGACTGCATGCGGCCGGTGCTGGGCGACGTCTTGACGGTGTCGCCGGGCGAGACGGTGCGCTTCGACCCCAGCACGGTGGTGGGCCCGGACTGGATGGGCTCGGCCTGGATCCGCTCGACGCAGCCGCTGGGCATCGTCGTGGACACCATCGGCCCCAACCACTTCACCAGCTACAACGGCGTGGCCGGCGACGTGGCGGCCCTGAACTTCAGCGCCGGCGACCAGGTGGTCTTTGCGCCGCTCATCTACAACCAGATGCAGGGCTGGGACACGCTGATCCAGGTGCAGAACCACTCGGGCACGACGGCGGCCAAGGTGAAGGTGTACTTCCTGGACCAGTCGGGCGACGTGATCACCACGATCGCCGACTGGATCTGCCCGCGCGGCTCGCAGAGCTTCTTCCTGCCGACGCTGGCGGCGCTGCCGGGCAACTGGCGCGGCTCGGCGCGGGTGGAGAGCCAGATCTGGTGGACGCCGGGCACGAACCCGATCGACGCCCCGATGGTGTCGGCGGTGGTCCTCTCGGAGCGCTGGAGCGACGCGGCACGCACCGTGCGCCGCGAGGCCATCGCCTACAACGCGCAGGGTGAATGCCTGCTGTACGACTGGCAGGTGGGTCATGGCGCGGGCGGCACCGAGAGCGGTTCGGCGGTGTTTGCGGTGCCGCTGCTGATGAAGCAGTACCGGGGCATCACCTCGGAGATCGCGATCACCAACCTGGTGGCCAAGCCGGGCTTCACGGACTTCGCCATCTTCGTCTACGACCAGAACGGGCTGCTGGACTACGTCTGCGAGAAGCTGCACGACCGGCAGGTGGAGTACATCGACCTGGCCACCTGGGGCTGGATCTCGCCGAACTTCAACGGCTCGATGGTGGTCTCGGCCACCTACTGGGAGCACGAGGTCTTCGATCCCGAGGGCAAGTTCGTGCGCAACCTGGTGGGCCTGGGCGGCACGGCGGTGGAGCGGGTCGGCGGCGTGTCGGGCGGACCCGACCTGCCGGGCGACGAGTCGAAGGCCTTCGAGGCCTTCCCGATCTATAACCACTTCATCAACGAGGGCAAGATCATCTGCCCCGGCCAGCCCACCTTCAACCCCATCGTCGAGGACTTCACGGCGGCCAGCACGACGGTGGCCACGATCCCCAACGCCGGACCACTGCCGCAGACCCTGCAGCAGACGGTGGCGGTGGCGGGCAAGCCGGCGGACTGCAACGTCATCGACGTCGACGTGGCGGTCAACATCACCCACGGCTGGTTCGGGGACCTGGACCTGAGCCTGGAGCATAACGGCGTGACGGCGACGCTGTTCAACAACTCGGTGGTGCCCTTCTGCACCAACTCGGCCAACGTGATCGGCACGATGGACGACGATGCGGCGACGAGCATGACGGTGTGCTCGAACCCGATGCTCGGCGGCACGGGCCAACGGCGGACGACGGAGTCGGGCACGGCCCTGAACGCCTTTGACGGCAAGCCGGCCAATGGCGCCTGGACCTTGACCGTCAGCGACATCGTCGTGGGCGGGCAGAACCAGGTGGCGGCCAACACCCTCAACAGCTGGAGCGTGGCGGGCAAGTGCCGCTACCGGCGGCTGGGTAACTGAGGCTGACGATCCGACTCGAACGCCGAAGGGATCCGTAAGGGATCCCGCCGCGGCGCCGGTCAACCCGGCGGCGCGGCTCGCGGATCCACGGACCCACCGGGATCCACAACCGCATCATCACAAAGAAGGGGCGCAATCCCGCGAGGGGTTGCGCCCCTTTTTCCGTCCCCCATCCCCGTTCCCCTTTTGCCCTGTCATGCGACATCACTTACTGCGCCAACCGCGCGCGCGGCGAGCGACGCAAGGCAGCCCGAGCGCCCGAGGCTGAGCCTGTGGCGGCCGAGACCGCCGCTCGCGACCGCCGCTCGACAGGCCGGCGGCGTTGGCGCTTGCGTGGAGGGCACGGCGGAGACGGTCCGCGAGGCGTCTGGGGCTGACCGAGGCGCCGTGGTGCGGCTCGGGACGGCGACCAAGGGGGCCGCAGGGGGCCGCAGGGGGCCGCAGGGGGCCGCAGGGGGCCGCAGGGGGCCGCAGGGGCACAGCTAGCCTCGGATGGGGGCGGGGGGCGGGGCTGCTGGGGGGTGATTGCGCGGGTCAGGGCGAGGGTGTAGACTCCGGCGGCTGGGATTGAGATTCCTATCCCCGCGGCGATAGAATGTCCTGTCGGCCCTATCGTTTTGCTCCCGCGTCGACGGCCATCAGCCTCGACACTCCCATCGAACAGGACAACACCATGCCCTCGTCCAAGCTGCCACCTCGATCTCGTCAATGGCTCGCGATCCTGGCGACCGCTGTGCTGGCCCTGACGGCCACGGCTAGCTTGGCCCCGCCTACGCTAGTTGCGGCGGCGCCCGACGCGCTGCCGCTGGCCCGCGGCGATATCGCCTTCGAAAGCATGCGCGACGGCGACGTCGAAATCTACGTCATGAACGCCGACGGCAGCGGCCAGACCCGCCTGACCAACAACCCGGCGGTTGATCGTGACCCGGCTTGGTCACCCGACGGCCGGCAGATCGTCTTCGCCAGCACCCGCGACGATTCCCTCGTTGGCAACGTCGAAATCTACGTCATGAACGCCGACGGCAGCGGCCAGACCCGCCTGACCAATAACCCGGCGGGTGATCTCGTGCCGGCCTGGTCACCCAACGGCCGGCAGATCGCCTTCGACAGCTACCGCGACGGCAACATCGAAATCTACGTCATGAACGTCGACGGCAGCGGCCAGACCCGCCTGACCAATAACCCGGCAGCTGAAACCGGGTCGGCCTGGTCGCCCGACGGCACGCAGATCGCCTTCGTCAGCGGCCGCGACCTCAACGACGAAATCTACGTCATGAACGCCGACGGCGGCGGCCAGACCCGCCTGACCAACAACACGACGCAGGATTTTGACCCGGCTTGGTCACCCGACGGCACGCAGATCGCCTTCGAAAGCCTCCGCGACGGCAACGCTGAAATCTACGTCATGAACGCCGACGGCAGCGGCCAGGCCCGCCTGACCAATAACCTGACAGCTGATCTCCATCCGGCCTGGTCGCCCGACGGCACGCAGATCGCCTTCGTCAGCAACCGCGACGGCAACTTCGAAATCTACGTCATGAACGCCGACGGCGGCGGCCAGGCCCGCCTGACGAATAATCCGGCGCAGGACGGCAAGCCATCGTGGGGGTTCGCCAAGGCGGACGCCAAGGCGGACGCCGGCTTCGCCCTCGGGCGTGAGTGGGCGATCCCGGGCGATCTCCGGAACACCAGATCCTTCTTTGCCACCTTCAACGCCGGCTCCAGCGTCGACCTGCTCGACATCCTCTTCAAACCCGCCTGGTACAGCCGCTTCGGGGATCCCAAAGCGTTCGGTCAGTCACCCCTTTCGCTCAATACCCCCTTGCCTGGATTCGGCCATTCCATCGTCGACACGAACGCGCAGTTGGGCCTGGATGGCAGTACCATCGGCGACTACTCCGTGTTCATCAGCTCGCGGAACCACGACACCGCCAGCGTGGCGTGGCACCATTGGGGCCAAGCCGAGGCCGCGGTAGGACAGGTACCTCCGAGTGCCGACGTCACCGTGCCGATGGTCCTCAACGGCTGGGTTGGCCAGTACTCCAAGGTCTACATCCAAAACGCCGATGCCAACACCTATCTCGATCTCAACGTCGAGGTCTACCAGCAGGGCAGCGCTACGCCGGCCTTTTCGAAGCCGTGGGGTAAAATCAGTCAGAAGGATGCCATCATGATCGACATGCGGCAGCTCGGGCTGCCCTCCAACTTCTTGGGCACGATGAAGCTCAAGAGCATGAGTGGTGCCACCCTCAATGCCGAGACCATGGTCTTCCAGGAAGGCAACGATCGTGCCGTCTATGCCTTCGAGGGAGTCCCGGCAGATGCCGCAAGCGCGAGGCTGATCGCGCCGCTCTTCCGTAGGGGCTTCTATGGCGACACCGGCATCTCGGTGGCCAACCCGAACCCCGGCCCCGTGGTCGTCACGGTGGTGTACTTCGGCTCGAACACCCCGGGCAACAGTTGCGCGGGCAAGGCGTTCAGCCACGGTCCGTACACCATCGCCGCGAACTCGGGCGCGGTCTTCTACCAGGGTCTCGGCTCGGAGAGACTGCCTACCGGAAGCAACGGCCTGCCGGCCGGATGCTTCGGCTCGGCGGAGATCGTGGCCTCGGACAATGTCATGGCCATCGTCAACGACGCCCAGACCCAGGGGAGAACGACCGTCTCGGCGGGAGCCGTTGTCGCCCAACCCTGGGAATCGGCGAGCGACCTGCTCAACCTGCCGCTCGTGGTGGAGGGTGATGCGCCCACGGGTGGCGGCTACACTGCGGGCATCCAGCTGACGAACACGGACCTCGCCCCGGCGCAGGTCGTCTTGCAGTTCCATAAGCAAGACGGCAGCGACATCCGCTGTCCCGGTAGCACGTGCAGCTTCACCGTGGGAGGGAACTCCTCCTACAACTACTATCTGGGCGGCAACGTGCTTCCGGATCCGGTTGTCTTTGCTTCGGCGAGACTGTTCGCCGACAAGCCCATGATCGCCTCCGTGACCATCGTCAGACCCGGCTTCGACCAGTCGTTCTACAACGCGATTGCCGCGACTATCCGTTGATCGCTGCGGTGCCCGTCTCCAAGCCAAATCAAGTCGCGCATGTGCGGCAAGCACACCCGCCAAAGCACGAAACTGCGGCTGGAGTGCGGCGCATTTTCATAGCAGGGGCACAGCTTAGCGCTCGGATTGGGGCGGGGGGCGGGGCTGCTGGGGGTGCTTGCGCGGGTCAGGGCGAGGGTGTAGACTCCGGCGGCTCGGATTGAAATTCCTATCCCCGCGGCGATAGAATGTCCTATCGGCCCTATCGTTTTGCGCCCGCGTCGACGGCCATCAGCCTCGACGCTCCCGTCGAAAAGGACAACACCATGCCCTCGTCCAAGCTGCCGCCTCGAGCTCGTCAATGGCTCGCGATCCTGGCGACCGCCGTGCTGGCCCTGACGGCCACGGCCAGCCTGGCCCCGTCCACGCTGGCCGCGACGTTGCCGCTTACTGCAGAGGGCGCCATTGCTCGCGACGGCATCGCATTCGGCCCGATGGGCGCCGAGGCGGACGAGCCGTCCGGTCTCGACGGCGTGAACGAGGTCGACGGCGTGAACCAAGGGGCCACAGCGCCGGTGCGTGGAGTCATCAGCGCCGGGCAGGATTACACCTGCGCGCTGAAGGTGGACGGGTCGGTCGAGTGCTGGGGAGTGAACTCCGATGGTCAGGCCGATGGCAAGCCTGGCCCCTTCACGCACGTCGGCGCTGGAGACAATCACACCTGCGCCGTGAAGACGGACCAGTCGGTCGAGTGCTGGGGCAACAACCTTAGCAATCAGGTCTCGCCCGTCCCACCCGGCCCCTACACCCAGGTCAGCGCTGGAGACAATCACAGCTGCGCGCTGAAGGCGGACGGGTCGGTCGAGTGCTGGGGCTCGAATTTCCTCGGTCGGGCCGAGGGCAAGCCTGGCCCCTTCAGCCAGGTCAGCACCGGAGGCTGGCATAACTGCGCCGTGAAGACGGACGGGTCGGTCGAGTGCTGGGGCGACAACGATGACAATCAGGTCTCGCCCGTCCCACCCGGCCCCTACACCGAGGTCAGCGCCGGCTTCAAGCACAGCTGCGCCCTGAAAGCGGACGGGTCGGTCGAGTGCTGGGGCGAAAACTCCGGAGGCCAGGCCGTGGGCAAGCCCGGTCCCTACACCCAGGTCAGCGTCGGCATCTGGCACAGCTGCGCCCTGAAAGCGGACGGGTCGGTCGAGTGCTGGGGCGCGAACTCCGATGGTCGGGCAGATGGCAAGCCCGGCCCCTACACCGAGGTCAGCGCCGGACACAATCACACCTGTGCGCTGAAGGCGGACGGGTCGGCCGAGTGCTGGGGTGCGAACTCCGATGGTCAGGCCGACAACAAGCCCGGCCCATTCGGCCCCTCCACGCCGTCGGCTGACGCCGGCTTCGCCCTCGGGCGTGAGTGGGCGATCCCGGGCGATCTCCGGAACACCAGATCCTTCTTCGCCACCTTCAACGCCGGCTCCAGCGTCGACCTGCTCGACATCCTCTTCAAACCCGCCTGGTACAGCCGCTTCGGGGATCCCAAAGCGTTCGGTCAGTCACCCCTTTCGCTCAATACCCCCTTGCCTGGATTCGGCCATTCCATCGTCGACACGAACGCGCAGTTGGGCCTGGATGGCAGTACCATCGGCGACTACTCCGTGTTCATCAGTTCGCGGAACCACGACTCCGCCAGCGTGGCATGGCACCATTGGGGCCAAGCCGAGGCCGCGGTAGGACAGGTACCTCCGAGTGCCGACGTCACCGTGCCGATGGTCCTCAACGGCTGGGTTGGCCAGTACTCCAAGGTCTACATCCAAAACGCCGATGCCAACACCTATCTCGATCTCAACGTCGAGGTCTACCAGCAGGGCAGCGCTACGCCGGCCTTTTCGAAGGGGTGGGGTACGATCAGTCAGAAGGATGCCATCATGATCGACATGCGGCAGCTCGGGCTGCCCTCCAACTTCTTGGGCACGATGAAGCTCAAGAGCATGAGTGGTGCCACCCTCAGTGCCGAGACCATGGTCTTCCAGGAAGGCAACGATCGTGCCGTCTATGCCTTCGAGGGAGTCCCGGCAGATGCCGCAAGCCGGAGGCTGATCGCGCCGCTCTTCCGTAGGGGCTTCTATGGCGACACCGGCATCTCGGTGGCCAACCCGAACCCCGGCCCCGTCGACGTCACGGTGTTCTACTTCGGCTCGAACACCCCGGGAAACAGCTGCGCGGGCCAGGCGTTCAAGCATGGTCCCTACACCATCACCGGGAACTCGGGCGCGGTCTTCTACCAGGGCCTCGGCTCGGAGAGACTGCCTACCGGAAGCAACGGCCTGCCAGCCGGATGCTTCGGTTCGGCGGAGATCCGGGCGACGGACAATGTCATGGCCATCGTCAACGACGCCCAGACCCAGGGGAGAACGACCGTCTCGGCGGGAGCCGTTGTCGCCCAACCCAGGGACTCGGCGAGCATGCTGCTCAACATGCCGCTCGTGGTGGAGGGTGATGCCCCCACAGGTGGCGGCTACACTGCGGGCATCCAGATGACGAACACGGACCCCGACCCGGCGCAGGTCGTCTTGCAGTTCCATAAGCAAGACGGCAGCGACATCCGCTGTCCCGGTAGCACGTGCAGCTTCACCGTGGGAGGGAACTCCTCCTACAACTACTATCTGGGCGGCAATGTGCTTCCGGATCCGGTTGTCTTTGCTTCGGCGAGACTGTTCGCCGACAAGCCCATGATCGCCTCCGTGACCATCGTCAGGCCCGGCTTCGACCAGTCGTTCTACAACGCGATTGCCGCGACTGTCCGTTGATCGCTGCCGTGCGGGGATAGGAATTTCAATCCCAGCCGCCGGAGACCCCCAACGCGTAGACGCAGCGACGACGCCTGACACGGCGAGCGTTCACCGCAGCCCATAAGCCCGGAAGTTGTCCCAGCGCGCCTCGAATCCCGTCGCCACGCAGCTGGCATAGAGGGCCACCCGACCAGCGGGTGCCGGCAGGTCGGTGACCAGGCTGATCCGCTGGCCGTTGGCGTACAAGCGAGTGAGGCCCGAGGCGCGCACCAGCATCAGGTGGTTGGCGACGGTGCCCGTGCGCAGCGCCGCCGATGGCGCCGGGCGCAGCAGGGTCTGCCAGGCTCCGGCCTGGCGCCGGTACATCGAATAGCTGCCGGTGTTGTCGATCTCGAAGAGGTGGAAGTCGTCGCCCGCCTGGTTCAGCCCGAACACCAGGGCCGCCGCGCCGCCCGCGGCCTCCGGCATACGCACATCCGCCTCCAGCACCAGATCGCTGAGCAGCGGGCTGTTGGGGGGCGCCGACCAGCGCCAGACGTCGGCTTTCGTAAAGCGCAGTCGGTACTCACCGGCCAGGTAGCCGAAGACGCCGTTGCCGTCCTGCCCGTCCAGCCAGCCGCTGGCGGCGCTGCCGAAGTCCTCGGCGACGCGCAGGTCCCGGGCCAGCTCGAAGGTCGACGTCGCCGATGACGCCGCGCCGGCAAAGGTGACCGTGCCGCGGAAGTCGAGCGGGCCCGGATTGCCTTGGGGCACCGTTCGCTCCAGCTTGAACCAGTTGCTGCCCGGCGGCACGCTGACCGTTCCGGACCAGCTCAGCGCAGGCAGCACTTCATCGGCCGCGTTCTGCACCGCAAAGTCGAAGCGGGCGTCGACCGGGCCACTGCCGCTGCTCTGCACCTGGGTCCAGAGGACGATGGCGTCGCCGGGCACGAAGGCCGTGCGCATGAAGTTGATGTCGGCGCCGGTCGTCAACGCGCTCAGCGCCGTGAGGGTCGGTGGTCCGCTGCCAGGCGTCGCGCTCGGAAGCGTCGTGGGCGTCGCCCCGCTGGCCGTCGGCGCGGGGGCCAGGGCCGTCAGCGTCGCGGCAACCGCCGTCGCCACCCGGTCCGGTGTCAGGCTGGCGGTCGCTGTCGCGCCCCGCGTGGCCGTCGGCGCCAAAGCGGTGAGCGTGGCCGCCACCGCCGTTCCGATGGCGTCGTAGGTGGGGCTGGGGCCTCGGGTGGGGCCGGCGCTGGGCGACGGCCGCGGCGTCGGCGGCGGGCCGGGCGGGCGGGTGGCGCTCGGAGTGGCCGTGCGCGGGCTCGTGTTGCCGCTCTGCAGGGCGAAGGGCAGGTGGATGGCCTGTCCGCGAGTGCTGAAATGCCAGACCCGGTCGCTTCCGAAGACGCGCCCGTCCGCCGTCCGCGCCGCGCCGCTGAGGCGGGCCTGGTAGGTGGCGGCCTGCGCCAGGGCCAGGGCCGGGGTGAAGACCAAGGTCCGGTCGATGGCCGAATAGCCCGCTTCGCCGGCCACCGGGCTGCCCTGGGAATCGCGCAAAGTGAGCAGTCCGTCGTCGCTCTGCGCGGCGTCCAGCGGGTCGCGCAGCCGGGCCTGGACCAGCGTGCGCAGCGGCACGCCGCGGGCGCCGTCCGCCGGGGCGAGGGCCAGAACCGCGGGCGCGTTGTCCAGGCCGAAGACGACCTCGTCCTGTGCCGAGTCGAAGCCGTCGCTGGCTACCAGCCGCAACCGGGCGTCCGGCGCGTTGCCCAAGAGCGCCGAGTCCAGGCGCAGGCTGGTCGCCTTGCTGTCCATCAGCAGCGGCTCCCAAGTGAGGCCGTTGTCGGCACTGAAGAACAGGGAGTAGGACAGGACATCGCCGTCCGCGTCGCTGCCGCTCCACGTGACCTCCAGCGGCCCCTGCAGGCGGTCGCCGGCGCGCGGCGCGACGATGCTCACGAGAGGTGGGTTGGCCGAGCGGCGGCGGCCGGCCGCCGTGCCGCCTTCGAAGATGATGGCCACGGACGCGGGCTTTGGCTGGGCCGGGATCGTCAAGAGGAAGCCGGCCATCGTGCCGTCACCCGCAGCCTGGAAGGCCGGGCGAAAGCGGAATTGGCCGAGGATGGCGCCACCGGCGTCGCGCAATTCAACCACTGCCGGACCGGTCCCGTCCGCCCCCAGCGTCGGTGGACCATCGACCGTCACCAGGGGGTCGAGGCTACCCGAGAGCCGTCCGGCCGCGTCGTAGCGCAGGGTTCCTGACAATAGCAGGGCCGACCCGGACGCTTCTTGCGCTCGCGCGGTCGTTCGCGCCGGCTCGCGGTTTGCCGCGAAGCGCGGCGGGCAGGGTGGCGGACCGGCACAGGAGCGCTGGGTCCACAGGTCCAGAAACTGCTCGTATTGCGCGGTGGAGGGCCAGGATGGTCCGAAGCCCACGCCCAGGTTCATCACCGAAATGGGCGCCCCCGTCCAGCGCTCGGGGTCGGCATGCACCCAGCGGTCGTTCAGCAGGTCGTAGCCGTCGAGCGTGTCACGATCCGCTCCGGAATCCGCCAGCCCTTCCACATCGCCCAGCACATGGACCAGGGCCTCCGGCGAGGTGCCCGCCTCCATGAGGGCAATGGGCAGGGTGGACGCCCCCACCCGGCCCTGTTCGGATCCCGAGCGGTAGAACCAGATGCCGTTCTGCACCGCGTCGTGGTACACCGCCGGATGGGCGAGCGCGTCGGGATGATCGGCGAAGCGGTCGAACCAGTTCGGCGGCACCAGGGCGACGATGTAGCGCCAGCCGAAGACGCGGGTCATGAAGCCGGACCGGCCCACATGCTGGGTCCAGTGCAGGAACTCTGTCCAGGGGGCGCGCTCGAAGCGGCAGACGTCGGGGTCGTAACAGGTGCTGTCGGCCAGGTAGCCGAGGCGCAGGTCCAGGCGGGTCAACGGCAGCAGGTTGGCCGCCGGCTGGGCCAGGCCGAGCAGCCATTGCTCCTGCTGCCCACGGGAGACCTTCCAGTCGGAGCCGGGGAGGCGGTCGTTGATCAAGGGCACCGCCAGCATGCCCAGCTTGGTTGCCGCGCCCACCTCCGCCCAGCTGTTGACGTTGGCCGTCACCGGCTCGGCGGTCTCGACTTTTTCCGGGATGGCGTGCACCGGCCGCAGCTCCACCTTGAACTCGTGCCCGCCGCGGCCGAAGGGGGGTTGGAAGACGAAATTGGCCGTATTGCCCTTGCGCGCCACGGCGTCCGGTACCGAAGGCGGCCAGCGACCGGGGTAGTACACTTGCTCGAGTGTGCGCTCCTCATTGCGGCGCGGTATCGACAGGCGCACTTCCACCCGTTCCTCGTCCAACTCGCTGTCGACGGGGATACCGGCGTCCACGCGGACGACGAAGGGCTTGAGGGCCAGGGAGATGAAGCCGTAGAGCGGGTCCCGCGGATTGTCCACCACCTGCGAGATGATGAGCTTCGGATGCAGTTTGGGCACCGTGAGGAAGCGGAAGTCGTAGGGACCGCTCATCAAGCTGCCGTCGCGGCCCTTGACGCCACCCTCGCCGCCGGTCAGATGGACGCTCACCTTCAGTCCGACATCGGGGAGGGGATCCTGGCCCAAGCGCACCTGGATGGTCGAGGCCACCGCCTTGGCCGTGGCGTTCAGATTCCCATGCCACAGGGTTTCCACGCGCACCGACGTCTCGTTCACCGACGCCGGGTCCAACGAGCGGTCGAACTCCAGGTCCAGGGTGTTGCCGTCATCACCCGGCTCCAGTTGCACATCGCGCGCTCCAGCCAGGGGCCAGGTGCGGATCACTTTGAGGCCCAGGAAGCGAACACCCGCCCCGATGTCGCCGCCGTGGGTGAGGTTCTCCGCCCGCAAGGTGGCGCTGTCGCGGCCGCGCAGCTGCGAGGGCGGCGGCGGCTCGTAGAACAGCGCCACCCGCCCGCCGGCATCGGTGGGTGCGCGATCGCCGCGCAGGGTCTCGCCCAGGAAGCCGCCCATGTCCGGCGGATCGACCGTGAAGCGCAGCAGGTCGCCAGCCACGGGCCGGCCGTCGAAGTCGGTGACCGTCGCCGTCACCCGGACAGCGCGCCACACGGCTTCGATGGGGATCTCCGCCGGATCCACCGTCAGCGACAGCCGGTAGCGCTCGATCCGCAGTTCCAGGCGCCGCTGCAGGTTGTGGGCCGCGTCGGTCGCTATGATCGCGACGGCATCCCGGCCGCGCAACTCCGCCACCGTGGGCGCCTGGTAGGTCACCCGCGCCTCCCCCTGGGCGTCGGTGACACCTGAAGCGACGGACAAGCGCCCCATGTCCGGCGGGTCCAAGGTGAAGCGAATGGCTTCCCCGGCCGCCGGCCGGCCGGCGCCATCGCTCACCGTCGCGGTCACGCGTGAGGTGGATGCGGCGCTGCCGCTGGGCGGCAGACGCCCGGCGTCGCTGTCCAGCGCCAGGCTGTAGCTGGGAACCGGCGTGGCGGTATCGTCCGGCCGCTGGTAGTAGGCGTAAACCTTGATCCGCCAGTAGCGGTCGCCGGGCGTCGTCGTGCCCAGGCCACCGCGGAACAGCAGGACGTTTGCCGCCGGCCAGGCAGCCGGATCCTTGGGTACCATTGCCTGGACCGCAGGCATGGTCACTGCCAGCTGAACCGTCTTGCCGCCGACGTCGTCCAGGTACTGGGTCTTGTAGGTGCCGGCGCAGACCTGCGTCAGGTAGCATTCGCCGAAGGCGGCCAGGGTCGCCGCATGCAGGCCCGCGCGGCCCGGCGTGCTCACCGTGCCGCTGGCCTCGCCGCCGATGCTGAAGGCGACGCCCGGCGTGATCGCCTCCGGCAACGTGATCTTCAAGGTGCCCGTCGCCACCTCGGTGCCCAGGTTGGGGTTTTCGTAGCGCCCGCCCCATTGGAAGCTGGGTTCGCTGCCGCCGGCGATGTTCCGGCGGCTGGTCTCACGGTCGTCCTCGGTCTGCACCACTTCGAAGTGGTCCAGCAGCCAGGGCCGCGGGGCCTGGGCGCGAGCGGCCGGACCCGGTAAAGCCAGGGAGGAGAGGAGCAGGGCGATGCGGGCGAGATGACGGCGCTTGGGATGGCGCGGCGCGGCCGGCCGCGGGGACGGTCCATCGGCTCGGGGCAGAGCTTGCGGCAGACGCATGTCGTATCCCTCCATCCCTTGGGGGCCGCCCTTGGGGGGCCCGCTGGTGTTACTTCAGCCGCTGCACCGCCGCCGCCGCACCCAGGAACAGCACCAGCAGCGGACCCGTCTCCACGAAGCGCGGCAGGGTCGCCGCGGGGAGCATGGTCAGCAGGCCGAAGCGCCGTACCAGCAGCTCCAGCAGGGCGACGCCCAGCACCGTGGCCACCGCCGCCACCCACTGCAGCTTGCGGCCCCGCTTGCGGCCGGCGCCCCAACTGGTGGCGTCACCGATCAAGAAGCCGGCGCCCCAGGCCAGGAAGATCCCGATCCAGCAGAAGGCCGCGGCCACGAAGCCCAGCACCAAGGCCGCGCCGAAGGCCGTACCGGTCCCTGCCGCCAGGCCCCCCATTACCTGCGCCGTCGATACCTTGTAGAGCGGCGAGCGCAGCTCGCGGGCGCATTCCTTGCAGCGCAGGCCGACGGGATGCTTGCGCGAGCAGGCCGGGCACATCGGGCGGCCGCAGCGGCTGCAGGAAATCAAGGTCTCGCGGTCGGAATGCCAGGTGCAGGCTCGGGCAACCGGATCGCCGCTGGCGTCCGCCAGGATGCCGCGACCATACTTCTCCACCAGCAACTCGAGGCCCGCCTGGGCTTCTTCGTCCTGGGGGCGCAGATCCAGCACCCGCTGGAAATGCACCCGCTTGAGATGCGGGTCCGATTCCACCGAGGCCAGCCACAGCCAGCCGTCGGCGACCAGCGGATCCCGGCGCGTCAACTCCTCCAGGAGGCTGCGCGCCGCGTCCGTCTCGCCGGCGCGCGCGGCGCCGATGCCGCGCCGCAGCAGTTCCGCGTCTTCCAGGCTGTCCAGGTCAAGCCGAGATTTGGACATCGATCGTCTCCAAGGGATGAGGGATGGTCAGCCCAGCCGCTGTACCATGGTGTGGTAGAAGTCCGCCGGCTCGCCCAGGCGCAGGAAGCGCGCCGGCCGGGCATGGGCCGCCACCCGGATGGCGGCGCCGTCCGGCAGGCGGAAGTGGCGCTGCCCGTCCAGGGAGCAGATGGCCTCTTCCTCGGAGCGCACCGTGACGTCCACGACCGCGCCGGCCGGCAGGACCAAGGACCGCACCGGCACTGGATGCGGAACCACCGGCGTGAGGACGACAGCCGCCATCCGTGGATCCACGATGGGGCCGCCCGCGCTGAGCGAGTAGGCGCTGGAGCCCGTGGGGCTGGCCAAGACCAGGCCGTCGGCCGTCAGGCGGATGAGAGGCCGGCCGTCCACGACCAATTCCAGGCGCACCGCGTGGGCTACCCGGCCGCGACCGATGAAGACATCGTTGACCGCCACCGCGCCCATCCCCGCCAGCAGCGGCGGCGTGCCGTCGCGCAAGGCGCCCGAGGCGTCCAGGGCCGGCTGCAGGTCCATCGCGGCGCTGGCCTCCAGCATCAGGCGGTCCTCGACGCGGCCCTCGCCGGCCAGGACCCGGCTGCATGCGTCCAGGGCCTCCGCCGGCCGGATCTCGGTCAGGAAACCCAGGCGGCCGAAGTTCACGCCTAGGACCGGAATGCCCATGGGCGCCAGCAGTCCGACGATACGCAGCATGGTGCCGTCGCCGCCCAGGACCGCGGCCCAGTCCAGCCCGGTCAATCGGCCGGCGAGCAGCTCGCGGGGCTCCCAGGCGTCCAGCAAGCGGGCATTCGCCCCCTGGTCACCAAGGGCGGCCACCAGGGCCGCGCCCAGGTTGCGGGATTCCTCCACCCGGCGGTGGAAGAAGACGCCGACGTTGCCGCGGCCTGAGAAAGGAGCGGTCATGCGCTGGATTGCGGCGCGGCGCTGAAGTCCGACACGGGTTTCTCCTTGGCCCTGGGGCGGCGGCCGAAGACCATGACCGCCGTCAGCAGGGAGATGACGGCTCCCCAGTTTACCGCGTCCGGCCAATAGGTCCACCGCAGGGCCCATTGGCCCTCAGGCAGGGGCAGGGCCATGACCGCGCCCCAGGCGGCCACCGGTAGCAGGTCCAGGCGCCGGTCGTCGGTGGCGGTCGCCCGAACGCGCCAACCGCGGTCATAGGCCTGCGACCAGACCAGCCATCCGCCGGCCGGCATGTGGGCCGTCATCCGGGCTCGGCCCGGATCCAGGCCGGTCAATTGCGCCGTGGCACCCGCGAGGGGCGCGGCCCCGTCCTGACAGGCCGCCGCGGCCCGGGAATCGCCCGGGGCGAAGTCCAGTTGGCGCACCGGGTCGTAATCGGCGGCCAGCCAGGGGGCTCCGGTGAGCTCGCCCGGCCCGGCCGAGCCTGACGGCCCAGGGTCGCCTTGCCCCGCGACAGCACCTGCCGCCGGCGGGGGGCAGCGGACGAGCGCGGGCACCCAGACCGGGGCTGACGGCAGACCCACTTCATACAGGGTGGCTTCGCCTCGGCTGGCCATGGGCGTGAGCGGCGCGTCGCCCGGAGGTCGCAGCGTAGCGACATAACGGACTCCCAGAATGCGCCACCAGACGATCTCCGGGGCGCGACGCACCAGGTCCTCCAAGGCCGCCAGGCGCAAGGGGCTGTCGCCCGTGCTGTCGTAGAGGCCCCAGAGGCTGGCGGCATTGGCGCCGCCCGGCAGCAGGGCCTCGCTGGATACCCGACCGTCCTTGGCATGGTGCAGGAGGGCGGCCAGGAGCGGGTCGGCGCGCGGGTTTGCGGCCTCCGCCGGGCAGAGCGCCCGGCCGCGGTTCACCGACGCCAGGTCGAAAGCCATGAGCGCTGCCAGCAGCCAGGCCGCCGCCCGCGGATCCAGCCGCCCGCTCGCCGCCGCTGCCAGGGCGGCCCACGCCAGGCCCAGAATCAGGGCGCTGAAGGCCAAGGCCTGGGCCAGATGGGGCGCTAGTGCCGCCCAGCTGGGGTCGGACGCTGCGCTCGCCGCGTCCTTCGCCGCCCCGCAGGCCGAGGCGAGTTCGGCCACCGGACGGCCGTAAAAGGCAGCCACCAAGAGCAGGGCGCCGACTCCCAGCGCCGCTGCCGCCGCCATGACCACCCGCGCCGCCTGCCGGAAGGCCGGTCTGCCACCGGCCAGCAAGGCGTTCAGACCCAGCCCGGCCGCCACCGCCAGGCCCAGGGACCAGAGGATGGCCGCCCGTTCCTGGTGGCGGAAGAGGGTCAGACCCGGCAGGAGCCGCAACAGCGGAAAGAGCGGGTTGTTCCCCCCCAGGGCCAGCAGCCAGCCGCCGGCGGCGAGCCCCAGCCAGAAGCGGGCCGGCCGGGAGCGGCGCCAGGCCACGACGGCCAGGGGCAAGGCCAGCGCGCCCGCATAGAGCGGCGACCATTGGCTGATCACATGCGGCGCCAGCACCTGGATGGCATCCACCGGCGGCAGGCCGGCGGCGATCTCTGCCTCCGACAGGGCGCGGGCGCTCTTGGCTAGGAAGGCCGCCGCCGGAAGCCATTGGACGGCGCTCAGCCCGGCGGTCCCTGCCGCCCACAAGGCGATGCGGCGGGACGTGTCGCCGGCGCCCAGTCCGCCACGGCGCGCGAGGGCGATGGCCCAGGCCAGGCCGGCCCAACAGCCGAAGAGGGCCGTCTGGGGATGGCCGGCCAAGGCCATCATCAGACCGGCGAGCATGAGGATCCGGCCCTCGCGTCGCCCGGCGCCCGGGGCCATCCAGCCGCTGAGGGCCCAGAGGAGGACAGGGATCCAGGCGGCGGTGTCCAGCACCGCCAGCTGCTGCAGGGGGTAGCCAGTGAGGTAGCCGCCCATGCCGAAGGCCGCGCCGGCCAAGGCCGCCCCCGGCCAGGCGCCGCCGAGGCGGCGCAGGAGAAACGCGGTGGCCAGACCGCCCAAGGCCAGATGCAACGCTGCCTCCAGCTCCACGGCCCAGACCGGCAAGGGGTCCCACCAGAGGCTGATCAAGGCTTGCGGCAGACGCATGGGATACAGCACGGCCAGCTGGGGATCGGCCAGGGCGGGACCGCCGGCCAGCTGATGCGGGTTCCACAGCGGCAGGTGGAAGCCGGCCCAGGCCCGAGCGACGAAGGCGCGGTAGGGATGGAATTGCCGCAGGAAGTCGCTCTCGCTGCCCCCGATGTGCATCCGGTCGGCGGGCGCACCCCACCACAGTGGCCAGAGGAACAGGAGCGCCAGGGTCAGGGCGACCGCGGCCGGCAGGAGCCGGGCCAGGCGGTTCTGGCGGCGGCCGTGGTCCGGCGGTGGCGAGGAAGGAGACATGGCGACATTATACGGCGGACCGCTGGATCCAACCTTTTGCCTGTCCGCGGTGTTAAGCCTCAGCGGAATCGGGAAGGGCGCGCCGGAGCTCGACGCCGGTGAATCGTCGGTTGGACGTAGCCCAATCGTGGCTTCGGCGACGCGCAAGGCTGGCGGAGAAGGTTTAAGCTTTCTTCGTCCTTCCTCAGAACGGAAGCCCGTTCCCCCCGGCTTCCCACGAATGAACGGCGAACTGAACCTATCCTTGTACGTCTCTTGAACCCTGCCGGCGGGGTCGTCGCGACCCGAAACATTAAGAATTGGCAAACTGGCCCTGTGCCCGCGTAACCAATTTGGCCGCGACGGCGTCTAATGGACATGACGGGATGGCGAACCGCAATCCGCACCCTGAATCTTGAACGCCCAACCGCTCATGGTGGCTTTGAACCCTCTTCGTAGCCTTGGCTTGAACCGCTTTTCAAGGAGTATTGCAATGACCACTGGAATGTTCATCCTCGTTATCATGCTACTGCTGGTCTGGTGCGACGCGCTGGTGCTTACCGGCCGCTGAGCACGCTGAGCGTCGCGCGCTTCGGCGCGCGACGTCTCTTTTTTCCGACAATCTTCTCCTCCTTTGCACAGAACGCCGAGCGCTACCGCTCGGCGTTTCTGTGTGGATCGCCCTTCTGCCGCCCGCCCGGCTCACCACCGGCTGCGGCGGCGACGGCTGCGGCGGCGACGGCTGCGGCGGCCATGCTACAATCGCCGGCCATGCGGCGCATGCTCATCGATCTGGCGGACGGAACGGTCACCGGGCTGGTCTTCGGGCTCGGCGGCGTCGGATTGGCCCGGCTGCGCGGGTTGGCCCCGGACCAAGCCGCGTCGGGCCTCTTCGTCGCCGGCGCCTTGGTCGCCCTGGCCGCGATGATGTGGGGCATCCTGAAGCGCCCGTCGCCGCCAGGGCTGCTCGCCCGCTGGCCCCGTCCCGCGGCCACACCGTCGCCCTTCCGCCAGATCTGGCTGGACCGGGCGGTGACCAGCGGCAATCTGTGGCTGACGGCCGGACTGGCCATGATCGCCTTGTCGTTCCTGCTGCTCCTGCGGCCCTGATCGGATCTGCTCTATGGATGCCTCGGAGCGCGACGCCCTGACCGCCGCCCTGCGTAGCCTGCCCGAAGCGTTGGCGCGCCTGGTGGGGCATCTGGGGGCGGCGGAATTGACGACGCCCTGGTTGCCCGGGGAGTGGACGGTGGCCCAGAACGTGCACCATCTCCTGGACAGCCATCTCCACTGCTACCTGCGCTGTCGACGCATCTTGGTCCAGTCGGGCCCGCCCGTCCTGCAGTCCTATGACCAGGATGCCTGGGCAAGTCTGCCCGATGCGGCTTCTCCCGAGATCGCGAGCACCGTTCGCGATCTCGGGCGCCTCCACCAGCGCTGGGCGGCGCTGCTGGAGGGCCTGGACCCGGCCACCTTCGAACGCTGCGGCCTGCACGAGGAGACCGGCGAGATCAGCCTGGCCGGCATGCTTCGGGCCTATGTCGACCATGGCCGAGCGCATCTCGAACAGATTCGCCGCACGCTGGCCGCCCGGCCCGCTGTCTCCCCGCAGCCCTTGCCGGAACGCTTCGCGGCGCTACTCCTGGAAACGGATCCGCGCGAGGCGCCGCCGAAGCCGCGAACGCTGAGGCCCGCCGACCTGCCGGAGCAGGGCCCGGTTTGGGTGGCGGTGGACTGGTCCAGCCTGAACTACAAGGACGCCCTGGCGCTCACCGGCCGGGGGCGGATCCTGAAAGGCTATCCCATGGTTCCGGGTATCGACCTGGCCGGGCGGGTGCTTGACGGCGGCGATTCGGCCTGGCGGCCGGGCGACGCGGTGGTCGTGACCGGTCGGGGCATCGGCGAGGAGCATTGGGGCGGCTACGCCGCCTTGGCGCGGGTCCAGGCGGAATGGTGCGTCCCACTGCCACCCGAGCTCGACCCGCGCCGGGCGATGCTGATTGGGACAGCAGGCTACACGGCCATGCTGGCGGTGATGATCCTGGAGGATCACGGGCTCAGGCCCGGCGACGGTGAGGTGGTGGTGACCGGCGCTGCCGGCGGCGTGGGTGGTTTCGCGGTGGCCATCCTGGCCGCGCTGGGCCATCGTGTGATCGCGTCCACGGGGCGGCTGGAGCAGGCCGACTACCTGCGCGGACTCGGCGCCGCCGACCTGATTCACCGGGACGCGTTGGCATCCGAGCCGGCCCGAGCGCTGGGCAGGTCGCGCTGGGCCGGCGCGGTGGACAGCGTGGGCGGCGGCACCCTGGCGTCGATCCTCAGCCAGCTTGATCGCCACGGCACGGTAGCCAGCTGCGGCCTGGCGGGCGGGGCGGAGCTGGCTACCACGGTCTTCCCCTTTATCCTGCGCGGGGTCAACCTCTGCGGCGTCGATTCCAACTACTGCCCGCCGCCCCGGCGAGCGGAGGCCTGGCGCCGTCTGGCGGCTCTGCCGGCGCGGGTCCTGGAGCTGATCGACGCCGGTACGGTGCCCCTGGACGCCCTGCCCGCGGCGGCCGAGCGCGTGCTTGCGGGTGCAGTGCGGGGGCGGTTGGTGGTGCGGGTGGGGGACTGACGGCGGCCGCGGCGAAACCCTTGGCGATCAAGACCAGGAACGCAAACGAGGGGGCACGGCATGCCGTGCCCCCTCGTCGTGTACGCTGTCGCCTGCTGTGACCTGGCGATCTGCCGACCATTCGCCGGTCGGTCGGTCAACCAGCCGATCAAGAGGCAGCCGACCGGCGAGCGCGATCAGTCTTCGTCTGGAATCACGAAGGTCTGACCCGGGTAGATCAGGTTCGGGCTCTTGATCTTGTCCTTGTTGGCCTCGTAGATCTCCTTCCAGCGGGCGCCGTTGCCCAGGAAGCGAGCGGAGATGGCCCACAGGGTGTCGCCCGGCACCACCGTGTAGGTGGTCTCTTCCTTCTCGGCATGGGCCTGGGCCTGCTTGGCCACTTCCGTCTCGAATTCGCGGCGCAGTTCGCGCAGGCGGCGGCGTTCCGCCAGCAGTTCATTCCGGTCCGAATCCCCGTCGGTGGCCTTGGCCGCCTTGGCCAGCTCGGCGTCGCGATGCCGAATGGCCGCCTGGATGTCCGCGGCCGGGGCCTGCTCCTTGCCCTCGCCGGTGATGGACCCGCCCGTGCCGCCGGCCTTGGCCGAGGCGGGCTTGTCGTCCTTCTTGCCGCCCATGCCCGGGAGGGTGGGTCCGAGCGGCTTGCCCGGCGCCTTCTTGGTGGTGCCCGGAAGGGGCGTGTTCAAGACGTCGATGATCTTGCTGAAGATAGACATAGAGAGGTTCTCCTTGGGTCGGCGGCCTTAGCCGCGGGTCAGGGGGATGGGGGTTGCGCTCGCCGGCTCCGGCGCAGGGGCGCCGCCGCCGGACGTGCTGTCGATGCCCAGATCGAGATCGCAGTTCTGGACGAGCTGCGGGTCATGGCGTAGTTGGTGCTCACGGAGAGCCTCCTCGCGGGCCACGGTATCGGCTCAGCCTTTGCCGCCGAGGATCTTGCGCAGGATGCCCATGCCCACCTGCGCCGCCTCGCCGGAGAGCGAGCCGTCGCCGTCCTGATCCAGCATGCCGGCGATGCCGTCGAGGGGGCGCTGGCCGACGGTGGTCGTGGCGCCCGCGCTGCCCCTGCCCTGTGCGGACGGAAGGCGCGGCAGGCCGCCCTCCCGCTCGATGCGGTTCTCTTCCGCCGTCAGGTAGCCGGCCAGATCGTCCGGATCCATCTGCTTCTGGCGCTGCGCGCGGCCCAGGTAGGCCAGCACCAGCGGGGCCAGGAGCGGCAGCAGCTTGGCCAGCAGGCTGGGATCCAGCCCGGTCTCGCGGCCGACCTCGCGCTCCACCGCCGGACGCTGGCTGCCGAGGATGTGCTCGAGGATGCTGTTGCCCTCGCTGCTGTCGGCGGAGCCGATGAAGCCGCCGAGATCCTCCAGCAGGCTGCCGTCATGGTCCTTTTCCAGCGCCTTGTGCAGCGAGTCGGCGCCCTTGGGCTTGCTGCTGTTCTTGGCCAGCCCGCCGATGATCACCGGCAGGGCGACGCGCAGGGCCTGCTGCGCCGTCTGCTCGTCGACCCCCAGCTTGTCGGCCACGACGCCGACCAGGGCCTGCTCGCCCATCTGCTGGATCAGGGAGTCCATCATGGATGCCATGGTAAACGGATACCTCGTTTCTTTCGAGTGACTTGCGATGCTTGCGGTGCGGCTGAGAGGGTTGGACATCTCGACCTGCCCGCCGGTCACGCATCGGCCCGCGGCGAGGCGATCTCTAGCGTGGCTTTAGTATATCACCCCAGACGGGGCGGGTGTTCGACTCGGGTCGCGCCATCCGGTCTACTCCCTCAGCCTACCGGCAGCCAGACCAGCGCCAGCTCGTCCAAGCCCACGTCGCCGGCCTCCAGGCCGAGCTTTACGGTCTCCACCTGTCCGGCCGCCGCGGTCCAACGTCCGTCGATCTCGACGATGGCGGCGCTCAGCTCCCGCTCCAGGCGCTCCAGTTCCTCACCTTGGTCGCCGATGCGCTCGCGCACATCCTCCAGCCTGTCGCCGGCACGGGCGGCGGTGGCATGACGGTTTTGAATGGTGCCCACAGAGCGGGCGACGCGCGACAGCTTGCTGACCGTGCTGCGTCCGCCCAGAAAGGCGCTGAGGATGGCCCCGGCGCCGCTGAGGAGGGTGGCATTGCGGCGGGAGGCGACCTCCTCCTCCATCTTGTCTTCACGCGCCTGGGTGGCCTGGATGCTGTCCCTGAGGCGCGCCATGCGCTGCTCGATCCTGGTGCGCAGCGCCGCGGCCTCCGCGTCGGCCTCGGCGTCGGCGGCCTGCGTGCAGCGGGTGGCGAAATCCGCGCGGCTCTCGCCGGTTCGGCTGAACAGCTTAAGCTCCGGGCTCTTGAAGACCTCCAGGTCGCGCTGGCGCAGCAGATAGCCCTTGATGCGTGTCTCGGCGTCGCGGAAGAAGGCCTGGGTATCCAGCCGGGCCTGCGGCAGCAGGTAGATCGCGCCCGCCGGCGCCTCGGCGCCGAAGTCGCGCGTGTCGTAATCCACCTGCACCGCGGCGGCCGCGTCCACCACCTCGCCCAGGGGGCTGAAGATGGCTTCCCATTCCTCGCGATGGTCGATGCCCGCCTTGGCATCATCGAAGCGCAGAAAGACGCGGGCCGCCAGAGCGGCCTGCAGCCTCCTACCCTGCGGCGCGGCCCCCACCTGCGCCGCCCAGGGCGCGTCCGGGCGCAGGTAGCGGACGGGGATGCCGGCGGCCACCCGCGGCGCGACCTGGCTCTCGTTCTCGGCCAGGGCCGGAGCGGCCGCCGGCGTCACCGACGCGGCGCCGGGCAGGCCGCTATCGTCTCCGGCGGTGTTGACGACTGCCCGGGCGTCAGGCGCATCCAGGTTGGCGGCCGGCTCGCCGGCGGCGCGCAGGGGATCGTGCTGGGTCAGCAGTTGCAGCTGGGTGCGGGTCAGCGGCCCCCGCAGGTAGCTCATGGCCCAACGGCTGGTGAACAGACGCGGCGCACCGGCGCCGGCGGTCTGTAGGATGAACTGCCGCTTGGCCAGGCTGCCGATCTGGTCGTCGAGAGCGCTGAGGTCCGTGCCGCCGCTGGCCGTGCCCAGACCATCGATCAGGCGGGCGCGGTCGCGCTCGGTCTGCAGGCGGCCGATGCACCAGGTGCCGGCGTTGGAGAGCGCCTTGTAGTCCAGGTCCACCGGATTCTGGGTGGCCAGCACCATGCCCACCCCAAAGGCGCGGGCTTGCTTCAGGATGGTGAGGATGGGCTTCTTGGCCGGGGGATTGGCCGAGGGCGGCGCGTAGCCGAAGACCTCGTCCATGTAGACCAGGGCCCGCAGGTCGCTGGTGCCGGACTGGCTGCGCATCCAGGTGACCAGCTTGCCGAGGATGAGGGTGACGGCGAACTGGCGCTCTTCCTCGGAGAGATGCGCCAGGTAGACGATGGCCGCGCCGGGCCGGCCGTCGGGGGCGCGCAGCATGGCCCCGATGTCCAGGGGCGCACCACTGATCCAGGCGTTGAAGGAGGGTGAGGCCACAAGACCGTTGAGGCGCATCGCCAGCTGCAGGCGGGCTCGCTCAGGAAAGAAGCTGTCCATCTCGAAGACGCCCAGCTTGCGGATGGGCGGCTGGTGGATCTGGCCGATCAGCGTGGGCAGATCGAGGTCCTGTCCGGCCGCCCAGGCCCGCTCGACCAGGTTGGACAGCAGGATATGCTCGCGGCTGGACAGGGGATCGGCCTCGATGCCGGCCAGGCCCAGGATGCTGGAAGCGAAGCCCTCGATCTCGTCGCGCATGATCTCCAGGTCCGCCCCGGTGGCGGGTGCCTTGAGCGAGCCCAGGATGTTGAGGGGCACGCCGGCGGTGGAGCCGGGGCTGTAGACGGTCCAGCGCACGCCATTCCGCAGCCGCTTCATCCGCTCCTGGTCGATGCCGTCGGCGAGAAGGCCTTGCTTCCAGGTGGCGGCGGCCTGGGCGGCGAAGTCAGCCACGGACAACCCGGCGCGCGCGGCGTCGCCCTCGTTGACCCAGGGCTGGAAGTCCGCGGCGGCCAGGCCGGGAAAGTTGAGGGCCAGGTTGGTCATGTCGCCCTTGGGGTCCAATATGAGCGTCGGCACCCCGGCCAGCAAGGCCTCCTCCAGCAGCACGGCGCCCAGGCCGGTCTTGCCGGAGCCGGTCATGCCGACGATGACGGCATGCGTGGTGAGGTCCCGGGCCTCCAGGGTCAAGGCGTCGGCGCTGGGTTTGCCACTGGCGGGATCGATCGGATGGCCCAGGTACAGCTGGCCGGGCTTGAGGTTCATGGGGCATTCCTCCTGGAGCGGCGCCGCGGTCGCCGCGACGGGTGGGGACCGCGAGGAGGGCATTATAGCCGTCCGGTCATTGGACGCCCGCCGAGGTTCTGGCTATCCTCTGCGCCGCAATCCCCTGAACCCGCCACCCGACCATCCCCAAATCCCCTGATCTGCGCGAGGTAGACCCATGAGCGTTCCCACCGATCTGAAGTACACTGCCGAGCACGAATGGGTGCGCATCGCCGACGGCCGCGCCGTGGTGGGCATCACCGAATACGCCCAGGCCCAGTTGGGCGACGTGGTCTACGTGGAGCTGCCCAAGGTGGGCGACACCCTGCGCGCCGGCAAGGCCTTTGGGGTGGTCGAGAGCGTCAAGGCGGTCTCCGATCTCTACAGCCCCTTGACGGCCAAGGTGGCGGCGACCAACCAGGCGCTCATCGATGTCCCGGAGACGGTCAACGGCGACCCTTACGGCGAGGGCTGGATGGTGGCCCTGGACCTGGATGGCGCCGAAGGCCTGGACGCCCTGCTGGACGCGGCGGCCTACGAGGGGCTGATCGGGGGCTGATCGGCGCCGCCCCTGGCCGCGATCCGAGCTCGCCGGTCCAGCGTCGCCGCCCTGCGTCCGGCGCTGGCCAAACCGACCTTCCTGCGGTATAAACCACCCGCGCCGCACGCCGGCTTGGCGGGCGCCCCGCTTCGCCTGATCGACGAGACCGCGCATGCCCACCGCCCCCGCCTCGACCCCCGATACCCAAGCCCTGGAGGCCATGCGCCGGCAGCTGGCCGCTTGGAGCATCCGCATGTGCGCCCGCGCCGGCAGCGGCCATCCGTCCACCTGCCTGTCGGCCTCGCACCTGCTGACCGGCCTCTTCTTCGGCGGCTTCCTCAACTACGATGTCGCCCGGCCTCATTGGCCCGACCGAGACCGTTTCGTCCTGTCCAAGGGGCACGGCGCGCCCATCCTCTACGCGGCCTTGGCCGAGCTGGGCGCCTTCCCCACCGCCGACCTCATGACCTTGCGCGAGCTGGGCAGCCCGCTGGAGGGCCATCCCAACGCCCGGCGCCTGCCCTGGGTGGAGGCTTCCACCGGCTCCCTGGGCCAGGGCCTGTCCATTGGGCTGGGGATGGCCTTGGCCGCGCGCCTGCAGGGCCGCGACTTCCGCAGCTGGGTGCTGATGGGCGACGGCGAACTGGACGAGGGCCAGGTCTGGGAGGCGGCGATGGCCGCCGCCAAGTACCGCACGGCCAACCTGACCGCCATCGTCGACCGCAACGGCTACCAGCAGACCGGCCCGGGCGACCAGGTGTTGCCGCTGGAGCCCTTGGCCGACAAGTGGGCCGCCTGCGGATGGGCCGTGTTGACCATCGACGGGCATGACTGGCCCGCGGTGCTGGAAGCGCTGACCCAAGCCCGGTCCGCCGGCCGCGATCGGCCCCTGGCCATCATCGCCCGGACCGTCAAAGGCTTCGGCGTTCAGCGCATCGTCGACGATCCGGGTAACAAGTTCCATGGGGTGCCGCTGCTGGGCGACGCCGCCGAGGCAGCCGTGCGGGAGGTACTGCAGGGATGAAGATCGGCAGCAGCATCGGACTTCCCCTGGGCGAGCCCACCCGCAATGCCTTCGGCGAGGCCTTGGCCGATCTGGGCGCCACCGAGCCGCGCCTGGTGGTGGTGGATGGCGACGTCGGCAACTCCACCCGTACCGAGGTCTTCGGGGAGCGATTCCCCGAGCGCTTCTTCAACGTCGGCATCGCTGAGAGCAACATGGTGGGTGTGGCGGCGGGCCTGGCAGCCAGCGGCCACATCGCCGTCACCGCCAGCTTCGCCGCCTTCCTGACCTGCAACGCCTATGACCAGATCCGCATGGCCGTGGGCTTCCCGCATACCAACGTCAAGCTGGTGGGCAGCCATTGCGGTATCTCCATCGGCGAGGACGGCCCCAGCCAGATGGGCATCGAGGACCTGGCCCTCATGACGTCGGTGCCGGGCATGACCGTGCTCTGTCCCGCCGACGGCGCTAGCGCCCGCGTCCTCACCCGCCTGATGGTGGAGCGCGAGGGTCCGGTGTACATGCGCACGGGCCGCCCCCAGGCGCCGGTCGTCTATGCGGCGGCGCCTGAACTGGCCATCGGCCGCGCCGAGCGTCGGCGCGAAGGCGGCGACGTCACCCTCATCGCCTGCGGCCTCATGGTGGCCGCGGCCCTGGAGGCGGCGGCCATGCTGGCGGCCGAAGGCATCGAGGCCCGCGTCCTGGACATGCACACCATCAAGCCCTTGGACGTCGCGGCCATCGTGGCCGCCGCCCGTGAGACCCGCGGCATCGTCACCGCCGAGGAGCATCTGCTGGACGGCGGCCTGGGCTCCGCGGTGGCCCGGGTGGTCGCCCGCGAGGCGCCTTGCCGCATGGGCTTCGTCGGTCTCGACAACACCTTCGCCATGAGCGGCAAGCCCGACGACCTCATGGATCACTTCGGACTCAACGCCGCGGGGATCGCCGCCGAAGTGCGGCGGGTGCTGGGCGCGTAGGCGTCGAACCCCGCCATAACAGTCGCGTCCGGCGCCTCGTTCTCCCCACACGAGAGGTTCGCGGATTCACGCACTGCCCTGACCTGCCCCGTCAAGACCGCAGCGCCTCCTGTCTTCAACCGTACTGGTCGTATTTCCAGGGAGAAGCTAAGGAGTGTGGGCGATGGTGGACAGTTCGCAGGGGTCGCGGCTTGAACGCGGCCAGGTAGGCGGGCGCGCGCCGAAGTTGGGTCGAGCGCTGTTGGCCGGGGCCTTGGCGCTCGGCTTCTGGGGCGGGTGGCTGAACGCGCATTCGGCCACGCTGCCGGTCGCGGCCGCGCAGGACGGCGTCGGAGCGCCAGAGCCGCAGGAGGCCGCCACGCCCAACTGCCCGGGCGGCGTCGTGGGTGGCTCGGTCGCGGACGGCGCCGCGCCGCAGGCGCCCTGCACGGCGCTGAAGCTGCACGGCAACACCTACAAGGACATGAACCGCAACGGGCGTTACGACCCCAACACCGGCGGTGACAGCCGCTGGCCGGGGCTCACCGTGCGGCTCATCAATGCCGACACTTCCGCCGTGATGGGCCAGGCCGTGACCAACCAGGATGGCTACTTCGCCTTCCCCGGACTGCCCATCGGCCCGCGCTACGTGGTCCAGGTGCTGCCGCCGAACGACTGCGAGCCCACCACGCCCATCGGTCGGGAGTTCGAGTTGCGTGACTTCTCCACCTATTGGTGCTGCTCGGCGCGCGCCGACTTCGGCTTCTACCCCCGCGGCCCCATCCCCGGGCGGCCCGACGTGCCGCCGCCGCCCGGCGGCCCCGTTCCGCGCCCGCCCTGCTGCGAGGTGCCGCTGGGCCAGCAGACCCATCTGCCCATTCTCAGCTACGAGGCCAACGACAATGTCTGCTCCGCGATCATCGAGGTGCAGAACGTGGGCGCCTGGGATTCCAAGGCCCTCCTGGTCGTCTGGGCCGCGCCGGGCGCCTGCCCGCCGCAATGCGCGGGGCCGCTCAAGGTGGAATGCTCGGGGCTGCTGCGGCCCGGTTCGGCCTGGAACTTCCTCGGCGCCCAGTTGCCTGGGCGGGCCAAGAGCGGCATGGTCTTCAGCGCCCCGGCGATCAACAGCCCCGGCGGTGACGTGTTCGCCGATGTCCTCTGTGAGCATCTCTTCAGCCAGGTGGTGGGTGACTGCGACGAGTTCCGACGCTTCAAGAAGGCCTACAACGAGCATGGCGTCTGGCTGAGCCAGACCTACGCCTTCGACTTCGCCGCCTACCCCGGCGCGGCCCTGGCCGTGGAGGTGGTGCGCAAATGCCCCGGCGACGCCAACCCCATGGTCAATGCCACCGCCAGCTACGCCGGCATCGCCGACGAAATGCTGGGCATGTACGACCCGGTCTACGGCGGCTACAGCTACTTCGCCCCCTTGGTCTACGCCAACCATGGGTTGTCCAGCTGGTTGTACATCCAGAACGGCGGCATCGAATGCAGCTCGGTGGAGATCTGGTTCAGGGCCCAGGACGACTGCCTCCGGCCCAAGATCTGCGACGTGCTCAACCTGGCCCCCGGCGAGACCTTCCAGTTCGACGCCTCAACCTGCGTTGGGCCGGACTGGGTCGGCTCCGCCATGTTGCGCGGCTCTGAGCCCTTGAGCGTGGTGGTGGACCAGATCGGCCAGGACCTGCTCATGAGCTATGTGGGCACACCCGGCCAGCTGGGCTACACCATGGACGGCCCGGCGCTCTTCTCCGTCGGGGGCCAGGTGGCTTACGGCCCCATGGTCTTCTCCGAGCATCAGGGCTGGGATTCCCTGGTCCAGGTGCAGAACCTCTCCAACGTCACCGCCGCGCGGGTCAAGGTGTACTTCCTGGACCGCGGCGGGGACGTCATCACCACCTTGGTCGACTGGGTCTGCCCCGGCGGCAGCCAGGGCTTCTACCTGCCGCTGGTGGCCCAGCTGCCGGGCTCCTGGGTGGGCGCGGTGCGTGTGGAGAGCCAGGATTGGATAACGCCCGGCAGCCCCGGGGTGGCGGCGCCCAATGTGGCCGCGGTGGCGCAGCTGATCAAGTACGGCGACGTCCAGCGCAGCGCCGCTCTGGAGGCGGTGTCCTACGAACTGTTCCCGGAGCAGAAGGCCTATGACTGGCAGGTGGGCTCCGGCTGGGGTGGCCTCTATTCCGGCGTCGGCCGCATCGGCATCCCCAGCCTGATGAAGGACATCGGCGGCACCGGTCTGACCACCGAGATCTCCATCCAGAACGTCGTGGCCAAGCCTGGCTTCACGGACTTCGTCGTCTACCTGTACGATCAGAACGGCCTGGTGGACAGCTTCTGCGAGAAGCTGCACGCGCAGCAGGTAGAGTACTTCGACCTGGCGACCAGCGCCGCCTTCCTGCCACAGGGTTTCAAGGGTTCGGCGGTGGTCAGCGCGGTCTTCTGGGAGCACGATGTCTTCGACGGCGGCGGGCGCTTCGTCCGCAACCTCCTGGGCCTGGCGGCGGTCAAGATCGAGCGCTCCGACGGGTTGCGCGGCGCCGACGTGCCCGGCGACGAGAGCGCGGCCAATGGCGGCATCCCCATGATCGGCCCCTTCTTCTTCAGCGGACCCATGCCCAACTGCCCCGGCGTGCCGCGGCACATGCCCTGCTGCCAGCCCCGCGGCGGCGGCGCCCGCCCGCCGCAAGGGACGCCGGGGGGCAGCGGTCCTCCGCCTCCGCCCCCGGTGCCCTGATCGCGGCCGCTGTCCTGAACCGCGGCGCAGGCCGCGCGGGACGACCCGCGAACCCGGCCCGCTAGCACAACCCTGTGCGCACCGCCGCCTCCCCAGTCCAGCGTTCGCAGGACCGGTGAGGCGGCGGTGTCGGCGTTCGGCGGGCTGGATGCCACCGCTCGCTTCACCGCAACTTTACAGCCGCTGGCGCGTCTAACTACCGTATCGCATGTAGAATCAGCACCTTTGCACCTTCCGTTGCATTGGCAGTCGACCCTTGGAGAGGTAGCTTGGTGAAGAAGCAGCTCGCAGGCATCCAGACGGCCGCGCCCTTGTCCCAGAACCCCGCCGGTTGGATCGTGCGTGCCTTGCTGGCCGCCAGCGCCGTCGCCACCGTCGTGGGCCTCGCCGGGCCTTTTGCGCCCGCCACCGCTTCGACCAGCGCCGGCCCCCTGCCCAGCGAGGGGCGCTGGCTGACGGTGGCCAACGCCGACCGCATCAACCATGTGCAGCGGCAGGCAGACATCGTCTGGGCGGCGACGGAAAGCGGCGGCCTGGTGCGCTGGGATCTGGGCACGGGCCAGTTCCGACAGTTCCTGGCGCCACAGGACGGACTCTTCTCCAACGACATCTACGACCTGGATCTCGACGCTCAGGGCCGGCTCTGGCTGGCCACCGGCCATGGCCTCAGCCGTCTGGACACCGCCACGAACGCCATCGTCACCTTTACCCCCGCCAATTCCGCCGGCATGTTGGCCGCGGTGGTGCGTGCGGTGGAGCCGCTGCCGGACGGGCGGATCTGGGTCGGCTTCGGCCAGGAATGGGACAAGGACCTGATCAACCCCAAGACGCGCGAGAAGGGCGCCTTCAAGGCCGGCGGCCTGGCGCGTTTCACGCCGCAGACGGGCGCCTGGACGGACGTCCAGCATGCGGTCTATGACGGGGAGAGAAGCGCCGGCAAGTTCAAGACCATCCCGTCGGAGAACGTCACGCAGCTGGAGCTGGCCTCCGACGGCCTGCTCTGGGTGGGCACCCAGCCCTTCTGGGAATGGGACGCGGGCGCCTGCCAGGATTCCGACTGCATCGGGCCGGCGGGGTTCTGGAACGCCGCCGGCGGCGGCACGGCGGCCACCGACGGCAGCAAATGGATCAACTACCGGGCTTCCGACGGCGGACTCAACTGCTTCTCCAACAACATCTACGGCCTGACGGCGGACAAGGACGGGCGGATGTGGGTGGCCACCAGCCATGGCGCCCTGGCCATGACCGCCGGAATGCGCCGCGTCAGCTGCAACAGCGGTCAGCCTTACTATCTGGAGGCGCCGAGCCTGCAGGGCTTCCGGGATGGCCTGCAGGGCAACAACATCTGGTCTGTCGCCGTCGATGGCGACGGCCGGGTGTGGATGGGCCACAGCGACGGCACCAAGTCGGGCAAGGGCATCGCCATCCTCGACCACAACAACAGCTTCGGCGACTCCTCGGCCCGCGAACAGGGCGCCGTATCGGACGATATCTGGGAGATCCTGGGCATCGACGGCGCGGCCGGAGACACCAAGGTGGTGGCCAGCGCCATGGATCTGAGCGGCAGCATCAAGGTCATCGGCACGCAGCTGCTGGGCGGCAAAGGCGGCGCCGGCCTGCGCGCCTACCATCCTGACGACAAGCGTTGGCAGCCACTGCGCACGGCCGACAAGGGCCTGCCCTCCAATCAGATCGCCGACATGGAGTACGACGAGGCCAAGGGCCAGCTATGGGTCAGTACTCGCAACGGCGTCAGCCGCAACGAAGGCGACGCCTGGGCCACCTGGCAGATGTTCGGGGCCGGCGACCATGTGGCCACGGTCACCATGGACACCGAAGCCCGCTACAAGCAGATCCAGGTCAACATCCCCGATCTGGCGGCCTTCAACAGCATCTTCCCCAGCCTGCCGGCGTACATCCGTTTCGAGAACGACGCCACGTTCTACCAGGTCACCTCCTACGTCGCCCTGCGTGCCGGCAAAGGTCCCTACATCAAGTTCTCGCCGGAGCTGGCCCAGAGGCAGCCGGTGGGAACGCGGGTCTTCACGGTCAACCGCGGCCCCGCCAGCGATGACGCCCGCGAGATCGAGGTGGACGGCGCGGGGCGGGCCTGGGTGGGGGGCGGCGAGACCATCTGGATGGGCAACGGCTGCCCGTCCAACCGGGTGTCCAAGGGACAGTGCTGGCTGGATGGCGGCGTGGGACGCTTCGATGGCAGCGCCTGGAAGGTCTTTGACATCTCCAACAGCACCTTTCCCGACAACGAGGTGACGCCGGTGGAGATCGACGCCACGGGCCGCATTTGGATGGGGCATTCGGATGGCAAGTCGGCCGGCTACGGCATCAGCATCGTCGATCCGGCCGCGCAGGACAAGCTCACCCACATCGCCAGCGCGCCGTCGGGCCAGAAATGGGGCGGTGGCGGGGTGATCGACATCAGCCTGGACCCGCAGACCGGGGACATGTGGACGGCGCACCACGCCATCGTGGTCTGGTCGCAGAGCCTGGGCGGGCAGTGGAGCCGGTCGTTCTCGGGCGGCGGCATCTCCCGGTGGGCCAAGGCCACGGGTACCTGGTCTCACTTCTCGCGCAAGAACGGCGCCAAGTTCGAGGCCTACATCAACCCGGACAGCAACGTCCAAGACGGGGAGATGACCCGGATCCTGGTGGACCGCAAGCATGAGCGGGTCTGGGCCGGCGCCTGGACCAACAGCGCGGCCCAGTTCCATTGGATCGATGGCTACGGCCTGGGCGCCGCCCTCAGCTGGTGCCCGCTGGACAACTGCACCAACAGCGCCTGGCAGAGCAAGGTCTGGGCCGACGACGGCAAGGTGGCGGCCTTGGCCGTCGATGGACGCGACAACGTCTGGGTGGGCACGAACCGCAACGGCGCCGGCATCGTCCCGTCCATCGGCGGCGTCAAGGTCTGGGACGGTGACGCATGGTTCGAGTATTCGCCGCTCAACTCGCCCTTGCCCTCCAACCAGATCACGTCGATCACCACCAGCGGCAGCCGCGTTTGGATGGGTACGCTCGCGGACGGCATCGCGGTCTATGACTTCGCGCCGCCGGCCACCTCGACGCCCTTGCCCACGAGCCTGCCGACGGCCACGGAAACCACCGAGCCCACCGACGGTCCCAGCCCGACGCCCACCGTCACGGAGACGCCGACCGCCACGGGGCCGACCCCCACGCAGCCGCTCCCGACCTTGACGCCCAGCGCCTCAGCGGTCGTCACCCAGCCGGCCACGGCCACCTTGGAGCCGACGCCCACGCAGCGTCCGTCCGCCGCGGCCTGTGGGCGTGGCCACGCCGCGCCCTGCAGCCTCTACCTGCCACGGCTCTACCACCAGCGACGGCTCTGTCCCAACGGGGCGCGCACCTGCCCGGTCACGACCTCGGAACCGACGCTGGTGCTGTTCACGCCCACGGCCGCGGCGGCCACGATCACCCCGCCGCCCGCGCCCAGCAGCACGGCGACGGTGCCGGTGGCCGGAACGTCCACCGCGACGGCCACGATGGGCGTAGACCCGGCCACATCCACTCCCACGGCCACCTTGGCGCCGGGTGTCAGCCCGACGGTCGCGCCCCCCAGCGCTACCCCCACGGTCACGCCCAGCCGCACCGCGACTACCGCACCGCCGACGGCCACCGGCGCGGTCGCGCCCTTGGGCAGCTGGCGGGTCTACGATCCGGGTGATGTGCGCCTGCCCAACGTCAGCTGGTACGCCATCGACGGCTCAGGCCCCAACGATGTGTGGATCGCCGGCGCGGGCGGCAACGTCCTGCATTGGGACGGCAAGGTGTGGGCCTCGGCCAATGTCGCGTCCACCAACACCTTGCGACGCATCCATGTGCTGTCCACCACCAAGGCCTACATGTGCGGCGACGACGGCGGGGTCTACGAGATGCGGCTGCGTCGCTGGTCCAAGGCCAATACCGAGAGCTATCTGGATGATTGGACGGCGATCGGCGCCTTCGACGCTCCGGAGGCCCCGGTGGCCTGGGTGATGGGCGGCACCAACGGCAACCGCCTGCTGCTGCAGGACGGCGCCTGGTCGCCCAGTTCGCCGGGGGACCGGCGTACGGGCCATGTCTACAGCGACGTCGCGGTGCTGGGCAGCAGCCTGGCCTACGCCATCCTGGGCGGCAGCTCTGGCTCGCGCGTCTATGTCTGGAACGGCGAAGGCTGGTCGCCGGGCCCCTCCACGGGCCCGCTCTTCGACCTGGACATGCTCTCGACGGCGGAGGGGGCGGCGGTCGGCAAGGGGGGCTCGGCCTGGTGGCTCAGCGGCGGCACCTGGTCGGCGATGCCCAAGAAACCGGCGACGAGCGGCGAAGACCTGAACGCGGTGGCCATGCTGAGCACCGAGCGCATCATGGCCGGCGGCGGGCGGGCGACGATGGTCCGTTGGAACGGCCAGGACTGGGCCAAGATGGACGTCGCCGGCACCCACAAGAGCCGCGCCATCCGCGGCATGTGGATCGCGCCGGATGGCCGTGATGGCTGGGGCATCGGCGACGACGGGCTGGTGCTGCGGTATACCGTCGCCCCCTGAGGGCGACGATCGGCACGGATGGTCTGCCGTTCCCGAGCGGCACGGGAGGCTGCCTGTGCCCCCGCCGGTTCGGCGACCGGAAGTCAGTGGGACCCGGTCCGGCGACCCACTTGACCTGGTCCGCCGCAAACGGGACCCGGTCCGGCGACCGGTTTGACCCGGTCCGGCGGTCCGTTTGACTGGGTCCGGCGGCTCGTTTGACCTGGTCCGGCGGTCCGTTTGACTGGGTCCGGCGGCTCGTTTGACCGGGTCCGGCATCGGGCGACCGTGACGGCCACGGCGGCCCCCCTCCCGACCTCCCCCCGCTGGGGGGAGGAGTAGGCGTCTCCTCCCTTTGGGAGGCGTTGGTCTGCAACCAGGGGTTACGCGACGGAGCGCATCCGACAGCGCTTGGAAGTGGGTTCAGTTCGATAGCAGACCTCTGCTGGCCCCAACCGTTTGACTTGGGGGCGCTGTCGATCATAATCGCCCGCTTTCAGCGCGACCGTGACTTCGGTTGCGCACCATGCGAGAGACTCTGGAGGAGACCCGTGACCGTTCGAGGCCGTAACCCGTTGCTCCTGCTCATCCTGGCCCTGCCCGTTGGGCTCTTCGGCTGCGCGCAGCCCGCCGAGCCCGAACCCACCGCGGCGGCCACCGAGGCGGCCGCTGTCGTGACCTTGCCCGAGCCGACCCTGGAGGTGGCCGCGGCGCACAGTGAAGTCCATTGGACCTATGAAGGCGCGGAGGGGCCTGGGCATTGGGCCGACCTGGCGGAAGGGAACGAGGCCTGCGGGTCCGGCAAGGCCCAGTCGCCGATCGATCTCGCGGGTTACGCCGGGGAGGACCTGGCCGACATCACGTTCAGCTACCTGCCGACCAAGACCAACGTCGTGAACAATGGCCACACCATCCAGTTCAACTACGACGAGGGCAACACCATTGAAATCGATGGAACGACGTACAACCTGCTGCAGATGCACTTCCACGCGCCCAGCGAGCATAGCGTCGATGGAAAGCTGGCGGATGCCGAGATGCATCTGGTGCACAAGAGCGCCGATGACGGGCTGGCGGTGGTCGGCGTGCTGATCAACAAGGGTGCCGAGAACGCCGCCTTCAAGGGCATCTGGAGTCATCTGCCGGACGAGGTGGAGGAGGTCGGGACCGACGCGGGCCTGGTGATGGCCGACGAACTGCTGCCTGCGGTGCGGACCACCTACCGTTACGATGGCTCGCTGACCACCCCGCCCTGCACCGAGGGCGTGAAGTGGAACGTGATGACCACACCCATCGAGATGTCGGAGGCGCAGCTCGCGGCCTTCTCCGAGATCGTCGATCCCAACAACCGTCCGGTTCAGCCGCTGGGCGATCGGGCGCTGGTGGAAGACACCACGCCTTGACGCGCAGGACTGCATCCGTACCGCATTGACCAAGGGCGGGCATCCGGCGCTTGTTGCCGGGTGCCCGCCGCTGATGGACTAGGACCTTCACCCGGTCCCCCAGCGGCTCGTCGATGCTGATGGCATCCCCAAAGGCGGTGGCGGCGGAACCTGCCATAAGAGCCGCGAAGGGTTGCCCGCCGCGCTGCATGCCGTATCATCCTGCCCGATGACCGACGCCCCCCCGCTTCTGACGCCCGCCCCTTCCTGGGGCTGGACCGAGTTGACCCTGGCCGTCCTCGGCGCCGCCGTCGCCGGCACCGGTTGGTCCGCCCTCGTCCTGGCGCAGGCCGGCCGCTTCTCTGCGGTACTGGCTTTGACCGGCGGCGTTGTCGGTGGACTGGCCGCCCTGGCCTTTGCCCTGCGCCAGGCGCGGGCCGAGGACGTCGCCGACAGCGGCGGCGGATCCGACAGCGTCCAGGCCCCCATCACCGCCGTTGTGTCCGTCGCCACCCTGCGCGGCGACCGCTGGGGCGCTGCCGCCCTCGTGCTGGCCATCGCGATCACCGCCTGGCAGCGTCCCGCAGGGGCCGCTTGGCCCGCCGCCCTGGACAGCGGCTGGTATCTGGACAGCGCCGCGTGGATCGTCCGCTCCGGCGGCCTCGACTTCCGCTCGGCGGCCCTTGAGGAGCTGCCCCGCGGCCCCCTGCGGCGACAGTTCGTCAGCAGCTTTGACGACCAGCGGGCGGTGCTGGACCCCGCGGGCGGCCGCTTCCCCGCCAGCGCGGACCTGGGTCTGCATGCCGTTTCCCTGGCCGTGCCGGCGGCCGACGAGGCGCGCCTTCGGCCCTACCACCCGCCTTTCCTCGCCGCCCTGCTGGCCGTGGCCCTGGAGCTGGCCGGCCCCGAGCGCGTGGCTGACGTCGCCCTGGTCGCCGGCCTCCTGTGGCTGCTCGCCGTCGCCGCCCTCGCCCGGCGCGTCGCCGGCGGCGGCGCCGGACTGGCCGCCGTCGCCCTGGCCGGCTCCGGCCCCGCCTTCGCTTATTACGCCGGCCAGCCCTTCGCCGAGCTGGCCGCCGGGGCGGCGCTCATGGCCGGCTTGTGGCTGCTGGTCGCCGGCCGTCCGGCGGCTCTGGCGGCCGGGCTATGCCTCGGTCTGGCGGCGCTCATCAAGGTGGACGCCTTGCCCGCGGTGGCTGCGGCCCTCGGGGGCGGTCTGTGGGCGCTGCGCGGGCAGAAACGCGCGCCGGCCCGCCTGCTGGCCGGCGCCGCCCTGGGCCTGGGGCATCTGCTGCTGCTCCTGGCCACCGTCAACCAGGTGTACCTGCGGCTGAACGGCGGCGGGGTGCTCAAGCTGGCGCGCCGGGCTGGTCCCACCATGGGGGCCATCCTGCTGGCGGCCGCCGTCCTGGCCGTCGCCTGGCGCCATCGCCCCGCGCGCTGGTCGGCCTGGCGTCTGCCGTTCGTCCTGGGTGCCGTGGCGCTGTCCCTGCTGCTATGGGGGCAGATCGCCGCCTGGCTGGCGCCGGAGGGGACCGCACCGTCCATGCTGGCCATCGCCGCCTGGCTCCTGACGCCCCTTGGCCTGTGGCTGGGCGTCTCCGGCGCCGTCGACCTGCTGACCGAGCGGTGGCTGACCGAGCGGCGGACGGACCTGGCGCCCGTCATCGCCGTCATCGCCCTGGCCATCCCCTTCGTGCTCCTGGCGCCTCTGGTCAGCCGCGGCCTGTCGCCGCTCTATGCCGGGCGGCGGCTGCTGGTCGTCGCCCTGCCCTTGACCGCCGTGCTGGCGGCCGCGGCGCTGGCGCCGCCGTGGAATCCGGCGGAAGCCGGCGCGCGGTCGCCCCGGTTTCGGCTGTTCGATGCCGGCGCCTTGTGGCGCTCACGGTTGCTCAGCGCTGCGGCGCTGGCCCTGGTGCTCTGGACCCAGTCCGCGGCCGCCACGCCGTTCCGCGGCGCGCGGGGAAGGGACCTCAGCGGCGGCCTCAGCCTCATCCGGCGCCTGGCGGCCGCGACGCCCCCGGATGCGGTCATCGTCTTCCCGTCGGTGCTGGACGGCAGCCATGTCGGACGCCTGGCGGCCGCCCTCGAGGCCCTCGAAGGCCGGTCCACCGTCGTCGTCGGGCGACCAGAGCTGGACGCGGCGGCCTTGGCCCAGGCCGTGGCGGTGTGGCAGGGGGCGGGTCGCCCAGTCTTCCTGGCTTTGGACGACGGCCGTGAGCCGCCTGAGCTTCCCGGTCAGGCCCTGGACCTGGTGCATGAGGACAGCATCGTCACCCGCCACCTGGCGCCGCGGCCGGCCATGCCGCCGACCATGGCCAGCCTGCCCCTGGGCATCGACCTGTACGTCGTGAACCCGGACGCGCCGTGACCCTCCCGCCAGCGCTGCCCGGCGCGGAGCGAAGCAGCCAGTTGGCGGGCCTCGGCATCCTGCTGATCGTCACCGGTATCTGGGGCACCACCTTCCCCCTGGTCAAGAACCTGACCGCTCAGATGACAGGGGTGGAGCTGCTCTTCCTGCGCTTCGCCGTCGCCGGGGCCGTAGCCCTGCCGGTGATGCTGCGGCGTCGGCCGGAAGGGGTCTGGTGGCGTTCGGCGGCGGAGTTCGGCTTCCTGGGCTGGCTGGGCTACGCGGCGCAGACCGCGGGGCTGGTCTGGACCTCCGCCGGGCGCTCGGCCTTCATCACCTCTCTTTCGGTGCTGGGCGTTCCGTTGCTGGCGACCTTGGCCGGCCGCCCGACGCATCGCCGCGTCTGGCCCGCGGTGGCCATCGCCGTGGCCGGCACCGCCCTGTTGGCCAACGACGGCAGCCCTCCCAACCGCGGCGACGCCCTGACCCTCGTCACCGCCCTCAGCTACTCCCTGTACATCCTGCGCCTGGAGTTCTGGGTGCAGCGCCTCTCGTCGGCCCGGCTGATGGCGGCCCAGACCTTGGGGGTCCTGCCCTTCGCCGCCGCCGCGCTGCTCTTGAGGGGGCCCGTCGATGCCTGGCCCGAGCTGACCGCCGCCCTGCCGGCCCTGCTACAGCGTTGGTCCCGGTTCTCACCGGCCGCCTGGCGCGACCTGCTGTACCTGGGCACCGTCGGCCTGGGACTGACCGCCGGCCTGCAGGCCCTGGGTCAGGCCCGGGTGTCCGCGGCGCAGGCGGCGCTGATCTTCACCACCGAGCCGGTCTGGGCCGCGATCTTCGCCGGCCTGTGGTTGGACGAGCGCCTGGGCGGTCTGGGCCTGGCGGGCGCCGGCCTCATCCTGGCCGGCGCCTGGGTGGGGCAGGGGTTACGGCTGCGGGACCTGCTGCCGGGCCGGGCGAGAGCGGGCTGACCGCCCCCGTCCCGCCCGTCTCCGCGCCCGATGGGTGCGAATCGGCCCGACCGCTCAGGCGGGGTCCGCGACCAGCCGGTAGCCCACGCCGCGCACGTTCTCGATGCAGCCCATCTCTCCCACGTGGTAGCCCATCTTGCGGCGCAACGTGCGGATCAGTGGCCGCAGCAAGGTGCCGGCCTCCACGTAATCCGTGTTCAGCCCATGGGTCAGCTTGATCAGCTCCTGGGCCGAGACCACCTTGCCGGAGCTGCGGCCCAGGTACTCCAGCAGCGCGAACTCCTTGGCCGAGAGCTTGATCAGCTCAGCGTTCATCCATACCCGATGCTGGCCCTTCTCGATCTTCAGGCGGCCCACCTGCACGAAGGCGTCATCCACATCGGGCGCTTCCACCGGCCTGACGATGCCCGCCAGCTGGCGCGCCCGCCGCAGCTTGCCGTTGACCGAGGCCAGCAGGTCTTCCGGCTGGATGGGCTTGGTCAGGTAGTCGTCCACCCCCAGCTCCTTGCCGTAGCGGACGTCGCTGTCCATCGTGCGCGCGGTGAGGAAGAGGAAGGGGATGGCCGTCCAGCGGGCGTTCTCCCGCACCCGTTCGTAGAACTGGTAGCCGTTCATCCGCGGCATGGCGATGTCGGCCAGGATCAGGTCCACATGCTCGCGCTCCATCAGGTCCAGCGCCGTCAGGCCGTCGCCGGCGCTCAGCACATGGTAGCCCGCGGATTCCAAGGCGATGCCGATGCTCTCCACCAGGTCTCGCTGGTCATCGACGATCAGGATGGCGGCATCGGTCGCGACAGTGTCGGTCAACATGGCTGGGTATCCCTCTATGCTAAAACGGGCAGGCAAACGGGCAAGTAGACGGCAAAAACGCTGCCCTTCCCAGGCGTGGAGGCCAAGGCCACCCGACCGGATTGCAGCTGGACAAGCTCCCGGGTGATGGCCAGGCCGAGGCCTGTCCCGGGGATGTTGCTCTGGCTGTTGACGCGGTAGAACCGCTCGAAGATGCGCTCCTGGTCCGCCGCATCGATGCCGATGCCATCGTCGGTGACGCTCATGGCCGCCCAGGGACCCGGCGCCAGACGCTCGACACCCGGCCAACGCTGGTCGGGTGCCGGGTCAGGATGCAGGTCCAGGCGTTGCCAGCGACAGTCGATGTGGCCACCCTCGGGGCTGTACTTCACCGCGTTGTTGATCAGGTTGCGCACCACCCGCCGCAGCTGGCGGCCGTCGGCGCGCACCATCAGCGATGCGTCGCCGCCGGCGGTCAACTGCTGTTGCCGCCGCTCGGCCAAGGGCGCCAGACGCTGCATCTCGTCGCGCAGCAACGGCGCCAGGTCGAGGATCTGCAGCTCTGGGCTCAGGCGGCCGCTGTCGATGCTGGACATCTCCAGCACATCGGTGATCAGTTCGTCCAACACCTGGGCATGGCGTCGGATGTCCTTGATCATCGCCGAGCGCTTCTCAGGGCTCAGCCGCTCCCCCAGGGCATCGAGGTTGCCGCTGAGCAAGGTGATCACCGAAAGCGGTGTGCGCAGCTCATGGGAGACGTTGGACGCAAAGCGGTGCTTCATGCGCTCGGCTTCCTTCAGCGGCGTGATGTCGCGCTGGACGCCGACGAAGCCGATGGCGCGGTCCGGCTGCAGCGGCGCCGGCAGGGGAGCGATGGTCAACATGGCGTCGAAGTAGCTGCCGTCCTTGCGCCGGCCCACCAGTTCGCCCTCCCACCACAGGTCCTTGAGTGGGCTGCCGGGGTCCTGCGCCAGGCGATCGAAGACCTGCTCCACGCGGCGGTCCGGATGCCAGCGGTTGAGGTGGACGCCCACCAGCTCTTCGCGCTCGTAGCCCGTCAGGTCGGCCGCCGCGGGATTGGCGTACTGCACCAGCCCGCGCGTGTCGGTGACAAAGGCCGCTTCGCCCAAAGCCTCCAGAATCGCCCGGATCCGGTCGCGCTCCGCCGCCAGCTCGCTGGTGCGGGTGGACACCGTCTCCTCAAGGGCGTGGGCCGTGCGCAGGATCTGGCTGTTGAGCAACTCCAGGTCATGCAGGCGGGCGCGCAACTGCTGCTCCGACTGCTGCGGCCGCTCCGGCTCGGCACGCAGGCGCCGGAAGCGGTTCAAGCGGGTGATGGCTCGTACCCGGGCCAGCAGCGCCACGCGGTCGACGGGCTTGGACAGGAAGTCGTCGGCGCCCATCTCCAGGCCCTTGATCCACGAGTCGCGGTCGCCCAGGGCCGTCAGCAGGACGATGGGCGTCTCCGCCAGCGCCGGGTCGCCACGGAACGCGCGGCAGACCTCGTAACCGTCCATTCCGGGCAGGAAGACGTCGAGCAGCACCAGGTCCGGCGATACGCATCGGGCCTGGGCCAGCGCCTCGCTACCCGCTTCGCAGAGGGTGACGGCATAGCCTTCGGCAGCCAACAGCCCACGCAGCGACGCGCCGGTGACGCGGTCGTGGTCGACGATCAGGATGTGGTTCTCAGTGATGCGATCGATCGCGGCCATGTCTCGTCACCCTGCGGGCCCGCCCGTCGGGATTCCGGCGCCGGGTCCATGTTGGGTCTGCCCTCATGAGCACACCACTACATACTGTAGGTGCTCCACCCCCCAAACGCAAGAACACCGTGCAAATGCGTGCGAATCACGTGCGCAGGTCTAGATCCCCGGCGGGGTTCGGGCCGCGCCAGATCACGAGCCCACGGCTCAGCCAGCGGCGCCGGGGGTCCACCGCATGGCCACGGCCGCGCAGCGCGCGGGCGCTGGCTGCCAGCCGCTGCCATGAACCCCAGACCGCCAGGGCCGAGGTCGCTTCCCAGGCGGCGCGCCAGTCGGCGAAGAAGGCGGCGATAGGCCCGTCGACACCCATGGTGTGGATGAGGTCCTTGGGCAGCACGGAGGGCAGCTGGCCGGGATCCGCCGCAGAGCCCGGCCGCAGCCCGAAGACGAGCGCCTCGTGCCGCAGCTCGTCCGCCCGCCGGCGCCAGACATGGGCGCACCATAGCCGTCCCGTGGGATCAGAGCTGCCCTCGACCAGCAGCCCGCCGGGCTCCAGGCCGCGGCCCATCAGGGCCAGGGCCGCCGGCACGGCTTCCGTCTCGTACTGCCGCAGCACGTTGAAGGCCCGGATCAGGCGCGGAGACTCCCGTAGTCCGGCTTCGTCCGTGCCCAGCGGCAGCTCGAAGCCACCCAGCCGGAACACGGTGCCTGGACCCCCGAAGGGCGCCGCGGCCAGCACGCGATCGCGGTCGATCTCCAGTCCGATGACGCGCAGCCCGGGGGCCAGCCGCCGCAGAACGGTGCCGGACTCCAGGGTGGTCCAGGGCGCGGCCCCAAAGCCCAGGTCGACGAAGCAGGGGCGCGTCCCGCTCGCGGCCGGTTCGCGCAGCAGGCCGGCGGCGTAGAGCGCACAGAAGCTGTCGACCTGCCGCAGGCGGCCGGCTGCCGTCTTGCCCCGCGTGACGCCGCCGAGCGGTCGACCGGTGCTCGCGAGCCGGGCGACGGGGCCCGACGCCAGGGTGGCCCGGCGGGCCGCCAGCCGCCGCTTCACGGCGCGGTCGCGGCCGGCGCCGGCGGCAGGCCGCGGAAGGTGGGCAGGGGATCGGCGTCGTCGTGCAAGGGCTTCTGTTTCATGGAAGGGGCAGGCTCCCGTGCCTGTCCCGGCCCCGTGGCGGTCGCGGATGCCGGGGCTACGGTTGCATTCGCAACGGATGCGTTCGGGTGCCGGGACGGAATGCGTTGGCCCTGGGACATCCGCCGGACGCCCCCGGCCCTTAGGCTATAATGCCGCCCCCTCAGCTGCCAAACCACGGAGGCTCCATGGATCAGGGCATGAGCATCTTTCAGCGCATCGCCCGCCGCGAGTTGCCGGCGGACATCCTGTACCAGGACGACTGGGTGACGGCGTTCCGGGACATCCATCCGGCGGCGCCGGTACACGTCCTGATCGTGCCCAACCAGCTCATCGTCACCGCCGCGGATGTCCTGCCCGAGCACGAGGCGGTCCTCGGGCGCATGCTGCGCGTGGCCGCGGACATCGCCCGCGCCGAGGGCATCGCCGAGAGCGGCTACCGCCTCATCGTCAATTGCAAGGCCGACGGCGGGCAGGAGGTGCCGCATCTGCACCTGCACCTGCTCGGCGGCCGGCCCCTGGGCCCCATGTTGCAGTGCAAGGCCTGAGCGCGCCGTGGCTTTGACCATCCGCACCGTCGTCCGCGACCCGGTGCACGGCGACATCGGCCTGACCCGGGAAGAGCTGGCCATCCTCGACACCCCGCAGATGCAGCGCCTGCGCGGCGTGCGTCAGCTGGGCACGGCCTATCTTGTCTATCCCGGCGCGCAGCATACCCGCTTCGAACACAGCCTGGGCACCATGCATCTGGTGCAGGCGATGGTCGAGGCCATCAACCGCAACCGCGCCCTGGCGCCGGGGGAGCTGATCGGCGTCGCCGACGACGAGCTGCGCATCCTGCGTGCGGCGGCCCTGGTCCACGACCTGACCCATATTCCTTTCGGCCACGGCATCGAGGACGCCAGCGGCATCCTGGCCCGCCACGACTCCGCGGCGCGCTATGCGGTGGCCCTGGGTCCGCAGACCGCGGTGGGCGCCGTCCTGGAGCGCATGGGCATCCGCCGCGAGGTGCTGGCCACGCTGGTGCCTGAGTCCGACGCGGCGGTCCCGGCCGGGGAGGGCGAGCCGGCCCTGGCCCAGGGCCGGCTGGGTCTGGGACTCGCGGGGCCGGGCGCCGCCGCGGCTGAGGCCGACAGCTTCCCCGACCTGCGCCGGCTGCCGCAGGTGCCGCCCCTACTGGCGGCAAATCCTCTCGGACACCATCTGCGCCGACATCCTGGACTACCTCAAGCGCGATGCCCTCTTCACCGGCCTCAACCTGCGCTATGACGACCGGGTGATCCAGTTCTTCATGGTCGACCGCGTCAGCGGCCTGCTCTTCGTCGACGCCGCCAAGCGCGGCCTGCTTCGTGAGGACGTGATCAGCGAGCTGGTGCGGGTGTTGGACGCCCGTTACTTCTTCTCCGAGCGCGTCTACTACCACCACGCCAAGGTGGCCGCCAGCGCCATGGTCTCGATGGTCGTCCAGACGGCCCTCCTCCACGGTGGGTTGAGCCCCGAGGATCTCTACGACAAGACCGACGAATCGCTGTGGCCCGCCTTGGAGGCCCATCCGCCCAGCTACCCGGAGGCGGCCAGCCGCTTCCAGGACATGATCGCCCGCTTCCGCTCGCGACGACTGCTCAAGCGGGCCTGTGTCTATCCCCTCTATGCCAACCGCGAGGTCCAGGACGCGTTGGTGGCGCGCTTCTTCGCCCCCGGTCAGCACGCGGAGCGCACGCGAGTGGAGGCGGCCCTGACGGCCGCCCTGGCGGGGGAGGGCTTGACGCCGCCTCCCGTGCTCTTGTACTGCCCGGCGCGCAAGATGCAGCTCAAGGAGGCGGCCACCCACCTGCGACTGCCGGGAAGCCCCATCCTGCCGATGAGCCGCTTCGGCGACCGCATCCCGCGGCTGGCTGATCTGGAGCGCTCCTACCGCGACCTGTGGAAGCTCTATGTCCTGGCCGGCACCGAGGACCCAGCGGTGCTGGATGCCATCGCGCGGGTCATGGCCGACCTGGTTCCCGAGGCGGTCAACGTCTACCGGCCGCGGGGCCGCTGACCGTGGACAGCCCGTCGCCGCAGGGGATCGTGGCCCTGGCCGTGGAGGAACTTCTGCCCTGGCGCGAGGCCTTGCGCCTTTCCGGCGCGCGCCTGATCATGACCAACGGCTGTTTCGACCTCCTTCACGTGGGTCATCTGCGCTACCTGAGCCAGGCCCGAGCGCTGGGTGACGCCCTGGTGCTGGCGCTCAACGACGACGCGTCGGTGCGGCGGCTCAAAGGCCCCGGCCGGCCTGTCCTGCCTTGGGCGGAGCGCGCGGAGCTGCTGGCCGGATTGCGGGTGGTGGACGCGGTGCTGGGCTTCGCGGAGGACACGGCGGTGGCCGCACTGCGCCGACTGCGGCCGGACGTCTACGTGAAAGGCGGCGACTACGGCCTCGCCAACTGGCCCCCGGAGGCCGACGAGGCCCGCGCCCTGGGCGCCGAGGTCCGCTTCCTGGGGCTTGCGCCCGGCCGCTCCACCAGCGCCATCCTGAAGCAGCTGCGGGACGCCGGGCCCGGATGAGCGTGCGCTCGACGGAAGGACCCGGCGCCGGCGACGATGTCGGAGCGCTGCCGGTTGACGATCCACCCGCCGTGGAGGGCCTGAGCGCCGGGCGCATCGCCGGCGCGGCATCCCTGCTCTCCATCGGCAACGTGCTCAGCCGCATCCTGGGTCTGGTGCGCACCCAGACCATCGCCCATTACTTCGGCACCAGCCTGCAGGCCGACGCCTTCAACTTCGCCAGCAAGGCGCCGCAGACCATCTACGACCTGCTGGTGGGCGGCCAGCTGCACGGGGCCATCGTGCCCGTCCTCTCCGATTACTACAGCCGCCGGCGCGATGAGTTCTGGCGCGCGGCGTCGGTGCTCTTCACCCTGGCGGCGGCCGTTTCGGCGGCCGCGGCGGTGGCGGTGCTTCTGGGTGCCGATCTCCTGGCGCCCACGCTGATCGACGGCGCGACCCTGGGGGCCGAGGCCTTGCGGCTGACGGCCGGAAACCTGCGCTGGATGGCCTTGTCCATCCTCCTCTTCGGCATGGCGGGCATCAGCACGGGCATCTTGTATGTGGTCGGCCGCTACCATTACGCCGCTCTCGCCATGCCCCTATACAACCTGGCGATGATCGGCGGCTTCTTCCTGCTGCGACCCGTTCTGGGCTATTGGGCCTTGGCCTTCAGCGTTACCCTGGGCGGACTGGCGCAGGTGATCACCCTGGGCTGGGGCCTGCGCGACAGCCGCCTGCGACCGGCCTGGGATCTGCGGCATCCGGCCTTGCGTCGCTCCATGGTCTTGTACGGGCCGGTGGCCCTGGGCTTGTTGGTGACCCAGGTGCAGATCCTGGCCTCGGTGCGGCTGGCCAGCATGTCAGGGCCGGGCGTGGGCTCCATGCTCAACTACGCCGATCGGCTGATCCAGTTCCCGCAAGGCATCATCGCTTCCTCGGTGGCGGTGGCCATCCTCCCCGCATTGGCCGCGGCCCACGCCGAGGGCCAACGCCGCACCTACCAGCGCTCCCTGGCCCGCGGTCTGCGCCTGGTGATCTGCCTGGTCATGCCGGCCGCGGTCGGCATGGCGGTTCTGGCCGGACCGATCATCGGCCTGGCCTTCCAGAGCGGCCAGTTCGGCGACGCATCGCGGATGGGGGTGACCCTGGCCTTGTGGGCCTACCTGCTGGGGCTGCCATTGGCGGCCATCGACCTGTCGCTCATCAACGCCTTCTACGCCCGGCAGAACACCCGGGCGCCGGCCCTGGTCGGGGCGCTGTCCGTGGGGGTCTACCTGGTCGCTGCCACCGTGCTGGGCCCGGGCCTGCATGTATTGGGCCAAGGCGACCAGCACCTGATCGCCGGCCTGGCCCTGGCGGATTCGGTCAAGCACGCCGCGCATGTGTTGATGATGCTCTGGCTTCTCTATCGCATTGGCGAGGCGGACAGCCTTGCCGGGGTGGGCGGCGGCGCCTGGCGTTCTGGGTTGGCCGCCTTGGTCATGGGTCTGGCGGTGGCCGCTGTGGACCATACCCTCGCGGGTTGGGGCGGCCTCGACGCCGGCAAGTTGGCCTGGGGTCTGCGGGCCATGGCGGGCACGGCCCTGGGCGCGGCGATCTACCTGCCGCTGGCGGCGGTCCTCGGCGTGGAGGAGATCCGGTGGGCGGGCGAGCTGCTGAGCCGGCGGCTGCGTCGCGGCTAGGATCGCAACGGAGACTATCGAGGGTAGCCGACTGGCATCCTGGGCCGACCGCAAATTGGCCATCCCTGGCGCCCCCGTTATAATCGGCCGGCAATTCAAATCAGGAGCAGACCGATGGCCAATCCCAAGACCTCGTCTTCACCGCGCGTGGCCCGACCCCGTCCGCGTTCCGAGTCGGCGCGCCCAGCCGCCGCGTTGCCGCGCAGCGGCGCTTCCCCGGCCGCGGCGCCTGCGTTCGCCCGGGCGGACGAGAACCTCGACGAGACCTATGCCCACGTACGGCGCGACCTGCGTCGCATCTTCCTGCTGGGCACCTTGCTGCTGGCGGGCATCTACGGGTCTCAATACCTCTGAGCAGACTTCGGTGGCGAGCTTTCGGCTCAGACCACCGTCGGTTCGATCCGTTCGACTTCGGTAGCCGGTCGCGGCGCGGGGTCGACCTTCGGGGGCGAGGCGTGGACAGTGGCCATCCCGTGTGGGACTTCCGGTCGCGGATTCGGGGCAGGTCGCGGTAGCTCGTCGCCGAGATCCATGCTTGACGCGGTGAGCAGCAAGAGCACGATGAGCTGACCCAGGAAAGCCCACAGACTGCTGCCGGTGACCAGGAACAGCGTCGCGCTCAGGGTGGCCAGGATCAGCTGCTGGCTGAAACGCTCCGCGGCCTTGACCGGTTGCGGGGCCAGGCGCAGGCTCGGAGCGCTCCACGCTTCCAGGGCCAGGGCGACCAGACTGAGGAATACCGCCAGATCGCGGCTGGCCAGGCTGGAGGCGATCAGGCAGGCGCGGTAGAAGGCCCAATGGCTTTCCTGGAGGAGGGCGCGTTCGGCCAGACCGATGATCGTCGAGATGGACAGGGGGCTGTGCTGGGGCGACAAGGCATCGCCCACGGCGCGCGCCCGCCAGACCCGCCCGAACACGGCCAGTCCGGCCGTGGCCATGGCAAAGGACAGCACCATGACAAGGTCCCAGGGCCAGGTCAGCGGGCCGCCATCGCTCCAGACGCCGCCAGCCCGGTTGGGCAGGCCCATGTCGGCGGCCGCCGGGATACGCAGGCTGAGGGCCAGGGCCGGGACGCCCACGCAGAAGGCGGCCCGGGCCAGGTCGGTCCAGGGGCGCCGCAGCCAGGATCGTGCGGGCGCGTCCCGCTGATCCAGCGACCAGGCGATGTTGCTGCTGACAGCGTAGAGGGCTACAGAGCCCACCAGCCAGAGCAGGAGATCGTGCATCAACCGCTTGCCTTTCCACTCCGTGACGGAGCCCGGGATCTTATCGTCGCCCGGCGCAGAAGACAAGGTGTCCCGATGCCGTCCGAGTCACATGCGGACCGTCCTGGTCGCGTAACAAACCGGCGCGCCAACCGTCATAGCTTACGGGGTTCCCGAACCGCGTCGGTCGTGCGGTCGCCGTTGGCGGCATTGGGCGCCGGGGGGTCCGGCTGGTCTCTGTCCTGCTCCCAGAGCCTGTCTGAGGTGATCTGTTGATCCTGCTGCCCTTCAAATTGCATCGCCTTCATGCCCGACGGCTGTTCTTCAGGTTGGCCCTGCTTCTGATCTGCGCGGTCCCGACGGTCGGGAGCGGATCCCGCGTGCAGGCCCGGCCAATAGAGCCTGACGCCACATTGCAGGAGGTGCCGGTCTGCTCCACCGCCTGGTTGCGCCAGATCCGCGCCGCGCAATCGGCGGCGATAATGGGCCCGCGGTTGATCGCCGCGCCGGCCGCTGATTCCGATTACGGCGTCGTACCGTTCCACGCGGTTCCGGCGGGCAAGGACGATGCGCTGCAGCAGAATGCCGAGCCGAACGACCCCTACTATCGTCAGAGCCAGCAGCTGAACCTGCGGCGCATCCATGTGCCCGAGGCCTGGGAGATCACCTTCGCGATGCCGGAGGTGACGATCGCCGTCGTGGCCGATGGGGTGGACTACAGCCATGCGGATCTGGTGAACAAGCTGTGGCGCAACCCGCGCGAGGTGCCCAACAACGCCATCGACGATGACGCGAACGGCTATGTCGACGATGTCATCGGCTGGGACTTCGGCGAACGGGACACCAACCCGACCATCGTCCACGATCCGGCCGATCCAGAGCGCTTCAAGGGCGCCGCGCCCACGGGCACGGTGATGGCCGGCGTGGCCGCCGCCGAGACCCACAATCGCTTCGGCATCGCCGGCGCTGCTTGGAACGCCCGCTACATGCCGCTGAAGACCTTCTATCCCGTCAAGGACGCTCGCGGGAACAGCTTCCTGGGATCCAAGATCGACCTGGTGACCGAGGCTATCTGCTATGCGACCAACAACCGCGCCGACGTCATCCTGCTCAGCACCATGTCGGTTCCGCGTCCCGATGACGACGCGGTGATCGGCGACCTCATGCAGACGCAGGAGGCGATCGACCATGCCTGGCGGCAGGGGATCCTGGTGGTGGCGCCCGGCGGCGAATGCGGCATCGCCGACGCAAAGCTGCGGCCGAACTGCCCGGACGCGGAGCGATTCGGCCAGAACCGCCCTCCCTTTCCGGCCAGCCTGGACCATGTCCTCGGCGTCAGCAGCCTCAACGGCCTGGACCAGACCCTGCCCCATGCCAGCTTCGGGGACTGGATCGACATCGCGGCGCCGGGCGACGACATCCCCACCACCTGGGCGGACCATCGGGGATTCCAGACCAAGAACCCCATCATCAAGGTCACGTCAGCCTTCTGGCCGACGCCTTCAGACCTGGCCGCGGCCCATGTGGCCGCCGTCCTGGCCCTGATGCGCTCGGCGAACCCGGGCCTGGAGCCGCTGCGGCTGCAGAAGGCGCTTTGCGACAACGCCAACCGCCGCATCGCGGGGCAGACCTTCGACCCGCCGCAGGACGGCTCCGCCTTGCGCAACGATCACCTGGGATGCGGGCTCGTCGATGCCGAGAAGGCCCTGGAAAACATGCCGTGGCGGCTCATGCTCGAGCCGGGCCGGGCGGCGCACCCTCTGGATGCCGACGATCCCAGCGCTTCCCCGTCGCTCGTCCTGACCAGCCGCAATCTCAACATGTCCGCGGTCAACCTGCGCACCGGCCAGGCCTGGGTCCGGTTCGCCGGCCTGGAGCAGCCGCCGGGGCAGTCCGCGCGTTTCAGGGTCAGCGTCGACGGCGATGCCCTGCGCCGCGAGCACGGTGGCGGGCTGGCGGCCGGCACCGAAGTGCGGCCGACGATGGAGGCCGTGGTGGATTCCGAACTGTATCCGGCGGCCAGCGTGCTCTCAGAGTCTCAGCGGCTGGAGATCGTCTTTCGGGTGGGCAAGGTCCATCGCATCCACCTGCCGGCGGTGTTGCGCGCCGCCGGGCTCGAGAACAGCGGCGCGGGGCAGTAGGCGCTGACCGGTCACGGACGACAAGGGCTCCAGGCCCTCGCGAGGCCGTCCCGTCAGGGGACCATCCGGGTCGCCGTTGGGCGGACCGTGGCCGACGGGCCGGCGCCCGGAGGTGATGCAGGCGTGTCCGTCACCACCGCGTCGCCCAGCGGCGCCGCCGTTCCGTCCACGCCCAGGTAGGGGATCTCTTCCCGCGGGATGCGGAGGTCGAGGAGCTCAGCCAGGATCCAGCCCTCCAGACCCGTGCCCAATTGCCGAACGGAGAGCCAGCGCCCATCGGGGGTCTGCCCCAGCACCTGTAGCTGATCGCCGATCTTCAGGCCGCTCTTGACCTCTGCGGAGGTGGCCGGACCGGCGCGCAAGGTCGCCTCGCGGAAGCTGACCACCGCATCCACCTGATCCACGAAGGTGGCCCGGGGCGTGACATCGGCGACGACCGGCGCGCGCCGCTGCAGCTCGTCCGCCGGGGGCGCGGCCGTCTCCACCGGCGCCGCGGTGGCTTCGATGATGAAGATGCGCGGCGTGGCGGTGGGGGTGGGCGGTGGTGGCGGGGCCACCGCCAGCTGGGCGGCGTCCCCCAGGGCGGCGACGCGACCCTCCTCGGCCGTGAGGCTGACGGTCAGCCGGTACTGGCCCTCGGCCCGCGGCGCCTTGAACGCGAAGCTGGCCGTGCCCACCGGCCGGAGGGCCTGCAGAGCGATCTGACCGTCGCCGTTCAAGAGGGTCCATTGCAGGCTGTAATCCGGCTGCGGCGCCACCACCGATCCGTCGGCGATGAAGCCCTTCACCATGGTCCATACCGCGGGATCCAGGCCGGCGGCGACGCCGCTGAGGGCGATGCGATCCATGCGGTACTTGCGGGCGATCTCGAAGGCCGGCGCCAGGCCGCCGGCGTCGTTCAGCCAGACCGTGTGCTGGCGCCGGTTGGCGTCCCAGTAGTAGAAGCGCCACATGCCCGTGTTGGGATCGCGGCCGAACTCGGCGGCCCTGAGCGTGGGCAGGTCAACGGTCACGTCCTGGCCGGGATCGATGCGCTCTGGAAGGTCGGAGGCGGCCAGGTCCAGGATATGGCCCAGGGCTTCGGCGTAGCCGATGGGACGGATCTCCCCTTCCACGTCGTCGCGGCCCTCCACCGGCACCGCCAACTGCAGCTTGCGCCGTTCGACGGACTGCAGCGCCCAGCGGATCATGGCGTCAAGGGTCTCGGTGGCCAGCGGCGCATCGTTGGGCAGGAGGATGCGCAGTCCGTCCGCGGCGCGGCCCAAGGTGCGCCAGTCCAGGGGGCTGGAATCCCAGCCGGTGGCCGTCGCCCGCGGCATGGGCACGGCGACGATAAGCTCTGAACCGCCGGCTTCCAGATCCTGGCGCAGGCGGCCCAGCCAATCGGCGTAGACGCCTTGGACATGCGGCGGGAGACCCTGAAAATCCATGACGACGCCGCGCAAGCCGTCGCGGCGGACGGCGGCCACGATGGCCTGGCGCAGCCGCAGTCGGGCGCCCTGCTGCACCAGGACGTTGGTGGCCAGATCGCTACGCCGCCGCTCGCCCTCGCGGTTGTCGACCACGGCATAGAGCGCCGCATGCCGTGAGGGCATGCTCATGCGCCGGGTGGCCAGAGAGCCGTCGTCGCGCTTCAGGGTGTAGGCCGGCAGCTCCAGGATGGGCAGGCTGGCGATGGCCGCCGGCACGGGCGCAGGCGGCGGAAGCAGGCTCGCAGCCACGGAGGTGGCGGCGTCGGGAGCCTCCGTCATGGCGACATAAAGAATGTTGTGCTCCGCCAGGGGCAGGTAGACCTCGGCCAGGTTGGCGGCGGTGAAGCGCACCGGGAGCCAATGCCAGCGCCGACCGTCCCAACCAAAGGGATCCACGAAAGGCTGATCGCCCTCGCCGATGTCCAGGACGGTGACCAGTCGCGCTTCCTGGGGGATAGGGCCGCGGATGTCCAGGCGGTAGACCGAGCCCAGCAGCGCTGGATTGCCCGGCAACGGCGCGACGCCCGAGGGCAGGTCATCGGCGGCGAACACGGCCAGGCGAGCGGCGCGCAGAACGGTGTTGCGCCGCAGGAGCAGGTAGGTGCCATCCTCGCCACGCACCGGCACCTTGAGCTCCACGCCGGGCTGCACCCGGGCATAGGTCCAACTGCGCAGCCAGCTCAACAGCGACACCGGCGGCAGCGTCAGTCCCAACAGCAGCAGCAGGGGGATCAGCCAACGGCCGTGCCGCCGCAGCCACTCCGTCCGGCTTGCTGCGGCCAGGAGCGGCGCCAGATGGTCGCGGACAGCGCGCAGCCGTCGGACGACCAGGTCCCGTGTGGCCGCCGGCCGCGCGACAGGCTGGTCCGGCGGCGGCAGGGGATCGGAATTGCTGTCGGTCATGGGGCGGCCTCGGTCTCGCGGGGGGGGGGCAGGGATCAGGGGGCCGGGGGCGATTGCCGGTCGTTCAGGGCGACGATGACGCGCTCGACAATGGCCTGCGCCATCGCGTCCTTGGATTCGGCGGCTATTGGCTCGGCGTCATGGGCGCCTACCAGGATGGCCTGATGCCTGCCCATCCCAAAGCTCTCGGGAACGCGGTTGGCCACCACCAGGTCCAGACCCTTGCGCTGCAGCTTGTCCCGGGCGTAGGCCTCCAGGTCGCCCGTCTCGGCCGCAAAGCCAACCCGGTAAGGGCGGGGGCCGGGCCGCCCGGCGAGGTGCCGATCCAGGCTGGCCAGGATGTCGGGCGTGCGCGTGAGCGGCAGGATGCTGTCGCCCTCCGACTTCTTGATCTTGTGGCCGCTGACCGTCAGCGGACGGTAATCCGCCACGGCCGCGGCCATCAGCAAGGCGTCGGCCGCGGGTGCCAGGTCCAGGATGGCGCCGCACATCTGCTGGGCGGTCTCCACGGCCACGACCTCGGCTCCCATCGGCGGGGGCAGGGCCACGGGTCCGGTGACCAGGCTCACGCGCGCTCCGGCATGCAGCAGGGCGCGGCAGAGGGCCAGGCCCATGTGGCCGCTGGAAGCGTTGGACAGGAAGCGCACCGGGTCGATGGGTTCGCGCGTGGGCCCGCTGCCGACGACCACATGCCGCCCGGCCAGGGGACCGGAGCGGCCCAGGCGCAGGCGCAGGGCGTCGATGACCTCCACCGGCTCGGCCATGCGGCCCAGGCCCTCCAGACCGGAGGCCATGCGGCCCGGACGGGGACCTATGAAGGTGGCCCCGCGGGCCTCCAGGACGGCGACATGGGCTTGCGTGGCCGGATGCGCCCACATCTGTGGCTCCATGGCCGGAGCCACGAGGAGCGGCGCAACAGTTGCCAGGGCGGTGGTGGTCACGGCGTCGTCGGCCAGGCCGAGGGCCAGGCGAGCCAGGAGGTCGGCGGTGGCCGGAGCGATGACGAAGGCGCAGATCCGATGGGCCACCGCCACATGGTCCATGGCCATCTCGCTGGCCGAATCCCAGAGCGCATGGGTGACCTTGCGATGGGTCAAGGCCTGGAAGGCAAGGGGCTGGACCAGTCGCGTGGCGGCGGGGGTCAGCAGCGTGTCCACCAGGGCGCCGGCCTGGGTCAAGGCGCTGGCCAGACTCAGCGCCTTGTACGCGGCGATGGAACCGGAAACGCCCAAGGCCACCGGCAGTCCGGCGAGGGGATCGCGGTAACGGCGGAGGGGAATGCTGTCGCTTGCGCTCATGGCTGGGGGTTCAGGGTGGCGATCAGGCGCATGCCGTCCAGGATAAGGTCCGGCACCACATGATCGATGCGCGGCACCCAGGGGGCGATATGATAGACCAGACCGCCGGTGGCCACCACCGCGGGGCGCCCGCTGCCGTCCTGGCGCAGCTCTGCTTCCAAACGGTCCAGCAGCCCGCGCGTCAGGCCGGCGAAGCCCAGGAGCAGCCCCGAGCGCATGCCCTGCTCGGTGCTGCGACCCACCAGGGGCGTCTCGGCTGCGGGGAGCAGGGCGATGCGGGTCAGGCGGGCGCCGGCGTCGGCCAGGGCCTGCGCGGCGATTCCGACACCGGGGGCGATGGCCCCGCCTACGAAGGTTCCCGAGGCGTCGACGACGTTGAAGGTGGTGGCGGTGCCGAAGTCCACGGTGATCACCGGAGCGCCGAAGGCGGCGCGGGCAGCCAGGGCGTCGACCAGGCGATCGGCGCCCAGGCTGGCAGCGGGCTGGTAGCGCAGGGGCATGCCGGTGTGCAAGCCCGGCCCCACCACCAGCGCTGGGCCGCCGAAGAGTCGGCGGCACATGGCCTGCACGGGCTCGGTCAGTTCGGGGACGACGCTGGTGATGACCGATCGCCCGATGGATTCCGGGTTCACGCCGTCGAGGTGCATGAGGCCGCTGACGGTCAGCACCAACTCATCAGCGCTACGCGCTGGGTGGCTGGCCAGGCGCCAGCGCGCCTCCCAGCCGCGCCCCCAGTCGACGCCGATGACGATGTTGCTGTTGCCGATATCGATGGCCAACAGGGCTGTCGGCTCAGTCTGGTTCGGCGCTGCCCCCAGCAGTTGCATGCGGTGGGTCTCCGTGGTGGTCCGATGCGGCGGGGATGTCCATCACATTCTACCCTGGGAGGCGCCTCGGAGCGCGGACCGGGCCTGCATCGCGCCGAGGCCTGCTCAGCGGCAGGGAACCGGTCATCGGCCGCCGAGCCTTGGGGATCTTCATACGTCGAGCGGGAGCTGAGAGGTGGATCAGGGCGCGAGGGAGGGGCATGCTGTATGATTGGGTCAAGGGCGGGTGCCTGGGACGGTAAGATGGTGACGCCCTGGCTCGTCCGTCCTATCCGACCAGAGCGCTGGTACAGGCACCGACGCGTTCGATGCGGACGCTCCGCCAGGCACCAGACCCGCAAGCACCAGACCAAAGGGAACCCATCTTGGCAAGACCCAACTACTCGTTCGAAAAACGCCAACGCGAATTGGCCAAGAAGCGCAAGAAGGAAGAGAAGGCGGCCGTCAAGGCCGGCAGCCATGGCGGCGATGCTGGCGCGACCAGTGAGGCTCCCCCGGTGCCCGTGGCGGCGTCGATTGACGCTCCGCCGCCGGCCGAGAGCCCGGCCGAGCACGCCGAAACCGCTTAGGTTCACGCCACTCGCCCGCAGCCGAGGGCTCATCTGAGTGCCGTCCAGAATCCGGACGGCGGCGCATGAAAAAAGCCTCCCCGGCATCCCTTTGATGAGGGATGGGGAGGCTTTTCGTGTGCGGTGGTGATGTCTGGGCCGGGTATCTCAGCAGGAGGCCCTTGACAGGAGAAGAGAGGGAAGGAAGGTCGGAGGATGAGGGCCCCTGCGAACAGGGGACCTTGGCCTCGTAAAGAAAGGAGGTGATCCAGCCGCACCTTCCGGTACAGCTACCTTGTTACGACTTCGTCCCAGTCGCCAGCCCCACTCTAGGCAGCCGGGAAACATCCCATAACCGACTTCAAGTGTGGCCGACTCCCATGACGTGACGGGCGGTGTGTACAAGGCCCGGGAACGTATTCACCGCAGTATGGCTGACCTGCGGTTACTAGCAACTCCGCCTTCATGGAGTCGGGTTGCAGACTCCAATCCGAACTGAGACCGGCTTTGGGGATTGGCTCCACCTCGCGGTGTGGCGACCCATTGTACCGGCCATTGTAGCGTGTGTGTAGCCCTGGCCATAAGGACCATGCTGACTTGACGTCATCCCCACCTTCCTCCGGCTTACGCCGGCAGTTGCGCATGACACGTGAAACATACGCCAAGGGTTGCGCTCGTTGCGGGACTTAACCCAACACCTCACGGCACGAGCTGACGACAGCCATGCAGCACCTGTGCAGGCTCCCGAGGGTCGGTCCCCTTTCGGTTCCCTACCACCTGCATGTCAAGGCCAGGTAAGGTTCTTCGCGTTGCATCGAATTAAACCACACGCTCCGCTGCTTGTGCGGGCCCCCGTCAATTCCTTTGAGTTTTAGCCTTGCGGCCGTACTCCCCAGGCGGACAACTTATCGCGTTAGCTGCGGCACCGAACATCCTTAGATGCCCGACACCTAGTTGTCATCGTTTACGGCGTGGACTACCGGGGTATCTAATCCCGTTTGCTCCCCACGCTGTCGCGCTTCAGCGTCAGAACTCGGCCAGGGTGCCGCCTTCGCCACTGGTGTTCCTCCCGATCTCAACGCATTTCACCACTCCACCGGGAATTCCACACCCCCCTCCGAGTCTCTAGCTCGCCAGTTTCCCGCGCCCTCTCCCAGTTGAGCCGGGAGCTTTCACGCGAGACTTGGCGTGCCGCCTAGACGCCCTTTACGCCCAGTGATTCCGGATAACGCTTGCCCCTACGTATTACCGCGGCTGCTGGCACGTAGTTAGCCGGGACTTATTCCTGAGGGTACCGTCCTTGCTCGTCCCCAGAAAAGCGGTTTACAACCCGAAGGCCTTCTTCCCGCACGCGGCGTCGCTGCATCAGGCTTTCGCCCATTGTGCAAGATTCCTCACTGCTGCCGCCCGTAGGCGTCGGGACCGTGTCTCAGTTCCCGTGTGGGGGGCCACGCTCTCACGCCCCTACCCGTCGTAGGCTTGGTAGGCCATTACCCCACCAACTACCTGATAGGACGCAAGCTTATCCCAAAGCGCCGGAGCTTTTCTCCCGAAGGAGCGTATGCGGGATTATCCGTCGTTTCCAACGGTTATCCCCCTCTCTGGGGCAAGTTCCTACGTGTTACGCACCCGTCCGCCACGCAGCTGCCTCAACCGAAGCTAAAGCACTGCGTTCGACTTGCATGTGTTAAACACGCCGCCAGCGTTCATCCTGAGCCATGATCAAACTCTTTATCAGAAAGCTTGCGCTCTCTCGTTCGGACGCTAGCTGGGTGCGCTTGGCTTTCGCCGCGCACCCGTCAGTCGTCCAGGCCTTCCGTCGCTCCTGCACGCTGCCCGAAAGCAGCCCGCAACGTCGATCGGAGAGCCCAACGACCCTTTCCTTCCCTCTCTTCTTCTGTAAAGGTGCGCTGCCAAGACGGAGGATGATAGCGCTACGGGCCAAGCCGGTCAAGGCCGCTCCGCCGAGGTATGGGCCCAAGGGGACCCGGGGGGTGGGGAGGCGTGTTAAGGGAAGTCCACCGAGCCTTAAAGCGATGCGCGGGCTGGCTTAAGCGCTTGATGCCGTCGTGGGCCTAGGCTGATCGACGGGCTGCCTTCTGGCTCGGTCGCGCCTGCCTGACGCGCGGCCTGGTCGGCCCGCCGGCGCGGCATGACGCGCCACCAAACTAAGGGAGCGCCACATCCGGCCGCTCGCTGTTCCGTGTCGGAACGACCTGCACACCTCTTGGGGGAGAAACCACATGTCCTGCATCCGAAACCGCCTTCTGGGTCTGCTCCTTGGCGCCGCCGCCATTGGGGCCGCCATGCCCTTGGCCCGCACGACGCCAGTGGCGCATGCCCAGGCGACGCCCGCGCCGACCGCCGTAGCGGTCGGTGGCCGCATCCAGGCCGACAATGCCTGCTACGTCCGACTGCCCGATATGCCGGCGACCAGCCTGGGCGAGGGCCGCTACGGCGGTCTCGGCGGCTTCAACGCCAAGACCGGCGTCATGGCCTATGTCGGTGGCGCCGACAAGCAGACCGATGAGAACACTGTCGTCTTCTTCCAGATGTTCGGCATCAAGCTCGATGGCGAGAAGGCCGCCTGGAAGTCCGTACCCTACAGCAACGGCCTCGGCTACACCCAGGACACGGACAAAGGCTGCCGCGAGGGCACTGCGGTCCAGATCTCTGACAGCAACTGGGCTTCGGTTTTCGGGAAGGACGGCTGCGACAACGGCAAGTTCGACACCTCCAAGAAGACCGGCGGCGACATCAAGGAGCTGCAGATTCTCGGCGATGCCAACGCCAGCGGCATCAAGTGGGTGCCCAACAGCGGCGCCTCGGAGCTGATCGGCGACCTGCTCGACCAGAAGGGCAAGCTGGTCCGCCTCTTCGCCGCCTGGGACGACCAGCGCAACCGCATCGTCTTCGGCCAGGGCACCTTCAACGACGAGTTGGATTCGGAGAGCCAGGCCAAGGTCTACACTGCCAAGAAGGTCGGCAGCCAGTTCCAGCTTTCGGAGATCCGTCCCGCCGGAACCGCGCCCATCAAGCGCTACGGCTCCTGCGCGGCCTATGTCTACGACAAGGATGCAGGGCTCGACGGCATGGTCGTCCTGGGCGGGCAGGAGGGCGCTCCGGAGCGCATCCCCGCCACGACCTACAAGGAAGTATGGTGGCTGGACTTCAAGAAGAACGCCGCCAACGGTGAGTGGGTGAACATCACCAGCCGCTTCGACAACATGGACAGCTTTGGCGCCCGCCGCGAGGGCGGCTGCGCCTACGACGCGGCTTCGAAGTCCTTCTACTCCTGGATGGGCCGCACCTCCGGCACCTACCCGGACTCCTCACGGCGCTCGACCGGTGTCTGGCGGGTGAACCTGGCCCAGCTGGGAGACGCCGCGGCCAAGCTGACCTGGGAGCGCCTGGCCAAGGACAACACCAAGGGCATCGAGGGGCGCCGCCTCTTCCCCAGCATCTGGGACGCGGCCAACAAGCGCATCCTGGTGGTGGCCGGCCGCGGCGGTTCAACGGAGTTGGACGCCTTCCGCGACGCCTGGGCCATCTACCCCGACGTGAAGGGCGCCGACTGCGAGAACCTGGATGTCTTCGCCCCCTACCGCCCGAACGCCGGCGCGACGGCGACAACGGCTCCGCCGACGAACACGCCCGGTGGTCCGACGGCTGAGGTGCCCACGGTGGCGCCCAAGCCCACGGTGAACAACAGCCCGGAGATCTGCGAGGCGATCAAGAGCCGCGTGCCGGCGGCGGTGATCAACGAGGCTGTCACCGCCCCGGACAAGGTGGCGGGCTATGGCCAGACCTGCAACCCCAACCTGCCGGTGGGGGCCAACAACCCGCTGCGCCGCTACCTGGGTCTGCGCAATCCCTCGTCGCCGTATCACCCGATCTTCAACAGCATCCAGTGGAAGTGCGGCTGCCCCTGAGGCGACGCATGGCCTGAAGAGGCGGCCGGCCTGACGACCGCCTGATGATTGAACAGAATCTCATGAACCAAGGGCCGCCGGTGCGTCACCGGCGGCCTTTGGTGCGTCCGTCGCCGACTTGACAAGGCGGATGGCCACGCGAGAATTGAGGTGTGCACAGCGCCCGGACCTACCCCCGTCGCCGCCTGTCATGGGTGCGCCTCGCGACCATGCTCGCGCTGGGTCTCTTGAACATGTCCTGTGGCGGCGGGCGATCGGACACCGGCGAGGCCGTGCGGATGATCCAGAACACCGGGTCGGACACCATGTTGCAGCTGGCTCAAGCCTGGGCTGAGACCTACGGCGCCCTGCACCCTGAACTCTCCATCGCCGTGACCGGTGGGGGCTCAGGAGCCGGAATCGCGGCGCTGATCAACGGAACGACGGAGGTCGCCAACGCCAGCCGGCGCATCAAGGACGAGGAAGTCGCCAAGCTGCCCAGTCCGCCCCAGGAGCATCAGGTGGCGGTCGACGCCCTGGCGGTCATTGTCCACCCCGACAATCCCGTCAGTCAGCTGACCTTGCGGCAGCTCTCCGACGTCTATCAGGGCAAAGTGACCAATTGGCGCCAGTTGGGCGGCCTGGACGCGCCGATCATCCTGTTGTCCCGCGAGACGAACTCTGGCACGCACGTCTACTTCTTGGAGGAGGTGCTGCGCCTGGGCGACAAGGAAAGCACGGACATCTTCGCCTCCCAGACCCTGCTGATGCCCTCTTCGGTGGGCATCACCAGCGAGATCCGGCGCAATCCGAACGCCATCGGTTACGATGGCCTGGGCTATGTTACGGCCGAGGAAAAGGTGCTGGCGCTCGCCGATTCCGACGACGGCCGCTACGTGCGCCCCAGCGTCGCTACCGCGCGGGACGGCAGTTATCCGCTGGCCCGCGGCCTATTTCTGTACACCTCGGGGCAGGAGCGAGCGGAAGTGAAGGACTACATCGCCTGGATCATGGGCGACGACGGACAGGCGATCGTCGCCCGTCTGGGCTTCGTGGCGAGCGAGAAGTAGGAGGTCGGTCGATGGACGCCTCCCGAGCCGCGCTGTCACGGACTACCCGTCCGACTCGGTCCGGCAACCGCATGGAGCCCTGGATCGAGCGTGCGGTGCGGCTTGCCGGCCTCTCCGCCATCTTTATCGTCGCCCTCATCTTCATCTTCCTCATCCGACTGAGCTTGCCGGCCCTGACCCGCATTCCGCTGTCGGCTTTTGGCGATCTGCGTTGGTACCCCATCGAAGAGCGCTTCGGGCTCGTGTCGTTGGTGGTCGGATCGCTGCTGGTGACGGCGGTCGCGGTCGGCATCGCCGTCCCATTGGGCCTCGTGACCGCCATCTATCTGGGCGAGATCGCGCCGCCTTGGCTCGGCGACATCCTCAAGCCGCTGATCGAGATCCTGGCCGGCATTCCTTCCATCGTTCTGGGCTTCGTGGGTTGGGTGGCCCTGGCCCCGCTGGTCCAGAGGCTGGGGGCGCCGACGGGATTGACGGCCTTTACGGGTGGGTTGATCCTGGCCTACATGGCCTTGCCCACCATTATCAGCATCGCCGAGGATGCCATCGACGCGGTGCCCAAGAGCTACCGCGACGGCTCGCTGGCGCTGGGGGCCACCCGCTGGCAGACCATCTATCGCGTGGTGCTGCCGGCGGCCCGTTCCGGCATCGTTACGGCGGTGATGCTGGGCATCGGGCGTGCGGTGGGTGAGACGATGGCGGTGATGATGGTGACCGGCAATGCCGCGCATGTACCGCGAGGCACCAGCATGCTGTTCCAGCCGGTCAGGACCATGACCGCCACCATCGCTGCCGAAATGGGCGAGGTTGCCCGGGGCGGCACCCACTACCATGTCCTTTTCCTCATCGGCGCCCTGCTCTTCCTCATCACCTTCGCCATCAACAGCGTGGCGGCGCGGCTCGTCGGCCGACGCCGCACGGGGGAAGGGGGCGGCTGATGCGCCGGCAGCAGCGACAGCGCCTGGCCTTCCTGCTGGTGAGCGGCGTCGCCTGGGCGGTGACCATCCCCATCATGCTGGTGATCGGCCTGATCGCCACGCGCGGGCTGGAGGGGATGAGCTGGGCCTTCCTGACGGAAATGCCGCGCGAAGGCATGGTGGAAGGAGGCATCCTTCCGGCGCTCGTCGGCACGGTCTGGCTGACCATCGGCACCGCCATCGTGGCCATGCCCCTGGCGATCGGCGCGGCAGTGTATCTGGCGGAGTACGCCCGCCCGGGTCCGTTGACCTCCGCCATCCGGCTGGCTATCGTCAACCTGGCCGGCATCCCATCCATCGTCTACGGGCTCTTCGGGCTGGGCCTCTTTGTTCTCTATCTCCAGCTGGGCACGTCCATCGTCGCTGGGGCCCTGACCTTAGGGCTGATGACCCTACCCGTTGTCATCAGCACGGCCGAAGAGGCCATCCGCGCGGTGCCGCAGGAGTTTCGACTCACCAGCCTGAGCTTGGGGGCCAGCCGCTGGCAGACCATCCGCCACCAGGTGCTGCCGCATGCCCTGCCCGGCATTCTCACCGGGGTGATCCTGGGACTCAGCCGTGCTGCCGGCGAGACGGCGCCGATCCTCTTCACCGCGGCCGCCTACTACCTGCCGTCGCTTCCCAGCTCTCCCGCCGACCCGACAATGGCCCTGCCCTACCATCTGTACGTCATCGCCACGCAGGTGCCCAACATGCCGTTGGCGCCGCAGTTCGCCACTGCCCTGACCTTGATGCTCATTGTCCTGTCGCTGACGGTGGCCGCCAGCGTGGTGCGCAGCAGCTACCGGCGGAGGCGGGAATGGTAGGTCCAGAGCAGCTTCATTCGGCAGCGCTTCTCGGGCGCATCGACGTGCGGGGCGTCTCCTTCTGGTACCCTGACGGCACCCGGGCCTTGAGCGCGGTGGACCTGGTCCTGGCGGCGCGACGCATCAACGTGGTCTTCGGCCCGGCCCGTGCCGGAAAGTCGTCCTTGCTGCGCCTGCTCAACCGCCTCCAGGATCTGGTCCCCGGCGCCCGGCACACGGGTGATGTCCTGCTGAACGGGGTCGGGATCTTCGGTCCCGAGGTGGATGTCAGCGATCTCCGGCGTCGGGTGAGCATGGTCTTCGCCGTGCCGACGCCCCTGCCGGGTAGCATCCGCGCCAACCTGACCTACGGACTGCGCATGGCCGGCCACCGCGACACGGCCTTCCTGGAGGACCGCGTGGAATGGTCGCTGCAACAGGCTGCGCTGTGGGATGAGGTGAAGGACCGACTGGACAGCTCGGCCTACGCCCTGAGCGGCGGCCAGCGCCAGCGGCTCTGCCTGGCGCGCAGCCTGGCCCTGGGGCCGGAAGTGATCCTATTGGACAACCCCACCTCAGGACTGGACCCGCTGTCTACGGCCCTGGTGGAGAATGCCCTGCAGGTCCTCAAGGACCAGGTGACCATTGTCATGGTGCCGCACAGCACGCAGCAGGCGGCGCGCCTCGCCGATCGGGCGGCCTTCTTCCTGGACGGGGAACTGGTAGAGGCTGGGGCTGGGGCCGAGATCTTTCTAGGTCCCACTGACAAGCGCACGGAGGACTACGTGACGGGAAGGTTCGGATGAGCGCGGCTGAACTGGTGGGGATGAGCGGTAGCATGCCGGAGAGTGTTGGGTCTTCGGACGGCGCGGCGGATGATCTGATCCTGGTCCAGGACTTCTCCTTCTACTACGGCGCCTTCCGCGCCCTGGAGAACCTGAACCTCACGGTTCGGGACCGCGAGGTGACGGCGCTGATCGGCCCGTCCGGCTGCGGCAAGAGCACCTTCCTCCGTGCCATCAACCGCATGAACGACACCATCCGCGGCGTGCGCTACGAGGGCGACATCCGTGTGGCGGGGCAGAGCATCTATCAGGCAGATACCGATGTCGCCGACCTACGGCAGCGAGTGGGCATGGTCTTTCAGCGGCCCAACCCGTTTCCGCAAAGCATCTTCGACAATGTGGCCTATGGGCCGCGGGTTCTCGGTCTGGCGGGCGACAAGGCAGATGTGTCGGAGCGGACACGTCTGGCCCTGAGTCAGGTTGGGCTTTGGGAGGAACTGGGAGATCGCCTGGACCGTCCGGCTCTGGCGCTCTCGCCCGGCCAGCAGCAGCGGCTCTGCATCGCCCGCACCTTGGCCACTGAGCCGCGCATCATCCTGATGGACGAACCCTGCTCTGCCCTGGACCCGGTGGCCACCCTGGCCATCGAGGGCTTGATGCGCCGGCTGGCGGAGCGCTACTGCATCGTGGTGGTCACCCACAACATGCAGCAGGCGGCCCGCGTCTCCGATCGCACCGGCTTCTTCTGGCTGGGACGGCTCGTGGAATTCGGTCCGACGAACGACATCTTCACCTTGCCCCAGGAGAAGCTGACGGAAGACTACATCACGGGGCGGCGGGGGTAGGCAGCAGGCGGAGGGTGTGGTACGCACAGCCCACGCGATAGAGATGAGTAGCCGTCCATGATGCCAGCGGCATAAGCGTTTGGGTCGGTGTGCGTGACGGATGTGCAACGACTTGTTGGCGATGGAACCGGCGTCGGACTTCATCCTGCTTGAGGAACTGGCGGCCAACCGGGAGGCCGACACCTGGACCGCGGCCATGCAGCGGGCTATGGCTGATCTGCCGGTGACGATTGTCGTCGCCGGTGCGGACGAGTGCAGGGCCTTGAAGCGACACATCGCCGCGGGCCTGGGCGCAGAACACGGACCGGACCTCTTTCATATGCAGCGGGAACTCTGGCAGGCGATCGAGCCAGCCTTGGCGACCAGCCTGCAGGAGCCGGCCAAGCGCCTCGCGGCGGCAGAGGTGGTTACAGCGTCCTGGCGGCAGCGCCACCGCGTCTTCCTGCTGGGCAAGCGGGAGCCTGGCCGCCACAGTTCGCACGCTATCGCCGATGCGGTGGCCAGCGAGGACGCGGCCCGGGCTGTCCTCCAACAGGCCACCGACCGTCAGGCGGCCGCCCACCACGCCATCCGCAGCCTCAGCGATGTCTATCATCCCGTCGTGGCGCCATCCGCGGGACGACAGCCCTGGACGACCTGCGGCTCCCAAGCACGGCCGTGGATTTGGCCCGTGAGTCCCTGGCCTGAATCTGAGCCTGGTCGCTCGGCGGGCCAAGACCGCCGATGCCCGTCGGCGTTTCGCAGCACTGGCCGAAACGCTGAGGGCGCGCGCCGCCGACCTGGTGGCGCCCTGTCCTTTCTCCCCGCCGCAACCCGCGCCGACCTGGACGAACTGGCCCGCGAAGCGGATGCGCTCTTCACCCGCTCCACATCCTGTGTGGAGGGCCGCAACGGCCGACTGCCTTTGCTGCACCATGGTGTTCATCGCCTCGCGCTGGCGGCGGACCTGCGGGAGCGCATCGGCGCGCCGCGCTCGACTGAGGAACAAGCTAAGGCGGATCGCGTCGACAGCTTGCTCGCCGAGCCCCTTGCGGCCGAGCCCCTAGCCGCTGAGGCGGACGTGCCGTGGCGCGGCGGTGAAGCGAGCCGCCTTGCGGCGTACCAGAACCTTGTTCAATGGCTGCGGCAGCTGTTGCCGGATTGATCCGGAATATTAAGGCTTCTTCACGACGCCTTCACGTTCCGTTCTCTGTAACTTGACCCCCCTGGCTCGGACCGGCACTAACCTCTCCTCAGCCGCCGTTTCTGCCGCCACGGCTTGGCCGTGGCGGCCGGCGCCAGGCGCCCCGCTGGGGCCCTGAACCATCGTGATTCAGGAGGATTGAGGAACGTGAACATACGCAATCTAGGCGCCCTGTTGCTGGTCGCCGCTCTCAGCGTCGGCTGCAAGGCCGAAGAATCTGCCGCTCCCATGGCCGAGCCTACCGTGGCTGTGTCCGAGGCCCCGACCGAGGTCGTCGCGCCCACCGCCGACCCCGCCGACGGCTTGGCCTTGCCCGCGGTCGATGCCGCCGCCGTGAGCGGCGACATCGTGTCCGCCGGCAGCTCCACCGTCTTCCCGCTCACCGAGGTTCTTGCCGCGAACTTCAAGGCCGACGGCTACACCGGCAACATCACCGTGGACAGCGTCGGGACCGGCGCCGGCTTCGAGCGCTTCTGCAAGGCCGGAGAGACCGACATCTCCAACGCCAGCCGGGCCATCAAGGACGAAGAGACGGCCAACTGCCAGGCGATCGATCGCGAGCCGATCGAGTTCCGGGTGGGCACCGACGCGTTGGTGGTGGCCGTCAGCTCCGAGAACGACTTCGTCGATGATGTGACCCTCGAAGAACTCGCCCTTATCTACTCCACCGCCATCAACTGGTCCGATGTGCGGCCCGAGTGGCCGGCCGAGCCGATCAAGCGCTTCAGCCCAGGTACGGACAGCGGCACCTTCGACTTCTTCGTCGAAACGGTGTTCGCGAAGAAGAAGGAGCCCATCCTGGGGGCCAAGGACATCCAGTTGTCCGAGGACGACAATGTGTTGGTGCAGGGCGTCGAGGGTGGCAAGGACAGCATCGGCTACTTCGGCTACGCCTACTTCAAGGAGAACGCGAGCAAGCTGCGTGCGGTGAAGATCGCCGGCGTCGAGCCCAACGAGGCGACGGCGGAGGATGGCAGCTACAAGCTCGGCCGCCCGCTGTTCATCTACTCCACGGCCAAGATCATGGCCGAGAAGCCCCAAGTGGCGGCCTTCATCAACTACTACCTGACCAACGTCAACGATGAGATCGGCGATGTAGGCTACTTCCCCGCCAGCTTGGAGAATCTCAACGCCGCCAAGCAAGCCTGGCTCGACGCCAACTCCTGATCCATCTCGACGGCCCGACTTGCCGCGGACGGTCGCCTCGAGGCGGCCGTTCGCGGCAAGACGCTTTTCAGCAGTCCGGGAGGCCGTGGCATGGTCGAGCCCCAACGCATGAAACCCCTGGTGGACCGAGGAGCACTGAGCACCGTGACCGATGTCGACTTTGCTGCACGACTCAGACCGCAGCGCCGTCCTTGGGAGGCCGTGATCGAGTCAGGGTTGTTCGTGGCGGCCCTGGTCTCAGTGTTGACGACGGCCGGGATCATCTATGTGCTGGGCTATGAGGCCCTGCGCTTCTTCCTGCTGCCGCAGGTGACCTTGACCGAGTTCGTCACCGGGACCGTATGGCAACCGTCCATCGACCAATTCGGTGTCATGCCCTTGGTCTCGGCCACCTTGCTGACCTCGATGATCGGCATGCTGGTGGCCCTGCCGCTGGGGCTGTTCATCGCCGTGTACCTCAGCGAGTACGCTGCACCGCGAACGCGCGGCGTCCTCAAGCCTATTCTGGAGGTGCTGGCCGGCGTTCCTACAGTGGTCTACGGCTTCTTCGCCCTTACGTTTGTCACCCCCATCCTGCAGAACATCTTCGGCCGCAACGTCGTGGAGATCTACAACACTGCCTCTGCCGGTCTCGTCGTGGGCATTCTGGTGACACCGCTGGTCGCATCCATGAGCGAGGACGCCCTGCATGCCGTTCCCGACTCACTCAGGCAAGCCGCCCTCTCCCTGGGGGCTACCCGCCATGAGATGGCCTTGCGGGTGGTCGTGCCCGCTGCGCTCTCCGGCCTGGCGGCTGCCTTCATCGTGGCCATCTCGCGGGCCGTGGGCGAGACGATGGTCGTGGCCATCGCCGCCGGGGCCGGACCGGCCCTGACGCTCAACCCCTTCAAGGGCGCCGAGACCATGGCCGGGCACATCGTGCGCATCAGCGGCGGCGACCTGAGCTATGACTCCGTGGACTACAAGAGCCTGTTCGCGATCGGGCTGCTGCTCTTCCTCATCACCCTGGGTCTAAACCTGCTCAGCCAACGCATCGTCGCCCGCTACCGCGAGGTCTACGAATGAGCGCCGCGCAGCGGGATCCGTCGGTGACGGGCCGTCCTGAGGCGCCACTCCTGCGCGGTCAGGAGGGCTACAGCGACAACGTGACCGGTCGCAAGCGTCAGGCCCGTCGTTGGGAACTGCTCTTCATCGTCTCGACTCTGGTGGGCATCGTCGCTCTGGGTAGCCTGCTCTACAACGTGCTGGACAGCGCCTACGGCTTGGTGGCTATCGACGTCAAGGTGGATCCGGCTTCGTTGGCCCGCGGTGGCGTGGCTCTGGAGGCCCTGCCGGCATCCGAACTGGCGACCCTCCTGCGTGAGAAACTCAAGAAGCGCGACCTGAAGACCATCGAGAAGGAGCAGCCGCTTGCGGCACGGTCGACGGAGGATCTGCTAGGGATCGTTCAGACCAAGGTCGTCGGGGTCGACGTCGTCGGCACCTGGGTCCTATCGGGCTCCCTCTTGCGCCGGCGAGCCATCGAGGCAGAGCTGGCCCGCACCCATCCCAACGCGACGCTCACCTTCAAGTCCTGGCTGCGCCCGGCCTTCCTGAGCAGCCAGCAGAGTCCGGACCCGATGCGGTCAGGGGTACGGTCGGCCATCCTGGGTTCGCTATGGACCATCCTGGTCACCATTGTCGTGGCCCTGCCCCTGGGTGTGGCCGCGGCGGTGTATCTGGAGGAATACGCAGCCAAAGACCGCCGGCTGACGCAGGTGATCCAGACCAACATCAACAACCTGGCCGGCGTGCCCTCGATCATCTACGGCATGCTGGGCCTTACCATCTTTGTGCGCTTGCTGGAACCACTGACCAGCGGCGCCTGGCTGACGGGAGCCACGTCCGCCACAGCCAACGGTCGCACCATTCTCTCCGCCGGCCTGACCTTGGCCCTGTTGGTGCTACCGCTGCAGATCATCAACAGCCAGGAGGCCATTCGCGCCGTGCCCGGCTCGCTCCGGCAGGCCAGCTACGGATTGGGCGCGACCCGCTGGCAGACCATCTGGGCCCACGTGCTGCCGTCGGCGCTGCCCGGCGTGCTGACCGGTACCATCCTTTCGGTGTCCCGGGCCATCGGCGAGACGGCGCCCCTGGTCGTGGTGGGCGCATCCACCGCCATCTTCCAGGATCCCAGCGGACCCTTCTCCAAGTTCACGGTCCTCCCCATCCAGATCTACCAGTGGACGTCAAGGCCCCAGGCCGAATTCCGCTCCATTGCCGCCGCCGCCATCCTGGTCCTCTTGGCCATGCTCCTCAGCCTCAACGCCGCCGCCGTCTTCCTCCGCAACCGCACCCAAGTGAGGCATTAGGCCCCATGAGTCAGACAACGCCTGCTATTGCCCTGTCCCCAGCGGGTCGGGCTGTCGCCAGCACCGCCGTCGCCGGCATCGCCGACGAGATGGCCATCGTCGCGGACAACGTGGATATCTACTACGGCCAGTTTCAGGCCATACGCCAGGTGTCCCTGCCGGTGCAGCGCTACCAGATCACCTCGCTCATCGGACCTTCCGGCTGCGGGAAGAGCACCTTTCTTCGCTCGCTCAACCGCATGAACGATCTCATTCCAAGTGCGCGCACCGAAGGGTCCGTCATCTATCGCGGCGTGGACATCTACGGCCCGGCCGTAGACCCGGTGCAAGTGCGGCGGCGCATCGGAATGGTCTTCCAGAAGCCCAACCCCTTCCCCAAATCCATCTACGACAACGTGGCCTGGGGCGCGCGGATCAACGGGTATTCGGGCAACCTGGACGAGCTGGTGGAGAGCTGCCTGCGCCAGGCCGCGCTCTGGGACGAGGTCAAGGACAAACTGCGGGACAGCGGGTTGGGTCTCTCCGGCGGCCAGCAGCAGCGCCTGTGCATCGCCCGCGCCTTGGCGGTGAAGCCAGATGTGATCCTGATGGACGAGCCTTGCTCCGCCCTGGACCCGATCGCCACCCTCAGGATCGAAGAGCTGATGCAGGAGCTGAAGGCGCATTACACCATCGTCATCGTCACCCACAACATGCAGCAAGCTGCCCGGGCTTCCGATCACACCGCGTTCTTCATGGTATCCGACGACCGCGCCGGCTATCTAGTGGAGAGCGGGCCAACCGGTGACGTGTTCACCAATCCCAAGGATCGACGGACCGAAGATTACATCACCGGCCGATTCGGCTGAGGGGGATACGATGGCAAGCACGATCCGCAGCCACTTCCTGCAGGAACTGGACCACCTGGAGAGGGAAACGCTGACCCTGGGCGAGATGGTGGCCGGGGCGCTCACCGAGGCGGCTCGGCTCCTGAGGGCCGGCGACCTGGAGGCCGCGCACCGGCTTATCGCCTGGGACAAGCAGGTGAACCGCCGGCGCTATGCCACCGAGGAGCAGGCGCTCCTGGTCATCGCCACCCAACAGCCGGTGGCTCGCGACATCCGCTACGTAGCGGCAGCGCTCGATGTCGTGGGGGAACTGGAGCGCGTGGGAGACTACGCCAAGGGCATCGCTTCGATCACCCTACAGTTGCCGGAGCCGCTGCCGCCGGCCAGCCTGGTCCTTCTGGACCGCATGGCCGCCGAGGCTGCCGCCATGCTGCGCGAGTCGCTCGCGGCCTTCAGCCAGCGGGATGTGCTGGCCGCCCGAGCCATTGCCGCTCGCGACGACACCGTGGACGCAGATTTCCGGGCCCTCTTCCGCCAGGTCATGGATTGGCCTCGCGAGCCGGAAACCGTTCTGGAAATGGCCAACTTCGCGCTGTGGGCCGGCCATAACCTCGAGCGCGCGGCGGACCGGGTGACGAACATCTGCGAACGCATCGTCTTCACCGAGACGGGGCGCTGGGATTGGGAGTGACGGGCCCGGCTTGCTGATCGCTCTGATGGGATCAGGCGGTCAGCAAGCGCTCATCCACATCGTCGCAGGTCACCAGCCGGAGCCCGGTGGCCACGCCCCGCGCCGCCGCCGCAAGCTGCTCTGCCGGCACCGTCGCGCGCGATCGTGCGGGTGTCGGCGCCGCTTCTGCCGCCTCCGCCTGATGCAGGCGCCACACCCCACGAGCGTACTCCACGCTGGTCAGGTTCTCGATCCAATCGCCGCTGTTGAGGTAGCGCACCTCAGCGTCGCCGCGGCCCTCCACGCGGTCCTGCGGCACATGGATATGCCCGCAGATCACCACGTCGTAGCCCTGTTCAAGAGCCAGGTCCGTCGCCGTGGCTTCGAAGTCGCCCACGAACTTCACCGCCTGCTTGACCCCCTGCTTGACGCGCCGCGCCAGGGAGTAGGGTCGCCGTCCAAGAGCAACCAGTCCGCGGTTCATCCAGCGGTTGATCTGGATCAGCAGATCGTAGCCCACACCGCCCCAGCGGGCGATCCAGCGGGCGTGGAGCAAGGACAGGTCGAAGACATCGCCGTGGAAGATCCAGACGCGGCGGCCGTCGAGCTCCAGCAGCAGCTTGTCACGTAGGTGCAGGTTGCCCAGTGACAAGCCTGAGTAGCGGCGCAGGGCGTCATCGTGGTTACCCGTGAGGTAGTAGACCTTTCGGCCCCGGCGTGACAGGTCCAGGATCTCGCGCAAGACATCGGTATGTGCTTCGGGCCAGCAGGGGCGGCGGCTCAGCTGCCAAAAATCGATGATGTCGCCGTTGAGCACCAGGATACGCGGGTCGATGCCCCGGAGGTAGTCCAAGAGGGCGTCGGCATGGCAGCCATAGGTTCCCAGGTGCACATCGGAGAGCACGACCAGGTCCACCTGTCGGCGAGCGATCGGACGGCTGTGGGTCATAGGAGCACCTCTCCGGCGGACGGTTGGTCTGACAGGGTCAAGAGGCCCAGAGGCCGCTGGATCAGCATGACATGCACGGTGGTCGAGCAGCCTAAGGCCATGTCAACGGCCGGCCAAGCTGCCGTTGGCCCGATTTCATGCGAAGCGCGCTTTACCGGATTGTGACGCACCCATCATCGGTCTCTGGTCTGGACTTGCGGCTATCCGATCATGCTCCATCGACAGCCTCAGGAGGCCCAGCATGCGCATCGCCGTGGTGGCGGAAACATTCTTGCCCAAGATCGATGGCATTGTCAACACCCTGTGTCATCTGCTCGAGCATCTGTCGCGCCGCGGGCACCAGGCCCTGGTGCTGGCGCCGTCAGGTGCGCCGGACCGCCATGCCGACATGCCGGTGGTCGGGTTCCCGGCTGTTCGGGTCCCCTTCTATCCCGAGCTGCGACTGGCACTGCCCAACGGTCGGCTCTCGGCCTGCCTGGATGAGTTCCGCCCAGACCTGGTCCACGTTGCCAACCCGCTGCTCTTGGGCTCCGCGGCCATGCGCCTGGCAAGGCGTCGTGGGATCCCCGTGGTAGGCGCCTACCATACGGATATGGCTGGTTTCGCTGATGGTTGGGGGCTGGGTGTCCTTAGGCCGCTCATCTGGGCGATGGTTCGCGCGGCACATGGCCGGGCGGACCTGAACCTCTGCCCGTCCCAGGTGACCTTGGCTCAGTTGCGCGAGCAGGGGATTCCCCGCCTGTCAGTCTGGAGCCGCGGAGTCGATGCCGAGCTGTTCCGCCCGTCCAGGCGGGACATCGGCTGGCGCCACCGGCTGACCGATGGCCAGGTGGACCGGCCCTTGCTGCTCTATGTGGGGCGGCTCTCACCGGAGAAGCGGGTGGACTGGCTGGCCGACGTGCTGGACCTGATGCCCTTCGCTCGGCTGGCAGTGGTGGGTGACGGACCCGCTCGCCCGTCCCTTGAGATGCGCCTCGCCGGCCGGGGCGCCGTGTTCACCGGTTACCTCAGCGGCTATGCTCTGGCTGCAGCCTACGCCTCGGCAGATGTGTTCGTCTTCCCCGGCGCGCATGAGACCTTCGGCAACGTGGTGCTGGAGGCAATGGCGTCGGGCCTCCCGGTGGTCGCTCCAGCCGCCGGCGCCGTGACCGAGTTGCTGCGCCACGAGCAGAACGGCTTGCTCTTCGATCCTGGCAGTCGCGCCGCGATGGCGGAAGCCGTGCTGCGGTTGGCGCAGCAGCCACTTCTGGCGCGTCGCCTGGGCCGGCAGGCGCGGCTGGACGCGGAGGAGCGCGGCTGGCCCTTGGTTCTGGATGGGCTGCTGGATCGCTATCAGGAACTGCTGCTTCCGCCTGCCGGCGCTGAAAGCCAGATCGCGACGACGATGACGGCGTCAGCGTCAGGGGCGCTGCTGGCGAAGCCGCTTGCCACGCGGCCGCCCGGAGCTCACGCTGCCTGAGCGGGCCGACAGGGTCGGGCGTTGCCGGAGACCGGTCATCTCAGCCCGCTGGCAACGTGAAGGTCACCGTCGCGCCCCGCACGGGGTTGTTGAACGCGCTCACCGAGCCTCCGTGCCCTTCCACGATATGCTTGACGATGGCCAGACCCAGTCCGGAGCCGCTGTGCCCACGGGCGCGGTCACCGCGAAAGGAGCGCTCGAAGACCCGCGCCAGGTCGCGCGGCGGGATCCCGCTGCCTTCGTCCGTGACATGGATCTCCACCTGCTCGGCGTCGATTCTGGCGGCCATCACGCGGATGCGCCCCCCCGACGGTGAAGCCTGGATGGCGTTGTCCAACAGATTGACCAGCACGCGGCGTAGTTGATCGGCGTCTGCCAGCACGCTCAGATCCTGCTGAGCGACCAGTTCCAGGCGCAAGCCGGACCGCTCGAGCTGGGGGCGGAGAGCGGAGCGGATTTCCTCCACGAGCGGTGCGAAGGGAAGGCTGGCCAGCCTGAGGGGCGAGCGTCCGGACTCGATGCGGTCCAGATGGATGAGGTCTTCTGCCAGCTTGCGCAGGACGGTGAGCTGTTGCCTCAGGGTGACCAGAATGGCGGCGGAGGGTGCCGCGTCCGGTTCCAGCGACTCCAGCAGCAGGCCGATACTGGTCAAGGGTGTTCGCAGGTCGTGGGAGATGTTGGCGATCATGTCGCGCCGCGCCCTTGCCAGCTGTTCGTGCTGGGTGATGTCGCGAAGGGCCAGCAAAGTCTCTCCCTTACCCAGGCGCAGGGCGGTGACCCGGTAGCGGCGGTCGCGCAGCAGCAATGCCTCGATGACCGGCTCATCCTCAGGCAGTTCGGCGAAGATGGGGTCCAGCGCGCCGGATCCCAGGGTGCTGGTCAGACTGGGGCGCCGTTGGAGGTCCACCGGCCATAACGCTACCGCGGCGGCGTTCATCCACAAGACATGGCGACCGGCGTCAAGGCGGAGCAGGGCCTGATCGCTGATGGTGCCCACGGCATCAAGGATCGCCTCGTCCCAGGTGGCGCGAGCGATTGCCTCCAGAGCATGTCGCTCCAGGCGGCGACGCTCCAATGCCCCCAGGCGCCCGTCGAGATGACGAGCATGCCACCTTCCAAGGCCCGCGCCGGCCAATGCGGCAACGGCCATGGCGATAACTAGCACAGGAAAGCTGATCATGGCGGCGGATGGGGTGTCAGGTCAGCCGTCGAAACGGTAGCCGATTCCACGAACGGTGACGATCCTCATGGGGATGGAAGGCTCCAGCTCGATCTTCTGGCGCAGCCAGCGAATGTGCACATCCACGGTGCGGCTATCGCCCAGGAAGTCATATCCCCAGATCTTCTCCAACAGCAGGTCGCGGCTGAGGACCATGCCCTTGTTGCGGATGAGCTCAGCCAGCAGATCGAACTCCTTGTGCGTGAGTCGCAGTTCCTCGCCGCGCAACTGGGCCCGCCTGGCGATCAGGTCCATCTGCAGATCGCCCGCATCCAGAACGGAGCGCTGCTCCGACTGCGCACGGCGTAACAAGGCACGGACGCGGGCAAGGAGTTCGCCGGTGCTGAAGGGCTTTGTGACATAATCATCGGCACCCGTTTCCAGTCCGACGATCTTGTCCATGTCATTGGATCGAGCAGACAGCATCAGCACGGGTACCTTGTTGCCAGCAGTGCGCAAGGCCCGGCAGGCTGTCAACCCGTCCAATCCCGGCAACATCACATCCAACAGCAGGAGATCCGGCTTGATCTCCAGTACTTTCTCCAGCAGGCCACGGGCGTCGGGGAGGGCGTAGACGTCATAGCCGTGGGCGCGAAGGGTGCTGGACAGGGTCTCACGTAGCGTCGTGTCGTCTTCGACGATCAGGATGGCAGTCATCGGGAAGGGAATTCCTGTCTTGGTTGGCGGTCAGGAACCGGCCAGGTACTTGGCCCAGCGGTCCTGTTGCGGTCCTGGTTCCACCAAGGCAAGCGCCAGGATACGCGGCACGAAGGGCTCCCTCAGCAGTCGCAGGCCGGCTTCCGCCGGTAGCCTCCCGCCCTTGCGCCGGTTGCACGGCGCGCAGGCCGCCACCAGGTTGAGCCAGGTCCGTCCCCCGCCTCGACTGCGGGGCACAAGGTGGTCGATGGTCAGCGACTGCCGTCCGGGCATGGCACCGCAATACTGACAGGTGTACTGATCTCGAGCCAGGACGCCGCGTCGGGAGACAGGCAACTGCCATCGGTGCGGTAGCCGGACATAGGCCAGCAGCCGAATGACCAACGGTACGGGAACGCTTTGATGTTCCGAGCGCCACAGAGCCTCCGCCGCTTCCACCAACTGGGCCTTGTCCTTGAGAAGCAGGATGATCGCCCGTTGAACGGTAACCACGTTCAGCGGCTCATAAGAGGCATTGAGGACCAGAACGGCCATGCCTAGACCCTCAGCACGCTCGCGCCCGCTCTTGGGGCGCCGACCGTGAAAGTATAGTCCGGTGTCGTCAGCCCTGCAGGTCTGACCATTAAGGTTTGTCAACGATCGCTTCGTGAGTGAAGCGCGGATTTCGGACGGCTGGGTGGGGGGGCGCCGGCCGCCGCCAGGGCAACGAAAACGGCGCGCCCACCGTAAGGGGGGCGCGCCGTCCAGATGACCGTAATGGATGCCGAGGGTGGGATTTGAACCCACACGGGTGTTAGCCCACGCGAGTTTGAGTCGCGCGCGTCTGCCGGTTCCGCCACCTCGGCCTGTCTCGCTTTGTATCGGCCATCACGTCACGACTTCGCCTTCGCGAAAGCCTGCCGGACGATCGACCAAGCCCACGGGCGGATTTGAACCGCCGACCTCGTTCTTACCAAGAACGCGCTCTACCCCTGAGCTACGTGGGCACCTGCGGATCTGACGCCATTGGCGACCGATCCAAGTCGGGGAGAGAGGATTCGAACCTCCGACCTCCTCGTCCCGAACGAGGCGCGCTAACCGGGCTGCGCTACTCCCCGATGAACACCGAAGGGCAAGCGAGTGGTGGACCGTCACCTCCACGCTGCCAACCCTCAGGTCATGGGCGCGACAGGACTCGAACCTGTGACCTCACGGATGTGAACCGTGCGCTCTAACCAACTGAGCTACGCACCCTGGAACCGGGTTGATGTCGTTATAGAATCCCGCCCTGAGACGGGACTACGGCAGATGGGCCGAACGGACGGCAGAACCGCCCTTCCAGCTTCAGGTCGGGGCGAGAGGATTCGAACCTCCGACCTCTTGACCCCCAGTCAAGCGCGCTAACCGGACTGCGCTACGCCCCGATGTATGAGCCACCGGCGGTGTCGACCCGCCAGCGATGTCCGACTGGACCGTGGAGCGGGCGATGAGACTCGAACTCACGACCCTCTGCTTGGGAAGCAGATGCTCTACCACTGAGCTACGCCCGCTTGACCAATGGTCGGCCCGGAGCCTCGCGCCGTCCATGGGGGTGGCGGCCTGACGCCGGTCCTGTGGAGCTGAGGGGATTCGAACCCCTGACCTCTTGAATGCCATTCAAGCGCTCTCCCAGCTGAGCTACAGCCCCAGGTATGACGTTTTGAAAGGTGCTAGGTTCGACACCGCGACGTCGCGGTCCAGGATAGGGAGACCAGTGGGTATCGAACCCACGACCTTCTGATCCACAATCAGACGCTCTGCCCCTGAGCTATGATCTCCGCGGGTTGCACGTGGTCACCGTGCAGTGGGCGAACCTGGACTCGAACCAGGGACCTCTCCCTTATCAGAGGAGTGCTCTAACCAACTGAGCTATTCGCCCGAAGTGGCATGTTGCGCGTGGTGCACAGGCTCCGGCGACTGGATTCGAACCAGTAACCCTGCGGTTAACAGCCGCATGCTCTGCCGTTGAGCTACGCCGGATCGACGATGGTGGCGGCGCCACCGGAGTGCCGAGGCCCAGATTTGAACTGGGGACACCTTGATTTTCAGTCAAGTGCTCTACCGGGCTGAGCTACCTCGGCAGGAGGCCAAACCCAAGGCGGCGAAGAGGCGACGGCCGGAATCGAACCGGCGATGAGGGTTTTGCAGACCCTTGCCTTGCCACTTGGCGACGTCGCCGTAGGCGGAGAGGGGGGGATTCGAACCCCCGACGGGCTTGCGCCCGCAACGGCTTAGCAGGCCGCCCCATTACCAGGCTATGGTAACCTCCCCAAGAATACGGGCAAGGCGCAGATTGCAACAGGCTGGGGGACAGGGATTCGAACCCCGACCTACTGATCCAGAGTCAGCTGTCCTACCGTTAGACGATCCCCCAGTGAGGTAGCCCCAACGGGATTCGAACCCGTGTCTCCGCCTTGAGAGGGCGATATCCTTGGCCGCTAGACGATGGGGCCTCACTGATCGGCCTGCAGTGGCCGATCCAGTAGCGGGGACAGGATTCGAACCTGTGACCTTCGGGTTATGAGCCCGACGAGCTGCCTCTGCTCCACCCCGCATCGAATGTGTTTGAGTCATTTGTCCAGTGGCGGCGGGTGGGGTCGAACCACCGACCTATCGATTATGAGCCGATCGCTCTAACCACTGAGCTACGCCGCCAGAAGTTGCCCCAAGGCCGACTCCGGCAAACCGAACACGCGTGGACCCCTCCGCGAGAACCCTGTCGGGAGAAACCCCGCCGCAGTACCCCCGGCAGGACTCGAACCTGCGCCACCGGCTCCGGAGGCCGGTGCTCTATCCTCTGAGCTACGGGGGCTTGCACGCCACCAACGACGCAGTGGGTTTCATACTCCCGATTCTGTCGAGTCCGTCATCTGTCTCAAGTCGACCTTCGCCCCGAAGGGCGGCCGCCGACCTGGCCGTGGCTGCCGGGCGCTTGAGCGCCGACGCCACTGCTGCGACGGGACCGAACCGACCCGGTTGCCCGGGCCTATCCGGCCCACCCGCCTTGCTGCCGTGGTCGCCTCACCTGCGTGCCGCCGTTGCCGGACGGCACCCTCGCCTTTCCGGCGAGCTTTCACCCTTGCCGCCAACGGGGGACAAGCCCCTCGCCGATGACAGGTCTGCTCTCTGTTGCGGCTGTTGTCATCGGGCCTTGCGGACCGATGCCCCCGCTTGCTGTTTCGCGGGGCCCACATGTATATGGCAGTCGGGAAGTTCCTCTGAAGCGGCGCCGACCGAAGTCAGCCCGCCCCAGCGACGGATCCACCCACTGCGTCGTTGGTAAAGTACTCGTGCGGTCATCATCGTCACAGGCATGGATCCATGAGCCGACACCTGGTCGCGAACCCTGCCCTCGTCATGAATCCAATACCCAGCGGATCCATATCAGTGCGGAAGGGGAGACTCGAACTCCCACCCTCTTAACGAGGACTAGGCCCTCAACCTAGCGCGTCTGCCAATTCCGCCACTCCCGCTCGACTGGAGGGCTGTGAAGTCCTATGGACCCCATCCGACCCAAGCAGGGCCTTCAGGATCCACCTGTCGACGATGACCGACAATGCCGAGGGCGAGACTCGAACTCGCACGAGCGTAAGCTCACTACGCCCTGAACGTAGCGCGTCTGCCAATTCCGCCACCCCGGCTAGTCTGGCACGAAATCTTCATGATGCTAAGGTACATGTGTTGCCACGAAACGACTCGGACGGAGCCCGAGGGTGGCAGTATCCCCGGGAGGACTCGAACCTCCGGCCTTCTGGACCGCAACCAGACGCTCTAATCCACTGAGCTACGGGGACGGGCAAAGCCTCCCAGATGCCTTTAGGCTGATATCGAAGCCTGGCAAGACGAACGGCGTGGTTGAAGCCACGCCGCCGAAGTCCCGGTTGGAGAACGGATCTCCAGATCCTTGGCTCGGCGACTCAGCGCTCCCGACTCCGGTGCACCGCCACAGGGCGGCGCTGATGACGAATCATCAAACGCGAACCACTTGCAGGCAGCAGAACGAAGCGAAGCATCTATGGAAGTCCTCTAGTGTGAACCCGTGTATCTGAGCCATCACCTTCTAGAGGAGATGACCGCTCCGGACACACAAGGACTGAGAGTATACACAGGGCCACCGGGGCTGTCAACACCGGACGCCGGGCGCTGCCGGCGAGCCGCCGCGGCGCCCGGTGATTGGCCCCTGGATCCTACCCCGTCTATACTCCGAAATCTCGTGCCGCAGTCTGAAAAACCTAGATGTAGGAGCGTGATCCGTGTCCCGTCGTGAAGCCGGCAAGAAGCAACTGTCCTGGGAGATCATCGGCATGGCCGCCATTCTGGCCATCTTTGCGGTGGGGTTCCTGATCTACCTGTTGGCGTCGCCTAATGCTCTCAAGGAGCCGGACTTCAGCTCGGTCATGGCGACAGACGGCCAGGAGATACCCACGAGCGTCGATGCCGACGGCCGCGCCGTGCTGGGCGATCCGAAGGCCCCGGTCACGGTCTATGAGTTCGCTGACTTCCAATGCCCGCATTGCCAGCAGTACACCCTCGAGCAGAGCAAGGCCGTCAAGGAGGCCTTCGTTGCCACCGGCAAGGCCAAGATCGTCTGGGTCAACGCCGCCTTCGGTGGTGCCGAGTCAGAATCGGCCGCCAAGGCCGGCTTTTGCGCGGGGGAGCAGGGAAAGTTCTGGCCGATGCACGACTGGCTCTTCGTCAATCAGGCCAAGCTGCGTAACGAGGGTGGTTTTTCTGAAGAGCGCCTGCAGGATATCGCGGGCCGGGTCGGTGTGGATATGGCCAGCTTCAGCGCTTGTCTCAAAGATCCGGCTATTCAAGACCGCTTGGATGCCGACGACAAGCTGCTGGCCGCCAAGGGCGTCAACAGCACGCCGACCTTCATCATCGGCGAGCGCAAGGTCGAGGGCGCTGACGGTGAGCAGCTGAAGAAAGTGATCCAGGAGGAGGCCGACGCCGCTGAGTAACGGCTGCGTCGACGCCAGAGGGACCGCGCCGTGCCGCGAGCCTTGGGCTTGATTGGGAACCTGCCCAAGGGCGGATCGATGAGGCTCAGCAGCCCAGCTGTGCTGGGCTGGTCGTTGGCTGGCATTCTCTCCCTCTTCCTGGTCGCGTGCATGGGGGTCGAGCCGCCCCATCCCAAGGTTCTACCGACCGACCGCGCACTGGGCATCGAGCTTGACCTGCTGGGCCTTTCTCCGGCCCGGCGGCGTGCGGCCATCGACCGCGCGTCTCAGCTGGGCATCAGGTGGCTGAGACTGCCGCTGCGTTGGGCGACGCTGGAAACGCGCCGCGGGCAGATCGATTGGTCGGCGTTGGACGACACCCTGGCCGCCGCAGACTCTGGCCGACTGCAAGTGCTGCTCAGCGTGCATGGCGCACCGGCCTGGGCGCGCCATGATCCGCCGCCGCCCGCCGCCTGGTGGCTCTGCGACGAGCCTGCGGCGCGCGCGCCATTCGCCTCTGATCTGGCGCCGCCCAGCGATCCGCAGGATCTGGCCTTGTTCCTGACGCGCCTTGCCTTTCGCTATCCCGAACGCGTCGCCGCCGTTGAGGTGTGGCGGGAGCCCAATGTGCTTCCTGGCTGGCGGGAGGGCGGGCCGGATCCCGAGGACTATGGCCGGCTGTTGACGGCGGCATCTCAGGCGCTGCGGGCCGCGGCACCTGGCTGGCGCATCGTCAGTGCCGGCCTGGCGCCTGTGCGGGTGGCGGCCTCCCCGGTCTGCTTTCAGTCTGATCTCGTCTTCCTTGACCGGTTGGCCGCCTCCGGTGCCCTGGCGGCGGTAGATGCCATCGGCGTTCAGCCCTTGGGCTTGGAGGAACCGGCCCTCGATCCTCCCGCCGCTGAGCGCCTCAACTTCAGACGGGCCGAACTGCACCGTGCAATCCTCGTCCGCCATGGTCTGGCAGCCAAGCCGCTTTGGCTCCTGGCCACCGGCTGGCGAGCATCAGAGGACGGGCGGCCAAGCCCTTGGGGGGCCTGGCCGCCTGAGGCGGCCGCGGCGGAACTGCGAGCGGCGTGGAAATTGGCCCGCGACTCCTGGCCCTGGGCCGGACCGTTCTTTCTGCGCCACACCGATCCAGACCCATCGGCAGCTGAGGACGGGCGCCAGGGCTACCGCTTGTGGCCGAGCGATGATGCCGGCACTGCCTTGACCGCTTTGGGCTGGGCGGCGTCCCGGCTTACCATGGACTCGCCGCCGATGGTGACGACGGTCCCTGTGAAGGACGGCGCTGGACGGCTGTCTCCTCCTGCCCCATGGTGGCCGGCGGTCCCCGGGGCGCTGACCGCGCTGCTCGGGCTGGTCGTCTTCATGACTGGACAGCCAGTTTGGACCTCAGCGGCGCCACCCAATGGGTCCCGGCGTCCCTATCGGCCCAGGGCAGCCGGTCTGGTCGGTGTCCGGACCCCGGAGCTGGCGGCGATGCTCGGCCGCCGGCGAGGCATTGCCCTGGCCTTGGTCCTGGTCCTGATTCTGGCCAACGCGTACCTGCCGTCATGGATCGGGCTGGTCTGCCTGGCGGCCTTGGGGCTGGTCGCGCTGCTGGATCCCACCGCCATCCTGACCCTGGCCGTGGCCACCCTGCCTTGGCATGACAGCTTGCGGCTGCGGCTATGGTCCCGGCCGGTCCTGCCTTTCGAGGGACTGCTGCTCCTGGTCTTGGCTGCCGTCACGTTGCGCAGGTTGGTCTTGGGGCCGCGAATCGTGCGGGCCCACGATCTGGCGGTATCGGCAGCCAAGCGCCGCGACCTGGGCCTGTTGCTGCTCTTCGTCGGATGGGGGGCGGTTGCTGCCGCCCATGCCCGCATGGCCGAACCCGCCTGGTTCGAATGGCGGACGGTGATGCTTGAGCCGGCGCTCTTCTTCGTCCTGCTCCGTTACGGCGATGACCGTTGGCCGGCGATGCGGCAGGTGCTGCTCGGTCTGTTGGTCGGCGCGGCGGCGGCGTCCTTGATGGCCCTGGCAGGGGTGCTGCTGTCGGCCCTGTCGGCCGCCGGGTTCGCCGTCGATGCCCGCCTGGCCTCCGGGGTGGCGGCCGAAGGCGTGCTCCGGGCCCGGGGACCCTACGGTTCACCCAACAACCTGGCCTTATGGTTGGGGAGGGCGCTTCCCCTCGCCTTCGCGGCGGCGCTGGTCGCCGGCCGCCGCTGGTCGATCTTGGCCTGGATGGTCGTCGGCCTTGTGGGTCTGGGTCTCATGGCCACGTTCTCGCGCGGTAGCTGGGTGCTGGGATTGCCGGCGCTGGGCCTGGTGGCCGCCCTGGCGTGGCAGCGCCGCGATCGAACGGATTCCGGTGCTGCGGCGGGCGGGCGCGGGTGGGCGGGCAAGTTACTGGCGGGCAGGGTGCCGGCGGCGATCCTGGCCCTGACGGTGGCCCTGGCCCTATTCCTGTCACCGATGGCTGCCAGCGAGCGGCTGCGGGGCACGCTCAGTCTCGAGCCTGGTTCCACCGCCTACATCCGCTTGCGACTCTGGCAGTCAGCGGTGGCGATGGTCAACGACCACCCATGGACGGGCGTCGGTCCGGACAACTTCCTCTACGCCTACCGCGACCGCTACGTGCAACGGGACGTGGTGCAGGAGCGGTCCCTAAGCCACGCGCACAATCTCTTGCTGGACTGGGCCACGCGCCTGGGGCTGCCCGGTCTGTCGATCGGTCTGCTGCTGCTGGGGAGCAGCGTCTGGGCCTTGCGTCAGGCTGCAAGGGCGCCGCGGCTGATGCAGGATCACAGGGTCTGGCTGTGGGGCCTGATCGGCATGCAGGCCTACAGCCTGGCGCACGGCCTGGTGGACAACCACTTCTTCCTGGTGGACCTGGCGGCCGCGCAGTGGTTGCTGCTGGCGGCCGCCAGGTCCTTGGCTCAGGCGGGGGCGGACGCGCCGCAGCCCTCGCTCACGGACAAGCGGACTTGAAGATCACCGAGTTGAACAGCGGGTGGAACGGCACGCCGGTGTTCTGCAGGCCGAGGTAGGTCTTGGGCGGGTTGATCGGCCCCGGAGGCAGGGCCGGATTGGCCGGCTCGCCGAATCCGCCGATGTCCTGCGGGTTGGCCATGGCATTGGTGATGATGGCGGTCGGGACCTTCCCCAGCAGCCCACTGCAGATCTTGGGCGCCCCGACATCGATGGGCACACGCGTAGGCTCGGGGGTCGGCGTCGGCGCCGTGCGGCAGCCGAGGGCGCTCAACTCCCGGTTCGCCGTCTGCACGGGTGCGCTGCGGCTCTTGTACTGCGTCCGGCCGCCCAGCTGCATCGGCTTGGCATGGTGGGCGGGGTAGATCATGGCGCCGCCCACCAGGTCTTTCAGTGTGGCGCTCAGGTTGACCCAGCGGGCCTTGATCGACGACAGGTCCAGGGCCCAGGTGGCGGTCAGCACGTTGTCCGAGTCGCTCATCCCGGCGACGCGAATGCCGCCTTGCACCACCATCATCCGGCGCGTTGTATCGTAGGCCGCGGCATGAAGGTAGCGGCCCTGGGGGCGGGCGCCCTCGACGGCCAAGGCCTTCCACGTGGCCTTGGACAGGTCCGGGTCGGACAGGTCCAGGCTGAACACGCGCGCCTCGGCAAGGTTGTTGTCCGGACTGCCTCCATAGGCCAACACCTGCCGGCTCAGCGGCTCGAACACCAAGGTCGAGCCTACGAGGTTCTGGGGGCCTCCTTTGGGGCCGGGCAGAAAGCGCAGCTCTCCGGTAGCATCGTCGATCTTCAGGTAGCTGGTGCCCAGATTCTCACCCTGACAGTCCCCTTGGGCGGGCGTGCCGCCGTCGAGAGGGCAGCGCTTGGTGCCGCCCTGAACCACGATCACGTCGTGGCCGGGCACGTAGACCGCAGCCGAGAAGATGCGGTCCACCGAGCCGGAAGGCACTGTGCTGCGCCAGGTGTTGGTCTTGAGGGTCAGCACCTGCACCTGATTCTTGCCGTCGCCGTTAGGGTCGGCGCCGCCGATGAAATAGGCTGCCGACTTGTCGCCCGCCGGCCGGAAGGCGGCGGCGGCACCGTAACTCAAGCTCCGTGAGCCTACCGTACTGGCATTGACGAAGCGCGCCTTGGACAGGTCGGCGTTGGACAGATCCAGCACGGACACGTTGTCGACGGCCTGGCCGGCCTGGTTGATCCCACCGTAGCTATAGGCCTTGCGCCCCGCGCTGTCATAGGTGGTGGCCATGTAGTAGATCAGCGGTGTCTGCGGTGCAAGCTTCTCCCATGCACAAGCCAAAGCGGCACCGTCCTGCTCCAGCGGCGCGGCATCCATGGGGCGAGTGCTCGCCAAGGTCGGCGGCACGAGCAGGCAGAGCAGCACGGCGGCGCGACGGGCGGCTTCACGGCTCATGAAGGACTCCTTCGATCATCAGGCATTGGCGGAACAGGACACTGGACGGCGGGCCGAATCGGCCCGTCAGCGAGGTGGGCCCACCAGGATTTGAACCTGGGACCAACCGGTTATGAGCCGGCTGCTCTGACCGCTAAGCTATAGGCCCTTGAACAGGCGGCGCTGCCACTGCAAGGAGCGGGTGATGGGAATCGAACCCACACAACCAGCTTGGAAGGCTGGAGCTCTACCATTGAGCAACACCCGCAAGATGAAGCTGGCCCTGGAAAGGGCGACCAGTCGGGGCGAGAGGATTTGAACCTCTGACCTCAGCGTCCCAAACGCCGCGCGCTGCCGGACTGCGCTACGCCCCGTTGCTCCGGCCCCTCACGGGGATGCCGAAGACCGACAACTATACCGCCAAGGGCGGATGGTTGGAAACCACAGGCAGAGGTCATGCCATGGTGGCGCCTGGCCGGTCCTAAGGCCAGTCCAGATTGGGGCAACGGATGGTGTAGGCGATCTGGCTGTAGATCAACCGCAGCTCGCTGGTGGTGGGGGCGCGGAAGACGTTCTCCGGTCGACTGGCGATGCGCCCCAACAGGTCGAAGTCCACATCGGTGTCGCTCCCAAGGCCGACGGCCACCACCGTGATCCCGACAGCCTTGGCGGCATCGGCGGCCCCCACCACCAGCTGCGGGTCGATGTCCACCCTGCCGTCGGTGAGCAGGACGATGACGCGGTTGCTGCCGGGTTGCGCCCGTGGACCCGCGAGTTCGGCCGCCGCCTCTTGCAGGCCACGGTCGATGCGCGTGCCCTGGACGCTCTGCAACCCAGCCAGGATGTTCTGCAGCTGGGCGGCGTCGCCGGTCAGGGGTGCCAGGACCCGGGCGTCCGAGTCGAAGGTCACGACACCCGCCTGGTTGCCGCGCTCGGCCAGAAGCAGGGTCACGAACTGCGTCGCGGCCTCGGCGGCCACCTGTAGCCGGGTGCGCTGACCGTCGGCCGCGGGCTGGGCCATGCTGCCGGAGGTGTCGATGGCCAGCATCACGTCCGCAAAGACCGTCTTGTCCTGGCAGCGTTGGAAGACCACAAGCGGTAGGAAGATGGGTTCGGCCGGCCGCGGCGTCGCGGTGGGAGTGGCGGACGGCGTAGCGGTGGGCCGCGGTGACGGTGTTCGCGTGGGCGTGGGCGGCTGGCTGAGTACCTCGACCATCGGAACGGGAAAGGTCAGATCGCCAAGCTGCGCCAATCCGTCGACGAACTCCGCCCAGGCGCGGACATTCGTCGGTCGGCGCCCGATCTGCTGCGGCTGCACGCGGTAGGCCATGGTCATGCCGTCAAAGGGCAGATCGGTGAAGGTCCAACTGAGGGTGTTCCCGGCCACCCGCGGCGTGGGTCCGGAACTAGGGCCAACGAAGCGCATGTCGGCGGGCAGCTCGTCGGTGATGGACAGGCTGCGGGCCAGGACCGTGGCCGTCAGACGTTTGGCGATCTCGGCATAGATGCCGCCCAGGGCCGTAGCATCCGGGGCGTAGAAGCTGTCCTCAGGGCTGCTGGCGGAGCGGACCATCACCATTGGGTCCACCGCGCCGAAGCCGATGGTGAACAGCCGGATGCCGGCAACCTTGGCCACCTCGGCCATGCGCAGGACGGCGTCTGGCTGGTCGTCCTTGCCGTCTGTGAGCAGGATGAGCACCGGGCGTGCCGTAACGCGAGCCCGCGGGCCCAGCAGTTCCGCCGTTGCGGTCTCCAGCGCGGCGGCGATGTTGGTGCCACCGGCGGGGCTGATGCTGCTGATGGCGCGCTTCACGGCATCGCGGTCGGCGGTCAGGCCTTGCGCCAGCGCCGCGCTGTTGTTGAAGGTGACCAGGCCCAGGCGGTCGCGGCTCATGTCCACCTGGTCGGCGAAAGCCAGCGCCGCGGCGATGGTGTCGGTGATCTTGTTGTTCTCCATCATGGAGAAGGAACGGTCGATGGCCAGGACGATGTCCACACCCTGACCGGCGTCGGGGCAGGATCCGCCGATCTGCAGGGTCACCTCGACCTGCTCGCCCAAGGCCAGGCTGGCGGGCAGGGCCTGCTTGTCACCTGCCAGGCGGCATCCACCGCGGCGCTCCTTGATGGGCTCCGGTGTTGCGCCCGGATCCAAGGTCCAGACCTGGACCTTGTTCGCCGCCCGATCCACGGTGTACACCCGGCCGTCCGGGTCCACCGTGAGGTCGGCGACATCGCTGCCGGCCGGGGAAAAGGCGCCGGCATCCCAGGCGGCCAGCAGGCCGCCGTCAGGCCGGTACTTGCTCACCACGCCGTCAATACCCAGGACGAAGACCGCGCCGTCGGGTCCCACCGCCAGGCGTCGGGGCCGGGCGCTGGTGTCCCAGCCGCCGACGGGCAGGCCCTTCGCCAGCACATCCACCCGGCTACGGCCGCGATGGGCGGCGTACAGCTTCCCGTCCGGCGCCTCGTCTGCGGCGGCGATGTCCCACCACAGCGACCAGGTCTGGCTGAAGGTCTGGGTCAGCAGCTCGCTGTCCAGGGCGCGCAGCGTCTGGGTGATGCCGTAATGGCGCAAAGCCGGTGCGGCGCTGTCCAGCACCGTCACCCGCCGGCCCTGATCGCGCAGCTGGATGGCCGTCGCCCATTGCTCGGTCACCCCGCTACGCAGCCGCAGGCTCTGCAGCGGTTGGCCGAGCATGCTCAGACGATGTAGCCAGCGGGGCTCCACCACCAGCGGTTCGCCGGCCGGGCTGACGGTCAGGTCCACAGGTTGGAAGGGCCGACTGGGCGTGAACTGCGGCACGACGTGCAGGGACAGGCTGCCATCGGGTTGGAAGGCCTGCAGGCGGGGCCAGGCGTCCAGCACCCAGATCCGCCCGTCGACGGCGGCGTGGATGGCATGGGGGGCCTTGAGCCGGCCTTCCGGGAAGCCGAGGCGCGGCCACACCGCGATGGCATCGCCGTTGCGCGGTTGCCAGCCGAAGCCGATGACGCCGTGCCACACGCGCGCGGTGCTGGCGATGGTGGCGAACACGCCCTTTCGCGGCCAATGGGCCACGCCCATCATGCCCTCCATGAACAGGGCCTGTTGGCTGTCCGTCTCCCCGCTCTTGAACCACAGGATGGCCCCGGCGGACTGGATGTACAGGTCGCCGTTGTCGTCCACGGACAGATCCAGGGGCGCGTACTCCGGTTTGGCCTGCGGGAAACGCTTGATCACCTTGCCCGCGGCGTCCAGCTGCAGCACGGCACGCCCACGTGGTTCGGCCACATACAGTGAGCCGTCCGGGCCCAGGTCCAATCCGCGCGGTTCGCCCTCCACCGCCCAGCGGGCTTCCTCCCGGCCGTTGGCCAGCACCAGGATGAGGCCTCGCTCCGGCACGGAGATGTAGACCTTGCCGCCGCCGGCAGCGAGACCCCAGGGCAGGAGGCCCTCCGGGAGCGGCCATTCCCCCTGCGCCTTGCCGTCGCTGGCGAAGTGGACGATGCGTGCGTTGCCCCGATCAGCCACATGGACCATCCCCGAGACCACGGCCACATCGCGCGGTTCCGAGAGCTGGCCGGCTCCGGTACCCGGGCCGCCGATGTTGGCCAGCAGCTTGCCGTCGAAACCCAGCACATCGATGCGGTCGTTGCCGCTGTCGGCCACATAGAGGGCTTCGGCTGTCGCATCGATCCCCGCAGGCGCCAACATGGTGTCGGCGGGACCCTGCAGGTTGCCCCCCGGCCAGGTGGCGGCGAGGCGATAGGCCTCGCTGGGTCCGGACTGATCCACAACCGCCGGCAATCGACCTTCCGCCGCGGTCAGGGTCCGAACGGCGGCGATCAGCAGCACCGCACCGGCCAGGCCGGCGGCCAGGGTCCGGCGGGGCGCCGATCTACGGTTCGGGGCCTGGGACGGCGGGACAGACAACGGGCGGCGGGCGGCGGGATCGGTCATCGGTCGGCTCCTATGGCCCGTCGCAGGGCAGGGTGCGGGCGATCTGTTCGTAGACCTGAGCCAGGTCCTCGGCGTCGGGGGCCAGCAGCAGGCGCTCTGGCTCGCGGGAGATGGCTCCGAGAAGGGCGGCGTCCAGGTCCTGGCCGATGCCGATGCTGTAGACGATGGCACCGTCCTGGTGCAGCGGATCGGCCGCTTCCAGCACTGCCGAAGCGGTGGTGCCGGTGGGTCGACCGTCGGTGAGCAGGATGACGACGGCGGCGTTGGCTGCCGTGCGCTGCGGACCGGCCAGCACCTGCCGCGCCGCAATCAGACCCAGGTCGATGCGCGTGCCGCTGGCCTGCGGCAGACGGTCCAGAGCGGCGAGGATGGCGTCCCGGTCGTGGCTGAGCGGCAGCACCACCGTGGCCTGGGCGTTGAAGGCCAGCACGCCGGTGCTGTCGCCGGCGGGGTAGTCCATCAACCGGACGAAGCGGCCGGCGGCGTCCACGGCTGCGGCCAGCTTGCTGCGCCCCGCACGGCTGTCATCCAGCATGCTGTCCGAGGTGTCCACCACCAGCACCACGTCCGCACGTTGGATGCGCTTGGGGCAATACTCCCGGCGCAACCAGGGCAGGTAGATGGGCCGTGGCGTCGGGCTGGGCGTGAGCGTGACCGATGGCGTGGGGCTGGGGCCGATCGTCGGGCTTGGGCCGGGGGTCGGGCTTGGAGCGCCCACCTCCACCACGGGCACCGGAAAGTCGACGCGACCCGGTTGGCCCAGGCCGTCCAGACCTTCGCCGACGGCGAAGACGTTGGTGGGATGAATGCCGGTCTCCAAGGGCCTCAGGCGGTAACGCAGCTCGGTGGCCTGGTCCAGGGGCAGATCGGCGAGGGTCCAGATGAGGCGGTCGCCGCTCAGCAGCGCCGGCGGCTGGGCGCTGCCGGGCACGTAGGCCATGTTGCGCGGGATCTCATCGGTCACGGTGAGGTTGCCGAAGAGGACCCCGGCGCGCAGGCGGTCGGCGATGGTCCGGTAGACCCGGGCCAGTTCCGCACCGCTGGGGGCCACATAGGCTTCCGCCGCCGAGCTGGCCATCTGGCCCAGGAGGACCGTGTTGGCACCGGCCCCGAAGGCCACGGTGAAGAGCCGGGCCCCCTCCAACTTGGCCTGGTCGGCGGCGCGCAGGGCTTGGGGCACGTTGGAGCCGCCGTCGGTTAGAAGGACGATCACCGAGCCGGCCCCCAGGCGCCGCCGTGGACCGGTGAGCTCGATCCGCGCCTCGTCCACCCCGGCGGCGATGTCCGTGCCGCCCCCGGCCGTCAGGGCGCGGACGGCATCGATGGCCGCCAGTGCGTCGGCGGTGAGGCCCTGGCGCAGGTCCGCGTCCTGGTTGAAGCCCACGACGGCGATGCGGTCGCGGCCCAGATCCATGCTGCCTATGAAGGCCTCGGCAGCGGCTTTGGCTGCATCCAATGGGGCACCGAACATTGAGCCGGAATAGTCGATGACCAGCACGATGTCCGACCGACTCTCCACCTGGGGGCAGTCGCCGTTGATGCGCAGGGTGAGGGCGGTGGTCTGACCCAAGAGGAGGCGAGTGGGAGCGGCTACCTTGTCGCCCAAGGCGCGGCAGCGCGGCGCGAAGTCGGGCAGCGTGCCTGGGCTTCCTGCCGGGTCGGGGGCATAGACGCGTACCTGGGACCGCGCGCCATCGCTGACCAGCACCCGTCCGGCACCGTCCACGGTCAAGTCGGTGGGTCCACCGCTCTCCGGAGCGTCGCCACGGGCGTCGAATGCCGCCAGTACGCGGCCGTCGGCGGCCAGCTTCAGCACCCAGCCAAAGGCGTTCAGCACAAAGGCGTTGCCGGCGACGTCGGCAGCCACCCGCACGGGTCGGCCCGGCAAGGACCAGGCGCCGACCGGCCGGCCCGTGGCCAGGTCCCGAAGTTCCACGCTGTCGGTGCTACGGTTGACGGTCCACAGCCGACCGGAAGGCCCCGGCGCCAGATCAAAGAGCGCCACGCGTTGGGTGTCGGTGCTGGTCCAGGTCCAACGCAGCGTCGCCTCACCGGCCGGATCCGACCAATGCCACAGGGCTTGACCGCCGAGATCCAGGGCCAGAGCCCCGCCCTTGGGATCCGCCGCGGCGGCTACCATCCAGCGGTAGTCGCGCAACAAGGTGGGCGTCGTGACGCCCAGGACTCGGCCGTTCTGTGGCTCGGACCACCACAGCGTGTCTTCGCCGGCCGTCAGCAAGGTGCCGTCGGGCAGAACGGTCAGATCCTCGACGCGCCCCCCAGGCACCTGCCTCCGGGCCTGGCCCTGGTCGTCGAACAGCTGCAGGCGGGGCCAGCGGTCCGCGACCCAGGTACCTTCCGGTCCGGTGGCCAGGCGGTAGGGCACCTCCATCAGGCCCAGCGGCAGGGTCGGGTCGCCCCAACGGCCGCCATCGGGCGGCATGGCGGGCGGGCTGCCAATCCAATGTTGTAGGCCGTGGAAGGGCGTGACGTCGTCCTGGATGCTGGCGAAGAGATGGCTGATGCCGCGGGCGTCCCTGGCCAGGGACAGCTCCAAGGCGCCCCGGGCGGCAAGGCGGCCGTTCGGGTCAAGTCGCGGGGGGAGGGTGGCCTCGTCGGCCAGCCGCCAGACCTGACCATTGGCCAGGAGGGTGAGAATGTCGCCGCTGCCGGCCTCCACCGCCACAGACAAGGGCCGCTGGCCCAGTGGGCCGGCCTCCAGTTGACGGCCGCCGGCGTCCAAGGTGACGACGCGCTCGTTGCCGCTGTCGGCCACCACCAGCCGCCCGTCAGGGGTGAAGGCCAGGCCGCGCGGCCTGTTGAGCTTGCCGGGACCCTCGCCGAAGCCGCCCCAGGTGGCCAGACGGCGGCCGTCGGCTTGAAAGATGGCGATCTGACTCGCGAGCTGCTCGATCACCGCGATCCGTCCGGTAGGGCTGACGGCGATGGCGGAAGGATCGGTGATGTCCGTCCACTGACCTACGTACTGGCCTTCGGTGGTGAAGAGGGCCACGCGGTCATGGCCGCGATCGGCGACAAAGACCAGGCTGCCTTGAACGGCGGCGTCCGCCGGCCCACTCAGTCCGGCCGGCAGCGGGCCTGGCCCCCCGATGGTCAACCGGAACGGGCCGTCGGCGTTGAAGACCTGTATGCGGTGGTTGCCGGTGTCGGCGACGTAGACGCCGAGGTCACCGCTGAAAGGGTCCAGGTCCAGCCCCAAGCCTGTGAAGCGGTTGAAGGCCAGCGGCGGCAACTGGGCTCCACTGAGCGAATCCCATCCGCCCACCTGGGCATAGGCTTCGGTGAGGCTGGCCACCGCTTGCTGCGGAACCGGCGACTGTCCTGGTTCGACGGGCCGCGCCCGCACCGGTCCAATGCCGAGCGCCAGGAGGAGCAGCGTCGACGGCAGGAGCCGGTGCGGGCGTGGGATCATGATGGGGTGGTCTTTCGGTTGGGCCCTAGGGGCAGGGGATGACGGCGCCGATCTCGCGGTAGATCCGCTCGAGCTCGCCGGTGTCGGCCACATCGCTGAAGCGGCCTGGGCTGGCGATCTCGGTCAGGAACTGCCTTGCTGCCGCCCGATCCGCCGGAACGAGGCTCTCCAGCCCCAAGCCGACCATGAAGATCTCCTTGCCGGCCGTGCGGATCGCCGTGGATTGGGCGCGAGCCTGATCCGGGTCGCTGGGCACGCCGTCGGTGAGGACGATGAGCGCCTGCTTGCCTCCGGGGCGGCTGCTCTTGGCCAGCTCGCCGGCGGCGGCGGCCAGGCCCTTGCCGATGAAGGTGCCGCCGGCCTGGGTGCCGGGCAGCGCGTCCAGCGCGCTGAAGAGCAGCGTGCGATCGCCGCTGAGCGCCGCCACCACGGTGGCCTCGCCGTTGAAGCCGATGACCGTCACCAAGGCCTTGCTGGCCCGGCTGGTTGGCAGCAACAGGTCCACGAGGCCCTTGGCCGCACTGACGGCGGCGTCGATCTTGCGCGGGCCGCCGGGTCGCGTGGTTTCCTTCATGCTGTTGGAGGTATCGATGACCACGGCGATGTCGATGATCTGGTCCTCGGGCACGCAGGGTGTGGCCGTCGGGGTGGCGGTGGTCGTGGCCGTCGGCTCCGGCCAGTTGCGGAGGGCGAAGGGCAGGTAGGCCGGCTTGGGCCGCGGCGTGGCCGTGGCGGTTGGCGTGTTGGTGGCCGTGGCCGTGGCGGTCGGGGTATGGGTGGGCGTGTCCGTGGGCGTCGGTGTGGCCGTCGGCGGGTTGACGTCGATGGTCACCGGCGGGAAGGCGAGGGTGCCGGTCAGGGCATCGGTGTCCGTCCAGCTGATGCCGCTGGCCACCGAAACCGGCCAGGTGCCGGCCTCCAGTGGCTCGACGCGGTAGCTGACCGTCAGCGGGTTGCCGGGCGGGGCGAGCGCCCATTCCAGGGTCTGCCCGGTCAGGGTCAGGGTCACCGGATCCGCCGAATCCGCCACCAGGCGCATGTTGGGCTGCAGTTCATCGCGCAGGGTCAAGGCCGCGAAGCTCACGGGGATGGGCTTGGGCAGGGCGGCTGTGAACAGGTGCACGAACTCCTTGAGGTCCTTGGTGGTCAGGTTGTACTCAGTCTCCGTGGCCAATTGCCGCAGCTTGCGCGTGTCCGCGCCGCGGCCCACGGCCATGGTGACCACCTTGACCTGGCCGGACAGACGTCCACCGCCGGGTCGGAAGTCCTTCTTGCAGAACTGGCCGTCGGAGAGCACCACCAGCACCCGCACCCGACCGTCGTCGCGAATGACGCGGCCGAAGCGGTCCTTGGTCTGGAACATGGTCTCGACCGTGCGCAGGCCAAGGTCGATGCGACTGTGACCGCCGCCGCGGAAGCGCGAGACGCGGGCCGACACCTGGTCGATGCGCTCCGTGAGAGCGACCAGCTGGCTGCCCCGGTCGTTGAACTGCGCCAGACCCACGCGCAGCTTGCCGTTGGCGGCGGCGTCCTTCAGCTCGTCGCGATCCAGGATGTCGCGGATGGTCTTCTGGACCTCGCGGATCAGGTCCGTGGTGCCGAAGGGCTCCAGCGGCTTCTCGTCCGAGCCGCTTCCCGGCGTGTTGGTGGCCGCAGGCGTCGGGGTGGGATCACCGATACCCGATCCGCCGCCGCCGCCGCCGAGGTCGCCGGTCTTGGGCGGCTCGCAGCCCAGCGGGTCATCGCCGGGCTTGGGACCGCCGGGGTCCAGGCCGCCGCCGCCGGGGTCCGGCGTGGGATCTCCGCCGGGGCCGGGGGTGGGATCCCCGATGCCGCCGCCGCCGGCGCCGCTACCGGCCTTCGTGTCGCGGGCCATGGACGCTGAGACGTCAGCCAGGAAGATCATGTCGATGGGCAACGCGGTTCCCGGGCAGGTGTGGGTGACGACCATGGTCACCTTGGCCGTCTGACCCAGGTCGATGACCGAAGGATCGACGCTCTTGGTCAGACCGGCTACGCATTTGCTGGGCAGCGGAGCGGTGTCGGCCAGGCGGTCCGGCTGGCCCAATCCGGCCAAGGCCAGGAGCGCACCAGAGACCAGGAGGGTGGCGCTGAGGAGCAGAAAGGGGGCGAGGCGACGGGTGGGGGACATGGATCTCGTCTCCTGAAGGCGCTGCCCAGCCGTGCTGCGGCGGGGCGGAACTGTTGGATGGGTGGGATCGGGGGCGATCCAGTAGGTTCTGGCGGGCCAATGATAGCTTTGTAAACGGCAGCCAAACAAGCGCCGTCGACCCATGCAAAACCGGGGGGCGGCCCCGCGAAGGGCCGCCCCCCGATCAAAGGCGTTCTAGTGGACGGATGGGCCTAGCGTCGGCCGCGCGCCCCGAAGTTGTCCGGCCAGTTGTAGCACTTGTCCTCGAACTCGGCGTGGATCTGGCTGTAGATGCCTTCCACCTGCTCGGCGGACGGGGCGATGAAGCTCATCTCCGGCCGGGTGGCGCAGTCGCGCAACAGTTGGGGATGGACCCGGTCGATGAGGTTGGGGGCATCCGGTCGGCCGACGCCGATCGTGTAGACCGTGATGCCGGCTTCCTTGGCCTGGGAGGCGTACTTGACCACGGTGCATTCCTGGTTGAGGCATTGCGGCTCGGTGGTGCCTGGGCCGAAGGGCACGCGGTTGGGCAGGCCGTCGGTCAGCATGATCATCACCGGCATGTTGTCGGGCACCAGGGTGCCGTTGGGGAAGGTCTTGCCCTGGCCCTTCTTGCGCAGGTCGTCCGGCAGGGCCTGTACCCCGACCTGGAAGGCCTTGTCCAGGCGCGTGCCTTCGCCACGGCGATTGGGCAGGTTGCCGATCGCGCGGGTCAGGCTGGCCGCGTCATTGGTCAGCGGCTGCTCGACCGCGGCGTTGTCGTTGAACCAAGCCACCGACATCTGGTCGTACTGCCCGAACTGGTTGGGCGTGAAGTCCAGTTGGGTCATGAAGAACTTGGCCGCTTCCAGCACTGCCTTCTGCTTGGAGCGTCCGGCCTCGGTCGGGCGATCCATCGACGTGGACATGTCCAGCACCATGGCCACGTCCGCGTACTTGTAGGTCATCGTATCGAGGCATTTCTCGGAGATGATCAGCGGCAGGTAGATGGGCTTGGGCCGCGGCGTGGGCGTGTTGGTGGGCGTGGGCGTCGGCGTGTTCGTCGGCGCGAACGAGGTGTTGGTGGGCGTGGGCGTCGGCGGGACCGTCGGCGTGGGCGGCGGCTCGGTCGGCGCCGGGATCTGCACCGGCTGGAACACCGTCACGTACGGCACCCGGAAGATCGACTGGCCGGACTTGTTCTGGTTGTCGGTGAACTCGGCCACGGCCTCGGTGTTGGTGGGGTGATAGCCGACTTCCAGCGGGCGCAACTTGAAGGTCAACACCACGCCGTCCTTGGCCACGCTCTGGAATTCCCACTTGAGGGTCTTCTTGTCGCTGGACACCTCGGCCGGCGGATCACTGGAGTCGTCGATGAGCTCCATGTTGGCCGGGATGGTGTCCACGACGGTCAGCCGCCGCAGGGTGACCTGGGTGACCGTGTCGCGAAGCTTGTCGAAGATGTTCACCAGCTGCCCGGCATTGTCGACCTCGAAGTAGTAGCGGGCAGAGCTGGCGCATTCGCGCATGCACTGGGCGTCGCAACCGCCACCGACGCAGACGGTGATGACCAATACGCCCTGACCCTTGGCCCGCCGGGCGGCGGACTTCACCGAATCGCAGCCGGCGTTGTTCTGGCCGTCCGACACCACGATCATGACTTCGTTGGGCTCGACATCCTGGCCGAGGCCCTTGCGGCCGTCGCTCAGCACCTTGAGGCCCTCGATGATGCCCCGGTCGATGGCCGTTCCGCCGTTGGCGCGCAGCTTGCCGGCGCAGGACTGCAGGCGGCCGGTGTCGTTCATCAGCTTGCAGATGGTGCGCGCGACCGACTGGAAGGCCACGATGCCGATCTTCGTGGTGGGGTTGTTGGGCAGGTCCATCCCGCGAATGATGGTCTTGACGGCCTGCTGCAGCTGGTTGATGGGATCGCCCTGCATGGAGCCGGACTCGTCCAGGACGAAGACCATGTGCAAGGGATTGGTCTCACCCGCGCAGACCGCATTGAACGTTAGAGTGATCGTGGTGGTCTCGCCCAACAGCAGCACGTTGGGGTAGGCCTCCTTGCCGGGGTTGGCCTCACAGGCGCTTTCACGCTGGGCCGCCGGCGCGGCGCTGGCCGTTTGCGCGGGGCTGGAGACCAGCATCGCGCTGAACAGCGCGATGAGGCTCAGCACCGCGGCAACGGCGGTTCGAAACTGGCGCATGGTGCACGCTCCTTCTGACGGATCGACTGGACTGATAGCGGGTGTCTGACAGGGATGCGACGGGGCCGCCCGAGAGGGGAGCAAGAACGGCCCCGACATCTGGGTTTGTAGACCGGTACCGGCCAGGCCCGCGTGAAACCTCTCGGGCGGCCGCCAGGTCCAAGTATCGTACGCCAGGCGGTCTGGACTGTCAACCGGATCGGCATGATCCGTTCCTGCCTGATGACCTCTATTAACCCGTCGCATTGCGTCTGCGGACAGGTCGCCGTAGATCTTTAAGGAATCCCCGCGCCAGCCGGCGGGAGCGCGTCGCATTCCGCGACCGTCCGACGTTATCTATAGCGACGATGCGCCGTGGATCGAAACCGCGCCGCGGCCGAGCGCCGACGGGCGGGCAGGCGACCTATCGATCATGGCCCGCGCGACGTTACCATGATATCGTCAAGAGCGGTTTCGTTTGGACCTGAATCACGGGGATGCCGGCAACACCCGCGGCCCCCCGCCATTTGCAGCAGGAGTGAGAGCATGGCAGCACAAGGCCTGGCCGGTCGGCATACGAGGGGCGCCCTGTGCGCCGCCGGCGCGCTCGCGCTGGTAGCCCTGTTCGCGTTGGTCCCCATGGTCGCCCCGGCTCGCGCCGCGCAGTTGAACCAGGCGCCCGCCAAATGCACCATCACCGGTACCAAGACCGCCCTGCCGGCGCGCGTGTTGCGCGGCGATCCTGTCGAGATCCGGCTGCGGATCAAGCCCAGTTGCCCCGGCGAGACCTTCCGTGATGCCGATGTGGTCATGGTCATCGACCAGAGCCGCAGCATGGCTGAGGCTGCCGGCGGTGCCGGAACGCAGACCAAGGAGACCGCCGCCAAGACCGCGGCCAAGGCCTTCGTCGACACCTCGCTGGCCACCGGACGCACCCGGGTGGCCTTGGTCACCTTCGGCGGATCGGCCAACCTGGGCATCGGGCTGTCGAGCGACGGGGCGGCCATCAAGCGCGCCGTCGACGCCTTTCCCCTCCTCTCCGGCACCAACATCAGCGCCGGCATCGACATGGCCTTCAACGATGTGCTCACCCCCAACGCTCGCGCCGGGGCGCTCAAGGTCATCATCGTCATGAGCGACGGCGCGCCGAATGCGCCATCGCCCAACCCCGACACCGCCGCCGTGCGCTCGGCCAATGCCGCCCGCTTGGGCGGGGCGCAGCTCTACGCCGTCGGACTGGGCTCCGACCGCGACGACGACCTGCTCAAGCGCGTCGCCGGCAGCGCTTCCAACTATTATCCTTCGCCCACCGGCTCCGACCTGGAACAGGTGTACCGCAGCATTGCCCTGCTGGTCGGCAATTTCGCGGTGCAGAACATGGTCTTGGACGACGATCTGTCCGGCTATGTGCAGTTCCTGCCGGGCTCCGCCGTGCCCGATGCCGAGGTCGCCGGCAGCCGCCTGACCTGGAAGGCCAACCTCATCCCCGAGCAGGGCTTCACCATGACCTATCGCGTCACCGCCATGCGCGTGGGCACCTGGCCCACCAACGACCTGGCAGTGGCCAACTTCATCAACGCCGACGGCAAGCCCGACAGCTACACCTTCCCCAAGCCGCAGATCACCATCGTGGAACCGCCGCCGGATGGCCCCGTCTGCACCGGAACCAACTGGTGGACACTGACCATCCACAGCTTTCCCGACAGCGTGGGCATCTCCGGCGGCTCGGCCACGGGCTGCAACAACCGCTTCGACGGCGGTGACTGGCTCGCCGGCACCGGCCGGTCGCTGCCCAAGCTGGAGTACGAGATCAAGGATGCGGTGGGCAAGACCCTCTTCCGCAGCCAAGGCGTTCCCGGGCCGGGCCGGGTGGATCAGCGCATCTATGCTCGCGTCTGCGTACCGCCGCCCTACACCGTGCGCCTGATCACCTCCAACCTGGGCGGCTACAGCCTCTGCTCCAACCTGGCGACCGAGCGTCGGATCACCTTGCGCGACTTCCGCCCGGCCTCCGCGCGGCGCACGGAGCTGCGGTTCGGCTATGTGCCGGGGGCGTCGCCCGGGGCGGATTGACGGTAGCCTGGACCTACACCTCGGCGGTCTCTGGCACGGTCGTCTGCGCGGATTCCGCTGCGCCCGCCTCCGCCCGTTTGCGGGCAAAGACCAGGTAGCCGGTGTGGGCCGTCATGCGGTCCTGGGGCCGGATGCGCTCCGGCACCGGCTTGTAAAGCCGTAACATGATCTCTGCGATCTCCAGGTCAGCGAAGGGCGACGCGTCCAGGGCGCCCGTCAGCTCAGCCAGCTGGTTGATGGTGGGCACCAGGGCGCCGAAGAAGCCGCCGTCGGCCAGGGCATGGGCGGCCTGGCGCAGGTAGAGCCAGGGCTCGCGGACATCCAGAAACAGGGCGTCCGCGTCCGTCTCCAGGAACCCCTCGCCGATGTCGTGCAGATGGCGGGTCACCGCCGCGGTGAGGCCCGCCGCGGCCAGGTTGCGGCCGGAGCGCGCGTACATGTCCGCGCGCTGCTCATAGGTGTAGAGCTGTCCACTAGGTGTGACATAATGGGCGAGCGCCACCGCGAGCGCGCCGCTGCCCGTTCCCGCTTCGATCACCCGGCAACCCGGCCCGATGCTCAGCTTCAGCAAGATGTAGCCGATGTCCTTGGCGAAGATGATCTGGCCATCGCGCGGTAGATTGGAGAGGATCTCCTCCAGGGAGGGGCGGAGAACCAGCACCTTGCGGCCGGTGTTGGTCGCGAACTCGCGTCCCCAGGGTCCGCCGATCACCGCGTCGTGGGCGAAGCTGCCCAGATGCGTGTGCTGCACGGTGCCGGCCGCCAGCCGCGTGACCAGGCGCTTGTGGTCCGGCAGAATGACCAGCGCGGTGTCCCCGTCCTGGGCCACACGGCTCATGTCGGCTCCTCCATAGTCGCGCATGTGCGGCAAGCACACCCGCCAGAGCATGAAACCGCGGCTGGAGCGCGGCGCATGTTCATGGCAGGGCCTCCAGCCGCCGCCGCCGGGCGTCTCCACCGTCAGCCGGTCGCCGGCGGCGACGCGCAGGGTGACCTTGGCCGGCAGGTCGCGTTCCAGGCCGTCGGCGCCCCGAAGCCGGTTGCGGCCCGGGAGGCCGGCGCCGCCGCCTTGCCGGCCGGCCGGCGCCAGGCTGCGGCGTTCCGTGAGCAAGGTGACCGTGGCCGGGGCGAGGAACTCCAGCTCCTTGATCAGGCCGCGACCGCCGCCATGGTGGCCGGCGCCGCCGGAACCGCGCCGCAGCGCCAGGCGGCGCACGCGAAGCGGCAGCTCCTGCTCCAGCACCTCGACGGGCGTGTTCAGGGTGTTGGTCATGTGCACCTGGATGGCGTCGGCGCCTGGGCCGCCGGGCGACGCACCGCCGCCGCCGGCGATGGTTTCGTAATGCGTGCGGCCTTGGGTCGCTCCCGCGGGGAGGCTCGCCGCGGCGAAGCCCACCAGCAGGTTGTTCATCGTGCCCTGGCTGGCGGCGGGGATCAGATGCGGCAGCGCCGGCGCCAGGGCCGTCAAAAGCAGGTCCACCACCCGCTGGCTCGTCTCCACATTGCCCGCAGCAACGGCGGACCCTGCGGGTGGGTTGAGCAGGCAGCCGGCCGGCACGCGGATGCTGACCGGCCGAAAGCTGCCGGCATTGATCAATGCCGGCTCGCCGCCGCGGGCCGCGGCCGTGAGGCAGGCCACCACATAGTCCACCGCCGAGCGGGTGACGGCCAACGGCGCGTTGAGGCCGGTGGGCAGAGCGGGGTCCGTGCCGCTGAAGTCGACGCGCAGGCGGCCACCGCCGGTGCGCACCGTGCAGGCCAGGCGGTACGGGCCGCCGCCCAGGCCATCGTCCTCCAGAAAGTCCTCGGCGGCGTAGGAGCCCGGCGGTATGGCCCGCAGCACCGACCGCGACTGCGCCTCGGCCTGGGCAAGGAGGGCGGTGATGCCGGACGCCATCCTGGCGGCGGCGACCGCGTCCGGCAGCCATTCCGCCAGCACGGCCTCGCCGTAGGCATGGGCCGCCAGCTGGGCGCGCAGGTCGCCCCGGCGCTCCGCCGGGCTGCGCGAGTTGGCGGCGATCAGGTCGAGCAGCCAGGTGTTGGCGGCTCCGGCCAGGACCAGCGGCAAGGGCGGCAGAATGAGTCCCTCGCCGAAGAGGTCCGCCGCCAGCGGCAGGGAGCCCGGCGTCATGCCGCCCACATCGGCATGGTGGGCGCGGGTGGCCAGGAAGAGCACGGGGCCGGCGCCATCCGCGGTGAAGACCGGGCTGAGTGTCGTCAGGTCGGGCAGATGGCTGCCGCCGGCATGGGGGTCGTTGACCACCCAGACGTCGCCAGGGCTCCAGTTGCCAGCGGCAGCGGACAGGATGGCCGCGGTCGCGGCCGGCATGGCCCCCAGATGGACGGGGATATGCGCCGCCTGGGCCGCCAGCCGCGCTTCGGCGTCGAACACCGCGCAGCTGAAATCCAGCCGCTCCTTGATGTTGGCCGAGAAGGCCGCTCGCCGCAGGCTGGCCCCCATGCCCTCCGCCACCGACATCAGGCGATGGGCCAGCACCTGGGCGTCCAGGCGGGCGGCGGCGTGCCCGCGTCTCACAGGTCGGCGCTGGTCGGGGTACCCGAATTCGTGGGGCCGGGATAGCCGCTGTCGGACGTGGGCGTGGCGCCGCCCGCGGTCGGGCTCGGGCTGGGCGTGGCGGTGGCCGAGCCCGAGCCACTGGAAAGCGCCAGGGCGGTGGCCGTGGCCGGATAGTCGGGACTGTCGCCGACGGTGGTGAAGCTGCTGGTCGCGGTGGCCGCAACGGCGCCGGGTGGCGGCGTGGCCGCCGGGGCCAGCCCGCCCGGGAAGCCGCCGCTCAAACCGCCGGGGAAGCCGCCGGACGCATCGGACGTGGGTCCGGGATAGGCGCCGCCCGTCGGGTCGGTGACGAAAGCTGTCGGGAAGCCTGCGGGTGTCGGGATGCCCATCGCCGGCGCCCCGAAGGAATCCACCAAGGCCGGCGTGGGCGCGGCGGTCATCGGAGCGGCCGGACGGCTGAGGCCGCCGCCGTCAGGAGCGTCACCGTCCGCGGCATCCTCCGCCACCTTGGCTTCCTGTCGCGGCGCGATCAAGGGCGGCAGGCAGAAGCTGCCCAGCACCGGCAGATCGCACCAGGTGTCCCGGGTGTAATGGACGAGCAGGCCGCTGATGCAGGCCATGGCCAACAGCACGCCGACGATCTCCCTGTTGATGCTGGGAGGCCGCTCGGGGGAGGGCGGTTGGGAGGGGAGGTAGATCACGGGCGATGTCCGAAGCGATGCGCCATCGCTGGCGTTGACGGTGGACGGGCGATGCTCAGGCCGGATCCGTCAGGATATCGACGCTGGTGATGCTGTCGCCCTGGCGGATGCTGTCGACGACGTCCTGGCCCTCGGTCACGCGCCCGAAGACGGAATGCTTGCGGTCCAGCCAGGGGGTCGCCACATGGGTGATGAAGAACTGGCTGCCGTTGGTGCCCGCGCCGGCATTGGCCATGCTCAGGACGCCCGGGCCGTCATGGCGAAGATCGGCGTGGAATTCGTCCATGAAGGTGTAGCCCGGGCCACCGCGGCCGGTGCCGGTGGGGTCGCCGCCCTGGATCATGAAGTCCGGAAGCACGCGGTGGAAGCTGGTGCCGTCGTAATAGCCTTCCTTGGCCAGGAAGGTGAAGTTGTTCACGGTCAACGGGGTCTCGGCGGCGAAGAGGCGCAGATGGATGTCGCCGCGGCTGGTGTGCAGAACAGCGCGGTACTGCTTGCCGGCCTCCAGCTGCATGGCCGGAGAATTCGCGTATTGCTTGCTCATGGGAATGCCCTTCCTGCGTCAGGGATGCGTGTTGCGAGGGTCAAAGTGTACATCAGGCCGGCTGGGTGGGGGGCAGGTAGGGCCCTCCCACGGGCAGGTAGCCATATCCTGCGGCCGTCAGTTCCGGATAGTCGGCGATCATCCGCCGCCCGTCGATGACGAGGCAGGGCGGCTTCGCGTAGGCCCGGATGAGGGGCGCCAGACCGCGGAACTCCTCCCAGTCGGTGGAGATGAAGATGGCGTCGGCGCCCTCCATGGCCTCCTCCGCCGAGTCGTGGTAGCTGATGCGTTCGAAGAGATGGTTCTGATCAGGGTTGAACCAGCGCTGGCGGGCTTCGTCCATCGCCAGGGGGTCATAGGCGCGGATGGCGCGCACGCCGCGGCCCAGCAGGCTCTCGACGGCCTTCAAGGCGGCCGAGTCGCGCATGTCGTTGGTGCGCTTCTTGAAGGCCAGTCCCAGCAGGGCCACGGTGGTCTGGTTGAAACCGAAGCCCGCCTCGTGCACCGCGCGGTCGATGAGGTAGGTCTTCTGGTACTCGTTGATGTTGAAGACCGCCTGCAGGAGGTCGGTGGACTGGCCGGTCATGTTGAGCTGGTAGATCAACGACTGGATGTCCTTGCCGAAGCAGCTGCCGCCGGCACCGTTGGACACGTAGCTGCCCCAGGTGCTGATGCGGCTGTCGGCGGTGACACCCAGCTTCAGGTCTTCCATCCGCACGTTGGGCAAGGCCTCGGAGATGCGCGCCCCCACCCCGTTCCAGAAGGAGATGTAGGTGAGCAGCAGGGTGTTGCCGACGTACTTGATGGATTCGGCGGTTTCCGGAGTGGTCTCCAGATAACGGATGCGCACATGGTGTTGGAACTGGGGATAGACGCGGCGCAGCAACTCGAAATCCGGCTCCCGATCCGCGCCCACCACCACCCGGTCGGGGCGCCGCGAGCCGTCGATGGCGTTGCCCTGGGCCAGGAACTCCGGGTTGGAGGCGACGCCCACACCCCGGCAGCCGGCGCCCTCCAGGATCTGCTCCAGCAGGCGGGCGGTCCCGATGGGCACAGTGCTCTTGTTGACCACCACCACCCGGCGCCCGTCCGCGCGGCCGGCCAGGATGCCGGCCAGGGTCTCGGCGGCGGACCGGTAGTAGCTCAGGTCGGTGCTGCCATCGCGGTTGGGCGGCGTGTTGATGCACATGAAGAAGACCTCGGCGCCTGGAGCGGCCGCGGCCAGATCGGTGCTGAAGAAGAGGTGGCGGCCCAGGCTTTCGGCGACGGAGGCCGCCAGGCCGGGCTCGTTGACATAGCGTTCGATCTGCGCGGCATCGCCGCTCTGGTAGGCGGTGATGCGCGCCGGATCGATGTCGCAGGCCCACACCTCATGCCCCTGCTCGGCGAGCACGGCGGCATGCGGCAGGCCGACGAATCCGGTGCCGACAACGACGATCTTCAAGGCTGACGTCCTTTCATTCAAGATCCTACCCATCCGCTCGGACCCTGCCTGTTCCGATGCGGCAGGGGAAGGGCGATGACGACACGGGTCAGCGCAGGACGGATCAGCGCACGCGGCGGACCTTCATGCGCGCTCCGGGGGGCAAGCCGCGCATGGAGCCGGCCTGGGTGCCCAACTGGACGGGGGGCCGCTCCAGATGCAGGATCCACCATTCGGGCGTGAAGGGGGTCATGTTCAAGCGCTTCTTGCTCCGCAGGTCGTTGAGGCAGCGCTTCAGGCGCTCGCTGTCCTTCACCTCCTTGACCGCTCGCTCCAGCACCGCGACCGCGGCGTCGCGGTCGCCGCGGCTGGCTTCGCACCAGGCATAGGCGGCCCAGAGGAGCTCCGCCTGCTTGTTGGCCTTGACCGCGGCCTCGAAGACCTTGTTCATGGCCTCGTACTGCCGTCGCTTGTAATGGTAGGCGGCCAACATGGCTTTGGCATGCCAGTTGTTGGCCAGGGCCTTCTCCAGGTAGGGCCGGGCCTCGTCCAACTGTTGCTTGTGGGCGTAGCGCAGCACGCCGATCTGACCGTCGATCAGCGTGGGGATCATGAACTGCCAACGCCCCAGCTGGGCCTTGGTGTTCTCCAGGATGGCGATGGCTTCATCCGCCCTGCCGGCGCCCAGAGCGCTCTCCACGTCCTTCACCCGCGACTCCAGCTGGCGGTTCGTACGTCGGGCCAACAGCAGGAACCCGACCGCACCGGCCAGCATTCCGCCGGCTACCGCCATCCAGGGGCTGGGAGCGACCTGGCTCAGGCCGAGGTAGACCAAGGCGGCTGCGGCCAGGCTGATGAGGAGGTTGTACATGGGCTCTTGACCTTGCGCTGGAGAGGGACGCCGCCGGGTTACAGCCGCGTCCCACGGGGGGTCGCGGGGGCAGGGGATCATAGCATAGCGCGGCGGGTTGGCCGGCTGACCTGCCTGCGGCGATCCCCCCGAATGGGCGGCCGCCCTTCATCCCACCGCGTCGTTCATCCCGCCCCGCCGTCTCCCGCCAGCTTGGCTTCCAACAGGTCCCGCGCCACGTCCATGAAGTCCCGTTGGGTGACGATGCCCACCAAGGTGCCGTCCCTGACGACCGGCAGGCAGCCTACGCGGCGCTCGCGCATCAGCCGGATGGCCTCGATGGTGGTCGTCTCCGGAGGGATGGTGGCCAGGTCCTTGCCCTGGCGCATGATCTCGCGCACCGCCATGCGCTGCTGGCGCTCGGTCACATGCCCTTCGGCCAGGATGCGCAGGAGCATGCGGTAGGACACCAGGCCCACCAGGCGATGCTCGTTGTCCTCCACCGGCACGTGGCGGATGCGCTCCCAGTCCATGAGGTTGGCCACCAGCTCCACCGGTTCGTCCTCGTGCACCGTGAAGAGGTCGGTGGTCATGTACTGCTCCACGGTGGCGAAGGTATGCTTCCAGCCGCCGCCCTCCTCGATGCGTGCCAGATCCCATTCGGCTACCGGCTTGCCGCTCTTCTGCCGTGCGACCGTGGCGCCGGTGATGGCGTTCAACTTCTCGGACATGGTGCCCCTCCCGGGCAATGCGGCGTAGGAGCGCAGCTGCCACTCTGCGCCGGTCAATCCCTGGCGCACCCGCCGGTCCACGATGCCCAGGCAACGGTCCACGTCAGCGGCGTCGATGCCGTGTGCTTTGAGCGCCGTTTCGGCCATGGGGATGAGGCGGTCGCAGATCAGGGTCTGGGCGGGGATGATCTCACCCTCCAGCCAGCTGAACTGCGCCCTGAGCCCCAGGGTGGCCGCCGTGTTGAAGTTGCTCTTGGCATCGGCGAACTGCATGACCTGCGTGATGTCGTCGTAGCGATCGCAAAGACCCTTCATGACCCCGAACCACAAGGCCGCGTTGGCCATGGCGTCGGGCAGGGAGGGGCCGGAGGGCATTACCCGGTTCTCGATGCGCAGATGGGGTTTGCCCGCCGTGATGCCGTAGCAGGCGCGGTTCCAGCGGTAGACCGTGCTGTTGTGCATGGTCAGGGCCTTGAGCCGCGGGATGCCGCCGGCCTGCAGCACCGCGAAGGGATCCTCGTCCAGATGGGCGCCCAGCAAGGCCCGGAAGCGGGCGACGTCCTCGCGGTACAGCTCCAGGACCGAGCGTTTGACCCAGTCCCGGCCGAAGGTGACCCGCGGGCTGCGTTCCCGCAGGTGGTCGATGGAGCTGCGGGTGTCGATGGACTGCTGGAAGAGGGCGATGCGCGTCTCGTGCCACAGCCGTCGCCCGAAGAGCAGGGGCGAGTTGCAGGCCGCCGCGATGATGGGCGCCGCGGCCGTCTGGGCGATGTTGTAGGCGTTGGGGAAGTCCTGCGGTCCCACCTGCAGGTGGGTCTGGAAGCTGGTGTTGCAGGCCTCCAGCATCACCGTGTGGTGGCGTACGATCAGCTCGTCGGTGCCCTTGATGTGAAACTCGTAATCGCCCCCGCGCAGCTCGTTGAGCGCGTCGGACAGGGCGTGGTAGCGCGGCTCGGGGGTCATGCTCTCGATGCCCAGGTCCGACTTGCGCAAGGTGGGCAGGATGCCGATGAGCACCACCTCCAGGTCGAGGGCCGCGGCTGCCCGCCGGGCTTTCTCCACCAGGCCCTCCAGCTCTGTCTGCATCTCCGTCAGGCATGGCCCGCCCAGCACGCGCGGCTGCAGGTTGCATTCCAGATTGAAGAGGCCCAGTTCGGTGGTGAACTGCGGGTCGTCGAGGGCGGCGAGCATCTCATAGGCCTTGAGCGCCGGACGCCAGTTGCGGTGCACCAGGAACAGCTCCTGCTCTGCCCCGATGCGCTGCACGTCGCTCTCGATCATGCCGTCGGCGATGATCTGCTCCAAGGCCCTGAGGTCTTGCAGCACATGCCGCGTGAAGGCCTGCAGTCCGTCGCCCGCCGGCCGGTCCTTGACCTGCTTCTCGCCCATGGACTCCCGCCTCCCGTCTGACGCGTTGCGTTTGCGTGTCGATCTGGTGCGGGGCAGGATATCGCAGATTGCCGCGGCGGGCGAATCGGCCGGCCGGGGCCCGCGAGCAACCCAGATCCACGCTGCCTCGTAGACTCAGTTCAGCCCGGCAATGAGCCTGCGGCAACCGCCAGCCCAACGGAGGCCATCGACCGATGATCGAACCAGAGACCCCGCTCCCCCCCGCCCGCCGCCTCAGCCGCAGCACGGACGACCGTGTGATCGCCGGCGTTTGCGGCGGTCTGGCGCGCCACTTCGGCCTGGACCCCACCCTCATCCGGGTCATCTTCGGCTTCCTGCTGTTGCCTGGCGGCGCGCCGGGGTTGGTGCCCTACCTCATCCTCTGGGCGGTCACGCCGGACGAGTCGGGTCAGCGGCAAAGCCTGCCGGTGGTCGTCCTGCTGCTGTTCCTGGGCCTGCCGGCGCTCTGCCTGTTCTGCTGGTTGGGGACGATGGCGCTGGGCATGGGCGGCGCCGTTCTGGGCGGGGTGATGGGGCATTGAGCCCTGCAAGGCTCAACCCAGGTTGAAGGCCCATTCCAGCAGCAGGATGACGCCCGCCATGGCCATGCCGAGGATGACGCCGAAGGCCTGCAGCCAGGCCAGATGCCGGCGGATGCTGCGCTCGACGATGTCCCGGACCTCGGCGGCCGAATAGGATCCCAGCTTGTCGATGACCAGGCGGCGGGCGTCGAGGCGTTCGAAGAGGATCTGGGCCACGCTCTTCTCCGAGCCGTAATGCCGGCGGACGAGGGGGTTGCCGGGCTCCAGGAGGAAGTCGTCCAAGGTGCCCACATAGCGTTCGGCAGCGGTGAGGATGGCGGCGTCCACGCGGAACTCCTCGAGTTGCCGCACCAAGCCACCGACGATGCGGTCGCCCAGATCCTGGTAGGTGACCACGCCCACCGCGTCCGCCATATCCCCCCAGAAGCCGCCTTCCTTGCGCACGGCGCGGGTGATGGTGGCGCGTTGATCGGGGGCGCTGATAAAGAGGATCAGGTCTTGCCGGAAGGTGTCGACGATGGCGTTCAGGCCACCGAGCAGCCGCTCCCGGTCCAGACCGGCCACCAGCTCCCGCACCCGGGCCTCGATGAGGCTGGGGTTGAGGATATGCTCCTCCATGGTTTCCGCCAGGGACTCCACGATGGCATCCTTGCGGCGCTCCAGCACACCGGAGCCGGGCAGGAAGCGGTGGTGGGTGAAGATCATGTGCAGGGCGATGGTGTCGGTGAAGCCGCCGATGAAGCCGGCCTGCAACACCAGCCGCAGCCAGGGGGGCGCGCCGAGGGCCATGGCCAGCAACAGGCTGACGAGCGCGGCGCCCACCGCCCAGTAGCCCAGGTCGCTGCGCGCTTCCAGTCGCTTGATCACGCCCTTGATCTGAATCATGACCTTGATTCTAGCCGCCAGAACCCTAGGAGCCTTTACTGTGGATATCCGTGCCTTCCAGCGTCAGATCGAGCTGCTCTATGGCGAGCGGGACCGTCCGCGCGGTATCGACCGCAGCTTTGTGTGGTTCACCGAGGAGGTGGGCGAGCTGGCCAAGGAGATCCGCCGCGAGCCGCGGCGCGAGGACCTGCTGCGCCTGGAGCTGAGCGATGTCCTGGCCTGGCTGGTCACTTTGGCCTCGCAGCTGGGCATCGACATGGCCGAGGCCGCCGACCGCTACGCCCAGGGCTGCCCCAAATGCGGGGCCACGCCCTGCGCCTGCCCCTGAGGTGGCCACCGTGTCCTTGACCTTCGCCGACCCGCCGGACTTCAGCTTTGCCTCGCGCCGCTCGCCGGTGGTCGGCCGGCGTGGCATGGTCGCCACCAGCCAACCCCTGGCCGTGGTCGCCGGCCTGGAGATCCTGGCCGCCGGCGGCAGCGCCGCGGACGCGGCGGTGGCCACGGCCGCCGCGCTCAACGTGACGGAGCCGACATCCACGGGCATCGGCGGCGACGCCTTCGCCCTGCATTACGACGCCGCTGGGGGATCGGTCACGGCGCTGAACGGCTCGGGCCGGGCGCCGCGAGCCCTCTCCCTGGAGCGCTTGGCGCGCGACGGCTTCGTGGACCGTCTGCCGGCCTACCACGCTCACACGGTCACAGTGCCGGGCGCCTGCGCCGCCTGGTGCGACCTGATCGCCCGCCACGGCCGCCTGCCCCTGGCGCGGGTGCTGGCCCCAGCCATCCGCCTGGCGGAGGAGGGCTTCCCTGTGGCCCCGCTAACGGCTTTCCACTGGGCGCGGGGCGCCGCCCGGCAGCTGGCGGCGGCACCCAACGGCGGCGAGTTGCTGATGGACGGCCGCGCCCCACGACCGGGCGAGGTCTTTCGCAACCCGGGCCTGGCGCGCACGCTGCGGGCTGTGGCCGAGGGCGGTGCGGCGGCCTTCTACGAAGGGCCGATCGCCGTGGCGCTGTCGGGCGTGGTCCAGCAGGCGGGCGGCTGCCTGACGGAGGCGGACCTGGCGGGGCATCGCAGCGACTGGGTCACGCCGATCACGACCACCTACCGCGGCTTCCGGGTCTGGGAATGCCCGCCCAATGGCCAGGGCCTGGCGGCCCTATTGGCCCTCAACATCCTGGAGGGCTTCGACCCGGCGGACATGCCCCGCGGTTCGGCCCTGCGCCTGCACCGCCAGATCGAGGCCCTGCGCCTGGCCTTCGCCGACACACGTTGGTACGCGGCTGATCCGGACACGGATCCGGCGCCGCTGGCGCAGTTGCTGTCCAAAGGCTATGCGGACGCGCGCCGTGCGCTGATGCGCGACGACCGGGCAGCGCTGGACCCGCGGCGCGGCGCGCCGGTCGCCGGCTCGGATACGGTCTACTTGAGCGTGGTCGACGGCGAGGGGAATGCCTGCTCCTTCATCAACAGCAACTACGTGGGCTTCGGCACGGGCATGGTCCCAAAGGGCTGGGGCTTCACGCTGCAGAACCGCGGCCTGGGCTTCAGCCTGGACCCGCAACACCCGAACCACCTGGCTCCAGGCAAGCGGCCCTACCACACGATCATCCCGGGCCTGATCACGCGGGTCGCGGCAGCGGCACCGGCAGGCGGCGGCGTGGACGCGGCGGCTGGGTCGCCACCTTCGGGCGAAGCGCTCTTCGCCTGCTTCGGGGTGATGGGCGGCTTCATGCAGCCGCAGGGCCATGTGCAGGTGGCGATGGGCCTGATCGACGACGCCCTGGACCCGCAGGCCGCCCTGGATGCGCCGCGCTTCTGCATCGCTGAGGAGCTGTCGGGCGGTCCGGTGGCGGTGGAAGAGGGCCTGCCGGAAACGGCGCTGGCGCACCTGGCGGCGCGCGGTCATGCCCTGACCGTGACCAGCGGCCACGCCCGCGCGGTCTTCGGCCGCGGCCAGGTGATCCTCCGCGACGCCGAGACCGGCGTCTTGTGGGGCGGCAGCGACCCGCGGGCGGACGGCTGCGCGATGGGGAGATAGGCCAGTAGCGGGTCCGCTGTCAAGGTCTGCCGGTTCGGTCATGAAACCAGGCCCATTTCCATGCACTGGCGGATGAACCATGCGTTCAGCGACCACTCCTCCCAGAGGGAGGAAATGCCTGCTCCTCCCCCCAGCGGGGGGAGGTCGGGAGGGGGGCGCCGTGGCCGTCACCGTTTGCCCCGCCGCGAATACCCTGTCTCGACGTCTCGAATCCAAGGACGCAGGCTGCCCAACCCGGCCCATGGTCCGCGTGCGCCTGGTGAAGTCCTTCGTGCCGTCAGGAACGCCGCTGGTCGAGGAGTTGTTGGAGGACCGACGGCGTAAGGCCGTCGGTGGGTGACTGGTGCTCGATGGGGCCATGCTGCACCTTCGGGCCAATCAGTCTGCTTCGCGTGGTTGCACGTCGTCTGCGAACTGCGCATCGTCGCGGTGCAACCGCGCCAGGAGCAATGCCAAGCCGACGGTCCACAGTAGGACAAGCCCCACGAAAGCCCATGTTCGAGAGCTGAGGCTCAAAGACAGGTCGAGTCTCAAGGTGCGATGTAGATTGAAAAGCGCCACCGCGAAACCGGCGGTCAGTGGCAGTAGCCATGACCGGCGGAGGCGACACCGACGCAGGTGGAGAGCTATCACTGCGCCTGTCAGCAATGGAGCTGGGTTGGACCAGAACTGCAGCCGGAACGGGTGGAAACAGACCATCCAGATGCTGTAGATGGTTGCGGCGACCAAGGCGCTACCGATGCCCTTGGCGAGGAGATTGAAGCCGCTTGGAACCGAGGCCTCGCGCGCAGGATGCATCATCCAGTGCGCCTTGCCGTGGATCTTCCATTGGCGCCGGGCCAGAAAGCCCATCACCAAATGGCCGATGAGGGAAGGAAGTTGCGCTGAATAGCCACTGCCGGCGATCAAGAAACGGCCGGCCAGAACGGCCTGGCCAAAGCAGAAGACTGCGAACCCCAGGACACCGATAGCGATTGCCGACCACCTTGATTCCCTGATCGACAGGATAAAAAACACGGCCCATCCGAGGTAGACCGCTGCTCCCCCTTGCGGGATGTATCCATTAGGCCCGCGACTGCCGAAAATGATGATCGGACCGTTCTCGGCCATGACCGACAACACGACCACCACAGCCATCAACGCGCTGACCGCGAAGGCGAGCCGACGCATGGCGGGTGCGATCTGATCGGCGGGGGCTCGGAAGTTGATCATGGCGTATGGTGGATTGTATCGAGCCGCTTGCCGGGGTCAACCGGTCCTTCCCGGTGCCCATGCGCCTATAGTTTCCTGGTCGCTCGGCCGTCGCCGCCGGACCGCCCATCGCCGGCTTCGCCGTTCCTGCGCCGTCGCCCTCCGCCAACCTCGCGACCTTCTCCCCTGGAGCCCCATCCATGAACGACATCACCCCCTACGCCGACCTCGACGCCGTCGAGTTTGCCGACAACCCTGAGCCCCGCTGCGCCGTGGTGTTGCTCTTGGACGTGTCCGGCTCCATGCAGGGACGGCGCATCGACGAGTTGAACGTGGGGCTGCAGACCTTTGAGCGGGCGCTCAAGAAGGATCCGCTGGCCAGCCTGCGCGTGGAGCTGGCCGTCGTGGCTTTCGGCGGCCGGGCGGCGCGGGTGCTGGACGTGCGGCAAGGTCAGGGCGAGGCCATCCCGGCCGAGTCCTCGCTGGCCTTCGTCACCGTGGACGGCTTCCACCCGCCGCTGCTGGTGGCCGATGGTTCCACGCCCATGGGCGAGGCCGCGCGTATCGGGTTGCAGCTCATCCGCGACCGCAAGGCCACGTACAAGCAGAACGGCATCGACTACTTCCGCCCGTGGCTCTTCCTCATCACCGACGGCAAGCCCACCGACTCGGGCTGGGAGGCCGCGGCCGCCGAGCTGGCGCAGGAGGAGGCGGCGCGCGGCCTCTCGGTGTATGGGGTCGGCGTGGAGGGCGCGGACCTGCGCTGCCTGGCGCGCTTCGCCACCCAGCGGCCGCCGCTCAAGCTCAAGGGTCTGGCCTTCGAGGAGCTCTTCGTCTGGCTGTCCAAGAGCCTGTCCGCCGTCAGCCAGTCCCGACCCGGCGATCAGGCGCCCCTGCCGCCCGTGGGCTGGGGCACGGTGGACACCGCCAATGGCTGAAGCCGCCGGTGCCTGGCGCGTGCTGGCCGCCAGCCTGGCCGGGACCAGCCATATCGCCACCGGACTGCCCTGCCAGGACGCCCACGGCTGGCGCGAACTGCCAGGGGGCCTGCTCATCGCCGCGGTGGCCGACGGCGCCGGCTCCGCGTCCCGCTCCGACGAAGGTGCGGCGATCGCGGTCGAGGCAGCGTTGGACGAACTGACCGCGCGGCTGATGGCCGGTGACGTCGACCGCGGGCCGGAGCCGGGCCAGGGACCGGATCCCGATCTCGATCTCGACCAGGCGTCCTCTGCCGTCGCCCTGCGCGCCGCCTTCGCCGCCGCGCGCGAGGCGCTCCTGGCCCGAGCCGCCGCCGAGGGCTTTCCGGCGCGCGACCTCGCCTGCACCCTCGCCCTGGCCGTCGTCGACGCCCAGGCCCTGACTGCGGCCCAGGTGGGCGACGGCGCCGTGCTGGCGCGCCACGCGGACGGCACCTGGCAGAGCCTTCTCGAGCCCCAGAAGGGCGAGTACGCCAACGAGGTGCTGCTGCTCATCGCCCCGGAGGCCCTGCAGCGGATGAGCCTGGCCCAGATCCCGGCCCCCGAGGCCATGGTGCTCAGCACCGACGGGCTCATCCGCCTCATGCTGCGCCTGCCCGGCGGCGAGCCCCATCCGGCGTTCCTGGATCCGCTAGTGGCCTTTGCCCGCCAGGCTGCGGACCTCGCCGCGGCGCGCCGTGGGCTCCGGTCCTTTCTCGGCTCCGAGCGCGTCTGCGGCCGCACCGACGACGACAAGACCCTGCTGATAGCCCTGCCGCCGGCGGCCCGCTCCGGCGCGTCTGCGGCCGGTGAGCCCCCCACCGGTGCCCCCCCCATCGGTGAGCCGCCGGCCGGTAACCCGATGACCGGTGACCCGACGGCAGGTGACCCGCCGGCCGGCACATGATCGTCCAGACCGGCTCGGGGGCGCGGTTGACCCTCGGCGAGCCGCTGGCCCGCGGCGGGGAGGCCACCGTCCACCGCATCCAGGGCCAGAGCGGCATGGTGGCCAAGCTGTACACCCGGCCGCGCGAAGGGGCTGCCGAGAAGCTGCGGCATATGCTGGTCAGCCCGCCGGTGGATCCCACCCGCTCCCTGGGGCATGCCTCCATCGCCTGGCCGCGCGACCTCCTCCTGGACGGTAACGGGCGCCTGGTCGGGTTCACGATGCCCCTCATCACCGATGCCGTCAGCCTCCTCGAGGTGTTCAACCCCCGTCGGCGGGCGCAGGTGCTGCCCGGCTTCGACCGCCGCTACCTGCACCGCACCGCGCGCAACCTGGCCTCCTCCCTGGGCGCCCTGCATGCCGCCGCCTACGTGGTGGGCGACCTCAACGAGGGCAACATCCTGGTGACGCCGCGCACCCTGGTGACCCTCATCGACGTCGACTCCTTTCAGGTAGAGGAGCGGCGCGGCGGGATGATCGTCATCCATCCCTGCCCCGTGGGCCGCGCCGAGTACACCGCACCAGAGCTGCAGGGCCAGGCCTTTGCCGATACCTGGCGCCGCCCCGAGCACGACAGCTTCGGCCTGGCCGTGCTGGTCTTCCAGCTGCTCATGAACGGCGGCCACCCCTACCGCGGCCAATGGCTGGGCGGCGGCGAGCCGCCGGGCATCGAGGACAAGATCGCGCGCGGGCTCTTCCCCTGGTCCGGGGCTTCGGCCGAACTGGCCCCCCCTGCCGGCGCGCCGCCGCTGGACGCGCTCCATCCAGAGCTGGTGGAGCTCTTGCTGCGCTGCTTCGTCGACGGTCAGCAGCGTCCCGCGCTGCGCCCGGGCGCCGAAGCCTGGGCAGAGGCTCTGGGGGTGGCTGAGGCCCATCTGGTCGCCTGCCCCAACGGCCACTGGTTCTCCGATCACCTGCGGCGCTGCCCGGAATGCGGCGGGCGCGGTCGGGGCGGTATGGCGATCGCCAAGGGGCGGCCGACGGCGGTCGTCCGCCGTCAGCCCGCGGCGCCGCCGGCGGCCCTGGCCGTGGGCACCGGCTTCCTGCGCGGTCTGGCCGCCCTGGGCGCCCTGCCTGGGCAGATCCTGAAGGGCGGCTTCCGGGCTGTGGCTGGCGGGCTGGGGCTGGCGGCCACCGCGCCGCGGGCCTGGGCCGCCAGCCTGCGCTGGACCGCGGGACTGGCGCTCATCTCCCTGGCCGCGGCCTTCGGTCTCGCCGCCCTGCTCGCGGCCGCTCACGGGGCCTTGCTGGCCTGGCTGGATCCTCTGGCCACCGCCGGACCTGGCGGCGCGGCGGCGCTCTGGGCCTTGACCGCCGGGGCCATGGGTGCCGGCCTGGGCGCAGGGCTGCGGCGCGTCGGACGCCGGCCCGGCGAGGCCCTGGGCTGGATCGAACTCAGCGCCTTCGCCGAAACCGCCGGGTCGGCGCTCTTCGGTTGGCTGGGCGGCTGGTCCGCCGCGGCGCTGCTGTGGATGCTGGCCACGGATGCGAGCTGGCCGGCCAGCCTGCTGGGTTCCGCCTTGGACGGCGGCGGTTCGCCGGCCTGGATCCTTGCCTGGGCGGTCTACGGCGGGGCCATCGCCGCTCTCGGCCCGGGCCATGAAGCAGCTCAGCCGCCCCGGGCCCCCCTGGGCTGGGCCACCGTGGCGGCGGTGTTCGCGGCCTTGGGCTGGTTGGCGGCGCGGGTGGGCACGGTATAATCCCCGCCCCCGGCCGTCGAGAGATTCCGCAAGGGATCGGGCGGACGGCCGGACAGCCAGGAGGGACCATGTCAGGCGACGAGAGCGGTTTCAGCATGTCGGCCCCGGACAAGCGCGTCAGGCTGGCGAGCCGGCGCGCGCGCCATGCCTGGTGGGGCGCCTGCCTGGCATTGGCCCTGCTGGGCGCAGCCGGCGCGGCGCGCGCGCAGACCCCGGAACCCGCTCCGTCGGAACCGCCGGCCCCGCCCGCGCTGCCGGTGCTGCTGCAGGCCGGTGGCGACCTGACCGCCCTGGCCCCCTTCGGAGACCGGCTGCTGCTGGGGCAGGGCCCGCGGGTACTGATCCTGGAGCCTGGCCAGGATGGCGCGCCGCGGCTCATCGGCCAGAGCGAGGTGCTTGGCGGCCTGGTCACCGACATCGCCGTCGACGGCCAGAGGGCCTACGCCGTCACCAGCGGCTACGCTCCGGAGACCGACAACGCCCTCACCGTGCTGGACCTGGCCGATCCGACGCATCCGGTGGTCCTGGGTCGCCTGGTGGAACCTTGGCTCAGCGATGTCTTCGCCCTGGATGGTCTGGTCTACGTGACGGCGGCGCGCAGCTTCCTCATCGTCGACTTCAAGGATCCCGCCCGGCCCGTCAAGCTGGGCAGCGCCTACGTCCTGCCGGCCGACATCCTGGTGCGGGGCAAGCTGGCCTACCTGCCCGCCTTCGACGGCATGCGCATCCTCGACGTGTCGGATCCCCTCCTGCCGGTACAAGTGGGCCATTGGGTGACCGCCGCCAACACCTATGACGTGGTTCTACGCGGGGATGTCGCCTTCGTCACCGGGTCGGAGCTGCTGCATGTCGTCGACGTCTCCAACCCCGCGGCGCCGACCTTGATCACCGAACTGCCGCTTCCGAGCGGCGCCCTGGACCTGGACCTGGCCGATGACCTGCTGTTGGCCAGCTTCGGAGGCGGCGAGGGCCTGCACCTGCTGGATGTCGCCGATCCGACCGCACCGCACGAACTGGCGACCCTGGAGCTGCCGGGCGATCCCCGGTTCATCCGCATCCTCGGCGACCGCGCCTTTGTCAGCTGCGCCGAGGGCGGCCTCAGGGTCGTCGACCTGAGCCGGCCTCAGCAGCCGCGCGAGCTGGCGCCCTGGTCCATGGTTCCGCCACCGGTGGACCTGCGCCTGGCCGGTGACCGCGCCCTGGTCTGGAGCTATGCCCAGGCGCGGCTCGTCGACCTCAAGCCCGCCTCGATGGGCGCTCTGCTGGGCGGCTGGGCGCCGGACTCCCGCTTTGCGCCGGCCATAACGGCCGTGGACCTGGCCGATGGCCGGGCCTATGCGGTGCATGGCGACAAGCTCAGCGTGCTGGACCTCGGCGATCCGCAGCAACCGCGCCTCGTCGCCGAAGCGCGGCTCGACGCCCCGGTGTCGGCCCTCGTCGTCCAGCGCGGGCTGGCCTACCTGGCTGACGAAGCCAGCCTGACCATCCTGAGCCTGGCCGATCCGGCGCGCCCGCGAAAGCTGGGCGAGATGCGCGGCGACTGGTCCGCTCGTGATCTCGCCCTGGCCGGCGGGCGCTTGTACATCGCCGGCGGCGAACCCGGTCTGGCGGTGCTCGACGTCATGGATCCCGCCCATCCCTTCCTGGTGGCCAGCCTGACCGTGCCGGGAGCCATCAAGGTGGAGCTGTCCGGTGCCCGGGTCTACGTGGCCGCGCAGGGCGGCGGCCTCGGGATCTGGACCCAGGCGCCGGGCGGCGACCTGCGCGCCCTGCCCGCACTGCCGACTGTGCGGCCCCTGATGGATGTGGCGGTGGCCGGCAGCACCGCCTATCTGCTGACGGAGGACGCCGTTCTCAGCGCTGTCGACCTGCGGGACAGCGCGGCACCGGTGCTGCTGGGGGTGGTGGACCTGCCGGGCACCGGCGCCGCCCTCCGCGTCATGGGCGACCGGGCCTACGTGGCCGCAGCCGGCGGGGGCCTGAACGTGGTCGGCGTGCCGCGCGGGCTACCTGCCTTGCACCTGCCCTGGCTGGGTCGCTGAGGCGGCGCCTCCGGCCCGCCGCAGCCGCCGCCAGACGCGGCTGACCCGGCCGGCGGTCAACAGGTCGTAGGCCAGCACGGCCGCATCGAAGCGGCGCCGGTTGCGGTAGCGCTCGCCGCGTCGGGCGTCCACCAGGTCGCGGTCCAGGAAGCGCCGCAGGCGGTCGAAGGCGCCGCCCGCCTCGTCCATGAGTTCGGCATAGCCCAGGAGCAGGGCCTGACCGGGTTCGGCGTCAGCCAGAATGGCCAACAGGCGCTGGTTGTAGGCCACCCAGGCGCCCATGATGGCCCAGAGCCAGCGCAGCCGCCGCCACGGCGGGCGGCGCGTCCCCAGCCGCTGGTAATGGCGCCAGACCTCCGCGGGATGGCGGTAGACCAACAGCAGGCGATGCGGCGGCAACAACGGCCGCCAGACCTCGTAGGTCAGGACCGTGCGCGGATCCTTGAAGCCCCAGTCGCCGCCGACGGACTGCCGCTGGGCGATCAAGGCCCGCATCCGCGCGGACAGGGCGGCGTCGGGCGTCAGGGGGCCGGCGGGCAGGCGGTAGCTCTCGGAGAAGCCCAGCAAGGTCTTGTTGGCCGCCTGCACCTGGGCGTCCTCGAACTTATGGCCGGCGTCATAGTCCCCGCCCGACCTGTCCAGGTCGCCCATGGCCACGCCGGAGCGGTGCAGCAGCTCGGCGACGAGGCTGGTGCCGCTCTTGTGCATCCCCAGCACCAGGACGACCAGGGGCTTCATGGGAGCAGCGGCGTGCTGGTGATGATGACCAGCGGCGGCGGGGTGGCGGAGTAGGGCGGGGCCGTCGGTGTGTCGGTGGGCAGGTCGGCGGTGGGCGGCACCTGGATGATGGGTGGCGTATGGCCCGAGAAACGGATGTCCTGGGGCAGGGTGGGCGCCACCTTGAAGGCGATGGTGTGGACACTGACGATCAGGGTGAAATAGAGGAGCAGCGCGACCATGGCATGTTGCACCTTGGCCGCGGCGGTCTCGCGCTCCAGGTTGAAGAGGCTGCTGCGGCGGTGGCCGAGGCCCTGGAACAGGATCCAGGCCTGACGCAAGGCCAAGGCGCCCAGCAGGACGAACAGCCAGGTGGCGTAATGGGATACAACCGAGACCAAGGTCAGCACGGGACCCGCGGCAGCGGATCGCCCTTACTCGTCGAACATCTCGCCGACGGATTGCCCGACGTGGATGCGGTAGATCACCTCGCCGAGGAGGGCTCCCACGCTGAGGATGCGCATGTTGGGCAACCACTTCTCGGGCGGAATGAGAACGGTGTTGGTGACCAGGATCTCCTCGAAGGGCGCCTCGCGCAGGCGATCGATGGCCGGCGGCGAGAAGATGCCGTGGGTGGCCATGGCGTAGACCCGGCGGGCGCCGCGCGACAAGACGAAATGGGCGGCGTTGACGATGGTGCCGGCGGTGTCGATCTCATCGTCGACGATGACCACGTCGCGCCCTTCCACCTCGCCGATCAGGTTCATCACCCGCGTGGAACCGCCATCAGCGCTGCGCCGCTTCTCGATGAGCGCCAGCGGCCAGTCCACCTCGATGGCGAAATTGCGGGCCTTCTTGGCGCTGCCCAGATCCGGCGATACCACCACGCCGTTGGCAATGCCCTTTTCGCGGACGTAGCGCGCCAGCAGGTGGGAAGCGGTGATGTCATCCACCGGAATGCTGAAGAAGCCCTGGATCTGACCGGCGTGGAGGTCCATCATCAACACCCGGTCGGCGCCCGCCACCGAGAGCATGTCGGCCACCAGCCGCGCCGTAATGGGTACCCGCGGCTCATCCTTCTTGTCGGAGCGCCCATAGCCGTAGTAGGGGATCACCGCGGTGATGCGCCCGGCGGAATCCCGGCGCAGGGTGTCCAGGGCGATCAGCAGCTCCATCAGGTTGTCGTTGGTGGGCGCGGAGGTCGGTTGGATCCAGAAGACGTCCGAGCCGCGGACGCTCTTCCCGAGGCGCACGAAGGTGTTGCTGTTGGCGAACTGGGTGACATCGCAGGGCAGCAGTTCCGTCCCCAGATGCGCCGCGATCTCGTCGGCCAGGGGGCGGTTGGCCGTGCCGGAGCAGAGTACCAGGCGCCCGTACATGGGAAAGATGCCCGGTGCGGTGACCAGGGGGCGCGGGTTGTGGGCCGGATCGCTCACGGTGTCTTGCTTCCTCCGCTTTGTCCAGGCGGCGCTGCCTGCCTGCGTGCCGATTGCGGCGATTGTACCACAGGCCGTCCGGCCCCTGTGCCGCCCATGACGGGCGGCGGGGCGTCGCCCCGCGTCACCGCAGCGCGCTCAGCGGCAGAAAGACCCGCTGCCACGGATGGGCGAGCAGCTGTAGCAGGCTGAAGCGCAGCTTCTCCCCTTCGGCGATGATGGTCCAGCCGCTGGTCACCGCCGCGGTTGGGCCCTCCGCGAGGCGATCCCAGCGGGCATGCCGGTCGTAGAGGCCATAGGCGTCCCAGACGACCGCATCCCAATGGTCCGCGAATTCCGGCCGGCCCTTGAAGAAGGTTCCGCTCAGGGCGCGCTCGTCCCAGTAACGGGTGGCCCGCGGATCGGGGACCAGGCTGGGGTCCACCCGGTCGCGGGCATCTTGGCTTAGGATGGGCATCCAGACGGCATAGATCCGGATGTCCGCCGAAGGCAGCTGAGCCAGCAGGTCGAAGCTCACCCAACGGGTGCCGCTGACGCAGACGGGTCAGGTGGGCGACAGCAGGAGGATCAGGCGCACCTTGCCGACATCGCCGTTGAAGCGCGCCCGCAACTGCTCCAGGTCGGTCAACGCCTCCACGGGAAGTCCGGGAGCGCCTTGAGCCTGAACGGCGGGTTGCAGCGGCCGTGGGATCGTCAAGCTCGCCAGCCCCACAAGGACCAGCAAGCCGGCGAAGGCCAGTACGGGGTGCCGGGACCGGCGGGCGGTCATGCTCATGGTCGGCTCCTGATGCGTGTGGCGGCATTGGGTCCGTGGACCCCACTCTAAGGCAGGTGTCTAGCCACGGCCGGCACAGTATAGCCCGGTTGCTTGGCCCACGATCGCTCCGGTGCCTGGCCCACGATCCGATTGATCGGGAACCCGTCGGTCAAACGCAATCGCCACCCCAGTTCGCTTCGCAGCCCCCCCGGTGGCAGAATCCCCTCCTGATGCTTCCACTGCCCCCTTCGTCCTGGACCGTCTTCTGGGCGGCCCTGGCCACCGCTGCCTGCACCGGGCTGGGGGCTCTGCCGCTCTTGTGGCGCCGGGCGCCGGGGCCCCTGGCCCGCGGCCGGGGCAACGCGGTCGCCATCGGCCTGATGACCGCCGCCAGCGTCAGCCTGATCGCCGAGGGGCAGCAGCTCGGTCGGCTGGGCACCGTCGCCGGCCTGCTGCTGGGCACCGTCGGCATCGCCGGGGCGCGACGCTGGCTGGCGGGCCGCAACCTGGATCGCCTGGCCCGGCCGGGAGCCTTGCTCGAGGGCCGGGCGACCGACCTGCGGCGCATGGTGCTGATCGTGGGGGTCATGACCCTGCATTCGGCGGCTGAGGGGATCGGGGTGGGGGTGGCCTACGGCGGCGGGTCGGCCTTCGGCAGCTTCATCAGCGCCTCCATCGCCCTGCACAACATTCCGGAGGGTCTGGCCATCAGCCTGGTGCTGGTACCGCAGGGTGTGCCGGTCTGGGCGGCGGCGCTGTGGAGCGTCTTCAGCAGCCTGCCGCAGCCGCTCCTGGCCTTGCCCGCTTTCTGGTTCGTGGAGGCGGTCCGACCGCTGTTGCCCCTGGGCCTGGGCTTTGCCGCCGGGGCCATGTTCTGGATGGTCTGGGCCGAGCTGCTGCCCGCTGCCCTGGATGATGCCGAGGCCGGCGACGTCGCCCTGGTGGCCGGGCTGTCGTTGGCGGCGATGCTGGCCTTTCAGTCGCTGCTAGGCGGCTGAACCCGAATCGCCTGGCCCCGCCCCCCCGCGGCCGAGATCGCGGCGGCCACCGCCGCCTCCCGGTCGGGAGCATAGGCGATCATGCAGCCGCCGCCGCCGGATCCGGTGACCTTGGCCCCGAGGGCGCCGGCGGCGAGGGCCGCGTCGATCAGGCGCTCCAGCTTGGGGGTGGAGATGCCCAGCCCGTCGCGCAGCCAGCGGTGATGGGCGTTCAGCAGCGCGCCCAGGCGCTCCGGCGCCAGGGTTTCGTCGGCCAGGCCGGCGCGGGCCTCGCGGGTGATCCGCCAGTTCTGCAGCTGGGCCAGCACAGCCGCGCCCTCGGCCGGCGGCAGCTGGGCGAAGACGTCCTGCAGGTCATCGGGATCGGCGCTGCGCAGCTCGAAGTCCGGCCGCAGCGACCGCAAGGCCTGCACGCCGGCCTCGGCGGCGCCGCGGGCGCGCGTCAGCACGCCCATGGTGTCCTTGGGCGCCAGCGAATCGCCCAGGACGAAGCCGTCCAGCCGGTCCGCCAGCCGCTCGGGGCGCATCGGCGGCGCGCAGTCGATGTAGACCAGGCCGCCGAGGCTGGACGTGAACTGGTCCATCATGCCGCCGGGCTCGCCGAACTCCAGCACCTCGGCCTCGTAGCCCCAGCGGGCGATGTCGAGGGCTGACGGGCGCCCGTTCAAGAGGGCCTGTTCGCCGGCCTGCACCATCAGCCGCGTCCAGGCGATCACCAAGGCCGACGAGCTGGAGACGCCGGCGCTCATGGGCACATCGCCGCGAATGCGACAGCGGAAGGCCTGGGGCCAGCGGTAACCGGCGCGGCCCAGCACCCGGGCGACGGCCCGCAGGTAGTCGCGCGGCCGGGTGTAGGGCAGCGGCGTCTGCGGGTCAAAGGTCTCGCTCCTCCCCACATCGGGCAGATCCACCTGCCAAAGGGGACCGGTCGCCGGCCAGGCCTCGACGCTAATGCTCCGGTCGATGGCCGCGGCGATGACGCCCAGGCCCATGTAGTCGGCATGGTCGCCGAAGAGGCAGATGCGGCCGGGGGCGGCGGCGATGAGCGCGGGCGGGCCAGAAGGTCGGCGGGACATGGTCACGAATTGTAGGCGTTGCAGGCGCTACAATGGATGGCTGGTTCACACGCCGCTTCTATTCAGCGGCGTCTCGCGAACCGGCCGTTTCGCCCGACAGGAGTCTCCCCACCGTGACCACGCCTCCGCCCCTTCCCCCGCCCCTGCGCGGCGCCGAACGCCGTTACCTCCGCTCACAGGCCCACCACCTCCAGCCGGTGGTGGTCATCGGCAAGCAGGGTCTTTCGGAGGCCGTGCTGGGCGCCTTGGACCAGGCCCTGACGGCGCATGAACTGATCAAGGTCCGCCTGGCGGACTTCAAGGACCAGCGCAAGGCCTTGAGCCAGGAGATGGCCGAGGCCACCGGCAGCCATCTGGCGGGGCAGATCGGCCATGTGGTCATCCTGTACCGCCGGCATCCGGATCCGAAGGAACGGCGGATCCGCCTGCCCCGCCCCGCCCCCGAAGCTCCCGAGTCCCGCGCGGTCCCCGAGGCCCCCGAGGTCGGATGACCGACCGCGGCAACCTGAACCTGCGGGCCGCCGCCGCCTTGCTCGAAGGGCTCTGCCAGGAAGGTCTGGCCCACCTGGCCCTCGCCCCGGGTTCCCGTTCGACGCCGCTGGCTCTCGCGGCCGCCGGTCGCCCCGGCCTCTCGCAGAGCGTGCACCTGGACGAGCGCTCGGCGGCCTTCTGCGCCCTGGGCTTCGCCCGCGCCAGCGGTCGGCCGGCGGCGATGGTCTGCACGTCGGGCACGGCGGGCGCCAACGCCTTCGGGGCGGTGATCGAAGCCTGGCACAGCCGGCTGCCCTTGATCGTGCTGACCGCGGACCGGCCCCCGGAGCTGCGAGCCGCGGGCGCCTGGCAGACCATCGACCAGCAGAAGCTCTTCGGCGCCTTCGTCCGCGACTTCCACGAGCTCGCCCTGCCGGACGAGCTGCCGCCGGAAGCCGCCGCGCGCTACGCCCGGGACATCGGCCGCCGCGCCGCGCGGCGCAGCCAGGCGCCGGTGCCCGGACCGGTGCACCTGAACGTGCCCTTTCGTGAGCCGCTGGTTCCGACATCACCGTGGGCGGTGGGCGCGACCGGGGCCGCATCCGAGGCGCTGCCGGCTGCCGACCGGCCAAGGGAGCGGAACTACCGGGCGCCTCGCTCGCTGGATGCCGCGAGCCGCGCCGAGCTGGCGGCCGCCATCCACGCCGCGCCCCGCGGCCTGATCCTGGCCGGGCTGGTCGACCCGGCCATCCTGGGGGTGGACGCCCGAAGCTATACCGACGCCCTGGCGCGGCTGGCCGCGGCGAGCGGCTACCCGATCCTGGCCGAACCGGCGGGGGGCCTGCGCTTCGGACCGCATGACCGCGGCCTGGTCATCGACGGCTACGACGCCTTCCTGCGCCTGCCGGGTTGGGTCGCCGCGCATCCGCCGCAGCTGGTCCTGCGCTTCGGCGGCAGCCTGACCTGGCGTCCGGTGACCCAGTACCTGGAAGCCCATCCGGGGGCGCGGCACGTGGTCTTCGATCCCCTGGACCAGGGCGACGACCCTGCTCGCCTGGCCGCGGACTGGCTGCCGGCGGGGGCGCCGGAGGCGGCGGATGCCCTGGCCGAGGCGGTGGAAGCATCCGGCGCGCCGGAACCGCGCGCCGACGGTGACGCCTGGCGCGGCGCCTGGCTGGCGGCCCGCGCTACGGTGGGTCGCCTGCGGCTGGCGGCGGTGGCCACCGCTCCGGAGCAGTCGACGCCCTGGCTGCATGCCCTGCTTCCGACGCTCCTGCCCGCCGGAGCCTTGGTCTACGCGGCCAACAGCATGGCGGTGCGTGATCTGGACAGCTTCGGCGGACAGGCCGCCAAGGCCTTGGCGGTGATGGCCAACCGCGGGGCGGCGGGCATCGACGGCACGCTCAGCGCGGCCATCGGCGCGGCGCTGGCGCGGAGCCGCTCCGGCGCCGGCCTCACGGTGCTGGTCACCGGCGATCTGGCCTTCCTGCATGACATCAACGGCCTGGGGATCATGGGGCTGGACCGCTCGGCCGAGCCGGACCTCATCGTGGTCGTTCTCAACGACCGCGGCGGGGCCATCTTCGCCTCGCTGCCGGTGGCCGATGCCGACCCAGCGGTGTTCGACCGCTACTTCCGCACCGACCCGGGTGCCCACCTGGCGGCCGGCTGCGCCCTCTACGGCATCGCGCACCGACGGGCGGTCGGTCGCGCGGACTTCAGCGCGGCCTGGGCGGACGCGCGCGCAGGCGCGGGCATCCGGGTGATCGAGCTGACGGTAGACGCGGCGGCCAACCGGGCAACGCACGACGGCTACTGGCGGTCGGTGGCGGAGGAGCTGGGCTGAGCGGAGCAAGTACGCTGCGTACTTGCCTGCGTGAGCCATTGCTCCGGGGCTCAAAAGTCCTGGTTGAGGGGAGCAAGTACGCTGCGTACTTGCTCCGCTTCTCGAGGAGGACGACGCGGCAACTCCTCGTTGCCTGCACTGCCTCCTCCTGCTACGCCGCGGGGAGCCCTCGGTCAACGAAGATAGAGGGCGAGTCAGCCGGGTCGCGTCCAATGGTGCATGGCGGCGCGATTCCACGCGACCTCGAGGCACAGGTGCGGGAGTTGATCGGTGCAGGGGTGTTGCGGCGTATAGGCTAGGTCTGGCCGGTCACTTGCCCATGCACTCGTTCAAGGTCTCGTCCGCGGCCCTGCTGCAAGCTGATGCGGGCTGCCCCGGGACCGGACGGAATCTGGCCGCACCCTCCCCGGTCGATCCGTTTTAATATGGGGCCGCGCGCAGCAGGGCTGCCCATGACGGCCGCGGACAGGACGGAATGGGGCGCGACAACCGAGCAGCAGCCATGTCTCGAGGATAGTCCTGCAGGCTTCCGCGCCGAAATCACACTGCAGAAACTTGCGTCATCGCTGCGTCATGCGCGTCAGTCCTAGCCGTCATTGTCGATCACATGGCTGGGAAAACTCCAGGTATCCTGGCACCCAAGCACAGCTACACTGCTACCATAGCTCAGCTAGGGTAGCACCCAAATGCAGGTACAGGCCTACTGCAGCTCGAGGTCCCCCGTCGTCGCCGGATCGCTGTCGGCGCGGTCTGGCGCGCGGCGCCGCTTTGCCCGATCACGGCCCGCCCAGCACCCACGCCGAGCTGGGAATCGACCCTCAGGAGCTGCCGACGAGAGCGCTTTCGAAGCCCATCTTAGCCCCTTGGGGCGCGCTCCGCAAGAGGGAATTCTCAGCCCTTTCGCCTGTCGGCTCCCTATGTCCACTTGTCAGCTGCCCGCGGGCGGCATCGTGACGACGACTTTGCCCTTCGCGCGTCCCTGTTCCACATATGCCATCGCATCGAGCGTTTCGTCGAACGGGAACGTGCGGTCGAGCACCGGACGCAGGGTGCCCGCATCATAGAGTGCGGCCAGCGTCTTCAGTTGGGCGCCATCGGACCGCATGAAGAAGAACGCGTAGCGCACGCCCAGCTTCCTGGCCTGTGCCCGCACCTTGCGACTCAACAACGCCATTACGGGTTTCAGGAGTGGCCGGCCAACCTGAACAGCGAACGCGGCATCCGGTGGACCGACCCCGCTGATCGCCAGCCCGCCAGGTTTGAGCACGGTCAGCGACTTTGCGAGGGTGTTGCCGCCAAGGGTGTCGAGCACGACGTCGTAGCCGGAGAGCAACTCGGCAAAGTCTGCCTTGGTGTAGTCGATGACTTCGTCCGCGCCGAGGCCGTGCAATTTCTCCGAGTCGTTGCCGTTCGCGGTCGTGGCAACGGTTGCGCCCAGGTGCTTGGCGAGCTGGATGACTGTCGAGCCCAGTCCGCCAGCGCCGGCGTGAACGAGGACCTTCTGCCCCGGCTTGACCTGCGCGAGGTCCACCAAGGCCTGCCACGCGGCAAGTGCCACCAGTGGGATCGCCGCAGATTCTTCCATCGTGAGTGATTGGGGCTTCGGGGCGATATCCGCATCATCGACCGCGATGTATTCCGCGAAGGCCCCGATGCGCAGGTCGCGAGGGCGGGCGTAGACCTCGTCACCGACCTTGTAGTCGCGTACTTCGGCACCGACACGCATCACGATACCTGCAAGATCATGGCCGAGCACGAACGGTGTCTTGTACTTCAGTAGGAGCTTGAACTCGCCGTTGCGTACCATCTTATCCAGCGGGTTGATGCCAGCAGCACTCACCCGGACCAGGACGTCACGAGGCCCGGCGATGGGATCTGGCACTTCGGCGGCACGGAGGCCGTCCTTGCCATATTTCGCGACGACGAATGCCTTCATGTGCGCCCTAACCCTCGATGATGCCGAAACAGTCGGCATAGCCGCCATCACTATCGGAACAAGCAGCCATTTATGACGCACCATCCTCTCCGTGGAGATGATAGGTCGACTGACCGGAACGGGCACGGTTCTACCCAGGCTGACGCAAGTTCGACAAGGTAGAGGGGGCGACCACCTTGGGGTGATCTAGACCAAACAAGGAGGTCACCCCCATGATCGCACTATACACTGAGGCCAGCCGGGCGTCCAGCGCCTGGGCGGAGCCGCAGGAGACCGCTTACCAGCTGCAACGCCGGTCGGCCCCGCAGCTGCCGGGTGCACGGCGACGGGACATCACGCTGCCAATGCGGCTTCTTGTGGGCAGCATGGCCCCGCGCCGCCCCTCAAAACCCCTCCACCATGGCCAGTCCCGCCCCGCCCTCCAGCAGCGCGAAGCTCTCAGCATCCTCCGCCTGCCAGTCCGCCGTCCACGCCCGGATGCGCGCCTCCAGCGCCGCCAGGCCCGGCGTCGGACGTCCCGCGGCGGCTTCGCGGCGCCAGAAGAGCAGCGCCAGCTGGTCCGCCGCGCCCCGGGCGACGCGGCATTGGGCGCGGGCACCCCGGGCCAGCTCGGCCGTCCAGCCCGGTGGGGCCGCCCCCGTGCTCTCCAGCGCCAGCACAAGACCGTCCGCCTCCGCGCAGGCCGCGTCCACGCGCCCGCGGCGCGCGTCGAAGTCGCCCGCGGTCCTGAAGCCGCCCGCCTCCTGCAGCCGGTCCAGGCGGTCGCGCACCCGTTCGAACAGGTCGCCGTCCAGGCCTTGATAGGGGCGGAACAGGCGGCTGTGATCCGTCAACTCCACATCGCCCTCCGCCAGCCAGACCGCCTGCAGGGCGGTCGACCGCCGGTAGAGTCGCAGCGCCGCATCCCGGCCCGCCGGGCCGTAGCGCGCATCCACCCATTGCCGCAGGAACGCGTCCGCGTCCAGATCCCGGTCTTCGGCCATCGCCCGCGCCAGGTCCACGTTGACCACGTTGCCCCAGGGGCGCCCAAAGATCGGGTTGGCATGGTTGTCCCAGCTGATGCGCACAGAAAGGTGGTTGACGCCTCGCTGCAGGGCATCGCGGATGACCGGCGCCCACACAGGGCCGAGCCAGCAGGGGAATGCGTTGAAGCCCAGATGCTCGCCCCAGGCGTCCAGCTCCAGGACGGCCCGCTGGTCGACGTAGGCCAGCAGCGGCGACGGTGGGCTGAAGAGGTGGAAGTCGCCGGCCGTGTACTTCAGCGACAGGCGGGCGTTGGCCGGCAGCTCCTCGAACATGCGCGCCGGATCCGCTTCCCGCTCCAGCTTGTACAGCCGTCCCCATGTGCGGGCCTCCACGCGCAGGCCGTGGTCAGCGGCCACCGCGGCCGTCTCCGCCACCAGGCGGTTCACCCGCGCCAGGGTGCTGCCGTCGGCCGCCCCCACCTCACCGCCTTCGCCCGGTGCGCCGATCGGTGCTCCGACCAGGGCCCCGCCCGGTCCCCCTCCTGGTCCTCCACCCGGTCCTTCACCCGGTCCTCCACCCAGGGCGCAACCGAAGAGCGACTGCTCCGCCTCGTCCGCCGTCAGCTGGATGCCCGCCAGGCCCGGCAAGGCGTCGAAGAGTTCGCCCAGTTTGGCCCGGTACAGCAGCCAGGTGGCCGCGCGATCCACGCAGACATGCCCCTCCGCATCGGCGATGGCCGGCGCGACGACCGCGAAGACCGCGTCCGGGTAGCTGAACTGGTTGCTGTGCACCAACAGGTCGATGCCCCGCGTCCGGCCCGCCGCGATGGCCGCGCCCAGGGCCTGGCGGTAGCCGGCGGCGTCGGACCGCCAAGGGTCATCCGGGGGAAAGGCCTGGGCCCCCACGGCGCCGATGCCCGGCACCGCGAAGTCATAGGACAGCAGCTTCTCCAGATCCCCGGTGAAGAGCACGTAGCTCGAGGCGCCCAGCCGCCGGGCCGCGTCCAGGTTCCGCTCGACAGCCGCGAGGTCGGCAGCCAGTACCTCCGCGTCCGGGTCCAGCTTGCGGAAGGAGGCATGGTCGATGAAGGACAGCTGGACGCCCGACGCCGGGGTGCCGGCCGCCGCCACCGTGGCGCCGGCCAGGCCGGACGCCTCAGTCGCCGCCGGCAGGGCGGTCGCGTCGCCCGGCGTCATGACCCCGCCGCCGGCGCGGCAGCCGCCCAGGGTCGTCGCGATGAACGCCGCCAGCAGCAGGCCCCGCCGGCCGGCGGAGGCGCTGGCCGAGCCGGCGGTCACCGTTACGGGCCTCAGCGACCCAGGAGCGGCAGGAAGCCCCACCAGCGGCTGGGGGTCGGGCTGGGGCTGGGCGTCGCCGTCAAGGTGGCCGTGGCCGTGACCGTGGCCGTCGGCGGGTCGGCGCCCGGATCGACGCGGCTGACCGTCTGCCCTTCGGCATCCACGAACCACAGGCGGCCGTCCGGTGCCAGCTCCAGGCCCATCAGGGCCTGGGCGGGCGTCTGCAAGGTGTCGACCAGCGCGCCGGTCTCCAGGCTGTAGGCCAGGATGCGGCCGTCGGCATGGTCGCCCACGAAGAGCAGGCCGTCGCCGATGGCGATGCCCGAGGGCTCCGCGAGGCCGGTGTCCACGAAGGTCTCCACCGTCACCCCTTGCATCTCGCTGAACTCCACCAGGCGCTCGCCCTCGGGCTTGAGCGCGCGGGCCCTATGGCCGCTGGTCACGTCCAGTCGTTTTACGGCGGATTCGCCGGTGTCGGCGTAGTAAAGCCAGCCGGTGGCCGCATCCAGGGCCATGTGGCTCGGAACGTTGGGCAGGCGGCTGAACTCGGCTTCTACATAACGACGGGCGAGACCATCCGAATGGTCGGTGCCCCCAAAGCCGTGGTCCACCTTGAAGTCGTAGAAGACCACGTGTCCATGCAGGCCGTCGGTCACCCAATAGCCATTCTCCGTCCCGTGGGCGATGCCCATGCACAAAGCGCTCTGGTGCAGCATGTCGATATGGCTGCCCAGGGTGCCGCCGCGGCGGAAGACCCGCGGCGTCGCCGTGCCGGCGGGGGTCGGCCCCGGCTCTGTCGGCCCCGGATCAGTAGGCTCCGGATCCGGGGGCTCCGCGGTAGCCGTAGGCTCGTCGTCGCCCGCCGGTCCCGCGGCCGCAGGCGCCGCGGCCGACAGCGAACGGTCCGGCACGCACATCCCCGCTCGCAGGCTGAGCGCCAGGCGCGTCAGCTCGGCCTGGCTGAAGCCCTGGTTCTCTTTGGCGTAGATGCTCAGGTCCGCGGTCCATTGCGTGGGACCCATGTAATCATCGCCCCGTCCCCCAGAGCCGTCATTATGGGACTCGTGGCAGGTGGCAAAGCTGTTGTCGGGCGCGAAGGCGATGCTGGACACCTGGTCCATGAAGTGGAAGGCCACCGCATCCATCCGCGCGTCGACCACCTGGTCGTCCGCGCCCGGCCGTTCCAGCATGACCGTGCCGTCGTTCTCCTGGTTCACCACCCAGAGCTGCTCCGGGAACAGGGGGTTGAAGCCCAGGTCGCGCGGTCGCTTGAGCCCGTCCTCAGCATCGGCCACCACGGTGAAACCCGCCCGCGCCGGGTCGCCGAAGGCCGCGACCGGGTCGGCGGTGGGGCGGGCGCCGGCGGGGACGGCAGGCCGCAAAAGGCCCACCGCGCTACTGAGCGCCAGCGCAGCGGTCAGGGCGAGCAGAAGCGGGTGAGGAAGCAGGCGGCGGATGCGTGAAGTCATGGCTCACCTAGGTTGGGAGGGGTGGCGCCGGAGCGGGGGGGGATCCGCGATGATGATAGACGATGGTGCGCGGGGATGGAAAGGGATGGGAATGGTGGTAGCAGAGTCGCTCGTGATGGATACCAGAGCGCGCCGCCCCGACCGCCCGGAACCCCGCCTCCGTCGAAGTCCCTTTATGCAGCCCATTCCCCCGCTGGCACATCTGACCTGAAACCCTGCCCCCGGGCGATCGAGGCGGCGCTCTGGTCGCTGCCAAGTCGCCATGCCGGCGTTTCCCGACCACAGTCGCCGCCCGCGCACCCTGTCATCTCGGCCATGAACGACTTTGCAGCTGCCCTGAGGGATGGGCGAACGCCGCCATGCCGATCGACCCCGTCACCCCCCGTCGTCCGCCTCGCGCACCCCCAGCCGCAGTTCCTCCGCCCGCATCGCTTCCGCACCCGCCTCGGTCTCGTCCTCGTGGCCGAGCAGGTGCAGCAGCCCGTGCACCGCCAGCAGGCGCAATTCCAGCGCCGGCGCATGTCCCGCGGCGGCGGCGTTGGCCTCTGCCTGCGGCACGGAGATCAGGATGTCACCCAGCTGCGCCGGCTCGCCCGGCATCCGGTCCTCCGGGTCCACGGGGAAGCTCAGCACATCGGTCGGCCCCGTCTTGCCGCGGTACTGCTCGTTCAGTTGGGCCAGCAGGGCGTCGCCTGTCAGGACCAGGGCCACCTCCGTGTCCTCCGGCACTGCCAGGCGGCGCATGGCCGCTTCCAGGGCGTCGACCACGAAGGCGGCATCGGCGGCATCCAAGGCTTCATGTTCCAGGTGCAGGTTGATCATCGTTCGCTCTTGGCTTCAGGTGGGTGGGGGGGGGGGCCGGCGGCGGATCGAGGTTCAGCGGTCGTTGCCGGCGCCGGTCGCGGCCGTCTCCGGAAGCGGCTGGATGCCTTCCGGATAGCGGACGCGCGGATGGTACATGCCGCGCAGGGTGTCGACGAAGGCCGTGCGGATGCGCTGCAGGTCGCCCAGGCTGAGGCCGCTGTCGTCCAGCTCGCCCGCCTCCTGGCGCGCCTGGATCACCTTGGCCACCACCGCGTCGACCGCGGCAGTGCCTCCGGCCTCGGCGGCGCGCACCGAGGCCTCGGCGCCGTCGGCCAGCATCAGGATGGCCGTTTCGCGCGAGCGCGGGCGCGGACCGGGGTAGCGGAAGCGGGCCTCATCGGCGGCTGCCTTGGGGTCGGCCTCCAGGGCGCGGCGGTAGAAGTACTCCACGCGGGTGGTGCCGTGATGCTCGCGCACGAAGTCCAGCAGGCGGTCCGGCAGGCGGTGCTTGCGCAGCAGGTCCAGGCCGTCGGTCACGTGGTCCAGGATGATGCGCGCGCTGTCCGCCGGTGCCAGCCCCTCGTGGGCCGAACTGCCGCCCAGTTGGTTCTCGACGAAGAAGGCCGGCCGCACCGTCTTGCCCACGTCGTGGAAGTAGGCGCCGGCCCGCACCAGCAGGGCGTCGGCACCGACGGCCGACGCCGCGCCTTCCACCAGGTTCGCCAGGACCATCGAATGCTGGTAGGTGCCCGGGGCCTGCACCTGCAACTGGCGGACCAGCGGGTGATCGGGGCGCATCAACTCGTAGAGGTGGAACGGCGTGGCCACGCCGAAGAGCGTGCCCACCGCCAGGATGCCCAGCGCCGCCAGGCCGGTGGCCACCAGGGCCTGCGCCACGCCCAGCCCCGCCGCCAGGGCGAGGTCGCGGCTGTCGGTGGTGCCGGCCAGCACCTGCGAGAGGGCCAGGGCGGCGTTGAGCACCGAGAGGATCAGCCCCGCCCAGACGAAGGCCTTCAGCCGCGCCACGCGCACCATGATGATGGCGCCGGCCAGGCCGCCCAGCAGCACGTAGAGGGCGGGGCCCAGTCCGGCACCTTCGATCAGCCCGACGGTGGCCGCCAGCAGCATGGCGCTGATGAAGCCGGTGCCCAGGCTGAACACCACCGCGAGGGTCATCGCCACCGCCGAGGCGGGGACGGCGTACAAGGCCAAGGGGTGCAGGCCTTGCACCAGGCGTGCCGTGGCCGTGAAGGCCAGGTCCAACAGGACGATGAAGGCCAGGGCGCCCGGTCGGTCGAAGAGCGGCGCGTTCAGGTGATGCAGCGCGGCTCCCAGCACCGCGATCAGGGCCGCCAGGCTGAGCGCCAGGCTCAGCAGCTGCTGGCCATCCAGGTTGCGCGGCAGGAGCCCCAGGGCGCTGAGCGCCTCGTAGATTTCTGGCGTCACCAGGTCGCCCTTGCGCACGATGGTGCTGCCGGCCTGCACCTGGACCGACACCGCCTCGGCGTCCGCCCGAGCCTGCTGTTGCCGGTCGGCGATCGCCGCCTCGTCCGGAATCCGGTTGGGCACGACGAAGGCCGCCGCCAGATCGCCTACCAGTCGCGCCGTGCCCGCGTCCAGGCGCGGGTCCACCACCGCGCCGATTTCGCTGCGCACCGCGGTCAGGTCTTCGCTGCGGATGTACTGGCGCATGACCTGGCCCACCACCCGCGGCACTTCCTCCAGCAGGCGATCCCAATCATCGGGCTTCAGCCCGCCCGTCGCCTTGAGGTCCACCAAGGGATCGATGGCCTCGGCGCTCAGGGTCGCGAACTCGGCGAAGCCGCTGATCCATTGCCGCTTCTGATCCAAGGTCTCCGGCGATTGGCGCAGCAGGCTGAGGTTGGCCAGCACGTCGGCGGCCCGCTGTCGCTGCGTGGCCTCCAGGGCCATGTCCAGGCGATAGGCCGGCGCCACGGCGTGGGCCGCCCGCTCGCGCTCGGCGCCGCTGCGCAATTCGCTGACGTAGCGCTGGTCGTGCGGGGCGGTGAAGTCCCGCGGGCTGGGGGCGCCCTCCGCCACGCTGCCGTTCTGGGCCCAGGGCGAGGCCAGCACCAGGAGCAGGGCCACCAGGAAGCCCAGCGCCAGAAGGGCCAGCGGCCAACGCCGCGTCATGGCAGACAGCTGCGGAGACGGTCAGCCGGCCAGAAGCCGGCGCACTGTGTCGCTGAGGAACTTGCCGTCCACGCGCCCGCCCAGGGCTTTGGACAACGGCCCCATGACCTTGCCGAGGTCGGAGGGGCCGTTGGCGCCTACGGCCGCGATCTGGGCGCGCACGGCGGCCTCGACTTCCTCGGCGGCCAGCGGTTGGGGCAGGTAGGCCTCGATGATCGCCAGCTCCGCCCGTTCCACGGCCACCAGGTCGTCGCGCCCGCCGCGCTCGAACTGCTCGATGGAGTCACGCCGCTGCTTGGCCTGCTTGCGCAGGACCGCCTCAACGCCGGTCTGGTCCAGATGGTCGCCGGCCACGAAGCCGCCCTTGCCCGCCGCCTCGATGGCCGCGTACTGCAGGGCCGCCTTCAGGGAGCGCAAGGTGCGCTTGCGGTCCGCTTCGCCGGCACGCAGGGCGGTCGTCAGATCGGCCTCCAGGCGCGATTCAAGTGGGCTCATCGTGCTCATCCACAGGCTCCCAGCGGGCAGGGGTTGACCGGTACGCCGTTGAGATGGATCTCCAGATGCAGATGCGGTCCTGTGCAGCGGCCGGCGGGCCCGTAGGAGCAGCCCATGGCGCCGATGACCTGGCCGCGTTGCACGGCCTGACCGTAGGCCACGTTGATGCCCGACAGGTGGGCATACCAGCTCTGGTAGCCGTTGCCATGGTCGACGATGATGCCGCGGCCCATCCAGTAATGCCATCCGGCGTAGACCACGGTGCCGCTGTCGACGGCGAAGATGGGTGTGCCGGTGCGGTTGGCGATGTCGGCCCCGCGATGCCAGCGACCGTAACCCTGGGTCCGGCTGCCGTAGGAGCCCGCATAGAACTGGCCGCTGCCGATGGCGCCGCCCGCCGCCGCCGCCGGCGCGGTCCAGCCCTGGCCGCGGTTGACGACCTTGGGCTTGGGTGGCTCGGGCAGCTTGATGTCCATCTCGCCTTCCGGGATCACCAGCTCCATGCCGGGCGTCAGCACGCCGCCGGCGCCCAGGCCGTTGCCCTTGTAGGCCAGGACCTTGGCCGCTTCGGAGCGGTATTGCCGCGCCAGGGCGTCGACCGAATCGCCTTCCTTCACCACATGGACCACGGCCTTGGATGGCAGGATGTTCAGCTTCATGCCCGGGCTGAGGCGGAAGGGCGTCTGGCGCAGGACGGGGTTGGTGTACATCAGCCAGATCGGCTGGATGCCGAAGCGCTCGGCGATGGAGGCCAGGCTGTCGCCGCCGGCAACGGTGTAGATCTCGGGCTTGTTCCAGGGCAGCAGCGCCGACTTGGCCTCGACGATGGCTCCCGGGGAGATGAAGCCGGAACGCACCTCGGCGGCGGTGATGCTGCCCGCCTCGGCGCCGACGATGGAATCCGGCACGAAGGCGATCGCCCGTTCGGTCCAGGCGCTGCGGAGGAAGCCTGGCCGTGCGCTGGCGGAAGCGGTCCGGCTACCGGGCAGGAAGGGCGTGGCAACCACGCCCAGGGTGAGGACCAGAACCGCCGCGTGGGCGGCCAGTCGCCAGATGACGGGGGCTTCGATGTGAACGAGCGTGGTCACCAGGCGCCGTCCCGCAGCCCAGACCTGACCCGAAGGGATCGGGGTCGGCAGGGGCAGATTCAGGTGCAAGCCGCCACGGGTCCGGGCCGCAACGGACCCGGCGACCGGCAACCGCGCCGCCCGGCGGCCTGTGGGGCGCGGGGCAGGGGTCCCGCCGATGGGGGCGGGGGGCGGCAATGCGGCGAAGAGTCCATGGGCCGGACGGCTGCGGTTGACGTTCAAGCCGTCCAGATCGACAGAGGTTTCCAATCGCACTTCCTTGCTGGCGATCCACCCGTCAGGGATGGGTCGCGTCGTCCTTCACGCGCCCATTATACAGGTTTGGCACCGGAAGCGGTCAACAGCTTCCGTTCTCGTGGGGGGCAGAACCAGAGCCTGGGCGGTCATTTCGGCTCGCTGTGGATGGTGGCCAGGAACTCTTCGTTGGTCTTGGTGCGGTTGAGGCGGTCCACCACGGCTTCGGTGGCCTCGGTGCCGCCACCCATCATGTCGATCATGCGCCTGACGAGCCAGACCCGCTGCAGCACGTCCGGAGCCAGCAGCAGATCCTCGCGGCGGGTGCTGGACTTCTCGATGTCGATGGCCGGATAGATGCGCCGCTCGGCCAGGCGGCGGCTGAGCACCAGCTCCATGTTGCCCGTGCCCTTGAACTCCTCGTAGATGACCTCGTCCATGCGGCTGCCGGTGTCCACCAGGCAGGTGCCGATGATGGTCAGGCTGCCGCCCTCCTCCAGGTTGCGGGCCGCGCCGAAGAGATGCTTGGGCGGGAAGAGCGCCGCGGGGTCCATGCCGCCGGACAAGGTGCGCCCACTCTGAGGGACCACCAGGTTGTAGGCCCGGGACAAACGGGTGATGGAGTCCAGCAGCATCACCACGTCGCGGCCGTGCTCCACCAGGCGCTTGCCGCGCTCCAGGGCCATCTCCGCCACCCGCACGTGGTCGTCCACCGGCTCGTCGAAGGTGGAGCTGAACACCTCGGCCTCCACCGAGCGATCCATGTCCGTGACCTCCTCCGGCCGCTCGCCGATCAGGGCCACCATCAGGTGCACGTCCGGATGGTTGGCGTAGATGCCGTTGGCGATGTCCTTGAGGATGCTGGTCTTGCCCGCCTTGGGTGGCGAGACGATCAGCCCGCGCTGCCCGCGGCCGATGGGCGACAGCAGGTCGATGAGGCGGGCGCTGACGTTGAGCGGCCCGGTCTCCAGGGTCAGGCGCTGGTTGGGGAAGATGGGCGTGAGGTCCTCGAAGCGCGGCCGGGTCAGCGCATCCTCCGCCGGATAGCCGTTGACCGCTTCGACCCGCAGCAGACCGTAGTACTTCTCGTTCTCCTTGGGCGGCCGCACTTGCCCGATCACCACGTCGCCGGCGCGCAGACCGTAGCGCTTGACCTGCGACTGCGACACGTAGACATCCTCATCCCCCGGATGGACGTTATGCGCCCGGAGGAAGCCGATGCCGTCGGTGATGATCTCCAGCACGCCGCCGCCGAAGATCAGGCCGCGGCCGGCGGCGCTGGCCTTGAGCACGCGGTAGATCAGCTCAGCCTTCTTCAGCCGATCGGGATGCGGGATCTCCAGTTCGACGGCCATCCGCCGCAGCGCATCGACCGGCAGGGCGTCCAGTTCAGCGATGTTCAAAAGGGTCTCCTAACGCCGGTCGTAAGCGACCTGGCTGATCTGCATCAGCTTGTCCCAGTGATGACGCGCTTCGATGATGCGCACGGTCCCGGAGCGGGAGCGCATGACCATCGAATAGGTGGTGGCGCCGGTGCCGTTGTAGCTCACGCCACGCAGCAGCTCGCCGTCGGTGATGCCGGTGGCGGCGAAGAAGACGTCCTCGCCGCTGACCAGGGTGTCGGTGGTCAACACCTGGTCGATGTTGTAGCCGGCGGCCACGGCCAGCTGATGCTCGGCCTCGCTGCCGGGAGCCAGCTTGCCTTGGATGGCGCCGCCCAGGCATTTGAGGGCGCAGGCCGCGATGACCCCTTCCGGGGTGCCGCCGATGCCCATGAGCACGTCGATGCCGGTGCCGTCCACCGCGGCCATGATGGCCCCCGCCACATCGCCGTCGGTGATCATCCGGATGCGCGCGCCGGTCTCGCGGATCTGGCGGATGAGGTCGTCATGGCGGGGGCGGTCCAGCACCACGACGGTCAGATCGTCCATGTCCTTGCGCGTGGCGCGGGCGATCTCACGCAGGTTCTTCTCCACCGAGGCGTTGATGTCGATGGCTGAGGCCGCGGCGCGCCCGACGGCGATCTTGTCCATGTAGAAGACCGGCCCGGGATCGAACATGGTGCCCCGCTCGGCCACGCCCACCACCGCCACCGAGTTGGGCCGACCCAAGGCCAGCAGCCGCGTGCCGTCCACGGGATCCACGGCCACGTCCACCTTGGGACCGTCGCCGGTGCCCACGGACTCGCCGTTGAACAGCATCGGCGCCTCGTCCTTCTCCCCCTCGCCGATCACCACCACGCCGTCCATGTCGATGGTGCCCATGATCAGACGCATCGCATCCACCGCGGCCCGATCGCCGGCGATCTTGTCGCCGCGACCCATCCAGCGGCCCGCGGACAGTGCCGCCGCCTCGGTGACGCGGACCAGTTCCAGGGCCAGGTTGCGGTCGGGGGTGCTGGGGGACATGGGGAACTCCATGGGCTTGAGACAGACCGCACCGGTGACGGCGGGCCGAGGGATGGCTGGATGGGGGATGCGTCGCGCCTTCGGGGGCCGGAATCGGTGGGAAGCGCGGGCGCACGAAATCAATGCGGGGTAGTAGTGGCTCGAAAAGTATAACAGATTGCGCGCGGCAGGGAGCGTCCGCGGCAGGGCCGGCAGGCTACACTTGCCGACCTGAGCCGCCGGGGCGGGGTCCACGGATCGCCGGGTCGCGCGAATGCCGTTAGATCGGGAGGGGATCGGATCGACACCATGGATGCGCCGCGTGCGGCGATCGCGGAGGGCGGCATGTTCCGCTCGCTGCGCCACCGCAACGCGCGACTGTTCTTCCTGGGCCTGCTGGTCTCCAATATCGGGAGCTGGCTGCAGCTGACCGCCACCTCCATGCTCCTGTATCGCCTGACGGGCCGGGCCGGCGAGCTGGGGGTGAATGCCGCGCTGCAGTTCCTGCCGATGCTGCTGCTGGGCGCCTGGTCGGGGGGACTGGCCGATCGCGTCGACCGTCGGCGCCTGATGATCGGCACCCAGGCCGCCCTCGCCGCCCAGGCGCTGGCGCTGGCGCTGTTGACGTTGAGCGGTCTGGCGAGCATCGGCCTCGTCTACGGCCTGAGCTTGTTTCTGGGCATCGTGAGCGCCATCGACAATCCCGCGCGCCGCGGTCTGGTCACCGAGCTTGTGGCGCCGGAGGACATCCCCAACGCGGTATCCCTCAACACGGCGGTGATGACCGGGTCGCGCATCGTCGGGCCCGCCTTGGCCGCCTGGCTGGCCAACCCCCTGGGCATCGGCTGGCTGTTCATGGCCAACGCGGTCTCCTTCGCCGCCATCATCGGCGCCGCGTGGGCCATCGATCCGCGGACGCTCAACGCCCCGCCACCGGCGCGACGCGGCGGGCAGCCGGTGCGCGACGCCCTACGCTTCGTCGCCGGTCACGAGCGCTTGGGCCCCCTGCTCCTGGTCTTCGCGATCGTGTCCACCTTCGCCTTCAACTACAACGTGTCGCTGCCGGCGCTGGCCAACAGCCGCTTCGGAACCGAGGCGTCCTTCGGCTGGCTGCTCTCGGTGACCGGTGTGGGCAGCTTGACCGGTGCCTTGCTCACGGCGCGCCGCCGAGACGTGTCCATGCGTTGGTTCCTGGGCTGCATCGTGACCCTGGGCCTTTCCGCGGTGGCCATGGCCTTGGCGCCCAGCCTGGCGGCGGCCATGGTCTGCGCCCTGCCCCTGGGGGCCGGCGGAGCCGGGTTCGTGTCCTCGGCCAACGTCATCCTGCAGACGGAAGGCCCCCCCGACATGCGCGGGCGATTGCTGGCGCTGACCGCGGTGGCCTTTCTGGGCTCCACGCCGGTGGGCGGCCCCATCACGGGCTGGGTGGCCGACAGCATCTCGGTGGGCTGGAGCCTGGCCTACGGCGGCTTGATCTCCCTGGCGGCCGCGGCCTGGTTGGCCTGGCGGCTGCGGCGGGCGGAGGGCGGCATCTGAGGCTCAGCCCACCAAGGCCGGCCCCACCGGATCGCCCTTGCGCAGCCGCCGGGTGGGCACGCGGTCGGCGGCCAGGGCGCCGGCGACCGTGTCCACGCTGCCGCCCGCCCCGAAGCTGTTGGGCTCCAGCAGCACGGCCATGGAGCCCACGCCGCGCAGGCGCAGCTCATGCAGGGCCGCCAACCAGCGGGTTGACGTGCTGGGGGTGATCACCACCAGGCTGCTGTGGCGGGTCAAGGCGGCGCTTTCGGCGGCCAATACCTCGGAGAGGGCGGCGCGGCCGGTGGCGCGCAGCACGGCCAGCTGCCCCAGCAGCTTGAGGATCTGGCGCTCGCCGCGATCCGGCTGCACCACCACGCGGCGCTGGGCATGGCTGATGAGCCCCACCGAGCGGCCGGCGCTCAGGAAGTGACGGGCCAGGCTGGCCGCGGCGGACACCGCGTACTCTTCCGAGCTGGGCGGCAGGTCGTCGTCGCTGTGGGTCCGCGGGGCATCCCAGAGGCTGGGTGCCTCCTCGTCCGCTTCGACCTGGCCGGTGTGGACCGCGGCCTCCATGTCCAGAAGGATCCAGTAGTCGGCTACCGGGTCCAGCTCAAACTCCTTGGTGTGCAACTGCCCGCGCCGGGCGGTGGTGGGCCAGTGGACCCGGCTGAAGGCATCGCCCGGCAGGTAGCCGCGGACGCCGCGCACGTTGCTGGTGGCGGTGTCGGTGCGGCGGCGGATGACCTGCCCGCCGCTGAGGTAGCCGGTGGGCAGCTCCAGACCGGTTAGCGGCCAGCTGCGCGGAAAGACGACCACGCTGGCGGTCTCAGACAGCAGCTGCTCGCGGCGAAAGATGCCCAGTGGATCGCCGCCGGCCAGGGTCAAGGGCCCGAGCCGGAAGACGCCGCGGCGGCGGCAGACGGTGCGAACCGTCCAGCTGCGGCTGCGGCCCGGCCCCAAGGAGGCCAGGGCGCGGCTCGCACGATGGCCGGGCAGCTCGCTGTCGTCGTCCACCTCCAGCCACAGCTTGGGCAGCCAGGACCGGTTGGTGACGCGCAGGGTCTCCTCCATCAAGCCGCCCACCTCGGTGCGCGCGGTGCGCGTCTGCCGCTCGATGACCACGCCGCGCAAGGCGGACCACGTGAGCAGGGCAGCAACGCCGATGAAGCCCCAGAGCGTCCACGCGAGGCGCGCCAGCAGCGGATGGCCCGATCCCAGGGCCAAGAGGGTGGTCAACGCTGCGACGCCGATGAGGAAGCGACCGTGCATGGCTCAGGCGCCTCGCCGGCGCCGGGGCATCAGGCGCGCGCCGCCGCCCCGGGCACGGGGAGGCGGCCCAGCAGCTCTTCGATCAGGCTGTCGGCGGTCAGGCCCCGGATGCGGGCCGAGGGGTTGACGATCACGCGGTGGGCCAGGACATCCACGGCCATCTGCTTCACGTCGTCGGGCAGCACGTAATCCCGTCCGGCGATGGCGGCATAGGCCTGGCTGGCACGGTAGAGGCTCAGGCTGCCGCGGGGGGAGGCCCCCAGATAGACTTCGGAATGGCTGCGGGTGGCACCCACCAGGTCGACGATGTAGCGCTTGATGAGGTCGTCCACGTACACGACCTGCACCGCCTTCTGCGCCAGCAGCACCTCGCCGGCGGCGGCCACCTGGGTGATCGTTTCCAGAGGATGGCCCTGCCGCTGAACCTCCAGGATGGCCATCTCGTCCTCAGGGCTGGGATAGCCCAGTTTCAGCCGCAGGAAGAAGCGGTCGAGCTGCGCCTCCGGGAGGGGGTAGGTGCCCTCGTACTCGATGGGGTTCTGGGTGGCGACCACGAGGAACGGCTCGGGCAGAGCGACGGTCTTGCCGTCGACGGTCACCTGTCGCTCTTCCATCGCCTCCAGGAGCGCGGCCTGCGTCTTGGGGGTGGCGCGGTTGACCTCGTCGGCCAACACCACCTGGGCCACGACGGGGCCGGGATGGTACTCGAACTCACCGGTCTTCTGGCTGAACACGGAGACGCCGGTGATGTCGCTGGGCAGCATGTCCGGGGTGCATTGGATGCGCCGGAAGCTGCAGCCCAGGCTCTTGGCGACCGACTTGGCCAGCACGGTCTTGCCCACACCGGGCACATCTTCCAGCAACACGTGCCCCTGGCAGAGGAGGGCCGCGAGCAGGCGCTGGACCTCATCGTGCTTGCCCAGGATCACGCGCTCCACATTGTCGCTGAGACGGCGCGCCAGAATCGCTACATCCATGGGGCTGTAAGTTCCTTGTTGCGGTGACGGGCAGGCTTGCGGTGGGTGCCGACGCGTAGCGGCGAAGGGCGAAGGATAGCATGGTGGAGGCGCGGGCTTTCTCAGCGTTGGCTGAGAGTGCCGGCGGCGACCTGGCTGCCAGCAGACAAACTGGGGCCTTGGGGGGGCGGTTCATCCTAGAGCAGAATTCGTGGCGGTGTAGCGCTCCGCCGTACCGTCCCGCAGGGACATTCCGATGGTAGAGCCCCGGAATTTATCGATACTGTTTGCAAACGTTTGATTCTGGCGTGTGGCGGTCTGGCAGCGACCAGAGCGCGCCGCCCCGATCGCCCGGGGGCAAAGCAGCCCCGGGCGGTCGAGGCGGCGCGCTCTCGTGGGGAGACCATCGACCGTCTCGCCCCGACCAGCATGGGTCCGAAGCTACGGGCCTCGCGCTACAATCCCCACCATGGTCCCCGCAGCCCCCGACAGCCGCTCCTCGCTCTACGGTTTCTCCCTGCCGCAGCTCGTCGTGCTGTTGGCCGATCTCGGCCAGCCGGCATGGCGCGCGCGGCAGATCTGGCGCTGGCTCTATGTGGGCCTGGTGGACGACTTTGCGGAGATGACCGATCTGCCGGCCGGCCTGCGTGCGGCTTTGGCGGAGCGATTTCGCCTGCACACCGTGACGGTCGAGACCGCTACCGATAGCCACGACAGCCCGGCTACCAAGTTCCTGTTCCGGCTACGGGACGGCAAATACATCGAGACGGTCCTGATGCATTACGGGGACGAAGCCGCGGAGGCGCCGGACGATGACGAGGCGGTCGACGCCTTGGTGCCGGACGACTCCGCCGGGGAACCGACGGGGTTGAACCCCGTTTCGGTTCCCCAGACCGAGCGCCACACCGTCTGCCTGTCCACCCAGGCCGGCTGCGCCATGGGCTGCGTCTTCTGCGCCACCGGCCAGATGGGCCTGCTTCGCGATCTGGACCAGGGCGAATGCGTCGAGCAGGTGGTCTGGTGCGCGCGGTCGCTGGCGGGGCGTGGCAAACGGCTGACCCACGTGGTCTTCATGGGCATGGGCGAGCCCCTGGCCAACTGGCCCGCCACCTGGGGCACGGTGGAAACCCTGACCGATCCGAGCGGTCTGCAGCTCAGTGCCCGGCGGCTGACCCTCTCCACCGTCGGCATCGTCCCCGGCATCGATCGCCTGGCAGCCATGGGCAAGCCCGTGCGCCTGGCCGTCTCCCTGCATGCCCCCGACGACAGGCTGCGCTCGCGCCTGGTGGCGGTCAACCAGGTCTATCCGCTCCAGGCGATCCTGGACGCCTGCCACCGTTATCAGGACGCCGGCGGACGGCGCATCACCTTCGAGTACGTGCTGATCGAAGGCATCAACGACCGCGTCGCGCAGGCGAAGGCGCTGGCTCGCCAGCTGCGCGGCCTGCGCGCCCACGTCAACCTCATCCCGCTCAACCCCACGGCCGGCTCGCCCTTGCGGCCCTCGCCGCCGGCCCGCGCCCTGGCCTTTCGCGACGCCCTGCAGCATGCGGGGCTGAGCACCACCCTCCGCCTGCGCCGCGGCATCGACATCCAGGCCGGCTGCGGGCAGTTGCGGATGCGGGTCGAAGGGCCGATGGGGCGGACCATCCCTCTGGAGTTGACCTCATGAGAGCCGACCTTCTGACCGCGCGCCGCGCCCGCGCGCTGGCCAACGCCCCCCGGCGGGGCGTGCTGGCGCTGCAGCCTTCCATCTTGTCGGCGGATTTCTGCTACCTGGGGCGCGACGTGGACGCCGTCGCCGCCACCGGGATCAGCAGCCTGCATGTGGATGTCATGGATGGCCGCTACGTGCCCAACATCTCCATCGGCCTGCCGGTCCTGGAGTCGCTGGCCGCCGCCACCGACCTGGACCTTGACGTACACCTCATGATCGCGGAGCCGGAGCGCTACATCGACGACTTCGCCGCCGCCGGGGCCGACGCGATCACCATCCATGCCGAGGCCTGCGTGCATCTGCATCGCAGCCTGCAGCGCATCCGTGCCTTGGGCCTGCGCGCTGGTGTGGCGCTGAACCCCGGCACGCCCCTGTCGGCGCTGGACGAGGTGCTGGGGCTCTGCGACCAGGTGCTGATCATGACCGTGAACCCTGGATTCGGGGGCCAGTCCTTCATCCGTTCCGGGTTGGACAAGATCGCCCGCCTGCGCCGGCGCATCGACGAAACCGGCTGGCCGGTGGAGATCCAGGTGGACGGCGGCGTCTCCCCGGCCACGATCGGCGAGGTGGTGCAGGCCGGGGCGCATTGGCTGGTGGCGGGTTCGGCTGTCTTCGCCGCCGGACGTCCGGTGGCCGAGGCGGTGGCAGACTTGCTGGCCGCGGCGCGCCCGGAGGCTTGATGCGGCGGCGGATCGGTTCCGCCGGGCCATCGGAACAAGGCCCCGTGCGGGGCAGGAGCGTACTGCCCCTGGCCCTGGGCGCCTTGGGCATGGTCTTTGGTGACATCGGGACCTCCCCCCTGTACGCGGTCAACGAACTCTTCTTCGGCCGCCGGCCCTTGGGGGCGGCCCCGGCCACCGTGTTGGGCGGCATCGGACTGGTGGTCTGGGTGCTGACCGCGGTGGTCGGCGTCAAGTACATCCTGCTGGTCCTGCGCGCCGACAACGACGGCGAGGGCGGGGTCTTTGCCTTGTTCAGCCTGCTGGGACGACATCCGGGGCGAACGGTGGCCTTGACCACGACGGCGCTCCTGTTTGCCGCCGGCTTGCTGTACGGCGAGGGCATCATCACGCCCGCCATCAGCGTTCTGGCGGCTGTGGAGGGTCTGGGCCTGGTCACCAGCGCTTTCGAGCCCGCCATCGTGCCCGTGACCTTGGCGCTGCTCACCGCGCTGTTCGCCTTGCAGCGCTTCGGGACCGCCCGCATGGGGCGCTGGTTCGGGCCGGTCGGCCTGGCCTGGTTTCTGGCCATCGGCACTTTGGGCGCGGCCTGGGTTCTGCGTCGGCCTGAAGTCCTCGCGGCCTTCGACCCGCGGCATGCCCTGCGGTTCCTACAGGCGCTAGGCCCCAGGGAGGCCTTGGAGTCCCTGGCGGCCGTGACCCTGGTGGTCACCGGCAGCGAGGCCCTGTACGCTGATCTGGGCCATTTCGGACGCCGCCCCATCAGGTTGAGCTGGTGGGCGGTGGTCTATCCGGCGCTGATCCTGTGCTACCTGGGCCAGGGAGCCTTCCTGCTGAGCGGGGAGCCGGTGCGCGGTGGCAGCCTGTTCTTCAGCCTGGTGCCGCGGCCGCTGGTCCTCCCCATGGTGCTGTTGGCCACCGCGGCCACCATCGTCGCCAGTCAGGCGCTGATCTCCGGAGCCTTCTCCCTGAGCACGCAGGCGGTGGCCCTGGAGCTGTTGCCGCTGCTGCGGGTGGTGCATACCAGCAAGGACCAAAGGGGCCAGATCTACGTCCCGGCGGTCAACCGCGCCTTGTACCTGGGCGCGGTGGGGCTGGTGCTGGCCTTCGGGTCCAGCATGCGCCTTGCCGCGGCCTACGGCCTGGCGGTGACAGGGGTGATGCTGACGACCACGTTGGGCATGGCGGTGCTGGCGATCCGCGCCTGGGGCTGGAGTCGCAAGCGGGCCGTCCTCGTCTTCGGCATCCTGCTGGTGGTGGACCTCGCGCTGTTGAGCTCCAACCTGCTCAAGCTGCTTCGCGGCGGCTGGGTCCCGCTGCTGGTGGCGCTAGTAGTCTTCGCCATCGTGCGCACCTGGCGCTGGGGGAGGGCGGCCATCCACAGCCGCCTCGCGGCCATGCCGGTGATGACCGTGCGGGAACTGGGCCACCTGAAGGCTCGACCCAACGGGCTGATGCCGCGGGCCATCGTCATCATGGCCCCTCAAGGGGTGTCGTCGCTGGATGATCCTGTGCCGGCGCTCTGCCAGATCTTCTGGGAGCGCTACCGCCAGATTCCACACCACCTGATCTTCCTCACGGTCGAGCAGTTGCACGAGCCTTTCGTCCATGAGGAGCGCTACCGGGTCACGCCTTTGATCGCCGATCCTCATCTGGGCACGGTGACGGCGGTGCGTCTGCGCTTCGGCTTCATGGAGGAGCCGGACGTGGAGTCGACCCTGGAGGGTATCGCGGCCCACCACGCCATCCAGATCGACGATCATCCCGAGCATTGGCTGATCCACGTGGCCGCCGAGCGCCTGCTGCCGGCGTCCACCCTGGGTCGGCTCGGGCGACTGCGCCTGGCCGCTTTCAAGTTCCTGCGCCGTAACTCGGACACCAGCGACCATTGGTTCGGGCTGGGGCGTGACGTGCCGTTGACGGTTCAGGTGTTTCCGCTGTGGGTGGCGTGACCGGGACCGGGGATGGCTGCGATGGGGCGGGGGCGGTTCAAGGCGGTGGCAATGCGTCGGCGCGCCGCAACACCCATACCCGCGGGCTGACCCGCGATTCCACCCAGGCCCCCGGCAGCCAGTGGTCGAAGGGCGCGGCGCTCCTGCCTTCCCAGGCGGTCGTGAACCCTGCCTTGCCATTCAGCAGGCGGTCGCGCAAGGCTCCGGCCGCGCCGGTCTGCTTGGCGGCGGCCTTGTCGGAGAGGACGATCCAGCGCGCCCTGCCGATGTCCGCCAGCGCGCCCGGCAGCTCCTCCGGATCGTCGAGGTCCCGCCAGTCGACGACGCTCAGATCCGTCAGCCCCATCGTCTCCAGCCGCGGCAGATAGCGCGACTCGTCCATGGCCACGATCGCGTCGGTGAGGGGGACATGGCCGCGGATGAACGCCTCGGCCGCGTAGCGGGTGTCGGCGCGCATGGCCAGGCCGACGTTGAGGCTGTAGAGCAGGCTGTAGATCGCCACGCCGCAGACGACAGCCCGACCCGCCAGGCGCCGGCTCAGGCCGTCGGCCGAGGGCGTCGGCGGGTTCGCGGCCGGGTCGCCCTTGGGACGGCCGCTCCAGAGGCGGGCGGCCAGCCAACCCGCGCCGGGGTAGAGCAGGACGAGCGCCGGCAGGGTGAAGCGGGTGTCGGTGTAGACCACCGGCACCATCATGAAGAGGTAGTAGGACGCCAACGGCAGGAGGAGCCAACGGGCGCGCGAGCGTGCGGCCGCGGTCAGACCGACGAGTCCGGCGGCGGCCAGCAGGGCCAGCGGGATGCCCATGGCCTTCGCCACCCGGTCGGCGAAGGTGAACAGCTGGTTCAGCTCGTCCGCCACACGGAAGCCGGGATTGACCATCGCCCCTTCGCCGTGGATGTAGTAGTCCACGTGGGCCACGAAGCCGCTCCAGTTGAAGACCAGGTCGTTGATCAGGGCGAAGGCGGTCAAAAGGACAGCGATCAGCCCCAGCAGCCGGGCATCGAGAAAGCCGCGCAAGCCCGCCGTCCAGCCGTCGGCGCCCGCGGCCGCCCGCCGAGCATGCAGGGCCAGGATCACCAATCCCGGCAGGACATAGGCGCCGATCACCTGGTCCTTGGTGGTGACGGCCAAGGCCGCCAACAGCCCGAAACCCAGGTAGTCGCGCCACCGGCCACGGTCCACGATGCCCAGGAAGGGAATCAAGGACAGCGCGAGCCAAAAGGTATAAGGCATGTCCAGGTTGCCCAGCTTGCCGAAGAAGGCCATCTCGGCGGTCAGGGCGGCCCATAGCGCGGCCCAGCGCGCGGCGCGGCGGTCGGCGAGCAGCCGCGCGGTCAAGGCTTCCACCGCCAACACCAGACCGAGAAACATCAGCAGCGAGCGGAGGCGCGACAGGGCCATGAGCACCGTGGCGGTGCGGGTCTCGTCGGTGAAGCAGTCCTCGAGCGGCCGGCAATCGGCGCGGATGCCTCCCCGGGCGTCGAGCCAGACCAGATAGGGAGCGTACAGGACGCGGTCCAGACCCAGCTGCAGGTAGGGGTACTTGTGGGTGTCCGTCAGCCAGATGCTGCCGATGCGCAGGGGCACCCGCGGGCTGGGGTCGTCGTTGGACCAGGAGTCCAGCCCCGGCAGGCCCCAGCTCAGGCCGAGGGCGCCCAGAAAGAGAGCGAGGGCGAGGATGGACGCCGATGACCATCGCGTGGTTCGGCTGACCTGGGATCTCTCAGACATGGCTGGCATTCAAACACCGTCACCACTATGGACATGATCACGAAACAAGCAAAGAGCCAGCCGCTGGGGCTGGCTCTCTTTCATTCAGGCGGAGTTCTCTCAGCCGACCATCAGGCCACGATCTCGAAGCGAACCTCGTTGGCCGCGCAGCGATGGAACTTGACCTTCACGCCGAGATCCGCCGCCGCTGCCTTGACCTTGGCCTTGACCGTCTGGCGACCCACATTGGCCATCTCGGTGGTGATGTAGCCGCCCTCGCCGATCTTCAAGGACTTCAGGAAGGGCATGGCCGGATTCTCCTTCTTGGCCGGCGCGGCCTTCTCGAAATCCTTGCGGCTGAGCTTGATGAACTGCATGGTAACAACTCCTGTGATAGGGGATCACGATGTCTGGAAGTCTTTCCTGCGTATGAATCGCAGGAAGCGATGCGAATGCTGCGACAGCTGCAAGTATATCGCAGTCTGAAAATTGCTGACAACAATTGTGGATTCCACGTTGCCCTCGGTCAGTCTTTGTCACCGCCACGTCCGTCAGGAAGCGCCGGAGCCCCGGCATGGGGCACCGTTCAGGTCGTCGACAAATCTCCGCCGCTGGTGATGATCGACGTGACGTGCTCACCATAGCCCACCGCGGTCAATGCCGTCCGCGGCGAAGGTGCGGGCGTCCCCAGGCGCAGGTATATGTAGTGGACGATGTCGCGCAGGATGGCGGTCAGCGGCACCGCCAGCAGCAGCCCCAGGAAGCCCCATACCTGTTGTCCGATGACCAGCACCACCAGGATCAGCGCCGGCCGAAGCGCCACGCTGTTGCCTTGCACCCGCGGGCTGATGAAGGTGCCGTCGATCTGTTGGATCACGATCAAGGCGATGATGACCTTTACCGCCAGACCGAAGCTCTGGAAAGCGGCAACCAGGACGGCCGGCACGGCGCCCAGGATGGCGCCGACGTAGGGGATGAACCCGAGCGAACCGGCGACGAAGCCGAGCAGCAACGCATAATCCACGTCCAGAAAATACAGGGAGAGGGAGAGCAGGACACCCAGGATCAGGGCGATGAGCAACTGACCGCGGATGTAGGCGGAGAGCACGCGGTCGACGATGATCCGCACCGCCTCCAGGTCGGGACGGATCTCACGGGGCACCAGGCTGAGGCTGCCCTTGAGCACGTAATCCGTGTCGTCCAGGATGTAGAAGAGCCAGATGGGCACCACCAACATGCCCAGCAACCAACTGACCGTGCCGGACAGGGCGCCCAGAGCGCTGAAGACCGCCTGCTGCAAGAGCTCCAGGGCGCGACCGCTGAGGGCATGCAAGGTATCCGCATTCAGGATCGCTTCGACCTCCTGCTTTACCGGCGCCGGCAGGCGCTCATAGCGTTTGAGCAGCGACTGCACCTGGCCGGTCAAGGCATCGAAGCCCTTGGGCGAGTTCTCAACCAGTTCGCGGGTCTGTTGAAGCAGCGGGGGAATGATGAGGGCGCCGGCGATCAGCAAGCCGCTGAGGAAGGCAAGGTAGACGACCAGAATCGCGATGGTCTTCGCATAGGGTTTGGCGCGAAGCCGAGCCGGCAGCAGTCGCTCAAGGCGCGCGACCTGCGGAGCGATCACGTAGGCCACGGTCAGCCCCAGGATGAAGGGCAGCAACGCGGCACCGGCCTGCCACAGTACCCAGGACAAAGCCAGCAGGACGCATAGGAAGAAGACCAGCTGGCGGTACTTGAAGGGACTCGGTTGCCCCCGTTGTTCTTTGACCGCCATGATCTTGCCTCCACGCCTGTCGCCCGATCGGATCCGCCTTCTCAGACCGGCGATTATACCCCGGTGCCGCTCAGAGCCTGCCCGACTCGGTCACAGTTCTGCTGCCTCGCCCGTATGTGCTGGAGGTCTGGAGGGCGAACCGCCCTGCCGGACAGGCGCTGAACGCTGGACCGGCGTCGCACGAACACCCGCAAACCACCCGCAGGAGTTGAGCCATGATGGTATCTTGGAGACGGATGAAGAGCGGCCGCGCGGCGGCCCTGCTGGCCCTGGCGGTCCTGCTGCTGGGCGCCGCGGCAGCTCACGCCCAGCGCGGCCCGGTCGTCGGCATCATGCCCCAGGACGGGCAGACCGAGGTCTGGCCCGGCACGACCATCGCCCTGACCTTCGACCGGCTTGTTGAGCAGGCTTCGGTGGAGCAGTCCTTCACCCTCAGCCCGGCTCAGCCCGGCAAATTCCATTGGCAGGTATGGGACCAGCGTTCCTACATGGAGTACCGTCCTGAGGAGCCCCTGACCGCCAAGAGCCGGTTTGCGGCCGAGCTCGGCACGGGGGCGAAGGATGCCCAGGGCCGGGCTCTGCTGACCCAGCCATTGCGGTGGTCCTTCACCACCAGCGCGGCGCAGGGACAACTTCGTTTCGGCTGGAGCCCCACCGTCCAGCTGCTAGCGCCTTCCGGAAGCCATGGTCTGGGCATCCAGGCCGACTATCCCCGCTTCACCGCTGACTTCGCCCTGTATGCCGTGGACGTGCCCGGCTTCGTGCAGCGCTACGGCAAACTGACGGACGAGAGCCAGGCCATCGACCTGAAGGGCCTGACTGAGGCGGCGCGTTGGCGGGCCAAGGTGGACAACAGCGAAGGGCTGAAGGGGGTCGGGCTGCCGAAGGGCACCGCGCCGGGCCTGTACGTGGTCGAGGCCAGCCATCCCATCATGGGCCGCGCGCAGGTGCTGCTCATCTACAGCGATCTGGCCATCGTCGGCAAGCAGGGGCGGCAAGGCTTGAGCGCCTGGACCAGCCATGTGCTCAACAGCCAACCGCAGGCGGGCATCCGCACCGCGGTGGTCGACGCCACCGGGACGGAGCTGGCCTTCAGCAACGCCGACAGCGACGGCATCGCCCGCTTCGACGGTGGGATCGGCAAGGCTGCCTTCCTGGTGGCCGGCACCGCCGCCGAGACCACGCTGGTGGGCCTGGATTCGCGCTGGTCCTCCGACTACTGGTGGTGGCGCGGTCCGTGGATGGAGGATGGTGGCCGGTTCGGCGGCGGTGGCGGCGGGGCTGGTTCCTCGGTCACGGGTCACCTGCACACCGACCGCCCCATCTTCAAGCCGGGGGACACCATTCATTACAAGGGCAGTTTCCGGCGCTTCAGCGGCGAAGGGGACGGCCTGGCCGTCCTGGCGCCCAGCACCCCGATCAGCATCACTTTCCGCGATGCGCGCAACAACTTGATCGCCACGCATACACCTGCCGTCGACGCCTTCGGTTCGGTTCATGGCGAATTGGCCCTGGGTGACGAGGTGGCCACGGGCAACTGGCAGATGGAGGCCCATGTAGAGGGCCGGACCATCAGCCTGCCGATCAAGGTCGAGGCCTACGTCAAGCCGGACTTCGAGGTGATCGTCAGCACCGCGCGCCCCTGGGCCGTCAGCGGCGAGACGAGCCTGGTCACCGTGGCAGCCGACTACTACTACGGTCAGCCGGTGGCCGGCGCCGACGCGGTGCTCCGCGTCTACCGCGGTTGGTGGTGGCCGGGCAGCGGCAACCAGCCCGTGCAGACCCTCACCGGCAAGCTCGACGACAAGGGCCGCTGGCAGACGCCGGTGACCTTCGATGCGGTAGGCAGCTATGGCGAGACCTTCAGCTTCGAGGCCGAGGTGACGGATGCCAGCCGCCGGCCGGTCACGGCCAGCACGGCGGTGATGGTCCATCCGGCGGACTTCAGCCTGACCATGGAGTCGGATCGCTACGGCATCGAGCGCGGCGAGAGCGCCCGATTTACCCTGCGGACGACGGGGCATGACGGCCGGCCCGTGGCCGGCCGCAAGATCACCGTGAACCGCAAGGTCTACGAGCAGAGCGGCGAGCGCATCGTCGAGACGAAGACGGTGACCACCGGCGCTGACGGCACGGCCATCTTGACCGTGGACGGCCTGGGAACCGGCTGGTTCAGCTTCGAGGCGCTGGCCCTGGACGACGCCGGTCGGCAGGTGACGGCCTGGAGCTATGCCTGGGTCTGGGAGGGTGGTCGCCCCTGGTATTGGTGGGGCGGCCTGGAGCTCTCGGCCGACAAGGCCAGCTACGCGCCGGGCGACAAGGCGAGCATCCTGATCAAGTCACCGGTGACCACCACCGCCCTGATCAGCATCGAGCGCGACGAGGTCTACGAGGAACGGGTGGTGCCGGTGTCTGGCGCCACGCCCTTCGAGCTGCTCATCAAGCCGGAGTACGCCCCCAACGTCCGTGTGCGGGTCCACCTGTGGCGTCCGGGTAGCCAGGGTTGGTCCGGCAAGGAGGGCGAGCTGCTCAGCGCGCAGCTGGACCTGACGGTACCGGCGGACGACAGGCGGCTGAAGGTGGAGGTGCTGCCGGGCGCGGCCAGGCTAGGCCCCGGCGACGAGACCACGTTCACCGTGCGGGTGCTGGACGCCGCCGGCCGGCCGGTGCGGGCGCAGCTGTCGCTGGCCCTGGCCGACAAGGCCGTGCTGGCGCTGGCCAAGGATCCTTCGGGTCCGCTCTTCGACGCCTTCTGGACCAACTGGCCGCATTCGGTGGCCACCTTCGACAGCACCCGGCCCGGCTACACGGCCGAGCGTGGGCGGGAGGACGCGGGCGGTCCGGGTGGCGGCACGCCGGCACCGGCGAATCCGGGCCAGGACAAGAGCGCCGACCAGCAGCCCACGGTGGTGCCGCGCAAGGACTTCCGCGACACGGCCTACTGGAACCCCATCCTGGAGACGGGCGCTGACGGCAGGGTCACCGTGACCATCAAGCTGCCGGACAACCTGACCACCTGGGTGGCCATCGCCCGGGCCATCACCGTCGACACCCATGTGGGTGAAGGCCGGGCCGAGGTGCTGGTGGCCAAGGACCTTTCCGTGGACGCCGCCCTGCCGCGCTTCGCGGTGCAGGGTGACCAGTTTGCCCTGGACCTGCTGGCGCGCAACGATCTGGATGCCGCGGGCCTGAAGGCGACCCTCTCCCTGGAGGCGCCGGGCCTGGTGCAGCTGGATGCCGGTGTGCGGGAGCTGGACCTGCCCAAGGGTCAGTTGCGGGCGGCCCGCTGGAGTGTCGTGGCCTCCAAGATCGGCCAGGAGCTGGTGTCGGCGCGGATGGACACCGCAGCCGGTGGCGACGCGGTGGAGCTGCCCTTCAAGGTGCAGGCCTTCTCGGTGCCGGAGCGCTTCGTGGCCGCCGGTGCCGTCGACAGCCAGGCCTACGAGACCTTCGCCATCCCCTACAACGCCATTCCCGACGAATCGAGCGTGGAGATCCGCCTGGCGCCCAGCGCTGCCCTGGGGGTCTTGGACGGCATCGAGGACCTGATCGGCTATCCCTACGGCTGCGTGGAGCAGACGATGAGCCGGGTGCTGCCCAACGCCGTGATCGGCCGCCTGGCGAAGGCGGTTCAGTTGGACGATCCCGAACTGCTGGCGAAGCTGCCGGAGTACATGGCCGTGGGCCTGCAGAAGCTCTACGGCTTCCAGAACACCGACGGCGGTTGGGGCTGGTGGTACGGCTCGACAGGCAACCTCTACACCACCGCCTATGTGCTGCACGGCCTGCAGTTGGTGGAAGAGGCGGGTTTCGCGGTGGACCCACAGGTCATGAACCGCGGTGTCGCCTGGCTGGAAGCCAACATCAACGCGCCCATCCAGCTGCCGGAGAAGCCGGATTCGGCGCAGGCGCCGGAGCCCAACATCCAGGCCTACGCCCTGTGGGTGTTGGCGCGCGGCGGCAAGCTCGACGCCGCCCTGGCCGACCAGCTGCTGGCCGGCCGCGACAAGCTGGACAGCTTCGCCCTGGGTAGCCTCACCCTGGCCCTCGCCGCGGGTGGCCGCACCGCCGATTCCGACAAGGCGCTGGACAGCCTGGTCGCCCGCGCCAGGACCAGCGCGACCACCGCCTGGTGGCCCCTGGACCTGGGCAGCGGCGAGCGCTGGCCCTGGTATTACTGGTACGCCATGAGTTCGGGTGACAAGAGCACGGCCCTGGCTTTGGAGGCTCTGGCCACCCTGCGGCCCAACGACCCGCTGGCGCCCAAGGCGGCCCGCTGGCTCTTGGAGCACAAGCAGGGCTACGGCTGGTCGAGCACCCAGGCTACGGCCTTCAGCATCATGGGGCTGACGGATTTCATCGTCAGTTCCGGCGAGTTGGACGCCGCCTACAACTGGCGCGCCGAACTGGACGGCCAGGTCGTGGCCCAGGGCCAGGTGGACCGCTCCAACGTGGCCAAGGCCATCCCGAGCGTCATTCTGAAGGGCGCGGGCCTGGATGCCGGGACGCATGTCCTCAACCTGGTCAAGGAAGGCCGCGGCACCCTGTACTACACGGTGTTGGGCCGCATGGCCCTCTACCATCCCAGCTTCGCCGCCGCCAAGGCCATCGGCCAGGGAATTCAGATCGAACGCAGCTATGAACCCCTCGTGGGCCGCTCCGACGAGAACGGTTGGCATGTGGGGGACCTGGTCAGCGTCGAGCTGAACCTGACCTTGGACGATGCGGCCAGCTACCTCATCATCGAGGACAAGCTGCCGGCCGGTCTGGAGGCCCTCAACGAGAACCTGGACACAGAGACGCAGCGCCCGCCGGATGATCGCCCGGGCAAGGGCTGGCCCTGGTGGTGGTGGTACCGCTACGAACGCAAGGAGATCCGCGACGACAAGGTCAGCTTCTTCAGCACCCAGCTGCCGGCCGGCGAGCACCGCTTCCAGTACACGGCGCGGGCGATCACGCCCGGCACCTTCAGCGCCCGCCCCGCGGAGGCCTACGCCATGTACCGCCCGGACGTCTGGGGCCGTTCGGATTCGCAGCAGCTGCTGATCGCCGCGGACCGCGTGGCGGCGAGGCCGATCCTCACGGGCGATCAGGACCGCGACTGCCGCCTGACAGACTTCGACGCCCGCTTGGTGGCCGCCGACTGGCTGGCGGGCAGCGGGCGCGACCTGACCGGCGATGGGCGGGTCTCGGCGCGCGATGTGGCCACGGCCGCCGGCCGGGCGCGCAAGGACCTGGCCTGCGGCGAGCAGGTGCCGCCCTTGGCCGCCGACGCGGGGACGGCCCAACTGAGCCTGGTCGCCAGCGGCGTCCAGGGCCAGGAGGTGACGGTCGACATCCGCCTGCAGAGCGGCGGCAACCTGGGTTCCTGGGAGGCGCTCCTGGACCTGCCGGCGGGCGCGACCCTGGTCTCCGCCCAAGCCGGCACCGGGCTGCCGGGCGGCATGCTGCTGGGCAGCTCGGTCGAGGGCGGCCAACTGCGGATCGGCGGCTGGGCGCCCGTGGGCGTCAGCGCCGCGCAGCCGGTGACGGTGGGCCGGGTGAAGCTGCGCCTGGTCTCGGTGACCGAGGGCCGGGTGGGCGTGGCCGCGGCCGGAGCGACCACCGACGAGGGCGGCGCCTATAAGGTGCAGGCCGACGGGGTGGATGTGCCGAACCTGGTGGCGCCCCTGGCGCACCGCATCTTCCTGCCGCGGGTGCTGCGGGCGCAGTAGCGCCCGGCGGAGCGCAGGACGAGGTCGAACGACGGCGGAGCCGGGACGTCCCGGCTCCGCCGTCGCCGTTCCCGGATGCCGTCTTTGGGCTATCATCGGGGCTTCGGACAACCGAGCTCTTTATCCCAGGAGGCCCCCACCGTGCGTTTCGCCGATAAGATCGCCCTCGTCACCGGCTCCGGTCGCGGCTTCGGTCGTGCCATCGCCCTGCGCCTGGCCGGGGAGGGCGCCGACGTCGTGGTCAATTACGTGCGCAACCGCGAGCCCGCCGAAAGCACCGCGGCGGAGATCCGGGCCCTGGGCCGGCGGGCCGAGATCGTCAAGGCCAATGTCGGCGATCCGGAGGATATCCAGCGGCTGGCGGAGGCCGCGCGCGAGGCCTTCGGGGGGGTGGACATCCTGGTCAACAATGCGGCCTCCGGCTATATCCGGCCCGTGATGCAGCAGAAGGTCAAGGGCTGGGACTGGACCATGGACATCAACGCCCGCGCCGCCCTCTTCCTGACCCAGGCCTGCGTGCCCATGATGCGCGAGCGGGGCGGCGGCCGGGTGGTGAACATCAGCAGTCTGGGCAGCGTCCGCTGCATGCCCGAATACGTCGTCATCGGCGCCTCCAAGGCCGCCCTGGAGGCCCTGACCCGCTACATGGGCGCCGAACTGGCCCCCGAGGGCATTATCGTCAACGCCGTCTCCGGCGGCGTGGCCGACACTGGGGCCCTCAAGCATTTCGAGCGCGCCGACCAGATGCTTTCCTACAGCCGCGAGCGCACCCCGGCCGGACGCATCATCACCCCGCCGGACCTGGCGGGCGTCGTGGCCTTCCTCTGTTCGGCTGACGCGTCGATGATCGTCGGCCAGGTGGTGGTGGTCGACGGCGGCTACTCGGTCATGATGTAGGCGGCCGATCATGCAGGGCGACGGATCGGCGGGTGGGCAGGCATCCGCTGGGCGGGGATCGGACCGACGGGGATCGGACGGCCTGCGCCTGGCCAAGATCGCCCTGCTCCTGGGGCTTGCGCTTTTTCTGGCTACCCTGGCCTATGGCGGCCTTGGCCTGTACCGGCGGATGACCGGTCTGCTGGACCATCCCACGCAGCTGATCAGGCTGGCGCCCGCCGCCACCGCCACCGCCGCCGTCATGCCCGGCGCGGCGATGGCCCTGCGTCTCAGGGGCGTCAGCGAGCTGACGACCGCGGTGCACGACCTGCAGACCGTCGTCACCGTCAAGCAGGACCGCCAGCTGGGCGGACTGACCGTGGGCAGCACCGAGCTGCTCTACGTGGGCATCGGCCAGGTGCGTGGCGGCATCGATCTCGGCGAGCTGACGGAGGCGGACTTCAGCGTGGCCGACGGCCGGCTGACCGTGCGCCTGCCCGCGCCGCGCATCCTGGACAAGAAGCTGGACGTGGAGCGCTCCTACGTCTACGACCAGCGGCGCAGCCTCCTGGGGCCTATGGACCCCAGCCTGCAGGGCCAGGCCGAACGGTCCGCCCTGGAGCAGATCTGGCGTGGGGCCTGCGAGGCCGGCGTGCTCAACGCCGCCAACGAGCGGGCGGCGCTGGCCGTGCGCATCCTGCTCACCGACGCCGGCTACGAAGAGGTTCTCGTGCGGACGCAGGTGCCCGCGGCGGGCGAATGCCCCTGAATGGTATTAGAATGACGGCCATGGATACCCAAGCCCTGTACCGCCGTTGGCGCCCGCAACAGTTCGAGGACGTATTGGGTCAGCCCCATGTGACCCAGACCCTGAAGAACGCCTTGCGCACCGGGCGTCTGGCGCATGCCTACCTCTTCACCGGCCCGCGGGGCACAGGCAAGACGACCGTCGCACGCATTCTGGCCAAGGCCGCCTGCTGCCTGGCTCCTGATCCCGCCGATCGGCCCTGCAATGCCTGTTCCATCTGCGCGGCCATCACCGCCGGGCGCTGCCTGGATGTGATGGAGATCGACGCGGCCAGCAACACCGGCGTGGATGACGTGCGCGATCTGCGGGAGAAGATCGGCTTCTCGCCCAATGAGGCGCGCTACAAGGTCTACATCATCGACGAAGTGCACATGCTTTCGACGGCGGCCTTCAACGCCCTCCTCAAGACCCTTGAGGAGCCGCCGGCGCATGCCCTCTTCATCCTGGCCACCACCGAGCCCCACAAGATCCCCCAGACCATCCTGTCGCGCTGCCAGCGCCACGACTTGCGCCGCGTGAGCCTGGCGCAGGCCAGCGGCAAGCTGGCCATGATGTGCGAGGCCGAAGGCGCCACCCCGGATCGGGCGGCGCTGGACCTGATCGCCCGCTCTGGCACGGGATCCTTGCGCGACGCCGAGAGCCTCCTGGACCAGCTGCTGGCCACCGGCGAGCCGGTCACCCTCGAAGCCGTGCGCGAGGTGCTGGGCACGCCGCCCGACGAAGCGGTCGCGGTGTTGATCGATGCCATGATCGACGGTGACGCGGCAGCCGGTTTGCGCCAGATCAATGCCTCCCTGGACCGCGGCGCCGACGCCAAGCAGCTCCTGGATCGTCTGCTGGACCAGTTGCGGGCCATGCTCCTCTTGCAGACCGGGTTGGATCCCGCGGCCCTGGACCTGCCGGCCGAACATCTGGAGCGGTTGCGCGGCCAGGCCGAGCGCCTGCCGGCTCCGCAGCTGGTGCCCATCATCCACCGCTTCAACGCCGCGGCGCCGGCGGCCAACCGGGCGCTTCCCGGCCTGCCGCTCGAACTGGCGCTGGTCGAGTCCATCCTGGCCCTGACCGCCCCGGTTGTCGCAACCCGTACCGCAGCTACCGCCGCTGGTCCGACTGCCGCCGGTCCGTCTGCCGCCGGTCCGACTGCCGCCGATGCGCGCGACCCGAAGCCGCCTTCCGCGACGCCACCGGCTCGCGGCGCCGCGACGACGCGCGCGGCTGCCGCGCCACCGCCGGACGTAGCCGCCGATCCCGCGGTGGAGGTCGCCGGGCAGCCCGCCGCCGGCGATGCCGCGCCGATCCCCTCGCCTGGCGACGCCGAACTGCTCGCGCAGCTGCGGGAAGGCTGGCCGGCGGTGCTCGCCGCGGTGGAGTTGCGCGATCGCAACCTCGCCGCCCTGCTCAAGGACGCCCGTCCGGTGGCGGTGGAGGGCGCCGTGCTCAGCCTGGGCTTCTTCTACCCCTTCCACGCCAAGCGCGCCGGCCAGGACGACAAGGCGCAGGTGATCACCGCGGCCATGAAGCAGGTCTGGCAACGCTCGCTGCAGCTGCGCTGCCTGGTGGTGTCCGCCAGCGACGAGGAGCAGGCCAGCCGGCCGCGCAGCAAGGCGGAGCAGGCCGGGCAGGATCCGCTGGTGCGCTTCGCCGTCGAGTCGCTGGGCGCCAGCATCGGCGCGGTGAAGGACTCGCCGGACGAGCCTGGGTCCTGAGCCGGATGCGGCCCTGCCCGCTTGCCATGCGGAGTTGTGATAGCATTGCGCCATTGCCAGCATTTCCGACCGCGGCGGTCGACACTCGGCTGCGGGCTGCCTGCGCCGCGACCTTTCGCTGACCCATGGCGACGACGAGGCGAGCGATGAACGACACCCGAGGCCGTATCGCGGGTCTGCGCGAGGCCATGGCCCAGGCCGACCTGTCCGCGCTCTTGATTACCGAGCCCTGCAACCGCCGCTACCTGACGGGCTTCACCGGCAGCGCCGGCCTCCTGCTGGTGCTTGGCGACCGCCTGCATCTGCTCGTGGATTCGCGCTATTACGAGCAGGTGCCCCGCGAGGCGCCGGACCTCCAATTGGAGCGGGTGGGCTACCAGCCCTACCCCCGCCTGGCGGAGATCCTGAAAGAGCGAGGGATCGCCGCGTTGGGCTTCGAACCTGAGCACGTGACGGTCGAAGGCTTGCGGAAGATGCAGGAGAAGCTCCCCGGCGTCGCCTGGAAGCCCGTCATCGGTCTGGCGAGCGATCTTCGCACGCGCAAGTCCGCGGCCGAGGTCGCGCAGATCCGCCGAGCGGTGGACCTGGCGGACCTGGCGATGGAGGAGGCCTACCGCGTGGCCCGGCCGGGTATGAGCGAGCGGAACCTGGCCTGGCAGCTGGAGGTCTTCATGCGTGAACGGGGCGCTGACGCCTTGGCGTTCGACATCATCGTGGCCGCCGGCGAGAACGGCGCCCTGCCGCATCACCGGGCCTCCGGGCGTATCATCGGCGAGGGGGAGCCCATCGTCGTCGACATGGGCTGCGTCGTGGACGGCTACTGCAGCGATCTCACCCGCACCTTTTCTCTGGGGCCGGCGGCGGATTCGGATTATGACCGGGTCTTCGCGATCGTCGATGCCGCCAACCGTGCCGCGGTCGAGGGTTTGATTCCGGGCATGACCGGCAAGGCCGGCGACGCCCTGGCGCGGGACCTGATCGTGGCCGCCGGCTATGGCGACCAATTCGGCCACAGCCTGGGACATGGCGTCGGCCTGGCCGTCCACGAAGGCCCACGGCTGAGCGCCCTGGCCGACGACGTGGTGCTGCCAGCGGGCGCCGTGGTCACGGTCGAACCGGGCATCTACCTTCCCGGCCGATTTGGCGTGCGCGTCGAGGACATGGTGCTGCTGCGGGACAACGGCGCCGAGCTGTTGACGCGCGTGGCCCGTCCGTCCGTCCTGCCCTTGGCCGTGCAGGTCTGAGCAGAGCCGACCGGCTCGCGGAGGTGCCCCCATGATGGATTCAGAATCGACCACGGCGATGGAAGCCGAAGCGCCGCGGCCCTTGAGCGGGGCCTGGCTGGAGGACAACCCGCGCGCGGCGACGCTCCTGACCTTTGTGGTCGGGCTGCTGCTGGGTTGGTGGGTGCTGGGCTGGTGGTTGTTCCCGGTGAGCTGGAGCGAGGCGCAGCCCTACCATCTGCGCCAGGATCTGCGCGCTGACTGGGTGCAGCTGGTGGCCAACGACTATCAGGGCAACGGACAGCTGGACAAGGCCGCCGAACGGCTGGCTTCCATGGACGCCGCGACCCTGATCACCGAATTCGAAGCCCTGCAGGCCGACGAGGCACGCACGGCCAACGAGCATGCCAACGTGCGCCAGTTGTCCGAGAACCTCCGCGCCGGCGGCGTTTTGGATGCGGCGGCGGAAGCCGGCTCCAGCGGCGCCCCGGCAGACGTCGCGGCCGCCCCAGCCGCTCCAGCCGCTGACGCGGGGGCCGCCGCCGTGAGTGCCCAGGACCTCCTGCGCATCCTGGCCCTGGCCGTGGCCGTTGGTGCCCTGGCCGGGTTGGTCTTCCTGGCCGGCAGCATGGTGCTCGCCCGGACGCGCGACGCCGCGGCGCGGCGGCTGGGCGCGAGCCTGCCCGGAAGCCGCGGTCTGACCGCGCCGAACGTCTCGCTGCCAGGGCTGGGAGACGACCTGCGGCCCAGTTCCGGCGGTGCGCCCGGCGCGGGTGGGGCGGCCCCTATGCGCTTCGATCCGCTGGCCCGCACCCAGGGCATGCCGGCGATACCCAGCCAGGCCACGGCGGCCCTGCCCGCTCTGGGCGGCGCAGTGTCCCGCGCGGCCCCCTCGCGCCAGGCGCCCGCCTGGCGCCCGAATCGCATCGAGATCGACCAGACCGTGGACGCTCGCTATCTGGAGGGCGACACCCAGTCCATCCTCACCTGGCTGGTCTACGGTTCGCGCGGCGCCTTGGTCGGTGGGGCCGGACTTCTGGCGCAGCCCATCGGCGGCGTCAACACCATCGACCTCTGGTTTGCCGACCGCGACGACGTGGACCAGACCCGCAAGACCCCCACCGTCACCTTCATCACCACGCAAGCCTATCAGGATCCGGTGCTCAGGGCGCGGCTCGCCGACCGGCGCCTGATGCCGGCGACCCCCGGCCGCCGCCTGCGCCTGGAGACGGCCGAGCTGTGGCTGGACATCGAGGTGATCGACGCCGAGCCGCAGGATGGCGCGGCGCATCCCAGCTTGCGCGGCCTGGTGCTGGCCCTCACACCCCATCAGCGCCTGGATGTGGTCGCGCCGCGCCCGCAGGCGGAGATCTCCGCCGACGATGACGGCGGTTGGGAGGCGGCGCTCGATGAAGAGATCGATGACGCCTTCGAGCCGCCGCGCCCCCTGCAGTTCCGGCGCGACTGAAACCGTTCACCGCGGTCCATCGACCGGTGGCCTTCCGCTGCCAGGCAGGCCTGCGCCGTCGATGCGCCTTCCCCTGACCGTCCCCCAAAGAGGAGAGCAGAACCATGAAGCATGTGTTGGCGTGGCCGGCCCTGGTTGTATTGGCCGGCTTGACCTTGTCCGGCTGCAAGACCGACCTCACCCCCGCCCCCGCGGGCGACGTTCCGGCCTCCGGTAGCCCGGAGGCGCCGGCTGCGGCGCCGGTCGCCGATGGCAGCGCCGCGGTGCCGACGGTGGCACCGCGCGAGATGAACCTGCTGGAGAAGGGCCGGCGGCGGACCGTGGCCCTGAAAGAGGCCGCTGCCGGCGTACCGTTCGCCTTGCTGGAGCCCAAGATGCTGCCCAAGGACTCGGCGCGGTCGGTGGTGCACCTCATCGAGAAGATTGAGGGCATCGAGAACGAAGCCCTGCCGGCGGTGCGTCAGATCTTCGACCTGAGCGGCGGAGGCAGCTTGATCCTGGTGCAGTCGATGGCCCGTGACGACCTGGGAGGCGAGGCCAACACCAAGATCGGCGATGTGGCGGCGCGCGCCGAGACTGTCGGCGAGCAGCGGCTGTTGGTCTTCGAACGCGATGGCGTGCAGTTCGAGCTGCGTTCGAACCAGCTCACGGCTGCGCAGCTGCAGGAGATCGCCGGCTCGCTCGCAGCGGTAGACCTGAGCCAAAGCGCCGGCAGTCCCGTCGGCAGCCAGGATCTGGGCGCGGCGCTGAGCGGCGCCGAGGGCACCCAGGCGGTGTCGGGCACGGAAGCGGCAGCCACCGCACCGCCGCCGGTGGGCGGCACGCCCAAGCCCTGAGACCACCGCGGCGGGGGACTGCAGGACGAACACCAGCCATACCGGGCACCTTTCGGACCGTGGTCCGGGCGGTTTCGGCGCCGGGGACGTCCGCGGAGCGCACGCTTTCGGTCTGCTGTGTTCGTCCTGACCGGCTTTGCGTGCCCGGACCCAATTAGGATACAATACAAGGGAGGCGTCATCGCCCAGGGGTGGCCGTTAGCGCGATCGCGCAGCCTGACGGCGCTCCATGTGGGTGATGCCTTCCCTGTAGCCGATCGCCATGCCAGGACGCCTTGTCGGGTCCAGGCCCGTTACCGAGAAGGGAGCGCGTCATGCGCCTGCAGTCTCCCATCCTGCTGTCCGCGGCCGCCTTGGCCTTTGGTTTGCTGCCGCTGGTCGGCTGCGCCGGGACGCAGTCCCAGGTCCCGCCGCCCGAGGCAGTCGTCGTCGCCCCGGAACCGGCACCGGTCATCGATGCCAAGGAGCAGTCGCCGCTGCCCTCCGGGCCGCGGCTGGTGGCCGCGGGCGACGGCGTCACGGTTGCCGCGCCCAATGTCGAAGCCCGCACGCTCGCCGACGCCGAGACGGTGGACCTGGACGCCGGCGCGATGGTCGCGGTCGACGCCGCCAGTCGCGCCGCGTTCAGCTGGTCCGATGCGCAGGCGTCTGAATTGCTCGCCGGGAACCTCCTGGGCGGCGCTTCGCTGACCGTCCAGTCGGTGGATCCGGTGGCGGGTACCCTGTCCTTGCTGCAGGAAGCCGGCACGGCGCGTTTCACTTTGGGCAACGCCGCGACGGTGAAGGTGACCGCCGGGCAGCTGCTGGTCAGCGCCGCCGAGCCGACGAGCAGCTTCGTGCTCAGCCTGGCCGCAAAGGCCGGCGCTCCGGTCTGGGTGGCCGTGGACAAGGGCGCCGTGTCGCTGGGCAAGCCGGCGCCGGTGGCCAGCGCCTCCAGCGCTTCCGGCGCGGCGGAGGCCGTGACCCTGAAGGCCGGACAGGCCGCGGCCTTCGACGCCGCCGGCAAGCTGCTCGGCCAGGTGGACCTGCCCGCCGAGAAGCTTGGCGCCTGGTTCAAAGATGCGGAGGCCGGCACGGCCACCGGCCCCATGGCCACGCTGCCGGCCGCCAAGGCGGCGGCGCAGCCGCTGGCCGTCTCGCAGCCCGCCGTGGCCCCCGTGGCCCCGGTGGCCGCCAGCTTCGGCGCCGACGCCATGGTGGTGGATGCCGGCGCCTGCACCACGCTCCGCTGGAACGCGGCGGATGCCTTCTTCGCCACCTTGGACGGCAATGACGTGCCGGTCACGGGCAGCCAGCAGGTCTGCTTGACCGAGCCGCGCAACTACCGCTTCAGCTGGGTGGGCAAAGACGGCAAGGAGCAGGCCAGCGTGCTGGGCATCTCGGTGCGCAGCGCCGCCACGGATGGCAACGAGGACGACGAGGAAGACGTGGAAGCCCCTCCGGTGCCGACGCCCGAGCCGACGGAATGCGTGGGCCCGGAATGTGAGATTCCCGGTCCGACGGGCGCCGAGGAGCCCGGTGTCGGAGCGGAGCCCGGTCCGGCCGAGCCGGCGCCTGCCGAGCCGGCGCCTGCTGAGCCAGCGCCCGCCGAACCGGCGCCTGCTGAGCCCGGCCCCCCGGAGCCGCAGCCCACGCCCTGACGGCGAGCAGTTCGCTAGCGATCCATACACGATCCATGGACAGGCCCCACCGTTAGGTGGGGCCTGTTGTTTTCCGGGCCCGGATCAAGCGGGCGCTTCGCCGTCCTCCGCGCTCCAGTCTTCCAGCCCGGCCATCGCGCCGTAGATCCGCACCGTTTCCTCGGCCACATGGCGCATGGTGTACTGCGCCAGGACCCGCTGCCGCCCGGCCTGGGCAAGGCGCGCCCGCAAGACCGGATCCTCCAGCCGCCGCAAGGCATCCGCCAGGGCCCCGGCATCGCCCTCGGGGAAGATGAGGCCGGCGTCGCCGATGACCTCCGGGATCTCGCCGGAATCCGAGCCGACGCAGACGGCGCCTGAGGCCATGGCCTCGATCAGCACCCGACCGAACTGTTCCTTCCAGGAAGGGGTCGTACGGCTGGGGAGGACCAGGACATCGATGCCCTGGTAGAAGCCCGGCATGTCGGTGGACGGCAACCAGGGCCGCAGGTCCAGGCGATCGGCGAGTCCGAGCTCGGCAGCGAGGCGGTGGAGGGTGGCCTCTTCCGGCCCGACGCCGACGACCGCCAGGCGCCAGGGTCGGCCGCTCAGGGCCACGGCCTGCAGCAGCAGGTCCACCCCCTTGGCCGCCACCAGCCGTCCGGCGTAGCCGATGACCAGGGGATCTCTCCGACCGCTGTTCAGCCGCGCGTCCGGCTCAGTGGGTGGTCGGAAGGCGTCGGCGTCCACGCCGAACTGCGGCAGGACCCAAAGAGGGCCCTGGTAGCCCTTGGCGCGCAGCGCCGCCGCCGCTCCGAGGCTGCCGGCGATGGCGCCGTCGGCATGGCCGTGGACAAAGCGCTCCATCCAGCTGAAGGGCGGCGGATAGCGGCGCCTGAGGTTCTGCCAGCTGAAGAACAGGGTGCCGATGCCGCGGCGGCGCGCGGCGCGGACGGCCAGGAAGGTGGCCAGGTTGTAGGGTTCTTCGTCCACATGCAGGAGGGCCGGCTGCAGCTGGTCGAGGAGCGCTCCCAATTCAGGGTAATGGTGCAGGTGGAAGCTGCCGGGCCAGCGTAAGCGCGTCGCGACGAAGCGATAACCGCGCAGGTGGGCGCGCTCCAGTGGAACTTCCCGTCCTTCCTCCCGCCAACGTTCAGGCACGACGACCGTCAGATCAAGCCGGCGATCCTCGGCCATCAGCTCCGCCTTGCGCTGGTAGGCGCCGATGCGCAGCGCCCGCGAGAGCATGAGGACCGGCAGGGGAGGAAGGGATGCGTGGCGGGAGGCATCGGCAGCGGATGGGGGCATGGGGGCGGGATGATGGCGGGACGGCGCGGGCTTGTCAATCGCCGCGAGGCGGACGGCAACGCCATCGGCGCCGAGGAGCGCCCGACGGATCCTCGGCGGACATCTTTGCGGTCGACGTCGGCAAGTCGCTAGAATCTAGGGATCGGTCCCATGCGACCGGTCCGATCCTGTCAAGGAGCCTCCGATGTCCGCCCCCGCCGTCCCCGATGCCGATCTGCTGTACCGCGTCCGCCACAGCGCCGCCCATGTCATGGCCCAAGCCGTCCTCGAGATCTACCCGGAGGCCAAGGTTGCCATCGGCCCGCCCATCGAGAACGGCTTCTACTACGACTTCGACCTGGGCCGGGATGCCGACGGCAAGGTGAAGAGCTTCAGCGGCGAGGACCTCGAGGCCATCGAGGAGCGCATGCGGCGGATCATCGCCGAGGGGCACGCCTTCCATTACAAGGCGGTGAGCGCCGACGAGGCGCGGGACTTGTTCAAGGACCAGCCCTACAAGCTGGAGCTGATCGCCGGGTTGGCTTCCGGCGGCGTGGACGAGTACGGGCAGCCCACGGGCGAGGCGCCGGTCATCAGCACCTACCGCCAGGATCGCTTTGAAGACCTTTGCCGTGGGCCGCATGTGGCCAGCACCAAGGAGATCCCGGCTGACGGCTTCAAGCTGCTGAGCGTGGCCGGCGCCTACTGGCGCGGCAGCGAGAAGAACCCGCAGCTGCAGCGCATCTACGCCACGGCCTGGCTGTCGGCCCAGGAGCTGGCGGACCACCTGCACATGCTGGAGGAGGCCAAGGCCCGCGACCACCGCAAGCTCGGCCGCGAACTGTCCATCTTCGCCTTCGACGATGAGATCGGGCCCGGTCTGCCGCTGTGGCTGCCCAACGGGGCGATCATGATCGAAGAGATCGAGCGGTTGGCCAAGGACGAGGAGGAGAAGGCGGGCTACCTGCGGGTGCGCACGCCGCATCTGGCCAAGGAGGCGCTCTTCCTCCATTCGGGGCATCTGCCCTACTACGCGGCGAGCATGTACCCCCCGATGGAGATGGAGGGCCTGCGCTACTACGTCAAGCCCATGAACTGCCCGTTCCACCACAAGATCTTCGCCGCCGAGCAGCGCAGTTATCGCGACCTGCCCCTGCGTCTGGCGGAGTACGGCACCTGCTACCGCTTCGAGGATTCGGGGGCCCTCATCGGTCTGCAGCGGGTGCGCTCCTTGCAGATGAACGACGCGCATATCTATTGCACCGAGGCGCAGTTCGAGGCGGAGTTCATCGCCGTTGTAGAGATGTACCGTCGCTACTTCGAGCTCTTCGGCATCGAGCGCTACGTGATGCGCCTGTCCAAGCACAGCCCCGAAGGGCTCGGCAAGAAGTACGTGGACAACCGGGAACTGTGGCTGAAGACGGAGGCCATGGTGCGCGACGTGCTCACCCGCGGCGGCGTTCCCTTTGTCGAGGCGGAAGACGAGGCCGCCTTCTATGGCCCCAAGGTGGACGTGCAGATCTGGAGCGCCATCGGCCGGGAGTTCACCCTGGCCACCAACCAGGTGGACTTCGCCCAGCCGGGCCGCTTCGACCTGGTGTACACGGACGAGCATAACCAGGAGGTCACGCCGCTCTGCATCCACCGCGCGCCGCTGGCCACCCATGAGCGGCTGATCGGCTACCTGATCGAGCATTATGCCGGCCGCTTCCCGGTGTGGCTGGCCCCGGAGCAGGCGCGGGTCATCCCCATCGCCGACCGCCACTTCGAGGCGGCCGCCGCCCTCACGGCGCGCCTGAAGGCCGCCGGCATCCGCGCCAAGGCGGACCTCTCCAGCGAGCGCATGAACGCCAAGATCCGTGCTGCGCAGCTGCTGAAGGTGCCCTACATGCTGGTGCTGGGTGACCGCGAGATCGAGGCAGACCAGGTGGCCCTGCGCAAGCGCTCCGGCGAGCAGGAGAACGGGCTAGCGGTGGCGGCGTTCATCGCCCGCACGCAGGGGCTGATCGCGGAGCGGTCGGCGGAGCTGTAAGCGGCGGAAGCCGCGCCCAACGCAAGACGTACCCTCCGCCCCCACCCCGCGACAGGATCGATCCGCATGAAGCTTGAATTCGGTCTGGATACCTTCGGTGACGTGACCGTGGGGCTGGACGGCAGGCCGCTGAGCCAGGCCCAGGTGATCCGCGATGTGGTGGCCGAAGGCCGCCTGGCCGATGAACTGGGCCTGGACTTCTTCGGCGTGGGTGAGCACCACCGTGCGGACTTCGCCATCTCGGCGCCGGAGGTGGTGCTGGCGGCCTTGGCGGCGGTCACGAAGCGCATCCGCCTGGGCAGCGCGGTGACAGTGCTCAGCTCGGACGACCCGGTGCGGGTCTTCCAACGCTTCGCCACGGTGGACGCGCTCTCGGAGGGCCGGGCCGAGGTCATCCTGGGCCGCGGCTCCTTCACCGAGTCCTTCCCCCTCTTCGGTCATGACCTCAACCAGTACGAGGCGCTCTTCGAGGAGAAGCTGGACCTCTTCATGCGGCTCCTGGACGAGCGGCCGGTGACCTGGCAGGGCAAGTTGCGGGCCGGGTTGACGGGCCAGAATGTCTACCCGCACACCGAGAGCGGCCGCCTGCGCACCTGGATCGGCGTGGGGGGCAGTCCGGAATCGGTGCTGCGCGCAGCCCGCCACGGCCTGCCGCTGGTCCTGGCCATCATCGGCGGTGCGCCGGCCCGCTTCGCCCCCTTCGTCAGCCTCTACCGTCGAAGCCTGGCCGAATTCGGGCATTCCGACCTGCCGGTGGCCGTCCATTCGCCGGGCTATGTGGCGGACACGGACGAGGAGGCGGCAGAGCAGTTCTGGCCCCATTACCGCGTGATGCGCGACCGCATCGGCGCCGAACGCGGCTGGCCGCCCGGCACGGCCGCCGAGTTCAGCCGCGAGATCCGTGAGGGCGCGCTCTTCCTCGGCGCGCCTGAAACCGTGGCCCGCAAGCTGGCCGCCACCATCCGCAGCCTGGGCATTCAACGCTTCGACCTGAAGTACAGTGCCGGCACCCTGCCCCACGAACGGCTGCTGCGCTCCATCGAGCTCTACGCCTCGCGGGTGGTGCCGATGGTACGGGAGATGCTGGGGGCATCGACCTGATGGCGCACCGCGGATGAGCAAGACCCGCATCGCCGACCTTCAGCGCACTGGAGGGCCGCTGTGGGGGCGACTACCTTCGCCACTGGCTGCACGGGAGGGCCTGGGGGGCTGCGCCCCGCCGCGGGCCGCTGGGGTGTGGTGGGGGGCCCCGGGCCCCTGGCCTTCCGGGCGGGGGGTGCGCCGAAGGGGCTGGTCGGCCGCCCCCCCCCCCCCCGTCGCCTCCTCCCCGCCCGCGGCGCGGGCCGCCCATGAGCAACGCTTCCCCTCGCACACCGCTCCCTCCCGGCCGCGGCCTGCCTCGGCTCTGGGCCTACGCCCGGCCGGAGCGCGGCCGGGTGCTGCTGGCCACCTTGTACACCACCCTGGGCAAGGTGATGGACGTGGCGCCGGAGATCCTGATCGGCGTGGTCATCGACGTGGTGGTGCGGGGGCAGCGTTCCTTCCTGGCCACCCGCTTCGGCATCGAGGACCGCTGGGACCAGATCGTGGTGCTCGCCCTGCTCAACGCCCTGATCTGGATCCTGGAGTCCAGCTTCGGCTACCTGAGCGCGGTGGCCTGGCGCAACCTGTCGCAGCGCATCGAGCACGGCCTGCGTACGGAGGTGTACGCGCATGTGCAGACCCTGGAGCTGAGCTGGTTTGAGGAAACGCGCTCGGGGGGCATCAGCAGCATCCTCAACGACGACGTCAACCAGCTGGAGCGCTTCCTGGACACGGGGGCGGCCAGCATCCTCAACGTGTTCTGGAACGTGGTGCTTGTGGGCGCGGTCTTCGCCGCCAGCTCCTGGCTCCTGACCCTCCTGGCCTTCCTGCCCATCCCCCTGATCGTCCTGGGCTCCATGCGTTTCCAGCGCCGCCTGCAGCCTCGCTATGCCCGCGTGCGCGAGGCGGTGGCCGAGCTGGGCGCGGTGCTGACGGCCAACCTGGGCGGCATCAGCACCATCAAGGCCTTTACGGCCGAGGACCGCGAGGCGGCTCGCCTGACCCGGGCCAGCGAGGCCTACCGGCTGGCCAACCGCGACGCCATCCGCATTTCGGCGGCCTTCGTGCCGCTCATCCGCATGCTCATCCTGGCGGGCTTCAGCTGCACCCTGGTGGTGGGTGGCTGGATGGCGCTGCAGGGCCGCCTGGAGGTGGGCCTCTACTCGGTGCTGGTCTTCATGACCCAGCGCCTGCTCTGGCCCATGACCTCCCTTGGCGACACCCTGGACCAGTACCAGCGGGCGATGGCCTCCACCGATCGCATCCTGGGCCTCCTTGACCTCAAGCCGACGATGCGCGAGGGCGCGCGGGACCTGCCCTCGCCCCTGCGGGGCGAACTGCGCTTGGAGGGCGTCTCCTTCGGCTACGGTGATGGGCCGGACGTGCTGCGCGGCATCGACCTGTGGGTGCCGGCGGGCCAGACGCACGCCATCGTCGGGGCCACGGGGGCAGGGAAGTCCACCCTGCTAAAGCTGCTCCTGCGCTTCCACGACCCGCGCAGCGGCCGGGTGACCTTGGATGGCGTCGACCTGCGGGACTTGCGCTACGCCGCCTTGCGCTCGGCGATGGGATACGTCAGCCAGGACGTCTTCCTCTTCCACGGCACGGTGAAAGACAACGTCGCCTACGGTCGGCCGGATGCCACGCTGTCGCAGATCCAGGCCGCCGCGGCGGCGGCCGAGGCCGAGGAATTCATTGAGGCCTTGCCGCAGGGCTACGAGACGGTGGTTGGCGAACGGGGCCAGAAGCTCTCGGGCGGCCAGCGCCAGCGCCTCGCCTTGGCCCGCGCCCTGCTGCGCGACCCGGCCATCCTCATCTTGGACGAGGCCACCTCGGCGGTGGACAACGAGACGGAGGCGGCCATCCAGCGCTCCCTGGCCCGCGTGACGCGGGGCCGAAGCTCGGTGGTCATCGCCCACCGTCTCTCGACGGTGCGCGACGCCGACCGCATCTGGGTGCTGGAGGACGGCCGCGTGGCCGAGGCCGGCAGCCACGACGAACTGCTGCTGCGCGCCGGCGGGCTCTACGCGGCGCTGTGGCGGGTGCAGACGGGGGAGCGGAGCCGGGCGGAAGCGCCTGCCGAGGGGGCGTAGGGGCGAGAGCCGCGAGCGTGATTCCGTGGCCGCCGCGCATTGGAAGCGCTTCTGGATCCGCACCTCCATGAAGCATGTGGGTTGCGGTGCCATGAACTCACGACCCATGTAGGTTTCGAGATCCGGCACACCAGCCGGCTACTCTCAATATCCACCGTGGTGCAGTAGTAGCCGACGCAGACTGAACCCTGCCGCAGTCCGCGGGCGTATTCATGTCGAGCATTTACCCTGGTCCGCGATGCGTATTGTCGCGTATCATCAGTTCGGTTCGAAGCTGCGCCCAGCCACCGACCTTCTCCCACCAGGAGCCCTCTCGATGCCCGATGTGTCCCCCGTCGCCCGCGCTGCCGACCGGCTGGCCGCCCATTTGGGCCAGGCCCTCTTCGGCTTGGACGGGACCATCCGGCTGCTCTTGGCCGCCTTGCTGGTGGACGGCCATATCCTGCTGGAGGAGGTGCCCGGCACCGGTAAGACCACCCTGGCCAAGGCTTTGGCCCGCGCTCTGGATCTGGACTTCGCCCGCCTGCAGTTCACCCCCGACCTGTTGCCCAGCGACGTGACCGGGCTCTATTGGTTCAACCAGCAGGCCGGAGCCTTTGAGTTCCGGCCGGGGCCGATCTTCGCCCAGGTGCTGCTTGCCGACGAGATCAACCGCGCCACGCCGCGCACCCAGTCCGCATTGCTGGAGGCCATGGCCGAGGGGCAGGTGACCATCGAGGGGCGCACCCATGCCCTTCCGCGGCCCTTCCTGGTGCTGGCTACCCAGAACCCCGTGGAGCTGGAGGGCACCTTCCCCCTGCCCGAGGCACAGCTGGACCGCTTCCTCATGCGCCTGACCCTGGGCTATCCCGGCGAGGCCGACGAGCACGCCATCTTGCGCCGCCACGCCGCCGGCGACGGCATTTCGGCCGTCGGGCCCTTGCCGGAGCTGGCCGATCTGGCCGCCCTGCGCGCCGCCGTGCGTGCCGTGCATGTCTCCGATGCTGTGCGCGGCTACCTCGTAGACCTCGTGCGCGCCACTCGCGCCCTGCCCGACGTGGAGCTGGGCGCCAGTCCGCGGGGGTCCTTGTACCTGCACCGCGCGGCGCAGGCCCGCGCGGCCACCTCGGGCCGCGCCTTCGTCACCCCCGATGATGTCAAGGCTGTGGCCGTGCCCGTGCTGGCCCATCGGCTGCGGCTGGAAACCGGGGCCCAGTTGCGCGGCCAGACCGGCGACAGCGTCATCCGGCGCCTGCTGGCCGAAATGCCGGTGCCCGTCGAGGACGGCTGATGGCCGCGCTCCGCCGGCCGGGTTCGCCGCGAGGCCCAGGCACCGCGGGGGAGCGGTTGCCGGGCACGGGGCGCTTCGGACCCCTCTGGACCGCTTCCACGGCCTTCCTGCTGCTGGCGTCAGTACTGGCGCGGGCCCCTTGGCTGGCGGCCTTGGCCCTGCTGGTGGTCGTGGTGGGGCTCAGCAGCCGCTTCTGGGCGGCCATGGCGCTGCGGAGGGTCAACCTGGCGCTGGAGCTGTCGGCCTCGCGGGTCTTCGTCGGCGACGCCTTGACCCTGACCGTGACCCTGGCCAACGACAAGCCCTTGCCGCTGGGCTGGCTGCGAGCCCGCGTCGAACTGCCGCGACGGCTGCTGCTCAGCGGCGCGCGGCTGGAGCCCTCGGATCAGCAGGGCAGCCAGGTCTTGAGCCTGCTCACCGCCCTCGGCGCGTACCAGCGCATGGTCTGGCGCTACCGACTGGACTGCCCGCGCCGCGGCCATTACCTGTTCCGCGGCGCGCTGCTGGAATCCGGGGATCTGTTCGGCTTCGAGCGCCGCGTCCGCAGGTTGCCGGGCGAGTTGCGGCTGGTGGTGGTGCCGGCCGTCCGCGCCCTGGCCGCGCTGGGCTTTCCCGCCGGTGACCCTTTCGGCAGTCTGGTTGCGGACCGCGTGCTCAACCGCGACCTCCTGCGGCCTATCGGCTTGCGCGCCTACCAACCGGGCGACCGCCTGCGGGACGTGCATTGGAAGGCCACCGCCCGCTTGCCGGGCGCCTTGCCGCAGGTGCGGGTGGGCGAGCCGGTGAGCCGCCCGGCGGTCATGCTGGTCTTGAACGTCAACACCGGAAGCCATGTGGCTTTGGGCATCGACCCTGAGCTGCAAGAGAAGGTCATCGCCCTGGCAGCCGCCGTCGCTGGCGACGCGGTGGCGCGCGGACACCCCATCGGCCTGGCGGCCAACGGGGTGGTCCCCGGCACGGGTCGGGCCATTCGCCTGCCGTTGTCGCAAGGACCGGCGACCTTGCCCCGTCTGTTGGAGGCTCTGGCCGCCGCCGGATCCTTCATCCTGTTGCCTGCGGACCGCCTGGTAGCCATGGAGGCGCGGCGCTTGCCCTGGGGCGCCTGCCTGGCGGTGGTCAGCGCGGTGGTGGACGAGTCCCTGCGGCAGGAGCTGCTGCGCGTGGCGCGCGCCGGTCGGCGCGTCGTCCTGATGAGCCTGGATCCCGCTTGGCAGGGAGAGCTGCCGGGCATCCGCAGCCATCACGTGCGGCGAGAAGCCCTGGATGACCTGACGCCGCCGGCATCGGCTGGAGACGGAGACGCGGTCGTGGACGGGGACGGGCTCGGGAGATGGGCGGCGTGACGGCAGTGGCCGATTCTGCCACCCGGGCGACCCCAGCGGCGATGGGAGTGCCGTCGCGCGGTGACGGTGCCATGGGGTTCAGCGCGCTGGCCATGGAAGTCCTGGTGCTGGCTGCCTGGTTGCGTTGGCTGGGGGCCATGAATCCGGCGCTGGCTCCGTTGGGCCCGCTGTCGCTCCTGGCGGCGGCCCTGGTCATCTGGCCTGCCGCCTGGCGCCTGGGGCGATCCGCCGCCGGGGCGATGGGCATCTCGGTGCTGGCATTGCTGGCCACCGTCGGCAGCATCTCGCTGCTGGACGGACTGCGCCAGGGTTGGGCGGGCTGGCCCTTGGCCCTCCCCTGGGAGCTCTTGACCCATCCGCTGGCCTTGAACAGCCGCAGCCTGCTCGCGGCGACCCTGGTCTGGCTCTGGTGGCGGGCCCTGGTCCACGGGCAGGTTCCGCTGACCGGCGTCCGCGCCCGCGCCCTGGCGGTCCGCGTCTTGACGGCCGTCGCCATTCTGGGCCTGGTGGCCAGGCTCACGCGGCCTGTGGCTCTGGGGGCTTTCATCTACCCGGCGGCGGTCTGCGCGCTGCTGTCTCTGGCCGGCGCCGGCATCCGCGACGCGCAACGGGGCCCCGCGACGGGTCAGGCGGACCTGGGCGCCACCTGGCTGCGCGCGGCGGCGCTCTGGTCCCTGTTCCTCACGGCCATCGCCGCATGGCTGACATCGCTCTTCTGGGGCGGACTGGGAGCGGAGATCGTCGCGGCGTCGCAGGGCTTGTGGGACTGGGTGGCTGACCTGCTCGTCGGCGCCGCCATCATCCTGGGAACGGTCGGCGGCTGGCTGGCCGAGGCCGTGGCGCGGCTGCTCGCGCCGGCCTTCCAGTCGGACGTGATGGAGGCGCTCCTGGCCTTTCAGAGGCGATTCACCCGACTCTATGGTGCGAGTGAGGATCCCTCGGTGGCCGCGCGGGGGATGGACTGGCTCGGCTGGGTCCTCCGCTCGGTGCTGCTCCTGGGCCTGTTGACCCTGGCGGTGACGCTCTTGCTGCGCGCCCTCCGCCCGGCGCGTCCGCCAGTGGCCGCCGGTCAGGTGCGCGGCGAGCTGGAAGGCGGGCTCAGCCTGCAGCGTGTGGGAGCGGACGTCAGGGACCTGCTCGACCAGCTGCTGGCCCGTGCCCGCTCGGCCATGGGGCGCGGCGGCGGGCGACGCGAGGGGGTGCCGGCGCTCTACGCCCGGCTGCTGGCCCTTCTGGCCGGCCGCGGGCACGCGCGCCTGCCGGCGCAGACGCCGGATGAGTACCTCCCTTTGGCAGTTGCCGTGCTGCCGGCGGCGGCCCTGGATATCGCGGACCTGACAGCGGCCTACGGGCGGGTGCGTTACGGGGAGGTGGAGCCGGACGGGGCGGAGCTGGATCTGCTGCGGTCATGCTGGCGGCGGATTCAGGGCGTGGCGCGGGGGCCGGTGTATCATTAGCAGCCCGGCCGTGACGGCCGCACCACGGCAAGACCAGAAAGACCGCCATGACCACCACGTTCGCCGCGCTGGGCCTCTCCGATCCCATCCTCCGTTCCCTCGTCGAACTGGGCTATGAGGAGCCGACCCCCGTTCAGGCGCAGGCCATCACCCTGCTCTTGGCCGGATCCGACCTCATCGCCCAGGCGCAGACGGGGACGGGCAAGACGGCGGCCTTCGCCCTGCCCATCATCGAGCGGCTGGCGGAGGGCGCCAAGGCCGGCCGGGCGCCGCAGGCCCTGGTGATGACCCCCACCCGGGAGCTGGCGATGCAGGTGGCGGAGGCCTTTCACACCTATGGCCGGCATCGCGGCGTGGTGGCCCTGCCGGTCTACGGCGGCCAGCCCATCGAGCGGCAGCTGGGAGCGCTCAAGCGCGGCGTGGACGTGGTGGTGGGCACGCCGGGGCGGTTGCTCGACCACATGCGCCGCGGCACCCTTGACCTTACGGCTCTGCGCACGGTGATCCTGGACGAGGCCGACGAGATGTTCGCCATGGGCTTCGTGGAGGACATCGGGTCCATTTTGGATGCCACGCCCGCCGAGCGCCAGACGGCGCTCTTTTCGGCGACCATGCCCGGCCCGGTGGCTCGCCTGGCCTCGGCCTACCTTCGCGAGCCGGCGCGGGTGACGGTGGGCACGTCGGGCATGAGCGTGCCGCAGATCCGCCAGATCTATTACGAGGTGGGCGGACGCGACAAGTTTGAGGCCCTGGCGCGGGTGCTGGATTTCGAGCGGCCGACCTCGGCCATCGTCTTCTGCCGCACGAAGCTGGAGGTGGACAGCCTGGGCGACCGCCTTGTGGGCCGGGCCTATCCGGCGGAGACCCTGCACGGCGACCTGAGCCAGGTGCAGCGCGATCGGGTGATGCAACGCTTCCGGGCCGGCCAGGCCGAGATCCTGGTGGCCACGGATGTCGCGGCGCGCGGCCTGGACGTGGAACAGGTCTCCCATGTCATCAACTACGACCTCCCGCACGATCCGGAGAACTACGTCCATCGCATCGGGCGGACGGGACGGGCGGGGCGCCTGGGCTGCGCTGTCACCCTGGTGACGCCGCGCGAACGGCGGGCGATGCAGAGCATTGCCCGGGTGACGGGGGCGGACATCCAGCGGCAGGTGATGCCGACGGTGGCCGACGTCCTGGCGCGGCGGCAGGAGCAGTTCAAGCAGACCTTGCGCGAGACCATGGCTGGCGGCGGCTTGGAACCCTTCATCATCATGGCCGAGTCCTTGGGTGAGGACTACAGCCCCACCGAACTGGCGGCTGCGGCCTTCAAGTTGCTGCTGGGCGAGCAGAAGCCTGAAAGCAGCGTAGACCTGGCGCGGGACGCGGACGCGCCCGGCCGGCGGGACCGCCCAGACCGCGAGGAAGAACGCGCCGCGCGCGGCGAGCGTTGGGGCGCCGGAAGCAAGGGCGGAGCGGGTCGCGGTGATCGATTGGGCCGGGACCGCGCGGATCGTGACCGGGGCGCGGGCGACCGCGGTGACCGGGAGCGCGGCGCAGGCCCCAAGCGCGCCGGATTCCAGACGGCGCCCGGACTGCAGCGGCTCTTCATCGACATGGGGCGCGAGGACGGTCTTCGGCCCGCCGACCTGGTGGGCGCCATCGCCGGCGAGGCCAACATCCCCGGCAGCTCCATTGGGGCTATCGACATGTACGACCGCTTCTGCTTCGTCGAGGTGCCGCAAGCCGCAGCGGAGCAGGTGCTCAAAGCGCTGTCTTCGGCGATGGTGCGCGGGCGCAAGGTGAAGGCGACGGTGGCCCGGCCGATGGTGCGGCGGTAGTCGTTGGCATGACCCTGCCGCCGACGCGTCCCGAAACGCCGCGCCGGTCGGTCGCCATCATCCACGACCCCGCCTGCGTGCGCCACGATCCGGGACCAGGTCATCCGGAGAGCCCAGAGCGCTACGGGGTAGTGATGGACAGGCTCGCGGAGGTCGGCCTGCTGCGGGAGACAGACACCTTGCCGGGGCGTTCGGCGAGCCTGGATGACCTGCTGTTGGTGCACGATGCGGCCTACCTTGCATTGGCCGAGCGGGAGATCCGAGCCGGTGCGGATTGCCTGAGCACGGGGGACACGGATGTCTGCCCCGCCACCTGGGACACGGCGATCTGGGCGGCAGGCTGCGCCATGGCGGGGGTGGACGCGGTGATGCGGGGCCAGGCGGCGCGGGTCTTCTGCGTGCTGCGCCCCCCTGGCCACCACGCCTCGGCGACGCGGGGGATGGGCTTCTGCGTGCTGAACAACGCGGCCGTCGCCGCGCGCCATGCCCAGCGGCGCCACGGCCTGGCGCGGGTGCTGATCGTCGATTGGGATGTGCACCATGGCAACGGGACGCAGGACATCTTCTACCGCGACGGTTCGGTGTACTACTTCAGCACCCACCAGTCTCCGCACTATCCGGGAACGGGACATCCGCAGGAGCGCGGCGCTGGCCCGGGCCTGGGTACGACGCTCAACTGGCCGCTCAAGGCGGGAGCGGGTCGCCAGGCGATCATGGCCGCCTTCGAGGACGGCCTGCTGCCGGCGGCGGAAGCCTTCAAGCCGCAGTTGGTCATCGTCTCCGCCGGCTTCGACGCCCGCCACGACGACCCCCTGGGCGACCTGCGCCTGACGGACGAGGACTTCTACGACCTCACCTTGTTGGTGCGCGGCATCGCGGACCGCCATGCGGAAGGACGCCTGGTATCGGTGCTGGAGGGCGGCTACAACCTGCCGGGTCTGGGGCTGGCGGTGGCGGCACATGTGCGCGGGTTGGTGGGGGAGATGGCTGCGTCCTCGTAGTACCGTTCCGCCCCACGAAAGCCACCTGCTCCAACAGCATCGCCAAGACCGACGCCGGTAGCCATGTCTGATTGCATGACGGAGCATGGGGCAGCCCTGCATCTCCTTGACAAGCTTCAGCCCCTGCGGCATAACGGTACCCAAGCCCTTCGACATCTAGGAGCCGCGCCTTGTCTCCCCCCTCCCGCTACGCCCGCTGGCCCCTCGTCGCCGTCTCCCTGACGCTCGCCTTCCTCTTCGCCCTGCCATTGGCCGAGGCTGCGCGGGCGCCCGAGGCGCGGCGGGTCTGGACGCGGGATTACCAGGAGGTGGCGCCACGCGATGTGGCGCAAATGATCCTGGATGGCAAGAAGGTGGTCTTCGTGGATGTGCGCGAGCCGCAGGAGTTTGCCGAGAAGCATATCCCCGGGGCGCGCTCCATCCCGGTGCGCGACACCGCGGCGATGGATGCGGCATCGTTGGCCGACGCCGATCTGGTGGTACCCTACTGCCTCAAGGACTTCCGTGGCTTCGAGGGTGCCAAGACCTTGCACGGCCTGGGCGTGCCCAACGTGGGGCTGCTGAAGGGCCACGGCATCAAGAGCTGGGAAAAGGCCGGCCTGCCCGAGGCCGGCGAAGACCTGGGGGTGCTGGACGAGGAGGGCCTGCGGATGATCCAGGAGGCCCTCGACAAGGCTCCGGAGCAGTAGGCCGATGACCACCGATCCCAGGCCGATGACCGCCGATCCCCACAGCGAGCCCGGCCCTGCGATCCGCCGCAACCGCGTGCTGGCCGTGCTGGCGCTGGTCGCCCTCCTCCTCTTGCCCTTGACCGCCATGACCCGTCAGACCGGCACCATGACCTATTACCTCGGCCAGGGCTACCCCCCCGGCCAGAGCGCCTACATCATGATGCGTGTCGCCGGCCACCTGGCCTACACCCTGGTCTTTCTGCAGATCGTCCTGGGGCTGCTCCACCGGCCCCTGCAACGCGCCTTGGGCCTGGGCCCGCTGCTGTCCGTGCATCGGTCCGTGGGGTTGGCCGCCTTCCTCCTGGCCCTCTCCCATCCCATCCTCTTCGAATGGGCCCGGCAGCTGCGCACCGGCCAGTCCACCATCACCGCCACCTTCTGGCCGCCCATCGATCATGGCTTCTACGAGCTGCACCAGTTCTTCGGTGCCATGGGGCTGTACCTGCTTCTGATCGGTGTCCTGGCCGGCGTCTATGGTCCGCGCCTGGCACCCAAGGCCTGGCGTGCCGTGCATGCGGTGAACTACATGGTGTTCTTCCTGGTCTGGTACCACAGCCTGCGCATCGGCACCAGCACCCGCATCGGGATGCTGCCGGTGCTGTACACGGTGTTGGCCGCGGTGGTCGTCGGATTGACTTTGCAGCGGCTGCGGCGGAGGACAGGCTCGCGCTTCCCTGAGGGTCTGACGTCGAGGGATGCGCGGCGTTGACGGCATTCACCGCCGCTGAGATCCGCCGCCTGCGCCTGGCCAGCCTTCTTCTTGCGCCCGACGCTCAGGATGGGCCGGCAAGCGGCGGCCCGGCCGCCATCGTCCGTTGGTTCGGGGCCATGCAGGCCCAGGACCTGGCCAGCGGCAAGTGGTCCTTCGGGCTGCGCCTGCCGGGTGCCACAGAGGCGGACATCGACGCCGCGATCGAGCGGGGCGAGGTGCTGCGCACCTGGCCGATGCGGGGCACGGTGCACTTCGTCCCGCCGCGCGACGCCCGCTGGATGCTGGCCCTCATGGGTGCGCGGGCCCTTGACGGTGCGGCGGCGCGGCGGGCCTACCTGGGACTCAGCGACGCCCACGCCTTTCTGGCGGCGGATGTCCTGGGGCAGGCGCTGGCCACAGAGGGGCGCATGACGCGCGCGGCCTGCGTGGCGGCCTTGGAGCAGGCGGGCATCCCTACCGCCGGCCAACATGGCTACCACCTGCTGTGGTACGTCAGCCAGCTGGGCATCACCTGCATCGGCCCCAACGTGGGCAAGGAGCAGACCTTCGTCCTGTTGGATCAGTGGGCGCCCGATCCGCAGGAGCCGGAGCGGGATGAGGCCTTGGGGATCATGGCGGAGCGTTACTTCCAGAGCCACGGCCCGACGACCCGCCAGGACTTTGCCGGCTGGATGGGCATGACCGCGGCCGACGCGAAGACGGGCATCGCCGTCGCGGGGACGGCGCTGACAACCATCACCCACGACGGTCGCGACCTCCTGATGGCTACGGGGCCGGCCGACCGCTCCGAGTCCATTCTGGCCGCTGCGGATACGGCGGCAGTCCATGTGCTGCCGGGCTTCGACGAGTTCATGCTGGGCTTCAAGGACCGCTCCCTGATGCTCGACGAAGCGCACAAGGAGCGCATCATCCCCGGCGGCAACGGTGTATTCCAACCCACCCTCGTCCGCGACGGCCAGGTGATCGGCACCTGGCGGCGGACGCTCAAGAAGGGGCGGGTGGAGATCCAGGGCTTGCCCTTCGAGACAGCAAGCGTAGCGGATCGTACTGCCTTCGAGCGCGCCTTCGCGGACTATGGATCTTACCTGGGCAGCCGGGCGGAAGTGGCTTGGGGTTGAGGCGGTGCACAAGCGCTACATACATGGTGCTCGATGAACCCACGTCGACCTGAGCACGTCCGGGCAGGCTGAGATCCTGGACCTGCTCCAGAACCTGAAGCGCAGCGCATCCCGGCCTACCGCTTCTTTCGCCGCGGCGATTCTGCTAGCGTCCCAAATCCTGGCGGCTGATCATGGTTCACAGCAGCCGCCCATCCCGTTGCCGCGACCTCGGAGGCTCGTCACCCGCCATGACCCTGCAGTTCACTGTGCTGGCTCTGATCATCCTTGGCTTCTTCCTCATTGCCGCGACGCTCTGGTCCCTCGTCAATGCGGAAGCGAGTCGATCCTGGCCTTCAACGCTGGGCACGATCGCCCTTTCGCGGACTTTGGAAGAGCACGCGCAGTCGCATTACGGTAAGGGTATCACCTACATTCCCCAGATCTCGTACACCTACGGCGTCGGTGATCGCGATTACAAGGGCGATCGAATCTCATTCGGAATGCCCGGATGGAAGTCGAAGGCCAAGGCGCTCGCCTGGGTCGATCAACACCGCGTTGGCGAGACCGTGAAGGTGTACTACGACCCTGCCGAGCACGGCAACAGCGTGCTCGAAACCCACGCCCGGGGCAGTTGGGGAAACGCGCTGGTAGGCCTGGTCTGTTGGATCTTCGCCGCCCTGATCCTGGCGATCCGGCCTCGCTGATCCCGACGGCGAGGCAATCCATGGCGTTTCGTCCGGGCGAGCGTGGCCAGCGGAGGCCCCGGGTCAGAACCTGTGGCGCCGACGGGAGGCTGCTGTGTTCAGCGCAAGCCCTCGCGCGCCGCTACCACCCGCCTGAGCGCCTCGTCCGCCGTCGCCGCCACCGCCGTCAGATGCCCCATCTTGCGTCCCGGTCGCGCTTCGTGTTTGTCATAAAGGTGCAAAGTCACGCCCGGCACCGCCAGCGCCGCCGCCCAGTCCGGCTCGCCGTCCGCCCAACAGTCGCCCAGCAGGTTGGCCATCGCCGCGCCGCCGCGGATGCGGCTGTCGCCCAGCGGCAGGCCGCAGATGGCGCGGATCTGCTGCGCGAACTGGCTGGTGGGGGAGGCCTCGATGGTCAGGTGGCCGCTGTTATGCGTGCGTGGGGCCAGCTCGTTGATCAACAGTTGGCCGTCGGCGGTGACGAAGAGTTCGACACAGAGCACGCCGACCACGTCGAGGGCCTCCAACACCCGCCGTGCCAGGGCTACCGCGTCCCATGCCAAGGCCGGAGACACGCGGGCCGGCGCGACGGACAGATCCAGGATGTGGTCCTTGTGGCGGTTCTCGATGGCCCCCCAATGGACGAACTCACCATGCAGGCCGCGCGCCGCCACCACCGACAGCTCCAGTACGAAGGGGACGAAGGCCTCCAGAACTGCCGGCTGCCCGCCGATGGCTTGCCAAGCCGCAGCGGCTTCGGTGGCCGCATCTATCTTGACCTGCCCCTTGCCGTCGTAACCGAAGGCCGCGGTCTTCAAGACCGCCGGGCGACCGACCAGGCGCAGTCCCGTCTCCAGGGCGGAAAGAGAATCCACCGCCTGCCAGAGCGGCAGGGGCAGCCCGGCCGCCTGCAGGAATCGCTTCTCACGCAGGCGGTCCTGCGTCACCTGCAGCACGCGGCCGGCCGGACGCACCGGGATGCCCCGCGCTTCGGCCGCCGCGGCCAGGGCGGCCGGCACATTTTCGAACTCCCAGGTGAGCACCTCCAAGCCCTCGAGGAAGGTGGCCACCGCCGCTTCGTCGTCGTAGGCGGCGCGGACCACCTCCGCCGCCGCGGCCACCGGCGGATCGAGGTCGGGGCAGAGCGCACGCACGCGGTAGCCCATCGTGCGGGCGGCCAGGGCCAGCATGCGCCCCAGCTGCCCGCCGCCTACCACGCCGATGATCGCCGGCGGCAGGATGGGGTTCGAGCTAGGGTGGTGCTCAACCATCCAGGCTCAGCCGCTCGCCCAAGACCGCGGCGGCGCGCGCCGCGCGCCAGTCACCCAGTCGGCGCCGCAGCTCCGGCAGCTCCTGCCCCAGGATGCTGACCGCCAGGAGGGCGGCGTTGATCGCACCCGGCTTGCCGATGGCCATCGTGGCCACCGGAACGCCCGCCGGCATCTGCACGATGGACAAGAGCGAGTCCCAACCACTGAGGGCTTTGCTCTGCACCGGTACGCCGATCACCGGCAGCAACGTGTGCCCCGCCACCATGCCCGGCAGATGCGCCGCGCCGCCCGCGCCGGCGATGATCAGTCGCAGACCCCGGCCTTCGGCCGCCGCGGCGTACTCGGCCATCCAATCCGGCGTGCGATGGGCAGAAACCACCCGGGCCTCGAAGCTCACCCCGAAATCCCGTAGCGTCTCCGCCGCAGCGCGCATGCACCCTTCCCAGTCAGAACTCGAACCCATGATGATGCCCACCAGGGGCGGCGGGCCGCCATCAGGGTCGCCAAAGAGCGCCGTCGCCTTGGCTTCCGAGAGCTCCGGGATCGCCTGGCCCTCCGGCAGGTTCATGCCGAAGCCTCGCCTTCGGACATGCGGGTCACCAGCACCTTGTCGATGCGGCGGCCGTCCATATCCACCACCTCCAGCGAGAAGTCTCCGGACAACACCCGGTCGCCGACGGCCGGCAAGCGGCCCAGGCGAGACAGGATCATGCCAGCCAAGGTGTTGAAGTCGTCGTCGTCGTCCGCCGTAGGCTCCGGCAGACCCAGAGACTGGCAGACTCGGTCGTAGGCCTCCATGCCGTCCACCAGCCAGCTGCCGTCATCGCGTTCGATGATGGAGCGCTCTTCCGGCTGGTCGTACTCGTCCTGGATTTCGCCCACCAGCTCTTCCAACAGGTCCTCGAGGGTCACCAGGCCGGCGGTCTGGCCATATTCGTCGATGACCACAGCCATGTGGGTGCGAGACTTGCGGAAGGCGGCCAATACATTGTCCGTATGGTCGCTGTCCACCAGATAGACCGCTGGGCGCAGGAGGTCGCGCAGTTCCACAGTCTGCTCCGGAAGCAGCTGCCGCAGCAGGTCCTTGGCATTGAGGATGCCGACCACGTTGTCTACGCTGCCCTTGAAGACCGGCAGGCGTGAATAGCCGCTGTCCAGGAAGGTGAGCGCGATCTCCGCGAGGGGCAGCCCCAACTCCACCGCGACCACCTGCGTTCGCGGGGTCATCACCGTCCGCACGGGCCGGTCCGCGAACTGGAAGACGCGCTTGATGATGTCCGCCTCCCCTTCCTCCACCGCGCCCGATTCCTGGCCTTCACGGATCAGATGCTCGATATCGGCCTGGGTCAATGCCTGGTCGTTGCCGCCCTGCTGACCGAGCAGGCGCAGCACCAGGTTGACGCTCCAGGTGAGCATGCTGACCACCGGCCGCGTGGCCACGGCGATGGCGCTCATGATCGGCGCCGCAACCAGGGCCCAGCGCTCTGCTTGCCGCAGACCCAGCTGCTTGGGTACGAGTTCCCCCACTACCAGACTCAGGTAGGTGAGGAGGGCCACCACCATGGCCAGAGACAAGGTCTCTGCCGCCGCTTCACTGAGGGCCGAGGGCCAGCGCTGGTGCAGCCAGAGGGCCAGGACATGGGCGATGCGCGCGCCGCCGAAGACCGCGGAAAAGGTACCGATGAGGGTGATCCCCACCTGAACGATGGCCAGGAAATGGTCCGGGTTCTCCGCCAGCAGGATCGCCTGACGTGCGGCCCTGCGTCCCGCGGCGGCCTTGGCTTCCAGGCGGCTGCGGCGCGCGGAGACGATGGCCATCTCCGAGCCGGCGAAAAAGCCGTTGGCCAGGGTGAGGACCAGGATGATGATCAGGGTACGCGGCAGGTCGGCGGCTTCGGACATGGTGTCGGTGACAGCGACGGATTATACACCTTGAGCGCCGGCGCGTGGCGACCCGGACAGCGTTCCATCCGGTCACGCACCCTCACCCGGGTCAGCGGCTCCCTCGCCCTTCCAAGCCAGGGCGATCCGACCGCGATCGGCCTCCACCCGCAGCACCTCCACCTGCAGGATCTGGCCCAGCTCCAGGCGACGGCCCGGCGGCAGGGCGCTCTTGTGCAGGAGCCCGTCCTGCTTGACGCCGATGTCCACGAAGGCGCCGAAATCCACCACGTTGCGCACCGTTCCGGACAGCAGCATCCCCGGCGTGAGGTCGTCCATGGACAGGATGTCGGAGCGCAGGAGCGGCGGCGGCACGTCAACCCGCGGATCGCGCCCGGGGCGCTCGAGTTGTTCGATGATGTCGCCGAGGGTGGGGATGCCCACGCCCAGCCGTTCCGCCAACGCGGCTTCGCCGGTCTGCCGCAACACCGTGTGGACTGCGTCACGCCGCCGCTCGGCGGCGTCATCCGGGCGCAGTTCGGCCAGTTGGATGAGGGTGCGCGCCGCCGCGTAGCTCTCCGGGTGGATGGCGCTGGCGTCCAGGGGCTCAACGCCACCGCGGACGCGCAGGAAGCCGGCGCATTGCTGGAAGGCGCGAGGACCCAGGCCGGCCACCGCCAGCAGTGACTGGCGCGCGCCGAAAGCCCCGGCATGTTCCCGATGGGCCACGATGCCGGCGGCCAGCTTGGGGCCGATGCCCGCCACGTGGCCGAGCAAGGCGGGGCTGGCGGTGTTCAGGTCTACGCCGACAGCGTTGACCGTATCCTCCACGACACCCGCCAGACTGCGGGCCAGGGCTTTCTGGTCCACGTCGTGCTGGTACAGTCCGACACCGATGGCGCCCGGTTCGATCTTGACCAGTTCGGCCAGCGGGTCCTGGGTCCGTCGGGCGATGGAGACGGCGCCCCGCAGGGTCACGTCCAGGTCTGGCAACTCCTGAGAGGCCAGGGCCGATGCGCTGTACACCGAAGCGCCCGCTTCGCTGACCATCAGGTACTTGAGGTCCGGTCGCTCGCGGGTCAGGATGGCCACCTGCTGCTCCACATCTCTACCGGCGGTACCGTTACCGATGGCGATCACACTCACGCCATACCGCTCCACCAGCCCAGTCAAGGTCTGGCGGGCTTCCTCCTGGCCCCGGCCGGGAATGGCCAGGGGCAGGGTGGCCGTGGCCAGGACGCGGCCGGTCGCGTCCACCACCGCCGTCTTGCAGCCGCTGCGATAGCCGGGGTCGATGCCCAGCAGGATGCGATCGGAGAGCGGCGGCAGGTTGAGGAGGGATCTGAGATTGCGGGCGAAGACCGCGATGGCATGGGCATGGGCGGTCTCCGTCAGCCGGCTGCGAAGGTCCCGCTCGATGGCCGGCAGCAACAGGCGCTCCGCGCTGTCGGTGATGGCCGCCTCGAGGTCGGCGGCCAACACGGATCGCCCGTCCGGTCGAAAGTGATCGGCGATGGGGGCGCGCCAGTCCCGCTCTGGCACTGTGACGCTCAGGCGCAGCACCTTCTCCGCCTCGCCGCGATCGAGTGCCAGCACCTGATAGGGCAGCAGCCGATTGAGGCGCTGGCTGAACGCGTAGTAGGACAGGAAGACGCCGCGGGGGTCATCGGCGCCGGACACCATCCGAGACTGCAGCTGGCCCCAGGCCATCCCCTGCTCGCGGACGCGGCTGCGGATCGCGGCCTGGTCGGCAATGGTCTCGGCGACGATGTCGCGCGCCCCGGCGTAGGCGTCCGCGGCGGTGGGCACCTGACCGCTGATGAAGGGACGGGCCAGCTCTTCGCGGCTGCGCGGCCCCCGTGTCTGCGCCAGGATGAGGTCCGCCAGTCCGCTGAGCCCTTTCTCGCGGGCCATCATGGCGCGGGTTCGCCGCTTCGGGCGATAGGGGAGGTAGAGGTCCTCCAAGGCGCTGCGGGTGGTGGCGGCCATGAGGTCCGCGCGGAGGGCCTCGGTCAGCTTGCCCTGTTCAGCGATGCTGTCCAGGATGCTTGTCCGGCGGGCGGCCAGGGAGCGCAGCGCATCCAGCCTTTCGGTCAACCGCCGCAAGTGGCTGTCGTCCAGCCCATCGGTGGCCTCCTTGCGATAGCGGGCGATGAAGGGCAGGGTGTTGCCTTCATCCAACAGCCCGATGGCCGCCACCACCTGCTGCCGCCCGACGCCCAGTTCGGTGGCGATGATCCAGGCTTCATCGGGGGGCGGCGCGCTGTTCGTCGGGCTGCCTGGGCTGGGGACCGTCATCGGATGCTCCTGGGTAGATGGAAGCCCGCGAGAGCGGACATCCCGGCCGCGGGCGACGCCGTCGCCCGCAGTCGGTGCGTATACTATGGCCATGAGTCAGGAAGGGTCCAAACCGCCGCTGGTCGTCGATCGTCTCGCCGCCGCTCTGGTCAGCACGGCGCGTGGCGTTCAGGGCAGTTGGTTCTTCATCGGTTGGTCGGAAGAGGGGCTGCCGGCGGCCTGCACGGACGTCGCCGAACTCTCGGCCGATGCCCGTCGCGAGCTGTCCGGCTTTCGCGGCGCCCGGCTGGAGCCGCGGCGGGTGCCTTTCGCCAGCCTCATCCCGGTAGCCTATGTGTCCACCGGATCGGCCGTGGACTTCAGCGATGCCGGGGGGCGCAAGGCCGAGGACCAGGTCAACCTGACGGTCATCGATGCCGCCGGAGAACGCCGCGACATCGCCTTGGGCGAGTTGGCCCTGCTGGGCGGCATCGCCGCGGCGCAGGAGCCGTGGCAGAGCCATCCCGTCGCCGCCCGCGGTGAGCTGGCCGTCGATACGGTACCGCTCTACAGCGTCTGCACCGCGTTGCCCGGGGCGCGGGCGGACACCGGTGTGGGACTGCTCTTTCCGAGCACCATCAGCGGTGGCAGCAACGAGCCGGCCTTTCGCAGCTTCGTGCGCAATGTGATCGGCCGCCTGCTGCTGCTGGACGAGTCCTCGGCGCCGTCCAGCCGCAAGGGCTATCTGGACGTGGCTGGCCGCGCCGCGGGGTTGCCCCCGCAGGGAGGAATGCTGCAGAGTCTGATCTGGCTGCGCAACGCCGGCCTGGTCGTCTTCGAGGACGACTGGCTGCAGCGGCTACAGGGTCGTGGCCGAAGGATGAAGAGCGGCATGCTGCGCGCCCTGCGGGGCATCGGGATGCTGGATGTCTCCGACGAACTGCTGGCGGAGATCAGCGACGCCCGTCCGGATTATGATGTCGACCAACTGGATCTGGCTCGCATGCTGGCCATGGCCCGCGACATGTATCAGGCCGGCCGGGCGCAGGTGGGCGACTAGGTCCGCACTTCGGAGGACATTGAGGGCACCTCACCCAGGATCCGCGCCCAGCCCGCATCGATCAGCCTGGCCAGCTCGTCCGCCGTCGCCCGGTACTCGGACAGCGGAAGGCCCACCGGGTCGGCGATGTCGAAGGCGCTACCGACCAGGGCGCTGAAACACAGGATGCGCGACGCCGCGCCGGGAAACTCGGCGATCAGAGATTCGGCATGGCCGCGGGTCATCACCAGGATGAGGTCTGATGGGTCTAGGATCTCGGCGCTGACCTCTCGCGAACGGTGCGCGCCGATGTCGATGTCACGCTCCGCCATGACCTGCACCGCCGACGGCGTCGCCGGAACGCCGGCTCGGGCCCAGGTGCCGGCCGACGACACCCGAACCCGGTCCAGCGCGTCGGTCGCTGCCAGCCGTTGCTTCAACAGACCCTCGGCCATGGGCGAGCGGCATTGGTTGGCGGTGCAGACGACCAGGACCTGCCGCAGCGAGAGCGCTGCCGGCGTCTCCTCCCGATTGAACGTGCCCGCCATATCGGTCATGGATCAGGCCAGGGTCCGCTCGATGAGCCCGTAGCCGCCGTCGCGGCGCCGGTACAGCACGTTGACCTGCCCGCTCACGCCGTTGACGAAGACGTAGAAGTCGTGGTCCACCAGGTTCAGCTGCTCGATGGCCTCGCGCTCGTCCATCTCGTGGAGCAGGAACTGCTTACGCTTGATCACCTGCCCACGCTCTGCCGGCATCGGGTCCTCGGCCTCCTCGATGGGGGTCGGGCGCGAATGGTCATGCCAGCGGTCCAGGCGTTTGCCGCGGTAGCGCTCAGCCTGGCGATGCAGTTTGGCGGCGGCCAGGTCGATGGCCGCGAAGAGGTCGGTGTCCACCTCTTCGGCTCGCAGCACCCCGTCGTCGGTTCGAGCCGTGACCTGGGCGGTGAAGACATCGCCGCGCCCCCGCTTGCTGCCATGCGACAGGTCGATGCGGGCGGAACGGAGGTCCGGCAGAAAGCGATCGAGTCGGCCGATCTTGCGCTCCGCGTACTCGCGGATGCGATCGTTCAACTCGATATGCCGGCCGTGCAGCTCGATCTTCATGGAAGGCTCCTTCGCGCTTGACCGGTGGGCGCCGGGGCACCCGCTGCCGGTCTTGGATGCCCCGATTATAGTCGCGCATGTGCGGCTAGCACACCCGCCAGAGCATGAAACTGCGGCTGGAGCGCGGCGCATTTTCATGGCAGGGACTGCCGCGGTCCCGGGCCAGGACGATCCCTGAGCGACGACGCCGCCCGGGCGAGGGTGGCCAGCCAGACCGTCCCGGCCCCCGCGCGCCGGAGGGCCTGAGCGGCGGCGCGGGCGGTTGCGCCGGTGGTGAGCACGTCATCGACCAGCAGCAGATCCTGTCTCTCCCAGGCCGCACTGACGAAGGCATCGGCCATGTTGGCTCGCCGCTCCTGGATGCTGAGCCCCACCTGGTCGGCCGTGGCGCGCCCGCGATGGAGGCGCTCAGGCGCCAAGGGCCAGCCCAATCGGTCGGCCAGGGAGCGGGCAATCACCGCGCTGTGGTCGACGCCGCGGCGCAGCACGCGCCGCGGGTGGCTGGGCAGGGCCAGTACCAGCGGCGGCCCGGCGCCGGCAGCGCGGGGCGGCCAGTCGGACCAGAGCATGGCTTGCGCCAGGGCGCCGCCGAGCGGCTTGGCCACCGCACGTAGCCCTCGGTACTTCAGGGCATGGACGGCGTCCAGCAGCGGTCCCTCGTACAGGCCGAGGCAGAAGGCGCCGCTGAAGTCCGGCGCGTCGGCCAGGCAGTTGGCGCAGAGCCCCGGTCGTACCAGCCAAGGCTCCGCACAGCGCAGGCAATGCGGTTCGGGCAGGGGCCGGATCTTGTTCAGGCAGGCCTGGCAAAGCCAGCCGCCCGCCGCGCGGCAGCCGCGCACGACGCAGCGCGGCGGGAAGACGAGATCGAGGAGCGGCGCAAAGAGCCGCTGTAGGGCATCGAACATGGCCTGCCTCCAAGAAGTTGGAGGCCGGCACAGGGGCTGACGTCAACGATAGGCCATGGCGGGGAGGCGGGCAAGGGCGGGCGCTCACCACTGCCGTTTGGGCCTGGTGGGCGACTTCGCACATGGCTTGCCGCGGGGGTGCAGACGGGCTGGGGGAAACGGTGATGCCGGCTGGGATGCTGCTGCGGGGATGATAGGCTTGGACTGGCCGCTCGACCCTATCCCAAATCCGGAGCCTCGTCGCCTTCGTCCTCTACCACTTCCTTAACATCCACCCGCTCGTAGATCTCGGCCAGCGTCAATCGGCAGCCGATCTCCGGTAGGTCCAGCACCTCCTCAAGGCCTACCAGGCTGCTGAAGACCCATACGTCGCCTTGGCGCCGAAAAATGTCCACCCAGGCCTGGTCCTGGGCCACGAGGACGTAGGCTTGGAGGGACGGGATGCGGCGATAAGCACGGAACTTGACGGTGCGGTCGCGCTGCTCCGTCGACGGCGAGAGAACCTCGAAGATGACCGTGGGGTTCTGAAGCGTGTCGCGGGGAGGGCCGCCCAATTCGGGTTGGCCGCATACCACCGTGACGTCGGGGTAGAAATAGCCGCCATGGGCGTGTACCCGCAGATCGGAGGTCAGGGCGCGGCATGGACCGCCACGCAGCTTGGCGAACAACTGGCCGTAGATGTTGCCGCCAACCGTCACGTGTTCAAAGCTCGCGCCCGACATCGCCACCATCTGGCCGTCGATGTACTCGCTCTTGGTCTCCGCCACTCGCTCCAAGGCCAGATAGGCTTCCGGATCGAGCGGAGTATTCACATCGGTCGCCAGCATGCCTTGCTCCTTCATGGACGGATCGAAGCGCCATGATAGTCATGACGACCGCTCGCCGGCAAGTCAACCTCCTCCGCGTCGCCAACAAGAAAAAGCCCAACCGCTTGCGGCGGCCAGGCTCCCTTGTTACACCTATTCGTTTCGAGCCGTATGGGTCAGGCCTTGGCCATCGTCCGCAGGCAGCGCGAGCAGACCTTGATCCGCCGGGTCTGACCGTTTACCGTGATCGTCGTGGTCTGGACGTTGACATCGAAGCGGCGCTTGGTCGCGCGCATCGAAAAGGATCGGCTCTGCCCGAATAGCGGGCCCTTGCCGCAGGTCATGCACTTGGCCATGCTGCCACCTCTGAAGACGTTCTGCTGCTTGCGGATGTTGGCGCCGCCGGACCGAAGGGCCACGGCGACGGTAGGGATCCTGGTCTGGCGGAGCCTTGAGCGCAAGGCTACCGCTAGAATAGACGAAAGATAATGATAGGCAAGCCAGCCTGTTCCCGCAAGGTCCAATGAGTCAAGTCCTCCTCACCCTACAGAAGATCTTGCAGCTGGAGGCCCGCCACGGCTGTCGCGACCGCGCGGTGGTAGGCGGTCTGGAGTCCTTTCTGCGGCGCCAGGCCCCCGAACTGCATGAAGACCAGGCGGCGCGCCTCGAGTCGCGTCTGGCCGGTTACGCCGCGGCTACTCCCGCTGCGCGGGCCGCGGCGGTACGCGAGTTGCTGGCCTGGCTGGGCGGCCTGGGGCTCGAGGACGCGGGCGAACGGGCTCCCGTCCGCCAGTCTCCCGCTGGTCGCTCGGCGGCGGCGCCGCGATCCATGGCCTCAGCCTTGCCGGCCCGGCGGTCTCCCGCGGGTTCCGTGGCCCCCGCGAACGACGCGGCGCCAGGGGTCTCCATTGCCGTTCCGGTGCCGCGCACCCCGCCGAAGCCCGGCCCCGACTGGACGGCGATCAAGCTGCGCAAGACCGACGACCCGCTCCTGGCTCAGTCGGTCGGCGAGCTGCGCGGCGTGGGGCCGCGGACCACGGTCCTCCTTGCCCGTCTGGGTATCCACAGCATCGGCGACCTTATCTGGCATGTGCCGGCCAGCTACCGGGATTACCGCCAGGTGGCTCGGATCGTCGATCTGGTCCCCGGCGATCTGGCCACCGTCGTCGGCCTGGTGCGTCGCCGCTCGCAGAAGAGCCCCCGCCCCGGCCTGAGCATCTGGACCTACGCTGTGGACGACGGTAGCGGCGTGGTGGAAGCCAGCTTCTTCAACCAGCCTTTCATGGGTAAGGAGCTGGGGCCGGGCGACGCTGTGGCCCTCTCCGGCAAGGTGGATCTGTTCCAGGGTCGGACCGTCCTTGCCAACCCTGAATGGGAGCCGTTGGAGGCCGAGAGCCTACATACAGCCCGGCTACTCCCCGTCTACCCGCTCACCGAGGGCTTGCGCCAGCGTTGGTTACGACGTCTTGCGGGAGATGCTGTCCGCGCCCATGTTGTCGGCCTAGGGGATGCGCTTCCGCCTGGCCTTCGCGCCGACCTGGATCTGCCCACGCGGCCCTGGTCGCTGTATCAGCTGCACTTCCCGGATTCGGAGGAATGCCTGGGTCAGGCCCGCGAGCGTCTGGCCTTCGACGAGCTGCTGCTGCTGCAATTGTGGGCGAGGCGCAAGCGCTTGGCCGCGCGTCGTCGTCCCGCTCCGCGCCTGGAATCCGGACTGCCCGCCCGCGCCGCCTTGGAGGCGGCCTTGCCCTTCGCCCTCACCGACGGCCAACGTCTCTGCCTCGATGAAATCGCCGAGGACCTGGGGCGCCCCTGGCCCATGGCCCGCCTGTTGCAGGGCGACGTAGGCTCGGGCAAGACCGCCGTCGCCGCCGGCGCAGCGGCCATCTGCGTAGCGGCCGGCCATCAGGCGGCCATCATGGCGCCCACCGAGATCCTGGCGGACCAGCATTATCGGGGACTCTGCCGGATCCTGGCGCCCCTGGGCTACCGACCCTACGACCTTGCCGCGCCACCAGAACCCGACGAGGCCGGTCCGTTCATCGCCCGCCTGGTGGGTAGCCTGTCCGCCGGGGCCAAGAAGCGGATGGCCGCGGCCATCTCCGCCGGTCGCGTCGACCTGGTCGTCGGCACCCACGCTGTCATCCAGCAGGGCGTGCGTTTCCCGCGCCTGGGCCTGGCGGTGGTCGACGAGCAGCATCGCTTCGGCGTTCTGCAGCGTGCCGAGCTGCAACTGAAAGCCGGAGCGTCGGCCGACGCCCAGGCCGGTGCCGAAGGCGCAGCCGCCAAGGCCCCGACCGACGAAACCCCCGCGGCTCACCTTCTGGTGATGACCGCCACGCCCATCCCGCGCACCTTGGCCCTGGCCCTCAACGCCGACCTGGACCAGTCGGTCATCGACGAGCTTCCCCCGGGGCGGCAGGTCATAGAGACCTTCTGGTTGAAGCCCCAGGAGCGGGATCGGGCTTACGCCTTCATCCGTCGCCGCGTCGAGGCCGGGGAGCAGGCCTATGTCGTCTGCCCTTTGGTCGAGGACTCGGAGCAGATCCAAGCACGGGCGGCAACCGCAGAATACGAGCGGCTACAAGCCGAGGTGTTCGCCGACCTGCGCCTGGGCCTCCTGCACGGCCGCATGCGCCCCGTGGAGAAGGATGCCGTCATGCAGGCCTTCGTTCGGGGCGAGATCCAGGTACTGGTGGCCACGGCGGTCATCGAGGTGGGCGTCGACGTGCCCAACGCCACGGTCATGCTGATCGAGGGCGCCGACCGCTTTGGCCTGGCGCAGCTGCACCAGTTTCGCGGCCGGGTTGGGCGCGGTTCGGCCGCCAGCGCCTGTTTGCTGGTGGCCGACGATCCCGGCAAGTCGGCTGTCGCTCGCCTCAGGAAGATGACCGAGCTGGTGCCGGGCGTAGGCCCCGACGGGCTGCCGTCCAAGCGCCCACTGACGGGCCTGGAGTTGGCCGAGTTTGACCTGCAGCAGCGCGGACCGGGCGATTACTTCGGCGTCCAACAGAGCGGTATCGTGGACCGCTTCCGATTCGCGCGCCTTGCGCCGTCGCGCGCCCTGTCCCTGGCCGCCGACGCGGCCGGGCGCATCTTGGAGGCCGACCCGAAACTGGCGGCCCCCGAGCATGGCCCCCTGGCGGCGGCCCTCGCGGAGTTCAGCGCGGCGGCCCAGCGCGGGTGACCCACAAGGTAGGGGCACCGCAGGTTGCGCCCCTGCGGGCCGGTCACCGCTCGCTCTCGAATCCGTCTTCCAGCAGCCGGTCATACAACAGCTTGGCCTTGGCATAACCGATGCGCAGGCGGCGCTGCAGCAGGCTGGCCGAATGATGCGGGTTGGCCAGGGCGATCTCCTGCGCGGCCAGATAGAGCGCGGCATCCGGATCTTCGTTCATGAGATCCGCCCAGGGCGGCTCGGTGGCCGGCGGCTGCCAGGAGGATTCGGACCAGAAGGCCAGCACCCGCTCGATCTCGGCATCGCTCACCCAAGCGGCCTGAGCTCGGACGAGGTGCGGCTGATCGGAGGGTTGGTAGAGCAGGTCGCCACTGCCCATCAGGCTCTCTGCCCCCAGCTGGTCCAGGATGACGCGGCTGTCGATACCACTGGACACCAGGAAGGCCACCCGGCTGGGGAAGTTGGCCTTGATGATGCCGGTAATGACGTCGACCGACGGACGCTGCGTGGCCACCACCAGGTGGATACCGGTGGCCCGGCCCATCTGGGCCAGGCGCGTGAGCATGGGCTCCACCTCGCCCGGTGCAGTCATCATCAGGTCGGCAAGCTCGTCGATCACGATGACCAGGGCCGGCATCACGGCTTCGCCGGCCGGTATCAGGCGGTTGAAGCCCGCCCGGTCGCGAACGCCGCGATCAGCCAGTAGGCGGTAGCGGTCCTCCATCTCGGTCACCGCCCAGCGCAAGGCGGCGACCGCTTCGGCCGGGTCGGTGATGGGTGCCGCCACCAGATGGGGCAGGCGCGCATAGCGGCCCAACTCCACCCGCTTGGGGTCGATGAGGATCAGCCGTACCTGGTCCGGCGTGTGCTGGGTGATCAAACTGATCAGGACGCTGTTCATGAAGACGCTCTTGCCGCTGCCCGTGGCCCCGGCCACCAGGAGGTGCGGCATGCCGGTCAACCGGGCGATGACGGTCTGTCCGCCCACCTGCCGGCCTATAGCCAGCGGCAACCCGCCATCCGCCGCCAGACGCTGAAAGGCGGGATCCTGCAGGATCCCGCGGATGGTCACCACCTGGCCGCCACGCTTGGGGATCTCGATGCCGACCACCGAGCGGCCGGGGATGGGGGCCTCGATCCGCAAGCCCTCGGCCGAGAGGGCCAGCGTCAGGTCGTGGCGGTGGGCCGTGATGCGGCTGAGCCGCACGCGCCGGGGCTCGCCGGCGCGCATGACCATGCCCGGCTTCAGGGCAAATCGCGTGAAACTAGGGCCGGGTTCGATCTCTACCACTTCCACCGGGATCCCGAACCCGGCCAGGCAATGCTCGATACGTGCCGCCTGGCTGCGCAATCCGGCGGCATCCACGCCCACACCGGCGGCATCGGGCTCATCCAGGAGACGTAGGGGAGGCAGCTGGGCGTCTCGGCCGCGACGCCCAGGCCCGGCCGCAGGCATCGGCCGCCTGCCGCTCGTTTGGTGCACGCGGATGGCGGGGAGCCGTGGACGAGCGGACGTTGGTGTCCGCTGGGTGGTCAGCAGTCCTGGCTCCGCGGCCACCTCGGCTGCTGCGGGAATGGCCACGGCCACGGACGCGGCGATTCCGGATTCGCGGGGAGGTCTTGGCGCCGAGCTTCCGATGACCTGGCCCCTTCGGGCTGGCGCAGCTCGGACCGGGCTCGCAGCAACAGGCAGCGGCAGATCGCCTTCCCCAAGGACGATCCTGAGCCGCGAAGTGAGCGCCGCGGGGAGCGCCGCGCCTAGAGCGAGCCACAAGGCGAGGAGCGCAATTCCGGCCCATAGCGGACCGGCCAGCCGTGGGCCGACGGCGATGCGCGCCGCTTCCGCCAGGCTCAGTCCCACCAGCCCGCCCTCGACATCCCCCAACCACAGGGTGGCCAGCGCCAGACCGGCCAGCAAGCCCAGCTCGAAGGCCACCACCCTCAGCCAGGGCAGGGTCCAGATGGGCCTGTCCTGGTGGCTCAAGAGGCCCAGGCCACCGGCACCCAAAGCCAGGACGACCGGCAAGGAGCCACGCCCCCACAGCCCTGACCACCACCCGGCGATGGCCCCGAGGGGGTCCAGGTTCAGCGCTTCAAACCAGGTGCCGGGTCCCAGGAGCAGGCTGATGAGGGCCACCGCCGCCAAGGTCACCATGAGGCGACCGAGCGTGACCAGCGGTTGCTTGACTGCGGCTACAGGGGTTGGTTCCACCATGGCCGGCCCTCGGGATCGCCGCCGCCACGGCCGTCCAGGCGACTGCTGTGGTTGAGTGGAGGCAATCCGGCCGCCTCAACAGGCATCGAATCAGCCGGATCGTCGCGGCTACGCCGCGCTAGCCGACCGACCGGATGCTCAATCCCAGTCGGCGTTCGACCGGATTGATGTGGAGGATGCGCACTTTGATCCGCTGCCCTTCGCGGACCACGTCCTCGGCCGCGTTGAAGGCTGCCGCCGACAGTTCCGAGATGTGGATCAGGCCCTCAACACCCTCTTCGACCTGCGCAAAGGCGCCGAACTGCACGACGTTCGTCACCGTGGCGTCGATGATGTCGCCGGTGTGGTAGCGCTCTGCAACCAGCCGCCACGGGTCGGCGTGCAGGCGCTTCAGGCTGAGGCCGACTCGGCGGCCGCCCATATCCACGTTGAGTACCTTCACCTTGATCGTCACTCCCGGTTGAACGATGTCCAAGGGATGGCGCACGCGCTGCCAACTGAGCTCTGAAATGTGGATGAGCCCATCGATACCGTCCAGATCGACGAAGACGCCGAAGTCGCAGACGCTGCGGACCACGCCCGTGACCTCGTCTCCGACACGTTCCTTCAGGCCGGCCAGTCGCTGACCGTCGGCTTGTTGCTCCTGCCATTGCGTCGCGCGCTCGGAGCAGATGACGCGGTCGCGGGCAGGGTCGATCTCGATGAGCCTCAGTTGCAGATCGCGACCGACCATACCTTCCAGATCGGTCCGCAGATCTGGTGTACCCAGAGAGGGGGGGAGGACGGCAAGCTGGGAAGCGGGCACGAAGCCCAGACCCTCAGCGATGCGCACGAGCAGGCCACCCTTGTTGCATCCGATGACCGGCGCATCGAATACCCGGCCTTCCTCCATCCAGGCCGCCAGTTGGGCCCATTGGTCATCCGTTCGGCGCTGTCCGAGGCGCGAACCCGCACTGCTAGACGCGTCCACCCGCTCCCCGGCCCCGGCCGGAGGGGACTCAGTGGTCTGTTCGCCCTGGGCGAGCAGAGCCTGCCAGTAGTCCTCTGAGAGGGATGGCCCGGATGATTCGATGACGGCGATGTTGATGTCGGTCATGGTGCCAGCTGTCACGTTCAAGGTTCTTGCCGGCGTCGCGACACGCGCCGATTTAATGAACCATTAAAGCGCCCGGAGTCCCGGCTGTCAAGCAAATGGTTCCGGGGGCCGCCAACTGGCGCCCCCCATTGCCGCGGCGGTGAATCCATGGTTCAGGGACCGGGCATGTTGAGTTTGCGGAGGGCGTCGTCCAGCGAGTGGGCCACCAGACCGGGCATGAGGCCCAAGATGACCAACAGGATGATCAGGAGCATGACAGCTCGTCGGATACCCTCCATCTGAGCTGTAGCCGGTGCCGGTGGTTCGGTCGGGACGATGACGTTGGACCAGCGCCGAACGGCCGTGGCGAAGAGAAGGCCGCTTCCTGCCAGCAAGGTCAGCTCCGCCAACGGGCTGTCGGTCGTCTGCAGCCGGCGGACAATGAGCCAGAAACCGGGAAATCCAGCCAGCCCCGGCGTTCCAGCCAACGTTAGGGTGCCCACAGCGTTGGCCAGGCGCCGCAGCGATGCGCCGGCCTGCGAGGCGAGCTCGGTCATGACCAGGGCGAGCACTCGGGCGAACAGCAGCAGGGCGACCCCGGCTCCCGCCGCCTCCGACTGGGTGCCGAGGCCGACAAGGATCATTCCCCCATTGGCGACCGTGGCGTAGATCAACCAGTCGTCGGGATCTTCCTTGGGGGCCGACAGGGCCAGCCATCCTCCGACAAGACTCGACAGCGCGCCGCCACCGATGAGCACCGCCCGGGCACCATAGGTCATCCATGGATTGTCGGCCAGCATGCGCAGGAGCAGCGCGAATCCGGCGGTTTGAACCAATGACGTCACGCCGTAGACCATGGCTCTGGGGGTCTTGCCGGCAAGGGTGAACACCCAGGCGTGCAGAGGGATCAAGCCGAGGATGAGTCCAAAGGCCGGCACTGCCAATGCCAGGGCCAAGCGTTCCAGGGATTCGACGTCGCGTAGTTCCCCACGCAGTTCCGCCAGGCGGAGCGCGATAAGCATCAACGGAAGGCAGAAGGCCAGCAAGGTCAGGTAGCGCAGGGTGGCTGATGCCGCCCGCTGTCGGGCCTGCGTCGGCAGACCCTGGGTCCAGATCATGGCGCCGCCGATGAAGAAGAGCAACGCGATCGGCAGATTGCGCACCAACAGCGACAGCACCATTCCGCCAAGGCTGATCCAGGCCATGAGCAGCCAGTCCACGGATCGGCCTTCGTCCGCGTCGTCAGTGCTGTTGGCAAGAACGAAACCCAGCATGGCCAGGCCGAGCAACTGGATGCCCAGCTGGGCTTCCGGCAGAAGGCTCAACTCACGCTGGGAGAACAGGTCCAGGCTGGTATCCGGGATGGCGATGGACACCAGGAGGACCAGAAGGACCGCGGCGAACACGGATACGCGGGGCACCAGCTGCGGTCGGCCGCGGCGCAACCAGAAGACGCATGCCCCCGTCACGAAGGGCAGCAGGATGAGGGCCAGCAGGAGCAGCTTGCCGGTCATGGCGAGCCCTTGTCCACGGATGGGTCGGTATCGCCCAGATCGATTCCGAAGAAGGCGGACAACAGCAAAGCGAACAGGATCTGGAAGGCCGCCAGCCCACCGGTGACCAACAAGCCGGGGTCCAGCCTGCTGTAGATCAATTCAAAACCGATGAGGGCCAGGAAGGCACAGCAGGCCAGCCGCAGCGCGCCCTCGGCGAACACCGTTCCCAGCAGGCCGGCGCAGATGAGGGTCAGGGCTGGACGAAGCATCGTCACCGGCAACCGGTCGGCGAGCAGGTTGGACTGAATGCCAGTGAGCAGCAGAAACGTCACCGGAGCGGCCAGCAGCAGGAAGCGGCGCTCGGTGGGCAACGAGCGATTGCGCACCCACAACGCCTGCCGCCAGGTCAATGCCTCGATCGATCTTCGTGGCCGGTCCAAGGTGCCGATGGCCAGAATGGACACCACCACCAGCCCCGCCAGCAGTTTCACCAGCGCAATGATCCCGAGCACGTTCGGATCGTCTGGTCCAGCCGTTGCCAGCAAGATCCCGGTGCCGAGCCCATAGGCGCCCAGCAAAGTGAGCAGCTGGCTCAGGGGGCGGTCAGCTGCCAGGGCGGCATATCCGAGGACGGCGGTGATGATCCAGATTGCCGTGCCGGAATCCGCAGCGGTAACCGGCGCTGTTCCTTTATCAGCGGCCAGGATGGACAGGCCGATCACAAGCCCGGCAAACACGGTCCAAGCCATGGTGCGCCGACTGTCCAAGAGGTTGACGCTGCGGTGCAGCGCCCGCCCGGCCTGAATCAGAGCCGAACGCCAGGCGTCGAAGAACTCGCCCAAGCGCAGCCAGCGCCCTACCCGGCCCCATCCGGCAGCATCTCGCGGTCTGGTCCAGCGCTCGGAGCGCAGCAGCCCCCCCAGCACGAGCGGCAGTGCGAGGCCCATCGCCAGGCGAAGGTCCAAGGCGGGCTCCGGCAATGCCAGGATGCGCGCCAGAGCGAGGGGGCGTCCGGTAGGCAGCAGGGTGGCCAAGACGCCGGCAATGGCCATCAGCACGGCAAGGGCGATCAGGATGGTGTCGGATGCGCGAAGGCGACCCTTGTTTTCCGCGGTCCACACCGGCGCCTTGAGCACCATGACCGGCAGCGCCAGCGCGAGGAGCAGGAGGACGCCCACAAAGGCAGGAAGCTGAGGGAACCACTCTGCCAGTTGCCACCAGCGGAGTCCAAACCCCAAGGTAGCCGGGATACCGATTGCGCCGGCGGCACCCAACCACCAGATCCACGAGAGGCGCCGCCCGCCCCGGGCCTCCGCGAGCAGCATGAGGCCGCGCCCCACCGTCAGGTCCAGCCCCAGGCCCAGCACGAGGTCCGGCACAACGCGTCCAGGGACAGCGATGGCCAGGACGGCCAACGCCGCCGGGATCATGCAGGTGCTGTCCAGATACAGCCCTCGGTCGGAGGCCGATCCGGCCAGTACGGCAGCCGAGACCAAGGCCAATAGTCCCACGGCAACAAGGCCGAAGTGGGCTGGCGCCTGTTCACCCGATACCTGGCTTCCGGCGCGGAGGAGCAAGGCCATGCCGGCCGTCATCGGCGCCAGACGGGTCAGTACCCCGCGCCACAGCATATCGGCCGGTGTCCGCGGTACCGTCCAGATCAAGGGGTACAAGCCCATGCGCACCACCCCGGCGATGACCAGGTAGCTGCGGAGTTGCGACCAGGCGCCTTCCCAGACCGCGCCTTCTCCAGCGCGCAGGGTCTCGTGATCGATGGGCAGGGCGGCGAGAGCCGCGATCAGGACCCACAGGCCCAGTTGGCTGGCCAGCAGGCCGCGACGGCTGATCAGCCCTGAGCGCGCTAGGCTGGCGTCGAGTAGCAGCCACGCCGCAACCAGACCTAGTGGGGAGGCGCTGGACGCCACGAAGAGGGCCGAACATGCCGCCACGACCAAGGGCCATGACAACCGGGTCAAGGTCACCGCGTTGGCCTGGAAGACTGCCGCCGTCAACAACAGGCAGAGCGCGGCCAGGAGCACCGCGGCGCGCAGGTCCAACGCCAAGGAGGGCCCACCGGCGAATGCGCGAGACCAGGAAGGAGCGGTAGCTGACAGGTCGGTCCAACTGCCAAGCCCGAAGGGACGTAACACCGGATCCGCCCAGGCGAACCAATGGAGCTGAAGCCACCGAGATCCGGTGAGGGCCATCGTGACCGGTGTTGCCGTGGACGCAAGACTCGCCAAGCACATCAAGAAAGCGATGCGTTGACTGGACCGGCGGCCGCCTTGCGGGTCACTGCTGGATCGCCCGGCAACGATACCGGCGGCCAGAAGGGAAAGCACGGCCACCAGAGGTAGGATGGCAAGCATGGGGTGGGCATTCTAGCACGACGCGGGCGCGGGCGTGGTCGACGGATGCCGGTCGGCAGCCCGGCACCATCTGGGGTGATCGTTGCGGCATCCCGCGATCCGGCTCGGCCGGGCCGGACCACGTCTCGAACGCTCAGTGCTCAGCGGCCGGCAAGGCTACCCAGAAGCTGCCATAGATCCAGGACGTTGGTCGTACCGTCGCCGGTCATGTCGGCAATCGCGGCGCCATCGCGGCGGGCGGACCACCACGCGGCCAGATCGCTGGTTCCGAGCCGGGCGTCGCCATCGACATCTCCGGGCTGAGCCAGGACTTGACCATCGGCGCTCAGGTCCACGTTCGTCATCGCATCCGTGAGCACGACGCCCATGGCCGTCAGGGGAAGGAAGCCCGGTGCCAGGACCGCGATGTCGACAACGCCGGTCACGCCTTCCGGCAGCGAGAGGAGCGGACTCTGCCCAGATGCGTCCACTTCGCTTGCCATGCTGGCGATTTCCAATCCCTCACGGCTGAACCGCACCGTGATCGGGGATGCCGCGGATACCCGGCCGGCAAGCGCCAGGCGGAGGCGGAGCCGATGTCCGCCGGCCGAATCTGTCAGGACCAGCGCTGCTCGCCCGGCGGTGCCCACTGAGGTCGCAGTCGTGACCTGAGGACCGGAGACCTCACGACTGGTGGCGTCGGTGCCATCGGGGCCGAAACCCATATCGGCGGGACCGCTGGACGCGGCAGCGTCACCATGGCGGGCGATCCCGATCACCCCGGCAGCGGCCCATAGGGGCGCCAGCTCGGCGCGACGTTCGGCGCCGTTGTCCGAGACCACTTCGCTGTCTCCTCCACGGTGACTGGTCACCGCCATGCGCTCACCGAAAGCAGGGTGCTCCATTGCGCCGTCATACTCGCCTCCTAAGGAGCGGAAACGCCATCCGGACAGGTTCAGGGGCGCGGTTTCGCCATTCACCGGAAGCCACTCTCCATTGAACCGCCGGGCAAAGTGCACATGGGCGCCATCGGCCACACCGCCTTCACAAGAGGGATGGCCGATGGGCATTGCGGCATCCAGCACGGAGCCCACTGCTACCCGGTCGCGGCTGGCGATGTGGAGGTAGGCGAGCACCCAGCCCGTGCGCAGGTCGCCATCGCCGTCGAGGTCCTGCAACACCAGACCTTGCTCGGCATGCAGCACGCGTCCGGGCGCGGCGGACAAGACCCATTCGGGCGCTACGCCACAGCCGACCCTCGACGGCGGGGCGAAGTCCACGGCGCCCCAGGCGCTGGCCACACCCCAAGCGCCGTGAGGACCGCCGGTGAAGTACCAGCCCTGCTCTGCTGGCCAAGGCAGCAGCAACGGGGGCTGTTGGACCCCGTCGGGCAGGGGTGGCGGCAGCCACGACGTCACACCGAACCATGCTTCATAGCGTTGGGCGAAGCGCTGCCGCCAGTCAGCCCAGTCAGGAGCTGCTGAGTACCGGGCCAGCAACCGCGCCACCGCGAAATGCCCCGCCCCGGCCTGGATGCCACCGGATTCCGTGCTGCCGTCCGCGAACTGCACCGTTCGCTCCCCGCGGAACTTGAGTCCGTAATAGCCATCTGCCAGCCAGGCCGACATCTGCATCAGATGCGACTCGGTCGACTGATCTGGCGGCGTCGGAATCACGGACAACAACACGAGCAGCAGCCGTGGACTCAGGCTGTGCTGCAGGGCCGTCAAGGCCACGAGCGCCGCCAGCTGCGGGTCCGGCGGTAACGCATCGGCATGCTGGTCGATGAACTGATCGGCCTCGAAGCCCCGATCTGCGGGGCCATGCACCAGCTCGGCATCCTGAATCAGGAGTTCACGACTGCGCGGAAACCTACCGGCTGGCTCCATCTCTGTCCTGGTCGGGGGCGTCAATCCGGCCGGCGCCTGCTGCGTGAGCGGTGTCCGACCGACTGTCAACCGCTGCAAGCCAGGCATCGCGGCCAGAACCAGCAGCACCATGGCGGCGTGGCGGCTCGTGGGGCCTAGAAGAGCATTCATGACCCAAGCTTAGAACATGCGTTCTGTAACGTCAAGTCGCCGACTGCAGCCAGGTACCGGTTGCTTGGATCCGAGACCATCGGGCAGCTACCATGAGATCCTGGGCGGGTCCACTCAAGCGCGACCACGGAGCGATCATGGCTATCGGCACCTTGAATCAGACGCTTCGCACCTTGCGCGAGATCGACCTCAAGTCCCTGCGGCGCGCGGCGGAAGCTTCCTTCCGCCTCTATCTCTGTGGCGAGGTCGATGATGAGCTCTGGCTGGCCGCCCTTCTCAGCGCTCGTCCGGCTGAGACCGGACAACATCCGTGGTTGGTGTTGCGATCAGCATCCGGGCTACTGCAAGCGGGCAAGGATCTCGGCTCCCCGGGCGAGCGGCTGGCCATCCTGCTGATACGGGAGCCGGAACTCTCGACGGCGGAGCAAGCGCAGGTCACCGCGTTCGGATCAGCCGGCGTTCCGGTGATCACGGCGGTCATCCGGACGGACCGGGCCTTGCCTCTGACCGCCGAACTGCCCCGGACCGGAGAGGCGGCACGGGCCATCTTGGCGCGGAGCGGCGGCGGCGCGACCGCCGATTTGGCGCCCCTGGCAAAAGCCTTGCTTCGAGCCACTGAGGATCGACCGGGGATGCGCCTGGCGTTGGCTCGTCAGCTCCCTGCCTTGCGGCCCATCGTCGTCGAAGGGCTGATCGATGACACGTCGAGCAGCAACGCCGTGTACGCCTTGTCAACCGGTATCGCCGAGGTGACGCCGGGGCTGAGTCTGGCGATCGGACCGGCTGACATCCTGGTGTTGACCAAGAACCAGTTGATGCTGGCTTTCAAGATCAGCCTCGCCACGGGCCGAACTGGCAGCAACCGCCAGTTGCTCAGCCAGGTGGTGAGCGTCATCGGTTCTGGATTGCTGCTTCGCCAGATTGCGCAAGAGCTGGTCGGCATGCTGCCGGTGATCGGGCTGGTGCCCAAGGTCGCGGTGGCCTATGCGGGAACCCAGGTCATCGGCCAGACCGTGTGGGCCTGGGCCGACTCCGGCCACAGGCTTGGCCGCTCTGAGTTACGGCAGCGCTACCGGCAGGCTCTGATCGCCGCATCGGCCTGGGCCCGGCGAGCGCTGCCTGGGAAGAGCGACAAGGCGCCGGACGGTGTCAGTTCCGGCGACGGGGGCGACATCGTATCGACCGGGCCGTCTCAAGCGTCCTGAATGCTGTTCCTTCCGCGTATCCGCGATCGGTTCCCCACCATTCCGGGATTGCCTTGATCGATCTATTGCATCGCTGCGACATCGGCCCGGCCCGCCGCTCGATTGTGGTGGCCACAGCGGTACTGACGCTGATCGCGGCCTTCATGGCGTTTGGCTCTCCGCACGCCGGCATCGCCCCCAGGCACCGGGCGTCCGCGCATCCGAACAAGGCGCCGGACCTCGTGCTGACGGCCGATGTCGCGGGTCCGGTAGCGCCCGGGGCCTGGGCGCGGTTGACGTGGACGGCCCGCAACATCGGCGACGCTGAAGCAGCGCGGAGCGCATTGACGGTCACCTGGTCCAGTTCGATCCTGGTGCAGGGTGCCAGCGCCGGTGCCTTGGGGATGCCGGATGGGACCGGTCTGGTCTGGGACCTCGGTGACCTGGCGGCTGGTGCGCAGCGCATCTTCACCGCAACCCTCGCGGTGCCGGCTGCCCAGCCGATGCCGTCCACCCTGCTCATCTCGGGCCATGCCTTGAGCGGCGATGAAGGGGGCGGCGGGACGGACAACCACGCCGATCGGGACCTCCTGGTGCGGTCTTCAGACCTGCGACTCGGGGTCAGTGGACCTGTCCTCGCCGTTGCGCCCGGAGAAGTGATCACCCACACCGTTCAGGTCTTCAATGTCGGACAAGGATCGGCCGAAGGTCTGGGGCTGGATGCCCGGCTGGGGGCAGGGATGACCTATCTGCGCGACACGGCCGGCGATGCCGGGCTGTGGCGACAGGTGCTTGCCCGAGGGCTACGGCTGACCCGTACCTCCGTGCCGGGTCCGTGGACCGGGACGATCAGCCTGGTCAGCCGGGTGCCGCTGACGGCCACCAGCGGGATGCGCATTCCAGCACCACTGCAATTGGCCCTGTCGAGTCTGTCGGTGGACGCCGATCCCGGCAACAACGGTGCCGTGGCGCCGACCCTCACCGTGGTTCAGCCGGACCTTCGATTGCGCGTGACCGGGCCACCGCAACTGCGCCCGGACGATGGCGCCGAGTACGTGCTGGAGTACGACAACGGGGGTACCGGTGCTGCCCGCGGGATGGTCATGACCGCAACCCTGTCTGCCGGCTTGCGCTTCGTGGCTGCGTCGCCGCCCGGGCGCCGCATCTCCGACAGCGTATGGACCTGGAGTCGCTCCGTGCTGGCGGCCGGTGACCGCGACACGGTGCGCGTCCAGGTGCGGCTCGACGGCAGCCTGCCGGCAGGAGCCCATCCGCAGGTGGTGGCCGCAGTCGACAGCGCGGTTGTCGACATGGATCCAGCCAACAACCGTTCGGTCGCCGAAAGCGTGATCCTACCCGGTCCCCCGGCAGGCATGGCCTTGGAGGCGCTTCCGACGCATATCCCGGTGGACGATGGCGAATCGTTGTTGACGGCCACTGTTCGCGACGCCTTTGGCAATCTGGTGGCGGACGGCACGGTGTTGAGCCTGACAGCCATAGGCGGAGCGGTGGTTCCGGCGACGGCTGTGACCGTCGGTGGCGTCGTGACCGCCACCTTCAAAGCCGGCCCTACTGCCGGATCGGCGAGCGTCGGGGTCCGCGCCGGCGCCGTTGCGTCCCAGGTCTCGCTGACCCTTGCGCCGGCCGATGTCAACTTGACCGGTAGCGTGCAGTTGGCGGCTGATGCCACGGAGGCACAGCCAGGCGACACATTGACCTATGCCCTCGTGGCCCGTAACCTGGGTCTGGCTACTGCCCGCGCAGCGGTGATGGTGATCATCCTGGAGCAGCGGCTGGAGGTGCTGGAGGCTCGCAGCGAGGGTGTGACGCTGCAATCCCTCGGCCAGGTGCCGCCCGGAGTCCTGGATCCGCCGCCCGCGGGATACCGCCACCTGGCCTGGCGGTTGCCCGATCTACCAGCCGGCGCTCAGCGTCCGATCAGCGTCACGGTGGCGATCGACGGCGATCCTGGGCTGCCCTGGACCGGCTTTGACACCGTCTTCTTCCGCGCGGGCCTTCAGTCCGCCACGGCCGAAGCCAACGGCGTGGATCAGCGCCACCAACAGCGCGTCGACATCGTAGCCGGCGACCTGTACACGGGCCTGGAGCTGAACAGCACCGTAAGCTCGATACGACCGGGTGGCCTGCTGGTCTACCAGGTCACTTTCGGCAATGCGGGTCAGGGTGCCATCCTGGGCGGAACCCTGATCGCCAACCTACCGGAGGGCACCCGCTTCGAGAGCTGGGAGCCCACGCACGGTACATCCGTGCAGCCGCGATTGGCCGGCTTCGTCGCCGGATCGCGAACCCTGGTGTGGGACTTCAAGGACCCTTTGGCCCGCACGAGCGGCTTGCTGTTGCGCCTGACGGTGGACCCCGAAGCGGCGCCAGAGCGGCTGCTACAAACGGCAGTGGCCTTGAGTTCCGCCCGTTACGATGTCAACCCGGACAACAATGACACCATCGATGCCGGCGCATGGCTCAGCGGCGTCAACCTCGTGGTCAAGGCCAGCGGACCGTCCTCGGCCATGCCGAACGAGCTGCTGACCTGGCGGATCGACCTTCAGAACCTGGCCCAAAGAGATAACGCCTCCGATGTGGTGGTCAAGGCCATTCCGCCGGCGGGCTTTCCCATTCTGGAGACGCTTCCCGGTGGCGCGCCGCTGCCGGACGGCAGTGTCCGATGGGTGGTGGACGGTGCCATGGGTCCCGGAGCCTCCCGGGCTTTCGAGCTGCGAGCCCGCGTGCCGTCCTCCGTGCCGGCCGGAAGTCGATTGCGCCTCGCCGTCGAGGCCAGCAGCAGCGCTCGCGACAGCTACTCGGCCGACAACAGGCGAGAGTTGGAGCTGCTGATCATCCCCGGCCCTCCCGACGCGGTGATCGTGTCCACCGAGATGGCGCAGCCGCAGGCCTGTGATGGGCCGTCCATCGTCCTGGCCGCTACGGTCAACGATGCCTTCGGCAATGCCGTGGCCGACGGCACGGCATTGCGCTGGTTGGCGACAGACGGCGCCATCGATCCATCCAGCGGCGTGACGCACCGTGGTGTGGTCAGCACCACGCTCAGCGACCTGCGGCGCGCCGGTAACCTGCGGGTCACGGCAACGAGCGGACAGATCGAAGGCGACCTGACCCTGGACGTCCAAGCGGGCCGGCCCCGCAAGATCGCCATCGCTGCCGCGCCGCCCGTCCTTGCCGTCTTCGGTCGCACACGTCTGACGGGCCGGCTCTGGGATGCCTGCGACAATCCCGCGCGCGACGGCGAGAGACTCAGTTTCGCCGCGCCCCGCGGCCGTTTTGTTGGCGGCAGCGGTGAGGACCGGGCCACGACCGGCGGCAGCGCCGAGATCGATCTGGACGTCGGTGGCGAGAGCGGTGCGCTGCCGGTCACGGTGCGCTACGGTGATCTGGCGGCCAGCGCGGACATCGTCGTCCTCGCCCCGACCCCTATGCCCACTTCGGTGCCGCGCCGGAATCTCTACCTGCCCCGGCTGGCCACGCACCAGCGTTAGGACCGCAGCCAGGAGGACATCGGGAGTTGCCGACCGTCAGGTCGGATCCTCTCTGTCATCCTCCGGCGCTACCACCAGCACCGGCGCCGGTCAGCGCGGGGTCAGTAAGCGGGAAGCGGAGGGGGAGCGGTCGGCGAGCGATCGGGCCGGTTGCGGTCAAGGATGATGGCTCGAGGCGCGGTACACTGGTGTCACGCTCGAAACAGAGCGCTCGACACCCGAAGCAGAGACACGGTTCGCCGGCGGCGACCAGGAGCAGAACACCATGAAGCGCATGATCCAGACCCTGACGGCGACGATGACGGCGGCGGTGGCCTTTCTGACCATCACCCAGGGGGCGCAGGCCAGCAACGCAGACGAATACCGCGCCGCGATGCGGGAGTTCGCCCCGGTGATCGAATCCTGGACGATGGAGGCCGACGCTACCTTGGCGGCCGCGGCCTTGAAGCCGGAAGCCGCCTGTGAGGCGGCGATGGGCGAGATGGCGCGGCGCGGCGAGTCCATCCGGGCGGATCTGGCCGGCATGGGCGTCGAGGCACCGATGGCGGTGCGCCACAGCCATCTGGCGGTGACGGCCAGCCTGGCGAACATGGCCGGGCAGGCGGCGACGGCCTGTGGCCGCGAGATCGAGGCGCAGCAGGCGGCCGCCGGCAGCTACAAGGCCTTTGCCGGCCCGATGAAGCGCATCCGCCTCTTCGTCCGCTGAAGCCGATTCCGAACCACCCATACATCCCAGGGGCGCTCCATACGGAGCGCCCCTTCGCGTTGGCCCCTATAATCTGCGGATGCCTATCGAATACGTGGCCATCGACCTGGAGACGACCGGGCTGAACGCCGACCGCGACGCCATCATCGAGCTTGCGGCGGTTCGCTTCAGCGCGGCGGGGGTGACGGGCACCTTTCAGTCGCTACTGCGTCCTGAACTCAAGGTGCCGCTGCGCGTCTTGCAGCTGACCGGGCTGTCGGCGTCGGATCTGGCGGTGGCGCCGGTCGCTTCTGAGGTCCTGCCCGGCTTCGCCGACTTCGTGGGCGACCGGCAGCTGGTGGGGCATAGCGTAGGGCAGGACATCGCCTTCCTGCGCCGAGCCGGCCTGGTGCTGGACCAGGCCCGACTCGATACCTTTGAGCTGGCGACCGTCCTTCTTCCAGGGATGGGGCGCTACGGCCTGGGCCATCTTGTGGCGCGGTTGGGGCTATCCGGGACGGAGGATGCGCATCGCGCCCTCGCCGACGCCCACATGCACCGCCTGCTGTTTCTGGACCTGTTGGCGCGTGCGGCCGGCCTGCCAGACGTGGTCCTGGCCACCATTGCCGATCTGGCCCAGCGGGTGCCGGGCTGGAACCTGGGGTCGGTCTTCGTCCAGGCTCTGGAACAGGGTGGCCAGGCGGCCCCCACGCTGTCGCCGGCGACCTGGTTGGAAGGCGATGACGACAGCGCCTGGAACCTGAGTGCCGCGCTGTCGGTGGAAGGCGTACCCGATGTTGACGCGATCGAAGCGCTCCTGGCACCGGGCGGCCGATTGGAGGCCCTGGCCCCGGACGCCTATGAGGACCGGCCACAGCAGCGCCGGATGCTGCGCGCCGTCGCCCAGGCCTTTGCCGCCGAGGGTCAGCTGCTGGTGGAGGCCGGCACCGGAACCGGGAAGACCTTGGCTTACCTGTTGCCGGCGGCGGCCTGGGGAGCGGCCGCGGGGCCGGTGGTCGTCGCCACCCATACGGTGGCCCTGCAGGAGCAGATCCTGCGCCAGGACCTGCCGCTGGCGCAGCGCATCCTGGACCGACCGATCCATGCGGCTGTGCTCAAAGGGCGATCCCATTACCTATGCAAGACCGCGTTGGAGCGCTTCTTGAAGCGCCGGCAACTCGACGCCGTGGGTGCCCGCTTCGCGGCCAAGCTGCTGGTGTGGTCGCGCCTCACGCGCACCGGGGACCGAGCGGAACTGCTGCTGCCTCCCGAAGAGCAGGGTCTCTGGCGGCAGGTGAGCGCTGAGGCGGACTGCCAGGCAGGCAACTGCGCGCATGCCGCGGCCGGAACCTGCTGGTTGCCGAAGGCCCGCGCCCGCGCGGCCGCTGCCGATCTGGTCCTGGTCAACCACGCCCTGCTCTTGGCCGACGCGGGTTCGGACCGCGCGCTGCTTCCGGCCTACCGCCGATTGATCATCGACGAGGCCCACCAGCTGGAGGCCGCGGCGACGAACGCCCTCGCCATCGGGTTGGACCGCGGCGGGGTGGACCTGCTGCTGGCGGAGTTGCAGGCCGTCGACGGTCCTTTGGCCACCGCCCTTCAAGCGGCCGGGAGCGACACCGAAATCCCGCGGCTGCTGGCCGCGCGCACCCAAGCGGCGGCCGAGACGGCGCGCGGCGAGGCCGCGGCCTTCTTCCACGAGCTGGACCACTTTCTCGCTGAGGCTCAGGGTGGCCGACACGCCGGAGAAGTCCGCTTCACCGAAGCCTTGCGGCGACAGCCGGCCTGGCTGGGCCTGGAGCTGGCAGCGGAGACCCTGCAAGATCGGCTCGCTGCGGTGCAGGCCCAGTTGACGGCTCTCGACACTGCCTTGCAGGAGCCGGCTCGCGGTGAGTTGCGGCGACCCTGGGCTCGACTGGCGGAGGCGACCACCGCCCTCGACCGCATCGTACTCCGCTCGCGGCGCGATCAGGTGGCCTGGTCCGCCCGTTCCGACAGCGGCCGTGCGGCCCTGCATGCGGCACCGCTCGATGTTTCCGGGCCGCTCGCCGATGGGGTCTTTCGCGATCTGCGCGGGCTGGTCCTGACCTCGGCCACCTTGCGCGCCGGCGACGACCTCGAATTCATCCGTGACCGGTTAGGTCTGCCAGATGCAGAGGGTCTGGTTCTGGATGCCCCTTTCGATCTCCGGCGGGCGCTCCTGATCTGCGCCCCCGCGGACATGCCCCCGCCCCAGGCCCCCGACTACCAGCCGACTTTGGACCAGACCCTCATCCAGTTGGCGCGGGCCACCCAGGGCCGGATGCTCGTGCTGTATACCTCACATGCCGGACTCAAGCGCAGCTACCATGCCATCCGCCAGCCCCTGGGGGACGCCGGCATCGCGGTGATCGGCCAAGGTCTGGACGGTCCGCGCCACCACCTCGTGGAGACCCTGCGTCGGGGCGAACATCCGACGGTGCTCCTGGGTACCCGTTCGCTCTGGGAAGGCATCGACGTGCCGGGCGACGCCCTCTCCGTGGTGGTCATCGCCCGTCTGCCCTTCGACGTGCCCACCGACCCTGTGTTTCAGGCGCGTGCCGAACGCTTCGAAGACGGCTTCCTGCAGTATTCCGTGCCGCAATCCGTGATTCGATTCAGGCAGGGGCTGGGCCGACTGATCCGCAGCCACCGTGACCGGGGCGTCGCCGTCATCCTCGACAGCCGCTTTCACAGTCGGGGCTACGGCCAGCTCTTCCAGGATGCCTTGCCCGATTGCGCGCGCTCGGGGGCCAGCCGGATGGATCTACCGGCCACCGCTCTGGCCTTCCTGGAAGGCGCCGACCCTGCGGAATAGACCCTCTGACCGGCCATGGTCTAGAATCTGCGGTCGATCTCATCCAAGCAAGGGAGCACCTCACCCATGATTGAAGCCTCACAACTCCGCAAGGGGCATGTCATCGAGCTGGACGGCAAGCTGTACCGCTGCTGGGAGCAGCAGCTGATCAAGATGGGCCGCGGCGGCGCCAACGTGAAGACGAAGCTCCGCGATCTGCTGAGTGGTTCGATCATCGAGCGCACCTTCGGCTCGGACGAACGGCTGCAGGATGTGCGCCTGGAGAACCGCAAGGTGCAGTACCTCTACAACGACGGCGATCTCTACTACTTCATGGACACCCTGACCTTCGAGCAGCCGGCGCTGTCGGCCGCCGCGGTATCCGAGGTTTCCAAGTACCTGGTGGAGAACATGGAGTTGACGCTTTCCATGTGGGAGGACACCGCCATCGACCTGGAGCTGCCCACGACGGTGGACCTCGAGGTGACGGAATCGCCCCCGGGATTCAAGGGCGACACGGCCTCCGGCGGCGGAAAGCCGGTGACCCTGAGCAACGGCGATCGGGTCATGGTGCCCTTCTTCATCGACCGTGGTGACATCCTGCGCATCGACACGCGGACCGGTGACTATGTGACCCGCGTCAAGGCCGGGGGCAACAAGTAAGGGCAGGGCATGCCGTGCCGCTGTGTCCGGGTACCTGAGACGGTCCGACCAACGCCACCGTCACGACCGTCCGATCATCACCGTCCCACCCGTCCCGCCACCGTCCCTGTCGTCAGCCCCGCCGGTGCTTTGGGGCATTCCTGGATCCGCCCCGCCACCAGGCGGTAGATGGCCGCCAGGTCCTCGCCATCGGGGGCGAAGAAGTAGTCGCCGGGCGTGGTGGCCACGCCTTCCAGGAGGCCGCGCAGCACGTCCTCGCCCTCGCCGAGGCCGATGGCCAGCAGGCGGGTGCCAGCGTCCTTGACCGCGGCGGCGGCGCGCAGCACGACGCATTCCTGGGTGGGGCAGTCGGGGTCGAGCGAGCCGGCGCCGAAAGGCACCTGGTTGGGCAGGCCGTCGGTCATGAGCACCAGCACCGGGGCGTTGGGCTGCAGGCGGGGTCCGTCGCCGAGCACCTTCTGGCCCTGCCTGAGGGCGAGGTCCAGCCGCGTGCCCTCGGCCGCCTTGTCCGGCAGGCCGTCGATGGCCGCCTGGATGGCCGCGGCATCATCCGTGAGCCCGATGGCGGTCCAGGCCTTGCCGTTGAAGCCCACCACACCCAACTGGTCCTGCCGCCCCCAGCCGTCGCGCTCGAGGTCCAGGAGGGTGACGAAGCTGTGCGCGGCGGCGATGGCCGCCTCCATCTTGGATCGTCCGCCGCGTGTGGGGCGATACATGCTGGTGGACATGTCCAGCACCAGCACGATGTCGGCGTGCATCTCCTGGGGGTCGCAAGGGCGGGGGGTGGGCTTGGGGCGACATTCGTTGAAGGTGGCGGCGATCTGGGCGTAGATGCCGGCGAGGTCCTCGGGGCGGGGGGCGAAGTGGTACATCCAGCGCTCGCTGGCGGCGTCGATCATCAGCCAGGGCAGGATGTCGCGCGGGGTGCCCAGGGCGACGGTGTAGACCCGTGAGCCGGCGGCCTTGACGGCGTTGGCCATCAGCAGGACCGAGTCCTCCTGACGGCGGGCTCCCGGATAGGGCGAGCCCTCGCCGAAGGGGACGCGGTTGGGCAGGCCGTCGGTGAGGACGATGACCACGGGGCGGTTGCTGGCGATGCGCTCGGGCCCGTCCAAGGGCTTCTGGCCCCATTGGAAGGCCAGATCCAGGCGGGTGCCCTCCTGGGTCTTGGAGCGGATGCGGTCCAGGGCGGCCAGGGCGGCGCCGCGGTCACTGGTGAGCTCCTGCTCGATCCAGGCGTTGTCGTTGAAGCCGACGACGGCCACCTGGTCGCGGCGGCCGCGTGCGTCGGCCTCCAGCTGCAGGTTGGCGAGGAAGGCCTTGGCGGCCTCGATGGCCGCCTCGTTCTTGGGGATGCCGCCGGCCTGGATGGGGCGCAACATGGAGGTGGAACGGTCCAACACCAGCACCACCGATGTGCGGTAGGCATCCGGGTCGCAGGGCTTGGACTTCTCGGTGAAGGGCAGGTAGATGCGGTAGGGCGTGGACGTCGCCGACGGCGTCAGGGTAGGCGACGGTGTGAGGGTTGCCGTGACCGTCGGCGTCTCGCTGGGTACGGGGGTCTCACTGGGCACCGGAGTCTCGGTGTCCTCCGGCGTGTCTTCGGGTGTGCTGGTCTCTGACGGACCCGGCGTGGCGGTGGGGGGCAGGTAGCAGATCTGCTCCACGTCCCCCAGGCCGAGGGCCTTGCCCTGCGGGCCGTCATGCTTGCGGGCGTTGTAGAAGAGTTCTTCGCGACCCAGGCCGGGGCCGGCGTCGCTAAGGTCCCGGCCGGTCTGGTTGTCCAGCCAGAGGGCGCCCATGCTGACAGGATAGGTGCGGCCGCGCGTGCGGTAGGTGCGCTGCGGATCGATGGCCGTGGTCACCACCACATCGCGCCCCCACAGGCGGGCCAGGCCGCCCGAGGCTGTCTCTTCCCAGACATCGGCGTGGTTGTCGCCGCCGTAATGCTCTTCGGCCTTGGGGTCGAAAGACCAGCTGAGCGTGCCGGTCTTGCGCAAGAGCAGGATGTCGCCGGGCGCGCGACGGTAGACCTCGGTCAGGCTGGGGCCGGTGTCCATGTACCGGTCGCGGATGCCGACGATCATGTCGCCGCCCTCGGTGAACTCGATGTCGGTGGGCATGGGATGCGGGTAGTCCTGCGTGTAGCCGCCCAGGTCGTCGTCGTCCGGCCAGGGATGCCAGTCCTCGACGTTGCCTGGGCGGTCCTCGCCCATCCAGGCCTGCGCCACCTCGCGCATGCCGCTGCCGTCGGGCTTCGAGGCGTAGACGTGCACGGAGAGGTTCGCCAGGGACTGGCGCTTCTCGGAGCTGTTCACCACGGCGTGAAAGAGCCAGCCTTCATGGAAGGCCAGGCCGAAGGGTCTCGCGTCGGCCGCCCAGTTCTCGGATGCGCCGCCGTTGGCGATGCTGCCCAGCAGCTTGCCGTCGGGCAAGCTGAAGCGCTGGATCTTGCGGTTGAAGAGGTTCATCACGTAGAGCTGCTTGCCATCGGGGGACAGGTCGATGTCGCCCAGGCTGGTCTTGCCCGCATGGCGCCGCGACCGCTCATCCGGCTGCAGGTTGTCGGCCAGATCGTGGTTGTTGGCGCCGGCATCGGTTGCCCTGAAGAGCGAGGTCACGCCGCGGCCGTTGACATCGACGGCGTAGATGCCTCCAGGCCCCAGCGGCCCGAACTCCATGTTACGCTTGTGGAAGGCCGCGGCGTAGAGCACATCCTTGGCCCGATCGTAGGCCAGACCATAGACCGCGCCCAGCTGCCGCTGGGTGGCCAGCTCGTACTGGTCGCGGTTGCGCTCGCTGTCGTGAAAGGCCTTGACCACTGGCTCGTAAGGGAAGCTCTGGCCACGCACGAACAGCGTGGTGGCCAGGTAGGGGTTGCCCTGCGGGCAGGCGCCGGGGTCCACCTGGGACGTGGCGCCAGAGACGGGGAGCGCTGCGGTGGGGGCGATGAGCGACACGGAGCCGAGGACGACGATGAGCGGGAGGACGGCAGGCAGAAGGCGCGACAGGCTGAGAGCGGCGATCGGGCGCTGTCCAGCTGCGCTTGCGGTCCGGTGCATAGCGGTCATCGAAGTTCCCCCAAGGTGCTCAACCGACTACGGTTCAACCGCGTGGGTTGCGCTCGACGGTTTGCCGGTTCCCCGACCGCAAGGGCATCGGGGCGACGCTCACATCCGGAACACCCCATAGCCATGGGCCTCCTGCCGCGCCGGAGCGGGTCCGTTGAGCGCGGCGGACAGGGCCAGGGCCAAGGTCATACGCGTGTCGGCCGGGTCGATGATGCCGTCATCCCAGAGGCGAGCGGTTGCGTAGTATGGACTGCCTTCGTTCTCGTATTGGTCGAGGATGGGTTGTTTGAAGGCCCGCTCCTGCTCGGGTGGTAAGGGCGTCCGCCCGTCCTGGTTGATGGTCCACAGCACCGTGGCGGCCTGCTCGCCGCCCATCACCGAGATGCGGCTGTTGGGCCAGGTGAAAAGGAAGCGCGGATCGTAGCCTCGGCCGCACATGGCATAGTTGCCCGCCCCATGGCTGGCGCCGATGAACAAGGTCACCCGCGGCACGTCGACGGTGGCTACGGCGGTCACCATCTTGGCCCCGTCGCGGGCGATGCCTTCGTTCTCGTAGGTCTTGCCCACCATGAAACCGGCGATGTTCTGCAGGAAGAGCAGCGGCACGCCCCGCTGCCCGCAGAGCTGCACGAAATGGGCCGCTTTGCGCGCCGAGTCGCTGAAGAGCAGGCCGTTGTTGGCCACGATGCCCACAGGGATGCCCCATACATGCGCGAAGCCGCATACGATGGTGGGGGCGTAGCGGGCCTTGAATTCCTCGAAGCGCGAGCCGTCCACCAGCCGGGCGATGACCTCGTGCACATCGTAGGCCACGTTGGCCGTCGCGGGAAGGATGCCGTAGAGCTCCTTGGGGTCGTAGGCCGGCTCCTCCGGCGCAGCGGTCTGCAGCCAGGCCCGCTTGCCGCGGTTGAGCGTGCCGACCACCTGGCGCACCAGATCCAGGGCATGGGGTTCGTCCTCGGCGAAGTGGTCGGCCACGCCCGATAGGCGGGTGTGCACGTCCGCCCCGCCCAGCTCCTCGGCGGTGACGATGGCGCCGGTGGCGGCTTTCACCAAGGGTGGGCCACCGAGGAAGATGGTGCCGGCGTTCTTGACGATGATGGTTTCGTCGCTCATGGCGGGTACATAGGCGCCGCCGGCGGTGCAGCTGCCCAGGACGGCGGCGATCTGCGGCACGCCGCGGGCGGATAGCTGGGCCTGGTTGTAGAAGATGCGCCCGAAATGCTCGCGGTCGGGGAAGACCTCGTCCTGGCGCGGCAGGTAGGCGCCGCCGGAGTCCACCAGGTAGATGCAGGGCAGGCGATTCTCCAGGGCGATGCTTTGTGCCCGCACATGCTTCTTGACGGTGAGGGGGTAGTAGGTGCCGCCCTTCACTGTGGGGTCGTTGGCCACGATGACGCATTCCACGCCCCGCACGCGCCCGATGCCGGTGACGACGCCCGCGCCGGGTGATTCGTCATCGTAGATCCCGTAGGCTGCCAAGGGCGAGAGCTCCAAGAAAGGCGTGTCGGGATCCAGCACGGTCTCGATCCGCTCGCGCACGGTCAGCTTGCCGCGCTCGCGCAGGAGCGCCAGGGCCTTGGCGCTGCGCCCGGAGGCGGCGGCTTGCTGGCGCTCATGCAGCTGGGCCGCCAGGCGCTGGTGGTGGGCCGCATTGGCCTTGAACTCAGCGCTTGAGGTGTTCAGGTGGCTATGGATGAGGGGCATGGGACGGGGGCTCCCGGGAATGCGTGGGGGGTGGAGAAGACCACTGAAATCGGAGCGGCAGCCCGACTGTCGCTGCATTGTCCCATGGGGGCAGAGGGGGTGCAAATGGCGTGACGGGTGGACGCGGAAGCGCTTACGGCAGCATCGCGACCGGATGACGGCAGCATCCGGGTGAGATGCTGCCGTAAGCGCGACACGATGATGCCTTCATAATGACCTTATGAAGGCATCATCGGAGTACTATGAAGGCATCAAAAGTACGCGGCGACGGCGGCGTCGACTGCGATTGCCGCCGTGAAGCCGAACCGATCCTGAGGAGGACATCCATGGCCACCCTGATCCAAGCCATCGCCACCTACCGCCCGCGGGTGGCCAAGGCGCATACGGTCGAGCTGGGTGAGCTGATCGAGCGCCTCTCGCGCGGCTCGTTGGTGACAGAGAGCATCGCCCGCCTGGTGCTGGCGGACCTGGTTCGGGAGCTGAAGCTGTCCTTGAAGGCCGGGCAGCAGGTGAACCTGGAGGGCATCGGCATCTTTCGGCCGGAGATCTCCTTGGACGGCAGCGCTCGCGTGGTCATGCGCATGGACAAGGGGCTGAAGCAGACGTTGCGGCGGGCCGACGAGCTGGACGGCACGGTGCTGCGGCGGGAGAACATCGGGATGGACAGGGCGGCGATCATCGCGCGCTGGAACGCGGAGCATCCGGAGGATCCGATCATGACGGATGGGGCGCCAGGGGGCGGCTGAGAGGGGCGCCGTTCGCCGAACCCCGGCCGTTTCGACCGCATTTGCGCAACTTCCGCCCGGTTTCGGTGTTTAGGCCAGTAGACAGCACGCAGCGTCCTATTGCTGCCGCGGCCATTGTCGACCCCATCCGAGGCGGGTTGCTGCGTGTTGAACCACCCCACACCCGTGATAGCGAGCCTGAAGGAGCGAAGGTCATGATGACGGCCATCCGAGAATTCATCGATGAGTACGGTCCGCAGATCACTGCCATCTCACTGAGAGCCTTGTATGCGCTTGTAATCCTGTTTGTCGGTTGGCTGGTGGCGCTCGTCCTGGCCGCCGTGGTACGTCGCGTCCTGCGGTGGTTGAAGGTAGACCAACGGCTGGCCACCGTGTCGGGCGACGATGGCATCAAGATCTCGGTCGAGTCCTGGGCCTCTACGGCCGCTTTCTACCTGACCATGCTCTTTGTGTTGGCGGAATTCCTCGGTCGTATCGGACTGGGCAATCTCGGCGTGCCAATGGCGGATATCGGTGCGAAAGTCACCGAGTACGTGCCCCGAATCCTGGGAGCCGGTCTGCTCTTCCTGGTGGCCTGGCTGGTGGCCAACGTGGTCAAGATGCTCATCCTCAGGATCACCGGCATGACCCGCGTCGACGAGCGATTGGTCGAGCAGGCGGAGCTGAGCAGTGGCCGGCCTCTCTCGGTCTCCGCTTCGCTGGCCAACGCCGCATATTGGCTGAGCTTCCTCTTCTTCTTGCCGAGCATCCTCAAGGCCTTGCGAGTGGACGCTGAGGGCGTAAGCGGCATGCTGTCCCAGGTGCTCGCCTACATCCCGATGATTGTCGGCGCGGCGATCGTGCTCTTCATCGGCTGGTTCGTCGCCCGCATCGTAAGGCAGATCGTGACCAACTTCGTGGCCGCCGCCGGCGGCGACCAGCTTGGCGAGCGGGTGGGGATGACGTCGCGGCGCTCACTCTCCGGCCTGCTGGGCACCTTGGCCTACGCCTTCATCATGATCCCCGTGGTGGTCCAGGCACTGGATACCCTGGGCATGAAGGAAGGACCCGCCGTCGACATGCTCGGATCGGTCACCGACATCATCCCCAAGATCGTCGGCAGCGCCGTGCTGCTGGGCATCGCCTACTGGGTGGGCTCCTGGGTGGCGGACCTGGTGGCCAGCATTCTGCAGAACGTGGGCCTCAACCGCCTGCCAGGCAAGCTGGGCTTCAATCAGGTGCCGGCCGAAGGCGACAAGTCACCGTCGGAGATCGTGGGCACCGTGACCTTGGCGGCCATCCTGCTCTTCGCCGCTGCGGCCGCGGCGGGCAACATGGGGTTTGACACGCTCAAGGGCGCCCTGGATCAGATCATCAGCCTGGGTGGCGATGCCATCCTGGCCGTTGCCATCCTGGGCGGCGGGGTGTATCTGGCCAACCTGGCGCGCACCGTGATCATGAATACCATGGGAGCCGACGGTGCCTGGGTATCCAACATCGCCCGCGTCGCCGTATTGGTGGGCGCGGCGGCCATGGCCCTGGGGCAGATCGAGCAGATCGGCGACAGCGGCATCATCCAGATCGCCTTCATGGCCATGGCCTATGCCATCGGCGTCGCCTTTGCCCTGGCCTTCGGCCTCGGCGGGCGCGATGCCGCGGCCGCGCAGATCGGGCGCTGGATGGACAAGAGCTAGGGCAGGGCTGGCACTCCAATCAGCGCATCAGAGGTTTCGTGGCAGATCTTGGCACCCTGGCTTCGCGGCGACGCGGCGCCAGGGTGTCGTTCATTCCGGGACGAACCATCGGCCCAGGTCTGGCCTGACCCTTCAGTCGCCGAAGACAGCCCCCACAGCTGCCTGCAGTCCGGCGAAGGCCGCCGATCCGGCCGTCTCCCCGCGCCCGAAGCGGCCATGCTCCCGATAGCGGCTTCCGTCCAGGGCCAGCACGGTGATCGTCTCCGTCCGGGGGTCGACGATCCAGTACTCGGTGATGCCGGCCTCGGCATACTCGCGTCGCTTGACCACCAGATCGCGTTCGGGATCGTCCGGGCTGACCACCTCGACCACCAGGTCGGCACCGCGCCAGAAACGGTCCTCGCGCCGGGGGTCATCGGCCGCCGCCAAGGCCACCAGATCCGGCTCGCGGTAGCGGCCTTCGGCCAGGCGGATGCGCAGAGGGGCGAACAATGCCTTGCCGCCGCGAGCATGGAAATAGCCGGCCAGGATGGCGAACAAGGCCGCGGCGGCAGACTGATGCCGGTCGGTGGGCATCGGCAACACCGCGATGCTGTGGTCGTCGAACTCGATGAGACCGCAGCTGCGGTCCGACAGCCACAGGTAAGATGCTTCGTCCCATTCTCCCTGGGCGGGGAGGAGTACGGCGATCTGAGTTGGCGTGGTCGTCAGCGTCATGTCATCACCCCGTCGCGGACGGTTCCGCTCGTCGCTGACCGGATGATGGCGCATCGCAGCGCACCCACACCGCCGCCATCTCCTCCACCCGTCGGTCGAAGAGCCCCGGCTGCCCATCCACCCGGAAGAGCTGCTGGAAGTCCTCCGGCGCGAAGGCCTTGCGTAGCCGGGTGGCATAGGACGCGACCAGGGCCAGGACATAATGCTCGACGTCGTAGTCGCGGGCATCGTCCAGATCCTGTGAGGGGGATCCTGTCGGTCGCGGAGTCTCATCACCGTCCGGAAGCCAGACGTAGGTCCCGCCGCGCACGCGGTAGCAGCGCACCCGCTCGCCCGGCGACCAGTCCTTGCGGCCCGCGGCCAGGAGGGCCTCGTAGGCCGGTTCTCGCAAGCCGCCCCTGCCCGTCAGGTAGCGTTCAGCGGATTTTGTCAGCCGTACGCGCGTGGCCAGGTCGGCGGCCGGCAGCGCCCGAGCGCGGAGGGCGGCGACGGTCTCCAGGAAGGCGGCGTGCACGCCCGGCAGGTCGCCTACCAGCAGGCGGGCCAGGGCGCGGCGCAGGAAGCGCTCGCCGAAGGGCTCGGAGCGGCTCGAGCGCAGCGCCGCGCCGCGGACGATCAGGTTGCCGTCATAGGTGAGCAGGGCGTAGTTCTTGATCTGGTGGCTGAGCATCGCCTGGTAGCGGCCCTCGTATTCCAGGCGGATGCCCTCGGGAAGGGTTCCCGCCACCTCGGCGACAAGGGCCCGCTCCTGCGCTTCCGACCAGCCCTCCGGAGCGGCGAAGTAGACGCCGTCCGTGTCCGCCTCCAGGAGGGCCATGCCGCGCACGTTGAGTCCGGCCACCACCTGGGACAAGACCTCCCGGCCCCGGCGGGTCACCTCGTCGGCCGCGTGGCGGTCGGCGAAGAGGGCCAGGGAGCCGGCGGCCATGTAGCCGTAGGCCGAGTTGATCAGCAGCTTCATCGCCGCCTGCATCGCGTCATGGTGGCCGCGAGCCAACGAGCCTGCCGCGGCCGACTTCAGGGCGTCCTTATGCGCCAGGCGCAGGGCGGTCATCCTGTCCACCACGTGCAGCAAAGCGCCCAGTCGGTCGCAGGCCGGACCGATCTGGTAGGCGCGCATCAGCGATGGGTACATCGAGGCGATGTCCACCTTCACCACCTGCCGCGCCAGGCCCGCGGCGTAGAGCTCGGTCGCCCCGCCCGCATGGCCCTCCAGCTGCTCCTCGCCCCGTGCGGCCGCAAAGGGCGGCGCCGCGCCGGCGTGCAGGTAGGCCCGTAACAGGATCGGCTCCAGGATGCCTGTCGCCGGACCCGCGGCAGCCACCCGCTCGTAGCGGCGCGGAGCCATGCCCGCCAAGGCGAAGGGGGCGCCCATGAGGCGCCGCGAGAGGCCCTCCACCTCGCGCACGTCGTCGAGGGCATAGCGGCGGACCGCATCCGGATCCTGCAAGTAGGTGGCGTAGACCTCGGAGCCCGGAATGTAGGTGCGTTCCGGGGAGGCGATGCCGAAATGGCGTGCCACGTCCTTCAGTCGGTGGCTGGGCAGGTCGCGGGCCACGAAGTCGTGCCGCCGCACGGCGTCGAGGGTGTCGATGAGCTCCCGGCCGGCCACCGTGTAGCGCGTCTGCTGCCGGCGGCGGCGGGCTTCGCCGGGTGGGGGCTCGCCATGGCGTTCCAGGAGCGGCGGGGCGCCGGCGCGACCGAGCTGCAGGGGCAGCTTCCAGGTGGCGGCGCGGGCTTCCAGAAAGGGCAGGTCGAAGCCGAAGAGGTTGTGGTTCTCTATCACGTCCGGGTCGCGCTCGCGGACCAGGGCGCAGAGATCGGTGATCAGCCGACCCTCGTCCTCGGCATAGGGCGCCTCAAGGACCCGCTCGAAGCCGCGGCTGTCGTGCACGGCCACCATGAAGATGCGGCCCTGCGCTGGATCGAGCGCGGTCGTCTCCAGGTCCAGCTGCAGGCGGTGCAGGTCTTCGTAGGCCAGTCCGCGGAAGCAGGTGCGGCCGGTCAGCATCAGGTACTGCTCCACCGGGCCCACCCGCAGGTAGTCGGCCAGATCGCGTAGGCCGGCCACCGGCCGATCCCGCCGCCGCGCCGCGCCCTCGACGATCGCACGTTCCAACGGGCGCCAGCGAGCGGCGCTCAGCCGATAACGGTAGACCGGGTCCGGACCCTCCAGGGCGAGGTAGGTGACCAGAGCGCGCCGTGCATCCGCCGTGCCCTCCGCGGCCAGACCGGCGCCGAGGTGGGCGAGATCATCCAGATGCCGCGCCAGCAGCCAGGGCCGGAAGCGGTCGACCTCGAGAACGACCCGCTCGCCTTGCCGCCGCCAGACGCGGGCCTGACCATCGCGGTCGGCCCATACCGAGACGATGCAGGGGGTCAGGTCCCAGCCGAAGAGGATGGGGTCGGGGTCTTGATCGACCGGACCTCGATCGACCGGTCCCTCATCGCCCCGGTCTATCAGAGCCCCTCCACGAAGCGCCGGATCCGCGCCAGGGCCTCCTGGATGCGCTCCAGACTGGTGGCATAGCTGCAGCGCAGGTAACCGCGCCCCGCTTCGCCGAAGGCCTCGCCCGGCACCGCCGCCACCTTGTGTTCGTACAGCAGGCGGGTGGAGAAGGTGTCGCCGTCCAGGCCCGTGGGTCGGATATCGGGGAAGGCGTAGAAGGCGCCGCGGGGCTCGAAGGTGGGCAGGCCGATGGCGTTGAGCCCGTCGACGATGCAGCGGCGGCGCTCGTCGTAGGCCGCCACCATGTGGGCCACCGCCGCCGCGGCCGCGGGGTCGGTCAGGGCCGCGACCGCAGCATGCTGCCCGGCCGTCGGCGCGCTCATGATGATGTACTGGTGCACCTTGCGCAGTCCGGCGATCACCTCTGCCGGTCCACAGGCGTAGCCCACACGCCAGCCGGTCATGGCGTAGTCCTTGGAGAAGCCGCCCAAGAGCAGGGTGCGTTCGCGCATGCCTGGCAGTCCGGCGAAGCAGGTGTGCTTCACCCCATACACCAGCTGGTCGTAGATCTCGTCAGAGAAGACCCACAGGTCATGCTCCTCGGCGAAAGCGGCCACCTCGAGCAGGTGCTCGCGGTCCATCACCGCGCCGGTGGGGTTGTTGGGGTAGCCGATGAGCATGCCCTTGGTGCGCGAGGTGCGGGCCTGCTCCAGATCGGCGCGATCCACCTGGAACTGCTGCGCGGCAAAGGTGGGCACCGGCACCGCCCGGCCGCCGGCGAAGTCGACCACCGCGGGATAGGCTACATAGCAGGGCTGCGGGATCAGCACTTCGTCGCCGGTCTCGATCAAGGACAGCGCGGCCACGTGCAAGGCCTCGCTGACGCCCACGGTGATCAGGATCTCGGTCTCGGGGTCGTAGCGCACGCCGTACAAGCGCTGCAGATGGTCGGACACCGCCTGCCGCAGTTCGATGAGCCCACTGTTGGAGGTGTAGCCGGTCTGGCCGCGGTCCAAAGAGCGTCGCCCGGCGTCCAGGATGGCCGCGGGGGTCACGAAATCCGGCTCGCCGATGCCTAGGCTGATGACCTCGGGCATGGTGGCCGCGATGTCGAAGAACTTGCGGATGCCCGAGGGCGGCACCTTCTGGACGCGCTCGGTCAAGGTGAAGGGCGAGACGCGGGCGGCGGAAGGGATCATGGCGGAACCTCGAGGCGGTAGGGTGGGGGTGGCCAGGATGCGGCGGGCGTCAACGTAGCAAAGGCCGCGTATTGGGTCAAGCGGGGTCGGGGCAATGGCATATCCATCCGGGGCCATCCGTTCAACCTAGTGCTGAATTCGTGGCGGTGTAGCGCTCCGCCTTACCGTCCCGAAGGGACATTCCAATGGTAGAGCCCGGGGCTGCTTTGCCCCCGGGCGATCGGGGCGGCGTGCTTTCGTTGGCAGACTCTCCACCGTCGCGCCATTCACATAAGGTATGCCAACAGGTTCATTCATTCCTGGGGGAGTGCTGCGAGCGCTATGGCAGACTGACGAATGAACCAGGCGGCCACGGGTTCGTGCCCACTCACCCGTCCCAGGTCTCCCCTTCGCCCAACCCCAGCCGCGCCGCCTGCCCCCGCGCCTTGGCCCCCGGTGAGAGGATGCTGGCCTCCAGCCCCGCCTCGCGCACTTCCGCTCCGACGCCCAGGATGACATCGCTCAGGCGGGCGCTCAGGCCGCGGCTGCCCGCACCGAGACTGACGAAGGGGCCGACCAGGCTGTTCTCCACCACCGCACCGGGTTCTACCAGCACCTCCGGGCCTAACACGCTCGAGGCGACGCGGGCGCCGGGCCCGATCGCCGCCCGCGGTCCGATGACCGAACCGCTGAGCGCCGCGTCTGGGGCGACGGCGACCGGTGGGAGGAAGCTGCAGTTGGGATAGGCGGCGGCCAGCGCCGAAGGCTCCCGCAGCCAGTCCGGACCGCCGGGCGCCTGACCGGCATCCCACGCGGACGACAGTAGGTAGCGCTGGGCGCTGATCACCTCCGCGGGCCGGCCGCAATCCTCCCAGACCCCCACCGGCGCCGTCCCCAGCCGTGCACCGCCTTGGATCAACAAGGTCAGCGCGTCCGCCAGGTAGGCTTCGCCGCCCAGGGTCGTACCCCTGTCCAGTTGGGCGCGGACCGCGTCCGCCAGGGCCGCACCGTCGCGCAGGTGGTAGACGCCCAGGAGCGCCAGGTCCGAGACCGGCTCGGTCGGCTTCTCGATGAGCGATGCCACCGTGCCGTCCTCGCGTAGCAGGGCCACGCCGTAGGCGCTCGGGTCCGGCACGCGCTGGACGAAGAGGTGGCCGTCCAAGCCGTCCGTCTGGCCGACCACGTCGGACCAGTCCACCTCGAAGAGCGTGTCGGCGAAGACAATCAAGGTCTCCCCGATCAGACCGTCGGCCACCAAGGCAAGGGCCTGTGACTGCCCCAGGGGCTCCGGCTGCAGCACGACGTCCAGCGCCCCCGGCCGGAAGCCGCGATGCGCGCCTCCGCCCAGGGCCAGGCTCTGGCGCAGCCAGTCCTCTACTGCGCCACCGTCCGGGCTGACGACTACCGTCGTCCGCTCGAAGCGCAGTCCGGCGAGACGGGCCAGGACATGACCGAGAACCGTGTCTCCCGCCAGGCGCAGGAGCGCCTTGGGCCGGGTCCGCGTATGCGGCAAGAGGCGGGTACCGCGGCCGCCCAACGGCAGGACCAGGTGCATGTCTGGTCGCCCTTCGTCAGGCGCTTGCCGCTGATGTGGCCATGACCGGCCGCCGGCGCCAGCTGTCGTCCCGAGCCTGGAAGGCGTCGGCAGCGCGCAGCACTGTCGCCTCCGCCCAACGGCGCCCGACGATCTGCAGGCCCAGAGGCAGTGGGCCGGCGGGTCCGGCGCTGAAGCCCGCCGGGACGCTGATCGCCGGCAGGCCGGCCAGGTTGGCCGGAATCGTGTAGATGTCGTTGCGGTACATGGCCACCGGATCGGTCAATTTGGCGCCCAAGGGGAATGCCGGACCTGCCGTGGTCGGCCCGACGATGAGGTCCAGGCCGCCCTCGGGAGACAACGTCGCCTCCAGGCGACGACGCACCAGCTCCCGCACCCGGCAGGCCTGGCCGTAGTAGGCGTCCTGATAACCGCTCGCCAGCACATAGGTGCCCATGAGGATTCGCCGCCGGACTTCGGCCCCGAAGCCCTGACCGCGCCCCGCGCCGAGCATGGCTGCCAGGTCGTCGCCGGGAACGTGGTGCCCGTAGCGGATGCCGTCGTAGCGCGCCAGGTTGGCCGAGGCCTCGGCGGTCACCAAGACGACGTAGGTGGGTACGATCAGGGCCTCGTCGGCGGTAGCCCGCACATCCTCGACGGTCGCCCCCGCAGCTTCCAGGATGCGGCGCGCGTCCGTGAGCAGCTGCGCCTGCTCGGCATCTCCCGCCTCCGGGATGGCGAGGCCCACGCGCAGCCCGTCCAGGCGGCCGCTCAGGCCGGCGGCATAGCCTTCCACCACCTTGTCAGCCGACGTGGCGTCAAGGGGATCTTGGCCGGCGATGGCGCCCATGACCAGGGCCGCGTCGCGGGCCGTGCGAGTGAGCGTGCCCGCCTGGTCCAGGCTCGAGGCGAAGGCCACCATGCCGTAGCGGCTGACGCGGCCATAGCTGGGCTTGAAGCCCGTCACCCCGCAGAAAGAAGCCGGCAGGCGGATGGAGCCGCCGGTATCGGTGCCCAGGCTGAAGGCGCAAAGCCCCGCCGCCACCGCGGCCGCCGAACCGCCACTGGAGCCGCCGGCCACGCGCTCGCGGTCCCAGGGGTTGCGCACCGCCCCGTAGGCCGAGAACTCGTTGGAGGAGCCCATGGCGAACTCGTCCATGTTCAGCTTGCCGAGCAGCACCGCTCCGGCGACCTGCAGGCGGCGGTAGACGGTGGCATCGTAGGGGGGAACGTAGTCCGCCAGCATCCGTGAACCGGCCGTGGTCCTGAGCCCGGCGGTGACGAAGAGGTCCTTGAGGGCGTAGGGGATGCCCAGCAGCGGGCCGCGCTCGCCGGCGGCGCGGCGGGCGTCCGCTTGGGCGGCCTGGATGCGGGCCAGGTCTGCGGATACCGTCAGGAAGGCGCCCAAACCGTCGTTCAACGCCCCGATGCGCGCCAGATAGGCCTCGCAGAGGTCCACGGCCGACATGTCGCCGCGGTCCATGGCGGCCGCGGCTTCGGCCACGGTCAGCTGCCAGAGAGGGAGCATATGCCGACGCCTCAGCCCGCCTCGAGATCGCGCCAGGACGGCACCGCGAAATAGGCGCCGGCGCTACGCGGCGGCGGCGGCAAGATGGCTGCTCGCGGCAAGGATGGGCCGACCACGTCGGCGCGCAGCGGCTGGGCCATAGCGCCTGAAAGGTCGTGTTCGTCCAGACCAGAGGTATCTACAGCCCGCAATTGATCGACATAAGCGATGATGTTGGGCAAGTCCGCCTCCAGATCCACCCGGGTCTGGGGGTCCAGAGTCAGGGCGGCCAGGCGGCACAGGCTGTCGACGAGGTCGGCGGCGGCGGGCATGTGGCGATTATAGCGGTGCGGCCGCGGGAGCAGGCCTTGCCGCAGCCGTCGACGCTGGGGGGGCCATAGAGCCCCTCTGCACCGGAACGCCGTGGGTGCCAGCCATCTGCGCCGTCGGACAATCCGCTTGGACCCACGCCTCCAGCGCTTGCAAGCTCAGCTGGAAGACGTCGGTCGCGTCGGCCAGGGAGCCAGAGTGGCGCATATGCGCGCCCAGGGCCAGCAGGGCGCGGCGCAGGTGCGGCGCCAGGCGCCGCACCTGGTAGCGCTCCAGTTCCGGCAGTTCCTGGTACACCCGGGTCAGGCGCAGCAGATCCAGGGTGAACACGCGCAGGCCGGCGGGAACCAGGGCCATCAGGCGGGCTTCCGCCTGCCCCCGACGTACCCGCGGGTCCTGGTCGGACGATGAAGGGGCCGGCTGGGAATGGATGGGCAGCAGCGCCTGGAGCGCTTCAGCGTCTTTCAGCAGCCCTAGCAGACGCCAAGGTTCCTCCTCCCAGGTCGGTTCGGTCAGATCATAGCGGGCGCCCAGATGGCCATGTTCCGCGAGCAGCGTCGCCAATCGCCGACTCAGCTCCTCGGCTGCGGCCGGGGGGCCGGCCAGCCAGGCTGCGCGGGCGTCAGTGGCGCCCAACCAGGCGCAGGTGTCCGGCTCTTGCGCCAGCTGGCGCAAAGCCTGCAGCTCGACGACCAGGCCTGCCAGACGACCCTCGGGAGCCAAGAGCAGGTCTTGAAGGAGGCCGGTGGCCAGCTCTGGACCAGCGGCTGCCGTTAGCAGTCGCAGCAACTGCCGGCGCAAGGCCATTGCGGCCAGATCCACCCGCCCGTGATGGCGGAAGAAGTCCAGCCCCAGGGTGCGCAGGGCGGTGACCTGTTGCCACAACGCTGGTACGCTGCTGGTGTCCAGCACCGGCGTGGTCAAGCGGCCCAGACGGAGCAGGTAGCGGTCCAGATCGGCCAGCCAGGTCGTGGGCAGGCTATGCGTCCAGCCGAAGCGCTCCGCCCAGTCGGGCAGGGCCTGCTCCAACTCGGCCAGGTCGGTCCACGGCGGATCAATAGGGATCAGGCAGAGGTCGACCGCGGCCTGATTGACCCGCACCCAGCCATCGGTGCAGGAAAACCAGCGCAGGGCCATCGGCGGCAGTCCCAGGGCCTCGGTGGCCTGATCGAAAGCGCGTTCGTAGCCGTCGGCCAGCAGGTCCCAGGTGAGCGAGGAAAGCGGCTGCGGGAAGCGCTCCGTCATCGGGCTGCGCAGCCAGCGCTCGGGCAGGCGGCTGACAGGGCGGCTGCCCAGGATGAACAGTTCGCCGCCGGCCACCGCCCAGCTCAGGTCTTGCGGGAAGCCCAGGCGAGACTCGGCCTGAAGGTAGGCCGCAGCCAGCAGGCCGGCCTGGGCGGCGGGCAGTCGCGACCAGCCGCGGGCCTCGCCGGCCAGGGGCTCGCCGCCCGGCATGGCGATGAACTGCGTCGCCTTGCGATCCATGCCGACGCCGTGAAGCCGCAAGGCCAGGGGCTTGCCCGATTCGCCCGGCGCCAGCGGGCTGGCGACGCCGCGCAGGCCGGGGCGCAGACGCAGCTGAACGATGACCGCCATGGACACGTCGATGTCCCAAGGCGCCGGCTGGGACGCATCCAGCGGTTGCCAGAGCGCGGCGAAGACCTGGGGCATCGCGGCCAGGGCCGCTTCGACGCTACCCACCTCGCTCCGGCTCGCGGACAGTTCGGGTTCCGGCCGGCCCGCCGGTCGCGGCCAGGTGGGAGAGGGCCGCAGGATGAGCGGGCCCTCGCGGAGCAAAGCCGCCAAGCGCGGCCGGAGAGCGGCCGCCAGGTCTGCGGGCAAGGGCCGATCGGCGATCTCGCAGCGGGCGAGGGCCAACGCCGCGGCGTCCGGACCGGAGTCGGCCGTGGTGGCCAGGATGCGCGGCAGGTCAGCGCAGTCGGCAAGGTGCCGGCGGTAGGCGGCCGCCGTGACCACGAAGCCGGGCGGCACGCGCAGGCCGGACCGCGCCAAGCGAGCGAGGCTGCTGGCCGCGCCGCCGCAGACGGCTGGGTCAGTGGCATCGTGGGCGGTCAGATCCACAAGGAGTTCAAGGCCGAGGTTCATGCTCAGACTCCGCTGTATGCCGACGCCGCGCGCCCGGTGGGGCGCCGACGGGGTGGGAGGACATCACGTGGGGCTGCGCTGCGCGCAGACCGTCGAGGCCCAGCCATAGGGCCGGCCAGGCCAAAGGCAGGATCACAGCGGCGGCCACGGCCGTAGGCCAACCGTTGGCGAGCCAGAGCGAGCCCAAGGTCGCTGCGGCCGAAAGGGGCATGAAGGCAGCCAGGCTGAACACCTGCCATGAGGGGTCGCTGTGCCGGTCCGGGCTCAGTCGGCGGGTTGCCCAGGCCGATGCCAGCAAGGCCGGGCCCAAGCAGACCAGGGCCGGCAGGCCTAGCGGAAGGGCTGCGGTGCGAGCCCATGCTCGCTTTGCCGCCGTCGCCGGAAGCGGTTGCGAGAGCAGACCCTCAACGCGCTGGCGCAGCAAGGCGGTCAGGTCGCCGGCTGAGGCCGTCGGATGCTCGCGGCGCCAGGCGGAGGCGTCTATGGGAACACCGAAGTGCAGTTCGGCCTCGCCGCGCAGGCGATGCTTGGCGCTGTAGCCGATGCCGCAAGGGAGCAGCCAAACGGGGCGGTCTGGTTGGCGTGCCGCGGCCGTGAGCGCCACGTGAGCCGCACCGAGTTTGAAGCGCAAGAGCCCGGGTCCGTCGTGACTGATGCCCTCGGGGAAGAACGCCAACGCGTGGCCGGCGCAGAGGCCATCGACAATAGCGTCCAGGGACACACCGTTGCGGGCCGGGTCGGCGCCCTCGGCCTGGTCTTTCTGGCGATGGATGGCGATGACCCCGAAGGCGCGAAAGACCGCGTCGAGCAGGGGCATGTTCTGCAGGGTGCTCTTGGCAGTCAGGCGTAGGGGCCGTCTGATGCTGACACCGATGAGCGCCGGATCTACCGCGCCGTTGAAGTGGTTGGCCACCACCAGCAGCGGTCCCTGTTCTGGCACCAGCTGCAGCCCCTGCACCTGGATGCGGCGAAAGGTGACCTTCAGCGCGGCGCGCACGAGCGCCCTGGCCACCCAGTAGAGCATCCCGGGACCACGCGTAGCGTACTTGACCGAACCTGTGGCGAGCGACATGCAAACGTCCGATTCATTCGAGTGGATGAGATGATGGATGCAGTATAGAAGACGCTGCGGCCGCTGTCAAGCCGGTCCGAGTTGCGGTGTCACGCACGCATGGCTACTGCAACTGAGTGGACCCAGCAACCGTGGGGCACACCCAGCAACAGAGATTGACGAGCATACCAGCCGGCCGCGCTCAAGGTCCTCCGTGGAGCGGATCTAGCGCGGGCTCCAGAAGCCGATGGTGCCGTCGGCGATGCGTCGCGCCTGGCCGGCGTCCGGACCGTCGACCGCCAGGACATGAATGCCCGCGCCGCGCCGCGGGTCGTCGATCGCCAGCACCAGGTGGCTGCTGTCCGGCGACCAGAAGCGGTGACTGCGGGCGTACTGGTCGAAAAAGGGCAGGATCTGCTCGCTGAACGTGCGGGTGGGGCGGAAGCGAAGCAAGCGCCGACTCCGCCCGCTGTCCACGTCGATCACCCACAGCTCCAGCGGGATGTCCTCCGCGTCGAGGGCGAAGGCGGCCTGGATGCGCTCACCTTGCCGCGGCAAGCCCAACGTGAAACAAGCGATCCGCCGTCCGTCAGGGGACCAGAAGAAACCCAGGACGGCCGCATTGGCCAATTGCCGCACGAGGCCGCCAGGCATCTCCACCAGGCGCAATGAACCGGCGAAGGAAGGCGCGTCCACAGGTGGGCTGACGAATGCCAGCGTCTCCTCCTGCGGGCTCCAGGCCATTGCGGTCTGGCCGCGATGCGGGATGTGGAGGGCAGGCTTGAATCGCCCGCGATCGACAATGGTCAGGCTGCTCGGTTCCGACGCGGACCCCGCGCCGAAGGCCACATAGCGGTTGCCGGCGGATATCGCGGGGGCCTGGAAACGGCCGGGCGTTTCGCTCAGCGACTCTAGGACGGGAACCTTGCCTGCCGCCGAGCCATCCGCCGTCGGTAGGTTCAGCCAGTCCAAACGACTGCTCGTGCCATTGCCGAGGCCGTGGATCAACAGGCTGCGGCTGTCGCCCTGCCAGTCCCAGAACACGGCTGTTCCCTGGGCCAGCACAGGGCCGGCACCCTCACTGCGCCGCCGTATCCGCAGCCGCACGCCGGCGTCGGCACCTTCCAGGTAGCCCAATTGACTCCCATCCGGCGACCAGAACAGGTAGAAGGGTTCGGGTCCGGACTCCGCGCGCCAGACCTCCATGGGAGCGTTCGGCCTGTCGTCCATCAGGTAGATCCCGGCATCGGAACTGGAGGCGCCGAGCGCAGCAAGGCTGAGCCCGTCCGGGGACCAGGTGGGAAACGCATAGCGTGCGCCGCGGGCTGTCAAGCGGCGCATGCGTGCGCCGTCGGGATCCATTGTCGCCACTCGACCGCTGTGGTCGATGAAAGCGATGCGGTCGACCGCCGGCGGCCGTCTGTCGCCGGCGATCCGCGGGACCACGTCGGCCGACCCGTCCGGCCGCGTCTCGGGGGCCATTCGGATGCGGAGATCCTGGATGACCTGCGCCGCGGCGGCCGGCAGACGCAGCTGCCGCGATCGGGCGATCCGCGTCAGAAGTGCGCCGGTCAGCAGCGCGGCGGACAGCAGGATGACGGCAAGGCTGCCTGCCAGCGCCCGCTTCATGTTCGGCAGCCGCGGACGTGGGTGAGGTTCATGTCGATCCGTCGGCGCTGAGCGAGTTCTGGTTGTTGGCGCTGCGGCCATCGCCACGCAGGGTGACGCGAGGCGCATCGGCTAAGGGGTCAGGATGCAGATCGACGGGCAAGGGATCGACCGCCGGGGGCGGCAAGGAGGGTGCCGTCTGGGGCGGCGGCGCTTCTCGCTGCGCTACCCGTTGCGCTTCCGCGCGGCTCACAGCGGTCGACCCGCGCGATCCGCGGTCGAGTGGCGGCGCCGCGGCGGGGACCTGCTGGGAGCGACGCTCGGCGTCCGTGATGCGCCGCTGCTCCCGCTGGAAGTCATCCAGGGATTCGGATGGTGATCGGCGCCTCTGGTTGGGGGGCGGCAGGATGCTCATGATCATCAATGCCGGCACCCAGTGGACGAAGATGGACAGGACGAATCCGGCCCAGAAAGAGCGTCCGCGCTTGCTTCCGACCAGGCCGGCCAGGCAAGCGAAGAACAGGCCCATGCCGCTCATGTTGCTGACCAGGGTACGGTACAGGAAGTCCACCACATCGTTGGGGTTCATGGGTCTGCGTTCACTTTGGGGTTCGGGCGAAGGGCGCCCGAAGTGTGGGCCTTCTACCGTCGGCTTGCGATTATAGGCCTGACGATGGGTGCCGGCTTGCCGGGGCGGGTTCGCCGAACCTATCCTCCCGGTCATGGACGCCTCGATAACGGTGCGAAAGCCGCCTCATGGCGGCGTGGCCGCGCGCCGCGGTCGTCCCGGACCGCATGCGGCGCTGGCCTTGACGGTGGCCGCAGCGCTGATCGGATTTCTGGCGGCGGGGGCACTGCGGAGTCGTGATCCCCTCAGGCAGGCCTGGCAGGCGGCCGCGGCTTCCGGCGCCTATCTGGTGCGCGGAGAGACGCGCTGGCAGTCCGGCGCCCAGCGTGACGCCTGGAAGGTTGACGGCGTCGGCCAATTGGACGGCAGGCTGGCCTTGACCTTGACCCAGGCGTCCGACGCGCCGCACGCCAAGCCCCTGGCCTTGTCCATCGCCTGGCCGGACCTGCGACTGGCCGCGCCCTTTGAATCCCTTGCCGCACCGGACCCGCACGCCTTGGCCCGCGCCCTGCCGGGGGGCGACCCTCTGGCCCTGCTGGCCGTGGGACAGGGCGCGCGCGCCGGGCCGACGGAGGCCGTCGGATGGCGGGACTGCCGGGTGTGGGACTTCCAGGTAGGCGGCGCTGCCTATCTGGACTGGTGGCGGGCGCATCCAGCCTTCCTTCCGGTCAACGTCGATACGGGCGGAATGGCCACCTTTCAGGCCCAGCTGCGACTCTGGCAGGACCCGGCCACCCAGCTTCCCTGTCGCCTGGTCGCAAACCTGAGCCTGCCCCGCGTGGCCGGCGAACAGACCGCTCAGGCCTGGTTGGATTGGCGGTACGAATGGACAACTGAATCGGCGGCGAAACCCGCCACGCCGCCCAACACCCTGACGCTTCCGCCTCGTTGACGCTTCGGCCGCTGTTGTCGGCGGCTGTCGGGTCTGTCCGACGAAGCGGGAGTCGGCAGACGCCGTGCCGGTGGCTACAATGTCGGTCGGTGGGCAGCACGCTGGTCCGGTCGATCGGCGACCTGCTCCCGCCACCCATCAACCCGGACGGTCCGGATCCTGGATCTCGGCCCCGGACCCCTCGAAGGGACAGGACGACGATGCAGCTGGTCACCCGGGCGGACATGCGCACCATCGAAGCCGCGGCGGATGCCGGTGGCCTGCCCTACGCGGACATGATGTATCTGGCCGGTCATTCGGTGGCCGCGGCGGCTGAGGAGTTGATCGACGGCGCCCCGGCCATCGTGGTGGTCCTGATCGGACCGGGTAGCAACGGAGGTGATGGACTGGTGGCATCGTTGGCCCTGGCCGACGCCGGGCACATCATCCGGGCCCTGGTCTGGCAACGCGACCCTGCCGACGGTCTGTTGGCCGAGGCGGCGGCCAACGGCGCGATCGAGATCGTGGGCGCCGATGCTCCGGAGGCCATGGAGACCCTCGCCGGTTGGCTGGCCGAAGCGGATCTGGTCGTCGATGCCCTGTTGGGCACCGGCGGCGACCGGGCGATCAGCGGCGACCTGGCCGACATCCTGGACACGGTGGCCGATGCGGTGGACGGTGAGCCCGATGGCCCGGCCGTGCTGGCCGTGGATCTGCCCTCGGGCCTGGACGCCGACACCGGAGCTTTGGATCCGCATACGGTTCCGGCCGACGTGACGGTGACCTTCGGTTTTCCCAAGGTAGGACAATTCACCTGGCCCGGGGCCGACGCGGTGGGCGAACTGCAGATCGACCCCATCGGCATCTCGCCGGAACTGGGCCGACTGGCGGCCAGCGGCCTGGCGGTGGCGACTGAGGAAGAAATGGCGGATCTCCTGCCATTGCTGCAGCCCAACGCCCACAAGGGCTCGCGCGGCCGCGTGCTGGTGTTGGCAGGTTCGCCCGGCCTGGTGGGCGCAGCCGCGCTCTGCGCCGAGGCCGCCTACCGCAGCGGCTGTGGTCTGGTGACGGTGGCCCTGGCCGAGCGGCTGCAGGCCGCGGTGACATCCTGGGTGCCCGAATGCACCTTCTACAACCTGCCGGACCTCTACCAGCTGCCGGCCGATCATCCCGATGTCGCCGCCGCCGCCGACGGCCTCTTGGCCGTCGCCGCGCTCAGCGACGCGGTGGTCCTGGGTCCGGGGCTGTCGCTGGGCACGGGTGTTGCGGCGCTCCTGAGCCGGTTGCTCTCCCGCTGGGCGGAGCTGCCGAACGATCCCGGCCCTCCGCCCCTCTTGCTCGACGCCGATGCTCTGAACCTGTTGGCCCAGGATCCGACCCTGGCGGCCGCTCTCCCGCCCGGCGCCATCCTGACCCCCCACCCAGGCGAGATGGCCCGGCTGACGGGACTCAGCGTCGAGGCGGTGCAGGCCGCACGGGCGGCGGAGGCCCTCACGCTGGCTGAACGGCATCAGGCCGTAGTCGTGCTCAAGGGTGCGCTGACGGTGACGGCCACGCCTGAAGGCCGGGCGACCATCAACCCCTCCGTGGAGCCGGCTCTGGCCACCGCGGGCACCGGCGATGTGCTGGCAGGGGTCATGGGCGGCCTCCTGGCTCAAGGCCTGTCGTCGGAGGAGGCCGCAACCCTGGCGGTCTGGCTGCACGGTCGCGCCGGGGAGCTGGCCGCCGAAGACCTAGGCCCCCGCTCGGTCATGGCCCGCGATGTCCTGGACGCCCTCCCGGAAGCCTTCCAGGAGTTGGAGCAGGGCAACATGGGACTGGACGAGATGCTGCAGGAGGATGACGAGGGCGACGAGGGTCCGTGGGGTTGAGCCGCGCTGCAGCAGGTCCGGGCCCGGTTCCAGGAATCGCCCTAATTCCGCTTTAGAACCCAGATCCTAGGGCTGATCCGGTTCTCGACAAAATCGCCCGACAACACCAGCCCCAGGGGGCTGGGGCGATCTGCCGCGCGGTCCATACCGTTGTGGGCATGCCGCGAGGAATCCCAGACGACGTCGTAACCAGCGCTGCCGCCTTGGAGCCGCTCCTGGAGCCTGTCCCCTGCGGTTCCCGGCGGCGGGGCGCCGCGCGACGAGAGGAGCAGCCAGTCTGGCGCTCCCGGCGGTGGCGTCTGTTCGGCGTCGTCCATGGCGAGCATCATCGCCGCCAATGCGTCGGCCTGGGCGGTCGGCTCGTCGTCGGCCGCGGGATCATCAGCGGGTAGGTAGGGCGGGAGCGTCTTCCAGCGGATCACCTCCGGATCGAGGTCCAGGAGGTCCAAACGCGGAAAGTAGGCCTCGTCGCCGAAGGCCACCACCTGTGCGCCGGACGGCAGGTTGGCGGCCATCCAGGCTTCGGCGGCCAGCCGCGTGTCGGCGCGCATGGCCAGGCCTTGGTTCAGGCTGTAGAGGCCGCTGTACCCCAGCATGCCGATCAGCGCTACGCGACCGACCAGGCGACGGAGCCCCCAGGCCGGAGCGGTGAGGTCGGCCGGGCCCTGCCAGAGACGCGCGGCCAACGGCCCTCCGGCGATGGCCAGGAGGAGGAACACCGGCAGCAGGAAGCGGCTGTAGACGAAGCGGATGGGCAGGATGGTGAAGAGCAGGTAGCTGCAGACGGGAACCAGCAGCCATAACGTGACCCGCCGCGCCGCGCTGCCGCCCGGCCGCCCGTCCGGCCACCAGAGGCTCGCGATCGGTGCGACGGCCAGGAAAAGCCACAGCGGCCGGCCGGCGCCGTCCATGCTGCGGTTCCAGGTCATGCGGGCCAGCCAGAGCGGTCCGGCATAGGCATCGTTGAAATCCTCCACTCCCGGACCGCCGACCCAGTGGCGCAGATGGTCGACGAAGCCGCTCCAGTTGAGGGCGACGTTCATCACCAATCCGTAGACCCCCAGGAGGCCGCAGGCCATCAAGCCCAGGCGGCGGGTCGCCTCCCAAGTGGCGCTGGGGCGGGAGCCGCCTCGGCCATCGGCTCGGCGCAGCTGCCGGACCAAGGCGATGAGCATCGCGCCGCCCATCAGCACATAGGCCCCTACGATGCTCTCCTTGGTGGCCAATGCGGCGCCGGCGAGCAGGCCGAACAGCAGCCAATCGCGGCGGCCGGCACCGCGCATGATGCGCAGCCAGGGCAGCAGCGAGGCCATGAACCAGAAGCTGTAGGGCACGTCCAGGTTGCCTTGTTTGCCGAAGAAGCCCAGGGTCTCGTTGACCGCGGCCAGCATCGCGGCCCAGAAGGCGGCTTGGGGACCGAAAAGCATGGCTGCCGCGCTGGCCACCAAGGCCACGACGCCGGCTCCCATGACCAGGGAGCGCAAGCGGCTGATGAGGATCAAGCGGCCCACCTGTCGGGGGCGGTCCACGAAGCAGTCGCGGCGCACCGGCCGGCAATCCGCTTCGTACTGGCCGTTGGCCTGGGCCATCAGGATGTAGGGTTCGTACAGCGCGCGGTCGATGAACAGCTGCAGGTAGGGGTACTTGTGGCTGGCGCCCCAGTAGAACTCGCCCACCCGCAGCACGGTGTTGGGGGCGATGTCGTCGTTGGACCAGCTATGGTCGTTGGGCAAGCCCCAGGTGATGCCCGTGCCGGCCAGCGCCAGATAGATCGCGAAGGGGGCGATCCAGAGCAGGCGCTTCGCTCGCGAAGCCCCTCCGGCGGCGGGAGCCGTGCTCAAGCGCCCCGGTCCAATTGCTGGATCAGGCGGCGGACCAGCACCAGCGGCAGGCCGATGACATTGGTTTCTGATCCTTCCAGGCGGTCCACCGGTCGGAAGCCTTCATGCTGGATGGCGTAGGCTCCCGCCTTGTCCATCGGGTCGCCGCTTTCGACGTAAGCGCGCAACTCCGCGCCACTATAAGCGCGCATCCACACCCCGGTGACCGCCAGTTCCGCCACGCATCGGTTGCCGGCGCCGTCCACCACCGCTACGGCGGTGAGCACGTCGTGGCGGCGACCGCGGAGCAGGTTCAGCATCGCCGAGGCCTCCGCCGCGTCTGCCGGCTTGCCCAGGATCCGCCCGTCGACCACCACGAGGGTGTCGGCGCCCAACACCGTCACTGGGGCGCCGGCCAGCCTGTCGGCCACGGCGCGCGCCTTGGCCATGGCCAGGCGCAGGCCATAGGCCGACGGGTTCTCGGCGGGCAGTGGGCGTTCGTCCACGTCGGCAACGTGAACCTCGAAGGGGCGACCAAGGGTGGCCAGCAGCGCCCGCCTTCGTGGCGAGGCCGAGGCCAGGATGAGGGGACGCATGGGCGAGGTCAGCGTGGACATGGCCCTCCATTGTACTGGAGTGGGAGGGGAATCCTTCTTCGCCCACGTTGACCGCCCCCGCCACAACCCCTAAGATTCCGGGGCGCCCACAGCCATGACAGAATCGGTCTCACCGGTCCGCCGGCCGGAGCATCCGACTGAGATCGCATGAGCCCCAGGGTGCCCTCGAAAGGATCTGGTCCCCCAATGAAGTCTGGAACCCTCCCCTCGGGGCGTTCGCGAGCCCTGTTGCTCTTGGGCCTGACCGCCCTTTGGCCGCTGTCCGCCCTGCGCCCGGCTGCGCCGGTCGCCCGCGCTCAGGCCGGCGCCCGTTACAGCGAGGCCCTGGTCATCAAGGGCCAGGACCTGGGCAGCCTCCTGGGTGCTGGTCTGGACCAGGTGCAGGTCTGGCTGCTGATCGACGGTGAATGGCGGCGCGAGGTGGCCCAGCTGGACGAGAAGGTTGCCGGCGCCTATGTGGAGACCGAAGACCGGCTGCTGGATGCTGACGACGAGCTGGCGTTCAACTTCGCCCCTGGAGGGCAATTGGCGTCAGTGGGTCAGACGCCCCCAGGCGTCCTGGCGGATGCAGCCCGCGCGCAAATTGCGGTCACAGATCCCTTGGCCGCGGGCGGCAATCCTCAGTACTTCTATGCGTTTGCGGTGGCGGGCGCTGCGGCCCCCGCGGTTCAACCGCCGGCCGTGGCGTACGACGCGACCGCACGCCTGTTCAAGGGCAGCGGTTATGCCCTGGGCCTGGCGGATCAGGACCAGGACTTCTTCATCGGCGTGCGCGAACTGCGATTGGGGGGCTCCGAGACGGACCTGCTGGACCGCTTGAAGATCCGCCTGACCTTGTCCGCGTCCTTGCTGGGCCAGGAGTTGGCGATCACCGAAGAGAACCTGAACGATACTTTGGGGCTGCTGGGGACCGACCTCTCCGCTGACCCGGTCAAGATCGGTCCCGTGCGCAGCTTGGTCGGCGGCGGAGGCACGCTGTACGCCCAACGGTTCAGTCTGCTGCGCAGTCTCGGCGACCTGGGCGACCTGTCGGGCGGCGGCGGCATCGATTTCGGCCTCAAGGACACGCGGATCAGCCTGGACCTCAGCCCGGCGGCGGAGGGCGCTACCTACCGTGATGCCAACCTGGTTTCCGGCGTCAAGGTGGACGGCAAGCCGGATGTCGTGCCCGCCTCGCCGCTCCCCGCCTGGCGGGAACTGAGCTTCCCCATGGGGCGCTTGTTGATCCTGACCCGCCCGGGAGAGAAAGCGGCCAAGGCCAGCGCCTACTACAAGGACGATGTTGCCCTGGACGGCAACGATACCGGCGACGGCCAGTCATGGGGCGACGCCGGCGTGTTCGCCCCCGATGCCGAGTCCCTGCTGGCCTCAGGCTTCCCGGGCGAGATGGTGGTGTTGCCGGCCGGTAGTCCGGTGACCGCGGCCGGTCTGGCGGCCCAGTATCTGCAGCCGCTTCAGGTAGTGGTGACCAGCTCCGGGAGCCAGCCGGCCACGCCTACGCGCACGGCGCTGCCGACAGGGACCCTGCCCACTGCCGTTCCGACGGCTGTCGGGGCCACGGCGACCGCCAGCCCGGGGGATGTCACCCTCAAGGGCACGGTCTTCGCCGGCACCGTGGGCAGCGGCCAGCCCTTGTCCGGGGCGCGGATCAGCTTTCAGCCCTGCAATCCGCATCAGCCCTTCACCGCCCTGAGCGGTTCCGACGGGAGCTATCAGCTGCTCCTGCCGCGGGACTACGTGATCAGCTGCGGGGCGCAGGTGCCGATCGAGGTCTCCAAGACGGGTTTTGCGACCGCCATTCAGAGCATTCCACTGGTCGACCTCTTCCGGCAGCCCCAACGCGACTTTGCGTTGGCCGCGGTGCCTGGCGGCAAGGCCTACATCCCCTTCACCCTCAAGAACGCTCCCCGGCCCTGACCCGCCACGGATCCCACCGCAGATGCTCGAAGTCGTCTTCCTGGGCACCTCCGCCTCGGCGCCGTCCGTGCGTCGGGGCCTGCCCGCTACCATGGTCCTCTACCGCGACCGGCGCTTCCTGGTGGATGCCGGCGAGGGAACGCAGCGGCAGATCCTGAGGAGCGGCATGGGCTTCCGCCGCCTGGATACCGTGCTGCTCACGCACGGGCATCTGGACCATATCCTGGGCCTGGGCGGCATCGCCAGCACCTTCGAGCGCTGGGAAGCCACGGAGCGACTGCGCATCCATGCCGGGTCTTGGGCCCTGCAGCGGGTGCGGGATCTGATGGAGGTGGTGCTGCGGGGCGAGAACCTTGGCTTCAAGATCGAGTACCTGCCGCTGGAGCCCGGTATCGTGCTGCAGACCGGCGATCTGGAGGTGGTGGCCTTCCCCGTGAAGCACCGCGGCAGCGGCAACTTCGGCTTCGTCTTTCAAGAGCATTCGCGGCGACCCTTTCTATCGGAGCGGGCCGAGTCCCTGGGCATTCCCCAGGGTCCCGTGCGCCGCGATCTGGTGGCCGGAAAGTCGGTGATCCTGCCCGACGGCCGAACCATCCATCCAGACCAGGTGCTGGGTGAACTTCAGCCGGGAACCAAGATGGTCTACATCGGTGACGTGGCCCGGGTGGACGACCTGGTGGGCATCTGCCGCGGGGCGGATCTGTTGATCTGCGAAAGCACGTACCTGTGGTCCGATCTGGCCACTGCACGACAGTATGGACACCTTACGGCGCGGCAAGCCGGAGAACTGGCGCGCAGCGCCGGGGTCAAGCAGCTCATTCTCAACCATGTGTCGCGGCGCTATCCGCCGCGCGAGATCCTCGCCGAGGCTCGGGCGGCCTTCCCGTCCACCCTGCTATCCGAGGACCTGCAACATTACGCGGTCTTCCCCGGCCGTGTGGAGCGGGTCCACCGCGGCGGTGGCCGCGACGCGGAGCCCCCCCTGCCCTCACCGGATCTGAGCGATGAGCAGCTGGAGGCGATGCTGGGCGGCGCTTGAGGAAGGTCCATGCGCACGCGAAGAAGCGCCCGAGCCCCTCAGAGGGCTCGGGCGCTTCTTGAATCAGATGACTGCAGTGGGCCGACCTGAATGCCGTAGGCCCGTTTCAGACCCAGCGGCCCGAAGGCCCGCGCCGGTCAGCGACCGGCGCCGTCCCGAAAAAAGCTGCGCGGCGTCGGACGAGGCGGTTCGGTTGTGATCCGCGGAGAGGGGGTGGCCTTGACGTCCGCGATCTTGAGCACCTGGGGCATGAAGATGGACGGGTGGTTGACCACCGCGAACTTCTCGGTCTTGGTCATGCTGTCGACCGTGACGCGGAGGATGAAGCGGCCATTGGGTCCCTTGCCGGAGGTCAGGTAGATGCCTTCGCAGCTGAAGCCCTGCTCGCAGGGGAAGAAACGCGCATTGGAGCCGTTATAGGTGGGCAGGTCAACGGTCTTGCCCAGCTCCACCGTCTCCCGCTCTGAGGTCTGGATGTTCACTCGGTCATAGGCCAGGAGCCCCGGCTCAACGATCTCGCCCGGATCCTTGACGACGTCGAAGGTGATCATGGTGCCGTCTGCCACGCGCTGGCCGTTGGCGTCGGTGACGAAGACCGACACCGGATAGCGGCGGTCTTCCACACGCAGGGCGCCGCGGTTGATGACCCGCGCCGGATCACCCTTGACCTCGATCAGCTTCGCCGGGCCGATGACCCGGAAGTTGGACTGCGCGGTGCGTTGGTTCGCTCCGCTGCCAACCGTGAGCGACACCTTGCCGTCAGCGGCGTCGTTGCCGCTGATGAGCTTGGCCTCCGCTTCGCCGTTGCTCAGCGGCACCGAGGCCGGACTCACCGTAGCGGCGCCGGCCGGGTCCACCTTGAAGTTGATGCTGCCACCGTGGATGGCCAGGCAGCTGGCATCGGTGACGTAGGCGCTGACGGTGGCTTCGCGGTTCAGGCCTGCCACCTTCACGGATTGGGCGTACATGGAGGACGCCCCCCCACCGTAGGCCACGCTGAGCAGGCCGAGCCCTGTGGCGTCAGCCTCTCCGGGACCGGGGAAGACGAGGGCGGGCTCACCCGGGTCGCCGACGCCCCAGGGGTAGCTGAGCGATGCGGAATCGGAGCCGCCCGAGACCCGCGATACATCGGTGATGTACTGCAGGCAACCGATGAAGCGGCCCTTGGCATCAACCTGGGCCGAACTCCGGGGCAGCTGCCAGCCGGAGAGGTCGGTCGGGACGAGGGCCTGAGCGGCCGTCCAGGCTTCCGCGGCGGCGAGACCATGGGCCTGGGCAGCGGGCATGAGGGCGCAACCCTCCGCCGGGGTGGGCTTCACGACCGGCGGGGTCGGGGTTCCGGATCCCACCTGCGGCTGCGGCGGCTGAAACTTCTGTCCCATCTCCAACAGCACCCCGTCGAGGGCCGCGGCCCGGTTGCGCGCGGTGGTCAGTTGGCTCGTGAGGCCGGGCAGGTTCACTCCGGCGGCCATGGCGATCATCGCCTGGCTGGTGCGGGTGACCGAAGCAGTGGACGTGCGCGCGGTTTCCAGTTGCGTCAATGTCTCCTTGAGCCAGATGGAGTAGGGGTTGTCCGGGCTTCGCGGCGGCCACGGATCCGGAACTGCGGGCACCTTGGCACAGCTGCTCTGCAGGGCTACGAGATTTTGCATCGCCAGTGCGGAAGCCGTTTCGACTTCCTTCTTGTAGGCGTCCACGAAGTCCGACACGGATACCGCCACCAACTGGCTCCCGCTGCCGTTCAAAGCCGCCGTTTCGAAGCGCTTGACCGTGATGCCGGAGAAATCGATGAAGCGGACGACCAGTTTCTGGTTGCCCGCGCCGCTGTAGCTGACTTTGGCCTGGGCGCTGCTGCTGCCGCCCGGGTAGCTCCGAGTCGGAGTCACGCCGTCGGCCTGCACCATGCTGAGTGCGATCTCAATGCCTTGATCGGTGCCTTCCTGATCGGCCGGCGCCGGTCGTTGGGCCGGAGCGGCCAACGTGAGGCTGGAGAGGGCGGCGGAGCATAGCACCGCGGCCATCGTGGCGAATCGGATACGCATTGCAACCTCCATGGGGGGCCGCCTCGAATGGGGAACGAGGCGAAGGGGGGACGGCGCCTGCCGTCCGGGACCAGGATGAGCGTCGAACTGGCGGCCTAGACCGCGCGGGGATGGCGCGATCGGCCTGGCGCTGCGTTATCGGGGAACGGCCGACCGCCGTGGACTCCACGGCGGTCCTAAAGCCGCGACATCCCTCGAGTGGGCCGTCGCGGCTCCGCCGGGTACGGTCACATGCGCTTGCGAAGCCACCATACCAGGCCTACCAGGGCCAGGATGCCCAGGCCGAAGACGGCGATGTTGGAGGACGGCGCCTTGGTGCCGCCGGGCTTCTCATCCGAGCCGCCCGCTGCGCTGCCGCCGACCGGCGTCCAGGTAGGGCCGGCCTGCAACGCGGCCTGGGTGTCGTAAGGAACGGCGGTTTCCTCGATCTTGGCCGCGTTGGTCGCGGCCCGCTCCGGCTCGCGGCTGGCCTGGGCGGTGGCGCCGATCGCGACGGCGGTGGCGCTCGTGGCGCGCGGGGTCGTGCCCACCTGCACCGCGGGGCGCGAACCCGGCGCACCGGGGGCGGGTTGGGTCACCTTCGGCGTGCCGTTCGGCGTTGCCTGATCCTCAGGTCTGCGCGTGGGTGGCGCCGGCTCGGTGGTGGTCGGGGTGGGCAGGGTCTTGTCGGTGACCCAGAACTCCAAGGTCTTGGCGGGGCTGCCTTCCACCTCCACCTTGACCGCGTAGCCCGTGCCCAGGTCGGCGTCGGTAGGCGCAATGGTCAGGCCCGCGGCGTCGCTGGCGGCAGCGTCCAAGGCGGCAACGATCTCGTCGATCAGGTCGACCTCTGCCAGCATGTCCTCGGCCAGGCCCTTGTACTTGTCCTTGTCGGCGGCGGTGAGCCCCACGGTCTGGGTGGCTACCTTCTGCAGGGCCTCGGCCCTGGGGCTCAGATCTTCCGCCCCGGCCTTGGCCTTGTCGCCCAGCTTCCAGCTGTTCAGGAGCCGGGCAGCCGACAGGATGCCACCGGCGCTCCCGGCGACCAGGCCGGCGTAGTCCTTCTGCCCGCGATCCTGCGAGGCCACCTTCTCGGCGTTTTCGCGGGCCCCGTCGGCCAGTTCCTTCAGGTCGGCCACGATGGTCTCATACATGGCTTCGCCGCTGATGGCATAGGCCTTGGTGCCGTCGCCTTGCAGCTTGAAGGACTGCTCATACACATGGATGTTGCCGGGCGCCGTCACGACCACGCCTACCGTCTGGTTGCGGGCGCCCTTGTAGGTGACCAGGGCGTAGAGGGTCTGCGCGCTGGCGGGGAAGCGCGCCAGCGTGCTCTCAGCGATGGCGTCCTTCACCTGGTCGGTGGGGCTGAGGGCGAAGCCCTCGATCAGTCGGCCTTGGGCCGCCGCTGAGCCCAGGCCGGCCAGGGCGAGGGCCAGGGCCAAGGCGATGGAACGCATGGAACGAATGACCACGGTCTGCGTCTCCTGAGGTGGCGGGGCTGCGGATCAGCCGCGGCGCATGGCGGAGCGGCCGGCCCAGAGCACGATGCCCAGGAGGGCCAAGATGCCGGCCCCGGCCAGGATGAGGAGCGACGAGTTGCCTGTAGCGCCGCCGGCGGGATCCTCACTGGGGGCCGCGTCGATCGGTGCCGAAGGTTCAGGGCTCTCGGCGGGGTTCGCCGGGGCTGTTTCCTGTTGCGAGGCCACGGATTGCTGGGGCTCGGCGTCACCCACAAAAAGCTGGACGCTGTCCGCCAGGTAGGACTCCTTGCCCAGATAGAGGTTGACGACGTATTCACCCTTCTCCAGCGGTCGGTCCTTGGCGTCGTAGACGAACTCATAGGTGCCGGGGGCGTCCACGCTCTTGCTCTCCTCGAACAGCCCTACGCCTTCGGTGCCCAAAACTTTGATCTTGACGTCGGTGGCCTGCGTGCCGGCAAACTCAAAGGCCGCTGTGATCGACGGAGTGCCTTCCGGCACACGGTAATAGTCGTCGCCGGCCTCGATCGGGATCAACGCCATGGGCTGGCCACCGGCGTCCAGAAGGCGCAGGTCTTTGACGGGGCTGCCCTGCGCTCCGGCGCCATAGGGCGCGAGAGCGGCGCCCAGCAGCGCGATCAGGGCTGTCTTGCCGATGCCACGATACAACATGCGATCACTTCCTCCTGACAGGTGTCTGTTGAACGGATCACGTCCACTACGGGCTGGACGCTTCCGGATTGGGCCGGTTCGGGGACGGCCGGCGCTTGACGCGCGGCCCCACTCATCATCGCCTTGCGGACTGAGCGCCGCTTGAGCAGAGTCTGAGGCCTTCCTGAACGGCTCAGGTGGATCACCGCGGATGCGATGATCCGCCGGCTCCCCACGCCTCGGGCAGAGATCTTCCGGGTTCGTCGAAGATCAAGCGTTAATCATAGTCGCACGCTTGGGCCGATCCAAGCTGCCGCAGCGGAGATGGCATGGGCCCTGCGCGCTCTGCAAGCCGAGCGGCTGGTGGGCGCAGGCGCGACGTCAGGCTCATCGGCAGCCAGATCCGCCCGGCCCGCTCCGGCCATTGCCAGCCGAAAGCCGCTTCGCGCCGGGAGCCGTCGCTGAGCAGGCCCACCAGCAACTCCTGCGGCGTCGTCGCCACCGCTCCGGGCACCGCTTCAGCGCGCACCAGGAAGACGCCCACCGGCAGCGCCACGCAGACCGGGCCGTCCGAGCGGCTGCGCAAGCGGCGCAGGACCGACCGGTCGGCGTTGGCGAGGACCTCCAGGACCTGTCCCGCCAGGTAGGGTTCGCCGTTCTGCCGACCATCGCCGTTGCGGTCCTCGAAGACCGCGGCGCAGATCTGACCGCTGGGTCCGGTCACGGTGGGCGGTGGGGTATCCGTGGGGCTGGGGCTGGGCGATGGCCAGAGGGTCGCGGAAGGTTTGGGAGTGGAGGGCGGCGTCGGTGTCGCGGTGGCGGGCGGGCGGGCACCGAAGGCATACAAAGCCGGTTGGCCGGGGAAGGGCACGGCGAAGAGCCGCTCGCGCTGGCCACTGGCAACCAGGCCGGGCGGGAGACTCTGCGCTTCCAGGCGGTAAGCGCCGTCGATCAAGGCGCTCCAGCAATGGTCGGGGTCGTTGGCCCCGTCGGTGGTCCAGGTGTCGAAGACGCCGCTGGGCAGGTGGGTCAGCCGCAAGATGACGCCGGCGAGAAAGCGTTCGTCAATGCCGCGCAGACCGTCGCCGTCTTGATCCTGAAAGGCCACCACGCAGACCTGGCGCTGGTTGGCCGGACCGGTGGCGGTCGGGCTGGCGAGTACGGTGGGGCTCGGCATGGTGGTGGCGCTCGGACTGACCGGCGGCGTTGGGGTCGTCGATGGCGGCGACGGCGATGCGGTCTGGGCGAAAAAGGTCGTCGGGGTGCGGGACGGCGTGGCCGGCAGAGGCGTGGCCACAGTCCCGGTCGATACCGGCGTTGAAGAGCCGGGCGGCGTGATCCCGGCGGTGGCGGGGGGCGGAGGCGTGGGGCTAGCCTCGGGCGGGACGGTGTAGGCCAGCAGCAGCACGGGGCCCAGGGCAGGATCCGGCGGCGTCGTCGCACGGTTGTAGACATCCACGCCGCTTTCCCAGGCGAAGAGATTCTGCTCTTCGCCGACGGGGCCGTCGATGCGGAAGCTGGCGCGCCTGGTGCCCGCCAGGCGGCTGTTGAGCAGGCCCACCAGCTCGCCCGAGAGCCCCAAGGCGTTGCGCCGCCCCACGGCCAGCTCGCCGTCGCTCAGGGTGGAGCCGACCTGGGCCAATACGGAAGCGCTGTCGATCTGATCGAAGGTGGCCTGCCGCCAGGTCGGGTCGATGCCCGGACCCAGCAGCTTGACGGCCCAGCTGCCGGGCTGGGTGAAGCGGCTCTCGCGGCCCACCAGCTCCAGTCGACCTTCCAGGATCTGGGCTCCGGCCGGCAGGCTGCTCAGGTCGAACTGCACGAGACCGTAATGGCGGTTGGTGCCTCGCGTCCACATGCCGCTGTACAAGGTGGGGTAGCCCAGGTGGTTGGGGCGGTCCTTGTTCGTAGAGATCTGGGGGGCGTAACCGACGTCCGCCGGGGCGGGTCTGAGGCTGACATAGCTCAACGGCACGCCGGGCCGAGGTGTGCTGGTGGCTGTCGGTGCCGGTCCGGCCCAGGTGGGCAGGGGCGTGGGGGTGATGGTGGCGCTCAGCTGGTACCAGACGGCGGTGTCCAGATAGGGCTTCTGGCAATCCCGCGGGCAGTAGCTCACGGTCAGGATATCCCGGGTGCTGACCTTGAGCAGTCCCTGCGCCGGGTTGGAAGCGCGATCAGTGAAGCGAATGGGTCGTTCCGCGCGAAAGGTGGAGAAGCCGGCCCTTTCCTCTTTGAGCTGCCAATCGAAGCCGACGGGGTCGCTCGTCGAGGTCACGCGCACGGTGATCGTCTCCAGCACCGTCGGGTTCTCGTTGGCCCCTGGATCCCGGCCGCTGAGCCAGCCTTCGGCGTTGACACCGTAATAGACGTCTTGATCCCAGGCGACGAAGCCACCGGTATACCACTCGATGCCCGTGCCCACCCCGGTGAAGGGGCCTTCCGGCCAGGACGTCGAGGTGCGGAAAGGGCTGCCGCCGGCAGGAATGCCGTTGCGTGGGGCGAAGACCATTGTCTCGCAGCCGCTTCCGCCGTAGGTGACGCCGTCCGGATGGTTCACCCATTGCAGGCCACCGCCGGAATCCTTGATCTGGATCACCACGGTGTCGGTCTGCTGGTGGCAGTAGATGATGTAGACCTTGGTGGTGCCGGCCGGGAACTCAGTGACCCCGGGGCCGCGCATGCAGTGGTTGTCGTCCAACTGCTCCTGGTAGCTCTCGTCACACATATGCATGTGCCAGGCCGGGGTGATCACCGGTGTGGGGCAGTAGGGCGGGCAGGCCTGCGCGTGGGCCGAGCGGATGCGCGGAGCGCCATCCTCCAAGCCGCCCTGAACCAGGGCCAGCAGGGCGGTGAGCCCCAGGAGCAGCGCCGCCCCCAGGAGTTCGCGAGGCAGGCGCGGACGGCTGCATTGCTTCGCCAGCCGGCGATCGGAGGCGCCCGCCTCGGCCGAGAGCGGCAGAGGCGTTTCGGGGTTGAGGCTCTCAGCGCCGCCAAGGGCGAACGGCAGGCGCGGAGGACCGAGGGTAGCTTCGTCCATGCAGGGACAAGGACGCGCCGGCGGTGGCCATCGTTACGCGTGATCGACCTGGATCGTCTGCTATCTTCTGGCAGATCGCCCTTCGCCGGCTCAAGCAGGAAGGCCCGCCGCGTGCCCACGACCGTCTCGGTCATCATCCCCAACCTCGATTCGCCTACCGTCGACCGCACCGTGCGCGCGGTTCTTGCCCAGCGGGGCCTGGCCATCGCGCCGGAGATCATCGTGGTGGGCCGGGACGGGCCGGGGCGTCTGGAGGGGCTGGACGGCGTGCGGCTGCTGCTCACAGGCGGGCCGCGCTATCCGGGCGCGGCACGCAACCTGGGCATCGCCGTTGCGGTCGGAGAAGTGCTGGCCTTCACCGACGCCGACTGCGAACCTGAGCCGGACTGGCTGGCCGCCCACATGGCGCGGCAGGCGGCGGGATCCACGGTAGTGGGCGGCGCGGTGCTCTATGATGCAGACAGTTATTGGACCTTGGCCGACAACCTGTCGATGTTCCACGAAAGCGACGCCGCGCTGCCGGCTGGACCGCGTCCCTACCTGCCGACGCTCAACCTCAGCGTGCATCGGCGGGCGGTTGAAGCGGCGGGGCTCATGGACCCGGACCTGCGCTGTGGCGAGGACCTGGACTGGACCATCCGGCTGGCGGTCGCCGGTCATCGGCCGTTCTTCGAGCCGGCGGCCCGGGTCTGGCATCGACCATCGCGTGGGGATTGGCGCGCGGTCTGGGCCCATTGGCGGCAGAGCGGAAGCTGGATGGTCGGGGTGCGCCGGCGGCATCGCGGCGTGCTGTCAGCGCCCGCATGGCTGGCCCATCCCGCGCTCGTCCGGTTGTTGTCACCGGGGATCGCTCTGGTGGCCACGGCGCGGCTCTTCGGGCCAGGCGGCCCCGGTCGCCGTCACTGGCGGACCCTGCCGGCCGTCTATCTTACCAAGCTGGCCTGGTGTTCGGGCGCGGCGCGGCCGGTGAAGCTCCGTTGACCGGGCGGAGGACGCCCCCTATACTGCAAGCTGCAAGATCATGGGTTCCTTGAACGCTTCCATCCAGCCCCGCGTGTGGGGCCGGCGCCTTGTGGCGCCGACCGCGGTCGTTGTGGCGGTCGCTTTGGCCTGCCTGTCGCCGGTGGCGTCAGACCGGGGCGCCGCGACAGCGCGCACCTTGGCCGGAGCCGGCCTGTTCATCGATAGCGGCCAGCGCCTGGGGCGCGCCGCCGCGATGGCCGTGGCCCTGGGAGATCTGGACCGCAACGGCAGCCGCGATGCCTTCGTCGGCAACGGTGCCGGCTACTTCAACCGCGTTTGGCTGAACAACGGCCAGGGCTTCTTTCGTGACAGCGGCCAGCTGCTGGGCGTCGCCAACACGACGGCGGTGGCCCTGGGCGACCTCGACCGCGATGGCGACCTGGATGCGGTGGAGGGCAACTACGGGGAGCCCAGCCGCTTCTGGTGGAACGATGGACGAGGCAACTTCAGCCTTGGCATCCAGACGCTCCCGCCCATGGCCACGAACGCCCTGGCCTTGGGGGATCTGGACGCCGACGGCGACCTGGACCTGGTGCTGGGTGATGACAGCCTGGGCGTAGCGGTCTGGCGCAATGCAGGGCGCGGAAGCTTCGTCGACAGCGCCCAGCGGCTGGGAAACGCGGTGAGCGCGGCCTTGATCCTGGGCGACGTGGACGGCGACCGCGACCTGGATCTGGTCGAGGCCGCGGCGGACCAGCCGCATCGGGTGTGGCTGAATTCAGGGCGGGCGGCCTTCGTCGACAGTGGCCAGCGGCTGGCGGCGCCCGCGGCCGCTGCCGCGGGCCTGGCGGACCTGGACGGCGACATCGACCCGGATCTGGTGATGGCCCATGATGGCCGGATCTCGGTCTGGCGCAACAACGGGCTCGGCACCTTTGTGGACTCAGGGCAGAGCGGAAGCATCGGCCCCGTCACAGCACTGGTGCTGAGGGACGTCGACCGCGACGCCGACGTTGACCTGTTCATGGCCGAATGGAACGCACCCGCCTTGGTCTGGTTGAACAACGGCCTCGGCCTCCTGAGCGACAGCGGGCAGCGCATGGGATCTGAGTTCAGTCGCCACCTGGCGCTCGACGACCTGGATGCCGATGGCGACCCGGACGCCTTTCTGGCCAACGTGGTCCAGCCGTCCACGGTCTGGTTCAACTGGGACCCCGCCCGACCCACGCCGACGACCACGCGCACGCCGAGTGTGACCCCGTCCGCGACCCGCACCCCGACGCGGACGCGTACGCCGACGGCCTCGCCCACGCGGACCAGCACGCCGACGCTGAGCCCTACCAGCTCCCAAACGCCGACGCCGGCGACCTACACGCCGACGCCCAGCCGGACACCGGCGCCCGCTACCGCGAGTCCCACACCGACCGCGACCTTGGCTCCGCCGCGCACGGCGCTGCCCACGGCCACGGGCGCTACCTCGACGCCTTTCACAACGGCCACCGTGACGGCCACGGCTACCCCGCGCGGCGGGCCGACGGCGACGGCCGCTCCCAGTGCCACGATGACGGCGACAGCGTCCCGCACGGTGACGGGGACCGCGACCGGTACCGCTACGGCGACGGCGACCGCTACCGCCACGGCATCTTCTACCGCGTCGCCCACCGCTACGTCCTCCCTGACTCCGACGCGGACGCCATCCGGCATCCCTCCGCCTAGCGCCACAGCGACGGGTCTGCCTACCGAGACGGCGACGGCTGTCGCCACCGCCACGGCGACCGCCACCCGGGCCGTGACCGGCACGCCGTCGCCTCCGGCGACCGCCACAAGGACGGCTACTCCGACCGCTCCGTCAACGGAGACGGCGTCGGCGACACCCACTGTCAGTCCTGTGCCTACTGTGACCGCTACCGTCACCGCGATGCTGACGCCCACCGCTACCGCGACCGGCACCCCCGGCCCATCGCCGACGGCGAGTCGCAGCCCGACGGCAACCGCCACGGCCACTGCCGGGCCCAGCTCGACGTCGACAGCCTCGCCCGGCGGCACGGCGACAACCTCGTCCACCCCGAGCCCCGAGCCGTCCGCGACTTCGAGCGCGAACCCTTCGGCGACGCCGACCCGATCGCCCAGCCCCGGCTCCAGCCCCAGCGTGACGCCCTTGGGCTCGCCGTCGACCGGCGCCACGCCTACAGCATCGCTGACCCTGACGCCTCAGGCCGGCAGCACGGCAACGGTAGGTGCGACCGCCAGCGCAACGGCCACCCGCACGCCGACGGCTACCCGCACGCCTACCATCACCCCGACCCCGCGCCCCGGCCAGACCCGCGCGCCCACCTACACGCCCAGCGCCAGCCCCACGGCGACGATCAGGGCGACGGGCACCTCCCCCAGCGCGACGGCCACGTCCAGTCGCGAGCCGGCAACGCCGTCCGGCGGCGTGACGACGACTCCTGGAACCCCGCCACCCACGGCCGGGGCCGGCACGCCGACCGCTGCGCCGCCCAGCCCGTCGCCGACGCCGGCGCCCAGCGCCACGGTTGTCGAGCCCACACCCACCCTGGCGGTCGAACCCACGCCTTCAGCGACGGCCACGGTGGCGCCGCGTCCCACCGCGCGCATCCTCTACCTCCCCAATCTGCTGCGAAGCACCCGGCAGGTCGCCCGTACGATCGGCGCCCCTGGTCGCCCGCGCACCGGAAACCGGCCATGAAGCTGCGCCGTCTGGCGATCGCGCTGGCCCTGCCGGCGATGGCCGCCCTCAGCGCCACGGCCTCGCCGGCGGCCACCACCCGGGTCTTCGTGGACAGCAGGCAGACCCTCGGCAACTCGAACACCCGGGCGGTGGCCCTGGGCGACCTGGACCTCGACGGCGACGTCGATGCCTTCGTGGCCAATGGCGACACAGGTGCGGACCTGGTCTGGCTGGGCGACGGTGATGGCCGCTTCCGCGACAGCGGGCAGCGATTGGGCAACGGCAACGGCCGCTCGGTGGCCCTGGGCGACCTCGACGGCGACGGCGATCTGGATGCCTACGTGGGGCAGGGCAGCGGTCAGGGAGACGTGGTGTGGTGGAACGAGGGCGACGGCTTCTTCAGTAACAGCGGTCAACGCCTGGGCACCGACGACACCTATGGCGTAGGCCTCGCGGACCTCGACCGTGATGGAGACTTGGATGCCTTCGTCGTTCACGCCTTCGGACGACCGGATGAGGTGTACCTGAACGATGGCGATGGCCTGTTCACCGACAGCGGTCAGAGTCTGGGCACCGAGTTCGGTTCGGCGGTGGCCCTGGCCGACCTGGACGGCGATGGCGACGTGGACGCTTTCGTGGTCAACGACGACCGGCAGGGCGACCGCGTGTGGCTGAACAATGGCAGGGCGGTCTTCGGGGCCGTGCCCGGACGATTGGGCAACGCCAGCGGCGGTGCTGTGGCCCTGGGCGACCTGGACGGCGACGGCGACCGGGATGCCTTCGTCGGCAACTACCCGAACCAGGCGGACGAAGTCTGGCTGAACGACGGACACGGCGTCTTCACCGACAGCACACAGCGGCTGGGCCTGCTCAGCACCCTCGGCGTGGCCCTGGTGGATGTCAATGACGATTCCCGGTTGGATGCCGTGACCGGCTACGTGGGCCGTGTCAGCCGGGTTTGGATGAACGATGGCGTGGGCAACTTCGCCCTGGGACAGGCCCTTGGCTCGGCCTCCACCACCGCGGTGCGGGCTGCCGATCTGGATGGAGACGGATTGCCCGACCTGTGGTTCGGCAACTTCGGTCAATCGGATCAGGTCTGGTTGCAGCGGGAGCCGCCCACGCCTACTCTCACGCCCACCGCCACACCGCTGCCCGCGGCGACGGAAGTGCCGACCGAGACGCCGACCGCCACGGCCACGCTGGTCGTGCCGACGCCCACCGCTTCGGCAACCGCGACGGCCCTCCCGACGGCGACCGACACGGCGACTGCAACCGCGACGGCCCTCCCGACGGCGACCCACACGGCGACCCACACGGCGACGGCAACCTCGACTGCAACGGCGACACCGACGCCAGAGGCGACGGCACCCGCCACCGCCTCACCGACCGCCTCCGCCACGGCCACCCATTCGGCCACGCCGGCCCCTACCGATACGCCGACCCGTACACCGACGGGAACCGTGCCCACTCCGACCGAGTCCGCCACGCCCTCGATCACACCGACGGTCGCGCCTACAGCGACCTTGCCGCCGACAGCAACCACGGAGCCGACGGCAACGCCCTCGGAGACCTTGTCGCCGGCCGCCACCACTGTACCGACCGCCACCGCTACCGCTACTGCCACCGAATCACCGACGCCCACCGTCCTGCCGACGGTCGCACCGACAGCGACCTTTCCGTTGCCGACCGCAAGCGCCGAGCCGACGTTCACGCCGACGATGACTCGGTTTCCGACCGTCACCGCGACAACGACGCTGACGCCGACAACGACGCTCACGCCGACAACGACGCTAACGCCGACGGCGACATCGTCGCCGACCGCCTCCGAGCTACCGACAGTAGCGCCGCAGTTGACCCTGCCGTTGCCGACGGAGACCGGAGCGCCGACGGCCACGGTGACGGCAAACGTGATTCCGACCTACACCGCCGTGCCTACGGTTACGCCGTCGCTGACGCCACGGATCACGCGAACGCCCCGATGGACAGTCACGCCGACGCCATCGCTAGCGCCGCCGACCGAAACGGAGCCTCCGACGGTGACGGCGTCGCCCACCGAGATGCCTTCGGAGACGCCGAATCCGGTGCTGGAAACACCCTCGCCGACGGCATCTCCCGACGACACAGCTACCGCGGCGGCCGGCACGCCCGCATCGGGGCCAACCCGTACGCCCCTTGTCACGCCCACCGACACGCCGCCCACAGCCACGCCCACCGCAGTCGCCACCGTAGTCGAGCCCACGCCCACCACGGCCGCCGAACCCTCGCCGGAGCCATCAGCGACGGCGTCGCCGCGCCCGCCGTCGTACACCATCTATGTGCCCAGCATGCGCCAACGCCGCCAGTTCTTCCCGTCTGGCCCTATCATCTATGTTCCTGTTATGCGGAGACGTTCCTAGCCCGCTGGTTTTGAGTCATCCGCCCGCCGACCCTCGTCTTGGAGCCTGCCGTGAGCCTGTGCCGCCGAATTGTCATCGCCCTCGCCCTGCCGGCCGCAGCCGTGCTCAGCGCCACGGCCGCCATGTCCGCCCCGGCCGTTGACCGCCTGTTTGTCGATACCGGGCAGCGGCTGGGTACATCGCGGACCCGTGCGGTGGCTCTGGCGGACGTGGATGGCGACAGCCTTGTCGACGCCTTCGTTGCCAATGGCGACCAGGACCCTGACCAGGTGTGGCTGAACGAGGGTGGCGGGCGCTTCCGCGATAGCGGACAGCGTCTGGGGGCGGGCGACGGCCGGGCCGTCGCCCTGGCGGACCTGGACGGCGACGACGACCGCGATGCCTTCCTGGGCCAGGCGGCGGGCCAGGCCAACCAGGTTTGGAAGAACAATGGGGCTGGTGTCTTCACCGACAGCGGCCAGAGCCTGGGCACGGCGGGCACCGCGGCCGTGGCCCTGGCCGACCTGGACGGCGACGGCGATGCGGATGCCTTTGTGGTCCGACCGCAGGGCAAGGCGGACGAGGTTTGGAAGAACAACGGCGCGGGCGTCTTCGCGGACAGCGGACAACGTCTCGGCGCCGAGTCGGGTGCCGCCGCGTCCCTGGCCGACCTGGACGGCGACATGGACCTGGACGCCTTTGTGGTCAACGACGACCTGCAGGGGGACCGCGTGTGGCTGAACGACGGCAAGGGCGTCTTCAGCGCCGTGCCGGGGCGCCTGGGCGCGGCCAGCGGTGGCGCGCTGGCTCTGGGGGATCTGGACGGCGACGACGATCTGGACGCCTTCGTAGGCAACGCTCCGAACCAGGCCGACGAGGTCTGGATCAACGATGGCCAGGCGCGGTTCACCGACAGCGGCCAGCGCCTGGGAGCGGCGAGCACCTTGGCGGTGGCTCTGGTGGACGTGGACGGCGACGCGCGCTTGGACGCGGTGACCGGTCATCTGGGTTCGGCCAGCCGCGTGTGGTTGAACGATGGAAGCGGGACCTTCGCCCAGGGCCAGTCCCTTGGCTCGGCCAACACCACTGCGCTGCGGGCGGCGGACCTGGACACAGACGGCCTGTCAGACCTATGGGTGGGCAACTTCAGCCAGCCGGATCAGGTCTGGCTGCTGAAGAACGCCGACAAGATCACGCCGACGACCACGCCCAGCCCCACGGTCACCCGCACCCCCACGGCAACGGCGACGGGCACCCGGCCCACCCCTACGTCAACCGCCACGCCCACGATCACGCCGACGCCGACCAACACGCGTCCGCCGAGCGCCACCGTCACCCCGAGCGCCACTGCGACGCCCACCCAGACCGCGAGCCCCTCGAGGACCCTCACGCCGAGCGCGACGGCCACCGGCACCTTGCCGACGCCCACCGCGACACCGGACGCTTCCGCTACGCTGCCGCCGACAGTGGAACCAGGCAGCGCCACGCCCGGCCTCACCCCCAGCGCCACACCGGGACCCGACACGGCCACGCCGCCCGTCACACCGCCGACGGCCACGCGAGAAGTGACGCCCACATTGGGCACGCCAGGCGGCGATGGCACGGCCACGCCGACCCGACCGGCCGGCACGCCGACCCCCGGCAGGCTCTACCTGCCGCTGCTGCTCAAGGGGCGCGCACTGCGCTGAAGCCGATTCCCCGTTGCAGCGTGATCCGAATCCGGCTGTGCCCCGAATGGAGAAGCCGCGTCGACAGACTCGGTGGCTGGTGGTGAACGCATCAAGCGGGTGAGCCGGCGAAAACGCGTCGCTCGAGTCCAAGGTAACAAGAAGGGCCGCGGTAAAATGCCGCGGCCCTTCTTGTTGCTGTCGTCTTGAAACAGTTGGACCGACCCGCCGAATCAGCGCGCCGTGATCTCCGGCATCGTCGACATCGCCTGCCGCGGCTCAGCGTCCGGCTGCACGGCGTCGCGGTAGGCCTCGCGGAAGCGCAGGTAGGCCAGCTTGTAGCGGCCGGCGTTCAGATGGACCATGGCCGCCGCATAGGTATCGTCGGCATTGTGCACATCGTTGCCGGCCATCTTGTTCATCAGGATGGATTCCTCCACGATGCGCTTGACCAGGAGGAGCCCACATTGCTCCCGCCGGTCCGGCACGATGAAGGGCGAGCGGGCGGTAGGGATGGGCGCGAGGACCGGTGCCGGGTCGATGGTCGGCGCAGGCGTGGGGACGTCCGGCGTCGGCAGGGCGAAGACGGGCGTGGGCAGCAGTTCATCGGGATTGAAGCAGACCGTGTCGGTCAACTGGAAGAGCGAGATACGATTCTCGTCGCTGCCGTCGGGCTTGGGGTCGGGCAGCAGCAGGTTTTCCTCGATGGACAGTTGCAGCCGCAGCTTCCAGGCCTCACGGTTGGTGAAATCGATGCGGTCCGAGCGCTCGACGATCTCGTTGTTACGGGTCATCAGCTCTGTCAGTACCGTCTGCGCGTCGATCAGGAACTCGTCGCGGTGCATGATGAAGAGCTTCCAGTGCTTGATGTTCTGGCAGGTGTTGGCCACCAGGATCGCTGCATTGATGCCGTCCGCCGCCCGGGTGATGACGAACTCCGCGAGCTTCAAGATCTGGTAGAAGGGGTTGGGGAAGTCCGCGCAGATCACCGCGCCGAAGATGCCCACGCAGGCCTTGATGTCCTCCGGAAGCAGGTCGGCGGCGAAGCCGGCGATACGGGCGGATCCGGCCAGGGCGGCGGCGGCGATGATCAGCGGCACCGTGTCGCGGGAGTAATCAGCGTCAGAGCATTGCTCGTCGGTGACCAAGAGTCCGTCGGGAGACGAGCGCTTCCCAGCCTGGACATTGGCCATCGCCTGCGTTCCGCCGAGCAGGGCGTTCAGGTCCGGTGCAAGTGCTGTGCGCCAGTTGGGGATGAAGGACAGGGCGCGCTGCAACGCCAGCAAGTCCTCGGACGTGGCGTTGGCCAGAAGTCGCCGATTGTCCTCGATGGTGGCCGCGAAATCCGGGGGCGTGCCGACTACCCATCCGGCCCACGTTGCCTGCATGTCCAACACCTGGTTCAGACCTTGGCGCACTGACTCTGGATCGTCAGCTTGGGCTGACTCAGCGCTCGCCGCCGCCAGGCCACCCGGAGCGCTGGTCTGCGCGGCCAAGGCGCTCAACCCTGCCTCTATCTCCTGGTGCTGGCCGATGAGCGGCACCGCCTTGTAGATGCGCCGCACGTCGTCGTCCGTCATGCCGCCGAGGGCGTGCATGGCCTCGTCCTCGGGCTGGATCGCCGCCAAGCGTCCATCCTGTTCGTCGGACGGGCCGTGATAGGCCGCCGTCACGAAAGCCACGATCTCGGCGCGCTGGCGGTCCACCTCGGCCTGCGCTTCGGGACCGAGCGCCGGCCGGGACTCGCTCTGATCCAATCCCGAGGCGTGGGCGGGCGCGGCCGGGCGGGCCTTGGCCTCAACCTTGGTGGCCGGCGACGCATTCCAGGAGAATGCCAGGACACCCAGGGTCGTCAGGGTCAGGAAGGGGGCTCTCATTCGTTTCAGCATGTCGGCCTTCTGTGGTGTCCCCGCGGGGGGAAGGGTGCCAGGAGCGGCTGCTGACGGACGCAGGTGCGATGGCGGACCGGAACCATCGGCCTGGAAACGTTCGCGTCCTCAGCGGGACCGAACGGCGAGCTGGTAGGCGTAGCGGTAGCGGGTATAGGCCTCTTTGTACAGTCCTAGCGCCCGTTGGCTCTCGCCGTCTGCCAGGGCCACCGAAGCCAGTGTGGTGTCAAAGCCGAGCGAGCGGTTGTCCAGGATGGTGTCCGCGACGATATCGCGCACCGTCTCCAGCTGGCCGCAGGACTGGTGCTCGCCCACCGTGATGCATACCGACTGCGGGATCTGGAACAAAGAGATGCGCGGATCCCCCATGCGCAGCAGATCCTTCTCGATGTCCAGGCGAAGCGTGAGTTTCCGGAACTCCACGGCGTACACATCCATCCGGTCCGCGCGGTTGGCGATGGTTCGCTTGAGGTCGGTGATCTTCGTACTGTCGTTCAACATCGACTTCATCGCCTCCAACCGGATTTCGGACTCTTCCTTGTGCATCTCGGTCAGGGCCTGATGCGCGTTGTCATTGCAGGCCAGGAAGACGTCCAGGTCGGCACGCATGGACAAGGCCAGCAGCCACAGCGGCAGGGCGATGACGGCGGCCACGATCCGGACTGGGTTGGGCAGGTTGATGTTGCCGATCATGAGGTCGTCCCAGAGCAGGTCCTTGACCTCCTCGGCGGCCTCGGCGATGGCCTGCATGACGCCGGTAGCCACCGGGCCGAAGGTCGCGTCTGCGCAACTGGACAAGGTGTGGATCGAACCGGCGTCCAGCCCGTCCGGACGCTGCCTTCGATCCGGGGATGCCGCACGCTGCGGCGGCGATCCGCCCTGGCCGATGATGGCCGCAGGATCCACGGCCAGAATGCCCCGCGCGCTCGGGATCTGGTTGAAGGTCTCCACCAACCGGGCCAGGTCGCGGGCATCCATGGACTGGATCTGGTTACGGAACCCGCTGAGCATGACGCCATACTCCGGGTAGCGGCTCTGAACCACCGGGTTGTAAGGCACGAAGCGGGCCAGGTAGGCGTCGATGTCGCGGCGCAGGATCTCCACCGCCGGATCGTCCTGGGCCACGGCGGTGACGGTGCTCGTTCGGCTGGCGTCGTCGGCCGCGGCCGCCAGGGCGTCTAGGGTGCGGGTCAGGCCCATGACCGGGCCGATACTGGCCATGGCAGCGAGCGCGTCGCCATCGCTCATCGCGTCGATCATGGCGAGCGTCTTGTCCAACTGCTCTTGCCGCTCCGGTGCCTGCTGGTCGGACAGACCCTGCCGGAAGCTCTCGCGCACCAGATTCTTCAGGCGCATCCGGGCCAGAGCCGGGTCGGCAGCGACGGCCGGCGAGCTGTCGGACTGCGGGGCCGCTGGCCCTGCCTCAGCGGAATCGTGAGCCAGGGCTCTGGACGAGGTCGTAGCTCCAGCCATCACCAGGCCGATCAGGGCGACCAACGCTATCCGATTCTTCATGCATGCACTCCCCTTGCGCGCATCCCGCAGTCGGCAATCGCCGGCGGGATGATCAGTTGTGTCGTCGTGAATACCGCTCGAGATGGCGTGAGGCTGGCACGCAGGCAACAAGCTCCCGCGAAGCGAAGCTCCCTGACTGCCTTAAACGGTCCAGGCACCGGCGCGGATACGGTCACATCGGGACCAGTCGGCGGAGCGCGGCGATGGACGGCGTCAAAGCGGGTGAGATCCGGTTGCTAGGGTCTGTTGGGCGTATCCATGACCCTCATCTACCGTTAAGACTAGCAGTTGCTGACCAACAGGTCGGTGCTATGGTCGCGTGTGCCTGAGAAGCGCGGCGTCAGGGCTGCCGGACAGCCGAAAGCGGTTGGGTCCAGCAGGTCAGGCGTCTGACCATATGATCTAGGTCGAATCGATTCCTGACGGGCGGGAGGAGCCAAGCCATGCATGTGTTTCGAACCAGCGGTCCGGCGGCCACAGGTGTTTACCGGCGGACCAGAGGCTGGATGCTGATCGCTCTGGGTCTCGCTCTGACCACCCTCGCCAGCCCGGTAGCGGCAGCGCCGCAGACGGCTTCCAGCGACAGCGCCTCCCGGATCGACCGGCGGTTGCCCATCCGGCCGGACGGGCCGTCGTCCGTGTCGATCGGCGCCCACTCGCCCGGCAGCTCGGTGTTCGGGCAGACCGTGACCTTCAACTACACGGTCATCCCCGGCGGCGGCTCCATGCCCACCTGCAGCGACACGAGCGGCGGCACCGTGAATCTGGTGGAGGGCGGCACGGTCGCCTCGGCGACGGCTCCCACCGCCATCAGCACCAGCGGCCTCTCCACGGGCTTCCATGTCTTTACCTTCCAGTACCTGGGTAACGCCAACTGCTCGGCGTCCAGCTCGGGTGGCTTTGGCTACACGGTCAACAAGGCTTCGACCACGACCTCATTGAGCAGTTCGCTCAACCCCTCGACCCGCTTCCAGTCCGTGACCTTCACGGCGCAGGTCAATGTGGTCGCCCCAGGCGCCGGCACACGCACCGGCACCGTGACCTTCAAGGACGGCACCACGGTGTTGGGAACCGGCGCGGTCAACGGCGCCGGCCAGGCCACTTTCAGCACCAGCAACCTGACCGTGGGTCTGCACAGCATCACCGCCGAGTACGGCGGCGATGGCAACTTCAACCCTAGCGTCTCCGCCGCGGTTGCCCAGGTAGTCACCAAGGTGGCGACCAGCATTTCCCTGACCAGCTCGCCCAACCCCTCCCGCTGCGGGCAGTCGGTCACCTTCACCGCCACGGTCAGCGCCTCGGTCGGTACCCCCACCGGCACCATCAGCTTCGACGACGGCGCCACGCACCTGGCCACCCGGGCGGTCAACGGCGCGGGTGTGGCGACTTTCTCCACCACCTGGCTTGAGGTCGGCACCCATCTGGTGCGCGCGACCTACGAGGGCGACGAAGACTTCAACACCTCCACCTCCGCCGATGTGGACCATGTGGTCATCAAGACCAACACCACCATCACCATCAGCCGCACGCCCAACGCCACCACCGTGTACGGCGAGTACGTGGAGTTCACGGCCCAGCTGACGGCGGTTGGCCCGGGCGCCGGCACGCCGAGCGGCTTCGTCCTCTTCGAGGACAACGGCGACACGGTCGGTGTCGGCTTCATCGATGGCACGGGCAAGGCCACTTTCACCACGATGTCCCTGGACGTCGGTACCCATCCGATGACCGCGGTCTACGGCGGGGACGACTGTTTCAACGGCTCGTCCTCCTCCACGCTCAACCACACCGTCAACAAGGCCGACACCACGGTCACCCTGTCGCGCTTGACGGACTGCGGCACGGCCAACCCGTCGCGCTTCGGCCAGAAGGTCTTCTTCACCGCCGTCGTCGAGGCGACCGCTCCGGGCGGCGGCATCCCTTCGGGCACCGTCACCTTCAAGGATGGGGCGACGATCCTGGAGACCGTCGACATCAACAGCGACGGTTCGGCGACCCTGGCCATCCAGTCGCTGAGCGTAGGCGGGCATACCATCACCGGCACCTACAACGGCGCCGTCAACTACAACGGTTCCGTCTCCGGCGGCATGGGGCATACGGTCAACAAGGCCGATACCTCCGCGGCGATGACCAATCCGGCCGGCGCCGTGGTCTACAAGTTCGGCCAGATCTTCTCCCTCGCGGCCAAGATCACCGTGCTGCCCTGCGGTCAGTCGGGTCCCTGGGGCTTCCCCACCGGCAAGGCGCGCTTCATCTTCAGCCCTGTCGTGAACTTCAACGGCCAGCCCTACCTGGAAGCCGACGTCAGCGGAGACGGATCGGTCAACGCCACGATTCCGTTCCAGGACTACCCCAACGCCGGCGTGTACTCAGTGACGGCCACCTATCAGGGTGATGGCAACTTCAACGCCAGCGCCCCGTCGGCCGCGCGCAGCATCACCATCCAGGCCGCCAGCACGACCACGGCCGTCACCACGTCACTCAGCCCCTCGGTCTATGGTCAGGCGGTCGACTTCACGGTGACCGTGTCTGTGGTCCAGCCGGGCTCGATCATCCCCGGGACGTCGGATCCGAACAAGGTCACCACCGGCTCCGTTCAGTTGGCCTTCACGCCGGGCATCAACCCGCCTTTCGTGCTCATCGGAAACCTGACGTTGACCCCCGGCCAGCCCTTCAATGGGACGGTGACGATTCCCGGTGGCCTCCTGCCGGTGGACACCTATTCGGTGCAGGCTACCTACATCTCCACGACCCCCAACTTCTTGGGAAGCACGTCGCCCTTGTACGTGGGCGCACCTGGTGTGCCGCAGATCGTCGTCAAGGCCAATACGACGACATCGATCAGCACCTCCACCAACCCCGCCCTTTCCGGGCAGACAGTGACGCTCACCTCCAACCTGTTGGTCCTGCCACCCGGAGCGGGCGCGCCATCCGGCACGATCGCCTTCAAGAACGGTGGGGTGAACATCCCCGGCTGCGGCGCGGTGGCCCTGGTGGGTCTCACCGCCACCTGCAACACGTCGTTCATGACCGGCTCCTACACCCTCACCGCTGTCTACAGTGGCGACAGCAACTTCAACGGCAGCACTTCCGGCGGCCTGCTGCAGGTCGTGGTCACTTCGCCCACCACCCTCAGCCTGGTGGACCTGACAGCGCCGTCGACCAACTTCGGCCAGACGGCCACCTTCAGGGCGACCGTGTCGCCTGCGGCAGCAACCGGCACCGTGACCTTCAAACGCGCCGGAATCGACATCGCGGGCTGCGTGAACGTGCCCGTGGCCGCGGCGATCGCCATCTGCAACACGACCGCCCTGCCCGCCGGAGACAACCCCATCTCGGCGGTGTTCACCCCCACCAGCGACCATAGCGGCAGCACGTCGACGGTCGTCTTCCACCTCGTCAACAAGGCGCCTACCACCACCACCGTGACGCGCAGCCCCGCCGCCAGCACCGTCTGCGGCCAGCCGGTGACCTTCACGGCCACGGTCACGTCGGGCTTCGGCACGCCGACCGGCATCGTGGTCTTCAAGGCCGACGGCACCAACTTCGCGCAGGTCAACCTGGCGGGCGGCACGGCCAGCTTCACCATCGCCAACCTGGCGGTGGGTCCGCGGGTGATCACGGCGGTGTACCTGGGCGACAGCAACTACGCCACCTCGACCGGCACCCTGAACCACACCGTCACCGCCGCCTCGTCACTGGTGGTGCTCGCCACCTCGGGCAGCCCGACGGTCTTTGGGCAGTCGGTGACCTTCACGGCCACGGTCAGCCCGGTGGCGCCGAGCACCGGTACGCCCAGTGGCACGGTCAACTTCAAGGACGGTGCCAGCACCATCGGCTCGGCCACCTTGAATGGCGCCGGTGTGGCCACGTTCACCACCACCATGTTGGCAGTGGGCAGCCGCAACATCACCGCGGAGTACGTGGGTGACGGCTGCCATGGCCCGGCCACCTCGGCCATCCTGATCCAGGTGGTCAACCCGGCCAACACCACGGTCACCGTCACCGCCTCGCCCAGCCCCTCGCTCCTCGGTTCGCCGGTGACCTTTACGGCCACCGTGGCGGCGGTGGCGCCGGGTGGTGGGACGCCGACGGGCACCGTCACCTTCAAGGACGGGGCTTCGAACATCGCCGGCTGCGTCGGTGTGGTCCTGGTCGGCGGCCAGGCCACCTGCACCACCTCGGCCCTGACCCTGGGCGTCCACACCATCAACGTGGACTACAGCGGTTCGGCCAGCCACAATGCCAGCACCGGATCCGTGAGCCATACGGTCAGCAACACGCCGGTCGATCTGGCAGTGATCAAGACGGCGAATCCCAACCCGGTGCAGGCCGGTCTCGACCTGACCTACACCATCACGGTCACCAACCTGTCGGCGACCGCTACCTCGGCGACCTTGACCGATCCGCTGCCGCCCGAAGTGACCTTCGTATCCGCGACGCCTCCGGGCGGCTGGAGTTGCGCTGGGACGACGACCGTCACCTGCAACACGGCAGCCATCGCGGCCATGTCGTCGGCGGTCATCACCATCGTGGTCCATGTGCCTGAGACGCTCCCGGCCGGTACGGTGCTGGTGAACGTGGCCACCGTGTCGGGCGGCTTGCCGGATCCCAACCCTTTGAACAACAGCAGCCGCAACGAGACCACGGTCTACCGCTTCAGGAGGCCGTTCTGATGGACGGACGCAAGACCCACCTGCACGAGCCCAGATCCAGCACCTGCCCCCCAGGAGAGCGAGCGATGTCCATCATCACCCAGACGGACCCGGCGGCCGGCCGTCAGTCGTGGCTGCGCCGCGCGCCCTTCCGCGGTGCGCTGCTTCTAGGCTTGAGCCTGTCGCTGCTGACCGGAGCCTTCGCGGCCAGCGCCCAGCGTCCGGCGCGCCCGAACAGCCCTTCCGGGATCGATGCCGGCCCTATCAACGGCAGCTTTGAGGCCGCGCTGGCCAACTGGGTGACCACAGGCCGTGTGCAGGTGCTGCAGGATACCGACATCGGCTCCGCGCCGGTGTCGCCCGTCCTGCCCACCGATGGTGGTCGCATGGCCTTGCTCTGCAACGGTCCAGGCAACATCGACGCCACTGAGCTGGACAACCTGGACCTGGATCCAGGCCCCAACAATGACAACGACCGTTCCACCTTGCGCCAGACCTTCACCTTGGCGCCCAACGAGGTGCCGGCGACCCTCACCTTCGACTGGAGCTTCCTGACGAGCGAGGCTCCGACTCCTGGCAACTTCGACGACTTCTTCCGGGTCAACCTCAGCGGTCCCGACGGCGGCATGCTCCTGGCCGGCAGCGCCCCGACCACCGGGGTGTCGCCCTTCCCGGATGTCACGCCTATCGATGGTGTCGTCTACGACATCCTCGCTGCCGGCCCCACCCAGGGTTGCCATTTCGAGGACGGTCGTTCGGCGTTCAAACAATACCTGTCCATCATCGACACGCCCGGCACCTACATCCTGGAGTTCCTGGTCAGCGACCAGGGCAACGCCGATCACCTGATCGACACCGGCCTGCTGATCGACAACGTGCGCTTGACGCCGGAGATTGACCTGGCGGTGACCAAGACTGCCAACCCCAATCCGGCCCTGGCCGGTGAGACCTTGTTCTACGACATCACGGTCAACAACTACGGCTCAGGCGTCGCCCGCGACGTCGTGGTAACCGACGTCCTGCCGGTCGACGCCGTCTACGTGGCCGACACCAACGTGCCTCCTTGCGTCCAGGCTCCGGCGGGCACCCTCACCTGCCAGCTGGGCAACATGAACGGCGGCACCAGCAAGACCTTTTCCATCCGCACCAGCCTGAAGGCCGACACCCGCGCCCGCGGTGTTCTGACCCTGGCCAACAGCGTGCATGTGGAAGCGGCCACGCCCGACCGCGATCTGACGAACAACGACTTCACCTTGCGCACCACCGTGAACGACCGCGCGGACCTCAAGGTGACCAAGCTCAGCATCCCCGACCAGAGCATCCAGGCCGGCGAAACCTTCGCCTACCAGATCTATGTGGACAACCTCGGGCCTTCCTATGCCCGCAATGTGACCATCATCGACGACATCCTGGCGTCCGGTCAGTTCACCCTGGTCAGCATCGCCCCGGATCCGGCGCGGGCTCTCGATGTCTGCACCACCGGCACTGGCGTCGGCACCCCCATGCCAGGAACGGGCACGCCGCCGCCGGGTACAGGCACGCCCACCCCACGCGGGCAGATTCGCTGCACCCTCGGTGAGGCCCTCGAGCCGCAGGGCTTCAGCCCCGGCAACGGTCGCTGGTCGGTCGAAGTCCGGGTGAAGGCCCTCAATGCCGTGGATGTCCAGAACCTGGTCCGCGTCATCAGCGGCGACCCGGACAACCTGGGCGGCGACGGCAGCACCCCCGATCCCGATCTGGCCAACAACATGGCCATGGACTTCATCGCGGTCACCTCCGCGGCCGACCTGCGCATCACCAAGAAGGGCGTGGACAACGCCGGCGACGGTCCCTTCACCCTCGGCGATGACCTCGAGGTCATCGCCGGCGGCACCGTACGCTACACCATCGTGGTCGATAACGACGGACCCAGCACCGCTGAGAACGTCACCATGGTGGATCAGCTGCCTTGGGGCCTGGTGGATGGTTCGGTCGATGCCCGTTTCAGCATCAACACGCCCAACAGCTCCGGCATCTGCACGGTTGGAACGCCCGGCGACTCCGGGGATCCGCTGGTCTGCCAGATCGGCGACCTGCTCGCCGGATCCCGGGCGATCATCACCATCATCGCCGACGTGGACCCCAGCTTCGTCATCAAGCAGCCCGAGACGCCTTTCGCCGACTTCCTGGCCAACGACGCCTACGTCACCGCGGCTACCTTCGATCCCAACACCTTGCACAACCGGACGAACGACTCGTGGATCAAGGTGGTGGGCGCCGCCGACCTGCGGGTGGAGAAGACGGACGCGCCGGACCCCGTCCGCGCCGGCACCGTGCTCGGCTACCGCATCCGGGTGACCAACGTGGTCAACCGGGTCGGCCCCGCGCCCCTGGCGATGTCCGCCGCGGAGAAGCCGGTCATCGACGACCCGCTTCCGGCGGGACTGAACTTCCTGTCGGCCACCGTCCTCGGCGGAAAGGGCATCTGCGCCTATGACGCCGGCGGCCGTCTGGTGCGCTGCAACCTGAACGACATGGCGCCCGGCGAGGTGACGGAGATCTTCATCGTCACCGGCGTGGACCCGAGTGTGCCCAACGGCACGGTCTTGAGCAACACGGCATCGCGCAGCGTCCTGACCGTGACCGCCGACCCGGTGGCGGCCAACAACAGCGCCACCGCCACCACGAACGTCATCGCGGACTCCGACGTCTACATCGAGAAGTCCGTCGATCCGGTGAAGGTCGGCGCGGGCGAGACGGTGAAGTACAGCATCCGCGTCGGCAACCTCGGCCCCTCGGAGGCCAAGGATGTCGTGGTCTACGACGTGCTGCCTGACGAGGTGCAGTACGAGATCGACACCAACCAGCCCATGTGCACCCGGCCCAACAACCTGGTGGGCTTGCGCGCGCCGCTGACCGGCGCCCTTCCGGCCATGGGTCTGGCCACCTTCGTCCTCAACACCACGACGAACGTGCTGGTCTACAGCGTGCAGACCACGGACGTGACCGGGATCACGTCGGTCACGGCTGGCGGCGTCAACCTGTTCGCCGGCCCCCCGCCGGTGGTCAGCCCCACCGAGCCTCTGGTGGGCACCATCACGGTGACGCCCGCGCAGGCCGCCGCCTTGCAGGCCGGCGCCACGGTCAACGTCGCCGCCGCCAGCGGCGCCCTGACCGGCGCCCTGGTGCTGACGCTGAACAGGCCGCTGCGCTGCGAGATCGGCACCCTGACCGTGCCCATCTCCGCCCGCGACGTGGACGACCAGCCCTCACGCCAGCGCTTCGACATCTACGGCAAGGTGCTGCCCACGGCGCCGCCCGGCAGCATCATCTCCAACGTGGCCATGGTCACCAGCAGCACCGAGGCGGTCAACCCGGCCTTCCCGCAAGCCTACCTCAACGGCCGCAACAACGTCGCCACGGCCAAGAACTACATCGAGGGCAAGGCCGATCTGAAGATCGTGAAGTTCGGTCGCCGCGAGGGCCAGGTGAAGGCCGGCGACGTGCTGACCTACACCCTCATCGTCGACAACCTGGGCCCCGGCTCGGCTGTCAGCCCGGCGATCAAGGACGTCCTGCAGTCCTCGGGTCGCTTCGACCTGATCGACATCACCAGCGATCGGCGCGCGTCCTGTCGGGCCTTGCCGGCCCACAGCGGCGGCAACCCGCAGCTCATCCTGCCGTCGCCCTGGCCGCCGGCCGTGCCGCCGCCCCCGCCCCCGCCCCCGGGCAACATCCTGCCGCCCACGGGCATCGCCAACATCTTCCAGCGTTTGGAAGTGGACTGCGTGATGGTTGACAACCCGGCCACACCGCCGCCGGCGAACGAAGGCGCGCTGAACCCGCTCAAGGCTGACGGCCCGCCGAATGAAGGCCGCTGGATCGTGACGATGCGGGTGCGGGCGGCCGAAACCCAGGATATCCGCAACGTGGCCGACGTGCTGTCCAGCCCGTTGCCGCCGCTGCTGGAGTCCAAGGACCCGTACCTGCTCAACAACCACGCTGAGGTGGAGACCGAGATCACCGCCGTGGCGGACCTGGCCGTCACCAAGACCGCTGTCGGCGAGGTGACCACCCTGGGCTGCCCGCCCGGCACGGCCCTCACCGCCAACCAGGTGACCGCCGGTCGCCGCATCACCTACACCGTGGTGGTGCGCAACAACGGCCCGTCCATCGCCGTGAACACGGTGTTGACGGACCGTCTGCCGCCGGGCATCGTCGTCACCAGCGCCACCGTGACCGGCGCCTCCGGCGGCAACTGTGAGACGGGTACACCCGGCGCGGCCCTCGACCGCCTGACCTGTGGCCTGGGCAACATCGGACCGACCACGCAGAAGACGGTGACGGTGGTCGCCGACGTCAACCGTAGCCTGGCCAATGGCACGATCCTGGAGAACGACGTCTTCGTCACCTCGGACGTCTACGACCCGCGCAACCGCGACAACTACGCCGCCAACCTGACCACGGTCAACACCGCGGCCGACCTTTCGATCACCAAGACTGACTCGCCGGACCCGGTCATCGCCGGGCGCCCGCTGCAATACACCATCACGGTGACCAACAACGGCCCGTCGGACGCTCAGGACGTGGTGGTGTCGGACACCCTGCCGGCACAGCTCGCCTACGTCAGCGCCTCCGGTGCCACCTGCCGCCAGGATCCGATCCTGCAGCAGCAGATCACCTGCCAGCTCGGCACCCTGCCGGCCGGCCGCTCGGCGGTCATCTTCATCCAGACCCTGGTGCGGCCTGACGGCGTGCCTTCCGGCCTGCCCACCACGAACATCTCGAACACCGCCACCGTGGCCACCAGCACCTTCGACCCCTGCGCGGCCAACAATTCGGCCACGCAGGTGACCACGGTCAACCGCTCGAGCGACGTCTTCATCATGAAGACCGACTCGCCGGATCCGGTCATCGCCGGCACCGAGCTGCGCTACGCGATCATGTTCGGCAACAACGGGCCGTCCACGGCGACGACCATCGCAGTTACCGACCAGCTGCCGGCCGGCATCACCGGCCTGCGCTGCGAGCCCCTGGATCCGGATGACGCCGTGACCTGCAGCGGTCTCAACGTCGCCGGCGGTCTGGTCACCCTCAACCAGATCCTGACGAAGGGCACGCCTGTATGGAGCAGCACCACGGGTAACGCCCTCAACGACCTCGACCCGGGCGAGACCTACGGCTTCATCCTGGTGGGCCTGGTGGAGAGCGGCTACGTGCTCAACGGCCGCGGCGACACCGCCCCCGGGCAGCCGGCGCGATCCTACTACCAGGCGACCGGTTGGGCGCATTTCGCCAACAACATCGCCCGCATCAACGCGCTTGGCGAGCCGGCGCCGCTCCTGGCGGGCGCCCCCGCAGCCCGTGATGGCGTGGCGGGTACGGACCAGTTGGTCATCCCCTGCGGCAAGGACAACGAGGCCACCCGGGTCAACGCCTTGGCAGACCTGGCCGTGACCAAGACCGACATCTTCGGCAACCCGGCCACGGATCCGGGCAACTACTTCCTGCAATGCGACCCGGTGCAGCCCGGCGGCATGGTCAGCTACCTGGTGACCGTGACCAACAAGGGTCCGTCGGACGCCGCCGAAGTGGTGCTGCAGGACCAGTTGCCGCAGGGCATGTTCCTGGCCCTGGACCCGGCGCAGATCACCATCAGCTTCGTCAACAACACGCCGCCCTACGCGCCGCTGGCTGCGCCGCTGCCCGGCCAGGTGCTGGAGGTCCGCGACACGGGCCTGATCACCATCCTCATCGGCCGCGGGGCGAACAACCTGGGCATCGGGGAGCTGGGCCGCTTGAACGCCGGGCAGTCGGTCACCGTGCGTATCGACGCGATGGTGGCCAAGATGGCGCCTTGCGGTGCCACCATGACCAACCTGGCGCGGGTCTTCACCCGTCAGAACAACGTCCTGTGGCCGCCGGTCAACAACCCGGCCGGGGCGCCGGCGGTCAACGTGGGCATCATCAACCGCACGCCCACCCTGGATCCCATCGGCGACAACAACCTGGTCACCGAGGACACCAAGATCGAATGCCCCTCCATGAAGGTGGTCAAGACGGTGTCCTACAACGGCGAATGCCCGGGTCTCAAGAACCCGCCGCCCCCGCCGCCCGGCACGCCGGTGACTTTCTGCATCGAGATCACCAACACCGGGACCACGTTCCTGGACAACATCATGGTGACGGACATCCTCACCACGTCCATGGGCCAGCAGACCTTCACGGCCAACATCCGCGCCGGCAAGGATCCCAAGCTGCCGGTGGCGCCGGGCGAGACGGTGCTGCACAAGATCACCGTGCCGCCCATGGAGGGCATGTGCGGCCGGGTCACCAATGAGGTCAGGGTCAAGGCCGACGCGGTCAACTCCGGCCGCACCAAGTACCCCTGCCTCACGGTTGAGCCCGTGTCCGACGCGGTGGAGTTCGTCGTGGTCTGCAGCGGCGCCGACTACCGCATCGAGCTGCCCGCCCTGGACACCGACGTCTGCGAGACCTGGCTGCAGGTGCAGAACGTGGGCCGCAGGCCGTCGGTAGGCCTCCTGGTCGCTTGGGGCGAGCCGGGCTTCTGCCCGCCACAGGCCGCCGGACCCCTGAAGGTGGAATGCACGGGCCTGCTCAAGCCAGGCTCGGCCTGGACCTGGGTGAACAGCCAGCTGCCTCCGGGCATCAAGAGCGCCATCGTCTACAGCATCAACGCCACCGATGAGGTAGAGGACCGCCGCGGCAACAAGCTCACCTTCGACAAGCTGGTCTGCGGCACGATCTTCGACATGATCGTAGGCGACCATGATGAATGGCTGCTCTTCGACACGGCTTTCCTCACCCGCGGCGTCTACTACGTCACGGAGAAGAACGAAGCGGGCCAGCAGCTGATCCTGGACTTCAGCAAGCATACCGGTGAGCCGCTGGTGGTGTCGGTCAACCGCAAGTGCCCGGACCCGGTGGATCCCAACCGCTCGGTCAATGCCGCCTACATCGGCATCGGGACCTACCTGGAAGGCCTGATGGACCCGGTCTTCGGTGATTTCTCCTACTACGCTCCGCTGGTCTTCGCCAGTCGCGCGGGTCTGAACAGCCGCATCCACGTGCATAACAGCGGCCAGCGCTGCTCCTCGATCGAGATCTGGCTGAAGGAGCAGGAGAACTGCCTGCGGCCGATCCTGGGCGACATCCTCTCGGTGGCGCCGGGCGAGTCGGTGATCTTCGATCCGAACACCGTCGTGGGTCCGGACTGGATGGGCTCGGCCTGGATCCGGGCCAGCCAGCCCCTGGGCATCGTCGTGGACACCCTGGGCCCCAACCACTTCACCAGCTACGTCGGCTTCCCCAGCGACAACTACAACGACAACACCGATTACGCCTACTCCATCGGCAGCCAGGTGAACTACGCGCCTCTGGTCTTCTCGGAGTACCAGGGCTGGGACGCCGTGCTGACCGTTCAGAACCTGAGCCCGGTCTACCAGGCCAAGGTCAAGGTCTACTTCCTGGACAAGTCGGGCGATGTCATCACCACCTTGGTGGACTGGGTCTGCCCGCGCGGCGCGCAGAGCTTCTACCTCTCGCGCATCGCGGACCTGCCGGGCAACTGGGTGGGTTCCGCCCGGGTCGAGACGCAGGACTGGTGGACGCCGGGAACCAACCCGGTCGACGCGCCGCGCATCCAGTCGGTGGTCATGCTGGACAAGTGGGCCGACGCCACGCGCACCGACCGCACTGAGGCGGTGGCCTACAACGCCCTCACGGAGCAGGTGTCCTACGACTGGCAGGTCGGCGGCAAGCGCGGTGGGACCATGAGCGGCTCGGCGGTGTTGGCCGTGCCATTGGTGGCCAAGGACAACCGCGGCATCAACTCCGAGCTGGCCATCGCCAACCTGGTGGCCAAGCCGGGCTTCACCGACTTCGCCATCTACTTCTATGACCAGAACGGCCTCTTGGACGCGGTCTGCGAGAAGCTGCACGACCGCCAGGTGGAGTACATCGACTTCGCCACCTGGGGCTACGTGCCCAACCGCTTCCTGGGATCGGCGGTCATCTCCGCCACCTACTGGGAGCATGAGGTCTTCGACCCGCAGGGCGGCTTCGTGCGCAACCTGGTGGGCTTGGGCGGCACGGTCGTGGAGCGCATCGGCCGCACCCTGACGGCGCCCGATCTGCCGGGTGACGAGTCCAAGGCCTTCGAGGCGGTGCCGATCTTCGACTTCTTCCAGCCGCAGCGGCCAAAGGTCTGCCCTGGTCAGCCCGTGTACAAGGCCTTCACCGAGGACTTCTCGGCGGCCAGCACCACGGTAGCCACGATCCCCAACGCCGGACCGTTGCCGCAGACCGTCTCCCAGACGGTTACCGTCAGCGGCAAGCCGGCCGACTGCCTGGTCATCGACGTGGACCTGCCGGTGAACATCACCCACGGCCTCTTCGGCGATCTCGACCTGCGCCTGGCGCATGGCGCTGTGAACGCGACGCTCTTCGACAACAGCAGCACCTCCTTCTGCAACGGCAACGCCAACGTCATCGGCACCTTGGATGACGACGCCGTGGCCCGGATCACCTCATGCAGCAATCCGATGCTGAACAACGAACGGCGCAAGACGGAATCCGGTGCGGCCTTGGACGCCTTCAACCAGACGGTGGCCAACGGCGGCTGGACCTTGACCGTGCAGGACAACGCCATCGGCGGGCCGAATCAGGCTGGTGTCGCCAGCCTGAACAGCTGGAGCGTGACCGGGCAATGCCGATACCGGCGGCTGGTGCCCTGATCCAGCGGCGGACGATGACCGCAATCCTCCTGTTGGCCGTCGTGACGGCCTCCGGGAGGGTTGCGGTCGCAGGGCGACCGGCCGAAGTAGATCATCAGGACAGGCCACAGGCCGCGCTCCCCTCCGGCCATTGGACCAGCTTCGCCCACGGCAATGACATCCTGGCGCTCCAGGGCCAAGGGGACGTCCTGTGGGCGGGCACGCGGATCGGCGGCCTGGTGCGCTGGGATCTGCCGTCCGGCAGCTACCGGCAGTTCCTGCGGCCGCAGGATCCGCTGGCGGGCAACACGGTGCGCGACATCGCCGTCGACGCTGCCGGGCGCAAGTGGCTGGCCACCGACCGCGGGATCAGCGTCCTGGATGACGCGGGCACTGTCGCCACAGCGGACGACCAATGGTTCAACTACACGGTGGCGAACACAGCCGGCGGGCTCCCGTCACCGGATGTGCGGGCCTTGGCCTGGAACGGGCCAGACCTGTGGGTCGGTACCTGGCAGGTCTGGGATGCCGCCGCGGGCGTCTGGCGCGGCGGTGGCCTGACCCGCTTGGAGACCCAAGGCACGGCGGACCACAGCGATGACGTATGGTCCCTGCCCGTCACCTATGCCAACACCTACCGCAGCGAGCTGAACGGGCAAGAGCAGCCGGGGCTGGTCTCCGACAACATCAACGACCTGGCGCTGGCCAAGGACGGTGACCTGTGGATCGCGACCGCTCCCCATTGGCTGCTGACCAAGGGCCCCAACCAGGAGGCGGCGGAACAGGTCTGGGTGCGGGTGCACGGCGGGCTGAGTCGCATCGAGACCAGCGGCAGCCGGGACCGCAAGGACGACAAGATCCAGGGCTTCAGCTGCCAGGACGCCGACGTCACGATTACCTGCAACATGGCTGCCCTGGTCATCGACGGACAGAACCGCGGCTGGGCGGCCATCGGTGGGCGCGGGCTCATGTGGTTCGATGCCGGGCTGGCATCCATCCAGGACGATGAGGACCACCGCGTGTCGATGCCCGATCGCGGTGGCCTGGTCGGCGACGCGGTCATTGCCCTGGCCTGCCGGAGGCTTCGCAATCGACTCTTGAGAATACAATCTGGATCGGACGCAGCAAGGGTGGCCTTACGGTCTTGGACCACCGCGGCACGCCGCGCGACCAGCGCGATGATCGCTGGAATTTCCAACGCGGCGCTTCCTTCACCACCGCGGATGGCCTGAGGGCCTCGCGGGTGCAGGCGCTGCTGGTCCGCCCGAACGGCGTGTGGTTGGGCTTGGGCCCGTTGGGCGCCCTGGGCAGTGGGCTGCAGCGCCTTGACCTGGCGAACCTGACCGTGGCTGCTCCATTGCTGACGGATCGTGCTCCCGCATCCAACTTCATCTCGGCCATCGCCGTAGGGGCGCCACAGACCCGTTTCGCGGGGCAAGTGCTGCTGGGCCTGGGAAGTCGCAGCCAGGCCGGTCTGGGCGCCGGACTGGCACAGCTGAAGCTGAACGATCCGGAGGACGACAGCGATGACCGATGGACGCGCTTCAGCACGGTCGGTACTGACGGCGACGGGAAGGCGCCATGGACGGGCCTGGCGGGCGACAACGTCCAGGCGCTGCTGCTGGAGCCGGAGCGCCTGTGGCTGGGCAGCCTGGAGACGCAATGGGACGCGGCGGCCAAGAGCTTCCGCGACGGCGGGCTGAGTGTCTGGGACACGGCGGCCTGGACCGCGCGTGGCTTCGACGCGGCCATGCCTGCCGCTCCGGGCTTGAAGGACGGTTCGGTGGCCGCTTTGGCCGCCGGCTGCGATGGCGGCATCTGGGTGGGGACGGGCAATCCTTTTGACAACCTGGGTTCGGGGGTGCACGTGCTGAAACCCGGCGCCTCGGTACATCAGAAGACGCAGGATACCTGGAGCCAGTTCGTCTTCCCCGGCCTGACCTCCGACAACACAGCGGCCATCGATATCGACTGCGCGCAGGGGCTGGCCTGGGTGGCCTCGCGCCACCATGTCACTCGACCGGATGGCCTGGGCGGCGCGGGAGGACAGCTCTTCGGCGGCGGCGTGGCGCGCTACGACCTGACGGCCAAGACCTGGGAGCGTTCAGACAGCCGCCAGGGTCTGGAAAGCTATGCCGACGGCACGCTTTACGCCGAGGGGCTGGCGGTGTTGGCGGCTCCGGCGGGCAAAGCCTGGGTGGGAGGCTTCGGCACCCGCGCCCTCAGCCAACGGAAGCTGTTGGAGGACGCGCCCTTCTGGCCGGCGGTCCTGAACCTGGGTCGGGCGAACGTCTGGCAGAACCGCGTTTTCGCCCGCACGGGGATGGTCAGCGCCTTGGAACGCGACGCCAAGGGCCGCCTGTGGGTGGCCACCTCTCGCGGCGGCATGGCCCGCGAGGGCCAGGATCCGGACAGCTGGCGCTCAGATCTGGAGCCGGCGGGCCTCTTCGTCTTCCAAGGCAACGCCATGGATGCTGAGTTGCCCACGGCCCTGCCGCAGATGAACGAGAGCCTGGTGGCCAACGATATCTCGGCTCTGGCGATGGGCAACGGCGACGAGTTCTGGATCGGCACGGAAGGCTGGGGCCTCATGCGCTACCGCGAGGATGGCCGCCCGCCGACGCCGACGGCCACTTTCGCCCTCCCTTCCACAGCCACTGCGCTGCCGCCCACGGCTACCGACACGCCGACGGCCACGCCGGAGCTGTCGCCGACGCCTACGCTCAACGGCTCGGCCACCCGCGAGGTGACACCGACGCTGCGTCCCACAGGGACGGCGGGGACGCCGAAATCGCGCAAGCTATGGTTGCCGCTGCTGGCGCAAACGCGGGTGCGGCGTTAGGGAGCGGGGTCAGGGCCAGGGAGTGGAACCGGCTGAACTCCCGCTCCTGGGTGATGGGGAGCCCCGGCCAGATCTCGCTCGCCGCTGGCAGACGATCTGGGCCTTCAGCCGACCCCACACGGTCATCGGGACCAGCCTGAGCCTGCTCGGCCTCGTCGTCATTGCCGTCCTCCTCCAGCCCGCTCCCATTTCCATCAGCTTCCACTCCCTGGTGCTCTTTGCGGCCACATGGTTGGCGGCCTTGGCGGCCAACGTCTACATCGTGGGATTGAACCAGCTCACCGACATCGCCCTGGATCGGATCAACAAGCCCGACCTACCTTTGGCCTCCGGGGCGATGAGCCGCCAAGAGGCCTTGCGAGTGGTGGCCTTGTCCGCGGTGCTCGCCCTCGGGCTTGGCGTCGTTCTTGGCGTCTGGCTGCTGGCAACGTTGTCCATAAGCATGTTTGTCGGGACGGTCTACTCGTTGCCACCTCTCCGGCTCAAGCGCTCCTTCATCTGGGCGCCACTCTGCATCTCGCTGGTTCGTGGGCCGCTGGTCAACCTGGGGCTCGGCGCCCATCTGCTCGCGATCACGCGCTTCGGCAGCGCAGGGGGTGACCGCGGCCTGCCGCCCGGCGTCTGGTTGCTGACCCTCTTCATGAGTCTCGGTGCTCTGGGCATCGGCATCGCCAAGGACCTGCCCGATATCGAAGGCGATCGCACGCATGCCATCGGCAACCTGGCGGTGCGCTGGGGACCGGATTGGGCATTGCGGGTGAGCACGGCGCTGTGGACGGCGGCCAACCTGGCGACTGCGCTGCTCGGTACCGCGATCCTACCGCCCCTGGCCGCCATGGCCCTGGTGCTTGCCCAACTGTTCCTGGGGGGCATCCTCATCCGCAGCGCCTCCGGGTTGCAGGCCGATGACCGCGCCGGCATCCAGGCCCATTACCGGCTCCTCTGGCGGCTCTTCCATGCCGAGTACGTCCTCGTGCCCCTGGTAGTCGCCTTGGGGCGTTGGCGACCATGAACGACGGCCGGCGTCCCGCGGTCAGCCGACTCCGTGCGCTGATTCGCCTGGCGCGGCCGCACTTCCTCGTCGGCGGCGTGGTCCTCCATGGCCTGGGTGTGGCGCTCGCGCGAGGCGAAGGTCGGCCGCTTGACGCTCAGTCGCTGCTGTGGGGGCAGCTGGTGGTCACGCTGGGCCAGCTGCTGACCCATTTCAGCAACGATTACTTCGATCTCGTGGCCGACCAACTGCATCCTTACCGTCCGCAGTGGTCCGGGGGCAGCGGGGTGCTGCCGGCGGGACTGCTGCCGGCGCGTTGGGCGCTTATCGCAGCCTGCTGTGCTGGCGTTGCGGCCCTGCTCTCCGCCGCCTGGCTCGCGCTGGTCATCCGGCCGGGCGCGCTGACGGCATTGCTGCTCGGTATGGCCATCGGCGTCGCCTGGAGCTACAGCAGCCCCCCACTGAGGCTGCATGCCACCGGGTTCGGCGAGGTCGCCGGCGCCGGCCTGTTGGCGATCCTCACCCCGCTGATCGGCTACCACCTTCAGGGTGGGACCCGCTACGCCTCTACGGTCCTGGCCCTCCTGCCGATGGCTGCGCTGCAGCTGGCGATGCTCATCAACGTGAGCCTTCCCGACATGCAGAGCGATGGCGCTGCGGGCAAGCGCACGATGGCGGTGCGGATCGGTCCGCGCCGCGCCACCACCGCGGCGGCACTGTCCTACCTCGCCGCCTATCTCCTGCTGCCGCCCCTGGCCGCGACAGGCCTCCCGTGGGGCCACAGCCTGGCCTATCTGGCCTGGTCACCCTTGGCGGCCTGGCAGATCCGGGAACTCCTCCACGGCGCCGGCCAGGACCCGCGACGTTGGGACCGGCTGGCGTTTTGGAGCATCGGCCTGGTGGTGGGCAGCGCGGTGACAGTGGGGGCGGTGGTGGTTTGGTGAGGCTTGAGGTGGACACGATGAATGTCCCGTCAGCGGATCACGTTGACGACAACTCTCAGGGCGATCTGCGACCACGCCCGATCGGCGGTCAATACCGGGATGTCGCGCTGCACTCCCAGTGCAAGGCAGGCGCGATCGCCGAGCGACAGGCCGAGCGACCGAGTCGACGGCTCTAGGGAGGCGACGAGGGCGGTATCGGGAGCCTCGAACGACACGATTTCGATACCCATGCTTACGATGTGATCAAGGATCGGGTGCGGCTCGTGGCCGTCGCGAGCAAAGCGACCCAGCACTTCGGCCAGGTTGACCGTTGACATGCAGCTTGAGGTGACGACTGCCGCCACCGCTTCGTGGCCGGGCTCGCGATACAAGAGCGCCAACAGCGCCGAAGCATCCAGCACGATCACGACGTGGCATTCTCGCGGCGTCGATCAGCAATGAGGTCTTCAACCACGTTGCCGGGTTTCTTGTCGCCGTACAGGGCATCGACGAATGCTTGGACCTCCTCCACCGAACGGGGCGCCTGGTGTCGATCGCGAATGCGCTGGAACTGCTGATACTCCTCCACGTTGATCAACACTGCGAGTGGTCGATCGAATGTCTCGACGACGTAGGTTGCATGTTGCTCGCGTACGGCGTTCAAGACATCGGTCAAACGTCGACGCAACTCCGTTGTGCCGATGGTATGCTCCATGCATCACCTCCATGACTCTGCCTTGCCAAGCTCGCAAGGGTTGCAAACATTATACACCTTGTCGTCAGCGCGGGGGCCCATCAGCCCCGCTCACAACGGAATGTTCCCATGCTTCTTCGGCGGGTTCTCGTCGCGCTTGTTCTGCAGCATCTCCAGCGCCGAGATCAGCCGCGGGCGGGTGTCGCGGGGCTCGATGACATCATCGATGTAGCCCCAGCTGGCCGCCACGTAGGGGTTGGCGAACTGTTCGCGGTACTCCGCCACCAGCTCCGCCTTGCGGGCCACCGGATCTTCGGCCTCGTTGATCTCGCGGCGGAAGATGATGTTGACCGCTCCGTCCGGGCCCATCACCGCGATCTCGGCCGAGGGCCAGGCCAGGTTGATGTCGCCGCGGATATGCTTGGAGCTCATCACGTCGTAGGCGCCGCCGTAGGCCTTGCGTGTGATCACCGTCAGCTTGGGCACCGTCGCCTCGCAGTAGGCGTAGAGCAGCTTGGCGCCGTTGCGGATGATGCCCCCGTGCTCCTGCACCAGGCCCGGCATGAAGCCTGGCACGTCCTCGAAGGTGACGATGGGGATGTTGAAGCAGTCGCAGAAGCGCACGAAGCGGGCGCCCTTGATGCTGGCGTCGTTGTCCAGCACGCCCGCCAGGACCATCGGCTGCTGGGCCACGATGCCCACCGTGCGGCCGTTCAGGCGGCCGAAGCCCACCATGATGTTCTGCCCGTACAGCTCATGCACCTCGAAGAAGGTCCCGTCGTCCAGCACCCGGCGCAGGACCTCGCGCATGTCGTAGGGTTGGTTGGGGTTGTCGGGCACGATCGTGTCCAGGGCCGGGTCCGTGCGCAAGGGGTCGTCCTCGCAGGGAACCGTGGGCGGATCGTCCATGTTGTTCTGGGGCAGGTAGCCCAATAGCGTGCGCAGGACCGCCAGGGCTTCGCCCTCGCTCTTCGTCGCAAAATGCGCCAGGCCGCTCTTGGCCGAATGCACCTGGGCTCCGCCAAGCTCGTCAAAGGTCAGGTCTTCGTGGGTCACCGTCTTGACCACGTCCGGGCCGGTCACGAACATGTGCGAGCTACCGTGGACCATGACGATGAAGTCCGTGATGGCCGGCGAGTACACCGCGCCGCCCGCGCAAGGGCCCAGAATCGCCGACAGCTGCGGGATCACGCCCGAGGCCAATGTGTTCTGCAGGAAGATGTCGGCGTAGCCGCCCAGGGACACCACCCCTTCCTGGATGCGCGCCCCGCCCGAGTCGTTCAGGCCGATCACCGGCGCGCCGTTCTTCATCGCCATCTGCAGCAAGGACACGATCTTGTCCGCATGGGCGCGCCCCAGCGAGCCGCCCAGCACCGTGAAGTCCTGCGAGTACACGTAGACCAGGCGGCCGTTGATCGTACCGTAGCCGGTGACCACGCCGTCGCCCAGGAAGCGTTGCTTGTCCATTCCGAACTCGCGCGTGCGGTGGGTGACGAACATGCCCAGTTCGTGAAAGCTGTTCTCGTCCAGCAGCAGGTCCAGACGCTCGCGGGCGGTCAGCTTGCCGCGCTCATGCTGGCGGGCCACCCGCTCAGCGCCGCCGCCGGCGCGGGCCTGTTCGCGCATCTGGCGCAGTTTCTGGATGGCTGGAGTGCTCTGGCTGTCGCTCATGTCAACCCTTCCCCAGCACATGCCGGGCGATCACGATGCGCTGGATCTCGCTCGTGCCCTCGTAGATCTCGGTGATGCGCGCGTCGCGGAAGTAGCGCTCCACCGGCAGCTCCTTGGAATAGCCCATGCCGCCATGCACCTGGATGGCCTTGTCGGTCACGAAATTGGCCGTCTCTGAAGCGTAGAGCTTGGCCATCGCCGCTTCCTTGGAGAAGCGCTCCCCGGCGTCGGCCTTGGCCGCCGCGCGGAAGATCAGCAGCCGCGACGCCTGGATGCGCATGGCCATGTCGGCGAGCATGAACTGGATGGCCTGATGCTCGGCGATCGCCTTGCCAAAGGCCGTGCGCACCTTGGCGTATTCCAGCGACGATTCGTAGGCCGCCTGGGCGATGCCCAGGGCCTGGCTGGCGATGCCGATACGCCCCTTGTCCAGGATGCTCATGGCGAACTTGAAACCGCCGCCCTCCTCGCCGATGCGGTTGGCCACCGGGATGGGCGCGTTGTCGAAAGTCAGCTCGCAGGTGGCCGAGGCACGGATGCCCAGCTTGGGTTCCTTCTTGCCGCGCGCGAAGCCCGGCGTCTTCTCCGTGTCCACCACCAAGGCCATCGTGTCGCGGTGGTCGCCCTTGGGGTTCATGGTGCAGAACAGCACGATGTAGCGTGCCACCGGACCGCTGGTCACCCAGCTCTTACGCCCGTTGACCACGTAGTTGTCCCCGTCGCGCACAGCCGTGGTGCGCATGGCGGCGGCGTCCGATCCGGACTGCGGTTCCGTCAGGCTGTAGGCGCCGATGGCCTGGCCTGAGGCCAGGGGCACCAGAAACGCCTGTCGCTGGTCCTCGGTGCCGAACTTCTCCAGGCCGTAGTTGACCAGCGAGTTCTGAACCGACATGATCACTCCGTGGCTGGCACAGACCTTGCTGATCTCTTCCATGGCCACCACGTAGGAGATCATGTCTGCGCCCACGCCGCCATAATCCTGTGACGCGGTCAGGCCCAGCAGACCGATCGCGCCCATCTTCATCACTGTGTCGTGCGGAAAGTCGCCGCTCTCGTCGATGGCCGCGGCGATAGGGGCGATCTCGCCCTGAGCGAAGTCGCGGGCCAGGTCGCGGATCATCCGCTGTTCCTGGGTCAGCTCGAAGTCCATGCGGGTTTCCCTTCGTGGGCTGGGAGACTGGTAACGGGGAGACCGGCTGCGAGGCGCCGGCCAAACTGCCGCAGGCCGCCCGCTTGCCGTATCATAATGCCCCCACCCAGGAGGGTCAACCATGTCCCAGAACCCCGACGCGCCGCGCCCGCTGCGCCCCAGCCGCCTCATGGGGCGGCGTCCGGCGTCGGCGTCCCCGCCGCCCGGTGGGCCGCTGCCTCGGCTGTCCGCGACCGGAGCCTGGATCCATGCCCACGGCCCGCTGGTGCTCATGGGGCTGGTCCTGCTTCTGGTCTTCGGCGGCTTCCTCCTGCCGCGCTGGTACCTGCGCCATTACCAAGGACTCGTGCTGCCGGGGGTGCGGGTGGCCGGCGTGGATCTGGGGGGACTGCCGCCGGAGGAAGCCCGTGCGGCCTTGCTGAAGAACCTGAGCATCTATCAGGGCAGCCTGGAGCTCTTCGACGAGGGCGATCCCTTGAACGTGGCCGATCAACGCAGCTGGCAAAGAAGCTCGGCGGACCTGGGTCTGACCCTGGACCCGCAGTTGGCCGTGGATCTGGCCATGGGCGCCGGTCGAGACGAAGGACTGGGCTTCCTGGCGCGGGGCATCGTGCCCCTGCGTCTGCGTTGGGAAGGCGTGGATCTGCCTACGCCGATCGCCGTGGATCTGGACAAGGCGCGGGCGGCCCTGGAGGCTCTGGCGCCGGAGATGGCTGTGCCGCCGCGCGACGCCCGCATCGAACGCAAGGATGGCAAGGTGCGCACCGTCCCGCCGGCCCCGGGCCGTGCCTTGGATCTGCCCGCCACCTTGGAGGCGCTACGCGCCTTCGCCCGCCGACCCATCGGCGGGCGTCTGGACCTGGCGACCACGCCGACGGGCGCGGCGGTCAGCGACGTGGAGAGTGTTGCGCAGGCGGCCCGCGTGCTCTTCGACGGGCCGGTCGAGCTGACCGACCGCAACGGGCATCGCTTCACGGTTCCCACCGACACGCTCAAGACCTGGTTCATGATCGAGGACGTGAAGAACGAGTCCGGTTTCCTCGCCCCCGCGGTGGTGGTGGATCGCGACGCCATTCAGGCTTGGGTGGACGCCTTGGCCCTGCAAGTGGCCAGCCCCGTGCGCGAGCCGCGCTATGACATGGATGCCGAGACCGGCCTGCTGGCGCTCAAGGAAGCCGGCAAGGGCGGCCTGGCCTTGGACCGCGAGGGGTCTGTGGAACGGGCGATCCAGGCGGCCTATACCGAGCAGGGACAGGGCGAGCTGGCCCTCATCGTGACGCCTACCCAGGGCGACGACGGTCTGGCATCGCAGCTCAATCGCAGCGTCTTCCAGGTGCGGCAGATGGCCGTGAGCACGACCGGAGCAGCGCCCGAGCGGGTGGCCAATGTCCTGGCGGCGATCGGGAGGGTGTCCGGTAGCCTGGTCATGCCCGGCCAGACCTTCTCCTTTCTGGATGCCTTGGGCCCGGTGGACGCCGCCGCCGGCTTCGACCCCCGGGCGCTGCCGCCGGCGCAGGCATTGGCCGCCGCCGGCGGTTCGGGCGAGCAGGCCTGGGCGGCGGACGGCCCGGTGCTGGGGGGTGTGGAACTGGTCAGCAGCCTGGCCTTTCGGCTGGCCTTCTGGCTGGGCCTGCCCATCGTGGAACGTCGCGCTCCGCCTTGGCGCATTGGCTGGTTGGAGCCGCCGGTGGGCTTCGACGCGGCGGTGGGCCGCGGCCCGGCCGGCGAGGCGCGCGATCTGCGTTTCACGAACGACAGCATGCAACCGCTGATCATGACCTTCCGTCTGGATACGGAGCGGCAGCTGCTCGTCGGCACGGTCTACGGCAGCGAGGCCGCCTTCCAGCGCGAGGATCCGGGGCTGGTGACGCGGGATTCTACGGACTCGGCCGACGCCGACGCCAGTCCGCTGGTCAGCGAGGCCCCGCGCGACGAGAGCGGCGCCCGCTCGGTCGGCATCCGCGGCCCAGTGGTGCGGGATCTCCTGCCTGCCGGCCGAGCCCTGGCCTACCGGGACGATCGCGTGCCGATCGGCACCTCGCTGCAGGTGGGCTGGGCGCGCGAAGGCGCGACGGTGCTGGTGGAGCGAGCCGTGACGGTGGGCGGTGTGGCGCGCACCCCGGATGTGTTCTTGAGCAGCTATCTCCCGGCGGGCGACATCACCCTGGCGGGAACGGGGCGGCCTGGAGCCCCGTAGATACTGGGACAGTCCAGGTGTTCAGCTGGCGTACGCTGTGTCTTGAGCCCCTTGCGGGCGAGGAGGGCATCATGAACGGATGCGGAAGTCGCACAGTGCGGCGGCGTCGGGGCCGCGGGATCATGGTCGTGGCCGGCCTGGTCGCGGCCATCGGAGGGGCCGCCGCGGACGTCGCGGCGCGGCCGAACGCCCAGACGCCGCCTCTGCCGCAGACCGTCGAGGCGACCATCGATGTCGGAGCCCGGCCGGTGGGCATCGGGGTGAACCCGGTCACGCACAAGGTCTATGTGACCAACGCCACCGGCAACTCGGTCTCGGTCATCGACGGCGTGACCCTCAAAGTGGTCAAGACCCTGGCGGTGGGCAACACACCCTGGTACTGGATCGGGGTCATGCCCGCTCGCAACCGGATCTATGTGGCCAACAACGGCTCGGGAACATTGTCGGTCATCGACGGGGCCACCGATGCCGTGGTGGCCACGGTCGGCGGCTTGACCGGCGCGCCGGAAGGCGTGGGCGCGGATGACGGCCGCAACCTCGTCTATGTCACCCGGGCAGGCAGCTTGATGTCGGTGGTCGATGGCGCCACCCAACAGGTCCTGCGCACGGTCAACACGGGCGCCTTCAACCACAGCGCGGTCGTGAGCCCCAGCCTGGGACGCATCTATGTATCGCGCACCGCACCGGACGTCCTGTCGGTGTTCGACACCAACAGCCTGGCCCTCGTCGGCGACATCGCCGCCACCGGCCATCCGGCGCTGGATCCCGGCACCGAGCAGGTGTGGCTGGCGGACTTCCGCAGCCCGCGGCTCTGGCGTGTCGACGGACGCAGCAACGCCGTGCTCGACCAGCTGCCGATCACCTACGCCCCGCTGCTGGCCGCCATCGACACCACGAGGGGCTGCCTCTACGCCACCAATCCCAGCGCCGGCCGGCTCACGGTGGTCGACATCGTCAACCGCCGCGAGCTGGGCCAGTTGACGGTCGGCCGGACGCCCGGTGGCGTGGGCGTCGACCCTGTCACCGGCCGCGTCTTCGTGGCCAACGAAGCCAGCAATACCGTCACCGTCATCAAGGGCGCGCGTTGCGACCAACCGGCCACGGCGCCGACGCCGACGGCGACTGCGCTGCCCAGCGCCACGCCCAGCCCGACCGCCAGCGCCACGCCGAGCCCGACCGCCAGCGCTACGACTCGCCCCACCACGACCGCGACCGCGACGCCCAGCCAGACGATCGCACCCAGCCCCACCCTCACCCCGGTCCTGACGCCGACGACGCCGCCGTCATCAACGCCGGCCCCGGTCTCTGCGTGCATCTGTCGCACCGTTCGCGAACGGGTTCCACCGGCGGTGATCAACGACGCGGTGGCCAACCCCGGGCGCTACGAGGGCTGGATGCGTCCGCTGGACCCCAACAAGCCCCCTAGCCCGGCCAACCCGCCGCGCGCCTGCCTGGCCTTGCAGAACGCGGACCTGCCCTACCACCCGCTCTGGAACACGCCGCTGTGGCGGGTGGGCTGCCGCTGATACCGAAGCGAGAGCGCTGAGGTCAGCCATGGGGCGATCGCGGTCCGAATCGCCCTGCGACCGCGTCAATGCGCGAGCAGAACCTCTCCCAAGGAGGCTGACGATGCCCCAGTCCAAGCGCTTGATCCGCCCGTTGCGACCTGTCGTCCACCTGGTCGCCCTGGCCGTCGCGATCGCCGGACCGGCCGTCCTGGACGCGCGCAGCGCGTTCGCCCAGTCGGGGGCTCGGGTGATCGCCACCGTCCCGGTCGGCAGGGCGCCTCTGGGAGTGGGCGTGGACAGCGGCCTGCGGCGGGTCTTCGTCACCAACTCGCAGGACGACTCGGTATCGATGCTCGACGGGACCGGCGACACGGTGCTGGACACCATTCCCGTGGGCCGCCGTCCCTTCTTCCACGTCGCCGTGGACGACGTCGGCCACCGGGTCTACATCACCAACAACGGCGACGGGACCTTGGCCATCATCGACGCCGTCAGCGGCGGACTGGCCGACACGGTTGCCGGCCTGGACGGGGCGCCGGAAGGGGTGGGGGTGCATCCCGGACGCAAACGCGCCTACGTCACCCGCGGCGGCCATACCCTATCGGTCATCGACCTCGAGCGGCGGAGGGTGCTGAGCGATATCGACACGGGCGCCTTCAACCATACCGTCGCCATCGACGCCGCGCTGGAGCGGGCCTATGTCTCGCGCAGCGACCCGGATGTGCTGACGGTCATCGACCTGGCCACCGAGAGCTGGCTGGCCGACCTGCCCGCCACCGGCCATCCGGCCATCGACCCGCTCACCCACCGGGTGTACCTGGCCGACTTCCGCGCCCCTCGCGTCTGGGTGGTGGACGGCATCGCCGGGCGGGTCGTCGGCAGCATCCCCTTGGGTCACCGGCCGCTGCTGCTGGCCATCGACGCGGCGCGCGGCTGCCTGTACACCACCCATCCCGCCGACAACCGGGTGACGGTGGTCGACATGGTCGGCGGGCGCGTGCTGGGCACCCTGCCGGTCGGCGCCGAGCCGGCGGGCATCGCCGCCGATACGTCCAGCGGCAAGGTCTACGTGGCCAACACCCAAGGCAATAGCGTCACCGTGATCCAGGGCGAGGCCTGTAGCGACGCCGTGCTTCCAAGCCCCACCCGCACCCCGACCGCTTCCCCATCCCCGTCAGCTACTCCCACCCCGACGTCCTCCCCATCTCCGTCAGCCACCGCCTCGCCGTCCTCCACCACCGTCGAGCCGCCGACAGCAGCGCCCACCGCGGCTACCGCCACGAGCAGCCCGCCCACCGCGGCGCGTCTGTTCCTGCCGGTCCTCATCCGCGAGTCCTGTCCGCCCCCTGATCTCTTCATCGACGTGGTCCTGGTGCTGGACGCGTCGCTCAGCATGCTGGACAGCGGCCCGGCCGGCAAGACCAAGCTGGCCGACGCCAAGGAAGCGGCCCGTCGGTTCATCGCTCCCCTGCGCCTGACCGCGCCGCCGGTCGCCGCGGGGGACCGGGTGGCCATCGTCTCCTTCAACACGCGGGCCCAGCTCGTCGAGCCCCTCAGCTCCAGCGCGTCGGTCCTGCGTATCGCCATCGAGGGTATCACGGCCGCCAGCGGCAGCCGAGTGGACCTGGGCATCCGCCGCGCCGCCGACGTCCTGTCCGGCACGTCTCGTAAGGGTCGCATCCCCGCCATGGTCATCCTGTCCGACGGCCGGGTCGACGCGGCGGCGGCCGTCGCCGCGTCGCGCGACGCGCGTGCGCTCGGCATCGAGCTCTACGTCGTCGGCCTGGGGCCTCAACATGATGCCGCCACCCTCGCGGCCATGGCCCTCAACCCCGACCGCTACTTCAACGCGCCTGACAGTGGTTCTCTCGCGCGCATCTATACTGACCTCACCACCCTCCTGCCCTGCCCACCGGCCGTCTTCTGGGGCGGCCGGTGACGGCCGGCGCTCGCCGTCAGGGCAGGGCCATGACCCATATGGCGTCATCCGCGGCGCTGACGTAGGCCAGATGCCGCCCGTCGGGGCTGAGCGACCAGTCGCCGTCGGCGATGCGCAATGGCGTGGCCGCCGGATCGGACAACGCCCGTTCGGCGCCGGTTTCGGCATCCAGTTCCAGCAGGCGGTGGCTCGCGCTGCCCATCTCGAAGGGGATGATGACCAGGCGCCGGCCGTCGCGCCAGCGGAAGGCGCCGAAGCGGCCGTCCAGGCGCCGTGGCGGCGCGCCGCCGGCGCGGGTCGCGGCGATCCACAGGCCGTTGGCCCCCGTTGACGTGGACCCGCTGACGGTATAGGCCAGCCAGCTGCGATCGGTGGAAAGGGCGATGCCGCGCAGCCGCTCGCTGCGCAGGATTTCCCGCCCTTCGCCGCCGTCCAGCGGTAGGGTGCGCAGCTGGTCGATGTCCGAATCCCGCCCTTCGCGGACGCGGACCAGGAGCGTCGTGTCGTCCAGCCAGCCGGACAGCGAGCCGTTGGCCAGCCGTGTCACCTCGCGCGCCGCTGTCCCGTCCACCGCGGCCACGAAGATCCTGTTCGAGGGATCTGCCGGCGGCCCACCGGCGGCATTCCCCGGCCCGCCGCCCTCCTGCCAGACGATGCGCTCGCCGTTCGGGCTGAAGCTGACGCTGCGTCCGGCGGCAGGCACGTCGAAGGCCGCGCCGTCCGCCAGGCGCGTCAAGGTGGTCCGCTCACGGGTCAGCGCGACGCGCCAGCGCTGGTCGGGGCTGAGGCTGGCGATGGTGGAGCTGATCAAGGCCGGGGCCGTGAGCGGCGCGTCGAGGGCCACCTCGTAGAAGCCGGTCTCGCCGCCCTCGGGCTTGTCGATGAACCACAGCGCCCGTGAATCCGCACGCCAGAAAGGCCGGGCGCAACAGCCTGGTGCTGTCAGGCGGACGGGTTGGCCGGGCGGGGCGACGGGTGGAACGACGGGTGGAACGACCGGGGCAGAAGGGCGCCCCGAGAGCTTCGCTTCGGGCGGGTCCGCTGTCGTCGCGTTGTCCGACGCCGCGATACCGGCGATGGACGCCATGCCCGCGGCGATGGGCGTGGGTTCGGCGGCGGGTTGCGCGGGCCGACAGGCGGTCACGGTGCATGCCGCCAGCGCGATCCAAAAGGCCTGATTGAAGGCGCCCATCAGCGGGCCTCCGGCGGCCAGGGCCGCGCGAAGTCGTTGAGGATGGGGCCGCCCACCCGGGCCTCGGGCTGGTCGTCCAGATGCTGCCACTTGCGCGGGTCGTCCAGATCCCGCTGGAAGCCGATACCCAGGGAGCTGACCAGGGCCAGGCTGTCCCAGTCGGCCTCCACCAGGATGACTGGGTTGTACTTGCGGGCATGGGCCAGGTCCCGGATCTCCAGGTGCAGGTGCGGCCGCGAGCGGCAGCTGAGGCCTGGATCACCGGTCAGGCCGATGGGGTCTCCGCGGCGCACGGGTTCACCCGCGCGCAGCTTGGGGCGCTCGAAGAGATGACCGTAGAAGGTGGCGTAGCCCAGGGCCGGGTGGTCGATCATCAGGTTATGCGGCGCCGAGCCGAAGTTCATGGCGTCGGCGGCGAAGACGACGCCATCGGCCATGGCCACCAGGGGCGTGCGGCAGGGTGCGGTCAGGTCCACGCCGAAATGGATCCCGCCGCTGGCGCCGTAGGTGCTGCGCCGTTGCCGAAAGGCGCCGGTGGTGTTGCCGTAGGGTTGACCCAGCAGCCAGGTGTCGGGGCCGGGGGCCAGGGCGAAAGGCAGGGTGAAGGGGCGGGAGGCGGTCGATTCCGGGGCGGTGGTGACGATCGTCGCCTCCGTGGCCGCCGCCGCTGCGCTGGCGCCTAGGGTCGGCGGATCCGCCTTGGCGGGAGTCGCGGCGGCCTGCCGGGCCGCCGGCGCAAGGGCCGCGGCAAACAGCAAGGCGGAAGTGCTGAGGGTTGAGACCCGACGCATGATGCGCTCCTGACGCGGGGGCGGTGCAGGTTCGCCAGGAGCTAAGGATGCGGGGCGCGGCGCGGCGGGTCAACCTGCGGCAGGGGTCATCGAATCCGGGTCATCTATCGTCAGCGCCTGCTGCAACACCCACTCAACCGGTATCGGCAGCATATGGGCATCGCGGTGTACCAGCACAGCACTTCTGACATGCGCGGCGGCAGCGATGAGGGCATCAGCCAAAGGCAGCCGACGGGGCGTGCGGCAACCGATGATGAAGGCCGCCCTACAAACCGCAGCATCTACCGCCACGACGTCGGAGAAGAGCAACTGATAGCTGTCCAGGACATCCACGACTTCCTGTTCGGTCGCGCCAAGGTCCTTCATCCGGCGACCGAACTCGGTCAGCGAGACGCTAGCCACCAGCAATTCCACAGCGTCGGCCTGCAGCAACACCTGCACGCCTTCCCAGCCGGTCTCTTGGCGGTAATGGGCCAGTAGGGCTGACGTATCTAGCAGGTAGCGCATCCTGTCAGTCATCCGCCGTTCGCTCGGCGATCAACTCCTGCACCGCATCGCGATCGGGCGAATACTGCCGGCCGGCACCCAAGAGCCGGCGAGCGAGTTCCTGTCGGTCTGGAATGACCCGCACCAGGATCTCATCTGTGCCAGCCACCGGGAGCCAGTCGAGCCGGAAGCCTGGCCGAATGCCGTACTGTCGGCCAACCTCGGCGGGAATGGTCACCATGTTCTTCTGGGTAACGGTCGTAATCATGGAATTGATGATAGTCATGGATCAGGTGATCGTCAATGACCTGACCCTAAACTCGGGTGGGACTCAGTTGCCCTGCAGCCCAATGCGGACCGCCATGAAGTATCATCCCTGTTGCGGGTCCTGGTGCGCCGGCAGGACGTCGGACCCACACCGCCGCGAACCCGAGTTGGTCAAAGGAGCATCCCATGCGTTGGCAGCAGAGCCGTCGAAGCGAGAACGTCGAAGACCGTCGCTCCATGGGGCGGATCAGCGGCGCCGGGGCCGCCGGCATCGGGGGTCTGGGGCTGCTCATCGTCGTGATCGGCGCCCTGTTCTTCGGGCAGGACCCCGGTCAGCTGGTATCGATGCTCGAAGGCGGTGCCTTGCAGCAGGGCGGCCCCGCCGGCGACGCTCCTACGGGGCCACAGCCCACCGACGAGGCCAGCGACTTCGTGTCTGCCGTTCTGGGCGACACCGAGGACACCTGGGGCGCCGTCTTCCAGACGGCGGGCGAACGCTACGAGGCGCCCAATCTGGTGCTGTACACCGATGTGGTGCAGTCGGCCTGCGGCGTCATGCAGGCGACCACCGGGCCCTTCTACTGCCCCGACGATCAAAAGGTCTACATCGACCTGGGCTTCATGAACGATCTCAAACGCATGGGTGTCAGCGGCGACTTCGCCATGGCCTATGTCATCTCGCATGAGGTGGGCCACCATGTGCAGCACCTGATGGGCATGGACCAGCAGGTGCGCGACCTGCAGGCCCGCGTGAGCCAGACGGATGCCAATCAGCTGTCAGTGCTGATGGAGTTGCAGGCCGACTGCTATGCCGGCGTGTGGGCCAACCACGCCGCGACGCAGCGGCAGCTGCTGGACGAATCAGACGTGGAGGAAGGGCTCAACGCCGCCGCCAGCGTCGGCGACGACCGCCTGATGGCGATGGCTGGCCGCCGGGTGCAACCCGAAGCCTTCACCCATGGCACCTCAGAGCAGCGGGCGCAATGGTTCCGCACCGGGCTGTCCAAGGGCGACCTGGAGGCCTGCGACACCTTCGGGCAGGCGGGATTGCGCTGAGGCCGGTCGCCTGAGAAGAGCCCAACGGAGTCCCTCATGGCCTATTTCTCCGAGACCCGCGACTGCTTCGACCCGCAGCTGCTGGGCAAGATGCAATCCCAGATCCTGTCCAGCCCCTACCTTGCGGCCAACAACCTGACCGGCGACTTCGTGGGCACGCGCGGCTTCTCCATCGTCTTCAACCGCGCCGGAGTGGTGCAGGTGGTGAAGGACTTTCCGGCCTTCGGCCCCTACGTGGAGACGCTGCTGGACCCCAGCTGCAACGCCTTCTATCTCAACCCGCTGATCCTCAGCGGCGGCTCGCGGGTGGACCCGCATATCGACCGCAGCCTGCGGGCCTACTGCAAGACGGTGGACACCCCGCTGCAGGTGAGCGTGCTCTACGTCGAGGTGCCGGGCGACCTCAAGGGCGGCGAGCTGCTGCTGTGGCAGGGCAAGCGCCAGGTGGGCCGAGTCAAGCCGCAGACCAACAAGCTGGTGCGCTTCCAGGGCGACCTAAGCCACGAGGTGACGGGCGTGGCGGCCACGGTCACCGGCCGCCGCCTGAGCCTGGTCTGCGAACAGTACGACCTGGAGCCCGATGCACTTGCCCAGATCCCTGGCTACCGCATCGAAGGACAGCGCAAGCGCTACGTCTAGGCGCGACGGCCAGGTGCGATGGCCAGGTGCGATGGCCGCGACCATCAGTGCGCCTGCAGCAGTAGTGCGATCTCTCGCTCCTCCAGCACCCGCCACCTCCCCGCCGCCAGACCGCCCAGCTGTAGCGCGCCGATCGCAACCCGAACCAACCGCAGCGTGGGATGCCCCACCGCCGCGGTCATGCGCCGCACCTGGCGGTTGCGGCCCTCGGTGAGGGTGATGTCGAGCCAGGTCGTGGGCACGGTCAGGCGATGGCGGATCGGAGGAACGCGCGGCGCGAAGCCCGGGTCCTCTGCCAGCCGCGTCACCCGCGCCGGCCGCGTGATCCGGCCGTCGAGGACGATACCGCGCGCGAGCGCCCGCAGCGCCTCGTCGTCGGGGATGCGCTCGACCTGCACGTGGTAGATCCGCGGATGTCCGTAGCGCGGATCCAACAGCTGCGCCTGCAGACGGCGGTCGTCGCTGAGAATCAAGAGCCCTTCGCTGTCGGCGTCCAGACGGCCGATCGGGTGGACCTGAGGGGGCAGGCCAAAGGCGCTCAGCGTTCCGTGGGCGCTCCCGTCCGGCGTGAAGCGGCTGATGAAGCCATAGGGCTTGTGCAGCACCGCCGTTGTCGGGCGCATCGCAAGCTCCGCCGCCGGTTCAGGCCGGGTCCGGCCGTTCGGCGGAGAACCACGGCGCTTCGGTCTGCAGCACCAGGTCATCCACCGTCTCGAACCGGATCTGAGGGTTCTTGTCCATGCAGTACTTCATGGCCCATTCTGAGGGAAACAAAAGGACGAAATGTCCCCGACCATCGCGGGCCAGCAGGCTCTGCGCCGTCCAATGCGCCGTCGCCAGCCCCGGATCGTCGGCGCGAACCCACCGGGCGCACGTGTATTCCAGCGGTTCGATGCGCGCTTCCACCTGGTACTCAGCGGCCAGCCGGGCCACGACCACGTCGAACTGCAGCATGCCGACCGCCGCCAGGATGGGCTCGCGGCGTGCGGCGTCCTCGGGGTACAGCACCTGGATGACGCCTTCCTCGGCCAGCTGGCTGACGCCCTTGTTGAACTGCTTCGACTTGTCGACATGCAGGTTGCGCAGCAGGCCGAAGTACTCCGGCTGGAAGGGCGGGATCGGGGCGAACTGCAGCTTGGGGCTGCTGGCCACCGTGTCGCCGACGACGAAGAGGCCCGGATTGGTCAAGCCGATGACATCGCCGGGAAAGGCCTCGTCGGCGGTGGCGCGCTTCTGGGCGAAGAGCCGGTGAGGTCGGCTCATGCGCACCGGTCGGTTGAGCCGGGTGTGGAAGACGGTCATGTCCTTCTCGAAGCGTCCGGAGCAGACGCGGATGAAGGCCATGCGGTCACGGTGGCGCGGGTCCATGTTGGCCTGGATCTTGAACACGAAGCCGCTGAAGTCGGCGTCGGAAGGCCGCACCGGTCCCTGGTTGCTGGCGCGCGGCCCCGGTGGCGGCGCCAGCTCGATCAGGGCGTTCAAGAAGGGCTCCACGCCGAAATTGTTGAGCGCGCTGCCGAAGTAGACCGGCGTCAGGTCGCCGGAGCGGAACGCCGCGGCGTCATAGCTGGCGCCCAGCCCTTCGAGGAGCGCGATATCGTCCATCAGCCGGCCGTAGACGCGCGGGCCGAAGCGTCGCGCCAGCCCTTCATCGGGCAGCGTGGCGGCCAGCATCGGCGCGCGCGATTGACGGCCGCCGGAGCGATCGAAGAGCAGGATGCGGCTGGACTGGAGGTCGTAGACGCCATGGAAATCCGTTCCGTCGCCCACCGGCCAGTTCATCGGCGCGGCGCGGATCGACAGCAGGTTCTCGATCTCGTCCAGCAGCTCCAGCGGGTCGCGGCCCGGCTGGTCCATCTTGTTGATGAAGGTCAGGATGGGCAGCCGCTGCTTGCGGCAGACGGCGAAGAGCTTGCGGGTCTGGGCCTCGATGCCCTTGGCACTGTCCAGCACCATGATCGCGCTGTCGACGGCCATCAGGGTGCGGTAGGCGTCCTCGCTGAAGTCCTGGTGGCCCGGTGTGTCCAGCAGGTTGAACATGCAGCCTTCATGTTCGAACTGCAGCACGGTGGAGGTCACCGAGATCCCGCGTTCCTGCTCGATGGCCATCCAATCGGAGACCACCTGGCGCTGGCTGCGGCGGGCGCGCACCGCGCCGGCCTCCTCGATGGAGCCGGCATAGAGCAGCAGCTTCTCGGTCAGGGTGGTCTTGCCCGCGTCGGGATGCGAGATGATGGCGAAGGTGCGGCGGCGCGCCACCTCGCGCGCGAGGTCCTGGTCGGCGAGGGGGGCGATGGGTTCAAGGATCATGGTGTTGTCGCTGTCCGGGCTCTGGGTGGGGGGACGAGAGGGCGGTTCGGCCGGGCCAGGGCAGGTTCCCGCTGATCGAGGAAGACCGATGCGGGTTCCGATCCCGAACCCAAAAGCATAGGCCTGCCCCAGGACGCGGTCAACAGGGTGGGGGGTGGGGAGCAATCGCGTCCAAGCGCCACCCTGCGTTCGCCCTCCGGCCTCAGTCCCCTACCGGACGTTCGGCTCCCATCAGCACCCGCACCGCGTGCCTGCCGCCGTCGTCCACCAGGGGCAGGGCGGTGGCGTCGGACGGCTGGCCGTCCAGCTCCACCAGGATCACACCCTGGCAGCAATGCTCCGGGTTTTCCACCGTGATGGCGTAGATGCTGCTGCCGAAGCGCCAATCCAGGGCGAATCCGGGCCAGGATGAGGGGATGCAGGGGTTGATGGTAAACGTGGCCCCGCAGCGCCGTAGGCCCAGGATGCCCTCGATGGCCACGCGGTACATCCAGCCCGCCGAACCGGTGTACCAGGTCCAGCCGCCGCGACCGCGATGGGCCGGATGGTCGTAGACGTCGCCGGCGACGGCGTAGGGTTCGGTCTTGTAGACCTGCAGGCCGTCGGCGCTGCGGCTGTGGTTGATGGGGTTGAGCATGTGGAAGAGCTCGGCGGCTTCGTCGCCGCTGCCCAGACGGGTCAAGGCCAGCACCGCCCAGGCCGCGGCCTGGGTGTACTGGCCGCCGTTCTCGCGCACGCCCGGCAGGTAGCCCTTGATGTAGCCCGGGTCCATCTCGGTCTGGTCGAAGGGCGGCGCCAGCAGCAGGATGACGCCCGAGCCGCGCCGCACCAGGTGCACCCGCACGGCATCCATGGCCCGCTCGGCATACTTGGGGCGGGCCGCCCCCGAGAGGACCGCCCAGGTCTGGGCCACCGAGTCGATGCGCCCCTCGTCGTTCTGGCTGGAGCCCAAGGGGCTGCCGTCGTCGAAGTAGGCACGGCGGTACCAGGCCCCGTCCCAGGCGCGGTCCAGCATCAGGCTCAGGTGTTCGCGCTGCGCGCGGTAATGGGCCGCGCGGCGGGCGTCCCCGCGAGCCTCGCAGAGGGGGGCGAAGGCGTCCAGCACCCAGCAAAGAAACCAGCCGACGAAGACGCTCTCGCCCCGCCCGCCGACGCCGACGCGGTTGTAGCCATCGTTCCAGTCGCAGCTGCCCATCAGCGGCAGGCCGTGGGCGCCGGCGGTGAGGCCGCGGTCGATGGCCCTCAGGCAATGGTCGAAGAGCGAGCCGCTATCGGCGGAGACCAGCGGTTGTCCATAGGCCTCGGGCTCGCCCGGCGGAACCGGCGGCGCCTCGATATAGGCGACCGCTTCGTCCAACAGGTCGTGGTCGCCGGTGGCCGTGACGTATTCGGCTGTCGCGTAGGCCAGCCACAGCAGGTCGTCGGAGCAGCGGGTGCGGATGCCGCGACCGTTGGCCGGATCCCACCAATGCTGCACGTCGCCCTCCACGAACTGCCGCCCGGCGGCGCGCAGGATATGGGCGCGAGTCAGGTCGGGGCGGCTGAACAAGAGGGCGAGCACATCCTGCAGCTGGTCGCGGAAGCCGAAGGCGCCGCTGGACTGGTAGAAGCCGGAGCGGGCCCACAGGCGTGCGCTCAGGTCTTGGTAGACCAGCCAGCGGTTGACCAGCAGATCGAAGGAATCGTCCGGGGTGCGGATCTGGAGGGCGCCCAGGGTCTGGGCCCAGAAGGCCTCGACCGCCTTCAGCTCTGTCTCGGCCGCGCCGGCCGCGGCGAAGCGGCGCACCAGGGCCAAGGCGGCCGCGTCGTCCTCGCCCTGGCCAAGCAGGAAGGCCACCGTCACGCTCTCGCCGGGTTCCAACTGCAGGTCGGTCTGCAGGGCGGCGCAAGGGTCAAGGCCGGCGCCGAAGCGCCCACCCAGCGTGGGGCGGCGCAGGGCCGCGGCCCGCGCCAGGCAACCGTTGCGCCCCAGGAACTCCAGACGGTCGCCGGTGGCCGAGAGCAGCGGACCGCTGGTGGCGGCGAAGGCCGTCCGGCTGGTGCCGGCGGCGTAGTAGGCGTTGGTCGCCAGCACCGCTCCGGTCTCCGCGTTCAAAGCCGTGCGCACGTAGCGCGCCACGTCGGGCCGCGGCGGACCCAGGGCCCATTCGTTGTAGCTGAAGACCGAGAGCCGGCGTCGGCGGTCCGAATGGTTGCTGAGGGTCAACAGCGAGAGCTTGACCGGCGCGTCGACAGCGACGAAGACCGCCAACTGTTGGGCGATGCCGTCCGCTACCTGGCTGAAGTGGCTGACGCCGGCCGACTGGCGCACCAGCCAGCGCGGCGACTGCGCGGAGCGCGGCAGGGGGCCGGGCGTGGCGCCCCACACGGTGCCGCTGTCTTCGTCGCGCAGGAAGATGGCTTCGGCGCTGGCATCGGTGATGGGGTCGTTGGCGAAGGGGGTCAGCCGCTGTTCGCGGCTGTTGCCGGCCCAGGTGAAGGCCGCGCCGGAGGCGGTGACGATGGTCCCGAAGTCGGGGTTGGCCAGCACGTTGGCCCAGGGCAAGGGGGTCTCCCGGTCGCCGTCCAGGACGAGCACGTAATCCGCGCTGTCGGCGTCGAAGCCGCCCAGGCCGTTGGCCATGACCAGTTCCGGCGGCTCCAGGGCCGCGGGCGCGCCCGGGGCGTCGGCCACACGCGGGGGACCGGCCACCAGGCTCTCCGCCGACAGTGCCGGCTCCTGCTCGACATGGTCCATCTGCTGACCCAGCTCGGCCTCCAACACCGCCCGCGCGGCGGTTTGCAGCAGGATGATCTCGGCCTCCCGCAGGTTCTCGGCACGCAGCAGGAACACGCCGCCGGCGACGCCCTGCCAAGCGTTCCAGGGGCCGGTGTCCAGCAGATGCGCCAGCTGTTCCTGCAGTTCGTCGCGGTAGCTGGCATGGTCTTCGTTGAGGATGACCACGTCGGCCTTGAGTCCCAGCAGGCGCCAGTACTCATGTGCCTTGAGCGCCTGCCGTACCTGCTGCTGGTCATGCGCGCCGCGCACCCGCACCAGGACGATGGGCAGGTCGCCGGAGATGCCATGGGCCCACAGGCCGCTCTGCCCCAGCTGGTTGCGGCCCAGCACCGTGCGATCGGCGCGCAGGGAGGCGTCGGTGAAGAAGACCCGCGAACCCAGGCGGCTGTAGAGCTGGGCTTCGGCCAGCGAGATGCCCAGATGCCTGAGGAGCACCTGGGAATGGTTGTAGGCCAGGGCGAAGGTGCGCGCGGCCAGGTCTCCGTCATGGTACTTCTGGGCCAGGGCGTAGGCGGCGGTCTCGTCGCTGGTGACGCCGGTGCTGAAGGCCAGGCGGGCGACGGCGCCCGGCGCCAGGCGCAGCCGGGTGCGCAGGGACAGGATGGGGTCCAGCACCGCCCCGGTGGTCTCCGAGAGCGAGCGGCCGTCCAGGGCGGCGGGGTCTTCCGGACCCCGTCCGCGGCCGAGGAAGGCGCCGCGGTCCGTCTCCCATTCCACCTGCGCCCGCGCCCGTCCATCCACGGCGATCACGTGGAAGGCGTAGCGTGTCGGGTCCTCGTCAGCGCGCGGTCGGCGCCGGGCGATGAGCGTCGTGCTGCCGGCCAGCCATTCGGTCTCGATGAAGAGCTTGCCGAACGCGGGATGGGCGACGTCTTCGGGGATGCCGCCCAGCGAGATCTCGACGAAGCTGGTCAGCTCGATCTCCCGCGGCCGATCGCTCTTGTTGGTCAGCGATACGCGCCAGACCTCGGTATCGTCCTCAGGGGAGACCGCGATCTCCAGCTGGCATTCGATGTCATGGTCGCGGCGCCGGAAGGTGACCTTCTCGGCCAGGAACTCCACCAGGTAGCTGTCCGGCTCCTTGCCGATGGGTTGATAGGCCGCGGACCAGACCTCGCCCGAATGCACGTCCCGCAGGTAGATGAACTGGCTGCCGGGATCGCGCGTCGGATCGGGTCGCCAACGGGTGACGGCCATCTCGCCGCAGAGGCTGGCGCCGCCGCCGCTGTTGGTGACCAGGGCGCGGTACGAGCCGTTGGACAGGATCTGGGCGCGCGGGTAGGGTGTATGCGGCGTGCGCACGCGCCGCGGCGTGCGCGCCGGGACTGCCGGCGCGGCGCGGGTCTCTTCGGATGAGGGCGGCACGATGACCGGCGCCTGGCGCGGTACCCGCTCCTGCAGCAGCAGCTCGGTGCTGCGGATGCGGGGATCGGCGTGGAAGTGGGCGATCATCCGATCGTCCAGGAGCACGTTGGCCAAGGCCACCAAGGTCATGCCCTGGTGGTGCGAGAAGTAGCTGCGCACCACCACGCCCTCGTGCCGGTCCTCAGCGGCGACCGCGCCATCCAGGCCGCTCTCGCGGAGCTTGCGCGGGGTGTAGTCGATGGCCTCGTAGAAGCCTAGATCACCTTCCGCCCCGGCCGCCGCCAGACGGCGCAGGTTGGCCGCGGCCGCCGCGGGATCCAACATGGCCGCCAAGGCGCTGGCGTAGGGCGCCACGACCATCTCCTCGCCCAGGCCGCGCTTGAGACCCAGCCCGGGCACGCCGAAGGCTTTGTATTGATACTCGCCGCTGCGGTCTACGACGTTGAACGCCGATTCCGAGATGCCCCAGGGCAGGCCGTTGTCGCGCCCATACTGGATCTGGCGGCGCAGGGCCATGCGGCAGCTGCGGTCCAGGAGCGTGCCCGGATAGCTGCGCATGAGCAACAGCGGCATCAGGTACTCGAACATCGTGGCGCTCCAGGAGACGAGCGTGGGCACGCCCTCCACGCCGACCACCAGCCGCCCCAGATGGAACCAATGGCTCTGCGGCACGGTGCCGCGGGAGATCGCCAGGAAGCTGGCCAGACGCGCCTCCGATGCCAGGAGGTCGTAGTAGGAGCTGTCGCGCCCCCCTGGGCCCGATGCGTCGGCCAGGCGGTAGCCGATGGCGAAGAGCTGGCGCCGGCGGTCGTACAGGAAGCCGAAGTCCATCCCATCGGCCAGGGCGTCGGCCCGGACGGCCAAGGCTTCCAGGCGCTCGGCGAGGCCAGCGCCCGCGGCCTCCGCCGCTTGGCCGCCGGCCAAAGCGCGACAGCCCCCGGCAAGGGCGATCAGAGCGCCCGCCAGGTTGCCGCTGTCAACGGTGGACAGGTAGCGCGGGGCCAGGGGCGCCAAGGTCTGACTGTCATACCAGTTGAACAGGTGGCCTTCATGGCCTTCCAGCCGCTCGACCGTGCCCAGGCTGCGTTCCAGGCGGGTGATCAGGTCCGCCAGCGACAGGAAACCCAGATGATGCGCCGCCAGGGTGGAGAGCAGGCCCATGCCGATGTTGGTCGGCGAGGTGCGGTAGGCCACCACGCCGGCGGTGGCGGCGTCACCAGTCCCCGCGCCGTTCCCCTGTCCGGTCTTGTCCCCCAGTCCGGCGCCGACTCCAGCACCGCCAACAGGCGCCTCCGGCATGCGCAGGTTGTCCGGCGGCAGGCCGTTGCTCTGGGCTCCGGCCACGGTCTCGAAGTACTCCCAGGTCTTGCGCGCCACTTCCGTCAGGTAAGCGCGGTCAGTCGGCGACAGGCTGGGCCGCCCCAGCTCGATGGGGCGGCTGAGGCGGTAGGCGATGGCCGGCGCCAGGGCCCAGAGCAGCACAAAGGGCATTGCCAGCGGCAGGGCCGCCGGCTCGACCGCCAGCACGGCGCCGCCGGCGGCCAGGGCGACGACGGGGCTGGCGATCATGGCGCCGTAATAGGACCGTACGCCCTGACGCATCATCATCGCCGAACGCGCGGCCTGGGTGGCCGCGGTCTCCCAGTCGAGCAGCTTACGTCGGGTGACCAGCATCCTTGCCAGGGTTCGTCCGATGGCGTCAGCCATGACCGCGGCGTGATAGGGCAGGAAGCTGAGGGTCAGGGCCGCCTGGGCCAGCGCTGTAGCGAGATCGGCCAGCAGGCTGGGCAGATGCGGCCGCACCTGTTCCGGCGGCTGCGGCCGCCCGACCAGTTGCAGCAGGGCGGAGAGCAGCGGGAAGCCCACCACCGCCAGGCCACCGAGGGTCCAGACGACGGGCCGCCCTGGCAGGACGGTCCAGCCGGCCACGAAGTAGGCCAAGAGCGCCGGCGGCATCGCGCTGCGCCGCAGGTTGTCCAGGATCTTCCACCAGCTGATGACGCTGATGCGGTTGGGTGCCAGCCCGCCGGCCACGGGCACCACGGGCATCAGCCAGGGCAGCAGCTGCCAGTCCCCGCGGGCCCAGCGATGTTGGCGGCTGGCGTGGGCGATCACGTTGGGCGGATAGTCATCCACAACCTCGACATCGGAGACCAGGCCGGTGCGGGCGTGGATACCCTCGAAAAGGTCATGGGAGAGCAGGGCGTTGTCGGGAACCCGCCCGTCCAGGGCCGCCCGGAAGGCGTCCACGTCGTAGAGGCCCTTGCCGGTGAAGACGCCTTCCCCGAACAGGTCCTGGTAGGTGTCGGAGACGGCCGTGGTGTAGGGGTCAACGCCGGTATGGCCGGCGTAGATGCGGGCGAAATGCGAGCCGAGGGCACTGGACAAGGTGACGCTGACCCGCGGCTGCAGGATGCCGTAGCCGGAGGTCACCCGACCGACCTCGGGGTCGAAGTGCGGGCGGTTGAGGGGATGGGCCAGGATGCCGACGAGGGTCCGCGCGGCATCGCGCGGCAACTGGGAATCGGCATCGAGGGTGAGCACATAGCGTACGTTGTACAGCTGCGCCATGTCGCCGATCTTGACCCGAAAGGCGCTGTCGTCGGGGTTGCGCAGGAGGCGGTTGAGTTCTTCCAGCTTGCCGCGCTTGCGCTCCCAGCCCATGAAGACGCCCTCGCGCTCGTTCCAGCGACGGTCGCGATGGAAGAGGTAGAAGCGGTCCATGATGCCGCCGCCGTGACGGTGGTTGAGCGTCTCTATCCCCGCCACCGCGGCGCTGAGGATGGCCTCGTCGGCCGGGGTATGGGGCGTGGGGGCGTCGCGGAAGTCGGTGAGGAGGGCGAAGTGGAGGCGCGGATCCTGGTTGCCCAGGGCCTGCACCTCCAGATGGTCCAGGAGCTCCTCGACGCCTTCGACGCTGCGCAGCAGCGTGGGCAGGACGACGATGGTACGCGCCGAGATGGGCAAGCCGTCGCTGAAGTCCAGGCGCGGCAGGCGCAACGGCGGCACCCAGGCGGCCACGAGCCGCTGCACGAGGAGGATGGCCAGCTCGCTGGCGGGGATCAGCGCCAGCAGGGCGACGACGAGGATCAGGCCCGGCTGCTGGAATCCGCCGAGGGCCTGGCGGGCATAGGCCGCGGCGGCCGCGACGCCCAGGGCGGTGAGCAGGCCGATGCTGCCCAGGTACAGGACAGCGGCCAGGTCGGGCCGCCGCCGCAAGCGCTCCCGCCGCCGCGGCCGGTGGCCGACGTCGACCTCGAGGCCGGGGCGCCCGTGGCCGATGAGGTGATAGCCGACATGGGCGGCGCGCTCGTCGATGCCCTGGAACTCGGCCGCTTGCCGCGCGCTCTCCAGGGCCCGCAATGCAACCCGCACCTGGGCGGTGCCGGTGCGCTCGGCGAGCACCTCCACGGCCCGCCGGTAGCGGTCGCGGCTGGGGAAGTCCATCTGCTTGTAGACCCCGGCGGGGTCGCGCTTCAGGATCTGCTCCACGAGGCTGACCTGCTCGACGTAGAGGCTCCCGTCGATGGTCCAGCAGAGCCTCCGGCTGGTCACGGTGTTGCCGATGGACACCTGGTCGATGGCCTGCTGCTGATGCGCGGCGCGGACGGCTTCCTCGGAGGTCCGGCCCTGGGCGGCCAGGGCCTCCTCCATCTGTAGCCGCAGGGAGCTGGGCCGGGGGCTGTACTCGCGCATGCGCTGGCGCAGCTGGGCCACGAAGCCGTCGTGCAAGGGCTGCGGCAGGGACTCGGGGGGCAGGCCGGCCGCCAGGCGGTCGGCGGCATGATCGGCCTGTCGCCAGGCCTCGCGGCGAGCGAGGTCGGCTTCCACCAGCACGCTGAGGTTCTCGACGAGCGCCAGCTTGAGCATGCTCGGCCAGGCCCACAGCTCGCCGATGGTCAACGGCGCCACGGTCTGGAAGGCGACGACGAAGCGGTTGAGCCGCTCGTAGTCCAGGCGTCCATCCCCGTGGCCGATGAGCTCCTGGGCCATGGCGTGGATGCGGGCCTTGCCGGCAAACTCACGCGCGGCCAGCTTGGGCAAGGTGCGGTAGTAGCGCCGCGGCAGGTCGCGGCGCACGGCGCGTGCCTCGGCGATCACGAGGTGAAAGTTGTCGAGCAGCCATTCGGCGGCGGGGGGCACTGCCTTGCCTTGGTGCACGTCCTGCGCCAGCAGGCGATAGGCGGAACGGAGCAGGCGCAGGTTCTCCTCCAGGCGCGGCAGGAGGTCGTAGTCGTGCACCGCCTGGCGGCCGCGGGCCACGCTGAAGATGCCGGCCAGGGTCTTGGCCCGCTCGTCCAGGCTCTCCAATGACAGCAGCTCGCGCCGCAGGGGCGAAGCCAGATGCGCCGCGCCGCGCCTTGGGCGCGCGCCATTGCCGTTTCTCGGTCCAGTTCGCATGCCCTATCGGCCCCCTTGGTTGTGGACGCTAATGATTCCCTGCCACGGGGTGGCTGTCAACCGGGCGGACGTTAGACTGGGGCATTCACCCATTGCGGTGGGTGCTTCCACCGGTTGCGCGATGGACGCGGCTTCCGTATGCTGTCGCTTCGCCGCCCGCGCGCTTCACACCTGTCAGGACGACGTTCATGACCTGGATACGCACTGTCGCACCCACGCCCGACCAGCCCGAACTGCAGGCTGCCATGGCCGGGGCCAGGCGGGGCTACCCCGTGGAGTACGGCCCGGCCCGTGCGTCCGAGCTCCGGCTGCCGCCCATGGTGGCCAACGAGAGCATCGTCGCCTCGCATTCGCTGATCCCGGCGGCCCTGGAGCATATCTTCGCCGGCTACGCGGCGATGCTGGACCCGAAGCTGCCCCTGAGCCGCCGGGACCACGAGCTGATCGCGGCCACGGTCTCGGGGCTCAACAGCTGCTACTACTGACTGGAATCGCACGCAGAGTTTCTGCGTCTGGTGACCCTGGACGACGGCCTCAAGGAGGCCATGCGCCGCGACTGGCGCACGGCGGAACTGGATGACCGCGAGCGGACGATGCTGGCCTACGTGGAGATGCTGACGCTGCGCCCGGCTCGGTTGCAGCGCGAAGACCTGGACCCGCTGCGCGCAGCGGGCTTCGACGATGTGGCGATCCTGCAGGTCAACCTGATCGCCTCCTTCTTCAACTACGTGAACCGCGTGGCGGATGGGTTGGGGTGGGGCGGGAGTAGGGCGGGCTGCCACCTGACGGTCCCGGCGGCGGGGGGGCCGACGGGGGGGCCGAACTGGGGTCTTGGCTTGCGCCGCGAAGGGTGTACCATCGTCGGACATCCGAGAAGGGCCCTCGCCCTTCGTTAGCGGGGAGGACGCAACCATGGGACGCTTCGTCATCGCGGCCTACAAGCCGAAGCCGGGCATGGAACCGCAGCTGGACGCGGTAGTGGCCAGGCACATGAAGGTGCTGGCCGCCGAAGGGCTGGTGACGGACCGCCCGGCTTACGTCATGCGCGCGGCGGACGGCACGGTCGTCGAGGTCTTCGAATGGCGCTCAGCCGAGGCCATCGAGCAGGCCCACAAGAGCCCGGCAGTGGGTCAGCTATGGGGCGAGTTCGCCGCGGTCTGCGATTACGTGCCGCTGGTTACGCTCAACGAGGCGCAGCAGCCCTTCGCGGAGTTCGAGCCGTTGCAGCTCTGAGGCGGTCGCTTCCCGGCCTGTGGCCCGACTTTCCATGGCGCTCGTTCCACGGGGATGGCGGCTCGGCCGGTTGACGCGTCTGCCTCTCGCAGAGTGAGATGCATGAGGCGGCGGATTTGGGACAGGCGCAGGGAAACCAGTGGCGACGTTGCCTCGTGGTTACCCATGTCGCCCACCGTGACCGGAATCCGTGCCGCTCAGGGGAGACCGCTTTAATATGGGGCCACGCGGAATGCCACGGCGCCCACGGCTGGTGGATCGGGCGCTGAAGAACCCTGATCCGAGGAGTGGGACGATGGAAGTGAGCATCCGGGCTGGCAAATGGCGGGCAGCGACCTGAAATGGGTCAGCCTGGTGTCGGTGGACGAGACCTGGTCGGTCTTCGCCCTGCGCCACCACAAGCCGGGCGAGGAGCGTCGGCCCTGGCGCTGACACTCGGCATGACGCCGATTCTTGTCCGCCGATGGGACGGAGCGCTTACGGCTTCATCCGGGCGGAATGCTGCCGTAAACGAACTGGAATGCTTACGTAAGCGCGGCGCTATGATGCCTTCATAGTACCACTATGAAGGCATCATAGTGAGCTTATGAAGGCATCAAACTGGGGGCGCGATGCTGAGATGCCGGAAAGTTCTACCGAGGACGGCCTGTGGGACAAGCCGGGAGGGCGTCGCCGATGCTATTGGACTACGTGGGATGGCCTGCCGTCGGATCCGCAGATGTCGTCCTGACCCTATAGGCCGGCGCTTGACCCTGGCCCGCCGGCCCGCGCCACTAGCCCAGCCAGCCCTCCCGGTTCGCGCGCCGCGCCAGCAGCCAGAGGAGCACGGCGATCAGCAGCACCAGGCCCTGGAGCGGCAGCGCGCTGCTGTCGGATTGGCGGATGGCCTCCAGCCGTCCGGCGAAGTGCAGGTCCTGGGCGACCACGCCCAGCAAGGAAAACAGGAGCAGCGGCAGGGCCCAGCGCTTGCGCAGGATGAGCCCCAGGCTGGCCATGCAGCCTATGGCGTTCCAGAGCAGGGCGACCACGGCAACGGTCATGAACCACTTGGGGCGGTTGGACATGGGACAGGCCTCCAGGGTAGGTTGGAATTGAGCCGTCGGCCCGGGTAAGGGAAGTCGTCGTCGCTATGGCGAGCGAGGATACCGCCGGCCGACAGGTCTCGTCAATCCCGACCGATTCGGGGATCGTCGGTGCCTTTCGCTCCGACGGTAAAGCAACAGGAGCGACGGCAAGCAAGTGGCTTCGAGGCGATCACGTGCGTATTCCGGCCAGCTCCAGCATGTCCGAGTTGGCTGTGCGCCGCGTCTGGTCGCGAACGTTGTATTGGCTGAGGATGCGTCCCTTTGACCCTGTTTGTAGACAATTGTACAATTCGGCATGCTTGTCATCATCGATACATCGGCCATCATTGCCGTACTCGTCAACGAACCGGAGCGTGCCGCTTTGGTTGACGCCACTCTGGGTGCCGAACTTGCGGCACCGGGTTCCGTTCATTGGGAGGTTGGCAATGCCCTATCGGCCCTCCTCAAGCGACGACGAGCCACGCTGACGCAAGCGCAACAGGCCATCAGGGCCTACGCTGCCATCCCGATTCGCTTCATGGAGGTTGATCTGGCCTTGGCCCTGGATCTGGCTTCAACCCATGACCTGTACGCTTATGACGCGTACCTCATCGCCTGCGCGTTGGCGCAGAAGGCTCCGTTGCTCACGCTGGACAAGGGCCTTCAGCGAGCCGCCCGAGTTGCTGGAATTGAGATCCTGGAGCTGCGACCATGATGGAGTTCACCTACTCAGAAGCGAGACAGCACCTGGCTGCGCTTCTGGAACAAGCCCGTCGGGATGGAGAGGTGCGCATCCGCCGCCGCGACGGGAACGTGTTCGTGCTTCGCCTGGCCGAGAAGACCGGCTCGCCACTCGACGTCCAAGGCCTTGATCTCGGTATGACGCAGGAGGAGATCGTAGCTGTCGTCCATGAGGGCCGGAGAACCGCCTGAGCCGCTCACGGCCTCCTGGAACTCCCCTCAGTCCGCCGCCACCCGCTCCGCCCCTAGCCGCGCCACCGCCAACCGCGCCCGCGACTCCAGCTTGCCCGGCTCGCGCCCGGCCAGATCCAGCAGGTCGGCGCGCATGTCCGCTTCCCAGAAGCTCTTGATATGCGCCGCCACCTGGTCTGCCGCCTCGCCGTCGCCCATCTGCGGGAACTGGGCCGCGATGTGGTTGGCCATGCGCGCCAGGGCGTCGAGGCGGCTGTCGTGGTGGTAGGCTGAGCCGTGGCCGTCGGCTCCCGCCATGGCCGCCACCGTCGCCCGCGCCGGCGTCACCTCCACCGCCGTCACCTTGTACTCCGGGCAGTTCGTCGCCCAGTCGCTGAAATCGGTCGTCACCATGTTGGCGCCCGTCTCGGGATGGTGGAAGGTGGTGTAGACCACGCCCGGCGGCACCCGGTCCGTGATCTGCGCCGGGAGCGTGGTGTCGCCAACGCGGCTGGCCAGCCGCACCGCGTCGCCGTCCTGGATGCCCCGCAGCTCCGCGTCAGCCGGGTGGATCTCCAACACGTCCGCCTCGTGCCATACCACGTTGGCCGTGCGCCGCGTCTGGGCGCCCACGTTGTACTGGCTGAGGATGCGTCCCGTCGTCAGCAGCAGCGGGAAGCGCCGCGTCGAGCGCTCCTCCGTGGGCACGAAGGGCGTCTCGATGAAGTGGCCCTTGCCGCGCACGAAACCCTGTACATGCATGATCGGCGTGCCATGCGGCGCCGCCGCGTTCACCGGCCATTGCATGCTGCCTTCGGCGTCCAGACTGGCGAAGGAGACGCCGCGGAAGGTGGGCGTGAGCGCGGCGATCTCGTCCATGATCGCCGAAGCATTGTCATAATGCATCGGATAACCCAAGGCGGCCGAAAGCTCAGCCACCACCTGCCATTCCTGCTTGCCCGTCTGGCTCTGCATCGCCGGGCGCACGCGGTTGATGCGCCGCTCGGCGTTGGTGAAGGTACCGTCCTTCTCCAGGAAGGAGGTGCCGGGGAAGAAGACATGGGCGTAGCGGGCCGTCTCGTTGAGGAAGAGGTCCTGCACGATGACCAGCTCCATGGCCTTCAGGGCCGCCGTCACATGGGCCGTGTTCGGGTCCGACTGGGCGATGTCCTCGCCCTGCACAAAGAGGCCCTTGAACTCGCCGCCCACCGCCGCGTCCAGCATGTTGGGGATGCGCAGGCCCGGCAGAGCGCTCAGTTCCGTGCCCCACAGCGAGGCGAACATCTCGCGCGTGGCATCGTCCGACACATGGCGGTAGCCCGAGAACTCGTGCGGGAAGGAGCCCATGTCGCAGGCGCCCTGCACGTTGTTCTGGCCACGCAGCGGGTTGACGCCCACGCCATCGCGGCCGATGTTCCCTGTGGCCATGGCCAGGTTGGCCATGCCCATGACCATCGTCGAGCCCTGACTGTGCTCTGTTACCCCCAGGCCGTAGTAGATCGCGGCGTTGCCGCCCGTGGCGTAGAGCCGCGCCGCCTGGCGCAGCAGGTCCGCCGGCACCCCCGTATGGTCCGCCGTGGCCTCCGGGCTGTGCTCCGGCCGGCTGATGAAGCTGGCCCAATGCTCGAAGCTGTCCGTCTCGCAGCGGGCGTCGATGAAGCTCTGGTCCACCAGCTCCTCGGTGACGATGACATGGGCCATCGCGTTGATCACCGCCACATTGGTGCCCGGTCTCAGTTGCAGGTGATGCTCGGCCGCGATGTGCGGCGTGCGCACCAGCTCGATGCGTCGCGGGTCCAGCACGATCAGCCGCGCCCCTTCGCGCAGGCGCTGCTTCATCCGCGAGGCGAACACCGGATGGGCCGCGGTGGGGTTGGCGCCGATCAGCAGGATGACGTCGGCCGCTTCCACCGACTTGAAGTCCTGTGTGCCCGCCGAGGTGCCGAAGGTGGTCTTGAGCCCGTAGCCCGTGGGCGAATGGCAGACCCGGGCGCAGGTGTCCACGTTGTTGTTGCCAAAGGCCGCCCGCACCATCTTCTGCACCACGAAGACCTCTTCGTTGGTGCAGCGCGAGGAGGTGATGCCGCCGATGGCCCCTCGCCCGTAGCGCGCCTGGATCTCCTGCAGCCGCGTCGCCGTGTGGGCGATGGCCTCCTCCCAACTCACCGCCCGCCAGGGCTCGTCGATGCTGTCGCGCAGCATCGGCTTGGTCTGCCGTTCGGCATGCGTGGCATAGCCCCAGGCGAAGCGGCCCTTGACGCAGGAATGGCCCTCGTTGGCCCCGCCGCCCTTGGAAGGCACCATGCGCACGACCGTCTCGCCCTGCATCTCGGCGCGGAAGGAACAGCCCACGCCGCAGTAGGCGCAGGTGGTTTCCACCACCCGTCGCGGCTGGCCCAGCTGGATGAGGCTCTTCTCCGAGAGGGTGGCCGTGGGGGCAGGCCTGCACGCAGGCGCCGCAGCTGACGCAATCCGAGTCGAAGAAGAAGCTGCCCGGGCCGGGCACCTTGCTGTCGAAGCCGCGGCCTTGGATGGTCAAGGCGAACGTGCCCTGCTGCTCTTCGCAGGCGCGCACGCAGCGGTTGCAGACGATGCACTTGCTCTCGTCGAACGCGAAGTAGGGGTTGCTGTCGTCCACCGCCTGGCCCAGGTGGTTCTCGCCGTCGAAGCCGTAGCGCACATCGCGCAGGCCCACCGCGCCGGCCATGTCCTGCAGCTCGCAGTCGCCGTTGGCGGCGCAGGTGAGGCAGTCAAGCGGATGGTCGGAGATGTACAGCTCCATCACCCCGCGGCGCAGCCGCCAGCTTGTCGCTCTGGGTGCGCACCACCATGCCCGGAGCCACCGGCGTGGTGCAGGAAGCCGGCGTGCCGCCGCGGCCCTCGATCTCCACCAGGCAGAGGCGGCAGGAGCCAAAGGCCTCCAGGCTGTCGGTGGCGCAGAGCTTGGGCACCTCCACGCCCGCCAGGGCGGCGGCACGCACGATGGAGGTGCCGGCCGCCACGGCGATCGGCTGGCCGTCGATGGTCAGCTGCACCGTCGCCTCGCCCTTGCGGGCCGGCGTGCCCAGGTCGCGTTCGCGCAGGGGGTTCATGATCATGGCGTTTCTTCCTCAGTGGTCGGCGGAGCCCCGCCTGGGCATGACCCAGCGAAGCGCGCACAGTCGCGCGGAAGCACACCCGCCAAACCCGAAACTTTGGCTGAGCGCGGCTTTCATTTTTGCGGCAGGTCCGCGCCGAAATGGGCCAGGGCCGAGCGTACCGGCAGGGGGTGTCAGGCCGCCCATGGCGCAGAGCGAGCCGTCGGTCATCACCTCGCAGAGGTCGCTGAGGAGGATGGAGGTTGGCCTCGCGGTCCTCGCCGGCGATGATGCGGTCCAGCACCTCGACGCCGCGCACGGCGCCGATGCGGCAAGGGGTGCACTTGCCGCAGGATTCCTCGGCGCAGAAGGCCATGGCGAAGCGTGCCTGCCGGGCCATGTCAACCGTGTCGTCGAAGAGCACCACGCCGCCGTGGCCCAAGAGGGCCTTGGCGGCGGCGAGGGCCTCGTAGTCCATTGGGCAGGTCCAGGCCGTCGGCCGGCAGGTGGGCGCCCAGGGGCCCGCCCACCTGCAGGGCGCGCAGGGGCCGGCCGCTGAAGGTGCCGCCGCCGTAACCCTCCACCAGCTCGCGCAGGGTCACGCCGAAGGCCCGCTCGACGATACCGCCCTGCTTCACGTTGCCGCCCAGCTGGAACACCTGCGTGCCGCGCGAGCGGCCCATGCCCAGGGCCTGGTAGGCCGCGGCGCCATCGGCGAGGATGGCCGGTACCGTCGCCAAGGTCAGCACATTGTTGACCACAGTCGGCCGCCCGGAAGAGCCCCTCGATGGCCGGCAGCGGCGGCTTGGCGCGCACGACGCCGCGTTTGCCCTCCAGGCTCTCCAGCATCGCCGTCTCCTCGCCGCAGATGTAGAGCCGGCGCCCTCGCGCAGGAAGATGTCGAAGGCCATCCCTGAGCCGGCGACGCTCGCGCCCAGCCAGCCGGCCGCACGCGCCCGCTCCAGGGCCTCACCCATCACCGCGATGGCGTCCGGATACTCCGAACGCAGGTAGATGTAGCCCTCACTGGCCCCCACGGCGTGGGCACAGATGGCCATGCCCTCGATGAGGCTGAAGGGGTCGCCCTCCATCAGCATGCGGTCGGCGAAGGTGCCGCTGTCGCCCTCGTCGGCGTTGGCGCAGACGAATTTGAGGCCCGCGGGTTGCTGCGCGCGACGGTGTTCCACTTGATGCCGGCGGGGAATCCGGCACCGCCGCGACCGCGCAGGCCGGAATCGGTGACCTCTTTAACCACGTCCACGGGCGCCATCGCCAAGGCCCGGCGCGGGCCGGCCCAGCCGCCCTGGGCCTCGTAGGCCGCCAGGGGACAGGGGGATCGTCCAGGCCCACGCGGGCGAAGGTGACCCGCTGCTGGCCGCGCATCCAGGGCAGGTCCTCGGTCGGCCCCAGCCGGAGGATGCGCGCCGCCGTCCAGCAGGCCGGCGTCCAGGAGGCCGGGCAGGTCTCAGGACTCACCGGGCCATAGGCCACCACCGTCCGGCGGCGGAGTCGCCACCTCCACCAGTGGCTCCAGCCACAGCATGCCCCGGGAGCCGTTGCGGACGATGTTGACCAAGCGGCCGGAGGCCGCGGTCGCCTGGGCCAGGGCTGCGCGACCTTGTCGGCGCCCACCGGAGCGGGCGGCGGCGTCCGCGCCGGACGACGGTGACGGCGCTCACGCCGAGGCTGCCTCCCGCCGCGCGCCGCGCCTCCTGCTCGCCGCCCAGGGCCTCGGCCAGTAGCGCTCAGGCGAACGGCGTCCATGCCGGCGTGCAGCCGGTCCGTCGATGGTCACCGACGGTCCCAGGAGCACAGTTGCCCAGACAGTAGACCTCATTGACTCCCAGGCCGCCGCCGCTCCGCCCAAGGCAGAGTCCACTCGGCATGCTCAGCCAGCGCTTCCGACCCGACGGCCTGGCAGGCCTCGGCGCGGCAAGAGCGCACCACCGGTCCCCTCGGCGGGGTATCACGGAAGTCGCGGTGGGGTGACGACACCGTGCACGTCGGCCACCGAAGGTTCAAGATGTCCGCCAACAGGGGAACGGCCTGCCGTCGACGTAGCCGAACTCGCGCTGCTTTTGTACGGCATGGGCATCAGGGCGCCGCGGAAGGGCGAGGTCCGCCACCACCGACCGAGGCCCCGGTCCGCGGACCGGGAGAAGCGGGTGTCGGCACCGCTATCGGCACGATGTTTCGCCAGTCACGCTCGCGCTCCTTGGCGGTCTGAAGAATCAGATCCGGCGATCCCGGCCGCGTACAGACCGCAACCGGGAATCACAGGATCGTCGGCCACAGTATGCGCGGTGCGGCGCCGGGGTCAAGATGATTTTGCTTTCCGAGGAGAGCGAGTGAAAGGGGATGGGCAACGGGCTTGCCTCGCCGCCCCCCGCCCGCGCCTGGCGCTACCATGCGCGCGACCTGACGCTACGCCACGTGAATCCCCCTCATCGCCGGAAATGCCGTGACAAACCCCGCACCCTCGACGCCCTCCTGCCGCCGCAGATGGCCCAGCGCGCTCAGGGGCTGGGCATTCGCAAGGCCGCGCTGCCGACCGACGTCACCTTCGTCCTGGCCGTGTTGGGCGGGGCGCAACATCGCTCTGGGTGCGGGGTGTTTGACACCGTGGCCGCAGCCGGAGTCGGCCGGATTGCTATTCGGCCTGGCGCGGGTGCTGATCGGTCTGGTCTTCAGCCTGGGGCTGATCCTGGTGGTGGTGGGCGGAGCTGAGCTGTTCACCGGCAACGTGCTGATCATCCCGCCCAAGCTGGGTGGGGCAGCGGTGTCCACGCGGCGGCTGCTGCGCAACTGGAGCTCTGGTGATCGTGGGCAACGCTGTGGGCGCTCTCGGCACGGCCGCCTGACCTTCGGCGCTGGGCATTACGGCTTCGGGCGCGGGGCGGTGGGCGCGGCGCAAGTAGCCCACGGCGCAGGCCGTACGGCCAGGAACTTCCTGGCCACCTTCGTCCTGGGCACATTCTGGGCAACGCCGTGGTCTGCCTGGCGATCTGGCTGAGAGCTTACTCGGCGCGCTCCACCACCGATCGCGTACTGGCCGTGGTGCCGCCCGTAGCCCGCCTTCGTGGCCGCCGGGTTTCGAAAGCATTACCATCGCAGACCTGTACCTGGTGCCCGTGGCCTCTTGACCCGCGACCTGGCGCCGGCGGCCTTCTGAGCGGCATCGGCAACGCTCAGGAAGCCTTCGTGGATATGAGCTGGGGGCTTTCCGAGCGGCGTCCTGCTGCCCGGCGACCTTGGGCAACATGGTGGGCGGCGGCCTGTTGGTGAGCCTGGTGTACGCTGGTTCGTGTACCTGCGGCATCCGGCGGGGGTGACGCGAGGAGAGAGCAGCCACTGTGGCCCCCCTCCCGACCTCCCCGCTGGGAAGGAGGATGGCGGTCCTCCCCTTCGGGAGGCGTAATGGCGGTACCGCTTCAGGGAGTTCTGGGGTGGGCGGCCTCGGCCATCGTCTACCTAAGCCGACCCGTTTGCCGCAAACAGCCGCTAGCCCTTTGCCGCAGGTGGGTTATCGTTCGGCGGCATGTCCCGCACGGGGCACCGCACCTCCCCATGCGATGAATCGCTACCGTCTCGGATCCGCAGGCCGCCAGACAGGCGGCCGCCGGTCTTCAGACCCGAATCCAGCGCCAGCCTGAGTTGTGAACAAGTGCCGCCGGAGCGCCGGGCGCCGCGGTATTCCTGCGTGAGCCTGTGATGTCCATCCGATCCTCGATGCGTGTTGAGTCTTTGTCTCTGGAGTCGCCCTAGCCGCCCTGGTTGCTGTCGGTCTGAGCAGGGGTTCAGCGCTCCCCGGGGTGCTCGCGCAGCGCCGCCTGGCCCGCCCCCTGCCACCCGCCCCGTCCCCGGTCCCCTCGCCGACGACACCGTCATACGCTTCTGTGGCGTCACCCATCGCGGCGGCACGGTGCGCATGCAGTTCACCGATGACAGCAGCCGCATCATAATGGTTCGAGCTGCAAGGAACGGGGCATCAGTTCAGAACGTGCCGCGAGAGCTGCGTGTCGGGCCTTGGCGGCGGTGGCGAATGGCGCTTCATCATGGACTGTGCCAAGGAATCCGTGAATGCCTGCCCCGCCCCACCCAGCGCCGTTGCAGAGTGGCGCCCTGTGATGGCAGCCCCACGCGGCCGACCATCCGGGCCGCGGCCGACAGCGACGCCCTCCGGCCCCGGCGGCCCGGGCCGCTGCCGCATCGCGCCCTGCTTCCGGTCGCCTGACGCCGGTGGAGCCGCGGGCCGTCTGCGACCGCCGCCTGCTGGTCGGTGCAGGTCGTAGGCGGGCTGGACAAGGCCGACCTGACGACGGCGACCGTGATACGGCAGCTACCAGGTCTTCTTCTTGGACGGCATGGTCCGACGCTTCGCCATGGACAGTTTACACCCCTTGGAACGAGAACGTGGCGCCTTGCCCTGATGCTGGCCGCGGGATCAGGATCCGCAGGCTCTCCCGTTTAAGTTAACGCCCGCCCCCGCATCCGCAGCCGCAGCAATACCGTTAATACGGGGTGATGGCGCCCGGTGCTCCGGTCGTCATGGTGTTTCCGCCATGCTCCCAGGGAACCTTCTCGCCTGCACACCATCGTGCGCCGTCTGCCGCGCACTGGCCTGTCTGGGCGCCATCCTGCTGTGGGCTTCACGCGCGATCTGACCGCTGCGCGGTCGGTGTTCATCAGCAGGCTGCGTGCCGACCTTTTTCGCACCGACGCCGACGAAGGCGTCGAGATCGCGGCCCCACGAGCACCGGTCTGACCGGTTGGACGGTGGTGCTGTACGCCGGCACCGGCGGCGCCCAGTGGCACCATCAACCTGGCCGGGCCCGCACGCCAGCAACGGCCAGAGCTGTGGGACCCTGAACTTCGGCCTGGCCGCGAACGGCCTGCAGAACGGCAGCCCCGACGGCCTGGCGCTGGTGAGCCCGGCCAATGTCGTGATCCAGTTCACCTCAGCTACGAAGGCGGCTTTCCGTGGCGGTGGGTGGAGCGACCAGCGGCCTTTCGAGCACCGACATCGGCGTGACCGAGGCCGGCGCCGAGCCCTTGGGACGGTCGCCGCAACTGCCGGAACACCGGCTGGCCCTTACTCGCAGTTCACGTGGGCCAGGTTCCATCAACCATACCCGCGAAGCCACCAACACCGGGCAGACCCCCTCAACTGCCTGCCCACGCCCCCGCCGCCACCACCATCCCCCGCCGCAGTTCCTGGCTCCAGGACGCGGCCCACCGCAATGAGCCCGAGCCACTTCAGATACACCGCGCCGGGCGACTTGCCTGCGGGGTGGGATTCGCCTTCCTCAACTCCGGCGTGGGCAACGCTACCGGCGCGCGCGATGGGTGTTGCAGCTGCCCCTGGTCTGGTGGGCGTGCCCGGCAGCTGCTTCACCGGCGGCAACAACGGCGACTGCACCCTCGCGGAGGGCGGCCTCAT